>NZ_CP025261.1:0-4800000 GCF_002843625.1 Pseudomonas sp. 09C 129 | reverse complement strand
TTCTCCACGGTCTGGCTCATCATCTTGACCATGCCCAGGGTGTGGGAGGGCGGCAGGTAGCTGTCGCTGGAGACGTCCAGCACCGCGATCACCCGGCGCTCGGCATCGAAGATCGGCGCGGCCGAGCCGGTCATGAAGCGGTTGGCCTTGAGAAAGTGTTCATCGTGCTCGATATGCACCGCCTGTTCGCAAGCCAGGGCGGTGCCGATGGCGTTGGTCCCGCTGCAGTGTTCCAGCCAGCTGGCGCCGGCGCTGAAACCACGGGCCAGGCTCGGCTGGATAAAACGCTGGGTGCCCCAGGACGTCAGCACCTGGCCCTGGTTGTCGGCGAGCATGATCAGGCAATTG
Source organism: Pseudomonas sp. 09C 129 (assembly GCF_002843625.1). Classification (NCBI taxonomy): domain Bacteria; kingdom Pseudomonadati; phylum Pseudomonadota; class Gammaproteobacteria; order Pseudomonadales; family Pseudomonadaceae; genus Pseudomonas; species Pseudomonas sp. 09C 129. The sequence continues at coordinate 4,799,652 of NZ_CP025261.1, read as the reverse complement.
GAGTTGCTGAGGATGTTCTCGTAGTAGGGCAGGACTTCCTGGTGAGTGGTCTGCACCAGGGCATGCTGGCTCTCCAGCAACTGGGCGATGCGCTCGGCGGGCAGTTGGTCGAAGGCGGGCGCGCTCTGGTGGCTGAGGCCAAAGGCCCGGCAGCGACTCCAGGAGTCCTTGATGATGGTCTCGTGAGACAGCGGTGAGGCAGGTGCGCTCATGGCGGTAGGTCTCTGAAAACGCTTTTATTGTTGTTATTGGCCTAGGCCCGGGACTGTGGCGTTTACGGGCAAAAGCGTCCATCCAGTGTTGTTCACTCTTGTTCATTGTCAACCGCCGGACTGTTCAGTTGTTCAGTGCGGGTTGTTCATTTCTGTTCAGCTGTGAACCTTCCAATAGCCGGTCTTTTAATAAATATCAGGCTTATCAGTGGCTTGGTTTGGTGCCGCGGTTCTGGCACGAAAGTCGCTCTGCTGCTGCGGTCGCTTGACTCCAATAATAAAAAAGGCCGAGCCATGTCATTAACGCTGGAGCACGTCAGCCGTGTCGTCGAGGGCCAGACCTGGATCGATGACATCTCGCTGCGCTTTGAACCCGGTTCCTTCAATGTCCTGCTGGGGCGCACGCTGTCCGGCAAGACCAGCCTGATGCGCTTGATCGCCGGGCTCGACAAGCCCGCCAGCGGGCGCATCCTGATGAACGGCGTGGACGTCACCGGGCGCCCGGTGCGGTTGCGCAACGTGTCGATGGTCTATCAGCAGTTCATCAACTACCCGACCATGACCGTGTTCGAGAATATTGCCTCGCCGCTGCGCCAGGCCGGCGTTTCGGCGCAACTGATCGAGAGCAAGGTGCTGGAGACGGCGAAGATGCTGCGGATCGAGAAGTTCCTGCAGCGCCATCCGCTGGAGCTGTCCGGCGGCCAGCAGCAGCGCACGGCGATGGCCCGGGCGCTGGTCAAGGATGCCGAGCTGATCCTGTTCGACGAACCGCTGGTCAATCTCGACTACAAGCTGCGCGAAGAGCTGCGCCAGGAGATGCGCGAGCTGTTCCAGGCCCGCCACACCATCGCCATCTATGCCACCACCGAGCCCAACGAGGCGCTGGCCCTGGGCGGCACCACCACCATCCTCCACGAGGGGCGTCTGGTGCAGAGCGGCAAGACCGCCGAGGTCTATCACCAGCCCCAGACCGTGCTGGCCGCCGAGCTGTTCTCCGAGCCGCCGATCAACCTGATGCCGGGGCGCATCGCCGGCAATGAAGTGAGCTTCGCCAATTTCGTGCACTTTCCGCTGAACGTCGATCTGCGCCCGGTCGGCGAGGGCGAGTTCCGCTTCGGCGTGCGGCCCAGCCATATCTCCCTGGTGCCGAGCAACGACGACGACCTGGAGCTGGCGGTGACCGTCGAGGTGGCGGAAATCAGCGGCTCGGAAACCTTCCTGCATGTGCGCAACGAACAATTCCTGTTGGTGCTGCACCTGCCCGGCGTGCACGAATACGACGTCGACGCGCCGATCCGTATCTATATCCCCACCCACAAACTGTTCGTCTTCGATGCCCAGGGCCGTCTGGTCCAGGCGCCGGGGCGGCGCGTCGCGAGGGTTGCCTGATGGCCGAGATCCGTTTGCACAACCTCGCCCACAGTTACACCAGTAGCCCGGCCGGTCCCGAGGACTATGCGATCCGCGAGATGAACCACGTCTGGGAGCAGGGCGGCGCCTATGCCTTGCTCGGGCCGTCCGGCTGCGGCAAGTCGACCTTGCTCAACATCATTTCCGGGCTGCTCAGCCCGTCCCAGGGGCAGGTGCTGTTCGATACCCGGGTGGTCAACGAGCTGACTCCCGAGAAGCGCAACATCGCCCAGGTTTTCCAGTTCCCGGTGGTCTACGACACCATGACGGTGTTCGACAACCTGGCCTTCCCGCTGCGCAACCAGGGCCTGGCCGAGGCCAGGGTGCACAGCAAGGTGCAGGAGATCGCCGAGGTCCTCGACTTGCAGGCGCTGCTGAACAAGAAGGCGCGCAACCTCAGCGCCGACGAAAAGCAGAAGGTTTCCATGGGCCGCGGCCTGGTGCGCGATGACGTATCGGCGATCCTGTTCGACGAGCCGCTGACGGTGATCGACCCGCACTTGAAGTGGAAGCTGCGGCGCAAGCTCAAGCAGATCCACGAGCAGTTCAACATCACCATGGTCTACGTCACCCACGACCAGCTCGAAGCCTCGACCTTCGCCGACAAGATCGCGGTGATGTACGGTGGGCAGATCGTCCAGTTCGGTACCCCGCGGGAGCTGTTCGAGCGGCCGAGCCACACCTTTGTCGGCTACTTCATCGGCAGCCCGGGGATGAACCTGATCGAGGTCCGGGCAGAGGCCGGCGGTGTCAGGTTCGCCGGCACCCATCTGGCCTTGCCCGAAGCCTTGCAGCAGCGGATCGCCGAGATCGATTACCAGAGCCTGAAAGTCGGCATCCGCCCGGAGTTCATCCATGTCTGGGACGAGCCTTATGAGGAGGCGCTGCAGGCCGACGTGGTCCACATCGAGGACCTGGGTACCTACAAGATCATGACCCTGAACCTCGACGGCGCGGTCTTGAAAGTGCGGCTGGCCGAAGACAAACCGGTGCCGCAGGGCAGGGCCTGCATCAGCTTCCCCGCGCAGTGGCTGATGGTCTACGCCGACGAATACCTGCTGGAGGCCCACGCCACGAACGAGGTTCAGCCATGAACAAAGTGCAGAACAACAAAGCCTGGTGGCTGGTATTGCCGGTGTTCCTGCTGGTGGCCTTCAGTGCGGTGATCCCGATGATGACCGTGGTCAACTATTCGGTGCAGGACATTTTCGACCAGTCCAGCCGCTATTTCGTCGGCGCCGACTGGTACCGCCAGGTGCTGCTCGACCCGCGCCTGCACGACTCGCTGCTGCGCCAGTTCATCTATTCGGCCTGCGTGCTGTTGATCGAAATTCCCTTGGGCATCGCCATCGCCCTGACCATGCCGAGCAAGGGGCGCTGGTCGTCGGTGGTGCTGATCATCCTCGCCATTCCGCTGCTGATCCCATGGAACGTGGTGGGCACCATCTGGCAGATCTTCGGCCGCGCCGACATCGGCCTGATGGGCTCGGCGCTGAATGCCCTGGGCATCGATTACAACTACGCGGCCAATACCATGGATGCCTGGGTCACGGTGCTGGTGATGGACGTGTGGCACTGGACCTCGCTGGTGGCGCTGCTCTGCTTTTCGGGACTGCGGGCGATCCCGGACGTGTATTACCAGGCGGCGCGCATCGACCGGGCGTCGAACTGGGCGGTGTTCCGCCATATCCAGTTGCCGAAGATGAAAAGCGTGCTGCTGATCGCGGTGATGCTGCGCTTCATGGACAGCTTCATGATCTACACCGAGCCGTTCGTGCTCACCGGCGGCGGGCCGGGCAACGCCACGACCTTCCTTAGCCAGACCCTGACCCAGATGGCGATCGGGCAGTTCGACCTGGGCCCGGCCGCAGCGTTCTCCCTGGTGTACTTCCTGATCATCCTGCTGGTGTCCTGGCTGTTCTACACCGCCATGACCCACTCCGACGCCAATCGCTGAGGACGGCCGCCATGACCAAGCGCAAGCTGATACCGCTGCTGATCTACATCCTGTTCCTGCTGGTGCCGATCTACTGGTTGCTGAACATGTCGTTCAAGAGCAACAACGAGATTCTCGGCAGCCTGACCCTGTGGCCCCAGGACTTCACCTGGCACAACTACAAGGTGATCTTCACCGACCCCAGCTGGTACACCGGCTACCTCAACTCGCTGTATTACGTCAGCTTGAACACGGTGATTTCCCTGAGCGTGGCGCTGCCGGCGGCCTATGCCTTTTCGCGCTACCGCTTCCTCGGCGACAAGCACCTGTTCTTCTGGCTGCTGACCAATCGCATGGCGCCGCCGGCGGTATTCCTGCTGCCGTTCTTCCAGCTGTATTCGTCCATCGGCCTGTTCGATACGCACATTGCCGTGGCCCTGGCCCACTGCCTGTTCAACGTGCCGCTGGCGGTATGGATTCTCGAAGGCTTCATGTCTGGGGTGCCGAAGGAAATCGACGAGACCGCCTACATCGACGGCTACAGCTTTCCCAAATTCTTCGTGAAGATCTTCGTCCCGCTGATCGGTTCGGGGATCGGCGTGACGGCGTTCTTCTGCTTCATGTTTTCCTGGGTCGAGCTGTTGCTGGCGCGGACTTTGACCTCGGTGAACGCCAAGCCGATCGCCGCGGTGATGACCCGCACCGTGTCCGCCTCCGGTATCGACTGGGGCGTGCTGGCGGCCGCCGGGGTGCTGACCATTCTGCCGGGCATGCTGGTGATCTGGTTTGTTCGCAACCATGTGGCCAAGGGCTTTGCCCTGGGCCGGGTATGAGGAACCGTTGATGGAATGGATGAACTGGACCGCCCCGACGGCGGCATTCTTCGGTGTCATTGCCTTGATCCTGCTGGGCATGACCACTTGGGAGCTGCGTTCGCCGAGCATCCCTCGGCGCGGCTTCCTGCCGATTGCCACCACCCGTGGCGATCGTCTGTTTATCGGTCTTCTCGGCAGCGCCTACCTGCATCTGCTGGTAATCGGCGCCACCGACTGGAGCATCTGGGTGGCGTTCGTGCTGTCCCTGGTGTGGCTGTTGGCTGTGATGCGTTGGGGCTAGCCGGGCGCGTGCGCGGCGGTCCTGCTTCGAAATTCAACCGGGAGGTCTCTATGTTCGACAAAAACAATAAGCTGCGACATAGCGTTTCATTGGCGGCCATGCTGGCATTGAGCTGCCTGAGCGCGACGGCCTGGGCCGACGCCTATGAGGACGCCGCGAAAAAATGGATCGGCAGCGAGTTCAAGCCATCCACCCTGACCGCGGAACAACAGCTGGAAGAGCTGAAGTGGTTCATCAAGGCGTCCGAGCCGTTTCGCGGGATGAAGATCAACGTGGTCTCGGAAACCATCGCCACCCATGAATACGAGTCCAAGGTGCTGGCCAAGGCTTTCAGCGAAATCACCGGGATCAAGCTGACCCACGACCTGCTGCAGGAAGGCGACGTGGTGGAGAAGCTGCAGACCCAGATGCAGTCGGACAAGAACATCTATGACGGCTGGGTCAACGACTCCGACCTGATCGGCACGCACTTCCGTTATGGCAAGACCGAATCCATCACCGACCTGATGGCCAACGAGGGCAAGGACTATACCTCGCCGACCCTGGACATCAAGGACTTCATCGGCATCTCCTTCACCACCGCGCCGGACGGCAAGATCTATCAGTTGCCCGACCAGCAGTTCGCCAACCTGTACTGGTTCCGCGCCGACTGGTTCGAGCGGGCCGACCTGAAAGCCAGGTTCAAGGAGAAGTACGGCTACGAGCTGGGTGTGCCGGTGAACTGGTCGGCCTATGAGGACATCGCCAAGTTCTTCAGCGAGGACGTCAAGGAGATCGACGGCAAGCGGGTCTATGGGCATATGGACTACGGCAAGAAGGACCCGTCCCTGGGCTGGCGCTTCACCGATGCCTGGTTCTCCATGGCCGGCGGTGGCGACAAGGGCTTGCCCAACGGTTTGCCGGTGGACGAGTGGGGGATCCGCGTCGAGGATTGCCATCCGGTGGGCTCCAGCGTGACCCGCGGCGGCGACACCAACGGCCCGGCGGCGGTGTTCGCCACCACCAAATACGTCGACTGGATGAAAAAGTACGCGCCACCGGAAGCGGCGGGCATGACCTTCTCCGAGTCCGGGCCGGTGCCGTCCCAGGGCAATATCGCCCAGCAGATCTTCTGGTACACCGCCTTCACCGCCGACATGACCAAGCCGGGCCTGGCGGTGATGAACGCCGACGGCACGCCGAAATGGCGCATGGCGCCGTCGCCGCGTGGACCGTACTGGGAGGAGGGCATGAAGCTGGGCTATCAGGACGTGGGGTCCTGGACCTTCATGAAGTCCACCCCGGAGAAGCAGAAACTCGCGGCCTGGCTCTATGCCCAGTTCGTGACCTCGAAAACCGTGTCGCTGAAGAAAACCATCGTCGGCCTGACACCGATCCGTGAGTCGGACATCAACTCCCAGGCGATGACTGACCTGGCGCCGAAGCTCGGCGGCCTGGTGGAGTTCTATCGCAGCCCAGCCCGGGTGCAGTGGACGCCGACCGGCACCAACGTGCCGGACTATCCACGCCTGGCGCAGTTGTGGTGGAGCCATATCGCCGAAGCCGCCAGCGGCGAGAAAACCCCGCAACAGGCGCTCGATGGCCTGGCCAAGGACCAGGACGCGATCATGACCCGGCTCGAGCGCTCGAAAGCCCAGGCCACCTGCGCGCCGAAAATGAACCCCGAGCGCGACGCGCAATACTGGTTCGACCAGCCGGGCGCGCCGAAACCGAAACTGGCCAACGAGAAACCCAAGGGGGAAACCGTGAGCTACAACGAACTGCTCAAGTCGTGGGAGGCAGCGCGCAAATAAGGTTGTGGATCGGTAATACGCAACGGCACCTTCGGGTGCCGTTTTTTCGAGGCGCGCGATGATTGCGTTGTCGCTTTCGCGAGCAAGCCTACCCTGGCTGTTTCGTGGCGCAGGTGCCGGCGGTCTTCAGTTCTGTAGGTGTAGAGGGTTGCCGCTCGATTGCTCGCGACAGCGTCCTGGTGGGTAGTGTGATCTTGCCGTGACGTTCATCTGCCAGCGCTTCAAGGCCTTCGACCAACTCGGAAAAGATGTCTCGTCTCATCGTTCTTCCTTGCCTCTATTTGAGTGTGACGTGTGGAGTTCACTTTAAAGCCAGGCACAGTTCGGGTATGTCAGGCATCACGGATTTGCTTGAAGGGCAATTCGCAGGGCAGGGGAGGGCCGTTCCCATAAATGCAAAACGGCGCCCGAAGGCGCCGTCTTGTTTTACCGCGGATCGTGCTTGAGCGATCAGCCCGCCAGACCGGATTGCTGGACCAGGATCAGCAGCGGTTGTGGGTAGACGCCGAGGAAGAACGCCAGGACCGCGATGGCCAGCAGCATTACGCCGCCGGCTTTCTGTTCCCAGTGCAGCTGGGCATCGACGCGGCGCAGGTTTGGCTCGATCAGGTACAGGGTGACCATGACGCGCAGGTAGTAGAACACGCCGATGGCGCTACCCAGGACCAGGGAGCCGACCAGCCACCATTGGTGCGCTTCGACACCGGTGGCGATGATGTAGAACTTGCCGATGAAGCCCGCGGTCAGCGGGATGCCGGCCAGGGACAGCATCATCACGGTCAGTACGGCGGTCAGGTACGGACGGCGCCAGAACAGGCCGCGGTACTCGTACAGGGCATCCGCGTCGCGACCCTTGTAGGGCGAGGACATCAGGGTGATCACGCCGAAGGCGCCGAGGCTGGTGATCACGTAGGTGACCAGGTAGACGCCGATGGCTTCCATCGCCAGGCCCTTGCTCGCCACCAGGGCGATCAGCAGGTAACCGAAGTGGGCGATGGACGAGTAACCCAGCAGACGCTTGAGGTTGCTCTGGGTCAGCGCCAGCAGGTTACCGAACAGGATCGAGGCAATCGCGATCAGGGTCAGCACGGTGTTCAGGACACCGCTGCTGGCCACCGGCGAGATCTGGAACAGACGCACCATCACCGCGAATACCGCCACCTTGCTCGCGGTGGCCAGGAAGGCCGCCACAGGCGCCGGGGCCCCTTCGTAGACGTCCGGGGTCCACAGGTGGAACGGTACCAGCGACAGCTTGAACGCCAGGCCGATCAGCATCATGCCCAGGCCCAGTTGGGCCAGCGGGCTAGGCAGGCCGGTCGCGGCCAGGGCCTGACCGATGCCGTTGAAGCTCAGGCTGCCGGCTTCGGCGTAGAGCAGGGCCATGCCGAACAGCAGGAACGCGGAACCAGCGGCCGACAGCACCATGTACTTGATGCCGGCTTCCAGCGAGCGCTTGTTGAAGAAGGCATAAGCCACCAGGCCGTAGACCGGTACCGAGAGCAGCTCCAGGCCGATGAACAAGCCGGCCAGGTGCTGTGCGCTGACCAGGACCAGGCCGCCGGCGGCGGCCATCAGGATCAGCAGGTACAGCTCTTCGCGGTTGCCTGGGTAGCCGGTGCCGCCGTCGCCCAGGTAGGCGTGGGCGAGGGTGACGCAGGCCAGGGTGGCCACCAGGATCAGCGCCATGTACAGGCAGGCGAACTGGTCGATCTGCAGCAATGGAGTCACCGCCAGAGGGGTGACTTTCAGGGCCGGCAGAATCGACAGCAACGCCAGGTTCAGACCGGCGACCGACAGCAGGAAGGTTTGCGAATGGTTGCGACGCCAGGCGATAGCCAGCATCACCACAATGATGGTGAGGCTGGTGATCAACAGCGGCGCAAGCGCGATAAAGTGTTGAATCGTAAAGTCCATAGCGCTCTTACCGGGCCGAAGCGAGTTGAGTGAAGGCGGTGCCGAGCCATTGCTGCACGCCACTCATGGTGGCGGCAGAGGTATCGAGGAACGGTTGCGGGTAGATGCCGATGTAGATCAGCAGCGCCGCCAGTCCGACCACCATGATCAGTTCGCGAGCGTCCATGCCGTGCAGGACCGCGTCCGACTTGGCCGGGCCGAAGTAGGCGCGGTGAATCATGATCAGCGAATAGACCGAACCGAACACCAGGCCGGACGTCGCGAGCACGGTGACCCATGGCGCGCTGGCGAAGGTGCCGATCAGGATCAGGAATTCGCCGACGAAGTTACCGGTCGCCGGCAAGCCCAGCGAGGCCGCGGCGAAGAACAGGCTGATGGCTGGCAGGTAGGCGATCTTCGACCACAGGCCGCCCATTTCACGCATGTCGCGGGTGTGGGTGCGTTCGTACAGCTGGCCGCACAGGATAAAGAGTGCTGCCGCCGACAGACCGTGCGCGAGCATCTGGATCACCGCGCCCTGCAGGGCCAGCTGGCTGCCGGAGTAGATGCCGATCAGCACGAAGCCCATGTGCGAAACGCTGGAGAATGCCACCAGGCGCTTGATGTCGGTCTGGGCGAAGGCCAGGAAGGCACCGTAGAAGATCCCGATCAGACCCAGGGTCATGGCGATCGGCGCGAACTCGGCCGAGGCATTCGGGAACAGCGGCAGGGCGAAACGCAGCAGGCCGTAGGCCGCGGTCTTCAGCAAGATACCGGCGAGGTCCACGGAGCCCGCGGTCGGTGCCTGGGCGTGAGCGTCAGGCAGCCAGGAGTGGAACGGCACCACCGGCAATTTCACCGCGAAGGCGATGAAGAAGCCGAGCATCAGCACGTACTCGGTGGTGGTCGACATCTTGGTCTTCAACAGGTCGGCGTAGTTGAAGGTGATCACGCCGGTGTCGTTGAAGTTGACCAGCACCAGACCGAGGATCGCCACCAGCATGATCAGGCCGGAAGCCTGAGTGAAGATGAAGAACTTGGTCGCGGCGTAGATCCGGGTTTTCTTGCCGTCCGAAGAACTGTGACCCCAGAGCGCGATGAGGAAGTACATCGGCACCAGCATCATTTCCCAGAAGAAGAAGAACATGAACAGGTCGAGGGCGAGGAACACGCCGACGACACCGCCCAGGATCCACATCAGGTTCAGGTGGAAGAAGCCCACGTGACGCTGGATCTCTTTCCAGGAGCAGAGGACGGACAGCACGCCCAGGAGGCCGGTCAGCAGGATCATCAACAGCGACAGGCCATCGAGGGCCAGGTGCACGTTGATGCCGAAGCGCTCGATCCAGACGTGCTTGAACTCCAGGGTCCAGGTCGGATCGGCGCCAGGTGCCGGAGCGAGTGAATAGTCGCCGTGGGCCCACAGCCAGAGGCCGAGGGTGAGCAGCAGGGACATGGTGATCAGCGCAATCCAGCGGGGGAGGGTGGCGCCGAAGCGCTCACCCATCCAGCACAGCAGGCCGCCGATGAAGGGGATCAGGATTAGCCAAGGCAGAATCATGACGGGCTCAATTCCTTTCGCAAGTTCGCAAGGTTCATATCAGACCGCTACCAGCACGACGGCGCCGATAACCAGCACGGCACCAGCAGCCATCGAGGCGGCGTACCAACGCAGTTGACCGGTTTCCGTACGGCTCAGGGAGTTGTGGCCCCCTTTGGCCAGGCGCGGGATCAGACCGATGGTCTGGTCGAGCGGGTCTTTGCGCAGTACATGGCTGATCGCCAGATATGGCTTGACGAACAGTTTGTCGTAGATCCAGTCGAAGCCCCAGGCAGCGAACCACCAGGCCGAGAGGATGCGGCCGATGCTGCTGTTGGCGACGGCGGTAACGAAGCGACGCTTGCCGAGGAACAGCAGCGCGGCCAGCAGGATACCGGCGATGGCGATGGCGCCCGACGCCAGTTCCAGGCTGTGCTTGGCTTCGCCACCGGCATGGCCGACGCTTTGCGGCAGTACGCCGTGCAGCGGTGGAGTGATCATGGCGCCGACGGCGGTCGACAGAATGATCAGCACCGACAGCGGCAGCCAGTGGCTGATGCCGTGGCCGGCATGGGCTTCGGTCTTGGCTTCACCGTGGAAGGTGATGAAGATCAGGCGGAAGGTGTACAGCGAGGTCATGAAGGCCCCCACCAGACCGGCATACAGCAGGCCGTGGTTACCGCTGGCGAAGGCTTCCCAGAGGATCTCGTCCTTGGAGTAGAAACCGGCGGTGACCAGTGGCAGGGCCGCCAGGGCCGCGCCGCCGACGATGAAGCTGGCGTAGGCCAGTGGCAGTTTCTTCCACAGGCCGCCCATCTTGAAGATGTTCTGCTCGTGGTGGCAGGCAACGATCACCGCACCGGAGGCAAGGAACAGCAGGGCCTTGAAGAAGGCGTGGGTCATCAGGTGGAAGATCGCGCCGTCCCAGGCGCCAACGCCCAGGGCCAGGAACATGTAGCCGATCTGGCTCATGGTCGAGTAGGCGAGAATCCGCTTGATGTCGGTCTGGACCAGCGCGGCGAAGCCGGCCAGGACCAGAGTCACGCCACCGACGACGCCCACCAGGTGCAGGATATCCGGCGCCAGGGCGAACAGACCGTGGGTACGGGCGATCAGGTAGACACCGGCAGTCACCATGGTTGCGGCGTGGATCAGTGCCGAAACCGGAGTAGGACCGGCCATCGCGTCCGCCAGCCAGGTCTGCAGCGGCAGCTGGGCGGATTTACCGACCGCGCCACCCAGCAGCATCAGGGTCGCCAGGACGATCCAGAAGTCGCCGGCCTGGAACTTCGCAGGCGCCGCGACCAGCAGTTGCTGGATATTCAGGGTGCCCAGCTGCTGGAACAGGATGAACAGGCCGATGGCCATGAACACGTCGCCGATGCGAGTGACGATGAAGGCCTTGAGTGCCGCGTTACCGTTGTTGCGGTTGCTGTAGTAGAAACCGATCAGCAGGTACGAACACAGGCCCACACCTTCCCAGCCGAAGTACAGGAACAACAGGTCATCGCCGAGCACCAGGAACAGCATGCTGGCGATGAACAGGTTGGTGTAGGCGAAGAAGCGCGAGTAACCGTCTTCACCGCGCATGTACCAGGACGCGAACAGGTGGATCAGGAAGCCCACGCCCACCACCACGCCGAGCATGGTCACGGACAGGCCATCCAGATACAGGGCGAAGGTCGGCTTGAAGTCGCCTACGGTCATCCACTGCCACAGCACCTGGGTGTAGTGGCCACCTTCCGGCGGGGCGACGTTGAATTGCCAGATCACATAAGCCGCGACAATCGCCGACAGGCCAACGGAGCCGACACCGATCAGGGCGGCGAGGTTTTCCGAGAGGCGTCCACGGGAGAACGACAGCAGCAGGAAACCGATCAGGGGGAACAGGAAAGTCAGATAGAGAAGGTTCATCCGCGCATCTCGCTGGCAGCGTCGATATCGAGAGTGTGGAAGCGGCGATACAGCTGCAACAGGATCGCCAGGCCGATACTGGCCTCGGCGGCTGCCAGGCTGATCACCAGGATGAACATGATCTGTCCATCCGGCTGCGCCCATCTGGCACCTGCGACGATGAAGGCCAGGGCGGAGGCGTTCATCATCACTTCCAGGCTCATCAGCACGAAGAGAATGTTGCGGCGCACCATCAGGCCGACCAGGCCAAGGCAGAACAGGATGCCGGCAACGGCCAGGCCATGCTCCAGAGGGATAGTTCCGATAGTAGGCATGGTCTTACTCCTTCGCCTCGTTGCGGCCCAGGTGGAACGCCGTGACGGCTGCGGCGAGCAGCAGCATCGAGGCGAGTTCGACCACCAGCAGATAAGGACCGAACAGGCTGATGCCCACGGCCTTGGCGTCCACGGTGGTGTGGCCGACACCGGTACCGCTCTGGTGGCTGAACAGCACGTACAGCAGCTCCACCAGCAGCAGGGTGGCGAGCACCACCGGCCCCAGCCAGATTCCCGGCTTGAGCCAGATGCGTTCCTGCTGAACCGAGGCAGGCCCCAGGTTCAGCATCATCACCACGAACACGAACAGCACCATGATGGCGCCAGCATAGGCGATCACTTCCAGTACGCCGGCGAACGGCGCGCCGAGGCTGAAGAAGGTCATCGCCACGGCGATCAGCGAAATGATCAGGTAGAGCAGGGCGTGCACAGGGTTGGTGTTGGTCACCACGCGGAGCGTGGAGACAACGGCGACACCTGACGCGAAATAGAAAGCGAATTCCATCTTTCTTCCTTAAGGCAGCAAGCTCTTCACGTTGATCGGCTCGGCTTCGTTTTGCGCGGAGCCTTTTGGCTTACCGGCAATGGCCATACCTGCAACACGATAGAAGTTGTAATCAGGGTTCTTTCCGGGGCCGGAGATCAGCAGATCTTCTTTCTCGTAAACCAGGTCCTGACGTTTGAACTCGGCCATCTCGAAATCCGGGGTCAGCTGGATCGCGGTGGTCGGGCAGGCTTCCTCGCAGAGGCCGCAGAAGATGCAACGCGAGAAGTTGATGCGGAAGAAGTCCGGGTACCAGCGACCGTCTTCGGTTTCAGCTTTCTGCAGCGAGATGCATCCCACCGGGCATGCCACGGCGCACAGGTTGCAGGCTACGCAACGCTCTTCGCCATCGGGGTCGCGGGTCAGCACGATGCGGCCACGGTAGCGTGGCGGCAGGTAGACCGGCTCTTCCGGGTATTGCAGGGTGTCGCGCTTGCGAAAGCCATGGCCGAAGACCATCACCAGGCTGCGCAGTTGGGTACCAGTACCCTTAACGATGTCGCCAATATATTTGAACATGGGTCAAATCCTCACTGAACCGCGCCTGCTGGCGTGTTCAACAACACAAGCGCAGCAGTCACCAGCAAATTGATCAGGGTCAGCGGCAGGCAGAATTTCCAGCTGAAGTCCATCACCTGGTCATAACGCGGACGCGGGATGGAAGCGCGCAGCAGGATGAACAGCATGATGAAGAACGCGGTCTTCAGGGCGAACCAGACGAAGGACAGTTGCGGCAGGATGCCGAACGGACCGTGCCAGCCACCGAAGAACAGGGTGACCAGCAGTGCCGAGATCAGGATGATGCCGATGTACTCGCCAACGAAGAACATGCCCCATTTCATGCCGGCGTATTCAATGTGGTAACCGTCGGCCAGTTCCTGTTCCGCTTCCGGCTGGTCGAACGGGTGACGGTGAGTCACGGCCACGCCAGCGATGAAGAAGGTACAGAAGCCGAAGAACTGCGGAATGATGAACCACAGGTTCTGCGCCTGGTAGTCGACGATGTCGCGCATGTTGAACGAGCCGACCTGGGCCACGATGCCCATCAGCGCCAGGCCCATGAACACTTCATAGGACACGGTCTGGGCCGAGGCGCGCAGGCTGCCGAGCAGGGCGAACTTGTTGTTGCTCGACCAGCCGGCGAACAGCACCGCGTAGACCGACAGGCCGGCCATGGCGAAGAAGAACAGCAGGCCGATGTTCAGGTCCGCCACGCCCCAGGTCGGGGTGATCGGGATGATCGCGAAAGCGATCAGCAAGGCGCTCATGGCCACGACCGGTGCCAGGGTGAAGATCACCTTGTCGGCAAACGGCGGGGTCCAGTCTTCCTTGAAGAACATCTTCAGCATGTCGGCGGCGATCTGGAACATGCCGAACGGGCCAACGCGGTTCGGACCGTAACGGTCCTGCCACCAGCCCAGCAGGCGACGTTCGACAAAGCTGAGCAAGGCACCTGCGACCACCACGGCCAGCATGATGACCAGGGCTTTGACGACCGCCAGGATCACGTCGATCACTTCAGGGGTGAACCAGGTCATTGCGCTGCCTCCTGCAGACCGTCAACGGATTTGCCAAAGAACGCCGGTGGAATGCCCGCCAGGCCTGCCGGCAGGGCCACCAGGCCAGCGCCCAGCTCTTCGTTGATGCGCAGCGGCAGACGCAGGGTCTGGCCCGCCACGCTCACGGCGAGCAGCGCGCCATCGTTGACGCCCAGGCGGTCGGCTTCGGACTTGGCCAGGGAGACGTAGGCGGCCGGGATGCGTTCCTGGACCGGAGCGGCTTTCGAAGAGTTCTCCTCGCTGCCGAACAGGTGGTAGAACGGCACCGCCTGCCAGGTGCCCTGGGCAGGAGAGAAGGCGCGCGGCACGCTGGCGAACCAGCCGAGGCTGTCGCCCTGGCTTTCGATCAGGCGGGTGCCCGGATCGCCGGCACGCAGATGACCACCGACTTCGTCCTGGAACTTGTTCCAGGCTTGCGGCGAGTTCCAGCCCGGCGACCAGGCGAACGGCACCTGGGAGCGCGGTTCCACGGAGCCCGAGTAACCTTCCATGGAGAAGGAAAACGCGGTGTCCTGGTCCTGCGGGGTACGTGGCTCGTGCACGCTGATATCGGCGCGCATGGCGGTACGGCCGCTGTAACGCAGCGGTTCGCGAGCCAGCTTCAGGCCCTTGATGCGGAACGACGCCGATGGCGCGGCATCGACGATGTGCGCCAGTTGCGGGTTGCTCTGGGCGCAGGCGGCGGTCACGTGGTCCAGCTGGGTCCAGTCCACCGGCTTGTTCAGCAGGGTAGAGCGCAGGGCATGCAGCCAGCGCCAGCCTTCGTGAACCAGGATGCTGGCATCCATATAGGTAGGATCGAACACCTGGAAGAAGCGCTGGGCACGGCCTTCCTGGCTGACCAGGGTGCCGTCGCCCTCGGCGAAGCTGGCCGCTGGCAGGACCAGGTGCGCGCGATCGCTGGTGGCGGTCTTCTGGTGGTCGGCGACGATCAGCACTTTCGCGGCGTTTAGCGCGGCATCGACCTTGGCAGCGTCGGTGCGGGTGTACAGATCGTTTTCCAGCACGACCAGGGCGTCGGCCTTACCGTCGATCACCGCTTGCAGCGCGGCGTCCACCGATTCGCCACCGAGCATGGCCAGGCCGAGGCTGTTGGCCTCGGGCACGATCAGGCTGATGGAACCGTTCTTCTCGCGCAGCTTGAGGGCCTTGGCAATGTTCGCCGCGGCTTCGATCAGCGCCTTGGAACCCAGGGAGGTGCCGGCGATGATCAGTGGGCGCTTGGCGGCGAGGAGGGCGTCGGCGATGCGCTTGGCCAGCTCAAAGGCTTCGCTGTCCAGACCTTCGACGGCCGGGGCGCTGGCATCCAGGGCGTGGGCCACGGCAAAACCGATGCGCGCCAGGTCGTCGGGAGCGGCGTGTACACACTCTTCGGCGACGTCGTCGAGCTTGGTTTCAGCGATGCTTGCAATGAACAGCGGGTTCAGCGCGTGCTGGCCGATGTTTTTCACCGCGGCGTCGAGCCATGGCTGGACGCGCATGGCGTCGGCCATCTCTTCGGCCTTGCCCTTGACCGACTGGCGCAGGGCCAGGGCCATGCGGGCGGCGGTCTGGGTCAGGTCCTCGCCGAGGACGAACACCGCATCGTGGTCTTCGATGTCGCGCATGGTCGGCACAGGCAGCGGGCTGTTTCTCAGCACTTGCAGGACCAGGCGGATGCGCTCCAGTTCGGCGGCTTCGATACCGCTGTAGAAGTGCTCGGCGCCTACCAGTTCACGCAGGGCGTAGTTGCTTTCCAGGCTGGCGCGAGGCGAACCGATACCGACAATATTGCGCCCGCGCAGCAGGTCGGCGGCCTTGTCCAGCGCCTGGTCCAGGTTCAGCTTGGTACCGTCGTTCAGCAGCGGCTGGCGTGGACGGTCTTCGCGGTTGACGTAGCCGTAGCCGAAACGGCCACGGTCGCACAGGAAGTACTGATTCACCGAACCGTTGTAGCGGTTCTCGATGCGCCGCAGTTCGCCGTAGCGCTCGCCCGGGGAAATGTTGCAACCGCTGGAGCAGCCATGGCAGATGCTCGGCGAGAACTGCATGTCCCATTTGCGGTTGTAGCGCTCGGAGTGAGTCTTGTCGGTGAACACACCGGTCGGGCAGACCTCGGTGAGGTTGCCGGAGAACTCGCTTTCCAGGGTGCCGTCTTCAACGCGACCGAAGTACACGTTGTCGTGGGCGCCGAACACACCGAGGTCGGTGCCGCCGGCATAGTCCTTGTAGAAACGCACGCAACGGTAGCAGGCGATGCAGCGGTTCATCTCGTGAGCGATGAACGGGCCGAGTTCCTGGTTCTGGTGGGTACGCTTGGTGAAGCGATAACGGCGCTCGTTGTGGCCGGTCATCACGGTCATGTCTTGCAGGTGGCAGTGACCGCCTTCCTCGCAGACCGGGCAGTCGTGCGGGTGGTTGGTCATCAGCCATTCGACGACACTGGCGCGGAAGGCCTTGGACTCTTCATCGTCGATGGAGATCCAGGTGTTGTCGGTGGCGGGCGTCATGCAGGACATGACGATGCGACCACGGGTGTCGTTCTCGTCGGTGTACTGCTTGACCGCGCACTGGCGACAGGCACCGACGCTACCGAGAGCGGGGTGCCAGCAGAAATAAGGGATGTCGAGGCCTAGTGACAGACATGCCTGTAACAGGTTGTCCGCCCCATCGACTTCGAGCACTTTGCCGTCTACGTGGATAGTGGCCATGGTTCAAAGTTCTTCGTTGGCCCGGTGTCAGCGGGCGTGGCTAATGGAATCTTGGTGCTCGCCTGGCGCGTCGCGGCGTCTTCAGGCGATACGAGGGCGGCACGGACCACCCTCGTTCGATACGTTTACGCGCCGACTACGATCGGCCGGGCCAGGGGCGGGACGGCGGCAGCACTGGTGGCTGCGATGCCGGCCTCGAACTCTGGACGGAAATACTTGATGGCACTGCCCAATGGCTCCACGGCGCCTGGTGCGTGAGCACAGAAGGTCTTACCTGGGCCGAGGAAACCGACCAGACCCAGTAGGGTCTCGATATCGCCGGCTTGCCCTTCGCCTTTCTCGAGGGCGCGCAGCAGCTTGACGCTCCACGGCAGGCCATCGCGGCAAGGGGTGCAGAAGCCGCAGGATTCGCGGGCAAAGAACTCTTCCATGTTGCGCAGCAGCGACACCATGTTGATGCTGTCGTCGACCGCCATCGCCAGGCCGGTACCCATGCGGGTGCCTACCTTGGCGATGCCGCCGGCGTACATTTGCGCATCCAGGTGTTCAGGCAACAGGAAACCGGTACCGGCGCCGCCGGGCTGCCAGCACTTGAGCTTGAAACCGTCGCGCATGCCACCGGCGTAGTCTTCGAACAGCTCGCGCGCGGTCACGCCGAACGGCAGCTCCCACAGGCCAGGGTTCTTCACTTTGCCGGAGAAGCCCATCAGCTTGGTGCCGTGGTCTTCACTGCCTTCGCGAGCGAGGGATTTGTACCACTCCACGCCGTCGCCGATGATCGCCGGCACGTTGCACAGGGTCTCGACGTTGTTCACGCAGGTCGGCTTGCCCCACACGCCGACGGCGGCAGGGAAGGGTGGTTTGGAGCGCGGATTGGCACGGCGGCCTTCGAGGGAGTTGATCAGTGCGGTTTCTTCACCGCAGATGTAACGCCCGGCGCCGGTGTGGACGAACAGCTCGAAGTCGAAGCCCGAGCCCAGGATGTTCTTGCCCAGCAGGCCTGCGGCCTTGGCTTCTTCCACGGCACGGTTGAGGTGCTTGGCGGCGGTGGTGTACTCGCCCCGCAGGAAGATGTAGCCGCGGTAGGTTTTCAGCGCGCGGGCACTGATCAGCATGCCTTCGATCAGCAGATGGGGCAGTTGCTCCATCAGCATGCGGTCTTTCCAGGTGTTGGGTTCCATTTCATCCGCGTTGCACAGCAGGTAGCGGATGTTCATGGATTCGTCTTTGGGCATCAGGCCCCACTTCACACCAGTGGGGAAGCCCGCGCCGCCGCGGCCCTTGAGGCCGGCGTCCTTGACGGTCTGGACGATGTCGTCCTGGGACAGGTCGGCGAAGGCCTTGCGCGCAGCGGCGTAGCCGTTCTTGGCCTGGTACTCGTCGAGCCATACCGGCTCGCCGTCGTCGCGCAGGCGCCAGGTCAGCGGATGAGTTTCCGGGCTGCGCTGGATGCGGTTGGCAGGGCCGAAGGATGTCAGGGTCATACGTAGCCCTCCAACAGTTTGGCCACGCCAGCAGGTTGCACGTCGCCGAAAGTGTCGTCGTCGATCATCAGCGCCGGGGCCTTGTCGCAGTTGCCCAGGCAGCATACCGGCAGCAGGGTGAAGCGGCCGTCGGCGGTGGTCTGGCCGAGGCCGATGCCCAGCTCGCTCTGGATTTGGCTGACCACGGACTCGTGGCCGCCGATGTAGCAAACCATGCTGTCGCAGACACGGATGATGTGACGGCCGACCGGTTGACGGAAGATCTGGCTGTAGAACGTCGCCACGCCTTCTACGTCGCTGGCTGGGATGCCGAGGATCTCGCCGATGGCGTAGAGCGCGCCATCAGGCACCCAGCCACGTTCCTTCTGGACGATTTTCAGGGCTTCGATAGACGCCGCGCGCGGGTCTTCGTAGTGATGCAGCTCGTGCTCGATGGCCGAGCGCTCGGTTTCGCTGAGGGCGAAACGGTCTGTCTGGATAAGCGGGCTGTTCATGCTTAGCGGTCCACGTCGGCCATAACGAAGTCGATACTACCCAGGTACGCGATCAAGTCCGCGACCATGCTGCCGCGGATCACCGAAGGGATCTGCTGCAGGTGGGCGAAGCTCGGGGTGCGGATCCGGGTGCGGTAGCTCATGGTGCCGCCATCGCTCGTCAGGTAATAACTGTTGATGCCCTTGGTCGCTTCGATCATCTGGAAGGACTCGTTGGCCGGCATGACCGGGCCCCACGAAACCTGCAGGAAGTGCGTGATCAGGGTCTCGATGTGCTGCAGCGTGCGCTCTTTCGGCGGCGGCGTGGTCAGCGGGTGGTCCGCCTTGTACGGGCCTTCCGGCATGTTGCGCAGGCACTGGTCGATGATCTTGATGCTCTGGCGCATCTCTTCGACGCGGACCATGCAACGGTCGTAGGCATCGCCGTTGGCCGCCAGCGGTACTTCGAATTCGAAGTTCTCGTAGCCGGAGTAGGGGCGCGCTTTACGCAGGTCGAAATCGCAACCGGTGGAACGCAGGCCGGCACCGGTGACGCCCCATTCCAGGGCTTCCTTGGTGTTGTAGGCGGCGACGCCGATGGTACGACCCTTGAGGATGCTGTTCTGCAGGGCGGCCTTGGTGTATTCGTCGAGGCGCTTGGGCAGCCAGTCGACGAAGTCTTTCACCAGTTTTTCCCAGCCGCGCGGCAGGTCGTGGGCGACGCCGCCGATGCGGTACCAGGCCGGGTGCAGGCGGAAACCGGTGATGGCTTCGATCACGGTGTAGGCGCGCTGACGGTCGGTGAAGGTGAAGAACACCGGGGTCATGGCGCCGACGTCCTGGATGTAGGTGCCCAGGAACAGCAGGTGGCTGGTGATCCGGAAGAACTCGGCCATCATGATGCGGATGACGTCGACCTTCTCCGGCACCTTGATCCCGGCCAGTTTCTCGACCGAGAGCACGTACGGCAGGTTGTTCATCACGCCGCCGAGGTAGTCGATACGGTCGGTGTACGGGATGAAGCTGTGCCAGGACTGACGCTCGGCCATCTTCTCGGCGCCACGGTGGTGGTAGCCGATGTCCGGTACGCAGTCGACGATCTCTTCGCCGTCCAGCTGCAGGATGATGCGGAAGGCACCGTGGGCCGAAGGGTGGTTCGGGCCCAGGTTGAGGAACATGTAGTCCTCGTTGGCGCCGGAACGCTTCATGCCCCAGTCTTCCGGCTTGAAGCGCGCGGCTTCTTCTTCCAGTTGTTGCTTGGCCAGGGTCAGGCTGAACGGATCGAACTCGGTGGCGCGCGCCGGGAAGTCCTTGCGCAGCGGGTGACCTTCCCAGGTCGGCGGCATCATGATGCGCGACAGGTGAGGGTGGCCGGCGAAGTCGATGCCGAACATGTCCCAGACTTCACGCTCGTACCAGTTGGCGTTCGGCCAGATACCGGTCACGGTCGGCAAGCTGAGGTCGCTCTCGGACAAGGCGACCTTGATCATTACGTCACTATTACGCTCGATCGACAACAGGTGGTAGAACACGCTGAAGTCGGCGCCTGGCAGCCCTTGACGCTTGGTGCGCAGACGCTCGTCCACGCCATGCAGGTCATAGAGCATGACGTACGGCTTGGGCAGGTTGCGCAGGAAGGTCAGGACTTCGACGAGTTTGGCGCGGGTAACCCACAGCACCGGCATGCCGGTGCGGGTGGCCTGGGCGGTGAACGCCTCAGGGCCAAAACGGTTATTGAGTTCGACGACCACATCCTGGTCGTCTGCCTTATAAGGCGGGATGTACAGAGCACTGCCTGTAGTCATGGTTTTTTATCGCTTTCGGTCAACGTAAAGAATGAAGCCAGTTTTTCGTTCTTTGTAAGAAGCGTTCTGGAATCAGACTTCGTCGGGGCTGCGCAGGTTGGTTACCTGAATACGCTGTTCGCGGCGCTGTTCCTTTTGCGACGGCATTTCGGCGCGATACACGCCTTGGTCACCGACGACCCAGGAAAGTGGGCGACGCTCCTGGCCAATCGACTCCTGCAAGAGCATCAGGCCTTGCAGAAAAGCTTCAGGGCGGGGCGGGCAGCCAGGCACGTAGACGTCCACGGGCAGGAACTTGTCCACCCCTTGAACGACGGAATAGATGTCGTACATGCCACCGGAGTTGGCGCACGAACCCATGGAGATGACCCACTTCGGCTCGAGCATTTGCTCGTAGAGACGCTGAATGATCGGCGCCATCTTGATGAAGCAGGTTCCGGCAATAACCATGAAATCCGCCTGACGCGGTGATGCCCGGATAACTTCGGCGCCGAAGCGCGCGATGTCATGGGGCGCCGTGAAGGCGGTGGTCATTTCCACGTAGCAGCAGGACAGGCCGAAGTTGTACGGCCACAGGGAGTTCTTACGCCCCCAGTTGACCGCGCCGCTCAGCACGTCTTCCAGCTTGCCCATGAAGATGTTTTTGTGGACTTGATCTTCTAACGGATCGGAAACGGTTTCCCGTTCGCCGATCGGATACTGCTCGTTAGGAGCATCGGGGTCGATCCTGGTGAGATTGTATTGCATCGCCAAAGCCTCATTGTTTTAGCTTCGCCTGCCGCTTACGGCGACCTTCCGGAGCCCAATCAAGAGCCCCCACCCGCCAAAGGTAGACAAGACCTGCCAACAGAATTGCTATGAAAACGAGAGCTTCGACGAATCCGGTCCAGCCGCTTTCGCGGACGGACACAGACCAGGCAAAGAGAAAGAGGGCTTCGATATCGAAGATCACGAAGAGCATCGCGACCAGATAGAATTTGGCTGAGAGCCGCAAGCGGGCGCCACCGGTAGGTAGCATGCCGGACTCGAACGGTTCGTTTTTGCTGCGGCCCCAGGCTTTTGACCCGAGGAGGCTGGAGACGCCGAGCATGAAGGCGCAGAGGCCGCCTACACCCAGAAGGAAAATGGCAAAGCCCCAGTTGTGGGCCATGAGTCCTGTCGCTTCGGGCATGCTGGTAATCCTTAACAGAGAGCAAAGGTCTCTGAGCTTGATAAAGAAATAAAGCAGTGACGATATGTCGCAGTGCAATCAATCGCCGTGATTTTATGGCTAAACACCGGGCAAGTAAATTTTCATGGCGAAATTATTTAGCGGAATAAGGACATAGCTCCCCTTGCAAGCCCCGTAAGCCACGGCCTGTGGGCATTAGCGGGTGTTTTGTTAATTATGTTTTGTCCTCGCTGTAACGAACATTACCGCCTCTAAATGATAATCAATATTATTTAGCGCTGCTTTTAAACAATGGTTCCCATGAAGAGCCGCTAAGTTGTCTTTTATATGCTCGTTACTGCAAGTTGCGAGCGAGCCCCTTTTACCCGCTTTTTTCTCCACGCATACCGCTCTGGATCAATGTTTTGCCTGATTGGCAGGGTGTCCGGGCCGATGTCGTCGCGAGCAGGCTCGTTGTTGTCGCAGCTTGGGGGTTGCCGGTGATGCCTGCAAAAGCTGCAGGCAAAAAAACGCCCCGAACCAGTCGGGGCGTCAGATGTGCAGCACTGCAGTTAGCTTTTACCGGGTCTGCAATGGCCGTTTTTCAGCGCGAAGTCGAATCAGTGGAACTGTTCTTCTTCGGTGGAGCCGGTCAGTGCGGTTACCGAAGACGAGCCGCCCTGGATTACGGTGGTCATGTCGTCGAAGTAGCCGGTGCCCACTTCCTGCTGGTGAGCCACGAAGGTGTAACCCTTGGCGGCGTCGGCGAATTCCTGCTCCTGCAGCTTCACGTAGGCGGTCATGTCGTTGCGGGCGTAGTCGTGCGCCAGGTTGAACATGCTGTGCCACATGTTGTGAATGCCGGCCAGGGTGATGAACTGGTGCTTGTAGCCCATGGCGGACAGTTCGCGCTGGAACTTGGCGATGGTCGCGTCGTCCAGGTTCTTCTTCCAGTTGAAGGAAGGCGAGCAGTTGTACGACAGGATCTGATCCGGGTATTCCTTCTTGATCGCTTCGGCGAAGCGGCGGGCTTCGTCCAGGTCCGGCTTGGCGGTTTCGCACCAGATCAGGTCGGCATACGGCGCGTAGGCCAGGCCGCGAGCGATGGCCTGGTCGAGGCCGGCGCGCACTTTATAGAAGCCTTCCTGGGTGCGGGTGCCGGTCACGAACGGCTGGTCGTACGGGTCGCAGTCGGAGGTCAGCAGGTCGGCGGCGTTAGCGTCGGTGCGGGCCAGGATGATGGTCGGTACGCCGGCAACGTCGGCCGCCAGACGGGCAGCGGTCAGCTTCTGCACGGCTTCCTGGGTCGGAACCAGTACCTTGCCGCCCATGTGGCCGCATTTCTTCACGGAAGCCAGCTGGTCTTCGAAGTGAACGCCAGCGGCGCCTGCTTCGATCATGCTTTTCATCAGCTCGTAGGCGTTCAGCACGCCGCCGAAACCGGCTTCGGCGTCAGCCACGATCGGTGCGAAGTAGTCGATATAGCCTTCGTCGCCCGGGTTCTTGCCGGACTTCCACTGGATCTGGTCGGCGCGACGGAACGAGTTGTTGATGCGCTTGACCACGGTTGGCACGGAGTCCACCGGGTACAGCGACTGGTCCGGGTACATCGATTCGGCGGAGTTGTTGTCCGCGGCAACCTGCCAGCCCGACAGGTAGATCGCCTGGATGCCGGCTTTGACTTGCTGTACAGCCTGGCCGCCGGTCAGGGCGCCCATGCAGTTGACGAAATCTTTCTCAGGACGGAAGGACGGTTTGGCACCCTGGGTCACCAGGTTCCAGAGCTTCTCGGCGCCCATGCGTGCCAGGGTGTGCTCAGGTTGAACCGAGCCACGCAGACGGACAACGTCGGCAGCGGAATAAGTGCGAGTCACGCCTTTCCAGCGCGGGTTTTCAGCCCAGTCTTTTTCAAGGGCTGCAATTTGCTGTTCGCGTGTCAGTGCCATGGAGATAAACCTCGTCGCGTCTTGTGTGAAAAGTCGTTCTTGGGCGGAAAATTCCGACTCGCCAGATACGCAGGTCAAAGGGTGCGTAGTTGGCTGCTCGCTGACCAGAAGCTTAGGCGGTCAAGTCGGGTATGACGCGATGGCGACGGTTGAACGATGGGCTCAAGGGGAAAGTGAGCAGGTGAGGGCCAGCTGTCGGGCGCATTCGGGCGTCGTGGGCCTTCATACGAACCATCAGTGTGTTGCCGATCTACCTAATTAGCTTCCGTCCCTCGGGACAACCTCGTTCCAGTCGCAATCTCGTCAAACACACCTTGTGGGCGGTACAGACACGAATCGGCTCAGGTGGGTAGGTTAGAGCTGCGATCCGAAGGCCCTTGCCAGGGCCCCTGATTAGCGGGAGCGAGGCCATCATGCCTTCGGTTTTTTGCCTCGTCAAACGTTTTGTAGTGCTTTTTTTTCACCACTACATCTTTGGTCTAATACGACTAATCAGTCAGTTTCCGGTGCTTTAGTCCAAGGCGTCGACTTTCACTCGCAAGGTCATGTCATCCCGGCCCTGAGTCGAGTAGCTGCGGGTTGTAGCCTGTTTGTCGGCCTGGTTCTGGCGATTGACGCCGGCCAGGGTGATCCACTCGCCAAGACGGCCGCTGACAGTTGTGTCGGTACTTTGCACATTCACTACATCGGGACGTTCCTGGCTCATGCGGTCACGGTTGGTGCTGATGCTCAGGTGGACGGTTTCGCCGGTGACGCTGGCCGTGACGTAGAAACCCTGGGTGACGTTGCGATACTGGGTCTGGTTCTGCAGGCGGCCGTAAGGATCGGTCTGGGTGGTGGTCAGCGGCACGCTCTGGCCGACCTGGATCAGGGCCGGTATGCCTTCGCTGGCCTGGATCTGCTGGATGCCGCCATCGCGGCTGACGGTGCTGCGGCTGATGATGCGGGTTTGCGGCGCGCCGTTGAGCGAATAACCCTGGTTGTTCTGGGTGTTGTTTTCGTTGGTGTCGACCGTGATCAGCAGGCGTTTGGCGGCGGTATCCAGTTGCGCGATGAAGGCGCGCAGTTCCTCGATCTTCTCAGGTTCCGCATTGACGATCAGCTGGTTGCCGTAGGCGCTGACCTGGCCTTCCTTGCCGAGGAAGTTCTGTGCGACGGGCAGCAGGTCGGCGCTGGTGCGGTTGTTCAGGGGCACGATCTCGGTCGCGGCCGAGACTGAAAAGCTTGCAGTCAGCAGCAGCGTCGTGAGCAGGGTGCGTAGGGACATGTCCGTTATCTCCGCTAGGGGTGGAAGCCTTGAGTTTGACAGTTTGTCGGCCCGCGGTGGGGCAAGTTGAATCGCCGATGGCAAAACGCCCCAGCCTCCCTGGAGCCAGCTTAGCTTGCTGGATCCGGGGAGGCCGGGGCGTTTTGTGACGCTTGGCAGGGCATCGTCAGCAGGTTCGCTGCTGCGCGGGGCTTGCTCAGGCGTTGCCGCGAACCATGTCGACGTGAGGAATGCCCGCTTCCAGGAACTCCTCGCTGACGATGCTGAAACCCAGGCGCTCATAGAAGGCGGTAGCCTGGACCTGGGCGCTGAGCATCAGCTGCTTGAGGCCACGTTTCTCGGCTTCGCCGATCACTGCCTGCATCAGCGCATCGCCGACCTTCAGGCCGCGCCAGTCCTTGAGCACCGATACCCGGCCGATCTGCCCATCGGGCAGCAGGCGTGCGGTGCCGATCGGAAAGTCGCCTTCGAGCGCGAGGAAATGCACCGCGCTGTCGTCGTCGGCATCCCACTCCAGCTCAGGGGGGACGGATTGCTCGATGATGAACACCGCTTCACGAATGCGCCGGATCTCGGCGTTATCCTTTTGCCAGTCTGCGACACGTACGCGAATCTTATTCATCGGCAAATCCCAGGCTTCCTTGCTTGACCAGTTCGCACAGCAGGCTGCGTCCATCTTCGTCCGCCAGCCATGGGCCAAGGTTGTCGAGGTGCAGCGCGTCGGCGGCGCAAATCATCTTCAGCAGTTCGCGCAGCTTGCCCGGCAGGTAGCGGCTCTGGCCGCTGGCGAACAGCAGCAGGTCGTCGTCGACTTCGGACCAGGCCAGGCGCGCGCTCGGGTTGCGGATCAGGATGGCGCCCTGCTCGAGGCTGCCGAGCAGGTCTTCTTCTTCCAGCTCGGGGCCGACCACCAGTTCCGGGTAGCGCGGCTCGGTCATGAACTGGCCGAACCAGGTCAGCAGCATGCGCTCGTCGCTCATGTGCTCGGCCAGCAGGCCCTTGAGGCGATCGAGGGCGTCGTGCTGGATCTGGTGCGGGTCGCTGACAGGTTGCACGTCGGCGTCGGTATAACGCTCTTCATCCGGCAGGTACTGGCTGAGGAAGTCGGTGAAGTGGGTCAGCACTTCGGCGGCGCTCGGCGCGCGGAAGCCCACCGAGTAGGTCATGCAGTCGTTCACCGCGACGCCGTAGTGGGCCAGGCGCGGTGGCAGGTAGAGCATGTCGCCGGGTTCCAGGACCCAGCTTTCGGTTTCTTCGAACTCGGCGAGGATGCGCAGGTCCGCGTGCTGCAGCAGCGGGCTTTCGGCGTCGCACATCTGGCCGATCTTCCAGTTGCGCTTGCCGTGGCCTTGCAGCAGGAACACATCGTAGTTATCGAAGTGCGGGCCGACGTTACCACCGGGAGCGGCGAAGCTGATCATCACATCGTCGATGCGCCAGCTCGGCAGGAAACGGAAATGCTCCAGCAGTTCGGCGACTTCCGGCACGAACTGGTCGACGGCCTGGACCAGCAGGGTCCAGTCACGCTCCGGCAGCTTGCTGAACTCGTCTTCGGCGAACGGGCCGCGGCGCAGTTCCCAGGGGCGTTCGCCATGCTCGATGACCAGGCGCGATTCGACCTCTTCTTCCAGCGCCAGGCCGGCCAGTTCGTCGGCGTCGATCGGGCTTTCGAAGTCGGGCAGGGCCTGACGGATCAGCAGGGGCTTTTTCTGCCAGTAGTCACGCAGGAATTCCCGTGCGCTGATGCCGCCCAGAAGTTGAAGAGGAATATCAGGATTCATGTGTAACCTATTGAAAAAATGCACTTTTCATACGGGAATAAAAACGCCCGGCGCTGCCGGGCGTCAAAGGTCTTGCCATCGATCAGATGCGTTTGGCTTGCGCCGCGGCATTGCCGATGTAGCTGGCCGGGGTGAGCTTTTTCAGCTCGGCCTTGGCGGCTTCAGGCATTTCCAACGCGTCGATGAAGGTCTGCAGTGCTTCAGGGCTGATGCCCTTGCCGCGCGTCAGTTCCTTGAGTTTTTCGTACGGGTTTTCGATGTTGTAGCGGCGCATCACGGTCTGGATCGGCTCGGCCAGGACTTCCCAGCAGGCATCCAGGTCTTCGGCGATTTTCTGGGCGTTGAGCTCCAGCTTGCTGATGCCTTTGAGGCTGGCCTCGTAAGCGATCACGCTGTGGGCGAAACCGACGCCCAGGTTACGCAGAACGGTGGAGTCGGTCAGGTCGCGCTGCCAGCGGGAGATCGGCAGTTTGCTCGCCAGGTGCTGGAACAGCGCGTTGGCGATACCCAGGTTGCCTTCGGAGTTTTCGAAGTCGATCGGGTTGACCTTGTGCGGCATGGTCGAGGAACCGATTTCGCCGGCGATGGTGCGCTGCTTGAAGTAGCCCAGGGAGATGTAACCCCAGATATCGCGATCGAAGTCGATCAGGATGGTGTTGAAGCGCGCGATGGCGTCGAACAGCTCGGCGATGTAGTCGTGCGGCTCGATCTGCGTGGTGTACGGGTTGAAGCTCAGGCCCAGCTCGTCTTCGATGAAGGCGCGGGCGTTGGCTTCCCAGTCGATTTCCGGGTAGGCCGACAGGTGTGCGTTGTAGTTGCCCACGGCACCGTTGATCTTGCCCAGCAGTGGCACAGCGGCGACCTGAGCGATCTGGCGCTCCAGGCGGTACACCACGTTCGCCAGTTCTTTGCCCAGGGTGGTCGGCGAGGCCGGCTGGCCGTGGGTACGCGACAGCATCGGCACGTCGGCGAAGCGCAGGGCCAGTTCGCGGATGGCCCCGGCGGTCTGGCGCATCAGCGGCAGCATCACTTCGTCGCGGCCTTCGCGCAGCATCAGGGCGTGGGACAGGTTGTTGATGTCCTCGCTGGTGCAGGCGAAGTGGATGAATTCGCTGACGTTGGCCAGTTCAGGCAGCTTGGCGGCCTGTTCCTTGAGCAGGTACTCGATGGCCTTGACGTCGTGGTTGGTAGTGCGTTCGATCTCTTTGACACGCTCGGCGTGCTCCAGAGAGAAGTTTTCCGCCAGGGTGTTCAGCACGGCGTTGGCTTCGGCGGAGAACGCCGGCACTTCGCTGATGGCGGAATGGGCGGCCAGGCGCTGGAGCCAGCGCACCTCGACCAGGACGCGAGCACGGATCAGGCCGTATTCGCTGAAAATGGGGCGCAGGGCCTGGGTTTTGCCGGCGTAGCGGCCGTCAACAGGGGAAACCGCAGTGAGCGAAGAGAGCTGCATGGGGTGTTCTCGGACAGTCGGGCAACGAAATGGGGCGCGTATCATACATGAAAATATCCGCCGGTCCGTTGCCAACTGACCAGCGTCTTACGCGTTACTGACTACAAAAGGTCTTGCGGGCGCAGTTCAGCTGCTGCGCATCAGCGGATAAAGCTCTTTGAGCAGTTTGCGGCGGCTGATCACCAGCTGCCAGCGATGGCCGCCCAGTTGGCGCCACAGCCGCGCCGAACGGATGCCGGCCAGCAGCAGGGCGCGGATCTTCGAGGCATTGCTCGGCTGCTGCAGGTTGCGCATGTCGCCATGCACCTGGATCCGCTGGCGCAAGGTGCTCAGGGTGTCCTGATACAGCGAACCGCAAGCGGCAACCACGTTTTCGTGGGCCGGGCCGAAATGTTCGACCTGGGACTGAATCTGCGGCAGGCGCTTGCCGATGATTTCCAGCAGGTCGTCGCGCTTGGCCAGCTGGCGCTCCAGGCCGAGCATCGACAGGGCGTAGCGCAATGGTTCGCGCTGCAGGGTGCTGGGGTCGCGTTCCAGGGCGCCGATCAGGGCGCGATAACCTTCACGCAGGTTGATGTCGTCGCCACCGTAGACTTCCAGGGTGTCTTTCGGGTCGCGGATCAGCAGGCTGCCAAGCATGCAGCTCAAGGCTGCTTCGGTGACCTGGCCGGTCTTGGCGATCTTGTCCACCAGCACGGCGGCGAGAAACACGCCGCCCAATGCCGTCAGTTGCTCCTGGGTCGGGCTCATGCCTTGCTGCTCCAGGGCTCTGCGACTTCGATCACGCCGCCGCCCAGACAGATTTCGCCGTCATAGAAGACTACGGATTGGCCGGGGGTGACCGCGCGTTGCGGGTCATCGAAGGTGGCGCGGTAGCCGCTGACGGTCTGTTCCAGGGTGCAAGGCTGGTCGCTCTGGCGGTAGCGCACTTTCGCGGTGAGGCGGCGCGGTTGGCTCAGGTCGATCGGGTTGACCCAATAGATGTCGGAGGCGAGCAGGGCGCGGGAGAACAACCACGGGTGATCGTTGCCCTGGCCAACGATCAGCTCGTTGTGTTCCAGGTCCTTGATCAGAACGTACCACGGCTCATCGCCGGCGTCCTTGAGGCCGCCGATGCCCAGGCCCTGGCGCTGGCCGATGGTGTGGTACATCAGGCCGTGGTGGCGGCCGATCACTTCACCTTCGGTGGTCTTGATCTCGCCGGGCTGGGCCGGCAGGTATTGCTTGAGGAAGTCGCTGAAACG
This sequence comes from Pseudomonas sp. 09C 129, assembly GCF_002843625.1. Lineage (NCBI taxonomy): Bacteria > Pseudomonadati > Pseudomonadota > Gammaproteobacteria > Pseudomonadales > Pseudomonadaceae > Pseudomonas > Pseudomonas sp. 09C 129. The sequence goes on along the minus strand of NZ_CP025261.1, from coordinate 4,770,128 downwards.
CCGTTCACCAATAAAGCAGATACCGGTGGAGTCCTTCTTCTTGGCGGTGGCCAGGTCGTGTTTCTCGGCAATCGCACGGACTTCGGGCTTTTCCAGCTCGCCTACCGGAAACAGGGTCTTGGCGATCTGTTCGCCGCCGACGGCGTGCAGGAAGTAACTCTGATCCTTGTTCGGATCCAGGCCCTTGAGCAGTTCGGTGCGCCCATCGATGTCGAGGCGGCGCACATAGTGGCCAGTGGCGATCAGGTCGGCGCCGAGCATCATGGCGTAGTCGAGGAACGCCTTGAACTTGATTTCACGGTTGCACAGGATGTCCGGGTTCGGCGTGCGGCCGGCCTTGTATTCGGCCAGGAAGTGCTCGAACACGTTGTCCCAGTACTCGGCGGCGAAGTTGGCGGTGTGCAGCTTGATGCCGATCTTGTCGCACACGGCCTGGGCGTCCGCGAGGTCGTCCATGGCGGTGCAGTACTCGGTTCCGTCGTCTTCCTCCCAGTTCTTCATGAACAGGCCTTCCACCTGGTAACCCTGCTCCATCAGCAGGAGGGCGGAAACGGAAGAGTCCACGCCGCCGGACATGCCGACGATGACGCGCTTCTTTTGGGTGTCAGAAGGGGCTGGATCACGCATAGGAATTCAACGGGTGTCTTGAAAAAGGACGCGATTCTAACAGGCTGAGGCCTGCAAGGCTAAAACTGCGGTTAAAGCGACGGACGGATCAGCTCGAGGCTGTGCAGTTGGCCGGCCAGATAGTCGTCGACACAGCGGATAATCAGCTCGCTGCGCCATTGCGGGCGCAAGGCCAGCAGTTCGTCGCGGCTCAGCCAGCGCGGGCCGATGATGCCGTCGTCCAATTGATAGTCAGGGTGGTGCCTGAGCGGTTTGCCGGCAAAGCAGACGCGTTGGTAGGTCACGCCATTGCTGGGGGCGGTGTACAGGTAGATGCCGACCACGCCGGTCAGCTCGATGTCCCAGCCAGTTTCTTCCAGGGTTTCGCGAATGGCCGCCTGGAGCAGGCTTTCGTCCGGGTCCAGGTGCCCAGCAGGCTGGTTGAACACCGCCTGCTCGCCCTGGAACTCCTCGACGAACAGGAAGCGCCCCTGATCCTCAACGATGGTGGCGACGGTGATGTGGGGTTGCCATTCCATATACAAAGCTCTGTCTTGAGTGGGTGGTCATCATAAGGCGAACGCCAGTCCTACGGGTGTTGTCCAAAAAGCACAAACCCCGGCACCTGGCCGGGGTTTGTATGACAGCGGTGTTGCTTAAACCAGCGCAGCGATAGCCGCGTTGAGGGTGGTGCTTGGACGCATGGCCTTGCTCACCAGTTCAGGGTTGGCGCTGTAGTAGCCGCCGATGTCCACTGGCTTGCCTTGAACGCCGTTGAGTTCGGCGACGATGGTCGCTTCGTTCTCGGTCAGGGTCTTGGCCAGGGTGCTGAACTGCGCTTGCAGGGCGCTATCTTCAGTCTGGGCGGCCAGGGCCTGGGCCCAGTACAGCGCCAGGTAGAAGTGGCTGCCGCGGTTGTCGATGTTGCCGACTTTGCGCGATGGCGACTTGTTGTTGTCCAGGAACTGACCGGTTGCCTGGTCGAGGGTCTTGGCCAATACCAGCGCTTTCGGGTTGTTGTAAGTGTTGCCCAGGTGCTCCAGGGAAGCGGCCAGGGCCAGGAACTCACCCAGGGAATCCCAGCGCAGGAAGTTCTCTTCCAGCAGCTGTTGTACGTGCTTCGGAGCCGAACCGCCGGCGCCGGTTTCGAACAGGCCGCCACCGTTCATCAGCGGCACGATCGACAGCATCTTGGCGCTGGTGCCCAGTTCCATGATCGGGAACAGGTCGGTCAGGTAGTCGCGCAGCACGTTGCCGGTGACGGAGATGGTGTCCTTGCCTTCGCGGGTGCGGGCCAGGGTGAACTTCATGGCATCGACTGGCGACATCACGCGGATGTCCAGGCCGACGGTGTCGTGATCCTTCAGGTAAGCCTGAACCTTCTCGATCATCACGCCGTCGTGGGCGCGCATCGGGTCCAGCCAGAAAATCGCTGGCGTGCTGCTGGCGCGAGCGCGGTTGACGGCCAGTTTGACCCAGTCCTGGATCGGCGCGTCCTTGGTCTGGCACATGCGGAAGATGTCGCCGGCTTCGACGGCCTGTTCCAGCAGCAGGTTGCCCTTGCTGTCGGTGACGCGAACGACGCCGTCAGCCTTGATCTGGAAGGTCTTGTCGTGGGAGCCGTATTCTTCGGCTTTCTTCGCCATCAGGCCAACGTTCGGCACGCTGCCCATGGTGGTCGGGTCGAAGGCGCCATTGGCCTTGCAGTCTTCGATCACGGCCTGGTAGATGGTGGCGTAGCAGCGATCCGGAATCAGCGCCTTGGTGTCGTGCAACTGGCCGTCGGTGCCCCACATTTTGCCGGAGTCACGGATCATGGCTGGCATCGAGGCGTCGACGATCACGTCGCTCGGCACGTGCAGGTTGGTGATGCCTTTGTCGGAGTTGACCATGGCCAGGGCAGGGCGCACGGCGTAGACGGCCTGGATGTCGGCTTCGATCTGTGCTTGTTGCTCCGCGGGCAGGGCCTTGATGCGGGCGTACAGGTCGCCGATGCCGTTGTTCAGGTTGAAGCCGATCTGGCTCAGCACATCAGCGTGCTTGCTCAGGGCGTCCTGATAGAACTCGGCAACGATCTGGCCGAACATGATCGGGTCGGAAACCTTCATCATGGTGGCTTTCAGGTGCACCGACAGCAGTACGCCTTGCTTCTTGGCGTCTTCGATCTCGGCGGCAACGAAAGCCCGCAGGGCCTTTTTGCTCATGACTGCGCAATCGAGGATCTCGCCGGCTTGTACGGCGGTTTTTTCCTTCAGGACGGTAGCGCTACCGTCTTGAGCGATCAGCTCGATCTTCACAGTGTCCTGGGCGTCGATCAGGGCGGCTTTTTCGCTGCCGTAGAAATCGCCCTGGCTCATGTGAGCAACGTGGGACTTGGAGTCTTTGGCCCAGGCGCCCATTTTGTGCGGGTGCTTGCGCGCGTAGTTCTTGACCGACAGCGGAGCGCGGCGGTCGGAGTTGCCTTCACGCAGGACCGGGTTCACGGCGCTGCCCTTGACCTTGTCGTAGCGCGCCTTGGCGTCTTTGTCGGCGTCGCTGGTCACGGTTTCCGGGTAGTCCGGCAGGGCGTAGCCCTTGGCTTGCAGCTCTTTGATCGCGGCCTGAAGCTGCGGTGCTGAAGCACTGATGTTCGGCAGCTTGATGATGTTGGCTTCAGGGGTTACAGCCAGGTCGCCCAGCTCGGCCAGGTGGTCCGGTACGGCTTTGTCGCCCAGCAGCTCCGGGAAGCTGGCAAGAATACGCCCTGCGAGAGAGATGTCGCGGGTTTCCACGGCAATATCAGCGGAAGCGGTGAAGGCTTCGACAATAGGGAGCAGCGAGTAGGTGGCGAGGGCGGGGGCTTCGTCGGTGAAGGTATAGATGATCTTCGAGCGGGTGGGCATATTCGGATTAACTCTCTTCTTTGCTAAAGCGTGCGCAGAAACTCGAGGGGGCGCCGGGTAAGCGCGTTCGTTCAAAGTCATCCGTGAACCGAATGTCGAGGTTTCTTCGCGGTGATGTTGGGTGCATCAGTCGAGCGTCAAGCGGGTGGGCTGCGGTAACAACCCGGCTTTGGGCGGAAAGTCTCGGCTCCTTTTTTCCAGTAGCAGAGCGCTCAGCCGTCGTGACTCTGTGGTCAGCGGCGGCATTATACATAGGTAGCTGGCAAAACGCCGACGGTTCATATGCAACCGATCTCGTCCATTGGTCTAAAGGTCGCAGGCGGGGCGGCGGCGTAGAGTCCTGCGCAGTGCTCAAGTTTGGCGCTTTTCCCTTTGCTTTCAGGCTTGTAGGCCACGAACTGCGCAGCCTTCACGGCATATGAGCGGAACATGAGGTTCCCGTCCAGATTCAACTGGGGTACGCTCGAACGCAGCCAGATGTTCAATCCACACAACGGAGTTCAGCATGGGATACAAGAAGATTCAGGTTCCAGCAGTCGGCGACAAAATCACCGTCAACGCAGACCATTCTCTCAATGTTCCTAACAACCCGATTATCCCTTTCATCGAAGGCGATGGTATTGGCGTTGATATCAGCCCGGTCATGATCAAGGTTGTCGATGCTGCTGTTAAGAAGGCCTACGGCGGCGAGCGCAAAATCTCCTGGATGGAAGTCTATGCCGGCGAGAAAGCAACTCAAGTGTACGACCAGGACACCTGGCTCCCTCAGGAAACCCTGGACGCAGTCAAGGATTACGTGGTTTCCATCAAGGGCCCGCTGACCACTCCGGTAGGTGGCGGTATCCGTTCCCTGAACGTGGCCCTGCGTCAGCAGCTTGACCTGTATGTGTGCCTGCGCCCGGTGCGCTGGTTCGAAGGCGTGCCGAGCCCGGTGAAGAAGCCTGGCGATGTCGACATGACCATTTTTCGTGAGAACTCGGAAGACATTTACGCCGGTATCGAATGGAAGGCCGGCTCCGCCGAAGCCACCAAGGTCATCAAGTTCCTCAAAGAAGAAATGGGCGTCACCAAGATCCGTTTCGACGAAAACTGCGGTATTGGCGTCAAGCCGGTTTCCCTGCAGGGCACCAAGCGTCTGGCGCGCAAAGCGCTGCAATATGTGGTCGACAACGACCGCGATTCGCTGACCATCGTGCATAAAGGCAACATCATGAAGTTCACCGAAGGTGCCTTCAAGGAGTGGGCCTATGAAGTGGCGGCGGAAGAATTTGGCGCGACGCTGCTCGATGGCGGCCCGTGGATGCAGTTCAAGAATCCGAAAACCGGCAAGAACGTGATCGTCAAGGACGCCATCGCCGATGCGATGCTCCAGCAGATCCTGCTGCGTCCGGCCGAATATGACGTGATCGCGACCCTCAACCTGAACGGTGACTACCTGTCCGACGCACTGGCGGCTGAAGTGGGCGGGATCGGCATCGCTCCGGGCGCCAACCTGTCCGACACCGTGGCCATGTTCGAGGCGACCCACGGTACGGCGCCGAAGTACGCGGGCAAGGACCAGGTGAACCCGGGTTCGCTGATCCTGTCCGCGGAAATGATGCTGCGTCACATGGGCTGGACCGAAGCGGCCGACCTGATCATCAAGGGCACCAACGGCGCCATTGGTGCCAAGACCGTGACCTACGACTTCGAGCGCCTGATGGAAGGCGCCACGCTGTTGCCGTCTTCGGCGTTCGGCGATGCGCTGATCTCTCACATGTAAATTGACGCGCTCCAAATGAAACGGCCGGCTCAATCGATTGAGCCGGCCGTTTTTTTATGACTGTTTTTATGACTGGATGCTGAAGATTTTCAGCTCAGGGCCGTTTCCTGGTAGGAGGGGGCTGCGACGGGGGTGTTCTGGGTCTTGATGGATTGGATTTTCACGGCGTGCAGGCCCTTGGGTCCTTGAGTGATCTCGAAGCTCACGGCCTGGCCGGCTTTCAAGGTTTTGTAGCCTTCCATCTCGATGGCCGAGTAGTGGGCGAAAAGGTCGTCGCTTTTACCCTCCTCATTAATGAAGCCATAACCCTTGGCGTTGTTGAACCACTTGACCTTGCCGCTTGCCATGCTCATATCCCTCTGCAACAGACTCCATCACTGGAGTATCATCCAGTTCATCCGTACCGGAATCCGAAAATATAGGATTGACGGTACGGACCTTTATTACCCAATGTGGGCTCTATTGGTTGTAACACCGTTTTGCCGATAGTCAAGGTGACCCGGCGGTCGGAGTTGAAATCCCCCTGGAGTGCCCCCACCACTGTATTTGCTCAACTAACGAACCTTTCTTTCCATGCATGCAATCAGCCAGATTCGACTAACATTCAATCAGGATCGCCCGGATTTCCAAGACGACGATTCCGCTGGCTTGGCTGTACAGGAAGCTAAGCCGACGTTGCAGGCTCCGCCGATGTACAAGGTGGTTTTGTTCAATGATGACTACACACCGATGGATTTCGTCGTCGAAGTGCTCGAGGTGTTTTTTAACCTGAATCGCGAGCTGGCGACCAAGGTAATGCTGGCCGTTCATACAGAAGGACGGGCAGTATGTGGATTGTTTACCCGCGACATCGCCGAGACCAAGGCCATGCAGGTCAACCAGTACGCCAGGGAAAGCCAGCATCCGCTACTCTGTGAAATCGAGAAGGACGGTTAACGCCGACCACTTGGGTATGAGGTGAAGCTATGTTAAACCGCGAGCTCGAAGTCACCCTCAATCTCGCCTTCAAAGAGGCTCGTTCGAAGCGTCATGAGTTCATGACCGTCGAGCACCTCTTGTTGGCTCTTTTGGATAATGAGGCCGCCGCCACCGTTTTGCGTGCCTGCGGAGCAAACCTCGACAAACTCAAGCACGACCTGCAGGAGTTCATCGACTCCACCACGCCGCTGATTCCTGTGCACGACGAGGATCGCGAAACCCAGCCAACCCTGGGCTTCCAGCGTGTGCTGCAACGTGCTGTCTTTCATGTGCAGAGCTCGGGCAAGCGCGAAGTGACCGGCGCCAATGTGCTGGTTGCGATCTTCAGTGAGCAAGAGAGTCAGGCGGTGTTCCTGCTGAAACAGCAGAGCGTTGCCCGCATCGATGTCGTCAACTACATCGCCCATGGCATCTCCAAAGTGCCGGGGCATGGCGATCATTCCGAAGGTGAGCAGGATATGCAGGACGATGAAGGCGGTGAGTCTTCCTCTTCAGGTAATCCGCTGGATGCTTATGCCAGCAATCTCAATGAGCTGGCGCGCCAGGGGCGTATCGACCCGTTGGTCGGGCGTGAGCAGGAAGTCGAGCGTGTGGCGCAGATTCTTGCGCGCCGGCGCAAGAACAACCCGCTGCTGGTGGGCGAGGCCGGGGTCGGTAAAACGGCCATCGCCGAAGGTCTGGCCAAGCGCATCGTCGACAGTCAGGTGCCTGACCTGTTGGCCAGCAGCGTGGTGTACTCCCTGGATCTCGGCGCGTTGCTGGCGGGTACCAAATACCGCGGCGATTTCGAGAAGCGCTTCAAGGCGTTGCTGGGCGAGTTGAAGAAACGTCCGCAGGCGATCCTGTTCATCGACGAGATTCATACCATCATTGGCGCTGGTGCGGCGTCCGGTGGGGTGATGGATGCCTCGAACCTGCTCAAGCCGCTGCTTTCCTCGGGCGACATCCGTTGCATCGGTTCGACCACCTTCCAGGAATTCCGTGGAATTTTCGAGAAGGACCGGGCCTTGGCTCGCCGTTTCCAGAAGGTCGATGTGTCCGAGCCTTCGGTAGAGGACACCATCGGCATTCTGCGCGGCCTCAAGGGGCGTTTCGAGCTGCACCACAGCATCGAGTACAGCGATGAGGCATTGCGCGCCGCCGCCGAACTGGCGTCGCGTTATATCAATGACCGGCATATGCCCGACAAGGCGATCGACGTGATCGACGAGGCGGGCGCCTATCAGCGTCTGCAGCCTGTCGACAAGCGCGTAAAACGCATAGAGGTCGCTCAGGTCGAGGACATCGTGGCGAAAATCGCGCGGATTCCGCCGAAACACGTCACCAGTTCCGACAAGGAGCTGCTGCGTAACCTCGAGCGCGACCTGAAGTTGACGGTGTTCGGCCAGGATGCGGCGATCGACTCGCTGTCGACCGCGATCAAGCTGTCCCGTGCTGGCCTGAAGTCGCCGGACAAACCCGTCGGTTCGTTCCTGTTTGCCGGGCCTACCGGTGTCGGTAAGACCGAGGCTGCACGGCAGTTGGCCAAGGCGCTGGGTATCGAGCTGGTGCGTTTCGACATGTCCGAGTACATGGAGCGTCACACCGTGTCGCGTCTGATCGGTGCGCCTCCGGGTTATGTCGGTTTCGACCAGGGCGGTTTGCTGACCGAAGCGATTACCAAGCAGCCTCACTGCGTATTGCTGCTCGATGAAATCGAAAAGGCCCACCCGGAAGTCTTCAACCTGCTGCTGCAGGTGATGGACCACGGTACCTTGACCGATAACAACGGGCGCAAGGCGGATTTCCGCAACGTGATCGTGATCATGACCACCAACGCAGGTGCCGAGACCGCGGCGCGGGCTTCCATCGGGTTCACTCATCAGGATCACTCTTCCGATGCCATGGAAGTGATCAAGAAGAGCTTCACGCCGGAATTCCGTAACCGTCTGGACACCATTATCCAGTTTGGTCGCCTCAGTCATGAGGTCATCAAAAGCGTGGTGGACAAGTTCCTTACCGAACTGCAGGCGCAGCTGGAGGACAAGCGCGTTCAGCTGGAAGTCACCGATGCGGCCCGCAGCTGGCTGGCGGCTGGTGGTTACGATGTGACCATGGGCGCTCGTCCTATGGCGCGCCTGATCCAGGACAAGATCAAGCGTCCGCTGGCGGAGGAGATACTCTTTGGCGAACTGGCCGAACATGGCGGTGTGGTGCACATCGACATCAAGGATGGCGAGCTGACCTTCGAGTTCGAGACCACCGCAGAAATGGCCTGACCGGCCGCAATAAAAAAAGGCGCCGCAAGGCGCCTTTTTTATATCTGTTCTGTAGGCAGGCAGAGTAAATCGCAGGCAAACAAAAACGCCCGGCATGGGCCGGGCGTCTTGTATTGACTTGCTTAGCGAGCGCGGTAAGTGATGCGCCCTTTGCTCAAGTCATAGGGCGTCAGTTCGACGCGCACTTTGTCACCGGTAAGAATACGAATGTAGTTCTTGCGCATCTTGCCGGAGATATGCGCGGTTACGACGTGCCCATTTTCCAACTCCACACGAAACATGGTGTTGGGCAGGGTGTCGACGACAGTGCCTTCCATTTCGAAGCTGTCTTCTTTCGACATGCAGTAAAGCCCTCGGTGTCCAATGAATGGCCCGGTGCAACTGCGCCAGGCAAAAGCGGCGTGCATTGTGCCCGAAAAGTGGGGTTCAAGCCAAGGGCTTCTAGTTCAGGATGACCCATCTCTGGTTAATCAGCAGCTCAATGGGCCGATATTGGGTCTTGTAGTTCATCTTTTTGCAGTTCTTGATCCAGTATCCGAGGTAGACCGCGTCCAGACCCAGGCGCAAGGCTTCGCCGATCTGCCACAGAATGGCGTAGCGGCCGAGGCTGCGGCGCTCTTCATCGGGTTCGTAGAAGGTGTAGACCGCGGAAAGGCCATTGGGCAGCAGATCGGTGACGGCCACGGCGAGCAGGCGCCCATCGAGGCGGAACTCGTAGAACCTGGAGAAGGGCAGATCGCGAACCAGAAAGGTCGAGAACTGATCGCGGCTGGGTGGGTACATGTCGCCATCGGCGTGGCGTTGCTCGATATAACGCTGATAAAGGTCGAAATATTCTTCGCTGAACCCCGGTTTGACAGGCTGGACTTTCAGGTCGGCATTGCGTTTGAGAATACGTTTTTGCTGACGATTGGGCACAAACTGCGCGGCAGGAATACGTGCCGGAACACAGGCATTGCAGTTTTGGCAATGCGGCCGGTACAGGTGGTCGCCACTGCGGCGAAAGCCCATTTCCGACAGATCTGCGTAGACATGCACATCCATGGGCTGGCTAGGATCGAGGAACAGCGTGGTTGCCTGTTCTTCGGGCAGGTAGCTGCAAGAGTGGGGCTGAGTGGCATAAAACTTCAAACGCGCCAACTCGGTCATGAATCAACCCTCGGGATTAGCTTTGAATTAAGTGTAAGCCACGCTGGCAAAACCCGCCTAGGAAACCCATATGGCGCGGCTGGGCTGGTCCAGATGGCGCCGCAGATAGCCGGCGAACTCCTGGCGGGGGATGGCGCGGGCGCCCAGGCTGTGCAAGTGGTCGGTGGGCATCTGGCAGTCGATCAGGGCGAAGCCCCATGTCCGTAAATGTTGGACCAGCGTGACGAAGCCGAATTTCGATGCATTGTCGGCCCGACTGAACATCGATTCGCCGAAAAACAGCTGGCCCATTGCTAGCCCATACAGCCCGCCCACCAGCAAACCCTGATCCCAGACTTCGACCGAATGGGCATAACCGCGCTTGTGCAGTTCAAGGTAGGCATCCTGCATCGATTCGGTGATCCAGGTGCCGTCGGCATAAGGGCGTGGCGCCGCGCAGGCGCTGATGACCGCGGCAAAATCCTGATCGAAGGTGACCTGGTAGCGTTGCTGGCGCAGCAGCTTGCCCAGGCTGCGGGATACATGCAGTTCGTCTGGAAATAACACGGTGCGTGGGTCGGGTGACCACCAGAGGATGGGCTGGCCTTCGGAAAACCAGGGAAAGCAGCCGTGGCGATAGGCCTGGATCAGCCGGTCGGCCGACAGGTCGCCGCCGGCGGCCAACAGGCCGTTGGGGTCGCGCAGGGCCTTTTCCAGCGGGGGAAAGTCGAAGGTGTTGCGTTGTAACCAGGTCAGCATGGCATTCAGACTTGCGGAAGGGGAGGGCGGTGGCGGGCCTGCAAGGCCCGCCGCAAGCGTAGGTCGGGAGGTCAGTTGTCGTCGAGGAATTTCTCTGCATCGAGGGCCGCCATGCAGCCCGCGCCTGCGGAAGTGACGGCCTGGCGGTATACATGGTCGGCCACGTCGCCCGCGGCGAACACGCCCGGGATGCCGGTGGCCGTGGCGTCGCCTTCGTTGCCACCCTTGACCAGCAGATAGCCATCGCGCATTTCCAGCTGGCCCTTGAACAGATCCGTATTGGGCTTGTGACCGATGGCGATGAATACGCCGGCCAGCGCCAGTTCCTGGGTCTCTCCGGTCAGGCTGTCGCGCAGTCGGGCGCCGGTGACGCCGCTGGCATCGCCCAGCACCTCATCGAGATTCTGGTTCCAGTGCAGGCGGATATTGCCCTTGGCGGCTTTGTCGAACAGCTTGTCCTGGAGGATTTTCTCCGCGCGCAGCTTGTCGCGCCGGTGCACCAGGTGAACCTCTTTGGCGATGTTGGAGAGGTACAGGGCTTCCTCCACGGCGGTGTTGCCGCCACCGATTACGGCAACTACTTGATTGCGATAGAAAAAGCCGTCACAGGTAGCGCAGGCGGATACACCCTTGCCGGCGAAGGCTTCTTCGGAGGGCAGGCCCAGGTACTGGGCCGATGCACCCGTGGCGATGATCAGTGCGTCGCAGCTGTAGGTGCCGCTGTCGCCCTTGAGGATAAAGGGTCGCTGCTGCAACTCCGCGGTATGGATGTGGTCGTAGACGATCTCGGTGTCGAAGCGTTCAGCGTGTTTTTGCATGCGCTCCATCAGCACCGGGCCGGTCAGGCCTTCGACATCGCCAGGCCAATTGTCGACCTCGACGGTGGTGGTCAGTTGACCGCCCGCTTGCAGGCCGGTGATGACGGTCGGTTTGAGGTTGGCGCGGGCGGCATAAACGGCAGCGCTGTAACCGGCAGGGCCGGAGCCCAGAATGATCAGGCGTGAATGCTTCGCTTCGGTCATAAAAACACCTCATAAGCCTTTGTCACAAAAGAGAATGCATGCTCAAATTGAATACTGCGTAAAGTGTTCCTGATTATGCTACACCCAGTATTGAGCAGCGTGGCACGGCGCTTACAAACCCGTACAATGCGGGTTTGTATCCCTATATGGAATACATCGGCATTGCACGCGGCAGCTCTTACAGTTTCGCAATGCGTGGGCAGAATGTTAAAAGTAGCCCCAGTTACGCTCGTCAACTTTTTTACCTGCCTGGATTGGGCAGTATTTTTTAGTCGATCAACAGTTGGACGCGCCCATGGCGCAGGAAAAGACGCGTTTTGAAGAAATCCACCGCAGCACCTAAAACAGTAGTCCCACTCTGGCGCCAGCAATTGCACTACCGGCTCAAGGAAGGTGCGTTGATCGCCATTGGGGCCTTGTGCCTGTTCCTGATGATGGCATTGCTGACATATGGCAAGGACGATCCGGGCTGGAGTCATAACAGCAAGATTGAAGATGTACAGAACTTCGGTGGTCCTGCGGGCTCTTACAGCGCCGATATCCTGTTTATGGTGTTGGGTTACTTCGCCTATATCTTCCCGTTGTTATTGGCGATCAAGACTTATCAGATCTTTCGTCAGCGCCATGAGCCGTGGCAGTGGAGCGGCTGGCTGTTTTCCTGGCGCCTGATCGGCCTGGTATTCCTGGTGCTGTCCGGTGCCGCGTTGGCGCATATCCATTTCCACGCGGCGACCGGCCTGCCGGCTGGCGCAGGTGGGGCGCTGGGTGAAAGCCTGGGCGACCTGGCCAAGAATGCGCTGAATATCCAGGGCAGTACCCTGATGTTTATCGCGCTGTTCCTGTTCGGCCTGACCGTTTTTACCGATCTTTCCTGGTTCAAGGTCATGGATGTGACCGGCAAGATCACCCTTGACCTGTTCGAACTGTTCCAGGGCGCCGCCAACCGCTGGTGGGCGGCCCGTACCGAGCGCAAGCAACTGGTCGCCCAATTGCGTGAAGTGGATGCCCGGGTCGACGAAGTGGTCGCTCCGACCGTGACCGACAAGCGTGAGCAGGCCAAGGTCAAGGAGCGCCTGATCGAGCGCGAGCAGGCCCTGAGCAAGCACATGTCCGACCGTGAGAAACAGGTCCCGCCGGTGATTGCCCCGGCCCCGGTCAAAGCGCCCGAACCCAGCAAGCGCGTGCAGAAAGAGAAACAGGTCCCGCTGTTCATCGACAGCGCGGTCGAAGGCACCTTGCCGCCTATCTCTATTCTCGATCCGGCGGAAAAGAAACAACTCAACTACTCCCCCGAGTCGCTGGCCGCTGTCGGCCATCTGCTGGAAATCAAGCTCAAGGAGTTCGGGGTCGAGGTGTCGGTGGACTCGATCCACCCGGGCCCGGTGATTACCCGTTACGAAATCCAGCCGGCCGCCGGTGTGAAAGTCAGCCGTATCGCCAACCTGGCCAAGGACCTGGCGCGTTCGCTGGCGGTGACCAGCGTGCGGGTAGTGGAAGTGATTCCCGGCAAGACCACCGTGGGCATCGAGATTCCCAACGAAGACCGGCAGATCGTGCGCTTCTCCGAAGTGCTGTCGACCCCGGAATACGACAACTTCAAATCCCCGGTCACTCTGGCCCTGGGCCACGATATCGGCGGCAAGCCGATCATCACCGACCTGGCCAAGATGCCTCACCTGCTGGTGGCCGGGACCACCGGTTCCGGTAAGTCGGTGGGTGTGAACGCGATGATTCTGTCGATCCTGTTCAAGTCCGGCCCGGAAGACGCCAAGCTGATCATGATCGACCCGAAAATGCTCGAGCTGTCGATCTACGAAGGCATCCCGCACCTGTTGTGCCCGGTGGTGACCGACATGAAGGACGCCGCCAACGCCCTGCGCTGGAGCGTGGCCGAGATGGAGCGGCGCTACAAGCTGATGGCGAAGATGGGCGTGCGTAACCTGTCGGGCTTCAACGCCAAGGTTAAAGAAGCGATCGAAGCCGGTACGCCGCTGACCGACCCACTGTACAACCGCGAAAGTATTCACGACGAAGCGCCGCTGCTGACCAAGCTGCCGACCATCGTCGTGGTGGTCGACGAATTCGCCGACATGATGATGATCGTCGGCAAGAAGGTCGAAGAACTGATCGCGCGGATCGCCCAGAAAGCCCGTGCCGCGGGGATCCACCTGATCCTGGCGACCCAGCGTCCGTCGGTGGACGTGATCACCGGCCTGATCAAGGCCAACATCCCGACCCGCATGGCGTTCCAGGTATCGAGCAAGATCGACTCGCGGACCATCATCGACCAGGGCGGCGCCGAACAGCTGCTGGGGCACGGTGACATGCTCTACATGCCGCCGGGCACCAGCCTGCCGATCCGCGTCCATGGCGCCTTCGTCTCCGACGATGAGGTGCACCGTGTGGTGGAGGCCTGGAAACTGCGTGGCGCACCGGAGTACAACGACGACATCCTCAACGGTGTCGAAGAAGCCGGTAGCGGCTTCGACGGCAGCAGCGGCGGTGGTGACGGTGACGACGCCGAGACCGACGCGCTGTACGACGAGGCGGTGCAGTTCGTCCTCGAGAGCCGCCGGGCATCGATCTCCGCGGTTCAGCGCAAGCTCAAGATCGGCTACAACCGTGCGGCCCGCATGATCGAAGCCATGGAAATGGCCGGTGTGGTGACCGCCATGAACACCAACGGCTCGCGCGAAGTGATAGCGCCGGGTCCGATGCGCGACTAATGACCCGACACAGGCGGCGCGCCCCAGCGCCGCCGGTTTTTTCCACGAATCTAATGAGGACTCCCATGCGTCTTATCCGCATGTTGCTGGTACCGGTACTGGCTTTAACGACGCTGTCGGCCCATGCCGATCAGAAAGACGTGGCGCGCCTGACCCAGTTGCTCGAAAAGTCCCAGACCCTGACCGCGCGTTTCTCGCAACTGACCCTAGACGGCAGCGGCACCCAGCTGCAGGAAACCGCTGGCGACATGGCGCTGAAGCGCCCGGGCCTGTTCTACTGGCACACCGATGCGCCGCAGGAGCAACTGATGGTCTCCGACGGCAAGAAGGTTTCCCTGTGGGACCCGGACCTGGAGCAGGTCACCATCAAGACCCTGGACCAGCGCCTGACCCAGACCCCAGCCTTGTTGTTGTCGGGCGATGTGTCGAAAATCAGCGAAAGCTTCGACATCAGCGCCAAGGAGGCCGGTGGCGTGGTGGACTTCATCCTCAAGCCGAAAACCAAGGACACCCTGTTCGACAGCCTGCGCCTGTCGTTCCGCAATGGCCTGGTGAATGACATGCAACTGATCGACAGTGTTGGCCAGCGCACCAATATCCTGTTCACCGGGGTCAAGGCCAACGAGCCGATCGCCGCTTCCAAGTTCAAGTTCGACATCCCCAAGGGTGCCGACGTGATCCAAGAATAAGTCGCCGCCAAGAGGTTTCAATCGTCCGCCATGGATCTGTTTCGCAGTGACCCGATCGCCCAACCCCTGGCCGCGCGCCTGCGCCCGGCCAACCTGGACGAGTACGTCGGTCAGGAACATGTGCTCGCCCGCGGCAAGCCTCTGCGCGAAGCGCTGGAGCAGGGGGCTTTGCACTCGATGATCTTCTGGGGGCCGCCGGGCGTGGGCAAGACCACCCTGGCGCGGCTCCTGGCGAAAGTCTCGGATGCGCACTTCGAAACGGTCTCGGCGGTGCTGGCCGGGGTCAAGGAGATCCGCCAGGCGGTGGAAATCGCCAAGCAGCAGGCGGCCCAATACGGGCGCCGGACCATCCTGTTCGTCGACGAAGTGCACCGTTTCAACAAGTCCCAGCAGGATGCCTTCCTGCCCTATGTCGAAGACGGCACCCTGATTTTCATTGGTGCGACCACCGAGAACCCGTCCTTCGAGCTGAACAACGCACTGTTGTCCCGGGCCCGGGTGTATGTGCTCAAGAGCCTCGACGAGGCGGCTCTGCACAAGCTGGTACAGCGGGCCTTGACTGAGGAACGCGGGCTGGGCAAGCGCCAGCTGAGCCTCAGCGACGAAGGCTTCCAGATGCTCCTGGCAGCGGCGGACGGCGATGGCCGGCGCCTGCTCAACTTGCTGGAGAATGCCTCGGATCTCTCCGAAGACGGGACGCAAATCGGTGTCGAGCTGCTGCAAAGCCTGCTGGGCGATACCCGCCGGCGTTTCGACAAGGGCGGCGAAGCCTTCTACGACCAGATATCGGCGCTGCACAAGTCGGTCCGCGGTTCCAACCCGGACGGGGCCCTGTACTGGTTCGCGCGGATGCTCGACGGCGGTTGCGACCCGCTGTACCTGGCGCGGCGCGTGGTGCGCATGGCCAGCGAAGACATCGGCAACGCCGATCCACGGGCCCTGAGCCTGTGCCTGGCGGCCTGGGACGTGCAGGAGCGCCTCGGCAGCCCCGAAGGCGAGCTGGCGGTGGCCCAGGCCATCACCTACCTGGCCTGCGCGCCAAAAAGCAACGCCGTGTACATGGGCTTCAAGGCCGCCATGCGCAGCGCTGCCGAGCATGGGTCGCTGGAAGTGCCGCTGCACCTGCGCAATGCGCCGACCAAACTGATGAAGCAACTGGGTTACGGCGACGAATATCGTTATGCCCATGATGAGCCGGATGCCTACGCGGCCGGCGAAGACTACTTTCCCGAGGCGCTGGAGCCGCAACCCTTCTATCAACCCGTGCCCCGTGGCCTGGAACTGAAGATCGGCGAGAAGCTCAAGCACCTGACGGAGCTTGACCGGGCCAGCTCCAAGCAGCGGAGAAAACCGTGATCCCGTTGATCCTTGCCGTCTCGGTGGGTGGTATTGCCGGAACCCTGTTGCGCTTTGCCACCGGTAACTGGATCAGCGCCAATTGGCCGCGGCACTTCTATACCGCGACGCTGGCCGTTAATATCGTGGGCTGCCTGCTGATCGGCGTGCTGTACGGCCTGTTTCTGATACGCCCGGAGGTGCCCATCGAGGTGCGCGCCGGGTTGATGGTGGGCTTCCTTGGCGGCCTGACGACTTTTTCATCCTTTTCACTGGATACGGTGCGTCTGCTGGAAAGTGGACAGATTCCGCTGGCCCTGGGCTATGCGGCCATCAGCGTATTCGGCGGGCTGCTCGCGACCTGGGCCGGCCTGTCCCTGACCAAACTTTGATAAACGAGAGACCGACATGCTCGATTCCAAACTGTTACGTAGCAACCTTCAGGACGTAGCGGACCGCCTGGCATCCCGTGGCTTTGCCCTGGATGTAGCACGCATCGAAGCGCTGGAAGAACAGCGCAAGACCGTCCAGACCCGCACCGAACAACTGCAGGCCGAACGTAACGCGCGCTCCAAGTCCATCGGTCAGGCCAAGCAGCGCGGCGAAGACATCGCGCCACTGATGGCCGACGTCGAGCGCATGGCGGGCGAGTTGGCGGTCGGCAAGGTTGAGCTGGACGCCATTCAAACCGAGCTGGATGCGATCCTGCAGGGCATCCCGAACCTGCCCCACGAATCGGTGCCGGTTGGCGACGACGAAGAGGGCAACGTCGAAGTGCGCCGCTGGGGCACGCCGACGGCGTTCGACTTTCCGATCCTGGACCACGTCGCCCTGGGCGAAAAACACGGCTGGCTGGATTTCGAGACCGCGGCCAAGCTGTCGGGCGCGCGTTTTGCCCTGCTGCGCGGGCCGATCGCCCGTCTGCACCGCGCCCTGGCGCAGTTCATGATCAACCTGCACACCAGCGAGCATGGTTACGAAGAGGCCTACACCCCTTACCTGGTGCAGGCACCGGCATTGGTGGGGACCGGCCAACTGCCGAAGTTCGAAGAAGACCTGTTCAAGATCAGCCGTGAAAACGAAGCCGATCTGTACCTGATCCCGACCGCCGAAGTGTCGCTGACCAATATCGTGGCCGGCGAGATCCTCGATCCGAAGCAGTTGCCGATCAAGTTCGTCGCTCACACCCCGTGCTTCCGCAGCGAAGCCGGTTCGTCGGGTCGCGACACCCGCGGCATGATCCGCCAGCACCAGTTCGACAAGGTCGAGATGGTCCAGATCGTCGAGCCATCGACCTCCATGGAAGCCCTGGAAGGCCTGACCGCCAACGCCGAGAAAGTCCTGCAACTGCTGGAGCTGCCTTACCGCACCCTGGCGCTGTGCACCGGCGACATGGGTTTCAGCGCGGTCAAGACCTATGACCTGGAAGTGTGGATCCCGAGCCAGGACAAGTACCGCGAGATTTCGTCGTGCTCCAACTGCGGCGACTTCCAGGCCCGTCGCATGCAGGCGCGCTTCCGCAATCCGGAAACCGGCAAGCCGGAACTGGTGCATACCCTGAACGGTTCCGGCCTGGCGGTCGGTCGTACCCTGGTGGCGGTGCTGGAGAACTACCAGCAGGCCGACGGCTCGATCCGTGTGCCTGAGGTGCTCAAGCCTTACATGGGCGGCCTCGAGGTCATCGGCTAAATGGAATTTCTGCCGCTGTTTCATAACCTGCGCGGCAGTCGTGTGTTGGTGGTCGGCGGCGGGGAGATTGCCTTGCGCAAATCCCGTCTGCTGGCCGACGCCGGTGCGCTGCTGCGGGTAGTTGCACCTGAAGTGGAACCCCAGTTGCGCGAGCTGGTCACGGCCAGCGGCGGCGAATGCCTGTCGCGCGGTTATGTCGAGGCGGACCTGGACGGCTGCGTGCTGATCATCGCCGCCACCGACGACGAACCGCTCAATGCCCAGGTCTCCGCCGACGCTCATCGGCGCTGCGTGCCGGTCAATGTGGTGGACGCGCCGGCCCTGTGCAGCGTGATCTTCCCGGCGATCGTCGACCGTTCGCCGTTGGTGATCGCGGTCTCCAGCGGCGGCGATGCGCCGGTGCTGGCGCGCCTGATCCGGGCCAAGCTGGAAACCTGGATTCCCTCGACCTACGGTCAACTGGCCGGCCTGGCCGCGCGTTTTCGCAATCAGGTCAAAGGCCTGTTTCCGGACGTGCAGCAGCGTCGTGCCTTTTGGGAAGACGTGTTCCAGGGACCGATCGCCGACCGGCAGCTGGCCGGGCAGGGCGAGGAGGCCGAGCGCTTGCTGCAGGCCAAGATCGCCGGCGAAGCGCCCCATGCGCCGGGCGAGGTGTATCTGGTGGGGGCCGGGCCGGGCGATCCGGATCTGCTGACCTTCCGCGCCTTGCGCCTGATGCAGCAAGCCGATGTGGTGCTCTACGACCGCCTCGTAGCTCCGGCGATTCTCGAGCTGTGCCGGCGCGATGCCGAGCGGGTGTATGTCGGCAAGCGTCGCGCTGATCACGCCTTGCCCCAAGAGCAGATCAACCAGCAACTGGTGGACCTGGCCAAACAGGGCAAGCGCGTGCTGCGTCTGAAGGGTGGCGATCCGTTCATCTTCGGCCGTGGCGGCGAAGAGATCGAAGAGCTGGCGGCCCATGGCATTCCGTTCCAGGTGGTGCCGGGGATTACCGCGGCCAGCGGCTGCGCGGCCTATGCCGGCATTCCTTTGACCCACCGTGACTATGCGCAGTCCGTGCGTTTCGTCACCGGGCATCTGAAGGATGGCACCACCGATCTGCCCTGGGCCGACCTGGTCGCGCCTGCACAGACCCTGGTGTTCTATATGGGCCTGGTGGGCTTGCCGGTGATCTGCGAGCAACTGATCCAGCATGGCCGTTCGGCGAATACGCCGGCCGCCTTGATCCAGCAGGGCACGACCGCCAACCAGCGAGTGTTCACCGGCACCCTGGCGGATCTGCCGAAGCTGGTGGCGGAGCATGAAGTGCATGCGCCGACCCTGGTGATCGTCGGCGAAGTGGTGCAGCTTCGCGAGAAGCTCGCCTGGTTCGAAGGCGCGCAGTCGCAGGTCTGAAAGCATCGCGGGCAATCTCACTCCTACACAGAAAATCTCTTCTGTAGGAGCGAGGCTTGCCCGCGATAGCGATCTCAAGAACGATCGCTCTCCTGAGTTATTTCTTGTTGCCTTGCCAAACCCCACGCCCGCTCAAACGCTCGCGATCATGCGCCGCATCGAAGTCCTGCGCCGGCCCTTTCGGCACGATGCCGGTCGGGTTGATGGTGCGATGACTGGCGTAGTAGTGCCCCTTGATATGGGCAAAGTCCACGGTTTCGCCGATCCCCGGCCATTGGTACAGCTCGCGCAGCCAGTTCGACAGGTTCGGATAGTCGGCGATCCGCCGCAGGTTGCACTTGAAGTGACCGTAATACACCGCGTCGAAGCGGATCAGCGTGGTGAACAGGCGGATGTCCGCTTCCGTCAGGTATTCGCCGGCCAGGTAGCGTTGGCCGCCCAGGCGCCGTTCCAGCCAGTCGAGTTCGGCGAACAGATCGTCGAAGGCCGCTTCGTAGGCTTGCTGCGAAGTGGCGAAGCCGGCGCGATACACACCATTGTTCACCGCGGGGTAGATACGTGCGTTCAGTTCGTCGATTTCACCGCGTAGCGGCTCCGGATAGAAGTCCAGGCCGTTACCGCTCAGGCCATCGAAGGCGCTGTTGAACATGCGGATGATTTCCGCCGACTCGTTGCTGACGATGCGTTTCTGCTGCTTGTCCCAGAGCACGGGCACGGTGACGCGGCCGGTGTAGTCGCGGGTATCGGCGGTGTAGCGTTGGTGGAGGAAATCCAGATGATCCAGCTGGTCGCCGCTGGAGCCCAGGGCCCGGTCGAAAGTCCAGCCCTGTTCCAGCATCAGCCAGCTGACCACCGACACATCGACCAGGCTTTCCAAACCCTTGAGCTTGCGCAGGATCAGCGTGCGGTGAGCCCAGGGGCAGGCCAGGGATACGTACAGATGATAACGGCCGGCTTCCGCGCGAAAACCGCCTTCGCCGCTAGGGCCTGGTTTGCCGTCAGCGGTCACCCAGTTGCGGCGTTGCGCCTGTTCGCGCTGGAAGGCGCCGTCTTTGCTGCTTTCGTACCACTGGTCGTGCCAGCGTCCTTCAATCAGCAGGCCCATAAAAAACTCCTCGGTCAGTGTGCATTGGAGTGCAGTCTAATCCGAGGGGTTCGAACGAATTACGCAAAAGTCCGGCAGTTATGATCGGTTAAATCGATCTTTCGCGCGCGTCCCAGTAGTGCTGAGCTTGCTCGAAAGCCTGTTCCCGGGGCATGCCGAGCCCGCGCAGGGCCAGGGCCATGGTGGCGATCAGCGCCAGTTGCGGGTAGCTGTCCTGCACATCGCCGCGCCAGACGGCTTTCAGGTGCTCGGGGTCGAGGCTGGCCGGTTTGACATGGCGCTGCTCGGACTGGGCCGGCCATTCCTCATCCCAACTGATACCGCCAGTGGTGCCGTACAAGTGGCTGGCGCTGTCCGGGTTGATCTCGATTTCGCCGCCGTCGCCCTTGATCACAATGACGTTGTCCCCCAGCAGGCCGCTGGCATCGCGATGCACGCCCTGATAGCCGGGGTGGAAGATGCTTTGCAGGCAGCAGCGCGCGCCCAACGGGTTGAGGATGCGCGCCAGGGAGTGGATCGGCGAGCGCAGGCCCAGGGTATTACGCAAGTCGATCATGCGTTGCAGCTGTGGCGCCCAGTCGCCCAGGGGGATGAAGGCCAGGTTGCCCTGGGCCAGCGCGGCATCGACCGCCTGCCAGTCGCGGCACAGCGGGATGTGCAGCTGCTCCAGCAATTGCTCGGTGTACAGCCGGCCGGCGGTGTGGGCGCCGCCACCGTGCAGCAGGATACGCACGCCGTTTTGTGCCAGGCACTTGGCGGCCAGCAGGAACCAGGGCAGGTGGCGCTTTTTGCCGGCGTAGCTGGGCCAGTCCAGATCGACCTTGATCGGTGGCGCCTGCAGGCGCTGGCGCAGGGCTTCGGTAAAGCCCGCCAGCTCCTCGGGGCTTTCTTCCTTGTGCCGCAACAGCATCAGGAAGGCGCCGAGCTGGGTGTCCTCGACCTTGTCGTCGAGCAGCATGCCCATGGCTTCCCGGGCTTCTTCACGGGTGAGGCTGCGGGCGCCGCGTTTGCCTTTGCCGAGAATGCGCACGAACTGCGCGAAAGGATGCTCGGTGGGCGTTTCGGTGGTCAGCGGGGTGTAATCGGTCATAAGCAATTGGTCGGCTTGGGCAGGCCCGCCAGCTTGGCGGCAAGTTTGGCGGGAGTGCCTTTGAACAGTCGGTTCAGGTGCAGGCTGTTGCCCTTGTCCGGGCCCAGCTTCAAGGCGGTGTATTTGATCAGTGGGCGGGTCGCGGGCGACAGCTGGAACTCCTGGTAGAAGCCACGCAGCAGCTCGAGGATTTCCCAGTGCTCGGGGGTCAGTTCGATCTGTTCCGCCGCGGCCAGGGCAGCGGCCACTTCGCTGGACCAGTCGCCCAGTTCCACCAGGTAGCCGTCCTTGTCCAGGGCGATGGCGCGTTCGCCGACAGTCAGTGCGTTCATAACCAGCTGTTGACCTTGTCGTACTGGATCGACAGCGCGACGAACGCCGGGTAATCGACACTCGTGGCCCAGGCCGGAACCTCCAGGCCTCGGGCCTGGTGGTCTTCCGCCAAAACGTAGAGCGACAGCGTCTCGCCGCGTGCCTGCAGGGCCGCCAGCGGCGCGCTGCCAGGCTGCAGGGCGTACACCGCATCGCCGCACAGGAGGATGGCATCCTGCGGGCCGAGCAGGC
Organism: Pseudomonas sp. 09C 129; assembly: GCF_002843625.1. Taxonomy (NCBI): domain Bacteria; kingdom Pseudomonadati; phylum Pseudomonadota; class Gammaproteobacteria; order Pseudomonadales; family Pseudomonadaceae; genus Pseudomonas; species Pseudomonas sp. 09C 129. The sequence goes on along the minus strand of NZ_CP025261.1, from coordinate 4,748,140 downwards.
GCAGGCAACTGGTCAGCCGGGAGTCGGTGAAAGGCGAGTGGGACAGCACGTGCAAGGTCGACATCAGAGGGTGATCACCTGGTCAAAACGGTCAATAAGTGCGCCGAGTTCGGCCGGGGCCAGAACCTGCACCTCGTCCAGGTTCAGCGCGGCCGGGTCCAGGCCGCGTTCCGCCACGCTGGCGCCGCAGGCGAACAGCTGCTCCACACCAAACAGCGGCAGGGCCTGCAGATTGGCGCTGAGGTCCTTTTGCTGCACGGCAGCGGCTTTTTGCCCGGGGGCCAGCTGAAACACGCCATCGTCAAGAAACAGCAGGCCGATCGGCAAGTCGAAGGCGCCGCCCGCCAGCACGATATCCAGGGCTTCGCGGGCACCGGGGCCGGACCAGGGCGCCTGGCGGCTGATGATCAACAGGGATTGCGCCATGTTTCATGGCCCTCCGAAACAGATCAAGCGGTCGGCCGCCTGTACGGCGTCGTGCAACTGGCCGAGCCCGGAAAGCTCCCAGGGCGCGCTCAGGTTGACGGCCGGGCGCTGGTAGCGCGCGGCTTCCTCCTGGTTCAACACCCCGCGGCGCAGGGCCGCGGCAATGCACACCACGCCATCGAGCTGGTGCTCGCTGACGAAGGTTCGCCATTGCGCGGGCAGGTCCGGTTCGTCCTGCGGGGTGACGATGTTGTCCGATGCGCTGTGCACGCCATCCTGATAGAAAAACAGCCGCACGATCTCGTGGCCGCCAGCCAGCGCTGCCTGGGCGAATGCCAGGGCGCGGCGCGAGGAGGGCGCGTGAGCAGCGGAAAAAAGGGCAATGGCGAACTTCATGTAGAACTCTGTCTGCAAACCTGGGGCCATGATAAAGCTTTATGCCGGGCCCGGCGAAGTGGCTTTAGCGCGGCATATAGCCCAGCTGCCAGCGATGGGGGATCTTCAGCGACAACAGCCCCAGCAGCGCCGACAGCAGGCCGCTGACGAACAGGGCCGCGAGGCCCAGATGCTGTTCCAGAACGGCGCCCAGCACGGCGCCGGCGAACATGCCGCTCCAGGGCACTAGTTGGATGCGCCAGCCATTGCGCCGCTCGCCGAGCATCCAGCGGCCCAGGCCGCGGCCAAAGCGCGACAGGGCGCCGGTGACATAGGTCAGGCCCACGGGCAGCCCGTTCACTTCCTCGACGGCAGCATTGAGCATGCCCATGGCGATAATCGCGGCCAGCACCGCCGGTAGCCGTTGTTCAAACGGCCAAGCGGCTGCCGCGCACAGCAGCGTGGCAATGCACAATAGCAGCGGCAAGGCCCGGCGGCCGCCCAAGCGGCTGACGACGATGCCCAGGGCGTTGCCGGCGATGAAGGTGACGACCAGCAGCACCAGATGCAGGGTCAGGGCCAGGTCGGCATCGCTGATGGCGACGGCCAGGCGCGTGGTGTTGCCGCTCATGAAGGAGACGAAGTCCCCGGTAGCCATGAAGCCGATGGCGTCGGTCATGCCGGCCAGCACCGACAGGCTGGCGACCAGGCACAGGCCTATGCGGCCGCGCCATTTCTGGCGCCGCAGCAGCTCCGGGTTACTGCGAAGGCTGGTGGAAGAGGGCAGCATCAGCGTTGACTCATGGTGACAATGATCCTTTATCGAAGGCCCGAGCTGTGCTCAATCGCGTGGCAGGCCGTGTAGCTCGCAATACTCGCTCCAGGGCATGCCGGCCATTTCCGCCACTTCCCGGTGCACTTCGAGCCGCCGCGCGGCAAATTCCTCCACGCTCTGCACGGTCAACTGCAGGCTCAGTTCCCAGGCAAACAGACCCTGGCGTTCCGCCTCGGCCTCGAAGGCTTCGTGCAGTCGCTCCGCGCGGTATTGCTCCTGGGTTTCGCCCCTGGCCTGGGCGGCCAAGGGATTGAGATGATCGAGTGCTTCACGAAGCTCCGGGCGCGCTGCGAGAAACTTTTGCAGGGCCACTTCATGCGGGTGTTCGGGTGCGGCCATCGGCGATCCTGGATGGGGTTGAAGGAAGGCGTTTCGGATTTGGGAGGTGCGAAAGCCCAGCGACCATAACGCCTGGCCGGTCCAGCGTCAAAATGCTCCCGGGTGGAGTTGCCGCGACGGAAGGTCAGGGCCGTGCTCGCACCGTGCCACTGAGCGGATTGGCCAGGTAAAAATGCGTGCTGGATAACACTTCCAGTGAATGCCTGGGTATGAGCCCCGTTCTTGTGACCTACTCTCAACGGGCACTCTCTCCAAATGGCGCCGCCAAGGAGGAATTTCTCATGCTCTCGATGGACGAGCTTCGCCAGATCCTGGAGTCCGGTTTCCTGCCGCTTTCCTGCACCTGCACCGTCAATCCCGACGGCTCCCTGGCAATCAAGGTTTTCGAGCCGCAAAGCGGACGGATCGATCTGTTCATTACCGGGGTATCGACCGAGCATCTCACCAGTGTTCGCTCGGCGGCCAATCTCGTCGGTGAGTTGCGGACTGAAATCAGGGCGGGGCGTCGGGCATTTGCCGGCGGTTTCTAGTCGTTGTGCAAGTGGATCATCGGGCAGGTTGAGCGCTTCCTTGCGCCAGTGTCGGACGTCTGAGTTGTGCGGGGAGGGCTAGTTTTCAGACAACTCTCTCCAGTTCGCCAGCGTGACGCCGCTGCGCTCGGCGAATATCTGCATGGTGCGGTAGGTCCCGCCGCAGGGGGTGTCGTGGGTAATCAGGCACCCGGAATGCAGAAAGGCCAGATACCAGGTGTCGCTGTCGCTCAATCGCGCGCCCTGGTAAGTGAAGGTTCTTTGCGAACCTGCGAAACAGTAGCGAATTTCGAAAGTCTTGATGCTGTTCATCGCCGCGTCCTTTGGGCTGTGTTAGGTGGTGGCGATTCAAGATTATTCCCAAAAGGACGCGTTGACTTGCACCACTCATCCGAACTGCATGGACAGTCGCCGTTCGTTCCTCAAATGCCTCGCGGCATTCTCCTGTATCCCAAACGCCGCTGGCTGAAACCGCCCTCAATGGGTGTCATGTTGCGCCAGGCAGCGGGCGTTTTCCGTCAATCGAGGCCTTTGTGGACAAACTGTCATTTGCCTGTCCGGGACGTGATGGGGTTAACGTTTTTTTGACCGGTATCAGGTGATGATCGCGGGGCGGGAATACCGTTCGGCGAAAGAAGCAAGTGTTTCTAACGATAAGCCCGGGCAAGTGATACATTTCTCGATTTTTTAGGGATGAGGAAGATATATGCGAGTTTGGCTAGGCGCGTCGCTGATGGGACTGTTGGCCGGGTGTTCGTTACCCACGGCTTTGGCACCGGGCAAGCCGAATGTCAGTGAGCTGACTGGCAAAACGCCGAAAGATTACGCGCAGTGTGTCCTGCCGGCCTGGCAGCGCGAGACGCCCAGGAGCACCCAGTCCGATATCTCCAACGGCTATCGGATCACCGCTCCTGGCAGCCTGGCATCGGATGAGATCGTGGAAGTGGTGAAATCGAAGAACGGCAGCCTGGTCTCGCTCTACCAGGGAACACCCTGGGCCAAGTCCGCGGTGCTGAAAAAGGCCGTGCATGATTGCCTGTAGGCCGCTTCATGCCTTCTGTGAAGGGCTTGTCAAAGTGACAGCCCATTGCTGTTGAATCGCGCGTTCCTGCCCACAAAAAAGCCCTGACTAATCAGGGCTTTTTTTGTGCCGGGTCTTGTCCGGGCCTCACCTTGTTCGCCTTCAGGCGAACTCTTGAATCATCAAGGTCCTTTTCTGCATAAAAACAGGACAAATCTGACAGTTTTTTTGACGGCTTTATCCGTCCAGTAGACAATGGCGCGTTAGCCACCACCCATGATGGCCATTATGTCCGTTTTCAGCAGGAGGGCTGCCAGGGTTGGGGGCGATCCCTGTATGCGATACCCGTGGCCTTGCCGCTGTCAGGCGGTGATCGAGGGCGTTGGCAGCAGGCCGATCGTAGTACCGGGTGTTGTTGACTCACTCCTTCGGTTACACCCGACTAGTCTCTCTATGGGAATGTGGTTTTAGCGGGCGTTTCGGACCGTCGATCGATGCTGTCCGAAGGCGTCCCAACAAAATAGTGTCACTCAAGTAGCTGAAGCCAATAGCGAATAAGAAGTCAGCGCAGGAGCGACATATAAACTGAGGTCGATAGTGTCATGTCGGCCTTGTGTGCCCACCCTTCAGTTCTTCTGAGTGCGGGAACCCATGGCGGTGCCGGGGCGACTGATGATCGAGAATGGGGGGGCGGATGGCGTTCTATCGTAGGAACTACTGTATGTTGAAAAAAGTGAACACGGCCCTGCTGGGCTTGGCGATGACGATGGGGCTCAGCTCCGCGTACGCCGCCGAGACCAAGAAAGTGGATGTGCTGCTCATCGGTGGCGGCATCATGAGTTCGACCCTGGGTGTCTGGCTCAATGAGCTGGAGCCGGGCTGGTCGATGGAAATGGTCGAGCGTCTCGACGGCGTTGCCGAAGAAAGCTCGAACGGCTGGAACAACGCCGGTACCGGTCACTCTGCCCTGGCGGAGCTGAACTACACCCCGGAAAACAAGGACGGCAAGGTCGAGATCGCCAAGGCCATCGAGATCAACGAAGCGTTCCAGATTTCCCGCCAGTTCTGGTCGTGGCAAGTCAAGAACAATGTCCTGAAGGACCCGCGTTCGTTCATCAACTCCACTCCGCACATGAGCTTCGTGTGGGGCGATGACAACATCAAGTTCCTGAAGAAACGCTACGAAGCGCTGCAGGCGAGCCCGCTGTTCGCCGGCATGCAGTACTCCGAAGACCCGGAGCAGATCAAGCAGTGGGTCCCGCTGATGATGCAAGGGCGCGATCCGAAGCAGAAGATCGCCGCCACCTGGTCGCCGCTCGGCACCGACGTGAACTTCGGCGAGATCACCCGTCAGTTCGTCGGCCATCTGAAAGCCCAGCCGAACTTCTCGCTCAAGCTGTCGAGCGAAGTGGAAGACATCAAGCGTAACGAAGATGGCTCCTGGCGCGTGGTGTACAAGAACCTGAAAGACGGTACCGAAACCCAGACCGACGCCAAGTTCGTGTTCATCGGCGCCGGCGGCGGTGCCCTGCACCTGCTGCAGAAGTCGGGCATTCCTGAAGCCCAGGAATATGCCGGTTTCCCTGTGGGCGGCTCGTTCCTGGTGACCGAGAACCCGGCGATCGCCGAGCAGCACCTGGCGAAGGCCTACGGCAAGGCGTCGGTCGGCGCTCCACCGATGTCGGTTCCGCACCTGGACACCCGCGTGCTGGACGGCAAGCGCGTGATCCTGTTTGGCCCGTTCGCGACCTTCTCCACCAAGTTCCTCAAGGAAGGTTCGTACCTCGACCTGCTGACCACTACCACCACTCACAACATCTGGCCCATGACCAAGGTCGGCATCAAGGAGTACCCGCTGGTCGAGTACCTCGCCGGCCAACTGATGCTGTCGGATGAAGATCGCCTGAATGCCCTGAAAGAGTACTTCCCTAACGCCAAGGCTGAAGACTGGCGTCTGTGGCAGGCCGGCCAGCGCGTGCAGATCATCAAGCGCGACGAGCAGCTGGGTGGCGTGCTGAAACTGGGCACCGAGATCGTCAGCGCCAAGGACGGCAGCATTGCCGGCCTGCTGGGTGCTTCGCCAGGTGCTTCGACCGCCGCGCCGATCATGCTCAGCGTGTTGGAGAAGGTCTTCAAGGACAAGGTCGCGACTCCGGCCTGGCAGGCGAAGCTGCACCAGATCGTGCCGAGCTACGGCACCCAGCTCAACGGCAGTCCTGAGCGTGTCGCTCAAGAGTGGGCCTACACCAGCGAAGTGCTGCAATTGACTCCGCCACCGGCCATCGGCCAGATCGCTGCACCTGCGCAACCTGCGGCTGAAAAGCCAAAGGCGCCAGTGAGCAACCCGTCGGCTGACATGGCCCTGTAATACCGGCCGCGCCCGACCTGTCGGGTGAACCGGAACCTGGGGCGGATATCCGCTCCAGGCTAAAAAAACGCCGCTCCCAGGAGCGGCGTTTTTTGTTTGTGCGGCGTATTCAAGAGCCTTTGCCCTCGCGTCCTGCAACCCTGCCTTGCGCCCATGGCGCATTTCTAACCGAAACATCCAAGTCACGCCTGCCCGGGAACTATTGCCGGGAAATCCCTTTCCATAAGCTCGACGCAATGATGCCTGGAGAAGGCGATGTTCAGAGCTGGCTCGTTAATCTCGATCGTCTCGATTTTGCTGTCGATCCCGCTGGATGCCGGCGCGGATTCCGGCACGCAGGCAAATGCCCGATACTCCAACGATCATGCGAATTGGGAGCGCCTTCCCGTGGTCAATGACTACCAGGTGAGAGCGCTGTTGCAGGCTTCGAAACGGGACTGGAACCCGGCCGCGGCGCTGCCGGCCGATGCCAGGCAGAACCTGCGCCGGGGCAGGACGTTGCCCAGGCAGCAATCGCGACGCTTGAACCCCAGGCTGCTCCAGCAGTTGCCGCGTTACGACGGCTACCAATGGTGGCGCGCGGGCTCCGATCTGCTGCTGGTCAGGACCTCGAATCGGATGATCTTCGACGTCCTGGCCGATGCCTTCCAGTAGGACTGACCCCGATCAGAAGTTGATCGAGGCACTCAAGCGCGCGGTCAGGGGCGCGCCCTGGAACAGGTAGCCATCGCCCATGTATTCGCCGGCGTCACGCCAGTAGCGCTTGTCGAACAGGTTGTCCACGGTCAGCCGGAACACGGTGTCGTAACCGTCGATGCGGGTGCTGTAGCGACTGCCGATGTTGAACACGGCGTAGCTGCCGGTCTGCACTTCACCCTCGCGGTTGGCGTATTTTCGACCGCTGTACTGTACCCCGCCGAGCAGCGCCAGGCCGTCGAACCAGGGCAGGGCGTAGTCGCCATAGAGGCTGGCGCGCAGGGTCGGCACGTTGAGCGCCTGGTGACCTTCGTACTCCGGGGTGTCGCTGCCGGTGACCCGCGCGCGGATCGCTGCGACACTGGCCGAGACTTGCAGGCGTTGGGTGGCCCAGCCATTGGCCGAGAGTTCCAGGCCGGTGTTCTTCTGTTCGCCCTGCTGGGTGAAAGTGAAGGTGCCGTCGCCATTCGGTCGGGAATACTGGTAGGCCTGGCGGATCTGGAACAGCGCCGCGGCCAGGCTGATGCGCTGCCAGTCGTATTTGATGCCGGCCTCGATCTGCCGCGACACGGTGGGCGCGAGGATCTCGAAGGCATTGCTGGCGAACCACGGCGCTTCCCCGCCCAGGGACAGGCCCTTGCTGTAGCGGGTGTACAGCGCCAGGTTCTGCACCGGCTTGTAGATCAGCGCGGCCTGGGGCAGGAACACATAACGCTGGGTGTGGCGGGTGGTGTCGCCCTGGCTGTCGAAGGTTTCCTCGTCCAGGCGTACCTCGCGCCCGCCGAGCACGGTCTGCCAGTGTTCGTTGAAACTGATGCGGTCGTTGAAGAACAGGCCGTACTGGCGGCTGTCCAGGCGGCGGTAGGAGTCGTTGAGCGGTCCGTCGTAACGGGCGAAATCCGCTGGCTCGCCGTCGATGTTGGCGCTACCGATCATCTGGTTGATCGGGTCGCGTTTGTCCACCACGCGGCGGAATGCGCTGGTGCCGATACTGAGTTCGTGGCCCAGGCCGCCGGTGTCGAAGTTGCCGCTGAGGACGGCCTGAACCTCGTCGTTGCGCCGGGTATCGTCCGGGCTGCGGAAATCGTAGAGGTCGTAGTCGCCCTCGGGACTGAAGTAGTTGCCGACGCCGCAATTCGAGCTGCATCCGCCCCAGGCGAACGAGCTGTAGTCGTCGATCACCACCCGGCTGCGCGAGGCACTGAGGTTGCCTTTCCACTGATCGTTGAAGCGGTACTCGAAGTTGCCGTTGAGGTTCAGCGCGTCGGTGCCGACCGGCTTCGAACCGCTCTGGTGCGCCAGGAGCTTTTTCGGCGAGGCGTGGTGCGGCAGGCTGGAGCCGCCGAGCAATTGATAACCCGGGGCCGAGCGCTGTTCCTTGGTCTGGTACTCGATGTCCAGTTGCAGCAGGGCGTCGGGGCTGATGTTCCAGTCGAAGGCCAGGGAGGCGAAGTCGCGCTGGCCATTGGTGTGTTCGACATAGGAGTGGATGTCCTCGTGGGCCAGGTTGGCGCGCAGCCCGAACTGCTGCTCGCTGCCGAACCAGCCACCGACATCGGTGGCCACATAGCCGCTGCCGCGATCGTCGGTAGAGACTGTGACCGAGCGCACGTCGGTGGGGCGCTTGGTCACGTAGTTGATCAGCCCGCCGGGCTCGCTGACGCCGCTCTGCAGGCCGTTCAGCCCCTTGAGCAATTCCACCTGCTGCTTGTTTTCCAGGCCGACGTTCTGCTCGCCGGTGATGCTGCGGCCGTTGATCCGATAGCTGTTGGCGGCATTCAGGGAGAAGCCGCGCACCGTGAAATTCTCGTAGTAGCCGACCGGCGCATAACTTTCGCCGACCGAGGCGTCGTTCTTCAGCACCTCGCTGAGCAGGCGGGCCTGCTGGTCCTTGATCAAGTCTTCATTGATCACCGCGATCGAGGCGGGGGCATCGAGCAGGGGAGCTGCCTCGAAACCGCCAACCGCGGCGCTGCTGGCCTGATAACCGGAGCGGTCTTCGCCGGTCACGGTCAGGGCCGGCAGTTCGGTCTCGGCGGCCTGGGCCACGGGCGCGGCACCGGCCAGCAGCAGGCTCAGCAGATTGCGCGCGAACCGCGGGGCGGGCAGCCCCTGGCGGGAGGCCCGGTAAAGCATATCCATGAAAACTCCTCGACGATGGCGATCCCGGCCCCGGCGAATACCAGGCACAAAGGGCCAGGCGCGCTCGGGAAAGCGTCGTGCTGTTTAAGACGGGGGAAGCGTGTGTGCCCTGAAGGCGTCAGGCCGAATGTACTCCGGTGGTCATTGGCAAGACGAAATCGGCGACCCATTCTTGAGGCGCGCCATCATACAAGAGATCGGGCCTGCGGCATGCCCCGGCGTACCGCGTCGCTTGGATCGCCAGCAAGCCTGGCTCCTACAGAAGCAGCAGTGGTGTCGAGCCTGTGGCTGGAGTGCGGGGACGTTCAGCGGGCCTTTCTGCTCTGATGCACCGGAAGTTCGACGCGGAAGGTGGTGCCGACACCGACCTCGCTGCGTACCGAGATGTCGCCGCGGTGTTTCTTGACGATGCCGTAGGACAGCGACAGCCCCAGCCCCGTGCCCTGGCCCACGGGTTTGGTGGTGAAAAACGGGTCGAAGATTTTCTGCAGGCTGTCCGGCGGGATGCCCGAGCCATTGTCGGCCACTTCGATCCACACGTTCTCGCCCTCGACGCCGTTGCGCAGGGTGATGGTGCCCCGTTCGTTGCCCATGGCCTGGGCGGCGTTGACGATCAGGTTCATCACCACCTGGTTGATCTGCGAAGGCAGGCACTCGACCTCCGGCAGCTCGGCGTACTCCTTGATCACGTCGGCCTTGTACTTGATCTCGGCGGCGACGATGTTCAGGGTCGAGTCGATGCCCTGTTGCAGGTTCGCCCATTGCCATTCCTGGGTCGAATCGACCCGGGAAAAGTCCTTGAGATCCTTGACGATCTGGCTGACCCGGCCGATGCCGTCCTTGGACTCCTTGATCAGCAGCGGAATGTCCTCGAGGAGGAAATCCAGCTCGATATCCGTGCGCAACTGTTTCAGCCGATCGCGCAGCTCGCTGGCGCCGATCCCGGTTTCGGCATTGCCGTAAGCCTCGAGCATCTCCTGCAGGCGCTTGAAGTAGCTGTCCAGGGCGCCGAGGTTGGAGGAAATGAAGCCGACCGGGTTGTTGATTTCATGGGCGACCCCGGCGGCCAGCTGGCCCAGGGAGGCGAGCTTTTCCGATTGCACCAGCTGGCTTTCCAGCAGCTTGCGCTCGTCGATCTCCCGTTGCAGCGCGGCGCTGGCCTGCTTGAACGCCAGGGTACGTTGCTCCACCCGTTCTTCCAGCTCGCTCATCTGCAGCTGAGCGCGCATGGTCATTTCCCATTTGGTGGTGAGGGTATTGGCCATCTGCTGGACTTCGATATTGTCGAAGGGCTTTTTCAGGATCAGCAGCCGGTCGTGGCCGTTCAAGCGATCGAGCAGCTCGTCCCAGGAATAGTCGGAATAGGCGGTGCACACCACCACTTGCAGCAATGGGTCGTGCTTCCACAACTCTTCGATGGTTTGCGCGCCGTCCCAGCCATCGGGCATGCGCATGTCGACGAAGGCCAGGGCATAGGGTTGGCCCTTGCCCGCCGCCTCCAGCAGTTTACCCAGGCCTTCCTGGCCACCGTAGGCCGAATCCAGTTCGAACACCGTGGCGGCGGTTTTTGGCGCGCTGCCGAACAGCGCGTTTTCCATCGCATCGAGGTCGGCGCTGTCGCCGGTCTTGGGCGTGAGGATCTTGCGGAAATCGTCGTGGATCGCCGGGGTGTCGTCGATCAGCAGCACGCGCCGGTTTATCGGGTTGTTCATGCCTCAACCTCGGCGGTGATCAGGGGGATCTGCAGGACGAACAGCGCGCCTTTGCCCGGGCCGTCGCTATGGGCGGTCAGGTGGCCATTCATCTCGATGGCCGCCAGTGCGCAACTGTGCAGGCCGAACCCATGGCCTTCCTTGCGGGTGGTGAAGCCGTGGGCAAAGATGCGGGTCATGTTTTCCGGAGCGATGCCTTCGCCTTCGTCGCGCACGCTGATCTGCAAGGTCTCGCCGTCGACCACCGCTGCCGCCAGGGTCATGTTGCGCGTCTGGTTGGACAGGTCGGACATGGCGTACTTGGCGTTGCTGATCAGGTTGATCAGGATCAGCAGCAGGCGGTGCTTGTCGCCCATGATCAGTGGTACGTCGGCGTATTCCTTGCGCACGGTCACATGATGGCGGGTGAGGGCGCCGGAGTTCATGCGCAGCGCATCTTCGAGCAGTTCGCTGACCGACAGCGGTTCCAGCAGGCTGCTGGCACCCGCATAGGATTGCTGGGTGGCGACGATGTCCTTGATGTGATCGACGCTTTTGCTCAGTTGCGTCAGCTCCTCGGTCATGCCTTGCTGTTCCAGGTCGATGGCCTCGACCAGCTGGTTCAGGTAGCCGGGCAGCAACTTGCCTTTTGCATCCTCGGTGAGAAAGCTGCCCAGGTCCTCTTTGTGCTCGTTGATCAGTTGCATCGCCTTGCCCAGCCCCTGGGCCTTGCTGTTGCGCAGCTTGCGGCTGACCAGGTCGGCGGAGATGTTCACGCTGTTGAGCACGTTGCCGACGTTGTGCAGGACGTTGGTGGCGATTTCCGCCATGCCGGCCTGGCGGGCAGTGGCAAGCAGCTCGCTCTGGGTGTCCTTGAGCTGGCGCGTGCGTTCTTCGACCCGTTGCTCGAGTTCGTCGTTGGCGGCCACCAGGGCGCGGTTCATCTGGTTGATCTCGGCAAAACTGCGGATCAGGCGGATGCCCAGCCAGATCAGCAGCAGCACCAGCAACGAGGAAAACAGCAGCAGGTAGAAATGGTACTGCTGGTCGACGGCCTCGGCCTGCTGCTGGTCGCGGTTGAGCAGAACGGTGATGTCGTCCAGGCGTTCGTCGACCGGCACCACTTCGATTTCCTCGAGCAGGCGGTTGACCTTGGGTTGCTCGCGCAGGATCAGCCCGACGTGGTTGCTGAGGGTATCGATCAGCTCATGGAAGTCGGTGGGCAAGCGCTCCTTGTTGACCGCCAGCTTGTTCAGGCCCACCAGAATATCCGCGGCCCTGTCGTCGGAGGTGACCTGGGCGAACTCCAGGCTGCTGAGCAACAGGTCGTAGGTATCGGTGGCGATGTTCTGCAGTTGCAGTTTGTCCGCGTCGTGCAGTTGGGCGAGCTCCTGCTGGATATCGTCCTCGGCGGTCGGCAGGAAGGCCAGGGAGTTGCGCAGCACGGAGTTGTGCGACTTGAACTGTTCCACCAGCCGGGTCTTTTCCTTTATCGCGTTCAGGTAGCCGTCATGGGCATTGCGCCACAGCGGCGAATCGTTGCGCTGGTTCTGCGCCTCCATCGAGTCGAATTTCTGCCACAGGCGTGTCATCTCGCCCAGGGGTGAAACCAGCGGGTCGTAGTTGTGGGTGATGGCCACCCTGGCCTTGAGTATTTCGTTTTCCCACAGCGAGTCCTGCTGCTTGATCTGGCGGATCAGGTCGCGCGATTCGGTGTAGGTCACGGTCTGGTCGGATCTGGACTTGAGGTAGAGAAAGAGCAGGATCGAAGCCATCAATACCGCCAGGGCGGCGAGCAACAGGATGCTTACGCGACGGGATACTTTCATAAGGGGTTGCCTTCCCATTCGCCGGTCAGGGTCTTGAGGAATTTGACGATCAGGCGTTTGTCTTCCTCGGACGGCGTACGTCCCAGCTGGTACTTGAACATCACCGCCACCGCGCCTTCGAGGGTGGCTTGTGAACCGTCGTGGAAGTACGGCGCCGTGACCGCGACGTTACGCAGGCTCGGCACCTTGAACACATTGCGGTCGTCTTCTTCGCCCGTGACGTTGAAGCGCCCCAGGTCGGCCTCGGTAGGGTTGCCCCGGGCCGCGAAGTAGTCGCCGAGCACGCCGAACTTCTGGAACATGTTGCCGCCGATATTCACCCCCTGGTGACAGGCGATGCAGCCGTATTCCTGGAAGCGCTGGTAGCCGTACTTTTCCTCGATGTCGAGGATCTCGGTGTTGCCCGCCAGGTATCGGTCGAAGCGCGAGTTGGCGCTGAGCAGGGTGCGTTCGTAATCGGCCAGGGCGCCCTGGATGTTGGCCTGGGACACACCACCGGGGTAGGCATCGGCGAAGGCGGTGCGATAGGCCGGGTCGTTGGCGATGCGCTGTACCACGACTTTCCAGTCGCTGCCCATTTCGCTGGGGCTCTGCACCACGATGTGCACCTGGTCTTCCAGGGTTTCGGCCCGACCGTCCCAGAACTGGTGGAAGTTCAGGCTGGCGTTGAACACGCTCGGGGTGTTGACCGCCACGGGCTTGCCATCGAAACCCAGGGAGTGCGGAACGGTATCGGCACCGCCCCGATCAAGGCGATGACAACTGGCGCACGACAGGCTGTTGTTCACCGACAGGCGCGGGTCGTTGAACAAGCGTCGTCCCAGTTCGACCCGCTTGCTGTCCAGCGCCGGTGCTGCGGGGAGGGGTTTGAGCGGTCCTTCCAATGGCGCGGCCTCGGCGCCTGGAGCGAGCAGCAGGTTGGCCGAAAGGAGTAATGCAAGTGACGACATGGTCGGTATCCTTACCAGGCACAACTTCATGGATGGGGCAGGTGAGGTCGCTGGGATTCGGTCAGGAAGCGGGCGAATGCCTCGGGCTCCACGGCCTTGCTGAAGTAGAAACCCTGGCCTTCCTCGCAGTGGTGACGCTTGAGAAAGTCCAGTTGTTCGGCGGTCTCCACGCCTTCGGCGATGATGCTCAGGTTGAGGCTTTTACCCAGGTCGATGATGCTGCTGACCAGTTTCGCGTCGTTGCTGTCGGTGCCCAGGTCACGCACGAACGACTGGTCGATCTTCAACACGTCGACCGGGAATTTCTGCAGGTAGCTCAAGCTCGAGTAGCCGGTGCCAAAGTCGTCGATGGCCAGGCGAACCCCCAGCTGCTTGATGGCGCAGAGCGTGGCGATGGTGGCGTCGACGTTCTGCATCAGCACGCTTTCGGTGATTTCCAGTTCCAGCAACGTCGGGTCGAGCCCGGTCTCGGCCAGCGTGCGGGTGAGGCGTTCGACATAGTCGTGCTGACGGAAGTCGATGGCCGACACATTCACCGACATGCAGATGGGCGGCAGGCCCTGCGCTTGCCAGGCCTGCGATTGCAGGCAGGCACGGCGCAATACCCATTGGCTGAGGGGGACGATCAGCCCGCTGTCTTCGGCCACCGGGATGAAGTCCGAGGGGAACACCCAGCCATGGCCGGGCCGGTTCCAGCGCACCAGTGCCTCGGCACCGACCACCGTGCCTCGCGCCAGGTCCAGCTTGGGCTGGTAGTGCAGGACGAACTCCTCACGCTGCAACGCCAGGCGCAGGCCGGTTTCCAGGGTCTGCTGCTGGCGCGCGCGCAGGTTCATGTCTTCGATGAAAAAGCTGAAGTTGTTGGGGCCGCAGTCCTTGACGTTGCGCATGGCCGTCTCGGCGTTCTTGATCAGCGTTACGGCATCGGCGCCGTCGTAGGGATAGATGCTGATGCCCAGACTGGCGGTGACCGTCAGGTCGTGGCCCGCCACGGAATGAGGGGTATTGATGGCGGCCAGGAGTTTTTCGGCCACCCCTCGGGTCTGCTGTGGGTGCAGGATGTCGCCGATAATCACCACGAACTCGTCCGAACCGTAGCGAAATACCGAGTCGGTTTCGCGCACCGTGGTCGCCAGGCTGCGGGCGACGAGCTTGAGCATCTCGTCTCCCGCCGGGTGTCCGAGTGCGTTGTTGATGCGCTTGAAACGGTCCAGGCCGATGAACATCACCGCCAACTGGCGGTCATGGCGGCGGGACTGGGACAGATGCTGGGTCAGGCGATCACCGAGCAGGGTACTGTTGGGCAGCCCGGTGAGCACATCGTAGTGCAGCAGGTGCGACACGCTCAGCAGTTCCTGGACCCGTTCCTCGATGGTCTGTTCCAGGTTGCGCATCTTGCTCGCCGCGTCCTGCGCCAGCTGCCATTTCCAGGTCAGGGCGCTGGCCATCTGGCGAATTTCGAGGCTGTCGAACGGCTTTTTCAGGATCAGCAGCTGGTCGCCGAACTCGATACGTTCGGCCATGGCTTCCCATGAGTAATCGGAGAACGCGGTACATAGGGCGATCTGCAACTGCGGATCGGTTTTCCACAGATGCTCGATGGTCTGCAGGCCATCCCAGCCGGGTGGCATGCGCATGTCGATAAAGGCCAGGGCATACGGTCGGCCTTCGGCCTGGGCGCGCTTGACCAGTTCCACGGCTTCCTCGCCCTGGTAGGCCGAGTCAAGCTCGAAGTGCTGATGGGGTCTGCGGCTGGCGCCCAGCAGCAAGGCTTCGGTCTTGCCCAGAGGCCCTTCGTCTTCGGGGCTGAGAATCTTGCGAAAGTCCTGATGGATCGCCGGTGTGTCGTCGATGATCAGAATTCGCCGATTGGGCACCACGGATAACGGGCTCACCTGAAATTCTCCGACGTCGGATCCGCCGACCTGGTGCTGCCATCCACAGCAGCAGACCTGGCCTTGAGCAGTTCGCCAGCCTGGTCGCTGTCGACCGCCGCACCGAGCGAGTGCCCCAGTGACGTGCCGCTGGATATCAAGGTCGTACGCTGCTCCTGGGTTTCCACCCCTTCAGCGGTGACCCCGATGCCCACCTCGCGGGCGAAGTTGAGGATGGCCCGGAGCGTCATGGCGTTGTCCGGGTCGCTGCTGGCGCTGTCGAGAAAGCGCTGGGCAAGCTTGAGGTGGTTGACCCTGTAGGTCTTGAGGTAGTCGAACGAGGAGTATTCGGTGCCGAAATCGTCGATGGCGATCTTCACGCCCAGCTCGCACAGCCTGGGCAGGATGTCGTTGTGGGTCCACTTGGTCTGGGCCAGGGTGCCCTCGGTCACGTCGAATCTCAGGTCCCACGGGCACAGGTCCCAGCGCGCGGTGGTGCGCAATACGTCGTAGATCAGTTCTGGCCCGGTCTTGAGCTGGACCAGGGACAAATGGATCGCAATCAATGGCGGTGCCACGTTCTGGTCGCGCCAGGCGCGCATCTGCCGGCAGGCCTGGTCCAGCAGCCAATGACCGAGGGCGATGACGATGCCGGTCTTCTCGGCTGCGGGCATGAAGTCCTCGGCCTCGAGCCAGCCGCGCAGGGGGTGGAGCCAGCGAACCTGGGTCGCCATGCCGAGGATCCTGCCGGTACCGAGATCGACTTCCGGCAGGTAGTGCAGGTGCAGTTCGTCGCGTTCCAGGGCCAGCTTCAGGTCGTTGGCCAGGGTCACCCGCTCCGTGACCTCCTGGTTGATTTCCTCGCTGTGGAAATGGAACTGGTTGCGGCCCTTGTCCTTGGAGCGATACAGCGCCATGTCCGACTGCGCCATCAGGCTGTCGGCACTCAGGGTCTGCGGGCTGTAGAGGCTGATGCCGATGCTCACCGAGATGCGTACCTCGTTGCCTTCCAGAGAGTAGGGGAGCAGCAGGGTGTCGCGGATTTTCGTCGCTAGCGCGGCGCAATGCGTGGCCTCGTCGACGTCCAGTTGCAGGATCGCGAACTCGTCGCCGCCCAGGCGCGCCACCACATCGTTTTCCCGGGTGCAGGCCTTGATGCGCCGGGCCACTTCCTGCAGCAGCAAGTCACCAATGGGGTGGCCGAGGGTGTCGTTGATGCGCTTGAAGTGGTCCAGGTCCAGGTAAAACATCGCGAAGGGCGCGGCTCCCCGTCGGGCCGCGGCGAATGCCTGGTGCAGGCGCTCGATCAGGGTGGCGCGGTTGGCCAGCCCGGTCAGGCTGTCGGTGCGGGCCATCAGGGCCATTTTTTCTTCGGCCAGCCTGCGTTCGGTAATGTCGAGGATGATCCCTTCCACCTCGACCAATTGGCCCTGGTCGTTGCGTACCGGAATATAGCGGTTTTCCACCCAGCGAAAGGCACCATCGCCGGTGCGCATGCGGAACTCGATGGACGCTCCCGCCACATCCCGATCGAGGATCCGCAGCATGGCGTTCTTGACCTTGGCCTGGTCGTCGGGGTGGATCAGGGTCTGGGCCCAGTCGGCCGAGGCCACCAGTTGCGCCGCCACATGGCCGAACTTGGTGATGTTGTGGGAGATGTACATCAGCGTGAACGATGGCTCGCCCCGCAGACGATAGAGGATGGTGGGGCTGTTCTGCACGATGATGTTGGCGTCGGCCAACTCGCGGGTGCGTTCCTCGACCGCTTGCTCCAGCTGATCCATTTTCAGCTCGGCGTCTTCGGTCATCTGCCATTTTACGGTCAGGGCGCTGGCCATCTGGCGGATCTCGATGGCGTCGAAGGGCTTTTTCAGGATTAGCAGGCGGTCGCCCAGTTGCAGGCGCTCGGCGATGTCTTCCCAGGAATAGTCGGAGTAGGCGGTGCACAGGGCGATTTGCAGCTTGGGGTCGACCTGCCACAGCCGCTCGATGGTTTCCAGGCCGTCCCAGCCGGGCGGCATGCGCATGTCGATGAACGCCATGGCATAAGGCGCATCGTGATCCAGCGCTGCCTGCACCTTGTCCAGCGCCTCCCGGCCCTGAAACGCCGAGTCGAGGAAAAAATGCTCCAGCGAGGCACTGACGGGCGTACCGAACAGGGCGGCTTCGGCGTCGCTGAGGCTGTCCCCGGGGGCATCCGTGCAGGCGAGGATCTTGTGAAAGTCCTCATGGATCGACGCCGTGTCGTCGACGATCAGAATTCGCCGGTTGGTCCGGTCTGCCGACACCATCATCGGCGTGCTCCAACTCGGTGCGGGCACCTTGTATATAAGCTCATCGGGCTTCCCTTCCTGCTTCCTGAACATGCAGTCCATTTTGGCCTTGAGCATAGTCAGGCTCCCCCGTATGCGCTAATCGGCCGGCGTCGAATTCATGCCGAAACACTACAAGTCATCTAGCCTGTCCCAGAAGGCGGGTCTGATCGCAGTCAAAGGGGAGGGGGAACCATGGAAGAACATACAGCGGGCACAGCCCAGGACAGACCGACGGTACTGCTGGTCGACGATGAGGAATCGATTCTCAATAGCCTTCGTCGGCTGTTACGCAGCCAGCCTTACGACATCCTGTTGGCCGACAGCGGTGCCAAGGCCCTGGAGATCCTCGAACAACGGCCGGTCGACGTGGTCATGAGTGACGCCCGCATGCCGAGCATGGACGGTGCGACCTTGCTGGCCCATATCCATCAGCGTTATCCATCGACGCTGCGCATCCTGCTCACTGGTTATGCCGACATGACCTTGATCGCCAAGGCCATCAACGAAGGGCAGATCCATCGGTATATCAGCAAGCCCTGGAACGACGAGGACATGCTGGTGACGCTGCGCCAGGCCCTGGCGCATCACAATTCCGAAAGCGAGCGCCAGCGTCTGGAAGCCCTGACCCGGCAACAGAACGAGCAATTGAAAACCCTCAACTCGACCCTGGAAAAGCATGTGGCGGCGCGCACCGCCGAGCTGCAACAGACCGCCGACATGCTCGATCTGGCGTATGAAGAGCTCAAGCGCAGCTACGTGACCGGTACCGAGGTGTTTTCGCTGCTGGCCAACCTGCGCTTGCCCAAGGCCAAGCAGACCAACCGGCAGATCATTGAGCTGATTCGTGTCTATTGCATCACCCATGGCCTGGACGAAGCCGACAGCCGCAACATGACCATGGCCGCCGCGCTGTACAACATCGGCAAGCTGAGCTGGACCGACAGCATGATGACCGCGCCCGCGGACCTGCTGCACCACAACGAGCGCGACCTGTACCGGGCCTACCCGAAGCAGAGCGAGTCGCTGCTGATGACCCTGGAGCCGATGAAGGACGCGGCGCGCATCATCCTGCATCACCAGGAACGCTGGGATGGCAGCGGTTTTCCCGATCATCTCAAGGGCGAGGCCATTCCGCTGGGCTCGCGCTGGCTCAAGCTGGCCGTGGACTTCATCGAGCTGCAACGCGGGCTGATACTCGAACGGCAGATGAACAGCGATGAGGCGCTGCTGTTCATTCGCAAATACGCCGGTAAACTCTACGACCCCGACCTGGTGGAGGATTTCGTCGGTGTCTGCGCGGTTTATCAGAGCGATGTCACCCTGGCCGATCCGACGGTCAGGGTCCTGACGACGCGTGACCTGGCCCCGGGCATGACCCTGGCGCGTAATCTGAATGCCGACAATGGCATGCTGTTGCTCAATGCCGGCAAGGTGCTGAGCGGCCCGCTGGTGGACAAGCTCATCGCCTTCGAAGCGATGGAGGGGGCGAAGTACAGCATCTTCGTCAAAATACCCGAAGAGCCGGAAACGGCGGCCTCGGCCGCCGGTTAAGGAGCGAACGGGTTAACCGCCGCTGGCGGCGACAATGCTGGCCACCTGGCGTGGTTGGCAGTTGAGGTAGGGCGAGGATTTCAGCCAACGCTGGTCGGGGTACCAGGAAAACATGAACTGACCGTCCTTGAGGCGGTCGATCACCTGGCGCGCCACCTGCGGACGCACGGCCGGGCAACCCAGGCTGCGGCCGATGCGCCCTTGGCGTCGGCTCCACAGGGGGCTCACATAGTCGGCCGCGTGAATCACGATATCCCGATCGCGGGCGAGGTCATTGAAACCTGGCTCCAGGCCGTCCATGCGCAGCGAATAACCGTGGCTGCCTTCATAACTTTCCTGGGTGCGGAACAGGCCGAGGCTGGACTGGAAGCTGCCCATGCGATTGGAAAACTGGGTGGCGAAGTTCTCCCCGGATTTCTGCCCGTGGGCGACCAGGTCGCGCAGCACCAGGGTTCTTTTATTCAAGTCGAAGATCCACAGGCGGCGGGCGGTGGAAGGTTGCGAATAGTCGATGACCGCCAGGTGCCGGGCCTGCCTGGCGCCGCTGTTGACTGCGCATTGCATGGCGCTCAAGGCACTTTTCAGCACTTGGGGATTGAGTTCTGGAGCGGCGTGGGCGAGGCTGTTGTAAAGCAGCGGTGTCGTGTTGTTGGCGGCGAGCGCGGGGCTGCAGATCGCGCCTAGGGTGGTCATTGCCAGACAGAGCCGGCGCAAGAAGGTCAGCATTCTAGAGTGTCCCCACAGTCACTTTGGCTCCTGACGTCCTGTCGCTCTCCTGGCAGTTCTGGTTACAGGTGGTTGGATGATTTTTCGCAGCCACTGCCGAGGTTGACCATCACAATGATGGCCATGATTGGAGTAAAGCAGTTGTTCAAAAAACACGCATGTTACTTGAGCCTTTTCCTGCTCGCTGCGCCGTTGGTCGCGACTGCTCAGGATGTACCGGTCGATCATGAGAACCCTGTGCAACAGGTATTCACTCGATTGTCCGATGCCTGTCCGGGGTTGGCGGTGCACCTGGACATTCCCGCCCAGAGCCTGTTACAGGCTTTTTACCAACAGCAGGGTGACCAGCCGGTCTGGTCGTCCAGCGCACGTTTGGAGGCGTTGCAGGCCCAGTTGCAGCAACTGGCCGACGATGGCCTGGACCCGGCCGACTACCGTTCGCCGGCCAGTGCGCTCGCGGGCGACGCGCTGTGCGCCGACCTGAGCTTCAGCCAGCATTACCTGCAGGCCTTGCATGACCTGCATTACGGCCGTCTGTCGCAGGCCCGTTTCGAGCCGATGTGGCACGCCCATCCCTCACAGCTGGATCGCCAGGCGCAGGTGCTTGCCATCGCCGGGCCCGGCCTGCAGGACATCCCGGCGGCCTTCGCGCTGGCGCGGCCGAGCCTCGAGCAATATCAGAACCTGCGCCAGCTGTATGCCCAGCAGCGCCAGCTGGCGTTGCCCCATTGGCAGCCGCTTCCCAGCGGGCCGCTGTTGCGTCCGCAGATGCAGGACGCGCGAGTGCCGGAACTGGCGCAACGGTTGTTCAAGGAGGGGTACCTGGGCACCCTCGCCAACGAAGGCGACACCCTTTACAGCAGCGACCTGGTGAGTGCGGTGAAAAGCTTCCAGCTCAGCCATTCGCTGCAAGCCGATGGGGTGATCGGCGCGGGGACCTTGAATGAACTGAACATCAGCCCGCAGATGCGCCGCGAACAGCTGCGCATCAACCTCGAACGCTTTCGCTGGCTGGCGCAGGACATGGAGCCCGACAGCCTGCTGGTCAACCTGGCCGCGGCGCAGTTGATCGTCTATCAGGGCGGCGTGCCGGTCTGGCAGACCCGGACCCAGGTGGGGCGTGCCGAGCGCCAGACGCCCTTGTTGAAATCCCAGGTCACGCGCCTGACCCTGAACCCGACCTGGACGGTGCCGCCGACCATTTTCCGCGAAGACAAACTGCCGGAAATTCGCCGCGACCAGTCCTTCCTCAATCGGCAGAACCTGCAGGTGCTCGACAGCGAAGGGCATCCCCTGGCGGTGGAGGATATCGACTGGGACAACCCCGGCAATATCCTCCTGCGCCAGGAAGCCGGACCGAGAAACCCGCTGGGACAGATGGCGATCCGCTTCCCCAACCCGTTTTCGGTGTACCTGCACGACACGCCCAGCCAGGCGCTGTTCAACAAGGGACCAAGGGCCTTCAGTTCGGGCTGCGTGCGGGTCGAGCATGCGTTGCAGCTGCGCGATCTGCTGGTGAGCCCGGCGGAACGGGTGCGCACCGACGAATTGCTGAGCACCGGGCTCACTCATGAGTTCAGGCTATCGACGCCAGTACCAATCCTGCTCACGTACTGGACGGCGCAAGCCGACAGTCATGGCCAGCTGTCCTATGCCCCGGACATCTACGGACGGGACGCGGCCTTGCTGGTGGCGCTGGACAGCAAGCTTTGAGGGCTTGGCCACTGGCATGGCACGCTGTGCCTTTGGTCAGGAACCGCTGAACATCTGTCGGCGCGCGACGATCTGAATAAGTAAGAGGGCCATGAAGGAGAATCGGAAATGGTTCAGCGTCGCCGTCATCACATCTCGCAGTTGTCCCTTCGTATCGAAGGCCTGCGGGCCAATGTCCTGCAATTCAAGCAGGATGAGTTCCAGATCCAGCAAGCCCTGTGCGGCGCTTCGGCGACAGCGAAGGTGCGCGATCTGGAGGATGCCTTCGATGAGATCCGGGAATCGATCAATCACACCGAGGCCTTGCTGGAAGCCCTGGTCCAGGTCGCAGTTGGAGCCGGGGAAGAGGGTGCAGGAGCTTGCCAGGCCGCTGGACGTTAAGGAAGGCCGGCGCTGGGGGCGCCTACGGGCACCGTTAAACGATTGATGAAAACCCGGCCGCTGCGCCGGGTTTTTTATGGCGACACGAATGGCTATCATCGCTCGGTGATTTTTCAGCGTAGGGCGCCATGGCCTTTTTCGAGTTATTCGACCAATTCATGAGAAGCATGCTGGCGGCTTGGCTCTTTGTCGGTATCTGCCAGCTGGCCCGGTTCGTCTTCTCGCAGACTCCGTCCAGGTTGTCCGGATGGATCACCCTCGCCGGGCTGGCCTTCTTGATGGTCTACCCCTGCGGTTGGGACTGGGCTTCCGGCTTCATGGAAAACGCCTGGGTGGCGATGTGCAGGGTCTACCAGCATTCGGCCTCTCAACTGGCGCTGTTTCTGGCCGATGCGGCGGGCGCGGCATTGGGCGGCCTGGTCGCCTACCTGATGTCCCGCTATGTCATGGCCGCCCCGGCGCCACTGAAACCTGCCGGCTGAAGCGCTGACAGATACAAAAACAGCCTCGCCACTGTGCGGGGCTTTTTATTGCCTTCGCAAAATCGGACCTGTCGTCTCTAACCCTTGATGGGGAGTGGCCACCGACTGGCGTGAATCAATGGGCTGTGCCTTACTCGAACTTCATTTACTGAGGGATGCGGCCATGACTGAGCGTCATTTGAATCACAGTGAAACGCTTTCGAATGGATGCAAGATCAAGGTGCGATCAGAGATCCTCAGAGATGGCTCGCTCAAGATGTTCATCGGCATCTACACGCCGGATGGCAGCGTTATCGTCGAAGACAATGACCTGGCCCCGGATGGCCTGGACATGGAGGATGCGTTTGAGTGGGGGATCGACAGGGCCAAGAAGATTGGCAGCGGGCAGAAGGTTCAATGACAGGTAAGGCCGCGTACTAAATAGGCCGGCAATGCAGAGAACCAGGTAAATTGGCCGGCCAAGGAACTGAATGGATGCAAGAGCATGTTCAAGTTGAACGCCCTGGTGCCGGAACTGATCGTTTCGGACCTGCAGCAGAGTCTGTATTTCTACTGTGATGTGTTGGGTTTCAGGGTCGAGTACGACCGACCCGAAGACCAGTTTGCCTTTCTCTCCTTTGGCAACAGCCAGATCATGCTGGAGCAGGACTGGCACGACGATTCGCCATGGCGCGTGGGCCCCCTGGAGCCGCCCTACGGCCGTGGCATGAACCTTTCCATCGAGTGTCCGGATGCACAGGCTCTGGTTTGTGCGCTTGAAAAGGCGGGCTGCCCGATCAGGAGGCCTGTCGAAGAGCATTGGTACCGTAGCAATGACCGGCAATTCGGGCAGAGGAATTTCCTGGTCCTGGACCCTGATGGTTATCTGCTTCGTTTTGCAGAAGATATTGGCGTGAAATAGCTGCCAGGCGATGCCGGAAACCTGTGCGGTCCAATTGGCTCCACACCGTTTGCCGGCTATCCGCTCGCGCAGGGGCTGTTGGCGATTGAGGCGTAGAATAGCGGTGCTACCTCGTCAAAAGGAGCCCCATATGATCGCCGACCAAGTAAGCAAACAGGCGTCGGAGCAAAGAGTCTGGGATCAATACTTCTGCGCTGCGTTGATTGCCGAAAGCAATCTGACGGCACCGGTCGTAGGAGAGGCCACTCATGAAGACAGGCAGAACCTGTTGATCGAAAGAGCCAAAACTCTCGCCGACAAGATGATGGCATGTAGAAAATAATCGAAGCCCAGCCAGAGTGCTGGGCTTTTTGTATCCTCCTCCTTCTTCTTGCACAGGGACGCGATCATGAATTGGCAAATCAGACAGGCCGTCTTGAGCGATATCGAATGGTTGGTGCGTGTGGATCCTATCGCGGCAAAAGATCACGGCCGTCGAGCACAAATAGAAAGGGTAGTAGGCACGGGCGAATGCTGGGTTGCTTGTGAGACGAACGATCCCAGTGTCCCGATCGGTTACGGCTGTTTGGACACAAGTTTTTTCGGGGAGTGGTTCATCCCGCTTGTAGTCGTCTCAAACGCTCATAGACGTTCTGGTGTAGGTCGGCAAATCGTTGCTCACTTAGAGCATTGTTCCTCTGCCAGAAAGATCTTCACTTCGACCAACACGTCCAATACACCCATGCGGCAATTGTTGGTACAGCTTGGATATCAATACAGCGGGACTGTGGAGAATCTTGACCCTGGTGATCCAGAGCTGATTTTTGTGAAGTTTTTGAATTAACTCCGCACAACAACGGCGGCAAGGTCTTCACCATCCATGTTGCGCTGTCGACGCTGGTTACCTTTGTGGTGGGACTCCCAAGCGCAGCGTCGATCCTCAAGCCCCAGAAACGAAAAAGCCCCGAATAATCGGGGCTTTAGCGTGACGAATATGGCGGAGGCGATGGGATTCGAACTCATGGACCTGTTACAGTCGACGGTTTTCAAGACCGTTGCCTTAAACCACTCGGCCACACCTCCGTTTTTGTTGCGGGCGCCATAATACCTGAATGAAACACACTGTCAAACTCTCTGCATGGTGTGTTGCAGAGCGTCTGTTATGATCTTTGCCACTGAACGTTTCAAACCAACAGGAGTGTCGCCATGCGCGAACAGGATTACGCAGTTAATAACAGCGTGCAGGCCGAGCAGCTAGAAGTTAGCCGCGTCCTGCGCAACACCTACGGCCTACTCGCTCTTACTCTCGCCTTCAGTGGCGTGATGGCTTACGTGGCCCAGCAGATGCGGGTTGGTTATCCGAACATTTTCGTGGTGCTGATCGGTTTCTACGGTCTGTTCTTCCTTACCAACAAGCTCCGTGATTCGGCCTGGGGCCTGGTGTCGGCGTTTGCCCTGACCGGTTTCATGGGCTTCCTGCTCGGCCCGATCCTCAACCGTTACCTGGGCATGCAGGGCGGCGCGGAAGTGGTCAGCTCGGCCTTTGCGATGACCGCGCTGGTGTTCGGTGGTCTGTCGGCCTACGTGCTGATTTCCCGCAAGGACATGAGCTTCCTCGGTGGTTTCATCACCGCCGGTTTCTTCGTCCTGCTGGGGGCGACGCTGGCCAGCCTGTTCTTCCAGATCAGCGGTCTGCAACTGGCGATCAGCGCGGGCTTCGTGCTGTTCTCCTCGGTGTGCATCCTGTACCAGACCAGCGCCATCATCCATGGCGGCGAGCGTAACTACATCATGGCGACCATCAGCCTGTATGTATCGATCTACAACCTGTTCGTCAGCCTGTTGCAGTTGTTTGGCATCATGGGTCGCGACGACTGATCGTCAAGCCTGAAACAAAAAGCCCGCTTCGGCGGGCTTTTTGTTGTCTGCGATCTGGTCGCTCGGCCAGGGTCAAGGTGGACCGTGGTAGTGCCCGCAGAGTTTGCTGCCATCCAGGGACGCTATTCGGCAATGATCAGGCTGCCATCGGTTTGTTGCTGATAGATGGTGTAGGGCAACAGCAAGGTGTCGAGTACGCCTGAGACGGCCATGTCGAGCAGCATGGCTTGGTTCGAGGCCGGGCCGGTATGAGTTGTGCCGTTCTCTGGCTCAGGGGCATGCAGGCTGCAGAAATCGTAAGTCACGCCACTGTAGATACGCGGGACGCCACCGCAGTAGGTTTTTCGCTCCTTGAGTTTCTCGCTGGCCACCGCATCCTCCCTGAAGACGGTATCGATGGTTCCACAACCTGGGAGCATCAATGCCGCCAGCAACAGAAAAGAGGTTTTCACGGTGCGAATCCTTCGTCGACGAGGTCCTGAGTCTAGCCAGTTTTCTAGGTGCCAGGGCAAACGCCGTGTGTGAGCCCAGGCATTACACCATCGGCGGCAGCCGCCGTTTCACCGGGCTTTTCTTGACGATCGCGGTGTTGGTTTCCGCGCAGCTGTTGAGGTGGTCGAGCAGGCTGTCCAGTTGCTCCATGTCGCGTACATGCAGGCGGGCGATAAAGCAGTCCTCGCCCGTGACCTTGTCGCATTCGGTGAACTCGGGGATGGCCAGGATCTGTCGTTCGACCTCCTGGAGTTTCCCCGGCAGCGGCCGGATGCGTACGATGGCCTGCAATTGATAGCCGAAGAACTTCGGGTCGACTTCGACGGTATAGGCCTTGAGCACACCACGCTCTTCCAGGCGTCGCAGGCGTTCGGCGACGCTGGGCGAGGACAGCCCGCTGATCTGCGCCAGGGCCTTGAGCGAACGGCGTGAATCTTCCATCAGGGCGCTGATCAGCGCCTGGTCAATTTCGTCGATCATGTCAGCCTCATTAGGTAAAACCTAAGAAATACCTTGATAAAAAAGGTGTAAGACGATTTTAGCCTACCGTTGAGTCTTGAGCGGGGCAGGAGCCGATTGTCATACTTTTGGCTCTTGTTGAGGAGAATGATCATGGACAAATTGTTACGCCGCGGCTCACTGGAAATGACCGCCGCCATGTTGATTTCCGGCACCATCGGCTGGTTCGTGCTGGTGTCCGGGCAGCCGGTGCTGGACGTGGTGTTCTGGCGCTGCGTGTTCGGCGCCGCGACCCTGCTGCTGATCTGTGCCGGCTTCGGCTTTCTGCGCCCCGGCATCCTGACGCGCACCACCTTTCTCCTCGCGGTGCTCAGCGGTGTCGCCATCGTCGGCAACTGGGTGCTGCTGTTCGCCTCCTATTCCCGGGCCTCGATCGCCATCGGCACCGCGGTCTACAACGTCCAGCCGTTCATGCTGGTGGGGCTGGCGGCGCTGTTCCTCGGCGAGAAAATCACCGCGCAGAAACTGTTCTGGCTGAGCATTTCCTTCGCCGGGATGCTGGCGATCGTCAGTGCCCATGGCGAGCAGGGCGCGGCGGGCAATGACTATCTGCTGGGGATCGCCCTGGCGCTGGGGGCGGCCTTGCTGTATGCCTTCGCCGCGCTCTTGATCAAGCGCCTGACCGGCACGCCGCCGCACCTGATCGCGTTGATCCAGGTCTGCACCGGGGTGTTGCTGCTGGCGCCCTGGGCCAACTTCTCCGCGCTGCCCGCCGCTCCCGGTGCCTGGGCCAGCCTGCTGACCCTGGGCATCGTCCACACCGGGGTGATGTACGTGCTGCTGTACGGCGCGATCCAGAAACTGCCGACCGCGCTGACCGGCGCGCTGTCGTTCATCTATCCGATCGCGGCGATCTTCGTCGACTGGTTTGCCTTCGGCCATCGCCTGGAGCTGCTGCAATGGATCGGCGTGATCGCCATCCTGCTGGCGGCGGCCGGCATGCAGCAGGGCTGGAGCCTGGGCTTGCGCCGTCGGGTGGCGGCGCAGTGAGCATTGGGTACCGGTGAGTGACTGGTCGCCGAATTAATACGAATGATAAGTAACTACCCGATTTGCCAGCTATTTATTGCCTTGACAGGCGGGGACGCACCACTAAGGTTTTAACTCAGGGTGAAAGATTCAAGCGCAACCCTTCGTCGTTGATTCAAAGGTTTCAAGTCCTCAAACCCGGTTCTGGGTTGCGTGTCTTTTTTGCTGTTCAGATGTGACATCTACCGTCCCCCGATTCGGGTCGGTAGGTCGTTACCGAATGCCGCCATGGCGGCGGATCCCAGGCAACCAACGACTCTCGTCTACAGGGCAGGGGGCGTATGGGGAGCGATCATGACGACTCGACGCAAGGTACCCGGTGTTCGTAACTACGACGGTCCCGCTGGCGGCTGGGGGGCGCTCAAGGCCACCGCGACAGCGGTTAGAGAGCAGATGGATACGCTGAAAGCGCCCATCACCCTGATGCGCACCAACCAGCCTGATGGCTTTGACTGCCCAGGCTGCGCCTGGCCCGACAAGGAGCACAAATCCACCTTCCAGTTCTGTGAAAACGGCGCCAAGGCGGTGACCTGGGAGGCGACCAACAAGCGGGTCACCCCGGACTTCTTCGCCAATCATCCGGTCGCCTCGTTATTGCACCGCAGCGATTACGAGCTGGAGGACCTGGGACGTATCACCCATCCCCTGGTATATGACCGTGCCAGCGACACCTACCAGCCGATCGAATGGGAGGCGGCGTTCGCGCGAATAGGCGAGATACTCCGGGGGCTGCAACCGGAGCAGGTCGAGTTCTATACCTCTGGCAGGGCCTCCAATGAAGCGGCCTATCTGTACCAACTGTTCATCCGGGAATACGGCAGCAACAACTTTCCCGATTGTTCCAACATGTGCCACGAACCGACCAGCGTCGGGTTGCCGCGATCCATTGGTATCGGCAAAGGCACGGTGTCGCTGGACGACTTCGATACCTGCGAACTGATCATCTCCATCGGCCACAACCCCGGCACCAACCACCCACGCATGATGGGCACGCTGCACGAGGCCTCGCGGCGCAAGGTGCCGATCATGGTCTTCAATCCCCTGCGCGAACGCGCGCTCGAGCGCTTTGCCGATCCGCAGAACATGATTGAAATGGCGACTTACGGCTCCACCCGGATCGCCTCGTCCTACTTCCAGGTAAAAGCCGGAGGCGACGCGGCGGCGATCAAGGGGATCATGAAAGCGCTGCTGGAGCTGGAGCGGATGGTGGGCGAAGTCCTCGACCATGACTTCATCGCCCAGCACACCCAGGGTTTCGACGAGCTGGTCGCCGATTTGCACGCCACGGCCTGGCCCGATATAGAACAGGCCAGCGGCCTGCAGCAGGCCGAGCTGGAAAAGGTCGCCGCCGCTTACGCAAAATCCAACGCCACCATCGTCACCTACGGCATGGGCATCACCCAGCACAACGAAGGCACGGCCAATGTCCGGCTGATCTGTGACCTACTGATGTTGCGCGGTAACTTTGGCAAGCCTGGCGCGGGCATTTGCCCGTTGCGCGGCCATTCCAATGTCCAGGGCAACCGGACCGTGGGCATTACCGAGAAGCCGTCGAAGGCATTTCTCGACAGGCTGGAGAAAGTATTCGGCTTCAAGCCGCCAGCGGCCCACGGCCACGATTCGGTAAAAGCGATGCAGGCCATGATCGCGGGCACGGCCAAGGCGCTGATTTGCCTGGGAGGCAATTTCGCCGTCGCCTTGCCCGATCCGGGCCAGTGTTTTCCGGCCATGGGCAAGCTCGACCTGAGCGTGCATATCGGCACCAAGCTCAATCGCTCCCATCTGCTGGTCGCCAAGGAGTCCTATCTGTTCCCCTGCCTGGGTCGCACCGAACTGGATGTGCAGGACGGGATGCGCCAGTCGATCACCGTCGAGGATTCGATGTCGATGGTCCACGCATCGGCCGGCAAGCTGACCCCGGCCTCCGAGTTCCTGCGCTCGGAGCCGGCGATAGTGGCCGGCATTGCCCAGGCCACGCTGCCAGGCAGCAAGGTGCCCTGGCAGGCGCTGGTCGCCGACTACGACAAGATCCGCGACCTGATCGAGAAAACGGTGCCCGGCTTCGAGGCGTTCAACCAGCGCATCCGCGTGCCGGGCGGGTTCCGCATGCCGCTGCCGCCCACCGAGCGCATATGGCTCACGCCCTCGGGCAAGGCCGAGTTCTTTGTCTTTCCCGGGCTGCATGAAGACAAGGTGGTCGATGGCGCGGACGTCCTGCGCCTGATCACTATTCGCAGCCATGACCAGTACAACACCACCATCTATGCCATGGACGATCGTTATCGCGGGGTATTCGGCCGGCGCGACGTGTTGTTCATCAATCAGGCGGACCTGGATGCCCGTGGCCTGGCCCATGGCGACCTGGTGGATATCGAGACGGTCACCCAGGGGCGCAAGCTGCGCTACGAGAAAATCACCGCGATCGAATACAAGATTTCCCCGGGCTCGGTCGCGGCCTATTACCCCGAAGCCAACCAGCTGGTGCCGCTGGATTACATCGACGTGGATAGCGGGACGCCGTCCTACAAATCGGTTCCGGTACGGATTGTGCGCTCGACGCTGAACTGACCCTGGCGATCCAGGGAAGGGGGCGCATGGGGCGCCCCTTTTTTCATCGGTGGGCTTTCATGAGCGCGAGACTCGCTGCCGGACTGCAGCGCCGCGATTATTTGCTACTCTGCGGTCTTTCCCGTTCCGCCGAGTGCTCATGCCCATGTCCAACGATATTCCTGAACCGCAATCCGTCTGCAACCCGATTACCAGCAGCGCGATCTTTATCGTCGCCACCCTGGCCCCCGGCAGTGACGCCGCCGCCAAGGTGCGGGGCTGGTGCGAGGGTGTGGCGGGCCTCACCCGTTCGGTCGGCAAGCGGGTGCCCGCGGGTAACCTGTCGTGCGTCTGCGGTTTTGCTTCGGCGGCCTGGGACCGGCTGTTTGGCGGTCCGCGCCCGGCCTCGCTGCATGCCTTTCGCGAGTTCGGCCCGCAAGAGCGCCGGGCCGTGGCGACCCCCGGCGATATCCTGCTGCACATTCGCGCGGACCAGATGGACCTGTGCTTCGAACTGGCGACGCAACTGATCGGGGCATTGGGCGATGCGATCTCGGTGGTCGATGAGGTGCAGGGTTTCCGCTACTTCGACATGCGCAGCATCATCGGTTTTGTCGATGGCACGGAAAACCCGGTCGGGCGCAAGGCCATCGAGTTCACCCTGGTCGGCGATGAAGACCCGGCGTTCAGCGGCGGCAGTTATGTGCTGGTGCAGAAGTACCTGCACAACATGAACGCCTGGAACGAGCTGTCGGTCGAGGCGCAGGAACGTATCATCGGGCGCAAGAAGCTGTCCGATATCGAACTCGACGATGCGGTCAAGCCGACCTCTTCCCACAGTGCCTTGACCACCATCACCAAGGACGGCGAGGAGGTGAAGATCCTGCGCGACAACATGCCGTTCGGCCGGCCCGGGGCGGGGGAGTTCGGCACCTATTTCATCGGTTACGCGCGCTCGCCGGAGCCTATCGAGCAAATGCTGGAAAACATGTTCGTCGGTCGGCCGGCGGGCAACTATGACCGTCTGCTGGATTTCAGCACGGCGGTGACCGGCGGCCTGTTCTTCGTGCCTTCCGCCGATCTGCTGGAAGCGTTGGCCGAACGCCAGCCCTGATCCAGATGTAAAGAGCCCGCGAGGTGAGGGCCTCGCGGGCTCGTTGCATCTGGCGGATGCTATTCAATGGTTGCCGGGACCGCGCACCGGGAAAGGCGCCGGGCCTTTACCGATGCGATCAGCAATCAGTGAGTGCTCATGCCGGCCATGTGCATCATCAGCCGCAACAGACCGGCCACCGCACCCAGGGCCAGCACACCGCCCAGCCAGATGCCCACCAGCCATGCCAGCCGCCGATACCAGGGGGCGCTCGGGTGGCCGGTGGTCGATACCTCAGAGCGTTCCATAAGCCAACTCCATCATCAGTGCGGTGGCGGCGGCCAGCATCACCAGCCCGCCGAGGAACAGCAGGCTCAGCTGCGCCACCTGCTGGTAGAAAGGCCTCAGCCTGGCAGGGGGGCGAAGGGTTTCGCTGTCAATGGTAACCATCGCCGATCCTCACTTTGCCGCGGAACACGTAGTAGCTCCAGCAGGTGTACATCAGGATGATCGGCAGGATGAACAGGGTGCCGATCAGGATGAACAGCTGGCTGGACGGGGGCGATGCGGCCTGCCACAGGCTGATGGAAGGCGGCACGATGTTCGGCCAGATGCTGAAGGCCAGGCCGATGTAGCCGAGGAATACCAGCGCCAGGGTGAACACGAACGGCCAGTGCGAGTGATGCTGGCGCAAGGTGCGCAGCAGCCCGAACAGCGCCAGCAGCGCGAGAACCACAAGAGCGCCGAAGACCACGATATGCGCGTGGGTGAACCAGCGGCTGGCGATCTCCGGGTGCAGCATGGGCGTCCACACACAGAGCACCGCGACCACCGCCATCAGCACGAACGCCAGCGGCCGGGTGTAGTGGCGCATGCGCGATTCGAGCATGCCTTCGGTCTTGACCAGCAGCCAGGTGCTGCCCAGCAGTGCGTAGGCGACGATCAGGCCCAGGCCGCAGAACAGCGGGAACGGCGCCAGCCAGTCCAGGTTGCCGCCGGCGAACTGGCGATCGACCACCGGGATCCCGGCGATATAGCTGCCAATCACGATGCCTTGGCAGAAGGTCGCCAGCAGCGAGCCGCCGATGAACGCCATGTCCCAGATATGGCGTTTTTCCGGGCTGGCCTTGAAGCGGAACTCAAAGGCCACGCCGCGGAAGATCAAGCCGGCCAGCATGAAGATCAGCGGCAGGTACAGGGCCTCCAGAATCACCGAATAGGCCAGCGGGAAGGCCCCGTACAGCGCCGCGCCACCGAGGATCAGCCAGGTCTCGTTACCGTCCCAGACCGGCGCCACGGTGTTCATCATCACATCGCGCTCCTGCGCGTCCGGGATGAGCGGGAAGAGGATCCCCAGTCCCAGGTCGAAGCCATCCATGATGACGTACATCATCACCCCGAAAGCGATGATCACGCCCCAGATCAACGACAGATCTATACCTTGAATGCCCATGGGCAAGCTCCTTGTTCAGTTGGCGGGGTTGCCGGACGCGAAGGTCTCGGTGACCGCGGACAGCGGCCGGCGCGGCGTGCGGTCCTGGCCGGGGCCGCCTTGTGGCGGATGATCGTGATGCGGCTGCGGGCCTTTGCGGACCAGCTTCATCATGTAGGCGATGCCGACGGTGAACACCGAGAAGTAGATCAGCACGAACAGCGCGAGCGAGATGCTCAACTGGCTGACCGAGTGGTTCGACGCCGCATCGGCGGTGCGCTGCAAGCCGTACACCACCCACGGCTGGCGGCCGACCTCGGTGGTGATCCAGCCGGCCAGCATGGCGATCAGGCCGGTCGGGCCCATGAACAGCACCAGGCGCAGGAACAGCCGGTTGCGGTACAGCGCGCCGTTGCGGCGCAAGGCCAGGCCGAGCAGGCCGGTGAGGATCATCAGCATGCCCAGCCCGGCCATGATCCGGAAGCTGAAGAAGATGATGGTCGCGTTCGGCCGGTCCTCTTTCGGGAAGCTCTTGAGCGCCGGGATCTGCTTGTCCAGGCTGTGGGTCAGGATCAGGCTGCCCAGGTAAGGCACTTCGAGCGCATAACCGGTCTTCTCGGCGTCCATGTCGGGGATGCCGAACAGCACCAGCGGCGTCGGTTCATTGCCGATGTTTTCCCAGTGGCCTTCGATGGCGGCGATTTTCGCCGGCTGATGTTCCAGGGTGTTCAGGCCGTGGGCATCGCCGACCACCGCCTGGATAGGCGCGACGATCAAGGCCATCCACATCGCCATCGACAGCATCTTGCGCACTTGTGGCGTGTCGTTCTTGCGCAGCAGGTGCCAGGCCGCGGACGAGCCGACAAAAAACGCCGTGGCGACGAACGCGGCAATCGCCATGTGCGCCAGGCGGAACGGGAACGACGGATTGAACACGATGGCCAGCCAGTCCATCGGCACGATCCGCCCATCGACGATGGAGAAGCCCTGTGGCGTTTGCATCCAGCTGTTGGAGGCGAGGATCCAGAAGGTCGAGATCAGCGTGCCGATCGCCACCATGACCGTGGAGAAGAAGTGCAGCCCACGGCCGACCCGGTTCCAGCCGAACAGCATCACCCCGAGGAAACCGGCCTCGAGGAAAAACGCGGTCAGCACTTCATAGGTCAGCAGGGGCCCGGTAATGCTCCCGGCGAAGTCCGAGAAGCGGCTCCAGTTGGTGCCGAACTCATAGGCCATGACCAGCCCGGAGACCACCCCCATGCCGAAGTTGACGGCAAAGATTTTCGACCAGAAGTGATACAGGTCCTTGTAGACCGAGTTATTGCTTTTCAGCCAGAGGCCTTCGAGCACTGCCAGGAAGCTGGCCAGCCCGATGGTGATGGCGGGAAAGATGATGTGGAACGAGACCGTGAACGCGAATTGAATTCGCGCCAGGTCGAGCGCTTCCAGGTTTGGCATGACGATACCCTCAGAGTGGCTCGATACCTGTGCACAGCCCGGCCGACCGCGGTGAACCTCGCGGCTCGCGGTCAACGGCAGTGCAGGTTTCGAAAGGGCCGGGGCGACGCTCGCCGCCCCGGGCAGGTTCAATCGACGGAGGACTGGATCAGGTTGCTGACCGGCGCCGGTTCAAGGCGAATCGCGATGAACTTCGAGGTCGGGGTGAAGGTGCGGTCGCCGTAGCTTTCCAGTGGCACCAGAGGGTTGGTTTCCGGGTAGTAGGCGGCGGCCTGGCCGGCGGGAATGTCGTAGGCGATCAGGGTGAAGCCGCTCACCCGGCGCTCGCGACCGTCGCCCCACAGCGAGATCATGTCGACCTTCTGCCCCGGCTCGTAGCCCAGCTTGCGAATGTCCTGCTCGTTGACGAAGACCACGTCGCGCATGCCGTAGACCCCGCGATAACGATCGTCCAGGCCATACAGGGTGGTGTTGTACTGGTCGTGGGAACGCATGGTCTGCAGGATCAGCTCCGGCTTCACGCCCAGGTCGCGCACGCCCTGGCTCACCAGGTGTTCCGGCAATACGCCGGGGGTGAACTGGGCCTTGCCGGTGGCGGTTTTCCAGATGCGCTGGGCGGCGTCGTTACCCAGGTGGAAACCACCGGGGTGCAGCAGCTTCTGGTTGAAGTCCTTGAAGCCGGGAATGGTGTCGGCGATCAGGTTGCGGATGCGGCTGTAGTCCTCGATCACCCAGAGCCAGTCGATGGGGTGGCTGCCGAGGGTGGCGTTGGCGATCCCGGCGATGATCGCCGGTTCCGAACGCATCAGCGGCGACTTGGGTTTCAGCTGGCCGTGGGAAATGTGCACCATGCTGAAGGTGTCTTCCACGGTGACGCCTTGCGGGCCCTGGGCTTGCAGGTCGATATCGGTGCGCCCCAGGCATGGCAGGATCAGCGCCTCGCGGCCGGTGACCAGGTGGCTGCGGTTGAGCTTGGTGGCGATGTGCACGGTCAGCTCGCAGTTGCGCAGCGCGGCATGGGTGCGCGGGCTGTCGGGGGTGGCCTGGGCGAAGTTGCCCCCCAGGCCGATGAACACCTTGGCCCGACCTTCTTCCATGGCGGCGATCGCCATCACCGTGTTGTGCCCGTGCTTGCGCGGCGCCTTGAAGGCAAAACGCGCTTCCAGGGCATCGAGCAACTCGGTGGGGGCCAGTTCGTTGATGCCCATGGTGCGGTCGCCCTGCACGTTACTGTGGCCGCGCACCGGCGACAGCCCGGCGCCCGGACGGCCGATATTGCCGCGCAGCAGTTGCACGTTGACCACTTCCTGCACGGTCAGCACCGAGTGGGTGTGCTGGGTCACGCCCATGGCCCAGCACATGATCACCCGCTTGGCCTTGCGGTACATGCGCGCGGCCAGCTCGATGTCCTCCAGGGACAGCCCGGACTGTTCGAGGATGTGCTCCCAACTGGTGGCGTCGACTTCGGCCAGGTAGGCGTCCAGGCCCGAGGTGTGCTCGGCGATGAAGGCGCGGTCGAACACCGCTTCGCCGTTGTTGGCCAGGGCTTCGCGTTCCCACTGCCAGAGGAACTTGGCGATGCCACGCATGGCTGCCATGTCGCCGCCCAGGGCCGGGCGGAAGTAGGCGGAGGAGGTGGGCTCGGAGCCGTTGGTGAGCATCTCCAGCGGATGCTGCGGGTGCTGGAAGCGTTCCAGGCCACGCTCTTTCAGCGGGTTGAAACAGATCACCTGGGCACCGCGTTTCACCGCTTCACGCAGCGGTTCGAGCATCCGCGGATGGTTGGTGCCGGGGTTCTGGCCGATGACAAAAATCGCGTCGGCTTCCCCCAGGTCCTCGAAGGTCACCGTGCCCTTGCCTACGCCGACGCTGTCGTCCATGCCCAGGCCGCTGGCCTCGTGGCACATGTTCGAGCAGTCGGGGAAGTTGTTGGTGCCGTAGGCGCGCACGAACAGCTGGTAGAGGTAGGCGGCCTCGTTGCTGGCCCGGCCCGAGGTGTAGAACTCGGCCTGGTCGGGCGACTCCAGCCCGTTCAGGTGCCTGGCGATCAGGGCGAAGGCGTCGTCCCAGCTGGTTTCGACGTAGCGATCCAGGCTGGCGTCGTAACGCATCGGGTGGGTCAGGCGACCCTGGTATTCGAGCCAGTAGTCGCTTTGCGCCGCCAGTGCCGACACCGTGTATTTGTTGAAGAAGGCCGGGTTGACCAGGCGCCCGGTGGCTTCCCAGTTGACCGCCTTGGCGCCGTTCTCGCAGAACTTGACCATGCCGTTTTCCGGCGACTCGCCCCAGGCACAGCCCGGGCAGTCGAAGCCGCCGTTCTGGTTGGTCTTGAGCATGGTGCGAATATTCTTGAAAGCGTTTTCGCTGCCCAGCCAGTTCCTGGTCACGGCAATCAATGCGCCCCAACCGGCCGCCGCCCCCTTGTACGGTTTATAGCGTTCAACTTCGCTCATGATACTTCTCCAGGACATTGCACGTAGGCTGCGCCTAATGCCGAGTCATTGTTAATGACTGTTTTCTTGTGTGCATGAATAACCAACTTTAAGTAGCCGTTAATTACAGGCTGCACAGGTTTATGCACTTCGCGGATATTGCTTCAGGACTGCGGGGTCAAGCCTAAGCCGCTTATAAAGTGCCTGTCTAATCGCAAATAATGACCGGATGATCGAAATGCTCTATCAAGGAAAAAATCGATAATAATCAATTAAATAACTACTTAATGTGGTTCGGAATTGGATGATTTTTCTTCTGATAAATCCCATCGATCAACCGGTTGTTAATAGCAATTAGACGGTGATTTGAAATGTCCTTAGTCTTGCCTCAAACAAGGCCCTCTATAACGGTGGCCTTCCAATAACGGCACTCGGGTCGATACACCTGAAGTGCTGACGGAGGCGGTAATGTCAGATCGAATCCTGCAGGATGGTTTTTCCAGGCGAGTCGACTATCTGCGAATGTCGGTGACCGATCGCTGCGATTTTCGCTGTGTGTATTGCATGGCCGAAGACATGCAGTTCCTGCCGCGGCAACGGATCCTGACCCTGGAGGAGCTCTATCAGCTGGCGCAAAGTTTCGTCGCCCTGGGCACCCGGAAAATCCGCCTGACCGGGGGCGAACCCTTGATCCGCCCGGGCGTCGTCGAGCTGTGTCGGCGCATCGCCGCGCTGCCGGGGCTGCGCGAGCTGTGCATGACCACCAATGGCTCGCAGCTGGGCAAGCTGGCGGCACCCTTGTTCGAGGCCGGGCTCAAGCGCCTGAACATCAGCATCGACAGCCTCGATGCCAGGCGCTTTCGCGAGCTGACCCGCACCGGCGACCTGGCCCAGGTGATTGCCGGCATCGATGCGGCGAACGCCGCCGGTTTCCAGCACACCAAGCTCAACTGCGTGGTGATGAAAGGGCGCAACGATCACGAGATCAACGACCTGGTGGGCTTTGCCATCGACCGTGGGCTGGACATCTCCTTTATCGAAGAGATGCCCCTGGGGGTGATCAGCGAACACAGCCGCGCCGATGCGTTCTTTTCCAGCGCCCAGGTGCGCGAGCGCATCGCCGAGCGCTACACCCTGATCGACTCCACCGAATCGACCCAGGGGCCGTCGCGTTACTGGCGCCTGGCCGAGGCACCGGAGATTCGCCTGGGGTTCATCTCGCCCCACAGCCACAACTTCTGCGCCACCTGCAACCGGGTGCGGCTGACCGTCGAGGGCCGGCTCCTGCTGTGCCTGGGCAACGAGCATTCGGTCGATTTGAAGCAGGTGCTGCGCAGCCATCCGGGCGAGCCGCAGCGCCTGGAGCGGGCAATCATCGAGGCGATGAAAATCAAGCCGTACCGCCACAACTTCGCACTCAATGACGAGGTGCAAGTGGTGCGGTTCATGAACATGACCGGCGGCTAGCCCGCGCGGTTTTCCCCTCTGCAAAAAGGCTGTCTTGCGATGATCGTCAGATCCAAACCCAACCTGATCAATGTGCTGATCTCCCTCAAGGGCTCGATTGCCAAGCGCATCGCCCTGCGCAGCCTGCTGGTGACCCTGCTGGCCTCGGCCATCGTGTTTATCGAGACCCTGTACCCGACCTATTTCTCCAGGGTCAATGCCACGCCGTTCACCCTGCTGGGCCTGTCGCTGTCGATCTTCATGAGCTTTCGCAACAACGCCTGCTACGACCGCTGGTATGAAGCGCGCAAGGCCCTGGGCACGCTGGTGACTGAGGTGCGTTCGATGATCCGCGAAACCCAGGCGATCAAGGACCCGCGGCAGCGCGGCAGGATCCTGCGCGACCTCTGCGGCTTCGCTCATGCGCTCAACGCCAGGCTGCGCCAGGAAGACGAGCTGAGCGCGGCGGGCACCTGGCTGAGCCAGTTGCCGCCGGCCCAGGCGCCCAACGTGCCGGACAGCATCCTGCGCCATGTCGGGCAACAGTGTTCGACCCTGGCCGAATCCGGGGCGATCAGCGAATGGCGCTACACGCTGATGGCCAATCACCTGAGCAGCCTGACCAACGCCCAGACAGTCTGCGAGCGGATCAAGGGCACGCCATTGCCTTTTCCCTACACGCTGTTGCTGCACCGCACCAGCTACATGTTCTGCATCCTGCTGCCCTTTGCCATGGCCGAGCCCCTGGGCTGGCTGACGCCGATCTTCACGGCCATCGTCAGTTACACGTTTTTCGGCCTGGACGCCATTGGCGACGAGCTGGAAGACCCTTTCGGCCGGGACGAGAACGACCTGCCGACCAATGCCCTGGTGCGCACCATCGAGCGTGAAGTGCTCGATGCCCTGGGGGCCACCCAGTTGCCGCCGGTGCTGCAACCGGTGGACTTCGTGCTGAGCTGACCGGCGCCCATGCATTCGCCCCGGTTCCCCCGGGCCACATCACTCAACCCAGCCAACAGGCTGCGAGGATAACCATGAACCACGATTCCACGATCCTGACTCACCTGGACGCCGAAGGCCGGGCCAACATGGTCGATGTCAGCGACAAGCCGCCCACCGACCGCGAAGCCCAGGCCCAGGCCTGGGTACGCATGCAGCCCGCCACCTTGCAACTGATCCAGCGCAACGGCCACCCCAAGGGCGACGTGTTCGCGGTGGCGCGCATTGCGGGCATCATGGCGGCGAAGAAAACCCATGAACTCATCCCGCTGTGCCACCCGTTGCTGCTCAGCTCGATTCACCTCGATCTGAAGGCGGTCGAGCCCGACAGCGTCAGGATTGTCGCCACCTGCCGGCTCAACGGCCGCACCGGTGTCGAGCTCGAAGCCCTCACCGCGGCCAGCGTCGCCGCGCTGACCATCTACGACATGTGCAAGGCGGTCGATCGCGGAATGGTCATCGACAGCATCCAGCTGCTGAAGAAACAGGGCGGGCGATCGGGCAGCTTTGACGCGGGAGTCACAGCATGATCCTGGTCAACTACTTTGCCCGTTATCGCGAGCAACTCGGTATCGGCGGCGAGAAGATCGCGCTGGATGATTCGTTGCGCAGCGTCGGCGACGTGAGGACGTTGCTGATGGCCAGGGGCGAGGCCTGGCAGGCGGTGCTCGGCGAAACCAGCCTGATGTGCGCGCTGAACCAGGACCTGTGCAACCTCGACGCGCCCATCGAGGACTTCGACGAGATCGCGTTTTTTCCGCAAGTCACCGGGGGCTGAGCCATGACCGTGCACGTCCAGGCCGAGGCCTTCGACCTCGATCGACTGCACCGCGAGGTGCACGGCGAGGACCCCGGCGTTGGCGCGCTGGTGACTTTCGTCGGCTATGTGCGTGACCTGAACCTGGGGGAACAGGTCGGCAGCCTGTTCCTCGAACATTACCCGGGCATGACCGAGCGTTCGTTGCAGCGCATCGTCGATGAGGCCAATGAGCGCTGGCCATTGCAACGGGTCAGGGTCGTGCATCGAGTGGGGGCGTTGCAGGTGGCTGAGCCGATCGTGTTTGTCGGCGTCGCCAGCGCCCATCGGCAGGCGGCCTTCGAAGCCTGCGCCTTCCTGATGGATTACCTGAAAACCCGCGCGCCGTTCTGGAAGCGCGAACAGACCTCGTCCGGCGAGCGTTGGGTGCAGGGCAGGGAGAGCGACCAACTGGCCGCCAGTCGCTGGTAGGGTGGGGATGCGCCCTGCGGCGCAGCACCTTCAGTCGGCCGTGGGCGCTTGCCCGGCAAACAGTTTCCTGGCTTCGGCAAAGCACTTTTCGGCAATGGCCGAGCGCGGTTCGGTCTTGCGCATCACCAGGCCCAGGGGCGCCAGCACACTGGCATCCGGCAGGTTGATGAAGGCCAGGTTCTCGATCGGGTTTTCCAGGGTGCTGGACAGCGGCATGATCGAGCAGCAGAAGCCTTCGTGAATCGCCTGGAACAGCTGATAGGTCGAATCGCTTTCGAGGATTGGCTGCAGGTCGAGGCCGCGGCTGCGGAAACTCAGGTCGATGGATTTGCGGTAGTGCATGCCATTGCTGATCATCCCCAGGGGCAGCTCGGCGGCTTCTTCCCAGCTCATTTCGCTGCCTTCGAAATGGAAGTGGCGGGTGTCGTACAGCAGGCCGACGCGGGTTTCGCCGATCTCGAAAAACTCGAAATAGTTCGGGTTCACGTGGTCCAGGTAACACACGCCCAGGTCCAGCTGGTTGTTGCCCAGGCCTTCGATGATCTGGTCCGAGCTCATGGACGACAGGGCGAACTTGAGCTCCGGGAAACTCCTGGAAAGGCCCTGGACGTAGCCGATCGGGTTGAAGCTGCTCAGCGGCACCAGGCCCAGGCGCAGGCTACCGACCAGTTGGCCACGGCACGCGGCGGCCTCGGCGAACAGCCCGTCATGGGCGGCGAGCAGGGTCCGCGCCCAGGCCAGCACCCGTTCGCCGGCCTCGGTGAAACCTTCGAAGCGCTGGCCGCGCTTGACCAGCACCAGGTCCAGTTCGTCCTCCAGGTTGCGCAAGCGCATGGACAGGGTCGGCTGGGTAATGTGGCAGCGCGCCGCGGCCTGGCCGAAGTGTCGGGTCTGGTCCAGGGCGATAAGGAACTTGAGTTGTTTGATGTCCACGATGGCACCTGTTGAAGAAGAGGGTTGATGTCAGGGGTAAGTCCAGGATGCACGAAGCGCCGGGAAATCCCGATCCGACTTTTGGAGGAAAAGACTGTGCGTCCGTTCGGTGACACGCGGAGCTGTTAAAAAAGCCGTTAAAAAAATGCCGTTAAAAAAGTAGCTCAGGGGTATTGAAGTTGCTCAGGCGCGGGTCGTCCTCGGCGCAGACCAGGGCCTGCGGCCGGTGCTTCGACAAGGCGCGCTGCAGGCTGCGTTCGCCGGCGTCCCAGTCGTGTTGCAGGCTTGCCAGCAAGGCCGTGGGGATCAGGCTGAACATGGGTTGCCAGTGGCCGGCCTGTTGCACCATCAGCACCGAGTCCGGGGCAGGGCGCGCCGCCAGCATGGCGCCGATCAGCGCGCCGTCGATTTTCGGCGCGTCGCAGGCGAACACCAGCAGCCACGGATGACGCGCCACTGCCAGGCCGGCGAGCACACCCGCCAGGGGCCCCGGGAAATCCCTCTGCGAGTCTTCGACCAGTTGGTCGGCATAGGCCCGATACTGCTCGGCGTTGCGGTTGCAGGAGATGATCAGGTCGTCGGTGAAAGGTCGGACCGCCGCCTGCACATGGGCGATCAGCGGCTTGCCCTGCCAGGGCAGCAGGCCCTTGTCCCGGCCACCCATGCGCGCGCCACGGCCGCCGGCCAGCAGCAGCACCGAGCAGGGGATGGGCGAAGGGGCGGCGGGGCAGGTCGGGGTCATTGTTCGAGGCACGCTGGTTGGGGGCTCAGACGATCTCATTGTCGCCCCTTCGAGTCCAATCGGAAGTATCGAATGAGCGATCAAAAGGCTCTATCGGCCGCGGATTTCACCGGCGTGGGCCGGCACGTCAGGGGGAAAGAGTCCTTGATAGATATGCTCGATAAAGTGGTCGGCCAGAGTGATTAGACACCGACGGTTTCAGCGCTTTAGCCTCTGGCCATGGTTTTTATGACTGCCCGCCGGAGAAAGACATGAGTGTGAAATCGGATGCATTGTTTGTCCCCCTGAATATTGCCGTGCTGACCGTCAGCGATACCCGCGAATACGCCACCGACACCTCCGGTCAATTGCTCGTCAGCCGCCTGCTGGAAGCTGGCCACACCCTGAGCGAACGCAACCTGCTCAAGGATGACCTGTACAAGATCCGCGCCCAGGTCGCCCTGTGGATCGCCGATGAGGCTATCCAGGTGGTGCTGATTACCGGCGGCACCGGGTTCACCGGGCGCGACAGCACGCCCGAGGCGGTGAACTGTTTGCTGGACAAGCGGATCGACGGTTTCGGCGAGCTGTTCCGGGCGATCTCCATCCTCGATATCGGCACCTCCACCGTGCAGAGCCGGGCCCTGGCCGGGCTGTCCAACGGCACCCTGGTGTGCTGCCTGCCGGGCTCCACGGGCGCCTGCCGGACCGCCTGGGAAGGCATCCTCGCCGAACAACTGGACGCCCGCCACCGGCCGTGCAATTTCGTGCCGCACCTCAAGCAGGTGCAAGCCTGCGGGACCCGCGGATGAGCGCCTCAGCGCTGATGCCGGTGGAGGAGGCCATCGCCCGCTTGCTGGCCATGGCCGAGGCGCAACGTTTGCAGGACAGCGAGCCGGTGGCGCTGGGCGAGGCGCGGCAACGGGTGCTGGCCAGCGACCTGGTGGCGACCCTCGACCTGCCGCCCTGGCCGAATAGCGCCATGGACGGTTATGCCTTGAACCTCGATGCCTGGGACGGCCAGCCGCTGGCGGTGTCGCAACGCATTTTCGCCGGCCAGGCCCCCGAGCCGTTGCGGCCGGGCACCTGCGCGCGAATCTTCACCGGCGCGCCGCTGCCCGAGGGCGCCAACAGCATCGAGATGCAAGAGAACGTCGAGCTGCTTGACGACGGTCGCGTGCGCTTCAAGCAGCCGCTCAAGGCCGGCCAGAATATTCGCCCGCAAGGCCAGGAGAACCGCGCCGGACAAGTGCTGCTGCGCACCGGCAAACGCCTGGGGCCTTTCGAACTGGCTATCGCCGCGGCCCAGGGCTGCACCCATCTGCCGCTGGTGCGGCGGCCACGGGTGGCGTTGCTGTCGACGGGCGATGAACTGGCCGAGCCGGGCACCGCCTTGCGCCCCGGCTGCATCTACAACAGCAATCGCACCCTGCTCAGCCACTGGTTGAATGTCCTGGGCTGCGAGGTGGTCGATGCCGGAATTCTCCCCGACCAGCCGCAGCAGACTCGGCTGCGCCTGGAACAATTGCAGTGCGCCGCGGACCTGATCCTGACCACCGGCGGCGTGTCCGCCGGCGACGCCGATTGCCTCGGCCAGGTACTGCGCGAGTGCGCCACCCCGGTGTTCTGGAAGCTTGCGATAAAACCCGGCAAGCCGCTGACCGTGGGGCGCTTCGGCAGCGTGCCGGTGATCGGCCTGCCCGGCAACCCGACCTCGGCCCTGGTGACCTTTGGCCTGCTGGCCCGGCCGTATCTGTTGCGCATCCAGGGCGTCGAAGAGGTCATGCCCTTGAGCTTCCCGGTCAGCGTCGGTTTCGACTGGCCGAAAGCGGGAGGCCGCCGCGAATACCTGCGGGCCAGGCTGGAGGAGGGCCGTGCGGTGCTCTATCCGAACCAGAGTTCCGGTGTGTTGCTGGGCGCTTCATGGGCCGATGGGCTGGTGGAAATCCTCGAGGGCAGCACCTTGCGGGCCGGCGAGCCGGCGCGCTTCATTCCGTTCAGCGAGTTGTTCTAGCCGGCGCGGTCTGGCGGCAGGCGCGGCGCACTCAGATCTTCCACTGCTCCGAGCTTTTCGCCAGGCGCTGGCGCATCTCGTCGAGGGTGGCCACCAGTTGCCGGGTCAGCAGGCGGTAGCCGTCCAGCGCGCTGTAGACCGAGGTGTCGAGGGGCGAGGAGGCCGGGCCATCCAGGGGCCGCCCCAGGCGTCTGGTGGCGCCGGATTGCAGGGCGCGGGCCATGCCCACCAGCTGTATGCGCACCTGCCGGTGCTCATGTTTCATGAGCTGTTGCAACTGTTCGCGGGCCTGTGGGTCGCTGAGGTCCGGCCGGGTATTGCCGAGGATTTCCAGGGTGCTGAAGCACATGCGCAGGTTGCGCTGGATGGCATCCAGTTCGGTCATGGAGATCCGCACTTCCTTGGACACCGAGGGCATCAGCGAGCGCAGTTGCAGCAAGGTGCTGTTGAGGCGCCCGAGCAACTTCAGGTGTTCGTCGTCGGTCACCGACTGACCGCCGATGATGCGTCCGTAAAGGGTGGCGCAGTCGCGCAAGGCGCTGGCCAGGTTGTAGCGCCAGGAGTAGACCGCATACAGCGGAATGGCGAAGGAAAACGCCAGGGCCAGGGCGATACCGATGAGGATATCCACGGTGCGCCACAGGCCATCGCTGACGTGGTTGTCGCCGTGGCCGGCGACGATGAACACGGTGATCGCCGCCAGCAGCGCGGTGTAGCCGCCCTTGCCGATGGCGTGATAGGAGAAATACCCGCACACCACCGACATCCCCAGGTAGGTCAGCCAGGACAGGCCCAGGTAAGCCTGCTGTACCACCAGCACCAGGCCGACGCCCGCGCCGATCAGGGTACCGATGGCCCGTTCCGCGGCCTTCTTGCCAATGTTGCCGTGGTGCTGCAAGCCG
The DNA here is from genome assembly GCF_002843625.1 of Pseudomonas sp. 09C 129. NCBI lineage: Bacteria > Pseudomonadati > Pseudomonadota > Gammaproteobacteria > Pseudomonadales > Pseudomonadaceae > Pseudomonas > Pseudomonas sp. 09C 129. The sequence continues at coordinate 4,703,893 of NZ_CP025261.1, read as the reverse complement.
CCGATCACCACCAGCATGGTCACCGACGCCCATTCGCCGTGGGGCAGATTGAGGCCGGTGGTCAGCACGATGGTGGCCAGCAACCCCAGGGCCACGCGCACCGCATGGATCAGCTTGGCGTAGCGGTAGCGCCGATACGGGTCCAGTACCGGGAGCAGGAAGCGGCGCAACAGCGGTGGCAGGCGGAAGGTCTGGCCCAGGGGAGTTCTCCGTTTCTAGAAAATGTAATCGGTGGTCAGGAAGCTCGACTCGCGGTTACGGATGATGTCGCTGATCAGCTCCTTGTTGCTCTCCTGGAACTTGGTGGCCACCAGGGTGCGGATCGAGAAGGTGCGCAACGCGTCATGCACCGACAGCGTGCCTTCGGCGGAGTTCTTGCGCCCGTTGAAGGGGTAGGTGTCCGGGCCGCGCTGGCACTGGGCGTTGAGGTTGATCCGCCCGACCTGGTTGGCGAAGGTGTCCACCAGATGCCCGACTTGTGCCGGCTCGGTGCCGAAGATACTCAGCTGCTGGCCGAAGTCCGATTCCAGGACATAGTCGATCACCGTTTCCAGGTCGCGATACGGCACGATCGGCACCACCGGCCCGAACTGCTCTTCCTGGTACACGCGCATCTGGCTGTTCACCGGGTACAGCACCGCCGGGTAGAAGAACGACGCCCGCGCCTCGCCTCCGCCGGGGTTGACCACCTTGGCGCCCTTGTCGATGGCGTCGGCCACCAGGGCGTGCAGGTAATCGACCTTGCCCGACTCCGGCAGCGGCGTCAGCGCCACCCCCGGTTCCCACGGCATGCCGGGCTTGAGGCTGAGCAGCTTGGCGTTGAATTTCTCGATAAAGGCATCGACCACGCTTTCATGGACAAAGAGGATCTTCAGCGCGGTGCAGCGCTGGCCGTTGAACGACAGCGAGCCGGTGACCGCCTCGTTGACCGCGTTATCCAGGTCCACCTCCGGCAGCACGATGCCGGGGTTTTTCGCGTCCAGGCCCAGGGCGGCGCGCAGGCGGTGCGGCTTGGGGTGCAGTTTCTTCAGGTCGCTGGCGGCCTTGTTGGTGCCGATAAAGGCGAAGATATCGATCTTGCCGCTGGCCATCAGCGCGCTGACGGTTTCCCGGCCGCTGCCGTAGATCACGTTGATCACCCCGGCCGGGAAGCTGTCGCGGAAGGCTTCCAGCAGTGGGCGGATCAGCAGCACGCCGAACTTGGCCGGCTTGAACACCACGGTGTTGCCCATGATCAGCGCCGGGATCAGGGTGGTGAAGGTTTCGTTCAGCGGGTAGTTGTACGGGCCCATGCACAGGGCCACGCCCAGGGGCACGCGGCGGATCTGGCCGAGGGTGTCCTGCTCCAGCTCGAAGCGGCTGGAGCGGCGGTCGAGTTCCTTGAGGGCGTTGATGGTATCGACGATGTAGTCGCAGGTGCGGTCGAACTCTTTTTCCGAGTCCTTGAGGTTCTTGCCGATTTCCCACATCAGCAGCTTGACCACCGCCGAGCGCTGTTCGCGCATGCGCCCGAGGAAGGCTTCGACGTGCTGGATGCGTTCGGCCACGCGCATGGTCGGCCACGCGCCCTGGCCACGGTCATAGGCGCGCACGGCGGCGTCGAGGGCGGTCAGCGCGGTATCGGCGTCGAGCAGCGGGGTGCTGCCGAGAATCACTTGTTCGTCGCCATGGGCGGTGGCCAGGTACACCGGGCTGCGCACCAGGGCCAGGGGGCCGTTCCAGGTCTGCAACTGACCGTCGACCAGATACTCGCGTTGCTCGACCTGGCCGTCCAGGCGGTACTGCTCGGGGATGTCGGCGGCGACGGGAAACAGCGTGTTCAACAGAGGGGCTGTGGTCATGACTCTATTCCGTAATGGCAATGGGCAATGCACCGGCGGGCTGGAGCGCGCCGGCGCTGACGGGCGAGACGGGTCTTCAAGGTTTGTTTCTACGGGTATACGCCTTGATGTCTCGGGTCTTTAGCAAAAAGCTGGGCCAAAATGGCGGAAAGTCGTGCAGCAGAGGTGTGATGGTGTGGTTCTTTGGGCCAAGAGTAGCCGCTTTTTCCCATGGAAAAACAGCCTTTGTTTCAACCGGCGCTGAACAATTGGCGGATCAGCCTGGGTGTGCTGCCGGTCCAGCGCTTGAACGAGCGGCGGAAATTCGCCGCGTCGTTGAAGCTCAGGTACTCGGCGACTGCCTCGTTGCTCAGGCCCTTGATCCGGTACAGGTACAGCGCCACGTGCTTGCGCACCAGGTCCGCCTGCTGCTGGAAACCGCTGTCGTGCTTGTGCAGCTTGCGCTTGAGGGTGGCCGGGCTCATGCCGAAGGCCTGGGCCGTCTGTTCCAGGCTTGGCGCCTGGCGCACCTGGCCTTGCAGGTAGCGGTAGACGCAGTCGAGAAAGCTTGAGGCAAACCCCAGTTGCTCGAGCTGGCCCTGGGCTTCCTGGCGCGCCACCTGGCCGGCGGTGGCCGAGGCGTTGGGCCAGGGCTGGGTGAGGAATTCCCGGGGGATGCGCATCAGGTCCATGGGCCGCTTGAACTGGGTGTGCTCGCCCAGGTGCACCCAGTACTGCTCGACATAACGCGGCTCGGCATGGCTGAAGCTGCACTCCCAGGGCAGGCGCTGGCCGCTCAGCCACTGACTCATGGCCACCAGCGAGGTCATGCTGGCCTCCAGCAGGAAACGCCATTGTTCGCCGGCGCCACAGCTGTCCAGCCAGTAGAAATAGGCGTGCTGGTCGTCCAGCAGCAAGCGCGGGCTGGCCAGCGGGCTGAGCAGCGCCTGTTGCTGCACCAGAGTGTCGAGAGCCTGGTGCAGGTTCTGCGCGTGGCGCAGGGCGTGGCTGGCGGCGCCGTAGTGGCCGGGCAGCAGGCGCTGGCCGAACAGGAAACTGCTGTCGTCGGCGTCCAGCAGACGCCGGCTGTTGCCGATCAGGCCGAGAAACTGCTGCGGGCTGAGGCGGGTCTGGCCGGCCAGGATGTCCTCGTGGAACAGCCCGGTGCCGCGCAGCAGGCGATGGCTGTCGATGTCCCGCGACAGCGCCAGGTCGATCAGGCTGGCCGGCTGGTAATGCCCGGGAATGAACCGGCTGTCGTTTTCGTACCAACGGGTCTTCAGGGTCATGGCCGGGCCTCAGGCGCTTTTCGCCAGCGGCTGCTTGGCCCGGGCCAGGGCCAGGTTGAGGCGCTTGAGCAGCACCTCCGGCGTCTCGTCGAGGGCCATCACCACCGCGGTGCAGGCGCACAGCTGCAAGCGTTCGCCGTGCTGGCGGCTCTTGTGCGCCAGGCTCCGTACCGCCTGTTGCAGCTCCTGGGCCAGCAGCCGCGCCTGGCTCTCGCCGGTGTTCGGCAGCAGCACCACGAAGCGGTCGCCGGCCAGCCGGCAGAGCAGGTCCTGGCGACGCAGGTTGAGCAGCAGCAAATGGCTCAGCGCCTGCAACACCGCGTCGCCCTCGGCGTGGCCGAAGTCCTGGTTGATCGCGGCGAAATTGTCCAGGTCCAGGGCCAGCAGCGACAGCGGCTGCTGCTGGCGCTGGCTGTCCTGCAGGCTGTCGGCCAGCTGGCGCTTGAGGTAGTCGGCGCCGCCCAGCGGGGTGAGCTTGTCGAACAGCCGGTGCTCGCGGAACAGCCGTTCGCGTTTCTCCATCTGCGCGCTGATCGCCAGCTGTTCGCGGTGCCAGTGGTAGATGCCGATGGTCAGCAGGACCATGCCCACCGGCATCGGCGCGGATTCCAGCCAGTGGTCCCAGGCGATGCTGTCGGGCAGGCGGATGAACTCGTCGAGGCTGTCGATCCACCAGGAGAAAAAGATGCAGCTCAGGCCCAGGGCCAGGTAGTTGGTGACCCGTCCCGCCGGGCGGCTTTTCAGCACCAGGCCGAGCCAGATCAGGGCCAGCAGGGCGGTGCCGCCTTCGCCGATTATGTCCAGCCAGACCCATTCGCTGACCGCCTTCAACTCGCCACAGGCCAGGTGCAGGAGCAGGCCGAGATTGGCCGCCAGCAGCAGGCTGGCGAGTTTCCATCGGTGGGGTTTGAGCACTGAGAACATGGCCGCGATCCTTTGGCGAAGAAGCAATGCGCGCCAGCACAGCAGATGTGTGTGACAGCCGGGTGACGGCGGCGAAGCGGGTGGGGGAGGTCGAATCAGCTCACCGTGGTGGTGGGTTTTTTTGCGATCTGCTCGGCCATTGAACGGTGGTGTGGCCGCTGACGCTATCGCCAGTCCCGCGACAAAGGTCATTTCAGCTCACTTTGCCCCTCGGATCCGGGCAAAACCCCGGTTCGAGGGCCTTCCTGCCAACCCCTGTCACGGAACCGTCATTCGCCGACCCTAGCTTGCCCTCCCAGTTGCCGGGCCCCTTGCCTGGCGTCACTGGACTCTTGGGGGAGGACCATCATGTACAAGCGCAGCAGCACCGCCGGCCTGCTCGGCTTCACGCTCACCGCCCTGGCCATGGCGATCGCCAGCGAACGCCTGAGCGCCGCCGACGCCGACTCGAGTAAAACCACCGAACACCTGGAAGTGGTCGGCCAGGCCGCGAGCATCGACCAGGCGCTCAAGGAGCAGCGCAGCGCCGACAGCATCAAGAGCGTGGTGCACGCCGACGGCGTGGCCCAGTTGCCGGACGAGAACGTCGCCGAAGCGGCGCAGCGCCTGCCGGGCATCAGCGTCGAGCGCGACCAGGGCGAGGGGCGCTTCGTCAGCGTGCGTGGCCTGGGCCCGGACCTCAACAGCGTGACTATCAACGGCACCCTGGTGCCGGCCCCGGAAAGCGAACGCCGCGCCGTGGCCCTGGACGTGCTGCCCTCGGAGCTGGTGCAGTCGCTGTCGGTGATCAAGACCCTGACCCCGGACATGGACGCCAACTCCCTGGGCGGCACCGTCGATGTGCAGAGCCTTTCGGCCTTCGATCACAAGGGCCTGTTCTACACCGGCAGCAGTGAAGCCAGCTACGACCGGAACACTCACCAGACCAGCCCGAAATTCTCCGGCGCGGTCAGCGACCGCTTCAGCCTCGGCGACGGCATCGACAACTTCGGCGTGGCCGCGGCCCTGAGCTGGCAGAAGCGCGACTTCGGTTCGGACAACGTCGAGACCGGCGGCGCCTGGGACTTCGAACAGGGCGCGAAACTGCAGGAGTTCGAACAGCGCGACTACGACATCAGCCGCGAGCGCGCCGGCGGCGGCCTGAACTTCGACTACAAGCCGGACGACCTCAGCAGCTACTACCTGCGCACCCTGTACAGCCGCTACAAGGACAGCGAGACACGCAACGCCGCCAGCCTGGAGTTCGCCGAGCCCCAGGCGGCCGGCGAGCTGGGCGACGCCGAAGGTAAACGCAAGCTCAAGCAGCGCGAGGAAACCCAGGAGATCCAGTCCTACGTGTTCGGCGGCGAGCGCATGTTTGGCCTCTGGACCCTCAGCGGCCAGGCCGGCTACAGCCGCTCCAGCGAAGACAGCCCGGGGCATATCGCCAACGCGGTGTTCGAAGGCAACGACGACTTCGCCGACAGCGGTTTCTACGACAAGGACAAGCCGCGGCCGATCGTCGGCCAGGGTTTCTACAACCCGTCGAATTTCAGCCTGGACAAGGTCGAGTGGGAAAAGCAGCGCACCACCGACACCGAGAAAAACCTGCGCCTGGACCTGGCCCGCGACTACGACCTCAGCGGTTATGCGTCCCAGGTCAAGTTCGGCGGCAAGGTCAGCCGGCGCAACAAGGACAACGACCTCGACGCCTGGGTCTATGAAGACTTCGACGACCTGGGCTTCAGCGACGAGCAGCTCAACCTCGACCGCTTCCGCAAAGGCAGCGTCGACTATCGCCTCGGCCGCTTCGGCCCGGGCATCAGCGGCGGCTCGATCAAGCAGTTGATCGGCGGCCTGGACCGCGATGCGTTCTTCGACGAAACCGAATCCCGGGTCAACGACTTCAAGATCCGCGAAGACATCAACGCCGGCTACCTGATGAACACCGTCGATATCGACGACTGGCGCTTTATCGCCGGCCTGCGCTACGAAGGCACCGAGTTCGAAGCCAAGGGCACCGGCGCCACCGACGGCGAGTTCCAGTCCACCGAAACCAAGCGTCGTTACCACCACTGGCTGCCGGGCCTGCACGCGCGTTACCAGCTGGACAAGAACACCCAGGTGCGCGCGGCCTGGACCAAGGCGGTGGTGCGCCCGACCTTCGGCCAGCTGGCGCCGGGTTTTGTCATCGACGATGACGAGGCCAGCTTCGGCAACCCGGACCTCAAGCCGCTGGAGTCGAGCAACCTGGACCTGGGCATCGAGCACTTCATGGGTCGCGCCGGCACCGTCTCGGCCTTCGTGTTCTACAAGGACATCAAGAACTTCGTCTACAACACCGACCTGGCCGGTACCGGCGCCTGGACCGACTTCGCCGAGGCGCACACCTTCGCCAACGGCGACAGCGCCAAGCTGTACGGCCTGGAACTGGCCTACTCGCAGAAATTCGACTGGCTGCCGGCGCCGTGGAACGGCCTGCTGCTGGGGGCCAACGCCACCTTCAGCCGCTCCGACGCCGAGATCAAGGGCTTCGACGCCGCCAGCGGGGTCAACCGCAAGCGCAGCATCGACCTGCCGAACCAGTCGGACACCGTCGGCAACCTGATGCTCGGCTGGGAAAACGACACGCTCAGCCTGCGCCTGTCGGCCAACTACAAGTCGGACTACCTCTATGAGCTGGCCTCGATCGACGACAAGGCCCACGACCTGCACGTCGATGCCCAGACCTTCGTCGATTTCAGCGCCCGCTACTCGCTGACCAAGAGCCTGCAGCTCAGCTTCGAGGCGCAGAACCTCACCGACGAGCCGTACTTCGTCTACACCGGCCACCGCTCCTACAACGGCCAGTACGAGGAGTACGGCCCGACCTACAAGCTCGGCCTGACCTTCACCCACTTCTAACCCACACCGCACACGCTGTAGGAGCGAGCTTGCTCGCGAAGGTCTTGAACGATGACGCGGGCTGTTTGTAAGCACGCGGGGTCTTGAGGTTTTTCGCGAGCAAGCTCGCTCCTACAGAGGGCGGTTTGCCTGACAAGGATTTTGCCTGTTCATGAGAAGTTCCTACCTGTACCTGTTGATGGCTGCGTTGACCTGCGGCCAGACGATGGCCGCCGATCTGGCTCTGCGCCCTTGGGCACCGGCACTTGAGGCAGATGCCATCACCTTCCTGCCCAACGGCTCCGAGCGCCTCGCCGCGAGCAACCGTGACGGCCTGCTATTGCTGGATGCCGAGGGGATCGAGCTGGCTCGCTTCAAAGGCAACTTCAGCAGCCTGGATACCCGCGCCGCCGGCCGCCAGGTGCTGGTCGCGAGCCTGGACAACGATCGCCAGCAGGCGCTGCTGGTCAGCCTCGATCCACAGAGCCGCCAATGGGGCCAGCCGCTGTACCTGCCGGCGCGGGACTTCCCGGTCAACGGCCTGTGCCTGTACCGCGACGAGGCCAGCAACCTGTTCCTGTTCCTGGTGGGTGAGGAGGGCAAGGGCGAGCAATGGCTGGTGGGCGCTGGCGTCCGGCTGAGCGCCACGGCGCAACGGGTACGCGGCGTACCGCTGCCGCCGGCGGCGCAGTTCTGCCAGGTGGACGATGGTGCCAATCAATTGCTGGTCAACGAAGAGAACGTCGGCTGGTGGGCCTACCCGGCGCACCCCGAAGCCGAGGTCGAGCGGCGGCCGGTGGCCATGCGCGCGCCCTTCGGCGACATCGCCAAGGCCGCCGGCGCCATGGCCCTGGTGCCGGGCGGCGTGCTGGCGCTCGACCCCAAGGCGGCGCGGCTGCACCTTTATCAGCAGGGCGACCAACAACAGGGCGAAGGCTGGTCGCCCAGGGCCAACCTGAGCTTGCCCGGCCTGAAGGAGCCGGAAAACCTCGCCGTGCAGGCCAGCGCCAAGGGCCTGCAAGTGCTGGTGCGCGACGATGACGACGGGCAGATCTACCAGGGCCGGCTGGACTGGCAGGCCACCCCGGTGCCGCTGGCGCCGGTGCTGCCGAATGTGCCGGCCCTGAGCCAGAGCGAGCCGGTGGGGCGCCAGGGCGATGCGGCGGATGACCCGGCGATCTGGATTCATCCGCGCCAGCCGGCGCTGAGCCGGGTGCTGGGCACCAACAAGAAGCAGGGGCTGCTGGCCTACGACCTGCAAGGCAAGTTGCTCCAGGAGTTGCCGGTGGGGCGGCTGAATAACGTCGACCTGCGGGCGAATTTCAAGCTGGGCACCCAGGTGGTCGATCTGGCGGTGGCGAGCAACCGCGATCACAACAGCCTCAGCCTGTTCAGCATCGATCGCGCCAGCGGCGAGCTGCGCGAAGCCGGGGAGATCCCCACGCCGCTCAAGGAAATCTACGGTATCTGCCTGTTCCAGCCGGCCAGCGGCGAGCTGTATGCCTTTGCCAACGGCAAGGACGGCCGCTTCCTGCAATACCGCCTGAGCGCCCCCGATGGCCGGGTCCAGGGCGAGCTGGTGCGCCAGTTCAAGGTCGACAGCCAGCCGGAAGGCTGTGTCGCCGACGATCAGCGCCAGCGCCTGTTCCTCGGCGAGGAAGATGTTGGCGTGTGGGCGGTGGATGCCCGCGCCGACCAGCCGGCCAAGCTCGCCAGCGTGATCAAGGTCGGCCCGCAGCTGCATGCCGATGTCGAGGGCCTGGCGCTGTACCAGAGCGAGACGCATGACTACCTGGTGATTTCCAGCCAGGGCAACGACAGCTATGTGCTGCTCGACGCCGAGCCGCCGTTCGCCTCCCGCGGGGCATTCCGGGTCGGCCTGAATGCCGCCGCGGGCATCGACGGGGCGTCGGAAACCGATGGCCTGGAGGTCACCTCGGCCAACCTCGGCGGGCCCTGGAGCCAGGGCTTGCTGGTGGTCCAGGACGGCCGCAAGCGCATGCCCGAGCAGACCCAGAACTTCAAGTTCGTGCCCTGGGCCGAGGTGGCCAGGGCGCTGCAACTGCCCTGAGCTGTCATTAACCGTTCATCAACATGTCATCGAATAGCCCCGGCGCCGTCGCGCATTGACGGCCCGGGCGCACAGGCAAAGGAGTTTCATCATGCAGGCGACACTGGAACACATGACCATCTGGGGGCTGATCAGCGATGCCAGCCTGTTGGTCAAGGCGGTCATGCTCACCCTGTTGCTGGCGTCGTTGCTCAGCTGGTACCTGATCATCCAGCGCAGCAGCGTGCTCAAGCGCAGCGAACGCCAGCTCGACGCCTTCATCCAGCGCTTTCGCGGCAGCGCCGAACTCACCCCGCTGTACCGCGAAAGCCAGCAACGAGCGGACGGCGAGGGCGGGGTCGAGCCGATCTTCCAGGCCGGTTTCCAGGCCTACAGCCAGCTGCGCCAGCAGGGTGGCAACCCGGCCGGGGTGGTGCTCGAAGGGGTGGAGCGTACGCTGTACGTGGCCATCAGCGAGCAGGAAATCCGCCTGGAAAAAGGCCTGCAGTTCCTCGCCACGGTGGGGTCGGTCAGCCCTTATATCGGCCTGTTCGGCACCGTGTGGGGGATCATGAATTCCTTCCTCGGCCTGTCCCAGGTGCAGCAGGCGACCCTGTCCACCGTGGCCCCGGGCATCGCCGAGGCGCTGATCGCCACCGCCATCGGCCTGTTCGCGGCGATTCCCGCGGTGATCGCCTACAACCGCTTCGCCGCCCGTGGCCAGACCTTGCTGACCCGCTACTACGCCTTCGGCAACGAACTGCAGGCGCGCCTGCATCGCCAGCTGCACGGCGCGTCGTCGAACCTGGCCGTCGCGGCCTGAGAGGAGAGTGCAGATGCTAGTCAGGCCGCAACGCAAGCATGGGCCCAAGGCCGAAATGAACGTGGTGCCCTATATCGACGTGATGCTGGTGCTGCTGGTGATCTTCATGGTCACCGCGCCGATGCTCACCCAGGGGGTGAAGATCGAGCTGCCCAAGGTCGCCAGCGAGGCCCTGGCCACCGATACCCGGCAGCAGATCCTGACCCTGTCGGTGAAGGCCGAGGGCGGCTACTACTGGAACCTCGGCGGCGAACTGGATACCCGGCAGCAGACCGACAGCGCGGTGGACCTCGACGAGATGCGCACCAAGGTCGCGCAAATCGTCGCCGCGCGCAGCGATACCCAGGTCTACATCCGCGCCGACCAGGACGCCGGTTACGGCCTGGTGGTGGCGGCCATGGCGGCGTTGCAGCAGGGCGGGGTGAGCAACCTGGGGCTGGTGACCGAGGCCCCGCAATGACGGCGATGATCATGCACAGTCCACGGCAGGCTTTCGACGAATTCTCCCTGCAACCCTCGCCCAGGCACTGGCGGTCCCATGCGCTGGCCGCGGCCCTGGCAGTGGCGCTGCACGCCGGGGTGCTGGCGCTGCTGGTGGCGGGCTGGTCGGTAGAGCCGCCGGCCGCCGAACAGCCGGCGGTGTTGCGTACCCAGCTGGTGATGTTGCCGCCGCCAGCGCCCGAGCCTGCACCGGCCGTGGTCGAACCCACACCCGCACCGCCAGAACCGGTGGTCGCGGCTCCGGTCGAGCCGGTCAAGCCTGCTGTCGATCCACAGCTCCAGGCGCGCAAGCTCGAACAGGCGGCCCTGGCGCGCAAACGGGTCGAAGACAAGAAACGCGAACAGCTGGCCGAACAGCAGCGCCAGCAGCACGAGCGCCAGGAAAACCACAAGCGCAACCGCGAAGCCGAGCAGCAGCGCCTGGCCCAGGAGCAGGCGCAACAGCAACAGGCGCAGCGCGCCGAACAGGCCCGCCTGGCCGCCGAACGCGCCCGGCAGCAAACCGCCCAGGCCGCGGCCGACAGCCGTCAATACCTGCCCCTGAGCAAGGAGGCCCCGGACTACCCGCAACGCGCCCTGGACAAGCACATCGAGGGCGACTGCACCGTGGAATACAGCGTCAACCCGCAAGGCAAGGTGGAGCACCCCAAGGTGCTCGATGGCTGCCACCCGCTGTTTATCCGCCCCTCGCTGGCGGCGGCCAACACCTTCCGCTACCAGCCGCGCATCGTCGACGGCCAGGCGGTGTCGGTGCCCGCGGTGCGCAACACCTTCCATTACCGCATCAAATAGCCCCGGCTGTTGTTCTCCAGCAGCAGCGGCCGGCTGTTGCTCGATTGCCCGCGTAGCGGCGGTCCCCAGGCCCCCGCGTTATCGTTCATCGCGGGCAAGTCGGATCGCCGCCCGCTCGCTCCTACAGAATTGCGGGGGCTTCTGTAGGAGCGAGGCTTGCCCGCGAAAAACCGTTAACGATAACGCGGTCCACCGGTAAACCGCGGCGCCCCCATCGTGGGCAAGCGTCTGCCCCTGGCCGCAGATGCCCCCCTCGCTGGCCCGCAATGCCCTCAGGCCGTGGCCGCGCCTGGCTTAGTGTTGGCTCTGGGTCGATCCCGACCGTCACCCGAGAGGAACACCATGCCGGCACCGACTGCCTCGCTGCGGCTTTCATCCGTCGTCACGCCGTATCGCCTGGGGCGCGTCGCCCTGTGGCTGGCGCTGGGCGGGCTGCTGGTGGCCTGCGGCGACAAGCCCGCGCCGCCATCGGCGGCCACCCTGCAACAGCTGCCCGACGATCCGGCGCTGGCGCGGATCTACGACAGTAGCTGCAAACTCTGCCACGCCAACCCGGCGTCCGGCGCGCCGCTGACCGGCGATATCCAGGCCTGGCGCCCGCGCATCGCCCAGGGCGCCGACACCCTGCTGGACCACAGCATCAACGGCTACCACGGCATGCCGCCGATGGGCCTGTGCATGCAGTGTTCCGAGGAGCAGTTCCTCGGCCTGATCCGCTTCATGTCCGCACAAGACCTCCAATAATCCGGCACAAGGACACTGGCATGAGCATGCCCCTCACACGACGTCAGCTGCTGCAACGCGCCGCAGTGGCCGGGACCTTCAGCGCGCTGGCCAGCAACCCGCTGCTGGCCGAGCTGGCGCGGGCGCCCCGGCTGATTCCCTGGCGCAACTGGTCCGGCGCGCAAAGCTGCCTGCCCCTGGCGCGGCTGGCGCCCAAGGACCTGGACGAGCTGGTGCAGGTGATTCGCCAGACCCCGGGCAAGATCCGCCCGGTGGGTTCGGGGCATTCCTTCAGCGCCCTGGTGCCCACCGACGGCACGCTGCTGTCGCTGAGCTTTTTCAGCGGCCTGCTCAGCCACGATGCCACCACCTTGCAGGCCGAGTTCGCCGCCGGCACGCCGATGTCGCGCATGGGCGCGCCGCTCAAGGCGATCGGCCAGGCCCTGCCGAACATGGCCGACATCGACTACCAGACCCTGGCCGGGGCCATCGCCACCTCGACCCACGGCACCGGCGTCGGCTTCAAGTCCTATTCGGCCCAGGTGTGCGGCCTGCAACTGGTGACCGCCAGCGGCGAGGTGCTGGACTGCGACAGCCGCCGTAACGCCGAAATCTTCAACACAGCGCGGGTCTCCCTCGGTGTGTTGGGCGTGGCCACCCGGGTGCGTCTGCAGAATCGCCCGGCCTATCGCCTGCGGGAAAAACAGTGGATCGCCAAGACCGAGGAACTGCTCGAAGACCTGGCGAAAAACACCCGCGAGAACCAGCACTGGGAAATGCTGGTGGTCACCCATTCCGACTACGCACTGTCGATCGCCCTGAATGAAACCGAAGACCCGGCGACCCCGCCCGTGGACCCGGCCGAAGAGGGCGGCAACGAGTTCGTCAGCCTGATCGAGAACCTCGATAAATACCTCAGCGACTTTCCCGAAACCCGCCGCACCCTGCTCAACAGCCTGCGGCATTTCGCCCGTTTCGACGACCGGGTCGGCGACTCCTACGAGGTCTACGCCAACGTGCGCAACGTGCGCTTCAACGAAATGGAATACTCGGTGCCGGCCGAGCACGGCCCGGCCTGCCTGCGGGAAATCCTCAAGCTGATCCGCGACAAGGACCTGCGCACCTGGTTTCCCATCGAGTACCGCTATGTCCAGGCCGACGACATTGCCCTGAGCATGTTCGAGGGCCGCGACAGCTGTTCGATCTCGGTGCACCAGCACTACGCCATGGACCACCACAACTTCTTCGCCGCCATCGAACCGATCTTCTGGAAGTACGCCGGCCGCCCGCACTGGGGCAAGTTGCACAGCCTCAACGCCCGGCAGTTGCAGGCGCTGTACCCGCGCTGGCGGGAATTCACCCGGGTGCGCGAAGCGCTGGACCCCGGCGGCAAGTTCCTCAATGCACACCTGTCGTCCATCCTGGGCGTGGTCTGAAGGGAGATAAAAAGCATGAATCGACGCAACTTCCTGCTCGGTACCGCGGGTGTCGGCGCCTTGTTGGCGGGGGTGGGGGCCTGGCTGCGGCCCGCCGACCGGGGCGGGCCCTACAGCGACTATTTCCGCGCGCTGAACCAGGAACTCAAGGCCCACGGCCCGATGCGCCCGGTGCTGCTGATCGACCTCGATCGCCTGGACCACAACATCGATGTGGTGCTGCAGTCGGTCAAGCGCGGCGGCAAGCAGCTGCGGCTGGTGGAGAAATCCCTGCCGTCGCCGGGGCTGCTGGCGTACATCGGCCAGCGTGCCGGCACCCAGCGCCTGATGTCGTTCCACCAGCCGTTCCTCAATCACGATGCCCTGCGTTTTCCCGAGGCCGATATCCTGCTGGGCAAGCCGCTGCCGGTGCGTTCGGCCGAGCTGTTCTACCAGGACCACAAAGGCCGGTTCGACCCGGCCCGGCAGTTGCAATGGCTGATCGACACCCCGGAACGATTGCAGCAATACCTGGCCCTGGCCCGCGGCCTGGGCACCCGGCTGCGGATCAATATCGAGCTGGACGTCGGCCTGCACCGCGGTGGGGTGAAGGACAGCAGCGGCCTGGGGCCGCTGCTGACCCTGATCGCGGCCAACCCCCAACACCTGGAGTTCGCCGGTTTCATGGGCTACGACCCCTTTGTCGGCATGGGCGTGCCGGGCATTCTCGGCTCGCCCGAAGCGCTGTTCGCCAAGGTCATGCAGCGCTACCAGAGCGCCGTGGACTTCACTCGGCAACGCCATCCGGCGCTCTGGCAGCCGGGGCTGACTCTCAATACCGCCGGCAGCCCCAGCTACCGCATGCATGAGCGGGAACAGTTGAGCAGCGAGGTGTCGGTGGGCACGGCGATGCTCAAGCCGACCCATTACGACCTGCCATCCCTCAGCGAACATCGGCCCGCAGCCTACATCGCTACCCCGGTGCTGAAAAACACTGGCCCGGTGCGCATCCCGGCGCTGGACGACAAGTCGAAACTGTTGGCCTGGTGGGACCCGAACCAGCGCGAGACATTCTTCATCTACGGCGGCAACTGGCAGGCCGAGTTCGAGTCGCCGGCGGGGCTGCAAAGCAACGGTCTGTTCGGCCGCAGTTCCAACCAGGAGATGGTCAACGGCTCGCCCGCCGTGGGCCTGGGACCGGACGACCAGGTGTTCCTGCGGCCGATGCAGAGCGAAGCGCTGCTGCTGCAATTCGGCGACCTGCTGGCGGTGCGCGGTGGGCGGATCGTCGAGCGCTGGCCGGTCTACAGCTAGGTTTTTGCGCTGCTGCCGAGGGCCTCATCGCGGGCAATCGAGCAGGCGCGTCCTTCTTCTGTAGGAGCGAGCGGGCGGCGATCCGACTTGCCCGCGATGACCGTGACGCGGAATGTCTGAACCACCGCGTTATCGTTCATCGCGCGCAAGCTGCGCTCCTCCATTACAAAGAGAACGGAATCGTCAGCTTGGCCCACAGCATCTCGCCCTCGGGGCGGTTCTCCACGTCGAACTCCTTGGTCCAGCGGATCTCCGCGCTGGCGTACTTGAGGAAGGTCAGGTACAGCGCCGGGCCGATGGCGAACACTTGGCCGCGCACGCCGTCGTCCACGTCCTCGCCGAGAAACTGCACGGTGCGCCCGTACTGTTTGTCGTCGCTGGTCTGCTTCAGGTAGTAGCCGTTGAGCCCCAGGCTCAGGTTGTCGGTCACCTTATAGCTGGCGGAATAGTCGAAATGGAAAATCTGCCCGGACTTGTAGTCGGTGGCGTGGTTTTCCTCGTTGAAGCTGTAGGTGGTCTTCAGCGACAGCTCGGTGCGCGGGGTCGGCAGCCAGGTCACCGAAACCAGCGGCTTGTAGGTGTAGAAGTTGTTGCTGGTGTTGGCCAGGCGCGTCGCGTCGTACTTGCCGGTGGGAATGGTGATTTCCACGGCGGCGCCCAGGGTCAGGTTCTTGCCCAGGTCCCACAGGATGATCGGCGCGATGGTGGTGTCGCCCATGCTTTCGCGCTGGTCCTTGAGGCCGAAGACCCCCACCTGCTGGCGCAGATAGGGCTGCGCCACGTAGCCGCCGAGGCGCCCGCCGAATACCCGCAGCGGGCTCAGGTAGTCGAGGCGGGGAATGATCGCGTCGGAGACGATCCGCACGTCCGGTACCTTGCCGCCCAGGGAGCTGATATTCAGCTTCCGCGCTTCGTAGTGGTTGTAATACAGGTTGAAGGCGAACATGTGGTCCGGCAGGCCGTTGACGTCCAGCGGCAGGATGAAAAAACCGTCGGTGCCGGGGCCGATATTGTCGACCCCGGATTCGCTGGCCGGGGCCAGGGTGGGCAGGGCGGCGAGGCAGGCCAGGCTGGCGGCGAGGCGCCGGGGGAGAGGGGTGCGGGTCGAATTCATGTTCGGGCTCTTATTATTGTCAGTGGGCGCGCAGTGGGCCGGTTTCCGGCCGCCCCATAGGAATAAGCCTTCGACGCCCGGGGAGGCAGGGTATTGGCGGCCACTGAGGGGGACTTTCGCGGCCAGCCTGCAATGACTTGTTACATCCTTGCGTGAACGCGAGCGGAAAACGCTATGCTGAGCGGGCGCTCGCCTCGCCCTGGCGGTGATGGGAGCGGGGCGCATAACCAGAATAAGCATTGCAGCCGAACCGGCTCGGGACCCGATGCCCATGCAGACGAAAGCCGTCGATCCACAGTACCAACTGGCCCTGGTGTCGCCCTTTTTGTTGCAGACCCTGGCCGAAGTCGCCGGCAGCCACGGCGTCGACCCGCACGCCCTGTGCCGCGGCCTGGGCTTTACCCTCGACGACCTGCAGGACCCTGCGCAACGCATCTCCTACCGCCAGGCCGTGGCGATGATCCAGCGCGCGCTCAAGGCCTTGCCCCGACAGGGCCTGGGCCTGTGGGTCGGGCATCAGAACGTGCTCGGCACCCTGGGCCTGCTGGGGCATGTGCTGTCGCTGTGCAAGACCCTGCGCGATGCCTTCGACATCGGCATCCGCCACCAGCACACCTCGGGCGGCATTGTCAGCTGCACGGTACGGCAGCAGGGCGACGAGTTTTTCGTCGAGGCCGAATGCCGGCTGCCCTACAGCGAGGTGCAGATCTTTGCCGTCGAAGAGTTCTTCGCCAGCCTGCCGGTCTATGGCCGCGCCCTGGTCGGCGCCGATTTCAAGGCGCTGCGGGTCGAGTTCATGCACGCCGCCCCGGCCTATCAGGACGAGTACCAGCGCCTGCTGGGGCCCGACGTGCACTTCGGCTGCCTGCACAACCGCATGGTCATCGCCGGCGAATGGCTTGATACGCGCCTGCCCAACCACCACGCCGTGGCCCTGCGCCAGGCGCTCAAGCTGCTGGAACTGGAAAGCGCCCAGGTGCACCGCAAGCTGGACCTGATCCAGGCGGTGGAGCGGGCCATCTCCCGCGACCTGACCCAGGGCAGCCATATCGACCAGGTCGCCAGCGACCTGAACATGAGCGGGCGCACCCTGCGCCGGCGCCTGAGCGAGCACGACCTGACCTTCGACGCATTGCTGGAGCAGGTGCGCCGGGCGCGCACCCTGAGCCTGCTGGCCAACCCGCAGCTGTCCATCGAGCGCATCACCGAGGCGGTGGGCTACAGCGACGTGCGCAGTTTTCGCCGGGCGTTCAAGCGCTGGACCGGCCTCAGCCCCAGTGCCTATCGGGAGGAGGGCGGTCAGGCGTAGGGCAGGGGCGTGGCCATTCACCGCATCACTTCATGGGTGTCTAAACCCCCACAAATTGTGGTGCTCCGGGTAAACTCCGGGCTTTCTTCAAGGAGTCGCTATGAGTTACTACCAGCCGGGCATTCTTGCCACCCCCGTTCCGAGCCAGGCTCGTCACCTGTTTTTCGCCCTCGAATCCATCGAGGCGCTGCCGGCGGCGATCGATCGTCTGCTGACGCTGGTGGACGGGAAAACGGCGGTGGCAGGGTTTGGCGCGTCGCTGGTCAAGGCGCTGGGCGCCCGCGTACAGGGGCTCAAGGCCTTCCCGGCGCTGACCGG
Source organism: Pseudomonas sp. 09C 129 (assembly GCF_002843625.1). NCBI lineage: Bacteria > Pseudomonadati > Pseudomonadota > Gammaproteobacteria > Pseudomonadales > Pseudomonadaceae > Pseudomonas > Pseudomonas sp. 09C 129. Next base: position 4,686,639 of record NZ_CP025261.1, on the reverse strand, counting down.
CGTCGGCGTCGACAACCCTTCGACCCAGCATGCGCTGTGGGTCTGGCTGCATGGCGAAGACCGCGGCGAGCTGCTGCACCGCGGCAACGCCCTGGCGGCCGCCCTGGCCCCGGCGCTGCGCCTGGTGCAGATGAACGAAGCCTTCCGCCACAAGACCGGCCACGACCTGACCGGTTACGAGGACGGCACCGAAAACCCCCACGATGAAGAGGCAGTTTCCGCGGCCCTGGCCGACGGCAGCGACGGCCTGCGCGGTGGCAGCTTCGCCGCGATCCAGCAATGGCAGCACGACTTCAAGGGCTTTGCCGCGATGCATCAGGAGGAGCGCGACAACATCATCGGCCGCCGCCTGAGCGACAACGAAGAGCTGGACGACGCGCCGGCCTCGGCCCACGTCAAGCGCACCGCCCAGGAGAGCTTCACCCCCGAGGCCTTTATGGTGCGCCGTTCGATGCCGTGGATCGAAGGCGACAAGGGCGGCCTGATGTTCCTCGCCTTCGGCCACAGCCTCCAGGCCTTCGAAGTCCAGCTGCGACGCATGAGCGGCCTGGAAGACGGCATCGTCGACGGCCTGTATCGCATGAGCCGGCCGATCACCGGCGGCTACTACTGGTGCCCGCCGCTGCTGGACGGCCGCCTCGACCTGCGCGCCCTGCAAGCGGTCTGACCGGCCCATGGGCACCGCAGGAGAAGGCATGCCGCCTGTGCGCTGGGGCATGATCGGTTGTGGCAGCGTCACCGAGCGCAAGAGCGGCCCGGCCTTCTACAAGGCACCGGGCTCGGCCCTGGTGGCGGTGATGGGCCGGCGCCTGGAAGCGGTGCGGGACTATGCGGCGCGCCACGGCATCGCGCGTTTCTACACCGATGCCCAGGCGCTGATCGACGACCCCGAGGTGGACGCGGTGTACATCGCCACGCCGCCCGACAGTCACCACGCCTACAGCTTGCGGGTGGCCGCCGCCGGCAAGCACTGCTGCGTGGAAAAACCGATGGCGTTGAACGCCGCGCAAAGCCTGGAGATGCAGCAGGTTTTCCAGCGGGCCGGCTTGCACCTGTTCGTGTCCTATTACCGCCGTTCCCTGCCGCGCTTCCAGCAGGTGCGGCAATGGCTGCGGGACGGGCGCATCGGTGAAGTGCGCCACCTGAGCTGGACCCTGACCAAGGCGCCGTCCGAGGCCGATCGCAATGGCGGCCGCAATTGGCGTACCGACCCCCGGATCGCCGGCGGCGGCTATTTCGCCGACCTGGCGAGCCACGGCCTGGACCTGTTCCAGTATCTGCTGGGGGACATCACCGAGGTTGCCGGTTTCACCGCGCGGCAGGCCGGGCTGTACAGCGCCGAGGACGCGGTGAGCGCCAGCTGGCGCTTCGCCTGCGGCGCCCTGGGCACGGGGGCCTGGAACTTCGTCGCGGACCGTCGGCTGGACCGGGTGGAGATCATCGGCAGCCAGGGGCGTATCGCTTTCTCGGTGTTCGACGAGCATCCGCTGCACTTGGACGCCGATGAACAGCTGAGCCTGTTCATCGACAACCCCGAGCACATCCAGTGGCATCACGTGCTGGGCATGAACGCCCATATCCGTGGCCAAGTGCAGCATCCTGCCCTGGCCGCCGAGGCGGTGAAAACCGACCGGGTCATGGACCTGATCCTCAAGCGCGGTTAGACCCTACGGAACGTGCGCGATCTTCTTCTGTAGGAGCGCAGCTTGCTCGCGATGAACGATAACGCGGTGTATCAGATACCCCGCGTCGCGGCCTTCGCGAGCAAGTCGGATCGCCGCCCGTTCGCTCCTACAGAAGCCAAGCGCTATCCAGCGGCGCTAGTGCGCCGCGGTCATGTTCGGCCGGCACGAATGGAAGATGTCCAGCTGCGGCTGGTACAGGCTGGTCTTGACCTCGAACAGCCCGAGCACCGAGTGGAACAGGTTGTCGTGGCTCAGGTCCGGCTCGCCGCTCTTGCCTTGCAGGCAGTCGCGCTGGATGCCCAGGTCATTCAGGGCCTGCTGGCCGAACCACATCAGCATCGGCACATGGGTCTGCGCCTGCGGCGCCAGGGCGTAGGGCGCGGCGTGCAGGTACAGGCCGTTTTCGCCGAGGGACTCGCCATGGTCGGAGACGTACAGCATCGAGGTGTCGAAGCGTTGCTGGTTGTGCTTGAGCAGCTCGATGACCCGGGCCAGGAAGTGGTCGGTGTAGAGGAGGGTGTTGTCGTAGACGTTCACCAGTTCCTCGCTGCTGCAACTGCCCAGCTGGTTGGTGTGGCAGATCGGGGTGAAGCGCTCCAGGCTCTTCGGGTAGCGCTCGTAGTACTCCGGACCGTGGCTGCCGTCGGCGTGCAGGACGATGATCGCGTTGTCGCCGAGGCGGTCGATGTACTGCTGCAGGTCCACCAGCAGGGCTTCGTCCAGGCAGTTCTTGCCGTCGCAGAAGGGGCTCGGCTGGGTCTTGGGAATGTCGCGGTTCGGCACCCGCAGGCAGGTGCCCTTGCAGTCGCTGTTGTTGTCCAGCCACAGCACCTGCACGCCGGCCCGTTGCAGCACATCCAGCAGGCCTTCGTAGGTCTTGCCCTTCTTGTCGCTGTAGTCCTCGCGGGGAAACATCGAGAACATGCACGGCACCGAGACCGCGGTCGAGGTGCCGCAGGAGTGCACCTGGGTGAAGTTGAGGATGTCCAGCCTGGCCAGCTCCGGGTTGGTGTCGCGAGCATAGCCGTTGAGGGAGAAATGGTCGGCGCGGGCGGTCTCGCCGACCACCAGGATCATCAGCGACTTCTTCTCCCGGGTGCTGGCCTGGGCGCTCATCGCCGCGTCCTGGCCGATCGGCTGGATCACCAGGTGTTGCTTGATCCCCAGGCTCTGCTTGGCGTATTTGCCGAGGGCGTAAATGTAGTTGGTCGGGTTGATGAAGTGGGTCAGCTTGTCTTCTTCGCGAAAGATCGGCGCGTAGGTGGAATAGAAGGCGCCGACCGAGACCGCGATCACCAGCACACAGCCGGCGATCACCAGCAGCTTGTTCAGCAGGCCGCGAAAGAACGGCCGGTAGCGCACCGGGGTGCGCCAGATCAGCACCACCGGCAGCAGGCCCAGCACCAGCAGGTAGCCCAGCAGCTTGAAATTGAACAGCGCGGCGGCTTCGTCCGGGTTGGTCTCGAACACGTTCTGCACCATCACCGTGTCGATGGTGATGCCGTACTGGTTCATGAAATATGCGGCGGCGGCCGAGGTCAGGGCCACCAGGGTCAGCGCTGGCTTGAGGGTCCAGCGGAAGGACACCAGGGTCAGCAGCAGGGTGATGGCGGCCCACAGGAACAGCCCGAAGGAAGCGAAGAACACCAGCTTGTGCAGGCCTTGCAGACTGATCAGGTTGCCCAGCGCGTGCCAGGTGGCGAAGTTGTAGAGCAGCACCAGCGCCAGGGAAAACAGCAGCACCAGGCGGGTCGATGTGATTGACGCGAATCGCAGTCCTTTGCCCAAGACCATTTCAGTTCGTTCCTCTACCTGCGATGAAGGCACCAGCAGTTGCACTGCCGACTATAGAGAGGGATTGGTAAAAAAAATGTCGAAAGGGCGCTGTTTTTCGTATCGGCTCACGCCGACCAGCGCCCGCGGGATTCAGAAGGTCTTCCTGGCACTGGCGACCCAGGTCGCGCCACACAGGTCGCTGAACCCGTAATTGCCGGTGCACTGGCTTTTCGACAGGTCGGTATCGATATAGCTCAGACCCAGCACCACGCCCGCCACTTCACGGGTCAATCTGGCTTCCCATTCGTGGTAGGCATCCTCGCCCTGGCCCGAGGCCGAGATCAGCCGCGGGTCCTTGAAGTCCATCTCGCCGTAACGCAGCTTCAAGCCCAGGCCCAGGGGCAGCTCGGTTTCGTAGCCGAGGTAGCGGTACAGGGTGCTCTGCTGGCTGTCGATGCCCGGCGCATCGTTGGAGTAATAGGCCGCCAGGCTGAACCCGTAGACGCTGAAAATCCCGTAGACCTCGCTCTGGTTGAATTGCCCTTCCCTGGGGTAGCTGTACTTGAGGTAGCCCAGGTCGAGGCTGACCGCGTCGCTGGCCTGCCACAGCCAGCCGGCGTAGTAGTCGACTTCCTGGCGGGTCTTCAGGCCGCCGCCGAAATCGACGTTGGAGGTCCAGGCACCGAGGTACAGGCCGCTGCTGTGCAGCAGGGTCGCGGCGGCCTGCGCGGCGGGGTCGTTCTGGGTCTGGGAAATGCCGCGGGTGCGGTAGTCGCTGGCCAGGGTCAGTTCCAGTTCCACGGCAACGTCATCGGTCAGGGGCAGGGCCTGGCTGCCCGGGGGCAACAGGCTCAAGGCACCGATGGCGAACAGGCTGAGGGTCTTCATGTGGGCGTCCCGTATTGTTGTGATTGTTATGGGCAGGTTTCGGGCAAGGCTGCGCCGGCCCCATGTGCGCAAGGACATGGGGGCGGGCAGTGGATCAGCTGGTTTTCAGACGGATCGGGTTAGAGAGGCCGGGCGTAGACTTCGCGGCCGGCGAACCAGGTCTGCAGCACCTGGGTTTCGTGCAGGGCCTTTTCGTCGACCTTGAACACGTCGCGGTCCAGCACGATGAAATCGGCCTGTTTGCCGGCGCTCAGCGAGCCGATCCGTTGCTCCAGGCCGATGGCGCGGGCGGCATTGAGGGTGTAGGCGTAGAACATGGTTTCGCGGTCCAGGCGCTCGTCGGCGTTGAGCACCCCCAGCGGCCCCTTGCGGGTGATGGCCTGGGCGATGGCGTTCCACGGGTTGGGCGAGGACACCGGCCAGTCGCTAGCCCCGGCGAGGGTCGCGCCCTGCTTGAGCAGGGAATGCGCCGGGTACTGGTAACGGAAGGCCAGGGCGCTGACGTAGGGCTTGATCATGTCCAGGGTGTAGTCGTCGGCCGAGGCCCACAGCAGTTGCATCGAGGCGATGACCCCCAGCGGCTTGAAGCGGGCGAACTCTTTCGGGTTGACCATCTGCAGGTGGGTGATGGAGTGGGCGATGCCGCTCTGGCGGTCCTTGCGCGCCTGGGCGATGCCGTTGAGGGATTCGCGCACCGCGCGGTCGCCGATCGCATGGATGTGCACCCGCCAGCCGCGCTGGTCGATGGCGCTGACCAGTTCGCCGAAATGCTCGGGATCGATCAGCAGTTCGCCCTGTTTGTGCGAGTTGCTGTAGGGATCGATCATCGCCGCGCTCTGGGCCGGGTACTCGATCACCCCGTCGGCGAAGATCTTGACCCCGGGCAGGGTCAGGTTGGCAATGCCCTGGAATTGCTGGCGCACCTGCTCCAGTGCGTCGAGGTCGGCAGGAAGGCTTTTCGGGTTGGCCACCAGCAGCGCGGCGACGTGGGCACTCATGCCACCGCTCTCGGCCAGGGCCTTGTAGGCCGGCAGCACACCGACGGTCTGGGCGGTGGGCTTGAGGGCGAATACCGCCTCGCCGGGAGCCGCGTTGGCTGCCGGGTCCATCCAGGCGGTGATGCCCAGGCTGTTGTTGTAGCGCACCGCCGATTGCGCCGCGTTGAGCAGGGCGGCGCTGCTGGGCACCGGCATTTTCGCCGCGACCCGGTCCCAGCCGGCGTCCACCAGGAAGCCGTTGGGGCGGCCGTCGGCGAGCTTGCCGATGGTGTCGCGCTCGGCCTGCGGCAGGTTCTTGAGCAGGGCGGCGTCGATGCCGGCGCGCTCGAGCATCGCATTGTTGGCCCAGGCGGTATGGTGATCGCTGCCGGTGAACACCACCGGAACCCTGGCCCATTCGCCGGCGTTGAAGCGCTGGCCCAGGGCTTCGGCCTGGGCCCAGTAGGCCGAGCTCATGCCGGCGATGCTGAGCACATCGCCATGCCTGGCCTTGCCGTCGTCGCGCCAGGCACGCAGCTTTTTCTCCAGCTCGTCGAGGCCGACCACCTCGTCCTGCATGTTGGCCGAGGTCATTTCCAGGCCGCCGAAGATCGCGTGGGAATGGCTGTCGATCAGGCCGGGCATCAGGGTCTTGCCGCCCAGGTCGATGACCCGGGTGCCGGTTTCGATCAGGGCCTTGATCTGCGCGTCGCTGCCCACCTGCAGCACCTTGCCGTCGGCCACCGCCAGGGCCTGGGCCTTGGGTTGGGCGCGGTCGGCGGTGAACACCTGGCCGTTGAACAGCACCAGATCGGTGGCGGCCATGGCTTCCATTGAGGCAAAACTCACTGCAATCGTCAGCAGATTCGGGATGAATCTTTTCATTGAGTATTTCCTTGTTATTGCGTCTGATGGCCAGCTTATTGGCTTGCCAGAGCCGACAGAACGCCTCGCTGACGAAAAACGTTTTTGCCTGAATGGAAAAAGCATGGACAAGTTGAGTGCACTGAAAATGTTCGTGGTCACCGCGCAGCTGGGCAGTTTCAGCCGCGCCGCCGAGCAGTTGGGCAAGACCCCCTCGGCCCTGACCAAGGCGGTCAATCACCTGGAGGTCGAGCTGGGCGCGCGCTTGTTCGAGCGCAGCACCCGACGGATCCTGCTGACGGAAGTGGGGCGGCTCTATCTGGACACCGCGCGCCAGGTCCTGCAGCGGCTGGAGGAGGCCGGCGAGGAAATCGAGCAGTTGCAGCATGGCCTGCGCGGCAACCTGAAGATCACCGCGCCGCTGGCCTATGGACAGGCCTTTCTCGACCAGGTGTGTGGCGGTTTCCTCGAGCAGTACCCGCAGATCGACCTACAGGTGGACCTGTGCGACGAGTTCGTCAACCTGCTGGAAAGCGGCTACGACCTGGCCCTGCGCGAAGGCCATGACGACCTGCCGGGGCTGATCGCCCGGGTGGTCGGCAGCAATTGCCTGGCCCTGTGCGCCAGCCCGGCGTACCTGGCGCGCAAGGGTGTGGCGGTGACGCCGCAGACCCTGGATGAACACGAATGGCTGCTCTATCGCCATCCCTTGCTCAGCCGCGAGTTCTGGTGGGTCGAACGGGACGGGCAGCGCCTGAGCCTGCTGCAACCTCGGGCGCCACGCTTGCGCAGCGACAATTACGACCTGCTGCTGGCCAATGCCCTGGCCGGGCGCGGGCTGCTGCACACCCCGTTGTGGAGCGCCGCGCCTTACCTGGCCGACGGCCGCCTGGTGCGGGTGATGGCCGACTACGCCATCGACCCCGACTGCTTCGGGCCGCACATCCTCGCGGTCTACCCCAGCCACCGGCGGGCCACGGCCAAGGTGCTGGCGTTCATCGATTACATCAGCGCGTTCCTGGCGAGCCGTGGCCTGGGCTGACTGGCGGTTCTTGTCAGGAAAACCCGGGTGGAGTACAAATGTACTCCATGACCACTTTATCTCCCCGCCGCAGTGCCATCCTGACCTTTATCCGCGAGCGCATCGCCGAACATGGCCAGCCCCCGAGCCTCGCTGAAATCAGCGAGGCCTTCGGCTTCGCCTCGCGCAGCGTGGCGCGCAAGCATGTCGTGGCCTTGACCGAAGCCGGCTTCATCGAGGTCAACCCCAACCAGGCCCGGGGCATCCGCCTGCTCAACCAGCCGCCGCGCCCCGAACTGCTCGACATTCCGGTGCTCGGCCGGGTCGCCGCCGGCCTGCCGATCGGCGCCGATGCCGAGGTGCACAGCCGCTTGCTGCTCGACCCGGCGCTGTTTTCCCGTACCCCCGATTACCTGCTGCGGGTCCAGGGCGACTCGATGATCGAGGACGGCATCCTCGACGGCGACCTGGTGGCGGTACGCCGCGACAGCGAGGTGCGCAACGGCCAGATCGTGGTGGCGCGGCTGGACGGCGAGGTCACCATCAAGCGTTTCGAACGCCTGGCCGATGGCGTGCGCCTGCTGCCGCGCAACCCGGCCTATGCGCCGATCCTGATCGGCGAGGACCGCGACCTGGCCATCGAAGGGGTGTTCTGTGGCCTGGTGAGGCAAGGCTGATGGGCGCTGTCGTGGCACTGGAGACGCTGTTCAATGCCGGCCGGGTGTGGAAGGGCCGCCCGACGGCGCCCGCGGCCAGCCCGCAACCCACCGGCCACGCCATGCTGGATGCGGCCTTGCCCGGCGGCGGCTGGCCGGAAGCGGCGCTGACGGAAATCCTCATCGCCGCCCAGGGGGTCGGCGAGCTGCAACTGCTGTGGCCGACCCTGGCCCGGCTCTCGGCCGCCGGCGAACGCATCGTGCTGGTGGCGCCGCCCCATGTGCCGTATCCCCAGGCCTGGCAGAGCGCCGGGGTCGACCTGCGCCAGTTGGCGGTGATCCAGGCCGGCGAGCGGGATGCCCTGTGGGCCGCCGAGCAATGCCTGCGTTCGGGCAGTTGCGGGGCCGTGCTGTGCTGGCCGCAACAGGCCGACGACCGCGCCTTGCGGCGTTTGCAGGTGGCGGCCGAGACCGGCCAGACCCTGGCCTTTGCCTACCGCTCCCTCAAGGACGCCATCAACCCTTCGCCGGCGGCCCTGCGCCTTGTCGTGGAGGCGCGGCCGGCGCAGCTGCGGGTGCTCAAGTGCCGTGGCGGCCTGGCCCATTCGGCGCCGATCGCCTTCGCCCCGGGGCCCTGAGGTTGCCATGCGCTGGGTCTGTATTCTGTTCCCGCAATTGGCGCTGGACGCGGCGCTGCGCCAGCGCCCCGAACCGGAGGCCGCGCTGGCGCTGCTCAGCGGGACGCCGCAGCGCCGGGTGATCCAGGCGGTGAATGCCGCGGGCCGCGAGCTGGGGTTGCGCCCCGGGCAGTCGTTGACCGCCGCCCAGGCCCTGAGCAAGGACTTCGCCAGCGCCGAATACGACACCGAGGAAATCGCCCGCTGGCAGCAGTTTCTCGCGGCCTGGGCCTACCGCTTCAGCTCCCAGGTCAGCGTGCATTACCCGCGCACCCTGGTGTTCGAGATCGAGTCGAGCCTGGGCCTGTTCGGCCCCTGGCCACAGCTGGAGGCGCGCCTGCGCCAGGAGCTGGACGAGCTGGGTTTTCGCCACCGCATCGTCAGCGCGCCGAATCCGGCGGCGGCCCGGGTGCTGGCCAATGCCTACGACGGGCTGGCGGTGACCGACCTGGAGCAATTGCGCCAGGCCCTGGGGCGCATGCCCGTGGAGCGTCTCGGCCTGCCGCCGGGCACGGCCACAGCCTTGTCGCGCATGGGCCTGCGCACCTTCGCCCAGGTGCGTGGGCTGCCGCGGGACACCCTGGCCCGGCGTTTCGACGCGGGCCTGCTCAAGCACCTGGATACTTTGTTGGGCGAGCGCTCCCTGGCGCTGGCGTTCTATCAGCCGCCGGACCGTTTCGATCTGCGCATCGAATTGAATTTCGACGTGCTGTCTCATCAGGCCCTGCTGTTTCCCCTGCGCCGCCTGACCTGCGATCTGGCGGCGTTTCTCTGTGGCCGTGACAGCGGGGTGCAGCGCTTCGAGCTGCACCTGGAGCATGTCGAGCTGCCCGACACCCTGGTCAAGGTCGGCCTGCTCAGCGCCGAGCGCGAGCCGGGGATGCTGTTCGAACTGGCGCGCGGGCGCCTGGAGCAAATCCAGGTGCCGGCGCCGGTGCGTGGCGTGCGCCTGGTGGCCGAGGATTTGCCGCGCTTCGTGCCGCAGCACCGCGAGCTGTTCGACGAGCGCCTGCAGCAATCCCTGCCCTGGGAGCAACTGCGCGAGCGCCTGCGCGCCCGCCTGGGGGACGAGGCGGTGCATGGCTTGCGCTTCCACTCGGACCACCGCCCCGAATGCAGCTGGCAGCCGGTCGGCGACAGCCAGGCCTGCCCGCTGCTGCCCGGGCCCCGGCGCCCGGGCTGGCTGCTGCGCGAGCCGCTGGTGCTGGCGGAGGGGGCGGCGCGCATCCTCATGGGGCCGGAGCGCATCGAGTCCGGCTGGTGGGACGGCGGCGACGTGCGCCGCGACTATTACCTGATCGAAACCCGCGGCGGCCAGCAGGGCTGGGCATATCGCCCGGTGGGCGAGGCGGGGCCCTTGCTGTTGCAGGGCTGGTTCGCATGAAGGGCTACGCCGAACTGCACTGCCTGTCGAACTTCAGTTTCCAGCGCGGTGCCTCCAGTGCCCGCGAGCTGTTCGAGCGGGCGGCGGCCCAGGGCTACCAGGCCCTGGCGATTACCGACGAATGCAGCCTGGCCGGCATCGTCCGGGCCTGGCAGGCCTCCAGGGACAGCAACCTGGCGCTGATCGTCGGCAGCGAAATGCGCCTCGACGACGGCCCGAGGCTGGTGTTGCTGGTGGAGAGCCTGGAGGGTTACCAGGGCCTGTGTCGGCTGATCACCCGTGGCCGGCGCCGGGCGCAGAAGGGCCAGTACCAGCTGCTGCGCGAAGACTTCGAACAACCCTTGCCGGGGCTGCTGGTCCTGTGGCTGGCGGACGGTCAACCAGAGGGTGAGCAGCAAGAAGCGGGGCGCTGGTTGCAGCAGGTGTTCGCCGACCGGCTATGGCTGGCCGTGGAGCTGCACTGTGGCCAGGACGATCAGCGGCGCCTGGGCGAGTCGCTGGCGCTGGCCCGCGGGCTGGGCATTGCCGCCGTGGCCTGCGGCGATGTGCATATGCATGTGCGTGGGCGGCGGGCCTTGCAGGACACCATGACCGCGATCCGCCATCACGTGCGGGTGGCCGAGGCCGGCCAGCGCCTGCACCCCAATGGCGAACGGCATTTGCGCAGCCTCGAGGCCTTGCGCGGGCTGTATCCGCCGGCCTTGCTGGAGGAGTCGCTGAGGATTGCCGAGCGCTGCCATTTCGACCTCGGGCAGTTGCACTACCAGTACCCCCGGGAACTGGTGCCCCAAGGGCAGACGCCGGCCAGCTGGCTGCGCGAGCTGACCGAGCGCGGCATCGTCAAGCGCTGGCCCGGGGGCGCCAAGCCCAAGGTGCTCAAGCAGATCGACGATGAGCTGGAACTGATCACCGAGCTGGGGTACGAGAGCTATTTCCTCACGGTGCACGACATCGTCAACTTTGCCCGCGGCCAGTCGATCCTCTGCCAGGGCCGGGGCTCGGCGGCCAACTCGGTGGTGTGTTTCGCCCTGGGCATCACCGAGATCGACCCGGACCGTTCGACCCTGCTGTTCGAGCGTTTTCTCTCCCGCGAGCGCAACGAGCCGCCGGATATCGACGTGGACTTCGAGCACGATCGCCGCGAGGAAGTCCTGCAGTACGTGTTCCAGCGTTACGGCCGCCACCGCGCCGCGCTGACCGCGGTGGTCAGCACCTACCACGGCGCCGGCGCGGTGCGCGATGTGGCCAAGGCCCTGGGCCTGCCGCCGGACCAGGTCAACGCCCTGGCCGATTGCTGCGGCCACTGGAGCGACACGCCGCCGGCCGTCGAGCGCCTGCGGGAGGCCGGTTTCGACCCGGACAGCCCGGTGCTGCGCCGGGTCCTGAGCCTGACCGGGCAACTGATCGGCTTTCCCCGGCACCTGTCCCAGCACCCCGGTGGCTTCGTGATTTCCGAGCAGCCGCTGGACACCCTGGTGCCGGTGGAAAACGCGGCCATGGCCGAGCGCACCATCATCCAGTGGGACAAGGACGACCTGGACGCGGTCGGGCTGCTCAAGGTGGACGTGCTGGCGCTGGGCATGCTCAGCGCGATTCGCCGCTGTTTCGATCTGGTGCGTGGTTATCGTGGCCAGCAGTGGACCCTGGCGACTATTCCGCCGGATGACCCGGCCACCTACGAGATGATCGGCCGCGCCGACACCATCGGCGTGTTCCAGATCGAGTCGCGGGCGCAGATGTCGATGCTGCCCCGGCTCAAGCCGAAGGATTTCTACGACCTGGTGATCGAGGTGGCCATCGTCCGGCCGGGACCGATCCAGGGCGGCATGGTCCATCCGTACCTGCGCCGGCGTGACAAAAAGGAGGAGGTGACCTATCCCTCCAGGGCACTGGAGGTGGTACTGGAGCGGACCCTGGGCGTGCCGCTGTTCCAGGAGCAGGTGATGCAGATCGCCATCGTCGCCGCCGACTACACCCCCGGCGAGGCCGACCAGTTGCGCCGTTCCATGGCCGCCTGGAAACGCCACGGCGGCCTGGAACCCCATCGCCTGCGCCTGCGCGACGGCATGCGCGCCAATGGCTACAGCGACGAGTTCGCCGCGCAGATCTTCGAGCAGATCAAAGGCTTCGGCAGCTACGGTTTCCCCGAGTCCCACGCCGCCAGTTTCGCCTTGCTGACCTATGCCAGCTGCTGGCTCAAATGCCACGAGCCGGCGGCCTTCGCCTGCGCCCTGATCAACAGCTGGCCCATGGGTTTCTACAGCCCCGACCAGATTCTCCAGGACGCGCGCCGGCATCAGTTGGCGATTCGTCCGGTGGACGTGCGCGCCAGCACCTGGGATTGCAGCCTGGAGCCGCTGGCCGGCGCGCAGCCGGCGTTGCGCCTGGGGCTGCGGATGATCAAGGGCTTTCGCGAAGACGACGCGCGGCGGATCGAGGCGGCGCGTGGGCATGGCCCGTTTGTCGACATCGCCGACCTCGGGCAACGGGCGCGCCTGGACAGCCGCGCCCAGGAGCTGCTGGCCGATGCCGGCGCCCTGCGCGGGCTGGTCGGGCACCGGTATCGGGCGCGCTGGGAAGTGGCGGGGGTGCAGCAACAGCTCGGCCTGTTCGCCGGCCTGCCGCGCCAGGAGGAAGCGCCGGTGGTCTTGCCGCGGCCGACGGTCGGCGAAGACCTGCAGGCCGATTACCTGAGCGTCGGCACTACCCTGGGGCCGCATCCGCTGGCCTTGTTGCGGGGCGAGCTCAAGGCCCGGCGCTGCCGCAGTTCCCGCGAGCTGCTGGAGGTCGAGCACGGGCGCCCGGTGAGCATCGCCGGGCTGGTCACCGGGCGCCAGCGACCGGGCACCGCCAGCGGCGTGACCTTCGTCACCCTGGAAGACGAGTTCGGCAACGTCAACGTGGTGGTCTGGCGTGACCTGGCCGAGCGCCAGCGCAAGGTCCTGGTGGGCGCGCAGTTGCTCAAGGTCGATGGCACCCTGGAAACCGAAGGCGAGGTCCGCCACCTGATCGCCGGGCGCCTGAGCGACCTCAGCGACCTGCTGAGCGGTATCACCGTGCGCAGCCGGGATTTCCGCTGATGTAGCCACTGCCGCAGGCTGCGACAAGGCTGAAGGCCTTCAGCGATCTTGAGACTTTTACGGCCGTTGCGGCCGATCGCCGCCTGTGGCAGCGGCTACAGGCCGGGGTTGTTTGCCCGGCATCATGGCGATTTGTCCGACAAGCGCGAAAATGCGGTGAAACCATCCGCGTGGCCTGTGCTCCAAATCTTGAGTACCTGTCCGTGGCGTTCGGGGCGCGGCCGGGAATGCCGTCATTCAATCGTGTTCACTGGGTCAAGCGATGCCGTTCTTATCCGATCCTCATGGTTGCCAGGGCTGGAGAGGCGAGATGGCCGGGCGCATCCAGGCGTTCGACTGGTCCGTCACCGAGCTGGGCGCGCTGGAGCAGTGGTCGTCGAGCCTGTGCAGCGCCGTGCAACTGTTGCTGGCCTCGCCGGTGCCGCTGGTCATGCTCTGGGGCCGCTCGGGCTACATGGTCTACAACGATGCCTACGCCGAATTCGCCGGCGGCCGGCATCCGTACCTGCTCGGCCGCCAGGTGGAGCTGGGCTGGCCGGAAGTGGCGGATTTCAACCGCCATGTGCTGGACACCTGCCTGGCGGGCGGGACCCTGTCGTACCGCAACAAGGAGCTGGTCCTGCTGCGCAACGGCCAGCCGGAACATGTCTGGATGGACCTCTACTACAGCCCGGTGGCCGGCGACGACCAGGCCCCGGCCGGGGTCATGGCGATCGTGGTCGAGACCACCGCCCACGTGCTGTCCGAGCAGCGCCGCCAGGAAGTCGAGAACGCCTACCGCGCGGAAAACGAACGGGTGCAGCTGGCGCTCAATGCCGGGGCGCTGCTGGGTTCCTTTGTCTGGGACATCAAGGCCGATCGGCTGTCGGGCGACGAGCGTTTTGCCCGGACCTTTTCCTACCCGCTGGAGCAGCCGCTGGACGACCTGTCGATGGCGGTCGCCGACGGCCGGGTGCACCCCGAGGATCTGCCGCGGATCAAGGAACAGGCAGCCTACAGCGTGAAAAAGGGCGTGCCCTACAACACCGAATACCGGATCCGCCGGGAGGACGGCAGTTACCTGTGGGTCATGGGCTGTGGCCGTTGCGAGTTCGACGACACAGGACAGGCCTTGCGCTTTCCCGGCGTGCTGATCGATATCCACGAACGCAAGATGGCCGAAGAGTCGCTGCTGCAACTGACGCGCAACCTCGAGCAGCGGGTGGCCGAGGAGGTCAACGCGCGGGTCTCGGCCGAGGAGCAACTGCGCCAGGTGCAGAAGCTCGAAGCCATTGGCGGCATGACCGGTGGCGTGGCCCACGACTTCAACAACCTGCTGCAAGTGATCGCCGGCAACCTGCACCTGCTGGCGCGCCATGAGCCGGACAATGCCAATGTGCAGCGCCGGGTCGGCGCGGCCATTACCGCGGTCGAGCGCGGCGCCAAGCTGTCCGCGCAATTGCTCGCGTTCGCCCGGCGCCAGCCGCTGTCGCCCGAGGTCTACAACCCCCGCCGGATCCCCGACAGCCTGAGTGAGCTGCTGCAACGGGCCCTCGGCGAAACCATCGACATCGATGTGCAACTGCCGGCGAAGCCCTGGTGCATCAAGGTCGATCGCAGCCAGCTGGAAAATGCCTTGCTCAACCTGGCGATCAACGCCCGCGACGCCATGAAGGGCGAGGGCACCATCGGCATCCGCGGCGAAAATGTGGTGCTCGACCGCGGTTTCTGCGCCGGCAAGGGCATCAGTCCCGGTGACTACCTGTGCCTGTCGGTGGCCGATACCGGCGATGGCATGCCCCCCGAGGTGCTCAAGCAGGCGTTCGAGCCGTTCTTCACCACCAAGCGCGACGGCCAGGGCACCGGGCTGGGACTGAGTATGGTGTTCGGTTTCGTCAAGCAGAGCGGCGGCCATATCGAGATGCTCAGCACGCCGGGGCAGGGCACCACGGTGCGCATGTATTTCGTGCGCAGCACCGAACCGGAACCGGGAGAGGCGCCCCGGCGCGGGCAGCGGCCTGGCCACGGCCAGGAAACCATCCTGGTGGTGGAGGACAACGAGGACGTCCGCGCGGCGGCGGTCGAGCTGCTGGAGAGCGCCGGCTACAAGGTGCTGGTGGCGGCCAATGGCGATGCGGCCATGCAACTGCTGCTGAGCGGCGCCCGGGTCGAGCTGATCTTCACCGATGTGGTAATGCCCGGCCTGATCAAAAGCACTGACCTTGCGCTCTGGGCCAAGACCCAGTCGCCGGCCGTGGCGGTGCTGTTCACCTCGGGGCATACCCGCGACATCATTTCCTGCAATCACCAGCTCAGCCCGGACACCCACCTGTTGAGCAAGCCCTACAGCCCGGATGCCCTGACCGCCATGGTCAGGTCGGTGCTGGAGGCGTGAGGCCATAAGCGGGGAAAAGTCCGCCAAACGTTCGACATCCGCGGTTGCTCAAAACCCCGGGCCCATGCACCCTGCACCTCGGTCGGGTGGCTGCCGGTCGCCGGTGCTGGCGCCGTGGGGCTTTCTGACTTGACCTCTGTTCCGACACCTCCGATACAAGGCTGTCCCATGACTTCAGCGCGCAACACGCCTTCGCCCCAGGTTTTGTCTTCCTTGCCCGCGAACAGCTCGGGTTTTGTCAGGGTGCGCGGCGCCCGCGAACACAACCTGCGCAACGTCGACGTGGATATTCCCCGCGATGCGCTGGTGGTGTTCACCGGGGTCTCCGGCTCCGGCAAATCGTCCCTGGCGTTCTCGACCCTGTATGCCGAGGCCCAGCGCCGCTACTTCGAATCGGTGGCGCCCTACGCTCGGCGCCTGATCGATCAGGTCGGGGTGCCGGATGTCGACGCCATCGAAGGCCTGCCGCCGGCGGTGGCTCTGCAACAGCAGCGCGGCACGCCGAGCACCCGCTCTTCGGTGGGCAGCGTCACCACCTTGTCCAGCCTGATCCGCATGCTCTATTCCCGGGCCGGCAGCTACCCGCCGGGACAGCCGATGCTCTACGCCGAAGACTTCTCCCCCAACACCCCGCAAGGGGCCTGCCCCAACTGTCACGGCCTGGGCCGGGTCTACGAGGTCAGCGAGGCGTCCATGGTCCCGGACCCTTCGCTGACCATCCGCCAGCGCGCGGTGGCGTCCTGGCCGCTGGCCTGGCAGGGGCAGAACCAGCGCGACATCCTCGTGACCCTGGGCTACGACGTCGATATTCCCTGGCGCGACCTGCCGCAAGAACAGCGCGACTGGATCCTGTTTACCGAAGAAACCCCGACCGTGCCGGTGTACGCCGGGCTGACCCCGGAGCAGACCCGCGAGGCCCTCAAGCGCAAGCAGGAGCCGAGCTACATGGGCACCTTCAGCGGGGCCCGGCGCTATGTGCTGCACACCTTCACCCATTCGCAAAGCGCGCTGATGAAAAAGCGCGTGTCGCAGTTCATGCTCGGCAGCCCGTGCCCGCTGTGCGAGGGCAAGCGCCTGAAGCGCGAGGCGCTGTCGGTGACCTTCGCCGGCCTCGACATCGGCGAGCTGTCGCAGATGCCCCTGCTGCAACTGGCCGAGGTGCTCAAGCCGGTGGCCGCCCAGGCTTACCTGGAACAGGCCGAGGAGGCCGGCGAGGTCTGGAGCCACGAACAGACCCAGGCCGCGCGCCAACAACGGATCGCCCAGGGTGCGCCGGGGCATGTCGGAGGGCCGGATGTGCGGCACACGCCGAACCTGTCCCTGGAAAAACGCCTGGCCGTGCAACGCATCGCCCAGGATCTGCTGGAGCGGGTCAGCACCCTGACTGGCCTGGGCCTGGGTTACCTGGCCCTGGAACGCAGCACGCCGACCCTGTCGTCCGGCGAGTTGCAGCGTCTGCGCCTGGCGACCCAGCTGGGTTCGCAGCTGTTCGGGGTGATCTATGTGCTCGACGAGCCTTCGGCCGGCCTGCACCCGGCGGACGCCGAGGCGTTGTTCGAGGCCCTGCAGCAGCTCAAGGCTTCGGGCAATTCGCTGTTCGTGGTCGAGCACGACCTGCAGACCATGCGCCGTGCCGACTGGCTGATCGACGTCGGCCCGGCGGCGGGCGAGCAGGGCGGCCAGGTGCTGTACAGCGGTCCGCCGGCGGGGCTGGCCCAGGTCGCGCAGTCGCAGACCCGCGCCTACCTGTTCGCCGAACAGGCGCCGGCCCGTCGTACCGCGCGCCAGGCCCAGGGCTGGCTGCGCCTGGAGGGCATCAGCCGCAACAACCTGAAGGACCTGAGCGCGCAATTCCCCCTCGGCTGTTTTACCGCGGTGACCGGGGTCTCCGGTTCCGGCAAGTCGAGCCTGGTCAGCCAGGCCTTGCTGGAACTGGTGGGCGCGCACCTCGGGCGGCCGCAGAGCAACGAAGAGCCGGAGGAGCTGAACCTGGAAGACGACGCCCCGCAGGCCAGCAGCGGCGAAGTCACCGCCGGGCTGGAGCGGATCAAGCGCCTGGTGCAAGTGGACCAGAAACCCATCGGCCGTACCCCGCGCTCGAACCTGGCGACCTACACCGGGCTGTTCGACCACGTGCGCAAGCTGTTCGCCGCCACCCCCGAGGCGCGAGCGCTGGGCTACGACGCCGGGCAGTTCTCCTTCAACGTCGCCAAGGGCCGCTGCCCGGCCTGCGAAGGCGAGGGTTTTGTCAGCGTCGAGCTGCTGTTCATGCCCAGCGTCTATGCGCCGTGCCCGACCTGCCACGGCGCGCGCTACAACCCGCAGACCCTGGCTATCCAGTGGCAGGGCCTGGACATCGCCCAGGTCCTGCAACTGACGGTGCAGGAGGCGGTCGAGGTGTTCGCCGGACAGGCGAGCATCCGCCGTTCCCTGGAAGTCTTGCGCGATATCGGCCTGGGTTACCTGCGCCTCGGCCAGCCGGCCACCGAACTGTCCGGCGGCGAAGCGCAGCGGATCAAGCTGGCCACCGAGCTGCAGCGCAACCCCCGCGGCGCCACCCTGTATGTGCTGGACGAGCCGACCACTGGCCTGCATCCGCGGGATGTCGATCGCCTGCTGGAACAACTGGACAACCTGGTGCAGGCCGGCCATAGCGTGGTGGTGGTCGAGCATGAAATGCGCGTGGTGGCCCAGGCCGACTGGGTGATCGATATCGGCCCGGGCGCCGGCGACCAGGGCGGCAAAGTGGTGGTCAGCGGGACGCCACAACAGGTGGCCAGGCACCGCAAGAGCCGCACCGCGCCGTTTCTGGCCCAGGCGCTGGGGTGAATCGCGGCACCCTCCGCGGGGCTTCGCTCGTGGCGGGTTGTGAGGCGGGCGGTGGGGCGCGGGAAATGTCGCTGCAGGCGACGAACGGTTAGCGCTGTGGTCTGATTGACGGTCGACAGACTGCGGTGGTGGAGGTCATTCTGGTAACTGGCGAGTGCCTGTAAGTGCGCTTGCTACCGATCAACAAACGGAGGTGTTTCATGCCGGTGCCCCACGACCTGTATCAGGACCTGAGCTACAGCAAAGAAGACATTCAACAGCGCCGGGCCAGTGACCCGCACTTGAATGCCTTGTTCGACAAATACTCCAGCATTGATGATCAGGTGCTCAAAGCGGAGGCCGCGGCGGCCGCTGACGAGGAGCTGAAACGACTCAAGGAAAAGCGGCTGCTGATCAAGGATGAAATCTCCGAGAAGCTGACTGCCCGCTTCTGACCCCGACCCTGTCCTGAGCGAGATGTCCCGAGGCTTCGGGCGTCTCGCCAGGTTCTATGCACTAGCCACTCCCTTCCTGCTGTTTACTTATCTATTTCCCTGTTGCCATCCGCCCCATGGGCGAGGCGCACCCAGGGTGGGCGCGCCTGTGTCATCACTTGCCTGGCTGCGGGCACTTGCACGTGCTCGGGCCTATCACCGGGCCTTTGCAAGGGTCCTTGGACGGTCCGAGCACCGGGCACGCGGCCATGGCCGACAGGGATGAAGTGAGCAGCAGGGAAACCAGGAGGATTTTGATTTTCATGGGGGGATATCCACTCTCAATGTGATGGCGATCAATCGGATTCGATGGTTCGCCGTTCCTTGTGCGGGCGTCAGGTGACGCTGCGCTGGAAAACCTATATTTGATGATAATGAGAATCAATAAGAATATGACGAATGGTAATAATACTGCTGCCCAGCCAACGGCGCGCGACCGGCTTGTTCGGGGCTGAGTGCGAGGGTGTCAGGGCGTCTGCGACAGGGCGCTGCTCAGCGGCAGGCGCGCCATATGCGTGGCCTTGAGCGAGCCGAAGTACAGGGCGTCGCCGTATTCGCGCACCGTGGTGATGGGGGCGTAGTTGCCGGCGCTAGCGTCCTGCAGGTTGGCGATGACCTGGCCCTGGGTATCCAGGCCGAGGACGAAGCCGCGTTTTTCCACCGGCTTGGGCAGCACGGTCATGGCCCGCACGATCATCTTGCGCATCAGCGGGTAGGGCGCGGTGCCGTCCAGCAGGACATTGCGCGGGGCGTAGAGCGCCACCCAGAAACGCCCCTGGCCGTTGAAGCTGAGGTTATCCGGCAGCCCCGGCAGGTTGTCGATGAACAGGTCGTGGGTGCCGGCCTTGGCGCCGCTGAGCCAGTAGCGGCTGATCCGGTAGGCGCCGGTTTCGTTGACCAGCACATAGGCTTCCTGGGGCCCGAGGGCCACGCCGTTGGCGAACTCCAGGCCGTCCAGCAACTGTTCGGTCTGGCCGGTCTGGAAGTCATAGCGCAGCAGACGCCCGTCGCCGCCGTGCTCGATCACCGCCTCGCCATCCTGGCCGTAGCCCCAGCGGCTGGTGGCATCGCTGAAGTAGGCATAACGCCCGGCGGCGTCCACCGCCACGTCGTCGGTAAAGCCGAAGGGCAGGCCGTTGGCGGAGGTGGTGAGGGTGCTCAGCTGGCCCTTGGCGTCCAGCGCCAGCAGGCCCTTGACCGCGTCGGCGATGATCAGCCGGCCATCCGGATGCCGGGCCAGGCCCAGGGGGCGTCCGCCGGTATTGGCCAGTACCTGCAGGGTGCTGCCGTCCAGGGCGGTGCGGATCACCCGCCCGTCATGCAGGCCGCTGATCAGCGAGCCATCCTCCAGC
Organism: Pseudomonas sp. 09C 129; assembly: GCF_002843625.1. Lineage (NCBI taxonomy): Bacteria > Pseudomonadati > Pseudomonadota > Gammaproteobacteria > Pseudomonadales > Pseudomonadaceae > Pseudomonas > Pseudomonas sp. 09C 129. Next base: position 4,666,603 of record NZ_CP025261.1, on the reverse strand, counting down.
AGCAGGGCTTCCGGCCCATCGATATTCAGCGCGCCCACCGTCTGCACGCCCTTGAGCTTCTGGTTCTCGGCGTACAGGCCGCTCTTCAGCGAAGGTGCTGGCGACGGGGCCCAGGCCAATGGCTGGACCTTGGTCGGCATCAGCAGCAGAAAGGCGCCGATGGCGATGACCACGACCAACAGCAGATGGCGAAACTTGATCCGACGGGGTGCGGCGGGCTTCATCGAGGGCGGCTCCTGGTGATGGGTTCAGGTCGCGTTCTGCGGCGCGACGTCGGCGCCCCGGGGAATCGCCCGTTGCGCCATCTCGCACAAGGCTAGCAGGGAGTCGGCGGACTCCCGTTCTATCCGCCTTCTGAATAGCAGGCGATTGCCCAGGCGCATCAGCAAGCCGTCGAAGCGGTATTCCAGGGTGCGGATAAAGCGCGTGCGGTGGGCGTCCAGCGCCTGGCACTCGTAGGTGACCACCAACTCCAGGCCATGATCGCCCTTGGCCGCGGCGCTCCAGCGATGCCCGGGCAGGTACTCGTCGACCCGCCAGCTCAGGTGCCCGCTGCGCCCGCCGGCGTGGATGTCTTCCTCGAAGCGCGCGCCGGCGGGCAGGGCCCCGGCCGGACCCTGGACCTTCAGCGACGAGGGGTGCCACTCCGGCCAGCGGCTGGAGGCGCAGGCGTAGTCGAGCAGGGCCACCGGGTTGCGCGGAATATCGATCTGATGCTGCATGCGGGTCATGGACGAGGACCTTGTCGATAGAGAGGAGGTGGCGGGTTCCGGCTCCCAGTACAGGGTGCCGAACAGGTAATCCATCAGCGGCAGGACGATGTTGAAATTGCGCTCCTGCATCAGCTCGCGACGGTGATGCAACTCATGCAGGCGGCGCATCTGGCGGATCCACGGCAGCCGCGCCAGCGGGTGCTCGGCCGGCAGGTGTTCGCAGGCATGGAACACCTCGTAGGCCAGGTAACCGATCAGGGTGCAGCTGGCGAACAGCGCCGCGACATTGGCATTCCAGAACTTCAGCAGCCACCACAGCGGCAGGGCGAACAGCAGGCTGTGGACCACGATCAGCCAGGCCGGAAACAGGATCACCCGCCAGTCCCGGGGGCCGTCGTAGGTCATGTGTCCGGGCACGAAGAAACTGTGGTGATCGCCGCTGTGGCGGGCGTAGAACATTCGCGCGAAGGCCTGCTTGTGGTGGCCCAGCCAACGGTGCACGACGTAGATGCACAGGTTGAAGAACAGCAGCGCCACCGGCACCGCCAGCCACTCCAGGGGCTGTACCTGGTGCAGGGTGCTCCACAGCAGGGCGATGCCCGCCATACCATAGGCCAGCACGAAACCGCCGTGCAGCCACGGGTTGTAGCGCGGGTGAACCGCGGCGCGGTAACGCTCGCGAAATGCCAGGGTGGTTTGCCTCAAGGCCGTTCTCCTGTGGGTTTTATTGTTCTTGTTGACAGAAGATTAGTCCTGCTCGAATTATCCAGCTAATGGATATTCGGAATGGGCATTATTCATGAAGCTGAATTTGCGGCACCTGGATCTCAACCTGCTCTTGGTGTTCGACGCGCTGATGCAGGAGCAGAACCTGTCCCGCGCGGCGGTGCGCCTGAACCTCAGCCAGCCGGCCGTGAGCAACGCCCTGGCGCGCCTGCGCAGCCAGCTCGACGAGCCGCTGTTCATCCGCACCGCCCGGGGCATGCAGCCCACGCCGCGGGCCCATGTACTGCACGGTTCGGTGCGCCAGGCCCTGCGCCTGCTGCAGGAAGGCTTGGACCCGGGCAGCGAGTTCGACCCGGCGGCGGCCGACCAGACCTTTACCCTGTCGATGAACGACTACGCCCAGGCGCGCCTGTTGCCGGCGCTGTCGCGGCGCCTGCAAAGCGTCGCGCCCAAGGTGCGCCTGGCGGTGCGCAGCGATGCCGCCGACTCCCTGCCGGCCTGGCTGACCACCGGGATGCTCGACCTGGCGGTGGACTATCTGTACTTCGACGATCCCGACCTCTGCTACCAGCCGCTGCTGGAAGAACAGCTGGTGGTGATCGGCCGTATCGACCACCCGGCCTTCGAGCCGCAGCTCGGCCTCAAGGCCTATGAGCAGAGCCGGCACGTGGCGATTCCGGACCGGGGCGGGCGTGGCTCGCCGCTGGAGATCGTCCTCGGTTCGGCCAAGGTCCAGCGCCATGTGCAGCTGTTCGTCCCGCATTACCTGAGCATTCCCTTGATCGTCGCCCAGTCGGATTTGCTGGGCACGGTGCCGCGGCGCCTGGCGGAGCACTTCTGCGCGCTGATGCCGATCCGCATCGCCGAACTGCCCTTGGTGGCGCCGCCGGTGCAGGTCAGCCTGATCTGGCATCGCCAGCAGGAGCGGGTGCCGGGGCATCGCTGGCTGCGCGAGGAAATCATCGCCCTGGCCGCCCGGTTCGCGCAGCAGCCGGAGCTTTCCGGGCGTTGATGACAAAAAACCAACAAAAGATTGGGACTGGTCCGATTGGCACCGCGGACACCGCCTGTATCCTTTGGGGCCCGCTTGACGAGCAGCCGTGCTGACTCAGAGGCGTCAACCCATTGGAGATTGCATGCGTCACTCGATTCTGAACATTGCCCTGGCAGCCAGTTGCCTCTTTGGCCTGGCCGGGCAGACCGCCATGGCGGCGGTGGATGCCAGCCAGTACGTGGAACTCAAGGATGCCGTGCCGCAGGTCGTGCCCGGCAAGATCGAAGTGGTGGAATTGTTTTCCTACGGCTGCGGCCACTGTTACAACCTCGAAGCTTCGATCAACCCCTGGGCCGCCCAGCTTCCCGAAGACGTGAACTTCGTCAAGCTGCCGGCCATGTTCGGCGGGATCTGGGATGTCTACGGCCAGCTGTACCTGACCCTGGCGACCATGGATGCCAAGCCCGAAGCGCACCACGCGGTATTCGAGGCGATCCACCGCGGCAACCGCCTGAAAACCCCAGAGGCCATGGCCGAGCTGCTCAAAGGCCAGGGCATCGAGCCGGCGAAGTTCCTCGCCACCTACAACTCCTTCGCCGTGCAGGCCAAGGTGATGGACGCGAAAAAACGCACCGCGGCCTACCAGGCCACCGGCGTGCCCTCGCTGGTGGTGGACGGCAAGTACCGCTTCGGCATGACCAACGACGGCGCCAAGGGCCTGTTCGCGGTGGCGGACCAGTTGATCGCCCAGGTGCGGGCGGCAAAATAAGCCCTCGATCCCCTGGCCGCTGTCCAGCCGGCGAGGCTCGGCAGCGGCCCAAGGGCATCGAGCGGTAGTCAAAAAGGGCGTCGCTAGCGATGCCCCTCACAAGCGCTGTCAGTCCTTGATCCGCGGCGCCTGCGGATGCGGGCTCGGGAACGCCTGCTCATAAGCGCGGCACAGGCGCAGCACCTGATCATCGGCAAACCGCGCCCCCACCACCTGCAGGCCCACCGGCAAGCCGTCCTCGGCGAAGCCGCACGGCACCGACGCGGCCGGTTGCTGGGTGAGGTTGAAGGGGTAGCTGAAGGGCGTCCATTCCATCCATTCGCCCAGGCCGGAACCCGGTGGCACGTTGTGCCCGGCAGCGAAGGCGGTGAGCGGCAGCATGGGCGAGACCAGCAGGTCGTAGCGCCTGTGGAACCCGGCCATGTGCGCCACCAGCGCCGCGCGGGCTTCCAGGGCCAGGGTGTAGTCGTGAAGGCTGATGCCTTCACCCTGCCGGGCAATGCGCAGCAGGCCCGGGTCGAGCTGCTGGCGTTGCTCCTGGCTCAGTTGCCCGGCCAGCCGCGCGGCGCCGGCGAACCACAGGGTATTGAACAGTTCCAGCGGGTCGCTGAACCCCGGGTCGACCTGCTCGATGTGGGCACCCAGTTGCGCCAGGCGTTCCACCGCCCGGGCCACCACCCGCGCCACCTGTGGCTGCACCTTCACGTAGCCGAAATCGGCGCTGTAGGCGATACGCAGGCCTTTGAGGTCAGTGCTCTGCGGCAGCCAGGGCGTGCTGCGTGGGGCCCCGGCAAGGCCGTCGCGGGCATCCGGGCGGGCGACGGTTTGCAGCATCAGCAGCGCATCGTCGACGGTGCGGGTCATCGGCCCCAGGTGCGAGAGGATAGTCATGGCGCTGGCCGGCCACTGCGGCACGTAGCCGAAGGTCGGCTTGATCCCGAAGGTGCCGGTGAAGGCGCAGGGAATGCGGATCGAACCACCGGCATCGCTGCCCTGGTGCAGCACGCCGAGGTTCAGCGCGGCCGCGGCGGCCGCGCCACCGGAGGAGCCACCGGCGGTGGTGCGGGTGTCCCAGGGGTTGCGGGTGATGCCGTACAGCGGGTTGTCGGTCACGCCTTTCCAGCCGAACTCCGGGGTGGTGGTCTTGCCCAGCAGCACCGCGCCGGCGTTGCGCATAAAGGCCGGGAAGGGTGCATCGACGTCCCAGGGGCCGCTGGCGGAGGTGGTTTTCGAGCCCTTGCGGGTGGGCATGCCACGGGTCAGGGTCAGGTCCTTGATCGAGGCCGGCACGCCGTCCAGCGCACCGCAGGGCTGGCCCTTGAACCAGCGCTGCTCGGAGGCTTTTGCCGCGTCCAGCGCGCCTTGCGGGTCGACATGGCAATAGGCGTTGACCTGCGGGTTGAAGCGCTCGATGCGCGCCAGGGCGTCCTCGGTCGCTTCCACCGGCGACAGGCGCTTGTCACGGTAATGGGCGAGCAGTTCGACGCCGCTCATCTCGGCGATTTCGCGGTGTCGGGTCATGCTGTCGCTCCTGCTTGCGCCGCGTTGACCATGGCCCGCAGCAACACGGCGCAACCGTCGGCCAGGTCCTGGGGCGCGGCGTTTTCGATTTCGTTGTGGCTGATGCCGCCTTCGCAGGGCACGAAGATCATTCCGGCGGGGCCCAGCTCGGCGATGAAGATCGCGTCGTGCCCGGCGCCGCTGACGATGTCCATATGGCTCAGGCCCAGCTGTTCGGCGCCCTGGCGTACCGCGGCGACGCAGGCGGGGTCGAAGTCCAGTGGCGGGAAATCGGCGGTGGGGGTCAGTTCGAAGCCCAGGCCGTGCTGCTGGCAGGTGTCCTCGATCACCTGGCGCACCTCGTCGACCATGGCTTGCAGTTTGTCGGCATGCAGGTGGCGCAGGTCGAGGGTCATCTGCACCTGGCCGGGAATCACGTTGCGCGAGCCCGGGTGCAGGCTCAGGCAGCCGACCGTGCCACAGGCGTGAGGCTGTTGCTCGTGGGCGATGCGGTTGACCGCGCCGATCACCTGGGCGGCGCCCACCAGGGCATCCTTGCGCAGGTGCATCGGCGTCGGCCCGGCATGGGCCTCGACCCCGGTCAGGGTCAGGTCGAACCACTTCTGGCCGAGGCAGCCCATGACCACGCCAATGGTGGTCTGGCGGTCTTCCAGCACCGGGCCCTGTTCGATGTGCGCCTCGAAATACGCGCCCACCGGATGGCCGAGCACCGCCCGCGAGCCGGCATAACCGATGCGTCGCAACTCGCTGCCCACCGACAGCCCCTGTTCGTCCTGCTTGCGCAGGGTGTCGTCGAGGTCGAACTTACCGGCGAACACCCCCGAGCCCATCATGCACGGCGGGAAGCGCGATCCTTCTTCGTTGGTCCAGACCACTACCTCGATCGGCGCCTCGGTCTGCAGGTCGAGGTCGTTGAGGGTGCGGATCACCTCCAGGCCGGCCATCACCCCGTAGCAACCGTCGAACTTGCCGCCGGTGGGCTGGGTGTCGATATGGCTGCCGGTCATCACTGGCGGCAGCTGCGGGTTACGCCCGGCGCGACGGGCGAAGATATTGCCGACGCCGTCGATGCTGACGCTGCACCCGGCCTCTTCGCACCAGTGCACGAACAGGTCGCGGGCCTGGCGGTCGAGGTCGGTCAGGGCCAGGCGGCACACGCCGCCCTTGGCGGTGGCGCCCAGCTGCGCGAGGTCCATCAGCGATTGCCAGAGGCGTTCGCGGTTGACCAGCGGGGGGCTGTCTTGCAACGGGGGTACGGACACAATCGGACGGTTCATTTCATCTCTCCCCTCAGGCGCTCAGGGCCAGGTAGCGGTTCTTGATGCTCGGGTCGGCGCGGAAGTCGGCGGCGCTGCCCTGGTAGACCACGCGACCCTGTTCGAGGACGTAATGGCGGTCGGCGAGCTTGTCGCAGACCATCAGGTTCTGTTCCACCAGCAGCACCGGCAGGCCGTCGTCCTTGATCTTGCGCAGGATCTTCACCAGCTCGTCGACGATCACCGGGGCCAGGCCTTCGGTGGGTTCGTCGAGAATCAGCAGCTTGGGATCGTTGAGCAGGGCACGGGCGATGGCGAGCATCTGCTGCTCGCCGCCGGACAGCGCGTGGCCGGCGTTTTTGCGCCGCTCCTTGAGGCGCGGGAACATGCCGTAGACATCCTCCAGCTGCCAGCGGCTGCTCTTGCGCTGGGCGATGCGCAGGTTTTCCTCGACGCTGAGCAGGCGGAAGATGCCGCGGTGTTCCGGCACCAGCGCCAGGCCCTGGCGGGCGATCTCGAAGATCTTCTTGCCCACCAGCTCCTGGCCGTTGAAGCGGATCTGCCCCTGGCGCGGGCAGATGATCCCGAGGATGCTGCGCAGGGTCGTGGTCTTGCCCGCGCCGTTGCGCCCCAGCAGGGTCACCAGCTCGCCGGCGTCGACCTGCAGCGAGACGCCTTCGAGGACGTGGCTCTTGTCGTAGTAGGAATGGATATTCTCGACGGTCAGCATCAGGCGGCTTCTCCCAGGTAGGCGCTGCGCACGCGCTCGTCGGCGCGGACGAATTGCGGTGTGCCCTCGACCAGGATCTGGCCGTGACTCATGACGGTGATGCGTTGGCTGATGGACATGACGATGCTCATGTTGTGTTCGATCAGCAGCACCGTGTGGTCGCGGCCCAGGTCGCTGATCAGCTGGGTCATGATCGGGATGTCGTCGATGCCCATGCCGGAGGTCGGCTCGTCGAGCATCAGCAGTTTCGGCCTGGAGCAGATCGACATGCCGACTTCCAGCACCCGCTGCTGGCCGTGGGACAGTTCGCCGGCGAGGGTGTCGGCGCGTGCCGTCAGTTGCAGGCGTTCGAGCACCTGGTCGGCCATCTCCAGATGTTCGCGGCGGCTGTCGACGTGGCGCCAGAAGTTCAGCGCCGCCAGGCCATCGCGGCCCTGGGCGGCCAGGCGCAGGTTTTCCCGCACGCTGAGGTTCTGGAACAGGCTGGTCAGTTGGAACGAACGGGCCATGCCCAGGCCGACCCGGCCGTGGGCCGGTTTCTTGATGATGTTCTTGCCGTTGAACAGGATCGCCCCGGCGGTGGCCTGGCGTTCGCCGGTCAGGCAGTGGAACAGGCTGGTCTTGCCGGCGCCGTTGGGGCCGATGATGGTGTGGATGGTGCCGGCCTCGACCTTCAGGTTGACGCCGTTGACCGCGTGGAAGGCGCCATAGGCCAGCTCCAGGTCCTGGGTTTGCAGCAGGTACTGCGTCATGACAGTTTCTCCTCGGTTGGCAGGGCCGCCTTGCGTGGCCCCCGGATGCGTTCGCACAGGCTCGACAAGCCGCCCCACAAACCGCCGCGCATGAACACCACCACCAGGATCAGGATGATCCCCAGCAGCATCAGCCAGCGTGGCCAGAGGTCGGACAGGAACTCGCCGAGCAGCACGATGGAACCGGCGCCCAGCAGGGAGCCGAACAGCGAGCCGGTGCCGCCGACTATGGTCATGATCAGGATGTTTTCCGACATCGCCAGGTCGATGTTCGACAGCGGCACGAAATGCAGGAGCATGGCGTACAGCGCCCCGGCGATCCCGGTGACCGCGCCGGACAGCATGAACACCAGGATCTTGAAGTGCCGGGTGTCGTAGCCGATGGCGGCGGCGCGGGTTTCGTTCTCGCGGATCGCCATCAGCGTGCTGCCGAACGGCGAGGCGATCACCCGGCGGGCGCCGATGAAGATCAGCAGGAACAGCACTGCGACAAAGGCGTAGAAGTAGCGCGCGTCGCCGAGCGACAGCAGCACGCTGTCGCCGAGGCGGATCTCCGGGCGCGGCACGCTGAGCAGGCCGTTGTCGCCGCCGGTCCAGTCGCTCAGGGTGTAGGCGATGAAGTAGGCCATCTGGCTGAAGGCCAGGGTCAGCATCACGAAGTAGATGCCGGTGCGCCGGATTGCCAGGGCGCCCACCAGCAACGCCAGCAGCGCGCCCACCAGGGCCGCGCCGAACAGGGCGCTGAACAGGCCCAGCTGCAGGTGGATCATCAGCAGCGCGGCGCAGTAGGCCCCGGCGCCGAAGAAGATGCCCTGGCCGAACGACAGCAGACCGGTGTAGCCCAGCAGCAGGTTACAGGCCAGCGCCGCGAGGGCGAAGATCAGGATCTCGGTGGCCAGGGTCGCCGACGGCAGTACCAGCGGCAGGCCGATCAGTACCGCGACCACCAGCCACGGCAGGGCGCGCGACTGGGTCTTGGCGAACGGCAGGGGGTTTTTCTCGCTCATGTTCATGCTCTCCCGAACAGGCCGTAGGGACGGACCAGAATCACCGCCGCCATGGCGCCGTAGATCATCAGGCTGGCGCCTTGCGGCCAGAGGGTGGTCATCAGGCTCTGCACCACGCCCACCAGCAGGCCGCCTACCAGCGCGCCGCTGAACGAACCCATGCCGCCGATCACCACCACCACGAAGGCCACCCCGAGGATTTCCGGGCCGACAAAGGGCTGGGCGCCACGCAATGGGGCGAACAGCACCCCGGCGATCCCGGCCAGGGCCACGCCGAGGGCGAAGGTCATGGAGAACAGGCGAAAGATGTTGGTGCCCAGCAGCGACACGGTCTCGGTGCTTTCGCTGCCGGCGCGCACCAGGGCGCCGAAGCGCGTGCGCTCCAGCAGCAGCCACAGCGCCAGCCCGACCAGCGCCGAGAAGACGATGAGGAACAGGCGGTAATAGGGGTAGACGAAGTCGCCGACGATCAGCACGCCGCGCAGCAGTTCCGGCACCGCGACGCTTTTGCCGACGGGGCCCCAGATCAGCACGCTGGCTTCCTGGATGATCAGCGCGATGCCCAGGGTCACCAGGATCTGGAAGGTGTGGGGCAGGTGGTAGATGCGCTGGATCAATAATCGCTCGATGGCCCAGGCCAGGGCCGCGACCACCAGCGGCGCGACTAGCAGCGCCAGCCAGAAGCTGCCGGTGAGGCTGACGGCGGTGTAGCAGATGTAGGCCCCGAGCAGGAAGAACGCGCCGTGGGCGAAGTTGACGAAGTTCAGCAGGCCGAAAATGATCGTCAGGCCCACCGCGATCAGGAAGTAGATCATCCCCAGGCCGAGGCCGTTGAGGATCTGGAACAGGTAAAGATTGAGCATGCGGGTATCCTCGACAGGTGGCCGGCGACTGTCGTCGGGCGGCCCGCTGCCTCTAGCCAGCGATGAAAAGGTCGGTCGGGGTCAGGCCAGGTTGCAGCCGGTGGCGCCGACATCCGGGAACGAGCGCCCGGAGCTGAGCACTTCGGCCAGGTCGTCCTTGTCGCGCATGTTGGCCGTGGCCTTGCCCTGCAGCAGGTAGTAATCCTTGATCACCTGATGGTCGCCGGCGCGGATGCTTTCCTCGCCGGTCGGGCCCTGGTACGTCAGGCCTTGCATGGCCTTGGCCACGGTCGCGCCGTCGAAACTGCCGGTGGCGACTATGGTGTCGAGCATGATCCGGGTGCCGATGTAGTCGGCGGCCAGCGGGTAGGTGGGGTTGATGCCGTACTTGGCCTGGGTCAGCTTGACCAGCTCGCGGTTGAGCGGGGTGTCGACCTGGTGCCAGTACTGCGCGCCGAGGTAGACGCCTTCGAGCACGTCGCTGCCCAGTTCCTGGAACTGGTCGAGCCCGGCGGACCACACCAGCAGCACTTTCATGCGTTCCTTGATGCCGAAGTTGACCGCCTGGCGCAGGGCGTTGGAGGACTGGCTGCCGAAGTTGAGCAGCACCAGCACGTCGGGCTGGGCGGCGATGGCGTTGGTCAGGTAGCCGGAGAATTCCTGTTCCTGCAACGAGTGATAGCTGTTGCCGACGTGCTCGATGCCATGCTCGGCGCAGACCTGTCTGGCGCCTTCCAGCAGGGCTTCGCCGAATACGTATTGCGGGGTGATGGTGTACCAGCGCTTGGCCTCGGGCAGGCGCTTGATCAGCGGCACCATGGTTTCGCGAATGGCGCCGTAGGTCGGCACCGACCAGCGAAAGGTCGAGGCGTTGCAGTCCTTGCCGGTGACTTCGTCGGCGCCCACCGGGGTCATGAACACGCCGTTGACCTTGCCCACCTCCTTGGCCACCGCCAGCGCCGAAGACGACAGGGTGCAGCCCTGGAAGAATCGCGCGCCGTCCTGGGCAATCGCCTCCTGCACCTTGCGCACCGCCTTGCCGGCGTTGCCTTCGGTGTCGATCACCTTGTAGTTCAGCGGGCGGCCGAGCAGGGTCGGGTACTGTTCCACCGCCAGGCGCGAGCCCATGTCGGCGAACTTGCCGTAGCTGGCGAAGGCCCCGGACATCGACTTGAGCCCGTAGAAGGTAAAGGGTTCGGCGGCAAAGGCGTTGCGCACCCCCAGCGGAAGGCTGAGGCCTGCGGCAACGGTCAGACTGGCTTTCAACAACGTACGACGCTGCATGGGGTAACTCCCTGGTTTAGTTATTGGCAGGAGTGGCAATGGCAAAACGGCGCAGCAGCCTGTGTTCAGGCTTTGTTATTGGCGAAGCGGCGTGTGGCGGGTGCGGCGGTTATCAATGGTGGTGGTCGAACTCCAGCAGGAAGTGTTGGGTGACCTCGCCCTCGAGGGCACTCATATGGTGTTCGGCGTCGCACATGTGTTCGTGCATCAGCTGGCGTACCGCGGTTTCGTCCTCGGCTTTGAAGGCCAGCAACAGGCGCTTGTGGTAATCGAGGTTGGCGGCGTCGAACTGCTTGCGCTTGGGCTTGTAGGCCTTCTTCAGCACCACCAGGTCGCGCAGCAGGTCGTTGAGGAACTGCGCCATGAAACTCAGCAGCGGGTTGGGGCAGGCGCGGCCCAGCAGGTTGTGGAACTCCAGCTCGGCGATGCGCTGTTCGCGCTGGCCGGCCTCGCTGTCTTCCGGGGCGCTGCAGAAGTCGATATTGGCCTGCAGCGCTGCAAAATCGTCAGCACTCAGGCGGCCGATCACCGACACCGCCAGCTCCACTTCGATGACCTTGCGCAGCTGGTACACCTGCTCGCCGTCCATCTGCTGGAAGTGCAGGTAATTGCGCAGGGCGCGACTCGCCGGCTCGGTGCCGGCCTGGTTCAGGTAGGCGCCGCCGCTGGGGCCGGTGCGGGTGTTGACCAGCCCTTCGACCTCCAGCGCCTTGAGCGCTTCGCGGGCCGAACCCTTGGAACACTGGAAGCTTTCCATCAGCTCGCGCTCGGTCGGCAAGCGATCGCCGGGACGCAGGGCGTTGATCACAATGGAACGCTTGACCGACTCGACAATCACGTCGGAAAGCTTCTGGCGTTTGCGGCGAACAGGTCGTTTGAGCATGTTTTCGATTTATCGTATTAATGCGGATAAATAGTACTTAATAGGGCTGGGCCCGCTGCGTCAATCGTCCTGGGGGCGAGCTGTCGTTTTCGATGTGGGAGGGTCGTAATCAGAATCAGGACGAGTGGCGACGAGGCGCTTGCCGAAGGTCCTCCATCCTGTGTCCAGCCACTAAGCTGATGGCAGGCCATGCGCTGCCATAGACGGGAGGAAATCATGATTCTGTGCAAACGCGCCTACGAGCCGGCGAGCCCCGACGACGGTTATCGGGTGCTGGTGGACCGCCTGTGGCCGCGCAACTGTCGCAAGGACCGGTTGCCGCTGGACGAGTGGTTGAAAGACCTGGCGCCGTCCAGCGGATTGCGCCGTGCCTTCAAGTCCGGCGAGCTGGATTTCGCCACCTTCCGCAGCCGTTACCGCCAGGAACTGGCGGCCCGCCCCGAGCATTGGTGGGCGTTGCTGGAACGCGCGCAGAAAGGCCGCTTGACCCTGGTGTACTCGGCCCACGATGAAGCGCACAACAATGCCCGGGTGCTGGCCGAGTGGCTGGAGGACGAGCTGGACCGCCAGGGCGAGGGCAGTTCGCCGGTGTGCTATGCGCACCTGTCGCCGCCTGAATGAAGACGCTGCGCTTCAGGGCTGCTTCAACATCACATAGGCCTCGCCGCCGCGCCGGTCGTGCATCAGCAGGAAGGTCTGCTGGTCGAGGGTGATTTTCGCCGGCAGGTGCTGCGCCACCGGGGTGCTGGAGAACTGCTCGGCCAGCTTGAGAAATTGCGCGGTCAGGGTCTTGTCCCGCTGTGACGGCGTAGTCACCGCGCATTGCTTGCCTTTCTGTACCTGGACCCCAAGGCTGTGGTCCGGCCTGAGCCCCATCCGCGCATACCCGGCATTGTCCAGCCTGGCGATGCCATAGGCCTTGGCCGCGCTGTCGGCCCCGGCGAAGGAGGGCGCGGACTTCAGGCAGATATCGCGAAAGGCCAGCACGCCTTCGGCGATGGTCGCCGCTTCCTTGTCGATGACTTCGGGCGGGCTGGCGCAGCCGGCCAACAGGGCCAGGGCCAGGCTCAAAGGGCTCAGGATCGTGCGGTTCATCGGACCTCCCAGGCATTCACGGGGCATGCTTATAGCCTAGCCAAGCTTCTGCCTGCGGGAGGACCTGGGTGATGGGCGCCTCGCACCATGAAACATTTGTCATGGGCCGCCGGCGCCACCAGCCCCTACACTGGCTTTCACCTCCATGGCTCACGGACACCCCCATGACGGCAGCAGCGGCGGCAAGCATCCTCGAAACGGTCGAAGGCCAGCGCCTCAATGGCGAGGCCTGCGAACCCTGGCGCGAGTGGGGGCCGTACCTGAGCGAGCGGCAGTGGGGCACGGTGCGCGAGGACTACAGCGCCGATGGCGATGCCTGGGCCTACTTGCCCCACGACCATGCGCGCAGCCGTGCCTACCGCTGGGGCGAGGACGGGTTGGCGGGGTTCTCCGACAAGGCCCAGCACTGGTGCCTGGGGCTGGCCCTGTGGAACGAGCGCGACAGCATTCTCAAGGAGCGCCTGTTCGGCCTGAACAACGCCGAAGGCAATCACGGCGAAGACGTCAAGGAGCTGTATTTCTACCTCGATGGCGTGCCCAGCCATGCCTATATGCGCATGCTCTACAAATACCCGCAGGCGGCCTTTCCCTATGAGGACCTGCTGCGGGAAAACGCCCGGCGCGGCCTGGACGATACCGAGTACGAGATCCTCGACACCGGGGTATTCGAGGACGATCGCTACTTTGACGTGACCGTGGAATACGCCAAGCACGCGGTCGACGACATCTTCATGCGGGTCACGGTGCACAACCGTTTTCATCAGCCGGCGCGTTTGCGGGTCTTGCCCCAGGTATGGGCGCGTAATACCTGGAGCTGGGGCGGCGACTCGCGCAAGCCGAGCTTGCGCCTGGAGGGCGAGCAATTGCTGGCCCGGCATCCACGGTGCTCGCCGATGCAGGTCAGCGCCTGGGGGCCGGAGCGTTGCGAGTGGTTGTTCTGCAACAACGAAACCAACTTCCCGAGACTCGATGGCCTGGCCGCGCCCGGTCCGTTCAAGGACGGGATCAACGACTACCTGCTGGGAGGTTCCGCCAGCGCCATTGCCCGCGACGGCGGAACCCGCGCCGCCGCCCACTTCACCCTGGAGCTGGCCGGGCGGGAGAGCAAAAGCGTATACCTGCGTTTTGCTCCGGCTGGCTCGCCCCAGGTCAGCGCCCGGCGCCTGTTCGAACAACGGCGGGCCGAGGCCGACGCGTTCTACGCCGCGCTGCAACAGGGCATCGCCGATGCCGACGCACGCAATGTGCAGCGCCAGGCCCTGGCCGGGCTGCTGTGGTCCAAGCAACTCTACGATTTCGACGTCAACCGCTGGCTCGATGGCGACCCTGGCCAGCCCGCGCCGCCGGCGTCACACGCCCATCTGCGCAACAGCCATTGGCGGCACCTGGCGAACTTCGACATCGTGGCCATGCCCGACACCTGGGAATACCCCTGGTACGCCTCGTGGGACCTGGGTTTCCAGGCGGTGGCCCTGGCCTTGATCGACCCGGGCTTCGCCAAGCACCAGCTGTTGCTGCTGGTCAAAGACCGCTTCATGCATCCCAACGGGCAGTTGCCGGCCTACGAGTGGCGCTTCGACGACGCCAACCCGCCGGTGCATGCCTGGGCCAGCTGGCGGGTGTACCAGCGGGAAAAAGCCCTGACCGGCCAGGGCGACATGGACTTTCTCGAACGGATCTTCCACAAGCTGCTGCTGAACTTCTCCTGGTGGGTCAACCGCAAGGACGCCGAAGGGCGCAACCTGTTCCAGGGTGGTTTCCTCGGCCTCGACAACATCGGGCTGTTCGACCGCTCGGCGCCCTTGCCGCCGGGCTACACCCTGGACCAGGCCGACGGCACCGCCTGGGTCGCGGCCTATGCCCTGGACCTGATGCGCATTGCCCTGGAACTGGCCAGGCGCAACCCGGTGTACGTGGACATCGCGGTGAAGTTCTTCGAGCACTTTCTGTACATCGCCGGCGCCATCAACCGGCTGGACAACGGCGACACAGGGCTGTGGGATGAGCAGGACCGGTTCTTCTACGACGTGCTGCATCGCCCCGACGGTGGCAACGAACCGCTGCGCCTGCGCTCCATCGTCGGCCTGATGCCGCTGTTCGCCGTGCAGGTGCTGGAGCAGCATGAACACGAATGCCTGCCGGGGCTGCGTGAGCGTTTGCTGGAGTTCATGCACCATCGGCCGGACCTGGCCAGCCTGGTGTCGCGCTGGAACGAGCCGGGGCAGGGCAATCGCCTGTTGCTCGCACTGCTGCGCGGCGAGCGCACCAAGGACTTGCTCAAGCGCATGCTCGACGAGGCGGAGTTTCTTTCCGAGTTCGGTATCCGCTCGCTGTCCAGGGTCTTCGCCGAACACCCCTTCGCCCTGCAGGTCGACGGTCATCAGTTGCGCGCCCGTTACGCGCCGGCCGATTCCGACTCACGGCTGTATGGCGGCAACTCCAACTGGCGCGGGCCGCTGTGGATGCCGATCAACTACATGCTGATCGAGTCGCTGCGCGAGTTTCATCGCTACTACGCCGACAACTTCTCGGTGGAACACCCCAGCGGGTCCGGCTACCTGGCGTCCCTGGAGGAAGTCGCCGACAGCCTGAGCCAGCGCCTGACCCGCCTGTTCCTGCGCGACGAGGACGGGCGCCGCCCATCGATGTGCGCCTACGCGCAGTTGCAGGCCGATCCCCGGGACCGGGATCTGCTGCTGTTCCATGAATACTTCCACGGCGACACCGGCCGCGGCCTGGGGGCCAGCCACCAGACCGGCTGGACGGCGCTGGTGGCGTTGTTGTTTCAGCGCTGATTTCTACGCAGCAGTACGATGCGCCGAATGTTTTGAGTTACGTGATCATTGCAGTCGCGCATGCAAGCTAGGTCCAATAGGCGTAGGGCTTCTTCAGGATCATTGAGCTTTTCCAGTTGGTAGATTGCTTCATCAGCGTAGAGCACGGGGTCGCGAGTGCCTGCTTCGATTCTGGTCATGCGTGATTTGGAGGCTTCTGGGCCACGATCCAGTTTCTCGAGTACCGTGCCTCGGATGGATACGCTGTAATCGTTGGAACACTGGCGTTTGCTGGCAAGGTCCAAAAGGCGTAATGCTTCATTGGCATCATTGCGTTGCACCAACTGGTATCTGGCTTCGTCGTTGTAGAACGCGGGATTCTTACTGCCGTTGTTGATGGCCTGACGACGTTGAGCAGAGGCTTCTGGGCCACGATCCAGATTCTCGAGGACTTTGTTCCGGATGGCTAAGCTGTGATCGTTGGAGCACTGGCGTTTGATGGCAAGATCCAAAAGGCGCAAAGCCTCGTTGGCATCATTGCATTGCTCCAACTGGTATTTGGCCTCTTCGGTGTAGAACGCAGGGTTCCTACTACCGTCCTCTATGGCTTGGCGGCGCTGAAGTGTGGCCTCATTTGGATCTCCTACGAGCTTTTGGCAACGGTTCTGGATGGACTGGACATGGTTGTTGATGGCTTCAGGGTAGGCCTTCTGGTGCTTCTCAAGTCGTGCTAGAAACTCTTCAGCCCCACTCGTGCCTCGCCCCAAGAGGAGTTTGCCGAGATTAGCCAGGTAGGGCGGAAATTGCGGACTGAGCTCCAATGCCTTTTCAAAGGCTTGCAAGGCTTCATTGCAGCTGTTTCCCCGGGTCTTCTGCAGGCATTCGCCCAGAAAACGTTGGGCCTTGTGCTCGCGAGGGTGAATATTGGTCAGCAACTGCAGGACTTCCTGCTGTCGTTCAGTCGACTCACCTGCATCGCGGCGACGGTGGTAGATGGCCCACAGGGCCTCGTTGCTCCAGCCGGTTTCCTTCCCGGTGAGATGATCGACCCACTCCTCGATGGTTCCCAGTTCGTTGCCACACAACAGGTGGTAGAAGCTTTCATTGGCCCGCTGGAAGTTGATCTGCTCTTTCTGACGCCCGATCTGGCGCTGCCAGCAATGGGCGATCAACAGGTGCATGTCCGCTACTTCTGCCGGGATATTTTCTGCGTAGTCGGGAGTGAGTTCGATGTCTTTAAGCGCCAGTTTTTTCTGCCGCGTCCAACTGGCGATGAAACCATGCAGGTAGTGATCTTTGTTGTTGTCGAGAGGCAGCAGGCCGCGCCTTCTCAGGTTCTGCCAGGCGTCCTGGATACCCAGGCGGTCCTCCAGATAGTCGGCATGGTCCTGTGGAATCGCATTACGGTAAAGCGCCAGGACCTTGAGCAATCTTTGCTCTGCATCGCCGAGTATTTCATCGTGAATGATGCCGAGCAGTTTCTCGTCCAGGCGCTCGATGACTTCATGACGAAGGTTTTGATAGACCGCCAGGGGAGAGCTTTGCTTTTCTGCCGCGATAGTGGCGAGCAACTCGATTGCCAAGGTATGGGCAGTGCCGCCTTGTCCTCCACCCAGCCACTGGTAGAGTGCTCTCAAGTTATTGCCGGTATACGTCCACTCAGCTCTCTGCTCTTGAGGTGCCTTGGCTGCCAGAAGGGAAGCCAAGCCTGCCCGGTCGAGCCCGGGTATCTCCTGTAGCGCACAGTCGCGACCAAAACTGCCTTCTTCCGGTTTTTCGCTCAACTCATAGACCCACTTCCAGTCGGGGAATGCCTGCGACAGGGCTGTCAGGAGTGTGCGAATCTCGGGGTTGCGCCAGCCCGACGATTCGAGCAGCAGGTGGGCACCGTCGATCCAGATGAACGCATTCTGGGCATGGGGATAAAGCCGTTTAAGTTCTTGCGCCTGTTCCTCGATGCTCCCGCTGGGTGGAAGCGGATCTTCCCGTCGGTTATTCAGCGCATCCAGCAGGCGACGAAAAAGCTCACCCACCGTCATCTGGCGGCTTGAGTGAATGTCCACAAAGACCGTTCCTTGAAAGGCTGCTTGTCGGTGCAGCGCCTTGATCAGGGTTGTCTTGCCATTACCACTCAAGCCGTACAACGCAATGGATGGCTTTTCCTTGAGCGTGGCGGTGAGGGTGGAGATCAGCTTGTCGCGACCAAACAATTCCGGCGGTTTTGGGATGTCATCGGACGGTAGATTGTCCGGCACTGATAATGGCGGTGCTTCTACGCTGCCCGGGACCGCGACAGATGAAACCGGGGCCGTGCGCACCGAATGTTCGAAAGGCCAGAGCCCGTCCGGTGCCATATCGGCAACCGTCTGTACTTTCCAGCCATTCTTGTATTCGAACAGATGGGCGACCCCGCTACCCTGCTGCAGGTCGAGGCTGACCAGGTTGAAGCCGAACTGGTCATCGGTCTCGGCACCTATGGCGCCTGCTTCCAGTTTGATCAGGCGTTGCCCGGGATCGAGCCAGGGGTTGTGACTATGCCCATGCAGCCAGAACTGGAAGTCATGGGCCTTGCGTTTTTTGATGATCTCGATTTCGGCCTGATTGAACCAATCCCGGGGATGGTGAATCAGGCCAATCTTCAGGTCAGCCCCTTCCAGGGCGCTGCTCATGTGGTTGAACTGCCAATCCGCCCCAAGCCACATTTGCCCCTTATCGTCGTTGTCGTAGCAACTCCATGCGGAGTTGAAGCCGGCGATGCCAACCTTGATACCGCTCAGATCGATCTGTCGGGCATAGAGGTGTCGCACGGGGTCATGCAGATGCGGCAGGTACTGCGCGGTAAAGACGCCATAGTCCTCCATCCGCTTCATGTCCGCCGTGAACTCTGCCGACAGGCTGTCAAAGCGGGAGCTGATTTCCTGTGTGTGCCGCATGGAGGCTTTGGCCATGGTCCGCAGGTGGTGCTGCTGGCCCGCGAGGACTTTCTTGCGGTTCACATCATGATTGCCCGGTACGACGAACAGTCGCTCCCGCTCCAGGCCACAACAGGCAAGCAACTGGTCGAAGAAGTCCTTGGCCGGCTGGTACTGCTCAGGCATTGGACAGTCTGGCGTCTGCCCAAAAGCGATATCGCCCGTGCAGAAGATCAACTGTGGTTTGGGCAGTTTGCCGTCCCGGAACTTTTGAGTCAGGAACTCCAGTAACTTGCGGCGTGCATGGCTGTCTGACCAGGCGGTTTTTTTATGAAAGTGGATATCTGACAGATGTAGCCAATGCAGCTGGTTGTGGGTGGGCATAGTTTTGGGCAAATAGTGATGAGCGGCGGGAGGGGGTCGATGGACGCTAGCATAACCATGCTGGCAGATAGGATCCAATGTGCGTGAGGCTTATGTCGCCGTCGCGACCGAAAGTCTCGTTTTGCGCACCACGGAGCCTTGAGACACCGCGGTGCAGGCTGGCAATCAAGCCCGAAGGAAGCGGGCCGGTCAGGCACTCAAGGTATCCGGCTGCGGCACGGCCCAGTCCTCGATCAACCGCTGCGGGGTGCAGCAGGTCTTGCGCTTGTAGACGAAGCCGGCGCATTTCTCGGCGAAGCCGTGGCGGTTCTGCACCATGTCCAGGTGCATCTGTTCCAGCTCGGCGTTGCGGCAGTGCTGCATCAGTTGCGGGTCGGCGTTGGCCTTGCGCTCGCGCAGGGCCTGGTATTTCGGTTCGGTCAGCACGGCGTTGGCCCGCTGCAGCAGCCACAGGCCGAACTCGTCGGGGCAGCGCGGGCCGACTTCCTGGACCATGCCCATCTGCTGGGCCTGGAAAGCGTTGATCGGCAGGCATTGGTCGGTGAGCTTGTGCGCCATGGCGTGGCCGACCGCGCGGGGCAGGCTGTAGGTCCAGTATTCCGAACCGTACAGGCCCATGCTCTTGTAGTGCGGGTTGTAGACGGTATTGGCCCGGGCCAGCACCACGTCGGCCGCCAGCGCCAGCATCAGGCCGCCGGCCCCGGCATTGCCGGTGAGGCCGCTGACCACCAGCTGGCGGGCGCTGAGCAGCTCCTTGCAGACGTCGTCGATGGCCTGGATGTTGTTCCAGGCTTCCAGGCCCGGCACCGGCGCGGCCTGGATTACGTTGAGGTGCACGCCGTTGCAGAACGCGCCACGCCCGCCCTTGATCAGCAGCACCTGGGTGTCCCGGGCCTTGGCCCATTGCAGCGCGCTGACCAGGCGCTGGCAGTGTTCGGTGCTCATGGCGCCGTTGTAGAACTCGAAGGTCAGCTCGCCGACGTGGCCCGACTCGCGGTAGCGGATCGGCTGGTAGGCCTCGTCGCTGAACGGCTCGCTGGCGACCGACCAGTGCAGGTGAGGCACGCCGTCCAGTTGGCCGGCCAGCACATGGCGGGCCGGTAGCTTGAAGTGTTCCGTGCCCGGCCGGGCCTTGCGCTTGAGGGAGCCGATCCACAGGCTGCGGTCGCCGCAGGCCACCAGCACCGCGTCGTCGTGCACCGCCAGCAGTTCGCCGGGGATGCCGCTGCGGCTATCCAGGTGCGCGTCATACAGGTAGTACTGCCCGCCGGCGAGGCTGGCCAGGACCCCGGGCTGGCCGTCGGCGGCGTCGATGCAGCGCTTGATGAAGGCGGCGCTGTCGTGCCAGCTGAAGCTGCGGTCGTCCTGTTTCATGTTCGGTTGCAGGCGGCCGCGCACCTGCGGCTGGCTGTAGTCCAGGGGCACAGGGACGAAGTCGCTGCCGAATTTTTCCACCACATCGCGGATGCAGTAGATCGCCGCGTCGGCCACCGGCCCGTTGTACAGCTCGGACTTGCGCACCTGCGCCGGCACCTTGAATTCCCAGGTGGACCAGATCGGCCCGGCGTCCATTTCTTCCACCGCCTGCAGGGCGGTGACGCCCCAGCGCTCGAGGTTGTTGCTGATGGCCCAGTCCAGGGCGCTGGCGCCGCGGTCGCCGACGATGCCCGGGTGGATGATGATCACCGGGCGGGTCGGGTGGCGCCACAGTTGCTCGGGCACCCGGTCCTTGAGGAAGGGGCAGATCACCAGGTCGGCGTCCGCCTGTTCGATCTGCCGGCAAACGTCTTCTTCGTTGGTGAACAGCACCACGCTGGGACGATGGCCGGACTGGCGCAGGTCCAGCCAGGCACGCTGGGTGAGACCGTTGAAGGCGGTGGACAGCAGAATGATCTTCAGCGATTGCATAGCGACTCTTCCTTGAGGATGAAGCGGGGCCGGCCGTTCCGAAAGCCGTCCCTGGCCGATGGAGGCGCCAGAGTAGAGAGGACCTTTGGGCGTCCTGCTGACCGAGATCAATCAAGTGCGTCGGGCGGCGCCGCGAGGCGCCGGATTACATATATTCGTTAGTTAGCCTGGGTAAATTTTTAATTACTTCCAAATGGATTCAGCCCTGTTGCACAGTCGCTCCCCTAATCCTGGGTCGGCAATGTCCCGAACCAGCCAGACGATTTCGAGAGGGGGAGCTGTCTTGTGAGGGAGCCAGGCATGGGTGCGAATCGGAACCCTCATTACTCACTGATCGGGCAGATGTTCAAACGCGACTATCAGTGGCTGTGCGCCTCGGTGGGTCGCGTCCTGGGCTGCCATCACAGTGCCCAGGACATTGCCTCGGAAACCTTCGTGCGGGTGCTGGCCCTGCCGGACCCGGCGGCCATCCGCGAGCCCCGGGCGCTGCTGACCACCATCGCCCGGCGCCTGGTCTACGAAGGCTGGCGGCGCCAGGACCTGGAGCGCGCCTACCTGGAAAGCCTGGCCCTGGCGCCGACGCCGGTGCACCCGTCACCCGAGGAGCGGGCGCTGGTGATCGAAGCGCTGCTGGCCGTGGACCGCTTGCTCAACGGTTTGTCCGCCAAGGCCAAGGCGGCCTTTCTCTACCATCAGCTCGACGGCCTGACCTACGCCGAAATCGGCCAGCAGTTGGGGGTGTCCACCAGTCGCGTCCAGCAGTACATGGCCGAGGCGTTCAAGCGCTGTTATCAGGCGATGGTCGACGCATGAGCCGGCCGCGCGCGAACGAAGCGCTGGTGGATGAAGCCGCGCAATGGATGGCCCTCCTGCAATCGGGGCAGATGAACGCCCAGGAACGCCAGGCATTCCACGACTGGCGCGCCGCCGACCCGCAGCACGAGCAGATCATCGTGCTGATGGGTGGCGGCCTGGGGGCGCTGCGCAGCCAGGCGTTGCGCAACCTGTCCCGGGACAGCCTGCTGCACAGCCTGAATGCGCCGTCGAGCCGCCGGCGTTTTATCGGCGGCAGCCTGAGTGTGATGGCCCTGGCCTTGGCCGCGACCTTGCTCGGCCGGCGCTACAACCTGCTGCCCGAGGCGGGCGCCCTGTACACCGGCACCGGCGAGCGCCGCGACTTCACCCTGGCCGACGGCAGCGCCCTGACCCTCAACGCCCGCAGCCAGGTCGTGAGCTGTTTCGATGCCCAACAGCGGTTGTTGCAACTGCGCAATGGTCAACTGCTGGTGGATGTGGCCAGGGACCCGCAGCGGCCCTTCGTGGTGGAAACCGAACACGGGCGCATGCGGGCTTTGGGCACGAAGTTCCTGGTGGAGCGCGGCGAGGACTGGACGCGCCTGGTGATGTTGC
This sequence comes from Pseudomonas sp. 09C 129, assembly GCF_002843625.1. Lineage (NCBI taxonomy): Bacteria > Pseudomonadati > Pseudomonadota > Gammaproteobacteria > Pseudomonadales > Pseudomonadaceae > Pseudomonas > Pseudomonas sp. 09C 129. Next base: position 4,644,622 of record NZ_CP025261.1, on the reverse strand, counting down.
ATTCGCAGGTCGAGGTGCTCACCGCCAGTGGCGCGCGGCAGGTGGTCGAGGCCGGCGAAAGCCTGTGTTTCGACGCTCGGCGCCTGTTGCTGCTGGAGCGTGCCAAGGGCCATGAAAGCGCCTGGACCTCGGGGGTATTCGAGGCCCGCGACCGGCCCCTGAGCGAGGTGATCGACAGCTTGCGTGGCTACCGGCGCGGCATCATCCGCCTCAGCCCCCAGGTGGCCGACCTGCGCCTGAGCGGCATCTATCCCCTGGACGACAGCGACCGCAGCCTGCAGTTGCTCGAGCGTTCGCTGCCGATCCGCGTCAGCTACCACAGCCCATATTGGGTCAGCATCGAGCCGCGCTGAAGGGCGCGGTTATAACCCCATAACCCCTTGGCCTAACCGCCACCCTATAAAAACCCGTCAGTCGCTGCTCATTCCCTGCAACCGCATTCAACAGGGAATCGCCCCATGCACTCATCGATCCTTTTCAACCCGCCGCGCCGGCCACTGGCGCGCCTGTCACTGGCGTTGCTCCTGGCATTTGGCGCACATGGCGGCATCGCCTGGGCCCAACCGGCAGAGGCGAGACAGATCACCTTCGACATTGCCGCCGGCCCGCTGGACGAGGTGCTGCTGGATATCTCGCGGCAGAGCGGGTTGCCGATTTCCTTCAGCCAGGACCTGGTGCAGGGCAAGCGCGGCCCGGCCATCCGTGGCGCCCTGGGCGGCCAGCAGGCGGTGGACAGGGCCCTGCAAGGCAGCGGGCTGGAGGCCCAGCACAGCGAGCAGGGGCTGACCATTCGCAATGCCCCGGCCAGCGCCAAGGCCAGGCCTGAAGTCAGCGCCGTGGCGCCGGTTCGCGCGGCGGACCCGCAGCTGGAAAAGGTCACGGTGACCGGCTCGCGCATCGCCCGCGCCCAGTCCGACGGCGCCACTCCAGTGAACGTGATTACCCATGAAGAGATGGAGGCCCGCGGTTACCGCAACGTCTACGACGCCCTGGCGACCCAGACGCAGAACACCGGCATGACCCAGGGCGAGGACTACGGCAACACTTTCCAGCCCGCCGCCAGCGCCCTCAACCTGCGGGGGCTGGGCCCCAACCACACGCTGGTGCTGATCAACGGCCGGCGAGTGGCGGACTATCCGACGGCCTATGGCGGCCAGGTCAACTTCACCAACCTGGCCAACATTCCTTCGGCGATCATCGACCGCATCGAGGTTCTCAGCAGCGGCGCCTCGGCGATCTACGGCTCTGATGCGATTGCTGGGGTGGTCAACATCATCCTCAAGGAGAAGGCCAGCGGCATCGACGTCAACCTGCGTGGCGGCACCACCGAGCGCGGCGGCGGCGATAACCAGCGCCTGCAGATCAGCGGCGGTGGCAGCTGGGGGGATTTCGATGGCCTGTTCGGCCTGGAACTGACCCATCGCCAGCCGATCTGGGCCGACGACCGCGGTTTCATGGACCGCGGGCCGGCCCTGGACGTCGGTTATCGGCGCAACCTCGACAGCGGCAAATACATCGGCCCTGGCTGCGGCGCCTACTCCGGGGTGTTTGCCAACCACCTCAGTGGCAGCGGCGGGCGCTGCACCACCGACCAGGTCTACAACGATTACTGGACCTTGCAGACGCAGAAGGAAAACTACGACGGCTACACCCGCGGCACCTGGCATTTCAGCGACAGCGGCAAGGTCTTCGCCGACCTGATGTATGGCCTGGACCATATCCAGAACAACACCCGCGGGCCGAGCTTCACCTCGCCCGACTTCATCAACCGGAACACGGGTAACCTGGAGCGCTGGTTCCGGCGTTTCTCCGAGGAGGAAATCGGCGGCCGCACCAGCAACAACAGCAAGTGGCGCGACACCTCATGGACCGGCACCCTGGGCCTGTCCGACCGGATCGCCGACACGGCCTGGAGCTACGAGCTGGCGGCCAACCGCTCGGAGTACCGCAGCGTGCGCACCACCCGCTATACGCCGTCGGCCACTATTCGCGATTTCTACCTGGGGCCGCAGCTGGGCGAGCAGGGCGGGTATCCGCTGTTCGCCCCGGATGCCTCACGGCTTGACCGGCCGCTGACCGAAGAGGAGTGGCGGCAGTTTCGCCGCAACCTGACCCAGACCAGCAAGTCGGTGTCGCAGAGCTACAACGCCTCGCTCAACGGCGAGCTGTTCGACTTGCCGGCCGGGCCGGTGGGCTTCGCCGGCATCCTGGAGCTGGGCAAACAGGAATACCGCATCGACCCGGACGATGGGCTTAACGACGGCAGCTTCTACGGCACCACCCCGGCGCAGAGTTCCGGTGGCTCGCGCAAGCGTTATGCCGCCGGCGGCGAGTTCAGCGTGCCGATCAGCGACAGCCTGTTGGCGTCGCTGGCGGGGCGCTGGGACCAGTACAAATTCAGCGGCCGCACCGAGCAGCAGAAGACCTACAACCTGGGCCTGGAATGGCGCCCGCTGAACAGCCTGCTGCTGCGCGGCAGCTACGGCACCAGCTTCCGCGCCCCGGACCTGAACTACATCTACCAGGCCGACACCAACGGCTATGTGCCGGACCAGATCGACTACTACGGGTGCAGCCAGGGTGTGGAGGGCGCCTGCGATCGCGGGCGGGTGGACTACACCCAGAGCGGCACCGCCGACCTCAAGTCCGAGCGGGGCAAATCCTGGACCTACGGGTTCGTCTGGTCGCCGTCGCGCAACTTCGATGTGTCGGTGGATTACTGGCGCGTGCAGATCGAAGACCTGCTGACCACCGTCGACCAGAACCGCCTGTTGCAAGAGGAAAACGCCTGCCGCAGTGGCGCCATGGACATCAATTCGGCCAGCTGCCAGGCGACCCTGGCGCGCATCCAGCGCAACCCGGGCACTGCCGCGGTGGACCCGAACCGCTTGCAGAGGGTGCAGATCAATGCGATCAACGCCGCCAGCGAACGGGTCAGCGGGCTCGACCTGAAAAGCAATATCCGCTGGGGCGCCGGGGAGTACGGGGCGTTCAGTTCGACCCTGGGCTACACCCTGGTGCTCTCGCATTTCTACAAGGAATCGGACGACGCGCCGACCCAGGACTGGCGCGTGGACCGCAGCAATCATGACTGGCGCAGCAAGGTCAACGCCAGCCTGACCTGGGATTACCAGCACTACACCGCGACCCTGCTGGGCATCCGCTATGGCAGCGTGACCAACGGCAACTCGGACGGGCGCCTGTCGCCCTGGACCGTGTTCAACGCCAGCGCCCGCTACAAGGTCAACGACCGCGCCAGCGTCGGCCTGACCGTCAACAACCTGCTGAACCAGGTCAAGCGCGACGACTCCGGCGGCTGGCCGTATTACCCCACCGGCAACTACGACCCCTACGGCCGCCAGTGGTGGCTGGATGTGAGTTATCACTTTGGCGGCTGAACCCTCCCTGTGGCTGATGGTGTCTGGCCTGATGCAGCGCGGCGCCTGCATCGCGAGCAAGCTGCGCTCCTACGGGGCAGATGAACAGGCATAAGCTCATCACCCAACGGTCTAGACCGGCCTCTATAAAAACCTCCGGGCCGTTGCACATCCCTGCATACACCTAATGCAGGGATGGTTGTCCATGAGTCTGTTCGTACCCCGTAGATCCCCTTTGAGCCTGGCCTTGCTGGCGGCGCTGAATGTATTGCCGGCCTGGGCCGCGACCACTCCGTTCAACCTGCCCGCGGGGCCGCTGGACCAGACCCTGCTGCAGATTTCCCGACAGACCGGCCTGCCGATTTCCTTCGAGCAGAAGCTGGTGAGCGGCCGTTATGCGCCGGCGATCCAGGGCCAGCTCGACCAGCACCAGGCGCTGACCCTGGCCTTGCAGGACAGCGGCCTGAAGGAGCAGCAGGACACCCAGGGCGTGACCCTCGTGGCGGACACCAGCACCGCCAGCAGCGCCCCGGCATTTACTGAGCCCACCACCCAGTTGCAGCGGGTGGAAGTGACCGGCACCGCGATCCGCCGGGTCGATGCCGAGACCGCGGTGCCGGTCACCGTGCTGCGGGTCGAGAAGCTGCGCGAGCAGGGCGTGACCACCACCGAAGAGCTGATCAACCGGATTTCCGCCAACCAGTCCTCGGTCGGCTCCGGGCGCTCGGTGGGCTCCAGCAGCGGCGGGGCGGCCTATGCCGACCTGCGCGGCATAGGCCCGAACAAGACCCTGGTTTTGCTCAACGGCCGGCGCCTGAGCAACAACGCGACCAATGCCATCAACGGCTCCGGGGTCGACCTCAACACCATTCCGTTTGCCGCCATCGACCGGGTCGAGGTGCTGCGCGACGGCGCGTCCGCGCTGTACGGCACCGACGCCATCGGCGGGGTGATCAACTTCATCACCAAGAAGAGCCTGACCCGCGGCCAGGTCAGTACCGGCTACGACACCCCGAGCCATTCCGGCGGTGGCCAGAGCAGGAACTTCAGCGGCAGCTGGGGCATCGGCGACCTGGAGGAAGACCGCTTCAACGTGTTCGGCGTGGTCAGCTACGACAAACAAGAGCACCTGGCCGCCAAGGATCGCGGCTACACCTACAACTACCAGCCGGGCCGGGGCCTGGACTACACCTCCGGCACCGCCTCGCCGGCCAACTGGAGCCAGGGCGCCAATGCCACCAACCCGCTGGCCGGCTCCGGCTGCAACGCGCCGGGCTTGCTGTCGCGCAACGGCATTTGCCGCCAGAGCCTGTGGAGCTACCTGGACCTGGTGCCGGAAACCGAAAAGACCTCGGCCTTCGCCAAGGCCACCGGCAAGCTCAGCGACGATCACAACGTCAGCCTCGAATACTTCTGGGCGCGCAACGAGAACCGCACCCAGATCGGCCCCGGCACCCTGATGGGCAATCAGGTCAACCCGGGCACCGCGTTCTATCCGGGCAATGGCATCACCCCGGGGCCGAGCGGCTTTGCCCTCGACCCGACGCAACCGGTGGCGGCCAACTGGCGGGAAACCGATGTCGGCGCCCGCCGCCATGAAGACGACAACACCGGCCAGCGCCTGCTGCTGAGTTTCGATGGCAGCGTGGCGGGCTGGGACTACAACATCGGCGCCTCGTACAACCAGAACAAGGTGGTCAGTACCATCCGCAGCGGCTACGTGAACGATGTGGCAGTGTCCGAGGGCATCGCCAATGGCGTGATCAACCCCTTCGGCCCGCAGACCGCGGCAGGCAGCGCGCTGCTGGCGGCCAATACGGTGGACGGCGATTACGCCACGGCGGTCGGGCGGGTCAAGGCCATCGACGGGCGGGTCAGCCGCGAGATCGGCGACTGGTTCGGCTCCGGCCCCGCGGCCCTGGCCCTGGGCGGCGAGTACCGCAAGGAAGACTTCCACCAGGATTTCGCCCAGTTCGCCGGCAATGTGCAGAGCCTGGGCATCGACCCCAACGGCAGTGTGTCGGGCGACCGCAGCGTGCAGGCGCAGTACGCCGAACTCAACGTGCCGGTGCTCGACAGCCTGGAGCTGACGGCGGCGATCCGGCATGACAAATACAGCGACTTTGGCAGTACCACCAACCCCAAGTATTCGTTCCGCTTCCAGCCCTTCAAGGAGCTGGTGCTGCGCGGCGCCTACAGTGAAGGCTTCCGCGCGCCGTCGCTGTACGAGCTGTACAACCCGACCTTTACCACCTTCACCAACGCCAACTACAACGACCCGCGGCTATGCCCCGGCGGCACCCCGGCCAATGGCGGGATCGGCAACCGCGACTGCGCCCAGCAGTTCAACCGCAGCACCGGCGGCAACACCGAGCTGAAGCCGGAAACCGCGCGCAACGTGACATTCGGCTTCGTCTACCAGCCGTTCGAGCGGCTCAATGCCGGGCTGGATTTCTGGTGGATCAAGGTCGCCAACCAGATCGCCGAGTTTCCCGAGTCGGCGCCGTTCGACAACCCCGACCTGTACGCCGACCGGCTGGTGCGCAAGGCCGACGGCTCCATCGATCATGTGGTCACGGGCATGGCCAACCTGGGCAAGCTCAAGACCAGCGGGGTCGATGTCAGCCTCGACTATCGCCTGCCAGCCACTGCCTGGGGCGAGTTCGGCCTGGGGCTGCAAGGCACCTACGTCACCCGTTACGACTACCAGCAACAGCTCAAGGGCGAATACATCGACAAGCTCGGGGATTTTCGCGGCGGCGACTTCGCCTCGGCCGGCGCGGTGGCGCGCTGGCGCCACAGCCTGACCGCGACCTGGAACCAGGGGCCGCTGGGCGCGACCCTGACCAACCGCTACACCAGCGGTTATCACGACTCCGATCGCGACAGCCATAACCGCGTCGGCTCCTACAACGTCTGGGACCTGGCCGGCACCTACACCTGGCGCCAGGCCCTGGGCGTGACCCTCGGGGTGAAGAACCTGTTCGACCGCGAGCCGCCGTTCAGCAACCAGACCTACACCTTCCAGAGCGGCTACGACCCACGCTACTCGGACCCGTTCGGAAGGACCTTGTACACGCGGCTCAGTTACAACTTCTGAGTTGACCGGCAATAAAAGGTCCGGACGCTTTTTAGTAACCAAAGGTTCTAAAACCCGCTCTATAAAAATGCCCGGTCAGTTGCACATGACAGGCAGGAGCGGGGTGTTTCGGGTGGAGAGATAAGGCTGGGAGTCGAGTGGCGGCTGGACGATCTTTCGCGAGCAAGCTCGCTCCTACAGAAGTGCACAGGTCCTCTGTAGGAGCGAGCTTGCTCGCGATGACGCCGGTACAGACACCGTCATCCTGGCCCCTGTTCAAAGAGGCATCATTCCATGTTGTTGCAACGCGCTGTGCTGTTCTGGCTCTGCCTGCTGCCGAGCCCCGTGCTGCTGGCCGCCGTGCAACCGTCGCTGACGGTCTACGGCGAAGCCCCGAAATACCCCGCCGGCTTCCAGCATTTCGACTATGTCAACCCGGACGCTCCCAAGGGCGGCAGCCTGCGCCGTTCCTCCCTGGAAAGCGGGCCCTTCGACCATCTGATTCCGTATATCGACAAAGGCACCGGCGTGGCCGACATCGACGGCTGGCTGTACGCGCCGCTGGCCTATCGCTCAAAGGATGAGCCCTACACCGTGTACGGCCTGGTGGCCGAAGGCCTGGAGCTGGCCGCGGACCGTTCCTGGCTGCGCTTTTACCTCAACCCGCGGGCGCGCTTCGACGATGGCAGCCCGATCACCGCCGAGGACGTGCGCTACACCTTCGAGCTGCTGATGACCCAGGGCAGCTTCAAGTACCGTCAGCAGTTCGCCGATGTCGCCGAGGTGCAGGTGGAATCGCCGACCCGGGTGCGTTTTGTGTTCAAGAACACTGAGAGCCGGACCTTGCCCCTGGACCTGGCATCGCTGCCGGTGTTGCCCGAGCACTGGTGGCGCGGCCGCAATTTCGCCGACGGTGGCGGCTTCGAAGCGCCGCTGGGCAGCGGGCCGTACCGGGTGAGCGCGGTGGACGCCGGGCGCAGCGTCGACTTCGAGCGGGTCAAGGACTGGTGGGGGCAGGACCTGCCGGTGGTCCGTGGACGCTACAACTTCGACCGGCTGCGGGTGGAGTTCTTCGCCGACACCGATGTGTCGCGGCAGATCCTCAAGGCCGGCGGCTACGACTACAACCGCGAGTTCTCCGCCACCGGCTACACCATCGGTTATGCCGGCACCGCGCTGGAGCAGGGGCGGCTGGTGCGCGAACACCTGGCGCCGGGTTCGGCCCTGGGCGCCCAGGGCTTTATTTTCAATCTGCAGAAACCGCAGTTCCGGGACCGCCGGGTGCGCCAGGCGATCGCCATGCTCTGGGACTTCGAGTGGAGCAACCGGCAGATGATGCGCAGCCTGTATCTGCGCCAGCAGAGCTTCTTTTCCCACAGCGAACTGGCGGCAGCGGCGCTGCCGGACGCGCAAGAACTGAAGATCCTCGAACCCTGGCGCGGGCAGGTCCCGGACGAGGTCTTTACCCAGGTGTTCCAGGCGCCGCGCACCGACGGCAGCGGGATCATCCGCCCGCAGCAGTTGCAGGCGCTGAAGCTGCTGGAACAGGCGGGCTGGAAACCCCAGGGCGATCAGTTGCGCAACGCCGCCGGCGAGCCCCTGCATTTCACCTTTCTCAATGGCCAGAAAGGCCTGGAGCGTTTACTGCTGCCGTTCAAGCGCAACCTGGTGCAGATCGGCATCGGCTTCGATATCCGCCAGGTCGACACCGCGCAATATACCAACCGCGTGCGCAGCCGCGACTACGACATGATCATCGCCGCCTACCCGGTGTCCCAGGCGCCGGGGCGCGAGCTGTTCAACTACTTCGGTTCGGTGAGCGCCGACGACCCGGGCTCGAACAACTACATGGCGCTGCGCGACCCGGTGGTGGACGGGCTGATCAGCGCCCTGGTGCAGGCCGACAGCCGCGCCAGCATGCTGGCCCACGCCCGGGCGCTGGACCGGGTGTTGCAGTGGGGCTACTACTGGATTCCCAACTACTACCCGCCGGGCATTTCCTCGGTGTGGTGGAACCGCTTTGGCCGGCCGGCCATCGCCCCCCTGTACGACGCCGGGCTCGACACCTGGTGGGAGGTCAGCGCCGAGGCACTGACCCTGAGCCAGATGCGCCAACGTAGCGGGGAGGCGGTCCATGCTGGCTTATAGCGCGCGGCGCCTGCTGCTGATCGTGCCCACCTTGCTGTGCATCCTGCTGGTGAACTTCGTCATCGTCCAGGCGGCGCCCGGCGGCCCGGTGGAGCAGGCCATCGCCCGCCTGCAAGGCATTGGCGCCGCGGCGGTGGGCGGCGGGCATGTCGAGACGGTGGGCGGCGAGTCCCGCGCCACCCGTGGCCTGGACCCCAAGCTGCTGGCCGATATCGAGCGCCAGTACGGCTTCGACAAACCCGCCGGCGAGCGTTTGTGGCTGATGCTCAAGCACTATGCGCGGCTGGATTTCGGCGACAGTTTCTTTCGTGGCGCCAAGGTCACCGAGCTGATCGCACAGAAGCTGCCGGTGACCTTGTCGCTGGGCCTGTGGGCGACGCTGATCACCTACCTGGTGTCGATCCCGCTGGGGATTCGCAAGGCCATTCATGACGGCTCGGCCTTCGATGTCTGGAGCAGCGCGGCGATCGTCATCGGCTATGCGATGCCGGGGTTCCTGTTCGCCCTGCTGCTGATCGTGGTGTTCGGCGGCGGCACCTTGCTCGACTGGTTCCCGGTGCGCGGTTTGGTCTCGGAGAACTTCGCCCAGCTCTCGGCCTGGGGCAAGGTCGTCGATTATTTCTGGCACCTGGTGCTGCCAGTCAGCGCCCTGGTGATCGGCGGTTTCGCCACCTTGACCCTGCTGACCAAGAACAGCTTTCTCAACGAGATTTCCCGCCTGTATGTGGTCACCGCCCGGGCCAAGGGCCTGAGCGAGCGGCAGGTGCTGTACGGCCATGTGTTTCGCAACGCCATGCTGCTGGTGGTCGCCGGCTTGCCCCAGGCCCTGGTCAATGTGTTCTTCGGCGGCTCGCTGCTGATCGAGGTGATCTTCTCCCTCGACGGTCTCGGGCGCCTGAGCTACGACGCCGCGGTGTCGCGGGATTACCCGGTGGTGTTCGGCTCGCTGTTCATCTTCACCCTGTTCGGTCTGCTGATAAAACTGCTCGGCGACCTGTGCTACACCCTGGTCGATCCGCGCATCGACTTCAGTGCAAGGAGCGCCTGATGTTGACCTTGTCTCCCATAGGCCAGCGGCGCTGGCAGCGCTTCAAGTCCCACCGGCGCGGCTGGTGGTCGTTGTGGCTGTTCATCGCGCTGTTCGCCCTGAGCCTCGGCGGCGAGCTGATCGCCAACGACAAGCCTTTGCTGGTGGCTTACCAGGGCCAGTGGTATTTCCCGGCGTTCAAGCGTTACACCGAGCAGCAGTTCGGCGGCGAGCTGCCGTTCCAGCCGGATTACCGCAGCGCTTCGGTGCGCCAGTTGATCGAAGGGCAGGGCGGCTGGTTGCTGTTCGCGCCGATTCCTTTCGCTTTCGACACGGTCAACTACGACCTGACGCAACCGGCGCCCAGTCCGCCCTCGGCGCAGAACTGGCTGGGCACCGACGACCAGGCCCGGGACGTGCTGGCGCGGGTGATCTTCGGCACCCGGGTGTCGCTGCTGTTCGCCCTGGCGCTGACCGCCGCCAGCACGCTGATCGGCATCGCCGCCGGCGCCCTGCAGGGCTATTACGGCGGCTGGATCGACTTGTTGGGGCAGCGCCTGCAGGAGGTCTGGTCGGGGCTGCCGGTGCTGTATCTGCTGATCATTCTCTCGGGGTTCGTCGAGCCGGGTTTCTGGTGGCTGCTGGGGATCATGGCGCTGTTTTCCTGGCTGGCCCTGGTGGATGTGGTGCGCGCCGAGTTCCTGCGCAGCCGCGGCCTGGAGTACGTCAAGGCGGCGCGGGCCCTGGGTGTCGGCGATACCCAGGTGATGCTGCGGCACATCCTGCCCAACGCCATGAGCGCCACCCTGACGTATCTGCCGTTCATCCTCACCGGGGCCATCGCCACCCTGTCGGCCCTGGATTTTCTCGGCTTCGGCATGCCGGCCGGCAGCGCGTCCCTGGGCGAGTTGATCGGCCAGGGCAAAAGCAATCTGCAGGCGCCCTGGCTGGGGCTGACGGCGTTTTTCGCCCTGGCGCTGATTCTGTCGTTGCTGGTGTTTATCGGCGAAGCCTGCCGCGACGCCTTCGATCCGAGGCATTGAGATGAGTGAACGACTGATTGAACTGCGCGGCCTGCGGGTGGCGTTCAAGGCCACTGAAGTGGTGCATGGCATCGACCTGGAGATCCGCGGCGGCGAATGCCTGGCGCTGGTGGGCGAATCCGGCTCCGGCAAGTCGGTGACGGCCCACAGCCTCCTGCAATTGCTCGACCCGGGCAGCACGCGCATCGCGGGCAGCATCCGTTATCGCGGCGAAGAGCTGCTCGGCGCCAGCCCGGCGCGCTTGCGCCAGCTGCGTGGCAACCGCATCGCGATGATCTTCCAGGAGCCCATGAGCTCGCTGAACCCCCTGCATAGCCTGGAGCGACAGCTGGGGGAAACCCTGCGCCTGCACAAGGGGTTGGCCGGCAGCCAGGCCCGCGAACGGATCCTGGAACTGCTGCATCTGGTGGGCATCCAGCAGCCGGAGCAGCGCTTGCAGGCCTATCCCCATCAGCTCTCCGGCGGGCAACGCCAGCGGGTGATGATCGCCATGGCCCTGGCCTGCGAACCGGAGCTGCTGATCGCCGACGAGCCGACCACCGCCCTCGACGTGACGGTGCAGCGCAAGATCCTGCTACTGCTCAAGGATTTGCAGCAGCGCCTGGGCATGGCCTTGCTGCTGATCAGCCACGACCTCAACCTGGTGCGCAGCATCGCCCAGCGGGTGGCGGTGATGCGTGCCGGGGAGATAGTCGAAACGGCGGGCTGCGCGCAGCTGTTCGCCGATCCCCGGCATCCCTACAGCGTCCAGCTGCTGAATGCCGAGCCTGGCGGCCAGGCGCTGCGCCGCGGGCCCAGCGCGACCCTGCTGGCGGTGGACGGGCTGAAGGTCTGGTTCCGCCAGGGCGGTGGCTGGCTGCGGCCCAGGCGTTACCTGAAGGCGGTGAACGGCATCGACCTGCAACTGCAACGGGGCAAGACCCTGGGCATTGTCGGTGAATCCGGCTCGGGCAAGTCGACCCTGGGCCAGGCGATCCTGCGGCTGATCGAGTCCGAAGGCCGCATCCGCTTCAAGGGGCAGGACCTGCACAGCCTCGACGGCAAGCAACTGCGGCCATTGCGTCGGCAGCTGCAAGTGGTGTTCCAGGACCCCTTCGGTAGCCTCAGCCCGCGCCTCAGCGTGCAGCAGATCATTGCCGAAGGCTTGCTGGTGCATAGCGAGCTGAATGCGTGGCAACGCGAGCAGGCGGTGATCGAAGCCTTGCAGGAGGTCGGCCTCGACCCGGCCAGCCGCCATCGCTACCCCCATGAGTTTTCCGGCGGCCAGCGCCAGCGCATCGCCATTGCCCGCGCCCTGGTGCTCAAGCCGGAACTGATCCTGCTCGACGAACCGACTTCGGCCCTCGACCGCACGGTGCAGAAACAGGTGGTGACGCTGCTGCGCCGCTTGCAACAGGAGCATGGTCTGACCTACCTGTTCATCAGCCACGACCTGGCGGTGGTGCGGGCGCTGGCCCATGACCTGATCGTGATGAAGGAGGGCGAAGTGGTGGAGCGCGGCGAGACCGAGCAACTGTTCGGCACGGCGCGCCATCCCTATACCCGGGAGCTGCTGGCGGCGTCCTCGGTGATGGCGGCTCCCGTCACCGGTTTGCCGCTGGCCGAGCCCCTTGGCGCCGACTGAACGCGCGGGCCTGAAACGACGAATCCCGCCGGAAGGCGGGATTCGTGGGCAAACAAGGGCTTCCCTGGGGAAGCGCTTACTCAGGCCGGGAACAGTTCGCTCAGCTTCATCGCCAGCATCATGTCGCCTTCGGCGCGCAGTTTGCCGCCCATGAAGGCCTGCATGCCGTCGGTTTCGCCGCTGACGATGCCTTGCAGGGTTTCGCCGTCCATTACCAGCGTGACCTGGGCGTCCGGGTTCTCGCCTTCCTTGAGCTCGCAGGTGCTGTCTTTGACGATCAGCGAGAAGTTCTTGGTGTCATCGATACGGAAACCGAAAACCAGGTCCAGGCCGGCAGCGGCAGCTGGGTTGAACTTGGCTTTCATGGCTTGTACGGCGTCGGCTACGGAGGTCATGGTTCGATCCTTTTATGGGTTGTTACAGCAAGGGTCACAGTGATCCGGACTCAGCGGAAAGTGATGAGTTCCGGGGCCTTCAGCAGTTGCAGATGGGCATGGCTGTTGAAGGAAGCCAGGGCAACCTCGCGACCGCGAAACTTCAGCTGGTTGAGCGAGGTATTGACGATTTGCCAATTCAGTTCGAAGGCCTGGGCGGCAGGCATCCGGGTAATCAGGTGGAGCAGGGCGGTGATGGTGCCGCCGGAGGTGAACACGGCGATTTTCTGGGTGTTGTCGGCCTGTTCCAGAATGCGCTGCAGGCCGGCCTGCACCCGTTCGACAAACCCCAGCCAGCTTTCCAGCCCCGGTGGATCGTAGGTGCCGGCCAGCCAGCGCTCGATGATCAGGGCGAAGATGCGCTGGAATTCGGCGCGGTTCTGCGCGGCGTTGCGCAGGATGTCCAGGGCGTCGGGTTCTTCGGACAACATGCCGGGCAACAGGGCGCGGATCACCGCGTCGGCATCGAATTCGTTGAACGCCGAATCGGTTTCCAGGATCGGTGTGGGCAGGCCCGCGGCGCTGAACTGCTGCAGGGCGGAATGGGCAGTGTGTTGCTGGCGACGCAGGTCGCCCGCCAGGCAGCGATCGAAGTTCACGCCCAGTTCGACCAGGTGTTGACCGAGCACTTCGGCCTGGCGCACACCCGTGGTCGACAGGACGTCGTAGTCGTCCGCACCGAAGGAGGCCTGGCCATGTCGAATCAGATAGATGCTGCCCACGTCCGCGTCATCCCGGTACGTTGAAAGTTTTGCGAGGTTATGAGGATGCCGGTGAGCTGTCAATGAAAAAACATACGCTTGTTTGAAATGCCCGTTAGAGCACGGTAACAGGAGGTTTCGCGACTGGTCGAGGCCTGGCTGCGCCGGTATGCTGGAGCCATTCCGCCACGTGTTGGCAGTGATGCACGCCTTTAAGGAGTCCCTGTGGAGTTTCTCTCCGAGTACGCCAGTTTCCTGGCCAAAACCGTCACCCTGGTCATCGCCATCCTGGTGGTGCTGATCACCGCTGCCTCGCTGCGCAGCAAAGGCCGGCGCAAGGGCGCCGGGCAGTTGCATGTGAGCAAGCTCAACGATTTCTACAAGGGCCTGCGCGAGCGTCTGGAGCAGAGCCTGCTCGACAAGGACCAGCTCAAGGCACTGCGCAAGTCCGAGGCCAAGGCCGAGAAAAAACACAAGAAGCAGCACGAGGAAAAACCGCGGGTGTTCGTGCTGGATTTCAGCGGCGACATCAAGGCCTCGGCCACCGAGGGGCTGCGCCACGAAATCACCGCGCTGCTGAGCCTGGCCACGCCCAAGGATGAAGTGGTGCTGCGCCTGGAAAGCGCCGGCGGCATGGTGCACAGCTATGGGCTGGCCTCGTCGCAACTGGCGCGGATTCGCCAGGCCGGCGTGCCGTTGACGGTGTGCATCGACAAGGTCGCGGCCAGCGGCGGCTACATGATGGCGTGCATTGGCGAGAAGATCATCAGCGCGCCGTTCGCCATCCTGGGCTCGATCGGCGTGGTGGCGCAGTTGCCCAACGTCAACCGCCTGCTGAAAAAACACGATATCGACTTCGAAGTGCTGACTGCCGGTGAGTACAAGCGCACCCTGACCGTGTTTGGCGAAAACACCGAAAAGGGTCGGGAGAAATTCCAGGAAGACCTGGATGTCACCCATCAGTTGTTCAAGAACTTCGTTTCCCGTTATCGGCCGCAACTGGTCATCGACGACGTGGCCACCGGTGAAGTCTGGCTGGGTGTCGCGGCGTTGGAAAAGCACCTGATCGACGAGCTGAAAACCAGCGACGAGTACCTGGCCGAGCGCGCCAAGAGCGCCGAGCTGTTCCACCTGCACTACGCCGAGCGCAAGAGCCTGCAGGAGCGGGTAGGGCTGGCGGCCAGCGGTTCCATCGACCGTGTGCTGCTGACCTGGTGGAGTCGCCTGACCCAGCAGCGTTTCTGGTAAGAGGCACCACGGGAACGTGTTTCTTCTGTAGGAGCGAGGCTTGCCCGTGATCGCGGGCACCGCGGTAAAGATGCCGGACACAAAAAAGCCCTGAACCGGTTTCCCGGTCCAGGGCTTTTTGTTGGCGCGGGCCTTAGCGGCGACGGAACAGCGGCAGCGGTTCGTCGGTGGCGGCCTGGTAGGTCACGGAGAAGTCCTTGAGGCTTTCCAGGGCTTCGTACGGGTCCTTGTCGGCGCGCAGGGCGTAAGCGTCGAACCCGCAGCGGCGCAGGTAGAACAGCTGGTCGCGCAGCACATCGCCGATCGCTCGCAGTTCGCCCTTGAAGCCGTAACGGTCGCGCAACAGGCGGGCGTTGGAGTAGTTGCGGCCGTCGGTGAAGGCCGGGAAGTTCAGGGCGATGACCTGGAAGTGCTGCACGTCATCGCCGATCTCTTCGGCTTCTTCATCGGCGTCCAGCCACACGCCCAGGCCGCCGTCGCGGGCCTTGAGGGCGTGAGCGTGCTCGCGCCACAGGGCCAGCGGCACGATCAGGTCGTCGCAGTTGGAAATGCCGTCGAGGGTCGCGTCCTTGGGCAGCAGGTGCCAGGTTTCGTCGATGACCTCGTTGTTCTTAATGATTCGCTGCATAGACGCGCTCCTTGAAGAGGTCGATGCCAATACGTTGGTAGGTGTCGATGAAGCGCTCGTCTTCGGTACGTTGTTCCACGTAAACGTCGATCAGCTTCGAGATCACATCGGGCATGTCGTCCTGGGCGAAGGACGGGCCGAGGATCTTGCCCAGGCTGGCGTCGCGGCTGGCGCTGCCACCCAGGGAAACCTGATAGAACTCTTCGCCTTTCTTGTCCACCCCGAGGATGCCGATATGGCCCACGTGGTGGTGGCCGCAAGCGTTCATGCAACCGGAGATGTTCAGGTCCAGCTCGCCGATGTCGAACAGGTAGTCCAAATCATCGAAACGGCGCTGGATGGACTCGGCGATCGGGATCGACTTGGCGTTGGCCAGGGAGCAGAAATCACCGCCCGGGCAGCAGATGATGTCGGTCAGCAGGCCGATGTTCGGCGTGGCGAAACCTTGTTCGCGCAGCTCGCCCCACAGGGTGAACAGTTGGCTCTGCTCGACGTCGGCGAGAATCACGTTCTGCTCGTGGGAGGTGCGCAGCTGGCCGAAGCTGTAGCGGTCGGCCAGGTCGGCGATGCCGTCCAACTGCTTGTCGGTGACGTCGCCCGGGGCTACGCCCGTGGGTTTCAGCGACAGGGTCACGGCGACATAGCCCGGCTTCTTGTGGGCCAGGGTGTTGCGCGTGCGCCAGCGGGCGAAGCCCGGATATTGTTTGTCGAGTTCGGCCAGCTCGGCGTCCTGGTTGGCCAGGGCCTTGTAGTCCGGATCGACGAAGTGCTTGGCCACGCGATGCACTTCGGCGTCGGTCAGGGTGGTCTGGCCGCCGCGCAGGTGAGCCATTTCCGCTTCGACCTTCTCGGCGAACACCTCTGGGGTCAGGGCCTTGACCAGGATCTTGATCCGCGCCTTGTACTTGTTGTCACGCCGCCCGTAGCGGTTGTAGACCCGCAGGATGGCGTCGAGGTAGCTCAACAGGTCCTGCCACGGCAGGAACTCGTTGATGAAGGCGCCGACCACCGGGGTCCGGCCCAGGCCGCCACCGACCAGGACCCGGAAGCCCAGCTCGCCAGCGGCGTTGTGCACCGGCTCCAGGCCGATGTCGTGGACTTCGATGGCCGCGCGGTCCGAGGTCGAACCGTTGATGGCGATCTTGAACTTGCGCGGCAGGTAGGCGAACTCAGGGTGGAAGGTGGTCCACTGACGGACGATTTCACACCAGGGGCGCGGGTCGATCAACTCATCGGCGGCGACGCCGGCGAACTGGTCGGTGGTGACGTTGCGCAGGCAGTTGCCGCTGGTCTGGATGGCGTGCATCTGCACGGTCGCCAGCTCAGCCAGGATGTCCGGGATGTCTTCCAGCGCCGGCCAGTTGAACTGCACGTTCTGCCGGGTACTGATGTGGGCGTAGCCCTTGTCGTAGTCGCGAGCGATCCTGGCCATCATCCGTGCTTGGCGCGAAGTCAGCTGGCCATAAGGCACCGCCACCCGCAGCATCGGGGCAAAACGTTGGATATAGAGGCCATTCTGCAGGCGCAGAGGGCGGAATTCTTCTTCGCTCAGCTCGCCTGCCAGATAGCGCCGGGTCTGATCACGGAACTGCTTGACGCGGTCCTCGATGATCCGCTGATCGTACTCGTCGTATACGTACATATAGATCCTGTTCTCAGGCTTATCAGGTGACGCAGAGGCGGATGTCACCCAAGAAATTCTGCGCGCACGGCCGCGCACTCCCAACGGAGCCGGGCGAAGATACCAGTTTGCAGTTATGCGCAAAAGTGATGTTTGAGTATATGCAAAGAACCAAAACGACTAACGGTATCCGACCGGCTCAAACCCACATTTGTGGTGAGGGCAATCCTCGGCTTAACTGTGCTCGAGTCTTTGTGCAGTCACCGATAAAACCGACAAGAGGCGATGCTATGAGCAATCCAACCAAGGCAAGGAAAAGCGACAGTGCTGTCGATGCTTGGGCCATTCTCTTTCTGATCATTCTGGTCGTGGGAACGGCGGTGTTCTGGGTCAGTCATCAATAGTTGCGGTCAAGCGATGAGCAGAGTCCGAATTGTCTGTGGGAAATGACGATTTGCCGATATAGGCCAGTATTTTGCCAGTTATACTGCGGGCAATATTCCGGGACTCTGGTCGCAATGTTCAAGGCGTTTGGTAAGTGTCTGCTGCTGGTGCTGCTTGTACTGAGTCCAACGTTCTGGGCCATGGCCCATGCCACCTCGGTCGTGTTTTTGAATCCGGGCCACTCCACTGAAACCTTCTGGGTCGGGTATTCCCAATTCATGCAGGTCGCGGCCAATGACCTCGGCCTGGATTTGCGCGTGCGTTATTCGCAGCGCGATTCGCAAACCACCATCCGCCAGGCCCGGGAAGCCTTGCAGGGCCCGGACCGACCGGATTACCTGGTGGTGGTCAACGAGCAATATGTCGCGCCGGAGATCCTGCGCCTGTCCCAGGGCAGCGGGGTGAAGCTGTTCGTCGTCAGCAACGCGCTGACCGCCGATCAGCAACGCTTGCTGGACGAGCACCAGAACCGTTATCCCGACTGGATCGGCAGCATGATCGCCAACGACGAAGAAGCCGGCTACCTGATGCTCAAGGAGCTGATTCGTCGTCACGGCCCGCTCGCTCCCGGGCAGTACATCGACCTGCTGGCGTTCTCGGGCGTGAAGAACACTCCGGTGGCGCAATCACGCGAACAAGGCTTGCGGCGGGCATTGGCGGAGCATCCCGAGGTGCGCCTGCGGCAACTGGTGTATGGCGAGTGGAATCGCCAGCGCGCCTTTGAGCAGGCCCAGCAGTTGCTCAAGCGCTATCCGCAGACGCAGTTGATCTGGTCGGCCAACGACGAGATGGCCCTGGGAGCGATGGAGGCGCTGGAGCAGCAAGGGCGGCGGCCGGGCAAGGATGTGCTGTTCAGCGCCCTGAACAGCTCGCCGCAGGCCTTGCAGGCATTGATCGACGGGCGCCTGACGGCGTTGATCGCCGGGCACTTCACCCTGGGGGGCTGGGCAATGGTGGTCCTCAACGACGATGCCCGGGGGCTGAACCCTGCGACCCATGGCGGCCCGGACTGGCAACTGGGCGTGTTCCAGTTCCTGGACAAGGTCCAGGCGCAGCGTCTGCTGGAGTTGCAGGGGACACAGCAATACGGCGTGGACTTTCGCGGGTTGTCGGCCGAGGGCAAGCCGGCCGGCTACCGTTATCCCTTCTCGCTGAATCTGTTATTGCACTGACAGGCGTTCAAAGCCCCGCCAGGTGCACGACCAGCTTGACGATACCGAACAGGGTCAAGGCGAACACCGCGGTGAACAGAATGCCCAGGATCATGAAATGGCTGGGTTTGCCGTGGGTGAAGTCGCGCTTGCGGTTCTTCCCGCTCTGCACGCCAAAGGCGGCAGCGGCGACGCTTTGCAGCATCTGCCAAAGGGTCGGCGGCTTGTCGTTGGTGGGGTCGTCCATAAATCCCTCGACACAAATGGGTGTGGGGAAAGCATAGACAATACCGCTTGTTCCAGCTTGCGGGAGCGCCGACTGGCGGCTCCCGCAAGTGAAGCGAGCTGGGCTTTTAGTTGTCGTAGCCCAGGTTCGGCGCCAGCCAGCGCTCGGTCACGGCCAGGTCCTGGCCTTTGCGTGCGCTGTAGCTGCTGACCTGGTCCTTGTCGATCTTGCCCACGGCGAAGTACTGCGCCTGCGGATGGGCGAAGTACCAGCCGCTGACCGCCGCCGCCGGAAACATGGCGAAGTGTTCGGTGAGGAACACGCCGCTGCGCCCGGCCTTGCCTTCGGATGCCTCGGGGTCGAGCAGGGCGAACAGGGTGCTCTTCTCGGTGTGGTCCGGGCAGGCCGGGTAACCCGGGGCAGGGCGGATACCGCTGTACTGCTCCTTGATCAGCGCCTCGTTGTCCAACTCTTCGTCCTTGGCATAGCCCCAGTAGTTTTTACGCACTTGCTGGTGCAGCCACTCGGCGCAGGCCTCGGCCAGGCGATCGGCCAGGGCCTTGACCATGATCGAGTTGTAGTCGTCGCCCTTGTCCTGATAGGCCTTGGCCACTTCTTCGGCGCCGATGCCGGCGGTGGTGATGAAACCACCGACGTAGTCGGTCACGCCGCTGTCCTTGGGGGCGACGAAGTCGGCCAGGGAGAAGTTCGGCTTGCCGTCGGTCTTGATGGTCTGCTGGCGCAGGTGGTGCAGCCTGGCCAAGGGCTGGCCGTCGGCGCCATAGACTTCCAGGTCGTCGTCCTGCACCTGGTTGGCTGGCCAGAAGCCGAACACCGCGCGGGCGCTGATCAGCTTCTCATCGATCAGCTTGTCGAGCATTTCCCGAGCGTCCTGGTACAGCGCGGTGGCGGCTTCACCCACCACTTCGTCCTCAAGGATGCGCGGGAACTTGCCGGCCAGGTCCCAGGAGATGAAGAACGGCGTCCAGTCGATGTATTCGGCCAGGACCCGCAGGTCGATATTGTCCAGCACCTTGGCGCCGGTGAAGGTCGGCACGGTCGGCTGGTAGCTGCTCCAGTCGAACTGCGGCTTCTTGGCCACGGCCGCCGGGTAGCTCAGGCGCTCGGTGCGGGCGCTGCGGTTGGCGGTGCGCTCGCGGACTTCCACGTACTCTTCGCGGGTGCGCTGGACGAAACCGGCCTTGAGCTCCTTGGACAGCAGCTGGGTGGCCACGCCCACGGCGCGCGAGGCGTCGGTGACGTAGACCACCGCGTCATTGCTGTACTTGGGCTCGATCTTCACCGCCGTGTGCGCCTTGGAGGTGGTGGCGCCACCGATCATCAGCGGCAGGTGGAAGTCCTGGCGCTGCATTTCCCGGGCGACGTGGACCATCTCGTCCAGCGACGGGGTGATCAGGCCGGACAGGCCGATGATGTCGCACTTCTGTTCCTTGGCCACCTGCAGGATTTTCTCCGCCGGCACCATCACACCGAGGTCGACGATGTCGTAGCCGTTACAGCCCAGGACCACGCCGACGATGTTCTTGCCGATGTCGTGCACGTCGCCCTTGACCGTGGCCATGAGGATCTTGCCCTTGGCTTGCGGCTTGTCGCCTTTTTCCAGCTCGATGAACGGGATCAGGTGGGCCACGGCCTGCTTCATCACCCGGGCGGACTTGACCACCTGGGGCAGGAACATTTTGCCGGCGCCGAACAGGTCGCCGACGATGTTCATGCCAGCCATCAGCGGGCCTTCGATCACTTCGATCGGGCGGGCGAAGGACAGCCGCGACTCTTCGGTGTCCTCGACAATGTGGGTGGTGATGCCCTTGACCAGGGCGTGCTCCAGGCGCTTGTTGACGTCCCAGTTGCGCCACTCTTCGGTCTCGGCTTCCTTGACGCTGCCGTCGCCCTTGTACTTGTCGGCGATGGCGAGGAGGGCGTCGGTGCCTTCCGGCGTGCGGTTGAGGATCACGTCCTCGACGGCGTCGCGCAGCTCCTGCGGGATCTGGTCGTAGATCTCCAGCTGGCCGGCGTTGACGATACCCATGGTCAGGCCGTTGCGGATCGCATACAGCAGGAACACCGAGTGGATCGCCTCGCGCACCGGGTTGTTGCCGCGGAAGGAGAACGACACGTTGGACACGCCGCCGGAGCTCAGCGCATAGGGCAGCTCGTCGCGGATGTAGGCGCAGGCGTTGATGAAGTCCACCGCGTAGTTGTTGTGCTCCTCGATACCGGTGGCCACGGCGAAGATGTTCGGGTCGAAGATGATGTCTTCCGGCGGGAAGCCGACGTCGTTGACCAGGATGTCGTAGGAGCGCTTGCAGATTTCCTTCTTGCGCGCCTCGGTGTCGGCCTGGCCGGCTTCGTCGAAGGCCATCACCACCACGGCGGCGCCGTAGCGCTTGCACAGCTTGGCGTGATGAATGAACTGCTCGACGCCTTCCTTCATGCTGATGGAGTTGACGATGCCCTTGCCCTGGATGCACTTGAGGCCGGCTTCGATCACTTCCCACTTGGAGGAGTCGATCATGATCGGCACGCGCGAGATGTCCGGCTCGCCGGCGATCAGGTTGAGGAAGGTCACCATGGCCTTCTTCGAGTCCAGCATGCCTTCGTCCATGTTGATGTCGATCACCTGGGCGCCGGCTTCGACCTGCTGCAGGGCGACTTCCAGGGCTTCGGTGTAGTTCTCTTCACGGATCAGGCGGGCGAACTTGGCGGAACCGGTGATGTTGGTGCGTTCGCCGACGTTGACGAACAACGACTGGCGATCGATGGTGAACGGCTCCAGGCCCGACAGGCGGCAGGCCTTGGGAATGTCCGGGATCTGCCGCGGGGCATAGCCGGCGACGGCCTTGGCGATGGCCTCGATGTGCCCCGGGGTGGTGCCGCAGCAGCCGCCGACGATGTTCAGGAAGCCGCTCTGGGCGAACTCTTCGATGACCTTGGCGGTTTGCGTCGGCAGTTCGTCGTATTCGCCGAATTCGTTGGGCAGGCCGGCGTTGGGGTGCGCGGAGACGTGGGTGCTGGCCTTGTTCGACAGCTCTTCCAGGTAGGGGCGCAGTTCGCTGGCGCCGAGGGCGCAGTTGAGGCCGACGGAGATCGGCTTGGCGTGGGCCACCGAGTTCCAGAAGGCTTCGGTGGTCTGCCCGGACAGGGTGCGGCCCGAGGCGTCGGTGATGGTGCCGGAGATCATGATCGGCAGTTCGAGGCCCAGCTCTTCGAACACGCCCTGCACGGCGAAGATCGCCGCCTTGGCGTTGAGGGTGTCGAAGATGGTCTCGATCAGGATCAGGTCGGCGCCGCCCTCGATCAGGCCCTTGGTGGCCTCGGTGTAGTTCTCCACCAGTTCGTCGAAGGTGACGTTGCGGTAGCCGGGGTTGTTGACGTCCGGCGACAGCGAGCAGGTGCGGCTGGTCGGGCCCAGTACGCCGGCGACGAAGCGCGGCTTGTCCGGGGTCTCCAGGGTCTTGGCGTCGGCCACCTTGCGCGCCAGGCGCGCGCCTTCGACGTTGAGCTCGTAGACCAGCGCTTCCATGCCGTAGTCGGCCATGGAAATCTGCGTGGCGTTGAAGGTGTTGGTCTCGAGGATGTCGGCGCCGGCATCCAGGTAGGCTTTCTCGATGCCGCCGATCACGTCCGGGCGGGTCAGCACCAACAGGTCGTTGTTGCCCTTGACGTCGCTCGGCCAGTCGGCGAAGCGTTTGCCACGGTAGTCCTGCTCCTCGAGCTTATAGCTCTGGATCATGGTGCCCATGCCGCCGTCGAGAATCAGGATGCGCTCTTTGAGGGCTTGCTGAAGGGCTTGGAGGCGCGTGCTGCGATCGGACATGAAAGACTACCTGGAAGGGCCATTACGAAGGGCGAGGATCATAGCAAACCTGTGCGCTTTTAGAGCATGCGGCACTTTTGCATGAATATCGCTCATGTTGGTGGCCGTGCTGGCCCGGTAGAATCGCCGGATTTTCTTATGGATTGGACCAGGGATATGTCTTACCGCGTTGTCATCGGCAGTCTGCTGCTGCTTTTAAGTTCGCTCGCCAGCGCCCAGGGTCCCGCGCCAGCGATCTCCTACACCCGCGATATCCAGCCGATCTTCACCGAGAAGTGCGTGGCCTGCCACGCCTGCTACGACTCGGCCTGCCAGCTCAACCTGGGCAGCGGCGAGGGCGCGGCCCGCGGCGCCTCGAAGATCCCGGTGTACGACGGCGAGCGCAGCAAGGCGCAGACGCCGACCCGCTTGTTCTACGATGCTTCCGGCAAGCACGCCTGGCAGGGCATGGGCTTCTACTCGGTGCTCGACGCCCAGGGCAGCCAGGCGGCGCTGATGGCGCGCATGCTGGAACTGGGCCACAAGACGCCGTTGCAACCCAACGCCAAGCTGCCGGACAACATCGTCCTGGGCCTGAACCGCGAGAACATGTGCGCGCAACCGGCCGAATTCGACGGTTATGCCCGGGCCCATCCGCGCGAAGGCATGCCGCTGGCGGTGACCGGCCTGACCGATCAGCAATACCAGACCCTGCAACGCTGGCTGGCTTCCGGTGCGCCGATCGACGAGCAGGGCCTGGCGCCGAGCGCCAGGGAAGCGATGCAGGTGCTGCAGTGGGAAAACCTGCTCAATGCCCCGGGCGCCCGGGAAAGCCTGGTGGCCCGCTGGCTGTTCGAGCACTGGTTCCTCGCCCATATCTACTTCGAGGGCGGCGAGCCGGGGCATTTCTTCCAGTGGGTGCGTTCGCGCACGCCGAGCGGCCAGCCGATCGACCTGATCAACACCCGCCGGCCCAACGACGACCCGGGCACCCAGGTGTATTACCGCCTGTGGCCGGTGCAGGGGGTGATCGTGCACAAGACCCACATCACCTACCCGCTGAGCGCGGCGAAGATGGCGCGGATCAAGACCCTGTTCTACAGCGGCGACTATCAGGTCACCGCGCTGCCGGGTTATGGCCCGGGCCGCCGCGCCAACCCGTTCGAGACCTTCGAGGCGATTCCGGCCAAGGCCCGCTACCAGTTCATGCTGGATAACGCCGAGTACTTCGTGCGCACCTTTATCCGCGGCCCGGTGTGTCGCGGGCAGATCGCCACCGACGTGATCCGCGACAACTTCTGGGCGCTGTTCCAGGCCCCGGAACACGACCTCTATATCACCGACCCGGCCTACCGCGGCCAGGCCACGCCGCTGCTGGCCATGCCCGGGCAGAACGACGACGTCGGCAGCGTGCTGAGCCTGTGGCTGGCCTACCGCGACAAGCGCAACGAATACGAGATCCTGCGTCGCGATTCCTACGCCGATGCGCCGCCGCCAAGCTGGTCGACCCTGTGGGCGGGCAACGACAACGCATTGCTGAGCATCTTCCGTCACTTCGACAGCGCCTCGGTGACCAAGGGCCTGATCGGCGAGGTGCCGCAGACGATGTGGCTGTTCGACTATCCGCTGCTGGAGCGCACCTATTACCAGTTGGCGGTCAACTTCGATGTGTTCGGCAATGTCTCGCACCAGGCGCAGACCCGGCTGTACTTCGACCTGATCCGCAACGGCGCCGAGCAGAACTTCCTGCGTTTGATGCCCGCCGGCACCCGCGAGGAGTTCCTCGACGATTGGTACCAGAACAGTGGCAAGTTCAAGATGTGGCTGGACTACGAGTCCATCGACGACGACAAGGCCAGCGCCCTGGTGCTGGACGAAAAGGACCCGAAACGCGACTTCGCCAACCAGTTGCTGAACCGCTACGGCGACCTCAATGCGCGGCCCGATCCGATCAACCGCTGTGACGGCGCCTACTGCTCGCGGCCGAATATCGACCCGGCGCTGCAGAATGCCGAACAGGCCCTCAGCGGCCTGGTTTCGCGGCCAGCGGCCGGCATGCGGGTCATCGACCTGTTGCCGGAGGCCACCATGCTGCGTATCCAGGCACCGAGCGGCAAACGGGTGTTCTACAGCATGCTGCGCAACCGCGCCCACAGTAACGTAGCGTTCCTGCTGGGCGAGTCGCTGCGTTACCAGCCGGGCCTGGACACCCTGACCATCTATCCGGGCGTGCTCAGCAGCTACCCGAACTTCATGTTCAACATTCCCGCCGGGCAGGTGCCGGAGTTCGTGGCCGAGATGGAAAACGCCAAGGACGCCCACCGTTTCGAGAAAATCGTCGAGCGCTGGGGGATCCGTCGCAGCCATCCGCAGTTCTGGCAGTACTTCCATGACCAGACCCAGTACATCCTCGAGACCGATCCGAAAGAGGCGGGCGTACTGGACATGAACCGCTACGAGAACCTCTGAAGGCACCAGGCCCTTGAAATTCCGGGCCGCAGCCCTCAGGTTGCGGCCCGGCCCATCCCGGAAAAGCCTTGTAAAAAATCCCAGGCGTTGCGTCGACCACGCAGCGCGGGCCTATCGACCAAGGTCTATCCTGACAAAAATACTAGGACTTTGTCCGGCACGCCGATTGGCGTAAACTGCGCCCACGCCTGCGAGGAATTTCCATGACCGCTATTACCATTACCGACGCCGCCCACGATTATCTGGCTGATCTGCTCTCCAAGCAGAACACCCCGGGCATTGGCATCCGCATCTTTATCACCCAGCCAGGGACTCAGTACGCCGAGACCTGCATCGCCTATTGCAAGCCGGGTGAAGAAAAACCCGAAGACAAAGCCCTGGGGCTGAAGAGCTTCACCGCCTACATCGACGCCTTCAGCGAAGGTTTCCTCGATGACGCGGTGGTCGACTACGCCACCGACCGCATGGGCGGCCAGTTGACCATCAAGGCGCCCAACGCCAAGGTGCCGATGGTCAACGCCGACAGCCCGGTCAACGAGCGCATCAACTACTACCTGCAAACCGAGATCAACCCGGGGCTGGCCAGCCACGGCGGCCAGGTCAGCCTGATCGATGTGGTCGAGGACGGCATCGCCGTGCTGCAGTTCGGTGGTGGTTGCCAAGGCTGCGGCCAGGCCGACGTGACCCTGAAGGAAGGCATCGAGCGCACCCTGCTCGAGCGCATTCCCGAGCTCAAGGGAGTACGTGACGTCACCGACCACACGCAGAAAGAAAACGCCTACTACTAAGGCGTTCGCTGCGAACATGAAAAACGGCGCCCCGTGAGCGCCGTTTTTTTATGCTTGATGCTTGTGATTTCAGGTGCGCCGTGTCGCCTGGATCGCGAGCAAGCTTCGCTCCTACAGAGGCATGCGCATTTTCTGTAGGAGCGAGCGGGCGGAGATCCGACTTGCCCGCGATGCTCTTCAAGGCCGATACAAATGCGCATGCCCCGCGCGATACAGCGACGACTCACTGAAACTGTCCGTGGCCAGCACCCGGCCCACCAGGATCAGCGCCGTGCGCCGAAAACCCTTGGCCTGGACCTTCTCGGCAATGTCCGCCAGGGTGCCCAGCACCCAGTCCTGGTCCGGCCAGGTCGCCCGGTGCACCACGGCAATCGGGCAGTCGGCGCCGTAGTGGGGCAGCAGCTCGGCGACAATCTTTTCCAGATGGTTGACCCCCAGGTGAATCGCCATGGTGGTGCCGTGGGCGGCCAGGCTGGCGAACGCCTCGCCGGCGGGCATCGAGGTCTTGTCGGCATAGCGGGTCAGGATCACGCTCTGGGCGACGTCCGGCAGGGTCAGTTCGGCCCCCAGCAAGGCCGCGCAGGCCGCGGTGGCGGTCACGCCGGGGATGATCTCGAAGGGGATGCCCAGCTCGCGCAGGCAGCGAATCTGCTCGCCGATGGCGCCGTACAGGCTGGGGTCGCCGGAATGTACCCGGGCCACGTCCTGGCCTTTGCCATGGGCGTCCTTGATCAGCTCGATGATCTGCTCCAGGTGCAGTTCGGCGCTGTTGACCAGCTGTTCGGCGCGATGGCCCTGGAGCACCGCTTCGGGCACCAGGGAGCCGGCATAAATGATGACCGGGCAGCTGTGGATCAGCCGCTGGCCCTTGACGGTGATCAGTTCCGGGTCGCCGGGACCTGCGCCGATAAAAAAGACGGTCATGGCGTTCTCCTGTGAAAAAAGGGGCGAGGCAACCTCACAGATGAAGATTGCTCATGATCAGCGGCGGGGATTATCGAAGATTTACCCGGAGCAGGCCAAGGCGAGGGTCGCCTGGGCGTATTTCTGCCGCGGGACCAGCAGCTTTGCCGGGCTTCGGGCCAGCTGTTCGGCCAGGGCCAGGGCGGCGCTTTCGGCGACGCCGTAACAGCCGGTGCGTTCGTAGGCGATCTGCGAACGATGGCTGAGTTGCAGCACATAAGGCGTCAGCTGGTTACTGCTGAAACAGGTCAGGGGCAAGCCCAGTTGCGTGGCCAGGGCCAGCAGCCCGGGTTCCTCGCGTTTCAGGTCGATGCTGGCCAGGGCCTTGATCTGCCCGGGGTCGATGCGGTGGGTGCTCAGGGTCTGGTCGAGCAGGGCGCGCAAGGTCTCCACCGGGCAGCCCCGCTGGCAGCCCAGGCCGACCACCAGGGTCGGCGCTGTGCTGGCCTGCGTCATGCCGAGTACTGATCGTCGCTCTTGCGGCGGAACAGCCAGGCGCTGATCAGGCCCAGGGCCAGCCAGAACGCGGCGTTGGTCAGCTGCGAAGCGATCTTGAACTGCGCCTCCAACTCCTCCGGGGCGAGCATCGAATGCACTTGCGGCTGTGGCGCGCCGATGAGGTGCGGCACGGCGAGGATGGCCACGCCCAGCGCTTTCAGCAGCCAGTTCCGGGCGAAGACGATCAGGGCAATGCCGGCCGCGGTGGAAGCGGCGGTACCGACCCACCAGACCTGCCGTTGCGCCAGGTCCGCGGCGGCGGTGCCCGGCAGTTCGGGCGGCAGGCCGAGGGTCGGCGCCAGGCAGAAAGTGGCATAACCGGCCAGGCCCCAGAGCAGGCCTTGGGAAGTACGGTTCGGCGCGCGCAGGGTGTAGAGACCGGCGAGCATCAGGGCGAACCCCACGGCGACCACCAGGTTGCCGCCGGTGGTGGACAGCACGCGCTGCCAGCCATCTTGCGGCTCCCAGGCTTCGGCGTCGTGGCTGTGGGCGGCGCTGCCGGCGGCATGCTCATGCGCTTCTTCATGCTGGGCGGCCGGGGCCTTCTCATAGGTTTCCGCCTCCAGGATCAGCGGTGCGACCCAGAAGCTTTGCAGCAGGGTCAGCAACAGGGCCGCCAGCAACCCGGTGAACCCCGCGGTTTGCGCGATACGCTTGATCATGTCGGCAGGTCTCAGTGGCAAGGGAAGGCGGCGCTGTGACGGGTATCGTGGGCGGCGTTGTGCACCGCTTCGATATGGGAGAAGCCGGCGAAATACACAAGGCACGCACCGAGGATCGAGGCGCCGATGGCGGCGACCAGGCGTTGGCTCAGGGTGGCGGTACTGCTGCTGGAATGGCTGGTGCTGCTGATGATCGACATGGCGCTTCCCTCTGGTGTGTCAGCGGGTGAATCGAGCGCAGCAAAACCCCGCGAGACGGGCTCGCGGGGAATTAACAGCGCCCGCCCACCGCGGGTTTGTTATGACTGTGCAGCGGGCCGGTCTCCGGGCTCGCGAGGGGCGGGGCTTGCGCCACGCCTGCAAGAATCGCCTTCCCATGCCGGACTGCTGGCACAGTGGATCTGATTCTTCGCTCGCTTACCGTTGCGGGGGCAGCACCGGACTGATCAAGGCTTTTGGCCTGTGACGCACCGGTTTCCCGTTTCACCCTGTGAAGGGCACCCGTAACAAGGTGTGTAGGAGAGCATGGGCGAGGGAGGGGCGTCAATTGGCAAGGGTTCTCGTTTTCGATCGCAATTGGCCTGTCCTCGCGCTGCATGGACATTGACCGCCCCCCAAGCTCTGCGTAGCCTTGCGCTTTCGAGGTTCTTCGGCGTCTGTCGAAGCTAAGAAGGGAACGCGGTCCAAGCCGCGGCTGCCCCCGCAACTGTAAACGGTGATGAACGATGCAAGGCCACTGCCAGGCGGCGGGAAGGCGCATCGTTGGCCAGTCGAACGACCGGCACGCCGTCAGCCAGGAGACCTGCCTCGGACCTGATTCTCACTACAACCGGGCGGGGTGATCCGGTGGCGAACCCTTCCGTGCAGTTGCCTGCGCGGTTCTCGTCCCGTATGCCCGCCACCTTGCCAAAGGGCATCCGATGAAAACACTGGCCAAACTTCCCGTCACCATCGTTACCGGCTTCCTCGGCTCGGGCAAAACCACCTTGCTGCGGCACATGCTGGACAACGCCCAGGGTCGACGCATCGCGGTGATCGTCAACGAGTTCGGCGAGCTGGGCATCGACGGCGAGATCCTCAAGCAGTGTTCCATCGGTTGCACCGAGGAAGAAGCCAGCGGTCGCGTCTTTGAACTGGCCAACGGCTGCCTGTGCTGCACCGTGCAGGAAGAGTTCTTCCCGGTGATGCGCGAGCTGGTGGCCCGTCGCGGCGACCTCGACCATATCCTGATCGAAACCTCTGGCCTGGCCCTGCCCAAACCTTTGGTCCAGGCATTCCAGTGGCCGGAAATCCGCAGCGCCTGCACCGTCGACGCGGTGATCACCGTGGTCGATAGTCCGGCCGTGGCCGCCGGCACCTTCGCCGCCTTCCCGGACCAGGTCGACGCCCAGCGCAAGCTCGACCCCAACCTCGACCATGAATCGCCGCTGCACGAGCTGTTCGCCGACCAGCTGTCCAGCGCCGACCTGGTGATCCTCAACAAGGCCGACCTGATCAGCCCGGCAGACCTGGCCAAGGTGCGCCTGGAAGTGGCCGAGGAGCTGCCGCCGGCGGTGAAAGTCATCGAAGCCAGCAGCGGTCGCCTGCCGCTGGACGTGCTGCTGGGCCTGGGCAACGGCTCGGAAGAACATATCGACGGCCGCCACAGCCATCACGATCATCACCACGATGGCGACGATCATGATGATCATGACCACGACGCCTTCGATTCCATCTCCATCGAGCTGCCCCAGGCCGACGAAAGCCTGCTGCTGGACGCCCTGACCCAACTGGTGGTGCAGCACGGCATCCTGCGGGTCAAGGGTTTCGCGGCGATCCCCAACAAGCCGATGCGCCTGTTGATCCAGGGCGTGGGCACGCGTTTCGACAAGCACTTCGACCGCCAGTGGGGCGCCGATGAAGCCCGTGCCACGCGCCTGGTGCTGATCGGCCAGGAACTGGACGCGACCCTGCTCGAAGCGCAATTGCGCGCCGCGCTTAGCGTGTAAGTCATGCACCTGCTCAGGACCCAGCCCGGCGGTTTCGTGTCGGATGACAACATTGCCGACCTTGGACAAACCCCCGCCGAGCTGGTGATCCTGTGCAGCGGCGACTCCAGCCTGGCGCTGCTGGCCGAAGCGGCGCAGCAACTGCCGGAGGATTACCCGAGCTTTCGCCTGGCCAACCCGATGCAGGTGCAGAACCATGCCTCGGTCGACCTGTATGTCGACCAGGTGCTGCGCCACGCCAAGGTGATCCTGATTTCCCTGCACGGCGGCATCGCCTATTGGCGTTATGGCATCGAGCAACTGGTGCAGCTGGCGCAACGTGGCGTGCAGCTGATCCTGGTGCCGGGCGACGATCGTCCGGACCCGGAACTGAGCGACCTGAGCACGGTGCCCGCCGCCGACCGCGAGCGCCTCTGGCACTTTCTGCGCCAGGGCGGCATGGGCAATGCGTTGAACCTGTACCGCTGCCTGGCCAGTGGCTGGCTGGGGCGTGATTACCCTTGGTCCGAGCCGCAGACCCTGCCGCGCACGGCGATCTACCACCCGCACCAAAGCAGCGCCGCCCTCAGCGACTGGCACGCCGATTGGCGGGCTGGCCAGCCGGTGGCGGCGCTGCTGTTCTACCGCTCGCATTTGCAGGCGGCCAACACCGCCTTTATCGATGAGTTCTGCCGGCGCTTGTTGGCGGCGGGCCTGAACCCGCTGCCGATAGCCCTGGCCAGCCTGAAAGAGCCCGGTTGCCTGGCGGTGGTCGAGGACCTGCTGGATGAAGTGCAGGCAGGGGTGATTCTCAACACCACCGGCTTTGCCCAGTCCAGCCCGGAGGCGCCGCACTTGCGGCCGTTCCGCCGCGATATCCCGGTGATCCAGGCCATCTGCGCCCAGGACAACGAACCCGGCTGGCGCGCCAGCGAGCAGGGTCTGGGCCCGCGGGACCTGGCGATGCACATCGCCTTGCCGGAACTGGACGGGCGCATCATCAGCCGGCCCATCAGCTTCAAGGACCTGGCCTGGCGCAGCGAGCGCAGCCAGTCGGACGTGGTCTGCTACCGCCCGGCCCCCGAGCGCATGGATTTTGTCGCCGAACTGGCGCGGCGCTGGGTCGATCTGGCCCGGCTGCCGAATGCTGAAAAACGCATCGCCCTGATCCTTGCCAACTACCCGACCCGCGACGGCCGCATCGGCAATGGCGTGGGCCTGGATACGCCGGCGGCGGCGCTGAATATCCTGCGCGCGCTGCACGCCGAGGGTTATCCGTTGCCGGCCGAGTTGCCGGACAGCGGGACGGCGCTGATCCAGCAACTGCTCGGCGGCGTCAGCAATGACCTGGACAGCCTCGACCTGCGCCCGTGCCAGCAAAGCCTGGCGCTGGAGGAGTACCAGGCCATGTTCGACGCGCTGCCCGAAGCCAATCGCCTGGCGGTGCTCGAGCGTTGGGGCGGGCCGCAAAACGACCCGATGTTCCGCGGTGGGCGGCTGATGATCGCCGGCCTGCGTTTTGGCCTGACCTTTGTCGGCATCCAGCCGGCGCGCGGTTATCAGGTCGATCCGAGCGCGGTCTATCACGACCCGGACCTGGTGCCGCCCCACGGGTACCTGGCGTTCTACTTCTGGCTGCGCCAGACCTACGGCACCCATGGGCTGATCCACGTCGGCAAGCACGGCAACCTGGAGTGGCTGCCGGGCAAGGGCGTCGGCCTGTCCGAAAGCTGCTGGCCGGACGTGCTGCTGGGGCCGCTGCCGAATATCTATCCATTCATCGTCAATGACCCGGGCGAGGGCGCCCAGGCCAAGCGCCGGACCCAGGCGGTGATCATCGACCACCTGATGCCGCCGCTGACCCGCGCCGAAACTTACGGCCCGCTGCGCGACCTGGAACTGCTGGCCGACGAGTACTACGAAGCCCAGTTGCTCGATCCGCGCCGCGCCCGCGAGTTGCAGAAAGACATTCTCAAGCTGGTGCGGGTGACCCGGATCGACCGTGAACTGCAACTGGACGGGCAGCTCGACGGCGAGGCCGACGCGGCGCTCTGGCTGCCGCGCCTGGACACCTACCTGTGCGACCTGAAGGAGTCGCAGATCCGCGATGGCCTGCATGTGTTCGGCGAATCGCCCGCGGGCCGCCTGCGCATCGACACCTTGCTGGCCCTGCTGCGCATTCCCCGTGGCGATGGCCGGGGCGCGCAGTCGAGCCTGTTGCGGGCCCTGGCCAAGGCCTTCGAGCTGGGCTTCGATCCGCTGGACTGCGCCTTGGCCGAACCCTGGAGCGGGCGCCGGCCACAGTTATTGCAGGACCTCAGCGAGCAGCTGTGGCGCACTGCCGGCGATACCCGTGAGCGCCTGGAGCTGTTTGCCGGGCGCTTGATAGAAGCGGCCTTGGCCGGTGAGGTCGAGCAACTGAACGAGCCCGGCTGGAGCGAGGTCAAGGCGATCATCGACAGCCTGCGCGAGGTAGTGGCGCCGCGCCTGGATGCCTGCGGCCCGGCGGAAATGCGTGGCTTGCTGGATGCCCTGGGCGGGTGTTTCGTGCCGGCCGGGCCCAGCGGCGCACCGAGTCGTGGACGCCTGGACGTGCTGCCCACCGGGCGCAACTTCTACTCGGTGGACGTGCGCAACCTGCCGACCACCACCGCCTGGCGCATCGGTTTCCAGTCGGCCAACCTGATCCTCGAACGGCACCTGCAGGACCATGGCGACCACCTGCGCCAACTAGGCCTGTCGGTGTGGGGCACGGCGACCATGCGCACCGGCGGCGACGATATCGCCCAGGCCATGGCGCTGATGGGCGTGCGCCCGGTGTGGGCCACCGGCAGCCAGCGGGTCGACGACTTCGAGATCCTGCCGCTGAGCCTGCTGGACCGCCCGCGGGTGGACGTGACCCTGCGGGTGTCCGGGTTCTTCCGCGATGCCTTCGCCAACCTGATCCGCCTGTTCGACGCCACGGTGCAGGCGGTGGCCGCGCTGGACGAGCCGGACGACCTCAACCCGCTGGCGGCCAAGGTCCGCGCCGAGCGTGAAGCGTTGCTGCAGTCCGGTCTCGATGCCGAGGCCGCGCAGCGCCAGGCCGGCTGGCGGATCTTCGGCGCCAAGCCCGGGGCCTATGGCGCGGGCGTGCAGGGCGCTATCGACGCTCGCTTGTGGCAGAGCCGCGAGGACCTGGCCGAGGTCTACCTGAACTGGGGCGGCTACGCCTATGGCGGCGCCGACGAAGGCACCGCGGCCCGTGGCCAGTTCGCCCAGCGCCTGAGCCAGGTGCAGGCGGTGCTGCAGAACCAGGACAACCGCGAGCATGACCTTCTGGATTCCAACGACTACTACCAGTTCCAGGGCGGCATGCTCGCGGCGGTGGAAAGCCTCAGCGGCGAAAAGGCCGCCAGCTACCACGGCGACCACAGCCAGCCGGACCTGCCGAAGATCCGCAGCCTCAAGGAAGAGCTGAACCGGGTGATCCGCTCCCGCGCAGCCAACCCGAAGTGGATCGAAGGGGTGAAGCGCCACGGCTACAAGGGCGCCTTTGAAATGGCCGCCACCGTGGATAATCTGTTCGCCTTCGACGCCACCACCGAACTGATCGACGATCACCAGTACGCCTTGCTGGCCGACGCCTATCTGCTGGACCCGGCGACCCGCGAATTCATCCGGCAGCACAACCCCCATGCGTTGCGCGACATGACCGAGCGCCTGCTCGAAGCCCAGCAGCGCGGGATGTGGCAGGCGCCCGGCGAGTACCGCGAGGCCCTGGAAAACCTGCTGCTGGATATCGAAGAAGATGGCTGATGCCCCTGTAGCCGCTGCCGCAGGCTGCGATCGGGTCCGCAGGGCCCGCTGGGGCAGGCAACGCGGTCGGTCAGATAGCAATGCGTCGCCTGTTTTATGCCGACTGCGTCGTCAATCGCAGCCTGCGGCAGCGGCTACACCGATTGATGTTCGTGCATCCCTTTACCGAGAACCGATATGAGCGATACCCCACATTTCCCGCTGTCCGCCGTGGTCGGCGCCGATGACCTGAAACTGGCGCTGTGCCTGACGGCCATCGACCCGAAAATCGGCGGGGTGTTGATCGAAGGCCCGCGGGGCATGGCCAAGTCCACACTGGCCCGCGGCCTGGCGGGCCTGCTGGCCAGCGGGCAGTTCGTCACCTTGCCCCTGGGCGCGACCGAAGAGCGCCTGGTCGGCACCCTGGATCTGGACGCGGCGCTGGGCGAAGGCCGGGCGCAGTTTTCCCCGGGCGTGCTGGCCAAGGCCGATGGCGGGGTGCTCTACGTCGACGAGGTGAACCTGCTGCCGGACCATCTGGTGGACCTGCTGCTGGACGTGGCCGCCAGCGGCACCAACCTGATCGAGCGCGACGGTATTTCCCACCGGCATTCGGCCAGGTTCGTGCTGATCGGCACCATGAACCCGGAGGAGGGCGAGCTGCGCCCGCAGCTGCTGGACCGCTTTGGCCTGAATGTCGCCCTGAGCGGGCAGACGCCGCCCACTGAACGCGGGCAGATCATTCGCCGGCGGCTGGATTTCGACAGCGACCCCCAGGCTTTCTGTGAGCGGTGGGCCGCCGAGCAGGCGGCGCTGCGCCAGCGCTGCCAGCGGGCGCGGTTGTTGCTGGCGGAGATCGACCTGGACGATCGAGCGCTGGAGCGGATCACCGAACGCTGTTTCGCCGCCGGCGTCGACGGCCTGCGCGCGGACCTGGTATGGCTGCGTGCCGCCCGCGCCCATGCTGCCTGGCGCGGTGCCCGGGCCATCGAGGAGCAGGACATAGACGCGGTGGCCGAATTCGCCCTGCGCCACCGCCGTCGTGACTACCCGCCGAGCGCGGTCCATCAGCCGCAGCCGTCTCCCGCGCCATCCCCGGCCCAATCCAGCCCCGCCGAAGGCCAGGGCCAATGGGGTGAATTGCCGGCCCAGGCGCTGGCCACCGGCGCCCGGCGTGAAGTGCCGAGCTGGCCAAAAAAGCCCTAGGCATTCGCCCCCGGTCCGACGCGGGGGCGAATGCCAAGTCCCGCGCCGGGCGGTTGGACAAGGGCAGGCAAGGCCGCGCGCGCGCGGCCGTCCACGGCTCGATCAACTGGCCCGGCACCTTGCTCAACGGCCGGCCCCGCCAGCGTGACGATCTGTTGTGGCACCTGCGCAGCCGTTCGCCCCATGAGCTGTGGCTGGTGGTCGTCGATGCCTCGGCCTCGACCCGCCGCCATCAGGCGTTGAGCGATGCCAAGGGCCTGCTGGCCCAGCTGTTCGACGATGCCTACCGACAGCGCGCACGCCTGGCCTTGCTGACCGCCAGCGGCCGCGCGCCGAACTGGCAAGTGCAGGGGTTGAAGGCCTCGAAGGATTTGCGCGACTGGCTCGACGGCCTGGGAGCGGGCGGCGGCACACCGTTGCTGGCGGCCCTGGCCGAGGCGGGGCAATGGCTGGTTTCGCGGCAGAAGCGTTACCCGGCCGAGCAGCAACGGGTACTGCTGCTCACCGATGGCCGGCTCAAGACCTTGCCGCCCTTGGAGCGCCTGGGTTGTCCGACCCTGTTGATCGATATCGAACGCGGGCCGATCCGCCTCGGCCGCGCTCGCGAGCTGGCGCAGCAGCTGGATGCACAGTACCGGCATATCGATGGGGTGTGATGGGGTGAGGGCAGTCCGGCCGTGAGCCGGCCGACGACTGCCCCCGGATCAGCGTTTCAGCCGCCGAAAGGAGCGGAACGGATGGCTTCGCCTTTCCTGGCGCAGGAAGGCGGGTTGGTCATGCCCAGGGTGAGCAGATTGCCGCCGTTGATGATGCAGTTGAACTCCTTGTTGTCGTTGGTTTTCAAGGCCACGTAGGTGTTGGTGCCTTCGGTGCGACGGCTGACGATGCTGACGTCCGAGGGCGCATAACCCAGGGCGCCGCTGGTCTGGGATTTGATCTGTTCATCGCTCAGGGTATTGGTCTTGCCGGCGATGGAGTTGCAACCGGCGAGTCCGAGGGTGAGGGCGCAAGCCAGGGCAAGGGGGACGACTCTCATGTGTTGCTCCTTATTATTAGGGGGGGAGGTCCGCCAGGAATCCTAGCAGCGGTGTATTTTTTTTGCTGGGTATGCTGCTGGTTTTTTGCGATCCGCTGCGCGAATTGAACATTACCAGCCGACGGACGGATGCGTTTGCTCAGGCGCCCCGTCCGTTCCCTTGAGAGCGGGCAAGAGCACCCCCTTGCTGGCGCTCTTGCATCGGCTATTACCTGGCCATTTCCTGTCGGTACTGGCGCGTGCGCCTGGCGCTGCTCAACTGGTCGAGCAGCAGCGCCAGCCAGGGGCGTACTTGAGGTTTGGGCGCGCGCCCGCGACTCAGGCGATGCATCTGCAGGCGGACGATGGCCATGGTCGCCAGGGAGGCCAGGGGCTTGCGTTTCCAGCGTAGCGGCGGCAGTTGCGGATGGCTGTGCTGGCCGCTGCGCCAGAGCCGGGGCAGGGCTGGCTCGAGGGCCAGGGCGGTGGCGATGCCGGCCATCGCGATACCGCTGTCCAGCACTTGCTGCACCACCGGCAGGCGGCGGATGCCGCCGGTGACCATCACCGGCATCCGCGCCACGGGCGCCAGTTCGCTGGCCATTTCGATGAAGTAGGCTTCGCGCGCCAGGGTCCGGCCGTCGCGCACCTCGCCCTGCATGGCCGGGGACTCGTAGCTGCCGCCGGACAGCTCCAGCAGATCCACCGGCAGGCCGTTGAGCATCTCGATGACCTGGTGCGCGTCCCCGGCATCGAAGCCGCCGCGCTGGAAGTCGGCGGAGTTGAGCTTGACCGAGACACAGAACGTGGCCGAAACCCTCTCCCGTACCGCCTTGATCACCTCTACCAGCAGACGCGCGCGGTTTTCCAGCGAGCCGCCCCATTGATCGGTGCGGCGATTGGTCAGGGGCGAGAGGAACTGGCTGATCAGGTAGCCGTGGGCGGCATGGATCTGCACCCCGGAAAAACCGGCCTGTTCGGCCAGCCAGGCACTGTTGGCGAAGCGCTGGATGATCTCGGCGATGTCCTCTTCGCTCATGGGCCTGGGTTCGGCGAACATTTTCGAGAACTGCCCCATGTCCAGGGCCACCGCCGATGGCGCCAGGGCCTGCTGGCCGAGGTTGGCCATGGTCTGGCGCCCGGGGTGATTGAGCTGCATCCAGAACTGCGCGCCCTTGGCACGACCGGCACGGGCCCACTGGCGGAACTGCTCCAGGTGCTGC
Organism: Pseudomonas sp. 09C 129; assembly: GCF_002843625.1. Taxonomy (NCBI): domain Bacteria; kingdom Pseudomonadati; phylum Pseudomonadota; class Gammaproteobacteria; order Pseudomonadales; family Pseudomonadaceae; genus Pseudomonas; species Pseudomonas sp. 09C 129. The sequence goes on along the minus strand of NZ_CP025261.1, from coordinate 4,607,486 downwards.
TGGTCTTCCAGGGCCACGCCGCCGGGGCCGGTCATCGCGCGGCGGTCGATCATCACGTTGCCGGTCAGGATCAGCCCGGCCTCACCCTCGGCCCAGGTCTGGTAGAGCCGGATCAAAGCCGCGGAGGGTGCCTGCCGGCGGTCGGCGAGGTTCTCCTCCATCGCCGCCTTGGCGATGCGATTGCCGATCGTCTGGCCGTTAGGCAAATTCAAGGCTTGAAAGGGTGACATGCTTGACTCCTCATCAGTGGAGGCCTGAGGCTAAGCTTAAAGTTAACTTTAATGTCAAGCAGGTTATCGAGGTCGAAATGAACATTGGCCAATTGGCACAACTCAGCGGGCTGGCGGCATCGCGCATCCGTTTTTACGAAGCCCAGGGCCTGCTGCCCCAGGTCCAGCGCCAGGCCAACGGCTATCGCCGTTACCCTCCGCAGATCCTGCAGACCCTGGAGATCATCCAGTGCGCCCAGCAGGCCGGGTTCAGCCTGGACGAACTCAAGCAACTGCTGCCGGGCTGCGAGTCGAGTGACCTTGACCATCAGGCCCTGCTGCAAAGCCTGGAGCGCAAGGTCGGGCAGATCGAGGATATGCAGCGGCATCTGGCCCAGAGCAAGGCGCAACTGCTGGAGATCATCGACAACATACGCGATCGTCCGGAAGGCATGGATTGTTCCGAGAACGCCGAGCGGGTCATGGCGTCGATCAAGGGTAGGGGGTTCTGAGCCGCCTGTGTTTCGGGACGCTTGAAACAATTTGGGCGACCATCGCGGTCGCCCAAAAGGTGTTCCAGGTTTGGCGGATCGAACCGCTTACTGCGGCCTATCGTTGCCTTTGCCCCGAATGTTGCCGGACTGGTCCAACAATACCGGGGTGGCGAGCAGGTCATTGTGGTGCGATGCGCGGTTACTGTACGAGTGGATGAGTCGGCGGATCAGGGCGATTGCCACGCCGAGCATCAGGCCCAATACCAGCGACAGCATGACGATCAGTACTCGTTTGGGCTTGACCGGGCTTACTGGCTGCAAGGCCTTGCGATCGATGGTGACCAGTTTCAGCCGGTCCATATCGATGTTCAGGTTGCGCAGGCGAGCCACTTCAGCCCTGAGCGGAAAGACGTCCTTCAGGAAAATGTCCTCGTTGGAACGCTTGTTCAGTTCCTGCACCTGGCGGTTGACCTGCAGCATCTGCAGTTCCTTGCCGATTTCGGCGATACGCTTCTCGGTGAAATCGTCAGAGGTGCGTTTTTGCAGGGCTGCACGCTCGGCCTCGAGGGTTTCATAACCCATGAAGTACAGCGGGATGCTCTGAGTGTTGACCTCGGTGCGCATCACCTGGGTCGAGCCGGCGCGGGAGGCGTCGGACATCGAGGATGGCGTGGTCGGCGTACGGATGCCCATCGACTTGGCGATGGTGATCGCTTCGGCCAGTTCGGCCAGACGGTCCTTGCGCTGTTCTTTCAACTGCCCGCGCAAGGCCTTGAGTTCGTCCTCGAGCTGCGCGCGGCGAATATTATCGCTTTCGAGCAAGGCCGCGATTTTCGATTCCTTGTCGGTTTCATAGTTGGAGCGCGCCGCGGCAATCTTGCCTTTGAGTTCATTGAGCCGGTTGTTGACGATGACCTTGAGGTCGGCGCCAATGCGTTCCCGTTCAGCATCGATGGCGTATTCGACGAAACCGTTGAGGATCTCTACCCCGTTGACATCCTTGGGATATTGCATTTCCAGCTTGATGTAGCTGCTCAGGGCGTTGGTGATCTTCGGATCCGGAAGGATCAGATTGATCGAGTCCCGGTTGAAGTCCTCGAAACTCTGTTCAAGGGTTTGCCCAGGGCGTTTAAAAGCCTGGAACAGATCCTGGTGCGAGCGGAAGAAGTCCAGTCGTGTTTCATAGGACTCAAGTGCTGCGCCGACCTTGGACAAGGCATCTGCGGGCGGCAGTTTGTAGACTTCCGAGCGATTGAGGGCGTCGAGTTCATTCAGGGCGGCTGGGCGTAATACGCTGCTCACCTCATATACACGGGGAGCCAATAGCGCATAAGCCAAGCCCACCAGTGTCACGGCAACGGTACAACCGATTACCAGCTTCTTTTGCTGCCAGATGGATTGGAACAATGCAAACAGATCAATTTCATCCGCGTCAGCATTCATCTGAGGCCGGGGAACAATATTCAAAATCAGCACACCTCTAATTCATGTGAATCCTAACCCTGTCATGCCGTACCCCCGACGGAGCATGCATGCAGGGCCGCCCCCGTGATGAGGCTCCTTGCCGATGGGCGCCACTCGTTGCCAGAAAAAACCATAAGATGGGGCTGTTTTCTTGCGAGAGATAGTTGGCAGGCCACTTTCCGAGGTAGGTCCCGGAAATGGCTGTTTCGATGCCGAGCGCTTTTAACGTAACTCTGAATCCTGCAGGCACTTTGCCATTTACGAATGGTGAAGACGTTAAGTGGGCGAATATTACAGGAATGCTCGGGAGGATAAATATATGAATTTAACCGTACCTTCATAATTCGCCTTATCTATTGCTGTTCGGATGGCAAAGCGGCCTGTTTGCCATATGGAAGTTTATCGGTGCCCCATAAGAGGGCGGGTAGGCTTACAAGTTGTGAGTATTTATCTAATAGCCTGGCAGTTGGCCTCAAAAGAATGGGCGATAGAACACCCTGAGGTTTTATTGGTGCCGGGCAGATCATGACTGGCCTGATACAGAGTTGCCGCACCTTGAACGCGAGAGGGGGCGAGCCCCATGAGTGTTCACTCCACGCTCAGGGTCAAAGGCCGCGGCTGCGGGATGGGATTGCGCATCAGCGTACCCACCGTTACCGCCGCCAGCAGCGCCAGCAGGCCGGCCACCCCGAGCACCACACCGAAACCGTCGACGAAGGCCTGGCGGGCCAGCGGTTCGACCAGCTCTTTCGCCGAGTCGGGCAGCAATGCCAGGGCTGCGGGCATGTCGCCGGCCACCACCCGGGAGGCGATGGCCTGGGCCTGGTCGAGCCATTGCGCGGCGCTTGCGCCCAGGCTGGCGTGCAGGCGTTGCTGGGTATGGCTGCCGAGCAGGGCGCCGAACACGCCGATGGCCAGCATGATGGCGCTGAAGCGCATGGTGGTGCTCAGGCCCGAGGCCATGCCGGCGCGGTCGCGGGGCACGCAGGCCATGATGTTTTTCTGCGTGTCGCCGTTGAGCAGGCCGGCGCCGGCACCGGTCACCGCGATGGCCAGGGCAAAGTTCAGGTAGCCGCCAGCCTGCACGGCCCAGGCGGCGAGCAGGTTGCCGCAACCGACCAGGGTCAGGCCGGCGGCCATCAAAGTCGCCGGGGCATAACGCGTTGCCAGGCGCACGCCGATGCGCGGGCAGATCAACATGGTCAGGGCGAACGGCAGCATGCCCAGCCCCGAGGCGATCGCCGAGAAGCCCAGGCCGTTCTGCAGGTAGAAGGGCAGCAGGGTCATCATCACCTGGGCGCAGCCGGCGTAGGCGAACATTCCCAGCAGGGCACCGATGAAGCGCGGATGGCGGAACAGCTGCAGGTCGACCATGGGCCGGCGCTGCACCCGCTCGATCAGCACGAACAGCCCGAGCAACGCCACGCCGCCCAATAGTCGGGCGTAGGTCAGCGGGTGGCTCCAGCCGATGCGATTGGCTTCGATCAGGCCCCAGATCAGGCACAGCAGGCTGGCGCTGAAGGCCAGGCTGCCCCAGGGATCGAGACGGGCGGCCTGGGTGTCGCGGGACTCGGGTATCGCGCGCAACACCATCAGCACCAGCAGCCCGCCCACCGGCAGGTTGAGGTAGAAGATCCAGCGCCAGCCGATGAACTCGGTGATCAGGCCGCCGACGGTGGGCGCGGCGGTCATCGCCACGCCCATGCAGGCCCCCCAGAACGCCCAGGCCTTGGCTCGTTCGACCTCGTCATGGAAGGTGTGGCCGATGGTGGCCAGGGCCGAGGTCAGCAGCAGCGCCGCGCCGACCCCCTTGATCGCCCGGGCGATATCGAGCAACAGCACGTTGGGCGCGGCGCCACAGCCGAGGGAGGCGAGGATGAACAGCCCGAGGCCGCAGAGCAGGGTGCGCTTGCGTCCGAAGCGGTCGGCCAGGCTGCCGGCCGGCAGCAGCAGCGCGGCGAAGGCCAGCATGTAGGCGCTGACCACCCATTCGATATCGGCGAAGTTGGCCCCCAGGTCGCGAGCGATGCTCGGCAGGGTCACCGCGACTATGTTGGTGTCGAGCACGATCAGCGAGCACACCCCGGAAGCGGTGAGCAGGGTCAGGCGCGGGCTGGCCGGCCTCATGGCTGCACCCGTTGACCCAGCGCGGCGAGCGCGGCCTGGGCGATTTCATCGTCGTGGGCCGGGGTGTCGGCGCTGATGCCGATGGCGCCGATCACCTGGCCGTCGACGCGGATCGGCTGCGCGCCTTTCATCATCAGCAGGCCCGAGGTGATGGCCGCCTGGCGCCCGCCGTTGATGGCGTTTTCCAGGTCGCCGGAAGGGCGCTTGAACAATGCCGAGGTCCGCGCCTTGCCCTGGGCCAGTTCGATACCGGCCACCACCGGCGCGCCGTCCATGCGCGCGCTGAGGATCGGCCAGCCGCCGTCGTCGACGATCGCCACGGCGCAGGGCCAGCCCTTGGCCGAGGCGGTGTCCTGGGCGGCCTTGAGCAGTTGTTGGGCGGTGGCGAAATTGAGGATTGCCTTCTGGGCAACGTCGGCGTCTTTCTCGGCGGCGAAAGTCGTAGGCACGCTGCAGCAAGTGATCATGGCCAGAAACAGTGGTTTGACGTGCATGGCGTGGGCTCTTTACTGTGAAGGTCTGGCCAGCTTATCCCGGGCTTTCGCCCATTCTGTTAGGCGAGCTGGAGCACTTCATTACCTTTGAGCTAACGCACTTATGGAAATCCGTCATTTCCGCTATTTCCTGGCGGTGGCCCGGCAACGCAATTTCACCCGCGCCGCCGAGCAACTGGGCATCGCGCCGCCAACCCTGAGCCGGCAGATCCAGGACATGGAACAGGCCCTGGGCACCCGCTTGTTTGTGCGCCAGCAGCGCGAGGTCAGCCTGACCGAGGCCGGCGCGGCCCTGGTGCGCGAGGCCGAGGCCACGGTGCGCCAGTTCGAGTTCGCGCAACGTAACGCCCAACGCGCCGGGCGCGGCGAAATCGGCCATATCGAGCTGGGATACGTGGCCTCGGCGGTGTATTCGGGGCTTCTGCAAAAACAGGTGCAGCGCTTCAGCCAGGATTGCCCGGACGTCAGCCTGAGCGTGCGCGAAAGCCCGATGGCGGCGTTGCCCGGACTGGTGGCCGAGGGGCGGTTCGACATCGGTTACATCCGCTCGCCCATGACCCTGCCCGAAGGGGTGGAGGCGGTCCGCCTGGATGGCGAAGGTTTTGTCCTGGCGCTGCCCGCCGAGTCCTGGCTGGGACGCTTGCCGGAGATCGCCCCGGCCCATCTGCACAACGAGACCTTCGTGCTTCCGGAACAGATCAGCGGCACCTTGCAGGTCGCCGCCGAGGGCGGTTACGCGCCGAAACTGGGGCCGCAGCCCGGCGGCCTGGTGGCGGTGCTGGCCCTGGTCTCCCTGGGGCAGGGGGTGGCCGTGGTGCCGGAATCGGTGGTCGGGCACGTGGGGCTGCCCAATGTGTTGTACCGGCCGATCCAGGGCAGCACGGCTGCGTCCTGGTTGTCGCTGATCCACCGACGCTTCGAAAAGGCGCCGGCGGTGGCGCGTTATATCGAGCAGGTCAGAAGTGGATTCCGTTAGCGCTCATGAGTAGTCGCATGCACTCAATAGGCTTTTTCGCGAGCAAGCCTGTTCGTGATAGCGCTGCTCCAGGCAGCCCCCGATAAGATCTTGAAATGATTTCCCCCATGGGAAATTCCCCTTGGGGTTGTAGGATTCAAGTCCGTTTTTCTTCACAGGACTTGCATGAACACCCTCTCGGAGCCTCCCAGTCGTCCTTATCCCTGGACGCCTCAGCCTTTCCCCGCTCGATCCGCCTCACGGTGCCTTCCGCCAGTCATAAGGCGCGGCCGTTACCCCGAACTCGCTGTTTTTCGCTGCTCGCCGCCGGTCGTTGCGACCGTTAGGCGCTGGCCTGCGTTCGCCGTTCAAAGGCCTTGTGGCCTTGCCTTGCCGTGTCCGGCTGCCTGAATTCACTGGAGAGGTAGAGTCGTTTTTATGGAATGGATAATGGACCCCACGGCCTGGCTTGGCCTGTTGACCCTGATCGTGCTCGAGCTGGTGCTGGGGATCGACAACCTGGTGTTTATCGCGATCCTCGCGGACAAGTTGCCGCCCCACCAGCGTGACCGCGCGCGGATCATCGGCCTGTCCCTGGCGCTGCTCATGCGCCTGGGCCTGCTGGCGAGTATTTCCTGGTTGGTGACCCTGACCGCGCCGCTGTTCGAGGTGTTCGGCAAGAGCTTCTCCGGTCGCGACCTGATCATGCTGTTCGGCGGTGTGTTCCTGCTGTTCAAGGCCACCATGGAGTTGCATGAGCGCCTTGAGGGGCATGTCAGCCAGCGCGCCGGCAATGCCGCTTACGCGCTGTTCTGGCCGATCGTCGCGCAGATCGTGGTGCTCGATGCGGTGTTCTCCCTGGACGCGGTGATCACCGCCGTGGGCATGGTCGACGAGCTGGCGGTGATGATGATCGCGGTGATCATTTCCATCGGCCTGATGATTGTCGCCAGCAAGCCGCTGACCCGCTTCGTCAACGCCCACCCGACGGTGATCATGCTGTGCCTGGGCTTCTTGATGATGATCGGTTTTGCCCTGACCGCCGAAGGCCTGGGTTTCCACATCCCGAAAGGCTACCTGTACGCGGCCATCGGTTTCTCGATCCTGATCGAGCTGTTCAACCAGATCGCCCGCGCCCGCCGCAAGAAATCCATGCAGGGCCTGCGGCCGATGCGTGAGCGCACGGCCCACGCGGTGATGCGCCTGCTGGGCGGTCGCCAGTTGGCGGTGGAGGAGGTGGGCGAAGAGATCGCCGACCTGCTGGACAATGGCCAAGCGCCGGGCACCGAGCTGTTCGACCGCCGCGAGCGGGTGATGATCAGCGGCGTGCTGCAACTGGCCGAGCGACCGATCCGCACCTTGATGACGGTGCGTGCCGACGTCGACTACATCGACCTGGCCGACGATGCCGAAGCCATCCGCAACAGGCTGATGCATTCGTCCTACTCGCGCCTGCCGCTGATTCGCGACGGCGCGGTGGAAGAGCCGCTGGGCTTCGTGCACAAGAAGGAGTTGCTCAAGGAATACCTGGCCGGCAACGAGCCGAACCTGGAACACCTGGCGCGCACGGCGATCAACCTGCTGGACAGCTTCTCGATCCTCAACGCCCTGGAGCAGATGCGCAAGGCCTCCACCCACATCGCGTTCGTGATCAACGAATTCGGCGATTTCGTCGGCGTGCTGAGCATGACCGACATCCTCGAATCCATCGCCGGCGAGCTGCCCGACGCCAGCGAAATCGAAGGCCCGGACATTGTCGAAGAGCAGGGCGGTTTCATGGTCAGCGGCGCCTTGAACCTGGCGCAGATCCGCCAGCGCACCGGCTTCGACGCCGAACCGACCGAGGACTACCAGACCCTGGCCGGGCTGGTGATGAGCCTGCTGGACCGCTTGCCGGTGATTGGCGACCGACTGCAATGGCAGGGCTGGACGCTGCAGGTGGTGACGGTGGAAGAGCGGCGAGTGACCCGGGTGCTGCTGCACCGGCAGGATGCCGCCTGAGCCATGAGCTGACAGAAAGCCGGACGCGAGTCCGGCTTTTTTTTTGGCCTGGAACATGACCCGAGCCAAGGCCAGGCTCCGGCTGATTAAGTTTTACTTAAAAGCTTTCAACCCCGTGGCTGATTATCATTGCCGGGTAGCTGCCGCAGACTGGTTTCGTATCTCCATGCACCCTCGTTCTTGCAGCGCGGGTCTTGAAACGAGCGGTCTATGTCAGTCAATCCCGCAATACCCCCGCAGCCAGCCTTGGTCGAATGCCCCGCCATGGCGGAGCTTTCCGCCACGGCGGCCGTCCACTCGGCCCTGGCCTGTTGCCAACTGCTGCTGCAACTGACCCAGGAGCGCGCGCCACAGGCCGCCGACCCGGGAACCGAACGCGACCTGCGCCGGGCGCTCAAGGACTACGCCCGGGGCGCCGGTGCCGACCTGCGCCTGGAGCGTCTGGCGCTGGCCCGGCTGACCCCGAAGATGCTGCCCCTGGTCTGGCGCGACCGCAGCGGCGCGTTCATCCTGCTGGCCCGGTTGTCCGACGCGCAGGCGCTGATCCAGCGACCCTCAGCCCATACCCCGGATGTGCTCGATCGCGCGCAGTTGGCCGAAGAGTGGAGCGGCGAGGTGATTCGCCTGCGCCAGGGCGGCCTGCGCTTCGATCTGTCCTGGTTCGTTCCGGAACTGCTGCGCCACCGGCGGATACTCGGCGAAGTGCTGCTGTGCTCGCTGCTGCTGCAAGTGCTGGCCCTGGCGACGCCGTTGTTCTTCCAGGCGGTGATGGACAAGGTCATGGTGCACCGGGCGCTGTCGACCCTCGACGTGCTGGTGATGACCCTGGTGGTGGTCGGCCTGTTCGAGGTGCTGCTCAAGGGCTTGCGCGAATACCTCTCGGCGCACACCGCCAATCGCATCGATATCGGCCTGGGGGTCAAGCTGTTCCGCCATCTGCTCGGCCTGCCGCTGCTGTACTTCAAGCAGCGCCAGGTCGGCGCGATCATCACCCGGGTCCAGGAGCTGGACAGCATCCGCGAGTTCCTCACCGGCTCCTTGCTGACCCTGTGCGTGGATGTGGCCTTCACCCTGGTGTTTTTTGCGGTCATGGCCTGGATCTCCTGGCCGCTGACGCTGCTGGTGCTGCTGACCCTGCCGCTGTATGTGCTGCTGGCCTGGGCCAGCAGCGGCCCGCTGGAGAAGCGCATCGAACGGCAGTTCTACAGCGCCGCGCGCAACACGGCCTTTCTCAATGAGACCGTGAGCAGCAGCGAAACCATCAAGAGCCTGGCGGTGGAGCCGCGCATGCAGCGGCGCTGGGAGGCACAGACGGCGGAGATGGTCGAGGCCGGTTTTGCCAGCCAGACCCTCGGCAGCGCGATCAGCCAGATGGTCACGCTGTTGCAGAAAGTCACGGCGGTGGCGGTGATCTGCTGGGGCGCGAGCAAGGTCATCGACCTGCAGATGACCATTGGCCAACTGATCGCCTTCAATATGATGCTGTCCCACGTCAGCCAGCCCCTGGCCAAGCTGATCGAGGTCTGGCAACAGTTCGTCCGGGTGCGGGTGTCGGTGGACAAACTGGGCGACATGCTCAACCTGCCGGTGGAGCAGGCCGAGGGCGACCAACGCCCGGCGCAGGCCCTGCGCGGCGAGGTGCGCATCGAGCAAGTGACGTTCCGCTACCGCCCGGAACTGGAGCTGGTGCTGCGCGGCCTGGACCTGCACATCGCCGCCGGCCAGACCCTGGGCATCGTCGGGCCGTCCGGGTCGGGCAAGAGCACGCTGACCCGCCTGCTGCAAAAACTCTATACCCCCGATGCCGGGCGCATCCTCATTGACGGCATGCCGCTGCAGCAGCTGCAACCGGCCTGGTTGCGCAGCCAGATCGGCGTGGTGCTGCAGGAAAACTACCTGTTCAACCGCAGCGTGCGGCACAACATCGCCCTGCGCCATCCCACGGCGTCCCTGGAAAGTGTGATCGCCGCGGCGCGCCTGGCCGGCGCCCACGATTTCATCCTGCGCCTGCCGCTGGGCTACGACACGGTGCTGGCCGAAGCCGGCAGTTCCCTGTCCGGTGGCCAGCGGCAACGCATCGCCATTGCCCGGGCGCTGATGGGCGATCCGCGGATCCTGATTTTCGACGAAGCCACCAGCGCCCTGGACGACGAATCCCAGGCGCTGATCCAGGACAACATGGCGCGCATCGCCGAGGGCCGCACGGTGATCATCATCGCCCACCGGCTGTCCGCGGTCCGCCATTGCCAACGCATCATCGCCCTGGAGCAGGGGCGTATCAGCGAGTCGGGCAGCCATCAGCAACTGCTGGCCAACGGTGGTTGTTATGCGCGTTTGTGGACGCTGCAACAGGCGCTGCGCAAGGAGGCCCAATGATGCGCGGCGCATTGACCCCTTTGCGACGCGCCTGGCAGCAACTGCGCGAGGCGCCGGCGCTGCGGGGGCGTAGCCGCGACGAATACGAGTTCCAGCCCGGTTACCTGGAGATCGTCGAGCGCCCGCCCGCGCCTTGGGCCCGCGGCACGGCACTGCTGTTGATCCTGTCGATCCTGCTGGCCCTGGGCTGGGCGATCCTCGGGTTCCTCGACATCCATGCCAGCGCCGCCGGGCGCCTGATGGTCTCCAGCTACACCAAGGTGATCCAGGCCCATGAGGCCGGCGAAGTGCGGGCCATCCATGTGCGGGACGGGCAGCGGGTCAAGGCCGGCGACGTGCTGGTGGCGCTGAACCCGATCGGCATCGACGCCGAATTGAGCGAGTTGCGCGCGCAACTGGCGTTCAAGCGCCTGGAGCTGGCCCGGGCCCGCGCGCTGCTGACTCCGGACCCGCTGGGCAGCTACCAGGCGCCGGACGGCCTGGACGCGGAACAGCTCGCGGCGGCGCGGGAACAGTTGGCGAGCACCTGGAAGGAGATCCGCGCCAACCTCGACAGCCTCAATGCCGAGATCGCCATCAACCAGGCCAGCCAGCGGGCCCGCAACAGCGAGATCGCCGCCCTGGGCAAGCTGGCCAGCAACGTCCGCCGGCGCCTCGATGCACGGCGGGCGATGGCGGCCGAACAGTTGATGCCCCGGGTCGAATTGCTCGAACAGGAAAAGGAGCAACTGGAGGTCGAGCGTTCCCTGGCCCAGCAACATGCCGAGCTGCAGGTGCTCAAGGCCCAGGCGCAGAACCGCCGGGAGCAGCGCGACAGCTTCCTGGCCAGGACCCAGCGCGAACAGCACGACCTGCTCAACCGCAGTCACCAGGATGTCGCGGTGCTCGAACAGCAACTGATCCGCGGCCGCGACCGGCAGCGCCTGCAAACCCTGCTGGCGCCGGTGGACGGGGTGGTCCAGCAACTGGCGGTGCATACCCTGGGCGGCGCGGTGCAGCCGGCGCAGCAACTGCTGGTGATCGTGCCCGAGGGCGCCGAGCTGGATGCCGAGGTCATGGTGCTGAACAAGGACGTCGGTTTCGTCAGGGCCGGCCAGCCGGTGGAGATCAAGGTCGACGCCTTTCCCTACACCCGCTACGGCACCTTGCGCGGCACGGTCGAGCATGTCTCCGGCGACGCCATCAAGGACGAACAGCTGGGCCTGGTGTTCCCGACCCGGATCCGCCTGGAGCGCGCCGCGATCGCCGCGGGGCAGGAGTGGATGCCCTTGCAGGCCGGGATGAGCGTGACCGGCGAGATCCGCACGGGCGAGCGGCGGGTGATCAACTACCTGCTGAGTCCGATTCGCGAGTATCAGTCCGAAGCGTTGCGGGAGCGTTGAGCATGACCACAGCCTTCAATCCCGCGGCCGAACAGTCGCCGACTATCCTCGATACCGGCCTGCATGCACTGGCCTGGGCCGCCCGACGGTTTGACCTGAGCATCAGCGTGGCGCAACTGAACCACCGCCTGGGGCGGGTCGAGGGCCTGGCCGACAGCCTCGACCTGCGGCGCTGCGCCGGCTGGATCGGCCTGCGGGCGCGGGCGCTGCAAAGCCAGGTGCAGCGTTTGCAGCACCTGCCGTTGCCGGCCCTGCTGGAAACCTCCCAGGGCTGGGCGGTGCTGGACGCGGTGGACGGCGACCAGGTGCGGCTGTTCTGGCCGTTGCAGGGGCAGTGCCAGAGCTTGTCTCGCGAGGAACTGGCAGCGCTCTGGCAGGGCCAGGTGCTGCTGCTGGCCGAGCGGCATGTCGAACCCAGGGCGCGCGGTTTCGGCATCGGCTGGTTCCTGCCGTCGATCCTCAAGCATGTGCGGCAGTTTCGCAGCGTGCTGCTGGTGTCGCTGATGCTGCAACTGGTGGCGCTGGTCACGCCGCTGCTGTTCGAGAACATCATCGACCGGGTCCTGGTCAGCCGCGGCCTGTCCAGCCTGCAGGTGCTGGGCATCGCCATGCTGGCGTTGGCGCTGTTCGAGCCCTTGTTCGGCCTGCTGCGTTCCTGGCTGTTCAGCAACGTGGCGAGCAGGATCAACGCCGAGTTGTCCGCGCGCCTGTACCAGCACCTGATCCAGCTGCCGCTGGGCTATTTCCAGGGGCGGCAGACCGGCGAGATCATCGCCCGGGTCGGCGAGATGCAGCAGATCCGCCAGTTCCTCACCGGCTCGGCCCTGACCCTGGTGCTGGACCTGGCCTTCTGCGGGCTGTTCATCGCCGTGATGTATGCCTACGCGCCGCTGCTGACCTGGGTGGTGGTCGGCTCCCTGGCCTTGTACTTCCTGTTCTGGCTGTGCGTGGGGCCCTTGCTGCGCAGCCGGGCCTTGCGCGAATACGAGTTGAACGCGACCAACACCGCCTTTCTCACCGAGGCCGTGACCGGCATCGAGACCATCAAGACCGGGGCCATCGAAAGCGGCTTCCAGCAGCAGTGGCAACGCCAGCTGGCGGCCTATGTGCGCGCGGCGTTCCACACCCGCATCGTCGGCATCTGGGCCGGCCAAGGCATCGGCGTGATCCAGAAACTCACCGCGGCGCTGTTGCTGTGGTGGGGGGTGATGCTGGTGCTGGACGGCCAGCTGAGCCCCGGCCAACTGGTGGCCTTCAACATGCTGGCCGGCCATGTGGTGGAGCCGATCCTGCGCCTGGCCCAGGTCTGGCAGGACTTCCAGCACACCCTGATTTCCCTGCGGCGCCTGGGCGACATTCTCGACACCGAGTGCGAAAGCGGCAGCGGCGGCCTGGCTTCGGTGCCGGCGTTGCAGGGCGGGGTGAGTTTCCAGGGTGTGCGCTTTCGCTATGAGGAGGACGGCCAGGAGGTCCTGCGCAGCCTCGACCTGGAGATCCGGCCGGGGGAATTCGTCGGCATCACCGGGCCTTCCGGCTCCGGCAAATCGACCCTGACCCGCCTGTTGCAGCGCCTCTATGTGCCCCAGCACGGCCGGGTGCTGGTGGACGGCATCGACCTGGCCATTGCCGACCCGGTGGCCCTGCGCCGCAACATGAGCGTGGTGCTGCAGGAAAGCGTGCTGTTTGCCGGCAGCGTGGCCGAGAACATCCGCCTGTGCCGGCCCCAGGCCAGCGATGCCGAAGTGCAGCATGCGGCCAGCCTGGCGGGAGCGGCGGCCTTTATCGAAGCCCTGGCCCAGGGCTACGAGACCCAGGTCGGCGAGCGCGGCGGCCAGCTTTCCGGTGGCCAGCGCCAGCGCATCGCCCTGGCCCGGGCGCTGCTGAGCAACCCCGGGATCCTGCTCCTGGACGAGGCCACCAGCGCCCTGGACTACGAGTCGGAAGCGGCGGTGATGGCCAACCTGCAGGGCATCGCCCAGGGCCGCACGGTGATCAGCGTGGCCCATCGCCTCAATACCCTGCGCCACGCCGACCGGATCCTGGTCATCGATCAGGGCCGGGTGCTCGAACAGGGCACCCACGAACAACTGCTCGCCCTGGACGGGCTGTATGCCCGGCAGTGGGCCTTGCAAATGAAGGATTGAACCCACTGACGGCAGGAGTACGCACGAACCAGGCATGCCTCCCCACCCCGGATATTCATAGCGACAGGCAGCCTTTCGCGACACGAAGGGCTTCGCTCAAAACAGACAAAGGATCACTGCAATGGCTTCCATGTCCAAGGACTTCACGCGCCTGCTCAATACCCTGATCGATCAACAGGTCAAGGCGGCAGGCAGGCAAACCGAATGGTTCAACATGAGCGCCGACGAGCGCGCCGCGTACATCGCCCAGGTCGGCGAGCGCCTGCTGGAAATGCAGCAGAGCACCCTGAGCGTGCTGGCCGCCCAGCACTATCAGATGCAGGACAACCCGGTCTCGGTCGGCGACCAGTTGCAGACCCTGCAACAACGCCGCAAACAGATGAACGCCATTCCCGACACCCCGGCCACCAGCGCCTACAAGCTGCAACTGGACCGCGACATCCAGTTGTACAGCCGTCAGCAGACGGCGATCACCCACTATGACAGCACCTGGAACAAGGCCCTGGGCATGCTCAGCCCCGGTGGCGCCAAGCAGCTGGACATCAAGGGCCTGAAGGCCGATGCGCTGGCCAAGCAGGACAAGCTCAACGGGCGGATCAAGCGCCTGGAGCAGCAGTTGACCATCCAGGTGGCCGACTCCACCTTCAGCCAGGCCTACGTGACACTGTTCTCCGAACTGCAGGCCTACAAGGACGTCAGCGCCCGCTACAACACCTTGCTCAAGGCCACGCCCGAGCAGCAGGCCGCGAGCCTCGGCGCGCTGGCCAAGGCGCCCCGGGCCTCCGACGATCTGCCGGTGAATATTTCCCTGCTGATGATGGAAGAGCGCCCCGGCTATATCCGCATGAACGTGGCGCTGGTCAATGCCAGCACCGATGGGCGTTTCAAGGACTTCTTCCTGGAGAACGGCAGGCTGGTGGTGCCCACCGACGGGGTGCTGAACTTCTCCTTCGGCACCGCGGCCCGCTCCCTGGCCTGGCAGCAACAGTACCGGCTGAAGAACGAGCCGCCGTCCTTCCGCTCGCCGACCTACGCGCCGATTCGCTCGGTGCTGGTCAAGACGTCCTTTGTCGAGCAGTACTTCGCCAACCACCTGGTGTCGGAAAGCTCCTTGCGCGAAGGCTTCAAGGCCCAGGTGCTGGGCAACGGCCACAAGCTGCTGTTGACCAGCGTCGATCGCAAGGTGCCGAACCAGGTCGGCATCCAGGTTTCCGGCCAGTCGCCCAGCACCACCGTCACCCGCGAAGTGCCCCTGGCGGGCGCCTTGAGCGATCTGATCAACCAGAACGCGGACATCGCCAGCTTCCAGACCATCGGCCTGGAAGGTTTTCGCCAGAACAGCTATCACCCCGACCGTGACGGCGTCTTCGTCAATATCCACGAGCTCGAACGCTCGGTGGGCCTTGCCGAGCGCCAGTACCTGCTGGAAATGCCTCAGGGTGGCGAGTACCGCGCTGCGACGCCTTTTGCGCTGATGACCGTCGACGGCGACAAGGTCAGCAGCAGCCACCTGAGCAAGGCACAGACCGACGCCCTGTATCAATACAACGCGGCGTTTTTCGACAAGCTGGAGCAGCTGCGCGACGGTGGCATCAAGGCCAGCCGCCTGTTCGAAGGCAGCCGCGAACGTACGGCCTTCACGCAGCAGCTGACCCGCTTGCTCGAACGCAACCACATCACCCCGGCCGGGGTGCTGATGCCGGAACACAGCCGCGCCAGCCTGCGCGATATCAAGGGCAACAACCTGAACAAGGTGCTCTGGGAGCAGGCCTTCGCCGCGTCGGTCTGGCAGAGCCGCGACAACGACGCGCTGCTGTTCGGCCTGGCCGACAAGCTGGTGAACAACCAGGCGGTGGCCAAGGTCCTGCAAGGCGGTTATGTGCAGAGCGACATTGCCCAGGCCAAGTTGCTGCTGGCCCCGCTGTACGAGTCATGGCGGGCCCGGGCGATCGACGCGGAAACCCAACGGGTCGCCGCGGCCAACGCGGCGCAGCATCCTGGCAACCCGAAAGTGCATGTCTTCGATCAGGTGGCGGTCGAGCGTTCCCTGGACAGTAAGTTGTTGACCCTGTTGTTGCGCGGCCCCGAGGGGCTGGAACCGGCCGATGGCGCACTGCGCCCGAGCGTCGAGGCGGCGTTGTCCAGTGACCAAGGCCGCAGCCTGCGCAAGCAGGCGCTGTTCCATGCCCTGCGCCCGGTGGCCGACAGCTTTTCCAAGGCCGCGGTGCCGGTCAATGCCCATGCCGCGCTGGCGCCGCAGAGTGGCGCCGACAAGGTCATGATCAACAACCGGCTGAATCAGCCCGACCCCTACCTGATCCTCAATACCCACCCGGAGCAGGCCCAGGCCGATGCCACGTTCCTGATCGCGGACGACAAGTACCGCAGCTACAGCCAGTTCCGCCCCGACCCGGGCAATGCCGCCACCCGCTATATGAACGACCTGGACACGCCCTTCGTGGGCGGCATTTCCGGGACCACCCAGACCGTCAGCAATGCCTTGCCGGAGTTGTTCGGTAGTGCACCGAGCGTCAAGCAGTACTGGCAGTTCCAGATGGCCAACGCGGCCTTCATGATCCGCAACGGCTACCACTCGTTCTTCGAGACCCTGTATGTCGCCGCCCGTTATGAACCCCAGGGGCCGGGCAGCATCGGCCAGGACCTGCTGCAGATGTTCGACCGCTACCGCGCCGAAGGCAGCAGGGAGGCGTTGCACGGCGAGCTGTATGACGGGGTGATGGCCCGCGTGCTGCCCATCGTCAATGAAGGCTTGCCGGTGGCCGAGGAGTTCCATCCGCCGCGTTTCACCAGCGTTGGCCCGCTGCCCGCGCTGCTGGGGCAGGCGGCGAAGGACCTGCAGCTCAAGACCGGGCTGGCCTCGTTGGGAGCCGGGTTCGAGCCGCGCCAGGGCAGCGCCGACATTCGTCAGTTCGCCGCCGACCCTGTGCAGTTCGCCAAGACCCATACCCTCAGTGCCGAGGCCCTGGTCAAGTCGGGACGCTTGCCGGCCCAGGGCAACGTGCAGTTGGTCAAGGTCGCGCCGAACCTGTACGAGCTCGAATACACCGAGCACAGCGCCAATGACATTGCCGGCAGCGGCGTCGACAGCGTGCCGGCGTACTTTCTCGGCTACAACGGGCCGAACCAGGCCAATGCCGCGCCAGCCTATGTGGACATTCCCAAGCACGCGGCCGCGGGCAGCTTCCTCTTCACCGGCACCTTGTCGGGCTGCTCGCTGGTGGTGACCAGCCTGGACGCCAATACCTTCCGGGTCTACCACGACGGCCGGGTCAACAGCTCGCTGCTGTACGACAACGTGGTGATGGCGGTCGACTACAAGGACTATCAGGTCGCCGGCACCGCCGAGGGCCTGGCCGCGGCCTACATGCAGTACGTCGACGGCCAGTGGCAGCTGGTGTTCCAGCGCCAGGAGTACCAGCGCGACGGCCAGATGGTCTGGCCGAAGCTGCGCGACGGCGCGCAACCCCTGCAGATCCAGAACGCCGACCCTCAGGTGGTGGAACGCAACCGGGCCGAGTTCGCCGCCTACCGCGAGCAGGTGCACCAGAACCTGAAGAAAGTCGCGACCCAGTTCGGCGTGTCGGTCGACGGGGTGGCCGACGGTGTCTACCGCGATGGCGCCTTTTCTCCCGAGCATCCGGCGATCGCCGCCTGGAACCAGCTGCGCGAAGCGGTCCAGGCCAAGGTCAACGCCGACATCCAACAGCTGGCCGACAAGCGCTACCAACTCCAGCAAGACCGGCGCGGGGCCAGCGACAAGGGCCTGATCGACCAGCAGATCAAGCAGCTCAACCTCACCCAGGACTACTACCGGGCGCAGTACGACCCGGTGTTGCGCGAAGCCGGCTCGGTGGAAAAGACCTGGCTCTGGCAGCAGATCAAGGCCAAGGACGGCACCACCGCGGTGGTGCGCACCGACGATACGGCGATCCAGGGCGCAGGCGAGGAGCGCGCCAGCAGCGTCGGCGAGCGTTATGCGATTGCCGAGGCCTATCAGCGCGGCGCGCGGGGCACGGCGTTCAGCGACGGCTTGCGGGATTTTCGCGAGATCAAGATTCCCGGGGTGGACGACCGGATGTCGGCCCTGAAGATGAAGCAGCTGTTTCTCGACGGCACCCTCACGCCCCGCGAGCGTGGCGCCCTGAGCGGGCGCATCACGGAAACCGCCCAGGCCGAGTACATCGACAAGGTGCTGCGCCAGACCGCGGTGTTCAGTGAAGACTTCCACAAGGCCGGCAGTGTCTTCGACCGGCTGGCGCCGCAGGACTTCTACCTGTCGCTGGTGGGCGACCGCTCCGGCGGCCGTTGCTACCCCCTGGTCCGGGCGATGGCCGTGGCCCTGGCCAGCGGTGGCGAGGCGGGCGTCAACAGCCTGGTACAGAAGCTGTTCCTGGCCTCCGCCGACCCTCAGGCGGGCAGCTCGACGCTGCTCAAGAACAGCCTGATCCGCCTGCATTCCAATGTCGAAGCGGTCCAGGCTTCCAGGGAGCTGGGGCAGGTCAAATTGTCCGAGGTGGTGTCGCGGCTGGCCGCCGGCAGCGGCACCTCGATGTTCGCCCTCAATACCCAGAACCACTCGATGATGGTGGGCAGCACGCAGACCGCCGAAGGCCGTCGCTACTACTTCTATGACCCGAACGTGGGGATCTTCGCCTTCGACTCCAGCAAGGGCTTGGCCAAGGCCATGCAGCAGCACCTGGTGACGCGCAACCTGGCCGCGCACTATGGCTCGTTCGGCACCAAGTCGCTGCCGGCGTTCAACCTGATCGAGATCGACACCGGCAAGATGGCCGAGGTGCCGGTGGGCAACGGGCTGAATGTGGCCGATCTGTCGCGGCCCGAGGAACTGGCCGGAGTCATCGGCCAGCGCCGCCAGGTCGAGCAGGCGGTGGACGCCCGGCAGCGCGTCAGCGAAGACCTGCGCCTGGGGGCGGCGTTGACCACCTTCGACGCCGAGCAGTGGGGCGCGCGCTTCGAAGTCGCCAGCACCCGGCTGGCCCGGGAGCACCAGTTGGGCAGCCAATGGATACCGATCATTGCCAACATCGAGGCACAGCAGGAGGGCGGCTATCGGGTCCAGTTCATCAACCGTGACCAGCCCGAGCAGACCCGCTGGCTGGCCACCGACGATGGCACCTTTGTCGAGTTCCGGCGTTTCGTCGACGAGCACATGCGGGTGTTCAACCAGCACTTCACCCTGGAGCACGGACAGATACGGCCGCGTGCCGGCGTTAGCGAAGCATCGCCGGTGGATGGCTTGAACGCCGGCTTCGCGGTGCAGACGCTGATCCAGTGGTTCGCCGACAAGAACCGCAAGGACACAGCCCAGGGCACGGTTTCGCCGGACCTGGCCACCGCGCTGAAGATCCACAGCTACCTGGGCCTGGCGCAGATCGGCCATGGCACCTTGCAGGACGTGGCCAAGGTCACCGAACTGGTGCAAACCGCGTTGCGCGGCGAAGCCATGGCCGCCGAAACCTCGCTCAAGGACTTTGCCTCGACCCTGGGCCACACCGTCAACGAAGGCGCGGGCGTGCTGTTTGGCGGGGCCATGGTCGGCCTCGATGCCTATGAACTGGCCCATGCCGAGAACGATGTGCAGAAGGCGGTGTTCGGCACCCAGCTGGCCTTCGATTCGGCCAGTTTCGTCACCGGCGCAGCCGGAGTCGGCGCCGGACTGCTCGGTGCCTCGACGGCGGCCGCGGTGCTCGGCGGCGCGGGGGTGATCCTCGGCGGCCTGGCGGTGGGCTTCACCGCGCTGGCCCAGGCCTTTGGCGCGGTAGCCGAAGACGCCAAGGCGGTCGGGCGCTATTTCGATACGCTCGACAAGGCCTACAAAGGCAACGGCTACCGTTATGACGCGGACAAGAAAGTGCTGGTGCCGCTGGCCGGCGCGGTGGTCAAGCGCCTGGACCTGCGCAACAACCAGATCGGCTTCGACAGCCAGTACATTTACCGCACCCATCACGGCTCCACCGGTTCCGGGGCGATCAACTACTTCTTCTGGGCCGGGGATTTCCCGCGGATGATCCACGACCGTGGCCAGGCGATCGAGGTGCGCAGCGGCATCGGCTACAAGGACGCCACGCGCACGCTGGAGCATGGCGACAGCACGGCGGTGATCCTGCCGGGCACGCCCAAGTCCTACATCAGCTACGAGTACATGATCCTGCCGGGGTCCACCACCCGGCATGACACCGGCTTCGACGTGATCCGCCGGCTCGAGGAGGACCGGCGCTTCGACTACGACTTCTACATTTTCCCGAGCGAGGAGACGATCCGGCGGATTCGCCAGGAATACGTCGAGACCCCGATCGAGGTGCTGCTCGACTCGCGCGACCGGCAACTGGTGATACCCGAGCTACCCAAGGAGTTGCACGGCTATCTGAACTACCAGATCAAGGGTGCGGGCGGGCGTTATCTGGTGGGCCTCAATGAAGGCACCCGGGTCGATCTCGCCAGCGAGTCCGGCACGCCGTCACGCTGGATCATCGACAGCAGCCAGTTGGCGAGCGAGAGCATCAGCGTGTCCAAGGACCAGCTGGTGGTCGGCGGCGTGGTGGTCAAGCTCGACCCGGCGCACAACGGCCAGGTGCTGGTGGTCAACGCCAAGGGCGAGGTGCGTGAAGTCGATTTCGCCGGCATGAGCGCCCGGGTGGTGGAGGAAGACGCGAGCAAATGGCAGCTGCCTGGCCAGCGTATCGAACAGCACCTGAGCGAGCTGGCCAAGGCCCACCAACTGCATGGTCAGTATGTGGTCGTCGATAACTACAGCCATGAAGGGCGTAATGTCGGCCGGGCGTTCTACGACGTCGTCAACGACCGCATGCTGTTCACCGACACCCAGGTGGAACAGGCCAGGAACGCCCAGTTGGGGGCGGTCATCGGCGAGCACGCCTACTTCGTCGACGCCGAGAACGCCGCGGCGTGGCGGGTCGAGATTGCCACCGGCAAGGTCGACGCGCAGTTCGCCCCGTCGTTCAACCAGAGCGCGGGCCGGATCAGCCGGTTCTGGCAGGAGGGCGAGGCGGTCTACCTGGCCCGTCGTTATCAGCTCAAGGAGCGCGAGGCTGAGTTGAACTTCCGCATCACCGGTGACCGGATGGAGCTGGTCGGGGTGGTCGGCGATGACGCATTGCTGCAACTGTCGGCCCGCACCGACCAGCATGGCGATGCGCTCAAGGCCCTGCTCCAGGGCTACCAGAGCCAGGTCACGCAGCGGGCCACCCCGGTGTACAGCCTGGGCGCGCCGATGATGGAGCCGAGCGCCGCGGCGCTGGTGACGGTGTTTGGCCTGGATAACGCGAAAGTCGCGCACCGCTACTGGGTGCGCACCAGCGACGGCACGGTGATCAAGCCGAACCTGGCGCCCCCGGCGGGTCAGCAGCCGCCGCTGGATGCCCAGGGCAAGCCCCAGAGCGCCTGGCCGATTCCGGCGGACCTGGTGTTCGCCGGCAGCATGCCGCAGCCGGCTGGCCAGGAGGTGTTTTTCTTCTACAGCCAGAAGCAGAAGGTGCTGTTCCGCCAGGAAGGGCCGGGGCAGAAGGTGCTCGACGGCAGCCAGCCGAGCGCCTTGCGCCTGGCCACGCCGACCCTGGCCAATGTGCTCGAACTCAACGGCCATCTGCTGGCCGTGACCGAGGATGGGCTGGTCGCGCGGATCGAGGCGACAGGGCGCCTGAATTATGAAGCGGTCAACGAGCATTGGCTCAAGGGCCGCAGCACCTGGTGGCAGGACCTGGCCAGTGTCAACGGCGGCAGCGCCACCCTGGCGGTATTCGGGGCCAAGGCCGCCGACGGCAAGAGTGCGCTGCCGGTGTGGTACCACAACGGCCAGGTGGTCGTGGCGGCGTCCTCGCTGCAAGGCAAGCCGCTGCAATTTCTCGGCTTCGACAGCGCCAGCTCCAGCGCGCGGCTGTTCGAGCCCGAGAGCGGCAAGCTCTACCTCCAGGCACCGCTGACGTCCGAGGCGTTGGCCGCTGCGTTCGGCGGCGACGAGGTGCTTGAGGCCTCGGCGCAATTGCCCGCCGCCACGCTGCCGATGCCCGAGGCGCAACTGCGCTCGGCGGTCCAGGTGGATGCCGGGCTGCGGTTGACGACGGTGCAGGGCGAAATCCTGCTGCGCGCCAACAACGGCGATGTGCAACTGGTGGCGCTCGACAAGGGCTGGCAGCAGCAACATCTGGGTAATCTGCCCCAGGCGCTGGCGCAAGTGGCTGGCCAGTGGCGAGCCAAAGGCGTGCTGACCTTGCAAGGCGCCGAGAGCCAGGGCTGGTTCGATGTCGCCAGCGGGCGGATGTTCGCCAGCACGGGCATTCCCGCCGCAAGCGACCTGCGTTTTATCGGGGTGGCCGCCGAATCGCAGCGCTCGGCCTACGTCTACAGCCCGACGGAACAGGCGCTGTACAAGGTCAAGGAAGGGGCTGCGCAGAAGCTCGGTCACTACGCCAATGTCGAGCGTATCGGCTCGTCGTTGCTGCTGCAGGGCGGCGGCGGTCGTCAGGACGAGCTGGCGCCGCCGCTGATCGCCGGGGTCGACAGCGTGGTGCTGCATGGCGGCGGTGCCAACGACACCTACCGCTTCAGCCCGGCGATGTGGGCGCATTACCGCACGGTGGTGATCGACAACGATGACCCGGGCCAGGCCCTGGACCGCCTGGTCCTGCCGGTGGCCGATGGCAAGAACATCCTCGTCAGCCGTCGGGGCGAGGATGTGCTGCTGACCGACGCCGGCTCTGGCACGGCCCTGGTGCTGCGCCAGGTGTTGGGCAGTGAGGCCGCGGCGCACCGGCATCTGCAGATCGAGCTGCAAGGCGACTCATCGGTGATCAGTGTCGATCATCTGGTGAAGGGCTTTGCCCAGGCGGGATCGGCCAAGGACGGGTTGTTCGAGCTGTCCTCGCGCGAGCGCCAGGCCGTGCCGATGGCGAACGACATCGCCTCGGTGACGGAGGCCGAAGGGCCCAGCCTGGCCAAACTGAGCGGGGCCATGGCGGCCTTCGCCGACACCGGCGGGGCGCGTGAGCACCTGCCGCAAAACCGTCAGGCCGCCCAGGCGGTGCTGGTGCCTTCACTGACCTGACCACGCGGGAGCAACCACAGGAGGGGCGCCAAGCCTCTCCTGTCTCCTGGCCCACCTTGTTTGGAAACAGAAACAGACCATGACCAACCCCATGATTTCGCGGCAGCGAGCCCTTGCCGGCTGGCTGCCCGTCCTGCTATCGCTGGCCGCGTTGCCGGCGGCCTCCCTGGCGGTGGCCGCCGAACAGCCGCGCCAGGCCATGCCCAGCGACCTGTGGCGGGTGTACCTGGATGCCCAGCACAACAACAGCGAGCTGGCGGCGGCCCGTGCCGACCAGGCCGCCCGCGCCGAGGCGGTGCCCCAGGCCCGGGCCGGGCTGCTGCCCACGCTGTCGGCCAGCGCCGAGCTGAATGGCACCAGCACTTCCCTGCAACAGCCACGGCAGGACACCCGGCGCAGCGGCACCAGCTACCAGGCGGTGCTGAACCAGCCGATCTTCCGAGCCGATCGCTGGTTCAGCCTCAAGGCCGCCGAAGCCGAGGACCAGCAGGCCCGGCTGGAGCTGGCGGCAGCCGAACAGAAACTGATGCTCGACAGCGCCCAGGCCTATTTCGGCCTGCTCAAGGCCCAGGACGCCCTGGCGGCGGCCAAGGCGGAAGAGGCGGCGCTCAAGCGCCAGCTGGAACTGGCCGAGAAGGGCTTGCAGCTGGGCCTGTCGGACCGTACCGATGTGCTCCAGGCCGAGGCCGGGCATGACACCGCGCGGGCCAACCGGATCGTCGCGCAGAAGCGCACCGACGATGCCTTCGAGGCCCTGGACACCCTGACGCACCAGCAATACGCGGCGATCCAGGGCGTGCGGCACGACATGCCGATCTTGTTGCCCGAGCCCAACGATGCCCGGCGCTGGGTCGATACCGCGGTGCGCCAGAACCTGACCCTGCTGGCCAGCCAGCAAGCCCTGGATGCGACGCAGCAGATCCTGAGCGCGCGCAAGGCCGGGCACGCGCCGACCCTCGACGCGGTGCTGCGTTACCAGACCGGCGACAACGACAACCTGGGGTATGGCAACAGCGATATCCGTGGCAGCGGCTACGGCGGCAATGTCGAGCAGCGTTCCGTTGGCCTGCAGTTGAACATTCCGCTGTTCAGCGGCGGCCAGACCTCTTCCCAGGTGCGCGAGGCCCACCAGCGGATGAATCAGCGCGAGTACCTCAACGACAACCTGCGGCGCCAGGTGGTGGAGCAGACCCGCAACCTGCATCGCGGCCTCAACAGCGGCGTCGATCAGGTCAAGGCCCGGCGCCAGTCGATCATCTCCAACCAGGGCGCGGTGCTGGCCTCGCAACTGGGCTTCCAGGTCGGCACCCGCAATATCGTCGATGTGCTGGAAGCCCAGCGCCAGTTGTATAACGCCGTGCGCCAGTACAACGACAGCCGTTATGACTACATTCTCGACACCCTGCGGCTCAAGCAGTCGGTGGGAACCTTGTCGCCCCAGGACCTCAAGGCGCTTGGTGATTACCTCAAGGCCGACTACGATCCCGACCGCGATTTCCTGCCGCCGGAGTTTCCACGCCGGCTGGCGGCGCGTTGAGCTGTTTGTCAGGGCACAGGCGTATGCGCACGGGTTTATCAGGTAAAGGGGCGAGGTGTTGCACAGGCTAACCAACTTCTTCGACAGCCACAGACGGTGTTGCTACGCCCTGGGCGTGGTGCTCGCGGTCGGTGCCGCGGTGGCGCTGGGCAACTACTACCGCCTGCAGGTCGAGGACGTCTACCAGGCCAGTATCGAGATGCAGACCCAGGAGTACGCGGCGGATCTGCAGCAGTGGAAGTCCGACGGTTTTGCCATTGGCGCGCTGTCGATCCTGGGGCGCCACAACCCCTCGCTGAAACGGGTGATCCTGGAGCGCGAGCCCTCCGCGGAATTGATGGCGCAGGCGGCGATCCCGTTGAAGACGCTGTCGATGGTGGTGGGCGCCAACCACGCCTTTGTCCTCAACCGCGACGGGGTGGTGGTGGCGGCCCACGATCACCAGGGCCAGGCGCCGCTGGGGCTGAATGTGGCCTTCCGGCCCTACTTCAAGGTGGCGCTCAACGGCGGCAGCAGCGTCTATGGCGCGATCAGCGTCACCACCGGTACCCGCATGTTCTACATGGCGGTCCCGGTCTACGAGTCGCGCACGCGCCAGGATCAGGTGATCGGGGTCCTGGTGGCGCGTTTCGACGGCAAGATGCTCGACACCAGCCTGAGCAAGCAGTATGGCGACGACCTGAAAATGATCCTGTCGCCCAGCGGCGTGGTGCTGGCCGCCAGCACCCCGGATTTTCTGCTCAAGGCCGATCGCGCCTGGTCGCTGCGCGAATTCGGCGGCGAGATCCGCCGCCAGTTCGGCGACTACCCGTTCGCCCACGGGGTGCCCGAACGCTTGCCCTTCGATGCCCATCAGCCGCAGGTCAAGCTGGACGGCCGGCGCTACAGCCTGTCCCGGGCCGATTTCGACTGGAACGATCCCAGCGGTCCCTGGACCCTGGTCACCCTGGGCGACCTGGATACGGTGCTGCCGGCCGAGCAGGTGCTGCTGATCAAGGGCTTGAGCGCCGTGGTGTTCCTGCTGTTGCTGTGGGGCGGCCTGCGGCGCCTGGCCGATGCCCGGCGGCACAAGGCCGACGTGGCGCGGATCGAGCAAAGCGAGCGACGCCTGGACATGGCCCTGCAAAGCGGCGCGCTGGGGCTGTGGGACTGGAACGTCAGCCTGGGAATCGTCATCAACAACGATGTCTGGCTGCGGATCCTCGGCTACAGCAAGG
Source organism: Pseudomonas sp. 09C 129 (assembly GCF_002843625.1). Taxonomy (NCBI): domain Bacteria; kingdom Pseudomonadati; phylum Pseudomonadota; class Gammaproteobacteria; order Pseudomonadales; family Pseudomonadaceae; genus Pseudomonas; species Pseudomonas sp. 09C 129. The sequence goes on along the minus strand of NZ_CP025261.1, from coordinate 4,581,983 downwards.
AGGAGTTGGACCAGACCTTCGGCAATGGCCTGGATCGCTTGGCCTGCCTGGTCCATCCCCAGGACCATGAGCCGGTCATGGCCAGGCTCAGGGCGCACCTGAACAACGAAGTCGAGGAGTACCGCGCCGAGTACCGCATGCGCAGCAAAAGCGGGCGCTGGTTGTGGGTGCTGGACATCGGCCGGGTCATGCAGCGCGATGCCCATGGCACGCCGACGCGGGTCACCGGCGTGCTGCAGGACATCACCCAGGCGGTCGAGGTGCAGCAGTCGATCGTCGACAGCCAGACCAAGTTGCAATCGATGATCGCCAACATTCCGGGGGTGGTGTTTCGCAGCCTGCCGGACGCCTCGCGGACCATGGTGTTCGTCAGCGAGGCCATCGAGGGCCTGAGCGGTTTTGCGGCGGCGCATTTCCTCGCCGGGCACAGCTATCGCGACCGGGTCCACCCCGACGACCTGGAGATTTTCGCCGGCTGCCTGGGCAGCGCCAGCTACATGCTCGAATACCGGATCATCACCGCCAGCCAGGAGGTGCGCTGGGTCTACGACAAGGGCCAGACCATTGTCGTGGACGGGGTGCCGCAGTACCTGGACGGGGTGATTTTCGACATCAGCGAGCGCAAGGCGGTGGAAGCCCAGGTCCAGCAATCGCGGCGCGACGCCGAGCTGGCGACCCAGGCCAAGTCGGAGTTTCTCGACAGCATGTCCCATGAAATCCGCACGCCGCTGAACGCGATCATCGGCATGGCCCACCTGGTGCAGGACATGCCCCTGGAGCGGGTGCAGCGCGACTACATCGAGAAGATCGACCGCGCGGCGCGCAACCTGGTGGGCACCATCAATGGCGTGCTCGACCTGTCGAAGATCGAAGCCGGCAAGCTGAGCATGGAGCAGGTCTGCTTCGACCTGCGCGAACTGGTGGACGATGTGTTGCTGCTGGTGCGCCAGCGCGCGGAAGAACAGGCGCTGCAGCTGCGCCTGGACATTCCGGCCCTGCTGCCGCGCAGCTATGTCGGCGATCCGCTGCGCCTGGCCCAGGTGCTGACCAACCTGGTGGACAACTCGATCAAGTTCACCGAGGCCGGCCATGTGTGCATCGGCGTGTGCCTGGTGCGCCAGTGGAACGACAAGGCTCTGCTGTGCTTCAGCGTCACCGACACCGGGGTGGGCATCAGCGACGAGCAGCAGGCGCGGCTGTTCAATGCCTTTGTCCAGGCCGACCTGTCGATCAGCCGGCGTTACGGCGGCAGCGGCCTGGGGCTGACCATCTCGAAAAAAATCGTGCAGATGATGCAGGGCGACATCTGGGTGCACAGCAAGCCGGGGCAGGGCGCAGTGTTCAAATTCACCGTGCAGTTGAACGTGCCGCAACAGCGGCCGCAGGCGTTGCCCGCGGCGAGTTGCAGCGCGCCGGCCACGCCATCGGTGGCGGGTGCGGCGGGGCTGTGCACGGTCAACGACTATGCGCGGTTGCTGGCGGGGACGCGGGTGCTGGTGGTCGAGGACAACCGGCTGAACCAGGATGTGTTGCAGGGGCTGTTGCAGCGCGCCGGGGTCCAGGTGGTGCTGGCCGCCAACGGCGCCGAGGCCTTGCAGCGGTTGCTCGAGGACGGGCGCTTCGACGGGGTGCTGATGGATTGCCAGATGCCGGTCATGGACGGCTACGGCACCACGCGCAAGATCCGCGGTTACCCGCACCTGCGCTCGCTGCCGATCATCGCGGTGACCGCCAGCAGCCAGGCCGATATCCAGGGCCGGGTGCTGGCCGCCGGCATGAGCGACCTGGTGAGCAAGCCGCTGGAGGTCACGGCCTTCTATCGGACCCTGGTGCGCTGGATCAAGCACCTGGAACTGCCACCGGGGGAGATTGCGACAAGCCTGCCCAGCGCCGTCTCGACCCCGGGCTACGAGGGCATCGACTCGGCGCTGGGGCTGGCGGTGGTGAACCAGGACCTGGCGCTGCACCAGAAGCTGCTGGCGGATTTTCGCGATGACCAGCAGCAGGTCATCGAGCGCCTGTGGCTGGCCCACGCCGCCGAGGACTTGCAGGCCATCGGCTTTCTGGCCCACAGCCTGCAGGGGGCGGCCGGCAACATCGGCGCCACCGCGGTCCGGCAGGCCGCCAGGCAACTGGAGGAGCAATGTGTCGGGCAGGCCGACCTGGTGCCCTTGATCCGCCAGCTGGCGCGGTGCCTGGAACCGCTGCTGGCCGGCCTGGTGGGCTTGCCAACGGCGGGTGTCGAGCCTCCGGTCCGGGAGAACCAGGCACTGGGCACTGAGCAGCTGTTAAAACTGGAGCGGCTGGCCAAGCTGCTGCACAACCATAATGCGCAGGCCCTGGCGCTGATCGATGAGCTGTGCGAGCAGAGCCGTAGCGGCGCCCTGCGGGCGATTCAGGAGCGGATCTACCGGCTGGAGTTCCAGCAGGCCTATGCGCTGCTGGTCGAGTTGCGCGCGGCCCAGGGCTAGCGCCCGGCGCGGGTCAGTTCGAGGTAGCGCGCCATCCGGTCCGTGCAGTGCTCCACCAGGCACTGGTGCAGGGCCCGCAGCGACTCGGTGATTTGCGAGCGGTGCGAAACCACCAGGCTCAGCGGCGCGGCGTCGGCCTGCCAGCCGGGGAGCAGGGGCAGCAGGCGCCCGGCGAGCAGGTCCTCGACCACGTTCAACAGCGGCAGGTAGACCACGCCGTGGCCGGCCACCGCCCAGCGCCGCGCGGCATCGCCATCGTCGCAGCAGAAATGCCCCTGTACCCGCACGTCCTCGACCTGGCCCGGCGCATGGAAACGCCAGCGGCTCTCTGGCCGGCCAATGCTGTGGCAGATGATGCACTCGTGCTCGCTCAGCTGTTCCGGCGATTCGGGCGTGCCATGTTCGGCCAGGTAGCCGGGCGCGGCGCAGGCGATGAAGTGGTGCTGCTTGAGCACCGGCAGTTCGACCAGGTCCAGCGCCAGGCTTTTGCCGTAGCGCAGCGCCGCGTCGAAGCGGCCCTTGAGCAGGTCCTCTTCCTTGTCGCTCAGGGCCAGCTTGATATACAGCCGCGGGCGTTCCTGCTTGAGCCGGGCGAGCAGGTCCAGCAGCAGGTTGCGGCCCAGGTCGGAAGACACCGTGAGCTCCAGCATGCCGTCGTCGTGGGTCAACGAGCGCTTGCCGTTGGCCAGGATCTTCAGGGCGTGCTGCGCGCTTTCCAGGTAACGCACGCCTTCGGGTGTGAGTTTCAGGGTGCGTGTGGAGCGGGTGAACAGGCGCACGCCGAGACGGTTTTCCAGGCGCTTGAGCGCCAGGCTGGCGGCGGCCGGGGTGATCGACATGATGCGCGCCGCGGGCGACAGGCCCTGCAGCTCGGCAATCAGCACGAACAGTTCCAGGTCGGCGAGGTTAGGCATGGGCAAGGCTCACTGTCCGTTCACAGGCCGAAAAAGCTCTGTGACGAACTCAGCAAGGCCGCCGAGAGCGACGCCGGGCCGCAGGCGATGCATTGCTCGAACCCCGGCTGTTGAGACATCCGCGCCATGGCCTGAGCGTGCCGGCCGGGAAGGTCGCCGCCGGGTTGCAGCAGGCTCAGGTGGTAGTCCAGCGCCAGGGCGAACAGGCGGGCCGAGAGCGGGAGATCGAGGCTTGCCGGGCTGCGGTCGCCCTGGAGCAGCGCCTCGGCATGGGTGATTTTCCAGGCGAGGTTGAGGATGCGGTCTTCCGGGTCGGCGTGGGCGAGGATCTCCTCGATCAGCACCCGGCTGTGGGCCAGGGCCTGGCCGATGCTGCCGCCGGGCTGGTTGAGGCCCATCAGGGCCAGGCAGGCGGCGCTGCGAAACGCCGCGGGGTCGCTCTGGGTCACGCCGCTGTCGAGCAGGATCGACAGGGTGTCGAGCAGCGCCTCGAGGCGGATCCGTGGGTTGCCGGTCAGCTGCAAGGCCAGGGCGCCGACGAAGCCGTCGCGCATGTCGCTGCCGGCCGAGGGCTCGGCCGCCGGTTGCGGGCTGTGCAGGGGTTTGTCGCGGTAACCCAGTTGTGTCGCCACCCGGGCCAGCACCACCGGCGGCGAAATCGGCTTGGCGATGTAGTCGGCGGCGCCGAGCAGCAGGCCCAGGCGTTCGTCTTCGACGCTGCTGCGCGAGGTCAGGAAAATCACCGGGATGGCCGCGGTCGCCGGGTGGCGCTTGAGTTCGCTGAGCACCTGGAAGCCGTCCATCTCGGGCATCAGGATGTCGAGGATGATCAGGTCGGGGCTGGCGCTGCGGGCCAGGGCCAGGCCACGCTCGCTGTTCTTCGCCAGCAGCACTTCATATTCGCTCGTCAGGGTTTTCGAGAGCACGATCAATGACTGCGGGTCGTCGTCGATCGCCAGGAGGGTATAGGGCTTGGGGGCGTGCTCTGCGGGCATGACGGGGGCGCCTGATCAAGAGAGGGCGGCAGTTTATCTTATTTGATCGGCCGGTCGCGCTGGTGCGTTGCCGCAGGGGTCACGGGTGAAAGGTGTAGCGATCCTTGCCCGTGTGCTTGGACTGGTACAGCGCCTTGTCGGCCTTGAGCAGCGCCTGGTTCAGGCTGTCGTCGTCCTCGACCCGGGCCAGGCCGATGCTGACGGTCACCGGGTATCGGGCCTGGGCTTGGCGCACCACCTGGCACAGGCGTTCGGCCAGTTGCTCGACGTCGTCGCGCCGTACCCCGCCCAGGTAGATGGCGAACTCCTCGCCCCCCAGGCGCGCATAGTCGAAGCCGGCCATGACCGTGCGGATATCCGTGGCCACCCGCTTGAGCACCTCGTCGCCGATGTCGTGGCCGTACAGGTCATTGATTTTCTTGAAGTTGTCGACGTCGATCATCGCCAGGTAGTGGTCATGCTCCCGGGGCTGCGCCGCCAGTTGTTCGCCGGCGCGGGCCATGAACGAGCGGCGGTTGGGGATGCCGGTCAGGCTGTCGTTGTAGGCTTGCTCGAGCAACAGCTTGGACATGATGTAGGTGTGCAGCTTGGCCTGGCGCAGCTTGATGAAGCTGTAGAGGGTCAGGGCGGTGAGGAACAGCGCGTAGATCAGCAGCATGGCGCCCTTGAGTTCCAGCACCGAGGTCTGGGTCATGATGAACGGGTCGAGCACCACCCAGGTCAGCACGAGGGTGGCGAAGAACGACCAGCGCCGCAGGGGCAGCACCGAGGCGCTGTAGAGAATGCTCGAGGCGCCGAGGATCAGCCAGTCGGGGCGCAGGTCCAGCGGCATGCCTTCGATCACCAGGCGGATACCCGCGCCGATGATCAGCACGAAAAGCAGGTTGAGCCACTGGAAGTACCGGGCGTTCTTGATGAAGGCCAGCATGATCGCGTTGATCGCCAGGGCGACCAGGAACGCCATCGAGTACAGGGTGAAGCCCTGCTTGCCGGGGAAGCTGACGATCAGGTTGAACAGCAGCCAGATGCTGATGCTGGCGACGTAGATCAGCAGGCAGAAACCGTGCAGCCGTTCGAAGTCGTACTGGGCGAACTCGGCCTTGAGGGCCGGCGGCGTGGCCTGTTTCAGCACTTGCGCTTCAATGGTCTTGAGCATTACGGGCCTTGGACGTGAACGGGTGGACGGGAGCGATAAGCCTCCTGGCGAGCGCGCGGACTGCGCAGGGCCTCGGGGCTGAATGAAAGCAGTGGGCGTGGGACTTGTCCAACCGCGGCGGGCGCCGGTGTGGGCGTCCTTCAACGTTGTGGTGCGGTTTGTTCAAGGTGGGGCGGCTTGGCGATCAGGTTACGCGCTTGAGGGCGCCGCAGATACGTGATGGCGGCTGTCGGAGCGCGTAAGCGCGCGGAGCATGCCGGTCGACATGCGCAGCAGCAGAGGCCTCGACGAGACCTCTGCGCCTGGGTTTCAGCCAGGCTGACGCTGTTTCAGCGCCGCATCCTGGGCATTGAAAGTACGCGCCGCGGCGGCCACTTCCTTGCGCACGATGGTCTTGCCGATCGGCGCCAGGGCGATGCCCGCCAGCTTCAGGTGCTGGATGCCGAAGGGAATGCCGATGATGGTGATAAAGCACAGCAGCGCCGACATCACATGCCCCAGCGCCAGCCAGATCCCGCCGAACACGAACCACAGCACGTTGCCGATCACCCCCAGGCCGCTGGTGCCGATATCGTCCTTGTTGTTCAGCTCGCGTCGGCTGATGGCTTCCTTGCCGAACGGAAAGAACGAGAAGGCACCGATCACGAAACAGGCCCGGCCCCAAGGGATGCCGACGATGCTGATAAAGGCCAGGATGCCCCACAGCCACCAGCACAGGCCCATGAAAATGCCGCCGAGGATAAACCAGAGAAAATTGCCGATGGCGCTCATGTAAAGCTTCCTTGTTTGAACCGTGAAAGGTATCGCACAGGCCCCGTTCGAGGCCCGTGCAGGTATAGACGCTTATTCCTTGCGCCGAGTCAGGCCGGAGACGATCGCCACCAGCAACAGGCTGATGCCCCAGCCGATCAGGGTTTCGAACCACACCAGAAAGCGGATGCTATGTCCCCAATCCCAGTTCCAGAACTCCACCCAGGCGTTGGGGGAAGGGGTAGTGGTGATCGGTCCCCAGTCCTTCTCCTGTTGCAGATCGACCAGTGACAACAGGATGTCCAGCGAATAGGCACCAGGGCTGAAGCCAGTGTACTCACCACGCAAGGCATCGCAGGTGTACCAGTTGCCGATCCCTGAAGGGATGGGCGTATCGGGCGAGCGCTTTTGCCAGCCTTCTCCATACTCCTTTCGGCAGGTGGTATAGGCGTCGCTCTGGAACACTAGCGGGTTGCTTGGGGCGAACACGTTCTGCTCGACGGCGGCGTACCAGTAGACGGTGGTGAAGGCTAGCCAGATGCCGAGAATCCAGGCCAGCAGGCGCATGGGGCGATAGCCGTAGCCGGTGAGGGCGCCATAGAGCACATGGGGGACAATACCAAGCCAGCGAAATCCCCGAGGCCAGTGAGCCGTTCTCTTGCCCACGGAGCCTACCTCGCGCAAACGCCTCTCGAAGGCGATCCCGACTTCCTGGGCTTCATCGGCATGTCCCATTTCTTCGAGCTTGTGTTTCAGGTGTCGCCAGGGCTGTGGGCGAAACCCGCTCTTTTCGCCTCTTGAACCATCGGTTCCCGCAGCAGACGGTATTTGTTTATCTAGCCAGGCAAGTCGGGTTTTGGCTTTTGCTCCATTACTCAGGAAGTCATAGGTAAACCCGTCCAGTTGCAAACCCTCTCCCCAAGACTGTGCATCATCGGTCAGCGTCCTGACTTTTGTATTGTTGAGAAGGGCTTTTTGGAGGGGGATCGCCAGTCCCTTAACAATTAACGAGCCTGCGATAAATGCGGATTGGGCAATCAGGGCGTAACCGCCCCTACCATCGAGTCGCGCGCCGGTGAAATTGAGCTGACCTCCGATGTTGGCTCCTGAAAGTCGAACGGTACCTTCAGATCTGAAGTCGGTTGACAGATTGACGTTGCCTTTAATGACAGAGCCGTCCATTGCCAATGAGACATCTTTAACCGCAATGATGCGGCAGGATGTGCAATTCAACTGGCCATTCAGGGTAATGCCCGCCAGGCTAACTTCACCAATGGAGGAGAACCCTCCTCGCATGTTCAGGTTTCCGCTGATCTGGATGCGGTCGGCGCGTATGGCTGCAAAACCTCGGCCATCGATAGAACTCTCGCTAAGGGTTAATGAACCTTCAATCTTGGCGCCGAGCAGGTTGATCGATCCGAAAGAGAACAGCTGCCGTATGGAAAAAGAGCCTGCTATTGACACGAGTGGGGCCTGGATTCCTGCCCAGGCACTACCATCCAGGCTCACTCGACCATCGATGGACGCATTGTTCAAAAAGAGCGTATTGAAGCAAAGGCAGTTTTGCAGCAAGAAGGCGGTAGGTATCTTGCTTGAGCGAAGGTCCAGTATTCCCTCGATGTAAGCTCCACGGAGCCTTACACCCTGTTCATGCACGATGTTTACCTTGTCCCCTCCCATAATCAGGAAGCGAAGGAAGTCCGCGCGAATGGTATTTTCCGATGTCGCCTGTTCCGGTCGGTGTGCGCTGAAGCTGGCGACTTTTCCTGAAAGCGTACATCTCAGCAGTTTTTCTTCAGCAGGCTTTAAAGGTCGAAAGTCATTCAGCACACGACTCATTTGGCAGCCTCGTCGACTTGAGGCGTGCCGGTAGGCAGTACCTCAATCTGCAAGCCGTTGGCCTGCATGGCATCGCGATTGGCCTCGGCAAAGCCTGGGTGAACTCCTGCAACCAGGGTTGATTCGACGGGGGTAACCTGTTGTTCGATGCTGCAACCAGCAAGAAGGGACAACGCGCAAAGTGTGAGCAAGGAACGCATAAAAACATCCATGTAAGATCGCCGACCGGCAAAAAAGTGGCGCTATGCTATCGGCTTGTCGCCCCTGACAAAAGCGCAAACCCTGGCTTCCCCCAGAAGTAACCGCTTGATGCTTCTACAGATTGGCCACGACCGGTCGACACAGCGACCTTTGGCGGTTGCCGGGGCGAATACTAAATAACGCACGCTTCACTCGTTAGTGAAAGGACGCATTTAGTCCTGCGCACCCGCACGACTTCCCTCTTTGATCCGAGAGTTTCGAACAAATGGAATTGAGCCCGTTGTCCAGTCCATCCCGTCTTGTCGCCCCCTGGCTGAGGCTACCGTTGATCCTGGCCAGCCTGTTGTCCCTGGCCGGTTGCCAGATGCCAAAAAGCACCGCGCCGGCCCTTCAGACCACGGCAGAAGCATCGCTACAGCAGAACGCCCAGGCCTTCAGCGATCAGTTCAGGGCTTTGATGGTGCGCAATGCCTTTGCCGCCAACAGCCAGGCGTTGGTAGGGACAGTGGATCTGGTGGTGAAGATCGATCGCCAGAACGAGCTGCGCAGTTGCGAGACCCGGCCCAACGCCCACCTGGCCCCGGTCCCGGCCCTGGAAAGCCTGGCCAGGCAAGTGTGCTGGGATAGCCTGTTTCCCAAGGTGCCGGTCGAAATGTACGGAACCGAGGAGGAGATGGTGATTGTCGCGCCGCTGGTATTTCCGGCCCTCGACGAGTCCGAACCTGAGCGTCAGTGGCGAGCGCGGACGGTCCAGGCTTATGCGCAAAGCCGCTTCTTCTGGACCCAGGCCCTGGGCCAGCAGCCCGTCGACAGCATTGGCAAGGCCCATGTGCGGTTTGTCGCCAATGCCCAGGTGCAGGTGCAGGAGTGCCTGGTGAACCTCGATCCGGTTGCCGAGCGGCGGGACGCTTTCAAGCTGGACAGCGACCTGCAGGCGCGCCTGACTGCGCAGTGCAAGCAGCTGAACCTGAGGCAGATGCCCGGCTTCAAGGTGGATGACAAGGGGCTAGCGCGGGGCAGTGTGCTGGTGGAATACGCGCCGTGGAAAGGCGGTCCGAAATACAACTGACCGCCGTCACAGGGATCTGCAGGAGGAGCCGCTCGACCCTCGATGGCTTGCGATCAGCGAAGCTGAGGCGGTCAGGCGCAGCGCGTTTTCGTTGACGATTTATCGCGAGCAAGCTCGCTCCTACAAAGGCGACATGCAGTTCAGGCGCCGCACTCAGGGATCGACCTGGGCCATCAGCTCCGGGATCGACTCCGGGCGTTTGGCGTAACGCTGGGCCAGCACCGCGCAGACCATCAGCTGGATCTGGTGGAACAGCATCAGCGGCAGGATCAGCACGCCCATGGTGCTGCCGGCGAACAGCACCTGGGCCATGGGCACGCCGGTGGCCAGGCTTTTCTTCGAACCGCAGAAGAGGATGGTAATGCGGTCTTCCTGGTTGAAGCCGAAGAGCTTGCTCAGCAGGCTGGAGGCCAGCAGCGCCAGCGCCAACAGCACGCAGCAGGCCAAGACCAGCCCGCCCAGGTTCCACAACGGAATCTGGTGCCAGATGCCTTCGTTCACCGCCTCGCTGAAGGCGCCGTAGACCACCAGCAGGATCGAGCCCTGGTCGACGAACTTCAGCCAGTTCTTGTTGCGGCCGACCCAGGCGCCGATCCAGCGGCGGGCGATCTGCCCGGCGATGAAGGGCAGCAGCAATTGCACGCTGATCTTGACGATGGCATCCACGGTCGAGCCGGCATCGCCGTGTACATTCAGCAGCAGGGTCACCAGCAGCGGCGTGAGGAAAATCCCGAACAGGCTGGACGCCGCGGCGCTGCAGATCGCCGCCGGCACGTTGCCCCGCGCCAGCGAAGTGAAGGCAATCGCCGACTGCACGGTGGCGGGCAGGGCGCAGAGGTAGAGCATGCCCAGATACAGGTCGTTGCCGATCAGCGGCGACAGCAGCGGCTTGAGCGCCAGGCCCAGCAGCGGGAACAGCACGAAGGTCAGGCTGAAGATCAGCAGGTGCAGGCGCCAGTGGCCGGCCCCGGCGATGATCGCCTCGCGCGACAGCTTGGCGCCGTGGAGGAAGAATAGCAGGGCGATGGCGGCGTTGGTCAGCCAGCCGAAGCCTAGGGCCACCTGGCCGCTGGCGGGCAGGAAGCTGGCCAGCAGCACCACGCCGATCAGGGTCAGGGTGAAATTGTCGGGCAAAAGACGTGAGCGACTCATAACGGGATCATCCAGGGGTTGCCAGGGCGGTGGGCTGACTCTAACGTGATGGCGGACTGCCGACTAACGCCAATGAGCCAGTAAATGCCGCCTAAAGGACATGAAAAGATCGTCCGCCGCAGTATTCCCGGTCTGCCGAGCCTGCCGCGACCGGTGTACGGGCGCACCGAATCCCTGCCCAACCGGGCGCTGACCCGGCGCCACAGCCACCCTTGGGTGCAATTGTCCTACGCCATCCAGGGCGTGCTGGAAGTGCAGACCAGCGCCGGGCGTTTCATCGCCCCGCCGCAACGGGCGGTGTGGATTCCCGCCGGCATGCCGCACAAGGTGTTCAGCTCGCCGCGCACTGAAATGCGCAGCCTGTACCTGGATTGCCGTGTCACTGCCTGGGCCGGCGAAACCTGCCAGGTGCTGGCGGTGAGCGGCCTGCTGCGCGAATTGATCCGCGCCTTCAGCGAGCTGCCGGTGGAATACGCCGAAGATGGCGCCGACGGGCGCCTAGCCCAGGTCCTGCTGGATCAACTGGCCGCCGCGCCGCAACTGGACTTGATGCTGCCGCTGCCCCAGGACCCGCGCCTGCGGCAGATCTACCGCAGCCTGCAAGCGCACCCGGACCAGCCGACCACCCTGGGGCGGTGGAGCGAGAAACTGGGGGTGACGGAGAAAACCCTGAGCCGCCTGTTCCTGCGGGACACCGGCCTGACCTTCCGCGCCTGGCGCCAGCGCTTGCGCCTGCTGGGCGCCCTCACGCCCCTGGAGAACGGCGAGCGGGTGACGGACGTGGCGCTGGCCTGCGGCTACGACTCAACCTCGGCTTTTATCGCCGCGTTCCGCCAGCAGTTCGACGCCACGCCCGGGGAGTTCTTCCGCCCGTAACGGTAGGAGCGAGCTTGCTCGCGATGGCGGTGCATCTGACCCACCGCGGCGCTTGCATCGCCAGCAAGCTGGCTCCTACAGGTTCGGTAGTGGTCGTGATGGCAGCGCCGTACCCGAGCCTTTGTAGGCGCGAGCTTGCTCGCGATGGCGTCGGCGGCTGCAACCTCAATCTAAGCCGGCGTCAGCCGCTCGGCCCTGGACGGCGCGGCCACGGCCAGTGGCGCGAAGCTGTGGGGTTGGGCCATGTTCCACATGCGCGCGTAGAACTCCGAACTGATGGGGCGTTGCAGCAGCTCGCCGGGTTCGAGGAACACGTGGATCTGCGAGAACAGCCGGACCTCGGTGGTGGTCAGGCGCCGTACCAGGTGCTTGGCCTGCAACTGCGCCGGGTGGTCGAGGCCGGCGGCGCTGAGCATCTCGCCGAGGGCGACCAGGGTGTTGCGATGGAAGTTGTGCACCCGCTCGGCCTTGTCCGTGACCTGCAGCGCTTTCTGGCGCAGCGGGTCCTGGGTGGCGACGCCGGTGGGGCATTTGTTGGTGTGGCAGCTTTGCGACTGGATGCAGCCGATGGCGAACATGAAACCGCGCGCGGCGTTGACCCAGTCGGCGCCGATGGTCAGCACGCTGGCGATGTCGAAGGCACTGATCACCTTGCCGCTGGCGCCCAGCTTGATCTGCGAACGCAGGCCGGCGCCGACCAGGGTGTTATGCACGAACAGCAGGCCCTCGCGCATGGGCATGCCGATGTTGTCGGTGAACTCGCGAGGCGCGGCGCCGGTGCCACCTTCCTTGCCGTCGACCACGATAAAGTCCGGCTGGATGCCGGTCTCGAGCATGGCCTTGACGATGGCCATGAACTCCCAGGGATGACCCACGCAGAACTTGAAGCCCACCGGCTTGCCACCGGACAGGTTGCGCAGCTTGACGATGAACTCCAGCAACTGCATGGGCGTGCTGAACTCCGAGTGCCGCGCCGGCGACACGCAGTCATGGCCCATCTGCACGCCACGGGTCTTGGCGATTTCGGCGGTGACCTTGTGCTTGGGTAAGATGCCGCCATGACCGGGCTTGGCGCCCTGGCTGAGTTTGATCTCGATCATCTTCACCTGCGGATGGCTGGCCTGCTCGGAGAAGCGCTGGGCATCGAAACGGCCGTCCAGGGTGCGGCAACCGAAGTAGCCGCTGCCGATTTCCCAGATCAGGTCGCCGGCGAATTCCTGGTGATAGGGGCTGATGCTGCCTTCCCCGGTGTCGTGGGCGAAGCCGCCGAGCCGGGCGCCTTTGTTCAGGGCGCGGATGGCGTTGGCGCTCAGCGCGCCGAAGCTCATGGCCGAGATGTTGAACACCGAGGCGCTGTAGGGCTGCAGGCAATCCGGCCCGCCGACCACCACGCGAAACTGGCTGGGGTCGCAGGCATCGCCCGGGACCATGGAGTGGCTGATGAATTCGAAGCCGGGCTGATAGACGTCGGCCAGGGTGCCAAAGGCCTTCTCCGCGGGCTGGTTCTTGGCGCGGGCGTAGACCATCGAACGCTGCGAGCGGGAGAAGGGCAGCTTCTCGTCGTCGCCTTCCAGCAGGTACTGGCGGATCTCCGGGCGAATCGACTCGATCAGGTAACGGATATTGCCGATGATCGGATAGTTGCGGCGCACCGCATGGTGGCTTTGCAGCAGGTCGTTGAGGCCGACCAGGCTGAGCACCCCGGCCAGCACGATCAGCCCCTGGCCCCAGAGGCTGGCGGGCCAGAACAACAGGCCGAACAAGGTGAGGGCAAGGCAAAGGATCAGGGTCGCGTAGCGACTGAGCAGCGATATCTTCATGGTCGTTCCTTGGGCAAATCGCAAGACATGGGTTCAGGCGGGCAGGGCGGGCTCAATCCGAGTTGCGGATCTGCCGATAGCGCTCCTGCAGCTCCTGGCGCTGCTGTTTACGCAGCAAACCCTGGGCGTAGCGGCGTTGTTCGGTGGCGGTTTCCGGCACGAAGGCGCGCACCGGGTGCGGGCGCCCGTCGGGGTCGACGGCGACCATGGTGAAGTAGCAACTGTTGGTGTGGCGCACCGTGCGTTCGTGGATGTTCTCGGTCATCACCTTGACCCCGACCTCCATCGAGGTGCGCCCGGTGTAATTGACCGAGGCGAGGAAAGTCACCAATTCGCCGACATGGATCGGCTCCTTGAAGATCACCTGATCCACCGACAGCGTGACCACATAGCGCCCGGCATAGCGCTTGGCACAGGCGAAGGCCACCTCGTCGAGCAGCTTCAGCAGGGCGCCGCCGTGCACGTTGCCGGAGAAATTGGCTTTGTCGGGCGTCATGAGCACGCTCATGCTCAATTGATAACTGCCTGGTTCCATGGGTGACCTCATCAGTAATCGATGCTGTCCGCATAGGCAGGCTAGAGCCCCGCGGACAGTATTTGGCTGGAGATCGGAGGGTAATAAGAAGTCTTGATAGTTAGCTAGCTATCTTTTGCAATGAGCTGTTGTGGGGATTGCAATAATGAGTGGGGGGGGCGATACCTAGCGCTTGTTATTCAACGGTGAGTCGCTTTGGTTGCAGTCAGGGCTAACAACCCTGCCGAGTTCACGCGCATGGGTAGCAGATTCGTTCAAGCCTATCGGTAATACCGCGAACTCTGTAGCCGCTGCCGCAGGCTGCGATCAGGCGCTTGCGCCTGCCAAACCTGATCCACGACTTGAACGACTGTTTCTTTGCATGACACCGACCTGTAGGAGCGAGCTGGCTCGCGATAGCGTCCGTGCTGGCGCTGCCGTTTTTTGGACGGTGTCATAGATAGCCAAAGAATCGAATACAGGGTCAATAATGATAACGACGGATTGCTTGTTCAAGACGGAATTCCGTCTTCGGAGGATTGTCCACGAGCCGCGCAACAATGAAGAGCTTATCGACATCATCGACCATGTGTCGCATGTAACAGTTGACCATTCGATAGCGTTCTATGGCGAAATAGGTGTTCATTATTTTGATTTTTTCGTCCATATCACCGTCATCGCCTACGTTGCCAGCACCTGGCCCGAAAACATTGTGGCTTTCAAACAGTAGGTAGCCACCCGGCTTTAGAAACGACACCAGGCGCTTCATGTAGTTTTCAAACCCCATATTGAGGTTGCCATCAATGGTGTGATGATTGGAAAACGACAGCACCACATCAAATTTTTTATCTGTGGCAAATACCGAAAAATCGCTTTCTATAAACTCTATATTGTCGCGCTTCAAATAACGCGCGGTATCCTTTGCCACTTTATTGAGAAAAGGGTTGAGTTCGACGGCTGTCACGGATTTTGCCAGTCGCGAACAATAAGCTGAGACAAAACCGCAGTTGCTGCCGATGTCCAGTACGTCAGCGCCCTTCAATTCTTCATCGATGGCGTATTGCTTGAACCGAAAGCCCGTAGGCTTCAGGCCTGTGATTCCCAGTTCTTCCAAGCCCTGATAGAAATATCCTTGGCTGTATTGTTGCTTCTTCGGCCAGTTCTTCTGCTGCTCCTTCAAATGCCCTCGCAAACGTTTCTGGATGAAAAGCGTGCCTTTGAAGAGCCCCTTCCAGAAATCAAAAAATGAAAGCCTGACGCTGTATGGAATTTCCATTGATAACCCTGAAATAAGACGTCGATACTGGTGAACCTTCCAGACTATCGGCCGCAGGTGGATTCACATTAGGCGTGCAGCCTTAACAAGATGACCACGGCGTTGCCGGATCGGCTGACACACCACTGCCACATCGTCGAAACAGGCAGCAACGAGTCCTACCGCCTGCAACACAGCAGGTTGGTCGCCCAGACAAAGATCAAATCACGACATATCCATTGCTGCGGTCACGGCGGCTTATGGTTTCGCCCTTACGGCGGGGCACGTTTTACACGCTTCTGTAGGAGCGAGGCTTGCCCGCGATGGCGGTGGTGGCTTCGCTGGTGATGTTGGACGGGGTACATATCCATTTCTGCGGTCACGGCGGCTTATGGTTCCGCCCTTACGGCGGGTCACTTTTGGCAAACGCCCCAAAAGTAACCAAAAAGTCTTGCCCCTGCGTACGGCCTTCGCTGCGCTCAGGTTCCCTCGCTCCGGTCCTGCTCCGTGGGCCGCCGCCACAGGCCATCCATGGCCTGGGGCGGCTAACTCGGCATCCCTGCCGAGTTGCCCACGGCGCAGAACCTCCACTCGGCCTCCCGATGGGGCGGGTGGATCAAGATCAAAAACAAAGCCAAAGCCAAAGCCAAAGCCAAAGCCAAAGCCAAAGCCAAAGCCAAAGCACAGCAAGAGCAAAGGCTAAGGCGGTTCGGTTAAGGCTCTGGCAGGTCCATCGCTCGTTGCTCTGCCAAGTGCAACACATCGCATCCGTCCTGCAACAACAAGGTTGCCACGCTGGAGAAGCGCATCAGGTCGAGGTCGTCGGCGTTGCGGCTGGTCATGCCGGATACGCTGTCCAACATGTCCCGGGCAGCGCGGATGCGCAGGCCGGCGTAGCTCAGCAGGTCAAGCAAGGGGGCTTGCGGGTTGATAAAGGCGACGGGGTGGTCGGTGGTGTTGGAAGAGGTGAGGGGTTGGAAATCCATGACGGTGACGCTCCATGAAGGAATTTTAGGGTGTGCTCATGGAGATTCGGACGGCCAAATCCGGTCGCAGCGTTGGGAGCGACGAAACGGAATATAGGAGGCGTATCGCGGGGTAACAAGCCTGGAGGGCATGTTTACACCAGATACAGAAACGCCTTACACGAGCCGTCATTAATGGCCGAATAAATGGGGGTAGTAGCATTTATTTCAGGCCTGTTCTCTATCTCCTTGGTTCCAGATGTGTTGCCTATCCTCTGTTATCCCTCTCTTTCCCATGGCACACTCTTCGTGAATTTTCCGTTGTTGTATATTTTGATCTGTTATAGCGGAATAAATGTCTCCTGGAATTACGCGAAGCGCCTTTTTAGGAACGGCTTATTCTGCTCAACCTTCCCTTTACTTAGGAGAACACCCCATGAGCATCACTCGCTACGGTACCGGCAGCACCGCCGGCGGTGGCCAACCCCGTCCTTTCGCTCGTGCCGTTGAGGCCGATGGTTGGTTGTATGTGTCCGGCCAGGTGCCGGCACTGGATGGTGAAATTATTCATGGCGGTATCGTTGAGCAGACCCATCAGACGATGCGCAATGTGGTGGCGATTCTGGAGGAGGCGGGGTACGGGCTGGAGGATGTGGTGCGGGTTGGGGTGTGGCTGGAGGATCCGCGGGATTTCTGGAGTTTCAACAAGGTGTTCGGTGAGTATTTCAAGCCGGAACATGCGCCGGCGCGGGCCTGTGTGCAGGCCAGCATGATGGTGGATTGCAAGGTTGAGATCGATTGCGTGGCTTACAAGAAGAAGTAGGGCTGTAGGCCGCTGATCGCGAGCAAGCTGCTCCTACAGGGGCGGGTTCGTTCGTTGTAGCCGCTGCCGAGTTTTGGCGAGGCTGCGATCGATCTGGGCGGCATTCCGACGAAGCGGGCGCGCGGTCTTGAGATCGTTGAAGGTCCTGCGGACCTTATCGCAGCCTCGCAGCCTCGCAGCCTCGCAGCCTCGCAGCCTCGCGGGCTCGGCAGCGGCTACGGGGATAGGGGCAATGCCGGGGTTTTGGGGCGCCGGAAATTTCGCAGTTTTTTGCAAAAGGCACAAAGATGACCGAAGACACCATCAAGCGTCGGGCCAAGGGGTTGGACCGGGCGTTCGATATTCTCGATTTCCTCAAGGAGATCGGCCAGCCGCTGCGGCCCCACGATATCGCCAAGGGGATCGGCAGCCCCAAGTCCACGGTGTACGAGCTGGTGGCGTCCTTGCTGGAGCGGCGGGTTCTGGAGCCGGTGGGCCAGGACGGGCATGTGTACCTGGGCCGGCAGCTGTACTTCCTGGGGCAGGCCCATCTGCGCCATTTCGACCTGACCCGCGAGGCCGACTCGGCCTTGCAGGAGATCGTCAGCCAGACCCGCGAGACCGCACAGATGTGCCTGCTCAACGGGCGCAAATACACGGTGGCGCTGATGAAGGAGGGCGAGCGGCATTTCCGCATTTCCTCGAATATCGGCGAGAACGCGCCGATTCCCTGGACCGCTTCCGGGCGGCTGTTGCTAGGGCATTTGAGCGATGAGCAGATCGTCGAGTTGATCGACGAGCGCGACTTCATGCTCCCCGACGGGGAACGCCTGCCTGTGGCGACCTTCCTCAAGGAAATCCGCCAGGCCACGCAGGACGGTTTCTTTTCCTTCGACAGCGTGGCCGACACCTTTACCCATTGCTTCGCCGCCCCGGTGCGGGACGAGCGCGGGGTGTGCATCTGCACCCTGTGCATCGTCGCGCCACGGGCCGATGCCCAGAACAATTACGCCGACTACCGCCGGGTGCTGATCGACAGCGCGAATCGCCTGGCCCGTCGCATCAACGACTAATGCCAGCCCCTGTGGCTGCGCCGTAAGGAGTTCGAATATGTCTTCTGCCTTGATCAATGCCGCGGTGGAAAAGGGCGCCGCCCAACCGGGTGTCAGCCTGGTGCGCGATGTCAGCCTGCCGGCCCTGGTGCTGCACCGCGCGGCGCTGGAACACAACATCCGCTGGATGCAGAAGTTCGTCAGCGACAGCGGCGCCGAGCTGGCGCCCCACGGCAAGACCAGCATGACCCCGGCGCTGTTCCGTCGGCAGCTGGAGGCGGGCGCCTGGGGCATCACCCTGGCCACCGCGGTGCAGACCCGCGCGGCCTATGCCCACGGTGTGCGCCGGGTGCTGATGGCCAACCAGCTGGTGGGCACGCCGAACATGGGGCTGATCGCCGAGCTGCTGGCCGACCCGACGTTCGACTTCTATTGCATGGTCGATCACCCGGACAACGTCGCCGATCTCGGGCAATTCTTCGCCGCGCGCGGGGTGCGCTTGAACGTGATGATCGAGTACGGTGTGGTCGGTGGCCGTTGTGGCTGCCGCAGCGAGCAGGAAGTACTGGCGCTGGCGCAGGCGATCCAGGCGCAACCGGCCCTGGCCTTGTGCGGCATCGAGGGCTACGAAGGGGTGATCCATGGCGATCATGCGGTGACTGGCATTCGGGAGTTTGCCGGGTCCCTGGTGCGCCTGGCGGTGCAGTTGCAGGACGACGGGCTGTTCGCCATCGATAAGCCGATCATCACTGCCTCGGGGTCGGCCTGGTATGACCTGATCGCCGAGTCCTTCGAGGCGCAGAACGCCCAGGGGCGTTTCCTCAGCGTGCTGCGCCCCGGCAGTTACGTGGCCCACGACCATGGCATCTATAAAGAGGCGCAGTGCTGCGTGCTCGACCGGCGCAGCGACCTGCACGAAGGCCTGCGCCCGGCGCTGGAAGTCTGGGCCCATGTGCAGTCCCTGCCGGAGCCGGGGTTCGCGGTGATCGCCCTGGGCAAGCGCGACGTGGCCTATGACGCCGGTCTGCCGGTGCCGTTGCTGCGCTACAAGCCGGGCGTGCTGCCGGCCAAGGGCGATGATGTCAGCGCCTGCAAGGTCACGGCGGTGATGGACCAGCATGCGTTCATGACCGTGGCGCCGGGGGTTGAGTTGCGGGTGGGGGACATTATTGCTTTTGGTACTTCGCACCCGTGTTTGACCTTTGATAAGTGGCGCACCGGGTTGCTGGTGGATGAGCGGCTGGATGTGCTGGAGAGCATGGAGACCTGTTTCTAGGGTAGGTCTGGCACCTGCTGCGCAGGTGATCGCGGGCAAGCCTCGCTCCTACGGATATGAGGCGTACACGCCTTGGCAAACGACACCAACCTTGTAGGAGCGAGGCTTGCCCGCGAAGACGTTCTTTCTCACAACAAAAAACTCTCAGAGACACCCCACCATGAACACCTGCACCACCGGGAAACGCATCGCCCTGATCGGCGAATGCATGATCGAACTGCAACACCGCGCCGACGGCAGCCTGCAACAGAGCTTCGGCGGCGATACCTTGAACACCGCGGTGTACCTGGCCCGTGAACTGGGCGAGGGCGCCCATGTCGACTATGTCACCGCCCTCGGTGACGACAGTTTCAGCGACGCCATGTGCCAGAGCTGGGCCGAGGAAGGCATCGGCCTGGGCATGGTCCAGCGCCTGCCGGGGCGCTTGCCCGGGTTGTACTGTATCCAGACCGACGCCAAGGGCGAGCGGCGCTTTCTTTACTGGCGCAACGAAGCGGCGGTGCGCGACTGTTTCACCACCCCCGCGGCCGAGCCGATCCTCGCGGCGTTGCCGACCTACGCGGTGCTGTATTTCAGCGGCATCACCCTGGCGGTGCTCGGCGAGTTGGGGCGCAAGAAGCTGATCGAGACCTTGGTTGAAGCACGCAAGCGTGGGGCGCAGATCGTCTTCGACAACAACTACCGGCCACGGCTCTGGGCCTCGGTGGAGCAGGCGCAGGCGGCTTATCGCGAGGCGCTGGCCTATGTCGACCTGGCGTTGCTGACGGTGGATGACGAGCAGGCGCTGTTCGGTTATGCCGACAGCCAGGCGGTATTGGCGGCTTACGCGGACACGCCGGAAGTGGTGCTCAAGCGCGGCGCTGAACCTTGCCTGATCCGCTGTGGCGGCGAGTCGTTCGAGGTGCCGGCGCAGCGGGTGGAGCAGGTGGTGGACACCACGGCGGCGGGGGATTCGTTCAGTGCGGCGTATCTGGCGTGTCGACTAAAGGGCGGCAATCCGCAGCAGGCGGCGCAGGCCGGGCATCGCTTGGCGAGCCGGGTGATCCAGGTGCCGGGGGCGTTGATCCCAAGACCCTGAGGCACCCCTGTAGCCGCTGCCGCAGGCTGCGATCGACGGCGCAGCCGGCGCAAGGGTGGTATCCCCGATTTTTCAGATAGGTCGCGTCGCCAGGTTTTGCGGCCCCTGCGGTACCGATCGCAGCCTGCGGCAGCGGCTACAGGGTTGCAGTCGCGACGACGTAGCGGTCACGAGTGGAGACCTCAATCGCGGTAGAACACCTGCACCAGGTGGTAACCGAACTTGCTCTTGATCGGCCCGTGCACGGTGCGCAGGGGCTTTTTGAAGATCACCTGGTCGATGGCCCCGACCATCTGCCCTGGTCGCACTTCACCCAGGTCGCCGCCGCGTTTGCCGGAGGGGCAGGTGGAGTATTTCTTCGCCAGCACGTCGAAGGCTTCGCCCTTGGCGATGCGCTGCTTGAGCTGTTCGGCCTCTTCGGCGGTTTTCACCAGGATGTGGCGGGCTTGGGCTTTCATGGGGCAATTACCTTGGAACGGTGCGGACGGCGGGGGCGGATTATGCCTGAAATCAGCCCTGCCGGCCGATCATCTGACGAATCTTCTGGGCCAGCGCCTCGATGGAAAACGGCTTGGCGATCAGGTCCATGCCGGCGTCGAGAAAGCCCTGGCGCTCGGCGGCCTTTTCCGCGTAACCGGTCATGAACAGCACCTTGAGTTGCGGCCGCTGCTGGCGGGCGATCTCCGCCAGCTGCCGGCCGTTCATGCCCGGCAGGCCGACGTCGGTCACCAGCAGGTCGACGCGCCGCTCGGACTCCAGCAACGGCAAGGCGCTCTTGGCATCCTCGGCTTCGAAGGCGCTGTAGCCCAGTTCGCTCAGCACGTTGAGCACCAGCATGCGCACCGCCGGGTCGTCCTCCACCAGCATCACCGATTCGCCGGCCACCGCGTACGGCGCTTCGACGCTGGCCGGTGCCGGGCTGGCGGTTTGGGCACCGCTGTACAGGCGCGGCAGGTACAGGCGCACGCAGGTGCCCTGGCCCGGTTCGCTGCTGATGGTCAGGTGGCCGCCGGATTGCTGGGCGAAGCCGTAGATCATCGACAGCCCCAGGCCCGTGCCCTGGCCGATGGGTTTGGTGGTGAAGAACGGGTCGAAGGCCTTGGCCAGCACTCGCGGGGTCATGCCGGCGCCGTTGTCGCTGACGCCGAGCATCACGTAGTCGCCGGCCTTGACCGGTTCCAGGGTGCCCAGGTCGCTGCCGTTAAGGTAGCTGTTGGCGGTCTCGATGGTCAGCACGCCGCCGTCGGGCATGGCGTCGCGGGCGTTGATCACCAGGTTGAGCAGGGCGTTTTCCAGCTGGCTGGCGTCGCTGTTGATCGACCAGACGTTGGCGCCCAGGTTCATCTTCAGCTCGATATGCTCGCCCTTGGTGTGGTTGAACAGGTCCTGCAGCGAACGCACCAGCTGGTTCGGTTCCAGCGGCCGGCGGTCCAGCGACTGGCGCCGGGAGAACGCCAGCAGGCGGTGGGTGAGGGCGGCCGCGCGCTTGGCCGAGGACATCGCGGCCTCGGTGAAACGGCCGATTTCCGCGCTGCGGTCGGCGTCGATGTAGCGCTGCATCAGCTCCAGGCTGCCGATGATTCCGGTGAGCATGTTGTTGAAGTCGTGGGCGATGCCGCCGGTGAGCTGGCCCACGGCTTCCATCTTCTGTGCATGGCGCAGGGCGTTTTCGGCGCGTTCGCGTTCGAACATCTCGCTCTGCAGGCGCTGGTTGGCGGCGGCCAGCGCCTGGGTGCGCTCGGCCACCCGTTCTTCCAGGGTTTCGTTGAGGTTGCGCAGGGCTTCCTCGGTCTGTTTGCGCTCGGTCTCGTCGATCACGAAGATGTAGAAACCATTGATCGCGCCGTCGGCGCCGTAGCGTGGCAGGTACTTCATCAGCGCATGCCGCGCGCGCCCGTCGCGGTGCGGCGAGTTGGCTTCGAAGCTGCAGGGTTTGCCGGCCAGGGCGGCGGCGATCTTGTCGGCGCGGGTGGCGTAGATCTCGTCCCCCACCACTTCGCGGATGGTCCGCCCGTACAGCTCCTGCGGGGTCAGGCCGTACCAGTCGAGGTAGGCGCTGTTGTTCAGGCGAAAGCGCTCTTCGTGGTCGACGTAGCCGATCAGTACCGGCATGGCGTTGATGATCAACTGCAATTCGGTCTGGCTCTGGCGCAGCGCCTGTTCCATCTGCTTGCGGTCGGTCAGGTCCAGGGCGGCGCCGAGGAAGCGCACCGGCCGGCCATGGTGATCCTTGTAGCAGCGCCCGCGGGCGAAGACCCAGCGGATCTGCCCGTCGGGCTGTTGCAGGCGGTATTCCTCGGCGTATTCGGTGCCGTGGGTGATGCAGTGCTTGATGCTGCGCGCCACCATGCCGCGGTCTTCCGGGTGCACGCCTTTGAGGTAGTCGCTGATGGGCAGTTGCCCGGCCTGGGCCGGGTCGATGCTGTGCAGCTGGGCGAAGTGGGCGTCGGCGATAAAGCGGTCGTCGCCGATGTCCCAGTCCCAGGTGCCGACCGCGTCGGTCGCCGCCAGCGCCAGTTGCAGGCGCTCTTCGGTTTCGTGCTGGGCCTTGAGGCTGGCCGCCGAGCGCTGCTCCAGTTCCAGGGCGATGCGTCGGCGCTCGTTGGTTTCGATGCTGGTGACCAGGATCCCGGCGACTTCGCCGCTTTCGTCGCGGATCGGGCTGTAGGTCAGGTCCAGCCAGACGTCCGACTCGTGGCCGTGGCGCAGCAGGGTGAAGGGTTTTTCGCTGAAGGTGCGCACCTGGCCTTGCAGCACGGCTTGGTAGATCGGCGCGGTGAAGTCCTGGAGTTCCGGCCAGGTCAGGTGGGTCGACTGGCCGAAGGCGCCAGGGTGCTTGTTGCCGGCCAGCAGGGCGAAACCGTCGTTGTAGATCTGTGTCAGTTGCGCGCCCCACAACAGCAGCATCGGCATCGGCGAGTGGATCACGATGTCCACTGCGGTGCGCAGGCTCTGCGGCCAGTGGTCGACCGCGCCCAGCGGCGTGGCGGCCCAGTCCAGCCGGGCAATCAGGGTTTCGGCTTCGCTGCCGGAGGTGGGGGCGTTCATGTCGGGGGTGTCCTGAGCGTGCATCACGCCGGCATTGTAGCCGCTGCCGCAGGCTGCGATCGACGGCGTAGCCGGCGCAAGGGCGGTTTTCCCGGACCTGGTGGACCGGGTTGCCTGGTTTGAACCGGCCCCTGCGGTGCCGGGCGCAGCCTGCGGCAGCGGCTACAACTGGCACCGCGCCCAGCCCTTGTAGCCGCTGCCGAGCCTGCGAGGCTGCGTAAAGGCCCGCAGGGCCTTCAGCGGTCCTGAGATCGCGCCCCTGCGGGTTGTTCGCAGCCTGTGGCAGCGGCTACAGGGGCAACGATCAGTCGCGCAACTCGGGGCGATCGCGAAACTGCTCCAGCGCCTCGGGGTTGGCCAGGGCGTCGGTGTTTTTCACCGGCAGGCCGTGCACCACGTTGCGCACCGCCAGTTCGACGATCTTGCCGCTGATGGTCCGCGGGATGTCGCTGACCGCGAGGATCTTCGCCGGCACGTGCCTTGGCGTGGTGTTGGCGCGGATGACCTGGCGGATCTGCTCCTGCAGGGCGTCGTCCAGTTGCACGCCGTCCTGCAGGCGCACGAACAGCACCACCCGCACGTCGTTGTCCCATTGCTGACCGATGGCCAGGCTTTCCAGGACCTGCTCAAGTTTCTCCACCTGGCGGTAGATTTCCGCGGTGCCGATGCGCACGCCGCCGGGGTTGAGCACGGCGTCCGAGCGGCCGTGAATCAGCCAGCTGCCATGGGCCAGTTGCTCGGCGTAGTCGCCCTGGGCCCAGACCCCGGGGAACTGGCTGAAGTAGGAGGCGCGCAGCTTCTCGTGCCGCGGGTCGTGCCACAGGCCGATGGGCATGGCCGGGAAATGCCGGGTGCAGACCAGTTCGCCCTTTTCGCCGACCACCGCCTGGCCCTGGTCGTTCCACACCTCGACCGCCATGCCCAGGCCCTTGCCCTGCATTTCGCCGCGGTGCACCGGCAACAGCGGGTTGCCGATGATGAAGCAGGAAATGATATCGGTGCCGCCGGACATCGAGGCCAGGCACAGGTCCTGTTTGAACGCGCGGTACACGTAGTCGAAGCTCTGCGGCGACAGCGGCGAGCCGGTACTGAGCAGGGTCTTGAGGCTGGCCAGGGAATGGCTCTGGCGCGGCTGGATGCCGGCCTTTTCCAGGGCCACCAGGTACTTGGGGCTGGTGCCGAAAACGTTGATGCCTTCCTGGTCGATCAGGTCGATCAAGTGTTCGGGCGCCGGGTGGAACGGCGAGCCGTCGTACAGCAGCACCGTGGCGCCCACCGCCAGGGCGGAGACCAGCCAGTTCCACATCATCCAGCCGCAGGTGGTGTAGTAGAACAGCACTTCGCCGGCGCGCAGGTCGGAGTGCAGGCCGTGCTCCTTGAGGTGCTGCAACAGCACGCCGCCGGTGCTGTGGATGATGCACTTGGGCACGCCGGTGGTGCCGCTGGAATAGAGGATGTACAGCGGATGGGCGAAGGGCACGGCGACGAACGCCGGCTCGCCGCCGGGGCGGTAGAAGTCGTCCCACAGCGCGACGCTGGCCGAGGTGCGAAAGTCTTCGGCGCGGGCTTCGGGCCGCGCGTACGGCACGATGATCAGCTGTTGCAGGGACGGCAGGCGTTCGAGGATCTCGTTGACCTTGGCCGTCTGGTCGATCTGTTTGCCGGCGTAGCGGTAGCCGGCGCAGGTGATCAGCACCTTGGGTTCGATCTGGCCGAAACGGTCGATCACCCCCTGGGTGCCGAAGTCTGGCGAGGAGCTGGACCAGACGGCCCCGAGGCTGGCGGTGGCGAGCATACCCACCAGGGTCTGCCAGGTGTTGGGCATGCAGGCCGCGACCCGGTCGCCAAGGCTGACGCCGGCGGCCCGCAGGCTCTGTTGCAGGCCGGCGACATGGGCCGCCAGCTGGTTGTAGGTCAGCTGTTCGCGCTGGCCGTTCTCGTTGATCGCGATTACCGCGACACCGTCGTCACGCCGCTTGAGCAGGTGCTCGGCGAAGTTCAGGGTGGCGTCGGGGAACCACTGGGCGGCGGGCATGTTGCGGCCTTCGATCAGCACCGCGCTGGGGGACGCATGGAACTCGACGTCGAAGAAGTCGACGATGGCCTGCCAGAAGTCCTCGCGCCGCTCGATGCTCCATTGGTGCAGGGCGGGGTAGCCGTCGAGGTCCAGGTCGTGACGGTGATTGATCAAGCGCCGGAAGGCTTCCATGCGGGTCTTGCTGATGCGCTCGGCACTGGGTTGCCAGAGTAATTCGGACATGGGTGGCCTCTTGTTTTTCTAATGCACACAAAGCGATTTTCAAACGCCCTGTAGCCGCTGCCGCAGGCTGCGATCGACCGGAACGGTCGTGGCGATATCACTGGCGCTGAAAGACCCTTCGGGTCTTATCGCAGCCTGCGGCAGCGGCTACAACGGCTTACTGCGCCAACCAGCCGCCATCGATATTCCACGCCGCGCCACGCACCTGGCTGCCGGCCTCACTGCACAAGAATAGGACCAACTCGCCCAGCTGCGAAGGCGTGACGAACTCCAGGGATGGCTGTTTTTCCGCCAGCAGGTCGTGCTGCGCCTGTTGCGGATCGACCCCCGCGGCGATGCGGTCGTCGATCTGCTTTTGCACCAGCGGGGTCAGGACCCAGCCCGGGCAGATGGCGTTGCAGGTGACGTTGCTGGTGGCGGTCTCCAAGCCGACCACCTTGGTCAGGCCGATCACCCCGTGCTTGGCCGCCACATAGGCGGCCTTGCCCACCGAGCCGACCTGGCCATGCACCGAGGCGATGTTGACGATCCGCCCCCAGCCCTTGGCGCGCATGCCCGGCAGGCTCAGGCGGGTGCTGTGGAACACCGACGACAGGTTGATGGCGATGATCGAGTCCCAGCGCTCCACCGGGAATTCCTCGACCGCCGCCACATGCTGGATGCCGGCGTTGTTGACCAGGATGTCGACGCCGCCGAACTCGCGCTCGGCGTAGGCCAGCATGTCGGCGATCTGCGCCGGGTCGCTGACGTCGGCCGGGTGATGGCCGACCTTGCCGCCGTGGTCTTTATTGAGGCGCGCGACCTCGGCGAGCACCGTCGAGGCATCGCCGAAGCCGTTGAGGATCAGGTTGGCGCCGGCCCTGGCCAGGCTCAGGGCTATCCCCAGGCCAATGCCGCTGGTGGAGCCGGTGACGAGGGCGGTCTTGCCCGCAAGATTGCTCATGAATACCTCACACAATGCCGGTGGCGTAGAAAGTGGCGATCACGACGAAGACGGCCAGGGTCTTGATCAGCGTAATGCAGAAAATGTCCTTGTAGGCTTGGCGGTGGGTCAGCCCGGTGACCGCCAGCAGGGTGATCACCGCGCCGTTGTGCGGCAGGGTGTCCATGCCGCCGCTGGCCATGGCAGCCACGCGGTGCAGCACTTCCAGCGGGATGTTGGCGGCGTGGGCGGCGCTGATGAAGGTCTCCGACATGGCCGCCAGGGCGATGCTCATGCCGCCCGAGGCGGAGCCGGTGATGCCGGCCAGCAGGGTCACGGTGATGGCCTCGTTGACCAGCGGGTTGGGGATGCTTTTCAGCCAGTCCGACAGCACCAGGAAACCCGGCAAGGAGGCGATCACCGCGCCGAAACCGTATTCCGAGGCGGTGTTCATCGCCGCCAGCAGGGCGCCGCTGACCGCGCTCTTGCTGCCCTCGGCGAGCCTGCCGCGAATGGCCGAGAAGCCGAACACCAGGACCATAATGATGCCCACCAGCAAGGCGGCCTGGACCGCCCAGATGGCGGTGAGCTTGGCGACGTCGGTCTGCACCGGGGCGGCCATGCCGGCCAGGGCCAGGCTGTGGGTCTTGCCGTACCACTGGGGAATCCAGTGGGTGAACAGCAGGTTCATCAGGCCCACCAGCAGCAGCGGCGACAGGGCGATCCAGGGGTTGGGCAGCTGGATGTCGGCGGCGGTTTCCGGCTCGTTGCGCAGGTCGCTGCCGTAGCCTTCACCGGCCTTGTGCGCCTTGTTGCGCTGGTGCTGGAGAAACAGCATGCCGGCGCAGAACACGAAAATGGTGCCGATCACCCCCAGCCAGGGCGCAGCCCAGGCGGTGGTGTTGAAGAAGGTGCTGGGGATGATGTTCTGGATCTGCGGGGTGCCAGGCAGGGCGTCCATGGTGAAGGAGAACGCGCCGAGGGCGATGGTCGCCGGGATCAGGCGCTTGGGGATATTGCTCTGGCGGAACATCTCCGCGGCGAACGGGTAGACCGCGAACACCACCACGAACAGCGACACGCCGCCGTAGGTCAGCAGGGCGCAGACCAGCACGATCACCAGCATCGCCTGGCGGGTGCCGAGCAGGCGGATGGCCGCCGCGACGATGGAGCGGGAGAAGCCCGACAGCTCGATCAGCTTGCCGAACACCGCGCCGAGCAGGAACACCGGGAAGTAGAGTTTGATGAAGCCGACCATCTTCTCCATGAACACGCCGGTGAAGGCGGGCGCCACGGCGGACGGGTCGGTGAGCAGGACGGCGCCGAGGGCGGCGATGGGGGCAAAGAGGATAACGCTGTAGCCACGGTAAGCAGCCAACATCAGCAGCGCGAGGGCTGCTAGGGCAATGATCACACTCATGGTGTGTCTCTCCAGGATTGTTATTTTTGTAGGGTGTTGCGGGTGTGGGAGGGGCTATAGCGAGTTTTGTGCCAGATGATTAAGTATTTGATAAATAAGGATATTTGTATGATTTTTGAGGGGTGGAGTGATGTTTTGTCTCTGTTTTGAGACTTTGGGTGGCTGAAAGGGCGTCATCGCGGGCAAGCCTCGCTCCTACGGAAACACTCCGCGCTTGTGTAGGAGCGGCCGGTCGACGCTCGATTGCCCGCGATCAGCGCGTAGCGCTGGGCCTTTCTCTGTGTGGAGACGTGCGTCTCTTTATTGAGACTCTTCGATCCCCAGCGCCGCCATCTTCTTGTACAGGGTCGAGCGCCCCAGCCCCAGGCGCGCCGCTGCTTGCCCCACCTTGCCGCCACAGTGCGCCAGGGCCGACTCGATCACCTGGCGGTCGAAACGCTCCCGCGCGGCGGCGAAGGTTTCGTCGGGCTGCACTTCGGCGGCCTGGGGGCTGGCCGCGCGCGGCACCGGGCTGAAGGTGCCGATGGCCGCGCGCAGGTCGCCGGCGTTGAGCATCAGGTCGTCGCTGAGCAGGGCGGCGCGTTCCAGCACGTTGCGCAGTTCGCGGATATTGCCCGGCCAGGCGTGCTGGCCGAGCAGGGCCAGGGCATCGGGGGCCAGTTCGTGCTGGCTGCGCAGTTCTTCGAGGATGGCTTCGCTGAGGGCCGGCAGGTCGTCCAGGCGTTCGCGCAGCGGCGGCACCTGGATCGGCAGCACATTGAGGCGGTAATACAGGTCGGCGCGGAATTCGCCGCGCTTGATCGCCGCTTCCAGGTCGGTGGAGGTGGCGGCGATCACCCGCACGTCGCTCTGGATCACCTCGTTGGAGCCCACTGGCTCGAACTCTTTCTCTTGCAGCACCCGCAGCAGCTTGCTTTGCAGCGGCAGGGGCATGTCGCCGATCTCGTCGAGAAACAGCGTGCCGCCCTGGGCGATCTGCAGCTTACCGGCGCGACCCTTGCGGTCGGCGCCGGTGAAGGCGCCGGGGGCGGTGCCGAAGAACTCGGCCTCCAGCAAGGCCTCGGGAATCGCCGCGCTGTTGATGCTGACGAAGGCCTTGTGCGCCCGTGGCGACGCGGCGTGGATGGCCTGGGCCAGCAGCTCCTTGCCGGTGCCGGTCTCGCCTTGCAGCAGCACCGGCGAGTCGGCGCTGGCGCTGCGCCGGGCACGGCGTTTGACTTCCAGGCTGGCGGCGCTGGTGCCGATGAAGTGGGCGAAGTTGTATTTGGCCTGCCGTGCCCGCAGCAGCGAGCGGGTCGAGGCCAGCTCTTCCTGCATGCTCAGGTAGCGCTTGAGCATCGGCGACAGGCTGCGCAGCTCGTCGAACAGGGCAAAGCCGATGGCGCCGATCACCGCCCCGGCGTCGTCGTGGATCGGCAGGCGCATCACCACCAGCGGGTCCTTGGGGGTGTCCTGCATGTCCAGCAGGATCGGCCGCCCGGTGCGCACCACTTCGCGCAACAGGCTGCCGGGGATCACGCTTTCGCAGGCCTTGCCGATGGCGAACGCCGCCGACTCCAGGCCGAAGCGCCGGGCGTAGCGCTCGTTCATCCAGACGATATTGGCGTCGCGGTCGACGATCACCGTGCCCTCGCTGGATTGCTCGATGATCTCGAACAGCGAACGGATCGCCAGTTGGCGGACCCGCTGGTAATCCTTGAGGCTTTCGGTGTCGTTCATGGGGGAGGTCCTGAAGGGAGCGCGCGCAGATTATGCCGGGAATCTTCACGGTGACGCGACCATCAGGGTTGACGCTATCCCTGTAGCCGCTGCCGCAGGCTGCGAAAGGTCCGAAGGACCTCCGGCGGCCTCCAGACCCTGCGCCCGCTTCGCGGTCGATCGCAGGCTTCGCCAGCGGCTACAGAGTGGTGCTTCTGTAGGAGTGAGGCTTGCCTGCGGTGGGTTCGGCGCGGTGGGCCTGCAATACCGCGGTGCTTGCATCGCGAGCAAGCTCGCTCCTACAGGGGAATGAGGGTTCAGGCGGGGTGGGCGGCGGCCAGCAGTTCCTGGGTGTAGGGATGTTGCGGCGCGTCGAACACTTCGTGGCTGGGGCCGCGTTCGACCACCTTGCCATCCTTGATCACGATCATGTCGTGGGCCAGGGCACGCACCACCGCCAGGTCGTGGCTGATAAACAGGTAGGTCAGGCCGTGGCGTTCCTGGAGCTGGCGCAACAGCGCCACCACCTGTTTCTGCACCGTGCGGTCGAGGGCCGAGGTCGGTTCGTCCAGCAAAATCAGCGCCGGCTTGAGCACCAGGGCCCGGGCAATGGCGATGCGCTGGCGCTGGCCACCGGAAAACTCGTGGGGGTAGCGATGGCGGCTGGCCGGGTCCAGGCCGACTTCTTCCAGCACCTGGATCACCTGCTGCTCGCACTGCTGGGCGGTGGACTGGCTGTGCACTTCCAGGCCTTCGCTGATGATCTGCGCCACCGACATCCGCGGGCTGAGGCTGCCGAACGGGTCCTGGAACACCACCTGCATCTGCTTGCGCCACGGCCGCAGCTGCTTCTGGTTGAGGCCGTCGAGGGCCTCGCCCTGGAAGCGGATGCTGCCTTCGGAGTCCAGCAGGCGCAGGATCGCCTGGCCGAGGGTCGACTTGCCGGAGCCGGACTCACCGACGATGCCCAGGGTCTTGCCCCGTTGCAGGCTCAGGCTGATACCGTCCACCGCCCGCAGGTATTGCTTGCGGCGGAACAGCCCGCCGCCGATCTGGAACTGCACGTTGAGGTCATCCACCTGCAACACCACTTCGCGCTCGTCCCGGGGCAGGGCTTCGCCTTCCGGCTCGGCATTGAGCAGCACGCGGCTGTAGGGGTGCTGGGGCGCGCTGAACAGGGTTTCGCACGGCGCCTGCTCGACAATCTGCCCGGCCTTCATCACGCAGACGCGCTGGGCGATGCTGCGCACCAGGTTGAGGTCGTGGCTGATCAGTAGCAGCGACATGCCCAGGCGCTGTTGCAGGGATTTGAGCAGCAACAGGATCTTGCGCTGCACCGTCACGTCGAGGGCGGTGGTCGGTTCGTCGGCGATCAGCAGTTCCGGCTCGCAGGCCAGGGCCATGGCGATCATCACCCGCTGGCGCTGGCCGCCGGAAAGCTGGTGCGGGTAGGCCTTGAGCCGTTCCTCGGGTTTCTGGATGCCCACCAGGCGCAGCAGCTCGAGGATCCGCGCCTGGGCCGCCTTGCCGCCCAGGCCCTTGTGCAGCAGCAGGGTTTCGCCGATCTGCTTTTCGATGCTGTGCAGCGGGTTCAGCGAAGTCATCGGCTCCTGGAAGATCATGGCGATGCGGTCGCCACGCAGCTTCTGCAAGGTCCGTGCTTCGGCACCGAGCAATTCCTGGCCACGGTAGCGGATGCTGCCGCTGCTCTGGGTGTCGCAGTCGGGCAGCAGTTGCAGGATCGAATGGGCGGTCACCGACTTGCCCGACCCCGACTCGCCGACCAGGGCCAGGCACTCGCCGGGGCGGATATCCAGACACAGGTCGCGCACCACTTTCTGACCGTTGAAGGCCACATTGAGGTCGCGGATTTCGATCAGGTTGTCAGTCATTTAACAGTCCGCTTGATTCAGGAGCGTGGATCGAAGGCATCGCGCAGCGCCTCACCGATAAACACCAGCAGCGAGAGGATCAGCGCCAGGGTGAAAAACGCCGTCAGGCCCAGCCAGGGCGCTTGCAGGTTCTGCTTGCCCTGGCCAATCAGCTCGCCCAGGGAGGCGCTGCCGGCGGGCATGCCGAAGCCGAGGAAGTCCAGGGCGGTGAGGGTGGAAATCGCTCCGGTGAGAATGAACGGCAGGTAGCTCAGGGTGGCGTTCATCGCGTTGGGCAGGATGTGCCGCACGATCACCTTGCGGTCGTTGAGGCCCAGGGCCCGGGCGGCCTTGACGTATTCCAGGTTGCGCCCGCGCAGGAACTCGGCGCGCACCACGTCCACCAGGGCCAGCCAGGAGAACAGCGCCATGATCCCCAGCAGCCACCAGAAGTTCGGCTCGACGAAACCGGAAAGGATGATCAGCAGGTACAGCACCGGCAGCCCCGACCAGACTTCCAGCAGGCGCTGGCCCAGCAGGTCGACCCAGCCGCCGTAATAGCCCTGCAGGGCGCCGGCGGCGATGCCGATCAGGGCGCTGATAAAGGTCAGGGCCAGGGCGAACAGGATCGACACCCGGGCGCCGTAGATCACCCGGGCCAGCACGTCACGGGCCTGGTCGTCGGTGCCCAGCCAGTTGACCGCGGTCGGCGGGCTTGGGGCCGGGCGGCTGAGGTCGTAGTTGGGCGTGTCTTCGCTGAACGGGATCGGAGGGAACAGCAGCCAGCCACCGTCTTGGCGGATCAGCTGCTGCACGTAGTCGCTGCGGTAGTCGGCCTGGAACGGCAGTTGCCCGCCGAACTCCTGCTCGGTGTAGCGCTTGAGCACCGGGAAATACAGCGAGCCCTGGTAGCTGACCACCAGCGGTTTGTCGTTGGCGATCAGCTCACCGCCGAGGGTAAGGATGAACAGGCCGATAAACAGCCACAGCGACCACCAGCCACGGCGGTTTTTCTTGAAGCGGTCGAAGCGCCGGCGCGCCAGCGGGGAGAGCTTGAGCATCAGGCGTTCCTCGCGGCGAAGTCGATACGCGGGTCGACCAGGGTGTAGCAGAGGTCGCCGATGAGTTTTATCAGCAGGCCGAACAGGGTGAAGATGAACAGCGAGCCGAACACCACCGGATAGTCCCGCGACACGGCGGCCTCGTAGCTCATGCGGCCGAGGCCGTCGAGGGAGAAGATCACCTCGATCAGCAGGGAGCCGGCGAAGAACACGCTGATAAAGGCCTGGGGAATGCCCGAGACCACCAGCAGCATGGCGTTGCGGAACACATGGCCGTAGAGCACCCGGCGCTCGCTCAGGCCCTTGGCCCGGGCGGTGACCACGTACTGGCGGGTGATCTCGTTGAGGAACGAGTTCTTGGTGAGGATGGTCAGGGTGGCGAAACCGCCGATCACCAGGGAGGTCACCGGCAGCACCAGGTGCCAGAAGTAGTCGACGACCTTGCCCAGGGTGCTCAGTTGCTCGAAGTTCTCCGAGACCAGCCCGCGCACCGGGAACCAGTTCAGCGAGGTGCCGCCGGCGAACATCACGATCAGGAACATGGCGAACAGGAAGGCTGGCATGGCGTAGCCGATGATGATCGCGGTGCTGCTCCAGATATCGAAATGGCTGCCGTGGTGCACCGCCTTGCGGATCCCCAGGGGGATCGACACCAGGTAGGTGATCAGCGTCGCCCAGAGCCCGAGAGAAAGGGTCACCGGCATTTTCTGCAGGATCAGCTCGGTGACCGTGGCGCCGCGGAAGAAGCTCTTGCCGAAGTCCAGCTGCGCGTAGCTCTTGAGCATCAGCCACAGGCGTTCGTGGGCCGGCTTGTCGAAACCGTACTGCTTCTCGATGTCCTTGATCAGCTGCGGGTCGAGGCCACGGCTGGCCCGCGAGTTGCCGCTGACGCCGTCGCTCGAACCGCCGAGGTTGCCGCCACCGCCTATGCCTTGCAGGCGGGCGATGGCCTGTTCCACCGGGCCGCCGGGGGCGGCCTGGACGATGGCGAAGTTGACCAGCAGGATGATCAGCAGGGTCGGGATGATCAGCAGCAGGCGCCGCAGGATATACGCCAGCATCAGTGCGGTCCTCCGGGCTTGCCGCGCTGGACGCGCTCGGCAGCCATTTGCTCGTTGGTCAGGGGCGTGCGGCTCATTTCCCACCAGCTTTCGATGGCTTCGTCATTGCTGGCGGGAATGGCCGGCATGCCGAAGCGGTTCCACCACACGGTGGAGGTGCCCGGCGGGTAGTAGTTGGGGATCCAGTAGTAATTCCATTGCAGCACCCGGTCCAGGGCGTGGGCGTAACTCAGCATCTGTGGCTGGCTGGTGGCCTTGACCAGGCCGCTGATCAGGCTGTCCACCGCCGGGTTCTTCAGCACCATCAGGTTGCTGGAGCCAGGGTCGTTGGCCGCCGCCGAGCCGAAGTAGTTGTACAGCTCCAGTCCCGGCGAGGTGGTCACCGGGTAGCCGGTGACGATCATGTCGTAGTCGCGGGCCATCAGCCGGTTGACGTACTGCGAGGCGTCGATGCGGCGGATTTCCAGGGTGATGCCGATCTGCGCCAGGTTGCGCTTGTAGGGCAACAGCAGGCGTTCGATGCCGTTCTGGCTGTTGAGGAAGGTGAAGCGCAGCGGCTCGCCGTCGGCGTTGACCAGCTGGTCGCCGTCGGGTTTCCAGCCGGCCGCTTCGAGCAGGGCCAGGGCTTGCAGCTGTTTATCGCGGATCAGGCCGCTGCCGTCGGTTTTCGGCGCCTCGAAGACCTGGCTGAAGACTTCGTCGGGAACCTGCCCGCGCAGTGGTTCGAGGATCTTCAGTTCTTCGGCATCCGGCAGCGCCCGCGCGGCCAGGGCGCTGTTGGAGAAGAAGCTCTGCTGGCGGATGTACAGGTCGCGCATCATCTGCCGGTTGCTCCACTCGAAGTCCCAGAGCATGGCCAGGGCCTGGCGCACGCGGCGGTCCTGGAACATCGGCTTTTGCAGGTTGAACACGAAGCCCTGGGCCGGTTGCGGCGCCTGCTTGGCCAGGTGGGCCTTTTGCAGGCGGCCATCGCTCAGGGCCGGGCTGTCGTAACCGATGGAGAAACCGGTGGCGGAGAACTCGCGGTTGTAATCGTAGGCGCCGCCGCGCAGCACTTGGCGGGCGACGTCGGTGTCGCCGAAGTACTCGATGCTGAAGCGGTCGAAGTTGTACAGGCCGCGGCTGACCGGCAGGTCCTTGCCCCACCAGTCGGCATCGCGGGTGAAGGTAATGCTGTTGCCGTTATCGACCTTGCTCACCTTGTACGGGCCGCTGCCCAGGGGCGCTTCGTAACCACCGCCGCCGGCGAAGTCGCGACTCTTCCACCAGTGCTCGGGCAGTACCGGCAGGGTCGCGATATCCAGGGGCAGGGTGCGGTTTTCATTGCTCTTGAAGTCGAAGCGGATCACCCGCGGCGACTCGACTTCGACGTCCTTGACGTCGGCGAACTGGGTGCGATAACGCAGACTGCCCTGGGTCATCAGCAGGTTGTAGGTGTAGCGCACGTCTTCGGCGGTGATCGGCTGGCCGTCGGCGAAGCGCGCCTTGGGGTTGAGGTAGAAACGCAGCCACAGGCCGTCGTCGGCGCGCTCCATCTTTTGTGCCACCAGGCCGTACACGGTGTAGGGCTCGTCCAGCGAGCGCTGGGCCAGGGGCGAGTAGATATAGCCGTCGAGTTGCGAGACGCCGATGCCTTTGTCGATGTAGGGCAACACATGGTCGAAGCGGCCGATCTCGATGGCCGAGCGGCGCATGCTCCCGCCCTTGGGCGCCTGGGGGTTGGTGTAGGCGAAGTGGCTGAAGCCGGCGGGGTACTTGGCCGGTTCGCCATAGACGGTCAAGGCGTGTTGCGGTGCGGCGTCGGCACTCGCGGTGCCCAGCAGCAGGGCCAGGGCGGTGAAGATCAGGGAGGGGAAAAGCAGTCGCATTGTCAGCCTTAAGAGCCGGGTGATCGATGATCACGATTTGTACGCTACCGGCGCGCTGCTGACCAGCGCGGGCCGTAGCCCAAACACAACGGCCCACCAAAGGGCGGGCCGTCGTTCACGCAAATCGCGACAGGATCAGTCCTGGCGGCTGGTCACTTCCAGCAGGTGATAACCGAACTGGGTTTTCACCGGGCCTTGCACGACGTTGACCGGGGCGCTGAACACCACGGTGTCGAATTCCTTGACCATCTGGCCTGGGCCGAACGAGCCGAGGTTGCCGCCGTCACGGCTGGATGGGCAAGTGGAGTTCTTCTTGGCGACTTCGGCGAAGTCGGCGCCGGCTTCGATTTCGGCTTTCAGTTCGTTGCACTTGGCTTCGCTGGCAACGAGGATGTGACGGGCAGTGGCTTTGGCCATGGGGAGTTGCTCCTTTCAAGAAAGTGGTGAGCCTACCGGATTGTGTAGCCTAATTCTCGTCAAAGTTCCGTCAAAGCATTGCAGCAAAGGATGGCCGGCAGCTCCACCTGTAGCCGCTGCCGAGCCCTGGCGAGGCTGCGATCGACCGCCCGGCGGTCGCCTGGCCGGACGAGCGCGCAGCCCAGGTATGCCGCATCCTCAGGTTTACGGGGCTGTGCCCCGATCGCAGCCTGCGGCAGCGGCTACAGGCCCAGTTCCCGCCCGCGATATAGGCGATGCGAAAGGTCAGTTACACCTCGTTATCGTTCATCGCGGGCAAGCCTCGCTCCTACAGGGGCGGGATCAGGCGGAAGCCGGAATGGCTTGCCGACTGTTGCGCAGTTGCCGGGCGGCATTGCGCAGCAGCTGCTCGGTGGCGTCCCAGCCCAGGCAACCGTCCGTCACCGAAACCCCGTAGCGCAGGGTCGGGCTCAGGGGTTGGCAACCCTCGAACAGATGGCTCTCCAGCATCACCCCGACCAGGGACGAATCGCCCTGCAGGCGCTGTTCCAGGACCTCGCCGAACACCGCCGGTTGGCGTAACGGGTCCTTGCCGCTGTTGGCATGGCTGCAATCGACCATGATCCGCGCCGGGATCTTCAGTTTCTGCAGGTCGTGCTGGACCTGGGCCACGCTCTGGCGATCGTAGTTCGGGCCGCGATGGCCGCCACGCAGCACCAGGTGAGTGTCGGGGTTGCCCGGGGTCTGGATCACCGCCGGATGGCCCTGGCTGTCGACGCCGAAGTGGCGGTGCGGGTGCGCTGCCGAGCGCATGGCGTCGCAGGCGATGCCGACGCCGCCGTCGGTGCCGTTTTTGAAGCCCACGGGCATGCCCAGGCCGCTGGCCATTTCCCGGTGGATCTGCGATTCGGTGGTGCGCGCGCCGATGGCGACCCAGCTCAGCAGGTCGTCGAAGTAGCCTGCGGCCATGGGTTGCAGCAGCTCGGTGGCGATCGGCAGGCCCAGGCGGAGGATTTCGCGCATCAGTTCGCGGGACAGGGTCAGGCCGCCGGCCATGTCGTCGCTGCCATCCAGGCGCGGGTCGTAGGCCAGGCCTTTCCAGCCGACGGTGGTGCGCGGTTTTTCGACGTAGGCGCGCATCACCAGCAGCAGGTCGTCGCTGACCTCGGCGGCCAGGCGGGCAAGGTTGCCGGCGTATTCCAGGGCGGACTGGGGATCGTGGATCGAGCAGGGGCCGACGACGACCAGCAAACGGGAGTCTTCACCGTTGAGGATGGCGCGCACTGCCTGGCGATGGGCGGCGACTTGCTGGCCGAGGGCCGGGCTGAGCGGCAGTTGCTGCTTGAGCTCCAGCGAGCTGGGCAGGCGCTGGCTCAGGGTTTCGTTGGCGCAGTTGCGGGTGGACAGCGGCAGAGCGGAGACGGACGAGTTCATGTTCAAGGCTTCCTGGGCAGGCGGCGGGTAGTGTCCCGCGCGCGGCCCTACTGGGGTGTTCGACAATTGGCCGGATTGGCTGTGCAGGTGTGTTTGCCACCAGTAGGTGACCGATCGGAGGCGGCAGGCTGTCCCGAACGGAGGCTGCTAAATCGCCAGGTGGTGCAAGTGTCGTAACGGTAATAGGTGGCGTAGTTCATGGTTTCAATCCTCGGTAAGTTCGGTGTGTTGCTGAAAGTCGTGGTTAAAAATCGTTGGCCCAGAAAAACAAAACCCCCGGTCGGGAGGCCGACCGGGGGTGAGATTTTCTCTGGTAGGCGACCCGTTCAAGTGGGCGCCGTTTGGGTATCAGGCGCGCCAGTGGCTAAACCAATACCCAAAATAAAAGCTCGCCGGAGCGCAGGCGTTTTTCACCCAGGCAGCCGCACCGACGCGCGAGGCGCTGGCAGTGTGACGATGCATGGAAAGGGTGAGGGACGACATGCTGTTTCTCCGTGAAGTGGGCCGAGCTTACTAGAGGCCGGGGTGGCGGTTCAATCGGAAATTCCTATTACATGACCAGTAAGTGCCTATGAGTTAAGCGCTTTGAAGTTTTATGACACACTCGCCACGCCCTCATTTGTGCTCATTCAGGATGAATCATGACCTCCCTGACCCTTGCCGCCGCCCAATCGATTTCCGTCGCCGGAGACCTGCCGGGCAATATCGCCCGGCACCAGGCCTTTATCCGCACCGCGGCGGAGCAGGGCGTGCAATTGCTGGTGTTTCCCGAGTTGTCCCTGACCGGCTACGAGCCCACGCTGGCGGCCGAGCTGGCGGTCTTGCCCCCGAGTCCGTTGTTGCAACCGTTGTGCGACCTGGCCCGGGAGCTGGGGGTGACGGCGGTGGTGGGCATGCCCATTCGCCTGTCGGCCGAGGGCCCGTTGTTGATCGGCGCCCTGGTGCTGGCGGCCGATGGTTCGTTGGCGGTCTATAGCAAGCAGCATTTGCATGCCGGCGAGGAGTTGGTGTTCAGCCCAGGCGCGGGTGGTGCGAACCTGAGCTTCGCCGAGGACCGGGTGGCCCTGGCGGTGTGCGCCGATTTCTCCCAGGCCAGCCACGCGCATGCGGCGGCGCAGTCCGGTGCCGGCATCTATACCACCGGCGTGCTGATCAGCGAAAACGGCTACGCCGCGGACAGTGCCTTGTTGCAGGGGTACGCGGTGGAGCACGCAATGCTGGTGCTGATGGCCAACCACGGCGGACCGACCGGGGGCTGGGTGTCGGCGGGCCGCAGCGCGATCTGGGGGCCGGATGGCGCTCTGATCGTGGCCGCCGCAGGCTGTGGCGACGAGTTGCTGATCGCCCGGCGCGACGCCGGTCGCTGGAGTGGTCAACAAGTGACGGTCGAAGCGCCTTGAACGGTTTCCAACTGCGTCCGGCCAGCACCCCGGAGGATCTGCTGTTCGCCCGCGACCTGACCCGCAGCACCATGCTGGGCTATTACATCCGTCACGACCTGTTGTGGCTGGACGAAGCCTTCGATGTGGCCTGGGCCGGGCGGGAGAACCTGCTGATCTGCCAGGACGCCGAGGTGCTGGGGTTCATCAGCCTGAGTCGCGATTCCAGGGCCTTGTATATTCGCGAGTTGCATGTGCTCGAAGCGTTTCGCGGGCAGGGTGCCGGGGCCTGGACCATCGAACAGGTGCGGGCGATGGCGCGCGGCGAACGGCGCGGGCTGCTGCGGCTGACGGTGTTCAAGGACAACCCGGCGCAGGCGCTCTATGGGCGCATGGGGCTGAAGGTGGTCGGGGAAGACGAGTGCTTTCTACGGATGGAGCGAAGCAGCGCCGCGGATGCGTAGCCGCTGGTTTTTGTGTGGGACGGCGGTTGTCCCGAGCAGTGTGGCGACAGTCGAGGATCAGGCGGGCGCCTGATCGGGATCCTCCGGCTCGGCCAGGATGATGCCGTCTTTCATACCCAGCAATACGGCCACCTTGTGCGCCTCTCCGCGTCGTCCTTTCTTGCGGCCGGCCAATACCTGGTAGGTGGTGGCTGGGTCGACCCCGTGTTCACGGGCGAACTGTTGAACCGATTTACCTTGATGTTCAAGCCAGGCCTTGGCTTGTGCGGCAGTGCGGATACCGGGCATAGTTCAAAACCGTTCAAATTTGTTCAATGCTTGAAGGGTGTAACACCCCTAGGGGTGCATAAAAAAGGATCATACATCCAAATGAGTGGAATCGGTTCGCGGTTAAGACAGGAAAGGGAACGCCTGGGGTTGTCGCAGAAAAAATTTGGTGAAGTTGGCGGCGTGGAAGCCAATGCCCAAGGCAGATATGAAAGTGGAGACCGTGTGCCCAAGGCGGATTACTTGTCCCGGGTGGCGGCAAAAGGGGTCGATGTCCTTTATATAGTGACCGGCAGGCGAACCCCGACCAGGGCCGATAACCTCAGCCAGAGCGAAGAGAAAATCCTCGTCAGTTATCGGGCTTTGTACAAGGAAGATCAGGACGCGATCCGGCACCTGACCCATACCCTTGCCGAGCTTTCGGTTTCCAGCCTCATGAAAAGAAAGGCGGACGCCCGAGAGCCTTAGGGCAGGGCGTTCGCAGCGCATCAACCATCCACCGGATACCCCTGGTGAACAAGTGCTTTTTATATGGTGTTTGTCATTAGGTCAGCACGCTGCTTTTTTGCTAAGGTGTCCGGCAACCTATAAGACCAAATCGCGAGGTGTCTGCTTGATTAGGGTGCTAGTAGTCGATGACCATGATCTCGTTCGTACAGGTATTACACGAATGCTGGCTGACATCGATGGCCTGCAAGTGGTCGGTCAGGCCGAATCAGGGGAGGAATCCCTGCTCAAGGCTCGGGAGTTGAAACCCGATGTGGTCCTCATGGACGTCAAGATGCCCGGGATCGGCGGTCTTGAAGCCACGCGCAAGTTATTGCGCAGTCACCCGGATATCAAAGTCGTGGCCGTCACCGTGTGTGAAGAAGATCCGTTCCCGACCCGCTTGCTGCAAGCCGGTGCGGCGGGTTACCTGACCAAGGGCGCGGGTCTCAACGAAATGGTGCAGGCCATCCGCCTGGTGTTTGCCGGCCAGCGTTACATCAGCCCGCAAATTGCCCAGCAATTGGTGTTCAAGTCATTCCAGCCGTCCAGTGATTCACCGTTCGACGCCTTGTCGGAGCGCGAGATCCAGATTGCGCTGATGATTGTCGGCTGCCAGAAAGTGCAGATCATCTCCGACAAGCTGTGCCTGTCTCCGAAAACCGTGAATACCTACCGTTACCGTATCTTCGAGAAGCTCTCGATCAGCAGTGATGTCGAACTGACGTTGCTGGCGGTTCGCCACGGCATGGTCGATGCCAGCGCCTGACAATGACCGACCCGTTTGATCCCAGTGCTTTTCTTTCCACCTGCAGTGGCCGTCCTGGCGTGTATCGCATGTTCGACAGCGATGCACGTCTGCTCTACGTCGGTAAAGCCAAGAACCTGAAGAGCCGCCTGGCCAGCTACTTTCGCAAGACCGGCCTGGCGCCGAAGACCGCTGCCCTGGTGGGGCGCATCGCGCAGATCGAAACCACCATCACCGCCAACGAAACCGAGGCCCTGCTGCTGGAGCAGACGCTGATCAAGGAATGGCGGCCGCCGTACAACATCCTGTTGCGCGACGATAAGTCCTATCCCTATGTGTTTCTGTCGGACGGCGAGTTTCCGCGTTTCAGCATCCATCGCGGGGCGAAGAAGCAGAAGGGCAAGTACTTCGGCCCGTACCCCAGCGCCGGGGCCATTCGCGAGAGCCTGAGCCTGCTGCAAAAGACCTTCATGGTCCGCCAGTGCGAGGACAGCTACTACAAGAACCGCACCCGGCCGTGCCTGCAATATCAGATCAAGCGCTGCAAGGCGCCGTGCGTCGGCCTGGTGGAGGCCGAGGTGTACGCCGAGGATGTGCGCCACTCGGTGATGTTCCTCGAAGGCCGCAGCAATGCCCTGACCGATGAACTGTCGGCGGGCATGGAGCAGGCGGCCAGCACCCTGGACTTCGAGAAGGCCGCCGAGCTGCGCGACCAGATTTCCCTGCTGCGGCGGGTGCAGGACCAGCAGAGCATGGAAGGCGGCAGCGGCGACGTCGATGTGGTGGCGGCGTTCGTCAACCCGGGCGGCGCCTGCGTGCACCTGATCAGCGTGCGTGGCGGTCGGGTTCTGGGCAGCAAGAACTTCTTTCCCCAGGTGGGTATCGAGGAAGAGGTGGCCGAGGTCATGTCGGCATTCCTTGGCCAGTACTTTCTCAGCAGCCCGGAGCGCGACCTGCCCAGCGAGTTGATCGTCAACGTGGTCCATGAAGATTTCCCGACCCTGATCACCGCGATCCAAGCCTTGCGCGGCCGTGAGCTGAGCATCAGCCACCGGGTGCGCGGCACGCGGGCGCGCTGGCAGCAACTGGCGGTGACCAACGCCGAGCAGGCCCTGAGCGCGCGGCTGGCCAATCGGCAGCATGTG
Source organism: Pseudomonas sp. 09C 129 (assembly GCF_002843625.1). Classification (NCBI taxonomy): domain Bacteria; kingdom Pseudomonadati; phylum Pseudomonadota; class Gammaproteobacteria; order Pseudomonadales; family Pseudomonadaceae; genus Pseudomonas; species Pseudomonas sp. 09C 129. The sequence goes on along the minus strand of NZ_CP025261.1, from coordinate 4,540,249 downwards.
GCCGCACGTTTCGAAGCCCTGGCCGAAGTGCTGAACCTGGACGAGCCGCCGCAACGCCTGGAGTGTTACGACATCAGTCACTCCAGCGGCGAGGCGACCGTGGCGTCCTGCGTGGTATTTGGCCCGGAAGGTCCACTGAAGTCCGATTACCGGCGCTACAACATCGAAGGCGTCACCGCCGGCGACGACTATGCGGCGATGCACCAGGCCCTGACCCGACGCTTCAGCAAACTCAAGGACGGCGAGGGCAAACTGCCGGACATCCTGTTGGTGGACGGCGGCAAGGGCCAGCTGTCCATGGCCCGCGACGTGCTCAACGAACTGGCAGTGCCCGACCTGATCCTGCTGGGGGTGGCCAAGGGCGCGACGCGCAAGGCCGGCTTCGAAACCCTCTACCTCAACGATGCGGCCCATGAGTTCACCCTCAAGGGCGACTCACCGGCGCTGCACCTGATCCAGCAGATCCGCGACGAGGCTCACCGTTTTGCCATCACTGGCCACCGCGCGCGCCGCGGCAAGACCCGCCGCACCTCGACCCTGGAAGGCGTGGCCGGCGTCGGCCCCAAGCGCCGCCGCGACCTGCTGAAACACTTTGGCGGATTGCAGGAACTGTCTCGCGCCAGCATCGAGGAGATCGCCAAGGCGCCGGGGATCAGTAAAAAGCTCGCTGAACTGATTTATGCGAACTTGCATAGTGAGTAGGGGAGAGTTCAGGGGCGGAAAGGGTCATTTGTCGTCCTTGCATTAGTTGATCCGCGAGTCTCTTTGTCGAGCTTTGCGAACCTGGCAAGTGGCAAGTGGCGATGGGCAAGGTTTTAGGACGCTTCTGAACGTGGATGGAGCCTGTGCGGGTTTGAGTACCTGGCATGCGGAGTACCCATGCCTGATTCTTGTCGCGCTCGTTCAGGCCTCCTGAAGTTGCTCTTTCCAGGCGCTCAAAGTCTTGGAACAGTGTTAGACACGCTGTGCGAGAAGCCCGTAGAATGGCCGTGCCTAGCTCATCTGCTGTCTTTTTCGAGTAGATTGCCAACTCACCTCGTAGCCAGTTGTGCCGATGAATATCCCTAATCTGATCACCGTTCTACGCGTTCTGCTCATCCCGATCTTCATTTTGCTGTTTTACCTGCCTTACTCCTGGAGCTACATGGCCGCCAGTTCCGTCTTCGCGTTCGCCGCGGCCACCGACTGGCTCGATGGTTACCTGGCGCGGCGTCTGGAGCAAAGCACACCGTTCGGGGCCTTCCTCGATCCGGTGGCCGACAAGTTGATGGTGGCGGTGGCCCTGGTACTGCTGGTGCAAGAGCACGGCAACCTGTGGCTGACCCTGCCGGCGGCGGTGATCATCGGACGTGAAATCGTCGTCTCCGCCCTCCGCGAGTGGATGGCCGAACTGGGTGCCCGTGCGCAAGTGGCGGTATCCAACATGGGCAAATGGAAAACCGCCGCGCAGATGCTGGCGCTGGTGATCCTGCTGGCCAACCCGCCGGCCTTCACCTTCTGGGTGCTGCTGGGTTATGCCCTGTTGCTGATCGCGGGAGGGCTGACCCTGTGGTCCATGCTGCAGTACCTGCGCGCCGCCTGGCCGCATCTGAAGACTGATGTGGAAAAGAAATAAAACTTTTTTGAATCAAGGGGTTGACGCAGTTTCGAATTTCTATAGAATGCACACCACCAAGACGCGGGAATAGCTCAGTTGGTAGAGCACGACCTTGCCAAGGTCGGGGTCGCGAGTTCGAGTCTCGTTTCCCGCTCCAATTATTGTTCTACAGGCCTCTATTGAAGTCTGCAGAAACTGAAAAAGAGGCTTCGGCCTCTTTTTTCGTTCCAGTAAGTTTTTCTCGAAAGTATTAGCAGCCACGATTTTTTAGTACATTTTTTAGTACATTAATCCGGCGCTTTGCCCCCTGATCCGAGTGAAACAGTAGGTCCTGCGGATCCAGCACAACCGCCAGATAGTGCCATTTATCCTGGGCCCAGATGTAAGTGATGTCCCCGCACCACACCTGGTTGGGTGCCGGCACATCGAACTCCCGACTCAAAATGTTCGGGATATCCAAGCATTCGGCCGTCGCTCTTTTGGTTAACGGAGTGCCGCAGTCAATCACACAGACCACGCGGCGGGTATGGATCTCGCGATGCTCGATGGAGACCTCAACCGCCTAGGCGCAAAGCTGCCAAAGGGCTGATGCCAATACCCCGGCCTTGACCCGTTGCTGCCTTGCGGTCCTATTCGACGCGTTCAGCGGCGAGGTTAGCTCTCCAGCGCAGCATGCCTTGAGTCGCAGACGTCGATAGGCCAATGACGTTAACCAGCAGCAGCGTCATGTGTTGATTGTCACGCTCAGCGTGCCGCTGCTTGCTCGTCCGGGCATGGCATCCCAGCCTTGGCCCAGAGCTCCAATCGCTCGATAAACTGATCGTGTGTGATGCTTGGCGTGGATCGACCAGCACCGGGATCCCAAGCCCATAGCACCAGCGGATCGGTTCTCATATGTTCGATGACTTCTTCGGGTGTTTTACGATTGCCATTGCGTTTGGGGTCCTGCATTTGATGGCATATCTGCGCACTGGTCAGCCCCTCCCAGACCATAGGCAACGGTGGCATATGCCACCCGCGAGCACCTGGCACCTTGCCGTCGGCGGTGTTCTTCTCTTGATGGCAGGCAATACATTGCATCGTGGGTGCTCCCAGACCTGCCGTGCCACGCACTACATTCTGGATATGAGCAATCATCGAATCTTTTTGGGTCGGCCGTGCACTCTGATGGCAGTTCATACAGCGGGGGCTTTGTAAGACGCTCACGACTGGATCGAACAATTGATAAGCGTTGGGCTCCTGAGCCTGTGCGTCGAATGACATAATACTCAGCGCGGCAGACAGCCGCAGAATCGTCGCTCTTGTGATGTACATGTCAGGTTACCTTAGACAACACGAAAGGAATGGCGTAGCGGTAGCGACCGTACTGGCTGCCCGGTCGCCCATAGGATTGCGTTGGCCAGCGCTGGAGCCACGCCAGCAACGCCAGGCTCCCCTGCGCCACCGGGAGACTCGGCGCTTTCTACTACCATCGTTTCGATCTGCGGCATCTGACTCATGCGGACGACTGGATAGTCATCGTAGTTGCCCTGCTGTACCTCGCCTTTGTTCAGGGTAATTTCGCCGTACAGCGCTGACGAGAGACCAAAAGCAATGCTCGACTCCATCTGCGCCTTGACCAGGTCGGGATTAACCGCCACGCCGCAGTCAATGACGGAGTACACCTTATGCACGGTAAGCGTTTGATCAGTCGCGACGCTAGCCTCGACCACGGTCCCTACAAAACTACCGTATGACTCGTGCACCACAATGCCTCGGAATACGCCTGCTTTCGGTTGCGTCGACCAATTGGCCAACGTGGCCACTGCATCGAGTGTGGCAAGGTGACGCGGCTTTTCTTGCAGCAGTTCACGACGCATTTGGTAAGGATCCTTGCCTATCCCATGCGCAATCTCTTCAAGAAAGTGCTCAACGGCGAAGGCTGTATGCGAGTGCCCCACTGAGCGCATCCACAATACGGGAACCTGGAAGCGTGGCGTGTGCAAGTCGACTCGCAGATTCGGGATGGCGTAAGGAATATCTTCAGCTCCTTCAACCGAGAGCGAGTCAATGCCGTTTTTGACAATGAAGCGTTCCATCACTGTGCCCGTACCGATCGACTGCACGGCGATACGGTTGGTCCAAGAGGTAATAGTGCCCTGAGAGTCAAGAGTCGCACTGAGCCGATGGTAGGCACTGGGACGATAATAACCGCCCTGGATATCTTGATCGCGTGTCCAGATCATCTTGACCGGCCGACGAACTGCCTTGGCGATGTGCGCGGCCGCGATGATGACGTCGAAACCGAGCGAAGAGCGTCGACCAAATCCACCGCCGGTCAACAGGGTATTGAGTTTTACCTGCTCCGGTTTCAGCCCAAGTACCGAGGCCGCCGCATGTTGGTCACCTTCGGGCCATTGCGTGCTCATCCATACTTCAGCAGTGTTTCCTCCGCGATAATCGATGGTGGCATTGAGTGGCTCCATCGGCGCGTGAGTGAGGTAAGGAAACCAGTAGTCGGCGGTGAATGTTTTCGCGGCGCTCCGTTGTGCCAATTCTATATCGCCAGTGCTACGTGCCACCGTTCCTTCAAGTGACATCAGATGACGATACATAATGCGCTGTTCATCCGTCGAAACGCGCTCGCCATTCACATCGCTATACATCAGAACGAGGGCATCACGAGCTCGCTTTGCCGACCAGAAATCCTTGGCCACCACAGCGACCCCCTGCGGCGTTTCATAGACACCAACGACATTGGGCATAGCCTTGGCCACTGTTGCGTCGACGTGTGAGATTTTGCCACCGAAAAGCGGCGCGCGCGCGAGCACCGCGATGAGCATGCCAGGTACATAGGCATCCATGCCAAACTTGCCCGAACCGTCGACCTTGGTCATGGCGTCGATACGGCGGAGTGGTTTGCCGATGATCTTGAAGTTCTTCGGGTCCCTGAGCTTTGGATTTTCTGGCGGCTCAATACCCACGGCATCGACTGCTAGCTCACCGTAAGTGGCGCTACGATCGCTCGCGTCGTGGATCACGCGGCCGGTGTCGGTACGCAGTGATGACACATCGACGTGCCAGCGCTTTGCGGCGGCAGCTAGCATCACTTCGCGGACAGCGGCACCGGCTTTACGCTGAGGCTCGTATTGGGCGATTGTCGTCAGGCTGCCACCCGTAAGTTGCTGATGCATTAGAGGGTTCTGATAGGCGGGTGCCGTGGGTGCCTGCTCCCAACGCACACGTTGCCAATCAGCGTCCATTTCCTCGGCAACCAGCATTGGGATTATGGTTGTGACGCCTTGCCCCATTTCGGTATGACCCACAATTACCGTGATCCAGTTGTCAGCAGTGATACGTACAAAAGCATTAGGCTGCACGGTTTTATGGGGCATCTGTACAGGGGTACCCGCCATCACTTCGGGTAAATGAAAACCCACCATGATCCCGCCACCGGCAATTGCGCTTAATTGAAGAAAATGTCGCCGACTAAGGCCTGTGACTGAGGCAGAGTGCTTCGTTTCAAAGGTATCCAGAATGCGCTTCATGCCAGGCTCTCCGCAATCTGGTGAATGGCTGCCCGAATACGTGGGTACATCCCACATCGACAGATGTTGCCTGACATGGCCTGATCAATATCAGTGTCGGTGGGCTTCGGTATTTGTGTAAGTAATGCCACCGCGGCCATTACTTGACCCGATTGACAGTAACCGCATTGGGGGACATTGAGGTCCGTCCATGCCTTCTGCACACGCTTGCCAATATTAGAACTCCCCATCGCTTCGATGGTGGTGATGGACCTGCCTGTCACAACTTCGGCAGGCGTCACGCAGGATCTAACGGGTATGCCATCGAGAAGCACGGTGCAGGCACCGCACAGGGCTGCACCGCAACCAAACTTGGTTCCCGTGAGTTGCAAGTCTTCACGTAGTGCCCATAAAAGAGGACGACCATTCGAGGCGTCAACTTCTCGCCAATCTCCATTAACTTTAATCTTAGCCATGATATTCCCTCTTTATTGGACGGAAAAATATGGAGCAATCTCACCTACGGCTGTAGCGATGATGCCGGTGGCAAGAGTGGCGTGGATATAGTAGAAGTAGGCACCCTACGGCCTGGTTACTCGAGCGGGTAACGTGGTGGTATTAAAGCCAAGCATGTGCCTGCAACTCGGAATCAACGGGTGATGACCAGGTAACTGTAAGACAATAGAAGTTCCTACAAAGCGCCAAAGCATGAGGTGACGATAGAGCAGGTTTTGCCTGGGATACCACTTCGGCATCCAAGGCTTTGATCTCAACAAATAGTCGTACCTGGATCGCTTTTACTCGATGCACTGTTGCAGTGAATCACTAGTGGCTTCCCTGTTGTGCCAAGTCGCGAGGAATCAATCCACCTGTTTTCTGCTCCCCCGTCGATGAAAACAATTTCACTCTTGGTCGGGTAGCCTGCTACATAGCCTGCTCCTGGTGGCAGGAGATATCGCTTACTTTAAAACGTTCGAATTTAAAAATAAGCTAGCCATTTATGGATAGACAATCCTTGATTTCTGAACAATGGAAGTATGCCTCCGAACATCCGGTCCCGCACACTTAAACCGGCTCCCATCTATGAGGGGAGCGACTTGGCAATATCACTTGCCCGCTGGATCGACATGAAGGGTAATGGGTTAAACGATTGTAATAAGTTCGTAGCATTTGAGACTGTAATCCAGCGCTTTGCTAATAACCGAGCCGACGTGTACGAGCTGGCTCTGGGCAATCATCCAGGCGTGCAAGAGGTCCATCACTGGCACGGCCTTATCGTCACTACCAACTTGACCTTCCTATCTTGCAGGAAGTTGCGAGGGTGTTTTCCGCCGCGGACTGCGTCTTTTCAGGACGTCGTGCTGCCTGCACGCCAGTTGGTGATGCCAAGATGTCGACAAGTATTTCTGTCAGATGACGGACCCCGGCTCTGTTGTCGGCGGATTCGATTTCGCTGGATCGATGCGATCCAGGCTTGAACCAGGAATTGCTGGATACGGCCCAAGCTCTTCAAGCTCCCGTAGGAGTCCGCTGTCGATGTAGCCAGGAATCTTTCGATACTCACCCAGCACTCGCGCGTAGAACTCAGGGTCTTGATGCCAACTGGATTTGTCGACGCGGAAATAATTGATCCACCGCGCACTTATCGAGGGTTCGGGCCAGTGGCGCCGCAGCGTCATCAGGTATCGCCGCGCCGAGCAAACCTTGCCGACGGCAAGGACGCTGCGCCGCTCTTCGGGAGCAAGTTGCGATTGCGCCAGCGCACGCGCAAAGCGAACGTTCTCGCCGGTGTTCATGGCTGTGGGCTCTATGAGGAGGGCGGTCTCCGGAATGCCGAGTTCCATCAGCCGGCTCGCGATGACGCGCGCCTCGATGGTGGAGCATTCTCCAGTTTGGCCGCCCGAGACGATAGCCCGCAGAAACATCTGAGCGTGCCACAGGGTAGCGATCTCCGCACAGAACTCTTCAACGCCGTGCCGCGTGCCAAAGATCAACGCCAGATCGGAACGGGTGGCCGGTATCTCCGGCATTACGTAGTCACCGATCGCCTGCAGCTCTTCGTTCGTCATCAGATCACCTTGTGCAAGTAGGGTCGAATTCGAGAATGCGGATCATACGAGGAAGGGCGTCGCTTGGTTGTCATCCCGAAAGCGTCCTCCATTGCCAAAATGGAATCTGGATCGGCGAGTACAGCATGTCACCGCTGATTACTGTGCGCAGTGGCGGGCACCGTGGCCGATAGCCAAACAGAAAAATGCTCGATGACATATGGCTGACATCAAGTTGTTGTCTTTTATGAAAAAGGCAGTTTGAACTGGGCGGAATTTTGGGATTGTCTATCCAGATTGGACGAGTTTATCTGTCAGTCCCTCTTACCTAGACTTCAACGCTATCCAGCAGGCAGGGCGGATATTTCCCATGGTCGCCATTCTGTCACTGGAGCAATTGTATTTCTCGCCGGTAGTGAGGCCAGGGTCCTGGGTGGTCTGCTTGCACGCGACCTGAACCAGAGGGTTTCGCTTGACTGCAACAGAGCTGTACGCCTATGGGGCTGTCGTCGCGGTTCCTGCGGTAGGGCACAGTCTTGCAGGGGGCGATTCTACGCGAAGCGCCGCGGCTCCCTTTCGATTGCCCATGCAGGACAGCGCACCCGATGCATGGGCGGTTTGTGCCTTCTCAACATCGGTATTTTCGCCTGTGCCCGCGAGGCGCAACAGCGTTTTTTGCTTATTGCGCGAGGCTTGTCGGGGCAGGGCGTTTTGCCCAGCCTGACGTTGCGCGAACCAGGAGGTTGGACATGCATGTACTGATGGTCATGGCGGGAGGTCTGCTCCTTCTGTTGGTGTTTATTCTGTTCGGCTGGCTTTGGGGCGGGGACAGCCTGGGCATGGCACTGGCGGCCAAGGCCTTTGTCCCTTTCTGGCTGCTGATGGCAGGCATCAATATGTGGGTGGGTGTCACCTACGCGGGTTATAGCGTGCGCCAAGAGTTGCCTATCCTGTTGCTGGTCTTCGCCATGCCTACCCTGGCCGCGGGCATTGCTCTCTGGCAGTTCGCCCGTGCCTGACATGCCTTGGATACGGGAGATTCATTTATGTCGGTAGAGGGCAGCGCGGGTGATCTGGTCAAGGTCGTGACCTTACTGGGGGCGGCGGTGGTGGCAGTGCCCCTGTTCAAACGCCTGGGCCTGGGCTCCGTACTGGGCTATTTGGCGGCGGGGCTGGTGATCGGTCCCTTCGGGCTGGGCCTGTTCAACGACCCGCAGACCATCTTGCACACCGCCGAGTTAGGGGTGGTGATGTTTCTCTTTGTCATCGGGCTGGAAATGCGCCCCTCTCATCTGTGGAGCATGCGGCGCGACATCTTCGGCCTGGGCAGTCTGCAGACACTGACCTGCGGTGTGTTGCTGACCGGGGTAGGGTTGGCGTTCGGTTTTCCGCTGGCGGTGTCTTTCGTCAGCGCGATGGGCTTTGTGCTCACGTCCACCGCCATCGTCATGCAGTTGTTGGGCGAGCGTGGCGACATTGCCGCAGCACGCGGGCAGAAAATCGTGGCGATACTGCTTTTCGAAGACCTGTTGATCGTACCGCTGTTGGCGCTGGTGGCGTTTATCGCCCCTCTCGATCCTTCTGCACCGGTTGCCGACTCGCGCTGGGCCAGTATCGGCATCGCGGCAGGTTCACTCGCGGCGCTGGTCGCCGTGGGGACCTGGCTGCTCAACCCGTTGTTTTACATCCTGGCCAACTCCAGGGCGCGCGAGGTGATGACCGCGGCCGCATTGCTGGTGGTGCTGGGCGCGGCACTGTTGATGCAACTGGGCGGTCTGTCCATGGCCATGGGGGCCTTCCTCGCCGGGGTGCTGTTGTCGGAGTCGACTTTCCGTCACCAGCTCGAGGCGGATATCGAACCCTTCCGTGGTTTGCTGTTGGGGCTGTTCTTCCTGGGCGTCGGGATGTCGCTGGACTTGACGGTGGTCGCACACAATTGGCCGCTCATCGTCGCCGGTGTGCTGGCGATGATGGCCGTCAAGTCACTGTGTATCTACAGCCTGGCGCGGCTGACGAGGAGTTCCCACGCCGATGCCATGGACCGGGCCGTGCTGATGGCCCAGGGCGGTGAGTTCGCCTTTGTGCTCTTTGGCGCCGCCTTGGCCAGTGGGGTGATAGCCCCGCAGGTCAACGCCAACATGACTGCCGTGGTCGTGCTCTCCATGGCACTGACGCCGTTGGTGGTCATCGTCTACCGGCGTTGGGGACCCAAGCACGGAGCCTCCCTGGAAGGCACGCAGGCGCCGGAGAATCTGGCCGGCAGCGTGCTGATCATCGGCTTTGGCCGTTTTGGGCAGATCGTGAGTCAGCATGTGCTGGCGATGGGCGCCGATATCTCCATCATCGACAACCAGCCTCAGGTTATACGCGACGCCAAGGATTTCGGCTTCAAGGTGTACTACGGCGACGGCACCTACCCCGACATATTGCATGCCGCCGGGGCGCACCACGCCCGCGCCATCCTGGTATGCGTCGACGACCGCAAGGCCGCCACGCGAATCGTCGAGTATGCCAAGACCCGGTTCCCCCATGCCCGTGTGCTGGCACGCGCACTCGACCGGGAGCACGCTATCGAACTGATCAACGCCGATGTGGATTACCAGATCCGCGTCACCTTCGAGTCGGCCATGACCTTTGGGCAAGAGGCATCGAAGGTGCTGGGCGCGACACCCGATGGGGCCGAGGAGATTGCCGCCGATCTACGCCGCAAGGACGCCGAGCGCCTGGCGCTGGAGGTAGCGGGTGGTATTTATGCCGGCAAGTCCATGATCCTGGGCAATGCGGTCGCCAAGGACCGATGATCATGGCCTCTATCACCGACACGCAGGCAACTGCCGTCGTCCGGTTCTGGCGGGAGGCGGGCGCCAGTCAGTGGTTCGCCAAGGACCCAGCGTTCGACCGACGCTTTCGCGAGCGTTTTCTCGACCTGCATCGGTCGGTGGTTCGCGGTGAACGCGACGCTTGGCTGGATACCCCCGAGGGCGCGCTGGCGCTGCTGATCCTGCTCGACCAGTTTCCGCGCAACGCCTTTCGTGGCACCGCGGACATGTACGCAACGGACACCCAGGCCCGACATGTCGCCCGCCTGGCGCAGGCAGCGGGGCATATGGAGGCGGTCGATGCTGATCTGAGGCTGTTCTTCTGCCTGCCCTTTGCCCATTCCGAGGACCTCGTCGACCAGGATTTTTCGGTCCTGCTCAATACTCGATTGGGGCAACCCTGGCTCGCCCATGCCGAAGGGCATCGGGATGTCATCCGCCGATTTGCTCGTTTCCCCCATCGCAATCGGCTGCTCGGACGCGAGAGTACGCCTGAGGAAAAGCGTTTTCTGGAGGAGGGGGGCTTCGCCGGTTAGGCATTATTATGGACAAGCTTATCCAGTACCGTATTTTCATCCAGGTCTCCGAAATGGGCAGCTTCATCAAGGCGGCCCACATGCTCGAATTGCCGCGGGCTTCGGTATCTGCCGCTATTCAGGAGTTGGAGACAGATCTGGGCGTACGGCTATTGCATCGAACGACACGACGGGTGCAATTGACCGCCGATGGCACTCAGTTGCTGGAGCGGGTACGACGGCTACTGGCGGATGCTGACGACATCCAGCGGCTGTTTCAGCTGCATCAACACCAGGTCTCTGGACGCTTGAACATCAATGTTCCCAGCCGTATCGCCCGAAGGCTGATCGCACCGGCCCTGCCGACTCTCAAGCGCAGCTTTCCAGAGCTGCAGCTCGCCTTGGGCTCCACAGATCGCGCTATCGATCTGGTGCAGGAAGGGGTCGACTGCGTCGTCCGCGTTGGCCATCTGCTCGACAGCAGTCTGTTCGCCCGGACGATCGGGCATATCGCGCTGATCAACTGTGCCTCTGTTGATTATCTTCGCCAGCATGGCACCCCGAAGGAGCCGGGAGACCTGACACATGGGCATTTCTCGGTAGGGTATGCCTCGCCGAATAACGGTCGTGAGCTACCTTGGGAGTATGTAAGCGATGGCAAGACCCATGAGGTGGCAGTACCCAGCTGGGTGATCGTCAATAACGCCGAGAGCTATATCGCTTGCTGCATGGCGGGAATGGGGTTGATTCAGATCCCCCGGTTCGATGTGCAACACCTGCTCGATTCCAGGCAACTGGTGGAAGTCATGCCCGAGTTTCGGGCCGCGTCGATGCCTGTCTCGCTGCTGTACCCACATCGACGCCAACGCTCGCGTCGGCTCAATGCGTTCATCGAATGGTTTGAGGTGTTGATGCTGCCATCTCTTGAGTCTCCGGATTCGCTCTGATCCGCTCATGTTCGTTCAGCATCCGCCACTCGCGGCGCGAACTTTGCCTCGGCCTGTCATCAGCTTGACCTCCAGTACTTCGCCAATGTCGGAGGCGCTATGCAAGGGCGCAATATTTGTATCGAAGTTGAAGCCCTGGAGGGTGGTCGGACCGATGTGGTCGTCTCATCTATATATGTGTCAGTCGCCGTGGCCGTTATCCAGACTGATAGACACTTGCTGATTCTGATGTTCAGAGACGAACAAACACGGAGAGGTTTGCCACTTCGAATAAAGCGATCTATCAACCAGCCTATCAAGTTGAGGTCATAGAACTTGACGCCTCGAAGTCAGAAACGGTTGCCAAGCTGTACAAGCAGTATCCGCAAGGGATTGGACGTGTTTCCTGGATTGTTTGTCTGGATTTTATGGGCTTTCCATTGAAGCCCGATTAATTACACTTAATCTTCAGACATAGAGGACTATCTGGCTGTAAACAGGATGACCGTGATCGACGACTTCGTCGAATTCACTCACATACCCCACGCCTCCAGTTTTATTCAACGCAGTTAATTAACAGGAGTATGCAGTCATGAGTTTGCAAGGAAAAGTTGCAATAGTCACGGGATCGTCCAAGGGGCTCGGGCGCGCCATTGCGCTACGCCTGGCCGAACGCGGTGCCAATGTCGTGATCAATTACTCGAGAGACAAAGCACCTGCTGATGAAGTAGTGGCTGCGGCGATAGCTGAAGGTGTCAAGGCGATCAGCGTACAAGCAGATGTGTCCAACGTTGTTGAAATTGAAGCGTTGTTTCAGGCCGGGCTCAGGACATTCGGCAAAATCGATATTGTCGTGGCCAACGCGGGCATAGAAAAGGTCAACATTCAGGTGGTCGACGTGACCGAGGAGGACTTTGATCTACTCTTTCGCGTTAACACCAAGGGTCCCTACTTCGTCATGCAGGCTGCAGCTCGCCACATCGCTGATGGCGGCCGAATCATCAATATTGCCTCCAGCTCGACATCGCGCCCGCAACCAGGACTTGGTCTTTACGGGACTAGCAAATCCGCGCCGAAATATCTCGTGCGGGTGTTAGCCCAGGAAATCGGTCATCGCAAAGTCACCGTCAATTCACTTGTCCCTGGCCCGATCGACGGCGCCGGCATCTTCACCGGAGTCGGTGACGACGATCCTTACAAAAAGAGTTTGCTCGAGACGATCCCGATTGGGAGGCTCGCAAAGGCACAAGATGTCGCTGATATCGCGGAATTTCTCGCCAGCGACCAATCGTTCTTCATTACCGGTGAAGAGATTCTGATGAATGGCGGCTCAAGCAACTGAATCGGGCAAACGAAACCGCATCCGGTTTCTATTGCCCTCTAATTGGGAGGTGTGTAATGACTGAGACAATGCTAATGAAGGCGGTACAGGCCGTAGAGGTAGGGGGAACTTTCGTCGTGTCCCAGGTTCCCGTACCCGTACCTGGTCCACGACAGGTTAGGGTCAAAGTACATGCGTGTGGCGTCTGTGCTGGGGAAAATATTGCTCGAATGGGCATGCTGGGTGTGACTTATCCCCGAGTACCTGGGCATGAAGTGGCCGGTGAGATCGACTCGGTAGGCGCCGAGGTGACGACCTGGAAACCTGGAGACCGTGTGGGAGTTGGCTGGCACGGGGGGAGTTGTTCTAACTGTGAGTATTGCCGTCAGGGCGACTTCACCAACTGCACCGACCGTATGATCGTGGGGGCGAGTTACGATGGAGGGTATGCCGAATATATGGTGGTACCGCAAGATGCTTTAGCGCGGATTCCCAATGTGCTGTCTTTTGCGGAGGCTGCTCCGCTGATGTGTGCGGGTATTACAACATTCAACGCGTTACGTCATTCTGGCGCTCGTCCGGGCGATACGGTTGCGATTCATGGCGTGGGAGGGTTAGGCCATCTTGCCGTTCAGTTTGCGAATAAAATGGGGTTCCGCACGGTAGCGGTGAGCCGTGGTCGCGCCAAGGAAGCCCTGGCCCGCAAGCTTGGAGCTGACGAATACATCGACAGTACTGAGGGGAGTGCAGGGGAGGCCCTGGCCCGTTTAGGTGGAGCGACAGTAGTGCTCTCAACGGTAGGATCAGGCGCAGCACAGGCGGATCTGACCTTGGGTCTCAAGCCTAATGGTCGTCTTGTGTTTGTAGCGACCGACCATCAGCCTCTGGGTGTTTCCCCTGACTTACTGGTATTTGGTCGGCGTAGTATCGCTGGTTGGTATAGTGGCAATGCCAAAGACAGCGAGGAAACTATGGCGTTTGCGGCGCTCAAGGGGGTGCGAGCAATGATTGAAACCTATCCGCTTGAAGACGCAGAGGAAGTCTTCCTGAATATGAGCAAAGCAAAATTTCGTTCGGTGCTTACGATTTAACGCATTGTGTAGAAGTGCGGGTCTGATCTGACAGTTGCCAGGTTCTTCAGTTCTGACTGTCAGATCGACCCTCAATCGACCCCAAGTTGATGGAGTACCAGAAGGTACAACTCACCTACACTTACCAACAGCAGCATGTCATCCACGTGTTGAGCGATGTGATGGCGACACAAGTTGGAAAGTCCTTTTTTTGCCCTGTTGTTTCCCGTTTCAGGCTCTGTACGAAATTCTTTGAAGCCGCTGCCGCACTTGAGCACCGGGGTTCGGCAGTAGGCTATGATGGCAAAACGGTACGAATCCCCGATGCGGCTTGGAAGCGGGTTGCTGAATCTCTTCGAACAGCCCCGACGAAGTGGCCGACCGATGGCTACTCCAGTGGCTGCCCATCAAGTTGAACAAGCAGGGTTGAGCGCATCGCGTCGACAAACTTGCAGAAAGCTATGCAGCGATGGCCTCGTTAGTTTGAGCCATGCGGTGTTTGCGACGTTACTTTGCGTACAGAACTTAGCGAATAGGCACTGCCGCAGGTCAGCCCTCTGACCCTTGGCCATCGGGGCGAATTGCGGCGATGCATTTGTCCAGTGCACCGTACTCACGCTTCCAAAACTGCGACTACACTCGATCTTGCTGGCCCGGAAGGATCGACGGTAGCCATAAGTTTTCGTTGGTCCCTTGAAAACTTTCTTCGAGACAAGGAGCAGTCATGACTTCGCTAGACTCACTTCAGCAAAGGCAAATCAGTCTTACACACGCTTTCGTGGTCAATAATGCGGCGAGGTATTCGCCGTCCTGGGAAAACATCAAGAACCCTTCACCAAACCAGGTTAAAGACAACATTCTTTCGCGTCTTAATGGTTCCAAGGTAGGCGGCGGCTATGGCGTAGCCTGGGGCCCCGCTCTGGTGATGGATGGTGATTACACGGCTCACATCACAGTGGTGCTGATCGGCGGGAAAAATGAGAACGACATCGTAGTAGTGACGAGCGGGACCCTTCTCAATTCTCCCCTGGATCAGCTGGACGATCTTGATATTTTTCCAATGGTGCCGTTGCAGAAACTTATCAAGAGCTGCCCGGTGCCGGCGAACATATCTCAGGGAACTGAGGGGGGTGTACACGCGATATTGCATACGGCATCCAAGATCGGTTCTCAGGGCACGCTGTGCGATTTTCTAGGGAAGCAGCGAAGCGGGGCGACGATCCGGTTGGTCGGTCATAGCCTTGGCGGTGCGCTCATGTCAGTGGTCGCGCTTTATCTGAAAGACAAATTCTCGGGCTTTAACTTTTATTGCGAAACGATTGCTGCACCAACGGCTGGCGATGGTTTTTTTGCGAGCTATTTCAATAAGCAAATGGCCGGTAATGCGCTACGGATATACAACACTCTGGATGCTATACCGATGGCGTGGTGCGCCACTTCTCTCGACTTCTCCTTGACGCTCTATGAGCCAACCAATGTCATTGATGAAGACACGAAGAAAGCGGTTTGCCGTGGAATAGATACCGTTACAAACAATAATTTGAACTATACGCAATGGGGCATGGGCAGCGCACAAATGGAGCTGCGGCTCTGTGGGAAACTGCAATCCAGTTGCACAAGCTATAAAGCCCAATCCGGCTATCAGCACATCTACGAGTACATATCGCTGCTGGGGTTGCAGCCTGGCGATATACCGATGCCACCGTTTGGCAGCTAGTGCGATAGTCTCAAGATGTTCGAGTTGCAGTTGCCGGCATTGCTTCGGGAAGCCTGCGCAACTGCAATTCGCGCATCCGGGAACGGCTTGGGAAGCTCCGGACAAGTTCCCAAGCCTGCTGAAACACGGCCTCACTGCAAAACTGGTTCTCCCCGAGCGATCATCGAGCGCCTACCCGAGGGGCTAAGTTAGTGCACGATAAGACGCAACGAGACACGGAACAACGTTAGAGCCGGGCATCAATCCAGGTCCACACATCTTTGTTAAGCCAACCTTGATGTTCCCCACTGTTCAGTTTGGTGACGAAGATACGGTCATTGCTATCAAGTTTAAGTCGAAGATCTTCATCGATCTGGGCTGCTGTGGCGTTACTGCTAATCCAGCGAACAGATTCCAGCCCAGGATCTTTAACATTCGGATAGCGATCCAAATGTTGGATGAACACTTGGCGAGCTTGAGCGTAATTGCCGCGTTCCTTGTTGAGATTCCATGTGACCAAAAAAACAGACATCTGCTACCCCTTGTTTTCATCATGGGAGCGCCGGGCATGCCAATTGCTGGCACACAGTGGGCGTCGATATAGGGATGGCGCCTCTTCTCCAATAAGCGCCATCCACAGGTTCCATGGCCGAACTCAGCCAGGTATTGCGAATACCGCTTCGACCTCGATATTGACCTCTGGCGAGAACAAGCCGGCCACCCTCACCAGCGAGCTGGCCGGGTAGGCACCGCCATAGTGCTTCGACAGGACTTCACGCAATGCGCCGACTTCGTCCATCGAGGTCACGAAGATGGTCACCTTGATGAGGTCGCGCATGCCGATTCCCTCAGCCTGGGTGACGCGCTTGACCTGTTCGAATATGGCTTCGGCCTGCCTGGCGATGTCCTTGCCCTGGGCCGGCGTACCGAAGGCTGTCATGCCGGACAGGTACAGGGTGCTGTTGTGACGAACCGAAACGGAGTAGGGGCCGGCCGGTTCGGGCAGGGAGGGATAGTTTTTTCGGGTGACCACTGAGGTTTCTCCATTACCGGAAATGGGGCTATCTGCCGCCGATGCGGGCAGAGCATTGACCAAGCCTGCCAACACACAGGCAACTGCGAGAGCTTTCATAACGCTACTTCTCCTTCGACAAAAAATGCTGCTTCAGCTGGGCTGCCAGCCGCCTCCCTGGGCCCGATAGAGGGCACCTGTGCTGGGCGGCTGTACTGCGGTCCAACGGAGCATCCCGTCAGCAGGAGCGCGGCCAGGCCGATGTGGACGGGGGATGACAGGCGATTCATGCCTTGTCCTCCCAAAGCATCTTCTTCATGGTCGCGCGCCGTTGGGCGCGTCTTTCCACCAGGCGACGTAGCCATACATAGAAGACCGGGGTCAGGAGCAGGCCGAAGAAGGTGACACCGACCATCCCCGAGAACACCGCGATGCCCATGGCCCGGCGCATCTCGGCGCCGGCACCGGAGGACAACACCAAAGGCACCACGCCCATGATGAAGGCGATGGACGTCATCAGAATCGGGCGTAACCGCAGATGGCAGGCCTTTAGCACTGCGCTGACGCAATCCAGGCCCTGCTGCTGTTTCTCCCGGGCAAACTCCACCAGCAGGATGGCGTTCTTGCACGCGAGCCCTGCCAATACGATCAGGCTGATCTGGGTGAAGATGTTGTTGTCGCCGCCGGTGAGCAGCACCCCGGCGATGGCTGACAGCAGGGTCATCGGGACGATGAGGACCACCGCCAGCGGCAGGCTCCAGCTCTCGTACTGCGCGGCCAGTACCAGGAACGCCAGCAGCACGCACAAGGGAAAAACCAGCAGGGCGGTATTGCCGGCGAGAATCTGCTGGTAGGTCAGTTCGGTCCACTCATAGGCCATGCCGTTGGGCAGTTCCTGCTGCAACAGCCGCTCCATGGCTGCCTGGGCCTGGCCGGAGCTGTACCCCGGAGCCGGGCTGCCGTTGATCTCGGCGGACAGGAAACCGTTGTAATGCATCACTCGGTCGGGACCGGACGACTCCCGTATCCGGACGAAGGATGACAACGGAATGAGGTCGCCCTGCCGGTTGCGTACTTTCAGCCTGCCGATCTGCTCCGGCGCCACGCGGTATGCCTGCTCGGCCTGGACATTGACGTGGTAGGTCCGCCCGAAGCGGTTGAAGTCGTTGGCGTACATCGAGCCCAGGTAGACCTGTAACGTGTCGAAGATTTCGTCGATCGCCACCCCATGGACCTTTGCCTTGTCCCGATCGATATCCGCGTCGATCTGCGGGACGTTCACCTGGTAGCTGGAGAAGACACCGGCCAGTTCGGGTAGCGCCCTGGCTTTGTCCACCAGCGACTGAATCTGCTGGTAGAGCGCTTCATGCCCCAGGCTGCCGCGGTCCTCGATCTGCACCCGAAAGCCCCCGATAGAGCCCAGGCTTTCCACTGGCGGTGGGGGAACCACCATCACGAAGGCCTCCTGGATCCGCCCATACTCGGCGGCCAAGGCCTGGGCGATGGCGGTGTCGGACATCGAGGCGTCCTTGCGTTCATCGAAGGATTTGAGCGGGATGAACATGAGCCCCGCGCTCACGCTATTGACGAAGCCGTTGATGGACAGGCCGCTGAAACTCACGGTATTGGCCACCCCCGGATGCTTCAGGGCAAGCTCGGACATCTTCAGGATGACGGCCTCGGTACGGTCCAGGCTGGCGCCTTCGGGCAACTGGGCAAAGGCGACCAGGTACTGTTTGTCCTGCTGAGGGATGAAGCCTGTGGGGGTTTTCTCCAGCCCCAGATAGGCCAGTCCCACCAGGCCGACATACAACATCAGGACGATGGCGCCCGCTCGCAGCAGTCGCGTGGCGAGGCTGACATAGCCCGCACTTGCCCGTTGGAACAGTCGGTTGAACGGAGCGAACAGCCAGCCCCCGAACAGTCGGTCGATCAGCTTCGACAGACGATCCTTGGGCGCGTCCTTGCCTTTGAGCAGTATCGCGGCCAGGGCGGGCGACAAGGTCAACGAGTTGAACGCCGAGATCACCGTCGATATCGCGATGGTGAGCGCGAATTGCCGGTAGAACTGCCCGGTGAGGCCGGAGATGAAAGCGCTCGGAATGAACACCGCGCATAGAACCAGGGCGGTGGCGATGACCGGGCCTGTCACTTCCTTCATCGCCTGGCGGGTCGCTTCTACCGGCGACTTGCCCATGTCGATGTTGCGTTCGACGTTCTCCACCACGACGATGGCGTCGTCGACCACGATACCGATAGCCAGCACCAGGCCGAACAGCGATAGCGCGTTGATGGAAAAGCCCAGCAGTTGCATGACCGCGAGCGTGCCGATCAGAGACACTGGCACTGCGGCTAGCGGAATGATCGACGCGCGCCATGTCTGCAGAAAGAGGATGACCACCAGCACGACGAGCGCGACGGCCTCCAGCAGCGTATACACCACCGCGGTGATGGAACTGCGCACGAAGATCGTGGGATCGTAGCCGATCGAGTACTCGACGCCCGGTGGGAAGTCTTGAGCGAGCTCGCTCATCCGCTTGCGAATCCGGTCGGACAGCTCGATGGCGTTAGCATCCGCGTCCTGGAAAATCTGCAGGGCGGTGGAAGGGCGACCGTCGAGGTGCGCGCGCAGGGCGTACTGGCTCGAGCCCAGTTCGATGCGTGCGACGTCGCGCAGGCGGACGATTTCGCCGTGCTCGCCGACATGCACGATGATGCGCTCGAACTCGTCCTCGTCGACCAGCCTGCCTCGGGCGTTAATGAGCAACTGGAAGGCGTTGTCGCTCGCGTTTGGCGGTGCGCCGAGCGAGCCGACGGCGACCTCCCGGTTCTGCTCGCGGATAGCGCGTATCACATCCGTCGCGGCCAGGTTGTAGGAAGCCACCTTGTCCGGATCCAGCCAGACCCGCAGGGCATAATCGCCTATCCCCAGCAGGCGGATGTCGCTGACACCCTCGATCTTGTACAGCTCGTCGATGACGTGAATGGTCAGGTAGTTGGCAAGATAGGTCGGGTCGTACTGGCCGCTCGGCGAATACAGGTGAACGACCTGGGCCAGCGCCGGCGACGTCTTGTCCACCGTCACGCCCAGCCGCTGGACATCGGGAGGCAGCTGGGTGGTCGCGCGGGTGACCCTGCTTTGCACCTGGACCAGCGCGGCATTGAGGTCCGTGCCCAGTGCGAAGGTCAGGGTCAGGGTCATCGAGCCGTCCGAGGTCGACTGGGAGGACATGTAGAGCATGTTCTCCACGCCGGTGATGGCCTGCTCCAGCGGTGAAGCTACGGTCTTGCCGAGCACGTCGGGGTTCGCGCCCGGAAATTGTGCCCGCACCACAATAGTGGGCGGCACGACTTCCGGATACTCACTGACCGGCAACTGGAACAGAGAGACGATTCCGCCGATCAGAATGAGCAGCGACAGGACGATGGCGAAGATCGGGCGTCGCACAAAGAACTGCGAGATGTTCATGGCGATGTCCTCCGCTCCGGGCCTTGTTGTGCGACAGGCGTCGGTTCGGTAGAGGCATTCAGCCGCGTCAAACGGGCCAGCACCTCAGCGGTCGCCATGGCCACCGCTTCCGGTGTAACCCTGGCACCGGGACGGGCATGCTGCAGGCCATTGACCACGATGCGGTCTCCTGCCTTCAGGCCCTCGCGGATCACGCGCAGGCCTTCGACCTTGGGGCCAAGCTGGACGGCGCGATAGCTCACCACCGCATCTTTGCCCAGCACCAGTACGAAGCGATTGCCCAGGTCGGTGCCAATCGCTTCGTCTCGGACCAGGGTGGCGGGGTAGCGGTCGCTGGCGGGTAATTGCAGGCGAACGTAGAGCCCGGGGGTCAGCTCGTTTTCGCCGTTGTCGATGACAGCACGTGCCTGCAGGGTACCGGTACGTGGATTGACTTGGTTGTCGAGGAAGTCCAGGCGACCTTCATACGCGGGTCGTTCGTCGGTACTCAGTGCCAAATGCACCGGCACACGGGAAGGGGAGAAGGCCTTTTCGCTTCGTATGCGGCGAATCTGCTTCAGGTAGGTGGCTTCGTCGATATCGAAGTACGCATAGAGCTCCTTCGTGCCCACCAGCGTGGTGAGCAGTGTGGCCCCCTCATTGACCAGGTTCCCGGCGGTCACCTGCGCGCGGCCGATGCGGCCGTCGATGGGCGCCGTGATGCGAGTGAAGCTCAGATTCAGGCGCGCGGCGTCGAGTTGGGCGCGGATCGCCGCAACGGCGGAACTGGCTTCGTGGTACGCCGTCTTGCGTGCGTCAGCCAGCTCGGCGGAAATCGCCTGGTTGGCCCTCAGCTTCTCGCCGCGCTGGGCTTCACTGGCGGCGCGGGTCTGTTTGGCGCGGGCCTGCTGAAGTTGTGCGTCGAGGCGATTGACCTCCGCCTGCAAGGGCCTGGGGTCGATCTGGAACAACAGCTCGCCTTTCTTGACGAGCGAGCCGTCTCGAAACAGCACGCGGTCGATATGCCCGGAGACCCTCGGCCGTAGATCGACTGACTCCGGGGCTTGAAGCCTGCCCGAGAATTCGTCCCAATCGGCGAGAGACTGGACGACGACCTCCGCGACGCTGACGACGGGGAGGGGGTGTTCCGTACTCGCTCCCTGGTTGGGCTGACCGCAGGCGCTCAGCGTGCTGACGGCGACCAGCGCCAAGGCGTGCTTGAGGCTGTTGGAACTGGAGATACGCATGATTGACTCCCAAAGATGGTTCACCTGGCCCTGACGGCGGCGTCAGAGCGACTGGGCCCAAGCGCCTGGTTGCTTTGCCTGCCAGCTGTCATGCAGCCATTTCTCGGTCTGGCGCTTTCCGGGGAAGGTGATCCAGACGATGTCGCGTTCGAACACCATGGGCTTCCCGTCGCTGCCGACGATGATCCAGAACCAGCGACCGTCGGCCAGATTGCGTGCCTTCACTTTCATGCCGCTCAAGGTCACGACCTCTTCGTGGCCGTCGCGCGTAACCTTCAACGGTTCATCGTGGGGTTCGATCCAACTGATCTTCATACGCTCGATCAGGTCGGGGGCATGCTGCTCGAGAAACAGCCTGGCAATTTCCTCGGAGCGTTCGCGCGACGGCAGTGGCTTGCCGACCAGGTCCAGCGACATATTGGCGAAGCCCTTGAGCACGCCGGCGTCCGAAACCAGGGTGCTGAAGTGTTCGCCATCCAGCCCTGCGTTGCGGCCATCGCTGCGCACGTAGCGGGTGAGTAGCGCTTGCTCGCCGTCGACAGTCACCTGGCGGCGAGCGGACTCCTGGTAGATGGAAGGCACTGCGATCGGGCGGGTGGCGGGCTGGTTCATGGCAGGTTTCTCCTTGGGCGAATCGGTGTTGGCGGTGGCAGTGATCGCTGCCAGAGCCATGGCGAGGGCAATGCTTGCGGTGCGAACCGGCGAGTTCATGGAAGGCTCCTTTCGAGTGGTTGACTGCCAGGCGTGGCAGGGGCTGCGGGCTGTACAGCTGGCCATGATTGGGGCTCGCCTTGAACGAAGAGCTGTGCCACCAGGCCTATCAGAACCAGCGTCATGTGCACCGATTGAATGGCGCCCTGCTTCAGCCAGTAGCCGAACCACAGGCCTCCGCAGATGAAGCCGAACCACAGCAACAGGAAGCAGGTCAGGGCGACGACGGCGCGGTTGCGGGCGACGTCCAGCGCGGTACGACTGCCCAGGCGCCAAGCCTTGGCGTAGGCGAATGCCGCATACCAGAGCAGCATCGAAACGACGATCTGGATGCCTGCCACCGCGTACAGCGCCGTTTCGGCCCAGTGCGCTGGCCAGGCGCGCCATCGTAGGGCCGCGCCCAGCAGTTCCTCTTCTTCCAGCAACACCATGGAAAGGGTGTTGCCGATATGGAAGCGGTTGGTTTCCGGGTCGGTGAGGTTGTTGAGTACGGCGATGCTCAACCAGAGGGCAAGACTGGCCACCACCGCCAGGCGGCTGAAGGAGAACGGGTGAAACGACATCATGGTTCTCCTCGATACAGGGACGCGTCGGGGTAGAGGATGGGCCAGTCACGTTGCTCCGCATGCCTGACCAGGGCCGGGTCGCCCGCCACTACCGTAGGATTCCCGACGCTCATCAAGAGGGGGAGGTCCGTCAGGTGATCGCCGTACCCGTAGCAGTCGGCTGGATCGACGCTGAGCGTATCCATCAGGCGCAAGGCGGCTTGCTGTTTGCCCAGGCCAATGGTTTGCGGCGGGATGAGCTGGCCGGTAAAACGCCCGTCGCGCGTCTCCATTCGATTTGCCAGAACGTGGGTGACCCCGAGTTCCGTCGCAAGGGGGGTGAGAAACTCCACGGCCGAGCCCGAGACGAAGGCGACTATGTCTGCGTTGCTCTGGTGCTCCTGAAGTGCCTGCAGGACTGGACGGATGAAGAATTTCGAGCGCGTCCGTTCCTGGACGTACCAGGCCTGGGCCGCGTCGGCCACCAGATCCGGCTGGTGGTCGCGGAAGTCTTCGTAGAACAGCGTGTTGATGGCAGAGCGATCGAAACCTTTCCTGACGTACTCATCGATACGTCTGGCAGAGGCAACTTCCGCCTCATTGCCACGTTCCTCTCCCCATAGCCGACGGAAGTAGAACCCTCGGAAACTGAACATGCTCTTGAGGTCGATGAGGGTTTCATCGACGTCGAAGAAAGCGATTCTTCGTGCTGTCATTACGATTACTCGAAAGGCGCTTGCACCTGGGTGCAAGCGGGCGATGGGATCAAAGGGTGGGAATCGGCTCAGTCATCAACTGCGCATGCGGATGCGGGGTCATGCGCAAGCGGCGGCGCAAGGTGTCGACTTGTGAGGACAGGGCGCGAGAGGCGAGCGTGGCCTCGCGCAGACCGAGGCGCTCGGCATCCATGACGCAGAACTTGACCTCCACGCCAGTGACGGATTGTTCGCCCTGCCAGACCTCCATCGTCGCCTGCACTTCGACGCGGTCGGGGCGCGGTTGCTTCAGGTCGATCAAGCGATAGCGGATCTGCGCCGGCAGCGGGAAGGCGAAGGCGGTGTAGCGGACATTCATCTCGTTGAGGACGAAGTAGCGTTTATGCGGTTTGTAGTCGTCCAGATGGAAGCGCTCCGTCACCGCCAGGAACATCTGGCGGCACGCTTCGAGCAGCACCATGCCTTGCACATGCTGTCCAGTGAGGTGGTCGAGCATCAGCTCGTTTTCGGCATGGAGCAGGAGGCTGGCGGTATAGAGGCCTTCCTCGTTCCTCTCCGGAACGGAGATCAGCACGTTCTTGCGCTGGCGCTTGTGGGCGAGCTCCTGGCCCGCCAGCTCCGCGCCCGTCCACAGGTCCCAATGATCGAATTCATCGGCATGCCCGCTGGCGATCGCCATGCGATAGGCATGCTGAATTTCCTTGCGGCCAAGCCCCTGCCCGGCAACGACCTTGCAACCTCTCAGCACGGATGGTCCCGGTGTCTTTAGCACCAGCAGCAGCGTGCTGTAGGACATCACGTTTTCATGCCTTGCGAAGTCTTCGAACTGGTTTGCAACTACAACGTAGATACTCATCAATGGATTCCCTTTCTATACCCGGGGCCTTCGGCAGGTCGTTTGGCCGATACCGGATTACTACAAAAACAGACCCGCTTCCCACTGACGTCCTGCGTGGAAACCAGGGCCGCTCGACTAGCGCACACGGGAGCTGTCATCTACCCGTGCAGCGCTGTACAACGCTGCAGCGCCGAGCCCCGCTGCGAGTACCAGAAGAAAAGATTCCACCTGCCAGGCGCGACTGATGTTTGCCAGCCACGGTCCAAGGCTCGCCCCGACAAAGAGCACGAAGGTGTAGAAGGACACCGCCAGGCCGCGAACATCAGGCGATGCCGCCGCGGCGATTCGAGCGATCAGCCCGGGGACACTGATGGCCACTCCCACGACATAGACGACACTGGCTGCCAGCAGCAGGGGAATGTGTTCTTGACCGGCGCTTGCACAGAGCACCAGTCCAAACGCCGCGACGCCAAGCCCCGTGGTAGCGACCCGCTTGGCTCCCCAGCGACCAATCAATTTGGCAGCGAGCAGTGGCGCGAGAAACGCCGGCAACGCCACGCCACGTGCTTGCATTCTGCTGATGCCCTGGCTTTCGATGAGCTCGCCCAGGTGCATATCCAGTCCTATGTAAAAGGCGACGAATGACATCAGCAGCAGGAGTGCGGGCAGATAGACACGGCGCAGGGCCGGGTTACCGAGCAAGGTGAAGATGGGTCGATATCCTTCCCACATCGAGCCCTTCGGACGTACCGCTCGAACTCCTTCCGGGACTGTGGCCAGGCGCAACGCGGTCGCGGCATAGATCACCACCAGTGGCATGAGGGCGTAACCCAGGCCCCAACGCCCCGCAACGAGGCTGCCGTAGATCTGCCCGAGCACACCTGCCGACAGGAACGCCGTACTCATCCAGGCCACTCCCCACACACGTTGCTTGGGGGTACCGCGCTCGGACAAGTAGGCGAGGGCCACGGGCGGGAAGGAGGCGGCGGCGAATCCCTGCAATGCCCGGCCGCAGATGAACAGGGTCGGCGTCTGCGCCCATGCGAGCCCCAGCGTGATGATGGCCAGCAGCACCAGGCCGCCGACCATGACCGTCCTGCGGCCAAGGCGATCGGACAAAGGCCCGAACACCAGAAAACCCGTGGCGTATGCGAACCCGAAGGCGCCCAGTGCGAGGCCAGCCTGTTCCTGCGGCAACTGATAGGCCTGTGCCAAAAGGGGCAGGATAGGCACCGGGATATACAAGAGAGAGACCACGGCGAGCGCGCAGAACACCATCTGCACCAGCAAAGTCGCTGTGGGTTGTTGAGCCATATCCTGTGTAGATGTGTGCATTGCTACATATCTCGATCAATAGAGGCGCCAGGGCATTGAAGTCGCGGCGTTACTGGCCGCGACGCGAGGGAGCCGCCCAAGGTTTAATTTTCTGTAGGTTGCTGTGTAGCGTGCTACATGATTTTTAAAAGACTCGGCCGATCAGCCGAGTTCCGTTTCCAGGCGCATTGTCCGCAGGGCAGGGGCCACCCTCATCATCAGCTTCACCAGAAGCTCGCGCTCATCGTCTTTGAAGTGGCTCATGAACTTGGCGACCCACTCGTAGTGTTTGGGCAGCACCCGGCCAAGGGTGCTGTCGCCCTCCGGGGTCAGCCGGACGATCCAGTAGCGCCCATCGTCCGGGTCCGGATGTTTCGTACAAAGACCGGCAGCTTCCATCTGCTTGATGGCGCGCGTCATCGTCTGCGAAGCCACGGCTACCCCATCAGCCAGCGCGCCGATCGAGAGCCCGCCGGGGTTACGCTTGAGCAGCAGCAGGACGAAGAACGGTGTTTGGGCAAGATTCTCGTGCGCGAGGTTGGCATTAAAGGCCGAGAGCATTTCATCCGTCGCCGACGCCCATACCAGCCAGGTATAGAGCCCCTCGACATCGGGGTTGTCATAGAGCTTGCCGAAGTGCTCGAGGGTTTCGCGCGAAGGCAGGTCTTTCAGTTCGAACATGGTATCTGTGCATGGCTGTGTAGTCGGCTGCATGTTGGTGACCGAGTCGTCGGGATGTCAAGCCAACGCTAATTGGGCTGACCAATTCAGATAAATCATGGAGGGGCAAGAAACAGTCGTACTCATTGTGCGGTATTCGTCTGTCAGCCCCTGCCTTCGATGGTCTAGGATGGGCTATTTGCCGCCGGCAAAGCCGCCAAGACCTAGAGTTGCAATTGAGTTCACGACATTTTCGACCGCGCCGCAGTGACCGCCTGCGAATCGCCACCTGCCGCAAATCCCGCAAATCCCTCAAGGAAGGTTCCCCATGCTACTGAGGTCCCTCGCAGCTATTGGCATTCTGTTGCTGGGTTTTCTTTCACCGATATTTCCGGCTCACGCGCAAGACATTGCGTTGTCCGGTCGGATGACCACCAGCAGCCACCCCTGGCTGGACCCCAGGGCGCGGCACTGGCTGGAAGGGCGGGGGCCGCTCACGATCGGGGTCGTGCGTCTCGATTATCCGCCCCTGTCAGTGCTCTATGGCGACCGCTACCAGGGCATCACCGCCGACTATCTGGCCCTGATGTTCGAGCGGCCGCCCAAGGTGCGCGCCTACTCGTCGCGGGCATCCGCACTGGCGGCCTTGCGCAGTGGCGAGATCGACCTGCTGGGCGCGGGCAGCGATGTCGAAGGCCGGGAAAATGGCCTGCTGCTCAGCGAGGCTTACCTGCCCGACCGGCCGGTGCTGGTGACGTCGCAGGCCCAGCCCTTCGATCCCGAGCAGGCCGGTAGCGTTCTGGGAATGACCGTCGGCTATCTTCAGCAACAGGCGGTACGAGAGGTCTATCCCCATAGCAAGGTCGAGCTTTTCGATTCGCCCCAGCGCGCGCTCGAGGCGCTGGTGCTGGGGGACGTAGACGCGGTGTTGGGGGACGCCGTGTCCTCGCATTACTTGATGCAAACCCATTACCTGCTGGGCCTGCGCATCGACAACTTTGCTCCTGTCGACAGCCAGGGTTTCCGCTTCCTTCTGCGTCCGGGCGACGAGCCGCTGAGGGGCATCATCGACCGGGCGATCCCCGGGATATCCAGGCGCTATGGGGACGATATCCTGCGCAGCTGGAGCGCCGGTCGCCGCTTGAGCATCGACGAAGCGCGGGTGAAGCTGGCGCCCGCGGAACAGCGCTGGCTGGACAGCCACCCGCAGGTCCCCGTGGCCATCAATTACTCGCTTGGAGCGCTGGGCGAGCTGGGACGGGACCGCGATGTCACCGGCATTGGCCGCGACTACCTGGAGTTGATCAGCCAGCGCAGCGGCCTGAAGTTCTCCTACCTGGGTACGCCAAACACCCTTGAAACCAACAAGCTCATCGCCGAGGGGCGCGCGCTGTTGACCCCGGCCATGCCTCAGTCCGAGCTGTTCGAGACGCCACTGGATGTCTTGCCGCCGTACCTGCGCAGCTCCACCGTATTGATGACCGCGACCAGTGCTGGCCGCCGCGCCGGCCGGCGTTTCACCGGGCTTGACGATCTGCATGGGAAGACGCTGGCGACGGGTGAAGGCTACTTTTTCATCGATACCATAAGACGTGACTATCCGGCGATTCGGCTCAAGGTATACCCCACGTTCCTCGAGGCCATGCGCTCGGTCGATTCGGGGCAGAACGAGGTGTACCTGAGCAGCGACTACACCGGCCGCTATCTGTCGGCCCAGTACTTCGACAATCGCATCCAGGTCACCGGGATCCTGCAGAGCACCTCCACGCCCATCGGCATCGGGGTGGCGAAGCACCAGCCGGAGTTGCGCAGCATCCTGGAGAAGGCGCAGCTGGCAATCACGCCTGAAGAGGTCGCGGAAATAGTCAAAGCCTGGGCACCGCGTTTCTCCAGGGGCGGGAGCGACTTCTGGCGTGACCATCGCGACAAGATTCTCCAGCTGGGTAGCCTCTTCGCGATCCTGATCGCCATCTCGCTGATCTGGGCCTTCTACCTGCGACGCCAGGTCCGCAGGACCCGGGCGGCCGAGGAACGGGCCGAGGCCGCCAACCAGGCCAAGAGCGTCTTCCTGTCAACGATGAGCCATGAGATACGCACGCCGCTGAACGCGATCATCGGCCTGCAGGAACTCGCCCTGCGCAGAGCGAAACAGGGGGAGGCCGACAGCGTATCCCTGTCCGTCGCCCAGGAAGCGGCCCAGGGGCTCCTGTTGCTGCTGGGCAATGTGCTGGATATTTCTCGCATCGAGTCTGGAAAGATCGATTCGTTTCCTGAGCCGGTGCTCATCAAAAAACAGATTGAAGGCGTCGTCTCGGTAGTGGCGGGCATGGCGCGACAAAAAGGCCTGACCCTGGACGTCAAGATGGAAGGCGACCTGCAGGCATGGGTGCTGCTGGACCCGCTGCATTTCAAGCAGGTGCTGTTCAACCTGCTCAGCAACGCCATCAAGTTCACCGAGCGCGGCGGCGTCACCCTGCAGGCCCGTACCCGCCGTGAGGGGGACAGCTTGTGCCTGGACCTCGATGTCATCGATACGGGCGTCGGCATTTGTGCCGAGGACATGGGCAAGCTGTTCAAACCCTTCTCCCAGGTGGGCGTACCAGGCACTGAGCAGATGTCCGGAAGCGGCCTGGGACTGAACATCAGCCGCCGCCTGGTGCAACTGATGGGGGGTCAGATCAACCCGCGTAGCGAACCTGGCAAAGGGTCGTGCTTCAGCCTCGAATTGAGCCTGCCCATCTGCGACCCTCCAGCCGCTGTCGAGGGCGAAGCTGCGCAGCAGGCCCAGCCCGTTTCTGCCCAAGTGCAGCCACTGTCCATCTTGCTGGCCGAAGATAACGCCTTCAATCGCGTCACCCTCAACACCCAGCTTGAGACCCTGGGGCATCGGGTCGTGGTTGCGGAAGACGGGCAGGAAGCCTTCAAGCGCTGGCTGAGCGCGGACTTCGACATCGTGCTCACGGACGGCATGATGCCCAGGATGGACGGCTTCGAACTCGCCAGGCGGATCCGCTGGGAGGAGTCCCACAGCGGCCTGCCACGCTGTCGCATCATTGCCCTGACGGCCAGCATCGAGGCGAGCGCCGTGGAGCGCTGCATGGCCGCCGGGATGGACCAGGTCTTGTTCAAGCCTGCAACCCTTGAAACGCTGCGGCAGGCTATCGCGTCCGTCCCGGCAGGCGGAACCGGCCCCGAGGAACCCCGATAAGCCGAAGCGGCCCTTTGCACGCCGGGTATCGGCCACCCTCGCAAGCGCGGCCGACTCGATGAACCCGGGAGCAGGGTTACCGGGAACGCTCCTTATGGATGAACGGGGTAATCGATGTATCCGCGCTGATCGCCACCAAAGAAGGTGCTTGGGTCGGGGGCATTCAGCGCCAGCCCGTCGCGGATCCGCCGGGGCAGGTC
The DNA here is from genome assembly GCF_002843625.1 of Pseudomonas sp. 09C 129. Classification (NCBI taxonomy): domain Bacteria; kingdom Pseudomonadati; phylum Pseudomonadota; class Gammaproteobacteria; order Pseudomonadales; family Pseudomonadaceae; genus Pseudomonas; species Pseudomonas sp. 09C 129. The sequence goes on along the minus strand of NZ_CP025261.1, from coordinate 4,510,852 downwards.
GGGGTTGGCTAAAAAGGGCCTGCCAAAGGCGATCAGGTCGGCGCGGTTGGCGGCCAGGGCCTGCTCCGCCGATTGCGGATCGTAGCCGCCGGCGAGCATCAGCACGCTGTTCCACTCTGAGCGCAGTTGCCCGATGATCGCGTCCCAGCGCGGGTCGAAGTTCTCGTCCTTGACGGTGCCGACCACGGCCGGTTCCACAAGGTGCAGATAGGCCAGGGGCCAGCGGTTCAGGGCGCGGACGATATGGCCGAAGGTGGCCTCGGGCGTTGCGTCGCCCATGCCCATGAAGCGACCCATGGGAGTGAGGCGTACCGCCACTCGTTCGGCGCCCACCTCATCGGCGACGGCCTCCACGACCTCCAGCAACAGCCGGGCGCGATTTTCCACGCTGCCGCCGTACGCGTCCTCGCGCTGATTGCTGTTGCTGTTGATGAACTGGTCGAGCAGGTAGCCGTTGCCTGCGTGGATTTCCACGCCGTCCATGCCGGCCTTCAGGGCGTTACGCGCCGCGCGCCGATAGTCGTCGACGATCTGCGCGATCTCCGCCACTTGCAGGGCGCGCGGCACCGGCACATCGCCCCAGACGCCGTTGCCCTCGTCGTCGACGATAAAGGTCTTGCCTGGAACCGGCAGTGCGCTGGGCGCCACCGGCAGGGCGTTGTCGGGCTGGAAGCTCGGGTGAGAGACACGCCCCACATGCCACAGCTGCATGAAAATCAGCCCGCCGGCTTCGTGCACTTGGGTGCTCACCTGGCGCCAGGCCGCCACCTGGGTATCGCTGTAGATCCCTGGGGTCCAGGCGTAGCCCTGGCCCTGGCGGGAAATCTGCGTGGCCTCGGTAACGATCAGCGCGGCACTCGCGCGTTGCCGGTAATACTCGGCGTTCATGGCGGTGGGCAGGTCGCCCGGCTGGCCGGCGCGGGAGCGGGTCAGTGGGGCCATGGCCACGCGGTGAGCCAGGGTGTAGGGGCCGACCGCAAGGGGTTGGAACAGGTGCTGAGTCATGGGTATTTCCTTATGAGGGCATCGATCGGGATGCCGTGGGTGCTCAGGCGGACGGTGCCTGGTTGAACAACAGGTGATTGCCGATTTGCGTGTCTTTGTTGGGCTCTAACCTAATCCGCCGGGCCGTGGCTGATAATCCAGCCGCCGCTCTACGCTGCATTGCGTGAAACGCAACGTCCTGAAGGGCGACGGGTGCATGGCGCGGCGGGCGGGCAGTCGATGGCGGGCGCGGCGATTGGCCCGCTCGATCCTCGATGCCTTGGCAGACTGCGAAAGGGCCGCCGCCGAAGCAGCGGCCCGGCCCTGCGCCGGACTCCAGGCTAGGCCGGCTGCTCGGAGCGGGTCAGGGGCAGGTTCAGCCAGCGCCGGCCGGTGGCATTGGCCACGGCATTGCCGATGGCGGCGGCCATGGGGCCCTGGACGATCTCGGCGGCGCCGAGGAATGGCTGTCCCGGCTGATCGAGCAAATGCACCTCGACCTGCCGAGGCAACTGCGGAAAACGCAGGATCGGATAACCGCTCCAGTCGTAGCTGCGCACGCCGCCCGGGTCGTAGCCGACCTTTTCGAACAGGGTCCAGCTGGCGGACTGCACGATGCCGCCTTCCACCTGGTTGCGCAGGCCATCGGGGTTGACGATCTGGCCCACGTCCACCGCTGTGACCACTCGATCGAGCTGCACCTCGCCGGTCTGTGGATGCACCCGCAGCAGGACGGCGATGGCGCAGTAGCCCATGATGTTTTTGTAGCGGGCAAACGCGAAGCCGATGCCTGCGCCGGGCTCCTTGCCCTTGTGCGGCCAGCCGCTGGCGTCCCGCACCCGTTCGACCACCGCCCGTGCCCGCGGGTCGCTCAGGTGGGCGAGGCGCAAGGCCACCGGATCGGCGCCGGCCCGGGTGGCCAGTTCATCGATGCAGGCTTCGATGGCGAAGATATTGATGTGGGCCCCCAGCGAGCGCATGGCGGAGGTGCGAAACGGCATGCGGGTGACGAAGTTCATGTCGATGCGGGTGGACGCCAGGGTGTACAGCGGCACGGCGTTGCGATCGCCATCCCCTTCGGGCTGGGCAATGGGGATCGACGGCGCGGAAACGAATGGCCGGGCCAACAGCCGCGCGGGAATCAAGCGGCCGGCATTGACGATGCGTTCGTTGTGCGGCGTGGTCCACAGCTCATAGGCCCAGTCCTGCAATCGGCCCTGGGCGTCGAGGCTGGCCTGGACCTCGGTGAGCATGGCGCAGCTGTAGGGCTCCCAGAGGTTTTCCTGCTCGCGCATCCACTGCACGCGCACCGGCGTGCCGGCGAGCCGCATCGCGATCAACGCGGCATCGGCCGCCGCATCGTCCGCGCCGTTGTGGCCGTAGCACCCGGAGCCCTCGGTATGGATGCAGCGCACCCGCTCCGGCGCTAGCCCGACCATCTCGGCGATCCCCGCGCGCAGCGGGTAGACCCCCTGGGTGTGGGTCCAGACCGTGAGCACGCCGTCCTTGAACCAGGCCACGGCGCAGGACGGGCCGATGGAACCGTGCATCAGGTACTGCTTGCTGAACCGCGCGCGATAGCGGGTGCTGGCGCCGACCGCCGGGTTGCCTTCATGGCTGATCGGGTAGCGGCGCGCGGGCAGGCGGGTCAGTAGCGCGTGGATGTCCCGCGCTTCGGGGATCGCCTCTCCAGCGCTCCAGCGGGCCTGCTCATAGCCGCTGCGCATCGCCTTGATGGCTTGCCACTCATCTCGGGCGACCACCGCCAGGTAGTTACCGTCCTGCACCACCCGCACCACGCCGGGCAGGGCCTTTAGCGCCTCGGCATCGAAGGCTTCCAGGCGGCAGCCAGGGCGGGGCGGGCGGATCACCCGGGCATGCAGCATGCCCGGCAGGCGCAGGTCCTGGACGAACGCGGCGCCGCCACTGACCTTGGCTGGGATATCCAGGCGAGGCAGCGAGTGGCCGATCAGCTTGAACGCGGACGGCGGCGTCGAGGGCGATTGCGCCTGCGCATAGTGGTGCAGGTCCACGCCCTTGACCGCCTCGGCATAGGGCATGCGCTGCCCGGCCGGGCCCTGGATCTGGCCCTCGTGCGTCGTCAGCAGCGCGGCGTCGACGGCCCAGCTGCGCGCGGCCGAATCCAGCAGCAATTGCCGGACCTGGGCCGCGGCGTTGAACAGGGCCGTGCCGCTGTCGAAAATGCTGTGGCTGCCGGCGGTGTAGCCTTCGTTAGGGGTCAGGGCGGTGTCCGCGGTAAGCAGGGTGATCGCGCCTGGCGCGAGGTCCAGGCGTTCGGCGGCAATCTGCAACAGCGCGGTTTTCACCCCCGTACCCAATTCGGCCTTGCCGGTGTAGACGGTGACGCCTTCGGCCGCGACGCGGATCCAGGCATCGAGGTAGGGGTTGGTGCGCAGGCTGCCCGGGAGATCGGGCGCCAGTACTACCGTGCCGAGGGTATCGACTTCGCTGTCGGCCAGCGCCTGGCGCACCGCCGGGACCAGGGTGAACGCCAGCACCAGCGCGCCACCACGCAGGAACGCGCGGCGCCCCTGGTCGACTTCATGGTGCCGGGTCATGGGGCGCTCCGCTCTTGCCTGGCCACGCGGCCGATGGCGTCGATGATCCGCAGGTGGGTGCCGCAGCGGCACAGGTTGCTCGCCATATGCTCGCCAATGGTGGCTTCGTCCGGATGAGGGTCGCGCTCCAGCAGCGCCTGGGCGCGCATCAGCATGCCGGCGATGCAGTAGCCGCACTGGGCGGCCTGGGCCTCGATAAAGGCTTTTTGCAAAGGCCCCGGGCGCTCCGCCGTACCCAGGCTCTCCACCGTGCGGATGGCCTTGCCCTCCAGGCCGCTGCAGGGCGTCAGGCAGGAAAATACCGGTCGGTCATCCACCAGCACCGTGCAGGCTCCGCATTGGCCCAGGCCGCAACCGTACTTGGCGCCATTGAGCCCCAGGTGATTGCGCAGGGCATACAGCAACGGCATGTCGGGCTCCAGCTCCAGCGCATGGGGCGAGCCGTTGACGTTGAGGGTCATGTGGGTCATTGCGCCTCCTGGCGTAATTCGTGAAGGGTGGAAGAAAGGTCGGCCCACGGCTGGCCCGGACTGGCCTGTTCGCGCAGGAACGAGGCCAGTGCCGCCAGCTGCTGATTGTCCAGGCTGGCGGTGAAGGGCGGCATGACCGGGCCGGGCAACCCCGGGGTGGCGGGCACGCCTTCGAGCACGGTCTTGAGAAAGTTGCGCGCGCTTGAGGCATGCAGCGCCGATGTCCGCTCCAGGGCCGGGCGCCCATCGATCTGGCGCATCGGTGCGGCCGGGCCATGGCAACCGGCACAGGCGCTCTGGAACAACTGGGCGCCAGGCGCCTGCTCGACCACTTCAGTGGGGCGCGCGGTGGCTGAAGCGGGTGCGGCGGGAGCGGGGTCCTTGAGGCTCAGCAGGTAGTCGGCAATCGCCTCGGCGTCGCTGGTCTGCGTGTTGCCCAGGCTGAGGCTGACCGGGCGCATCGGCCCGGCGGCGGTGCCATGGCCCTCGACCACCTCAGCCCGCAGGTAGCCCGCCAGTTGCTCGCGGCTCCAGGGCGCGGCGCGGTTGGCCAGGCCCAGCAGGGACGGCGCCTGCCAGCCGTCCACTATGCCGCCGCCAAGATGCTGGGCAGACTGCTCGGCGCCCAGCGGGTTGAGCGGAGAATGGCAGCCGGCGCAATGGCCGGGGCCTTCGACCAGATAGCGGCCACGGTTCCAGGTTGCGGATTGCTGCGCCACGGGCGCCAAGGGCTCCGCGTGCAGGAACAGCAGGTTCCAGAACGACACCAGCGGGCGGATGTTCATCGGGAAATTCATCCGGTTCTGCATGGCCGGCGAATGCACGGCGGGGCCGCTCATCAGATAGGCGTAGAGGTCCGTGATGTCCCGGTCCGTCATGCGTCGGTAGTAGGCGTAAGGGAAGGCCGGATACAGCAAGTGCCCGTCGCGGGCGACCCCTTCGCGCATCGCCCGCTCGAAGGCCGGCAATGACCATTGGCCAATCCCGGTCTCGGCATCCGGGGTGATATTGGTGCTGTAGAGCGTGCCGAACGGCGTCACCAGCGCCAGCCCGCCGGCCAGGTAGCGGCCGCCGGGGCGGGTATGGCACACCGCGCAATCACCGGCTTCGGCGACCCGCGCGCCGCGTTGCACCTGGGCGGCATCGAAGCGTTGTGGCGGTTCGGCCGGCGCGATCGCCGGGCGCCACATCAACAGCGCGGCGCCTATCGCGCCTGCCGTGGCGAGAACCACGGCGCCCAGCCACAGCTGCCTGGCGTTCATCGGGTCACCCTTCATTGGTCCGTGGAATCCGCGCGGGCGGACAGTGATGCAGTCGAGGTCATGGAAGTCTCCTTGAGCCGAAGCGCAGTGCGGTGACGGACCGCCCCGTGGCAAGTGCCCAAGGGTAGAGAAGGGGGGTGGACGGCGGTATTGGCAAACCGCGCAAAGACCTTTTGCGTCATCGGCAACGCCGGGATCGTTGCGTGATGCGCATTGCTCAATTGCCCCGGCGGTGGATTCTCCCGATTGAGCGTCGCGCCTAGCCTTGGCGAAACTTTTCTCCACGCGAACGAGGTTTCACCATGCCTACCGGCAATTTTGCAACGACGGCCAGCACGGCGGTGAAGGGCGAACGGTCCGCCACCCTTTCTGGCGCCCTGGTGGCCTTGCTGGCCTTCTGTTGTGGCGCGGTCGTCGCCAACCTTTACTACGCCCAGCCGATCGTCGAGCTGATCGCCCCGCAGATCGGCCTGTCGAATGCCCATGCCAGCCTGATTGTCTCGCTGACCCAGCTCGGCTACGCCGCAGGCCTGCTGCTGTTGGTGCCCCTGGCCGACCTGATGGAAAACCGCCGCCTGGTGGTGGGGTTCACGCTGGCCGTGAGCCTGTGCCTGATCGCCGCGGGCTTTACTGAGTCACCTTCGCTGTTCCTGGCGTTGTCGTTGCTCATCGGCCTGACTTCGGTGGCGGTGCAGATTCTGGTGCCGTTGGCCGCGCACATGGCACCCGAGGAAAGCCGCGGGCGGGTGGTCGGCAACATCATGAGCGGGCTGCTGCTGGGCATTCTGTTGTCGCGCCCGCTGTCAAGCCTGCTGGCCCAGGCGTTCGGCTGGCGCGGGGTGTTCTTCAGCGCCGCGGGCCTGATGGCGGTGATCGCCTGCGTCATGGCCGTTGCCCTGCCACGGCGCATGCCGACGCATCAGTCTTCCTATGGCGAGTTGATCGGCTCGGTCTTCGCCCTTGCGCGCCGCCATGCCGGCCTGCGTGAGCGCTCCTTGTACCAGGGTTTGTTGTTCGCCAGCTTCAGCCTGTTCTGGACCATCGTGCCCATCGAGCTGATTCGCCAGCACGGCTTCAGCCAGGCACAGGTGGCGGTGTTCGCCCTGGTGGGCGCGGTGGGGGCGATCGCGGCGCCTATCGCCGGCCGGCTGGCCGACGCCGGGCATGGCCAGCGCGGCACTCTCGTGGCCTTGTTGCTGGCGCCGCTGTCCCTGCTGATAGGGGCGCTGCCGGGCAGTGGCTACCTGTGGCTAGTGGTGTGCGCGGTGCTGCTGGATTTTGCCGTGCAGTTGAACATGGTGCTTGGCCAGCGTGAGGTGTACGCCATCGACCCCCACAGCCGGGCGCGCCTGAATGCGGTGTACATGACCAGCATCTTCGTCGGCGGCGCCCTGGGCTCGCTGGTGGCCAGCCCGCTGTATGAGCAGGTGGGATGGAGCCTGTCGGCGACTTTGATTGCCGCGGTTCCTGGCTTGGCGCTGCTGCTGTTTCTCAGCCGTCGGTACCGCCAGGGGTGAGCCACGTTGAATGCCCCAGGGCGCGGGCCGCGGCGCTTGAGCACAACCATACAAGACACTTCATGCACCCTCAGGCATAGTCCTTCGATTGATTTTTTGCTCGCGGAATCGGCTTATGGACAAGTTGCTGGCGCTGAAGATGTTTGTTGAAACCGTGCGCTGTGGCGGCTACTCATCGGCGGCGCGCAAGCTCGGTCTGTCGACGTCTTCGGTGACGCGGCAGGTGGCGGGGCTGGAAAGCGAGCTGGGCGCCAGCCTGCTCAATCGCACCACGCGCAACACCAGTGTCACGCTCGCCGGGCAGGCCTATTTCGACAAGGCCGTGGCGATTCTCGAGGCCATCGACGAAGCCGACGCCAGCGTCGCCGATCGTGGCAGCGAAGCCCAGGGGCATCTGCGGGCCAGCGTTCCGGTGGAGTTCGGCCGGCGCATCATCGCCCCGCACCTGGGGCGCCTGCTCGAACGCCATCCGGGGCTGGAGATCAGCCTGTCGTTGAGCGACCGGGTCAGCGACCTGATCAGTGAGCGTATCGATGTCTCGGTGCGCCTCGGTTCCTCGGTGGTCAGCGATGACATCGTCAGCAAGAAGATCGGCGACTTCCAGCGTTGGGTCGTGGCCAGCCCCGACTACCTGGCACGCACCGGCCTGCCGCGCCAGCCGAGCGACCTGCTGGAGCACCAGTGCCTGCGGTTCGACTATGGCGGCGTGCACCAGGACTGGACCTTCCAGGGCGACGAAAACCCCCAGCGCCTGGGGGTGCAGGGACGCTTGCAGAGCAACAACGCCGACATCCTGCGCGAGGCGGCGCTGGCCGGTGGTGGTGTGGCGCTGCTGGCCGACTGGCTGGTGCGCGACGATGTCGGCCAGGGTCGCCTGACCCGCGTGCTGGAGCAGTACGAGGTCAATCCCGGCACCGCCAGCACCTGCATCAACGCGCTGTACCTGCCCAACCATCGCGGCTCCAGTCGCATCAATGTGTTTATCGAGTTCCTCGAGGAAATCCTTGCCGCCTGAGCCGCGCCCAGGTCTCGAGCAAGACAGCGTTGCGCGCCCTGTGGCTACTCGTCCGGCAGGTGCGCGCCTAGAGTCTGGCCATCATTGGTAGAAGCAAGGTGGTCGCTATGGGTAACGTCATTCATCTGGCGTACGACTTCATCAATCCCTGGTGCTGGATCGGCGAGCTGAACCTGCGCCAGGCCATGGCGGCGGCGCACCGGCCACGGCCGATCGTCTATGTGCCGAGCCGCTCCACGTTTGATCTTCCCGCCAGCCGCATCGAGCAGGGCGAGTACGCCCGGCGCCGGTTCGGCAGCCTGGCGCGCAGCCGGTTGTTCGAAGCGCAGATCACCCGGGCCGGCCAGGCGCTGGGGCTGCGTTTTGCCTTCGAGCGAATCGAGCGCCTGGTCGACAGCGACCCGGCGCACAGCCTGATGCTCGAGCGTGCCGCCCGCGGTGGCGACTGCGCCGCGCTGTTCGCGCGGATCTTCCGTGCCTATTTCTGCGAGGGCCGCGATATTGGCGATGCGCGGGTGCTCGCGGAGCTGGGCGGGGACGGCAAGCGCGAGCAGGAGCGGCTGCTCGACTACCTGCGCAGTGGTGAAGGACGGGCTGCGTTGCAGTGCCACAAGCGCGATGCCGCGGACTGGTCGGGCGGGGTGCTGCCAGCCTTTCGCATCGGCGACACCCGGGTCTCGGGCGCCCAGCCCGGCGCCTTGCTGGCGCGGGTGTTGCGGGACGTGACGGTGCCAGACGCGCAGGTGGCCCATGCCTTGGGTTAGCCGTCATCTGGCCGCTGCCAACGGGCCTGCCCGGCGCACGGCCCGAGCAGGCTCGGCCCACCGCGCAGGATCAGAACGGCCCGAGCTTGAGCGGGTACTGAATGACGATGTACAGCCGGTCGATGTCGTCGCCGGCCTGGGCGGCGTTGGCCCGGTGGCTGACGTGGGACAGTTGCAGCGACAGGTCCTTGGCCGGACCCGACTGCACGATGTAGTGCAGGTCCAGGTCGCGTTCCCAATGGCGTCCGCCCCGGCCCTGTTGCGGGCTGTAGGTGCCGCTGGCGGGATCGAAGGGGTTGTAGGCGCCGCCCTGGGGCGCGTGGCTGCCGTCGACGCCGCGACCGCTCACATAGCGCGCCATGAAGCTCAGGCCGGGAATGCCCAGGGCGCCCAGGTCGAGGTCGTAGCGCGCTTGCCAGGAGCGTTCGCCCGGGCCATTGAAGTCGGCGTACTTGATCGAGTTGGCGAGGTAGATGGAGTCGCCGCCGACGAAGTCGAAGGGCGTATCGCCGTGGATTTTTTGATAGGCCAGGGTGAATGCCTGGGCGTCGATCCGGTATTTGCCGGAGAGGCTGTAGGCCGTGGTGTCGATGGCGCCGGCCGCGGCCTGGCCCTGGTCGCGGGTGCGGTACAGGTTGCCGTCGAGGAACCACTGGCCAAGGCTGGCATGCAGGTTGGCGTAGTACTGGCGCCAGGTGTCGCTCAGCTCCGAGGCGTAGAGGGCGCCACCCAGCGCCTGGCCGGCGAACAGGTCGGCGCCGATGAAGTCGATGCTGGCGTGGCGGGTGGTTGCCCCGTAGCCGGAAAAGTCGCCCTTGGCGGTGGAGGCGTCCTGGTTCTTGAAGGCGTTGAAGTGACCGGCCTGCAGGTCGAGCCCTTCGAGTTCCCGGCTGGAGAGCAGCAGGCCACTGGCGTATTCCGGTTGCAGGCGTTTGTCGGCGGTGTCGAACACCGGGGTCGCCACGCTCATTTCACCGAGCGCCAGGGTGGTCCGCGAGGCCTTGAACTTCAGCGCGCCGCCGGCGCTGGAATAGCTGCCTTCGCTGCGCCCGTCATGATCCAGCGGCAACAGGCCCGTCCCGGAATGCCCCTTGCCGCCGTCCAGTTTCAAGCCCAGGAAGCCGTGGGCATCGACCCCCACGCCGAGGGCGCCGGGGGTGAAGCCGGACGCGAACGAGGCGATGAAGCCCTGGGCCCATTCCTGCTTGTAGCTCTTGCCGGCCGGGGTCGGGGAGCGATAGTCGTTGTTGAGGTAGAAGTTGCGGCTGAGCACTTCAAGGCTCGCCCCCTCAAGGAAACCGGGGGTGTCCTGTGCGCTCTGTGCCGCCAGCGCCGGGGCGCCGCCGCTGAGCAAGGCGAGCAGCCACAGCGGCGTCAGGCGGATGCGCATCGGCCCGGGGGCGGTGAGGTGTTTCGAGGCAAGCAGCATGCTGATTTCCCGCGTCAAGGTGGGTGGTCCAGGACGCGGCTGGCCGCGGGTCCGGCAGCTGCCGGCACGCCTTCGGTCTGCCCGCGTCCGCTCGGCGTGGCCATCGGATCGAGGCGAAGCATGGTTGCGTATTGCACTGCGCGGGGATTGTACGGCTGTGCTGCGTTCGGCCGTTTGCGCGGGCAGGCAGGCGGCAGGTGCGGTTCGCAGTGGGCGCTGCGGCAGTTTTTAAATTGTCTCTATTTTGGAATCAATGATTCTCTATTTTGTTGGATTGTCCCTTTTTGTTTTGACCCCTAAATTAGCCACCAAGCCGGCAGCAAAGCCTCCCACAGCGGAACCCGCGCCGAGCTCCCGAATTGTGCCACTCAACGTTTGAACCTACTCGACAGCAAAAGGAACGCGCCATGTCTATCCGTGAACTGCTCAACCCAACCAACTCCGCCCTGATCCTGATCGACCACCAGCCGCAGATGTCCTTCGGCGTGCAGTCGATCGACCGCCAGACCCTGAAGAACAACACCGTGGGCCTGGCCAAGGCGGCGAAGATCTTCAACGTGCCGACCATTTTCACTTCGGTGGAAACCGAGAGCTTCAGCGGCTACATCTGGCCGGAACTGCTCAGCGTGTTCCCCGACCATCAGCCGATCGAGCGCACCTCGATGAACTCCTGGGAGGACAAGAAACTGGTGGACGCGGTGAAGGCTACCGGGCGCAAGAAACTGATCATGGCCGCGCTGTGGACCGAGGTCTGCCTGAACTTCCCGGCTCTGGAAGCCCTGGCCGAAGGCTACGAGGTGTACATCGTCACCGACGCTTCCGGCGGCACCACCCAGGAAGCCCACGACATGTCGGTGCAGCGCATGATCCAGGCCGGCGCGGTGCCGGTGACCTGGCAGCAAGTGCTGCTCGAGTTCCAGCGCGACTGGGCGCACAAGGACACCTACGACGCGGTGATGGACCTGGTGCGCGAGCACAGCGGCGCCTACGGCATGGGCGTGGATTACGCCTACACCATGGTGCACAAGGCGCCGCAGCGGCAGGTCAAGTAAGGCTGTCGCCAACGACCATCGGCCGACGCAACCCGCTTGCCTCGGCCGATGGTCGTTAGCGGTAAAAAACATCCGGACTGCACAGCGTTCCCACGACTCAAGGACCGTCATGAAACAGACCCTCGATTCCTCCCGTAGCGCGGCCTCCCTTTCGCCCTGGAGCCCGCTCAAGCATGGCCTGTTTCGCGGGCTGTGGCTGGCCAGCATCGCCTCGAACATCGGTACCTGGATGCACGAGGTGGGCGCCGGCTGGCTGATGACCTCGCTGTCGGCCAGCCCGATGACGGTGGCGCTGGTGCAGGTGGCCGCCGCGGCGCCGATGTTTTTCCTCGCGCTGCCGGCGGGGGCGCTGGCCGATATCGTCGACAAGCGCCGCTACCTGTTGCTGGTGCAGGGCTGGATGGCCAGCGTCGCCATGCTCCTGGCGTTCCTGACCCTCAGCGGCCTGATGACGGTGCCCTTGTTGCTGCTGTTGACCCTGGCCATGGGCATCGGCACGGCCCTGATGATGCCGGCCTGGTCGGCCCTGACCCCGGAACTGGTGCCCGCCGGCGAATTGCCCGCGGCCATCGCCTTGAGCAGCGTCGGGACCAACGTGGCGCGCGCCGTCGGCCCGGCCATCGCCGGGGTCCTGGTGAGTCTGGCCGGGCCCTGGGCGACCTTCGCGGTGAATGCGCTGTCGTTCTTCGCGGTGATCGCCGTGCTCGCCTGCTGGCGGCGCGAGCCGAAGGTCGCGGTGTTGCCGGCGGAGCGGCTGTTCAGTGCGATCCGCGTGGGCTGGCGCTACGCCCGCAGTTCCCATCCGCTGCAACGGGTGCTGATTCGCACCCTGGGGTTCTTCTTCGGCGCCAGCGCCGGCATGTCCTTGCTGCCGTTGATCGTGCGCGGCGAGTTGCAGGGCAGCGCGACCCAGTTCGGCGTGTTGCTCGGCAGCGTCGGCCTTGGCGCGGTGCTGGGGGCGATGCTGTTGCCAAAGCTGCGCCAGCGCCTGGCGGTGGATCGCCTGGTGGCGCTGGCCAGCGTGACCTACGCCCTGGTGCTGTTCGCCCTGGCCTGGCTGCGCGACTTCTATCTGTTGATCCCGGTGATGCTGATCAGCGGCGGCGCCTGGATCGCCGTGCTCTCGAGTTTCCAGGTGGCGGCCCAGACTTCGGTGCCGGCCTGGGTGCGGGCACGAGCGCTGGCGGTGTATATCCTGATGTTCTTCGGCAGCATGGCCCTGGGCGGGTTGCTCTGGGGCTGGGTGGCCAGCCTGTTGTCCATGAGCGTTGCCCTGAGCCTGGCGGCAGCGGTGCTGCTGGCCGGGGTCGGGCTGACCTGGCGGGTCGGCTTGCCCCAGCGCAGCGCCGAAGACCTGGCGCCGTCGCTGCACTGGCCGCAACCGCTGCTCGGCGCCGACCAGGACCTGGAACGCGGGCCGGTGATGATCAGCCTGGAATACGACATCGCCCCCGAACACGCCCAGGCCTTCCAGCAGGCAATGAACCCGGTGCGGCGCATGCGCCAGCGCAACGGTTCGTTTTCCTGGTGCCTGCTGCAGGACAGCGAAAACCCGCGCCTGTGGTGCGAGATGTTCTTCGACGAATCCTGGGTCGGCCACCTGCGCCACCACGAGCGGGTGACCCGCGCCGAGCTGAAGATCGAGGCCGCCGCCCGCCGCTTCCAGAGCGACGGGGTGAAGATCCGGATTCGTCATTTGCTCAAGGGGCAGGGCTGAAGGGGCATCTGGTGGTCGGATGCGGGCTTTCACGTACCTGTAGCCGCTGCCGCAGGCTGCGATAGGACCGAAGGTCCTCCAGCGGTCTCAAGACCCAGCGCCCGCTATGCGGTCGATCGCAGCCTGCGGCAGCGGCTACAGCGATTGGGCGTTCTCAGGTTGTGCATTTGGCCTTTGTAGGAGCAGCCGGTCGACGCTCGATTGCTCGCGAAAAAAGCTCGTGGCTTGAGCGGCTTTTCTCTTTGATTTGTAGGGCATTTCCGAGAGAATCGCCGGGTTACATTTCTGCGGTTTTGGCGTCTTGTGCCTGTTGAATGTTCGGGGCTAGGCTGCCCCGGTTGCTGCAAAATCAGCGATCGGGACTGCAAGCCCGAACAAGCAAGAAGCGCTAGACGCACACACGGAATCGTTGAGATGTCAGCTCGATTTATGGTGGCTGCGTGCGGGAGACTTTCGGGTCTGCCGGGTTTGCTTCTTCTTCCCGGTCTTGCAGACCTGCACGTAGCCGCCACCCATCATCTGCAAGTGATGCTGGCGGTCTTCATCAAAGAAGGAGCCGCGTCATGAAAAAGATCGTCCCCGATCCGCCCATTCTTTCGCCCAGCCGCGAACAAATAGTTCAGCTGGAAATTCCCAATCAAACCCTTCTTCAGGCACTGGAAAGTCGCGTTGAGGGTGAGCCTTTGCACCGTGCTTTGCAGGAAACCGGCAGCAGCACGTTCGGTTGTCATGACGGCAACGGCCGTCCGCTATTCGCCGTTCGCCCTGGCGTCAGCGCCGAGGAGGCGTTGTTGCATGTGTCGTTGTTGCTCAAGTGCGCCGAGGAGACGGCGGATGAGATCACCAGTGCCAGCGGGATCGAGCGGGGCTTGATCTGGTCGATGATTCATTCGGTGGAAATGGCGCGGGCGGTGGTGGATGCGTTGCTGGATGGGGCGCGAAGGCAGGGAGCAGCGCAGACGTTTTGAGGCGGGAGGGCATCGCACACCCGTCGAACGGCCGCAGAGGGGCAGGGGAAAAAGGCGAACGCCCCTTGTGCAACTCGGTCAGGCTGGTTGACGCGAACGAATAGGCGCTAGCGGCTGTCAGCCGCTGCGGTCGAGGGCTTCCACCGGCCCCTGGGCGCCTGTCAACGTCGAAAAAAGGCCCGGGGACGCAAGCCCCCGGGCCGGTGCCGGTCACGGCATTTCCGGCAGTTCCTGCGCACGCAGATCGAACACCAGCACTTCGGCATCCACGCCCTTGCTCAAAGTCAGCGCCTGTTCCTCGCGGACCCGCACACCATCGCCTTCCTGCAAGAGCAGGCCGTTGAGGTCGACCGAGCCGCGGGCCACATGCACGTAGGCGTAGCGGTTGGCGTCGAGCTTGAGGGTGGCGCTTTCCTGGCCGTCGATCAGCCCGGCATACACCCGCGCATCCTGGCGCACCTGCAGCGAACCGTCGGCCCCCTCGGGGGAGATGATCAGTTGCAGGCGGCCGCGTTTTTGCCGTGGGCTGAAATGCTCTTGCTGGTAACGTGGCTTGGCGCCGCTGACGTCCGGCACTATCCAGATCTGCAGGAAGTGCACCGGCTGGGTGGCCGAGTGGTTGTACTCGCTGTGCGCCACGCCGCTGCCGGCGCTCATCAGTTGCACGTCGCCAGGGCGGATCACCGAACCGGTGCCCAGGGTGTCCTTGTGTTCCAGGGCGCCTTCGAGCACATAGGAGAAAATCTCCATGTCCCGGTGCGGGTGTTGGCCGAAGCCTTTGCCGGCGGCGACCCGGTCGTCGTTGATCACCAGCAGGTCGGAAAAACCCTGCTCCCGCGGGTTGCGATAGTTGGCGAAGGAAAAGGTGTGGAACGACTTCAACCAACCGTGGTTGGCGGCGCCGCGATCAGAGGCTTTGCGAAGGGTCAGCATGAGGGAATCTCCTGTCGGAACGGGAATTCGTCCGGTTGAGGAGAAGGCTAATGTTTACCCTGCGGCGCAATAAGTAGATGGAAACTGAAATACTGTCCTGTTCAGGTTGACAATTTTGTGCGATGAATCACGTATTCTTGCCCGATGAGCGCGCGCCGTCCGGGCATAATGTCCAGGGTCGGCGTTATGCTTCCAACCCTTTGATATCAGTGATATTTACCCATGAAAACCGTGGCAATGGTGTTGTTTCCAGACTTTCTCCTGCTCGACATGGCCGGGCCCATGGAGGTGTTTTCCATCGCCAACCGTTATCTGGAGCCGAAGGACCATTACCAGCTCTCGACAATCGGTACCGAGCACGGCGCGTTGCGCGCTTCCAACGGCGTCAAGGTGCAGGCCGATCTGCATATCGACCAGGCGCGCGGCAGCTATGACCTGCTGCTGGTGCCCGGCGGGCCGGGGGCCTACAACGAAAAGCACCGCCCCTTGCTCGACTGGCTGGCGGCGGCCGTGCGCCGCTCGGCGGTCTATGGCTCGATCTGCACCGGGGCCTTCATCCTCGGGCATGCCGGTTTGCTCGACGGGTATCGGGTGACAACCCACTGGCACTACACGGAACGCCTGATCCGGGCCTTCCCCGAGGCGACGGTGGAGACCGACCAGATCTTTGTCGAGGATCGCAACCTGATCACCTCGGGCGGGGTCACCGCCGGCATCGACCTGGCGCTGGCGGTGGTCGCCCGGGACCACGGCAAGAAAGTCGCCCAGGACGTGGCCAAGGTGTTGCTGGTGGTGATGAAGCGCCAGGGCGGGCAGGCGCAGTTCAGCCCGTTGATGGCCACGGTGGCGCCGCAGGAGACGCCGGTGACCCGGGTGCAGAACCATGTGCTCGAACACCTGGAAGAAGCCTTCAGCATCGAGCGCATGGCCAGCCTGGCGAACATGAGTTCGCGGCATTTCGCCCGGGTGTTTGCCCGGGAGGTGAACATGACGCCCATGGAGTTCCTGCAAAGCGCGCGCATCGACCGCGCCAGGAACCTGCTGGAAACCAGCGACCTGCCGCTCAAGACCGTGGCCTACAAAAGCGGCTTCGGCAGCGTGCGGCACATGCGCTTCCTGTTCGGCGAAAAGCTCGGCCTGACCCCCACCCAGTACCGCGAACAGTTCAGCTAGCGCCGGCTTGTCCGTCTGGCGCACCGCGATGGCCGTGACGCTCCCTCCAGGGCGGTTGTACCGTCATCGGTGCCTGCCAAGATACCGGGGAACTCTCGGAAATGGAGGTGCGGGAGCCTGGCGCCGGCCAGGTTTCCAGCATGTGGATACGCATGAACAGCATCAGAGATTTGAACGGCGACGGACTGCTGCGGTTCGGCCCCTACGCCTTCCACCTGCGGCAGCGGCTGGTCCTGGACGGCGACCGGCCGTTGCGCATGGGCGGGCGTGCCCTGGACATCCTGCGGGTGCTGGTCGAGCGCGCCGGCCAGGTGGTGGGCAAGGACGAATTGATCGCTCGTGTCTGGCCGAACTCGGTGGTCGAGGACATCAACCTGCGCGTGCACATCGCCGCCCTGCGCCGCGCCCTCGGCGAGGGCCAGGACGGGCAAGGCTACATCGTCAACATTCCGCAGCGCGGTTACTGCTTCACCGCCCCGGTGCGGCGTGAGGCGCAAGGGGAGCCGGTCGCGCTGGCGAGCCTGCACAAGCCCCAGCACAACCTGCCGGCACGGTTGACCCCGGTCATCGGTCGCGACCCGGTGGTCGGCAGCCTGGTCCGGCAGTTGCCGGTGCGCCGGTTCATGACCCTGGTCGGTCCGGCGGGGATCGGCAAGACCACGGTCGCGCTGCAGGTCGCCGAGCTGCTGTTGCAGCACTACCGCGACGGCGTGTGGTTCATCGACCTGGCGAGCATCGACAACCCGGCGCAATTGGTCGAGCACCTCAGGCACAGCCTCGAACTGGACGCCGGCCTGGAGGCGCTGGCAACCCGGCATGCCTTGCTGGTGCTGGACAATTGCGAGCATCTGCTCGAACGCTGCCGGGCCGTGGTCGAGCCGTTGCTGGCCTCGGCGCCACGGCTGTCGATCCTGGCCACCAGCCGCGAACCGCTGCGGGTTTCGGGGGAGGCGGTGCATGGCCTGGCGGCCTTGTCGGTGCCGCCGGCCTCGTCGTTGCACAGCGTGGCGGAAGTCATGAGCCATTCGGCGGTGCAGCTGTTGGTCAGCCGTGCCCGGGCCCGCCAGCAAGGCTTTGCCTTGCGGGAACAGGACCTGGCCGCGGTGCGCGAAATCTGTCGGCGGCTCGATGGCTTGCCATTGGCCATCGAGCTGGCGGCGGCGCAGATCGATGCGCTGGCGCTGGTGGGGCTGCAAGCGCAGCTGGACAACTGCTTTCAATTGCTGACCCAGGGCCGGCGCACCGCCGTGGCCCGGCATCGGACGCTCGAGTCCGCCCTGGACTGGAGCTATCAGCGGCTGAGCCCGCTGGAGCAAAGCCTGTTGCAGCGCCTGGCGGTGTTCGACATGGCCTTCACTGTGCAGGCCGCCACCGACGTCATCAGCTGTGCGGTGCTGCGGCCCGAGTGCGTGGCCGAGGTGATGGCGCAACTGGCGCGCAAATCGCTGCTGGTGGTGGAGCCCGGCCAGGGCACGACGCATTACCGCTTTCTCAACACTACCCGCGCCTACGCGCTGCAGAAGCTGGAACACAGCGGGCAATTGCGGGTGTTCGAAAGGCGGCATGCCCACGCCATCGGCAAGGCCCGCTGGCTGTCAGTCAGGCACCTGTCGTTGCAGCTCATCGAGCAGCTCCCGGACGCGGGTTAGGTCCGGCGTGGCAAAACCTTCGGTGAAGCGGGCGTAGAGCGGTTCGAGCAGCTCATGGGCGCGCCGGGCCTGGCCCTGGCGCTGCCAGAGCCGGGCCAGCGAGGTGGCGCTGCGCAATTCCCAGGTCAGTGCGCTCTGGGCCCTGGCCACTGCCAACGCCTGGTGCAGCACTGCTTCGGCGGCGTCAGGCGCATTGTCGGTCAGCAGCGCCTCGGCCCGGGTGCGCAGGATCTCCGCCGTGCTCCAGCCCGCGGTGCCGCTTTCGGCCCGTTGCAGCAAGGCGTTGTCGATGAAAGCGCCGTCCAGGGTCACCATGATTTCGCCGATCAGCCCGGTGCCGGATTGCGGCGGCGAGAACTCCGGGGCGCCTTCGATGACCTGCGCATAGTGCCGGCCCCAGGTGTAGAACAGCAGCACCGAATGCTTCTGCGCCTGCTCCAGCAGCAGGCGCAGGAGTTCGCGGGCGGTCGCGGCGTCGCCGTTGTAGTGGGCGATCAGGCAGCCGGCCAGGGCCAGGGTGTAGCAGATAGAGGTGCCGTGGTTGATCTGCAGGGCGATGTCCAGGGCCTGGCGCGCGGTGCGCCAGGCCTGTTCCGGATGGCCTTGCAGCCAGAGGATCCGCGCCAGGATCGTCAGGGCGGCGACGCTCTGGTCGTACTGCACGCCAAAGCCGCGGGTGAAGCGGCTCAGATTGCCGCTCTGGGCCATCAGCTGGATGACTTGCTCGGCCTGGTCCCGGGCCCGTGGTTGGTCGCCGGCGAAGTGCAGGGCCAGCACCTGCAGGCGCTGGGTGCTGAGGGACATCGCGGTCGGGCCGGCGCCGCGCCGCGCCAGGTGGTCGAACTGCCGGCTTTGCTCCAGGGCCAGTTGGTAGTGACCGCAACTGAGGTTGACCGCCATGTGCCCGGACACCGCCTTGAGCTGGGCGGCCACATCGTCGGTGCTTTCGGCCAGGGCCCTGGCCGCGACGAAGGCCTCGATGGCCTCGGTGCTGCTGCCCTGGGTGTGGTAGCAGGCGCTGCCGAGGGCCAGCTTGAGGGCCTGGGTCAGGCGCGGGCAGGCCTCGCCCGCCGCGTGCAGCAGGGCCAGGGCCTGGCGCACATAGCCGCCGTGTTCCTTGAGCAGCGACAGCTCCTGCCACAGCGGTGCGGAGGCCGCGGCCAGGTGGATCGCCAGCTGTTGCGGGCCCTGGGCATTCAAGCCCCAGTCGAGTGCCGCGCGGATGTCTTCCAGGCTGCGGGCGTGCCGCTCGACCCACAGCGTCGAGGGCGTCTGCTCCCAGTCGTCCCGGGCCTGATGCATCAAGGCCAGGCAACGCTCGGCGTGGCGCCTGCGGGTAGCCGGCAGTTCGGCGGCCTGCTCGAGTTTTTCCAGGGCATAGCTGCGGGTGGTGTCCAGCAGGCGATAGAACACTTCCTCGTCGCCGACCTCCACGTTCAGCAGGGACTTGGCCACCAACTGGGTGATCGCGGTAAAAACCGCGCTGGCTTCGATGTGCGCGTCGACGATCACCGCCGCGGCCGATGGCAGGGTGAAGCCGCCCCTGAATACGCCCAGCCGGCGCAGGCAGGCCTGCTCGCAGGCGCTGAGCAGTTCGAAGCTCCAGTCCAGGGTGGCGCGCAGGGTCTGATGACGGCCCGGGGTGACCTGGCAGCCCTGGGTCAGCAGGCGGAAACTGCCGTGCAACTGGCTGAGCAAGCCCGCGAGCCCCAGGTTGCCGACCTGGGCGGCGGCCAGTTCGATGGCCAGGGGAATGCCGTCCAGGCGCCGGCAGATATCGATCGCCAGGGGCAGTTCGTCCTGGCTCAGTTCGAAGCTGTCGTGGCTGGCCATCGCCCGCTCGACGAACAATTGCAGGGCCGAGAAAGTCAGGGCCTGGGCGCGGTCCAGCACCGCGATGGGCGGTGGGCAATCCAGGGACTCCAGGCGTTGCACGAATTCGCCCTCGGCCCGCAGGCTCTCGCGGCTGGTGGCCAGGACATGCACTTGTGGTGCAGCGCGCAGGATGCTTTCGCAGAGCGGCGCGATGGCATCGAGCAGGTGCTCGCAGTTGTCGATCACCAGCAGCATCTGCCGCTCGCGCAGGAAGTTCGCCAGGCTGGCCAGCGGTTCGTCGTCGTGCAGCGCCAGGTCGAGCAGGGTCGCCAGGTGGCTGGTGATCATCCGTGGGTCGTTGAGCGGGGCCAGGTCCAGCAGGCGGATGCCGTCCCGGTACTGGCCGATCAGCTGTTCGGCGACCCGCAGGGCCACGGTGGTCTTGCCGATGCCGCCGGGGCCGACCAGGGTGATGAAGCGCTGGCGCGCCAGTTGCGTCATCACATTGTCCACCAGGGCCTGGCGCCCGATCAGGCGGGTGCGGCGCACCGGCAGGTTATGCCCGCCCGGCTCGGCCGAAGGGGCTTTGGAGCCTTGCTCGAAGCGCTCGGGGGCGAACGGCTCCAGGGCGAAGGGCGCGACGAAGCTGTAGCCGCGCTGGGCCACGGTGACGATATAGCGCTGGCCGGCCTGGCCGTCGCCCAGGGCCTTGCGCAGCGCCGCCATGTGCACCCGCAGGTTGGTGTCTTCGACCACGCTCCTGGGCCAGACCCGGGCGATCAGTTGCTGCTTGCTGACCACTTCGCCGGCGTGTTCCAGCAGGATCAGCAGGATGTCCATGGAGCGGCGGCCCAGGCGCAAGGGCCGCTCGGCTTCCAGGATCAGGCGTTGCCCGGGGTAGATCCGGTAGGGGCCGAAATGCACAGCCTGTTCGGGGGGTAGGGTCAACGGCTCACTCCTGTTGCTGTTTTTTTTATCCTCCCCGTGGCACCTGCGCGGGGCGGGCGGACGAAGGGCACGGCCTTCTATCCCGCGGTTTTCGAGCATGTTCCTCAGGTTTCCTGAACAACGCAACGCAACGCGGACGGGCGTGCCTCGAGTGCGCTAGCCGCAGCAATCTTCTTGCCAGCGATGGGCCCCGTATTTATTGGCCGCGGCCTTGGCGACGAGCGGGCAGGGGCGGTGCCTGGGCCCTTGAAAATTAACAACGTTTAACTCGCCCTGGGTCCGCCCTACGGCCAAAACTCCAGACCTTCACGGTCGCCAACCGCAGGGACGGTCGGGTGTGCCGCGCGCAGGAAAAAGGGATGAACACCTCTGGAGGATGCCGGAATGAGCAAGGTGGTGGTGGTCTATCACAGTGGCTATGGCCATACCCGGGTCATGGCCGAAGCCGTGGCCCAGGGGGTGGAGAGTCACCTGGGCAGCGCCTGCCGGCTGATTCCGGTGGAGGCGGTGCACGAGCAGTGGGAGTGCCTGCACCAGGCCGACGCCATCATCTTCGGCGCGCCGACCTACATGGGCAGCGCCTCGGCGCCGTTCAAGGGGTTCATGGAGGCCACCGCGGCGTTCTACCTGGCCCAGCCCTGGCGCGACAAGCTCGCCGCCGGCTTCACCAATTCCGGTTGCCTGTGTGGCGACAAGCTCAACACCCTGGTGCAGATGGCGGTCTTCGCGGCCCAGCACTCGATGATCTGGGTCGGCCTCGACCTGCTGCCGGCGCGCTCCAGCCGCGGGGTATTCGATGGCCAGTTGAATCGCCTCGGCAGTTCCCTGGGCGCCATGGCCCAGTCGAATGTCGAACAGTCCCCCGAACACGCGCCGCCCCTGGAAGACCGCCGCACCGCCGCGCACCTGGGCGAGCGGGTGGCGCGCCTGGCCGAGCGCCTGGGCCATTCATCGATTTGAGTCACCCAACCCCCTGAAGGAGCAAAAACGCCATGAGCACATTCACCACCCGCGACGGTACCGAGATCTATTACAAGGACTGGGGCAGCGGCCAACCCGTCGTCTTCAGCCATGGCTGGCCGCTGAATGCCGACAGCTGGGAGGCACAGATGATCTTCCTGGCATCCAGGGGCTACCGGGTCATCGCCCATGACCGCCGCGGGCATGGCCGTTCCAGCCAGCCCTGGTCGGGCAACGAGATGGACACCTATGCCGACGACCTGGCGCAGTTGATCGAACGCCTGGACCTGCGGAACGCGGTGCTGTTCGGCTTCTCCACCGGCGGTGGCGAAGTGGCGCGCTACATCGGTCGCCACGGCACGGCGCGGGTTGCCAAGGCCGGGCTGATTTCCGCGGTGCCGCCACTGATGCTCAGGACCGCGGCCAACCCCGGCGGCCTGCCGATCGAGGTCTTCGACGGCCTGCGCGAAGCGTCCCTGGCCGACCGTTCGCAGCTGTACAAGGACGTCGCCAGCGGGCCGTTCTTCGGCTTCAACCAGCCTGGCGCCAAGCCGTCCCAGGGCATGATCGACTGGTTCTGGATGCAGGGCATGACGGCGGGCCACAAGAACGCCTATGACTGCATCAAGGCCTTCTCCGAAACCGACTTCACCGAAGACCTGAAGAAGTTCGACGTGCCGACCCTGGTGGTGCACGGCGACGCCGACCAGATCGTGCCGATCGAAGCCGCCGGCATCGCCTCGGCCAAGCTGGTCAAGGGCGCTAAGCTGCTGGTCTACCCAGGCGCGCCCCATGGCCTGACCGACACCCACAAGGATCAGCTCAACGCCGACCTGCTGGCGTTCATCGAGGCCTGAGTGGTTCGGCGACCTGCGCCTGATCCATGAAAAAACGCCGGGAGGTTTTGCCCCCCGGCGTTTTTTATTGTCGGCCCTCGAGCGTGCCGCGGCCTTATGCGCTCGCCTGGTCGAGGCAGGGGCGGGCGCCCAGGACCCGGCACCGCCAGGCGAACGGATTGATGCCTTCGCTGTGGGTGAAGATGTGGCAGAAGTGCGCCTGGTCGCAGAAGCCGCATTCCAGGCTGATCTGCGTCAGGGTCAGGTCGGTGTTGCGGATCAGTTGCTTGGCCCGGGCGATGCGCTGGCAGCGAATCCATTCCTGGGGCGACAGGCCGGTGCTGCACTTGAAGGCGCGGGAGAAATGGCTGCGGGACAGGGCGCAGGCGCGGGCGAGTTCGGTGACTTCCAGGGTGTCGCTCAGGCCGTCGAGGATCATTTGCTTGACCAGGCTTTCGCGCCAGGGAGAAAGGCCGCCGGGGGTGGTTTTTCGGGGTTGCGGGACGGACGCCCTGACGGCGTTGTGCTGAGCGTGGGCCATGACGAAATTCCGTGTCGGTGGGCATGCGCCGGCGCACCGCGGGGTGGGTCGGGCGCTTCCCGATTTAGAAAACAGGTCTGCGCAGAGGGCTTCATTCTTGGTGGCGGGGCGGTGGGCTTGCGAGTTAAACGTTGTTAATTCCGCTCAGCCGCAGGTTGCGTATCCGCGGCAACTGAGCACATGGCTGCAATTTTTCCGTGGGGCAGGCGTGCATGCTCCCGCAAGCCGCAAGCCGGGGCGGCCTACCGCTGGATAGTTCGTACAGGGCTGACAAGACAAGGGGACCGTACCGATGAACCGTAACGATCTGCGCCGCATCGACATGAACCTGCTGGTGATTTTCGAGGCCCTGATGTTCGAAAAGAACCTGACCCGGGTCGCCGAAAAACTGTTCATGGGCCAACCCGCGGTGAGCGCCGCGCTGGGCCGCCTGCGCGACCTGTTCGACGATCCGCTGCTGTTGCGCAACGGTCGCAGCATGGAGCCGACGGCCCGGGCGCTGGTGATCCTCAAGGAGCTGCAACCGGCGATGGACGCGATCTCGGGCGCGGTCAGCCGGGCCAAGGAGTTCGACCCGGCGACCAGCTGCGACCTGTTCCGCATCGGCCTCTCGGACGATGCCGAGTTCGGTCTGTTTCCGCCGCTGTTGAGCCGGTTGCGCGAGGAGGCTCCGGGCATAGTCGTGGTGGTGCGCCGGGCCAACTACCTGTTGATGCCGGCCTTGCTGGCCTCCGGGGAGATCTCGGTCGGGGTCAGCTACACCACTGAATTGCCGGCCAATGCCAAGCGCAAGAAGCTGCGGGACATCGGCTGCAAGGTGCTGCGCGGCGACAACCGGCCCGAACCCTTGACCCTCGATGAATACTGCCGGCGGCCCCACGCCATGGTGTCGTTCTCCGGCGACCTGAGCGGCAATATCGACCTCGACCTGGCCAAGGTCGGGCGCAGCCGCCGGGTGGTGTTGGGGGTGCCGCAGTTCAGCGGTCTGCGGGCCTTGCTCGCCGGCACCGAGATGATCGCCACCGTGCCCGACTACGCGGCCTGTGCCCTGGTCGAAGGCTGCGCCTTGCGCGCCGAGGACCCGCCGTTCGCCATCGAGGCGGCGCAGCTGTCCATGGCCTGGAGCGGGGTGCATGACAACGATCCGGCCGAGCGCTGGTTGCGCTCGCGGATCGCCCAGTTCATGTCCGAGCCCTTGAAGATCCACGGCGCCTAGGCGCGGGCGGTCGATCCGGTCCCTGCGGCAAGAGAGCACATACATTCAATTTTTCCCGACCGCGCAGCGGCACCATGCAATCTCGGCGTCGATGCCGGGGATTTTCAAATTGTGCGGGTGCGCCAATGAACGCTTCACCATGGGATGCACGGGCCCGGGACCTCGGGCTGCTGTTTCTGCGAGTCAGCGCCGGGCTGTTTCTGCTGTGGGTGCACGGCCTGCCGAAACTGCTCGACTACAGCGCGCAACTGCAACGCATCGAAGACCCGTTCCGACTGGGCGCCAACCTGACGCTGATGCTGGCGATTTTCGCCGAGGTGCTGTGCCCGTTGCTGATTGTCGCCGGGGTGGCGGTACGCCTGGCGTGCCTGCCGATCCTCGCGGTGCTGCTGGTGGCACTGCTGGTGGTGCATCCGCAGTGGAGCCTGGCCGAAGGCCAGTTCGCCTGGCTGTTGTTGATCCTGTTCAGCAGCATTTTTATCGCCGGCCCGGGACGGCTGGCCCTCAATGATCGTTTCGCCGGAGCCTTGCGTCATGTCTGATTCCAATCGCCTCGAAGCCACTGCGCGGCCGGACTCCGATGAGGTCGTGACGCTGATCGTCAAGCACCGGGTCAAGGCTGGCCTGGAAGCGCCCTATGAAGCCTGGTTGCGGCGCATTGTCGGGGTTGCCGGGCAGTACGAGGGGCACCTGGGCGTGGACGTGATTCGCGGCAAGAGCGGCGGCCTCGACCTGTTCACCTGCGTGCTGCGCTTTTGCTCCACCGAGGCGATGCAGCGCTGGCTCGACTCGCCGCAACGCCGGACGCTGGTGGACGAAGCCGCGCCGATGCTGGCCGACGGCGACCAGACCGAAGTCCACCCGGTCCATGAGTTCTGGTTTTCCATCCAGACCGACGCCGCTTCGCCACCGCCACGCTGGAAGCAGGCGCTGTTGACTATGCTGGTAATTCTGCCGCACACCCTGCTGGTGCCGCTGATCTGGGGGCCTGTGCTGCAACTGAATGCCTGGCTTGGCAATTACGTGGTCGCCACTTTCCTGATCACCCTGACCATCGTGCTCTCGGTGGTCTATCTGTTCATGCCCTTGGCGACCCGGCTGTTCGCCCCCTGGTTGCAAGCCTCTGCCACCGATCGACACCTGGAGCCCGGCCATGGCCAATAACGATGACCCGACCGATCCGCTGCGCCGCCACTTGCTCGCAGCCGGGTCCTTGCTCAGCGCCGCGGCGGCTTTCTGGCCGCGCCTGTCCCTTGCCTCTTCCCATTCAGAAGGACATCCGATGAACGCCGATCTGATTCTGTTCAATGGTCAATTCCACACCGTCGACCGCGAGAAGCCCCGCGCCAGCGCGGTCGCCATCAGCCAGGGGCGCTTCGTCGCCGTGGGCACCGATGCCGAGGCCATGGCCCTGCGCGGCGGCGCCACCCAGGTCATCGACCTCAAGGGGCGCACGGTGATCCCCGGCCTCAACGACTCGCACCTGCACCTGATCCGCGGTGGCCTGAACTACAACCTGGAACTGCGCTGGGAAGGCGTGCCGTCGCTGGCCGACGCCCTGCGCATGCTCAAGGACCAGGCCGACCGCACGCCAACCCCGCAGTGGGTGCGGGTGGTGGGCGGCTGGAACGAGTTCCAGTTCGCCGAAAAACGCATGCCGACCCTGGAAGAACTCAACCAGGCGGCGCCGGACACCCCGGTGTTCGTCCTGCACCTGTACGACCGCGCCTTGCTCAACCGCGCAGCCTTGCGGGTCGCCGGCTACACCCGCAACACGCCGAACCCGCCGGGTGGCGAGATCGTGCGCGACAGCAACGGCGAGCCCACCGGCATGCTGGTGGCGCGGCCGAACGCGATGATTCTCTATTCGACCCTGGCCAAGGGGCCGAAGCTGCCGCTGGAATACCAGGTCAACTCGACCCGCCAGTTCATGCGTGAACTCAATCGCCTCGGCCTGACCAGCGCCATCGATGCCGGCGGCGGTTTCCAGAACTACCCGGACGACTACGCGGTGATCGAGCAACTGGCCCGTGAGCAGCAGTTGACGGTGCGCATTGCCTACAACCTGTTCACCCAGAAGCCCAAGGAAGAACTCACCGACTTCAAGAACTGGACCGGCAGCGTCAAGCTGCACCAGGGCGACGACTTCCTGCGCCATAACGGCGCCGGGGAAATGCTGGTGTTCTCCGCCGCCGACTTCGAGGACTTCCTCGAACCGCGTCCGGACCTGCCGCAGACCATGGAGCAGGAACTGGAACCGGTGGTGCGCCATCTGGTGGAACAGCGCTGGCCGTTCCGCCTGCACGCCACCTACGACGAATCGATCTCGCGCATGCTCGACGTGTTCGAGAAGGTCAACCGCGACATTCCGTTCAATGGCCTGCCGTGGTTCTTCGACCACGCTGAAACCATCACGCCGAAAAACATCGAGCGGGTTCGTGCCCTCGGCGGCGGCATCGCGATCCAGGACCGCATGGCGTTCCAGGGCGAATACTTCGTCGATCGCTACGGCGCCAAGGCCGCCGAACAGACCCCGCCGATCAAACGCATGCTGGCCGAAGGTGTGCCGGTGGGCGCCGGCACCGATGCCACCCGGGTCTCCAGCTACAACCCCTGGACGTCCCTGTACTGGATGGTCAGCGGCAAGACCGTGGGCGGCATGGAGCTGCATGCCGAAGGCCTGCCGCGGCAGACCGCGCTGGAACTGTTCACCCATGGCAGCGCCTGGTTCTCCTCGGAGCAGGGCAAGAAGGGCCAGATCAAAGTCGGCCAGCTGGCGGACCTGGCGGCCCTGTCCGCGGACTTCTTCAGCATCGAGGAAGAGGCCATCAAGTGGATCGAGTCGGTGCTGACCGTGGTCGACGGCAAGGTGGTGTACGCCGCCGGCGACTTCTCCAAGCTCTCGCCACCGATGGTGCCGGTGCTGCCGGACTGGTCGCCGGTGGTCAAGGTGCCGGGGCACTGGCGTCCGACCTCGCCGCTGGTGGCCCAGGTGCACCAGTGCAGCGGCCCGTGCGCGGTGCATGCCCACAGCCACGAGCGGGCGCGCCTGTCGAATGTGCCGGTCAGTGACTTCCAGGGTTTCTGGGGCGCCTTCGGCTGCTCGTGCTTTGCCTTCTGACGATCAACAACAGTGCCGGCCGCAGTGGCCGGCACCCATAGCGACATCCATCCACCTAGGAGTTTCACATGAGCAACGTACCCTACAAACGTCTGGACATTAATGACGCCGTTGTCCTGCTGGTCGATCACCAGACCGGCCTGATCTCGCTGGTCCAGGATTTCTCGCCAAACGAGTTCAAGAACAACGTGCTGGCCCTGGCCGACTGCGCCAAGTTCTTCAAGCTGCCGACCATCCTCACCACCAGCTTCGAATCCGGCCCGAACGGCCCGCTGGTGCCCGAGCTGAAACAGATGTTCCCGGATGCGCCCTACATCGCTCGCCCAGGCCAGATCAATGCCTGGGACAACGAAGACTTCGTCAAGGCGATCAAGGCCACCGGCCGCAAGCAACTGATCATCGCTGGCGTGGTGACCGACGTCTGCGTGGCGTTCCCGACCCTGTGTGCACTGGAAGAAGGTTTTGACGTGTTCGTCGTGACCGACGCTTCCGGTACCTTCAACGAGGTGGTGCAGCAGGCTGCCTGGGCCCGCATGGCCGCCGCCGGCGCACAGCTGGTCAACTGGTTCTCCGTGGCGTGCGAGTTGCAGCGCGACTGGCGCAACGACATGGAAGGCCTGGCCAACCTGCTGTCGCAGCGTATCCCGAACTATCGCAACCTGATGAACAGCTACTCGGCGTTCACTGCCAAGTAAACCTTGCGCTACCGCTGGCACGAATGAATGCCCGCCATTGTGCGGGCATTTTTTTGCCTCGCGGACACCGCGATCCCTGTAGCCGCTGGCGTAGCCTGCGATCGGCGGCGTAGCCGTCGTCAAACCAGGCGAGGTGGTTTTCCAGGCAGATCGCGGACTCAGGTTTTGCGGCAACTGCGTTGCCGTTCGCAGCCTCGCAAGCTCGGCAGCGGCTACACAGGCATCGCGGTCCTTGTAGCCGCTGCCGCAGGCTGCGATCGGCGGCGCAGCCGTCGTCAAATCAGGCGAGCTGGTTTTCCAGGCAGATCGCGGACTCAGGTTTTGCGGCAACTGCGTTGCCGTTCGCAGCCTCGCAAGTTCGGCAGCGGCTACACAGGTATCGCGGTCCCTGTAGCCGCTGCCGCAGGCTGCGATCGGCGGCGCAGCCGTCGTCAAACCAGGCGAGCTGGTTTTCCAGGCAGATCGCGGACTCAGGTTTTGCGGCAACTGCGTTGCCGTTCGCAGCCTCGCAAGCTCGGCAGGGCTACACAGGTATCGCGGTCCCTGTAGCCGCTGCCGCAGGCTGCGATCGGCGGCGCAGCCGTCGTCAAACCAGGTGATGTGGTTTTCCAGGCAGATCGCGGACTCAGGTTTTGCGGCAACTGCGTTGCCGTTCGCAGCCTCGCAAGTTCGGCAGCGGCTACACAGGCATCGCGGTCCTTGTAGCCGCTGCCGCAGGCTGCGATCGGCGGCCCAGCCGTCGTAAAACCAGGCGATGTGGTTTTCCAGGTGGAATGAGGTGCCGGAACGCGAAAAAGCCGCTATAAAGCGTTCAGCTGTCAACCAGAGAGTGACAATGAACCCGTTCGAAGACATGCGTATTTTTTGCCAGGTCATGGACGCCGGCAGCTTCACCGCGGCGGCGGATCAGCTGGGCCTGTCCAAGCAGTTCGTCAGCCGGCGCCTGATGCAGCTGGAAGAGCGCCTGGGCGTGCGCCTGCTCAATCGCTCGACCCGGCGCCTGGACGTGACGCCTCTGGGCCAGAGCTACTACGAGTCGGCCCTGCGCCTGCTCAGCGAAGTCGAACAGGTGGAGCAGGGCATCGCCGGCCAGACCGTCGAACCCCGGGGCACCATTCGCCTGAGCGCGCCGCTGTCGTTCGCCATGGCCCATCTGGGGGAGCTGTTGCCGCTGTTCCTGCGGCGTTATCGCGATGTCGCGGTCGAGGTCGATCTCAGCGACCGGCCGGTGGACTTGCTCGGCGAGGGCTACGACCTGGCCTTGCGCATCGGCGTGCTGGAAGACTCGACGCTGATCGCCCGGCGCATCGCCTCGATCCAGCGGGTGTATTGCGCCAGCCCGGCGTACCTGGCCGAGCGCGGCACCCCGTTCAGGCCCGAGGAGTTGCAGGGCCACGACTGCTTGCCTTACGGCCATGGCCGCCAGGTGCAGTGGCGTTTCGAAGGGCAGGGCAATAAGCCCTTGCTGGTCAACGTCACCGGCAGGATGCGGGTCAACAACGGCGAATTGCTCAAGGACGCGGCCATCGCCGGCATGGGCATTACCTATCTGCCGACCTTTATCGTCGAGGCCGCGCTCAAGGACGGGCTGTTGGTATCGGTGCTGGACGGCTTCGAGCCCGCGCCCCTGGCCTTGTCGGCGGTCTACCCGCAGCACCGCCAGGGTTCGCGGCCGGTGCAGGTGTTTATCGAGTTCCTGCGCGAACAGCTGAATCGCGGCGTGGCTTCGGTCGCGCGATAAGGCGTGGGGAGAATGCGCTGGCGTTGGCGGGGGCTGTCCGGTGTAGCCCGGTGCCATCCGGGGCAGCTGCCGGCTCAGCGCCCGAACCCCGCCGGCTCTCCCAACAATGCCTTTTGCCGCCAGGCGAGTGCGCTGGTGGGGAACAGCACTTCGGTCGGCCGCAAGCGAGCGATGCCGCATGCCGCGGCGATACGCTGGCGTTGCTGCCCTTGGACAAGCGCTTGCCGATAACTGCTTTCGCTCTGTCGCAGCCCCAGCACATAACCCACGCCCGCCTGGAAATCGCCTGCATGGGCTTGCCACCAGGCGGCGATCAACGGTGGGTCGGGCCAGGGCAGGTTCTCATCGGGGTCCATGGCGACATTGGCATCCTCAGGGTCGTCGTTCGGCCCGGCATCGAAATCCGGCAGGTCCTGCAATTCCAGATCGAGCAGCGCCAGGTCGGCGCCAGTCATCAGGCTGAAGGCCTCGCCAGCGACGCGGGCATGAGGCAGGTCGCCCATCTGCTGGATCAGCCAGGGCACACTGACCGGATCGCCCAGCAGCCCGACGGCCTGGATGCCGATGCGCCGCTGCCCGGGGTTCTGCATCAACTGGCGGATCCAGGCGATGCTGTGCTCGCGCTTTTGCCAGGCCAGCCATACGCAGAGCGCGCGGTACTGGAACTCGCCCGCTTGCTCGGCGAACTGGCGCAGTGGCTCCAAAGCTTCCTCGTCGCCCATCTGCGCGGTGGCCCAGTTGGCCCAGAAGCGTGGGGCTGCCTCCTGATGCTGGCGGTGGGCACGAATCGCCGACATCAGGTCACGACGGCGCAACTCGCCGGCAGTACGAGCGGCCCGCGCCAGCACGCCGGGGTCGGCATGGGACAGCCCGGCCAGCAGGGCGGAGCCGGGATCGTGACGGTGCATACCGCAGGCGGCCAGGCCCAGGCGGCGGAACAGGGGCTCGGGGGAGGCGAGCATGCGCTCGATCCAGGGCGATACCCGCTCCCAGTCGAGCCAACCCAAGGCCATCAGATAGCCGCGCTCCGTTTCCACGGCACTGCGCAAGTGCTCGCTGAGCCGCGACAGCACTTGCGCGTTACCCGCCTCGAAGGCCAGCACCACACTGGCGAACAACTCGCCGATAGCGTGCGGGCCGAGTTGAGCCAGCAGAGTCTCGAGGCCGGAGGTGCCGGCGATTCGAAGGCCGTCGAGGTGGGCTTCGAGGCGATTGTCGAGTTTGCTTAGGTCGTCAAGGTTGTAATGCGGTGCACGCATGGCGTAATCGCGCAGGATGGCGAGGAAGCTGGCTTCTTCGGTGTGTTGGAGGAGCGTTTGTGGTATCGAAAAATGCACGGACAGTATCCAATCAGCGATTATCGGGATGTTTCACTTCCGTCCAGCGGTCACCATCGAATACGTAGATATCGCTTTCACCAATCGACCAGAGCAGCCCGTCCTTGGCATTGAGTCGATGGGTAGTGATAGGCGTTTCTGCCACCTTCACTGCAACGATGGTGTTGTCCTCGATACGAGCGATTTCCGCATTTCCCGCAAGATAAATATCCCCGTTGAAACTTTCCAAACCGTACCAGTTGCCGGTGAAGCCCTCTGTCTCAATCAACTGCCAGTGGTTGAACGACCCCTTAAGGACAATGCCTCGGTCACCGCTGATGAAAACGGTGCCATCGTCCAAGCATTTCACACTGGATAAATGTGCGGTCGTTGGGCTGTCATCCTTGAGCCAGCGACTACCGTCGTAGAAATAGATTTCCCCCTTCCAGCCAACCGCATAAAGGTTGTCGTGATCCAGCCCGTCGATATCAAAAAAACCGGTTGCTTTCTCGCGAGTGAGTATCGAATCGGCAATCGACCTCCAGCCGTTACTGTCGCGTTTGTATACCTGGCGACCATAGCCGCAGGCGTACAAAGTATTCCGAATGTTCTTCAGCGACTCCAGGTAACCATAAGGCTGGGTGCGATTGAGCCCGGCACCGGCGATTTGTTCCAAGTTTGTAGGGCCGCCAATCACCAGTTCAGCGACCTCCCCATTTTTTCCCAGTACCCACCAAGCCTTGTAGCCGCTGTACTCGTCGATAATGGCGCTGACGGCTTTCGCCTGGAAATCGAAGTCAGTGTGAAACCAACGGTCGTCGGGGGTTTTGCTGAAGAAACGGCAGAAATTGGTCCTTCCATCGAGACTGTTTGGGAAGGCGATGAGGCCCAGAGAGTTTCGCCGTGGGGAGTGGCCATTCAAAAAAGTGACACTTGTGTTATCCATCACATTCCTGCTCCGCTATTGGTATTGCTTTTTGGCACAAAGCCTTCAGGCGTACGAGTGCCGAATGAGTCGGCCCGCAACATGAGTTTGTCCGACTTACCCGGCCCAACATCCAGGCCCATCTGTTTGTGGGCGGACTCGCTCTGCGCCTGCATGCATGCGGAATCACAACCCTTGACACTGCTGATGGCATCGCAACCGGCTTTGTTCGCCTGGGCGAAATTCCAAGTGCCGGCCGTTTTCTTGACGGCTTGCTGGCCACCCTCCATCTTCGGTTTGCCAGTGGGGGTAAAGAGTTTTTCTTCGTTCATGAACTTATCTTCTGCCACATCGACGATAGCGTGGACGCGGCCATGCTCCTTCACGTTTCCTGCCGCATCGCTGTCGCTCTTGGTCGCACCTTCAAGACAGATACAGGGTGCCTTCACATCATCGTATTTCTCTGTGCCTGGATAGCGGGCGCCTGTTTCGCTTTTCCGCTCCCCTGAAGGAAGGAAGCAATGCGCGGGCACGACATGGTGAGGTGTTTGGCCTCCGCAGCAGCCAAAATCAAAAGGAACGAGGTTGCACTGGAACTGGTCTTTACAATCATCGTCCTTGCACATGCTCTCGCGGGCACCTTTCTTGTTGTAGAACTCGCCCTTACCCGCATCCTTTTCCAGCAATTCAGTCCAGTCCACAGCAGCGTCATCGGTCATGGCGGCCTTCTTTGTGGTGCCGGGTTTGTGGTGCGCCTTTCTTTTATCTTTGTGGGTGTTCTGCTTGACGTGCTTTTCCATGCACTTCGTTGTTTTCTTTGTCTGCTCTTTGCATTCCCCTTCGGGCATGCTCATGGCATCCATGTACATCCAGGGAGGGGTATTACCGGGCAAAGAGGCGTGGTTGTGCGTAGTCATATCCATATGCCGAACCACATTCTCCCCCTCGAACTTCACATCCATCGACCAGGAAGTGAAGTACACCTTGCCTTTGATCTTGCTGGTGATGATGCCCTTTTTCGGCGCGCAACCGGCTTCGTCGCCATAGCTGGTCTTGAAGTAACTCTTGTCCTTGAGCATCACCTCTTTGCGAGTGATCTTGACCGTTCGTGTGCCCCTGGTGGTGTCCTTGGCCATGCCGGTATTGGGGTAGGGAATGGGCACTCCCATCGGAGTCGGCGGAGCCTGGGGCGGAGTGAAGCAGACATCCGGAAAGCAGGCCACTGACTTGCCAGCCGCCGCCTTGCAGGAAACTTCCATATTGTTGGCATACACCTCGTTGCCCATCAGGGGGCCCTCACAGTCTGATAACTGAGCAGCGCGGCGGCGCGTTGGCCGGCGTCGTTGCCGAGGTGGCAGAAGATATTCGGGCCTTCGCCATAGCCCTTGCGGCTGGCGGCCAGGGCCACGGCGAGCATCGCCGGGCCGATGGCGGCGCCGGTTTCGCCGATGCAGTCGGCGGGGTGCCAGAGGTGGAAGAATTCCTTGCGCACCCGCAGGGTGCGGCTCAGGGCCAGGGAGGCTTCCTTGAAGTAGTACTGCTCGCCGGAGATATCGGTCAGGCGGTAGTCCATCTGCTCCAACCCGCAGCCGGCTTCGCTCAGGGCCGCGCGCACGGCCTGGGTCAGGCCGTCGGCGCGCAGCGGAAGGTCTTCGGCCTCCACCGTGGCTTTTTCCACGCCGAAACCCAGGCCGATGCAGGCCAGCTGCGGTGCTTCGCTGGCGGTCGGGGCGTTGACCAGCACGGCGGCGGCACCTTCGCCGGGGATAAAACCGTTGGAGTTCTGGCTGGTGAGCAGGCGTTCGCGCTCTTCGAAAGCGGCCAGGGTCGCTCCGCTGAGGAAGGAGTCGACGCCGGCGATCAGCACGTGGCGATGGCCTTGCTGGTAAATCAGTTTGCGCGCATTGAGCAGGGCGACCGCGCCGCTGACCCGACCACGGGGAATGACATTGGAGCTGCCGTGAAAACGCACGCCCAGCTCATGCTCAATGTCGTGCAGCAGGCTGAGGTCCAGGCCGTCGAGACGGCCGGGGCGGTCGGCCTCCGCCACCCCGAGCAGCAGCGGGGTTTGCTCCGGGTCGACGCCCGGCGTGCCCTGCAGCGCCTCGGCGATGGCCCGCGCCGCCATCTTGACCAGCTTGCTGCGCCCGCGCCAGGGCTGTTCCAGGGGCACGCTGGCAGCGATCAGCCATTCGCCGCCGCGGTCGATAAAGCGGGTCTCCTGGAAGTTATCGATAGCGCAACGGATCGCCGCGCAGCTCGCGGGGGCGCTAAGGCCTACGGCGCTGACCATGCCGGAGCCGATGATGCACAGCGCGGTCATCAGGGCGTCTCCTCGGGCGTGCGTTTGGCTTTCACCAGGGCCGACAGCGACGGGTAGTAATCCTTGCCCAGTTCGCGGGCGCGCCACCAGCCCGTGGACATAGTGCCGACCAGCACCTGAGCGATCTCGAACATGTTGCGTTGTAGCGGACGGGAGACACGCCAGGTCAACTGCACCTGGCACGTGTCGGTGTCGATCAGCAGGGTGTCGATCACCGCCTGCACGGTTTCATGGCCGCCTTTCTTCAGAAAGAAGGTTACCGGCACCTCCATCTGGGGAATGCGAAAGCCCGCGCGCTCCTGGGGCGTGAGGTTGAGCAACAGCACATCCTCGCCACCGCGCAGGTAGTGGGTTTGCTGATCCTCAGGGGCCGCCTGAAAGTAGCGGTGGTCGAAATCCGCCGGCAGAAAGGGAAAGCAGTCGGCCAGCCAGGCCTCGTCGTAGGTGCCGGCGAAGCGGGCGCGTTGTGGCCAGCCACGGCCAAGGGGGCCGAGGGCCATGGGGCGGAAGTCGCCAGAGGGACTGTCGATCGGTTTGCCCAACTCCTCGGTGCTCGGCATCGGCATGCCGACGATGTCGGCACTGTCGGCGCTGCGCGGGTACCAGCCGCAACCGGTCGGATTGTCCAGGTAGCAGTGGCGCAATTGGGGGTCGTTGGCGATCGGATGGCTGCCGCCAAACGCCCGGGCGTAGGAGATCTCCTGCTCGGTAAACGGCTGCGGCAAGCCGGGAGCAACGCCCAACAGCCCCGACTGCCATTGCCGTGGACCGAGGACGGAAAAGGCCTTGCTCATCCGCCCGACGCGAATGCCCGCGGTCAGTTGCGTCACGGGACGCCCGCCTGGGGCGTAGGCCTTGCCGCGCACCAGGACATCGCAGCATGGCTTGACCGGGGCGAAGTCCATTTCCTGCAGCGGCGCGCTGAGGCCGGGCTCGCCGAGAAAAGTGTCGGCCATCAGTAAGGGTTGCTGGGTGTCGGCGAGGGTGGCCGCGCGGCCGTCCAGGGGCAGGTTGAACGTGCCCTTGGCCACCACCACCAGGGATTCGCGGCCATCGGGCGCCAGGCCCTGGGTATAGGCCGCAAGCAGTTGGCTGGCGTTGAGCAGTTCCATAGGCCGGATACCTGTCTAGTTGATCTGCACCGAACCGCCCTTGATGCGGTTGACCCCGCTGGAGCGGCTGGACAGGTAGGCGCCCTGGATGATCACCTTGCCCGCGCGGGTCAGGGTGATGCTGGCCTTGCCGCAACGCAGCACGATTTCGCGCTCGGCGCTCAGTTCCAGGCAATGGTCGTCCAGCCGCACGCTGGCGGCTGGCTCGGGCGGGGCGTCCGCGCCGAGCAGGCGGCCGATCACCAATGGGCAAGCCGGGTCGCCGCCTTCGAACATCAGCGCGACCTGGCCGCCGATATCCGCGGGGCCAAGCCGCGCGGTGCAACGGGCAACGACGCCGCTGCCATCCGGGCAACCCGGGTAAAGGACCCTGGGCGTACTGGCGTGCGGCAGCTCGAGCAGGGTGCCGATGACCACTGCATCGATGCGGGCCTGTATGGGTAGCGGGTGTTGAACCGTCATATACATACCTCCACTGTGCTGGCTCTGTACGAAAAGTGGCTGTGCGCTGGGCGCCTTCGGCGCTACGCGGGCCATGCTGCGTTAAAAACAGGCTTGCCTGACCTTCGCTCGCCGACTTTTCGTACAGACCCTAGTTCTGCAGGATCTTCTGGCCCTTGACCACCACGTTCCGGTTGGCCTTGATGTTGATGGCGCCGGAGCCGTCGATGGTGATGTCCTTGCCGCGAATCATGATGGTGCCGTCCTTCTTCATGGTGATGCTGGCCGCGCCCGTGGTCAGGGTGATGGAGTCGCCGGCGGTGAGGGAGAAGTTCTTGCCGACGTCCAGGCTGTCGTTCTGCTGGATGTTGGTGGTGCGGTTCTGGGATACGTCGCGGGATTCGTTCTGGCCGATCTGGGTGCTCTGGTTGCCGTTGATCTCGATACCTTCGTTGCCCTTGACCGTTTCGTTGCGGTTGCCGGTGATGTCGATGGTCTCGTTGCCGCCCACGTCCTCGGTGCGGTTGCTGACGATGCTGATGGTTTCGTTGGCACCGACCTTTTCCGTGCGGTCTGCGCCTATGGTGATGGTCTCGTTGTTGCCCACCTTCTCGGTGCGGTTGGCGCCGATGGTGATTTTCTCGTCGCTGCCGACATCCTCGGTACGGTTCACACCGATGGAGATGGTCTCGTTATTGCCGACCTTTTCCTTGCGATCCACGCCTATGGTGATGGTTTCGTTGTTATCGACGGTTTCGGTGCGGTCGTGTTTGACGTGCACGGTTTCGTCGTTGTCGATGGTCTTGCTGCGGTCGTGGCCGACCCAGTGGGTCTCGTCGTTCTCGACCTCGATGTCCTGGTTCTTCTCGGCGTGGATGAACAACTGCTCCGCGCCCTTTTTGTCCTCCATGCGGATTTCATTGAAGTTGGCGGGCGAGCCCTCCTTGCTCGAGCGGCTTTTCACCCCGCTCTGGGTGGCATTGGCCGGCAGCTCGTAGGGCACGGTCTGTTCGGCGTTATAGACCCGGCCAGTGATGATCGGGCGATCCGGGTCGCCTTCGAGGAAACCGACTATCACTTCCTGGCCGATCCGCGGGATCTGCACCGACCCCCAGTTCTTGCCGGCCCAGGCCTGTGACACGCGCATCCAGCAGGAGCTGTTTTCGTTGGACTGGTCGTGGCGATCCCAATAGAAATGCACCTTGACCCGGCCATACTGGTCGGTCCAGATCTCCTCGCCAGCGGGGCCTACCACCCTGGCGGTCTGCGGCCCGCGGACAATCGGCAGGGGCGTCAGGGGCAGGGGTCGGAAGGCCTGGCTGGCATCCATGCAGTCCAGTTCGCTGGTGAACTGCTCGGCCAGGTCCAGTTGCCCGCTTTCATAAAGCTCCTGGCGGATCTGGTAGCGTGCGACCACCACCAGGTATTCGCGATTCTGGTCGGCGCGTTCGTAGCCGGTCAGCTTGAACAGATGCCCGCAGCCCAGGCCACGCGCACGACCGCGCAACTGCACGCGCTCGAACTGGCTGTGAATGGCCTGGATACGGGTGCGTGCGTAATGCTCGCCATCCTTGCTCTGGACGTATTCGCCCGGGTAGTCGTAGAGCGGATGGTCGCCGTTACTGTGGCTGCGCGACACGCTGGAGCGCACTTCGAGGCTGGCGCCGGGGCGCTGGAAGTCGTAGTCGTTCAACGCCAGCGAGCCCGGCTGGACTTCCCGCGCCAGTTGCCAGTCGTAGAAGTGGTCGCGCTCGCGCATCTGCTGATCGGGCGGGTAGAAGGGCACCGAAGCGTAGTCGGCCACCGTCGAGTGGGCGCCGTAGGCGTCGGCCAGCACCAGGACATGCCGCGCTTTCTCATGGCGGAAGTAGTAGTAGATGCCTTCCTGCTCCATCAGCCGGCTGATGAAGTCGAAGCTGGTTTCGCGGTATTGCACGCAGTATTCCCACTCGCGGTAACTGCCGCTCAGGTTGTCTTCGAAATCGGAGAAACCGAGGTCGCGGAACACCTGCTTGATGATGTCCGGCACCGTCTTGTTCTGGAAAATCCGGCAGTCCGAGGTACGCGTGAGCAGCCAGAACCAGGGCCGCAGGCTGACCCGATAACCGGCGAACTGGCCGTGGCCGGTCAGTTGCCGGCAGCCGCAGGCAATGCCATGGAAGTAGCGTTTGCCGCCGCCGTGCAGCTCCAGGGTCAGGCCCATCGGCTTGCCCAGCAACTGGTCGAACTTGATCGCCCGGTCTTCGGAGGTGAGGTCCAGTTCGTAATGGAACAACCGCCCCAGCTCCTCGCTGCCTTCCATGCCCTGCAGCAGCAGGACCTCGCCACCGAGGGGGCTGTCGACCTGCACCAGGCGGGTGCTTTGCGTGATTGCCATAAACGGCTTCCTCCGGCTCGCGTTCGGGCGTCAGTCGGTCGTCTCGCCAACATGCGGGTCGAATGCGTAATGCAGCGCATTGTCCCGTTGG
Organism: Pseudomonas sp. 09C 129; assembly: GCF_002843625.1. Taxonomy (NCBI): domain Bacteria; kingdom Pseudomonadati; phylum Pseudomonadota; class Gammaproteobacteria; order Pseudomonadales; family Pseudomonadaceae; genus Pseudomonas; species Pseudomonas sp. 09C 129. The sequence goes on along the minus strand of NZ_CP025261.1, from coordinate 4,472,882 downwards.
CTGATGCGCACGCCCGCCAGCGGCTTGCCCTCGAGCATGCGGGTGAGAAACTCCCGGCTCATATCCGGCAACAGGGTATTGGTCAGGATGGCGTCGATCATCCGTCCGCCGCTCTCGATCTCGGTGCAGCGCGAGACGATCAGGTCGACCACGCTGTCGTCGTAGGCGAAGGGCACCTTGTGCCCGCTTTCCACGCGCCGCTTGATCCGTTCCAGTTGCAGGCGGGTGATGGCTTTGAGCATCTCGTCGCTCAGCGGGTAGTAGGGGACGGTCACCAGGCGCCCAAGCAGGGCCGGCGGGAATACCTGGAGCAACGGCTCGCGCAGCGCCTTGGCGATGGCATCGGGATCGGGCAGCCGTTGCGGGTCGCGGCACAGGCTGGCGATCATCTCGGTGCCGGCATTGGTGGTGAGCAGGATCAGGCAGTTCTTGAAGTCGATCAGGCGGCCTTCGCCGTCCTCCATCACCCCCTTGTCGAACACCTGGAAGAAGATTTCGTGCACGTCCGGGTGGGCCTTCTCCACCTCGTCCAGCAACACCACGCTGTAGGGTTTGCGCCGCACCGCCTCGGTCAGCACGCCGCCTTCGCCGTAACCGACATAGCCGGGCGGGGCGCCCTTGAGGGTGGAGACGGTGTGCGCCTCCTGGAACTCGCTCATGTTGATGGTGATGATGTTCTGCTCGCCGCCGTACAGGGCCTCGGCCAGGGCCAGGGCGGTTTCGGTCTTGCCCACGCCCGAGGTGCCGGCGAGGAGGAACACGCCAATCGGTTTGCTGGGGTTGTCCAGCCCGGCGCGCGAGGTCTGGATGCGCTTGGCGATCATCGCCAGGGCATGGTCCTGGCCGATGATGCGTTTTTTCATGTGCTCGTCGAGCCTGAGCACGGTGTCGATTTCGTTGCGCGCCATGCGCCCGACCGGGATGCCGGTCCAGTCGGCGACCACCGCGGCCACCGCCTGGTAATCCACGGTGGGCAGGATCAACGGGCTTTCGCCCTGCAAGGCCGCGAGGCGGCTCTGCAGCTCGCCGAGCTTGTCGCGCAATGCCGTGCGTTCGGCTTCAGCCAGGCGCGGCGATGCAGCACCGACCTCGCCGCTGGTGTCGTCCAGCGGTTCGGCGGCGGCGCGCAGGGTGGCGCGGGTCGCCAGCAGTTCATCGACCAGGGCTTTCTCTTCGCTCCAGCGACTCTCCAGGGTCGCCAGGCGTTGGCGTTCCTCGGCGAGGGCCGCCTCTACCTCCTGCTGGCGAGTGCCGATGGCGATGCCAATGGCCTGCTCGCGGCCGATGATCGCCTGCTCGGTGCTCAGCGCCTCGATGCGTCGGCGGCTGTCGTCCACTTGCGCCGGTACCGCATGCAGGCTGATGGCGACCCGCGCGCAGGCGGTATCGAGCAGGCTCACCGATTTGTCCGGCAGCTGCCGGGCCGGAATATAACGGTGCGACAGCTTGACCGAGGCCTCCAGCGCCTCGTCGAGGATCTGCACCTTGTGGTGCTGCTCCATGGTCGAGGCGACGCCGCGCATCATCAGGATCGCCTTGGCCTCGGACGGCTCGTCGACCTGCACCACCTGGAAGCGCCGGGTCAGGGCCGGGTCCTTCTCGATGTGCTTTTTGTATTCGGCCCAGGTGGTTGCCGCCACGGTGCGCAGGGTGCCACGGGCCAGGGCCGGCTTGAGCAGGTTGGCGGCATCGCCGGTACCGGCCGCGCCGCCGGCGCCGACCAGGGTATGGGCCTCGTCGATAAACAGGATGATCGGCTTGGGCGAGGCCTGCACATCCTCGATGACCTGGCGCAGGCGCTGTTCGAACTCGCCCTTCATGCTCGCGCCGGCTTGCAGCAGGCCGACGTCCAGGGTGCGCAGTTCGACGTCCTTGAGGCTCGGCGGCACGTCGCCGGCGACGATACGCAGGGCGAAACCCTCGACCACCGCGGTCTTGCCGACCCCGGCTTCGCCGGTGAGGATGGGGTTGTTCTGCCGGCGGCGCATGAGGATGTCGACCAGTTGGCGAATCTCCTCGTCGCGCCCGACTATGGGGTCGAGTTTGCCGCTGCGGGCCTGTTCGGTGAGGTCTACGGTAAAGCGCTTGAGCGCCTCCTGCTTGCCCAGCGCGCTGGGCGCCAGGGCACCGCTCGCTTCGCCCGGCGCGGCGGTGGCGTTGAAACCGTCGCTGGCGGCCAGGCCATTTTCCGGCGAGTCGCCGAGGTACTCGTCGAAGCGCTCGATCAGGTGCTCCACCTTGATCTTGTCGAACTCGCGGGAGATGGCCGAGAGGGCGTGGCGCAGGCTCGGTGTCTTGAGCATGCCGACGACCAGGTAGGCGCTGCGCACCTGGCTCTCGCCGAACAGCAAACTGCCATAGACCCAGCCGCGCTCCGCGGCTTCCTCGACCTGCAAGGACAAGTCGGTGATCGAGGTCGAGCCGCGCGGCAGGCGGTCCAGGGCGTCGGTGATATCCCTGGACAGGCGCGCCGGGTCGAGGCTGAACTGGCGGACCAGGCGGTGCAGGTCAGAGTCCTGCAATTGCAGGAGCTGATGCAGCCAATGCACCAGTTCCACATAGGGGTTGCCGCGCAGTTTGCAGAACACAGTGGCGGCTTCGATGGCCTTGTAGGCCGGGCTGTTCAACTTGCCGAACAGCGCGGCGCGGCTGATCTCACTCATGATCGCGGCTCCTTGAGGGGGGGGTATGGCTGGCGTATTCGCGGGCCAGCAGCAGGTCGCCGGCATCCGTCGACGGGCTGCCGAGCCAGGTGTCGAAGCCCAGGCGGGTCTGGCCGTCGAGATCGATGCGCGGCACTTCCTGGTGCCGCAGCAGCAGATTGACTTCCCAATCCAGCTCCTCGCCCTGGTACTCGGCGACCCAGGCGGCCAGTTCGCCGAAGCTTTCCTGGCCGGGCAGCAGGCGGCGGTATTGCTCCAGGCTCAAAGGCCCCAGGCGGATGCGGAATTTATGCTGGCGATCCCAGACGTGGGTGCCCAGGCTCAGGTCGCTGCCGAGCGAGCAGAGCGCCACGCCCAGCTGGCTGCGCTGCGGCAACTCCAGCCACTGGCCGACGTATTCCTCGATGCTCACCGGCACGCCGAAATAGTCTTCCAGGATCGCGCGCAGGCCGTCCGGGTAGCGGGTTTGCGCCGCCAGGTGGCCGGTGAAGTGGTAACGCGCCGAGTCGGCGATCGGGCCCTGGCCGAGCAGGCTGGTCATGCCCCGCCCGGACAGCGCGGCCAGGCGCATCGACCAGTAGTCGTGGGCGGGGCGGTCATGGCTGACGGTCGGCCGCGCCTCGGCCCAGGCGCGGTAGAACAGGCATAACAGGCGGTGATTGAACACGTCGAGAAAGCGCGTGAAGCTGGCGTCGTCGTTGTTGCGCTGGCGATCGCGGGCGTATTCGGTCAGGTGCAGCGGCAGCGGGCCATTGGGCCCGGTGAGGCCGAAGAACAACTGCTCGATGCGCGGCGCGGCGCCCTCGGGGCCGGTCTCGATGCTGGCCAGGGTCGAGGGGGCGAAGCCGCAGTCGGGTTTCTGCCCCAGGCGCAGCGGGTCGTCGTGCAAGCGCAGGGAATGGCCGATGCGCGGTCGGTCGCTGGCCTCGCACTCGATGCGCCGTAGCGCCTGGAAGAAGTCGTAGGCCCAGGGCTCGTCGGCCATCCGCTCGATGCTGTGCAGCGGTTTCAGAGGTTCGGTCGACATCCGGGGTGCGCCTGCCATCGCATGATTTCGCCGCGCTCGGTGGTGCGCAGTACGGTTTCGGTGAAGCTGTTGATCGACACGTAACGGGCCAGGAAACGCTCGAACACCGCGCCCAGCAGGTACACGCCGGTGCCGCGGAAGGCGTTTTCGTCGAACTCCAGGCTGATCTCCAGGCCACGGCCAAAAACGATCGGTCCCGGCATCGGCAAGCGGCGGGTGCAGGGCGTGCTGCGCACCTGGCGCAGGCCCTCGATTTGCAACTGCAGCGCCGCATCGCCGGGGTCGCCGTACAGGCGCAGCAATTCGCGCAGCGCCGCGGCTCCCTGGCCTTGTTCGCTCAGCGACAGGTAGTTCAGCGACAGCTGGCTGATCAGCCGCCAGGCGCTGGCATCGTGCGCGCGGCTCGGCCGCGGCCGGCTTGGCCCGGCCAGGCAGCGCACGGCCAGCACCGGGGCGCTGTCTTCCAGGGTGAAATCGCTTTTGCCGGTACCCACCGGCATCAGCAGCGGCAGGTCGCGGTTGGTGCACAGGGCGCTGAGGCCGAGCTGGCGCAAGTCGTGGCGATAGGGCGCCTGGTTGACATCCACCAGCGAGACGAAGGTTTCGCTGCCGATATAGGTCGAGCGTGGCCCGCGTCGCCGTTGCTGGCTGGACAAGCGACGCGGCTCGCGGCGGACGATGTAGTAGGCCTGCTCGCGGCCATAACGCAGCGGATCGCGGATCGCATAGAACGGCTGGAACGGCTGCTCGGGGCCGCTGCCATGGCCGGTGACCTGGGTCAGGGAATGGATCTCGAAATCCAGCGGCCGGGTGCGGTCGGCGATCACCTGGTGCTCATGCACCCGCTCGTTCAGGTGAATGCGATCGGTGCGGCGTGCAAACAGGTTCACCGCCGGGGTGCAGAAGGGCACGAACTGGGTCGCCGACACCGTGCCTTCCAGGGTGCTGTCGAGGCGATCGAACAGCACCACCAGCTCCAGTTCCTGGCTGGTGCAGCGCTGCACACCGGCGCTCAGCCCGGTGAAGTCGACGAACAAAAAACGATTGGGCAGGGCGAAATATTCCTGCAGCAGGCGATACCCCTGGAAGGCCCGGGGCACCACCGGCAGCACCGCGTCCCGATCGTCGAAGCCGCGCGCCTTGAGACTCTCCAGAGGCAAACGCTCGACCCAGTCGCCATCGACGCTCTTGATAAACACCGCGCAGGCGTTGCCGAGCAGCTGCTCGTACAGACGGAAAGGTTGCTCGTCGGCGCCGTTGAGGTAGAGCGGCAGGCTGTCCAGCGCCAGGGCGTTGAACGGCAACCCGGCGCCGCAACGCAGGCGCAGGCGCAACCCGGCCTTGGCCTTGGGTTCGCTGGCAGCAAGTCGGCCGAGGGTCGCGGCCGGGTTGCCGAAGTATTCGGCATGGCTGACCTGCAACGGCCACAGCGTCACGGCATGGGCGCTACGGTACTCGCAGGCGGTCTGCTCGCCATGGCCCAGCTGGCCGCGCAGGGCGGCGTGGCGTTCGACCGTGAAGCCGCTGGTCAGCGAACCCTCGTTGGGGTCGGCGACCAGTTGGACCACCACCACCGAAGGCGTTGGTGCCAGGTAATGGGGGTAGGCGATTTCCAGCAGATTGTGGGTGAAGGTCGGGTATTCGGCGTCCAGCTTCAGGTGGACCCGCGCGCTCAGGTAGGCGAAGCCCTCCAGCAGACGCTCGACATAGGGGTCGGCGCATTCGATGCCGGACAGGGTCAGGCGGCTGGCGATCTTGGGGAACTCCTGGGCGAACTCGGCGGCGCTCTCGCGGATATGCTGCAGCTCCTGGTTGTAATACTCGAGCATGCGCGGGTTCATTGGCGTCTCCTGGCGGGCTCGGCCGGCGTCACCTTGACGTGCCCGGTTTCCAGGTCGAGGGCGGTGCTGAGCAGCAAGCGCAGGGGCACCGGCTCGGCCCACAGATCGCCCTCGATCTCGAAGCTCAGGGCGTTGTGGCTCATGTCATTGCCGTCGAGTCGCGCGCGAACCTTCAACGAGCCTTTGAGGATGCGCGGCTCAAAAGTGGCGATGGTGTCGCTGAACAAGGCTTCGATGGCCTGAACATCGACACTCGAGGCGGTGTGTCCGGCCAGGGGCGGCAGGCCGAAATTCAGCACCGAGTTGCCCGCTGGCATCTGCGCGGCCTGCTCCGGATCGAACAGCACGCAGGTGTTGAACAGCCAGGCCAGATCGCGCAGCACGCAAGCTTTCAGCTGGGTCAGCGACATGACGCGGCGCTCGGCGGCTTCTTTCGGGTTGTGCGGATCGTCGTCGGTCAGGCGATCGAGCAACGAGGGTTGCAGGCGTTCTTGCAGGGTCAGCTCGGCCATCTTCGGTTATCCCTGTCGGTGAAGCTGAGGCTGTGCCGTTCGAACAGCCCGGTTTCGCCGTTGTCGGTGGTCAACGGGCGCTGGCCGACGGCGTGCACCGGCTCCTCGGCGTTCATCGCCATCTCCTGGTTCGCAGGCTTCGCGCCGAGCCCTGGCGTGCGTTCAAGCGTCGGGTTCGAACAAGCCGATAAACATTTTCTCATCCCACTGGAAGGGCGGGCAGGCCGTCACCCGGCTCACCGCCGACGAGGCTTCCAAACCCTGCCCGGTACTGCGTATCGCCTGGATCTCGGTGCGACAATCCCGACTGGGCGAGGGCAGTTGCTCGCTGCTTTCCACCAATATCACCTGGCGTGTCCCCACCTGCTTGGTGCGCAGGGTGCCGCTGGGGTCGCGGTGGAACTGGCAAGGCCATTTCAGGCTCAGGTCGATGCCGGGTTGCTGCGGGACCAGCACACGACAGTTGCCATTGCGCTCTTCCAGCAGCAGGTCCCGGGCCAGGAAGCGCGCCTGGGTGGCGCTATCGGCCGGGTTCTGCGCACAGGCGGGCAACATCAAACCCGCCAGGCCCGCGAGGATAAGGCGAAGCAGGCGCTGACTCATGACAGCTCCCAGAACCACACCTGGGCGGAGTGGTTGGCCGGGTCGTCGTAGGTCTTGGTGAAACCGCGGCTCCACAGGTCGATATGGTCGCCGGCCGCGCGACTCTCGCCACTGCGGGTAAAGCAATCCTTGAAAAAAATGATCCCGTTCTTCTCATTGAGCTGCAGCTTGGCCTTGGCCGCATCGGTAAAGATGCTGGGCCGGCCCAGATGCTGGCGCCACAGCCAGTTCGCCAGCGACTCGGCACCGCGGGCGTGGCCGTGGCTGCAGCGCGGTTCCGAATAGGTGTGGCCATCCACGAGGATGCTTCGCTCGGCGTTGAGCGTAATGCTCAGGCGGATCGCGCATTGATTTTCCCAACCGCCATCGCAAGGCTGGCTTTCAGCCGGGTAGTTGTTCCACAGATTGATGAACGCGGGTCTGGCCATCATCGAACCTCCTGTTGCGTCGTGGCCCCTGGTACAAGCCGAGCACCCTGCGGCAGGGCTGCAGGGTGGCTGGCGTCACACCTTGACGTTTTGGCGGATATTCCAGCCGTACTTGACCGGGCCGCCGTCCTTGGAGCCGTCCTGCTTCTGCGGTTGGTAGTCGACCAGCACCTGGCCGAAATTCAGCGCGATGTTTTCGGTCAGGCGATCCGCGCCGCCGCTGCCGCCGGTGCCGATCGAGGACACCAGGACCTCCTTGAGGGTGATGGTCAGGTACTCGACCGGATCGTCGCCGCCGGCCTTGCGCACCGTCAGCTTGGCCTCGTCGTAATGCTTGCCGCTGGAGCAGGCCATCATCAGGTTGGGGGAGGATTTATCCACCCACTTGGTCAACGTCAGGTCGTGGATATTGACCTTGCCGGCACCGCCGCCACCGCCCACATGCATGTTGCCGGACTGGGCCATGGCCCAGCTCCAGGAGAGCACGTCGATCTCCTCCTTGTGGTTCTTGTCCTGGGACTCGCCCTTGACGTCGCCGATCTTGATAAACATATCAACAGCCATCATGCCTCCTTAAGTGGTTTGCACCACTGTGTGCCAGTGATTCGCCACGCTGCGTCACAGGGCACCCGCCACCACGGCGAATGCCTCCTGAGATGAATCAAACCGCCTTGGCGGATGGAAGTTTGGATACCAGCCGCAGCGATACCGTGAGCCCTTCGAGCTGGTAGTGCGGGCGCAGGTAGAACTTGGAGCTGTAGTAACCGGGGTTGCCCTCGATCTCCTCGACCACCACCTCCGCCGCGGCCAAGGGGTGCTGCGCCTTGGTGGTTTCGGTGGAGTGGGCCGGGTCGCCGTCCACGTAATTGAGAATCCAGTTCTGCAGCCAGCGCTGCATGTCGTCCTTTTCCTTGAACGAGCCGATCTTGTCGCGAACGATGCACTTCAGGTAATGGGCGAAGCGGCAGGTGGCGAACAGGTAGGGCAGGCGCGCCGCCAGGTTGGCGTTGGCGGTGGCGTCGGGGTCGTCATACTCGGCCGGCTTCTGCAGCGATTGCGCGCCGATGAAGGCGGCGAGGTCGGTGTTCTTCTTGTGCAGCAGCGGCATGAAACCGTTCTTCGCCAGCTCCGCCTCGCGCCGATCGGCGATGGCGATTTCGGTCGGGCACTTCATGTCCACCCCACCGTCGTCGGTCGGGAAGGTGTGCGTCGGCAGGTTCGGCACCTCGCCGCCGGACTCCACGCCGCGAATCCGCGAGCACCAGCCATAGAGCTTGAACGAGCGGTTGATGTTCGCCGCCATGGCATAGGCCGAGTTGGCCCAGGTGTACTTGGAACTGTCGGCGCCGTTGGTTTCCTCTTCGAAGGCGAAGGCGTCCACCGGGTCGGTCTTGGCGCCGTAGGGCAGGCGGGCGAGGAAACGCGGCATGGTCAGGCCGATGTAGCGCGAGTCCTCGGAGTCGCGCAGCGAACGCCAGGCAGCGTATTCCGGCGTGGTGAAGATCTTGGTCAGGTCGCGCGGGTTGGACAGCTCCTGCCAGGAGCCCATGCCCATCACCGTCGGCGAGGCCGCGCTGATGAAGGGCGCATGCATCGCCGCGCAGACCTTGGCCAGTTCGCCGAGCAGCTCGACGTCCGGCGACGACTGGTCGAAGTAGTAATCGCCCACCAGGCAGCCGAACGGCTCGCCGCCGAACTGGCCGTATTCCTCTTCGTACATTTTCTTGAAGATCGGGCTCTGGTCCCAGGCGGTGCCCTTGAACTTCTTCAGGGTCTTGTGCAGGTCGCCCTTGGCGATGCTCATCACGCGGATCTTCAGCTGCTCGTCGGTTTCCGTGTTGTTGACCAGGTAGCTCAAGCCGCGCCAGGCGCTTTCCAGTTGCTGGAAGTCGGGGTGATGCATGATCAGGTTGACCTGCGCGGTGAGCTTGGCATCGATCGCGGCGATGATCGATTCGATGGATTTGATCGCGTCGTTGGAGATCAGCTCGGTCTTGCTCAGGGCCTGTTCGGCCAGGGTGCGCACGGCGCTTTCCACCGCCTCGCGGGCGTGCTCGGTCTTGGGTTTGAACTCTTGCAGGAGCAAGGCGGCGAAGTCGCTCGGTGCGGTCGCGGCGTCTGCCTGGGCCTGCGGGTCTTTCATCAAGTCGGCCATGGTCTGCGTCCTCTGTCAGGCTTGCGGCTCGGGTTCGGTCGGTTTCGGCGCACTGGCCAACGCCTGCAACAGCGCCGGGTCCTTGATCACCTTCATGATCATGTCCTCGGCGCCGGTCTTGCCGTCCATGTAGGTCAGCAGGTTGGCCAGCTGGGTGCGGGCTTCGAGCAGTTGGTTGAGGGCATCGACCTTGCGCGCCACCGCGGCAGGGCTGAAGTCGTCCATGCTCTCGAACGTGATGTCCAGGCTCAGGTTGCCTTCCCCGGTCAGGGCATTGGGCACGTTGAACGCCACCCGCGGTTTCATGGCCTTGAGCCGCGAGTCGAAGTTGTCGACATCGATCTCCAGGAACTTGCGGTCGGCCACCGCCGGCAGCGGCTCGGCAGGCTTGCCGACAAGGTCGGCCATCACCCCCATGACGAAGGGCAACTGCACCTTCTTCTCCGCGCCGTAAAGCTCTACGTCGTACTCGATCTGCACCCGGGGAGCACGGTTACGGGCGATGAATTTCTGGCTGCTGGTGTTAGCCATTTTTCCTCCTGCGCTGCCTATGCGGCTGTGTTGGATGGGCATCGGTTAAGCGTTTTCACTCGGACTATTCACCCTCGGGCCCGCGCAATTTTTCGAACTGGGAAAAGCCGTCCGGAATCAGGTTGCTCACGATGGTGGCGAAATCGGCGCTGACCAGTCTCTTGGCGCGGCTCAGGAGCACCGGCACGGGGCTTGAGGGCTCGTGCCTGGCGTAATAACCGAGGATCCGGTCGAGGCTGCGCAGCACATCGTCACGGCTGCCGATCTCGCCGGCGATGCGCGGCGCGGCGGCGCCGGGGGCCGAGGACATGGCGGTATCGACAGGCTCGCCGGCCTGCGCGACAGCGCCGGGAGCGTCTGGCTGAGGGGCGTGCTCGGCGATGATTTGCACGGCATGCCGAAGCAGTTGCTTGATCGTGCCCAGGTCCGCGCCGTGGGTGGAGCCGACCCGTTCGTTGACCTCACGCTCTATGGTCAACAGCGTGCCATGGGCATCGTTCAGGGCGGCGCGGCAGGCCTCGAGCTGTTCGCCCGCGCAGTCCTGAAAGGCCGCGCCGAGCTGGTCCGGGCTGAGGCTTTCACTGGCGAAGCGCTGCAAGCCCGCGGCATTCAGCGCGGCCCGCAGGCCGACGCTGCCAAATGCCCGCGAGCTGATCAGCGGCATGCCCCAGAGCAGGTGAATGACCGGCTCGGCGTTGAGGCCGGCGAGGGCGTTGATCCTAAAGGTGGGGTCATTGTTATCTTCTGCATCCAGCTTGGGATGCAGGTCGTCCCAATACTGCGCGAGCAACTGCTGGATTAGCTGTAACCCTTGCACCAGGCCGGGCAAGCCGTGCAGGGCAATGGCGCTTTGCAGGAAGTAGTTGGCGATGCGCAGGTCTTTGCTGCGCGTGAACAGCTCGACGCAGAGGTCGCGGACCTGGCGCCATTCCGGCGGTGCGGCGGGTAACACGGCATCGCCCATCTGCCGTTCGGGTTGGCCTTGTGCCGCGCGTTCAAGCTCGAGAAAGGCGGCGTCGTACTCGAGGTCGCCGCCACAGGGGGAGTCGGGGGAAATGGTTTCCAACAAGCGCTGTACATCCACCACGGACGTGATCTCCATATCGGCCCGACAATCGGCGCCCGGTCAGGGTGAGCGCACGACTAAATCCCTTTTCCTACGGATGAGTGTTCTATCCAGAGCCACTTTCTGGCGTCATTTCTGAATTCAACAATTGACCTGAAGTTTTAGCCCAGTTCAATTGTTGTCAAGAAACTCTCCGACCAGTGGGGGAACACTGTGATGTTTGAAGATAGGCGGTCGGCGGTGGTTTTTTTAGTTTCTTTTGTTATAGGGCTTATTTGAAAAAAGCGAATATAAGCGCAGGAACTTTGAGGGCACGGAAATCTTTTAGGGGGCTATACTCGCTTTGCACTCGCTGGCATGCCCGAGCTGTTGTTATTGAGCAATACCGTACAAGGAGTTCCAATGCCGCTGCGTTTGACAATCACCAGTTATCACAAGCTGACCCCCGGCCAACGCGCGGAGTTCGAGCTTGATCGCGGTGAGCTGAAAATCGGTCGCAACCCCGAGAACGACTGGATACTTCCAGACCCGGAGCGCCTGGTGTCCGGCCAGCATTGCGTCATTCAACTGCGTGACGGCACCTACTACCTGACCGACACCAGCACCAATGGCGTACAGCTGGTGAATGCCGGCGTGCGCATGCACCGTGGCAACAGCGAACCCTTGCGCGACGGCGAACTGCTGCGCGTCGGCGAGTACGACATCCTGGTGCAGATCAACGGCGCCCCACAGATCGCCAACGGCGCGCCCGGGATGAGCGATCCCTTTACCGGCTTCGATGCGCTGATCAAGCGCCAGGCGCCCGGCGAGATGCCCGGCGCAGCGGCGGCGCCCCCCGCCAGGGTGCAGATCCATGCGGGCGGTTCGCCCCTGGACACCAAGCCTGACCTGTTCGATTTTCTCGCGTCCCCGGCCGTCCCCCCTCCGGCCCTGGCCGACCACGTGCCGCCCGAACGCCATGATTTTCGCCCGCCTGAGCCACAACGCCCGAGTGCCCCTGCGGCCAGCGAAACCGGCGCGGCACCGGCGATTCCGGCGGATTGGGACCCCTTCACCGAACTGGGGGCGGGCCCGGCGCCGGTGGCGCCGGCCACTGTGCAAGCCACCGCGCAAGCCCAGCCGCAACCATTGCCAGCGGCATCGGAGAATATTGCCGGCAGCGCACCCGAACCGGCCGTGCAACGGGCCGCGGTTGCGCCTCCGGCGCCGGCAAGCGGGGGCGACAAGGAAGAGGTCCTGGAAGCCTTTCTCAGGGGCGCGGGGCTCGAGCCATTGCGTATCGACAGAGGCGAAACCCTCGCGCAAATGGAGGCCATCGGCCGCAGCTACCGGCATATGGTCGAGGGGTTGATCGAGGTGCTGCGCGCCCGTGCCAGCCTCAAGGGTGAGTTCCGCATGGCCCAGACCATGATCCGCCCTGTGGAGAACAACCCCCTCAAATTCGCCCCCAATGTCGATGAGGCGCTGCTGTTATTGCTGCGTTCCGGCAACCAGGCCTTCATGCCGGCCGACCAGGCGATCAAGGAAAGCTTCGACGACCTGAAAGCGCATCAACTGGCCGTCATGGCGGGCGTACAAGCCTCGATCCAACACCTGCTCAAGCGTTTTCAGCCCGCGGTACTGGAAGCGCGTTTAAGTCAACCTTCGGCTATTGGCGCTTTGCTGCCCGGTAGACGTCAAGCGCAATACTGGGAGTTGTTCACGGAACTCTATGCAAGCATTTCCAGGGAGGCCGAAGATGATTTCGAGGATTTGTTCGGGCGCGAATTCAGTCGTGCCTATGAGGAACAAAATACCAAGTTGCGAAAAGGCTGAGCGCCATCGGTTAGTTGGATAAAGGCCAATGGCTATTAAATAGTGAGTTGATCTTGTTTGGCGATCGGTAGTTTCGATTTGGAATAATAAACGTCATGGAGGACGACATGCCAAAGTTCTTGTTGTTCGCAACAGTACTACTGCTGACGGCCTGTGCTTCGAGCCCGCCGCCGCCCGCTGCGCCTACTGTCGTTGTCATGCATATCCAGGCTGCTGCCGATCTGAATCTTTCGGCGGGCGGCCAGGCGACGCCGGTGCGGGTGCGTTTGTATGAGTTGAAGAGCGGTGGAGCTTTCAGTCGCGCCGACTATTTCTCCCTGGTGAATGCCACCGGCACGACCTTGTCCGCGGACCTGGTGGCGCAGGACGAATTACTGGTCCAGCCGGGTCAAAGGCTGACCCTGGAGCGCACGCTCGACGAGCAGAGCCGTTTGCTCGGCCTGGTGGTGTCCTACCGTGAACTGGACAGCGCCGTGTGGCGCCAGATGGTCAATATCCCGAGCCATGCAACCACGCCATTGACGGTTTCCCTGACAGCCAGGGCGATTAGCGCGGCAGCCACGAAACCTGCGAATTAGTCCTGTCGAGGAAGCCAGTCCATGTCCTGGAATAACCGTGTGGTGTGGTCCGAAGGAATGTTTCTGCGGCCGCAGCATCTCCAGCAACATGATCGCTATATGGAAGCCCTGATCGATGGCCGTTGCCGCCCGTTGAGCGCCGGTGGCTGGGGGTTCTCCGAGCTGCGCATCGACGAGTCCCTGCTCGGCCAGGGCAAGGTGGCGATTGTCAGCGCGCGCGGGGTGCTACCCGATGGCACGCCTTTCGACATTCCCGGCGACGATCTGCCGCCGCCGCCATTGAACGTCAACGACAACCTGCGCGATGCGCAGGTCTTCCTGGGCTTGCCGCTCAAGCGTGCCGGCAGCCGCGACACCGTGGGGGAGGGCGAAGCTCCGGGCGGTGCGCGCTATATCAGCCAGGTGCGTGAGGTGCGCGATGACAACGCCGCCTTCGAGAGCCGGGCGTCGCTGGCGATCGGCGGCAAAGCCCTGCGCCTGCTGACCGAGCGCGACGGCCTCGGCGAATATGCCTGCCTCGGTTTGCTCCGGGTGCTGGAAAAACGTGCGGACAATGCCGTGCAACTGGACGACGACTATATTGCGCCGCTGCTCGATGTGGCCGCCTCCAGCGTGCTGGCGGCCTTTCGCAGCGAGCTGCAAGGGTTGTTGCACCAGCGCGGCGAGGCTCTGGCCGGTCGGGTGGTGGCCTCGGGGGCCGGCGGCGCCTCGGAGATCGCCGACTTTCTGCTGTTGCAACTGGTCAATCGCGCCGAGCCCTTGCTCAGCCACCTGGCCCGGTTGAGTCCCTTGCACCCGCAGGACTTCTATCGCGAGGCGGTCTGCCTGGCGGGGGAGTTCGCCACCTTTTCCGCAGCCGGACGTCGCCCCAGCGACTACCCGGCCTATGCCCACGACGACCTGGCGAGCAGCTTCGCCCCGGTGATGCATGACCTGCGGCAAGCCTTGTCGATGGTCATCGATACCCGCGCCACGCCGATTCCGATCGTCGAGAAATCCTACGGCGTGCATGTGGCGATGCTGGCCGACAAGAGCTTGCTGGAGATGGCCAGCTTCGTCCTAGTGGTGCGTGCCGAGGTGCCGGCCGAAACCCTGCGCACGCATTTCCCCCAGCAGGCCAAGATCGGCTCGGTGGAACACATCCGCGACCTGGTCAATCTGCAGTTGCCCGGCATCGCCTTGCTGTCCATGCCCGTGGCGCCGCGGCAGATTCCCTATCACGCCGGTTCAAGCTATTTCGAACTGGATCGTGGCAGCGAACACTGGAAACAGTTGACCCACTCAGGGGGATTCGCCTTTCACATTGCCGGCCAGTTCCCGGGCCTGAACCTGGCCTTCTGGGCCATTCGAGGATAGTTCGTCATGCACCCGATCGATGATCCCTTCGGCAGCTCTGGCATAGGCGGCACTTCAGGCGGCGCCTCGCCGGGCGGCAACGACCATACCCTGATCATGCCGCGGCCCGGCGGGCGCTCCGTCGATGCCTCTGCCCCAAGGAAGGATGGCGCCAGCGCCGCCGATCCGCACATTGCGATGCCGGGCGCGCCGGTGGCGAGCAGCCTGGCCCAGGGCCTCAACCCGCTGGAGCGGGCGGCCGGCCCGATACTGGCGCTGCTGGCCCGCTTGCGCAGCACCCTCGCTCACCCGCAACCGGCCAGCCTGCGCGCCCAGTTGCTGGCCTACCTGCGCCAGTTCGAGGAGCAGGCGCGCGCCGCCGGCGTCGCCCAGGATGAGGTGATGCTCAGCCGTTATGTGCTCTGTACCGCGCTGGACGAGGCGGTCCTCAGCACCCCCTGGGGCAGTACCAGCGATTGGGGCAAACAGAGCCTGCTGATCACCCTGCACAACGAAGCCTGGGGCGGCGAAAAAGTCTTCCAGCTGCTCGAACACTGTCTGCAGAACCCGCAGCAGCGCCTGCACATTCTCGAGCTGCTGTACCTCTGTATCTGCCTGGGCTTCGAGGGCCGTTACCGGGTCATGAATGACGGCCGCAGCCAGCTGGAAGCCTTGCGCGAACGCACCAGCGCGACCATTCGCAGCGTGCGCGGCGAATTCGAGCGCGAGCTGTCGCCGCATTGGCGGGGGCTCAGCGTGGTGCGCGATCGCTTGTCGCAGTTCCTGCCGCCCTGGGTTGGCGTGGCCATTTGCCTGGCCGTGCTGTTGCTGCTGCTGTTCGGTTTGCGCCTGAAGCTGGCGGCCGACGCCGAGCCGGTGTTTCGCAATATCCACGCCTTGGGCGAGATCCCGGTGCAAACCATCGACCGTCCACCGCAGCAGCCCAGGTTGATCGAACGCCCGCGCCTGGCGCGCTTCCTCGCCGAGGACATCAAGGCCCAGCGCGTTGCCGTGGAGGATGCGCTGGATCGCTCGGTGGTGACCATCCGTGGCGACGAGTTGTTCGCCTCGGGCAGCGCGAGCATTTCCGAACAGTTGCAGCCCTTGCTGCTGCGCGTCGCCGATGCCCTGCGCCAGATCAAGGGCACGGTGCAGGTCACCGGGCACAGCGATAACCGACCGATCGCCACCTTGCGCTACCCCTCGAACTGGAAGCTGTCGCAGGATCGCGCGCAGCAAGTGATGGAGATCCTCGCCGCCCGCAGCGGGCAACCGGAGCGCTTCACCGCCGAAGGGCGCAGCGACGCCGAACCGGTCGCCTCCAATGACAGCGCCGCCGGACGCGCCAGGAACAGGCGCGTGGAGATCACCGTGCTAGCGGAGGGCAACCAGTGAAGGCCTTTATCAATTTCCTGGTGCGCTGGGTGGTGCCGCTGCTCGGCCTGCTCGCCCTGAGCCTGGTGATCTGGTTCCTCGGTCCGCTGATCATCGTCGCGGCCTATGAACCCCTGGCCCCGGCGGCCGTACGCTGGGCGCTGATCGGCCTGTTGTTCCTGGCCTGGATCGGGGTGCGCGTATTGCGCATCGTCCAGGCCCGGCGCAACGCCGCCAAGGTCATGCAGGGCCTGGCAGCGGTGGCGCCGGATGCGGCCAGCGTCGCCACCGCCGAAGAGCTGGCGACCCTCAAGCAACGCATGGACGAAGCGCTGCAATTGCTCAAGCGCAGCAAGCTCGGCGGTAACGAGCGGCGCAACCTTTACGAGCTGCCCTGGTACGTGATCATCGGCCCGCCGGGCTCGGGCAAGACCACCGCGCTGGTCAATTCCGGTATGCACTTTCCGCTGGCCGAACAGATGGGCAGTGGGGCGATCCGCGGAGTCGGCGGTACGCGCAACTGCGACTGGTGGTTCACCGACGAAGCGGTGCTGCTGGACACCGCCGGGCGCTACACCACCCAGGACAGCCATGCGGCGGTGGACAAGGCGGCCTGGCTGGGCTTTCTCGACCTGTTGAAGAACCAGCGCAAGCGCCGGCCGATCGATGGCGTCTTCGTCGCCATCAGCCTGTCCGACCTGCTATTGGGCAGCGAGGCCGAGCGCAGCGCCCATGCCCGGGCCATCCGCACGCGGGTGCAGGAGTTGTATGGCCAGCTCGGTGTGCGCTTCCCGATCTACGTGATGCTCACCAAGTTCGACCTGGTGCCGGGGTTCATGGAGTTCTTCGACGCGCTGAGCAAGGAAGAGCGCGCGCAGGTCTGGGGCGTCACCTTTGCCCTGGACGATGGCAAGAGTCCCCAAGGCCCGCTGGCACGTTTCGATGAGGAATTCACCGCCCTCGAGGCGCGTCTTACCGAGCGCTTGGTCGAGCGCCTGCAACAGGAGCGCGACCCCAACCGACGCGATCTGATCTACGGCTTCATCCAGCAGTTCGCGGCGTTGCGTCACAACCTGTCGTCCTTCCTCGAGGGGGTATTCAAGCCCAATCCCTATGAAGAGCGTGCGCTGTTGCGCGGGCTGTACTTCACCAGCGGCACCCAGGAAGGCAGCCCCATCGACCGTCTGATCGGCAGCATGGCGCAAAGCATGAACCTGGATCGCCAGCACCTGGCGCGCCAGACCGGCACAGGCCGCAGTTACTTCATCACCCGCCTGTTCCGCGATGTCGCCTTCGGCGAGCGCGGCCTGGTCGGCAGTAACCCCAAGGTCGAGCGCCGGCATCGCTGGATCAATCGTGGCGTACTCGCCGCCAGTGCCGTGGTCTTGCTTGCGGTGACGGCCATCTGGGTCGCCAGCTACCGCGCCAACCAGGCCTATATCGCCGAGGTGGACGCGCGCCTGGCGCCGCTCAAGGGGCAGGTCGAATCCCTCAGCCCGGCGCAGCGTGAGGTATTGGCCGTGCTGCCGCTGCTCAACGCCGTTCGCCATGTCGCCGACAATTCGCTGTCCTGGGCCGAAGGCTATGGCCTGTTCCAGGGCGACATGCTCGGCGCCGAAGCCGCCAGCGTGTACCGCAAGCTGCTGATCGCGGTGCTGGCGCCGCGTCTGCTGACCCGCATCGAGGAGCAGTTGCGCAGCGGCGGCAACACCGAGTTTCTCTACGAAGGCCTCAAGGTCTACCTGATGCTGGCCAGCGCCGAGCACTATGACGCCGATGCCATCAAGACCTGGATCAACCTCGACTGGGACCACAGCCTGCCGCGCGACCTGGTCCCGGAACAGCGCCTGGCCCTGGCCGAGCATCTCAATGCGCTGTTCGCCCACAAGCCACCGCCGGCGAGGCTGGATGAGGAACTGCTGGCCGACCTGCGTCGGCAGTTGCAACAGATGTCTGTGGCGCAGCGGGTCTACAGCCGGGTGAAACGCCAGAAGCTGCCCGAGGGCGTAGCGGATTTTCGCCTCAGCGAAGCGGCCGGGCGTGACGCCGCCCTGGTGTTCACGCGCAAGAGCGGCAAGCCGCTGAGCGATCCGTTATCCGGTTTCTATACCTACCGTGGCTACCGCCAGGCGTTCATGGTCGCCAGTCTCAGCCAGTCCGGCGCCCTGGCCGAGGAACAGTGGGTACTCGGCCGGCCATTGAACGACAACCAGGATGTCGCCAGCCTGGCTCTGGAGGTGCGTGCCCTGTACTTCCAGGATTTCCTCAACCAATGGGAAACACTGCTCGGCGATCTCGATTTCGTCACGATCAACGGCATCGCCCAGGCCGCCGATGTGCTGCGGGTGCTCTCCGGGCCAAACTCGCCACTGAAGAAACTGCTCGATGCGGTGGCCAGGGAAACCAACCTGCAACAAGAAGATCGCCTGCTGGCCGAGAAGCTCAAGGCCGCCGACGGCACCGTGGACAAACTCAAGCAGCAGCTCGGCTCGCTGGTCGGACAAGCGGCCCAGGAAGATTCGTCGGCAACCTCGCAGGTCGACCCCATCACCGCGCGCTTCGCCGAGCTCAATAGCCTGGTGACCAGCCATGGGGATGGGCCAGCGCCGATCGACGATCTGCTGGCCCAGCTCAATGAGCTTTATGTGCAGGTCAGCGCCATGAGCGGCGCCAGCGGCGAGGCCCTGCTGGGCGAGGCGAAGAACCAGGCGGTAGCCACGGCATCGCGGGTCAAGCTCGGCGCCGAGCGTCAGCCGCCACTGGTGCAGAAGCTGGTCAACTCGGTGGTCAGCGCCACCACCAGCAGCATGATGGGCAGCATCCGCACCCAGCTCAACGCGGCCTGGATCAGTGAGGTGGTGAATGTCTACCGCCAGTCCCTGGCCGGCCGTTATCCCTTGGTCAACTCCAGTTCGCGGGAGGCCACCCTGGAGGACTTCGGCAACTTCTTCGGCGTGGGCGGGGTGATGGACAACTACTTTCGCAAGTACCTGCAACCCTACGTCAACACCTCGACCAGCAACTGGCGCTGGCAGCCGGGCGCCGCGGAAAAACTCGGCATCGGCCCGGGCGTGCTGCAAACCTTCCAACGCGCCGCGGCCATTCGCGATGCCTACTTCCGCGCTGGAGGCACCCAGCCGGCGGTACGCTTCGAGCTCAAGCCCGTGGCCATGGACGCCTCTATCAGCCAGTTCCTGCTCGATCTGGACGGCCAGCAGCTCAGCTACGACCATGGCCCCAGCCGGCCGATGGCGATGCAATGGCCCAGCCCCAACAGCCTGGGGGTGGTGCGCCTGTCCGTCACGCCGCCCACCAGCGCCGGTCGTTCGGGACTGACCCTGGAGGGACCCTGGGCCTGGTTTCGCTTGCTGGAGCAGTCCGACCTGACCCAGGGCAATGCCCCGGACCGCTTTACCCTGCGGATGCGCGTCGACACTGCGAGCATCTCCTGCGAACTGCGCGCCAGCAGCGCGTTCAACCCGTTCAAGGGTCGGCTGGTGTCCGGCTTCAGCCTGCCGGAGCGCTTGTGAGCAGCCCGGGTTTCTACGGCAAGCTGGCCGGCCGCGGGGATTTCATCCACCGCGGCCTGTCGTCGACCTTTATCGAGCGCTGGGATGCCTGGCTCTCCGCCGGCATGGCCAGCAGCCAGGCGGCTCTGGGGGCGGCCTGGCTGGACGCCTACCTGGTCAGCCCGCTGTGGCGCTTTGCCGTGGCGCCGGGCCTGCTCGGCAGTGAGGCGGCGGTGGGGGTGATGATGCCCAGCGTCGACCGGGTCGGGCGCTACTTCCCGCTGACCATCGCGCTGCTGCTGGAGGCCGATACCGATCTGGGCGCGCTGGTGGCCGGCCCGGATGACTGGTTCGAGGCCGCCGAGGTCCTGTTGCTCTCGACCCTGGAGCCCGAGGCCGCTGTCGAGGCCTTCGAGGCCGCGGTGCCGGCCCTCGGTAGCCCGGTCTGTAGCACGCAGGTGCCGGGCATGCAGGCGCTGCAGGGGCAGGTGCGCTTCGCCGCCACGACTGCGGCGGCGCGCGGGGCGGTGCTGATGCAGCACGCCTGCGAGGGCGCGAGCCTCTGGTGGGGCAAGGGCTCCGGACGGGTCGCCGCTGGCCTGCTGCGTTGCCAGGGGTTGCCGGCGGCGCAGGACTTCAGCGGTTTTCTGCTGGGCGAGGGCGGCTACGCGGCGCTTGCGCAAACCGCGCAGTTCGATTTCGGGAGCTGATTTTGGAAATTAGGGACATTTCGGGAGCCAGGGCATGTCGTCAGCCGTAACGCGTTACGAATCCGCCAGTCACAGCCATGTCGGCATGGTGCGTCAGGTCAACGAGGACGCCTGCCTGGATGCGGTGCAAGCCGGCCTCTGGGTGGTGGCCGACGGCATGGGCGGGTATACGGCGGGCGATTTCGTCAGCAGCCTGATCGTCGATACGCTGCGCGCCATCCCGCCCGAGCCCGCCTTGGCGGCCTATGTCCAGGCGTTGCGGGCGGGGCTGGAGCAGGCCAACGCGGCGGTTCGCCAGGAAACCGCGCAGCGCGGTGTCGGCATCATGGGCAGCACCCTGGTGCTGCTGGCCGCCCGAGCAGACAAGGCCACCTGCCTGTGGGCCGGCGACAGCCGCCTGTATCGCCTGCGCGAGGGCCAGCTGGAGGTCATCAGCCATGACCACAGTTATGTCCAGGAGTTGCTGGACAGCAGGCTGCTCAGCGAGGATGAGGCGCGGGAGCACCCCATGGCCAACATCGTCACCCGCGCCGTGGGCACCCAGGACCGGCTGGAACTCTCGGCCGTGGACCTGGAGGTGCGTCCCGGCGACAGCTTCCTGCTGTGCAGCGACGGGCTGACCAAGACCGTCGAGGACCATGAACTGCGCGAGGTGCTGGGCAACGCGAGCCCCTATGAGGTGGTCCGCAGCCTGGTGCACCTGGGGCTGACCCGGGGCGCTCCCGACAACATTACGGCGGTAGTCGTCAATGCCCACTGAAAACGCATCAGCCGAAGAACGCTCGAGCATGGACATGGACATTCCCGGCTATGGGATCGAGCGCGAGCTGGGCGAGGGCGCCATGGCCACGGTCTACCTGGCGACCCAGCGCTCGCTGGAGCGCAAGGTGGCGCTCAAGGTCATGGCCGCCGCGCTGGCCGCCGACCGCAGCTTCTGCGAGCGCTTCCTGCGCGAGGGCAAGACCCTGGCGCGGCTCTCCCACCCGCACACCGTGACCATTTACGACATCGGCAATGCTGGCCACTTCTATTACATGGCCATGGAGTACCTGCCGAACGGGACGCTGAAGGAACGGATCGCCGAGGGGCTCAGCCCGCAGCAGGGCCTGGTCTACCTGCGCCAGATCGCCCTGGCCCTGGGGTATGCCCATGCCCAGGGCCTGGTGCACCGGGACGTCAAGCCGGCCAATATCCTGTTCCGCGCCAACGGTTCGGCGGTGCTCTCGGACTTCGGCATCGCCAAGTCCCTGGAGGACAGCACCCAGTTCACCCAGGCCGGTTTCGCCGTGGGCACACCCAGCTACATGAGTCCCGAACAGGCCCGCGGCCAGCAGATCGACGGGCGCACCGACCTCTACGCCCTGGGGGTGGTGCTCTACGAGATACTCACCGGCAAGCTGCCCTATACCGGCAGCGACTCGCTGTCCACGGCCCTGGCCCACTTGACCGAGCCGCTGCCCGAACTGCCCATGACCCACGGCCGTTACCAGGGGATTCTGCGCAAGCTGCTGGCCAAGGATCCGGCCGAGCGTTTTGCCGATGCCGATGCCCTGATCGCCGCGCTGGACAACCTGCCGCCCGCCGGGCCGGCCGATGCCGAGGCGACGCAGATCCGCCCATTGCCGTTGCCCACCGCGGCGGCCGCCGGCCAATCCGCGACGACCGGCCTGGGCGGGATGACGCCGGTTTCCCTGGACATGCCGCCGCTCGCTGCGCCAGAGCCCGAGCCAGCCGCCATGGCCGGATCCGAACGGGCCACAAGCCTCGGCGCACAGCCGCCGGCCGGGTCGCGCGGGCCGTTGCTGGCGCTGCTCGGTGTGGCCGTGGTCGGCGCACTGGCCCTGGCTGGCGGGGGCTACTGGTGGCTGCGCTCGGCGCCGCCGGCGGAACCGGAAAACGGCCAGGTCGAGGCCAAAAAAACGCCGGCTGACGAGGTGCGGGACTCGCCCGCCAAGACGGCCAGCGCAGCGCAACCGCCGCTGACGACGAACGCCGACGGCGGCGACCGGCCACTGCTGATGCCGGGCAAGAAAACCCTGTTCCAGCGCGTGCTGAGCAAGCCCGGCGCACAGGTGTCCGGCCAGCCCGGGGCGGCGCCCAGCGGTGCCGCGCTGCCGGCGTTCTCGGTGCTGTATGTCTATCAGCGCCAGGCGGTGGCGGGTGGCACCTGGCTGGAGGTTGGCGCCGCCAGCGATGGCCAGCGCGATGGCTGGTTGCCGGCCGAGCAGGTCAGCGACTGGAAGCAGAGCCTGGTGCTGAAATTCACCGAGCGCTCCGGTCGTTCGCCGGTCATGTTCCTGCGCGAAGCAAGCACCCTCGAGCGGTTTCTGGCGGACACGGCGCAGGCCCGCGCGGCCCTGCACAAGGCGCAGAACGAAGGCAGCGTGGACCCGCAGATCGTCGCGCTGGAGCCTGTGGCCAGCGCCATTCCCCAGGACCAGTTCTACCTGCTGCCGATTTTCGAGGCCCGCGAGAGTTTCGATGCCGACGGTCAGCCGGTGCAACTGCTCAATGTGGCCTCCATCGACCCTGGCAATACGCCCCTGGGCAAGGCCGGGGGAGCGGCCAAGGCCGGCAGCGATGCCTTCCGCACGGCGATCGTGCTGGTGGTCGACACCTCGGTGTCGATGCAGCCCTACATCGACCGGGTGCGCCAGGTGGTGCAGGCGTTGCATCGGCAGATCGCCAGCCGTGGCGACCTGGACAGCGTCAGCTTCGGCCTGGTGGGGTTTCGCAGCAATGTCGAGAAAACCCCGGGCCTGGAATATGTGGCGCAAACCCTGGTGAGCCTGGAGCAGGGCCGCGATCCACAGCGCTTCCTCGAGCTGGCTGGCCAGGTCAAGGCCGCCCAGGTGTCCAGCCACGCCTTCAATGAAGATGCCTTCGCCGGTGTGATGGCGGCGGTCGAGGGCATGGACTGGAGTCCCTATGCCGGGCGGCTGATCCTGCTGGTCTCCGATGCTGGCGCCCTGCGCAAGAACGATCCGCTGGGGCACACCCAGATGAACGAAGCCGAGGTGCGCGAAGCCGCCCTCAGTAAACGGATCAAGCTCTATGCGCTGCACTTGCGCACCGAAGCGGGCCGGAAAAACCATGACTTCGCCGAGCAGCAGTACCGCAGCCTGACGGCCGACGCCAACCCGCAGATCGGCGACCTGTACATTCCGGTGGCGGGCGGCGATGTCGGTCGCTTCGGCGATACGGTCGCCGAGATCGGCTCGGTATTCGCCGAACAGGTGCATCAGGCGCGCAACAACCAGGCGCCGAGCCTGCCGCCGCTACAAGGGGCACCGAGCGTCGCGAGCAAGGCCACGGCCATCGGCTACGCCATGCAAATGGACTTTCTCGGTCGCCAGTCGGCGGTCCGTGCACCGCAGCTGATCACCGCCTGGACCTCCGACCATGACCTGACCAACCCCTCGCTGCCGGCCTTCCAGGTCTGCGTGCTGCTGACCAAGCTGCAACTCAACGACCTGCAGCAGTCGCTGAAACTGATCGTCGATGCGGCCCGCCGTACCCAGACCTCGCCCAAGGATTTCTTCCAGGAAATCGCCAGCGCCAGCGCCCACATGAGCCGCGACCCGACGCGGTTGAAGCAGGGCGGCAACCTGGTGGAAGGCGGCATCCTCGGCGAGTACCTGGACGGCCTGCCGTATCGCAGTAAATCGCTGACCATGACCCAGGACCTCTGGCTGTCCCTGAGCGTGGCCGAGCAGCAGGACTTCATCGACGAACTGGAGTCGAAGATCCGCCTGTACGAGACCTTCCACAACGACAGCGCCAACTGGGTCCGCTTCGGCGAGGCCCAGCCGGGCGATGCGTTGTACCGCGTACCCCTGGCGACGCTGCCCTGATGCTCAAGCTCAGAGATATTCGCAAGACCCGCGGCGAGGGACCACAGCGCTACAGCCTGGTGGTGCCCCAGCTCGACCTGCGGCCGGGCCAGCGCCTGGCCCTGGTAGGTCCCAGCGGCAGCGGCAAGAGCACCCTGCTGGACCTGCTGGCCCTGGTGCTGTCCCCGGACCCGGGCGGCGTTTTCGAATGCCGCGCCGACGACCGGACGCTGGATGTCGCCGGGCTCTGGCGCAGCGGTCGCCAGGATGTGCTGGCCGGGCTGCGCAGCCGGGTCATGGGCTATGTGCTGCAGACGGGCGGGTTGCTGGGTTTTCTCGACGTGCAGCGCAACATCGGCTTGTCGCGGGCGCTGCTCGGCCTGCCGGCCGATGCCACGGTCTGGCGTCTGGCCGAGCAGCTGGAAATCGCCGACCAGCTGCACAAGCTGCCGGCGGCACTGTCCGTGGGCCAGCGCCAGCGGGTCAGCATCGCCCGGGCCCTGGCCCATGGGCCGAGCATCGTGCTGGCGGACGAGCCCACCGCCTCGCTGGACCCGCTGAATGCCGAACGGGTCATGCAACTGCTGGTGGCCCAGGCCGAGGAGCGTGGCGTGTGCATCCTGGTCGCCACCCATGACGAGGCGCTGGCCCGGCGCGCCGGGCTGCAGCTGCATCCCTTGCAGGTGCTGCGCGGCGCGGATGGCGGGGTCACCGCGACCCTGGCGGGAGGTGGCTGATGCGGCTTGCCCTGATGGCCCTGCTGGCCTGGCACGACTACCGCGCCGAGGTGCGCCTGTCGGTTTGCGCGGTCCTGGCCCTGGTCGCCGTGCTCGCGCCCTTGCTGGTGCTGTTCGGCCTCAAGTTCGGCCTGGTCACCACCCTGACCGAACGCCTGGAGCGCGACCCCGCCGTGCGGGAAGTGGTGCCCATGGGCGGCGGGCGCTTCAGCGCCCAGGCCATCGCCGAACTGGCCGCGCGTCCCGAGGTTGCCTTCGTCGTGCCGCGTACCCGACAGATCGCCGCGACTGCCGACCTCTACCCGGACTCGGCCGGCCAGGCGTTGACGGTCGAGATGATCCCCACCGCCGCGGGCGACCCGCTGGTGGCGCCCGCGCTGCTGCCCCAGGCGCCGGACCAGGTACTGCTCAGCCAGCGGGCGGCGGAGAAACTCGGGGTCCAGGGCGGCGACGTGCTGAGCGCCGCGTTCGGCCGTCAGGTCGGCGGGCGCCAGGAATACCAGCGCACCCGCCTGCGGGTGCAGGGGGTCTTGCCACTCGCGGCCTTCCCGCGTGATGCGCTGTTCGCGCCCCTGGCCCTGCTGGAGGCCGCCGAAGACTACCGCGATGGCCTGGCCTGGCCTGGGTACGAGCCACAGGTGAACACGGCGCGGGTGTATCCGGGGTTCCGTCTCTACGCCGCGGACCTGGACGGCGTGGAGCGCCTGCGCCGGTATTTCGCCGAGCGCCAGCTGGAAGTCGCGACCCAGGCCGGCGTCATCGCCCAGGTGCGCTCCCTCAGCCACAACCTGACCCTGGTGTTCTGGGTCATCGCCAGCCTGGCCCTGGCCGGGGCCTTCGCGGCCATGACCGCCAGCGCCCTGGCCGCCGTCGAGCGCAAGCGCAGGGCCTTGTCGGTATTGCGCCTGCTGGGTTTTTCGACCGGCGCCCTGATCGCCTTCGTCGTACTGCAGGCGCTGTACACCGGGGTGTTCGGCCTGCTGCTGGCCTGGGGCTTGTACGGCATGGCCGAGACCGGGCTGAACCGGCTGTTCGCACCGGCGACGGGGGAATTCGCCTGCCGGCTGCTGCCGGTCCACTACCTGCTGGCCCTGCTGCTGACGCTGCTCTGCTGCCTGCTGGCGGCGGCCTCCGGTGGCTGGCGCGCGGCGCGGATCGAAGCATCGGAAGGGCTGCGCGATGTGTAACTGGCTGAGGGGCCTGGTCTGTCTGAAGGGCCTGGTCTGGCTGAGGGGCTTAGTCTGGCTGAGGGCTCTGGTCATGCTGGCGCTGGCCGGCGCGGCGCAGGCGCAGGACGCCCCTGCGGATAACCCGAAACCGCTGCCCGATGACCTCAGCCTGCCGCTGCCCTGCGAAGGTGAATTGGTGTTCCGCTATGTCTATGTCCTCGCCAAGGGCACCCTGGACGACCGTGAGGTCAATCTCGGCTACCCCTTCAGCGATGACGATCCGGGCTACCGGCAATCCTTCATCTCCGGTTACCGGCGCGACTACATCAACGGTCAGTTCGTCCTCGACGACCTGCCGGCCGACTGGCAAGCCAGAATCGCCCCGACCCTGCCCAAGAGCGAGGCCGACAGCCTGCTCAAGCCGATGTTCTATTTTGTCGGCAAATACGAGGTCACCGAGCGCCAATACGCCCTGGTCATGGCCCAGGAGGCGGCCTTGGCGGGGCAGGGCGAGGCACCGGCCTGCGCCCCCATGAGCGACATGTCCGCGCGCTTGCCCAAGGTCAAGCTGTCGCGCCTCGAGGCCGAGCGCTTTGCCGCGGTGTACAGCGCCTGGTTGCTCAAGTACCACCGCGACCGGTTGCCGGTCAGCGGCCGCGGCAAAGCGGCCGAGGACGGCGGGATGGGCTTCGTCCGCCTGCCGACCGAAGTGGAGTGGGAATTCGCCGCCCGCGGTGGCCATGCGGTCAGCCGCCAGGCGTTGGAGGCGCGCTTGTTTCCGCGCAAGGTGCAAGGCAGCGACAGCGATGGCCCGCTAGGGGACTGGGCGGTGTTCAGCCAGGTCGCCGGGGGCACGGGGCAGGGCGCGCGGCTATTGCCGGTCGGGCTGAAAAAGCCCAATCCATTGGGACTGTTCGACGTGATCGGCAATGCCGCGGAGATGGTCCAGGAGTCCTTCCAACTGGTCCACGCCGGCCGCCGCCAGGGCAGTTACGGCGGTTTTGTGGTCAAGGGCGGCAACTACCTGGAAGGCGAGCTGACGCTGTTCACCGGCATGCGCCGGGAATACCCGCTGTTCGCCGCCGACGGCAGCGAACAGCGCAACGCCACCACCGGTTTCCGGGTGGCCCTGGGCGCGTTGTCGGCACCGCGCTCACGCTTTGATGAGCTGTTCGAGCAGTGGCAGAAGGAGGGCCGCCTGGCAGGCCTGACCGATGAAATCGAGGCTGCCGAAGACCCGACCCAATTACTCGATAGTCTCATCGCCAGCAGCACCGACCCGAACCTGCAGGCCCGCCTGGCGCGGGTGAACGAAGAGCTCAAGCGCAATGTGTCGCTGATCGCCCGGCAGCGCGAGGAGGCCGCAGGCAACCTGATCCAGTCGGCGGCCCTGGTGGCCGAGACCGTCAACAACTACAACATTCGCCTGACCAACCTGAAGAAGGATCGCGATCAGGCGCGGGCCGCCCAGGACGAAGCCACCGCCAAGCTCTATGAAACGGCCATCGCCAATGGGCGCAGTGCGCTCGAGGGTGCCCTGGCGATCTACATCGACAACCTGGCGACCGGAACGCGCTACACCGACGAGGTGATCCAGACGCAGTTCCAGCGGACCCGGGAAGAGCTCAATCACAAACCGGTGCTGGGAAAAAGCCTCATGGCCCGTGCCACGCTTTTCGTCAGGCATGTGGGGCAGTTTCGCCAGCAGCACCGAGCCGATCCGGAGACGATCCTGAAGGAGCTTCTTGCACCCTGAGCAGGGTGTCGGAACGGTCGTCGTTGGCGGCGAAGACCAGCTAGGCTGGATGTAGCGTCGGCAGGCTTGGCTCACGCTGGACGCAGCCCGCTCTGCGCGAAGCCGAAACGGAATTGACCCACAAAACAAGGAGAGACACGACCATGGATACTTCACTCAAGAACTGCGTTTCGATCCTGGCTCGTACCCTGCCATTGCCTGGCGTGGTCTGCTGCGCCCTGCTGCTGAGCGGATGCGCGGGCTTCGGGGCTCCAAGCTCGAAGGTCGCGGCCCAAACCAAGGTCGAGTACTACCCGCAATGCTATGAGCCGGTCAGCCAGCTGCGCAGTTCCGACAAGTCGATGACCAAGTCGGTGGCCACTGGCGCCATCGCCGGTGGCCTGCTCGGCGGCCTGACCGGGGCCCTGGTCGGCAATAGCGGCGATGCCGGTCGCAATGCCCTGATAGGCGCTGCCGCCGGGGCTCTGGTCGGGGGCGCGACCGGCTACTACAGCGAACGCCAGAAGCAGATCAGCGACGACCGTGCGCGCATTGCTTCCTACGCCAGCGACTTCGACCAGAGTACCGGCGAAATCGACCGCAGCATCAGCTACACCCGTACCGCGCAGAACTGCTACCAGCGTGAGTTCACCTCACTGCTCAATGCGCGCAAGGCGAAGAAGATCGGCGACAGCGAAGGGCGCCTGCGCTTGGCCGAGATCGTCAGCGGCCTGAAGGAAACCAACGAGCTGATGGCCGCCGTGGATGGGCGTGCCGGCGAGAGCATCGATGTCTACACCCAGGCCTATGAGAAAGACTTGCAGACGGTCGGTGTGCAACGCCAGGACGTCGCTCAGGTGGCCGCCGTGAAATCTCCGGCCGTCACCGATAAGAAGGCGGCGACCCGCAAGAAGGCCAGCGCCAAGCCGGCGACGAAGACGAATGTGCCCAAAGAAGCCGTCACCACCGAGCGCACCTTGCAGCAAGCCACGGCCAAGCGTGCGGAAGGCCAGAAAATCGCTGCTCGTGGCCAGACCATGGTCAACGACGTGTGCAGCAACCCCGACATGGGTGACTGGGCACCGCCTGCCTGCTCGAAAGCCTGATGCGGGAAAAGGCAGCGGGATCCTGTCTATGGCCATCGCCGGCAAGTATCTGGCTCGTCACGTTGATCGCCTGGTCGAGGGCTCTGGTCAGGAAGTGACGGGCCTCTGTCCAACAGTGGTTTTAAGTCAAATTCTGTCTGTTTTTGGAGTCCTTGCTCATCGAACTAGGCATCACACTATAGGAGCATTGGCGACTCTTGATTGACGCCGTGGCGCAGCACCTGGGCGAGCATTGCGAACCCATCGTGGAGTGCCTGATCACCGCCAGAGGCGTTACTGACGCTCGCGCGGACGAATTGTGGAACTGTGCCTTTACCGATGCTGAATGCATCGGCGATCGAGATCAGGTGATTGCGCTGGCGTAGTGAGTGCTCGATTTCCGATGCGCGCCAGGGAGCCGGTACCTCGATCCAGAAGTGAGGGCTGTATTGATGGGTTCGGTAGGTCAGTCCTTGCAGTAGTTTTTCGACCGCCTGCTTACGGCGCTCCATTTCCGCTATCTGCTGATGCAACAGTGAGCGTGCAGTGCCATCTTCAATCCAGAGGCAGGCAATCTCATGGGGAAGTGGCGAAGCCATCCAGCAGGTGCTGCGAATCGCTGCGGCGTGGCGCCCTGCCAGTGCCTGCGGTACATGGACATATCCAGCCCGAAGTCCCGCGGCTACTCCTTTGCTCAAGCTACTGATGATGATCCCGCGCTCAGGTGCGTACATGCTGATTGGCATTGGCCTGTCCTGCATCAGCACGCCATGGGTTTCGTCCTCGATGATCAGCACATTGTGTTCGCGGCATATCTGCGCAATTTCCTTACGGCGCTCGGGGCTGAGAATCGCTGTCGTCGGATTCTGTATCGTCGGCGTGCAGTACAAAGCGGAGACTCGATTGATGCTGCAAATCTCAGCAAGCGACGCAGGGATCAACCCTTCCTCATCCATTTCTACACCCAGTACCTTGATACCCAGAAATCGAGCGACGCTGATGAGGCCCGGATAAGTGAGGTGTTCTGTGACCAGAGTGTCTCCAGCACGCAGCATCGCAATGAGGACCGTTAGCAGGCCGTGCTGGCTGCCATTAACGCAGAGGATCTGCTCGGCCGATGATCTGAAGTCACCATGCGCCAGCCATTGGGCACCCGCTTGTCGGTGGCGCTGAATACCCATATCTGGCGTGTAGAGCATCAACTCCTGCAGTCGCTCTACATCTCCTGACAGCTCCGCCATTGCGCGCGCCAGCAGCGTGGCTTCCATTCCGGGGATGTGCATGTTGCGACTCATATCGTGGCATTCATCCGGCGCCTCGATGAAATTGCGGAAACCGACATCGCGAGGACGTTCCTGCTCGCGTGCACGAACGAAGGTGCCATCACCCACCCGCGCCATGACCAGCCCCATGCGCTCCAATTCTGAATAGGCCCGACTGACTGTTCCGGCAGTAACGCCAATCTTATCGGCAAGGATGCGATGTGGCGGAAGTTTGAGGCCTTGTCCGATAGCGCCGTTGTTGATGGCCTGCTCTATGCCCTGAGCAAGCCGCATGTACTTAGGCCCAGGGCCATCTCGTAGGGCATTCTTGAAGATTGAATCGGTGTCAATAACGGGTTTGACAGACATATTTTCCTCAAATTAACCTGATATCGAGTCAATATATTGAGTTGATAAGAATATTCTTGCGAATAAATCAGATCAATCTTAAAAACTTACCTTAAGAGCCAAATAAAAACATGTCAATTAGCGTAGGGGTGCAGGATCAACCTGCAGCAAGGAGATGGATGGCGGGCTTGGTCACCACATTGCTCTTTCTTGTGGTTTGTCTCAGTTGGGGGACCACATGGCTTGGCATCAAGATAGCGGTGGAGAGCGTGCCACCACTGACATCTGCAGGTTTGCGTTTTTTGATCGCCTTTCCGCTGTTCCTCGGGTTTGCGTGGGTACGGCGCGAATCGATATTTTTCCCCCGCAAGAACTTCGGGTTTTTCATCTTCGTCACCCTGTGTTACTTCAGCTTGCCGTATTACCTGCTGAATTACGGCGAGCAGTATGTTGCTTCCGGGCTGACGGCACTTTTGTTCAGCAGCATGCCGGTCTTCATCCTGATCTTTTCGTCCATCTTCTTGAGAGAAAAGATATTTTTTTCGCAAGTTGTCGGCATAGCCATTGGCTTCGGTAGCTTGTTCATGATTATCAAGACACAGGGACTGCATCTCGATTACTCGGAGCTTTTCGGAGTGATCGCTATCCTGATCGCGGCGGTGATGCACGCTCTTTGCTATGTCATTACCAAGCAGAGAGGTGCCGAGATAGGGGTCATTACATTCAATACTCTACCGATCGGCATTGCCGGGCTGGGGCTGTTCATGACTGGCTTGGTGCTGGAGCATCCCGATCTTGCCAGCGTGACGCAGCGCTCCTGGCTGGCATTGACCTATCTCGGTCTGGTGGCTTCCGTGGGCGGCTTCATTGTCTATTTTTTCCTGCTCAAGCGCTTGAGCCCGGTCATTCTGTCGTTCGTATTCATCATCTTTCCAGTATTCGCCGTCCTTATCGGCGCCTGGTACGAAGGCACGCCCATCTCTCGACAGTTGATCCTCTATTCGATGCTGCTGCTGGCAGGCTTTGCCATCACCAAATTGCCGGTAGAACGGCTTCGCGGATGGCGCAGATAACCAATCTCTGGCCCGCAGCCCTCCGATCGAAATCAGCCGCTTGCAGATAGAAGCACCCCCTCCCGCCTACCCGATATCCGCTACGAGCACACCGCTGGTCATCGCAAGGCCGGCCGGCCAATCCAGTAACTAGACTCATTGGGATACCCCGGCGCAGCGCGCACTGCAGCTGTCGCTACCGACAATCGGATTCTTCTGTGCGAAGCAGGTGTGCGGCGCTCCTGCCGTGCGCCTGGAAAGCCTCTCCCGGCATCCCGCGGCGCCCCTGCAACAGCCACTTCCCTGCTACCCACGATGGTGCCAATAGCTCGTGCCAGAGCCCTCGGGCCTCCAAGCCGCGGGGCTCTTGCGCGTGCTTGCGCGCCAGGCCGTTGCCGGGGGCATGCCGGTTGTCCGAGGCGATCCGGCCAATGGCCGCACGCAGCTGTCCGGCGTGATCTAAGCTCCACAAAGGCTGGCCTTTCGAGCAGAGGTTTCAATGCAAAGCACACCAGAAAACAGTCTGAAAAATGCGTTGAAGGTCTGTAGAGACAGCTTTGTGTTCGTCGGCTTTTTCAGTTTCTTCATCAATGCGCTGATGCTGGTCCCGACCTTCTACATGCTTCAGGTGTATGGACGGGTGATGACCAGCGGCAGCCTGACCACCCTGACCATGTTGACGCTGATCATGACCCTGCTGGTGATCACCCTCGGCTCCCTGGAATGGGTTCGTTCGCGCATCATGGTCCGGGTCAGTACCCGGCTGGATGTGCTGCTCAGTCGCCAGGTCTACAAGGCCAGTTTCAAACGGGCCCTGGACAGCGGCGGCATGGATGCCTCGGCCCAGTCGCTCAACGACCTGACGGGCTTGCGCCAGTTTCTTTCCAGCAGCGGTCTGTTCGCCTTTTTCGACGCACCCTGGCTGCCGATCTACATCGCCGTGATGTTCCTGTTCCACCCCTGGTTCGGCTGGGTCGCGACGGGCAGCGCGCTGCTGTTGATAGTGCTCGCCTTCGTCAACGAGAAGCTCACGGGGCCGGTACTGGCCCAGGCCAACAGGGAGCATATCGGCGCGACCCTCCATACCACCAAGAACCTGCGCAACGCCGAAGTCATCGAGTCCATGGGCATGCTGGAAACCCTGATGGATCGCTGGGGGCGCCGGCAAAGAAACGTTCTGCTGCTGCAATCCCTGGCGAGCGACCGGGGCGGCATGGTCACCACGCTTTCGCGGACTTTCCGCCTGCTGGTGCAATCGCTGGTGCTGGGCCTGGGGGCCTACCTGGCGGTGGATCATCAGGTGGGGGCCGGCCTGGTGTTCGCCGGGGCCGTGCTGCTGGGGCGGGCACTGGCGCCCATCGACCTGATGATCGGCAGTTGGAAGGGCTTTATCGCGGCCCGTTCGCAGTACAACCGCCTGAACGACATCCTCGGCAAGCAACAGGCGCAACCCGAGCGTCTGTCCTTGCCGGCGCCTGAGGGCCAGGTGCAGGTCGAGAACCTGGTTGTCGCGGCACCTGGCTCCAGTACCCCGATCCTCAAGAACATCAGTTTCAGCGTACCGGCCGGTTGCGTGGTGGGCATCATCGGCCCGAGCGCCTCGGGCAAGTCGACCCTGGCCAGGGCGCTGATCGGCGTCTGGCCGCCGCAGCATGGGGTGGTCCGGCTGGATGGCGCGGACATCAGCACCTGGGACAAGCATGAGCTTGGCCCGTATATCGGTTACCTGCCCCAGGACATCGAATTGTTCGAGGGCAGCATCGCCGAGAACATCGCTCGCTTCGCCGAGATCGATTCGGCGAAGGTCATCCAGGCCGCCAGGATCGCTGGCGTCCACGAAATGATCCTGCTGTTGCCCGATGGCTACGACACCGTCATCGGCAGCGAGGGCTTCATGCTCTCGGCAGGGCAGCGCCAGCGCATCGGGCTGGCCCGCGCGCTGTACGGCAACCCGCGGCTGATCATTCTCGACGAACCCAATTCCAATCTCGACGAGGTCGGCGATCGTGCCCTGGCGGCCGCCATCGGGCAGATCAAGCACACCGGCGCGACCCTGTTCGTGATTACCCACCGCACCAACATCGTGTCGCAACTCGACCGGCTGCTGGTGATGAAAGCCGGGATGGTCGGCCTTTACGGGCCGCGCGAGGAAGTGCTGGCCGAACTCAGCGGGCAGCAACCGCTGGTACCGAAACATGCCGGGCCAGTACCGGTGGTGACCAACGTGGCATCGATCGATGCCCGCAAGGACGATGGCGGTGAATCCTATGCCTAGTCGTCAAATCGAAAGCTTTTCCGACCTGCCGGTGTCCGATCGCAAGGCCCACCGCCTGGGCATGGGCATTGTCGGCGTGACCTTCGGCCTGTTCGGCACCTGGGCGGCACTCGCGCCCCTGGACGGTGCCGCCTACGCGCCGGGGGTGGTCACCGTGCAGACTTACCGCAAGACGGTCCAGCACCTGGAAGGCGGTATCGTCAAATCCGTATTGGCCCATGATGGCGACATCGTCAAGCGTGACGATCCGCTGATCATCCTCGACGATGCCCAGCTGCGCTCCGAGTACGAGGCGACCCAAAGCCTGCTGATCGCGGCCAGGGCCATGGAGTCGAGGCTGATTGCCGAGCGCGATGGGTTGCCGGCGATCGACTTCGGGCCGATGAGCGATCCGGCCAGCGTGCGGGGAGAGGAGGCGCGCCAGGGCGAGACCCAGGTATTCAACGCGCGGCGCGGCTCGCGGCTGGGCCAGATCGCGGTGCTGCGCGAGCGCATCGGCCAATTGCACCAGCAGATCAAGGGCCTGGAATCGATGATCGCGGTCAAGGTGCGCCTGGAGAAATCCTACAGCGGTGAAATCGGCGAATTGTCCGACCTGCTCAAGCAGGGGTTCGTCGACAAGCAACGCCTGCTCGAGCAGGACCGCAAGCTGGGGATGCTCAGGTCGGAGGTGGCCGATCACCGTTCCACCATCGACAAGACCCGCCTGCAGATCAACGAAACCCAGTTGCAGATCCTCCAGGTCGACAAGGATTTCGATTCCGACGTGGCCAAGCAGCTGGCCGAGGTGCAGACCAAGATCTACGACCTGCAAGAGAAGAACTCGGCCCTGGAAGACCGCCTCAGCCGTATCGTCATCCGCGCCCCCGACGCGGGCATGGTGATTGGCATGACGGTGCACACCATTGGCGGTGTCGTGCGTTCGGCGACGCCCTTGCTGGACATCGTGCCCTCGGTGTCCGAACTGGTCATAGAGGCCCAGGTGGCGCCGGTGGACATCGACCGTATCGCCATCGGCAAGCGCGCCGATATCCGTTTCGGCGCGTTCAAGAGTTCGACCACACCGGTGATCGAAGGCGAGGTCAGCAGCGTCTCGGGCGACCGGTTGACCAACGAAAAGACCGGGACCGCCTATTACCTGGCGCGGGTCCGGGTCACCGAGCACGGGGTGCGTACCCTGGGTGAGCGCAAGTTGTTGCCGGGGATGCCGGCGGACGTGCTGATCGTCACCGGGCAACGCACGCTGTTGCAGTACCTGATGCAGCCGGCCCGGGATGTGATGTCTCAATCAATGATCGAGGAGTGACCCGTGGGAGCGTCGTCAGTTCTGCTAGGGAGTGCATTCATGCTGGCAGCGGGGGCCGCCTTGGCGCAAACCGCTGCGGTAACGTCGACCGGGGTCAGCGCCTCGACCTATTCCACCGACCTCATGCAGTTGTATCGCGAGGCGCGGCTGGAAGACCCACAGGTCCTGGCCTCTTTTGCGCAAGCGCAGGCGGGCCAGGAGCATCAACGCGAGGCGCTGGGGGCGCTGTTGCCGCAACTGTCGCTGAATGCCGGGACGAACCGGATCCACCAGGAAAACGACCTGATACAGGAGCGCAGTTACGATAGCGAAAGCTACAGCCTGGTGCTGCGCCAGTACCTCTACAACAAGGCCGCGTGGGAGAACTACCAGAAGTTCAAGAGCCTGGCCAAGCAGTCCGAGTCCGAAGCGCTGGACGCCCAGGCCGAGGCCGCGGTGGAGCTGGCGCGGCGTTACTTCACCGCGCTGGCGGCCGAGGATGAGCTGGAGCTGGTGAGGGCCGAGCGCCGGACCACGCAAAAGAGCCTGGACCGGGTCAACGCGTTGTACGAAAAGCAGATGGCGATGATTACCGACCAGCTCGACCTCAAGGCCCGGGTGGACCTGCTCGCGGCCCAGGAACTGGATGCCCGCAACCAGGCCCGCATCAGTCGCGAGGCGCTGGCGGAGCTCGTCGGCCGGCCGGTCAAGGAGAAGCTCAACCGGATTCGCGATGGCGCGCAACTGCGGGTTTCGGCGCAGAGCCTGGAGTCCTGGGTGCGCGATGGCATGGAGCTGAACCCGACGCTCAAGGCCAGCGAAAGCGGCGCCGAAGCCGCTAACGCGGCGTTGCGCAGTGGCAAGGGCGGGCACTATCCGACGGTGAGCCTGAACCTCAGCGCGCAACAGACCAACGAGGGCTACAACAATACCCTGGCGCCCCGCACCGACAGCTATGTCGCCGGTATCGGCGTTCAGGTGCCGCTGTACAGCGGTGGCTCGACCTCGGCGCGGGTCCGTGGGCTCTACCAGGACCAACTGGTCGCCGAGCAGCAGCTGGAAGCGATCCGGCGCCGGGTGGTCAAGGAGATCACCAGCGCCTACCTGACCGCCAATTCGAACGGCGAAAAGATCGACGCCAGTCGTTCGGCCCTGGCCTCGGCACAGCTGTCCAGGGTGGCGGCGGAGAAGGGGCTGAGCTACGGCATGGTCAACGCCGTCGATGTACTGACCAGCGTGCGCAACGAGTTCCGCGCCCGGCGCGATCTGCTCAAGACGCAATACGAGTTCCTCAGCAACGTCTTCACCCTCAATCGCTGGGCGGGAAAACCACCGGTTGAAAGTGTCGAGAATGTGAATGCCTGGCTGAGTCCCGGTAGCGCCGGCCAGGCCATGGGCGTTGGCATCGAGGACCAGGAGTAAGACACCGGGGCATTTCTGCCCCGGCTGAAGAATCGCTTGCGCAGAGGACCGGCGTTGAACCGGTGATTTAATGGCGCTGCCGGCCCCGTCGATAAATTGACGCTCTCATTGCCTACTGACTTATCTGCGCGCCATTCGTCTGTTACTTGACGAGCCTGGTTGGATCCGACTCTGCCCGCCGCTCGCTCGTGGCGAGCCTAAGAGCTTGATTTGCGGGGGATAGGGCGCCCCAGGGGAACCTCGGCCCAGCGACCCGCACCAGGCTTGGGTCGAAGACCGACGGATGGGTTGGCAGGCAGCTCAGTGGGCTGGCCTAGACTCAATTGAGGGCTCGCGGACGCCCTGCGACACGTGCAAACTATTGATAGTTATTCTTATTTATACCGTTTCGATAGCTTTGCCCGGCTGTGGGAAACCTCCGCCATTTCTGCCTGTACCCCGGGTCGCCAAGACCCGGGCGGGCACGTTTCAGAGCCTTTCGGCGCTCGCATCCGTCCTTCAAGAGCGAGTGGCCGATCAAGGAAGGCCAACGCGTATGAAGGTCATCGTTTTTCAAGGGGAGGCAGGAAGATCATGCCAGACCATACAAAAACGATACGCGTGATGCTGATCGATTGCCGCCCCCTCGTGCTTATGGGGCTCCATGATTTGATCAATGCGAGGAGGCCCCGGATGGAGGTGAGTGGCCAGGCCACCACCTACACCAATGCGCTGGACCTTGCCGATCAGCTGCGTCCCAATGTGATCTTTTTCAGTTTCTTTCCGGATGCGCTGAACCCCCTGGAGGTCGTCGCAGGGCTGACCCGCAGCCCGGAAATCAAACTGCTGGTGCTCAAGGGCTTGTACGAATCCGTTCCGGTTGCCCAGGCGATCGAGGCGGGCGCGCGCGGCATTGTGCTGGCGGAAGACCCGACGGATTCGATCGTCCGGGCCATCATCAAGGTCCACCATTACGACGTCGGGCTGGACCGTGCCTGGTCCGGCGGGCTTTCCGGTTATGCCGCGACCCGGCATGTACCCGTGCGATGCAACCTGGAACAGGCGAAGCAGGCGCGGCTGACGCTGCGCGAGCGGGAGCTGATTCGCGCCATCGTCGGCGACCCGTCCGCCAAATACATGAGCATCGCCGAGCGCCTGGGCATCAGTGAGCACACCGTACACAACCACCTCAGCAACATTTATCAGAAGCTCAACCTGATCAACCGCATCGACTTGCTGATGTACGCGCTCAAGCACGGGCTCACCGATAATGAAGAACCGCCCGACTCCACGTGGGTGGAACTGAAATGAGCTGATCAAGACAAGCCAGCCCTGTGGCTGTCCTTGTCGCTGTCCAGGCTGCCCGGATCGAGGGTGATGCCGTTCTCGTCGTTTCCTGCCCCATGAATGCGCAGGCATGTCGCCGTGCTCTGTGAGCCTTGGGCTGCCTGGGCGTTTGTCGCGCAAGCGAGTGAGAGCGTTTCGGACGGTAGCAGCAAAAAAAAGCGAGGGTGGTTTCCAGGCCACCCTCGCTTTCATTCGCCTGTGCGAGGTTTCAGACGCTGCCCATCACAATGTCGGTATTGAGCAGATCGACCCCGACCAGGGTAATGGTCGTTATCTGTCCGCCCGTCTCGGCCACCGTCACGATGCTGTCGGCGCCGGCATTGTTGATCGACTGCACAACGGCCCCCGCGTCACCAATGAGCACCACTGCATCGCGCTGGCCGGCTCCGGCATCGAAGCCTGTGACCTGGTACTGGTTCTCGGCGGCCGACAGGTCGATGTTGAAGGCATCCCGTTCACCCGTGGTGCCCACCAGCCTGAAGTCGAAGAGCACGTCGCTCGGGTCGTTGGCGAACAGGTTGGCGTCGAACGCGCTGGTCGCCGTGTCGCCATCCTTGTCCGTCACCGTCGCGTTGAACGCCAGCTTGACGTCGCTGGCCAGGCTCTCGGTCTCGTGGGTGAACTCGATCGTCGGGATCTTGATCTCGCCCCGGGCCATCGTCAGCTGGACCGCATCGATCAACGATGTAGCC
Organism: Pseudomonas sp. 09C 129; assembly: GCF_002843625.1. NCBI lineage: Bacteria > Pseudomonadati > Pseudomonadota > Gammaproteobacteria > Pseudomonadales > Pseudomonadaceae > Pseudomonas > Pseudomonas sp. 09C 129. The sequence goes on along the minus strand of NZ_CP025261.1, from coordinate 4,434,514 downwards.
GATTGCTCGACGGTGAAGGACACCTGTCCACCGGCCTCTGGCGTCAGGGTGTTGACCTCGATGAGGTTGGAGAAGGTGCCATCTTCGTAGAAGACCCTGTAGTACAGGTCCTCGGTGGCCGTGTTGTACCCGCCCACGGAGTTGTCGATAAACACCTTCATGCTTGTCAGCAGGCTTTCCGGGTTGACCACGAAGCTTTCATCGGCCGCGCCGATCGCCGCCTGGTTGTCGCCCTGGAACAGGTTGTTGGCAATGCCGATGCCGGCCGTGCTGACGTTCATGGCTGACGAGCCGATGAACGACGGCAGCGGGTTGGTCTGCAACTGCGCTTCGGTAGGGTCGGGTGCTCCGAGCCCGATACCGGTGAGGATGCTGTTCGCGCCGCTTGCCGGAGCCAGCGGGTTGGCGCCGAAGAACACGATGTCCTCGCTACCGATGGTCAGCGTGCGCACCGGGTCCGGGCCACCGGCATCCAGCGAGCCGTCGGCACTGCTGAGGACGATGGTCGAGCGGAAGCCTTCCTCCAGGTCCAGCGCATAAGTGCCGTTGGCGTAGGCGCTCAGGGTGTAGTGGACGGTGGTGTCCGCGGTCGCCGCGTTGTTGTCGAAGTCACCGGTCAAGGTGCCCGCGAACTGATACGCGCCATTGGCGTCCGGTGACGGCGACTGCTCGACCAGCGTACCGGTGCCGGTGGTGGTCGTATCGTCCGGCCGGACCAGGGTGAACTGGCCGTTCACCAGCGAGATGTCCAGACCGGCCGCACCCAGCCCGTCGGCGCCAGACCCCATGTTCCAGTAGCCTTGTTGTGCCTGGTCGGTCCCCGTGCCGATCAGGTTGCCAAACGCCAGGGTCGGGGTGTCGTCATCGACGGTGATCACCAGTTTGTCGGCCGCGGCGGTCACCGTGTCGCCGTCCTTGTCGGTGGCTTGCAGCAGGCTGCCCAGGTTGATCGTCAGGTCGTTCTCGTCGTTGCCGGCCGCGTGATCCAGGGGCTGGAGCAGGCTGAAGGTGTAGGCACCCGCTACCGTCAGGCTGAGGGTGAACACGTCAGTCGCGCCGGCCTTGGCGGTCAGGGTGCTGCCCAGGACGCTGTAGGTCAGTGCCACTCCGCCGGAGCTCAGGGCTGGCAAGCCGCTGGTGTTACTCGACAAGGAGTAGCTCAGCGGCACGTCGGCCCCGGACTGGAAGATGCCGCTGACGTTGCCGCTGACCGTGGTGACCTCGCCCGGTACGTCGCCGATACCCCCGGCGATGCCGTTGGCCAGGCCGTCTTCATCGACGGTACCGGCCTCGGCGGTTCCGGTGGCGGTTGGGGTGTCGTCATCGACGGTAATCACCAGTTTCTCGGCGGCAGCGGTTACCGTGTCGCCGTCCCTGTCGGTGGCCTTCAGCAAGGTCCCCAGGTTGAGGGTGATGTCGTTTTCATCGTTGCCTACCGGATGATCCAGCGGCTGCAGCAGGGTGAAACTGTAGTCACCCGCAGCATTGAGGCTGAAGGTGAACACATCGACGGCACCAGCCTTGGCCGTCAGGGTATCTCCCGCCACGCTGTAGACCAGCGCCACTCCGCCCGAGCTCAGGGCTGGCAGGCCGCTGGTATCACTCGACAAGGCGTAAGTCAGCGGTACGTCGGCACCCGACTGGAAGATACCGCTAACGCTGCCATTGGTCGTGGTGGCTTCGCCCGGCACGTCGCCGATACCACCGGCAATGCCATTGGCCAGGCCGTCCTCGTCGACGGTGCCGGCTGCGGCGGTGCCATTCGCCGTTGGCGTGTCGTCATCGACGGTGATCACCAGCTTGTTGGGCGCCGCGGTGACCGTGTCGCCGTCCCTGTCGGTGGCTTGCAGCAAGGTGCCGAGGTTGAGGGTGATGTCGTTTTCATCGTTACCGGCCGGATGATCCAGCGGTTGCAGCAGGGTGAAGCTGTAGTCACCGGCGGCGCTGAGGCTGAAGGTGAACACATCGACGGCGCCGGCCTTGGCGGTCAGGGTATCGCCCGCGACGCTATAGACCAGCGCCACTCCGCCCGAGCTCAATGCCGGCAGGCCGCTGGTATCGCTCGCCAAGGCGTAAGTCAGCGGTACATCGGCACCCGACTGGAAGATACCCGTGACGTCGCCGCTGGCGGTGGTTGCTTCGTCAGCCACGTCGCCGACGCCACCGGCAATACCGTTGGCCAGGCCGTCTTCATCGACGGTGCCGGCCGCAGCGGTGCCATTCGCGGTTGGGGTGTCGTCATCGATGGTGATCACCAGTTTCTCGGCGGCAGCCGCTACCGTATCGCCGTCCTTGTCGGTCGCTTGCAACAGGGTTCCCAGGTTGAGGGTGATGTCGTTTTCATCGTTACCGGCCGGATGATCCAGCGGCTGCAGCAGGGTGAAGCTGTAGGCGCCCGCGGCGCTGAGGCTGAAGGTGAACACATCGACGGCGCCGGCCTTGGCGGTCAGGGTATCGCCCGCCACGCTGTACACCAGTGCCACTCCGCCAGACGTCAGGGCTGGCAGACCGCTGGTATCACTCGACAAGGCGTAAGTCAGCGGTACGTCGGCACCCGACTGGAAGATACCGCTGACGCTGCCATTGGCCACGGTGGCCTCACCGGCCACGTCGCCCACACCGCCGGGGATGCCATTGGCCAGGCCGTCCTCATCGACGGTTCCAGCCGCAGCGGTTCCGCTTGCGGTGGGCGTGTCGTCATCGACGGTGATCACCAGTTTCTCGGCCGCGGCGGTCACGGTGTCGCCATCCTTGTCCGTGGCCTGCAGCAGGGTTCCCAGGTTGAGGGTGATGTCGTTTTCATCGTTGCCCGCTGGATGATCCAGCGGTTGCAGCAAGGTGAAGCTGTAGTCACCCGCAGCGCTGAGGCTGAAGGTGAATACATCGACTGCGCCAGCCTTGGCGGTCAGGGTGTCGCCAGCGACGCTGTACACCAGCGCCACTCCACCCGAACTCAGGGCTGGCAGACCGCTGGTGTCGCTCGACAAGGCGTAAGTCAGCGGTACGTCGGCCCCGGACTGGAAGATGCCTGTCACGCTGCCACTGGCCGTTGTGGCTTCGCCAGGTACGTCGCCGACACCGCCGGCAATGCCATTGGCCAGGCCGTCTTCATCGACGGTGCCAGCTCCAGCGGTGCCATTCGCCGTTGGCGTGTCGTCATCGATGGTGATCACCAGTTTTTCGGCGGCGGCCGTTACCGTGTCGCCATCCTTGTCGGTGGCCTGCAGCAGGGTGCCCAGGTTGAGGGTGATGTCGTTTTCATCGTCGCCCGCCGGGTGATCCAGCGGCTGCAGGAGGGTAAAGCTGTAGGCTCCCGCTGCACTGAGGCTGAAGGTGAATACCTCGGCCCCACCCACGCCCGCATTGGCGGTCAGGGTGTCACCCGCGACGCTGTACACCAGCGCCACTCCGCCCGAGCTCAGGGCTGGCAGACCGCTGGTGTCGCTCGACAAGGCGTAAGTCAAGGGTACGTCGGCGCCGGACTGGAAGATCCCCGTCACGCTGCCACTGGCCGTCGTGGCTTCGCCAGCCACGTCGCCCACACCACCGGCAATACCGTTGGCCAGGCCGTCCTCATCGACAGTGCCGGCCCCAGCGGTGCCATTCGCGGTTGGGGTGTCGTCATCGATGGTGATCACCAGTTTCTCGGCGGCAGCCGTTACCGTATCGCCGTCCTTGTCCGTCGCTTGCAACAGGGTTCCCAGGTTGAGGGTGATGTCGTTTTCATCGTTGCCGGCCGGATGATCCAGCGGCTGGAGCAGGCTGAAGCTGTAGTCACCTGCGGCATTGAGGCTGAAGGTGAATACATCGACCGCGCCGGCCTTGGCCGTCAGGGTATCGCCGGCAACGCTGTACACCAGCGCCACTCCGCCTGAACTCAGGGCTGGCAGACCGCTGGTATCACTCGACAGGGAGTAAGTCAGCGGTATATCGGCCCCGGACTGGAAGATCGCCGTGACGCTGCCGCTGGCTGTCGTCGCTTCGCCAGGCACATCGCCGACACCACCGGCAATACCGTTGGCCAGGCCGTCTTCATCAACGGTGCCGGCCCCAGCAGTGCCATTCGCGGTGGGGGTGTCGTCATCGACGGTGATCACCAGTTTGTCGGCCGCGGCGGTTACCGTGTCGCCATCCTTGTCGGTGGCTTGCAACATCGCGCCCAGGTTGATCGTGATGTCGTTTTCATCGTCGCCCGCCGGGTGATCCAGCGGTTGCAGCAGGGTAAAGCTGTAGGCGCCCGCCGCGCTGAGGCTGAAGGTGAACACATCGACCGCGCCGGCCTTGGCGGTCAGGGTGTCACCTGCGACGCTGTACACCAGGGGCACTCCGCCCGAACTCAGGGCTGGCAAGCCGCTGGTATCGCTCGACAGGGCATAGCTCAGCGGTACGTCGGCCCCGGACTGGAAGATGCCCGTGACATTGCCGCTGGCCGTCGTTGCTTCACCCGCCACGTCACCGACACCACCGGCAATACCATTGGCCAGGCCGTCCTCATCGACGGTTCCTGCCTCGGCGGTTCCGGCGGCGGTTGGCGTATCGTCATCGACGGTGATCACCAGTTTCTCGGCCGCGGCCGTTACCGTATCGCCGTCCTTGTCGGTCGCTTGCAACAGGGTTCCCAGATTGAGGGTGATGTCGTTTTCATCGTTACCGGCTGGATGATCCAGGGGCTGGAGCAGGGTAAAGCTGTAGTCCCCTGCGGCATTGAGGCTGAAGGTGAACACATCGACGGCACCCGCCTTGGCAGTCAGGGTGTCACCCACCACGCTGTACACCAGCGCCACTCCACCGGAAGTCAGGGCCGGCAGGCCGCTGGTATCGCTCGACAGGGAGTAAGTCAGCGGTACATCGGCCCCGGACTGGAAGATCCCGGTGACGGTGCCGCTGGCCGTGGTGACCTCGCCAGGCACATCGCCGACACCGCCGGCAATGCCATTGGCCAGGCCGTCCTCATCGACGGTTCCGGCCGCGGCGACGCCGGTCGCGGTGGGCGTATCGTCGTCGACGGTAATCACCAGCTTCTCGGCCGCAGCCGTCACGGTGTCGCCATCCTTATCCGTGGCCTTCAGCAGCGTGCCGAGGTTGAGGGTGATGTCGTTTTCATCGTTGCCGGCCGGGTGATCCAGCGGTTGCAGCAGGGTAAAGCTGTAGGCGCCCGTGGCGCTGAGGCTGAAGGTGAACACATCGACGGTGCCCGCCTTGGCGGTCAGGGTGTCGCCTACCACGCTGTAGACCAGTGCGACGCTGCCGGAAGTCAGGGCCGGCAGGCCGCTGGTGTCGCTCGACAAGGAGTAAGTCAGTGGCACATCGACGCCGGACTGGAAGATGGCGGTCACGCTGCCGCTGACGCTGGTGACCTCGCCAGGCACGTCGCCGACACCGCCTGGGATGCCATTGGCCAGGCCGTCCTCATCGACGGTGCCGGCCGCCGCGGTCCCGGCTGCGGTCGGTCCATCGTCCTCGAAGATCATCTTCGAGCCGATTTCGGTGGTGATCGTGGAGGGGTGGCGCAGCGAGAAACCACCGATATCGAAGTCGGCGTGGTTATCGCCCCTGGCGTTGACGGCGGCCCCGTTCTCGATCAGCACGCGGTTGTGGTCCGCGCTGGTGGTGTATTCGATCTGGTAGCCGGCCTTGACGCCGGTGATGGTGGCCACGCCGCCGGTAAAGCTGATGGCAATGTTCGGATCGTTCACCGAGCCGTCGGAGTTCTCGATCACCAGCCCGGTGCTTTTATCGAAAATGCGCACATTGGTGATGGCCACCGACGTATCGTTCGCATAGCCGTTGACGAAGTCCACGCGGTCTTCAACCGCAGTGTTGTAGGCACTGATTTTGACCACGGCAGTCTTGCCGCTTTGCAGCTGCACGACATCGAAACTGGCCGTCGTCGCATTGAACATGGCGGTAAAGTCGATGTTGTCTTCGACATCGGCTTCGGTCTGGCTCAGGTTGGGCACGGTCACATCCAGCCGGGCACCGGTGACGAAGGTCAGGCGGATGCCTTCCTGTTCCGTGATCATCTGATTGTTGGTACCGATGGTGACCGTACCACCGCCCTGGCTGGTATTGATCCTGTCGCCAGTGTTTATATTCGCGCCGCTCGACTGGTCTGCCGGGTCTTTACCGGTGGCGATGATCGTCGGATCGCTGACCCGCAACACACCGCCGTCATCGACCACCGTCGGGTTCGCTCCGGTGAACATCAGGAACAGGTTCTGCCCGGAAGGCGCATTGGTCAGGTCGAATCCGTCCTGGACGGTGCTGACGAAGACCTTGTTCAGCAGGTTGAGGGCATCGTCCGGGTTACTCGCGTCCGGGTGCTTGAGCGGTTGGTATTCCACGGTCCAGATCTTGCCGCCGCTGACCGGCGATCCGGTTTCTTCGATGTAGGCGGCGAACACGATCGCGCCGTCAGGGCCTCCGGCCCGGCCCAGCAGGATGTTGTTGTCGGTATCGGTGTACAGCAGGATGTTGGTGCCATCGAGGGTATCCAGGCCGCTGTCCAGGCCGTTGAGCGCCGCGCCGAGGCTGTCGGTGAACTTGATATCGAGGATGTTGGTACCGGGCGTCAGGTTGAGGGTGAAGGCATTGCTGCCGGTGTTGCCCACGGCACCGGTATAGCCACTCAAGGCGGCGTCCATGGCGGTACCGGCGCCAAGGGCGGTCAGGCGGGTGGCGAAGGTCGAGGGCAGGGCGGACAACAGGATGTCGTTGTCGTCAGCGTCTCCCGCGGGGCTTGGCGTGGTGGTGGCGTTCTGCAACCCGGTGGTTTCGTCCAGGGTCACGCTCGCACCGGTCACCAGGATGGACGAGGCGCTGCTCGCCTGAGCAGTGCTGACGGCCAGCGTGTCGGCGCTGGGGAACACGGGATAGAGAGCGGTACTGGTGTCAGCGCTCAGGTCGTTCGTGGGGGATGGGGTTTTTTTAGAAATAGTCATGACATTCTCCCGGGCAATTCCAGTCGTTGAGGCCGCACCTCGGCCCTCTGTTAGCAGATACAACCACTATGGGGATGCCGCGCAGGTTGCGCATTGGCCGATACTCCCAGGCCGGATGGGAGTTTCAGCCTATTCAGGAAGGGACGCGGGATAAGGCGCAGCAGTGCTCGCAAACAGGACCCTGAGGGGGGCTTCAGGGGTAGCCCGCAATGGCGGCCACAGGCCGTCGTCGAGCGGCTCGACGGGCTGCTCGAGCGCTCGCCGCGGTTCTCATATGGGCGCGCAAAAAAAAGCGCGGGTGGTTTCCAGGCCACCCTCGCTTTCATTCGCCTGCGCGAGGTTTCAGACGCTGCCCATCACAATGTCGGTATTGAGCAGATCGACCCCGACCAGGGTAATGGTCGTAATCTGTCCGCCCGTTTCGGCCACCGTCACGATGCTGTCGCTGCCGGCATTGTCGACCGACTGCACAACGGCCCCCGCGTCACCAATGAGCACCAGCGCATCGCGCTGGCCGGCGCCCGCATCGAAACCTGTGACCTGGTACTGGTTCTCGGTGGCTGCCAGGTCGATGTTGAAGGCATCCCGCTCACCGGTGGTGCCGACCAGCCTGAAGTCGAAGAGCGCGTCGGCCGCATCGTTGGCGAACAGGTTGGCGTCGAACGCGCTGGTCGCCGTGTCGCCATCCTTGTCCGTCACCGTCGCGTTGAATGCCAGCTGGATATCGCTGGCCAGGCTCTGGACCTCATGAATGAACTCGATGGTCGGAACCTTGATCGTGCCTTTGCCCATGGTGAGCTGGACCGCGTCGATCAGGTGGGTGCCGTCCCACTCTACGGTGAAGGAGGTCTGGCCTCCGGCCTCCGCCTGCAGGTCGGCGGCCTGCACCTTGATGGGCGCGCCCGAGGTCGTGCCGTTGTCGTAGTAGATCGTGTAGTACAGCTCTTCCGTGGCCGGGTTGTAACCCTGCACCGAGTTGTCGATATAGACCTTCATGGCCGTCAGCAGCGTCTCGGGGTTGACCACGAAACTCTCGTCACCGGCATTGATGCCCGCCGTGTTGTTGCCCTCCAGGTTGTTGTTGGCGATGCCGATGCCCGAGGTGCTGACGTTCATGGCCGCCGAGCCGATGAACGACGGCAAGGGGTTGGTCTGCAACTGCGCTTCGGTAGGGTCGGGTGCTCCGAGCCCGATACCGGTGAGGATGCTGTTATCGCCGGTCTGCGGCGCCAGCGGATTCGCGCCGAAGAACACCACATCCTCGGTGCCGATCGTCAACGTGCGCACAGGGTCCGGGCCACCGGCATCCAGTGAGCCATCGGCACTGCTGAGGACCACGGTCGAGCGGAAGCCTTCTTCCAGGTCCAGGGCATAGGTGCCGTTGGCATAGGCGCTCAGGGTGTAGTGGATGGTGGTGTCCGCGGTCGCCGCGTTGTTGTCGAAGTCACCGGTCAAGGTGCCGGCGAATTGGTAGGCGCCATTGACGTCCGGTGATGGTGACTGCTCGACCAGCGTGCCGGTGCCGGTGGTGGTCGTATCGTCCGGCCGGACCAGGGTGAACTGGTCGTTCACCAGCGAGATGTCCAGGCCGTTGGTATCCAGCCCGTCGGCGCCAGACCCCATGTTCCAGTAGCCTTGTTGCGCCAGTTGGGTACCGGTGCCGATCAGGTTGCCGAAGGCCAGGGTCGGGGTGTCGTCATCGACGGTGATCACCAGCTTGTCGGCCGCGGCGGTCACCGTGTCGCCGTCCTTGTCGGTGGCTTGCAGCAAGCTACCCAGATTAATGGTGATGTCGTTCTCATCGTTGCCCGCCGCGTGATCCAGGGGTTGCAGCAGAGTGAAGGCATAGGCCCCCACGGCATTGAGGCTGAAGGTGAACACATTGACCGCGCCGGCCTTGGCGGTGAGGGTATCGCCGGTAACGCTGTAGGTCAGCGCCACCCCGCCCGAGCTCAGGGCCGGCAGGCCGCTGGTATCGCTCGACAGGGCATAGCTCAGCGGCACATCGGCACCGGACTGGAAGATCCCGGTCACGCTGCCATTGGCGGTGGTGGACTCGCCCGCCACATCCCCAACACCTCCGGCGATGCCATTGGCCAGGCCGTCCTCATCGACGGTTCCGGCTTCGGCGGTGCCGTTGGCGGTAGGCGTGTCGTCATCGACGGTGATCACCAGTTTCTCGGCGGCGGCCGTCACCGTATCGCCGTCTTTATCCGTGGCTTGCAACAGCGTGCCGAGGCTGAGGGTGATGTCGTTTTCATCGTTGCCCGCTGGGTGGTCCAGCGGTTGCAGCAAGGTGAAGCTGTAGTCACCGGCGGCGCTGAGGCTGAAGGTGAATACATCGACGGCGCCCGCCTTGGCCGTCAGGGTATCGCCGGCGACGCTATAGACCAGCGCCACCCCGCCCGAACTCAGGGCCGGCAGGCCACTGGTGTCACTCGACAGGGAATAGCTCAGCGGTACATCGGCACCCGACTGGAAGATCCCCGTCACGCTGCCGATGGCGGTGGTGGCTTCGCCCGCCACATCACCGACACCACCGGCAATACCATTGGCCAGGCCGTCTTCATCGACGGTTCCAGCCGCGGCGGTTCCGGTTGCGGTGGGTGTGTCGTCATCGACGGTAATTACCAGTTTCTCGGCGGTGGCCGTTACCGTGTCGCCATCCTTGTCCGTGGCTTGCAGCAAGGTGCCCAGGTTGATCGTGATGTCGTTCTCGTCGTTGCCCGCTGGATGATCCAGCGGCTGGAGCAGGGTGAAGCTGTAGTCACCTGCGGCATTGAGGCTGAAGGTAAACACATCGACCGCGCCGGCCTTGGCGGTGAGGGTGTCACCCGCGACGCTGTAGACCAGCGCCACTGCGCCCGAACTCAGAGCCGGCAAGCCGCTGGTGTCACTCGACAAGGCGTAAGTCAGCGGCACGTCGGCACCGGACTGGAAGATGCCTGTGACGTTGCCGCCGGCAGTAGTGAGTTCACCTGGCACATCGCCGACACCACCGGCAATACCATTGGCCAGGCCATCCTCGTCGACTGTGCCGGCCCCAGCGGTGCCATTTGCGGTGGGCGTGTCGTCATCGACGGTAATCACCAGTTTTTCGGCGGCAGCGGTTACCGTGTCGCCATCCTTGTCGGTGGCCTGCAGCAGGCTACCCAGGTTGATGGTGATGTCGTTTTCATCGTTGCCGGCTGGATGATCCAGCGGTTGCAGCAGGGTGAAGCTGTAGGCGCCCGCGGCGCTGAGGCTGAAGGTGAACACATCGACCGCGCCGGCCTTGGCGGTGAGGGTGTCGCCCACCACGCTGTAGACCAGCGCTACTCCACCGGATGTCAGGGCTGGCAAGCCGCTGGTGTCGCTCGACAAGGAGTACGTCAGCGGCACATCGACGCCGGACTGGAAGATCCCGCTGACGTTGCCGCCGGCAGTAGTGAGTTCACCCGGCACGTCGCCGACACCGCCGGCGATGCCATTGGCCAGGCCGTCTTCGTCGACGGTGCCGGCCTCAGCGGTTCCGGCCGCGGCCGGCCCATCGTCCTCGAAGATCATCTTCGAGCCGATTTCGGCGGTCGCGGTGGTGGCTTGGCGCAGGGTGAAGGCACCGATGTCGAAGTCGGCGTGGTCATTGCCCTTGGCGTCCACGGCTGCGCCATTCTCGACCAGCACGCGGTTGTGGTTTGCACTGGTGGTGTATTCGATCTGGTAGCCGGCCTTGACGCCGGTGATGGTGGCCACGCCGCCATCGAAGCTGATGAGGATGCTCGTATCGTTCACCGAGCCGTCGGAGTTCTCGATCACCAGCCCGGTGGCGTTGTCGATGACTTGAACATTGGTAATGGCCACCGACGTATCGTCCGCATAGCCGTTGACGAAGTCCACGCCGGTTTCAACCGCGGTGCTGAAGGCACTGACCTTGACCACGGCACTCTTGCCGCCTTGCAGCTGCACCACATCGAAGCTGGCCGTCGTCGCATTAAACACTGCGGTGTAGTCGATATTGGCTTCGACGTCCGCTTCGTTCTGATCCAGGTTGGGCACGGTCACGTCCTGCCGGGCGCCGGTGACGAAGGTAAAGCGGATGCCTTCCTGTTCCACGATCATCTGGTTGTTGGTGCCGAAGGTGGTCGGGCCACCGGCCTGGCTGGTGTTGATGGTGTCACCGGTATTGATATTGACCCCCGTCGATTCGTCGGCGGGGTCCTTGCCGGTGGCGATGATCGTCGGGTCGCTGATCCGCAGGACACCGCCATCGTCGACCACCGTCGGGTTGGCCTTGGTGAACATCAGGAACAGGTTCTGCCCGGAAGGCGCATTGGCCAGGCTGAACGTCAGGTCCTGGCTGGCGCCGATAAACACCTTGTCCAGCAGGTTGAGGGCATCGTCCGGGTTACTGCCATCCGGGTGCTTGAGCGGTTGGTATTCCACGGTCCAGATCTTGCCGCCCGACAGCGGCGACCCGGTTTCTTCGATATAGGCGGCGAACACGATCGCGCCATCAGGGCCGCCGGCCCGGCCCAGCAGGATGTTGTTATCGGTATCGGTATACAGAAGGATGTCGATGCCATCGAGGGTATCCAGGCCGCTGTCCAGGCCGTCGAGCGGTGCGCCCAGGCTGTCGGTGAAACCGACATCGACATTGATCGCATCGGGCGCCAGGTTGAGGGTGAAGGCATTGCTGCCGGTATCGCCCACGTCACCGGTATAGCCACTCAGGGCGGCGTCCGTCGCGGTGCCGGCGCCGAGGGCGGTCAAGCGGGTGGCGAAGGCCGAGGGCAGGGCGGCCAGCAGGATGTCATTGTCGTCGGCGTCTCCCGCAGGGGCTGGCGTGGCCGTGGCGTTCTGCAGCCCGGTGGTTTCGTCCAGCGCAACGTTGACGCCGGTCGCTACCACGAGCGGGTCGCTCGTGAGGGATAGGTTTTCTTGCAGGGTAGTCATGACAATTCTCCTAGGCAGTTCCAGCCATTGGGGCCGCACTGGGCCCTCTGCTGGCAGATTTCACAACTATGGGGATGCACAGGAGGTTGCGCATTGGCCGATACTCCTGGGCGGCCTGGGAGTTTCAGCCTATCTGGGAGGGAAACGGGGGGAGGCGAAGGTGCCGGTCCAGGACGAGCTCTTCAGACCTTGCGCCGCTTGAGCGTGCGGCGCGGCCAAAAAAAGCGAGGGTGGTTTCCAGGCCACCCTCGCTTGGGTTTGACGCGCGATGTTTCAGACGCTGCCCATCACAATGTCGGTATTGAGCAGGTCGACCCCGAGCAGGGTGATGGTCGTCAGTTGTCCGCCGGTCTCGGCAATCGTCACGATGCTGTCGTTGCTGGCATTGTCGATCGACTGCACAGTGGCGCCCGCGTCACCAATGAGCACCACCGCATCGCGTTGGCCCGGGCCGGCATCGAAGCCAGTGACCTGGTACTGGTTCTCGGCCACCGACAGGTCGATGTTGAAGGCATCCCGTTCACCGGCGGTGCCGACCAGCCTGAAGTCGAAGGTCTGGTCGCTCGGGTCGTTGGCGAACAGGTTGGCGTCGAACGCGCTGGTTGCGGTATCCCCATCCTTGTCCGTCGTCGTGGCGTTGAACGACAGCTGGATATCGTTGGCCAGGCTCTGGGTCTCCTTGATGAACTGGATCACCGGGATCTTGACCGTGCCCAGTCCCATCGTCAGCTGGACGGCATCGATCAGATGGCTGCCATCCCACTGGACGGTGAAGGATTTCTGGCCACCCGCCTCTGCGTGCAGGTCGGCGGCCTGCACCTTGATGGGCGTGCCCGAGGTCGTGCCGTTGTCGTAGTAGATCGTGTAGTACAGCTCTTCGGTGGCCGGGTTGTAGCCCTGCACCGAGTTGTCGATAAAGATCTTCATGCTGGTCAACAAAGTCTCGGGGTTGATCACGAAACTTTCGTCGCCGGCATTGATGCCCGCGGTGGTGTTGCCCTCCAGGTTGTTGTTGGCGACACCGATGCCGGAGGTGCTGACGTTCATGGTCGATGAGCCGATGAACGACGGCAGGGGGTTGGTCTGCAACTGCGCTTCGGTAGGGTCGGGCGCCCCGAGCCCGATACCGGTCAGGATGCTGTTATCGCCGGTCTGCGGTGCCAGCGGATTGGCGGCGAAGAACACTACATCCTCGCTGCCTATCATTAGCGTGCGCACCGGGTCCGGACCGCCGGCAGCCAGCGAGCCGTCGGCACTGCTGAGGACCACGGTCGAACGGAAGCCTTCCTCCAGGTCCAGGGCATAGGTGCCGTTGGCATAGGCGCTCAGGGTGTAGTGGACAGTGGTATCGGCGGTGGCCGCGTTGTTGTCGAAGTCACCGGTCAGGGTGCCGGCGAACTGATAGGCGCCATTGCCATCCGGCGAAGGCGACTGCTCGACCAGCGTACCGGTTCCGGTGGTGGTGGTGTTATCCGGCCGGACCAGGGTGAACTGGCCGTTCACCAGCGTAATGTCCAGGCCGTTGGCATCCAGCCCGTCGGCGCCAGCCCCCATGTTCCAGTAGCCTTGTTGCGCCAGGGCGGTCCCGGTGCCGATCAGGTTGCCGAAGGCCAGGGTCGGCCCATCGTCCTCGAAGATCATGTGAGAGCCGATTTCGGCGGTGGTGGTGGAGGCCTGGCGCAAGGTGAAGCCACCGATATCGAAGTCGGCGTGGGTATTGCCCTTGGCGTCCAGGGCGGCGCCGTTCTCGATCAGGACGCGGTTGTGGTCCGCGGCCGTGGTGTATTCGATCTGGTAGCCGGCCTTGACGCCGGTGATGGTGGCCACGCCGCCATCGAAGCTGATGAGGATGCTCGTGTCATTCACCGAGCCGTCCGAGTTTTCGATCACTTGTCCCGTGGCGATGTTGATCACGCGAACATTGGTAATGGCCACTGACGTATCGTTCGCATAGCCATTGACGAAACTCGCGCCACTTTCAACCGCGGTGTTGAAGGCACTGATCCTGACCACCGCACTCTTGCCGCCTTGCAGTTGCACGATATCGAAATTGGCCGCCTTGGCATTGAACATCGCGGTGAAGTCGATGTTGGCTTCGATATCGGCTTCATTCTGATCCAGGTTGGGAATGGTTACGTCCTGCCGGGCGCCCGTGACGAAGGTGAAGCGAATGCCTTCCTGTTCCGTGATCATCTGGCTGTTGGTGCCGAAGGTGGTCGGGCCACCCGCCTGGCTGGTGTTGATGGTGTCGCCGGTGTTGATGCTGGCGCCCGATGACTGGTCGGCGGGGTCCTTGCCGGTGGCGATGATCGTCGGGTCGCTGATCCGCAAGACGCCGCCGTCATCGACCACCGTCGGATTGGCCTTGGTGAACATCAGGAACAGGTTCTGCCCGGAAGGCGCGTCGGCCAGGCTGAACGTCAGGTCCTGGCTGGCGCCGATGAATACTTTATTCAGCAGGTTGAGGGCATCGTCCGGGTTACTGCCGTCCGGATGCTTGAGCGGCTGGTATTCCACGGTCCAGATCTTGCCGCCCGACAGCGGCGACCCGGTCTCTTCGATATAGGCGGCGAACACGATCGCCCCGTCAGGGCCTCCGGCCCGGCCCAGCAGGATGTTGTTATTGGTATCGGTATACAGAAGGATGTCGATGCCATCGAGGGTATCCAGCCCGCTGTCCAGGCCATCGAGCGGTGCGCCCAGGCTGTCGGTGAAGCTGATATCGACATTGATCGCGCCGGGCGCCAGGTTGAGGGTGAAGGCATTGCTGCCGGTGTCGCCCACGGCGCCGGTGTAGCCGCTCAGGGCGGCGTCCGTCGCGGTACCCGCGCCAAGGGCGGTCAGCCGGGTGGCGAAGGCCGAGGGCAGGGCGGCCAGCAGGATGTCATTGTCGTCGGCGTCCCCCGCGGGGGATGGCGTGGCCGTGGCGTTCTGCAACCCGCTGGTTTCGTCCAGCGCAACGTTGGCACCGGTCGCTACCACGAGCGGAGCGCCATCCGCCAGGGCGGTGAGGGTCAGTGTGTCGTTGCTGGGAAAGGCGGGGTACAGATCGGTAGAGGTATCGGCGGTCAGGTCGGTGGTGGGGGATTGGGGTGTGGTCATGGCAGGCTCCTCGGCGGTTCTAGTTGTGGGGGTCGCACCTGGGCCCCTCTGCTGGCAGATGTCACAACTATGGGGATGCGCCGCAGGTTGCGCATTGGCCGATACTCCCAGGCGGCCTGGGAGTTTCAGCCTATTGGGGCGGGGAAACGGGATGAGGCGAAGGCGTCGGTCTATTGCGTGCCTTTCACGCCTTGCACGGCTTGAGCGTTCGGCACGGCAAAAAAACGAGGGCGGTTTCCAGGCCGCCCTCGCTTGGGTTTGCCGTGCCAGGTTTCAGACGCCGCTCAGGACAATGTCGGTATTGAGCAGATCGACCCCGAGCAGGGTGATGGTCGTTATCTGCCCGCCGGTCTCGGTCACCGTCACCACGCTGTCGGCGCCAGTGTTGTCGACCGATTGCACAACGGCGCCCGCGTCACCGATGAGCACCACCGCATCGCGCTGGCCTGCGCCTGCATCGAAGCCGCTGACCTGGTACTGGTTCTCGGCCACCGACAGGTCGATGTTGAACGCATCTCGCTCACCCGTGGTACCGACCAGCCTGAAGTCGAAGGTCTGGTCGCTCGGGTCGTTGGCGAACAGGTTGGCGTCGAACGCGCTGGTCGCCGTATCGCCATCCTTGTCCGTCACTGTCGCGTTGAACGCTAGCTGGATATCGCTGGCCAGGCTCTGGGTCTCCTTGATGAACTGGATCACCGGGACCTTGACCGTGCCCAGGCCCATGGTCAGCTGGACGGCGTCGATCAGGTGGCTGCCATCCCACTGGACGGTGAAGGATGCCTGGCCTCCGGCTTCCGCGTGCAGGTCGGCGGCCTGCACCTTGATGGGCGCGCCCGAGGTCGTGCCGTTGTCGAAGTAGACCGTGTAGTACAGCTCTTCGGTGGCCGGGTTGTAGCCGCCCACGGAGTTGTCGATGAAGATCTTCATGCTCGTCAACAAGGTCTCGGGGTTGATCACGAAGCTCTCGTCACCGGCATTGATACCGGCGGTGGTGTTGCCCTCCAGGTTGTTGTTGGCGACACCGATGCCCGAGGTGCTGACGTTCATGGTCGACGAGCCGATGTACGACGGCAGCGGGTTGGTCTGCAGTTGCGCCTCGGTAGGGTCGGGCGCCCCGAGCCCGATGCCGGTGAGGATGCTGTTATCGCCGGTCTGCGGCGCCAGTGGATTGGCGGCGAAGAACACCACGTCCTCGCTGCCGATCATCAGCGTGCGCACCGGGTCCGGACCGCCGGCAACCAGCGAGCCGTCGGCACTGCTGAGGACGATGGTCGAACGGAAACCTTCCTCCAGGTCCAGGGCATAGGTGCCGTTGGCGTAGGCGCTCAGGGTGTAGTGAACGGTGGTGTTCGCGGTTGACGCGTTGTTGTCGAAATCACCGGTCAGGGTGCCGGCGAACTGGTAGGCGCCATTGCCATCCGGTGACGGCGACTGCTCGACCAGCGTGCCGGTGCCGATGGTGGTGGTGTTGTCCGGCCGGACCAGGGTGAACTGGCCGTTCACCAGCGTAATGTCCAGGCCGGTCGCCCCCAGCCCGTCGGCACCGGCCGCCATGTTCCAGTAGCCTTGTTGCGCCAGGGCAGTCCCGGTGCCGATCAGGTTGCCGAACGCCAGGGTCGGGGTGTCGTCATCGACGGTGATCACCAGCTTGTCGGCCGCGGCGGTCACTGTGTCGCCATCCTTGTCGGTGGCCTGCAATAGTGTGCCGAGGTTGAGGGTGAGGTCGTTCTCGTCATTGCCGGCCGCGTGATCCAGAGGCTTGAGCAGGGTGAAGGTGTAGGCGCCCGCTACCGTCAGGCTGAGGGTGAACACATCCGTCACGCCGGCCTTGGCGGTCAGGGTATTGCCCAGGACGCTGTAGGTCAGTGCCACCCCGCCGGAGCTCAGGGCTGGCAAGCCGCTGGTGTTGCTCGACAGGGAATAGCTCAGCGGTACGTCGGCTCCGGACTGGAAGATCCCGCTCACGCTGCCGCTGGCAATAGCCGCCTCGCCTGCGACGTCACCGACGCCCCCGGCAATACCATTGGCCAGGCCGTCCTCGTCGACAGTATTTGCCTCTGCGGTTCCATTCGCTGTGGGCGTGTCGTCATCGACGGTGATCACCAGTTTCTCGGCCGCGGCCGTCACCGTGTCGCCATCTTTATCCGTGGCTTGCAACAGCGTGCCGAGGTTGAGGGTGATGTCGTTTTCGTTATTGCCTGCGGGGTGATCCAGCGGCTTGAGCAAGGTGAAGCTGTAGGCACCCGCTGTGCTGAGGCTGAAGGTGAATACATCGACGGCGCCGGCCTTGGCGGTCAGGGTGTCGCCGGCGACGCTATAGACCAATGCCACTGCGCCGGAAGTCAGGGCCGGCAGGCCACTGGTATTACTCGACAGGGAATAGGTCAGTGGCACGTCGGCCCCGGACTGGAAGATACCGGTGACGCTGCCGCTGGCATTGGTGGCCTGACCCGCCACATCCCCGACACCACCGGCGATGCCATTGGCCAGGCCGTCCTCGTCGACGGTGCCGGTCACGGCGGTCCCGGTTGCGGTGGGCGTATCGTCATCGACGATGATCACCAGCTTCTCGGCCGCGGCCGTTACCGCGTCACCGTCCTTGTCGGTGGCCCGCAACAACGAGCCCAGGTTGATCGTGATGTCGTTCTCGTTATTGCCGGCCGCGTGATCCAGCGGCTTGAACAGGGTGAAGCTGTAGGCACCGGCGGCGCTGAGGCTGAAGGTGAACACATCGACGGCGCCGGCCTTGGCGGTGAGGGTGTCCCCGGCAACGCTATACACCAGCGCCACTCCGCCAGACGTCAGGGCTGGCAGACCGCTGGTATCGCTCAACAGGGTATAACTCAGCGGCACGTCGGCCCCGGACTGGAAGATACCGGTGACGCTGCCGCTGGCATTGGTGGCCTGACCCGCCACATCCCCGACACCACCGGCGATGCCATTGGCCAGGCCGTCCTCGTCGACGGTGCCGGTCACGGCGGTCCCGGTCGCTGTGGGGGTATCGTCATCGACGGTGATCACCAGTTTCTCGGCCGCCGCGGTGACCGTATCGCCGTCCTTGTCGGTGGCCCGCAACAACGAGCCCAGGTTGATCGTGATGTCGTTCTCGTCGTTGCCGGCGGCGTGATCCAGGTGCTGCAGCAGGGTAAAGCTGTAGGCGCCCGCGGCGCTGAGGCTGAAGGTGAACACATCGACCGCGCCGGCCTTGGCCGTCAGGGTATTGCCCACCACGCTGTAGACCAGCGCCACCCCGCCCGAGCTCAATGCCGGCAGGCCGCTGGTATCGCTCGCCAAGGCATAGCTCAGCGGTACATCGACACCGGACTGGAAGATACCGCTGACGCTGCCGCTGGCCACGGTGGCCTCGCCGGCCACGTCACCGACACCGCCGGCCACACCGCTGGCCAGGCCGTCCTCGTCGACGGTGCCCGCCACGGCGGTTCCGGCCGCTGCCGGACCATCGTCCTCGAAGAGCATATGCGAGCCGATTTCGGCGGTCGTGGTGGAGGCTTGGCGCAGGGTGAAGCCACCGATATCGAAGTCGGCGTGGGTATTGCCCTTGGCGTCCAGGGCGGCGCCGTTCTCGATCAGTACGCGGTTGTGGTCCGAGGTGGTGGTGTATTCGATCTTGTAGCCGGCCTTGATGCCGGTGACGGTGGCCACGCCGCTGGCAAAGCTGATGAGGATGCTCGTGTCATTCACCGAGCCGTCCGAGTTTTCGATCACTTGTCCCGTGGCGATGTTGATCACGCGAACATTGGTAATGGCCACCGACGTATCGTTGGCATAGCCATTGACGAAACTCGCGCCACTTTCAACCGCGGTGTTGAAGGCACTGATCTTGACTACCGCACTCTTGCCGCTTTGCAGCTGCACGATATCGAAATTGGCCGCCTTGGCATTAAACATCGCGGTGAAGTCGATGTTGGCTTCGACATCGGCTTCGTTCTGATCCAGGTTGGGAATGGTCATGTCCTGCCGGGCGCCGGTGACGAAGGTAAAACGAATGCCTTCCTGTTCCGTGATCATCTGGCTGTTGGTGCCGAAGGTGGTCGGGCCACCGGCCTGGCTGGTGTTGATGGTGTCGCCGGTGCTGATGTTGACGCCCGATGACTGGTCGGCGGGGTCCTTGCCGGTGGCGATGATCGTTGGGTCGCTGATCCGCAATACACCGCCGTCGTCGACCACCGTCGGGCTGGCCTTGGTGAACATCAGGAACAGGTTCTGCCCGGACGGCGCATTGGCCAGGCTGAACGTCAGGTCCTGGCTGGCGCCGATGAATACTTTATTCAGCAGATTGAGGGCATCGTCCGGGTTGTTGGCGTCCGGATGCTTGAGAGGCTGGTATTCCACGGTCCAGATCTTGCCGCCCGACAGCGGCGACCCGGTTTCCTCGATATAGGCGGCGAACACAATCGCGCCGGCAGGGCCTCCGGCCCGGCCCAGCAGGATGTTGTTATTGGTATCGGTATACAGAAGGATGTCGATGCCATCGAGGGTATCCAGCCCGCTGTCCAGGCCATTGAGCGCCGTGCCCAGGCTGTCGGTGAAGCTGATATCGACATTGATCGCACCAGGCGCCAGGTTGAGGGTGAAGGCATTGCTGCCGGTGTCGCCCACGGCACCGGTGTAGCCACTCAAGGCCGCGTCTGTTGCGGTACCGGCCCCGAGGGCGGTCAAGCGGGTGGCGAAGGTCGAGGGCAGGGAGGTCAGCAGGATGTCATTGTCGTCGGCGTCCCCCGCGGGGGATGGCGTGGCCGTGGCGTTCTGCAACCCGGCGGTTTCGTCGAGGGTCACGCTTGCACCGGTCGCCACGACCATCTGCGCGCTGTCCGTCAGGGCAGTGCTGGTCAGTGTGTCGTTGCTGGGGAAGACGGGGTACAGATCGGTAGGGGTATCAGCGGTCAGGTCGGTGGTGGGGGATTGGGGGGTGGTCATAACAGGCTCCTCGGCGCTTCTAGTTGTGGAGGCCGCACTTGGGCCCCTCTGCTGGCAGATGTCACAACTATGGGGATGCACAGGAGGTTGCGCATTGGCCGATACTCCCAGGCGGTCTGGGAGTTTCAGCCTATGCGGCAGGAGAAACGCGAAAGCGCTGGCGCCTTACCTGTCCTCGGCGAATGCTTCCTCCAGCGCCTTGAGATTGCCGGCAAAGGGTTGCACCAGCATCAGGCGTTCCGTGCCAAACCTGACGATCGCATAACGCACCTGCAGACCGTCGCGCTGCCAATCCAGGGTCCTGGAAATCCTTGCGCTGAAGACCCGGGCGTAATACGTACACGCTTGCTCGAGGTCTTTGACGAGCACATCCACGTGGCTGAACTTTAATTTCAATGGCTTCTCCTGACGAAAAAGGCAGCAGCGCGCTGCACCGATTTTGAGAATCCTCTGATTTATCCCTTGTAGTTGCCCCACATAGACTGCCGCCCCACGCCGATTCCCAGCCAAGGAAGTTGCGACGCCACTGCGAACTCATATCGAGGGGAAATGCTTTGAAAATTCAACAACAGGCGGGGCTGCTGGCACTGACCCTGGGATGCATCATGGGAACTTCTGCCTACGCAGCAAGTTACTGCGGCAGGACTAACTTAGGCGATCCATTGAACCCGTCGATCATTGCCAGTCTTCCCGCCATTACAACCTTGAAATACGCCTCCATGGGTGGGGTAATGGCGTCCTACGACGTAGCGGTCGGACGCCGTTCTGGAGGATGGGCATGGTGCGGTGACTCTCAATGGGGATTGACCGAAGTGGTTACCAGCCTTGTATCAAGAGGTAGTCCAGGACTTTACGATTCTGGTGTGCCTGGGGTCGGCATTCGTATTGGACACCTTGCCACCAGTAACTGGTACACCCCCAATTATCCACCTTTTACCATAACCGGAGTATTCGGGAGCAACCTCTATTTTTCCGATAGATTGAGGATAGAGTTTGTGCGTACCGACATCGGTGTCGGAAAGGGCGATATGCCTTTCTTCGACTATAAGACCAACTTTTTTATTGATACCAATTACACCACTCCGGCACGAGCTGTTTTCCCCATCGAAGGCACGGGCCTTAAAACCAGGTTCGAACATAATGCCTTCTTCACCACTTGCTACACCCCCAAGAGCAGTACCGAGGTCAATATGGGGCGTCCCGCAGCAGAGCAAGTCAAGCGCGGATCGGTCCAGGATCATCCCTTCGCCCTGGATGTCGTTTGCGAAGGCCTCAATCCCACGGTCAAGCCACCGGTGAAGGTCTACTTCGAGGGTAACTCCGTTCGTGATGGCTTGTTGAATCTGAACGGTTCCGGACAATCTGGTGTCGCCAAAGGCGTTGCCATCTCGCTGACCAGCGACAAAAACGTGGCACTCCCCTTCAGCAAAGCCAAGGCGGTGGCCCTGGATTGGCAAGCCAGCGGCCCTGGCAACGAGATGTACCGCTTTGCCGCAAAGGCACGCTACGTCACCACGGGCACGGAAGTCGCCGCTGGCAAGGCCGATGCGACGCTGACCTATGTACTGGAATACAACTGATCGTGTTTCCCGCCCTGGGATGCAGAAAAAAGCCACTCGATCAGTGGCTTTTTTTGTGCCTATCAGCCGCGTTGCCGCAGCGCATCGACTCAGAGTTTCGGCAGCTGGCCGATGCGGCCGAACATCTCGGTGACGATCTGCAGGTCCAGCTGGAACTGCTCGACGGTCTTGAACTCGTTGTCGTTGTGGCCGGTGTACTTGACCTCGGGACGGGCCAGGCCGAATTGCACGCCGTTGGGCAGTTCATGCACCGAGGTGGCGCCGGCGGAGGTGCCGAACTCGTGCTTCATGCCAAGGTTTTCGCTGGCCACCGCCAGCAGCGCCTTGACCCATTCACCCTCGGGGTTGCGGTACATCGGCTCGGCGATCGAATAGTCGAAGTTCACCGCGACCTGGTTCTGCTTGCTCCAGGCGGCCAGCTTGTCGGCAATTTCCTTTTTCAACACCTCCGGGGTCTTGCCCTTGGGCACGCGCAGGTTGACCGCCAGCTTGAAGGCTTTTTCGTCCTGGCCGACATAGGTCAGGGAGGTGGTCAGCGGGCCCATGAAGTCATCGGCGAAACCGACCCCCAGCGTGTTGCCCAGGTAGTCCAGGCCCCAGTTGTCGGCGGCATAACGCGCCGCGTCGGTGATCGGGTTGTGCTTGAGCGCGACCTTGCCGTCGAGGCCGTTGATGAAGTCGAGCATGCGCGCCACCGGGTTGACCCCGGACTCGGGCTCGGAGGAGTGGGCGGACACGCCGGTGACCGTCAGCTTGACGTCCTTGCCTGCGACCTTGGCGGCCACGCTGAAGTCGCCGCCATGGGCCTTGGCGTATTCGCTGCCGGCCTTCTGCAGGCTGGCGGCCAGTTCCGCGGGTTGGTCGGTCACCAGGGTGGCGACCGAGGCGCCCGGGATCTGGTTGGTGGCCAGGCCGCCGGTCATCGAGACGATCTCCGCGCCTTTGCCCTCGGCGGCACGCCGCGGGAAGCTGGCCATGACGGTGCCGTAGCCTTTCTCGGCGATCACCACCGGGTAGCCGCCGTCCAGCGCCAGGTTGTAGTTGGGCGTCGGGTTGCGTTCGAAGTAGTAGGGAATCGCGTCGCCGCTGGTTTCCTCGGTGGTGTCCACCAGTAGCTTGAAGTTGCGCGCCAGGGGCAGTTTCTCTTCCTTGATGATTTTCATGGCGTACAGGGCCACGACTATGCCGTTCTTGTCGTCTTCGGTGCCGCGGCCGTACATACGGTCGCCGACCAGGGTGACCTTGAACGGGTCGAGCCTGGTGCCGTCCTGCAGCACCCAGTTCTCCGGCGTCACCGGCACCACGTCGGCATGGGCGTGGATGCCCACCACTTCTTTGCCGCTGCCTTCCAAGGAGATCTCGTAGACACGGTTATCGATGTTGCGGAAGTTCAGGTCGAAGGCCTGGGCCAGGGCCTTGATTTTGTCGGCGATCTTGAGGAACTCGGGGTTCTCGTGCTGCGGCACGCCATCGACGCGCACGGTGGGGATCGCCACCAGCTCGCGCAGGGTTTCGGTGGCGGCCTTGCCGTACTTCACCCGCGCATACAGGCCCAGCAGGCGATGGATCTCGTTCTGCTGCTCGGCGGAAAGCGCCTTGTTGTCGAGGAAGGCATTGATGGCCGGGCCGAGGTTGGCTTCTTTGACCACCTCGCTCTTGGCCACCTCATTTTTGCTCAAGGTGCCGAGGAACTGGCGGAAATCCGTGACCGAGGCATCGGCGAAGCGCTTGAGAATCGCCGCGTTCTGCTGCGGGGTGATGTTGGCGTGGGCGGCGGTGGTGAAGGCTGACAGGCTGGCCAGCACCAGGGTGGCCGCAGCCAGTTGCTTGAGGGAGAAATCCATTGCGGGAGGCGTTCCTTGCAGATTGTTAGGAAATATCTGACCTCCCAACCTAACACCACAAGGGAAGGGTACGGGAGCCCCCGAAGTGGGATCTGTCGCACAGAAATGCAAAAGCGGCGCAGAAACGAAAAAAAACGGCCCCGGGGCGCCTGGCAGATCGGCTGCTTTTTAGCCGGCACGCAAGGCTCAAACTCGAGGCTTGGCGGCCGTTTTTTTAAGGCCGCGCCCTGGCCGATATTTTCTGCCCCTGTGGGCCTGCGGGGCAGTAGAATCCCGTCGCCCGGTAACGCCTGCGAGGTTGACACGGCAGGCCACGGCGGCGTTGTTGGCGCTGGCGTCCGGGCAGGTTTCTTGGTGTGGGCAGTGCCGGGTTTCTCCGGTGATTTACACTGAAACCGCATTGGGTCGGGTAAGACAGGCGAGGGCGTATGGCGGTTGAACGACGGGATTTCAGTGGCGGCATGAAGGGCAAGAACCTGCGTTACCTGGAAGAGGCGCGGGTGGCGCCCGCGGCCCATGCGCGGGCGGGCTTCCTGCTGCTCGAGCACTTCTCGTTGCCGGCCTTCACCCAGGCTCTGGATACCATCGTCACCGCCAACCTGCTGCGTCCCGCCTTGTTCTCATCAACGACCTTTGGCTTGCAGGACGGTGAGGTCACCAGCGATCTCGGGCTGGTGATCCGCCCCGATGCGCGCCTGACCGCGGTGGCGCTCAAGGACCTCGACCTGCTGGTGATCTGCGGCGGCTATCGCACGGAGCTCAAGGCCGATCCCCGGCTGAGCAGCCTGCTGAAAACCGCCGCCGAGCTGGGCATCACCCTGGCCGGGTTGTGGAACGGGGCCTGGTTCCTCGGCGTCGCGGGGCTGCTCGAAGGCTACCGCTGTGCGATCCACCCGGAGCATCGTCCCGCGCTGGCGGAGATTTCCAAGGTCACCCATGTCACCAGCGAGGCCTTTGTGGTGGACCGCGACCGGCTCACGGCGTCCAGTCCCGCCGGCGCCTTCCATATGGCCCTGGAGTGGATCAAGGGATTGCACGGCAAGGCGCTGGTCGAGGGCATCGAGGACATCCTGTCGTTCGAGGAGTCCCGCTACCGGCGCATCAAGCCGACGATGCATGTGTCGTTGAGCGCGCCCTTGCGCGAGGTGGTCAATCTGATGGACGCCAACCTCGAGGAACCGCTGCAAATGGACCAGCTGGCGGAGTATGCCGGGCGTTCCCGGCGGCAGATCGAGCGCTTGTTCAAGGAGCAGCTGGGCACCACCCCGCAGCGCTATTACCTGGAATTGCGCATCACCGAAGCGCGTCGATTGCTGCAGCACACCGAACTGTCCCAGGTCGAGGTGCTGGTGGCCTGCGGCTTCGTCTCACCGAGCCATTTCAGCAAGTGCTACAGCTCGTATTTCGGCTATCGGCCGTCGAAGGAAAAACGCCTGGTGAAATGATCGCGGGCGTCAGTATCTATCAGCTTTCGAGCCACCAATTTAAAAGTGTTTCATCCTCGTCATCATCCAGGTTTTTATAGATATTGCAGTAGTACCACTGAATCCCTGTTCTATCTCGAAACCTGTTAAAGAGGTCGTTGATCTTCTCCAGCCGATTGCGCGCCGGAACCGCGAATGACAGGTTTCCCTCGAATACACCGTCCAGTGTTCCACCCAGCTCACAAGCTACACCGTTTTCCAGCCAGGCTATTTCTTCTTGAGGAATAGCGTCCGCATAGATCTGGATGCAGAAATTTCCTCCTCGTTTCAGGACGACGGCAGGTGCTTCTCTGTCTTTGATTGAAACAATGTCTCCCCGTGCCAGATTCAGCGCGATGCCAGGAGAGGAGAGCAGCTCGTAAGTATCTTGGTCAATCTTGCGAGCAGGCAGCTCTTCAAAAAAAGGGCCGTCATCATCTGTGACATAAACTTGAATCAGAACAGGTGCTTCTTTATCGCTCATACACTACTCCGTAGCTGTTCTGCTCAATGCATGCATCCATGTTGATAGGGAATGAAGCTTCTGGCACCAAGTGGAGTTGAATTTGTAGGGGAGATATTTAAATCAATATTGTTCATTAGCGATGTGCTCGTGAGAGGCCGACTGACTCAGGGTCATCGATTTTTTGAAATCACACTGTTCATGTATTGATTCAAATCGCGCAGGTCCTGAATGCTCCAGGCGTGCGGCGGTATCTTTACGCCATTCTCTCGCAAGGTTCTTGGAATCAGGTCGCCATTTGGGCGAAGTATTATCGATGACACGATAACGCCCGGATAATCGTTGAGCCGTTTCTTGAAAACGGGTGTTGTAAGGTCAGGTGTTGGAGGATTGCTTTTATTGGCCAGTGCTCCGGTTCCTTTGATATCGGCTCCGTGGCACACGGCACATCGCTGCGAATAGAGGTTTTTCCCATTGTTATCCGCGAAGGACAGTGATGTTTGAGTGAGCGATAGAACGCCTAGCGAAGCGATGAGCAATACCTTTACTTTCATTTTCCATACGTCCTTGTCGTGTCAATCAGTCTGAATCGAGGGCAAACGCTTGTCAGCCTTCCATCCAGACATCTTCGTAGCCTTGGTTGTCGATGATGAACTTGGCGCCAGCGGGCAGGCAAAGGTAATTCATCACCTGTGGCAGCATTTCACTGAGATGCTCAGTGTGAACCGCTTGATAAAAATCATCAGCGTTCGAATGTTCTCCGCAGTGAATAAACCAACTGATATTCCCCCCCTCCGGCAGCGAAATGCGTGCGCCATAAATAGGTGACTTGCCCAGAGTGGCAATCGCGATGGCGACCATTTCGTCTGGAGGAAGTACGGGTAGTCCGTATTTTTTACAGATGTCTTTCTGGTGGAAAGCCTTATTCAGCGCCTGACGGCGGCCAGATCATCGACAGCGCACGCTGACACCCGGCCCTGTGCTGTCGGTTGGGTTAACGCCCACCACCGCTCACGCCGCCACGTTCGCTGCCATGAAAGGCTTGCGCGTGGCGGCGCGGGCGGCCAGTACCGCCAGCACGGCGGCCACCACCAGCAGTGCCACGCTCAGTTCGAAGGTCGCCCGATAACCGCTCAGGTCGAAGGCCAGGCCGCCCACCGTAGCGCCCGCGGCAATCGCCAGCTGGACGATCGCCACCATCAGTCCGCCGCCGGCTTCCGCATCGTCCGGCAGCGCCCGGGTCAGCCAGGTCCACCAGGCGACCGGCGCCGCGGTCGCCACCAGGCCCCAGAGGCCCAGCAAGACCGTGGTGACCGACACCGAGGCGCCAAACGCCACCAGGGCCATGGCGATCGCCGCCATCATCAGCGGGATGATGATCAGCGTGCGATACAGGGCGTTTTTCAGGAAGGCTTCGATCAGGAAGGTGCCCGCCAGGCCGGCCAGGCCGATCACCAGCAACATCAGCGACAGGGTGGTGACACTGACCTGGGTGACCGTCTCCAGGAAGGGCCGCAGGTAGGTGAACAGCATGAACTGGCCCATGAAAAACAGGCTGACCGCGAGCATGCCCAGGGCCACCGGCATTCTTTTCATCAGGCTGAAGACATTGCCGGTGCCGGCGGCCGGCTGCGCTTTCAGCGACGGCAGGCTGGCCAGCAGCCAGACGGCGGCGAGGGCGGCCACCGGCACCACGCAGAAGAACGCCCCGCGCCAGCCGATCAGGGAACCCAGGAAGCTGCCCAGGGGCGCCGCGATCACGGTCGCCAGGGCGTTGCCGCCATTGACGATGGCCAGGGCGCGCGGCACCTGGTCTTCGGGTACCAGGCGCATGGCCGTGGCCGCCGACAACGACCAGAAACCGCCGATGGCCACGCCGATCAGCGCGCGGCCGGCCATGAAGGTCAAGTAGTCCGGGGCGAACGCCACCATGGTTCCGGAGACGATCATCAGCAGGGTCAGGGACAGCAGCAGCCGCTTGCGCTCGACCCGGGCCGCCACCGAGGCGATCGCCAGGCTGGTGAACAGGGCAAACAGCCCGGAGACGGAAATGCCCTGGCCAGCTTGCCCCTCGCTGACCTGCAGATCGGCCGCGATCGGAGTCAGCAGGCTGACCGGCATGAACTCGGAGGCCACCAGGGCAAAGGCGGCGAGGGCCATGGCCAGCACGGCGCCCCAGGTGTGTCGGGGGGCGGGCGACTCGGCGTGAGAAGTAGCGGTCATGGCGACAGGTTTCCTGTGTGACTGGAAGCGTCCGTGCTGACCGCCGGGCGTTGCCGGCCGGGCCTTGCGGACGCTTCGATGCATAAATGGGTGCACGCCGCCGGTGGAAGACCGGGCAGGCGCGTGAATGGCGATCGGGGCCGGCCCGGTGCTGGAGCGGCTCCGGTCGCGGCAGAAGGAAAACGCGACACCGGATTCGGTGCCGCGAAGCGAAGGGTGCCCAAGCCGGGCACCCAACGGACTACCAGAGGTTGTTCTGCATGAGCGGGATCAGGCGCTTGCCGCGCTCAGCCCGCCAGGGTGGCGTTGTCGATGACGAAGCGGTACTTGACGTCGCCCTTGAGCATGCGTTCGTAGGACTCATTGATCTGGTCCGCACGCACCAGCTCGATGTCGGCGACGATGCCGTGCTCGGCACAGAAATCGAGCATCTCCTGGGTCTCGGCAATGCCGCCGATCATCGAGCCGGCGAGGGTCCGGCGTTTCATGATCAGGTTGAACACATTGGGCGAGGTATGCGGGGTCGCCGGGGCGCCCACCAGGGTCATGCCGCCGTCGCGCTTGAGCAGCACCAGGAAGGCGTCAAGATCGTGGGGCGCGGCCACGGTATTGAGGATCAGGTCGAAGCTCTTGGCGTGGGCGGCCATTTCCTCGGCATTGCGCGACACCACCACTTCGTCGGCGCCCAGCTGGCGAGCGGCCTCGCGCTTGGAGTCGGAGGTGGTGAAGGCCACCACGTGCGCGCCCAGGGCATGGGCCAGCTTGATGCCCATGTGGCCCAGGCCACCGATGCCGACCACGCCGACTTTCTTGCCAGGGCCGACCTTCCAGTGGCGCAGCGGCGAATAGGTGGTGATGCCCGCGCACAGCAGCGGCGCGACGGCGGCCAATTGCTCCTCGGGGTGGCGGATGCGCAGCACGTAGCGTTCGTGGACCACGATCTGTTGCGAGTAGCCGCCCAGGGTCCAGCCCGGGGCGTCCGGCGTCGGGAAGTTGTAAGTGCCGATCATGCCGTCGCAGTAGTTCTCCAGGCCGTCCTCGCAGTCGGCGCAGTGCTTGCAGCTGTCGACGATGCAGCCGATGCCGACCAGATCGTCCGGGCGGAAGCCGTGCACATGGGCGCCGACCGCCGCGACCCGGCCGACGATCTCGTGGCCGGGCACGCAGGGAAACTGCGTGCCATGCCACTCGGCGCGCACCTGGTGCAGGTCCGAGTGGCAGATGCCGCAGAAGGCGATGTCGATCTGCACGTCATGGGCGCCGGGGGCGCGGCGGGTGATCTGCAGTGGTTCCAGAGGTTGGTCGCCCGCATGGGCGCCATAGGCGTTGACTAACATTGCACACTCCATCCTGCATTACGTTGGATGATCATTCTCCCGGGCAGGTGCAGGCGGCCAGTAGTGCATTTCGCTGGAATTCTTGCCTGATTCTCTGGTCTTTGGTTTTTTCGGTAGGAGCGGCACCGGGGCCGGGTTAACGTCTGGCAAGGAGGGTCCATACCGACATGACACGCCCACATGACACCCGCGCCCAGGCGCCCCAGGAAACCCTCGCGCGCCTCATTGGCGCCTGGATCAAAGACTCGGGAGACTGCTCGACACCCATCCCCGGCCTTGGCTTCTTTCGCCGCGACATCCCTTCGCCGCCCTCTGTGTGCATGGTCGAACCGAGCATCATCCTCGTCGCCCAGGGGGCGAAACAGCTGTGGGTCGGCGGCGAAGCCTACCCGTACGACCCCTCGCGCTTTCTCGTGACCTCACTGGACCTGCCGGCCAATTCCGAGGTGACGGCGGCCAGCCTGGAACAACCCTGCCTGGGGCTGGGCTTCAAGCTCGACCCGCGCATGCTGGCGGAGCTGGCCGCCCAGGGCGGGCTGCTGCAACCTCGCGATCGAGGCACAGGCAAGGGCGTGGGCATCGGCACCGCGACGCCGGCCATGCTGGCCTCGTTCGTGCGCCTGCTGGATTTGCTGGACGAGCCCGAAGCCATCCCGGTGCTGGCGCCGCTGATCCAGCGCGAGATCCACTACCGCTTGCTGCTGAGCGACCAGTCGGCGCGGCTGCGGCAGATCGCCTCCGTCGACGGCCAGGGCCACCGCATCGCCAGGGCCATCGACTGGCTGAAACTGAATTACACCGCGCAACTGCGGGTCGACGAACTCGCCGCCCGGGTACAGATGAGCACGCCGACCTTTCACCACCACTTCCGCCAACTCACCGCCATGAGCCCGTTGCAGTACCAGAAATGGCTACGCCTGACCGAAGCCAGGCGCCTGATGATGAACGAACACCTGGACGTCTCTAGCGCCGCCTTCAAGGTCGGCTACGAAAGCCCCTCGCAGTTCAGCCGCGAGTACAGCCGGCTGTTTGGCGCAGCACCCAGGCGGGATATTGCGCAGTTGCGGGGGGGAGGTAGGAGGGGGGAGTAAGAGTATTAGGGTTTAAGGGGCGCTTGAATTGAAAAAGGTGCGCGACCGTGACTAAGGCTTTTTTCGTCTGCGCAGGTCGCCTTTTCTGGTTTTTCTCTGGATATCCCCCGTCCTGACGGCATTGAGCATTTTCTGAAACTTTGAGCATTCAATGTGACGAGCAGCGGGGCAGGACGCGACTCGACGAAGCTCGTCGCGTATGGCGCTGAGTCGCTCGATGGTACGGTCCAGTTCGTCAGCCTTGTCGTTAAGCCGCTGGCGATCAATCTCAGGCTGACCCTCCGCGTCCAGCATGGCGACGAGATCGTCCAGTGAAAACTCTGCCGACTGCCCGAGCGCGATCAAGGACAATCGCTGGAGTACATCGGCACGAAACACGCGACTCAGGCCACGACGACCTATCGAACTGATAAGACCTTTTTCTTCGTAGTAGCGCAGCGTTGAAGCCGGTAGGCCGGAACGCCGTGCCACTTCACCAATATCCAGCTCTTTCATGCTTGACCTCAAGTCGACTTGAACCTGCAGACTGCTCGGATCAAACCGCCAAAACAGGTTCAAGGCAAGGAGCAATACCATGGGAACAGCCGAGACAGCACTGCGCATTCTGTTTGTTGGAATGGGGGCCACGCTGATCATGGACGTATCGGCTTTTATTCAAGCACGAGTGTTTGGCCTGGCGTCGCTTGACTATGGCCTGGTCGGTCGTTGGCTGGGCCACATGTTCCAGGGGCGGTTTCGTCATTCCCCGATCATGACGGCGGCTCCTGTCAGGAATGAACGCCTGATGGGGTGGGTGTTCCATTACGTCACGGGTATTGTCTTCGCGATGATGCTGATCGGTGCGAAAGGGCTTGTCTGGATCTGCAACCCCACGCTGGCGCCTGCGCTGGTGATGGGGTTGGTCAGTGTGATTGCGCCTTTCTTCATCCTGCAGCCCGCGTTCGGTTTCGGCGTTGCCGCTTCGAAAACAGCGGCACCGAACGTGGCAAGGCGCAGAAGCGTCACTGCGCATCTGACGTTCGGGCTGGGGCTTTTTGTGGCGGGATGGCTGTTGATGCTGCTCTTTCCGGCATCGTTATGCCTAAGTTGAGTGCCTTTTGGGGCAGCGGCGGGGCTCAGGGTAAGAGCGTAAGTCCTGAGTGCATATTGCTGGCCGGTTTCTGCCTGTCGCTACCGACGGCATGGGTAGCGGCCTGCCGATCATGAAGGCTCTTCTTGATGCCGACGCGCTGTGCGTTCAGTTGGCTGACTGTGGCATTTGGCATAGGATCATGGACGACAGTCCTGTCGCTCACCGGCCACCGCCTAAACACCGACATACCGATACAGTTCGCTTCCGGCCCGAGAAAAGCAGAGGTGTGTATGCCGCCATTCAAAATGCGCGAGCTAAGCCGTACCGATACGCAAGCGCTGCTGGCGTTCGAAACCCGGAACCGTGAGTGGTTCGAATCCCATATCGAGGCGCGTGCCCCGGCCTTTTATTCGTTGCAGGGCGTCGCCGAGCATATCGAGGGCTATCTGGCCGCTTTCGCGGCCGGCACCTGGCATCCCTGGGTGATCGAGGATTGCAGCGGAAACATCGTCGGTCGCGCCAACCTGAAAAACATCGATACCGCGCAGCGCTCCGCCGAAGTCGGCTATCGGATTGCCCAGAGCGCCTGCGGCCAGGGGCTTGCGACACAGGCGCTGCGGCAACTGATCGAGCAAGCGCGGACGCGCTGGCAACTGACGCAGCTGGTGGCTTATGTCTACCCGGAAAATCTCGGCTCGACCAAGGTCGTGGAACGCTGCGGGTTCCTGCCGGAGCAGCCCGCAGAAGACGGCAAGGAGGGAGCCGAGCGCCGGTTCGTTCTCCCGATCTAGATAAGGGTTGTGGCCCTTTACCGCACTCGCGACTCTGACTGCTGGCCTGTAACCGCTACATCGCATCAGTCAGCCGGATAGCGCTTACCCGCGCCGCTCGGCCACCAACAGCAACGACTGCGGCACCGGGCTTTGTGGGTGCTGCGGTTCCTGCAGGCTGGCGAGCTGGAAGCCGGCCATGTCCAGGGCGTTGAGCCAGCTGGACAGGGTGCGGAAGTACCACGGCATGGGTTGCCACTGGCCCTTGAACCCGGCGAAGGTCTCTTCGCGCCAGCCATCCTGATAGTCGCCGGCCGCGGCGCTCCAGGGATGCAGGGTCTGGATCGCCAGCGCGCCGCCCGGGGCGAGCAGGGCGTGCATGGCGGCCAGCAGCGGGATGATGTCCTGGTGCAGCAGGGCGAAGTTGGCGCAGATCAGCTCGTAGTCACGGCCGATGTCTACTTGCGCTTCCGCCAGCGCTGCATAGCTGGCCACATGCACC
Source organism: Pseudomonas sp. 09C 129 (assembly GCF_002843625.1). Taxonomy (NCBI): domain Bacteria; kingdom Pseudomonadati; phylum Pseudomonadota; class Gammaproteobacteria; order Pseudomonadales; family Pseudomonadaceae; genus Pseudomonas; species Pseudomonas sp. 09C 129. Next base: position 4,402,256 of record NZ_CP025261.1, on the reverse strand, counting down.
GTTGCCGAGCCCGCCGCCCGCGCCGCCTCCACCAGGGCCGCATCGCCATCCACCCCGACCGCCTCGACGCCCCGTTGCGCCAGGGCGCGCAACAGCCAGCCCTCGCCGCAACCCAGATCGAGCACGCGCTCGGGCTGGCGGCCCAGCACCGCCAGCAGGATCGCCTGGTCGGTGACCTCGACGCGGCTTTGAATGGCGCCGCCGCGGATGGCGTCGATCCAGGCCTGGGCGTTGTACTGCCAGCTGTGCAGCAGGGTGGATTCGGCAGTGGGCATGTCGGTGTCCAGCGTCAGTGGTGGGGGGCTACGGAGTCGCTAGCGCTGACGTTAGCAGGCGGGGCGCCCGGGTCCAATACGTCGTTCGCCGCTCAGGCGCTTTCTAGAGGATGCGCATCCGGTCCTCGTCAGGCGACTTGTTGCGACTGGTGATCAGGCTCAGCAGCACCGAAGCCAGAATGATCCCGCCGACAGTGGCCAGCGACCATTCCACCGGCATGTGCAGCCAGGGCATCAGCGTCATCTTGCTGCCGATGAACACCAGCACGATTGCCAGGCCGTACTTGAGCAGGTGGAAGCGCTCGGCCATGTCGGCCAGCAGGAAGTACAGGGCACGCAGGCCCATGATCGCGAAGATGTTCGAGGTGAACACAATGAACGGGTCGGTGGTGATGGCGAAGATCGCCGGGATGCTGTCGACCGCGAACATCAGGTCGCTGGCCTCGATCAGCACCAGCACCAGGAACATCGGCGTGGCCCAGCGCCGACCGTCCTGCTTGACGAAAAAACGCTCGTCATGAAAGCCGCTGGTGATCCGCAGATGGCCCTGTATCCAGCGCAACAGGGGGTTCCTGGCGAGGTCGGGCTGCCGATGGGCGAACAGCAGCATCTTGATCCCGGTGATGATCAGGAACACACCGAACGCATACAGCAGCCACGCGAACTGCGACACCAGCCACACGCCGGCGAAAATCATCGCCCCGCGCATCACGATCGCCCCGAGCACACCGTACAGCAACACCCGGCGCTGCAACTCCGGCGGCACGGCAAAGTAGCCGAAGATCATCACGAAGATGAACATGTTGTCGATCGACAGCGATTGCTCGATCAGATAGCCGGTAAGGAATTCCAGGGTCTTGCGTTGGGCGATCTCAGGCCCGAACTCGCCCTGCAGATACCACCAGAGCAATCCCGCGAAGGCCAGCGCCAGCGTGGACCAGGCAATCACCCAGCACGACGCTTCGCGTACCGATACGCGATGGGCCTTGCGCCCGCCGAGGACAAACAGGTCCAGGGCCAGCATGGCCAGAACGAAGATGATGAAGGCGAACCACATCCAGGGTTCGCCGATGTGCAGGGACTGCATGCCGTTCTCCCGGTCCGGGCGTGTGCTGAAGCCACGGTTCATGCTAGTGGGGAGATCGCCGTGAAGAAAAATCGATTATTCCTCACCCATGGTTCGTTATTTACGAAGTGTCGCTGAAGGTTCTCCCGCGAGGTTCATTCGGTCAGCAAAAAAAGGTCACTCCAGCCCGACGTTGTGGTGACCGGAGGGGGGCAGGGGAAAATCGGGCCCAGCTCGGTGGGCCTTTGCCTCAGTGAGCGCCAGCCGCCTTGTTCAAGTCGCTTTCGGCCCATTCGGTATAGAAGCAGGCGTCGGTTGCTAGCTGTTGCTGTCCAGCGCTCTTCAGAACAATCTGAATCTCCATTCCCACGTTTTTTGCAAGATCAAGATCGTGCATTGTGGCAGCTCGAATCAGTGGCGCTTTCAAGGGGTGATTGAGTGGATGGCATGAAGTTCGTTAAATCTTTTCCTGTTTTGCTTGGCTTGGGCATGGCACTGGGAAGCATGAACGCCTGGGGGCTGCCGAACGACAGTGAGCAACTCATTCGAGTTCAGGCCGACCGCAGTCAAATTGATAACAGGCAAGGTTTTGCTACTTATACCGGCAACGTCATCATTACCCAGGGTTCGATGAAGATCACCGGCGACACTGTGACTGTCACCATGAAAAAGGGCAGCCACAACGAGGTCGATGTCGTTACCTCCGTGGGCAACCTGGCCTATTTCGAACAATTGCAAAAAGCTACAGACCCTGAACCGGTCCAGGCATATGCCGTGACCATTCAATATCTGACCCAGCAGAATCGCATCATTCTGATCGACAGAGCCAAAGTAATCAGCGCAGGCAATACCACCTTGGGTGAGAAAATTGTCTACGACACCGTCAAGCAGATTGCCAGTGTTGGTCGCGCCACCGGTAGCAAGATCACCGAGTCGCGCCCTCGGACCGACATGGTCATCCAGCCGAAAAAGAAAAATGAGATGCAAAGGGCCCAGTAATGGGCACTGACAAGATCCGCCGCATCGAGGGACTGCCCCCTTCAGGCGATGTGGCTCATAACCATAGTTGGAAACGCGAAAGTTTCGGTGCTGTCGTTTCGTTCTCTAAAACAACAAAGAAATGGACTTGCCCATGATCAAAAAGGCGTTGTTCCTATCGTTTGCCAGCAGTCTTGGTCCTGGGTCCGCGCTCAAGCGATCGCAACTTCCTCTCCCTGTTCCAGCTTTATAGTCTTCGGCGATAGCCTCAGCAGTTCCGGGCAGATTGCTGACCCCGGCGGTCGCGCGGAGACTTCATTATTTCCATGTGCAAGATTCACTAATTGATCATGGAGAATGAAGCTGATTTTTAGGAAATATCTTATATCGACTGTCGAAGCTTCTATGTAGCGTTGCCGCACAAGTCGTTCAATTCCTGAGGAGTATTTCTTGTTCCGCATTCGTGGGCTCAGTGCCTGGACTGTAGGGCTTACGGCGGCCGGCAGCATGTTCTCCCCGTACTCGGTCGCCGCCCTTTCCGATGTCTGCCTTCCTTTAGGTTCCGCTGTTATCAGTGTTCCTTTTTCCAGCTCGCTGGTTGTGCAACGGGACGTCCCGGTTGGCGGCGTACTGGCGTCCGTGGAGGTCAAGACCCCTATTCGATGTAATAACCGCTTCTTTCCAACCGGGAGCTATGCCCAATACTTCAAGTCGTCTTCCAATGCGGCGGTTGGGGTCAGTCGTGGGGCATTCAGGACGAGCAACAGTGGGATCGGATTGAGGTGGAACCTGTCGTCGCCCCTGGGAAACTATGCGTTCAGCAGTACCGATCTCAACAGCACCAGTCCCATGACTGGCGTCGCCTTTCCCTATCTGGGAGGGGACAAATATTACTCGCTCCAACACACCTTCGAGTTGATCAAGCTGGGGGATGTGGCGGGGGGGAGTTTTCGATTTCCAGACTTCTCCGTGATGAGCAGCCCTGACTCTGTCCTGGGTGGCCTGTATGACAAGAAGCTCAACACCTTCACTTTTCCCCTGGTCAATGTGGCGGTGTCGTCCTGCTTCGTGATGGAGAACAGCATCCTGGTGAAGATGGGCAGGGTGGATGCCAACAGCTTTCGCGGCCCGGGCAGCATGACGCAGGAAAAGAACTTCTCCATCGACCTGCGCTGCGATGCGGGAGCCAGGGTCAACCTGACCCTGGATAATACCTATCAGGTCGGTGGCTACCCGGGGACCATCAGGTTGGCCTCTTCGGCGCAGTCGGCGACAGGGGTCGGCATCCAGGTGCTCAATGCTTCCACGGCAAACCACACGCCAATGCTCCTGGGGCAGCCGCAGATGATGGGGCTGGCCAGCGGCGGGATCAATTCGTTGAAGCTGGCGGCCCGGTACATCCAGGTTGCCAATCAGGTTTCCAGTGGCAAGGCCGACGGCACGCTGACCTTCGTCCTCAGCTACCTTTGAAGGCTGGGCTGCCGATTGCGGTTCCTGCGTGCCGAGCCATCCTCAACCCGCCGCGAATGCTTGCCGCCCTCCAGGCGTCCCGGCGGCGGGGCTGTCCAGGGCCGGACAGCGCACCGCGCCATAACGGCATAAGCCAGCACCTTTGATTATTGGACAGGCCAAGTTCGCCCGGTCGATGCTGCGGGGCCGCTTGACCCAGGAGCCGTCACAAGGAGCTTGCCATGCCTGCGCAACGCCAACTCAAGCTGGGCGCCTTCATGCGTCCGGTCAGCATCCACACCGGCGCCTGGCGCTACCCGGGCGCCTATCGCGATGCCAACTTCAACTTCGCCCATCTCAAGCGTTTCGCCCAGACCCTGGAGCGGGCGCGCTTCGATGCGTTTTTCATGGCCGATCACCTGGCCTTGCTCAACATGCCCATCGACGCCTTGAAGCGCAGCCATACCGCCACCTCGTTCGAACCCTTCACCCTGTTGTCCGCCCTCAGCCAGGCGACCGAACGCATCGGCCTGGTGGCGACGGCCTCGACCACCTACGACGAGCCATTCCATATCGCCCGGCGCTTCGCCTCCCTCGATCATTTGAGCAACGGTCGCGCCGGCTGGAACATCGTCACCACCGCCAACCCCGACGCCGCGCTGAACTTCGGCCTGGAGCAGGCCTTTGCCCACGACCAGCGTTATGCCCGGGCGCGGGAGTTCTATGAGGTGGTCACCGGGCTCTGGGACAGCTGGGCGGACGACGCCTTCGTGCGCGATGCCGACAGCGGGGTGTATTTCGACCCGGACAAGCTGCACCGCCTCGACCATGCCGGCCGCCACCTGAACGTGCGCGGGCCGCTGCACATCGCGCGCCCGGTGCAGGGCTGGCCGGTGATCGTGCAGGCCGGCGCGTCGGAGCCCGGGCGCCAACTGGCCGCGGAAACGGCGGAGGTGATTTTTGTCGCTCCCGGCACGCTGGAGGAGGGCCGGGCGTTCTATGCCGATATCAAGCGGCGCATGCTCGCCGTCGGCCGCGACCCCGAACACCTGAAGATCCTGCCCGGGGCCTTTGTGGTGGTCGGCGACACCCAGGAGGAAGCACGGCGGATTCGCGCGCACCTCGACAGCCTGGTGCACTACGAGAGCGCGATTGCCTCGCTGTCCATCGCCCTGGGCACGGACGCAACGCAGTTCGATCCGGACGCTTTCCTGCCGCCGATTCCCGAGACCAATGCCAGCCAGAGCGCCCGCGAGCGGGTATTGGCCCTGGCCGATCGCGAACAGCTGACGGTCCGCCAGCTGGCCCAGCGCCTCGGTGGATACGCCGGCCTGTCGTTTGTCGGCACCGCCCGGAGCATCGCCGACGACATGCAGCAATGGCTGGAGACGCGCGGCAGCGACGGTTTCAACATCATGTTTTCCTGGCTGCCGGGCGGCCTCGACGACTTCGTCGCCAAGGTCGTTCCCGAATTGCAGGGGCGGGGGATTTTCCGTCGCGAATACGAGGGCGCCACCTTGCGTGAAAACCTCGGGCTGCCACGTCCGGCGAACCGGTTTTTTGCCTAGGCGAGCGATTGCGCGGGTTAGCCGTCAGGGCGGTTCCGCATCGCGATCAAGGACAGCCAGCCCCAAGGTCGAAGGGGAGGGTTGTCGCTCCAACGCGGCTGGAGCCGCGGCCACAGGTATTTGTTGCAAGCCGCGATGGCGTACATGACAATGCGAGTCATTATCAGTCGCGAATTATTCCATCGTCATGCCCGCCAACGACTTGTCCTTACGCAGTGCTGTCAACGATCTGTATTGTGACCATCACGGTTGGCTCCAGGGCTGGCTGCGCAAGCGCCTGGGCAACGCCTTCGATGCCGCGGACCTGGCCCAGGACACCTTCGTCCGGGTGATCAAGGCCCGCTCCGCGCTGGACATCCGCGAGCCGCGCTCGTACCTGTCGATGATTGCCAAGGGCCTGCTGATCGACCTGTTTCGTCGGCGTTCGCTGGAGCAGGCCTACCTCGATGTGCTGGCCGCCATGCCCGAAGCCCTGCAGCCGTCGCCGGAGGAACAGGCGATCCTGTTCCAGGCGTTGATGGAGATCGACCGCCTGCTGCAAGGGTTGGGGCCGCGGGTCAAGCAGACCTTTATCCTGTCGCAGTTCAGTGGCCTGACCTACCCGCAAATCGCCGAGCAGTTGGGCGTCAGCGTGCGCACGGTGAACAACCACATGGCCAAGGCCATGGAGCATTGCTGCCTGATGCAGATCCAGTTGCAACTCCCATGAGCCTGCCCGCCGAAGAAATGAAAGCCATCGGCGTCGCGGCGCGCTGGTATGCCCGCCTGCATTCCGGCACCGCGACTGACGCCGACCGGGCCGCCTGGGACAGCTGGCTGGCGGCCGATCCACTGAATCGCCAGGCCTGGCAGAGAATGGCCGCGGTGGCCGAGCAGATGGCCAGCGTGCCGGGCGCCCTGGCGGCGCCGACCTTGAGCCAGGCCGGCAATGGTTCCCGACGCCAGGTGCTGCGCAGCGCCTTGCTGCTGACCTGCGCCGGTTCCCTGGGCTGGCTGGGCTGGCGCAGCCAGGCCGCGCAGAACCTGATGTGCGACTACCGCACCCGGGTGGGCGAGCGCCGCGAATTGCGCCTGGCGGACGGCAGCAGCCTGCTGCTCAACACCGACACCTCGGTCAACCTGCGCTTCGATGGGCGCCAGCGGGTGCTGGAGCTGCTGTGGGGCGAGATCCTGGTGAGCACCGCGCCTGATCCATTGCAGCGGCCCTTCAAGGTGGTCACCCGCCACGCCGAGGTGCTGGCGTTGGGCACGCGTTTTATCGTGCGCAGCCAGGCCGGGGGCGGCGAGGTGGCGGTGCTGGAAAAGGCGGTGGAGGTCAGCGTGCCGGGCGGCGGTCCGGCGATGCGGGTCGAGGCCGGCAAGCGGCTGGCGTTCGACGAGCGCAGCCTGGGCACGCCACGGGGCAACGACGTTTCGGTGGGCGCCTGGCAGCAGGGCAGCATCATCGCCATCGACCGGCCGCTGGCGGCGCTGCTCAATGACCTGTCGCGCTATCGCCCCGGCGTGCTGCGCTGGGACCCGGCCATCGGCGACCTGAAAGTCTCCGGGGTCTTTCCCATCGATGACACCGACCTGGCCCTGGCGGCGCTGGTGAGTGGGTTTGCCTTGCGCGTGACCCGCTACAGCCGTTTCTGGGTCCAGGTCGCCCGGGCCGATTCGCGCTGAACAGGCGCCTTGGATAAAAAATTCTGCGGCGCCTGCACTTTTCGACCGCACCGTTCGGCTCATCCCTCAGTGAGTTGTTATTGACCGTTTTGGGGGAGGGAGCATGTCTCGGGTGAACGCGCCAGGTCGTCTGGCGAACGCAGTGAAAGTCGCTTTGCTGGCAACCACCATGGCCAGCGCCTGTTCGGTGAATGCCGACCCGGCCACAGGGGCCGCGGCGCAGCAGAGCCAGGTCCGCGCCTACGACATCGGCGCCGGCAGCCTGGTGGATGTGCTGACCCGTTTTTCCAGCGCCGCCGGGGCGGCGATTTCCTTTGATGCGCAGCAGACCCAGGGCCGGCAATCGCCCGGGCTCAAGGGCCAGTTCGGGGTCGACGAAGGTTTCGCGCGGATTCTGCGCGGCAGCGGCCTGCGCGCCGAGCCCCAGGCCAACGGCAGCTATGTGCTGCGCGCGGTGCCGGTGCTCGGCTCGGCGCTGGAACTGGGCGCCACCAACATCGACGGCCAATTGCTGGGGGCAACCACCGAGGGCAGCGGCTCCTACACCACCGGGGCGGTGACCATCGGCAAGGGCCAGCACTCGCTGCGCGAGACCCCGCAATCGGTGACGGTGATGACCCGCAAGATGCTCGACGACCAGAACCTGCACAGCATCGACCAGGTCATGGAAAAGACCCCGGGCATCACCGTCTACGACTCGACCATGGGCGGCAAGTATTTCTACTCCCGCGGCTTTCGCATGTCGGGCCAGTATCAGTACGACGGTGTGCCGCTGGACATGGGCAACCAGTATGTCCAGGCCGACAGCTTCAGCGGCGACATGGCCTATTACGACCGGGTGGAAATCCTCCGTGGCGCCGCCGGGATGATGAAAGGTGCGGGCGGCACCGCCGGCGGGGTGAACTTCGTGCGCAAGCGCGGCCAGAGCACGCCGCAGACCGAAGTCACCTTGTCCGGCGGCAGTTGGGACAACTACCGCGGCCAGGTCGACACCGGCGGCCCGCTCAACGAATCCGGCACCCTGCGTGGCCGCGCGGTGGTGGCCGAGCAGAGCCGGCGTTACTTCATCGACGACGCCAGTCGCAAGGACCAGGTGTATTACGGTGCGCTCGACTTCGACCTGAGCCCCGACACCACCCTCGGCCTGGGCATCGCCTATGAAGATGTCGACGCCAACCCGTGCTGGGGCGGCCTGCCGCGCTACAAGGATGGCAGCGACCTGAAGCTCGGCCGCTCGACCTGCCTCGACCCGTCCTGGAACACCTGGCGCAGCAAGCGCACCACGGTGTTCGGCGACCTCAGGCACCAGCTCAACGACGACTGGGCGCTGAAGGTCGCCGGCGTCTACACCAAGAACACCCAGGACATCAAATACGCCTTCGCTTCCGGCGCGGTGACCCCCGGCGTCGACACCACCGGCATGCTCGGCAGCCTGTACGACTACGACCAGGTCGATTACGGCCTCGATGCCTACCTGGATGGCAAATTCACCGCGTTCGGCCTGCAGCATGAGCTGGTGGTGGGGGTCAACGGCAGTCGCGCGGACAAGGACGATTTCTTCTCGGTGGCCTTCCTGCCGCAGCAGCAGAACGTGTTCAATCCGGACCGGCATATCCCGAAACCGGACGACAGTTACTTCATCGAGAACTCGACCCGCGGTGGCCCGGTGAAGACCGTCACCGAACAGCGTGGCCTGTATTCGACCCTGCGGCTCAAGCTGGCGGAACCCCTGACCTTCGTCGTCGGCGGCCGGGTCAGCTGGTACCGCTCGAAAAGCGATTCGGTGTTCCTCAACTCGGGCACTTCGGAGCACGCCAGAAGCACCGAGACCGGCCAGGTCACGCCCTTTGCCGGTCTGTTGCTGGACCTCAACGACAACCTGACCGCCTATGCCAGCTACGCGGAGATCTTCACGCCCCAGGGCAACTACCGCTCGCAAAGCGGCTCGGCGCTCAAGCCGCTGGTGGGGGAAAGTTACGAGCTGGGGATCAAGGGCGAATGGTTCGACGGGCGCCTGAACAGCGCCTTCAACCTGTTCCAGACCGTGCAGAAGGACCAGGCGCAGACCGACTACAACTCCAGCTGTGCGTCATCGGACGGCTACTGCTACCTGAACTCCGGCAAGGTCCGCGCCCAGGGCTTCGAAGCCGAAATCAGCGGCGAGGTCATCGAGCGCCTGCAACTGCTGGCCGGCTACACCTATACCCAGACCAAGACCCTGGACGACATCGACAGCGGGCTCAATGGCGCCGCATTCAACAGCTATGTGCCGCGCCATATGCTGCGCCTGTGGGGCGACTATGCCCTCGATGGCGCGTTCGAGCGCTTCAGCATCGGCGCCGGGGTCAACGCGCAAAGCGATAACTTCCGGGTCTCGCCGGCCACCAGCGAAAAAATCACCCAGGCCGGCTACGCGGTGTGGAACGGCCGCATCGGCTACCGCATCGACGACACCTGGTCGCTGGCGCTCAACGGCAACAACCTGTTCGACAAGCGCTACTACTCCACCATCGGCATCGAAAGCTTCGGCAACTACTACGGCGATCCGCGCAACTTCACCATGACCCTCAAGGCGCAGTTCTAAGTCGCTCGGGCAATAAAAAAACGCCACTCCCGGGAGTGGCGTTTTTGTCTGCGGCCGACTCAGCCGATTTCCACCCATCCCCGGGTATTGCCAGCGCCTAGCAGATCAGCGACCGGCTTCACGGCAATCCGGCCATCCACGGTGCCCAGCGCCAGTTGCCCGGCGTGGGCGTCCATGGCGTGGATGAGGGTCGGCAAGCCGTCGATCCGCGCCTTGGCGTTCAGCCGTAGCTGCCCGCTGCGGGCATCGATCAGCATGAGCGTTCCGTCCAGGAAAGCCGCCGCCACCAGGCCGGCTTCGGGCAGGTGGACGATCGCGCTGGGCGAGGCCGGCGTGGGATGCCGCCACCGTTCCTGGCCGCGCTCCAGGTGCCGGCGGTAGATGAAGCCCTGGTACGCATCGCCGACCGAAGGGTTGTAGTGCTGGCCGGCGATGACCACGCTCGCGCCCAGGGTATCCGCCACATAAGCGCCGCGGCATTCCATGGCGTGGCTGGCCCGGGTGCCGTCCTGCTTGAGCAGCGGCCAGAGTCTTTGCACGGTCCCGTCGGGCTGGACGATGCACAGGTACTTGTGTTCGTGGGAACTGGCCGGCGTGCCCTGCAGTGCGAACAGATGGGGCGCGCCGCTGATGCCGATGTAATGGTTGAAGCAGTCGTAGTGGCCGATATCGACGGGCTGCACGTTGTCGCGAGCGGGGTCCAGCAGCAGATCGACGGCCTTCGAACCGGGGCTTCTCAATCGGTTGCGCCGCCCCAGCAGACGGCCGTCGCAGGCAGCCGAAAAGGTGTATTCATCGTCGTATTCCTGTACCAGGACCAGGCCGTTGTCTGTCAGGGCATACAAGCGGGAATCGCGGCGATAGGCCTCGGGGCCGTCCTGCACCAGCACCCCGTGCACATGCACGCCGGCCCCGCGCAGGATCTCGGCGCCGTAGCCTGGACCCGTGTGGTGGGCGAGCAGGGTACCGTCCGTGCCGTAGATGTCCAGCAGGCAGCCGTCGTGGGTGACGCCCAGGCGGTCCGGACCGAGCCAGGCGATATCGCGGATCGCGCCCCGGCATGCCAGCTCGGGCAGACCCAGCCAATGGGCCAGGCGCATGGCCGGTAGGCTCTGGTCATCTGCGGCAAGGCCCGAGGCAGCGACGGTCGCGGCCGGGTCCAGTTCCAGCACTGGCGGCGTCCTGGTCGCCCAGGTCGCTTCGCTGTCATCGGCCTGCACCAGGAACAGGGTGTCGAGGATCACCGACCAGTCGCTGTCGTCCAGCCCGTCCCATTCTTCGTTCCATGGCCGCACCCAGGCTTCGATCCGCTCGCCGCTGGCGTTGTAGCGGCAGCGCACCACTTCGGGAATATCGGCAAAAGGGCGCCGGCTCTGGCCGGTCTGCCAGTTCCACACCGCCAGCTCGCCTTCGAACAGGTAGCCGCCGTCATAGCGGCCGGCGCCGATCACGATGCGGGGCAGGGTGGGGTGGAAACCCACGTCGTTGATCGGCAGGCACAGTTCGTCGAAGATGGCGAACGGCACCGGCTCGCCACGTCGGTACAGGCCGAGCCGATAACGCAAGCCGGTGCCGCCATAGGCCGCGCGCGCGGGCGGATTGACCAGCAACGCAAACTCCGAGACCACGGCGGCGATATCCCCCGCCGGGTTGAAGAACGCGCCGGTGATCCTGCCGGTTCCGCGCAAGGTGGGGTCCATGATGCTGGTCATTGCTGCTCCCTGAGTGGTGGTGTGCTGGCGTTGCCTGCGCATGCTACCCGCAGCCTGCGCGCACGGGAAATCATCACGCCAGTCAGTCCTGGCGGTTCGCTGTGGCAATGCCGGCTTTCTTGATTGACGTCAACCGCGCCAGAGGGGCGGGGCGGTAGTCTCGCGGCAACGTGCGAGGCCGGGGCGATTCCGTCTGGTCCGAGCCCATCGCATCCTTAGTCGAAACCACAAGGCTTCTTGTCCATGAACGACGCGGTACTGACCCACCTCGATTCCCTCGGCCGTGCGCGCATGGTCGATGTCACCGATAAACCTGTGAGCTTTCGCGAGGCGGTGGCCGAGGCCTGGGTGCATATGCGCGCCGAGACCGCGCGGCTGATCGTCGGCGGCGGGCATCCCAAGGGCGATGTGTTCGCGGTAGCGCGCATCGCCGGCATCCAGGCGGCCAAGCGCACCAGCGAGCTGATCCCGCTCTGTCATCCGTTGCTGCTGAGCAGCGTGGTGGTCGAGTTAAGCCTCGAGGATGAGCATCGCGTGCGCATCGTTTCGCGCTGCAAGCTGGCCGGGCAGACCGGGGTCGAGATGGAGGCGCTGACCGCCGCCAGCGTCGCCGCCTTGACGCTGTACGACATGTGCAAGGCGGTGGACCGCGGCATGCATATCGAATCGATCCGGCTGTTGCGCAAGTCCGGGGGCAAGAGTGGCGATTACCAGGCGCCGTCGGCATGAGGCTGCAGGTGCAGTATTTCTCCCGCTACCGGGAAACCCTGGGCTGCGCGAGCGAGGTGGTCGAAGGCGATTTCGCCTGCCTCGAGCACCTGCGCCGGCACCTGGCGAGCCGCTGCGGTATCTGGCGGGTGCTGGACGAACCGAGCCTGATGTGTGCCCGCAACCAGGACCTGTGCGGGCTCGACGAGGCGCTGGACGACGGCGACGAGGTGGCGTTTTTCCCTACGGTGACCGGAGGCTGAAGCGATGATCTATCCGCTGCTGCTCACTCTGCACCTGTTCGCCGCGCTGGTCTTCATCGGCACGGTGTTTTTCGAAGTGCTGTTCCTGGAACACATCCGCCAGCAACTGCCGGCCAAGCTTATGGTGCTGCTCGAACAGGGTATCGCCGGCCGTGCCCGCCAGCTGATGCCCTGGGTGCTGCTGGTGCTGTTCGGTGCCGGGCTGGGCATGGTCTGGGCGCGTTATCTGCCGGTGCTGGCAGCGCCCTTGGCGTCGTCGTTCGGCACCTTGCTGCTGCTCAAGATCCTGCTGGCCGCCAGCGTGCTCGGGCATTTCCTGGTGGCCATGCTGCTGTTCCGGAGCGGGCGCATGAATGCCCGCTATTCGCGCTTTATCCATCACAGCCTGTTCGGCCATATGCTGCTGATCGTGCTGCTGGCCAAGGGCATGTTCTACCTGAACTGGTAGGTCGGCGCCGACCCCACGCTTGATGCAAGTCAAGGAGCCCCGGGCGTTAACGCCGGACACTGACCCTCCACCGCCAGCCATGGAGCCCAGTCATGCCCGATCTACTCCCGCACCGCAGCGAGCCGGTCGTTCGACGCGATCAAGGTGTGCTCGACCCCAACTGCCATGTCGACACCCGCCGCTTTCACGGCGGCATCGGCTCCCTGGACCTGCTGCGGGCATTGCGCAACAGCCGGCAGAAGCGCCGGCCGCTGTCCTTGAACGTGCAGTTCCCGCCGCGCCTGGCGGGCACGCCGGTGGACGCTGGCGCAAGCTACCTGCGGCGGCTGGAACGCGAGATAGATCTGGTGGGCTGCCACCTCGCGCCGGAGCAGCGTATCGAGCAGTTCCACCTGGGCGGCGGCACCCCGGAGGCGGCGCAGTTGCAACGCTTGATGCAGCACCTGCGCCAGCGCTTTCACTTCCTCGAACACGATTGCGGCGACTACAGCATCGACGTCGACCTGCACCACACCGACTGGGCGACCATGGGCCTGCTGCGCGACCAGGGGTTCAATCAGGTCAATATCGGGGTGCCGGATATCGGCAGCGACAGCCAGTTGTCGGTGGCCTGCTACCAGAACCCGGCGCCCATCCATTCGCTGATCGATGCGGCGCGGACCTTTGGCTATCGCTCGGTGAATGTCGACCTGGGGTATGGCCATGCCTGGCAGACCCCTTCGAGCTTCGCCTTGAAGCTGGGCACCCTGATCGAGCTGGAGCCCGATCGCCTGCAGGTGTTCGACTATGCCCAGCCACCGTTGCGCTACCGGCGCCAGAGCCAGGAGCGCCCCGCGGCAGCCTGCAGCCAGGAGGCCAAGGAGACGATGCGGCGCATCTGTTTCGAGCGCCTGCTGGCGGCGGGTTACCAGTACATCGGCCTGGGCCAGTTCGTGCGCCCCGACGACGACCTGATGATGGCCCAGGAGCGCGGCCGGCTGCGCCGCAACTGCCAGGGGTTTACCTGCCACGGTTACTGCGACCATGTGGGCTTCGGCCTGGGCGCCATCAGCCAGTTCGACGAGCTGTATACGCAGAACAGCGAGCGGCTCGAGGACTATCTGCAACAGCTGGACCTGGGCCAGCTGGCGACCCGTCGCGGCTGGCGCTGCGAGGCCGGCGACCAGGTCCGGCAGCTGGTCATGGAGCGCCTGGCGTGCGACCTGGAGCTGGACATCCTGGCCATCGAAAGCCGCTACGGGCTGATCTTCCGCCAGTACTTCGCGTCCGCCTGGCTGCGCCTGCAACAGCTGAGCTGGAACGGCCTGGTGGAGCTTTCGGAGCGCTTCATCAGCATCCTGCCCGCCGGCCGGCTGGAGGTGGACAGCATCTGCCAGCTGTTCCAGGAGGACCTGGACAGCCCGGGGCAAGCCTCTGGTTGCGAGTGCGTCGAGCCCGATTGCGAGCGTTGATTGCAGGCAGTTATTTCGAGGCCTGAGCGCAGCCCGGCGCGGCCCGCTTGACGGCGATCAAGTTTGCCCGCCGGTTCGCTTGCCGCTCCCTTGCGTGGCGCCTTAGCGTGGTCCCCGAACCCCGCTGTGAATCAGGTAGCCCATGGATCTCGGAACGGCTTGCGAACCCTTCTATCAACCCTTGAACAATGAACAGGCGCTGTTCGAACAGGCCTGGCGGCACGGCATGCCGGTGCTGATCAAAGGCCCCACGGGCTGCGGCAAGACCCGATTTGTCCAGCACATGGCACATCGCCTGAACCTGCCGCTGCACACCGTGGCCTGCCACGACGACCTCAGCGCCGCCGACCTGATCGGCCGCCATCTGATCGGCGCCCAGGGCACCTGGTGGCAGGACGGGCCGCTGACCCGGGCGGTGCGCGAGGGCGGCATCTGTTACCTCGACGAAGTGGTCGAGGCGCGCCAGGACACGGTGGTGGTCCTGCACCCCCTGGCCGACGACCGCCGCGAGCTGTTCCTGGAACGTACCGGCGAAGTGCTGCGGGCGCCGCCGTCCTTCATGCTGGTGGTGTCCTACAACCCCGGCTACCAGAACCTGCTCAAGGGCATGAAACCCAGCACCCGCCAGCGCTTCGTGGCGATGCGCTTCGACTATCCGCCGCCGGCCGAGGAGGAACGCATCGTCCAGCGCGAGGCGCAAGTGGATGCTGCGCTGGCGCGGCAGATTGTCGGGCTGGGGCAGGCCCTGCGCCGCCTGGAGCAGCATGACCTGGAGGAGGTGGCGTCCACCCGGCTGTTGATTTTCACCGCGCGCATGATCGGCGCCGGCATGCCGCCGCGCGAAGCCTGCCTGGCGTGCCTGGCCGAACCCCTGAGCGACGACCCGGTGACGGTGGCGGCGCTGATGGACGTGGTCGATGTGCACTTCGGCTGACTCCGCCGCGGCAGCCACCGAGGCCTCGCGGCGCCACCTGCCGGGGGACCTGGCGATGTGGTTGTTCATCCTCGCCGAGCTGTCGGTGTTCGCCATCCTGATCCTCGCGTTCGCGGTGACCCAGCGGCTCAAGCCACAGCTGTTCGCCGAAAGCCGCCAACTGCTCGACAGCTCCACCGGCCTGGCCATGACCCTGAGCCTGCTCAGCGCCGGGCTGCTGGCGGCGCTGGCCCAGGAACGGGTGCGTCGGGCGCGGCCACGCCAGGGCGCGGCGCTGCTGCTGGCGGCCGTGCTGGTGGCCACGGTCTACCTGCTGCTCAAGCTCGGCGAGTTCCGGCACCTGCTGGGCCTGGGCTTGGGGCTGGAACACAACACCTTCTTCACCCTGTACTGGATCCTCAGCGGTTTTCATTTCCTCCATGTGCTGCCGGGCATGCTGATTTTCGCCTGGCTGGCGCAGCGTTGCCTGAGAGGCCGCTATGGCGCCGACAACTGCTCGGGTTTCGAATCCGGGGTGCTCTACTGGCACATGGTCGATCTGGTCTGGGTGCTGCTGTTTCCGCTGGTCTACGTTCTGGATTGACGAGGTGCGCATGTCCGCTGGCAGGTTCTTGCTGAGCTGTTGGGTCGCCCTGGTCGGTCTCAGCGTCGGCACGGTGTGGCTGGGCAGTTGGCTGGGGCCGGGTGCGCCGCGCGGGTTGGCGCTGCTGATCCTGCTGCTGGCGGTGGCCAAGGCCTGGCTGATCGCCGACGGCTTCATGGAGCTGCGCCACGGGCCGCGCCTGTGGCGCTGGCTGCTGCTCGGCTGGCCGCTGGCGCTGGCCTTGCTGCTGGGGTTGATCCTCAGTCTGGGCCGGTAATACCCGAGTAAAACCATCGGCGTTTCTTGATTGCCATCAAGCGGGTTTATGCCCCGCGCTTCCTATCATGGCCGGGCCAAGCCAAGAGGAAGCGAGCATGTCGCAGAACTTCACCAAAGGCATGGCCAGGAACATCTATTTCGGGGGAAGCGTGTTCTTCTTCCTGATCTTCCTGGCCTTGACCTATCACACGGAGCAGACCTTTCCCGTACGCAGCAACGACGCGCTGTTGAGCGCGGCGGTGGTGCGCGGCAAGACGGTCTGGGAACAGAACAACTGCATCGGCTGCCACACGCTGCTGGGCGAGGGCGCCTACTTCGCGCCGGAGCTGGGCAACGTGTTCCAGCGTCGCGGCGGCGAGGAGGGCTTCAAGCCCTTCCTGCAAGCCTGGATGAAGATGCAACCGCTGGGCGTGCCCGGACGCCGGGCCATGCCGCAATTCAACCTGAGCCAGCAGGAGGTCGACGACATCGCCGAATTCCTCAAGTGGAGTTCGAAGATCAATACCAATGGCTGGCCGCCAAACAAGGAGGGCTGAACGATGCGTCTTGCCAATCCACACCTGAAATTCGCCTCGCAGGCCGTGGCCAAACCCTACTTCGTGTTTGCCCTGATGCTGTTCCTCGGCCAGGTGCTGTTCGGTTTGATCATGGGCCTGCAATACGTGATCGGCGATTTCCTGTTCCCGATCATTCCCTTCAACGTGGCGCGCATGGTCCACACCAACCTGCTGATCGTCTGGCTGCTGTTCGGCTTCATGGGCGCGGCCTACTACCTGATTCCGGAGGAGGCCGACCGCGAACTGCACAGCCCGAAACTGGCGCTGCTGCTGTTCTGGGTGTTCGCCGCCGCCGGCGTGCTGACCATCCTCGGCTACCTGCTGGTGCCCTACGCGGGCCTGGCCCGGCTGACCCACAACGAGCTGCTGCCGACCATGGGCCGCGAGTTCCTCGAGCAGCCGACCATCACCAAGATGGGCATAGTGCTGGTGTGCCTGGGCTTTCTCTACAACATCGGCATGACCCTGCTCAAGGGCCGCAAGACCACGGTCAGCATGGTGATGATGACCGGGCTGATCGGCCTTGCGGTGTTCTTTCTGTTCTCCTTCTACAACCCGGCCAACCTGGCCCGCGACAAGTTCTACTGGTGGTGGGTGGTGCACCTGTGGGTGGAGGGCGTGTGGGAGCTGATCATGGGCGCGATGCTGGCCTTCGTGCTGATCAAGGTCACCGGCGTGGACCGCGAAGTGGTGGAGAAGTGGCTCTACGTGATCATCGCCATGGCACTGATCAGCGGGATCATCGGCACCGGCCACCACTTCTTCTGGATCGGCGCGCCCGAGGTCTGGCTGTGGGTCGGCTCGATCTTCTCGGCCCTGGAGCCGCTGCCGTTCCTGGCCATGGTGATCTTCGCCTTCAGCCTGGTGAAGAACCGCCGCCGCCAGCACCCCAACCGCGCCGCCACGCTGTGGGCCAAGGGCACCACGGTGACCGCGTTCTTCGGCGCCGGGGTCTGGGGTTTCCTGCACACCCTGGCGCCGGTCAACTACTACACCCATGGCACGCAACTGACCGCGGCCCACGGCCACCTGGCGTTCTACGGCGCCTACGCGATGATCGTCATGACCCTGATCAGCTACGCCATGCCGCGCCTGCGCGGGCTCGGCGAAGCGGCGGACGAGCGCTCGCAGACCCTGGAAGTCTGGGGCTTCTGGCTGATGACCCTGTCGATGGTGATGATCACCCTGTTGCTCACCGCCGCCGGCGTGGTCCAGGTGCTGCTGCAACGCTGGGCCGAGGACGGCACGGCGATGCCGTTCATGGCCACGGTGGAGCATCTCAATGGGCTGTTCTGGGCACGCCTGATCAGCGGGCTGGGGTTCTTCGCCGGGCTGCTGTGCTACCTGCTGAGCTTCCGCCAGCGCGGCCGCGCCGCCTTGCGCGCACCGGCCCCGGTGGTGTCTTCATGAACGACCACTAGCCTGTAGCCGCTGCCGAGCGCAGCGAGGCTGCGATCGGTCTGGGCGGCATTCCGACGCAGCGGCCGCAAATCCGGCAACGCAGTCCTTCCGACAAACCGGGTGCGCAGGTTTTGCGAGGACTACGTCCTCGGTCGCAGCCTCGCAGGCTCGGCAGCGGCTACAGGACAACGTACGACGACGGTCTATGTAGCCGCTGCCGAGCGAAGCGAGGCTGCGATCGGCTGCGTAGCGGCCGCAAACCGGGCCATGCGGTCTTTCAGGCAAACCGCGTGCACAGGTTTTGCGAGGACTACGTCGGAATGCCGCCCAGACCGATCGCAGCCTCGCTGCGCTCGGCAGCGGCTACAGCGCACCGTTTTCCTGCATTCGAAAAAGGAGGCTCCATGGCCTTTACCCTGGAACTGGAAGAGTGGGTCGGCAGTGTCTGGCATCGTTTCATCACCCGTCGCGCCAGCGTGGACTTTCCCGAGGCGCGAATCGAGCTGGCGCCGCGCCAACGTTCCCTGGCCCTGCTGTTGCGGGCCATGGGCGGTGCCGGCCGCGGCGTCGAGGCGGCCAGCGAGCGCGACCTGCTGTTGCGCCGCAGCCTGTTGCAGCAGATCGCCGGCACCTGCCGGCAAACGCCCCTGGCCTGGTGCGACGCCGACAACCTGCGCCTGCCGGCCAGCCTCGCGGTGTTCCCCGAGGCGGCGTTGAACGAGGAACTGTACCGCTGGCTGGCCCTGCTGGCGGCGCAGTCCGGGCCGATGCGCCATTGGGGCCGGGACAATCAGCGCTGGACCCGGCGCCTGCTGCAACGCTACCCGGCGCTGCGTGAGCGCTACCGGCGGCTGGTGGAGGCGCACCTGCAACTGCGCCCCGATCCAACCTCGTTGAGCCGCCCCGAAGCCGCGCTGGAACGCGCCCTGTGCCAGGCCCTGCGCGAACCCGGCAGTGTCGCCGAGTTTCCCCGCAGCGAACGCGCGGCCTGGCCCGTGCCGCTGTGGCTGTACCCGCCGCTGCACCTGGCCAGCCCGCTGGCCGCCGATCTCGAGGACTCGGTGGAGGACCTGGCCACCGCTGCCGGCGAGCAGGCGGGCGGGCGCAAGCGCGCCAGCCGGGTCGAGGACCACAGCCGCGACGGCGGCCTGCTGATCGTGCGCCTGGAGAACCTGTTCAGCTGGACCGAGCATGTGGACCTCGACCGCTGGGCTGACGACAGCCAAGACCCGGACGCCGCCCAGGTCGCCGCCGACCTGGATGAGCTGACCCTGTCGCGCACCCGCCTGCGCAAGGGCGGCGGCCTCAAGCTGCACCTCGACCTGCCGCCGGCCGACGTCGACGACATTCCCCTGGGCGAGGGCATCCACCTGCCGGAATGGGACTACCGCAAGGGCCGCCTGCAAGAGCACTTCGTCAACCTGCAGATGCTGGTGCCGCGCGATTGCCAGGCGCAGCCGCTGCCGTCGCGCCTGAAACCGTCGGCGCAGTTGTTGCGGCGACAGTTCCAGCCGTTGCGCAACGAGCGCCAATGGTTGCGCCAGCAGCCCCAGGGTTCGGAACTGGACCTGCAGGCCTGGCTGGATTTTCACGTCGAGCGCGCCCATGGCGCCTGTGCCGAGCGCGGCCTGTTCATGGAGCAGCGCCAGACCCGGCGCGACCTGGCGTGCCTGTTGCTGGCCGATGTCTCGATGTCCACCGACGCCCACCTCAACGACGAGCACCGGGTGATCGAGGTGATCCGCGACAGCCTGCTGCTGTTCGGCGAAACCCTGGCTGGCCTCGGTGATGACTTTGCCCTGTACGGGTTTTCCTCGTTGCGCCGCCAGCAGGTGCGCATGCAGGAACTCAAGGCCTTCGACCAGCGTTACGACGACCACACCCGCGGGCGCATCCTGGGGCTCAAGCCGGGTTTCTACACGCGCATGGGCGCGGCGATTCGCCAGGCCACGCGCCTGCTCGGCAGCTGCAAGCGCCAGCGCAAACTGTTGCTGTTATTGACCGACGGCAAGCCCAACGACCTGGACCTCTACGAAGGCCGTTATGGCGTCGAGGACACCCGCGAGGCGGTACTGGAAGCGCGGCGCCAGGGGCTGACACCGTTCTGCATCACCATCGATCGCGAGGCCGCGGCTTACCTGCCGTACCTGTTCGGCGTCAATGGCTACACCCTGATCCGCCGGCCCGAGCAACTGCCGCTGCGTCTGCCGCAGTTGTATCGGCAACTGACCCAGCCTTGAGGCGCCCGCCGCCTGGGACACCTTCGCCGGCCAGGGCAGGCGAGGGGGAAGGGTTCAATGTTCCAGGCAAACCAGATGTGCAGGCATTCCGACGTAGCGGCCGCAACGGTGTTTCAGGCAAAAGCGTCCGCTAGGAACGCGGCAACCAGAAAAACATCGCCACGCAAAAGATCGTCAGGCCAATACAGAACAATCCGAAGCGCCGCAACCGGCGTTGTTCGGCGTGCGCTGCGGTGGCCGGCAGGGGCATGCCGCAATGGCGGCAGGAGGTTTGCCCGGGCGGGTTGGAGCCGTGGCAGTACAGGCAGACCGGCCCGGCGCTCATTCGAATTGCTCCAGCCGCGGACGGTCGAGAATGACGATCTGGCGGCCGTCCTGGCTGATGATCTTTTCATCGATCAGGCGCCGGATGATCCGCGAGAACGTCTCCGGCTGGATCGCCAGGTGGCCGGCGATCAACTGCTTGGCCATCGGCAGCTCGAACCGGCGCTCCACCGGTTGCAGCTGCATCAGTTGCGTCAGCAGATAACGCACCACCCTGTGGGTGGCGTTCTTCAGCGACAGGGTTTCGATCTCGTTGACCCGCTGGTGCAGGCGCACGCAGAGCTTGCCGAGCAGGGCGAAGGTCAGGCGGCTGTTGCTTTGCAGCAGCCGCAGGTAGGTGTCGTTGGACAGCCGATAGAGCTGGGTCGGGCCGATGGCTTCGGCGCAGGCCACATAGTCCGGCGTGTCCATCAGCATCATTGCCTCGGCGAAGGTCTGGCGCGGGCCGATGACCTCGAGCACTTTTTCCTGCCCATCCGGCGTCAGGCGGTAGACCTTCACCGCGCCGGCGATCACGAAATAGAAAGCCTCGGCCGGCTCGCCCTGGCGGAACAGCGGGTCGCCCTTATCGAGGCTGAGCAACTGGCTGGCCGCCATCAGCTCGTCCAGCTGTTCCTCGTTCAGGGGCTCGAACAGGTGATGGCTGCGCAGGATCTGGTGATGCACGCGATGTAGCACCATGAATATTCATCCTTATGGCTGGGGGAGAGGTGCTGCCGTGGTTCAGACGAGGCCCAGGGCGACGCGGCTGGCGAGGGCCAGGATCGCGCCCAGGACGACAAACCACGTCAGTGGCTGGAGGGTCTTTTTCAGGGTGGCTCCGGCGGTATTCATGGTGGCTCCGGTCATTTGGGAGGGATTTGGGTGCCCTGTGTTCAGCAAGACCCGGGCCAGGCGCCAGGCCTCCTGTATTGGGGGAGATTTCCAGCGGCGTGGTCAAAAAGACCTGGCGATTTCGGGTGTAAATGACTAGCGAATGGTCATTTTGACCCTCGCGCTGTAAGGCGAGCCCCGGCACCGCGCCGGCCGCAACCCCGGCCCGCCGGCTTACGGCCGTTCCTGGTGGTGATCGGGCCCCGGGGCACGGCCCTTGCACTGCCAGACAGGACGGCGGGCACAACAGCCCGCCGCATCCCGGGCAAGCTTGATTTGCGACAACGGCAAGGGCACGCCAATGGCCGATGATGGCCGGGGATTTCATTCGCCGCGTGTCGACCGTCGCCGGGTCGGCACGCTGGGTAAAGGAGTGGGCTTGATGCAAGTACTTGAGCGTCGTGCGGCGATGGCAATCGTGCCGCTGTTACGCCTGGCCTTCCGGCCGTTTTTCCTCGCCGGTGGTGTCCTGGCGCTGCTGGTGGTGCCGCTGTGGCTGGCGGCGCTGCAGGGCGCCCTGGGCGACTGGCAACCGGCGGGAGGCTGGCTGGGCTGGCACCGCCACGAACTGCTGTTCGGTTTCGGCCTGGCGATCATCGCCGGCTTCCTGCTGACCGCGGCGCAGACCTGGACCGGCCAGCCGGGCCTGAGCGGCAAGCCGCTGGCGGCCCTGGCCTTGCTCTGGCTGGCCGCGCGCCTGGCCTGGCTGGGCAGCGCGCCCTGGCCGCTGCTGGCCGTGCTGGAACTGGGGTTTCCCCTGGCGCTGGCCGGGTTGATGGGCCGCATGCTGTGGAAGGTGCGCCAGCAGCGCAACTACCCGATTGTCCTGGTGCTGCTGTTGCTCGCCGCGGCGGACGGCCTGTCGGTGGCCGGCCTGCTGCAAGGCCATGAAGGCTGGCAGCGCCAGGGCGTGCTGAGCGGTCTGTGGCTGGTGGCGGCGATGATGAGCCTGATCGGCGGGCGGGTGATTCCGTTTTTCACCCAGCGCGGCCTCGGTCGGGTCGCGGCCGTGACGCCCTGGCCATGGCTCGATTATCTGCTGCTGGCGGGCTCGGCCCTGGTGGCGCTGCTGTATGCCGCCGGGCCGGCGCTCATCGCCAATACCTGGGTTGGCGCGCTGTTCCTGCTGCTGGCGGCCGCGCATCTGCTGCGGTTGTGGCGCTGGCAGGACCGCGGGCTGTGGCGCGTGCCGCTGCTGTGGTCGCTGCACCTGGCCTACGGCTGGCTGGCGCTGGCGTGCCTGGGCATGGCGCTGTGGCATTTCGGCGCGCCGCTGAACCCCAGCCTGGCCGTGCACGGCCTGACCGTCGGCGCCATGGCCGGGCTGATCCTGGCGATGATCGCCCGGGTCAGCCTGGGTCATACCGGGCGGCCGCTGGAGCCGCCAGCGGGCATGACCCTGGCGTTCATCCTGCTCAATCTGGCCTGCCTCAGCCGGGTGCTGCTGGTGCTCTGGTTGCCGGTGGCGGCGTTGTGGCTGGCGGGCCTGTGCTGGGCCCTGGCCTTTGCCCTGTACGTCTGGCGCTACGGGCCGATGCTGCTGCGGGCGCGGGTCGACGGGCACCCGGGCTGAGCCCTGAATGCGGAGCAAGGAGAAGGGCAATGATTTATCCCTGGTTAGTGGTTATCCACCTGCTGGCGGCCATCGGTTTTATCGGCACGCTGTTCTTCGAGGTGTGCATCTGGCACACGGCGCGCCGGCAACTGGCGACGGACGCCCAGGTGGCGGCGGACCAGGCCATCGCGGTGCGTTCGCGCAAGGTCCTGCATGGCGTGGTGCTGCTGTTGTACGGCGCCGGTATCGGCCTGGCCTGGCAGCATCGCGGGGCCTTGAGCCAGCCCTTGAGCAGCAGTTTCGCCAGCCTGTTGAGCCTGAAGATCGTCCTGGCCCTGAGCATCATCGGCCATTACCTGCTGCTGGCGTACTGGCTCAAGACCGCGCGGCTGAGCGCCGGCCGCGCCTGCTGGATCCGTCGCAGCGTGCTGGGGCACATGCTGCTGATCGTGGTCCTGGCCAAGGCGATGTTCTATTGGCATGGCTGAATGAACGTGCCAGCCACCGGGCTGGCACGCAGGGGCGGGGATCAAGCGTTCAGGGCGTTGGCGAACAGCACGTTGTTTTCCAGATGGATGTGCTGCATCAGGTCGTCGCGAAATTCGCTCAACCCGCGGTACAGCGCGCGCCAGGTGTTGCAGGCGTCGGCGGGTGGGGTGATGTGGTCGGTCAGCACCAGCAGTTTTTCCAGGGCCTCGCCATGTTGCTCGTGCTCCAGGCGCAGCACATGGATCGGCGGCGCCGCCCGGCGGCCCAGGCCCTGTTGCAGCATCGGGAACAGCACCTGTTCTTCCTTGAGCATGTGGCCTTCGAGTTCCTGCTGCATGTCCCGCAGGTGATCGGCCAGGCCGTTGGGGCAGGTGTCGCGGGCGCCATGCACTTGCTCCACGCGACAGGCCAGGCGGATCAGTTCCGGCAGCTGTTCGCGGTGGCGGGCGTGGTAGCGGGTGAGGATATGGGCGATCAGCGCCTCGCTCGGTTCATCGCGCCAGTCGTGCCGCCGGGCGTCGCTGTCTTGCAGCAGGTGCAGGGCCTCGGCGATCTGCACGGGGTCGAGGCCTTTGCCGAGGGCGGCGTCGCGCAGGGTTTTCTGTCCGCCGCAGCAGAAGTCCAGGTTGAACTCATGAAACACCCGGCTGGCGCCGGGGATGTCGCAGGCCAGCTGGCCGAGGCTTTGCTCCAGGAGGTTGGGCTGCGAAGCGTCTTGTCGGGCAAGACCGGGTCGTTCCAGCAGTGTCGGGTTCATCAGGTTTTCCTTGTTGTGGCAACGGTTCCCCTGGGCCGTTGCATCCGCCATGCCAGCTGTAACTTATTGAAAGTAATGGACTGATTTTTTGTCGTGGTGCGGATGACCCTGAAATCTCGGGGTCGGAACCACCAGAAAGGGTGATGACTACCATGTTGCGTGAAAGTCTGGCGGCCGACCTGATTGTCGAGTTGCCCAATGCCGTGCGGTTGCAGCGTCTGGTGCAGACCCTGCGTGAGTACTTCAAGGCCGGGGCCGTGGGCCTGCTGCGCCTGGACGACGACAGCCTGCGGCCGCTGGCCACCGTCGGCCTGGTGCATGAAGCCCTCGGGCGGCGCTTCGTGATCGCCCAGCACCCGCGCCTGGCGGCGATCATGGCGTCCCGCGAGCCCACCTGGTTCGAGCCCGACAGCCGCCTGCCGGACCCTTATGACGGGCTGCTCGACCACCCGGACAGCGGGCCGCTGGCGGTGCACGACTGCATGGGCGTGAGCCTGTATGTGGAAGGGCGGGTCTGGGGCGCCATCACCCTCGACGCGCTGCGGCCCGGGACCTTCGACCGCCGGGCGCGGGATGAGCTCAAGCGCTGCAGCCTGCAGATCGAGGCGGCGCTGCGGGTCACCCGCCTGGAACAGGAAAACCGCAGCCTGCGCCTGTCGCGCAGCGAGCCGCAGGATGCCCGCGGGCCGGTGGAGGAGGGCGAGATCCTCGGCCAGAGCGAAGTCCTGCATCAATTGCTCAACGAGCTGGACGTGCTCGCCGATTCCGAGCTGCCGGTGTTGCTGCTGGGCGAGACCGGGGTTGGCAAGGAGCTGTTCGCCCGGCGCCTGCATCGCCTGTCCCGACGCGCCCACAAGCCGCTGGTGCAGGTCAACTGCGCGGCGCTGCCGGAATCCCTGGCCGAGAGCGAGCTGTTCGGTCACGTCAAGGGCGCCTTCTCCGGCGCCACCAGCGACCGCGCCGGGCGCTTCGACGCGGCCAACGGCGGCACGCTGTTTCTCGACGAGGTCGGCGAGCTGCCGCTGAGCGTGCAGGCCAAATTGCTGCGCACCCTGCAGAACGGCGAGATCCAGCGCCTGGGGGCGGACAAGCCGCTGCATGTGGATGTGCGCATCATCGCCGCGACCAACCGCCACCTGCCGGACAGCATTCGCGACGGGCTGTTTCGCGCCGACCTGTACCACCGGCTTTCGGTGTACCCGGTGCCGATCCCGCCGCTGCGCGAACGCGGCTCTGACGTGTTGCTGCTGGCCGGGCATTTCCTCGAACTCAACCGCAGCCGTCTCGGCCTGCGTGGCCTGCGCCTGTCGTCGGCGGCTGAACGGGCGCTGCTGGCGTACCCCTGGCCGGGCAATGTGCGCGAGCTGGAACACGTGATCAGCCGCGCCGCCCTCAAGCAGCTCAGCCGTGGCGGCAGTCGCAACCTGATTTTGACCCTGGAGCCGGAAGTCCTCGATCTCGACAGCACGCTGAAGGGCGCGGAGCCGCTCGAACAGTCGCCGCCGGCGGCCGACGACGGGCCGTTCCAGCCCCTGAGCGAAGCCGTCGACGAGTACCAGCGGCAGAAGATTCACCAGGCCCTGAGCCGCTGCCGCAACAACTGGGCGCGCGCCGCCCGGCTGCTGGAGGTCGACCCGAGCAACCTGCACAAACTGGCCCGGCGCCTGCGGCTCAAATAGCAGGCCGGCCGACGTTCGATTGCTTGCGATGGTCGTCAACGATGACGCGCATAACCTGACACCCCGCGTCGTCCTCAGGTTCATCGCGAGCAATCGAGCGTCGACCGGCTGCTCCTACAGAAGCAA
Organism: Pseudomonas sp. 09C 129; assembly: GCF_002843625.1. Taxonomy (NCBI): domain Bacteria; kingdom Pseudomonadati; phylum Pseudomonadota; class Gammaproteobacteria; order Pseudomonadales; family Pseudomonadaceae; genus Pseudomonas; species Pseudomonas sp. 09C 129. The sequence goes on along the minus strand of NZ_CP025261.1, from coordinate 4,376,292 downwards.
CTGCTGGCCCACCTCGATCGCAGCCTCACAGGCTCGGCAGCGGCTACGGAACATGGGTGCCTAGAGGGGCGCGGCGCAATTGCTACAGAAAATAGGGATCGGCAGCTGCCGTTGATGGCGATCAAGGTCATGCCAGGCGGCTCCTCGCAGACTGCGGCAAACCCCAACGGAGATCACCCTCATGCCGCTTTCCCTGGCCCAGATGCGCCGTAACTATTGCCGCGATGGCCTGGCCGACGAGGCCGTGCCGGAGGATCCGCTGCCGCTGTTCCGTCAGTGGCTGCAACAGGCCCGCGACACCGAGCAGGCGCCGGTGGAGGCCAACAGCATGTGCCTGGCCACGGTCGACGAACAGGGCCAGCCCCATTGTCGGGTGCTGTTGCTCAAGGGCCTGAGCGATGACGGTTTCACCTTCTTCGGCCACTACCAGAGCGCCAAGGGCCTGGAGCTGGCGGCCAATCCCCGGGCCGCCATGACCTTCTTCTGGCCGGCTCTGGAGCGCCAGGTGCGCATCGAAGGATGGGTATCGCGGTTAGCGCCGCGGCTGTCGGATGTGTATTTCGATTCGCGCTCCCTGGCCAGTCGCCTCGGTGCCTGGGCCTCGCCGCAAAGCCAGCCCTTGGCCAACCGGCTGCAACTGGAATCCCTGCTGGCCAGCACCACCAGCCGTTTCGACGGCCAGCCGCTGCCGCGCCCGGAACACTGGGGCGGCTACTGCCTGCGCCCGCAGCGCATGGAGTTCTGGCAAGGGCGCAGCGACCGTCTGCATGACCGCCTCGACTACCGCCTGCACCAGGGCGTGTGGCGCCACGGCCGGCTGGCGCCCTGAGGGTCGTCGTCCCGTCGAGGTACCTCCTTGGAGGAATAGGTTCGTCGGCGGATTCGGTTCAGGCTGGGGCCAATCTCATTTCACGGGAAGGCTTGGATATGGCCCATCTGGCGCAACGCACGTTTCAACCCCTGAACATCGCCGTGCTGACCATCAGCGATACGCGCACCCTGGAAACCGACACCTCGGGCCAGACTCTCTGCGACCTGTTGCAGAGCGCCGGCCATGTGCTGGTCGATCGAGGCCTGGTGCCGGACGACATCTACCAGATCCGCGCCAGCGTCTCGCGCTGGATTGCCGACCCCCAGGTGCAGGTGGTGCTGATGACCGGTGGCACCGGTTTCACCGCGCGGGACAACACGCCCCAGGCGGTGCTGCCACTGCTGGACAAGCATGTGGAAGGTTTCGGCGAGCTGTTCCGCCAGGTGTCGGTGGAAGAAATCGGCATGTCCAGTCTGCAGTCGCGGGCCCTGGCCGGGGTCAGCAACGGCGTGCTGGTGGTGTGCGTGCCGGGCTCGCCGGGGGCCTGCCGCACGGCCTGGAACATGATCCTGCGCCCACAGCTGGACAGCCGCACCGGTCCGTGCAATTTCGCCCCCCACCTCAAGCCGCAGACCCATGAGGGACCGCCACAGAACATCGAGGCCTGTGGGGCGCGGTCGTGACCGGCTGTGGCTGCGACAGCGGCCAACTGATCCCGGTGGACCAGGCCATCGCCCATCTGCTGGACCAGGCGCCGCCACCACCGACGACCCAGATCATCGCCCTGGAGCAGGCCCTGGGCCGGGTGCTGGCGGCGGACCTTCATTCGCCGCTGGACCTGCCCGGCTGGGACAACAGCGCCATGGACGGCTACGCGTTGCGCGCCGCCGACCTGCCGCCCGCCGGTGGCCGCCTGACCCTGGGGGGACGGATCGCCGCCGGGCAAGCGGGTGAGACTCCCTTGGCGGCGGGGCAGGCGGTGCGCATCTTCACCGGCGCGCCCTTGCCGCCGGGGGCCGATACGGTGGTGCCCCAGGAGAACTGCCAGGTCGAGGACGGGCAAGTCTGGTTGCCGCCGACGACTGTCGGCGCTCACGTGCGCCAGCAGGGCGAGGAGGTCGCCCGCGGCGATCTATTGCTCAAGGCCGGCAAACGCCTGCGCGCCCAGGAACTGGGCTTGCTGGCGGCGGCCGGGATCGCCCGGGTCGAGGTCTATCGGCCGTTGCGCGTGTGCCTGCTGAGCAGTGGCGACGAGCTGCGCGAACCCGGCCAGCCCCTGGCGCCGGGGCAGATCTACAACAGCAATCGCTATTGCCTGTCGGCGTTGCTGCGCGGCTGGGGCGTGGAGGTGCACGACTACGGGGTGATGGCCGACGAGCTGGCGGCCAGCCGCCACGCCTTGAGCCTGGCCTCGTCGGAGTGCGACCTGCTGCTGACCTCGGGCGGGGTGTCGGTCGGCGAGGAAGACCACCTCAAGCAGGCCATTGAGGAGCTGGGCCATGTGGATTTCTGGCGCCTGGCGATCCAGCCGGGCAAGCCCCTGGCCTTTGGCGCAGTGGCCGGCAAGCCGTGGCTCGGCCTGCCGGGCAACCCCTCGGCGGCGCTGGTGACCGCGCTGGTGGTGGTGCGCCCGTTCCTGCTGCGGGCCCAGGGTGTGACGGATGCATTGCCGCGGCCCATGGCGTTGCCGGCGGGCTTCGAGTGGTTGCAGCGCAACCGCCGGCGCCAGTACCTGCGCGCCCGCCTGGTGCCCGGCGACGATGCCCGGGTTCGTGTGCAACCGCACCCGCAGCAAAGCTCGGCGATGCTCGCCGCCGCCTGCTGGGCCGAGGGCCTGGCGCTGGTGGAAGGCGAGCGCTTGGTACGTCCGGGCGACCCGGTGCCGTTCCTGTCGTTCGCCGAACTGATGCAGTGACGGCAATTGATTGCGGTCAAGGCCGTGGCTGTCGGTCTGGCTAGACTGGCAGCGCATTTCCGATCGCTGCGCACGCGTCGCTCCGGCGCGTTCTTTGATGAGGAACCCCCATGCAACTGGTCTGCCCCGCAGGCAACCTGCCTGCGCTCAAAGCGGCGGTGCGCCAAGGCGCCGATGCCGTCTACGTCGGCTTTCGCGACGACACCAACGCCCGGCATTTCGCCGGCCTGAACATGGACGACAAGCAGTTCGACGCGGCGGTCGCGCACATTCGCCAGCACCAACGCAAACTCTATGTGGCGGTCAACACCTACCCCCAGCCCCAGGGCTGGGCGCGTTGGCAACGGGCGGTGGACCGCGCCGCCGAGCATGGGGTCGACGCGCTGATCGCCGCCGATCCCGGGGTCCTGGCCTATGCCAGCCAGCGCCATCCGCAATTGAACCTGCACCTCTCGGTGCAGGGCTCGGCGACCAATGCCAGCGCCCTGGCGTTCTACGCCCGGCACTACAACATCCGCCGCGCCGTCCTGCCGCGGGTGCTGTCCCTGGCCCAGGTGCGCCAGGTGGCGGCCAGCAGCACGGTGCCGATCGAAGTATTCGCCTTTGGCAGCCTGTGCATCATGGCCGAAGGGCGTTGCCACCTGTCTTCCTACATCACCGGCGAGTCGCCGAACCTGTGCGGCGTCTGCTCGCCGGCCAAGGCGGTGCGCTGGAGCGAGGACGCCGAAGGCTTGAGCGCGCGCCTCAGCGAAGTGCTGATCGACCGCTATCAAGCCGACGAGCCAGCCGGCTACCCGACCCTGTGCAAGGGGCGCTTCCTGGTGGAGGGCAAGCGCTTCCATGCCCTGGAGGAACCCACCAGCCTCGACACCCTGGACCTGCTGCCGGAGCTGGCGGCGATCGGTGTCGAGGCGGTGAAGATCGAAGGCCGCCAGCGCAGCCCGGCCTATGTCGAGCAGGTCACCCGGGTCTGGCGCGCGGCGCTGGATGCCCATCGCGCCGCGCCCGCCAGTTTCACGGTCAAGGACCAGTGGCGCCAGGTACTGGCCGGCCTGTCCGAGGGCAGCCAGACCACCCTGGGTGCCTACCATCGATCATGGCAATGAGGAGTTCGCGATGAAGCTCAGCCTGGGCCCCGTCCTGTTCTACTGGGACAAGGAACAATTGGGGCGTTTTTATGCCGAGATGTCGGCCTTGCCCCTGGATGTGATTTACCTGGGGGAAACCGTGTGTTCGAAACGCCGGGCGCTGTCCCTGGACCAGTGGCTGGGCCTGGGGCGCGAATTGCAGGGCTGCACGTCGGCGCAGATCGTGCTCTCCAGCCTGACCCTGATCGAAGCCGCCTCGGAGCTGTCGAGCCTGCGGCGCCTGTGCGACAACGGCGAGCTGCTGGTGGAGGCCAACGACATGGGTGCGGTGCAGTTCCTCGCCGAGCGCAAATTGCCCTTCGTCGGTGGCCCGGCGCTGAACCTGTACAACGGCCACGCCCTGGCCCAGTTGCAGGGCTGCGGGATGATCCGCTGGGTGCCGCCGGTGGAGTGTTCGGCGGCGCTGATCCGCGCGGTGCTGGATCAGGTGCGCGAGCTGGGCCAGGCGCTGCCCGAGGTCGAAGTCTTCGCCTATGGGCATTTGCCGTTGGCCTATTCCGCGCGCTGTTTCACCGCCCGGGCCCAGGACCGGCCCAAGGACGACTGCCAGTTCTGCTGCATCCAGTACCCCGACGGCCTGGCGCTGAGCAGCCAGGAAGGCCAGGCGCTGTTCACCCTCAATGGCATCCAGACCCTGTCGGCGGAGGTCACCAATCTGCTGGCGGACTATGCCGGGCTGGTGGCCTGCGGCGCCGACCTGCTGCGCCTGAGCCCGCGGGCCCAGGGCATGGGCGAGGTGATCGAGGCCTATCAGCGGGTGCGCCAGGGCGCGACGCCGCCGCTGTTCGTCGAGGGCTGCAACGGTTACTGGCATGGCCAGGCCGGGATGTTGCGCGTCGAGGAGGTGGGCCTGTGCTGAGTGGCAAATCCAAACGCAAGGACTGGCTGCTGCGCAGCGCCGACCGGCTGCTGCCATTGCTGCGGCGGGTGCCGTTCGGCGTGCAGCGCCTGGCCTTGCAGCAGGGGCTCAACCGCTGTTTGGCCGAGCCGCTGCGCGCCGGCGAATTCGACCTGCTGCGCCGGCGCTGGCTGTGCCTGCGGATTCCCGACCTGGGCCTGGCCTGGTACCTGACCCGCGACCGCGACGGCCTGCGCATCGCCGAACACGCCCGGGCCGATGTGACCATCAGCGGCAACTGGCGCGAGTTCCTGCTGCTGGCCAGCCGCCAGGAAGACCCGGACACCTTGTTCTTCCGCCGGCGCCTGGTGATCGAGGGCGATACCGAGCTGGGCCTGACCCTGAAAAACCTGATCGACAGCCTCGACCCGGACGTATTGCCGGTCTGGCTGTGGCGCAATCTGGAACGGGCGGGCAAGGGGTTGGCCGCAGGCTGAACATCTCTGTAGGCGCTGGCTTGCCGGCGATTGGGGCGACGCCAGGCGAGCGGCGGCGGTTACGCGTCGTACGCCGCCAGCTCCTCGGCGCCGGGGATCTGGATAGTGCGCCGCTCCATGGCGATCAGGCCGCTTTCGACCAACCGATGGAGGATGCGCGAGAAGGTCTCCGGCTGGATCCCCAGCTTGGAGGCCACCAGGCGCTTGGACACTTGCAGCACCACCTCGCCGCTGTGCGGGTCGCGCTCCTGCAACAGGAAATTCACCACCCGCCGGCTGGCGCTGCCCAGGGTCAGGGTGTCGATGTCCTTGAGGCGCTGGTGCAGGTGCACGCTCATGCTCGCCAGGATCGCCAGGCACACCTGCGGCTGGTCCTCCAGGGCGTGGCGGTAATGGTTGCCGTCGATGCTGACCAGCACGCTGTCTTTCAGCGCAGTGGCATTCACCGGGTAGAAGCGCGCCTGGCTGAACAGCAGGGCCTCGGCGAAGGTCTGCCCGGGCTGGATGATTTCCACCAGGTTCTCCTGGCCTTCGCCGCTGATGCGGTACAGCTTGACCTGGCCGCTGACCAGCAGGAAAAAGCGCTTGGCCGGGTCGCCCTGGTGCATCAGGGTGTTGTGGCTGGGCAGGCGCCTGAGCATGGCCCGGGCACAGACCTCCTCGAAGACCTTGTCCGGCAACTGGCTGAACAGATGGTGGCGACGCAACAACAGCACGATGGAAGGGTGGGTCAGCATGGGTACCTCCGCTGCCGGCCATGGTAGAGCGCGCGGCTGCCAGGGCCTATGCCTCCACCGGCGTACCTCCAAAGGGGCAGGGGGCCAAAGGGGCAGACGCGGCTCAGCCGGCGTTGCGCAGGTGCTCCATGGCCCACACGGCGGCCTCGACCCGCGAGCGCAGGCCGAGCTTGTGCAGCAGGTTCTTCACATGGACCTTGACCGTGCCTTCGGTGATGCCCAGCTTGTGGCCGATGACCTTGTTGCTGTAGCCGCTGGCGATGGTGCGCAGCACCTGGCGCTCGCGCTCGGTCAGCTCGACTTCCGGCTGGCGCGGCGGCGAACGCAGGGCCTGGGCCATGACCCGGGTCAGCCCCGGGCTGATCACCAGGGCGCCGCTCAGGGCATCGCGCAAGTACTGGATCAGCAACTCGGGCTCCATGTCCTTGAGCAGGTAGCCGTCGGCGTCCAGGCGCAGGGCGTCGCGAATGTCGTCCTCGGCGTCGGACACGGTGAACAGCAGCACCTTGCCGCGGTAGTCCATGGCCCGCAGGCGGCGCAGGGTCTCGATGCCGTTGAGTTGCGGCATGTTGTTGTCGAGCAGCACCAGGTCGGGCTGCAAGGGTTCGATCAGGCCCAGGGCTTCTTCGCCGTGGCTGGCCTCGCCGACGATCTGCAGGTCGTCTTCCAGTTCGAGCATCTGGCGGATGCCGCGACGCATCATCGGATGGTCGTCGACCAGCAGGATCCGGTAGGTGGGGGATGGGTTCATGCGGCGCTACCTTGTGTGGGGACGGCGAGAAACTCCGGACGGAATTCCATCTGCACCAGGGTGCCCTGGGGCGTCCTGGAAGAAATCTGCAACTGGCCATGCAGGCTGCGGGCCCGCTCATCCATGATGTTCAGGCCGTGGTGTTCGCGCTGGTTGCCACTGTTGTCGTGGTCGCCGTTGAAACCGCGGCCATCGTCCTCGATCGACAGGCGCAGGGTTTCGCCATGCTGGCGCAGTTGCAGCCAGACATTCTCCGCGTGGGCGTGGCGCAGGCAGTTGGAGAGCGCCTCGCGGGTGATCTGCAGCAGGTGGATCTGCTCGCTGGCCGACAGCTCGAAAGCCAGGCTGTCGAGTTGCACATGCACCTGGAAATCGCCGCGGCGCGAGAACTCCTCGGTGGTCGCCTCAAGCTCGCGCACCAGACCGGCGTCGTGGATCTGCAAGCGAAAGGTGGTCAACAGTTCGCGCAGCTGGCGGTAGGCATTGTTCACCCCCTCGCGCAGTTCGGCGGTGACGTTCTCCAGGGTGCTCAGCGGTTCGCCACGGCGCATCAGGGTCTGCATGCGGCTGACCTGCAGCTTCATGTAGGACAGGGCCTGGGCCAGGGAGTCGTGCAGCTCGCGGGCGATGATCGCGCGCTCTTCGAACAGCAGCAGGCGATGGTCCTGTTCGCGCTGGCGCTTGAGCGACAGCGAGGTGCCGATCAGGTTGGCCAGGGCCTGGATCAGTTCGGTTTCCCAGGCTTGCGGGGCATGGCCGTCGACGAAGTGCGCCTTGAGCTCGCCCAGTTCGCTGCCCTGGTTGCTGATGCTGAAACGCTGCCGGGCGATCGGCTGGTGCCGCTGGCAGCTGGCGCAATCGCTGACCGCGCAGACCTCCCGGCTGTCGGCGCCATGCAGGGCGATCAACTGCTGCGCCGGGGCCTGCAACTGGCCTTGCAGGCACAGCGACAGGCGCAACCCCGGCAGGCGTTGCTGGAAGCGCCGGATCAGTTCGTCCAGGCCTTCGGCGTTGGCCAGCCGCGTGGCCAGGCTGCGGCTGCTCTGGTACAGCAGCTCGAGGGCGGCGTTGGCCTGTTGCAGGTTGTGGGTCTTTTGCCGCACCAGGGTTTCCAGGGTGCGGTGGGATTGCTCGATGGTCTCGGCCATGGCGTTGAAGCTGGTGGCCAGTTGGCCCAGTTCGTCCCGGGACTGGTGGTTGACCCGCACCTGGAAGTCGCCACGGCGAAAGCGCTGGGTGGCTTCCACCAGTTCCTGCAAGGGCGTGACCACGCCGTATTGCAGTTCGTACAGGCCCAGCAGCAGGACGAACAGGGTGGTGAACAGCGCCGCGCCCTGGATCAACTGTTGCCAGGTCTGCTTATGTTCGCTCTGGCGTTGCAGCAGGCTGACGAACTGGTTCAGCTGCTCGACGAAGGGCAGGGCCAGGGCCTGGAACGCGGCGGCATCGCGTTGTTCCAGGGCCGGCTGCAACTCAGCGTTCCAGCGTTGCTGGATCTGCCGGTAGCTGTCCACCAGCTCGGGGTCGGCGCCGTCTTCCAGCACCGCCCTGAGCGACTGGCTGTCGAGGCGCTGTTGCAGGCTCTGGCGGATCTGCCCGATCTCTTCGGCGCTGGCGCCCGCGGCCAGCTTCCAGCTCAGGTGGTAGGTCTCCATGCGCACCGAGCCCGCGGTATTGATGGCCGCCGCGTCGCCCTGGCTGAACCAGGCGATCAGCCCGGCGCTCAGGGAACTGGCCAGCGCCAGCACGGCGATCAGGATCACCGCCAGGCCGGCGCGGGCGGGCAGGGAACTGCGCAGCCAGCGGATCAAGGGCGCGGGCCGGATGTGAACGGGGGAAGGGTGGACATAGCAGGCTCCAGGGACGACTGGCGATGGTTTTGCAGCCGGTCCCTGGCGCTCTACCTCTAAAGAGTTGTTGTTCATCGGATCCGTGCAACCGCCTCGTGGAGCCAAGGCAAGAGCCTGATAAACAAAGGGTTCAGAGGTTTTTCGGCACTACCTCGTTGGAGGTAGGCGGCGCAAGCATAGGCCCATGAGGCCCCGGGCTTCCTTGACCCGGGTCAAGTTTTTACCGGGTTCGCCTCTCTAGTCTGCGGCCATGAATGACTGACTGGAGAGCGAGATGACCCAACCGCGTGTACGACAAGGCCTGGTGCTGGGCATGAGTACGCTGGCCTTCACCGTGTGCTTCATGGTCTGGATGATGTTCGCGGTGCTCGGTGTACCGATCAAGGCACTGCTTGCGCTCAACGAAACCCAGTTCGGCCTGCTGGCCGCCACTCCGGTACTCACCGGTTCGCTGGCACGCCTGCCGCTGGGCCTGCTGACCGATCGCTTTGGCGGGCGCAGCGTGTTCTTCCTGCTGATGCTGTGCTGCGTGTTGCCGCTGTACTTGATCAGCCACGCCACGGCCTACTGGCAGTTCCTGGTCCTGGGCCTGTTCGTCGGCCTGGCCGGCGGTTCGTTTTCGGTGGGCATCGCCTACGTCGCCAAGTGGTTCGACCAGGACAACCAGGGCTTCGCCATGGGCATTTTCGGCGCGGGTAACGCCGGTGCCGCGCTGACCAAGTTTCTCGCTCCGGCGCTGATCGCCGCCGGCAGCTGGCAGCTGGTGCCGAAAGCCTTCAGCGCCATCCTGTTCATCACCGCGCTGCTGTTCTGGTTTCTCAGCGCCGACAACAAGGCCCATCGCAGCGCCTCTGGCGCCACCCTGCGCGAGCAGTTGGGCGCGTTGAAGGACCCGGCGGTGTGGCGCTACTGCCAGTACTACTCGATCGTCTTCGGCGGCTACGTGGCCCTGGCGCTGTGGATGACCCAGTACTACGTGCAGGAATACGGTTTCAGCCTGCAGAGCGCGGCGCTGCTGGCCGCCTGTTTCTCGCTGCCGGGTGGGGTGCTGCGCGCCGTCGGCGGCTGGATGTCGGACCGCTGGGGCGCCCAGAGCGTGACCTGGTGGGTGCTCTGGGTCAGCTGGATCTGCCTGTTCCTGCTGTCCTACCCGCAGACCCAGCTGCAAGTGCGCACCGTCGACGGCGCCCTGGATTTCCACATCGGCCTGAATCCTGCGTTGTTCACCGTGCTGCTGTTCGTCATGGGCATCGCCTTCGCCTTCGGCAAGGCCTCGGTGTTCAAGTACATCGCCAACGACTACCCGCAGAACATGGGCGCGGTGTCCGGCATCGTCGGCTTGGCCGGCGGCCTGGGCGGCTTCGTCCTGCCCATCCTGTTCGGCGCCCTGGTGGACCTCACCGGCGTGCGCTCTTCCTGCTTCATGTTGATGTACGGCGTGGTCTGGGTGTCGCTCACCTGGATGTACTTCAGCGAAATCCGCAAGCGCCCGCTGCTGGGCAAACAGCCGCCGGCCACCTCGTCCCCGTTTTCCAGCATTGCCCAAGGAGAAGAACATGTCGGTTCTTGATAAGCCCGATTCAGGCCCGTTGATTCATGACTGGCGCCCGGAAGACCCCGCTTTCTGGGGGCGCAGCGGCAAGCAGACGGCGACCCGCAACCTGTGGATCTCGATTCCCGCGTTGCTCTTGGCCTTTGCCGTGTGGATGGTCTGGAGCACGGTGATCGTGCGCCTGAACGCCATCGGCTTCAGCTTCAGCACCGACCAGCTGTTCTGGCTGGCGGCGCTGCCGGGGCTGTCCGGCGCCACCTTGCGGGTGTTCTATTCGTTCATGGTGCCGATCTTCGGCGGCCGCCGCTGGACCGCCCTGAGCACCGCCTCGTTGCTGCTGCCGTCGCTGTGGATGGGCTTTGCCGTACAGGACCCGAACACCCCCTACAGCGTGTTCGTGCTGATCGCGCTGCTTTGTGGTTTCGGTGGCGGCAACTTTGCCTCGAGCATGTCCAACATCAGCTTCTTCTACCCCAAGTCGCAGCAGGGCACGGCCCTGGGCCTGAATGCCGGGCTGGGCAACCTCGGGGTGTCGGTGATGCAGTTCTGCGTGCCGCTGGTGATCACCTTCGGCCTGTTCGGCTGGCTTGGCGGGCAACCCCAGGTGCTGGCCGACGGCAGCCAGCTGTGGCTGCAGAACGCCGGGTTTGTCTGGGTGCCGTTCATTATCGCGGTGACCCTGCTGGCCTGGTTCGGCATGAATGACCTGTCCAGCGCCAAGGCTTCGTTCAGCGAGCAGGCAGTGATCTTCAAGCGCAAGCACAACTGGCTGATGTGCTGGCTGTACCTGGCGACCTTCGGCTCGTTCATCGGTTTCTCGGCGGCTTTTCCAATGCTGATCAAGACCGCGTTCCCGGACGTGGTGGCGCTGAAGTTCGCCTTCCTCGGCCCGCTGGTGGGCGCCCTGGTGCGGCCGCTGGGCGGCTGGCTGGCGGACAAGCTGGGCGGTGCCCGGGTGACCTTGTGGAACTTCGTGGCGATGATCGTGATGGTCTTCGGGGTCTTGCACTTTCTTCCGCATAACGGCGCCGGCGGCAACTTCTACGGCTTCCTCGGCCTGTTCATGCTGCTGTTCATCACCACCGGCATCGGCAACGGCTCCACCTTCCGCATGATCCCGGTGATCTTCCGCACCCTGCATGAAAAAGCCGCCGCCGGGCAAAGCGCCGCGGTGCGCGAGCAGGCGCAAAAGAACGCCGGCAAGGAGTCGGCCGCGGTGCTCGGTTTCAGCTCGGCCATGGGCGCCTTCGGCGCGTTCTTCATCCCCAAATCCTTCGGCACTTCCATGGCCCAGACCGGCGGCCCGGAGATGGCCTTCTACATGTTCGTCGGCTTTTACCTGAGCTGCATCGTGGTGACCTGGTGGTGGTACGCGCGCAAAGGCGCGGCGACTCCCTGCTGACACGACCCGAATCCAAACCTTGCCCGGTCGGGGCATAGAACCCCGCGGCAAGCCTGAGAGGAAAGCACCATGAGTCATTTGTTGGATCAACTGCGGTTTTTCAACCGCAAGCAAAGCGAGTTCGCCGAGGGCCACGGGGAAACCCGCAAGGAGTCCCGCGACTGGGAAAACGTCTACCGCTCGCGCTGGCAGTACGACAAGATCGTGCGCTCCACCCATGGGGTCAACTGCACCGGTTCCTGCTCGTGGAAGATCTATGTGAAGAACGGCCTGATCACCTGGGAAACCCAGCAGACCGACTACCCGCGCACCCGCAACGACCTGCCCAACCACGAGCCGCGCGGCTGTCCGCGGGGCGCCAGCTACAGCTGGTACATCTACAGCGCCAACCGCCTGAAGTACCCGAAGATCCGCAAGCCGCTGCTCAAGCTGTGGCGCCAGGCGCGGCAGACTATGGCGCCGGTGGAGGCCTGGGCGAGCATCGTCGAGGACCCGGCCAAGGCCGAGTCGTACAAGAGCAAGCGCGGCATGGGCGGCTTCATCCGTTCCAGCTGGGATGAGGTCAACGAGATCATCGCCGCGGCCAACGTCTACACCATCAAGCAGTACGGCCCCGACCGGGTCGTCGGCTTCTCGCCGATCCCGGCCATGTCGATGGTCAGCTACGCCGCCGGCGCCCGTTACCTGTCGCTGATCGGCGGTGCCTGCCTGAGCTTCTACGACTGGTACTGCGACCTGCCACCGGCCTCGCCGATGGTCTGGGGCGAGCAGACCGACGTGCCGGAATCGGCCGACTGGTACAACTCCAACTACATCATCGCCTGGGGTTCCAACGTTCCGCAGACCCGCACCCCGGACGCGCACTTCTTCACCGAGGTGCGCTACAAGGGCACCAAGACCGTGGCCATCACCCCGGACTATTCGGAAGTGGCCAAGCTCACCGACCTTTGGCTCAACCCCAAGCAGGGCACCGACGCGGCGCTGGCCCAGGCCTTCAACCATGTGATCTTCAAGGAGTTCCACCTCGACCGCCCGAGCGCCTATTTCACCGACTACGCCAAGCGCTACACCGACCTGCCGGTGCTGGTGCTGCTCAAGCCGATGCTCGGCACCGCGCCGGGGGCCGGCTACCAGCCGGACCGTTTCCTGCGCGCCTCGGACCTGGCCGGCAACCTCGGCCAGGACAACAACCCGCAATGGAAGACCATCGCCATCGACGCCAGCGGCGAGCTGGTGTCGCCCCAGGGCTCCATCGGCTACCGCTGGGGCGAGCAGGGCAAGTGGAACATCCTCGCCCGGGAAGGCGGCGCGGGGCGCGAGATCGACCTGAGCCTGAGCCTGATCGGCGGCGATGTCGCCGAAGTGGCCTTCCCGTATTTCGCCGGGGAAATCCAGGAGCACTTCCAGCATGTGGCCGGCGACGCCGTGCAATACCGCCGCGTGCCGGTGCGCAGCCTGACCTTGGCCGACGGCAGCCAGGTCAAGGTGGCCACGGTGTTCGACCTGTCGGCGGCCAACCTGGCCATCGACCGTGGCCTGGGCGGCGCCAACGTGGCCAAGGACTACGACGACGCCAGCGTGCCCGGCACTCCGGCCTGGCAGGAGCAGATCACTGGCGTCAGCCGCGAGAAGGCGATCCAGATCGCCCGCGAGTTCGCCGACAACGCCGACAAGACCCGTGGCCGCTCGATGATCATTGTCGGTGCGGCGATGAACCACTGGTACCACATGGACATGAACTACCGCGGGCTGATCAACATGCTCATGCTCTGCGGTTGCGTCGGCCAGACCGGTGGCGGCTGGGCCCACTATGTCGGCCAGGAAAAACTCCGTCCGCAATGCGGCTGGCTGCCCCTGGCCTTCGGCCTGGACTGGAGCCGGCCACCACGGCAGATGAACGGCACCAGCTTCTTCTACGCCCACAGCTCGCAATGGCGCCACGAGAAGATGAGCATGCACGACGTGCTCTCGCCGCTGGCCGACAAGAGCCAGTTCCCCGAGCACGCCCTGGACTACAACATCCGTGCCGAACGCGCCGGCTGGCTGCCCAGCGCGCCGCAGCTCAACAGTAACCCGCTGCACATCTGCCGGGACGCCGCAGCACTCGGCATGACGCCCAAGGACTATGTGGTCAAGTCGTTGCATGAGGGTTCGCTGCGTTTCGCCTGCGAACAGCCGGACAGCCCGCAGAACTTCCCGCGCAACATGTTCATCTGGCGCTCCAACCTGCTGGGCTCCTCGGGCAAGGGCCACGAGTACATGCTCAAGTACCTGCTCGGCACCCGTAACGGGGTGATGAACGAGGACATCGGCCAGGTCGGCGACCGCAAGCCGCAGGAAGCCGAATGGGTCGACCAGGGCGCGATCGGCAAGCTCGACCTGGTCACCACCCTGGACTTCCGCATGTCCTCGACCTGCGTGTATTCCGACATCGTCCTGCCGACCGCCACCTGGTACGAGAAGGACGACATGAACACCTCGGACATGCACCCCTTCATCCACCCGCTGTCGGCGGCCATCGACCCGGCCTGGGAATCGCGTTCCGACTGGGAGATCTACAAGGGCATCGCCAAGGCGTTCTCCAGCATGGCGGTGGGGCACCTGGGCGTGGAGCAGGACCTGGTCACCGTGCCGCTGATGCATGACAGCGTCGGTGAGCTGGCCCAGCCGTTCGGCGGCACCGACTGGAAAACCGCGGGCGTGGCCCCGCAGCCGGGCAAGAACGCGCCGAACCTGCAAGTGGTGGAGCGCGACTACCCGAACATCTACAAGCAGTTCACCTCCCTCGGGCCGCTGCTGGAAAAACTCGGCAACGGCGGCAAGGGCATCAACTGGAACACCGAGGAGGAGGTGAAATTCCTCGGCGAGCTGAATTACCGCGAGGGCGCGGCGGGCATCAGCCAGGGCCGGCCGAAGATCGACACGGCGATCGACGCCGCCGAGGTGATCCTGTCCCTGGCCCCGGAAACCAACGGCCATGTGGCGGTCAAGGCCTGGGCCGCGCTGTCCGAGTTCACCGGCATCGACCACAGCCACCTGGCGCTGTCCAAGGCCCACGAGGCGATCCGCTTCCGCGATATCCAGGCGCAGCCGCGCAAGATCATTTCCAGCCCCACCTGGTCGGGCCTGGAGGACGATCACGTCAGCTACAACGCCGGCTACACCAACGTCCACGAGAACATCCCGTGGCGCACCATCACCGGCCGCCAGCAGTTCTACCAGGACCACCCGTGGATGCAGGCGTTCGGCGAACAGCTGATGAGCTACCGGCCGCCGGTCAACACCCGGACCATCGAGGCGGTGAAGGGCAAGCGCAGCAACGGCCACCCGGAAATCGTCCTCAACTGGATCACCCCGCACCAGAAATGGGGCATCCACAGCACCTACAGCGACAACCTGCTGATGCTCACCCTGAGCCGTGGCGGGCCGATTGTCTGGCTCTCGGAAATCGACGCGAAACGCGCCGGCATCGAGGACAACGACTGGATCGAATGCTTCAACGCCAACGGCGCGGCGACCGCCCGGGCGGTGGTCAGCCAGCGGGTCAAGGAGGGCATGGTGATGATGTACCACGCCCAGGAACGGATCGTGAACGTGCCCGGCTCCGAGACCACCAAGACCCGCGGCGGCCACCACAACTCGGTCACCCGGGTGGTGCTCAAGCCGACCCACATGATCGGCGGCTATGCCCAGCAGGCCTACGGTTTCAACTATTACGGCACGGTCGGTTGCAACCGCGACGAGTTCGTCGTGGTGCGCAAGATGGCCCGCGTCGACTGGCTCGATGGCTCGGACGGCGATGAGCTGCCACGCCCCCTGCCGACCGAGATGGATTGAGGAGTTGTCATGAAGATTCGTTCACAAATCGGCATGGTCCTGAACCTGGACAAATGCATCGGCTGCCATACCTGCTCAATCACCTGCAAGAACGTCTGGACCAGCCGCGAAGGCATGGAATACGCCTGGTTCAACAACGTCGAGACCAAGCCCGGGATCGGCTACCCGAAAGAATGGGAAAACCAGGACAAGTGGAAGGGCGGCTGGGTGCGCAACGCCAACGGCTCGATCAACCCGCGCATCGGCGGCAAGTTCCGGGTGCTGGCGAACATCTTCGCCAACCCCGACCTGCCGAGCCTCGACGACTACTACGAGCCGTTCGACTTCGATTACCAGCACCTGCACACCGCGCCCCTGGGCGACCACCAGCCGACCGCGCGGCCGCGTTCGGTGGTGTCCGGCAAGCGCATGGAAAAGATCGAGTGGGGGCCGAACTGGGAGGAGATCCTCGGCAGCGAGTTCGCCAAGCGGCGCAAGGACCGGAACTTCGACCAGATCCAGGCGGACATCTACGGCGAGTACGAAAACACTTTCATGATGTACCTGCCGCGCCTGTGCGAGCACTGCCTGAACCCGGCGTGCGCGGCATCCTGCCCGAGCGGGGCGATCTACAAGCGCGAGGAGGACGGCATCGTCCTGATCGACCAGGAGAAGTGCCGCGGCTGGCGCATGTGCATCAGCGGCTGCCCGTACAAGAAGATCTATTTCAACTGGAAGAGCGGCAAGTCCGAGAAGTGCATCTTCTGCTACCCACGGATCGAGGCGGGCATGCCCACCGTGTGCGCCGAGACCTGTGTCGGGCGCATCCGCTACCTCGGCGTGCTGCTGTATGACGCCGACCGCATCGCCGAGGTGGCGAGCACCGCCAGCGAGCAGGACCTGTACGAGAAGCAGCTGGAAATCTTCCTCGATCCGCATGACCCGGCAGTGATCCGCCAGGCCCTGGAAGACGGGGTGCCGCAGTCGGTGATCGACGCCGCGCAGCGTTCGCCGGTGTACAAGATGGCGGTGGACTGGAAGCTGGCGCTGCCGCTGCACCCGGAATACCGCACCTTGCCGATGGTCTGGTACGTGCCGCCGCTGTCGCCGATCCAGAACGCCGCGGCCGCCGGCACCGTGGGCATGAACGGGGTGATCCCGGATGTCGACAGCCTGCGCATTCCCCTGCGTTACCTGGCCAACCTGCTGACCGCCGGCGACGAAAAACCGGTCAAGCGCGCCCTCAAGCGCCTGCTGGCGATGCGCGCCTACAAGCGCGCCGAACAGGTCGAAGGCGTGCAGGACCTGCAAGTGCTGGAGGAGGTCGGCCTGAGCGTGAGCCAGGTCGAGGAGATGTACCGCTACCTGGCCATTGCCAACTACGAAGACCGCTACGTGGTGCCCAGCGCGCACCGCGAGGAAGCCATGAGCGATGCCTTCGCCGAGCGTTCCGGTTGTGGCTTCAGTTTCGGCAGCGGCTGCAGCGGCAGCTCCGACACCAACATGTTCGGGGCGAAGAAGGCCAACCGCCGCGACGTCCTGAAAACCGTGCAGCTGTGGGAGGAATGAGCATGCGCATCCTGAAAGTGATTTCGCTGCTGCTCGACTACCCGAGCGAAACCCTGGTCGAGGGCCGCGACGAACTGGAGCAGGCGATCATCCAGGCCCGGGAAATCAGCCCGAAGCAGCGCGGCGCGCTGTTCGAGCTGTTGGAACTGCTCTGCAACAACGACCTGATGGATGGCCAGGAGCACTACGGCGCGCTGTTCGGTCGTGGCCGCTCGCTGTCGTTGCTGTTGTTCGAGCATGTGCACGGCGAGTCCCGCGACCGCGGCCAGGCCATGGTCGACATGCTCGCCCAGTATGAAGCCGCGGGCTTTGCCATCGGTATCAAGGAGCTGCCGGACTACATCCCGCTGTACCTGGAGTTCCTTTCCACCCGCGACGATCTTGAGGCCCGCGAGGGCCTGGCCGATGTCGCGCACCTCTTGGCCTTGCTCGCGGCGCGCCTGGAGGAGCGCGAGAGCGCCTATGCCAGTTGCTTGCGCGCCTTGCTGCAGATCGCTGGCGCGGAGCCGCACCAGGCGGTGGCCGACCTGCGCGAACAGGTGGCGGCCGAGCCGCGCGACGACTCCCTCGAAGCCCTGGACCGGATCTGGGAAGAGGAGGCGGTGGACTTTCTCAAGGCCGAGCAGCAGGAGCGTTGCAGCGCCATGCCAAGCGCGCCGGGCAAGGCCCGGGAGGAAAGCGCGGTACCGCTGCACTGGGTGGATTTTCAGCATCAGGGGCTGGCCGCCGCGCCAGCCGGGGAGGTGGGCAATGTCTAAGTGGAATCTGTTGGTGTTCGGGATCTATCCCTATGTCGCTCTGGCGATCTGCCTGCTGGGCAGTTGGGCACGCTTCGACCTGTCGCAGTACAGCTGGAAGGCCGGCTCCAGCCAGATGCTCGACAAGCGTGGCATGCGCGTGGCCAGCAACCTGTTCCATGTCGGCGTGCTGTTCGTGCTGGCCGGGCACTTTGTCGGCCTGCTGACCCCGGCCTCGGTCTATCACCATGTGATCAGCACCGAGCACAAGCAGTTGCTGGCGATGGTCTCCGGCGGCTTCTTCGGCTTGCTGTGCCTGGTCGGTTTGCTGATGCTGATCAAGCGCCGTCTCACCGACCCGCGGGTGCGCGCCACCTCCAGCCCTTCGGACATCCTGATCCTGCTGGTGCTGCTGGCGCAGTTGCTGCTCGGCCTTTTGACCATAGTCGCCTCCACCGCCCATATGGACGGTTCGGTGATGGTGATGCTTGCCGATTGGGCGCAGAGCATCGTGCTATTGCGGCCCATGGACGCGGCGGCGGCTATCGCCCCGGTCGGCTTGACCTACAAGCTGCACGTGTTCCTCGGCCTGACCCTGTTCGTGCTGTTCCCCTTTACCCGCCTGGTGCACATGGTCAGCGCGCCGGTCTGGTACCTGGGGCGGCGTTATCAAATCGTTCGGCAGAAAGTCTGAGGAGGCAGTCATGTCAGGTGGATGTGGATGTGGCGGCGGTAACGGCGGCAGCGGCGGTTGCGGGTCTTCGGCCCGCGAGGAAACGCTGGTGCCAGAGAGTGAAGTGGAGGTGGGCGTGCAGGCGTTCACGCCGCCGGGCCATGAGCCCGTGGCCGCGGACGAGGCGCCTGTGCAACTGATCGCCAGCAGCGAGCAGGAGTGGCCGATCATCAGCGTCAACCAGGTGCCGATCACCCCGCAGGCGCTGGCCCAGGAGCTGCAATATCACCCGGCGGCCAGCCGCGAGGAGGCGGTGTACCTGGCGGCCAGGGCCCTGGTGATCCGCGAGCTGTTGCAGCAGCGCATCGCCGAACTCGGCCTGACGTTGCAGATTGGCGCCGGCGAGAACGTGGAGGAGGCCGCCACCCGCCTGCTGCTCGAACGCGAGGTGCAGGTGCCGGAGTGCGACGAGGCGGCGTGCTGGCGTTACTACGACAACAACCGCGGGCGTTTTCACAGCGCGCCGTTGCTGGCGGTGCGGCACATCCTGCTCGAATGCGCGCCGGACGATGCCGGGGCGCGCAGCACGGCCCAGGTCCAGGCGGAGATTTTGCTGCAACGCCTGGACGAGCAGCCCGACAGTTTCGCTGCACTGGCGCTGAAGTATTCGGCCTGCCCGTCGAAGGCCCAGGGCGGTTCCCTGGGGCAGATCAGCAAGGGCCAGACCGTGCCGGAACTGGAGCGCCAGCTGTTCAGCCTGCCGACGGGACTGGCGGCCAAGCCGCTGGAAAGCCGTTATGGCTGGCATGTGGTCTGCGTCGATCAGCGGGTCGAGGGCCAGGCCTTGCCCTATGAGGCAGTGGCTTTGGTGATCCGCAACCAGCTGCAACAGGGCGTCTGGCAAAAGGCCGTGGTGCAGTACCTGCAAACCCTGGTCGGGGCCGCGGACATCCGGGGCATTCATCTGCAAGGCGCCGACTCGCCGCTGCTGCAGTAAGGGGAAGGCCATGAGCAATGTGATGCAGGACGGCTTCGGGCGGCAGATCGACTATCTGCGGATGTCAGTGACCGACCGTTGCGATTTTCGCTGCGTGTATTGCATGGCGAAGAACATGACCTTCCTGCCGCGCCAGCAGGTGCTGACCCTGGAGGAGTTGCAGCGGCTGGCGGCGCTGTTCGTCGGCCAGGGCGTGCGCAAGATCCGCCTCACCGGCGGCGAGCCGCTGATTCGCCCGGGCATCGTTGGCCTGTGCCGCGACATCGCCGCCTTGCCGGGCCTGCGCGAACTGGTGATGACCAGCAACGGCTCGCAGCTGGAGCGCCTGGCTCGGCCGCTGGCGGAAGCCGGGGTCAAGCGGATGAACATCAGCCTCGATAGCCTGGACGGGCAGAAGTTTCGCGCCATCACCCGCAACGGCGATCTCGACCAGGTGCTGCGCGGTATCGAGGTGGCGCGCGGGGCGGGGTTCGAGCGGGTCAAGCTCAACTGCGTGGTGATGAAGGGGCGCAACTTCGAGGAAGTGCCGCAATTGGTGCGGTACGCCATCGAGCAGGGCATCGATATCAGCTTTATCGAGGAAATGCCCCTGGGCGACGTCGGCCGTTCCCGGGGCGAATCCTTCTGTTCCAGCGACGAGGTACGGGCGCTGATCGCCAGCCGCCATGCCTTGCTCGACAGCGCCGAGAACAGCGGCGGGCCGGCGCGTTACGTGCGCCTGGAGCGCCATCCGCAGACGCGCATCGGTTTTATCTCGCCCAACAGCCACAACTTTTGTGGCAGCTGCAACCGGGTACGCATGACCGTCGAAGGCAAGCTGCTGCTGTGCCTGGGGCAGGACGATGCCCTGGACCTGCGCGGCCTGCTGCGGCGTTATCCGCTGGACGACCAGCCGCTGATTGATGCCTTGCAGCAGGCTTTGCGGCGCAAGCCGTTGCGGCATGATTTCAACCCGCAGGGCACGGTGCAGGTGGTGCGGTTTATGAATATGAGTGGGGGGTGAGATTGGGGGGATATCCGTTGCTGCGGTAACGGCTACTTAGGGTTCCGCTCTTACAGCGGCTTACTTTTGAAAAGCGCAAAAGTAAGCAAAACGCTCTTGCCCCACCACTCGGCACCTCGCTGAGGCTCGGTGTGCCCGAACGGAGGCATTACGGAGCGGGCCGCCGCCACGGGCCATCCATGGCCCGGGGCGGCTAAACCGGCATCCCTGCCGGTTTACCCGCTCCGTAATACCTCCGTTCGGCCAGCGTGGTTAACGGGGCGTTGGAGATCAAGATCAAGATCAAAAGCCAGAGCCAGAGCCAAAACAAAGCCTTCGCCGGGCGGAGCTTGCTGTTTTTGCCACACTACGGCTCTTCTGCCGGACATGCTTTGTGTAGCCGCTGCCGAGCGCAGCGAGGCTGCGATCGGCCCGCAGGGACGCTAAACCTGACACCTCGCAGGATCTGGGGAAACGCGGTGCCCGCCTGGCGAGTCCTTCGGCCTCGATCGCAGCCTCGCTGCGCTCGGCAGCGGCTACAGGGAATGCGTTCTCAGGCCGGCCGGTAGGCCGCCGTCCTGCTTTTGATCTGAGCACCCCGTTAACCGCGCTGGCCGAACGCAGGTATTGCTCCGGGGGCACGCCGCCACAGGCCATCGCCACGCTACGGTTCTTCTGCCGGACACGCTTTGTGTAGCCGCTGCCGAGCGCAGCGAGGCTGCGATCGGCCCGCAGGGCCGCTAAACCTGACGCCTCGCAGAATCTGGGGAAACGCGGTGCCCGCCTGGCGAGTCCTTCGGCCTCGATCGCAGCCTCGCTACGCTCGGCAGCGGCTACAGAGCCCACGTTCTCAGCCAGGCCGGCCGGCAGGCCGCCGTCCTGCTTTTGATCTGAGCACCCCGTTAACCGCGCTGGCCGAACACAGGCATTGCTCCGGGGGCACGCCGCCACAGGCCATCGCTACGCTACGGTTCTTCTGCCGGACACGCTTTGTGTAGCCGCTGCCGAGCGTAGCGAGGCTGCGATCGGCCCGCAGGGCCGCTAAACCTGACACCTCGCAGGATCTGGGGAAATGCGGTGCCTGCCTGACGAGTCCTTCGGCCTCGATCGCAGCCTCGCTGCGCTCGGCAGCGGCGACAGGGAATGCGTTCTCAGCCAGGCCGGCCGGTAGGCCGCCGTCTTGCTTTTGATCTGAGCGCCCCGTTAACCGCGCTGGCCGAACACAGGCATTGCTCCGGGGGCACGCCGCCACAGGCCATCGCCACGCTACAGCTCTTCTGCCGGACATGCTTTGTGTAGCCGCTGCCGAGCGCAGCGAGGCTGCGATCGGCCCGCAGGGCCGCTAAACCTGACACCTCGCAGGATCTGGGGAAATGCGGTGCCTGCCTGACGAGTCCTTCGGCCTCGATCGCAGCCTCGCTGCGCTCGGCAGCGGCTACAGGGCCCACGTTCTCAGCCAGGCCGGCCGGCAGGCCGCCGTCTTGCTTTTGATCTGAACGCCCCGTTAACCACGATGGCCGAACGCAGGCATTGAGCCGTGGGTAACCCGGCAGGGATGCCGGGTTAGCCGCCCCGGGCCATGGATGGCCTGTGGCGGCGGCCCACGGATCAATGCCGGAGTGAGGGCATGCCGAGCCTAGGCGAGGCACCGAGTGGTGGGGCAAAGCGTTTTGGTTACTTTGGCGCTTTTCCAAAGTGACCCGCCGTAAGGGCGGAACCCTAAGTCGCCGTTACCCAAAAAACGGATATGTACACAAACCAAAAAATACTTGATCGCGATCAATGGCAACCCAACGCGCTCTCCGTAATCTCACTGCATCTTGTGTTTTAAGAATTAAAAACATCTATATGTAGTATGCGGAGGTCAAATGCACAGCACGCTGATCAGGGTGGGCAACAATCGCCTGCACAAACGCGATGGCAGCCGGGTTGCCTTCGATGCGGACAAGATCCGCCAGGCGTTGATCGCCGCCGGCAAGGCCAGCGGCGAGTACGCCGAGGTCGAGGCCGAGGGCTTGCTCAAGGCGGTGCTGGCCCACCTTGAAGGGCATGCGCGGCTGCATGTGGAGCAGATCCAGGACCGGGTCGAGCGGGTGCTGATGGACGCCGGGTTCTTCTTCGCCATGCGCGCCTACATCGTCTACCGCGAACAGCACGGGCGCCTGCGCCGCGACCGCAAGACCCTGGTCGAGGTGGCGGCCTCGATGAACGAGTACCTCGACCGCGAGGACTGGCGGGTGCAGGCCAACGCCAACCAGGGGTATTCCCTGGGCGGGCTGGTGCTCAACGTGTCCGGCAAGGTCACCGCCAACTACTGGCTGGACGAGGTCTACAGTGAAGCCATCGGCCGCGCCCACCGCGAGGCCGACCTGCATATCCACGACCTCGACATGCTCGCCGGCTACTGTGCCGGCTGGTCCCTGCGTACCCTGTTGCATGAAGGCCTCAATGGCGTGCCGGGGCGGGTCGAGGCCGGGCCGCCCAAGCACCTGAGCAGCGCCCTGGGGCAGATGGTGAATTTCCTCGGTACCCTGCAGAACGAATGGGCCGGGGCCCAGGCCTTCAGTTCCTTCGACACTTATCTGGCGCCCTATGTGCGCAAGGACCGCCTGAGCTACCCGCAGGTGCGCCAGGCGATCCAGGAGTTCATCTACAACCTCAACGTGCCGTCGCGCTGGGGTACCCAGACCCCCTTTACCAACCTGACCTTCGACTGGGTCTGCCCGGAGGATCTGCGCGAGCAGGTCCCGGTGATCGGCGGCGAGGAAATGCCCTTCGCCTATGGCGAGCTGCAAGCGGAAATGGACCTGCTCAACCGCGCCTATATCGAAGTGATGCAGGCCGGCGACGCCAAGGGCCGGGTGTTCACCTTTCCGATCCCGACCTACAACATCACCCATGATTTTCCCTGGGACAGCGAGAACGCCGACCGCCTGTTCGAGATGACCGCCCGCTATGGGCTGCCGTACTTCCAGAACTTCCTCAATTCGGACATGCAGCCCAACCAGGTGCGTTCCATGTGCTGCCGCCTGCAACTGGACGTGCGCGAGCTGCTCAAGCGCGGCGGCGGGCTGTTCGGCTCGGCGGAGCAGACCGGCTCGCTCGGCGTGGTGACGCTCAACTGCGCGCGCCTGGGCCATGTGTTCAAGGGCAATACCAGCGGCCTGCTGCAACGCCTGGACGCGCTGATGGAACTGGCGATGGAGAGCCTGGAGGTCAAGCGCAAGGTGATCCAGCACCACATGGACGCCGGCCTGTACCCCTACACCCAGCGTTACCTGGGCACGCTGCGCAATCACTTCTCGACCATCGGCCTCAATGGCCTGCACGAAATGCTGCGCAACTTCAGCGGCGACGAGCAGGGCATGCACACCGAACAGGGGCGCCAGTTCGCCCTCAGGCTGCTGGACCATGTGCGCGCGACCCTGGTGCGCTTCCAGGAGGAAACCGGCCATCTCTACAACCTCGAGGCGACCCCGGCCGAAGGCACCACCTACCGTTTCGCCAAGGAAGACCTCAAGCGTTACCCCGGCATTCTCCAGGCCGGCAGCCGCGAGGCGCCGTACTACACCAACTCCTCGCAGTTGCCGGTGGGGCATACCGACGATCCGTTCGAGGCCCTGGAGCTGCAGGACGAACTGCAATGCAAATACACCGGCGGCACCGTGCTGCACCTGTACATGGCCGAGCGGATTTCCTCGACCGCGGCCTGCAAGCAGCTGGTGCGCAAGGCCCTGGGGCGCTTCCGCCTGCCGTACCTGACGGTGACCCCGACCTTTTCCATCTGCCCGGTGCACGGCTACCTCGACGGCGAGCACGAGTTCTGCCCCAAGTGCGACGAAGCCCTGCTGCAGGCCCAGGCCACGGGCATGGCCACCGCGCACTGACCTGTCTTCCCCCAACTGCAAGGAGTTCCACCATGAACGCACAGTCCACATTGCCCCAGGCGCAACGCCAGCGCTGCGAAGTCTGGACCCGGGTGATGGGTTATCACCGCCCGGTCTCGGCCTTCAACCCGGGTAAACAGTCCGAGCACCGCGAGCGCGTGCACTTCACCGAACAGGCCACCGCGGCCGGTTGCCAATGAGCCGAAAGATGCGGGTCGGGGGCATGGTGCCCCTGACCACTCTCGACTACCCGGGGCTGCTCGCCTGCGTGCTGTTCTGCCAGGGCTGCGCCTGGCGTTGCCGCTACTGCCACAACCCGCAACTGATCCCGCCGCGCGGCAGCGAGGAGCTGGACTGGTGCCGGGTCCTGAGTTTCCTGCAACGCCGCCAGGACCTGCTGGACGCGGTGGTGTTCAGTGGCGGCGAGCCGACCCTGCAGGACGGTTTGCCGGCGGCGATGGATGAAGTACGGGCCATGGGTTTCCGCATCGGCCTGCACAGCGCCGGCATCAAGCCGGCGGCCTTTGCCCGGGCGGTGGCCGGCGCCGACTGGGTCGGCTTCGACGTCAAGGCCCTGGCCGAAGACGGCCCGATGATTACCGGCGTGCCGGGCAGCGGCAAGGCCAACTGGCGCAGCCTGGAGCTGCTGCTGGCCAGCGGCGTCGACTACGAATGCCGCACCACCGTGCACTGGCACCTGTTGCAGCCGGCCCGCCTGCTGCTCCTCGGCCAGCGCCTGCAAGCCCTGGGGGTCAGGCGCTTCGCGGTGCAGATGGTGCGCACCGCGCGCATGCTCGACCCGCAATTGCCGAGCACGCCGCAACAGGTGCTGGTGCCGGACCTGTGGCAGCACCTGCGCGAGATGTTCCCGGTGTTCGTGCTGCGCGGCTGAGGCGCTGGCGCGGATCGAACGGTCGCCGCCGGGGAGGGCAGGCGACCCCCTCGATCAATCGGCCTGCGGCTCGCCGGGGATCGCGATTTTCTGGTCCCCCAGCCAGCGCCGGGCGCCGCAGCCGTTGCGCGAGTAGATGTCCTCGGGGTTGTTGAGCTGGCAGTGTTCCATCGACATGCAGCCGCAACCTATGCATTCCTCCAGGCTCATGTTCAGCCGTTCGAGTTCGGCGATGCGTTGCTGCACCCGGGTTTTCCAGGTGGCGGTCAGGCGCCGCCAGTCCGCGCCCGCCGGGGCGGTGTTGATGGGCAGGCCGGTCAGTTGCTGGATGATTTCATCCAGCGAGAAACCGATGCGCTGGGCGAACACGATATAGGCGACCCGCCTGAGGATCGAGCGCGGGTAGCGGCGGTGGCCGCTGCCCACGCGGATCGAGTGGAGCAACCCGCGGGTCTCGTAGAAACGCAGTGCCGAAGCCATGACGCCACTGCGTCGGGCCACTTCGGTGATGGTCAGCAGCGGTTCGCTGGGCTTTTTCATGGGGCCTCCGAAGGGGCTTTACTTAAAGTTAACTTTAACTTTTATATTCCGTCTGCCTATAAATCAATACCTCTGGTGCAGCGGGAGTCCACGTTCATGAATCGAATTCGCCGAGTAGTCGGTCGAGGCTGTTCTTCAACCCATCGATTGGGCGCGTTGTGCCTCCTCTTGGCGCTGGGCGGCTGTAACGAAAAGGGCGAGCCGGTCGCCGCCGCGGCGCCGGTGGTCGAGGTGACGACCGTGAGCGTGCAGGCGGTGCGTGAGTGGGACCTGTTCAATGGCCGTATCAGCGCGATCGACGCGGTCGACCTGCGGCCACGGGTCAGCGGTTATGTCGACCGGGTGGCGTTTCGCGAGGGCGACGAGGTGGAAAAGGGCCAGACCCTGTTCGTCATCGATCCGCGCCCTTACCGCGAGGCGCTGGCCAGCGCCCAGGCCCGGCTGGCCCGGGCCCGCGCCACGGTGCGCCTGGCCACCGAGCAGGACCGCCGCGGCCAGGCCCTGGTCAAGCAGTCGGCGCTGTCGCGGGAGGAGGGCGACATTCGCAGCGCCTCCCTGGCCCAGGGCGTGGCGGACGTGAACGCGGCCGTCGCCGAGGTGGCCACGGCCCAGCTCAACCTCGACTTCACCCAGGTCCGCGCGCCGTTTTCCGGGCGTGTCGGCCGGGCCATGCTGACCCTCGGCAACCTGGCCCAGGCCGACCAGAGCGTGCTGACCAGCATCGTTTCCCAGGACCCGATGTACGTCTATTTCGACGCCGACGAGCAGAGCCTGCTGCGCTACACCGAGCTGCTGGGCAAGGGCCAGCGCCCGGGGGTGAGCAATACCGTGCGGGTCGGCCTGGCCAACGATGTCGGGACCTTCCCCCTGACCGGCACCGTGGACTTCCTGGATAACCAGGTCGACCCGGCCACCGGCACCATCCGTGTGCGCGCGGTGCTGCCCAACCCCGAGCGTCGGCTGACCGCGGGCCTGTTCGCCCGGGTGCGTCTTGAAGGCGGCAGCGAGACCCGCGCCGTGCTGATCGACGACCGCGCGGTGCAAACCGACCAGGACCGCAAATACGTGTACGTCATCGGCCCGCAAAACCAGGCCCTGCGCAAGGACGTGACCCTCGGCCGCCAGCTCGATGGCCTGCGGGTGATCAGCGCCGGGCTGGCCGCCGGCGACCGGGTGGTGCTGAACGGAGCGCAGAAGATCTTCTACCCGGGCATGGCGGTGGAGCCCAGGGACATCGCCGCGCCGCCGCAGCAGGCCGCGGCCGCCGCGCCCCAGACACCCTTGGCGAATTAAGGAAGAGCAGCCATGGATTTTTCCAAGTTTTTCATCGACCGACCGATCTTCGCCATCGTCCTGTCGATCATCATTTTCGCCCTCGGTCTGATCGCCATCCCGGTGCTGCCGTCGGGGGAATACCCCGAGGTGGTGCCGACCAGCGTGGTGGTGCGCGCCACCTACCCGGGGGCGAACCCCAAGGAGATCGCCGAGTCGGTCGCCGTGCCTCTGGAAGAGGCGATCAACGGCGTCGAAGGGATCATGTACATGAAGTCGGTCACCGGCTCCAACGGTAGCCTGGCGCTGAGCATCACGTTCGTCCCCGGCGTCGATCCGGACACCGCCGCGGTGCGCGTGCAGAACCGCGTGAGCCAGGCGTTGTCGCGGCTGCCGGAAGAGGTGCGGCAGTATGGCGTGACCACCCAGAAGCAATCGCCGACGCCGCTGATGTACGTCAGCCTGCTGTCCCCGGACAACAGCTACGACTCGCTGTACCTGCGCAATTACCTGACCCTGCACGTCAAGGACGAGCTGTCGCGGTTGTCCGGGATCGGTGATGTCGGAGTCTATGGTTCGGGCGACTACGCGATGCGCATCTGGATGGACCCCAACAGCCTGTCCGCCCGGGGACTGACCGCGGCCGACGTGGTGAACGCGATCCGCGAGCAGAACGTGCAGGTCTCGGCCGGCCAGCTGGGCGCCGAGCCTTCGCCCCAGGGCGCCGACTTCCTGGTGTCGATCAGCGTGCGCGGGCGCTTGCGCAGCGAGCAGGAGTTTGCCGATATCGTCCTCAAGAGCGGGGCGGACGGGCAGTTGGTGAAGCTGTCGGACGTGGCGCGGGTCGAGCTCGGCGCGGGCGACTATACCCTGCGCGCGCGCCTGGACGACCGCAACCAGGCGACGGTGGGGATTTTCCTCTCGCCGGGGGCCAACGCCTTGCAGGTCGCCGAGGCGGTCTACGGCAAGCTTGACGAGTTGTCCCAGCGTTTCCCCGAAGGCGTGGCCTACAAGGCGGTGTGGGACCCGACGGTGTTCGTCCGGGAATCCATCAGCGCGGTGCAGCACACCCTGATGGAAGCGGTGGTGCTGGTGGTGCTGGTGGTGATCCTGTTCCTGCAGACCTGGCGCGCCTCGATCATCCCGCTGATCGCGGTGCCGGTGTCGGTGATCGGCACCTTCGCCTGGCTGTATTTGCTGGGGTATTCGATCAACACCCTGACCCTGTTCGGGCTGGTGCTGGCCATCGGCATCGTGGTCGACGACGCGATTGTGGTGGTGGAAAACGTCGAGCGTTTCATCGAGAAGGGCTATGACCCGCGGGAGGCCGCGCACCGGGCGATGAAGGAGGTGTCCGGGCCGATCATCGCCATCGCCCTGGTGCTCTGCGCGGTGTTCATTCCCATGGCCTTTCTTTCCGGCGTCACCGGCCAGTTCTACAAGCAGTTCGCGGTGACCATCGCGATTTCCACGGTGATCTCGGCGATCAATTCCCTGACCCTGTCGCCGGCCCTGGCGGCCAAGCTGTTCAGGCCCCACGGCGCGCCGCAGGACTGGCTGGAGCGGGGCATCCAGAAGGTGTTCGGGGGCTTTTTCCGCGCCTTCAATCGGATGTTCAAACGCCGCTCCGACGGTTATCACGGCCTGGTGTCCTACTCCCTGGGGCGGCGCGGCTCGGTGTTCTTCCTCTACGCCTTGCTGCTGATCGGCACGGCCTGGCTGTTCAACCTGGTGCCGGGCGGGTTTATCCCGACCCAGGACAAACTCTACCTGTTCGCCGGCGCCAAGCTGCCGGAAGGCGCGTCCCTGGCCCGCACCGATGCGGTGACCAGCGAGCTGATCGAGACGGCACTCTCGGTGGAGGGCGTGGAGACCGTGCCGGCCTTCAGCGGCCTGAATGCCTTGCAATCGGTCAACACGCCGAATGTCATGGCCGCCTACGTGATCCTCAAGCCGTTCGACCAGCGTCAGCGCGGCGCGGTGGAGATCAATGCCGAACTCAACGCCAAGCTGTCCCAGGTCCACGAAGGTTTTGCCTATGCGCTGTTGCCGCCGCCGATCCAGGGTCTGGGCAACGGCTCGGGCTATTCGCTGTACCTGGAAGACCGCGCGGGCCTGGGTTACGGCGCCTTGCAGAATGCCTTGAGCGCCTTCCAGGCCGCGGTGGCGCAGACCCCGGGCATGACTTACCCGGTCAGCTCCTACCAGGCCAACATCCCGCAGCTGGAGGTGCAGGTGGACCGGGTCAAGGTCAAGGCGCAAGGGGTGTCCTTGAGCGATGTGTTCAATACCTTGCAGACCTACCTGGGCTCGGTCTACGTCAATGACTTCAACCTGTTCGGCCGGGTCTACCGGGTCATGGCCCAGGCCGACAGCTCCTACCGGCAGACCGCCGAGGACATCACCAGCCTGCGGGTGCGCAACGACCGGGGCGAGATGGTGCCGCTCGGCGCGATGATCACCGTGACGCCCAGCTACGGCCCCGACCCGGTGGTGCGCTACAACGGCTACCCGGCGGCCGACCTGATCGGCGACTCCGATCCCAAGCAGCTGTCGTCGGGCCAGGTGATCGCCAAGCTGGAAGAGATCGCCGCCCGGGTATTGCCCCGCGGCATCACTCTGGAGTGGACCGACCTGAGCTACCAGCAGGTCACCCAAAGCCATGCCGCGGCGGTGGTGTTCCCGCTGGCGGTGATGCTGGTGTTCCTGGTCCTCGCCGCCCTGTACGAGAGCTGGACGCTGCCCCTGGCGGTGATCCTGATCGTGCCGGTGTGCATGCTCGCGGCCTTGTCGGGGGTGTGGCTCAGCGGCGGCGACAACAACGTCTTCGTCCAGGTGGGGCTAGTGGTGCTGATGGGCCTGGCCTGCAAGAACGCGATCCTGATCGTCGAGTTCGCCCGGGAGCTGGAGCTGCAGGGCAAGGGCATCATCGAGGCGGCGCTGGAGGCCTGCCGCTTGCGCCTGCGGCCGATCGTCATGACCTCGGTGGCGTTTATCGCCGGCTCCGTGCCGTTGCTGATCGGCAGCGGCGCGGGCAGCGAGATTCGCCGCGCCACCGGCGTCGCGGTGTTCTCCGGCATGCTCGGGGTGACCCTGTTCGGGCTGTTCCTGACCCCGGTGTTCTACGTCGCCTTGCGCAAGCTGGCGGTGCGCTACGCGCCGGCGGTCACGGCGTAACAGGTGGCCCGGGGTGCCAAGACGAGCGCCCCGGGCCTGTCATTCTTGACCCCGATCAAGGGCATTTCCCTGTGGGCGTCGTAGTCTGGGAGCCATTCCCACTCTCACCTGCACCCGCACCCGGGGAACGCCATGGCCAAGCACTTTCCCATCAGCCCCAAGCACCCCGAACGCATCTGCTGGGGCTGCGACCGCTACTGCGCGGCCAATGCCCTGGCCTGCGGCAATGGCGCGGACCGCACCATGCACCCGGCCGAGATGCTCGGCGACGACTGGTACCTGCACGGCGACTGGGGCATCGAGCCGCCGATCGCGTCGGACAAGGCGCTGGACGAGGAGCGGTCCTGAGCCGGCGCCTTGCCGGAAGGCCGGCGCGCTCACAGCCCGCTGCGGAGCAGTTCCAGGAACCCTGGGCTCGCGGCTATCGAATTGTGCCCCGCGCCCGGGACGACCTCGAGCCTGGCCACGCCGGGGGCGAAGTGCGCATAGAGCGTCTCGGTGCTCGAACGCGGGATGACTTCGTCGTGTTCGGCGGCGATCAGCAAAGTCGGCACGGCGATGCGCGGTGCGTATTTCCAGGATTCGAACTTGTCCTGCAGCAGCCACCTCACCGGAAGATAGGGAAACCGGCTGGCGGCGAACTCCTGCAGGCTGTGGAACGGCGTGATCAGCACCAGGCGCGATGCCGGACGCTGGCTGGCCAGGCGCACGGCGACAGCCGCGCCGAGGCTGCGCCCGACCACCACGATATGCGGGTGGGCGGCTTGCACCTTGTCGAACAAGGCCATGGCATCGCGCGTGATGGCCGCCTCGGAGGGCGATCCGGAACTGCCGCCATAGCCTCGGTAGTGCAGCAGGTAGAGCGCATGCTCGGGAAAGGCCCGGGTAAATTCCGGCAGGTTGAGGGACACGTCCTCGGCGTTGCCACCGAAGTAGAGCAACGCCTTCGGGCCGTCGTGGGGCCTCACGGAAACCAGCACCTCGGCGTCGGTGACCGGCAGCCTGAGCAGCGTGGCGGGGCTGGCGATGGCGCGGGGCTGGGGGAAGTAGATGAGCGAACGCTGCAACGCCCACGCCGCGACGCAGAGCGCCAGGTACAAGGCGCCGAGCAATGCCAGGAGCGAAACCATTCGTGACATGTGGCTCACCTCCGTTGGGCGACGAAGCGCTGCTGAACGACCGCCGGCGGTCGTTTGCAGCGCCCCAGGATAGGCTCATATGCCGGCATTGCGCACTCGACCCGGCGCCCGGGGTTGGCGTCGGCGCCTGCTCCGCTAAGCTTGTGGCATTGCTCACCGCCAGAAGGATCGTCCCCAGCCAGGCGCAGCGCAAAACGCCAGGACGGCGGTAGACGGCGAGCCGGGAACTATCGGAAAAGTTCCCCGCTCTTATTAATATTAATTAGAGACCCGATCCGACGGGTGACATCCGGCCCGACAGTATCGGCGATCCCCCAATCAGTGGCTGCTCACGGATTCTTTCATGGACGAACGATTACCCGAGATACCCGGCTACAGCGTGCATAGCCGGCTTGGCCAAGGCGGGATGGCCGAAGTCTACCTGGCAACCCAGGAGTCGCTGCACCGCAAGGTGGCGGTGAAGGTACTGCTCAACGCCAATGACGAGGCGTTCAGCAAGCGTTTCATCCGCGAGGGGCATATCGTCGCCTCGTTGCACCACCCCTCGATCATCACCATCCACGACATCAACAGACTGGCCGATGGCCGCTACTACCTGGCCATGGAGTTTGTCGGCGGCGGCGACCTGGCCCGGCACAAGGGCGAGGTGTTCGAGCCGACGCGTGCCCTGGATATCGTCCGGCAGATCGCCACCGGCCTCGCCGTGGTGCATGAGCAGGGCCTGATCCACCGTGATATCAAGCCGGCGAACATCCTCTTCCGCAGCGACGGCACGGTGGTGATCACCGATTTCGGCATCGCCAAGGCGCTGGAGATGGACAGCGAGCTCACCGGGCTCGGCATCGCGGTCGGCAGCCCGGCCTACAGCAGCCCGGAACAGACGCAGTGCCAGCCGCTGGATATCCGCACCGACATCTACAGCCTGGGCGTGATCTTCCTGGAGATGCTCATCGGCACCAATCCGTTCCGCGGTGCCAGCTATACCCAGACCGTGATGAACCACGTGCAGATGCCGGCGCCGAGCTTGCCGGCGCACATCAGCCCGTACAAGGCGCTGCTCGAGCGGATGCTGGCGAAGGACCCCAACCAGCGCTTCGCCGACTGCCGGGCGCTGCTGCAGGCACTCGATGAGCTGGACCAGCCAGAGCAACCGGACGAACCGGACGAGCCCAGCGAGGTGGAGCTGGAATCTACCCGCTTCGTGCCGGCCCTGATCGATCCTGCGCCGCCCCAGGCCGAGGCCGAGCCTGAGCCCGCCCGCCGGCGCAGCCCGAACAGGCGTCTGGCGCTGTGGGCACTCGGCAGCCTGCTGCTGCTCGGCGCTGCCAGCGGCACTGGCCTGTACCTGCAGCAGCGGATCGAGATCGCCGAGCTGCTGGCTCGTGGCGAACAGCGCCTGGCGACGGGCCAGCTGTTCGAGCCGGCGCAGGACAATGCCGAGTATTTCTTCAACCAGGCCTTGCAGCTCGACGAAGCCAGCGCGCAGGCCCGGCAAGGACTGCAACGGGTTGCCGCGGCGCGGATCGCCGGCTACCGGCAACTGGCCGAGCAGCGCATCGCCGAAGAACACCTGCTGGAGCCCGAGGATGACAGCGCGGTGTTCTATTACCGGCAGATACTCGACCTGGAGCCGAGTAACGCCCAGGCGCTGTCCGGGTTGAACCAGGTGGCGCTGCTCTACGCCGAGATGAGCGAAAGCGCGTATGCCAAGGGCGATAAAGACCTGGCGCGGGCCTATATCAAGCATGGCCTGGAAGCCCGTCCGGACAGCCCCGAACTGCTCGCACTCCGGGACCGGCATGAGCAGCGCAAACGCACTGGCCAAGCGCCGCGCCCATCCGCTGCGCCGCCTTCCCCACGGCCCTCGGCACCTCAATCGACCGGCGAGCGGGCGGAACAGCCGAGTGCGGTCAAGCGCCTGTGGAACAGGCTCTTTTGACCCAAATTACCTGGGCTGGCGCCGCATGCTGGAACGTTATCAGCAGGGTATTCGACCGGATCACTGCATCCAGGAGGCAGTCGGGTGCACCATGCGACACGCTATTGGGACATAGCCTTATAGATAGCGTTTTTTCCCAGAACTCCTGGTCAAAGGCTTGGCCGTACAGCGTCATGGAGCTGCCCTTGGTTGCACCTGTGAAGCCGTATTTATTTGCGCTGTTTGCAGCCGATGCGTGAGCCGCACCGGTGACGCTATGGCCCTCAATCCTTGAGCAACCCCGGCGTCTGGGACGGCACATCGCCGCGCAAGTCCGGATGGTCGCGTTCGCAGAAGCGGCGCAGTCCTTCCTGGGTTTCCGGCTGATGGATGGAGCGGTTGAAACACTCGGCTTCGATGCGCAGGCCCTCGGCCAGGGGCTGGCCGTAGCCGCGGATGACTGCTTCCTTGTCCGAGCGCATGGCGGGCTGGGGCAGGCTGCAGAGCAGGCGGGCCAGTTCCAGCGCGCGCTCCAGCGAGCGGCCCTTGGCGACGACCTCGTTGACCAGGCCGATAGCCAGCGCCTCGCTGGCGCAGATCACCTTGCCGGTGAGGATCAACTCCAGCGCCCGGCCCATGCCGACGATGCGTGGCAGGCGCTGGGTGCCGCCATCGCCCAGGCCGATATTCCAGCGGCGGCAGGTCACGCCGAAGGTGGCGTGTTCCTCGGCGATGCGCATATCGGCGAAGCAGGCCCACTCCAGGCCGCCGGCGTAGGCCAGGCCATTCACCGCGGCGATCACCGGTTTATAGATATCCGTCCAGCGGCTCGGGCCGATGATCCCGGGGCGCTCGCCGCGATTGTGCGCGGCGATCTCGTCCGGGGTGGTGGGCACCAGGTCGAGTGCCGCCTTGAGGTCGCCGCCGGCACAGAAGGCCTGGTCGCCGGCGCCGGTGATGATGGCCACGAGGGCGTGCGGATCGTCGCGAAAACGGCTCCAGGCCTCGATCAGTTCCAGGTGGGTGGTGGGGCCGATGCAATTGCGTTTCTGCGGCCGGTTGAAGCGGATGATCCTGATCGGTCCCTGGGTTTCGTAGTCGATTTCGGTGAAGGCCATGGCCGCCGCACCTCCTGTGGTTGGCGAGGGAAGTCCATTACCAGGCCTGGCTTTCGGGCGCAGGCAAGGCACAACCTGCGAGTGTAGCCGGAGGGTTTTCCCGGTCTCCCCGGTCGGCCGATGGTTAGCGATCGGAAGTCTGCAACTCGCCTTTCGCCAGGGCGGATGGAACGGCCTCGATCCTGGCCAGGCGCCGGAGCAGCGGGGTGGTCATCAGGGTGGTGGCGATGGCCACCATCAACAGCAGGAAGAACGCGCTCTGGGAGATCAGCCCCATGTCCAGGCCCACGGAGAGCACGATGATCTCGATCAGGCCACGGGTGTTCATCAATATCGCGACGCTGCGCGAGACCTCCACGGACAGGCCGGCCAGGCGTCCGGCGAGGTAGCAGCCGGCGGTTTTGCCCAGCACCGCGGCGGCGAAGAAGGCCAGCAGCCACAGCCAGCTGTCGAGCGGCGCCAGGGCGCCGAGGTCCATCTTCAGCCCGGTGGCGGCGAAGTAGAAGGGCACCAGAGCGATGTTGACGAAGCCTTCCATATGGCGGTGCCAGTGCTGGCGCCGCTCGCGCAGCAGCCAGCCTGCGATCAGCCCGCCCAGGGCGCTGTGCAGGCCGATCAGGGTGGTGATCCAGCCACACAGCAGGGCGGTCGCCAGCATCAGCGCCATGCTCATATCCGCGGCGGGGGCCGCGCTGCGGGTCGCGGGCAGCCGGGTAAACAAGGTGTGCAGCAGCGGGCGCAAGCCCCAGCGGGCGAGGGCGAGGAACAGGACGATGAAGCTCAGTTGGCGCAGCACCCCGAACAGCGAGCTGTCGCTGCTGGACAGGGCGACGATGATCGTCAGCAGCACCCAGCCAATGATGTCGGTGATGGCGGCGGCCGCGATGCCCAAGGTTCCGGCCAGCGAGTGTTCCAGCCCCAGGTCGCTGATGATTCGCACCAGCACCGGCAGGGCGGTGATCGACAACGCGATGCCGCAGAACAGCACATAGCCGAGCCGGGGTTGGGCGGGCGCCAGGGCGCTGTGGGAGAGCAGCCCGACCATGGCCCCGAGGGCGAAGGCCAGGATCACCCCGCCGGCGGCCACCGAGAGGGCGCTGAAGCCGATCTTGTGGCTGCTCAGGTGATTGCTGTCGAAGCGCAGGCCGATCTGGAACATCAGCAGGACCAGGCCGATATTGCCCAGGGTCTCGATGCCCAGGCGGATGGCCGCCGGAAAGACCGCGGCATGCCACTGCGCGCCGAGGGCCAGCAGCAGGCAGGGACCGAGCAGGATGCCCACGCAGATTTCGCCGATCACCCGCGACTGCCCCCAGCGGGCCAGCAGCGCGCCGCACAGCTGGCTGGCGACGATGATTACCGCCAGCTGGAAAAACGGCAGGGCCGAGAACAGTTGCTGGAGCGTCGACATGGCGTCCTCCGCCTATTTTTCCGCGAACGACTCCGCGGCCGTGGTCAGGGCGCTCAAGCGGCGCCGCGCCGTTTCGCCAAAGGGTTTCGAGCGCCGGCTCTGGGCGTCGATCTGCACGATCACGGTGCTGGCCAGGGCCGCGCAGCGCCCGTCCTGGAACAGCGCCTGCTCCAGGGTCATCGAGCTTTTGCTGAGGGTCGCGACCCGGGTGCCGATCTGCACCGTGCCGGGCCAGCGCAGTTCGGCGCGCAGGTCGAGCTCCAGGCGCGCGATGACAAATTCGCTGCCCGGCTCGGCAAGCGGCGCATGCGGGTCGTAGATGATCTCCACCCGCCCGGTTTCCAGGAAGGTGGCGAACACCGCGTTGTTCACATGGCCCTGGCGGTCGGTGTCGGCGTAGCGGATCTTGTCCGAGGAACGGACGGCGAAGTCGTGCAGGGCGGGATCATTGGACATGGCGTGCTCCAGTCTCGAGGGGGGTGGCCAGGGTGGCCGCGCGCGCCAGCCCGCCAAAGGCGTCCAGCAGGCGTTCGCGCCAGGCATGCAGGGCGTCGTTGGGGGCCAGCAGTTCCTCGCTGCTGGTGCAGCGCGCCCACATGAACATGCCGAACACACAATAGTCGGCGTAGGCCGGGGCTTCGCCGGCCAGGAAGGGCTGGCCCTTGAGGGTCTGGCGAAGCGGGGTCAGGACCTGGCGCAGCTGTTCCAGATGCTGGGCCCGGGGGGCCACCAGCTGTTCCAGCGAGGTGCCGAAGTGCGCTTCGCGGGAGCCGCGGAAATAGGCCCGGTCCTCGGCGGCCAGTTGTGCGTAGACATCCAGCAGGATCACCCGGGCCACGGCGGGCAGCAGCATGCTGTCGGCCCAGCGGTTGACGAAAGCCGACAGCGCGACGGCCTCGCGGCCACCGAACAGGGACGGGCGCTCGGGGTAACGCTGTTCCAGGTGCAGGGCGATGCGCCAGGAGTCGCTGATGCTCTGGTCGCCATCCACCAGCACCGGGACCGCGCCCTGCCTGGAGAAGTCGATACGCGCCTTGTCGCTGAAACGCCAGGCGATGCGCTGGCTTTGCAGCCCCTTGTGGGCCAGGGCCATGCGGGTCTTCCAGCAGTGCGGGCTGAAGCGCAGGTCCGGGTCGGCGCCGGCCAGTTCGTAGAGGGTCAGGGGTGCGCTGCTCATGCTTGGTTTTCCTTGGTTGTGGACAGTGGCCGCTGTCCGCTCATGTAGCTCGTTCATGGCGTGGGTCCTGGTGGCCGGGGTGTCGGCTGGCCGATGGCGTCCGGCAGCGGGCGCGGGCGTTGCGGCAGCAGGGTCAGGAGCATGCCGGCGGTCACCGCCAGCAAGCCGGCGATGGCGCTGCTGTCCGCTTGCTCGCCGAGCAACAGGGCGGCCAGCACCATGGCCGTGCCCGGCACCAGCGCGGCGAAGGTGGAGCCGAGCGAAGCGCCGAGCAGCTGGACCGAGCGGCTGTAGAAGAACAACGCCACCGTCGACACCAGCAGGCCCTGGTAGACCACCTGGATGCCGATATCCCAGAGCGGCGCCTGGAGGATCCGCAGCCCGCGGCTGGCCAGGTAGACCGGCAGGTACAGGACCATCGAGCACACCGAGACGATCGCCGTGGCGTGCAGCGCGGCGCTGCCGGACCATTTCGACACCAGGGTGTAGATCGCCCACAGCAGGCCGCCGAGCAGGAACATCAGGTAGGCGTAGGGCGAGGCCTGGGCCCCGGCGAAACTGTGCCAGCCGGCCAGCAGCACGCCGCCGATGATCAGTGCGGTGCCGGCGTTCGCCCGGGCGCCGAGGCGGGTGCCGAACAGCCGTGCGCTGATCAGGATCGACAACAGGATCATGCTGCCGGGAGTCACCACCGCGAACAGCTCCACCGGGGCCAGGGCCAGCCCCTGGGCCACCACCAGCATGTACGGCGCGCCGATGCCGATGACCATCAGGCCGATGCTTGTCCAGCTCAGGCCCCGGCGGCCATGGCGGAGCAGGTACGGCAGCAGGATCAGCCCGGAGACGCTGTAGCGGATGCAGGTGATGTCGTAGGCATCCAGCGGCGTGCGGGTCAGCCCCAGCCGGGTGACCACCGGGAACGCGCCCCAGATCAAGGCCGCGGCGAGGCCGCACAGAATGCCGGCCCAGCGCTGTTCGGGACTGACGGTAAGCGTCATGAGCGGGTCCTCGCTGCGGCGCCTGGGGGCTAGCGGTGGCCGATCTTCACCGAGCCAGCGTTGCCGCGCTTGCGCAGGTAGGCGTACTCGATGTCGTTGAGCAGCATCTGCGCCCGGTTGATGTGGCGCGAGGCGTAGTTGACGCTGGTGAGGAAGTGCGCCAGCTCCTCGGTCTCAGCAAAGTGGCCGTTGTCATGGGCGACCTTGGAGAGGTCCAGGTTGCGGCGGTTCTCCAGCTTGTCCAGGTAGTCGATGTCGATCACCCGGAACGCCGCGCCGATGCTCAGGCCACGGGCATTGAGCACCTTGTGCCATTCGAAGGGCGGGTTGATCAGCACGTCGCCCGGCTCGACGTAGACGGTGTCGGCCTCGTAGTCGCCGCCTGG
This sequence comes from Pseudomonas sp. 09C 129, assembly GCF_002843625.1. NCBI lineage: Bacteria > Pseudomonadati > Pseudomonadota > Gammaproteobacteria > Pseudomonadales > Pseudomonadaceae > Pseudomonas > Pseudomonas sp. 09C 129. Next base: position 4,338,102 of record NZ_CP025261.1, on the reverse strand, counting down.
CGCTTCGCGGCCGCTGCTGGTTTCGAACATCAGGTCGTAGTCGCGGAACTGGTCGCCCAGCTGCGGTGGGCGGGTGCTCCACTTCTTGGTGCCGGCAATCATCACGAAAATATTCAGGGTCGGGAAAATGTGCCAGTCGCTGCCCACCGCGCCGCGGGCCGGCTCGCCGTATTCCTGGGTGCTGTAGCCGAGGAACATGTGGCCGGTGACTTTCCAGGCGTCGATGTTGAACCAGGGTTTGCTGAAGACGTGCTGCTTGACCAGGTTGAAGGCGTCCTTGCCCCACTCGTAGGGGTCGTTGTAGCTCGAGGAAATGGTGCCCAGGTGCGAGTAGACGTCGAGGTGGTGGGTGAAGATGTCGTCGAGGAATTCCTGCCCGGTGCCGACGCGGCCGGTGACGTAGTTGTAGTCCGAGGCGCCGTTCTCGTCGCGCATCGACACCGGCTGGTCGCCGGACTTGACCCGCCATTGCAGGTTTTTCCCCGAGCCGACCTGATCGAAGAACGCCCGTTGCGAGAATTCCTCGCCGATGGGCGCGAGTTTGCGCAGCAGGGCCGGTTTGCTGAAGCCCTCGGTGAAGCGCTCGACCTTGTCGCGGGTGAGCTCGCCCTTGTGCTCGGAGGGCTCGATGACGTTGATGTAGCCATACTGGATACGACTGTTCGAAACCATTTCGAAGACTCCTTTTTCCTGACGTAAAAAGAGAAAACCGCTCGCGCCCACGACCGCTGTTACCGGGTGTGACTGCGCAGGTGAAGCCGACTTCCTTCCGTGGCGCGGAACGAAAGTCGTGGACCAGTACATCAAGCATGCTTACCGGACAGCGCCTATCGGCTATGATTGACAAGGCTGTCAAAGATCGCAGTGTTGGTATCTTTGACAGCGTTGTCAACAATTATGTGAGCAGTGATTTTTATGGCGGGTGTCAGGCAGTTTGACGAAGAAAAAGTGTTGTCGGCGGTCCTTGAAGTGTTCTGGCGCAAGGGCTGGCAGTCCACCTCCATGGCCGACCTGGCCGAGGCGGCCGAGGTCCAGCGCGGCTCGCTGTACCATGCCTACGGCGGCAAGGAAGCGTTGTTCCTGCTGGCGTTCGAAGCCTACGCCACGCGCTTTTTGGGCAACGCCGCCAAGGCCCTCGAGGCTGCGGACGCCGAGACCGCGCTACGGCGGTTTTTCCAGGTGGCGATCAGCAACATGACCAGCGGCACGCCGGCCAAAGGCTGCCTGACCACCAAGACGGCCACCGAAGCCGATGCGATCGGCCCGCGCATCCAGCAACGCTTGCGCGAGCTGCTGGACGCTCTGCAACTGACCATCAGCAGCGCGCTGTCGGCCGAGCGAATCCGGGGCGATCTGGTCCTGGCGCCGGATGAAGCGGCGCAGGTCATGGTCACCTTCACCCGCGGGCTGGCGGTGATGGAACGCATCTACCAGGAGCCGGAGCGCTTGCGCAGCACGGCCGACTCCCTGGTGCGCATGCTGGTGCCGAGCGTCCAGGCGCGGGCCTGAGCCTCTGCGCCGTTTTAGCGGTTGTCGCGCCCGAGGGACTGCTTCCAGTCCCGCAGCACCTCGATCAGGGCGCGCAGCTTGGGCGGGACGTGCCGGCGGTTGGCGTAGTACAGCCACATGGCCGGCAGCGGCTGGCAGGTGCCGGGCAGGACTTCCACCAGTTGGCCGCTGTCGAGGTCGGCGGCGATCCGTTCGCGAATGAACACATGGGCAATGCCCACGCCGGCGCGGGCGGCCTCGATCACCGCCTGAGTGTCGGTGCTGATGAAGCGCCCGGGCACATCCAGCTTCACCTCGTGCTGGCCGTCGTGCAGCTGCCATTTGTGCATCTGCCCGCTGCTGGGAAAACGAAAGCGCACACAGGAATGCTGGTGCAGCTCGTCGATGCTGCGCGGCGCCGGGTGGCGCGCCAGGTACTGCGGGCTGGCCACCAGGGCGCATTGCAGCGGCGGGGTGATCTGCACCGCGTGCATGCCCGGGTGCAGGGCGTCGGCCAGGCGGATGCCGGCGTCGAGCTGTTCCTTGACGATGTCCACCAACTGATCTTCGTAGCGTATTTCCAGGGTGACCCTGGGGTAGCGCTGGAAGAAGTCCTCGAGCAGCGGGGCGACGATCAGGTGCTTGGCCATGTGCAAGGCACTGATGCGCAGATGCCCTGAGGGCTCGCCCTGGGTTTCCCCCAGCTCCTCCCTGGCCTGCAGCAGGCTGCGGTAGCCGGCTTCACTGCCTTGGTGAAAACGCTGGCCGCTTTCCGTCAGGCTGACGCCGCGGGTAGTGCGATGGAACAGTTTGGTCTGCAGTTCGCTTTCCAGTTGGTTGATGGCCAGGCTCACGGCCGCCGGGGTCACGCCCAGCACGGCGGCGGCGCGGGTGAAGTTGCCGGTCTCGACCACCGCCATGAAGAGGTGCAGCCCGGCCAGTGGATCGCGTCGGCTCATTGTTAGGAATACTTAATAGTCTTGTAGGGAGAATGTGGATTCTCTTAAAGCTACGAGCTTCATAGACTCTTTTCAACCGCAAAGGAGTCCTGCCATGCACTGGCCCGTCACCCTCAAACCCGCCCGGCAGATGCTCGACAAAGGCATCGCCAAAGCCCTGCAGATGCAGCTGTCGGTGTGCATCGCCATCGTCGATTCGGGCAGCAATCTGCTGGCGTTCGTGCGCATGGACGACGCCGTGCCGGGGGCGATCGACCTGGCCCAGCGCAAGGCCCGGACTTCGGCGCTGTTCCGGACCGCCAGCGCCGAACTCGGTGCCTTGTCCGGGCCGGGGCAGTCGTTGTGGTCGATCGAGCAGAGCAACGGCGGCTTGACCAGCTTTGCCGGTGGCCTGCCCATCGTCGATCAGGCGGGGCGCTGCCTGGGCGCCATCGGCGTCTCCGGTGGCACCGCGGTTGAAGACGACATCATCGCCCGGGCTTGCCTCTGAGCCCTGGCCCCCGACATTCTCCTGGAGAACCCAAGATGAGCAAAAAACGTATTCTGGTCACCGGCGCCGGTTCGGGCTTTGGCCGTGCGGTGGCGCTGCGCCTGGCAGCCAACGGCCATGAAGTGATCGCCGGGGTGCAGATCACCCCGCAGGTCACCGAACTGCGCGAACTCGCAGCCAGCCTGGACCTCAAGCTGCGGGTGGAGAAGCTCGACATCACCTCGGCCCGCGACCGGGCCCATGCCTGGCAGTGGGACATCGACGTGCTGCTGAACAACGCCGGCGACGCCGAGACCGGCGCCATAGCGGAAATCCCGGTGGATATCCTGCGTTCCCAGTTCGAGACCAACGTGTTCGCCAACCTGGAGCTGACCCAGGGCTTCGTGCGGCAGATGGTCGAGCGGCGCAAGGGCAAGATCGTCTTCGTGTCGTCGATCGCCGGCCTGCTCACCGGGCCCTTCACCGGCGCCTATTGCGCCTCCAAGCATGCCCTGGAGTCCATCGCCGAGGCCCTGCACATGGAGCTGGCGGAGTTCGGCATCCAGGTCGCGACCATCAACCCCGGGCCGTATTCCACCGGCTTCAACGACCGAATGATGGAAACCTGGAAAAGCTGGTACGACCCGCAGAAACACTTCACCGATCACTCCGGGCTGAAGTTCCCCTTCGAGCAATACGATCCCGAGGAAATGGTGGCGAAAATGGTCGAGGTGGTGGAGGCGGATGGTGGGGCTTTCAGGAACCTGCTGCCGGCGCACTTCGTCGACATCGTCAAGCAGGACCAGCAGGACGCCTGGACGCGCCAGCAGTCCTGAGGCCGGTTCAAAAGGTCTGCCCCATGGAGAACTGGAATACCTGGGTGTCGGCGTTGTCGGGTTTGCGCACCGGGTACGCCAGGTTGAAGCTCAAGGGGCCGAGCGGGCTGTACCAGGTCACGCCGACTCCCACCGAGCTGGCCATCTGGGCGAGGTCGACGCCGTCGCAACCCTGGGTGGTGCTCAGGTAGCACTTGTCCGAATAGACGCTGCCGACGTCCCAGAACACCGAGGTGCGCACCGACTTGTTGTCCTTGATGAAGGGCATCGGGAACAGGTATTCCACGCCTCCGGTGATCAGGATGTTGCCGCCCAGGGCGTCGGTGTCGCGGTCGGAGTAATACGCCTGGCCGGCGCTGGCATAGGTACCGGTGGCGGGGGTGTTGCGCGGGCCCAGGGTGCCGCTTTCGAAGCCGCGCACCGAGCCTTCGCCGCCGGCGGTGTAGTTCTCATAGAAGGGCAGGCCGTCGGTCGAGCCGTAGCCGTTGCCATAACCGAGCTTGGTATGGAAACGCAGCGAGGTGGCGCTGCTGAGCGGCAGGAAGGCCTGCCCGCTGTAGTCGAGCTTGTAGAAACTCAGGTCGCTGCCGGGCACCGTCAGCGTCAGGTTGAGGCTCTGCGAGTGCCCGCGGCTGGCCAGCACACCGCGGTTGAGGGTCGATTCCGACCAGCCGAGGTTGGCCTTGAAGTTGGTGAATTCCTTGCCCTCGCGCTCGATGAAGTCGTAGATCTCGTCGGCGCTGTAGGTGCCCGGCTCGATGCTGTCGTGTTGCACGGTCAGGCCGAAGTTCAGACGCGAGGTTTCGTTGATCGGATAGCCCAGCGAGGTGCCGGCGCCATAGCTGTTGATGGAGTAGTAGGAGACGCCGTCATCGTAGTAATCGTTGTAGTCGGTGCTGCTGTAGAACAGGTTGTAGCCCAGGCTCACGCCGTCCGGGGTGAAGTAGGGGTTGGTGAAGCCGAAGTTGTACTTGCTTTGGTATTCCGAGCGGGTCAGGCCCAGGCTGGTGTAGTTGCCGGTCCCCAGGAAGTTGTTCTGGGTGATGGAGCCGCCGAGGATCAGACCGGAGCTCTGGGCAAAACCGACACTGGCGGTAATCGAGCCGGAAGCCTGCTCTTCAACCGCGTAGTTGACGTCTATCTGGTCGTCGACCCCGGGCACGGCCGGGGTCTCGACATTGACCTCCTTGAAGAATCCCAGGCGCTCCAGGCGAGTCTTGGACTGGTCGATCAGGTAGGTCGATGCCCAGCCGCCTTCCATCTGGCGCATTTCCCGGCGCAGTACCTTGTCGTCGGTCTTGGTATTGCCGCGAAAGTTGATGCGGTTGGCGTAGGCGCGCTTGCCTGGGTCGACCACGAAAGTGATATCGACGGTGTGATCCTCGTCGTGGGGCTGTGGTACACCGTTGACGTTGGCGAAGGTGTAACCGTCGTTGCCCAGCCGGCGGGTGATCAGCTCGGACGTGCTGGTCATCAGTTTGCGCGAGAACACCTGGCCCTTTTCCACCAGCAACAGCGACCGGACCTGCTCTTCAGGCACCTTCAGCTGGCCGCTGAGCTTGACCTCGCGAACCGTGTATTTCCGGCCTTCGTTGATGTTGACCGTGATGTACACGTACTTCTTGTCAGGGGTCAGGGAAACCTGGGTCGAGGCGATGTCCATGTTGATGTAGCCGCGGTCCAGGTAATAGGAGCGCAGGCGCTCCAGATCGCCGGAGAGTTTCTCGCGGGCGTACTTGTCGTCGTTCCTGAAGAAGGACAGCCAGTTGCTGGTCTTGAGCTGGAACTGATCGGTCAGCTCCTGCTGGGTGAACACCGTGTTGCCCACCACGTTGATGTGCTGGATGGCGGCCACGCTGCCCTCGTCGATGCCGATCTTCAGTTGTACACGGTTGCGCGGCTGCGCCAGTACTTCGGCGTCGACCGTGGCCGAGTAGCGACCCTGGGCGACATATTGGCGTTGCAGTTCGTTGCGCACGCCTTCCAGGGTGGCGCGCTGGAAGATCTCGCCTTCGGCCAGGCCGGATTGCTTGAGGCCTTTCATCAGGTCGTCGGTGGAAATCGCCTTGTTGCCTTCTATGACGATGCCGGAGAGCGACGGTCGTTCGACCACGGTGATGATCAGCACGTCACCGTCGCGCCCCAGTTGGATGTCCTGGAAGAAGCCGGTCTTGAACAGGGCGCGGGTGGATTCCACCAGACGCTGGTCATCGACTTCGTCGCCGACGTTCAGCGGCAAGGCGCCGAACACGCTGCCGGCGGAGACCCGTTGCAGTCCGTTGATCCGGATATCGGAGATTTTGAAACCTTGGGCGTGGGCCAGAGTGGCATTGAGCAGCAGCGCAACCGAGCAGAGCAGGCGCGAAAAATTCATCGGGATCTTTTCCAGGACACATCGACAAGCAGCGCAGGCGCGTTTGAATGACCCGCCGCAGACGGGACAACCCACAGCGGCCTGGCGGGTGGAGGTCAAGCATAAGAGTGCGGGGTGTTTGGTGCGGTTAACCGAATGTCAAGTTAGGTAAAGGTTGGGCCTGGGGCGATGACGCTGCATGGCGCGCAGGGGATAATGCGCCGGTGCCCTTTCAAGAGTTCGCCATGATTTGCGTATTGCTCGTCGACGATGACCAGGAACTGACTGGCATGCTCATCCAGTACCTGGAGCGTGAAGGTTTTGCGGCGACCGCCGTGCACTCGGGCGAGGAGGGCGAGGCCCAGGCGCTTTCCGGAGGCTATGACATCGTGGTGCTGGACGTGATGCTACCGCGCCTGTCGGGCATCGAGGTGCTTCGGCGCATCCGTGCCAGCAGCCAGATCCCAGTGGTGTTGCTCACCGCCCGTGGTGACAACATCGACAAGATCACCGGCCTGGAACTGGGCGCCGACGACTACGTGCCCAGTGCCCAAGCCCAGCTCGCCGGGCGAACTGGTGGCGCGCTTGCGGGCGATCATGCGCCGGGTGCAGCCGGCCGAGCCGCCGACCAAGGAGGTGATCAGGACCGGCACCCTGGCCCTGTGGCCCGGCAAGCGCCAGGCCCAATGGCAGGGCGGCGAGCTGGAGCTGACCAGCACCGAGTTCAGCCTGCTCGAAGAGCTGGCCCGTTGCGCGGGGCAGGTGGTGAGCAAACAGGACCTGTCGCTCAAGGCCCTGGGGCGTCCCTTGACCCGCTACGACCGGCGTATCGATGTGCATATCAGCAGCATTCGCCAGAAGCTTGGCCCGCGCCCCGACACCAAGGCCTGGATTCAGAGCGTGCGTGGCCTGGGCTACCTGTTGATCGCCGGATGATGAAGCCCAGCCGGCTGTTCTGGAAACTGTTCCTGGCTTTCTGGCTGGCCACCAGCCTGACCTTCCTGGTCGGGCTGGGCATCCTGCTGCTGGGCAGCTTCGTTCCCGGAGATCCGCATCTGGAAGCGATCCTGGCCAGCGAGGAGCAGTTGCTGCAACAGTACGGCATCGATTCCGGCAGGCAGCTGTTGACGGTCTGGCAGCACCCGCCGGACCAGGCCATTGGCGTCTATGACAGCAGCGGCCAACTGTTGGCCGGATCGCCAGTCGCGCACCTGGCCTATGAAAAGACGCTGGTCAGCAAGGAAGGGCTCAGGCTTTCGCTCAGGTCTTCCTTGGTGCCTGGCGATCACCGCCGACCGCCGGGGCGTTTGATTCCGCTGTTGATCGGTACGCTGATGAGCGCGCTGTTCAGTGCTTACATGGCCTATTACCTGGCCTGGCCACTGGCCTATCTGCGACGGGCGATGGGCGACGTCGCCCAGGGGCGTTTCGAGACCCGGGTCAAGCCGATGATGGGCTCGCGCCGCGATGAAATCGTCGACCTGGCCGAAGACTGCGACCGCATGGCCAATCAGTTGAAACTGTTGGTGGAGGCCCAGCAACATCTGCTGCATGACATTTCCCACGAACTGCGCTCGCCCTTGACCCGCATGCAGGCGGCCATTGGCCTGTTGCAGCAGGACCCGGTACGCCAGGAAATGCTTGGGCGCATCGAGCGCGAGTCGGAGCGCATGGACACGCTGATCGAAGCGCTGTTGACCCTGGCGCGCCTTCAGGGCCGGCCCGAGAGCATCGAGAGCGAGCCGCTGGATATCATCGAGTTGCTGGCGGTGATAGTCGAAGACGCGCGGTTCGAGGCAGGCATGAAAAGCTGTCAGGTCAGTCTGCAGGCCTGTCCGGATTTTGTCAGCCGGTGCAACGGCGAGCTGCTGTATCGCTGTTTCGAGAACGTCATTCGCAATGCGGTGCGCCATACCGCGGCGGGAACCGGGGTCCAGGTCAGCGCGCGCAGCGATCTGCCCGGCCAGTGCCTGATCGTGCGCATCATCGACCAAGGCCCTGGCGTCGAAAGCACGCGCTTGCAGAGTATTTTTCAGCCGTTCGAGCGTGGCCCGGGCGAGGCGGCCAGCGGTTTCGGCCTGGGCCTGGCGATCGCCGCCAGGGCTGTGGAGCTGCACGGTGGCAGCATCGAGGCCCACAACGAGCCGGGCACCGGGCTGGCCGTGGCGATCCGCCTGCCTCGACGGGCCTGATCTTTACACGAAATTACACTGCCTTGACGGCCCTGTACGTCGCCCCTCAGTAGACTTGCGGCTCAAGCGTACTTCAGCGTTTTTGCTGTTCTGGCGGGGCCATTGAGTGGAGGTGGCGATGTTTCTGGTGCATAAAAAGGGATTCGTTTCCGGCAAGAAAATGGTCGATGGGCTGGTGCCCTACGACTTCTTCTGTGAGGACAATCCGGCCATCAACCTGTTCGTGTTCACCGGTTCCAGCGCCCCCGGCAAGGTGGTGGAGGAGCAGACACTCTGGGGGTTCACCCGTCTGGAGCGTTTCGAGGCGCTGACCCGGACCCTGGTGTTGAACAAGAAGGGCCAGGGCTGGTTTCAAACGGTCAACGTGCTCACGGGCCCCGCGCAGAATGGCACCCAGAGCCTGAAGTTCCAGCGGGTGCTGAAGATCATCAAGCATGCCGACCCCTCGGGACGCGTCGCCAGCAAGGTGGAGTACGAGATCCACACCGACGAAGGCGATACCTATTTCACCCGCCGGCCCGCGGCCACCAACAGCGGAAAGACTGTCATCTATGCAGCGGATTGCTGACTTCTGAAGGGATGCGGGGCTGGCGTGCTCCTGTAGAAGTAGGAGCGAGGCTTGCCCGCGATGGCAATAGATCAGGCGGCGCCGGTCCGCCGGATCGTCACGGCCGTACCGGCCGATCGCAGCCTTCGGCAGCGGCTACAGGTGTGCGGTCGGTCGACACTCGATTGCCCGGACTGTGCCGGGCCACAAGATCACCGCCTAGCCGAACCTCACTCCTGCCGCGAGTTGCGGGTACTGGTTTTTCATTTCGTCCAGGCATTGCCGCAGCAGCCGGGCATCCCTCGGCAAGCGCGTGGCCAGATCGTCCCAGCCATGGAATTTCAGCTGCACGGGCATTTCCACCAGGCCGCTGATGGCGTCCCAGAAGGCGTCCCAGTTGGCGCCGTACCCATTGGGGAAGCCCAGGGCCTCGCGCAGGGTGGCGTGCAGTTCGGCGGTGCTGGTCACCGCGTTCAGGTCAATGTCCAGCCGCTGGAGTCGGGGCATGTTGTGCGCCTTCGAAATTCTCGGCTGCGCAGGATACCCCGGCTTGGCGCGATTGCTCAGCCCGGCAGCGCGCCCAGTTCGAGTTTGTAACCCACTCCGTACAACGACTGGATCGGGTCTTCCCCGGGGCAGGCCTGGGCCAGTTTGCGCCGCAGGTTGCGCACGTGACTGTCGACGGTGCGGTCGGTCACCACCCGGTGGTCGGAGTACAGGCGGTCGAGCAACTGGTCGCGGGAGAACACCCGGCCAGGGGCGGCAGCCAGGGTCTTGAGCAGACGCAGCTCCACCGGGGTCAGGTCCAGGGCGATACCGTCGAACGAGGCGCGGTAGCGCTCTTCGTCGATCTGCAGGCGGGCCTGTGCGAGTGCCGTCAGTTGCGGGCTGCGGCGCAGGATGGCCTTGACTCGGGCCACCACTTCACGCGGGCTGAAGGGCTTGCAGATGTAGTCGTCGGCGCCCAGGTCGAGGCCCAGCAGGCGGTCCACTTCCTCGACCCGGGCGGTGATCATGATGATCGGCACTTCGCTGAACCGCCGCAGCTCCTGGCACACCTCCAGGCCGTCGCGCCCGGGCAGCATCAGGTCGAGCAGGATCAGTCGCGGCCGGTGGGCGCGTACCGCTGGCACCACGTCCAGGCCGTTGTCCAGGCTCAGGCTGGGGTAGCCGGCGGCATCCAGGTAGTCGCGCAGCAAGGCGGCGAGTTTCGGTTCGTCTTCGACGATCAGGATCGGTTGTCCGGTGCTCATGCTTCAGCCTTGCCGGGCAGGCGCAGGGTCAGCCACAGGCCGCCCAGGGGCGAGTGATCGGCGTCGAGGCTGCCGCCGTGGGCCAGGGCGATGCTGCGACAGATCGCCAGGCCCAGGCCGGCGCCGCCGCTGGCGCGGTTGCGCGAGGCCTCGCCACGGTAGAAGCGCTCGAACAGCCGCGGCAGTTGTTCGGCGTCGACCCCGGGGCCGGAGTCGATGAAATCGACCCGCAGGTTATCGCCCTCGACGCAGGCGCGGATGCGCAGCTGGCCGCCGGTATCGGTGTAGCGCAGGGTGTTTTCCAGCAGGTTGGCGAACAGTTGTTGCAGGCGCTTGGGGTCGGCGTCCAGCTGCATCGGCCGCTCCGGCAGTTTCAACTCGACCTCAAGCCGTGCGGCCTGGCAGCGCTCCTGGAACATCGCCACGCTGGCCTGCAGCAGCTCGTTGAGCGAGCACTCGCTCTTGCGGTAGGTGAGGGCGCCGACGTCGGCCAGGGACAGCTCGTACAGGTCGTCCACCAGCTTGCTGAGCATGCCCACTTCGTTTTGTAGCGATTGCATCGAGTGCCGGTCGAGCTTGCGTACGCCGTCCTCGATGGCCTCCAGTTCGCCACGCAACACCGACAGCGGGGTGCGCAGCTCGTGGGAGACATCGGCCATGAATTCGCGGCGCATCTGTTCGTTGCGCTCCAGGGTGTAGGCCAACAGATTGAAGTCGCGGGCCAGTTGGCCGACTTCATCGTTGGAGGCCACGGCCACCCGGTTGCTGTACTCCCCGGCAGCCAGGCGGTGGGTGGCCGCGGCCACGCGCTTGACCGGGTCGAGCAGGGCGCGCGAAATCCACCAGGCAATCAGCATCGCCAGCAGCAGCGAGGCCACGCCCACCGCCAGGCTGGTGCGCAACTGGTACTGGAAGAAACGTTCGCCGCCGGCTTCGCTGACACTCTGGAACGGCGATACCGCCAGCCAGCCGACCGTGCTGCCGGCCACCTCGATCGGCCGCAGCAGGGCATCGTCGGCGATCGCCGCATAGCCGATCACCAGCTGCTTGTCGCGGTCCAGCAGGGCAATGCGAAACAGCGCGCCGGTCAGGTCCGAGGTCAGCGGCAGTTTCAGCTTGCGGATCTGCGATTGCTCTTTGGGTCCCGGGCGCATGATGTCGAACCAGCGGTCGGGGTTGTCGCGGATGAATTCCCAGTCACCTGCCTGCGCGTAGGCCTGGGCCAGGCGCGGCAGCACTGGCTCCATGCGTTGCAGCGCCTGTTCGTTGAGGTAGCCGAGGAAGCCGCGGCCGAAGCTCCAGCCGGTGGCCAGGCCCATGCTCAGGATGACGAATAGCACGCTGGCCAGGACGGCGCCGAACAGTTTGGTGGAGATACTCAGTTTCATGGGCTCGCGCGGCTGGAGGAATGGCCCGCTCATTTAGGCCCCGGCGCGGCAAAGATTCAAGGTCGCCGGGTAATCTTCAATTTTCCTGCACATTTGCTTCGCAGCATGGCGGACAGGCACAAGCCATCCCGTTTTGCAGAGGCATTTATGTCGACCAAACTTTTCGCCAAATCCCTGGTGACCGCCGCGGTCATCGTTTCCCTGATGCTGCTGTTGGTGTTGAGCGGTTGTTCGCCAGCGGCGCCCGAAGCCGCCGCCGAGGTCCCCAAGGTCTCGGTGATCACCGTGCAGCCGCAAAGCCAGGCCCTGAGCACCGAGCTGGCGGGGCGCACCCAGGCGTTCCTGGTGGCCGAGATCCGCCCCCAGGTCGGCGGCATTGTCCAGAAGCGGCTGTTCGTCGAAGGCGCCGAAGTCAAGGCCGGGGACAGCCTCTACCAGCTGGATGCCGCCAGCTACAAGGCGGCCCTGGCGGAAGCCCAGGCCACCCTGGCCAAGGCCCGCGCCACCCTGAAGTCGGCCCAGGCCACCGCTACCCGCGATGCCCAACTGGCGAAGATCGATGCCATCAGCCAGCAGGACAACGAAGACGCCCAGGCCAGCCTGTTGACTGCCCAGGCCGATCTGCAGGTGGCCCAGGCCGGCGTCGAGACGGCGCGCATCAACCTGGCCTATACCCGCATCGGCTCGCCCATCGGCGGGCGCATCGAAACCTCCACCGTGACTCCCGGGGCCCTGGTGGTGGCCAACCAGGACGCGGCGCTGACCACGGTGCAGCAACTGGACCCGATCTATGTCGATGTCACCCAGTCCACCACCGAGCTGCTGCGCCTCAAGCGCGACCTGGCCAGCGGCGCGCTGCAAGGCAACGCAGCGGATGAAATGCCCGTCAGCCTCAAGTTCGACGACGGCAGCACCTATGCTCATGAGGGCCGCCTGAAGTTCAGCGGGGTCAGCGTCAGCCAGGGTACCGGCACCGTGACCCTGCGTGCCGTGTTCCCTAACCCGGAGCGCCTGCTGCTGCCGGGCATGTACGTGCGGGCGGTGCTGGAGCAGGCCCGCGACGAACAGGCGATCCTGATTCCGCAACGGGCAGTGAGCCGTAGCGCCAGTGGCATGACCTCGGTGCTGGTGGTGGTCGAAGGCAAGGTCGAGCAACGCCAGGTGACCATCGACCGCGCGGTGGGCAACCAGTGGTGGGTGACGGCCGGCCTCAGCGCTGGTGATCAACTGATAGTCGAGGGCGGGCAGAAGGTCCGGGTTGGCGCCGCGGTGGTGGCGCAGAACAACGGCACCGGTACCCGCAGCCGTGTGCCGCAGGCACCGTCCACCGCCCTGGCGCAGGAGGGTTGAGCATGGCGCGTTTCTTTATCGACCGACCGATTTTTGCCTGGGTCATCGCCATCGTCATCATGCTCGCCGGGGCCTTGTCCATCAGCCAGTTGCCCCTGGAGCAGTACCCGGACATCGCGCCGCCGACGGTGCGGATCTCCGCCACCTACACCGGTGCCTCGGCCAAGACCGTGGAAGACTCGGTGACCCAGGTCATCGAGCAGCAGCTGACCGGCCTGGACAACCTGACCTACATGTCGGCCACCAGCAGCTCGGCGGGCAGCGCCAGCATCAACCTGACCTTCGCCGCCGGCACCGACCCGGACGTGGCGCAGATGCAGGTGCAGAACAAGCTGCAGCAAGCCGAGTCGCGCCTGCCTCAGTCGGTGCAGAGCGAAGGCCTGACCGTGACCAAGGGCGGTTCGGACTTCCTGATGATCGCCGCCCTGGCCTCGGACGACGAGAGCGTCACCGGCACCCAGATCGGCGACTACATCTCCAGCACCTTGCTTGACCAGATCAGCCGGATCGATGGCGTCGGCGAGGTGCAGACCCTGGGCTCGGGCTACGCCATGCGCATCTGGCTGGACCCGGCCAAGCTGGAGAAATATGCCCTGATGCCGTCCGACGTCAGCGCGGCCCTGGAGGCGCAGAACACCGAAGTCTCCGCCGGGCAGTTGGGCGCCATGCCGGCGGTGCCCGGGCAGCAACTGAACGCGACCATTACCGCGCGCAGTAAGCTGCAGACCGAGGACGAGTTCCGCAATGTGGTGGTCAAGTCGTCCAGCGACGGCGCGGTGGTGCTGCTGAGCGATGTGGGGCGAGTCGAACTGGGCAGCGAAAGCTATGACATGAGTTCGGCGCTCAATGGCCGGCCTGCTTCGGCCATGGGCATCAAACTGGCGACCGGGGCCAACGCCCTGAGCGTCGGCGACGCGGTCAAGGCCAAGCTCAAGGAACTGGAACAGTTCTACCCGGCGCAGATGCAACTGAAGAACGTCATCGCCTACGACACCACGCCCTTTGTCAGCCTGTCCATCGAGGAGGTGGTCAAGTCCCTCGGCGAAGCCATCGTCCTGGTGGTGCTGATCATGTTCCTGTTCCTGCAGAACTTTCGGGCCACGCTGATCCCGGCGATCACCGTGCCGGTGGTGCTGCTGGGTACCTTCGGCGTGTTGGCGCTGCTCGGCTATTCGATCAACACCCTGACCATGTTCGCCATGGTTCTGGCCATCGGCCTGCTGGTGGACGACGCCATCGTGGTGGTGGAGAACGTCGAGCGGGTGATGGTCGAGCAAGGGCTGCCGCCCCTGGAGGCCACGCGCCAGTCGATGGCGGAAATCACCAGCGCGTTGATCGGCATCGCCCTGGTGCTCAGCGCGGTGTTCATTCCCATGGCGTTTTTCGGCGGTTCCACCGGGGTTATCTACCGGCAGTTCTCGGTGACCATCGTCTCGGCCATGCTGCTCTCGGTGCTGGTGGCGATGACTCTGACCCCGGCGCTGTGCGCGACGTTGCTCAAGCCAACCGATGCCCAGGGGCATGGACCGCAGCGTGGTTTCTTCGGCTGGTTCAACCGCCATTTCGAGCGCAGCGCCCAGGCTTATCAGCGGCTGGTCGGCGGCATCCTGCAACGCAGCCGTAGCAGCCTTCTGCTGTACGGGGTGCTCCTGCTGGTCATGGGTGTCGGCTATGTCAATCTGCCGACTTCGTTCCTGCCGGACGAAGACCAGGGCACCCTGATGGCGCAGATCCAGCTGCCGGTGGGCGCCACTGACAGTCGCACCCAGGCGGTGATGAAACAGTTCGAGAGTTACATGCTCGAACAGCCGGAGGTCGAGGCTTTGATCAGCATCAGCGGCCTGGGCATGGGCGGCAACAGCCAGAACACCGGCCGCGCCTTTATCAAGCTCAAGGACTGGAGCCAGCGCCTGGGCGCCGGCCAGGACTCGGCGTCGATTGCCCAACGCGCGACCCTGGCGCTGGCGAGCATCGGCGATGCCAATGTATTCGTCATGCAGCCGCCGGCGGTGCGCGGCCTGGGGCAAAGCTCGGGCTTCGACCTGCAGCTCAAGGACCTCGCCGGCCTGGGCCACGACGCCCTGGTGGCGTCTCGCGAGCAGTTCATTCAGCTGGCGCAGCAGGACCCGCGCCTGCTCGGGGTCCGCAGCAACGGCCTGGACGACACGCCGCAGCTCAAGGTCAGCATCGACGATCGCAAGGCCGGAGCCCTGAGCCTGAGCACCAGCGACATCAACAGCACCCTGTCCACGGCACTGGGCGGCACCTACGTCAACGACTTCCTCAACCAGGGTCGGGTGAAGAAGGTCTATGTGCAGGGCGAGGCCGCGGCGCGGATGCAGGCGCAAGACCTGGACCATTGGTTCGTGCGTAACGCCAACGATGAAATGGTGCCGTTCTCGTCCTTCGCCAGCAGCGCCTGGAGCTACGGTTCGCCGTTGCTCGAACGCTACAACGGCATCTCCTCCCTGGAGGTGGTGGGCGATCCGGCGCCGGGGGTGAGTTCCGGGGTGGCCATGGACGTGGTCGAGTCCATCGTCAAGCAACTGCCCGAGGGTATCGGCTATGAGTGGACCGGGCAGTCCTATCAACTGCGCCTGTCCGGCTCCCAGGCGCCGTTGCTCTACGGGATTTCGATTCTGTTCGTGTTCCTTTGCCTGGCGGCCTTGTACGAAAGTTGGTCAGTGCCGTTCTCGGTGATGCTGGTGGTGCCCCTGGGCGTGGTCGGGGCGGTGCTGGCGACCCGGTTCAGTGGGCTGAGCAACGACGTGTACTTCCAGGTGGGGCTGTTGACCACCGTGGGGCTGTCGGCGAAGAACGCGATCCTGATCGTCGAGTTCGCCAAACACCTGCAAGAGCAGGGCGCCAGCCTGCTGGAGGCGACCCTGACCGCGGTGCGCCAGCGCCTGCGGCCGATCCTCATGACTTCTTTGGCCTTTATGTTTGGCGTGCTGCCCCTGGCCTTGAGCTCCGGCGCCGGTTCGGCCGGACGCCGGGCCATCGGCACCGGGGTGCTGGGCGGCATGTTCAGCGCCACGGTGCTGGGGATCTTCTTCGTGCCGCTGTTCTTCGTGCTGATCCGTCGCCGCTTTACCCGTGCTTCCACCCCCTCCACTCAACCCGCTGCAACAGGTGACGCATGATCAATTTTCGTTGGGCCCTGGTGCCTGCCCTGGCGCTGTTCGGTGGCTGCATCAATCTGGCGCCCGAGTACCAGCGCCCCGAGGCGCCGGTTGCCGAGCAATGGTTGCCGGGCAGCAAGGCATCCACCGGGGAGGCCGCCGCCGATATCCATTGGCAGCAGTTCTTCACCGACAGCCGCCTGACGCGCTTGCAGGCCCTGGCCCTGGCCAACAACCGCGACCTGCGCCTGGCCAGTCTGAATATCGAAAAGGCCCAGGCGCAGTACCGCATCCAGCGCGCGGCGCTGTTCCCGGCGATCGATGCCGGGGTCAGCGGCACCCACAGCCGCACGCCGGGCTCGACATCCGGCACGGGCGTGGCCAGCACCAGCCATGACTACAGCGCGCAACTGGGCCTGAGCAGTTACGAGCTGGATGTATTCGGCCGGTTGCGCAACCTCAAGGACGAGGCGCTGGAAGACTACCTGTCGCTGGCCGAAACCCGGCGCAGCACGCAGATCAGCCTGGTGGCCGAGGTGGCCACGGCCTGGCTGACCCTGGCGGCGGACAACGAGCTGTTGCACCTGGCCCAGGAGACCCTGCGCAGCCAGCAGGCGACCTACGAGCTGACCCAACGTAGCCATGCGTTGGGCGGTTCCTCCGGACTGGCCCTGGCCCAGGCGCAGACCACCGTGGAGTCGGCCCGCGGCGATGCGGCGGTGTACGCCAGCCAGATCCTCCAGGACCGCAACGCGCTGCGCCTGCTGGTGGGCAGCGAGATCCCCGACGAACTGCTGCCCGGCGCCAGCCTGCAATCGGCGGCGCTGCTGGTGCGGGTGCCGGACGAGTTGCCGTCCAGCCTGTTGCAACGCCGTCCCGACGTGCTGGCGGCGGAACATACGCTGAAGTCGGCGAACATCGATATCGGCGCGGCGCGGGCGGCGTTCTTTCCCAGCATCAGCCTGACCGCCAACGCCGGCTCGGCGAGTTCGGCGCTGTCAGGGTTGTTCAAGGCCGGCAGCGGCGCCTGGACCTTCGCCCCGAGCATCAGCCTGCCGCTGTTCGACGCCGGCAGTAACCGTGCGACCCTGGACGCGGCCAAGGTCGAGCGCGAGATCCAGGTGCAGACCTACCAGCAGACCGTGCAGAGCGCCTTCAAGGAAGTTGCCGATGCCCTGGCCGAACGCAGCACCCTGGCTGAACGCCTGGACGCCCAGCAGGCCCTGACCGACGCCAGCCGCAAAAGCTTCGAACTGGCCGACGCGCTGTATCGCGGTGGCTCGCAAAGCTACCTCGAAGCCCTGGACGCCCAGCGTTCGCTGTACAGCGCGGAGCAGGACCTGATCAGCCTGCGCCTGACCGAGCAGAGTAACCGGGTGACCCTGTACAAGGTGCTGGGCGGCGGCTGGCAGTGAGCGCACGGCCTATATCAGGTGGGCGGCGAAGCCTTGCTGGCCGGTGGCGATCTCCGGCTGCAAGGTAAGCTCCGGGATCCGGTAGGCGCCGGCGTTCTGTGGGCGGAAGGCGATGGGCGCGGATTGTTGCAGCTGGTCGAGGCGCTGCCCGAGCTGGTCGCAGATCGTGGCGAAACGCGCCGCGTCGATGCGCCCGGTGCGGTAGATCACGAAGGGCGGCAGCACGTCGAAGCCCGGGTAATAGAGGATGCCGTGGTGGATCGGGAACAGCAGGTCGTCCATCGGCCCGTTGATGCCCCGCGGGCCATAGTGGGATTCCCAGCCGCCGGCGCTGACGATCAGCATCGCCCGCTTGCCGGCCAGGGTGCCTTCGCCGTAGCGATCGCCCCAGCGCGCATCCGAATGCTCGCCCACGCCATAGGCGAAACCATAGGCGTAGACCCGTTCCACCCAGCCCTTGAGAATCGCCGGCATGGAGAACCACCACAGGGGAAATTGCAGCAGCACGGTGTCGGCCCAGAGCAGTTTTTCCTGCTCGCGGGCGATGTCCGCCGACTGCCGGCCTTCTTCGAAGGCGCGCTTGGAGTCCAGGGACGGATCGAAGCGGCTGTTGTCCGCCCGGCCCAGGCTGTCGTCGGCATCCAGCGGCGCCTTCCAGTTCATCGCATACAGGTCCGAAACCTGGACCGCGTGGCCGGCGGCCTGCAGGCGCTTGATCGTGAAGTCCTTGAGCGAGCCGTTCAAGGAGCGGGGTTCGGGGTGGGCATACACCAGCAGTACATTCATCACAGGGTCTCCAATGTCGGGAGACAGCAGGATCGGTCGCTGCCAGGTATATTGGAAATGAATATCCAATATTCCAGGTATTGTCGTGAATAATTTAAGGCGCTTGGACATCAACCTGCTGCTGACCCTGGATGTGCTGCTCGCCGAGCACAACGTGACCCGCGCGGCGCAACGCCTGAACCTGTCGCAACCCTCGGTCAGCGTGCATCTGGCCAAGCTGCGGGAGATTTTCGGCGACCCGTTGTTGCTGCCAGGGCCGCGGGGTATGCGGCCCACTGCCAGGGCCGACGAATTGCGCGAGCCGTTGCGCCGGGCGCTGGAAGCATTGGAGCTGGCGGTGTCGCCGGCCAGCCCGTTCGACCCGGGCGCGGCGGCCAATACCTGGAGCGTATCGGCGTCCGACTACGGCGAGTCGACGGTGATCCTGCCGGCGCTGGCCGGCTTGCGCGCGGCGGCCCCCGGAACCCGGCTGGCGGTGCTCGAACTGGAGCCGGGGCGTCTGGTCCAGCAGGCTGAGCAGGGCATCATCGACCTGGCCCTGCACACCAGCGAGGACTCGCCGCCGGGGCTGCGCCGCCGCGTGCTGTTCAGCGAGCGTTACGTGCTGACGGGCCGCGCGGGCCATCCACGCCTGCAACGACGCCCGAGCCTGGCGCAGTTCGCCAAGCTGGAACATGTGGTGGTGTCGCCCGATGGCGGCGGTTTCCAGGGTGTCACCGACAGCGCGCTGGGCGAGGTGGGCCTGACGCGCCGGGTGGTGCTGTCGGTGCCGCATTTTCTGTTTGTCCTCTCGGCGCTGGCGAGCACCGACCTGGTGGCGATGCTGCCGTCGCGCCTGGTGCGCGACAACCCGGCGCTGAAGGTGGTCGAGCCGCCGCTGGAAGTCCCGGGTTATGACATGGCCATGCTCTGGCACGAGCGCTGCCACCGCGACCCGGCCCATCAATGGCTGCGGGAGTTCATCGTCGCTTCGCTGTGAACGCTGCTACGGCTCTTCCCTGGCCGGCGTTTCCCAGGGCGCGCCCTGGGCAAAGCGCGCCTCGATCCAGTGCTTGAAGGCCTGGGTGGTGGCGCTGCTGAAACGCGCTGACGGGCGCAGCAGGAAGATCCCCGAGTCGCTGTCCAGCTGCCACTGCGGCAGCACCCGGACCAGATGCCCCGAGGCCAGGTCCTGGTTCATCAGCCAGTCGCCGCCGGCAAGAATGCCGACGCTCGCCCGGGCCGCGGCGAGCAGCGCTTCGTTGTCGTTGCTCTGCAAGGTGCCGTGGATACGCACGGTTTCCAGCCGGCCCTGGCGGGTCAGCCGCCAGTCGGGCCAGGAACGCAGGCCGGTAAAGCCCAGGCAGTTGTGGCTGGCAAGATCGGCGGGCAGCCGCGGTTCGCCATGGCGTTGCAGGTAGTCGGGCGACGCGCAGAGGATGCGCCGGTGCGCACAGAGTTTACGCGCCACCAGCTGGCTGTCGGCCAGTTCGCCGATGCGGATCGCCGCGTCGAAACCTTCGCCGACGATGTCGACGAAACGGTCCGAATATTCGGTCTCCAGCGTCACCCCGGGATGGGCCAGGGCGAATTCTGCAAGGATCGGGCTGAGCCAGCGTCGGCCCATGGCGGCCGGCAA
Source organism: Pseudomonas sp. 09C 129 (assembly GCF_002843625.1). Taxonomy (NCBI): domain Bacteria; kingdom Pseudomonadati; phylum Pseudomonadota; class Gammaproteobacteria; order Pseudomonadales; family Pseudomonadaceae; genus Pseudomonas; species Pseudomonas sp. 09C 129. The sequence continues at coordinate 4,318,326 of NZ_CP025261.1, read as the reverse complement.
GGCCAGGCGCAGGCGCCCGCGGATCTGCGCGGCGCCCTGGGAGGCTTCGTGTTCGGCTTCGCTGATCAGGCCCGCCGCCTGCCGCAAGCGCTCCACTAACCGCGCGCCTTCGTCGGTGAAGCGCAATTGCCGGGTTGTGCGTTGCACCAGGCGAATGCCCAGGCGGCTTTCCAGTGCCGCCAGGCGCTTGGACAGCACCGAAGGGTGGCGCTGCAAGGCACGCCCGGCGGCGGCGAAAGAGCCGTGCTCGAAGAGCGCCATCAAGGTGGCGAGTTCATCGGCCTGTCGGCTGTCGAACGGATCCATGTGCCTGGGCTGCCTCGTTGTGCGGCCAAATGGCCGGAAGGAACGGAAAGGATCGGCCTCAAGGTATCAGCACAATGGCGCCTTGCGCGCGTCCGTCGTGCAGGTCGGCGTGGGCCTGGGCCACGTCGGCCAAGGGATAACGCTGCCAGATCCGCGGCTGGATGATACCCGCGGCGAAGGCGTCCAGCACATCGGCGGCGCGCATCTGGTATTCGCTGGCGCTGGCGGTGTGGGCGGCGAGGGACGGGCGGGTGAGAAACAGCGAGCCCTTGGCGTTGAGCGTGCCGACCTGCACCGCCTCGGGAGCGCCCGACGCCGTGCCGAAGGACACCAGCAGGCCGCGTGGACGCAGGCTGTCGAGGGAGGCTTCGAAGGACACCCGGCCGATCGGGTCGTACACCACATCGACCTTGTGCCCTTGAGTGACCTCGACGACCTGTCGGGCGAGGGTCGCGGCGTCGAACACCAGCACCTCGTCGCAACCGGCGGCCCGGGCCCGCTCGACGCTTTGCGCCTTGGAGACGACGCCGATGACCGTGGCCCCCAGGTGCTTGGCCCAAGGCACCATCAACTGGCCCAGGGCCCCGGCGGCGCCATAGATCAGCACCCGGGTGCCAGGGCCGACGGGGTAGGTGGTCTTGAGCAGGTACTGGGCGGTGATGCCCTTGAACAGCAGGGCCGCGGCGGCGTCCGAGGCCAGCGCCGGCGGCAGCTTGACCAGGCGCTCGGCCGGGTACAGGCGGGCGCTGGCATACGCGCCGAGGGGCCCGGTGGCATAGGCGACGCGATCACCCACCTGGACCTGGGTGACGCCGGGACCAATCGCCTTGACCAGCCCCGCGCCTTCCAGCCCGAGCCCGCAGGGCAGGGCAACCGACACCGCGCCGCTGCGCTGGCTGAGGTCCAGCGGATTGACGCCGATGGCCGTCTGCTCCAGCCAGACCTCGCCGGCACCGGGCGCCTGGGTTTGTGCCTGTTCGAACTGCAGGACCTGAGGGGCGCCGACTTGGTGAAGCTGTACGCGGGTGACCATGCTCGATCTCCTTGGAAGCTTTGCGGTAGGAAGCTGGGTGTAGGAAACGAGGATAGGGCTACGCTCCATGATCAACAATCCGGCCTGTTTGCATTTGACTGCTGCATGTGGTGCAGCAGTTGACAGGAAAATCTCGGCGCGTGGCCGGGATTTCCAGGGGCAATGCAGGCGCTTTCGCGACGCTACAGCACGGCGCCGCAGAAGCGGCGGATGGCCTCGCAGGCCTGGCGCAACGATCGATCGTCCAGGGCATAGGCGATGCGAATGTAGGGGCCCAGGCCAAAGGCGCTGCCATGCACCACCGCGACATCGGCTTCGTCGAGCAGGGCATGGGCCACGTCCTCGTCGCTGGCCAGTAAACGCCCGCCGGGCGAGGTGCGCCCGATCAGCCCGGCGCAGCTGGCGAAGGCATAGAACGCCCCGGCCGGCCGGGCGCAGTGCAGCCCGGGTGTGTCGTTGAGCAACTCGACCATCAGGTCGCGGCGGCGCTGGAACGCCGCGCGGCTGTGCTGGATGAAGTCCTTGGGGCCGCTCAGCGCGGCCAGCGCCGCCTGCTGGGAAATGGCGCTGGCGCCGGAGGTCTGTTGGCCCTGGAGTTTTTCCATGGCGTCCAGCAGCCAGCGCGGACCGGTGGCGAAACCGATGCGCCAGCCGGTCATGGCGTAGGCCTTGGACACACCGTTCATGGTCAGGGTGCGCGCGGCCAGGCGCGGCTCGACCTGGGCCAGGGTATGGAACGGCTGGTCATCGAAGATCAGGTGCTCGTAGATGTCGTCCGCCAGGATCAGCACCTGCGGCTGGGCCAGCAGCACCTTGGCCAGGGCCTGGAGTTCGTCGCGGCTGTACACCGCGCCGGTCGGGTTGGAGGGCGAGTTGAGGATCAACCAGCGGGTCCGCGGATTGATTGCCGCGGCCAGGGCCGCCGGGGTCAGCTTGAAGCCGCTCGCGGCGTCGCAGGTGACGATGTTCGGCGTGCCGCCGCACAACTGGACCATTTCCGGGTAGCTGACCCAGTAGGGCGCCGGGACTATCACTTGATCGCCGTCGTTCAAGGTCGCGGCCAGGGCGTTGTAGATCACTTGCTTGCCACCATTGCTGACGATGCTGTCCTGCCAGCCTGCTTCCAGGCCGTTTTCGTCGCGGAACTTGGCGGCCACCGCTTCGCGCAGCGCACGCACGCCGGCCACCTGGGTGTAGCGGGTATGGCCGCTCTCGATGGCCTGGATGGCGGCCTGGCGTACGTGCTCGGGGGTGTCGAAGTCCGGCTCGCCGGCGCACAGCGAGATGATCTGCGCGCCTTGTGCCCGGCGTTCCGCCACCCGGTCCATGATGCGGTAGGTCGCCGAAGGCCGGGCACTGGCCAGGCGCTGGTTGAGGCGCTGGATATCGTTACTCATGCACGGCTTCTCCACTCGGTCAGGTTCATCAGTTCCAGGGTCGAGCGGCCTTCGCTCAGCGCCTGCATCATCTGCGCTTCCTTGTGGGCGCGGGCCTCGCCTGCGGCCAGGGTGCGGGCGGCGTCGGCCTGGGGAATGACGATCACGCCGTCATCGTCGGCCACCAGCAGATCGCCCGGCGCGACCCAGGCACCATTGAAATTGAACGGACGACCCACCGAGGGCGCGCTGGCCTTGAGGGTGCCCTTGACCGAGATACCGCGGGCGAAGACCGGGAACCGGCGCTTTTTCAGGGCGGCGATATCGCGCACGCCGCCGTCGATCACCAGCCCGACCACGCCGGCCGCTTCGGCGGCCACGGTGAGCACTTCGCCCCAGTAACCGGCGATGAAATTGTCGGTGCCCACCACCAGCACGCTGCCGCGGGGCACCCGTTCCATGGCCAGGTGCAGGGCCAGGTTGTCGCCCGGTGAGCATTGCAGCGGGTAGGTCGGGGCGGCGATGAAGGCGCCGTCCCAGACCGGACGGATCGCGCTGTCGACGGCGCAGGGCAGGTGCGAGGCTTCATACAGCGTCGAGCTGCCGAGTACTTTGGCCCGCTCGTGGAAGTCGAGGGGCAGGGGGAGCGTGGTCATCGGACTTGCCTCTGCAGATGGTGGTAACCCAGGGCGGCCCGGGCTTCCTTGAGGGTCTTGCCTTGATCGATCAAGGCACGGATATCGGCTTCGACCGCTTCGATCTGCCGGGCACAGGCCGCCACTTCGGCGGCGCGGGCGCGGGGCACCACCACCACGCCGTTGGCGTCGGCGACCACGATGTCGCGGGCACAGACCCGGGCGCCGCCGATGGACACCGGCTGGTTCACCGACTGCACTTGCACCCGATCCTTGCCGGTGCGCATGAAGCGGCCCTGGCTGAACAGCGGATAGCCGTCGCCCAGGGCCTTGCCGACATCGCGGCAGACACCGTCGATCACCGTGGCGGCGATCCGTCGGCTGCCGGCGTACTGGGTCATGATGTCGCCCCAGACGGTGCAGTCGGTGCGGCCGCCGTTGGCAATCACCACCACGTCGCCCGGGGCCACGTCGTCGATGAAGTCACCGACGGTGCCGGGTGGCACGCTGGCCGAGACGTACTGCACGGTGAACGCCGGGCCGACCACCACCTGGCGGTAGTTGTCCAGCGGCGCTATGCCAAGGCACTGGCCGGGCAGGCCGAGCTTGTCCAGGGCATCGGAGACGCCGGGGGTATCCAGGCCGGCGAACAGCTCGACCAGTTGCTGATCATTCATGTGCGTGCTCCACCGCGATGGCTTCGAACTGGCGGTCATGCATCACCTCGGCGACCGAGCGGCCAGCGCGCACCGCCTCGACCATGGCGTGCTGGCGACGGTCGATGCGCTCGCCCAGGTCGAGGACTTTTTCGATATGCCGGGCGGCGACAAACACCGTGCCGCAGCGGTCGGCGATCACGTAGTCGTCTTCGCTTACCTGGACCCCGGCAATCTGCACCGGCACGCCGGCGTCGAGCTGGATCACCCGGTTGCGCGCGCTGATCATGGTCACGCCACGGCCATAGACCGGGTAGCCGATGGCGGCGCTGCCGTCGATGTCACGGCTGCAGCCGTCAATCACGCTGCCGCGGATCCGTTTGTGGCGCGCCGCGTTGGCGAGGATGTCGCCCCAGCAGGAAATGCCTTCCAGGCCGCCGGCGATCACCAGGATGCGATCGGCGCTGGCGATCCGTTCGACCACCGGGGAAATCAGGTGCACGGTCGGTGCGCTGTCGGTCTTGGCGCCCAGCAGCACGGTGCTGGCGCGGCCGACGATCTTCGGGCAGTCCCACAACGGCCGCAGGCCGACGGTGGCGCCGGGCAGGCCGAGGAAATCGAGGGCGTCGGACACCGTGTTGGTGTCCAGCGCCGCCAGGCGATCAAGCAAGGTGGCAGTGCTCATGGGGTAACCCCTGTGGTGACGGAGGGCCCCAGTGTCGATGAGCGCATTTGATAGGTATATTACGAATCAAGTAAGCCTTGCATACGAAAAACCTATGGTGCCGCCATGATCAATTTTCGCTTGATTCGTCATCTCTGGCTGTTCCTGGCAGTGGCCGAGGAACAGAACTTCAGCCGCGCCGCCAAGCGCCTGGGCATGTCGCAACCGCCGCTGACCGAGCAGATCCAGGTGCTGGAGCAGGCCCTCAAGGTCAAGCTCTTCGACCGTTCGCGCCGGGGTGCCAAGCTGACCCCGGTGGGCCAGGCCATCCTGCCGGCGGTGCGCAAGTTCGCCGAGCAGCTGGAGCGCCTGGAGCTGGCCGTGCACGAGGCGGTGGCGGGGCAGTCGGGGGTGCTGACCATCGGCGCCATCACCACGGCGATGCTCGACGTACTGCCGGCGCTGATCGAGAAACTGAAGGCCCGGTATCCGCAGCTCACGGTGTCGGTGCGGGAGATCGACAGCGTCGAGGCAATCCCGGCCCTGGAGGCCGGCGACATCGACCTGGCCTTCGCCCGCGTGGAAGGCGAGCTGGGCAGCAGCGTACGCTCGATTGCGCTGACCGAGGATCGCCTGGCGGTGGCGCTGCCCAGCGACCATCCATTGGCCGCGCGTTCGCGCATCAGCCTGGCGAGCCTGGCGGGCGAGCCGCTGGTGCTGTCGTCGCGCAAAGTCAGCCCGATGTATTTCGACAACCTGATCGCCACCTGCCGCGCCAGCGGCTTTTCCCCGCGGGTGTTGCACGAGGTACGTTCGGTGGCTTCACAGATCGCCTTTGTCAGTTGCGGGCAGGGCATTGCCCTGGTGCCGGCGTCCTTGAAAAAGGTCGCGCCGAGCAATGTGGTGCTGCGCCCGCTGAGCCAGCGGCTGAACGTGGTCACCACCGCGCTGGCCTGGAACCCGACGCGCACCAACCCGCTGGTGGAGGAACTGGTGGCGCAGTTCCAGGGCAAGGGCCGGGTCAACGTTCCATAGGTTTGCCGTATGGATGCCTTCTTGAATCCGGAATTTACATAAGTCCCGCGTCCCCGGAGAGTGCGCGATGCACCGGCCGTCACCGTCTGCCGGCGGCGATTCGTCAAAGGAGCGTTCAACGTGGCTGCGCAAGCAGAATTCATCGCTACACAGGTGCCGCTGACCGTGCAGGGCGTCGAGCTGAGTATCGCCAGCCTGCATCGCGCCGGCGAGCGGGCGCCGATCCTGTTCCTGCACGGGTTTGGCTCGACCAAGGAAGACTACGCCGACATCGTGCGGCAGGCGGCTTTCGCCGGGCGGCCGTTCGTGGCCTACGATGCACCGGGCTGCGGCGCCAGCCACTGTGCCGACCTGGGAAAAATCTCCATCCCGTTCCTGCTCGACACCGCGCTGCAGATCCTCGAGCACTTCCAGATCGAGCGCTTCCATCTGGTCGGGCATTCCATGGGCGGCCTGACCGCGCTGATGCTGGCCCATAAGCTTGCGGGGCGGGTGCTGAGCTTCGTCGATATCGAAGGCAATATCGCCCCGGAAGACTGCTTCCTCAGCCGGCAGATAGTCGACTACCCCGAGGCCGACGCCGAGCGCTTCTTCGATGATTTCATCGAGCGCGCCCGACAGGCGCCGGCCTACGCCAGTGCGCTGTATGCCGCCAGCCTGCGGCACAAGGTGCGCCCCGGCGCGGTGCGCGGGATCTTCGAGTCGATGGTCTGGCTCTCGGATCATGGCGAGCTGATGGACACGTTTCTCGGCCTGGGCTGCCCGCGGATGTTCATGTACGGCGAGCAGAATGCCCACCTGTCCTACCTGGCGCATATCCAGGCCCGAGGTGTACAGCTGGCGCAGATCCCGGCCTGTGGCCATTTCCCGATGTATTCCAACCCCGTGGCGATGTGGCAGCACATCGCCGAGTTCCAGGCCGGCGTGCGCGCCGGTTGAAGCCTGTAACCTGCCGCGCTTGCGCTACAGCGTTTTTACGAGGAGCCGCCCCATGCTGATCGATCACCTTGACCATCTGGTCCTGACCACCGTGGACCCCGAGGCCTGCCAGGACTTTTACCTGCGGGTGCTGGGCATGACCCTGGAAACCTTCGGCAACGGCCGCATGGCGTTTCGTTTCGGCAACCAGAAGATCAACCTGCACGTGCGCGGGCAGGAGTTCGAGCCCAAGGCGCATCTGCCGGTGCCGGGCGCGCTGGACCTGTGCTTTATCAGTGCCCAGCCGCTGGAGGCAGTGGTCGCCCATCTGCAGCGGCACAACTGGCCGATCGTCGAAGGGCCGGTGCAGCGTACGGGCGCCACGGGGCCGATCCGTTCGGTCTACGTGCGCGACCCCGACCTCAACCTGATCGAAATCTCGCAATACCTGTAGCGCGCAAACGCGTCGCCCCGTTGGCTCGGGGCCTTGCGCATCCCCATCCCTCTGGCGGCATTAGTCTTGAACGATCATTCACGGTTACCGGGCGTCCCCGGCATTGTTGTCCTGGGGCTGTTGCAGATCCTGGTCTGGGGCGGTTCGTTCTTCCTGATGGCGGTGATGGCCGGGCCGATCATCAAGGACACCGGCTGGGCCAGCCAGTGGGTGTATGGCGCGCTGTCCCTGAGCATCCTCGTCTCGGCGTTGCTGGCGCCCCTGACCAGCCGGCTGATCGCCCGGCATGGCGGGCGCGGGGTGCTGGCCAGCAGTGGCCTGGCGGTCGCCGCGGGTCTGGGTCTGATGGCCGCTTCGACAACACTGGCGATGTTCCTCCTGGCCTGGGTGGTGATCGGCCTGGGCATGGCGCTGGGTTTGTATGAAGCCTTGTTCGCCAGCCTGGGCGCGCTTTATGGCGAGCGGGCGGGCAGCGCGATCACCGGCATCACCTTGATTTCCGGGTTTGCCAGCACCCTGGCATGGCCACTGGTGGCGCTGCTGATCGAGCACATCGGTTGGCGCGCCACCTGCCAGGTGTATGCCGTGCTGCTGGCGCTGACCGTGGCGCCGCTGTACCTGTGGGCATTGCCGCGCGGGCGCGGGTCCCTGGCGAAACAGCAAACCGCCGTTGCTGCCGTGGTCGCGATCGACCGGCGTATTTATGGGCTGCTGACCACGATCTTCGCCCTGGGCGCGGTGATCATGACGGCGATCTCCGTGCAACTGGTTTCCCTGCTGCAGGGCCTGGGATATTCCCTGGCCGCGGCCATTGGTTTTGGCGCGTTGCTGGGGCCCAGCCAGGTAGGCTCGCGGGTGCTGCAAGTATTCGCGCGCAAGCGGCACCCGGTGTGGACTGCCTTGATCTCCGTCACCCTGGTAGCCTCGGGGCTGCTGCTGGTGGCGCTGGCGCCTGGCGCGACGGCGCTCGGCCTGGTGCTTTACGGCGCCGGCAATGGCCTGCGCGCCATCGTTCGCGGCCTGTTGCCGCTGGCCCTGATGTCACCGGCGGACTATGTCCTGCTGATGGGGCGCATGTCACGGCCATCGCTGATCGGCCAGGCCCTGACGCCTCTGGCCGGCGGCTTCCTGTTGCAAGCGCTGGGGGCGGGCGGGGTGCTGGCAACACTCTGCTCGCTGGCGCTGCTGAATGTGTTGTTGGTGGGGTGGTTGATCAGGTTGGTATCACGCGCTCCGCAAAGACCGTCATGACAGTCCTGTTAGTCTGTCGATGCCCGCCACAGGATAAAAGAAGCAGGGAAGGGGGCTTGCGCCAGACACGACGGATGCCGGCGCCGGGCATTGAATTATTTTATTCCTGTTCTTGACATGCCCGGCGAACAAGTCCAGAATTGCGTCCATTCCTGATTCAGGAACGCGAAAAACCCCTTAGAATTCAAAGGGTTGGAAGCTAGATCAAGTTCAGGTTTCCAGCTTCGAGTTGTATGCCTTTGATGCGGTTGCAAAGCATCGAAAGTTTGGCCGAGTAGCAAAATGGTTATGCAGCGGATTGCAAATCCGCCTACGCCGGTTCGATTCCGACCTCGGCCTCCAAACTGAAAAGCCCGTAGATCAATGATCTACGGGCTTTTTTATTGGCTGGAAGAAAGTAGGCGTTCCATCGTTGGGGCCAGGCGGTAGACGCGACTGAGCCGCTGGATCGGGTGGCTCTGGTCGGCGAACCCGCCTTCATGGGAGCCTTCGTTCATGCGCAGGACTTTGGCTGCGAGATAGGGTGGAGTGGGCGCCATTTTGTTCCGGCCGGCTCTTTCGGGGGGGCATCGTCCGCTGTGTGGAGGCGATGGGCTCGACTGGCGAAGCCTCCTGCCGTTGGTTCGAAGGAGGCAAACAGGATAACGAGCGGGAAGGGTTACCGATAATCCAGAAACACGGTCATTGCCCCGTTTACCGTTCCGGGTGTAGCCGTCACATCAGTCCTGATGTAGGACGCCTGCATCGGAATGGCAAACGAGCCACCTGCCGTTTTGTTGTATCCATCGACCGCTACCGAGGTCCCCAGGGTTGCCGGAGCGCCCTGGGCGTTTTCAACCCGGATCTTTATGCCGCTCGCGCTTGAACCGCCAGTAAGCGGCAATACCCCGGGCGAGTTCGCAATCACGCCGCCAACCGGGTCAAGGGTATAGCCAATCCGGTTATAGCCCTTGGGGCAGTTGTTGATCTGTATCTGGAAGCTCTGGGTGCCGGCTGTCGAGCCGATGCGGTCCAGGCGGTTCAGCAAGGTCTTGGGTAGCTTTACCGTTTGGTTCGGCACCGAGCAGGTGCCGTCGATCGGGGTGATAGTGCCTCTCAGATAGATAGCAAGTCTGGTGCCAGCTTCTTGAGTGTTGAGGGAATAGTAGTACGGTGAAGCATGGGCGCCTGCCAGGGAGCCGCCTAGATTTTGGCGACCATCGCTGAGCAACTGTACTTCGATTGGCTGGGTGAACGCGACCTCTGGATATGAACTTCCGTAGGCTGTTCCATTGATCAACAAACGAGTCGATATGCCTGAGACGTTTGTGGTCATTATTGGTGAGGTTGAGCCTGTTACGCCGCCACTTGGGTAGGCGTTAACTTTTGTGACTGTGCACTTCGATTGGCCGCATGTCTGCTGCGGAGTGATGTAATGTCGAGCCAGTATGGTGCCGCTGGCCGTGTTTTTCGGGATCGAGAGATCCAGCCCGAATGCTGTTACATCTGCTGCCTTCGCGGCCGGTGACACGGCGAGGGCTGTGAATGCTATTACGCACAGTTGCGGCACGATAAATATTGCGCTGAAAATTCTTTCTGCTGTGGTCTTCATTGCCTGTTTCTCTCTGATCGGCCTTGAATAGGGTTCGTGGGTGAATTGCTCTTGCACACCCTGGTTCCATGCGTTCGGAAATGATTTTCTTTGTTTGGGCGAAGATTGTTGGCGAAGTGTGTATTTCACTAAGAAGTGATATTCAGCCGATAACAAGACGCTGGGTTCAGCGACAAACAAAGAGTTCTGACCTTTAACCTGGCTCAACTGGATAGGTCGCCTGAGTGCTGTACCGCTACGCCATCGTCGTTGATGCTTTCGAACTCGATCTTTGTTGCTCCGCCTGGCGCCAGGGAAGATGCCCCCTCGATCGCGAATGATTGGCTTGAATAGGGGGGCAGCATGGTCGCGGGAACCGAATAACTGTTCGAACCGCTCTTGACGTTTACCGTGCCGAAAGAAATGTGAAACGCAGAGTCATTCCTGATTTCCAGGCCCGGTTTGCCCTCCTTGGACACCCTGCGCCATTGCAGCCTGGAGGGGGCCTGGTCAACGTCGCCGGGCAAGCCGGCGGGCCGGTAAAACAACTTGATGCGCTGGCGCACGGCAATCTGCAGGATGTTTTCATCCTTCGACTTCTGGGGGATTTCCTGCACGCTCAACCAGAACACCGACTCCCTGTCCGTGGGTAGCCCCAGGCCCTGATACAGGACACGCAACTGCTGTCGGGCGTTCCCGCTCAGGCGTTTCAGGGGAGGGGTGAGGGCAAAGGGGACGTCCTGATCGGAGCTTGTGCCGAAGGGCTCGATCCAGGACTGGATCATGATGGGCGTCGATTCATCGTTCAGCACCAGCATGGAAGTTTCTTTCTTCGGTCCGGTCAGTACCACTCGAGTTCCATTCAATGAGATACCGGCATGGGAGGGCAGGGCAAACAACGACAGAAGTCCGGCAAACGCCACACTCATGGCAAGGGACTTTTTCATGGAGTTTCTCGAAAGTGTTGAAAGAGACATCGGTGCGCTGCTTTCTTATGGCGTGTTCATTAGTCAATGCGGGTGATTGTGGGACTTTCATCGCATGCCTTTATAAATGCCTGGGGGATACTAATGGCACTGGACTTTCCCAGGTATCAGTCGATTCTTAAAACGCTGGTGACCCCTGGGGCCCTGGGATAGAAGTGCACAATCGGGAGTATTCCGCGACTTTTGGCAGCTATGGCGCGACCTACTCGCTATATTGATGGCGTCCCATCCACCGGCTTGCTATCGCAGCCCGTTCAAGATATTGGCTTGGCGGGTAAGGGAGTTCTGTGCCCTGTTCGCCGAGTTGGATAAGCAGCAAGCCAGCCCCGCCTCGAACGATTGCGTCGATACGCTAGCCCGCCCGATCACCGCTCAACCGAGGTACTCGCACGCGTGCTTCTGACGGCTACGTCCAGGTTTGCTCACGCCGTTCAGGTTTCTTCAGAATTGTCTTCGAGACATGCGCGTCTGCTCTGATTAGAGTGGTCGCGCTTGCCCGGCCAGGTGTGTTTACGATGGATTGCTGAACGGCCAACAGCTGGTCAGGGTGGGCGCCAATTCAGATCCGGCATTGTGCCGGGTGATGTTGTGGTGCCTTTGAATAATCCCTCGCTGAAAAAATCCGGAAGAGTGATGCAGCTCTTTCTCTGTCCTTAGGCTTCGCTGATCGCGCCTTCGCGGTTTGGCCTATGGCCTGTGTCTTCGGCTCCGCTGGCCCATGAGTTCAGCCATCCCAGGATCCCTGCGCCGGTTGGGCAAAATCTGCCTTTGCCTGTCTCGTAATTGATAATTCTTTTAAAATCATATGGTTATGATTTTTTTGGTGTGATAGCCTGCTGGCATCTCTGGTTTTATCAGTGGCATGCAGCTTCCTTCTGCGCCGGTTCGATTCCGACCGTAGCCCCCACCGATAGAAACAGCTCTGTAGATCTATGATTTACGGAGCTTTTTGTTTATTGGCCGGCTCGATATTCAGTCTTGAATTTGACGCCAACGAACTTGCTTCAAAGGGAGGGGATGTATATATTTCACCCCCTTGCCGCAAGGCGCTGAAACGGCTCAAGCCTTTCAGACTGCAACACCGCGCTACCGCCCGAATGGCGAAACTGGTAGACGCATGGGACTTAAAATCCCCCGCTCGTAAGGGCGTGCCGGTTCGATTCCGGCTTCGGGCACCATCTATTTCAAGGGTTTGCTGGCGAAAGCTGATGCAAACCCTTGTTCGTTTCCGGTCTGCAAATTCAAATCCGGTCTGCGATTTACGCGGTTGGAGAGGCTTTCTTGCCTTTCTGCTGGCGGATGTATTTCTCTGTCATTGCCATTGGGCAAAAGTCACTGGCGTATTGCAGAGAGGTCTACGCAGCTCTGCAGATGGATGTAATAAGGACATTAGGTGTTTCGGAAAGTGATTCTGTTGGTGTTGGTCAACTGCCTGAGCGGCTGCGCCGCGGTGGCGATGCGCATGGACTACGACCACCCTTGCCCCTACAAGGGCGTGCGCCTGGACTGGTGGTTGGTAGGCACCTCCCATGGAAAGCTGATTCCCTTTTTACTGATCGATGCACCGTTTTCCTTGGTGGTCGATACGGTGTTTTTTCCATTCGAGTATCAGTACAGCTGCAATGACTAATCTGTTTTGGGATTTCGTCTGCAAAGCGGCAGCCCTGCGCGATTTGCCGATGCTCTTGGGTGATGCGTATTCGCCATTAGCACACCAGCCCTAATCGTCTGCTGCCGAGGCCGGGCATATAGTGCGGATGACCATCCTCGTCGGGGTGGCTCTCACAAGAAAGTGCCGATACGAAAAAGGAGATTCACCATGCCATTCAAGAAAATCGTCTACGCCTCCGCCGTGGTCCTGGCCCTCACCGCCTCGAACGCCCATGCATTCGCCAGAGACTGTAACGACTCGCTGTGGAAGTTCAGCGGCATCGAAGCACTGACCTGCATCTTCTCGGGCCAATGGTAATCCGCCGTTTCCCGGGTTGAAGCTGTCCCAACGACAAGGCTGACTGTGAATGGCCGCTCAATCCGGTCAGCCTTGTTGTTTTTCCATTCCTGCGGATTCATCGCGCGGTTCTCAATCCTCCATCCGGCCATTGGTCAATATTTGCCGGTTGCGCAGGGGACGGTTCTGCTGGCTGGCAAAACGCAGCAGTCTGCATGAGTGGTAATGAGTACGTGGTGAACTGGGTGACACCACAGTTCTACTTTCACCTCGTCACGGCCTACAACATCCTGCGACATAACGGCGTACCACTCGGTAAAGCCGACTATGTGCAGCACATGCTCGCCTACTTGCGGCAGTAAGCGACTGTCTGATTTCCCAGGCGGACTAAAAGAAAAGTGCTGAACCGGGCGTCAAGTCTCGGTTTTATCGCGTTTTTCAGGTGAGCTTTTTCTGTTGAAGCGCGCCGAGATGTCTTGGTAGGTCTCGTTATCGGTTGCAGCGAGCAGTGTCAGGCCATCCTTCAAGGTGGCCAGAAATGTCACCTCGGTATTGTGGCCCGCCAGAAGATAGCCGGCGACGGCACCCACAGGCCCCAGAAACATGGCGCCAACCATTCCAAGGCCTATGGCGCTCTTAATGTTCTTGTTCGAGTCGGTATTTTCGACGGTGAGGTCCTTGAACTCGGAGACGAGAAAACTTTTCCCTATCAGCGGCTTATTGGCGGTCTTGAGCGTGATGGTTCCGCGCAGATACTCCGCGTCACCCTGGGGGAAGTCACCGGCCAGCACTATGATCTTTGCCATCTGGAAAGGCCCCAAGGCGATCATTTTTAGGGGGCCATTGCGCGCCTTAAGGGATAGAGCGTCAACGCTGTGACGACGACTGGCGGCACCATTGGTCTATGGCAGGGCGAAAACACCGTCAGACCTGGGTATGGGCAGGCATGCGCGGCAGTTCAAGGCTGTGCTTGAGCGGCGTGGCTTTCCAGATCCGGATGCGCCAGGTATCGATAAAAAGAAGATATCGAGTGCCGATATGCTCAAGTGCTGGCCGGATGAGTTGGGACGGGCGCGGAACAGGGGATACACTTGCCGCCAAGCCCCTGGTGGGCTGGACGGATGAACCAAGGAAGAGCTTCAGTGATAACTATTCAAAACGCGGCACCCAGACTTTCTTATGCAGAACTTGCCAAGATGGTTGAGCAAAAGAGGGCGGTAGAGCATGTCAATCTGCTTGAAGCCAAATTGAACCCAGCCTTCCTGGCCAAACTTGAGGCCGCGACAGAAAACGCGGATATGAAGCAGGAAGTTCAGCCGACTTTCCCTATCGAAGTTTGACCGACCTGGACCGGGTGATACTCGGCCAGATCCGACAACAGTGCTCAGTTTCAAGACAAGGACGAAGGATGCGAATTTTTACCGGTGAACGGGCTCGATGGCTGATGGCGGCTGGTATCACCGCCTTGGCAATGGCGACTAACGCGCAGGCGCAAACGACGCCTCAGGCAGCCCGGGAGATAAAGGGCTTGCTGGATTTTGTCGAGCACAGCCAGTGCCAGTTCGTGCGTAATGGCACCGAGTATCCAGCCCCCCAGGCACGACAGCACCTGGAGAAAAAACTGAATTACCTCGAAGGCAAGGACATGGTGAGCAGCGCGGAGGACTTTATCGATCTTGCGGCCACTAAAAGCAGCATGAGTGGCAAGGCCTATGAGGTGCGCTGCGCTACTGGATCGCAACCGGCAAGCAGCTGGTTAAAGGCAGAGTTGCAGAGGCAGCGTCAGCCTCATTGATTCAGTTTTTGGCCAGGCAAAGCCCAGCTCGTACGCTGGGCTTTTTGGTTTTTTGGAGGGCAATAAAAAGCCAGGGCTGGATATACCGTGACGGGCTACATGGATCAGAGCGGGGTGCTGCTCATAAGGTATTCCTGCTGCCCCGTTTGCTCATCCGTCTGCTCGTGGGTCACGACAAAGCCTTGTGCCAGGTAAAAGCCGCAGCTGGCCGTATTGTCCTTGTACACCGCCAGGCTCAACACGGGACGCTGTGCCCTGGCATGGGCGAGCAGTTGCTTGCCAATCCCCTTGGCCTGGAATGCAGGTGCAACAAAGAGAGCGGCCAACTGGTCGGCGTGCAGCGAATAGAAACCCCGCACTTTGGATTGTCGCTCGATGACATAGGTCTCTGACGCCGGGAGGTACAGGTTGCGCATGTTGTCGACTTGCGACTGCCAGAATGAGGCGTCGATAAAATTGTGGGCTTTCAGCGAGGCCTGCAGCCAGATGTCCAGCACGGCATCCATATCTTGCTGTTCAAATCTTCTGATCATTTCTCTTGCGCTTTTCCTGATAACGGGTTGCAGGCTAGAAGCAGGCGCTGGCCAGTTCAAGAGCCGACATATTAAAAGATGCAGGAGTGCGGCGGGGGAGGCGACCGACTGATTGAGGATCAGGCGGCCGCAGTCGGATATCAAGGCTCCACTGATTCAGTACGGATCAGTCAGGAGATGTGTGGGATTTCGTCGATATACGCGATTCGTTCGCCGTTGTGGAAGATTTCAATCGCGCTGTAGAGCGTGGCGTTGGGCGGCAGCACCCGGGTGAACCTGACTTGCGTGCAGGTGATTGTCTGAATCCATTGCCCTGGCCTTTGGTACAGGTGCAGATCCAGTAGGAGTATTGCCGGGTTGATACCCTGCGGGACTCGTACCGTCAGATAGGCCTTGATCCCTGGGTTGGCGACTTCAACGTCTCCGACTACATGAAGTTCGTCCGGTTTGGGTGGCATGGTGTCCAGCCAGGCATGCCAGTTCGTGCAGTTCGTGATCATTTTTCCGTTCCTTGAGAAATGAAACTCGAAGCTTGAGGTACTGCGGTTTCGCATGGCGCTTCGTGTGCCATCGAATCGAATGTCGGCTGCCCAATCCTCCATATCCAAGAGCGGCGCTGAAGTGGTCGGATGAATACGACCGGAAGTCCATGGTTAAAGGTGTAGATGAGGAACGGGACAGGGCGTCACGGTCTGGACGAGCGGTACCCATTGGCTGTGCCCGGACCGTCATTTTCCCCTGACTTTTGGCGCATATCGAACGTGATCTTTATTCGTTTGCGTGTCCTTATAGGCCGCTGAAGCACTGGCGTTTTGCCGCGCTCACAAGGAGGTTCCCAGTGATAGCAAAGCTGTTTGTGACGATCGGGATTATCTTCTACGCCGTTGTGGTGCCGGTGCTGGAGATCAATGAGACTCATGTTTTCAACCCGGCCTGGGAGTCGCATGCACGGTTGCATGAGGTCTGGCAGCTGTTCACCAATACGACGATCGGTGCATTCAGCCTGTGGCTGGTGTGGTTGAAGAGCAACCTTCGCCTGTCCAGCCTCCTGACGGTGTTCGTCACGGGTGGCTTCTTGCTGGCTTACGGGCTTCGGCAGTCTTACGGTGGGTCGATGGTGCTCACCGATGGCTCTGAGAAGTTGATCCTGGGCATCAACCTGGGGCTCTTTGCCTACACCCTGGCGATCCTGCTGGCGGCGATCGCGGTTGCGATCGACCGGCGCCAGCCAAGGGCGCGACTCTGAGTCAGAGCGGTTCTGTAGAAGCAAGAAAGCAGAAGCCCGGACATGGCCGGGCCTCATTGGATGGGTGCCCGTTCAGCGTGAAGAATAGGGCTTGCCTTCACGCCCCGCGTTTTCTACCGACAACCTGCGTCTACGCCTTTGAACCCAGTTCCAGAGTGCGTGCACAGGATGAATGAACACCGCCAGCACGCACAGCAGCAGGACAATGAAGATGGACATCAGACCGAGACCTTCATGGGAAAACATCGTGGGTTACTCCTGTAGTTCACTTTGTCGGTCCCGCAAGGGTAGGCACTCAGACGCTTCGCTTCATGAAGGTTACTTAAAGATAGTTTCATCTGTGCCCGAGCCATGAGGGTAGAAGAGGGCGCCGCCGGGCGAAGGCAGGAACGAAAAAGCCCGGCGCTGGGCCGGGCTTTTCATGCGGGGAGATGCTGACCAACCGAGGGTATTGAAACCGATTCAGCTGGAGAGCATGAGGCTGGGTCTATCGATCATTCTTGCTCGAGGAGACGCTGGCGTTGCCCAGGCCTTTCGAGTTGTGGTCCCCGGGCGTGGTGTCCGAGATCGCAGTGGCTTTTGACAGTCCGCGGGTATCTTTGGAATGAGCCACGCCGGAAGTGGTCGAGCCATGGCCGTTGCTGTCATTACGAATGCTGCCGTAATGGTTGCCATTTTCTCCAAGATTGCGAACCGACTTGCCGGCTGGGTCGCTTTTCAGGCCGCCGTTATGGCCCTTGCTGCTGGCCCCTCCCGAGTGACCACCTGCCTGGCCACCATGACCACCACTGTTACCACCGCCATGCCCCCCGCCGTTGCCACCGCCATTTCCGCCACCATGGCCACCGCCGTCCTTGGCATAAGCGGACGTCATGGGAAGCAGAGGAGCCGCTGCCAGCATCAGTACACAGGTCACGGCAGTCACGAGATTTTTTTTCTTTAAAAGCATGATTGCTTCCATAGATAGGGAGAGGTTTGCATGAACTAAGACGCAATCGGCTGTCTATAGTTCGGGTGTCATGACGAATGGCACCACGGCTGGATTCATGCAGAGGACTGCAGAGATGACGACTCGTTCGGTTGTAGCTGTTTTAGCAAGCGCCGCGTTTTTATTCGGCTCGACTGCCTTGTATGCGGACCCAGGGAACGGCAAGGGCAACCCCCATGGCAATCAGGGCGGACATGGCAATAAAGGCAACAAATCCCAGGACTACAAGCAGGGCGGGAGGTATGACGGCCCTCAAGTCGATGTCGGTGGTGTTCGCGTGATCATCGGCGACAGTCGTGACTACTGGTCACCCGGGCCGGCCCTGCCGCCGGGCATCCAGAAAAACCTGGCCCGAGGCAAGCCACTGCCGCCGGGCATCGCGAAAAAACTCGATGGCCGGATGCTCGGCCGCCTACCTCACTATGACGGCTATGAGTGGCAACAGGCCGGCACTGATTTGATCCTGGTCGCCATCGCCACAGGCATCATCTACGAAGTTCTGCACGACGCCCTGGACTGATTCCGGGCCGGCCCACCAGCAAGCCCGGTGCAAGACCGGGCTTTTGCCTGACATGCGGCGTCCGGCACTCCCCCAACATCCTGATGCTGGTTAGATTCCAGTGCCCCCTGTTTTCGTTGGCTCAAGTACGGATAACCGCCTTGGCGGAGATTTTGCCGAGCCTCCTCTTCAGCAACATTCCAGCGCGATCTGATAATTGAGTGGAGCGTTTCGGAAGTGTCCTAGGGACGCCGATTTGGCGCCGTTCTAAGGTTTCAGCGTTCGCCGTGTGCGCTTTTTTGACGGGTACCGACTATCGAGCCGGCTGCGTTTCGTCCATTGAAAAAGTGCATGGCGACAGGCAGGAAGAGTGGCCTGGGTGGCTGCTCCGGACTGAACCGATCGCATGTTTGCATTCAATTAAAGGAATAAATAATGCCCACTCAAAATGTTGGTAAGTTCTTTGACTTTCGCGCCAGGGTTACCGCTCCCACGTGGACGATCGATCCTGATAATGGCCTGGGGGCGAGTGGCGTTCCCGGCGCCTCACGTCGGCGCTCCAGCGGCATGGAGCGGGTGGTCGAACTGGGTACATCGAGCCTTGATGTGCTTCAGGCGGGTGGCAGCCTTCCGCAGTTTTTCAGCGTCGAGCTGAACGAAGACAGGCTCAAGGGGGCGAGCAAGGTCCAGGTCTACTTTGATGGCATCACCAGTGATGGTGTGATCTTGATGAATGACTATGAAGAGGCCGGCTCCGCACGCAATGTGGGCGTTCAGCTGCTGGACAGCGAGGGAAAAGTCGTGCTTCTGGGCCATGAAGGGCGTGCCGAATACCCGGTGGCACCGGGTTTCAGGCTGTCCTTCGCGGCAAGGTTGGTCAGCGCCAACGGGCCAGTGGAAGCCGGTGAGTTTTCCTCGTTTTCGGAGTGCGTGATCCTGTATGCCTGATGGCGGGCAAGCGGTTCACGCAGGCGTAGTCATGCGAAAAGAAGGGCGGTGGCGCTTTTTTGCTGGCGCCAACAAGGTGACGAATCGGCCATTGCCAGAAAAAACATGTGGTTATTTAAGGGCTTAGAAAATATTTAGGGTAAAAATAACCTCAAAATATATTGTTACATGTTCTTCGGGACGTTAAGATAGCCCCGCGTTCACCTACCACGGTTTATGCATTTTTAGCCCCAAGTGTCCATCAGCTACTTGGGCTTTTTTTTGCCTGGAATTTGCCTTCGGCGGGCCTTCCCGCCACTCGATGCCACTTTGGCTCCTTCCTCAAGGGCCTCCTGCAAGGCAAAAAAAAGCCCGCGGGGAGCGGGCCAATAGTTGAATGAGCAGGGTGGAATCTACCCGCCTGGCGCTCGGCTCACAGTGAAAGAAATTTCATCTGGCCATGCCCACCCGCAATCGCCGCCAATTCTGGCCAACGCTGCTTAATAGCCGCCACCCATGTCTCCCGTGTCGCTGCCTGGAGCCCTGGCTTTCTGCTGGGCGTGGCTCCATTCGGCGCAAGTGAGGAAGCTTTTGTGATCGACTTTGCCGTTGCCGTCGAAGCTGACATTGAACGGCTGGTTATGGCCGGCCTGGGTCAACACATAGTCGAAGCAGGTGCCGAGTTCCACGGTGCGAGGGGTGACGGCCACAGGTTCGCCGCCGATCTGCCGGACTTGTTCCTGGGTCATGCCGGTCTCGACCTTCGCCACCAGCGGCTGATTGCGGTAGACATGAGCGTCGCTGGTGCAGCCGGCGACGGCTGACAGCAGAGCGGTCATGACGATAAGTGTTTTGTTCATGGCAGGGCTCCCGATGGTAGGTGTCATGAAGAGACACCTGGGTGCATCAGTTGAAGTAAAGCCGAGCGACGAGGGCAGCGGGTCGTATTCGCGAAAGACGGGACGCGGGGAGGGCGGATAGACAAAAAGCCCGCATGGGCGGGCTTTTTGCAGAGGGGGAGCTGATCCGTCAGCTGCAGCCAGTGTGCGCTTGCGCTATGGCCCTAGCAACGACAGGGCGACGAAACGCAGGCCTGGGTACGGGCTGATAACGTGGCTGATGATCCGGCTCTGGCAGACCTGCCAAAACGCCATAAGCACGGCAGAAAACGCTGTTTGATCGATTACCATTCGTCAGCTGTTTTGCACCCTGCATGAGAATGGCCCTCTCATTGAAAGACATTCCATCGTGGTCGGGAGGTATCCATGAGTACGAACAGGCCAACGGGCCCGCGTTCATCCGAGCACGCTTCCGGCAAGGACGAACTAGGCTTCGACCCTGACTCTCCGGATCTGGCCGATCCGCAGGTGGACCCCATAGGTCCGGCGAAAGCGCCCAGGGACAACAGGCCGGAGAAAGAACCCAAGTCCCGGGCGTATGACCCTCTGGGAAACCTGAAGCCCAAGTGAAAGACCGGCAGCGCGTTCCTGCCCCGTGGCGATGGGTGGAACCCCCACCCGCGCGGACCGGGTGTAAGGTGTTCGCGACAACCTCGGCCGATCTCTACCGAAAGGGAGGCGATTATGAGCGTTCCAATGCTGAACAAGATGCACATGAACGGCTATGACGTGGTCAGCGTCAACAGCGGCCCCTGGCGGGTCTGCACCAAGGGCGACCGTCTTGGCTCCTTTGGCACCCGGGAGGAGGCCCTGGCCTACGCGGCAGCCTTGCCGGCCTACAAGGCGAAGGCCAAGAAGGCTGCGCGAGGGGCCAATACCCGATAACCCCATCCACGACCCTGCCCGGCAGCCTGGCTTGTTCCCTGGCTGTCGGGTTTTCTTTTGCCCTCAGGCCGGCGACTGGGCCTGGGCGGATTTCCAGCCCTTGAGCTCCTCTGCGATGAAGTGTTGCACCAGGTCGCTGTAGAGCTTTTCGATGGCGTCGGCGCTCAGGCCCTCGGCCTGGGCCCATTCCCGGCGTTGCAGGAGCATGGCGCGAAAGCGCTCGGGCGCGCGCACGGCAGTTTCCGAGGTCTTGAATTTCGACGCGGCCAAGACGTACCGGAAACGTTCGCCCAGCAGCTTGATGACAGCCTGGTCGAGGCGATCGATCTCGCGGCGGATATCCTCCATGCCTGCGCATTGTTCGGGGGCTCGCGACTGAATGACATCCATGTGAATACTCCAGGTGGGAAAGGATCGGCGGTTATCCGCTGGCGGATTTAATCACGGACAGGCTCGCCCTTGGCATCGCCTTGCAGGCCGCTGCGGCAACCGCGCCCGGCATGCTCCCCATCGCCCCCCGCGGAGGGTCTGTTACCATCGCGTTTTTTTGCGACCCCGCCCGGGTTCAGGGCAGGGTCGCGCCGGTCAAAGGAGAATGCCGTGATTATCACTACCACCCACGCGATCGCGGGGCGAGAGATCGCCGAGTACCTGGATATCGTAAGCGCCGAGTCCGTGCAGGGGATCAACGTCGTGCGGGATGTCTTCGCCGGGATGCGCGACTTTTTCGGTGGGCGTTCCCAGACCCTGGAGCGGGCGCTGAAAGAAGCCCGGGTGCAGGCGACCGACGAGATCAAGGAGCGCGCCCGCGATCTGCGCGCGGATGCGGTGCTCGGCCTGGACTACGAGATCAGCATGCCCAGCGGCCGTGGCGGCATGGTGGTGGTGTTTGTCACCGGCACCGCTGTCAGGCTCAAGTAAGCGACGGCTACCCGCATCGCACAGCCCCGCCCGTGTGCGGGGCTTTTTTATGCCTGGCATGCTCTGCCAGGCCGCCGCCCGGCCCTTGTTGATCGCCCATAAAAAAGACCCACCAGGGGAGCGGTGGGCCAGTCGGGAGTCTTCAATAAGCGTGAGCCACTTTAGCGAAGCCTTGGCAGGTTCACAGTGAAAGAAATTTCATCATTGCCGGCGAGTGGCCGCAGCCCCCGGTTGTCCATGGTTTCAGGCGCGGCGGCTGGCGGCATTGAGCCGGCGGCACTCGCGCACGGCGTCCTCTTGCAGGTCGTAGCCATCGCCGATGAAACCATCGGTGCGGGTGTCGGCGATGCGGTACCAGTGGGCGGCGATCGGCGCGCCGTGGGCGGCTTCCCCGGCGCGTCGACCCTGGATGATGATCTTGTTGCAGCGCTTTACGACAAAAATGTCTTCCATGGCGCTTCCCTGGTTGATAGCTGCTCAGAGCAACTATAGAAGCAACTTTGAAATTCGTGCAAAAGCCTGTTCATTGGTTTTCCTCGTCCAGTCTCCAGCCGGCTGGCGTCCATTGCAGCCAGTGGCTGGGCGCCATGGCGGCGAGGAACTCGCGGTCGTGGGACACCACCAGCATCGCGCCGGGGAAATCGCGCAGGGCGCTTTCGAAGGCTTCCACCGATTCCAGGTCCAGGTGGTTGGTCGGCTCGTCCAGGAGCAACAGCTTGGCCGGTGTGTCGCGCCACAGGGCAATCGCCAGCGCGGCTTTGAGCCGTTCGCCGCCGCTGAGCCGGCCACAGGGCTGGGTCACGCGCTGGGCGTCGAGTTGCAGCAAGGCCAGGCGGCTGCGCAGCAGGCCTTCCTGCAGTGGCCGGTCGAGGGCTCCCAGGTGGTCGAGGATCGAGCGCTCGGGATCGAGCAGCGACAGGCCCTGGTCAAGGCAGGCGCTGGCCACCCGCACTTCGCATTGGCCGCGCAAGGGCTGGATCTCGCCGGCCAGCATCTTCAGCAGGGTGGATTTTCCGCAGCCGTTGGGCCCGCTGACTGCGATGCGCATGGGCCCGGTGACGGTCAGGTCGAGGTAGCTGGCAGCGGCCTCGGGCGGCAGCCAGGGCAGTTGTGCTCGGGTCAGGCAGAACACCTGTTGTCCCTGGGGCACCGCGGTGCCGGGCAGCGTCACCAGGGTTGGCGCCTGCGGCACCAGCCGCGCGTAGGCGTCGCGGACCTGCTGATCGAGACTGTCTTTGTGGCCCTGCTGGCGGTTGCGTACATGGCCCATGATGTCCCGGGCGGCGCCCTTTATCTTCATCCGTTCAAAGCTGGCGATGTTGGCAGTGTCGGCATAACGTCGGGCGCCGGCGGCGTGGCGCTGGATAGTGTCGTGCTCGCGCTGCAGGCGCTTTTGTTCGCGACTGCGTTCGGTTCGGGCGTGTTCCAGGGCGTCCCGCGCAGCGCCGTGCTCGGCTTCGCGCTGGGCGCGGAACGCCGCGTAGTTGCCGCCGTAGATTCGCGTGCCCTGGGGCGTGAGTTCGATGATGCGCTGCATCTGCGCCAGCAACTGGCGGTCATGGCTGATCAGCAGCAGTCCGCCGCGCCACTGTTGAAGCTGCGTCAGCAGCCACTGGCGACCGGGCTCGTCGAGGTGGTTGCTCGGTTCGTCGAGTATCAGCAGCTGGGCATCGCTGAGCAGGGCGCCGATCACCGCGATACGCGCGCGTTGCCCACCGCTGAGACTGGCGGCCGGATCGTTGGGGCCGATCCTGTCGAGACCGGCCTCGTCCAGCAGGCGGCACAGGCGTTCGCCAAGGTCCCAGCGCTCATCTACTTGCGCCAGGTCGGCCATCGAGGCCTGGCCCGCGGCGAGGCGCCCGAGGGCGGCCAGGGCCTCAGCGATACCGGCGACCTGGGCGACGCTCTGGCCCTCCTGCGCCAGATGCTCCTGGGCAACATAGGCCACGCGGGCGAAGCGCGTGATGCTGCCCGAGGACGGTGAAAGTTTGCCGGCGATCAGGCGCGCGAGCACGCTCTTGCCGGTGCCATTGCGCCCGACTATGCCGGTGGGCAAGGCATCGAATGTCAGGTCGAGCGAATCGAACAGGGTTTCGCCATGGGCGAACTGGAAGGTCAGCTGGTTCAGGGAGACCAGCGCAGGCAGCCGTGTGACGTGAGTCATCAGCACCTCCGGAAAATGTCGAAAAAGGCCAACAAGCGCTGCAAGGCGGCTTGTCGCGAATACATTTCTGGAAGGCTTAGTTGTTCACGTCGGCAATCGTCCGGTGACGGGGAAGGGCGGCTAGCCTAACGCGCCAGCGTCCCGGATGACAACCCGGCGGTACCCGGGCGGCTATTGCGAAAAGCCTCAGGCCTGCTGCGTCAGGCGCTCGAGAAACATCCTCAGGCCGACTTCCTCGGCCCGCAGCCCTTTGCGTTTGCGCGGTCTCGGCAGGGCGGCCAGGTGCCCCTGCACAAAGCCCTCGAGCAGCGCTGGATGGATGTAGCACTTGCGGCACACGGCGGGGGTATTGCCCAGTTGCCGGGCGACGTCCTTGACCATCTCGACGATGTGCTTTTTCGCATCGGCTTCGGGTTCCCAGCGCAGCTCGCGCAGCACCGCCAGGGCCAGGGTGCTGCCGGCCCAGGTGCGGTAGTCCTTGGCCGTGAAATCGGCACCGGTCAGCTCCTGCAGGTAGGCGTTGACGTCGGAGGAGCTGACACTGTGGCGCTCGCCGTTCTCGTCGAGGTACTGGAACAGGTTCTGTCCGGGCAGCTCCAGGCAGCGCTTGAGGATCCGCGCCAGGCGCGGGTCCTTGACGCTGATCTGGTGTTCGATGCCGCTCTTGCCGCGGAACTGGAAGAGGATCGAGCTGCCTTTGATTGCCACGTGCCGGTTGCGCAGGGTGGTCAGGCCGTAGGAGCGGTTGTCGCGGGCGTACTGGCTGTTGCCGACACGAATCAGCGTGGCGTCGAGCAGGCTGATGACCGTGGCCATGACCTTGTCGCGGCTGAAGCCGGGCGTGGCCAGCAGGGCTTCCAGTCGCTGGCGCAGGCGCGGCAGGGCGCTGCCGAATTCCAGCAGGCGCGAGTACTTGTCGGCGTCGCGCACTTCCCGCCAGCGCGGGTGGTAACGGTACTGCTTGCGCCCGCGAGCGTCGCGGCCGGTGGCTTGCAGGTGACCGCGCGGGTCGGCGCAGATCCACACCTGGGTATAGGCCGGCGGCACGGCCAGGGCGTTGATCCGCTGGATCTCGTCGGGCGCCCGGATACGCTGGCCTTGCGGGTCGAAATAGACGAACGTGCCGCGCACTTTCTTGCGGCTGATCCCCGGCTGCGTGTCGTCGACGTAATGCAGGTCCGTTGGCAGGTCTTGGTGCAGTGGGCTGTCGGGCATGGCGGAATCCTTGGCAATCAATCGATAAGGCCTGTCTGGCGATTGACCGCGGCGCGGCACAGGGGTGCCAACCCATTTGCCGGGGACTCAGGCGAGCACGGCCACCGCCTTGATCTGGGCCCAGAGTTGCTGGCCCGGGTGCAGCTCCAGCTGGTCGCGGGAATAGCGGGTGATCCGTGCCAGCAGCGGGTTGCCGGCGACATCCAGGCGCACCAGGACATGCGCGGTGTTGTCGGCGGGGATTTCGCCGCTGACCGTCACCGGCAGGCGGTTGAGGATGCTGCTGTGCTCGCCCGCTTGCAGGCTGAGGCTGACGTCCCGCGCCTGGACCTTGAAGCGCAAGTGCTTGCCGATGACCATCGGCGCATGGGCGACCCGCACCCGCAGCTGGCTGCCGGGCAGTTGCAGGGCGAGCAACTGGTAACCGGCGTCGTAGTGGCTGACCTGGCCTTCGATCACTACCCCGGCGTCGTCGCCCAGGGCCAAGGGTAGGTCGAGACGGGCCAGGGTTTCGCCGATCGGCCCGCTGGCCAGGGCGCGGCCGTTCTCCAGCAGGACGATATGGTCGGCCAGGCGCGCCACTTCATCCTGCGAGTGACTGACGTACAGCACCGGGATTTCCAGCTCGTCATGCAGGCGTTCGAGGTACGGCAGGATCTCGCCTTTGCGTTTGCTGTCGAGGGCCGCCAAGGGTTCGTCCATCAGCAGCAGCCGCGGGCTGGTGAGCAGCGCGCGGGCAATGCCGACACGCTGGCGTTCGCCGCCGGACAGGTTGTGCGGGTGGCGCCGCAGCAGGTGGCCGATGCCCAGCAACTCGCTGGCCTGGGCCATGTCCACACGACGCTGCGCGCGTGGGATGCGTTTGAGGCCGAACTCCAGGTTGGCCTGCACCGACAGGTGGGCGAACAGGCTGGCTTCCTGGAACACATAACCCAGGGAGCGTTTGTGCGGCGCCACGAACAGTTGGCGCTGGCTGTCCTGCCAGACTTCGTCGTTGATCCGCACCAGGCCCTGTTCGGCCTGTTCCAGGCCGGCGATGCAACGCAGGCAGGTGGTCTTGCCGGAGCCGGAGTGCCCGTACAGCGCGGTGACGCCACGGCCTGGCAGCTGCAGGTCGAGGTCGAGGCTGAAATCTTTATAGGTGCGCTTGAGGCGCACATGGATCGATGCACTCACGATTCAACTCCAGCCAGCGCGGGGTTTGCGGCTGGAGTACAGCGCCAGCAACACCAGGAACGAGAACACCAGCATGGCACCGGCCAGCCAGTGGGCCTGGGCGTATTCCAGGGCTTCGACGTGGTCGTAGATCTGCACCGAGACCACCCGGGTCTTCTCGGGAATATTGCCGCCGATCATCAGCACCACGCCGAACTCGCCGACGGTGTGGGCGAACCCGAGAATGGCCGCGGTGATGAAGCCGGGCCTGGCCAGCGGCAGGATCACGCTGAAGAAGGTGTCCCAGGGATTGGCGCGCAAGGTCGCCGCCACTTCCAGCGGACGGCTGCCGATCGCGGTAAAGGCGTTCTGCAGCGGCTGCACGACAAAGGGCATGGAATAGATCACCGAGCCGATCACCAGGCCGCTGAAACTGAAGGTCAGGGTGCCCAGGCCGAGGGCCTGGGTGAGCTGGCCGATGGAGCCGTTGGGGCCGAGGGCGAGCAGCAGGTAAAAGCCGATCACCGTCGGCGGCAGGACCAGGGGCAGGGCGACGATGGCGCCGATCGGCCCCCGCAGCCACGAGCGCGTGCGCGACAGCCATAACGCAATCGGCGTACCGACGATCAGCAGGATCAGGGTCGTCAGCGACGCCAGTTGCAGGGTCAGCCAGATGGCGGAAAAGTCGGCACTCGATAGCGGCATTTAGCGTTGGTAACCGTAGGACTGGATGATGGCAGCGGCTTTCGGTCCCTTGAGGTAGTCAACCAGGGCCTTGGCCGCTGGGTTGTCCTTGCCCTTGTCGAGGATCACCGCGTCTTGTTTGATCGGGTCGTGCATCTCGGCCGGGACTATCCAGGCCG
Source organism: Pseudomonas sp. 09C 129 (assembly GCF_002843625.1). Taxonomy (NCBI): domain Bacteria; kingdom Pseudomonadati; phylum Pseudomonadota; class Gammaproteobacteria; order Pseudomonadales; family Pseudomonadaceae; genus Pseudomonas; species Pseudomonas sp. 09C 129. Next base: position 4,291,404 of record NZ_CP025261.1, on the reverse strand, counting down.
AGCCGCTGCTGACTTTGCCGTCTTTGTAGATCTGCGACAAGGCGACAAAGCCCAGTTCGGCGTTGCCGGTGGAGACGAACTGATAGGCCTGGGTGATGTTCTGGCCTTCGACGAGCTTGCCCTTGATCTGCTCGCTCAGGCCCAGCCTGGCCAATACCTGGGTGGCGGCCAGGCCGTAAGGCGCGGCTTTCGGGTTGGCGATGGACAGGTGCTGGTACTGGTTGGCCTTGAGCACCTGGCCCTGGCTGTCGACGTAGCCAGCCTTGGCCGACCACAGCGCCAGGGTGCCGATGGCGTAGGTGAAGCGCGAGCCTTTGACGGTGGCGCCTTCGCTGTCGAGTTTTTCCGGGGTGCTGTCGTCGGCGGCGAGGAACACTTCGAACGGCGCACCGTTCTTGATCTGGGTATAGAACTGCCCGGTAGCGCCATAGGCGGCCACCAGCTTGTGCCCGGTGTCTTTCTCGAAGTCGGCGGCGATGGCCTGGATCGGCGCGGTGAAGTTGGCGGCGACCGCCACCTGCACTTCAGCGGCCTGGGCCGGGCCCAAAGCGCAGGCGGCGAGCAAGGCGGCAAGGCAGGTCGGGGCAAAACCTGAGAGACGACGGTTCATGAACAGCTCCATTGGCGAAGGGACGTTGGGCGGTTGGCGGTATTGGAAATGGACGGCACCGGGGGTGGGTGAAACGCTGTATACGGAAATATATAGCGAATCGCCAGCGAACGGAACTGCAAAGGTCGCGCGGCCTTGAGGGTAAATGGAGGTTTTGCGCAAAACGCCGCGACCGCAGTCGCGGCGTGCCGGGTTTAGCGGCCGGTCAGCTTGGCCAGGGCCTGGGCGGCCAGGGTGCGGGTCAGTTCCGCGGTCGGCAGTTCGACCCCGAGGCGCAATGCCTGGCCGGACCAGAGGCTGGCGAAGTCGGCGTCGTCCTTGGCGCGCAGCGGCATCAGCGCGCCACCGGCGAGGGGGAAGGCCGGCGCCAGGGGGCTGAGCGGGCCGATGTCGCGCATCACCCGGTTGAGAATGCCCCGCGCCGGGCGCCCGGTGAACAGATTGGTCAGGGCGGTTTCGCTCTCCTTGGCGGTACGCAGGGCCTTGTGGTGGGCGGCGCTGACCTTGGCTTCCGGGGTGAACAGGTAGGCGGTGCCCAGTTGCACCGCCGAAGCGCCGAGGGCGAAGGCCGCGACTATGCCGCGGGCGTCGCCGATCCCGCCGGCGGCGATCACCGGCACCCGCACCGCATCGACGATCTGCGGCACCAGGGCCATGGTGCCGACCTGACTGTTGAGGTCTTCACTGAGGAAGATCGCCCGATGGCCGCCGGCCTCGTAGCCCATGGCGATGATCGCATCGCAGCCGTGCTGTTCCAGCCAGACGGCTTCATCGACAGTGCTGGCCGACGACAGGATTTTCGCCCCGGTGGCCTTGACCCGCGCGAGCAGGGCCGGCTCCGGCAGGCCGAAGTGGAAGCTGACGATTTCTGGGCGCAGTTCTTCCACCAGTTCGCAACTGACGGTGTCGAAGGGCGCGCGGCTGCTGACCGGGGTCGGCGCATCGAAATCGACGCCGAGCTCGCGGTAGTAGGGTTCCAGGGTATTTTTCCAGCGGGTTTCCCGTTCCGGGTCGGGTGTCGGGTTCTGGTGGCAGAAGAAATTCAGGTTCAGCGGCGCGCGGGTCGCCTGGCGGATGCTCTGGACATCCTGGCGGATCTGCTCGGCCGTCAGCATGGCGCAGGGCAGGGAACCCAGGCCTCCCGCCTGGGCGGCGGCGATCACCATGGCGGTAGTGGTCGCGCCGGCCATCGGCGCCTGGATGATCGGCAGCTCGATGCCCAGCAGGTCGAGAATACGGGTGTCAGGCCATTGGCTCATGTTGAATGATTCTCCGACGTCAAAAAAAGAAGGACGGCAACCCGGGGTTTGTATCAGGTGACAGGCGATCAAGGCCAGTCGACTTTGGCCGCTACCCGGGTTGCCAGCGATAACGCTATCGCGGGCAAGCCTCGCTCCTACAGACAGGACAGGGCGCGAGCGTCCTACGACGAAAAGAGCGTGGATTTTTTGCGCCCGGGCTGGGAAGGTGGCGACTTTGTAACCTGAAACTCAAGTTCACGGCCCGGCCATGGGCCTGGTGGGAGGCAGTGATGTTCAAGGGGATCTTGATCGAGAAAGACGACGCCGGTTATCGCGCGGCGCTGCGTGAGATTGACGAAGATCAGTTGCCCGAGGGCAATGTGACGGTGCGGGTGGCCTACAGCACCCTGAACTTCAAGGACGGCCTGGCCATCACTGGCAGCAGCCCGGTGGTGCGCAAGTTTCCCATGGTGCCGGGGATCGATCTGGCAGGCATTGTCGAGTCCAGCAGCCACCCGGACTATCAGCCCGGCGACTCGGTGCTGCTCAACGGTTGGGGCGTGGGCGAAGGACATTGGGGCGGCCTGGCGCAGAAGGCACGGCTGGACGGCGACTGGCTGATTCCCTTGCCCCAGGCGTTCAGCGCGGCCGAGGCCATGGCCATCGGCACCGCCGGGTACACGGCGATGCTCAGTATCCTGGCGCTGGAGCGCCATGGCCTGACCCCGGACCAGGGCGAGGTGCTGGTCACCGGGGCCAATGGCGGGGTCGGCAGCTTTGCCATAGCCCTGTTGGCCCGGCTGGGTTATCGGGTGGTGGCGTCCACCGGGCGCATTGCCGAGCAGGACTACCTCAAGCGCCTGGGCGCCAGCGAGGTCATCGACCGCGCCAGCCTGTCCGCGCCGGGCAAGCCGTTGGCCAAGGAGCGTTGGGCGGCGGTGATCGACTCGGTGGGCAGCCATACCCTGGCCAATGCCTGCGCCAGCACCAAGGCCAACGGCACCGTGGCCGCCTGCGGGCTGGCCCAGGGCATGGACTTCCCGGCGTCGGTGGCGCCCTTCATCCTGCGGGGCGTGACCCTGGCCGGGATCAACAGCGTGACCCAGCCCAAGGCCCGACGGATCGAGGCCTGGCAGCGCCTGACCCGCGATCTGGACCCGACCCTGCTGCCGTTGATCAGCCATGAGATCGGCCTCAGCGAAGCCATCGCCGCCGCGTCGCGCCTGTTGGCCGGCGAGCTGCGCGGGCGCGTGGTGGTGGATGTGAATCGCTGATACCGTGCGCGCCGATCACCCAGATAAACGCCAGACAGGAGTACCCAGCATGGATGTCAAACTGCGAGAGGTTCAGCCGTTCTGTGTCTCGGGCTTGCAGGTACGCACCTGCAATGCCGACGAGCAACAAGCGGACAGCGCGCGGATCGGGCCGATGTGGGAGCGGTTTTTTGTCGAAGGCTTGTTCGACAGCATCGGTCACCGGCAGTCGGATTCGTTCATCTACGGTGTGTACTCCAACTACGAGTCCGATGCCTCGGGGCACTTCGATGTCACCGCCGGCGTAGCGGTGGGCGAAGGCAACGCCGGTTATCCGTTGGTGCAGGTGCAGGGCGGCGAGTACCTGGCGTTCTCCGCCAAGGGGCCGATGCCGGACGTGGTGATCCAGACCTGGGGCCTGGTCTGGGCTTACTTCGAGGACAACCCGCAGGTCCGCCGGCGCTTCGCCACGGACTTCGAGGTGTACACCGGGCCGGAATCGGTGTCGGTGTACATCGGCATTCAGGCCTCGGACGAGTTCTCGCGTTCGAGCAACTGACGCTTGCGCTCCACGCCCCAGCGGTAGCCGGACAAGTTACCGTCGCTGCGCACCACCCGGTGGCAAGGGATCGCCACCGCCAGGCTGTTGGCCCCACAGGCCTGGGCCACGGCGCGAAAGGACTTCGGCGCGCCGATGCGCTGGGCGATCTCGGCGTAGCTGGCGGTGCTGCCCGGCGGAATCTCCTTGAGAGCCAGCCACACCCGCTCCTGGAACGCCGTGCCTTGCAGGTCCAGCGGCAGGTCCAGGCCAAGCGCCGGTGCTTCGATAAACCCCACCACCTTGGCCACCAGTTGCTCGAAACCCTGGTCGGCGCCGATCAGGTTGGCCCGCGGGAATTTGTCCTGCAGGTCTTGCACCAGGGCATTGGGGTCGTCGCCCAGCAGGATCGCGCAGACCCCGCGGTTGCTCTGGGCGACCAGGATCGCGCCCAGGGAGCACTGGCCGACGGCGAAGCGGATATCGGCGTTCAGGCCGCCGGCGCGGTAGTCGCTGGGTTTCATGCCGAGCAACTGGTCGGCGGTTTCGTAGAAGCGGCTGTTGGAATTGAAGCCGGCGTCGTACAGCGCGTCGGTCACCGAGTGGCCGTGCTCCAGTTGGCGCCGCACCCGCCGCGAACGGTGGGCGCTGGCGTAGCCTTTCGGGGTCAGCCCGGTGGCGGCCTTGAACACCCGGTGAAAGTGGAAGCTGCTCATGCCGGCTTGCTCGGCCAGCTGTTTCAGGCTGGGCAGCGCTTCGGCCGACTCGATCTGCCGGCACGCGGCGGCCACCAGGCTGGCATGGTGCGCGGCCACCTGGGTCTGGTCGCTGGCGCTGCGTTTGCTCGGCCGGTAACCGGCGGCTTCGGCTTGCTCCGCGGTGTCGAAGAATTCGACGTTCTCCGGCCGTGGCAGACGCGACAGGCTGCTGGGGCGGCAGTAGACCCCGGTGGTTTTTACCCCATAGACGAACTGGCCATCGGCGCTCGCATCACGGGCCAGGACGGCGAGCCAGCGTGGATCGCTGGCGGTGGTGGGCTTGGGCTGGACCATGGTCATGGGCTCTACTCGGTGGTGGATGTCGCTCAGATTAACCAAGGGCAGGGTGCCTGGCACTCTGAGTCTTGCGCTTGAATTCTCGCGGGATCAACCGGCCCGGCGAAAGGTCAGGTTGATGCGCCGTGGGCCCAGCAGCGGGTGCGTGCCTTCCTTGAGTGGCAGCACGCCGTGATAACGCAGACGGTCGACACCGCCCCAGACCACCACATCGCCATGCAGCAGCGGCACCCGCAACGGGCGGTCGCTGCGGCGCTCGCCACCCAGCTGAAACACCGCCGGCAAGCCCAGGGAGACGGAGACGATCGGTGCATCGTAATCGCGTTCGTCCTTGTCCTGGTGCAGGGACATGCGGGCGCCGGGCACATAGTGATTGATCAGGCAGGCGTCCGGTTCGAACCCGGCAAAACCGGCCTGGGTCGCGGCGGCCCGGGCCAGTTCGCGCAACACCTCGGGCATCGCCGGCCAGGGCTGGCCGCTCTGCGGATCGATGGCGGTGTAACGGTAGCCACTGCGGTCAGTGGTCCAGCCCAGCTGGCCGCAACTGCTCAGGCCCACCGACATGGTGAAACCGCCCGGCGTGACCATCTGCCGGAACGGCGCGGCGCGCAGCACGCCGCGCAGGGCCGGCAGCAGGCGCTCGACCCAGGGCAGGGCGAAGCCGCGAAGCACAAAGGACTGCGGGCCGACCTGTTCGGTGCGCGGGGCCTGTTGCGGCTCGGGTTCGCCGAACAGCTCGCCGGTGAAATTACTGGGCATCGTGGAAGATCACTCCTAGCGTATGGCGGCGACCGCTGTGCAGGCGGCTGATGCCATGGCGCAACGTCACCCGGTAATGGCCGCGCACGCCGGGTACCGGACGATGATGCACGGCGAAGATCAGCGCATCACCCTGCTTCAGACCGATGACCTGCGGCCGCGACTGCATGCGCGGGCGCTGTTCGGTGATGACGAATTCACCGCCAGTGAAATCGATCCCGGGACGGGACAGGAGGATCGCGACCTGCAGGGGGAATATGTTGTCGCCATACAAGTCCTGGTGCAGGCAGTTGTAATCCTGCGGGCCATATTGCAGCAACAAGGGTGTCGGCCGCTGCTGACCGGCGGCGTGGCAGCGCTGGAGAAAATCTTCATGCCGGGGCGGGTATTGCACGGGGATATTCATCAGCTGGTTCCAGCGATTGGCCAGCGGCACCAGGCGCGGATAGAACTGGCCGCGCAATTCGGCGACCCGTTGCGGCAAGGGGTAGGCGAAATACTGGTATTCGCCGCGGCCGAAACCGTGCCTGGCCATGACCACCCGCGAACGAAACAACTCGCTGTGGGGATACAGACTGCCGAGCTCGTGACATTGGTCGGCGCTGAGCAGGTTGTCGATCACCGCGCTGCCGTCCTGGTCGAGCTGCTGCTCGATCGAGGCCCAGTCCAGGCAGGCGAGGCGTTGTTCGAGGGAGGGGGCGGACATGCTGGCGGTTCCCGGAGTAGAGGCTGAGGTCCGCCATTCTGGGAAGTGCGCGGGCCGCTCACACTCCGCTGCTTGCGCTCGAATTCGTCACAGGTTCTAGGAGTAGGGACTTACAGCGCCTTGCTCACGCTGACATCGCTGATGACGTCGTCGGTCTGGCCATGCAGGGCTTCCAGCGCGGCCTTGGCTTCTTCCTGAGTGCCGCTTTCCAGCTGGGCGAACTCGAAACGGCGCTCGCCGTTGAGTTTGTATTTGATGACGTACTTGGTCGTTTGGGCCACGGTGATACCTGTTGGTCGCGGGCTGGGGCGGGGTTCAGCGCAGTTTCGAGCTGGACCGGCGGATGATCTTGATCGAGTGGGTCAGGTTCGGCTTGCGGGTAACGCTGATGGGCCGGCGGTTGACGGTGTCGATGGTGATATTCCAGAAGCCGGTGCTCGGCGCGGTGATCTTGGCCGGGAATTTGTCGAACGCGCCGCCATGATAGGTGTGACGTCCGCCGTTCTTGAAGCTTCGGAAGTTGGCGTCGTTCATCAGGCGGATGTTGCAGACCTGGGAGCATTCGATGACGACGATATCGTCTTCGTTGAGGTGCTCGCGCTGGTGGATAAATTTCATGGGCGCCTCCAGAAGGGCTTTTGCTACAAAATCAAAACGATGGCGCAGTTTATCAGGCCGCGGCAGGCGGCTTTGACAATTTAAAACAGTTATTTGCCGATTATTTAGGATAAATCTGACTTATCCGGAGAAAAATGCCATTTCTGCGGTCGGACGGTCTTTATCGGAGGAAATGTATGAAGTGGGGTGTGTTGATTCTGGCTTTGGCGATCAGTGGCTGTGCGACGGTCTCGGATATTAACCAGACATTGCCCACCCTGAACGTGATTTCAGGGAAAAAGCCGCAGGAGTACGCCAAGTGCGTCAGCGACAAACTGGCTGACAGTCGTGGCCAGTTGCAGGTCGAACCGCATAAGGACGGCATGCGCATTATCGTTCCGCAGAAAGTCTCGTCGGGCCCGACCGCGGTATTCGATATCGAGGAGCGTTCCGGCGGCAGCAGCATCAAGCTGCATGAAAGCATGTCCAATGTGCCCATGCGTCCGGGCGATATCCGCAAGGCGGCGGAGGACTGCATTTCCGGCTGATGGCCAAGCGATTTTTCAACAGCCCGCCCTGGCCCGGATTTCCGTGGCGAGGGCGGGTTTTTTTGTGCCCGGTGGCAAGGCAGGCCCGGCTGGTTTCGCGTTGTAGCCAAAGGTCTATTGGCCTACTCTTTGTAGGCTTATATAAAATAAGCCTAAGAATATAACTAGAAAATGGAGTTCGCCATGATCCCTGTGGATCGAATACTGCTGAGCAGCCTGATGCTGTTTTTTGTCGCCAATGCCCAGGCCGTGGATGGGCAGAAAGTCTTTACCCAGGGTGGAGCGCAGCCCGGCGCCACGGCGTGCCTGGCCTGTCATGGTGGCGATGGCCTGGGCCTGGCGGCCGCCGGGTTTCCGCGCCTGGCGGGATTGTCGGCGGGTTACCTGCGCAAGCAGCTGGAAGATTTTCGCAGCGGTGCGCGCAGCAACCCGGTCATGCAGCCACTGGCCAAGGCCCTGAGCGATGACGAGATAGACGCGGTCAGCCAGACCCTGGCGGCCATGCCGGCTGCGACGCCAGCGCCGATCAACCGCAGTTCCCTGGCTGAAGGCGTGGGTGCGAGGCTGGCCTTGCGCGGCGCCTGGGAGCGGCAGGTTCCGGAGTGCGTGACCTGTCATGGGCCGGGTGGCGTGGGCGTGGGAGACGCCTTTCCGCCGTTGGCCGGGCAACCCGCGGCGTACCTCGCCGGGCAATTGAATGCCTGGCGCGACGGCACGCGCCGCAACGATCCGAACGACCTGATGGGACACATCGCCAAGGCCCTGAGCCCCGAGGAAATCACGGCGGTGGCCGATTATTTCGCCAAGGTCGGCAGTCAGTTGGCCAAGGCCGATAACCAGGAGTCCAAGCCATGAAGCGTGATCTTCTATTGGGCTTTTCCCTCGCCTTGCTGACGGCCCAGGCTTATGGCGCCGCGGTCGCCATGGAGGACCAATCACAGTTGCGGGAGCCGGCGGTGAACGCTGCCCATCCCGGGTATTTCCAGCCACCGGCGGAGAGCGAGCTACCGGACAATGCCTACGGCAAGATGGTCCGCGACGGTTATGCGCTGTTCGTCGATACCAAGCGCCTGGCGCCGAAGTTCGTCGGCAATGGGCTCAATTGCAGCAACTGCCACCTGGATCAGGGGCGGCTGGCCAACTCCGCGCCGCTGTGGGGCGCCTATCCGATGTACCCGGCGTACCGTAAGAAGAACAACAAGGTGAACACCTACGCCGAACGCTTGCAGGGCTGCTTCCAGTTCAGCATGAACGGCACGCCGCCGGCCGCCGACAGCTACGAGATCACTGCGTTGTCGGTGTATTCCTACTGGCTGGCGAGCAAGGCGCCGATCGCTGTCGAGTTGCCCGGGCGGGGTTACCCCGAGGTGCCGCAGCCGGCCCAGGGCTACGACCTGGCCCGTGGCGAGCAGGTATACCGGGCGCAATGCGCGGTTTGCCATGGCGATAACGGCCAGGGCCAGAAGGTCGGCGCGGACTATGTCATGCCGCCGCTCTGGGGCAAGGACTCCTATAACTGGGGCGCGGGCATGCACCGGATCAACACGGCCGCGTCCTTTATCAAATACAACATGCCCCTGGGCAAGGCCGGCAGCTTGAGCGACCAGCAGGCCTGGGACGTGGCGGCGTTCGTCAACCGCCATGAACGACCACAGGACCCACGCCTGGTGGAGGGCTCCATCGAGAAGACCCGGCTCAAGTTCCACGCCAACGACGGGGTCAATCTGTATGGCCAGACGGTAGATGGCGTGCTGATTGGCCAGGGCATCCGATAAACTGTCGGCCATTGTCAAAGATGCCGTCGAAACCCAGGTTTCGGCGGCATCGTTTTTTGGGAGAAAGCATGAAGCGCGAAACAGTCCGGGAGAGGCATGCAGAGGGGCATATCTCTGCGACCCATGTGATTCAGAATCCGGCGAATTCCGGGGAATGGATCGTATTCTTCAAGAAAAGTGCGGGGCGCAGCTATTTTCTGGTGGATGACAACGATGAAGTCGAGTCATTCGACCGACTGGACGACCTGATCGAAACCATTCGCAACCTGGGCATCAAGTTTGCCGAGATTCATATGTAGGCCGTGCGCCTGCTACTTGCAGACCACCACCACGCTGCGGCTTTTGTAGTTGCCAACGTCCGCCCCCAGGGTCTTGTCGCTTTCCTTGAGCGACGGCGTGCCGTCGGTGCCAATGATCCGATAGCCGGTGCCGGCACAGGAGGCGTCGGCCTTTTCATAGCAGCTGGCCCAGGAGCTGGCTTCGCCGGAGCAATCGATGCTCAGGCCTTGCTCGCCGTTTTCCAGGTAGGTATCGGAAACGGTGGCGCATCCGCTCAGGGCCAGTACCGCGGTCAGTGCCAGAAGTTTGTGCATGGGTGTGGTCGTCGTCGAGAAGTTTGAGCCCCGGGGGAGGGCTGGACACCCTTGGCGAGCGTCTGGGACGAGATGCTATAGCGAACCGCCACTGCGGTATAGATCGGCATGAAAAAGCCCTGCGCGGGGCAGGGCTCTTTAGTGCGGAGGCGGTCTCAGGACTTGGGGCTGCGACGCGCCGAGGCGTGACCTGCGGAATCTTCGAACACCGATGCCACTTCGACCGCCATCGCCTCGCTGGCGAAAGGTCCGGCGACGTTCTCGCCCTGGGCGCTGACCAACCACCACTGACCGTCTTTCAACTGCTTGATCTGGTAACCGTTTACGCTTTTTGTTGCCGACATCTATCTGCCTCGTTGGCGGGATTCAAGGGCGCCATGATAGCGGTAAACGAGTTCCTGTAAGAGGGTGGACAAGGGCGGGGCGCAGAAAATTCAGGCTTTGCAGCCAGATGGCGGTTTACGGCGCGGGCTATCTGTACGATGCTGCGAAGCTGTGTCTGCAAGCCTGTTCGAAACTATGTGCGGAGCGTGCAGAACAAGGTGGGGAGCTATGTGGGGAACTATCCGCGGCAATATTTCTCTTAGATGGCAGCGGTTAGCCACTGCGACCCATTGTAAGGCGCACGCGGCCTGATTAGACTGCGCCGAAATTCGTACGTACAGCCCTTTTAAGGACTCATATGATCAAGAAATGCTTGTTCCCAGCAGCCGGTTACGGTACTCGCTTCCTGCCAGCGACTAAAGCCATGCCTAAAGAAATGCTGCCGGTGGTGAACAAGCCACTGATCCAGTACGGCGTTGAAGAAGCACTGGATGCCGGTCTGAACGAAATCTCCATCGTCACCGGTCGCGGCAAGCGCGCCCTGGAAGACCACTTCGACATCAGCTACGAGCTGGAAAACCAGATCAAGGGCACCGACAAGGAAAAATACCTGGTCGGTATCCGCCGTCTGCTGGACGAGTGCTCGTTCTCCTACACCCGCCAGACCGAAATGAAAGGCCTGGGTCACGCGATCCTGACCGGCCGTCCGCTGATCGGTGACGAGCCGTTCGCCGTGGTGCTGGCGGACGACCTGTGCGTCAACCTCGAAGGTGACGGCGTGCTGAAGCAGATGGTCAAGCTGTACAAGCAGTACCGCTGCACCATCGTTGCAATCATGGAAGTCGACCCGCAAGAAACCAGCAAGTACGGGGTGATTGCCGGCGACCTGATCGGCGACGACCTGTACCGCGTACGCAACATGGTTGAGAAGCCGAAGCCGGAAGATGCGCCGTCGAACCTGGCGATCATCGGTCGCTACATCATGACCCCGGACATCTTCAAGCTGATCGAAGAAACCGAGCCGGGCAAGGGTGGCGAGATCCAGATCACCGACGCCCTGATGAAGCAGGCCCAGGACGGCTGCGTGATTGCCTACAAGTTCAAGGGCAAGCGTTTCGACTGCGGTGGCGCCGAAGGCTACATCGACGCGACCAACTTCTGCTTCGAGAACTTCTACAAGACTGGCAAGGCTTACTGATAGCCCGCTTGATCCTTGTACTGAAAAGCCACCTTCGGGTGGCTTTTTCGTTTTATGCCCCTATGTAAATCCTCTAGCGCTGACCGGATACGCATCTGCGGTTATGCTGTCAGCCTGCCTGGGAGAGTGAAATGGCCTACGATTTTGATCTTTATGTAATTGGCGCCGGTTCCGGCGGTGTGCGTTCGGCGCGGTTCGCCGCGGGTTTTGGCGCGAAAGTCGCGGTCGCCGAAAGCCGCTATCTGGGCGGTACCTGTGTCAACGTCGGCTGCGTGCCGAAAAAGCTGCTGGTGTACGGCGCCCACTTCGCCGAAGACTTCGAGCAGTCCGCAGGCTTCGGCTGGAGCCTGGGCGAAGCCGATTTCGACTGGGCCACGCTGATCGCCAACAAGGATCGCGAGATCAATCGCCTGAACGGCATCTATCGCAATCTGCTGCTCAACAGTGGCGTGACCCTGCACGAAGGCCACGCCAGGCTGATCGACCCGCATCAGGTGGAGGTCAATGGCCAGCGCTACACAGCCAGGCACATCCTGATCGCCACCGGCGGCTGGCCGCAGATCCCGGACATTCCGGGGCGCGAACACGCCATCAGCTCCAACGAGGCGTTTTTCCTCAAGGAACTGCCCAAGCGCATCCTGGTGGTGGGCGGCGGTTATATCGCGGTGGAGTTCGCCGGGATCTTCCATGGCCTGGGCGCGGACACCAAGCTGCTGTATCGCGGCGAGCTGTTCCTGCGTGGCTTCGATGGTGCGGTGCGCAAGCACTTGCAGGAAGAGCTGACCAAGCGTGGGCTCGACCTGCAGTTCAATGCCGATATCGAGCGCATCGAAAAGCAGGCCGACGGGAGCCTGAAGGTCACGCTCAAGGATGGTCGCGAGCTGGCCACCGATTGCGTGTTCTACGCCACCGGCCGGCGGCCGATGCTCGACAACCTGGGGCTGGAAAATACCGGGGTGAAGCTCGACAAGCGTGGCTTCATCGAGGTCGATGAGCAGTACCAGAGCGCCGAGCCGTCGATCCTGGCGATTGGCGATGTGATCGGGCGCGTGCAGTTGACGCCGGTGGCCCTGGCCGAAGGCATGGCCGTGGCGCGGCGTTTGTTCAAACCGGAACAGTATCGCCCGGTGGACTACAACATGATCCCGACCGCGGTGTTCAGCCTGCCGAATATCGGCACCGTCGGCCTGACCGAAGAGCAGGCGCGGGAAGCCGGGCACAAGGTGCAGATCTTCGAAAGCCGCTTCCGGCCGATGAAGCTGACCCTGACCGAGTGCCAGGAGCGCACGCTGATGAAGCTGGTGGTGGATGCCGAGACCGACAAGGTGCTGGGCTGCCATATGGTCGGCCCCGACGCCGGTGAGATCGTCCAGGGCCTGGCGATTGCCTTGAAGGCCGGCGCCACCAAGCGTGACTTCGACGAAACCATCGGGGTGCACCCGACGGCCGCCGAAGAGTTCGTCACCATGCGCACGCCGGTCGCCGGTTAAGCTTGCTCTGGCGGCTCCGGCCGCTGCTCTTCTGTTTCTGGCTGCGCCTCGGTCTTCGCGGCGGCAGCCAGTTGCAGAGCCTCCAGGCTGGCCTCGGCCTTGGCGGCGCGCAGTTCCAGTTGTCGATTGTCCTGCAGCTGCTGCTCCAGGTTCTGCTTGAACTCATGACTTTCCAGCAAGGCGACGCGCAGACGTTCCTGGAGGAGGGTGTGTTCGCTGTTCAGGCGAGTGGATTGCTCCAGCAACTGGCCAAGCTTGCTGTCGGTTTTCTGTACCTGCTCCTGTGCCTGGCGCAACTCTTTCTGGGTGGCGCGTTGCTCGCTGGTCAGGCGTTCGTTGTCGCGGTGCAGTTGGGTGATCTCGTCCTGGCGCACCAATGCGCTTTGCTGGGCCTGGCGCAGTTCCTGTTGCGCTTGCTGCAGCTGGCCTTCATGGCGGCGCTGGTCCTGCTCGCGCTGCTCCTTGACCGCGCTGCGGTAATGCTCGAGGGCGTCCCGGGCGTGCAGGTGCTTTTCTTCCAGTGAACGAATCTGCTCGTCCTTGTCTTTCAGGCGCAATTCGAAGTCGGCCAGGGCCTGGTTCAGTCCGGCATTGCGCGTCTGTTCGCTCTGCAGGATGGAGCGGGTTTCCTGCAGCAGCGTGCTTTCGCTGGCCAGGGCTGCAGCCTGGGTCTGCAGTTGCTGCCGCAACTGGGCCTGTGCCTGCTCGGACGCGGCCTGCTGCGCCGCCAGTTCCTGATTCATTTCCTCCACTTGCGCCTGGGCCTGCGCCACGGGCTCCTGAGCCTGTTCGCGCAGGCGCTGGGCCATGCGCTGGATCAGTTCCGTCAGTTCTTCTTCCAGGGCTTCCTGTGGTGCGGCGCGGCGGGCTTCGCTTTGCTCCAGCTCCTTCAGGTAGCGGTGAATGGTGGTTTTCGAGCCGGTATTGCCCATTTCGATGCGCACCGCATCGATGCTGGGGTGTTCGCCGCGGGCGAGGATTGCCGAACGGGCGATTTGCACCACCGCCTTGTTAACGCCGCCACGAGCCATGGGATCTCCTACGATTACGTACTTTTTTACGTGGTATGTATAAAGTGTAATTATACAATAAAATAAAAGATAAATATTCGAATTATTGACATGGGATATACTGGTATTACCCCGTGTCATGATCAGAACGCCTTGTTGCACCCCGCCATTTCCGTACGCAAGACGAGTCGAGCAAGCCATGAGTGATCTGGATCGTTATCTGCACGCCGCGACCCGCGACAACACCCGACGCAGTTATCGGGCGGCCATCGAGCATTTCGAGGTGACCTGGGGCGGGTTCCTGCCGGCGACCAGCGACAGCGTGGCGCGTTATCTGGTGGCGTATGCGGGGGAGCTGTCGATCAACACCCTGAAGTTGCGGCTCTCGGCCCTGGCGCAGTGGCACAACAGCCAGGGTTTCGCCGACCCGACCAAGGCTCCGGTGGTGCGCCAGGTGTTCAAGGGCATTCGTGCGCTGCACCCGGCGCAGGAGAAACAGGCCGAGCCTTTGCAGTTGCAGCATCTGGAGCAGGTAATCGCCTGGCTGGAGCAGGAAGCCACCCAGGCCCGGCTCGATGACAACCAGCCGGCGTTGCTGCGGGCGCGGCGTGACAGCGCGCTGATTCTCCTGGGGTTCTGGCGTGGCTTTCGCAGCGACGAGTTGTGCCGGCTACGGATCGAGCATGTGCAGGCGGTGGCGGGTTCCGGCATCAGCCTGTATCTGCCCCGCAGCAAGAGCGACCGCGACAACCTCGGCAAGACCTGGCACACCCCGGCGTTGCGTCGGCTGTGCCCGGTCCAGGCCTATATCGAGTGGATCAGCGTCGCCGCCCTGGTGCGTGGCCCGGTGTTTCGTGGCATCGACCGCTGGGGCCATCTGAGCGAGGAGGGGCTGCACGCCAACAGTGTGATTCCGTTATTGCGCCAGGCGCTGGAGCGCGCCGGGGTTGCCGCCGAGCAATACACCAGCCACTCCCTGCGCCGCGGTTTTGCCACCTGGGCCCATCGCAGCGGCTGGGACCTCAAGTCGCTGATGAGCTATGTCGGCTGGAAGGACATCAAGTCGGCCATGCGTTACGTCGAGGCCAGCCCGTTTCTCGACATGGCCCTGACCCAGGAAAAGCCGGTCGGCGAGTAAATACGCATTTCTTCTATTAATACTGCGCGCTAATAGCCAAACCTAATCAGCAGCATCAGCTTTGCCAATGAGCCTTGGCTGGGAGCATTGGTTAGGATTCTCCCCATCAAGTTTTCAACCCAAGTTTTTACCCACTGATGGAGAATCACCGATGCCTATCATCAACAGCCAAGTCAAACCGTTCAAAGCAACCGCCTTCAAGAATGGCGAGTTCATCGAAGTGTCGGACGCCACCCTGAAAGGCAAATGGTCCGTCGTGTTCTTCTACCCGGCTGACTTCACCTTCGTTTGCCCAACCGAGCTGGAAGACCTGGCAGACAACTACGCCGAATTCCAGAAACTGGGCGTGGAAATCTACAGCGTTTCGACCGACACCCACTTTGCCCACGCTGCCTGGCACAACACTTCGCCAGCCATTGGCAAGATCCGCTACACCATGATCGGCGACCCGACCCTGGCCATCTCCCGCAACTTCGACGTGTTGATCGAAGAAGCCGGTCTGGCTGACCGTGGCACCTTCGTGATCAACCCTGAAGGCCAGATCAAGATCGTTGAAATCAACGACGGCGGTGTTGGTCGTGACGCTTCCGAGCTGCTGCGCAAGATCAAGGCCGCTCAATACGTCGCTGCCCACCCAGGCGAAGTCTGCCCAGCCAAGTGGAAAGAAGGCGAGGCTACCCTGGCTCCTTCCCTGGACCTGGTCGGCAAGATCTAAGCCTGTGACTCGCTACAGCAGGGCGGACCGCCGCACCTAAGTCAGCTGCACCGCCCCCAAGAACGCCCGGGCGAGATTCGCTCGGGCGTTTTTTTTCGATCTGAATAAAAGGAAATCGCCCGTATGTTGGACGCCAATCTTAAAGCCCAGTTGAAGTCATACCTGGAACGGGTCACCCAGCCGATCGAGATCGTTGCCTCTCTCGACGACGGTGCGAAATCCCAGGAAATGCTCGAATTGCTGAAAGACGTTGCCAGTCTTTCCAGCCAGATTACCTTGCTCGACAACGGTAGCGATGTTCGTAAACCATCGTTCTCGATCAATCGCCCGGGAAGCGACATCAGCCTGCGTTTCGCCGGCATCCCCATGGGCCACGAATTCACTTCCCTGGTGCTGGCCTTGCTGCAAGTCGGCGGCCACCCCTCGAAAGCCAGTGTCGAAGTGATCGAACAGATCCGCGCCCTCAAAGGCGAGTTCAACTTCGAGACTTACTTCTCGCTGTCCTGCCAGAACTGCCCGGACGTGGTCCAGGCGCTGAACCTGATGGCGGTGCTGAACCCGAACATCCGCCACGTCGCCATCGACGGCGCGCTGTTCCAGGACGAAGTCAACGATCGCAAGATCATGGCGGTCCCCAGTGTCTACCTCAATGGCGTGAACTTCGGCCAGGGCCGCATGGGCCTGGAAGAGATCCTCGGCAAGCTCGACACCGGGGCCAGCGAGAAACAGGCGGAAAAAATCAGTGCCAAGGACGCCTTCGACGTCCTGGTGGTCGGCGGTGGCCCTGCCGGTGCGTCGGCGGCGATCTACGCGGCCCGCAAAGGCATCCGTACCGGTGTCGCGGCCGAGCGTTTCGGCGGCCAGGTGCTGGACACCATGGCCATCGAGAACTTCGTCTCGGTCCAGGAAACCGAAGGGCCGAAACTGGCCAGCGCCCTGGAAGAGCACGTTCGCCAGTACGACGTCGACATCATGAACCTGCAGCGTGCCAGTGCGCTGGTGCCGGCCAAGGAAGTCGGCGGCCTGCATGAAGTGCGTTTCGAAAGCGGCGCGAGCCTCAAGGCCAAGTCGCTGATCCTGGCCACCGGTGCCCGCTGGCGCGAGATGGGTGTGCCCGGCGAGCAGGAATACAAGGCCAAGGGCGTGTGTTTCTGCCCGCACTGCGACGGTCCGCTGTTCAAGGGCAAGCGCGTGGCGGTGATCGGTGGCGGTAACTCCGGCGTCGAAGCGGCCATCGACCTGGCGGGCATTGTCAGCCACGTGACCCTGCTGGAGTTCGACAGCAAGTTGCGCGCCGATGCCGTGCTGCAACGCAAGCTGTACAGCCTGGCGAACGTCAACGTGATCACCAGCGCGCTGACCAGCGAAGTCAAGGGTGACGGCCAGAAGGTCACCGGCCTGGTGTACAAGGACCGCGATTCGGGCGAGTTCAACACCGTCGACCTGGAAGGTATCTTCGTGCAGATCGGTCTGCTGCCGAACACCGACTGGCTCAAGGGCACCGTCGAGCTGTCGCCTCGTGGCGAGATCATTGTCGATGCCCGTGGCGAGACTTCGCTGCCCGGCGTGTTTGCCGCCGGTGACGTGACCACCGTGCCGTACAAGCAGATCGTGATCGCGGTAGGCGAGGGCGCCAAGGCCTCGCTGAGCGCCTTCGACCACCTGATCCGCACTTCCGCGCCGGCCTGAGTCGACCGCGGAAAAAACAAAACCCCATGAGCCTTGGCTCATGGGGTTTTTTGTTGGTGGCTTCTGTAGGAGCGAAGCCTGCTCGCGATCAACGATGACGCGCTGGATCAGCCAAGTCGCTGCCTACCGTGGGCGCGTCCTGCTCCCGCAGGAAGCGCGAGTTACAGCGGTGCCGGCTGGATGATTTCAACCCAGTAGCCGTCCGGGTCCTTGATAAAGGCCAGGCTCTTCATGCGGCCGTCGTTCAGGCGCTTCTGGAAATCGCAGCCCAGGGCTTCGAAGCGCTCGCAGGCGGCGACGATATCCGGCACCGAAATGCAGATATGGCCAAAGCCGCGCGGGTCGGTGTTGCCGTTGTGATAGGCGAAGTCCGCATCGTTCTCGGTGCCGTGGTTGTGGGTCAGCTCGAGGATGCCGGGGATCGACTTCATCCACTCGGTACGGGCCGCGGCGTCGGCCGGGATCTGCGCCTTGTCCACCAGGGCGAGGAAGTACAGGCTGAATTCGGCTTCGGGGAAGTCGCGTTTTTCCACCAGCGAGAAACCCAGGACCCGGGTGTAGAAGTCCAGGGACCTGGTGATGTCCTTGACCCGCAGCATGGTGTGGTTGAACACGAAGTTGGCGGTGGCGGTGTCAGGCTGGGCGGTTACGCCGGGGAAAGTATTGAGTTCGTGCAGGCTCATGGGCCCTCCGGAAAAGAAGTGGGCAAGAATACTCATGCTAATGAGCCCCTTGGCTTGCAGGGCTTCGGGCGTCCTTGCGGTCGGCCAATAATACGCAAGAGCGGCAGGGCGCACCAAACACAAAGCTACGAATCTGTTGCTCGATACTCGTGCCAGCCTCAGACTTCAAGGCTCGTCCCTTACGTGTTCATGACCATGCGCTTATCGTTCAAAACCCTGTGTCTGCTTGCACCCTGGCTTCTGGTTCCGGCCCTGGCCGAGGCGGCGGACCCGGTGATCACCTGGCCCAGCGGCTGGCAGATCGAAGAGTTGCCACAGGCGCAAGAACAACCGGCCAAGGTATTCCGTCAGCGCGCGGTGAAGAACGATGCCGGCGGCACGCCGCTGATGGTCATGGAGTTGACCATGACTCAAGTTGAAAGCGGACATCAGGTCAATCTGCAGGCGGTCTTGCTGGAAATGCGCAAGTCGGTGCAGAAGGACTTCGGGCGCGGCGGTTATCAAAGTGTGTGCACGCGCATTCATGACACGACATTGAGTCGCCTGGTGGCGCTGGAAACCACTTGCACCATTACCGAAAACGGCCGTCATGTGTTGTCGCAAACACTGGTGGCGGCTGTCGATGGCGATAAGGCCTATGTATTGTCTTATGCCGGACAGGCTGCGGTTTATGTCGAAAGTCAGGAGGAAATTCGTGGGGTGCGAAGTAGCCTGAAACTTTAGTGGAGGGGGGGCGATTGTCCTACGTCGATCGGCGTGGTTCGCGCCTTTGAACTAAGTACAAAGTTGTAGGATCAAGCAGGGGGATTGGTAGGCAGGTGCAGTTCCGACTGGGTGTTTATGGCCGCTCAGGCAATCTAGGGGTTGCAACTTATTCGATTTCGAAACAAAGAGCCTTGGCTTAAAGGTAAAGACCCTGCATTGGCAGGGTCTTTTATATACATCGGTTGCTTAACCGCGCAGCCAGGAATCTACAGTGGCGGCGCCGTACTGTTCTTTCCAGGCTTTAAGGCCACGGTGATTGCCGCCCTTGGTTTCGATCAACTCGCCGGTGTGCGGGTTCTGGTAAACCTTGACCACGCGTGCACGACGGGTTTTCGGCGCGCCCGAGAGCGGCAGAGCGGATTTGCCCGGATTAGGATCGAGAATGGCGATAATGTCGCGCAGGCTTTTGCCGTAGGTCTTCATCAGGCCCTGGAGCTTTTCTTCGAACTCGATTTCTTTCTTGAGTCCGGCGTCGTTCTTCAGGGATTCCAGCTGGGCGAGCTGTTCTTGAAGGGCCTTTTCTGCTGCACGAAATTCAGCGAGTCTGGACAATATCTTTACTCCAATAGTGTATTTGGCTGATACCAACCGCAAACAAAGCTATAAGCCAAGAGCCTTAGAACGACTCGATTATAATGGCCCACCTGTGAATCTTGTACAGGCTTGAAAAATTGTAGTAGTTAATCTGGCGCAAGTAAATCACGTCGTTGTTGATGCACGCAATTTGTCATCTTCTGATTCAAATTGGTGCGCGAAACAATTACCGAGTTCAATAAATCTTCATGAAAAATGGCTATTTAGTGGCGCGCCAGTGCTTGTAGGAATTCTTCCCCGGGCATTGGCCTGCCGAATAAGTAGCCCTGCAGGAAGTCGACGCCATGGGCGGCCAGATAGTCCTGTTGTTCCACTGTTTCCACGCCCTCGGCGACTATCCCCAGTTCGAGCTTGCCCGAGAGTTCGATGATGCTGTCGAGTATGTGCCGGGACAGGGCATCGACTCCAATCATGGCCACGAAGCTCTGGTCGATCTTCAGGTAATCGACATTGAACTTGCGCAAGTAACCCAGGCTTGAATGGCCGGTACCGAAGTCGTCGATAGCGATCATTACCCCCAACTTGTGCAGTTCCTCGAACAGGCTGTGGGTGATCGCGGTCGGTTCTATCAGTTCGCGTTCGGTCAGTTCCAGGACCAGTCTTACCTTGCCTGGCGGGAACATGCCGAGAAACTGCCGGCAGTCCTCCAGCAACTCCAGGTCCTGGCAATGGCTGGCGGTGATATTGATACCGATATGAAAGTCGTCGATGAAGGCCGGGGCGTGGGGCGCCAGCAGCAGGGCGGTCTGCTGCATCAGCGAACGGGTCATGGGCACGATCAGGCCGGAGTGCTCGGCGAAGGGAATGAACAGGTCCGGACGCACCAGGCCTTCCCGGGGATGTTTCCAGCGCATCAGCACTTCGATGCCGGCCCACTGTTTCGTGTCGCCGCGCACCACGGGCTGGAAGTACGGGATGAACTCCGCCGCTTCCAGGGCGCGCTGCAGTTCATGGCTGGGCGACGACGAGCGTTTTTGCAGCCAGTGGCCAAGGGCCGCCGCCAGCACCCCGAAGAAGATCAACAGGCTGAACAGGGCAGGGTACTGGGACTTCATGTAGAGCCAGATATCGCCCTCGGGAAACCCCGCATTGACGCTGTAGGGGTAGCGCGAAGAGGCCATCTGATAAGGGGTGACCGGGGGCGGCGGAGCGATGGATTCATGGACCTGGCCATCGTCGGCCAGCCAGTAGGGGCCGACTTGCAGTTGCAGTTCGGCAAAGCGGCTGATCAGGCGCAAGGCGTTGCTCAGGTGATAGCCGTCGATGGTGGCCAGGACCGCGCGTTCACCCTCTTGCAGGCGATAGACCAGCAGCGCGGTATTGGGCGTGACCTGATTGCCGTCCATCAACCACAACTTGCCGTCGACATAGTCCGCCGGGTCCAGTAGGAACGAGGATTGGCCGAGCAGCGAGCTGCAGTAATTGTCATTGCGCCACACCAGATTGGTCGAGCGTACGAACGGGCGGCGAGTCACCTGTTCGCGCAGGGCCAGTTGCCGGAAGTCGTCGCAGGGCTGGCCGACTTGTGCCATCAGTGCCCGGGCGGCGAGGTCGGCGTTATCGAGCATCAGGTCGAACTGGCGGATCGCTTCCTCGGCAGTCTGCTGGCTGCTGTGAGTCAGCGCACGCTCGGCCTGCATATAAAGGATCGCCACGCCCAGTACCACCGGCAGCAAGCCGATCAGCAGGGTTCGCAGGTTGCGGGTGGAGCGTTTCAACGGGCCTTTGGCGGTCAATGGCATGGAGGAAAAACCTGTGGCGAAGTGGGGGCCAGAGAACGCTCAAAAGCCGCTGGGCGGTATGGCGGCAGGTCCGGCGGCATCCGGTCCATGGGCATGATAGACGGCGCCTCCGGGTTGCGCTCAGTCACCGCGATACAGACTCCGTGCCTGCTCGATAAAGGCCAGGGTCGCTGGTGACGCTTGCCGCCGGTCCAGCACCGCCAGCCCTACCTGGCGCCGGGCGGGAGGTGACAGCGGCTTGATCTGGTAGCGCGGGTCGCTGGCCTCGGGCAGCGACAATTGTGCGACCAGGGTCAGGGCCTCGCCGCGGGCCACGGTCTCCAGGGTGCTGAGCAGTTGCGAGCTGCGATAGCGGATGTTGGGGCTGAGCCTGGCCGCGAGGAACAGCCGGGAAACCAGCTCGGCGGAACCGGCCTCGGTGAGGATGAACGGGTCGTCGCACAGCTCGGCGAGACTCACCGAATCCTTGCTGGCCAGCCCATGCTGGCTGGGGATCAGCGCCACCATCTGGTCTTCCACCAGGGCGAAGCAGTCGAAGCGTTCCTGGGGTAGCACCACGAAACCGACATCAATGCGCCGTTCCTCCAGCCATTGCAGTACCTGGCGGTCGGGCCCCTCGTCGATGTGCACCTCGATACCGGGATGGGCCTGGCGGTAACGCTGGAGGATTGCCGGCAGCAGTTTCATCGACGAAGTCGGGCCGAACGAGCCGATGCGCAAGGTGCCGCGTTTCATGCCGCGGGCGTCGGCGGCTTCCTGTTCCATGGTGGCGGCCAGGCCGAGGATGGCGCGGGCCCGCAGCAACAATTGCTGGCCGATATCGGTGAGTTCCACCAGCGACTGATGCCGGCGGATCAGCTCGACCCCCAACTCCTGCTCCAGGGACTTGAGCGCGTGGGACACCGCGGACTGGCTGATGCCCAGCCGGCTGGCGGCGCTGGTGAAACCGCGCAGCTCGGCCACCAGGGAGAAGATCTGCAGTTGGCTCAGGGTCATGAGTAAAAGCTCATTTTACGATGATCGGGCATTAGTCGAAGAATACCCGAACCTTCCTTTATCCGCGCCTCGGGGCCTTATGAAAACTGTCGATCAAACCTGTGCCGGGCCTTCCGATTGGCCGGTGTATTGCAAACTGGCGGCGGTCACCATGATCTGGGGCGGCACCTTCGTCGCCGGGCGCCTGCTGGCCGGCACCCTGGAGCCTTTGTTGGCCGCCAGCCTGCGTTTTCTCCTGGCCAGCCTGGCCTTGCTGCTGTTCATGGCGATCGCCCGGATTGCCCTGGTGCGCCCGAGCCTGGCGCAGTTCGTCCAGCTGGCGCTGCTGGGGTTTTTCGGGATCTTTTTCTACAACCTGTGTTTCTTCGAGGGCCTGCAGTCGATCAATGCCTCGCGTGCCTCGTTGATCGTCGCCCTCAATCCGGCGGTGATCGCCCTGGCATCCTGGGCGCTGTTCAAGGAGCGCTTGAGTGGCGCCAAGCTGTTCGGCATTGCCTTGTGCCTGGGGGGAGCGGGGGTGGTGATCCTCAGCCGCGACCCGGGGGCCTTCTCCAGCGGGCCGGGCAGTTGGCGCGGGGACCTGCTGATTTTCGGCTGTGTGCTGGGCTGGGGCGTCTATTCGTTGTTTTCGCGCACCCTGAACCAGACCCTGGGCCCGTTGCAGACCGTGACCTATTCGATCCTGCTGGGCACGGCAATGCTCTGCAGCACCGCGGCCCTGCGCGGCGAGGTACGCCTCGAAGCGCTGTCGAGCCTGACCCTGGAGCAGGGCCTGAGCCTGCTGTACCTCGGCGTGCTGGGCTCGGCCCTGGCGTATATCTGGTATTACGACGGCCTGCGCAAGATCGGCGCGACCCGCTCGGGGGTGTTTATCGCGCTCAATCCGCTGACTGCGGTGATCCTTGGCGCGCTGCTGCTGGACGAACGCCTGAGCCTGGCCATGTGCCTGGGCGGCGGGTTGATCCTGTGGGGCATTTACCAGTGCAACAAACCCCTTGCGAGCCTGGAAAAAAAGCGGATTTTATAGAGAGTGCGGACAAACAGTTTTACGCTGTGTAGAATCTGGTTACGCATACAATAATAAAGTCTTCTGGCAGCAGAAGCCTCGCCCCCCAGCCGGTAAGACAAGGGTCGACATGAAGATTCTCGGGTTTCAACTGATTTACGGTGACTTCCTCGCGCGCAGCGTGCGGGGCATCTCTTGCGCGCCACCTGCCTACCTCAGCATTGCTAGCAACTAACGATCCGTTAATTCCAAGCTATTGATTCTAAAAGCATGATGAGGCGCCAACCATGGCAGATATCTTCGAAAACCCGATGGGCCTGATGGGCTTTGAATTCATCGAATTCGCATCGCCTACTCCCAATACCCTCGAGCCGATCTTCGAGATCATGGGTTTCAGCAAAGTCGCGACCCACCGTTCCAAAGACGTGCACCTGTATCGCCAGGGCGCGATCAACCTGATCCTCAACAACGAGCCCCACAGCGTCGCTTCGTACTTCGCCGCCGAGCACGGTCCGTCGGTGTGCGGCATGGCGTTCCGCGTCAAGGATTCGCAAAAGGCCTACAAGCGTGCCCTGGAGCTCGGTGCCCAGCCGATCCACATCGAAACCGGCCCGATGGAGCTGCACCTGCCGGCGATCAAAGGCATCGGTGGCGCACCGCTGTACCTGATCGACCGCTTCGGCGAAGGCAGCTCGATCTATGACATCGACTTCGTGTTCCTGGAAGGCGTCGACCGTCATCCAAAAGGCGCCGGCCTGAAGATCATCGACCACCTGACCCACAACGTGTACCGCGGGCGCATGGCTTACTGGGCCGGCTTCTACGAGAAGCTGTTCAACTTCCGCGAGATCCGTTACTTCGACATCAAGGGCGAATACACCGGCCTGACCTCCAAGGCCATGACCGCGCCCGATGGCATGATCCGCATCCCGCTGAACGAAGAGTCGTCCAAGGGCGCCGGACAGATCGAAGAGTTCCTGATGCAGTTCAACGGCGAGGGCATCCAGCACGTGGCCTTCCTCACCGACGACCTGATCAAGACCTGGGATCAGTTGAAGAAGATCGGCATGCGTTTCATGACCGCGCCACCGGATACCTACTACGAAATGCTCGAAGGCCGCCTGCCGAACCACGGCGAGCCGGTGAACGAGCTGCAGTCGCGGGGCATCCTGCTGGACGGCTCCTCGGAAGAGGGCGACAAGCGCCTGCTGCTGCAGATCTTCTCGGAAACCCTGATGGGCCCGGTGTTCTTCGAATTCATCCAGCGTAAAGGCGACGATGGTTTCGGCGAAGGCAACTTCAAGGCACTGTTCGAATCGATCGAGCGCGACCAGGTCCGTCGTGGCGTGTTGTCCACCGACTAAGCCGCATCCTGCCTGACAATCGAGCCCGGTCGGGGAATTCTCGACCGGGCTTTTTCTTGCCTGTCGGTTGGCGATTGTGAATGTGTTAATGTTCGGCCTTTGTGGCGCTCCGCGTCGCCATCCAGCCCTGTGAACGACCCGCACATGACCAACCCAAGACCTTCCCTGACATTGACCCTGCTCCAGGCCCGCGAAGCGGCCATGGCGTTTTTTCGTCCATCCCTCAACCAGCACGACCTGACCGAGCAGCAGTGGCGGGTGATCCGCATCCTGCGCCAGAACGGCGAACTGGAAAGTCATCAACTGGCGAAAATGGCCTGCATCCTGCCGCCGAGCATGACCGGCGTGCTGACCCGCCTGGAGCGCGACGAATACGTCAGCCGGCGCAAATCCCCCGAGGACCAGCGCCGGCTGTTCATCACCCTGACGGAAAAGGGCGAGGCCTGTTTCGAGTCCATGAGCGGCGACATGGAAATCAACTACCAGCGCATCCAGCAGCAGTTTGGCGAGGAGAAGATGCAGGCCTTGCTGGCCCTGCTCAACGAACTGAAGCAGATCAAACCCTGACCCCCAACGCGGACCGGTAGCCGGTGCCGCAGGCTGCGAACGAGGCCGCAGGACTCGCCATCGGCCGTGATGCGATCTGTGGGGAGCCGCGTCTTCTGTCGCGGCCGCTTCGCACGGAGTGCCGCCCAGACCGATCGCAGCCTGCGGCAGCGGCTACAGGTCTAGCGTCAGCTTCTGCGCTGACGCATCAAGTGCTTGAACCCCTCGTACACCAGCACCAGCACCGCCAGCCAGATCGGCAGGTAGGTCAGCCATTCCCCGGCCTTGATGCTTTCCCCCAGCAGCAGGGCCACGGCCAGCAGCAACACCGGTTCGACATAGCTCAACAAGCCGAACAGGCTGAAGGGCAGCAGGCGGCTGGCGATGATATAGGCCACCAGCGCCGAAGCACTGATCAACCCCAGCAACGGAATCAGCAGGTACAGCCAGGGGTGTTGATCGACCACGGCAAAACCCTGCTCGCCGCCTTGCACGAACCACAGCGCGATCGGCAGCAGCAGGGCCATATCGAGCCACAGGCCGCCCAGGTTGTCGGCGGCCAGGCGTTTGCGTAGCACGAAATAGACGGGATAACCGATGGCCACCACGAGCGTCGCCCAGGAAAAACTGCCCACCTGATACAACTCGTTGAGCACCCCCAGGGTCGCCAGGCCGGCGGCGATCTTTTGCAGCCGCGACAGCTGTTCGCCATAGACGATGCGCCCGGTCAGGACCATGGTCAGCGGCAGCAAAAAATACCCCAGCGACACATCCAGGCTGTAGCCATTCAACGGCGCCCACATGAACAGCCACAGCTGCACCCCGAGCAGCGCCGCGGACAGCGGCAGCGCCAGCAGCAGAAGAGGTTGGCCCAGCAGTCTCTTGAGGATGGCGCCGACATGCCGCCATTCGCCGCTCACCAGCATGAATACCGTCATGCATGGGGCGGTGAGCAGCATGCGCCAGCCGAAAATCTCCACCCCGGTCAGGGGCGCCAGCAAGGAGGTGTAGAAATACATGACGGCAAACAGCACCGACGCCAAGACCGATAGAGCAATACCTTTAGACAAGCTGTCCTCGTGTGACCTGAACCAGGCAAATGGGATGGTGGGAAAACTGCGGGGAATATAGAGGGTTTGGCGCGAGACGTTTACTCGGATTTATCGCAAGTTACGGGAAAATATCCCGTTTGCCGCCACTGACCGGCAGCGCGGCAGCAGGTGGCCCGCGGAAGGGGCCACCGCTGTGGGGGAGGTCAGCGCGGCGTGCGTCCGGAGACGAAGTGGCTGACGTCGTTGAAGCCGGGGGTCGAGGCATGCCCCGGAGTGACCAGCGAATCGATGAAGGCTTCATCCTCGGCGCTGATCTTCACGTCCAGCGCCTTGGTGTAGGCGTCCCACTGTTCCTCGGTGCGCGGGCCGACGATTGCTGAGCTGACCGCGGCATTGTTCAGCACCCAGGCGATGGCGAACTCGACCATGCCGACCCCACGGCCCTGGGTGTACTGCTGGATCTGCTGGGCGATGCGCAGCGACTCGACGCGCCATTCGGTTTCCAGGATGCGTTTGTCCTGGCGCCCGGCGCGGCTGTTGCTGTCGGGGGCGACATCCGGCGCGTACTTGCCGCTGAGCACGCCACGGGCCAGCGGGCTGTAGGGCACCACGCCGAGCCCGTAGGCCTGGGCCGCGGTGATCTGTTCGGTCTCGGCCTGGCGGTTGACGATGTTGTACAGCGGTTGGCTGATCACCGGTCGGTCGACGCCGAGCCGGTCGGCGACGCGGATCACCTCGGCGATGCGCCAGCCGCGGTAGTTGGACAGGCCCCAGTAGCGGATCTTGCCCTGGCGCAGCAGGTCGCCGATGGCCGACACCGTGACTTCCAGCGGCGTGTTGTGGTCTTCGCGGTGCAGGTAGTAGATGTCGATGTAATCGGTGCCCAGGCGGGTCAGGCTGGCGTCGATGCCATTGAACATGTGCTTGCGGCTCAGGCCGCTGCGGTTGGGCACGCCATCGACGGGGCCGAAGCCGACCTTGGTCGCCAGCACCCATTGGTCACGCTGGCTGGCGATGGCTTCGCCGACGATCTCTTCGGAGCGGCCGCTGGTATAGACGTCGGCGGTGTCGATGAAATTGATGCCCTGGTCCCAGGCCTTGTCGATGATGCGCAGGGAGTCCTCGGTACTGGTCTGTTCGCCGAACATCATGGTGCCGAGGGTCAGGGGGGACACGTGCAGCCCGGAATGGCCGAGGATGCGATAGCTCATGTACGAAATCCTTGTGCGTGAGGTAAGGCCGGCGCGACAACGGCCAGCGACCGGTCATGGGACGCCCATCAAATACCAGAACGGGCGTAGGGGGCAATCTGAATTATCCGGCCAGCAGCTGGCAGCGGGCCTGCAAAAAGCGTTGCAGCACCTTCACCCGTTCCGAGACCTGCAAACGGTGCGGGCACAGCAGGTTGAGCGGCACGCTTTCGCCTTGCCAGTCGCCGAGCAGGGGCACCAGGCGCCCGGCGCGGATATCGCTGGCCACATCCAGCCAGGCCTTGTAAGCGATGCCATGGCCGGCCAGGGCCCAGCGCCGCGCCACTTCGCCGTCGTCGCTGAGGTAGTCGCCGCGCACCTGGACCTCCTGCACCTCGCCGTCGCGGCTGAAATGCCAGCTGTTGTAGGGGCGACCGTTGCGCAGATAGATCAGGGCACTGTGCTCGCCCAGTTCGGCGGGCGTCTGCGGGGTGCCGTGGCGCGCCAGGTAATCGGGGCTGGCACAAGCCAGCCGGTGATGCCGGGGCAGGATCGGCAGGGCCACCAGGCTGGAATCGCTGGGCACGCCGAAGCGCAGGGCGACGTCGACGGTCTCGCGGAACAGGTCGCTGTGCCGGTCGTTGAGCAACAGTTGCAGGCGGATATGCGGGTGTTCGCGCTTGAAGTCGTCCAGCCAGGGCAGCAGCAGGTTGCGCCCGAAGTCCGACGGCGCCGCCAGTTGCAGCACGCCGCTGAGGCCCTGGCTCTGTTGCTTCAACGCCTGTTCACCCTCCGCCAGGGCCGCCAGCGCCACGCGCACGCTGTCCAGGTAGCGCCGGCCTTCTTCGGTAAGGCGCATGCTGCGGGTCGAACGCGCCAGCAAGCGCATACCCAGGCGGGTTTCCAGGCGCTTGAGGGCGATGCTGGCGGCGGCGGGGGTCAATTCCAGGCTGCGGGCGGCGGCGGAAATGCTGCCGGAATCGGCGGTACGGACGAAGACTTCAAGGTCGAGAATCGAGCTCATTGCTAAAAATCCTTTAAAGATCTTTGCGTTTTACCGGGATTTTTCCTCGATTATCAAGCTGAGAATATGCAGTCACTTCCATCGCACCAGGGTGACCCCATGAAAACGCTCAGTACGTTCTTGCCGGATCGCACCGCCGTCATCGGTGGCGGAGGTGTGTCATGACCTGGCACTTCGACCATCTGGCCTTCAACACCGCCGAGGGCGATGCCTTGCAGCAGGCATTCCAGGCCCTGCTCGGGCTGCAGGCTGGACGGCGCCCGCCGTTTCCCTTTCCCGGACGCTGGCTGTACCAGGACGGGCAGGCGCTGGTGCATGTGATCGAGCAACCGACTTTCGCCGAGACCGCGCTCAGCCATATCGCCTTCAGGACCGAGGAGGATGCCGCGCAGCTATTGCAGCGGGTCCAGGCCAGCGGCTTGCCGCATCAGGTGGCGCAAGTACCGCAGGACGGCACCTGGCAGATTTTCGTGCGGATGCCGGGTGGCCTGGTACTGGAACTGGATGCACCGGCGAGCCCCGACCTGCATCCGGGGTATCGCTATGCGGCGGACGGCGGCGCGCCGGCCTGAAACATGGCCGCGCCAATACGGGGGGCGCAAGCATCTGCTCCGTCAGCGCAGAAGCCGAAACTGTAGCCGCTGCCGCAGGCTGCGATCGAGGCCGCAGGACTCGCCATCAGCCATGACGCGGTCTGTCAGCAAAACGGCTTCTCTCCGGTCACGGCTGCTTCGCAGGGAGTGCCGCCCAAACCGATCGCAGCCTGCGGCAGCGGCTACAGGTGAATGCCTTGAAGCGCGGCGACCCCGATGGCCGGGGCCGCCGGCAATCAGGCCGAATGCAACTGGTAGCGCACCGCATAACCGCTCAGGCGCTGCTCCAGAGCCGCACGGCGGGTGGCATCCAGGCCGGGCACATGGATATCCACCCGTTGTCCATGGCGCTCGTCGCTGAGGGCTTCGACGCGGATGCCCTCGGCAACCTGGCGCACCTCGTCTTCGAACACCCGGCGAATGGCGTCCAGGCGCAGGGCCGGCTTGAAGGTCTTGCCCACGGCCGTCAAGGGGATCTGCTCAAGCAGCCAGACGTCCTTGGGCAGCGCGGCCCGTTCATGGATATGCCGCGCGGCGTGCTCCAGCAATTCGGTCGGGTCGGCGCTGGCGCCGGCCTTGAGCTGGACGTACACCACCGGCAGCTCGCCGGCCTTGATATCCGGCTTGCCCACCGCCGCGGCCATGGCCACGGCCGGGTGGCGATGCAGGGCTTCTTCGATCATCTGCGGGTCGATGTTGTGGCCGCCGCGGATGATCAGGTCCTTGCTGCGCCCGGTCAGCCAGATGTAGCCATCCCGGTCGATGCGCCCCAGGTCACCGGTGTTGAACCAGCCGCCGTCGAGCCACAGGCCCTGGTTCTTGTCGGCCTGCAGATAACCCTTGAACACTGTCGGCCCGCGCAGGCAGACGTTGCCGGGTTCGTCGGTGGCGGCGTCGCGCAGGTAATGGCCGTCGCTGTCGAGCACGGCGATCTTGACCTCGCAGTACGGCAGGCGCAGGCCGATGGAGCCGGGGCGGCGCTCGCCGTCCTGGGGGTTGCAACTGGTGGCGCAGGTGCCTTCGGTGAGGCCGTAGCCCTCGATGATCTTCAGCCCCGAACGCGCTTCGAACTGACGGATCAGTTCCACCGGCATGGGCGCGGCGCCACACACGGCAAAACGCAGGCTGGAGACATCGATGCCGTCGTTGGGCACCTGCAGCAAGGCCGCATAGATGGTCGGTACGCCGCTGAAACAGCTGACCCGATAACGCTCCACCAACTGCCAGAAATCCTTGATCAGGGTCGGGTTGCGGTAGCCCTGGGGGCCGGCCAGCAGCACCCGGGCGCCGCGGTGGAAGGCGGACAGGCCGGTGACCATCACCCCGTTGACATGGAACAGCGGCAGCCCGCAGAGCAGCACATCGTTGCTGTCGTAGTCGCCGTGCAGGCCGATGATCTCGGCCATCACCACTTCATTGAGGTGGCTGTGGGGCGCCAGTTTCGGTGTGCCGGTGGTGCCGCCAGTGTGGAAGTACGAGGCGATGTCGTCCGTCTGGATCACCCGGCCGCTTTCCAGGTGGTCGGCGGGGCAGGCGGCCAGCAGGCTGTCGAAGTCCAGCACGCCTTCCGGCATCGCCGGGCGCTGGCTCTGGATCGCGCTGCGTTGCGGCTCGGGCAGCAGGTTGGCCAGGTCGATGGTGACGATGGCCTCCAGCTCCGGCAGGCGCTCGCGCAGGTTGGCGACCTTTTGCCAGAGGTCGGTGCCGGGGAAGGGCGCCAGGGTCACCAGCACCGTGGTGCGCGAGGCGCGGACCAGTTCGGCGATGTGCGCAGGCTCCAGCAGCGGGTTGATGGCGTTGACGATCCCGGCGGCCTCGCCGCCCCAGATCACGTAATGGGTCTGCGGCAGGTTGGGCAGCAGGAACGACACCGCCTTGCCCGGGCGGATGCCCAGCCGGTGCAGGGCGTTGGCGGTACGGGTGACCTGGGCGAACAACTCGGCGTAGCTGATGTTCCAGGGCTGGTCCTGGATGCTGCCCTGGGGCAGGAAGGTCAGGGCGGTGCGCTCGCCGAAACGGCTGGCCGAGCGTTGCAACAGTTGATAGGTGCTGGCGGGAAGATTGCGCCGGGCCAGGGGCTGCTGTTGTTCGAGGGCTTGGATATCGCCGAGGCGGGCGAGGGAGATGGGCGCGGTCATGATCGTGTGGGTCTTCCTTCGGTAAGGTCTGCGAGGGAGTCATCAATCGATCCAGCCAATGGAAAACTGCCGCGGCCGGACGTCTGTCCGATATACCATGGGGGCGCTGAGGTCGGCTGTTGCTTTTTGTAGCGAGGCGATGACAAACCGCGGTTTGTCCCGGGAAGCCGGGCCCGCCAGAGGGCAGGCCCGGTGGCAGGCTCGGAGGTATGGCTCAGCGTTTCAGCGTGCGGGTCATGCGCAGGGCCAGCAGGCTACCCGCGACGATGACACCGGCCAGCAGGTACAGCGCGGCGTCGGTGGAGCCGGTGCTGTCCTTGACCCAGCCGACGATGTAGGGGCTGAGGAATCCGGCCATCTGGCCCATGGAGTTGATCAGCGCCAGGCCCCCCGCGGCGGCGCCGGCGCTGAGCAGCGCGGTCGGCACCGGCCAGAACATCGGCAGGCCGGTGAGGGCGCCCATGGTGGCGAGGGTCAGGCCGAGGATGGCGATGGTCGGGTTGGCGGCGAAGTTGACCGCGATCACCAGGCCGATGGCGCCCATCAGCATCGGTACTACCAAATGCCAGCGGCGTTCCTGGCGCAGGTCGGCCGAGCGCCCGACCATCAGCATGAACAGCGCCGCCAGCAGATAGGGAATGGCGCTGAGCCAGCCGATCACCAGGTTGTCGCTGAAGCCGAGGTTCTTGATGATCGACGGCAGCCAGAAGTTGATGGCGTACACGCCACTCTGGATGCAGAAGTAGATCAGGCCGAACGCCCAGATGGCCGGGTTCTTGAACACCGCTGCCAGGGAGTCGCCGCTGGTGCGTGGCTTGCTCGCGGCGTCTTCGGCCTGGTCGGCTTCCAGCAGCGCGCGTTCCTGCGGGCTCAGCCACTTGGCGTGGGCGAAGTTGTCATTGAGCAGGAAGTACGCCAGGGCGCCGAGGATCACCGTGGGGATGCCCTGCAGCAGGAACATCCACTGCCAGCCGGCCATGCCGCCCTGGCCCGCGGCGAAGTGGTTGAGGATCCAGCCGGAGAACGGGCTGCCGAGCAGGCCGGATACCGGGATCGCCGACATGAACAGGGCCATGATGCGCCCGCGGCGAAAGCTCGGGAACCACTGCGAGAGGTACAGCACCACGCCGGGGAAGAAGCCGGCTTCGGCGGCGCCGGTGAGCAGGCGCAGGCTGTAGAACTGGGTCGGGGTGGTGACGAACAGCAGGCAGGTCGACAACGTGCCCCAGGCGATCATCATCAGCGCGATCCAGCGCCGCGGGCCGAACTTGTTCAGCGCCAGGTTGCTCGGCACGCCGCACAGCACGTAGCCGATGAAGAAGATCCCGGCACCCAGGCCGTAGACGGTTTCGCTGAATTTCAGGGCATCGAGCATCTGCAGCTTGGCAAAGCCGACGTTCACCCGGTCCAGGTAGTTGAACAGGTAGCAGATGAAGATGAAGGGGATCAGGCGCAGGGTGATGCGCTTGTAGACGGCGTTTTTATCGTCATCGGTGGCCAGGGTGGCAGCGGCGCTCTGTGACATGGCGTGTCTCTCTTTATTATGATTTTTTGCGATGCGAGGTTAACGTTGATCGCCCCGAGAGTCTCGGTCACCCCATGGGCCGCTGTCTTTGTGCCGGCGCACAGGCTTTGCCGGCTTCCCCTGTGCCGGTGAACAAGCCTTCGCCATCGCACCCGAGCCCGCCTTCCTAGGAACACGCCGCTATGTTCGAACTGGATCACGACCTGGCGCAGGATATCGTCGACCGGACGATGGCCATCCTGCCCTACAACGTCAACGTCATGGACAGCCAGGGCCTGATCCTTGGCAGCGGCGAGCCCGAGCGCATCAATACCCGCCACGAAGGCGCGCAACTGGTGCTGGCCAACGGCCGGGTGGTGGAGATCGACGCGCAGACCGCCAAGCACCTCAAGGGCGTGCAGCCGGGGATCAACCTGCCGCTGCTGCACGACCAGCGGCTGATCGGCGTGCTGGGCATCACCGGCGAGCCGGAACTGCTGCGCACCTATGCCGAGCTGGTGCGCATGACCGCCGAGATGCTGGTGGGCCAGCGCCACCAGCAGGCCGAACAGCAATGGCGCCGCCAGCGTTGCGACGACTTGCTGGCGCTGTTGCTCAGCGACAGTGGGGATTCGCCGCGGCTGGTGGACGAGGCGCAGCAGATGGGCCTCAAGCCGCAGTTGCCGCGCACGCCTTATCTGTTCGAACTGGGACAGCCCCAGGAGGGCGGGGCGCAGACCGTCGAGGCCCTGAGTGCCTGGCTGATGTCCCGTTACCCGGACAGCTGGTGTGTCAGCTCGGCCAAGTCCTCGTTGCTGTGGTGCCGGCCGGCGACCCTGAGTGTCGATAACCCGCGACTGCTGGAAAAGCTCGACAGCCTGGGCTGGAACATCCTGCGCATTGCCGTGGGCGGCCAGGCCGACGGGCTGGCGGGGCTGCGCCGTTGCTACCGGCGGGTCGGCGACTTGCTCGCCTATGGCCGTGATGTGCTGCCCCAATCGCGCTTGCTGACCCTCAATCGTTTCCGCCTGCCGGTGATGCTCTGGCGCCACCGCAATGACGATGCCCTGGACGAGTTGCTCAGCCCTTTGCACAAGGTCATCGCCAAGGACAGCAATGGCCAGCTGCTGGCGACCCTGCGCAGTTGGTGCGACCACGACGGCCAGAGCCAGGCCTGCGCCGACGCCCTGGGCATCCATCGCAACAGCCTGCGCTACCGCATGGAACGCATCGCCGAACTCAGCGGCGTCGACCCGCTCAAGCTCGACGGCATGCTGGCGCTGTACCTGGGGGTGCAGCTGTTGCCGCAGACCGAGCCATCCCCGTTGTAATGCCAGGCCCTGTAGCCGCTGCCGTAGGCTGCGATCGGGGCAGCGCCCCGTAAACCCGGCGACGCGGTATGTCTGTCTATCGGTGTGGCGCGGTTCTGCGACCGCTGCGCGGTCGTGCGCAGCCTCGCCAGGGCTCGACAGCGGCTACAGACGCGGGCGATGCAGCTATTGTGAAAATGAACAATAAAGCCGCCCCACACTTGTGCAGCGGACCGGGGTCAAGGTCGCGGCCAACTGGCAGCATGGGCGCCATAAGAACCGGAGATAGCCCATGAAAATCATCATCGCCCCCGACTCCTTCAAGGACAGCCTGAGTGCCTCTGGCGTGGCCAGCGCCATCGCCGACGGCCTGGCGCGGGTGTGGCCGGACGCGCAGCTGATCCAGTGCCCGATGGCGGACGGCGGCGAAGGCACCGTGGAGTCGATCCTCGATGCCTGTGAGGGCCAGTTGCGTACCACCCGGGTCCAGGGACCGCTGGGCGCACCGGTGGAGGCGCGTTGGGGCTGGTTGCCGCAGAGCCACACCGCGATCATCGAAATGGCCGAGGCCAGTGGCCTGCAACTGGTGCCGCCGGGCCAGCGCGATGCCTGCACCAGCAGCACCCTCGGCACCGGCGAGCTGATCCGCGCGGCCCTGGATGCCGGCGCGCGGCGGGTGATCCTGGCCATCGGCGGCAGCGCCACCAACGACGCTGGCAGCGGTGCCTTGCAGGCGCTGGGCGTGCGCCTGCTGGATCGCGATGGCCAGGCCTTGCCCCTGGGCGGCCTGGCCCTGGCGCGGGTGGCGCGGGTCGACCTGAGCCACCTCGATCCACGGCTGGCCGAGGTGCGTTTCGAGATCGCCGCCGACGTCGACAATCCTCTCTGTGGTCCTCACGGCGCCTCGGCGATTTTTGGCCCGCAGAAGGGTGCGTCGCCACAGCAGGTCGAACAGCTGGACCGGGCCCTCGGCCAGTTCGCCGACCAGGCCGCGCGGGTGCTGGGCAAGGACGTGCGCGACGAGCCGGGCAGCGGCGCCGCCGGCGGCCTGGGGTTCGCCGCCAAGGCGTTCCTCGGCGCGCGGTTTCGTCCGGGGGTGGAAGTGGTGGCCGAGCTGGTGGGGCTGGCCGAGGCCGTGCAGGGCGCGGACCTGGTGATTACCGGCGAAGGTCGTTTCGATGCCCAGACCCTGCGCGGCAAGACCCCCTTTGGCGTGGCGCGCATCGCCAAGCAGCACCAGGTGCCGGTGATCGTGATCGCCGGGACCCTGGGCGAAGGCTACGAGCAGATGTATGAACACGGGGTGGACGCGGCCTTTGCTCTGGCCAGCGGCCCCATGCCTCTGGAGCAGGCCTGTGCCGAGGCCCCTCGCCTGTTGCGCGACAGGGCGGCGGACATCGCCCGGGTCTGGCGCCTGGCGGCGCGCCAGGGTTGAGGCCATTGCGGGCGCAGACCTGTAGCCGCTGCCGAGCCCGCGAGGCTGCGAACGACTGCGCAGCAGGCGCAAAACCTGTGATTGCTTTGGGTCTGGATAACCGCGTTGGCCCCGTTGCGGCCGCTGCGCGACCGATCGCAGCCTCGCGGGGCTCGGCAGCGGCTACAGGGGTTAGTAGACCCCGCCACCCGAGGTAGGCGTCGCCACCTCCTTGTACTGCCCCAGCAAGCCCTGCAAGCCCTTCATCAGCACCGTGGTATCCACTCCCACGGCGACGAAGTTCGCCCCCAGCTCGATATAGCGCTGCGCCAATGTCCGGTCGGCGCTGAGGATCCCGGCCGCCTTGCCGGCTTTGCGGATGCGCGCGATGGCGTCCTCGATCGCCGCGACCACCTCGGGATGCCCCGGGTTGCCGCGATGGCCCATGGACGCCGAGAGGTCGGCCGGGCCGATAAACAGGCCATCGACCCCATCCAGGGCGGCGATGGCATCCAGGTTGGCCATGCCTTCGAGGTTCTCGATCTGCAGCAGCAGGCACATCTGCTCGTCGGCCTGGTCCAGGTAACCGGGAATGCTGTTCCAGCGCGAGGCCCGGGCCAGGGCACTGCCGACACCACGAATGCCCGCGGGCGGATAACGCATGGCGCGCACCAGTTGCCGGGCCTGCTCGGCGCTTTCGACCATGGGGATCAGCAGGGTCTGGGCGCCGATGTCCAGCAGTTGCTTGATCAGTGCGGTGTCGCCCACCGGCGGGCGAATGATGCCTTGCACCGGGTAGGGCGCGATGGCCTGCAACTGGCCGAGCAGGCTGTTGAGGTCATTGGGCGCGTGTTCGCCGTCCAGCAGCAGCCAGTCGAAACCGGCGTTGGCCGCCAGCTCCGCGCAATAGGCATTGGCCAGGCCCAGCCACAGGCCGATCTGCGGCGCGTCCTGGCGCAGGCGTTGCTTGAAATGATTGATCGGCAGTTGCATGAGCGTTCTCCTCAGACAAAACGGCAGGCGATGCTGCCGAGCTGATCGTAGTCGACGTGGAAGGTATCGCCGGGTCGGGCCGCCACCGGGCGGGTGAAGGAACCGCCGAGGATGATCTGCCCGGCCTCCAGGCCGACGTCGTAGGCCGCCAGTTTGTTGGCCAGCCAGGCCACGCCCTTGGCCGGATGGTTGAGTACCGCGGCGGACACCCCGGACTCCTCGATCACGCCGTTGCGATAGAGCACCGCCGGCACCTTGCGCAGGTCGATATCGTTGGGGCGCACCGCGCGGCCGCCCATGACCACACCAGCGTTGGCGGCGTTGTCGGAAATGGTGTCGAACACCTTGCGCGTGGCCTGGGTTTGCGGATCGACCTGCTGGATGCGCGCGTCGATGATCTCCAGGGCCGGGATCACCCATTCGGTGGCGTCGAGCACATCGAACAGCGTGCAGTTCGGGCCCTTGAGCGGCTTGCCGAGGATGAACGCCAGTTCCACCTCGACCCGCGGCACGATAAAGCGCTGGAACGCAATGTCGCTGCCTTCCTCGAACAGCATGTCGTCCAGCAGGGCGCCGAAGTCCGGTTCTGTGATGTTCGACGACACCTGCATGGCCCGCGAGGTCAGGCCGATCTTGTGCCCGACCAGCTTGCGCCCGGCGCGGATCTTGTGTTCCACCCAACTGCGCTGGATGGCGTAGGCGTCCTCGATGGTGATGCCGGGAAACTCCAGCGACAGCTGGGCGATCTGTTCCCGGTTGCGTTCGGCGGCGTCGAGGCGGGCGGCGGCCTGCTGGATGTCCGAAGTGCTGAGCATGGTTACTTCTCCTGGGGATTGACGATAAGGGCTGGCACCCGCAATACCAGCCAGGCACCGAAGGCGATCAGCAGGGCCAGGGCATACAGGGCGAGGCTGGCGCTCTGGGTGGCGTCGCGGACCACGCCGATCAGGTAGGGCGCGAGGAAGGCGGCGATGCTGCCGAAGGAACTGATCAGGGCGATTCCCGCGGCCTGGGTGTTGCTGGCGAGAAAGGCCGGCGGCAGTTGCCAGAACATCGGCAGCGCGGCGCTGGCGCCCATGCCGGCCACCAGCAGCCCGGCCATCACCAGCCAGGCGTTGTCCGGGGCGACGCCTGCGACGATCAGGCCGAGGCTGGACATCAGCAGCGGCACGCCGAGGTGCCAGCGCCGTTCGCGCAGGCGGTCGGAGGAACGGCCGACACCGATCATGAACAGGCAGCCGGCCAGGTACGGCAGGGCGCTGAGCATGCCGACGCGGCTGTCGCGGGCGATGCCGGCGTGGTGGATCAGGGTCGGCATCCAGAAGGCGATGGTGTTGACCGCCAGCATCACTGCGAAATAGATGCACACCAGCAGCCAGATATGTTTGTCCTGGAGGATGCCGGCGAAGCGGGTGATCGGCTTGTGCTGTTCTTCCTCACTCAGGGCCGCGTGCAGTTGCTGCTTTTGTGGGGTGCTCAGCCAGGCGACGCTGTCGATGCTTTCCGGCAGCGCCTTGAGCACCACCAGGCCGAGCAGGACCACCGGCAGGCCTTCGATCAGGAACATCCATTGCCAGCCGCGCATCCCGCCCAGGTCATGGAAACTTTCGAGAATCCAGCCCGACAGCGGCCCGCCGATCACCCCGGCCATGGGCACGGCAATGGCGAACAACGCGGTCACCTGGCCGCGGCGGCTGGCCGGGAACCAGCGGTTGAGCAGCACCAGGATGCCGGGGAAAAACCCGGCCTCGGCCACCCCCAGCAGAAAGCGCAACAGGTAGAAGCCGGCGGCGCTGTCCACCAGCAGCATGGCGCTGGACAGCAGGCCCCAGACCACCATCAGGGTGGCGATCCAGCGGCGCGGCCCGACCCGGTCCAATGCCAGGTTGCTGGGCACGCCGAACAGCGCATAGGCGATGAAGAACAGACCGGCGCCGAAGCCGTAGACGCTGTCGCTGAAGCCCAGGTCCTGGGTCATCTGCAACTTGGCGAAGCCGATGTTGATGCGGTCCAGGTGGGCGAAGATGTAGCAGGTGAACAGCAGGGGCATCAGCCGCCAGGTGATCCGGCGATAGGTGTCGTTGGTCTCCACCGCGCTGGGCAGGGCAAGGGTCGAGCTGGACATGGGCGGGTCTCTTTTATTGTTCTTGTCGATAGGGCACGGACTCTGTAGCCGCTGCCGCAGGCTGCGATCGGCCGGGACGGCCGCAGCGACTTCAAGCTCGCTGAAGGCCTTCGGCCTTATCGCAGCCTGCGGCAGCGGCTACAGGTCACGCTTGCCGCTTGAGAAACTCATGCACGTTGTTGTGCTTGAAGTTCAGCTCGGCATCCAGCTCGCTCATTTCGAACGACAGCGCCAGCAGGCGCTGGGCCTGGAGCTCGGCGAAGTGCGCCTTGATGATCTCGAACAGGTCCTCGGCGACCTTGCGTCTTGTCGCCAGGTCGCGCCCGGCGCCGACCTGCAGGCGCATATGGACGAAGGCGTAGTCGTGCTTGCCGTCGGCCATGCGCCAGGTGTCCAGGCGCACGCCGCGGCTGCGGATGCCACCCAGCGGAAACACGCCGCTGGCCCCGAGGCAGTCATGGACCTTCTCGAACAGCCCTGGCAGGTCGGCGGCTTGCTCGATGTTGTCGGTGTATTCAGCGATGAAATGCGGCATAGGGGCCTCCTTTGGAGGCAGCGGCAAGCTACAAGCTACAAGCTGCAAGCGGCAAGATAACCCTCTTGCGGCTTGTGGCTTGCAGCTTGCCGCTGCTTCAAATCTCAAAAATGGCGTTGATCTGGCCGGTGCCGGAGCTGCCGAAAGGCGCGGTGACGATTTCCGCCGGCCGGTTGTATTCGGGGCCGCCGAGCAGGCCCAGGAGCATGGCGGTGTCGTGCATCCGGCCTTCGCCGAAGCAGTGCTCGGCATAGTCCGGGAGCATCGAGCAGAACTCGCGGAAGCGCCCCTGTTGCCACAGCTCGACCACTCGCAGGTCCATCTGTTTGTCGAACTCGCGGGTCCAGTTGTGGATGTTGGCTTCGGCCTCACGGTCGTCGGAGAAACGGTGCGACAGCGAGCCGGAGGCCAGCACCAGGACCTTGCGGTCGCTCTTCTCGATGGCCCGGCGCACCGCGGCGCCGAAGGTGAAGCTGTCTTCGAGCTTGTGCCAGGCACACCAGGCGGCGATGGAAATCACCTGGAAATGCTGCTCCGGCGGTACGTCCATGTGCATGTAGCGCATCGGCACCAGGGTGCCGTATTCCAGCTCCAGGCTGGGGATGTTGTGGGCGAGGGTGCGCACATCGGCAGCATTGGCTTGGGCGGCAATCAGCTCGCCCAGCTCCGGGCAGCCCTGGTAGTCGTAGTCCATGTTCTTGATGAAGTGCGGCAGTTCGTTGCTGGTGTAGGTGCCCTTGAAGTGCTCGCCGCAGTTGATGTGGTAACCGCTGTTGACCAGCCAGTGCACGTCGAACACCACGGCGGTGTCGGCCCCCAGCTCACGGGCGCGACGGGCGATTTCCTTGTGCCCGGCGATCGCCGCTTCGCGACAGCCGTGGTGCTTGCCCGGCAGTTCGGACAGGTACATCGATGGAACGTGGCAGACCTTGGCGGCCATGACGACTTCGCCCATGGTGCTTCTCCTGAAACATCTTATTGTTCGGCCCGTAGCCGCTGCCGAAGGCTGCGATAAGTCCCGCAGGGACTTCAAAGAGCGGCGTCTCGTTCCGAGACGAGCGCAGCCTTCGGCAGCGGCTACAGGATTGCAAAACCTTACACGCCCCAGCGCGGGATGTGGTGGCTGCCCATGGAGATACAGATGTTCTTGATCTCGGCAAACACCTCGAAGCTGTACTCGCCGCCTTCGCGGCCGGTGCCGGAGCCCTTGACCCCACCGAACGGCTGGCGCAGGTCGCGCACGTTCTGGCTGTTGATGAACACCATGCCGGCCTCGATGCCACGGGCCAGGCGATGGGCCTTGCCGATGTCCTGGGTCCAGATATAGGAGGCCAGGCCATACTCGGTGTCGTTGGCCAGGCGCAGCGCCTCGGCCTCGTCCTTGAACGGGATCAGGCAGACCACCGGGCCGAAGATCTCTTCCTGGGCGATACGCATCTGGTTATCGACGTCGGCGAACACCGTCGGCTGGATGAACTGGCCACGGCTGAGGTGCGCCGGCAGGTTGGCCGGGCGCTCCAGGCCACCGGCGAGCAGGGTGGCGCCTTCTTCGATGCCGATGCGGATATAGCCGGTGACCTTGTCGTAGTGGGCCTGGGTGATCATCGAGCCGACCTGGGTCTTCGGGTCCTGCGGGTCACCGACAATCAGGCGCTTGGCGCGGGCGGCGAACTCGGTGACGAACTGCGGGTACACGCTTTCCTGGACGAAGATCCGGCTGCCGGCGGTGCAGCGTTCGCCGTTGAGCGAGAAGATGGTGAACAGCGCCGCATCCAGGGCGCGCTCCAGGTCGGCGTCTTCGAAGATCAGTACCGGCGACTTGCCGCCCAGTTCCATGGAGTACTTTTTCAGCCCCGCGGTCTGCATGATCTTCTTGCCGGTGGCGGTGCCGCCGGTGAAGGAAATGGCGCGCACGTCCGGGTGGCGCACCAGGGCATCGCCGGCGGTGGCGCCGTAGCCCTGGACGATGTTCAGCACACCATTGGGAATGCCGGCTTCGAGGGCCAGGCGCCCCAGTTCGTTGGCGGTCAGCGGCGACAGCTCGGACATCTTCAGCACCGCCGTGTTGCCCAGCGCCAGGCACGGCGCGGTCTTCCAGGTGGCGGTCATGAACGGCACGTTCCACGGCGACACCAGCGCGCAGACGCCGACCGGCTGGTACAAGGTGTAGTTGAGCATCTGGTCGTCCACCGGATAGCTGTGGCCATCCATGCGGGTGCAGACCTCGGCGAAGAAGTCGAAGTTGTGCGAGGCGCGCGGGATCAGCACGTTTTTGGTCTGGTGGATCGGCAGGCCGGTGTCGAGGGTTTCCAGCTCCGCCAGGTGCGGCACGTTCCGATCGATCAGCTCGCCCAGCTTGCGCATCAGCCGCGCGCGTTCCTTGGCCGGGGTGTTGGCCCATTTCGGAAAGGCTTCCTTGGCCGCCGCGACCGCCTGGGCGATTTCCTCGGCACCGCCGCTGGCCACTTCACCGATGGCTTCGCCGGTGGCCGGGTTGTAGTTGACGAAGGTGTCTTGGCTTTCGACCTCGCGGCCGTTGATCCAGTGTTTGATCATTTATGCGTGCTCCTTGGCCGCCCGTTGCGTGTCGTGTTGCGTCTTGATCCTGAAGAACTCCGCCTCGCTGACGATGCGGTTGACCAGCCGGCCGACGCCTTCGACTTCCACCACCACTTCGTCGCCGGGCACCACATCGGACAGGCCTTCGGGGGTGCCGGTGGCGATCATGTCGCCGGGTTGCAGGGTCATGAAGCTGGACAGGTATTCGATCAGGTAGGGGATGTCGAAGATCATGTCGCAGGTGCTGCCTTCCTGGCGCAACTCACCGTTGACCCAGGTGCGCAGCTTCAGCCGGTTCGGCTCGGGCACGTCGGCGACGTCGACTATCCACGGCCCGACCGGGGTGGTGGCGTCGCGGTTCTTCACCCGCAGGTTGGGCCGGTAGTAGTTTTCCAGGTAGTCGCGGATCGCGTAGTCGTTGCACACCGTGTAGCCGGCCAGGTAATCCAGGGCGTCCTCGCGCTTGACGTTGCGCGCGGTCTTGCCGATCACCGCCACCAGTTCGCACTCGTAGTGCATGTAGGCGACGTTGTCCGGGCGCCAGGTGATCTGGTTGTGGCCGGTGTAGGTGCCGGGGGACTTGATGAACACCAGCGGTTCGGTCGGCGGCTTGAAGGCCAGTTCGGCGGCGTGGTCGGCGTAGTTCAGGCCCAGGGCGAACATGCTGCCGGTGGCCGGGGGCAGCCACTCGACCTGATCCTCGGCGAGCACACGGCCATCGGCCAGTTTCACGCTGTTGGGCGCATTGACCACGACGTCGTGGACCTGGCCTTGATAACGGATGCGGGCGTGTTTCATGGCGGCTCCTTATTCGGCGGCTATTTCTTCAGCGACAACGTGATTGGCGAGACGGCCCAGGCCGCTGATCTCCACTTCGATGCGGTCGCCGGGCTTGACGTCGACCCGGCCTTCGGGGGTGCCGGTGATCAGCACGTCGCCCTCGTGCAGGGTCATGAACTCGCTGATGTCGGCGATCAGCTGGGGAATACCGCGCACCAGGTTGGCGGTGCTGTTGCGTTGCAGCAGTTCACCGTTGACCCACAGTTTCAGTTCCAGGTCATGGGGATCGCGCACCTGGGCCGCGGGCACCAGTTCCGGGCCGAAGGCGCAGAAACCGTCGCGGCACTTGGCCTTGACGGCGGGGCGGTAGTAGCTGTCTTCCGGCAGGCTGAATTCGTTGACGATGGTGTAGCCGGCCACATGCTGCAGGGCGTTTTCCACGCTGACCCGGCTGGTGCTCTTGCCGATCACCACGCCCAGCGCCGGGCCCGGTTGCAGGCGCTCGACACCTTGCGGATAGATCACGGCGCCGCCATGGACATTGCGGGTGTTGGGGGTCTTGATGAACAGCACCGGCTTGACCGGTGGCTTCTGGTAGGGCGGCTGGGTGAAGGATTCCAGGTGGCTGCGCAACAGGCCCTGGTAGTTCAGCGCGACGCCGAACAGGGTGCCGGTGGCGACTTCATGCAGTGCACGGCTCATTGTGGTTTTCTCCTGAGCATCGCGGAAGACGAGGTGATTTCGTTAATGTGTTAACGTTATATTTAATATGTTAACGATCGTCAAGCACCGGCCAGGAGCAGACCTCGAACTGTCCGCCGCGTGCTGGTGAACAGGCCGCGAATCACGCAGGATGTGGGCGCTTGCCGTGGGTAAAAAATAAAAGCGTCGCGGGCGAAAATAAAAAGCGCCGCGAGCAAAAAAAGAGACATACCACCATGAGCGATCGCCAGCCGATCCCCAACATCAACATCGGCCAGGTCTACGACCAGCGTTACGCCGACTCGCAGGTGCATTACGACAAGCTGAGCAATCTGGCCGGGTTCTTCGGCCGCAACATGCCGGTGCACCGTCACGACCGGTTTTTCCAGGTGCACTACGTGAAAAGCGGCGCGGTGCGGGTCTACCTCGACGACCAGCAATACCTGGAATCGGGGCCGATGTTTTTCCTCACGCCGCCGACCATTGCCCATTCCTTCGTCACCGAGGCCGACAGCGAAGGCCACGTGCTCACCGTGCGCCAGCAGTTGGTGTGGGAGCTGATCGAAGCCGACAGCCGCCTCGCCAGCGGCCCCCAGGTGGCGCCGGCCTGCGTGGCCCTGGCGCGCCTGGACCCGGGGTTCGCCGGCGAGGCTCGGCGCCTGGCGCTGCTGTTCGATGAGTTGCAGGAGGAAGTCGCCGGGCAGGGCGCCGGGCATGCGCCGGCGCTGGAGGCCCTGACCCGGTTGATCCTGATCAGCCTGCTCAGGCTTTCGGCCAATTCCCTCAAGGCCCGCCCGGCGCGGCATGAAGACCTGCAGATCTTCCATCGCTTCAACGAACTGATCGAAGCCCGCTACCTGGAGCATTGGCCGCTGTCGCGCTATGCCGGGCAGATCGGCGTCACCGAGGCGCGCCTCAACGATGTCTGCCGGCGTATCGCCGACCTGCCGTCGAAACGCCTGGTGTACGAGCGCCTGATGCAGGAGTCCAAGCGCCTGCTGCTGTTCACCGCCAGTTCGGTGAACGAAATCTGCTACCAGCTGGGGTTCAAGGACCCGGCGTATTTCAGCCGGTTCTTCCAGCGCTACGCGAAGATGACGCCCGGGGAATACCGGGCGCGCCAGGGCGCGGCGAAACCCTCGCCCTGAGGGCAAAAAAGCTGGGAGCGCCAGCGCGCTGCGTGGGACAATCGGCGCTTTTGCCCGACAAGGAAAGTCCCATGTTGCAGCGCACCCTGATGGTTCTTTTGCTGACCGCCAGCGCCGCCCAGGCGATGGCGCAGGACGCCGCGGAAAAGGTGCCGTTGCTGCGCCAGACCAAGGAATGGATCACCGGCTGCGACAACCTGCGCAGTTGCCACGCCCTGAGCGCGCCCAACGGCGAGCACGGTGTGCAGTACAGCAGCCTGACCCTGCACATCCAGCGTCGCGCCGGCCCCGACGGCCCGCTGGAGATACGCCTGGACCAGCGCGGCGAACCCGCCGAGCTGACGGCCTTGCG
Source organism: Pseudomonas sp. 09C 129 (assembly GCF_002843625.1). NCBI lineage: Bacteria > Pseudomonadati > Pseudomonadota > Gammaproteobacteria > Pseudomonadales > Pseudomonadaceae > Pseudomonas > Pseudomonas sp. 09C 129. Next base: position 4,247,050 of record NZ_CP025261.1, on the reverse strand, counting down.
CCTCGACGGCCAGCCGTTGGAGCCACAGCTGCTGGACGCCCTGGTGCTGTTGCCGGAGAAGAAAGGCGCGCAGATCCAGGTTACCCGCTATGAAATCGCCGACCCGGCCCGGGCCCGTCAGTGGCTGGAACGCCTGCGCAATGCCGAGGAACTGAAGCTGGAGGGGAACGACGAAGCCCGGGTGCCGTTGTCCGGATTATCGGCGGCGCTGCTGTTGATGGACTCGGTACAGGGCCGGGTCGATGGCGTGACGGCGTTGTGGCGGCCAGGTCAGCGTCCGGCCAGCGAGGTGCCGGCGCGGCCGCTGCCGGCTCAGCTGCGGGCTTATCCGGGGGCACCGGAACTGACGGCGGCGCAACGCACGCGGATCTCGGCGGCCGCGGTGAAATTCGCCGCGCCAGGCACGCCCAACGACGATGAAGACTTTGTGGCCGAGCCCCAGGTCGAGGTCTATCCGCTGACCGCGCAGCGGGCGTTGACGGTGGTGCTGAGCGACTGCGCGGCCTACAACTGCGACTACCTGATCAGCAGCTGGTCGCGCGGCAACCCGCCGCAGCTCGAGGAGTTGCGCCGACAGGCCTTGCCCATGAACAACGCGGACGGCTCGGGCGGCGCCCACTACGACCCCAAGACCGGGGTGCTGACCACCTTCTATCTGGCGCGCGGCATCGGCGACTGTGGTGAAACCGGACACTGGCTGTTCGACGGCGAAAGCTTCCAGCTCAGCGATTACCGGCAGATGCCGACCTGCAATGGCTTGTCCTCCGAAGACTGGCCGCGGCTGTGGAACATCGCGCCGCCGGCCAACCGCTGAGGCGTTTCAGGCCAGGCCGGGATGGCGGCGCGCGAACTTCTGTTCCAGCACGGTCTTGCCCCATTGCGCCGCCGGCTGTTCCTCCACCAGCTGGAAGCCGAAGGCTTCGTACAGGTGCCGGGCGGCGTCCAGGCCGCTGAAGGTCCACAGATAGCAGGAGGTTGCCCGCACCCGGTCGCAATGCTCCAGCGCCGCCTTGAGCAGCAGGCGGCCGGTGCCGGTGCCGCGGGCCGCCTCGTCGAGGATAAACCAGCGCAGATGGGCGACTCTGTCGGCCTGAGGGCGATCCGCGGTGTCGCCGAGGTCGATGGCGATCGAGCCGACGATCTGCTCGTCCAGCACCGCCAGCCAGACGCCGTTATCGGGGTTGTCCAGGCGCTCGCTGAACTCCGCCAGGCCCGCCGCGACGCGCTGTTCAAAGAACTGCCCGAAACCCACCAGGCGTGAGTAGTAATGCGCATGCAGTTCGGTGATGCGGCCGATCATGCCCGGCCGATAGCCACGGAGCACGCTCGGGATGGCCGCGGCGATCTGCGCATGGCCCAGGCGGCAGGCCTGCAGCGCCTGGCCATAACGGCGCAGTCCGGCGACCACCTGGCTTTGCTCGCGGGGTGCCAGCAGGCGCAGCGCCTGTTGCACCTGGGCGCTGCCAAAGGCATGGAGCGCGGCGACCTGTTTGCGCCCGCTGGCGGTCAGGCCCAGGTGCTTTTCCCGGGCATCGGTGGGGCTGGGGCTTTCTTGGATATCGCCGCGCTCGATGAGCTTGCCCAGCAGGCGGCTGACCGAGGACTTCTCCAGGTTCAGGGTCTTGCCCAGCTGGGCGGCGGTGAGCGGGGCGTGCAGGTCGAGTTCGATCAGCGCATGCACCGCAGAGGGCGGCAGATCGGAACCGGCCAGGGTGGCGCCCATAAAGCCCAGCTCGCGCACCAGTTTGCGCGATTCATTGCGGATCTGATCCACCAGCGGCGAAGGGGAGGACATGGCGTGGCTCCTTGGTAGTTGTGCAATACAACTATATGTTTGAACGGCATCAAAATCCAGATAGCCGCCGACCCGTGGGCTAGCACCTGCCGGTGCGATGCCGAATCGCTGTCGACAAGGACGCTCCGTAGCCGCTGCCGAGCCTGCGAGGCTGCGATCGGCCAACGGCCGTAAACCGGACGCCCCGTTCTTCCTGGTAAACCGCGGGCCCAGGTTTGCGAGGACTTCGTCGGAATGCCGCCCACCTCGATCGCAGCCGCGGCAGCGGCTGCGGATTCGGCGCGCGAACACGAAACCCGTAGGGGGCTTTTCAGCCAATCGCCAGGGTGGATGCCGGCTCTTCCAGGCGAACAGGGCTTTCCATCGTCGGTGGTGCTTTACCCAGCAGCAGGTCCGCGGCCTTTTCGCCGATCATGATCGCCGCCGCGTTGGTGTTGCCGGTGGTCAGGCTCGGCATGATCGACGCGTCGGCCACCCGCAGGCCCTGCACGCCGTGGACCCGCAACTGGTCGTCGACCACCGCCTGGGCGTCATGGCCCATCTTGCAGGTGCCGACCGGGTGGAACACGGTGCCCAGGTTGTCGCGAATCCACTGCTCGATCTGCGCCTGGCTTTCCACCTGCGGGCCGGGCACCAGCTCGCCCTTGAGGTGCCGGGAGAAGGCCTGGCTCGCCGCCAGCTGGCGCACCAGGCGCACGCCCGCCACCAGCTTGCGCAGGTCTTCCGGGTGGCTGAGGAAGTGACTGTCGATGATCGGCTTGTCATGGGGATCGGCGGAGTTGAGCCGGACCTGGCCACGGCTGTGCGGGTGCATCACCGCGATGTGCAGGCTGACCCCATGGCCCAGCGGCACCAGGCGCTGGGGCTGGTTTTTCAGCGCCGGGGCGACGATCAGGCCCAGCTCCGGGGCGGCGTCCTCGGGATGCAGGCGCAGGAAACCGCCGGACTCCACGGTATTGGAGGTCAGCGGGCCGCTGCGCCGGCTCAGGTACTGCCAGGGCGAACGGGCCAGGGGCAGCAGGCCTTTGGCCGACACGCCGTAGGTCAGCTCGCTGTCGCAGCGGTACATCAGCACCACGTCCTGATGGTCCTGCAGGTTGTGGCCGACTCCCGGCAGTTCATGGCGCTGGGCGATGCCATGGCGCGCCAGTTCCTCGGCCGGGCCGATGCCGGAGAGCAACAACAGTTGCGGCGAGTTGATCGCCCCGGCGCTGAGGATCACTTCGCGCCGGGCCTGCAGCCGGAACACCGCGCCATCCTGGCTGACCTCGACGCCGCAGGCGCGATTGCCCTCCAGCAACACGCGGTGGGTCAGGGTCGAGCTCAGTACGCTGAGGTTGGGCCGCGACAGCGCCGGGTACAGGAAGGCCCGCGCGGCGCTGCAACGCTCGCCGTTGATCTGGGTGACGTGGAAGGGGCCGTAGCCTTCCTGCTCATCGCCGTTGAAGTCCGGGTTGTAGCGCCAGCCCAGTTCCTCGGCGGCCTGATAGAACACCTCATTGACCGGGCTCGGGCTGCGTTGCGCGGCGACGTTGAGTTCGCCGCCCTGGCCATGCCAGGGCGAGGCGCCGGGCTCGAAATGCTCCGAGCGCAGGAAGTACGGCAGCAGTTCGTCGTAGCTCCAGCCCTGGTTACCGGCCGCGGCCCAGCGATCGTAGTCGCTGCGGTGGCCGCGGATATAGATCATGCCGTTGATCGCGCTGGAGCCGCCCCATAGCCGGCCGCGGGGGCAGGGGATCGGGCGCTCGCCGCTGGCGGCCTGGGCGCTGAACTGGTGCATCCAGTTCCACTTCGGGTTGGCGATCAGGCGGATGATGCCCGCCGGGGTGCGCACATAGGCGCCGGGCAACAGGCTGCGGTCGCTGGGGCCGGCTTCGATCAGGCAGACGCTGAGCTGCGGGTCGGCGGACAGCCGGTTGGCCAGCACGCAACCGGCCGAGCCGGCCCCGACCACGATGTAGTCGAACGAACGCGGGGCGGAGTCAGTCATGGGAGATACCTCGTTGGCAGTGAAAAGCAGGTTTACAGCCCCAGCGCCGCGCCGACGTCGTACATGACTTGCAGGCCGACGACAAAACCGTTGCCGCTGAGCTCGCGGGCCTCGGGGTTGTAGAAGTTGTCCGGGTTGATCAGGTACTGCACGCTGGGTTCGAGCGCCAGGTGCCGGGTCAGGGCGAAGTGGCCGTTGGCCTCGATGGCGTACACGTTGCGTTCGCCCAGGCTGGGGTCGCCGTCGTTGGCGATCCGCGCCTGTTGCTGGAAGCGCAGTTGGTGGTCGTTGAGACGCAGATAGCTGGCCTTGAGGTTGAGCTTGTCCTGGACGCGGTCGAAGGGCGCCAGGTAAGTCAGGCCGATCTCGGCGAAATGGCTGAAGGGCTGCTTGTCGTCGGCCGCCAGGGACAGCGAACCGAACGCCAGCAGCGCCTGGGGCGCGGTGCCCTGGCCGCCGTCGGCCCGCCAGAAGCCTTGCTGGAACTTGAAGAAGGCGCCACCGGTGCCGTGCTCGCTGGCGCCGGTCAGCGGGTCGTGCTGCTTGGCGGTGTTGTAGTAGCCATTGAGTTCATAGTGGGCGCTGTAGGCGCCGTCGTGCTTGCTGCCGATGCCCAGCAGCAGGCTGGTGCCGCTGGCGTCGTCGGTGCTGAAGTCCAGGCCCTTGCGTTTTTTCAGGTAGTCCACCGGGTTCGATTCGAAGGCACCGGCATGCACATAGAACCCCGGCGTCGCCTGGTACTTCAGGTAGCCGCCCCAGCTGCCGTAGGGCGGTGGCAGGATGCCGGTGGACGAATCGATGATCGGGTCGTTGCAGGTGACCACGGTTTCGCAGTTGTAGATATAGAAGTAGCGCCGCGCGTTGGTGCGCCCCAGGCTCATGTCGACTTGGCCGTCGAGCCAGGTCTGCTGGTAGGTCAGCAGGCTCAGCTGGTTGCTGGTGATGTCGTTGTGGATTGGCGCGCCGGCGAAGTAGCTGCCGGCGGCGCCTTGCCAGTTGCGCGAGGTCGGCTGGCCGGTGGCGGTGTCGAGGATGAAGAAGGTTTCCTCGAAATGAACGGCCGCGCCTGTAAGGCCGGCGAGGGTATCGAGGTCGAAGTCGGCGCCGACGAACAGGTCGCCGCTGTTGCCGAAGCTGTGTTCCCGCGGACCGGTGTCGAGATTCTTCATCGACAGGCTCCAGAACTGCGCATGGGGTCGGATGCCGTAGCCGGCCAGTTGCTCGCCGAGCCCGGTCAGGGGGCCTTCGCGGCCGGGTGCCGGTGTCTCGGCCTGGCACAAATGGGTGAACAGGACCGCCGCCAGCAGCGGGCACAGCAGGGGAGTGCTTTTCATGGTCGATACTCGTTTCTTGTTGTTTTTGTGAGTAGCCGCTGCCGAAGGCTGCGATCGGACGCGCAGCGTTCGCCAACGGGTTACCAGGAGGCTGCCGATTGCGCTGGCGAGGACTGCGTCCTCGATCGCAGCCTGCGGCAGCGGCTACAGGTCATGCCTTGGCCAGTTCGGGGTTGGGATTGACCAGCACCTTGATCTGGCTCTTGTCCCGCAGCAGCGCTTCGAAGCCATGCTCCACGGCTTGGTCCAGGGTCACGCAGCGGGTCACGGCGCGGGTCAGGTCCAGGCGGCCGCTGGCCAGCAGCTCGATCAGCGGCGGGTAGGCGTTGCGATAGCCCACGCTGCCGAGCAGGCGCAGCTCGTGGTTGACCAGGTGGAAGGCATCGACGCTGACCTCGCCCATCAGGCCCACCAGCACCACCTCGCCGCCCTTGCGCAGCGAGTGCAGGGCCAGGCTCAGGGTCTGCTGGCTGCCGGCGGCCTCGAAGGCCGTGTCGACGCCACCACCGCTCAGTTCGTGCAGGCGTTGCGACAGGTCGGCGGCGTGGCCATCGAGCACTTCCTGGGCGCCGAAATCGCGGGCCAGTCGCCGTCGTTCCGGGCTGATGTCCACAGCAAAGATCCGCTCCACGCCGCGCAGGCGCGCCAGCAGGATCAAGAGCAGGCCTATAGGACCGAGGCCGAACACCACGCAGCTGTCACCGGCCAGCAGGCTGCTCTGGTTCAGCGCGTGAAAGGCCACCGCCGCCGGCTCCAGCACCGCGGCCTGCTTGAAACTCACCGAATCCGGCAGCGGGTGCAGCATGTAGGCCGGCACCAGCACCTGTTCGGCGAAACCGCCGTCGCCCATCAGGCCGATAAACCCCATGGACTGGCAGAGGTTGTACTGGCCGGCGTGGCAGTACTGGCAATCGCCGCAGCGGTACTCCGGCTCCACCGCCACTCGGCTGCCGACCCGGACCCGGTCGACGCCCGCGCCCACCGCCAGGACCTGGCCGCAGAACTCGTGGCCGAGGGTCAGCGGCGCGCGGCAACCGGACAGCGGGTGGGGCACCTGTTGCGGAATCGAGTGCGGGCCGTCGGCGTATTCGTGCAGGTCACTGCCGCAGATGCCGCAGTAGGCCACCTGGACCAGTACCTCGCCCGGGCCGGGCTGTGGCAGTTGCAGATCGCTCAGGCGCAGGTCGCGGGCGGCATGCCAACGCAATGCTTTCATGGCTGGTTTCCTTGCAGGACAGGAGAGGGGGAAGGTTCGGCGCGGCGGCCGCGCGCCAGGACCGCCGGCGCGGTTTCCTTGAGGAACAGCGCCAGCAGCGCCGCCAGCAGGGCGCCGCCGCAGGAGATCCACATGACGATGGACAGGCCGAAACGGTCGGCGGCAAAGCCGGCGATGGTCGGCGAGACAAAACCGCCCACCAGCTCGCCGATGCCCATGATCATGCCCAGGGCGGTGGCCATGACCTCGCGGGGCACGGTTTCCGCCGGGATGGTCGCCATGAACAGGGTGAAGCAGCCCAGGCCCGTGTAGGTCAGCAGCATCAGCACGCCCATCAGCAGCGGGCCGTTGGCGTAGAGCAGGGCGATCGGGCAGCAGGCGGCGATCAGCGAGAACAGCACCAGGGTCGGGCGACGGCCGAAACGGTCGGAAATCGCCGCCACGCCGAAGCCCCACAGCACCCAGGCGCCGCCCAGGCAACTCATCACCGTGCCCATGCTCGCCGGGCTGTAGCCACGGACCTTGACCAGGAAGGTCGGGGTGAAGGAGATGAGGATCACGAACCAGGTGAGGAACACGCAGCTGATCAGGGTGCAGAGCACGATGTTGCGGCTTTTCAGCAGGGCCAGGCGGTTGACCGGAGCAGCAGGAGCGTTGTCCGTGATCGGTGCCGGCGGCGCGTCGTTGCGCACATAGCGCCAGATCAGCAGGGCGATCAGCAATCCGGGGATCAGCGAGACGATAAAGGCATGGCGCCAGCCGTAGGCCTCGGCCAGGGCGATCAGCACCGGCGGGCCGATCACCGCGCCCAGCAGCCCGGCCGCCGAGCCTTGCAGCAGGCCCATGTTCAGGCCCCGGCGATGGGGCGAGGAGGCCTCCACCATCAGCGATTGCGAGAGCGGCAGGATCGGCCCTTCGGCCAGGCCCATGATGCCGCGGAACAGCAGCAGGCTGAGAAAACCGGTGACCAGCCCCGACAGCGCCGAGCACAGGGAAAACAGGATCACCGCGACGATCAGCAGCGGCTTGCGCTTGCCACGGCGGTCCGACCAGGCCCCGACCAGCGCGCCGGACACCGCCCAGGCCAGGGCCAGGATCGACGACAGCATGCCCAGGTGGCTGTTGCTCAGTTGCAGCTCGTCGGCCATGAAGGGGAACAGGAAGGACAGGGCCAGGCGATCGAAAAAGACGAAGCCGAACGTCAGGAACAGCACGCCCAGCAGGATGTTCTCGTAACCGGCTTTATTGTTGTTGTAAGCCATGGTCGTTCTCCGCGGGAGGGACAGGTGAAGTCGAGACTTCAGCGAAACAGCGTGTCGATATAGGCCGCGCCGAGGCCGATCTTTTCGTAGTGCGCGCGGCACAGGGCGATGTAGGAGTGCACGTCGAAGTAACCGTCCGGCTCGCCCTGTTCGTCGAGCCAGATCAGCGGGCCCTTGACGATGAAAAACGCGCGCATCGGTTGCTCGTGCTCGTAGGCCACCAGGGTGTGGCCTTCGCCCGGGGTCTCGTAGACGAAGTCGCCGGCGGTGGCGGTCCAGTCGTGCTCCAGGTAGCCCCACTTGCCGGACAGGGTGTAGGCGAACACCTCGTGGGGGTGGTAATGCCGGTTCACCAGGCCAGCGCTGCTGGCCATGAGGATGTCGCACCAGCGGTTCTCGCTCGGCGAGATCCACAGCGGCCGCGAGGACACGGTTTCGGTGAAGGGCACATACAGCTTCAGGTCGTCGCTGGCGGCATTGGCCAGGTAGACCTCGGGCTTGGCGTCCGGCTTGAAGCAATTGGCGATCGGTTGCAAGTCTTTCCAGAATTCACGGCGGGCGGCTTCGGGCATGGTCGGCCTCTATTCGTTGTGGGAGTCGAGGCGACTTTAGGCGCGGCGCGCGGGCGGGGTTTTATCCAATCGGACGGGATTGTTGACTGGATCGGACGAGACTTTTCCTACAGGCTTCAGGGACGCCGTTTACCCTGGCAATCGACTTGTGCCCACTGCGTTTCACGTTGACAGGGCATAAGCTTCATATGTTAATGAATCGCCGCGAGCGCCACCTGTCGCGGCCTCGGAATCCGGTCACTGCCTTGCCGACCGGGAATGCTTCCTAGCCATGAGAAGAATAAAAATGTCTCCATGCGCCTTGCTCGAAACCCGGCATGCCTGCACCCAGAGCATCGCCCTGGATCAGCGGCTGGCCTTCTGGGAGGACTACAACGCCTCCACCCTGGTCGGCCTCAAATGCACTTCCTTTTGTGAAAGCGGTTTTGCCGCCAGCCAGGACAACCTGCAGCTGGAGGGCATGCGCCTGGCGCGGATCGAGGGCAACGAGCACGTGGTCGAGCGTGACAACTCGATGATCCGCGCGGTGCCCAAGGAGTCGGTGTTCGTGTCCTTCGTCACCGGCAGCGGCTCGTTCTTCTATCAGGATGGCGCCTGCCAGTTGCTCGAACCGGGCGAGCTGATCGTCTACCGCACCGACAAACCCTATCTGTTCGGGTTCTCCGGGCCGATGCGCCAGTTCATTTACGACATTCCCCAGGCACTGTTCGCCGAGCGCTGCCTCAAGCGTTTCGACCGTCCGCTGAAGATCGGCGGGCAAAGCGGCGTGCAGCGCCTGTTGCTGCGCACTCTGGGCGAGCGCACCGGAGGCTTTTTCCAGCAGCCGCTGAGCGAGGACGCCGAGAGTTATCAGAACCAGGCGCTGGAGCTGTTGGCCAGCCTGATCGCCGGGCAGGCGGGAGGGCGGCGGATCAATGCCCTGAGCGCGTCCTATCTGCTGGCGGCCAAGCAGTGCATCAGCGAACAGCTGGCCGATCCTGGCCTGAGTTGCGAGCGGGTGGCCGCGCAGACCGGCATTTCCCCACGGCACCTGAGCCGCCTGTTCGCCCTGGAAGACAGCCAGCCCAGCCGCTTTATCCTGGAAAAACGCCTGCAACAGGCCCATGACCTGCTGAGCAGCCCACGGGGAGCCGGCCTGGATATCGGCGAAATCGCCTACCGCCACGGCTTCACCAGCCAGGCCCATTTCGCCCGGGCGTTCAAGACCCATTACGGCCAGACCCCAAGCGAAGTCCGCAAAACCCTGTAGCCGCTGCCGCAGGCTGCGATAGGTCCGAAGGACCTCCTGCGGTCGGGAGATCGCTACGCCTGTTCCGGTCGATCGCAGCCTTCGGCAGCGGCTACAAGGTGGTTGAGGTACGGGTCAGTCGTTGAAGAAGGTTTGCGCCAGATCATCGATCAGTTGGCGTTGAAAGGCCTGGAACCGGGGATTGGGCTGTTGCAGCTGCACGAACTCCAGCATCGGGTCGGTCACCGCGGTCCTGACGCCGGCCAGCTCCTCGACCGTCGCCAGCCCGCAGAAGGGCACATAGGCTTCGGAATAACCGCCCTCATGCACCAGCACCAGGCGGCCCTGGCACAGGCGCTCGGCGGCTTCGCGCACCTGGCGGGTCATGGCGCGGAACGAGTCGCTGTGCAGCAGCATCCGCGCCAGCGGGTCGACCGCGTTGGCGTCGTAGCCGCAGGCAACGATGATCAGCTCCGGCTCGAAGCGCTCCAGGGCCGGGATCACGATGCGTTGCAGGGCATGCAGGTATGCATCGTGGCCGCTGCCGGGCAGCAGCGGGATATTGATGTTGGCCCCCAGCCCGGCGCCGCGGCCGCGGTCCTGTTCGCCGCTGTAGCCGGGCGGGAAGCAGCCGTCCTGGTGCAGGGAAAGGGTCAGCACGTCGCCGCGCTCCTCGAAGATCGACTGGGTGCCGTTGCCGTGGTGCACGTCCCAGTCGATCACCGCGACCTTGCCCAGGCCGCGCCTGGCCTTGGCCGCCTCGATGGCGATGGCGATATTGGCCAGGAAGCAGAAGCCCATGGCGCCGTCGGCCAGGCAATGGTGCCCCGGCGGACGCGACAGCGAGTAGGCGTTGTCGGCTTCGCCGCCGAGCACCGCGTCCACCGCGGCGATGGCCAGGCCGGCGGAGAGCCGGGCGATTTCGTAGCTGCCCGGGCCGATCGGCGCTTGCGGGCCGAGTTCGCCGCCACCGGCCTCGCTCAGGGCCTTGAAGCGTTGCAGGTACTCGGCGCTGTGCACCCGCAGCAGGTCCTCCTCAGTGGCGGCCGTGGCGCTGCGCACCTGCAGTTGGCGGGTCAGGCCGGAGACGTCCAGCAGGCTTTTCAGGCGGCGCTTGGTTTCCGGCGATTCGGCGTGCCCGGCCGCGGCGGGCGGTTGCACCCAGCCGCCCACCGGCAGCGTCAGCGCATGCAGCCCGGCGCTGTGCCAGAGGCTGAGTTCATCGAAGAAAAACGCGGTTTTACGGGTCATGGGCATCTCCATCTATGAGGGAATCTGTAGCCGCTGCCGCAGGCTGCGATCGACCGGAACGGTCGCTGGGATCTCCCGGGCGCCAGAGGTCCTTCGGACCTATCGCAGCCTTCGGCAGCGGCTACAGGGGTTCAGGGGATTCAGGGATTGCGCCGGCAGCCGAGGATCAGCGCCAGCGACAGCAGGGTCAGGCCGGCCCCGCCGATCAGCAGGGGCTGGAAGCCACCGGTGCTTTCGATCAACCGCCCGGCCAGCGCGGGGCCGATGGCCAGGCCGCCGCCGATCACCAGGTTGGAGGCGTTCATCAGCTTGCCGGAGCGGTCGAGGTCGGCCAGGCAGGCGAGGATCAGCGGCAGGATGAAAGTCCAGGTGAACTTGAAGACCAGGGCGGCGAGGGCGAAGCGCGCCAGGGGCGGCGCGCCCAGCAGCAACAGCACCGAGCCGGCCATCAGGCTGTAGCCGAACAGCAGCAACAGCAGGCGCGGCAGGCGATTGCCGATCAGCGAGGCGCAGCCGGCGCCGACGATGCCCATGACCGTGGCGACGGCCAGCAGCTCGCCGCTGGCTTGCGCGGAGATGCCGGCCTTGGCACTGATCGAACCGATAAAGGTCCAGACCCCGCTGAGGCTGATATAGAAGCCGAGGATGCCGAGAATGCCGCACAGGGCCTTCCACTTCGGTGCGGCGGCTGCCTGCCCCGCGGTTTTTTCCGGGGGCGGCGCGCCCTGGGGAAAGTAGCGCGCCAGGGGCAGGCACAGGCTCATCAGCAGCGCCAGCAGCAGGTAGCAGGCCGCCAGGCCGTAATGCTCGAACAACCGCGGCAGAATGCTCAGGCCGATTGCCCCGACCACCAGTTGGCCCATGACCCACAGGCCGTAGGTCCGGCTGGGGTTGGCGGTGGAGGCGGCGCTGGACAGGCAGATGATCATCAGCGAACCGCCGGCCAGGGCACTGCAGAAACGCAGGGCCAGCAGCGCGCCATAACCCTGGGCCCAGATCGACAGCAGGTTGGCGACTATGAACAGCGCCCCGGCCAGCAGCGCCGCGCGGCGCCAGTCGACGCGCTTGAGCCACCAGAAGGCGGGCAGGGTGGCCAGGCTCATGGCCCCCAGTTCAGTGGAGAACAGGTCGCCGATCTGCGACGGGCTCAGTTGCCATTGGCTGGCCAGTTGCGCGGCCACCGCCGGGGCGGTCATGAGGATGGTCGGGGTGATGGCGGCGAACAGCACGATGGCCGCCAGCAAAGCCAGGGATGAGGCTGTGTGCGGCTGCTCGCCGGTGAGCGCCTGGCTCTTGTCGATCATGGGGGTCGTCATGGTGGGTAGCTCCGGAAAAACGCTTCAGAACACGTGGACCAGGCGCAGCAAGGCGTCGGTGCCGTGGTAGCCGTTACGGGTGGCGACGTTTTGCGAGAGGCCGAACATCAGCTGGTTCTGCTGGTCCAGCCAGTGGCCGACCTCGAAGCCGACCTGGGTGTAGCGCTTGTGGGTGTCGTCGATGCGCTGGTCGTTGATCCGCAGCTCGCCACCGTCGGCGTGGATCAGCCGCAGGGCGCCATAGGTACTGCTGGTGAAGTCATAGGAGGCGAAGGCTTGCAGGCGGTACAGCGGGTCCTGCTTCAGGTCGCTGCCGAAGTAATCGTCGTTCTTGGCGTAGAGCTGGGCTTCGAGGTTGGCTTCCAGCACCCACTTCTCGCCGACGCCCTGGGTGTAGTTGTAAACGAAGGTCGCGCCCCAGCGGTTGGCGCCCGGCGAGACATCCGGGTTGTCGCCGTGGTATTCGCCCACCGGCAGGGTGATCAGGGTCAGCAGGCCGCTGTAGGTTCGGCTGGCCGGGTCGTTGATGAAAAACAGGGTGCCGCCGACCTGCGGGTCGCCGAAGCCGCTTTCCCCGGTGTGGCGATTGGCGCCGGGCAGGCGCGCGTCGATATCGGCGAAAGGCACGATGAATTGCGGGGTGCACAGGGTGCCGCAGATGTCGGTGAAAAATACCTGGCGATAGGCCAGGGCGTTGACCTTCAGCTCGGCCTTGCCGGTGCTGTCGGCAGGACCGTGGAAGTCGTCGGCGCGGGTCGCCGGCAGGTACAGCACGCCCAGGCTGGTGCCCGAGGGCGCGCCGAAGAAGTCACGGGCGTTGAGGTCGGCGGCGCTGGCGTTCAGGCTCAGCAGGGCGCCGGTGAAGGCCAGGGCGGTGTGGTGCGCAAGCGTTCTGGTCATGGGCGTAACGTCTCTTCTTTGAGTTGTTGTGCGGCGAAGTGCTCGCCGGTACGCGGCAGTGGCTGGAAAAAGGGCAACAGCGGCCCGTGGCCGTCAAAACGACAGCGCGAAAGTCAGTCAGCGAGGGAGGTAAACGTCAGTCGGGTGGGGCGTGCAGCAGATGGGCGATGCGGGTCTTGTCCTTGACCCCGAGCTTGTTGTAGATGGCGCGGATGTGATGGCGCACGGTGTTCGGCGACAGGCCCAGCTCGCGGGCGATTTCCTTGTAGGTCTTGCCTTCGCCGAAGCCCAGGGCCACGTCGTTTTCCCGTGGGCTCAGCTGGGTCAGCAGCGTGCGGCCGCGGGCGGCGAGCAGGAACAGGTCGCCCACCGGCGAGGCCTCGAACTGCAGGTGCCGGCCTTCGTAACCGCCATCGACCATGGGCACGGGCAGGCAGGGGCCGCTCCAGTCCGGCCACTCGCCGAGCAGCAGGTCGACGAAGCCGCGTTCGGCGCAGTGCAGGGTGCCGCGCTGGTCGCACACCGCCAGCGCCAGGTTGCGCGGGCTGGTGAGGGTTTCGCGCATGGCCACCAGGGTGCGGATCTGGTTGGCCGACACCGCGGCCACCAGGTGCAGCATCAGGTTGTTCAGCAGCAGGCAGTCGTCGGCGTCGAAGCGTTTGGCGCCGGGCGCGCGGTACAGCGCCAGGTGGTCGCTGAGGTGGGTCTGCGGGTCGATGTACACCACGCACAGCAGCTCGCCGATGCCATAGGTCGTGCCCAGCCAGTTCAGGCCGGGGCCGTTGGCCGGGTCGCGCATGTCGACGATCACCGCCCGGCCCGGGTGGGCATGGACCCGGCCGACGGTGACGTCGACGTGCTTGATCGACTGCCAGTCCGGCAGGTAGCTGGGGGGCAAGTGATGGAGGTAGGAGCTGTGTTCTTCCGGCAGGCCGTCGATCAACGCGGCGCGGCCCCACCAGGCGCTGTCGAAGGGCAGCAACTGGCCGATGCGGTTCAGCGCATGGCCATGGAAATGTTCGATGTCCTTGTGCTGCGCCAGGCGCTGCAACTCCAGGGTCAGCGAGCTGAAGGCTTCCAGCAGGCTGGCGTGAGCATGATCATGACGGCTCATCGGGTGTTCCTCTGTGCGACGTTCTTATTGTTTTCGTCACGGAGTCAGTAGGGACCGGAACGTCCAGGGACGTGGGCAGGGCCTGGGCACGAGTATCGTCGGGTTGGCGGGGGATCGCTATCCTACAGATGCAGGATGAAGGGGAGGCCTGGCGGAGATATTGGCTTCTGTAGGAGCGAGGCTTGCCCGCGATAGCCGCGCAGCGGCGATGGACCTGACAACGCGCGTTATCGTTGTAGATTTATCGCGAGCAATCGAGCGTCGACCGGCCGCTCCTACAGAAGATCAGAAGAGCTGTAGATCACGCCGCCTGGACGGCCCGCTGCAAACGATGGAAACCACGGCTGAAATACACCAGCGAGTCGCCGTGTTCGCGCACGCAGATTTCATCCAGCTGCACCAGCATCACCGAATGGGTGCCGACTTCCTGCACCTCGGTGATGCGTCCCTGCAGGCTGGCCAGGGCGCCGTCGAGCACCGGCAGGGCGCCCTGGCCGTCGCGCCAGGGGTGCAGGCTGAAGCGCTGCTCCATCTCCACTCCGGTCATGCCGGCGAAGTGCCGGGCGACCTCTTCGTGTTCACCGCAGAGCACGTTGACGCAGAGCTGGCCGTTGCGCTTGAACACCGGGTTCAGGGCGCTGTTGCGGTTGACGCAGACCATCAGGCTGGGCGGACTGTCGGTGACCGAGCAGACCGCGGTGGCGGTGATGCCGCAGCGTCCGGCCGGGCCGTTGCTGGTGATGACGTTGACCGCCGCGGTCATGTGCGCCATGGCATCGCGAAAAGCCTGTTGCTTGGGATCGAGTTGAGTCATGACAGATTCCTCGGGTGAACCCGCGGGCGCCGGCAATCGGGGGGCGCCCCGCGGGTCATTCAGGTCGGACGGCGCTTACTGGCGGATGCGGTCGAGCATGTTGATGTCGTCCGGATTGGTCAGGTGCGGCACCGTCCAGCCGTCGAGGTCGTAGTCGCCCAGGCATTGGTCCACCAGATCGGTCATGGCTTTCATCGAGCCGGTGGCCTGGGCATGGCGCAGGCACTGCATGCGGATTTCGTCCTGGCTGCCGGCGTAGTTGATTTCGTACAGCTCGTGGCGGCCGCCGAACTCGGTGCCGATGGCGTCCCACAGCAGCTTGAGGATCTTGATCCGCTCCTCGTGGCCCATGCCCGCCGAACCCCGGCAATAGGTGCTCAGGTACTGGTTGAGCATCGGGTCCTTGAGGTCGCGGGAGCCGGACGGCAGGTAGATCAGGCCGCTGGCCACCACCTGCTCGATGATCTTCTTGATGTCGGTGTAGGCCTGGGGCGCCAGGACCCGGTAGGCCTGCAAGGCCTGGGCGCTGGGCAGGAAGGCGCCATTGAGCCATTCGCTGGCGTTGCCGTGCATGGCGTCGGTCAGCGACCAGAACAGGTTGCGCCAGGCCACCACCTCGCCAACCTGCGCCTGCACCCCGCGAAACTCCAGGGAACCGGTGCACTGCAAGGCCTTGACCAGCAGCCCGGTGATGAAGTCGAGCTTGACCGCCAGCCGGGTGCAGCCCTGCATCGGGAACAGCCGGCCGAAACCGCCTTGTGGGAACCACTGCCGGCAGCGTTCGAAGTCGCGGTAGATCAGCACGTTTTCCCAGGGGATGAACACCTTGTCCATGATCAGGATCGCGTCGTTCTCGTCGAAGCGGCTGGACAGCGGGTAGTCGAACGGCGAACCGGTCATGCCGGCCTGCAGTTCATAGGACGGGCGGCAGATCAGCTTCATGCCGCGGGTGTTCATCGGCGCGATGAACATCAGGGCGAAGTCGGTGTTGTCCCCCAACAGCTGCGCCGAACCCTGGCCGACGAAGTTGTAGTGGGTCAGGGCCGAGTTGGTGGCCACCACCTTGGCGCCGCTGACGATGATCCCGCCTTCGACTTCCTCGTCCACCGAGATGAACACGTCCTTGACCTGGTCCACCGGTTTGTCGCGGTCGATCGGCGGGTTGACGATGGCGTGGTTGAGGTACAGGCAGGCTTCCTGGATGCGCTTGTACCAGGTGCGGGCGTTGTCCGCGAACTTGCCGTAGAACTCCGGGTTGGCCCCCAGGGCGCTGCCGAAGGCGGCCTTGTAGTCCGGGCTGCGGCCCATCCAGCCGTAGGTCAGGCGCGACCACTCGGCGATGGCGTCGCGCTGCTGGCGCAGGTCGTCGGCGCTTTTCGCCGAGCGGAAGAACTTGTGGGTGTAGCCGCCGTTGCCGGTGTCGGTGGCCCAGCACAGCTTGTCCTTGGTCTCGGGGTCGTGCAGGGCGTCATAGAGGCGCGCCATGGAGGCGGCGGAGTTGCGGAACGCCGGGTGGCGGGTCACATCCTTGACCCGGTCGCCATAAATGTAGATTTCGCGATCATCGCGCAGGCTGGCCAGGTATTCGGCGCCGGTCAGCGGGCGGTTGGTCTCGGCACGGAAGTCTTCGGGTTTCATCATCCACTCCAGTCATTGTTGTTATCGGTTGTCTTTATGAGCTGGGCCCCATGATGGGCAGGACGGGGCGGCGACTGAATGGCTTTTCCGGCGAATGAATTGCACTTTTCATGGGGCTGGTCATGGAGCAGGTCATGGACGCGGAACCGATCCGGCAGGCCGTCCGTTTCATCGTTGAAACACTTTCGCGGCGACGAAAAATATTTTCTCCGGGGCCTGCAAAAAACCTAAAGCCCGGCCGATATCGCTATTAGGCCCACAGACCAACTACAACAGTGGCGCCCACCTGTCAGGCCGCCAGCCGCCGCTGGCGACAGGGTTCAGTGCATGGATGCTCGCAGTCCTCAATATCCCGAGAGTCATCCTATGTCCCTACGTAATATGAATATCGCGCCTCGAGCTTTCCTCGGTTTTGCGTTCATCGCGTTGCTGGTCATCGCGCTGGGTGTGTTTGCCGTCAACCGCATGTCGATCATCCGACAGGCCTCCCTGGAAATGGAAAGCAACCAGCTGCCCAGCGTAGGGTTCCTCGGCAACGTCACCGAAAACGTGCTGCGCCTGCGGATTCTCTCGTTCCGGGTACTGGTCAACCGCGAGCCGGCCGGCCTGCAGGAAGCGCAGACGCGCATTGGCGTGCTGGTGGACAAGCTCAAGCAGGCCCAGGCCAGCTACGCCGCCTTGCCGGCGGGGGAAGAGGAAGTGGCCCTGTACAAGACCTTCGCGGCCACCCTGGAAAAGTACCTGCAAGCGCAGAACGACATGCTGGAGCTGTCGCGACAGAACAAGCTCGAGGAGCTGCGCACCCTGATCAATACGCGGATCAAGGACGGCACCGACCAGATGGGCGAACAGCTGAACAAACTGGTGGCGATCAACAAGGCCGGGGCCACCCAGGCGTCTGACCTGGCCGGTGAGCATTACCACGGCGCCATCACCGGCATCATCGCCGTGGCGGTGGTCGCGGCCCTGCTCACGGTGGTGCTGGCCCTGCTGCTGACCCGCAGCATCGTCACCCCGTTGAACCGCGCGCTGCTGGCCGCGCAGACCATCGCCGCGGGCAACCTGACCAAGGCCATCGAGGTCGACGGCAAGGACGAGCCGGCCCGCCTGCTGGTGGCGCTGAACGAGATGCAGGGCAACCTGCGCAAGACCATCGAGCAAATCTCCGGCTCGGCCACCCAGCTGGCCTCGGCCTCGGAAGAACTCAGCGCGGTCACCGAGGAAGCCTCCCGTGGCTTGCAGCAGCAGAACAACGAAATCGAACAGGCGGCCACTGCGGTCAATGAAATGACCGCCGCCGTGGAAGAGGTGGCGCGCAACGCGGTGTCGACTTCCGAAGCCTCGCACCAGTCGACCCAGGCCGCCCGCGAAGGCCGCGATCGGGTGGTGGAAACCGTCGACGCGATCCAGACCATGACCCACGACGTGCAGAGCACTTCGCTGATGATCGAAGGCCTGGCCACCCAGGGCCGCGACATCGGCAAGGTGCTCGACGTGATCCGCGCCATCGCCGAGCAGACCAACCTGCTGGCCCTCAACGCAGCCATCGAGGCGGCCCGCGCCGGCGAGGCCGGGCGCGGGTTCGCGGTGGTGGCCGACGAGGTGCGGGCCCTGGCTCATCGCACCGCGCAATCGACCCAGGAAATCGAAAAGATGGTCGCCGGCATCCAGAACGGCACGGGCGAGGCGGTGCAGTCGATGCAGCAAAGCAACCAGCGCACCCAGAGCACCCTGGAAATGGCCCGCGCCGCCGGCGTGGCCCTGGAGCAGATCGCCGAATCGATCAACCTGATCAACGAGCGCAACCTGGTGATTGCCAGCGCCTCCGAAGAGCAGGCCCAGGTGTCCCGCGAGGTCGATCGCAACCTGGTGAATATCCGCGACCTGGCCACCCAGTCGGCCGCCGGGGCCAACCAGACCAGCGCCGCCAGCCATGAGCTGTCGCGCCTGGCGGTGGATTTGAATGCGATGGTGGCGCGCTTTGTGATTTGAGTTAGGGTTGTTGGAATGCGTGCCCAAGGAGAGCGAGATGCGCTATTCAGCCCTGACCCAACGGATCGCCGGCGAAGGTGCCGCGGCCTGGCAGATTCACTACCGCGCCCTGGAGCTGCGCGAGGAGGGCGTCGATGTGCTGCTGCTGACCATCGGCGACCCGGATTTCGACACCCCGCGGCCGATCGTCCAGGCCGCCATCGATAGCCTGCTGGCGGGCGACACCCACTATTCGGAGGTGCGCGGCAATCGTTCGCTGCGCACCCGCATCGCCCACCGCCATGCCACCCGCAGCGGCCAGGCGGTGGGCGCCGAGCATGTGGTGGTGTTGCCGGGGGCGCAATGCGCGGTGTTCTCCGTGGCCCAGTGCCTGCTCGACCCCGGCGACGAGGTGCTGGTGGCCGAGCCGATGTACGTCACCTACGAAGGGGTGTTCGGTGCCTGCGGGGCCAAGGTGTTGCCGATTCCGGTGCGCCCGGAGAACGGTTTTCGTGTCGAGCCCTCCGTGGTCGCCGCGCGTATCACGCCGAAGACCCGCGCGCTGATGCTCAACAGCCCGAACAACCCCTCCGGCGCCAGCCTGTCCCGGGAAACCTGGCAGGCCCTGGCGCGCCTGTGCGTCGAACACGACCTGTGGCTGATTTCCGACGAGGTCTACAGCGACCTGCTGTTCGACGGCGAGCACATCAGCCCCGGCAGCCTGCCGGGCATGGCCGAACGCACGGCGACCATCAACAGTCTGTCCAAGTCCCATGCCATGACCGGCTGGCGGGTCGGCTGGGTGGTGGCGCCCCAGGCTCTGGCCGGGCACCTGAGCCATCTGGCGCTGTGCATGTTGTACGGGCTGCCGGATTTCGTGCAGAACGCCGCGGTGGTGGCACTGGACGCCGACCTGCCGGAACTGGAACAGATGCGCGAGGAATATCGCCAGCGCCGCGACCTGGTGTGCGCGCAGCTGAGCCAATGCCCGGGGTTGAAACCGGTCAAGCCCGATGGCGGCATGTTCGTCATGGTCGATGTGCGGGAAACCGGCCTGGGCGCCCAGCAATTCGCCGAGCTGCTGCTGGAAGGGCACGGCGTCTCGGTGCTCGCCGGCGAGGCCTTCGGCCCCAGCGCGGCGGGGCATATCCGTATCGGCCTGGTGGTGGATCAACAGCGTCTGGCGGACGCCTGCCAGCGGATCGTGCGTTGCACCCAGGACCTGCTCGAAGGCCGAACCTCAAAACGCCGCTGAGCCTGTAGCCGCTGCCGCAGGCTGCGATCGACCGGAAGAACGGTCGTGGCGATCGTCGAAACGCCGCTGCCCCTGTAGCCGCTGCCGTAGGCTGCGATCGACCGGAACGGTCGTGGCGATCTTCAGGACGCCGAGGTCCTGCGGACCTATCGCAGCCTGCGGCAGCGGCTACAGGGTGGATCGGACGGTCGGGTAGCTACAGCGTCACACCGCGGCCTTGCGGCGCTCCCAGGCCTGGGGGTTGACCAGGTTGGCCGGGCGCTGGCCGGCCAGGGCCGCCAGCAGGTTGTCGACCGCGCAGCGGGCCATGGCCTCGCGGGTCTCGAAGGTCGCCGAGCCGATGTGCGGGGTGGCCACCACATTGTTCAGCTGCAACAGCGGCGAGTCGTGGCCCAGGGGTTCGCGCTCGAACACATCCAGCCCGGCCGCGCGAATCCGCCGTTGCTGCAAGGCTTCGATCAGCGCCTGTTCGTCCACCACCTTGCCCCGGGAAATATTGATGAAGATGCTCTCGGGGCGCATCAGGGCGAACTCTTCGCGGCCGATCAGGCCCAGGGTCTGGTCCGTCAGCGGCAGGGTCAGGCAGATGAAGTCGGCCTGTTGCAGCAGTTCCGGCAGGCTGCAGTAGCGGGCGCCGAAACGCTGTTCCACCGCCGGTTTCGGGCTGTTGCTGTGGTAGATCACCGGCATGCCGAAGCCGAAATGACCGCGCTGGGCCAGGGCTTCGCCGATCCGCCCCATGCCGATGATGCCCAGGGTCTTGCCGTGCACGTCGCTGCCGAAATGCAGCGGGCCGATATTGCGGTTCCACTGGCCGGCGCGCACCAGGTTGGCCAGCTCCACCACGCGCCGGGCGCTGGCCAGGATCAGGGCGAAACCGGTGTCGGCGGTGGTTTCGGTGAGCACATCCGGGGTGTTGCTGAGCAGGATGTCGCGGCGGGTCAGGTAGTCGATGTCGTAGTTGTCGACGCCCACTGAGACGCTGGCCACCGCTTCCAGGCGTGGCGCCAGGTCCAGCAGCTCGGCGTCCAGGCGCAGGCTGGCGCCGAGCAGGCCCTGGGCGGCGGGCAGGGCGCCGCGCAGTTTGGCCAGGCCCTGGGCGCTGAGGTCTTCGATCAGGGTCACCTGGGCCTGCTCGTGCAGGCGGGCCATCAGCGGCGGCGAGAGTTTCTTGTACAGCACGACCTGTTTTTTCATGGGGTTCACCTTGTTCGATTCAGGAATGCGCCAGGCGGCGACGTACCGGCAGCGCGGTGCGGCTGCGGTCGCTGGCGCCCGGGTTGAGAAAGAGGGTCAGCAGCACCGACAGCAGCAGCGCGCCGCTCATCAGCAGGTAGGAGGCGCCGGGCGAGCCGGTGGCGCTGTTCAGGTAGCCCACCAGGTAGGAGCCGCCGAACGAGCCCAGGGCGCCCATGCTGTTGATCAGCGCCATGGCGCCGCCGGCGACGTTGGCCGGGAGGATCTCCGGGACGATGGCGAAGAACGGTCCGTAAGGCGCGTACATGCAGGCGCCAGCGATCACCAGCAGGCTGTAGGACCACCAGAAGTGCTCGGCGCCCAGCAGGTAGGAGCCGTAGAAGGCGAAGGAGGCGATCAGCAGCGGCGGCCAGACGAAACGCTTGCGCTTCTGGATCCGGTCCGAGCCCCAGGACACCCCGAGCATGGCGATCACCGCCGCCAGGTAAGGCAGCGCCGACAGCCAGCCGGCCTCGACCATGTCCATTTGCGCGCCGTGCTTGAGGATCGACGGCAGCCACAGCACGAAGCCGTAGACGCCGATGCTCCAGCAGAAGAACTGCAGGGCGAGGATGATCACCTTGGGCGAGCGGAAGGCTTCGGCGTAGTTCTTCACCGCCTTGATGCCCACCTGCTCGGCGGCCAGGGCGCTTTCCAGGTCGTGTTTTTCCTGGTCGCTGAGCCACTTCGCCGCGCTTGGGCGGTCATCGGCCAGGCGCCACCAGATAAAGGCCCAGAGCACCGCCGGCAAGCCTTCGATGATGAACATCCAGCGCCAGCTGAAATGCTCCACCAGGTACCCCGAGACCACCGACATCCAGAGCATGGTCACCGGGTTGCCGAGGATCAGGAAGGTGTTGGCCCGCGAGCGTTCGGCCCGGGTGAACCAATGGCACAGGTAGACCAGCATCGCCGGCATCACCGCGGCTTCGACCACCCCGAGCATGAAGCGGATGGCGATCAGCCAATAGGCGTTGGACACCACGCCGGTGAGGGTGGCCAGGCCGCCCCAGAGGATCAGGCTGACGAAGATCAGCTTCTTGACGCTGTGTTTTTGCGCGTAGATCGCCCCCGGTACCTGGAAGAAAAAGTAACCGAGGAAGAACAAGGCGCCGAGCAGGGACGACAGGCCCGGGGTGATCATCAGGTCGGCGGCCATCCCGGAGGCGGCGGCGAACCCGTAGTTGGCGCGGTCCAGGTACGCCAGGCTGTAGGTGATGAACACGATGGGCATGATGTACCACCAGCGGCGGGTGGCGAGTTTCAGCGTTTGCATAAGGGTGCTCCTGAGCTTGTTGTTTTTGTCGCAACAGGTAACGCGTTGGTTCAATCAGGCGGTGTTGTTTTCACGGTTTTATCGCGAGCAAGCTCGCTCCTACAGAACTTGCGCAGCCACTGTAGGAGCGAGCTTGCTCGCGATCGGTCGCGCAGCGACCGTCGGTAATTCATCGCGGCTCGGCAGGCCTTCCATGTCACCGCGGCTCTGCACCGCGCGGCTGCCGATCCAGTTGGCGCGCTGCACCGCTTCGGCGACGCTGTGGTTTTCCAGCAGGGCGCTGATCAGGCCGACGGCGAAACCGTCGCCGGCGCCCACGGTGTCGACCACCTGGGTCACCGGTACGGCCTCGACGAAACCTTCGTGCAGCTGGGTGCGGTAGTAGGCGCCATGGGCACCGAGCTTGATCGCCACGACCTCGACGCCCTGGTCCAGGTAAAACGCCGCGATATCGGCCGGGTCTTCATAGCCGGTCAGCAGGCGGCCTTCGCTCAGGCCCGGCAGCACCCAGTGGGCGAGCACGGCCAGGCGGTTGATTTCGTCGATCATCAGTTGTTCGCTGCCCCATAGGCCGGGCCGCAGGTTCGGGTCGAAGGACACGCTGCGGCCGGCCGCGCGCATCTTGCTCATCAGGCTGTGGGACAGGTCACGGGCCGAGGTCGAGAGCGCCGGGGGAATGCCGGTGGCGTGCAGGTGCCGGGCGCGCAGCAGCTGGGGGGCGATGTCGGCGACGCTCAGGTGGCTGGCCGCCGAACCGCGGCGGAAGTACTCCACCCGCGGATCGTCGCCGTGCTCCTCCAGGGACTTGAGCTGGAAACCGGTGGGGTGGTGCCGGTCGGTGGCGACGTAGCGGCAGTCCACGCCTTCGGCTTGCAGGCTGTCGATGACGAAGCGCCCCAGGGAGTCGGCGCCGACCCGGCTCAGCCAGCCGACCTTGAAGCCCAGGCGCGACAGGCCGATGGCCACGTTGCTGTCGGCGCCGGCGATGCGTTTGTGGAAGTGGCCGACCCGGGCCAGGTCGCCGCTCTGTTCGGCGACGAACATCGCCATGGTTTCACCGAACGACAGGATATCGAGCTCAGACATGGGCGTGCTCCAGGCGGGACTGGCCGAGGCGGGCGAGGGTGGCGACGTGTTCGCGGGTCAGCTGCACCAGGTCTTCGCCTTGCAGCGGGTATTCCACGGCCCGGGTCACACCTTGAGTCATGTGCCGCAGCAATTGTTCCCACAGGTGCAGGTCGGCCATGCCCGGCGGTATCGCCACCAGCTTGCCGTCGGCGCGCCGGGCCACGGCCTTGCAGTGCACGTAGCCGACATGCCGGCCGAGCAGGCGCGCGGCGGCGGAGGCGGACTGGTCCTGCCACTGCCAGTTGCCGATATCGAAGGTCATCTGCACCGGCAGGCGGTGGCGCTCGACCTCGGCGAAGAAGCGCTGGAAGGGTTCGATGCGCCCGCCGTGCAGGGTCTGGTCGTTTTCCACCAGCAATTGCACCGGGGACTGCGCCAGCAGCAGGGCCAGCTGGGGCAGGTCGTTGTGCTCGGTGAAATACCCCAGGGACACCTTGAGGCTTTTCGCGCCGAAGGCTTCGGCCCGTTGCAGCGCCTGTTCCAGCAGCGGGTTGGCTCGGGAACGCCCGGCCACCCAGAGTTCCAGCGGCGAAGAAAACACGCTTTCCAGTTGCCGCTCGCGGGTGGCCCGGGCCAACTGGGACGGGTCTTCGACGGTCAGCAGCTCTTCGCGCCATTCGATGCGCGACGCGCCGGCGGCGGCCAGCACCTCGATGAAACTGCCTTGGCCCTGCTCACGGACGCGGTCGGCGCCGTAGCTGGACAGGCTGATGGAGACAGGCGATTTATTCATGGTCATGGCCTCTGAAACCGGTTTCATTTCTTTGCAAAAAAAAGCGTAAAGTTTGCTGCCTGCATTCCGTTGCTTGCCGCATTCCCTGTAGCCGCTGCCGCAGGCTGCGATCGGCGGCGTAGCCGTGGTAACCCGGCCGAAGCGTTTTCCAGGCAGATCGCAGATACAGGTTTTGCGGCAACTGCGTTGCCGATCGCAGCCTCGCTGGCTCGGCAGCGGCTACACCGGCACCGCGATTCCCGAGTCGATCAGTGGTTACAGAGATCCTCGCTGTCGGGTGGAACCGCGGACGATCAGCTCGGCCGGAAAGTCCAGCACCCGCAGCGGCTCGACATCGCCGCGCAAACGCTTGAGCAGGCACTCGAAGGCGCTGGCGCCGATGCGTTCGGTGGGTTGGGCGAGGGCGGTGATGCCGCTGCCCACCAGCGGATACCAGTCGAGGTCGTCGAGGGCGATCAGGCCGATCTCGTCGAACAGCGGGCAGTCCAGCTCGCGCAAGGCTCGGGTCGCGGCCAGGGCGGCGACGCCGTTGGCGCAGAACAGCGCTTTCGGGCCAGGGCCGGGGGCGGCGAGGAACTGTTGCAGCTGCTGGTTCAGCGCGGTGCCGGTTTCCACCGCCGCGCCTTGCAACGCCGGGCGTTGCTCGATCTGCGCCTTGAAACTGTTGCTGCGCTCGATCCGCGAGCTGGTGCCGTCATGGGGTTCGCTGACCAGCAGCAGGTCGCGGTAGCCGCGCTCTTGCAGGTGTTCGATGGCGCTGCGCACGGCTTGCGGGTTGTCCAGGCCGACCAGGTCGCTGTGCAGTTGCTCGACCTTGCGGTCCACCAGGACCATGGGCATTTCCCGGTGCAGTTCGCGCAGTTCGTCCAGATGATGGCCCAGGGTGTTCACGATCAGGCCTTCGATGTTGTACGAGCGCAGGTTGGCCAGGTGCTGGCGCTCCTGCTCGTCGTCGCGGTCGGTGTTGCACACCACCAGGCTGTAGCCGTGCTGACGGCAGGCGGTTTCCACGCCATGCATCACGGCAATCGAATAGGGGTTGCGGATATCGGCCACCAGCATGCCGATCAGGCGCGTGCGCCCGCGTTTCAGGCCACGGGCCATCTGGTTCGGGCGGTAGCCCAGCTCGGCTATTGCCTGTTCGATGCGCAGGGCGATGGCATCGGAGAGCAGGGCGCGGTCTTCGCCGATAAAGCGCGACACGCTGGCCTTGGAGACCCCGGCGCGTTCGGCGACATCGAGCATGGTGACGCGGCTGCGCTGGGCGGCGGAAAAACTGTTCACGGGCGGCGACCTGTCTTTGGCGTTCTTGTTATGGGGTATATCCGCTCCAGGTGCGACGTTCCGCCGCATCGCTGAAACCGGTTTCAGGAAACAGCAAAGCGCTTTCGCCGTCAAGCGCGATCAGCGCCAGCGGCATGAAAAAAATGTCATGCAGTCGATCGCGGGCGGTCTTCTTCGGTAGAGGGAGGTGTCTGGCACCTGCGTTGCTGGTGATCGCGGGCAAGCCTCGCTCCTACGGGGGAAGTCATGCGCTTGACGGGCTCTTCGTAGGAGCGAGGCTTGCCCGCGAAAAGGGCCGCGCGGTTTCGCTGAAGAAAGACTATCCGAGGCAGGCCCGCAGATAGTCGAGCAGGGCGCCATACAGCGCATCCACCTCCGGCGCCAGGCCTCGGGCGCGCAGGCAGCCATGCACCAGGCCGAGGCCCGGGTACAGCTGGCTGTGGCCGTCGGCGGCCAGCAGTCGCTGGTGATACAACTCGCCGTCGTCGCGCAGCGGGTCGAACTGCGCCAGGGCGATAAAGGCGGCGGGCAGGCCGCGCAAGTCCGTGGCCAGCAAGGGCCGGGCATAAGGCGAATGCCGTTCCGGGCCGGGCAGGTACAGGGCCTGGTAGGCGTCCAGGTCGTTGCTGCCGAGCAGCGGCGCATCGGCGCACTGGCTGCGCGAGGGCAGGTCGGCGCCTCCGCCGAGGCCGGGGTACAGCAGCACCTGGGCGGCGGGCAGCTGTTCGCCGGCATCGCGCAGGGCCAGGCACAAGGCCGCGGCGAGGTTGCCGCCGGCGCTGTCGCCGATCACCAACTGCCGCCGGGCATCCAGGGCAAAGGGGCTGGCGCCGGCCTGCAAGGCGCGCCAGGCCGCCAGGCAATCGTCGAAGGCGGCGGGGAACGGATGCTCGGGCGCCAGGCGGTAATCCACGGCAATCACCAGCACCTGCAACTGCGCCGCCAGGTAGGCGGTGATGAAGTCGTGGGAATCCAGGTCGCCGACCACCCAGCCGCCACCGTGCAGGTACAACAGGCAGGGCCAGCCGTCGGCGGGCATCGGGCGGGCGGGGCAATAGGCGCGCGCCGGCACCCCGGCCAGTTGCAATTCGCTGACCCGCAGGCCCTCGGGACGGGGCGGGGTGAAGGCGCGGCACATGCGGCTGTAGTTGTCGCGCAGGCCCTGGGGGCTGTTGTCGGGGCTGGTGAAGCTCAGGGTGCGCTCGACGAAGGCGGCGAGTTGGGGAGAGAGCGGGTAGTGGCGCATGGGCGGGAGTGTCCGTTGTCTGGAAGAGGGCCATCGCGAGCTGGCTCGCGATGAGACCGGCAGGACGCCACTATTTCAGGCTGGCCTGCACCGCCGCCACGCCGTCCTTGCCCTCGAAGCTGCTGACCCCGACCAGCCAGCGTTGCAGGTCTTCGGGGTGCTCGCGCAGCCATTGCCGCGCCACGTCCTGAGGCGTCTTGCGTTCCATGATCGGCACCATCAGCTGGCTTTCCTGGGCCGCGCTGAAGGTCAGGTTCTGCAGCAGGCGCTGGACATTGGGGCAGCGCTCGGCGTAGTCCGGCGCGGTGACGGTGGACACCCTGGCCGCGCCTTCGTTGGGCCCGTAGACGTCTTCGCTGCCGGTCAGGTAGGCGATTCGCATGTTGATGTTCATCGGGTGCGGGGTCCAGCCGACGAAGACCACGAACTCCTTGCGGTTGATCGCCCGTTGCACCGCCGCGAGCATGCCGGCCTCGCCGGACTCCACCAGCTTGAAGCCCTTGAGGCCGAAGCGGTCGCTGTCGATCATCGTCTTGATGGTGGTGTTGGCGCCGCTGCCGGGCTCGATGCCATAAATCTTGCCGCCCAGTGGCTCCTTGAAGCGGGCGATGTCGGCGAAGGTCTTCAGGCCCGCGGTGGCGACATAGTCCGGCACGGCGAGGGTGGCCTGGGCGTCGGCCAGGCTCGGTTGGTCCAGGACCTTGACCTGCCCGGCCTCGAGGAACGGCGCGATGTTCTTGTCCATCGCCGGTTGCCAGTAGCCGAGGAAGATATCCAGGCGCTTGTCGCGGATGCCGGCGAAGATAATCTGCTGCACGGCGCTGGTCTGTTTGCTGTCGTAACCCAGGCCGGTCAGCAGCACGTCGGCCATGCCGCTGGTGGCGATGACGTCGGTCCAGTTGACCACGCCCATGCGCACGGTCTTGCAGGAGGCGGGCTCGCTGGCCCAGGCATTGGCGCTGAGCAGCAGGGCGCCACAGAGCAGCGGGAGACAAGGCTTGAACAGGGTTTTCATCGGAGGGTCTCGTTCGGCAGGTCGTTATTGTCGGGGGCGGCGTCTTGTTGCGCCGTGCCCACCACTTTAGGTAACCCTGATCGTTATGAAAGCGCCCTGAGGCGACTGGCTTTTGCACTGGGGCGACGGCGGCCAGCCTCTTCAGGCCCACAGGCTCGCCCAGGCCGAGACCAGCAGCAACAGTGCCATGCCCTGGTTGAAACGCTGCAAGGCCAGCGGCGAACGCAGCAGCCGGGCGGAGCCGGCGCCGAGCAGCGCCCAGGCGCCGAGGCAGGGCAGGGACACCAGGAAAAACACCAGCGACAGGTACAACACCTGGTCCTGGCGTTCGCTGCCGTTGCCGGCGAACACGCTGATCACGGCCAGGGCCATCATCCAGGTTTTCGGGTTGACCAGTTGCAGGCTGGCGGCGCCGAGCAGGCCCAGGCGCCGGTGGTGGGTGTCCGCTTGTGGGTCGAGGGACGCGGCCGGGGCACGGAAGATCTGCCAGGCCAGGTAGCTCAACCAGATCACCCCGGCCCAGCGCATGGCGCTCGGCAGGCCGGGCACTTCCATCAGCGTGCGGCCGAGGCCGCTGCCCACCAGCACGACTATGCCGGCGGCGGCCACGCAGGCGCCGACAACGATCGGCAGCGCGGCCTTGAAGCCGTAGCGGGCGCTGTTGCTCAGCACCAGGATATTGGTCGGCCCCGGGGTGATCGAGGCCACGAAGGCGAACAGCAGGAAGGGCAGCAGGCTAGGCAGGGAAGGCAAGAAGGAGAACATCGTGGGCAGGCTCCAGTGAAGATCGAGGGAGGCGATCTTCGCCGGTGCGGGTTCAGGTGTCTGGAAGGTTTGAGCAGCGCTTGCGGTAGGCCGCCGGGGTCAGGCCATAGGCGCGGACGAACCAGCGGCCCATATGGCTCTGGTCGGCGAACCCCAGGGCCATGGCCACCTCGGCCGGCTGTTCGCCGCGGGCCAGCAGGCGTCGGGCCTTGGCCAGGCGCAACTGCACCAGGTAAGCGTGGGGTGGCAGGCCATAGGCGGCCTTGAAGGCGCGGGTCAGGCGGAAGCGGTCGACGCCGCAGACCGCGCCCAGCTCGTCCAGGCTGATGTCCTGCTGGGCGTGGGCATGCAGGTAGTCGCGGGCCTGGTGCGCCACCAGGGGCAGGCGCGGGTCTGCGTGGTAGCGCTTGCGCCAGTGCAGGTGGCCGGTGAGCTGGTCGAGCAACTGGTCCATGGCGCTCTGGCGGACGATGCGCAGCTCGCCGTGGTGCAGGCTGTGGAAGGCATTGCTGGTGGCCAGGGCCAGGCGCTGGTCGCTGGCCAGGGTGGTGGCGAAACTCAGCTGGCTGTCGGCCGGCGCCTCTTCGAACAGCGCGCTCAGTTCACGCTCCAGCCAGTTCGGGTCGAGGTACAGCATGCGGTAGGTGAAGCCGCTTTCGGTGGGGGCATCGCCGTCATGGATTTCCCCGGGCTCGAGCAGGAACACCTTGCCCGGGGTGCTGTGAAAACGCTCGCGCCGGCAGTGGAATTGCTGCACGCCTTCTTCGGTCACGCCCACCAGGTAGCTGTCATGCCAGTGCGGGTCGTAGGCATGGCCGGTGAAATGGGCGCGCAGGGTTTCGATGCCGGTATCGGCGTCCTGGGCCAGATCGATCCAGTTGTGCGCGTTCATGAAGTGTCCGTGGCAAGGGCGAGCGTGACAGTTAGCGCCCGCCGGCCAGGGCGGGTCTAGAAGATTTGTGCGACTTCAACCGAACAGCCCGGCGGCGATGTTGATGGAAAACCCGAGGATCGCGGTGTTGAACAGAAAGCCGATCAGCGACTGGGCCAGGACGATCTTGCGCAGCTCGCGGGTGGCGACGCCGACGTCGGAAGTCTGCACCGCCACGCCGATGGTGAAGGAGAAGTACAGGAAGTCCCAGTAATTGGGGGTGGTCAGGCCTTCGGGAAAGCGCAGGGCCGGGTCCTTGCCGTTCCAGGTGTAGTAGAGGCGGGCGTAGTGCACGCTGAAGATCACCCCGATCAGCAGCCAGGAGCCGATCACCGTGAGGCCGGTAAAGGCGTAGTGCAGCAGGCGCCGGCCGGTTTCCAGGTCCTTGCTGCCGGACAGCGAGAGGGTGATGGCGGCGAGGCTGGCGATGGCCGCGATGCAGACCATGAGCAGTACCAGCCCGGCGTTTTCGTCCTCGACCTCGGCAATGCGTTTCACATCGTCGGCCTTGGAGCGCGCGGTGAGCCAGCACATCAGCGCCAGGTAGCTCCAGACCCCGGCGTTCCAGCCGATGAGAATCTTGCTGATCAGGGTGTCGGCCGGCACCAGGACGCCCGCGGCCAGGCCGATAAGGGCGCCGATGGTCAGGCGAGGGTGGGTACGTACAAGAAGGGACATGGCGGCTCGCAGTGGCGGATTTGCCGCAAACCTTAGCATGCCGTCGCCGCAGGGGCGGGGCCCCTGCGGTTACATGGCTCTTGTGTAGGAGCGAAGCTTGCTCGCGATGAGTCTTCAACGATGGCTTGATAAGCCTTCAACGATCACGCGGTACGCTGAAGACCCGCCGCCGCATGACTATTCGGCCGCTCCTGGCGCCGTGACGCTCACCGCTTGTTTGCCGTTGCGCCTGACCAGCCTCATCACCACCACGAAGAACACCGGCACGAATACCACCGCCAGGGTCGCGGTGATCATGCCGCCGATCACCCCGGTGCCGATGGCCTGCTGGCTGGCCGAACTGGCGCCGCTGGCGATGGCCAGGGGCACCACGCCGAGGATGAACGCCAGCGAGGTCATGACGATCGGCCGCAGGCGCAGGCGCGCGGCCTGCACCGTGGCGTCCACCAGGTCGTGGCCTTCGTCGTACAGGCTCTTGGCGAACTCGATGATCAGGATCGCGTTTTTCGCCGACAGGCCGATGATGGTGATCAGCCCGACCTTGAAGAACACGTCGTTGGGCATGCCGCGCAGGGTCACTGCCAGCACCGCGCCGAGCACACCCAGGGGCACTACCAGCAGCACCGAGGTCGGAATCGACCAGCTCTCGTACAGCGCCGCCAGGCACAGGAACACGATCAGCAGCGACAGCCCGAGCAACAGCGGCGCCTGGCTGCCGGACAGGCGTTCCTGCAACGACAGGCCGGTCCATTCCTGGCCCAGGCCGGTGGGCAGCTGGCTGACCAGGCGCTCGATTTCCGCCATGGCCTCGCCGGTGCTGTGGCCCGCGCTCGGCTCGCCGGAAATGCTGATGGCCGGGTAGCCGTTGTAGCGGGTCAACTGGGTCGGGCCCTGGGTCCAGCGCGCCTGGGCAAAGGCCGACAGCGGCACCATCTTGCCGAGGTTGTTGCGCACGTTGATCTTCAGCAGGTCTTCCACCTGGCTGCGTCGATCGCCCTCGGCCTGGACCACCACCCGCTGCATCCGCCCCTGGTTGGGGAAGTCGTTGATGTAGCTGGAACCGACCGCGGTGGACAGCACATTGCCGATGTCGGCAAAGGACACGCCCAGGGCGTTGGCCTGCTTGCGGTCGACTTCCAGGTGCACCTGCGGCGCCTCGGCCAGGGCACTTTCGCGCACGTTGACGAGGATCGGGCTCTTTTCCGCGGCGGCCAGCAAGTCGGTGCGGGCCTGCATCAGCGCGGCATGGCCGAGGCCGCCGCGGTCCTGCAGGCGGAACTCGAAGCCGCTGGAGGTGCCCAGGCCGTCCACCGGTGGCGGCAGCACGGCGTAGGACACCGCGTCCTTGATTTCACTGAAGGCGGCGTTGGCCCGGTCGGCGATGGATTGCGCCGAGTCGTCGCTGCCGCGTTGCGACCAGTCCTTGAGGGTGGTGAAGGTCAGTGCGGCGTTCTGCCCGCTGCCGGAGAAGCTGAAGCCGAGAATCACCGTGCTGTCGCCGACCCCCGGTTCGCTGGCGTTGTGCGCCTCGATCTGTTCCACCACCTGGATCGTGCGGTTCTTGCTCGCGCCCGGTGGCAGCTGGATGTCGGTGATGGTGTAGCCCTGGTCTTCCACCGGCAGGAACGAAGAGGGCAGGCGGCTGAACAGCAGCCCCAGGCCCACCAGCAGCACGCCGTACACCAGCAGGTAGCGGCCGCAGCGTTTCAGCGCATAGGCGACCCAGCGCTGGTAGCCGTCGCTGAGGTTTTCGAAGCGCCGGTTGAACCAGCCGAAGAAGCCGCCTTTTTCATGGTGCTCGCCCTTGGCGATCGGCTTGAGCAGGGTGGCGCACAGGGCCGGGGTCAGGGTCAGGGCGAGGAAGGCCGAGAACAGGATCGAGGTGGCCATCGACAGCGAGAACTGCTGGTAGATGACGCCCACCGAACCCGGCATGAAGGCCATCGGCAGGAACACCGCCACCAGCACCAGGGTGATGCCGACGATGGCGCCGGTGATCTGTTGCATCGCCTTGCGCGTCGCCTCCCTGGGCGACAGGCCCTCGCTGGCCATGATCCGTTCGACGTTCTCCACCACCACAATGGCGTCGTCCACCAGGATGCCGATGGCCAGGACCATGCCGAACATGGTCAGCACGTTGATCGAGAAACCCAGCGCCAGCATGGTGGCGAAGGTGCCCATCAGTGCCACGGGCACCACCAGGGTCGGGATCAGGGTATAGCGGATGTTCTGCAGGAACAGGAACATCACCGCGAACACCAGCAACATGGCTTCGCCCAGGGTGTAGACCACCTTGGTGATCGAGACCTTGACGAAGGGCGAGGTGTCGTAGGGGATCTTGTATTCCACGCCGGCCGGGAAGTAGCGCGACAGCTCGTCCATCTTCGCCCGGATCAGGGTCGCGGTGCTCAGGGCGTTGGCCCCCGGCGACAGCTGCACGCCGACGGCAGTGGAAGGCTTGCCGTTGAGGCGCGTGGAGAATTGGTATTCCTGGCTGCCGACTTCCACCCGGGCGACGTCGCCGATGCGCACGGTGGAGCCGTCCGGATTGGCCCGCAGGACAATGTCGGCGAACTCTTGCGGCGTCGACAGCTGCCCCTTGACCAATACCGTGGCGGTGATTTCCTGGTTCGAGTGGCTCGGCAGGTCGCCGATGCTGCCGGCCGAGACCTGGGCGTTCTGCGCGACGATCGCCGCGTTGACGTCGGCCGGGGTCAGGTTGAAGCCGATCAGCTTCTGCGGGTCGATCCATACCCGCATGGCGCGCTCGGCGCCGTACAGCTGGGCCTTGCCGACCCCGTCCAGGCGGCGGATCTCGTTCATCACGTTGCGCGCCAGGTAGTCGCTGAGCGCGGTGTCGTCGAGCTTGCCGTCGCTGGAGGTGAGGGTGATCAGCAGCAGGAAGCCGGCCGAGACCTTTTCCACCTGCAGGCCCTGCTGGGTCACCGCTTGCGGCAGGCGCGGCTCCACTACCTTGAGGCGGTTCTGCACGTCGACCTGGGCCATTTCCGGGTTGGTGCCCGGTTGGAAGGTGGCGGTGATGGTGGCGCTACCCAGGCTGCTCTGGGACGAGAAGTACAGCAGGTGGTCGGCGCCGTTGAGTTCTTCCTCGATCAGGCTGACTACGCTTTCGTCCACGGTCTGCGCCGAGGCGCCCGGGTACACGGCGTAGATCTCGATGCTCGGCGGGGCGACGTTGGGGTACTGCGCCACCGGCAACTGCGGGATGGCGAGGGCGCCGGCCAGCAGGATAAACAGGGCGACCACCCAGGCGAACACCGGACGGTCGATAAAGAATTGCGGCATGAGGGTTCCTACCTACTGTCCAGTGGTCTGGGCAAGGGGAAGAGGGCTGTCGTCGATCTGCACCTTTTCGCCCGGACGGGCGTGCTGCAGGCCCTCGACGACGATACGGTCGCCGGCCTTGAGGCCGTCGCTGACGATCCAGCGGTCCTGTTGCACGGCGCCCAGCTGCACCGGACGCTGCACCACCCGCTGCTCGGCATCCACCAGCAGCACCTGGGCGATGCCGGCGCTGTCGCGCTGGATGGCCCGCTGCGGCACGCTGATGCCCTGGCGGTTCACCGCCTGCTCCAGGCGTACGCGAATGAAGCTGCCGGGCAGCAGGTCGAGGTCCGGGTTGGGGAACTCGCTGCGCAGGATGATCTGGCCGGTGCTCGGGTCGACGCTGAGGTCGGCGAACAGCAGCTTGCCCGGCAGCGGGTAGAGGCTGCCGTCGTCCTGGATCAGCGTGGCCTTGGCCTGGTCCTGGCCGACCTGCTGCAACTGGCCGGCGCGGAAGGCGCGGCGCAGGTCGTTGAGCTCGCGGGTCGACTGGGTGAGGTCGGCGTGGATCGGGTCCAGTTGCTGGATCAGCGCCAGCGGCGTGGTCTCGTTCTGGCCCACCAGTGCGCCTTCGGTGACCAGGGCGCGGCCGACGCGCCCGGAAATCGGCGCGGTGACGGTGGCATAGCCCAGGTTCAGCCGGGCGCGCTGCACGGCGGCCTGGTTGGCGGCTACGTCGGCGGCGGTCTGGCGCGCATTGGCCCGGGCGTTGTCGTATTCCTGGGCGCTGATGGCCTGGTCTGCGATCAACTGGGCGTAGCGCTGCTCCTGCAAGCGGGCCTGGAAGGCGTTGGCCTCGGCCTTGCGCAGGCTGGCCAGGGCGCTGTCGAGGTCGGCCTTGAACGGTGCCGGATCGATGCGAAACAGCACGTCGCCCTGCTTGACGTCGGTGCCTTCGCGGAAGGTCCGTTGCAGCACCACCCCGGCCACCCGTGCGCGCACCTCGGCGATACGCGGCGCGGCGATGCGCCCGCTCAGTTCGCTGCTGATCGACAGCGGGCGAGTCTCGACGGTTTCGATCCGGACCTTGGCCAACGGCGCCTGTTCTTCGGCGGTGGAGGCCTGGTCGCAAGCGCTCAGCGCGGCTGCCAGCAACAACAGGCAGAACGGCGCAAACAGGTTTTTCGACATGCTGATACCCCAATGATGACTGCGGCATGCTAAGGGCATGCCGCCAGGACCGCTGTGAAGCTGTGTAGGTGCTGTGTGAAAAAGTGTGAAACGAATGCTCGGGCGGGCGCGAGGTTGTATATCCTTTGTGTCTCGCTGATCGGGCGACGGCTTCCCAGGGAACATTCTAAGGAACGTTGTCGCTGTGTTTTTATTCACTCAAAGACTTCAATCCCCATGCCCAACATCCTTCTGGTCGAAGACGACTCCGCGCTCTCCGAACTGATCGCCAGTTACCTGGAGCGCAACGGCTATCAGGTCAATGTCATCAGCCGCGGCGACCAGGTGCGCGAACGGGCGCGGGTCAACCCGCCGGACCTGGTGATTCTCGACCTGATGCTGCCCGGCCTCGACGGCCTGCAGGTCTGCCGCCTGCTGCGGGCCGATTCGGCGTCGCTGCCGATCCTGATGCTGACCGCCCGTGATGATAGCCATGATCAGGTGCTGGGTCTGGAAATGGGCGCTGACGATTATGTGACAAAACCGTGCGAGCCGCGGGTGCTGCTGGCGCGAGTGCGCACCCTGTTGCGCCGCAGCAGCCTCGGCGAGCCGCAGACTGCCAGCGACCGGATCCTCATGGGCAACCTGTGCATCGACCTGTCGGAGCGCACCGTGAGCTGGCGCGACCAGCTGGTGGAGCTGTCCAGCGGCGAATACAACCTGCTGGTGGTGCTGGCCCGGCATGCCGGCGAGGTGCTGAGCCGCGACCAGATCCTGCAACGCCTGCGGGGCATCGAGTTCAACGGCACCGACCGCTCGGTGGACGTGGCGATTTCCAAGCTGCGGCGCAAGTTCGACGACCATGCCGGCGAGGCGCGCAAGATCAAGACCGTGTGGGGCAAGGGTTACCTGTTCAGTCGTTCCGAATGGGAATGCTGAGTCGATGCTGAGAATCCTGATTCGCCTGTACCTGGTGACCATCGTCTCGTTCAGCGCGGCGATCTACCTGGTGCCGGAGCTGGTGGTGAAGGTCTTCCACGAGCGTTTCGTCACTTACAACCTGGATTATTCCCGGGGCCTGCAAACCCTGATCGTCAAGCAGTTTCGCGGCGTGCCCTCAGAGCAGTGGCCGGCCCTGGCCGCGGAAATGGACCAGGAATTCCAGCCGCTGCACATCGTTCTGACCCGCAACGACGATGCCGATTTCACCCTGTACGAGCGCGAACGCCTGCAACGCGGCGAGAACGTGGTGCGGGTCGGCGACTGGGGCTGGCGCACCCTCGCGGTGGCGCCGCTGGACGAGCAGATGGCGGTGCAGATGGTGGTGCCGCCGGACCCGATCGACGTCAGCCTGCTGTACTGGAGCATCAACGTGCTGATCGGCGCGACCATGCTCGCCTGCCTGTTGCTCTGGCTGCGGCCGCACTGGCGCGACCTGGAGCGTCTGAAACACGCCGCCGAGCGTTTCGGCAAGGGCCATTTGAGCGAGCGCACACAGATCCCCTCAAGCTCCAATATCGGCAGCCTGGCCAATGTCTTCGACACCATGGCCGGCGACATCGAGAACCTGCTGAACCAGCAACGCGACCTGCTCAACGCGGTGTCCCACGAGCTGCGCACGCCCTTGACCCGGCTCGACTTCGGCCTGGCGCTGGCGCTCTCCGACGACCTGCCGGCCACCAGCCGCGAGCGCCTGCAAGGGCTGGTGGCGCATATTCGCGAGCTGGACGAACTGGTGCTCGAGCTGCTGTCCTACAGCCGTCTGCAGATCCCGGCGCAGTTGCCGGAGCAGGTCGAGGTGTCGCTGGACGAGTTCATCGACAGCATCCTCGGCAGCGTCGACGACGAACTGGAATCCCCGGACATCGTCATCGATGTGCTACTGCACGGCAGCCTGGAGCGCTTCAGCCTCGACCCGCGGCTGACCGCCCGGGCGATCCAGAACCTGCTGCGCAACGCCACGCGCTATTGCGAAAAGCGTATCCAGGTGGGGGTGCACGTCAGCGAGCGCGGCTGTGAGATCTGGGTCGACGACGATGGCATCGGCATTCCCGACGACGAGCGCGAGCGGGTGTTCGAACCCTTTTACCGCCTGGACCGCAGCCGCGATCGCGCCACCGGCGGCTTCGGCCTCGGCCTGGCCATCAGCCGCCGGGCCCTGGAAGCCCAGGGCGGGACCCTGACCGTCGAAGCCTCACCGCTGGGCGGCGCGCGTTTTCGCCTGTGGCTGCCGATGCCGGCCTGAGCCTTGCCGGGCACCCCCGGCGACGGGGAATGCCCGGCAAACCGGCGTTTAGGGAAGGTGTTGTTTCAGCACAATGCGGTCGGCTGCAGCTCGCTGGCCTTGATCAGGTTCACCCCCGCCGCGCGCATCTGCCGGGTGGCCTTGTCCAGCGAGCCGTCCATGTCGATGGCCCGGCAGGCATCGACGATCACGAAGGTATTGAACCCCGCCGCCCGCGCATCCAGCGCCGACCAGGCCACGCAATAGTCCAGGGCCAGCCCCACCAGATACACCGTGTCGATGCCGCGCTGGCTCAGGTAGCCGGCCAGGCCGGTCGTGGTGCTGCGGTCCGCCTCGACGAAGGCCGAGTAACTGTCGATATCCGGATTGCAGCCCTTGCGCAGGATCAACTGGGCGTGGGGCAGGTTGAGTTTGGGGTGCAGTTCGGCGCCACGGCTGGCCTGTACGCAATGGTCTGGCCAGAGCACCTGCGGACCATAGGGCAATTGGATGATGTCGTTCGGTGCGTGGCCGTCGTGGCTGGAGGCGAACGAGATATGCCCGGCCGGGTGCCAGTCCTGGGCGATCACCACCTGCTTGAAGTGGCTGCCCAGGCGATTGATCAAGGGTACGATCTGGTCGCCTCCGGGCACGGCCAGCGCGCCACCGGGGATGAAGTCGTTCTGTACGTCGATGACCAGCAGCGCCTTGCGTGAGCGGCGGCTGCTGGCGGTTTTGGCAGTAGGCATGTGCAAGCTCCCTGGGTTGAGCAATGAGTCCATTCTCCCAGAGCATAGCGTGCCCGTTCCATGGCGCCGTTCCGCCGGTCAGGGCGTGGGAATCGACTGACTTCGGGTCTTGCCGCCAGCGGCGATGGCCTCTTCGTAGCGGTCATGGGAGAGCAGGCCACTGGCCTGGTCGGCGTCCGGTAGCCGGGTGGTGCGCTGGCTGACGCAGCGCTGGTTCTTGCTGTCCCAGACCTGGCCGTCCGGGCAGTTGGCGGCGACCGCCAGCAAGGTCGTCAGCAGGCTGCCGGCGAGCAGCAGCGGGGCGCCGAAGGCGAGGGGAGGGAGGTTCATCGCGCGGTCTCCATGCGGATAGCGGTCCCTCCATTAAAGGTCCATCGCCCTGGCCGCGCTGCCCAAACTGACAGATTTTTCATGCCGTCAGTCGCCTGGGCGGGGCTATGCTGGGCAGCACTGGCCAATGATCTGGAGCCGACCGATGAAAGACCCGCAACCTGCGATCCATCACGCTGCCGCCGACGGCTACAAGGGCGCGGCCGACACCTATGTGCGTGGCCGCCCGGACTACCCGCCGGCACTGGACCAGTGGCTGCGCACAAGCCTGGGCTTGCAGGCCGGCCAGGTGGCGGTCGATCTCGGCGCCGGCACCGGCAAGTTCACCGGGCGCCTGCTGGCCACCGGGGCGCGGGTGATTGCCGTGGAGCCAGTGGCGCAGATGCGCGCCAGGCTCGCCGCCAGCTATCCCCAGGCCGAAGCCCTGAGCGGCACCGCCACTGCTATTGCGCTGGCCGACGAATCGGTGGACGCCGTGGTCTGCGCCCAGGCCTTTCACTGGTTCGCCAGCCATGAAGCGTTGAGCGAAATCGCCCGGGTGCTCAAGCCGGGTGGCCGCCTGGGCCTGGTGTGGAACCTGCGCGATGCGCGGGTGCCGTGGGTGCAGCGCCTGGACCGGATCGTCAACGCCCTGCAAGGCGATACGCCGCGCTATTACACCGGGGCCTGGCGCCAGGCCTTTCCCCATTCGAGTTTCACGCCCTTGCAGGAGCAGCACTTTCGCAACAGCCACAGCGGCGCGCCGCAGAACGTGATTTTCGATCGGGTGCGCTCCACCAGCTTTATTGCGGCCTTGCCGGATGCGCAGAGGGCGGAGGTCGACCGGCAGATCGCCGCCTTGATCGCCGAAGAACCGGAGCTGCGGGATAAATGCGTGGTCAGCGTGCCTTACGAAACCGCGGCGTTCTGGGCCCACAAAATCCCGTGATCCGCCAATCCTCCTGCCCACAACCCATAGAGAATAGATAGGCCGTTGTGTGGCCAGTCCCGGTTTTGGCCGATGCGCTGCCTTACTGCGCGGCACAGGCCCTTGCTATAGTTCGGGCCTCATTTTTTTGCCCGGTAAGGAATGCTGCCATGTCCGAATATCAAGCCTTTCGCGTCGAACTTGCTGACAACATCGCCCATGTGCAGATCAACCGGCCGGAAAAGATCAACTCGATGAACGCCGCGTTCTGGAGCGAGATCATCGAGATCTTCCGCTGGATCGACGATACCGACGCGGTCCGCGTGGTGGTGCTGAGCGGCGCCGGCAAGCACTTTTCCTCGGGCATCGACCTGATGATGCTGGCCGGCGTGGCCAACGAACTGGGCAAGGACGTCGGGCGCAACGCGCGCCTGCTGCGGCGCAAGATCCTGCAGCTGCAGGCATCCTTCAATGCCGTCGACAACTGCCGCAAGCCGGTGCTGGCGGCGATCCAGGGTTACTGCCTGGGCGGCGCCATCGACCTGATCGCCGCCTGCGACATGCGCTACGCTGCCGCGGACGCGCAATTCTCGATCAAGGAAATCGATATCGGCATGGCCGCCGATGTCGGCACGTTGCAACGTTTGCCACGTATCATCGGTGACGGCATGCTGCGCGAACTGGCTTACACTGGGCGCACCTTCGGCGCCGAGGAGGCGCGCAGTATCGGCCTGGTCAATCGCACCTACGCCGACAGCGAAAGCCTGCTCGACGGCGTGATGGGCATTGCCTGGGAAATCGCCAGCAAGTCGCCGATCGCCGTCAGCGGTACCAAGGAAATGATCGGCTACATGCGCGACCACCGCATCGACGACGGCCTGGAATACATCGCTACCTGGAACGCCGCCATGCTGCAATCCACCGACCTGCGCGTGGCCATGGCCGCCCATATGAGCAAACAGAAACCTGAATTTCTGGACTGATTGAACATGACTTCACGCTGGACCACCGCAGTACTGGATATCGACCTTCCCGGCGGCTGGGCCGTGGCCCGTGGCCCGCAGGGCTTTCTGTTCGACGACAATGGCGCGCTGTTCCCCCGCGAATGGCTCAAGCGCCAGGACCTGCCGATCCTCGCCGAGCACGGCATCGGCCACCTGGATGGCGAGCCGGTGTACCTGCTGGAGCTCAAGAGCGTTTCCGAGGTGCCGGGCTGCAACTGGAAAGGCCTGCGGGCGTTCATGCTCGACGGCGATCACACCCTGTACAAGGTCCTGGGGTATGCCGCGCAGATCGGCACCTGGGCCCGCGAGCACCGCTTCTGCGGCAACTGCGGCCAGCCCATGACCCAGGTGATGCGCGAGCGGGCGATGTACTGCGAGCCCTGCGACCTGCGCAGCTACCCGCGGATTTCACCGAGCATGATCGTGCTGATCACTCGCGGCGACGAGGTGTTGCTGGCGCGGTCGCCGCGTTTCGTCCCGGGGGTCTACAGCACCCTGGCCGGGTTCGCCGAGCCGGGCGAGTCGGCCGAGGACTGCCTGGTGCGCGAGGTGCACGAAGAGGTACAGATCGAGGTCAAGAATATCCAGTACATCGGCAGCCAGTGCTGGCCGTTCCCGCATTCGATGATGCTGGGTTTCCATGCCGAGTACGCCGGCGGCGAGATCGTGCCGCAGGAAGACGAGATCGAGGATGCGCAGTGGTTCAACGTGCATGCGTTGCCGCCGCTGCCGGCGTCACGCTCGATTGCCCGTTACCTGATCGATCTGTATGTGGCCCGGCGCCTGGGCTTGGCGGAGCCTGTATTGCCGGGTTGAGCCCCGGCTGGACGCAAGCTGGAAGGAGCTGGAAACAAACAGCGCGGGCGAATCCATTGGGTTCGCCCGCTGTCGTTTCAGTGGGTCAAACGGCGCTGAACCAGTGCTGCCAGGCCAGGCGCACGGTCAGGCCCAGGACCACGGTGATGAACACTGGGCGAATGAATTTCGCGCCGCCGCTGATGGCGGTGCGGGCGCCGAAGAAGGCGCCGACCATCAGCGACAGGCCCATGCTCAGGCCGATGGCCCAATCCACCTGACCGGAGAAAATGAAGATCGACAGCGCCGCCGCGTTGCTGACGAAGTTCATGCTGCGCGCCACGCCGCTGGCCTTGACCAGGTCGATGGGGTAGAGCAGCAGGCTGCTGACGGTCCAGAAGGCGCCAGTGCCGGGGCCGGCCACGCCGTCGTAGAAACCGAGGCTGAAGCCTTGGGTCGATTGCCACTTTTTCTTGATCGGCGCCTCGCTGTCCAGCGGCGCTTTCGGCGTGCCGCCGAACAGCAGGTACACGCCACAGGCGAAGACGATCACCGGCAGCATCTTGTTCAGCCATTCGGCCGGCAGGTAATGGGCCACCACCGCGCCGCTCAGCGCACCCACCAGGGTGCCGACGATAGCGTGGGTCCATTGCCGCGGGTGGAACAGCTTGCGCCGGTAGAAGGTGAAGCTGGCGGTGGCCGAGCCAAAGGTCGAACTCAGTTTGTTGGTGCCCAGCACCAGGTGCGGCGGCAGGCCGGCGGTGAGCAGCGCCGGGGTGGTGAGCAGGCCGCCGCCGCCGGCAATGGCGTCGATAAAGCCGGCAATGAAGGCGACGAGGGCCAGAATGGCGAGGGTGGTCAAATCTACGCTGAGTTCGAAAGGCATGGGATCGACTTATTTCGGCGGGGCGCAGAAGAGCTGCGCGAAAGGTCGGTATCTTACCCGTAAGCTCGGATGCCTGCGACCGTGCCAGAGCCTTATCGCGAGCAAGCTCGCGCCTACAGAATGGCCTGACTCCTGTAGGAGCGAACTTGCTCGCGAAAGATCCCTCAGTCTTCCCAGCCCCTCAGGCTTGTTTGCGCTCCGGCCCGTTGCCGATCTGCCACACGAACGGCGGTTCGCTGCCATTGATCAGCCAATCGCCGACGATGCGCGCCTTGTAGATCACCGGGTTGTGCGACGACAGGGTACGGGCGTTGCGCCAGTGGCGGTCGAGGGCCTTGCCCTGGCGGATATCCGAAGCGCCCAGGGCATTGAACAGCTCGCTGGTGGCGCGCTGGATCAGCTCGGTGACCACCACCTGGGCCGTGGCCGACTGGATTTCCGCGGCGACATTGGCTGCCCGCTCTGCCTCGTCATTCCCGGCAAAGCGTGCCAGGTACGCCTGCTGCGCCGGTTCCGCCGCGCGCACCGCGCTGGCCTCGGCGGCATACACCAGGGCCGAGATTTCCCCGACCACCTGCTGCACCTGGGCATCCTCGCTGACCCGGGGCGCGTTGCCGTGGCTGTAGATGCGCTTGCGCGCGCGCACCTCGTGGGCCACATCGCGCACTGCGGCGCGGCCGACGCCCGCCAGTGTCGCCAGCAGCACCAATTGATAGAACGCGGTCTGGTATTTGAAGCGGGTGGCGAAGTCGATAAGGTTCTCGGCCTCCACCTCGGCATCGACAAAGCGCGAGGTGCCGCTGCCCGTGGTGCGCTGGCCGAAGCCGTCCCAGTCGTCGCTCTGCACGATGCCCGGCTGGCGGGTGCGCACCGCGGCGATCACGTCGCCACCGGTGTCGCTGCGCCGGGCGTAGACATCGATCCAGTCGGAGAAAATGCTCCCGGTGCTGTAGAACTTCTCGCCGTTGAGCCGCCACTTGTCGCCGGCCGGCGAGACCTGGGTGATCACCTCGCCAATGGCCACGCTGCCGATCTCGGTCCAGGCGCAGCCGACGATGTCGCCCTCGACGAAACGCTTGAACCACAGGTCCCGTGCCGGCCCCGGGGCAGCGTTGAGGCGGTCCTCGGCAAAGGCGAAATGCCCGCGCAAGGCTTGCGGCACGTTGGAGTCGGCCTCGGCCAGTTCGATCAGCAACTGGAACAACTGCGGCAGGGAGGCGCCGCCGCCACCGTATTCCACCGGCACCCGCACCGCGCCAAAACCGGCCTCCTTGAGCCACCCGATCGCCTCGTACGGCAGGCTGCGCGATTGCTCGCGCTCCACCGCGCCGGCGGCGATCCGCTTGAAGATCGGGCGGAAGCGCCCGGCCAGGGCTTCGTAGTCGACGCCTACGGACAATGGGTTGATTACCTGGTATTCGGTCATGGGCACAGCTCCTTGAGTCGGCAGTGAAAAAACGTGGTTTCTGCGGACGGGATTGCACGGTCCGTGCCGGGAGGCGGGTGGCCGTAATCAGCGGGCCGGGCGCAGGGTGGCTTGCCGGCAACTGTTGCCCAGCCAACAGCGCATCAACAAATCGACCTGTTCACGCAGGGTTCGACGGTCTACCTGTAGCCGCTGCCGCAGGCTGCGAAAAGGCCCGAAGGGCCTTCCTGCGTCGGCACAGGCAGCGTCTGCTGCGCAGCCGATCGCAGCCTGCGGCAGCGGCTACAGGGGTGCGCGGCCCTGGAGTTTTCCGGCTGGCACGGTTGCTGCTCTGTTCCCCGGACACTTCAGTCGCGAGGACACGCCAATGAGTCAGCAAGCCGTCAAATTTGCCTACTGGGTACCGAACGTCAGCGGCGGGCTGGTGGTCAGCAAGATCGAGCAGCGCACCCACTGGGGCATCGACTACAACCGCAAGCTGGCGCAGCTGGCCGAAGCCGCCGGTTTCGAGTACGCCCTGACCCAGATCCGTTTCACCGCCGGTTACGGCGCCGAGTTCCAACATGAGTCCGTGGCGTTCAGCCATGCGCTGCTGGCCGCCACCGACAAGCTCAAGGTGATCGCGGCGATCCTGCCCGGCCCCTGGCAACCGGCGCTGGCGGCCAAGCAGCTGGCGACCATCGACCAGCTGACCCATGGTCGGATCGCGGTGAATATCGTCAGCGGCTGGTTCAAGGGCGAATTCCAGGCCATCGGCGAACACTGGCTGGAGCACGACGAGCGTTATCGGCGTTCCGAAGAATTCATCCGTTCCCTCAAGGGCATCTGGAGCCAGGACAACTTCAGCTTCCGTGGCGACTTCTATCGCTTCGACAACTACAGCCTCAAGCCCAAGCCGCTGGGTCAGCCGGAAGTGTTCCAGGGCGGCAGTTCCCGCGCCGCACGGGACATGGCGGCACGCGTCTCCGACTGGTATTTCACCAACGGCAACACGCCGGAAGGCATCAAGGCCCAGGTCGACGACATCCGCGCCAAGGCTGCGGCGAACAAGCATTCGGTTAAGGTCGGGGTCAATGCCTTCGTGATTGCCCGCGACA
Organism: Pseudomonas sp. 09C 129; assembly: GCF_002843625.1. Classification (NCBI taxonomy): domain Bacteria; kingdom Pseudomonadati; phylum Pseudomonadota; class Gammaproteobacteria; order Pseudomonadales; family Pseudomonadaceae; genus Pseudomonas; species Pseudomonas sp. 09C 129. Next base: position 4,203,229 of record NZ_CP025261.1, on the reverse strand, counting down.
CCGAGGAGGAAGCACACGCGGTGCTGGCCGAGATCATCGACCAGGCCGATCCGGAAGCGGTGAACGCCTTTGGCGACGCGGCGAAACAGGCGGGCAAGGCATCGCCGGAAGGCGAGGGCAACTGGGCCAAATCCACCTTCGAGGACTTGGTGCAGTACAACGACGGGTTCAAGACCAACCTGATCGGCACGCCGCAGCAGATCGCCGAGCGCATCGTCGCCTTGAAGGCCGTGGGCGTGGACCTGGTGCTGGCGGGGTTCCTGCATTTCCAGGAAGAGGTGGAGTACTTCGGCAAGCGGGTGTTGCCACTGGTGCGCGAGCTGGAAGCCAAGGCGGCGCTGAAGCGCGAGGATGCCGCGGCTTGAGGTGGACGACTGTAGGAGCGAGCGGGCGGCGATCCGACTTGCCCGCGATGCCGGCAACGCGGTGTGTCCGCCAAACCGCTATCGCGAGCAAGCTTCGCTCCTACAGAAGAAGGTTACAGGCCCAGGTCGGACAGCCCCGGATGGTCATCCGGGCGCCGGCCCAGCGGCCAGTGGAACTTGCGCTCGCTTTCCTTGATCGGCATGTCGTTGATGCAGGCGTAGCGGTTGGCCATCAGGCCGTGCTCGTCGAACTCCCAGTTCTCGTTGCCGTAGGAGCGGAACCAGTTGCCCGAGTCGTCGTGCCATTCGTAGGCGTAACGCACGGCGATGCGGTTGTCGGTAAAGGCCCAGAGTTCCTTGATCAGGCGATAGTCCAGCTCCTTGGCCCATTTACGGGTCAAAAAACCCTTGGCTTCTTCGCGGTTGTGGGCGAACTCGGCGCGGTTACGCCATTGGGTGTCCAGGGTGTAGGCCAGGGACACCCGCTGCGGGTCGCGGGAGTTCCAACCGTCTTCGGCCAGGCGGACCTTTTCAATGGCCGATTCGCGGGTGAAAGGGGGAAGTGGCGGACGAACTTCAGCGTTAGATGACATTTAAAGTCTCCAATGAAAGTTGAGGTTCAGCAGTGTCGAACTTGTTTTAAACGATTACAGGTCCAATAACTTTCGCGCCATGCATTGCGCATTATCGGCGGCACTGCGATCACCCATCACAAGTGCAACGGTAATGGCGCCGTCGATCAGGATCAGCAGCTGTCTGGCTTGCTCCTCCGGATCTTCGGTGCCGGGTTTTTCCGAGGCGTGTTCCTTGCAGAGCTCGAACACGTAGTCGAACAGTTTCTGTTTGTGCGCCCTGGCCACCACCCGTACCGGGTCCTGCGGGTCGCCGGTCTCGCCGCTGGTATTGATGAAGGCGCAGCCGCGAAAGTCCTCCGAGGCGAACCAGCCGCCCAGCACCGTGAACAGGTTGAGCAGGCGCGCGGCCGCGGTCGGGGCCTTGTCCACTTCGCTGCGAAACCAGTGCATCCAGCGCAGGTCGCGGCGTTGCAGGGCGGCCACCACCAGTTCGTCCTTGGTGGTGAAGTAGCGGTAGATGCTCTTTCTGGAGACGCCGGCGGTCTTCACCAGAAGATCCATGCCCGTGGCGGCGATGCCACTTTTATAGATCAACTTTTCGGTGACATCCAGAATGATATCGCGTGTGTCGTTGCTAGTGATTTCGTTCATGTGGCGTACAGTAGAACGATCGTTCTCCTTGGTCAACAAGTTATTTTCGATCGATGAATTTATTGTCGCGACCCATCCCGTCACCCGCGCTTGCGCGGCAGGCGCCAGAGGGCAGGCGACAAATCTTCACAGCGCCCCGCAAGACCCGGGCCGGCACCTTGGTGTAAGCTCTTGCGCTCTTTTGGATTCGACCTTCTGCGAGCCCTATGCCGTCGCTTTTCAAACGTTCCCTGCTGCCAAAATTGCGCAGCTTCCCGCTGGCTGCCGATGACCTGTCCATCCTCAATGGCGCCGCCGAATTCCGCCGTTGCCTGCTGGAGAAGATCGCCCAGGCCACCCGGCGCATCTATATCGTCGCGCTGTACCTGCAACAGGACGAGGCCGGCCAGGAAATTCTCGATGCCTTGCACGCCGCCAAGGCCGCGCGTCCGGAGCTGGACGTGGTGGTCGTGGTCGACTGGCTGCGCGCCCAGCGCGGGCTGATCGGCGCCGGCAAGCAGCCGGGCAACTCGGCCTGGTACCAGGAAATGACCCGCACCCACGAAAGCGTAGTGCCGGTGTACGGCGTGCCGGTGCAGACCCGCGAACTGTTCGGCGTGCTGCACCTGAAGGGTTTCGTGATCGACGATTGCGTGATCTACAGCGGCGCCAGCCTGAACAACGTGTACCTGCACAAGTTCGACAAATACCGCTTCGACCGCTATCACCTGTTGCACAACCGCGAGCTGGCCGACTCCATGCAGCACCTGGTCCAGCATGGCCTGGTGGCGTCGCGGGCGGTGCATCGCCTGGACCTGCCGAACCTGCCGACCACCCGCAGCCTGCGCAACGACATCGGCGACCTGCGTAGCCGCCTCAAGCACGCGGCCTACGACACCAGTGCCGGCGGGGTGCTCAAGGACCAGTTGTCGGTCAGCCCGCTGCTCGGGGTGGGCAAGAACAACCCGTTGAGCCGGGTCATCTGCGAACTGATCGCCAGCGCCCAGCAGCAACTGACCATCTGCACGCCGTACTTCAACCTGCCGCTGGCGGTGACCCGGGAAATCAACCGCGCCCTGGCGCGCGGGGTGAAGATTGACATCATCGTCGGCGACAAGACCGCCAACGACTTCTACATTCCGCCGAGCGAGCCGTTCAAGGTTATCGCCGCGCTGCCGTACCTCTACGAGATCAGCCTGCGGCGTTTCGCCAAGCGGCATCAGAAGGCCATCGACAGCGGCCGCCTGAACCTGCACCTGTGGCGCGATGGTGACAATACCTACCACCTCAAGGGCATGTGGGTGGACCAGCGCTACACCTTGCTCACCGGCAACAACCTCAACCCGCGAGCCTTTCGCCTCGACCTGGAAAACGCCTTGCTGCTCGACGACCCCAAGGGCGAGTTGCTGGAACCGCGGCGCCAGGAGCTGGAAACGATCTTCCGCCACACCCGGCGCATCGAGCATTTCCAGCGCCTGGAAACCCTGGTGGACTACCCGGCGGCCGTCGGCAAGTTCCTGCGCCGGGTCAGCCGGGTGCGCATCGAGCGGTTGCTCTACCGCATCCTCTGAGGTCCGCGGCGAACGATCCACGATGGGGTCGTTCTTGCTGGCCCTGAAGCCCCTGCGGGGCTTATCGCAGCCTTCGGCAGCGGCTACACGAAGCCAGGCCCCGATCCTGTAGCCGCTGCCGAGCCCGCGAGGCTGCGATAAGGCCCGCAGGGCCTTCATCGGTCTTGAGATCGCCGCGCCCCTTCGGGACGTACGCAGCCTTCGGCAGCGGCTACACGAAGCCAGGCCCCGATCCTGTAGCCGCTGCCGAGCCCGCGAGGCTGCGACAAGGCCCGCAGGGCCTTCATCGGTCTTGAGATCGCCGCGCCCCTTCGGGACGTACGCAGCCTTCGGCAGCGGCTACACGAAGCCAGGCCCCGATCCTGTAGCCGCTGCCGAGCCCGCGAGGCTGCGACAAGGCCCGCAGGGCCTTCATCGGTCTCGAGATCGCCGCGCCTCTTCGGGACGTATGCAGCCTGCGGCAGTGGCTACAGCTGTATCAGCGGCCGGATCAGCTGGGGCTTTTCGCCGCCGGCCAGGCCGCCACCAACAGCAGCAACAGCGTGGCAATCAGGTAGGGCAGGCGCGGTTCGACGGCGTAGATCAGCGAGCCGGCCAACGGGCCGATCACCACGCCAAACCCCTGGGCCGCGCCAATCGAACCGGCGGTGGCGCCTTGTTCCGAGGCGTCCACGGCGTTGGCCGCCAGGGCAGAGAAGGACGGGAAGATCGCACCCATGCCCGCCGCCGAGACGAAGAACCCCAGCCACAGTCCCCAGGCGGTCTCCACCAGCATGCAGCCGGCAAAACCGCTGGCGGCCAGCAGCGCGCCGGCGCGGATCATCCGCAGCGGCGGCCATTCGAGTTTGCGCACCACCAGTTGCGAGCAGATCAGCGCCACGCCGACCATGGCCAGGGCGATACCGGCGGCCTGGGCGGCGTCGGCGCTGTCCAGGCCCAGGCGGTCGAGGGCGTAGAAGCTCACGGTGATCTGCGCGATGGACACGCAAAGCATGGCGACGAAGGCCACCGCCATCGGCCGGCGCAGCCGTGGGTCGCTCAGGCGTACCGAGCGCGGCGCCTGCTTGAGGTGCAGTTCCTGGCGCGGCAGCTTGTACAGCAACACCAGGAACGCCGCCAACGGCAGCACGGCCATGGCATACAGCGGCAGGCTCAGGCTGACCCGGGCCAGCAGCGCGGCCACGGCCGGCCCCAACACCAGGCCGACGGCGTTGGCGGCGCCCAGGGTGGCCATGGCGCGGGCCCGATGTTCGGGTTCGACGTTGTCGGCGATCAGGGCAAAGCCGCCCACCGGAATGGCCGCGTAGAACACCCCGATCAGGCCGCGCCCGAGCATCAGGCCGATAAAGGCCAGCCACATGCCCGGCAGCAGGTGCAGCGAGACATCGATGAACAGGCACAGCGCCCAATAGGCGAGGGTGAAGCCGGCCGTGCCGAGCAGCAGCACCCGACGGCGCCCGAAGCGGTCGCTGGCCTGGCCCCAGGGGCGCGCCAGGAGCATCCAGATCACCCCGGAAACGGTCACCGCCGCGCCGGCCTGCCAGGTGGCCAGGCCGAGCACGCGCACGATCGGGCCGATCAACGAGACGAAGGCCATCATCGACATGGTGCAGGCCATGTAGGCGAGCATCAGCGGTAGCAGTTTGAACGGCGCGGCGGTCTGCGGCGGTTGGGCCGTGGCAGTGGACATGCAGGGTCTTCCATGAAAGTCGGGAGTGCGCGGGACGTTATAGACAAAACGCGCCCGCGCCCAGGGTTATTGGCGCAGGTGATGGTAGCCCAGCAGGGCAGGTGACGGGGCGAGTCATCGGCACGCCGGCCGGACGGCTGCCTGTAGGAGCGAAGCTTGCTCGCGATAGCCGCGCAGCGGCGGTCGTCAAATTTCACCGCGTTGTCCTGGCGGGTTTATCGCGAGCAAGCTTCGCTCCTACGCAAGATCGGGCCGGGTACCCGGAGCTCAGTCCAGGCCCAGCTTGCCGCGCAGGGTCGAGAGGTCTTCGGCCAGGGTATTGACCGGGCCCACCAGCGCCTTGCGGTCGTTGTCCTTGACCTTGTCGTAGGTCTCGAAGCCGCCGTCGGCGGTTTTGTACTTGGCCAGGATCTTGTTCACCGTGGCGAAGTTCTTGTCGACCTTGGCGACGAAGGCCGGGTCCTGCTGCTCGATCTGCGCACGGAACAGGTCGACGATTTTCTTCGCCCCGTCGATGTTGCCCTGGAAGTCGTAGAGGTCGGTGTGGCTGTAGCGGTCTTCCTCGCCGGAGACCTTGGTCGCGGCCACTTCCTCCAGCAGGGCGGCGGCCCCGCCGACGACTTTTTCCGGTGGGAAGGTCAGGCCGGCGACGCGGGCCTGCAGGTCCTTGACGTCCTTGTTCAGGCGGTCGGCCAGGGCGTCCAGGCCCTGGGTGGAGTTCTGCGCGAACAGCGAATACTCGATGCGGTGGAAGCCGGTGAAATCCTCGGCCTCGACGCCTTGTTCGTGGTCGTCGACCCGCGAGTCGATGGCCGCGTCGAGGTCGCTGAACAGTTCGGCGATCGGCTCGATCGACTCGTAGTACACCCGGGTCGGTGCGTAGAGTTTTTTAGCCGTAGCCAAATCACCTTTCTTTACCGCGTCGGTAAAGGCCTGGGTGTGGCTGGCCAGCTCGTCGAGCTGCTCGGTGACGTAGATCTTGTAGTCGGAAATCGGCCCCACCAGCTCCAGCGGCGAGGTGGCGGCAACCGCCGACAGCGGAACATGCAGCAGGCCAAGGGTCAGCAACACAGCGAGGGGCGACTTTTTCATGGGACGTTTCCGTAGGGGGGTGGGTGGTGGTCAGGCGCTGGTTTTCGCTTGGGTGGCCTCGAGCAGCGTGCGGCCGAGGAAGTCCTGCTCGCCGCTGACGCCGGGCAGGCTGAAGAAATAACCGCCGCCCACCGGCTTGAGGTATTCCTCCAGGGGCTCGCCGTTAAGGCGGGTCTGTACCGCGATGAAGCCTTGCTCCAGGTCGGCCTGGTAGCAGATGAACAGCAGGCCCGTATCCAGCTGGCCGTTCTTGTTCACCCCGTTGGAGTAGTTGAACGGCCGGCGCAGGATCAGGTTGCGCTGGGTTTCGGCGGTACGCGGGTTGGCCAGGCGGATGTGGGCGTCGAGCTTGGTCAGCTGGCCGTGCGGGTCCTTGCGGTAGTCCGGCACCTGGTGTTCCTGCTGGCCGTCCATAGGCGCGCCCGAGGCCTTGACCCGGCCGATGATGCTTTGCTGTTCCTGCAAGGGTGTGCGGTCCCAGCGTTCGACGAAGTTGCGGATGATGCGCACCGCCTGATAGCTGCCGTGGGCGGCCCAGGCCGGTTCGTCGCTGCCTGGCTGGACCCAGACGATCCGCTCCATGGCCTTGCGGTCGTTGGAGTCGGGGTTGGCCGAGCCGTCGCGAAAACCCAGGAAGTTGCGCGCGCTCTGCGCCGGCTCGCCAGGACGCGCCGGGGCCTGGGGCGGCACGCTGCCTTCCTGCTTCCAGCGCACCAGCAGCAGGTCCGGGAGGTTTTTCACGATGTCGCGCAGGGCGTGGATATTGGTGTCGGCGGTGTTGGCGCAGAACTGCAGGCTCAGGTCGCCGTGGCAGCAGTCGGGCTCCAGCGCATCGTTGGGGAAGCCGACCATGCGTATCAGGCGCTTGGGTTTGGCCGCGGCCAGGCCGAAGCGTTCGTCGAACAGCGAGGCGCCCACCGAGACGGTGATGGTCAGGTTGTCCGGGGTCACCACCGGGCCGAGGATGCCCGAGTCCAGCGGCGGCAGTTTCGGGTCGACCTGGGGTACCGGGCCGCCGGTCATCAGGAAGCGGATGCGCTGGTCCAGGGTGCGCAGCAGCCGCTCCAGGTCCTCGCGGTCGCTGGCCAGCACGTCGAACGCCACCAGCATGCCGGCCGCCGGGCGGGGGGTGACGATGCCGCTTTGATGCTGGCCATGGAAGTCGTGGCGGTCCTGGGTCTGGTCGCTGTTCGGTGCTTGCGTGACCTGGGCGGCGGCTTTCCCGCCCTGGGCTGCCAGCGCCGGGCAGCTCAGGCTGCTGCCGGCCAAAGCCACACCGGCGGCGCCCATGCCCAGCAGCACGCGACGGCGTTGGGCGGAGAAATCTGGATTGGAAGCGTCTGAATCGTTCATCGGGAGGGCGTCTTCTGCTTACAGGCCGGAGAGGCCAAGGACGGGATCGATTCCATCGAGTGCATCGGCCAGAACCTTGGCCTGGTCGGCGATCCGCTTGCGCTGATCGGCGCCGACACTGTCGTAGGAGGCATAGCCCTCGGTGCTGCGCAAGGCGCTGTACTGGCTGTCGAGGGCGCCGAGGGCGCTGTCGATCTGCGCCAGCAGCGGGGCGGAGGGCTTGGCCAGCAAGGGTCGCAGCAGGTCGACGACCTTGCGCGTGGTCTCCAGGTTGGCGGCAAAGCCGTTGAGGTCGCTGTGGCTGTAGCGTTCTTCCTCGCCGCTGGCGGCGCGCACCTCGGCGATGCTGTGCTGGGTGCGCGCGACCAGGCTGACCAGTTGCTCCGGTGGCAGCGACTGGGCCAGCAGTTGTTGCTTGAGCGTGGTGACATCGCTGAGCAGGCGCTGGGCGATCGGCGCCAGGCCGCTCAGGTCGCGTTGCTGGAACAGCGCGTATTCGAGGCGGTGGAAGCCGACGAAGGCGGGGTCCTGCTCGCGTTTTTCGAAATAGTCGGCGCGGGCGTTGATGCTGTTGTCCAGCTCGCCCAGGCGCTGGGCGGCCGGGGCAAGACGCTGGTAGGCCGCGCGCGCCGGCGGGTACAAGGCCTGGGCCTGGGCCAGGTCGCCGGCCTGGATGGCGTGCTCCAGTTCGCTCACGGCCTTGATCAGGGCGCTGCTCTGGCGGCTCAGGTAGACCCGGAACTCCGACAGCGGGCCGATAAAGGCGACCATCGACGGCCGGGCCTTGGCCTGGGCGTCGGACTCGGCGGTCGGGGTCACATGCAGGGTGCCGCGCGGGTTGCTCAGCAGGCCGCAGGTGATGGCGTAGTCGCCGGGCTGCAGCCTGGCGTTGATCACCTGGCTCAGGCCCGGCGCGATGTTTTCCCGTTCTTCGACCACCAGCACGCCGTCGAGGATTTCCCATTCCACGGCGCGGTCCGAGCGGTTGACGATACGAAAGCTCGCTGGCCCGGCCGGCACGCTCAGGGCGTTCGGCTCGCAGCTGCGGGGGTGGATGGTCACGGTGATTTCGTCCTGGTGCGCCTGGCGCTTGCTGGCGGCCAGCTGCGAGGCGTAATAGAACAGCCCGCCGGCGGCGATCATCACCATCACGGAGCCCGCGAGTGCCCAGCGCAGGACGCTCGGTGCCGGGGGCTGTGGGGAGGCTTGCTGGGTCATGGAAAGGCCTTACTGGCTGGAAACGGAAGACGATGGGCTGGCGGCGGGTGCCGCGCCGGGCATGAAGAACAGCACCAGGGTCACCAGCAGGTAGATCAGATAGGCGCCCAGGGTGCTGACGGTCGGCGCGTCCTGGTAACCGAACATGCCGGCCAGCACCGAGCCCAGCGGGCCGTCCATCGGCAGGCTGGCGCTGAAGTCGAACAGCACGCCCTGCAGGTGGTTCCAGACCCCGGCTTCATGCAGGGCCTGCACCGAGTTGGCGAGGATGCCGGCGGCCACCACCAGGATGAACAGGCCGGTCCAGCGGAAGAACGCGCTGAGGTTCAGGCGCATGCTGCCGCTGTAGATCAGCCAGCCGACGACGATCGCCAGTACCAGGCCGAGCAGGGCGCCGATGGGCGCGGCGGGGCCCTGGCTCTGCTGGAACACCGCGAGCAGGAAGAACACGGTTTCCAGGCCTTCGCGGGCCACGGCGAAGAACACCATGGCGATCAGCGCCGTGACCTGGTGCCGGGAACCGGTCAGCGCCTGGTCCAGCGAGGTTTGCAGGGAATGCTTGAGCGAACGCGCGACCTTGCGCATCCAGAACACCATGGAGCTGAGGATGCCCACGGCCACCAGGCCGACGATGCCTTCGAAGAGTTCCTGCTGCTTTTGCGGAAACTCGGCGCTCATCAGCTCCAGGCCACCGCCCACCAGCAGGGCCAGGGCCGCGGCGAGAAACACGCCGATCCACACGGCCGGCATCCACTGGCCGCGTCCGGTCTGTTGCAGGTAACTGGCGATGATGCCAACGATGAGCGCGGCTTCGATCCCTTCGCGCAGCATGATCAGAAATGGAACGAGCATTCAGCACCGGCGGGGAGATAGATAGGGAGCTAAGTTGTAACATAATGATACGTATTCACAAATGGCGATGATTGCTATTTGCTGAACGTGAGCTGAACGGGGCGCGTTTCGTGGGGCGCGTGTTTGTGTCTGTAGGAGCGAGCGGGCGGCGATCCGACTTGCCCGCGATAGCCACGCCGCACAATGCCTGACACACCACAGTGCCTGCATCGCGGGCAAGCCTCGCTCCTACGAAGGGGGCGGCGGTGTTTGTGGGGTCAGGCCAGGTTCTGTTCGGTCAGGCGCTGCACGGCCAGGCGTCGGTAGTGGGAAGGGGTCATGCCCTTGAGTTGCTGGAAGCGCCGGTTGAAATTGGAGATGTTGTTGAAGCCGGACTCGAAGCACACGTCGGTCACCGGCTTGTCGCCGTCGGCCAGCAATTCGCAGGATTTGCTGATGCGCAGGCGGTTGACGAACTCGACGAAGCAGCGGCCGGTGGCCTGCTTGAACACCCGGGAGAAGTAGGTGGGTTTCATGCCCAGGTAGTCGGCGACTTCCTCCAGCGGCAGTTCGCGGGCGTAGTGGGCGAAGATGTAGTCCACCGCGCGGTTGGTGCGGTCGACGTTGTGCTCGTCGGCCAGTTGCACGTTGGTGGCGCCGGACAGCAACTGGTAATCGTCACAGGCGGCCAGCAGTTCCAGCAGGATGAAAAAGTGCCCGAGGCGGGTGATGCCGCTGGAGTCGGCGATGCGCTGCATCAGCTCCATGGCCTGGGCGATGGTGCGTTTGCAACGAAACTCGATGCCGTACTGCGCGCGCTCCAGCAGCGGCGTCAGGCTCTTGAGTTCGGCGAACACCTGATAGCCGCTTTCGAACAGCTCGTCGGTGAAGTTCACCAGCATGTCGCGCTTGGCCACCACTTCGTCCTCGGCCACCTGGCTGATCCAGTTGTGGGGCAGGTTGGGGCCGGTGAGGAACAGCGATTCGGGGTGGAAGTTGCCGATGTAGTCGCCGATGAACACCTTGCCGGAGCTGGCGACGATCAGGTGCAGCTCGTATTCCTTGTGGAAATGCCAGCGCACCAGGGGGCAGGGGAAGCCGTGCTGGCGATAGATGATCGACAGGCCGTTGTGGTCGTCCATCAATTCGTAGGAAGGGTCGGTGACTCTCGCTGATCGGCTCATGGCGCTGCGCTTTTTATCGTTGTTGCGCCCGATCATGCCTCCTTCAAACCCTCAGCACCAGTGCCGAAGCACATCCCTGTAGCCGCTGCCGAAGGCTGCGAACGACCCGAAGGGGCGCTGCTCTTGAGGGCCTTTGAAGGTCCTGCGACCAGCGTGGCCCGGACCATCGCAGACTGCGGCAGCGGCTACAGGGCCGGGTGTCCGGGGGATCGGCGGGCGTGCCTCAGGCCAGGCGGTTTTTCGCTTCGATCCACTGCGCCATGTACTGGGTGCTCTTGTGGTGATGGTGACGCAGCATGCCGCCGGTGAAGTTATCGCGGCGCAGTTGCGCCAGGTTCGCCCGGCAGTACTGCAGGCGCTCGATCAGGGCCGGGCCGTGGACCTGTTGCCGATAGCGCGCAAGCAACAGTTGGCGCCCCTGTTCCTGGGCCGCGCTCCACAGCGCCTGGTCCTGGTACAGGCGCACCGCCGCCGCGGCGATGGCGCTGGCCGACTCGGCAATCGCTCCCGGCCAGGGCGCGTCACCGTGCATGGCTTCGGCGCCGACCGGGGTGGTGACGCTCGGCGTGCCACAAAGCATGGCGTCCAGCAGCTTGCCCTTGATGCCCGCGCCGAAGCGCAGCGGCGCCAGGCAGATCCGCGCGGCGGACATGACTTGCAAGGCATCCTCGGCCCAGTTCATCACCAGGAAACCCTGGGCCGGGTTGTGCAGGGCCGCGGCCTTGGGCGGGGTGTAGGCGCCATAGAGATGCAACTGCGCGCCCGGCAGCTGCTGGCGGATCAGCGGCCACACGGCGTTCTTCATCCACAGCACCGCGTCCCAGTTCGGCGCGTGGCGGAAGTTGCCGATGCTCAGGAAGTGCGCCCGTTCGGCGAAGGGCACATAGCTGTGCGGCATGTGCTCGGGCATCAGCGGGCACCAGTGCAGCAAGGCCGGCGGCAAACCGAATTGCCCGACCAGCAGCTCGATCTCGAACTCGGAGATCATCAGGCTCAGGTCGCAGCGGTACAGCGCGGCGATTTCGCGACGGGCCTGGTCGGTGTCGGCCATGGCGGCGAACTCCTGCGCGGCGGCGGGGGCGAACAGGGCGCTGAAGTCATCGTTGTCGTCGCTGGCCTTGAGGTGCTCCTTGAGGCGCTGATGGCGGGCGTGGCGCAGGCTCTGCAGGTCGGAGGTCTCGAGCACGCGCAGCGCGCCGGGGCACTGTTGTTCGACGCGCCAGCCGAACTGTTCCTCCATCATGAACTGGTCGAACAGCACGATATCCGGCGCCAGTTCGGCGATGAAGCGGTCGAAGCTACTGTTGTTCAGTTCGATCGGGCACTCGCGGATGCCCAGGGCGCTCAGGTCTTCCTTGTGCTCGCCGGGGTTGGCCGGGCTGCTGAAGGTGATGTCCCAGCCTTGCCCGAGCAAGACCTGGAGGATCTGCATCAGGTGCCCGCTGGCCGCCGATGAGCGGGGTTCGGGCCAGACGTAACCAATGACCAGGACTTTGGTGGCGGCGGTCGGACTCATGAGTGGGTATTCCTGAAAAACGCGGGGGTGTCTGCGGGGGGCGCCATTAAACCACAGCAGGGCGCTGGCGCGGCCGCCCTGGCGCCCATGGCCGAGGCGCTCGTCGGGTCGGCGCGGGTTACCGAGGGTTCAGCCGAGGATGGCGCGGACCTTGTCGCGCAACTGGTCGATGGAGAAGGGCTTGCCGATCACCGCCATACCGGCGGGCACCTCGATGTTTTCCGCGTAGCCGCTGGCGAACAGCACCGGCAACTCCGGGCGCAAGGCGCGGGCGCTGGCCGCCAGTTCCTTGCCGTCCATGCCGGGCAGGCCGACGTCGGTCATCATCAGGTCGATCCGCAGCGCGCGGTCCTGCAACCGGGCCAGGGCCTCTTCGCTGCCCGCGGCTTCCAGCACCTTGAATTCCAGCTCCTCCAGCACATCGACAATCAGCATGCGCACGATGGCATCGTCTTCGACGACCAGGATGGTGGAATCGGTGGGGGACATGGCAAGGCTCTCGAAAATAAATGGAAAAAAAGGACGGCAGCGGAAAAAAGTGCTTGTCTCTTGCATCAGTAAATAACGCGCAATGACAAGTTCCCAAAGCTGTACAAAAAAGTAATCCTGTACAAGCTGTGCCAGAATAACCTGTCTGCTCGAGGGTGGGCAGTGCAGGATGAAAAATTGCCACCGAGCTTGTCGCAAGCATAGATACGCTCCCCTCCTTTGGGGCAAACTCCATGGTTTTTGACCCTTTACCAAGGCCTTTCAATGATCTCTTCGTCTTCGGTCGATGAACAGAGTTTTCGCAAGCTGCTAAGCCGCAACATCGCGCTTCCCCTGGGCGTGGGCGTGCTCAGCGCGGTGGTCTTTGTGTCCCTGATCAGCTATCTGCTCTCGGCGATCCAGTGGGTCCAGCACAGCGATCGGGTGATCAACGGCATCAACCAGGCGGCCAAGCTGACGGTCGACCTGGAAACCGGCATGCGCGGCTTCCTGATCACCGGCGACGAGCATTTTCTCGACCCGTATGAAGTGGCCAAGCCGCAGATCTTCAGCGAATTGCGCGAGCTGCGCGGGCTGGTGGCGGATAACCCACAGCAGGTGGATCGCTTCAAGCGCCTGGAAGCCTTGCAGGAAGAGTGGGGCCTGCACGCGAAAAACATGATCGAGATGCGCCGCCAGGAGGGCGATTATCGCCGCTCGGTGCAGTCCGGCCGGGGCAAGCGCCTGACCGACCAGATGCGCAAGGAGTACGACGAAGCGGTGGCGATGGAGCAGCAACTGCGGGTCGATCGCAACGAGAATGTCACGCGCACCACGATCCTCAGCGTGGTCCTGTACCTGCTGTTCGTGGTGGTGATCAGCGGCCTGCTGGCCTATATCGGGCGCCGCGACCTGCTCAACCTGTCGAAGAGCTACAGCGCCAACCTCGAGGCCCAGCAGCAAAGTGCCCGGAGCCTGGCGCAACAGGCCTGGCTGCGCAGTGGCCAGACCGAACTGGCCGAGCAGTTGCTGGGGCAACTGACGCTGAACCTGCTGGGGCGCAACCTCCTGCAGTTCTGCGCGCAATACCTGGGCAGCGTGGTGGCGGCGCTGTACGTGCGTGAAGAGCACGGCGGCCTCAAGCGCGTGGCCGCCTACGGCTTCTCCCGCGAGCAGGAAGAGCGCGAACAGTCGATTTTCCTCGGTGAAGGCATGGTCGGCCAGGCGGCCCAGCAGGACCGGCTGATCCGCCTGGACGAGGTGCCCGCCGATTACTTCAAGGTCAGCTCCGGCCTGGGCGAAGGCGTACCGCGCAGCGTGCTGGTGGTGCCGACCAGCGACGACGACCGGGTCAACGGGGTGATCGAGCTGGGCTTCCTGCGCGCCCTTAGCGAGCGTGATGTCGAGCTGCTGGAACTGATCGCCGGCAATATCGGCACCGCCATCGAGGGCGCGCGTTATCGCCAGCGCCTGCAGGAAGTGCTGGCCGAAACCCAGCAGCTCAACGAAGAGCTGCAAGTGCAACAGGAAGAACTGAAGACCGCCAATGAGGAGCTCGAGGAACAGTCGCGGGTGCTCAAGGAGTCCCAGGTGCACCTGGAGGCCCAGCAGGTGGAACTGGAGCAGACCAACGAGCAGCTGGCGGAGCAGCGCGACGCCATGGACCGCAAGAACGGCGAGCTGAACCAGGCCCAGGTGCAGTTGCAGGAGCGTGCTGAGGAGCTGCAGCGTTCGAGCAAGTACAAGTCGGAATTCCTCGCCAATATGTCCCACGAGCTGCGCACGCCGCTGAACAGCTCGCTGATCCTGGCCAAGCTGCTGGCGGAAAACGCCGAGGAAAACCTCACTGCCGAACAGGTGCAGTTCGCCGAGTCGATTTATTCGGCGGGTAACGATCTGCTCAACCTGATCAACGACATTCTCGATATTTCCAAGGTCGAAGCCGGCAAGCTCGAAGTACGCCCGGAAAACGCCAGCGTCGCGCGCCTGGTGGAAGGTCTGCGCGGGCTGTTCCAGCCGCTGACCGCGGACAAGGGCCTGGAATTTCGTGTCGAGTTGCAGCCTGGCGCGCCTTCGATGCTGTTCACCGACTGCCAGCGGGTCGAGCAGATTCTCAAGAACCTGCTGTCCAACGCGGTGAAGTTCACCGAGAAGGGCCAGGTCAGCCTGACCGTGTCGCGCGAGCCCGAGGCGGGCATTGCCTTTGCTGTGCGCGACTCAGGGATAGGCATCGCCCCGGAACAGCAGGAAAGCATTTTCGAAGCCTTCCGCCAGGCCGATGGCACCACCAATCGCCGTTATGGCGGCACGGGCCTGGGGTTGTCGATTTCCCGCGACCTGGCGGCATTGCTCGGCGGTTCGATCACGGTCGCCAGCGAGCCGGGGCAGGGCAGTGTCTTCACCCTGGTGCTGCCGGAACAGTACGTCGAGCACGCACCAGAGCCGCAAGAGGCGGCCAGGCCCGCCGCCGTGCGGGTGATGCCGGTGCCGAGCAAGCCGGCTGCACCGCCGGTGCCCGAGGTGGAGATTGCGCGTTTCGCCGACGATCGCGACAAGGCGCCGTTCGCCACCCGCTGCATCCTGGTGGTGGAGGACGAACCGAACTTTGCCCATATTCTGTATGACCTGGCCCACGAGCTGGGTTACCAGTGCCTGGTGGCCCACGGCGCCGACGAGGGCTACAGCCTGGCCGAGCAGTTCGTGCCGGACGCGATCCTGCTGGACATGCGCCTGCCGGATCATTCCGGCCTGACGGTGTTGCAGCGCCTCAAGGCGCATGCCACCACCCGGCATATCCCGGTGCATGTGATCTCCGTGGAAGACCGGGTCGAGGCCGCCATGCACATGGGCGCCATCGGCTACGCGGTCAAGCCCACCACTCGGCAAGAGCTCAAGGATGTGTTCGCCCGCCTGGAGGCCAAGCTCACCCAGAAGGTCAAGCGTGTGCTGCTGGTGGAGGACGACGACCTGCAGCGCGACAGCATCGCCCGGCTGATCGGCGACGACGACATCGAGATCACCGCCGTCGGCCTGGCCCAGGAGGCCCTGGAGCTGCTGCGCGACAACCTCTACGACTGCATGGTCATCGACCTGAAGCTGCCGGACATGCTCGGCAACGACCTGCTCAAGCGCATGTCCACCGAGGACATCTGCTCGTTCCCGCCGGTGATCGTCTACACCGGGCGCAACCTGACCCGCGACGAAGAGGCGGAGCTGCGCAAGTATTCGCGCTCGATCATCATCAAGGGCGCGCGCTCGCCCGAGCGCCTGCTGGATGAAGTGACCCTGTTCCTGCACAAGGTCGAGTCGCAGCTGTCCCACGAGCGGCAGAAGATGCTCAAGGCCGCCCGCAGCCGCGACAAGGTCTTCGAGGGACGCAAGGTCCTGCTGGTGGACGACGATGTGCGCAATATCTTCGCCCTCACCAGCGCCCTGGAGCAGAAAGGCGCGATCGTGGTCATCGGCCGCAACGGCCATGAGGCGATCGCCAAGCTCAACGAAGTCGAGGACATCGACCTGGTGCTGATGGACGTGATGATGCCCGAGATGGACGGCTACGAAGCCACCCAGGAAATCCGCAAGCAGCCGCGCTGGCGCAAGCTGCCGATCATCGCGGTGACCGCCAAGGCGATGAAGGACGATCAGGAGCGCTGCCTGCAGGCCGGCGCCAACGATTACCTGGCCAAGCCGATCGACCTCGACCGGCTGTTTTCCCTCATTCGAGTCTGGTTACCCAAGATGGAAAGAATCTAGTGGAGCGCAATACCGAGATCGAACTGCGCCTGTTGATCGAAGCTATCTACCTCAAGTACAGCTACGACTTCCGCGATTACTCCGGCGCCTCGATCAAGCGCCGGATCAACCATGCGCTGCGCCAGTTCGAATGCAAGACCATTTCCGCCCTGCAGGAGCGGGTGCTGCACGATCCGGGCGCGTTCATGCAGCTGCTGCAGTTCCTGACGATCCCGGTCAGCGAGATGTTTCGCGACCCGTCGCACTTCCTGGCGATTCGCCAGGAAGTGGTGCCGCTGCTCAAGACCTATCCCTCGATCAAGATCTGGATCGCCGGCTGCAGCACCGGCGAAGAGGTCTATTCCATGGCCATCCTGTTGCGCGAGGAAGGGTTGCTGGAGCGCACCATCATCTACGCCACCGATATCAATCCCAGCTCCCTGGAGAAGGCCAAGCAGGGCATCTTTTCCCTGGAGAACATCCGCGCCTACACCCAGAACTACCAGCAGGCCGGCGGTTTGCGCTCCTTTGCCGACTACTACACGGCGGCCTACGACTACGCGATCTTCGACAAGACCTTGCGTGAGAACGTGACCTTCGCCGATCACAGCCTGGCGACCGACAGCGTGTTTTCCGAAACCCAGCTGATTTCCTGTCGCAACGTGCTGATCTATTTCAACAAGAAGTTGCAGGACCGGGCCTTCGGCCTGTTCCACGAGTCGCTCTGCCACCGTGGGTTCCTGGTGCTGGGCAGCAAGGAAACCCTGGACTTCTCGGCCTACGGCGAGCATTTCGAGCCGCTGGTCAAACAAGAACGGGTCTACCGCAAATCATGAACGATGACGCCATCGGGCAATCCGCCTTGCCGCGGGTCGAGGCCATAGTGATAGGCGCGTCGGCCGGCGGCGTCGAGGCGTTGCTGAAAATCTTCACGGCGTTTCCCGAGGGCTTCAGCCTGCCGATAGTGGTGGTGCTGCACCTGCCCGAAGAGCATCGCAGCCAGTTGGCCGAGCTGTTCGCCCAGCGCCTGGCGCTGCCCGTGAAAGAGGCCCGCGACAAGCAGACCATCGAGCGCGGCACCCTGTATTTCGCCGTGCCCGGTTATCACTTGTCGGTGGAACAGGACCGCAGCCTGTCCCTGAGCCAGGAGGAGCGTGTGCATCATTCGCGTCCCGCCATCGATTACCTGTTCGACTCCGCCGCCGATGCCTATGGCCCACGCCTGGCCGCGGTGCTGCTGACCGGGGCCAACCAGGACGGCGCCCATGGCCTGGCCCAGGTCAAGCGGCGCGGCGGCCTGAGCATTGTCCAGGACCCGGCCGAGGCCCAGGTGGCGACCATGCCCGAGGCGGCCATCGCGCTGCACCGACCGGATTACATTCTCCCTTTGCACGGCATCAGCCGTCTGCTTGTCGAGCTGGAACGAATCGCATGTTAAGTAATATCCAAGCCAAGCTGCTGATCGTCGACGATCTGCCAGAGAACCTGTTGGCCCTCGAAGCGCTGATCAAGCGCGAGGACCGCCAGGTGTACAAGGCGCTGTCAGCGGACGAGGCATTGTCGCTGTTGCTCCAGCATGAGTTCGCCATGGCCATCCTCGATGTGCAGATGCCCGGCATGAACGGTTTCGAGCTGGCCGAGCTGATGCGCGGCACCGAGAAGACCAAGAACATCCCCATCGTGTTCGTCAGCGCCGCCGGGCGCGAGCTCGACTATGCCTTCAAGGGCTACGAAAGCGGCGCGGTGGACTTTTTGCACAAGCCGCTGGATACCCATGCGGTGAAGAGCAAGGTCAATGTGTTCGTCGACCTGTACCGGCAGAGCAAGGCCATGAAGCAGCAGGTCGAAGCCCTGGAGCAGAGCCGGCGCGAGCAGGAGGCGTTGCTCAAGCAGTTGCAGGCGACCCAGAACGAGCTGGAGCAGGCGGTGCGCATGCGTGACGATTTCATGTCGATCGTCGCCCACGAGGTGCGCACGCCGCTGAACGGCCTGATCCTGGAAACCCAGCTGCGCAAGATGCACCTGGCCCGCGACAACGCCGCCGCCTTCACCCTGGACAAGATGCATGTAATGGTCGACCGCGACGAGCGCCAGATCAAAAGCCTGATCCGCCTGATCGAGGACATGCTGGACATCTCGCGGATCCGTACCGGCAAGCTGTCGATTCGCCCGAGCCGGGTCGACCTGGTGCAGCTGGTGCGCGGCCTGCTGGAGAGTTTCGCGCCCCAGGTCGAGGCTGCCGAGTCGTCGATTGCCCTGAGCGCCGAAGACTCGGTACTCGGCCAGTGGGACGAGTTCCGCATCGAACAGGTGATCTCCAATCTGCTGACCAATGCCCTGCGCTATGGCGCCAAGAGCCCGATCGAAGTGCGGGTGTACAGCGCGGACGGGCAGGCGCGGGTCGAAGTGCGCGATCACGGGATCGGCATCAGCGAGGAAAACCAGGCGCGTATCTTCCAGCAGTTCGAGCGCGTCTCTGTCAATCATGCGGTGGCCGGGCTCGGGCTGGGGTTGTTCATTTCCGAGCAGATCGTCACCGCCCATGGCGGCACCATCGAAGTCGACAGCAGGATCGGCGAAGGTGCCCTGTTTCGCGTTTGTCTGCCGCTGTAGGAAAACACCGGCTCCCACGCAACCTTCTGGATGACCGGATGGTCGTATCAGCAGCTATTGACCGAACAAAGGCTTCTCATGAGTGAAGATGCACAAGACGTCGTACTGATCGTCGAAGATGAACCGGTGATTCTGATGTTGCTCGCCGACTATCTGTCGGGCCTGGGCTACCGGGTGTTGCAGGCGGAAAACGGCGAGCAGGCATTCGAGATCCTCGCCAGCAAACCGCACCTGGATGTGATGATCACCGACTACCGGCTGCCGGGCGGGATTACCGGGGTGATGATCGCCGAACCCGCGGTGAAACTGCGCCCCGACCTCAAGGTGATTTTCATCAGTGGCTATCCCACCGAGATTCTCGAATCCGGCAGCCCCATCGCGAGAAGCGCGCCGATCCTGGCCAAGCCCTTCGACCTCGACAGCCTGCAAGAGCAGATCCAGCGCCTGCTGGCGTGACCCTCTCTACAACCGCCGCGCTGTAGCCGCTGCCGAGCTTGCGAGGCTGCGATCGGACTGGGCGGCATGCCGAGGCAGTTGTCGCAAAGCCTGATTCTGCGGTGGATCAGAAAGATCCTGAACTCAGGACTTGCGCCTGCTGCGCAGGCGATCGCAGCCTGCGGCAGCGGCTACATGAAGTCTGCCGCGCTCCTGTAGCCGCTGCCGAGCCCGCGAGGCTGCGCTCGCCTGCAAAGCAGGCGTAAATCCAGGCCGCGCACTCCACCTGGTCCACCGCAGAATCAGGTTTTGCGACAACTGCGTTGTCGATCGCAGCCTTGCAGGCTCGGCAGCGGCTACAGGGAATAGCCTTTACAGGCCCTGCTGCAAGGCCGGATCGTCGGGGTTCTGTTGCTCCAGCTGGGCCAGGAGGATCTGCACGTTCTGCAACTGGCCGCTTTCCTTCCAATACTTGATCAGCAGCACCCGCGCCTTGCGGTTGGCGGGTTGGCGCTGGACGATTTCCTCGAGCTGTTTCTGCGCCGCTTCCAGCTCTTCTTCGCTGTGCAGGGTGGTGGCCAGGTCATAGCGGTAGTCGGCGTTGTTCGGCTCCAGTTCCACGGCGCGGGACAGGCCGAGCAGGGCGAACTCGCTCTGGTCGTGGTGCAGCAGCCACATGCCCAGGGCGTGTTGCAGGTAGGCGGAATCCTGTTGCGCCTGCAGTTGTTTGGCCAGCAGCTTGCGGGCATCTTCGCTGCGGCCCTGGCGGTCGAGCACCTCCAGTTGCAAGATCACCGCTTGCAGGTTGTCCGGTTGCAGGCTCAAGGCGTGCTCCAGCGTCTGCTGGGCCTGGTCCAGGTTGGCGTTGTGCAGGTACAGGCGCGCCAGTTGGTATTGCGCCTCGACGTTCTCCGGCTGGGCCTTGAGCACCTGGGTGTACTCATCGATCACTTGCTGCAGCGGTCCGAAATACAGGCCCTGTTCATCCGGCGACAAGCCGAGCAGGGCGGTGACGGCGGCGAAGCGCACGCCTTGCACTTCATCGTCCAGCAGAGGGCCGATCAGCAGGCTGCGCTGGCGCGCCGGGACCAGGCCGAGCACCGCCTGGATGGCGGCCTCGCGGACCTCGGGCTCGGCGTGGTGCAGGCCGGCGTCGGCCAGTTTCAGCGCCTGTGGGCTGGGGTAGTTGTGCAGCTCGGCGAGCAGGCGGATGCGCCGGCTGTCCGACAGGTCCGGACGCCCCAGCTGTTGATACAGCACCCGCGCCGCGCCGGGCTGGCCGTTGCGCGCCTGTTCCAGCGCCTTGCCGTAACCGTGCCTGATCGCATCCGGCACCGCCGGGGGCGTGGTACGCAGGAACAGCCACGCCAGGCCCAGGGCCAATACGACGAGGAGGCTGATCAACAGGGTGCGGCGGGGCTTGGTCATGCAGGCATCCATGGCAGGGGCGGCTTTACGAAGGCGCAAGCTTCGGTCAGGTTCCCCTCGGAGTCAAACCCGCTTGCGGGGCGGCGGGCAGGACTCGGGTTTTCGCGGCGGGGCCAGGCCGCAAGAGCGGCGCCGGCTGCTCCAATCACTCTGCTTGACCAAGCGATTGGCGCGAAGGATCGACAGTTCGGGAAAAATTGCCTTCCTGCCGGGAAGGCCGGGACGATAAGCTTTCCCGGCCGCAGACTGACTACGCTAGCCGCAGGTGCCCCTTTGTCCAGAACCCACTCATGCAGCCACTGATCAATTACTTCAAGGTCGTGATCCACCCGGGGGGCGCGGTGCTGCGCTTCGCCCTGCGTACCATCGCCGCCGGCCTCTTGACCCTGTACCTGGCGTTCATCTTCGACCTCGACCAGCCCAAGTGGTCGCTGATGGCGGTGATCATCGTCAGCCAGCCCCTGGCTGGCATGGCCCTGGCCCGCAGTTTCGGCCAGGTGGTCGGCACCACCCTGGGGGCCGCGGTGGCGGTGCTGATCATGGCGATCTTCCCCCAGGCGCCGCTGCCGTTCCTGGTCACCCTCGGCCTGTGGCTGGCGTTGTGCACCGCCGGCGGCACCTTGCTGCGCTACACCAGCTCCCAGGCCTTCGTGCTCAGTGGCTACACCGCGGTGGTGGTAGCGATGCTGGCGATCCCCGATCAAGGCAACACCCTGATGCTGGCCATTACCCGGGTCACCGAAACCCTGTTGGCGGTGGCTTGCGTCTGCGTGGTCAGCCTGCTGACGGCGCGGCCCGAGGCCGTGGCCCATGGTTACTTCGCCAAGATCGACCAGGTGCTCAAGTTGCTGGCGACCCACGCCGCGGCGGCGATTCGCACCGACGAAAGCGAGCCCGACTTCCACAAGCGGCAGATGCAGTTGCTGGGCGAGATCAGCGCCCTGGAAGGGTTGCGCCGCCACCTGTATTTCGACGCGCCACGCCTGCGCAGCGCCGATGGCTTGGTGCAACTGTTGGGCAACCAGCTGGTGCTGCTGACCTCGCGCCTCACCGTACTGCGCCACCAGCGCGAGCTGTTGCGGGCGCGCTGGGTCGGCGAGCTGCCGGAGGCGATCCAGCAACTGCGCGCCGACGAGCTGGCGTTTCTCGACGAGCTGGCGCAGCACGGCCGCGCCTTGCCCGCCGCCTCGCGGCAGCAGTTCGCGCACTTGCAGCAGCGCTTCGACGAACAGGCGCGACGCGCCGAGCGCGAGGCCGATGCCTTGCCCGCGACCCTGCGCTCCCTGGCCTGGGCCCTGCGCTGGGAGCAGGCGCGGATGCTCAAGCAGCTCGAAGACATTCTCGAATTCAGCGATGCCATCCAGGACGGTCGCCAGGCCAGTTGCCTGTACCGCCAGGGTCGCTCAAACCCACTGCACCTGGACTGGCCGCTGGCGGCGATGAATGCGCTGCGGGCCTTCACCGCGCTGCTGGTCGCCGGGCTGATCTGGATCGAAACCGCCTGGGACGGCGCGCGTTCGAGCATGGTCCTGGTGGGCATTCTCTGTTCGCTGATGGCGACCTTCCCGCGGCCCCTGGCGGCGGCGCAAAGCTATATGCGCGGCCAGGCCCTGGCGCTGGTGATCTCGGCGGTCTACGTCTTCGCCCTGGTGCCCTTGATCGGCGATTTCGAGTGGCTGGCGCTGTTGCTGGTGCCGCTGCTGTATACGGTCGCGGTGGGCCTGGCCAGCCCGATGACCGCCGGCATCGGCATGGGCCTGGGGCTGTCGAGCCTGCTGATGATCGGCCCGCAGAACATCGGCGCCTGGCAGAACAATGCCGCTCAGTGGTTCGAGTTCGCCGGGGCCTATGTCAGCGGCGGGGTGCTGTCGTTGCTGGTCTATGCGTTCATTTTTCCGTTCAACCCGGTGCTGCGCATTCGCCGCTTGTTCCGCGACACCCGCGAACAGGTGTACGCCTTGCAGAAAACCACGGCCAGCGATGAGGAGCAGTTTGTCTTCGAGAGCCGCATGGTCGACCGCCTGACCCAGATGCTCGGGCTGTTGCCCGCCGCCGGCGACCGGGCTTCCGCCGAACGTTTCGAGACCAGCCTGGCCTGCATGACCCTGGGCGTGGCGATGAACCAGCTCAAGCAGCAGAGCCTGGACAACCCCTGGCTGAGCAGCGCGGCCAACGCCGACCTGCAGCAGTTGCTGCGGCGGGTCGGGCGGTATGTGGCGGGGCGCCCGGGGCTGGATGTGGACCCACTGCTGGCGCGGCTGCGGGAACTGGGCGACCACCTGGACCAACTGCACACCGACGACCGGCCCCAGGCCCACGAACAGCTGTGGTCGGTGTTCCGCATGCGCGTCTCGCTGCTGATCGTCGGCGCCTTCCTGGAGCGCTACCGCCCCATGCTGCAACCCACGGAAACAGGAGAACCGGCCCTTGCCCATTGATTTCGAATTCGGCGGCGTCTACCTGCCGCCCATTGCCCAGGCCCTGTTGCTGGCCTTGCCGATTTTCCTGCTGCTCGACTGGGGGCTGCGGCGCCTCGGTGTATTGCGTTTCGTCTGGCACGAAGCGTTGTTCGAAGGGGCGCTGTATGCCTGCGTCTGCGCCACGGTCATTCTGTTGATGGGAAGCCTATGAATCTGAAAAATACCCTGGCCCGTTCGATCACCCTGGTGGCGGTAGTGCTGGCGCTCGTGCTGGGCTGGTTCGCCTGGGAGCATTACACCCGCGCGCCCTGGACCCGTGATGCGCGGGTGCGGGCCGATGTGGTGACCCTGTCGGCGGACGTCGCCGGGCGCATCGTCAGCCTGCGGGTGCAGGACAACCAGCACGTGGACAAGGGCCAACTGCTGCTGGAGATCGACCCGGCGCAATATGCCCTGGCCGTGGAGCATGCCAAACGCTCGGTGGAAGTGGCGGTCGCCACCCTCGGCCAGTCCGAGGCGGCGATTGCCGCCAGCGCGGCGCAGCTCAAGCAGCGGCAAAGCGAAGAGCGTCGACGCCGCAGCCTGAAGCAGGGCTTCGCGATTTCCGGCGAGGAGTGGGAGAAGTCCAATACCGATGTGGCGGTGGCCCAGGCCGACCTGTTGCGCGACCAGGCCAACCTCGGCCTGGCCCAGGCCAACGTGCACCTGGCCCAGGCCGCGCTGAAGCAGGCCGAACTGGACCTGCAGCGCACCCGGGTCGAAGCCCCGGTCAGCGGCTACGTGACCAACCTGCAGACCCGCCAGGGCGACTACGCCAGTGCCGGCGCGGCCTTGCTGGCCCTGGTGGACAGCGACTCTTTCTATATCAGTGGTTATTTCGAGGAGACCAAGCTGCCGCGGATCGAGGAGGGCAGCGCGGTGCGCATCCAGCTGATGAGCGGCGAGACCTTCAACGGCAAGGTGCAGAGCATCGCCTTCGCCATTACCGACCGCGAGAACTCCCAGGGCAGCCGCCTGCTGGCCAACATCAACCCCAGCTACACCTGGGTCAAGCTGGCGCAGCGGGTGCCGGTGCGGATCGCCATCGACCCCGATTACCCGGGCAAGGACAGGTTGCGCGCCGGCACCACGGCGACGGTGACGGTGCTGGAGTAGGTCGGGAAATGGCGGTGCCGGCGAGGGCGCCTATCGCGAGCAAGCTGTTCCATGGGCGTGCACGGCTCATGTAGGAGCGAGCTTGCTCGCGATGCTGTTCCATGGGCGAAAAAAAGCCCCGTGACCGAATGAGAACACGGGGCAAAAAATTGGTTGGTTGCGGCCAACCAAAGGAGCTCGGTTGAAGCCTTATTTGCTGGCGACCGTCTCCGGCTGCCAGCCGCCACCCAGGGCCTTGTAGATGGCGACGATGCCACGGTACAGGTCGACCTCGGCCTGGGCCTGGGAGTCCTCGGCGGCCAGGCGTTCGCGCTGGGCGTCGAGCAGCACCAGGAAATCGACGGTGCCTTCGCGGTAGCGGATCTCTGCCA
Source organism: Pseudomonas sp. 09C 129 (assembly GCF_002843625.1). Classification (NCBI taxonomy): domain Bacteria; kingdom Pseudomonadati; phylum Pseudomonadota; class Gammaproteobacteria; order Pseudomonadales; family Pseudomonadaceae; genus Pseudomonas; species Pseudomonas sp. 09C 129. Next base: position 4,178,582 of record NZ_CP025261.1, on the reverse strand, counting down.
GGTCGGCCGCGGCGCGGCTCGACTCGCTTTGGCGAATCAGCGAGATCAGGCGTTGCTGGCGCTTGCCGTAGTCGCTGAAAGCGTTTTCCGACTCTTCCAGGGCCAGCAGCACTTGCTGCTCGTAGGTCGCCAGGGCGCCGTCGGCGTCGGCATTGGCGCCCCGCAGACGGGCGCGCACGCTGCCCAGGTCGAAGGCCGCCCAGGTAATGCTCGGGCCCAGGGCCCAGGCATTGGCGGCCGAGGAGCCGATCTGCGAACCACGGCCGGCGGTGAAGCCGAGGAAGCCGCTGAGGCTGACCCGCGGGAACAGGTCGGCCTTGGCCACGCCGATCCGCGCGGTGGCGGCGGCCAGCTGGCGTTCGGCGCTGAGGATGTCCGGGCGGCGCTGCAGCAGTTCGCCCGGGTCGCCGATCGGCAGGGCCTTGGCAATCGCCGGCAACTGCGCGGGTTTGAGATCGACACTGAGCTTGTCCGGACGCTCGCCCAGCAGGGTGGCGATACGGTTGCGCTGGCGCACCTGTTCGGCCTGCAGTTGCGGCACGCTGGCCTCTACCGCGGCCAGGCGCGCGTCGGCGCGAACCACGTCGAGCTGGTCGCCGACGCCGGCGTCACGCAGGCTTTCGGTGATCTTGCGCGACTCCTGCTGGTTGTCCAGGTTGGCCAGGGCGATCTTTTCCCGCAGCTGAGCGCCACGCAGCTGGCCGTAGGCGTCCACCAGCTCGGCAATCATGGTGACTTGCAGCTGGTAGAGGTCGGCCTCGGCGGCCTGCTGGTCGGCTTCGCTGGCTTCCAGGTTGCGCTGGATGCGGCCGAACAGGTCCAGTTCCCAGGCCATGTCCAGGCCCAGGTCGTAGCGTTCGCTGTTGACCCGGCGGGTGGTCTGGCCGGGGATCTGACCCTTGGCCAGATCGCTGCTGGCGCGGCTGGTGATGGTCGGCATCGCATCGTTGCTGGCATCGTCGCGGATCGCCCGGGCGGCCCGCAGACGGGCGAAGGCCACGCGCAATTCACGGTTGCCCTGCAGGGACTTTGTCACCAGCTGGTTGAGCACCGGGTCGTCGAACTGCTGCCACCAGATGCCTTCGAAGCGCGCGCGGTCGAACTGCTTCTGGCCCGCGGCGCCATCGGCGGCGGCCGCGATATGGGCCGCCTCGGTGGTCGGGGTCTGGTAGTCCGGGCCGACGGCACAGGCACTCAGGGCCAGTGCCAGCAAACTCGGCAGGAAGACTTTCAGGCTCATTGTTGCGCCTCCAGTTTCAGGGCACGGGTCGCTTTGCGGGCTTCGCTGCGCTCCACATAGTTGCGGATCAGGACGTAGAACACCGGGGTCAGCAGCAGGCCGAAGAAGGTCACCCCGAGCATCCCGGAGAACACCGCGACACCCATGGCATGACGCATTTCCGCGCCGGCGCCGCTGGAGAACACCAGGGGCACCACACCCATGATGAAGGCGAACGAGGTCATCAGGATCGGCCGCAGACGCAGGCGGCAGGCTTCCAGGACCGCGGCCAGCGGATCAAGGCCCTCTTGTTGCTTGTCCTTGGCGAACTCGACGATCAGGATCGCGTTCTTGCACGCCAGGCCCACCAGTACGATCAGGCCGATCTGGGTAAAGATGTTGTTGTCGCCACCGGACAGGATCACCCCGGCGATGGCCGACAGCAGGGTCATGGGCACGATCAGGATCACCGCCAGCGGCAGGCTCCAGCTCTCGTATTGCGCGGCCAGTACCAGGAAGGCCAGCAGCACGCAGAGCGGGAAGACGAACAGCGCGGTGTTACCGGCCAGGATCTGCTGGTAGGTCAGCTCGGTCCATTCGTAGGTCATGCCGTTGGGCAGCTCTTCCTTGAGCAGTTTCTCGATCGCCGCTTCCGCCTGGCCGGAGCTGTAGCCCGGTGCGGCCGCGCCGTTGATTTCCGCGGTGACGAAGCCGTTGTAGTGCATCACGCGGTCGGGACCGGCGGTGTCACTGACCTTGATGAAGGTCGCCAGCGGGATCATCTCGCCCTTGTTGTTGCGTACTTTCAGCTGGCCGATCTGCTCGGCTTCGAGACGGAACTGCTGTTCAGCCTGGACGTTGACCTGGTAGGTACGGCCAAAACGGTTGAAGTCGTTGGCGTACAGCGAGCCCAGGTAGACCTGCAGGGTGTCGAAGATATCGCTGATGGCCACGCCGTGGGTCTTGGCCTTTTCCCGGTCGATAGCCGCGTCGACCTGGGGCACGTTGACCTGATAGCTGGTGAACAGCCCGGCCAGTTCCGGCACGCTGCGACTCTTGGCGATGACGTTCTGCACTTCTTTATACAGCTCTTCGTAACCCATGCCGCTGCGGTCCTCGACCTGCAGGCGGAACCCGCCGATGGTCCCCAGGCCCTGTACCGGCGGCGGTGGGAAGATCGCCATATAGGCTTCCTGGATATCGGCGTACTTGCCGTTCAGGGCGCCGGCGATGGCCCCGGCGGACATGCTCGGGTCCTTGCGCTCGTCGAAAGGCTTGAGGGTCACGAACACGATGCCGTTGTTCGGGCTGTTGGTGAAACCGTTGATCGACAGGCCCGGGAAGGCCACCGCGCTTTCCACGCCCGGTTGCTTCAGGGCGATGTCGGACATGCGCTTGATCACGTCCTCGGTGCGGTCCAGGCTCGCGGCGTCCGGCAGTTGGGCGAAGGCCACCAGGTATTGCTTGTCCTGGGCCGGGACGAAGCCCATCGGCGTATGGGCGAAGCCGAACCAGGTCAGTACCATCAGGCCCGCGTAGAGGAACAGGGCGATGCCGCTGCCACGAATCACCCGGCGCACGGTGCCGACGTAACCACCACTTGCCCGGTCGAAGAAGCGGTTGAAGGGTTTGAACAGCCAGCCACCCAGCAACTTGTCGAGGAACTTGGAGAAGCCGTCCTTCGGGGCGTGGTGATCCTTGAGCAATACCGCGGCCAGGGCCGGCGACAGGGTCAGGGAGTTGAAGGCCGAGATCACCGTGGAGATCGCGATGGTCAGGGCGAACTGCTTGTAGAACTGCCCGGTCAGGCCGCTGATGAAGGCCGCCGGCACGAACACCGCGCAGAGCACCAGGGCGGTGGCGATGATCGGCCCGGTCACTTCGCGCATGGCGCGCTTGGTGGCTTCCACCGGGTTCAGGCCGAGGCCGATATTACGCTCGACGTTTTCCACCACCACGATGGCGTCGTCCACCACGATACCGATGGCCAGCACCAGCCCGAACAGCGACAGGGCGTTGAGCGAGAAGCCGAACAGGTGCATCACGGCAAAGGTACCGATCAGCGAGACCGGCACCGCCACCAGCGGGATGATCGAGGCGCGCCAGGTCTGCAGGAACAGGATCACCACCAGCACCACCAGGATCAGCGCTTCGAACAGGGTATGCACCACTGCCTCGATGGAGCCACGCACGAAGATGGTCGGGTCGTAGACGATGCTGAAGTCCATGCCTTGCGGGAAGCTCTGTTTCAGCTCGGCCATCTTGGCCCGCACTTCGTTGGAAATCTCGATGGCGTTGGAGCCAGGGCGCTGGAAGATCGGGATCGCCACCGCCGGCTGGTTGTTCAGCAGCGAACGCAGGGCGTACTGGTTGGAACCCAGCTCGACCCGGGCGATGTCTTTCAGGCGGGTGATCTCGCCGTTGTCGCCGGAGCGGATGATGATGTTCTCGAACTCTTCCTCGGTCACCAGGCGACCCTGGGTGTTGACCGACAGCTGGAAGCTGGTGGCGCTCGGCGCGGGCGGGGCGCCCAGGGTACCGGCGGCGACCTGGCGGTTCTGCTCGCGAATGGCGGTGACCACGTCGGTGGCGGTCAGGTTGCGCGAAGCGGTCTTGTTCGGATCGAGCCAGACCCGCAGCGAGTAGTCGCCCATGCCGAACAGCTGCACATCGCCGACACCGCCGAGGCGCGCCAGCTCATCCTTGATATTGAGGATGGCGTAGTTGGACAGGTAGAGCATGTCGTAGCGTTTGTCCGGCGAGGTCAAGTGCACGACCATGGTCAGGTCGGGCGAGGCCTTGTCCACGGTGATGCCGATGCGCGTCACCTCTTCAGGCAGCTTGGGCTCGGTGCGGGTCACGCGGTTCTGCACCTGCACCTGGGCGTTGTCCAGGTCGGTACCCAGGGCGAAGGTGATGGTCAGGGTGATCTTGCCGTCGGCGGTGGACTGCGAGGACATGTAGAGCATGTTCTCGACGCCGGTGATGGCCTGCTCCAGGGGCGCGGCCACGGTTTCGCCGATGACTTTCGGGTTGGCGCCCGGGAAGTTGGCGCGCACCACCACGGTCGGCGGTACCACTTCCGGGTATTCGCTGATGGGCAGCTGGAACAGCGAGATGGAGCCGGCGATCAGGATCAGCAGCGACAGCACCGCTGCGAAGATCGGCCGTGAAATGAAGAATTGGGAGAAATTCATCTTGAGTCTTTTCCCTTAACCGCGTGGAGTCGCAGCGCTGGCCAGTTTCGCAGCCGCTTCAGACGCGCCCTTGGCGGGGGCGACTTGAGGCAGATTGCTGGCTTCCAGGGCCTTTCTTTGTTGCGCCAGGGCGGCGAGGGTTTCCTTGCTGGCCATCGGCACCACTTCAGGGCTGACCGGCGCGCCCGGACGGGCGCGCTGCAGACCCTTGACGATGATGGTGTCGTCCTTGTTCAGGCCGTTGCGCACGATGCGCAGGCCTTCGATCTTCGGCCCCAGCTCGACGGCGCGGTACGCCGGCTTGTTGTCGGCATCCATCACCAGCACGAACTTCTTGCCCAGGTCGGTCCCCACCGCTTCGTCGTTGATCAGCACGGCGGAGTAGGTGCCGCTGCCCACCAGTTTCAGGCGCGCATAGAGGCCCGGGGTGTAGCTGCCGTCGGCGTTGTCGAACACCGCGCGACCGCGGATGGTGCCGGTCTGCGGGTTGACCTGGTTGTCGACGAAGTTCATCTGGCCCAGGTGCGGGTGGCCTTCTTCATTGGACAGGCCGAGGTAGACCGGGGTGGTCTGGCCACGCTGGCCCTGGCGGGCGAGCTGGGCGTACTTGAGGTACACGCGCTCGTCGGCGTCGAAGTAGGCGTAGACCTTGTCGGTGGAGACCACGCTGGTCAGCGGGGTGACATCGGCGGTCACCAGGTTGCCGGCGGTGATTTGCGCACGGCTGACGCGACCGCTGATGGGCGCGCTGACCCGGGTGAAACTCAGGTTGAGCTTGGCCACGTCCAGTTGCGCCTGGATTGCGTCGACTCCGGCGCGGGCTTCCTGGGCGGCGCTGGTGCGGGTGTCGGCCAGCTCGGCGGAGATCGCGTTGCTGGTCAGCAGGCGCTGGCCGCGCTGGGCTTCATTGGCACTGCGGGTGGCGGTGGCGCGGGCTTGTTGCAGCTGGGCTTCCAGGCGGCGCACTTCGGCCTGGAACGGCCGCGGGTCGATCTGGAACAGCAGGTCGCCTTTTTTCACCAGGGCGCCTTCGGTGAAGGCCACCTGGTCGATCTGGCCGGAAACCCGTGGGCGGATCTCTACGGTTTCCGGCGCCTCGAGGCGCCCGGTGAACTCGTCCCATTCGTTGACCGGCTGTTCGAGCACCTTGGCTACGCTGACTTTGGCGGCGGGCATGCTGGCGGCCGTTTCCGGCGCCTTGCCACAAGCGCTCATCACCAGCACGGCCAGGAGTGCGAGAGGGAAGCGTAAGTGTTTGAGTGACTGTTCCATGGATCATCCGCCAATGTATTTGAGATGGGCGGATGATGCTCGGCAGGGTTGTATCGCACGAATCGAATGAGACGAAGGTAACTATCATTCGGAATGATATAAGCGCGATGAAAGCCCTCTAGCATGCACCTTTCGTTAGGGGGCTATCAATTCCCTAAACGGAATTTCATTGTTTCCGCGATTGCAAGGGTAGGAGGCAGAAGCGCGGGGAGGGGACTCATCCTGGCGCGAGCCATCGTGGATCGACCCACGGGTTTTGCACCCGACTGAAAAGCGGCATTTGCCCCGCTGGAGCGAGCCGGCTCGCGGTAGGCCTGGGTTGCGAGGGAGAGGGCTTCGGCAGGTGCGTTACGCCAGGCTCGTCTTTAAATGCAAATTTTGCATATTAAGTTATTCCTAAAATGACTTTTACAGCGCTCCTCGATGTCGTTAGCTTATAGGCTGTGGTTTTTAAGGTTTCTTCTTATATAACCAAATAGATTACAGCCCCGACTTTCGACTTCCTGGAGATTGCCTTGCGTACACTTCTGCAACTGGCCGCCGCCGCGCTGGCCGCGTCCATCAGCCTCGATGCCTCGGCGCTCACCCTCACCGTCGGCGACCAAAGCTACAACACCCGCGCGGTGATGGATGCCGCCGGTGTGCTCGACAACCTGCCTTATACCCTGGAGTGGAAGCAGTTCACCGCCGGCTCGCCGGTGGCCGAAGCGCTGAACTCCGGCAGCCTCGACCTCGGGTTGCTGGGGGATGCACCGCCGCTGTTCCTCGGTGCCCTGGGGGCGCCGATCAAGGTGATCGCGGTCACCCAGCAGAACCTTTCCGGGGTGGCCATCGTGGTCAACCAGGATTCGCCGATCAAGACCGTCGCCGACATCCGCGGCAAACGCGTGGCGATCTGGAAGGGTTCCTGGAGCCAGCAACTGCTGTTCAGCGCGTTGGACAAGGCTGGCGTGCCCCGTGACGCGGTGGACATCCGCTACCTCAGCGCCCTCGATGCCTTCCATGCGCTGGAAGGCGGCTCGGTGGATGTGATCGCCACCTGGGAACCCTACGTGACGCAACAGGAGCGGCGCGACGGCCGGGTGATCGCCACGGCGCAAGGGCTGATCCCGGCGCAGAGTTTCGTGGTCGGCAACAACCGTTCCCTGGAAGAAAAACGCGCGGCCATCAGTGATTTCCTGCAACGACTGAAAAAAGCCCGGTCCTGGAGCGTAAACGATCCCGCCCATAGCGAGGCCTATGCCGATGCCTGGGCCGAGCGCACCCGCGCCGATCGCGAGATCGCCCGTGCCTGGTTCCGTCGGGCGAAAACCGACGTGGGGCCGATCAGCCCGCAGAACATCGCCGACGCCCAGAAGACCGTGGATTTCTTCAGTGGCATTGGTCTGATCAAGTCCTACCCGGCCGCCAGCCTGTTCGACACTTCCTTTAATGCCGCCTTGCAGAATCCTTCTGTGACGCTTCAGGCCGCGCCGTAACCACCAAGGACCTTCCATGAGCACACGACAACTGAAACTGGGCGCCCTGACCATGGGTGTCGGTGGCCCCGGCCGGCACAACCTGTGGCTGGACCCCGAATTGCCGGCCGACGCCAGCGTCAATATCGACTGGTACATCGACATTGCGCGCCAGGCCGAGGCGGCGTTGTTCGACCTGATCTTTATCGTCGACAGCCAGTTCATCACCCCGGGTTCGCCGCCCCATTACCTGAATCGCCTGGAACCGCTGACGCTGCTCTCGGCCCTGGCGGTGAGCACGCGGCATATCGGCCTGGTGGGCACGCTCACCACTTCCTATAACGAGCCGTTCAACGTCGCCCGCCGCCTGGCGTCGCTGGACCTGATCAGCAAAGGCCGCGCCGGCTGGAATGTGGTCACCAGCGGCGACGCCGGCACCGCCGGCAACTACGGGCGTGACGAGCACTACGACTACGACACCCGCTATGGCCGGGCCCGGGAGCATGTGCAGGTGGTGCAGGGCTTGTGGCAGTCCTGGGAGGACGACGCCTTTGTCCGGGATCGTGCCAGCGGGCGTTATTTCGACCCGGCCAAGCTGCATGCGCTGAATCACAAGGGCGAGCATTTTTCCGTGGTCGGGCCGCTCAATCTGCAACGCTCGCCACAAGGTCAGCCGGTGATCTTCCAGGCGGGTGACTCCGAACAGGGGCGTGAGCTGGGCGCGGCGATTGCCGACGTGGTCTTCACCCATGCCCCGAGCCTGGAGCAGGGCCAGGCGTTCTACCGGGAAATCAAGGAGCGTGCGCTGCGCCAGGGCCGCGATCCCGAGCAGGTGCTGGTGCTGCCGGGGGCCGAGGTGTTCGTTAGCGATAGCGACGAGCAGGCGCGGGAGCTCGAACGCCATTACCACGCGGCCGATCACAGCTTCGAGCAGGCCCTGCTGGAGTTCGGCCGTTCCTTTGGCTGGCACGACTTCAGCCAGTACGAACTGGATGCACCTTTCCCGGCCCAGGCCCTGGAGTTCGCCCGCAGCAGCTTTTTCACGGTGGCCAAGCGCATCACCGATCGCGCGGTCAGCGAAGGGCTCAGCCTGCGCCAGGCGGTGCAAGCCTCCCGGCAATTGCGCCCGGGTGCCTTTGTCGGCAGCGCCGAAACCGTCGCGGCGAAGATGAGTGAGTGGTTCGAGGCGCGGGCCGTGGACGGTTTCAACATCTATATCGGCCACCCGGGGCAGTTTCGCCGGTTCACCGAGGAAGTAGTGCCCTTGCTCCAGGAGCGTGGGGTGTACCGCCGCGAATACCCGGGCAGCACCTTGCGCGAAAACCTCGGGCTGAGGATTCCGCGCAATCTGCGCTGATGCACAGAAACCCCCGATAGCCAGACAGTTTTTTACTCTCTAGCAACCACAAAAATCATAATTTCGGCATTTCCCGCCTTCTCCCAGAATGCGTCCTACACCTCCCACGGCTGCCTACGTGGGATCACTCAACAGGGCGCAGACATGACAACCCATAAAACAATAATCGACACGCTTGTAGTGGGCGCCGGCCAAGCCGGCGTGGCCACGAGCGAACACCTGAGCCGCCTGGGCGTGCCGCACCTGGTGCTGGAACGCAACCGCATCGCCGAAGCCTGGCGCACCGGGCGCTGGGATTCGCTGGTGGCCAACGGCCCGGCCTGGCACGACCGCTTTCCGGGCCTGGAATTCGAAGGCCTGGACCCCGATGCCTTCGCCGGCAAGGACCAGGTCGCCGACTACTTCGAAACCTACGCCCGCAAGTTCAATGCGCCGATCCGCACCGGCGTCGAAGTCAGGAAGGTGGTGCGTAACGCCAACCACCCGGGCTTCACCGTGGACACCAGCGACGGGGTGATCGAAGCCCGGCAAGTGGTGGTGGCCACCGGTCCGTTCCAGTGCCCGGTGATCCCGCCGATCGCCCCGCAGGATCAGCGTGTGCTGCAAATGCACTCGGCGGCCTACCGCAATCCGCAACAGCTGCCCGAAGGCGCGGTGCTGGTAGTGGGCGCCGGTTCGTCGGGGGTGCAGATCGCCGATGAACTGCAACGTGCCGGCAAGCAGGTCTACCTCTCGGTCGGCGCCCATGACCGTCCGCCGCGGGCCTACCGCAACCGTGACTTCTGCTGGTGGCTGGGGGTGCTTGGCGAGTGGGATGCCGAGACCATGCAGCCGGGCAAGGAGCACGTGACCATCGCCGTCAGCGGCGCCCGTGGCGGGCATACCGTGGACTTCCGCCGGCTGGCCCACCAGGGCATGACCCTGGTCGGCCTGACCAAGGCTTTCGAGAACGGCGTGGTCAGCTTCGAGGCCAACCTGGCCGAGAACATTGCCCGCGGCGACGAAAACTACCTGGCGCTGCTCGACGCCGCCGATGCCTACATCGCCCGCAACGGCCTGGACCTGCCGCAAGAGCCCGAAGCGCGGGTGATGCTGCCGGACCCGCCGTGCCTGACCCAGCCGATCCTCGAACTCGACCTGGTCAAGGCTGGCGTCGCCACCATCATCTGGGCCACCGGTTATTCGGTGGACTACAGCTGGCTGCAGGTCGACGCTTTCAAGGACAACGGCAAGCCCCGGCACCAGCGCGGCGTGTCCAGCGAGCCCGGGGTCTATTTCGTCGGCCTGCCGTGGCTGTCGCGCCGTGGCTCGGCGTTTATCTGGGGCGTGTGGCACGACGCCCGGCACATCGCCGAGCATATCGTCAAACAGCGCATCTACTTCGATTACCGCGACGCCGCGCAGCGTCAAGCCGAGCGCGAATCCGCCACTCAACCCGCCAGCCGCATGGGAGCCCGCTGATGCCTACTCATACCCGCATCCGCATGTTCAACACCAAAGACACCTACCCGAACCAGAGCCTGGACAACGACCTGTGCCAGGCCGTGCGCGCCGGCAACACCGTGTATGTGCGCGGCCAGGTCGGCACTGACTTCAATGGCCAGCTGGTCGGCCTCGGCGACCCTCGGGCCCAGGCCGAGCAGGCCATGCGCAACGTCAAGCAACTGCTGGAAGAGGCCGGCAGCGACCTCAGCCATATCGTCAAGACCACCACCTACCTGATCGACCCGCGTTACCGCGAACCGGTCTACCAGGAGGTCGGCAAGTGGCTCAAGGGCGTGTTCCCGATCTCCACCGGGCTGGTGGTCAGCGCCCTGGGCCAGCCGCAGTGGCTGATGGAAATCGACGTGATCGCGGTTATCCCCGAATAAGGAGTGCGCCATGACTTTTTCCATCCTCGGCCGCTGCGCCGAAACCGGCCAGCTGGGCATTGCCATCAGCTCGTCGAGCATCGCCGTCGGCGCCCGTTGCCCCTGGCTGCGCAGCGGCGTGGGCGCGGTGTCGAGCCAGAACATCACCTTGCCGGCCCTCGGCCCGCAGGTGCTCGACGGCCTGGGCGAAGGCCTGGTGCCCGCGCAGGCCCTGGACCAGGCGCTGACCCGCAATGGCTACAGCCAGTACCGCCAGGTGGCGGTGGTGGATGCCCGGGGGCGCACGGCGGTGTTCAGCGGCAATCACGCGCTGGGCATTAACAACGCGGTGGCCGGTGAGCAATGCGTGGCGGCCGGCAACCTGCTGGCCAGCAGCGCGGTGATCGAGCGCATGGTCGAGGCCTTCGAAAGCAGCGAGGGCTGCCTGGCGGCGCGGCTGCTCAGCGCGCTGCAGGCCGGGCAGGACGCCGGGGGCGAGGCGGGCGCGGTGCATTCGGCGGCGCTGTCGGTGGTCGGTGAGCTGGTCTGGCCGATCGTCGACCTGCGGGTGGACTGGGCCGAGGCCAACCCCATCGGCGAGCTGCACAGGCTCTGGAGCGCCTACGAGCCGCAGTTGCAGGATTACCTGACCCGCGCCCTCAATCCGACCCTGGCGCCGAGCTACGGAGTGCCGGGCGATGAGTGAGCTGCGCAGCCGCGCCTTGCTGGCCAGGCTGGTGGGCTTTGCCACGGTCAGCCGCGATTCGAACCTGGCCTTGATCGAGTTCGTGCGCGACTACCTGCACGGCCTGGGCGTGAGCTGCGAGCTGATCTACAACGCCGAACGGACCAAGGCCAACCTGCTGGCCAGCATCGGCCCGGCGGTGGAGGGCGGCATCGTGCTGTCCGGGCACACCGACGTGGTGCCGGTGGACGGCCAGCCCTGGACGCTTGAACCCTTCAGCCTGACCGAGCGCGACGGCAAGCTCTACGGGCGCGGCACCGCCGACATGAAAGGCTACCTGGCCTCGGTGCTGGCCGCGGTGCCGCTGTTTCTCGAAAGCCCGCTGCGCCGGCCGGTGCACCTGGCGTTCTCCTATGACGAGGAGGTCGGCTGCCTCGGCGTGCGCAGCCTGCTGGAAGTGCTGCCACAGCGCATCCCGCAACCGGCGCTGTGCCTGATCGGCGAGCCCACCGAGCTCAAACCGGTGCTCGGCCACAAGGGCAAGCTGGCCATGCGTTGCCATGTGCACGGCGCACCGTGCCACTCGGCCTATGCGCCTTATGGGGTCAACGCCATCGAGCAGGCGGCGCGGCTGATCGGCCGGCTGGGGGAGATCGGCCGGCGCCTGGCGGCCCCCGAGCATCACGACGCCCGCTTCGACCCGGCGTTCTCCACCGTGCAGGTCGGGGTGATCCAGGGCGGCACGGCGCTGAATATCGTCCCGGCCGACTGCCGCTTCGACTTCGAGGTGCGCGCCTTGCCAGCCTTCGAACCCCGGGCGGTGGTGGACGAACTGCAAGGCTATGCCGAACAGGAGCTGTTGCCGGCGATGCAGGCAGTCAAGGCCGACACGGCGATCCGCTTCGAAGCGATCTCGGCTTATCCAGGTTTGGCGACTGCTCCCGAAAGCGCCGCCGCGCAACGGGTGGCGAAGCTGTGCGGGAGCGATGCCTTCGGCACCGTGGCCTTTGGCACCGAAGGCGGATTGTTCGACCAGGCCGGCATCCCGGCGGTGGTCTGCGGCCCCGGCAGCATGGACCAGGGCCACAAGCCGGACGAGTTCGTCAGCGTCGAGCAGATGGCGGCCTGCGACCGGCTGATGGAGCGCCTGGCCGAATACCTCTGCACGCATCGATAACGATTTTTCAATAAGAACAAGGAATCCGCGGTGAAAGATTTCAACGAGTGGACAGCCCTGGCGCAGCGCCAACGTCTGATCGACAGCGCCTTTATCGACGGTGAGGCGTGCCAGGCCGAGAGCGGCGCGCGCTTCAATGTGGTCAACCCGGCCACCGAGAAACGCCTGGCCCAGGTGGCCGCCTGCGGCGCGGTCGAGGTCGACCGGGCGGTGCGCAGCGCCCGCCGTGCGTTCGAGCAGGGCCCCTGGGCCAGGATGGCGCCGGGCGAGCGTAAGGCGATTCTGCTGCGCCTGTCGCAGCTGATGCTGGAGCACCGCGATGAACTGGCCTTGCTCGACTCCCTGAGCATGGGCAAGCCGGTGATGGATGCCTGGAATATCGATGTGCCGGGCGCGGCCCATGTATTTGCCTGGTACGGCGAAAGCCTCGACAAGCTCTATGACCAGGTGGCGCCGAGCGCCAGCAATGTCCTGGCGACCATCACCCGAGTGCCGCTGGGAGTGATCGGCGCGGTGGTGCCGTGGAATTTCCCGTTGGACATGGCCGCCTGGAAGCTGGCCCCGGCCCTGGCCGCTGGCAACAGCGTGGTGCTCAAGCCGGCCGAGCAGTCGCCGTTCTCGGCCCTGCGCCTGGCCGAGCTGGCCATCGAAGCCGGCCTTCCCAGGGGCGTACTCAACGTGGTGCCGGGCCTGGGCGAGGAGGCCGGTCGCGCCCTGGGCCTGCACATGGAGGTGGATGCCCTGGTGTTCACCGGTTCCACCGAGGTCGGCAAGTACTTCATGCAGTACGCCGCGCAATCGAACCTCAAGCAGGTCTGGCTGGAGTGCGGCGGCAAGAGCCCGAACCTGGTGTTCGCCGATTGCCAGGACCTGGACCTGGCGGCCGAGAAAGCCGCGTTCGGCATCTTCTTCAACCAGGGCGAAGTCTGCTCGGCCAACTCGCGCCTGCTGGTGCAGCGCTCGATCGCCGATGGGTTCATCGAGCGCCTGGTGGCCAAGGCGCGCCAGTGGCAGCCGGGCAATCCGCTGGACCCGGCGAGCCGGGCCGGGGCCATTGTCGATGCGCGCCAGGCCCGGCGCATCAAACGGTACATCGAACAGGCCCAGGCCGAGGGCGCGCAGCTGGTGTGCGGCGGTCGGCAACTGAGCTTCGACGGCTCGAGCAACTTTATCGAGCCGACCATCTTCACGGGCGTGACCGCCGATATGACCCTGGCCCGCGAAGAGGTGTTCGGCCCGGTGCTGGCGGTCACGCTGTTCGACGACGAAGACCAGGCGGTGGCCCTGGCCAACCAGCACATCTATGGCCTGGCCGCTTCGCTGTGGACCGACGACCTCAATCGCGCGCATCGAGTGGCGCGGCGGCTGAATGCCGGGACCGTGTCGGTGAACACCGTCGATGCGCTGGATGTCACCGTGCCCTTTGGCGGCGGCAAGCAGTCGGGCTTCGGCCGCGACCTGTCGCTGCATTCGTTCGACAAGTACACCCAGCTGAAAACCACCTGGATTCAACTGCGCGGCTGAGGCCCCCGAAACGCGGCACCGATCTTCAAAAAAATAGAACAACAAGACGGAGCAACCGATGAACAGCAATGCAAGCGTGCAAACCGGCGCCCTGGCGCCGCCCGCGAGTCGCAAGAAACTCGGCCTCACCGCGCTGTTGGCGGTGGCCATCGGCCTGGTGGTCTCACAAGGCGTGATGGTGCTGATGCTGCAAGGCGTCGGCATGGCCGGCCTGGGCTTTATCGTGCCCCTGGGCCTGGCCTACCTGTTGGCCCTGAGCTATGCCTGTTCGTTCTCCGGACTGGCGCTGATGATCCCCCGCGCCGGCAGCCTGAGCACTTACACCGAGGTCGCCATCGGCCAGTTCCCGGCGATCCTGGCGACCTTTTCCGGCTACATAGTGGTGGCGATGTTCGCCTTGTCGGCCGAGCTGTTGCTGATGGAGTTCATCATCGACAAGGTCTACCCGCACTCCATGCCGCCGCTGACCGTGGCCCTGGGGGTACTGGCGCTGTTCACCGTGCTCAACCTGTTCAACATCGACATCTTCGCCCGCCTGCAGACGGTGCTGGCGGTGGTGATGACCGTGGTCCTGCTGGTGATGGGCCTGAGCGCGATGAACAGCGACATTGTCGTGCCCAACCCGACGCTGTTCGACAGCGCCCACTGGAACCCCCTGGGCCTGGGGGTGATCGCCCTGACGGCCATGGCGGTCTGGGGCTTCGTCGGCGCCGAGTTCGTCTGCCCGCTGGTGGAAGAAACCCGGCGTCCGGAGCGCAATATCCCGGGCTCGATGATGCTCGGCCTGACCATCATCTTCGTGATCATCAGCCTGTATGGCCTGGGCGCCTTGCTCACCGTGCCCCAGGCGGAACTGACCAGCAACGGCCTGCCGCATTACCTGTTCGCCACCACGGTGTTCGGCGAGGCGGGCAAGGTGTTCCTGGTGACCGCCGCGATCACCGCCACCTGCAGCACCCTCAACAGTTCGCTGGCAGCGATCCCGCGCATGCTGTTCGGCATGGCTCGCAATGGCCAGGCCTTTGGCGTGTTCAAGCGCCAGGGCAAGCGCACCGGCGCGCCCTGGGTGGCGGTGCTGTTCATCGCCGCGGTCACTGGCCTGCCGTTGCTGCTGATGCACGACCATGCCGATGCGATCAACCAGCTGTTGCTCTCGGCGGCCCTGGCCTGGCTGCTGGCCTACATCATCACCCACGTCAATGTCATCGCCCTGCGCCGGCGCTACCCGCAGGTGGCGCGGCCGTTCCGCACGCCGTTCTACCCCTTGCCGCAGGTGTTCGGCATCGCCGGCATGCTGTTTGCGATCTGGAACGTGTCGCCCAGCCCGGAGATGACCTTTTCGATTTTTGCCTATGCGGGTCTCGTGCTGCTGATCGTCTCGATCATCGCCGTGCTGTGGATCAAGGGCGTGATGGGCAAGCCACTATTCAAGCCGGAGCCGCTGGCCAGCGTGCTCGGCACTCTCGATAAAAAACCGCAAGGAGACTCGCAATGACCGTTCAGATCAAACCCGTGCGCAGCACCGGCGACTACCAGGCCGCGGATGCCGCGCACCACATTCATGCGTTCCTCGATCAGAAGGCGCTGAACGCCGAAGGGCCGCGGGTGATCGTGCGCGGTGAGGGCCTGGCGCTCTGGGACAACGACGGCAAGCGCTACCTGGACGGCATGTCGGGCCTGTGGTGCACCAACCTCGGCTACGGTCGCAAGGACCTGGCCGCGGCCGCCAGTCAGCAGCTCGAGCAACTGCCGTACTACAACATGTTCTTCCACACCACCCACCCGGCGGTGGTCGAGCTGTCGGAGCTGCTGTTCAGCCTGCTGCCCGCGCACTACAGCCACGCGATCTACACCAACTCCGGCTCCGAGGCCAACGAGGTGCTGATCCGCACCGTGCGCCGCTACTGGCAGATCCTCGGCAAGCCGCAGAAGAAGATCATGATCGGCCGCTGGAACGGCTACCACGGCTCGACCCTCGGCGCCACGGCGCTGGGCGGGATGAAGTTCATGCACGACATGGGCGGGGTGATCCCGGACGTGGCGCACATCGACGAGCCGTACTGGTTCGCCCACGAAGGCGACCTGACCCCGGCCGAGTTCGGCCTGCGCGCTGCGCGGCAACTGGAGGAGAAGATCCTCGAACTGGGCGCCGAGAATGTCGCGGCCTTCGTCGCCGAGCCGTTTCAGGGCGCCGGCGGCATGATCTTCCCGCCAGAAAGCTACTGGCCGGAAATCCAGCGCATTTGCCGCCAGTACGACGTGCTGCTGTGCGCCGACGAAGTGATCGGCGGTTTCGGTCGGACCGGCGAGTGGTTCGCCCACCAGCATTTCGGCTTCGAGCCCGACACCCTGTCGATCGCCAAGGGCCTGACCAGCGGCTACATCCCCATGGGCGGTCTGATCCTCTCCAGGCGCATGGCTGAGGTACTGGTGGAGCAGGGCGGGGTGTTCGCCCACGGTCTGACCTATTCCGGCCATCCGGTGGCGGCGGCGGTGGCCATCGCCAACCTCAAGGCCCTGCGCGACGAAGGCATCGTCAGCCGGGTCAAGCACGAGACCGGGCCGTATCTGCAGCGCTGCCTGCGCGAGGTGTTCGACAACCATCCGTTGATTGGCGAAGTGCAGGGTGCAGGTCTGGTCGCCGCCTTGCAGTTCGCCGAAGACAAGGCCAGCCGCAAGCGCTTCGCCAACGAAAACGACATGGCCTGGCGTTGCCGCACCATCGGCTTCGAAGAGGGCCTGATCATCCGCTCGACCCTGGGCCGGATGATCATGGCCCCGGCCCTGGTGGCCAGCCACGCCGACATTGATGAACTGGTCGACAAGACCCGTACCGCCGTAGACAGGACCGCCCGCGAATACGGTCACCTGTAAGCCCAAAGCGGCCGGCGCGCGCGGGCGCGTCGGCCTATTCGAGGAACCGCTACATGTCCAGATCCTTGCGTTGCTGTGTTCCCTTTGCCCTGGCCCTGTTGTGCACCGCGGTTGCGGCCGCACCGCAGAGCCTAACCGTCATCTCCTTTGGCGGTGCCACCAAGCAGGCCCAGGACAAGGCCTACTTCCAACCTTTCACCGCCAGCGGCGCAGGACGCGTGGTCGCCGGCGAATACAACGGTGAGCTGTCGAAAATCAAGGCCATGGTCGATGTCGGCCATACCAGCTGGGACGTGGTCGAAGTCGAAAGCCCGGAGCTGCTGCGTGGCTGTGACGAAGGCCTGTTCGAACGCCTCGACCCGGCGCGCTTCGGCGACGCGGCGCAGTTCGTCCCGGGGACCCTGAGCGAATGCGGGGTGGCCACCTATGTCTGGTCGATGGTCATGGCCTACGACCAGGACAAGCTGGCCAAGGCGCCGACCTCCTGGGCGGACTTCTGGAACGTCGCCGACTTCCCCGGCAAGCGCGGCTTGCGCAAGGGCGCCAAGTACACCCTGGAAATCGCCTTGCTCGCCGACGGGGTCAAGCCGGACCAGCTGTACCAGGTGCTGGGCACTCCCGAGGGCGTGACCCGGGCGTTCGCCAAGCTCGACCAGATCAAGGGCAATATCCAGTGGTGGGAGGCGGGCGCGCAGCCGCCGCAATGGCTGATCGCCGGGGACGTGGTGATGAGCGCGGCCTACAACGGGCGGATCGCCTCGGCGCAGAAGGAAGGCATGAAACTGAGCATCGTCTGGCCGCAAAGCCTGTACGACCCGGAGTACTGGGCGGTGGTCAAGGGCACGCCTAACAAGGCGCTGGCCGAAGACTTCATCGCCTTCGCCAGCCAGCCGCAGACCCAGAAGGTGTTCTCCGAGGAGATCCCCTACGGGCCGGTGCACCGTGACGCGCTGGCGCTGCTGCCGGCGGCGGTGCAACGGCAGCTGCCCACCGCCGAGGCCAACCTGGCCGGGGCGCGGGCGGTGGACGCGGAGTTCTGGGTGGACCATGGCGAGGAGCTGGAACAGCGCTTCAACGCCTGGGCGGCGCGCTGAGGTCAATGGCCGCCAGCTTCGTAAAGGAGGGCACCCGCTCTTTGTAGGAGCCAGCTTGCTGGCGATAGAGGCAACGCGGTGTGCCTGATGCGACGCTTCGCGAGCAAGCTGCGCTCCTACAGATGCAGATTGGGTATTGGCCGCGAGCCCGGGGCTGGCCCATAACCTGTTCAACCCTGGATAGGCGTGTTGCATTGGCCGCATCGCCGGCAAGCCGGCTTCGGTTATACCTGGGGTGCTATTTCAACCACGCAGCGAACTGTTCCTTGCAGTAATCGACGAACAACTGCGCAGGCTTGGTCAGCTGCGCCCGTTTCAGCCAGCCGGCCACCAGCGCCGAGCCGGTGACATCCTCGGCAATCTCCACACAGACCACTTCCTGGCCGTCATAGGTGCTGTTGCCATGAGGCCTGGTCACCAGCAAGGCAAAGCCGAACCCCTGGCCGACCATGCCGCGCACCATCTCGATCGACGGCGAGCCGAAGACGATATTCGGCGTCAGTTGCAACTCCTCGAAGATGCTCACGAAGTAGGTGCGGCTGGGCTGCACATCCAGCAGGATCATCGGCTCCAGGACCAGGTCGCGCAGCGACACCTGGGACTGCCCGGCAAAGCGGTGCCCGGCCGGCACCAGGGCATACGGCCGTTGCGGCGCCATCAGCGCCTCGGTTTCGATGGTGCTGTCCAGGTCGTGCTCGTAGAAGATCGCCAGGTCGAAGCGCCCGCCGGTCAACCCCTGCACCAGCTCCTGCTGCTCGCCGTCCTGCAGGCGGATCTCCACCCCCGGAAAACGCTGGCGAAAGCCGGCGATCAGCCGTGGCAGGTAGAGCGGGGCGACCGTCTCGAAACAACCGATATCGATCTGCCCGCACACCACATCGTTGTCGGCCAGGGCGTTCTGCTCGAACTCGTGGGCCATGCGCAGCAGTTCCTGGGCCTTGCGGTAGAAACGCGCGCCACCCGGGGTCAGGGACACGCCCTGGGCGTGATGACGGATCAGCAACTGCACGCCGAAGCTGTCTTCCAGGCCCTTGACCGCGGTGGAGATCGACGGCTGGGCGATATACAGCTTGCGCGACGCCTCGGCGACGCTGCCACATTCGACGGTGGTGACGAAATACTTCAATTGACGCAAGGAATAGGACGCCACAGTGCACCTCTGGCCGATGGTTTTGCTCCACGATACCCGCTCCGCGGGCCGGCGCTGCAGCGGATTTTGCTCGGCAGTGGGGATATTTTCGCTGGGTAGGCGCGCAGTGCCGCAAAGGCTTGCAGGTAGAGGTACAGCTTCCAGGTGCCGCCTGGACATGTAGGACTTTTACTTCAAGTAGGGTAGGAGAAATCTAGGTGTACTGGTTATATATCCAGTATTCTCAGGCGATTCCTCTGCCAGTGTGATGCGGAACGAAAAATGGGTGCGTGGACAGAAAATCCAGCTCGGTTAATTTGAAGACCTCTCCTTTGGAAAGGGAGAGTTTCTTAAATCAATGGAGCAATAAACATGAACAAACCACAAACCCAATCACCGCTTCGCCACGGTCGCGTCACCTCCCCAGCCTCCCGCGGCGCAGTCGCCATCGACCTGGGCCTGTTGGGCGGTTGGCAGGTCAATGAGATGGAAGGCGGCAAGAACTTCCCGGCCCTGGCCGCGGGTCCGTTCCCTGCACCGTTCAACACGGACAACCCAAGCGACGTGCCGCCGGCCGATGGCTTCATCCTCAGCGGTGGCAAGACCGATGCCCGGGACTGCGTCAACTTCACCGATGAGGAGATGAGCAAGAAGCTCGGCCGCGCCTTCACCTGGCCGACGCTCAACGTCAACCCCGGTCAGATCTTCAAGGTGACCTGGCAGTACACCGCACCGCATACCACCCGTGGTTATCGCTGGCTGATCACCAAGGACGGCTGGGATCCGAAACAGCGCATCACCCGCGCCCAACTGGATGCTCAACCTTTCGCCGAGGACTTCTATCCGCAGGTGCCTTACTACAGCCATGCCGGCGAACTGAAGGCCAAGGTCGATCACGAAGTGAAGCTGCCAGCCAATAAAAAGGGCCGTCACGTGATTGTCCTGATGTGGATCGTGGCCAATACCGGCAACGCCTTCTATCAGGCCTTCGACGTCGACTTCAAATAAGTCTGCGGATCGTCCAAACGTTCTGAAGGATTAGAACATGTCAAAGATTGACTTTACCCAACTGAAAACGACGCAGGATGATGCCGCGTCGCGGATGCCGAGCCTGGATGGCAAGAAAATCCTCATGGGCTACTGGCACAACTGGCCGGCCGGCCCCTCGGACGGCTACCAGCGCGGGCAGTTTGCCAATATGAACCTGGAGGATGTGCCCCGGGACTACAACGTGGTGGCCGTGGCGTTCATGAAAGGCAGCGGTATTCCGACGTTCAAGCCGTACAACCTGTCCGATGCCGAGTTTCGTCGCCAGGTGGGCGTGCTGAACAGCCAGGGCAGGGCGGTGCTGATGTCCCTGGGGGGCGCCGACGCTCATATCGCGTTGAACCCGGGCCACGAACAGCCCCTGGCCAATGAAATCATCCGCCTGGTGGAAACCTACGGCTTTGACGGACTGGACATCGATCTTGAACAGAGTGCGATTGACTCTGCCAGCAACAAGATCGTCCTGCCGGCCGCGTTGAAGCTGGTCAAGGATCACTATGCTGCCGAGGGCAAGCATTTCATCATCAGCATGGCGCCGGAGTTCCCCTACCTGACCGCTGCCGGTCGATACGTCGACTACCTCAAGGCGCTGGAAGGCTACTACGACTTCATCGCGCCGCAGTTCTACAACCAGGGCGGCGATGGCCTCTGGGTTCAGGAGGCCAACAACGGCAAGGGGGCCTGGATCGCCCAGAACAACGACGCCATGAAAGAGGACTTCCTCTATTACCTGACCGAAAGCCTGGTGAGTGGTACTCGCGGTTTCACCAGGATTGCCGCTGACAAATTCGTCATTGGCCTGCCCGCCAACGTCGATGCCGCGGCCACCGGATACGTGGTCAACCCGGCGGCCGTTGCCAATGCGTTCAAACGCCTCCATGCCAAAGGGCTGTCGATCAAGGGCCTGATGACCTGGTCGGTCAACTGGGACAATGGGTTCAACAAGGACCACGTGCCCTACAACCAGGAGTTCAGCCGGCGCTACGGGCCGTTGATCAACGGTGGCAAGCTGTCCTCCTCGACGCAGGAGGAGCCCCACCCGCAGAGCGCCCACTAGCATTCGGTCAAGGAGACCTCCGGCAGACGTGCCGGATGCTCGACAGTCAAGCCTGTTGACTTGATCGCTGAGGGCAAGCAATGAAAATCCGATGTCGCAAGGCATCGGATTTTTTTTGGCTTTCAAGATGGGGGCCACCCACCAGGTCCTGGCAGAGGACGGCAGCGTGGAGGGCCCGACTATCGGGCCATTGCAACTGCTGCGCATCAGTGCCGGCGACATGCTTGCCTAGGCGCTCAACTGATGAAGATGATCTTCGACACCAGTTCTGCGCTGTTCTTGGCCTGAAGCTTCTTCATCAGCCGGGCGCGGTGGACTTCCACGGTGCGGTGGGAAATGCCCAGCTTGCGCGCCACTTCCTTGCAGGTCAGGCCATTGACGATATGCAGCGAGATTTCCCGTTCGCGCGGGGTCAACTGGATCATCGGCGCCGGTTGGCGGTCCAGGCGCTCGAAATGCCAGACCATCAGCTTGAACGGGTCCTCGGCCGTCAGGGAAAAACCGTGGGCGCGGGCCCAGAACACCTCGCCGTTGCGATGCTGCATGAAGCGTTCATCGGAGTAGAAGGTGCCGGGTCCGTTGCGCAGCCAGTGCTCGCTGCGTTCGCCGATGCTCTGGTAGTCGGCCTGGGAGGGGTACAACAGCAGGGTCAGGTGGCCTTGCAAGTGTTCGCGCTCGTAGCCGAACAGGCGTACGAAGGCCTGGTTGCAGTCGAGCATCCGGCGATGTCCGGTGATCATCTGCGGTGCGGGGGAAACCTGGAAGGCCAGGCGCTCGAGGTCCTGGAATTGCTGGGCGTGTAGGGTCATCAGGCATCCTGCCTCGGGTTTATCGGCGCGCCCCTTTTTTGGGGGGGCGGGGGACTACTTACTGCCGTACGTAGTTCCCCCAACTAGCGTGTGATTCGGGTGTTGAATCATTGTATGGAATACCCGCTTCAAGGAAGAAGAAAATCACATGGTTCATGATTCCGTATCCATCGTCGCTGCCGCCCATAGTCCTTTCGGTCGTCTGGACGGCCTGAACCTCGAGGACCTGATCGTCCAGGTTACCCGCGAGGCCCTGGCAGACGCTGAGATCGAGGCTGCACAAATCGACGCGCTGTTTCTCGGGCACTTCAACGCCGGCCTGGTGGCGGACGGTTTTCCCGCCTCGCTGATGCTCCAGGCCGATCCGCAACTGCGCTTCAAGCCCGCCACTCGCTGCGAGAACGCCTGCGCCTCCGGTTCGGCGGCGATCCAGGCCGGGATCAACGCGATCCGCAGCGGCGCCGCCGAACTGGTACTGGTGGTCGGCGCGGAGAAAATGACCGGCAACAGTACCGTCGAAGTCACCCGGGCCCTGGCCGGCGCCGGCTACCAGAACGCCCTCCAGGAGGCCGGCATGAGTTTCGCCCAGCTTTTTGGCCGGGTGGCGCAGCAGTACGCCGACCGTTACCACAACCCGTTGTCCTCAATGGCCATGATCGCGGTGAAAAACCATGCCAATGCCATGGCCAACCCCCTGGCGCAGATGCACCGCGTGATGGATTTTGAACATTGCAACAACGTTTCCCAGGGCAACCCGTTGATCGCACCGCCACTGCGCCTGACCGACTGCTCGTTGATCAGTGACGGTGCGGCGGCGATCATCCTGGCCTCGCCCCAGCGCGCCCGTTCGATGCGACGTCAGGTGGCGATTCGTGCCATGACCCAGGTGAACGACTTCCTGCCCTTGTCGAGCCGTGACATGCTGGCCTTCGAGGGGCCGCGACGGGCCATCCACGGGGCCCTGCGCCAGGCCGGCGTGACCCTCGGCGACCTGAGTTTCGCTGAGGTACACGACTGCTTCACCATCGCTGAATTGCTGATCTACGAAGCCATGGGCCTGGCGCCCAGGGGCGAGGGGCACCGGGCCCTCGACGACGGCACCGTGCGCCAGGGCGGACGCCTGCCGGTGAACCTGTCCGGCGGGCTCAAGGCCAAGGGGCATCCGGTGGGGGCCACCGGGGTATCGATGCATGCCCTGGGCTTTGCCCAACTGATCGGCAAACCCATCGGCCTGGGTGTGCCCGGTGCCGAGTTCGGCTTGCTGTTCAACATGGGCGGCATGGCGGTGGCCAACTACGCCAGCGTCCTGCAAGCGGTCAAGGTCTGAGGATGAACATCGCCCATTGGCTGCACGATGCGGCCCAGCGCTGGCCGCGGCGGGGAGCTCTGTTCGAGGGCCGCCGCCAGGTCGCCGACTACCAGGCGTTTGCCGAGCAGGCCAGGGCACGCGCCCTGCAACTGCGCCATGAGTACGGCATCGAGCCTGGCGACCGAGTGGCGCTGCTGCTGAAGAACAGCTGCGGTTATCTCGAACTGTTGTACGCCATCTGGTGGAGCGGGGCGGTGGCGGTTCCGATCAACAGCAAGCTGCATGCACTGGAAGCCGCCTGGATTGCCGGCAATGCCGGGGCCCGGCTGATCTACACCGATGAGGGCCAGAGCTTCGACACCGCGACCCTGCCGGCCGGCTGCCGCGAACTGGCCGCGCCCGGGCTGGCCGTGCAAGGCCGGGTGCCGGGCGATGAACTGGTGGAGCCGCACCTGCGGGAGGACAACGACCTGGCCTGGCTGTTCTACACCTCCGGGACCACTGGGCGCCCCAAGGGGGTGATGTTGTCCCATGGCAACCTGATCGCCATGTCCTTGTGCTATCCGCTGGACGTGGATCCGGTGGCCGCTGATGACGCCGTGGTCTATGCCGCGCCGATGTCTCACGGCGCCGGCCTCTACAACTTCATCCATGTGCGCTGTGGCGCGCGGCATGTGGTGCCGACGTCCCAGGGGTTCCAGGCGGCGGAATTGTTCGAGCTGGCGCAGGCGCTGGGCCAGGTCAGCCTGTTTGCCGCGCCGACCATGCTCAAGCGCATGGTGCAGCAGGCCCGGCAGCAGGGCTATTGCGGCGAAGGGATCAAGACCATCGTCTACGGCGGCGGCCCGATGTACCTGGCGGATCTCACCCAGGCCCTGGACACCTTCGGCCCGCGGCTGGTGCAGATCTACGGCCAGGGCGAATGCCCAATGACCATCAGCGCCCTGTCCCGGGAGACCATTGCCGACCGCGGGCATGCTGACTGGCCGACCATTGCTGCCTCGGTAGGGCGTGCCCACGCCTGCGTTGAGGTGCGCGTGGTGGATACTGCGGGCCAACCCCTGGCTGCCGGAGAGATGGGGGTAATCGCCGTACGCGGGGCTGTGGTGATGCAGGGGTACTGGGACAATCCGCAAGCCACCCGGGAGGCCCTGGTGGACGGCTGGCTGCTCACCGGTGACATCGGTTTCCTGAATGAGCGGGGTTACCTGACCCTGACCGATCGCAGCAAGGATGTGATCATCTCCGGCGGCAGCAACATTTACCCGCGGGAAGTCGAGGAAGTGCTGATCCAGCACCCCGAGGTATTCGAAGTGTGTGTGGTGGGGGAGGCCGACCCGCAGTGGGGCGAGTCGGTGGTGGCCTTCGTGGTCCTGCGTTCGCCCGGCAACCTCGACGCGCAGGCGCTCAACCATTGGTTCCTGGCGCGCATGGCCTCGTTCAAAAAGCCGAAGAAGTACCTGTTTTGCGCCGAGCTGCCCAAAAATAGCTATGGCAAGATTCTCAAGACCCGCTTGCGCCAGTGGTTGCAGGACCCCACCGGGCCCTTGAGCAACCTCTGAAGCGCGGCATTTCATGGATAGCACTACGACAGGAGTCCCCACGATGGGCGTGCCACCTTCCAACCCCCAGCGCCAGCGGCGCCGGGCCTTCATCGGCGCCACTTCCGGCCACTTGATCGAGTGGTACGACTATGGCGTCTACGGTTTCCTGGCCTTGTACATCGGCAAGGCCTTCTTCGTCTCTGACGACCCCACCAGCAGCCTTCTGGCAAGCTTCGCGGCCTTTGCCCTGAGCTTCTTCATCCGGCCCCTGGGCGGCCTGTTCTTCGGCCCCCTGGCCGACAAGATCGGCCGGCGCAAGACCCTGATCACGGTACTGGTGATGATGGCCGGCTCCACCTGCCTGCTGGGCCTGTTGCCGACCTACGCCAGCATTGGCATCGCCGCGCCGGTGATCCTGGTGCTGGTCCGCTGTGTGCAGGGTTTCTCTGCCGGTGGCGAGATCGGCACCATCACCAGCTTCATTTCCGAATACGCCAGCCCAGGGCGCCGGGGATTCGCCACCTGCTGGCTGATGGTCACCGCTGTGCTCGGCCTGCTCCTGGGCGGCGCCGTGGCCAACGGCATGACTTGGGCCCTGGGCGCCGAACTGATGCAGGACTGGGGCTGGCGGATCCCGTTCCTGATCGCAGGTCCCCTGGGCTTCATCTCGCTGTATATCCGCCTGAAGCTGGAGGACAGCCCGGAATTCCTCGCCCTGGTGCAGGCCGGGCAGACCTCCAAGGCGCCGCTGCGGGAGGTCTGGCAGTGGAAGCGCTCGATCGCCCTGGTGTTCTTCATCATTACCCTGCACAGCTCGATCTTCTACCTGGTGCTGACCTTCGCCTCGACCTACATGTCCAACACCCTCAAGTTCGACAGCGGCACCACCTTGCTCTATGTATTCGTCGCCAGCCTCTCGGCGGCGGTGGTCATGCCGTTCGGCGGCGCTTTCACCGATCGCTACGGACGCAAGCCGTTCCTGATGGTGATCGGTACTCTGGCGACCCTGGCCATGTACTGGTTCTTCAAGGCCGCGCCCAACGCGACCCCGGCCACCTTGTTCTGGCCGCTGATGGCCGTAGCGATCCTGTTCGGGCTCTATGCGTCCTCGACCTACGCCCTGATGAGCGAGCTGCTGCCGACCCGTATCCGCTCCACCGGCATCGCCGTGGCCTACAACATCCCGGTGGCGGTGTTCGGCGGCAGCGCGCCGCTGATTTCCACCTGGCTGATCAAGCTCACTGGCGACATCACCGCGCCCTGGTACTTCTACGTGGCGACCGGGATCGCGTCGCTGCTGGCCCTGGTAGTGCTGCGCAAGGAGGACTTCGTCGCCTGTACCCACGACGTCCGGCACCAGGGGCATGGGGCAGCGCAACTCCTGGTCAATCCGCAAGCTTAAGCCCACCTGTCAGCGCCGGCCCCGGCCGACTGGCGTCACCCGGCCGCGTATCGCGGCCTGGCGGCCAGGACGTCGGTATGGGTCAGTGGTGGGCAATGGCGTCGGGCGGGTCGAGCGCATAGCTGCAACGCTCGGTGTCAGCCCAGAAACAGAAAAGTCCCGCGAGCGGCCAGTCAGGACTGGCCCTTTTGCCTATGGCAGACGATCCGGTTTGTGTAGGGATCAAAGGCTATCGGGGTCGCCGAAGAACATCTGAATCCGCGAGCGCAGCCAGCGTTCGCCCGGGTCGTTGTCCTGGGAGCCGCGCCAGGCCATGTGCAGTTCGAAGGTGCGCACCGGCAGGGGCGGGTCTTCGGCGCGCACGCCGCCGGCGGCGGTCAGGGCTTCGGCGGTGTAGTCCGGCACGGTGGCGACGATGTCGGTGCCGGTGAGCAGGGTGCTCAGGCCGTTGAACTGCGGGACCGCGAGCACCACGTGGCGCTTGCGCCCGAGTTTTTCCAGTTCTTCATCGATAAAACCACTGAGGTCGCCGGCGAACGACACCAGGGCGTGGGGGCGGGCGCAGAAGTCATCGAGGCTCAGGGCGCCGGGCATGCTGTCGGCCCGCAGCAGCTTGGGCAGGCTGCGGCGCAGCACCTTGCGCTTGGCGTTGGCCGGCAGGTCCTGGGTGTAGCTGACGCCGATGGAGATCTCGCCGGAGGCCAGCAGGGCCGGCATCAGCAGGTAGTTGGCGCGGCGCACCACCAGCACGATCCCCGGCGCTTCGGCGCGCAGGCGCTTGAGCAGCATCGGCAGCAGGGCGAACTCGACGTCGTCGGACAGGCCGATGCGGAACACCGCGGTGCTGGTCGCCGGGTCGAACTCGGCGGCGCGGCTGACCGCGGTGGAGATCGAGTCGAGGGCGGGCGAGAGCAGGGCGAAGATTTCCACCGCCCGGGCCGACGGCTCCATGCTGCGCCCGGTGCGCACGAACAGCGGATCGTCGAACAGGCTGCGCAGGCGCGACAGCGCCGCACTGATGGCCGGCTGGCCGAGGAAGAGTTTCTCCGCCGCCCGGGTCACGCTGCGTTCATGCATTAATGTTTCGAACACGATCAACAGGTTCAGGTCGACACGACGCAGGTCATTACGATTCATCTTGAGTCCTGGCAGAGTCAGCAAACTTGACGAGAGCGGCCATATGAGAACAATGGCCGGCATGAATCTTACGGGGAAAGGCTGCTACTCTGCACCGGCTAATTGTTTTTTCCTGTAAGGAACCCTTCGCTCCGGCACGCTGTTTCCCCGTTGTTGCAGGTGCTGCGGAATCAATGACAGGCATGTCGACTATTAATAGTCACTGATGGTCTTGGCCGGAAAGCCCAGATAGAGTTCAGGGCATTAGAGGTTACTTTGACGAGGTTTGCGATGTCCCGCACGATCCGTTTTCACAAGTTTGGTCCGGCCGAGGTGCTCAAGTGCGAAGAGCATGCGGCCGCTCTGCCTGCGCCAGGCGAAGTGCAGGTGCGTGTCGAAGCGATCGGCATCAGTTGGTACGACGTCCTTTGGCGCCAGAATCTGGCGTCTTCCCATGCCCGCCTGCCTTCCGGCCTTGGCCATGAGATGGCCGGCGTGGTGACTGCGGTCGGCGAAGGTGTCGACGACCTGGCCATTGGCGACAAGGTTGCCAGCTTCCCGGCCGAAAGCCCGAACGATTATCCGGTCTATGGCGAGCTGATTGTCCTGCCACGCTCGGCGTTGACCCGCTATCCCGATGTGCTCAGCCCGGTGGAAGCCGCGGTGCATTACACGCCGCTGCTGGTGGCCTACTTTGCCTATGTCGACCTGGCGCGGGTCAAGCCCGGGCAGTTCGCCCTGGTCACCGATGCCAGCCACTGCGCCGGTCCGTCCTTTGTCCAGCTGGGCAAGGCGCTCGGAGTGCGGGTGATTGCCGCGACCAAGACCGCTGAAGAGCGTGAGTACCTGCTGTCCCTGGGGGCCGAGAAAGTCATCGTCACCGAAGAGCAGGACCTGCTCATGCAGATCAACAAATACACCGACAACCGTGGTGTCGACGTGGTGTTCGATGGCCTGGGCGGTCCGCAGATGTCGATGCTTGGCGACGTCCTGGCGCCGCGCGGCAGCCTGGTGCTGTATGGCCTGCAAGGCGGCAACCAGACGCCGTTCCCGGCCTGCGCGGCATTCCAGAAGAACATCCAGTTCTTCGTGCACTGCATCGGCAACTTCACCGGCAAGCCCGAGCTGGGCATCATCCAGGACCAGGTGGCCTTGCAGCGCGCCTTGCGCGACATCAACCAGCTGACGGCGGACCGTGTGCTGCTGCCGCTGAAGACCCGGATCTTCCCGTTCAACGAGTTCGTCGAAGCCCACCGCTACATGGACGAGTGTCCTTGCCGCGAACGGGTCGCACTGCAGGTCGAACCGGCCTGATCCTGACGCCAGGGTTCGCCATCGCGCACTCTGGCGTTTCTGTCCTCGCAGTCACTCCCTTCCTTATTCCCGTCTCGATCCTGAGCAGCCTCTGTGCAGCAGCCGAGCATGGCCTAGCTGCACCTGCCGATTGTGCAAGCCTCCACGGATAGATCCCGTCGCGTTGCGGTCAAACTGCCAGTAAACTGCGCAGCACTCACCGAACCATCCATTTCCCGAGGTTTTGCATGACACTCAGTCCTTTTGCGGGCAAACCGGCACCGACAGAATTGCTGGTCGATCTTCCGCGACTGGTAACGGCCTACTACACCGGCCAGCCCGATGCCGCCATCTCTACCCAGCGGGTCGCCTTCGGCACCTCGGGGCATCGTGGCAGCTCGTTCGACCTGAGTTTCAATGAATGGCATGTCCTCGCCATCAGCCAGGCGATCTGCCTGTATCGCCAGGCCCAGGGTATCGATGGCCCGCTGTTTGTCGGCATCGATACCCACGCCTTGTCCACCCCGGCCGGCGCGAGCGCCCTGGAAGTGCTGGCCGCCAACGGCGTGACCGTGATGATTGCCGCGGGTGACGAGTACACCCCGACGCCGGCGGTGTCCCATGCGATTCTCTGCTACAACCGCGGCCGCACCAGCGGCCTGGCCGACGGCATCGTGATCACCCCGTCGCACAACCCGCCACAAAGCGGTGGCTACAAGTACAACCCCACCAACGGCGGCCCGGCCGATACCCACATCACCAAGTGGATCGAAGCCAAGGCCAACGAGCTGCTGGCCAACAAACTGGCCGGAGTGAAGCGCATCAGCTACGAGCAGGCGCTGAAGGCCGACACCACCCATCGTCACGACTACGTCAACAGCTATGTCGCCGACCTGATCAACGTCATCGACCTGGACGCTATCCGCAACGCCAAGCTGCGCCTGGGCGTCGATCCGCTGGGCGGAGCAGGGGTGCGCTACTGGTCGGCGATTGCCGAGCACTATCGTCTGGATCTGGAAGTGGTCAACAAGGAAGTCGATGCCACCTTCCGTTTCATGTCCGTCGACTGGGATGGCCAGATCCGCATGGACCCGTCGTCCAGCTATGCGATGCAAGGCCTGATCGGCCTGAAGAATCGTTTCGACGTGGCCTTCGGCTGCGACCCGGACCACGACCGTCACGGTATCGTGACCCCGACTGGCGGCCTGCTGGCGCCGAACAATTACCTGGCGGTGGCCATCGACTACCTGTTCCAGAACCGCCCGCACTGGCGCGCCGACGCGGCCGTGGGCAAGACCGTGGTCAGCAGTGGCCTGATCGACCGTGTGGCGGCGCGCCTGGGTCGTCGCCTGTACGAAGTGCCGGTGGGCTTCAAGTGGTTCGCCGACGGCCTGTTCGACGGCTCCCTGGGCTTTGGCGGTGAAGAGAGCGCCGGCGCATCGTTCCTGCGCAAGGACGGTGGCGTCTGGAGCACCGACAAGGACGGCCTGATCCCGGCCTTGCTGGCCGCGGAAATGACCGCCCGCACCGGCCGCGACCCGAGCCAGGCCTACCGTGCCTTGTGCGACGAGCTGGGCGAGCCGTTCTCGGTGCGCGTCGATGCCAAGGCCAACCCGCAGCAGAAGGCGCTGCTCGGCAAGCTGTCGCCGGAGCAGGTGACCTCGACCCAGCTGGCCGGCGAAAGCATCCAGAAGATCCTCAGCCACGCGCCGGGCAACGACCAGGCGATCGGCGGCCTCAAGGTCATGACCGAGAACGGCTGGTTCGCCGCGCGTCCATCGGGCACCGAAGACATCTACAAGATCTACGCCGAGAGTTTTATCGGCGACGATCACCTGAAGCAATTGGTGCAGGAAGCGCAGACCCTGGTGGACGGCGCGATCAGCGGCTGATCCAGCGGCGTTTCGCGGCAGACGAAAAAGGGGCGACCAGAAGGTCGCCCCTTTTTATTGCGGCTGTGTCTTGTAGGAGCGAGGCTTGCCCGCGATGGCTGCCGTTTGAGCGACAGCTAGCTTCAGTTGGAACGGAATCAGCTTCGGGGCTGCTTTGCAGCCCATCACGAGCAAGCTTCGCTCCTACAGAGATGGAGCATTGCTTCGCTGTCTCAGGCCAGGTCCACCAGGACGATTTCGCTGTCCTCGAGGGCGGTGACCCGCAGCAGGCGTTCATCCTCCACCGCGACACCGTCTCGAGCTTCGGCGCGCAAGCCATTGACTTCAATCACCCCGGTCGCCGGCACCAGGTAGGCCCGACGGCCCTGGTCCAGCGGGTACTCGGCGGACTCGCCGGCCTTCAGGTTGGCGGCTACCAGGCGCGCGTCGGCACGAATCCGCAGGCTCTGGTCATCGCCTTGCTTGCCGCTGGCCAGGGTCACGAAGCCTTCGCGCTGGCCTTTGGGGAACGGCTTGGCGCCCCAGGACGGCGCGGAGCCGGCCTGGTTGGGGATGATCCAGATCTGGAAGATCCTGGTTTCGCCGGCTTCCAGGTTGTATTCGCTGTGGGCAATCCCGGTACCGGCGCTCATCACCTGCACGTCGCCAGCCTCGGTGCGGCCCTGGTTGCCCAGGTTGTCCTGGTGGGTGATAGCACCTTCACGGACGTAGGTGATGATTTCCATGTCCCGGTGCGGGTGCTGCGGAAAACCGCTGCCGGGGGCGATCACGTCGTCGTTCCACACGCGCAGGTTGCCCCAGTTCATGCGTTTGGGGTCGTAGTACTCAGCGAACGAAAAGTGATGGTGGGCATCCAACCAGCCATGATGGGCGCCGCCCAGGGATTTGAAGGGTCTGAGTTCAAGCATGATCGTCTCCTGTCAGGGTTCGTCATGGGGCGCCTTGGTGGAGCCGCAGAACGAGACCGGTGATTGATGGCGCTCATCATCCATCAGCAAAGCATCGATAAAAAGCGCAAAAATCACCGTTATCAGATCTAATAAATAGATATATTTTGTAGTATTCATTCTGCTTCCAAACATTCAGTTCGGGGCTTAAGTGGATGACCTGTAAGCATTTCACTAGAAGTCATCGACGAATGAAGCGACCATACCGTCCCACACAGCCTCACACCCTGGAGTCAGCGTGCCGCAACACACCCCCGATCTTCCTCCCGAACTCTTGCCCCTGGCCGAAATGCCGCTGCTCAAGCGCTTGGCGGCCAGGTTCTTCGGTCATGGCCTCAGTCGCTTGCGCGCCCAGCATCGCGCGTCCTGGTTGCATGGCCAGGCGGACGGCTTTCGCAGCGGGCATACCGCCGGGGTGGAATACGGTTACCAGGAGGGCAAGGCCGAGGGACTGGAGCAGGGCCGTCAGGTCCTGCTGATTCGCGACAGCCGCTCCACCGAGCATCTGGCGCCCGGGGTAGACGATTATCTGTTCGACGACTGGCGCCTGCCGCTGAGCGCCGAACTGAAGAAGCGCATCAAGGCCGATGTTGGCCGCCTGCTGCCGGCCCATGCCCAACCCAGCAGCGCGCAATGGAAGATGATCTTCAGCGAAACCCCGTCCACCTCGGTGATTGCCGGCGCTGGCGCGGGCAAGTCGACTTCCCTGGTCCTGCGCATCCTGCTGCTCAATCATTACCTGGGCTTCGAGCTCGACTCGATGACCGTGGTGACCTTCACCCGCGAGTCGCGCAAGGACTTCATCAACAAGCTGCTGGAAGTGTTCGCGCTCTGGGGCCGGCCCCTGGGCCTCAAGGAGGCACGGGAACTGGTGCGCACCTTCCACTCGCGCATCCTGCCGATGGTCCGCAGCCTGCCGGGTTTCGAGCGCCTGCAGGCGTTCGAAAACCTCAGCGATCGCCCGGTGGCGGGGGATCTGGAGGTCGACAGCAACCCCTTCGACCTGCGGATCAACGACGCCCAGCGCAAGCACCTGAATGCCTGTTACCACGCCCTGCACCGGCGTGACGGGCGTTTTCGCGAGGCGATCAAGCCGTTGCTGCGCCATGCCCTGCAACTCAAGGAGCTGGAGCGCGATCACCCGGACGTGCAAAAACGCATGGCCGTGACCGAACTGGCGGCCAAGCGCGACGAAGAACTGTGCGACACCCTGGAAGACCTGTGGTTTCGTGCCGGCGCCTGGCCGATCAAGGGCATCGAGCCGAACCGGCAGACGGTCGAGATCAACGGCTCGCAGTTCCATTGCCATGGCTACGTCGCCGAGCTGGATGCCTGGGTGGTGCTGGGGTTCGACCCTCGGGAAAATCCGCAGTTGAGTCGCCCCGGATCGAAGCTTTCGGTGCGCGCGGAGTGGGCGGTAAAACGCACCCTGTTTCAAGCTTTCTGTCGTAAGCCAATGATTTGGCTGGATAGTTATGATTCGGCAAAGCGCGTCCTGTCTTCCCTGGCCGGGGATGCCAGTGCCGGGCCGGGCTTCGACTACAAGGTCAAGGGTGAGCTGGCTTCGGCGCCGCTGCTGGACTGTTTTGTCGCCGCGGCCGGGTTTATCGAGAACCTCGGGCTGGACGTCTCGGTGGCCGTGGGCCAGATGGTGTTTGCCCGGGACGACCCGGACCGCTTTTTCTTCGAGGCACTGAGCCTGTTCTGGCGGGCGCTGGATGATCATCTGCTCGACCAGTCGCCGCCGATCATGAGCTACAACCGCATGTTCGCGCTGTTCGGCGAGAACACCCCGGAGAACTTCAAGCTGCTCGGCGATGAGCACTTGCGGCCGATGTCGCACCTGATGATCGACGAATTCCAGGACGTCTCGCCGCAGATCGTCTCCTGGATTCGCGCCAGTCTGCGCGAAATCCGCAGTCGCGGGCCGGCCATGCATGTCGGCCGCGGGGCACAGCGCTCGTCGTTGCTCTGCGTAGGGGACGACTGGCAGTCGATCTACGGCTGGCGTGGCAGTTCGCCGAAATTCTTCATGGAGTTCAACAAGGAATTCCCGTCGCCGGCCACCACCCGAGTGATGCTCAGCGAGAACTATCGCAGCCATCAGCACATCATCGACGCCGCGGAACATATCGTCCGCGCGGCGCCGGCGATTGCCGGGAAGAAGGCCAAGGCCAGCGGCGAACCCAAGGAAGTGTTGCCGGTGAATGTGCTGGACCGCGACGACCAGGGGCTTGCAGCACGGCTGGCGGAGCACTATCGCAATGGCGATTCAATTTTGATGCTATTTCGAAAAAGTAGCGATAAGTCATTGATTGAAGAGCATATTTTACCAATAGTTAATGTTGATTCTAGATTGCCAGCCGAGGACCGACGCCTCAAGCAACTGACCTATCACAGCTCCAAGGGCTTGCAGGCGGATGCGGTGTTCCTGCTGGGCGATTGCCAGCACCTGACCAGTTCGCCCTACAAGAACCAGGTCTATCGCATGGCCGGGCTGGGCAAGGATGGCGACAGCGAGCCCTACGACAATGCGCAGAAGGACGAGACCTTGCGCCTGGCCTATGTCGGAATCACCCGGGCGGTGAAACATTGCTACTGGTATGTGGACCGCCCGGACACCCAGGCGGCCAATGCACCCAAGGCGTCGGACCGGATTCCCCAGGGCAAGCCGTTCTTCGCCGACCTGCGGGCCTGAAAAAGCCCGCTCGATGGCGGGCTTGAAAACAGTCTGGAGTGGCCTAGGGCCAGGAGCAGAGCGACTCTAGGCTTTCAGAGCGACCTTAGGCTTTCAGCGCGAGTGGCGGCATGAAAGCCTCCAGCTCGTCTTCCACCGCCTCGATTATTCGCTCGACATCGGTGGCGTTCATCACGGTGGCACAGGGGATGCCGGCAATGGCGATCATGGTCTCGCCGCTGGCACGATCGAAGAGCCGGGCGATCATGCTGCCGGGTGCATCCATGCTGGCCTCGAAGCCCATGGGGTGAAAATGCCAGCGCATCAGCTGGCAGGCGTTGGGAAAGGTGACTTTACTGGCGGAGACTCTATTCATGGATTGCCCACCTTGATCA
The DNA here is from genome assembly GCF_002843625.1 of Pseudomonas sp. 09C 129. Classification (NCBI taxonomy): domain Bacteria; kingdom Pseudomonadati; phylum Pseudomonadota; class Gammaproteobacteria; order Pseudomonadales; family Pseudomonadaceae; genus Pseudomonas; species Pseudomonas sp. 09C 129. The sequence continues at coordinate 4,144,259 of NZ_CP025261.1, read as the reverse complement.
TTGAGCGCTTCCTTGTGCTCGCGGTAGGTACGGAAGGACCGTCACTGGACCAACCTGTGGAGCTTTTAAAAATAGCACCGGGATATGACATTCAACGGTTTTTTTCAGGCCGTTTGGCGATTGTCTGGCACTTTTTTGATGCAGGTCATTTCCGCCCGCGGTTTAGGCAAAACGCCAGTATCCAGGGGCCGTGCATTGGCCATTGAAGCGTTGGACGAACTTCGGCAAGCTGCGCCTTTCCGTCCCCTGAACCGTTATATCTGCCCCTATGTCTTCCCTTGATGATGGCCCGGCGCAAACCCAGGCCACCGGCGAGACGGTGCTGCGCTATCACCTGTGCTGGAAGCACCGCGACCTCGATGGCGTCATGGCGCTGTATCACCCGCAAATCCAGTACAACGACTTTTTCCAGAACCGCACCCTGGGCCTGGACGAGTTGCGCGAATACGTGCGCAACAGCATGCCGCGCGCACCCGATGAGGCCCTGGAGCACAGCGACCGCATCCGTCTGGACGGCAACACCGCGTTCATTCAATACCAGGTGACTCTGCGTGGCGGGCAGGGCCTGGTGTCGTTTCGCGCCAGCGAGGCGATCACCGTGCGCGACGGCCTGATCTGGCGCGTCAATGAATACGCCTCGCTGGTGCGTGAGGCCGCGCCGGGCAAGGCCCAAGGCAGCGCGCGGCCGGCGGTCAGCCGCCTGGGGCTGTCGCCGCGCCAGTTGAGTTTCATGGCCGAGGACCTGCAGCAGTACTTCGAGCGCCAGCAGCCGTACCTCGACCCCGAGCTGGACCTGCAGCGGGTGGCGAAGGAGTGCGGCTACAGCCGCAACCAGATCTCTTACCTGCTCAACCAGGTGCTGGGGCAGAGCTTCTACCGCTATGTGAACCAGGCGCGCCTGCAGCATCTGCTGGCGGCGCTGGACCAGGCGACGCCGCCGGTGCGCATCGACGAGCTAGCGTTCGCCGCTGGCTTCAACTCGCTGTCGGCGTTCTACAGCTGTTTCCGCCAGCATACCGGCCTGTCGCCCAAGGCCTACGCCAAGCAAATTTCTTTGCGTGCACGCGCGCAAGACAACCCCTGAGCCCAGGCACTAGGATCGGCGCCATCGAAGTTCGGGTGGTGGAGTGCGTGTATGCCAGCGTGGCGCAATATCAGTTTGTGGATGGATCAGCTCGACGAGCCGCTGCTGGCCCGGCCGTCGCTGGAGCAGGACCTGGATCTCGACGTGGCGATCATCGGCGCCGGTTATACCGGGCTGTGGACCGCCTATTACCTCAAGCGCCTGGCGCCGACCCTGAACATCGCCATCGTCGAGGCGCAGACCGCCGGCTTCGGCGCCTCCGGGCGCAACGGCGGTTGGCTGATGGGCAACCTTTTGGGGGAGGAGCGGTTGCTGGCCGGGCTGAGCCCCGAACAGCGCCGCGCCTCCTTCGACCTGCTGCACGGCATTCCCGATGAAGTGGCCATCGTCCTTGAACGCGAAGGCATCGACTGCGATTACCGCAAGGGTGGGGTGCTGTACTGCGCGGCGCGTTACCCCGAGCAGGAAATCACCCAGCGCCGCTACCTGGACAAGCTCTACCGCCAGGGCCTCGACGAGCGCGACTACCGCTGGCTGAGCCCCGAGCAACTGGCTCGGCAGATCCGCGTGGCCAAGGCCTACGGCGGCATCTACGCGCCCCATTGCGCGACCATCCAGCCGGCCAAGCTGGTGCGCGGCCTGGCCCGGGCCGTGGAGCGCCTGGGCGTGCCCATCTACGAAAACAGCCCGGTCAGCCACTGGCAGGCCGGCAGCCTGCAAACCGCCAAGGCCAGCGTGCGTTGCCGCTGGATAGTGCCGGCGGTGGAGGGCTATTCGGTGACCTTGCCGCCCCTGGGCCGTTACCAGCTTCCGGTGCAAAGCCTGCTGGTGGCCACCGAGCCCTTGTCGGCCGCGACCTGGGACGAGATCGGCCTGAACCAGGGCCAGGCGTTCAGCGAAAGCAGTCGCCAGGTGACCTACGGCCAGCGCACCGCGGATAACCGCCTGGTGTTCGGCGCCCGCGGCGGTTACCAGTTCGCCGGCAAGCTGCGTCACGACTTCGACCTGACCCGCAGTGAAGTCGAGTTGCGGCGCTACCTGTTCAGCGAGCTTTTCCCGCAGCTGAACAATGTGCGGATCACCCATTCCTGGGGCGGTAACCTGGGCATGTCCCGGCACTTCCGGCCGCACATGCTCTGTGACCCCCAGCGCGGCATCGCCTTGTCCGGCGGCTACGGCGGCGAAGGCGTGGGCGCCAGCAACCTCGGCGGGCGGACCCTGGCCGCATTGATTCTCCAGAGCAACAACGAATTGACGCGCCAGCCCTGGGTGATCCCCGAGGGCGGCCTCGACGCCTTGCGCGCCTGGGAGCCGGAGCCGTGCCGCTGGCTGGGCTACAACGCGATCATTCGCAGCTTCGTCCATGAAGACCAGACCCTGGCCAACCCGGCCACGCCGCCCTGGCGCCGGCGGCTGGCCAGCCGGGTGGCGGGCTTCATGGAAGGCCTGATGCACTGACCAGGTTTTGACAGCGGTTTTTTCCATCGACAGGTAGCGCCATGAGCATCACTCAATTCAAGAACACCGCCCACGTCACCCTGGAGCAATCGACTCCGGTGGCCGTGCCCCTGGGCAGCCCGGTCGCTGGTGGGCACTTCTTGTTTGGCAATAGAGAAGATTGAACTCCTAAGCAGGAAATATGTTGTACGTCTCCACTACAGATGTCCTGGGCGAGCTGGTGGCACGCACCGATGCGCATCGATGGGCCTGGTGCATAGCGTGGTGGTGATCGCCGCCAATGTTGCGGACATCACCCAGGTCGACAAACTGCTGCACGGCGAGGAAAACAAATGTTGCGCTACTTCAGACCATCCTTAGCGGCGGGCTGATTAGGCGCAAAAAACCGTACGCAAAACTTTTCGTTATACCGAATGCCTTTGCGTTTCAGTTTGTTAATTCGGAAACGGAATTTGCGTCGCTTTTCCGGCAGGCTAGAGTCTAAATCTCACAGCACATTGATGTGCCTCTTGCACGGATGCACGGAGACTGGCGGCCTTCCCCTCGTCACAGGCAGGCCGCCTGAAACAAGGAGTGTTATGAACAAGCCGATCAAGAATATCGTCATCGTGGGCGGCGGCACTGCGGGCTGGATGGCCGCCTCGTACCTCGTCCGGGCGCTCCAACAGCAGGCGAACATTACGCTCATCGAGTCTGAAGCGATCCCCCGGATCGGCGTGGGCGAGGCGACCATCCCTAGTTTGCAGAAGGTGTTCTTCGACTTCCTCGGGATACCGGAGCGGGAGTGGATGCCCCAAGTGAACGGCGCGTTCAAGGCCGCGATCAAGTTCGTGAACTGGAGGAAGTCACCCGACTCCTCGCGCGACGATCATTTCTACCATTTGTTCGGCAACGTGCCGAACTGCGACGGCGTGCCGCTTACCCACTACTGGCTGCGCAAGCGCGAACAGGGCTTCCAGCAGCCGATGGAGTACGCGTGCTACCCGCAGGCCGGGGCGCTCGACGGCAAGCTGGCACCGTGCCTGCCCGACGGCACCCGCCAGATGTCCCACGCGTGGCACTTCGACGCGCACCTGGTGGCCGACTTCTTGAAGCGCTGGGCCGTCGAGCGCGGGGTGAAGCGCGTGGTCGATGAGGTGGTGGACGTTCGCCTGAACGAGCGCGGCTACATCTCCAACCTGCTCACCAAGGAGGGGCGGACGCTGGAGGCGGACCTGTTCATCGACTGCTCCGGCATGCGGGGGCTCCTGATCAATCAGGCCCTGAAGGAGCCCTTCATCGACATGTCCGACTACCTGCTGTGCGACAGCGCGGTCGCCAGCGCCGTGCCCAACGACGACGCGCGCGAGGGGGTCGAGTCGTACACCTCCTCGATCGCCATGAATTCGGGGTGGACCTGGAAGATTCCGATGCTGGGCCGGTTCGGCAGTGGCTACGTCTTCTCGAGCCATTTCACCTCGCGCGACCAGGCCACCGCCGACTTCCTCAACCTCTGGGGCCTCTCGGACAATCAGCCGCTCAACCAGATCAAGTTCCGGGTCGGGCGCAACAAGCGGGCGTGGGTCAACAACTGCGTCTCGATCGGGCTGTCGTCGTGCTTTCTGGAACCCCTGGAATCGACGGGAATCTACTTCATCTACGCGGCGCTTTACCAGCTCGTGAAGCATTTCCCCGACACCTCGTTCGACCCGCGGTTGAGCGACGCATTCAACGCCGAGATCGTCTACATGTTCGACGACTGCCGAGATTTCGTCCAGGCGCACTATTTCACCACGTCGCGCGAAGACACGCCGTTCTGGCTCGCGAACCGGCACGAGCTGCGGCTCTCGGACGCCATCCAAGAGAAGGTTCAGCGCTACAAGGCGGGGCTGCCGCTGACCACCACGTCGTTCGACGATTCCACGTACTACGAGACCTTCGACTACGAATTCAAGAACTTCTGGTTGAACGGCAACTACTACTGCATCTTTGCGGGCTTGGGCATGCTGCCCGACCGGTCGCTGCCGCTCTTGCAGCACCGACCGGAGTCGATCGAGAAAGCCGAGGTGATGTTCGCCAGCATCCGGCGCGAGACCGAGCGTCTGCGCACGAGCCTGCCGACGAACTACGACTACCTGCGGTCGCTGCGTGACGGCGACGCGGGGCTGTCTCACAGCCAGCGCGGACCGACGCTCGCGACGCAGGAAACCCTGTAGTGGAACGCACCTTGGACCGGGTAGGCGCATTCGCGGCCACGCACGCTGCCGTGGCGGCCTGCGATCCGCTGCAGGCGCGCTCGCTCGTTCTGCAGCTGCCGGGCCTGAACCGTAACAAGGACGTGCCGGGCATCATCGGCCTGCTGCGCGAGTTCCTCCCGGCGCGCGGCGTGCCCTCCGGCTGGGGCTTCGTCGAAGCCGCCGCCGCGATGCGGGACATCGGGTTCTTCCTGGGGTCGCTCAAGCGGCACGGACACGAGCCCGCGGACGTGGTGCCCGGCCTTGAGCCGGTGCTGCTCGACCTGGCGCGCGCGACCGACCTGCCGCCGCGCGAGACACTCTTGCATGTGACGGTTTGGAACCCCGCGACGGCCGACGCGCAGCGCAGCTACACCGGGCTGCCCGACGAAGTGCACCTGCTCGAGAGCGTGCGCATCTCGATGGCGGCCCTCGAGGCGGCCATCGCAATGACCGTCGAGCTGTCCGACGTGCCCCTGCGCTCGCCCGCGTTCGCGCAAGGGTGCGACGAGCTGGAAGGCTATCTGCAGAAAATGGTCGAATCGATCGTCTACGCGTACCGCTTCATCTCGCCGCAGGTCTTCTACGATGAGCTCCGTCCCTTCTACGAACCGATCCGAGTCGGGGGCCAGAGCTATCTCGGCCCCGGTGCTGTAGAAATGCCCCTCTTCGTGCTGGAGCACGTGCTGTGGGGCTCGCAATCGGACGACCAAGCTTATCGAGAATTCAAAGAGACGTATCTGCCCTACGTGCTTCCCGCGTACAGGGCGGTCTACGCTCGGTTCTCCGGAGAGCCGGCGCTCATCGACCGCGCGCTCGACGAGGCGCGAGCGGTCGGTGCGCGGGACGAGCACGTCCGGGCTGGGCTGACAGCCCTTGAGCGGGTCTTCAAGGTCCTGCTGCGCTTCCGGGCGCCTCACCTCAAATTGGCGGAGCGGGCGTACGAAGTCGGGCAAAGCGGCCCAACAATCGGCAGCGGGGGGTACGCGCCCAGCATGCTCGGTGAACTACTCACGCTCACGTATGCCGCGCGGTCCCGCATCCGCGCCGCGCTCGACGAATCCTGATGCGCGCGACCAAGTGTTATCTCACAAGGAGAGTTTGCCCCCATGACTCAGAAGAGCCCCGCGAACGGACACGATAGCAACCACTTCGACGTAATCATCCTCGGCTCGGGCATGTCCGGCACCCAGATGGGGGCCATCCTGGCCAAACAACAGTTTCGCGTGCTGATCATCGAGGAGTCGTCGCACCCGCGGTTCACGATCGGCGAATCGTCGATCCCCGAGACGTCTCTCATGAACCGCATCATCGCCGATCGCTACGGCATTCCGGAGCTCGACCACATCACGTCGTTCTACTCGACGCAACGCTACGTCGCGTCGAGCACGGGCATCAAGCGCAACTTCGGCTTCGTGTTCCACAAGCCCGGCCAGGAGCACGACCCGAAGGAGTTCACGCAGTGCGTCATTCCCGAGCTGCCGTGGGGGCCGGAGAGCCATTATTACCGGCAAGATGTCGACGCCTACTTGTTGCAAGCCGCCATTAAATACGGCTGCAAGGTCCACCAAAAGACTACCGTGACCGAATACCACGCCGATAAAGACGGCGTCGCGGTGACCACTGCCCAGGGCGAACGGTTCACCGGTCGGTACATGATCGACTGCGGAGGGCCCCGCGCGCCGCTCGCGACCAAGTTCGGGCTCCGCGAAGAGCCGTGTCGCTTCAAGACGCACTCGCGCAGCCTCTACACGCACATGCTCGGGGTCAAGCCGTTCGACGACATCTTCAAGGTCAAGGGGCAGCGCTGGCGCTGGCACGAAGGGACCTTGCACCACATGTTCACGGGCGGCTGGCTCTGGGTGATTCCGTTCAACAACCACCCGCGGTCGACCAACAACCTGGTGAGCGTCGGCCTGCAGCTCGACCCGCGTGTCTACCCGAAAACGGACATTTCCGCGCAGCAGGAATTCGACGAGTTCCTCGCGCGATTCCCGAGCATTGGGGCGCAGTTCCGGGACGCCGTGCCGGTGCGCGACTGGGTCAAGACCGACCGCCTGCAGTTCTCGTCGAACGCCTGCGTCGGCGACCGCTACTGCCTGATGCTGCACGCGAACGGGTTCATCGACCCGCTCTTCTCGCGGGGGCTGGAGAACACCGCGGTGACCATCCACGCGCTCGCGGCGCGCCTCATCAAGGCGCTGCGCGACGACGACTTCTCCCCCGAGCGCTTCGAGTACATCGAGCGCCTGCAGCAAAAGCTTCTGGACCACAACGACGACTTCGTCAGTTGCTGCTACACGGCGTTCTCGGACTTCCGCCTATGGGACGCGTTCCACAGGCTGTGGGCGGTCGGCACAATCCTCGGGCAGTTCCGGCTCGTGCAAGCCCACGCGAGGTTCCGCGCGTCGCGCGACGAGGGCGACCTCGATCACCTCGACAACGACCCCCCGTATCTCGGATACCTCTGCGCGGACATGGAGGAGTACTACCAGTTGTTCAACGACGCCAAAGCCGAGGTCGAAGCCGTGAGCGCCGGGCTCAAGCCGGCGGAGGAGGCCGCCGCGCGGATTCACGCCCTCATCGACGAGCGAGACTTCGCCAAGCCGATGTTCGGCTTCGGGTACTGCATCACCGGGGACAAGCCGCAGCTCAACAACTCGAAGTACAGCCTGGTGCCGGCGATGAAGCTGATGTACTGGACGCAAACCAGAGCGCCGGCGGAGGTGAAAAAGTACTTCGACTACAACCCGATGTTCGCGCTGCTCAAGGCGTACATCACGACCCGCATCGGCCTGGCGCTGAAGAAGTAGTCGGCCGATGAACGACATTCAATTGGATCAAGCGAGCGTCAAGAAGCGTCCCCCGGGCGTGTACGACGCGACCACGCGCCTGGCCGCGAGCTGGTACGTCGCGATGCGCTCGGACGACCTCAAGGACAAGCCGACGGAGTTGACGCTCTTCGGCCGTCCGTGCGTGGCGTGGCGCGGAGCGACGGGGCGGGCCGTGGTGATGGACCGCCACTGCTCGCACCTGGGCGCGAACCTGGCTGACGGGCGGGTCAAGGACGGGTGCCTCCAGTGCCCGTTTCACCACTGGCGGTACGACGAGCAGGGCCAGTGCGTTCACATCCCCGGCCACAGCCAGGCGGTGCCCCGGCTGGAGCCCGTGCCGCGCGGGGCGCGCCAGCCGACGTTGGTCACCGTCGAGCGATACGGCTACGTGTGGGTCTGGTACGGCTCCCCGCAGCCGCTGCACCCGCTGCCCGAAATCGCCGCGGCCGACGTCGACAACGGCGACTTTATGCACCTGCACTTCGCGTTCGAGACGACGACGGCGGTCTTGCGGATCGTCGAGAACTTCTACGACGCGCAGCACGCGACCCCCGTGCACGCGCTCCCGGTCTCGGCCTTCGAGCTCAAGCTCTTCGACGATTGGCGCCAGTGGCCGGAGGTTGAGTCGCTGGCCCGGGCGGGCGCGTGGTTCGGTGCCGGGATCGACTTCACCGTGGACCGGTACTTCGGCCCCCTCGGCATGCTGTCGCGCGCGCTCGGCCTGAACATGTCGCAGATGAACCTGCATTTCGATGGCTACCCCGGCGGGTGCGTCATGACCGTCGCCCTGGACGGAGACGTCAAATACAAGCTGCTCCAGTGTGTGACGCCGGTGAGCGATGGCAAGAACGTCATGCACATGCTCATCTCGATCAAGAAGGTGGGCGGCATCCTGCGCCGGGCGACCGACTTTGTGCTGTTCGGGCTGCAGACCAGGCAGGCGGCGGGGTACGACGTCAAAATCTGGAACGGGATGAAGCCGGACGGCGGCGGCGCGTACAGCAAGTACGACAAGCTGGTGCTCAAGTACCGTGCGTTCTACCGGGGCTGGGTCGACCGCGTCGCGAGTGAGCGGTGATGCGTGAAGCCGAGCCGGTTTTGGCCGCGTCGCTGCGCCAGGCGCTCGCGAAGCTGGCGAGCGGCGCCACGGTCATCACGACGTACGGCGCGGCGGGCCCGCTTGGGCTCGCGGCCACCCGCTGCGTGTCGGTGTCGCTCTTGCCGAGGTATTCATGACTATCTGGCTGTTGCAACTCGTGCTGGTGATCGCGCTCTGCAACGTCTGCGGCCGCATTGCCGAACGGCTCGGCCAGTGCGCGGTCGTCGGCGAGATCGCGGCCGGTCTGCTGTTGGGGCCTTCGCTGTTGGGCATGATCGCACCGAGTTTCTACGACCTGTTGTTCGGCCCAAGTGCGCTGTCAGCGATAGCGCAAGTCAGCGAAGTCGGCCTGATACTGCTGATGTTTCAGGTCGGTCTGCATATGGAATTGGGCGAGACGCTGCGCGGCAAGCGCTGGCGCATGCCCGTCGCGATCGCAGCGGGCGGGCTCGTCGCACCAGCCGCGATCGGCATGATCGTCGCCATCGTCTCGAAAGACACGCTCGCCAGCGACGCACCGGCGCTGCCCTATGTACTCTTCTGCGGTGTCGCACTTGCGGTATCAGCGGTGCCGGTGATGGCGCGCATCATCGACGACCTGGAGCTCAGCGCCATGGTGGGCGCACGGCACGCAATGTCTGCCGCGATGCTGACGGATGCGCTCGGATGGATGCTGCTTGCAACGATTGCCTCGCTATCGAGCGGGCCTGGCTGGGCATTTGCGCGTATGCTCCTCAGCCTGCTCGCGTATCTGGTGCTGTGCGCGCTCCTGGTGCGCTTCGTGGTTCGACCGGCGCTTGCGCGGCTCGCATCGACTACGCATGCGGCGCGCGACCGCTTGGCCGTGTTGTTCTGCTTCGTAATAGCGTCGGCACTCGCGACGTCGCTGATCGGATTCCATAGCGCATTTGGCGCACTTGCGGCGGCGCTGTTCGTGCGGCGTGTGCCCGGCGTCGCGAAGGAGTGGCGCGACAACGTCGAAGGTTTCGTCAAGCTTGTGCTGATGCCGGTGTTTTTCGCGTATGCGGGGCTGCATGCGTCGGTCGGCACGATCGACGACGCGGCATCATGGATGTGGTTCGGTGTATTCCTCGCGGGCGGATTCATCGGCAAGTTCGGCGGCAGCTATCTGGGCGCGCGTGCCACCGGGCTTGCGCCACACGATGCGATGCTGGTGAGCTCGTTGATGAATACGCGCGGCTTGATGGAGCTGATCGTCCTGTCAATCGGTCTGCAGATGCAGATCCTTCCGCCAAGGGTCTACACGATCCTCGTGGTGTTCGCGCTGGTGACCACGGCGCTGACCGCACCGTTGATTCGATTCACGCTGCGCGTGCAATCGCGCGCAATGAGCCAACAGGCTGCCTGAGCCAGCTTGAGGGGAGAGATCACCATGAATGCCGCCACCGAAACCAAGGCTCACGATTTGCTCGATGCCGAGGGCCGCGGTGTCCGCGAACTGCGTAACTTGCTGGGACAGTTCGCTACCGGTGTGACCGTGATCACCACGCGCACCGCTGACGGCCGCAATGTCGGTGTGACCGCCAACTCGTTCTCCTCACTGTCGCTGTCGCCGGCGCTGGTGCTCTGGAGCCTGGCACGCACGGCACCGAGCCTGAAGTTTTTTTGCTCGGCGAGCCACTTCGCCATCAACGTGCTGGGCGCGCACCAGCACCACTTGTCGGAGCAGTTCGCACGGGCAGCAGCTGACAAGTTCGCCGGTGTAGCTCATTCCTATGGCAAGGCGGGAGCTCCGGTGCTGGACGATGTGGTGGCAGTGCTGGTGTGCCGCAACGTCACCCAGTACGAGGGCGGTGACCACCTGATCTTCATTGGCGAGATCGAACAATACCGATACAGCGGCGCAGAACCGCTGGTCTTCCATGCAGGCCAGTACCGGGGTTTGGGGAGCAATGGAACAGAAAGAGCACTTAAGCTCGAATAGCCCGGTTTGTGTGATCTTTTGGATCAAGAACGACACCAAGGTCTACCCGAGCCCGGACATGATGGGCAAGCTGTTCGCCCTGGAAGCCATGCCGCTGAAAATCGACCGGATCCGCACCGGCAGTTGAAGCATTGCTACCGCTCCCCGACTTGGCGACCGCCGTCGGGGAGCGGCGTTTTTATTGCTTTATCTTCAGGCGCATCGCCAGCATCACCCCTAGCACTGCGGCGGCCAGCACCAGCGCCGCGGGGGCGGACCAGCCGGCATAGGCGACGGCGGCGCTCAGGGCGATGGGCGCGAGCACCTGGCCCAGATAGTTGCCTTGCATCACCAGGCCCAGGCACAGCGGGATCAGCGCGGGTTCCGGCGAGGTCAGCGAGGTGCTGGCGAGAAGGGTGGCGGGCAGCATGCCGGCCACTGCGCAAAAGAAGAAACACAAAGGGATTACCAGGCCGGTCGGCGTGACCGAAAGAAAGATCCCCATCCCGAAAAGCCCCATGACGATACTGGTGCCGGCGAGCAGGGCTTGTGGGCGGACGCCCCGTGACAGCAGCAGGCCGGCGCTGAGGTTGCCGACGATATTGACCGCCACCACCGCGGCGCTGACCACCCCGGCGCTGGCGATCGACAGCCCGACCCGCTGCATCAGGAACACCGGCAGGAAGGCCATCACTGCGAAGAACTGCAGGTTGTAGGCGGTGAACATCAGCGCCATCAGCAGCGGCTGGCGGGCGCGCAGCACGCTGCTCAGCGAGTGGCGCAAAGCGGATTGCGCCTGGCGGCGCAGCGCCAGCGGGTCCCTGGGCGTGGTCAACGGCAACAGCAGCGCCGCCAGCAGGGTCAAGGCCGCGCCGGCGATCCAGCTCTGTTGCCAGCCGCCCAGCAGCGGCCCGATAAGCATCGAGGTGCCGATACCGAACGCCATGAAGGTGCTCCAGATGCCGAACGCCAGGTGGCGTTTGTGCGCCGGGACCAGGCGATTGAGCACTGCCGGCGCCGCGACCACCACTATGACGAAGCCCAGGCCTTCGACAAAACGCGTGGCCAGCAGCCCATGGAAGTCGTGCAGGCTGGAGCCCAGCGCGCTGGCGGCGCACATGATCAAAAGGCCGAGGGCCAACAGGTAGCGGTCGCCCCAGCGCTGCACGAGGATGCCGGCGGCGATGCCGCCGAACACCCCGATAAAGGGGAAGGCCGACATGATCCAGCTCAGGGACTCCAGGGGCCGGTCGAATTCCTGCTGCAGCTGCGGCAGGGCGATGGTGGCCTTGCCGATATGCAGCGCCGCGGCAATGCCGGCAAACAGCACGTTGAACACGGCGGGCCAATACCCGGTATCGGCGACGGCGTAGCTGAGGGTGTCGGGCTTGGTTGAGGTCATGGGCTTCTCCGAAAGCAGGCGGGCGGGCGAGGATCGCCGGGGTGGGGCGCGCCAATGGGTCGGAGCCGACTCTAAAAGTTAAAGTTAACTTCAAGTCAATCGGTAAAAACGGGATGCAGCGTTCTACCCATAGCACCATTGAGCCGTTGATCTCGCTGGGCGAAAGGGCCGGGCGAATGGTGCTGTCGGGGTTGGCGTGGCGGCGCCCGGTCGGGCGCCGTGGGTGAGGGAGGGCGTCTGCCGTCAGATGAGCTGCGTATTCTCCGGCAGCAGGGCGCCGCCATCGACGATCAGGGTTTGCCCGGTGATATAGCCGGCCTGCTCGGACGCCAGGAACAGCATGACGTGGGCGATGTCCTGCGGGCTGCCCAGGCGCTTGAGCGGGATGCTGGCGGCCAGGGCCGGGGAGTCGCCGAGGTTGGCCATGGCCTGGGTGGCGATCAGCCCGGGTTCGACGCCATTGACGGTGACCCGGTGTTCGGCCAGTTCCAGGGCCGCCGCGCGGATGAAACCGTTGACCCCGGCCTTGGACGCGGCGTAGTGGGACAGCCCGGGAATCGCCGTGCGCGGCCCGGTCACCGAGGAGGTGATGACGATGCGCGGATGCTCGGCCCGGCACAACGCCGGCAGCGCCGCCTGGGTCAGCCAGAAACAGCTCTTGAGGTTCACCGCCAGGGTCGACTCGAGGATTTCATCCCTCAGGTCGCGCAGGTTTTCCATCGGGAACACCGCGGCGTTGTGGATCAGCAGGTCCAGTCCGCCAAAGGCCCTGAGCGTGGCGGCCACCGCCTGGTTGGCCGCGGCCCGGGTGCTCAGGTCCACGACCAGCAGCTCGGCGCTGCCGCCGGCTTCACGGATCAGGCGCAGGGTTTCGGCGCCCGAGGCTTCGCTGCGAGTGGCGAGCAGCACCTTGGCGCCCTGGGCGGCGAAGACTTGCGCGATGGCGCGGCCAATGCCCTGGCCGGAGCCGGTGATCAGGGCGATACGGCCGCTGAGGTCGAGGATCATGGATGTTCTCCTTGAGTGACGGTGCCCAGGCATTCGTCCAGCAGGCGGTTGTGCAGGTCGACGTCGTCGCTGGTAGCCGCCGGGCAGATCAGCGCCATGTTGTGGAACGGGGTCAGCAACACCCCGCGGTTGAGCAGGTAGAGATGCAGGTAGGCCTCGATCAGGCCATGACGGGCATGGTGGGCTTCGCCGCCGTTGCGCGGCGCGTGGTCCATGAACAGGTATTCGACCCGGGCGCCGATTCGCGTCACGTGCCAGGGCAGGCGGTGCTTGGCGATCAGCGCCTGGACCCCGGTCCGCAGGCGTTCGGCCAGGGCGATCATGTGCGCGTAGTTGGCCGCGTTCATGACCTCGCTGAAGGTGGCGCGCATGGCGGCCATCTGCAGGGCGTTGCCGGCCAGGGTGCCGCCGAAGCCGAAGTGGTTGATCGCCTGGCCGGGCTGGAAATGCGGCAGTACCTGCCAGATACGCTCGGCCATGGCCTGGCTGGCGCCCCACACCGCGGTGGGGATGCCGCCGGCGATGCACTTGCCGAGCACGAAGAAGTCCGGTTGCAGGCCATGTTCGCCGCTGTAGCCGGCGGGGCCGCAGGAGATGGTGTGGGTTTCGTCGATGATCAGCGGCACATCGAAACGCCGGGTCAGCTCGCGCAAGCCGTCGTGGAAGCCGGGGGCGGGCGGGACCATGCCGACGTTGGTCATGAAGGGCTCGGTCAGCACCGCGGCCACGTCGCCGTGGGCCAGTGCCGCTTCCAGCGCCGGCAGGTCGTTGAACTCCACCAGCCGGGTGGTGGCGTCGTGGCGCAGGCCATTGGCGTGCACGCCTTCGCGGGGAATCATCTGGCCGCTGGCGTCGAACTCGACCTGGGACTCGTCGACGCTGCCGTGGTAGTTGCAGTTGAACACCAGCACTTTCTCCCGGCCGGTGATCATCCGGCACAGGCGCAGCACAAAGCGGTTGGCGTCGGTGGCGGAGGTGGTGACTTGCCAGAACGGCAGGCCGAAGCGCCGCACCAGTTCCTGGCCGACCCACAGGCTGTCGGCCGTCGGCAGCATCAGGGTCGAGCCGTGCCGGGCCTGATGCGCTATGGCCTCGGCCACGGCGGGCTGGCCATGGCCGAACATGGCGCCGGTGTCGCCCAGGGCGAAGTCGACGTAGCGGTTGCCGTCGCAGTCGGTCAGCGTCGCGCCCTGGGCGTCGGCCACCAGGATCGGGTATAGCCCCGGCCATTGCTGCATCCAGTGCAACGGCGCGCCGTACAGCCAGTGTTTGAGGTTTTCCCGGTAGAAGCCGGCGGAACGCGGGTGGCGTTCGGCGAACAGTTGCAGCTCGGATTGGTAACGGCTGGCGACGCGATCGAGGTTGAGGCCGAGGGTCATGGTCGAAGTCCTGGAATAAAGGGTTGTCGCTGACAGGTTTTTGTAGCCGCTGGCGAAGGCTGCGATCGGCCCGAAGAGCCGTAAAGGCAGCGTCTGCTACGCAGCCGATCGCAGGCTGCGCCAGCGGCTACAGGAACCAGTGTCTGGGTAGCCGCTGCCGAGCAACGCGAGGCTGCGATCGGCAACGCAGTTGCCGCGAAACCCGAGCGCGCGGTGTGTCAGGCCGAGCGCGCTGTGCGGATCGCGACAGGTAGCATCAGATGTAAGCGGTACGGTTCAGCACATGGGCGAGGGCGCCCACCGGGAAGTTGCTGGGCGCGGCGAAGTCGCTGCCCTGGTAGCCGAAGATCTTGCCATCGGTCCTGCCCGCTTGCAGGTCGATCAGCACCAGGCCCAGGGTCGGCACGATCTTTTCGCGCCAGACGAACAGGTACAGCTGTTCGGCGAGCTTGTAGTAATGACAGCGGTCGGTGTCCGCCAGGCCCTGCTCGACGCCCTTGAGGCACTGCCAGCTGTAGAAGTTGCGGTTCAGGTAGACGTGCTCGTAGGCCTCGGTGGCGCTGTAGACGTACTGGTTGCGCAGGCCGACCAGCTCTTCGGTCAGCGCGTGTTGCGGGCTGCTGGCGGTCAGTGGGATGTCGATGCTGCCGTGGATGAACTGGGCCTGGACGCTGGTCAGCTCGCGGCCGGACAGGGCGCGGCTGAACAGATCGACCCGGGTCTCGGCCTGGCTCGGCATCTGCCCGATCACTGCGGTGAAGATGTTCCGGCCCAGGTCGAGGATCAGGCTTACCGAGTGGACCTGGTGGTTCTCCGACTTGAGAAAGTCCACCAGATAAATGCCGGAACGTATTGAAGTGGCTCGATAAGTCGTCTCGCCACTGGCTTGGTTTTCAGTGTCCTGCCAATGCAGCGAGCGTGAGCCGAAAAGGTGTTCGATGCGCCAGCCATTGGCGAAATGCAGGGTCAGGCTGCGGCCGTTGAGGTCATCCAGGCTGGGCAGGATATGGTTATCGGCGGCAAAGCCTTCGGCCAGGGCGCCAACGGTAATCCATTCGGGTTGCAGGTTCATGAGGGCGGACCTTGTCGATGAAGGAGAACCTCATGTTCACCGCGCAAGCCGTTGTTGCCCATCAACCGAATGGTTGAGGCACGGCGGTTTTTTACAGGAACAGCGCGCTCACCAGTTCGGTGCGGTTGTTCACCCCGACCTTGCGGAACAGGTTGATCAGGTGGGTCTTGACCGTCGGCAGGCCCAGCGCCAACTGCTGGGCGATGGTCTTGTTGCAGGCGCCGTCGCGCAGCAGTAAGGCGATCTGCCGCTCCCGGGGCGTAAGGGCCTTCAGGCGTTCGTCGTGGCGCGAATAGGGCGCCTGGGCGGCGATTTCCAACAGGCCTTGCAGCGCCTGCAGGGTGTTCAGCTCGTCTGGCCGGAACGGGCCCAGGCTGGCATCGCGCAGCAGGGACAGGCCGGCGATCGGGCTGCCGCCGGCATTGCGCGCGAGGATCTCCACCACATCCAGCACCCCATGGCGTTGCAGGAAACCCTGGTAGACCTCGGTTTCGTGCCGCCCCTGCTGGGCCATGCCCATGTGCAGCGACAGCACCGGGCGGCCCGCCGCCACGCAGTTGCGCGGCCGCAGCGGGTCGTAGTGCCGGTAGCGTTGCAGGTAGGCCTCATGCATCTGCGGGCTCATGTGGTACAGCGAAAAATGCTCGGCCTGCAGCTGCGCGTCAATGCGGTAGAAGGCGCACAGAGTCGCCGGCACCACCCGGGTAAAGGCGCTGATGCAGCACTGGCCAAGCTGTTGGGCATCCGGCAGGTCGGTTGGCGTATGCATGGGACGACTCCCTCTTCATGAACGGCCGGTAAAGAGGGCCGTAACCCTCTGATGCCACGGAACTTCAGACAGATCGCGAGTCCAGGTTTTGCGGCAACTGCGTTGCCGATCGCAGCCTCACGGGCTCGGCAGCGGCTACACGGACACTGTGTTCCTTGTAACTGCTGCCGCAGGCTGCGAACGACCGCGTAGCGGGCGCCAAACCTGATGCCACGGTATTTCAGACAGATCGCGAGCCCAGGTTTTGCGGCAACTGCGTTGCCGATCGCAGCCTCGCGGGCTCGGCAGCGGCTACACGGGCACCGCATTCCTTGTAGCCGCTGCCGCAGGCTGCGAAAAGCCCCGCAGGGGCTTCCCGCGATCACGCAGACCGCGCTGATATCGGCTCCAGCGCGGTCCGGGTTTCAAGGCTGCGGCGTCAGGCTCAACGGGCCTGGGTGAAACCCAGCTCCAGGGCGGAGACGATGGCGTCGATCTGCGGCGGCTGGATCACCAGCGGCGGCGACAGGATGATCTTGGTCCCCACCGGACGCACCATCACCCCGTTGTCGCGGGCGATCTGCGCTACCTGGTTGGCATAGCCGCCCATGGGGTCGATCGGCTCGCGGGTGGTTTTGTTAGCCACCAGGTCGAGGGCGATCATCAGGCCCTTGCCGCGCACTTCACCGACACTGTCGAAGCGCTCGGCGAACGGCAGCAGCTTGTTCAGCATGTAGTCGCCCATCTTCGCGGCGTTGGCCGGCAGGTCTTCCTTGACCACGATGTCGAGGCTGGCCAGGGCCGCCGCGCAGGCCACCGGGTGCCCGGAGTAGGTGTAGCCGTGCATGATCGCGCCGGTGAAGTTGGCGTTTTTGCTGAACGCCGACTCGATCCGCTCGTTGACCACCGTGGCGCCCAGCGGGATGTAGCCAGAGGTGATGCCCTTGGCCAGGCACATGATGTCGGGCTTCACGCCCCACAGGCGGCTGCCGAACATCGAGCCGCTGCGACCGAAGCCGGTCACCACTTCGTCGGCGATCAGCAGTACGCCGTACTTGTCGCAGACCTCGCGGATCAGCGGCCAGTAGTTGGCCGGGGGCACGATCACGCCGCCAGCGCCCTGGATCGGCTCGGCGATAAAGGCCGCGACGGTGTCGGGGCTCTGGAACTGGATTTCCCGCTCGAGCAGGTCGGCGCAGATCTTGCCGAGTTCTTCCGGGTCCTGGCTGTAAGGGTTGCGGTACAGCCACGGGGTGTCGACGTGGAAGCAACCCGGCAGCAGGGGCTCGTAGTTGCGCCGGAATACCGTGTTGCCGTTGACCGAAGCGCCGCCGAAGTGGGTGCCGTGGTAGCCCTGGCGCAGCGAGATGAACTTGGTGCGGTCGGCCTGGCCTTCGAGTTTCCAGTACTGGCGGGCCAGTTTCAGCGCGGTTTCGATGGCATCCGAGCCGCCGGAGCTGAAGGCCACGCGGCGCATGCCCTCGGGCTCCAGCAGGTTCATCACCACCCGCGACAGCTCTTCGGCGCGCGGATGGCTGACGCCGTCGAACAGCTGGAAG
Source organism: Pseudomonas sp. 09C 129 (assembly GCF_002843625.1). NCBI lineage: Bacteria > Pseudomonadati > Pseudomonadota > Gammaproteobacteria > Pseudomonadales > Pseudomonadaceae > Pseudomonas > Pseudomonas sp. 09C 129. The sequence goes on along the minus strand of NZ_CP025261.1, from coordinate 4,126,479 downwards.
TATTCCAGTTCGTCCAGCTGGGCGGTGATCGCCGCCTTCACTTCCTTGCGGTTGTGGCCGACGTTGACGTTCCACAACCCGGCGACGCCATCCACCAGCTGGTGGCCCTGGTCGTCGTACACGTAGCAGCCATCGCCACGGACAATGCGGATCGGCTCGCGTTGTTGCATTTCGTTGGGGTGCAGCATGGGATGCCAGAAACGGCTTGGTTCGCTCACGTTGAATCTCCTGAAAACGCACAGACAGCGTGGGACATAGTAGTGCGCCCTTTGCCGGATGCCTGCTTGCCTCTGTGTGCCAGGCATTTGACCGCCACTGCCATCGACCCGGCGTCCCGCGCATTATGGATCTGCCCGGAAAAATGCGTTCGCAGGCTTGGCGACGGCTACGCCGCCGAGCGCAGGCTGCGCCAGCGGCTACCGGGCACGCGGTGTTTTTGTAGCCGCTGCCGCAGGCTGCGATCGGCCATGAAGTGGTCGTCCTCCAGGCACAGTGGTTTCTCAGGCATTGCGCGTTGGCCGGTTTTGCGTCTGCTTCGCAGCCGAGCGCAGGCTTCGCCAGCGGCTACCGGGCACGCGGTGTTTTTGTAGCCGCTGCCGCAGGCTGCGATCGGCCACGAAGTGGTCGTCCTCCAGGCACCGCGGTTTCTCAGGCATTGTGCGTTGGCCGGTTTTGCGTCTGCTTCGCAGCCGAGCACAGGCTTCGCCAGCGGCTACAAAAAAACGCGCCGGCCGCGTTGCGGTGTTCCCTGGCAGCCAGTGGCAAGTTTCGCGGCAGCCAGGATCAAGACGCTGGCCGGCATTGGTCTCAGAGTTCGATCCATGAGGCCAACTAGCGAGGATTGCCCATGAGTATTGCCATCGACCCACGTGTCGCCGCCTTTATCGACAGCCAGCACGGCCTGTTGATCGACGGGCGCAGCCAGCCGGCCTTGTCCGGCGCGCAGATGCCGGTGTTCAACCCGGCCACCGGCGAAGAACTGACCCGCGTCGCCGCCGGCGCCGACGCCGATATCGACCTGGCGGTGGCCGCCGCGCGACGGGCTTTCGAGGGGCCATGGGCGGCGCAGCGCCCGGCGGATCGCGAGCGCCTGCTGCTGAAGCTTGCGGACCTCTTGGAAGCCCATGGCGAAGAGCTGGCGCAGCTGGAAACCCTCAACAACGGCCAGTCGATCCACCTGGCCCGGGCCCTGGAAGTCGGTGCCGCCGCCGAGTTCACCCGCTACATGGCGGGCTGGGCGACCAAGATCGAAGGCAAGAGCCTGGACCTGTCCATCGCCGCCGTTCCGGGCGCGCGGTACCGCGCCTATACGGTGCCGGAGCCGGTGGGCGTGGTCGGTGCCATCGTGCCGTGGAATTTCCCTTTGTTGATGGCCATCTGGAAAATCGTCCCGGCCCTGGCCTGCGGCTGCACCGTGGTGCTCAAGCCCGCCGATGAAACCCCGCTGACCGCCTTGCGCCTGGGCCAGTTGTGCCTGGACGCCGGGATCGCCCCGGGGGTGGTCAACGTGGTCACCGGCAGCGGCGCCCAGGCCGGCGCGGCGCTGGCCGCACACAAAGGCATCGACAAGCTGGCCTTCACCGGCTCGACCCAGATCGGCAAGGTCATCGGCCATGCCGCGGTGGACAACATGACCCGGTTTTCCCTGGAGCTGGGCGGCAAGTCGCCGGTGATCGTGCTCGAGGACTGTGACCCCCAGGCCGCGGCCGCCGGTGCCGCCGGGGCGATCTTCTTCAACCAGGGCCAGGTCTGTACCGCCGGTTCGCGCCTGTATATCCAGCGGGCGATCTTCGACCAGGTGCTGGAGCGTTTGTCGGCCATCGCCGGCTCCCTGAGCATCGGTCCCGGGCTGGACGAACAGGCACAGATCAACCCGCTGATTTCCGCCAAGCAGCAGAAGCGCGTGCTGGACATGATCGGCCAGGGCGTGGCCGACGGCGCCCGGGTGCTGTGCGGCGGAGTCGCCTATGGCGAGCAGGGCTTCTACGTGCGCCCGACGGTATTGGCCGACGTGCACGCGGGCATGCAGGTGGTGCGCGAGGAAGTCTTCGGCCCGGTGGTGGTGGCCACGCCTTTCGACGAGATCGACGAGGTGGTGGCGCTGGCCAACGACAATCAGTACGGGCTGGGCGCGAGCATCTGGTCCAACGACCTGGCGAAGGTCATGGACCTGATCCCGCGGATCAAGGCCGGCACGGTCTGGGTTAATACCCACAATATGCTCGACCCGTCGATGCCGTTTGGCGGCTACAAGCAATCGGGCATCGGCCGCGAGATGGGCCACGCGGCGATCGAGGCGTATACCGAGAACAAGTCGGTGTGCATCGCGTTCTGATCCCGTAGCCGCTGCCGCAGGCTGCGATCGCGCCCGCAGGGTGCGCAAGATCTCAAGATCGCCGAAGGCCTTCGGCCTTATCGCAGCCTGCGGCAGCGGCTACAGTCGGACACAACCGGCCAGGCTGCGCAGACAGCCAGGTAAAACACGCCCGTCCGGCGTGCCCTTGAAATGCCTAGAACAACAACATCACCCATGCTTTCGAGGTCCAGCACCATGTCTTTCAACGACAGACTCACCCGCCACCTGAACCAGGGCGTGGTCGGCTTTCCCACGGCCCTGGCCAGCGCCGTCGGCCTGATCATGGCCAGCCCGGTGATCCTCACCGCCACCACCGGCTTCGGCATCGGCGGCGGGGCGTTCGCCGCGGCCATGCTGATCGCCATGCTGATGATGCTCGCGCAATCGACGACCTTCGCCGAAGCGGCCTGCATGATCCCCACCACTGGCTCGGTGTACGACTACCTGGCCTGCGGCCTGGGACGCTTCTTCGCGATCACCGGGACCATCTCCGCCTACCTGATCGTGCATGTGTTCGCCGGCACGGCGGAAACCATCCTCAGCGGCGTCATGGCCCTGGTGAACTTCGAGTCCCTCAACACCCTGCTGGAACAGAGCGGCAGCGCCTGGCTGGTGGGTGTCGGGCTGGTGATCTTCTTCGGCCTGCTGAACGCCGTGGGCATCACCGCGTTCAGCCGCGCCGAGGTGATCCTGACCTTCGGCATGTGGACCACCCTGATCATCTTCGGCGTGGTCGGGGTGTTCAAGGCGCCGGCGGTGGAGCTCAGCGGCTGGTTCGGCGAGTCGATGGTCGGCACCGACCTGACCACCATCCTCTCGCTGGTGGGCATGGCCATGTTCATGTTCGTCGGGTGCGAGTTCGTCACCCCGCTGACGCCGGAGGTGCGCAAGGCGGCGAAAACCATTCCCCGGGCCATGGCCCTGGGCCTGGTGGGGGTAGCCACCTGCATGTTCATCTATGGCGCGGCGATGAAGCGCCAGGTGGCGAACATCGCGCTGAACGAAGACGGCAGCGTGCACCTGCTGGACACGCCCATGGCCATCCCGCAGTTCGCCGAGCAGGTGATGGGGCCCTACGGGAGGATCTGGCTGGGCGTCGGCCTGCTGTTCGCCGGGGCGGCGACCATCAACACGCTGATGGCCGGATTGCCGCGCATTCTCTACGGCATGGCGCTGGACGGCGCGCTGCCCAAGGCCTTCACCTACCTGCACCCACGCTTCAAGACACCGCTGCTGTGCATCGCCGTGGCGGTATTGATCCCGTGCCTGCACGCCTGGTGGCTCGGCGGCAGCACCGACAACATCATGCACCTGGTGCTGGCCGCGGTGTGTGCCTGGAGCACCGCCTACCTGCTGGTGACCCTGGCGGTGGTGGTGCTGCGCATCCGCCGCCCGGACCTGCCGCGGGCCTACAAGTCGCCCTGGTTCCCGCTGCCGCAGATCGTCTCGTCCATCGGCATCCTCCTGGGCATGTGGTTCATCACGCCGCCGGGCATGAACCCGCGGGACATCTACGTGCCCTTTGGCAGCATGCTCGGCCTGACGGCGATTTATGCGCTGGTCTGGACGGTCTTCGTGCAGAAGGTCAACCCATTCCGCCCGGTGCCGGTGGAGGAGGTGCTGGAAAACGCCTTCAACCTGCAGTCCCCCACTGAAACCCAAGCGCAGACCCTGCCTGGAGCCAAGCCCGATGAGCAGTACAAGCTGGCGGCAAAACCTCTCTGAATTCTGGCGGCGGCCACCCTCGGGCTATCGCCCGGGGGTGACCCTGAACCAGTTGCGCCGCGACCTGCCGGGGCTCGACTGTGCGCCGCAGGCGCCCGGGCTGGCGCGCTTCACCTGGGCCGAGGAGGGCTTGGATTTCGAGGTCGAGGAGCTGCCACAGGCGCAGTTCCTGATGCACCTGGTGGTTTGCGAGTTTCGCCTGCGGGTTCCCGGTTCGCCGGGGCCGCAGGCACAGATCGACATTCGCCATACCGGCGCGATCCGCCGCCAGGGCGTCGCCGCCGGCCTGAAGCAGGGCGCGCAGGATGAGTGGGCGGGGCTGTTGCAGCAGTTGCACAGCGACCCGCAGCTGCTGGCGGCGTTGCTGCCGCTGGACTTCAAGCGCCTGCAATTGCAGCGCGACGAGCAGGGCTGGCGGGTGCGCCTGGAGCCTTTCGGCGCCAGCGAGGTGGTCAACCGGCTGCCCGGCTTCCGCCGTTATATCCGCCTGAGCGCCGAGCAACGCGGCGCCTTGCTGGCAACGTTCAAGCGCCTGGATTCACTGCTGCGCGATCACTGAACTATTCCCACCCGCGCTGGCACAACCCGTGCTTAGGCTATAACGGACTATCCATTGCGCCGCGCTTCCTTGCCCGGCAAATAGATAACATGTTAATGATATCGCCATAACAACAAAGGCGGTCTCAGCCGGCTTCTGGAGGTGCACAGTGCTTGCTTCGCAAAGTTTCGGTTCCTGGATCGGCGCATTACAGGGGGTTTGCGGTCGCTTCGACGCCCGCCAGGCGTTGAACTCGGCGTTGTTCATCGGCGAAGTCGGCTTGCGCGACTACGCCGGCCTCGAGGTGGCGCAGATCCGCACCAATGCCGGACTGATCTCGCGCAAAGGCACCAGCGTCGATCATGAAGACGACCGGCACTGTTTCCTGATCATGCAGCGCAGCGGCCATGCCCAGATCAGTCAGGGCGGCGAGCGCATCGAACTGGCACCGGGGGAAATGGCCTTGCTGGACTCCGCCGGGGCCTGCGAAATCGTCCCTCACGGGCTGATCGAACATGCCTCCCTGCACTTGTCCCGCGACGAGGTGTATCGCCATCTGCCGGCGCAGCAGCGCAAGTTCGGCAAGCTCTCGCAGCAGTGCGCCAGTGGCCGCTTGATGCGCCTGCTGGTGGAACAGATCTGCGGCGAGCCGTTGCCAGGTTGCGCCGACCCGCAGGAAGGCCAGGCGTTGCAGGAAGCGCTGATCGCCTTGCTCGGCCCGACCCTGCGCCAGACGCCCAGCGCCCATCTCGACGGCTACGACAGCCAGCACGGCGGTTGCCTGCGCAGCCAGGCCCGGCAGTTGATCAACCAATCCCTCACCGAGCCCAACCTGACCCCGGTGTCACTGGCCAGCCAGATGAATATCTCGGTGCGCCAGCTGTACCGGCTGTTCGAAGAGCAGGGCGACAGCGTCTGCCGTTTCATCCAGCGCGCGCGCCTCGAGCGCAGCGCGGCGGACCTGAGCAACCCGCGCCTGCGTCACGCGTCGATCACCGACATTGCCTTCAAGTGGGGGTTCACCGACTCGGCGCACTTCAGCCGCACCTTCAAGAAGCATTTCGAGCAGTCGCCGCGGGATTACCGCGCCCGTTCGCTGAACGTTTAGGCGCGAGCTTGCTCGCGATGGCGCGGTGCCGGCACCGCGCGGCGCAAGGACCGGGTTCAAGGGTTTTCCAGGTCGTGCCCCAGGGACTGGATAAACAGCGAGAACAGCTCCGGCTGTGAGGAGATATCCAGCTTGGCGTAGAGATGGCGCCGGTGCACCTTGATGGTGTCCGGCGAGATCTTCAGCCGCTCGGCCATGGCCTTGGAGGAGAACCCACGCAGGATCAGCCGGGCGATTTCCACTTCCCGATCCGACAGCACGCCGCAGCCGAAATGGCTCAGGGCATCGCGGATCTGGCTGGCCATTTCCTCCCCGGCGGGTGGCTGCGGGCGCTGGTTGCTTTGCTGCCAATGCTGCTGCATCAATGGCAGGACCCAGGCCGAGAAGGTGGTGAGCTGGCCGATCTCCTCGGCGCTGAACGGCCGCTGCATGCCCAGCGACAGGGACAGGGTGCCGGCCTCCGGGATCTGCAGGATGAACTGCAGTTCGTCCTCCAGCACGTTGTCGTGGAAGTAGCTGGAGAAATACTCGGTCTGGCGGAAATGGTCCGGCGCCACTTCCTCCAGGCGGTACAAGCCGTTGGGATAACCCTCGCGGCAGGCCTGGAAAAACGGGTCGAGCAGGTACAGGCCATTGAGGTAGGTGAGCATCGACGCCGGCTTGTCCGAGGGCTCGGCGTCGTATTCCTCTAGGGCGATGGGCAGGCCGTTGCGCGGGTAGAAGATCGCCAGGGCGTTATCGAACGGCAAGGCCTGGTGCAGCAACAGCACCAGTTGCTTCCAGAAGCGCTCGCCGCCGATCTGCGAGAGGGTGCGGCCGAGTCCGGCATGCATGCCGATTTCCCTGAACAGAGTGATCAAATAGGTGGCTCCGCGTCGATGCCGCTGTGGTCTGGCAGGTTGCTTTCTCGCCAGGTGGCAGCAAGGTTTCGGCGATTTGCCCGGCGACGTCAAGGGGGAGTACTCCAATAGGGGAATTGGCCCTGTACCCCCGGCTGCCTAAAGTGGCCTCCATCAAGTGCGCCCCAGAGCGCATCCACCCGATGTTCTTCGTTTCTGCCTCAAACCAAAAATAACCACGAGGATAACGACATGAGCTCTCCCTGCGCGCCGCAAGGCGCCCTGAAACCCACGCTGAGTGTGTTCGATGTGGTGGCCATTACCGTGTCGGGCGTGACCCCGGCCAGTTCGGTCTTCGTTATCGCGCCGTTCGCCATTCACCAGGCCGGCAGCGGGGTGTTCCTGGCCTTTGTCATGGCGGGGCTGCTGGCGCTGATGTTCGCCTTCTGCTACGCCGAGCTGGGCCGCGCCCACAACAGCGCCGGCGGCGAGTATGTGTACGCCAAGCGGGTGTTCGGCGGCATGGCCGGGTACGCGACCTTTCTCACGGTGCTGGTGATGTTGCTGTTCATCCCGCCGGTGCTGGCCACCGGCGCGGCGACTTACCTGAACAATGCCCTGGGCACGCGCTTCGATTCGCAGACCGTGGCCCTGGTGATCGTGATCTGCAGCTATGCGCTGGGCATCCTCAACATCAAGCTGAATGCCTGGATCACCGGCACCTGTCTGCTGCTGGAAATTGCCGCGTTGCTGGTGATCGTGTTCCTGGGCTTTGGCAATGCCTCGCAGCCGGCGAGCATCCTGCTGCAACCGCAGATCGTCGAAAACGGCGTATTACACATGGCGCCCTGGGCCCTGGTGATCGGCGCGGTCGGCATCGGCCTGTTTTCCTACAACGGTTACGGCCCGGCGGTGCTGCTGGCCGAAGACATGAAATGCAAGGGGCAGGGCGTGCACAAGGCGGTGCTCTGGTCGCTGGTGCTGGTGGTGATCATCGAGCTGGTGCCGTTGACCGCGCTATTGATCGGCGCGCCGTCCCTCAGCGCCATGCTCGAAAGTCCCGACCCCATTGGCTACCTGCTCACCAGCCACGGCAACGAAACCCTGTCGCGGGTGGTCAGTGCCGGGATCTTCCTCTCGGTGTTCAACGCCATCGTCGCCATCGTGATCCAGATCGGCCGGGTGGTGTTCTCCAGCGGCCGCGATGCCTTGTGGACGCCGGGCATCAACCGCCTGTTCACCCGTATTCATCCGCGCTGGGACTCGCCGTGGCTGGCCACGCTGTTCCTGGCCATTCCCTCGGCGGTGCTCAGTTTCAGCTCGAACCTGGCCGACCTGACCTCGTTCAGCGTGCTGCTGATCATGCTGGTGTACCTGATCGTCGCTCTCAGCGCGCTGATGAGCCGGGTGCTGCTGCGCGACCGCGCCCACCCGTACCGCATGCCGCTGTGGCCGTTGCCGGCGCTGCTGGCGGTGATCGGCGCCGGGTATCTGTTGTTCAATCTGTTCCTGGACGCTTCGCTCAGGGACATCATGGTGATCGTCGGCCTGCTGGCGCTGTCGGTGATCCTGTATGGCACCAACGGCCGGTTCAGCCCGGCGTTCCAGAAACTCTGAGGAGAAGTCATGCGCGCACGTCAATTGGGGATCAGCCTGGGCCTGGGTACTCCCGGCCCCTTCAATGCCATCACCGACGTTCCGGGGGTACGGGTGGGCCACAGCACCCTCAGGACCACGGTCGACGGCAAGCAGGTACGTACCGGGGTGACCCTGATCCAGCCCCGCGAGGGCTTTGCCCGGCTGCAACCCTGTTTCGCCGGCTGCCATGTGCTCAACGGCAACGGCGATGCCACCGGCCTGGAGTGGATCCGCGAAGCGGGCCTGCTGACCACGCCGCTGGCCATCACCAACACCCACAGCGTCGGCGTGGTGCGCGACGCACTGATCGCCGAGGAGCACGCAAGCCTGGCGGACCCCGCGGAATACTGGTGCATGCCGGTGGTGATGGAGACCTATGACGGCCTGCTCAACGATATCTGGGGCCAGCATGTCGGCCCGCAGCAGGTCCGCGAGGCGCTGGCCAATGCCGAGTCCGGGCCGGTGCGCGAGGGCGCGGTGGGCGGCGGCACCGGCATGATCTGCCATGAATTCAAGGGCGGGATCGGCACGGCTTCGCGCCGGGTGCCGGGGGAGCAGGGCGGCTACACGGTCGGCGCGCTGGTGCAGGCCAACCACGGCAAGCGCGAGGAGCTGCGGGTTGATGGCTACCCGGTGGGGCGGCAACTGAGCGGCATTCCGTCGCCTTTCGCCCGGCGCGGTACGCCGGGCATGGGTTCGATCGTGGTGATCCTGGCCACCGACGCGCCCTTGCTGCCGCACCAGTGCCAGCGCCTGGCGCAGCGCGCGTCGATCGGTATCGCCCGCACCGGCGGCGGCACCGAGGACTCCAGCGGCGATATCTTCCTGGCCTTCGCCACCGGCAACCGCGACCTGCCGCCTTGCGCCTACGGGCGCCAGGGCGTGCCCTTCAGCACACCCCTGGCGATGCTCAACAACGATTACATCTCGGCCCTGTTCAGCGCCGCCGCCGAAGCGGTGGAGGAGGCCATCGTCAATGCCTTGCTGGCGGGCGAGCCGATGACCGCGGACAGTGGCGCGAGCGTTCCGGCGCTGACCGGGGAAACCCTGCTGCAAGCGATGAAACTAACCGGATGGAACAAACTTGCATGAACTAAAAACTGCGACGTAGTCGGCAAAACTATCTGTACTGTTATTTAATATTTAAATTCGAGATTGTCCGACAATTATCAGCGGGTATTGAGGTTTAAAGAATATTTCGACTCACCAGTCATTGTTTTCGGGAGTTTGCTGGAACAGCGAAAATCAGGCGTCAAAAAGTAGTGGACGCCTGATTTCAAATTGTGTCAGGTTGCTTACGCCCGGATAGGGCGAGTGATAGGACGATCTCGCCAGGGATTGTCGCTATCGGACAAAAACTGTTCCATTGATTACAAGGAAGTGTGTTTATGTCGAAAGTTAAAGCGAAAGCTATTGTGACCGCCGAACAAGAACTCGTGCCCTTGGCCGCGGCAAGTTCGGCTTACAACCAGATCAATAGCTTCAGCCATCAGTATGACCGGGGTGGCAATCTGACGGTCAATGGCAAACCCTCCTACTCGGTCGATCAGGCAGCCACCCAGCTGCTGCGCGACGGTGCCGCGTACCAGGATCTCAACGGCAACGGCAAGATCGAACTGACCTATACCTTCCTCACCTCGGCCTCCTCGAGCACCATGTACAAGCATGGCATCTCCGGGTTCAGCCAGTTCAGCGCCCAGCAGAAAGCCCAGGCCGCGCTGTCCATGCAATCCTGGGCCGATGTGGCCAATGTCACCTTCACCGAAAAGGCTTCCGGTGGTGACGGTCACATGACCTTCGGCAACTACAGCGGCGGCCAGGACGGCGCGGCGGCCTTCGCTTACCTGCCGGGCACCGGTGCTGGCTACGACGGTACGTCCTGGTACCTGATCAACAGCAGCTACACCCAGAACAAGACCCCCGATCTGAACAACTACGGCCGGCAGACGCTGACCCACGAGATCGGTCACACCCTGGGCCTGGCCCACCCTGGCGACTACAACGCCGGGAATGGTAACCCGACCTATAACGACGCGGTCTATGGACAGGACACGCGCGGTTACAGCGTCATGAGCTACTGGAGCGAAAGCAATACCAGCCAGAACTTCAGCAAGGCCGGCGTCGAAGCCTATTCGTCCGGCCCGCTGATGGACGATATCGCGGCGATCCAGAAGCTCTACGGGGCCAACACCACCACCCGTACCGGCGACACCACCTACGGCTTCAACTCCAACACCGGTCGCGATTTCCTCAGCGCGACCTCGTCGGCGGACAAGCTGGTGTTCTCGGTATGGGACGCGGGCGGCAAGGACACCCTGGACTTCTCCGGTTTTACCCAAAACCAGAAGATCAACCTCAATGAGACCTCGTTCTCCGACGTTGGCGGCCTGGTGGGCAACGTGTCCATCGCCAAGGGCGTCACCGTCGAGAATGCGATCGGCGGTTCGGGCAGCGACCTGCTGATCGGCAACAAGGTGGCCAACGAGCTCAAGGGCGGTGCCGGCAACGACATCCTCTACGGCGCCGGCGGTGCGGACAAGCTCTGGGGCGGCGCGGGTGCCGACACCTTCGTCTTCGGCGCGAGCTCGGACTCCGCTCCGGGTGCGGCCGACCAGATCCTGGATTTTGTCAGCGGCCTGGACAAGATCGATCTGACCGGCATCACCAAGGGCGCTGGGCTGCACTTCGTGAACGCATTCACCGGTAACGCCGGCGACGCGATCCTCAGCACCTCGGCTGGCAACAGCACCTTGTCGGTGGACTTCTCCGGGCACGGCGTGGCGGACTTCCTGGTCAGCACCGTCGGCCAGGCGGCCTACACCGACATCGTCGCCTGAGTCATTGCGGTAAGGTAAAAGAAGGAGGGTGGCGCCCAGGCGCCGCCCTCTGACCTTGCATTGACAGGCGAACTGCCTGAGGCTGTGGCCCGGAGCTAACCCCTTATGATTCGAACTGCCTTGATCGCTAAGGCCGGCGCGTACCTGATCGCGACGCTGATGATGTTTTATGGAGAGACAAGCATGGCAAGCAGCCTGAGATTGGCGGACCCCGCGGAACTGGCCGGGCACTGGCAACTGTCGCAGCCGGCGCAACCTGCCAACCACTGTGCCCTGGACCTCGAGCTGAACGGCACCCTGGGCGCCGGCGCCGAGTGTTTTTCCGCCTGGCTGGGCGATTCGGCCATCGGCTGGTTTCCCGAGCCGGACGGTATTGCCGTGACCGGCAAAGAGGGTTCGAAGATCATCTTTCTAAGTCGTCAGAAAGAAGGCTTATATCAAGGCACTTTGAAATCAGGCATAACCATTATATTGCAGCGTACGCCCTGAATAATCGCGGCTGTATGCATCTTTAAATGTATCTGTATGGATAAGCGTATAAGGCAGTGCCATATACGCGATGTCCTTCGTTCGATTAAAGACAACTAAATAACTAGAACTCCGTTTCGTCTGACGGTAGAGTTCTTTCGCCTGTCCGCCGCAATAAATCCAATAATGTCCCGACTCAAGTACGGGCGGTTTATTTGTCCTGCGCCCCTGGCACGGGATATTACAGCTCAGGAAAGACCAATGAAGATGGCGAAGACCACTGCACCGCTGTTCAAGGCACTGGGCGATTACAAAGGCATTCTGATCAGCGTCGGGTGTTTCACCGCCCTGATCAACGTGCTGATGCTGGTCCCCTCGATCTACATGCTCCAGGTCTACGACCGGGTACTTTCCTCGCAGAACGAAACCACCCTGGCGATGCTGTCGCTGATGGTAGTCGGGTTCTTCGCATTCATCGGCCTGCTGGAGGTGGTGCGCAGCTTCATCGTCATTCGCATCGGCAGCCAGCTGGAGCGGCGTTTCAACCTGCGGGTCTACCAGGCGGCCTTCGAGCGCAACCTGTTTCGCGGCGAAGGCCACGCCGGGCAGTCCCTGGGCGACCTGACCCATATCCGCCAGTTCGTCACCGGTCCTGCGCTGTTCGCGTTCTTCGACGCGCCCTGGTTCCCCGTCTACCTGTTCGTGATCTTCCTGTTCAATACCTGGCTGGGGGTGTTCGCCACCGCGGGCGCGGTATTGCTGATCGCCCTGGCGTACCTCAACGAGGCCATGACCAAGAAGCCTCTGGGCGAGGCCAGCGGTTATTCGCAGAAATCCACGCAACTGGCCACCAGCCACCTGCACAATGCCGAGACCATCCAGGCCATGGGCATGCTCGGCGCGCTGCGCAAGCGCTGGTTCGAGGTGCATTCGCGTTTTCTCGGCCTGCAGAACCAGGCCAGCGACACCGGCGCGGTCATCAGCTCGCTGAGCAAGACCCTGCGCCTGTGCCTGCAATCGCTGGTGCTGGGCCTGGGGGCCTTGCTGGTGATCAAGGGCGACATGACCGCCGGGATGATGATCGCCGGCTCGATCCTGATGGGCCGGGTGCTGAGCCCGATCGACCAGTTGATCGCGGTGTGGAAGCAGTGGAGTTCCGCCAAGCTGGCCTACCAGCGCCTGGATTCGCTGCTGCAGGCCTTCCCGCCGAGCGACACGGCGATGTCGCTGCCGGCGCCCAAGGGCCAGGTGAGCTTTGAGCAGGTCAGCGCCGGCCCGCCGGGCAAGCGCATGGCGACCTTGCAGCAGGTCAGTTTCAACCTCGGGGCGGGGGAGGTGCTGGGGGTGCTCGGCGCTTCCGGCTCCGGCAAATCCACCCTGGCCCGGGTGCTGGTGGGCGTATGGCCGACCCTGGCCGGCACGGTGCGTCTGGACGGCGCCGATATCCATCGCTGGAACCGCAACGAACTGGGGCCTCACATCGGTTATCTGCCCCAGGACATCGAGCTGTTTTCCGGGAGCATCGCCGAGAACATCGCGCGCTTTCAGGAAGCCGACCCGCAGCAGGTGGTGCAGGCCGCGCAACAGGCCGGCGTGCACGAACTGATCCTGCGCCTGCCCCAGGGCTACGACACCCTGCTGGGCGATGACGGCAGCGGCCTGTCCGGCGGCCAGAAGCAGCGCGTGGCCCTGGCCCGGGCGCTGTATGGCCAGCCGCGCCTGGTGGTGCTCGACGAGCCGAACTCCAACCTCGACACCGTGGGCGAAAGCGCCCTGGCGTCGGCCATCGCGCAGATGAAGGCCCAGGGCACCAGCGTGATCCTGGTCACCCATCGCTCCTCGGCGCTGGCCCAGGCCGACAAGCTGCTGGTGCTCAACGAAGGGCGCCTGCAGGCCTTCGGCCCGAGCCAGGAAGTGCTCAAGGCGCTGTCCAGTGGCGCCCAGGCACAACACCAAAACCAGGCCCAAAACCAGGAACAGCAGCAGCGGGAAAAAACCTCGGCCCCGACGGCCCCGGGCGGCTTGAGCATGAGCCGCCAGTATCAGGCCCCGACACGGAACCCAGGCGCATGAGCAAGGACAGCGAAATGATGATCGAACAAGGTTACGCGCCGGAGCGTCCCGAGCGCGATGCGCGGTTTTTCGCGCGCATGGGCTGGGTCCTGGCACTGGCCGGCGCCGGCAGCTTTTTTCTCTGGGCGGCCCTGGCGCCGCTGGACCAGGGCATCCCGGTGCAAGGCACGGTGGTGGTCTCGGGCAAGCGCAAGGCCGTGCAATCCATGAGCGGCGGGGTGGTCAGCCGGATCCTGGTGCGTGAAGGCGAGGCGGTGAAGCAGGGCCAGCCGCTGTTCCGCCTGGACCAGACCCAGGTCGAAGCCGACGTGCAGTCGCTGCAGGCGCAGTACCGCATGGCCTGGGCCAGCCTAGCGCGCTGGCAGAGCGAACGCGACAACCTCAAGCAGGTGAATTTCCCCGAGGCCCTGAGCGCCGATCCCGATCCACGCCTGGCCCTGGTGCTGGAAGGCCAGCGGCAACTGTTCAGCAGCCGCCGCGAAGCCTTCGCCCGCGAGCAGGCCGGGATCCGCGCCAGTATCGAAGGCGCCACCGCGCAACTGGCCGGGATGCGCCGGGCGCGTACCGACCTCAACAACCAGGCCGAGTCCCTGCGCCAGCAGCTGGCCAACCTGCAGCCCCTGGCGGACAACGGCTACATCCCGCGCAACCGCCTGATGGAGTACCAGCGCCAGCTGTCCCAGGTGCAGCAGGAACTGGCGCAGAACACCGGCGAAAGCGGGCGGGTGGAGCAGGGCATTCTCGAGTCGCGGCTCAAGTTGCAGCAGCACAGCGAGGAGTACCAGAAGGAAGTGCGCAGCCAGCTGGCCGACGCCCAGCTGAAAAGCCTGACCCTGGAGCAACAGCTGACCTCGGCCGGTTTCGATTTGCAGCACAGCGAAATCCTCGCCCCGGCCGACGGCATCGCGGTCAACCTCGGGGTGCACACCGAAGGCGCCGTGGTCCGCCCCGGGGAAAACCTGCTGGAGATCGTGCCCCAGGGCACTCGCCTGGAAGTGGAAGGGCACCTGCCGGTGAACCTGATCGACAAGGTTGGCAGCCACCTGCCGGTGGACATCCTGTTCACCGCCTTCAACCAGAGCCGCACGCCGCGGGTGTCCGGCGAGGTCAGCCTGATCTCCGCCGACCAGATGGTCGATGAAAAGACCGGCGTGCCGTACTACGTGCTGCGTAGCAGCGTCAGCGACCAGGCCATGGAAAAGCTCAACGGCCTGGTGATCAAGCCGGGCATGCCGGCGGAGATGTTCGTCCGTACCGGCGAGCGCTCGCTGCTCAACTACCTGTTCAAACCCCTGCTCGACCGGGCGGGTTCCGCATTGACCGAGGAATAAGGATGTTCCGTCGCATGAGTCAGTTTTCCATCTTCGGAGCCACAGTCGCTTTACTGGTATGCACCCACGCCCAGGCCATGGGGCCGTTCCAGGTCTACGAACAGGCCCTGCGCAACGACCCGGTGTTCCTCGGCGCGATCAAGGAGCGCGATGCCGGCCTGGAGAACCGCATCATCGGCCGCGCCGGGCTGCTGCCGAAACTCAACTACAGCTACAACAAGGGCCGCAACAACTCCCAGGCCACCGTGCCCGACGGTCGCGGCGGCACCAGCCACGATGACCGCAACTACGACAGCTACGGTTCCACCTTCACCCTGCAACAGCCGCTGATCGACTACGAGGCCTATGCCTCCTACCGCAAGGGCGTGGCCCAGGCGCTGTTCGCCGACGAGAACTTTCGTGGCAAGAGCCAGGAGCTGCTGGTGCGGGTGCTGACCTACTACACCCAGGCGCTGTTCGCCCAGGACCAGATCGAGATCGCCCAGGCCAAGAAGAAGGCCTTCGAGCAGCAGTTCCAGCAGAACGAGCACATGTTTCGCCAGGGCGAGGGCACCCGCACCGACATCCTCGAAGCGGAGTCGCGCTACGAGCTGGCCACCGCCGAAGAGATCGAGGCCCGCGACGAGCAGGACGCGGCGCTGCGCGAGCTGGGCGCGTTGATCGGCGTGCCGACCGTGGACATCCGCGACCTTGACCCGCTGCGCGAGCGTTTCGAGTCCTTCACCCTGTCGCCAGCCAACTACGACGCCTGGCATGAACTGGCGATCAGTAACAACCCGAACCTGGCCTCCCAGCGCCAGGCCGTGGAAGTGGCGCGTTACGAGATCGAGCGCAACCGTGCCGGCCATCTGCCGCGGCTCAGCGCCTATGCCACCTCGCGCCGGGTCGAGTCGGAAAGCGGCAACACCTACAACCAGCGCTATGACACCAACACCATCGGCATCGAAATCAGCATGCCGCTGTACGCCGGTGGCGGGGTCTCGGCGGCCACCCGCCAGGCCAGCCGGACCATGGAACAGGCCGAGTACGAACTGGATTCGCAGACCCGCACCACCCTGATCGAACTGCGGCGCCAGTTCAGCGCCTGCCTGTCCGGGGTCAGCAAGCTGCGGGCTTATCAGAAGGCGCTGACCTCGGCCGAGGCCCTGGTGATCTCGACCAAGCAGAGCATCCTTGGCGGTGAACGGGTCAACCTCGACGCGCTGAACGCCGAACAGCAGCTGTACACCACGCGCCGCGACCTGGCGCAGGCCCGTTACGACTATTTGATGGCCTGGACCAAGTTGCACTACTACGCAGGCACCCTGCGTGAAGACGACCTGGCCCGGGTCGACGAAGCCTTCAGGCCCGGCTCATGAACTGACAAAAAGGCGGCCGCGGGCGGCCCGACCTGACATTTTCGACAAAAACAAAAAACGAGAAGTCATCACATGGATAGACGCTTTTATCAGCTCAAGGCGCTGAGTCGCCGCTCGTTGCTCGCTTGCTCCACGCTGTCGGCGGTAGCACTGCCGGGCATGGCCCAGGCGCAGTACCAGGAAACCGGTCAGTTGGGGGTGCCGGCCAGCTGGCAATCGGCCGAATACACCCAGGACTGGGGCCTGGAGCGCATGCGCGCCAGCTCCGCCTATGCCGCCGGCATCACCGGCAGCGGGGTGAAGATCGGTGCCCTCGACTCGGGCTTCGACGCCAGCCATGGCGAAGCCTCGCCCGAGCGCTTCCACGGGGTCACCGCCACCGGCACCTATGTCGATGGCACGCCGTTCAGCGTCTCCGGGGTGCTCAACGGCAACAACGACAGCCATGGCACCCATGTCACCGGCACCATGGGCGCAGCCCGCGATGGCGTTGGCATGCACGGCGTGGCCTTCAATGCCCAGGTCTACGTGGGCAACACCAACAAGAACGACAGCTTCCTGTTCGGCCCGACCCCGGACCCGCAGTACTTCAAGGCGGTGTACGGCGCCCTGGCGGATGCCGGGGTGCGCGCCATCAACAACAGCTGGGGCAGCCAGCCGCCGGGTGTCAGCTACCAGACCCTGGGCGACCTGCACGCCGCCTATGCCCAGCACTATGGCCAGGGCACCTGGCTGGACGCGGCGGCCGATATCTCGCGCCAGGGCGTGATCAACGTGTTCAGCGCCGGCAACAGCGGTTACGCCAACGCCAGCGTGCGCGCGGCGCTGCCGTACTTCCAGCCGGAGCTGGAAGGCCACTGGCTGGCGGTGTCTGGCCTGGATGCGAACAACCAGCAGCGCTACAACCAGTGCGGCATCGCCAAGTACTGGTGCGTGGCCGCGCCCGGGCGGCTGATCTCCAGCACCGTGCCCGGCGGCGGTTACGCCACCAAGTCCGGCACCTCGATGGCCGCGCCCCATGCCACGGGCGCGCTGGCCCTGGTGATGGAGCGTTATCCCTACATGAATAACCAGCAGGCCCTGGAGGTGCTGCTGACCACCGCCACCCAGTTGGACGGCTCGATCACCGAGGCGCCCACCAGCCTGGTCGGCTGGGGCGTGCCCAACCTGGAGCGGGCCATGCACGGTCCCGGGCAGTTGCTGGGATCGTTCGACGCCAACCTGGGTGCCGGGCAGGGCGATGTCTGGAGCAACGACATCTCGGACAAGGCGCTGTTGCAGCGCCAGGGCGAGGACGCCGCCGAACACGCGGCCTGGCAACAGACCCTGAAGGACAAGGGCTGGGAAAACGGCCTCGGCGCCGGCGCCAGCCAGCAGGACAAGACCGACTACGCCGTCGGCATGGCCCGCGACGCGGCCGCCGCGCAGCGGGTGTACGAGGGCAGCCTGATCAAGTCCGGCGCCGGCTGGCTGGTGCTCAGCGGCAACAACAGCTATCGCGGCGCGACCACGGTCAACGGCGGCTTGCTGACAGTCAATGGCTCGCTGGCCTCCAGTGTCACGGTCAATGATGGCGGCACCCTCGGCGGTTCCGGACGGATCGGCGCGCTGCTGGCCAACAGCGGCGCCACCGTGGCGCCGGGCAACTCCATCGGCACCTTGCAGGTGGCGGGGGACGTGACCTTCCAGCCGGGCTCGACCTATGCGGTGGAGCTGTCGCCCACCAGCAGCGACCGCATCGTCGCTGGCGGCAAGGCCACCCTCAACGGCGCTGGGGTCACCCTGGCCCTGGAAAACAGCCCGCAGTTGCTCAGCCTGCAACAGACGCAAAGCCTGATCGGCAGCCAGTACCAGATCCTCCAGGCGGCGAACGGCATCGACGGGCGCTTCGGCTCGGTGGAGCCGAACTACCTGTTCCTCGGCGGCAGCCTCGATTATTCGGCCAGCAGCGTGCAGCTGAGCATCGGGCGTAACGCCACCTCGTTCGCCAGTGTCGGTCTGACCCCGAACCAGCGCTCGGTGGCGGCCGCCGCCGAGCAGCTGGGGGCGGGCAACCCGGTGTATGAAAGCCTGCTGCGCTCGCCGAGCGCCGGTGTGGCGCAACAGGCGTTCCAGCAGCTGTCCGGGGAAATCTACCCGGCGTTGGGTTCGATGCTGCTCAACGACAGCCGGCAGCTGCGCGATGCGGTCGGCGAGCGTCTGCAGGTCCCGGGTGCGGTGGTGCAGAGCGAGGGCAACCTCTGGCTCAAGGTGCTGGGCGCCTGGGGCAAGAACGACGGCAGCCACGACACCGAGGGCTACAACACGTCCATCGGCGGGTTGCTGCTGGGGGCCGACGGCGCGCTCAGCGACAGCACGCGCCTGGGCGCCTTCGCCGGCTACAGCGACAGCTCCCTGAGCATGGGCGGCGGTACCCATTCCGAGGCCTCGGTGGACAGCTATCACCTGGGCACCTACCTCGGCCACGAGCTGGGCGCCTGGCGCCTGAGCGCGGGCGCGGCGCACAGCTGGCATCGCGCCGACGTCAAGCGCGACCTGCAGTTCGGCGAAGTCAGCGGCAAGCAGAAAGCCAAGGTCGATGCCCGCACCAGCCAGGTCTTCGGCGAGGCGGCTTATCGCCTCGACCTGCCGGCGCTGGCCCTGGAACCGTTCGCCAACCTGGCCTACGTGCACCTGCACCGCGACAGCTTCAGCGAGAAGGGCGACGCCGCGGCGTTGAAAGGTGGCAGCGACAGTCGCGAGGCGGCGCTCAGTACCCTCGGCCTGCGCGCCCTGAAAAGCCTCGAGCTGTCCGGGCAAACCCGCCTGGACCTTTCCGGCTCCCTGGGCTGGCAGCACAACCTGAGCAACACCCGGGCCGAGGAACACCTGGCCTTTGCTTCCGGCGGCACGCCGTTCAGCGTCGAAAGCACCTCGCTGCCGCGCAATGCCGCGCTGGTCGGCGCCCATGCCAGCCTGGCGTTGAGCCGGGACCTGCGCCTGAGCCTGGATTACAACGGCCAGCTGGCCAGCCGCGAGAAGAACCACGGGGCGGGGCTGAGCCTGAACTGGCAGTTCTGACCCGGTTTTTGACAGCGCCGTGTCGACGCAAGGTCGCGTCGACACGGCAGCTGCTATCGGTACAGCACGGTTCGCCGTTGGCGGGCCGGCTGTTCGGTAAAACCACCCGCGCCGGGTCTGGTGCGGTGTTTCCTCTAGCAAGGCAACTATTTCCAGCAAGGCAACTATTTCTAAGCAAGGCAACTAAGGAAGGTACCGATGAAATACAGATTTACGGGGGCTGCTCCGGCGGCCAACAGCCTGGTGCGCGCCTCCTGCGGCGCTTTGATCTGTGGCCTGGCCGTGGCGGGTAACGCCCAGGCCGCGCCTTATGTCGAAAGCGGCCAGCCGGGCGATCCCGGCAGTTGGCGCAGTGCCGAGTTCAACGCCGAATGGGGCCTGGGGGCGATCCATGCCGAGCAGGCGTATGCCGCCGGCTATACCGGCAAGGGCGTCAAGCTGGGGATCTTCGACCAGCCGGTGTATGCCCAGCACCCGGAATTCAGCGGCAGCAACAAGGTGATCACCCTGGTCACCAGCGGCATCCGCGAATACACCGACCCCTACATTCCGGTCAAAGCCGGCGATGCCTTCCGTTATGACGGCACGCCCTCGGTGGGCTCCGACGGCAAGCTCGGCTCCCACGGCACCCACGTCGGCGGGATCGCCGCCGGCAGCCGCGACGGCGGGCCGATGCATGGTGTGGCCTTCGACGCGCAGATCATCAGCGCCGAAAACGGCGACCCGGGCCCCGAGGACGGGATCATTCTCGGCAACGACGGCGCGGTCTACCGGGCCGGCTGGGATGCCCTGGTGAACAGCGGCGCGCGGATCATCAACAACAGCTGGGGCATCGGCATCACCGACCGCTTCGACCAGGGCGGTCGCGACCCGGCCTTCCCGCATTTCACCGTGCAGGACGCGCAGTTGCAGTTCGACCAGATCCAGCCGCTGCTGGGCACCCGCCAGGGTGGCGCCTACAGCGGGGCGATCGACGCGGCCCGCGGTGGTGTGCTGACCATCTTCGCCGCCGGTAACGACTACAACCTGAACAACCCGGACGCCATCGCCGGCCTGGCCTATTTCGTGCCGGAAATCGCGCCGAACTGGATGACGGTGGCGGCCTTGCAGGTGAACCCGGATACCGCCAGCCCCAATCCCTACACCCTCAGCACCTTCTCCTCGCGCTGCGGCTACACCGCGAGCTTCTGCGTCTCGGCGCCGGGTACGCGGATCTACAGCGCGGTGATCGGCGGCACCAACCTGGACGACATGACCATCGGCTACGCCAACAAGAGCGGCACCTCGATGGCCGCGCCCCATGTGGCGGGCGCGGCGGCGGTGCTGATGGAGCGCTTTCCTTACATGAGCGCTTCGCAGATCGCCACGGTGCTGAGGACCACCGCTACCGACATGGGCGATCCGGGCATCGACGCGCTGTACGGCTGGGGCATGATCAACCTGCAAAAGGGCATCGACGGTCCAGGCATGTTCGTCACCGAAGCGGACATTCCCCAGGAGTTCCGTGTCGAAGGCGCCTACGGCTCCGGCCAGTTCGTGGTCGACCTGCCCGGTATCGGCGCCGTGGTGGATGCCGGCAAACCCACCGAGCGCCTGTGCACTGGCCTGTCTTGCGGGCTGGATGTCTGGCGCAACGACATTTCCGGACACGGTGGCCTGACCAAGCAGGGCATCGGCACCCTGGTGCTGACCGGCAACAACAGCTACAGCGGCCCGACCCTGGTCAATCAGGGACGCCTGGCCATCAATGGTTCGCTGGCCTCGGCGGTGACGGTCAATGACAGCGGCATTCTCGGCGGCAACGGGCGCATCGCCGCGCTGACCGCCAACCGTGGCGGTACCGTGGCGCCGGGCAACTCGATCGGCACCTTGCAGGTGGCGGGCGACGTGACCCTGCAACCGGGCTCGACCTACGCGGTGGAGCTGTCGCCCACCAGCAGCGACCAGATCGTCGCTGGCGGCAAGGCCACCGTCGAAGGGGCCAATGTGACCCTGGCCCTGGAGAACAGCCCGACCCTGCTCAGTGCCCGCGAGGCGCAAAGCCTGCTCGGCCGGCAATACAACATCCTGCAGGCGGCCGGTGGCATCGAAGGCCGTTTCGGTTCGGTGGCGCCGAACTACCTGTTCATTGGTGGCAGCCTCGATTACTCGGCCAGCGGCGTGCAGTTGCAGGTCGCGCGTAACGCCACGTCCTTCAGCGACGTCGGCCTGACCCCGAACCAGCGTTCCGTGGCGGCTGCCGCCGAGCGACTGGGGGCGGGCAATCCGGTGTACGAAAGCCTGCTGCTGTCGGAGAACGCCGCCAGCGCGCAACAAGCCTTCCAGCAACTGACCGGGGAGATCCATCCGGCCATCGGCACGCTGCTGATCAACGACAGTCGTCAGCTGCGCGATGCGGTGGGTGACCGTCTGCGTCAGGACGGCCTGCTTGATTCGTCGGCGCCCGCGGCCAGCGACAACAATGTGTGGTTCAAGGTGCTGGGGGCCTGGGGCAAGGCCGACGGCGGTTATGACCATGCCAACTACAACACTTCGATCGGCGGCCTGCTCGCCGGGGTCGATGGCTTGATCGCCGAAGACACTCGTCTCGGCCTGTTCACCGGCTACAGCGACAGCTCCCTGAGCATGGGCGATGGCACCCATTCCCAGGCCTCGGTGGACAGCTATCACCTGGGTGCCTACCTGGGCCATCAGCTGGATGCGGTGCGCCTGAGCGTCGGTGGTTCCTACAGCTGGCATCGCATCGATGTGAAGCGTGACCTGCAATACGGCGAGTTCTCGGACCGGCAAAAGGTCAAGCGCGACGCCCAGACCGCCCAACTGTTCACCGAAGCGGCGTGGCAAGTGGCGCTGCCAGGTGTGGCCCTGGAGCCCTTCGTCAATCTGGCCTACGTGCATGTGGGCAGCGACAGCTTCCGCGAAAAAGGCGGGGCCACCGCCCTGCGCAGTGGCGATGACAACCGCGACGCGGTGCTCTCGACCCTCGGCCTGCGGGCCAGCAAACGCTTCGCCCTGTCCGATGCCCGGCAGCTGGAACTGGCCGGCACCCTCGGCTGGCAGCACAACCTGAGCGACACCAATTCGGACCAGCACCTGGCTTTTGCCAATGGTGGTTCGTTCAACATACAGAGCGTTGCGCTGGATCGTAACGCCGCTGTGGTCGGGGCTCGCGCCGGCCTGTTGCTGGGGCGCGATACCCGGGTAAACCTGGACTACAACGGCCTGCTGGGTTCTCGGGACAAGAGTCACGGGGTCGGCCTGACCCTGGACTGGCAGTTCTGAGGCCTGCGGGCCAATGACCATAAGAGTGAGACACAACATGGGTGTATTCGATTACCGGAGTTTCAAGGGCGAGGCGGGCAAGGCGCTGTACAGCGATGCCCTGGCGTTGACGCTCTACGCCTACACGCCCACCGGGCAGCCGTTGGCGTCGGGCTGGACGGCGATTGGTGCCGAGCGGCTGGGGTACCAGGGCAAGGTCGGGCCCCAGGGCACCTTCTTCGGCGAGCAGCCAGGCTTTACCAGCGCCGAAGTGGAGGTGCTGGGGCGTTACGACGAGGCCGGCAAGTTGCTGTCGATCGGCATCGCCTTTCGCGGCACTGGCGGCCTGGGCTTGAGCGATACCCTGGGCGACATCAAGAACAACCTGCTGGCGGCGGTCGGGCCGGTGGGTTATGCGGCGAACTACAGCAAGAATGCCTTCGACAAGCTGTTCGCCAGCGTCGCCGAGTTCGCCAAGGCCCAGGGCCTGAGCGGCCAGGATGTGCTGGTCAGCGGCCACAGCCTGGGCGGCCTGGGGGTCAACAGCCTGGCCGAGCTGAGCGGCGAGCACTGGGGCGGTTTCTACGCTGACGCCCGCTATGTGGCATTCGCCTCGCCGACCCAGGGCCCGGGGGACAAGGTGCTGAACATCGGCTACGAAAACGATCCGGTGTTCAGGGTGCTCGACGGTACCACCTTCAATGCCTCGTCCCTGGGCAGCCATGACAAGGTCCAGGCGTCGGCGACCAACAACATCGTCAACTTCAACGAGCACTACGCGTCGACCCTGGAGAACCTGCTGCCGCAGAGCATCCTCAACCCGCTGTCGTGGAAGGCCCACGGTTCCGCGGGTTACGCCGATGGCTTGAACCGGGTGGTGGATTCGGCGTTCTACGACCTGACCAGCAAGGACTCGACCCTGATCGTCTCCACCTTGTCCGAGGCCAATCGGGGCAAGACCTGGGTCGAGGACCTCAACCGCAACGCCGAACCGCACAAGGGCAGCACCTTTATCTTCGGCACCGACGGCAGCGACCTGCTCAAGGGCGGACGCGGCAACGACTTCATCGAGGGCCGCGACGGCAACGACACCTTCCGCGACGCGGGTGGCTACAACATCCTGCTGGGTGGCAAGGGGCATAACGTCTTCGACCTGCAGCAGTCGCTCGGCAAGTTCAGCGTGGTCAACGATGGTGACGGCACCTTGTACGTGCGCGATGCCTATGGCGGCATCAGCATGACCCGCGATATCGGCGCGCTGGTGAGCAAGGAGCCGGGTTTCGCCTGGGGCCTGTTCAGCAAGGAGGTGACCCACAGCGTGACCGACCAGGGCCTGCTGGCCGGCAACCAGTTGACCCACTACAACCATTCGCTCAATGGCGATGCCTACGGCAATGCGCTGGTGGCCAGCGTCGACGGCGACTGGCTGTTCGGTCACGGCGGCGACGATGTGCTGCGCAGCGACAAGAGCGACGTGACCTTTGTCGGCGGCGCCGGCAACGATGTCATGTATTCCAGCGGCGGCGGGGCCAACACCTTCCTGTTCAGCGGCGCCTTCGGCTTCGACGCGATCCATGGCTACCAGGGCAGCGACAAGCTGGTGTTCATGGGCGTGGCGGGCGCGGGGCAGGGCTACGACTACACGCAGCACCTGTCACAGAGCGGCCAGGACACCTTGCTCAGCGTCGGCGACTACGCCGTGACGCTGGTCGGGGTCGCGCCGGACAGCCTTTCCGCAGGGGGGATCGTCTTTGCATAGATAAGTAGCAAAAAGCATTGCACTAAGGATGGGGCGCCAGCGGAGGGCGCTCCGTCCGCGTGAGCTATCTCGAACAAGTTCAACAACAAAGAGAGGCAATACCATGGGTGTGTATGACTACAAGAACCTCGGCACAGAAGACTCAAAGGCGCTGTTTTCCGATGCGCTGGCGATCACGCTGTATTCCTACCACAACCTCGACAACGGCTTTTCCGCCGGTTATCAGCAGTACGGTTTCGGCCTCGGCCTGCCGGCGACCCTGGTCACGGGGCTGATCGGCAGCAGCGATTCGCAAGGGGTGATTCCCGGGCTGCCCTGGAACCCCGACTCGGAGAAAGCCGCGCTGGAGGCGGTGCAAAAGGCCGGCTGGACACCGATCGGCGCTGCCCAGCTGGGCTACGACGGCAAGACCGACTTCAGGGGTACCTACTACGGGGAAAAGGCCGGCTACACCACCGCCCAGGCCGAAGTGCTCGGCAAGTACGACGACCAGGGCCACCTGACCTCCATCGGCATTGCCTTTCGCGGCACCAGCGGCCCCCGTGAATCGGTGATCGGCGACTCCATCGGCGATGTGATCAACGACCTGCTGGCGGCGTTCGGGCCCAGGGACTACGCGAAAAACTACGCCGGCGAAGCCTTCGGCAAGCTGCTCGCCGATGTCGCGGCCTTCGCCCAGGCCAATGGCCTGACGGGCAAGGACATCCTGGTCAGCGGCCACAGCCTCGGCGGCCTGGCGGTCAACAGCCTGGCGGACCTGAGTGGCGATCACTGGTCGGGGTTCTACCAGGATGCCAGCTACGTCGCCTACGCCTCGCCGACCCAGAGCGCGGGGGACAAGGTGCTGAATATCGGCTACGAAAACGATCCGGTGTTCCGAGCCCTCGATGGCTCTTCGTTCAACCTGGCGTCCCTCGGCGTGCATGACACGGCGCAGGAGTCGGCGACCAACAACATCGTCAGTTTCAACGACCATTACGCCTCGGCGGCCTGGAACCTGCTGCCGTTCTCCATCCTGAATATCCCGACCTGGCTGTCGCACCTGCCCACCGGCTACGGCGACGGCATGACACGGATCCTCGAGTCGAAGTTCTACGACCTGACGAGCAAGGACTCGACCATCATCGTCGCCAACCTGTCGGACCCGGCGCGGGCCACCACCTGGGTCCAGGACCTCAACCGCAATGCCGAAACCCACAAGGGCAGCACCTTTATCATCGGCACCGACAGCAACGACCTGATCCAGGGCGGCCAGGGCAACGACTACCTCGAAGGCCGCGCCGGCAACGATACCTTTCGCGACGCCGGCGGCTACAACATCCTGCTGGGCGGGCAGGGCCACAACACCCTGGACCTGCAGCAGTCGGTGAAGAACTTCAGCTTCGCCAACGACGGCGCCGGCACCCTGTATGTGCGCGATGCCAATGGCGGCATCAGCATCACCCGCGATATCGGCGCGATCACCAGCAAGGAACCGGGGTTCCTCTGGGGCCTGTTCAAGGACGATGTGACCCACAGCGTCACCGACAAGGGCCTGCTGGCGGGGAGCAACCTGACCCAGTACGCCGCTTCGGTGAAGGGCGACGCCGCGGCCAATACCCTGACCGCCCACGCCGGCGGCGACTGGCTGTTCGGCCTGGACGGCGATGACCACCTGATCGGCGGCCAGGGTAACGATGTGCTGGTCGGCGGCGCGGGCAACGACCTGCTGCAGGCGGGCGGGGGCAGTAATACCTTGCTGTTCAGCGGCAACTTCGGCCAGGACCGGGTGCTGGGTTACCAGAGCAGCGACAAACTGGTGTTCCTCGGCGTCGCAGGCGTGGTCGCCAACGACGACTTCCGCGCCCACGCCAGCACCGTGGGCAACGATACCCTGCTGACCTTTGGCGGCGACTCGGTGACCCTGGTAGGGGTGAGCCTGGACAGCCTCAGCGGCGCGAGCATCACCATCGCCTGAAGCCCGACCGCGCGGGGTGGCGATTTTTGTCTCGCGCGGTCACGGGTTTGCCTTTGCGTGTCTCTCGACCGTACTTTTTTCGCCAAAGCCAAGGGTATTTGCCCAAAGGGTGACCCGTCAGCCTGGAAGTGACTCCAATACCTGCCCCTGTGACACAGCGCTCGATAAAACATCGGCCTGTCGCCAGGCGGGTGGATGCCGCGTGCGCGCTCCGGGCCCTTAAAGTTCGCAGGAGCTTGCGCGTTATCAAGGCAGGCAGCCGCTGCCGAGGCTCATTAATGGCAACAGTGAACAGCAGGAGAAACACAAGGTGAGTGATAACCAGAGGTATGGCATCGGTCTGGCGCTGGTCCTGATGGCGGGCAGCGCAATGGCCGAGGACTTGCCTCAGCAGTCGATCCTCAAGCGCTACGGCGTGACCCCGGACCAGCTACCGGCCGCCGCGCAGGCCACCGAAAAAGAAGCGCAGCCCGAACCGGGCAGCCGCTTTCATATCGACGCAGAGCGGCCTTGGGCGAGTGTGACCCTGGGGGAGGGTAAAAAGCCTGAAACCACCGGCAATATCAGCATCGATAATGCGGCGGCCCGGGAGTTCGAGCGGTGTCAGCGGGTGCGTGGCGAACTGCGGAAGCGCGGGGAACAGCACTACATTTCCTGCGATAACAGCGTGCCGGGGCAGAATTCGGCACCCTGGTCGCCCTGAGGGCGACCGGGTTCGATCGGTCAGTCCTCTTGGCGGACGGTAGCGACATCGGCCGCCTTGATGCGGATTTTCTTGCCGGCGATGTCTTCGAATTCGTAGAACCCGTCGGCGGTCTTGGCGTTAGGCATGTCCTTGGTCAGGTATTGCGTGCCGTTCTGCAGCGTCACCACGGTTGGCGAGGCACAGCCGCCCAGTGCCAGGAAGGCTGCAACGGCCAACGGCAGGCCCAGGTATTTGACGTTCATAGACAAACCTCTCTTCATGAATCCCGTGAGTCCACCATGATTGGCGGCTCGCGACTATATGGCTATCCGCCCTTGGTGTGATTAACCGCAAGAAAGTTCTGCGGCTCCGTAAAAAAACCTGTAACGCCACTTATCCAATAGTGTTTGCCAGGGCAGGTCGGCAGCTGTTATCTGTATGCATAACCAGTATCAACCTCTTTGCGGCGCGCTTGTCCTGTGACTTCCAACCCTCTGGAAAACCCTCTTTATTACCTGCACAACTTTCAGCAGGTGCTGGCGTGGCTCGAGCTGCGCTACGCCGATGTGCTGTCACCTGAAGAGCGTAGCTTCATCGACGACTTCTCGACGCTGGCCCAGCCATCCCAGGCCCTGCTGGTGCGCATGATCATGCGCAAAGGCTGCCATTTTCGCACGTCCCGACTGGTCTATGAAGAAATCGGCGATACTCGCGCGGCCGTCGCGCCGCTGGTGCGCCTGGGCTGGGTCGACGAGCAGGCGCCGCTGACCCTGGAAGAACTGTTCAACCTGTTGCAGAAGGCGGAGATCCTCCAGGTTTTTCGCGCGGAAATCGAACAGCCGAAGGCCCGCAAGTCCGACTGGCTGGCCGCCTTGGCGCCGTTGTTCGACGAGCCGCGGAGCCTGGGCCAGTGGTGCCCGGATCTGGAGGACGGGGTATGCAGCCTGACGGTCATGGCGCTGTGCGACCGCCTGCGCCTGATGTTCTTCGGCAACCTGCACCAGGACTGGTCGGAGTTCGTGCTGGCCGATCTGGGTATCTTCACCTACGAAAAGGTCGAGTTTCGCGACGACGCCCGGGCGCTGCGCAGCCGCGACGACGTCGAGGGTTTCCTGTACCTGGAGGACTGTCGGCAGCATTTTGAAAACGGCGCGGCGCTGGAGGAGGTGCTGGTGAGCATCCAGGCGTTCGCCAGCGACAATCCCTGGTTGCAGCGGCGCCGGGCCAAGCTGCTGTTCCTGCTGGGGCAGCATTGCGAGCGGCTAGCCGAATGGCCGCTGGCGGCCGCCATCTACCAGGCCTGCGCCGATCCCGGGGCGAGAGCGCGGCTGATCCGCGTCTTCGAGCGCAGTGGCGATTACCCGCAGGCGCTGGCCCTGGCCGAGGCGGCGGCACTGGCTCCGCACAACGCGGCCGAGCAGCAGCAACTGCTGCGGCGGCTGCCCAGGTTGCGGCGCAAGCTGGGCGGCCCGGCCACGCCGCGCGGCGGCACCCAGCCGACACTGCGCCTGGACCTCAGCCTGCCGCGGGTCGATCCGGCGCTGTCGGTGGAATTCCATGTGCAGGCCCATCTCCACGAGGAGCAGGCGCCGGTGCACTACGTGGAGAACAGCCTGATCAATTCGCTGTTCGGGCTGCTCTGCTGGCCGGCGATCTTCGCGCCACTGCCCGGGGCATTCTTCCACCCGTTCCAGCGCGGCCCGGCCGACCTGTTGAGCGAGGACTTCCACAGCCGTCGCGCCGAACTGTTCCAGGCCTGCCTGGCGGAACTGGATGACGGGCGTTATGCGCAGACCATCCGCCAGCGCTACCTCGACAAGTGGGGCGTGCAGTCGCCTTTCGTGTTCTGGGGCGCCCTCGACGAAGAATTGCTGGAGCAGGCACTGGCCTGCCTGCCGGCCGAGCACCTCAAGCACTGGTTCGAGCGCCTGCTGCAGGACATCAAGGCCAACCGCGCCGGCATGCCGGACCTGATCCAGTTCTGGCCGCAGCAGAAAACCTACCGGATGATCGAGGTCAAGGGCCCTGGCGACCGCCTGCAGGACAACCAGTTGCGCTGGCTGGAGTTCTGCCGGCAGCACCAGATGCCGGTGGCGGTCTGCTACGTGCAATGGGCGGAGCAGGACGGGTGAACTACCGCATCGCGGTACGGGCGCTGTGCGAATTCACCGCCAAGGTCGGCGACCTCGATCTGCGCTTCACCCCGTCGCCCACCGCGCTGGAAGGCATCCAGGGCCATCGCACGGTGGCGGCGCGGCGCAGCGCGAACTATCGGAGCGAGGTGCCCCTCGAAGGCAGCTTCGGCGCGTTGACGGTCAAGGGCAGGGCGGACGGTTACGACCCGGACACCAACCTGCTGGAAGAGGTCAAGACCTACCGCGGCGACCTCGAGCGCATGCCGGCCAACCATCGCCAGCTGCATTGGGCCCAGGCGAAGGTCTATGGCTGGCTGCTGTGCCAGCAGTTGCAGTTGAGCAGCATCCGTCTGGCCTTGGTGTATTTCGACATCCTCAGCGAGCGCGAGACGTCGCTGGTGGAAGAGCACGAGGCCCAGGCCCTGGAGCAGTTCTTCAACCGCCAATGCAGCCAGTTCCTGCAGTGGGCCGAGCAGGAGCTGGCCCACAGGCACGCCCGCGACCAGGCCATGGCGGCGCTGGGTTTCCCCCATCCCGACTTCCGCCCCGGGCAGCGCGCGCTGGCCGAGTCGGTGTACAAGGCGGTGAGCACCGGGCGCTGCCTGATGGCCCAGGCGCCGACCGGGATCGGCAAGACCCTGGGCACGGTGTTTCCCATGCTCAAGGCGATGCTGGGGCAGCAGCTGGACAAGCTGTTCTTCCTCACCGCCAAGACCCCGGGACGCAAACTGGCGCTGGATGCCGCCGAGGTGCTGTTCGAACACAGCCCCGGGCTGCCGTTGCGGGTGCTGGAACTGGTGGCGCGGGACAAGGCCTGCGAGCACCCGGAGCTGGCCTGTCATGGCGAGTCCTGCCCGCTGGCCAAGGGTTTCTACGACCGTCTGCCGGCGGCGCGGCAGGCGGCGAGCCAGCGGTCCTTGCTGGACCAGCAGGCGCTGCGCGAGATCGCCCTGGCGCATGGGGTGTGCCCGTATTACCTGAGCCAGGAAATGGCCCGCTGGAGCGATCTGCTAGTGGCGGACTACAACTACTACTTCGATTTCAGCGCCTTGCTGTTCGGCCTGGCGCAGGCCAACCAATGGAAGGTCGCCGCGCTGGTGGACGAAGCGCACAACCTGGTGGAGCGCGGGCGCTCGATGTACAGCGCCAGCCTCGACCAGTACCAGTTGAACGCCGTGCGCCAGGTTGCCCCG
Source organism: Pseudomonas sp. 09C 129 (assembly GCF_002843625.1). Classification (NCBI taxonomy): domain Bacteria; kingdom Pseudomonadati; phylum Pseudomonadota; class Gammaproteobacteria; order Pseudomonadales; family Pseudomonadaceae; genus Pseudomonas; species Pseudomonas sp. 09C 129. The sequence continues at coordinate 4,096,158 of NZ_CP025261.1, read as the reverse complement.
GAGCCGCTGAAGAAGCCGCTGCAACGGCTCAACCGCGAATGGAATGCCCTGCACAAGGAACAGCTGCGGCCGTACCAGGCCTACGATCAGGCGCCGGCCCCGTTGCTCAAGGCGCTGTCGCTGTGTATCTCGGCGATCGGCGATTACCTGGGCGACCACCCGCAAGGGCTGGACAGCCGGTTGCAGGGCTTCTATTTCGATGCCCTGCAATTCGCCCGGGTGGCCGAACTGTTCGATGGGCAGTTCCTGTTCGATATCAGCAAGCGCGAACTCAATGCCCGGCGCAGCCTGTCCGAGCTGTGCCTGCGCAACGTGGTGCCGGCGGGTTTCCTCGCGCCGCGACTGAGCGCGGCGCGCAGTACGGTGCTGTTCTCGGCGACCCTCAACCCCTGGCATTACTACCGCGACCTGCTGGGGCTGCCGGAGACCACGGTGTGGGTGGACGTGGAGTCGCCGTTCAGTGCCGCGCAGCTGGACGTGCACATCGTCAGCCGGATCTCCACCCGTTTCGCCCATCGCCAGGCGTCGCTGGCGCCCATCGTCGAGCTGATCGCCAGCCAGTTCCGCCGGCGCCCCGGCAACTACCTGGCGTTCTTCAGCAGCTTCGACTACTTGCAGCAGGTGGCCAGCCTGCTGGCCGAACTGCACCCGGATATCCCTCTGTGGCAACAGTCGCGCGGGATGGATGAAGGGCAACGCCAGGGGTTTCTCGAGCGCTTCGACGCCGATGGCCAGGGGGTGGGTTTCGCCGTGCTGGGCGGGGCGTTCGGCGAGGGCATCGACCTGCCGGGTTCGCGGCTGATCGGTGCCTTTATCGCCACCCTCGGCCTGGCCCAGCTGAACCCGGTGAATGAGCAGATGAAACAGCGCATGGCGGCGATTTTCGGCGCCGGTTACGACTACACCTACCTGTACCCCGGCCTGCAGAAGGTGGTGCAGGCCGCGGGCCGGGTGATTCGCAGCCAGCAGGACCGCGGCGTGGTGATGCTGATCGACGACCGGTTCGCCGAGCCCCGGGTCCGGCAATTGCTGCCGGGCTGGTGGGCGCTCGACGCTCCGGGCGGTGAGGTGCTTCAGGGCGCCGGGTAGGCGGCGTCGCGGATCTCCCGGGTAAAGGCCCCCGACATGCCCTCGAAGGCGGTGTTGGTCAGCGCCACCACGGTTAGCCTGGCCTGTGGGTCGACAAACCAGCTGTGGCCGTAGGCGCCACCCCATTGCAGGGTGCCCTTGGATTGCGGGGTGCCGGCCAGGGCCGGATCGTCCAGCACCGCCCAGCCGTAGCCGAAGCCCCAGCCCGGCCCCTGGGTCTGCGCCTGGGCGCCGACCTGGTCGGTCATCATCGCCTGCACGCTGCGGGCGGAAAGCAGCGGGCCGCCACCCTGGCGCAAGGTGTCGAGAAAACGCGCCACGTCCATGGCGGTACCGGCCATGCCGGCGCCACCGGAGGGGTAGGCGCGCGGGTCGAAGATCCGCTTGAGGGAGAACAGCGTGGTGCTTTCGCCGACCCGGATCGCCGCCTCGTCCTGCATCCGGCTCGGCCGCGGACGGTCATCGCGGTACACCGCGCCGAGGCGGGCAGGGTCCTTGACCGAGAACGCGGTGTCGTTCATGTGCAAAGGCTGGGTGACCAGCTCCTCGGTCAGGGCTGGCAGGCTTTTGCCGCTGGCCTTTTCCAGCACGGCGCCGAGCACGTCGATGGCCATGGAATAGCGCCACTGCGTACCCGGCGGATAACTCAAGGGCACGCTGGCAATGCGTTTGAGGTTGTCTTCCAGGCTCATGCCCGGCTCGGCCAGGCCATCCGACACCCCGGCCGTGCGATACGCCCCATGCTCGGCCTCGAGAAAGCCATAGCTCAGGCCGGCGGTGTGGGTGAGCAATTGCTTGAGAGTGATCGGCGGGTGGGTGCCATCGGCCAGCCCTGGGCGGAAATCCGCCAGCCATTGGCTGACCGTATCGTCCAGGGACAGCGTGCCCTGTTCCACCAGGCGCATGGCGACCACGGACACCATGGGCTTGGTGATAGAGGCCAGGCGCAGGATGGTGTCGCCGGTCATGGGCCGGGCCGCCTCCCGATCGGCGAAACCGGCGGCGCGCTGGTACACCACCTGGCCGTCGCGCATCACCACCACCACGGTGCCGACGATCCGCTGTTCGCCGATGGCGCGTTCGATGGCCGTGTCCATGCGCCTGCCGAGTTCCTCGTCCGGCGTGGCGGCGCTGGCCAGCGAAGCGCCGAGGGTGGCTGCCAGGGCGAGCAGGCCTTTATGGGGTAGATCCATGGGGAGAGCCTCTATAATCACAATGTCCGCTATGATTAACCGGCATTCGTTCTAATTTCAATAGTGATCATTATGATAAATAATCCTGCTGCCGTGGTGCGCCGTCGTGGACGGCCGATTGCCTTTGATCGCGACCAGGTCCTGGGCCTTGCGGCAGAGGTGTTCTGGCGCCTGGGCTATGAAGGCGCCTCGATGCCTGAGTTGTCGGCGGCCATGGGCATCACCGTGCAAAGCCTGTATGCCGCGTTCAGGTCCAAGGCCGAGCTTTACCAGCAGGCGCTGGCGCATTACCAGCGCAGCACTGGCGCCTTTGCCGAGCGGGCACTGCGCGAAGAGGCGGATGTGGTGGACGGTTTCCTCCGCCTGCTCCGCGAGGCGGCCCATGAATACAGCCTGCCCGGGCGGCCGCGGGGCTGCATGATTTCCACCGCGACCCTGACCTGCGCGGTGGAAAACGATGCGCTGCGGGAGTTCGTCAGTGCCCTGAGGGCCAACACCCTCAAGGCCTTTGAAGCGCATATCGAGCAGGGCATCGCCAACGGGCAACTGCGCGCCGATACCCAGGCAGCGGCGCTGGCCCGGTATATCGGGGCGATCATTCAAGGCATGTCGGTACAGGCCCAGGATGGTGCGGATTGCGCAGCGTTGCTGGCCATCGGCGAGTTGGCGGGGCAGGAAATACAGCGGGCCAGGGCCTGACGGCATGCCGGCCAATGAGTGAACCTCAGCGGCTGCCGAGGCCTGTTCCATCCTGTGAGACGCGGATGAACCGGCGCAGGGTTTCACCTGGCCCGGTGCGAAACTCGGTGGGCCTGGGTTGGCCCTCGTCCGCGGCGATGAAGACGAAGTCATCGCCGTCCAGTCGATAGCTGGCAGGCAAGTGCTTGCCGGTGTCGGCGCCCATGGAGTCGACCCAGGTAATGGATTTCGGCGTGGTCCGGGTATCGAGGGTAAAACTGCCCGCGAGCAACAGCTCGCCTTCGAGCGTCACGACGCGGAACCCTTGCCCCTGGATCAGGGTAAGAGCTCCCGGGGCGCCATGTTCGTCAGGCGGGTTGCTGACCCCGTTGTCCTCGTATTCCACCTGTTCCCAGGCACCTTGAAGCTGTTGCAGGTCGAACTGGTCGTCGCAGGTCATCGTCGTCCGGGCCTTCTGTCTTCGCTGGATAAGAGGGGGTCAGTTGAAGATGTTGCGCCCGATGCAGTACGTCAGCAGGTCCTGGTCGCTCTCGACTTCCAGCTTGCGCATGGCGGAGATTTTCTGCGCGCTGATGGTCTTCGAACTGCGGTTCTGGCTGCGGGCAATGTCACTGACGCTCTTGCCGGAAACGAACAGCCGCAGGATTTCAAACTCCTTGGGCGAGAGCATGGAGATCCGGTCGTCGATGCTGGCGTTGGATTCGATGACCGAGCTCGGCGCAGGTTCCAGACTCTGATAAGAGCCTCTTTCGACAATGGTCTTGAGCGCCACCTGGATTTCATTATGCAGCTGGCTTTTCTGGATCACCCCGACCACCCCCAGCTCATGCAGGCGCGTGAGGATCAACTGGTTGGAGATCATGGTCAGGATCAGGATCTGCAGGCGCGGGAAGTGGCGCTTCAGGTACTCGACCAGCTTGAGGCCGTCGCCGTAGGGAGAGTCCCCGGGCATGTTGTAGTCGGTAATGACGATATCGACCGGCTGTTGTTCGAGGATCTCGATCAAGCCCTGTGAGCTGATGGCTTCACCGACTATTTCAAAGTTGCTTTCCCGTTCCATCAACTCGCGAACGCCGAGCAGAACAATCGGATGATCGTCGGCGATGACTACTTTAAATTTTTCCATGACTAGCCACTCGTAATACGCCGGTTGGTGAGGAGAAAGAGTAAAGGATTGCGCTCATCAAATCTTGTCGCGTCTCATTCAAGTGCATTAAGAATATCCGTCAAGCTTTGTATCAGGCTTTTCACCTCAAGGGTCACGGAAGAGGTGATCGCGCTTTGCAGTATCCGGGACTCCAGTTCGGCGCAGTTTTTCGCCAGCCCGCTCAGCTGCACGGCACCCAGCGCTCCGGCGGCGCTGTGCAGCCGTTCGGCGAGCCGCTTGGCATCCTGGGCGTCGAGGGCGTCGGTCACGCTCTGGACATCCTGGCGCATGGTGGTAATGAACAGCTCACGCATTTTCGGGGACAGTTCGATCATTGTGTCGCCGGTCGTGGGGGAAGGCGTTGCATCGATCATCGGTTGCGGTTCCTGGGCAGGCGCATTCGCGCAGAGATTCGACAGGTAGTGGTGCAGAGTCTGCAGGCTCAAGGGTTTGACCAGCCAGGCATTCATGCCGACAGCCATGCAGCGGGCGCCTTCTTCGCGCATGGCATTGGCCGTGACCCCGACGATCGGAGTCTCCCGGTCACGCTCACGCAGGGCGCGGGTCAGTTCATAGCCGTTGAGCAGCGGCATGTTCACGTCGGTCAGCACCAGGTCGAACACCTGCGGCTGCCAGAGCTGCAAGGCTTCTTCGCCATTGGAGGCGGCCGTCACCGTACAGCCCAGGGCTTCGAGCTGCTCCTTGATGATCGCCTGATTGATCGCGTTGTCCTCGGCCACCAGGATATGCAGGCCGAGCCTGTTGCTCAGGTCGCATTCGGGAGCGGCGGGCGCGATGGTTTTCCCGTGCAGGGTCAGGGACACGGCCCTGGCGATGGCCCGCACATCATGGGCATCCACGGTGCAACCTCGCGGTGGCGGTGCCGGGTGTTCGCCGGCGACGCACAGGACCCTTGGTCCGGCCCAGGCGGGTAGGGCGTCGGAGGGCAGGACATCGACCAGCAGGTTGGCCTGGCGCGACTCTTCGACAAAGGCCGGCAATGGCTTGGCGACCACGCCGAGGCGATTCAGCCAGTCACTGGTGCTCTGCGCCAGCTCCACGGCGGGAGCCCGCACATACACCGCCTGGGTGCTCGGCAGGATGTCCGCGCAACCTTCCAGAGCGCCGGGCATGACCTTCAGCCCCAGGCGGAGCGAGAAGCTGCTGCCCAGGCCGGGCTCGCTGACCACGCGTATCTGGCCGTTCATCATTTCCGTCAACCAGCGGCATATCGCCAGGCCGAGTCCGGCTCCGGCCTCGCTGGAGGCGTCGCGTACCTGGTAGAAGGTGTCGAACAGACGTTCCTGTTGCGCCGGTGAAATGCCGATGCCGGAGTCGGTGACCTGCCACTCCAGGCTGGCCTGGCCATCCACGCAGTGCAGGAGCTTGACTCGCAATACCACGCGCCCGGTGTCGGTGAACTTGATGGCGTTGCTGAGCAGGTTGCTGAGGATCTGCCGGATCCGTACCGGGTCGCCCAGCAACTGGTCGGGCAACGCCGCATCGATACAGGCGTACAGCAGCAGGCCTTTGTTTTCGGCGAAGACGCTGTAGGCGTGCAGCGTGTCCTCGATCATCTGCAGCGGGCAGAACGCCTGGGACTCGATCGCCATCTGCCCGGATTCGATCTTGGAAATGTCCAGGACATCGCTGATCAATTGGAACAGGGTGCTGGACGAGCGCTGGATGGTTTGCAGGTGCTCGCGCTGGCGAGCATCCAGGCGCGTCAGCCCGAGCAGTTCCAGGGTGCCCAGTACGCCATAGAGCGGGGTGCGTATTTCGTGGCTCATGGTGGCGAGGAACAGCGTCTTGGCTTCGCTCGCCGCATCGGCGGAGCGCCGCGCCTGCTCCAGCATGGCCGCGCCCTCGATATGGCTGGTCACGTCGTGGAAGGCACAGAGCAAGGCATCCTCGCCCTGGTAACGGGTGCTCACGAACCCTACCTGCAGGTGAGTACCGTCGATGTCCAGCCGGGTTTCACCGGCGACGCACAGGTCCTGCCGGCTCTCCAGGGCCATCCGCAGTTTTGTGCTGCCTTGCCATTGCTGGGCTTTGCGGTTTTCCAGCAGGACCTTGAAGTCCGAGCGACGCACCACGCACAGGCCAGTGGGCGCGCAATCGATCACGGCCCGGCTGAAGGCCTCGCTCTCGGCGGTGCGTTGGTAAGCCTCGTAGACCGGTCTGACGATACGTGACTGATACCGGCGACTGACCAGCCAGCCACAGCCAATGCCGCCGATCAGCAGGGCCAGCAAGACCGGCAAGGGCCACAGGGTGTAGTTGAAGTAGCTCTTGAAACCGATGGTATAGAGAGCGGTCCAGGGCTCGGCGGAATGGCTCGAGACTTTGAAGACCATGCCGTCGCCGGTGATGTTCAGCCCGTCATGCAGCACGACGCCCGGTTGCAGCGAACCGCTGAGCACCTTTCCGGAGGGGGCGACCAGGGCGACATGGTCATAGGTCGACCACGGCATGAGTCGCTTGATGTCATTGACCAGATCCATGCTGAACAGCGACGCGACGCCGATCTGGTTGCCGCTGTCCTGGACTCGTGACCATTGCGGCCCGAGATGGGTGCTGACATAAGCCAGCAGCCGGACGGGGGCCTCATTGGTCTGATGGGGGACGAGGGGCTCCCAATCGACCGCGCCATCGGCCCGTGCCGAATCTTTCGCCAGCAGACGCTTGAGCGTTTGCAGGACGAGGGTCTTGTTGGGGGTGTCGTTTTTCCAGAGCGGGTCGCGTGAATGCCCGGCGGCCGGAATGCCGATATTGAAGTTGCCCTTGGCATCGAACAGGAAAAACGGCGGTGACTGGTAATGGGAAGTGGACCAGAAGGCGCTGTAATAGTCGGTCAGGTGCTCTCCCAGGTCGGCCAGCCTGGCCAAGGTGTCAGGCTCGACGCTCTGGTGATCGACAGAGAGGCTGAAGGGCGTGGAAAAGGCAAATTCCTGGCCCAGGTAGTTGTGCGGCCCCTCTTCGGGCAAGGCGCTTTTCAGGTATGAAACCGAATCGTTGGCGTGAAGGGGGATCTTGCTACTTTGTACGGCCACGCCCCGGAGGAAGTCTTCATGTTCGCGGATGTCTTCCATCATCCGCGCAAAATGCGCTTTGAACCTGCCGTGTTGTTCTTCGAGCAGTTTGTGCGACGACCAGTAACTGATGGCGATCAACAACAGGGTCAAGCCGAGAAAAATCAACAATCCCTTGTTCAGGCGAGTCGAGTATCGTTTCAGATTCTCGATGAGCGTGTCCTGGTGGTTCATCACTGGTATCCAAAAAAGCATGAAAAAGTCGAAGCCTTGAGGATTTTACCTTTAAACAACGACTTGTCAGTGATGTGGGGCATGTAATCCTGAAGGGTGGATGTCCTCGGTTCAATAACTGGCGGCTGGACCGTCGTTCACCAGCAACTGTTGAAACTGCTCGGAGGGGACTGCGCGAGAGATCAGGAAACCCTGCACCTGGCTGCAGTCGATCTTGCGCAGCAACGCCAGCTCCTCGGCGCTTTCCACGCCTTCGGCCACCACGGTCAGGCCCAGCTGGCGACCCAGGGCAATGATGCTGGTCAGGGCCTTGGTCAGTTCTTCGCTGGCGTGGCATCCCTGGACCAGGGCGCGATCGATCTTCAGTTCGGTGAACGGGGTGGAAACCAGGTTCATGTACGAGCTGTAACCCTTGCCGAAGTCGTCCTGGGACAGGCCGAAGCCCTTGATGCGCAAGCGGCAGGCACCGGCATAGAAGTTACTGATGTCCTGGGGCACCGAACATTCCATGAGTTCGAAACAGATCTGCCCCGGCACTCCCTGGTGTTCCATGACAAAGTCGAACAGGCGGTCCGCCAGGTCGTGGCTGTTGAGCAGATGGGTCGGCAGATTGATCGACACCGGAATGTCGTAGTCCTGCTGGCGCCAGCGTGCCTGGGCCTGGATCGCCTGGCGCAGGACCAGCCACAGCAGGTCCTCCTCGAGGTCGAAGGACTTGAGGGCGGGCAGGAAGGTGTCGGGGAGCAGCATGCCCTGTGTCGGATGCATCCAGCGGACCAGGGCTTCGGCGGCGACGATGCGGCCGTTGAACAGTGATTTCTTGGGTTGGAACCAGGCTTCGAACTGCTCTTGCTCGATGGCCTGGACCAGCGCGCTCCGACTGAGCATGGAGGCGGGCAAGGGGCGCGGCGAGCTCGGCTGCGAAATGCTCAATTGCGTGGTCAGGGTCTGCAAGGCGGCAAGGTTCACCGGTTTCGAGATCAGGCCGATGACTTTCACCCCGAGGTTCTTGGCAACCAGGCTGGCACTCATCAGCATGCGCCGCGAAGCCGAGCTCATGATCGCCAGCGCCGGCTTGGAGTGCAGGGCCGCCAGTCCCTGGATGAACTGCACGCCATCCATTCCCGGCATCAACAGGTCGGTGAGCACCAGGTCGAACTTGCGCCATTTCAAGCGTTCCAGCGCCTCTTCGCCATCCCGGGCGCCTTCCAGGTAGTAGGGGCCCAGCTCACCGAACAGATGTTGCAGGTACATGTGCTGGAAGGGATGGTCTTCAACGATCAATATGCTACAGGGCTTCATTCTTCGCTCTTTCATAGGGCGCTAGGTAATTGAACAGGGCGCGTAATGCAAAAGGTTTGACCAGGCAATGGTTCATTCCGGCCGCCAGACATTGCTCTTCTTCTCCACGCATCGCGTTGGCCGTGGCACCGATGATCGGGACCGTACAGCCACGGCGTCGCAACTCCTTGGCCAGTTCATAGCCATTCATCATGGGCATGTTGACGTCGGTGAGGACCAGATCGAACCTTTCGGGGTCCCACATCGACAGGGCTTCCTCGCCGTTTGACGCAAGCTCCACGCTGCAGCCCAGCTCTTCCAGCTGATCCCTGAGGATCAGTTGGTTGATGACGTTGTCTTCGGCCACCAGCACGTTCAGGTTCAGTTGCTTCAACGTCCAGTGTTCGTTGTGATTCTCGGCCTTGGCCACCCACAGCCCCTGGGCCTGGCTGACCGCCTGATGAATGGAACGCAGGTGGTTCAGGTTCACATGCCAGCACCCGGCACGAACCTGCGGTTCGTTGTTGCCTGCCCCGGTGGCGAGGATCAGCGGACCGGGCCAGTCGGGCTGCAGGCGTTGTTCCAGTTCGCCGGGGTGAACCTCGACCAGCAGGCAATCGCTGGTCGGGGCGATCTTCGAGGGATGGCAGAGTTGCACCCGCGCGCCCCATTGGCGCAGCCAGCCGCCGATGGATTCCGCCAGCTCGCGGACGCTGGACATCACATAGATGGTTTCCGGCAGCAGCTGCGTGGCGGGCAGGGTGACCGGCCCATCGATCGCCGCTTCCAGGGGCAGGGTGAGGGAGAAGCTGCTGCCCAGCCCCAGTTCGCTGACCATGCGCAGGCTGCCGTTCATCAATTGCGTGAGACGCTGACAGATAGGCAGGCCCAGGCCGGTGCCCGCCACCACGTTGGCGTTGCCGCCGGTTTGATAGAAGGGTTCGAAGATCAACGGCTGATGATCCTGGGCAATGCCTTTGCCGGTGTCGGAGACCTGCCACAGGATGCTGGAGCGCTCGCCATCGCGGCTCAGCAGGTTGACCCGCAGCACGATGCGCCCCAGGTCGGTGAACTTCACCGCGTTGTTGAGCAGGTTGCTGAGGATCTGCCGGATCCGGGTGACGTCGCCGATCAGTCGCTCGGGGATTTGCGGGTCCACGCAGGAATACAGCAGCAGGCCCTTGTTCGACGCTGCCGCGGAATAGCCCTGGATCAGCTCGTGGACCAGGTCCAGTGGCGAGAACTCATTGAGTTCCAGGGCCAGTTGCCCGGCCTCGATCTTGGACACGTCCAGCACATCGCAGATCAACTGCAACAGGGTCGAGGAAGAACACTCGATGGCGCGCAGGTAATCGCGCTGCTGGGTATCGAGTTGAGTGCGCGCGAGCAGCTCCAGGGTGCCCAGCACGCCATAGAGCGGGGTGCGTATTTCATGGCTCATGGTGGCGAGGAACAGGGTCTTGGCTTCGTTGGCGGCGTCGGCCATCTGCCGCGCTTCTTCCAGCGCGGCTTCCACCTGCTTGCGCGCGCTTATGTCGCTGAAGGCGCAGAACAATACGTCCTCGCCCTTGTAGCGGGTGGGCGCGGAACTCAGGTAAAGATGACGCCCGTCGGTGGTCTCGAAGTAGTCGAAGCGGTTCGGTTCGTGGCTCTTGAAGGCTTGCTGGATCCAGCCGGCGCAGAGTATTTCCCGTTCGGCGCCATCGCCCAGCCACTGCTGCGCCAGGGTGTTTTCCAGGACCACTCGGCCATCGGTACGCCGCAGCACGCACAAGGCCACGGGCGCGGTCTGGATCACGTCGCGGCTGAACAGCTCGCTCTCGACCAGCGCCTGGATACGGCTCAGCGCAGGGGTGATGAAACGGTGCTCGATGCGGCGGGTCAGCAGGCAGATCAGGCTGATGCTGAACAGGCAGAACGCCAGGGCGCCGGCCAGCTGCGGCCAGAGCGCGATCAGCAGGGACTGCAGGCTGAAGGAGTAGACCAGTTGCCAGTCGGAGGTCATCAGTTGCTTGCGGATCACCAGGTGATCGGGCCACCAGCCACTGCCGACAAAACCGAAGAAGTTGCTGCCTTGCAGTTGCTGCAGGGCCTGCCCCAGGCGCCCGGCCGGGGTGTTGGTGAACAGCAGCGCGCCTTCGGAGTTGAACATCATGAACTCGCCGGCGCTCTGGTCGCTGAGGGCCTTGAGCACTTCCCGCCCATCCATTTCCAGGCCCAGCCAGCCGGAGTCATCGGTGCGCTCGTCGAGCCGGGTGAAAATGTACAGCTGCGAAGTCTGCGTGGACGGGTCGGTCAGCCACAGCTCGTCGGTGTCCGGATGCTCCCCATGGTTCAGGACCTCAAGCTTCGAGAGGATGGTCCTGGGCAGGTTGGGGGAGGTCGGGTTGCTGCTGTAGAGGCGCATGACCCGGGCCTCGGGGCCAGGGCTTACATAGAGCAGGTTGACCTGCTTGGCCTTGAAGTATTCGCGCATGCGCTGGCTCAGCCAGATGCTCCACGGATCATCGATGTCGCCCAGTTGCAGGTGCAGTTCTTCGCTGGAAGGCGGATACCCCTGGACCTGCCTGGATCGGCGTACCGCGGACAGGCTGAGGCTTTCCAGCAAGGCCTCGCGGCTGGTGAAGAAGGTCTGGGCTTCGGCGATGGCGCTGCTCATGTAGCCGCGGCGCCGGGAAATATCGTTGCTGAGGGTGGAATTGAGGAAGTTGTAGACGGCGCCGAGGATGCCGACCAAAAGAATGAGTGCGAAAAGACGCAGCAACCTGCTGGCGGCTTCAGGACTGGAAAATAGGGGACTGATCTGATGAAGGTAGGTCTTTAATCTCATTGACCCACTCTAAATAAACCCTCAAAAATCCGGGATAGGACGATCCTTAAAGTCGCTGGTATTTCGCCGCTTCCAGCCTGGTCCACGACGAAAAAACCTGGCATGGGTGCCAGGTTTTTCGGGGTGGCGCAGCTCGCGATAGCCGGCTCAGACCATCGCCAGTCGCTGCTTGCGCAGTGGCGCGGGGAAGGCCTGGTCGATGGCCGCCAGGTCTTCGTCGTGCAAGCGCAACCCGGCCGCCTCGGCATTCAGCCGGACATGCTCGGGGTGTACCGCCTTGGGAATGGCGATCACGCCGTCCTGGCGCAGGACCCAGGCCAGCAAGACCTGGGCCGTGGTCACGCCATGGCGGTCGGCGACCTGCTGCAGGGTGGGGTGGCGCAGCAACTTGCCGGCCTGGGCGATAGGGCAGTAAGCCATGAGCGGCAAGCGCTGTTGTCGCGCGGCGGGCAGCAGGTCGAATTCGATGCCGCGTTCCTCGATGTTGTACAGCACTTGGTTGGTGGCGCAGGCCGGGCTCGCCAGTTCCTCGAGGTCATCGAGGTCGAAATTGGAAACGCCCCAGCGGCCGATCTTGCCGTCTTCGCGCAGGCGCTCGAAGGCTTCCACGGTTTCCTCGAGCGGGTACTGCCCACGCCAGTGCAGCAGGTACAGGTCGATGTAGTCGGTACCCAGGCGCCGCAGGCTGCGCTCGCAGGCTTGGGGAATGCCTTTGCGGCTGGCGTTGTGCGGGTACACCTTGCTGACCAGGAACACCCGGTCGCGCTGGCCGGTGATGGCGGCGCCAACCACTTCCTCCGCGCCGCCCTCGGCGTACATCTCGGCAGTGTCGATCAGGCTCATGCCCCGTTCGATACCGGCCTGCAGCGCGGCAATCTCGGCGTTGCGCTGGTGGCGCTCCTCGCCCATGCGCCAGGTACCCTGGCCAATCACCGGGACGGGCACGCCCGCCAGCTCGAGTGTTCGCATGACAATCTCCTGAAAGGGTTAGGGATCCAGAGAAGCAAAGGCGCGGTGCTCGGTCAAGGTAACGAAGGGGACGGGAGAAATTTTATATTCATTTAAGGAATAAAATAACTACTATTTATTCCTTTTAATATGAAAAGACACAGGGCACCTTAGAGGCCTGCACGGCGATGCGCCAGTGCCCACCCCAGACAGGAAGGCCCATCATGACCATCAAGGCAATCAATGTTCGCAACCAGTTCAAGGGCGTCATCAAGGAGATCCATGAAGGCCAGGTGGTCTCGGAGATCGATGTGCAGACCGCCTCGGGCATCGTCACCTCGGTGATCACCACGCGCTCGGTGCGCGACCTGGAGTTGAAGGTCGGCAGCGAGGTCATCGCCTTCGTCAAATCCACCGAGGTGTCGATCGCCAAGCTCTGAGACCCGCGATCCCGACCCCGTGTCATGTCCCGCACCGCGCTTGCGACCCTCGCCGAACCCTGCCACAGGGCACCGGCGAGGCTGGCAAGGGGCCTTTTCCCGAGAAAAGTCGGGCCTCTTTAGAATGATTATTTCTTTGGGTTATGGGATGCGCTGATTTGCGCATATCCATCGCAGCGGAAAACACGCTGTCGTCCTGCTTCCGTCCGCCATGAAATCCATCCGGCTGCTGAAGCGGAAAATCCCGCGCGAGCGGCTGCGCTGAAGCTGTCCCGGCAGCCGCGATTGCTGTTCGATCGGCATCTTGTGCGGCGTTCGCCACTCCCTAGAATCCGCCCCATCCGCTTCGTCCAACTATCGAATCGCTTAGGGAGTTTCACCATGATGAATGCCATGCAGATGCAAATGCCGATGAACGCCAACATGCCGATGATGCCGATGATGGGCATGCCGATGATGATGGCGACCATGAGCTGCGAAATGATGGACGACGGCATGCTGTGCAAGATGATGCCGGCCGCGGGCATGGACATGGCCATGTTCAAGAACAGCGCGCAAATGATGCAGATGATGATGAACTGCGGCATGCCGATGATGATGCACTGCGCCAACATGAGCATGATGTGCATGTCCCGGGCGAGCATGGCCATGCCGATGATGGGCGCCATGATGCCAATGCCGATGATGGGCGCCATGATGCCAATGCCGATGATGGGCATGCCGATGCCGTCGATGAAGTGCGTGATGGAGTGCACAGTCGAGGCCGACTGCATGATGTGCAAGATCATGCCAATGGCCGGCATGAACATGGACATGATGAAAAGTTGCTGCGCCCTGATGATGAAGATGATGAACGACTGCGGCATGCCGATGATGATGAGCTGCAACGGCATGCCGATGATGTGCTGCACCTGCTGATTCCTCGCAGCGGCACAAAAAAAGCCCGGCCGGGATAATCCCGCCGGGCTTTTTCTATAGCGGGACTATCGATATTCGTGGCCGCTGGCGCAGCCTGCGATCGGGGCCGCAGGACCCGCCATGTCAGTACAGTCCCTGCTTGTTCAGTCCAGGCGTTCCGGGTAGGTCACCACCAGGTAGGCCACCGCTTCGCTGTCGGCGGGGTTGCGGTAGCGGTGCGGCTGGTCGGCGTAGAACAGGATCGAGTCGCCGGTGGAGAGCAGGTAGCGTTCTTGGTTGACGCTGATTTCCAGTACGCCCTGGGACACCACCAGGTTTTCCTGGACCCCCGGCCCGTGTCCTTCGGACTGGTCTTCGCCGAGCGGGCTCAGGCGCAGTTCGTAGAATTCCGACTGGCGCGCCACGTCGAAGGGGAACAGGGCGCGGCTGACAAAGGCGCCGTTGGCGCTGACCAGGCGTTTGCTCCGGCTCGACGGCAGCACCGCCACGCCTTCGAAGGCGCGGTGTTCGAGAAAGGCCGCGACCGACACCTTCAGGCCCTTGGCGATCTTGCACAGCACCTTGATCGACGGCACGCTGCGCCCGGACTCGATCTGCGCCAGCATCGCCCGGCTGACCCCGCACTGGCGGGCCAGGGCATCCAGGGACAGATGACGCTTGCTGCGCAGGCGTTGCAGGTTCTGCGCGACCCGTTCGCTGATGGGGTCTTCTTCCTGAGTTTCCAGAGGGGTCAAATCAAGGTCGGGTTCGTCGGCGCTCGCCAGAAAGCGCGAGGGTTCCTGGGCGCTCACGCGTGGTAGGTCCTGGTCGGCCAGGCCGTCTGAACCCACTGGAACGCCTGGTAACCGGCATTGCGCGCGTACATCTCCCACATGGCCCGGGCCAGTTGCTGGGCCTGCTTGCGTTTGCGGAACTGGGCGAAGTCGATAACGTTGTCGGTCGGTTTCATAAGGCACTTCACTGTCGTGACCAATGGGCGGGATGAGGTGAGAGTACGTGGTTATTTTTATAACCATAAATACTGATTATTTATTTATTAATTCCTTTGTGTTCTTAAGTGCCGGGCCGTGGCAAAGCCCGCTCAAATCACATGGGCCTTGTGCAATTCGGTCAGGGCCAACGCCTTGAGGCGGGCCAGCAGCGGGTCGCGGCGGTCCCGCGGGTGGCTCAGTTGCACCGCCAGTTCCTGGCGAATACGGCTGGGGCGGTTGTCCATCACCAGCACCCGGTCGCTCAGGTACAGCGCCTCGTCGACATCGTGGGTCACCAGCAGCAGGGCGATGGCGTGACGCTCGGCCAGTTGCAGCAGCAGGTCCTGCAGTTTCATCCGGGTAAAAGCGTCCACCGCGCTGAAGGGCTCGTCGAGCAGCAGCACCTGTGGCCGCGCGTACAGGCCGCGGGCGATCGCCACCCGCTGCGCCATGCCGCCGGACAGCGCCTTGGGCAGGGCCTGGGCAAAACCCGCGAGGCCGACTTCCTCGATCAGTTGCGCGACCCAGGCCCGGTCGTAATGCTCGTCGTCGCCAAAGCCGATGTTCTGTTCCACCGTCAGCCAGGGCATCAGCCGCGGTTCCTGGAAGACAAAGGCCAGGCGCTCGGTGTGGCTCAGCAGTTGCCCCTGAAAGTCCTTCTCCAGGCCGGCGACGATGCGCAGCAGGGTGCTTTTGCCGCAGCCGCTGGGGCCCAGCAGGCTCACGGTTTCCCGCGGTTGCAATTGCAGGTGGATATCATGGAGGACGGTGGTGGCGGCGAAAGTCTTGCGCTCCACGTGGATGTCCAGCAGGGCTTGGGGCATGGCTCGATCCTCTGTGCGTTAGTCGTTGCCGCCTTGGCCATTGAAGGTGTCGCGCCAGGCCAGGAAGCGTTTTTCCAGGCCGGCGAGAATGCCGTCGCTGAGCTTGCCCAGCACCGCGAGGACGATAATCGCCGCCAGCACGATGTCCGGCCGCGAGGTTTCCCGGCCGTCGCTGAGCAGATAACCCAGGCCCTTGGTGGCGGCGATCAGTTCGGCGGCCACCAGGAACATCCAGGCCAGGCTCATGCCGCTGCGCAAGCCGGTGAACAGGCCGGGCAGGGCGGCCGGCAGGAGAATCCGCCGCACCAGCCGACGCCGGCCGAAACCGTACATGTGGCCGACCTCCACCAGCTTGCGGTCGATATCGCGAATCGCCGCCACGCCATTGAGGTACACCGGGAAGAAGGCGCCGATGGCGATCAGCACCACCTTGGAGGTTTCGTCGATGCCCAGCCACAGCAGGAGCAACGGCACCCAGGCCAGGCTGGGGATCGAGCGCAGGCCGGCGAAGGTCGGCTCCAGGTAGGCTTCGGCCTCCCGGCTCAGACCGACCCAGGCGGCGAAGACCAGCGCCAGGCTGGCGCCGATGGCAAAACCCAGCAGCACCCGCAGCAGGCTGGCGCCGATGTGTTTCCACAGCGCGCCTTCGGCCAGGTCGCCGAGGGTCAGGGCGATCTCGCTGGGGGCCGGCATCTGGTACGACGGCAGCCAGCCGATGCGCACCACGAACTCCAGCAGCAGGATGATCACTACCGGCAGGGCCAGGCCCTTGAGGCGCAGGCGCCAGCGGGCGGGGTTGAGGCGTGGGAGCTTGCTCGGCGCGGACAGGGCCAGGCGGGTCGAGAGGTTGTTGCTGTCGCTGCTCATGGCGATTCTCCGGCAACGCCGAATCCGCGCCAGGCGCGGGCTCGGTCGTCGCCTGGGCGGTAGGTTATTGACGGGCCACGGCCTGCTTGACGCCGGTGTCGAGCAACTGGTCGATCACCTGGTCCACGTTCACCCCGCGGCGCACCAGTTCCTCGGACACCAGGATTGGCGCGGCGGCCTTGGAGGCCAGCACATCCTCGGCGCTCAACCGCGGGTTGCCGAGGTCGGTGCGCGACAGTTGCAGCCGGGCCACTTCCAGCGGCAGGCCGGATTCGTCGGCCAGTAGCCTGGCCAGCTCGTCCGGGTGCTTGACCGACCATTCGCGGGCCTGCTCATAGGCGGCGAGCACGCTGGCGATGGTCTGCGGATGTTCCTTGGCGTATTGCTCGGTGACGCTGAGCACGCCGTAGCTATTGAAGGCGCTGTTGCGGTACAGCAGGCGCGAGCCGGCCTGTACTTCGCTGGCGGCCATGTGCGGGTCGAGGCCGGCCCAGGCGTCGACGTCGCCTTTTTCCAGGGCGGTGCGACCGTCCGGGTGCTGCAGGTGCACCAGTTCCACATCGTCTTTTTTCAGCCCGGCCTGTTGCAGGCTGCGCAGGGTGAACAGGTAGGGATCGGTGCCTTTGGTGGCGGCGATCTTCTTGCCCTTGAGATCGGCGACTGTCTGGTACGGCGAGTCCTTGCGCACCACCAGGGCGGTCCATTCGGCGCGGCTGTAGACATACACCGACTTGATCGGGCTGCCGTTGGCCCGGCTCAGCACCGCCGCCAGGCTGGCGGACGAGGCAAAGTCGACGCCGCCGCTGTTGAGGTATTCCAGGGAGCGGTTGCTGCCCTGGCTGAGAACCCAGCCGACCTTGGTCTGGGGCAGGGCCTTTTCGAGAAAGCCGAAGTGCTTGAGCACCAGGCTGACCGGCGAGTAATAGGCGTAGTCCAGGTGCACTTCGGCCGGCGGATTTTCCGCGGCCTGGGCCAGGGGTTGCAGGCCTAGCGCCAGGACGCAGGCGCTGAGCAGGTATCTGGCGCGAGCCAGGGGGAAACGCAAGACGGGTTTCATGGAGCGGCTCCGGACAAGGCGGCGAGAGGGCAATGTTGTTATTTCCGCTGCTTATTTCAAAAGTCGCGGACGGCAGGAATAAATCCTGCCGGAAAGGAATATTGCAGGCTCTGTGCCATAGCCGGGGAAGGGCGGTTTCAAGGTGTTCCAACAGGAAAAAAGCCTCTGGCGATGTTGCCTGGCCAACAGTCTGTTGCCGCGCTGTTTCTCCACCAACAGCCTCCTGACGCGGGTGCAAAAGCGGCTATGAGCTTATGCGTTAACAGAATTTCAAAAGCGGATTCTAAGAGCGTTATGTTCTAGAAAATCCGCTTTTCCAATCATCCAGGAATTTCCCATGACGCTCTCCCGACGCCTGCGCCGTCTGCTCCTCAGCACCCTGTTCGCGGCGCCCCTGGCCCAGGCCGCCGAGCCGCTGGTGCTGCATGTCGGCGACCAGAACTACTACAACGTGCGCGCCTCGGTGGAGGCCTCGGGTGTGCTCGAAGGCGCGCCCTATAAGGTCGATTGGAAACACTTCCAGGCCGCCGCGCCCCTGGCCGAAGCGCTGAACACCGGGGCCCTGGACCTGGGCTTTCTCGGGGATTCGGGCTTTCTGTTCCTCGCCGCGAAACAGGCGCCGGTGAAGCTGATCGGCGTCTCGCGGCAGAACCCGGACACCATCGCCTTGCTGGTGCCCAAGGACTCGCCGGTGCAGACCATCGCCGACCTCAAGGGCAAGAAGGTCGCCTACTGGCCCGGCGCCTGGAGCCAGCAACTGACCCTGCGCGCCCTGGAGCAGGCCGGCCTGCCGGAGGACCATGTCGAGTTCATCAAGCTGATGCCGATCGACGCCGCCGCGGCCTTGCCCCAGGGCAGCATCGACGCCTTCCCGGTGTGGGAACCCTATATCTCGCAACAGATCCTGTTCTCCGGCGCGCGGCCGATCCTCACCGCGAAGAACCTGATGCCCGGCCTCAGCGCCATCGCCGCCTCGACCCCGGCCATCGACAGCAAGCGTGAAGCCATCGCCGACTTTCTCGGCCGCCTGAAGCTGGCTCGCGCCTGGGTCGACAGCCATACCGACCAGTACGCCGACCTGTGGGCGAAAAAGGCCAACCTCGACCCGAACGTCTCGCGCCATTGGCTGCGCCAGGCGCACATGAGCATCGGCCCGGTGGACCCGCAGGCCGCCGCCGACCTGCAAAGCACTGCGGACTTCCTGTTCAAGGTCAAGGCGCTGCCGGCGCCCTTGGCCACCGCGACTATTGTCGACACTTCCTTTACCCAGGCCCTGAGCCAGTGACGCCTTGCCGGGGCCAGGTCACAGGCCCCGGGGCATTCAACGCCCTTCGTGCTGGCGCCGATAAGCCCCCGGCTGTACGCCCACGGCCTTGGCGAAGGCCCGGGTAAAGGCCGCGATCGATTGATAACCCACTGCCGCGCCGACCTGTTCCACGGTGTGGTTGGCCTTGAGCAACTGGCAGGCATGGCGCATGCGCAGCGCCAGCAGGACCTGGCCCGGGGATTGCCCGGCCAGTTCGTTGAAGCGCTTGAAGAAGGCCGAGCGCGACAGCCCGGTGCAGGCCGCCATGCTTTCCAGGGGCCAGGGTTGTTCGGGGTGTTCGATCAGCTGTTCCAGCAGCGCGGCGAAGGCCGGGTGCCGGGCCAGCGCCACCAGCCCGCCAAGGCCCTGGTTATCGGCCACTTGCTGGCGCAGCACATAGAGGAACAGCAGATGGCTCAGGCGCTCCAGCAGCGCCGAGGAGGGCGCGGGCGTGCGCCGGCACTCTTGCAGGATCAGCTCGAACAGGGCCCGCGCCGCACTCAGGGACGGGTCGCCGGCGCGCAGCACGATCCAGTCCGGCAGGGCGTCGATGATCAGCGACGACAGCCCGGACTTGAAATGAAAGAAGCCGCAGACCAGGCCCACGCCATCCTCGGCCTGATCTTGTGCGTGAGCGTCGAGCGCCTGCATGGCCCTGCGTGGCAGTTCAAGGGCGGCGCCATGCGCTTGGGCGCTGGACAGGCGATAGTCCAGGTCGCGCAGCAGGAACAGCGCATCCCCGGCATTCAGGCGCTGGGCCGGCTCATGGCCCTCGATATGCAGCCAGCAATGGCCCTGCACGATCAGGTGGAAGCTGGCCCGGGCCAGGCCGTGGGTGCTGGCGTGCCAGCCGCCGCAGTAGCGGCCGACATGGAACAGGCTGGCGTCGAGTTCGAGGCTTTCTAATAACCAATCAACCAGTGGGCTGGACGAAATCATCTAATGGAAACACTCAGGAGCAAGTAATCGCTACTTTAGAATATGGATCGGAATTCTTATAACCAACAGACTGGCCGGACACCAACACAGCAGGAGTCCACCGCATGTCGCGCATCACTCTACACAGCCTGCAAAGCGCTCCCGAAGCGGCCCGGCCGTTTTTGCAGAACGCCCAGAACAACTCGGGGTTCATCCCCAATCTGCTGGGCATCCTGGCCAATGCCCCGGCGGCGCTGGAGACCTACGTTACGGTATCGGCGCTCAATGGCAAGGCCGAGCTGAGCCTGGCCGAACGGGAGGTGGTGCAACTGGTGGCCGCCACCACCCACGGTTGCGATTTCTGTGTGGCCGGGCACACTGCGGTGGCGCAGAACAAGGCCAAACTGCCGGACGAAGTGATCAGCGCGTTGCGTGAGCGCAGCCCCTTGCCGGAGGAAAAACTGCAGGCATTGGCTGCCTTCGCCACCGAAGTGATCGCCACCCGTGGCAACGTCAGCGAGCCGACGTTCGCGGCGTTCAAGGCCGCCGGCTACAGCGAGGGCAATGCCCTGGAAGTGATACTCGGGGTGAGCCTGGCGACCCTGTGCAATTTCGCCAACGTGTTCGCCCGCACGCCGCTGAACCCGGAACTGGCCAAGTACCGCTGGCAAGCGCCGCAGCAATGATGCAGCGGCTGGATTCAAGGCACGGCCGTTGGGCCGGTGCCGCGTAAAAAGGAGAAAACCACATGCTCAACCCCGCATTCAGTCAATGGCTGGACGCCGAGGCCCAGGCCCTGGATCTGGGCCACTGCGACCCGCAGCAGGTGCTGGCGCGGCTGGCCGAGGCGCAGGTGCTGCGCATCGGCATTCCGGCCGGGCAGGGCGGTAGCGACGGCGACCTGGGCGACGCCGTGGAGGCGCTGGCCGCGGTGGCCAGCCGTTCCCTGGCGGCGGCCTTTGTGTTCTGGGGCCAGCGGGCCTTTATCGAATACCTGCTGCACAGCCCCAACGCGGCCTTGCGCGAGCGTCTGTTGCCGGACCTGCTCAGCGGCGAACTGGCGGGGGCCACCGGGCTGTCGAATGCCATGAAGTTCCTCTCCGGCATCGAGGCCCTGCAAGTCCGCGCGCAGCCACGGGCGGGTGGTTGGAATCTGAACGGGCGCCTGCACTGGGTGACCAATCTGCGCAAAAGCGGTTTTGTAGTGGCCGCGGCCATCGAGCACGAGCAGGGCGGCGCACCCTTTATCCTGGCGATCCCCGCGGGCCTGGCCGGCTTGCAACGTTCCGAGGATTTGCAACTGATGGGCTTGCAGTCGAGCAACACCGCGGCGCTGGAACTGCAGCAGGTCGAGGTCGGCCACGACTGGTTGCTGCACGAGGACGCCAAGGCCTTTCTGCCAGCGGTGCGCCCGGCGTTTCTCGGCTTGCAATGCGGCATGGCCATCGGCCTGGCGCGGCGCGCGCTGGATGAAGTGCAAACTCATCTGCACAGCGGGCGTTCGATCCTGCGCGAGCCGTTGCAGGAGCAACGCCAGCAGTTGGAGGAGAGCGTCGCCGAGCTCAAGCGCGGCCTGTTGGAGGGGCGTTTCCTGACCCAGCCCGCGGCGCTGTTCCGGCTGCGCATCGCCCTGGCCGAAGCTGCCGCCAATGCCGTTCAGCTGGAGTTGCAGGCCAGCGGCGGCAAGGCCTACCTGAGCGAGCATGGCGGCGGTTTTGCCCGGCGCTGGCGCGAGTCGGCCTTCGTGCCGATCGTCACGCCGAGCCTGGTGCAGTTGCGCGCCGAATTGCAGCGCCAGGCCCGGGACGCGGCGGCATGAGCGCGGCCTTGCTCGAAGCCCGGCAGATCAGCCTCGGCTACCCCGGTGAAGCAGGCTGGCAAGCGGTGCTGGAAGGCTTCAACCTGCGCTTGCAGCCAGGGGAGGTGGTGTCGATCCTCGGCCCCAGCGGCGTCGGCAAGTCCAGCCTGTTGCGGGTCCTGGCCGGCTTGCAGGCGCCCCACAGTGGCAGCGTCAGCCTGCTGGGCCAGGCGCTGGACGGGCCGCATCCACGGGTGGCCGTGGCGTTCCAGGACCCCAGCCTGCTGCCCTGGCTGAACCTGGAACACAACGTCGCCTTCGGCCTCGATTTCGCCCGCCAGCCGGCGCTGGACACCCGGCAGCGCCAGGCGCGGATCGACCAGGCGATCGCCGAGGTCGGCCTGCAGCATGCCCGCGGGCATTACCCGGCGCAGCTGTCCGGCGGCATGGCCCAGCGCACCGCGCTGGCCCGTTGCCTGGCGCGCCAGCCGCAGGTGCTGTTGCTCGACGAACCCTTCGGCGCGCTGGACGAAGTGACCCGCGCCGACATGCAGCAACTGCTGCTCAAGGTGATTGCCGAGCACCGCACCGCGGCGCTGCTGATCACCCACGACATCGACGAAGCCCTGCTGCTTTCCGAGCGAATCCTGCTACTGGGTAACAGCCCGGCGCGGACCCTCGGCGAGTGGCGCATCGACCTGCCTCAGCCGCGCGCCGAGCTGGTGGAAGAACTGGGCGCCCTGCGTATCGAGATTCTCAAAACCCTTCGGCGGGCGAGCCGCGCTGCACAACCCCAAGCCTTGCTGCCTCAGCCTGCACCTCTGTCTCTGTAGGAGCGAAGCTTGCTCGCGATAAAAACGTCAGTGCGGCGCAGGGTCCCAGACACCCCGTCAGCGTTGAGGTCATTCGCGAGCAAGCTTCGCTACTACAGACGAGCCGGACGAGCCGGACGAGCCGGATGAGCCGCAAAAGGCGGTAAATGGCCGGGTTCAACCCCTTGCCCGAATGATCGGAGATACACCATGTGCCTGGATGACTTCACCCACAGCCGTCGCGACTTCCTCAAGCTCAGCGCCTTGCTCACCGCCGGCGGCGCCTTGCCGTTGCTCAATAGCCTGCAGGCCCGCGCCGCCGCGGAGCCGGACGCGCCGGTGCGCATCGGCTACCTGCCGATCACCGACGCCACGCCCTTGCTGGTGGCCCATAACAACGGCCTGTTCGAGGCCGAGGGCATCCGCTCCGAGCGCCCGGTGCTGTTGCGCAGTTGGGCGCAGGTGATCGAGGCCTTTATTTCCGGGCAGGTCAATGTGATCCACCTGCTGTCGCCGATGACCGTCTGGGCCCGCTATGGCAGCCGGGTGCCGGCCAAGGTGGTGGCCTGGAACCACGTCGGCGGCTCCGGCCTGACCGTGGCGCCGGGCATCACCGAGGTCCGGCAACTGGGCGGGCAGGCGCTGGCGATTCCGTTCTGGTACTCGATTCATAACGTGGTGGTGCAGCAACTGTTGCGCGACAACGGCCTGACCCCGGTGAGCCGGCCGGCCAGCAGCCCGCTGGCAGCCAACGAGGTCAACCTGCTGGTGCTGCCGCCGTCGGACATGCCGCCGGCCCTGGCCAGCAAGCGCATCGCCGGCTACATAGTCGCCGAGCCCTTCAACGCCCTGGCCGAGGAACTCAAGATCGGCCGGGTGCAGCGCTTTACCGGGGATATCTGGCGCAACCACGCCTGCTGCGTGGTGTTCATGCACGAGCAGGATTTGAATCACCGCCCCGAATGGTCGCAGAAGGTGGTCAATGCCATCGTCAAGGCCCAGTTGTGGACCCGCGACCACCGCGCCGAGGCCGCCAGTCTGCTGTCCCGCGACGGCGCCAACCGCTACACCCCGCATGCGCCCCAGGTGCTGAGCCGGGTCTTGGCGCCGAGTGCCAGCGAACGCCAGCAGTACCTGGCCGACGGCGCGATCCAGCACGCCCAGTGGGACGAGCAGCGCATCGACTTCCAGCCGTACCCGTTCCCCAGCTACACCGAGGAACTGGTCAAGCGCCTCAAGGACACCCTGGTCGAAGGCGACAAGGGCTTTTTGGCCAGCCTCGACCCGCAGCACACCGCCCGCGATCTGGTGGACGAGCGCTTCGTGCGCAACGCCATCGCGTCGGTTGGCGGGCTCAAGGCATTCGGCTTGCCCGACAGCTTCGAACGCAGCGAGGAGTTCAGCCTCTGATGGCCAAGCGATCCGCATCGAGCCTGCACGGGCTGCTGGGCGTGGCGGGGCTGCTGGGCCTGCTGCTGTTGTGGTGGCTGGGGGTGCACCTGTTCGGCGGCGCCGACGGGCTCGCGGCGCGTTTTTCGCCGGCGGCGACCCTGGCCAGCCTGCTGGAACTGCTGGGCCGCGCCGAGCTGTACGAGCATGTGCTGGTCAGCCTCCAGCGCATCCTGGTCGGCCTGGCGCTGGCCTTGCTGGTCGGCGTGCCCCTGGGCCTGCTGATCGGCAGCTACCGCCACCTGGAGGCGGCCACCACCCCGGCGTTCCAGTTCCTGCGAATGATCTCGCCGCTGTCGTGGATGCCGGTGGTGGTGATGCTGATGGGGGTAGGGGACCAGCCGATCTACTTCCTGCTGGCCTTCGCCGCAGTCTGGCCGATCCTGCTCAATACCGCGGCCGGGGTGCGCCAGCTCGACCCGCGCTGGCTGCAACTGAGCCGCAGCCTCAGCGCCACCCGCTGGGAAACCCTGCGCAAGGTGATCCTGCCCGGGGTGCTGGGCCATGTGCTGACCGGCGTGCGCCTGGCCATCGGCATTCTGTGGATCGTCCTGGTGCCTTGCGAAATGCTTGGCGTCAGCGCCGGCCTGGGCTATTTCATCCTCGATACCCGCGACCGCCTGGCCTATTCGGAACTGATGGCCATGGTCCTGCTGATCGGCGCCCTGGGCTTTGCCCTGGACAGCCTGGCCCGTGGTCTGCACCGGCGCTGGACGCACTTGCCGTAACGCCGCGACGGGCGCATTGTCAGTGGGAAGTCTGAAGTCATGCTGGCGTTCGATCCGGCGTTGACGCACTGGCGTATAGAGAAGCGGGCGCCGGTGGCCGGCGTGGGCGTCCAGCCTATCTGGAGGTGCGCCATGAGCCAGTATCAACGTTTGTTGCTGGTCATCGACCCGGCAATGCGCCAGTCCCCCGCGATTCCGCGTGCCGCTGCCCTGGCCAAGGCCAGCGGGGCGAGCCTGCATATCGCGGCCTTGCTGAAACCGGCGTCGATTCTTTCCCTGTTCGAGCACAACGTGCGCAATGAAGCGCGCGAACGTTACCGCCTGGGGCACCAGGAATGGTTGCAGGAGGAGGTGCATCGCCTGCGTGGCCATGGGGTCACGGTCAACGGCGAGGTGACCTGGGCTGACGACCTGCTGGAGGAAATCCTGCAGCACGTCGCGGAAATCCAGCCCGACCTGCTGATCAAGGACGTGCAGCACGAACCGGCGCTCAAACGCGCCTTTCTCACGCCGATGGACTGGCACCTGCTGCGCCAGTGCCCGGTACCGCTGTATCTCATGGGCCGCCACGGCCATACGTTGCCGCAAATGGTGGTCGCGGCGGTCGACCCGTCGCGGCCGGAGTACCAGCACAACGGGCTCAACGACCGGATCATCCACGAAGCCAACAGCCTGGCCCTGCAATGCGATGCCGAGCTGCACCTGCTGCACGCCTATGACGTGTCGTCGGTCTACCTGGGCGATGCCGGGGGCGGTGGCCTGGTGCTGGCGGACCTGACCCGGGAACTGCGGGTGACCCTGGAAAAAGCCTTCCTGGAACTGGCCGAGCGTTATGGCGTGCCCGAGGAACGCCGGCATTTCATCCTCGGACAACCGGTCACCGTGCTGGCCAACTTCGTCACCGAGAGCCAGGCCGACGTGCTGGTCATGGGCCGCGTGCATCGCCAGGGCCTGGAGAAACTGGTGGGCAGCACCACCGAGCACGCGCTGTATCAGCTGCCCTGCAGCCTGCTGGCGCTGTAGCCGGGCGCCTTGGGAGGTGAGACATGAGCGAATATCCGTCATTGCAGATGACCCTGCGCAACCGTCAGGCCGCCGGGCAAGGGCTGGTCGCGCCGTTGCAGAAATACAGTCGCCGGCCCGAGGTGATCGTGCTGGCGTTGCCCCGGGGCGGGGTGCCGGTGGCCTGGGAAATCGCCCGGGCCCTGGAGGTGCGGCTGGACCTGATGCTGGTGCGCAAGCTTGGCGTGCCCGGCCATGAAGAACTGGCGATGGGCGCCATCGCCAGCGGTGGTATCCGCATCCTCAATCAGGACGTCCTGAGCAGCCATCACCTCGGTGATGCCGCGCTGCAAGCGGTGACCGTACGGGAAACCCAGGAGTTGCAGCGCCGCGAACGGGTCTACCGTGGCGACCGGGCCGCGCCCGACCTGCGTGGCCAGGTGGTGATCCTGGTGGACGACGGGCTGGCCACCGGCGCCTCGATGCACGCCGCGGTACAGGCGACGCGCCTGCAGCACCCAGCGCGGATCGTGGTGGCCGTGCCCCTGGCGCCGCAGGAAACCGTCGACACCCTGAGTTTCGAGGTCGACGAGCTGATCTGCCCGATCACGCCCCTGTGGTTCGTGTCGATCGGCAATGGTTACGCGGACTTTGCCCAGACGTCGGACGAGGAGGTGATCGACCTGTTGCAGCGCGCCTGGCAGCGGCCCTGCGAAGGCGGTTCGGCATGAAGGCCCGGGCTGCCTGAACGCGGGCGCTCCGGAACCAAAACCGCCGTTGCCCCTCCAAGCTGTGCCCGGCGCTGCGCACAGGCCGGGCGAGGGATCCATGGGCGAGGGATTTTTGCCATTGAGGTGACGACCGCAACGGTCCGGCACAGGGCAAAACATGAAACAAGGCTTCAAGCTTCTCTGCGCAGTGTTGCTCGCCGCTGGTCTGGGCGGTTGCATCGCTGCCCCCATCGAAATGACCGCGCAGACCGAGCAACGCCTGCGCGCCCAGGCGCCGATCCGCTTTCTGTTGACCTTCGACGACGGCCCCAGCGCGTCCAGTTTGTACAACCCGACCGAACGGGTGCTCGACGACCTGCTCGACAATCCACTGCAACCGGCGATCAAGGCGGTGTTCTTCGTCCAGACCCGGGCCTCGCGGGCCGGCGGCAGCGACATAGGGCGGCGGATCATGGCCCGCGAGCACACCGAGGGCCATGTGCTGGGCTTTCATACCGCCACGCCGAGGCACACCAACCATCGCTCGCTCGACCCACCGGAACTGGAGGCGTCCCTGAACGACGGCAGCGCCGATATCGCGCTGATCACCGGTGTGCCGCCGAACCTGGTGCGCCCGCCATTCTGGAACTACGACAAGCGCACCTTCGCCGCCTACCAACGGCATGGCCTGCATGTGTTGCTCACCGACCTCAGCGCCAACGACGGCAAGGTCTGGGGTTTCAACGCCAGCCCACGGCGCCGGGCCAACATGCTGCGCCAGCTGTCGGAAGTGCGCGAACGCATTGCCCTGGGCCAGTTGCCGACGGTGGACGGAGTGATCCCGGTGGTGGTGACCTTCCACGACCTCAATCGCTACACCGCCCGCCACACCCGGGAATACCTGCAGATCCTGCTCGACAGCGCCCAGGCCACTGGCCTTGCGACTGCGCCCAAGCCGTTCTACGACGATACCGCGGCGCTGCAACGGGCGGTCATGGCCCGTACCGTCACCAACAGCGAACAGCCGGTGCGGTTGCCGGGGTTGTGGAACTGGCTGTGGGACAGGAATTCCCACTGAGCAGGCGTGACCGTTCGCATTGGGCAAGACATGACCGTCGGTCCGCCAGTGTCTCGCCAGGATCGAATAAAACGCTGGTTTTACAGTCACATGGGTGGTTGCAGGCGCCGGCCCCGCCGGTTCGCACAGGGCCCGCTGCGTTGCCGGGCTGCTTTGCCAACCCATCGTTCTGACCCAGGTTCTAGGACACTTCCATGAAGCGACTCGCGACACTCACCCTGACCCTTTGCTCCACGCTGCTGCTGGGTGGCTGCTACCCCCATTGGGACGACGGCCGACGCTACGATCGCGACCATGACGGTTGGCGCGACCACAGCCGTTATGACCGCGACTACTACCGTGACCGCGATCGTGACGACGACCGTTACGACCGCCGCTACGACCGGCGGGACAAGGACGGGCGTTATCGTCGCGACCGTGACGATGACGACGATGATTGAGTCGCCGGGCGCTTTTCGCCCGACCTGACAACGGCGCCCGAGGGCGCCGTTGTCGTGTGTGCCGGGCGTTACTTCACCGCATAGAACTTGCGCACATAGGCCGTGCTGTGCCACGCGCAGGGCGTGCCCTGGGCAACGAACAGCGTAGCGCCGGGGCCGGCGCTCAGGCGGCTGCCGTCCGCGCCCTCGAGGGTCACGCTGCCTTCCACCAGGTGCATCAGTTCATTGAGCTTGTGCGGCCGGCCGTGGCGGCGGTACGGCGTGGAATCCCAGACCCCGATCCGCAGGTCGCTGGCGTCGTCCTCGAAGGCGTTGCGCGAGCGGCATTGCGGTTCCGGGCCGATCAGGATCTGTGGTTCGGGAGCCGCCGAGGGCGAGAGCATGGCCCGCGGGTCGAGCAGCGTCAGGCCCGGTTCGGCGCCCGCCGCGGCACGGTTCACCGCGCAGAAGGCCCAGAGCGTGCCGGGCTCGGCTTCAAGCTTGAAGGCGCTGCCGCGGCCGATCACCACGCTGGCGCCGGGGGCCAGTTCCAGGGCCTGTTCCCCAGACGGCTCGGCGCTGTAGAGCAACACCTTGCCGGTGTGCACCACGAGCATTTCGATGTGGGGGAAATCCTCGCTGGCAAAACGTCCGCTGGTGCGCACGACACCGGCGGCAATGCCGTCGCTGCCGTTATAGGCGACCAGCCGATCGGCGCCGAAGGGGTCGTCACTGCCCAGGGCAGCAGGGGTGAACAGGCTGGCGTCGAAGCGGCCGTCGGCGCCTGCCAGCAGCAAAGCGGCGGGTGTGGACATGTAAAGGACTCTCTGGGGGTGTTGGAAAAAAAGCGCCGCGACCCAGGGGCTCGCGGCGTTGTGGGTCAACCGATGGCCTGGGTCACCAGGGCGAACTGGCGCACATTGCCGAGCGCCCGGGGCGGGGTGCCGCGGGCCATCTGCGCGACCTGGTCGACCTGTTTCAGGCCGGCGCTTTCCAGCCATTCGGCCAGGCCGCAGTCGGCCGGAATATCGATACGCACGAAAGCATCGGCAACCTTGCTCAGCAGGCTGGCGATCATCTGCCGGGCCTGCTCGGCGGTTTCCGCGACCACCGGGCCGATGCAGCGGCCACGGCCGAACGGCCGCAGCAGGGCAAAGGCGCGCAACTGGCCGTCGCGTTCGATGCCGACGCCATGCTCGACCACCGCGAACAGGTCTTCCAGCACCTGCTGGCGGTCCAGGCCGCTGCCGGCGTTGGCCAGGCTCAACTGGCGCAGGCGGTCGGCCTTGCGCAGCGGCCGGCAGCTTTCACCGGCGGGCAGGGCGCCCACCTCCGGCACCCGCACCAGGCCCTGATGCTGCTGGATCACGCCGAACTCGACGAAGCCCTGGCTGGCATACAGCGGCGCGCCGGCCAGGGTGGCGTTGAGGATCGGCGTGCGCGACTCGCAGGCGTGCAGGGCCTTTTCCATCAGGGCCCGGCCGATGCCCTGGCCCTGGTAGTCGCCGCTGACGATCACCAGGCCGATGGTGGCGTAGTCCCCCTGCAGGCAGGAGAAGGCACTGCCGATCAGGCGCTCGCCGTCTTCCACCACGAAGCCCTGGCCGACCCGCTGCAACATCGCCCAGTCTTCCAGGCGATGAGGCCACTTCAATTGCACGGACAGGGCGTGGGCCGCCGGCAAGTCGGCGACTGTCATCGGGCGGTACACATAAGCAGGGCGAGGGGTGGCGGACATGGCAAGACTCCGTGAAAAAGATAAGCGCGATCGTCGGCGATGCGCCTGTATCCCATCTGCGATCACGCCTGGCAAGAGCCCCGCGGCGATTCGGCAGAATCCCTAAAAGACCGGCCGGCAGACCACAGTAACTACTTAAAAGGGGCCCAAGGTCGGCAGCAAATGCTTGCGCTTTTTTCCTAGGATGGAGGCCTGGTTTTTACCGGCCGGGCCGGCCTTCGCCGACCTTATTGCCGCCTTCAAGTGGAGTGCTCCATGGATAGCTTCGATCCTCGTCTTGTCGCTGTGCGCAGCGCTCATTTCATCGCCGGCCAGTACCGCGACGCCGCGCCCGGGCTGGAGGTCTCGCGGCCGTCGGACGGCCAGGCCTACGGGCAGTTGCCAATCGCCGACGTCGGGCTGGTGGACGAGGCGGTGAACAACGCCTGGCAGGCATTCGCCCGCTCCGACTGGGCCAGCCGTCCGCCCCGGGAGCGGGCGCGGGTGATGCGGCGCTGGGCCGACCTGGTGGAAGCCGACGCGGCGATCCTGGCGCCGCTGGAGGCGGTGGGTTCGACTCGGCCGCATCAGGATGTGATCGGTTGGGACATTCCCTATGTCGCCGAAGGCATCCGCTTTTTCGCCGAGCTGGCGGACAAGCACGGCGGTTCGCTGGCCGCCACCCAGACCGACCGCCTGGGCATGCAGATCGCCGAACCCTACGGGGTGATCGCCGCCATCGCGCCGTGGAATTTCCCGCTGAGCATGGCCTCGTGGAAAGTCGCGCCGGCCCTGGCCGCCGGTAACGCGGTGGTGCTCAAGCCGTCGGAGCTGACGCCGTTTTCCAGCCTGCGGTTCGCCGAACTGGCGCTGCAAGCCGGGGTTCCGGCGGGCATCTTCAACGTGGTGCAGGGTGACGGCCGGGTCACCGGCGATGCCCTGTGTCGCCATCCGCGGGTGGCCAAGGTGACCTTCACCGGCTCCACCGCCACGGGGTCGAGCATCATGTCCACCTGCGCCCTGGTCGGCCCCAAGCCGGTGACCCTGGAACTGGGCGGCAAGAGCCCGCAACTGGTGTTCGCCGACGTGCCTGACCTCGCCAGGACCGCGCGCACCGTGGCCATGGCCATCACCGGCAACGCCGGGCAGGTGTGCGTCTCCGGTTCGCGGCTGCTGATCGAGCGCTCGATCATGCAGCCCTTCGTCGAGCACCTGCGGGCGTACTTCGAACAATTGCGCCCGGGGCCGACCTGGTCGTCGACCAGCACGCTGTCGCCGATCATTTCCCGGCAGCAGGCGAACCGCATCGACGGCATCGTCCAGCGTTCGCGCCAGGCCGGCGCCGAGGTGCTCTGCGGCGGCGGGCTGTTCGACGGCCTGGGCGGCGCCTATTACCAGCCGACCCTGCTGACCGGCCTGGACAACCGCAACCCGGCGGTCTGCGAGGAGATCTTCGGCCCGGTGCTGACGGTGCAGGCCTTCGACGACGAAGCCGAGGCCCTGGCCCTGGCCGAGCATGCCACCTACGGCCTGGCCGCCGGAGTACACACCGCCGACATCAACCGCGCCCTGCGCCTGGTCCGGCGCCTGGAAGCCGGCACGGTGTGGGTCAACCGCTATGGGCGCAGCAACGACTACATCCTGCCCACCGGCGGCTACAAGCGCTCCGGCATCGGCAAGGACCTGGGGCGCGAAGCCTTCGAGGCCAACCTGCGCTTCAAGAGCGTGCTGATCGATATCGCCGGCTGAAAGCCATGATCGGCAGGGGCGGGTGAACGGGGCGGTACGAAGTATGCATTGAACCTGCCGGCGCGGCCGCAGGCCGGCCGCCACCGGTTGGGGATCGATCGGCAGACACTCTGCGATTCAGCGAAACGGGCGCTTCCAGACGGGAGCGCCCGTTTTCGTTGGGGCCGGCGCAGGTTCTGCGGCGACCGGGCCCGGACTTGAGCCCCGGCGGCCGGCAAAGGTCCATAAAAGCGCATGAATACGGGCTTTGCCCAAGGCTGGCGCGCCCCGCAAAGTCTGCTGAGGGCGCCCCGAAAAACGGTGGTTTGTATCGAGCAGCCCGCGCTTTTAACGCCATCTGCTGATTTCACGGTGTTGTAATGAAGCTGTGATTGCAACGCTGCATCAGGGCTCCGGCAGCCGCGCTCTTGCGTGTCACGCCATGACCTCAACGAACTTCAGGACCGCACTCAATGAGCTTTCTTCGTCCCAAATTCATTACGTTCGACTGCTACGGTACGCTGACCAACTTCCACATGGGCACCATGACCCGCGAGCTGTTCGCCGACCGCGTCGGCCCTGAACAGATGGACCAGTTCGTCAAGGACTTCTCGGCCTACCGCCTGGACCAGGTCATGGGCGACTGGAAACCCTACGACGAAATCCTCAAGACCGCGCTGGCGCGGACCTGCAAGCGCTGGGGCGTCGAGTACCGCGGCGAAGGCCAGCTGTACTACGACGCCGTGCCGACCTGGGGCCCCCATCCGGACGTGCCGGCCGGCCTGTCGAAGATCGCCGACAAGATCCCCCTGGTGATCTTCTCCAACGCCAGCGACAGCCAGATCATGTCCAACGTCGACAAGCTCGGCGCGCCGTTCCACAAGGTCTTCACCGCCGAACAGGCCCAGGCCTACAAGCCACGCCTGGCGGCCTTCGAGTTCATGCTCGACAACCTCGGCTGCGGCCCGCAAGACATCCTGCATGTGTCCTCCAGCTTCCGTTACGACCTGATGCCGGCCCACGACATGAAGATCAAGCACAAGGCTTTCGTCGCCCGTGGCCACGAACAGCCGGCCAACGCCATCTACGGCTACCAGCAGATCCCGGACATCGGCGGCCTGGCTGGGCTGGTCGGGCTCTGATCGGTCATGGGCGCTCTTCAAGGCTGGGTCAGGGAGTCAGGCATGGGCAGTGAATCCTATTGGCTCGACAGTGCGCCGGCCTTCACCGGGGCACAGAGCGGCGCGCTGCCGGACAGCGTCGACGTGGCGATCGTCGGTGGCGGTTTCACCGGGCTGTCCGCGGCCCGCGCGCTGGCCATGAAGGGCGCCCGGGTGGTGGTGCTGGAAGCCGGCCGGGTGATCGGAGAAGCTTCCGGGCGCAACGGCGGCCAGTGCAACACCGGGGTGGCCCAGGATTACGCCGCCCTCAGCGCCAGCCTCGGCGCCGAACGCGCGCGGGCCTATTACCAGGCCTATGAGCGGGCGGTGCAGAGCGTGGTGGCGCTGGTGGCGCAGGAGGGCATCGGTTGCGACCTCAAGCGCAACGGCAAGCTCAAGCTGGCGGCCAAGCCCCTGCATTACGAAGGGCTGGCGCGCACCTGCGAGCTCATCCGCCGCGAGGTCGATGCCGATGTCGAGCTGCTGTCCGCCGAGCAGGTACGCGGCGAAGTCGATTCCGCCGGTTTTCACGGCGGCCTGTTGCAGCGCAACGGCGTGCAGATGCACGTCGGGCGCTTCGGCATCGGTCTGGCGCACGCCGCGGCGCGCCATGGCGCGCTGATCTATCAGGACTGCGCGGTCCAAGGCTGGCGGGGCAACAGTGGCGGCTACCGGCTCGACACCGCGCGCGGTTCGTTGCAGGCGCGGCAGATTCTGCTGGCCACCGGCGCCTGCCAGCATGGCGACCTCGGCTGGTACCGGCGGCGCATCGTGCCGGTGGGCAGCTTCGTGGTGACCACCGAGGTGCTGCCGCAGGCCCTGGTCGAGCGGCTGCTGCCGCAGCAGCGCTCCTATGTCACCAGCCGCACCATCGGCAACTACTTCCGCCTGACCCCGGATAACCGCCTGCTGTTCGGCGGCCGGGCGCGCTTCGCCATGTCCAGCCCCAGTTCCGATGCCAAGAGCGGCAAGGTGCTGCAGGCGGCCATGGTGCAGATGTTCCCGCAACTGGCCGGGGTCGCTATCGACTACTGCTGGGGCGGGCTGGTGGACATGACCAGCGACCGGCTGCCCCGGGCCGGCGAACGCAACGGCATCTACCACGCCATGGGCTACAGCGGCCATGGCGTGCAGATGTCGGTGCACATGGGCCAGGTCATGGCCGAGGTCATGGACGGCGCCAATCCATCCCTCAACCCCTGGCAAGACCTGGCATGGCCGGCGATCCCCGGGCACTTCGGCAAGCCCTGGTTCCTGCCGCTGGTAGGGGCTTACTACCGCTTCCAGGACTATCTGCACTGAGTTTGCTTCACCGTCGTTTTGCGTTTCCAGGACGCTCCGGTCAACCGCGAGCACTCGAGCCTTCTCATTATTCGACAGGTAGAACTGCTATGACTGACAACAAAGTCGATCCGCAACTGATTTCCGGCGAAGAAAGCCTGCGGGTTTTCGAAGGCCTGAACCGTGGCATGTCCCGCCGCAGCGCCTTGCGCATGCTCGGCGTGGCCGGTGTCGCCGCCGCGGGCGCCGGCAGCCTGTTCGGCAGTGCCGGCACCTTGCTCGCCAGCGACAGCGCGGCGCCAGCCAAGGGCAAGCCGGGCGGACGCATCCGCGTCGCCGGGATGTCCAGTTCCACCGCCGATACCCTCGACCCGGCCCGGGGCGCGCTGTCCACCGACTATGTGCGGCACTTCATGTTCTACAACGGCCTGACCCGCTTCGACAGCCACCTGGTGCCGCAGCTGGAACTGGCCGAGCGCATCGACAATACCGACGCCACGTTGTGGATCATCACCCTGCGCAAGGACGTGACCTTCCACAACGGCAAGGGCCTGACCGCCGCCGACGTGGTGTTCTCGCTGTCGCGGCACAAGGATCCGGCCACCGGTTCCAAGGTCATGCCGCTGATGGAGCAGTTCGCCGAGATCAAGGCCACCGGCACCCATGAGGTGCAGATCCGCCTCAAGGCGCCGAACGCCGAGCTGCCGTCGATCCTCGCGGTCTCGCACCTGCTGATCGTGCCCGAAGGCACCACCGACTTCAGCCAGGGCATCGGCACCGGGCCGTTCAAGGTCAAGGAGTTCAAGCCGGGCGTGCGCTCGGTCTCCGCGCGCAACCCGAACTACTGGAAGCCGGGCCTGCCGTACCTGGACGAGATCGAGTTCATCGCCATCGCCGACGAGCCGTCGCGGGTCAACGCCTTGCTCTCCGGGGACGTGAACCTGATCAACGAGGTCAACCCGCGTTCCACCGCGCGCATCGCCGCCAGCGCCGGGCACCGGGTGGTGGACGCGCCGTCTGGCAACTACACCGACCTGATCATTCGCCAGGACCAGCTGCCCGGCCAGAGCCCGGAATTCACCCAGGCGCTGAAGCACCTGCTGGACCGCGAACAGGTCAAGTCCGCGGTGTTCCGTGGCTACGCCGTGGTCGGCAACGACCACCCGATCGCCCCGGGTTCGCGTTACTACAACGCCGACCTGCCGCAGACCCCGTACGACCCGGAAAAGGCTCGTTTCCTGCTGAAAAAGGCCGGCATGGAGAAGGTCAGCATGCCGCTGGTGGCCTCGCCGGCCGCCACCGGTTCGGTGGACATCGCCGTGCTCCTGCAGCAGTCGGCCAAGCAGGCCGGGCTGACCCTCAACGTCAACCGCCTGCCCAGCGACGGCTACTGGTCCAACCACTGGATGAAGCACCCGCTGAGCTTCGGCAACATCAACCCGCGGCCGAACGCCGACGTGATCTTTTCGCAGTTCTTCCAGTCCAGCGCGCCATGGAACGAGTCGGGCTGGAAGAACGAGCAGTTCGACCAGTTGCTGATGCTGGCCCGCGGCGAAACCGACGACGCCAAGCGCAGCACGATGTACGCCGACATGCAGACCCTGGTGCACGACCACTGCGGCATCGGCATCCCGGTGTTCATCAGCAACATCGATGGGGTCGACCAGCGCATCAAGGGCTATGGCAGCAACCCCCTGGGCGGCTTCATGGGCTACATGTTCGCCGAGCAGGTGTGGCTGGACGCGTGAGGGGCGAAAGCAGGTTCCGTCGGGGCTGCAAGGCAGGAGGGAAGGGCGATGAATAGCAACACACTGTGGTTGATCGCGCGGCGCATGGGCGCCGCGGTCGTGACCTTGTTGATCGTGTCCATGGTGGTGTTCGCCATCACCGCGGTGCTGCCGGGGGACGCGGCGCAACAGGCCCTGGGGCAGTTCGCCACGCCGGAACAGGTGGCGGCGCTGCGCCTGAAACTGGGCCTGGACCAGCCCGGTGTGGTGCGTTACCTGCACTGGCTGCTCAGCCTGCTGGCCGGCGACATGGGCACCTCGGTGTCCAACGCCATGCCGGTCAGCGAGCTGATGGCCGGGCGGGTGCCCAACACCCTGATGCTGGCGGCGGTGACCGCGGTGGTCTCGGTGCCGCTGGCGCTGACCCTGGGCATCGGCTCGGCCATGGGCCGCGGCGGGCGCCTGGACAGCCTCCTGAGCTTCATCACCCTGGCCCTGGTGGCGGTGCCGGAGTTCCTGGTGGCGACCCTGGCGGTGCTGGTGTTCGCGGTGAACCTGGGCTGGCTGTCGGCCTTGTCCTACGCCAGCGAAACCCATTCGCCGCTGCAGTTCCTGCGCACCTACGCCTTGCCGGTGATGACCCTGTGCTTCGTCATCGTCGCGCAGATGGCGCGCATGACCCGCGCCGCGGTGATCGACCAGCTCGACAGCCCCTACGTGGAAATGGCCCGGCTCAAGGGCGTCAGCCCGGTGCGCATCGTGCTGCGCCACGCCTTGCCCAACGCCATCGGGCCGATCGCCAACGCGGTGGCGCTGAGCCTGTCGTACCTGCTGGGCGGGGTGGTGATCGTCGAGACCATCTTCAACTATCCCGGGATCGCCAGCCTGATGGTCGACGCGGTGACCAACCGCGACATGGCGCTGGTGCAGGCCTGCACCATGCTGTTCTGCACGGCCTACCTGGGCTTGGTGCTGATTGCCGATCTGTGCGCGATTCTTTCCAATCCGAGGCTGAGAAACCAATGACCAATCTCATGGTGAAGTCGACGCCGGCCACGCCCGACCTGGCGCTGGGCAAGGTGTCCCACGGGCCGTCCTGGCTCGGCCTGACCGGGGCCGCGATGTGTGTGCTGTGGCTGCTGGTGGCGCTGTTCGGCCCCTGGCTGGCGCCGCATCCGGTGGGCGAAGTGGTGTCCGCCAATGTGTTCGACGCCATGGGCGCGGCCTATCCGTTCGGCACCGATTACCTGGGCCGCGACATGCTCAGCCGGGTGCTGGTGGGCGCGCGGTTCACCGTCGGCCTGGCGCTGATTTCCGCGGTCCTGGCCAGCGGCCTGGGCACCGCCTGCGCCTTGCTCTCGGTGGTCGCGCCGAAATGGCTGGATGAGGTCATCAGCCGCCTGATGGACGCCTTTATCTCCATCCCCAGCAAGATGCTGGCGCTGATCATGGTCTCGGCCTTCGGCTCCTCGGTGGTGCTGCTGGTGTGCACCGCGGTGTTGAGCTTCACCCCCGGGGCGTTCCGTATCGCCCGCAGCCTGGCGGTGAATATCGAAGCCCTGGAGTACGTGCAGGTGGCCCGCACCCGCGGTGAGCGCCGGCTGTACATCGCCTGCGTGGAGATCCTGCCGAACATGCTCAACCCGGTGCTCACCGACCTTGGCCTGCGCTTCGGCTTCATCGTCCTGCTGCTCAGCGGCATGAGCTTCCTTGGCCTGGGCGTGCAGCCGCCGGACGCCGACCTCGGTTCGCTGGTGCGCGAGAACATCGGCGGCCTCAACCAGGGCGCGCCGGCCATCGTCATCCCGGCGCTGGCCATCGGCACCCTGACCATTGGCGTGAACCTGTTCATCGACAGGATCTCGTCGCGCCGCAGCCGCCGTCCGGGAGGTCATTGAGATGAGCCAGTTGATTCGAGTGCAAGACCTGCGGGTGGTCGCCGGCGGCGAGGGCGGCGAAGTGGAGATCGTCAAGGGTGTGAGTTTCGCCCTGGAGCAGGGCGAGGTGCTGGCGCTGATCGGCGAGTCCGGCTCGGGCAAGACCACCATCGCCCTGGCCCTGCTGGGGTATGCCCGCCGCGGTTGTCGCCTGGCGTCCGGGGTGGTGCGGGTCGGCGAACACGACATGCTGGCCCTGGGCGAGGAGCAGTTGCAGGGCCTGCGCGGCAATCGTGTGTCCTACATCGCGCAGAGTGCGGCGGCGGCCTTCAACCCGGCGAAGCGCCTGCTCGACCAGGTGCTGGAGGGCGCCCTGATCCACGGCCTGGACAGCCGCGCCAACCTGGAAGCCAAGGCGATCGAACTGTTCCGCGACCTGGCCCTGCCGGACCCGGAACACATCGGCCAGCGTTACCCGCACCAGGTCTCGGGCGGCCAGTTGCAACGGGTGATGGCGGCCATGGCGCTGATCAGCGACCCGCTGTTGGTGATCCTCGACGAACCGACCACCGCGCTCGACGTCACCACCCAGATCGACGTGCTGCGCGCCTTCAAACGGGTGGTGCGCGAACGCGGGGCCACGGCGGTGTATGTGTCCCACGACCTGGCGGTGGTGGCGCAGATGGCCGATCAGATCGTGGTGCTCAACGGCGGCCAGATCCTCGAACAGAGCGCCACCGCGCCGCTGCTCGAGGGCCCGGCCCACGATTACACCCGCAGCCTGCTGGCGGCCGCGCGCCCGGACTCGACCATTCGCCCGCCCAGCGATATCGCCGAGGACCAGCCGCTGCTGACCATCAAGGGCCTGACCGCCGGCTACGGCAACAAGAACCTGCAAGGCATGCCGATGATCCGCGTGCTGGAGGACATCGACCTGACCGTGCGCCGTGGCCAGGCCATCGGCGTGATCGGCGAGTCCGGCTCGGGCAAGTCGACCCTGGCGCGGGTGGTGGCTGGCCTGCTGGCCCCGGCCCTGGGCAACCTGACCTTCGATGGCCAGCCCCTGGGCGGCAGCCTGTCGAGCCGCACCGACGAGCAGTTCCGGCGAATCCAGATGGTGTTCCAGAACGCCGACACCGCACTCAACCCCATGCACAGCGTCAGCGCCATTCTCAGTCGGCCGCTGAAGATGTATTTCGGCCTCAAGGGCGCGGCGCTGCGCCAGCGCATCGACGAACTGCTGGACCTGGTGCGGCTGCCGCGCACGCTCGCGCAGCGGCGGCCCAACGAGCTGTCCGGCGGGCAGAAGCAACGGGTCAACCTGGCCCGCGCGCTGGCGGCCAAGCCCGACCTGATCCTTTGCGACGAGGTGACGTCGGCCCTGGATACCGTGGTCGGCGCGGCGATCCTCGAACTGCTGCGCGACCTGCGCCAGGAGCTGGGGGTGTCCTACCTGTTCATCAGCCACGACATTTCCACGGTGCGCGCGCTGTGCGACGACATCGTGGTGATGTACAGCGGGCACAAGGTCGAGGCCGGCAGCCGCGCGGCCTTCGGCCAGGCGCCGTTCCATCCCTATACCGACCTGCTGATCCACTCGGTGCCGGAGCTGCGCCAGGGCTGGCTGGAAAGCTGCGGCAGCACCTGCGCCAGCCTGCCGCCGATCGGCGCCAGGGCCAATGTGCCGGAGCTGTGCACCTTCCTCAATCGCTGCCCGGTGCGCATCGACGGCCTGTGCAACCGCACCGCGCCGAACCGCCGCGCCATCGACGGCGGCAGCGAGATCCTCTGCCACCGCGACAGCGGCGAGTTGCTGCAGAGCCAACAGAACTTCAATGGCATGACCGAGGGAGCCTACGCATGAAGGGGCGTTTTGTACGGCTGGGCGAGCGCGAACGGGCGCCGGTACAGCTGCGGGTGGACGGGGAGCCCATCGAGGCATTGCAGGGCGACACGCTGATGGTGGCGTTGCTGACCCAGGGGACGGCCCTGCGCCAGTCGGAGTTCGATTCCGGCCGGCGCGCCGGCTTCTGCCTGATGGGCGCCTGCCAGGACTGCTGGGTCTGGACCCGCGCCGGCGAGCGCCTGCGCGCCTGTTCCAGCGAGGTCCGCGAGGGCCTGGACATTCTCACCACACAACCGGAGGCGGTATGGCCACTGCACGGCTGAACATCCCGTCCGGCAGCGCGCCGCGGGTGGTGATAGTCGGCGCCGGCCCGGCCGGCACCCGCTGCGCCGAAACCCTGCTGGCGGCCGGCATCGTGCCGACCCTGGTCGACGAAAATCGCCGCGACGGCGGGCAGATCTACCGTCGCCAGCCCGAAGGTTTTCGCCGCGACTACGTCACCCTGTACGGCAGCGAAGCGCACAAGGCCCGGGCCCTGCACGACAGCTTCGAGCGCCTGCGCTCGCGCATCGACTATCACCCGGACACCCTGGCGTGGAACCTGACCCCGGGGCAGCTGTGCTGCGTCAGCCAGGGCCGGCACTTCACCCTGGACTACGACGCGCTGATCCTCTGCACCGGCGCCACCGACCGCCTGATGCCGCTCGAAGGCTGGCAACTGGCGGGCACCTACAGCCT
The DNA here is from genome assembly GCF_002843625.1 of Pseudomonas sp. 09C 129. Lineage (NCBI taxonomy): Bacteria > Pseudomonadati > Pseudomonadota > Gammaproteobacteria > Pseudomonadales > Pseudomonadaceae > Pseudomonas > Pseudomonas sp. 09C 129. The sequence continues at coordinate 4,056,334 of NZ_CP025261.1, read as the reverse complement.
GGGCGGCGCGCAGATCGCCCTCAAGGCGCAGTCGGTGTCCATCGGCCACCGCGTGGTGTTCATGGGCAGCGGGCCGCTGCTGTACCTGGTGGCCAGCCAGTACCTCAAGGCCGGGGCGCAGGTCGCGGCGGTGCTCGACACCTCGCCGCTAGGCAAGCGTATCGGCGCCTTGCCGAAGCTGCTGGCGCGCCCGGGATTGCTCTGGACCGGCATGAAGCTGCTGGCGCGGCTGTGCCTGGCCCGGGTCCCGGTGCACCTGGGCATCCAGCCGATCCGGGTACTGGGCGATGTCCAGGGCGGGGTCAGCCTGGTGCAGGTCAAGACCGCCAAAGGCGACAGCCTGGATGTCGAGTGCGATGCCCTGGCCCTGGGCTATCACCTGCGTCCGGAAACCCAGTTGGCCGACCTCGCCGGTTGCCGCCTGGCCTTCGACCCGGCGTCCAGCCAATGGCTGCTGGAACTCGACGAGGCCGGGCGCACCAGCGTCAACGGGGTCTACGCCGCCGGCGACGGGGCGAAGATCCGTGGCGCCGACGCCGCCGAACACGCTGGACGCCTCTCGGCGCTGGCTCTGCTCGAGGATCTGCAACTGCCGGTCAACGCCGCGGAACGGGACGAACAGCGCCAGGCCCTGGCGGTGATGGACCAGTTCCGTCTGGGCCTGGCCCAGGCCTTTCCCTGGCCGAGCGCCCAGGCCAAGGCACTGCCGGACACCGCCATCGTCTGCCGGTGCGAGATGATCAGCGCCGGCGAACTGCGCCGCACCGTGCGCGAGAAGGGCGCCTGCGAGGTCAACCGCGCCAAGGCCTTCAGTCGGGTCGGCATGGGCCGCTGCCAGGGCCGCTACTGTTCCCAGGCCGGGGCCGAGGTGATCGCCGCCGCGGCTGGGGTCGCGGTGCAGGAGGTCGGCCGGCAGCGCGGCCAGGCCCCGGTCAAACCCCTTTCGATGCTCACCGGGGAGGTGACGCCATGACCGTGCAACAGTCCGATGTGCTGATTATCGGCGGCGGCCTGATGGGCTCGGCGGCGGCGTTTTTCCTGCGCCGGCGCGGCCAGTCGGTGACCCTGCTGGAGCGCGACCAGATCGGCCAGTACGCCAGCGGGGTGAACTTCGGCAACGTGCGGCGCCAGGGCCGTTATCTCGGCCAGCTGGAGCTGGCCAACCGTTCCTGGGCTTTGTGGAAGCGCCTGCCGGAGCTGATCGATGACGACCTGGAGTTCATCGCCAGCGGGCATATGCGGGTGTGCTACCGCGAGGACGAAATCGCCGAGCTGGAAGCCTATGCCGCGGCGCCCGAGGCGCGTGAGCTGGACCTGCAGATCTACCGCGGCCGCGAGCTGCACGAGCGTTTCCCGTTTCTCGGGCCGGACGTCAAGGGCGGCTCCTACGCGCCCCATGACGGCCACGCCAACCCGCGCCTGGCGGCCCCGGCCTTTGCCCGGGCGGCGGTGCGCGCCGGGGCGCGGATCGAAGAACGCACCGAGGTGAGCGAGGTGCAGAAGGTTGGCGGCGGGTTCCTGGTCGGCACCAGCGACGGCCGCCAGTTCAGCGCCGAACGCCTGCTGATCACCGCCGGCGCCTGGGGCCAGAAGCTCTCCGAGCAGTTCGGCGAACCGGTGCCGCTGGACACCAACGGCCCGCAGATGGCGGTCACCGAGCCGGTGCCTTACGCCTTGCCGACGGTGATCGGGGTCTACACCAAGATCCCCGAGGAGGTGATCTACTTCCGCCAGATTCCCCGCGGCAACATCATCATCGGCGGTGGCTACCGCAGCAAACCGGACATGCTCACCAGGCGCGCCCAGGTCGAACCGCGCAGCATCCTCAACCAGATCCAGCAGATGCGCCGGCTGCTGCCGGGCGTCGGCAACCTCAACATCATCCGCGTGTGGAGCGGCATCGAAGGGTATCTGCCCGATTCGCTGCCGATCATGGGCCCCAGCGGCCAGGTCGACGGCCTGTACTACGCCTTCGGTTTCTGCGGCCATGGCTTCCAGCTCGGCCCGGGCGTCGGCGACGTGATGGCCGAGCTGATCGCCACCGGCAGCACCGGCACCTCGATCGACGCCTTTTCGATTCGCCGCTTCGCCGGCACTACCGCACAACGGAGCAAGGCCTCATGAAACCCCGGGTACTGGAGATCCTCAAGCGCCTGATCGCCTTCGACACCGTGTCCTCGGAGTCGAACCTGGCGCTGATCGAATACGTGCGCGAGCTGCTGCTGGGCAAGGGCATCGAGTCGCTGGTCGTCAAGGACGAAAGCGGGCGCAAGGCCAACCTGTTCGCCAGCACCGGGCCCCGGGAGTTGCCGGGGGTCCTGCTGTCCGGGCACACCGATGTGGTGCCCGCCGCAGGCCAGGCCTGGAGCCTGCCGGCGTTCCAGGTCACCGAGCAGGGCGGGCGCCTGTACGGGCGCGGCAGCTGCGACATGAAGGGGTTTATCGCCCTGGCCATAGACGCCATGCTCGATGCCGCGGACTGCACCTTGAGCCGGCCGCTGCAACTGGCGCTGTCCCATGACGAGGAAATCGGTTGTGTCGGCGTGCGACGGCTGCTGGACGTGCTGCACCTGGCGCCGGTGCGGCCGTTCCTGTGCCTGATCGGCGAACCCACCCATATGCAGTTTGTGCTCGGGCACAAGGGCAAGGGCTCGTACCGCGTCCATTGCCGTGGCCAGGAAGCGCATTCTTCCCTGGCGCCGCTGGCGGCCAACGCGATTCAGCTGGCCTGCGATTTCATCGCCGGTTTGCGCGAGAGCCAGCAGCGCCTGCGCGAGCAGGGCGCGCGGGACGCCGACTACGACATTCCCTACAGCACCGTGCACGTCGGGCAGATCGCTGGCGGCAAGGCGCTGAACATAGTGCCGAACCTGTGCACCCTGGATTTCGAAGTGCGTAACCTGCCGGCGGACGATCTCGAGCAGTTTCTCGAACAGATGCGCGAACGCGCCGAGCTGATCGTACGCGAGGCGCGCCAGCTTTCCGAGGTGGCGGCCATCGAGATCGAAACCCTGAATGTCTACCCGGGGCTGGAGACCCATCCGAGTGTCGAGGCGGTGCGTTTCCTCCATGACTTCGCCGCGCCCGGCACCGGCTACGCCAAGGTCGGCTTCGGCACCGAAGGCGGCCTGTTCAACCAGCGCCTGGACATCCCGGTGGTGGTCTGCGGCCCGGGTTCCATCGAGCAGGCGCACAAGCCCGACGAGTTCATCGAGGTCAGCCAGATGGACGCCGGCCAGCGTTTTCTCGAAGGCCTGCTGGGTTCCCTGAAACGCTGAGCCGGCCCCAGCAGCCGCTGCCGCAGGCTGCGATCGGGCGCTAGCCCGCCAAGCTGTATCCCGGATCGGCCTGATACACCGCGGTCAGCGGTTTTGCGACGGCTGCGCCGCCGATCGCAGGCTGCGCCAGCGGCTACATCGATCCCGGTTTTCCTGCTGAACGCCGAACCCTGTAGCCGCTGCCGAAGGCTGCGATCGGGCGTCAGCCCGCCAAGGCTGTATCCCGGATCGGCCTGATGCACCGCGATCAGCGGTTTTGCGACGGCTGCGCCGCCGATCGCAGGCTGCGCCAGCGGCTACATCGATCCCGGTTTTCCCTGGCGAACGCCGGCCCCTGTAGCCGCTGCCGCAGGCTGCGATCGGGCGTGAGCCCGCCAAGGCTGTATCCCGGATCGGCCTGATGCACCGCAGTTATCTGTTTTGCCACGGCTGCGCCAGCGGCTACAGGGCGGTGTTCAGGTTCTCGGTAGAGCCTGCTGTGACGCCGCGTTTTTCAGCATCCGACGCTGTCGGCCCGGCGCTTTCAGCATCCTGGGCTGCGGTGCCTGCTTAGACTGGGGGCTGTCTCGGAACAGGACTCGACCATGCTCAAGAATCGTTTGAAAGACCCCAGCCTCTTGGTGGAACTGGCCTACATCGACGGGCAGTGGGTGGCCGCCGACGATGGCGCGACCCTGGCGGTGCTCGACCCGGCCAGCGGCGAATGCCTGGCCCGGGTCCCGGCCCTGCAGGGCGCGCAGACCCGCCTGGCCATCGCCGCCGCCGAACGCGCCTGGCCGGCCTGGCGCGCGCGCCCGGCGGCGGAGCGGGCACAGCTGCTGGAGCGCTGGTACCAGGCCATGCTCGACAACCTCGACGACCTGGCCCTGATCATGACCGCCGAACAGGGCAAGCCCTTCGCCGAAGCCCAGGGCGAAATCCGCTACGGCGCCGGTTTCGTCAAATGGTTCGCCGAGGAGGCGCGGCGCATCTGCGGCGACACCCTGCCGGCACCCGCTGGCGACCGGCGCTTGCTGACCCTCAAGCAGCCGGTGGGGGTCTGCGCGGCGATCACCCCGTGGAACTTCCCCAACGCGATGATCACCCGCAAATGCGCGCCGGCCCTGGCCGCCGGTTGCCCGATCATCGTCAAGCCTTCCGACCTGACGCCGTTGTCGGCCCTGGCCCTGGCGGTGCTGGCCGAGCGGGTGGGGATTCCGCCGGGGGTGTTCAGTGTGCTCACCGGCATGCCGGCCGGGATTGGCGAAGAGCTGACCGGCAACCCGGCGGTGCGCAAGATTTCCTTTACCGGTTCCACCGCGGTCGGCCGCCTGCTGATGCGCCAGAGCGCCGAGCACATCAAGCGCCTGAGCCTGGAACTGGGCGGCAACGCGCCGTTCGTGGTGTTCGACGACGCCGACCTGGAACAGGCGATCGCCGGGATCATGCAGAGCAAGTTCCGCAACGCCGGGCAGACCTGCGTCTGCGCCAACCGCATCCTGGTCCAGGACGGCATCTACGCACGTTTTGCCCAGCGCCTGGTGGAGGAGGTGGCCAAGCTCAAGGTCGGCAACGGCCTGGAACCGGGCGTGAGCATCGGCCCGCTGATCAATGCCGCGGCGGTGAGCAAGGTCGCCCGGCATATCGACGACGCCCTGGGCAAGGGCGCGACCCTGCTGTGCGGCGCGATTCCCCAGGGCGAAAGCCAGTTCGTGCTGCCCACGGTGCTGGGCGAGGCCAGCACCGAGATGCTCCTGGCCCACGAGGAAACCTTCGGCCCGGTGGCGCCGCTGATGCGCTTTCACGACGAGGCCGAGGCGCTGGCCATCGCCAATGCCACGCCTTACGGGCTGGGCGCCTACTACTTCACCCAGGACCTGCGCCGCTCCTGGCGTTTCGGCGAAGCGCTGGAGTTCGGCATGGTCGGCCTCAACACCGGGATCATCTCCATGGAAGTGGCGCCGTTCGGCGGCATCAAGCAATCGGGCCTGGGCCGCGAAGGCAGCAAGTACGGCCTGGACGAATACCTGGAGATCAAGGCTTTTCACATCGGCGGCCTGTGACCCGCCCGCACCGACTTCGAGGAGACATGCGACATGAGCAAGGCATTCAGGATCGCCGCCATCGCCGGCGACGGGATCGGCAAGGAAGTGCTGCCGGAAGGATTGCGGGTGCTGCGGCAGGCGGCGCGCAAGTGGCGGCTGGACCTGGAGATCGAGGTGCTGGACTGGGCGCACTGCGATTACTACCTGGAGCACGGGCAGATGATGCCCGGGGACTGGTTCGAGCAGCTCAAGGATTTCGACGCCATCTACTTCGGCGCCGTGGGCTGGCCGGACAAGGTGCCGGACCATATTTCCCTGTGGGGTTCGTTGCTCAAGTTCCGCCGCGACTTCGACCAATACGTGAATATCCGCCCGGTGCGGCTGTTCCCCGGGGTGCCGTGCCCGTTGGCCGGGCGCGAGCCGGGGGACATCGATTTCGTGGTGATCCGCGAGAACACCGAGGGCGAGTATTCCTCGGTGGGCGGCAAGATGTTCGAGGGCACCGAGCATGAGTTGGTGCTGCAGGAGTCGGTGTTCACCCGGCGTGGCGTGGACCGCATTCTCCAGTACGCCTTCGACCTGGCCCAGACCCGGCCGCGCCAGCGCCTGACGGCGGCGACCAAGTCCAACGGGATTTCCATCAGCATGCCGTACTGGGACGAGCGCACGGCGCTGATGGCCGAACAGTACCCGCAGGTCAGCTGGGACAAGCAGCACATCGACATTCTCTGCGCGCGTTTTGTCTTGCAGCCGGAGCGTTTCGACGTAGTGGTGGCCTCCAACCTGTTCGGCGACATTCTCTCCGACCTCGGCCCGGCCTGTGCCGGCACCATCGGCATCGCGCCTTCGGCCAACCTCGACCCGCAGCGGCGCTTCCCGTCGCTGTTCGAGCCGGTGCACGGCTCGGCGCCGGACATCTACGGGCGCAATATCGCCAACCCTATCGCGATGATCTGGTCCGGCGCGCTGATGCTGGATTTCCTCGGCAATGGTGAGCAGCGCTACCGCGACGCCCACGACGGCATTCTCAAGGCCATCGAACAGGTGATCGCCCAGGGCCCGATCACCCCGGACCTGGGCGGCCAGGCCTCGACCCAAGACGTCGGCGCGGCGATTGCCGAAGCCCTGTAGCCGCTGCCGAAGGCTGCGATCGGGCGTTAGCCCGCCAAGCTGTATCCCGGATCGGCCTGATGCACCGCGGTCAGCGGTTTTGCGACGGCTGCGCCGCCGATCGCAGGCTGCGCCAGCGGCTACAGCGATCTCGGTTTTCCTGCTGAACGCCAAGCCCTGTAGCCGCTGCCGAAGGCTGCGATCGGGCGCTAGCCCGCCAGGCTGTATCCCGGGTCGGCCTGATGCACCGCGGCCAGTGGTTTCACGACGGCTGCGCCGCCGATCGCAGGCTGCGCCAGCGGCTACAGCGATCTCGGTTTTCCTGCTGAACGCCAAGCCCTGTAGCCGCTGCCGAAGGCTGCGATCGGGCGTTAGCCCGCCAGGCTGTATCCCGGATCGACCTGATGCACCGCGGTCAGCGGTTTTGCGACGGCTGCGCCGCCGATCGCAGGCTGCGCCAGCGGCTACAGCGATCGTGGGGGGTCAGTAGCCCTGGGTCCGGTCGATCTGCCCGAGCATCGGTTCGCCGCGCTGGTGGCGGCGGATATTGTCCAGCAGTACGGCGAAGGCGCTTTGCGGCTGGGTCATGGCGGCGATGTGCGGGGTCAGGAGGATCTGCGGGTGATCCCAGAACGGGTGTTCGGCCGGGGCCGGTTCCTGTTGCAGGACGTCGAGCACCGCGCCGCTGAGCTGGCCGCTGGCCAGGGCGTCGAGCAGGTCCTGCTCCACCAGGTGGCCGCCACGGCCCATATTGATCAGCGCCGCGCCACGGGGTAGCTGACGGAACAGCGTGCGGTCGAGGATGCCCTGGGTCTGTTCGGTCAGGGGCAACACGCACAGCAGGATGTCGCACTGGCTGAGAAAGGCCGGCAACTGCCGGTTGCCGGCAAAACACTGCACGCCGTCGATGCGGTGGGCGCTGCGGGCCCAGCCGGACAGGGCGAACCCCAGCGGCCGCAGGGTGGCGAGGATCTGCTGCGCCTGTTGCCCCAGGCCCATGACCCCGACCCGGCGTTGCGCCGCCGGTTGCAGCAGGTGCGCCTGCCAGCAGCGGGCGAGCTGTTGCTGCCGGTAGCGCAGCATGTCGCGGTGCAGACTGAGCACGGCGAAGCTGGCGTATTCGCACATGCCCCGGGTGATGCCCGGGTCCAGCAGGCGCACCACCGGCAAGTCCGGCGGCAGGCGCGCGAGGTCCAGTTGATCGACCCCGGCCGAGAGGGCGAACAGCACTTCCAGGTTAGGCAACAGGCTCAGGTCGTCCGGCGCCTGCCAGGCCGCCAGGTAGCGGATGTCCTCGGGGTTGCCGAGGTCCGGCCAGGCACGCCATTGAATGTCCGGGGCCTGTTCGGCGAACAGCGCTCGCCAGCGTTCGCCACGCACGGGGTCAGCTTTATAGAGAAGGGCCATGGGCGGTTCCTGATCGACGGGGGATGCTTTCATGATGCCGCAACGGCAAAGCAGGATCTGTCGAAAGGCCGCGCCCGAAAGCCTTGCGCAGCACGCTTCGAGGCCCTGGTCGGCAGATTCGGCGGGGCTGAAGGAATCTGCCGTTTGCCGGGGTGAAAACAGTGGATCCGGATTTCTCAGGGGCCAAGTTCGGCTGAGTCGGTTCCGCCGAAGCCTTAATCTGAAGCCATCGCAACCGCTTCCCGGTTGCTTGGCTCAGTATGAGGAACGCCATGAATAGCAAGGTCGACGAAACACCTCATTGGCTCCAGCAGCGCGATCGGTTCGTGCCGCGGGGCGTGGTCACTGCCCATCCGCTGGTCATCGACCGCGCCGAGGGCTCCCAGGTGTGGGACGTGGACGGCGAGCGCTATCTGGATTTCGTTGGCGGCATCGGCGTGTTGAACATCGGCCACAACCACCCCAGGGTGGTGGCGGCGGTGCAGGCGCAGTTGCAGAAAGTCTCCCACGCCTGCTTCCAGGTGGTGGCCTACAAACCCTACCTGGACCTGGCCCGGCGCCTGAGCCAGATGATCGGCGGCGCCGAGCCCTACAAGGCGGCGTTCTTCACCTCTGGCGCCGAGGCCGTGGAGAACGCGGTGAAGATCGCCCGCGCCCATACCCAGCGTCCGGCGGTGATCGCCTTTCGTGGTGGTTTCCATGGCCGCACCTTGCTCGGCAGCACGCTGACCGGCATGAGCCAGCCGTACAAACAGAACTTCGGCACTGCCCCCGAGGTGTTCCATACGCCGTACCCGAACGCCTATCGTGGGGTCAGCAGCGAGATGGCCCTGCAGGCGTTGCAGGAGCTGTTCGCCACCCAGGTCGCGCCCGAGCGCGTGGCGGCGATCATCATCGAGCCGGTGCAGGGCGACGGCGGTTTCCTCGCCGCTTCGGTGGAGTTCCTCCAGGCCTTGCGCGCTCTGGCCACGCAACACGGTATCGTGTTGATCCTCGATGAAATCCAGACGGGCTTCGGTCGCACCGGCAGTTGGTTCGGCTTCCAGCACGCCGGCATCCAGCCGGACCTGGTCACCGTGGCCAAGAGCCTGGCCGGCGGCTTGCCGCTGTCCGGCGTGGTGGGCAAGGCGCAGATCATGGACGCGCCGCTGCCCGGCGGTCTTGGCGGCACCTACGGCGGCAACGCCCTGGCCTGCGCCGCGGCGCTGGCGGTGCTGGATGCCTACGAAGAGGAACAGTTGCTGGCCCGCGGCGTGGCGCTGGGCTTGCGTCTGCGCGAAGGGTTGCTGCGCCTGCAGCGGCTGTACCCGTGCATCGGCGATGTGCGTGGCAGCGGCTTCATGCTGGCGCTGGAACTGGTCAAGGACGACGCGGCGCGCAGCCCGGATGCCGAGCTGACGCAGCGCCTGATCGACCAGGCGCGCCTGGGCGGGTTGCTGGTGATCAAGTGCGGGGTCCACCGTAACGTCCTGCGCTTCCTGGCACCGCTGGTAACAACCCCCGAGCAGATCGACGAAGCCCTGGCGATTCTCGACGCCGCGCTGGCACGAGTCTTGAACTGAGCTGATGCCCCGGTCGGCGCCGGGCTGCCGGGCGCCACCGGTGGGCATTTTTGGAGCATGGATCGATGGAACGCATCATAGGAGGCTGTACACGCCATGGGGCTGACTGATTATCGTGCGTTGCTGATCGACTGCGACGCGGTCCTGGTGGACCGCGACTCGGGGGTCTGGGCCGCCTTGCAGCCCTTGCTCGACAGTCGCCGCGGGCAGGCGGACAAGGAACAGGTGCTGGGCGAATTCGCCGAAACGGTGCGGGGCCTGTACCCGCGTTTCGCCGAGCTGGGGTTCAGCGGTCTGCTGTGTTTCGCCCATCGCCAGCTGGCCGAGCGCTGGGGCCTGAAGGCGTCCTGGGAGGAGGGCATGAGCTTCGCCCGTTCGGTGGCGGGCTGGTCGCTGTTCGAGGATGCGCCGGGGGCGATGCTGTACCTGCGCAAGTTCTATCGCCTGCTGGTGCTGGGCGATCGCGATGCCGAGGACCGCGCGTTGTTGTGCGAGCGGCTGGGGATCGCCCAGGACGACTTCATCTCCCTGGCCAGCCAGCCGTTGCAGGATCGCCAGTGGCTGGCGGACAACGACCTGCGCGCCGAGGACATTCTCCAGGTGACCCGGCCGCCGGCCACCGCGACGCAAGCGACGGCGGGCCTGTGCCTGATTTGCCGCGCCGGCAGCCGCAATCCGCAACCCTGCGCCGCCGACTACTGTATCAACAGCATGGCCGACCTGGTGGCCCAGCATCAGGCGTCGTTACGGCGCTGATCTTGCTTGTCGATTGCATCCCACAGCAATCAAGAGGTAAACGATGGAAGGTTTAGTCAAACTGGACCGTATTGATATCAACATCTTGGTTGAGCTGCAAAAAGACGGACGCATGACCAATGTCAGCCTCGCCGACGCCGTGGGGTTGTCGGCCAGTCCGTGTCTGCAGCGGGTCAAGCGCCTGGAGTCGGCCGGCTACATTTCCAGCTACAAGGCGCACCTGAACCTGGCCAAGATCACCGACTCGGTCATGGTGTTCACCGAGATCACCCTGAGCGACCACAAGCGCGAAGACTTCGCCAAGTTCGAGTCGAATATCCGCCTGGTGGACGAGGTGCTCGAGTGTCACCTGATCAGCGGCGGCTACGACTATCTGGTGCGGTTCATGACCCGCAGCATCCAGCATTACCAGGAGGTGGTGGAAAGCCTGCTGGACAAGAACATCGGCATCTCCAAGTACTTCAGCTACATCGTCATCAAGTCGCCGGTCCTCAAGGACGGCGTGCCCCTGCGTAAATTGTTGCGCCACTGACGCGTTCTTCTCTCAAAACGAAATGTTATCTGATAACATTTTGTCGCCTGATCAATCACCCTCACGCGCGCCCCTGACCGGGCGCGCTTGCGTCTGGGCCGGCCTTTTGCCGGGCCCGTGAGTGACAGCGGGTGGCGCGCAAGGAAGCAATACCGGGCATGAAAGCCCCGCGTGCACCCCGATCGGACAATCCACGCACCGCTGACCCCTGGATGCTTCAGCCTGGCGCACACCGCATAAATCGCTGTTTGTCCCGAGAAAACAGCAGGCGACGGGCGTGTGCCGCGGCAAATCGGAACAAAGCACAGAACGGCCTGCGCTGTAATGCCAGCCAGTGGTAGGTGCGCATCGTCTCCCCGGGAAGTTCAACGCCATCAGAGCGGGGGCGGCGATTCGTTGAATGAGAGCACAAAGGAGCGCAACACGATGCACAAGAGCACGGCAAACACATTGATAGGGCTGGGCGCGCTGATGCTGGCCGGCGGTACCCAGGCCCACCAGATCTGGTACGAGCACACGCCGGGGCAGCCCCTGACGCTGTATTACGGCGAGTACGACAAGAACATGCTGGAAGTGACCCCCGGCGGCCTCGACCGCTTTCGCCAGCTCAAGGGCTGGTCGGCGGCGAATCCTGCCCTGGGGCTGAGCCTGCAACGCCAGTCGTTCAGCGTCGGCCATCAGCCCAAGGCCGACGAAAGCCTGCTGGCGCAGGACACGCAGTATCCGATCTTCGACCTGCACGAAGGCGGCAAGACCCTCAAGACCTACTGGACGCCCGCCACCCGCTGGGTCGGCGACCTGCGCGCGCGCCAGCCGGAACTGGCGCTGGACATCGTTCCCACCGGCGTGGCCGCCGCGGGCCAGGCGCAGTTCCAGGTGTTCTATGGGCTCAAGCCGCTGGCCGCCCAGGCCGTGATCCTGGAAACCGGCTCGGGCGAAGTCTTCACCCAGACCAGCGACAAGGACGGCAAGGTCAGCTTCGCGCTGCCGTGGCAGGGCACCTACGTGGTGGCCGCCGAATACAAGGACCGCACCCCGGGCACCCGCCAGGGCCCGGACAACCAGGCCGAGGCCTACGACCTCAAGAGCTTCAGTTCCACGTTGTCGTTCCACCAGCCACAGGGCAAGCCGCCGTTGCCACGGGCGCCTTCAACGCTGCCGGCCTCGGAAGTCACGCGCTTGAAAAAGCAATCCTGACCCCGTGTCCCGACCCCCTGTGCCGAGTCGGCGACAGGGTTTTGCCCAGGTTCAACGACCTTCAACATGAGTGACTGATATGACTCTTTCTACTGGATTGGCAGGGCAGGCGGGCGTTGCGTCCCCTGCGCTGGCGGGCAGCGTGGCCAAGGCCAACACACGGATGCTGGCGATCGACGCCCTGCGTGGCTTCGTCATGCTGTGCATGCTGGTGGACCACGTGCGCGAGACCTTCCTCCTGCATCGCCAGGTCACCGACCCGATCGACGCCCTGAGCGTGACCCCGGACCTGTACTTCACCCGCATGCTCAGCGAGATCTGCGCGCCGGTGTTCATTTTCCTCACCGGCCTGTCGGCCTGGCTCTACAGCCAGAAACACAGCCTCGGGGAAACCTCGGTGTTCCTGCTCAAGCGCGGCCTGTTCCTGGTGTTCCTCGAACTGACCTTCGTGTGTTTTGCCTGGAACGCCGAGTTCCCGCCCAAGACCCTGTGGCTGCAGGTGATCTGGTGCATCGGCATCTGCATGATCGTGCTGGCCGGCCTGCTGCACTTCAAACGCAGCTGGCTGATCGTGCTGGGGGTGGCCATCGTCGCCGGGCACAACCTGCTGGATGATGTGGTGGTGGGCCCCGAGTCACCGTTCTTCGTGCCCTGGTCGATCCTGCACCAGCGGGTGTTCATCGACATCACCGAGTTCACCCGCGCCCGCACCACCTACCCGGTGTTGCCATGGATCGGCGTGATCCTGCTGGGCTGGGCCATCGGCCCGTGGTTCGGCAAGGACGTGCAGCCGGCGGCGCGGATTTCGCGGCTGCTCAAGGTCGGTGTCGGCCTGCTGGTGGCCTTCGTGTTCATCCGCTACCTGAACGTCTACGGCGAGAAGCCCTGGGTGCAGACCGGCGATGCGCTGCGCACCTTCATGAGCTTCATGAGCGCCAAGAAGTACCCGCCGTCGCTGATGTTCCTGATGCCGACCCTGGGCCTGGGGCTGATCCTCCTGGCGTACTTCGAGAAGGTCCAGGCGCGCTGGTCGACCGCGCAACTGGCGATCTACGGCGGCGCGCCGATGTTCTTCTACCTGCTGCACCTGTACGTGCTCAAGGCCATGTACCTGGTGGCCGTGGCCATCTGGGGCGCCAACCAGGGCACTTACTACGGCTTCGACAACCTGTCCGGCGTCTGGCTGTGGAGCCTGGTCCTCGGTGTGCTGCTGTTCTTCCCGACGCGCTGGTTCGCCGGCCTCAAGCAGCGTCGCCGCGATATCGCGATCCTCAAATACCTCTGAGTGGGATCCCGGTGGTGCGCCCGTATAGCGGCGCACTGCCTCTTATCGCCCGCCATTTATCGATTTTCGGGAGTTCCACAGTGAAGACCTTGACCCGACACACCCTGTTGTTGGCATTTTTTTGGCATTGGGGAGGCCAGAGCCTGCTCGCGCTGGCCGCGGAGCAGGACAATGCCAAGGGCTTTATCGAAGACAGCCAGTGGAGCCTGTTCAACCGCAGCCTCTACGACCGTCGCGACTATCGTCACGGCTCCTTGAGCAACGGCGCGCGCAACGCCTACAAGCCCCGCGCCGAACGCAGCGACCTGGCCGAGGAGTGGGCCTACGGCCTGATGGCCGACTACAGCTCCGGTTTCACCCAGGGCACGCTCGGCTTCGGCCTGGACGCCCATGTGTATTCCGGCTGGAAACTCGACAGCGGCGGTGGCCGGGCCGGCAAGGCGCGGTTGCTGGGGGTGGACAACGACGGCCATCCCAAGGACGAGTTCAGCCGCGGCGGCGCGGTGGCCAAGCTGCGTTTTTCTTCCACCGAACTGCGCTACGGCGAGCAGCGGGTCAAGACCCCGGTGTTCGGTTCCTCCGACAGCCGCCTGCTGCCCGAGACCGCCACCGGCTGGTTCCTCACCAGCCGCGAGCTGAGCGACACCACCCTGTACGGCGGCCACTTCAACGAAAGCACCGACCGCAACGCCACCAGCCACGACCAGGGGTTCGTGGTCAATTATTCCAATGGCCAGCAGGGCGACAGCTTCGACCTGGTCGGTGTGCGCAATACGGCAATCAAGGGCCTCAACGCCAGCCTGTTCAGCGCCCTGTACGAAGACACCTGGCGCCAGCAGTACCTCGGCGCGCTCTACAACCTTCCTTTGAGCCAGGGCCAGGACCTGACGTTCGACTTCAACCTGTACCGCACCCAGGACACCGGCAAGGCCCTGTCCGGGCGCATCGACAACACCACCTGGAGCCTGATGTCGACCTACAAGAGCGGCGCCCACAGTTTTGGCCTGGGCTACCAGAAGGTCGACGGCGACACGCCTTACGACTACGTCACCCGCGGCGCGATCCTGCTGAGCAACGCCGTGGCCCTGTCGGACTTCAACGCCCCTGAGGAAGCCTCCTGGCAGGCCCGCTACGACCTCAACATGGCCGGCTACAGCGTGCCCGGCCTGACCTTCAGCGCCCTGTACGTGCGCGGCAGCGGCATCGACGGCAGCCATATGGACCCGCGCGGCGGCTACGCCTGGCTGGGCTACGGCGAAGGCGGCAAGCACTGGGAACGTGACCTGCAGGCCAAGTACGTGGTGCAGTCCGGCCCGGCGAAAAACCTCGCCGTCACCCTGCGCCACGCCGTGCACCGCGGCAATAAAGCCCAGGCCGAGCTGGATGCCGACCAGCTGCGGCTGGCGATCGAGTATCCATTGGGCGGCAGGTTCTAGCGCCGAGCTGTCGTTGAGCGATCCTCCTGATTGAGGAGGGTATTGCTGAGGGCTTTATGGCCAGGCGCCATTAATACTGCTATGCCTTGAATAGTCCTCCACGATTTACCGCAGGTTGGCATGACACGGATGTGGGGCCACACAGGTCCTCGCTTGGCCGATTGGCAGCGCGGGAACCCCACTTGACTGCCATTCGGGCAACAAGGTTGCGGAGAGCACACAGATCATGGCGCGCCAACTGATTGTCTGTATCGATGGAACGAACAACCGTTTCTGTGACAAACCTACCAATGTCCTCCGGGTGTTTCGGTCCTTGCCCAAGAACAGCGATACGGTTCTGACCTATTACGATCAGGGCGTGGGTACGTTCGGGCTCAGCGAAACCCTGTTCGAATGGCAGAAGGTACCGTCGCGAATCGCCGGGTTGGCGTTTGGCTGGGGAATCAAGCGTAACGTGCTCAACGCCTACCGTTTTCTGATGGAGAACTATCAGAAAGGCGATCAGATATTTATCTACGGCTTCTCTCGAGGCTCCTATGCCGCTCGGGTCCTGGCGGCCATGATCCAGACGCTCGGGCTGCTTCCGCCCCGTCAGGTTCAACAGCTGGATTTCGCCTGGTCATTGCTGACCACCCGAACCCGCTCCGAGAAAGGTGCGCCCGACCCGTCTCTCAGTCGGGCAGGGAGCTATATCTGGTGGCGTCTGACCGCGCGCAAACGGCCGAACTTTCCCTTGATGACGCAGTTCAAGAAGACCTTCTCCCAGGATGTCGATGTGCACTTTCTGGGGTTGTTCGACACCGTGAGCTCGGTGGGCTGGGTCTATGATCCGCTAGTCGTTCCCTACACTGCCAACAATCCTGGCGTGCGCACTGTCCGTCATGGCGTGTCCATTGACGAGCGACGCTGTTTTTTCCGCCAGAACCTGTGGAGTGTCACCAAGGCCGACGACCTGAAACAGGTGTGGTTTGCCGGCGTGCATTGTGATGTCGGTGGTGGCTATCCGTTGGAAGAATCTCAGCTGGCCCTGATTGCCTTGCGCTGGATGATCGGCGAGAGCCTGGAGGCCGGGTTGAACATTGACGTCGCGGCGTGCCGTGGTGAACTGTATCCATCGGCCTGTCCGGTGCCGGATCCTCTGGCACAAGCCCACCAATCGCTGTCCCGGCTGTGGATGATTGCTGAGTGGACGCCGCGCTTGAGGTGGGACAGCAAGACGCACACCCGAACCCTCAAGTTCGGTTCGATGCCGCCATTCGGTAAACCCAGAGCGCGGGTGATTCCCGAGCCTGAGCCCGGACAGAAAGTCTGGGTGCATGAATCCGTGATGACGCGCTTGCAAGGGCCGTTGACCACCGGGCAGCCGCGGGGCGACCAGCTGAAATATGCACCTGAAAACCTGCTGCGGATTGATAGCGCACTGATTGATCATGTTTTCGACTCTGCCAAGCTTGACCAGCACCAATTGTAAGAACAAAAACGTGATTAGGTGGCCGGGAGCTTTGTGTAGCGGAGCGTGTCTTTTCACTGTTTTCCGATGCCAGTCTCGTCATGAGTCGGATGATCACCGGAGGGAGCATGATCAGATATAACGTGGGGTCTGAACCGGCCTTCTTTTCGACCCGTGAAGCTCATAAGACATATAAAGATGCGACAGCATATTTTTCGAGATCGACAAAAGGCGGGTTCGTCTCGAGGCCTGATATTCAACGGTTTACTGCTCTTTTTGTGCATGCGGCCGAAGAAAAGTGGTTACAGCAAGGCGTTAACAAGTGCGTTTACTGCGAGCAACTCAGCAGCAATCTGGTGGTCGATCATTTCAGACCCAAACTGGCTTATCTGGAGCCCGACGAAACGAACGAGGATGCCCCGTATTGGTGGCTCGCTTTTCAATGGAGTAACTTCTTGCCTGCCTGTGTCGAGTGCAACAATCTGAAAGGTCAGAAGTTTCCTGTATATGGTCGTCGCTTGCAGTTCAATGGCCCTGAGGTCGAGGAGAATGCTCAGCTTCTGAATCCCGCTGAAGACGATTTGACTGATCGATTTGTTTTTCTGGAAGACGGCCGTATCGCGGGGCTGGACGGGAAGGCCAGGATTACAATCGATGTTATCGGGCTAAATAGACCCAGCTTGGTTTCACTGCGCAAGGATGAGTGGTCCAAGCTGCACTCGCTGGTTTCCGCAATCACTAAAAGAAACCTGACTGCGGCGCAACTCAGATTGATTGAAGCTCAGTGTGGTGAAACCTATCCGTTTTCCGCCATGCGTCGGCAACTGTTCAATAGCTGGGTCGCATTGCAATCCGAAAATGACCCTGGCTTTTTGAAAAAACTGCAAAGAGCTCTGGGAGGGGCGGATTTTGACGAGACATCGCCCTCAAGCTATTCGGTCGGGGATATTAATAAAATTTCTGACGAACTGGATCGTCAGACCCAGGAGTTCGAATCGTTTTCGATTGAAGAAGCCAAACCGCCTGTTCAGCTGTATCAAAGGACTCAATACATTGAAAGGGTCGAAGTCTCCAATATCCGCACCATTAAAAAACTTGATGCTTCCCTGGCACCATCCAGTGACAGCGTTGGCTCCTGGTTTATGTTTCTCGGAGAAAACGGCACGGGAAAAAGCACCCTGCTGCAGGTCATCGCGGCCGCTCTGATTGGACAGAACGGTGTCGATGAACTGGGTATAACGGCCGATTCATTGCTGAAAACCGATGCCGATATCGGAACCGTGCTTATTTATCTGACCGGTCTCTCAAGACCCATAACCTTGAGCCTTGATCGAAAATACAACAGGATCAGTGTCGACCCGCCCGAGCCTAAAGTCATGGTCCTGGCCTATGGGTCGATTCGAGTCTTTGATGAGCAATTGCACGAGGAAAGCAGTTTCAGAGCGCGCAGCAAGGTCAGGAATCTTTTCAATCATTGGCATACCCTCGATGCGGGAAACCCTTGGCTGAACCAGGCTCAGGACAATGAGTTCGAGAATATTGCCAATGCGTTGACCTCGTTGCTTCCGAGGCCCGATGGGGCACGGATCATCAGAAAAAAAGGTGAAGTGTTGGTTGAAAGCCCCAATGATATTGGCGGGTTATCTTCGATCAGCAGTGGTTATCGAGCGATCATTTCTCTGGCGTTGGACATTATCGGCATCTTGCGACGAGGCGGCTGGTCGGACATTTCACAAGCCGAAGCCATCGTACTGATTGACGAAATAGATGCGCATCTTCATCCCCGCTGGAAGATGAAAATAGTTCAGCGCCTGCGTGAAGTATTTCCACGTATTCAGTTCATTGCCACCAGCCATGATCCGTTGACCCTGAAAGGGCTAGATGCCAATGAGATAGGGGTCTTGTCACGAACCATCGATGGCGATGTATTGATGCTTGACTTCTCCGATGAAGATTTGCCATCGCCACGGCATATGCGAGTCGATCAAATCTTGTCCTCGGAGTACTTCGGACTTAATTCGACCGAAGATTTGGAAATGGATCAGGCGTTTGAAGACTACTATAAACTGCTTGGGAAAACTGAGCGGACTGTTGCTGAAGAAACAAAGCTCGCAGCGCTGAAGCAACACTTGGGAACATCAAGGAAATTCGGCGTAACCGCAAGGGAACAACTGGTATTTGAAACGGCAGACCAATATATCGCCGCAAGGAAATACCAACGCGAAAGTATGCCTGATGGCGAAAAAGAGGCGTCATTAAAGAAGATGCAGGAGTTGTGGGGAAGGTTGTCGATCCAGAAAGCCGAGGGGGACGGATTTGAGGAGAGCGAGCAATGATTAAAGTTTCAAAGCCCGTCACACCGCCTCCAAGTCTTGACGGTCCCAACTCCATTGGCGGCAAGGAAACACAGGCGGCGATCAAGGCGCTTGGCAAGGGTGTCAGATACAAGGCTTATAAAAGAGTCGATGTCGTTATCGCGCTACGAAGCCTATTCAATAAGAAGTGCGCTTACTGCGAGGTCGATTATGCTGCCTCGTCACCCACCGATATTGAACATTTCAGGCCCAAATCCGGCTACATCACCAAGAACAATAAACTGTCCAAAAAGGGGTATTACTGGCTCGCTGCAGACTGGTACAACTTGTTGCCGTCCTGCATCGATTGCAATAGGCGGCGTAAGCAGCCCATTGGCAAGCAGAAGCAAGCGGTCACGGGCAAGGGCAACCTTTTTCCCGTCAGGGACGAGAGGTTAAGGTGGACGGACCATCAGGTGCCGAGCCAAGAGGAGCCCTTGTTGCTTAACCCCTGCGTCGACGATCCAGCGTTGCATCTTGAGTTTTTTGGCGAAGGCCTGGTTCGCGCCATGAGCGATAAAGGAGAAGCTTCGATTGAGGTGTATGGGTTGTTAAGGGGTGACCTTGTCGATAAGCGAAATATTTCCAGGGTAATGGTTGAGGCTGCCATCCAGCAGGCTTTGGCACTGAGTGAAGAAGTCTTGTATGCCAGCAATGCCGGGCAGCAGGCACGCCTGGAAGGTTTAGCGGTCAAGGCACTTGAAAACGCTCGTCTGCATCTGAACCCTTCATGCCCATTCCTTGCGCAGACCCGATCCATATTTACGTCCTATCATCTCCCCGTTTGATCGCAGTCCTTGGCAGTAGCGATGCCTAACAAATCGTTAGTCAGCCCACTCACTGCCGATGCCGGCGCAGCAGCTCGATCTGCTGCGCCGGCACCTGCTGGCGCAGGGCTTTGTACAGGGCGCGGGTTTCCAGCAGGTTCCAGATCCGCAGCAGGGTTTCCAGGGCGTCCAGCGGCTTGCTGATGAAGTCGCGGGCGCCCAGGGCCAGGGCACGCAGGCGGGTGTCGCGGGTGGCGTCGGCGGTCAGCACCAGGATCGGCAGGTAATCGTTGGCCGGGATCCGTCGGTTGAGCTGTTCGAGCACGGCGA
Organism: Pseudomonas sp. 09C 129; assembly: GCF_002843625.1. Lineage (NCBI taxonomy): Bacteria > Pseudomonadati > Pseudomonadota > Gammaproteobacteria > Pseudomonadales > Pseudomonadaceae > Pseudomonas > Pseudomonas sp. 09C 129. The sequence continues at coordinate 4,036,846 of NZ_CP025261.1, read as the reverse complement.
AGCCATCGAATTCGGGCATGTGCAGGTCGAGGATCACCAGGTCCGGCTCGAAGCTGTTGAACAGCTCCAGGGTGCGTAGCGGCTGGGTGCTGCTCAGCACGTTGTGCAGGCCTTCGCGGGCCAGCAGCTGCTCCATCAGCTCGAGGTTGGGGCGCTGGTCGTCGATGATCAGGATGCGCAAATCATGGTTCATGCGGGCTCCGGTAAATGTTGCTCAAGGTGGGCGAGAAACGCCGGGATATGAATGGGCTTGGTCAGGATCGCCGTGGCCCCGGCCTGCAACAGGGCGCGGTGGGTCAGGGCGCTGGCGTCGGCGGTGATCATCAGCACCGGGGTGCTGGCGGTGGTCGGCGATTCCCGCAGCCGGCGCAGCACTTCCAGGCCTGCAAGGTCCGGCAGGCTGACGTCCAGCAGGATCAGTTGCGGTGCATGCTGGCGCGCCAGGTCGAGGCCCATCTGGCCCTGCATGCTCGACAGCAGGCGAATGCCCGGGCGGCGTTGCAGCAGGGTTTCGATCAGCGCCAGGCTCGACAGGTTGTCTTCGATGCACAGCACCTGGCCCCGGTATGCCACGGCCTCGGCCCGGGCCGGCAGCACCGCCGCCGGTAGCTGTTGCTCCAGGGCCAGGCGCGTGCCGGCCGCGGCCACCTGGACAAAGGGCAGTTGCAAGGTAAAGCAGCAGCCCTGGCCCGGCGTGCTGTGCACCCGCAGGCTGCCGTCCATCATTTCCAGCAGGCTCTTGCTCAGGGCCAGGCCCAGGCCGGTGCCTTCCACCCGCGGGTCGGCGCCCAGGCGTTCGAAGGGACGGAACAACTGGTCCAGGCGCTCCAGGGGAATGCCGGCGCCGGTGTCGCTGACCGCCACCTCGACCCGGGTGTCCAGGACCTTGACCGCGATCCGCACCTGGCCCTGGGGCCGGTTGTACTTGATGGCGTTGGACAGCAGGTTGAGCAGCACCTGGATCAGCCGCTGGCGGTCGGCGATCACCCCGCTGTGCTCACTCAGCGCGGGCAGGGCGGCCAGCTGGATGCCGGCGTCGGTGGCCATCGGCGAGACCAGGGTCAGGGCCTCGTGCAGCACCGCGGCCAGGGCGATCGGCTCGACATTCAGCGCCAGGTGCCCGGCCTCGATGCGGGCAATGTCCAGCACCTCGTTGATCAGGGTCAGCAGGTGCTGGCCGGCGCGCAGGATATGGCCGACCTGGGGCCGCTGGCCGCTCGGCGAGTCCATGTCCAGCAGTTGCGCGAAACCGAGGATGGCATTGAGCGGGGTACGCAGTTCGTGGCTCATGCGCGAGAGGAATTCGCTCTTGGCGCGGCTGGCGCTTTCGGCTTCCTCGCGGGCGGTGCGCAGGGCGATTTCCGCGGCGCGGCGGTCGGTGATGTCGCGGGTGATCTTGGAGAAGCCACGCAACGCGCCGCTGGCGTCATACTGCGCGGTGATCACCACGCTGGCCCAGAAGCGGCTGCCGTCCTTGCGGCAGCGCCAGGCCTCTTCCATGTAATGGCCGTCGCGGGTGGCTTCGCGCAGGGCCATGTCCGGGTGCGCCGGGCATTCTTCCGCCAGGTAGAACAGCGAGAAGTGCCGGCCGAGGATTTCCTGTTCGCTGTAGCCCTTGATCCGCTCGGCGCCGGCGTTCCAGGTGGTGACCCGGCCCTGGGTGTCGAGGGCGAAGATCCCGTAGTCCTTGACCCCGTCGATGATCAGCCGCAGGCGTTCTTCGTTGTCGCGCAGGGCGCGCTCGCGCTCGGCCAGCAGTTGCCCGGCCTCCACCAGGCGGGTGCCGAGCTGGCCGATTTCGTCCTGTTCCGGGGCTTGCGGGCGCAACGGTTGGCCGAGGGCCAGGCGCTGGGCGTTGCCTTGCACCTGCTGCACCCGGGCGACTATGCCCTTGGACAAGAACAGCACCGCGACAATCGCCCCGAACAGACCGCAGAGCGCCGCCAGCAGCGTGGCCAGCAGCAGGCGCATACGGGTTGCCGAGGCCGCGGCGCTGCGTTCGGCGAGCAAGCCGTCTTCGCGGATGCGCATGGCGCTGATCTGCTCGCGCAGCACGTCGAGCACCTGTTTGTTCTCGATCAGGATCGCCGTGATGCTGGCACTGTCGTCGGGCCGGCCGTTGCGCAGGGCCACCAGGCCGTCGAGCTTGTGGCCGATCAGCGGGGCGATGGCCTTGAGGTGGTCGCGCATGCGCGCATCGCGAATGTTGCTGTCCAGCCGTTGCAGGGCGGCCTGGATCAGCGGCTGGGCACGTTCGTAGCTGGGCAGGAAGTCTTCGCGGCGGGTCAGCAGGTAGCCGCGCACGCTGGCCGCCGCTTCGGCCAGCAGGGTGTGCACGGTCTGGATGTCGCCCTGCACCAGCAGCACCCGGCGCACGTCTTCCTCGGCGCGGGCGGTCTGGCGTTCGGTGATGTAGATCAGCACCAGTGACAGCAGCAGGATCACCAGCGGCAGGGAGATCACCACCAGCGCCTTGCCGCGCAGGGGCAGGTCGAGCCAGTGCCGGCTCGCCAGCAGCCTCATGGCCAGTCTCCCGCGGGCTGCGCCACCAGCCCCAGGGCGATGCCGCGCACCGCGGCCTGGGTGCGGTCCGCCGCGCCGAGCTTGCCGATCACCCGTTCCACATGGGCCTTGGCGGTGCCGGTGGTGATGCCGAGCTTTTCGCCGATCTCGCGGTTGCTGAAACCGCCGGCCACCAGGCCCAGCACCTGGCGTTCGCGGGTGGTCAGGGTTGCGACCTGGGCGCTGCCGCCAGCGTTGCGTTCGGCCATGCGCCGCAGCAACCGGGCGCTGACGCTGCTGTTGAGGGCTTCCTCGCCCTGGGCCACCCGCTGCAGGGCGCCGAGCACTTCGCCACGGCTGGCATCCTTGAGCAGGTAGCCGACGGCGCCGGCGGCAATCGCCGCTTCCAGGTGGTCGGGGCTGTCGTCCATGGTGAAGATCACCACCTTGATCGCCGGTTGCCGCTGGTGCAGCAGGCGCGCGGCGCCCAGGCCGTTGAGCCGCGGCATGCGGATGTCGAGGATGGCGATGTCCGGTTGCAGGCGCTCGCACAGGTCGAGGGCTTCCTGGCCATCCCGGGCCTGGCCGACCACCTCGAACTCCGGGTGGCCGGCCAGCAGGGCGACAAAACCGGTGCGGGTGACTTCATGATCGTCCGCCAGCACCAGGCGCAGGGCAGGGTTCATGGCTGTTCTCCAGCAGCGGGCAGCGGCACCCGGGCCAGCAGGCGGGTGCCGTGGCCGGGGGCGCTGTGCCAGGACAGCTCGCCGCCCAGCAGGCTGGCGCGTTCCTGCATCGCCGCCAGGCCCAGATGCTGGCCGCCGCAGCTGGACAGCGGGGTGCCCAGGGCGAAGCCGACGCCGTTGTCTGCCAGCGCCAGCGCGGCCTGGCCGTCGGCCAGTTGCAGGCTCAGTTCGACGCGGCTGGCGCGGGCATGCTTGAGGATGTTGTTGATGCCTTCCTGGGCGATGCGGAACAGGGCGATCTCGCTGGCGCCCGGCAGGCGCGCGCTGGACTGTTGCCGCCAGTGCACCTCGAGACCGGCGTCGCGCAGGCGGTCGGCTTCCTTGTCGATGGCCTTGTACAGGCCAAAGTCGTCCAGCACGTTGGGGCGCAGGCCGCCGATCAACTGTCGGCCCTCGCCGACGCAACCCTGGGCCAGGGTCAGGATGCTTTGCAGCTCGTTGTGCAGCTCCTCGGGCAATGTCGGGCAGCGCCCGGCAAACCCCTGCAGGCGCTGGTGCAGCCCGGCCAGGGTTTGCGCCAGGCCGTCGTGCAGGTCGTAGGCCACGCGCTTGCGTTCGTCTTCCTGGGCGCTGAACAGCCGGTGCACCAGTTCCGACATGGTGCGCTCCCGGGCTTGCAGGGCCTGGAGCAAGCGCTGGTTTTCCAGGTGCGCCGCCAGCAGGGTGGCCAGCAGTTGCAGGGATTCCAGGTCCTCGCTGTCGGGCGCGGCCAGGGCCACGCTGTTGGCCAGCAGCAGCGCGCCGAAGGCCTGGCCGTCGGCGCCGGGCAGGGGAATGCGCAGCACCTGGGGCAGGGCGGCATCGGTCTGCGGCAGCCATTCGGGGTGCAGGGTCGCAGACTTGGCCAGCTCATGCAGGGTGGCCAGGCGTTCGCTGCCGCCGTGCTGGGCGGTGGCCTGGGGCGGCTGGGCGGCGTGCCATTCCAGCAGCAGGCCGTGGTCCATCGCCATAAAGGCACAGGCCCGTTGCAGGGCGCGCTGGCGCATGGCCGCGGGCGGCAACTGGGTCAGTTCCTGGCCAGTGTCCACCAGCAGGCGCAGGCGCGCCGCGCGGCTTTGCGCCTGGCGATACTGGCTGCGAATGGCCAGGGCGCTGCCGGGGTCGTGGGTCGGGCTTTGCATGAAAAACAGGCTCCAGCGTGAAGGGCGTGCGCTCGCGAGCAGGCATTAGACCCGGTTGCCGGCTGTGGGCCTATCTGCCGAATGGCATAGGCCGCCGGCACCGGTTGGCCGATGGCGAGGCCGCAACGGGTGGGCAAAGTGGGCGCATTGAAACCCACTGGAGCCTTCCGATGAAACTGCCAACCACCGCCATCGCCCTGTTACTGGCGCTGACCGCGCCCCTGGCCCAGGCCCTGGACGCCACGCCTTATGTGTACCGCACTGTCGCCGAGCAGCCGCAGAACCAGGGCGACCGGGAGATCGCCGGCCTGTTCGATCGCTGGAACGCGGCCCTGCAAACCGGCAGCGCAAAAAACGTAACCAGTCTTTACGCCGCCGACGCGATCCTCCAGCCGACCGTGTCGAACCAGGTGCGCATCACCCCGGCGCAGATCCAGGACTACTTCGAACACTTCCTCGCGGGCAAGCCGGTGGGCCAGATCAACTACCGGGAAATCCGCCACCTGGGCCCGGATGCGGCCATGGACAGCGGCGTCTACACCTTCACCCTGCACGAGGCCGGTGGTGCGACCCGCCAGGTGCAGGCGCGCTACACCTTCCTCTACGAGCGCATCGACGGCCAGTGGAAGATCCTCAACCACCATTCCTCGGCCATGCCCCAGGCGCAGCCGCCATTGCAGGCCAGCCATCGCTGAGCAAGCGCTGCCGCACCTTGAAAAAAAACGCCGGGACTTGTGCCCGGCGTTTTGCTGTCTTCAGCCTTCCTGGCGATAACGCCCCGGGGTCATGCCGAACCAGCGGCGGCAGGCCTTGTGAAAGCTGCTCTGGTCGCGAAAGCCGAGCAGGGCGCCGATGTACTTGACGCTGCGCGCCGAGTTGCGCAGGAAACTGTGGGCCAGCATCAACCGCGCCTCGTCGAGCAGCGCCGAGAAGTGCATGTCTTCGTTGCCCAGGCGTCGCTGCAGGCTGCGGCTGCTGACCCCCACCAACTGCGCGATGTGCCGCAGGTCGCTGGGCCCGCCCTGGGCCAGGCGCTCGGACAACACCCGCCTTACCCGCGCGGTCATCGAGCCGTCGAGCAGCAGCTTGAGGCGGGTTCGCGCGTATTCCATGTGCAGCACATCCAGGGCCGGGTCGGCGCTGGGCAGGGCCATGGCGCAATCGCGCGGGCTGAAGCTCAGGCTGTTGTAGGGCGCCTCGAACTGCAGGTTGGCGCCCAGCAGGTGCTCCAGGGCGCGGGTGTCGGGCGGTCGCGGGTAGGTGAAGCTCGCCGCCAGCGGTTGCGGCTTGTGCCCGGGCAGCAGCCAGTGCACCAGGCCCAGGGTCTGCGCCGCGCCGGCATCGATGAAGGCCCGCGGCACCAGGCCCGGTTCGAGGGCGATATCGAAGCCGATCAGGGTGACGGCCTGGGGGCTGCGCTCCAGGCACAGGTAGAAGCCGTTGCTGACCAGCGAGTGATAGTCCACCAGGCGTTGCAGCGCGGTGTCCAGGGTGGCGCCGGACATCAGCGCGTAGCCGAGCACTTCCAGGTTGGCCGGGTGGGCCTTGGTGTACGCCAGCAGGCCGAGGTCCGGGTTGCCGCACAGGTGCACGGCGTCTTGCAGCAACGCGTAGACCAGCTCCAGCCTGACGCCCATGGGGTTTTCACAGGTCTCCTGATGGCTGCTGCCGTGGCGCTTGAGCAAGGCCTCGACCTTGACTCCGGCATCGGTCAGGACATCGGCAAGCACCCGGAAACTGGTGCCGGTCATTCTGTGCATAGTACTTCCTGGACTGGTGGCTAATTGATGTCATTGGCGCTGGCGCATGATCGCAATAAACCTCGGGCCACAGTCGAGAAAGGGCGGTGCGGTGTTTCCAAGGACAAACGAAAGGTATCCGGGAACACTTTCGAGCCGTCCGGGCAGGGGGGATCATAAATAGCAATGAGCCATTATCACGTCGGGCGCGCCGACGCATCCTGGCCAAGCCCACCCGGCGCGCTGTCGCCGCTTCGACTACGGATCTGTCATGCAAAGCGTCAAAGACTTCTATCGGGAACTGGCGCAGGGGCGACTGGCGCTGGCCTTCCAGCCGGTGGTGCGGCTGCCCGACACCAGCCGGGTGCTGTACCTGGAAGGTTTGCTGCGCCATGTCGAACAGCCCGGCAATGGCGTCTACCCGTTCGCCATGCTCGAACGCCATCAGCTGATGCGCGAGCTGGACCGCAGCGTGGTGGGGGGCGTGATCGAGCGCCTGCTGGAGGACGAGCACCTGCGCCTGGGCTGCAACATCTCGGCGCAGAGCGCGATCGTCGATCCGTTCTGGTCCGCCACCCTCGCGCAGTTGCGCGACGCGCCTTCAGTGGCCGCGCGGCTGGTGATCGAAATCACCGAAAGCGCCACGCCGCCGAGCACCGAGGCGGCCATCGAGTTTGTCCTGTGCCTGCGCGAGCTGGGTTGCCGGGTGGCGGTGGACGACTTTGGCGCCGGCCTCGGCACCCTGGAGTTCATCCGCCGGACCTGCCCCGACATGGTCAAGATCGACCAGGGTTACCTGCAACGCGCCCGCAGCGAACCCAACAGCGTGCAGACCCTGAAACACCTGGTGCAGCTGTGCAAGACCCTGGCGCCCTGCGTGATCATCGAAGGCATCGAGAGCGAAGCCGACCGCGCCCTGGCCACGGCCTGCGGTGGCGAATGGGGCCAGGGCTACCTGTTCGGCCGGCCACGGCTCGACCGCCTGGGCGCGCCATGCCGGTTGCGTGGGGTGGTGGCCGAGCCTGTGGTGACGGATTGAGCGGGGCGGTTTGCCAGCGATAGCGCTGGTCTATTCACCCAGGCCGCCATCGACCGGTCGCGGCTTCAGTAATAAACGCCCTTGGCGTCATAGGGCAGCAGCACGGTATCGACCGCCGCATCCACCGGCAGGCTGACCACCGCCACCAGCGGGCAGACGATGCTCATCCAGCAGTAGATCGTGGCGTAGCCGTCGTAGCCGCGGGCGTCACGCATGGTCAGCAGCTGGATATTCTGCTGGGTGCCTTTGTAGAGGTCGTAGGAAATGTACTGATTGCTGGCACGGGCCATCAGGGTGCCGCAGCCCGAGAGGGCGAGTGTGCCGAGCAGGACGAGAGCAGTGAGCGCTTTGATGATGCCATTCCTTAGCAAGCCGATTTGCGGCGCGCATCTTCGCATCGCTCGAGGCTGCAGGCCAGCCTGAATGGCAAGGCTCGCAGCGAGCTGCCGGCGATGACGGCGGCACCTTTGCAATCGCCACCGTCGGCAAGCCTGGCGCCTACCACCCAGGTAATCGTTATCCCAGCACCTCGCGCAACCGATGCCACAGCATGCCCAGCGCCAGCAGCGGCGCGCGCAGGGCGGGGCCGCCAGGGAAGGTCATGTGCGGCACTGCGCTGAAGATGTCCAGGCCCTGGCTGTGCCCGGCGTGGATGGCCTCGGCCAGCAGGCGCGCGGTCCAGTGGCTGACGTTGAGCCCATGCCCGGAGTAACCCTGGGCGTAATACACATTGGGGTACTGGCGCAGGCGCCCGACCTGGGGAAAGCGGTTGGCGGTGATGCCGATCTTGCCGCCCCATTGGTAGTCGATGCGCACATTCGCCAGTTGCGGGAACACCTTGAGCAGCTTCGGCCGCATATAGGCGCCGATGTCCGCCGGGTCGCGCCCGGAGTAGTGGCAGGCGCCGCCGAACAGCAGGCGCCGGTCCGCCGAGAGCCGGTAGTAGTCGAGGCCGACCTTCTGGTCGCACAGCGCCAGGTTCTGCGGGATCAGTTCGGCGGCCAGGGCCGGCGCCAGGGGCTCGGTGGCGATGATGTAGCTGCCCGCCGGCAGTACCTTGCCGGCGAGGCGCGGCTCCAGGTCATCCAGGTGGGCGTTGCAGGCCAGCACCAGGCTTGCGGCGCGCACCGTGCCGCTGGCGCAACGCACCCGCACGCTGTCGCCGTGGATCAGCTCCAGCACCGGGCTCTGCTCGAAGATCCGCACCCCCAGCGTCCGGGCCAGGGCGGCTTCGCCGAGCACCAGGTTGAGCGGGTGCAGGTGCCCGGAACCCATGTCCACCAGGCCCCCGGCATAGACCGAGGACGCCACCACCCGGGCCATGTCCTGCGGGGCGACCAGGCGGGTTTCATGCACGTAGCCCAGGGCCGCGAGGTGTTCCTGCTCGGCCTGGAACGCGGCGAACTGGGCCGGGGTGTTGGCCAGCTCGCAGAAGCCCCAGCGCAGGTCGCAGTCGATGCCGTGCTCGCGCACGCGCTGGCCGACCAGCGCCACCGAGTCGATGCCGGCCTGCTCCAGGTAACGCACGCCCTCGGCGCCGACGTAGCGGGCGAAGCCGCTGACGTCGTGGCCGATGCCGCGGATCAGTTGCCCGCCGTTGCGCCCGCTGGCGCCCCAGCCGATGCGCCGGGCTTCCAGGAGGATCACCGAGAGGCCGCGCTGCGCCAGTTCGATGGCGGTGTTGACCCCGGTGAAGCCGCCGCCGATCACGCAGACATCGGCGCTGAGGTCGGCATTCAGCGGCGGGTAGTCCGGCAGCGCGTTGGCCGAGGCGGCGTAGTAGGAGCGGGTGTGTTGTGCATGGCTGTGCTGGTTCATTTGTTGGACTTCACTTTGCTCCAGGCGCGGGTCATCAGGCGCATGGTCTGCGGGCTCTGGGTGCTGGAGATGTACAGCTTGTCGAGCACCGCCTGGGGTGGGTAGACCTCGGGGTTGTTCACCAGCTCGGGGTCCATGTATTGCTGCGACGCCGGGTTGGGGTTGGCGTAGCCGACATAGGCGCTGACCTTGGCGATCACTTGCGGGTCCAGCAGGTTGTTGATGAAGGCATGGGCTTCCTTGGGATTGCTGGCGTCCGCCGGGATCGCCAGCAGGTCGAACCACAGGTTGCTGCCTTCCTTGGGAATCGAATAGGCGATCTTCACCCCGTTCTTGGCTTCCTTGGCGCGGTTGGCGGCCTGGAACACGTCGCCGGAATAACCGAAGGCCAGGCAGATGTTGCCGTTGGCCAGGTCCGAGACGTACTTGGAGGAGTGGAAGTAGGTGATGTAGGGACGGATCGCCAGCAGCTTGGCTTCGGCTTTCTTGTAGTCCGCGGGGTTTTCGCTGCGCGGGTCCAGGCCCATATAGTTGAGCACCGCCGGGAACACCTCGTCCGGCGAGTCCATCATCGACACCCCGCACTGGCTGAGCTTTTTCAGATTCTCCGGTTCGAAGAACACCGCCCAGGAATCGATGCTGTCGATGCCCAGCACCTGCTTGACCTTGTCGACGTTGTAGCCGATGCCGTTGGTGCCCCACAGGTAAGGCACCGAGTACTGGTTGCCGGGGTCGTTCTGCTCCAGCAGGGCCAGCAGTTTCGGGTCGAGGTTCCGCCAGTTCGGCAGCTGCGCGCGGTCCAGCTTGAGAAAGGCCCCGGCCTTGACCTGCCGCGCCAGGAAGTGGTTGGACGGCACCACCAGGTCATAGCCGGTGCGCCCGGCCAGCAGCTTGCCCTCCAGGGTTTCGTTGGAGTCGAAGACGTCGTAGATGACCCGGGTCCCGGTCTTGGCCTGGAAGTCGGCGAGGGTGGTCTCGCCGATATAGTCGGTCCAGTTGTACACGCTGACTGTCGATTCGGCCTGGGCCGTGGCGCCGAACAGCACCGTCAGGGCCAGCGGAACCACTGATTTCCATAGACGCATAGCGATACCCCTTTTTGCGGTTGTTATTGGTTTGCCAAATTCATGAAGCCCTGTAGCCCTGTAGCCGCTGCCGAGCAACGCGAGGCTGCGATCGGCGGCGCAGCCGTCGTAAACCCGGCCACCGCGTTGCATCAGGTACACCGCGTGCGACGGTCTGGCGATGGCTGCGCCATCGATCGCAGCCTCGCAGGCTCGGCAGCGGCTACAACGGTGTGCGCGGCAGCGCCCGAATCGCGCAGGCCTCAGACGCTGAGCAACAGGAACTCGCGCTCCCAGGAGCTGATCACGCGCTTGAAGTTCTCGTGCTCGGCGCGTTTCACCGCGACGTAGCCGCGCACGAACTTGCTGCCCAGGTAGCGCTCGATGGTCGGGCACTCTTCCATGCGGGTCAGGGCGTCTTCGATGGTGATCGGCAGGCGCAGGTTGCGCCGCTCATAGGCCCGGCCTTCCACCGCGGCGCTCGGCTCGATGCCCTCGACCATGCCCAGGTAGCCGCACAGCAGGCTGGCGGCGATGGCCAGGTAAGGGTTGGCGTCGGCGCCGGGCAGGCGGTTTTCCACGCGCATGGCTTCCGGGCCGGAGGTCGGCACGCGCAGGCCGACGGTGCGGTTCTCTTCGCCCCATTCGACGTTGACCGGCGCCGAGGTGTCCGGCAGGAAGCGGCGGAACGAATTGACGTTGGGCGCGAACATCGGCAGCACCTGGGGGATGTACTTCTGCAACCCGCCGATATGGTGGCGGAACAGCTCGCTCATGCGGCCCTCGGCGTCGGCGAAGATCGGCTTGCCGGTGGCGCTGTCGACCACGCTCTGGTGCAGGTGCATGGCGCTGCCGGGTTCGTCGGCCACCGGCTTGGCCATGAAGGTGGCGGTGACGTTGTGCTTGAGCGCGGCCTCGCGCAGGGTGCGCTTGAACACGGTGATCTGGTCGGCCAGGTCGAGGGCGTCGCCGTGGCGGAAGTTGATTTCCATCTGCGCCGGGCCGTCTTCGTGGATCAGCGTGTCGAGGTCCAGGCCCTGGGCTTCGCACCAGTCGTAGACGTCCTCGAACAGCGGGTCGAATTCGTTGGCGGCGTCGATGGAGAACGACTGGCGTCCGCTTTCGGCCCGGCCGGAGCGGCCCAGCGGCGCCTTCAGCGGCAGGTCCGGGTCTTCGCAGCGCTGGGTCAGGTAGAACTCCATCTCCGGCGCGACGATCGGCTGCCAGCCCTTGTCGGCGTACAGCTGCAGGACTTTCTTCAGCACGTTGCGCGGCGACAGCTCGATGGGGTTGCCGAACTTGTCGAAGGTGTCGTGGATGACGATGGCGGTCGGCTCGATGGCCCAGGGCACCAGGTAAACCCCTGCGGCGTCGGGGCGGCAGACCATGTCGATGTCCGCCGGGTCCAGCAGGTCGTAGTAGATGTCGTCGTCGACGAAGTCCCCGGTTACCGTTTGCAACAGCACACTTTCCGGCAGGCGCATGCCTCGCTCATGCAGGAACTTGTTGGTGGGCGCTATCTTGCCGCGGGCGATGCCGGTCAGGTCGCTGACCACACACTCCACTTCGGTAATCTTGTGTTCTTTCAGCCAGGTAGACAGCTGATCGAAAGGGGCATTCATAAGGACCTCGTCAATGATTGTCGGTGACGCGCCAGCACTTGGAGTCGCCTATCAAGGCTTCCCCTGTGGCGCGTTGACGACTATCTTGGGCAAGCCTCGCGGTTCCATCTATCCACTTTAAGCAGCACCAAAGCGCACCAAAAGAGTGCGCAAGGTCCCTTCATGACAGCGTCGACAGCTCTCCAGGTCCAGGCCTTCAACACCTTCGATGTGGCCGATCAGATCCGTGCCACCCCGGGTTGGGTGCAGCATTACCAGCAGATGTCGCCAGGGCATTTCGCCGGGCAGGTGCGTTATCTGGACCTGCAAGGGGTGCAGATCTACGAGGAGTGCATGAACACCCGGGTCGAGCAGAATTTCAGCGCGCCCGAGGACTCCCTGGCGTTCTGTTTCGATCGCAGCGACAACGCCCTGTACCTGCTCAACGGCGAGAGCCGCAACATCTGGATCACCCCGGAGAACTACCAGGAAATCGCCGTGGTGTTCGGCCCGGAATTCGTCCGCGGCCATGGCCTCGACGCGCAGCGCCTCGACGGCCTGTTCCTGGCGCCGCTCAACTGCGGGCAGAACGCCTTGTTCAGCCGCTGGCTCAGCACGACCCTGACCCGACTGTCGCAGACCCTCGACCCACCCAGCCGCGAAGCCCTGACCCAGCAGTTGCTCGAGGACTGCCTGTTTATCCTCGACAACGCCTGCGTGCGCCTGGACGGTGGCGGCCTGCGCCGGCGCGCCGAGGAGCGGGCGATCATGCAGCGGGTGGCGCAGTGGGCGGCGGACGGCCCGGAAGACAGCCTCAACCTGCTGGAGTTGGCGCAGGTGGCCGGGGTTTCCCTGCGCCAGTTGCAAGGCGCGTTCAAGGCCTTCGCCGGCATGGCGCCGACCCAGTGGCTGCGCCTGCGCCGGCTGAACAGTGCGCACCGCGAACTGCTGCGCCGCGGTCCGGACGAAACCACCGTGGCCGAGGTGGCCATGCGCTGGTCGTTCTGGCACCTCGGGCGGTTTTCCAGCAGCTACCGCGCGCTGTTCAAGGAACTGCCGAGCGAGACCCTGCGCCGCGGCCAGCGGTGAGGTTTTCCCCAGCGCGGGCCCGCGGGACTATCGCCATTTCCAGCCTCATGCGGGGGACTCTTGTCTGCCGGAGGGCGGCGCTGGCCATTGCGGCTCGGCCGAGGCGGGCTTGGCTCATCGCCCTGGTGCGCGACGCCCGTAGGGTGTTCGCGCAGGTAGCGCCACAGCGCCCGGGCGATGGCATCGCCGTTGACCCCTTTGCCGAAGACCTGCTGGCCGATGCTCAAGCCGAGCTGGCGGTAGCTTTCGAACTGCGCCTCGTCGAAGAACTGGTCGACGGTGGGCTGGTTGGGGAAGGACGTGTTGATCAGCGCGTAGTTCTGCACGTCCGGCGATACCGAGGGGATCAGCCGGGGCTTGAGCACCAGGATGCGACTGACCAGGGTGTCCGGCTCGGTGCAGGCGTAGACGTTGAGCAGCAGCGCGCAATGCGGGTCCGCCGGCGATGGCGCGATCTTGAAGTCCTCCATGCGCCCGAACACTTTGCCCAGTACCTCGTCCCCGATGATCGCTGCGTCTTCCCTGATCTCCAGGCCGTGGTCGATGCGCGCCAGGCGGATGAGATTGCTCAGGTCGTCGAACCGGTAATCGGGATCGCAGCCACAGTCGCACATCACGATCAGCTCGACCTGGCGTTCCTGGCGCAGCAGTTCATAGGCCGCCGTGTTCTCGAAGTGGCCGCCGTCCGAGAGGTACTGATAGGCGCGCCGATGGCCGTGGAAGTGTGCGGTCAATTCGTAGAACAGGTAGGTCTGGGTCGGTAGCCAGCGCGACAGCTTCAGGCCCAGGGATTGCCTGGGGTTTTCCGGTTTAGCGTCGATAAAGCGGCTGGGCCACCAGTTGCCCAGGCGCACGTTGGCCAGGCCCAGCAGCAGCGACATGCCCAGACTGGTGGCGCGCCCCAGGCCGGTGGTGAAGGCCGCGCCGGAAACACCGATCCACTGGCCGATGGTCAGCGGGTAGGCGATTTCCGAAGCGGGGATATTCTCCAGGTCGCGCTGATAGAGCTTGCCATCGAGGATGAAGGCCCCTTCGCCCTTGACGCTGCCCGGCGCCAGGCACAGCGGCTTGCCCTTGCGGTCGCGCTGCACCAGTTGTTCGGCGGGGTCGACCGTGAGGTTCATGGTCACGTTGATCAGGTGCAGCGGGCCGGCGTTCGGCGTGCCGTAGTAGTGCTCGACGCTGATGTCGTCGTTGCTCAGTGGCTCGGCCACGCTCATGTGCTTGCGCCGTTGCTCGGGCGTGCCGTCGAAGCGCTTGCCGTTGGTGGCGCCCATGTAGGCGCGGACCAGGCGCGCGCTGTAGTAGGACTGCAACGACGAGGTATTGAGGAAACCGACGAAGCGGCTGCTGACCCAGGTCAGGGCCGCCGCCACCCCGGCCAGCAGGGCCAGCCGCAGCACATGCCCGTCTTCCTGCAGGCGGATGCTGCCATCGGCGGTGACCCATATCACGAACAGCATCCATGCCAGGCAGACTGCCGCCAGCAACAGCAGGCCGCCGATCAGGCTCATGACCTCCAGGGGCAGCAGGCGCAGCCAGCCCGGCAGGCTCTTCTCGTCCCGCAACAGCGCCACGCGGCGCACCAGCCAGATCAGCAGCGGGAGAATGCCGATGGTGCCCTGGGTCAGGGTCTGCAGGTGCAGGTAGATCGCTTCGGAGAGCGACACCAGGAACGCGGCGAACAGCAGCACCCCGAGAGCCATGATGATCTGCGACAGCACCCGGGTGACCTCGACCCGGTAGTTGCGCACGGTAAAGATCCCGTCTTCGTCGTTGGCCTTGCGGGTGCGGTATTTCAGGCGCCAGATCAGCAGCCAGGCGTAGACGATGCCCAGCAGCGCGATGGCGGCGAACCCGAGGAACAGGTAGCGTACGTTCGGCCTGTCGTCCGGCTGTTGCAGCAGCGCCCAGATGCCGACGAAGACCAGCACCATCACCGTGCAAGCCACGGCCGCCAGGTTGCTCAGGGCCGGAGGATTGCTCAGGCTGTTTTTCGGCAGCACCAGCCAGTAGGCCAGACAGCAAGGCAGCAAGCCGAGGAGGAACACCGCGCCGGGCAGCAGGAACAGATTAGGCAGGTACTTCACTTGCAACAGCATCAGCAACGACAGGACCAGGACAATCGGCATGCCGATGACAAAGTGCAGCGACAGCCAGTTGCGCCAGGTGATCGCCAGGGCGTAGAGCGCGTCCCCCGAGCCGGTCGGGGTCAGGTAGCGGCCGTTCTCCCGGAGCCAGGCCGTGGGGCCCTTGCCGATGTCTTTGTCGCTGGCGTTGGCGTAGTCGATGTGGGTACTGATACGTCCCGGCGGCTCGTAGTGCAGGACCTCATAGGCGTTGACCGCCGCGGTCCTGGCCGCTTGCTGGGCGGGCGACAGGTGCGAGGCTTCGGCGCGCTCCTGGGCCTGCTCCCGGCGCAGGCGATTGGGGATGAACAGGCTGGAGAAGAAACTGCCGATATAACCGCCGCCGCTGACCGTGCAGAGGTAGTCGAAACGCGGCAGCAGGGTGGTGGTGAGGTTGTCTTGCGGTGTCTTCGACGGTCGTGGGTTGGCCTGTTCCGGCGCATCGGCCCGGGCCATCGCCTGCAGCACCCCCAGGCAAAAGGTGGCGCTGCGGATGCCACCCCCGGACAGCGCCAGCCCCCAGATCCTGGGAGGCTGGCCGGCCGGCGCGGGAAGGTATTTGAGACCCAATGCAGTACGGCGGTTCTCGATGCGCTTCCTTTCCCCCTCGTAGTGCTGGGTCGAGTCCATGATTGCTCCTTGCAAACTGAAGTAGTGGCATTGTGCAAATAGGATTAAAGCAGACCGTCAGATTTTTCCGAATACAAGGAGCAACTCGGGATGAAGTTCACGAAATATTCTTTATTTAGAAATGTAATTAAAAATCATCGGCTTAGAGAGTTAATGCGGCTGTATCAAGATCAATGAATGCCTTGACCGCGGCCTGCAACCGCCGTGTAACTTGCTTGTTACTTGAGGTCACTACTTTGCGTGGGTCGCTATTTCCCGCCCTGTAACTTCAAGGAATTCAACCGCGTATGCCTACTCTCACTCGCAGGAAGCTCATGCAGGCCGCCGCCATCGGCTCGGCCTTTACCTTACTGCCAGACTCCATCCGCCAGGCCCTGGCGATCCCCGCCAACAACCGCACCGGCACTATCCGCGACGTCGAGCACGTGGTGATCCTGATGCAGGAAAACCGCTCCTTCGACCATTACTTCGGCACCTTGCCCGGGGTCCGCGGTTTCAGCGACCGCTTCACCATCCCGCTGCCCGGCAAGCGTTCGGTGTGGGAGCAGCAGGGCATTGGGCGAGTGGTGTTGCCGTATCACCTGGACAGCTCGCGGGGCAACGCGCAGCGGGTCAACGGCACGCCGCATTCGTGGATCGACGAGCACGCGGCCTGGGGCAGCGGGCGCATGAGCGCCTGGCCGACTTTCAAGACCAACACGTCGATGGGCTACTACCGCGAGCAGGAGCTGCCGTTCCAGTTCGCCCTGGCCAACACCTTCACCCTGTGCGATGCCTACCACTGTTCGGTGCACGCCGGGACCAACCCCAACCGCCTGTTCCACTGGACCGGCACCAACGGCCCGACCGGCGCCAACGTGGCGGCGGTGGTCAACGAATGGGACGGCCCGGGCGCGGTGGACGTCGGCTACACCTGGAAAACCTACCCCGAGCGCCTGGAAGAGCGGGGCGTCAGCTGGAAGATCTACCAGTACCTGCCGGACAACTTCGGCGACAACCCGCTGGCCGGTTTCCGCCAGTACCGCCGCGCCAGCGTGGCGGCCGGCAACCCGGCGCAGCCGCCGGAAGGCTTCACCGCCTTCGTGCCCTACAGCGATGCGCTGAATGCCCGGGTGCCGCTGTACAAGGGCAATGGCAACACCTTGCCGGCCCGTAGCGGCAGCGACCTGGAAGGCATGATCGCCGGGTTTCGCAACGATGTGCAGCAGGGCAAGTTGCCCAAGGTCAGCTGGATCGTCGCCCCGGCCACCTATTCCGAGCACCCGGGGCCGTCCAGCCCGGTACAGGGCGGCTGGTTCACCCAGGAAATCCTCAAGGCGCTGACCGACAACCCCGAGGTCTGGAGCAAGACCGTGCTGCTGGTCAACTACGACGAGAACGACGGTTTCTTCGACCATCTGCCGTCGCCCTCGGCACCTTCACGGCGCCTGGACGGCAGCTTCGCCGGCAAGTCCACGGTGGATTTCGACAGCGAGGTGTTCACCCACCCGGCGCCACCGGGGACCACCCAGCAACCGCGTCCGGACGGCGGCATCTACGGCCCCGGCCCACGGGTGCCGATGCTGGTGCTGTCGCCCTGGAGCCGTGGCGGCTGGGTCAACTCCCAGGCGTTCGACCACACCTCGGTCCTGCAATTTCTCGAGAAGCGCTTCGGCGTGCGCGAGCCGAACATCAGCGCCTGGCGCCGTGCCGTGTGCGGCGACCTGACTTCGGCCTTCAACTTCGTCAATCCCAACAGCGAAATCCTCCCGCCGCTGCACACCACCACCCGCCAGGCCGCGGACCTGTTGCGCCAGCGCCAGGAACAACTGGCCCAGGTGCCGCTGCCGGACCCCAGCCGCCAGCAACTGCCGCAGCAGCAACGCGTGGCCCGGCCATCGCGAGCCTTGCCGTATCGGCTGAATGTCGAGGCCAAGGCCAAGCGCAAGGCGTTGAGCCTGACCCTGAGCCTGCAGAACAGCGGCGAGCAGGGCGCGGTGTTCCATGTCTACGATCGCCTGCACCTGCTGGACATTCCCCGTCGCTATACGGTGGAGGCGGGCAAGCAGCTCAAGGACAGCTGGCAGACCGCGGGCCGCTACAAGCTGTGGCTGCTGGGGCCTAACGGCTTCCACCGCAGCTTCCACGGAAACCTGCTGGAGCGCCAGCCCGAGGTGTCGATGTTCAGCCGCGGCAACAACCTGCAGCTGACCCTGAGCAACCCGGGCAAGGAGCCGGTATCGATCACCATCGAGCGTTGCCCCTACACCCATCAGGGGCCATGGCGTTTCGACGTGCCCGGACGCAGCGAGGTCCACCAGATGTTCGCCTGCCAGGCCAGCGGCGGCTGGTACGACCTGACCCTGCGCGGCGAGGGCGGCTGGCTGCGGCGCCTGGCCGGGCGCCTGGAAACCGGTGCGCACAGCATCAGCGACCCGTTGATGGGCGTGTAAGCGCGCACCCGTGCCCGGCCCGCAAGGGGCCGGGCGCTGTTTCAGCAGCCGACCGGATGCTTCACCTGGATCACTTCAGCCCTGGGACCATGGTTCCAGAGCACCCGCCGATGTTCCCCAGCAGACGAAAACCAGAACCCAATCACACGAAAGGACTTGGTTTGCCTTATGAATATTAATTAGAATCAGTCTCATTTGAATAATCCTTCGCGCAGGGCTCTTGACATGATTGAAGCAGCGACGCCACCGGAGCAAAGCCTACATGCCCTGTACCGCGACCATCGCAGCTGGCTCGAGAGTTGGTTGCGCCAGCGCATGGGCAACGCCTGGGATGCGGCGGACCTGAGCCAGGACACCTTCCTGCGCGTGCTCACCAGCTCCCAACAGCTGGTCGACCTGCGCGAACCACGGGCCTACCTGGTGACCGTGGGCAAGCGCCTGCTGAGCAACTTCTATACCCGGCGCAAACTGGAACAGGCTTACCTGGACGCGCTGGCCAGCCTGCCCGAAGACAGCGTGCCGTCCCCGGAACAGCGCTGGGTGCTGCTGGAAACCCTGCAAGCCCTCGACGAATTGCTCGACGGCCTGCCGCCCCTGGTGCGCCGGGCGTTTCTCTGGAGCCAGCTGGAAGGGCTGGGCTACCGCGAGATCGCCGAACGCCTCGACGTCTCGGAACGCACCGTCAAGCGCTACATGGCCCAGGCCTACGAACACTGCCTGCTGGTGGAGCTGTGATGCGCTCGGCGCCGTCCAGCGAAACCCGCGAGGTGGCCCGCGCCGCGGCCCAATGGCTGGCGCTGCTGGAGTCCGGCGCGGCCAACGCCGACGATCACGCGCGCCTGCAGCACTGGCGCAACAGCAACAGCCGTCACGAAAGCGCCTGGCAGAAGGCGCAGCTGCTGCGCCAGCGTTTCTCCGCGCTGCCTTCGGCCCTGGCGCTGGCCACCCTGGATCGTCCCGAGCCGTCGCGGCGCGCGGTACTCAAGCGCGCCCTCGGCGTCGCCGCCCTGGTGCCGACCGCCTGGCTGCTGGGGCGCCAACTGCCCCTGGACGTATGGCGCGCCGACCTGCAGACCGGCACTGGCGAACATCGCAAATTATCCCTGGCCGATGGCAGCGCCTTGCAGTTGAACACCGCCAGCGCGGTCAACGTCGACCTGGGCGCCCGGCAGGTGACCCTGGTGCGCGGCGAGATGGCGCTCAAGGTCACCGGCAGCGCGCCGCTGACCATCCAGGCGCCTTATGGCCGCATCGTCGTCAGCCGCAGCGAAGTCTGCGTACGCCTCAATGAACACGATTGCCGGGTGTCGGTGGTCAGCGGCTCGGTGCAGCTGCAACCCTTGTTCGGCCCGCAACTGCAGTTGCGTGAAGGCCAGCGGGTGCGGCTGCGGGTGGACGGCGCCGGGCAGATCGATGCCTTCGACGCGCAGTTGCCGGGCTGGCGCGACGGCGTGCTGATGGCGCAGAACCAGCCCCTGGGGGATTTCCTGCGCGAGCTCGGTCGTTATCGCCCGGGCCTGCTGCGCTGGGAACCGGAACTGGAAGCCCTGCGCGTCACCGGCAGCTTCCGTCTCGACAACACCGACCGCGTGCTATCGCTGCTGGCCGCCAGCCTGCCGCTGGAGGTGCATTCGCGCACCCGTTATTGGGTCACCCTGACTTCGGCAAAAGAAACCCCGCCGACAAACACCCCGCAAAAAAATATTGGCTGAAGCCTGTCCCTTTTTTTCGCCTCGCCGGTCATTCCAGGTAAGTGAACAAAAAACGAGAGCTTCCTCCCATGCCCGTAGTATTGCCATACCGTTTGCGTCCGGTTTCCCCCGGACTGTTGCAGTTGGGCCTCATCCTGACACTCAGTTCCAGCCCGTTATTCATCCAGGCCAGCCTGGCCGACGACGCCGCGCGGCGCAGCTATCAGGTGCCGGCCGGCCCGCTGAGCGCCGCGCTGACCCGTTTCGCCGGCCTCGCCGGGGTCAACCTGTCGGTGGACCCACAGCTGGTCAGCGGCCGCAACAGCGGCGGCCTGTCCGGCGAGTACGGGGTGGAGGAGGGCTTTGCCCGCTTGCTGCAAGGCTCCGGCCTGCAACTGCAACCGGTGGGCGAGCAGGCGTATATCCTGACCCCGGCGCCGCAAGGCAGCAGCCTGCAACTGGCGCCGACCTCGATTCTCGGCGCCAGCGGCGCGACCGACAGCGACGTCTTCGCCGGCGGCCAGGTCGCACGCCGGGGTTCCCAGGGCCTGCTGGGCTCGAAGGACTTCATGGAAACGCCGTTCAGCATGACCA
Source organism: Pseudomonas sp. 09C 129 (assembly GCF_002843625.1). Classification (NCBI taxonomy): domain Bacteria; kingdom Pseudomonadati; phylum Pseudomonadota; class Gammaproteobacteria; order Pseudomonadales; family Pseudomonadaceae; genus Pseudomonas; species Pseudomonas sp. 09C 129. The sequence goes on along the minus strand of NZ_CP025261.1, from coordinate 4,016,651 downwards.
CCTACACCAGCGAGGTGGTGAAGAACCAGCAGGCGCGGACCCTCGGCGACCTGATCGCCAGCGACCCCTCGGTGCGCGCCACCAACCCGGCGGGCGGCCGTTACGAGCAGTTCACCATCCGCGGCTTCAGCCTGTTCAACAGCGATGTCGCCTACAACGGCCTGTACGGCGTGCTGCCGACCTACACCATCGACATGGAAATGGCCGACCGGGTGGACATCCTCAAGGGCCCGACCCAGTTGATCAACGGCATCTCGCCGCGGGGCAGCGTCGGCGGCGGGATCAACGTGGTGCCCAAGCGGGCCACCGACAAACCCATCACCGAATTCACCGGCAGCTACGCCTCGGACAGCCAAGTGGGCGGCGCGGTGGACATCGGCCGGCGCTTCGGCGAGGACAACAAGTTCGGCGTGCGCCTGAACGCGGTCAAGCAATCCGGCGACACCGAATGGGATCACCAGAGCGTCGACCGCGAGATGGCGGTGCTGGGCCTGGACTTCCGTGGCGAACGCTTGCGCCTGTCGACCGACATCGGGCACACCGAGCGCGACACCGACGCGCCCCAGGAGCGGGTGCAGATAGGCGCCAACGCCAAGGTGCCGGACGCGGATGACGTGCGGCACAACTATGCGCAGTCCTGGAGCAAGGCACGCACCAAGGACACCTTCGGCACGGTCAACGCCGAATACGACGTCAATGACTCGATCATGCTGTACGGCGGCGTCGGCGCGCGCAAAAGCAACCACGACTTCCTGCGCCATGCCGTGTCGATCACCAACGACGCCGGCGACTTCAGCGTGCAGCCGCGCGACTTCACCCGCGACGAAAACGTGCGCACCACCACGGCGGGCGTGCGCAGTTGGTTCCACACCGGCCCGGTGAGCCATGAGGTCAACCTGGCGGCCAGCTACTTCTACATGGATTTCGAAAACGGCGGCGCGCGCTATGCCGCGTCTCCCAGCAACCTCTATAACCCGCGGCCGACGCCGACCCCGTCGCGGCCGACGCGTTTCGACCCCAAGGTCTACACCGAGAACCGCTTCAGTGGTGTGGCGCTGTCCGACACCCTGGGCTTCTTCGATGACCGCCTGCTGCTGACCCTCGGCGCGCGCTGGCAACGGGTCAAGGTCGACGACTGGAGCGACGGCGTCAAAGGCGACACCGCCTACGACGAGGAAAAGGTCTCGCCTTCGGGTGGCCTGCTGTTCAAGGCCACCGATCAGTTGTCGCTGTACGTCAACTACATGGAAGGCCTGAGCCAGGGCAAGATCGCGCCGTCGACCTCGATCAACGAAGACGAAATCTTCCCGCCGTTCATCAGCCGCCAGGTCGAGGCCGGCGCCAAGTATGACGCCGGGGCCTTCGCCCTGACCGCCGCGGTGTTCCGCATCAAGCAGCCGGCCTACGAGACCAACGCCACCACCCGGGTCTTCGGCCCGAACGGCAAGCGCCAGAACGACGGCGTCGAGCTCAGCGTGTTCGGCGAACCGCTCAAGGGCTTCCGCCTGCTGGGCGGGGTGATGTACATCGACAGCGAACTGAAGGACACCACCAACGGCACCTTCGACGGCAACCGCGCACCGGCCACGCCGAAGTACAACGTCAACCTGGGGGCCGAGTGGGACGTGCCGAAGGTCCAGGGCCTGACCCTGACCGCGCGCGGCATCTATTCCAGCTCGCAGTACCTGGACCAGGCCAACAGCAAGGAAATCGACTCCTGGGAACGTTTCGACCTGGGCGCGCGCTACGCCTTCAAGCTCGACGACAAGGACATCACCTTGCGCGCCAATGTCGAGAACGTGCTGGACAAGCGTTACTGGAGTTCGGCCGGGGCCTCGGACGACAGCGAGCCGGGCTTGACCCTGGCGACGCCACGGACCCTGTTGCTTTCGGCAACCGTGGGTTTCTAAGAAACGATGCGGACTGGCGCCACAGGGAAGGGCGCACCGCCGTGTTGGTCATGACCGGTTCCTTTGGTCGAGGAAGAAAGTATGCCCGTTATCAGTTGATCAACTTGCTCGCCTCTTGAATGAGGTGTTGGCCATTTAATGGCAACTAATGAAGTTGTCGGAAAGATGGCAATAACATGGCGGTTTCATACGTCATAAATGACGGCTTACCAAGTTTATCAACTTGGTTTTTGGCGTGGGCGCGATAGTTGACTTATATCTGCAAGTGCCATGTGACTATTCCAAATAAGTTTGAATAAGTAGTTGCGTGTTTTTATTAATGATAATAATTTGCATGTCGAATTTAACGAGGGTGAACAGATGTTGAATGATGGCATATTGCGCACTAGTCCTCTGCAAAAGACCAATGCCGACTATCTGGCCCGGCAAGGCAAGTTCGAATCCAATGTGCGCAGTTACCCGCGCAAGTTGCCACTGGCCATCGCCAAGGCGCATGGGGTCTGGGTCACCGACGTCGAAGGCAAGACCTACCTGGACTGCCTGGCCGGCGCCGGCACCCTGGCCCTGGGGCACAACCACCCGGCGATCATGGCCAGTCTCGACAGTTTCCTGGCCTCGGGCCTGCCCATGCACACTCTGGACCTGACCACCGTGGTCAAGGACGCTTTCAGCGAAACCCTGCTCAGCCTGCTGCCGGGCCAGGGCCGCGACTACTGCCTGCAATTCTGCGGGCCGTCCGGGGCGGACGCGGTGGAAGCGGCGCTGAAGCTGGCCAAGACCCATACCGGGCGGCACAACGTCATCAGTTTCTCCGGGGCCTACCACGGCATGACCCACGGCGCCCTGGCGCTGACCGGCAATACCGCGCCCAAGCACGCCATCGCCGGCCTGATGCCGGGCGTGCAGTTCATGCCGTACCCCCACGAATACCGCTGCCCGCTGGGGATCGGCGGCGAGGCCGGGGTCGAGGCGCTGACCCATTACTTCACCCAGTTCATCGAAGACGTGGAAAGCGGCGTGTCGCTGCCGGCGGCGGTGATTCTCGAGGCGGTGCAGGGCGAGGGCGGGGTCAACTGCGCGCCGGCCAGCTGGCTGCGGGCGATCCGCGAAGTGACCCGCCAGCACGGCATCGTGCTGATCCTCGACGAGGTGCAGGCCGGTTTTGCCCGCACCGGCAAGATGTTCGCCTTCGAGCACGCCGGCATCGAGCCGGACATGATCGTCATGTCCAAGGCGGTGGGCGGCGGCCTGCCGATGGCGGTGCTGGGCATCAAGCGCGAATTCGATGCCTGGGAGCCGGGCAACCACGCCGGCACCTTCCGCGGCAACCAGATGGCCATGGCCGCGGGCCTGGCGACCCTGCAGGTGCTGCGCGAGCAGAACATCGCGGCCCTGGCCGAGCGCCGCGGACAGTGGCTCAAGGAGCAACTGATGGCCTTGCAGCCGAGCTATCCGGCCCTGGGCCAGGTGCGCGGGCGTGGCCTGATGCTGGGCATCGAGATCGTCGACGAACGCCAGCCGGCCGACCGCCACGGGCATTTCCCCTCGGACCCGGGCCTGGCCGTGGCCATCCAGCAGCACTGCTTCAAACAGGGCCTGCTGCTGGAGCGCGGCGGACGCCGCGGCAATGTGATCCGCCTGTTGCCGCCGCTGGTCATCGACGACGAACAGTGCCAGCAAGTTATCCAGCGATTTACTCGCGCAATGGCGGACGCCTTATTGCAGGTACGTGCTTGAAGTGCTGTTTTTGAAGTGAACCGTATTCGATGAAAGTGTGTCGTTTTTCACACTTTTAAGTCTTGATTGAATAACTGTCGGGCGACAGGTTTTTCTTGTTAAAGGTTGCAGGAAAGTGCAAGCGGACGAGTTCGTTCGACGGGTATCTGTCGGCTTTCGGTATGGCCGAAGAGCAACTAACTATTTGCCGCGGCAGTACGCAGCCAGTGACCGCACGGGCTACTGTGGAGCATGTATGAATTATTCAGATCGCGATGTTTTATCAAAGCATGTTTTATCGACGATGGTCAGTGAGCTGGCGACCACTCGCGCCTTGCTCAATTGCCTGATCAAAGAGTTCGCCTTGCCGGAAAACTGCCTCAGTTACAGCTGGCCGACACAGATGCAGGGCATCGCGCCCGGCAGTTACCTGGACGGCCTGGAATGGAAGGGCATCCCGCTGACCATCGACCTGCCCAACCGGCAGCAGTTCTTCGTCATGGTCGACCGCCGCGACCACCTGGGCAGCCACCGTTACCTGTCGGACGTGTATGCCCGGCGCGAAGCAGGCGAGACCTGGCGCTGCCTGGCCTTTGCCGAGTTCGTCGAGCAACTGCTCGGCGCCTGCGAACACATGACCCGGGCCAGCAACGACGAGCTGCTGGACCAGGTGCTGCAAAGCCAGTCACTGACCGCCGCCATCGTCGCCCACAACATGGACGGCCAGGGCCCGGCGCCGCTGAGCGGCTACCTGGCCAGCGAGCAGGGCCTGTGGTTCGGCCACCCCAACCATCCGGCGCCCAAGGCGCGGCTGTGGCCGGCACACCTGGCCCAGGAAACCTACGCCCCGGAATTCCAGGCCGAGACCGCGCTGCACCTGTTCGAAGTGCCGCGCCAGGGCCTGCGGGTGACCGCCAGCGGCCTCAGCGAGGAGCAGGTGATGGCCGGTTTCGCCGACCAGGGCCGGGCGCGCCCGGGGCACGCGATGATCTGCATGCACCCGGTGCAGGCCGAGCTGTTCATGCAGGACCGCCGCGTGCAGCGCCTGCTGGAGCTGGGCGAGGTGATCGACCACGGGCCGACTGGGCCGCTCGCCAGCCCGACGGCCTCGATGCGCACCTGGTACATCGAGGACCACGACTTTTTCATCAAGGGCTCGCTGAACGTGCGCATCACCAATTGCGTGCGCAAGAACGCCTGGTACGAGCTGGAAAGCACGCTGATCATCGACCAGCTGTTCCAGCGCCTGCAGCGGACCCAGGCCGAGACCCTCGGCGGCTTGTCGGCGGTGGCCGAGCCGGGTTCCATGAGCTGGGCCCCGGCCCAGGCCAGCGAAGCCGATGCCCACTGGTTCCGCGAACAGACCGGGGCGATCCTGCGGGAGAACTTCTGCCGCCGCGCCGGCGCCGAGCGCAGCGTGATGGCCGGCACCCTGTTCGCCCGCGACATCCATTCGCGGCCGCTGGTGCATGACTTCCTGCAAGGGTTCAACGCCAGTGAACTGACGGACGAACAGCTGGTGGACTGGTTCGACCAGTATCAGGCGCTGCTGCTGCGGCCGGTGCTGGCGCTGTTCTTCAACCACGGCGTGGTGATGGAGCCGCACCTGCAGAACAGCGTGCTGATCCACGACCAGGGCCAGCCGCAACAGCTGCTGCTGCGGGACTTCGAGGGGGTCAAGCTTACCGATGAGTTGGGCATGGCGCAGATCGAGGTCGGCCTGCACCCGCGGGTGCGCCAGTCGCTGCTGTATTCCCGCGAGCAGGGCTGGAGCCGCATCACCTATTGCCTGCTGATCAACAACCTGTCGGAAGCGGTGCTGGCCCTGAGTTGGGAACGCCCGCACCTGGCGCCGCTGATGTGGCAGCGGGTCGAGCAGCAATTGCGGCGCATCCGTGACGAGCTGGTACGCCCGGCGCCGGAACTGGACGCGCTGATCGCCGGCCAGCCGATTGCCTGCAAGACCAATCTCAAGGTGCGCCTGGCCGCCAAGGCCGACCGCCAGGCCGGCTACGTCAGCCTGAGTTCGCCGTGGAGCGAGGAGGCCCGTTATGGCTGAGTTGTCCCAGGCGGTCCTGCGCGCCATCGAGCTGGCCCGGGCCGGCAGCGCCGATCCGCTGGCGGCCTTTATCTACGACCTGGACGCCTTGCAGGCCCATGTGCGCCAGGTGATGGCGGCGTTGCCGGCCGGGGTCGAGCTGTATTACGCGATCAAGGCCAACAGCGAGGCGCCGGTATTGGCGGCGCTGGCCCCGCTGGTCAGTGGTTTCGAGATTTCCTCGGGTGGCGAGATCGAGCGGGTGGTGGCCTGTCCGACCCGCAAGCCCTATGTGTTTTCCGGCCCGGGCAAGCTCGATTCCGACCTGCGCGCGGCCCTGGCCCATCAGGTGGAAGCGGTGCACCTGGAAAGCCTCAACGAGATCGAGCGCCTGCAACGCCTGGCCGAAGAAGCCGGGCGAGTACAGCCGGTATTCATCCGTATCAACCCGCAGTTGCCGCAGAACCAGTCGAGCCGGCTGGCCATGGCCGGCACCGCCACGCCGTTCGGTATCGACGAGCCGGAGCTGGCCGAGGCCGTGCAAAGGGTCGACCGCGCCAGCCATCTGCGTCTCAAGGGTTTCCATGTGCACGCCATGTCCCACCAGCAGTCGGTGGAGCGCCATGAGCAGTTGCTGGATTTCTACCTGCAACGCTGGCCGCTGTGGAAGGCCCTGGCGGCGCACCCCGAGCAACTGACCCACCTGAATGTCGGCGGCGGCATCGGCGTCGATTACCTCAGCGGCCAGCAGTTCGACTGGCAGCGCCTGTGCCGCTACCTGGAACGCCGGCTGGCGGAGCAGGGCGCTCAGGCACCGATCCTGCGCTTCGAGCCGGGGCGGTTTATCAGCGCCTTCTGCGGTTACTACGTGATCGAGGTGCTGGACACCAAGACCAGCCACGGCGAGCACTTCCTGGTGTGCCGCGGCGGCACCCACCAGTTCCGCCTGCCCGCGGCGCAGAGCCACGACCACCCGTTGATTCACCTGCCACGCACACCGCAGCCGGCGCACAGCGCGGAGCAGGCCTGGACCGTGGTCGGCCAGCTGTGCACGCCCAAGGATGTGCTGAGCCGGGCCCAGCCGCTCAAGGGCGTCAGCGTCGGCGACCTGCTGGTGCTGCCGATGGCCGGGGCCTATGGCTACAACATTTCCCACGCCGACTTTCTTTGCCATCCACGGCCGGCGCAGCACTTTGTGCGCCAGGGCGAGCTGCTCGAAGGAGCCGGTCTGTGAGTTTCAAGGCACCGCGCGCTTGGGTGGTGGTCAACGTGCTGCTCGGCACTATGACCGTCAGCCTCAATAACAGCTCGCTGAACCCGGCGCTACCGGCGTTCATGCAGGCCTTCGCCATCGGCCCGCTGATGGCCACCTGGATAGTCGCGGCGTTCATGACCAGCATGGGCATGACCATGCCGCTGACCAGTTTCCTCAGCCAGCGCCTGGGCCGCCGGCGCCTGTACCTGTGGGGCGTGGCGCTGTTTATCGGCGGTTCGCTGCTCGGTGCCCTGGCCGATTCCATCGCCCTGGTGATCGCCGCGCGGGTGGTGCAGGGGATCGCCAGCGGGCTGATGATCCCGCTGTCCCTGGCGATCATCTTCGCGGTGTACGCCAAGGACGAGCGCGGCCGGGTCACCGGCCTGTGGGGCGCGGCGGTGATGCTGGCGCCGGCGGTGGGCCCGCTGTGCGGCAGCCTGCTGCTGGAGTGGTTCAGCTGGCGCTCGCTGTTTTTGATGAACGTGCCGATCGGCGTCGTTGCGCTGCTGATGGGCCTCGCGATACTGCCGCCTTCCGAGCCGGCCGAGCGCAAGCCGTTCGACCTGGCCGGCTACCTGCTGATCGCCTCGGGCATCGGCCTGCTGATGATCGCCATCAGCCGCCTGCACCACGCCGCCGGGCTGCTGGACCCGTTGAACCTGCTGATGCTGCTGGTGGCGGTGCTGTGCCTGGTGGCCTTTGTCCGCCTGGAGCTGCGCCGCGAGGCGCCGCTGCTCAACCTGCGGATCTTCGCCCTGCGCGGTTACCGCCTGAGCGTGATCATCGCCGTGGTGCAGTCGGTGGGCATGTTCGAGTGCCTGGTGCTGCTGCCGTTGCTGGTGCAGACGGTGCTCGGCTACAGCGCCATCTGGACCGGCCTGGCGCTGCTCTGCACGGCGGTGTTCGCCAGCCTGTTCGGGCGCATGGGCGGTAGCGCCCTGGATCGCCACGGGCCGCGTCTTGTCGTGTCCATCGGCCTGCTGCTGACCGGGCTGTCGACCCTGGCCCTGGGTTTGCTCCCGGCCAATGCGGCGATCGGCCTGGTGTTCGCGCTGATGATGCTGCGCGGCGCCGGCCTGGGCCTGTCCTACATGCCGGTGACCACCGCCGGGCTGAATGCCTTGCCCGAGCCGATGGTCACCCAGGGCGCGGCGATGAACAACATCTCGCGGCGCCTGGTGTCGTCCCTGGGCATTGTCATCGCCTCGCTGTGGCTGGAGTTCCGCCTGGTCGATGGCGGCGCGCAGGCCCAGGCGGGCATGTCGTCCGCCATCAGCGAGGTGTTCGTGGTCACCGGCCTGCTGATCCTGCTGGCGTTGCCCTGCGCCTGGCGTTTTCCCCTTTCCGACGAGACCGCCGAGGCTGTGCCCGGCGCGCTCGAACACCGTTAACCCTTCTTCGCACAAGGTATGAACATGGCGACTGCAATCTCGACAACCTCAAGCCAGCCCTCCGGTCCCGGTGCCTGGCTGGCCACGGTGGATGGGCGTATCGACGAAAAAGTCCAGCAGCGGGTGGTCGGCCAGCTGTTGCAGACCCTGCTGTATGAAGGCGTGCTGCCATTCGGCAGCCAGCCGCTGGAGGGCGGCCCGCACGGCCATGACAGCGGCCAGCGCCGTTTCGTGGTGCTCGGCATCGACGGCCAGCAGCAGCGGGTGGAGTACCACTGCAACGGCCTGCTCAGCGCCAGCTTCGATTTGATCCGCCTCGATTCCGCCAGCCTCGAACGCCTCGACAGCCGCGGCCGGCGCAGCGTGCCGGACCTGCACCAGGCCCTGGCCGAGCTGCTCGGCGACTACCAGGACAGCCCGCACCTGGGGCGTTTCATCCAGGAACTGGAGCAGACCCAGCTCAAGGATCTGCAAGCGCGCAGCCAGGGCTACCAGGCCGAAAAGCCGGCCCACCAGCTGGACGTGGACGCCCTGGAGCAGCACTTCATGGACGCCCACAGCTACCACCCGTGCTACAAGTCGCGCATCGGCTTTTCCCTGGCGGACAACCAGGCCTACGGCCCGGAATTCGCCACGCCGATCGCCGTGGTGTGGCTGGCGGTCGCGCGCGACCGGGCCTCGCTCAACCATTCGCAGAAACTCGATTTCCCGGCCTTTATCCGCCAGGAGCTGGGCGCCGAGCGCTGGCAGCAGGTCGAGCTACAACTGGCCAGCCAGGGCCGGGCGCTGGACGACTACCAGCTGCTGCCGGTGCACCCGTGGCAGTGGGAAAACCTGATTGTCCCGACCTTCTACCCGGAGCTGCTCAGCGGCGAGCTGATCTACCTCGGCACCTCGATTGATGAGTACAAGGCCCAGCAGTCGATCCGCACCCTGGCCAACGCCACGGCCAGGGAGCGGCCGTACGTCAAGCTGGCGATGAGCATGACCAACACCTCCAGCACGCGCATCCTGGCCCGGCACACGGTGCTGAATGGGCCGATCATCACCGACTGGCTGCAACAGCTGATCGCCAGCGACAGCACCGCGCGCGAGCTGGATTTCGTGATCCTCGGCGAAGTGGCCGGGGTCAGCTTCGACTACCAGCACCTGCCCGAGTCCCGCAGTCCCCAGGCCTACGGCACCCTGGGGGCGATCTGGCGCGAAAGCCTCCACCAGTACCTCAAGGCCGACGAGCAGGCCGTGCCGTTCAACGGCCTGAGCCATGTGGAGAACCGCTACGGCACAGGGCCGCAGCAGCCGTTCATCGACGCCTGGATCCGCCAGTACGGCTTGCAGGCCTGGACCCGCCAGCTGCTGCAGGTGACGGTGCCGCCGATCATCCACATGCTCTACGCCGAAGGCATCGGCATGGAATCCCACGGCCAGAACATCGTGCTGATCGTCAAGCAGGGCTGGCCGCAGCGCATCGCCCTCAAGGACTTCCACGACGGCGTGCGCTACTCGCCGGCGCACCTGGCGCGTCCCGAACTGTGCCCGGAGCTGGTGCCGCTGCCGGCCAGCCACGCCAAGCTCAACCGCAACTCGTTCATCCTCACGGATGATGTCAACGCGGTACGGGATTTCTCCTGCGACTGCTTCTTCTTTATCTGCCTGGCGGAAATGGCGATCTTCCTGCGCCAGCACTACCAGCTCGACGAAGGCCAGTTCTGGCAAATGACCGCCGAGGTAATCCTCGACTATCAGGACGCCCATCCGCAGCACCGCGACCGTTTCGGCCTGTTCGACGTGTTCGCGCCGAGCTACGAGGTCGAAGAGCTGACCAAGCGCCGCCTGCTGGGCGACGGCGAGCGACGCTTCAAGTCGGTGCCCAACCCACTTCATGCCTACAGGCCGCAAGCATGCTGAGAAGTAACCAGCTGAAACGCAAACTGGCGGCCGGGCAGGCGGTGTACGGGCTGATCAGTTCGATCCCGGCGCCGGCGGCCATCGAGCTGATCGCCGAGGCCGGGTTCGACTTCGTGATCATCGACATGGAACACGTGCTGATCAATCCGGAAACCGTCGAGCACATGATCCGCACCGCCGAGGCCTACGAGCTGACGCCGCTGGTGCGGGTCGCCGACCTCAACCCCAAGACAATGCTGCGCCTGCTCGACGGCGGCGCCCAGGGCATCGTGCTGCCGATGATCGAGTCCGCCGAGCAGTTGCAGGCGGCGATTGCCGCCTGCAAATACCACCCGCTGGGCCAGCGCAGCCTCAACGCCGGGCGCCCCGGCAGTTTCGGCAAGCACAGCCTGGCGCAGTACGTGGGGCAGGCCAACGAGCAGATCATGCTGGTGGCGATGATCGAAAGCGCCGCCGGCGTGCGCAACGCCGCGCAGATCGCCGCGGTACCGGGCCTGGACATGATCCTCGAAGGCGCGGCCGACCTCTCGCAATCCCTCGGCATGCCCTGGCAGATCGACCAGCCGGCGGTCCGGCAGGCCCTGCTCGACAGCTGGCAGGCGGCGGACCATGCCGGCGTGCCGTACTGCGCGATTCCCCGGCAGCAGGGCGACCTGGGACGCTGGCGCGAGCGCGGGGTCCGGGCCTTTGTCCTCGGCGACGAACGCGGCATTGCCTTTCGTGCTCTCCAGGCCAGGTTGGCCACCCTTTCTCTAGAAGGAAAATAATCCGATGAACTTCACAACCATGGCCGCTGAAGTGGTGATGCAGGACCTGATCGATTGCCTGCTCGCCGAAGACTTCTTTGGCCGCGAACCCTTGCCGTTGCTGAATGCCAGCCAATGGCGCCAGGCCCATCCTGAAGCGCCAGCCCTTGAAGCCTCAATCCTTGAAAGCGCGGATGGGCAACAACGGATCTGGGAGTGGTGCTGCGACGCCCAGGAACAGCGCTTTATCAGCATCGCCCTGCGCCCGGGCATCACCCAGCAGTGGGAAAAGGTCCCGGGCACGCAGGTTCTGGCCCGCCAGGAGCAGCGCTGGACGGCGCTGGGCCCGGTGGACTTCATGCGCCGGGTGTTCACCGGCATGGGCCCGCGTTTCCAGGACAATGAAAAGGGCCTGACGCTGTTCCTCGAAGTGCTGCATATCAGCGTCTGGCAGACCGCCTTGTCCCTGGAGCACCGGGTCGACCACCAGGGCCTGATGGCCCAGGACGGCGCCACCTTTTTCCGCACCATGGAGCAGTGGGCTTCGCTGCGCGATCGTCCGTACCACCCGCTGGCCAAGGCCAAGCAGGGCTTGCTGCAGGCCGAATACCAGCAGTACCAGGCCGAGTTCGCCCGGCCGGTGGCGCTGAACTGGGTGGCGGTGCGCAAGGACCTGCTGCAAGGCGGCGCGGGCGTGGCGGACCTGGAACAGGTCTACCCGGCGCGCTACCTGTTGCCGGAAACCTTGCAGGAACGCCTGGCCGCAGAGCTGCGCGAGCGCGGTATCGGTGACAGCCACGTGGCCTTGCCGGTGCACCCGTGGCAGCTCGAGCATGTATTGCCGGCGCAGCTGGGCGATGCCTTCGCCCGTGGCGATTGCCAGCGGCTGGACTTCAGTGAGGCAACGGTATTCGCTACTTCGTCGCTGCGTTCGATGACCCCGTGTTTCGCCAGCGCCGACTACCTCAAGCTGCCGATGGCCATCTATTCCCTGGGCGCCTCGCGCTACCTGCCGGCGGTGAAGATGATCAACGGCGGCCTCAGCGAGGCGCTGCTGCATCAGGTGCGGCGCCTCGACCCGGTGCTGGAGCAGAGCCTGCACCTGTGCGACGAGAGCAAGTGGTGGGCCTTCATGCCGCCCCAGGCGACCCTGTTCGACGAGGCGCCGCGGCACCTGTCGGCGATGGTCCGCGGTTACCCGCAAGCCTTGCTCGACGACCCGGACTGCCGCCTGCTGCCAATGGCCGCCCTGGGCACGCCATTGCCCGGCAGCAACCGGCACTTCTTTGACGAGTGGATGCAGTACCGCGAACTGCCGGCGACCCAGGCTTCGGTGCTGACCCTGTTCGGCGAGCTGTGCCAGCGCTTCTTCGACGTCAACCTGCGGATGTTCCGCCTGGGCATGCTCGGCGAGGTGCACGGGCAGAACGCGGTGCTGGTGTGGAAGGCCGGCCAGGCCCAGGGCCTGCTGCTGCGCGACCACGATTCGCTGCGCATCTTCGTGCCGTGGCTGGAACGCAACGGCATGGCCGACCCGGAATACCGGATCAAGAAGGGCCACGCCAATACCCTGTACCACCAGCGTCCCGAGGACCTGCTGTTCTGGCTGCAGACCCTGGCGATCCAGGTCAACGTGCGGGCGATCATCGACACCCTGGCCCAGGTCTACGCCGTGCCGGCGACTGTACTGTGGAGCGCCTTGCGCCAGGTATTGGACGGGCTGTTGCAGAGCATCGAGTTCGACGACGAGGCCCGGGCGATGATCCAGCGCCAGCTGTTCGAAGCGCCGCGCTGGCCGCAGAAGCTGCTGCTGACGCCGATGATCGAACGCGCCGGTGGCCCGGGCAGCATGCCGTTCGGCAAGGGCGAGGTGGTCAACCCGTTCCAGCGGTTGGCCGCCGATGCCTGACCCGCTGATCCATCCTTGCAGGCGCACGCTGTTGCGCCTGTCCCTGGGGTTGCTGGCATTGCCGCAGATCGCCCGCGCCGAACCGCGGCGCCTGGTCACCCTGTTCCAGGGCGCCACCGACAGCGCCGTGGCGCTGGGCGTGACGCCCTGCGGCGTGGTGGAGTCGTCGAGCGAAAAGCCGACCTTCCGTTATTTGCGCCCGGCGCTGGCGAATGTTCCTCATGTCGGCCTGGAAACCCAGCCCAGCCTTGAGGACATCGTGCTGCTGGAGCCGGACGTGATTGTCGCCTCGCGTTTTCGCCACCAGCGCATCGCGCCGCTGCTGGAACGCATGGGCACGGTGCTGATGCTCGAGGAAGTCTTCGAGTTCAAGCGCACCCTGGCGCTGATGGGCGCGGCCCTGAACCGCCAGCAGCAGGCCAGCAGCCTGCTGGGGCAATGGCAGCAGCGGGTGGCGCGCTTGCGCGAGCAGTTGCAGGTGACTTTCGCCGGGCGCTGGCCGCCCACGGTGTCGGTGCTGGATGTGCGTGAAGACCACATCCGCAGTTACCTGCCGAGCAGTTTCGCCGGCTCGGTGCTCACGGAGCTGGGTTTCGCCTGGAACCCGGTCGCCCGCGAGTCCCGGAGCACCTATATCAAACTCACCAGCAAAGAGAACTTGCCCGTGGTCGATGCCGACCTGTTTTTTGTATTCCAGCGCGACAGCCAGGCGGTGCGGCACAACTATGAACGGCTGGTGCATTACCCGTTCTGGCAGCAGCTGCGCGCCGTGCAACAGCAGCAGGTGTGGCGGGTCGATGGCATTGCCTGGAGTTTCTCCGGAGGGATCCTCGGCGCCAACCTGATGCTCGACGACATTGCCCGCCTGGTGGCGTCTTCATGAGCCGTGGGCTGAAACTCGGCCTGGCGCTGGTCGTCCTGCTGCTGTGCGCTGGCCTGAGCCTGGCGGCCGGGGCGACCTGGATCGAACCGTCGCAGTTGCTCAAGGGCCTGCTGCAACCGGACAGCCTCAGCGCCGGCCAACAGTTGATCTTCAACAGTCGCTTGGCGCGCACCCTGATGGCCGTCGCCGTGGGTGCGAGCCTGGCGGTGGCGGGGGCGCTGATGCAGGCGCTGACCCGCAACCCGCTGGCATCGCCGGGGTTGTTCGGGGTGAATGCCGGGGCGACCTTCGCGATCATCCTGTGCTCGTCGCTGTTTGCCCTGTCGTCCATGAGCCAGTGGCTGTGGTGCGCCTTTATCGGCGCCGCGCTGGCCGGCAGCCTGGTGTGGCTGATCGGCAATCGCGGGCAGGGCAGCCTCAACCCGCTGCGCATCGTTCTGGCGGGGGCGGCGATCACCGCGTTGTTTTCCGCCTTCAGCCAGGCGTTGCTGGTGGTCAACGAGGAGGGCCTGGACACCGTGCTGTTCTGGCTCGCCGGGTCGTTGTCCGAGCGTGACCTGGGGCTGGCCGCGCCGCTGCTGGTGGGCGTCTTGCTAGCCTTGCTGGGATCGTTGCTGCTGGCCGGGCAGGTCAATGTGCTCAACGCCGGCGAAGCCATCGCCATCGGCCTGGGGCAGCGCACCGGGTTGATCCGCTGGCTGATGAGCGTGCTGATCATCGGCCTGGCGGGTAGCGCGGTGGCGCTGGCGGGCAGCATCGGTTTCATCGGCCTGCTGGTGCCGCACATGGTGCGCAAGGGCCTGTCCATCGACCATCGCTGGTTGCTGCCGGGGTGCGCGGTGCTGGGGGCGATCCTGCTGTTGCTGGCCGACACCCTGGGGCGCCTGGTGATTCTGCCGCAGGAGGTGCCGGTGGGGGTGATGACCGCGTTGTTCGGCGCGCCGTTCTTTATTTTCCTGGCCCGTCGTGGAGGTCGTTATGAATAACACCCTGACCCTGCGCACCGCCGGCTTTTCGCGGCGCATCGACCTGGCGACCCTGTGGCGGCTGTTGCTGGCCGTGCTGGCGACGGCGCTGGTGATGCTCGGCGCCTTGTCCCTGGGCAAGCTCAACCTGTCGCCGCTGACCGTGCTGGAGCTGCTGTGGCGCGGCGGCGACGAGCGCCTGCTGTTCATCGTCGAGCAACTGCGCCTGCCGCGCCTGCTGCTGGCGGCCCTGGTCGGCGCGGCGCTGGCGGTGTCCGGCCTGATTTTGCAGAGCATCATCCGCAACCCGCTGGCGTCCCCCGATCTGCTGGGCATCACCAGCGGCGCCAGTGCCGCGGCGGTGCTGTACCTGTCGTTCTTTTCCCTGCTGCTGGGCCCGCAGTTCTTGCCACTGGCGGCGATGCTCGGCGCCGGGCTGGCGGCCCTGGCCATTTACCTGCTGGCCTGGAAGCAGGGCACCTCGCCGCTGCGCCTGGTGCTGATCGGCGTCGGCGTGTCGGCGCTGCTGGCGGCGGTGACCACCTTTGTCCTGGTGTTCAGCCCGCTGACCACCACCTTGTCGGCCTATGTCTGGCTCACCGGCAGCGTCTACGGCGCCAGCTGGCCGGAGCCGCGGGCCCTGGCCGGCTGGTTGCTGGCGATCCTGCCGTTGCTGGTGTGGCTGGCGCGCCAGGTGCGGGTGCAACAACTGGACGATGCCTTGGCCCAGGGCATCGGCGTGCGGGTACAGTGGCTGCGCGCCGGCTTGCTGCTGGTCAGCGTGGCCCTGGCCGGGGCGGCGGTGGCCTGGGGCGGGGCGATTGCCTTTGTCGGGCTGATCGCGCCGCACATCGCCAAGCGCCTGGTGGCCCCGGGGTTCGCCGGGCAGGCGCTGATGGCGGCGCTGGTCGGCGCCAACCTGGTGATGCTCGCCGACCTGATCGGGCGCACCCTGTTCCTGCCGCTGGACCTGCCGGCGGGGATCTTTGTCGCGGTGCTGGGCACGCCGTTCTTTCTTTATCTTTTGATCAACCAGCGGCACTAAGGAATTCCCGATGTCCTCGATGGCAACCCAGCAACTGACCCTGGGCTATCAGCGCCAGGTGATTATCGACGGGCTGGACCTGCAACTGCCGGCGGGCCAGGTGTCGGTGCTGATCGGCAGCAACGGCTGCGGCAAGAGCACCCTGCTCAAATCCCTGGCGCGGCTGCTCAAGCCGCAGCAGGGTTCGGTGATCCTCAATGGCGAGGATATCCAGCGCAAATCCACCGCGGCGGTGGCGCGCGAACTGGCGATCCTGCCGCAGATGCCCAGCGCCCCCGAAGGCATCACCGTGCGCCAGCTGGTGGCGCTGGGGCGTTATCCCTACCAGAACTGGATGCAGCAATGGTCGGCCCAGGACGAAGCCATGGTCGAGCGCGCCCTGTTGCAGACCGGCGTGCAGGCCCTGGCGGAGCGGCCGGTGGACGCCTTGTCCGGCGGCCAGCGCCAGCGGGTGTGGATTGCCATGACCCTGGCCCAGGACACCGAGATCGTGCTGCTCGACGAGCCCACCACCTTTCTCGACCTGGCGCACCAGATCGAAGTGCTGGACCTGCTGCGCGAACTCAATCGCCAGGAGAACAAGACCATCGTCATGGTCCTGCACGACCTCAACCTGGCCTGCCGCTACGCCGACCATATGGTGGCGGTGCACCAGCGCACCGCGTTCGCCCAGGGCCGGCCCGAGGAGATCCTGACCGAGGAACTGGTCAAGCAGGTGTTCGACCTCAACTGCCGGATCATCCCCGATCCGTTTTTCGGCACGCCGCTGTGCATTCCCTTTGGCCGGGAACTGCCGCAATGAATCTGCAAGCCGCCTTCAACCCGCAAGACTGGAGCGTGCTATCCGGGCCGCTGCGCCTGAAACCCATGGCCCAACGCGACCGCCAGCGCTCCCTCAGCGCCCGCACTTTACTCGACGATGAAACCTGTATCGCGCTGCTCGACCAGCTGGGGCCGGTGATCGGTTCGCCGACCCGGGCGATCACCGCCTCGCTGCTGGCCAAGCGTTTTTCCTTCCTCGCCACCGGCGCCTGCCTGTACGCCATGTCGGTGTGCGACCAGGGCCTGCTGCTGTCCCTGGACGATTGCGTGATCGAGTACGGCCATGACGACGGGCTCTGGACATCGTCGATGCCGCTGGCGGACCGGCCGCCCCAGGCGTATGCCGCGGGTGAGCGCGACGCCTGGCGCGTGGCGATTGTCGAGGCGCTGTTCGCCGGGCTGCTGGCGCCGCTGTGGCAGACCTTCAACCGGGTCAGCGGCATCTCCCGGCGCATCCTCTGGGAAAACACCGCGGTGCGGGTCTACTCGCTGTACGAAAAACGCATGGGCAAGGTCGAGGATCCGCTGATCCGCCTGCGCCACGAGGCGGACTTCGACTGGCTGCTGCAAGAGGCCGCGCCAGCGCTGTTCGGCCTGGACTACAACCCGCTGCGGCACTTCCGTCGGCCGCCGACGCAGCTGGAGGAGGGCAAGAGCATCCGCTTTCGCCGCACCTGCTGCTTCTATTACGAGGCCACCGAGCCCGCCGAATACTGCTCCACCTGCCCGCTGCTGCGCCCGAGGAAATGCCGATGATCGCTCCGCGCCAACACCACGCCAGCGCCGCCTTGCTCGAGCATTACCGCGGTATCGCGGCCTCGACCATTGGCCACTTTGGCGATGAGGGTTACCTGCGCGGTATCCGCCCGTTGTTCGACGGGCTGCGCATGCTCGGCAATGTGGTGACGGTCAAGGTTTTCGCCCCGGATGGCGCCATCCTGCGCGACGCGCTGCTGCTCAGCGAACCGGGGGACGTGCTGGTGATCCAGTGTGTGGGCGATCAGGAGTGTGCCTGCTGGGGCGAACTGCGCACCCTGGCCGGATTGATCAAGGGCCTGGCCGGGGTGGTGGTGGAGGGCGCGGTCACCGATGTCGCCGCCTTGCGCGAGCATCGCCTGCCGCTGTTCAGCCGTGGCGTCAGCGCCTACACCACCCGCGGCATCGGCGAGCAAGGGGAGGTCAACCTGCCCATCGAAGTGGCCGGGGTGCGGGTCAACCCGGGGGATATCGCCATCGGCGACGACGACGGCGTGTTCATCCTCGACGGGCAACGGGCCGAGGCGCTGTTGCCGCAGCTGCTGGCCAAGGAAGAGCAGGACCGCGAGCGGCGCGCGGCATTCTTGCAGCGCCTGGCCGCCACCCGCTGACGCGTCGGCGAACCGGCCGGGTTTGCACTTTTATAAGGCTCGCGGCCCCGGCCTTGCACCAGGCTAAGGCGATTCCTGGCCCGGGGTAGGCTATCCGGGAGCCTTGCAGAATGACCGCGCAAGCCCGCCAGCACGGCCTTTCAAGGCGTGCGGCGCAGCCTGGCACAAAGGCTGCAAGACAGCCGCTAACGCCCCACCGCGCATGTCGCGGGCGGGCCGCCCACTCGGTCAACGCGGATCGATCGGCCAACCAGCCATGGGCACTCGGTGAGTCAGGCACAGCAGCCCGATCGCACACCGCAAATAACAGGCAAAGGCGCCTGGAACCGTAAGGTTTCAGGCGCTTTTTTTTGCTTTAAAAAAACCGTGATTGGCTTGGGTCGGGTGCTATTTATGAATGCCATTGTTGCCCCTTTGAACACACACAAAACCCTGATCGTGATCGGCAACGGCATGGTCGGACATCATTGCGTCGAACAGTTGGTGGCGCGTGGCGCCCTCGAGCAGTACCGCCTGCACGTCTTCAGCGAAGAGCCGATGCGCGCCTACGACCGGGTGCACCTGTCCGAGTATTTCAGCGGTCGCGACGCCGAATCCCTGGCCCTGGGCGATGCCGCGCTGTACCGGACACCGGGCCTGACCCTGCACCTGGGGGTGGCGGTGCTGCGCATCGACCGCGAGCACCGCCAGGTCATCACCGCCGCCGGCCCGGTGCACTACGACAAGCTGGTGCTGGCCACCGGTTCCTATCCCTTCGTGCCGCCAATCGAGGGCGCCGAGGGCGATTCGCGCCTGGTCTATCGCACCCTGCAAGACCTCGACGCCATCCGCGCCGCGGCCGCCAATGCCCGGCGCGGCGTGGTGGTGGGCGGCGGGCTGCTCGGCCTGGAGGCGGCCAACGCCTTGAAGAGCCTGGGCCTGGAAGCCCATGTGGTGGAGTTCGCGCCACGGCTGATGCCGGTGCAACTGGACGAGCAGGGCGGTCGCGCGTTGAAGGCGCGGATCGAAGCGCTGGGCGTCGGCGTGCACCTGGGCAAGGGCACCCAATCGATCAGCGCCGGCGAGCAGTACCGCTACCGGATGAACTTTGCCGGCGACGACTTCCTCGAAACCGACCTGATTGTGTTCTCCGCCGGGATTCGCGCCCAGGATGCCCTGGCCCGCGACTGCGCCCTGGAGATCGGCCCGCGCGGCGGCGTGGTGGTGGACAACCAGTGCCTGAGTGGCGACCCGTACATCTACGCGATCGGCGAGTGCGCCAGCTGGAACGGCAGCATCTTCGGCCTGGTGGCCCCGGGTTACCAGATGGCCCGCAGCGTCGCCGCCCAGCTGTGCGGCGAGCCGGGCGAACCCTTCATGGGCGCGGACATGTCGACCAAGCTCAAGCTGCTGGGGGTCGATGTCGGCTCCATCGGCGACGCCCAGGGCCTGACCCCGGGCGCGCGCAGCTACCAGTTCATCGACGAGGCCACCGCCAGCTACCGGCGCCTGGTGGTGGATGCCAGCGGCAAGCAGGTGCTCGGCGCGGTGCTGGTGGGCGACAACAGCTACTACGACACCTTGCTGCAATACATGCAGAACGGCATCGCCTTGCCCGCCGAGCCGGCCGGCCTGATCCTGCCGTCCAGCGCCGGCGCGCCGACCCTCGGCCCGGGCGCCTTGCCCGAGTCGGCCACGGTCTGCTCCTGCCACAACGTCACCAAGGGCGCGATCTGCTCGGCCATCGACGGCGGCTGTTCCGACCTCGGCCAGCTCAAGGCCCGGACCAAGGCCTGCACCGGTTGCGGCGGTTGCGCCGGCCTGCTCAAGCAGGTGTTCGAGCACGAACTGATCGCCCGTGGCGTCAGCGTCGACAAGAGCCTGTGCGAACATTTCGCCTACACCCGCCAGGAGCTGTACGCGCTGGTGCGAGTCGAGGGCATCCTCAGTTTCGACGAGATGCTCGCCAAGCACGGCCGTGGCCACGTCGGCTGCGATATCTGCAAGCCGGCGGTGGGCTCGATCCTCGCCTCGTGCTGGAACCAGCCGATCATGGACCGCTCCCTGGTGCCGCTGCAGGACACCAACGACACCTTCATGGCCAACATGCAGAAGAACGGCACCTACTCGGTGGTGCCGCGGATCGCCGGTGGCGAAATCAGCGCCGACAAGCTGATCGTGATCGGCCAGGTGGCGAAGAAATACGAGCTCTACACCAAGATCACCGGCGGTCAGCGCATCGACCTGTTCGGCGCCCAGCTGCACCAGCTGCCGGATATCTGGGCCGAGCTGATCGCCGCCGGTTTCGAGACCGGGCATGCCTACGGCAAGTCGACCCGCACCGTGAAGTCCTGCGTGGGCAGTACCTGGTGCCGCTACGGCGTGCAGGACAGCGTGCGCATGGCCCTGGAGATCGAGGACCGCTACAAGGGCCTGCGTTCGCCGCACAAGCTGAAGTTCGCGGTGTCCGGCTGCACCCGCGAATGCGCCGAGGCACAGAGCAAGGACGTCGGCGTGATCGCCACCGAGAACGGCTGGAACCTGTATGTCTGCGGCAACGGCGGCATGCGCCCGCGCCACGCCGAACTGTTCGCCACCGACCTCGACGACCAGACGCTGATCCGCTACATCGACCGCTTCCTGATGTTCTACATCCGCACCGCCGACCGCCTGCAACGCACCTCGGTGTGGCGCGAAAGCCTGGAGGGCGGCCTGGATTACCTCAAGGCGGTGGTGATCGACGACAGCCTGGGGCTGGGCGCCGAGCTGGAAGCGCAGATGCAGCTGGTGGTGGACCGCTACGAATGCGAATGGGCCAACGCCCTCAAGGACCCGGAAAAACTCAAGCGCTTCCGCACCTTCGTCAACGACCAGCGCCCCGACCCGGACATTCATTTTGTCGAGGAACGCGGCCAGCGCCGGCCGATCATGGCCGCCGAACTCAACCTGATCCCTGTCACCGAGGAGGTGCTCTGATGAGCCTGTCGACAAGCCTGCAACCTATCGAAAGTGGATTCGTCGAGCAGCCCGGCGTGCAGTGGCAGGCGGTGTGCAGCCGCCAGGACCTGGTCAGCCACAGCGGCGTGGTGGTCTGGCACGACGGCGCCCAGGTGGCGCTGATCTACCTGCCGGATGCCGCGCAGCAGACCCTCTACGCCATCGACAACCATGACCCGCAGTCCGGCGCCAATGTGATCGGCCGCGGCCTGGTGGGCTGCATCAAGGATGAGCTGGTGATCGCCTCGCCCCTGTACAAGCAGCACTTCCGCCTGGCCGACGGCACCTGCCTGGAATACCCGGAGCAACGCCTGCGCACCTGGCCGGCGCGGCTGCGTGGCGACGTGGTGGAAATCGGCGTGCAGTAGGCCGCACGCGCTTCCTTCAATACACATCCATGCCTGACCCCGCGCCGCCCGGCGCGGGGCCGGAACCCCTGTTGCTCAAGTATCGGAGACGCCCATGAAAACCGCTGCTCAGTTGCTGAAGTTGAAGGCCGTGGAACACCGCCAGGTGCACAGCATCGGCCCGGACCAGATGGTGCTCGAAGCACTGCAGATGATGGCGCAGAAAAATGTCGGCGCACTGCCGGTGATGGAAGCCGGGCAGGTGGTCGGCGTCATCAGCGAACGCGACTATGCACGCAAGGTGGTGCTGCAAGGCCGCTCATCGGTAGGCACCCCGGTCCGCGCCATCATGAGCGCCCCCGTGGTCACCGCCGACAGCCAGCACAGCATCGAACGCTGCATGGCCGTGATGACCGACAGCCACCTGCGCCACCTGCCGGTGCTGGAAGGTGAGCAACTGATCGGGCTGCTGTCGATTGGTGATTTGGTGAAGGAAGCGATTGTCGAGCAGGCGGACCTGATTCGGCAGTTGGAGCACTATATTCGGGGGCATTGAGGGAGCAGCACCTTGTGCTGCTTCATTCCGCTTGGGGGAGCACGGGCTGTCTTCCTATAGATGCTGTGCTTGGGATTTTTCGTTCAGCCTGAAGACGATGCCTTCCACTTCCATGTCGACGGTGTACTTGAACAACACGTGGATGCTCTTGGACATGCCTGGTAAACGATAGCTATCCCAGCCGCCCGTCATGCCGGAGATAGGCACTCTATAAGGCGCTCCTGACTCCAGCGGCTCGCCATATTGAGATTTAACCCACGCCTGATTCATCTTCGTTTTGAGCTGGTAGGGAAGGCTCCCTCGGTATATGGGTTCTCCTTCAAAACCCTCAAGAAAGGTAATGAACAGGTTTTCAAAACGTTGAGTGCTGGCCCAAAAACCCAATTCGACCCCTGGCTCCGGCGACACTGTCACCCTGTCGCTGTCATCAAAGATGCCCTTTGGTGGCCCTCCTGGTAGATACATTCCTGAGGCAATCATTTCGGGGTAAGTGCGCCCGAGGTTTTTGACCAAGTCATCGATCATTGCAGCGTTCATATCAATACCAGCCTTGTTCCTGATGGAGGTTATGCAGGTCGCTTCGTGCCTTTTCGACTTGCTCTTCGGTGAAGCCTTCTTCAAGCAGGAAGGGTTTGATGGCTTCGAGGTTGCTGTCTACGGCTGTGCGCAGGTCAGCGGCATCCTTAGCCTGCTGGGCCTTGTTGTTTCTACCTCCATACGTCTCACTGTACTTTTGGTGCACCCTCCGGGGAATTGCAATACCCGGGGCTTTCAGTAGGTGTTTCTTTATTTTTACTTCGGGCATGTCCGGAACGTTTTCATTCAAAAAAACCTCCAACGCCTTCTGCGACGGTATGTGATCAATATCCAACCCATCCTTGGCGCTTCTACTGGAAAGATCATTCGCCGGGCCGACTTCCAGCGGGTTGACCAGGGGCTTGGCGAAGACCAGGTACAACGAGCGCAGGCCGCTGCCGATCGGGAAGGTGATGATGCAGTCTTCGACCTTGAGCTCATCGAGGGGCGCGCCCTGGAGTTGGCTGTCGCCGCCTTCGACGATGGGGTGGACCATGAGGTTGGCCAGTTCGTCGGTCACCCCCGGGTAGGGCGTCGGGGCGGTGACCACCGGGCCGTTGTGCGGTGTCCAGGTGATGGTGAGCGTGCCGAGGTGGGCCTGCATGGCGTTTTTGTCGGCGTTCCAGTGGGCCTTGATCACCGGGACGCTGTCCTGGCCCGACTGGGCGCTGGTGTGGATGCCGTGGATGTGCAGCGCGCCCTGGCTGTCGCGGCGGAACTGGAAGCGCACCCGGGTAGTGGCGGCGCGCAGCTCGCGCAGTTGTTCTTCGCTGTAGAAGGCGTCGTCGCCGAGCAAGGTCGGGGTCATGGCCAGGAGCAACACCTGTCCCGCCGGGCCGCCGAGGGTCCTGGCCGCGGTGCCGGCCATCTGCACTGACCAGGCGAAGCTCCTGAGGAGCCGTTCGCCGGCGACCCTGCCGAGCCCGACCTCGGTCGCCGAGGATGCCATCAGCATGGTCTTGCCGAAATTGCCCGCGGGCTCGCTGGCGCTGCCGGCCCGGGTGGTGCCCCAGGGCGCGCTGCTGATGGACTTGGCGAAGACCAGGTCGGTGCGGGGAACGGGATCAGGCCAGGGGTCTGGCCGAAGGTAGGCCGGCTGCGGTTCGGGCGCGGGGCAGAGCAGGCTGCCGCTGGCTGTGGCGACGGAACTGTCGGTGACCAGCACCCAGTCGCCGTTTCTGACGGCGGCCAGAATCTCCCGATCGCTGTTGATCGTGTAGTGCTCGCGCAACAGCTCGTCCAACCCTTCAAGGCTTGACCTGTTGCGTTGCAGCGCCATGCGCACCTGGGTTTCGGCGAAATACGGATCGTGCGCGTTCCATGCCTGCCGGTCGGAGGCTTTCAATAAGCGCATGTCAGTAAGCGCAAATCAGTAAATGCATGAGCGGCCCCGGCTTCTGGATAAGCCACCCATGCTAGGGGGCCATCCTGGCGCGGCGCTCTAGGCCCTTTCTGAAACGCTCGAAAGAAAACTCGCTTGTGGGCCGGCGATAAAACCGGCGATCCGTTTCTGGCGCTAAACGCTGCCGTTCGTCACGGCGCACGGAGCGGGATTCAACTTTTGCCCACAATGATTTTCACAGCCGTTGTAAGGGCCGCACCAGGCCCGGAGGGGCTGCTATCCGCCGGAGGTTGAGCCAGATGAACGACGACTCCCTGGACGAAACGCTCGAGGAACGCCGTCAGCGCCGGGTGGCGCGGGCGCTGAGCCTGAACCCCGACGAAGTGGCGCGCTGGGTGGTGGCCATGGAAGAGGACGGCAGTGGCATGGGCTATGTCATCGAGTTTTCCGCCGCCACGCCGGTCGGGGTACTGGCCAGGGTGCCGGGGCTGGGCAGCGACCGGCTGATCAATATCGGCCCCATCGACTAGCCATCATGGCCTGCATGCCAGCACTGACCGCCGAACGCCTGCGGGCCTTGCACCGCGAAGGCTTCGTGCTGTTGCCCGGGGTGCTCGACGCGGACCGGATCAACTTGCTGCGCCACACCATCGACGGCCTCAAGCCCCAGCATTGGGACTACAGCGGCTTGCTCGAACACTACAAATGCGTGTTCAACCGCGACCCGCTGTGGCTACCGTTTCTCGACCTGCCGGGGGTGATCGAGCTGGCCGAAGCGGCGCTGGGCGACGATTGCCATGTCATCGGCCAGACCGCCTGGCGCTGTCATCCGGGTTTCCAGGGGATGGGCCTGCACCTGGATTACCTGGCGATGCAGCTGCCCCGCAGCCTGCTCAGCGATCCGGCCTTCGAGCTGCCGATGCAGATCTGCACCTGCCACCTGTACCTGGACGATATCGACCAGGACCTGTGCCCGACCCGGGTAGTGCCGGGCAGCCATCGCGCCGGGCGGCCGCCACGGGCCGGCGAGGAACATTGGCATGGCCAAACTGCCCAGGCCGTGCTGTGCCAGGCCGGCGACGCGCTGATGTTTCGCAGCGAGCTGTGGCATGCCGGCAGCGAGAACAGCAGCGCCGAACGCATCCGCTACTTGCTGCAAGTGCACTATGGCCGGCGCATGGTGGCGCAGAAGTTTTCGCCGTACCTGCACTGGCGTTTCAACCCCGAGGTGCTGGCGGCGGCCTCGGCGCGCCAGCGGCGGTTGCTGGGCGAGCATGAGGAGGCCGAGTACGACTGAGCGAAGGGACTGTCAGCTGTCGGGAAAGGGGATCGACAGCAACCAGCGGCTGAACGCCTGCAACGATGGCAGGTGCTGATAGCGGCTGGGGTAGGCCAGGTAATAGCCGCGGCCGCTGTCCACCGGCTCGAACAGCGCCACCAGTTCGCCGCTGTGGATCTCGTCCTGCACCAGGATGCGCGGCACCAGGCCGATGCCGATGCCGGCGACCACCGCCTGGATCAGGTGCGCGGTCAACTCGAACCCCGGGCCCATGCGCATCGCCCGCGGATGCAGGCCGTTCTGCTCGAACCATTCGGGCCAGGCATCGGGACGCGACACCACATTCAACAGCAACTGCCCGGCCACGTCGCCGACGGACATCGAAGCGTGCTCGGGCAGGGCCTTGGGGCTGGCCACCACCGTGAGCTTTTCCGAGAGCAGCCGATGGGCCTCGTAGCCGGGCCAGTGGCCGGTGCCGGCGCAGATGATCGCGTGCATGTCGGCGGTGTCCTTCGACAGGTCGCTGGTGACGATCCGCGAATGGATATGCACCAGGGTGCCCGGGTGGCTGGCGTAAAAGTCATGCATGCGCGGCAGCAGCCATTTCGAGCCGAAGGTCGGCAACACCGCCAGGTGCAACGGGCCGCCGCCGGCCTTGTGGGCGATGGTCTGCAAGGTGGCGTTGCGGATCCGCGCCAGGGCCGCGGCCAGTTCGTGGTGATACAGGGCGCCGGCGGCGGTCAGCTCGATATGCCGGCCGTCACGGCTGAACAGCGGCACTTCCAGCAGCGACTCCAGGGCCTGGACCTGGCGGCTGACGGCGCTCTGGGTCAGCGCCAGTTCTTCGGCGGCCTTGGTGAAGCTGCCATGCCGCGCCGCGGCCTCGAAGGCCACCAGCACCGACATCGACGGAGTGAGACGTCTGGGGTTCATTCATAAAACTCATGGAAAAAGCACATGAAATACATTTGCCCACGGTGCAAGGCTTTAGGAAAATAGGCTTTTTCGGCTGGCCGCCGCCCCTCGGGCTGCGTGCAAGCATACGTGTTTTGCATGCACCGCTGCGCCTTTTCTCTGCCTGGAAACCATTTTGATGATTGCTCTGCTTGCCCCCGAACGCGACCCGCTGGCCCACTACCAAAGCTTCCTCGACGCCCTGGCCGCCGACGGTTTTCGTGGCGAGATCGCCCGTGACCTGGGCCTGCGCACGGTGCTGGCCACCGACAACTCGATCTACCAGCGGCTACCGCAGGCCGCGGTCTTCCCCCGGGATGTCGCGGACGTGGAACGCCTGGCGCGGCTGGCGGCGAGCCCGGAACATCGCGCGGTGGTGCTCACTCCCCGTGGCGGCGGCACCGGCACCAACGGCCAGTCGCTGACCGACGGCATCGTGGTCGACCTGTCGCGGCACATGAACCAGATCCTCGAGATCAACGTCGAGGAACGCTGGGTGCGGGTGCAGAGCGGGGTGGTCAAGGATCAGCTCAACGCCGCCCTCAAGCCCCACGGCCTGTTCTTCGCCCCGGAGCTGTCGACCTCCAACCGCGCCACCGTCGGCGGCATGATCAACACCGACGCCAGCGGCCAGGGCAGTTGCACCTACGGCAAGACCCGCGACCACGTACTGGCGCTGAGCACCGTGCTGCTGGGCGGCAGCCGCCTGGACAGCGCGCCGATCGACAACCGCCAGTTGACCGACGAGGCGGCGCGGACCGATCGCATCGGCGAGGTCTACCGCTGTGCCCAGGACATCGCCGACCACCAGGCCGAGCTGATCGAGGCGATCTTTCCCAAGCTCAATCGCTGCCTGACCGGTTATGACCTGGCGCACCTGCGCGAGAGTCCGGAGCAATTCAACCTCAACAGCGTGCTCTGCGGTTCCGAGGGCTCCCTGGGTTTTATCGTCGAGGCGCGGCTGAATGTGCTGCCGATTCCCCGGCACTCGATCCTGGTCAACGTGCGCTACGCCGGCTTCATGGATGCGCTGCGCGATGCCAAGGCGCTGATGGCGCTGAAGCCGCTGTCGATCGAGACGGTGGACTCCAAGGTGCTGATGCTGGCCATGCAGGACATCGTCTGGCACGGCGTGGCGCGGTATTTCCCCGAGCAGGCGGACGCCCCGACCCTGGGCATCAACCTGATCGAGTTCAGCGGCGACGACCAGGAAGAGCTGGAGCAGCGGGTCGACGCCTTCGTCCGCCACCTGCAGCAGGACAGCTCGGTGGTGCGCCTGGGCCATACCCTGGCCATCGGCGCCCAGGCGGTGAACCAGGTGTACGCCATGCGCAAGCGCGCGGTGGGCCTGCTGGGCAACGTCCAGGGCGAGGCGCGGCCGCAGCCCTTTGTCGAAGACACCGCGGTGCCGCCGGAGAACCTGGCCGACTACATCCTCGAATTCCGTGCGCTGCTCGATGGCTACGGCCTGCAATACGGCATGTTCGGCCATGTCGACGCCGGCGTGCTGCACGTGCGGCCGATCCTCGACATGAAGGACCCCAAGCAGGCGGCGTTGATCCGGCCGATCTCCGATGCGGTGGCGGCGCTGACCCACAAGCACGGCGGCCTGTTATGGGGCGAGCACGGCAAGGGCCTGCGCTCGCAGTACGTGCCGGACTATTTCGGCGAGCTCTACCCGTCGCTGCAGGCCCTGAAGGCCGCGTTCGACCCGTTCAACCAGCTCAACCCCGGCAAGATCGCCACCCCGGCCTCGGTGCCGGAGGCGCGCCTGACCCGGGTCGACGAAGTGGTGCTGCGCGGCGAGCTCGACCGCACCATCGACGAGCGCGTCTGGCAGAGCTATGACAGCGCCCTGCATTGCAACGGCAACGGCGCCTGTTACAACTTCGATCCGGACGACGCCATGTGCCCGTCGTGGAAGGCCACCCGCAACCGCATTCATTCGCCCAAGGGCCGCGCCTCGCTGATCCGCGAGTGGCTGCGCCTGCAGGGCGAGCAGGGGGTGGACGTGCTGAACGGCGGTGGCGCGCGGCTTTCCAACCTGGCCCGGCGCGTCTACAACAGCGCGGCGCGGCTGGCCGGGCGCGAGGACTTCTCCCATGAGGTGTACGACGCCATGGCCGGCTGCCTGGCGTGCAAGTCCTGCGCGGGGCAGTGCCCGGTCAAGGTCAATGTGCCGGAGTTCCGCTCGCGCTTCCTCGAGCTGTACCACGGCCGTTACCTGCGCCCGTTGAAGGACTACCTGATCGGTTCCCTGGAGTTCAGCGTTCCCTATCTGGCGCGCCTGCCGCGGCTGTACAACGCGTTGATCGGCGCGGCGCCGGTGAGCCGGGCGCTCCAGCACCTGGCGGGGATGGTCGACAGTCCGTTGCTCAGCACCCTGGATTTCCAGGCGGTGTGCCGCCGGCGCAACGTGCGCATGGCCAACGCCGCGCAACTGGCGACGCTGTCCGCCGAACAGCGCGAACGCAGCGTGATTCTGGTGCAGGACGCCTTTACCCGGTTCTTCGAAACGCCGCTGGCGGCCGAGTGGCTGGAGCTGATCGAGCGCCTGGGTTTCCAGATCTACCTCGCGCCGTTCGCGCCTAACGGCAAGCCCTTGCAGGTCCAGGGCTTCCTCGGCGCCTTTGCCCGGGCCGCGCGCTACAACGCGCAATCGCTGCTGAAGCTGCAAGCCAGCGGCGTGCCCCTGGTCGGGCTCGATCCGGCGATGACCCTGGTCTACCGCCAGGAGTACCGCAAGACCCTGGGTGCGGCTCAGGCGCCCGAGGTGCTGCTGCCGCAGGAATGGCTGGCCCGGGTATTGCCTGAGCTGTCTGCCGAAGCGAGCCCGACCGCCGAGGCCGAGCCCTATCAGTTCCTCGCGCACTGCACCGAGAAGACCAACGAGCCGGGTAGCATCGGCCTGTGGCAACAGGTGTTCGCGCGAATGGGCCTGAAGCTGCAAGTGCTGGCCAGCGGTTGCTGCGGCATGTCCGGTACCTACGGCCACGAGGCCCGCAACCTGGCGACTTCGCAGGTGATCTACCAGCAGTCCTGGCAGCCGCTGGTGGCCCGCCACGGCCAAAGCGGCCGGCTGCTGGCCGACGGCTATTCCTGCCGCAGCCAGGTCAAGCGCCAGGAGGGGCAGGGCCTGCAGCATCCACTCCAGGCTCTGCTGGAACAACTGCGCAAACGCCCGCTAGCGACCTGACGACAGGGGGCGATGTAGCCGCTGCCGAGCCCGCGAGACTGCGTACGGCAACGCAGTTGCTGCAAAGCCTGAGTCCGTGGTCTGCCTGGAAAAACGCGGTGTCCGGTCCAGCGCCCGCTGCGCGGTCGTGCGCAGCCTGCGGCAGCGGCTACACAGGCAACGTGGTTCCTGTAGCCGCTGCCGAGCCTGCGAGGCTGCGCTCGGTTTGGGCGGCATTCCGACGCAGCGACCGCAAACCCAGCATCCCGGATCTTCCCGCCGGCGCGGGGGCTTCAGTCGGTGCCGTCCATCAACTGCTTGATGCGCAGCCAGTCGTTGCGCGCTTCCAGGTACTTTTCGTTGGCCCGCTGCTTGGCGCTGCTGAACAGGGCCAGGCGGTCGTCGTCGACATGGTCGGTGTTAAGCAGCTCATAGGCCTGGACATCCAGGCGGTCGGCTTCGGCAAACAGCCGGGCGTTGTTCGCCAGCTCGCGGTTGATTCGTTCTGTCCTGCTCATGGATGCATCGTCCTCCTTAATCCTGCATAGGGCCGGCCACGGCAAGACACCTGAGCCCATGGGTATTCACCTTGCACCGGGTGCCTCGGCCGCTGGCCGAGATATCGAGACCTTGCCTGAATATGGAGAATCGCCTTTTACCCGGGGTTCCATGGCGCTGCCGAGTGGTTGTCGGCAGCGCGCGGATGGGCGCGGGTCAAGGCTATTCCGGCGTGCCATGGATCAGCTCCAGGGCCTCGCTGCGCGACAGCGGCCGCTGCATGCGCTGCGACAACAGGGCCATGGCCCGCGGGTATTCGCAGGCGACCACCGACTCCACCTGTTCGTTGAAGCACAGCAGGGCGATAAAGCGGTACTGCTCCGGCTCGCCCTCGAAGGCGATCTGGTTCCAGCGGCGGGCGTGGCCGAGCACCTCGAAGGTCTGGTCGTAGAAGTAGGTCCAGAAGAACGGCACCACGCTGAAACTCAGCTGCTCGCCGAGCATGTTGCACGCCGCGAGCTGGCCTTGCTGCTGGGCCACGCGCCAGTGTTCGATGCGTTGCGAGCGGCCGTCGCAAGGGAAACTCACGAGGTCGCCGGCCGCCCACAGACCATCGGCCACCGCCAGGCTGGCGTCGGCTTTGAGCGAACCGTCCTCGGCCCGGTCGAGGCCTTCGACGAAGGCCGTGGCAGGGCTGACGCCGATGCCGAACAGCACCAGGTCGACGGCGATGCGCTGGTCGTTGTCGAGGACCACCTGTTGCACCTGGCCCTCGCCGACCAGGGCCCGGGCTTCGCAACCGGCGTGGTAGATCACCCCGTGTCGTTCGTGCAGGGCCCGTATGGCGCTGCCGATGCGTTCGCCCAACTGGCGTTGCAGCGGTACCGGGTGGCGACCGATCAGGTGCACCATCAGCCCGCGTTTGCGCAGGGCCGAGGCGGCTTCCAGGCCGATAAAGCTGTCGCCGACGATCGCCACGCGTTTACCGGGGAGGGCCTGTTCCAGCAGGCGCGCGGCATCCTCCCGCGAGCGCAGCATGAACACCCCCGGCAGGTCGGCGCCTTCGATGGCCGGCAGGCGCGGCTCGGCGCCGGTGGCCAGGAGCGCGGCGTCGTAGTCCAGGCGTTGGCCGTTGGCCAACAGGATCTGCCGCCGACGTGGGTCCAGGCGCAGGACCTCGGTCTGCAGCACCTGTAGATCGGCCTTGCGATAGAACTCCGGCTCGAGCAGGGGCGGAACCTCCGCCGGCGGCATTTCGCCGGCCAGCACGTATTTGCTCAGGGCGGTGCGGTCATAGGCGGGCCGCGCCTCCTTGTCGATCCAGGTCAGGTTCCTGCCGAAGCCTTTGGCTCGCAGGGTAGCCACCGCGGCGGCCCCGGCGGCGCCGGCGCCGATCACCAGCAGGCGGCGCGAGTCGGCCTGCCGTGGTGGGGCGGGTTCAGCCATGGGCTGGTCGGCAACCCAGACCCGGTTGTCATGGCGGATGTCGACTTTGTAGCGCTTGAGGCTCGCCAGCGGAGGTGGCTCGCAGACTTGCCCGCTGGCGCAGGCAAAGACGCCCTTGTGCCAGGGGCAGATCAGTCGCCCCTGATACACCGCGCCCTGTTCCAGCGGCGCCCCGGCGTGGGGGCAATCGGCCTGGTAGGCCCGGACCTGATCGCCCGTGCGAACCAGCAGCACGGCTTCGGCGCCGACCTGGACCCGGGTGCCGCGGTCTTCGGGCAACTGGTCGAGACGGGCCACGACATAAAAGGTCATCGCTTTTCTCCTGCGCATTGCGCGCCCTCGGCCATCCTTGCGCGCCACCTTCTCGGGAGCGCGGGGCCGGGTACGGAATCTTCTGCTCGAGGGCGCAACGCGGCCCGGCCAAGTGGCTTCGCGCGGCTTTCGTCATGAACGCCGCCATTCGCTGGATTAAGTGTGGACCCTGCAAAGCCCGGCCGATGGGCATGCTCCGATAGCCGGTCATGCTCGAACCGGCAGGCGCCGGGGCGCTAGATCGTCAGTTCGATCAGCTGGCCTTCGACCCGGCCGGCCTCGAGGGTCAGATACCCCAGGCTGACCGGCAGCTTGAAACGCCTTGGCCCGGCGCTGCCCGGGTTGATGTAGAGCACATCGTCCTGCCAGAACAGCCGCGGCCGGTGGGAGTGGCCGCTGACCACCACCCGCACGCCCGGCGGCAGAGGCTTCGGCACCTCGGCCAGGACATGGCAGAGCAGCAGGTCGACGCCATCGAGCCGCACGGTGACGTGATGGGGCAATGCCCGGGCCCAATCATGGGGCTGATCGACATTGCCGAATACCGCGGTCACCGGCGCCAGGTGTCCGAGGGTGGCGAGCATCTGCGGGTCGCCGATATCACCGGCATGCAGGATGTGCGCGCAGCCCTGCAGCGCCGCCAGCGCGCCGGGACGGAGCAAACCGTGGGTGTCGGAGATCAGGCCTATTTTCATGCGTCGCTTTTCATCGAAGGCTGTCTAATGTGGTTTCGCCGTGGTGCAAGCATAGCCGGTCGCGCTCGACGATAACCGGCGCGGGCAGGCCGGTGGCATGGGCGGTCCGGGCAAAAAAAGCCGGAGTGCGTCAGGGACGACACTCCGGCGTTGTGGATCAGGCTTTGCGGGTACCGCCGCCGGAGCCTTGGGTGCCGCCTTTCTTGCCT
Organism: Pseudomonas sp. 09C 129; assembly: GCF_002843625.1. Lineage (NCBI taxonomy): Bacteria > Pseudomonadati > Pseudomonadota > Gammaproteobacteria > Pseudomonadales > Pseudomonadaceae > Pseudomonas > Pseudomonas sp. 09C 129. The sequence goes on along the minus strand of NZ_CP025261.1, from coordinate 3,984,331 downwards.
GCGTCAGGGGTTTTTTGCCGATCGGCGGGGATGTTGCCCCCCGAGCCCTGGCCGCCGGATTTCTTGCCGGTCGGGGAGGGTTTTTGAGTGTCCTTGTTGCCCATGAGTGGGTTTTTTCCGCTGGTAGCCATTTTTTCAATCCTCGATAGTGAGCGATTTGACACCTCGCAAGATTGGGAAACAAAACTGCAAACGAAAGTTTGAAAAAGTTTCTTGCGGGACGACGAGTGGCGGGGGATCGATTGCCCGCGGGCAGTTGTCCAACATGAAGTCGGTTTATAGGGCCTGCGGGATCCAGTTGTATGTTCAATTGGAGGACCGGGGGCCTAGCGGTCTGACTGAACGACGCGTGGCATTTGCCGACTGGCTGGCCGCACTTGCGTTGGCCGCGCGCCGATGGCCAGACAACCGACCCTACTGGCCCATGCGCAAGAATGCATAAAAATAGCCTGGCGGAGACCGATATGGCTGATCAGCCGCGCAGAGTTCTGGACGAGGACCGTTTTCGCTTGCTGGTCGAAGCGGTGGTCGACTACGCGATCTACATGATCGATCCCCAGGGCATCGTCACCAGCTGGAATGCCGGCGCCAGGCGGTTCAAGGGCTACCAGGAAGCGGAAATCCTCGGCGCGCACTTTTCCTGTTTCTACACCCCCGAAGACCGCCAGGCCGGGTTGCCGGAACGCGCGTTGCACACCGCGCTCACCGAGGGGCGTTTCGAAGGCGAGGGTTGGCGGGTGCGCAAGGACGGTACGCGTTTCTGGTGCCATGTGGTGATCGACCCGATCCGCGACCCCAGCGGGCAGTTGCTGGGTTTCGCCAAGATCACCCGCGACCTGACCGAGCGCAAGATCGCCGAAGAAACCCTCAAGCAGAGCGAGCAGCAGTTTCGCCTGCTGGTGCAGAGCGTCACCGACTACGCCATCTATATGCTCGACCCCGACGGTCGGGTCAGCAGCTGGAACCTCGGCGCGCAGCGGATCAAGGGCTACCTGCCGCAGGAAATCATCGGCGAGCATTTCTCGCGCTTCTACACCGAGCAGGATCGCCTCGACGGCGTGCCCCAGCGGGCCCTGGAAATCGCCACCCGCGAGGGCCGTTTCGAGAAGCAGGGCTGGCGGGTACGCAAGGACGGTACGCAGTTCCTCGCCCATGTGATCATCGATCCGATCCGTGGCGATGCCGGTGAGCTGTTGGGGTTCGCCAAGGTCACCCGCGATATCAGCGAGACGGTCGAGGCGCAGAAGGCCCTGGAAAGTGCCCGCGAGGCGCTGTTCCAGGCGCAGAAACTGCAAGCCATCGGTCAGCTCAGCGGCGGCATCGCCCATGACTTCAACAACCTGCTGACGGTGATCCTGGGCAACCTGGAGCTGGCGCGCAAACGCATCGGCGACGACCCGAAACTCTCGCGCCTGCTGGACAATGCGGTGGTCGGCGCCGAGCGTGGGGTGTCGCTGACCCAGCGCATGCTGGCCTTTGCCCGGCGCCAGGAACTCAAGACCGAGCCCGTGGCCCTGACGCAACTGATGACCAACCTCAGAGGCTTGCTCGGCAGCTCGCTGGGGCCCCAGGTGACCATCCTCACCGAGCTGCCCGAATCCCTGCCGACGGTGCTCGCCGACGTCAACCAGCTGGAGTTGGCAGTGCTCAACCTGGCGACCAATGCCCGCGATGCGATGCCGGGCGGCGGCACCCTCGTGTTCAAGGCCGATCTGTGCGACAGCGGCCAGGCCGCCGGCGTCAACCTGCTCCATGAGCGTTATGTGCGCCTGTGCGTGATCGACAGCGGCGAAGGCATGGACGAGCAGACCCTGGCCCTGGCCGCCGATCCGTTTTTCACCACCAAGGGCGTGGGCAAGGGCACGGGTCTTGGCTTGTCGATGGTGCATGGCCTGGCCGAGCAACTGGGGGGGCGGCTGATCCTCAAGAGCCTCAAGGGGCAGGGCACCACCGCCGAGTTGTGGTTGCCCCTGGCGAGCCAGGCGACCCCCGTCGTCCCGCCTCGTTTGCCGGCTCCGGACTCGCAGCAGCAGCCTTTGTGCGTGCTGGTGGTCGACGACGACAGCCTGGTGCTGACCAGTACCACACTGCTGCTCGAAGACCTCGGGCACCAGGTGCTCTGCGCGATGTCCGGCGCCCAGGCGCTGCAACGTTTCGCCGAATACCCGGCGATCGACCTGATGATCACCGACCTGGCGATGCCGGTGATGGACGGCGGGCAACTGGCGAGCGCTGTGCGCGAGCTGCGCCCGGACCTGCCGATCATTCTCGCCAGCGGTTACGCCCAGCGCCTGGAGGGGCTGGCCGCGGCCTTGCCGCGGGTGCCCAAGCCCTACACCCAGTTGCAGTTGATCGAGGCGCTGGCGCAGGCGGTGAGACAAACGCCGTCCAGCCTCAGGACGTGCCGCTGACCGGTTGAGCTCGCCGGGCGCCGACAATCTCCAGGCGCCCTGCATTCTGCTGGCTTATCCCCTTGCCCGGTCGGGATGGCGCCGGCGTTTCTTATTGCGTTCGTAGCGGGCGAGCATCGGTTGGGTGCTCAGGCCGTGGGCCAGGATGCTCAAGGCCACCACCGACAGGGTGAGGTTGCTGCTGGCGTCGGCCAGCGCCGGGTCGAGGCCGTGGTTGAGGGCATAGAACAGGTAATAGAGGCTACCGATGCCGCGGATGCCGAACCAGCCGAGCAGCAGGCGCTGGCGGCCATCGAGCAGGCGGCCCCAGGGGATCAGCAAGACGCTGAGCGGGCGGATCAGCAGGAACAGCAGGGCGCCGACGGTCAGCGCATGCCACTCCCAATGGGCGACCAGCACCACGCCGAGCAGGGTCACCAGGAACACTTCCATGGCCCGTTCCACCAGGCCGCCGAAGGCCAGCATGTCGCCGAGCATGATGCCCGCCGCGACCTGGCTCTCCTGCAGGGCCTCGACGTCGCCATGCACCGCCTGCGCCGGATCGACATGCTGGTGGCCGACCACCGGTTGCACCAGGTGTTCGGCCGGCGCCCGGGCATGGTCGCTGGAATGCACCTCGGCCTGGCGCAACCCCAGGGCGGCGGCGAACACCGCGAGAAAACCGTAGCCGTGGATCAGTTCCGCCACCACGTAGGCCAGGGCGATCAGGGCGAAGGTCAGGTAGTCGTTCGGCGAGACCGTGCTGTCGGCATGTTTGATGCGCAGGTGCAGGGTCAGGTGGCCGAGGCCGCGGCCCATCCAGTAGCCGCTGAGCAGCCCCGCGGGTACCGCCCAGAGCAGGCTGAACACCACCCAGTCGCCGAGCCAGGCGCCGGGGTCGTCGCCCTGGCGGGTCAGCAGCAGGCCGAGGATCACGAAGGGAAACGCTACGCCGTCGTTCAGCCCGGCCTCGCCGGACAGGCCGAAGCGCACCCGGTCGTAGTCCTGGGCGTCGCTGACCTGGACCAGGGTCGCCAGCACCGGGTCGGTCGGGGCGAGGATCGCGCCGATCAGCAGCGCCGGCCCCCAGGGCATGTGCAAACCGTAGTGCAGCAGCAGACCGACCCCGGCGATCGACAGCAGCATCACCGGCCCGGCCAGGCCGAAAGCGATGCGCCAGCTGCGGCTGTTGAGCGGCAACCTGAGCTTGAGGCCGCTGACGAACAGCGAGAACAGCACCGCCACTTCGGTCAGGTGTTCCATCCAGCCCGCGGCCTGGTGGATGTCCAGTTGCAGCAGGCCGAGGCCGGCGGGGCCGATGGCGATCCCCAGCGCCAGGCAGACCACCGAGGTGGTCACGGGCATCCAGCGCAGGTAGGAGGAGGTCAGCGCGAGGATCAGCAGCACCGCGCCCAGGACCGCGACCCAGGCAATGAAGGTCATGCCGGCCTCGGGTCGCGCGCAGCGAGGCTGCCTTGGGCGTTGGCGGGCCCGGCCAGCGCGGCGGCGATCATGAGCGGGCTGGGGGCGACAGGCATGGACAGATCCTCATGAACGCGGACGTACAAGGCAGGAGCGCTCGCCAGCTCGAAGCGGCGGGCCCTCAAGCTGAAGACGCCCGCCAGGCCCGGACGTTCCACCGCGCAGCCGTACGGCAGGCGCCATGGCCATTCGTCCAGTGCTTCGCACCCGGGGCGCGGTTCGGCATCGAACAAGAACAGGCAATGCCGCCCGGACCGATACAGAGGTGCTTATGACTCGCCAGCCCGTTGATCCGCGCAACGATCCGCAGAACGATCGCACGCGCGCCCCCGAACCGCTGGAACCGCAGGACGCCCACGGGTTGCCTGGCTACCCCGGGCGGGCCGCGGCCGCGGATGAGAAAAAGCCCGCCAAGGGCCCGGCCAATCGCCCCGAGCCCGAACCGGGCGCTACTGAACCTGGCAACCAAACCCCGGAACAGGACAACGAAAAAAACGGTTGAGACCGTGGCTCGCGCCGCGACGGGGCGGCCTTGGCGCCCGGGGCAACAGGGTCAGCCGCCCGAGACTTTCCAGTGCCTGACGTCGTCGGCGAAGACCACCTGGCGCACCTCGTGGGCGATGCCGTAGGCCAGCGACTCATGGGCGGCGATGACCTTTTCCTCGGCCGACAGGCATTTGAAGATGTCCAGCTGGGTCGCCGCGTCGGCGGTTTCCAGCTCGTAGATTTTCACGTAGCGCGCCAGGTCGTTGTCCAGGCTGGAGAGGTATTCGCGCAGGCGCTGATGATCCACCGAGCTCTGGCTGAAGTACCAGTTCATCGGGTGGATCAGAAAGCGCGAATGCGGCGCGGTGATGCGCCGGTTGGCGGCGAGAAACATGATGATGCCCATCGACTCGATGTTGCCGGCGTTGATCGCGCACAGCGGCACCGGCAGCGATTTGAGAAAGGTGTAGAGGGTGAAGCCGAAGTTGGTGCTGCCGCCGGTGGTGGAAAGATTCAGCAGCAGCGAGGTGGCGCCTTGTTCGATGGCTTCCAGGCAACTGTCGCGAAAGCGCTCGGTGGTGCCCTGGTCGATCTGGCAGTGAAAATGCACGATGTGCTCGGTCATCGGACGGCCTCCCGGTGCGGGCCACGGTGCGTGACCTGGCTCTACGATTGAGCCCGGGTGGCGGCGAAAGTTTCGCTGAGCAGGTGTCTGGCCAGGAGGGCCGGGCGACCGCTCATCCATTGCCCTGCACCCCCTGGCCCGGCCCGGTGCCTAACGGAGTAGGGCCCGGATTCACCGGGCCTGCCGTGAGGTGCACCATGTCCCAGTCGATGCATGACCCCAGCGAGCCCCGCACTCCTGAACCCGACCCTCTGCAACCGGTTCGCCGGCACGACCCGGTGATCGATCCCAACGTCAACGATGATGCCGAACGCGATAAGCGGCGTGACGATGACAGGGAGCGGCCAATGATCCCCGATCTGCCGGCACCGAACGAACCGACGCCACTGTCCGATGACCGCCGCTGACCGTGACACGACGGGTGGCTGAAGGAACAGGAGATCGGGGGTGGGGGATCAGTTGCGGTCCAGCCATACCGTCTGTGCGTTGCAGAACTCGCGGACGCCGAAGTGCGACAGCTCACGGCCGAAGCCGCTTTTCTTCACGCCGCCGAAGGTCACCCGTGGATCGCTGGCGCAATAGCCGTTGATGAACACGCCGCCGGTTTCCAGCTCGGCGGTCAGGCGTTCGGCCAGGGCGACATCCCGGGTGTAAATAGTCGAGGCCAGGCCGAATTCGCTGTCGTTGGCCAGTTCCAGGGCGTGCCGGGCATCCCGGGCACTGATGATCGAGGCCACGGGGCCGAACAGTTCCTGCTTGAACGAGGTCATCCGGTCGGTGACGCCGGCCAGCACCGTCGGCAGGTAGAAGTTGCCCGGGCCCTCGGCCTTGGCGCCACCCAGCAGCAGGGTCGCGCCCTCGTCCAGGGTGGCCTGCACTTGTTCGTCCAGTTCGTCGCGCAGGTCGAAGCGCGCCATGGGGCCGATGTAGGTGGCGTCAGCCAGCGGATCGCCGACTACCAACTGGCGAGTGGCGGCGACGAACTTCTCGGTGAAGGCCTCGACCACCCCTTGCTCGACGATCAGGCGCTTGGCGGCGGCGCAGACTTGCCCGGTGTTCTGGTAGCGGCCGATGACCGCGGCCTGCACGGCGGCGTCCAGGTCGGCGTCGTTGAGCACGATAAAGGGGTCGGAACCGCCGAGTTCCAGCACGCACTTCTTCAGGGCCGCGCCGGCCTGGGCGCCGATGGCGATGCCGGCGCGCACGCTGCCGGTCAGGGTCACGGCGGCGATCCGCGGATCGGCAATCGCCCGGGAGACGCCGTCCGCGGTGACGTTGATCACCTCGAACACGCCCTGCGGGAAACCGGCGCGCTGGAAGGCTTCCAGCAGCAGGTAGGCGCTACCCATGACGTTCGGCGCATGCTTGAGCACGTAGGTATTGCCGGCGATCAGCGCCGGTACCGCGCCGCGCAGCACCTGCCAGATCGGGAAGTTCCACGGCATCACCGCAAGGATCGGGCCCAGCGGCCGGTACTCGATGCGCGCCTTGCCGCTCGGCACCGGGGCCGGCTCGGGGGCGAGCATCGCCGGGCCTTCGGCGGCGTACCACTCGCAGAGCTGGGCGCATTTTTCGATCTCGCCGCGGGCCTGGGTCATCGGCTTGCCCATTTCCAGGGTGATGCTCCGGGCCAGGGTTTCGCCGTTGTCGCGCAGGGCCTTGGCCAGGGCCAGCAACAGGACCGAGCGCTGTTCCAGGCTGCTGCGGCGCCACTGGGCGGCGGCCAAGGCGGCGCGGGCGAGGACGGCGTCCAGCGCCTCGGCGGATTCATAGGGGTAGTGGGCGATCTGCTCGCCGGTGGTGGGGTTGATCGAAAGGGCGTGGGTCTGGCTGGAAACCGGGGTCATGGCAGCGTCCTGTGGGCTGGGGAATGGCCGCAGGTTAGGCTGGTACAGGGCTTATGAAAACTGAATAATAAAGAGCCTATCTTTCACGTTTGGAGAATGAGATGGACCTGGTGCAGCTGGAAATCTTCAAGGCGGTGGCCGAGCAGGGCAGCATCAGCGCCGCGGCGCAACTCATCCATCGGGTGCCATCCAACCTGACCACGCGGATCAAGCAACTGGAGCAGGATTTGGGGGTGGAGCTGTTTATCCGCGAGAAAAGCCGCCTGCGCCTGTCGCCGGCCGGCTGGAGTTTCCTCGACTACGCCCGGCGGATTCTCGACCTGGTGCAGGAAGCGCGGCTGACGGTCGCCGGCGAAGAGCCTCAGGGCCCGTTCTCCCTCGGCTCCCTGGAGAGCACGGCGGCGGTGCGAATTCCGGCCTTGCTGGCGGCCTACAACCAGAAGCACGTCAAAGTCGAGCTGGACCTGTCCACCGGCCCCTCCGGGACCATGATCGATGGCGTGCTGTCCGGGCGCCTGACCGCGGCCTTCGTCGATGGCCCGGTGCTGCACCCGAGCCTGGAAGGCGTGCCGGTGTTCGACGAGGAAATGCTCATCATCGCGCCGCTGGGGCATGCGCCCATCACCCGCGGGCGCGACGTCAACGGCGAGAGCATCTACGCCTTTCGCGCCAACTGCTCCTACCGCCATCACTTCGAGCGCTGGTTCAGCGAGGATGGCGCGGTGCCCGGCAAGATCCACGAAATGGAGTCCTACCACGGCATGCTGGCTTGCGTCAGTGCCGGCGCCGGCCTGGCGCTGATGCCGCGCAGCATGCTCGAAAGCATGCCGGGCTGCGGCACGGTGAGCATCTGGCAGCTGGCGCAGCCGTTCCGTTTCCTGCAGACCTGGCTGATCTGGCGCCGCGGCACGGTATCGCGCAGCCTGACCCACTTCGTGCGCTTGCTGGAGGAGACGCAGCCGCAAGCTACAAGCTACGAGCGGCAAGCTTAGAGCTTAGAAGAGCTTGCAGCTTAGAGCTTGCAGCTCCTCACGAGGTTGGTACGGTCTGGTTGCGCCCCGCGCGCTTGGCCATGTACAGCGCCGAGTCGGCCTGCATCAAGAGGGTCTTGAACTCGGGCGTGGCGGGCACGCAGCTGTAGACGCCGAGGCTGATGGTCACGACGCCGCCGGGGTTGTCGACATGCTCGATCGCCAGTTCCTGTACCGCCAGGCGGATGCTTTCGGCCAGCACGTAGGCGCCGCCAGGCTCGGTGTCCGGCAGCAGCACCGCGAACTCTTCGCCGCCATAGCGCACCGCCAGGTCCGAGGGGCGCCGCACGCACTGGCTGATGGCCCGGCTGACGGCGCAGATGCAATGGTCGCCCGCCACATGGCCATAGCGGTCGTTGAAGCTCTTGAAGTGGTCGATATCGAGCATGATCAGGCTGATCGACGAGCGCTGCCGGGCCGCCCGCAGCCACTCCAGTTCCAGGTTGCGCTCCAGGTGCCGGCGGTTGGCCAGGCCGGTCAGGCCGTCCTGCAACACCAGGGTCTCCAGCACCGAGCGGGCTTTCTTCAAATGGCTTTCCACCCGCAGGCCCTTGCGCACCTGTTTGAACAACAGGATGCCGACCAGCAGATTGACGAGCAGCACCACGGCGATCATCGCGGTCAGCTGATAGGTATCGGCGCGCCAGTTGCTGAGAATGGACTCCTGGGAATTGGCCGCCGCCACCACCAGCGGGTACTTGTACAGCACCCGATAGCCGAACAGGCGGTCGACGCCGTCGATGATCGACTTGACCATGACCGTGTCGGCGGGGGCACGGGGTATGTGCACGGAGAAGATTTCGCCCCGGGCCAGGGACGCACCGATGAGCTTCTCGTCGAATGGCCGCCTGGCGATGATCGTGCCCTGGGGCAGGGCGAGAAAGATCGCGCCCTTGTCGTCGATGCTGAAACGATCGAAGAAGGTGTCGAAGTACTCCATCTTGATGGTCGCCAGCACCACGCCCTTGAAGTTGCCCTGGGCGTCGTTGACCCGGCGCGAGAAGGGGATCACCCAGTCGCCCGTGGTCTTGCTGCGCAGGGCCGCGCCGACCCTGGGGGACAGGGTTGCATTCTCGCGGTGGAACTTGAAGTAGTCGCGGTCCGAGTTGTTCGCCTTTGGCGGCTTGTAGTCGAACGAGGTGAGCACCCAGTTGCCTTCCCGGTCATAGAAGAACAGGCCGTGCAACTGTTCGGTGGTGAACACGCGCTTTTTCAGCAGCTTCTGGGTTTTTTCCAGGGCCTGGGGCGACAGGTCGTCGAGGCGCTCGATCAACTCTTCGAGGATCAGGTTGGCTTCGTCGAAGGTATCGGTCGCCTGTTGTGCCATGGACAGGGCCAGGTTGCCGGAGATCAGCCGGGCTTGCGCCAGTTCATGGGCCTTGCTGTTGATGACCTGGATGCCATAGATGCTGAGAATCGACACCGCGACCACCATCAGGAAGGCGATGGTGACCGCCAGTGCGGGAAGTCGTTTCGACTCCAGGGCAATATCTTCGGGGCTGATGTCGGGTTTTCCGTCCATGGTGTTCCTTGTCTTGCCGGGAGTGAAACAGGGCTGTCGTCGGGCTCCTCGATGACAGCTGCGGCTCGTTGAAAAAGTTGCCAGGGCCTTAGCCACGATAGCTCAGGGCTTCCCACCGCAAGATAAAAAACAGGGCGCTCGCCGGCAGTGCGCCCTGCAGGGGCCGGTTCATGCGCTGGGCTGGGCCGGTGGCTCGCCAGCCGCCTTGTCCTGGCTGTCGCTGATCAGCATCAGGTTCTGCGGCGACGACAGGGCGATGCCCACTTCGCGCAGGCGCCCGAGGATGGTGAACAGCAGGTCGCTGCGGGCACCGGACACCGAGCGCGGGCTGCCGACGTAGCCGCTGACGCTGATGATCAGGCCATTGCTGGTCAGGTCCTTGAACGATACCGAGGTCGCCGGCGCCTTGAGAATCGCCTCGTGCTCGGCATAGGCCTGCAGCAACAGCTCGCGCACCTGCAGCACATCGGTTTCCAGGGGCAGGGTGAGGGTGATGCCGACCACGCCCAGGGCGTTGTCCATGGTTACGTTGCGCACGTTCTGCGAGATGAACTGCGAGTTCGGCACGATCACCGTGGAGCGGTCGGACATCTGGATTTCCGTGGCGCGCACGTTGATCCGCCGGATATCGCCCTCGACCCCGGCCAGGCTGACCCAGTCGCCGACCTTCACCGGCCGCTCGGTGAGCAGGATCAACCCGGAAATGAAGTTCTGCACGATGGCCTGCAGGCCGAAACCGATACCCACCGACAGGGCGCTGACCACCCAGGTCAGGTTGGTCAGGTTGATCCGCAGGGTCGACATCACCACGATCGCCAGCAGGACAAAGCCGATGTAGCCGACCAGGGTCACCAGTGAGGCACGCATGCCGGCGTCCATGTTGGTTTCCGGCAGCAGCCGCTCGCTCAGCCAGCGCTTGAGCACACGCACGGCGAACATGCCGCCGACCAGGAACGCCGCCGCCAGCAGCAGGTCCTGGGGCACGATGTTGAGATTGCCCAGGGACCGGCCGCTGACATCCAGCTGGGCAAAGCCTTCCAGCAGTTCCCCCGGGCTCGACCCGGACGGCATGAAGGCCAGCAGCGCCGCGGTGAACAGCAGCAGGGTCCGGCCGATGCCCGCCAGCACGGTGGTGGCCTGGGCCTGGTGGCGCGGCGACAGGCCCAGGGCCGCCGCCAGCGCCAGGCCGCCGGGCTGCTTGGGCGACAGCAGGGTTTCGCAGAGGTCGCCGAAGCAGGCGATCAGCAGGTAGGCGCTGGTGGTCACCACGCTGATCCACAGCAGCTTGACGGTGAGGAAGTACGCCAGGCTCAGGTAGCCGCTGAGCAGCGACAGCAGGATCACCGCGACCCAGACCGCCACGATGAAGGGCAGCAGCCCGGCGATGCCGGTGGGGCGCTCCAGCTCGAAGCGCCGGCGGGTACGGCGATGGCGCAGCAGGGCGAAGAAAAAGATCAGCGCGGTGACCAGCGCCGTCAGGCCGTTGACCGCCACGGTCAGGGCCAGGCTGCTGGCGATCACGCTGTTGATCCGTTCCTCGCCGGCGGTGAGCAGCAGCGCCAGCGCGAGGATCAGCGGGAACGGCCCCAGGGCCGTGGCGATCTGATCGGGAATCGGCGGCAGGCGCCAGGACGGCCGCGACAACATCAACATGGCGCGGCCGAGGCCGACGATGAAGGAGCAGAAAATCAGCAGGGTCAGCCACTGGCTGATCAGGTTGAGCACATCGGCGCTCAGGGTCGCACTGTTGACCAGTCCCCAGCGCAGCAGCGAGGCGGCGGCATTGATGGTGACGATGGTCGCCAGCCCCACGGTCAGCGCCAGGGCGCTGCGGCGCAGGCGGCCTTCGGGCAGCCAGCGGATCATCGACCAGATCGCCAGGCGTTCCAGCAGGCGCCGGCCGACCACCCAGATCAGCGCCGCGATGACCAGCGTGGTGATGAACAGCCCGCGATTGCCGGGGGCCAGTGCCGTATCGAACGCGGTCCAGACTTCGTCGGAGAGGCGGTTCAGGCGCCTGAGGTCATCCTCGGTCGGGCGGATCAGCGTGGACCAGAAGGCCGGGCTGAGGGGGCTCGCCGAGCGGGTGCTGATCTGCGAATTGAACAGGCTGCGCCGCAGGTTGATGATCTGCGCGGCGAGGTCGCGGCCGGACTGGCTGAGCAGGTTGGCCTGGCGCTCTTCGTCGAGCAGGTTGTCCTTCTGCGCGCTCAGCACCTGGCGCTGGCTGGTCAGGCTGGGCGCTTCGTCGGGCAACGGTGGGCCGAGGACCTTGAGTTGGTCGTCCAGGCGCTCGATATCGGTAGCGCGCAGGGCGATCAGGCTGTCGGCCTGCTTCTGCACTTGCAGCGCGGCCTGGCGCAGGTCCGAGAGCAGGTCGTCGTTACCGCTCGCCGACACGCTCTGGCGGATCAGCTCCAGCCGGTCGTTGAGCTGCTCGAGATCCGCGCCCTCGGCCAGCAGCGGCAGCTGATTGCGGGCAACACTCTGCGGCCCGGACGCCGGGGCCGCGAAGGCCGGCAGCGCAATACACAGCAACAGGGCCAACAGCCCCATCCCCCAGCGGTTCTGTCTCACTCGCCGCATCTGTCATGTCCTCTTTTGCTGTTCACCAGCCCTGACGAGCATAGACCGCGCCCTCCCGGCATAAATTCCCCGGTGGGCGGCCCGCTGCCGTGGCGATCAGGGTGGCGCAGCATGCCGGTTTACGCGGCGTTCGAGAACGGGGGCAGTGAAAAAATCCCTAAGGGGAAACCAGGCTGCTCAGCGCCGGCCGCCGCGATAGGCCCCCGGTGGCAGCCCGGTCCACTGTTTGAAGGCGCGCTGAAAGGCGCTGGGTTCCGAGTAGCCCAGGCGTTCGGCCAATTTGGCGACGCTCACCGAGCCGCGGGCGAGCAGGGTGCAGGCCAGGTCCCGGCGCAATTCATCGCGCACCCCGAGGAAGGTCACGCCGAGCGCCGCCAGGCGGCGGGCCAGGGTCTGCCGCGAAATGCCCAGGGCCCTGGCCGCCTCGAGTTCCGACAGTCCGGCAAAGGGCTCGGCGGCGCACAGCAAGGCGCGCAGGTGGGCTTCGAAACTGGCCAGCGGGCCGGGGGCGATCACCGCCGGCAACAGGTGGCGGGCGAAGCGCGCCGCCTCCGCCGGCCGGCGCATCAGCGGCGCCTGCAGGTTTACCGCCGGCAGCTCCAGCCATGCCTGCGTGGCGAAAGCCGGTTGGCGGCCGAACAGAAAGCGCGTTTGCGCGGTGAAGGCGCCGAGGTGCCCGGGCAGGACGATCCGCCGCAGCGGCAGGGTTTCGCCAGTGAGCCAGCTGCCGGTGTGCCAGAGCGCCAACAGCAGCATATGCGGCCAGAGCACCGAGTCGGTTTGCGCCCCGGGGCGCGGCGTCAGCACCAGGCGGGCAATCCTGGCGTGCTTTTCCAGGCGCCAGGGCGGCGAATCGTCGAACAGCTTGTAGAAGCGCGCGGCCTCTTCGAAGGCATCGGCCAGGGTCGGCAGGTGCACCAGCAGCCGCAGCAATTGCTCGAAGCTGCCCGGCGGCACGGTGCGGGCGAAGAAACCCAAGGCTTCGTCGGCGCCGACGCCCACGGCCAGGCGACTCAAGGCGCGGTAGTTGAGCGGCGCCACGCGATAGCCGTCGCGCAGGGCTTCCCTGGGCAAGTCGCAGCGCTCGAGCAGCGCGGCGCGTGCGTCGGCGTCGAGACGCAGTTGCCCCAGCATCTCGCGCACAAAACGCGCGGGAATGGTCGGGGCGACGATCCAATGCGGGTAGGGGCGGGTCATGTCAGTTGAGGCAAAGCGTCATTGGCGGCCACTCCGGCGTCCTGCAGATTGATGCGACCCACTCCCAGGAGCCAGTCGATGACAACCACAACTTTGCCCGAGCGGCACGACTACATGAGCAGCGGATGTGCCAGGACCTATAGGTCGACCGCCGGTACCCAGCCCGCCGTGCCCGCGGCGCAACTCGACGAGCTGATGGCCCGCCTGCAACGCGACGGCTTCGTGGTGCTCGAACGGCTGTTCGATGAGCAGCAGGTTAGTCGCATGCGCGAGGATCTGCTGGGACGTTTCTGCCAGACCGGGCGCAACTCGTTCGAGGGCGCACGCACCCAGCGGTTGTATGCGGTGATTGCGAAAACGCGGGTCTGCGATGGGCTGGTGGAGCATCCGCTGATACTGGGCCTGCTGGACCGACTCCTGGCGCCCAATTACCTGCTGTCGCAGCTGCAGGCGATCAATATCCTGCCGGGCGAGTGCGCCCAGCACCTGCATTACGACGATGCCTTCTATCCCATGGCCCGCCCGCGGCCGGCCTATGGCGCGGCGACGATCATGGCCCTGGACGACTTCACCGGCGACAACGGCGCCACCGTGGTGATTCCCGGCAGCCATCTGTGGGACGGGCGCCTGCCCACCGCCGCCGAACAGGCCGCCGTGCTGCCGGTGGTCATGCCCAAGGGCTCGGTGGTGTTTTTCCTCGGCACCCTCTGGCACGGCGGCGGCGCCAATCGCAGCGGCGCGCCACGCCTGGCGCTGACGGCGCAGTACTGCGAACCCTGGGCGCGCCAGCAGGAGAACTTCATCCTGTCGACACCGCGCCACGTCGCCCGGCAATGCAGCGAACACATCCAGCGCATGCTCGGTTACTCGATCCACGCGCCGTTCATGGGCATGGTCAATGGCATGCACCCCAAGCGCATGCTCGAAGAGCCGCAGGGGCGCTGAGTGCTGCCAGGCCGAGGGGCTCAGTTGCCATCGGCGACCTTCCTTTCTATCTCGGCGATTTTCCTGGCGATGTCCTCGGCCTCCTGCTCATTGCCTTGCGCAGGGCCAGGCGTGGCGGCGTCATCGAGGCCATGGCTCTGTTCTTCCTCGTCGCCAGGGTCCGGCTGCCCGGGGCGTTCTTCGGGGGCGGTCCCAGAGGCCGATGTGGATGCTTTCGGATAGTGCGATTCAGGATTCATGCTGGGGCCCTCGCTGGGGTTCTTCATCGCCAAGGGGGAGGTCTATACCCCGAAAGGAAAGGTGTCTTCTTCATGACTGAGACCGCTCGCCACCGGCAGGGGGGTAACGGCACCGGTCGTTTCATGCCAGACCAGCGCATCGAACTGCTCGCCCAGCACCGCCTGGAAATAATGGCTCTGGCGCTCCGTCGCGGGCCGGTAGATGACGCCGATCGCCCGCTCCAGCAGCGGTTCGGATAGCGCCTGGCGCAGGTCTTCGCGCTCGGGGGCGCGCCAGTCGGTCAGCGAGGCGGGAATGCCCGCCTGGAGAAACTGCTGCTCCCAGCTGTCCGCAAGGGAAGGCCGCACCTCCTTGATCCCCATGTCACCGTCCCAGTTATCGGCGGCTACCACCTGGCCGCGGTCGGTGCTCATGCCGATCAGCACGGCAGCGTCGCCGTAGGCCGTGCGGCACAGCTGGCCGATGTTGAATTCGCCGCGCCAGCCCATGTCGGTCGCCGCTGCGTTGCCGATGTGCGAGTTATGCGCCCAGACCACCGCCTTGGCACCCGCGCCGCGGTGCGCGAGCAAGGTCTGCAAGGTATCGAACATGTGCTTGTCGCGCAGGTTCCAGGAGGCGGCCGAGCTTCGGTACATGGCCCGGTAGTACTGTTCGGCAGAGCGTACGACCCGGGCATTCTGAGTGGCGCTGAAGAGCGCTTCAGGGTTGCTGGCAAGGCGTTCGCTCAACAAGGTGTTCAACTGCTGGACCACTGCTTCTTCGCAGGAAACCTCGTGCCCGCGCTCGACGAAATGGCCATACAGCGCCGGGTCGTCCTGCCAGGGCGTCAGGCAGCCATAACGGTGACGGGCTTCATGCGCCAGCCGGGCGTCGGTGCGATCGAGGTAGGCCAGTACTTCGCTGATGGAGTTGCGCAGGCTGTAGACATCCAGCCCACGAAACTCGACGCGCTGCTGCGCGGGCAGGGGGCGATTGTGGCGGTGCAGCCAACGGATGAAGTCGCACACCTCGACGTTGCGCCACATCCAGCTCGGAAAGCGGCTGAACGCCTGCTGCCCGGCGGTGGACGGGCCGAGGTCGCGCACATGCCGGTCGATGTGCCCGGCGTCGGGCCAGTCGGCCTCAATGGCGACGATGCTGAAGCCGTGCTGGGTGATCAGCCGTTGGCTGATGGCCGCGCGGGTTCGATAGAACTCACGGGTGCCGTGGCTGGCTTCGCCGATCAGCACCACCCTGGCATCCGCATAACGGTCGAACAGCTCGCCGAAAGCCGCGGATTCGAGTGGGGGCAGGGGTTCAGCGTAGCGGCGCAGCAGCGCCTGGAGCCTACTGACGGGCTCCTTGCCACGCCCGGAGATCTCCTGCCGGCCTTTGCGTGGGTTCATGGCGCAGCCTCCTTCCAGGCAGAGGATCTGAATTGCCAGGGTCGATACAGAGAAGACGTCGCCGAAGAGAGGGTGTTCCCGCCTGGGGACCGAAGGTCGGCCAGTCAACTCCTGGATGCCATCAGCCCACCGGTAAACACCGGCTGTGGCCAGGATTTCAATGGGCCTTGGCCACGACCTGCAGCTTATGAGCGGGCCATCGAAGAAGCGGTGGTGCAAAGGGTCGCCGCGTCTCTGGACGATGGCGAAGCTATTTTGGAGGACCGGTTATTACCTGTTCGTGGCGTCGCTCATAAGCTGGGTCCGTCGACCAAAGGCCAGTTGTTCAAGGCCTGGTCAGCGTTTCTGAACCTGCAAGAGAAGCACACGAGAATGAAAAGACTGCACAAGAAAATCGCCCTGGTCACCGGTTCGTCCAAAGGCATCGGCGCCGCCATCGCCAAGCAGCTGGCCAGGGACGGCGCCACGGTGATCGTCAACTACAGCCGCGGTCGCGAAGAGGCCGGGCGGGTGGTCGAAGAGGTCCTGCAGGCGGGCGGTCGCGCCCATGCCATCCAGGCGGATGTCGCCAATGCCCTGGAAGTGAAGGCGCTGTTCAAGGCCATTGTCCATGAGCACGGCCATCTCGATATCCTGGTGAACAACGCCGGCGTCTATTCCACCGCGCCCCTGGCCGAGATCGATGAGCAGGAGTTCCACCGCCAGTTCAACCTCAACGTCCTGGGCCTGATTCAGTGCACCCGCGAAGCGGTCGGCGTGTTCAACCCGGACGGCGGCAGCATCGTCAACATCAGCTCCAGCGTCACCTCGTTCACCCCGGCCCATTCGACGGTCTACACCGCCTCCAAAGGCGCGGTGGACGCCATCACCAGGACCCTGGCCAATGAACTGGGGCCGAAGAACATCCGGGTCAACTCGGTCAACCCCGGGCTGGTGGTCACCGAAGGCGTGCATGCCAGCGGCTTTTTCGAGGATGCCTTCCGGCAGAAGATCGAAGCCATCACACCTTTGGGGCGGATCGGCAAGCCCGAGGACATCGCCCCCGCGGTGGCCTTCCTCGCGTCCAGTGATGCCGGGTGGATCACCGGCGAAATCCTGGTGATCGGCGGCGGTCTGCACTAAACCTTGGAATCAGCCTTGGAATCAGCCTCGACGGCGGCCGACTGCTCGCGCTGGTACTGGCGTGGCGAGTGCGACATGACCCGCTTGAACGCGGTGCTGAAGGCGCTCTCCGATTCATAGCCCAGGGAAAACGCGATGGTCGCCACCGAGTCGCTGGAGTTTCTCAGGCGATCGCCGGCCAGCAGCATGCGCCAGTGGGTCAGGTATTCCATCGGCGCGGCGCCGACGATCTGTTTGAAGCGCAGGGCAAAGGCCGAGCGCGACATGGCCGCCAGCCGCGCCAGTTGCTCGACCGTCCAGCGTCGCGCCGGGGCGGCGTGCAGGGCGCTCAGGGCGGCGCTGAGGTTGCGGTCCGCCAGGCCGAAAAACCAGCCCATGGCATCGCGGTCCAGGCCGTTGCGTTCCAGGGCAGCGAGGTGGGCCCGCAGCACCTCGACCAGCATGATGTGCGCCAGGTGTTCGTTCATCAGCGAGCGGCCGGGCCGCTGCTGTTGCAGCTCGGCGGCAAAGCGTTCCAGCGCCCAGCGCAGGATCGACGCCTGCGGCGAGTGGCCCTGCACATGCACCAGCGAGGGCAGGGTACTGAGCAGGAACCGGGTGGGAATACCGGTGAAGTCGAAACGCCCGCCCACCAGTTGCACATCGTCGCCGCCGTAATCGAGGGTGAGTTCGTCCGGGGCCGGGGTTTGAAAGAAGCCTGCGGAATCCATGGCCGGCACGGACAGATCGCTGGACAAGGTAAAGGGCAGGCCCCGGGTCATCAGGAAACAATCGCCTTGCTGGAGGTGCTGCGGCGCTTGTTCGCCACTGACCTTGACCCAGCAGCTGCCCTTGACCACGGCCGTGAACTTGATGCCGGCCCGGCTGGGAAAGTCGAAGGCCCAGTCGCCGCCCAGCTTCAAGGCCGCCGAATGGTAGTTACGGATTCTCAGCAGCGAAAGGACACCGGAAAGCGGATCCATGGGGCACCTTTTTGGACGATTGGCAAATTTGAACCAACTTTAGCATGCCGATAATCCTGGAGCGGGGCTGCCAGGAGGAAATCCTCGGTCCAGGGTTGTCGCCGAAAATCATTGCCCGCGGCCCTGAAAGAACACGTCGCCGATCACCCCGAACACGGTGCTTTTCAGGGCATTGTCCAGTTCCACCCAGGCCAGGCCGGTGGTCGCCCGGTAGTCCCCAAGCTCCAGGGGGCGGACCACGACGTTGGCGGGTACTGCGCGCCCGGCGTGGGCGGGCAGCAAGCCAATGCCGAGCCCGGCGGACACCAGGGCGAGCATGGTGGTGAACTCGCCCAGTTCCGCGGCGACTTCCAGTTGCCGGCCATGGCTGTTCAGCACTTGCATCAGTTGATCGTGAAAGCCCGGGGCGTAACGCCTGGCCAGGATCAACACCGGCAGTTGCGCCAGCGCCGCCGGTTGCAGGGTGGCGCACGAGGCCAGCGGATGATCGCTGGGCAGTGCGACCATGAAACGCTCCTGCAACACCTCGCGGGTCTGGATGCCGGGAATGATCGCCGGCAGGCGCATCAGGCCGAAGTCCAGCTGGCCGTTTTTCAGCGCCGCGGCCTGGTCCGGCCCCGGCATGTCCTTGAGTTCCAGCTCGATGCGCGGGAAGCGCTGATGCAGGGCGCGGATCAGCGTCGGCAGGAACTCCGGCAGTACCGAGGAAACGAACCCCAGGCGCACGCGGCCGATTTCCCCACGGCCCGAAGCCCTGGCCACATCCATCGCGTGAGCCGCCTGATGCAAGGTCGCACGGGCCTCGGGCAGGAAGATCGCCCCGACCTCGGTCAGTGCCACGGCGTGGCGGTTGCGTTCGAACAGGCGCACGCCCAATTCCTCCTCCAGCAGCTTGATCTGCATGCTCAAGGCCGGCTGGACGATGGCCAGCCGTTGCGCCGCGCGGCCGAAATGCAGCTCTTCTGCCAGGGTCACGAACGAGCGCAGGTGTTTGATTTCCATCGGGCGACTCCAGGCTGAAAACGATTCGAGGCACTGATCACGAGGATTGATTACCAGATCACCAATGACGATTGGACAGCACCCGCCAGCTGCGTTGAAGTGCCCGCAAGGCCCATTTAAAAAACAGCGGCCGTCTTGCGGAGAAAAGCATGTCATTCAATCCCGGTTGTTTCCAGCTGGATGGGAGAAGGGCCCTGATCACCGGTTCAGGCAAGGGTATTGGCCTGGAACTGGCCCGGGGCCTGGGCGCCGCCGGCGCCAAGGTGGTGATCAACGATCGTAATAGAGACAAGGCCCAGGCCGCTGCCCGGCAGTTGCGCGACGAGGGCATCGGCGCGGAGATCGCGGTGTTCGACGTCACCGATCGCGCCGGGCTGTTCGAGGCCATAGACACCTTCGAGACGCAGGTCGGGGCCATCGACATCCTGGTGAACAACGCCGGCATCCAGCGGCGCGCACCGCTGGAGGATTTCGCCGCCGAGGACTGGCACGCGCTGATGCGGGTCAACCTGGACGGGGTGTTCCATGTGTCCCAGGCCGTGGCGCGGCACATGATCGGCCGGCGCCGCGGCAAGATCATCAACATCTGCTCGGTGCAGAGCACACTGGCCCGGCCGAGCATCGCCCCGTACGCGGCGTCCAAGGGCGCGGTGAAGATGCTCACCCAAGGCATGTGCGCCGAATGGGCGCGCCATGGCATCCAGGCCAACGGCCTGGCCCCGGGCTATTTCGCGACCGAAATGAACCGGGCGCTGATCGACGACCAGGGTTTTTCCCAATGGCTGTGCAAACGCACGCCGGCCGGGCGCTGGGGCCGGGTCGAGGAGCTGTGCGGCACGGCGGTGTTCCTGGCCTCGGCGGCCTCGGACTTCATCAATGGCCAGACGATCTTTGTCGACGGAGGATTGACCAGCGTCGTTTGAGCCCCGCACCCATACCTGAAAAACAACAACAAACAGGGGACACCCATGAGCCATCTCAACGAGCCGGCACTGCCGCCGCACACCCGCGACCAGGCCGGGCATGCGCCAACCACCGCCACGGGCTTCGCGCCCAGGCGCTGGCTGTACCTGATCCCGCTGATCTTCATCACCTACAGCCTGGCCTATCTGGACCGGGCCAACTATGGCTTCGCCAGTGCGGCGGGCATCGAGCAGGACCTGGGCATCAGCAAGAGCACCTCGTCACTGATCGGCGCCTTGTTCTTCCTCGGTTACTTTTTCTTCCAGGTGCCCGGCGCCATCTACGCGCAGCGCTACAGCGTGCGCAAGCTGGTGTTCTGCAGCCTGATCCTGTGGGGCCTGTGTGCGATGGCCACCGGCCTGGTGACCAATATCCCGATGCTGATGGTGATCCGGGTGTCGCTGGGCATAGTCGAAGCCGCGGTGATGCCGGCGATGCTGATCTTCATCAGCAACTGGTTCACCCGCCAGGAGCGCTCGCGGGCCAATACCTTCCTGGTACTGGGCAACCCGATCACGGTGCTGTGGATGTCGGTGGTCTCGGGCTACCTGATTCATGCCTGGGGCTGGCGCGAGATGTTCGTCATCGAAGGCGCGCCGGCGGTGCTGTGGGCGTTTGTCTGGTGGCGCCTGGCGCGGGACAAGCCCGAGCAGGTCGACTGGCTGAGCCGGCAGGAAAAAGACCGCTTGGCCGCCATCCTCGCCGAAGAGCAGAAAGGCCTGAAGGCCGTGCGCAACTATCGCCAGGCCTTCACCAGCCCGCTGGTGATCCAGCTCTGTGCGGTACATGCCTTATGGAGCATCGGCGTCTACGGTTTCATCATGTGGCTGCCGACCATCATCAAGCAGGCGGCCGCCACGGACATCGTCACGGTCGGCTGGCTGAGCGCGGTGCCTTATGTCGCCGCCGTCGCCGCCATGCTCGCGGTGTCCTGGGCCTCGGACCGCTCCGGGCGGCGCAAGTCGTTTGTCTGGCCGCTGCTGGGGTTGGGCGCGCTGGCGTTCTTCTGCTCGTACTTGCTGGGGCCATCCCACTTCTGGCTGTCGTTCGCCTTGCTGACCGTCGCCGGCGCCTCGCTCTACGCGCCTTACGGACCGTTTTTCGCGCTGATCCCGGAAGTGCTCCCGGCCAATGTGTTCGGCGGGGCGATCGGCCTGATCAACGCCTGCGGCGCGCTGGGGGCCTTCGTCGGTTCGTGGATCGTCGGCTATCTGATCGGCCTTACCGGCAATCCCGGGGCGGCCTATGTGTTCATGACCCTCGGCGTGCTGTCTTCGGCGCTGCTGATGGCCGTGGTGAAGGTCCGGCGTTGAGATCACGCCGGGCGACGACAGAACCCGGGGCCGACGGCTGCCTCGCCATTGCGCCGGCCCACCGGGTAAATACCGGCCGTGGCCGCTCGGCCACAGCCGTCTGGGGCCAGGCTATCAATGGGCCTTGGCCACGCCCTGCAGCACCGTGCTGTTGGCCTGGCTATCGTGGGCCTTGACGATATTGCCCAGGGACACCACGCCCACCAGGCGTTTCTGGCGATTGACCACCGGCAGGCGCCGCAGCTGGATATCGGCCATGTTGCGGGCCACTTCGTCGACCTCCTGGTCGTCGAAGCAATAGCGAATGTCATTGCTCATGACGCTGCTGATCGGCATATCGCAGCTTTGGCCTTTGGCCACGGCACGAATGACGATATCGCGGTCGGTGATCATGCCGACCAGCCGGTCCTCGTTGTTCACCAGGATGGCGCCGCTGTCGATGCTGGCCATCATGTTGGCGACTTCCCGCAGCGTCTGTTCGGGGCGTGCGGTCTGTACATTGCGGGTCATGACTTCAGAGATCTTCATCATGCTTCTCCTCGAAAGGCCGGGCCGCTGTGGCCCGGCATGAAAGGCAAGGGCCCAGGCCCTCGCAGGTAAGGCTCAACGATCAGCTACGACCTTCACGGGCGCCGCCGGGCTGGCCGCCTTTCTTGTTGGCGTCCGATGCTTTCTGCCGGCACTAATTGGGAGTGCCGGTTTTTTTCAAAAGTTGAAATTTGTTCGGCGGCGTACGACGAGTGGTTAGCCGCCTATGAGCGGGCCATCGAGGAAGCCCTGGCGCAAAGGGTCGCCGATCCGCAGGCGTGAGCCGGCAAACCCCGCGCTCAGGCGGGGTTTGCGGGTGCTTCACTGGGTCTTGGATTGCAGGTGCCTGGCCATGTCCAGGTGGTCCTGCAGCTTGGGCAGGGTCTCCTCGGCGAAGGCTTTCAGGTCCGGCTTGTCCGAAGACGCCACTTCTTTCTTGAACAACTCCACGGCCTTCTCATGGGCCACTACCTGGTTGTCGGCATAGGCTTTGTCGAAGGACTCGTCGCGCATCTCCAGGATCATTTGCTTGGCCTTGGCCGTCAGCGAGGCTTCGTCCGGGATCTGGATATCGAGTTTTTTCGCCAGCACCCGCAATTCCTGGTTGGCTTTGCTGTGATCACTGATCATCTGCGTGGCAAATGCCTTGACGTCCGCGGAGGCGCTTTTTTCCAGGGCCAGCTTGCTGCTTTCGATTTCATTGATCCCGGCTTGCGCGGCCTCTTCGACAAAGTCGCTGGAGCTCATCGCCATTGCACTTGAAAGGCTTCCTGCGCTCAGCAGGAACAACAGGCTCATTCGTTTCATCAGCAGGTTGTTCATGTTCTTTCTCCATTCGTGGCACGACAGGTGTCGCCTGACGGTTGATAGAGAACCTGCGGCAAAGGTTTAAATTATTTCCCGGTTTTTCGACCACCCGCAGGCAAGCCTGGCCCGCTTCGATCCGTAGGCCGCGCGCGTGCCGGGTTCAGCCAGGTATGACTCAGCGGCTGCAACGCTGGCGAATGACCCGCGCCGCTTCATCCGCGAGGATCTGGTAGAGCGCCGGGGAAGGGTGGAAGCCGTCCCCGGCCATCAGGCTGGCGGCCGGCTGGAAGCGGGTCGCCAGCAATGCGCAGCGATCCTGGCCGGCCAGCAGTTCGACCAGCAGGCTGTTGAAGCGCCGGGCCCTGAGGCCCAGGTACCAGCGCAGCGGCTGGGGCAGGGCGGGGAACAGGTGCATGGGCGGCACGGGCAGGAAGACGATGTGCCGGGCCTCGAAGCGCTCGCTCAAGAGTACGATCAGGCGCGAGATCCGCGCCTGCCATTCGGCCGCGGCGATGCGGCTGGTGACGTCGTTGACGCCGATGGACACCAGGGCCACATCGAAGGGCTCGGCCGGGCCGTCCTCCAACAGCTGGAACAACTGTCGCGAGTCCAGCCCGGACTGTGCCCGCAGCTGCCATGACAGCTGGAAGTCGCCGGCGAGGCCAGCCACCAGCCGGCCGGCAATCGCCTCGTCCTGGGTAAGGGCGCCCACGCCCGCCGCCGCGGAGTCGCCGAGGATCAACAGGCGCAGGGCCGGCCCGCTGGCGTCGGCGTGCCTGCCTTGGCGCGGGCCTTCGGCCTCCGGCAACCTGGGGGTGACCCAGCGGGTGTACAGGCCCTGGGCGAGTAACAGCGGCCCCAGGGCCACCTTGGCGAACACGTCAGTCATGGGCAGCTACTCAGAAGGCATATTGCAGACGAGTGTAGTAGTAGCCGCCAGTGAAGCCGAAGGGCGAATAACTGCCCCAGTTGTCGCCGAACGACGAGTTGCTGACGCCGATAGGGTCGGGGTACTTGTCGAACAGGTTCTGCGCGCCCACCGCCACGGTCAGTTGCTTGTCGAAGGCATAGGCCACGTCCAGGTCGGTGATCCACTTGGCCGAGTATTCGCGGTCCAGGTCCGGGTTGCTCGAACTGTTGACCTCGGTGTAGGTGCCGTAGCGGGTCAGTCGCAGGTTGACGTCGAAGTCGCGGATCGCCCAGTCGGCGGAGAAAATCATCTTGCTGCTGGGGGAGGTCTTGGTGAGCAGCGCCCGCGACTGGCGCCCGAGCAGCTGGAAGTTGCTGCCCAGGGCGCTCAGTTGCGCGGGGGTGTCGCTGACGCTGAGGATTTGCGTGTGGTTGTAGTTCAGCGCCGCGGTCCATTTCACCGAGCCGTAGCGGGCCAGGTTCTGCCGGTAATTGCCCACCACATCGACCCCGGAGGTGCGGGTGTTGGCGCCGTTGGTGAAGTACTGCGCGCCAGCGGTGGCGGGCACGCCGATGCTGTCGAGCAGGGCGGCCACTCCCGGGCCCTGGAAGCGTTCGCTGAGCACCAGGCGGTCGCGCAGGTTGATCACGTAGCCGTCCACGGTCAGGCTCAGGTCTTCGCTGGGGGTCAGGGCAAACCCCAGGCTGAAGTTGGTCGAGCGCTCCGGTTTCAGGGACTGCGCCCCCAGCGCCTGGGCGCCGGCCGAGTCCACCGGCAGGATCACATAGTTGTAGGACTGGTAGACGCCATTGATGGTGTCGAAGCCGGTCGAGCGCGCGGTGAAGATCTGGTTGGCCAGGGACGGCGCGCGAAAGCCGTTGCTGATAGTGCCGCGCAGCGCAAACACCGGGTTGAACTCATAGCGGGTGCTGAGCTTGCCGCTGCGGGTGGCGCCCACGCCTTCGTTGTAGTGCTCGTAGCGCGCGGCGACGCCCACATACCACTGCGCCACGGGGTAGAAACCCAGGTCGATGTAGCTGGCGACGCTGTTGCGGCTGATCTTCTGCTCATCCTCGGGGCTGATGCCATTGGTCACCTGGGCGCCCGGATCGGGGCGTTGCCCGGCGCGCGGGTGGCCGGCGGGAAACACATAGCCGCCATCGATATAGGCGGCCTCGGAGCCAGCACGGGTCTCGTAGCTTTCGCGTCGGTGCTCGAGGCCGAAGGCCAGGTCCAGTGGCTTGGCCAGGCCGATCTCGTAGCTGTGCTTCAGATCCAGGTTGCTGGTCAACTGGTCGGCGATATAGATGCCGGAGGTGAATTTGTTCGGAGTGTTTTCCCCCAGCGACGGGTTCTGGTTGTCGTAGGTGCGCTGCTTGGCGTAGTTGCGTCCGTAGGTGCTGCTCAGGTCCCAGGCCCAGCCGCCGAAGTCCCCGCCCTTGGCGCCGAACGCCGACTGGAAGTCGGTTTCGTTGACCAGCCAGTAGGGGCTGTAGCCGTTGGGGTAACCATTGGGGCCGGTGGTGATGGTGTTGCGGCCGTTGGGCAGGCGGAAGTTCTGGCCGTCGTTGTTCTCCCGGGTCGCCAGGGTGGAGAACGAATACAGGGTGACTGCGTCGTTCAGCGGCAGGTCGAGGTTGTAGCCGACATCGGCCAGCTGGCTGCGGGGCAGGCCGTAGCCCTTGTAGGTGTGGTGGCTGGCATCGGCCTCGCGCGGGTCGGGCGAGCCGTCGGCCAGCGGGTAGTAATGGCGGCTGTAGCCGTTGCTGCCAGCCTTGTTGTCGCGCTCCTGGTAACGGCTGTCGAGGGAGACATTCAGCACCCCGGCCTCGCCGACCTGGAAGCCGTAGTTGAGCGCCTCCTGGGCGGTGCCGCGCTTGCCGTCGTAGCCCTGGCCGAGGGTGGTGTCGGAACTGCCGCCGGTGGTCTGCTTGAGGATGATGTTGATCACCCCGGAAATCGCGTCCGAGCCGTACTGCGCCGCGGCGCCGTCGCGCAGCACCTCGATATGGTCGATGGACGCCACCGGGATCAGGTCGAGGTCGCTGGGCGCCGCGCCGCTGTTGATGCCGTTGATGTTCAAGGTGGCGCTGGTGTGCCGGCGCTTGCCGTTGACCAGCACCAGCACATGGGAGGCGGTGAGCCCGCGCAGGGTCGCCGAGCGCACCACGCCGCTGGCGTCCCAACCGGCGCGGTCGGGCAGGTTGAAGGACGGAATGAACTTGCTCAGCGCTTCCAGCAGGCTGGGTTTGCCCACCGCGCGCAGTTGTTCGCCGGTGACCACGTCGATCGGCGTCGGGCTGGTGGTCACGGTGCGTTCGGCGGTGCCACGGTTGCCCGTGACCACCACCGTATCGAGGGTCGGCGAGGCGCTTTCGGCGGCCGCCAGGTTGAACCAAGCCAGGCCGCCGGCAATCGACAGCGGCAGCAGTAACGGGCGAAACGCAGGCACGGCGTGTTGGACGGTTGAGCTGGGCATAAGCATGAAGCTCCTGAATGTCGGGGTGTCACTGCTTGCGCGCGGCGACGGCTTCGATTTCCACCAGGCCGCCGGGCAGCGGCAGGGCGACCACCTGCACCGCGGTGCGCGCCGGCTTGTGCGGCTGCTCGGCGCTGCCGAAGAACGGCGTATAGCCTTGCTGCAACCCGGCGAAATCCAGCTTGCCGCCCTTGGCCGGGTCGCCCACCAGGAACACCCGCAGCTGGATCACGTCCCCCAGGTCCAGGCCCTGGCTGTGCAGCACGCCCTTGAGCTTGTTGAGGATCGAGGTGGTCTGGGTCGCGGTGTCGCCGTAGGCGGCAAAGGAGTCCTTCGGCGCTTGCGGGTCGTGCAGGTCGGCGAGCAGGCCGCTGACGAACAGCAAGTCGGTCTGCGCCGGCACCGCCACCGCCAGGGAAATCGGAAAGTTGGAATTGGGCAGGGCGATGCGCTTGATCTCGTCGGCGTGGCTGAGGCTGGTGAAGGCGGTGGCGGTCATAAGCAGTCCTGCGAGCAGTGTGGTGGTTTTCATCGGACGGTCCTTTTTGCTGTGGAGAAAAGGGCGGAAAAATCAGGCGGCAACGCCCGGTTGCAGGCGTTCGGCATGGCGGCCGATCAGGCTGACGATGCGTCGCGCCGAATCGGCGGCGCTGTTCTGCCAGATGCCGACGCCGCCATGGGCCAGGGCATCACTGGCCAGGTAGGTACGGCCCTGGGGCTGGTTGAGGATGTGGTAGGCCTGTTCGCCGACCTCGTCGTTGACGATCCACGGGCCTTTGCTGAAGGGCACCTTGGACCAGTTGATGGCCACCGGTTTTTGCAGCTTGGCGCTGTGCCCGGGGTGCAGCAGCTCGACGGCCTGGCGCGAGGAGGCGAACTGCTCGGCCAGGGATTTCTGGCTGAAGGCCTGGGCCGCCGCGCTGGTGTTGTAGGCGGCGATAAGGATGCCCTGGGCGCTGTTCAGCCGGTCGCTGGGGTACCACAGGCCTTTGACCTCGTGGTCCAGGTAGGACAGCCCGCCGAAGATGTTGAAGTCGGTTTCCCAGAAGCGCGGCGACTGCCAGGCCACCTTGTTCGCTTGGTCGCTCTGGGCGCTGAGGATCGCCTGCTTGAATGGCGTGCTGAAGTTGTTCGGCAGCCGGGCCAGCAGCGGCAGGGGCACCGTGACGATGGCGTAGTCGGCGCTCAGGGTCTGGCTCTTGCCGGTCTGGCGGTCCTTGTAGGTGATGCGGCTGCCAAGCTCTGCGGTCTGGATGTCGCTGACTTCGGCGTGAAAGCGCACCGCATCCTTGAGCTTGTCGTAGAACGCCAGGGGAATGCGGTCCATACCGCCCACCGGCTGGAACATGGTCGAGGAAAACTCGGGGATTTCATCGAACACCAGCGCGCCCCAGAGCTTGGGGTTGAGCAGGGTCTGCAACTCCAGCGGCGCCCGGGTGATGCCAGTCTGGTCGCCGGCGCCGGGCAGGCGGGTGTAGCCCGAACGCACCGAGCCCTTGTATTGGAAGTCGGCGTTGAGGTCGCCATAGACCTTGAGAAAATTCAGCAGCGCCTGGCGGTCGTCGGCGCTCAGGTCCTGGTCCAGGGCCTTGCGGCTGACGCTGCGCGCCAGCAGTTCGGACAGCTGGCCACGGCTGTCGTTGACCGCCTGGCGCAGCTGGAACGCCGGCTGCCGGGCGTCGGGCAAGGCCAGGGCATTGCGGCTGCTGTTGACCAGCACTTGCAGCTCGACGCCCAGCTCGCGGCAATAGCCGAGAAGGGTCTGGTGATGGCTGGGAATACGCGCCGGGCCGGCGTTGAAGAACTGGCCCTCATCGAAGTCCACAGTCTGGCTGACGCCGTCGTCGAAATCGACCTTGGTGCCGCGGCGCAGGGTCCAGTTGCGTCCGCCCACACGCTCGCGGGCCTCGAGAATGGTCACGCTGAAACCGGCCTTGCGCAGTTCATAGGCGCTGACCAGCCCGGAAATGCCGGCGCCGACCACCACCACATGCTTGCCTTTGCCGCTGCTGCCCAGTTGCAGCGGGTCGAAGCTCGCCGCCATCGCCTTGGGCGCAAGCCCCAGGGCATCGAGGGCGCCGACGGCGGCGGAATAACCACCGACGGCGGCGATACGGGAAATCAGTTGCCTGCGGGTAAAAGCCATAAGGTACTCCTTGGCATGTTTGCCGATGAGGGGGTCAGAGGTCGTAGCGCACGGACAGCAAGAGGGTTCGCGGGTCGTTGACCGAGTAGTAACGGGCGCCGCTGGACGGCACGTAGCCCACCGACTGCGGGTAGGCGCGGTCGAGCAGGTTTTTCACCGCCAGGGTGGTGGTCCAGTGGCCGTCGCCGGAGATGTAGCGGGTGTTGGCGTTCCAGAAGGTCTGCCGGGGGATTTCCTGGATGTCGTCGTTCAGCGCGTTGGCGTAGGACCTGGTCTGGAACTGCGCATCGGTGCCGGCCAGCCAGGTGCCGGGCAGGCCGGCGGGGATGCTGTAATTGAGGCCGACACTGGTGTTCCAGCGCGGCGAGAACACCAGTTGTTTGCCGTTGGCATCGACCCCGGCGCCGCTGGCGTTCTCGAAGTCGTCGTACTGGCTTTGCAGGTAGCCGAGGTTGAAGGTCAGCTGCAGGTCATGGGTCAGGGCGCTGAGGGTTTCCAGCTCGACCCCGTAGGTGTGGGCCTGGCCGACATTGGTGCGCAGGCTGACGCCCAGCGCCGGGTCGTAGGCATTGGTCTGCAGGTCCTTGTAGTCGTTGTAGAACAGCGCCAGGTTGGCCCGCAGGCGACGGTCGAAGAAGTCGCCCTTGAAGCCGGTTTCCCAGGTGGTCACGTCTTCCGGGGAAAACGCCTGCTCGGCGGCGGCCCGGGTCGGTGCGCGGTTGTCGTAGCCGCCGGCCTTGAAGCCCTTGGCCACGTAGGCGTACTGGTTCAGGTGCGGCGTCCAGGCGTATTCGAAGCCGAGTTTCGGGCTGGTGGACTGCCAGGATTTGCTCGAATCGGCACTGAAATTAGTGCCGGTGATCCGTCGATTGCTGTCGATCGCGTAGTTGTCGTACTCGAAGTTCTTGTGCTCGCGGGTAAAGCGCAGCCCGGCGATCAGCGACAGTTGTGGGGTGATCTTGTAGCTGCCCTGGCCATACAGCGCATAGCTCTCGGTGTGGGTGGTGCTGTACTGGCCCTGGCCGATCACCCGGTTGCGCGCCACCGAGTAGGTGAGGTTGTCGCGCTCGGCGTCGAACTGCTCGCGGTACAGGTACAGGCCGGTGCTGAAGCTTAGGTCGTCGTAGTCACCGTTGAGCTGGAACTCCTGGGTGGCGTAGTCCTGCTTGTAGAGGATCAGGTTGTTCTGGATCAGCGCCGCCTGGCCCGAGTTGTCATAGTCCACCGGCTGGTGGAAGGCCGAGTAGGCGGTCACCGACTTGAAGTTCAGGTGCTCGTCGATGGCGTAGATCGCCCGCAGCACCGAGCTGCCCTGGTCGAGGCGGTTCTTCGGATCAAGGCTGCTGTAGCTCTTGAACTTGTCGAAACGACCGTTGGCATCGAAGGGCGTGTAGCTGGTGGTGTCGCCCCGGTCGAAGGTGCCGGCCAGGGTCAGTTGCACATCCCAGGGCGAATCGTCCGGCTTGTAGCGCAGCTTGCCGCGGTACGACTGGATATCGACGTTGTTCACGTCCTTGCCGCGGGTGGGGTTGGAGACGGTGCCGTCGCGGCTCAGGCGGATCGCCGAAAAGCTGCCGAACAGGGTGTTGTCCACCAGCGGTCCGCTGATCAGCAGGCGGCCGTTGCGGGCGTCGTAGTCACCGGCGCCGAGTTCGAGGAAACCCCGGGTTTCCTGGGTCGGGTCGCGGGTGATCACGCGGATCGCCCCGGCGCTGCTGTTGCGTCCGTACAGGGTGCCCTGGGGGCCGCGCAGCACCTCGACGCGCTCGACGTCATTGAAATCGAGCATCGAGGAAATCGCCCGTGGGATGTACAGGTCGTCGGCGTAGACCGCCACGGCCGCTTCCTGGATCGGATCGGTCTCGCCGATGCCACGGATGCCGTAGGTCTGCGCGCTGTAGGAGATCGACTGGCGGCTGAGGGTGAGGTTCGGCACCTGCCCGGAGAGGTCGCGGATGCTCTTGATCTGCTTGTCTTCCAGGGCTTTTTCATCGAACGCGGAGATCGCCAGCGGGGCCTTTTGCAGGTCCTCGGCATGGTGCTCGGCGGTGACGGTGACCACCGGCAGCGCAGCCTTGTCGGTGCTTTCTTCGGCGTGGGCCGGCAATCCGGCCAGGTTCAGCGAGACGCCGGCGCTCAGGGAGACAGCCAGCGTCAGGCGGTGTGCGGTGAAGTGCTGCATGGTGAACCCCAGGTGTGTAGGTTGGCGTTGTTTTTTTCCGGGCAAGGCTGCGCCGGGGCCATGCTTGGAAATCCATGGCGGCGGGGGGCTTGGGCCGGTTTTCAGGTTCGGGTGGAGCTATTGACCGTGGAGTGGTGTCGGCCGGAAAAAATGCAGTTCCGTGGGCCTCCACCTGGTCGGGTGGTCGGTGCTGGATGTAACAGTATTTGTATAAATACGCCGTGTAAAAGTCTGAATAGTTATAAGTTAATTATAAAAATATGTAATTTAATGCGATTAATAAATGCGTATTTCTGATGTTTATTTTGAGGGGTTCAGAACGAAATCGCGGGCAAGTCGGATCGCCGCCCGCTCGCTCCTACGGACAGTAGCGTCTGTAGGAGCAAGCGGGCGGCGAGCGGCTTTGCAGCGGCTGGCGCTAGAGGCTAATAACCGCGCTCGAGATTCGCCGGGTTCTCCAACGGCTGCCCGGCAAGAAAACGCTCGAGGTTGGCCAGGAAACCGTCGGCGATCTCATGCCGGCTGTTGGTGGAAACCGACGAGGTATGGGGCGACAGCCGCACCCTGGGATGGCTGTACAGCCGATGGCCGGCCGGCAGAGGTTCGGGTTCGGTGACGTCCAGCGAGGCCAGGCCGATGTGCCCGCTGTCCAGGGCCGCGAGCAGGGCGTCCTGGTCCAGCAGGCCGCCGCGGGCGATGTTGATCAGGTGCAGGCCGGGCTTGGCGCTGGCCAGCACCTCGCGGTCGACGATATGCCGGGTCGCTTCGGTCAAGGGCGCCGCCAGCACCAGATGGTCGCTACGGGCGAACAGCTCATGGATATCCCGCGCCGCCTGCACGCCCTCGACCTCGAACGGCGCCTGGCTCTGGCGCAGGGCAAGCACATTCAGGCCCAGGGCCCGGGCCTTGCCCGCCAGGCTGCGGCCGATCGCGCCAAAGCCGAGAAGCCCCAGGGTGCTGCCCTTGAGCGGGGTCAGCGCGGTGAAGTTCCACTGCGGGTCATGCACCCAGATCTGCGGCAGGTGCTTGGCCGCGGCGAAGATCGCGGCCAGGGCGAACTCGGCGATGTTCTCGGCCCCGCTGCCGCGCAAGGTGCTGACCGGCGGGCCGTTGAACAGCCACCGGGGATAGAAGTCGATGCCCGACGACACCACCTGGATCCAGCGCAGCGCATAGGGCCAGCCCGGAGGCGGGGTGTCCGGCGCGAGGTAGCCGCGGACATTGATCGGTCGCGCCAGCAGGATGCCGACCTCGGCCGGCAGGTCGCTGGGCACCCCGGCGGGCACGTCGAGCACCCTGGCCCCGGGGTGAGTCTGCTCAAGGCGCTGGCGGATCACCGCATTGAAGTCGGCATCCAGTTGGCTGGCGATAACGAGTGGGGTCATGACTTGTCCTTGTTCTGGCGCTGGGCGAATACCGCCTTGCCGACACCTTGCAGCACGGCATCGTTCTGCGGGGTGTGGACACGACCGCAGAGCACATCGCGGTAATGCCGTTGCAGCGGGCTGTGGCGCGACAGGCCGGGGTTGCCGCAGGCCTCGATGGCCAGCTCGACGGCGCGAATCGCGTTGCCGGTCACCAGGTACTTCAGTTGCGCGGCGTTGCTCGCCGGCGTGCGGCCTTCGGCGGCGGAATCCAGCAGGCTGCGATTGGCGAACAGCAGGGTATCGATATGGCCGAGGGTTTCCTGGAAGCGCGGCAGGGTTGCCAGTGCCGCGCCGAGGTTGGACGGCTTGCGTTGTTCCAGCCAGCCCACCAGCCAGTCCCGCGCGGCCTGGGCGATGCCGTCGTAGACCGCCGACAGCAGCACCGCCATCCACAGGAATCCATCGCCATCCAGCTCCGGTTGCGGCGCGCTCCAGGGGCTGACGCTGACGGCGTGGTCCAGCGGCACCAGCACGTTGTCGAACAGCACTTCGTGGCTGCAGGTGGCGCGCATGCCCAGGTGGTCCCAATCCTCGACGATACTGATGCCGGGGGTGTCCTTGTGCACCAGCCAGGCGCCGACCAGCGGGTCTTCGTCGGTGCTGCGGGCCCAGACGCTGAACCAGCTCAGGCCATGGCTGCCGGTGGAGTAGATCTTGCGCCCGCTGATGCGCCAGCCGGCGGCGGTGCGCCGGGCGATGGTCGCCGGCAGGCCGCCGCGGGCCGGGGTGCCAAGGTCGGGCTCGACCCGCAGGGCATTGATCAAGGCGCCGTCGCGCACCGCGTCGGCGGCCACCCGCAGGCGCAGGGCTTCGGGCCAGCTCTGGCTGTCTTGCAGGCGCGAATGCTGCAGGTACTGCATCACCAGGATCAGCGCGGTGGAGGGTTCGCCCTTGGCCACCGCGCTGATCACCTTGCGCGCCTGGGCCAGGCTGGCGCCGCCACCGCCCAGGTGCTTGGGCACCGTCAGGGCCAACAGGCCGTGCTGATGCAGCAGGGCAAAGTTGTCCCGGGGAAAGGCGCCGCTCTGGTCATACAGGTGGGCCGTGGCGCCGAGTTGCTGGCCGAGGCCTTGCAGCAAGGCGTCGAAGTCGCCGACTTCGACCGGGTGCAGCAAAGGCGGCAGGGGAGAAGAAAGACTCATGGTGACTTCACTCGATCAAGGAGGCTGGGAGCCGGTTCATAGCGGCAGCAAGGCAAAACTTCGGTCCCACAGGGGACTGACGTCGAGCCGTTCGCTGAGCACGCCGGCGTCGAAGAACAGGTCGGCGACTGCCTGCTGCGAGGCGATGGCCTGGTCGTTGACGGCGATGATCCGCGACGGCTGGCTGCGGTTGTTGTACATGTCGAGAAACACCGCCTTGTCGACGCCCAGCAACTGCGCCGACTTGCTCGCCCAGGGCCCGGGGTTGTCGTTGATCCACTCCAGGGTGCGCGCCTGGCGCTGGATATAGTCCTGAATCGCCTGCTTGCGCAGCGGCTCTTCCAGGGCCGCGGGCCGCGCGGCGATCAGGTAGTTGCCGGACAGGTAGCCCAGGGCGGTCTTCAGTACCCGGGCGCCGCTGCGGAATTTCGCCAGCTGGATAAACACGCCATAGATCACCCAGGCATCGAGCTGGCCACTCTGGAAGGCGCTGAACCCATCCTGGGGCGTGAGCGCTACCGCGGTGATGTCGTTCATGCTCAGGCCCTGTTCCTTCAAGGCCTTGATCAGGAAGTAGTGCGAGGTGGTGGAGCGCACATAGCCGACCCGCTTGCCGCGCAATTGGCCGACCGACTCGACCTTCGAGTCCTTGGGAATCAGGAACACCTGGTTGTTCACGTCGCCTTGCAGCACCGCGATCAGGCGTGGCTGGCGATGGCTCTGGATCGAGAAGATCGGCGGGATCTCGCTCATCCCGCCGACGTCCAGGCTGCCCGAGGCCAAGGCCTCGACGATCAGGTTGCCGCCGGCGAACTCCGAGTATTCGACTTTATAGGGGGTATCGGCGGTGCCGGCGTCCTCGACGAAGTAGGAGTCCTGCCCACGGTAGGTGGCGACTCCCAGGGTCAGGTCGGCAAGGCTGTTGCCCTGGGCGAATACCCGTGGCGCAAACCCCAGCGATGACAAACCCAAGGCGCCGAGGGCCAGCGAGCTGGCGGTGAGGAATCCGCGACGGTTGAGGTATTCGCTCATGCCACGGCCTCGCTCTGGGTTGCTCTGGCCTGGGATGGCTTGGCGTAGCGGTTGACCGGCACCGGCAGGCCGAGGTTGTCGCGCAGGGTCTGGCCGCTGTATTGGTCACGGAGCAGGCCGCGTTGTTGCAGCACCGGCACCACCCGTTCGGTGAAGTACTGCAGGCCGTCCGGCAGCAGCGAGTTGATGATGAAGCCGTCGGCTGCGCCGCCTTCGAACCACGTCTGAATGGCATCGGCGACCTGCTCGGGGGTGCCGACGAAGTCGCGCCGTGGTCGGGAGAAGCGCAGGGCCACTTCGCGCAAGGTCAGGCCCTCGTCGCGGGCCAGTTGCTTGATCCGCTCCGAGCCGCCTTTCTGGCTGTTGGCGCCGAGGTCGCCGAGTTCGGGGAAGGGCCCGTCCAGCGGGTACTGGCTGAAGTCATGGTCGTTGAACGGCCGGCCGAGAGCGACGATCGCATCTTCGACGCTCACCAGCGCTACCGCCTGCTGGTAACGCTCTTCGACTTCTGCGGCATCGCGGCCAACGATCGGGCGGATGCCGGGCAGGATCGACAGCAACTGTGGATCGCGGCCAAAGCCGGCGGCGCGGCGCTTCAGGTCCTGATAATAGGCACGGGCTTCGTCGAAGCCCTCGGAATTGACGAAAATCGCATCGGCATTTTCGGCGGCGAAATTGCGCCCATCCTCGGAGGTGCCGGCCTGGAAAATCACCGGCTGGCCTTGCCGGGAGCGCGCGATGTTCAGCGGGCCCTTCACCGAGAAGAATTCACCCTTGTGCTCCAGGGCATGCAGCTTGCCGGGAGTGAAGAACTCGCCGCTGTGCTTGTCGTAGGCGAAGGCGTCGTCTTCCCAGGAATCCCACAGGCCCTGGACCACCGCCACATGTTCCTTGGCGATGCGGTAGCGCACGGCGTGGGGCGGGTGCTCGGCCTTGCCGAAGTTGTCGGCGGTGCCGCTGAGCCAGGAGGTGACTACGTTCCAGCCGGCGCGACCGCCGCTGATATGGTCCAGCGAGGCGAGTTGGCGGGCGACCTGGAACGGCTCGGTGTAGCTGACGGTGACAGTGGCCACCAGGCCGATATGCCGGGTGCTGGCGGCCAGGGCCGAGAGGATGGTCAGCGGCTCGAAGCGGTTGAGGTAGTGCGGGCTGGATTTTTCATGGATGTGCAGGCTGTCGGCGATGAACACGAAGTCGAACTTCGCCGCCTCGGCCAACTGCGCCTGCTGCTTATAGAAGTCGAAGTTCACGCTGGCGTTGGCCAGGGCCCGCGGGTGGCGCCATTCGCCCCAGCCGTGACCGACGCCATGGACCATCGCGCCGAGTTTCAATTGACGTTGTTTGCTCATGGTGGTGCTCCTGAATCCGTAGCCTGGTTAGCGGGATGCCTGGTTGAGTTGCACGCGCGGGGCGTTGAAGCTCTTGTCGAAGCCCTGGGAAACGTCGATGGGCCGGGTGAGGATGCCTTCCTCGCGGTAGATGTCCGCGGTGGTTTGCAGGCCGCCGATGACCTGGTCGTCGATCGCCACCGGCTGCATGTGCGTGGCC
Source organism: Pseudomonas sp. 09C 129 (assembly GCF_002843625.1). NCBI lineage: Bacteria > Pseudomonadati > Pseudomonadota > Gammaproteobacteria > Pseudomonadales > Pseudomonadaceae > Pseudomonas > Pseudomonas sp. 09C 129. Next base: position 3,949,032 of record NZ_CP025261.1, on the reverse strand, counting down.
TTGGCCACCGCCAGGTGCACCGCCAGCGGCAGGCCGGTGACCTGGGCCTGGGCGGCGGCGAACTCCTGGGGATGGGCATTGGTCCAGCGGTAGGCGCGATCGACCCGGGCGACGAAGTCTTCGAGCTGCTGGCGTTTGTCGGTGATGGCCTGGCGGGTGGCGGCCAGGTACAGATGGTTGCTCAGCAGGCTGTCGCCGCTGGCCAGCACCTTGGCCTGGCTCTGGGTGGTGGCGATGGTGGTGTAGGGGTCCCAGGTCGACCAGGCGTCGGCGCTGCCGTTGTCCAGGAGAATGCGCGACTCGCTGGGCAGCAGGTAGATGAACTGCACGTCCCGGGTGCTCAGGCCGACACTGCGCAGGGCCTTGATCGCCAGGAAGTGGCCGATGGAGCCACGGGTGGTGACGATGCGCTTGCCCTTGAGGTCGCGGGCGTCGTTCAGCGGCGAATCCCTGGGCGCGAGAATGGCCGTGGTGTAGCGCCCCTCGGCGTGGACGATGCTGACCACCTTGAGCGGCGCGCCGGCGCCGAGGGCGAACACATAGGGCGCATCGCCCAGGGCGCCGATATCCACGGCGCCGGCATTCAGCGCTTCGCCCAGGGGGGCGGCGGCGGGGAACTCGGAGAACTGGATTTCATAAGGCACGTCCTGCAGCTCGCCGGAGACTTGCAGCAAGACCTTGATCGTGGATTTCTGATTGGCCACCCGCAGCGGTTGCAGGTCGGCGGCCTGCACCGTGGCGGCGAGGCAGAGAGTGGCGGCCAGCAACAGCGGGGTGATGAAGGGCAGGGTAAGGCGCATGACGACAGGCTCCAGGCGGGTGTCGGTGGTTGGGGGTCACCTCCGCCTGGAGAAAGGGGTCGGTCCGGGTGTTGCGTCGGCTGGCTCATGACCGCTGAAGGCACATGAGCCGGGCTTCAATTCACAGGGTTCAGATCACATAAAAACCGTGGGTGCCGTCGCGGGCCAGTTGCTCCACCAATCCGAACTCCCAGTCCAGGTAGGCTTGCATGGCTTCGTGGGGGTTGTCGGTGCCCTCGTAGGGCCGGCGATAACGGTCGATGCGCGGCGAGGCCAGGCGGGTTTCGCCCGTCTCCAGCGGCAGCTGCGCGGCGATCCAGCTGGCGGTGCCCTGGTGCAGCAGGAATACCGCCTTGCCAGTCAGGGCCTCGACCTCGGCGACTGCCAGCCGTGCCAACTGGCTGCTGCCGCAGGTCAGCACATAACGCTCGGCGGGCGGCAGCTTGGCCAGGACCTGCGGCAACTGCGCGCGCAAGGCCCACCAGGCCCCCGGGATATGCCGCTTGACGTAGTTGGCGCTGCTGGTGAAATCCAGCACCAGAGTGTCGCCTTCGCCCAGCCATTGGGCCAGGGTGTCGGGGCTGATTTCCTCGGCCTGGCGCGGCGCGGGCACCGGGGCCTGCCAGGGGCCTTGTTCGCTGAAATGTGCGGGCTGCAAGTCGTCCAGCACGTACACCTGCCAGCCCAGCTGCGCCAGCCAGGAGGCGGACATATTGGCGCGCACGCCATCGTCGTCCACCAGCACCAGGCGCGCGCCGCGCACACTGGCGAAATGATCGGTTTCCTGTACCAGTTGTCCGCCGGGGGTGGAGCGGGCCGTGGGCAGGTGGCCGGCCTCGAATTCTTCCGCGGTGCGCACGTCGAACAGGTAGGTGCTGCGCTGCGTTTCCTGCTGCCAGCGTTGCAGATCGCCGAGGCTGGCGCGGCCCACTCGTGCCTTGTCGGCCACCCGCCGGGCGTCTTGGGCGGCGCTGTCTCGATGAGCTTCGCTGGTCGCAGCGAAGCGCCGCGACTGGCCATGCTCCAGCGTTTGCCCGGCCAGGGTCCAGCCGATGGTGCCGTTGCGCAGGGCGGCCACCGGGTTGGCGATGCCGGCATTGATCAGCGACTGGGTGCCGATGATGCTGCGGGTGCGTCCGGCGCAGTTGACGATGATCCGGGTCGCCGGGTCCGGCGCCAGCTCGCGGGCGCGCAGCACCAGCTCCGCCCCCGGCACGCTGATGCCACGGGGAATGCTCATGGTCTGGTATTCGTCGAAGCGCCGGGCGTCGAGCACCACCAGGTCCGCCTGGCTGTCGAGCAGGGCCTGGACTTCCTCCGCCGCCAGGGACGGCGTATGCCGTTGGCTCTCTACCAGTTCGCCGAAGGCCTTGCTCGGCACATTGACGTCGATGAACAACTCGCCACCGGCGTCGCGCCAGCCTTGCAGGCCGCCCTCAAGCAGGCTGACGTTGCTGTAGCCCAGCGCTTGCAGACGTTGCACGGCACGTTCCGCCAGGCCTTCGCCATGGTCATAGAGAGTGATCTGGGTATCGCGTCGGGGAATCCGCGCATACACCTCCAGCTCCAGTTTCGACAGCGGGATATTGGCGGCGAACAGCGGATGCCCCTGGGCGAAGGGTGCCTCTTCGCGCACATCGACGAGGGCCAGCTCTTCACGGTTCAGCAGCGCCTGGCGGATCTGCGGGTAGGAGCGGGTAGGTGCTGTGCTCATAGGGCTTGGCTCTCTTTGGACAGGTCCCAGATATTGGGCAGGTAGGCGTTGGAATAACCGGAAATGAACAGTTTTTCGCTGCCGTCGCTCTGGTACACCGCGCGGCGCACGGCACCGATATTGGCGCCGTAGACATGGATGCTGATGGACACCTGGTCGTCGAAGGCGTTGCTGACCTGATGGATGTCGCCGATCTTCGGCGACACCGCCTCGACCTGGCCGGGCAGCAGCTGGATTCGCTGGCCCTCGGCCCGCAGGCTGCCGTCGCTCTGGCGGGCAAAGCCCTGGGAATACTCCGCGCCGCGCAACATACCGATCAGCCCCCAGACCCGGTGGTCGTGGATCGGCGTGCGTTGCCCCGGCCCCCAGACAAAACTGACGACGCTGAAGCGCTGCCGGGAATCGGCGTGCAGCAGGTACTGTTGATAGCGCTCCGGGTCGGGGCGGGCGAAGTCTTCGGGCAACCAGTCGTCATGGCTGACCAGCTGGGCCAGCAGCTTGCCGCCGCGGTGCAGCAGATCGCCTTCGCGAGGATTGCTGTCGATCAGCTCCGCCAGGGCGCCTATGAATGCTCTGAGTCTCTCCGGGTGTCGGGCCTGGGTCATGGCGATTCCGTGGTCGTGGTCTAAGTTCGATATCAGGTTCGTTATCAGGATTTAAGCATAATGATTTTTCTTAATATGCTATTTTTTTATGATTAGGTTATAGCTGAAAGGAATTTAGAACCCTTGCGAATAGCGTTAGACGTTATCGATAGATGCGCCAGGCTATCCAGCCACTCACATTCAAACTATGCTTTTCGAACATCTTAATGACTGTTCTCTATGTGCGGACCAAATGAAAATTGATGATATCGACGCCTTTGTCGAAGTGATTCGCTGCCAGTCCATCAGCCATGCCGCCGAGACCTTGCAACTGACGCAACCGGCTATCACCCGGCGGGTGCAGAACTTCGAGCAGGCCTTGGGCGTGGAGCTGTTCGACCGCAACACCAAGCCGCTCAAGCCCACCCTGATCGGTACCCGGGTGTACGAGCAGTGCCGGCTGATCCTGCGGGAAATGGATGCCCTGCGCGAACTGGTGGCCACCGATGCGCCGCCCACCGGGCTGTTGCGCCTGGGCGTGCCGCAGACCATCGGCGATGTGGTGCTGCTCGATGCCCTCAAGCACCTGCGGGTCGAATACCCCGAACTGCGCGCCCAGGTGGCCACGGGCTGGGGCAGCCAACTGGTGGGCAAGATCGAGCGTGGCGAACTGGACGCGGCGGCCGCGCTGTTCCCGGCCGGCAAGATCTTCCCGGACAACATCATCGGTGAGTCGATCGGCAAGATGGAGCTGGTGGTGGTCTGCGCCAAGGCGCAATTGCCCAAGCGCCCGTGCAAGCTCGCCGACATCTACCAGAACGGCTGGATTCTCAATCCGGACGGCTGCGGCTTCCGTGCCGGGCTGCAACGCACCCTGTCGGACCAGGGCCTGGCCCTGCGGGTCAACCTGGAAACCTTCGGCACCGAGTTGCAACTGGGCCTGGTGGCCGATGGCCTGGGGCTCGGCCTGGTGCCGCGGCCGTTGCTGGAGCGCAGCGCCCACCGCGAACAACTGGCGGTGATGCCGCTCAAGGACTTCAAGCCGGTGATGGATCTGTGGCTGATCTACCCGCATTTTCTCGGCAACCTGCAAGGGCCGGTGGATGCCTTTGGCAAGCTGGTCGCGGGCTCGCTGCAGAAGATCAAGAGCGCCGCGTGAGCGGGGTAAAGAGGGAGGGGAGAGGGACGGCTTAAAATAAAAAATAATGATAATTAGCTTAGATTAAAATGTGCTTTTTATTATTTTTTGCCTTCCCCTAGGCTTGCTGGAGTTCCTTAAAGGCCATCCAGGAAGTTTTGCCATGAGCAGCGTCAGCCCGTTATCCAGCGTCTCGAAAAATGTTCGCCAGCGTGTCAGCCCCGAAGAATGGGAGGTGCGCGTGAAGCTCGCCGCGGCCTACCGGCTGGCGGCCTTGTACAAGTGGACCGATCACATCTACACGCACTTTTCCGCGCGGGTGCCGGGGCCCGACGAGCATTTCCTGATCAACGCCTTCGGCTTGCTGTTCGACGAAATCAGCGCTTCCAACCTGGTCAAGGTCGACATCGACGGCACCATCGTCGACGACCCCACGGGCCTGGGCATCAACTACGCCGGTTATGTGATCCACAGCGCGATCCACGGCGCCCGTCCCGACCTGCACGCGGTCCTGCACACTCACACTCGCGACGGCATCGCCGTGTCCGCCCAGCGCGACGGCCTGCTGCCGATCTCCCAGCACGCCATCGGCTTTTCCGGGCGCGTGGCCTACCACGGCTACGAAGGCATCGCCCTCGATCTCGACGAGCGCGAACGGCTGGTGGCGGACCTGGGGGACAAGAGCGTGCTGATCCTGCGTAACCACGGGCTGCTCACCGCGGGCATCAGCGTCGAGCATGCGTTCCAGCAACTGCATTACCTGGAGCGCGCCTGCAATATCCAGATCGCTGCCCAGGCCAGCGGCAATGCCGAACTGATCTTCCCGCCGGCCGAGGTGGTGGCCAAGGTCGAGAAGCAGGCCGAAGCCTTCAAGAGTGGTGATGGGCCGGGTGTCGCCCGGCATTGGAATGCATTGATCCGGCAGTTGGAGCGTAGCGATACGGCTTATAAGGAGTGACGCTCTGGCGCGCTGTAGTCGCTGGCGCAGCCTGCGATCGGCTTGGGCGGCATTGCGACGCAGCAGCCGTGAATCCACAACACGCGGTCTGCCTGACAAACCGCAGTCTCCGGTTTTGCGTCTGCTGCGCAGCCGATCGCAGGCTGCGCCAGCGGCTACAGGGCGTCCATCCTGCAAGGCGTGATGCTTTGTAGCCGCTGCCGAGCGAAGCGAGGCTGCGAACGACCGCGCAGCGGTCGCCAGGCCAGGCGCCGCCGCAGGTCAGTTGATAGCAAGTCGTCTGGTTGGCGGGGCAGTGCCCCGATCGCAGCCTGCGGCAGCGGCTACAGGGCGATCAGGGCTCCATGCGTCGGGGTTTCAGCTCAGGCGACTTTTTCCGCGGCCAGTCGCTCACGCTCGGCCACCCGTTTGCGGGTCAGCGGGATCAGGCGCTGGCCATAGTCGATGGCGTCCTCGAGCGGGTCGAAACCGCGGATCAGGAAGGTGGTGATGCCCAGGTCGTAATAGTCGAGCAGGGCTTCGGCCACTTGCTCCGGGGTGCCGACCAGGGACGTCGAGTTGCCCTGGGCACCGAGCAGCCCGGCGATGCCGGTCCACAGCCGCTTGTCCAGGCGCGAGCCCTGGGCCGCTGCCGCTAGCAGGCGGCGCGAACCTTCATTGGGTGGTTCGCGGCGGACAAAACCGGTCTGCTCGGCGAGAGCCGTAGCCTGCTGCAGGATGCGTTCGGCGCGGGCCCAGGCCTGCTCCTCGGTGTCCGCCAGGATCGGCCGCAACGACAGGCTGAACCTGATGCTGCGACCATGCTTGGCGGCCTCGGCGCGCACCTGGGCCACCACTTCGCGCACCTGCTCGTAGGTTTCGCCCCACAGCGCATAGACGTCCGCATGTTTGCCGGCCACCGCGATGGCCGCCGCCGAGGAGCCGCCGAAATACAGCGGGATGTGCGGCTGTTGCGGCGACCGCACCGCCGAATACGCGCCCTCGACCTGGTAATACTGGCCTTGATAGTCGAAGGGCTGGTCGCGGGTCCATTCCTGGCGCAGCACGTCCAGGTATTCGTCGGTGCGGGCGTAGCGCTGGTCCTTGTCGATGTAGCTGCCGTCGGCGCGCAGTTCGCGGTCGTCGCCACCGGTGATGATGTGCACCGCGGTGCGCCCGCCATTGAATACATCCAGGGTGGTGAACTGGCGCGCGGCCAGGGTCGGCGCGGCGAAACCCGGGCGATGGGCGATCAGGAACTTGAGCTTTTTCGTCACGCTGGCGGCGTGCGCGGCAATCAGGGTGCTGTCCGGGCTGTTGGAGTGGAACGCCACCAGGGCGCGGTCGAAGCCGGCGTCTTCATGGGCGCGGGCGACTTTCTCCACGTAGTCGGGTTGCAGCACGGGGCCGCTGCGTGGGTGGATTTCCGAGGCGTGGTGGCCGCCGATAAAACCGATGAATTCGATACTCATGGTGGATTCCCTGTTTTCTTCCAATAGTTTTTCAATAGGTGTGATTCAGCCTCCACCGGGCAAGGGGTCGGTCCGTGGTGTCGAAAGTAGGCGCAGCGCAGCGGGGTGTGAAATGCCGTTTTGTTCTAAGTTAATTATTAAATTAATTGATTATTTAAATGCTGCTTAATCAGTAATGCGCATTTATAGCGCCGTGCCCGCGCACTCCGCGAAGGACGCTGGCCGAGTCGGTTTACTATGCAAATAATTTATCTGGTTAATTTTCTATCTGATTTTTAATCATATTAGGTTATTCCCAAAAAGAATTTCACTGCGGTTTTTTATGCGAATAGCATAAATCCGAAGCTGAAACATGGCGCCTCCAGCCATGTGCTTGATGAGGAAGCAAGCCTGATGAGCGACAAGACTTTCGATACACCGGGCACCAGCAGCTCGTTTTCCGTCGATAAGGCCGCTCGCTTCAACAGTGCAGGGCAGGGTGGGGCGCGCTGGATTCCGCGGTGGCTGTGCAACTGGCGCACCCCCGAGGCGCTGTTGCGCCTGATCAGCCCGATCGTGCTGCTGTTGCTGTGGGAGCTGGCCTCGCGCTGGGGGCTGATTCCCCAGCGGGTGATCGCCGCGCCGTCGCAGATCGGCGGCACGCTCTGGGCCATGATCGCTTCCGGTGAATTGGGCAAGCATCTGCTGGTGTCGCTGCAACGGGCGCTGGTGGGTTTGAGCATCGGCGTCAGCATCGGGGTGGTCGCGGCGCTGATCAGCGGCCTGTCGAAACGCGGCGAGGTGGTGCTGGATTCGCCGATGCAGATGCTGCGCACCATTCCCTCCCTGGCCCTGGTGCCGCTGTTCATTCTCTGGTTCGGCATCGGCGAGTTCACCAAGATCGCCCTGATCGTCACCGGCACCACCTTCCCGGTGTACCTGAACCTGTTCGCCGGCATCCGCAACATCGACCCCAAGCTGATCGAGGCCGCCAACACCCTGGGCCTGAGCCGGCGCGAGCTGATCTGGCACGTGATCCTGCCGGGCGCCTTGCCCTCGTTTTTCGTCGGCCTGCGTTATTCCCTGGGGATTTCCTGGCTGGCCCTGGTGTTCGTCGAACAGATCAACACCACCGCTGGCATCGGTTATCTGGCCAGTGATGCGCGGGACTTTATGCGCACCGACGTGATCGTCATCTGCCTGCTGATCTACAGCGTCCTCGGCCTGCTGATCGACGGCCTGATCCGCACCCTGGAACGTTTCGCCCTGGCCTGGCGCCCAACTTTCGTGAGGAATTGATATGTCGAGCATCGATCTTGTGGACGCGACCAAAGCCGCCCATCCGGTACAACTGCGCAATGTGGTGCGCCAGTTCGGCGAGCAGCGGGTCATCGACGGCCTGGACCTGGACATCGCCCCGGGGGAATTCGTCGCGCTGCTGGGCGCCAGCGGTTCGGGCAAGACCACCTTGCTGCGCAGCCTGGCCGGGCTCGACAGCATCGACAGCGGCCAGTTGCGGGTGCCCAAGGCGCGGGCGGCGGTGTTCCAGGAGCCGCGCCTGATGCCCTGGAAGCGTGCCTGGAAGAACGTGATCCTCGGCCTGCGCATTCCCAACGCCCGCGCCCGCGCGGTGCAGGCCCTGACCGAAGTCGGCCTGGCCCACCGCCTGGAAGCCTACCCGGCGACGCTTTCCGGCGGCGAAGCCCAGCGCGTGGCCCTGGCCCGCGGCCTGGTGCGCGAGCCCAAGCTGCTGTTGCTCGACGAACCCTTCGCCGCGCTGGATGCGCTGACCCGGATCCGCATGCACCGGCTGATCATCGACCTCTGGCGCAAGCACACGCCGGCGGTGCTGCTGGTGACCCACGACGTCGACGAAGCCATCCTCCTGGCCGATCGGGTCATCGTGCTGGCCAACGGCAAGATCGCCGAGCAACTGAGCATCGACCTGCCGCGCGCGCGGGACACCGGCCAGGACGGTTTCCAGGAAATTCGCGCGCGTTTGCTGAGTCTGTTGGGGGTGGAAGCGGTGGAGCCCGCGCTGCAAGCAGCCGGCTCTGCACGCCAGTCTTCCAACAACAGCATTCGGCGGTTTGCCCATGGCTGAGCTCTTGATAAAGCAAGGTTCACGTTTTCGGAAAACCACAGCCCTGCTGCTGTCGGGGGCCATGTTGTTGCTTGGCGGTTGCGGTGAAAGCGGCAAGACAGAATCCACCTCCACGAAACACTCGGACCTGTCCGGCGTCACCCTGATCCTCGGCGACCAGGCCAAGGGCCTGCGCACGGTGGTGGAGGCGGCGAACGCCCTCGCGGGCATCGAGTACCAGGTGCAGTGGGCGAACTTCCAGGGCGCCGCGCCGCTGTTCGAAGCCCTGCGCGCCGGTGCCGTCGACCTGGCGCCGGCTGGCGATACCCCGGTGCTGGCGGCGGCCACCGGTGGCGCGCCGTTGCGCATCGTCGCGGTGCGCCGCGGCCAGGCGCGCGGCATCGCGATCCTGGTGCCGGCGGATTCGCCGATCCGCAGCGTCGCCGACCTCAAGGGGCGCAATGTGGTGGTGTCGTCGGCCCGCGGCAGCATTGCCCAGTACCTGCTGATTCGCGCCCTGGCCAACGCCGGGGTCGACGAGAAGGACGTCAAGGTCGGTTTCGTGCTGCCGACCGACGCCTTGCCGGCCTTCAATGCCGGGCAAATCGAAGCCTGGGCCACCTTCGGTGTGTATCAGGCTTTCGCCGAGCAGCAGGGCGCCCGAGTGCTGATCAGCGGCGAGGGCATCAACACCGGGCTGAACTTCATCACCGCCTCGGACGAAGTGCTCAGCGACCCACTGAAGCGCCAGGCCCTGAGCGATGTCCTGCAACGTTTCGCCAAGGCCCTGGAGTGGGGGCGGCAGAACCCGGACGAATACGCGCGAGTGTTCGCCAGGGTCAACGACATCCCGCTGGAGGTGTCGCAGACCCTGCGCCGTTGGGGCGACGAGTCGCTGCTGCCGGTGGCGGCCCGGGACGTCCAGGCCTTGCAGGAAGTCGACGACCTGTTCGTGGCCAAGAAGATCTTTCCCCATCGGGTCGATGTCCGGACGCTGACCGATACCGGAGTGTTTTCCGCGCCTTAGGTGGCGGTTGGCGGGAAGGAGGGCGGAGCATGGTGTCACGCTATTGACGGATTCGCGGCGTGGCGCGCTTACAATCGCAGGCCGCTGAAACCTTCTAGACGACTTACGAGCATGTGCTGGAGCGCCAGGTCTGCCTGCTTTCCGCGATTGCCGTGGACAGCCAGCCGGCCCTCTGAGCCCGCGAGCCCTGTTGAACCCCTATTGACGAAATAAGGAGTGCGAAGATGAACATCGGTTTTCTCGGGCTGGGCGGCATGGGCGCTGCCATGGCCAGCACCCTGTTCAACGCCCCGGTGCACCGCAACTATGGCCCGCAGATCGCCGAGCAACGCTTTTCCCCGGCGGCCTTCCGTTTGGTCCTGGGCCTGAAGGGCGTCGGCCTGGCGCTGGAAGCCGGTCAAAGCCGCCATGTGCCGCTGCCGTTTGCCAGCGTGATGCGCGATTCCCTGCTGGAGGCGGTCGCTCGGGGCGATGGCGAGCTGGACTGGACGGCACTGGCGCGGATACCGCTGCGGCGCTCCGGGCAGGACTGACGCCTAACCGCGCAACGGCCGGCAGGCTTCTTCCAGGGCGGCGCGCAACGCCTGGCACAGGCGATCCGGCTCGCCGCCCTGGCGAAAGCCGCTGACTTGGCGTTGCAGTTCGACGAAGCACGGGCCCTCGGCAGTCCTTGCCAGGCTCACGCGCGGATCGGGCTGGACGTAGCGCGGATCGCCCGGCCCCAGGTACAACCCGTTGAGGTTCTGGTAGTCAGCGTCGATCCAGGCGTACAGGTGATGCTCGAAACCCTCGGCAAACCGATAACGGCCGAAGTCCATCACCTGCAATTGCAACGGCTCGATGCTGGCTGTTCCGGCCAGTTGCACATTGACCCCATCGATCAGCAGCGGCGCGCCCTGGTTATCCGCCAGCAAGCGCTGCAGCGTCTCGGCCACCTGGCCACTGACCCGCAGCGCTTCGCCGTCGCGCCGCACCCGCAGTTCGCCGTTCTCCCGGCCAACCTGAAAGCGCACCGCACCACAGCTGCTGGCGGTCAGGCCATAACGGCGCAGCAACAGTTCGGCCTGCATCAGGGCGCCGGCCAGTTCGGCGCCTTGCCAATAGCGTTGCCACTGGCAGCGCGGGCGGGTGCAGGGCCGGCGCAACAGCAGCACCGCCGGTTCTGCCGGGCGCCCGTCGTGCCACAAGGCGTCGAAGCCCAGATCGATCAGGGCATAGGCCGGCAACGGCGTGATCGCGCCGCCGGCGTGGCTCATGGCGGCGAATACCAGATGCTCCATCAGCACTTCGTGCACCGCTTCGGCCAGGGTCAGCAAACCGTTGGAGTGGGGCAACACCGGGGCTTCGTCCGGCGGCACGCCGATGCCCTTGATGTCGAACAGCACCTGCGCGCTTTCCGGGGAGCACAGCACCGCGGCGCGGCCATAGCGAGGCGGGCGCCAGGCTGCCACCCGGCGGCCGTCGAGGGCGATAGGGGTGTTGATGCCCCGTGCCGCCGCCTGGCTGGTGGAGATAAAGGCGGCGTTGTGCAGCAGCCAGAGGTCGATCGCAGCCTGCTCGTCGGTGCCGTGTGGCGTCGCCCAGAGGCTGCCAAAGTCGGCGCGGATCGCCCCGTAGCTGGCGAACAGCACCCGGGCGCCGGCCACCCCCAGCAGCTGTTCTTCGGCCAGGGCCTGGCCGCTGCCGGCGTAGTCCGCCAGCTGCCTTACCCGTGGGCCGGCCGCGAAGGGCAGGTCCAGGTCATGGTTCGGTTCATTGAGCGAGTCGAAACGTTTCATCGGTGGCCTCTGGCCCAGGCGGCGAGGCGCCGTGGGTGGTCGAGAGCGGCGAGCGGGTCCAGCAGAATCCAGCTGTGGTGCAGGTCCAGGGTCGGTTCCGGCCCCTGGGCCACCTCGCCATGGCGCCCGAGCATGGGCAGGTCCCGCAGCGCGCCGCGGGCCGGGGCGCAAACCCCGAGGGCCTCGGCATGGGGGCTGTAGCGCAGCCGCTCGAACAGCGGCCGCTCGCGGATGCGGATCGGCACGAATTGCCAGCTCGGCGCCAGCGTGCCTTCGACGGCCCAGGGTTCCAGGCCGTAATCGCACAACCGCGCCAGCAGCTCCGGCACCTGTTGTCTGAGCCTGTGGGTGCGCGCCTGGACCGCGGCGACGGCGGTTATCAGCGCCGGAAAGGCTTGGATCGACAAGGGAGCGCTCGGCGCCGGCCGTGCCCGCGAACGCTGGCCTGGCGACCAGACATCGATCTCGCCATCCACCGGGCTATCGCCAAACAGTGCGCCGCCACCGCCGATATCCAGGGGTTTGCCATGGCCCATGGAAGTGACCACCAGCGAAGCTCCGGGGCCGCTCAGATCCCAAGCGCCGGCGCTGTCTTCGATGATCGGCAAGCGCTCCCCCAGCAGGTGGCGCAAGGCGGGGATATCGCAGGGCAGGCCGTATTGATGGACCGCGATCACCGCGTCCAGGCCATTGATGTGGGGCGCCAGGGCGGCAGGACTGAGCAGCAGCTCGGCGGCGTTTTCGATAATCACCGGCACCGCGCCGGCATTGAGCACGGCCGCCACCACCTGATGGCAGGTAGCGGCCGGAACCGCGACCCGCCAACCCGCGGCGACGCCCAATTGACGCAGCGCCAGTTCCAACGCCGCCGTGCCGGAGCCCAGCAGGGCGCCGTGGCGACGCCCATAGAACTGCGCGAGCCAGGATGAGCACGGCAGCCGATCGACTTCCCGTGCCCGCCACTGGCCATCGGCGGGAAGCGCGATTACTTGCACTTGTCCATGGCGCAGGCAGTCAGGGCTTCGACCTTGCACTTGTCCATGGCGCAGGCAGTCAAGGCTTCGACCTTGCACTTGTCCATGGCGCAGGCGGTCAGGGCCTCGACCTTGCACTTGTCCATGGCACAGGCGGTCAGGGCCTCGGCCCGGGGGCCGCCGATGCGCCAGCTGGTGAACTTGCTTTCCGGCAGGGCGCCGCGCTTGACCACATCCAGATGCAGGGTGCGGGAATCGTGGTCGTTACATTCGAGGAGGATCTCGTCCTCGCCGATCGCGAAGTGATCGTGCAGCAGGCAGAGTCCGAAGCGATCCAGGTTGCCGTGGCGCTCCAGTAGCTCATGCAGGTCATTGATGAATTGCGCATCAGACGCCCCCAATGGCATGGCTTCGTCAAAGGAAGGATTGGTGTGTCCGTTCATGTGGTGTACTCCAATATGTTTGATTTAAACCGGTCATCTTCATCAACAGTGCGCGGTACGTTTCTGCCTCATGCACCTCCTTGTTCCGACGGAACCTTGCTTGCGGATCGCCAAAGGGAGTCGATGCTCAAGCGATCGATGGCCTGGCTGAAGTCCCCGGTGAAGGCCGGCGGGCTGATGCGGCGCACGTTGACCGCGGCCGAGATGAAGGCGAAATCGATGCTGCCGTAGAGCAGGCCAACGCCTTTGCGCGCCAGGCCCGGCAGAGCCTGACGTGAGTCGATACGGGCATGTTCGGCGTGAAGAGCCGAAGAAGCGGGCTTTTTCCTGTCCATGTGTAGCCCTCGCGAAAGGGAGGGTGATCCGTCCCTCACGAGTAAGTTAAAGCAGGAAAACAGCAGGTTGCCAGTAGCGTTTCCGACAGCCGGAACGGTGAGGGTGAAGCCCGATAGCCAATCGCAATTACCCCTGGCTTTTCATCGCCAAATGGAAGTATTGAGCCGCTTGCCATGGCCTAGTATGGCGGCTGTAGGGCGTTGTAAGGCGATTGGCGCACCGAGGTTAACCGGCCCGGTGCGCAGGCAGTCGGTTGTTCGGCCATCAGAAAAAGAACCGGTCGCGACACAGGTGTCCCCAAGGACAGAGGGACCGGTCTGCAGCACATGCAAGGAGCAGCGCATGACACCCGTGAAGCTGATGTTGAGCATTTTCCTTCCTTTGGTGCTGTTACAGGCCTGTAGCAGCGATACGAAAAACCCCTGCGGCGACAAGCCCGGCGAGCGACTCGACGAAGCCAAATGCGTCGGCCGCGATGCCGGCAGCCTCAGAGGCGCCGACGAGGACTATTTCGCCGACATGGACTACGGCGTGTCCAGGCAACCGCAACTGCTGGTCGAGCGACTGTCGCCCTTCATCCCCGGTATTACCGAACAGCAGGCGCTCCAGGCCTTCGCCCGCGGGCGCAACAACTGGATCGTCTGGACCGCCGGCAACGATGCGCTGTGGGACAAGCTCTCGCGTGACAGCGTCGGCAACCTGGACCTGCTCAAGACCGTCTCCAACCACCCGAGCCTGAAATACAACCGCGATAAACGCTGGCAAGTGCTGGGGGTGGTCAACGAACCCTGCTACGTCAAGGGCGAGGGGCCGCGTGACGATCGCTACGGCCTGTGGCTGGACAAGCGCGACCCGTCCTGCGCCGCCGACCCTTTCGAGGACGAAACCAAATACCCCGGGGTGAAGATTGGCGCCCGGGGCAAGAACCTGCCGGTGGGCTCCTATTACGGCTACGGCACCGGGATCGTCGGCCTGCGGCTGTTCCCCAACCCGGACTTCGACGAGCACGCGCAGAAGAAGTGGGACGCCAAGCGCTATTACGAAGACCCGGCCTATTACAACGACAACAAGCTGGTGAAACCTTACCGGGTCGGCATGTCCTGCGGCTTCTGCCATGTCGGGCCGAACCCGACCAACCCGCCGGCCGACCCTGAACATCCGGCCTGGTCCAACCTCAACTCCAACCCCGGCGCGCAGTACTTCTGGGTCGACCGGATCTTCATGTGGAACCAGGACCCGAGCAGCTTCCCGTACCAGTTGTTCCACACCTCGAAACCGGGAGCGCTGGACACCTCGTTCGTCTCCACCGACTACATCAACAACCCACGCACCATGAACGCGGTCTACAACCTCAAGGCGCGCATCGAGCTGGCCTCGAACCTGGGCAAGGAAAAACTCGCTGGCGGCGGGCTGAACAACCGCCAGTTCAACGAGGTGCCCGGCGTGCCGCCGGACAGCCCGCTGGCGCAGTTCTACAAAAAGCCTGACACGGTGTTCACCCCGCGGGTGCTCAAGGACGGCGCCGACTCGGTGGGCGCGCTCGGGGCCTTGAACCGGGTGTTCATCAATATCGGCCTGTACAGCGAGGAGTGGACCACCCACTTCCGGCCGCTGATCGGCGGCAAGCCGATCACCCCGTTCCGCATCGACGTGGCGCGCAAGAACTCCTCCTACTGGAACGCCAACGAGGCGCAGACTCCGGACCTGGCGTTGTTCTTCCTGGCCTCGGCGACCCCGGACTACCTGAAGAACGCCCCCGGTGGCGCGGCACACCTGAGCGAACCGGCGGCGGTACTGGAGCGCGGCAAGGAAGTCTTCGCCGACACCTGCGCCCGTTGCCACTCCAGCAAACTGCCGGAAAAGGCCTGGACCTTCTTTCCCGACCATGGCTGCGTGAACGACGGTTACCTCAAGTGCTGGAACAATTACTGGACCTGGAGCAAGACGCCGGAGTTCAAGACGGCGATGCGCGCCATCGTCAAGGATGAGAAGTTCCTGACCGACAACTTCCTCTCCACCGAGCTGCGGGTGCCGGTCACCCTGACCGAAACCAACGCCTGCAGCCCGCTGGCGACCAACGCCCTGGGCGGCAATATCTGGGACAACTTCTCGTCGGAGTCGTACAAGCAGTTGCCGGCGGTAGGCTCGGTGCTGGTGCAGAACCCCTACACCGGCGAACCCTGGGAATACGCGATGCCGGCGGGCGGACGTGGTTATACGCGGCCAGCCTCGCTGGTCAGTGTGTGGTCCACCGCGCCGCTGCTGCTGAACAACCGCCTGGGTCAATTCCACTGGAAGGGCGGGGTGGAGGACCGCATGGCGTCCTTCGACAGCTCGATCGAGATGCTGCTGTGGCCGGAAAACCGCACCGGCGACTTCCAGGTCATGACCCGCTCCGGCAAGACCCATATGGGCACCGTCGACGTCACCAGTGAGACCAGCTATCTGCGGGTCAGCAGCGGCTATCTGCCGACCTTCC
Source organism: Pseudomonas sp. 09C 129 (assembly GCF_002843625.1). Taxonomy (NCBI): domain Bacteria; kingdom Pseudomonadati; phylum Pseudomonadota; class Gammaproteobacteria; order Pseudomonadales; family Pseudomonadaceae; genus Pseudomonas; species Pseudomonas sp. 09C 129. Next base: position 3,933,288 of record NZ_CP025261.1, on the reverse strand, counting down.
TGCAAAAGCTCGAAGGCCTGTTCAGCCACTGGCTGCCGTGGCTGTTCGGTGAGGATGGCATCCAGCTCGGGCCGATCCCGCAAGGTACGCCGGTGAGCCTGCTGTCCAACATCGACCTGGAGAAACGCGACCAGGTGCTGGACCTGCTGCTGAAGATCAAGCACGACCTCAAGCAACTGCCGCCTGGTGCCTCCGACGAGGAAGCCCGCAAGGTCTTCGCCGGCCTGGTCAAGCCGCTGCTGCAGGTGAGCAAGTGCCCGGACTTCGTGGTGGACAAGGGGCATTACTTCGGCACCAGCTTCCTCAAGGAGGAAGCGCCCCTGAGTGATGCAGACAAACGGGCCTTGATCGCCCTGCTGAAAACTTTCTAGGTGGCCAGCGATGAACAACGAAACGGATTACGAGTACATCGTGGTCGGCTCCGGGGCCGGGGGCGGCACCGTCGCCGCCCGCCTGGCCGAACAGGGCCGCAAGGTGCTGGTGCTGGAGTCGGGCAGCGACCCGGCGGCGGCGGACACCACCGCCCCGCGGCTGCCGGAGGAGTACCAGGTGCCGGCGTTCCACCCGCGCTCCACCGAGAACGATGCGATGCGCTGGGACTTCTTCGTCCGCCACTACAGCAACGATGCCCGCCAGTCGCAGGACCCCAAGTTCACCCGGACCTTCCAGGGCGAGAACGTCGACGGGGTGCTGTATCCGCGGGCCAGTTGCCTGGGCGGCTGCACCGCGCACAATGCGATGATCACCGTCTACCCGCACAACCAGGACTGGGACCATATCGCGCAGATCACCGGTGACCCGTCGTGGAACGCCAGTGCCATGCGCGAGCACTTCCAGAACCTGGAGAACTGCCACCACCGGCCGTTCCAGCGGTTTCTCTCCTGGTTCGGCATCAACCCGTCGCGGCATGGCTTCAAGGGCTGGCTGCACGTGGAAAAGGCCGTGCCGGAAGCGGTGATCGACGACCTGTCGCTGGTGCGCTCGATCGTCAAGTCCGCCGAGCAGGCGTTCAAGACCCTGGGCGAAACCCTCAAGCGCATCGGCTGGCAATTGCAGGGCGTGGGCGACCCCAATGACTGGCGGCTGGTGCGCGAGGAAGCCATCGGCCTGCGCTATCCGCCGCTGACCACCCGGCACCACCATCGCCACGGCACCCGCGAACGCCTGCTGGATGTGCAAAAGCGCCACCCGGATAACCTGCACATCGAGCTGGATGCGCTGGTGACCCGAGTGCTGCTCGATGACCAGCAGCGTGCCTATGGCGTGGAGTACATCAAGGGCGCGCGGCTGTACCGGGCCTGCACCTTGCCGCGCAATGCCACCGGTGAACTGCGCCAGGTGCACGCCAGCCGTGAAGTGATACTCGCCGGCGGCGCCTTCAACACCCCGCAACTGCTGATGCTCTCAGGCATAGGCCCGCGCGAAACCCTGGAAGCCAAGGACATCCCGGTGCGGGTCGAATTGCCGGGCGTCGGGCGCAACCTGCAGGACCGCTACGAGGTCGGGGTGGTCAACCGGATGAACTTCGAGCACTGGGAAGTGCTCAAGGGCGCGCGCTACGCCAAGGGCGATCCGCAGTACGAGGAGTGGGCCAAGGGCAAGGTCGGGGTCTACAGCACCAACGGCGCGGTCCTGGCGATCATCAAGAAATCCCTGAAGCAACGGCCGCTGCCGGACCTGTTCTGCTTCTCCCTGCTGGCGCTGTTTCGCGGCTATTTCCCCGGTTACTCGAAGCTGATCGTCGAGCACCTGAACTACCTGACCTGGGCCATACTCAAGGCCCATACCAACAACAACGCCGGCTACGTCACCCTGCGTTCGAAAGACCCGGCCGACACCCCGCTGATCAACTTCCATTACTTCGAGGAGGGCAGCGACACCCAGGGCGAAGACCTGCAATCGGTGGTGGAGGGCATCAAGTTCGTGCGCAACCTGGCCCAGCCGCTGAAAGACGCCGGGCTGATCGCCAGCGAAGAACTGCCCGGCGATGCGGTACAGACCGACGAACAGCTCAGGACCTTCGTCATGAACCAGGCCTGGGGCCACCACGCCTCCTGCACCTGCCCGATCGGCGCCGACGACGACCCGATGGCCGTGCTCGACAGCGCCTTCCGCGTACGCGGCGTGGGCAACCTGCGGGTGGTGGACGCCTCGATCTTCCCGAAAATCCCCGGCTTCTTCATCGTCACCTCGATCTATGTGGCGGCGGAGAAGGCGGCGCAGGTGATCCTGCAGGATGCTGTTGCAGCACGGGCGCAGGCGGTTCGCGGGGCAGGGCAGGCTACAGCCAGTGCGGACAGAGCGACCACGGTGGAGGCGATGGTTGCGTCAAAACGCTGAACGCTGGACAGGAGGCCGAGCCGTCGAAAGGCTCGGCCTTTTCTTGCCTTCACGGCGTGCCCGGATGCGGATCCGGATACTCAGCCATCACCTCGAGCGGCTTGGCATAAGGCCCATCCCACAATTGCCCGTGCAGCTCACCAATGCGCCTGGCCATCGCGCTGTCGTGCATCACCACTTCCAGGTTGCGCGAATTGTCCAGGTAACCGCCGAGCCAGTTGCTGGTGCCGACCCAGGCCACCTGCCCATCGATCTCCATGGTCTTGCTGTGAATCACCCGCGCATAGGGAATGAACCCCTGGGACGCCTGGGGCAGGGTGACGATCCTGACCTGGACATTGGGCAGCACCGCCAGGCTTTTCAGGTAGGGCAGTTCCAGCTTGTCGGTGTTCCAGTTGGACACCAGCAACTTGATCGACACGCCCCGCGCCGCGGCTGCCCGCACGGCATTGTCGATCACCGCGTAATAGGGCCGGGTCCGGTCAGGCCCGTAGGACAGCGGCGCATAGTCCAGCAGTTGCACCCGCACTTCGTTCTTCGCTTCGGCCAGCAGGCGCGGCAACTCCTGTTGCGAGTCGCCCACGCCGGGCGGGTTGTAGCGTTGCGGGCTGGCCACCAGGTAATTGCCGCTGCGTAGCGGCGGCTGGCCGGGGGCGGGCAGGGGCACCGGCTGGTTGGCCGCCACGGCCGCCTGGGCCCGCCAGTCCTGTTCGAAGATCGCCTGCACCTGGGCCACGGTGCTTTCATCGCTGATGCGCAACCCGGTTTCGTGGATATGCTCCAGCGAACGCCAGTCGAAGTTCTGGCTGCCGACGAACGCCTGTTTGCCGTCCACCACCATGTACTTGGCATGGATGATCCCGCCGCTCACCCGGGCATAGGGCAGTACCCGGAAGGTCAGGTTGGGAATCGCCCGCAGGCGCTCCAGGGTGGCGGGGTCTGACAGCTTCAGGCCCTTTTCTTCCAGCAGGAAGCGAATCTTCACGCCGCGTTTGCCGGCCGCCTCAAGGTGTTCGATCACCGTGCCCAGCACCGACCCGGGATGGTCCGCCGCATAAAACTGGCCGATGTCGATCCGGCTTTTCGCGCCATCGAACAGCTCGATCCACACGGGGCCGGGTTGCCGCAGATCCGCCGTGCCAAGCGCGGTGTCCACCGGCACCGTATGCACCAACTCGAACCCCGCAATGGCAAAGTCCGCCTGGACCAGCGGACTGACGAGCAAGCCAGCCAGGCCTGCGATCCGAACGCTGAGCAGCGCTCGTGGAAACTTCATGCATACGGACATAGGCGTCTCATGTCGGAAAAAGGCGGACGCAGCCTGCGCCCGCCCTGGGGGTTACGCGGTAGTACGGCTGTGCAACGGGGTCGGTACCCGCTGCGGCACCTCATCCTGCACCCGGGCGCCGGTGGCCGCGCGGATCAACAGCATCTTCAGTTGATCGTTGATGCGCTCCAGGCTGTCCTGGAAAAAATTATGGAACACCACGCAGAACAGGGCGATGGCGATCCCCAGGCCGGTGGCGAACAACGCCGTGCCGATACCGCCGGAAATCTGGCCCGGGTCGGACACCCCGGCGCTGGCCAGGGCCTTGAAGGTGTCGATGATCCCCAGGATGGTCCCCAGCAAGCCTAGCAAGGGGGCGGCAGTGGTGATGGTCTCGATGATCCACAGGCTGCGGGCCAGTGGCGCGCGGGTCGACAGGTACTGGCTCTCGATCACGTCGTCCAGGTCCTTGCGCGAACCCTGGGCAGCCTTTTGCGCCAGCACCGGCAGGACCATGCTCAAGGGCAGGCTGTCGCGGCGGGTGGCGCCTTGCGGCAAATCCCGCTCGCTGTGCACCTGACCGCCCAGGGCCTCCATCAACGCCCTGGCCTGGCGCCGTACATAGGCGAAGTAGAGACCGCGCTCGATGGCGATGAAGATCGCGATGGCCACCGCGGCATACATCACATAGAAGGTGATGTCGTGAAGCAGGTTCATGTCCATGATGCTTTACCTCATTCTTCGATATGGCGGATGACGATCAGAAATTCGCTTCCAGGGAGACGGTCACGGTCCGTTCCAGGCCCACGATGTAGGCCGGGTCACCGTCACGGAAACCGCCGTAGGGCGCGGCGTTGGTCTTGGTGGTGTACACGCCGTCCAGGTACTTCTTGTCGAACAGGTTGTCGACGTTCAGGCGCAGGGTCGCGTCCTTGACCACTTTCTTGTCCACCGGCAGGTAGATACCGGCGCCGAGGTTGAACACGGTGCGTCCGGAAATGGCTTCGTCGTTGGTCAGGTCGCCATACAGCTTGCTGGTGTATTTGCCGCCGAAGGTGCCGTAGAAGCGCCCGTCGTCGTAGCCGATGTTGGCCGCCAGCATATTTTTCGGCACGTTGGCGAACTGCTTGCCGCTGGTGGGCAGGACAATGGCCTTGCCGGCGTTGTAGACAGTCAGGTCGTCCTGCTGCTCGGCGCGGGTATAGGTGTAGGAGGTGTAGTAGTTGAAGTGGTGGGGCAGCAGGCCGCTCCATTCCAGTTCCAGGCCGCTGTTGTCGACGGCGCCGGCGTTGATGTCGGCGAAGTCGCCGTTGATGTCCCTGGACGAGACCTGGCGGTCCTTGAACTGCATGTAGAACAAGGTGGCGGCCAGGGTCATGTCGTCGCCGCTGTAGCGCCAGCCCAACTCGTGGTTCCAGCTGGTTTCCGGCTTGGAATCGATGGAGCCGACACCCTGGTCGTAGAGCACGTAGTTCTGCGGGATACGCATGTTGCGCGACAGGCTGTAGAACACCTGGTCGCGCTCGTCGATCTGGTATTTCAGGCCGACGTTGGGCAGCAACTTGTTATAGGTCTGGTGACGCTTTTCCGGCTGTTCGGTGAGGCTGCCGTGGTTGCTGCCGTCCCGCTTGACGTTCATGTAGGCCAGGCCCGCCACCAGGGTCCAGTCCGGGGCGAAATACCAGGTGTCCTGGGCCCAGACTTTCTGCGCCGGGGTAATGGTGAAGCGGTCGCGGCCCTGGACCTTGTTGCCATTGGCGTCCACCACGTTATCCGAATCCGGCCAGGTACTCTCCGGCTTGCCGCTGCTCTTGAGCGGGATGAACGGCTGGGTCTGGCTCTGGCGCGCGCGCTCATACCAGTAGCCGAATTGCAGGCTGTGGTCGCCCAGGTCCCAGTTCAGCTTGGTGGTGATGCCCGGACGCCAGGTCTGGGTCCGCGAAGGGCGGTAATAGACGCCGCTGGTGGAAGAGCCGTCGGCGTTGTACTGGGCGGCGGTCTGCAGGTTGCTGAGGTCGAACACGCCGCCCCGGTTCGAACCGCTGTTCAGCGCATAGCTGGAGGCGCCCACGCCGCTGCCATTACCCCAGTAGTAATACGGGATGACCGACAGGGCCAGGTTGTCGGCCAGTTTGAATTGCGTGTTGAGCACCGCGGTAAAGGTCTGGAACGGGTTCTGCGCCAGGGCGTAGTAGCTGCTGACCTTGCCGTTGCTGCCCAGGGCCGGCGTCGAAGGGTAGGGGTCGTACTTGCGACCGTTCTGCTGGAACTGGGTCTTGGTCAACTGGCTGTAACTGTTGTTGTCCTGCTCGTGGTACTTGAGGATCAGGTTGGCCGTGTTGCCGCCGCCCATGTCGAAGAAGCTGTTCCATTCCACCTTGTCCGCCCGCACCGCGCCGTCGCCGCGCCATTTCTCACCTTCGGTGTGGGACAGCGAAAGCCAGTTGCTCAGGCCGTTGACTTCGCCGGTATTGAGCCGGGCGAAGGTCTTGAAGGTGCCGTTGCTGCCAGCCACCTGCTTGACGAAGGCCCCGGTTTCCTTGGTCGGGCGGATGGTCACGATGCCGATGTTGCCGCCGCTGGAGCCGATGTGCGGGCCATCGGCTTCGGCCGAACCCTGGGTGACGAAGATCTGCTCGATGTTTTCCGGGTCGCCCAGCAGGTTGGAGTACAGCGCGTAGTTGCCGGAGTCGTTGATCGGCATGCCGTCCACCGACATCCCCACCTGGTCGGAGTTGAGCCCGCGCATGGTGAAGCGGAAACCCGAAAGCCCGGTGGCATCTTCGCTGGAGATGTTCAGGCCCGGGGTGTATTTGAGTTTGTCGACGGCGTTGCCGGTGGCGGTCTGTTTATCCAGCGCCTCCTTGGTCACCGTGGAACGCGCCTTGACGCTCTCCTCCTGGACCATGTAGCCACCGCCCGCCGTGGCCTTGCCTTGCACGCCAATGGTGCCGACGTCGCTGTCGCTGGTGTCTGCCATGGCGATCCCATGGCCCATGCTCGCGGCAACGAGTGCCAGATGAATCCGGGTGAACTTCATCACTGTCGTCCTGCTGTTGGGTGCTTACTGCACGCTGTAGTTGAAGGTGGCGGTGAAACGTTGCTCGTTGCGCCCACCGAAGGCTTGCTCGGGGAACGGCTTGACCTGCTTGATCCGGCGCAGGCTGTTGGTGGCGGCCCGGTTCAGCAGCATGCTTGACGCCTGGGTCTGGATCCCGGAGTCGAGGACGCGGCCCTGGCGATCCACCAGCAACCAGACCACCACCTCGCCACTGGGGCGTTCGAGGGACGCCTGGCGTCCGGTGGGGTACTGCTTGTAGGTGTCCAGCTCGTTGCGCAAACCTTTGAGATAGCCGCCTTCCAGGGCCTGGCCGTCGACTTTCGGCGGGGCAGGTGGCGCAGGCGTCGGTGTCGGTGTCGGGGCGACGGCGGGCTGCACGGGTTTGGCGGTGGCCGGCGGCGTGGGTGTCGGCGTTGCCTTGGCGGCCACGGGCGCTGGCTTGGGCAGCGGTTTTGGCTTGGGCTTGGGTTCAGGTTTCGGTTGTGGCGGTGGTTGTAACTTGGCCGGCGGCGGAGGAGGGGCCGGCTCGGCTTCCTGGTCTTCGATGAACGGCGGCGGTGGTTCCTGTTCCACCACGGGCTCGGGGACTGCCTCCGGTTCTGGTTCGACCAGGGCGATTTCAACCGCCGACTCGTCATACACCGGCTGCACTTTCAGGGTTTGCGACTGGATACCCAGTGCAATCAGCACCAGGGCGATCAGGGCCGGGACACTGCCCAGCAACTGACGCGCACGAAACAGGGCGTACATGATCAGGACTTGCGCGTGGCGATGGAGACCGAGGTAAAGCCACCCAGGCGCAGGGTGTCCATGACCTCGACCAGGCGGGAGACTTCCACGCCCTTGTCGCTGTTGACGATGATGGTCGACTTGCTGTCAGGCTTTTGCGCGGCCTTGAGCGCCGGCACCAGGGCTTCGACGCTCAGGTCCTTGCCATCGAGCTGCAACTGGCCTTCCAGGCCCAGGGTGAGGATGAACTTGTTCTGCGGCTTGAGCTGTTGCGAACTGCTGGCGCTGGGCAACTGGGTCTTCATGCCCAGTGCCGGAATCACGTTCAGGCTCACGAGTACGAAAAACACCAAGAGGAACATCATCACGTCGATCATCGGGATCAGTTCGATGTGCGCCTTGCGTTTTTTCGGTTCGTCCCAGGTTCTCATTCCGTTACCCCGTCATTGATTAGGGGCGCCACGCTAGCAACGGAAAATGACCGATTGGTTAACTTTAATTTAAGCTTTTAGGTGTCTAGGACGCGGATTTCAGAAGAACCATCAGTCATTTTTTGACGGTCATGAAATTGACATGCCGGGGGCGCATTTTTGCGCATTTATCCGGCGAGCCCCCCGACATGAGCGCTGCACTTCCTTCGTTACTCACCCCGCGACTGGCGCTCAAAGCGCTGCAAAAACACCAGGCCGAGACACTGTTCGAGCTGGCCAACGGCCCCGGGATCGCTGACAACACCGCAGCGATTCCATCGTACGGGCTGTTGCGCGCCGATTGGCGGCCCGCGTCATGAGCGACGATATCGACAAGCCGGTGGACCCGGGCCGTCGCCGGGTGCTGTCGGGCCTGGCGGTGGCGACGGCTTTTTCGATCCTCAGCCCCTTCGCCCGTAGTGCCGGCATCGACTACCCGTTCACCCTGGGCGTGGCCTCGGGCGATCCGCTGCCGGATGGCTTTGTCATCTGGACCCGCCTGGCGCCGTTGTTCAACGCGGCCGATGGGCGTGGCGGCTTGAACCGTTCGGTGCCGGTGCGCTGGCGGGTGGCCAGTGACGCGGCGATGAGGCGGATCGTGAAACAAGGCGAAGTCATGGCCACTCTGCGTTTCGCCCATTCCGTCCACGTCGAGGTCGCGGGGCTGGAGGCTGGGCGGCCCTATTGGTACCAGTTTGAAAGCCTCGGGGCGCAGAGTCCGACAGGGCAGTCGCGCACGGCTCCGCCTGTGCACGCGATGGCGTCGGCGCGGCTGGGCTTTGTCTCCTGTTCTCACTGGGAGCGCGGCTACTTCAGTGCTTACCGTCACTTGGCCGCGGAGCAACCTGACCTGGTGTTCTTCCTCGGCGATTACATTTACGAAAAATCCTATGCGCCCGACTCCGGCAAGATCATTCGCCCCCACAGCAGTGACGAGGCGCTGGACCTGGCGGGCTATCGCAACCGCTATGCCCAGTACAAGACCGATCCTGACTTGCAGGCGCTGCATGCCAGCGCGCCCAGCGTGGCGACCTGGGACGATCACGAAGTGCAAAACGACTACGCCAATCGCTGGTCCCAGGATCCGGGGACTCCGGTAGCCGCGTTCCTCAAGCGGCGAGCGGCGGCCTATCAGGCCTTCTACGAACATATGCCATTGCGCGCCACCAGCCTGCCGCGGGGGCCGGACATGCGCATCTATCGGAACCTGGACTATGGGCGACTGGCCCGATTCCATGTATTGGACGGCCGGCAGTACCGCTCCGAGCAACCGTGCATTGCGCCCAATGGCAGCCATCAGGGGCATATCGCCGAAGACAGTTGCCTGGATTTGCGCGACCCCGGGCGCACCATGCTGGGCTGGCAGCAGGAAGCCTGGCTGGACCAGGGCCTGGCCCGGTCCCGGGCGCAATGGAATGTGATCGCCCAGGACCTGCTGGTGGCGCCGCTGCTCCAGCACGTCCCGGCGAGCCAGGCGCTGGGGCACTGGACCGACGGTTGGGACGGCTACAGGGCGACTCGCGAACGGGTACTGGCCTCCATCGAGCGCCGGCGAGCCAGTAACCCGGTGTTCTGGGGCGGCGACATTCATTCGTTCTGGGTCACGGACCTGCATGCGCGCGCCCATGACCCTGACTCGCGGATCGTCGCCACTGAATTCGTAGGCACCTCGGTCACGTCCGACGGCCAGTCGTTCGACGCCATCCTGCCCTTCAATCCCCATGTAAGGTTTTTCGAGAGCCGCTGGCGGGGATATGTGGCGGTGGAGCTGGAAGAACGGAAGATGCTGACCCACCTGCGGATCATTTCCGATCCCCGGGATCCGCATGCCAGTGTCTCGACCCTCAAGTCCTTTGTGGTGGAGTCGGGGCGGGCGGGGGCGATTGAGGTCTAGTCAGTTCCACTCAAAATGCTGGCCGGGCCAATCATTTTGAGTGGGTATGCAGCGTTCAGAAGGTTGCGAGAAAAACGCCGGTTTTCGAACGGCGAGGGCAGGGCAGGCTACAGCCACTGCGGACAGAGCGACCACGGTGGAGACGATGGTTGCGCCCAGGCGCCGAATGAGTGGAGAAGGCCGAGCTATCGAGAGGCTCGGCCTTCTCGCTGCCGAGGGTACAACGACCTTCGAATAATCCAGCATCAGCATTCGGAAACAGAACGGTTGCGTGGGTCGGCCGACATCTTATCGATCGGCAGGCAGTACGCTTTTGTTCATGCCCGCCCGCTGGGAGATTGGTCGATCTTCAGAGCGGGTAAAGTGCTTTGGATGGAATGGCCGCGGCCAGGCATTAACCCTATACAAGGTCAATGCCCAGCGTACACGGTGTTTTTTTACAACACGACAAGCCCCTAAGCGCTCTAGTCAGTCACTAGCACACTAACCAGTTCGCTACGCGAAAAGGGGCCTGTCACCGGGCTTTCGCCCGTGACCTCCACTTGTATGGTGTACGAACCTGACACCGGAGTATCGAGTTGCGATATCAGTTGTCTTGCGCCTTGTTGAAAGTGCACTACCGACTGTTGATGCGCCAGAATGTCCTGTTCTGGCAATAGCTGTTGACGCAGTGCCGCGAGTTTCGCCTGCGACTCAGGGACGCCTCGTGAGATGTGAGCAGGGTTCGCCCGCACCGAACCGAGTTGATCGTGATACTTGATCAAGGCATTGGCCAGACTGATGGTCGGCCGAATCACGGAGGCATGGGCTCGGACATTCGTCAGGGGCTCGCCGCCCTCGTTCAGATTGAGTTTTAGCTCCAGCGGCCGACCGACATTGTGAGTCCGGGCAATATCGACGTTGAGTTTTAGCTCCGCGATTGCATTGCGTGTTGACGACGGGTACTGCAGTGCGCCCCCCGTGCAGTTGATCGTTTGACCTGCGCCAGCGAATTCCAGCTGGACCTGCCACTCCCCCGGGGCCGGGTTGTCGACGTTGTAGATGACAAAACCGTCGCCGATGATGGTCGGGTTCAACGGGCTGGTGGAGCCTGAAGGGTCGACCAGAGTCACTGACAGCTGATTGCCGGAAGGGCTGCCACGTGTGTAGGTGACCTCGGCGTTGGACCAGACTGCCGAGATCTGCGCGCCACCGGGACGTTGAGATACCGTCGCCGGGATTAAACGGTAGTCGTTTGTGGGAATGTCTACGAGCTGGTTCGCCAGTAGCGCAGCCGAGGCGGTTTTCGAGCGAATCTGGTGATAGACCTTCATCATGTCGGCGGCGCGGGGCGCATAGAAGAACTCTCCGTTGGTGTGCTGGGCGATTTGTTTCAGCAGGTCCTGGTCGGATTGCGGTCCCATGGCGCAGGTCATGACCGGATAGTCGGGAAGCATATCCAAGGGGGACGGTCCGGCGTTTTGGAAGCCATCGGTCAACAGCACGCAAGCCTTGGGCTGGCTCGCCGAGTCAAGGAAGGTGCGTGCCTGTTGTAACCCTAGACCTATGGCCGTGCTGTCGCCGTTGAACGATAGTTTACTGACCTCCAGGGCTGCATTGGCGGTGACGGTCAGTGCCTGGTCGACGGTGGCCAAGCCTCCATTGCCGGTATAGACATTTCTTGCCGTGGTGTCATAAGCGATAACAGCAAACTTGTCTTCAGGTTTGAGCGAACGCAGGAAGGCCTTGGTATCGATGACAGTTTGTGCCACGTAACCTTCGGCGGTCATGCTGTATGAAGTATCGACAATAGGAACGACTGAAACACTGGTCATGCTCTTTGCTCCTTTTCCAGCCCCGAATGGTCGACGCGTACAGCCAGCTGGCCGAGCGTTGACGACGCATCGAACACGGCCCGCCCTTGTTCGTCGATGGTCGCCCTTGCGACGGGTGCGCCGTCAGATAGCAACTCAAGGTCAAGTCCTTGGGCCGATTCGCCAGTGGCCAAAGTGATTTTGATAGTGATTGACATAATCAGGCTCCTGCTCAGTTCTGACGATCGATGAACGAGGTGACACCACGGGCAACAGATCCCACGAGCGTCGGGGGGGTATTGCGAAATTGCCGAAAGATATTTCGCCCGCTGGCTTTACCCGATGGATCTTCTGGCACGTTTAAGGTCGGAAAGTAACTGCCTTGCAACTCAACGAAGGCTGACCAGGGCCCGGTGTAGGATTCGTTCAGGCCATTGGTATAACTGAAGGCGTAACGCACGGCGTTACCATCCACCCAGTTGGGGGGGCTGGGGGTATGGCTTTGCCAGCCATTGGGCTGAAGCACCGGCGATGCCGTTGGCGGTTCCAGATAGCCGGTTGGTTTGTTCGGGTTGTAACTGGCTTTTAACAAGGCCAGGGTGGTGGCGCCCCACCAGTCTGCCGTCCAGTGACGGTCGTTGAGGTCGTTGATGTTTTGGCGGCGAAGTACCGTCGAACCTTGAGCCACGAACAAGGGGGAATAGTTGGCCGTGCTCAGATGGTTCTGCACCGCTTGCAGGTCGGGTAACAATGAGTTTGCGGCGTACTCGTCGGGTGTCGGCGCGGTGCCATAGAGGAAACTTTCAAAGACCTCGTCCACTGAACTTTGAACGATAAATCCAACGCGGTTGCGGTTACCGACATCGACGGTATCGAAGTAGCGCTTGTCGCCATAGGCATGCCAGTTATCGTCCTGAGTGTTGTTCACATTGAGGCCAAACTTACAGTCCTCATCATGCATATAGCGCGACAGAAAAGAGCTGACAAAGCCGGACGTGACAGTGTCGTGCAGCTGCTTGCGTGGCGTGCGCATGTGTCCGCCGGAAAACAGGTCTGATAGGAAATGGTCAGCGAAGGCGTTCATTGCGTAGGCCAGCTCAAGATCCTGGCGTTGCCCGCTTTTTCCCGCTTTGATCGCCTGTTGCAGTGCAGCGGTGTGGCCAGCCTTATAAGCGAGAACCGCCCAACTGCCGAAGTGGTCCCAGTTTACGGCTGCCAGCTTGAGATAACGACCCAGAGGGATGCCGGTAGGCCCCCCACCGGTGATCACGTTCCATTTCAGCGAGAGCGTATCGCCCAACTTGTCATAGGCTTCGTGCGCGGGCAAACCATCGTTGATCGCCTGGTTGGCGGCATCAATTTCCACCTGCATTACTTGTAGAATTTCATGCGCCTCCTTATTGGAGGCCGGTAACGTTGCCAGGGAGTTGAACGCCGCGCTAAAGCGCGCTATCCGTTCCGCAGCGGTTGCACCGTCGGAGATCGGCTTATCGGGAATGCCATAGAAGTCCCCCCCCAATGCGACGATCTGACCGTAGGTCAGGGCCAAGCCATTGGGTAGATTCAATGGGACCTGCCAGGCGGGTGTACCCGTGTCGCTACCGGAAAAGTACAACGTTACACTGTCTCCGATCGCCATATGTTCGCCGCCCTCGAATAGCTCGCGAGGACCATCGCCTCTCCTGGTAGCCACTTGTACCGGTGGTGTGACCATTTTGTGGTACTTGATGGTGTGGTCGCCCAGATCCACCAACACCAGTTCGGCACCGTCGCCAGGCACGGGAATACCTTCTTCGGTGAACAGATAATCCAGTCTGTCGTGAATCTTGCCATCGGGAGCAACGCTTTGTGGTGCGCGTACTTTTGACATGTCCTTGTCTCCTGCGGGAAGGTTATAACGCTAAAAAATGGCGTATGAACGCCACCAGTGTGCAGACGCTACAAAGCACACTGCACTTGCTGCTCTGGGGATAAAACCAAGCTTCGGCAACAGTTACAAAACGGCCGCGGCCACACTTACGGCCAGTAACACGCAACCTTGTAATGTCGGAAGGAACGGTGGGGACGTCGTGCTGAGGCGGCCTCAACCGAGGGGGGGAACTCAACCTTGAGTTTTGACATGACCTTGCCTCCATGGCATGGCGAGCACTTGTCACATTTGCGAGTGCCTATCGCGATACTGATTGACAACACTGCGAATAGAGATCACCTGGATCTTAGCCAAGGGCGGAGTGCAGTCAAACACCGTTGATACCAAAGCGCTTCCATTCGTCGCCCCACACACACCTCGAACCTGGGTGCGGCCAATGCGTAGGGGGTGAAGATATAGCGGTGTGCCAAGGCATCGTTTCAGGCTGGGCAGAGACCATCATCGCCAAAGTAAGTACCGTTCATCTGCGTATCACTGGCAAACCAGCCAGTCTAATCGTTGATGTCGTGGCGCAAGCTCCAGGGGCATCGAGCCCAGGCTTGCCGTTGGCAGTTACGGCGCTCGATTGTGTGCTCGCGGAAATTTGAGTGGATAGGCCGCGTTCACAAGGCATGGCAAGCGCCGTTTTTCGAACGGCGAGGGCAGGGCAGGTGGCCCAGGATTACTGCTTCGGCTGCCAGGCCGTCGATCCGGCCGCCGCCTTGAACCTGGCGCGGTTCTCCGGGGTGGCCGGGGGCTCGGAGTCACCGAAGATCGCCTTGAGCCAATGGCCGTCGGTAGGGTTGGGGAAGAGGACGAACTTGCGGCCGAACTGCTCTTTGTCTTCCGTCATCAGGCTGTTGCGTTGCTTGACGTCCGCGACGTAGTACTTGCGTTTGAAGTCATTGAGGTTGTCGCCCAGCATGACTACCACCTCGTAGTCCTTGGCGATTTCCGTTTGCCGTGGCTCTTTGTTGGAGCTGTCGCGATAGACCGTCAGGTGTTGTTCATCGGCAAACGGCAGCTTGTTCTTGCGCAAGTTGGCCAGGGCATATTCCTTGGTTTTTTCGCCCTGGTCGCGGCTGGTGACGTAGAACACCTCGACCCCCTTCGATTGGGCGTAATTCAAGAACTCCACTGCCCCGGGCGTGGCGACCGGGCCATTGTCGGCGACCCACTGGTCCCAGGCGCCGTCATCGAAAAACTCTTTCCCCGAATTGATCATGTAGCCCCAGTAGCTGTTGCTACCCAGCACGGTATCGTCGACATCGCTGATGACGGCCAACGGTCGGTCGCCCTCCTTGCGGGCTTGCAGGGCCTGGTCCAGACGCATCCTGGCGATGTTGAAGCCTTGGTAATAAAGCGCCTCGAACTCAGCCGCCGTCTGCTTCCAGGCAACCGCCGCGGTCAAGAGATTGGAGGGGGAACTGGCAGCCTCTTCGGCAAACACAGGCGTCCACTGGAACATCAGAAGCGAGAAGAGCGCAGGGGTAATCAAGGCTTGGTTTATTTTTGATTTCATACTCGATACCTGAATGGAAACGGAGCGGGTAAATACGCAGCAGGGCAAAGATGGCGCCGCGCTGACCAATACCGCCAAGGGGTTCTATAGCACTCGGGTGCCCCACTCAATACGGGTGTCGTGTTTTGAGATCAATGAGGCGTGATTCCGACTCAGGTCTCGCATGCGGAGGTTCAAGGCGAGCGCGTCGTCTTGAAGATGAGTTTTCCATTGCCAGGGGCAAGGGGAACCCAGAGCCCCAGGAATGCGCGCGTCAATATACTGACCTTTTTTTAAGCTCACAGCCTCATCTTAAAATTTAGACGGATTATTGACATGATGGCATTCGTATCCCAGTATCCGCTTCTGTTTTGCGTCATTTAACTGATGTTTTTTTGACGCCTGACTTCTGAAGCCCTCCAGAAAAAGGCGATACAGCCTTTGTTAAAGAGCAGGTATCCACGGAAATATCAGCCATAAGGCCAACAGCCATGGCTCATTTTCGTGGGGGTGCCGGCTTTAGACGGTGGGGGTTGCGATATTTTTTAGGGATGATCTATGTCTGCCAAACGAGTACTGGTAACCGGGGGGGCTGGCTTCATTGGTTCCCACTTAGTGGATGCGTTGCTGGCAAGAGGCTATGCCGTCCGGGTTCTGGACGATCTCTCTACCGGCAAGGTCAGCAACCTGCCGATGGACTGTGCGGCCTTGAAACTGGTGGTCGGCGATGTCGCCGATGCCGCGACCCTCACTGAAGCCATGCAGGGGTGCAGCGCGGTGGTGCACTTGGCGGCTGTCGCTTCGGTCCACGCCTCGGTCGAACACCCGGCAGCTACTCATCGGAGCAATTTCATCGGCACGCTGCGGGTATGCGAGGCGATGATCGCCGCGGGCATCCGTCGAGTGGTCTTTGCCTCCAGTGCCGCGGTTTACGGCAATAACGGGGAGGGCACCCCGATTGATGAAGACACGCCCACGTCCCCCCTGACGCCTTATGCCGCGGACAAGCTTTCCAGCGAGCACTACCTGAATTTCTATCGTCGCCAGCATGGACTGGAGCCGGTGATCCTGCGCTTCTTCAATATCTTCGGGCCCCGCCAGGACCCGTTGTCGCCGTACTCCGGGGTGATCAGCATTTTCAGCGAGCGGGTGAAAACCGGACGGCCGATCGTGGTGTTCGGCGATGGCGAGCAAACCCGCGATTTCGTCTATGTCGAAGACCTGGTGAAGATCCTGCTCCAGGGCCTGGAACACCCCCAGCCCGCGGCTGATGCCACCAATGTCGGTCTCGGCGGGGTCACCACGCTCAATGACCTGATTACGGCCCTGGAACGGATCAGTGGCAAACCGCTAAGCGTGAGTCATGCCGCTGCCCGCTCGGGCGATATCCGGCATTCCAAGGCCGACAATCGCCGCTTGCGCGAACGCTTTGGCCTGGGGTCGCCAACCACCGTGGCTGAAGGCCTGGCACGGCTTTACCACAGTCTTTAATGCCACGCCTTGCGGGCCCGGTTGCAGAGGGCTCGCGGGTCCGGTATCGCGCGGATTGATCTACTCAAGAGTGATTTATGGACATCGAGTTTCGCAGGGGGCGTGTTTGCAAAGGGGTACGGCGGCTGTTTACCGCGCTGGCGTTGTGTGCGACCCACTCGGTGGTGCAAGCCTCGCCGGCGGCGCCCGCCAGTGTCGGGTTCTGGTACGCCGATCGGCCACCGCTTCAAGAGTTGGCGCAGTTCGAATGGGTTGTGGTCGAGCCGGGCCATATGAGCACCGCCAATGTTGCCACCTTGCGCGAACTTGGCAGCCAGCCGTTCGCTTACCTGTCGGTGGGTGAGTTCGATGGCGACCGCGTCGCCCTGGACAAAGCGTCGCTGACCCGCAGCGCAAGCGCTACGCGTAACAAGGCCTGGAACAGCCAGGTCATGGATATTTCGACGCCGGCCTGGCGCGAACATCTGTTCAAGCGTGCCAAGGCGTTGCAAGGGCAGGGTTATGCCGGTCTGTTCCTCGATACGCTCGACAGCTTTCAATTGCTCCCCGAGGCTCATCGCGAACCGCAACGCAAAGCCCTGGCATCGTTTCTGCGGGAACTGCACAGCCGCCAGCCGAACCTCAAGCTGTTCTTCAACCGGGGCTTCGAGGTGCTGGGCGAGCTCGATGGCGTTGCCTCGGCCGTGGCCGTCGAATCGATCCATGCCGGCTGGGATGCCTCAGCCAAGCGTTATCGCCCGGTTTCCGAGTCCGACCGCAACTGGCTTGAAGGTGAGCTCAAGCCACTTCGCGCGAAAAACATGCCGTTGGTGGCCATCGACTACTTGCCGCCCGACCGTCGCGAAGAAGCGCGCAAGCTGGCTCGCCAATTGAGCCAGGAAGGCTTTATCCCGGTGGTCACCACCCCGGACCTCAACGCCATCGGCATGAGCACCGTGGAAGTACAGCCGCGGCGCATCGCCATGCTCTACGACCCGCGCGAAGGCGAACTCTACGATCACGCCGGGCACCGGATGCTTGGCGGTCTGCTGGAATACCTGGGCTATCGGGTGGACTATCTGCCGGCCGATGCCAGTTTGCCGTCCCACAGCTTCGCCGGCCTGTACGCCGGGGTGGTGGTGTGGATGACCAGCGGCCCACCCCAGGACAGCCGTGCCTTTAATGGCTGGATTGGCCAACGCCTGGACGAACAGGTGCCGCTGGCCATCATGGCGGGCCTGCCGATCGAGGATCGCGCATTGCTCAAGCGCCTGGGGCTGAACCTCGCGGCGCCAGGGGCTCGCGGCGCACTGCGAGTACTGAGCCAGGACAAGGCCCTGATCGGTGGCTTCGAGGCGCCGGTAGTGGCGCGCACCCGAGAGCTGACCCGTGTGACGCTGCTGCCCGACGGGCCGCAACCGGCCCTGTTGCTGGAGGATGAGCAGGGCGGCAAGTACGCCCCCGTGGCCATCGGCACCTGGGGTGGCATGGCCCTGGCGCCTTATGTGGTAGAGACCAATGTCGAGCGCAGCCGCTGGATTCTCGACCCCTTTGCCTTTATCCAGAAAGCCCTGCGCCTGCCGGCACAACCGCACCCGGACACCACCACCGAGAACGGCCGGCGGATCGCCACGGTGCATATCGACGGGGATGGCTTCCCATCCCATGCCGAAGTGCGCGGCACCCCTTATTCCGGGCGCCAGGTGCTGGATGACTACATTCGTCCCAACCCGTACCTGACCTCGGTTTCGATCATCGAAGGGGAGGTCGGGCCCAAGGGCATGTCGCCGTTCCTCGCCAGGGAGCTGGAGCCCCTCGCCCAGGAGATCTTTGCCGATCCCAAAGTCGAGGTTGCCAGCCACACCTACAGCCACCCGTTCTACCTGCAGCCGGAAAAGGCCAGGCAGGACGAGGACTTCCACGCCGAATACGGATTGCGCCTGAACATCCAGGGCTACAAGACCCTGGACTTCAAGCGCGAGATCGTCGGATCGCGGGACTACATCAACAGCCGCCTGACCACTGCGCAGAAGCCGGTGAAGTTGCTCTTCTGGCCGGGGGATGCGCTGCCCAGCGCCGAGACCATCAAGCTGGCCTACGACGCCGGGCTGAAAAACGTCAACGGCGGGCAGACCATCCTGACCAAAGCCAATTCATCGCTGACCGGCCTGTACCCCTTGTTGCGTCCCACCGAAGGCGGCTTGCAGTACTACGCCCCGGTGATCAACGAGAACATGTACACCAACCTCTGGAAAGGCCCGTATTACGGCTTTCGCGACGTCATCGATACGTTCGAGCTGACCGACAGCCCACGGCGCCTGCGCGGCATTCACCTGTACTACCACTTCTATTCGGGCACCAAGCAGGCGTCGATCAAGGCCATGGCCGATATCTACCGCTTCATGCGCGGCCAGCAGCCCTTGTCGTTGTGGATGAGCGACTACCTCGATCGGGTCCATGGCCTGTACCAGGCCAGCCTGGCCCGCACCGCCAATGGCGACTGGCAGGTCCGCGGCATGGACGGCTTGCGTACCCTGCGCCTGGACCCGGAGCTGGGCTGGCCGGATCTGGGGCGTTCGCGGAACGTGGCCGGTGTCCGTGATCTGCCCCAGGGCCGTTATGTGGCCTTGAGCGGCGACCATGCGCTGCTGGCCCTGCGGCCCGAGCGTGACCCGCGTCCGGCATTGGAGCTGGCGAATATTCCCTTGCGTGACTGGCGTTATGTGAGTGACCGACAGGTGAGCTTCTCTTTTGCCGGCCAGTTCAACCTGGAGTTCTCGGTGCGTTCGACCAGCGCCTGTCGGGTCGAGGTCCGGGGCCAACGTTATGCCGGCAAGTCCGAGCAGGGCCTGTGGCATTTCCAACTTCCCATGAAGCAGGTGAGTGATGCCCAACTCTTCTGCAACTAAGGCGCCACGCGCACGGCTGCTCAACCCCTGGGCATTGCTGCTGGTGGCGATGGTCGTCGGCGTGCTGCTGTGGGCGACCTATCGCAACGAAGATACCTTCCGTCCCACGCTCGGCCCCCCGGACGAAGTGTCCGCCAGCTATGCCGAGGTGCTGCTGGCGGCCCACCCGGAAAACAACGAATTGCGCACCCAACTGCTCGACCTGCTGATTCAGCTGGGCGATTACCCGAGGGCGGAAAAACACCTGGCCCAATGGCCACAGGCCGATCCAGCGCTGAAGTCCTACTACCGCCTGCAACTGGATGCCCTGGCGCTGACCAACAGCACCGACGGCCCAGCGTTGCAGGCCCTGGCCGAACGTTTCAAGGCCTTTGACTACAAGACACTGCCATCCCCCCAGCTTGAGCGCCTGGCCACGCTGGCCTTGAGTGTCCAGGCCCCGGGGCTGGCCGCGGACGCCTATGCCGAACTGGCGCGTCGCGATCCAGGGCAGCGTGAGCATTGGCTGCCCGAGGCGGCGAAGTGGTACCAGGCCAGCGAGCAACCCGGACGCGCCGCCGACCTCTATGTGCAGTTGCTCGATGCCAGCCAGACGCCTGAAGCGCGTCGCCAGTTCCTGCAGGAAGCCTTCAACACCCTGGTGGCGGCGGATCGCGGCGCTCAGGCGGCCGAGCTGTTGGCCCGGGAACTGGCCGCCCAGCCGGATGCGCAATTCGATGCTGCGCTGCTTGACCGGGGCGTCGATGTGGCGGTAGCGCACAAGCGTCCGGACCTGGCCGAGTCATTTTTTATCGCATGGCGCAAGTTGCAGCCCGACAACCCGGAAATCCTGGCCAAGGAGTTCAGGCAGCGACTGGCCTTCGGTGACCTCAAGGGCGCTCATGCGGCGGGCTCGCAACTGCTGGAGCAACATCCGGAGGATCCGTTGCTGCTGGAGCAGATGGCCCATCTCGCCGAATGGCGGGGCGACTCGGCCTCGGCGCTGGGCTACTGGATCAGCCTGAGCAAGCTGCGGGACAACCCGGCCGAGTTCGAGCACACCTGGCGCCTGGCGATGCAGAGCTACGACTTCGACCGGGGCATTCCGCTGCTGGCGGGGATCATGGACAGCCGCGCCCTGAGCAATGTCGAACTCGATGCCCTGGTGTACGCCGAAGAATCCCGGGGCACGCCCGAGCAGGCGGAAAAGTGGTTGCGCCGCTATGTCGCCAAATACCCGAAGCACCGCCTGGCCTGGGTCCGCCTGTTGCAGAACCTGGAAAACACCGAGCAGTACCCACAGCGGCTGGCGGTCTGGAAGAACTTCGCCAGCCGTTATCCGTTGACCAGCGCCGAGCGGGTGGACTGGGCCAACAACCACCTCAAGCTGTTTGACAGCCAGTCGGCCTGGAAGGTGATCACCGCGGTCGACGGCAACAAAATCAACGACCTCGACTACTGGCAGTCCCGTGCCGCGCTGGCCTGGGACCTGGAGTCGGACGATGAACTGCAGCTCGCACTGGAGAAGATGCTGGCCATCAAGGGCTCGCTCAATACCGGCGACGAGAGTGAGCTGATCGCCCTCTATCGCACCCGCGATCCGCGCAAGGCCTTGCAGTTGACCGTCGACAGCTGGCGCCAGGGGCACCATCCGCGGCGCCTGGTCGCGGCCCTGCAATTGGCCCAGGAGCTTCAGGACTGGCCATTGGTGATCGATCTGCTCAAGGAGGCTGACCAGTACCCGGAAGCCGCCGACTATTCCCAGGTCCTGGCAGCGCGCGGGGCGCTGCAGGTCCACCAGGGTCATCACGACGAGGCCCTGCGCCTGTATCGCCTGGGCTTGAGCCGCTTCCCGGAGGACAACACCTTCCGCGAACGCCTGATGTGGCTGTATGTCGACCTGGGGCGCACGGGCGAGATCAAGCCGCTGCTGCAGCAATGGCGTTCCCTGGCGCGCGGTGACAGCACGCTTTGGCTGCCGTTTGCCGCCGCCAGCCAGTGGCTGGGGCGCAATACCGAGGCCCTGGCCTGGTACCGCCTGTACCTGCAAGCCAATCCCCGGGACTGGATGGTCCAGGCGGCCTACGCCGATGCGCTGGAAGGCGCCGGTTATGCCGACTCGGCCCAGCGCCTGCGGCTCAAGCTCAATCGTCAGGTGACGCCCGAGCAGATCCGCGCCACGCCCCAGGGCTATGCGACCTGGCTGCGCCTGGTGGCCAGCAGCTACTCGTCGCGCAAGGCGCAGAACAAGGCGATGCAGTGGCTGGACGGCTCCAGGCCGATGCTGCAGCTGTGGTTCGAGCAAATGCTGGTGCGCCTGGATGACATCAATCAGTCGGCGCAGAAGGATGACTGGCTGGCCTGGGCCCGCGCCCGTGGCCTTAAGGTCAGTCGCTACGAACAGATCCAGCAAGCCCTGCGCGGCAACAATCGCCAAGCCCTGGAGCGCCTGGTGGCCAGCGATGGCCTGGACCCGGCGCAGCGGGTCGAGGCCCTGAACAGCCTGGGTCGTGGCGGCGAAGCGCTGGCCGTCGACCTGTCGGCGCTGGGCGAGGACCAGCCTCCCGCGATCCGTGAGCAATTGCGGCGCCAGGCCATCGAGATGACCGAGCGCACGCCCCAGGGCGTACAAATCGCCTGGGAACGCCAGGATTACGGCGGACTGGTGTTCAACGGCCCGCGCCTGAGCGCTGCGCGTTACCTGAATGACGACTGGTACGCCAGGCTCGTGGTGGAGCAGGGCCGATACAGCGGCGACACCCTCGATGAATCACGCCTGGGCAACGAGACCAATACCGGATTGACCTTGCAGCGGCAGTTGGAGGACGGCGACTACAAACTGATCTTCGACAGCAGCCTGCGCAAGGACGATGACCGCAACGGCCTGGGCGCCAGCCGCACCTGGCAGGTGGACAGCGGCAACGAACTGGACGTCGGCGCCGACTGGCACCGTAAGAACGAGGACAGCGGGCTGATGCGTGCCTTCGGCCAGCAGGACGATGTCTGGGTCGGCGGGCGGCATCGCTATTCGGCCCGTGACCAGTTGTCCTGGAGCCTGGCCCAGCGCTGGTTCTCGACCCGCAGCGGCGATGACCTGGGCAGTGGCCAGGCGTTGAAGATCGAGTTCGACCACACCTTGCAGTTCGAAGGGCCGAACTGGGCATTGCGCAGCGGCATCGACTACCAGCAAAACAGCCTGGACCACCGTTCGCTGCCCAACCTGGCCAATACCCTGGGCGGGGGCATCGACCTGGCGGGGGCCGGCCTCGAGGATCCGAACCAGATCACCAGCCAGACCCTGCTGCAAAAGCGCTACGGCCAGCTGTTCTTCGGCAGTTCGTGGCGGCGTGGCTTCCCGGGGGCACTGAACCGCACGCGTGGGCAGTACACCTGGCTGGTAGACGTCAGCTCAGGCTGGCAGTGGACCGACAACACCATCAACTACGCCATCAGTACCGGTGTCGGCACCGAGGTGATAGGGGATGACGAATTGGCAGTGACCTTCGGCTACCAGTCGGCCCCACAAGGCGGAACGGGCAAGTCCGGGGGCACGGCAGGTGTCAGCTACAGCGTCCGTTTTGGACGCTGATCATGGAATTCAAAGAGGAGTGAACCTTATGCAATCCATTCGTTGCGTGAGTCTGGCGATGGTCGCCTTGCTGATGGCCGGCTGCAGCAGCTTTACCGGTCAGGACAGCCCCGAGCTGTCGAAATCCGCCCGCTGGGGCGTGTTGCCACTGGTCAACTATTCCCAGACGCCCCAGGCCGGCGAGCGCAGTGAGCAGATTCTGCTTAGCGTACTGAGCAGCCGGGGCCTGCAACCCCAGGTCTACAACGGCGCGGCGGGGCAGGGCGAACAAGCCCTGCTCGACGATAACGAGCGCCTGGCCGGTGCCATGGATTGGGCTCGCGAGCAGAATCTCGACTATGTGGTGTCCGGCAGCATTGAAGAGTGGCAGTACAAGAATGGCCTGGATGGCGAGCCGGCGGTGGGCATCAGTCTGCGGGTGGTCGAGGCGGGCACCGGCAAGGTGCTCTGGAGCAATAGCGGCGCCCGTGCCGGCTGGTCCCGCGAAAGCCTGGCCGGCGCGGCGCAGAAGGTGCTCGACAAGCTTGTCGGTGGCCTCAGGATCGAGTGACTGTCATGAGATCTCCACACATGGACTACGCGCTGGCGCCCCGCGCCAGCGGTCCGGCGTCATGGCTGGAAACTTTCCTGGTGACGGCCCTGGTCATCGGCGTGGGTCTGTGGCTTGCGCCACAAGACCCGCTGCAGGTGCAGGGTGAGTTTCCCTGGTCGGTGCTGGCGCCACTGTTGCTGGGCGTGCGCTACGGCTTTGTCCGCGGCCTGATCAGCGCCAGCCTGTTGGTGGCGGCGTTCTTCATCCTGCGCCAGTCGGGGCTGCCCGGTTACGCGCAGATCGCTCCCTCCTACATTGTCGGCGTGCTGGTCTGCGGCATGCTCGTGGGCGAGGTGCGAGACCTGTGGGAACGGCGACTGCTGCGCTTGCAGATGGCCAACGAGTATCGCCAGTACCGGCTCGACGATTTCACCCGGGCGCACCAGATTCTGCGGGTGTCCCATGATCGCCTGGAGCAGCGCCTGGCCGGCAGCGACCAGAGCCTGCGCAGTTCGTTGCTGGGCCTGCGCGATCGCCTGCGCGTGCTGCCCAATGGCGATGACCCGCTGAGCCTGCTGGCCGAGCCCGTGCTGAGCCTGCTTGGCCAGTACGGCTCGTTGCGGGTAGCCGCGCTGTACCGTGTGGAGCAGGCCGGCCATGCGTCGCCGAACCTGACCCTGCTGGCCGCCACCGGGACCATGGGGCCCCTGGACCCCAACGACCTGCTGGTGCGCCTGTGCCTGGAGCGCGAGGAACTGGTGAGTGTGCGTGAAGAGCTGCTCGATAGCGGCGGGCAGGCTTCGGTGTCGTCCCTGCAGGCCTGTATTCCCTTGGTGGACACCCAGGGACAGGTGCTGGCGATCCTCGCGGTACGGCAGATGCCGTTCTTCGCCTTCCAGGAGCGCACCCTCAGCCTGCTGGCGCTGCTGGCCGGGCATATCGCCGACCTGCTGCACTCTGACTTGCAGGTGCTGCAACTGGAAAGCGACGATGCCCAACACTTCACACGCCAGCTCAAGCGTTCGCTGGTGGATGTCGAGCAGCACGGCCTGTCCGGTTGCCTCTATGCATTTGAATCGAACCAGGCCAACGATGAACTGACGCGGCTTTTCGAACGCAGCCAGCGCGGACTGGACCTGCACCTGGGCCTTGCCAACAACCGCGGGCACGCTCTGTTGCTGGTGCTGTTGCCACTGACCAGTGCCGAGGGCGCCCAAGGCTATCTGGCGCGCCTGGGCAAGCTGATTCACGAGCATTTCGGCATGAGCGTGGAACTGGCCAGCCTGGGGGTCACCGTGCTGCCTTACGACCTGGAGTCGGCCCGGCAACGGGATGGGCTGCGTAACTTCCTGTACAACGAGTGTGGCCTGAATGATCAGCAAGTGGCTGTTTAGCGCAGCGTTGTTTTTCGAGGCGGGGAGCTGGGCCAGCCTGACGGCGCAGTTGCCCGACCCGCAGATCGCGCTGCTGTATGCAATGACCCACGGGATCGCCTGCGCCCTGCTGACGGCGGCGGTCTGGCGGCTGCTGCCGGCGCGCTATCGCACGCCGTTGCCGTGGAGTCCGCTGTTCATTTTCAGCCTGGCGTTCTTTGTCCCGTTGCTGGGCTCGGTGGGGGTGATTGCGGCGATCTTTCCGGCGCTGTATCTGCCCCGCAAGCGCGATACGCAGATGTGGCAGGCCGTCGGCATTCCCGGCCTGCCGTTTCGCGCGCAGTCCCATTTGCATTCGCCGACCTTCGGTGACAGTGGCTTGCAGGATGTGTTGCGCCACGCGCCGGACCCCGACCAGCGCCTGGCGGCGTTGCTCGCCACCCGCAGGATGCCGGGCAAGGAAGCGGTGCCGATTCTGAAGCTGGCCCTGGGCGATCCGAGCGACGATGTCCGACTCCTGGCGTATTCGATGCTCGACAAGCAGGAAACCGATATCAACCAGCGGATCCAGTCTTCCCTCGAACAGTTGCCCGGTGCCGCGCCCAGGAAGGCCGGCGCCCTGCATGCCACCCTGGCGCGCTGGTACTGGGAACTGGCCTACCTGGGCCTGGCCCAGGGCAGCGTCCAGCTGCACGTGCTGGAGCAAGCCGGCGAGCATGCCAGGCTGGCGCTGGAGGCGGGAGAGGGCGGCGAGTTGCTGTTGCTGGCCGGGCGTATCGCCCTTGAGCGCGGCGATATCGACAAGGCGCGGCTGCATATGCACCAGGCCCAGGAAGCGGGCATGGACCCGGCCAAGGTCTTGCCGTTCCGTGCCGAAATCGCCTTTGAAAGCGGGAACTATGCCGAGATTCCCGCGCTGTTGAGCAGCTTGCCGCCGCAGATGCAACAACGTCCGCCCTTTGCCGGGCTGATAAGGACCTGGACATGAAGAAAACCGTCAACCCAACGCCCATCGCCGATGTCTGCCTGTTGCTCGAGGGCACCTGGCCTTATGTGCGCGGCGGTGTGTCCAGCTGGATTCACCAGATGATCCTCGGGCTGCCGCAACTGACCTTTTCGGTGTTGTTCATCGGTGGCCAGCGTGCAGCCTACGGTCAGCGCCGCTATGAGATTCCAGCCAACGTCGTGCATGTCGAAGAGGTGTATCTGGAGGAAGCCTGGCGCAATCCGAAGCACAGGCGAGTCGCCCACACCGCGTCCCTGGAAGAGTTGAGCAACCTTTACCGTTACCTGCACAACCCGGAAAAACCGGCCGCCGAGCTGGGCATTGGCGTGCTCGATTCCCTGGCCCAGGCGCGGATCACCCTGGATGACGTGCTCTACAGTCGCCCCAGCTGGGAGGCGCTGACCGAAGGGTACGAGCAGCATTGCGCCGATCCTTCCTTCGTCAATTATTTCTGGACACTGCGCACCATGCAGTCGCCGTTGCTGATGCTCGCAGATGCCGCCCGGCGCATGCCGCGGGCGCGGGTCCTGCACTCGATTTCAACCGGTTATGCCGGGCTGGCGGGCTGCATCCTCAAGCAACTGTGGGGGTGCCAGTTGCTGCTCAGCGAGCACGGGATCTACACCAAGGAGCGCAAGATCGACCTGGCCCAGGCCAGCTGGATCGCCGAAACCAGCAACCAGGCACTCAACGACAGCATGGACACCGGCTCCGGTTACATCCGTATGCTCTGGGTGCGCTTCTTCGAGCGCATCGGTCATCTGGTCTACGACAGCGCCGACCAGATCATTGCCTTGTACGACGGCAACCGCCAGCGACAGATCAAGGACGGCGCACCGGCTGAGCGCACCCAGGTGATTCCCAATGGCATCGACCTGCAGCTCTGGACCCAGGCCCTTGAGTCCCGGGCCGAAGGCATCGCCCCCGTGGTCGGACTGATCGGCCGGGTGGTGCCGATCAAGGACGTGAAGACCTTCCTGCGGGCCATGCGGGGAGTGGTCAGTGTGATGCCGCAGGTCGAAGGCTGGATCGTCGGGCCGCAAGAGGAAGATCCCGAGTACGTCGCCGAGTGTCGCAGCCTGGTGGCCAGCCTCGGGCTGGAGCAAAAGGTGCTGTTCCTGGGGTTCCAGAAGATCCAGGACATCCTGCCGCAACTGGGCCTGATGGTGCTGACGTCCATCAGCGAGGCCCAGCCCCTGGTGATTCTCGAAGCCTGGGCCGCCGGTACTCCAGTGGTGAGCAGCGACGTGGGCTCCTGCCGCGAGCTGATCGAGGGCGGCGAAGCGTCCGACCGCGATCTCGGGCTGGCCGGGGAGGTGGTGGCGATCGCCGATCCCCAGGCCACGTCCCAGGCAATCATCGACCTGCTGCGCAGCCCCGAGCGCTGGAAGTCCGCCCAGGCCGCCGGCTTGTCGCGGGTTCACCGCTACTACAGCGAAACCTTGATGATCGAGCGCTATCGCAGGCTTTATCACAGCGCCATGGGCACCCTGCAAAAGGAGGCCGTGTAAATGGCCGGTATCGGTTTCGAACTGCGCAAGATTCTCTCGCGCGACTCCTACACGGCGACGCTGCATGCCTATGTCTATGCCGGCCTGATCAGCTCCGGGCCCTGGGTCCTGTCGATTCTCAGCGTGATGCTGGTGGGGGTCATCAGCCTTGGACTGGTGGTCCCGGAGGTGGTGATCCGCCAGTTCCTGATCACCGTGACCTACCTGATGGCCACGTCGCTGATCCTCACCGGCGGCTTACAACTCTTCTTCACCCGTTTTGTCTCCGACCGCCTGTTCGAGCGCAAGTACGAGCAAATCCTGCCGAACCTGGTGGGCATGCTGCTGCTGGTGACCCTGGGGGCCGGGGTGCTGGGCATCCTCCTGCTGATCACCTTGTTCGACCAGGGGCTGATCTACCGCCTGCTGACCCTGGCCAACTTCGTGGTGCTCTGCAACCTGTGGCTGGTGATCATATTCCTCTCGGGGATGAAGGCTTATAACCGCATCCTGCTGGTGATGCTGGTGGGCTATGGGCTGATGGTCGGCAGCGCATTCTTCCTCAGGCACCTGGGCATGGAAGGGCTGCTGCTGGCGTTGCTGCTGGGGCACAGCAGCCTATTGTTCCTGTTTCTCTACGACATCCTGCGCGAGTACCGGGCCGAGAAACTGGTGGCCTTCGATTTTCTGGACCGGCGCCAGGTGTTTGTCAGCCTGCTGTTGACCGGGCTTTGCTACAACCTGGGAATCTGGATCGACAAGTTCATCTTCTGGTTCAACCCGCAGACCTCGAGCCAGGTGATCGGGCCGATGCGCGCCTCGATTCTTTATGACTTGCCGATCTTCCTCGCCTACCTGGCGATCATTCCTGGCATGGCGGTGTTCCTGGTAAGGATCGAAACCGACTTCGCCGAATGGTACGAGCGCCTGTTCCGGGCGGTGCGCGACGGCGAGACCCTGCAGCATATCGGTTCGTTGAAAGCCGAGATGACCTTCTCGATCCGCCAGGGCCTGCTGGAGATCTGCAAGGTCCAGGGGCTGACGGTGGTTCTGCTGTTTCTCTTTGGCCCGCGCATACTGGAGTGGCTGGGGATGTCCAGCTACTACCTGCCGCTGTTCTATATCGACCTGATCGGGGTGAGCATCCAGGTGGTGTTCATGGCGATCCTCAACGTGTTTTTCTACCTCGACAAACGGATGATCGTGCTGGAGCTGTGCCTGTTGTTCGTGGCACTCAACGGCGCCTTGACCCTGCTGAGCCTGTACCTGGGGCCGAGTTTCTTCGGCTATGGCTTCACCTTCTCGCTGCTGCTCTGTGTACTGCTGGGGCTGGCGCGGTTATCGACGGCGCTGGATGACCTGGAGTACGAAACCTTCATGTTGTCTCGTTGAAACTCAAGCCGGTCAGTGAGGATTGAACACCCCCACGCGTTATCGGCAGGAGCGATGCCCGGCTCGTTGCAGCCAGGCCATCCACCAAGAGCGCAGGACTGTGCGAACTGCGCTCTTGGCGGTGGTCTACACGCTTTGCGGATCAGTCGCCGGGAATGCCTTGCAGATCGCTGATCATCTGTTCGATGACTTGTCCTGCATGGTCGCCATAGGCTGCGGCGTCCATGTCGATCCGCCCCGAAATATGCTCGGTGTGCTCATCCAGGGTGATCTCGAAAGCCACGCGGCAGGTATCGTTGGGCAATAGCCGCAGGCTCATCCACTGGTTGTCGCCCAGGGCGATGCGGCTGCCTGCGCTGCGTGAGTTCCAGGCGTTGAACAGCTGGGGAAACGGCAGTTCGAAGCCGGCGGTGCGGGTAGACATACCCTCGGGATACAAGGCTGCCGGCTCCATGTCCTGGCGAGCCGCGGCATTGATCACCGCCCGCTGCACGCGCTTGATCACCGCGGCCAATGGCTCGCCGGGCTCATGCCGGGTGCTGACCGGGATGGTATTGGACAACGGCCCCACCAGCTTCTGGGCCGCGGCGCCCGGGCGATTGGCGAAGGGGACGCCGGTCACCACCGTGGCGACACCGCTGACGGCACTGATTGCCCGTTGGTAGATGGCCAACAGCAGCACGAACGGCGTCACGCGCTGGGCCCTGGCATAGTCCAGAACCCTGCTGCGCGGCACGCTGGAGGTGAACGTCAGGCTCTGCATGCGCCCCATGCCGCCAGCGCCTTTGGCGCGCAGTGCGTCGAGCCCGTAGGGCCCCGTCCCCGGGTAGATCTCAAGCCGTTGCGCCGCGCTTGCCGGCGGCGGTAGGTGCTGCAGCCGGCAATAGTCGTTCCAGGCGGTGCAGGACACCGGGGGCAGGCCCGAGTAATGCCGGGCGATATCCTCCAGCAGCAGGTCAATCGAGGCGCCATCGCAGGTATAGATCCAGAAGCCGATCCAGATGTGCAGGCCAGCCTCGTCTACCGCCGAGGCGATGCGCAGCCCGGGTTCGGCGGCTTGCCTGGCCCGATAGGCCAGGAAGTCCTGGTCGGTGACGGCGGCCTGCACCTTGCCCAGTTGCTCGCGCAGCGCCTGGCGCAATGCCTGTTCGCTGGGGGCACGGCCGACCAGTTGTTCTCCTTCGATCTCGAATCGGGCCGCCAGGATCGGATGCCGGGCCAGGGTCTGGGCCACGGCGTCGAATACTTGCGCGTGGCAACACTGCGCGCTGAAGTCCAGACGCAGCGCGCCAGAATAGGCGCGCCCCGTCTGGTCAAGCATCGCCCCGGTCCATTTTTCCCGCAGCCCCGCGACGCTGGAAAGCGTCGCCAGGGGTCCCTTGAAGGGAGGGATCAGGTAGTTCTGATGCATGACGATAACCTACGGCTGGGGGCTCGAGGGGGCCGGCTCGAGAGCCAGGGCATTGCGTCCGGCCCAGATCAGCAAGGCACCGCCGATCATCGCCAGCGCCGACAGTGCGAAAGCGCTGACGAAACCATTGGCGGTGATGGTCGGCACTGCGGTGCTGTCGGAGACCGCCAGGCCCACGGCAGCCAGCAGGGTGACCCCGAACACCTGGAACAGCTGCTGGATGGTGGTGGTGATACCCGAGCCGGCACCAGCATCCGCCTCGCTAAGGTCACTGGTGGCCAACGACTGAGCGACCGGTGCGACACAACCGAAGCCGATGGAGGTGACCAGCATGGCCGGCAGCATTCCCAGCCAGTAGCTATGCAGGGGTACGCCGAAGGCAAACAAGGCGAAACCCAGCGCCGAGGTTGCCAGGCCGACGACTGCTGCCGCCTGCGGGCTCCAGCGCTGCATGACGAACTGCGAAAGGAAGATGCCGGGGAAGAAACCCAGGCAGAAGGGCAGCCAGGCCAGGCCAGTCTGCATCGGGCTCAGGCCGAGGTAGTCTTGCAGCAGCAGTACGCCCAGGTAGAACAAGGCGCCGGAGGTCGCCGCCAGGATGGCCACGATGGCGTAGCCGGCCAGGCGGGGAGAGCGAGCCATCAGGCGTGCGGGAATAATGCCGTTTTCCGAGCGCTTGCAACGACGCAGCACCAGGGCGATACCCAGCAAGCCCAGCACCAGGAGCGCCACGCGTTGTCCGGGCAGGTGCTCGATGCCGGAGCCCATCACGGCCATGACGGTCGCGGCGACGGCCACCACCAGGATCAGTGCGTTGCCCAGGTCCAGAGGGGTGGAACTGCGGTGGGTGAACTTGGGAATCATGACCATGGTCGCCACGCTCAGCAGCATGACGATCGGCACGTTGATCCCGAACACCCAGCGCCACGACAGATAATGAGTCAGTACGCCGGACAGCAGTACGCCGATGATCGAGCCCAGGCCGCCCAGTGCCGCCCAGATGCCAAACGCCTTGCCGCGCTCGGGGCCTGCGGGAAACAGCAACGACACCATGGCCAGCCCGGTGGCCGAAGCCAGGGCTTCGCCGACCCCTTGCCCGGCACGGCTGACGATCAGCACGGTGGCATCTTCGGCGAAGGTCGCCAGCAAGGAAAATGCGCCAAAAATCACTACGCCGACCTGGAAGGTGCGCCGCACCCCAAAGGCGTCGCCGATCCGCCCGCCCAGCAGCAACAGCGATCCGGCGGTGATGAGGTAGGCATTGACTACCCAGGTCAGGGACCCGTCCGTGAGTCCCAGTTCGTGCTTGATCCGTGGCAGGGCCACGTTCACCACGGTGGCATCCAGCAGCAGTATCAGCTGGATGATCGAGATGACAGCCAGTGCCTGCCATCGTTTTTCATTGAGCGTTGCATTCGCGGGTGTGTGAGTCATGTTTATCCAATCCTTAGATTAATGGGTGTCGACCGGCATCCGGCCGGCACCCGAGGCTTTTTTCCAGAGCGATCAGCCCATGGGGTTGACGTTGGCCAGGGCCAATGAGTTACGGATCATCTTGATCCCGTAGTCGGAGCCGATGCTCTCGGGGTGAAACGGCACGCTTTCGATCGGCCGGGTAGGCTGGCGCGCCGCCCTGTTCACGCCATCATCCGGGCAGGCGGTGGCTGGTAACGCGCTCACAGGGCGCTCTCCCGTTGATCGCGGATACGGGCGTGCTTCCAGGAAATGTAGGCGCCGGTCTCGGTCCTCGGGTCCAGGTTCTGCTCCAGCTGCAACTGGACCGAGGTGCCGAAATGGCCGGCCATCTGCTCCTGTACCTGGGCCAGCGAACGCTCGCCGATACCCGCCACCATCGACACTTCGACATGGTCGCTGCCGTCGCTGGCGGTGCAGATCCTGACCTCGTAGCCGGAGACCCACTCGGCCGCAGCCAGCACCGCCGACTCGATCAGCGCCGGCAGTACCTGGCGACCGGCCAGGGTCATCACATCGCTCACCCGGCCAAAGACCCGCAGGCAACGAGAACGATTGCCGCACCCGCATTCCTCGGCAGCGTGCAGTCGCGCCAGGTCGCCGGTGCGGTAGCGGATCAGCGGCTTGGCCCCGGGTACCAGCATCGTCAGGCACAGTTCGCCGATATCGCCTTCCATTCCGGGAACCGGAAGAATCTCCGCCAGGTAGTTGGTCTCGGAGAAGTGCAGGTTGCCGTTGGCGCAGCCGGTGGCCACCGCATGGGCTTCCTGGGAGCCATACAGGCCATGGGTGCAATGGGCATTCCAGACCCGGGCGATATTGCTCAGCATCTGCGGCGTGCACAGTTCGCCCAGCACCATGATCTGGCCCACCGCGGTCTCGCGCGGATCGATCCCCTGGCTGACATAGAGCCGGGCCAGGGCCAGGGCCACGGCGGGCGAGCAGATCAGCGAGCGCACGCCAAGGTCGTTGATCAGCTGGGCGGCCTTGACCAGGCCGACCCGAGGGCTTTCCGGCCACAGCCGCACATAGGGAATACCCAGGTTGCGGCAGACCTCGCCATAGGTATCGCCGAACGCATACAGCTCCGACGGCCCCATGATCGCGGTAAGGGCATCGGTGGTGCCGAATGTCGACTGGTACAGGTCGGCGACGGCCTTCTGCACATAGGCACCGCTGGTGTCCACATCGATCGCCGCCCGAGGGCAGGGGGTGGGCGCCCCCGTGGTCCCGGTCGTCTCGTAGTACACCGCGATCTGCTCGAAAGGCAGGCTGCAGACCGAGCGGCCCACGGCGCGCAGGTCTTCCTTGGTGGTGAACGGTATGCCGTCCAGCGCCGGCAGCGCGCTGGGGCCACCCAGTTGCGAACGCAGGTGCCTGGCATAGAACGTCGAGCGTTCCTGGACATACTGCAAGACTTCCCGGGCCCGCAGTTGCCCCTTGGCCTCCAGTTCCTGTGGCGTGGTGCGTCCATCCAGGTAGGCGTCCACATCCTCCAGCCATTGCCGGTGCAGGTTGTCCTTGATCATGGCTGGTTCCCCGCGTCCAGGCTGTTGGCGAACTCACTGATGGTCTCGGTGAGCATGAGGTTCTCCAGGGGCACGCTGATGGACAGCTGGGACTCGAGTTCGATCTTGATCTTCATCGCCGACAGCGAGTCGCCGCCCAGGTCGAAGAAGTTGTCCTCGGGCAGTACCACCGGCTCCTCAAGATGGCTGGCGATAACCCGGATAACGGTGCGCAGGATGGTTTGCGGAGTCTTGCTGGTGGAGTCTTTCATGTCATTCCTCAGGGTTTCACGCAGGGCCAGTACATCCACCTTGCCGTTCTTCGACAGGGGTAATTGGGGCAACGGCTGGACAGTTTTCGGCACCATGTAGGCAGGCAGGCGCAGGGTCAGGGCCTGGGTGATTGCAGGAGCCAGTCCGGGCTCGCCGACATAGACCAGGGCGATCTGCTTGGGATGCCCGTCGGGACCAGGCAGGGCTACGGCACAGGCCCGCGAGACACCGGGGCAGGACTCGGCCACGCTCTCGATCTCGCCCAGCTCGATGCGCAGGCCATTGAGCTTGATCTGGTTGTCGAGACGTCCCAGGATCTCGATTTCGCCGTTGGGCAGGTAGCGCCCGAGGTCGCCGGTGCGGTACATCCGCTGGCCGCTGCGCGGGTGCAGGACAAAGGCCTTGCCGCTCAGTTCCGGCTGGCCGATGTAGCCACAGGCCAGGGACACATCGCTTTGCACCAGCATTTCCCCGGGCACCCAATCCGGGCAATCGGTCCAGTCGCCCGCCACGATGTGATAGGCCGAGTTGCGCATCGGCGCGCCATAGATCACAGAACGCACCATTTGGCCTTCTTGCTCGTCGATCTCGTGCAGCACCGACCAGTTGGTGGTCTCGGTGGGGCCTCCACAGGAGTACAGCCGTGCCTTCGGGTACAGCGCCCTGGCTCGCGGCAGCAATGGCAGAGGGATCCAGTCGCCGGCCATGACGATATTGGCCAGCGATTCCACCGCGCAGAAGCTGCGCGCGTTTTCCGCGACACTGCACAGCAAGTCCATGATGGCCGGCACGCAGGCCCAGAAGGTCACGCCGTGGCGCCGCTGCAGTCGCAGCCAGGTATCGGGGTCCGGGCCCGCGGCCTGGGCAGGAACCACCACCGAGCCGCCGTGCAGCAGGGGGCCGAAGATATCGAAGACCGACATGTCGAAGTGCAGGGCGGCAGTCGCCAGGTGGCGGGTGGAGGTATCCAGGCCAAAGCGTTCGACGACGTCATAGACGTGGTTGACCACCGCGGCCTCTGGAATCTCGACCCCCTTGGGGTTGCCGGTGGAACCGGAGGTGAAGATCACGTAGGGCGAATAGTCCGCGGGCAGGGTGGCCAGGGCCAGGTCCGTGTGCTGCCCGGCCCAGGCACGCAGGTCCTCGTCCGTCAGCACGAGCCGCTGCGCCTGCTCCGGCAACCGGGTATCGGCACCGGCGATAACCGTGCGCACCCCGGCCTGGGACAGCACCGAGCGGATACGCTCGGGCGGCAGGTCGATATCCACCGGCACATAGCCGACACCGGCCAGCAGGCAGCCGTAGACCGCCGCATAGTGGCCGCTGCCCTTGGGCAGCACGATCCCGA
Source organism: Pseudomonas sp. 09C 129 (assembly GCF_002843625.1). Classification (NCBI taxonomy): domain Bacteria; kingdom Pseudomonadati; phylum Pseudomonadota; class Gammaproteobacteria; order Pseudomonadales; family Pseudomonadaceae; genus Pseudomonas; species Pseudomonas sp. 09C 129. The sequence goes on along the minus strand of NZ_CP025261.1, from coordinate 3,898,571 downwards.
CAAAGCGTTCGCCGGGGTTGCGGGCCTGCTGGATCATCTGGCCGATCCGTGCCGCGGCCCGGCCGATTTCGCCCCAGCTGTAGCTGCCCCGGGGATCGAGGACGGCGGTTTCCCCGGCGCGTTCGGCGATCCGTGCCAGCAGCAGGTCACGCAGGTGAACCTCCGGTACCGGCGCCTGGGTCGCGTTTACCGCCTGGCGTACTTCGATCTGCGCGGCAGGTCGCAGGTCGAGCCAGGTGCGTTGCCAGACCTCGCTGTCGTCGGCCAGTTGCTGCAGCAGCGTGCGGAATGCGCCGAACATCGCTTCCACCACGTCAGGGCGAATGACCCCGGACAGGTAGTCCCATTTGAAGTACAAGGTGCCCTCGGACTCGCGCAGTTGCACATCCAGGGTGACTTGCGGCGTTTGCGAGACGCCGTAGACCTCTTGCCCAAGACGCGCCGCGTCATGGCGGCCCGGGTGCCCGAGCAGGCTGGTGAGGACGATCGGCATCAGCGGCGCACCGCCACTGCGACGGGCCCGGGCCAGCTCGCGCAGCACCTCGACACCGTTGAACAGCCGATGGTCCAGTGCCTGCCAGATGGCGCCTTGCAACTTCTGGCCGCGAGCCTCGAGGGTATCGGCGGCCGCTGTTTCGTAAGGCACCAGCAGGGTATTGGTAAAGTCGCCGACGACCTGGTCGATATCGGCACTGACGGGCATCCGGTCCGAGACCGGGAAGTTCAGGGTGAAGCGGTCTTCTTCGCTCCAGCAGCGCAGCACTTCGCACAAGGCCAGCGCGACCGCCCCGGATGGCGAGATATTGCGCGCCTGGGCCTGGGCCTGGAGTCGCTCCCAGGCCGCGACGGCGAGGCTGCCCTCGTATCGCTCGAAGCGCGACGGGCCGCTGAACTCCCCGGGCTCCAGCTGCGGCAAGCGCGGCGCCGCCGGCAGATGGTTGATCTTGTCCAGCCAGTATTCGCGGTCGGCCTGGTACTGGGCGCTCTTGAGCACCTTTTGCCGATAGGCGACGTAGTCATGGAAGCTGGTCTGGAGCACGGGCAGCTGTGGGTCATCTTCCAGGTAGAGATCGATCAGGTCGGGGATGATCACCTGGAAGATCGACCAGGCATCGGCGATCAGCATGTCGATGCACAGATGCACACGGCTGGTGCCGGCGCTGATGCGGCTGATGCGGAACTGGAACAGTGGCCATTGCGTGGTGCCGATTTCTTCGTTGGCCATGCGTTCGCGGACCTGGTCGATCTCCCGGTCGATCTGCGCCGCATCCAGGGCGCTGAGATCGACGTACTCCACCGCCTGGGTACCGTCGACATCGCCGATGCTCTGGCGTCCGCTGGCATCGATGGTCATGCGCAGCATCGGATGGCGCTCGACCAGCAGCCCCACGGCACGGGTGAAGCGCTCGCGGTCCAGGGCCTGCACTTCCCATTCGAAATAACCCTGGCAGCCGACGCCGCCGTAGTCGTAGAACGAGCCACGACCGATCCACAGTGCCTGCTGGCTTTCGTTGAGTTCGAACGGCAGCCGTTGCTGCTGCGCCGGCAAGTGCTCGAACGTCGGCAACTGGGTATTGCGCGAGGCATTGGCCAGGCGTACCAGGTTCGCCAGTACCGGCTCCTCGAGGAACGCGCCCATTTGCACATGGATGCCGTGCTTGCAGGCCAGCTCGCCGACCATGCGCAAGGCGCGCAGGGAATCGCCGCCGGCGTCGAAGAAACTCGACTCCAGCGTCGCCTCTTCACACAGCGTCCAGGCCAGCCAGCAATCACGTACCGCGTGGTCTGCCCGGGTCACCGGGGCAAAGACGGTCTGGTCCGCATCGCGCTCGATCGGGCCGACCTGCAGCGCGTTGTAGTCCACCTTGCCGTTGCGCCCCAGGGGCAGGGTGCCGGTCACGATCTGGCCGGGCTGAGCGGCCGGGTGCAGGCGCGAGGCCAAATGCTTGCGGACCTTGGCCATCACCTCTGCGGCGTCCGGAGCCAGCTCCAGGAACAATGCCAGGGTCGCGCCCAGGTCGTTGCTCAAGCAGGTGGCCGCCGCCTTCACCACGCCCGGTACCTGCAGCGCGGTGATCTCCAGTTCAGTCAGGTCGACCCGATGTCCGCGGATCTTTACCACCGAGTCGGTCCGCCCGAAGATTTCCACGGTGCCATCGGCGGCCATGCGCGCCCGATCGCCGGTGCTGTATTGCAATGGCGACGTGGCGTCCAGGGTGTTGCCACGAAACGCCTTCTTGGTGTCCTCGGGGTTCACGTAGCCCACCGACAGCGTCTCGCCGGTGATGATCAGCTCGCCGACACAACGGGCCGCGAGCGGCTGGCCATGGCGGTCGACCACATACATCCGGGCGCCGGGTATCGCCCGTCCGACCGAGGGCAGCAAGGTGCGGCGCGGCGCGCACAGGTCCTCGATGGACACCACCGCGGCCTCCGCGGAGCCATAGACATTGATCACCCGGTAGCCGAGATCGGCCGGCGGCCATTGCTTGCAGCGCTCACCGGCGATCAGCATGGTGCGCAGGCCGGTCCGGGTCCCGGTGGCCCACAGCGCTTCGGCGATGGACGTCATGGCCAGCGTATGGTTCATGTCGCCTTCGAGCAGCCAGCGGGCCAGCAGGTTGACGTCCTGCAGCACCTGCGGGGCAGGGATGCACACCGTGCCGCCGGCGCACAGGACCGGCAGCGGGTCGACCTCGACCATCCCGTAGCCGGGCGACGATAGCCATGAGCCGCGGCTATGCTCGCCCAGCCCGGCCTGATCGATAATGGCGTCCAGGGTCGCGGCCATTCCCCGATAGGACAGGCATACGGCCTTGGGCCGTCCGGTACTGCCGGAAGTGCCGGCGATAAAGCAGGCCTCGTTGGTGGTTTCGACCCACTTGCCGTGTTCCCAGTCGACGTGGGCAGGGCGTATCTGCACCTTGTCGATATCCAGCAGCGGGCAGCTCGCCCAGTCTCGCGCCCGCTCGGTGGTGCTGCCTGCGGTCAACACCGCATGGGGGCTGCACTCTTCGATAAAGGCCCGGATGCGTTCATCAGGATGCGCCGGGTCGATCAGCACGCAGGTGCCGCCCATGCGTTGCACGGCGATGATCGAGGCCAGGTGTTGCCAGCCGCGCTCCAGGAACAGCGCCAGGCGCGGGCTCGAGCGCCGGGAAGTGACGCGTTCGCGTATGTGCTGGACCAAGGCCTCGGAGGCGTCCCAGAGTTCGGCGTAGGTCAGGGTGCGGTCGCTGTTGTCATCCACGATCGCCACGGCCGATGGCTTGCTCTGTACATGCCGGTAGATGCGCTCCACCAGGAACGGGCGCTCGCCGGTTTCGGCCGGGGCAGGGCAGGCGGGCTGGATCGTGGACGCCGGCAGGGCTTTGGGATCCAGTACCCGGGCGCAAGCGAAGGCCATCAGTTCAAGCAACTCCAGGCGCACGGCCCGGGTCATGCGATCGCTGCGTACCGACAGTTGGCAACGGCCGTCTTGCACCAGTAGCCAGACCGGCGACTGTGCCGCTGGCAGGTTGTTGCCATTGCTGATCTCGATATCGGCACGCAATTGCGTGTCGTCATGGGGCGCTTCGGCACTGTCGCGCAACTGCGCGATATAGCCCCGAGCGTCTTGCGCAAGGTTCAACGCCGTGCAATCGACGCCGAGCTGCGACCGCTTGCCGCCGTCATGGATCCCCAGGGTCACCCGGCCTTCCGGGCTGAGCAGGGAGCCCAGGACCGCGGCGACCGTAATCAGGTCGTTGATGCTGGCCGTCAGGCCAGGGGGCAGCGCAAAGTCTTCCTGCTCCCGTGCGCTGTCGGCCGATTGCCCGGCCGCCGGGCACGCGAACGCGTCCCACAGGCTGCGCTCGGTGCCTGGCAGCGATTGTGGCTCGGCGGGTACTGATGTCATGTCGTCCCTCATCTTGTTCATGCCTTCCCTGTTGTCACGCTGTGGTTTTGTTCTCGATCTGGTGAATGGCCCCGATCTGCTCCGCCAGTACCGAGGCAGCCTGAAGCACGGCTTCACGCTCCTGGTCGGCGAGTGTCGAGGCATCGACTGCGATGAAGCGTTTGCTGCCCTTGGCCGCCGTATTCCAGGTGGCGACAGCCCGGCCGCCGATGAGCACCACCGGCCGCCCGTTACCGGCCGCGTCGTAGCCGCCGACCCGTTCCAGCTCAAGGCAGTCGCGCTGTCTCGAACCGGGCGCATAGCCCATGACCAGGGGATCCCAGGCCGGCAGGAAACGGATCTGCGCCGTTGCGGGGGCCTTGGCGCGGTCGAGGAACTGCTCAAGGCGCGCCAGCCCGGCCGGGCTGTGCCACATCTGGTTTCCGACCTGGCGGGCTGCGCAGGCTTGAAGCAGCGTGCGCGCGGTTTCCTTGGAAACCCCGAGCCACCAGGCCAGGTCGTCGACCGTGACCGGTCCGTAGTGTTCGACGTAGCGCCCGGCGATATCGCGCAGTAGCAGGTCGCGGTCCAGTGGCACGCCGTCACCGGGTAGCAGCCCTTCGGGTGCAGCCGAGTACAGCCAGCGGTTGGACCATTGGTTGGCCGCCGGTATACGGACCAAGGCGCCGTCATAGGCGGCAACCGAGGTCAACGCACGCGCCTGGGGCGCCGGCAGGTCGAGGGCGCTGCCGATGTCCTGCAGGCGCACCGAGACGCCACTGCTGAAGGCGACCAGCGTCGGCAGCAGTCGCCGGTAATCGTCCAGGCCAAGCCCTACGTCCCGTAAGCGCCATTCGTGGTTGGCCAGGGGCAGGCGGGTGGCGGCGAAGACCTTGGCCGCCAGCTCGCCGGGAAGCAGGAACTTGGAGCGCCGCATGCCCGGGATCCGCAGCAGGTCGCTGGCGTTTTCCATGGCCAGTACGGTCTGGCGATCGAGGTTGCGATTGCGCGCCATGACCGCCAGCCAACTGGTAGGCCGGACCGAATAGACCCCGACATAGGCCTGTGCAATCTGTGCCACCGTGGCATCCGCCAGGCGCTCGAAGTGTTCCGACACTATCCATTCCCGCAGGTGGGTGTCGGTGAGGCCATTGCAGGCAGTTCTAATGCTCATAAGGTTCTCGATAGCTGTTGGGCTGCGCAGTTCAGTCGCCGACGACATCGAAGTTGCAGCCGCGAGCGGCCTCGAGCTGGTACATGTCGGACTTGGCCGGGACGAAGAACGTACCGTCCTTGCCCTCGCGATGGCGTTCGCCAGGTACCGAGACCGGCAGTGCCGCCTGCCCGGTGACTCGTTCGTAGTCGCGCATCAGGCGGGTCATGGAAACCATGCGATCGAGCATCCGGCGCAGCATCTCCATGCCTTCCTTGTCGCCCAGTACTTCGCCTTTCTTGTCACCCACGAGCATGGCCGGGAAGCCGTAGCCGACCATGATCATGCGGTTGAGCAAGGCGCACTGGAGCATCTGGTTGTAGACCTCCACATGGCCCATGCGCCGGCCGGTGACCATGACCCCGGCAACCTTGTTGGTGAGGGTGCGATCGTGGCGCAGGAACCCGGTCCCGACCCGCTCCAGGAATGCCGACATCAAGGGCGTGGCGCCAAAGCCATGGACGGCGCAGGCGAAGATCACGCCATCGCTGGCTTCCATGAGTTGCACGGCGCGCGCGGCATCATCCTTCTGCGCGCAGGGCTCGTCGCGAAAATTGCAATCGCCGCAGGCCCCGCAGGGGTCGATCTTGGCGCTGGCCAGTGAAAAGACCTCGAGAATCACATCCTGCTTTTCCAGGTACTCGGCCGCCCACTCCAGCGCCTTGGCATTGTTGCCATCCAAGCGTTCCGAGCCGTTGATGGCGACATATTTGATCTTGTCCGTCATGGTGCTTCTCTCTTCTTAGCGTTTGCGTATTGGCCGGGCACGACGATCGCCGGACCGTCGTGCCATGCCTCCAGCGGTGCCGGAGACTGCTTCAGCCTGCCAGGTAGTCAGCGATCGGATACTTCACGCACAGCGCCTCGGCCTCCGCGCAGAACTGCTTGCGCAGCGCCGGGTCCAGGGTGAACTCGCTCTCGCCGAGCGGAGTCACCTGGTCCAGGATCCGGCAGAGCAGGTCGACGATCTGCCGGCATCCCTGCGGGTCGACATGGCGCTGGGCGAGGGCGCCGGTACCGATGCGCAGGCCACTGGTGACGAAGGACGAACGTGTTTCGCCGGGCACCCGGTTCTTGTTGACGATGATGCCGCAGTGCTCCAGCGCGGTCTCGGCGATAGCGCCGGTCATCGCTGCGCGCAAGCGAATCAGAATGGTGTGGTTTTCGCTGCGACCGCCCACCACCTCATAGTCCCGGGCCTGGAATTCGCTGGCCATCACATCGGCCGCGTCGCGGATGCGTTGCATCTCGGCATCGAATTCGGGGGTCATGGCGTAACCCAGCGCCGTGGCCTTGGCGGCCATCATGTTGACGGCCGGCGCGCCTTGCATCCTCGGGAACACCGCCAGTTCGAGCACCCGGGCGAAGGTCGCATCGCGGCCGGGGACTTTTTCATTGGCGTCACGGCCCGAGAGAATCAGGCCGCCACGGGGGCCCGCGAGCTGTTTGTGGGTGCAGGTGGTGGTGACGTGCGCGGCGTCGATCGGGCTCGGATGGCGCCCGGTCGCCACCAGGCCGGCGATATGCGAGATGTCGGCCATCAGGATGGCGCCGGCTTCATCGGCGATCTGCCGGAAGCGCTCGAAGTCCACGACCCTGGAGTAGGCCGTGGCGCCGCAGATGATCAGTCGCGGCCGATGCTTGAGGGCCAGCCTGAGGACTTCGTCGTAGTCGATCAGGCCTTCCTTGGTGGTGCCATAGCCGATGGCCTTGTAGTAGGTGCCCGAGAACGTCACGGGGCTGCCATGGGTCAGGTGGCCACCGTTATCCAGGGCCATGCCCAGTAGCGTGTCTCCAGGTTCGAGCAGGGCGGCGAGCACCTGGTAGTTGGCGCTGGAGGCCGAGTGCGACTGGACACCGGCATATTGCGCACCGAACAGCTCCCGGGCACGGTGGATCGCCAGGGACTCGACCAGGTCCACGTTTTCGCAACCGGCGTGATAGCGGCGTCCGGGAACGCCTTCGGCGGTGACATTGACCAGCGCGGAGGACGAAGCCGCCAGGGTGCGGGGCTTGACCGCGCAGCAAGAGGCGACCAGCGAGAGGGTGCGTTGCTGGCGAGCGACCTCGGCATCCAGGATCTGCGCCAGTTCGGCGTCGTGTGCCTGAAGATCGGCCAAGCCGCGCTTGAGCAGATCGGCCTGGGTGAGAAGTGGTTGATGATTGACTGTCATGACTTGCTATCCCTTCCTTTGGTGTTGTGTGCTGCGAACGCCAGCACGGTTTCCTCGACCTCGCGCGCATGGGTACGCACGAAGTAATGCCCGCCACCTGCCAGGGTTGCGGCCTGGGTGACGTCGATGAACCTGCGCCATTGCTCCAATACCGTTTCGGGCTCGGCGGTAGCCGGATCTTCATCGCCCAGCAGGAGCAATGCCGGTACGCCGTGCGCCGGGTGCTGCGCCAGGTAGCGATAGGCCTCGCAGGCGATCAGATGGTCTCTGCGGCCGCGGGCCAGCATGCTCTCGACCTGGCTGTCGAGCAGTCCGGTGAAGGCGCCCAGGGAACGCAGGTAGTCGGTCCAGGTCTGGTCCGCCGTGGTTTCGGCGGCGCGAATCGCGGCATCGGCATCCAGCACCGGGCGCGAGGCTGCAACCACCAGTGACAGGCTCTCGTGCCTGTCGGCCATGCTCGAGGCAATGCACGCCGCGGTGGCCGCGCCGGCGCAGTGGCCGTAGATCACCAGGCGGGCGGCGCCGATCTCTTCGATCTCGGTGGCAAGGGTGTCGAGCAGGGCATGGAAGTCCAAAGCGTCCTCGACCTTGAAGTCACCGAAATCCACGCCGAAAACCTGCACATCCTGCGTGCCTTGAAACAGGCCGCGGTAGGCCGTGGCGTCTCCGCCGCCGAAAGGCACTGCAACCACCGCGGTCGAACCCGCGGCGGCTTGCGCATCGCCAAAACAGACCAGGCGCACGGATTGTCGAGTGGCTTCGCAGAGGATGCGCCGGGCCAGGTCAACGGCCGTCGGGTGCTCGAAAAGCGTCACGATGGGCAGGTTGCAGGACAAGCGCGACATCACCCGAATAGCGTCGAAGGAGTCGCCGCCGAGGTTGAAGAAATTGTCTGCAGGGCCGACATGCGGCAGCTTGAGCACCTCGGCAAACGTGGCAGAGATTCGAGCCACTTCATCGGCCAGGGCTTGTTCATCGAACTGGATGTTTTCAGTCATTCCATTCACTCCTATCCATAAGTACATCAGCGAGTTCATTGAGCAGGTGGGTGGCGGCACTGGCGTCGCAAAACGGCCCCTCGATCTCCAGGAACAGTTGCGAAGCGCCTGTGCGGCGTATTTCGATTCCCACCGGAAACGTCGCGCTCATCACCTGCGAGGCCGGGATCCCGCGCCTGCCCGCGCCGTTGATGAACAGCTCGGACGCCCGGCAACAGGCCAGCGCCTGGCGCGCCGTGGGGCAGCGACGAGCACGTGCCTCAAGGCTGGTTTGCCCGGGCAGCAGCTGTTCTCCAGGGACTGCGAAGGAGAGCGGCACAAGGCCCGTCATCATGCCGATGGCATCCTGCTGGTGAGCCGGGCGCCAGTCATGGGAGGAACACAGGGTGTCGCCCTCGGCGATGACATCGGCCCGCCGCAGGCAGGCCAGGAGCGTCGCCAAGGGCGGCTTGCCGACATTGATCGTGGCGATGTCCAGGCTGCGTTGCAGACTCACTCGCTGCCCTTGGGTATTGAAGGCCAGGCGCCCGGTTTGCCGCAGGCGCACTGGCGTCATCGGTTGCGCAACAACTGTGCGCAGCCCGTCCTCAGCGTGCGCGTGCAGGGCTTGCGCCTGGACATAATCGTCATAGCACCCGCGCCCTCGACGCATGTGCGCCAGGGCTGAACCGACGTCAGCGGATTGCGCTGCTTGCAGCCGCCGCGCCAGAACCTCGAGGCTATGTTCGTCGGCCAACCCGTGATGGATCGAGAGGAGACAGTGCCATCCAGTGCGAGTGGCCAGGCTGCCAGCGGCAAAGAGCGCAGTGCCGGATTTGACCGCCAGCTGGGCCTTGCGCAAGGCCTCGGCAGCGCTGCTGCCACAAACATCGAGCACTTCAAGATACTGTCCCAGCTCTTCGCCCCATCCAGCGATCAGCAGCTGGCGCAAGAGTCCGAGATCCGGGTCGGTCCCATCCTTGAGCGGTATGACCGTGGAAACTTCCTGGGCAACCCCGGTGTAGAAGGCCTGGGCGACCATGGCCCTGGCCTCGACGCTGAGCCTGGCGTCGGCAAGCGCCTGCATCATGCCCAGCCGTTCGATCGATTCCGTGGCTGGGCCTTGAGCTGTTGTTTTTGACATGTCCGATCCTCGGCGCGCAGGCATCATCCGGCGGCGATTTCGATCCATTGGAGAACGCATTTCCGGGCACCCGTAGCTCTCCCGTCCAGCCGGAAAGCCATAGAGCGCGCAGCGTTTTTTGTACGACGGCCTTAGTCGGTCATATCGTAAAAATGCGTCGGCTTTTTACTTGCTTCGAGCGGGCCGATCAGTTTCTAAGGCGCACGCAAAGGAGGGAGCCTGACGGAATGTCGGGCAGGGTTCCGAGGGGGTAGGAATCATTGCTTGCAGCATTTCGCTCATGGGCTGAGGTGCTGAGGGCGGGGGTTTCAAGGGGGGCTGGCAGGTTCCGGACAACAATATCGGCAAACAAAAACATTAAGCCATTCCTTAGCTTGGGTAGGAAAAATGTCGCCTTTTGGGCGATCTAAATAAAGCATCCTTTGATACGGCATCAGGTAATCCCTGATTTGGCTAGGGGATGACCCTGCTCGCCATAGGGGAAAACCTTAGTAGGTAATGTCGTAAGCGCAAGTAAGTTTTTTCCGATTTTTTAAAAAATTATCGGACTGCCCCAGGCTGCGGTTCAGCGGTGGAAAACATGCGGACCTGCCATCAGCAAAGCCGGAGGTGCGCCACGGCCAAGTAATAGGCCGCGGCGTCAGGGGAGGGGAGAAATAGAGGAAAGCAGGGGGCTCAGCAGTGAATGTGTTCAGCCGCATGCATGGCCAGGTAGGCATCGAGCTTCTTGTCGTTCAAACCCAAGGTACTGAGAATTTGCGCCATGAAGCTGACAGGCGCGCTACCAGGAGCGGTGACCACACCCTGGTCGGCAACGGCATAGGGCACATCCTGGTAATAATCCGCTCCGCGGTAATGCACCTGCTTCAGGTTCTCGGCGGAGTTGGACGTATGCTGCACGTGATCCAGCACTCCGGCCTGGGCCAGGACGCGGGTGCCGTCACAGATGCCGGCAACGACGATTTTCCTGGCGTGGGCCGCACGAACCAGCGCCTCGATTGCCGGTGCCTTGTCTGTTTTCCACACAGGACCTCCCGTCACGATCAGCAAGTCGACATCGTCCAGCGCGATGGCTTCGATGGCCAGGTTCGGGATGATGGTCATTCCTCCAGATGAGGTCACTTGCTTGCCACCGGGGGCTGCGAAACGAGTGTCGAAGCCATAGTAGGCTCGCCCCGTGGAATTGATGAGTGCGGGTTCCCAGTCGGAGAAATTCTCGGTGAGAATAGTGACGGCACGTACCATTTGAGTGTCCTTCTCAAGTATCCATGATGATCGGCGGCAATGATCCAGAATGCGGGTCCTGGCCGGTTGCCATCGAGTGTAGGCGCTGGCGCGTCGCTGAATGACGGGGCTGAGTATCGGCGGGATGCATCGGACTCGACAATGACAGTGGTCAAAGGGGCGGCGGGTTGAGGATTGAAATCGGCGGGGGGGTGGTGTTGCCTACAGGCTGCGGTAACGAGTGTGGTTGGGGCGAGCATTGATGATATGGCGCTCAAGGCGCCGTTTGTATCGGGTGGCACACCAGGACAGGTACTGCTTTAGCAATCGAATGACCCGCCATGATTTGGTTATGGACAAGAAGCCATTAGAAACAAAGGAAGTTACCGAGGATAAAACTCCCTCCACAGAAGTAATCAGTAATCCAAATCACGGCGTCCCCAGAGACTGGAACCTCCAGCAGGTAGGCCTCGTGATCGACCAGGATGCCTTGAACCGAAATGCCCCACCTTGCCGTGCCTGCGATTGAACACCTGCGTGTACACACCGTTGATATGCCGCATCAACCGCGAAAGATTCGCCTGCCGGGTGTGAAGCACGAAGTGATAGTGATTGCCCATCAGGCAGTAGGCCAACACCTGGGCATCGAAGCGCAGCATGCCCTGGGCCACGACCGCCAGCAGGGCTTCGCGGTCGGCATCGTCCACGAAGATCGGCTCGCGCCGGTCGCCTCGGGAAGTGACGTGACAGACCACGCCGGGGAATTCGATGCGGAGAGGTCTGGTCATGGGTTGGGTAAGTTAAGAGGGTAGGGGGCAAAAGGCAAAACCTGGTCCCGAGTCTTGCCGCTGCATCTGAGCTTTGCTCGGCGCACTAACACCTGATCCCTGGTCTCGTGCTTGCCCCCGAAGTGGATCATGACTTCACTACGATCGGCCGTATATAATCCGACGCTGCAGAACACGCTGAAAACGTGGGTCCGATTCGTCAATGGAGTATTCTTTCACTAGAACTCCGTTCTCGTCCCAATGCTTCTTCCAAATAGTAATCCCATACTCGTACTCTCCATCTTCTGCAATTTGTCCATTTTCATGCCACTCTCTGGCACGGCCATGCAACACACCTTCAAAAAAGTTGGATTCAACCATCGGGCGATCTGGTCCGTACCATTCTTTCGCCCCCCCCCACTGCAACCCATTGCGGTGTTCTATTTCTGTTTTTATGTGACCATTTTCCAACATTTCTACTGCGACGCCAGTAAATGGTTCATTATTAAAGTAGTAGAGCCCGTCCTGGCGATAACTAAGCTCATTTATAGGTACTCTCAGCATTTTTCTTCATCCAGTAAGTGGCACTATACCGTCAGTGACTGGTTTGCAATTATCGCAACGTGGCATCGGATCGCCAATATTTCGACCTGATGTGCCTCCCGTGTCAATATTGTAGACAGCAAAATCTTCAGGTATTGATTCGGGATCAACTCTGGCTTGCATACCTTGATTGAGCGCCTGGACCTCAGAGTGCGAACCCGGGATTCCTCTCTTCCGTGTCCAACCTTGGGCCTGCTTTTCAGGCGATGGACTGGACTCCTCGTTGAGAGCAACGACGACATCAACGCGCTTCTGCAAAAGAGGATGCAAGTCTATAGGCTCCGCTCCGGTATTTTGCCCAAAGAAATACTTTGGCGGGTCCGGTGGTTTAACCGTTAAATCCTTGACGACGGAAAGACAAGGCCGAATTCCGCTTGTGCTTGATTTTAATATGGTTCCGTCTTCCAATATTACTATACGCTTGCCTCTTTTATTGGCATCCAAAAGTTTTTTAAATACATCATCAGCAACAGTTTTCAACTCGGCCTGAAGGTCGTAAAACTCCTGTCTCGTCATTCCGGGTGGTGGAGCGCCATCATCCGTGTAATGGCGCGTCGAGGGCACATTTGGATCCGGGGATGATTCATTGCCGGATCCGCATTGTTGGGATTTGGTGGCCTCGTTAGCGTTCTTTTCAGGCTGATCACAGCTTAATCCTAGTGCATCAACCGTTATTAAAGGATTGGTGGAATAAGCGTATAAATTTATCCCTCCCGCCTGCCCCATCGGATCCGACTGCAAATACCGTCCCAACCTCGGGCAGTACACCCGAAACCGATTGCAATGCAGCCCCGTCTCCCGCTCGAACCAATGCCCCGGCCATCTCAAGTCGTATTCGACCGTATTGCCCTCGGCGACGCGGATCAGGCCGTACGGGTCGATGTCTTCCGCTCGCCAAGCCTCCCGCCCCCGGGCATCCTCGATGCGTTCCGGCAGGCCGACCTGGTTGCAGAAGACGAAGTACGCGCGCCCCGATTCGGGCGGGGCGTCGGGGGTGTCGTAGTCGAGGAACAGGAAGGGCAGAAAGGCGTCTTCATTGGCGTAGACGTAGAGCCGTAGCCGACCGTCGGGCGCGGTTTCGGCCGCGAGGCGGTCGCCGTCCCAGTGGTATTCGGTGCGGGCCGCGCCCAGGGTCTTGGCGATGCGCCGGCAGAGGCCGTCGTATTCCGCCGTCCAGGCGTCCGGGCGGTCGCTCCATCTGACCTTCGCCAGCAGGTCCATGCTGTTGTAGTGGTAGCGGGTACTGTGGCCATGGACGTCCACCACTTCGCAGAGATGGTTGCGCTGGTCGTAGCGATAGGTGCCTGCGCTGGAGGTTTCCAGGCGGTTGCCTTCGCGGTAGCGCATCCACGGCACGGCCGGGGTGGCCAGCAGGTTGCCGCCGGGGTCGTAGGCGTAGTGGCGTGTCGGCGAGCCGTCGCGGATTTCCCAGACGAGGCGGTGGGCGGCGTCGTAGCGGTATTCGCGGATGCCGTCGGTATTGCTCTCCACCCGCCGCAACTCGCCTTCACCACTGTAGTGGTAGCGCTGCCAGCGAGCCGCTTCGGGCTGGCCGGAGGACCAGTGCAGGCGACCGATACAGCGGCCGTCGAGGTTGAAGCGGCGCAGTTCGCGGCTGCCGTTGCCCAGGGCCAGCAGCAGGTGGCCGTCGGCGCCGCGTTGTAGGTGGTGGGTGCCGCCGTCCGGGGTGTGGATCAGCAGAGAGCCGCCAGGCTGCATGGCGTAATCCACGGTGAAACGGTCGAGGTAGGTGGTCCGTGCCAGGTGCCGGCCCCGGTACTGGTGGCGCACGCCCTGGCCGTCGCGCAGGTCGCTGGTGCGCCGGTCCGCCCAGTCGTGGCTCATGCACACCTCGTGGGTGTTGGTGGAGGCTTCGGTGAAGTGGCCGCGTTCGTCGTACTGGTAGCGATGCTCTTCGCCAGAGGCCAGCAGGCGCGTGCTGTGCAGGCCGTTGTCGCCCACTTCGAAGCGGAGCAGCAGGTCGCCGTGGGCGTCGCGCTTCTCGATCAGGCGGTCGCCGGTGTCGTAGGCGTAGGTTTCGCGGGTGACGCCGTGGCGGACGACGCGGGTGATGCGGTCCTTGTAGTCGTAGTCGTAGGTGCTTTCGTTGCCGTTGGCGTCGATGACCTGGCGGACCTTTTCGCGCTGGGTGTAGCCGTAGCGCACGCTGTGGCCGAGCGGGTCGGTCTCGCTGCCGCGCAGGTTCCAGGAGGTGGTGGTGTAGTGGTGCTCACGGCCGTCCTTGTCGGTGAAGCGCACCAGGTTGCCGGCCGGGTCGTGTTCGAAGTGTTCGCGGCGGCCGTAGGCATCGAGGCGCTCCACTATCCGGCCCAGCACGTCATGGCGGGTTTGCGGCGGCAGCGGTTCGGGCAGGGCGAGCACGTCGGTAGCCAACTCGGCCAGTTCGGCCGGCAGGTCGAGGGGGGTGGCGGGCAGGTGCTCGATGGCTTCGCCCCACTGCAGGCCGAGCGGCGTGCTCGGCACCTTGTGTTCCAGCGGATTGGGCAGGTTGGGGGCGTCGTCCTTGGTTGGCCAGACGTTGCCCCAGCGGTCCATGCGCCCGGTGTTGCGGCCGTCCGGGTCGTAGAGCCAGCGCATCACGCGGCGGCCGGAGTCCTCTTCTTCGACGATGTGGCCGTCGGCGTGGGTGAGGATGTTCCGCTCGCCTTCATAGGGGTCGATGACGCACACGACGGTGCCGGCCTCGTTGTAGAGGAACAGCCATTCGCCACCATCGGCCTCGGTGACGCGGGTGCGACCGGGTTCGTAGGCGAGGTCCACCCGCCACAACTGGTCCTGGCCTTCGCTGTGCACGCAGCGGCCCTGGGCGTCGTAGGCGTAGGAAAAGGAGTAGCCGTTGCGGTCGGTCACCCGCGTCATGCGGCGCTGGGCGTCGTAACCGTGGGAGCCGCTGTGGCCGAGGGCGTCGTACCAGGTGGCGAGGCAGCCGGCGCCATCGTATGCGTAGCGCGCCACGCTCAGGGTGTGGTCGGGCCGGGCTCGCAGCACCTCGGTGATGTGCCCCAGGGTGTCGTAGTGGAACCACCAGGTTTGCAGGGGCTCGCCGGCTTCGTCGACGTCGCAGAGGCATTCGAGCCGGCCGTCGGGGTGGTAGCGCGGGGTGCGGCGGATGTTGTCGATGACGATCCCGGCCAGGCGGGCCTGGATGTCCGCCGGGCCGCTGCGTTCGAAGCCGAGGATGCCGTGGCGCTCGTGGCGGAGGATGAAGCGGGTCGGGCTGGACTGGCTCAGCGTATAGCCGCCGAAGGTGCCGGTGTAACGGCCGTCCGCCTGGCGCGGGAATTCGTACTCCCGGCGGCGCGGGTCGATGTACAGGGCGCGGGTGCGCAGCAGGAGCAGTTCGTGCTGGAGGCTGTGGCGGAAGCCGAAGCCCAGCAGGCCGTCTTCCTCGCTCCAATGGCTGTAGTAGTAGCGCTCCCAGGTGAAGCGGCCGGGGCCCTGGTCCTGATAATCGACCAGTTCGTCCGCGCTGGCGCCGGTAACCGGGTCTACCGGGTGGCCGGGGCGGTCGCAATCGGGGTTGGCTTTCTTGCTCTTGGGGGCGGCGAGTTCGGGGAGCTTCTTCGCTGCCTTGGCCAGGCCGCCCGCCACGTCCATGGCGTCGGGCAGGGGAAAGCCACCGATCAGCACGGTGGGATTGCCCATCGCCAGGGTGCCGGTGCTCGGCGGGACGCCGGGGTCTTTGCCGAGCAAGGCGCCGAGGGCCATGGTGGCGGCGTCGGCGGCAGCCTGGGCGGCAGTCACGGCCGCTTCGCCACCTTCGCCACCCTCGGCCTGCGCCGCCGCCGAGAGGCCGCCCGCTGCCGCACCGGCGGCGGTCATGGCCATGCCGAACTTGCCGAAGGCGGAGGCCGGGTTGCAGTGGCGGGTGATGTCCAGGCTCATGCGGGCGGCCCGCGAGCCGCCGATGTAGGTGTTGCTGGAGCCGGTCCAGATGTCGTAGCCGGGGAAGAAGCTGCCACAGGTGGGTGCGATGCCCAGATCGCCGGCCCGCGCGGCGGGGATGCCGCCGATCAGCACGCTGACGCAGCATGAGCCCAGGGTGGTGCCGAGGCTGGGCAGTGGCGCGTTGAGGCTGGGCGGGTGCGAATGGGCGTGGGGCACCCCCCGGTGCGGCACGCCGAGCACTGCGGCGGGCATGCCCGGCGTGAGGTGGTCGAGCGGCGAAACCAGCAGCGCCAGGCCGGTGTTGAGCAGCTCGAAGGGGGTGCCGACCACGGCCAGGGCGGCGTTGACCCAGTGGCTGACCACACCGACTTCGCCCTGTTCGGGCGGCGGCGCTTCCTGGAACGCTTGGGCGGTGTTATTGACCACCTCGGCCAGGGCATCGACGCTGGTATCGCCGGTGGGGGCGATCAACGGCTCCGCGGCCGGTTGTTCGCCCGCGTCGGGGAGCTTGGCGGTGGTGTTCCAGTTCATTGGACCGACTCGACCGGTGCGGTTTTCGGCGTGCCATCGTCCAGGGCGGCTTTTTCTGCCGTGAAGCCGCGTACCTGTTCACGCAAACCGGCGTCGGCACAAAGGGCGATCAGGCGGTCGAGGATCGAGCGGCAGGGTTCGAGGCAGCCGAATTGCAGGGCCAGATCCTTGGCCGTCACCCAGGTGCGCGCCGCTTCGGTGAGCTTGCCGGCGCAGCGCTGCGCTTCACCGAGTTGCTCCAGCGCGTCGAGCTTGGCGTTGAGGAACATCAGCTTGCCGGCGCAGCGCTCGGCCAGTTCCAGATAGCCTTGCGCTTCGCCGCAGCGCCCCAGGCGCAGGCAGCTACCGCCTGCAGCCATCAGCAGGTTCAGGGTGACACTCAGGTCATTACCGTCGGCGGCTTGCGCAAGCGCCTGCTGGTAGCGCTGCCTGGCCAGGGCATGATTGCCCTGGCGGGTCGCAACGTCACCCGCGCCACCGAGGGCCAGCGCCTGGCCGATGCTGTCGTCCTGCTGGTGGTGGTAGGTATGCAGCAGGGCGTATTTCTGCGACGCCTGATCGAGGCGGCCATGGGCCAGGTCGAAGGCCGCGAGCTGGGTCAGGGCCTGCATGCGCTCGGCCACTGGCAGCGCGGGGTCGTTGACGCTGCGGACCAGACCGTCGGCTGCCCTGGCGACGGAGAAATCGATGCTCAGTACGCAGGTGTGGCGGGCCGGCGCGTCGGCGAGCCGGGGCAGCAGGAAGGGCGCGGCTCGGTCGTCGCGGACGATGAAGCGCTGGCCTTCCATCCACGGCTCGACGTCTTCGAGCGCCAGCAGGCGGATGATCAGTTCCAGGTAGCCGTTCGGGTCGCCGATCGAAGCCGGCGCGAATCCCCAGACGATACAGGCGTGCGCCGGCACGCAGCGGCGAATGTGCTCGATGGCGGCTTGCAGCCGCGCTGCCGGCTGGCCCGCAGGGTCGGAGCAGGCCAGCGGCAGCGGCGGCCACGGTGTTTGCTCGTCCTCCACGAGGAATTCGTTGCCGGCGCGAATCTGCATGGCCAGCGAATCGATGCAGCACTGCAGGTAGGCGGCACTGTCCGAGCAGTCGAACGGAAAGAGCAGGAAGATATGGCTGGGCCATTGCCGGTCCCAGTTCTTCAGGACGCCGAGCGGGAAGGCACTGTCGCATTCGGCCATGTCGAGGATGAGCGTGGGCTGGTCGGGTTGTTCGATGAACGCCTGCAAGCCGGCTTCCATCGTGGCGAATTCACGCTGCATGCATCAGCCCCCGTGGTCAGTTCAGCCGGATGAAGCGGCCTCGCAGCACGGTTTCGGCATCGGTACGAATATCGACGCCGCCACGCCCGCCACGCAGTTCGATGGCCTCGGCCCGCAGCCGCAGTTTGCCGTCGACCTGCAGGTCGACATCGTCGCCGATCAGGCGAACCACCGGCCCCTGGCTGGAGCCCTGGACCTCTATCAGCGGGTTGCCGCGGGCATCGGCGATGCGCACGCACTGGCCGGAGGGCACCGTTATCGTCTGGCTCGCTTCGCTCGGGGGCGGCTGTATTGCGCCGGGACAGGGTGGCTCCAGCGTGGCGACCACCAGGGCTTCGGGCCAGTTGGCGGGCTGCTCCAGCAGGACGCGGTCGCCCCGCTGCGGCACCACGGTGCGGACGCATTCGAGCCATCGTGCGACCTGTTCGCTGCCCGCCGACCAGCGCACGAACACGTAGCCGGGCAGCTCGGGATGATGGGTATCGATGACTTCGCCGAGCAGGGACCGGGGGCGTTCGCTGATGGGACTCGGCGTGGCTTCCAGTTCCTGCCGGGGCGGTGTCCGGCTGCGTTCCAGCAGGTCGCGCAGGGATCCGACGGGATCTTCCGTGGAGGTTTCGGAGGGCAGGGGAGTGGGGGTGGGTAGCATGTCGATCGCCTTTTATTGGGCTCCGCCCGGAGGGAGCGGGAGGTCACGTCATGGCGCCGACAGCGGGAACTGGTGCCGGTGGGGTAGCGAGGGGAGGACGTTCTCGGCCGGGTTTCTGGGCCGAGCGCCTGGGTTCCATTCGAACGCGCCTGCACATCACGGGCTCGTTGGCATTTCACACGGCGTGCGGGAAGGACTTGAAACTTTCGGAGAGAACCAATGGGGAGGGTCAGCCAATCTGCCAAACGCCGGTAATTTGCGGCGAAACATCCTTTGCATTTGGCTGAACGATAAAGGGCGTCATCGATCAGCGTGTTCACTTTGAATAATCCGTTATTTGCAGTGATTGATTTCCATTAGTGAGAAACGGTAGCTCAAGGCGAGGTTTGACTTCAACGAAACCGAATATAACGATTATTTATCGATGAGCCGTTGGTATGTAATGTGTGAAATTTGTATGTGTTTCACATTTAGCGTGACCGGGCAGAGATGCTTTTGTTTTTTGTTCTTTTTTTCTTATGTATTTCAATGTTTTGCAAGTATCGAAATTGCAGTTCGCTGGACGCCCCCATGAAATCGAAAAGCAGGCGAAACGAAATCTAGATGAAGTCTTATGGCCAGCATTCTGATTGCTAATAATGCTTTCATGCTGATACTTATCATGAGTGCTTATTGCAAAATAATCTTTCAACAAACGAAGTCATCCAAGCATTCAGGCAGCAATCTGAATTGAGGCTTCGGCTTTTGGCATAGGAATAGAAAGCCTGGATCGCCCGCAGATGTGCAGCAATAGTGTTGTAAGCGCGGTACCTGAGTTTGAGTTGGACGTAGATGAACGGGACAAGTATCGGCAACGGTGCCGCATCTTCAGTTCGCACGAGCAGCGGTACACGCTGACCGGAAGAGAAGCGGCACTCAAGGACTCGTCATGAACACGAAGGACATGGCCTGACACGAACACTGGGTTTCTTCATGCCTGAGGGCTTGTTTGTGGTTCGTAAGCCCTGGCGGGGGAATGCCCTTGCCATTTGAGTGCATTCTCAGACTGTTGGGTGCAGCGCTATTTCTGGCGGCATTGCCGTTGTCACTCGTCCGCCGATTTCTTGATTCTTGAAGCAGGGAAGGGTTGTGGTACCTCCTGACGCTGCGACTGGCTTTGCAAGCGCTTTTTACGCCGTGTCCACATGCCGGATCATGCTAATGCCATAGAACCGTTTATTAAGGAAAAGTGCGCAGGTTGTTCGGCATTTCTCGCGTTATGTCTTAAAGTAGCCGGTTGCCGAAAGAACCGTCATGGCCATAGCCATGAAGGGCTTTCATCCTTTACAAATAAGTGTGGTGAAGATGAACAAGCCTTTCATTTCGCTGTGCCCTGAAATTACTCGGGCACATGCGCTGACGTTGAAGGATTGGTTGGAGGATGAGCGCGTCACTTGCTATCTGAGCGATTCACGTGACGTTTCCCGCTCCATCGAGCAAGTCATTGATCGGACTCAATTACCGATCCTGACTCATCTATTCAACCGGGGTGGCCGATTCTTCATGGCCTATGACCGGCATGACTCCCCGGTGGGCTTTGTCCGTCTCATCAAGACCGGCTCGAATTGCGAAATAGTCCTGGTCATCGGAGACAGCGACAAATGGGGGCGAAACCTTGGCGCCCGCACGATCCGCGAAGGCATGAAACTGGCCTTCCTCGACATGCGGGCCGAGAAGCTCATCGCCAAGATCCACCCGGACAATGCGCGCTCGCAGAAAGCCTTTCTGCGCAGCGGCTTTCTGCTTGAGAGCGAAACGCCAGCATTGAAGTCATTTTCCATGACGGCGGGGCGCTATCTCCAGTTATTGCGCGAAGGTGCCGTTGGCGACTCCACGGGGATCTACATCACTGAAATCGACAAGGCCAGGCTCGAGAGTCTGATCGCGCTCGAGCAAGGCCCGGCCGTTGTTGAACTCGAACATGAGCTTGAGCGAGCCATTGTCGTCAAGCCGCAGCAGGTGGCGCGCAATGTCGTCACGATGAACTCCAGGGCCTTGCTGCAGTTGGACGACGAAGAGATCGAAGTGGCCTTGGTCTACCCTGACGACGCGGACAGCAGCGCCGGGAAGCATTCCGTGTGTTCCGACATCGGCGCCGCCATCCTGGGCTATCAGGAGGGGGACGCCATCGACTGGCGAATTTCTGATCGGACCCGCCGGATTGAGATCAGGAAAGTGCTTTACCAGCCGGAGGCCGCGGGTGATTTCCACCTGTAATTGCGCCTTTAGCTCAGTGTTCGTCCATCAGGCGCGAAGATCCCCCAAAGGACGAGGCCTCGAACTCCCGCGTTGAAGTCGAATGCATGGCGGTAAAATCCTGAAAGTAAATTTGATGGTCTGCTGATTCGCTCTCGATCACGAGATGATCAACTTCAGTGATGTGATCCAGGCGACAGGGGTTGCGGTTGCATCGCTGGAGATTGTCGATTGCCGACTCAAGAACTGGGGCATCCGCGACGGCAGACCAGGACCTGTGTGTGCTCGTCCAGATCGAGACGCAAGCGGCATTGGACAAGATCGAAGAAGTCGCAACTGAGAGCAGAGCATCGACGGAATCTTCATTGCCCGTTGAGAGAGTGGACATCAGAAGCAGGTTTGTCGAATCAGTGGTTTAACACGCTCATGAACATATCTGACATAACACATGATTTAACATAATATACATTATGCGAATCATCATATGCAGAGCTGGGGCTAGGGTTGGCCAAATTTTCAGCCTGGCAAAGCCTCCATTCTCGTAATCATGCACGGTGTGGCGTCGGTTACCGCTGCACACTTGAATGCCGTCCTCAGAAACAACGCCGTTGGCATCCCTCCGCCTCAAACCATGACGACAGCAATTGGCACCACGCCGATAGAAATCGCTAACTCTTGGGCAGCTCTCCCCACAGAAAAACCCAAGCATTTACCAGCTTGTCAATAGTGTCGTTGAGCGACTGTGCGGGAGGCAGCGCGATGGTAGGTTTTCATGGCGCCACACTACGCGAGTGCCCGATCTGTTCAGATTATTGATAAAGGCAGGTCAGGCCGATGTATAAGCCGCATGTCAGATAACTGAAAGGATTCGAACATGAAAAAGCCCATAACTTCTCTGGCCGTATCCGCGACGCTCGCTTTCACCGCAACTGTCGCGAACGCTTCCGTGCATCCGACCACCATCAAGGCCCCCCAGACCGTCAATCAGGTGACAGCTTCTATTGACACTCCTTTCGGAACCCATCAAAAAGCTGGCGAAATCCAGATGGCCAGCCTGGCCAGAAGTTGCTCCGATGAACGATATTCCTGGTGGGAATACAGCGGTTGGGAAATCGTCGGCTGTCTCATAAGCGGCCAGTGGTAATTATTGACGGGCCTGGTGCGTGACTTGCGTGGTGAGCGTGCACCAGAGCCTGTTGTAGGCTCCTCGATTTGCCGCGTAACTTGCTGACAACGGGCCTCAACAAAAGATACGAAAGTCTGCATTTTCAACCTTGCTGTCCCAGTGATCATTGCCTTCCAAGTCCAAATGAATTCCTCTGGCGGTGGTTTATCGCCACAACACACATCAATAGAGTATCCAGACAGGGCATGCTTCCGACTCCGTCCTGGTTGATGGCGCGCCACATCCTGGCGCTGCCCCCCTCCCCGATCCCGGATGTTGCCGGGTGTTTGGAGCTCTGCAATGAAAACTCGTACCTTCCTTGTCACCGGTGCCAGCAAAGGCATTGGACGTGCGCTCGCGAACCAATTGTCCCAAGCGGGCCACCATGTAGTCGGCATCGCTCGCAACAGCAACGATCCAAACTTTCCCGGCACCCTTATTTCCCTCGATCTGGGCGACCGGGCGCAGACCGAAAGAACGTTGGCGGGGCTCGTTTCTCGTTATGACTTCGATGGTTTGATCAATAACGTTGGCCTGGTACGCCCGCAGGCATTGGGCGATATACAGCTCGATGACTTTGATGAGGTCATGCGGATCAACCTGCATAGCGCCTTGCAGGCAACGCAAGCACTGCTACCGGGTATGCGCAATCGCGGTTGGGGACGGATCGTCAACATCTCCAGCCTGACCATTCTGGGAATCCCACACCGCACCGCCTATGCCGCGGCAAAAGCCGCGCTGGTCAGCTTCACGCGGTCCTGGGCATTGGAGTTGGCAGCCACCGGGATCACCGTCAACGCCGTTGCTCCAGGCCCCACGGAAACCGAGTTGTTCCGCGCCGGCAATCCGCTGGGCAGCGACGGTGAAGCGCGTTACCTGGCGAGCGTTCCCATGGGCAGGCTCGGTCAGCCGGATGAAGTCGCGGCGGCCATCGCCTTCCTGTTATCGGAACAGAGCGGCTTTATCACTGGCCAGACATTGTTTGTCGATGGCGGAGCGTCCGTTGGCAAATCGATGTGCTGATACAACAGCGCCGTGCCCTGCGTCGCCCTTGCTGGTCTGCTCAGCGATTACCTGAAGTCGTCCGCACGATCGAGGTCCCGTGTTGCGGTCTGCTGGCAGTGATCAGCTCTGTAAATGACATCGCACGCGCTGCTGCTCATTCTCCAGCAAGGCCTGGGGCTTTTCGCAGCCAGCGGTGCACAGGCCGCAACGTTCGCGGAAGAAGCAGCCACTCGGTAGCCGACGGTTCCCTGGCAATTCGGTAGGCGCCGCAACGTGTTCGGCATGCAGCGGCACGCCTAGTCGTGGTACCGCCTCGAGCAACAAACGGGTATAGGGATGGCGTGGCTGATCGAGAACCTGGGCTGCGCTGCCAAGTTCAACGATTTGCCCCAGGTACATCACCGCTACCCGGTTTGCCATATGGCGGACTACTGAGACGTTGTGGGAAATCAGGATATAAGTCAGGTTGCGAGCGCTTTGTAACTCCACCAGAAGGTTAAGGATCTGTGCCTGAACCGAAATATCCAGCGCCGATGTCGGCTCGTCCAGGACAATAATATCCGGGTCTGATGAGAGGGCTCGGGCAATGGCAATCCGCTGTCGCTGACCACCGGAAAACTGGTGGGGAAAGCGGTCCAGGTATTCCGGGCGGATACCGACTTGGGCCGCGACCCGGGCCGCCACATCGCGCATCTGCGCACGGGAGGCGTGACCTCGGGCGTATAACGGCTCGGTGATGATTTTCCAGACAGGCAAGCGTGGATCAAGCGAAGACTGTGGGTCCTGGAAAACAATTTGAACGTTGCTGCTGCCCTCGCCGCCGCTGCGACTGGCCCAGTTCAGCTCGCCGCTGCTGGGCGGCACCAAGCCCATCAATAGCTGCGCCAATGTGCTTTTGCCACAGCCTGACTCGCCCACTATTCCGAGGGTTTCTCCCGCCCGTACCTGAAGGTCAATGCCGTTCAGAGCGTGGGCATATCCCCGCGGTCGACCGAGCCAATCATTACTGATGGGGAAACGGACGCGAACATCGTCAAGTTGGAGAATCGTGGGTGCCATTTGGGTGGTGGTATGAATGACGGCATTGTTCATCACGAAAGCTCCTTAACCGGTAACCAGCACGCACTTTTACGTTGCTCATTACCATTAATGTTGTTGAGGTTCGGGCGTTTGCTACAAACCGGCATGACGTAGGGGCAACGCTCCTGAAAGGTGCAGCCCACAGGCAAAGACGCCAGGTTTGGCACTTGACCGGGGATGGTCAGCAGCGGCTGACCCGGCTCGACCATTTCTGGAAGGCCACTGAGCAACCCTTGCGTATAGGGATGTTGCGGGTTGCCCATCACTTCGACGGTACCGCCCTCTTCAACCACCGCGCCGGTATACATCACATACACCCGGTCGCAGAACTGTGAAACCAAGGCCATGTCATGGGTAATGAGCAGAATGGCGGTGCCCCGTTGCCGGGCTTTTTCCCTCAGCAGCAACAGCACCTGACGTTGCACGGTAACGTCGAGGGCGGTGGTCGGCTCGTCGGCGATCAGCAGTTGCGGCTCACAGGAGAACGCCAGCGCGATCATCACCCGTTGCCGCATGCCTCCGGACAGCTCGAAAGGGTAACTCTCCAATACTTGCTCCGGGCTGGCGATGTGCATGTCACGCAACAATGCAATTGCCTTGAGACGGGCTTGGGCCGCGCTGATCTTTTGGTGATGGATGATCACGTCGAGCATTTGCCGACCGATGCGCCGGGTCGGGTTCAGGGCCGTCATCGGCTCCTGGAAAATCATCGCGGCATCGCGCCCACGCATCTGTAGCAGCTCCTTTTCAGGAGCCGCCAGCATGTCGCGACCGAGCATGCTCAAGCTGCCGGCGGTGATCCGATAACTGCGCTCTGGCAGCAATCGCATACTGAGCATCGCCGTGACCGACTTGCCCGACCCCGACTCGCCTACCACGCCGACGATTTCGCCGGGATTGACGTGCAACGACACGCCGTTCAGGGCCTTGACGTTATTTTTGTAAGCCGGGAATTCCAGGCTCAGGTTATCGATGGCCAGTACTGGACTCGAAGTGTGCATGGTCATTTCCCCTGTTGCCGTGGATCGAGCAGATCGCGCACGCCATCGCCCAGCAGGTTGAAGCCGGTGGCTGTGATCAGAATCGCCAGACCCGGAAAGGTCGAGTACCACCAGTTATCCAGGATGTAGTTACGCCCGGTAGCGACCATCGCGCCCCACTCGGCCGTGGGCTGTTGTGCCCCCAGGCCGATAAAGCCCAGGGCCGAGGCCATGAGGATCGCACTGCCGATATCCAGGCTCAGTTGCACCAGCAATGGAGGCATCGCGTTGCGTGCCACGTGCCAGTGCACCACGTGCCAGCGTCCAGCCCCGAAGGTCTGGGCGGCCTTGACGTACCCCATCTGCCGGATGCTCAAGGCCTGGCCACGGGCCAGCCGCACATAGGACGGAATTCGCACGAGGGTAATCGCCAGCATGGCGTTGAACAGGCTCGCGCCCAACGCCGCCGCCAGGGCCATAATCAGTACCAGCGACGGCACCGACAGCATGATGTCCATCAGGCGCATGATTAACGCGTCGAAACGACCACCGACCACTCCCGAAAAACATCCCAGCAACCCGCCAATGAAACAGGAGGCAAAAGCCACGAACAGGCCGACGCCCACCGACTGCTGGCTACCGAACAGCACGCGGCTGAACAGGTCGCGGCCGACTTCGTCGGTGCCGAACCAGTGGTCGCTGGACGGTGGCGCCAGGCGTTCGGCGAGGTTCAGTGCGTTGGGATCGTGGCTGGCGAGCCAAGGGGCGAAGATCATGCACAGCAACACGATAGAAGTGATCGTCAGGCCCGCCATGGTCAGCGGGCTTCGGCGGATCTGGTAGGCCAGGTAGGCGGTTTTTTCGCTCCAGCGCGGGCGGCGCGCTGCCGTCAGGGTTACGGACATTTCAGTTCACCTCGCCGATGCGTGGATCGATCACGCGGTACAAAAGATCGATGGCCATGTTCAACAGCACGTAGATGAACGAAACCAGAATGGCGAAGCCCATCACCGCGGGGAAGTCCAGCGATTGGATCGACTTGACGACATAGGCGCCCATGCCAGGCCAGGCAAATACTGTTTCGGTCAGCACTGCGCCATACAGCAAATCACCCAGGGTCAACCCGAGGACAGTCACCGAAGGAATCAGGGCGTTGGGCAGTGCGTGGCGCAGGATCACGGTCCATCGGGACAGGCCATAGGCGCGTGCGGTGCGGATATAGTCCTCACCCAGTTGATCAAGCATGGCTGAACGAATCTGTCGTGCGACGACACCCAAGGTCACGAACCCCAGCGTTGCAGCGGGAAGAATCAGGTGCTCCACAGCATTGAGAAACAGTCGGCCATCACCGGCGAGCAGCGAGTCGATCAGATAAAAACCGGTGATTGTCGGTGGCGGTGCCAGCCCTTCGGACAACCGGCCACCACCCGGTAGCCAGCCAAGGTGACCGTAGAACAGAACGATTGCACCAAGACCGAGCCAAAAGGCCGGCGTGGAAATTCCAGTGACCGCAAGGGTACGGGCGATCTGGTCAATGACCCGGTTGTGATAAACCGCTGACAGCACGCCAAGCGGGATGCCGACCAGAACCGCCAGCACAAGCGCTACCAGCGCCAGTTCCAGGGTTGCCGGGAAGAACGCTTGCAAGTCTTCCAGAACGGGACGACTGGTGCGTATCGAGGTGCCCAGGTCTCCGTGCAGCAGGTCCATCAGATAACGACCGTATTGTTGATACAGCGGCAGGTCCAATCCCAGCTGATGACGGATGCCGGCCACCAAGGCATCGCTGGCACGGTCGCCAGCGATCAGTCGGGCAGGATCGCCCGGAATCAAGTGCGAAATTGCAAAGGTAATCAGCGAAACACCGAACACGACCAACAACAGGCCGAGCAGACGCTTGCGCAACAAAGTCAGGAAGGCCATTTGGCACCTCAGTAACACGAGCGACGAGAGTCAGAAGCCGCGCCAGCCGCGAACAGCTGGCGCGAGGAAGCGGGTTTACTTGCTCATACTGCCCAGGTTGAACACCTGTTCGAGCATGGGGTTGAACAGGTAGCCCTTGACCGAATCACGCATCGGCAGCGTGTAGCTCTTCTGATAGAGGTAGGCGTAAACGCTGTCCTTGAGCACCACCTTCTGCGCGCTCTGGTACAGCTCGACGCGCTTGGCGGTATCGCTGGTAGCGGCTGCTTCGCGGATCAGTTTGTCGACTTCCGGGTTGCTGTAGAACGAGCGGTTGCCTTGCAGGCCTTGCATCTTGGAGTCGAACCAAAAGTTCATGAACATGTACGGGTCCGCGAAGTCCGGGCTCCAGGCCCCGGCAGCGATGTCGTAGTCCGCCTGGCCGACGCGCTCACGCAATGTCGCGTTGGCGAGTTTTTCCAGCTTGAGGTTGATGCCCAGTGGCGCCAATGCGGCTTGCAGAGTCAGGCCGATCGGTTCCCAGTTGGGATCCTTGTCCGAATACATGTAGCTGAGGTTGGTGATTTTCTGCGGTGCCTTGGCGAGGCTGTCCTTGGCGGCTGCCATGTCTTGCCTCATCGGCGACAGCGAGCTGTCATAAGCCCACATGCCGTCCGGGATCGGCCCGTTCATCAGCTTGGCTTTGTCCTTGAGGATGCCTTTGACTATGCCGTTGTAATCCACGGCTTCGGTTATCGCACGACGGGCATCGACGCTGGTCAGCGGACCCTTTTTGTTGTTCAGGTACAGGTAGGTCACCCGCAACGACGGGAAATCCTTGACCACGACGCCCGGCTTGCTGGCGAGAGCGCCAAGCTGGTCTTCGGGCATGTCTTCGATGATGTCCAGGTCACCGCGTTCCAACTGCAGGCGGCGCACGGAGGGCTCACCGATGATCTTGATGACCACGGTTTTCAGCGCTGGTTTGGGGCCGGCGAAATAGGTGTTTGGCTCCATGGTCAACGACTGGCCTTTTTGCCAGTTGCTCAGGCGGAAAGGACCGGAGCCCGCGGTGTGGCTCGACAGCCAGGCGTTTACGTCCGGACTCTTGTTGACCACATCGGGGTTGATGATCGAAGCACCGTTGTGGGCCAGGGTAAACAGGAACGGCGCGAAAGGCGTTTTCAGGGTGAAGCGGACGGTCTGCGGATCGACGACCGCCACCACCATGTCCTCCGGAAATGCGCCGGAAGGCCCTTGCTTGAGGGTCATCAAGCGATCAAAGGAAAACTTTACCGCTGTGGCATCTACCGGGGCACCGTCATCGAATTTATTGCCCGGTTTGATTCTGAACTCCCAGACCAGGCTGTCAGGGGAAACGGTCCAGCTCTCGGCCAGGTCGCCCTGCACTTCAGTGCTGCTTTTGTCGCCCTCGACCTTGTAGCCGACCAAGCGTTGATACGACGGATAGGTGATGGTCCAGTCGTTGTTATCAAAGGTCACGGCCGGGTCGAGGGTCTGCGGATCGGCGGGTTTGCCGATGACCAGCGTGTCTTGGGGTACAGCCGCCGCAGCAGCCTGCCAGGCACCGAGGCTCAATGCACTGCACAAAACGCTCAGCAGCAGATTGCCGGCGCCGGGAAAGGTTTTGCTGGTCACGGTGTTCATTGGGTTCATGCCGGTTTCCTTGATCATTCGATAGGGAAGTAGGTCAGGTTTTTTATAAAAGCTATAACCGGGCAGTTGCAGGTGAAACGTAAGTGATGCTGGTTTGTTGTTGTTATCAGCCACATTGAAAGTGGGCTGTGCAGTGTGCTTTTCGAAAACTCTGTGGTTTTTCCGGGGGCGGTGTTGCGGTTCGATTGGCTTGTAAAACCCGTGGCTTACTCGTCCTCCAGCAATGGGTAATCGTCGGCGTTCGGTAGTTCGTAATGCCACCACTCGGTGGGAATTGCCTGGAAACCAGCATCCAGCATGATCCCCAGCAGCAGCAGACGATTGCGTTGCACGTCTGCTGGCAAGTCGGGGTAGAACTGATGGGACTTTTCTTCCATCGCGTCGAATGCGGTGCCCATGTCCAGTGGCTCACCATCGGCGCCCACCAAGGTCAGATCCACCGCCACCCCACGGCTATGGTGGGAGCCCAAGTGCGGGTCACGCACATAGTCGTTGTCTGGTAGCGCTTCCCACAACAGGTACTGGGCGTAGGGTGGCCGGTAGGCGTCGTAAATGCGCAGGACAAACCCGGCCTGGCGCGCGAGCTGGCTAGCTTTTTCCAGGCAAGTCGCAGCCTGACGGTGCAACCTGCAACGAGCATTCGGATAGATCACTTTTCCAGCCAGATTTTCTGCGCCGGCGTAGATCAGGTCGATTTGCACCTGATAGCGCTGGGCATCAATCTCTACAAGTGGGCTGTTGTTCACGCAAACACTCCAGTTGGGATTCGGTGGGACGATGGGATCAGCTTTCGAACTGACCGAAAGCTTTTTGCAATTGACGGTTCTTGGCCAAGCGCTCATCGAGGCGATCGCCGTATTTCTCCGCGACGGCCGACACGATGAGATTTAACAGGCAGGCCAAGGGTGCAAGGGAGTCCCAGAACTGCCCGACATCGGTTTTCAGTTGCAAGAGGTCAAGCGGGTAATCCCTGGCCCAGGGGCACTGCAGGTCTGTGATCAGGGCCAGTGGCAGGTCGTTGTCTACCGCCGCGTCGCAGAAGGTCTGGGTCACGCTGGAATAAGCACGGAAGTCCGAAATGATTGCGTAGGGATTGGCGAAGCCGGAGTTCAGGGTTTCTGCGTAGATTCCTGACAGGCCATCGACGTAGTAGACCTTGGGCCGAATGTATTCAAGGTGGCTATGAAACGCTGTGAGAATCCCGCGAGTGGACTGGATTCCGAGGATGAATACGGCATCAGCTTCGTAGATGCGCTGCACGATATCGGCAAAGGCACTGCTGCGCGCTAGACCGTACACGTGCCGGATGGCCTCGATTTCGCGACTCATGGAACGATCGAGAGCGTCTTCCTGATTGCTTTCGGCACGAAAGGCACCGATGCGGTCGGTAATCAGCCACGAGGTGGGCGTTTCACCGCGCAGGCTCTGTTTGACTTCATCAATGTTCTGGTAGCCAAGGGAGCGAAAAAAGCGCCCCACGGAAATCCCTGTGGTGGAGGTCCGCTGCGCGATGCTATCGGCCGACTCGAACGGAAGCTGTTCCGGGTTACCCAACAGATAGCTGGCGATGCGCTTGCCGGTAGGGGTCAGGCTGGAGAACTCCTGCTCCAGCAACTGTAGGAAGCTGTTCTTTTCCGTAGGCATGTCAGAGCCCCTGAGCACAGATTGTTATTGACTTGTCATCAATTTATGCAATGTTAAAAACATAACATGCGTTTTCGAGACAACACAATGCCTTTTTTCAGCAGGCACCCTAGGGCGCTATCAGGCAAGTGGATCTGCGCCGTTTCGGCTCACGTCAAAGGGTGACTCGGCGACCCGGAGCCAGATCGGGGGGGCTTCTTGCGATTAGTGGGCGTTCAGCCGGACAGCTGCTTTGCATGAGTCCAGAAACGCTGGTGCTCCTCTGGAAGCACGAGCGAGACGCCGTATCGGCGTTCGTGACCTCGAGGTCTTCAAGGTCTTCGAGACAGGTTTGAATGGAGTCCACTGCCATCAGCAGCTTGTTGAGCTAAGGCGATGCCGTTGAAGCCTCTGCGCTGTACGCCTAGTACGCGGCACATTTTAGGCTGCTGGCCGAGGCCCACCTGCACATCAAGGCACTGAAGGTGGGCTTTGGGTAACCGCAGGCCAAGCGTGAGGCGGTCACCAGGTCAAGTAGCCTACCGACAGAGCTCTTTGTATTGATTCACGTTGGAAACTGCAGAGCTTAGTGCTGTTGTTTTGTATTGATAGTAGCGGATTGCATCTGCCTGAGCGGGTCCAACATTACCGAAATATTCTTCCCAAGCGTTACTCTTAGTTAGCAAGTCAGAGAGCATGGTGCTTAGGTCGTTTGCCGTCCAAACTGTCTTGTAGCCTTTAATCTCGCCAGGGGCTGGATGGATATGTTTGACATACTTATCCACCGAGTACCCATACTCGTCGCCCTTTTTATGCTCGTAAGCCATAAAGACCGTATACACCGTCCCGACTGACTGCTTGTACCAAGGGATAACGACAAAGTGATGAACCGCTGACCCCGTAATAAGAAAGTGCCAAACAGCTGTCTGCGAGTGATCACCACGAAATAAAAGTGCCTGTTCGATTTGGTACTTCATGCTCGCATTGTTTTCAATGACATCATTTCCAACATCATCTTGCACCTTCCCGTAAACAGCGCAGCTCATTTGAGCTGGCACACCAGGACAATTCTTCAATCCCATGAGTGTTGTGTTGTTGTTTATAGCCCTGATCAGATCTTCCCCTGTCATGTCTCTTGGCTCCTGCCCGGATATTTAACACGTACTTGGAAATAATTAAGCTCACTGTCCTTGGTGAATATAGCTTCGATCCGCCCTTTATCAAATTCATCCAGTGGGTGAAGAAAGATGTCAATGGTGATCAGTGTCGTGCCATTTTTCTAAAACTAAACGTTCTTAAGAACCACAATAAAAAAGGTGTCGGCCTACGGCTGATGCGTACCTTGGCAGGCGGAGACTGGCAACCCAGGGCGGTGCTGCGCCACCCTCCCCTTGTTGCCCTGCGGTCGGGCCACGCTCGAAACCTCGAGAGGACGGCGATGGCGTCCTCTCTTCTAGCGGGTTCGCCTGCTACATCAGTTCCGCTGTTTCGGCTTGCCTCTGCTTGATAGGAATGATCTTGAACCAGATGGAGTACATCGCCGGCAGGAACACCAGCGTCATGATGGTGCCGACAAATGTACCGCCGATCAGTGTGTAGGCCAGGGTCCCCCAGAAGACCGAGTGCGTCAGCGGGATGAACGCCAGGATGGCTGCCAACGCTGTCAGCAATACCGGGCGGGCACGCTGTACCGTGGCTTCGATCACTGCGTGGAGCGGATCCAGTCCTTCTTGTGCGTTGTGATGGATTTGCCCGATCAGAATCAGCGTATTACGCATCAGGATGCCCGAAAGTGCGATCAGGCCGACCAGGGCGTTGATCCCGAATGGTTGCTGGAAGATCAGCAACGTCGGCACCACGCCAATCAATCCCAGCGGCGCGGTGAGAAACACCATGATCATCGCCGAGACCGAGCGTACCTGCAGGATGATGATCAGCAGCGTGACGGCAATCATGATCGGGAGCAGCGGCAAGATCGCCTGGCCGGCCTTGCCCGACTCCTCGATGGCCCCCGCCTGCTCGATACGATACCCGGCAGGCAAGGTGTCGATGACCGGCTGCAGCTCCTTCATGATCACGCTCGAGACGTCCGGTGGCTGCAAGCCTTCGGCAATATCGCCGCGCACGGTAATGGTCGGGGTGCGGTCACGACGCCGAAGGATCGGATCCTCCATGCGCACATCCACCTCTCCAACCTGGGACAGGGGGATACGCTGACCCGCCGCTCCCACCAATGTGAAGCCTTCAATCCGGGCGGGGTCGAGCCGGATGTCACCCGCGGCGCGCCCCATCACCTGCACTGAACGAATATCTTCACGAACCGCCGTGATCGGCACCCCGGCCAGCAGGAACTGCAACTGCTGGGCGACTGCACTGGATGTCAGGCCAACCGCCTGCAAACGATCCTGATCCAGGCTGAAATGCAGCGTTGGCGTCAGTGGTCCCCAGTCGCGGTTGACCGTCCTCATCATCGGGCTCGCTTGCATGACCTCTTGTACCCGGCCGGCAATCTCGCGCAGCGTCATCGGGTCAGGCCCCATTACCCTGTAGGCGACGGGGAATGGCGAATAGGGACCAAACACCAGTTGCGTAACCCTGACCCGCGCTTGCGGGGCAAGCCCTTCAGCAATGGCCTCGCGCAGACGGAACTTGAGGGCCTCGCGCGCCTCCTGGCTGTCCGTCAACACCACGATCTTGGCGAACGAGGGATCGGGGAGCTCCGGCGCCATCGCCAGGTAGAAGCGCGGCGCGCCTTGCCCGATATAGGCCGTGACAATTTTTGCTTCATCCTGCTTGTGCAGCCAGGCCTCGACCTTTGCGGCAGTGGCACTGGTCTGCTCGATGGAGGTTCCATAGGGCATTTGCACTTCGACCAGCACCTCGGGACGGTCCGAGGTGGGGAAGAACTGCTTCTTGACCAGGCTCATGCCGAGAATCGCCACGACAAACGCCGCGATAACCGTGCCGGCCACCAGCCATTTGCGGGCGATGACCCGCGTCAGAATCCGGCGAAAACGATTGTAATTAGGGGTGTCGTAGATGGCCGCATGACCACCTTCGACCGGCTTGATGTCCGGCAACATTTTCACCCCCAGATAGGGGGTAAAGGCCACCGCGACGACCCAGGAGGCGATCAGGGCAATGCCCACGATCCAGAACATGTTGCTGGTGTACTCGCCGGCGGTGGACTGGGCGAAGCCGTTGGGCAAAAAGCCGATGGCGGTCACCAGCGTACCGGAGAGCATTGGCGCGGCCGTATGACTCCAGGCGTACGCGGAGGCTTTGATACGGTCGTAGCCCTCCTCCATTTTCACCACCATCATCTCGATGGCAATGATGGCGTCGTCCACCAGCAGGCCAAGCGCCAGAATCAGCGACCCGAGGGTAATACGGTCAAAGTTCTTGCCCGTGGCCGCCATCACCACAAACACCACGGCCAGCGTCAACGGCACAGCGGCGGCCACCACAATACCTACATGCCAGCCCATGCTGAGAAAGCAGACAAGCATCACAACCAACAGGGCGACGAAGAACTTGACCATGAACTCGTCGACGGCCGAACTGATGTTCACAGACTGATCGGTGACCTTGGTCAGCGTCATGCCCAGCGGCATGCCTTCATTGATTTTGCTCGTCTCGGAGTCCAGCGCCTTGCCCAGGTCCAGGCCGTTCCAGCCGTCTCGCATCACGATTCCCAACAACAGAGCCTCTTCCCCGTTATTGCGCACAAGGAAGGTTGCTGGATCTTCATAGCCCCGTTCGACAGTTGCCACGTCAGAGAGCTTGAGCGTGCGCCCCTGGACCACAATCGCAGTGTCACGAATCTTCTGCACCTTATCGAAGGCACCGTCGAGACGAAGGAAGACTTGCGGCCCGTCGGTTTCAATCGAGCCGGCAGGCGTGAGCGCGTTCTGATTGTTCAGCGCGGCAAAAATATCCTGGGCAGAGACGCCCAGCGTGGCCAGCCGATCATGGGAGAAGGAGACAAAGATGCGTTCGGCCTGCTCGCCGATGATGTTGACCTTCTTCACGCCTGGCACGTGCAGCAGGCGCTGGCGTAACGACTCCGCATCACGCACCAACAGCCGCTGCGGCTCGCCTTTGGCTTTCAAGGCGAAAAGCGCAAATGTCACATCTGAGAACTCGTCGTTGACCATCGGGCCAATGACCCCCGCCGGTAGCTTGATGGCCTCGTCGTCGAGCTTTTTACGCGCCTGATAGAACTCGTCCTGCACTTGCGAGGGCGGCGTGCTGTCAAGCAACGACACCATCGTGAACGCGAGACCTGGACGCGTGTAGGTTTCCGTGCGGTCGTACCATTTCAGTTCCTGCAGGCGTTTTTCCAGGGGCTCCGCAACCTGGTCCTGCATTTCCTGCGCCGTGGCGCCCGGCCATGCGGTAATGACCGTCAGCTGCTTCACCGTAAACGGCGGATCTTCCGCCCGCCCCAGCTTGAAGAACGCCAGGGTGCCAGCAACAGCGATCAGGAAGATCAGGAATACCGTGATCGAACGTTCGCGAACGGCGATCGCCGAGAGATTGAAGCGCCCCTGGCTCATGGATGGCTCCCGGCAACGTTGACGTCACCCTGTTGAGCCAGTCTCACCTCCTCACCCTCGCGCAGCAGATGCGCGCCCAAGGCCACAATCCGTTCGCCGGCCTTGAGATCGCCGGCAACTTGCGCTGCGTCGTCGCTCAAGCCCAGGACCCGGACAGGTCGCCAGGCCACCTTCGCCGGTGTGCCAGCAATGACCCACACGCCAGTGCCTTGGCCCGGGTCATGAATGGCGGCGATCGGCACTTGCAGCACCTGTCCATTGGCGCTGCCCTCGGCGATCCGCAGGGTGACGGTCGAACCCAACGGCGCATTGGCCAGCGCGCCCTCAAGCACATACCGCGCCTCGAAGGTGCGTGTCATCCGGTCGGCCGAGTCAGAAAGCAACCTCAGCTTTGCTGTAACAGCTTGCGTGGTGTTGCCATACAGCGTCGCCTGCGCGATGGATCCCGCTGCCGGACGTAGCGTCTCGGGCAGGTGCACGATGGCCTCGCGCTGCCCTGCCCGCGCCAGTCGAACCACGGGCTGCCCCGGGCTGACGACCTGCCCGGGCTCGGCCAGCGTCTCCACCACCACGCCATCGGAATCGGCAAACAGCACCGCATAACCAGAAGCATTGCGGGCTACGTCAGCCTGCGCTTCGGCGGCGCTGAGCTGCGCCTTTGCGGTATCGGCTGCGGCTTTGACCTGGTCATAGGCCGATGCAGAAATAGCCCCCGCGGCGACCAGGTCGCGATAGCGCGCCTCGTCATCGGCTGTCTGCTTGGCTCGGGCCCGAGCGGCGATGACCGCCTCTTGCTGCGCTCGCGCCTGCAATCCCAGGTCGATTGGGTCGAGACGCATCAGCGGTTGACCCCGCTTGACGGTCTGGCCCGTGTCGACCAAGCGCTCAAGTATCTTGCCCGATACCCGAAAACCCAGGTCGCCCTGGACGCGGGCCGCCACGACGCCAGTGAAAGAGCGTGAAACACCGGACGCCCCCTGCACCGCAGAGGACCTCACCAGAGGGGCCTGCGTGCGTGGATCTTCAACGGTGGATGAGTCGCCACACGCCGTCAGGAATAGAGGCAACAGGCAAGCGGCAATGGGGACAGGTCGGAGCCGGCGCATAGGTTCCCTTACTTGAACAATAGGACATGCAGCACATTCTCAGCATAGTGACTATATCTGTCAATGGTCACACTCCGTGACGTGTCAGGATTCTCTAGGCTCACGCCATAACCGCCGTATTCATTAAGAAATCTTTAGAAGCCGATCAAATTGTGCTGATTGACAGGACGTGACCATAACGTAATATGGTCACAAACATCCTCGATTTAAGGAGCCTCAATGCCTCCCCTCCGCCCCATTGCTCTTTGGGTGAGCGCCAGCTTGATGGCAGGCTGCGCGGTCGGTCCGGACTATCAACGTCCACACGCCCCGCTGCTGGATCGTTACCTGGGTCAATCTGCCGTCGAGCAGAGGCCTGTGGCGAGGCCGGCCAGTCTTGTGGCCTGGTGGGAAGGTTTTGGTGATCCCGTGCTGACCGACTTCGTCTCCAAGGCGCTTGAACAGAACCTGGATCTGGCGCAGGCATCGGCGCGAGTCACACAGGCTCGGGCAGGATTGGGTGCCGCAAATGCCGCCTTGCTGCCCTCGGGGAACATCAGTGGCCAGGCCGCGCGTTCCTACCAATCGATCGAGACCCCGCTCGGCCAGGTGTTGAACCCGACGCCTGGTTATGATCGGTATGGAAACTCCTACGAGGTTAACCTCGGTGCGGGCTGGGAGGTCGATGTCTTTGGCGGCCTGCGACGCGGACGCGAAGCCGCACTCGCCGAGTACCAGGCTTCCGAGGCGGGCGCCGCCGCCACACGACTGGCCATCGCCGCGCAGACCGCCGATATCTACATCACCCTCCGCGGGTTGCAGGCCCGGCTGGACATTGCGAACCGCCAAGTCAAAACGCAGCAGGGGCTGCTAGAGAAAGTCCGCTTGCTTTACGGCAAGGGCCTCGCTGCCAACTATCAGGTTCAGCAGACCGAGGGCGCGCTATCGCAGGTCCAGGCGACCGTGCCGGTCCTGCAGACCGGCCTGGATGCTGCCATGAATGCACTGGATGTCATGCTCGGCACACCGCCAGGCACTCATCGCGCGCAACTGGCCAATGCAGGGAGCATTCCTCTTGCGCCGCAGATAAAGGCCACGGGAACGCCGGCCGATCTGCTGCGCCGCAGGCCCGATCTCATCGTCGCCGAGCGCCAGCTTGCGGCTTCCAACGCGCGCATCGGGGTGGCGATTGCCGAGTACTACCCGAAATTCTCCCTCAGCGCATTGCTGGGTAGCGCTACGGCTGTCTCCGCCGGCAATCTTTTCACCGGCGGCGCCAATCAGTCGGCGGGCGTGTTGGGGCTGCGCTGGAGACTGTTCGACTTTGGCCGCATAAACGCTCAAATCGATCAAGCCAAGGGCCAGGAAGCGCAAGCCCTGGCCGCTTACCGTCAGTCCGTACTGCGCGCCACCGAGGATGTCGAGAATGCCTTTTCCGCCCTGGTGAATCGGGAAGTCCAGGCAGCCACCCTGAGCGTAGGCGAAACCTCCCTGACGCAGGCTCGCCAATCGTCGTTCATGGCCTACCAGAAAGGTACGGCCAGCCTGATCGATGTCCTGCACGCCGACGAAACGATGCTGCAGGCTTCCGATGCCCGAGCGCAGGCGCGAACGGAGTCGGCACGGGCGGCGGTTGCGGCATTCAAGGCCCTCGGTGGTGGCTGGCAACCTCCTGACACCCGGTCCGTGGCGACTCGATGACTTGACCAGGCGACGCAGCGCTTTATGCACGCCCGCGACTACCCGTTCGAGAGGGGGCTATGAAAGCGAGCGAGAATTCCTGGGTGCTCATCACCGGAGCCGCAAGCAGATTTGGCGAGGAGTTTGCCCCACGCCACGCCGATTTCATCAGGAGCTCATGTCACGCGTCATGGGCGTGTGAGTGGCGACGAAGCGGCTTCCCCGAAGGAAATATGCTTTGAAAGGCCGGGAGGTAACCTGCACTCCCGGCCGGAAAACTATCGTAGAACGACGCCCTATCTTAGAAACGATAGCTGACGGAAGTGCCGAGCCCGCTCGCGCTGTTCTTGTACTTGGCGCTGTATGCGCCCCGGGTCGCGGAGGTACCCTTGACCTGCACGCTCTCCTCCCACAGATAGGAATAAGCGACATCGATCGTGACATTGTCCGCCGGAGTCCAGCCAGCCCCGAAGCTGATAACCGTCCGGTCGCCCGTTGGAATACGGGGCCCGCGATGGGTGTTGTTGGCGGGCGACTGGTCGACTGACAAGCCGGCACGAAGTACCCAGTGATCATTCAGTTTGTACGCCGTACCGATGGCGTGGGCCCACGTATCGTGCCAGTCCTGTTCTTCGGTAACCGTGCCCAGCGATCCGATCAATAAAGGAGGCAAGCCCGTGTTCTCGATGGTTAATTCCTTGAAGCGACTCCAGCGGGTCCAGGTGCTCCCCAGGTAGAGCGTCCAGTCATTACTGAGCTGATGAGTTACCGAGAAGTCCACCGACTCCGGCGTATCCACATCCAGCGAAGCGTCATAGCTGCGGCCGCTAACCCCCAACACGCTAAAGATGCCGTCGGTGACCTTGGTCTTGGCATCCAGGTGGTAACTGACCTTGGAATGGTAGGTCAATCCGAGGCGAGTTCGATCGGTAGCCTGCACCAGAATGCCGGCGTTGAAACCCAGGGCCGTATCGTCGCCGGTGCTTTTGAGTTTCCCGTCGTTGCGACCAGGGCTGAGCGGATTGGGCACCATCCCGGACAACTCGCCGCTGATACGGTTGATGGTGGGACCGAACCCGATCGAAACCTTGTCGTTAAAGGCATAGCTGATGGTGGGCTGGAAGGTGAATGTCGTGACCTCGCTTTTGTTAGCGTAGTAACGCCCCGCAAAGCCGCTGCCATAATCGGTTATCAGGCCGAAAGGCACATAAAACCCGACACCGAATGCCCAGTGCTCATCAATGGGTTTGACGTAGTAGCCCATAGGTATCGTAGTCGTGGGCACCATGTCGCCGTCTTCCTGGCCGGCGAATGTACTGCGGGTCTGGCTGATGTCGGACTTCGCGAAAAGCGTCGCCGCCCCTACGCTGACTTGTTCTCTTTTCAAGCGTGACATGCCCGCCGGATTACCGAAGACCGTGCTCGCATCTTCAGCGGAGGAGGAACGACCGGCAAATCCAGAGCCCATCCCGCTGATGCTCTGTTCATTGAGAGCGAAGCCGCTCGCAGACACATAAGAAGACGCGAGCGCAACAGCGAGCCCAAGTGGGCTCATGAGCAATATTTTTTTCATTATTAGAACTCTAGGGTTATCACCGGGATAAAACAGCAGAAGCAACGGACGCATACTTATCCATGTGACTATTTCAGTCAATAGTCACATAACAGGTAAATAAATGCCCTTCGACGGTTGGAGGAAGGGCAAAGTGAAAAGCCGATTGAGCGATACCTCGCCCAGAGCAGCAGGCGTTCGAGCGTTAGCCGAAGATCAAGGCATGAGGCTGCGCAAGATGAGATTGGAGGTGAGCGTGGGCGCCTCTTCGACAAAATCGAGGTTGTACTGCAGCAGTAGAGGATTGACGAATGGCCGCAGAGCAAGATGTATCGCGTCTACCGTCTCGTCCAGGGGAGTCTTGCGTTCAAACTCACCGACCTCTCGCCCTTCACGCACAATCTGCAAAATGAATTGCTTGATCTGTGCTTCATAAACTTGCGAACTGGACCAGCGCTCCGACACAGAAAACGCTGCGATGTCATAGAGTTTCCGATCGTTGAAGAACAGGTTCACACCTGTGGCGATCACCGTTTTGACCAGGCGCCGAAAGCGCTCCGTTGCCGAAAGGGTCTCTCCACTGATGGCCTGTTCAACAGCCGCAACGATTTCTGCCAGGCAATTTGTGCAGATGGCTTCACCGATCGCCTGCTTGGAATCAAAAAACTTGTAGATATAGGCTTTGGAAAAACCGATGGCTTTAGCCAGGTCGGAGACCGTGGTTTTGCCATAGCCGTACTGACTGAAGTGCTCGTTGGCCGCCGCGACAATCTGGTTTCGAATGTCGTGATCGGCTGGGCCACGGGCGCTGGGCGGAGATATCGATGGCTGATTCATGGGAACAGCTTACTCACCCTGTAGCGGACTGACAACTTGTGACCGATAAGATATCCAGTCACAAAACGGCCGTTCCGAACGCCTTTCCAGGGCAACTGGAAAAACTCCGGCCGAACCTGCTCTCAATACCGTCCTCATAAAGCGAAGCCGGTATTCACCGGCCTCGTCGTCAGTCATGTTTGACCAGATTGAGCGCCGGTAAAGGCCCTCCGGGAAATTGCGCGAGCTGCCCTTGTTGCAAGTCGCCCAAGTCGATGCCATGGAACCCCAGTTGCTGGATCAGCTCGCTGACCTGCTGCTTGGCGTGCGCATGCTCTCCAGAGACAAACAACACTCGCTTGCCCCCTTCGGCGTTCGGGTTGGCCAGCAGATTCGACGATAGATGGTTGAAGGCCTTGACCACGCGGGCGCCGGGCAGCATTTGCGCCACGACCTGGGTGGAAGGTTGGCCTCCCAGGTCAAAGGGCTTGAACAGCGGCGCTTCAATCGGGTTGTTGGTATCCACCACAATCCTTCCTTCCCAGGGGCCCAGCCCGGCCAGTGCCGACGGAATCTTCGACCAGTTCACCGCCAGGAACACCAGGTCTGCGGTAGCCGCTTGCTCGGCGGTAACGGCTTGAGCCTTGGGCCCCAGTTCGGCGATCAGCGACGTGAGGCTGTCAGGGCCACGGCTGTTGGCGATGCTCACGTCCAGGCCGGCCTTCGTCAGTAACCTGGCGATCGCGCTGCCTATGGCGCCTGCTCCAATGATGCTGATACTCATGTTCATGTCTGGCTCCTCAGGCGGTGAAGCCGCCATCGATCATCAATTCGGCACCGGTGACGAAACTGGCTTCGGGGCTGGCCAGATAGGCCACTGCGCTGGCGATGTCCTGGCCTTCCCCGTAGCGTCCCACGGCGATATTGGGGCGCACGAAGTCCGCCACCGGCCCCTCGGCGGGATTCATGTCGCTGTCGGTCGGCCCGGGGTGGACGGTATTCACGGTGATACCGCGGGGTCCCAGGTCTCGCACCAGGCCTCGGCTGAAGCCCGCCACGGCGCCCTTGGTCAGGGTGTAGGCGGAGGCGGTGGCGAAAGCCGCGTATTGCACCATGGAGCTGCCGATATGAATGATTCGCCCCCCCTGCCCCATGTGCTTGAGCGCCTCCTGGGTGGCCACGAAAACACCGGTGACATTCACCGCGAGGATGCGCTGGAAGTCCTCGAAAGCGATGTCTTGCGGAGCACCGAGCACACTGATGCCGGCGTTGTTGACCAGGATATCGACCTTGCCGAATAACGTGGCGACCTGCTGGACCGCGGCGCGGACAGCCTCGGGATCTCCAGCGTCGGCCGCCAGCGAAATAGCTCGACCGCCGGCAGCGGTGATCGCCTCGACCAGCGCCGCGGCACGATCAGGCGAGGCGTTGTAGGTAATGGCGACAGCGGCGCCGTCCGCGGCCAGGCGTTGGGCAATGGCCGCTCCGATACTGCGCGAGCCGCCGGTGACGATGGCGATCTTGCCAGAGAGAGGAAGGGTGACAGCGTTCATGGTGTGAGCCTCTAGTGGTGGTTGGTGAGGCTATGAAACGCTTTTCTTTTTCCATCAAGTAGTAGGGAGTGACTAGAATCACTTTCAACGTTTGCTTGAAGGTATCGATCATGGAAACCCTGGCCAATCTGCAATCTTTCGTTCGCAGCGCAGAGGCAGGCAGTTTCTCTGCCGCCGCGCGGCGCCTGGGTATCACGCCGGCCGCGGTGAGCAGGAATGTCGCCCAACTGGAAGCCAACCTGGGGGTACGCCTGTTTCAACGCAGTACTCGCCGACTGTCCTTGACCGAGGCTGGGGAGCGCTTTCTGGCTAACCTCGAGGGTGGGCTGGAGACTGTCCAGGCGGCGATTGCCGACGTAACCAGCAACGCCGGAGAACCGGCTGGAGTGCTGCGTATTTCCGCGGCGCCCGCTTTTGGCCGTGACTACCTGCTGCCGTTGATGCCGCAGTTCATGAAGCGATATCCAGCGGTGGTTCCCGAGTGGCACTTCGACAATCGCCAGGTGGAGCTGATCGCCGATGGATTTGACGTCGCCATCGGCGGCGGCATCGAGCTTTCGCCCGGGGTGATCGCCCGGGATCTGTCACCGGCGCATTTGGTGCTCGTGGCATCGCCGGACTGTCTGTCCAGGCACCCTCTTGTACGTCGTCCCGAACAGTTGAATGACCTTGAGCACCTGGCCATGCGCTCGCTACAAAGCGGCAAGGTCCGCGGCTGGACACTGCAAGGCCCCAAGGAACAGCGTGCAGCACTGGAGTTGCGCCCGCGGTTGCTGGTCAACGACCCACAAGCACTTTGCCAGAGCGCGCTCATGGGGCTGGGCGTGGCGCTATTGGCGATTCCCGACGTGCTTGAGCATCTGCAAAGTGGCGCCCTTGAACGGGTACTGCCGGACTGGTATGTCGATGCGGGGCCCATCTCGCTGTACTTCGCCGGGCAGAAACTGCTGCCGGCCAAGACGCGGGTCTTCGTGGACCTGCTGGTGAGTCATGCCCGCGAGCAGCAATGGGCGAAACGCTTTGATGCGCGAGGCTAAAGTTGCCCCACAGGTTGGCCAAAAGCAGCCATGCCCTCCTCCCCTTCACCAGCAGCGCGGATTTGTGGGGGTCATGAAGAGGTTTCCCGGGGCGAGGAATGACTGGCCGGCCGCGCGGCCGGTGTCCGGGACAGCAAGACAATGCCTACGGCGATCATCACGCCACCCAGCATTTCGTGGGTGGAAAGCATGTCGCCGCTGATGGCGAAGGTGATCAGCGCGGCAAAGAAAGGGCACAGAAACAGGAAGCCGCTGGTGCGCACGGCGCCGCCCGTATGCAGGGCCGCGAACCACAATCCCATGGCCCCCGTCGAAGCGGGAATGGCCAGCGTGGCGAGAGCCCAGCAGGTCGAGCCCGCCATGACCAGCGCTTCCGCGGGGCCGATTGCGCCGGTCATCACCGACTGCACACCGATGCAGACCACCACCCCGGCGAAGGCCAGCAGCAGGCCCAGCCAGGCCAGGGGGCGTACCCGCTCCTTGAGCAGGATGCCGGCCAGCAGCGCCACCAACAGCGGATTGCTGGCCATCAGGATTGCCGCCTTGGATGCACTGGTCTGCGTCAGGCCCATGGTCAGGAACGCCATGACACCGGTCGTCTGCAACAGGCCGATGATGGTCAGTCGCAGCCAGGGCATGACCTTGACCGGAACCGCTGTGCCGGCAGCGACCCGGGCACGGTGGCGCAGCCACAACCAGGGCAGCAGCGAGAGAGCCGCCACGAAAAACCGCAGCGCCGCCAGCCACAGCGGCGGCAATTCACTCAGGACAATCTTGCTGGCGACGAAGGACGAGCCTTGCAGAAAGGTGGAGCTGAGGATCAGCAGGAGAAAGCGCCGTTGTGCTGCATGCGAGTCCATGGAAGCCCTATCAATCGTGGCGGCGGACAGTAGGCCGCCGAATCACTTGATAGTGTGTTGCCCCGCCTCTCGTCACGCTTCGCGCAGAAAGACAACCTCTACGTCAAACAGGACAAGCGCACGCCCGGTCGACTACGCAAAGTAGCGGCTGGGCGATGCTCCAAGCAGCCGCTTGAACATGGCCGAGAACGCGCCCGGCGTGTCGTAGCCCATGTCCAGCGCCACAGTCGTCACGGGCTCGCCCGCGGCCAAGCGCGGCAACGCCGCCATCACGCGGGCCTGCTGTCGCCACACTTGAAACGGCACCCCGAGTTCGGCCGTGAACAGCCGCGACAGCGTGCGCGCTGTCGCGCCATGCTGGCCGGCCCAGTCGTTCAGCGTGCGATTATCCTGTGGGTTGGCCAGGATCGCTTCGCAGGTGGCCACCAAGCGCTTGTCGCGGCCCGTGGGCAAATGCAGCCCTTGTTCCGGCGACCAGGCAATCTCTTCGAGGATCAGGCTCAGGATGCGGCCATCCCGGCTGTCCTCGGAATAATCAAGGGCAATCGTCGCCGCACGCAGGATGAGTTCGCGCAGCAGGTTCGAAACCCGTACCGCGCCGGGGTGCACGGGTGCATCAGTGGGATAGCGATCCTGGCGAACATAGGCTGTGCGCAATGCCACCGGGCTGCCTCGGGTCTGCATGGCATGGGAGATTCCCGCGGGCATCCACAAGGCGCGTTGCGGCGGCACCAGCCACAGGCCTGTGCCCGTCCGGATCTCCATGACGCCGGAAACCGCGTAGATGAGCTGCCCGCAGGAATGGGCATGCGGCGCCACGGCATATGCGGCCGGGTAGTCCTTCGCCATGACCACGATGGGGCGGTCTACATTTTCATAGTCGCGCCTATCTACACTTCTAGCCAAAACAGAAACTCGCAGGTTGCAATCGTTCAAGGCTACAGGCTAATCCCTTAAAGCGTCTTCATTCGGCTTGCTTCTCAGCCAAACATTCGCATTCGGTGAACCGATATCTCGATGACGGCGCTGTGCCCTTCGATAAACCTTCAATATTGATAGCAGGTTCAAGGGCTCTGGCCGCTCGTAGCCAATAGCCAACGCCTTACATCTCACACAGCCAAATGCGGACATACTTTTCACTGCTGCCTGATAGCTTAAGGCCATCCAGCGGCATGCCCTATAAGCACAGCTGCTGCAGACAAGACACGGAGGTCTGGCAGTCATCATTCATCGAAGGCTGTTTCCATCAGGCACAAGGATCTGAAGCCGGCGACCACCTCATCCTCCATGACCAACGGTTCGCGCCCGCCACTTGCTGGCCTGCAGTGCGCGGCTTGTGCAGTACGTGCCGGTGTTCTCCCCATACCCTGTTTCACGATGAGCAGGCGTTTGGGAAACCCACTCGGCACAATGGATTCCGGAAACCATTCAATAGACGGGGCGGACTCCGAAAAGCCAGACGAGTAGGAACTTATATATGGA
The DNA here is from genome assembly GCF_002843625.1 of Pseudomonas sp. 09C 129. NCBI lineage: Bacteria > Pseudomonadati > Pseudomonadota > Gammaproteobacteria > Pseudomonadales > Pseudomonadaceae > Pseudomonas > Pseudomonas sp. 09C 129. The sequence goes on along the minus strand of NZ_CP025261.1, from coordinate 3,853,950 downwards.
GATATATCGTATGTCGGCTCAAGAGAACTTTGTTGGCGGATGGACTCCTTACCACGAACTGACTCCAAAGGATCGGGAAGTATTCAAAGAGGCCCTGGCCGGGTTCGTGGGTGTGCACTACACCCCTGAAAAAGTTTCGACCCAAGTCGTCAACGGCACGAACTATCGTTATCTGTCGAAAGCAACGGTGCCTGGCTCGTCGGACAGCTGGCAGGCCGTAGTGGAAATCTACGCGCCTATTAAAGGCAAGCCGCACATCACCCAGATCCACCGGATCTAAGCAGGGATCAAACCCGTCGGGTCGCGCACAGGTTGCGCGGCCCGACGGTTCATCGCGACGTTCTCCTTCCAAACCCTCCCCCAAGCCGTAGCCAGCCCATAAACCCCGCCTTGTCTGTCACTCGTTGCAGTTGCTCGACGCCTTCCATCCCCGCGTTATTGCGCATTCCTCTGGAATACTTGCCTGATCCTCTGAGCTTGCCGGGTATCGGATAGGAAACCCTTGGCCCCTGGGCTAGAGTCCGATCACTAGGAGCCAGCCGCCATGACCCAAGCCCGCGCCGGCCAGGCATCGCCCCTGGCACACACCCTCGACACCTCCTCGCATTTTCTCTCGCTGGACCTTCCGGCCTACTCCGACGTGCTCGCGGCCAGCCCGGCGCACGAGGCAGCGGATTGGCGTATCCGCCCCTTTACCCGCGTTTCTTGAGCAAGGACGCGCCTGGTGGCGCCTCCTGAAGAAAAAACAAAGACACACCAACCGATGATCAGCAGGTGAGCCATGGAACTACGAATCAACCAGAAGACCTATCAGGTCGATGCCGACGCCGACACGCCGTTGCTGTGGGTGATCCGCGATGACCTGGGCCTGACCGGCACCAAGTACGGCTGCGGCCTGGCCCAGTGCGGCGCTTGTTCGGTGCTGGTGGACGGCAATGTGGTGCGCGCCTGCGTCACCCCGGTGGCAGGTGTGGTCGGCCGCGAGGTCACCACCATCGAAGCGATCGAGGCGGACGCAGTCGGCAAGCGCGTGGTGGCCGCCTGGGTCGAGCACCAGGTGGCCCAGTGCGGCTACTGCCAGTCCGGGCAGGTCATGGCGGCCACCGCGCTGCTCAAGCACAGCCCCGCGCCCAGCGATGCGCAGATCGAAGCGGCGATGGTCAACCTGTGCCGCTGCGGCACCTACAACGCCATCCATGCCGCCGTGCATGACCTGGCCGCCCAGCCTGCCAAGAAGGAAAGCGCCTGATGAACAAGCCCATCGATTTCGCTGAAGACCTCCTGGACCTGCCGCTGGACGAACCGGTCAACCTGTCCCGCCGGCGCTTTCTGACCGGCGCCGCCGTGGGCGCGCTGGTACTCGGTTTCGGCCTGCCGCTGGGTTCGGCCAGGGTCCTGGCCGCCACGGCGAGCACCGCGGAACGCGGGACCCAGGTCCCGGCGTTCCTGGAGATTCGCCCGGATGGCAGCGTGCGCCTGCTCAGCCCCTTCATGGAAGGCGGACAAGGCACCCACACCGCCATGGCGCAGATCGTCGGTGAAGAGCTGGACGCCGACCCCGCCACCTTCGTGGTCGAGGCCGCGCCGCCCGGCGAAGCCTACGTGGTCATGGAGAACGGCATGCGCATCACCGGTGGCAGCATGTCGGTGCGCATGAGCTACCCGACCATGCGCCGCCTGGGCGCCCTGGCGCGGGCCATGCTGCTGCAGGCCGGCGCCGAGCAGCTCGGCGTACCGCTGGCCGAGCTGTCCACCGAGCCTGGCCGGGTGCTGCATGCCGCTTCCGGCCGCTCCCTGGGTTACGGTGAATTGGCCGGTCGCGCCCTGGACATGCCGGTGCCCGACCCGGCCAGCATCACCCTGCGCGACCCGAGCCAGTTCCGCTGGATCGGCAAGCCGGTACGGCGCGTCGATGCCTACGAGAAATCCACCGGCAAGGCGCTGTACAGCATCGACCTGAAGGTCGACGGCATGCTCCACGCCGCCGTGCAGCACGCGCCGCGCCTGGGCATGAGCGTGGGCAGCCTGCGCAACGAGGCCCAGGTCAAGGCCATGAAAGGCGTGCACTCCGTTCACCCGCTGCCCGGCGCGGTGGCGGTGGTCGCCGAACGCTGGTGGCACGCCAAGCGCGCGGTGGAAGCCATTCAGGTCGACTGGCAGGAAGCGTCCGCCGATTCGAAGGTACGGCCAATGCCCGCCGACTTTTCCAGCGATGCGTTCCGCGATTTTCTCGCCGCCCAGCAAGGCCCGGCCCGCGACGACGAAAACGAAGGCGACGTGGCCGCCGCCCTGGCCAACGCCAAGACCCGGGTCGAGGCCACCTACCACAACCAGTACCTCAACCACGCCCAGCTGGAGCCCCCTTCGGCCCTGGCGCGCTTCAATCCCGACGGTTCGCTGGAGGTCTGGCTGCCCAACCAGGCGCCGGACATGTTCCGCTCCGACATCGCCAGGCGCACCGGTCTCGATCCCTCGCGGATCACCCTGCACTCGCCGCTGCTGGGCGGCTTTTTCGGCCGGCATTTCCTCTATGACTCGGCCAGTCCCTACCCACAGGCCATCGCCCTGGCCAAGGCCGTCGGCCGTCCGGTCAAGCTGATCTGGAGCCGCGAGGAAGAGTTCCTGCGTGACGTGCTGCGCCCGGTCGCCGTGGTCAAGTTCCAGGCCGCGCTGGATGCCCAAGGGCTGCCGGTGGCGATCGAAGCGGTGAGCGCCACCGAAGGCCCCACCGAAGCCATCGCCGGCAAGCAGGGCGAAAAACTCGACCCTTCGGCCCTTGAAGGTCTGTCGGGCAAGCCCTACGCCATTGCCAACAAGCGCATCGCGCAGATCTACGTCAAGGGACCGGCCATGCTCGGCTACTGGCGTTCGGTGGGCAATTCGCTCAACGACTTCTTCTACGAAGCCTTCCTCGACGAACTGGCGGACAAAGGCGGCCGCGATCCGTACGAGCTACGCCAGCACCTGCTGCGCGACAACCCGCGCCTGACCACCTTGCTGCAGGCGGTGGGCGAACTGTCCGGCGGCTGGAAGCGCGGCCCGTTCACCGCCGAGGACGGCACTCGCCGCGCCCGCGGCGTGGCCATGGCCTCGCCGTTCGGCTCGCACACGGCGGCGATCGCCGAAGTGTCGATCGAAAATGGCCAGGTCAAGGTCCACGACATCTGGCAGGCCATCGACCCGGGCAGCATCGTCAACCCGGCGATCGTCGAGGCCCAGGTCAATGGTGCCGTGGCACTGGGGTTGTCCCAGACGTTGGTGGAAGAAGCGGTCTACGTGGACGGCAAGCCCCGGGCGCGCAACTACGACCTGTACCCGATCCTGCCGCCTTCACGCATGGCGCGGGTACATGTACGGATTGTCGAGAGTGGCGAAAAGATGGGCGGCGTCGGCGAGCCACCGCTGCCCGCGGTGGCGCCGGCGGTGGCCAACGCGGTGGCGCGGCTGACCGGCCAGCGCATCCGTAGCCTGCCATTGAGCCGATACACCTTCAGCTGACCGACAAGGACTGCCCATGAATAACCGCCGATTCGCAAGAACCGCAGGCTGGCTGGCCTTGCCGTGCCTGGTCGCGGCAGGCCTGCTGGCCTGGTATGTCACCCGCGAGCCCGTCTCGCCCTTCGAGCAGGAACAGGCCGCGGCGACCCGCTTCGACCCCGCCTTGGTGAGCCGCGGCGAGTACGTCGCCCGGGTCAGCGATTGCGTGGCCTGCCACAGCCTGCCGGGCAAGGCGCCCTTCGCCGGCGGCCTGGAAATGGCCACGCCGCTGGGCGCCATCCACGCCACCAACGTCACCCCCGACCGGGACACCGGCATCGGCGCCTACAGCCTGGCCGACTTCGACCGTGCCGTGCGCCATGGCGTCGCCCCGGGCGGTCGGCGGCTCTACCCGGCGATGCCCTACCCGTCCTACGTCAAGCTCAGCGACGATGACATGCGCGCGCTGTACGCGTTCTTCATGAAAGGCGTGCAACCGGTCAGCCAGCCCAACGCCCCCAGCGCTATCCCCTGGCCGCTGAACATGCGTTGGCCTATCGCGCTGTGGAACGGCCTGTTCGCCCCGAGCACGCCCTACGCGGCCAAGCCTGCGCAGGATGCGTTGTGGAACCGCGGCGCCTACATCGTCCAGGGGCCGGGCCACTGCGGCAGCTGCCACACCCCGCGCGGCCTGGCGTTCAACGAGCAGGCCCTGGACGAGTCCGGCGCGCCGTTCCTCGCCGGCGCCCTGCTCGACGGCTGGTACGCGCCGAGCCTGCGCCAGGACTCCAACACCGGCCTGGGCCGCTGGAGCGAGCCGCAGATCGTGCAGTTCCTCAAGACCGGGCGTAACCAGCACGCGGTGGTCTACGGCTCGATGACCGAGGCGTTCAACAACTCCACCCAGTTCATGGCCGACGAGGACCTGGCGGCGATCGCCCGCTACCTCAAGTCGCTGCCCGGCGATCCGCAGCGCGACGGCGCGCCCTGGCAGTACCAGGCCGTGTCCGCCGCCACCCGCCTGGACAGCCCCGGAGCCCATACCTACGTGACCCGCTGCGCCTCCTGCCATGGCCTGGACGGCCAGGGCCAGGCCGAGTGGATGCCGCCTTTGGCGGGCGCCACTTCGGCACTGGCCAAGGAAAACGCGTCGGCGATCAACATCACCCTCAACGGCTCGCAGCGCGTGGTCGCCGCCGGCGTGCCGGATGCCTACCGCATGCCGGCCTTTCGCGAGCAATTGTCGGACCGGGAAATCGCCGAGGTCCTGAGCTTCGTGCGCGGCACCTGGGGCAATTCGGGCGGCGCGGTCGACGCGCAAGCGGTCGGCAAGCTGCGCGGGCATACCGACCCGGCCAGCAGCAGCCCGATCATCCTGCACATGCGCTGAAAAAAGGAGCGAGGTGCTGGCGATCCCCCTGGCCAGGAGCGGATCTGCCAGCAACCCCTCCCATGAACAACCGAGGTCCCCATGGAAAGCATCGATCTACTGGTCCTGAGCACCGCCCATGACTGGCTCCAGGCCGGTCACCGCGTGCTGCTCGCCACCGTGGCCCGCACCTGGGGCTCCTCGCCTCGCCCCGTGGGCTCGATGATGGCCCTGCGCGGCGATGGTCGGGTGGTCGGCAGCGTGTCGGGAGGTTGCATCGAGGACGACCTGATCCACCGCTACACCAACGCCTACGATGGCAGCGGCCTGCCGGACGGGCCGCCGCAGGTGGTGCGCTACGGCATCAGCGCCGACGAAGCGCACCGCTTCGGCCTGCCCTGTGGCGGCACGCTGGAGCTGATCCTCGAATTCACCCCCTCGAGGGATGCCCTCGAACGGCTGTTGACCCGACTCAACGCCGGCAAGCTGGTGCGCCGCAGCCTGGACCTGGGCAGCGGCCAGGTATCCCTGACCATCAGCGCTACCCCGGAGCAGTTCATCTTCGATGGCCGGCAGATGGTCAACACCCTGGGCCCCGGCTACCGCCTGCTGCTGATCGGGGCCGGCGCGCTGGCCGAATACCTGGCGACCATGGCGCTGTTCAACGGCTTCCGGGTCGCGGTCTGCGACCCCCGCCCCGAATACATCGGCGGCTGGAGCGTGGCGGGCGTGGAACAGTTGGTTGGCATGCCGGACGACATCGTCCGCGAATTCGCCCCGGACCTGCGCACCTGTATCGTCGCCGTCAGCCATGACCCCAAGCTCGACGACCTGGCCCTGCTCGAGGCCCTGCACAGCCCGGCCTTCTACATCGGCGCCATCGGTTCGCGGCGCAACAGCCAGCTACGCCGCGAACGCCTGATCGAACACTTCGGCGAAACCGAAGCCTCGCTCCAGCGCCTGCACGGCCCCATCGGCATCTACATCGGCAGCAAGACCCCCGCCGAGATCGCCGTAAGCGTCATGGCCGAGATCCTCGCCGCCAAGAACAGCGTCGCCCTGCCCCTCACCCTTGACGTTTCGAACGCCAAGCAAGCCCGCGAGCAAGAGGCGCCTGTGGCCTGATGACTCTGTCGGCTAAGACACACCTCTTGGTTGATTCGCTGGTGAGCCATGCCCGCGAACAGCAATGGGCCAAACGCTTCGATACCAGGGCCTACAAAGACAGAGAGACGGCAGGCCTTGATCCTGAGTACCAGACCAAGTCCTGGGCAATTTGGGGGGATGTGATCATTGGCATGACAATGAAAGCCGCTCAGCTAGCTATATCAAAAGGGACGGTAGCCCCGTCCCTTCATATGCGTTAACTAGCCAGTGTGGCATGCATTAGCACAGGTCTTGCATCCATTGGAGCGAGGGTAAATTTTCTTTGCTGATGCAACTGCCGTAGAACAGCCGGCATGCTCCCCAAGCAATGTCTTATCGCTTGGCATCCAGGTACACCCAGTCTTGTGAACCTCATGGTCGCCGTTCGATTGCGCCTTGTTGTTAACATAATAAATAGGCATGGAATTCCCTTCAGTTGAGTGTTGAATAGACCCGCTTCTCCCTGAGGGCCATCTCTCACATCCAGAGAGCAGGCAACACGACTCAGACTAGCCCAGTAATGGCTCACGGCAATCATTCATCAGAGATACAGAGCAATCGGCCGTCGCATTAAAAGCGACGAATCTCCAACGTCGCCCGCAGCCCTCCAGAGTGGCGATTCTCCAATCTGATCTGCCCGCCCAGGCGCGCTGCAATGGCCTGCACGATGGTCAGCCCCAACCCGGCTCCCTGAGCGTTTCCGCGACTATAGAAACGCTCGAAGAGCCGCTCGCGTTCAGTCTCATTGATTCCCGGCCCCTGGTCTTCGACGGACAGTTCGTAGTGATCCTGTTTCTTGGCCAGCCGCACCGTGATCAGTCCGTGGGGCGGCGAAAAGTTTGCTGCATTGGTCACCAGGTTGTTCAAGGCGATATCGATGGCGGCCGCGTTGACTCTGACACGGCCGATGCCTTCGCCGACATCGAAAGCCAGTTCGAGCCCCTGGTTCAACAGCCAGGGCGTCAGCTGGACCAGGCTTTCGCGAACCGTCGCCGCCAGATCGATGCAGGGTGCTGCATGGGTGTCCGTTTGCGGTTCAATACGCGCCATCGTCAGCAACTGATTGACCAGCCGAGTGGTTCGGTCCACGCCGGCAATCAAATGCTCGAGCGATTCGCGGCGATCCTCCTCGCTCCCCTCCTCCATCAGGTTCTGCGCATGCACCCTGAGTACCGCCAATGGGGTGCGCATTTCATGGGCGGCGTCAGCGATAAAACGCCGTTCACGGCCCATCACTTCCTGAATCTGTGCCAGCACCCGGTTGAGGGCCGCCTGCATGGGCTCGAGTTCAGTGGGCAACGGCATCAACTGCAACGGTTCGAGAGAGCCGGGATGCCTCGCGCGCAGCGTCGCCGCCATATCCACCAGTGGTTTCAAGCCCCAGCCGATCGCCAGCCAGATCACCGCAGCGAGCATCAGGCTGCCAAGCAGATTAGGGACGACGGTGTGACGAACTATCCGGTCAACCAGGTCGGCGCGTACATCGTCCCGCTCGCCGACCCATATCTTCAGGCCGTACTGCGTGTCATCAAGGGTGAATGCCCGCCATTTACGGCTATTCGGATCGGTCACGTCGCTGAAGCCGGGCGCGGCCGACGCCGCTGAAAAGACCGGCGCGCTCAAGGTGTGAACCAACAGCTCACCCTGGGCGTTCCAGACCTGGAACGCGATCTTGCTTTCATAAGGGTGGCCATCGACTTTGGGGGCTGCCTGGCCCAGCGCCTGGTTGAACGCCTGATACAGCTCGGCGTGCTCCTTGCTGGCCATCGGCATGCGCATGATCCCTTGCAGCAGGCGAGCATTCTGAGCCAGCTGGGCGTCGTAGACCTCGTCTATTTCATGATTGCTGTCGTGAAGGTTGAGTACGGTCATGATCAACAGGCCAAGGAACAGCAGCCCGAGGATCAACGTCAGGGTACGACGCCTGATGGAGGTCATGGGCGGCCTTCCACCAGGTAACCGACGCCGCGGACGGTACGGATGAGCTGGCTGGAGAACTTCTTGCGCAGGTGGTGGATATGTACTTCCAGGGTGTTGCTTTCCGCTTCCTCGCTCCAGCCGTAGAGCAACTGCATCAGGTGGTCGCGGGTGATCACGCGGCCAGGCGGCGACAACAATTCGTGGAGCAGTTGATATTCCTTGGGGGTCAGGGCCACCGGTTCGCCCTGGTAGCTGACCTGCTGGGTACCGGGGTTCAGGCTGATGCCTGCATGCTCGATCAGCATCTGGGCACGGCCGGCGCTGCGCCGCAGCAAGGCGCGCAGGCGCGCCTTGAGTTCCGCCAGGTCGAAGGGCTTGATCAGGTAATCGTCGGCCCCGGCGTCGAGCCCGGCGATGCGGTCTTCCGTGGCATCCCGAGCGGTGAGGATCAGCACCGGGAGGTTGGAGCCACTGTCACGCAGGCGTCGCAGCACATCCAGGCCGTCCATGCGCGGCAGGCCGAGGTCGAGCACCGCCAGATCAAAGGTTTCGCTGAGCAGCGAATGCAAGGCGCTACCGCCGTCCTGCAGCCAGTCAACGGTGTAGCCCTCACGTTCCAGGGCATGCTGGATACCCTCGCCGAGGGCCACGTCATCCTCAATCAGTAAATAGCTGCCCCAGCTGTGCCGTTCATCACCCAGCCGCTGTGGGTCGGCGGCACAGAGGGTCACGGGTTTCAGGCCCAGGCGATGAAAGCTGTTCACCAGGCCGATGTTGCCGGTGAACGCCACCCATTCCAGGTCCCCCATGGCCAGCAAATAGGTCATGGCGATGATGCTCAGCCGTGCACTGCCCGTGTCGCTGGCGGCCAGGTTGCCGACTTCGACGATGCCCGCCCGGTCCACGGCACGATTGGCGGCTGCACTGATCAATGGCTCGATCGGATCGTCCAGATAGCGCTCCAGGAACAGCTGCTCATGACCTGCCAGGCGCACGCCGGCCACTGCACAGAGCTCGCCCGATGCGTTGTTGCTCATGCCAAACAGCTGTGGCATGAAATGACGGATGTCGGCACCGTGGGCCTTGCGAAAACGGCGCTGGATAAAGGCTTCGAAAAGCGGACGCTGAGGCTCGTCCGGCAAGGCCCTGGCAAGACACATCGGCGGCGCTTCGATTTGGCCGAAGTGCAAAGGCAGAGCGATGTGCCAGTCGTGATCAGGCATGGATGGATGCCTCCCTGGGTAAGTTCGGGAGGAGTATCGGTGGTGTTTCTTAACGGAATCTGAAGGTGGCGAAATAATCCGGCAGGACGGCTGGGGCGACTTGAAGCCGGGCCAGTTTGCCCCTTGCCGGGAAACCGGCAAGGGGCTTTTTGCTGTCAGGACGGCAGATGTGGGGGCTGGTCGATAAGGGAAAGCTCGACGCTGTCGCGATACTCCGGCACCGAGACCGACCATCCCAGCTCCTGGCTGATGCGCCGGCGCAGCACGTCCGAGGCGTTGGGTTCGCCGTGCACCACAAAGGTGTGCTTCGGTGGCCGCTTGAACCCGCGCAGCCACTGCATGATTTCATCGGCGTCGGCGTGCGCGGACAAGGTTTCCATCGGCACTACTTCGGCGCGGATTGGCACATCCTTGCCGTGGATACGCACCGACTCGGCGCCCGCGACTATCTGCGCGCCGCGGGTGCCGCCGGCCTGGAAGCCCGGCACCAGCAACGTATTGATCGGGTTGGGGGCCAGCGCCTTGAGGTGGTGAACCACCCGGCCACCGGTGGCCATGCCACTGGCGGCGATGATCACCGCGGGCGTGCGTTGCAGATCCAGGTTGATCGATTCCTGGGTCGTGCGCACGAAATGCGCGACATGGCACATGCCTTCACACTCTTCCTGGGAGAGACGGTGCTCACTGCGAAAACGCTGGTACAGGCGCGTGACATCGGTGGCCATGGGGCTGTTGAGGTAGATCGGCAGGTCTGGGATCGCTCGCCGCTGTAGCAGCCGGTACAGGTGATACATCAGCAATTGCGCGCGCCCGACCGCAAACGACGGTACCAGGGTGATGCCGCGGCGCATCGCGGTACGGTTGATGACCTGTGCCAGTTGCTCTTCCGGCGACTCGACGGGGTGCCGGCGATCGCCATAGGTCGACTCCACCAGCAAATAGTCGGCGTGCTCGATGGTTTCCGGGGCGAACATCAAAGGGTCGTTGGGTCGCCCCAGGTCCCCGGAGCACACCAGCGTGACGCCGCCGGCCACGACTTCCACCGTGGCCGCGCCAAGAATATGCCCGGCGCAGCGCAGCTGGATGCTCATACCCGGGACGATATCGACCCGATGGTGCAACTCCAGCGGCCGCAGCAGCTTCAGGGCACGTTCCGCGTCCTGCTCGGTATAGAGCGGCAGCGCCGGGGTGTGTTTCGAGTAACCATGGCGATTGGCGAACTCGGCCTCTTCCTCCTGCAGGCGGCCACTGTCGCGCAACAGGATTTTCACCAGCTCACAGGTGGCGGCCGTGGCATACACCGGGCCTCGGTAACCGTTGCGCGCCAATACCGGCAGGTAGCCGCTGTGATCCAGGTGGGCATGGGTCAGGACAATGGCGTCCAGCTCGCGAACCGGTAGCTGGAACGGGTCCCAGTTATGCAGGCGCAACTGCTTGTAGCCTTGGAACAGGCCGCAATCGATCAACACGTGCTGGCCTTCATGCTCCAGCAGGTACTTGCTGCCGGTGACTGTGCCAGCCGCGCCGAGAAATGACATTCGCATGGCTGTCTCCTTGAACCTTCATGGGAGGGCTATTGATCGCTCCTTTCGCCCTTGCGACCGTTGACTTTTATCAACCGTGGCTGTGCCCACGGTCATTTCAGCCGGTCTCGGCGGGCGGTTTGACCAGCATCAGGCTGCAGGGGGCATGGTGCAGCAGGTTCTCGGCGGTACTGCCGACGAAAACCTCGACGCCGTGGCGGCAGGCCGTGCCCAGCACAACCATGTCGAAGGCGTTCCTGCGGGCAAAATGCTCGATCGCCTGATGGGGAATGCCGGCCAGCAAATGTCGGCGGCCCTCCTCGATGCCATAACGCTCGGCAAGCAGATCGAAGGCCTCTTGCTGGGCATCGTTGACCGCATCCCGCAAGCTGGTGTCGAGGCTCGAGGTCGGCACACTCGTCACCGCGTCACCCACCACCGACCAGTTGCTGACATTGAGCAGGTGCAAGGTCGCACCGCAGGACGTTGCCAGCGTCGAGGCCAGGTCGAGAATCCGTTCGTTGAGCCCATGGGTCAGCGCTTCCAGGTGGGACTGGTCGATGGCGGCGAGGATCTTCAGCGGCTTGGGGTTTTCCGCGCGGCTGACCAGGTGCAAGGAAGCGGGACAATCACGCAGCAACAGCCAGTCCAGAGGCCGATGGAAGACCCGGTCGAGTGCCGGCACCCGTTGCACATCCTTGATCACCAGGTCCGGGTGGAAGTCGTTCACGTACTCAAGCACGTGGGCCGGGCTCAACCTGGCCCAGACCACTTCAGTGGTCACCCGCAAGCCCTCGCAGCGTTGAAAGCGCGCCTGCTGTTCAAGCCAGTGGCGGTGCACCTGCAGGTAACCTTCCCGGGCCTGGCTCATGGCGTCGTGGTCGAACAGGCCGGCCACCGCCAGCGCGTTGACATGATCGAAAGCGACAATGTGCAACATCGCACCGGTTGCGCTGGCCAGCGCCTGCGCCCGGTCGAATGCCGGGGTGCGGGTCATCTCGATTGGGGCAATGAGCAATAAACGCTGGATTCTCGACATCGCACACCTCGTCCTGGTAACGCTTCACCTGCCTTACCGCAAGCCCGGCTTCCTGCCGGAGCCTTGGTACCCTTGCCGATGGGTCATCGGCGATGCGCGGCGCCCGATCCCGGCCAGGGCCGCGCCCTTCTGCCCTTGCTCTGCCCGCAGCCCGCTCCGGTGCCCTCCCCTAGACCGCCAGAACGCTGCAAGGCGCCTGATACAGAATATGTTCGATCGTGCTGCCCACCAGCTTGGCCAGCCCGCGGGACTGGTTCCTGCCCATCACGATCACATCCACATCCTGGGCGTGGGCAAACTCGCTCAGCACCGAGACGGGTGGGCCCTTGATGAAGTGTCGACAGTCGGCAGGCACGCCGAAGCGCTCGGCCAGTGCGAGGAAGGATTGTTCCAGATCCTCGCGCAGCTTGCGGGTAAGGTCCGCCAGGGTCAGACCGACGCCGCTCATATTTTCCAGAAAGGCCGCGGAGATATCACAGGCGTACAGCAGGTGCAGCTCGGCATCGCACTGCAAGGCGAGACTGGAAGCCTCATGGATGATCCGCTCATTGAGTTCGTTGTCCGCAGGCTTGGTGTCCGACACTTCGACCGCGGCCACGACTTTGCGCGGCAAGAGGCTGCCATTCCCGCCAGTCAGGTACACCGGTATCGGGCAATGGCGCAGCAAGTGCCAGTCCAGGGGGGTAAAGAGCGCGCGCCTGAGCCGCGGCTCATGCTCTATCTGCTTGATCAACAGGTCGGGCTGCATTTCCACGACATGGTCGAGGATGCCTTGCTGCATGTCATCGACCCATGCCACCTCCATCGTCACGGCCAGCCCCTGGCCGTGCAAGTTTTCTACCTGGGCCTTGAGCCAGTCGCGATGGTCCTGCAAGTAGCTTTCCCGGGCCTGTTGGCGATCGCCCTCTTCGAGCAACCACAGAATATCCAGCGACCTCATCAAGGCCGCGATATGCAGGCTCGCGCCGCTGGCCCGGGCCAGGGCCGCGGCGTGATCTATGGCATGGGAATGGCGTTGAGCCGGGTTGATGATCAGCAACAACCGTTGGTACTGGCTCATGATCGACCTCCAGACAGGTGGGCTTCGATGCCAGGTGCCCGTTGATGAAGGCAGCCGCTGCGCCCTCGCGGGATCGGCATCAGTGTCGACCCAGACTCCTCCCTGCGCGCCTCCAGGGTTCTGATCTATGTCAGATCCCCGCGCGAGGCGCCGAAAAGCGCCCCTGCGCAGATAAACCTGAGGACCCGCCCCTGGCGCGTCCTGCCTGAGCTCGATGAGGGGGCAGGTGTTTTTCCCATTCGTCGCCTGCTTTTCGCCAGCAGCCGAGCGGCCCGCCCTGGCAAGGCACAGGAACTATGCTTCACCCATCTGGAAAGGGGTCTCATGGCATGCCAGACACCCGAGCGTCTCCCAATCCTCATCTCAAGGCTGCCTGTGCCAACTGCAGCGTCCTGGAGCTGTGCCTGCCGCTGGGCCTGAGCGGGGCGGAGATCGAGCGCCTGGACACCCTGATCGTGCAACGCTTCAAGGTCAGGAAAGGCGTCGCCCTCTATCGCGCCGGCGATCCCTTGCGCTCGCTGTATGCGGTCCGCATAGGCTCGTTCAAGACCAGCATGGTTTCAATCGACGGTCGTGAACAGGTCACCGGCTTTCAGATATCGGGTGAGATGCTTGGTCTGGATGCCATCAGTGCCGACGAACACGCCTGCAGCGCGTTCGCCCTGGAGGACAGCGAAGTCTGTCCCATCCACTTCGCTCAACTGGAGAAACTCGCCCAGGACTTGCCATCCTTGCAACACAGCCTGAACAAACTCCTGAGCCGAGAAATCGTGCGCGATCACAGCATGTTGATGCTGATGGGCAATATGAACTCCGACGAACGCCTGGCGGCCTTCCTGCTGAACCTGTCGCAACGCCTGAGCCTGCGAGGCTACTCGTCCAGGGACTTCATCCTGAAAATGCGCCGCGAGGAGATCGGCTCCTACCTGGGGCTGAGGCTGGAAACCATTTGCCGGGGCATCGCGCACCTGCGGGACCAGGGGCTGGTGGAAATTTCCGGGCGGGAAGTCAAGGTCCTGAACCTGGAGGGGCTCAAGCAATTGGTCGCAGGTTGCCACCGCTCGGCCCTGCGCTGACCCTGCACGTCCGGAGAATCGTCATGCGCGCTATGGTCCTGCATACCCCCGGCGAGCCGCTGCGACAGGAACAACGCCCGGTCCCGACACCCGGCCCCCAGCAACTGCTGATCAAAGTCCTGGCCTGCGGCGTCTGCCGCACCGACCTGCACCTGGTCGATGGCGAGTTGCCCCAGGCGCTGCTGCCACGGGTGCCCGGCCATGAAATCGTTGGCCAGGTGACCGCGGTGGGTGCAGACGTCGCGCCCGGCTGGATCGGCCAGCGAGTGGGCGTTCCATGGCTCGGCTGGACATGCGGCGAATGCGCGTTCTGCCGCACCGGCCGGGAAAACCTGTGCGACCAGGCGCAATTTACCGGCTGTCACCTGGACGGCGGCTACGCCGACTACACGGTCGCCGACGCCCGTTTCTGCCTGCCGATTCCCGAAGCGCTCCCGGCCACCCAGGCCGCGCCGTTGCTGTGTGCCGGGCTGATCGGTTTTCGGGCGCTGCGGATGGCCGGGAACGCGCGCCACCTGGGCCTCTACGGTTTCGGCGCGGCGGCGCACCTGGCGATTCAGGTGGCGTTGGGCCGGGGGCAGCAGGTGTATGCCTTCACCCGACCCGATGACCGCGCGGGCCAGGACTATGCCCGGTCGCTGGGGGCCAGTTGGGCCGGTCCCTCGGATCAGGCGCCGCCGCACCCGCTCGATGCCAGCCTGATCTTCGCCCCCGTCGGCCCGCTGGTGCCGGCGGCGCTGGCGGTCACGGTCAAGGGCGGCTGCGTGATTTGCGCCGGCATCCACATGAGCGACATCCCGGCATTCCCTTACCGACTGCTCTGGGGCGAACGCAGCGTGCGCTCGGTAGCCAACCTGACCCGTGAAGACGGCAGCGCGTTTTTCGCAGAACTGCAGCACACCCCCGTCCACTGCGACGTCACCTGCTTCGCCCTGGACGATGCCAATCAGGCACTGGAGCGCCTGCGGGCCGGTCAGTTCAACGGGGCGATCGTGCTCACGCCGTGACGCCCGAACCGTTCACCTGACCGCCAGAATACTGCCCGGCACCGAGTACAGCGCCCGCTCGGTCGTGCTGCCGATCAAGCGGTCGATCCCCATCCGGTGCACAGTCCCCATCACCACCACATCGGCCAGGTACTGCTCGATGAAATCGCTGATCGCGGGCACCGGCGGGCCCGGGACAAAGTGCCGGCGTTCCGGCGCGATGGCATAACGCTCCGCCAGGCTGACAAACGCCAGATGCAACGACTCACGCAGCTCCTCGACGACGTCCATGCCCCAGCCACCGCTGACCAGCGGTGCATCGCCATTGAAGGCCGGCGACAGGTCATAGGCGTACAGCAGGTGCAGTGGCGCATCGCATTGCAAGGCCAGGGCGTTGGCCGTCTGGATGATGGTGTCGTTCAGGCCGCTGATCTGGGTCGGTGGATCGAATGGGTCCACCGCCGCCACGACCCTGTGCGGCAAGCCGTAACGGGCCTGATTGACCAGATGCACGGGGATCGGGCACTCACGCAGCAGATGGCAATCCAGGGGCGTGATGAACACCCGCTTGAGCAGCGGCTCCAGGCTGACGTCCTTGATCAGCAGGTCCGGACCGAGCTCCTCGACCGTCTTCAGGATGTCCAGCAGCGGATGGGTGGTGAACAACACGTCGACCGTCGCTTCCAGCCCCTGGTCGCCGAGCCGCTGGGTCTCTTCGGCCACCCATCGGCGATGGCGACGCAGATAACGCTGATAGCCCGCCTCGTCGACTCTCTCTTCCCACAGATGCACCACCGGCGCCGGCTCGGCGAAGCCGCGTACATGCAACACAGCCCCGCTGGCCCTGGCCAGCGCGACAGCCCGTAGCGAGGCTGGCGACTGATGCAGGGTTGGATCGGCGATCAGCAGCAAACGTTGGTAATGCCCCATCACACACCTCGCTCAGGCACCGGTCGAACAGGCCGGCATAGACCTAGAGTGCGCCTTGTCCGCCGGCAAGTGCCTTGATGTACATCAGATCCCACTCGATGAGCGACGCCTGTCGCCGGTGTCTGATCCAGATCAGATCCGACCGTCATCAGCGGGGTAAAACGAAGCGAACCGCGTGTGCCCTGCCGCGCGGCCCCTTTCGGCCGTATGGAGAACCCCATCATGCTCACTGTCAAAAACCACAACGAACGGGCCGCCGCCGTCTACGCCGCGGTCCCCGGAGAACACTGGATCGAAACGCTGAAGGACGGCCATCATGTGCTGATCCGTCCACTGGCGGAAAAGGACCGCGAGCGGGAGTACGCCTTTATCAGGCGCCTGTCTCCCGAATCCAGGCACATGCGTTTTCTCGCCCAGATCAGCGACCCCAGTGGCGCCTTGCTCGATCAGTTGATGCACACCGACGGCAAGCAGCACATGGCGTACGTCGCGCTCGCTCACGAAAACGGACAACTGATCGAGATCGGTATCAGCCGCTACGCCGCCACGGGCGAGCACGAATGCGAATGCGCGGTAACCGTCGCCGACGAATGGACGCACCTGGGCCTGGGAACCTTATTGATGGAGCATCTGATCAAGGCTGCCCGCAAGAACGGCTTTCGCCAGATGTATTCGGTCGACGCCGCCAGCAATGCGCCCATGCGTGACCTGGCCAAGACCCTGGGTTTCGAACGGAGTCACGATCCCGACGACAGCCGCCAGGTCATCCATCGCCTCCACCTGTAAACCAGCGCCCCGTGGCGTACCGGCCAGCGGGCCGCCACGGGCGATTCAATCCTCAATCAGAGCGTCTTGTCCGGTTTTATCGCCAGTACGCTGCACGGAGCCCGGTGCAAAAGCTGCTCGGCGGTGCTGCCCAAGAGTTTTTTCAGCCCCTTGTGCTGCACGGTTCCCATGACAATGACGTCAGTCCGGTGGGCAGTCGCAAAGTCACAGATACACGACAGCGGCGTACCCTCGATGAAATGGCGACGCTCTGGAGGCACGCCATGGCGTTCGGCCAGCGCCGCGAATGCCTCGAATTGCGCCTCGCCCAACACTTCGTAGATCCCGACGCTCAGCGGCAGCACGCCAACCCCCATGTCCTGGGCATATACCGTGGCCCAGTCATACACATGCACCAGCTCGAGTGCCGCGGCACACTGCCCGGCCAGCTTTATCGCGGCGTCGATAATCTGGTCGTTGAACACCCTGTCCTGCTCATCGCTGCGCAGCACATCGACGATGGCCAGTACGTTGCGTGGCCGTGGGTTGAGGGCATTGGTCACCAGGTGCACCGGTACCGGACAGTCCCGTAGCAACTGCCAATCCAGGGGAGTGAAGAACACGCGCTTCAAGGCAGGCTCTTCTTCGGCATCCTTGACGATCAGGGCCAGGGGCATCTCATTGACGAAGTGCAGGATTTCTTCGAACGGATGCTGCACCCAGAGCACTTCGCGAGTGACCTCGATCCCCTGTTCGCTCATCGAGCGAGCCTGCTCGTCAAGCCATTGCCGATGGCTTTGCAGATACCCGTCCCGGGCCTGGGCGATCTGTTCGGGTGCGAACAGGCCGGCCACCGCCAGCGCCTGCAAATAATCGAACGCCACGATATGCAAGGGTAACTGCATCGCCCGGGCCAGCGCCGCAGCGCGGTCGAATGCCGGTGTGCGGTTCATGGAGGGAGGGGCAATGAGCAGTAAACGCTGGGTCTGCGACATAAGGCACCTCGGCACGCGGCCATCTCAGAACACGGAATGGAATTGCAGATTGAGCGTTCCAGGGCCGGGTGACTTGATCTTTGTCAGCTACCCGAAGCGACAGGTTTCAGTACAGCCAGATGCCGGCCCACATCGCCAGCGGCAGCACGACCAGTGCGGCGATCAGCAGTACCAGCCCGTCGCGCATTTCCGCTTCGCTCAATTGACTGCGGGCGAAGTGATGCAACTTTTGTCGATACGTCAGCAGCCCCGCCATCACCACGCCAATGGCAATCGCCAATTCCGGCGCCGTGCCGCACATAGCCCCCAGCGCCAGCACCGTGAGCAACGCCACTTCGCTGGTCACGCCCGGGTCGCTGCCCAGGCTTCGCCAATACGCCACGGTGATCAGCAAGGCCACGCAGATCTCCATGATCCCCAGCAACAGGGCACCACCGACCTGCATCGCCACATACCCCAGCAGCGCGGTAATGGCGAACGTGCGCAACCCCGCACAGGCACGGCTGTCTCCTCGCCCCTTGTGCCGTTCGCGCTCCAGACCGATGAGCAAGCCGATTCCCAGCGCAGCCGCCGCGCCTTCCAGGCCAAGGGTCGCGCTCATAGAGCCTCCCTGTGGATGAACCTTGCCGCCCTGGCCACGAGGGTCACTTCAGCAGGCCAGGGCAAGCCCCCTTCCTGGTAGCCGGAGCGGATCGGTCGCCGGCTGTCCGAGGGGGGGCCTTCGTCTGGCCAGGGCTGGTCGGCCAGGGATGCGGCGCATCGATGCGCGCCCGGAGTTGACCGACGAAAGCCGTCGCGGCTTCCAGGCTGCAGAAGCCCACCGTCAGGGCATCCATGTGCACGAGCCAGCCATGGCCTGTCGGTTTCGCTGTGATGTCGATGATCATCGATCGCCTCCGCTCAAGCACCCGCGTCGCCCGGCCGGGCATCACGGGGTAATCGCCACCTTCATGACCCCGTCCCGCTGGTGAGCGAACAACTCATAGGCGGCTTCGATATCGTCGAGTTTGAAACGGTGGGTCACCAGGGGCGACAGATCGACCCCGCCGCTTTGCACCACCGCCATCAAGCGGCGCATGCGTTCTTTGCCGCCGGGGCACAGGGTACTGACGATGCTGTAGTCGCCCAGCCCGGCGGCGAAGGCGTCGAGGGGAATGTGCAGGTCGCTGGAATAGACACCGAGGCTGGACAACCGCCCGCCTGGCCGCAAGACGCGCAAGGCGGACTCGAAGGTGCCCTGGGTACCCAGCGCTTCAATGGCCACGTCGACGCCACGGCCATCGGTCAGCGCCATGATCTGCTCGACCACGTTACCGTCCTTGAAGTTGACCACATGGGTGGCTCCCAGGCGTTTGGCGACCGTCATGCGCTCGGCCACGGCATCCACGCCGATGATCTGGCTGGCACCCTTGAGCCGCGCACCGGCTACCGCGCAGAGGCCGATCGGCCCCAGGGCGAATACCGCGACGGTATCGCCGATACTGACCTCGCCACGCTCTGCCCCGGAAAACCCGGTGGACATGATATCGGGGCACATCAGCACCTGTTCGTCGCTGAGGCCGTCGGGGATCGGGCACAGATTGGCCAGGGCATCCGGCACCAGCACGTACTCGGCCTGGCAGCCATCGATGCTGTTGCCGAACTTCCAGCCGCCGATGGCGCGAAAGCCATGGCGGGTGTCCGGGCCGTCCTGGGAAGCGCAACCGCACAAGCAGGCATAACTTTGCCCGCTGGGCGTGATGGCCCCGGCAATCACTCGCTGCCCCTCGACAAAACCGCGCACCTGCGAGCCCAGCCGCTCGATGATTCCCACCGGTTCATGACCGATGGTCAGGCCCTTGGCCACCGGGTACTCGCCCCGCAGGATGTGCACATCGGTGCCGCAGATCGTCGTCGTGGTGATACGCACCAGGGCATCCAGTGGCCCCACTTCGGGGATCGGCTTTTCATCGAGCACGATCCGGTTCTTTTCAACGAAAATTGCCGCTTTCATGGTGGCCATGACGATCCTCCAACCTTGAGCCCGCGCTGAGCCCGGCAAGGCTTTCAGGCTGCGCCGGGAGCAAGGGCCTGGACTTGATCATGATCAATAATTCATCAATGGCCCCTCGCGACTGACCACACGTCAGCTGGCCCGCTCCACTGTCGGACGGGTTGATACAGATCAAGCGCGCACCGCCGGCCGCAGGCAGGATCGCAGAGGGTTTCACGGCCAAAGACGCGTTGCCGTCAATTACCCCTGGGAGAGTCGTCATGTCCGAGCAATCACGTTTCATGCTGGTCGCCTCGCCGCTGATGGAGAACAGCCCCGCCTTCGATCGGGCCGCCGCCCTGGCCAGGGCCGAAGACGCAGCCCTGCACATCGTCGCCTTCGACTACCTGGAAGGCCTGGCCACGGCCAGCCTGGTCAACGAACAGGCCCTGGAGCAGATGCGCCTGGGTTATGTCGAACGCCATCGCCAGTGGCTCGAAGAACAGGCCCGTCCGCTGCGCAAACTGGGTGTCACCGTCACCACTGAAGTGATATGGGTCGAAAGCCCGCTGCAGGAAATCCTGACGCACCTCAAAGAACAGCCCATGGCCCTGCTGATCAAGGCCCTGGAGCATCAATCGCGGCTGTCGAGGGTGTTCTTCACGCCCCTGGATATCCACTTGCTGCGTGAGTGCCCGGTGCCCCTGCATTTTGTCAGCCACCTGCAGCATGCATTGCCGCGCAAGATCGTCGCGGCGGTCGACCCGTTCCATCGCGATGACCAGTACCAGGACTTCAACGACCGGATACTGCATGAGGCGAGCAAACTGGCCAGCGCCTGCAACGCCGAGCTCGACGTGGTCTATGCCCATGACCTGTCCTCTATCGGCGCGGACGAATTCAACTTCGACCAGAGTTCGACGTTTTTCTCGACAAGCAAGGCCAAGACCCTGTTCGACGCACAGGCTGCGGCCTTCGACGAACTGGCCGAACGCAACGGCATTGCGCCGGAACGCCAGCACATGATCATGGGCAGCCCGGCCAAGGTCCTTGCCAGTTACGTCGCAGCCTATGACATCGACGTGATTGTCATGGGCAGGGTTGGCCATCGCGGCAGCTTGGGGCGCCTGATCGGCAGCACGGCGGAGCAGTTGCTGTACCAGCTGCCTTGCAGCGCATGGGTGGTGTCACCCCAGGTGCTGATGGCTGAATAACGCCCTTTTTCAGGAGACTTGCCCGCGCGCGCCAGGCCGGCCACCTTGCGGCTTTACCAGTCAGTCAGCGCGGCGCGCCAGTTGCGTGAGGTAGGCGCAGAACATGTCTGCCATCGCGTCGGCGTAGGTCCTGATCTCTGCGGCGGTGCGCGGGCTTTCTGAAAAGTCCTTGCCCACGCTGCTGAGCGTGGCGGTGATCAAGTCGCTGGCCAGGGCGCGGGTGGCCTGTGGCGCCTCGGGCAGCGCCTCCTCCATGAAAGCCTGGAAGATCCGCTCTCCTTGCGCCTTCACGGCCTGCGCTTCGGGGGCGTCGCGGTACAGCGGCGCGGCGTCGTTGAGCGCCACGCGCATCCTGGCTTCCTCGCATTCGGACTGGATAAACACCCGGACCAGCACCCGCACCCGCTCCAGTGGGGCTTTGCCACCCTCTTCGAGGATGCCGCGCAGCATCTGCGTGGTCTGTTGCCACTCATCGCTTTGCAGCCGGAACAGGATCGCCGCCTTGTTCGGGAAATATTGATACAGCGAACCGATGCTGACGCCGGCCTTCTCGGCCACCCGCGCGGTGGTGAAACGCTGCGCGCCCTCCTTGGCCAAAACCTGAGTAGCGGCTTCCAGGATCGCCGCCACCAGCTCCGTCGAGCGTGCCTGTTTAGGCGCTTTGCGCGAGGAAACCTGCGGGGTCCGGCGGTTGCTCATGATGGCCCGACAGGGCCGCAGCCAATGCGAATAGCCGAGAGGGTCACTTGCTCATATCCTCTGAATGCGACGAATTGATCGCATTTTAGCCACGCGCCGCAAGGCGTCAACTTCGGACGGGATGCCCCCATGACCAGCACATTGACCACCTCCCCACTCGCGCCCCTGCTCGATCGCCTGTTCGAGCAGGCCGATACGGCGACCAGCCCGGCCGTCGCCGGCATCTCCCGCGAGGAACGCGAACGCCTGATGCACAGCAAGACCGAATACCTGGATTTCTATGGCCGCCTGAAAGACCTCTGGCTGCCCGTTTCCCGCGAGACCGGCGAGCTGCTGTACATGCTGGCGCGCAGCACCCGGGCCCGGCACATCGTCGAGTTCGGCACCTCGTTCGGCATCTCGACCCTGCACCTGGCGGCGGCCATCCGCGACAACGGCGGCGGCCGCCTGATCGGCAGCGAGTTCGAGGCGTCCAAGGTGCAACGGGCGCGCCAGCACCTGCTCGAAGGCGGCCTGGCCGACCTGGTGGAAATCCGCGAGGGCGACGCCCTGAAGACCCTGGCGGTCGACCTCCCCGAGTCCATCGACCTGCTGCTGCTCGACGGCGCCAAGGCGCTGTATGCCGATATCCTGGCCCTGGTCGAAAGCCGCCTGCGGCCGGGCGCGCTGATCGTCGCCGACAACACGGACTACTGCCCGGACTACCTGGCCGGGGTCCGTTCGCCCGCCAGTGGCTACCTGTCCGTGCCCTTCGGCGGCGACGTGGAACTGTCGATGCGGTTCGCCTGAGTCGCCCCTGGAAGACGAGGCCCCGGTCAAGATCGGGACCTGATCACCCGCGACTTTGCCGCTGAGTCGCGCCACTGCCGCTCAGCGATCCTCGCGCCCTTCCCCCTCCAGCGGATGCTGCGCGAGGTAGCTGTCGACGGCATCGCCGATGGTCGGGAAGAACGCCGCCTCGCCGAAGCGTGCGAACAGCCCGAACCGCTTCAGCTTGTCCTTGACCGGGTCTTTCATCTGGGCCACGCACAGCTTGATGCCGGCCTGGTGCAGGGTGTCGTCCAGTTCCGCCAGCATGTCGGCGGACGTCACGTCGACGCTGGTGACCGGTTCCGCCGCCACCACCAGCCAGCGCACCGGCGTTGGCGAGGCCGCCACGGCGTCCAGCACCCGGTCATGGAACAGCTCGGCATTGGCGAAGAACAACGGGGCGTCCCAGCGAAACAGCACCACGCCGGGGATCAGGCGCGCGTCGGGATAGCGCGTGATGTCGTGATAACCCTTGACCCCTTCCGCCCGCCCCAGGACCGCCGAGTAAGGGCGCCAGCCATCCCACAGGAACTCGATGACGGCGATCACGATGGCCAGGCCGATGCCCTCGATCGCGCCCAGCACGGCCACGCCGATGGTGCAGACGATGGACAGCCAGCACTCCCATTGCTGGATGCGATAAATCCGCCGCAGGTCGCTGACTTCGATCAGGCCGATGGCCGATGCGATCACCACCGCGGCCAGGGCGCTGGTGGGCAGACTCTCCAGCAGGTTCGGGGCCAGCACCAGCAGCAAGGCCACGGCCAGGGCGCCTATGACTCCGCTCACCTGGGTCCTGGCGCCGGCGGCCTCGGCCACGGGGGTGCGCGACGAGCTGCTGCTGATGGCAAAACCCTGGAAAAATCCGGCCGCCAGGTTGGCCACGCCAAGCCCGACCATCTCCTGGTTCGGGTCGACATAGTTGTGGGTCCGCGCCGCGTAGACACGGGACAGCACGCTGGTATCGGCGAACGAAACCAGGGCCACCGCGCAACCGCCGATCAGCACCGGGCCGATATCGGCGCGGCTGATCCAGGGGATGGCGAACGTCGGCAGGCCTTGTGGCAGAGAACCCAGGACCGACACACCGGCTGTTGCCGCAAGGTCCAGCACAGCGACAGCGACGGTCGCCGCGGTGACGGCGATCAGAATGCCCGGCACCCGCTGGCTGTTCTTGAACAGCAGGATCACCGCCAGGGTCGCCGCGCCGACCATGAAGGCGGTCCAGTTGGTCTTGCCCTCCAGCACCGCTGTGGCGATGGCCCACAGGTTGCTCAGCGGCCCGTTGGCCTCGACCGAAAAACCGAAGAACTTCGGCAACTGGCTGATCAAGACCGTCAGCGCGATGCCGTTCATGTAGCCGTAGCGGATCGGCTTGGAAAGCAGCTCGGTGACAAACCCCAGGCGCGCGATGCCGGCCAGGATGCACACCGCCCCGGCCACGATCGCCATCATCCCCGCCAGGGCGACCGCGCGCTGCGGGTCGCCGCCGGACAGTGGCAGGACCACGGCGAGGATCACCGCGGCCAGCGAGGAATCCGGCCCCAGTACCAGGATCCGGCTGGGGCCGAACAGCGCATAGGCGAGCAACGGCACGATGGTCGCGTAGAGGCCATAGATGCCGGGCAGCCCCGACGCCACCGCGTAGGCGATGCCGACAGGCACCAGCACCGTGGTCAGCACCAGCCCGGCCACGAAGTCGTGACGCAACCAGGCCACGCGGTACCCGCGCAGCATGCGCAGCCCCGGCAGCCAGCGGCTCCAGCGATGCTGTTCGTCGCCGGCGTCCCGGCGGGCAATCCGGCCAGGTTCCGGGACGGGCGGAGAAGACCCCGAATGGTTCATCGGACGCTGGCCTTGGCGGGTAGATGGGCTGATGCCTGGTGCTCAGAACTGCTGCGGAACCCGTCGCAACGGATGGTCCGATTCCCGATAGCCGCCCGGCTTCTGGCGTTTGGGCAACACCACTTTCTCCCGTGGTACTTCCTTGTAGGGAATGCGGCTGAGCAGGTCGCTGATGATATTGAGACGCGCGCGGCGCTTGTCGTTGGAGTCGGCCACCAGCCAGGGCCCATGTTCGGTGTCGGTGGCCTTGAACATCGCGTCGCGGGCACGGGAATAGTCATACCAGCGGCTGTATGACTTGACGTCCATCGGCGTCAGCTTCCAGATTTTGCGCCCGTCCTTGATCCGTGCTTCGAGGCGGCGGGTCTGTTCTTCCGGGCTGACTTCCAGCCAGTACTTGAGCAGGATCACGCCCGAATCGACGATCGCCCGCTCCACCAGCGGCACCGCCTTGAGGAAGGCGACCGCCTGCTCTTCGCTGCAGAACCCCATCACCCGCTCGACGCCCGCGCGGTTGTACCAGCTGCGGTCGAAGATCACCACTTCGCCCGCCGCCGGCAGGTGCGGCAGGTAGCGCTGCAGGTACATCTGGCTTTTCTCGCGATCGGTCGGCGCCGGCAGCGCCACCACCCGGAACACCCGCGGGCTCAGGCGCTCGGTCAGGGCCTTGATGGTCCCGCCCTTGCCGGCGCCGTCGCGTCCCTCGAAGACGATGCAGATCTTGATGCCTTTTTCGCGCACCCACTCCTGCAGCTTGACCAGCTCCACATGCAAGCGGCGCAACTGGTCCTCGTAGTCTTTTTTGCTCAGTTTTGCGGGTTCAGCGGGAGCACCCTTGGTGGCGCCCTTTTTGTTTTTTGCCATGACCGGAACCTCGTGCTCGCTTTCATCGATCGCGTGAGTCTAGTCGAGGATCCGGCCTCCACAGGGCGGCCCAGCTCTCGCCGCCGCTCAGCCAGACGCCTTGCTCGCCGCCAGATAGGGCGCCAGACGGCGCGCCATTTCTTCGCCGAGGGCCTGCAGGCCGCTCATGGGACGGACCATCACCTCGAACTCGACGATCTTGCCGGCTTCGTCGAAGCGGATCAGGTCGATGCCCTTGATCTGCCGCTCGCCAACCCTTGCGCTGAACTCCAGCACCACGCTCAGGCCATCGGCGGTGACCAGTTGACGGTGATAGGCGAAGTCGCTGAACACCTTGAACACGGTATTGAGGATGGTCGAGA
Source organism: Pseudomonas sp. 09C 129 (assembly GCF_002843625.1). NCBI lineage: Bacteria > Pseudomonadati > Pseudomonadota > Gammaproteobacteria > Pseudomonadales > Pseudomonadaceae > Pseudomonas > Pseudomonas sp. 09C 129. The sequence continues at coordinate 3,828,675 of NZ_CP025261.1, read as the reverse complement.
CCACCGGCGCACCCGGATAAGGTGTATGGGCCATGGGCGAACGGAATACCACTTTCGAATCCAGCAGGTCAGGCAAGGCGCCCAGGTCACCCTGGGCCAGCATGGCGTGCCAGCGTTGCAGGGAGGCGGCAGCCTGGGGATGCAGTTTCAGATCGGACATGGTGTTCTCCTGTCACTTGCAGGGGGGTCGGGGAGCTGTCGTTCGACGGCGATTGACCGAGCCACCATAAGCGCCGCGCGCCGGGCGCAACAATGATCGCAAGTGACACTTGACTGATCGCAACGAGCAATCCGCGTGCTGGCTTTCTTCAGGGCTGGCAGAGCCGCTCGAACAATTTGGCGTGCCGCGGGAAGCGTTCGCTGAGCTGGCGCTTGCAGCCCAGCTGCATGTCCGCGTAGTCGAACCCGGGGCACACCGCTTCGCTGATCAGGCCGTAGCCCGCCGCGCCGGGCAGCAGCCGCGAAGCCTTCCATACACCGCCGGGAACGTGAAGCTGCAAGCACTGACCGGCCCGCACGTCGCTGCCCATCACCCGGGTTTCCAGGCGGCCATCCGGGAACACCAGGCAGTATTCGAGGGCATCCCCGAGGTGGAAGTAATGCAGGATGTCGGACTGGTTCAGATGAAAATGACCGATGGGCGAATCCCCGGTCAGCAGGTAATAGATGGAGGTCATCAAGTACCGCTGCCCGCCCGCACTGGCGAGCATCGGCCGCTGGTCCGTCTGGAAGGTCCGGCGGTAGTAACCGCCTTCCGTGTGCGGTTCCAGGTCGAGGGCGGTCAGCAGTTGTCGGGCGCTGCAAGCAGGCGTGGACGGGAGCGGGTCAGTCATGTCGGGGTCACAGGTCAGGGAGTTGCTCCCAGCGTAGCAGCGCCTCGCCCTGGCGCTGGCCCGACCTGGCGCATGGATGGCAGGTCGGGCCCTGGTCACTTACGCTCGCCGCGAGCCAGCTACCTTGCCGAGCGGCGCAGGCTTGCGCGACAGGTCCTTGCTCCGGCGCAGGTAGCGCACGACCCAGACCAGCAGCATGCCAAGGCTCAACAGCAGCGGAACCGCGGCGATATTGAGCATCTTCAAGGTCCTTCCAAGCTCATCGATATCGGCGTTCAGCTGGTATTGCACCTCGCGCAGTTCCTTGCGAATGCGGGTTTTCTCCTGCATGAACTGGCGCACCGTCGCCTGCTGTTCGGCGCTGAGGGTCTCGCCCTTGTCCGGCGAGCCCTGCAACTGCTGCAGCTTGCCTTCGGTTTCCTCGAGGCTCTCCTCGAGGGCGAAGCGCTTGGCGCGGAAGCTGGCTTCGGCCTCGCGGCGCAATTGCTCCACCACCACGAACGGACGACTGTAGGGGCCGCGCGAGCGCAGGCTGTTCAGGGCGTCCGAACCGGCGAGGTTGTCCAGGGTATTGAGCACGAAGGAGGCGTTGTCAGCCCATGGCCGCGCTGCCGGGCGCCCGTTGACGTCCTGCATTTCCAGCCACATCCGGTCGCTCAACAGGTCCGTATCGGCCACCACCACCAGGTTGACCTGCTGCGCCTCCTTGAGGCCGTCCTTGCGACCCTCGATGCCGTCGGCAAAGGCTGTGCGTACCGGGCCTTGCACCCGGGCGGCGATCACATAACGCTGGCTGGGCTGTTCCTGGTCGCGCAGCATCTGTTTGCGGTCGGCTGGTTTGTCGAAACGGTCCGCCTCGAAGGCCTTGGCCGAGTCGGAGCTGTACATCAGCGGGGTAAAGCGCGTGCTGGCGCCGGCCACCGGTTCGAGGATGCCGGCGGTGGTCAGGGCAATGAACTCCAGCCCGGCGGTACTCGGGTCCTGCTGGCTCAAGGCGGCTTGCGGTACACCCAGGGTGAACGGCCGCGGCAGCGGACGCCCGTCCTCCTCGGAACTCTCCAGCAAGGCATAGAGGTTGTCCCCCAGGACCTTGCCCGGCTGCATATGAATGCCCCAGGCCTTGAACAATGGCTCGAGATTGGAGGACTTGTCCTTGCTCTGGATGCCGAAGTACTCCTCGCCGGAGTCCTGTTCGCTGTAGGGATCGACGAAGGCCACCAGCTTGCCGCCGCGCAACACGAACTGATCGATGGCGTACAGGGTCGGCTGCGAGAGTTTTTTCGGGTGCAGCAACATCAGGATGTCGACGTCTTTCGGGATGTCCTGGGTATCGGGCTTGAGCTGTTGCAGATCGAACTCCCGACGCAGCTCCTGGAGCAGCATCCACGGCTCGGTCTTGCTCTGCGTGCGGATATCGAAGCCACCGTTGGCCGGCAGACTGCTCAAAAGGCCCAGGGTCGGGCGCTTGGGGTTGGCCAGGGTTTGCAGCAAGCGGCTGATGTCGTACTCGAGGAACTCTTCCTGGTCCGGCGCGAAAAACTCGATCGCTTGGGCGTTGTTCTGCTCATCGGTACCGGCCAGGCCGAAATACACGGGCGCCCCGCCCTGCCCCAGCGGCACGGCCTGCAGGCCGAACTCGGCGGCCTTGTCCTCTTCCGCGGAAAACGGCAGCGGGTCGATGACATGCAGGCGGATCTTGCCGTCGGCCTCGCGCTCGTAGACTTTGAGCAGTTCCTGGACCCGCTGGGCATAGCCGCGCATTGGCACCAGTTCCTTCGAGCCGCTGTCGGAAAAGTAGAAATACAGGTCGAGCGGTTGTTTCAGCTCCGCGAGAATCTGCCGGGTGCCAGCACTGATGGAATAGAGCTTGTTCTGGGTCAGGTCGAGCCGGACACCGGTGAGCAGCAGCCCTGTCACCAGATTGAAGGCCAGGAACAGCAGGGCAATCAGCAACAGGCCGGAAGTGGAATACAGCATGCGTTTCATCGAATCGTCCTCACTCGGCTTTCTTCAGGTTGACCGTCACCACCGTGGCCATCAGCCAGGCGACGATCACGCTGAGGAAATACAGCGGATCGCGCAGATCGATCAGTCCTTTGCTGATCGCGCCGAAATGCGTCAGCAGGCTCAGCGAGGCCAGCAAGTCCAACAGCCATTGCGGTGCCCACGGGTTGAGTGCATCCAGCACCAGGGAGAAACCGCAGGCAACGAACAGGAAACACACCATGAAGGCGAGGATCAGGGCGATCACCTGGCTCTTGGCCATGGCCGACATGCAGGAGCCGATCGCCAGGTAGGTGCCGGCGAGCAGCCAACTGCCCAGATAGCCGGTCAGTATCACGCCGTTGTCCGGGTTCCCCAGGTAGTTCACGGTGAGCACCATGGGCAGGGTCAACAGCAGGGTGATGCCGGCGACCACCCAGGCGGCGAGAAACTTGCCGACCACCGCTTCGAAACAGCTCACCGGCAGGGTCATCAGCAATTCGATGCTGCCGGACTTGCGCTCCTCCGACCACAGGCGCATGGCCAAGGCTGGCAACAGGAACAGATAGAGCCAGGGATGGACGTCGAAGAACGGCGCCAGGTCCGCCTGGTTGCGCTCGTAGAAACTGCCCAGGTAGAAGGTGAAAACGCCCGAGAGCACCAGGAAGATCTCGATGAACACGAAGGCCAGCGGCGTGGCGAAATAACTGCCCAGCTCACGTTTGAAAATCACCGGTAACTGTCTCATGCCGACTCTCCCCGGGTCAGGGTCTGGAAGACCTCGTCAAGACGACCCTGCTCCAGTTCCAGGCGCTTCATCTTCCAGCCACGCGCGGTCACCAGCGCGTTGACCTGAGGGAAAATCACCTCACCGGGCCGCGCCAGCAGCGTCAGGCTGCCCTCGGCCGGGTTCTCCTCGACACCCGCCACGCCCGGCAATACCACCAGGGCCAGCAGGTCCAGCGGCTCGTCGGCCTGCAAGGTCACCGCCTGGCGATAGCGCGAACTGCGCTCCAGCTCGTACGGCGTGCTGTCGGCCAGCAAGCGGCCATTGCTGATGATCAGGGCGCGGTTACAGACGGCCGAGACTTCTTCGAGGATGTGGGTCGAGATGATCACGATCTTGTCCTGGCCCAAGTCCTGGATCAGTTGGCGAACCAGTTGCTTCTGGTTCGGGTCGAGGCCGTCGGTGGGTTCGTCGAGAATCAGCACCCGCGGATCGTGGAGGATCGCCTGGCCCAGGCCGACCCGGCGGGTGAAGCCCTTGGACAGGGTCTCGATGGTCTGCCGGCGGACGTCACCGAGCTCCAGCAGGTCGATCACCCGGTCCACCCGCTCACGCTTCTGCGCACCGCGATAGCCGCGAACACTGGCAATGAACTCAAGAAAGCCCTGTACCACCATGTCGCTGTAGCTGGGTGCGCCTTCCGGCAGGTAGCCCATCTGCTGCTGGGCATGGCGGGTCTGGGTGCGGATGTCGAACCCCAGGATGCTCGCGGTGCCGGAGGTCGGCGCCAGAAAGCCGGTGAGCATTTTCATCGTGGTGGATTTGCCTGCACCGTTTGGCCCAAGAATCCCCAGAACTTCTCCCGGGCCGATATGACAGGACAGATCGTCGACCGCGACCTGCCCGGAAAAAGACTTGGTTAGTTTGGATATTTCGATCATGGCTTCCAGGTTCAGCAAGAGAAGTCTGAGGTGAACAGCTAAAAGCCATTCATATTCAGCAGGGGGTTGAGATTGGATAGTTGCAACAGGATCAACAGCTGTGTTGTGCCGGAATGGGCGCAATACAATACACGCTGGTATTTTTAATGAGGGTGTAAATCCATATGAATAAGACCATTCAATAGAATTATAAGATTTATCCTATGCAATCGGAGTATTGCTCTTAACGCCAGCCGACATTATTTCCTAGTATCCTAGCACTCATGTTTTTACTTGAGTTTACTGGGTGACATATGCTCTTACGCACTATCTTCATTGAAAACAAAGAGCAGCAAATGCTGACAGCGGCTTTGCTCTGCAGTTTTTCTGTTCCAGAAGCAGGTCGAAACTTTCTCGCCTATAGCCTGAACGAAAGTCTTGATGACGATAACCTGCGCGTCTATATCGCCTTGTTATTCAACGAAGGGGGCAATTACTGCCTGGGGGCCCTGGACTCGGACGAGGACGGGCAACTGGCGATTCGCGTGTTCAGCCAGATCCTGCGCGAGGCAGCCACCGGCGAACACCGTGAAAGCGATGTGCCCTACCATCTGCTGGACCTGAACAAACAACAGTTACCCCCTGCCGCCGCCGCGGACCATCGCCTGTTGAGCACCAAGAAAGAGTGGATCGCCAAGCTGCTGAGCTTTCAGAATTCGGCTCAATTCGGCCCGGCGGCCGAGCATTTGCCCACAGCCATCGATGACCAGCAACTCGACGCTGCCCTGGCGCAGCTCGACGAACAGGCAAACGACAGCGCCGAGCAAGAACACCACGAATCCACCGCGGCTGCGGGCAGCTGCGCAACGCAAAGCCCCCAGCCAGATGCGCCCGAAGCCGAAATTCGCTACTCCGATGCCGGCCCCCTGCCAATACCGGACGAACAGCAGTCCCCGGTCGAACCCCAGGATGAAGCCTGGCCTTTCCCGGGCACCGACCCCGAGCACTTCCTGCAGGATGTCGAGGCGAGCCTGATGGAGTTTTCCAGCATCGCCAATCGGCTCAAGCAACAGAAACTGCAAAGCCAGGCGCAACAGCAGACCCTGGACTCCAGAGAGTCCCAACTGCAGGAGAAAGAGCGCGCGTTCGAACAGAAGGAAGAGCAGTTACAGCAACTGCAACGGCAACTTGATGAAGATCGGCAATCCGACAGCACGGTACGGGCGCAACAAGAAGCGCGTCAGTGCGAACTGGATAAACGCGAAGAAGCATTGCAGCAAAAAACCAGGGAGCTGGCGGAGCAATTCAAGAAGCTCAACCATGCCAAGGACAACTTCAACAACACCCTTAGAAGCCTCAACGAGGTCATTCGGCTCAACGAGGATGCGCTGTCCGAATAAGCTTTTCTTGCTCACCGGACAGACTCTAATTACTACCAGGGTCGGTAAACCTGAAGCGGCTAATTATAAATTTCCAGACTTTGCCAAAGGGGCGTTATTCAGATAGCGGTCTTTGACTTTCTCGATATAACCATCACGGCGCATGGCCTCTATGGCCTTCGCAACATGGGTCACGACCTCGGCGTCGCACACTTTGGAACAAGCGAGGTACAGCTCATGACTCACCATGGGTGGGCTCATCAACAGCGGCCGGCTGGAGACGCGTTTCCAGATATACCGGCTTTCCTGAACCCCGTTGAACCAGGCGTCCACCCTGCCCTTCAACAACAATTGCGCGGGGTTCTCGCCGATCTTGATCGCATAGATCTGCTCCGGGGCGAAGCCTTTGCTGCGCAGGATTTCTTCCTGGGCACTGCCCAACCCCACGGCGATGGCCTTGAAACGCTGCCGGGCTTCTTCGAAGCTCGTCACTTTATGCTCGAGGCTGAAAAACGCCCGATCCATCGGCATGATCGGGGCAATCCAGGTGTAGCGATCTTCCCGCTCGGGCGTGCGGCTAAGCGGCGCAATCAGGATGTTGTCATTTTCGATGGCGTATTTCTGCGCCCGCGCCCACGGCAGGGTTCTGGGTTCGCTGGCATATCCACTGTTGTTCAGTGCCCGCAGAACAATGTCGCCGACTATGCCGTGACGATCGCCCTGATTGACCATGGTCAGGGGCGGCGCGTCCGGGATCAGAAACTCGAGGGCTTCGTGCGCCTCGAGCACAGGAATCGTTCCCGGGAATAGCGGCAGTAACAACAGGCTGAAAAGAGCAACGCCTTTGGCGGGTGTTATGTCAATCACACAACGAGCCTCTTGTTGGCTTCTATTCGTTATTGAATGGCCGGTGGTTATTCAGCGGTGAATGAGAGCAGTGTTATTGCCAGCGTCTTCCCTCTCCCGGATTCCGCCGACAATAGCGCCGGTTTTTTCCACATGGTTTGACTTCAGGCAAACGATCGAGCACCGCTACAAGCCCGACGGAGTATACGACGGGAACGCCATGGTCCTATCAAAGGTCGTATCGGTCGCCATGGTCGAGCGCCCCGAAGGTGTCAAGGCAGCAAGATCAAGCGTCCACGGATCGGCGGTGTGCAAACGGATGCTCCTTGGTTCAGGTGGTGCTTGAAAAACAGCGGCATCTGCAAAGGCAGAAAACTCTCTTGGCCAAATGACTTTCATCCATGTTATCCGCGAAAAAGAAGCCCTTGGGGATGCTGTAACAGGGGTTTTCCCGATCAACTAGTGGCGAAGTCTGAACACTGGCTGTCTAGGTGAAAGATAAACGCTCCGTTGGCCTTTTTTTCATGTTCGTTTCACATTTTTCCGCTTAACCTGAATCCATTCATAGACGCAGGAAATCAGCCCGGTCATCTAATCGAAACAAAAGCTAACACACTGATATGGCTTTACTTTTACCCCGCATGGTCTTTACTGCAATCAGGCATGGACGACCACACCGACCTCACTTATGGACGTACTTCAATGACCGAACCAAAAACGCCTTTTTTGAATAGTCCCAGCTGTGGCACAGGCGCTTTTTCTTCTTTCGATTGCTGAAATCCTTTTTCCCGAGGTCTCAATGAACCAGGCTTTCCTTCCTTTCTCGCGTCCGAGTATTGGCGATGAAGAGATCGCTGCGGTCGAGCAGGTTCTACGCTCTGGCTGGATCACCACCGGACCGAAAAACCAGGAGCTCGAGCAGCAATTCGCCGCGCGGGTCGGCTGCCAGCACGCGGTGGCATTGTCATCGGCCACCGGCGGCATGCACATTACCCTGCTGGCGCTGGGCATCGGCCCGGGCGACGAGGTGATCACCCCCTCGCAGACCTGGGTTTCCACGGCCAACATGATCTGCCTGCTGGGGGCGACGCCGGTCTTCGTCGATGTCGATCCGCACACCCTGATGACCGATGCCGCCACGATTGAAGCGGCGATCACACCACGGACCAAAGCGATCATCCCGGTGCATTACGCCGGTGCCGCCTTCGACCTCGACCCGCTCTACGCCCTGGCCGACAAACACGGCATCGCAGTGATCGAGGATGCCGCCCACGCCGCCGGCACCGCCTATCGCGGTCGGCCCGTCGGCGCCCGGGGCACGGCGATCTTTTCCTTCCATGCGATCAAGAACATGACCTGCGCCGAAGGCGCGATGTTCGTCAGCGACGACGAGGCCCTGGCCAACCGGGTGCGCATGCTCAAGTTCCACGGCCTGGGCGTCGACGCCTATGACCGCCTGACCCACGGGCGCAAGCCCCAGGCCGAGGTGATCGAGCCCGGCTTCAAATACAACCTGGCGGATATCAATGCCGCCATCGCCCTGGTGCAGTTGCAGCGCCTTGACGCGATCAATCGCCAGCGTGAAATCCTGGCCAAGGCCTACCTGGAGCAACTGCGCGATCTGCCGGTGCAACCGCTGCACCTGCCGCAGTATCCGCAACAACATGCCTGGCACCTGTTCATCCTGCGCATCGACGCCGAGCGTTGCGGCATCGATCGCGACGGATTCATGAAGGCCCTGCAGGAGCAAAATATCGGCAGCGGCATCCACTTCGTCGCCACTCACCTGCACAGCTATTACCGCCAGCGCTTCCCGGATGTGCATTTACCCAACACCGAATGGAACTCGGCACGCCTGTGCTCGATTCCGCTGTTCCCCGACATGACCCTCGACGATGTCGAGCGGGTCGTCGGCGCCATCAAAACCTGTCTGGACTGAAACCTTGAAACCTTATCCAATCCAGTTCGTGTCGATCGTCATTCCGGTCTACAACGAAGAAGAAAGCCTGCCCGAACTGCTGCGGCGCACTGAAGCGGCCTGTCGCCAGCTCAAGCACGATTTCGAGATCGTCCTGGTGGACGATGGCAGCCGCGACGAATCGGCACAGATCCTCGAGGAAGCAGCCGGACGCGAAGGCAGCCCGGTGGTGGCGGTGATCCTCAACCGCAACTACGGCCAGCACGCGGCGATCATGGCCGGTTTCGAGCAGTGCCGTGGCGACGTGATCATCACCCTGGACGCCGACCTGCAGAACCCGCCGGAAGAAATCCCGCGCCTGGTGGCCCAGGCCGAGCTGGGCTACGACGTGGTCGGCACGGTGCGCAACAATCGCCAGGACTCCGCCTGGCGCCGCTGGCCGTCGAAGCTGATCAACCTCGCCGTGCAACGCTCCACTGGCGTGGCCATGAACGACTACGGCTGCATGCTGCGCGCCTACCGCCGCAGCGTGGTCGACGCCATGCTCGCCTGCCGCGAACGCAGCACCTTCATCCCGATCCTGGCCAACAGCTTCGCCCGCCACACCACCGAGGTGCTGGTGAACCACGCCGAGCGTGAACACGGCGACTCCAAGTACAGCCCGATGCGCCTGATCAACCTGATGTTCGACCTGATCACCTGCATGACCACCACGCCGCTGCGCCTGTTGAGCATCATCGGTTTCAGCATGGCCGGCCTCGGCGTGCTGTTCGCCCTGCTGCTGATCTTCCTGCGCCTGGTGTTCGGTTCCGAATGGGCCGGCGACGGTATGTTCGTGCTGTTCGCCATCCTGTTCGTGTTCACCGGTGGCCAGTTCATCGGCATGGGCCTGTTGGGCGAATACCTGGGCCGCATGTACAGCGATGTGCGTGCCCGTCCACGCTTCTTCATTGAAAAAGTTCTGCGCAGCCAGCCTGCCGCCCCTGCTCCCGCTGTCACGGTCGACGGTCTAACTTCCACTCTCTCCGATCAGGTTTCGCCATGAGTCATAAAGCTGTTGTCTTCGCCTACCACGATATCGGCTGCGCGGGCATCGAAGCCCTGCTCAACGCGGGTTATGAAATCGGCGCGGTCTTCACCCATGCCGACGATCCGAAGGAAAACACCTTCTACGGCTCCGTGGCCCAACTGTGCTCGCTAAAAGGCATCCCGGTGCATGCCCCGGACGACGCCAACCACCCGCTGTGGGTCGAGCGCATCGCCAAACTCAACCCCGACTACATCTTCTCCTTCTACTATCGCAACCTGCTGAGCGAAGCGCTGCTGGCCACCGCCAGCAAGGGCGCCTTCAACCTGCACGGTTCGCTGCTGCCGAGCTACCGGGGCCGCGCGCCGGCCAACTGGGTGCTGGTCAACGGCGAAAGCGAAACCGGCGTGACCCTGCACCGCATGGTCAAGCGCCCGGATGCCGGGGCGATCGTTGCCCAGCAGCGGGTGGCCATCGAACGCAGCGATACCGCGCTGAGCCTGCACGGCAAGCTGCGCGATGCCACCGCCAGCCTGCTGCGCGACACCCTGCCCGCCCTGGCGCAAGGCAAGGTCAGCGAAACCGCCCAGGACGAATCCCGGGCCAGCTACTTCGGTCGCCGTACCGCGGCTGATGGCAAGCTGCTGTGGAGCCAGCCGGCCGAGCAACTGTTCAACCTGGTGCGGGCCGTGACCAAGCCTTACCCGGGCGCGTTCTGCGCCGTGGGCGAGCACAAGCTGATCGTCTGGAGCGCCGAGGTCATCAAGGGCAACGAAGGCCAGGCCCCGGGCCGGGTGATCAGCGTCGACCCGCTGCGCATCGCCTGCGGCCAGGACTCGCTGCTGATCAACGCCGGCCAGCGCAACGACAACGGCCTGTACCTCAGCGGCCCGCAACTGGCCAACGAGCTGGGCCTGGTGGATGGCTCGCTGCTGCGCGGCGCCGAATCCGGTCGTGCCCCGCGGCGCACCCGGGTGCTGATCCTCGGCGTCAACGGTTTCATCGGCAATCACCTGTCCGAGCGCTTGCTGCGTGACGACAAGTACGAGGTCTACGGCCTGGATATCGGCTGCGACGCCATCGAGCGCCTGCGCAACCATCCGCATTTCCACTTCGTCGAAGGCGACATCAGCATTCACTCCGAGTGGATCGAGTACCACATCAAGAAGTGCGACGTGGTCCTGCCGCTGGTGGCCATCGCCACCCCGATCGAATACACCCGCAACCCGCTGCGTGTGTTCGAGCTGGACTTCGAAGAGAACCTCAAGCTGGTCCGCTACTGCGTCAAATACAACAAGCGCGTGATCTTCCCGTCGACCTCCGAGGTCTACGGCATGTGCCAGGACCGGAACTTCGACGAAGACAGCTCCAACCTGATTGTCGGCCCGATCAACAAGCAACGCTGGATCTACTCGGTGTCCAAGCAACTGCTGGACCGGGTGATCTGGGCCTACGGCAGCAAAGGCCTGAACTTCACCCTGTTCCGTCCGTTCAACTGGATGGGGCCGCGCCTGGATCGCCTGGATTCGGCGCGCATCGGCAGCTCCCGGGCCATCACCCAGCTGATCCTCAACCTGGTGGAAGGCACGCCGATCCGCCTGTTCGACGGTGGCGAGCAGAAGCGTTGCTTCACCGACATCGCCGACGGCATCGAAGCCCTGGCGCGCATCGTCGACAACGAAAACGATGTGTGCAACGGCCAGATCATCAACATCGGCAACCCGGACAACGAAGCCAGCATCCGCCAGTTGGGCGAAGAGCTGCTGCGTCAGTTCGAGGCCCATCCGCTGCGTGGCAACTTCCCGCCGTTCGCCGGTTTCCGCGAGGTCGAGAGCAAGTCCTTCTACGGTGCCGGTTACCAGGACGTGGAACACCGCAAGCCGAGCATCGCCAACGCCAAGCGCCTGCTGAACTGGGAGCCGACCGTCGAGATGAAGGAAACCATCGGCAACACGCTGGACTTCTTCCTGCGCGAAGCCATGCTCGAAATCGCGGAGCACTCTAAAGAAGAAGCATGTTGATGCAGGCAGGTCTGCGAATCGATGTCGACACCTATCGCGGTACCCGTGAGGGGGTGCCGCGGTTGCTGGAACTGCTCGACGAGGCCGGGATCAAGGCCACCTTCTTCTTCAGCGTCGGCCCGGACAACATGGGGCGCCACCTGTGGCGCCTGATCCGCCCGCAGTTTTTGTGGAAGATGCTGCGCTCCAACGCCGCCGGTCTTTATGGCTGGGACATCCTGCTGGCCGGCACCGCCTGGCCGGGCAAGCCGATCGGTCGCGACCTCGGGCACCTGATGCGCCAGGCCCGGGAGGCCGGCCATGAGGTCGGCCTGCACGCCTGGGATCACCACGGCTGGCAGGCCAATGCCGGGCGCTGGAACCAGGCGCAGCTGATCGAGCAGATCCGTCAGGGCGTCGACACCCTCAATGACATTCTCGGCCAGCGCGTCGATTGCTCGGCCGCCGCCGGCTGGCGCGCCGACGAGCGTGTGATCGAGGCCAAGCAGGGCTTCGGTTTTCGCTACAACAGCGATTGCCGCGGCACGTCGATCTTCCAGCCCCGGCTGGCGGATGGCGGCCTGGGCGCCCCGCAGATTCCGGTCGATCTGCCGACCTTCGACGAAGTGGTCGGGCCCGCCGTCGCGGCCCATGACTTCAACACATTCATCCTGGACCGGTTCAGCCCTGACAGGCTCAACGTCTACACCATTCACGCCGAGGTCGAAGGGATTCTGATGGCCAACGATTTTCGTCAATTGCTGGCGCAAGCCCGCCAGCGCGACATTCATTTCACTACCCTGGGCAACCTGTTGCCCGCCTCCTTGCAGAGCCTGCCCCAGGGGCAGGTCATTCGTGGCGCCCTCGAGGGCCGCGAAGGCTGGCTGGGGGTGCAAGGCGCATGACCAGACGCTGGGCCCTGCCTCTTCTATTGATTGCCTTCGGCCTGTTCTACCTGCTGCCAATGGCCACCCACGGTTTGTGGATTCCCGATGAAACCCGCTATGCGCAGATCAGCCAGGAAATGCTCCTGACCGGCCATTGGGCATCGCCGCATTTCATGGGCATCCGTTATTTCGAGAAGCCGGCCGCCGGCTACTGGATGATCGCCCTCAGCCAGGCGCTGTTCGGCCAGAACCTGTTCGGCGTGCGGGTCGCTTCGGCCCTGAGCATGGGCCTGAGCGTACTGCTGGCCTATTTGATGGCCAGGCGGCTGTGGAACGACCCGCGCAAGAGCCTGGTCTGCGCCCTGCTGTACATGAGTTTCTGCGTGGTGGTCGGCGCCGGTGGTTATGCCAACCTCGACCCGCAGTTCACCTTCTGGGTCAACCTGAGCCTGGTGGCCCTGTGGTTCGCCCTGGACAACCAGACACTGCGTGGCCGTCTGCTGGCCTGGGCCGGCCTGGGCTTCGCCTGCGGCATGGGCTTCATGACCAAGGGTTTCCTCGCCTGGCTGCTGCCGGTGCTGATCGCCCTGCCCTACATGTTCTGGCAGAAACGCCTGCGCGAACTGTTCATCTACGGCGGCGTCGCGGTGCTGGTGGCGATTGTCGTGAGCCTGCCGTGGGCCCTGGCGGTACATGCCCAGGAAGCGGATTACTGGCGGTTCTTCTTCTGGCATGAACACATCCGCCGCTTTGCCGGTGACGATGCCCAGCACGCCTCGCCATGGTGGTACTACCTGCCGTTGCTGGTGGCGTTCAGCATGCCCTGGGTCCTGGTGCTGCCGGGCGCCTTGAAGCAGGCCTGGCAGACCCGGCGCCAGGCGAGCATCGGTTTCCTGCTGCTGTGGCTGATCCTGCCGCTGGCGTTCTTCAGCCTGAGCAAGGGCAAGCTGCCGGCCTATATCCTGCCGTGCCTGCTGCCCCTGGCGCTGTTGATGGGCAATAGCCTGAGCGACCGGCTGCACGCCGGGCAAACCCGGATCATCCGCCTCAACGCTGTGCTCAACCTGGTGCTGGGCCTGTTGCTGCTGTTGGCGCTGGTGTACTTCCAACTGAAGAAGCCGCTGTACAGCAACGAGCCCGGGCATCTGGTGCTGGTGTTCCTGGCCCTGCTTGGCTGGAACATGAGCAACCTGCTGCCAGCCTTCCGCCCGTTGCAACTGTGGGCCGCGCCGGCGCTCGGCAGCTGGCTGTTCATCGCCCTGCTGCCCGCCGGCCTGCCGAACTCGGTGGTCTACAACAAGATGCCGGATCAATTCATCATCGATCACGCCGAGGAACTCGCGAAGAGCCACACCCTGGTGAGCAACGACCTGGGCGCCGCCTCGGCCCTGGCCTGGCGCCTCAAGCGCCCGGATATCGCCTTGTACAACACGACAGGCGAAGTGAAATATGGCCTGGCCTATCCTGACACCCAGCATCGCTATATCGACCTGCGCAAGGTCGGCGAATGGATGCCCGAGGCCCGCAAGCAAGGCCAGGTGGGCGTGGTGATGCGGGTCAATGGCGACGAGCACTACGAAATCGATCTGTTGCCGCAGGATTTCAAACGTTATGACCAGGGCAATCTCGTGATCCTGATCTTCCCTCAGAGCCAGCCATGAGCCTGTTGCTGCTGCTCGCCGCCTGCCTGCTGACCTGCCTGGGCCAGATCGCGCAGAAGTTCGCCGTGGAAAGCTGGCGTGGCCAGCCCTCCGGCGCGCTCGCCAAACTGCGCTCGCCCTGGCTGTGGCTGGCCCTGGCCAGCCTCGGCCTGGGCTTGCTGGTGTGGTTGCTGGTGCTGCAGCGGGTCGAGGTTGGCATCGCCTACCCGATGCTGAGCCTGAACTTCGTGCTGATCACCCTGATCGCCCGCTTCGTCTTCCATGAAGCCATCGACCGCCGCCACTGGCTGGGCGTCGCGCTGGTACTGGCAGGCGTGCTGCTGTTGAGTCGCCACGCATGAGCCGGGCTCTGGGCTTCACCTTCGCCATGGGCAGCGTGCTGCTGGTCAGCGCCGCGCAACTGGGCATGCGCTGGAGCATGACCCGCCTGCCGGTACCCGCGGACTGGCTGGCGGCGCTGTCCGGCGGCCAGGTCGACCTGCTGGCGCTGGGCGTGGTGCTGGCGGCGATCCTCGCCTATGTCCTGTCGATGCTCTGCTGGCTGCTGGCCCTGCGCGACCTGCCGCTGGGCCGGGCCTATTCCCTGCTCAGCGTCAGCTACGCCCTGGTCTACCTGCTGGCCGCCAGCCTGCCACTGTTCAACGAACCGTTCAGTCTCTCGAAAACCCTGGGGGTGGCGCTGGTCATCCTCGGCGTCATTACCATCAACTCACGACCTGCTCCCGCGACAAGTCCCAGGAATACCCCATGAAAATCAGCGTATTTGGAAGTGGTTACGTCGGCCTCGTACAGGCCGCCGTGCTGGCCGAAGTCGGCCACGATGTCATCTGCATGGACATTGACGAACACAAGGTCCAGCAGCTGCAACAGGGGCACGTCAGTATCTTCGAGCCCGGGCTGTCGAGCCTGGTGCGCGACAATCTGGAAAGCCGGCGCCTGAGTTTCACCAGCGACGAAAAGCTCGCGGTGCAACATGGCCAGGTGCTGTTTATCGCGGTCGGCACGCCGTCCAGCGAGGACGGCTCGGCCGACCTGCGCTACGTGCTGTCGGTGGGCGACGCCGTGGCCCGGCACCGCGAGCAGCCGGTGATCCTGGTGGAGAAATCCACGGTGCCGGTAGGCACTGGCGACACCTTGAAAGCCCATATCGAAAAGGCCCTGGACGGGCGCGCCCTGCAGTTCGATATCGTCTCCAACCCGGAATTCCTCAAGGAAGGCTCGGCGGTGTCCGACTGCCGCCGACCGGACCGGATCATCGTCGGCTGCGAGCGCGAAGAAGTCCGCGACGTGATGCGCGACCTGTACGCACCGTTCAACCGCAACCATGACCGCATCATGTTCATGGACCTGCGCAGCGCCGAGCTGACCAAGTACGCCGCCAACTGCATGCTGGCGACCAAGATCAGCTTCATCAACCAGATCGCCGAGCTGGCCGAACACCTGGGGGCCGACATCGAGTCGGTGCGCCTGGGGATCGGCGCCGACTCGCGCATCGGCTATCACTTCATCTACCCGGGCTGCGGTTATGGCGGCTCGTGTTTCCCCAAGGACATGCGCGCGCTGATCCACAGCGCCGAGCAGGCCCATTGCTCCAGCGACCTTTTGCAAGCGGTGGAAGCCATTAACGAACGCCAGAAACACAAGCTGTTCGAGCGCATCAACGCCTTCTACAAGGGCGACCTGAAAGGCAAGACCTTCGCCCTCTGGGGCCTGGCCTTCAAGCCCAACACCGACGACATGCGCGATGCCCCCAGCCGGGTG
Organism: Pseudomonas sp. 09C 129; assembly: GCF_002843625.1. Taxonomy (NCBI): domain Bacteria; kingdom Pseudomonadati; phylum Pseudomonadota; class Gammaproteobacteria; order Pseudomonadales; family Pseudomonadaceae; genus Pseudomonas; species Pseudomonas sp. 09C 129. Next base: position 3,812,733 of record NZ_CP025261.1, on the reverse strand, counting down.
CTGCTCGAATCCCTGTGGGCCGCCGGCGCCAATGTGCGCGCCTTCGACCCGGAAGCCATGCAGGAAACCCAGCGCCTGTACCCCGACGAACCGAAGCTGATGCTGATGGGCACCCCGGAATCGGTGCTCAACGACGCCGACGCGCTGATCATCTGCACCGAGTGGCAGCAGTTCAAGGCGCCGGATTTCCAACTGCTGCAACAGCGCCTCAAGGCCCCAGTGATCTTCGACGGACGCAACCTGTACGACGCCGAGCGCCTGGCCCGCAATGGCTTCACCTACTTCCCGATCGGCCGCGGCGAGTCGCGCCAGCTGCCGATTCCTCATCGACAATGGGCCGACGCCAGGGCCAAGGCCTGAATGCCCAGGGCCGGCAGCACGCCTTCCAGCACCCTGCATTGGCAAGCCTGGGGGCTGGGGCTGCTGGCCCTGCTGCTGTTTTGTGCCAACACCGGCCAAGTGGCGGTGATCGGCTTCGATTCGCGCTTCGTGCTGTTCGCCAAGGAAATGCTGCGCCATGGGCCGGGCTTTTTTCCCACCACCTATGGCCAACCCTATGCTGACTACTCCAGCGCCTCGACCCTGCTGATCGACCTGTTCGCCCTGGCCTCGGGCCGGGTCACGACCCTCGCGGCCTGGCTGCCCACGGCCATCGCCGGGGCGCTGATCGTCAACCTCATGTACCGTCTGCTGGCGCCCAGTTCGAAAACCTGGGCCTTGACCAGCATCGCCCTGCTGTTGCTCAGCAGCACCTTCATCAGCGAAACCCGCGCCATCTCCCTCGACCTGATGCTCACCGCCATCGCCCTGGCGGTGTTTTACCTGGGGTATGCCCACGATCACTTCGCCGCGCCGCGCCGCCTGTGGCTGATCCTCGCGTTGCTGGTCGCGGGGTTCGCCATTCGCGGGCCGATCGGCCTGGTGATTCCCTGCGGCATGCTGTGCAGCTATTACCTGCTCGAAGGCCAGTGGCGACGCATGCTGGTCTTCGGTGGCAGCGCCCTGCTGTTGTTGCTGGCATGCGTGGCGCTGTTGCTGTGGCTGGCCCGGCTGAGTGGCGGCCCAACCTTCATGCAGGAGGTGATCCGCATGCAGTTCACCGGGCGCATGGATGGCAGCGAAGGCAGCAGCGGCCCGTTCTATTACTTCAGCAGCTCCCTGGGCAACTATGCCCTGGCCTACCCGCTGGCGATCCTGACCTGGCTGGCGGTGTGGCTTGGCCCCCGCGAGCAGCAGGATCGCGCGCGCAGGCTGCTGGTGCTGTGCAGCGCCGCGGCCCTGCTAGTGTTGATCGGCCTGTCGATTCCCCAGGCGAAAAAAGCCCGCTACCTGCTGCCGATGTTGCCCATGCTGGCGATCGTCGCGGCCTATCCCTTCCACGACGTCCAGGGCCGCAGCCTGGCCTGGTTGCGCCGGGGTATCCAGGGCCTGTGGCTGCTGATACCCGGATTACTGATAGCCGCGTTGCTGGTGGCGCAGCGGCGCTTTGCCGAACCCTTGGCCGGCTTGAGTCCTCTGCTGGTGTTGCTCGGCGGTTTGCAGCTGGCGGCGCTGGGCCTGTTGCGCATGCCGCGCTGGCGGATTGGCGGCCTGGCCCTGGGCGCCGTGCTGGCCGTCTGGAGTGCCTATATCCTTGGGTTCGAGCCGCTGGCCCGGCAGCTCTACGACACCCGCACCTTCACCCTGGCCGCCTGGAAGCTGATCGAGCAAGACCCGGCCCCAGTGGTGCTGCACCATATGGGCAAGGACGCCAAGGCCATCAAGTTCATGGTCCACCTCGACCAGGACCTGCAGCCGCTGTTCACCGAGCGCCCCGAAGCCCTTGCAGCCATACCAGGCCCGGCCTGGGTGATCATGGATCAAAGCGATCTAGCGACGCTCAAGGCCACGCCGTTGGCGCGACTGACCCCGGTGCTCGGCGGGCGTTTCGACAAGAACGACTACGTCATGCTGCACCTGCCCGCCACCACGCCCCCCTGAACGGTTGATCGGTCGCGCCCTGGCTCCTTACACTCGCGCCCCATGACTCTGCAAATCCGCCTGGCCACAGAGGCCGATGCCCCCCTGCTCCCTGCCATCGAACGCAGCGCCGCCGCGCTGTTTCGCCGCGACCCCGAACTGGCCTGGCTGGCCGACGCCGAGGTGTCCGACGCCGCGCAGCACCGCGCACATATCCGCCAGCAGCGGGTGTGGGTGGCGGTGCTCGACCAAGAGGTGTGCGCCTTCCTCGACGCCGAAGCCTGCGCCGACGCGCTGCATATCTGGGAGATCTCGGTCGCCAGCGCCGCCCAAGGGCGCGGCATCGGCCGCCGCCTGCTGCAGACGGTGGGCGAACAGGCCCGTCAGCAGGGGTTTACCGCCCTGACCCTGAGCACCTTTCGCCAGTTGCCGTGGAATGAACCCTTCTACCAGCGCTGCGGTTTCGTCACCCTGGACACCGAGCAATTGGGGCCGCGCCTGCGGCAGGTGCTGGCCGAGGAAGCTCGCCATGGCCTGCCGGCGGCCCGGCGCTGCGCCATGCGCCTGACACTGCCTGCCCACCCCATGCAACTGTAGGAGCGAAGCTTGCTCGCGATGACGGCCTGACAGGCCACATCGCCGCCGTTGAATGTGCCGGCCTTATCGCGAGCAAGCTTCGCTCCTACGGAAGATGGGTGCGGTATTTGAGATGGGGTGCGGGCCTGTCTTGAAGTGCTCGCGCAACTGTCAGAGGATGGCAAGCCTGGGGCTCCAGGATCGCTAGGGATTGTCGCCCACTCAGACAACAAGGACTCGTGCACCACCGTGGCCACTTACTCGCTGGTTATCCGCCGCCTGATGATCTGCTCGCTGACCATTGTCGTCAGTCGCGCCATCACCAGTCCCCTGCTCACCCTGTTCCTCAGCGAAAAACTCGGCCTCGACCAGCAGGACGTCGGCCTGCTGCTGGGGGTCGCGGTGTTCATCGCCACGCTGCTCGCGCTGTATGGCGGCTACATCCTCGATCGCCTGGACAAGCGCCGGCTGCTGATCCTGAGCATGCTCTCCAGCGGCATCGGCTTTGTACTGCTGACCTTCGCCCACAACCTCTACCTGACCACCGCGATCCTGGTGATCACCGAAACCGCCTCGGCGCTGTTCCTGATCGGCTCCAAGGCGATCATCAGCGAAAACCTGCCGGTGAGTCAGCGGGCCAGAGTGTTCTCCCTGCGCTACACCCTGACCAATATCGGCTACGCCACCGGCCCCATGCTCGGCGTGGTGATCGCCGGGCACCTGCCGCTGGCGCCGTTCCTGATCGCCGGCGCCATCGCCTTTCTCAGCACCCTGCTGATGCGCGGCATTCCAGCCACACCGGGCCTGCCCTCGCTGAGCAAGCCGCAGAGTTTCCTCGACACCCTGGTGACCCTGAAAAACGACCGCACGCTGATCATGTTCACCTGCGGCTGCCTGCTCAGCACTATCGTCCACGGGCGTTTCACCCTGTACCTGTCGCAGTACCTGCTGGTCACCGAAGACGCGAAAAGCGCCCTCGACACCATGGCCGCCCTGCTGGCCTGCAACGCCATCAGCGTGATCCTGCTGCAGTACCAGATCGGCCGTTTCCTCAAGCGCGAACAGCTGCGCTACTGGATCGCCGTCGGCACCAGCCTGTTCATCCTCGGCCTGATCGGCTTCAGCCTGGCCGACAGCCTGCTGGGCTGGTGCCTGGCGATGTTCGTCTTCACCCTTGGCGAGATGATCATCTACCCGGCGGAATTCCTGTTCATCGACACCCTGGCGCCCGAGGCCCTGCGCGGCAGCTATTACGGCGCACAGAACCTCGCGGCCCTGGGCGGCGCCTTGAGCCCGGTGATCTGCGGCTACCTGCTGGTGCATACCCCGGCGCCGACCATGTTCTATGCCCTGAGCAGCTTGACCGCCTTGGGCGGCCTGCTGTGTTTCATGAGCGGACGGCGGGTGGCCCAGGCCGCCACAGTACAAAAATAATGCACTTAAACAGCATTATTATGAATTTGTAGGCGCTTGGTTTGATCGGCACACTGTGCCGGTTCCTCCCCCCAACTGTTGGAACGTTTCAGGGCTTTCTGGTGCTCCAGACAAGCCCTTCTTTTTGCCCGCAAAACCGGAATTGGATCGCTTCGTCATGCTCGCTCGCTGGAAACCCGCCGCCATCAATACCCGCCCCTCGGAATGGAGCCGCGCCGCGATCGGCATGGCCTTGGGCACGCTGTTCAGTGTCTGGTTGTGCGGCCGGGTGTTCGGCATGGAGGTGGCGCTGCACCTGATCGGTCCGCTGGGGGCCTCGGCGGTGCTGCTGTTCGCGGTGTCGTCGGGGGCGCTGGCGCAACCCTGGTCGATCCTCGGCGGCTACCTGTGCGCCGCGGTCCTGGCGTTGCTGGTGGCCCATGTGCTCGGGCGCACCCTGGGCAGCGCCTGCCTGGCCGCCGGCATGTCCCTGGTGCTGATGTGCTGGCTGCGCTGCCTGCATCCGCCGGCCGGCGCCGTGGCCCTGACGATGGTGCTGGCCGACCCGGCCACCATCGCCCTCGACTGGCAGGCCCTGGGCCCGGTGATGCTGGCGGCCCTGTGCCTGTTGCTCAGCGCCCTGGCCTACAACAACCTGACCCGCATCCGCTACCCCAAGGGCCAGAGCGAACCCGCGACCCAACTGCCCGTCGATCAGCCGCCGAGCGATACCCAGGCCATCACCGCCGCCGACCTCAAGCTGGCGCTGGATGAAATGCAGGAGTTCTTCGACGTCACCCCGCAAGATCTGGAACAACTGATCCACGCCAGTGAGGCCCATGCGCGCCGGCGCAGTATTGGCGAGGTGTTGGCGCCGCGGGTGTGAGCCAACGACCCAGCTGGATCGTTGGCGACTGCTGCGCAGTCGATCGCAGCCTCGCGGGCTCGGCAGCGGCTACACAGGCTCCGCAATCCCTGTAGCCGCTGCCGCAGGCTGCGATCGAGCGCGAAGCGGTCGTAAAACCAGGCGCCGCGTTTTCAAGATTGCCCCAACTCAGATCATCGGGTCCCAACGCTGCGACCAGTCGGTGTCGCTGGCGATGACTTCGCGCAGCACCTCGAAGGCCTGCTGCAGCTGCGCCGAATCCCGTTCGCGGGCGTACAGCAGGTAGGTCGGGAAGTTGAACTCCGGAGCCTTTTCCACCCGTTCCAGCACACCGCTGTCCAGGTAGCTTTGCACCACCCGGGTGCGGAAGTAGCCGCTGCCGCCGCCTTCGAGAATGAACTGCAAGGCCAGCGGCCCGAGGTTGAAACCCACCGCGGCCTTGGCCTGGTCCGGCAGCGCCGCGTCGTGCTGGCGACGGAAATCCTCGCCCCAATCGATGTACACATAAGGCTCGGGTTTGCCGGCCAGGCGCACCAGGATCAGCTTTTCCTCCAGCAACTGCTCGACCTGCAACCCCGGCCCGTACACCGGCTGGAACACCAGCGCGGCATCCAGCACGCCGAGTTCCAGCTGGCGTTGCAGGCTCGCGCCCTCGGCGATCTGGCTGCGCACCGCGTGGCTGGGAATCGCCTGGCGCAAGCGCCTTACCCAGTTGAGCATCAGCGGGTTGCAAAGGCTGACTTCACCGCCGATGTGCAGCACGTTGCGATAACCGGCCAGCAGCGGCAGGTCGCGCTGGGCGGCTTCCCAGGTCTGCACCAGCTGGTTGGCGTAGACGATGAACGCCTCGCCGTCGGCCGTCAGCCGGGCTCCGGCGCGGTTACGCACGAACAGCTTGCAGTTCAGCTGGCCTTCGAGGTTCTGCACCCGGGCGCTGATCGCGGTCTGGGTCAGGTGCAGGCGTTCGGCCGCGGCGATCAGGCTGCCGCTGCGGACGATTTGCAAAAAGGTGCGGGCCAGGTCGATGTCCATGTTGCCTCTGGGTCACGAAAGTCGAGCGCCATTGTAGCGAGCCTCGGCCATCGAACCAGGTTTTCAACTCTTGCCCGGGACTGACCATGACAAGCTGACAGCTGGATAACAGCCACGACATGTTGCAGTAAGCTTAGTTGTTTCCAACTCCGGCAACACCGCGACTTTACTGACGCCGTACAAATAATGTCTTATTTGTCAGGTTACTTCGTGAAATATCTTCCCCGACCCGACAAACAATATTTTCACAAAAACCCCACTTAACCTCGACACAACTCCTCGAAGAATTAACGGGCTCGCCATTCTGGGAATTGTCGATGTCGCAATCATTAAAAACCTCCTTCAATCATTATCTGCAGCAACTTTCCCGATATGCCCTGGTCGGCGTTCTCGCCACCTTGAGTCATTACGCGTTGTTCCTGGCCCTGCTCGCGTGCATGCCGGCGCTGCTGGCGAGCCTGCTGGGGGCCGGCCTGGGCACCTGGGTCAGCTACCAGGGCAACCGGCGCTGGACCTTCTCCCGGGCGGACCGCCAGGCCAGGGCGGATCAGGCCCTGCGGTTCTGCCTGACGGCCGCTGGCTACAACCTCGGCAATGCCTTGCTGATGCTGTTTTTGCTGCGCTTCGAACCTGACTCGCCACTGCTGATGCAAGTGCTCAGCACCCTCTGCCTGACCCTGGTCAGTTACTGGATAAACCGAACCTGGACTTTTAAAAATGAAGTTGCCTAGTTGCGTTCAACCAGACACGCACGACATGCTCAGCGTTATTATCTGCTGTTATAACGAAGCTCATGTCCTGCCCGAGTTTCATCGCCGCCTGATGTTGGTGATGCAGACACTTCCGGTAACTTACGAAGTATTGTATGTGAATGACGGGAGCCAGGATGGCAGTTGCGACTTATTGGAAGCGTTCTGCCACATGCCCGCTGTACGTTGCCTCAACTTGAGTCGCAACTTCGGCAAGGAGTCGGCGATGTCCGCCGGGCTCGATCATGCCACCGGCGATGCGCTGCTGTTTATCGATGCCGACTTGCAGGACCCGCCGGAACTGATTCCGCTGATGGTCCGCCAATGGCTGGCCGGCAACGACATCGTCAACATGCAGCGCAGCGACCGGCGCAGCGACACCGCGGGCAAGCGCCTGAGCGCCCGGCTCTACTACAAGCTGATGAACCTGCTGGTGGACAAGTACCCGGTGCCGCCGGACGTCAGCGACTTTCGCCTGATCGGCGCCGCGCCCCTGCACGCGCTGCGCGCCATGCCCGAGCGCGCCACCCTGATGAAAGGCCTGGTCAACTGGCTGGGCTTCAAGAGCGTGGAAATCCCCTACGAACGGGCGCGCCGCGGCGCCGGTGAGTCCAAATGGAGCCCCATGGCACTGGTGGACCTGGCCATGGAAGGCGTGCTGGCGTTCTCCCGCAAACCCCTGCGCTGGTTCAGCGTGCTCAGCCTGGCGGCCCTGCTGCTGACCGGCGGCTACCTGCTGCGCCAGTGGCTGATCGAGGCCTTCGACGTGCATCACCTGATCCTCGGCGCATTGGCCCTGGCCCTGGTGGGAATCGCCATGGTCGGCGAGTACATCGGCGCCACGCTGGTCGAGGTCAAGCGCCGCCCCCTGTATTTCCTGCGCAGCACCTTTGGCGGTTTTCCCCGGCGGCTGGAAGCACCGCCCAGCCTGCAGTCCAACGAACAAGACGAGATCCGATGAACAACCTTTCAACCCGCCACCTGTGGTGGCTGCTGCTCGGCATCCTGGGCCTGCGCCTGATGACCCTCGGCCTTTACCCCCTGATGGACACCTCGGAAGCGCGCTACGCCGAAATGGCGCGCAAGATGCTCGAACTCGACGACTGGGTAACCCCAATGTTCGACTACGGCGTGCCTTTCTGGGGCAAACCGCCGCTGGCCTTCTGGACCCAGGCCCTGGGCATGCAGTTACTGGGCATCAACGAGTTCGCCGCGCGCTTGCCCGCCTGGCTGCTGCATGTCGGCAGTTGCCTGATCGTCATCCGCTTCGCCCGCGAGGAATACGACGAACGCACAGGGCTGGTGGCGGCCATCCTGTTTTCCAGCTCCAGCCTGGGCCTGGTCTCGGCGGGTGTGGTGCTGACCGATCCGGCCCTGGGCTTCGCCGTGCTGCTGGCCGGTTATGGCTTCTGGCGCGGCACCGTGCATGGCGACCGGGCCTGGGCCCTGGCCGGCTACTTCGGCCTCGGCCTGGGGCTGCTGGCCAAGGGACCGCTGGCGCTGGTGCTGATGGGCGTCCAGGCGGGGCTCTGGACCTTGCTGAACAAACAATGGCGCGCCCTCCGGGCCCTGCCCTGGTTCAGCGGCCTGACGCTGATGCTGCTGGTGGCGCTGCCCTGGTATGTATGGACCGAACTGCGCAGCCCCGGGTTTCTCGATTACTTCCTGGTGGGCGAACACTGGAAACGCTATGTGATCAGCGACTGGGCCGGCGACCTGTATGGCAGCGCCCATGCCCGCCCGACCGGCAGCATCTGGCTGGACCTGCTGCTGGCGCTGTTCCCCTGGAGCCTGTTCCTGCCCCTGCTGTACGGGGTCTATCGGCAGCAGGCGGGCATGCGTCCCAGCCTGAGCTTCATCAGCCTGTGGGCGCTCACCACCCCGCTGTTCTTCACCTTCTCCGGCAACATCCTCTGGACCTATGTGCTGCCCGCCCTGCCCGCCTGGTGCCTGCTGCTGGCGCTGGCCCTGCGCACGCGCTTGAACGCCCCCGGCAAACTGGTGGCCGGCCTGGCGCTGGCCCTGCCCCTGGGGATGACGGTCGCGGTGGTCGAGGGCGGAACCTTCCAGCGCCCACAGAACCAGCAAGCCCTGGCCCGGGCCTGGAGCGACCTGCAAGCGACCGAGGCCGCGCCGCTGTACTACTGGGGGCGGCGCTCCTATTCAGGGGAGTTCTACAGCGCGGGGCAGGCGCGGCGGGTCAAGGACCTCGCGGAGTTGCCCGCCAGCGGCGCCTTCTACCTGGCGCGCCGGGCCAAGGACTTGGACCGGGATCGCGCGCAGCTGCAACCCCTGGGCTGCGAGGAGCGGCTGCGGGCCAGCCAGAGCGTGCTGTTCAAGTGTTCCGGGCGTTGAAGGCAGGCCATGGGCGGCGCTGTCGCGAGCCCCGCGCGCCCATGCAAAAATGCACAGCCAACCTGCAGTTATCCGGGTTGTACATGGCAAATTTGCACTGTTACGATCCCTCATCGTTCGCGCGCGAACACACCTATAAAGAACAATAAAAGCAGGGAGTTAGTGATGACTGCTCAGGTTCCATCCCAGGCCACGCGAGACGCCGGCGCCACGTCGGTCGAGGCCTCGCCACAGGACGTGCTGGCCGAAGTCCGCAACCATATCGGTCACCTGACCCTCAACCGCCCCGCCGGCCTCAATGCCATCACCCTCGGCATGGTGCGCACCCTGCAGCGCCAGCTCGATGCCTGGGCCCAGGACCCGCAGGTGCACGCGGTGGTCCTGCGCGGCGCCGGCGAAAAGGCCTTCTGCGCCGGCGGCGATATCCGCACCCTGTACGACAGCTACCAGAACGGCCAGACCCTGCACGAGGAATTCTTCGTCGAGGAATACGCGCTGGACCTGGCGATCCACCGTTACCGCAAGCCGGTGCTGGCGCTGATGGACGGTTTTGTCCTCGGCGGCGGCATGGGCCTGGTCCAGGGCGCCGACCTGCGGCTGGTCACCGAGCGCAGCCGCCTGGCGATGCCGGAAGTGGCCATCGGTTATTTCCCGGATGTCGGCGGCAGTTATTTCCTGTCGCGCATCCCCGGCGAGCTGGGCATCTACCTGGGGGTCAGCGGCGTGCAGATTCGCGCCGCCGATGCCCTGTACTGCGGGCTGGCGGACTGGTACCTGGAGAGCGACAAGCTGAGCCTGCTGGACCAGCGCCTCGACAACCTGCAATGGCACGACACCCCGCTCAAGGACCTGCAGGGCCTGCTGGCCAAGCTCGGTGTGCAGCAACTGCCGGACGCGCCACTGGCGGCGCTGCGCCCGGCCATCGATCACTTCTTTGCCCAGGCCGATGTACCGAGCATCGTGCAGCAACTGCGCGAAGTGACCCTGGGCGATACTCATCAATGGGCCACCAGCACCGCCGACCTGCTGTCGACCCGCTCGCCCCTGGCCATGGCCGTGACCTTGGAAATGCTCCGGCGCGGCCGCCAGTTGAGCCTGGAACAGTGTTTCGCCCTGGAGCTGCACCTGGACCGCCAGTGGTTCGAGCGCGGCGACCTGATCGAGGGCGTGCGCGCCCTGCTGATCGACAAAGACAAGAACCCACGCTGGAACCCACCGACCCTGCAGGCGCTGGACGCCGCGCATGTGGCGAGTTTCTTCAGCGCTTTCGACCCCAGCCGGAGCTGAGCCATGCACGACATTGAATTGAGCGAAGAGCAGGTGATGATCCGCGACATGGCCCGGGACTTCGCCCGCGGTGAAATCGCCCCCCATGCCCAGGCCTGGGAAAAGGCCGGCTGGATCGACGACACCCTGGTGGCGAAGATGGGCGAACTGGGCCTGCTGGGCATGGTGGTGCCCGAGGAATGGGGCGGCACCTACGTCGACTACGTGGCCTACGCCCTGGCGGTGGAAGAAATCTCCGCTGGCGACGGCGCCACCGGTGCGCTGATGAGCATCCACAACTCGGTGGGCTGCGGGCCGATCCTCAACTACGGCAGCGCGGAACAGAAACAGACCTGGCTGGCGGACCTGGCCAGCGGCCAGGCAATCGGCTGCTTCTGCCTGACCGAACCCCAGGCCGGCTCCGAAGCCCACAACCTGCGCACCCGCGCCGAACTCAAGGACGGCCAGTGGGTGATCAACGGCGCCAAGCAGTTCGTCAGCAACGGCCGGCGCGCCAAGCTGGCCATCGTCTTCGCGGTGACCGATCCCGAGCTGGGCAAGAAAGGCCTGTCGGCGTTCCTGGTGCCCACCGACACCCCGGGATTCGTGGTTGACCGCAGCGAACACAAGATGGGCATCCGCGCCTCGGACACCTGCGCGGTGACCTTCAACCAGTGCACCGTCCCCGAAGCCAACCTGCTGGGCGAGCGCGGCAAGGGCCTGGCCATCGCCCTGTCCAACCTCGAAGGCGGCCGCATCGGCATCGCCGCCCAGGCCCTGGGCATCGCCCGTGCCGCGTTCGAGGCGGCGCTGGCCTACGCCCGCGAGCGGGTGCAGTTCGACAAGCCGATCATCGAGCACCAGAGCATCGCCAACCTGCTGGCCGACATGCACACCCGCCTCAACGCCGCGCGCCTGCTGATCCTGCATGCCGCGCGCCTGCGCAGCGCCGGCCAGCCGTGCCTGTCGGAAGCCTCCCAGGCCAAGCTGTTCGCCTCGGAAATGGCCGAGAAGGTCTGCTCCTCGGCGATCCAGATCCACGGCGGCTACGGCTACCTCGAGGACTACCCGGTGGAGCGCTACTACCGGGACGCGCGGATCACCCAGATCTACGAAGGCTCCAGCGAGATCCAGCGCATGCTGATCGCCCGGGAGTTGAAGCACTATCTGTTGTGACCCCAAAAGCTTCGCGGGCAAGCCGAGATGTAGCCGCTGGCGCAGCCTGCGATCGAGGCCGAAGGACTCGCTGTCAGCCCTGACGCGGCCCATCCATTGAACCGCGTCGCCCGTCTTGCGACCGTACCGGTCGATCGCAGGCTGCGCCAGCGGCTACAGGCACACGCGCTACCCGCGATAGCTTCCGTACAAACACCACACAAAAAAAATCGCAGCCAAGGCTGCGATTTTTCATGGCGAGCGACAACCCGGACTATTTGTCCTTGAACTGCGCCTCGCGCTTGGCGATGAACGCCGCCATGCCTTCCTTCTGGTCCTCGGTGGCGAAGGCCGCATGGAACACCCGGCGCTCGAAACGCACGCCTTCCGAGAGGCTGACTTCGAAGGCGCGGTTCACGCTTTCCTTGATCATCATGCTCACCGGCAGCGATTTGCCGGCGATCAGCGCCGCGACTTTCAACGCCTCGTCCAACAGCTCATCGGCCGGCACGATGCGCGCGACGATGCCACAACGCTCGGCTTCCACCGCATCGATGAAACGCCCGGTCAGGCACATTTCCATGGCCTTGGCCTTGCCCACGGCGCGGGTCAGGCGCTGGGTGCCGCCCATGCCCGGCAGCACGCCGAGGTTGATTTCCGGCTGGCCGAACTTGGCGTTGTCGCCGGCCAGGATAAAGTCGCACATCAGCGCCAGTTCACAGCCGCCGCCCAGGGCAAAACCGTTGACCGCGGCGATGATCGGCTTGCGCCGGTTGGCCACCCGGTCGCTGTCGCTGAACAGGTCGTCCATGTAGATCTGCGGGTAGGTCAGCTCGGCCATTTCCTTGATGTCGGCGCCGGCGGCGAAGGCCTTCTTCGAGCCGGTGAGGACGATGCAGCCGATCTGAGGATTGGCTTCCAGGCTGTCCAGGGCCTGGTTCACTTCGCTGACGATCTGCGCGTTGAGGGCGTTCAGCGCCTGCGGGCGATTGAGGGTGATCAGGCCGACGCGGTCCTTGATCTCCAACAGAATGGTTTCGTAACTCATGGATCAGCTCCTGCTAAAAGTCAGAGGTTGCGCGAAATGACCATGCGCTGAATGTCGCTGGTGCCTTCGTAGATCTGGCAGACCCGCACATCGCGGTAGATGCGCTCCAGCGGAAAGTCGTTCAAGTAGCCATAGCCGCCCAGGGTTTGCAAGGCGGCGGAACAGACCTTCTCGGCCATTTCCGAGGCGAACAGCTTGGCCATCGACGCCTCCACCAGCGCCGGCTTGCCGCTGTCGCGCAAGGCCGCGGCGTAGTGCACCATCTGCCGCGCCACGGCGATCTGGGTGGCCATGTCCGCCAGGCGGAAAGCCACCGCCTGATGCTCGATGATCGGCTTGCCGAAGCTCTGCCGTTCGCGGGCGTAGTCACGGGCGGCCTCGAAAGCCGCGCGGGCCATGCCCACCGATTGCGAAGCGATGCCCACGCGACCGCCTTCGAGGTTGGCCAGGGCGATCTTGTAGCCCTCGCCCTCCTCGCCCAGGCGGTTGGCCAGCGGCACCTTCACGTCCTCGAAGAGAATCTGGCAGGTGTCGGAGGCGTGCTGGCCGAGCTTGTCTTCCACCCGCGCGACGCTGTAGCCCGGCGAGTCGGTGGGCACGATAAAGGCGCTGATGCCGCGCTTGCCGGCCGCCGGGTCGGTCACCGCGAACACGATCACCACCCCGGCGTTCTGCCCGGAGGTGATGAACTGCTTGCAGCCATTGAGCACGTAATGCTCGCCCTCCCGCCGCGCGCGGGTTTTCAGGCTGCTGGCGTCGGAGCCGGCCTGGGGTTCGGTCAGGGCGAAGGCGCCGAGCATGGCGCCGCTGGCCAGGGGCTTGAGGAAACGCTCCTTCTGCTCGTCGTTGCCGAACTTGAGGATCGGCACGCACCCCACCGAGTTGTGCACGCTCATGATGGTCGAGCAGGCGCCGTCGCCGGCGGCGATCTCTTCCAGGGCCATGGCATAGGCCAGGTAACCGGTGTCGCAACCGCCCCACTGCTCCGGCACCAGCATGCCGAAGAAGCCCAGCCCGGCCATCTCGCCGATGGCCTCGCGGGGGAAGCGATGCTCGCGGTCCCATTCGGCGGCGAACGGTTTGAGGCGTTCCTGGGCGAACTGCCGGGCCGCGTCGCTGATCTGCTGTTGTTCGTCATTAGGCAGCATGCTGATTCCTTAATACAGGCATTCGACGGCCATGGCCGTGGCTTCGCCGCCACCGATGCAGATGGCCGCGACGCCGCGTTTCAGGCCTTGCTGGCGCAGGGCCGAGAGCAGAGTCACGAGGATTCGCGCGCCGGACGCACCGATCGGATGGCCCAGGGCACAGGCGCCGCCGTGGACGTTGACCTTGTCGTGGGGGATTTCCAGCTTCTGCATGGTAACCAGGCTGACCACGGCAAAGGCTTCGTTGATTTCGAACAGCTCGACCTGGTCCAGCGACCAGCCGGTCTTCTTCATCAGCTTCTTGATCGCGCCGACTGGGGCTACAGGGAACAGCCCCGGGGTATCGGCGAACGCCGCGTGACCGTGGATCACCGCCAGGGGCTTGAGGCCACGTTTCTCCGCCTCGGAACGGCGCATCAGCACCAGGGCCGCGGCGCCGTCGGAGATCGAGCTGGAGTTGGCCGCGGTGACGGTGCCGCCGTCGCGGAACGCCGGTTTCAGCGCGGCGATCTTGTCCAGCCTGGCCTTGGGCGGCTGTTCGTCGTCGCTGATGGTCTGCTGTTCCTTGCCGACGGTGACCTGCAGCGGCACGATTTCCGCCTTGAAGCTGCCGTCCTTGATCGCCTGCTGGGCGCGGGTCAGCGAGGCCACGGCGAAGGCGTCCTGGGCTTCGCGGCTGAAGCCGTTATCCTGGGCGCAGTCTTCGGCGAAGGTGCCCATCAGCCGGCCCTTGTCGTAGGCGTCTTCGAGGCCGTCGAGGAACATATGGTCGAGCACCCGCCCGTGGCCCATGCGGTAGCCGCTGCGGGCACGGTCCAGCAGGTAAGGCGCGTTGGACATGCTTTCCATGCCGCCGGCGATCACCACCTCGGCGCTGCCGGCCAACAGCATGTCGTGGGCGGCGATGGTCGCGGCCATGCCGGAGCCGCACATCTTGTTCAGGGTGGTGCAGCGGGTGGCCTTGTCCAGCCCGGCGCCCAGCGCCGCCTGACGGGCCGGCGCCTGGCCGAGACCGGCCGGCAGCACACAGCCGAACAGCACTTCATCGACGCTGTCGCTGGCCACCCCGGCACGCTCGACGGCGGCACGGATAGCGGCGGCGCCGAGCTGCGGCGCGGTCAGGCTTTTCAGTTCGCCCTGGAAGCCGCCCATGGGGGTGCGGACGGCGCTGACGATAACGATCGGATCCTGGTTCATGATCAATCCTCTTTACTTGGCTGCCATGCGCAAGGCGCCGTCGAGACGGATCACCTCGCCATTGAGCATGCTGTTGCTAATGATATGCCCGACCAGCGCGGCGTACTCGTCCGGCTTGCCCAGGCGTGGCGGGAACGGCACGCCGGCGGCCAGGGACGCGCGGACTTCGTCGCTCATGCCGGCCATCATCGGGGTTTCGAAAATGCCCGGGGCGATGGTCATCACCCGGATGCCGAAGCGCGCCAGCTCGCGGGCGGCCGGCAGGGTCAGGCTGGCGATGGCGCCCTTGGAGGCGGCATAGGCGGCCTGGCCGATCTGTCCGTCGAAGGCCGCCGCCGAGGCGGTGTTGATGATCACCCCGCGCTCGCCGTCGGCGTTCGGTTCGCCTTCGGCAATGGCCGCCGCGGCCAGGCGCATCAGGTTGAAGCTGCCGATCAGGTTGACGTTGATCACCTGGCTGAAGCTGGCCAGGGCATGGGGGCCGTGCTTGCCGAGGATCTTCTCGCCGCGCACGACGCCGGCGCAGTTGACCAGCCCGTGCAAGCCGCCGAACGCCTTGAGCGTGGCCTGCACCGCCGCTTCGGCGGCCGCTTCGTCGGTGATATCGGCGACCGTGCTCTGGCAACCGAGCTGGCGCGCCTGGGCCGCGACAGCCTCGGCGTTGAGATCCACCAGCATCACCTGGGCGCCGGCCTTGACCAGCATCTGCGCGGTGGCCGCGCCGAGACCGGAAGCGCCGCCGCTGACGAGAAAAACCTTGTTTTCGATGTGCATCATGAGTTCCTGGGTAATTCAGGCCGAAGCCTTGTGCGCCGCGGCCTCTTGAGCCTTGGCGATTTCCTGGTTGCGCAGGATGAAGCGCTGCAACTTGCCGCTTGGGGTTTTCGGCAATTCGCTGACAAATTCGATTTCACGGGGGTACGCGTGCGCGGCCAGGCGCTTGCGCACATGCTGGCGCAGTTCTTCGGCCAGCTCCGGCGCGGCGCGGTACTGCGGGCTGAGCACGACGAAGGCCTTGACCAGCTCGGTGCGCTCCGGATCGGGCTTGCCGATCACCGCCGCCTCGACCACCGCCGGGTGCTCGATCAGCGCGCTCTCGACATCGAACGGACCGACCCGGTAACCGGAGGTGGTGATCACGTCGTCGCTGCGCCCGACGAAGCTGATGCTGCCGTCCGGGTTCAACTCCACGGTGTCGCCGCTGAGGTAGTAGTTGCCGACGAAGGCCTTGGTCACCACGCCGTGGTAGCCGTTGAACCAGCACATCGGCGACTGGCTGCGGTCGATGGCGAGGATCCCCGGCTGGCCGACCGACAGTTCCTGGTGCTGCTCGTCGAGCACCACGATGCGGTGGCCGGGCGAGGCGAAACCGGCCGCGCCGACATGCACCGGGTGCTCCAGGCCATGGTGGTTGCACAGGACCATGCCCAGCTCGGTCTGGCCGTAATGGTCGTGGATCACCACGCCAAGGTTGTCGGCGAACCAGCGGATCACCTCCGGGTTCAACGGCTCGCCGGCGCTGCTGACGATGCGCAGCTTGCCCTTGATCGAGCGGGCGAACTCGTCGCCGCCGGCGATCAGCAGGCGATACGCGGTCGGTGAACCGGTGAGGTTGCTGATCCCGTACTTGTTGATCACCCGGCAAGTGCTTTCCAGGGTGAAGGGCCCATCGTAGAAGGTGATCGGGTGGCCCAGGCCCAGCGGGCCGGTGACGCCGAAATAGATGCCGTAGGCCCAGCCCGGGTCGGCGACGTTCCAGAATGCGTCTTCGGGGCGCAGGTCGACGGCGTCGCGGGTGTAGCTCTGGAACGCGACGATGGCCTTGAGCGGTACGTACAGGGCTTTGGAGGGGCCGGTGGTGCCGGAGGTGAACATCAGCAGGAACGGGTCTTCGCCGGTCAGCAGCACGGGTTCGCACTGCGCCGGGTAATGGGCCAGTTCGGCCCAGAAACTGAAGTCGCCGCGGACGATGCCCTGGCCCTTGGCGCCCGCGACCGTGACGATGGTCGGGCAGTCGGCCACCTCATTGAGCTTTGGCCGGTTGACCGCGTCGGTCACCACCACTTTGGCCCCGGAGCTGTTCAGGCGGTGTTCGATGGCCTTGGGGCCGAAGGCGGTGAACAGCGGCTGGTAGACCGCGCCGATGCGCCAGGTGGCGAGTACCGCGATCAACAGTTCGACGTTGCGCGGCAGCAGGCCGGCGACCTTGTCGCCCTGGTCCACGCCCTGGGCCAGCAGGAAGTTGGCGAAACGCGCGGCCTGGTCCTGCAACTCGCTGAAGGTGTAGGTCGCGCTGCTGCCATCGCGGCCCTCCCAGAACAGCGCGATGCGCCCCGGCAAGGCGTGCCGGTCACAGCATTCGACGCAGGCATTGAGGGCCGACAAGGAGCCCTGCAGGGCCGCGTCGACGGTGTGCTGATAATTGAAGTGTGCCGTGGCAGACAGGTAATCGCGCATTGCCAGAATCCCTCGCTGTTCTTATTAGGATGGGAACCAATGGGAACCACAAAGACATCGGGCAAATACTGGCGCCACGGCCCGGGCGGGACAATGGTCAAAGCTTTCAAGTTGCGTGACTGGTTTGGCCAAGAACCCCATGGCGATCAAGCCCCTGTAGCCGCTGCCGAGCCTGCGAGGCTGCGACCGACCGCGCAGCGGTCGCAAGCCGGGCGACGCGCTCTGCCTGACGCACCGCAAGCTCAGGTTTTGCGGCAACTGCGTTGCCGATCGCAGCCTCGCGCTGCTCGACAGCGGCTACCCAGGTTCCCCGTAGCCGCTGCCGCAGGCTGCGATCGAGGCCGCAGGACTCGCTATCAGCCTTGACGCGGTGCATCAGAGACACCGCGCTGCACGCCTTTGCGACCGTTCCGGTTGATCGCAGGCTGCGCCAGCGGCTGCAGGGAGGCGCTCAGGTCGGCTCGTTGAGGATCAGGCTACGGTAATGCCCGGGGTTGGAGCCGGACCATTTGCGAAAGGCCTTGTAGAACGAGCTGGCGTCGGCGAAGCCCAGGCGGCTGGCGATTTCCGTGAAGCTGATCTGCGGCTCGGCCAGCCAGGCGATCGCCAGTTCCTTGCGCACCCCGTCCTTGAGGCCCTGGTAGGTCTGCCCTTCTTCCGCCAAACGGCGGCGCAGGGTCGAGGCCGACATGCACAGGCTGTGGGCCAGGCTCTCGGTTTCGGGCCACTGGGCCGCGGGCAGCTGGCGCAGGTCGTGCTTGATGCGGCTGGCCAGGCTCTCTGGGTCGCGGTATTTGACCAGGATGTTGGCCGGCGCCTGGGCCAGGAAGCGCTTGAGCTCTTCGTCACTGCGCTTGATCGGCAAATCCAGGCAGTCGGCGGCAATGATCATCCGCGTGCGCGGCCGGTCGAACCGCAGGTTCTGCGAGAACATCACCTGGTAGTCGTCGCAGAAATCCGGTTCCGCGCAGCGCAGCTCGATGGCCAGGATCGGGATGCGTCGCCCGGCCAGCCAGCAAGCCACGCCGTGGACGATCATCCAGTAGGTGAAATAGGTGAAGGCGCGGCGCGGCGCCTGCTCATCCTCCAGCAGGACGATCTCCGCCAGGCTCTGCTGGCGCACCAGTTGGGCCGGCAGCCGTTCGAGCATCAGCGACAGGAACGCCAGCCCGGATTCCAGGCCCGCGGCCAGATTCTGCCGGGCCATGGCGGTGCGACAGAGAAACTCCAGGCTGCCGGATTTGAGCTTGCGCGGGTCCATGCCGAAAAACTCGTCGTCCGTGCGCCGGGCCAGCAGGCGCCACAGCCGGGCATAGGCCAGCGCGGGCACGCGGGCGGCGCTGACGTCCAGCCGGGCCGGATCGATACCCGCCTTGAGCAGCACTTCATCGCTGGCGGCACCCGGGGCGCAGCTTTGCAGCAGCGCTTCGCGCACCAGTTGCATGGAGATGGTGTCTTTTTCCGACATCGCGCTGAACGGCTTCCTGCATAAAGAAATGGCCGGTCATCTTAGGCAGTGACCACTAAAAAGCCAGCGGGCTTTTATCTTAAGTGCAGCATACGTCCGATACCCAGTGGTGACTTTTACTGGGTTCCACCGAGAAATGTCCTAAATTTCGCGGGATAGCCGCAAGTAGCCCCCTCGCAGCCGTTCTTAGCAATCAATCTCAAATAGGATTCACTCTCACCAAAAAAGAGAGCGTTTCTTATGCAAACGAAAGCCCCATCTGCCTTGCCACAACATCGCCTGCTGGCCTCTACCCTGGGCCTTGCCCTGGCCTCCTGCGCCGGCGCGGCCGAAGCCGGCGAACGGCAGAAATCCCTGCAACTGGACAACATCAAGGTCGAGGCCGAGCAACCCGGTTCCCGCACCGAACGCTCGGCCTCCGCCAAGTACGTGGCGCCGCTGCTGGACACCCCGCAGACCATCACCGTGGTGCCACCCAAGCTGATCCAGGAACAGCAGGCGCTGAGCCTGCGCCAGGTGCTGTCGAACGTGTCCGGCATCACCTTCAATGCCGGCGAAGGCGGTGGCGGCTCGGGGGACAGCATCAACATCCGCGGCTTCTCGGCCAACAGCAACATGCAGATCGACGGCCTGCGCGACAGCGCGCAGACCAACCGTTCCGACACCTTCAACGTCGAGCAGGTGGAGGTCATCAAGGGCCCCAACTCGGTGTTCGGCGGCGCCGGCACCACCGGCGGCAGCATCAACGTGGTCAGCAAACAGCCCAAGAACCAGGCCTTCACCCGCCTCGGCGGCAGCCTCGGCAGCGACAATTACTACCGCCTGACGCTGGACAGCAACCAGCCGCTGGAAGGTGTCGGCCAGGACAGCGCGGTGCGGATCAACCTGATGGGCCATCAGAACGATGTGCCCGGCCGCGAGAAAATCGACCGCGAGCGCTGGGGCATCGCGCCCTCGTTGCGCCTGGGCTTCAGCGACGCCACTCGGCTGACCCTCAGCGCCTTCCACCAGAGCGACGACAACCTGCCGGACTATGGCGTGCCGGCGCTGGACGGCAAGAAGCTGGCCGGGGTCAAGCGCGATGCCTATTTCGGCTGGAAGAACCTCGACAAGGAAGAGATCGAACAGAACGCCTTCACCGCCGACTTCGAGCATGACTTCAACGACCACCTGCGCCTGCAGAACCTCACGCGCTACAGCCGCACCGCGCGCGACACCGTCGTCTCGGCGTCCCATGTCAACACCAGTGGCCTGCCGGCGGGCCGCTACCGCCCGGCCGGGCCCCAGGCCTACGGGCGCGACGCCACCACCGAGATGTGGATCAACCAGAGCAACCTGATCGGCGACTTCGAATTCGCCGGCATGCGCCACGACCTGGTGGCGGGCCTGGAACTGTCGCGGGAAACCCTCGACCTGAAGACCTACAACCATGGCCTGAGCACGGCCCTGTATCCGCGCAACGGCTACGCCCTTGGCAGCCCGCCCGGGCGCTGGAACGGCCCGGTCAACAAGGCTACCAGCGGCTATACCGAAACCACCCTCAAGGGCCAGGCGTACTACCTGTTCGATAACATCGCCCTGAGCGAGCGCTGGGACCTCAACCTCGGCCTGCGCTACGACAAGATCAAGGGCGATGTCGACAAATACTCGGCCAGCCATGTGAAGAGCGACAGCCTGGCCTCGGACACGAACAAGGCCAGCGCGCGCACCGGGCTGGTGTTCAAGCCGACCGAGAACGGGCGCATCTATGCCGCCTGGGGCAATTCCTTCAACCCTTCCGCCGAGAACCTGGCCTCCACCGGCGGCGGCTTGAGCAAGGGCAACCAGGACCTGGCGCCGGAGAAGAACGAGACCTGGGAACTGGGCACCAAGTGGGAGCTGCTGGACAAGCGCCTGGAGCTGGACGCCGCACTGTTTCGCGTAGAGAAGAGCAACGCCCGGGAAACCATGGCCGACGGTTCGACCCAACTGGCCGGCAAGCAGCGGGTGCAAGGTGTGGAAGTCGGCGTCACCGGGCATGTCAGCGAGCAGTGGGATGTGTTCGCCAACTACACCTTCCTCGACAGTGAGATCCTCAACGCGGCGAACACCGCCTCGGGCATCGCGCGCAAGGGCCAGGCCCTGGGCAACACGCCGCCGCGCTCGCTCAACCTGTGGACCACCTATGAACTGCCGGCCGGCTGGACCCTGGGTTACGGCACTCGTTATGTCAGCGAGCGCAACGTCAGCTCCAGCACCCGCGCCAAGCTGGATGCCTACTGGGTGCACAACGCCATGCTCGGCTACAAGGTCAACCACAACCTCGACCTGCAGCTGAACGTCAACAACCTGTTCGACAAGGACTATGTGGAGCGGGTGCGCCAGCAGAGCGGCTCGACGACACGCTCCTCGGCCATCGAATACGGCGACGCGCGCGCGGCGATCATGTCGGCCACCTATAGCTTCTGACCCCTCCCCTCAGTGCGAAGCCCCGGTCGACCGGGGCTTCGCCACTGTCATCGGCACCTTCTCGCCGTTCTCCGGTCCAGGCCGCCACGGTAAAAAAACCAATACGCAATCTCCCCTGCTTTACCCGGCCCGAACGGGCGAATCCTTGGCCCATGGCGGCTTGCGCCGAGCGGAGGATTTCATCGCAGTGCAAAAAAGTATCGATTCAAGTGTCAGGGATGATTTGTCAGCGCGGTCGTTGAGGGCTGTAATCAGCCCACATTCTTCCCAGCATCCGGAAGACACAACAACAATAACCGTCCTTCTGCCGCCCACCGGGCCCGGAAGAGGAGTGCACGATGAAACCCTGCATCAAAGCCCTGCTCGTCACCACTTGCATGACCTTAAGCGGCGTCAGCCTCGGCGCCCAGACCGTGACCATCGCCACCGTCAACAACAGCGACATGATCCGCATGCAGAAACTCTCGAAAGCCTTCGAGAGCGAGCACCCGGACATCAAGCTGAACTGGGTGGTGCTCGAAGAGAACGTGCTGCGCCAGCGCCTGACCACCGACATCGCCACCCAGGGCGGGCAATTCGACGTGCTGACCATCGGCATGTACGAAGCCGCACTCTGGGGCGCCAAGGGCTGGCTGCAACCGATGCAGGACCTGCCCGCCGCCTATGACCTGCTGGACATCTTCCCCTCGGTCCGCGAAGGCCTGTCGGCCAAGGGCACGCTGTACGCCCTGCCGTTCTACGCCGAAAGCTCGATGACCTACTACCGCACCGACCTGTTCAAGGACGCCGGCCTGGTCATGCCCGAACACCCGACCTGGGAGCAGATCGGCGAGTTCGCCGGCAAGCTCAACAAACCCGAGCAGGAACAGTACGGCATCTGCCTGCGCGGCAAGGCCGGCTGGGGCGAGAACATGGCCCTGATCACCACCCTGGCCAATGGCTTCGGCGCGCGCTGGTTCAATGAGCAGTGGCAGCCGGAATTCACCGGGCCGGAATGGAAAAACGCCCTGGCCTTCTACGTCGACACCATGAAAAAGGCCGGCCCGCCCGGCGCCTCCAGCAACGGTTTCAACGAGAACCTGGCGCTGTTCAACAGCGGCAAGTGCGCGATCTGGGTCGACGCCAGCGTCGCCGGCTCCTTCGTCACCGACAAGGCGCAGAGCAAGGTCAGCGAACACGTCGGCTTTACCTACGCGCCGCAGCAGGTGACTGACAAGGGCAGCGCCTGGATGTACTCCTGGGCGCTGGCGATCCCCACCAGTTCCAAGGCCAAGGACGCCGCGCAAACCTTCGCCACCTGGGCCACGTCCAAGGAATACGGGGCCCTGGTCGCCGAGAAAGACGGCATCGCCAACGTACCGCCGGGTACCCGTGCCTCCACCTACAGCGAGGCCTATATGCAAGCCGCGCCGTTCGCCAGGGTGACCCTGGAATCGCTGAAAGTCGCCGACCCGACCAGGCCGACCCTCAAGCCGGTGCCCTACATCGGTATCCAGCTGGTGACCATCCCCGAGTTCCAGGCCATCGGCACCCAGGTCGGCAAGCTGTTCTCCGCCGCGCTGATCGGCCAGACCACGGTCGACCAGGCCCTGGCCGCCGCGCAGCAGACCACCGAGCGCGAAATGAAACGCGCCGGCTACCCCAAGTAATCCCCGTCCTCTGTAGGAGCGAGGCTTGCCCGCGATAGCCGCACCGCGGTCTGTCCGATAAGCGCGTCATCGTTCGTCGCGGGCAAGCCTCGCTCCTGCACAGAAAACACACCTGAACGGTTGTGATCGCCATGAATACCTCGACTGCCAACGCTCATCTGCAAATACCCCGGGCCGCGCGCAAGCGCCGCCTGCTCAACCCCGGCTGGTTCCTGGTCAGCCCCTCGGTGGCGCTGTTGCTGCTGTGGATGATCGTGCCGCTGGGCATGACCCTGTACTTCTCGCTGATCCGCTACAACCTGCTGTACCCCGGCGAGAACCAGTTCGTCGGCCTGGAGAACTTCAGCTACTTCCTCACCGACTCGGGCTTCCTGCCCGGGGCCGCCAACACCCTGTTGCTGGTCGGCAGCGTACTGCTGATCAGCGTGGTGTTCGGGGTACTGATCAGCGCCCTGCTGGAGGCCAGCGAGTTCCTCGGCCGCGGCATTGTCCGGGTGCTGCTGATCTCGCCGTTCTTCATCATGCCCACGGTGGGCGCGCTGATCTGGAAGAACCTGATCTTCCACCCGGTGTCGGGGATTCTCGCCGCCGTGTGGAAGCTGTTCGGCGCCCAGCCGGTGGACTGGCTGGCCCACTACCCGCTGCTGTCGATCATCATCATTGTCTCGTGGCAGTGGCTGCCGTTCGCGATCCTGATCCTGATGACCGCCATGCAGTCGCTGGACCAGGAACAGAAGGAAGCCGCGCGCCTGGATGGCGCCGGGGCCATCGCGATCTTCTGGCACCTGACCCTGCCGCACCTGGCGCGGCCGATCGCGGTGGTGGTGATGATCGAGACCATCTTCCTGCTCTCGGTGTTCGCCGAAATCTTCACCACCACCAACGGTGGCCCGGGCTACGCCTCGACCAACCTCGCCTACCTGATCTACAACCAGGCGCTGGTGCAGTTCGACGTGGGCATGGCCTCGGCCGGCGGCCTGATCGCCGTGGTCATCGCCAATATCGCCGCGATCATCCTGGTACGGATGCTCGGCAAAAACCTGACTGACAAGCCCTGAGGTGCGCGCCATGACCCTGCAACAATCCCGCCGCCTGCAAAGCCTGCTGCTCGGCACCCTGGCCTGGGCCATCGCGATCCTGATCTTCTTCCCGATCTTCTGGATGCTGCTGACCAGCTTCAAGAGCGAAATCGACGCCTTTGCCACGCCGCCGCAGTTCATCTTCACGCCGACGCTGGAGAACTACCTGCACATCAACGAGCGCAGCAACTACTTCGCCTTCGCCTGGAACTCGGTGGTGATCTCCTTCAGCGCCACCGCCCTGTGCCTGCTGATCGCGGTACCGGCGGCCTACTCCATGGCCTTCTACGAAACCCGCAACACCAAGCGCACCCTGCTGTGGATGCTGTCGACCAAGATGCTGCCGCCGGTGGGCGTGCTGATGCCGATCTACCTGCTGGCCAAGAGCTTTGGCCTGCTGGACACGCGCATCGCGCTGATCGCGATCTACACCCTGATCAACCTGCCGATCGTGGTCTGGATGATTTACACCTACTTCAAGGACATCCCCCGGGACATCCTCGAGGCCGCGCGGCTGGACGGCGCGACCCTGGGCCAGGAAATGCTCCGGGTGCTGCTGCCGATCGCCAAGGGCGGGCTGGCCTCCACCGTGTTGCTGTCGCTGATCCTGTGCTGGAACGAGGCGTTCTGGTCGCTGAACCTGACCTCGTCCAACGCCGCGCCGCTGACCGCGCTGATCGCCTCCTACTCCAGCCCCGAAGGGCTGTTCTGGGCCAAGCTCTCGGCGGTCTCGACCCTGGCCTGCGCGCCGATCCTGATCTTCGGCTGGATCAGCCAGAAACAACTGGTGCGCGGCCTGTCCTTCGGCGCCGTGAAATAACCAGACGACTCACTACCTGTAGCCGCTGCCGAAGGCTGCGATCGAGCCGCAGGCTCGCCAGCGATCGCACAGACGCCGAGGCCCCTTCGGTGCCTGTCGCAGCCTGCGGCAGCGGCTACACCGACATTCAGAAACATGGAGGCCCGTCATGGCCAACCTGAAAATCAACAATCTGCAAAAAGGCTTCGAAGGTTTTTCCATCATCAAAGGCATCGACCTGGAGGTGCGCGACAAGGAGTTCGTGGTCTTCGTCGGCCCCTCGGGCTGCGGCAAGTCCACCCTGCTGCGGCTGATCGCCGGGCTGGAGGAAGTCAGCGGCGGCACCATCGAACTCGATGGCCGCGACATCACCGAGGTCAGCCCGGCCAAGCGCGACCTGGCCATGGTGTTCCAGACCTACGCCCTGTACCCGCACATGAGCGTGCGCAAGAACATGTCCTTCGCCCTGGACCTGGCCGGCGTGCCGAGAGCCGAGGTGCAACAGAAGGTCGACGAAGCGGCGCGCATCCTCGAGCTGGGGCCGATGCTCGAGCGCAAGCCCAAGCAGCTGTCCGGCGGCCAGCGCCAACGCGTGGCCATCGGCCGGGCCATCGTGCGCAACCCGAAGATCTTCCTGTTCGACGAGCCGCTGTCCAACCTCGACGCGGCGCTGCGGGTGCAGATGCGCCTGGAGCTGGCGCGCCTGCATAAAGAGCTGCAGGCGACCATGATCTACGTGACCCACGACCAGGTCGAAGCCATGACCCTGGCCGACAAGGTGGTGGTGCTCAACGGCGGGCGCGTGGAACAGGTGGGCTCGCCGCTGGAGCTGTACCACAGCCCGGCCAACCTGTTTGTCGCCGGCTTCCTCGGCACGCCGAAGATGGGCTTTCTCAAGGGCCGGCTGAGCCGGGTCGATGGCCAGGGCTGCGAGGTGCTGCTGGAGGCCGGCACCCGCATCCAGCTGCCGCAGAGCGGCGCCCACTTGAGCGTCGGCAGCCCGGTGACCCTGGGTATTCGTCCCGAGCACCTGGAGCTGGCCCGGCCCGGCGACTGCACCCTGCAGGTCACCGCCGACGTCAGCGAACGCCTGGGCAGCGACACCTTCTGCCACGTCCTCACCGCTTCCGGCGAGGCCCTGACGATGCGCATCCGCGGCGACCTGGCCAGCGCCTATGGCCAGCAGTTGAGCCTGAACCTGGACGCCGAGCACTGCCACCTCTTCGATGCCGACGGCGTGGCCGTGGCCAGGCCGCTGCGCGCCGCCGCCTGAACGAGAACCGAACGATGAAACTGAACCGACACAACCTCCACCACCTGGCCCCTGAAGTCCGCCTGCCCGCCTACGACCTGGCCGAGACCCGGCAAGGCATGGTGCATATCGGCGTGGGTGGTTTCCACCGGGCGCACCAGGCCTATTACACCGATGCCCTGATGAACACCGGCGAAGGCCTGGACTGGAGCATCTGCGGAATCGGCCTGCGCGCCGAGGACCGCCGGGCCCGCGACGACCTGGCCGGCCAGGATTACCTGTTCACCCTGTTCGAGCTGGGCGACAGCGATGCCGCCGAAGTGCGGGTGATCGGCGCCATTAGCGACATGCTGCTGGCCGAAGACGGCGCCCAGGCGCTGATCGACAAACTGGCCGACCCGCAGATCCGCATCGTCTCGCTGACCATCACCGAGGGTGGCTACTGCATCGACGACAGCAGCGGCGAGTTCATGGCCCACCTGCCGCAGATCCGGCACGACCTGGCCCACCCGCAGCAGCCGCAGACCGTGTTCGGTTTTCTCTGCGCGGCCCTGGCCCAGCGCCGGGCGGCCGGGGTCCCGGCCTTTACCCTGATGTCCTGCGATAACCTGCCGCACAACGGCGCGGTGACCCGCAAGGCGCTGCTGGCCTTCGCCGGGCAGCGCGACGCCGACCTGCGCGACTGGATCGCCACCCACGTCAGCTTCCCCAATGCCATGGTCGACCGCATCACGCCGATGACCAGCACCGCCCACCGCCTGCAGTTGCACGACCTGCACGGCATCGACGACGCCTGGCCGGTGGTCTGCGAGCCCTTTGCGCAATGGGTGCTGGAAGACAAGTTCGTCAGCGGCCGGCCGGCCTGGGAAAAGGTCGGCGTGCAATTCACCGACGACGTCACACCCTATGAGGAGATGAAGATCAAGCTGCTCAACGGCAGCCACCTGGCCCTGACCTACCTGGGGTTCCTCAAGGGCTATCGCTTTGTCCACGAGACCATGGCCGACCCGCTGTTCGTGGCGTACATGCGCGCCTACATGGACCTGGACGTGACCCCGCAACTGGCGCCGGTGCCGGGCATCGACCTCTGCGCCTACAAGGACACCCTGGTGGCGCGTTTCTCCAACCGGGCGATTGCCGACCAATTGGAGCGGGTCTGCTCCGACGGCTCGTCGAAGCTGCCCAAGTTCAGCGTGCCGACCCTCAACCGCCTGATCGCCGACGGCCGCGATACCGAGCGCGCCGCCCTGGTGGTCGCCGCCTGGGCCCGGTACCTCAAGGGCGTGGACGAAAACGGCGACACCTACCGCATTCCCGACCCGCGCGCCGCGTTCTGCCAGGCGCTGGTGGCGGACGACGCACTGATCAGCCAGCGATTGCTGGCGGTCGAGGAGATCTTCGGCAGCGCCATCCCCAACTCGCCGGCCTTTGTCGAAGCCTTCGAACGCTGCTACAGCAGCCTGCGCGACAACGGCGTGACCCGCACCCTGGAGCGGGTGTTGGCCCGGGACCGCTGATGCTTGCCTGTCGCGGGTGCGTTTCCCCAGGCAGATCGCGGACTCAGGTTTTGCGATTGCTACGTCGGAATGCCGCCCAAACCGGTCGCAGCCTCGCGAGCTCGGCAGCGGCTACACCGCCGTCGCACCTGTAGCCGCTGCCGAAGGCTGCGATCGGCGGCGTAGCCGACGCAAATCCTGCCAACGCGTTTCTCCAGGCAAATCGCGGACGCAGGTTTTGCGGTTGCGCTGCAACCGGTCGCAGCCTCGCAGGCTCGGCAGCGGCTACAGTGGGTTTGATTAATTTTGTGCAGGTTCATCCATGACGACGCAACAGCTTTTCCTCGGCATCGACTGCGGCACCCAGGGCACCAAGGCCATCGTCCTCGACGCCGCCAGCGGTGCAGTACTGGGCCTGGGCGCGGCGCCCCACAGCCTGATCAGCGGCGCCAACGGCCGCCGCGAACAGGACGTCGAGCAATGGCGCGAGGCGTTCACCCTGGCCACCCGCCGTGCGTTATTGGCGGCGGGGGTCAGCGGCCTGGACATCCTCGGCATCGGCGTCTCCGGCCAGCAGCACGGCCTGGTCCTGCTCGACCAGCAGGGCCAGGTGCTGCGCCCGGCCAAGCTCTGGTGCGACACCGAATCCACCCCGCAGAACCAGCGCCTGCTGGATTACCTGGGCGGCGAACAGGGCTCCCTGGAACGCCTCGGCGTGGCGATTGCCCCCGGCTACACCGTGTCGAAACTGCTGTGGACCCGGGAACAGCATCCGCAGATTTTCCAGCGCATCGCCCATGTGCTGCTGCCCCACGACTACCTGAATTACTGGCTGACCGGCCGCTGCTGCAGCGAATACGGCGATGCCTCGGGCACCGGCTATTTCAACGTGCGCAGCCGCCAGTGGGACCTGGAGCTGCTCCGGCACATCGACCCCGACGGCCGCCTGGAAGCCGCCTTGCCGGAACTGCTCGAAGCCGACCAGCCAGTGGGCACGCTGCTGCCGGAGCTCGCCCGGCACCTGGGCCTCAACCCGCGGGCGCTGGTGTCCAGCGGTGGCGGCGACAACATGCTCGGGGCCATCGGCACCGGCAATATCCAGCCCGGGGCGATCACCATGAGCCTGGGTTCCTCCGGCACCCTGTACGCCTATGCCGAGCAACCCCGGGTCAGCGCGGACGCCGCGGTGGCGACCTTCTGCTCCTCCAGCGGCGGCTGGCTGCCGCTGATCTGCACCATGAACCTGACCAATGCCACCGGCGCGGTGCGCGAACTGTTCGACCTGGATATCGACGCCTTCAACCAGCTGGTGGCGCAGGCGCCGATCGGTGCCGAGGGCGTGTGCATGCTGCCGTTCCTCAACGGCGAGCGGGTCCCCGCCCTGCCCCATGCCAGCGGCAGCCTGCTGGGTCTGACCGCCGACAACCTGACCCGGGCCAACCTGTGCCGCGCGGTGGTCGAGGGCACCACCTTCGGCCTGCGCTACGGCCTGGACCTGCTACGCCAAAACGGCCTGCAAAGCCAGGGCATCCGCCTGATCGGCGGCGGTTCGAAAAGCCCGCTGTGGCGGCAGATGGTCGCCGATATCATGCACACCCCGGTGGTCTGCACGGAGCAGAGCGAGGCCGCGGCCCTGGGCGCGGCGATCCAGGCGGCCTGGTGCTATTCCCGCAGCAGCGGCCAGCCGCAGAGCCTGGCGCAATTGTGCCAGCGCTGCGTGAGGCTCGATGCAAGCAGCGAAACCTTGCCGATAGCGGCCAATGTCGCGGCCTACCAGCAAGCCTATGAACGTTACCAACAGCATGTGGCAACCCTTTTGAAGAGCGAATGACTATGTATCTGGTCTGTGGTGAAGCACTGTTCGATTTTTTCAGCGAAGACGATGCCAGCGGTCGGGCATCGCGGGTCAACTTCCAGGCCATCGCCGGCGGTTCGCCCTTTAACGTCGCGGTCGGTCTGCGCCGCCTGGGCGTGGACGCGGCGCTGTTCGCCGGGCTGTCCACCGACTACCTCGGCCGGCGCCTGTTGCAGGTGCTGCGCGACGAAGGCGTGGCCGAGGACTACCTGCTGCACGTCGAGGCGCCGACCACCCTGGCGATGGTCGCGGTGGGCGCCGACGGCTCGCCGCAATACAGCTTCCGTGGCGAAGGCTGTGCCGACCGCCAGTTGCAGCTCAGCGACCTGCCGCCGCTCGACAGCCGGGTGCGCGGCCTGCACATCGGTTCGTTTTCCCTGGTGGTGCAGCCGATCGGCGACACCCTGCTGGCGCTGGTGCGTCGCGAGCGCGGCCAGCGCCTGATCAGCCTCGACCCCAACGTGCGCCTCAACCCGGCCCCGGACATCCAGCTGTGGCGCCAACGCATCGACACCCTGGTCCGGCTGGCCGACCTGATCAAGGTCAGCGACGAGGACTTGCACCTGCTTTACCCCGACCAGGACCCGCAGCACGTGATCGAAGGCTGGCTGCAGCATCACTGCCAGCTGGTGTTCCTGACCCGCGGCGCAGAGGGCGCGACGGTGTTCAGCCGGGTGCATGGCCGCTGGTCGGCGCCGGCCATGCCGATTAAGATGGCCGACACCGTGGGCGCCGGCGACACCTTCCAGGCCGCCTTGATTGCCTGGCTGACCGAACGGCAGCTGGATTCGTTGGAGGGTGTGGCGGGCTTGAGCCGGGACCAGATCGATCAGATGCTCAGGTTCGCCATCCGCGCCGCGGCGCTGACCTGTGGCAAGACCGGACCGGACCTGCCCTATCGCCATCAACTGAACTGATCGCAGGAACGCCACGCGGCGCTCCCACCGACCCGAATAGAGCCTTGCCTTTGACCCGCTTTGCCTGTGCCGCCGTAGTCTTCCCCCTCATCCTGACCGGCTGCGCGACCTCGCCGCCGGCCAACCCCAACGACATCTGCGAGATCTTTCGCGAGAAAAGCGACTGGTACAAAGCCGCCAAGGCCACCGAAGAGAAATGGGGGGTGCCGATCCAGGTGCCGCTGTCGATCATCTACCAGGAATCGAGCTTCAAGCAGGATGCCTTGCCGCCACGCAAATACCTGTTGTGGGTGATTCCCTGGGGTCGGGTGAGCACGGCGGCCGGCTACCCGCAGGCCAAGGACGAAGTCTGGGGCGACTACCAGCGCAAGGGTGACAACTACTGGGCCAGCCGCACCAACTTCGCCGACGCCACCGACTTTATCGGCTGGTACATGGACCAGACCACACGAGTCAACGGCGTGACCAAGCAGGACGCCTACCGCCAGTACCTGAACTATCACGAAGGCTGGGGCGGCTACCGCCGGCAGACCTATACGGCCAAGCCCTGGCTGCAAACCGTGGCGATGAAGGTGCAAAGCCGTTCCAGCCTGTACGGCCAGCAATACGCCAGCTGCCGGGAAGAGTTGAACCGCGGCTTCTGGAGCCGCTTCTGGCATTGGCTGTAACGGCCCGAACGGCGCTTGCGCACATCTCCCCGGCCTGCGTACGCCCTGTAGCCGCTGCCGAACTCCGCGAGGCTGCGACCGACTGCAAGGCAGCCGCAAAAGCCAGCAACGCGATCTATCTGAAGTGGCCGCGTGCAGATCGCGACTACTGCGTAGTCGATCGCAGCCTCGCAGGCTCGGCAGCGGCTACACAGACACCGCGAACCCTGTAGCCGCTGGCGCAGCCTGCGATCGGGCGCGCAGCGGCCGCAAAGCCTGCCAACGCGTTTCTCCAGACAGATCGCAGATTCAGAATTAGCGGTCGCTACGTCGAAATGCCACCCAAACCGATCGCAGCCTCGCAGGCTCGGCAGCGGCTACACAGACACCGCAAACCCTGTAGCCGCTGGCGCAGCCTGCGATCGGCTGCGAAGCAGTCGCAAACCAGCCAATGCGTTCATCCAGACAGATCGCGGATTCAGCTTCCGGCAGCGACGTCAGAGAATCGAGAAGTTGTAGCTGACGATCAGCCGCGTCTCGTCCACGTCCCGCGCGTATTTTTCGTAGTTGCTGCGGTAGGTGGCGTTACGCAGGCGCAGGCTGACGTCCTTGAAGGTGCCGCTCTGCACCACGTACTTGAGTTCGCTGTCGCGTTCCCACTCGCGGCCTTCCTGGTCGCTGCCCGGGACCTTGATATGGTCGCCGCTGACATAGCGGGTCAGGAAGCTCAGGCCGTTGATGCCGATGGCCTTGAAGTCATAGTCGTAGCGCAACTGCCAGGAACGCTCCTGGGCGGCGGCGAAGTCGTTGACCTGCACATAGTTGACCAGGTACGGGTTGCTGCCATCGAGGTACGGCATCGAATTGTCGCCGTTCATGCGCTGCCAGCCGGCGCTGAAGGTGTGGCCGTCGATGGCGTAGCCGAGCATGCCGCTCAGGGCGCGGTTATCGATGGAACCGGCGCGCTCGGCGCCGCTGTCGGCGCTCTTGAGCAGGCGTAGGTCAGCCTTGAGCACGCCCTGGCCCAGCGGCTGGTTGGCCAGCAGGCCGATGAAGTGCTGGCGGTAGATGTCTTCCAGCTCGGCGTAGTGATACTGACCGGTCAGGCGGTCGTTGAACCTGTAGTCGATGCCGTACATGTCGAAATGGTCGGCGGTGATGTTGCAGGCATACCGCTTGTTCTTGCAGTGCACACGGATGTCCTGGGCGTCCGTGGAGTCCCGGGCGGTGTACTTGTCCAGCCGCGCGGCCGTGAACGTCAGGTCCTTGATCTCTTTGGACGTGAGCATGGCGCCGTTGAACATGGTCGGCAGCAGGCGCCCGTCGTTGTACTTGAGCAGCGGCAGGTCCGGCAGCAGCGCGCCGTACTTGAGCACGCTCTGCGACACGCGCACCTTGGCGGTCAGGCCGAGCTTGGCGTACTGGTCCTTGGAACCCCGCGGGTCCTGGCCGCTGGACGGCAGCAGGCCGCTGTTGCTGCGGTCGGGGCTGGAGTCGAGCTTGAAACCGAGCATGCCCAGCGCGTCGATACCAAAGCCGACGGTGCCTTCGGTGTAGCCCGATTGCAGGTTGAGAATGAACCCTTGCGCCGACTCTTCGCGCTTGGAGGCACCCTGATCGTTGCCGGTATGGCCGTCGCGGAAGTCACGGTTGAAGTAGATGGTGCGCGACTCGAGCTTGGCGCTGCTGTCTTCGAAGAAACCCGCGGCCTCGGCCCGGGCGGTAAAACCCGCGCACAGGCACAGGGCGCCGAGGCCCACCGTTGGATAACGCAGCGGTCGGAATGAGTGCAGCAAAGGGAAAGGCATGAAAAGCTCCAGCAGTGCATCGGTAAAGCAGATGAAAGAAAGGCAATAGCAATCCATCTGGCGAATCATTTATGGCCAGGTGAATTGATCAAATCAATGTTGATCGCAAATGATGGCAGATGGCTTTGACGGGCTACACCCGACTTTAGTCTGAAGCGGCTACAGTCTTTGGCTCTGAACACCCTCCTTCAACGCGCTGCCCTCGCCTGGAATAAAGCGATCATTTCCAACACTCTTTGCCTTTCTCCAGGCTCTTGGCCAAGGCGCTATTCATTGGGCGCTTCGAGAGATTTTGGATCCAAGGAAGCCTGCGCCCAGGATAAAAATGAGTTTTTTCGTTAAAAACCTCTACCGCTCGTCGGATTAATTTGCCCTGCCGGGTTTGTTACCCAGGAATTGCCCCAAGGCTTTCATGAACCTTTCATTCATATTATCTAATTGATTTTAAACAGTATTATTTCTTAAATAGGGTTATACAAAACGCCTTCGTCATTTATATAACACGGCAAAACGCCAATTAACCGTCTCCATGCTGTGGTAGTGTCAAAAAAAGAACGCGTAAAGGACTTGCACCTATTCAGTTCTTTAAAAAGTGAGCCATGAAACTCACGCATTACCCATCACGGATGAGGTTCCTCCCTTGGATGTCAGCGTTTTTGGTACCGGCCATGTCGGCCTGGTACAAGCAGTCGCCCTCGCCATCGCGCGGGACATCGCTCGCCTGTGTCCCCCGGGCAGTCGCTTGCCCTGGCGCGTACCGGGGGCGCTCTGCGCATGAATATCCTGATCACCGGGGCCGCCGGCTTCATCGGCGCCCATACCGCACTGCGTTTGCTCAAGGATGGGCATCAGGTCACCGGGGTGGATAATTTCAACGACTACTACGACCCGCAACTCAAGCGTGACCGGGTGCGCTGGGTGGAGCAGCAGGTGGGACAGTTCCCGCTGTACCGCCTCGACCTCGGCGATACCGAAGCCCTCGACCGGCTGTTCGCCCAGGTTCGCCCGCAGGTGGTGATCAATCTGGCGGCCCAGGCCGGGGGACGTTATTCCCTGGAAAACCCCAAGGCTTACCTGCACAACAACCTCGGCGGCTTTCTCAACCTGCTGGAAATGTGCCGGCGCTATCCGCCCGAACACCTGATTTACGCGTCGTCCAGTTCGGTGTACGGCGCCAACCATCAACTGCCGCACAAGGCCAGCGACACCGTGGACCATCCTCTGTCGCTGTACGCCGCGAGCAAAAGGGCCAATGAGCTGATGGCCCATAGCTACAGCCATCTGTTCGACATGCCGGCCACCGGCCTGCGCTTCTTTACCGTATATGGCCCCTGGGGACGCCCGGACATGTCACCGGTGCTGTTCGCCCGGGCCATCTGCGAAGGCCGTCCGCTGAAGCTGTTCAACTACGGTATGCACCAGCGCGACTTCACCTATATCGACGACCTGGTCGAATCCCTGGTTCGCCTGCTGGGCAAGCCACCGGTGCGCAACCCCTTGTGGAACCGCGAACACCCCGACCCCGCCACGAGCATGGCGCCTTGGCGTCTGTTCAATATCGGCGGGCAACGTTCGGTGGAGCTCAAGGACTACGTCGCCACCCTGGAGCAACTGCTCGGGCGCAAGGCACAGGTCGAGTACCTGCCGTTGCAGCCCGGCACCGTGCTGAACAGCTGCGCCGATGCCAGCGCCCTGGAGAACGTCACCGGCTTCGGCCCTCAGGTCCCCCTGGCCGAGGGCCTGGGACGCTTTGTCGATTGGTTCCAGAGCTACTACCGGCCGCCGTTGCCCCCGCGTTCCTGACGCGACAACGACCTGCCCCCGGCGACAGCCTGTGTCGCCCTTGCGGGCTAGCTGGCCGACGGCGATTGCGGCGCTGGCTCGCTGCTCGAAAGCTCGTCGCCGGCCCGCGTCGCCACGGGAATCCCTGAGCGGCCATCGGCGTATCCCCTACAGCCAACTCCGCTGATGCCCGTAGGGCGTTAGCCGGATGGGTTGTCAGGCATAAGTAATGGTTATCGCGGACATTTCTGAATGTTCCGGCGGGCGGAAAGCCGCGGCGGCCTCGGCTTGAATCGACCGGCTTATTCCTGCACCATCCGCCCCCTGCTTATTCAATGGATGGATTTCACGGCATGCTGGATGCTAACGCTACCCATATTTCCCTGACGATCGAAGGCGCCTCGGTCGACCTTCAGGTCCTCAGTTTCGTTGGCCGCGAAGCCCTCAATCAACCCTTCTGCTTCGATATCGAACTGGTCAGCGCGCGTCCCGACCTCAAGCTCGAAGAACTGCTGCATAAGCCGGCTTGCCTGACTTTTGGCGCGACCGGTAAAGGCCTGATCCACGGCCTGGTGTACCGCATCGCCCAGGGCGATTCCGGGCGCAAGCTGACCCGCTACAGCATCAGCCTGACTCCGCAGCTCAACTACCTGCGCCACAACTTCAACCAGAAGATCTACCAGCACCTCAGCGTGCCGAAGATCATCGCCCAGGTCCTCGAGGCCCGCGGCATCCTGGCCGACGCCTACAGTTTCCAGCTCGGCGCCACCTACCCGGAGCGGGTCTACTGCACCCAGTACGACGAATCCGACCTGCACTTCATCCAGCGCCTGTGCGAAGAAGAAGGCATTCACTTCCACTTCCAGCACAGTGCCGGCGGCCACAAACTGGTATTCGGCGACGACCAGACGGTGTTCCGCAAACTGGCGGCGGTGAACTACCAGCAGGACTCGGGCATGGCCGCCGAACAGCCGGTGATCAAGCGCTTCAACCTGCGCCTGGAAACCCGCACCAGCCGCGTCAGCCGCCGCGACTACGACTTCGAGAAACCGCGCCTGCTGCCCGAGGGCGCGGCCAAGTCCGGGGTCATGCCGGACCTGGAAGACTACGACTACCCCGGCCTGTTCACCCAGCAGGCCCGCGGCAAGCAACTGGCGACCCGCGCCCTGGAACGCCACCGCAGCGACTACCAGCTGGCCGAAGGCAAAGGCGACGAGCCAAGCCTGGTCAGCGGCCACTTCCTGACCCTGGCCGCCCACCCGCGCAGCGAATGGAACGACCTGTGGCTGCTGCTGGAAGTGATCCACGAGGGCAAGCAGCCGCAAGTGCTGGGCGAGAACATCACCAGCGACGTCACCAGCAACAAGGACGATTTCCATCAGGGCTACCGCAACCGCTTCCTCGCCACGCCTTGGGACGCACACTACCGCCCGCCGCTGGAACACCCGAAACCCAAGTCCCTGGGCAGCCAGACCGCCGTGGTCACCGGGCCCAAGGGTGAAGAAATCCATTGCGACCAGTACGGCCGGATCAAGGTGCAGTTCCACTGGGACCGCGACGGCCAGGCCGATGACAACACTTCCTGCTGGCTCCGCGTCGCCAGCGGCTGGGCCGGCAAGGCCTACGGCGGCATCGCCATCCCGCGGATCGGCATGGAAGTGCTGGTGACCTTCCTCGAAGGCGACCCCGACCAGCCCCTGGTCACCGGCTGCCTGTACCACAAGGAAAACGTGGTCCCCTACGACCTGCCAGCGAACAAGACCCGCAGCACCTTCAAGACCCTCAGCTCGCCGGGCGGCAAGGGTTACAACGAACTGCGCATCGAAGACAAGAAAGGCGCCGAGCAGATCTACCTGCACGCCCAGCGCGACTGGGACGAGAACGTCGAGCACGACCAGCGGATCCGCGTCGGCAACCAACGCCACGACACGGTCGAGGCCAACGCCCTCACCGAACTCAAGGCCGAAGAACACCGCATCACCCACCTCGACCGCAAGAGCGAAATCCGCGCCAACGACCACCTCACCGTGGCCGTCACCCAGCACGCCAACATCGGCACCGCGCAATTCGTCGAAGCTGGCCAGGAAATCCACTACAAGACCGGAAACATCGTGGTTCTGGAAGCCGGCGCCGAACTCACCGCCAAGGCCGGGGGCAGCTTTGTGAAGCTCGATGCTGGTGGCGTGACCATCAGCGGGGCCGACGTGAAGATCAACTCCGGCGGCGCGCCGGGCGTGGGTACGCCAGCGGCGCCGCTGTTGCCGGGCCCTTTGAAACTCGCCGATAACGACAAGGCCGGCAAAGTCCCGCTGCCCAGCCGCCTCAACGAGTCGGGCATCACCCCGCTGTGCGGAAAACAGAGCAACGGCGCCTGCAGCCGTAAGGATTGCACATGCATGTAAACGCCATGAACGCCCTGCTGACCGCACCGCGTTATGCCTTCGAGCAACTGCCCCGCGAGGGCTCCAGCCAGAGCCTGTACTTCATCATCGATCGCGGCCGCCAGCCCGAGGCCATATCGATCCTGTATCGCGTCGGCGAGCCGATGAACACCCAGCCGCTGTTCGGCAATACCGACTTGGCCGAGCTGGCCAGCGAAGGCCCACTATGGCTGGTCGCCCCCTGGGGCAGTCGCCTGGCCGCCGAAGCAGCGCGCCTGTGCGCAGAGAACGGCGCCGGCATCGCCCTCACCGCCGAGGATCCCGCCAAGGCCCTGGCTCACGCCCGCTGGCTGCTGAAGGCCAATGACGGCTCCGGCGGCCAGAGCCTGCTGAGCTATCACAAGGCCAGCCTATGGGCCGCCCTGGTCTATACCGCCGGCGACACCGCGAATCAGCTGTTCGGCCCCTGGCAGAACGTCTACAGCCCTGCCCCGCGCAATTTCGGCCCACAGAATGGCCACTGGCTGGCCTGGAGCGCCGACGCCCAGCAGCCCTGGAACGCCGATGGACCAGCCTTCAACCTCCCCGCCGACACTGCCAGGGTCCAGGCACGCCTGGGCTGGGTGTACTGGGTCGACGAGCAATACGCCGCCTTCGGCGAACCCGAGGATGAACGCCTGCCAGACATCACCGAGAACCTCGACGTGCTGCTGGAACACCAGATTTATGAAGGCCGGCATTTGCTCAAGCTGGCCCCGGTGGTCAATGGGCCACTGTTTAAAACCCGGCTACAAGCCATGACCGTCCTGCAATCCAAGGAAGAGTCGTTCATCAAGGTTGAACAGCTGCAGCAACTCGCCAGCGACGCCTGATGAACCTCACCGCGCCCCGCACGAATGGAAGCATTTATGGAATCTGATACCTCTGCTGCATCGAAAGCCGCTCCCAAACCGGCAGCTCAGACGACTGTGGCCAAACCGCCAAAACAGCTGGACCCGCAACCTAAACTGCCGAAGAGTTGCGAGACCTCCTTCGAAAAGGTCAAAACGCCTTGCTCAACCACTTTCGGGGAAGTGATTTACGCAACCAAAGAGCAAATGTTTTACCTGCTTCCTGGTCGTGCGGCGACTTCGATCAAGGAGGCTATGAAGGAACTCGAGGATCATCTTTCAGCTGGAAAGTCTCCCGAAGAGCGGCAGAGAGCCATGAACAAGCTTGGGCTATTGGAGTATTTCCTGGAACCCAAACTGGCCAACTTCCTCGAAGGCGAGCAGCGCAGCCGCATGCTGGAGATCGAGAAACAGGAGCCTTACATCGACCAACCCACCATGGCCATGCGCATCAAAGCGGCAAAAAGAGAAGCCGAGTACGCTGCCAAGGCTCAGGGGGCGAAAGAACAACCCAACTCCTACCTCAGTCGCGAGCTGGCCAGCACTCAACAGGATCAGTTTCTCAAAGCCCACGAAGAAGGCATGCTTCTTCAGCGTCTGCATCATGAGTGGAAAAAGCTCAAGAAGATCGCTGTAGCCCAGGCTGAAAAAGAGGGCTACATCTACGAAAACGGCAACTTGTTCACCCCAGAAGCACTTGAAGCGCGCAAACGTGTTCAAACTTATCTGAAGGCTCGCAAAGAGCTGATTGACGACGACGAACTGACCACGCTCAGTGCGGACGATCTGGCGAAAAATAAAAAGTTCTATTTGGATGCCACCAACTGCGCGAGCGACGGCAAGGCACAAATGTGCCGCTATCTGGAATTGCAGGCTGAAGAACGCAAGAGGCTGGAGAAGAAGTTCAGCGCCTATATCGACGCAATCCTGAAAGTCGCTGACTACGGGCTGGCTCTGCCTGAATTCGCGTTGATTCCGGAAAATGGCGCCATTGAAGCGGGCATTGAGCAGTTCAAGTCCTATCTGGAGACGGAACAACAGCAAAATGACGTCAGTGAGCGGATCCGCAGCAAATACAAAGCCTGGATTGACGCTAGCGGTCAGAACATTCCCGCCCCCTCTGGTTTGATCGATGCCGAACAGGCTGAATGGGAACGCCTCCAGCAATCGAGAATTGCCTTGCGTACAACAGCGGAAGCAGCCGTGGCCAAAACCACCCCGCTCCGCCACCTGTTGTGGGAGCCGGAGCAATTCGAACCGAAACCGGAAGAACGTCGGGTAAAGGCAGGGTTCCCATTGAGGGAAGTCAGTTTGCTGAGCGCCGTGAACAAGCCCTTGAAGCACTTTAGCCTGTTGAACCTTGAAGGCATCAAAAAAGTAGTGAAAGAGGACTTGAGCAAAATAGGAGCCGATCTCGAAGAAGATCTAGTGAAAGTTCCTGGTAACAGCAGCGAAAAGTCCACTAAAGACACAACCGACAACTCATTCCACGAATGGCTACGTCTACAAGGCGCTGTCGCGATCAAAGATCAGGAAAGTAATTGGTTTGACACCCAAGGCTGGTTTGATGTCGAACTTTTCTATAAATACCTGCAAAGCAAGAACTACAAGGTCAGTACGCTTGAAGATGCCTCCGTCAGGCAGGAATGGGGTCTGCGGCTGCGCCAGTTGTTGTTCAAGGGTGAGGTTCGCAGTCAATTGAGGCTCTTCGATAGAAGCCCTCAGGCGCAGCTCATCAGGTGCCTCTCTCCTGCACAGTCGATGATTCACAAAGAGCTAAAGCTTGAAGGCCCCGAGTTCACGCTGGCCGATGGTTTCAAGGCCTCTGCTGAAGCTAGCTTCGGCATTGATCTGGCGCGTGGTGAAGTTGAACTTTTAAAAGTCGACCTCCCGGAACGCAGTCGGGCAAAAGAGTT
The DNA here is from genome assembly GCF_002843625.1 of Pseudomonas sp. 09C 129. Classification (NCBI taxonomy): domain Bacteria; kingdom Pseudomonadati; phylum Pseudomonadota; class Gammaproteobacteria; order Pseudomonadales; family Pseudomonadaceae; genus Pseudomonas; species Pseudomonas sp. 09C 129. The sequence goes on along the minus strand of NZ_CP025261.1, from coordinate 3,773,105 downwards.
CGTACTCAATTATCAGGACTACCAGGACCAGCCTCAGACGCTCAATCTCGGCCGCTTTTCCTTGCATCTGGGCGCCAGGGCATGGGGCTATGCCGGCGCATCGTTGCTTCTGTCATCAAGCATTGAACTGGGCGCGGGCAATGTTCGAGGCGGCATGAACCTGCAAGCCATTGAAAATGCCGAACGACCAGAAGCAAAACGAGCAATAGCGGTCACCCAACGCAGCGCCCCCATGCAGGACAATCCCACTAGTGCCTTGAAAGTTGAAGACGGTGCCAAGGCCGAATTCAGCCTGTTTGCCGGAGTCCAGGCGGGAGTTCTGCTGACAGGCGCCTTGAACTGGGCCCCCCCACAGCAAGTTGTATTACTGCGCACTGCACCGACTCCCGGTATGTCCGGTAAAGACAATGCCAATAAGGCAAGCCAATGGTTCAGCCTCGCAAGGCTCACTGCGGGATTCACCGGCTCCCTAGGCGCTGGCGCTAACGCAGACGTAACGATTTCGCTGCACGAAGGCCGCTTTATCATGAGGCTCAAAGCATCACTGATAGTAGGTGCCGGTGGCGGTGGGGAGTTCGAGTTTGAGGTGGGGTACGACGGGGTAACAGAACTGATCAACCTGATACGTCGTGAGATGCATAAGAATCAGGGAAAGAGGCTGATCTTTGTTACAGGTGAAGCATCTGAGTTTATCGACAAGCTCAACTTTATCGGTACTGCCGGGATGAATGTGGCCATGGTCTATATGATGGGATGGGATATGGCCATATCATTATACAAATCCCTAACTGGTGGGGGGCGTGGAGCTTTAATTGCTCATGCAATAATGAACTACCCTAAACCTGAGGAACTTAGACAGTGGTTTATTAATGCTACCCCACAGGCTCTTGGGCCAATGCTTATGACGCTAACCTCTGCAGCAAAGTCGTTCGAAACAACAGAATATGACGACAAAGATGCCTCATCCTCGAAAAAAGAATACTCAAAAGATGAATGCCACTTTCTTCAACAACAAGCAATAGAGCAGATCTTGGGATGGATCTTGGTAGAAGCGAAGCAAAAAAACACTATCAATTTGGTTCAAACCCAATTTGAAGAGTCATGTATGAGCATGAACGAATCTGGCGTCAAACCTATTGAAGACGCAGAGCAGACCTATTGCGAAAATAGGTTGAGAATGGACAACTTCATGTCCGAAGCAGTACAGCGACTTACAGACCCAAAGAGTGACCAGGTAAGAAGTCTATACAGAACACACATCAAGACACTTGGCGTCCGTTTGGACGGAACCTGTGTGAGAACGACCCATTACGGTAGGGACTTCCTACCTCGCGGTGCAGTTAAATATACAGTGAGCGAGTAACATGAAAAAAATCAAATCAATACTTAGCATTACCTTGCTCTCAACTTTTTTTATTTTTTTTGCATCTATAGATAACACACTAGCCGCACTAGCAAAAGAAGAAGCATTAGCAAAAAAACAGGGAATCATGCTATTCAACCAATACAAAATTGCTGAGCCAGAATTGCGTATTGCTGCTGGCGCAGGTGATCGCGAGTCGCAATTTTACCTAGCCGAATACATAAGAAAACAGAACCAGTACATCACACCTGAAGCTAAAAAGTGGTATGAAGCTTCCGCAATCCAAGGCGACTACTATGCAATGTTTAGGCTCGCCACATCTAAAAGCGATCTATGCAATGTAATCAAACAATGCCCTCCTGGTCTAAATACCCCCAATGATTGGATGAAGTTGCTGCTGAAGACTACTGAGCCACTGATACAAAAAGGTGATGGAGAAGCAATGGCCGTGATGTATAGCATCAAGGGTGAACTGGACTGGCTAAAGAGGTCTGCCGATGCTGGATACGCCCCTGCGCAACGCTTGCTAGCCAACAGATATAAAGAAGGGGAAGGTTTTTTTATTTTCCCCTGGGCACGTTCACAAGCTACTGAAGACCTATTAAAACAGGCTGCAGAGGGTGGCAACCCCAAAGCAATGATGGAGTACTTCGGCATTCTAAGAGGCGAAGGTGACTTGGCCGGAGCTCGTTACTGGTTAGAACAAGCAGCTAAAACTGGCTATGAAAGTGGCGTTTACGCTTATGGATATTTTCTAGCAGTAGAACCTGACACTTTAGGCTTCAAAACCGACTTAGTTAAGGGCCACGCCTTAATATCCCTTCTGAAAGAGCTAGATGGAGGTGGTGGCGTACAGAAGTTTGTGGATGACACACTACCTAAAATAGAATCAAAGATGACAAGCTTGCAAATTACCGAAGCCGAAAGAAAATCCGCAGAATGGAAGGCCACCCACCCACCACTCTCCTTCTTTCCTCCCAAACTAGGTTTTTAGTATTTAACTGAACATACCCTATGAAGACGCCCTTCATTGCCACAGCTCTTTCTCTAATACTCTGCGGACAGGTAAATGCCGGGCTTTCACCAGAACAGCAGGCTACTAAAGAACAAGGAATTGCATTATTCAATCAATATAAATCTGCGGAACATAAACTTCGATTAGCCGCAGAGGCGGGAGATCCTGAAGCACAGTTCTATCTAGCAGAAGAGCTACGCCTTGCTAATCAGTTCATTACCAAAGAAGCACAATCATGGTATGAGAAATCTGCAGAGCAAGGCGATTTTTACTCCATGATTAGGCTAGGGCGCAGCAAAAGAGATCTGTGTGCACTTTTAAAAAACTGTCTTGAAGGGAAACGAACCTCATCAGAATGGTTAAAATATGCTCAAGACTTGGCCAAGCCAAAAGCAGAGCAAGGCGATGCCGAAGCCATGTTTATTATGTATGAAGTAACATCAAATAAAGACTGGTTGGAAAAATCCGCAGAGCATGATCATGCTATTGCTCAATACTGGATGGCAATTGGCATTCGGCAAGGTGAAGGCTTCTTTCTGCCTTGGAAGCGAGATAACGTTGTAGGTGAATGGTTAAGAAAGTCTGCCGAAAATGGTTACCCCAAAGCTATGATGGAGTACGCAGTTTTTTTATATGAAAATGGCGGTGACTTATCTGATGTACGGAAATGGATTAAAAAATCTGCCGAGGCAGGCCTGGAAGACGGTGTAAGCAGTTATGGGGCATATTTGGCTCATGCACCGTCAAGATTTGATTTTCCATATGATGTTGTAAAAGGCTACGGAATAACTTCTCTTCTATCTGACTTGGATGGTGGCGGTGGAAATGTTCAATCTTACCTTGAAGAAGTACTTCCAGAAATTGCTGCAAAAATGACGCCCAGCCAAATCGAAGAAGCAAAAGAGTTTGCAATGAAATGGAAGTCCTCTCACCCGCCCATTTCGTATTTTCCAGACAAGCTTGGATATTGACATTCACCACTAATAACGCCCTCACTTTTTACATGGACCGGAGACAATTTTTGAAAATACCTTCCATCGTGACTGCTATTTTCTTGTTGTTCTCCGGTCTAGCGAACGCGGGACTTTCACCGGAGCAGCAGACCGCTAAAGAGCAAGGATTGATTCTATACAATCAGTTCAAAACCATTTCGGCTGCTCCTTTTTTGACTGTTGCAGCTGAGGCAGGAGACGATGAGTCTCAATACTTCTTGGCAGAATCACTCAGAAAAAAGAACCATTTCATGAGTCCCGAGGCAAGAAAGTGGTATGAGGCGGCCGCATCTCAAGGTAATTTATACGCGATGATTCAACTCGGCCGGGATAAGGATGACCTCTGTAAAGTGGCAAAGGACTGTCCTATTGAACAGAAGAGTCCAATTGATTGGCTAAATAAAGCTAAAGAACTTGCAGAACCTCGAGCTTCTGCAAAGGATGCAGAAGCGATGTATGTAATGTACGAACTTACACTAGACAACACTTGGCTTGAAAAATCCGCTGCTAACGGTCATGCGATTGCCCAGTACTGGATGGGAATACTGTACAAGCAGGGTGAAGGTTTTCTTTTTCCGTGGAACCGTGCCGAAGTAGTTGAGAAGTGGTTTAAGGCATCCGCCGAGGGTGGTTACCCAAAAGCGATGATGGAATATGCGGCCATATTGTTTGAAAAGGGTGACACAGAAGGCTTTCGTCAGTGGAATGAAAAAGCAGCTTTAACTGGTTATGCCCCGACAGTATATGGTTATGGCTCTGATCTTGCCCATGAACCCGATACTTATGGCTTTCCTTTCGACCCTATAAAAGGGTATACCCTCATCTACCTTTTAAAGGAGTTGGACGGGGGCGGTGGAATGCAAGAAAATGTTGAATACAAACTCCCTCTAATTGCAAAAAAAACGACCCCACAACAAATAGAGGAAGCAATAGAAGCATCCAAAAAGTGGAAGGCTAGCCACCCACCTCTATCTTTTTTTCCTGACATGCTAAGCCAGTAACTCTTATGAGAGTCCCTTACTGCATTACTGTTATCTTGTGGATGGTTCTCAGCCAAGCTCATGCACAGATTTCTGCGGAGCAGCAGACAGCTAAAGAACAAGGGTTGGTTCTATACAACCAGTTCAAAGCCATTTCGGCAGTTCCTTATCTAAGAGCAGCTGCAGACGCTGGTGATTCAGAGTCACAGTATTTTTTAGGTGAGACAATTCGCAAGAGCAAAAGATACATCACCTCTGAAGCGCAACGTGCTTACGAGGCAGCGGCCCTGCAAGGTGATATCTATTCAATGATCCGGCTGGCCGGGAATGCCGATGATCTCTGCGTAGTCATGGGAAACTGCCCTGAAAGCCGTAAAGAGCCAAGGGAGTGGCTGCAGATGGCTAAACAGCATGCAGGTGAGCAAGCTGCGAATGGTAATGCTGAGTCTATGTATCTTATGTACGAGCTTACTGCCGATAAGAAATGGCTCGAACAATCGACAGAGAATGGTTTTGCGCTCGCGCAGTATTTATTGGGAGTCGAATACAGGGAAGGTGGAGGGTTCTTTCTTCTGTCTTCCAGCCGTGCAGAGGCCGTTGAACGATGGATGAAAGCCTCTGCTGAGGGTGGATACCCCAGAGGAATGATGAATTATGCAGAAGTTCTTTATAATAAAAAGGATCTAGAGGGTTTCAGGAACTGGACCGAGAAGGCAGCAGAGACGGGATATACCGAAGGTGTATTCGGATATGGATATTCCCTTTCAGGAAAATACCCGGAACAAGGTTTTTCTTTGGATCTAGTAAAATCTTATGCCTTACTTTCTCTTCTTCTTGAACTTGATGGTGGTGGCACAGCTAAAGACGATGCCGAATATGTTCTTCCTAAGATAAAGGAGAAAATGACACTACTTCAGATAGCTGAAGCAGAGAAAATATCATCTGCTTGGAAGGCATCACATCCACCTCTTTCTTTTTTTCCTTTCAAGCTGAGTCGTTGATTGTTCTAATTGCCCTATGAAAATCTTTTTTGCCGAAAATCTCAGCTCAAACTCTTTTTCCCCAGCCGGGATGATTGATCAGCCCGACACCTCAAAAGTTCATTAGCCCCCTACTTAATCTCCGATTAATCCCGCCGCCCAAAACTGTACAGGACCGCGCAGCGCAGAATCCCCTGTCGCCCTCCGCGGCGCGCTCGATGCGGTTTTGTCGGGCTTATCGGAGAACGCTCATGAACATGCGTATTTTGCTGGTCGGGGCCCTGGCGTTTGCCGGGGTCGTGGGTCTGGCTCAGGCGGACACGACCCAGGTGCAGCCGGTGCCTTATCACTATGGCATGCCGCTGAAGGTGGCCAAGGTGGTGTCGATGACCGAGCCCGCGACGCCGGAGTGCAAGGTGATCACCGCGGACATGACCTTTATCGACAAGGCGGGCAAGCTGGAAGCCATCAGTTACCGCAAGCTGTCGGATGCTTGCAGTTATCAGAACTGAGGACTGCCCTGCTCTATCGCGATCACGCGCAGGATTGTCTCGATTGCAGGCGGTCCCGCGAGATTCAGGCAGGGGTTCTGGTAGCGGTGAAGGTCGAGGTTGCGCCTGGCCCGGAGGTTATCCAGGCCAGGCAAGCAACACAGGCATTGGCAAAGCCGCCGATCAATGAGCCCTGGATTTCAGGGCGATGGGCTGGCTTCCCGGATGATTCGCCAGGTCGTAGCGCAACTCGGCGATCAAATCGTTGATTTCCCGGCAGCCGTTGAGGCTCGCCGCATCGATACCGGTGACCACCAGGTCCACGCGGTCGGTTTCATGGTCGCCATAGACTTTCACAGTCATGTGCAGGTCGGGGCTCAGGGTGCACTCGCAGCGTTTGGGCAGGAAGCTGCATTCAATGATATTGCGCAGTTCCAAGGCAGATAAGAACATGGCAGATCTCTCCGTTGGTGCAGTGGCCATTCAATGATGGCAAGAATATCGTCTCGGGATTCCACCCCCGAAATACGGCGTACGGCGTGACTAAACCTCCCTGGAAGAGAAAGCCATTCATTAGACTAGGCCGTATTGGCGCATCCACTAAATTCTATTTTGCTCTGAGCAGTGAGGCTTTTTTTCACCCTCGGTCCTGGGATTTTCGTCCGCTGGAGGAGCTTCCTGCGAGCCCGATGCTGGCCTCTCGCCGATAGGGGATGGAACACAGGCATGCCGTCCTCCCGCTCGTTTTCATGCGTTATAAATCATCGACTTATCCCTGGGTATTGAAGGAAAACGTCATGTTAACTGCCGCGGCGAAGTGGGCCACGGTTTGCATGACCGGGCGTTCCCCAGTCAAACTGCCCGGCGTTTCAAGCAAACGGCTCCCTCCATTGGGAGGCCGTCGATCAACCTGCAAGGAGGCCTTATGCGCTTTTTTCCTGTTTCCACCGCCATCGCTGTGCTGTTGAGCGGTCTGTCCACCCTGAGCCATGCGGCCAAACTCGAAGACGTGGCGCCCTACCCCAAGGCTGAAGAAGGTTTTGTGCGTCAGGTGATCCACCTGCCCAAGCAGGCCAAGGAAGAGGACTTCAAGGTCGAGGTCCTGGCCGGCAAGACCCTGACCGTCGACTGCAACCGTCAGCGCCTGGGCGGCACCCTGGAAGAGAAGAACCTGGAAGGCTGGGGTTACCCCTACTACCGCCTGGACAAGGTCAGCGGGCCGATGAGCACCTTGATGGCCTGCCCCGAGGGCACCAGCAAGCAGGCGTTCGTGCCGGTGGTCGGCGAAGGCTTCGTGCTGCGCTACAACAGCAAGCTGCCAATCGTGATCTACGCCCCCAAGGACGTCGAAGTGCGCTACCGCCTGTGGTCCGCCGCGGACAAGGTCGAGAAGGCCCGCGCGGAATAACCTTCGCAGCGGCTACATCGCGGGAGATGGAGCCGCTGCCGCAGGCTGCGATCGGTTTGGACGGCACTCCGATGCAGTGGCCGCCAGGCCAGGCAACGCGGTGTATCAGTGGTTCGGCTGGCGAGCGCTTCGCGCTCGTGCGCAGGCTGCGCCAGCGGCTACAAGAGGCCCTGCTCCGTTCTTACACCAGCGCCACCGCGCCCAAGGCCGCGCGCTCGGCCACCTGCCCCAGGCGATCGAAGTTGATGTTGGCCCCGGAATCGATGGCCACCAGGGTTTCGCCCTGCGCCCCGCTGCGGGCCACGTACTGCTTGATCCCGGCCACCGCCAGCGCCCCCGACGGCTCGGTGATGGAGCGGGTGTCGTCGTAGATGTCCTTCATCGCGCAGCAGAGTTCGTCGTTGCTGACCGTGATCACTTCATCGACCAGCGCTCGGCACAACTCGAAACAATGGGCGCCGACCTGCGCCACGGCAACGCCGTCGGCGAAGGTGCCGACGCTGGGCAGCACCACCCTTTCCCCGACCTGCAACGCCTGCTGCAGACAGTTGGAGTGCTCGGACTCGACGCCGACGATGCGCACCTCGGGCCGCAGGTATTTCACATAGGCGGCGATGCCGGCGATCAATCCGCCACCACCCACCGGGACGAAGATTGCGTCCAGGCGCCCGGAGTACTGACGCAAAATCTCCATGCCCACCGTGCCCTGCCCGGCGATCACGTCCGGGTCGTCGAAGGGCGAGACAAAGGTCTGGCCGCTACGCTCGGCCAGTTGCAGGGCATGGGCCAGGGCAAAGGGAAAACTCTCGCCCTGCAACACCGCCTCGGCGCCACGGCTGCTGACGCCCTGCACCTTCAGCTGCGGCGTGGTGGAAGGCATGACGATGGTCGCCTTGATCCCCAGCTCCCGCGCCGCCAGCGCCACGCCCTGGGCGTGATTGCCGGCGGAAGCGGTGATTACCCCGCGGCGCTTTTGCTCGTCGCTGAGTTGCACCAGCTTGTTGTAGGCGCCACGGATCTTGAAGGAAAAGGTCGGTTGCAGGTCCTCGCGCTTGAGCAGCACCTGATTGCCCAGCGCCGCCGACAGGGCCGGCGCCGGCTGCAACGGCGTGCGCACCGCCAGGTCGTAGACCGGCGCCGCGAGAATCTTCTTCACGTAGTGCTCAAGCAGGTCCAGTTGCGTGTCGGGCTCGGCGGGATGGTTCATACGGCTCTCCTGGCTGTGTTGAAAGCCCCGGAGACAGAAAGAAAAAACCCGCCTCTAGGGCGGGTTGGGTGCAGTGTCAGACCCGCCAATCAGGAATGGCGGTAATAATGCTTGGCTGGGAACGCAATGAGGAAAAAGTCATGGCCAGGAAATTAACCGGCGGGTTGCCGGTGAGTCAATGGCCAATGACAGGTCGAGCTATCTGCCATTTGCCGAAAAATATACGAAACGTATATGCTTCGTATATTTACCAGGACAGAAACCCCGTGGGCATCGTCAAGATTTCAGATCAACTGCATGAACAGATCCGCGTCGCCAGCGACGCCATGGATCGCTCCATCAACGCCCAGGCCGAGTTCTGGATCAAGATTGGCCTGCTGGCCGAGCTCAATCCGCACCTGGCCTACAACGACCTGATCAACAAACTGCTGCTGAACAAGAGCGACCTGATCCGGGGGCGCAGCGCATGACCCAGGCCCTGATCAAGACCCCGCAGCAACTGGCGCTGATGCGTGAATCCGGGCGCCTGCTGGCAACGGTGTTCAGCTTTCTCGACGACCTGGTCGCGCCCGGCCTTTCGACCATGGAACTGGACACGGCCGTGGAGCGCTTTATCCGCCACGACCTGGGCGCCCGTCCGGCCAGCAAGGGTCAATACAATTACCCCTACTCGATCAACACCTCGATCAACGAAGTGGTGTGCCATGGCATGCCCCATGAGAAGGCCATCCTCAAGGACGGCGATATCATCAACATCGATATCACTCTGGAAAAGAACGGCTTTATCGCCGACTCCAGCAAGATGTACCTGATCGGCAATGTCAGCCCCAAGGCCCAGCGCCTGGTGAGCACCACCTTCGAGGCGATGTGGGAAGGCATCAAGGCGGTCCGCCCCGGCGCGCGCCTTGGCGATATCGGCCATGCCATCCAGAAACACGCCGAAACCCGGGGCTACAGCGTGGTGCGCGAGTACTGCGGCCATGGCATCGGCCGGCAGATGCACGAAGAGCCGCAGGTTCTGCATTTCGGTCGCCCCGGTACCGGCCTGGAGCTGCGCGAAGGCATGGTGTTCACCATCGAGCCGATGATCAACCAGGGCAGCGCCCGGGTGCGCGGCCTGAAAGACGGCTGGACCGTGGTCACCCGCGACAACGGCCTGTCGGCGCAGTGGGAACACACGGTGGCGGTGACCCGCGACGGCTTTGAGGTACTGACCCTGCAACCGGCCTGAAACCTCAGGCGCACTTGCCGTTGCCGCCGGCCAGGCGCCTGAGACCGAGCACCATCCCCCCTGCCCCCAGCAGCATCGCCACGAGGAACAGCGGGTAGGCAATCCACCACGGGGTGCCGGCGGTCATCATGCTGAATTCGGACATGCCGCCGATGCTGGCGATCAGGTTCAGCGGCAGGAACACCACGTTGATCAGGGTCAGTTTGCGCAACAGGCTATTCATGTTGTTGTTCATCAGGTTGCCGCGCGCGTCGATCAGCCCGGAAAACACCGTCGAATAGATCTCCGCCTGCTTGTAGCACTGGTTGTTCTCGATGATCAGGTCGTCGATCAGGCCGACGGCCTCGGCGCTGAAGTGCGCCTTCTCGGCGTGGTTGCGCAGCCGGGTCAACACCGCGCCGTTGCTGTGAATGGCGTTGATGTAATAGATCAGGCTCTCGCTGAGGTTGAACATCTGGATCAGGTGGCGGTTTTCCATCGAGTCGTTGAACTGCTGCTGCAACTCGCGGGCGACCATCTTGATCACCTTGAGGTGCCCCAGGTAGTGATGGATGTTGGTGGACAGCAGGTCCAGCAGCACATCCAGGGGGCTATTCAGGGCCTGCCGCGCGCCCAGGCCGCTGAGCTGGCTATCGTCGTGGGCGATCACCAGCAGGCGTTGCGGGGAAAACAGCAGGCCGCAGGACGACACCTCGAACGACAGGCTGCCGCCGCCGGAGTAGTTCTCCGGGCGTTTCCAGATCAGGAACAGGTTGTCCGGGTGAAACTCGATGCGCGACACCTCGTCCGGGTCCAGCGCCGAGGCCAGGGCGTGTTCGTCGAGCTTGAAGCCGGTGCGCAGCAGATCGCGCTCGGCGGGGTCCGGGTTGCTGAACAGCATCACTTCGGCATCCAGGTTCTCCACCGGCAGCAGGCGGCCCTGGCTCAACTGGTAGCTCTTGATCATCGGCCGTTCACCAGGCCTGCCCGCGGCGCTTGAGCTCCAGGCGGCGGACGAACTCCTCGAGCACCAGGGAATACAGGTCGTCGCGCAGGTAGGCATCTTCGATGCCGGCGTCCAGGTTGGGGTTGTCGTTGACTTCGATCACCGCCACCTTGTCGCCGGACTGCTTGAGGTCGACGCCGTACAGGCCGTCGCCGATCAGGTTGGCGGTCTTCACCGCCAGTTCCACCACCGCCCGTGGCGCCTCGTGGACCGCCAGGGTGCGGCATTCGCCGTTGATGTCCTGGCCCTTGGCCTTGTGGTTGTAGATCTGCCAATGCCCCTTGGACATGAAGTACTGGCAGGCGAAGATCGGCTTGCGGTTGAGCACGCCGATGCGCCAGTCGTACTCGGTGTAGAAAAACTCCTGGGCCAGCAGCAACACCGAATGTTCGAACAGCTCGGCGGTGGCCTCCAGCAGCGCCTGCTGGCTCTCGACCTTGATCACCCCACGGGAGAAACAACCGTCGGGAATCTTCAGCACCAGTGGGAAGCCCAGGCGCTCGCCAACCCGCTCGAAGTCTTCCGGTCGTTCCTTGTAGAGAATCTCGGTGGCGGGCATGCCCAGCTGGTGGCTTTTCAGCAGATCGGTCAGGTAGACCTTGTTGGTGCAGCGCAGGATCGAGGCCGGGTCGTCCATCACCACCAGGCCCTCGCTCTCGGCCTTCTTGGCGAAACGGTAGGTGTGGTTGTCGACGCTGGTGGTCTCGCGGATCAGCAAGGCGTCGTACTCGGCGATACGCGAGTAATCCTTCTTCTCGATCAGTTCGACGTCGATGCCCAGGCCCTTGCCGACCCGGACAAAATTCTCCAGCGCCCGGGCGTTGGAAGGTGGCAAGGCTTCCTGCGGGTCATGGAGGATCGCCAGGTCATAGCGGGCCAATCTTTTCGAGCGCGGCATGCGCCAGATCTTGCGACTGAAACTGTCCAGGGAATGGGCGAATTGATCTTCCTGGTCTTCGCGCAACTTATGTAAGGCACCGGACTTCACCCCTTCGATATGCCAACCGTTAGTTCGTTTGAAGTCCACCAGCAATATTGGACAAGGAAAGACTTCGAATAACTGTCGCGCCAACTCCTGTAACGGTTCGATATGAGTCTTGCCGAAGTACAGGGTCAGGGTAAAACCTTCGGTATCGCTGTAAAGATGATTGTTCAGGGCCTTTTCCAGGGTTTTATCCAGGTCGTCCAGGGCCAGGCCATAGAGCGATTTGCGGGTCAGTTCGCTGATGGTGCGTACCGAGGGAATCACCTTGTGCCCCCGCGCCTCGGCCAGCAGCGAGCAGTAGTAACCGTGGCCCAGGTACTTGTAGCTGCGGCACAGGTTGATCACCTGGACCCGCTTGCCGGGCTGGGTTTCTCGGGTCTGTTCCAGATACTCCTGAGCGCTGAGGATGTCTTCGCTGGGGAAGTAGGAGGCCCAATCTTCCTTGCGCTCGACAATAATCAGCAACTGGCTGGAAGTTTCACTCATCGCTGAAAAATAATTAACCGGAGTTATTGTCGCCGGCAGACTTTGCTCGGATACTCCACGCCAATGACCTTGTACCGCTGACATAATGTTTGATCCGCTTAAGAACAAGACCTTTTCTATTAAGCACGAACTTTTTTGAAAGTCTCGTTTCGTTACGCAACTTTTACGGCGGTTATATGGATCTTGTCTTTCGCATTGCCACACCTGAGGACCTGCCTGCTTTAGTGCGACTGGAACAGCAGTGTTTCACCACCGATCGCCTGACGGTGCGCAGCTTCCAGTGGATGATCAGCCGCGCCCATGCGTGCCTGATTGTCGCCGAGCAGGCGCAACAACTGCTGGGTTATGCCCTGGTGCTGTTCCATCGCGGGACCTCCCTGGCCCGCCTGTACTCGATCGCCATCGCGGTCGAGGCCCGCGGGTCGGGCCTGGGCAAGCGCCTGCTGGAGCGGATCGAAGCCTGCGCGCGGGAGCATGACTGCGCCTACCTGCGGCTTGAGGTGCGCAGCGACAACCCGACGGCCATCGCCCTGTACGAACGCAGCGGCTACCGGCGCTTCGCCGTGCTGCACGACTACTACGAGGACCACGCCGATGCCCTGCGCCTGGAAAAGCGCATCCTGCAGCATCGCGAGACCCGCGCCATCCGCGTGCCCTATTACCAGCAGACCACCGACTTCACCTGCGGCCCGGCCTGCCTGCTGATGGCCATGGCCGCGCTGCAACCCGGGCGCGCCCTGGAGCGCCGTGAAGAACTGCAGCTGTGGCGCGAGGCGACCACCGTGTTCATGACCTCCGGCCACGGCGGCTGCAGCCCCCAGGGGCTGGCGCTGGCCGCGTGGCGCCGGGGCTTCAGGGTCAGGCTGCAGGTCAATACCCGGGGGCCGCTGTTTCTCGGCGGGGTGCGCGACGAGCATAAAAAAGACGTCATGCGCCTGGTGCATGAGGAGTTCTGCGCCCAGCTGGATAGCAGCGACGTCTTGCAGGTGCTGGGCGGCCCGCTGGACCTGCCGAGGCTGCTGGCCGATGGCGGCCAGCCCCTGGTGCTGATCAGCAGCTACCGCCTGACCCGCTCCAAGGCCCCGCATTGGGTGATGGTCACCGACTGCGACGAAGACTTCGTCTACCTGCACGATCCCGATGTCGACCACAGCCAGCACCGCCAGCCAATGGATTGCCAGCACCTGCCGGTGAGCCACGGCGAATTCGCCAAGATGTGCCGTTTCGGCAGCGGCAAGCTGCAGGCGGCGGTGATCCTCTACCCGGCCGCAGTGCCTCTGTAGGAGCGAAGCTTGCTCGCGATAGCCGCGAAGCGGCGATTCATCCTGCCAACACGCGTTATCGTTGAAGATTTTTTCGCGAGCAAGCTTCGCTCCTACAGAAGAAGGGCCTGGGTTATTCCAGGCCAACCTTGTACAGCCTGCCCTTGTCCTCGTCGGTCAGCACATACAGATAACCGTCCGGCCCCTGGCGCACGTCGCGGATGCGCTCCTTGAGTTCACCCAGCAGGCGCTCCTCGTGGCCCACCTTGTCGCCGTCGAATTGCAGGCGGATCAGCTCCTGGGACGCCAGGGCGCCGATGAACAGGTTGTGTTGCCAGGCCTTGAAGCGGTCGCCGTCGTAGAAGGCCATGCCGCTGATGCCGGGGGATTTCTCCCAGACATGCCGCGGGCCCACGGTGCCTGGGGCAGTCTTGCCCTGGGCTTCGGGAATCGGCGCGCCGGAATAGTTGATGCCGTGGGTCGCCAGGGGCCAGCCGTAGTTCTTGCCACGCTCGATCAGGTTGATTTCGTCGCCGCCCTTGGGCCCGTGCTCGTTATCCCACAGGGTGCCGCTCCAGGGATTGAGCGCCGCGCCCTGGGGGTTGCGGTGGCCGTAGGACCAGATCTCCGGGCGCACGCCCGGCTGGCCGACAAAGGGGTTGTCCTGCGGAATCCGGCCATCCGGATACAGGCGCACGATCTTGCCTTGCAACTTGTCCAGGTCCTGGGCGGTCGGGCGCTCGTTGTTTTCCCCCAGGGTGATAAACAGGTAGCCGTCGCGGTCGAACACCAAGCGCGAACCGAAATGGTTACCGGTGGAGAGCTTGGGCGCCTGGCGGAAAATCACCTGGAAATCCTTGAGCGTCTTCAGGTCCTCGGACAGCCGTCCGCGCCCCACCGCCGTCCCCGCCGTGCCGCCCTCGCCGCCGCCTTCGGCGTAGGACAGATAGACCAGGCGGTCCTGCTTGAAGTCCGGCGACAGCACCACATCCAGCAAGCCACCCTGGCCCTTGGCCCAGACCTGCGGCACCCCGTCCAGGGGCGCTGAGAGCTTGCCGTCGGCGCCGACCAGCCGCAGGTTGCCTGGGCGCTCGGTCACCAGGATGCCCTGGCGGTCCGGCAGGAACGCCAGGGCCCAGGGGTGGTCCAGGCCCTCGACCAGCGGGGTCACGCTGAGGGGGCCCAGCTCGCTCTGCAACGGTTGGCTGGGGGCGGCCGCGAGAGGTAGCGCGCTGCTCAGAACAAGGCTGGCACAGACGGTTGCCAAGAGGGTTTTACGCAACATGCACAATTCCTTCTGTCGATAAAAAGGGTTCCGCCCGGAGCCGGCATCGGCCTCGGGCGGTCAGCGTTTATCGCTGCTGTTGGTTACGCGGTGGGGTCACGGGTGTCGGATCGATGATCCTTGGCTGGGTGATGGTGCGCGGGTAGCCGTTGCCGATGCCGCCGTTCTCCAGGGTCGGAGGGCGTTGCATCGGCACCGGATTAACCCCACGGACAGCCGGGGTGCTGGGCTGGGTGCCCTGCATGCTGTTGGGGTTGGCCCGGCGTATCGGGCTGTTGTAGGGGTTGTTGTTACCGCCGGGCAGGTTCTGCGCCAACAGCATGGCGGACGTTGGGCTGCTGCCCGTATGCGCTGCCTGGGGCGCGGCGAACACCGCGGTGCTGGCCCCGCTCATCAGTGCGAACACGACAAGACCGCGAAGCAGGTTGTCCATGGCGACCCTCTTGGATGGCGACGAGTTATCGCATTCGAGTCCAGGCTACGTCGCGCGTTCGGCCATGTTAATTAAATAATCCGTCAGACATGTAACACGAGTTATCGGCTTGCCCATGCAGGCCGGCACCCCAGGGAAACTTTCGCGCCGCGCCACGGGTCACCTGAAAACCAGTCGCTGCATGGCGATTCCACAGTCAATACGGGGACAGGCTCATGGCACGGGCAATCTGGAAAGGCGCAATCAGTTTCGGTCTGGTTCACATTCCGGTGGCGCTGGTCTCGGCGACCGCCTCCCAGGGCGTGGACTTCGACTGGTTGGACCAGCGCAGCATGGACCCGGTGGGTTACAAGCGGGTCAACAAGGTCACCGGCAAGGAAGTCGGCAAGGAACATATCGTCAAGGGCGTGGCCTACGAAAAAGGCCGCTATGTGCTGCTCAGCGAGGACGAAATCCGCTCGGCCCACCCGCTATCGACCCAGACCATCGACATCTTCGCCTTCGTCGACAGCCAGCAGATCCCGTTGCAGAACATCGACACCCCCTACTTCCTGGCCCCCGACAAGCGTGGCGGCAAGGTCTATGCGCTGCTGCGCGAAACCCTGCAGAGCACCTCGAAAGTCGCCCTGGCCCTGGTGGTGCTGCACACCCGCCAGCATCTGGCGGCGCTGATGCCGCTGGAGTCGGCGCTGGTGCTGGTAATGCTGCGCTGGCCGGCCGAGGTGCGCAGCCTCGACGAACTGACCCTGGGGCCGGAGGTGACTCACCCGGACCTGACCAAGGGCGAACGGGACATGGCCAAGCGCCTGGTGGCGGACATGAGCGCCGATTGGCAGCCTGAACAATACCGCGACAGTTTCACCGACAAGATCATGGCCCTGGTGGAGAAAAAGGCCCGGGCCGGCAAGATCGAGGACGTGGAAAGCGTCGCCGGCGAAGAGCAACGCCAGAGCGCCGACATCATCGACCTGACCGAGATGCTCAAGCGCAGCCTGGGCGCCAAGTCCAGGAGCAAGGCGCCCGCCAGCCCGGGCAAGCCCGGCAAGGCCGCGGACAAACCCGCGGCAACCAAGAAAGCCACCAAGCGATCCCGTGCCTGAACCGCCGGCTCGCCATACAAGGTAGTGGGTCATGGCCAAATCCCTGAGTGAGTACCAGCGCAAGCGCAACTTCGCGATCACCTCGGAGCCGGCGGCGGACAGACCCTCCGCCAAGTCCACCTCGGCCCTGCGTTTCGTGATCCAGAAGCACGATGCGCGCAACCTGCATTACGACTTTCGCCTGGAACTGGGCGGCAGCCTGAAAAGCTGGGCGGTGCCCAAGGGCCCGAGCCTGGACCCCAGGCAAAAACGCCTGGCGGTGCATGTCGAGGACCACCCGCTGAGCTATGGCAATTTCGAAGGCAGCATCCCCGCCGGGCAATACGGCGCCGGCGACGTGATCGTCTGGGACCATGGCGTCTGGCAACCCCATGACGACCCCGAGGCCGGCTATCGGGCGGGCAAGCTCAAGTTCACCCTGATCGGCGAAAAGCTCGGCGGCGACTGGACCCTGGTGCGCACCCATATGCGCGGCAGCGGCGACAAGGAACAGTGGCTGCTGATCAAGGAGCAGGATGCCCAGGCGCGACCGAGCGACGAGTACGATGTGGTCCGGGCCCTGCCCAGGAGCGTGCTCAGCGGTGCCACGGTGGGCGACCGCACAGCCGCCGGCGCCAAACCCCAGGCCACAAGAAAAGCCGCGAAGAAACCGCCGGGTAAAAAAGCCGTGATCCTGCCGCAAAGCCTGGCGCCGCAGTTGGCGACCCTGGTGGACAAGGCGCCCGGCGGCGACTGGCGCTACGAGATCAAGTTCGACGGCTACCGGATCCTGGCGCGGATCCAGGACGACGAGGTGCGCCTGCTGACCCGCAACGGTCACGACTGGACCAGCCGCCTGCCCCAGCAAGCCAAGGCCCTGGCCGCCCTGAAGCTCAAGGACAGCTGGCTGGACGGCGAAATGGTGGTGCTCAACGACCAAGGCCTGCCGGACTTCCAGGCATTGCAGAACGCCTTCGATATCGGTCGCAGCGTGGACATCATTTATTACCTGTTCGACGCGCCCTTTCTGCAGGGCGAGGACTTGCGCGAAACGCCGGTGGAAGAACGCCGCCAGGCGCTCAAGCAGGCACTCGGGCGCAAATCGAGCAAGGTCCTGCGTTTTTCCGAAGCCTTCGCCGCCCAGCACCACGACATCCTCGAAAGCGCCTGTGCCCTGTCCCTGGAGGGGGTGATCGGCAAGCGGGCCGGCAGCCCCTATGTGTCGCGCCGCAGCAGCGACTGGATCAAGCTCAAATGCCGGCTGCGCCAGGAGTTCGTGGTGGTCGGCTATACCCGCCCGCAAGGTTCGCGCAGCGGCTTTGGCGCCCTGCTGCTGGGAGTCAACGATGCGAGCGGGCTGGTGTACGCCGGCCGGGTCGGCACCGGTTTCGACCAGCAGACCTTGAAGCATCTGCATGGGCGGATGCAGGAATTTGAACGGGACTCATCGCCCCTGGCCAAGCCCCTGACCGCGGCCCAGGCCCGCGGCGTGCACTGGGTCGAGCCGCAACTGGTGGCCGAAGTCGAGTTCGCCGAGTGGACCCGCGAGCAGGTGGTGCGCCAGGCGGCGTTCGTCGCTCTGCGCAGCGATAAGCCGGCCAAGGAAATCGTTCGCGAGCAGCCGCAGACCTCCAAAGCCGTCGAGACGCGCAGCCGGGGCACGGCCTCCCGTTCGGACAAGTCGGCCGCTCACAGCGTCGCCGGGGTCAGGATCACCCACCCGGATCGGGTCATCGACCAGCAATCCGGCACCACCAAGCTGCAACTGGCGCAGTTCTACGCCAGCATCGACCAGCAGATCCTGCCGCACCTGCGCAACCGCCCGGTGTCCTTGCTGCGGGCCCCCGAAGGGGTGGAAGGCGAGCAGTTTTTCCAGAAACATGCCGAGCACCTGGCCATCCCCCATATCCGCCACCTCGACCCGGCGCTGGACCCTGGCCACGCGCGCCTGATGGAAATCGACAGCACTGCGGCGCTGATCGGCGCGGTGCAGATGGGCACCCTCGAGTTGCACACCTGGGGTGCGACCCACGACCAGATCGAAACCCCGGACCTGTTCGTGCTCGACCTCGACCCGGACCCGGCGCTGCCCTGGAAAAGCATGCAGGAGGCCACCCAGCTGACCCTTTCGGTGCTCGATGAACTGGGTTTGCAGGTCTTCCTGAAAACCAGCGGTGGCAAAGGCATGCACCTGATCGTGCCGCTGGCGCGCAAGGCCGACTGGGATACGGTCAAGGGTTTCGCCAAGGCCATCGCGCAATTCATGGCGCAGCAGTTGCCAGAGCGCATCACCGCGACCATGGGCCCGAAAAACCGGGTCGGCAAAATCTTCGTCGATTACCTGCGCAATACCCGTGGCGCCAGCACCGTGGCCGCCTATTCGGTACGGGCCCGCCCCGGGCTGCCGGTCTCGGTGCCTATCGCGCGGGATGAACTGGGCGATGTCCGGCATGCCCAGCAGTGGAATGTGGCGAACCTGAGGCAACGCCTGGAGGCCTTGCCCCGGGATCCGTGGCACGGCTACGCCCATCGGCAGCGGATCACCGCGAAGATGTGGCAGCAGTTGGGAGTGGACAAGCCTTGAGGACGTGATCGCGGGCCAGCCCCGCCCCTGTAGGAGCGAGGCTGGCCCGCGACCGGCAATTCGCCATCCGGCGAATCAGATGAAGATGAACAGCAGCAACAGCGCAGCGAAGATCGCCCACTTTTCCAGGTAATAAAGCTTGCGGTTGCGCTTTTTCAGCTCTTTACCGCGCAGGCGGATCTTGTACAGCTTGGTGAAGGCGCGGTTCAGGCCCCCGGTGCGGTCGCCGGCATCGTTGGGCGAACCGGCGGCGGCCATCACGGTGCGGCTGAACCAGCGGTTGAACGCTGCGGCCCAGCGGTACTTCATCGGCCGCTCGACGTCACAGAACAGGATGATGCGGTTCTGCTCGGTGGTGTTTTCCGCGTAGTGGATGTAGGTCTCGTCGAACATCACCGCTTCGCCGTCGCGCCAGTGATAGTGCTCACCGTCGACATTGATGTAGCAACCGGCGCTGTTGGGCGTTTCCAGGCCCAGGTGGTAACGGTAGGAGCCGGCATAAGGGTCGCGGTGGCGCACCAGCTTCGAGCCCGGCGGCAGTTCGGCGAACATCGCCGCCTTGATCGAACCGATGCTTTGCACCAGCTCGGTGGTCCGCGGGCACAGCTTCATCGCCGAAGGATGGCTGTCGCCGTACCATTTCAGATAGAAGCGCTTCCAGCCGGTCTTGAAGAACGAGTTGAAGCCGACGTCGTCGTACTGCTCCGAACGCTTGATCTCCCCGGCCCTGAGCAGGCTCTGGCCCTCGGCGCGGATTTCTTCCCAGTGGGCCTGCAACGGGCTCAGGTCGGGAAAGTCGGCCGGATCGAGGTACGGGCGATTGGGGATCTTCGAGAACAGATAAAGGAAGCAGTTGATCGGGGCCAGGAAGGTCGAGTGATCACTCAGCTGGCGGCCCAGTTTATGGCGCACGCGACCACGCAGGTGCACATACGCGATGGATAAAACGTAAACAGCGGCAATGATGAGTTTCACGGAAATCGTCACATGTCAGAAGAGAACATACTGCGCCCCCACGTGGGCCACCTGGGCCGGGGTCATATGCAGCGTCCGAAAGCGATAAGAGGTCCTGAAGGCACGTCCTTGAGCCCATGCCAATGATGGCATGTGGCAACTGGTCGGCATTTTAGCCACAGTTTGTAACCAAAGGTTAACTCCGATTTGTGAAAATGTGTCCGTCCGCTATGCCACGACCTAAGTCGCATTGCCCGGGACAAATCCGCAGCGGCGATTTTTACAACGCCTGACGTTTACCGGCCTGGATGAAAAATCCGTAGGTCACTGTCATACAACTGCCGGCGCACATATGCGACAATGCGCGCCAAATTCCAACATGACCTCCCACCTTTATTGCCCAGCAACTTGGCCATAGCGTCCAGATGTTGCTGTCTACTTATGCTCGCTGGCTCGACCCTGGCTCGACCCTGGCGAAATGGAAAAGCTCCAGAATGCCCCGGGAATGGCCCAAGAGCCCACACGATGCTCGCAACCCCTTGATAGGTAAAGTAATTGATCTCCACAGCTAACATCACGATGCAGTTCGGCGCCAAGCCGCTATTCGAGAACGTTTCGGTCAAGTTCAACGGCGGCAACCGCTATGGCCTGATCGGCGCCAACGGTTGCGGCAAGTCGACTTTCATGAAAATCCTCGGCGGCGACCTCGAGCCGTCCGGCGGCCAGGTCATGCTGGAGCCGAACGTTCGCCTGGGTAAATTGCGCCAGGACCAGTTCGCCTACGAAGAATTCACCGTGATCGACACCGTGATCATGGGTCACGAAGAGCTGTGGAAGGTCAAGGCCGAGCGCGATCGCATCTACTCGCTGCCGGAAATGAGCGAAGAAGACGGCATGGCCGTGGCCGAGCTGGAAACCGACTTCGCCGAGATGGACGGCTACACCGCCGAGTCCCGCGCCGGTGAACTGCTGCTGGGCCTGGGCATTCCCCTGGAACAGCATTTCGGTCCGATGACCGAAGTGGCTCCGGGCTGGAAGCTGCGGGTCTTGCTGGCCCAGGCGCTGTTCTCCGATCCGGAAGTGCTGCTGCTCGACGAACCGACCAACCACCTGGACATCAACACCATCCGCTGGCTGGAAACGATTCTGACGGCGCGTAACAGCACCATGATCATCATTTCCCACGACCGTCACTTCCTCAACAG
This sequence comes from Pseudomonas sp. 09C 129, assembly GCF_002843625.1. Lineage (NCBI taxonomy): Bacteria > Pseudomonadati > Pseudomonadota > Gammaproteobacteria > Pseudomonadales > Pseudomonadaceae > Pseudomonas > Pseudomonas sp. 09C 129. Next base: position 3,752,180 of record NZ_CP025261.1, on the reverse strand, counting down.
CGTCTGCACCCACATGGCCGACCTGGACTACGGCGAGCTGCGCCTGTTCCCGGGCAACTATGACGAGTACATGACCGCGGCGACCCAGTCCCGCGAGCAACTGTTGTCGGACAACGCCAAGAAGAAAGCCCAGATCGCCGAGCTGCAGACCTTCGTCAGCCGCTTCTCGGCCAACGCCTCGAAAGCCAAGCAGGCCACCTCCCGCGCCAAGCAGATCGACAAGATCCAGCTGGCCGAGGTCAAGCCATCGAGCCGCGTCAGCCCGTTCATCCGCTTCGAACAGACCAAGAAGCTGCACCGCCAGGCCGTGACCATCGAGCAGATGTCCAAGGGCTTCGACGGCAAGACCCTGTTCAAGAACTTCAGCTTCACCGTCGAAGCCGGCGAGCGCGTGGCGATCATCGGCCCGAACGGCATCGGCAAGACCACCCTGCTGCGCACCCTGATGGGCGAGCTGACCCCGGACGCCGGTTCGGTGAAGTGGACCGAAAGCGCCGAGCTGGGCTACTACGCCCAGGACCACGCCCATGACTTCGAAGACGACGTCAGCCTGTTCGACTGGATGGGCCAGTGGACCCAGGGCGAGCAGATCATCCGTGGCACCCTGGGCCGCATGCTGTTCTCCAACGACGAGATCCTCAAGTCGGTCAAGGTCATCTCCGGTGGTGAGCAAGGTCGCATGCTGTTCGGCAAGCTGATCCTGCAAAAGCCCAACGTACTGGTGATGGACGAACCGACCAACCACCTGGACATGGAATCCATCGAGGCGCTGAACCTGGCCCTGGAAAACTACCCGGGCACGCTGATCTTCGTCAGCCACGACCGGGAGTTCGTGTCGTCCCTGGCCACTCGCATCATCGAGCTGAGCCCGAACGGCGTGACCGACTTCAGCGGCACCTACGACGACTACCTGCGCAGCCAGGGCGTGGTGTTCTAAGGAACGCCAACCAGTTGCCGGCTTGCAAGCCCCGTCCTGGTGACGGGGCTTTTTTGTACGGCTATAAAAGCATCGCGGGCAAGCCGCGCTCCTACAGACGCAGCGATGACGTCCTCCCAACCCCTATAAATAGCAGGCGATAAAGAAATCGTTAGCCTGCTTCCTTTTATTTCCGGCCCGCGCCATGATGCAGTTCTCCAACCGCCCGCCCGCGAACGAGCCCTCATGTCTGCGCAACAACAGCCCGTGCCCAGCTCCATGACGATCACCCTGCAGATCGTCTCTATCGTCTTCTATACCTTTATCGCGTTTCTCTGCATCGGCCTGCCGATCGCGGTGCTGCCGGGTTACGTCCACGGCGAACTGGGCTTCAGCGCGGTGGTGGCCGGGCTGACCATCGGCTCGCAGTACCTGGCCACCCTTCTCAGCCGGCCCATGGCCGGGCGCCTGTCGGACAACATCGGCACCAAACGGGCGATCGTCTACGGCCTGGCGGGGATTTTCCTCAGCGGGTTGCTGACCCTGGCGTCCAGCCTCCTGCAAACATTGCCGCTGCTCAGCCTGAGCGTCCTGTTGCTGGGACGTTTGCTGCTGGGGGTGGCCCAGGGCTTGATCGGCGTGGGCACCATCAGCTGGTGCATGGGCCAGGTCGGCGCCGAGCACACCGCGCGCTCGATTTCCTGGAACGGCATCGCCTCCTATGGCGCGATTGCCATAGGCGCGCCGCTGGGGGTGGTGATGGTCGCCGACTACGGTTTCGAAAGCCTGGGGCTGGCCCTGTCGCTGCTGGCGGCCCTGGCCCTGCTGCTGATCCGCAACAAGCCATCGGTGCCGGTGATCCGTGGCGAGCGCCTGTCGTTTCGCGCGGTGTTCGGCCGTATCGCGCCGTACGGCGCCGGCCTGAGCCTGGCGTCCATCGGCTACGGCACCCTGACCACCTTTATTACCCTGTTCTACCTCAGCCGCGGCTGGACCGGCGCGGCCTATTGCCTGACGGTATTCGGCATCTGCTTCATTCTCTCGCGCCTGCTGTTCATCTCCAGCATCAGCCGGTTTGGCGGTTATCACGCGGCCATCGCCTGCATGAGCATCGAGACCCTGGGCCTGATCCTGCTGTGGCTGGCGCCATCGACGGCGTTCGCCATGATCGGCGCCGGGCTCGCCGGCTTCGGCCTGTCGTTGGTGTACCCGGCGCTGGGGGTGGAAGCGATCAAGCAGGTGCCCAGCACCAGCCGCGGCGCCGGCCTGAGCGCCTACGCGGTGTTTTTCGACCTGGCGCTGGCGATTGCCGGGCCCTTGATGGGCGCCGTGGCGTTGAACCTGGGGTATTCGTGGATTTTCTTCTGCGCGGCGCTGTTGTCGCTCAGCGCCCTGGGCCTGACCCTGCTGCTCAAGCACCGGGCCGACGCCTGAGTCACTGATCCGCGGTTTGCATCCCGGCCCGGCTCGGCTTGCCCAGGGCCTGGGCAAAGAAGCGGCCGGCCTCGGCGATCAGATTGCGGTGGATGTCCTCGCGGTCGACGCCATCGGCGTCGGTGCACAAGGCCGGCATGCTCAGCAACTGCTCCTCGGTGCACGGCGCCATGAACACGAAGTGCCCGGCCCCGGCCAACAGCCTGAAGTCCGGCGCGACCGGCAGCTTGCGGGCCAAGGCCGCGGCGTTCTTGTCCAGAGCCACCAGCTTGTCGACGTCGCCGCTGTACAGCAGCACCGGCACATGCACGCCAGACAGGGTCTGGCGCCCGAACTTCAGGCTCAGCGGCGCCATCAGCAGCAACGCATGGACCCGCGGGTCGGCGACCGGTTGCAGGTCGTCGCGATCGACGATCAGTTCGCCCTGGGTATTGCAGGCATCGTGATCGTCGGGGCGCTCCTGGCAGTAGCGGCGCAGGCGGTCCAGGTCGGGGGTCGCCCCGGACAGGATCAGCGCCGTTTCGCCGCCGGCCGAGTAACCGATGACCCCGACCTGCCCGGCGTTGACGAAAGGCGACAGCATCGGGTCGGCCAGGGTCGCGGTGATGGCTTCGGAAATCTGGATCGGCCGGCCGTAGAGATTGCTCAGGGTCCCCAGCCGGCTGTGATCCTTGTAGTTGTCGCCCGGATGAATCACCGCCACCACCACGAAGCCCTTGCGCGCCAGCGAGGTGGCCAGGTCGTGCAGGGCCAGCGGCGTGCCGGTATTGCCATGGGACAGCATCAACAGCGGAAAACGGCCGATGGCGACCTTCGAATCCCGGGAGGCGGCGATCTGATAACCCTCGACCTTGCTGCTGTGTTCGATGCCAGTGGAGGGATAGAAGGCAATGGCGCGCATCGGCTGCTGGTCCAGCGGGTCGAGAAAACTCATCTCGTGGAAGCCCACGCTCCAGTGCGGATGGGGCGCGGGCGCGGCGTGCACGATAATCGGGCCGCCGAGCAGGCAGATCAGTGACATTGCCCAAAGACGCATCATGGATGCACCACCTTCCCTACCTGATGAAAACGCCGGTTCATTGCTTCACTGGCCAGGAATTCGCTGGCCTGTTGCCTGGAGCTGTCGGGCCTGGTCAAGCCACTGCATAACCCGAGCCAGAACAAATAGCACGAACACGAAAAACTCCGTATTCCGCTGCCTGGAGGGCATCAGAATACAGAGTTTAAAGGGCATTGCCTGGGGCGTAAGCGACTTTTACACAAGCCTTACGCGGCAGCGAAAAGTTGCTCGCTGATGTGCGTCCGGGCGTCGCTCAGGGCCTTGTTGCGGACTTCGTCGCCATAAGCCAGGCCGTGGGCGCGAACGAATTCGATGTCGGTGATGCCGAGGAAGCCGAACAGCACTTTCAGGTAATCCTCGTGCGCCACGCCAGTGGCTTGGCCGGCGTGCAGGCCGCCCGCGGTGGAGACCACCACGACTTTCTTGCCACCGCACAGGCCTTCAGGACCGGCTTCGGTGTAGCGGAAGGTCTGGCCGGCGACGGCGATGCGGTCGATCCAGGCCTTGAGTTGGGTCGGGATGGTGAAGTTGTACATAGGCGCGGCGATCACTACAGCGTCGGCGGCCTGGAATTCGGCGAGGGTCGAAGCGCTCAGCTCGGCTTCGTGCTGCTGCGCAGCGTTGCGCACTTCGGCCGGGGTACCGGCGGCCACCAGGGTGGCGGAGCTGAAATGGCTGATGGCATCGGCGGCCAGGTCGCGGTAGGTCACTTCAACGCTGGCATCGGCGTTTTTCCAGGCCTTGACCACGCTTTCACTCAACTGACGGGAAGCCGAGTTGTCACCAAGGATGCTCGAATCGATATGCAACAGTTTCATCTGGGATTCTCCAAGTGAGGATCGCCACCGGGCGATCAATTGAGGACAATCCTACAGATGAAACCAATAGCTGATTAGTCGGCATAAATGCGATAGTTTGTCCCATCAGCAGGACAGTAGAGTCAGGATATGCAAGACCTCAACGATCTTTATTACTTTGCCAAGGTGGTGGAAGCCGGTGGTTTCGCCGCCGCCGGGCGTTTACTGGGGGTGCCCAAATCCCGTTTGTCGCGGCGTATCGCCGAACTGGAAGAACGCCTGCACACCCGATTGCTGCAACGCACCACCCGCCAATTGAAGCTGACCGCGGTCGGCGAACGTTATCTGCGTCACTGCCAGGCCATGCTGCTGGAAGCGGAAATGGCCGACGAGGCCGTGGCCAGCATGTCCAGCGAACCTCGCGGGCGCCTGCGGGTGTCCTGCCCGGTGGGCCTGGCCCATCATATGTTGCCGACCGTCATCAGCTCGTTCCTCGAGCAATATCCCCAGGTCCAGCTGGACATGCAGTTGCTCAACCGCCGGGTCGACGTGGTCGCCGAAGGCATCGACGTGGCGCTGCGGGTTCGCGAGCATGGCGACGAAGACCCCTTGCTGGTGACCCGGCGCCTGCGCCAGGCGCAGACCGTGATGGTCGCCAGCCCGGCGTTCGCCCGGGAATGGCCGATCCACAGTCCCGAAGACCTGCACAAGGTGCCGGTGCTGGGAGCCCTGGAGGCCGACCGCATGGTGCATTTGCGCCTGCTCGACGCCCAGGGCGAGAAATGCGACCTGGTCCTGGAAGCGCGCCTGGGCATCGACGATTTTCTGGTGCGCCGCTCCTGCGCCCTCGCCGGCCTTGGCTGTACCATCCTGCCGATGATGTATTGCGAGGAAGAACTGCAGACCGGGCAACTGGTGCAACTGCTGCCCGAGTGGTCGCTGCCTGGCGGTTGGCTGCAGGCGGTCTACCCTCACCGGCGCGGTGTATTGCCAGCGGTAAGGGCCTGGATCGAGCATGTCAGCGAAGCCTTCAAAGGCTGCGGGGACCGCACACTGTGACAGCGCGACAAAAGGAAAAAACCATGACTGAAGCGGATGTGGCGCAATTCTGCCTGGACTTGCCGGGCGCGCGCGAAGACTACAAATGGGGCGGCGTGCGGGTGTTTTCCGTGGCCGGCAACAAGATGTTCGCCCTGCAGAACCTGCGGGGCGAGTCACTGGCGTTCAAGGTGGACAAGGAGCTGTTCCTCGGCCATGTCGACCGTCCCGGCATCGCGCCGGCGCCGTACCTGGCCCGGGCGCACTGGATCATCATGCAGACGCCCTACCCGCTGGGCGCCGGCGAACTGCGGGACTTGCTGCGGCGTTCGCACCAGTTGGTGGTGAGCAAGCTGCCCAAGCGGGTACAGGTGGGGTTGTTACTCTAGAACAGCGAGAACAGGCTGCCCTCGAGAAACAGCCGGTCGATCCAGAACACCTGGTGCAGCAGCACGATCAGCCAGAACACCAGTTGATAGGACAGCTTGCGGGTCTTGTGGCGAAACGCCTGTTGCGCCAGCAAGGCGCCTGGCCAGCCACCGGCCAGCTCCACGGCGTGCAAGACGTTTTCCGGGGTCCGCCAGCTGTCGCTGCGGGCCTTGCGCTTGTCGCTCCAATAGAGGAAGAACGTCAGCACGCTGACCGCGCCGTAGGCCGCCAGCGGTACCCAGGAAATCCCCTTCACGCCCAACAGCAGCGAACCGCACAGCGGCAAGGCGCAGAGCAGCAGGAAGATCACCGCCTTGAGCCTTGGCTGCTGGATCCGTGCCCCGGCGACTTCGCCGGGGCGGTTCTGATTGCGTGCGTTCATCAGGAATGGACCGCGGTCCAGTCGACCCAGCCGAACTGCCAGGTGGCGAGGATCACCAGGCCGAAGGCAATGCGATACCAGGCAAAGGCCGCGTAGCTGTGGTTGGCGATGAACTTGAGCAGGCCCCTGACCGCGATCATCGCGAAGATGAACGAGGTGATGAAACCGACGGCGAACACCGGCAGATCGTCCGGCTGGAACAGATTGCGGTACTTGTAGCCCGAGTAGACCGCGGCACCGACCATGGTCGGCATGGCCAGGAAGAACGAGAACTCGGTGGCGGTCTTGCGCGACAGGCCGAACAGCAGGCCGCCGATAATCGTGGAGCCCGAGCGCGAGGTGCCTGGAATCATCGCCAGGCACTGGGCGAAACCGACCTTCAAGGCATCTTTCCAGCTGATCTCATCCACGCTGTTGGCATGTATTTCATGCTGCCGGCGTTCGGCCCAGAGCATGACCAGGCCCCCCACCACCAGCGCCGTGGCGACGGTGATCGGGTTGAACAGGTATTCATGGATCAGGTCGGCGAAAATCACCCCCAGCACCACGGCGGGCATGAAGGCGATCAGCAGGTTGATGGTGAAACGCTGGGCGTTGCGCTGGGTCGGCAGGCCGGTGACCACGTCGAGGATCTTGCGGCGAAACTCCCAGACCACCGCGAGAATGGCCCCCAGCTGAATGATGATGTTGAACGCCATGGCGCGCTCGCCACCAAAGTTGAGCAAGTCGGCAACGATAATCTGGTGGCCCGTGCTGCTGATGGGCAGAAACTCCGTCAGCCCTTCCACAATCCCTAAAATCAATGCCTGTACGGCAGTCCAAAGCTCCATCAATCCCCCGAAGGTCATGCCGTGGCATGCCTTTTAGTTTTTCTTCAAATGTTCACTGACACATGCGTCGCGACTTCGCAGCCGCAATAGGATCATCATCGCCCCTGAAAATTCCGTGAAAAATCAGCCGGATTCAGGTTTTTCGCGATGAGGCCGAAATCCTAGCAGACATACTCGATAAACGCTGTCGCGTTGAGAGAATCAGCGGGACCGGACTGCAAGGAGCGCATGACGGATGTACGGGGTGTTTCTATTACAAGAACAACAATCGGGAGTGACAGATTCATGAACAGCTTACGCAGAATGTCGATCAGCCGCCGGCTGTGGCTCATCCTGATTGTCGCGGTACTGATGCTGATGACCCTGGGCATGTTGATGCTCAAGCAGATTCACGACGACCTGTACCAGGCCAAGGCGCAGAAGACCCAGCATGTGGTGCAGACCGCCAACGGTGTGCTGGCCTATTTCCAGGGCCTGGAAAGCGCCGGCAGCCTCGATCGCGCGACGGCGCAGAAGCAGGCGTTGAGTGCCATACGCAACCTGCGCTATGACCAGAGCGACTACTTCTGGATCAACGACCTGACTCCGGTCATGGTCATGCACCCGACCAACCCCAAGCTCGACGGCCAGAACCTCGCGGCCATTCGCGACCCGGACGGCTTTGCCGTGTTCAACGAAATGGTGGCCATCGCCAAGGCCAAGGGCGCCGGCATGGTCAACTATCGCTGGCCGAAACCGGGCGCCAGCGAGCCGGTGCAGAAGACCTCCTATGTCCAACTGTTCCAGCCCTGGGGCTGGATCATCGGGTCGGGGGTGTACATCGATGACGTGCAGGCCGAGTTCCGCAGCCAGGTGGTGAAGGCCTCGGTCGTCGGTATCGCCATTGCCCTGCTCATGGCCCTGCTGGTGTTGCTGATCGCCCGCAGCATCGTCCGCCCGCTGCAGGAAACCGTGCACGCCATGGCCAATATCGCCAGCGGCGAAAGCGACCTGACCCGTACCCTCGACACCCACGGCCAGGACGAAGTCACCGAACTGGCCCGGCACTTCAACGGCTTCACCGCCAAGCTGCGTCTCGTCGTCAGCCAGTTGCAGGTGTCGGCCGCAGCCCTGGCGCAGTCCTCCACCGACCTGGGCAGCAATGCCAGCCAGGCCCAGGAACGCAGCCAGCAGCAGTCGCAGCAGATGGAGCTGGTGGCCACCGCCATCAACGAAGTGACCTACGGCGTACAGGACGTGGCGAAGAACGCCGAACACGCCGCCAGTGAGATGCGCGACGCCGAAGCCCAGGCCCAGCAGGGCCAGGTCAATATCGACGGCAGCCTGCAACAGATCGACCGGCTCTCGGCCACCATCGACCAGGCCGTGGAAGTGATTCGCACCCTGGCCCAGGAAAGCACCCAGATCGGCAGCGTGCTGGAGGTGATCCACTCGATCGCCGAGCAGACCAACCTGCTGGCGCTCAACGCGGCGATCGAAGCCGCCCGCGCCGGCGAACAGGGCCGTGGGTTCGCCGTGGTGGCCGATGAGGTGCGCCTGCTGGCCCAGCGGACGCAGAAGTCCACCGCCGAGATCCAGTCGATGATCGAGCGCCTGCAAGGGCACTCGGAAGCCGCGGTGAAGGTCATCGGCGACAGCAGCCGGGCTTCGCAACAGACCATCGAGCAGGCTGGGCTGGCCGGGGAAAGCCTGAACGCCATCGGCCAGGCCCTGCGCAACCTCAACGGGCTGAACGCCTCGATTGCCAGCGCCACGTTGCAACAGGCCCATGTGGTCGAAGACATCAACCAGAACGTGACCCAGGCCGCCGGCCTGTCCCACAGCACCGCCCTGGCGGCCGAGCAGTCCAGTGCCGCCAGCCTGCACCTCAAGGAACTGAGCGAGCAGCTCAACGGCCTGTTGCGCCAGTTCCGGGTCTGAAGCTGACCGTGGCGGGGTTTTCGCCCCGCCACGGTTGCCGGCCTTCACTAACATGCAAGGCCGCTTCTGGTTACAATCCGCACCCTTCTCCGCTTCCAGGTAGTTTTCATGTCCGGGCTTGAACTGTTCGCCGCCGCACTCGGCGTGATCGCCGTCTGGCTGACAGTCAGACAGAACCCCTGGTGCTGGCCGATCGGCCTGGTCATGGTGCTGCTGTACAGCTGGATCTTCTTCGAAGTGAAACTGTATTCGGACATGCTGCTGCAAGTGGTCTACGCCGCCCTGCAACTCTATGGCTGGTGGCAGTGGACCCGCGGTGGCGCCAGTCATCAGGGCCGTCCGGTCAGCCTGCTGGCGCCACGCTCGATGCTGCTGGGCCTGAGCCTCGGGGCTATCGGCAGCCTGCTGCTGGGGGCCGCCATGGCCCATTGGACCGATGCCGCGCAACCCTGGCTGGACGCCGCGCTGACCGGCTTCAGCCTGGTGGCGCAGTGGTGGATGGCGCAGAAGCGCGTGCAATGCTGGCCGCTGTGGATTGCCGTCGACGTGATTTTTGTCGGCCTGTTCATCTACAAGGACCTGTACCTGACGGCGGCCCTGTACGGGCTGTTCACCCTGCTGGCCGTGCAGGGCTGGCGCGCCTGGCGAGCCGACCCGGCGTTGCGCCCGGCATGAAGGTCCTGGTGTTGACCGGCCCCGAGTCCAGCGGCAAAAGCTGGCTCAGCGGCCACTTGCAGGCACGCTTCGGCGGCATCCAGGTGGGCGAGTACGTTCGCCATTTCATCGAGCAGCAGCGACGCGACACCTGCCTGGCGGACATCCCGGAGATCGCCCGCGGCCAGCTGGCCTGGGAGGACCAGGCCCGGGCACAACAGCCGTCGCTGCTGATTCTCGACACGCACCTGCTGAGCAATATGCTCTGGAGCCAGACCCTGTTCGGCGCCTGCCCGGACTGGCTGGAACCCGAGCTGCTGGCTCGCCGCTATGATCTGCACCTGCTGCTCTCGCCGGAAGATGTCGGCTGGAGCAACGACGGCCAGCGCTGCCAACCCCAACTGAGCGAGCGCCTGGCCTTCTTCAAGGCCACCGGTGATTGGCTGGTGCAACACCAGCAGCCCTTCGAAGTGATTCGCGGCGACTGGGAAGCCCGTCGACAACGGGCATTCGAGCGGGTCGAGCGTTTACTTCAGGGTTAGCCGAATCCTTTTCCTGTCCGCTTTTTTTCTCCTCTGCTGGCGAGAAAAACGTCCATCCCTGAAACACCCGCCGCTGCGCAGAACGGCCAAATCAAAGGGCTTCTCATTGCCCTTCTGCCATCTGTTAAAACGCTGATACAACCCGCCGCGAGCCCCCCGATCCAGAGCCTCGCCACGGCCATACCGGGCTGTCGAAGGCGATACTGGTCTCATCGCTGAAACACCCCTGCCCCGGCAACACACCTGGTTATTCGTAACCTGTTGAATTTTTGAAACAATCGAAAAGCGGCACGGCTTCTGCTCTCTACCCTGGCAACGCTGACTAGGGCCAGCGAAGAAGAAGGGAATGCTGCCGTGGAGAATCTCAATTCAGCTCTGACCCACCTCCTGCTGATCGGCTGTGCCATCGGCTCGCTGCTCAGCCTCCCGGTCCAGGCTGCCGACGACATCAGGGACGGCCGGATCGTTCTCGACCGCGACGTTCAACCTCGTAGCGTCGGCCGCCCTCCGCTGCATCCTGACCCCTACCCGACCACCGTCAATGCCAACCCATCGGCCCGGGTCAAACAGATGACCAGCAACACCGAATTGAGCGACGGTGATTTTGCCGGGGTCAGCAGCGGTTCCACGATCAGCAGCAGCGTCATGCCCAACGGCGTCAACCTGCAGGGGCTGAACAGCGTCACCAACCCCAACGGCCTGACCGGCATGAGTGCCGGCCACGGCGGCGGTAGCGGTGGCGCCATCTCCGGCACCATCAACCGCTCGCTGAATTCTGGCCTGGCTCCTTTGGGCAGAATGGCCGGAGGCCAATGAGATGACTCGTACCCTCGTATGGCTTGCACTGTTCGGCTGCGCTTCGGTGATGGCCGACCCAGGCATCCAGGCGGTGGACACCGCCACCCTTCACAACTCCGGCGCCCGCTACAACGGCAACTTCAACATCAACCAGGCCGCCGGCGACCAGCAGCAACAGACCAACACACGCGCCATTGCCATCGGCACCGACGCTCAGGCCACCACTGTGGTCCGGCAGAAGCTCGGCACACCGGCCAGCAGCGCGATCGACGCCAGCAGCAACATCGGCGGCAACGCTTTCAGCAACGGCAACGGGGTCCTGGGCGTGAACCAGGGAGCCGGCGCCAACAACCAGATGGTCAACGCAATGCGGGTGAGCATCAGTGCCCAGCCGCAAAGCATCGACGACAGCGTCCTGTCCCAACAGAACGTGGCGCTGTTACCAGGCTCGGGAGCAACTGACGCTTCCAAAGGCAGCCGCCAGGTCGTTACCAGCGACCAGGCCTTCACCGGCAGCCGGGGAGTGATTCAGGTGAACCAGAGTGCCGGGGTGGGGAACCGAATGGCTAACACCCTGAGCATACGGGTCGCTGACTGACCCGCAGCAGTGCGATTGGAAAGTACCAACACTTAACCAACTAATAAGCACGGAGAAACACCATGAAACCTACAATGGCTCTCAAGCCACTGGTTTTTGCACTTGCCGCAGTGATGGCAATCGCTGCACATGCAGGTGGTAATGACGACAACCACGGAGGTCACGGTGGTCATGGCGGCCACGGTGGACATGGCGGTCACAATGGCCACCACGGCGGCCACGGCGGCCACGGTGGACATGGCGGCAACGGCGGCCAAGACCTCAACACCAAGCTGCAACTCACCGCCGGTGCCGTGGCCAACGTGACCGATGAGCAGTACAGCTCGGGCAACAGCGTCAGCAACCGCGGCACCGAAAACAACGCCGACGCCAGCGACTCGATGAACAACTCCAACGGCAACATGGGCGCCAACGTGGCTGCCGGCGCCGGCAACCAGCAAGACAACGCCGTCGCCCTGGCCACCGCCGATGAAAGCTTCATCTTCGGCAGCGCGGTAGCCACTTCCAGCGCGACCCAGACCAACACCAACAACACGGTGAAAAACTGGTCCACGCAAAACAGCGCAACACTCGACAATGCTGGCAACGGCGGCTCCGGCAACATCGGCATCAACGTCACCGCCGGCGACTTCAACCAACAGAAAAACAACCTGGCAATCGCCGTATCCGGCGGACGCGTAGCGACTGCGTCAGCTTCGGCCGACCAGACCTCCACTGGCCTGGACGTGGACAACAGGGGTGTGCGTACCTACAAAAAAGACACCCTCACCGGCGAGTTCAATGCCTCCGGCACCTACAAAGGCACCGGCTACGGCAAGATCCAGGGCGACGACGATCACCATGGCGGTGGTCATCATGGCTACAACGACGACCGTCGTGGCGGCCACGATAACGACGATCAGAAATTCACCTTCAAGGAACAAGGCACGATCGAACTTTCCGGCGTCTGGACCAAGCAAGTGCTGACCAAAGACGGCTGGAAAAACCCTGTGATCAACAACGCGTCGATGTCTGGCTCGATGAACGGCTTCTCCGGCAACGGCGGTGCCAACGTCTCGGCGGGGGTCGGCAACCAACAAAGCAACTCGCTGTCCATCGCTGCCGGCTGCAGAGCCTGCCTGTAATCACGAGAGTGACGAAAGCCCCGGAAACGGGGCTTTTCCACCGTCCCACAAGGCGTAGCGATCATGCGAATGGCGACCTTTTCCCTTTTGCTTTGTCTGACCGGCCTGGCTCAGGCCGCGCAGATGCCGGTGGCCGTGTTGCCTGGCGGCAACCTGGTGTACAAGCAGGTGCAGAGCGTGCGGGAGCGCAAATTCGCCGACCTGGTCGAGCAGAAAACCGACTTCAGTTGCGGCGCCGCCGCGCTGGCGACGGTGCTGCGCCAGGCCTACTGGCTCGACGTCGATGAGGAGCTCGTCATCAAAGGCATGCTGGCCACCGCTGACCAAGACCTTGTGCGTACCCAGGGTTTCTCCATGCTGGACATGAAGCGCTACCTGGAAAGCATCGGCATGCGCGCCCGGGGCTACCGGATACCTCCCGACAAACTGCAGGCGGTCTCCATTCCGGTGGTGGTACTGATGGACATTCGTGGTTACAAGCACTTCGTGGTCATGCAGCGGGCGCAGAAAGACTGGGTCTATATCGGCGACCCCGTCCTCGGCCATAAACGCTACTCCCACGAAGACTTTGTCAAAGGCTGGAACGGTATCGTCTTCGCCATCGTCGGCCCCGGCTACGACAAGGCCAACGCCTTGCGCGACCCGCCCAACCCGCTGACGGCCAAGAACAAGCTGGATACCTTCAACCCGGTCAAAGACGCAGAACTGATGGAATTCGGTTTCATTCAGAGCGACTTCTTCTAGGGTCGCCCTAAGGATAAAGGGGCAGGATGCTCCGGGAGCAGCAGATGAAAAGCGCTTACTGGCTGGCCGCTGCCTGCCTGGTCACAAGTTTTCCTGCGTACGCCAACGCAGGGTTCAAGCCTATAGAAATCAAGGACCAGGAACTCTCCGAGCTCCGCGGTCGCTACGTCATGCCAGGGCGGATCATCAGCTTCGGCATTGTCATGAGCAGCACCTGGCGCAATGCCTCGGGCGACCTGATCGGCGCCACGACTTCCATGCAGATCCAGCAATCGACGATCAAGCCGGAATTCTATGTCTCCACGATCAACGAAACCGGCAACGGCTCGACGCCGACCCAGGGCTCGGGCAACGTGATCGGCGGTGCGGGCCTGGCCACCACCCAAGGGGTGACCCAGAGCGTACGCGCGGCGGGCGACGGCAATAGCGCCTATAACAACGTCTCCATCGACGTCAAGGAAGCCAGCCATGCCCCGGCGTTGGTGCCGGCGCAAGGCCAGCTGTTGATGAGCGGGCAAACCATCAGCGGCAGCAATGCCGCGGGCAGCGTGGCCGTGTCCGCCACCGGTGGCGGCATCCAGATGGCCATCCAGGCCAGCAACAACCAGGGCTCAGCCCTGCAACAAGTGGCCCAGGGCGGCTTGCTGCAGAACACCCGCCTGCTGGGCGACAGCAACCTGGTCAGCAACCTGACCCAACTGAACGTCGTGCTCAACAATAACGGGGCGAGCGCCGGCGCTTTGGATTGCAACCTGACCCAGCTCAAAGGCCTTCGCAACCTGGGATATTGAACTACGCTGATTCTCGATCATTAGGCTCAAAGGGACGGCTTATTCATGTATCGATCAGTCTCGCTGCGCGCAGTTGTATGTTTGAGCACGCTCTTTCCGGCAGCGCTGCTGCAGGCAGCGCCGGATGCCGACGTAGAGGCCCTGAAACAAGAATTACTGGAGCTTAAGCAACGTTACGAAGTGCAGCAGAAAGCACTGGCGGTATTGGAACAACGGGTACGCCAGGTCGAGGAGCAACCGGCGGCGCCACCACCGAAACGCCTGGCCAAGTCGCCAGCGGACATGCGTGGTAACCAGCAGGTGGCCGGGACCACGAGCCAAGGCCCGACCCCGGCCGGCGGCAGTTCCTACGGGGAATCGCTCAAGGATGATTCACAACCGGCGCAGAGTGTGTCCAACCTGTACGACGAAGCCAGCGGCTTCTTCGGCGGCGGCAAGTTCAGTGTCGAGACCGGCCTGACCTACTCCCGTTATGACACCCGGCAGCTGATTCTCAACGGCTTCCTGGCGCTGGACTCGATCTTCCTCGGCAACATCAACCTGGACCGGATCAAGGCCGACAACTGGACCCTCGACCTCACGGCCCGCTACAACCTGGACAACCGTTGGCAGTTCGACGTCAACGTGCCGGTGGTCTACCGCGAATCGACCTACCAGTCCGGCGGCGCGCAAAACGGCGCGGCGGGCGTCACCAGCGAAAAGACCGTGTCCAAGGACCCGACCCTCGGCGATGTGAACTTCGGCATCGCCTATAAATTCCTCGACGAATCGGTCAATACCCCGGACGCGGTGTTGACCTTGCGCGTCAAGGCGCCGACCGGCGAAGAGCCGTTCGGCATCAAGCTGCGCCAGGTCCAGGACAACACCAACCTGTTCGTCCCGGATGACCTGCCGACCGGTAATGGCGTCTGGTCGATCACCCCCGGTATCTCGCTGGTCAAGACCTTCGACCCGGCGGTGTTGTTCGGCACCCTCTCCTACACCCACAACCTGGAAGAATCGTTCGACGACATCAGCTCCACGGTCAACTTGAAGACCCCGGGCAAGGTCAAGCTCGGCGACAGCTTCCAGATCGGCATGGGCATCGCCTTCGCCCTGAACGAGAAGATGAGTATGTCGTTCTCCTTCTCGGACCTGATCCAGCGCAAGAGCAAGCTCAAGGAAGATGGCCAGGACTGGCAGTCCGTGGTGTCCAGCGACGCCAACGCCGGTTACTTCAACGTCGGCATGACGGTGGCGGCCACCGACAACCTGACCATAGTGCCCAACCTGTCCATCGGACTGACCGACGATGCGCCGGACTTCACCTTCAGCTTGAAATTCCCCTACTACTTCTAAACGCCAACCAAAAAAAGGCCCGCGGCGAGGTGATCGCCGCGGGCCTTTTCGTCGCACCGCCCTAGCGGATCTGATGCTTGTGCAGCAACCGGTAGAAGGTCGGGCGCGATACGCCCAGCACCCTGGCCGCGACGCTCAGGTTGTCGCTGTGCCGATTCAACACATCGCACAGCGCCTGGCGCTCGGCCCGGTGCTTGTAGTCCTCCAGCGTGCCCATGGGCGCGATGCTGGCCTGCGGACTGAGCAGGCCCAGGTCCCGGGCCTCGATCTGCCGGCCCTCGGCCAGTACCAGGCCGCGCCGCACCCGGTTGGCCAGCTCGCGGACATTGCCCGGCCAGTCGTGCTTGCCCATGGCCACCAGCGCGTCTTCGCTGAAACTGCGCGGCCGGCGCCCGGTTTCCTGGCTATAGAAGTGGGAAAAGTGACTGGCCAGCATGCCGATATCGCCATGCCGTTCGCGCAAGGGCGCGGTGACCACCTGCAACACATTCAGGCGGTAATACAGGTCTTCGCGAAAGCGCCCCTTGTCGATCGCCGCCTCGAGGTCGACGTGAGTCGCCGCCAGCACCCGTACATCCACCGGAATCGGCTGGCTGCCACCCACCCGTTCAATGTGTTTTTCCTGCAGAAAGCGCAACAGATTGGCCTGCAGTTCCAGCGGCAGGTCGCCGATTTCGTCGAGAAACAGGGTGCCGCCATGGGCCGCCTCGATACGCCCGACCTTGCGTTGATGGGCGCCGGTGAACGCGCCCTTCTCATGGCCGAACAGTTCGGACTGGATCAGGTGCTCGGGGATCGCCCCGCAGTTGATCGCCACGAAGGGTTTGCTGTGGCGCTGCGACTGGCGGTGCAGGGTCCTGGCCACCAGTTCCTTGCCCGTACCGCTTTCGCCGCGAATCAGTACCGGCGACTCGGTGGGCGCCAGCTTGCTCAAGAGTTTGCGCAAGTCGCGGATCGGTCGGCTGTCGCCCAGCAACTCATGCTCGGGCTGAGCGACATGAATGTGCCCCTGGCCACGCAGGCGGGCCATGCCGAAAGCCCGTCCGAGCGTCACCTGGACCCGCGAGACATCGAACGGCAGGGTGTGGAAATCGAAAAACCACTCGCAAACGAAATCGCCGACTTTCTGCAGGCGCAGCACGTCCGGACTGAGCACCGCAATCCACTCGGTGCCGCTGCGGCTGATCAGGTCCTTGACCGCTTCCGGTCGCTCCAGGTGAAAAGCCTGCAAACGCAGCAAGCCGACGTCACAGCCGCGATCGACGGCCGATTCCAGGTCACAACTGTCGACATCCCAGCCCACCGTGCGTAATCCAGGCAGCAGACGATGGCAATCGTCGCACGGGTCAACCACTAAAAGACGGCGTAAGGCGGTCGCTTCAAGCATGACTGTTCCTTGGCGCCAAAAAGAGGAAAAGTTATTAGAAACAGTAGTTTGGCAAACCTGGCTGTAACATTAGCAATAACTTGACGCTGTCTTGTATCGATTGTTTATAGCGCCAATCACCATTTGGACTAACCACTACATGGATCCAAAAGCCCGGTTTAATTGCCTGCGCCAATCTTTCATTCAGCTTTCAAAAGAAGGCTCTGAATCGCGGGTGTGAACAAAAGTTGTAAATTCTGGTCTTTCTATGTGACCTGATCCCTGGTTCGAGACATCAGTACAAGTAACCAGCCGAACGGTAAGCCCAACCGACGGCACATCATTTGATTGGGCACATAGAGAGAAGACCCCATGAACGCCCCGCTCCGTATCAACGAAGCACTTTTGATCGCCGACCGCGCATTCCAGCCATTTCAATGCGTCGCCTGGGCCCCGCAAGACGGTAACGGCGAACTGAGCCTGACCGTCATCGACCGCACCAATACCCGTATTGGCCGCAAACAGATTCCAAGCAGCGCCTACTCCGACCCGGCGCAACTGGAAGACCTGCTGAAACAGGCCCGCGCCGAACTGAGCCAGGAAGGTTACACACTGCAATCCTGGGCCATGCCAGAGTAAGAACACGGACGCAGATCACCTTCGGGTGATCTGCGTTATTTTGTCGCAGTTGATATAGCCGCACTTTAGCCAGTTTGCAGAAAGTTCAACTTTCGCGGCCTGACTTGCCTCTCTCCCGCCTGTTTCAAGGCGAGTCTCCAGACACTCGTTAAAACCTCTTTATTACCGCCTTAGTCCGCGCCTGACATGGCGCTTTAGTATCTGCACATCGGGCATCCTCGATGCTCGAGTTGTTACCGAGCGAGGGCTGCACCTTGAAATGCCTCACTTCAAACCGCCAAAACGCCGATAGAAACTTTCGCCCACGTCGGGCAGCGGACCGTCGGCGTTTTCCAGCGCGTCGTTGAGCCATTCCTCGGCCTTGGCGTAGATCAGGCGATAGATGTTGCGGCAGAGCTGGCGCGCCGCCCGGCCTTCCCAGTCACCAGGGAGCAGCTCGTCCGGCAGTTGCGGATCGCGCAGCAGCAGTTTGCGGTACTCGTGAATCAGCAGCAGGCGTGCCAGGAAACAATCGGCCGGCTGCAGTTGCTCCTGCTCGCGCAGCGCTTGCCACAGCGGCCGGAACAACTGGATGAACTCGCTGTAGTGAGCCGCCAGCTCGTCGATGTTCCAGCTTTCGCGCACCTGCAGGCGCAGCGCCTTGGAGGCCAGCACATCCTGGGCGGTGGTCTCGAACACAATGGTGTCTTCCTGGGCGCCAAGGTCCACCAGGGTCGCGTTGATGTCCGCCCGATCGCTGCGGGGACAGGCCAGCACCACCGGCGAAATCGCGCCAAAACCTTGCCATTCCAGCTCTTCGCGCACCTGCTTGCGCTTGTCCTGGCCAAGCTGCGACAGCATGACCAGGCACCAGGAACCATCCCAGGCCGGCACGCTGGCGTTATAGACCCGCTTGAAGGCCTTGTCGAAACGCCGGCGACCGGTACCGGTCAGGCTGTAATAGCTGCGGCGCCCGACTTTCTCGGCGCTCAGCCAGCCTTCCTTGGTCAGGCGAAAGATCGAGGTGCGGATCAGCCGCTCGTTGATGCCGATGGGTTCGAGCAACTGGATCAGGCTGCCCAGCCATACCGTACCGCCGTGGGGTTCGATGGCATCGCCGTACAGGGTAATGATCAGGGAGCTAGCGCGAATCGGCGTCTGCTCCTGGAAACGGGTCACAAGATGATTCAACGGTGCTAGGGACGACATGGGCGTACCGGACAAAAAGGAAGAAATATACCGGGTTTCACCGGCTTGGAGTGGCCTGGAGCGCGCGACCCACTGTGCCCTGCTTGTTCACTGACCAGTATTTTTCGGGCGCAGGCCGCTGTCAGTGATCCGCGGGCGATTGGCTTCGGGTTCCGCGAGCGGCTCACAGACCTGCATCTGCTCCAGGCAGCGCCTGGCCAGCTGTTGATATTCACGGGTGCCGGCCTGCTTCCAGTACAGCTCTTCGTCGCTGAGGCGGCGTTTGACACTGGCCGGGGCGCCCATGACCAGCGACTGCTCCGCACACTCGAAGCCGGCCTTGACGAAGGCCGCCGCGGACACGAAGCAGCGTGGCGCGATCCGCGCGTTATCCATCACCACTGCGTTCATTCCCACCAGCGCATCGGCGCCGATCCGGCAGCCATGCAGCACCGCGCCATGGCCAATATGGCCGTTGCGCTCGACCACCGTGTCGCTGTCGGGAAAACCGTGCATCACACAGGTGTCCTGCAGGTTGGCCCCCTCCTCCAGCACGATCCGCCCGAAATCGCCGCGCAGGCTGGCCAGCGGGCCGATGTAGCAATGGGCACCGACTATCACGTCGCCGATCAGCACGGCGGACGGATGCACATAAGCACTGGGATGGACCACCGGGGTCAGGCCGTCGAGGCTGTAGCAGGTCATGAGGTACTCCTTGGCTAGGGCAGCGAGTCGACACATTGCGCAAAGCGATGCCGATCAGGATTTATTTTGTATCACATCAAGCTTAAACGAAAAAGCGGAAAAGCAGTATCACGTCGCTGCTCAGCAAAGGCTGCTAAGCAAAGGCCATAGCCCCAGTAAAACCCAGAAAATCACGACTTGATCGAGCCTCTTCGTCCTGGCGCAATCGATTCAAACCCTCAACATAAAGACACAACAATAGTATTTTTACGTTGCATTTATGTATCGCATTGGCGATATACTCGGCGAAAACCGGCTTCCCAGCCGATCCAATAATGACCCGGCCCTGCGCCGAGCGTGCACCGTGAGGGCATCCGCCATGCCTCAAACCCTTGCTGTCGAAAGCCTCGATGGCGGCATTCGACTGATTACCCTGCAACGCCCCGCCGCCCTGAATGCCCTGACCAGCGAATTGCTCGGCGAACTGGCGGCCGCCCTGGACGTCGCCCAGGCCGATGACACTGTCCAGGTCGTGGTGCTGACCGGCAGCCGCAAGGCCTTCGCCGCCGGCGCCGACATCAATGAAATGGCCGAGCGCGATCTCACCGGCATCCTCAATGACCCGCGCCAGGCTTCCTGGCAGCGGATCACCGGCTTCAGCAAGCCTCTGATCGCCGCGGTCAACGGTTTCGCCCTCGGCGGCGGCTGCGAGCTGGCCATGCACGCCGACATCCTGATTGCTGGCGAGGATGCCCGTTTTGGCCAGCCGGAAATCAACCTCGGGATCATGCCCGGCGCCGGCGGCACCCAGCGCCTGCTGCGGGCGGTCGGCAAGTCCCTGGCCATGCAGATGGTCCTTGGCGGCGAGTCGATCGATGCCCGCCATGCCTTGCGCGCCGGTCTGGTCAGCGAAGTCACCCAACCGGAACTCACGGTCGAGCGTGCCTTGCAGTTGGCGCGGCTGATTGCCGGCAAGGCGCCGCTGGCCCTGCGCCTGGCCAAGGAGGCGCTGCTCAAGGCGCTGGACACCGACCTCGCCAGCGGCCTGCGCTTCGAGCGCCATGCCTTCACGGTACTGGCCGGCACCCGCGACCGCGAAGAAGGCATCCGTGCCTTCCAGGAAAAACGCCGGCCCCGCTTCACCGGCCACTAGGCCGCCGCAGCGGCCAACGACTCACACGACCTGTCAGAGAGCGCCAGAACATGAACTTCGAACACATCCTGTTTTCCGTCGAGGCAGGCGTCGCCCTCCTCAGCCTGAACCGCCCCGAGCAGCTCAACAGCTTCAATGCGCAGATGCATGGCGAGGTTCGCGAAGCGCTCAAGCAAGTACGCGCCCATCCCGAGGCCCGGGTGCTGTTGTTGACCGGCGAAGGCCGGGGTTTCTGCGCCGGTCAGGACCTGAGCGACCGCAACGTCGCCCCCGGCGCGGAGGTGCCGGACCTGGGCGAATCCATCGAGCGCTTCTATAACCCGCTGATCCGCCAGTTGCGCGACCTGCCGCTGCCGGTGATCTGCGCGGTGAACGGCGTGGCCGCCGGGGCCGGGGCCAACATTCCCCTGGCCTGCGACCTGGTACTGGCCGGTCGTTCGGCGAGCTTTATCCAGGCGTTCTGCAAGATCGGCCTGATCCCCGACTCCGGCGGCACCTGGACCCTGCCGCGCCTGGTCGGCATGGCGCGGGCCAAGGCCCTGGCCCTGCTGGGCAATCGCCTGACGGCCGAACAGGCCGAGCAATGGGGCCTGATCTATCGCTGCGTCGAAGATGCCGAATTGCGTGATGAGGCCCTCAAGCTTGCGCGCCACCTGGCCACCCAACCGACCTATGGCCTGGCACTGATCAAGCGCAGCCTCAACGCCAGCCTGAACAACAGCTTCGACGAACAGCTGGAACTGGAAAAAGACCTGCAACGCCTGGCCGGACGCAGCGAGGACTACCGCGAAGGCGTGAGCGCCTTCATGGACAAACGCACACCGACCTTCAAGGGGCGTTGAACATGAACCCACTGACACCCCAGGCCCGCGTCGCGGTGATCGGCGCCGGCGCGATGGGTGCCGGCATCGCCCAGGTCGCGGCCCAGGCCGGCCATCCGGTATGGCTGCTGGACAACCGCCCGGGCGCCGCGGCGCAAGCCATCGCCAGCATCGACCGGCAACTCGCCAGGCGCGTGACCAATGGCAAGCTCGATGCCCAGGCGCACAGAGCGACCATGGCCCGACTGCAGGCGGCCGAAGCCATCGAGCCACTGGCCGACAGCGAGCTGATCATCGAAGCCATCGCCGAGAACCTCGAAGCCAAGCGCGAGCTGTTTCGCCAGCTGGAAAGCCTGTGCCGCGACAGCTGCATCCTCGCCAGCAACACCTCTTCGCTGTCGATCACTCGCATCGCCGCCGGCCTGAAACGACCCGAACGCCTGCTGGGCCTGCACTTTTTCAATCCGGCACCGGTCATGCCGCTGGTCGAGGTCGTCTCGGGACTGGCCAGCGACCGGCAACTGGCGCAGTGCCTGTACGACACCGCCACGAACTGGGGCAAGCAGCCGGTGCACACCCGCTCCACCCCGGGCTTTATCGTCAACCGCGTGGCCCGGCCGTTCTACGCCGAAAGCCTGCGCCTGCTGCAGGAAGGCGCCGGCGACTGCGCCACGCTCGACGCCCTGCTGCGCGAGGCCGGTGGTTTTGCCATGGGCGCCTTCGAACTGACAGACCTGATCGGTCATGACGTCAACTACGCGGTGACCCGCTCGGTATTCGAAGCCTATTACGGCGACATGCGCTTTCAGCCATCGCTGATTCAGCAGGAACTGGTGGATGCCGGGCACTTCGGACGCAAGACCGGCCAGGGTTTCTATGCCTATGCCGAGGGCGTCGAACGCCCCGCCCCCGTGGAGTTGCACAGCGAGCAAAACATCGAGCATTGCGTGGTCGAGGGCGACCTGGGGGCTGCCCACGGCTTGCTGCAACGCTTGCGCGAGTCCGGTGTGCACCTGGTCGAGCGTGATGGCCCTGGCCTGTTGCGAGTCGGCGATGCGGTACTGGCCGTCAGCGACGGACGCCTGGCCAGCCAGCGCGCCCGCGACCAAGGCTTGAGCAACCTGATCCTGCTGGACCTGGCCCATGACTATGCCAGCGCTGGCCGCCTGGCGATCAGTTGCTGCGCCGGCACCAACCCACTGGCCCGCGACCAGGCGGTGGCACTGTTGCAACGCGCCGGGTTCAAGGTCAGCCAGCTCAGCGACAGCCCGGGGCTGCTGGTCCTGCGCACCGTGGCGATGCTCGCCAACGAGGCCGCCGACGCCTTGCTGCAAGGCGTGGCCTCGGCAGTGGACATCGACCTGGCGATGCGTGCCGGGGTCAATTACCCCGAAGGCCCCCTGGCCTGGGCCGACCGCCTGGGCCTGCCGCAGGTACTCGAGGTCCTGCAAAACCTGCAGGCCGCCTATGGCGAGGAACGTTACCGACCGTCCCTGCTGTTGCGCCGCCGGGTTGCCGAAGGGAGGGCGCTGCATGCTTGATCACCCTGCCATGAGCCTGGCCAGCGCCTGCGCCCAGAGCCTGTTCAAACGCGACAACGCCAGCCAGGCCCTGGGCATGCGCCTATTGTCGGTGGCGCCCGGCGTCGCCCGGCTGGGCATGAGCGTGCGCGAAGACATGCTGCAAGGCCACGGCACCTGCCACGGCGGCTTGCTGTTCACCCTGGCGGACTCGGCCTTCGCCCTGGCCTGCAATACCTACGACGAAGCCACGGTGGCCATCGGCTGTAGCATCGACTACATCGCCCCGGCCCGTCTGGGCGACACCCTGACCGCCGATTGCATCGAGCAAAGCCGCAACGGCCGCACCGGCAACTACGACGTACGGATCGAAAACCAGCATGGCGTGTTGATCGCCCTGTTCCACGGCAAATCCTACAAAGTGCGCGGCCCGGTGCTGGCGCAGGAGGCCCCCAATGAATGACGCCCTGATCATCGATGCAGTCCGCACCCCCATCGGCCGTTACGGCGGCGCCCTGAGCAGCGTGCGCGCCGACGACCTGGGCGCGGTGCCGTTACGCGCCCTGGTGCAGCGCAACCCCGGAGTCGACTGGAGCCGGGTCGACGACGTGATCTACGGCTGCGCCAACCAGGCCGGCGAAGACAATCGCAACGTGGCACGCATGTCGGCGCTGCTGGCCGGGTTGCCGGTGGAGGTCCCCGGCACCACCCTCAACCGCTTGTGCGGCTCCGGCCTGGACGCCATTGGCAGCGCCGCCCGCGCCCTGCGTTGTGGCGAGGCCGGGCTGGTGCTGGCCGGCGGCGTCGAATCGATGTCCCGCGCGCCGCTGGTGATGGGCAAGGCGCAGACCGCGTTTTCGCGCCAGGCCGAGCTGTTCGACACCACCATCGGCTGGCGCTTCGTCAACCCGTTGATGGAACAAGGCTTCGGCATCGACTCGATGCCGGAGACCGCGGAAAACGTCGCCGCGCAGTTCGGCATTTCCCGCGCCGACCAGGACGCCTTCGCCCTGCGCAGCCAGCAGCGGGCCGCGGCGGCGCAAGCCAGCGGACGCCTGGCCAGGGAAATAGTCGCGGTGCCCATCCCCCAGCGCAAAGGCCCGCCGACCCTGGTCGAACACGACGAGCACCCAAGGGGCGACACCACCCTCGAACAATTGCAGAAGCTCGGCACGCCGTTCCGCCAGGGCGGCAGCGTCACCGCGGGCAACGCCTCGGGGGTCAACGACGGCGCCTGCGCCCTGTTGCTGGCCGATGCCACGACCGCGCAACGCTACGGCCTCAAGGCTCGGGGTCGGGTGGTCGCCATGGCCACCGCCGGGGTCGAACCGCGGATCATGGGCATCGGCCCGGTGCCAGCCACGCGCAAGGTGCTGGAACTGGCCCGGCTGAGCCTGGCGGACATGGACGTGATCGAGCTCAACGAGGCGTTCGCCGCCCAGGGCCTGGCGGTGCTGCGCGAGCTGGGCCTGGCGGACGACGACGAGCGGGTCAACCCCAACGGCGGCGCCATCGCCCTGGGCCACCCCCTGGGCATGAGCGGCGCGCGCCTGGTGACCACCGCGCTGCACGAACTGGAGCAACGCCAGGGTCGCTACGCCTTGTGCACCATGTGCATCGGCGTGGGCCAGGGCATCGCCCTGATCATCGAACGACTTTAAGACGGGATACACCCGCGCCCGGAGCCCCCACGGGTATCCTGGGCGCAGGCACTCAGGAGCCGCCCGCCGGCGGTTCGACACAACAATAATTCGAGTGAAGCCATGAACATGCCAATTGCCAAAGCCGTGCTTGATCCCCTGCTGGACCCGCTGGAGACCGCCAGCGTCGACCAGTTGCGCCAGCATCAACTGGAACGCCTGCGCTGGAGCCTGAACCACGCCTACCGCAATGTGCCGCTGTACCGCCAGCGCTTCGACGAGCTGGGCGTGCACCCGGACGATGTGCGCAGCCTGGAGGACCTGGCGCAGTTCCCATTCACCAGCAAGTCCGACCTGCGCGACAACTATCCCTACGGCATGTTCGCCGTGCCGATCGAGGACGTGGTGCGCCTGCACGCCTCCAGCGGCACCACCGGCAAGCCGACGGTGGTCGGCTACACCCAGAACGACATCGACACCTGGGCCAGGGTGGTCGCGCGCTCGATTCGCGCCGCCGGCGGCCGGCGTGGCGACAAGGTCCATGTGTCCTACGGCTACGGCCTGTTCACCGGCGGCCTGGGGGCGCACTACGGTGCCGAGCGCCTGGGCTGCACGGTGATTCCGATGTCCGGCGGCCAGACCGAAAAACAGGTGCAGTTGATCAAGGACTTCCAGCCGGACATCATCATGGTCACGCCCTCCTACATGCTCAACATCGCCGATGAGATCGAGCGCCAGGGCATCGATCCGCAAAAGCTCGCCCTGCGCCTGGGGATCTTCGGCGCCGAACCCTGGACCGCCGAACTGCGCAGCGCCATCGAACAGCGCCTGGGCATCACCGCGCTGGATATCTACGGGCTCTCGGAAATCATGGGCCCCGGCGTAGCCATGGAATGCGCCGAGACCAAGGACGGGCCGACCCTCTGGGAGGACCACTTCTACCCCGAGATCATCGACCCGGTGACCGGACAGGTGTTGCCGGACGGCCAGATGGGCGAGCTGGTGTTCACTTCGCTGAGCAAGGAAGCCCTGCCGATGATCCGCTACCGCACCCGCGACCTGACCCGCCTGCTGCCCGGCACCGCGCGGCCCATGCGGCGTATCGACAAGATCACCGGGCGCAGCGACGACATGCTGATCATTCGCGGGGTCAACGTGTTCCCCACGCAGATCGAGGAGCAGGTGCTCAAGGTCCGGCAACTCTGCGAATGCTACGAGATCCACCTGTACCGCAACGGCAACCTCGACAGCGTCGAGGTCCATGTGGAACTCAAGAACGAGCATCGACAGCTGGGCGACGAACAGCAGAAAGCCATCTGCGACGAACTGAGCCGGCACATCAAGACCTACATTGGTATCAGCTCGCGTATCGTTTTGCGCCCGGCCTTTTCCCTCAAGCGCTCCGAGGGCAAGGCCAGCCACGTGATGGATAACCGGCAGAAATAAGCCATTCCCAGCTTAAAGCCCCGCTTCGGCGGGGCTTTTTTTTGCTCGAGGGAAAGCCTTCAATGAGCAAAGCGATACAAAACCATATACGACACGTTATTTTGTGTTTGATATTTATTTTTGTATCACATATAAAGCTCTCCATGCCCAGGCAATCCTTCACGGCAGGAGACGCACCATGTACGCACAGCTGGTAGAGACCGGAGTCAAAAGCATCAAGCCTCGTTCGGAGATGTCCGAACAGGAACGCGCCTTCCAGGACAAAATCGATTCGGAAATCAAGATCGAAGCCAAGAACTGGATGCCGGATGCCTATCGGCAAACCCTGATCCGGCAGATTTCCCAGCACGCCCATTCGGAAATCGTCGGCATGCTGCCCGAAGGCAACTGGGTGACCCGCGCCCCGACCCTCAAGCGCAAGCTGCAACTGATGGCCAAGATCCAGGACGAAGCCGGCCACGGCCTGTACCTGTACAGCGCGATGGAAACCCTGGGCGCCGACCGCGACGAGGAAATCGCCAAGCTGCACAGCGGCCGCGCCAAGTACTCGAGCATCTTCAACTACCCGACGCTGAACTGGGCCGACATGGGCGCGGTGGGCTGGCTGGTGGACGGTGCGGCGATCGTCAACCAGGTGGTGCTGCAGCGCACCTCCTACGGCCCCTACTCCCGGGCCATGGTGCGCATCTGCAAGGAAGAGAGCTTCCACCAGCGCCAGGGCTACGAAATCCTCCTGACCATGATGCGCGAGGGCAACCAGGCGCAGAAGGACATGGTCCAGGACGCCATCAACCGCCTGTGGTGGCCGGCGCTGATGATGTTCGGCCCCAGCGACGAACACTCGCCCAACAGCGCGCAGTCCATGGCCTGGAAGATCAAGCGCCAGAGCAACGACGAACTGCGCCAGCGCTTCATCGACCAGACCATCCCGCAGCTGGAACTGCTCGGCTGCACCTGCCCGGACCCGGACCTTAGGTGGAACGCCGAACGCGGCCACTACGACTTCGGCGAGATCCAGTGGGACGAATTCTACGAAGTGCTCAAGGGCAACGGCCCTTGCAACCAGGAACGCGTCGCTACCCGGCGCAAGGCCATCGAGGACGGCGCCTGGGTGCGCGAAGCCGCGGTCGCCCACGCCCGCAAGAAAACCAATAAAAACGCCGCGTGAACCGTAGCCGCTGCCGAAGGTTGCAATAAGGCCCGAAGGGCCTTCGAGGGCCTCAAGAGCGCTCCCCCTTCGGGGTCGATCGCAGCCTGCGGCCGCGGCTACATGAATTCAGCCCCTGATGTGGAGTCACCCTTATGTCCGAATGGACCCTCTTCGAAGTCTTCGTGCGCAGCAAGCACGGGCTCAACCACAAACATGTCGGCAGCGTGCACGCCGCCGACAGCGCCATGGCCATCGAGAACGCCCGCGAGCTCTACACCCGCCGCAGCGAAGGCGTGAGTCTGTGGGTGGTGCCCTCGGCGCTGATCGTCGCCTCGTCCCCGGATGAAAAGGACCCGCTGTTCGACCCGGCGGACGACAAGGTCTATCGCCACGCCAGCTTCTACGAGCTGCCGGCCGAAGTCGGGCACATGTGAGGTCGACCATGAACACGCAAAACGAATTGATCCAATACCTGCTGCGCCTGGGCGACAGCGCCCTGGTCCAGGGCCAGCGCCTGTGCCAGTGGTGCGGCCGCGCGCCGGCCCTGGAAGAAGAACTGGCGCTGATGAACGTCGGCCTCGACCTGGTGGGCCAGGCCCGCAACTGGCTGGACTACGCCGCCGAACTGCTGGACGACGGCCGCGATGCCGACCACCTGGCGTTCCGCCGCGACGAGCGGGCCTATCGCAACCTGCTGCTGGTGGAACAGCCCAACGGCGATTTCGCCGTGACCCTGCTCAAGCAGTTTCTCTACGATGCCTGGCACCTGGAAGTGCTCAAGGGCCTGGCCCAGTCCAGCGACGAACGCATCGCCGGGATCGCCGCCAAGGCGGTGAAGGAAGTCACCTATCACCTGCGCCGCTCCAGCGAATGGGTCGAACGCCTGGGCGACGGCACCGAGCACAGCCACCAGCGCATGCTGGAGGCGATTCCCCTGCTCTGGCGCTTCACCGTCGAACTGATCGGCGGCGGCGACAGCGAAAACCACCTGCACGGCGCCGGCATCATTGCCGACCCCGCGCAGGTCGCCAGCGCCTGGCAGGCGACGGTGGCGCGAATCTTCGCCAGCGCCACCCTGCCCCTGCCAGCGGCTCCCAGCCATTTCTACCTGGACGCCCGCCGCGGCCTGCACAGCGAACACCTGGGCATTCTGCTGGCGGAAATGCAGGCGTTGCCACGAGCGTACCCCGATGCGACCTGGTGAGCTGATTTCCAGCGACCGCGGCGCCCGGGCCCTGCAACCGGGCGACCTGGAAGCCGCCTGGAACATCCTGGGCGCGGTCATGGACCCGGAGGTGCCGGTGGTCAGCGTGGTGGATCTGGGCATCGTCCGAGACCTCGACTGGCACGACGGCCACCTGCAGGTGGTGGTCACCCCGACCTACTCCGGCTGCCCGGCCACCGAGGTGATCGAGGACGATATCCGCGCCGCCCTGGAACTCGCCGGGTTTCCCGCGCCCCGGCTGCAACGCCGGCTGACCCCGGCCTGGAGCACCGACTGGATCACCGCCAGCGGCCGCGAACGGCTGCGGGCCTATGGCATCGCCCCGCCCGCGGGCAGTGGCAGCAAGCGCAGCCTGCTGGGCGAAAGCGCTGCCATCTGCTGCCCGCAATGTGGCAGCAGCCACACCGAACAGCTCAGCGAATTCGGCTCGACCGCCTGCAAGGCGCTGTATCGCTGCCGGGACTGCCTGGAGCCGTTCGACTATTTCAAGTGCATCTGACGCCGTGTCAGTGGGAGAACAACCATGAGCAAATTCCACAGCCTGACCATCAAGGATGTGCGCAGCGAAACCCGCGACGCGGTGTCCATCGCCTTCGAGATTCCGCAGCACCTGCAGGACAGCTTTCATTTCACCCAGGGCCAGCATCTGGTGATGCGCACCCAGCTGGATGGCGAGGAAGTGCGCCGTTCCTATTCGATCTGCGCCGGGGTCAACGATGGCGAGTTGCGCATTGCCGTGAAGCGCGTGGCCGGCGGGCGTTTTTCGGCGTTCGCCAATGACCGGCTCAAGCCCGGGCACTGCCTGGACGTGATGCCGCCCGCCGGGCACTTCCATGTCGAACTCGACCCCGCGCGCCATGGCCAGTACCTGGCGGTGGCGGCCGGCAGCGGCATTACACCGATCCTGTCGATCATCAAGAGCACCCTGGAAACCGAGCCCCACAGCCGCGTCACCCTGCTGTACGGCAACCGCGCAAGCTCCGCCGCCCTGTTTCGCGAACAGCTGGAAGACCTGAAGAACCGCTACCTGCAACGCCTGAACCTGATCTTCGTGTTCAGCCGCGAACAGCAGGACGTCGACCTCTACAACGGCCGGATCGACGCCGACAAATGCGCCCGGCTGTTCTCCCGCTGGCTCGACGTCAAGGCCCTGGACGCCGCCTTCATCTGCGGCCCGCAGGCGATGACCGAAACCGTGTGCGACAGCCTGAAAGCCCATGGCATGGCCGCCGAGCGCATTCACTTCGAGCTGTTCGCCGCCGCGGGCAGCCCGCACAAACGCGAGGCCCGCGAAGCCGCCCGGCAGCACGACGCGGCGGTCAGCCAGATCACCGTGATCAGCGACGGTCGCGCCCTGGCCTTCGACCTGCCGCGCAATAGCCAGAGCATCCTCGACGCCGGCAATGCCCAGGGCGCCGAACTGCCCTATTCGTGCCGCGCCGGGGTGTGCTCCACCTGCAAGTGCAAGGTGATCGAGGGCGAAGTGGAGATGGACAGCAACCACGCCCTCGAGGACTACGAAGTGGCTGCCGGGTACGTGCTGTCGTGCCAGTCGTTCCCGGTCAGCGACAAGGTGGTGCTGGACTTCGACCAGCTCTGACCTGTGGCCACTGCCGCAGGCGGCGATCGACTTGGGCGGCACTCCGACGAAGCGGGCGCACGATCTTGAGATCGCTGAAGGCCTTCGGCCTTATCGCAGCCTCCGGCAGCGGCTACAGAAAAAATTCACCGCGTTTCAACCAAAACAAAAACAACATCAAGAGAGCGCTCCCATGACCCCGCAAGACATCGAACAGATCCGCCGGCACCCCGACTTCATCCAGCTGGTGCGCCGCAAACAGAACCTCTACTGGTCCCTGACCCTGGCCATGCTGGTGATCTACTACGGCTTCGTGCTGCTGGTGGCGTTTTCCCCCAGCACCCTGGGGCGCTCGCTCAGTGGCGGGGTGACCACGGTGGGTATGCTGGTGGGCGTGGCGATCGTGCTGCTGGCCTTCGCCCTCACCGGCTTTTATGTCTATCGCGCCAATAACGTGATCGACCCGCTGAACGAAAAGCTCAAGCAGGAGTGCGCCCAATGAAGCGCTTGCTGGCGTTGTTCGCCCTGCCGTGTCTGTTCGCCACCGACCTGGCGCTGGCCGCCGAAGGCAGCGCGCGCCCCTTGAACTGGAACGCCATCGGCATGTTCCTGGTGTTTGTCCTGTTCACCCTCGGCGTCACCCGCCGGGCCGCCCTGCGCACCCGCTCGGCCAGCGACTTCTATACCGCCGGCGGCGGCATGAGCGGCTTGCAGAATGGCCTGGCGATCGCCGGCGACATGATCTCCGCAGCGTCCTTCCTGGGCATCTCGGCGATGATGTTCCTCAACGGCTACGACGGCCTGCTGTACGCCCTGGGCGTACTCGCCGGCTGGCCGATCATCCTGTTCCTGATCGCCGAACGCCTGCGCAACCTGGGCAAGTACACCTTCGCCGACGTGGTCTCCTACCGCCTGGAACAGACCCCGGTGCGCCTGACCTCGGCCTTCGGCACCCTGACTGTGGCCCTGATGTACCTGGTGGCGCAGATGGTCGGCGCCGGCAAGCTGATCGAGTTGCTGTTCGGCATCAGCTACCTCTATGCGGTGATGCTGGTCGGGGTGCTGATGGTGTTCTACGTGACCTTCGGCGGCATGCTCGCCACCACCTGGGTGCAGATCATCAAGGCGGTGATGCTGCTGTTCGGCACCAGCTTCATGGCGTTCATGGTGCTCAGGCATTTCGGCTTCAGCACCGAGGCGATGTTCGCCGGGGCCAGCGCCGTGCACGCCAAGGGCAGCGCGATCATGGCCCCGGGCGGGCTGCTGTCGAACCCCATCGACGCCATTTCCCTGGGCCTGGGCATGATGTTCGGCACCGCCGGCCTGCCGCATATCCTGATGCGTTTCTTTACCGTCAGCGACGCCAAGGAAGCGCGCAAGAGCGTGTTCTACGCCACCGGTTTCATCGGCTACTTCTATCTGCTGCTGATCGTGGTCGGCTTCGGCGCGATCGTCATGGTCGGCACCGATCCTTCGTTCCGCGACGCCAGCGGCGCGATCATCGGCGGCGGCAACATGATCGCCGTGCACCTGGCCCAGGCGGTGGGCGGCAACCTGTTCCTCGGCTTCATCTCGGCGGTGGCCTTCGCCACCATCCTCGCGGTGGTCGCCGGCCTGGCGCTGTCCGGCGCCTCGGCGGTGTCCCACGACCTGTACGCCTGCGTGCTGCGCAAGGGCCAGGCCAGCGAGCAGCAGGAAATGCGCGTGTCGCGCATCGCCACCCTGTGCATCGGCGTGCTGGCGATCGTCCTCGGCCTGCTGTTCGAGTCGCAGAACATCGCCTTCCTCTCCGGGCTGGTGCTGGCCATCGCCGCCTCGGTGAATTTCCCGGTGCTGTTCCTTTCGATGTTCTGGAAAGGCCTGACCACCCGCGGCGCCGTGACCGGCAGCCTGGCCGGACTGGTGTCGGCGATCGTGCTGCTGGTGCTGAGCCCGGCGGTCTGGGTCAACGTGCTGCATCACGAACGGGCGCTGTTCCCTTATTCCAACCCGGCGCTGTTTTCCATGAGCCTGGCGTTCCTCAGTGCCTGGCTGTTCTCGGTGACCGACACCTCGGCGCGGGCCGAACTGGAGCGTGGCCGCTACCTCGCGCAGTTCATCCGCTCGATGACCGGTATCGGCGCCTCCGGCGCCAGCAAACACTGAACCCGTTCCGATCGATGACAGGGAATAACAACAATGAACCCCGTTTCCATCGCCTCACCGAAACACCTGCTGCCGGCCATGGCCTCGCTGGGCCTGGGCCTGTTCACCTGCAGCGTACAAGCCGACTTCATCGGCGACAGCAAGGCGCGGATCGAAATGCGCAACCACTACATCAACCGTGACTTCCGCCAGGCCAACGCCGCGCAGTCCAAGGCCGAGGAATGGGCCCAGGGCTTCACCGCGCGGCTCGAGTCCGGCTACACCGAGGGCACCCTGGGTTTCGGCCTGGACGCCCTCGGCGAGCTCGGGCTCAAGCTCGACTCCAGCGCGGATCGCCGCGGCACTGGCCTGCTGCCGTTCGGCCCCAACAGCCACGAACCTGCGGACGAGTTCAGCGAGCTGGGCCTGACCGGCAAGCTGCGCCTGTCGAAAAGCGTCTTGAAGATCGGCACCCTGCAACCGCTGCTGCCCGTGGCCACTTACAACGACACCCGTCTGCTCGGCTCGACGTTCCAGGGCGGCCTGCTGACCAGCCAGGAAATCAGCGGCCTGACGGTAAATGCCGGGCGCCTGACCGAAGCCAACCTGCGGGACTCCTCGAGCAACGACGACATCGGTTATGGCGCCGCCCGCAGCGATCATTTCGACTTCGCCGGTGGCAGCTACGCCTTCAGCCCGCAGCTGAGCCTCAGCTACTACTACGGCAAGCTCGAACAGATCTATCGCCAGCACTATCTCGGCCTGCTGCATACCCAGCCCCTGGGCGGCGGCTTCAGCCTGCGCAGCGACCTGCGCTACTTCGACAGCCGTGGCGACGGCGCCGAGCGCGCCGGGCGGATCGACAACCGCAACTTCAACAGCATGTTCAGCCTGATCAAGGGAGCGCACAAAATCAGCGCCACCTGGCAGCAGCTGTCCGGTGACAGCGCCTTCCCGTTCCTCAACGGCGGCGATCCCTACGTGGTCAACCTGGTGACCTACAACACCTACACCCGCGCCGAGGAAGACTCCTGGCAGCTGCGCTACGACTACGACTTCGCGGCCATGGGCCTGCCCGGCCTGACCTTCATGACCCGCTACACCGACGGCCGCCACGTCAAGGCGGGCAACATCGACAACGGCCGCGAGACCGAACGCGACACCGACATCACCTACGTGATCCAGAGCGGACCGCTGAAGGACCTGAGCATCCGCTGGCGCAACGTGACCTTTCGTTCGGGCAACGGCCTGACCACCGACCTCGACGAGAACCGCCTGATTCTCGGCTACACCCTGGCTCTTTGGTAAACCCCGCCGGCGCGGTCGCTGGCCGCGCCGGCCTCATTCATCATCCGGAGGAATCGTGATGCCTCACGCCCCCACCCTGCAAAGCTTCATCGCCGGCCGCTGGATCGGCCAACACGGCGCCCAGGTGCTGCGCAGCGCCATCGACGGCCACGAACTGGCCCGCACCCATGAAGAACGCCTGGATTTCGCCGAGGCGCTCGACCATGGCCGGCGCCAGGGCATCGCCTCCCTCATGGCCCTGGACTTCCAGCAGCGCGCCCAGCGGCTCAAGGCGCTGGCGCTGTACCTGAGCGAGCGCAAGGAACAGCTGTACGCTATCTCCCATCACAGCGGCGCCACCCGCGCCGACAGCTGGATCGACATCGAGGGCGGCAACAGCACCCTGTTCACCTATGCCAGCCTGGGTTCGCGGGAACTGCCCTCGGGCAATATCGTCCACGAAGGTCCGGCGCTGCAGTTGAGCAAGCTTGGCAGTTTCGCCGGCACCCATATCCTGGTACCCCGCGGTGGCCTGGCGGTGCATATCAACGCTTTCAACTTCCCGATCTGGGGCATGCTGGAAAAATTCGCCCCGAGCTTCCTCGCTGGCATGCCGTGCATCGTCAAGCCGGCCACCGCCACCAGCTACCTGACCGAAGCCGTGGTACGCCTGATGGATGAATCGGGGCTGTTGCCCGCCGGCAGCCTGCAATTGGTGATCGGCGGCACCGGCGACCTGCTCGATCGCCTGCAAGGCCAGGACGTACTGACCTTCACCGGCTCGGCCGATACCGCGGCCAGGCTGCGCGCCAACCCACAGCTGATTCGCAACTCGGTGCCGTTCAATGCCGAGGCCGACTCGCTGAACTGCGCGATCCTCGCCCCGGACGTGAGCCCGGACGACGAAGAGTTCGAGCTGTTCATCAAGGAAGTGGCCCGGGAAATGACCACCAAGGCTGGGCAGAAATGCACCGCCATTCGCCGCGCCATTGTGCCGGCCCGGCACCTCGACGCGGTCGCCAGCCGCCTGCGCGACAGGCTGGCCAAGGTGGTGGTCGGCGACCCGGCGGTGGAAGGCGTGCGCATGGGCGCGCTGGCCTCCCACGACCAGCAACGGGACGTGGCCGAACGCCTGGAGAGCCTGTTGCAGAGCAGCGACCTGTTGTTCGGCGCCCGCGACGGCTTCGAGCCGCGCGGGGCAAACACCCGCCAGGGCGCGTTCTTCGCCCCGACCCTGTTGCAGGCCCGCGACCCGCATGCCGAAGGCGGCGCCCACGATATCGAGGCCTTCGGCCCGGTCAGCACGCTGATGGCCTATGACGACCTCGACGAAGCCCTGGCCCTGGCCGCGCGAGGCAAAGGCAGCCTGGTGGCCAGCCTGGTGACCCGCGATCCACGCATCGCCGCCAAGGCCATCCCGGTGGCCGCGGCCTGGCACGGGCGCCTGCTGGTGCTGGACCGCGAATCCGCCGCCGAATCCACCGGCCATGGCTCGCCGCTGCCGCAGCTCAAGCACGGCGGCCCGGGGCGTGCCGGTGGCGGTGAGGAGCTCGGTGGCCTGCGCGCGGTGAAGCACTACCTGCAACGGGCGGCGGTGCAAGGCTCGCCGACCATGCTGGCGGCGGTCACCGGCGAATACGTGCGCGGCGCCAAGGTCATCGAGACCGAGGTGCATCCGTTCCGCCGGTTCTTCCAGGACCTGCAGATCGGCGAGTCGCTGCTGACCCACAGGCGCACGGTGACCGAGGCCGACCTGGTGAACTTCGGCTGCCTGTCCGGCGACCACTTCTATATGCACTTCGACGAGATCGCAGCCAGGGAGTCGCAGTTCGGCAAGCGCATCGCCCACGGTTACTTCGTGCTGTCGGCGGCAGCCGGGCTGTTCGTGTCCCCGGCGCCAGGGCCGGTACTGGCCAACTACGGCCTGGATACCCTGCGCTTCATCAACCCGGTGGGCATCGGCGACACCATCCAGGCGCGCCTGACCTGCAAGCGCAAGATCGACCAGGGCAAGCAGAGCCCGCAAGGCATCCCCCAGGGCGTGGTGGCCTGGGACGTGGAGGTCAGCAACCAGCTGGGCGAGCTGGTGGCCAGCTACGACATCCTGACCCTGGTGGTCAAACGCGAAGACTGACCGGCACCGCCCGCAGGAGCTGGTTTATCGGCTCCTGCGCGGGCCCGGGCGGTATTTGTGGCAAAAGATTTCAGAGTTTCTTGATCTTCACCGGTGCTTGCGGCAAGTTGCGCGCTTCGTCAATACAAGGAGCAGCCAATGTCCGGTTCACTGGCCCAGGCTTTCACCCACAACTTTCTCGGCCATTCACCGCGCTGGTACAAAGCCAGCATTCTCGTCTTCCTGCTGCTCAACCCCTTGCTGCTGTTCACGGTCGGCCCGGTGGCGGCCGGCTGGATGCTGGTGGCCGAGTTCATCTTCGCCCTGGCCATGGCCCTCAAGTGCTACCCGTTGATGCCCGGCGGCCTGCTGGTGCTGGAAGCCGTGGCGCTGGGCATGACCACGCCCCAGGCGCTGTACGACGAACTGGTGCACAACTTCCCGGTGATCCTGCTGCTGATGTTCATGGTGGCCGGCATCTACTTCATGAAGGAGCTGCTGCTGTTCCTGTTCTCCCGGCTGTTGCTGGGGGTACGTTCCAAGGCGCTGCTGGGTCTGCTGTTCTGCTTTCTCTCGGCCTTCCTCTCGGCGTTTCTCGATGCCCTGACGGTGACTGCGGTGATCATCAGCGCCGCGGTGGGCTTCTATTCGGTGTATCACCGGGTGGCGTCCGGCAACGACCCGCGCCAGGACAGCGAATTCAACGACGACCAGCACTTGCCGCAACTGCATCACCAGGACCTGGAGCAGTTCCGCGCCTTCCTGCGCAGCCTGCTGATGCATGGCGCGGTGGGTACCGCCCTGGGTGGCGTCTGCACCCTGGTGGGCGAGCCGCAGAACCTGCTGATCGGCCATGAAATGGGTTGGCACTTCGCCGACTTCTTCCTCAAGGTTGCCCCGGTGTCCCTGCCGGTGCTGGTGGCCGGGCTGGTGACCTGCGTGCTGCTGGAGAAACTGCGCTGGTTCGGCTACGGCACCCTGCTGCCGGACAACGTGCGCGCGGTGCTGGCCAACTACGCCGCTGAAGACAACACCGAACGCACCGACCGGCAACGCGCGGCGCTGCTGGTACAGGGTGTGGCGGCGCTGATCCTGATTGCCGCGCTGGCCCTGCACATCGCCGAGGTCGGCCTGATCGGCCTGATGGTGATCGTGCTGATTACCGCGTTCACCGGCATCACCGACGAGCACCGCCTGGGCAGCGCGTTCAAGGATGCGATGCCGTTCACCGCCCTGCTGGTGGTGTTTTTCGCGGTGGTGGCGGTGATTCACGACCAGCAGCTGTTCACCCCGCTGATCCAGTGGGTGCTGGCGCTGCCAGCGAGCCAGCAACCGGGCATGCTGTTTATCGCCAACGGGCTGTTGTCGGCCATCAGCGATAACGTGTTCGTCGCCACCATCTACATCACCGAAGTGAAACAGGCCTTCGCTTCCGGACTGATGAGCCGCGAACACTTCGAAGCCCTGGCGGTGGCGATCAACACCGGCACCAACCTGCCGAGCGTGGCCACGCCCAACGGCCAGGCGGCGTTCCTGTTCCTGCTGACCTCGGCGATCGCGCCGCTGGTGCGCCTGTCGTATGGACGCATGGTGTGGATGGCGTTGCCCTACACCGTGGTGATGGGGGTGCTGGGCTGGTATGCGGTGAGTTACTGGCTGTAAGGATGTAGCCGCTGCCGTAGGCTGCGATCGACCCGCAGGGTCGCGGCGGTCTCCAGATCGCTGAAGGCCTTCGGCCTTATCGTCCGAACGCGGCCCGAGCCTGCGGCAGCGGCTACAGGTTTTGCATTAGCGCGGCAGGATAAATCGTTCGATCGCCTCGGCGGCGCCATCCACGACATTGCTGCCCGTCACCAGGTCGGCCTGGCGTTTCACCGCCGCTTCGGCCTGGCCCATGGCAATCGACAACCCGGCCTGCTGGAACATCGCCGGGTCGTTGCCGCCATCGCCCAGCGCCGCGGTGCGCGCAAGCGGCACCCCGAGAAACTCCGCCAGGGTGATCAGCGCCTGCCCCTTGTTGGCCTGCAGCGCCGTCACATCCAGGTACACCGGCTGCGAACGGGAGACCTGCGCCTGCCCACCGACCTGCTCCAGCAAACGCGCCTCCAGCTCCACCAACAGTTCAGTGTCGGCACTGGCGGCGACTATCTTGTCGATGCGCGGCAGGTAGTCCTCGAAGCTCTCCACCACCACCGGCGGATAACCCAGGCCATGCTGCTCGCGCGGCACCATCGGCCCATGGGGATTGCGCAGCAGCCATTCACCGTCGGCGAACACCCAGACTTCGACTTCCGGCTGCGGCGACAGCAGCGCCAGGACCGTGTTGGCGACCGCTACCGGCACATGGTGGCGCACCAGGAAACTGCCATCGGGATTGACGAGGGTGCCGCCATTGAACGCCGCGGTCGGCAGGTCGACGCCCAGGGCCTCGATCTGCTGCAACATGGCCCGCGGCGGCCGCCCAGTGGCGAGGCTGAAGAACACCCCGGCTTCGCGCAGCGCGCGCACCGCGGCGATAGTGCGCTGGCTCAAGCTGTGATCGGGCAGCAGCAAGGTGCCGTCCATGTCGCTGAGCAGGAACTGGATGGGATGCTGCCCCTCGCCCCTCATCCGAGGCTGTGCCATTCACGGCCGTCGCGGGTCAGCAACTCGTCGCCGGCCGCCGGTCCGTCTTCACCGGCCCGGTAGATATGCACCTTGGCCTTTTCCTTCCAGGCATCGAGGAACGGCTGCACCGCGCGCCAGCCGTTTTCAATGTTGTCGGCGCGCTGGAACAGGGTCTGGTCGCCGGTCAGGCAATCGTAGATCAGCGTCTCGTAGCCGGTGGAAGGCTGCATCTCGAAGAAGTTCTTGTAGGCGAACCCCAGCTCGATATTGGCCATCTCCAGGGTCGGCCCGGGCTTTTTCGCCAGCAGGTCGAACCACATGCCTTCATTGGGCTGGATCTGGATGCGCAGGTAGGTCGGCTGCAAGTGGTCGACCTCGGTATCGCGGAACTGCGCGTACGGCGCAGGCTTGAAGCAGATGGCGATCTCGGTGTCGCGCACGCTCATGCGCTTGCCGGTACGCAGGTAGAACGGCACGCCAACCCAGCGCCAGTTGTCGATCATCACCTTGAGGGCGACGTAGGTTTCGGTGTTGCTGTCCGGGGCCACATTGGCCTCTTCGCGGTAGCCGGCCACCGGCTTGTCGCCCGCCTTGCCCGCCACGTACTGGCCGCGCACCGAGTTGGCCAGGGCCTCTTCGGTGCTCCAGGGACGAATCGCCCCCACCACCTTGGCCTTTTCTCCGCGCACCGCATCGGCGCCGAAGGCCGCCGGCGGTTCCATGGCGACCATCGCCAGCAGCTGGAACAGGTGATTGGGCACCATGTCGCGCAGGGCGCCGGTGTTTTCGTAAAAGCTGCCACGGGTTTCCACCCCGACGGTTTCCGCCGCGGTGATCTGCACGTGGTCGATGTAATGGTTGTTCCAGAAAGCCTCGAACAGGCTGTTGGAGAAACGGCTGACCAGAATGTTCTGCACCGTCTCCTTGCCCAGGTAATGGTCGATCCGATAGATCTGCTTCTCGCTCATCACCTTGAGCAGGCATTCGTTCAGCGCTTG
This sequence comes from Pseudomonas sp. 09C 129, assembly GCF_002843625.1. Lineage (NCBI taxonomy): Bacteria > Pseudomonadati > Pseudomonadota > Gammaproteobacteria > Pseudomonadales > Pseudomonadaceae > Pseudomonas > Pseudomonas sp. 09C 129. The sequence continues at coordinate 3,713,266 of NZ_CP025261.1, read as the reverse complement.
CGCGGTGTGCAGGTCGGAGCCGAACGGCTTCTCCACCACCACCCGGCGAAACGCGTTGTCCCCTTCGACCAGCAACCCCGACGCACCCAGGCGCTGCACCACTTCACTGAAGAAGCGCGGTGCGGTGGCCAGGTAGAACACCGCATTGCCGGTGCCGCTGGCGGCGATTTTCGCCGCCAGCGCATCATAGGTGCTGTCGTCCAGGAAGTCGCCCTGGACATAGCTGATGCCATTGGCCAGCTTGGCCCAGAGCGCCGGGTCCAGCGCTTGCGCGCCGCTGCCGACCTTGCCGGCAGCCTCGGTGCGAATGAAGTCCTCGAGCTTCTTGGCGAAATCCACATCGCTGATCGCGTTGTGATCGACGCCGACAATCTTCAACCCCTCATCCAGCAAGCCGTCACGGTTGAGGTTGTACAGCGCCGGCATCAGCAGGCGCTTGACCAGGTCGCCATGGGCGCCGAACAGAAACAGTGTGGTGGGTGGAGCAGGTTGAGCCTTGGACTTCTTTCGCGAGGAGGTCATTTTTTCGGAGTCTCCACGTGGCCGCCGAAGCCGAAACGCATGGCCGACAGCATCTTGTCACCATAGGTGCTCTGCTGGCGGGAACGGAAACGGGCGAACAACGAACTCGACAGCACAGGAACCGGCACCGCCTGCTCGATGGCGGCTTCGATGGTCCAGCGACCTTCGCCGCTGTCGGCCACTTCGCCGGAGAAACCGTCGAGCTGCGGATCGGTGGCCAGGGCGTCGGCGGTCAGGTCCAGCAACCAGGACGAGACCACGCTGCCACGGCGCCAGACTTCGGCGATATCGGCGACGTTGAGGTCGAAGCGCTGGTCTTGCGGCAGGCTTGGCGAGGCTTTGGTCTTGAGGATGTCGAAGCCTTCGGCGAAGGCCTGCATCATGCCGTACTCGATGCCGTTGTGGATCATCTTGACGAAGTGCCCGGCACCGGCGGGGCCGGCGTGGATGTAACCGCGCTCGGCGCGATCGTCTTCGGCCACTCGGTCCTTGGTCCGCGAGATGTCGCCCATGCCCGGTGCCAGCGCATCGAACAGCGGGTCCAGGCGGCGGACGACCTCGGCGTCGCCGCCGATCATCATGCAGTAGCCGCGCTCCAGGCCCCAGACGCCGCCGGAGGTGCCGACGTCGATGTAGTTCAGGCCTTTTTCCGCCAGCGCCTGGGCGCGACGGATGTCGTCCTTATAGTAGGTGTTGCCGCCATCGATGATCACGTCGCCCGGTTCGAGCAACTGGCTGAGGGTTTCGATGGTGTCTTCGGTGGGCGCGCCAGCCGGCAGCATGACCCAGACCGCGCGCGGCTTCTCCAGGCCGGCGACCAGGGCCGGCAGGTCGGCGACGCCCTTGGCGCCTTCGCCACTCAGGGTGCTGACAAAAGCGCTGTTACGGTCATAGACCACGGTTTCATGCCCATTGAGCATCAGGCGCCGCGCAATGTTTCCGCCCATGCGGCCCAGTCCGATAATCCCCAGTTGCATGTGCTGATGCTCCTTACTACTAAATTGTGTCAAAAGGTTATAGCCCAACGAGGCCAGTGAGGGTTAGTCCAGAGCGGTTGGACTAAGTTTCCCAAGCAGTGAGTGGATAACGACGCGAATCGCTTCGAAGGCACAACGACCGCTGAAAATAAAAAAGTTCCCTTTGCCGGCAAAAGAAATCAAAATTGCCGCCGATAGTGTTTCAGGCCCCGGAATTCGAGCGGCCGGACCACAGTTGATGCACGCCATTTGCGAGGTGAGCAATGGGCACAGTACTACCGGCACGACCAGCACAAACCCTCTACGTCACTATCCGTCGTGACGAGTTGCGCGAACTGAAGAACGAGCGCGACCAGTTGAAGCAAGAGCTGGCGCAACTGCGCCTGGCATTGCAGAACCAGGGTCAGGTGGCTGCCGTCACCCAGCTACACGCCTGAGAATCCGAGGAACCCGCCCGCCGTGGCCGGTCCTTGCAACAGGTTGTTAATGAAGCCGGCTGAGTCCTTGATGGATCGCCGGCTTCTTTTTGCCCGTCGCTTTTTACCCTGCCTGCCTCCTGGCGACGGCATTATCTGACACGCAGGTACCAACTCACAAAGTTTTCACACCTGCTTGTGGATACTCCGGCGCAATATTGCCGCCCCCACGGGCGCGGCGCGCGTTCGCCGAGGTAGTCGAAGCTTTCCGGCGAATGTCATGTTCAATGCAGCTGGAGCGTTCGATGGCAGTGTTTAAACGCGACAAGACGTCCGCGAAGGGGTTTGACTGGGCGGGCCTGGGTTGGCTCTTCCTGTTCTTCTGGTACTTCTCCGGCATTACCCAGTTACTGATCCAGCTGACCGACACCTCCGGGTTCGCCGGTTTCCGCCAGGCCTTCATCATGAGCGCGATCTGGCTGGCGCCGATGCTGCTGTTCCCGGCCCGCACCCGCGCGATGGCCGCCGTCATCGGCATCGTGCTCTGGGCCTGTTCCATGGCCAGCCTGGGTTACTTCTTCATTTACCAGCAGGAGTTCTCCCAGAGCGTCATCTTCATCATGTTCGAGTCGAACCCCTCCGAAGCCGGCGAGTACCTGACCCAGTACTTCGCCTGGTGGATGGTGCTGGCGTTCCTCGCCCATACCGCCTTCGCCCTCTTCCTCTGGACCCGCCTGCGCCCGGTCTACCTGCCGCGCGGTCGCGCGCTGGTGGCGGCCATGGCCATCCTGATCGCCGTCATCGGCTACCCGCTGATCAAACAGACCGCGCGCACCGGCAGCTTCGCCGGCGGCCTGGAGAAATTCGAGACGCGCATCGAGCCCGCAGTGCCGTGGCAGATGGTGGTGGCCTACCGGCGCTACCGCGAGCAGCTGGAAAACATGCAGGGCATGCTCGACAACGTGAGCAAGATCCCGCCGCTGCAGAACCTCAAGGACAGCATGGCCAACCAGCCTTCGACCCTGGTCCTGGTGATCGGCGAGTCGACCAACCGCCAGCGCATGAGCCTCTACGGCTACCCGCGCCAGACCACGCCGGAGCTGGACAAGCTCAAGGACCAGCTGGCGATCTTCGACAACGTCATCACCCCACGCCCCTACACCATCGAAGCCTTGCAGCAGGTACTGACCTTCGCCGACGAAGAAAACCCCGACCTGTACCTCAAGACCCCGTCCCTGGTCAGCGTGATGAAGCAGGCCGGCTACAAGACCTACTGGATCACCAACCAGCAGACCATGACCAAACGCAACACCATGCTCACCACCTTCTCCGAGCAGGCGGACGAGCAGGTCTACCTGAACAACAACCGCAACCAGAACGCCCGCCAGTACGACGGCGACGTGCTGGAGCCGTTCTCCAGGGCCCTGGCCGACGGCGCGCCGCGCAAGTTCATCGTGGTCCACCTGCTGGGCACCCACATGAGCTACCAGTACCGCTACCCGCCGAGCTACGACAAGTTCACCGACCGCACTGGCGTGCCGGCCGGCGTGCGTAACGACCAGGTGCCGACCTACAACAGCTACGACAATGCCGTGCTGTACAACGACTTCGTGGTCTCGAGCCTGATCAAGGACTACGCCAAGACCGACCCCAACGGCTTCCTGCTGTACCTGTCGGACCACGGCGAAGACGTGTTCGACTCCGCCGGCCACAACACCCTGGGCCGCAACGAAGGCAAGCCGACCGCGCCGATGTACACCATTCCGTTCATCGCCTGGGCCTCGCCGAAGTGGAAGCAGAACCATGACTGGAACTTCGCCGGCGACCTCGGCCGCCCCTACAGCAGCTCGCACCTGATCCATACCTGGGCCGACATGGCCGGCCTGAGTTCCGACGAACTGGACCGCAGCAAGAGCCTGGTCAGCGACAGATTCAAGCCGCGCCCGCTGCTGATCGGCAACCCTTATGAACGCAACGAGAAAGCCCTGATCGACTTCAGCCTGATGAAGCCCAAGGCGCCGCCACCCACCGCAGTGGTACAGAAATAAGTGGCACAGAAATAAGCGATACCAGAATAAGCCTTTTCCTACGGGGCTCACGCAGCCCCGTACTACCGGCCTTCAATGCCCCTTCATGGGGCATTGTTGCATCTGAAAGATAATAATTATTCTCGTTTGACCTAAATACCCTTCCTCCTTTTCGTCTCAGTGCAAACGGATTTTTTCCCTCGACGACAAGGAGACGGCAGCGATGCTCGCGCCATTCACCCGTTCCATGACTTTGACATTCGGCCTGTGCGGCGCGGTTCTGAGCCCCGAGCTGCTGGCCGAAAGCGAACCCGCCCGGAACCCCGACCGCGACGCCAAGACCCTGGAGCTCGATGCCACCAGCGTCACCGCCCAGGGCCTGGGCGCCACCACGGAGAACACCGGGTCCTACACCACCGGCAGCATGAGCACCGCCACCCGCCTGAACCTGTCGATCAAGGAAACCCCGCAATCGGTATCGGTGGTGACCCGCCAGCAGATGGACGATTTCAAACTCGATACCTTGTCCGAGGTGCTGGGGCAAACCACCGGGGTGGTGGTCCAGCACCTGGACTCCGACCGGGTGAGCTATTCCTCCCGCGGCTACTCCATCAACAACTTCCAGATCGATGGCATGCTCAACACCTTCAACCGTATGAAGTCCGATTCGGACACCATCATCTATGACCGCATCGAGGTGGTCCGCGGCGCCACCGGCCTGACCACCGGCGCTGGCGACCCCTCGGCCACGGTCAACATGGTGCGCAAGCGGCCGACCTACGAGTGGGCGGCCAAGGCCGGCGTCAGCGGCGGTAGCTATGACAACTACTACAGCTACGTCGACGTCGGCGGTCCCCTGGGGTTCGACGGCCGCCTGCGCGGGCGCACGGTGCTGGCCTATCGCGACAGCCAGTCGTTTCGCGACCACTACCAGCTGCAGCGGGAAGTCGGCTACGGCATTCTCGAGGCCGACCTGAGCGACAGCACCACCCTGGCCGTGGGCTACGACTACCAGGACAAGCAGGTCCAGGGCACCTCCTGGGGCACCGTGCCCTACTGGAACGCCACGGGCGGCAAGGCCAATCTGCCGCGCTCCACCAACATGGCGGCGCACTGGAGTTCCTGGCCGCTCAGGGACAAGACCGCCTTCGCCACCCTCGACCAGCGCCTGGGCCACGACTGGCACCTGAAAGCCGCCTACACCCACCGCGACAGCGACAGCGACGGCAAGGTCTATTACGGCGGTGCCGGTTTCCCGGAAGCCGACCGCTCGGGCATGACCGCCTGGGCCAGCCATATGATCGGCACGCAGAAAATGCGCGTGTACGACTTCAACCTGGCCGGCCCCTACAGCCTGCTGGGCCGCGAACATGAGCTGATGCTGGGCTACGGCGAGGCCGAGCGCCGCGAGTCGTCGCCCTACACCGTCGGCGGCCCGACACCACCGGGTTACGCCAGCATCGCCGACTGGAAATACATGGGCGGCATCGCCAAGTTTCCCGACACCGTGACCAACCTGCCCGGTTCCAGCGACAGCACCCGGCAAAAGGCCGGCTACCTGGCCACCCGCCTGAGCCTGAGCGACGACCTGCACGCGGTGCTCGGCAGCCGTTACGGCAGCTGGAGCGCCCACAGTCGTTCTCGCCGCTACGATGCCAACAACCAGCTGACCAGCCTCGAAGACACCCGCCAGCAGCACAACGACATGTGGACGCCCTACGCCGGCCTGCTGTACGACCTCACTCCCGAATACACGGCGTATGTCAGCTACACCGACATCTTCAAGCCCCAGACCCAGCGCGACGCCAGCCGCAAATACCTGGAACCGGTGGTCGGCAGCAACTACGAACTGGGGCTCAAGGGCAGCCTGCTGGAGGAGCGCCTGAACCTGGCCACCGCGGTGTTCTGGAGCAAGCAGGACAACGTCGCCGAACTGGACAGCTCGGTGCCGCCGGACCCGGTCACTGGCGAGGAGTTCTACAAGTCGGGCGGCAAAGGCGGCAAGGTCCGGGGGTTCGAGGCCGAGGTCTCGGGCGAAATCCTCGCGGACTGGAACCTCACCGCCGGCTACACCTATACCCACGCCCTGGACGGCGAAAAGCAGCGCGCCAACGGCGGCGAGCCGATGAACATGCTGCGCCTGTCCACGGCCTATCGCCTGCCGGGCCAGTGGCGGGCGCTGACCGTCGGCGGCAGCCTGAACTGGCAAAGCGAGATCTACGGCAGCAGCCGGCGGCCGGTGGGGCGCGACGGCAACGGGCGTATCGTCACCGAAAACACCCGCATCCATCAGCAGGCCTACAGCGTGGCCGGGCTGATGTCGCGCTACGAGTTTGACCCGCACCTGTCGGCTTCGCTCAACGTCACCAACCTGTTCGACAAAAAGTACTACGAACGGGTCGGCTTCTATAACGGCGTCTACTGGGGCGAACCGCGCACTATGACCCTGAGCCTGGACTGGAAGCTTTAACCCGCCCTTCTTCCTACACGGCCCATATCAGTGGGCCGTCAGCGCCTCTCATCCGGGATGACAGCATTGTCATCCCGCCTTCAGCGCCCTGTTAACCCCCAGTTAATAAGATCGCGCCATACTTCTATTACTGCTTCGTTACAGGGACGCGACGGAATTCCGATCACCGTCAATGGGACATCGCATATGAAAGCCTCCACACTCCTGCTCGCCGGTCTGATGATTGCCAGCTCGGGTGCAGCGTTCGCCGAAGGCGGCGCTGAACGCATGAAACACTACTGGGACAACTTCCCCATCAGCCAGCAGATACCCCGCACCGATAGCGAACAGACGTCCTCCGAGAACGGGAAAAAACCCCAGGCACCCGCCGAGGACCCGACCCGCGCCAGCGTGCAACCGGACACCTGAAACGCCCCGAGCTCTACTCCTCTCTGACGCTCATGCTCCCTTGCCAGAGAGGATCTTCCGGCGCCCTTTCACGGGCGCCTTTTTTATTGCCGTCGATATCAGCGACATGACCATGGGCTATCAACTTTCTGACGTCAAAATGACAATTACGCCATCTAAGCAAGCGTCACTGCCCGCTGTATTAATATAAGTTTCCGCCAAACTTCGACATATATTGAAACAGTAAATGACAGATGATCAGTTTGAATCACTTCACTTGGCTTGCTATTGGACCAGCCAGCTAACCGGCTGTCGAAAACAGGCACAAGCTATTGATATAAAGCACTTTAAATCTTGACCCTAAAGCCACTTCAGGCTTGAGCATTCCCCCGACCCAAACGGCTGAGGCTATTTATCAGCAGCAACTTCGCGGGCTTTATGGCTGGTCCAACAACAACTTCATATCCAGCGCCATTGAAATCGTATTAATGATCAAGAGGTCACTTTTCCATGCGCATTCTGGTTGTCGAAGACGAGCGTAAAACTGCCGATTATCTGCATCAGGGCCTGACCGAAAGCGGTTATGTAGTAGACCGCGCCGCCACCGGTGTCGACGGGCTTTACCTGATCGAACAGCAAAACTACGAACTGGTGATTCTGGACGTCAATCTGCCGGAAAAGGACGGCTGGCAGGTGCTGCAAGACATGCGCAAGGACAGCAACGCCCGGGTGATGATGCTCTCGGCGCGCGGGCGCCTGGCCGACAAGGTCAAGGGGCTGGACCTGGGGGCCGACGATTACCTGGTCAAGCCGTTCGAGTTTCCCGAGCTGCTGGCGCGGGTGCGCACCCTGCTGCGGCGCAGCGAGAACCTGCCGGCGACCGACACCCTGCGGGTCGCCGACCTGGAGCTCGACCCACGCCGGCACCGGGCCTATCGCGGCTCGCGGCGCATCGACCTGACCACCAAGGAGTTCACCCTGTTGCAGGTGCTGATGCGCCAATCGGGCGAGGTGCTGACCCGCACCCAGATCATCTCCCTGGTCTGGGACATGAACTTCGACTGCGACACCAACGTGGTGGAGGTCTCCATCAGCCGCCTGCGGGCGAAGATCGACGATGCCAGCGAGATCAAGCTGATCCACACCATCCGCGGTGTCGGTTATGTCCTGGAAGTGCACCAATGAAAGCCGCGCAACGCACCGCCAGCAGCCTGTCCATGCGCCTGGGCCTGACCGTCAGCCTGATGGGTGCGGGCCTGGTGCTGCTGCTCGCGACCCTGGCCTACCTGGCCCTCAGCCACGAACTGGGCAGCCTGGCGCGGGAAAGCCTGGACAACAAACTCGAACAGATCCGCCATACCCTGACCAGCGACCTGAAGACCGGCGATATCGCCGCCCGCCCGCATTCGCTGCTGGACCTGGTGATGGGCCACGACAACCTGCACCTGAGCATTTTCGCCGCCGATCCCCAGGCCGAACCGCTGCTGAACATCGGCAACCGCAACCTGGGCCCGCTGCCCGAAGCCCTGACCCAGCCGGAAAGCCCGGCGTTCCTCGGCTGGCTCGACAGCGCCGGCAACCGGTTGCTCAGCGCCTCCAGCCTGATAACCCTGCGCAATGGCGAACAGGTACGGGTGGTGCTGTCCCTGGACCGGGCCAATGACCAGGCGTTGCTCAGTGCCTACCTGCGTTCCACGGTGATCGCCCTGCCTCTGCTGCTGATGCTGATCGGCATCGGCGCCTGGTGGGTGGTGCAGCGTGGCCTGGCGCCGTTGCAGCAATTCAGCCGGGTAGCCGCCAAGGTCACCACCCAAGACCTGACCCATCGGCTGTCGCCGGACAACCTGCCGCGGGAGCTGGCCGAGCTGGCCCACAGCATCAATTTCATGCTGCACCGGCTCGACGGCGGCGTGCAGCAGCTCTCGCAATTCTCCGACGACCTGGCCCACGAGCTGCGCTCGCCCATCACCAACCTGATGGGCAAGGCCCAGGTCACCCTGTCCCGGGAGCGCCCGCCCCACGAGTACAAGGCGGTGCTGGAGTCGAGCACCGAAGAGCTGGAGCGCCTGACCCGGATCGTCAGCGACATGCTGTTCCTCGCCCAGGTCAGCCATCCGGCCTCCCAGGTGGCGTTCGAAGCAATCTCCCTGGGCGAGGAAGCGCGGCGGGTCATGGAACTGTTCGCCCTGAGCGCCGAGGAAAAGCACCTGGGCATCAGCCTGTCCGGCGATGGCCTGGTGTATGGCGACCGCCTGATGATCCAGCGGGCGATCTCCAACCTGCTGTCCAACGCCATCCGCCACAGCCCGCGGGCGTCGAGCATTTCGATCCTGGTGGAGGAACATGAATCGAGCGTGTCGCTGTCGGTGGGCAACCCCGGCGCCGGTATCCCGGAGCAGCACCTGGCGCACCTGTTCGAGCGCTTCTATCGGGTCGACAGCAGCCGCTCGCGCGCCGAAGGCGGTACGGGACTGGGCTTGGCGATCGTGCGCTCGATCATGAACCTGCATCAGGGCCGGACCGAGGTCAGCAGTGTGCCGGGCAGCTTCACCCTGTTCCGCCTGGTGTTTGCCCGACTCAATCATCCACCGCGCACCTGACGACGCTGGCCTCAGGCCCCCAGCAGCAGGCCGACGGCGCCACCGGCGAGCACCACCAGCCACGGCGGCAGCTTCCAGCGCATCAGCGCGGCCAGGGCCAGCAGGGCCAACCCCAGGTCCAGCGGCTTGAGGATGCTGCTGGTCCATAGCGGGTCGTACAGCGCCGCCGCCAGCAGGCCGACCACCGCCGCGTTGACGCCGGCCAGCGCGGCCTGGACCCGGCCCAGGTGGCGCAGGTGCTGCCAGAACGGCAGGACGCCGACGATCAACAGCATGGCCGGCAGGAAAATCATCGCCAGGCACACCAGCGCGCCGCGCCAGCCGTCGATGGCGGCGCCGAGAAAGGCCGAAAAAGAGAACAAAGGGCCCGGCACCGCCTGGGCAGCGGCATAACCGGCGAGAAACAGATCGTTGCTCAGCAGGCCCGGTGCGACCACCTCGCTCTGCAGCAGCGGCAGCACCACATGGCCGCCGCCGAACACCAGGGCACCGGCGCGATAAAAACCGTCGGCCAGCAGCAGCGACAGGCTGGGCCAGAGCCCGGCCAGCAGCGGCAAGCCCGCCAGCAACAGGGCAAAGAGCACAAGGGCCAGGTAGCCCGTGCGCTTGCCGACCGCGATCGCCAGCCCGTCCTCGCGCTGGTCGAAGGTCGGCTGGAGCAGGCCTGCGCCGATCATCCCCGCCAGCAACATCACGCAGACTTGACCGAGGGTGGTCGGCCAGAGCAGTACACTGATCGCCGAGACCAGCGTGATCAGCATGCGCAACGGCCCGCGGCACAAGACACGGGCCATGCCCCACAGGGCCTGGGCCACCACCGCCACCGCGACGATCTTCAGGCCATGCACCAGCCCGCCGGGCAACCCTGTGCCGCTACCGCTCAGGCCCATGGCCAGGGCAATCAGGATCAGCGCCGAAGGCAAGGTGAAACCCAGCCAGGCGCCCAGCGCGCCGGCCAGCCCCGCCCGCGACCAGCCCAGGGCAAAGCCCACCTGGCTGCTGGCCGGCCCCGGGAGGAACTGGCATAGGGCGATCAGCTCGGCATAGGCCGCCTCGCTCAGCCAGGCGCGGCGCTGGACGAATTCGCTACGGAAATACCCCAGGTGCGCCACCGGCCCGCCGAAGGAACTCAAGCCCAGCCGCAGGAACACCAGGAACACCGTCCAGGCACTGTCACGGCGGGTCACGGGAGCATCCAGGGGAGATGAGTTCATCGGCCGGCGGGCTCCAGGGCCTTACAGGGTTTTGTTCCAGAACAGCATCCGGCCATGGCTCGGGTCGAGCCTGGCGTCGTCGAAGCCGAACTTGCGGTAGGACGCCTGGGCCACCGCGTTGCCCTCCAGCACTTCCAGGGTGATCTTGCAGCAGCCGCGCTGGCGGGCGATCTCCTCGACCTTGTGCAGCATCTTCTGGCTCAGGCCCAGGCCGCGGAATTTATCGATCACCGACACATCGTGCACATTGACCAGCGGCCGGCCGGCAAAGGTGGAAAAACCCTCGAAGCAATTCACCAGGCCGGCGGGTTCGCCACCGACAAAGGCCAGCACGCTGAACGCGTGGGGCCGCTTGGCCAGTTCGCCGGGCAATTGCCGCAACAGATCGGCGTCCAGCGGCTGGCCGCCGCCCATCGGGTCCTGGGCATAGTGGTTGAGCACCAGGGCGATCGCCTCGGCGTGTACCGGGTTGGTGTAGCTGGCCTGGAGTACCAATACGTCTGCAACGTCCATGTTTGTCCTCAACAGTTATTGATCCGGGCGGGTCCCCGGGAGAGCGATTGTAAACACCGGCACATGACCAAACGAGCGGCTAGCGCGTCAAGCGTTACCGTTCTTTTTCCTCGACCGCCTCCGCGCCCCAGATCTGCGCTTCGCTCCAGCCCAGCTCGGCAAAGTCCTCGGCGCGCAGGGCCGCCTCGCCCGCGCAGAAAAACTCGTCCAGCTGCGGCGGCGCCACCCGGGTGCCGCTGAGCATCGCGTGCACCTGGCCACGGTGATGCAGCTGGTGCTCGAACAGGTGCGAGAGCAGGCGCAACCGGGTATCGCGCTGGGGTTTTTCCCGGGCGATGGTGACGATGCGCGCAAGGTCCACATCCCGTTGCTGCGCGCAATAGGCGATCAGCCGGCGGTCCACCAGCGCCTGCTCGCGGCGCAGGTCGGCGGCCTGGTCGAAGGGTTCCTCGACCTCGAAAAACACATAGCAGTCGGCCCGTGGCGCCTCGCCGCGCAGCTCTCGCTCCAGCGCGTCGACGTAGAACCAGTCGCAGGTAAGGATGTGGTTGAGGGTGGCTTTCAGGCTGGGAAAGAAACTCACCCGCAGCGCCGCCAGCTCGCTCGGGTCCAGTATTTCCCAGGCCTTGCCCAGGCGGTGATTGGCCCAGGCGTTCTGGTAAGCCATGGTCAGCAGATGATGGGACAGGGGCTGGTTCACGGTTAGGTCTCCCTTGTAATGATCAGGCGTGCTCAGCCGAAACGCTGCAGCTGCATCTCCTTCAGACGACTGAGGGTACGGCGGAATGGAAACTCCAGGTAGCCCTCGGTGTACAACGCCTCCATCGGCACCCGCGCTTCGAGGTAGAGCGGCACCTTGCGGTCATAACACTCGTCCACCAGGGCGATGAAACGCCGCACGCTGTCATCGTGCACCGATAGCTGCGGCAGCTCGCGATCGCCCGCCACCACTCGCTCGGCGCCATCCTCGGTGCCTCGGGCAATCCGCCCCGGGCGCTGTTGCGCGCTGAGCTCGGGCACTTCGCTGAGCAGGATCGCGCTGAAGCGGTCGCACAGGGCCATGAAGTCCATGGCGGCAAACGGCTGCTCGCACAGGTCGGCGAAACGGCACCAGAGCACCCGCTCGCTGGCCTTGATCACCCGGACCTCGCGGTAGCCCACCGACAATACCGCGCTGGACACCGCCTGCCCCGCCGCCAGTTGTTCGAACGCCGGGCCCAGAGCGCTCGGTTGGCCGGCCGGGGTCAGCCAATAACGCTGGGTGGCCGCCCCCGGGTGCAGGCGATGGTCCTGGGCGCCGTCCACCGCCACCACCTGCATATGCGCCTCGATCGCGGCAATCGCCGGCAGGAAGCGTTCGCGGTTGAAACCGTCGGCATACAGCTGTTGCGGCGGCTGGTTGGAGGTGCAGACCATCACCACGCCCTGCTCGAACATCACCTGGAACAGGCGTCCGAGAATGATCGCGTCGCCGATGTCGTTGACGAACAGTTCGTCGAAACACAGCACCCGCACCTCTTCGCTCAGCTCGCGGGCCAGGGCCTGCAACGGGTCGGCGGTGCCGGTCAGCTGGAACGAGCGCTGATGGACCCAGCCCATGAAATGGTGGAAGTGCTGACGCCGCGCCGGCACCTTGAGGCTCTGATAGAACTGGTCCATCAGCCAGGTCTTGCCCCGTCCCACGGGGCCCCACAGATAGACCCCGGTGATCGAGCGTCGCCCTTCATGCAGCGCGACATGACACTGCTGCAGGGCCAGCATCGCCCGCTCCTGGGCCTCGTCGGCGACGAAACCGCGCTCCTGGAGGGCGTACTGATAGGCGCTGAGGGGGGAATCGAAAGGCATGGGGTCCACGCATCCGCAAATGGGCCCGCAGTATGCCATGCCTCACCCGGCGACCGCTGCGGCTACAGGGAACACGGCGCCTGTGTAGCCGCTGCCGAGCAGCGCGAGGCTGCGATCGGCAACGCAGTTGCCGTAATCCGGGCCGCGCGTTCTACCTGATACACCGCGTGCCCAGGTTTTGCGGCAACTGCGTTGCCGATCGCAGGCTGCGCCAGCGGCTACAGCGAGCGCGGGCGCGATGGCTATAGCGAGATATCCAGCCGGGCGATCTTGCCCTGCTCGTCGAGCCGGAACACGTAGCGCAATTCCAGCGGGCTGCCGGGAAAGCTGCCGGAGATCAGGTTGTCCACCAGCACCTTGCCAGTGCGTTGCTGGACCTTGAGCACCTCGAGCCGGGGCTGGTAACGGCGGGCGGTGTCTTCCATCCATTGGGCGATGGCGCGGGTGCCGGCCTGATGCTGGCCCTCATCGAACACCTGGGCGTCTTCGGCGAAGAAACTGGCGACCGCCGAACTGTCACGACCATTGGTGGCCGCGAGGTAGGCGGCGATGGCCGGTGCGAGAGAAGTGGCTGTGCTGGACATGGTGCTGCGGCTCCTTGTTTATCGTTGCTGGAGCCATGCTAAAACGCCGTCGCGTCAATTCTTGTCAGGAGTGAAACGCCCGGCATCGTCCAGTTGCATGCGCTGGCGCCAGGTGCGCAACAGGTCGCTGCGCCGTCCCGGATAACGCTGGCCCTGCTCGCTCGCGGCGGCGATGCGGTCGGTGCGAAAGGTGCGGAAATCGTCGCGCAGCTCACACCAGGCGACGATCACCCGCGCCTCATTCATAAAGCCCAGGGCCAGCGGCCAGATCAGGCGCTGGCTCGGCGTCTTGTTCACGTCGGCGTAATCGATGTGCAGCTTGGCCTGCTCGCGGATCGCCTGGCGAAACACATTCAGCGGCACCACGTTTTCCGGGTAGCGATACGCCGGCGGGCCGGGCAGCACGGTTGGGTTGTGCAAGGCTTCCTGGGCCGCCGGCGCCAGCACCGCGGCGATCTTTGCCAGGGCATCGGCGGCGGCCTTGCCGAGGACTTCGTCGCCACGCTGGTCGACATAGCGCAGGCCAAGGACGATGGCTTCGGTCTCGTCGGCGTTGAGCATCAGCGGCGGCAGGAACAGGCCGCTGCGCAGCACATAGCCGATCCCGGCCTCGCCATGGATCGGCGCACCCAGGGCCGTCAGCTCGGCGATGTCGCGGTACAGGGTGCGCTCGGACACCGCAAGCTCCGCCGCCAGCGCCGCGGCGGTCACCGGGCAGCGCTTGCCGCGCAGCACTTGCAACAGGGTCAACAAACGCGTGGTACGCGACACGGCATCAGGCTCGACAGGGAAGGATCGGCGCAGCTTAACAGAGCACCCTGTCAGGATCTGTCAGTAGCGAGCCCCGTAGCCGCTGCCGCAGGCTACGATCGGTCGCGAAGCGGCCGCAATCCGGACAGCGCATTCTGTCTGATGCACCGCAGGCTCAGGTTTTGCGGCAACTGCGTTGCCGATCGCAGCCTGCGGCAGCGGCTACAGGGACCGGTGTGTCTGGGTGATTGTGAGGCTGGCCCTTCTGGCCCGGTCACCTTTCTGGCATCCTGCGCCTCCATTTTTCTGACCGGGTCCGCAGATTTTGCCTTACGTCCTTCGACAGCCCGCGTCGCGCCCCTTTTCTCCACGTGTTTCATGCCCTATCGACACGTCATTGGCAGGCTTTTTCCCATGACCGCACCTGATCGCTCCACGCCGCGCTACAAGTCCGACCTGATCTATGGCCTGGAGGACCGCCCGCATTTCAGCGCGGCGATCTTCGCCGCGCTGCAACATGTGCTGGCGAGTTTTGTCGGCATCATCTCCCCGACTCTGATCTTCGGCGGCGTGCTGGGCCTGCAGAACGAAACGCCCTACCTGATCAGCATGGCGCTGTTCGTCTCGGGCCTGGGCACCTTCGTCCAGGCCCGGCGCCTGGGGCCGATCGGCTCCGGGCTGCTGTGCGTGCAGGGCACCAGCTTTTCCTTTATCAGCGTGCTGCTCAGCGCCGGCCTGATGGTCAAAGGCCGTGGTGGCAGCAACGAGGAAATCCTCTCGACCATCTTCGGCATCTGCTTCTGCGCGGCCTTTATCGAGATGTTCCTCAGCCAGTTCATCGGTAAGCTGCGCAAGCTGATCACCCCGGTGGTCACCGGCACCATCATCACCCTGATGGGCTTGTCGCTGATCAAGGTGGCAGTCACCGACATGGCCGGCGGCTTCGGCGCGCCGGACCTGGGCGCCGCCAGCAACCTGGGCCTGGCCGCCCTGGTGCTGCTGACCATTGTCGTGCTCAACCGCTTCAGTCACCCAATGCTGCGCCTGGGCTCGATCGTCATCGGCCTGACCCTGGGCTTCGTGGTCGCCTGGCTGCTGGGCCGGGTCGATATGGCGGCGATGCCGGATGTGCCGATGGTCAGCGTGCCGGTGCCGTTCAAGTACGGTTTCTCCTTCGACCTGATCGCCTTCATTCCGCTGGCGGTGATCTTCCTGATCTCGCCCCTGGAAGCAGCCGGCGACCTGACCGCCAACTCGATGATTTCCCAGCAACCGGTCAAGGGCCCGCTGTACATCAAACGCATCAAGTCCGGCCTGCTGGCCGACGGTTTCAACTCGATGGTGGCGGCGGTGTTCAACAGCCTGCCGATGGTCACCTTCGCCCAGAACAACGGGGTGATTCAGCTGACCGGCGTGGCCAGTCGCTACGTGGCGTACTTCATCGCCGGCCTGCTGGTGCTGCTCGGGCTGTTCCCGGTGATCGGTGCGGTGCTGCAACTGATGCCCAAGCCGGTGCTGGGCGGCGCGACCCTGATCATGTTCGGCACCGTGGCCGTGGCCGGGATCAAGATCCTCGCCGAAGCCGGGCTGCATCGACGCAACGTGCTGATCGTGGCGATCTCCCTGGGCATGGGCCTGGGCGTGGCGGCGGTGCCGGAAGTCCTGCGCGAACTGCCCAAGGCGCTGCACAACATCTTCGAATCGCCGATCACCGTGGGCGCGATGTGCGCGATCCTGCTGAACATCTTCCTGCCGGAAGAGTTCATCGAGCTGGAAGAAGACGAGTTCGACCCGGAAGCGGCGACCCTCAAGGTCATGCAGGACCCGGATATGAGCGCCAAGGCCAACGCCTGAGCGACCGTGTCCCCCCTGTAGGAGCAGCCGGTCGACGCTCGATTGCTAGCGATGGCATCAGTGGTGACAACACCAAAAACGCCCGAGCATAAGCGCGATACCGGTCCTGCCGGCCTTATCGCGAGCAAGCTCGCTCCTACAGGTACGCACGGGTGGCATTTGAGGTCTGCGGTTTGTGGTGCAGACCTGGTCGCGCTAGATTCGCTACTGCCTCCTTTCCCGCAGAGAGCTTCCAATGCGCAGATTCCTCGGCCTCACCCTTTTCTTGCTGTTGCTCAGCCTGAGCGCCTGCGCCCTGTTTCCCCAGCACGATCCGCTGAATATCAATGTGGTCGGTATCGAGCCCTTGCCCAGCCAGGACCTGGAAGTGCGCTTCGCGGTCAAGCTGCGCCTGCAGAACCCCAACGAAACCGCGATCAACTACAACGGTGTGGCCCTGGACCTGGAAGTCAATGGCCAGCCGCTGGCCTCCGGGGTCAGCGACCAGAGCGGCAGCATCGGGCGTTTCTCCGAAGGCGTGCTGGTGGTGCCAGTCAGCGTCTCGGCCTTCGCCGTGCTGCGCCAGACCCTGGGCCTGAGCCAGACGCAAAGCCTCGACGACCTGCCCTACGTGCTGCGCGGCAAGCTCGCCGGCGGCCCGTTCGGCACGATGCGTTTCGTCGAAAAAGGCCAGCTGAGCCTGCCCAAGACTGCCAATTTCACCTGGTAAGCGGACGCGCTGCGCTCGCAAATACGCTTATCCAGACAGACCGCGGACTCAGGCTTTGCGGTTGCTGTGTCGGAATGCCGCCCAAACCGATCGCAGCCTCGCAGGCTCGGCAGCGGCTACACAAGCACCGCGTTTCTGTAGCCGCTGGCGCAGCCTGCGACCGGCCGCCCTTGTCCCGCCGCCCCTAGAACACCGACCAGCCGATGCGCTGGCTCAGCAATTCCAGCGCCGCCATGCCCACCAGGGAATTGCCCGCCGCGTTCAATTCCGGCGACCACACGCACACCGTGAATTGCCCCGGCACCACCGCGACGATGCCGCCGCCCACGCCGCTCTTGCCCGGCAGGCCGACGCGGTAGGCGAAATTGCCGGCTTCGTCGTACAGGCCGCTGGTGGCCATGATCGAGTTGACCTGCTGGGTCTGGCGCGCCGTGAGGATCTGCTCGCCGCTGTGCTTGCAGAAGCCGTCGTTGGCCAGGAAGCAGAAGGCCCGCGCCAGATCGACGCAACTCATGCGCAGCGCACAGTGGCTGAAGTAGCTGCGCAGCACCGCCTCGACGTCGTTGTGGAAGTTGCCGAAGGACTGCATCAGGTAGGCCATCGCCGCATTGCGCGCGCGGTGCTGGTATTCCGAATCGGCGACGCGGCCATCCACCAGCACCTGCATATTGCCGGACAGGCGTCGCACGAAATCGCGCATGGACAGCGCTGGCGCGGCGAAGCGCGACTGGTTGATATCGCAGATCACCAGCGCCCCGGCGTTGATAAACGGGTTGCGCGGACGGCCACGCTCGAACTCCAGCTGCACCAGGGAATTGAAAGGTTGCCCGGACGGCTCATGCCCCAGGCGCTGCCAGATCGCCTCGCCGGAATGCCCGATGGCCTGTACCAGGCTGAACACCTTGGAAATGCTTTGCACCGAGAACGGCGTATCGGCGTCGCCGGCGCTGAACACCTGGCCATCGTTGCCATACACCGCGATCCCCAGCTGGTTGGCCGGCACGTCGGCCAGCGCCGGAATGTAGCTGGCCACTTTGCCCTGGCCAATCAGGGGACGGACCTCGTCGAGGATCTCGTTCAACAACGCTTGCATGTTCAGACTCGCACGTTCCGCCTCGCACCGCCGCGAAGCTATCGCTGCTAGACGCATCCCGCCGCGTCGAGAACACAGTTGTCGTGGCCATCCCTGGCGCGGCCCCTCGCACCGTCCCCGCGCGGGAGAAAAAACCGTCGATGAAAATCGCCCGCGGACCGCGCATTTTTGATCGGGCAGAGCCGCAGCTGATAGGCTTTCCACTACATTCGACAGGGAGCGCTCATGGATCTCAACGCCGCCAGGATGTTTGTCAGCGTGGTCCAGTGCGGCAGCATTTCGTCCGCCGCCAACCTGCTGCAACTACCGCTGGCCACCATCCGCCGGGGCATTCGTGAACTGGAACGCAGCCTCAACGTGCAACTGCTGGAACGCTCCACCCGCGGCACCCGGCTGACCGCCGCCGGCAGCCAGCTCTATGAACACGCCAGCCGCGGTATCGAAGCCCTGGCCGAGGGCGAACAGGCTGTCAGAAATGATCGAATGCACTTGCAGGGCCGCCTGAGTGTGTCGGTGCCGGCGGCGTTCGAGAGCTGGTGGAAGCTGCTGGCCGAGTTCCAGCGGCGCCATCCCGAGGTCCAGGTCGCGGTCTATACCAGCGAGCGGGAAAGCGACCTGGCGCAGGACGGGGTCGACGTCGCCTTGCGCGCCGGTCCGCTGTTCGACGAGGAGCGCCCGGCGCGCCTGCTCGGCAGCTACCGGCATATGCTGGTCGCCAGCCCGCTGCTGCTGGAGCGCCTCGGCACCCCGCAAACCCCCGCCGACCTTCGCGGATTTCCCTGTGCCGTCTGGTCGCGCCAGGCCGATGCCCGGGAACAGTGGCAGCTGGGCGACCAGTCCTACAGCCCCGATCCGCTGTTCGCCGCCAACGATTACCTGCACCTGCGCCAACTGGCGCTGACCGCCAAGGTGGTCACCGAGCTGCCGGCCTTTCTCGCCGCCGAAGCCGTGCGCGACGGTCGCCTGCAAGCCCTGCTGCCGCGCCTGCCGATGCCGGAACAACAGCTGCACCTGCTGTATCCGAACCAGCGCCCGCCCTCGAACATCGTCCGCGCCTACCTGGATTTCGCCCAGGCCTGGCTAGTGGAAAACCCCTTGCCACACCCGCACTGAGCAGGCGCTGATGCAGATCAGCTCAGGACTGCCGCTTCGCCAGTAAAATACGCCCTCACCCGGCTGCGCCCTGACCCGCGCGCAGCCCGCGACCCATCCTATGCGCCGACACTGGCGCCATCTTTCTGGAGGTGTCCCCCTTGAAAACCTGGTACTCGGTGGTCGGCGTCCTGCTGATCACCACCCTCACCGTGCTGCTGGAAATCCCCAGCGATACCTGGCTGACCTCCGCCACCCTGAGCCTGGTCCTCGGCGCCACGGCGCTGGCCTACATGGCCCTGTCCTGCCTGCTGGCCAGCCGCTGGCGCTGGGTCGAGCGGCTGTTCGGCGGCCTCGACCGGGTCTATGAAAGCCACAAGTGGCTGGGCATCTGGGCGCTGGTCTTCGCCAGCTATCACCTGGTGTTCAAGGCCAACCTGGATCTCTGGCAAAGCGTGCCGATCATCGAACTGTCCAAGTACTGGACGCGCATGGTGCGCCAACTGAGCTACGTCGCCCTCGGTCTGATCGTGCTGCTGGCGCTGAACCGCAACATTCCCTACGGCCAGTGGCGCTGGTGGCACAAGCTGTCCGGGCCGCTGTTCGCGATCGTCATCCTGCACTGGCTGAGCTTCAAGTCGCCGATTGCCCTGGATAACCCCTCGGGTATCTGGCTCACCGCGCTCTGCGGCCTGGGCCTGCTCGGCGCCCTGTACAAGCTGCTGCTCTATCCGTTGCTGGCCAAGGCCGGCGAATACCGGGTCAGCGCGGTGACCCTGGAGAAAAACTCCCTGCACCTGGAGCTGACCCCGCTGCACCGCGGTTTCGCCTTCAAGGCCGGGCAGTTCGCCTTTCTCGCCATGCGTGAAAAAGGCCTGCGCGAACCGCACCCCTTCACCATCGCCAGCGCCCACGCCAGCGACGGGCGCATCGAGTTCGTGATCCGCGCCCTGGGCGACTACACCCAGAAGCTGCGACAGCAGGTCAAGGTCGGCATGCTCGCCGACCTCTACGCGCCCTATGGCCGCTTCAAGCGTCGGCTCGATGCCGGCCGGGAGATCTGGATCGGCGGTGGCGTGGGCATCTCACCCTTTATCTCGTGGCTGCAGGATGCCGCCGCCGGACGTTTCGATCAGGCAACCCTGGTGTACTGCTGCAACCCGTCACGGGCCTTCCCCAGCCTCGAAACCTTGCAGGGCCTGGCCGAGCAGCGCGGAGTGGCTTTCATCGGCCACACCGACGGCGCCGACCGCCTGGGCGAAACCCTGCAACGGCTGGCCAGCGAAACCGATCCGCAACAGATCCAGATCAGTTTCTGCGGACCCAAG
Organism: Pseudomonas sp. 09C 129; assembly: GCF_002843625.1. Taxonomy (NCBI): domain Bacteria; kingdom Pseudomonadati; phylum Pseudomonadota; class Gammaproteobacteria; order Pseudomonadales; family Pseudomonadaceae; genus Pseudomonas; species Pseudomonas sp. 09C 129. The sequence goes on along the minus strand of NZ_CP025261.1, from coordinate 3,692,885 downwards.
GGTTTGCTGGCGCGGGTCAAGACGTTGATGCGCGAATACGCGATTCCCGAGCGCAACCTGCACTACGAGTTCTTCGAGTTTCGCTGAACGCCCTCAAGCCCGGCGCGGCTCATGCAGCATCAGCCGCACCACCAGCGCCGCGACCAGGGTGATGGCGATCAGCGCATACAGCAGCCAGGTGAAAGCCTTGGCATAGAGCCCGAGCAGCAGCTCCCGGCCCAGCTCGGGCAACAAGGCCGCGCTGGCCTGCAGGTTGCCGCTGGCCAGTTGCTGCGCGGCCAGCGACAGCTGCGGATGTTCCGGCAGCGCCGCGGCCATGGACAGTTGCAGCAAGCCGGCCAGCAGGGCCACCACCAGGGCCAGGGCAATGCCCTCGCCCGCCACCCGGGTGGTGCTGAAGATGCCGGTGGCCATCCCCGCCCGTTCCTTGGGCACCACACTGACCGACAGCCCGTCCATCAAGCCCCAGGGCAAACCGGCACCGAAGCCGATCAACAGCATGGGCAAGACATTGGTCGCCGGCGCCTGCCCCGGGGCGATCCGGCTGAGCAGATAGAGCCCGAGCGCGGCAATCACCAGGCCGACGCTGGACAGGGTCCCGGCGCCGAACCAGCGGGTCAGCCACGCGGCCAGCAACGGCACCACCACCATCGGCGCGGACAGGGCGATCATCATCAAGCCGGCATCGATCTCGCTGTAGCCTTCCACGCCGATAAAGCGGATCGGCAGCAGGATCAGCAACACGACGAAGCAATAGCAGGTGGCGATCGGCAGCAGCTGCACGCCGACAAAGCGCGGGTAACGAAACAGCGACAGGTCGAGCATCGGCCGCTTGACCCGCAGCTCCACCATGATGAACAGCAGCAACGCCAGCAGCGCCACCAGCAGCAGCCCCCAGACCAGCGGGCTGCCCCAGCCGCTTTGCGGCGCCTGCAAAATGCCCCAGGTCAGCGCCACCAGCGCCGCGGTGAAACTCAAGGTACCGGGCCAGTCGACCCCCGCCGCGTCCGGATCGCGGGACTCAGGCATGCGCGGCACGCCGAACAGCAGCGACAGACCGCCAATCAAGGTCCCGGAGACGAAGATCGAACGCCAGCCATAGGCTTCGATCAACACCCCGGCGAGGATCGGCCCGAATGCCAGGCCGACGCCGAAGGTGGTGCCCAGCAGGCTGAAGGCACGGGTCCGCGCCGGGCCCTCGAACGTCTGGGCCAAAGCAGCCGAGCCACCCGCCAGCGCCGCTGCACCGGCCAGCCCCTGCACCGCCCGCAACAGGTCGAGCCAGAGCACCGAAGGCGCGAAGGCCAGGGCCAGCGACGTCAGGGCGAACAGGCCGACACCGAGGCTGAACACGCGCTTGCGTCCGTACTCGTCGGCCAGGGTGCCGGCGGCCATCAGCGCGCTGCCGAAACTCAGCATGAAGGCATTGGTGATCCAGCTCAGGGCCAGGGGGCCGCCGCCCAGCTCGCGGCCGATAGCCGGGGTCGCCACGGCCACGCCGACGAAGGTCAGCGGCAGGATCAGCGCCGCCAGGCACACCGCGGCCAGCACGGCGTAGGAAGAACCGCCGGCGACAGTGTGATTTAAGGCAGCAGGCACATCGGTTGGCGAACTCATCGGCACCTCAGGGGGAACGTTAGGGTGCGATCAATGGTAGATTCGCCGCAATCACCCACAAACAGGGCTAAAGTCCGTTCTTTACGGACATTAACGCTCTAATCGAGATCCCCATGGACAACCTCAGTGGCATGCTGGCCTTTGTGCGCACGGTGCAGGCCGGCAGTTTTGTCGGCGCGGCGGAGCGCCTGGGCATCTCCGCTTCGGCGGTGGGTAAAAGCCTGGCGCGCCTGGAAGAGCGGCTCGGCGTGCGCCTGCTCAATCGCAGCACCCGGCGCATCAGCCTGACCGACGAAGGCACGCTGTTCTTCGAGCGCTGCCAGCGCATCGTCGGCGAGGTGGAAGACGCCGAAGCCGAGCTGGCGCGTATCAGCGACAAGCCCCGCGGCAAACTGCGGGTCAGCCTGCCCGCCATCGGCTATCGCATGCTGCTGCCGATCCTGCCGGAGTTCGCCGAACGCTACCCGGAGATCGAACTGGACCTGGACTTCAACGACCGGCTGATCGACGTGATCGCCGAAGGCGTCGACGCGGTGATCCGCAGCGGCGAGCTGGCGGACTCCCAGCTCAAATCGCGCACCCTGGGGCCGTTCCGTTTCGTCCTGGTCAGCGCCCCCCACTACTTCGCCCGTCATGGCCTGCCCGAGTGCCCCCGGGACCTGGAGCGACATGCCTGCCTGCGCTACAAGTTTCCCGGCACTGTGCAATTGCAGGAATGGAAACTGCGCCTGCCCGCCGACGCCCCACCGCTGCTGCTGCGCAGCGCCCTGACCAGCAACAACCTGGAATCATTGATCCACGCCGCCACCCAGGGCCTGGGCATCGCCTTCGTTCCGGACTTCGTGGTGCGTGACGCCCTGGCCGACGGCTCGCTGGTGTCGGTGCTGGACGACTATCAGATCGACAGCGGCAAGTTCTCGGTGCTCTGGCCCGGCAGTCGACATCTGCTGCCGAAACTGCGAGTGTTCGTCGACTTTCTCAGCGAACGCCTGGTATTGGGCGGACGCTGAAAAAATACCGGATCCACACAAGGAATGTGCCGCGAACATGAAGCCGTTCCACGACATAGCCAGAAACATCTTGTTGCGATGCCCTCACGTTTTTTCGACTTTCATGGTTTTATCATCCACCTTCAAAAAACTTGTACCGGAAATAGCGCTTTCACCATTACAGTCAGCTGTTCCATTTGCTGTTATCTGTAGTTAGAAGCCGTATTTTTCGATAACCGCTTTAATAGTTTGAGCCTGACCGTTTTTCTTGCTTTAGCGGTTCGCTCTGTTGCCAAAGGAATGGCGTATGCGACAAAGGGATCTGAGATTCACGTTTGCAGTGCTCTCCAGCCACATAGAATTCGACGTTGTAGCGTTCACATTGGAGGAAGCTCTTTCCGAGCCTTTTCGATTGGAACTGGAGCTTTCCAGCTACAGCACAGCGATAGATTTTGCACAGGTACTCGATTGTCCTGCATTACTGACGATCTGGCATGGCAACCAGGCCGTGCGCTACGTACACGGTCTTGTATCAGCCTTCACACAAGGTACGACAGGATTTCACCGGACACGCTATCGCGCGGTAGTCGAACCACAACTTTGCCGACTTGCTTTGTGTTCCAACTGGCGTATTTTCCAGCAGAAAAGTGTTCCCGCGATTCTGAAAAACGTACTTCGAGAACATGGCATCCTGCACTATGAACAGCACCTGACGAATGAAAACCTAGTTCGCGAGTACTGTGTACAGGCAGGAGACTCCGATCTTTACCTGCTGGACCGGCTGGCTGCAGAAGAAGGGTTTTACTACTCCTTTTCCTTTACCGCCGACAGTCACACGCTGCACCACGGCGACCGACTCTATATCCACCCTCGTATCGAAGGCGATCCTGTTCTCTACAACGACGCACCTGCCGGCGATGCCCCCCAGCCTGTGATTTATGCGTTCAGCTACACCGAAAATGTCCGTACCGCCCAGCAAACCCAACGCGATTACACATTCAAGCGCCCTTCCTATTCCCAGCACCACAACGTTGCAGGCGAAGCACTGGAGCATCAGGCACAGACCTACGAGCGCTATGACTATCCGGGCCGCTATAAAGCCAGCAGCGCTGGCAAGCCATTCACTCAGAACCGGTTACGCGGTCATCGCCGGGATGCTCGGGTTGCTCTTGTCGAAGGTGACGATCCGCGTCTGATACCCGGTGTCGGTTTCCAACTCACAGGGCACCCCAGACCCGACTTCAACCGTTGGTGGAGGCCTGTTCGCATCACCCACAAGGGCGTGCAGAACGCCAGCCAGGAAGATGAGGCCGCGGAGGTTGGGGTGAGCTACGACTACGTCGCCGAGATCATCTCGGAAGATACAGAGTGGCGTCCCGAGCCGATGCCTAAACCCAGCATCGAAGGACCGCAGATAGCCACAGTGGTAGGCCCCGAGAGTGAGGAGATCTACTGCGACGAATGGGGTCGGGTAAAGGTCCAGTTTCCATGGGACCGGGAAGGCGAACACAACGAATTCAGTTCCTGCTGGATACGCGTGGCCCATAACTGGGCCGGGGTTGACTGGGGTCATATCGCCATTCCTCGGATCGGGCAGGAAGTCATTGTCGATTACCTTGATGGCGACTGCGACCAACCGATCATTACAGGACGGACTTATCGGGCGACCAACCCTCCTCCTTACGAACTGCCGCGTCACAAGACGCGGATGACGATCAAGAGCAAGACCCACAAAGGCGAAGGCTTCAACGAGCTGCGTTTCGAGGACGAAAAGGACCAGGAAGAAATCTATGTCCACGCGCAAAAGGATCAGAACATCCACGTCAATCATGACGAGACGACCTACGTCGGCCATGACCGTAGCGAGCAGGTTGAAAACGACGAAACCATCGCGATCGGCCATGACCGCCGCGAAACCGTAGGCAATGACGAGCAGGTCACCATTGGCCGCGATCGACGCCATAACATCGGGCAGGATGATTTCCTCACCATTGGCCGCAACCATACCGTTCACACAGGCAAGGACCGGACGGAGGAAGTCGGTAACAACCGGCGCGACAAGACATTAGCCAACCACTGGATTGAAATTGGCGGACACCGTGAAGAGGCTGTTCAGGGGCACCATCGTATCGAGGCAGGACAAAGCATCGAGCGGCGAACGCAGCGCTACGAACTCAAATCCAGCAGCAGCGTTGTCATCAAGGGGCCAGGGGGAAGCATTACCATCGATGAGTCCGGTATCACGCTCGACGGCATCGCCATTCGCTTCAAAGGAGCGGTCAACCACTCCTCATCCGGAAACAACAATCCTTTCGCCGTGGTCGGCACTCCGGCCTCCGGCAAGCCTCTGGACCGGTTATGCGGCAAGCGCCCGGACGGCACCTGCCTCCTGGAAGACTGCACGTGTTTGAAAGGAAGCGCGAAATGAACAGGGATGATGGTACCGCTCTACCTGCCGATACCCCTGTGCAATTGGGCGACATCGATCCACGCGTGGCGCTGCCATCGACGTCGCGAGTGTATCTGCTGCTCACGACCCAACGACTGGAGGACTGGGCTTATCGACCTTCGCCGCCGGATGCCGGGGCTGCCTCGGCAGTGGCACCGTCGGTAATCGAGTTGGTTCGCGCACTCGAATCTTTCGCCCCACGGCGGTGGTTATGGGCCAACAGCCCGTTGGCGGACATGGAAGAGCGTGGCCCGCTCCTGGTCGATGCCACAGACAAACCCGCCTTGCTGGAACAGGCGATTACCGATTGGTCCGAGGCCGATGGCGTGATCATCATCGGTACCCAGGTTGACCTCGACACCCTTGCCCGGCATCTGGGCAGTCTCGTGCAGATCACCCTCCCCGATCACAGCCAAGCAACCTTCAACTTTCAGCCCACGATACTGGAGCCCTGGTTATCGGCGCTCGGTCAGCCGAACCGTAGCCAGTGGCTAGGCCCGATCCAGCAACTACTCTGGCGCACCCACTGGCATCGTCGCGTCAGCTGGTTTCGGCTCGACCATCCAGAAGCAGCGTCAACCGCGGACCCGCAACAAAGACTGCACCTGCACCCTCTGGAGATGGCCGCCTTCGACGCCAATACCCAGGATTACTTCATCATCAGCCTGGCCGAAGAAGTTCAGGCGCTATCGCAGTACAACGCATTCAGCCTTGAACAGATCTGCGAGAGTGTCCGCGAGAAAGTTCGAGAAGCGGCCAGCGTCAATATCGAGCGCGACACGGACGTGCGCGACTTTGTCCTTTTGCATGCCCGATACCCAGAGCCAATGGGTTCCGAGCAGGCCAAGGCATTACTTGAGGACCCTGTTGAATCGCCCGTCAGCCGGTTGCGCAATCTGACGGCCCTCATCAGTGAAAAGGAGTTCCAGAATGAATGATTCCACGGTTGGCAGCGCTGCCAGTGCTCCCGGTTGCAGCTCCCGCATTCCTCTTGTGCCAATCCGCTATGCCGTCTTACCAGGGGATGGCAAGTCCGCGCAGTACCGCTACAGCGGCAGCGGTTACGAGCTTGAGAACGGTTTCCCAGCCTTGCGCGAGGCTAGTTACACACTGCGAGCGCTGCGTCCGGGCTATGTCTATGTCTTCATGAGCGGGCCCAAAGGCGAGAAAATGGTCGTGCATGAACACGACGGTCAGGGCCATTACAAAGAGCTCAACTACACCGGCCTGGAGAACTACCACAAACGGGATGCGTTTCGTGCCGGACGTAGCATGTCATGGGTCTGGGCAGACACCTGTCCGGATACTGCGAGCGAGGTCTGGATTGCCTACAGCACCCATTTATGGACCAATCGCATCACCACAAGGATCTGCAGTGATAAAAGCGCGCGCGCGATTCATATGCAGAAAGTGGACATGAAGGAACTGACCAGCGGTGAAAAAAGCCCTTCCAAGCAAAAACATCTCCTGCCTGCGGAAGGCCTGGGCAAGTGGGTTGAGGATTACAAGCCGAGGGACAAACGCCTGCCTCTGGGCTGGAGCTGCCACTCCATCGGCGATGACTTACCTCTGGGCACCATTATCGCCGAGGGCAAGAACTACCCGATTACGCAACCGAGAGTCCCGGCAGTAGTCGCTCTTTTCGACCCACAGGGCATCAGTATCGACCTGGCGTTGATTGCTGCGGCTCGAAAACACCAGATCCTCGACGTGCAGGCCAAAAGGACTGTCGATGACCAACAGGAATTTCCCGCCTGCATGCGACTCGATGTAGAGAAACTGGCCATTGGCAGCGCGGACTTCCATCGTAAAAACCTGACCGCGACCATTCTTGAGGAAACCTTGAAACTGCTGTCGACCACCCCTGCAAAGGACGTGGAGCGCATCGTCAAACAGCGGTCCGACTGGCATCGAGCCCAGCCCAGGGGGCATCGGGTTCCCGGCAATGACGAACTGGCCTACCAGGTACTGACCGACAAGAACCTTTCACTCGGTGGTGAACGTCTGGCTAAACGGATTGATGCCGCTAAATACAATGAATTCCTCGCCTTGCGGCAAAAAGCCGACCAGGAGCTGAAAACATTACTGGCTCATTTCGACGTCGCGTGCACCAACCATGACGGCTGGCTGGCGACCGCCGAAACCGAACATAAGATAACCGCTCACAGCATTGCTGCCGCTTTGGATCTGCACGACCGCGACAACAAGATATCCGCCCAGGGACTCGAACAATCCATTGCTATTTTGATGAACGGAATGGGCTCGCCGTTGCCGGGGCGTCATGATCAGGACCCCAGGTTCAAGCGCCTGGAGCGCTGGGTCAGCAGTGATGGCAGCCCCATCTATATCGCGCTTGCCGCCTATAACCCATTCAAGGAAAAAGCGGATGCGGTAGGCGGGCTGCTGGGAGCAAAAGACCAGGTCATAGAAGAGCTTTATGGCAAATTCCCGGCTGCAGTAAATTCCACTGACCTTATTGCCCAGGACGTCACCACGGTGGTGATGAAAAAACTGCACGGCAAGACCCGCTGGGATCGAAGCCAGACGCTACGTCAACAAGTCCAGGCTGCGGCACAGGAAGCCAACGCTCAGAAAGTCATGGGGTTGTTATCCGCCCGTTATCGAATCACAGGCACGAAGGTAAAGCTTGACGCTCTTTCCATCGAGGTGAGGAACTACCTCGACAGAGGCATGGCGGAAATACAGCACAGTACCGAGGTTGTCACCACCGGCAGCCGGACCGTTACCATCAAACAAACCCAGACCATCAGAGTCCGCCCGACCCTCAAGTCGCTGGGAGTCACCAGTGGCGGGGGCGTACTCAACGCCGGCATGTTGTATTTCAACATGATCAACCTGACCCTCGCTCTGGAGAAGCTCAAGAAAGAACCCGCCACGTCAGATGTACTCAATTTTGTATCTGCCGTTCTTGGCACCATTTCGGCAATGGCTGCCACTGGAGTGAGCCTGCGTAGCATTTACGTGGCATCGGCAGCACGTTTTAGTCAAAGCCTTCCCGGGGCAGCCTTCGGAACCGGAGTCACGAGCACCCTTTCGAGCAAACTGTTCGGACGGGCACTGGGGTGGCCGGGGATTATCCTGGGCGTGATCACTGATGGCTATTCAGGGTACGAAAAACTCAACGCAGGAAACTCCACAGCAGCTGCTTACACCTGGGGGGGAGGCATCGCCCTGGCCATCGGGAGCGCGGCAATGCTCGAGGGAGGTATTGCCTTGGGAAGCGCGATGGCTGGGGTGGGGACCGCTGCCGGCGCCTCTGCAACCATTCCTGTCGCTGGCTGGATTGCTGCTGCGGTGATATTGATCGGCGGCGCCATGGTCATAGGAGCCATGTGGTTGATGTCCAGGGCCAACAAGGAAAACCATACGCCCATGGAGCTATGGGCCGCCCGGAGCGTCTTTGGCAATCGCAAGAACGATGGGCAAGTACGTCAAGGAATAAAGCTCGACAGCCAAAAGCGCCTTCCTGGTTATGCCTCCCTCAGTGATGAAATAAAGGGTTGGTACCAAGGCTATTTCGGTCCTGTACTGCTCGACGCCAGCCAGGCGAAGTCATTGGGCTGGAACGGAATAGACAGCGCCTGGCATGACAACTATTTCGAGGCCGACAAGGCCGAGTTTGCCGTGCTTTTCCCAGGCTTCGTGCAGGACCAGAGCACCTGGCAAGGCAAGCTTGCCAGCCGTGCGCCCCTGCCCATAACTGACGCAACGACTCAATGCCGACACGTTAAAGCGGGATTGATCCTGCACTTCAATCATAAAATAGGCGCCACCGATAGCGACAGGATATCCCTCGAGGTCACCTACAAGCCCAACCAGGGCTGGGACGAAACTGCCGTCACTACTGCAGCGTTTGAGCTGATCGACTAAGGAGCACCAAATGACCATCAGCTGGACCTGGACCCCAAAAGACAAGGCAGAAGCTGTACCGTCTATCGGCGACCAATACATCTCCATGGGAAAAAGCGTGTTGTGCCTGCGCAATCCGATGCCCGCAGACTCGGCGTTCATGGCCAAGCTGTTTTCCGCCACGATAGTCGTCACGTTGCTTCTGTGGTTATGGATGTTTTGCGCCGTGATCAATGACACGCCGGCTGATGAAGTGTGGGTTCTGCTCATTCCCCTGCTCTTGCCGCTGGGAATTTCGTTGTTTCTGTTTTACCGGATCCACCTGATCAGAAGTCAATCGAACTTCTATTTCAATCGCCACACGCAAAAAGTCTATTACCTGAAGGGCAAGACCCTGCTTGTCGGTGATTGGAACAACGTTAAAGCAGGCATCTGTGGTCGAACCGAGTTTTCCGGTCGATCGTTCAGTACCACTACTTCATTGATCCTCAATGCGTTCGGTACTGACCAAGACAGTCCGCAAGCCAGGCAAATCGCAGAATCCTGGGCGCCGACCTATAGCATCTGTGTCGACAGCAATGAACCCAGTGATCCTCGACCGATCTTCGTTGCACAAGTCTGGGAGTACATCCGCCAATTCATGGCCCATGGCCCGGATAAGCTGCCCGTTCCTCAAGAACCCCACTGGTGGTATGTGCCTCATAACTCTATCTGCCTGACCCCCCGTCAGGCATTTCGTCACTATGTGCCTTGGCGCACGGGAGAGCCTGGGGAAAAGCAGGGCAAGAAATGGTGGCTGATGCCTCTTTGGTTAGTGTTCTTCCCTTACAACTTCTTCGTTGCTCTTTGCTGGTGGATGACCTGTCGCCTGTTGCGCGTACGTCCGGCGGCCCCACCGCAACAAGCGCTCGAAGGAGAATCTGTCACATCAGCGCAAATGGAAATGACGGCCAAGACCATTGGACCCTAGCGTGTTGCTGACAAGCTGGAGCAGCAAAACCTTGCCAGACATTATCGAGAGCATCGTTCATTGACGACAACCCAGGTTGATTCAAAGAGGGAACTTGCATGAAACCCGTTGTACTTGTTGGTCATAGCCATGATTGCCCGATACACGGAGCGGGAACGGTTGTCAGTGGGGCGACAAGTGCCTCTATCGATGGCAAAGCCGTCGCCCGGGTGGGTGATGGCATCAGTTGCGGTGCCGTCATACAAACTGGTTCACCGACAGAGGACATCGAGGGGAAAGCGGTTGCCAGGCTGGGAGACACGACCAGTCACGGAGGCACGCTCACCGAGGGCGACAGTAGCTGGATGCTCGACTAGACAATGGATGGGTTACCCCGGAACTCATTGCCCGCAAGGAGAAAGGTTTTCATATGGCGCTGTCCCCTACCCTGTACACCGAACGCCTGATCCTGCGTCCGCTGGAGCTGGCCGATGCCGAGGCTGTCCAGCAGCAGTTTGCGCACTGGCAAGTGGTGCAATACCTCAACGCGCGGGTGCCCTGGCCCTATCCCGCCGATGGTGCCCTGAGTTACCTGCGCGACCTGGCGCTGCCGGCCATCGAGCGCGGCGAGGAATGGCACTGGTCGATCCGCCTGAAAAGCGCGCCGGAACAATTGATCGGCAATGTCAGCCTGATGGACCAGACCGACAACAACCGCGGTTTCTGGCTGGCTCCGGCGTGGCAGGGCCAGGGCTATATGAGCGAGGCCAGCGCGGCGGTCACCGAGTACTGGTTCGAGGTGCTGAGGCGTGAGGTCATGCGGGTGCCCAAGGCCGCGCCGAACCTGGCCTCGCGGCGGATTTCCGAACGTGCCGGCATGCGCCTGATCCGCAGCGACGAAGACGACTTCGTCTGCGGGCGATTGCCCCGTGATATCTGGGAAATCACCCGCGAAGAGTGGCGTCGCCTCAGATGAAACGCACGCCGGCCTTGGCCCGCTCGTCCACCGTCAGCTCGAACACATCCGGACGGGCATAGTGGCCGACCACATCGTAGTCGTAGCGCGCCCGCACCAACTCGTCAGTATCGATCTGCGCCGTCAGCAGGCCGGCGCGTCCCACCAGCGGCCCGGCCAAGACCTCGCCCATCGGCCCGACAATCACGCTACCGCCGGCAATCAGCGGGCGCTCGGCCGGCCAGTTGGCGATCTCCAGCCCCAGTGCCTGGGGTGACGCCTGCACCTGGCAGGCGCTGACCACGAAGCAGCGGCCTTCATGGGCGATGTGGCGCATGCTGACCTGCCACATCTCGCGCTCGTCCACGGTCGGCGCGCACCAGACCTGCACGCCCTTGGCGTACATCGCGGTGCGCAGCAGCGGCATCATGTTTTCCCAGCAGATCACCGCGCCGACCCGGCCGACCTGGGTGTCGAATACCGGCAGGGTCGAGCCGTCGCCCTTGCCCCAGATCAGCCGCTCGGTGCCGGTGGGCATCAGCTTGCGGTGCTTGCCCACCAGGCCGTGCTGCGGATCGAAATACAGTGCCGTGCAATACAGGGTGCTGCCAGCGCGCTCGATCACCCCCAGCACCAGGTTGGCCCCGGTGCGCGCCGCCAGGCCGGCCAGGGCCTCGGTCTCCGCACCCGGCACATCGACCGCATTGGCGAAATAACGGGCAAAGGCTTCACGGCCTTCCGGCAGGCGATAGCCGAGCTGGGTACCGAAGCCCTCGCCCTTGGGGTAGCCGCCGAGCAAGGCCTCGGGCATCACCACCAGCTGCGCGCCGGCCTCGATGATGGCGGCTTCAAAGGACAGGATCTGCTCCAGGGTATCGGCCTTGCCCCCTGGCAGGGAGCCGATCTGCAACGCGGCGACAACGGACTTGGACATCGGGGAAACTCCTGTGGCGATGAAGTGTTGCCCATTGTCCGGCCCTCGCCGATCATGCAGAAAGCCCCTCCTGATACTGAATGATATGAACCAGATGAATATCGCCCAGGTCGATCTCAACCTGCTCAAGGCCTTCGAAGCCCTGCATGACGAATCCAGCGCCAGCCGCGCCGCCCTGCGCCTGGGCGTCACCCAGTCGGCCATGAGCGCGGCGCTGCGGCGCCTGCGCGAGCTGTACGGCGATCAGTTGTTCGTGCGCACCGGGCGCGGCCTGGCGCCGACCCTGCGGGCCAACCAGCTCAAGCCGGTGGTCAGCGAGGCCCTGAACAAATGCCGGCAGAGCCTGGCCATGGTCGATCCCCATGCCAGCCATTATCAGGGCCGCTCGGTGGCGATCGGGCTGTCGGACGATTTCGAGATTGCCTACGGTCGGCGCCTGATCGAGGAAGTCGCCCGGCGGGCGCCGAAGCTGCGGCTGATCTTTCGCCAGAGCCACAGCCAGATCGTCGGCGAAGCGCTGTTGCAGCGCAGCATCGATCTGGCCATCAGCGCCGGCGGTTTCGCCGAACGCATGCTCAGCCGTCAGGTATTGGGGGAAGGCAGTTATCTGTGCCTGGCGGACCCGGCGAGCCTGGGCCCGGGACAGCAGGCCATCGACCTCGACGAGTTCGTCGCCCGCGAACATGTACTGGTATCGTCGCAAGGCTTTATCGGGATTACCGACGAGGGCCTGGCGGCCCTGGGGCTGAGTCGCCAGGTCTGCGCCTCGACTACGCATTTCGCCGCGCTGCCCTATCTGCTCAAGGGCAGCCAGGCGGTGGCGACCATTCCGGCCCACGCCGCGCGGAGCATCGCCGAACTGACCGGGCTGGCGCTGCTGCCCTGCCCGCTGGACCTGCCGCGCTACCCGATCGAGCTGGGCTGGCGCACCAGCGCGCAGATCGATCCGGTGGTATTGAAAGTGCGCGAGGCGATCGTCGCCAGCTTCGAGCTTACTTGTTCGCCGCCATCAGGCGATTGACTTCACTGCGCACCATGTTGGCGTATTCCGGCGGCGACATGCCGTCGAGCTCGGCACGCACCCATTCGGCCCATTTGCCCTTGCGCTTGCCGCGCTCGCCGAACAACCGTGCGGCTTCGCCCTTGGCCTTGCCCAGGTTGCTCTGCCACAGCTCGAACAGACGGGACTTTTCATCTTCGATCTCTGCACGCTCGGCGAGAGTCTTGTTGGCCAGATTGAAGCTCATGGGAATTTCCTGCTGCGTAAAATAGCCGACATCTTACACTGTGACGGCTGGGGTTTTCCCGCTGGCATGGAGCGGGTGGAGAAAATATCTGCAACTTTTCGCCGGCCCCGCAACTCCATTGTTCATCGCATCACTGACCCGCAAGGAGTAACTCAATGGCTCGTAAAACTGCTGCGCAAGCGGCTGACGAACAAATCAAGGACCAGGAATTCAGCGAGCTTCAAGCGTTGATCGAAGAATCGGAAAAGCTCCTGAAAAGCAGCGCATCGCTGGTGGGTGAGGAAGGCGAGAACCTGCGTCAACAGGTCGGGTTGAAACTCAAGCAGGCACTGGACTCGGTGTCCAGCGTGCGTGAGCGCAGCAAGCCGATGGTGGACGCTACCGAGCAATACATCGGCGGCCATCCGTGGCAGACCGTGGCCATCTCCGCCAGCGTCGGCCTGGTGGTGGGCCTGTTGCTGGGGCGTCGTTCGTAACCGGTTTTCTGTAACGACCAGCGCCACCCGCGACCGCTAAAAAAAGGACCAGGCTTGCAGCATGCTTGCCTGGTCCTTGCGTGTTGAAAGCGCGTTTTAAAGCCCCGCCAGTTCCCGCAACTGCTTGAGCTCCGCGGCGTCCAGGGCAATCCCCTCGCGCTGGGACTTTTCCCGCTGGCGATGCCGGCGATCCCCCGGCAGACGCTTGAGCCCTACGCCATGCATCTGGCGGATCAGCTCCTGGCTGCGCTCGGCGAAATTCTGCCCGGCGCCCTTGCTCGGATCGATGACGATCAACAACTGGCCGGTCCAGGGCGTCTTCGCGCCCGGGTGGTTGGACCAGTCGAACTCGAACGAGAAATGGCCACCGGTCAGCGCCGCCGCCAGCAGCTCGACCATCATCGACAGCGCCGACCCCTTGTGCCCGCCGAACGGCAACAGCGCGCCGCCTTCGAGAATGGCTTTCGGATCGTCGGTGGGCTGGCCGAGGCCGTCCACGCCCATGCCCGGCGGCAGGCGTTCGCCCTTGCGTGCGGCGATCTGCACGTCGCCATGGGCAATGGCGCTGGTGGCCAGGTCGAAGACAATGGGGTCGCCCCCGGCCTGGGGCGCGGCAAAGGCAATCGGGTTGGTACCGAACAACGGCCGGTCGGCGCCGTGGGGCACCACGCAGGTCATGCTGTTGACCACGCTCAAGGCGACCAGCCCTTCCTCGGCGAACGGCTCGACGTCCGGCCACAGCGCGGCGAAGTGATGGGAATTGCGGATGGCCAGAATGGCGATCCCGGCGTTGCGCGCTTTCTCCACCAGCAACGCCCGCGCCGCCGCCAGCGCCGGTTGGGCGAAACCGTTGCCGGCATCGACCCGGACAAAGGCCGGGGCCACGTCTTCGACCACCGGCACAGCCTTGCCGTTGACCCAGCCGCTGTTAAGGGTCGAGACATAACCGGGAATACGGAACACGCCATGACTGTGGGCGCCGTCGCGCTCGGCAGCGGCACAGTTGTGCGCCAGGCTGCGCGCCACTTCGGCGCTGGTGCCATGGCGCAGAAAGATCGTTTCCAGCAGTTTCACCAGTGCCTCGAGCGACAGGTGTTCCTGCGGTGTTGCAACAGCCGGGGGCGATACAGACATCTGGAGCTCCGGATTAATTATTGGAATGGGCTACAGCGCATGAGAAGGCACCCAAGTGAGTGCGCCCGACGATTAAACAACGCTTTGCGCGCGCCCTGTCAACCTCGGCCATGGCCTTGCACCGGCGATGCCAGGAAGAGACAGAGCCGCCACCAACACGCCGTCAGCCGAGGATGGCGCGCCGGAGCTCGGCAAGGTGGCAGTGGCGATGACCGCGGCCAGGGTGTTTTTGATCATTTTTTCACTCCCGCTGTGGATACTGCTGACGAAAGTCCTGTGTTTCAGAGGCTTTGCTCCAAAAATAACCCGCACTTTGATATGCATTAGCCATGACGGCGGTTCTCCAAGCCTGGCTGCGAAGGGTAGAATGCGCGAAACCAGGAAGAGCCAATGAGCGAACAGCACCTCACAGAAGCCGAATACGACGCCATCACCGATGCCGCCGCGCAGTGGTGCATGCGTCTGCATGCCGCGGACTGTACGGCCGCCGAACGCCAGGCCTTCGAGCAATGGCGCGATGCCCACCCGCTGCATGCCTTCGAATACGAAGCGATGCAGGAAATCTGGGAAGTCGCCGACCATCTGCCTCGCCCTCAAACCACCACCGTCCTGCCCTTGCCGGCGCCGCGCAAACCCTGGCGCGCCTACGGCATGGCCGCGGCGATCAGCGCCCTGGCCCTGCCCCTGGCCGCCTACAGCGGCTGGAGCCTGGGCTGGCTGCCCTCCTCCTACGAACATTTCCAGGCCGACGGCAGCATGCGCCAGGTGACCCTGGCCGACGGCAGCCAGGTCGAACTCAACCTGGGCACCGAGCTGACCTACAGCAACTACAAGGACCAGCGCCGGGTCACCCTGAAAAAAGGCGAAGCCTTCTTCAAGGTCAGCCACGACAGCGCCCATCCGTTCGTGGTCAAGGCGGCCAGCGGCCAGGTCCGGGTCACCGGTACCGAGTTCAACGTCTGGATGTACGAGGATCAGGTGCGGGTGACCCTGCTCGAAGGTTCGGTGCTGGTGAACAGCGACAACAGCCACCCCGACGCTGGCTTGCCTCTCGATCCGGGCATGCAGGCGCGTTATCGCCAGGGCGATTACCAGCCACTGATCAGCCAGACCGCTGCCAACGACAGCTCACTGGCCTGGCGCCAAGGCAAGCTGGTGCTGGACAACCTGGCGCTCGGCGAGGCCCTGCCGCTGATCAACCGCTACCTCAGCAAGCCGGTGATGCTGGCCGACAGCGCCACGGGCAACATTCGGGTCGGCGGCATCTACGACGTCACCGCGGTCAAGAGCCTGGTGACCACGCTGCCCAAAGTGTTGCCGGTGTACCTGACCCGCAACCAGGACGGCAACCCGGTCGTCAATTCGCTGCCAGGCACCGCGCCAAAAAGCTGAAGGCCGCTACCCTCGCGGGTGCGGCCTTCGCTTGACGGCAGATTGAACGCGCTTACTGAGTCGCGACCTTGCGCAACCGATCATCCACTTCGTGAATCACCTGCAACCGATACTGCGGGTCCGCCTGGATCTGCTGCTCGGTGAACGGCAACACACTCCACTGCTTCTTCGAGAACGCCTCGGTCTGGTCCCGCGAGTGCGGCGACGCCGGGTCGCTGGACAGGGAAAACGCCAGCAGGCCCTGGGCATGCGGGCCCTGCTCGTCGAAGGTCACCACTTGCAGGTAACTGGTACCGCTGACCACCTCACGCTTGCCGTCGGCCGCGGGAACGCTCTGGATCGCGTTGTACACGCCCAGGCTGGCCGGGCCGCCATGAATCGGCGTCTGCCGGCCGCCGCTGCTGACCACCTGGATATCGCCCCAACGGCTGTCGGCCTTCAGGCCCGACTCGGCCACCTGTTGCACCGAGGCCAGCATCGCCGCGCGCAGCGCCTTGGCCACCGGCGGCCGGTCGATCGCCAGGCCGCGCGGCGTGTGCTGCGGGTCCCGGGCATCGAAGGCCACGCGCCAGCGATTATCGACCGCCTCCAGCTGCTCCATGACGTTGCGAAAATGCACCAAGCCCACTCCGCTTTTCAGGTTGGCGCTGCGGTCCCAGGCCTTGAGGCTGGCACACAGCGGCGCCAGGGCCCGGGCATCGCTGCCCAGGTCGGCGGCACAGAACTGCAGCAGGTCCGGCATCACCTGCCCTGCCTGGTACACCTGGTCGTCCATCACCATGTGCTTGAGGTCGGCGGCGCTCAGCGGCTCGCCCTTGCCCGTGCCGATCAGGCGATTCAGGGCAAAACGCGCGCGCTGCCCCAGCGGCAGGTCCTGTTGGCTGATCAGCGGCGAGAAGCCTTGCAGCGGCGCGGCCGGGTTGACCATCCACGCCGAGTCGTTGGAGTTCTGCACGTAATCGCTGCGCAACAGTTGCGGCAGCTGGCTGGCCGGATAGATGCCCTTTTGCGCGGCGGCCGGGTCGATGTCCCAGGCACAGGCCGCGCGGGAACCGTCGAGAATGATCAGCTGGGTGCCGATCCGCGGGTCGCTGCAGTGGGCGAGTTTTTCCGCGCTGACGTTGGGCACCACCGACTGGTTCATGTACAGCGTCTGGCCCTGGTCATCCACGGCCAGGGTATTGACCCAGGGAATGCCCTGCAGTCGATGCACCGAAGCTTGCAACTCCTTGAGGCTGCGTGCCTGGTTCATCGCGTACCACTGTTGCAGCACCCGGTCGTTTTCCAGGTTGGCGTCGCGCAGGCTGTAGGCGAAACGGTTGTCCCAGTCCAGCTTGCCGGGCCACTGCACCAGCGGGCCGAATTGCGAACTGTAGACACTGTGGCTGACGGTCGTGAGTTGGCCGCCCTCGCCCTGCACCTTGACGCTGACCGTTTGTTTCTCCAACGGCAGGGACTTGCCGTCGAGCAGGTAGCGGGTCGAGTCCTTGGGGTCCAGTTGCAGGCGGTACAGGGTGAAATGCTTGGAGGTGTCCACCGTGTGGGTCCAGGCCAGGTGCTGGCTGAAACCGATATTGATCATCGGCAGGCCGGGCAAGGCGGCCCCCATGACGTCCAGCTTGCCGGGAATGGTCAGGTGCATCTGGTAGAAGCGCATGCCGCCCACCCATGGAAAATGCGGGTTGGCCAGCAACATGCCGCGACCATTGAACGAGCGCTCGCGCCCCACGGCCACCGCGTTGCTGCCACGGTCCAGGGCGAACCGCTGGCCGCGGGCATCCGCCTGGGCGAAGGCCTGGGCCGATGGCTTCAGCTGCGCCGTGGCGGATGGCGGGGTCGCGCCCACCAGGGCTTCGGCGAACTGGCCGACGCCACCCTCCACCAACAGCCGGCGAGTCAGCTTGACCAGGTCCAGGGCGGTCAACGGCCGTACCCAGTCACCCTGGCACTGCTCGGGCAGGCCCTGGGCCCGGCGCTCGGCCAGGGAGCGGTTATAGCCGGCGACATACCCTTCGATCAGTTGCCGCACCTGCGGCGTCTGCGCCTGCCAGAAGCCGAACACCGCCTGGGGCGTGTTCAGCCAGTTGAAGAACAGGTCGCTGGTGAGGTTTTCCCGTTGCTCGACGGTCTGCTGCTGCGGCCCGAAATACTTCGAACGCTTGCCATTGACCGTCAGCACTTCGTTGGCCAATAGGCACAGGTTGTCCTGGGCATAGGCGTAACCGATGCCGTAACCCAGCCCGCGCTCGTCGGCGGCGCGAATATGCGGGACGCCAAAACCGGTGCGGCGAATATCGGCGCTTGCCTCGCCGCCCTGGACCTCGCGTCCCTGAGCCGCAAGGCTCATCCCGAGAAACAAACCCGCAAGGCAAAACCTGGGCAACTGGCTGGAAATAATCACGCCGACTCCTGATCGAAAGAAGATGCACAACCCAGGCTGGCGCGGCATGCCGATGAGCACACAGGGGATACGGATTCCAGCCCGGTAAAGGACGGCGCGACCCGGCATCAGCCAAAGCCCGCCTGCCCTTACAGACGAAACCGCCACGGAAAATTTAGCGCCCTCGCGCCAGGCGCCGATCGCCCGCCAACCTGGCGACGACAAAGCCCTCACAAATTTTCTACAACTGATTCCTCATGATTTGCGCGGCTCGTTCGTCTAGTTATGTGAGAGCACCCGTCATTTTCCTGATCAGGCTCTGAAAAGGAGTTTTTGCATGTACGACCCGCAACTGCCAACGGATGGCCACACCGCACAACCCGCGTCCTCCCTGAACGCCGGCGCCGGTGTCTTCGGCAAGCAAGCCGAGCGCAACCGCAACGAACGCATCAGGCACCTGCTCAAGAGCTTCGGCCTGCGCACCAGCCTGATTCGCCTGAAAGTCATCGATGCCTTGCTGCAGGCAGCCGAAAGCCAGCGCGCCCTGGGGGTGCGAGGCATTCACAGTCATTTGCTGGAGCTGGATATCCCGCTGTCGTTCCTCAGCGTGCGCGAGGTGTTGAAGCGGCTGTGCAGCGAAGGCGTGATCACCCTCAATGCAGACAAGAGCTTCAGCCTGCATCAGCAGGCTGAAGCCATACTCGACGGCCGCGACTGAGGCCGCCTGGGGGTGTCTCTCAAGGCTTGACCTTGCGCCGCATCACGCCATTGATCACGACCACGGTCACCGCCACGCCAATGGCGATGTACTGGAACATTTTCTCGGTGATCATCCCGGCGTTCTGCAGGTAAGAAAGGCCAAGCATGATTCCCAGTACCACCAGGGAAATCACAATCGAATAGATCAAGCGTTGCTTCTGGGTCATTGCGGGTTCCTGAACCTGTAAAGGTGCGGCCTGAAAATGCCGCATGTAAATGTATCGACTCTGTATCGAAACAGATGCCAAACGCCTACCGAGAATCGGGGATGGGCGCGGGCGAACGGGGTCTCATGTTACAGCCGCCGAAGAGTTTTCGCTGCATCGCGGCGGTTTTAACCCCAGAGCCCTTTGAGGACTGCGCAATGTTCCGTCGAATCACCCGGCTGATTCCCCTGCTGGCGATGCTGGCCCTGTCCGGCTGCATCATCTTCCCTCACGACGGCTGGCATCACCGCCATTACGACGGCGGCCCCGGCTACTACTAC
The DNA here is from genome assembly GCF_002843625.1 of Pseudomonas sp. 09C 129. Lineage (NCBI taxonomy): Bacteria > Pseudomonadati > Pseudomonadota > Gammaproteobacteria > Pseudomonadales > Pseudomonadaceae > Pseudomonas > Pseudomonas sp. 09C 129. The sequence goes on along the minus strand of NZ_CP025261.1, from coordinate 3,673,247 downwards.
CACCGCTAAGTCATCCAGAGCGCCAGTATTTCTCCCCTTGTAACCCACCACGAAATTGCCCGACGCCCGCCTCGCCGCGGGCGTCTGTCTTTACTGTCGAGCTACGCCAGCCGGGTGTTGTGAATCCCCGGCTGGGCGAACAACTCCACCAGCCAGTCGACGAACACCCGGACCCGCGTCGACAGGTGCCGGTGCGGCGGGTACAGCGCGCTCAACGGCATCCTGGGTGGCGGGATGTGCCGGAGCACTTCGCTCAGGCGACCTTCGGCCAGCTGCTGGGCGACGTGATAGTAAGGCGTCTGCACCAACCCATAGCCGGCCTCGCAGGCGGCCAGGTAGCCGTCGGCGCTGTTGACCGACACCTGCTTGGGCAGCTCCGGCAACAGCACCTGGCCCTGCACCTCGAACTCCAGGCCATAACGCTTGCCGCTGACGCTGGAGAAATACTCGATCATCTGATGCCCGGCCAGCTCGTCCAGGCTCTGCGGCACACCGCGCTGGCGCAGGTAGGCGGGACTGGCACAAGTCACCTGCTCCAGCGCCAGCAACGGCCGGGCCACCAGCGAGTCGTCGAGGCACAGGCCGCCGCGCAACACGCAGTCCACCCCTTCGCGGATCAGGTCCACCGGCCGGTCGTTGAGGCCGATTTCCAGGTCGACCAGCGGGTAGCGCTCGGAGAACGCCGGCAACGCCGGGATCACCACCAGCCGCCCGATCCCCGCTGGCATGTCGATGCGCAAGGTGCCGCGCGGGTTGTGGCGCGCGGCGGAAAACACCGCTTCGGTTTCCTCGAGGTCCGCCAGCAGCCGCACGCAGCGCTGGTAATAGGCGGCGCCGTCCAGGGTCGGCGTGACCTGGCGGGTGGTGCGCAACAGCAGCTGCACGCCCAGATGCGCCTCCAGTTGCTTGATCAGCACCGTCACCGAGGCCCGGGGCATCTGCAGGCTGTCGGCGGCCTTGGCGAAACCACCGAGGTCGACGATGCGGGTGAACACACGCATGGCATTAAAACGGTCCATTGGCTTGGCCTGTCGCGGATTATTTAGAAATTACGAATAGTGATAGCGCTTTTAGCCGGTTTATATTGTTTTTGTCGAGGAGAACAATGGCCGCCACCCCATCCACTGGAGCTTCTCCTATGCAAACCCGTCAACTGGGCAAGAACGGCCCGCAAATGTCAGCCATCGGCCTTGGCTGCATGGGCATGACCGATTTCTACACCACCGGCACCGATACCCGGGAAGCCACCGCCACCTTGCATCGCGCCCTGGAACTGGGGATCAACCTGCTGGACACCGCCGACATGTACGGCCCCCACAGCAACGAAATCCTGATCGGCCAGGCGATCCGCGGCAAACGCGACCAGGTGTTCCTGGCCAGCAAGTTCGGCATCGTGCGCAACCCCGGCGACCCGGCGGCGCGCGGAGTGAACGGCCGCCCCGAGTACATTCGCCAGGCGATCGACGGCACCTTGCAGCGCCTGGGCGTGGACACCCTGGACCTGTATTACCAGCACCGCATCGACCCGGACGTGGCCATCGAGGAAACCGTCGGCGCCATGGCCGAGCTGGTGCGGGCCGGCAAGGTCCGCTACCTGGGGCTCAGCGAAGCCTCGGCGGCAACGCTGGAGCGGGCCCACAAGGTGCATCCGATCAGCGCCCTGCAAAGCGAATATTCGTTGTGGAGCCGCGACCAGGAAGACAACGGCTGCCTGGCGGCCTGCCAGCGCCTGGGCATCGCCTTTGTGCCCTACAGCCCGCTGGGCCGAGGCTTTCTCACTGGCGCCCTGAAGAGCCCGGAGGATTTCGCCGCCGACGACTACCGGCGTTTCAGCCCGCGCTTCCAGGGTGAGAACTTCACCAGGAACCTGCTGCTGGTGGAACAGGTCAAGCAACTCGCGGCGGCCAAGGGCATCACCGCCGGGCAACTGGCCCTGGCCTGGGTGCTGGCGCAGGGCGATTACCTGATCCCGATTCCGGGCACCAAGCAACGCAAGTACCTGGAGGAGAATGTCGCCGCGCTGCAAGTCCGCCTCGACGCTGACGAACTGCAGGCCCTGGAACGGATATTCACCCCCGACGCCACCGCCGGCGAGCGTTACCCGCACGCGGTGATGGCCTTGCTCGACCGATAAACAGCCAGCCACAAAAAAGGCCCTCGACCGGTTTATCGGTCGAGGGCCTTTGTTTGTCGCCTCACGCCTTGGTGGAGCGATTCTTGTCGGTCACCGTGGTGCCGTTGCCCTTGCCGTAGCTTTGCAGGTTCTGCAGCACGTAGATGGCTTTCTTGTACTCGGGGATCAGGTAGTTGGCGTACTTGTTGCCTTTGAGGTTGTTGCTCTGGATGGTGTCCAGCTGGATCGCGAAATACTCCAGGGCGTTGAACTTGGCCTCCGGGTCTTTCTGCACGCCAAAGCGATCGAACTTGTCGCCGGCATTGAGCAGGGTCATCGCCGTCACGTCGCTGATCAGGCCCTTTTCTTTCAGGAACGTACTCATGTTGCCCAGTTGCTTGGCGCTGACGTTCTCCGGATCGAACCCCTTGATCTGCTTGTGCAGCTTCATTTCATCCATCTTGAACACGTTCAGAGCCAGCGGGTTCTGGCCGACCAGGGCCAGCATCTGCTTGACCTTGACGCTCTGGCTGACCGGCTTGCCCCGGGTGCCAGTGTCCTGCACCAGCAGACCGGCCTTGCTGGTCCAGCCGCCGACATATCCGATTGTCATAAAAGACTCCTGTGTACGGGCTTTTCCATAGCCTTATATCCACTTGCACAGCCAATTAGAGGGTTGCGCAAGTTCAACTAATAAGCGTCTGAAAAGCCTGATTGAGGGAAAACGATGCCTGTGAGTATCGGCGCGCCAGAGCACCTCTCCAACAAATATTTCGGTTTTTTACAATTTTTGTACATTTTCGATACAAATGCCTGGAAGCCACGGTTTTTCTAGCTGAAACAATTATTTAACAATCCAATCCGTGACAACTAAGCGACAACTTATGGGCATTGATGTACCGAATGGTTAGTTGCGACCAAGTGTTCTTAAGAGCATTCATGACGCCATCTTGCGGGGATCTTCCACGACATTGCTGCGCGACGACCCAACTGTGCATGGCGCTCTCCCCTTTACTGCGGGAAAAGCCTTGCATCGCCCTCTGCCGAGCCACCTCGAAGTCCGCTGAACGGCCGACTTGCGCGCCTCCATGGCAGGCGCGCGGACAACTATATTTGATGCTCCTACTGCAAGGAGGTGCATCATGGAACAACGTCAGCAGCACCTTTTGGACGAGCTCATCAGCCATGAGCTCTACATCGACGCGCCGATCGATACCGTCTACTACTACGTGACTCAGCCGGATCGCTGGCCCGAGTGGCATCCCGCTTCCCTGCGTGCCGACACCGGCCTGGCTGGCTCATTGCCAGCGGGGCATCGCTTCGGCAAAACCATCGACCTGCTCGGCCTGCAGATCCACCTGAGCTGCCGGGTGCTGGTCGCGGTATTTCCCAAGGAGTTCAAGATCGTCTTCAGTTCTGCGCCAGCAGACGGCTCGATCCACTATCAGTTGTGCAAATACGGGGACGGAACCCTGTTCAAGCGCACCCTGCACTACTGCTCCGACCTCAACCTGCTCAGCCTGCGCCCGCGTATCGAGCACTTGTCCCAACTGGCGCTGGCCAACCTCAAGCGCAACCTGGAACAGATCGCCCACTGATCCGGCAACGGGTGGCGCCCCACTGGCTGACAAATCTGTAATCTTCACCTCAGTTTTCTGACAGGCCGCGCCACTTAAGGTCGCCCCATACCTGACCAGCAGGATCGAGGGAGCCTTGGGGCATGCATGTAAAACCCACACGACGCAGTTTTATCAAGGGCCTGGCCGCCGGCGGCGTACTGGCCGGCACCGGGCTGTGGCAACAGCCGCTCTGGGCACGCAGCGAAGACGGCCAGTTGCCCGCCCTCAGCGGCCAGCAGTTCGACCTGTTCATCGGTGAATCCCAGGTCAACTACAGCGGCACCTCGCGCACTGCGATGACCATCAACGGCGGCCTGCCCGGCCCGCTGCTGCGCTGGCGCGAGGGTGACACCGTGACCATCCGGGTGCGCAACCGCCTCCAGGAGGACACCTCGATCCACTGGCACGGCCTGATCCTGCCGGCCAACATGGACGGCGTGCCGGGCCTGAGCTTCCACGGCATCGCCCCCGGCGGCCTCTACGAATACCGCTTCAAGGTCCGGCAGAACGGCACCTACTGGTACCACAGCCACTCGGGCCTGCAGGAACAGGCCGGGGTCTACGGGCCACTGGTGATCGAGGCCCGCGATCCGGAACCCTTCCAGTACGACCGCGACTACGTGGTGATGCTCAGCGACTGGAGCGACGAGGCGCCCGAGCGCCTGATGCACATCCTGAAAAAGCAGCCCGGCTACTACAACTTCCACAAGCGCACGGTCGGCGACTTTATCGAGGACGTCAGCCGCGACGGCTGGGCGGCCACCCTCGCCGATCGCAAGATGTGGGCGCAGATGAAAATGACCCCCACCGACCTGGCGGACGTCAGCGGTCATACCTACACCTACCTGATCAACGGCCAGAGCCCCGGCGGCAACTGGACCGGGCTGTTCAAGCCCGGCGAGAAGCTGCGCCTGCGCCTGATCAACGGCTCGGCCATGAGCTACTTCGACCTGCGCATTCCCGGTCTGAAGATGACGGTGGTCGCCGCCGACGGCCAGTATGTGCAGCCGGTCAGCGTCGATGAACTGCGCATCGCCGTGGCGGAAACCTACGACGTGCTGGTCGAGCCCGGCTCGCAGGAGGCCTACACCCTGTTCGCCCAGGCCATGGACCGCAGCGGCTATGCCCGCGGCACCCTGAGCCAGCGTCCGGGACTGAGCGCGCCCGTGCCGCCCCTGGACCCGCGGCCGCTGATCAGCATGGCCGACATGGGCATGGATCACGGCAGCATGGCTGGCATGGGCGACATGCCCGGCATGGATCATGGCCAGATGCAGGGCATGGACCACGACCAGATGCAGGGGATGGATTCCAGCAACATGGCCGGTATGGACCACAGCGGCATGTCGGGCATGGACCACGGCACCATGGGCGGCGCCATGCAACGCCACCCGGCCTCGGAGGACGGCAACCCGCTGGTGGACATGCAGACCATGAGCCCGACGCCGAAACTCGCCGACCCGGGTATCGGCCTGCGCGACAACGGCCGTCGGGTACTGACCTACGCCGACCTGCGCAGCACCTTCGAAGACCCCGACGGGCGCGAACCGAGCCGCACCATTGAGCTGCACCTGACCGGGCACATGGAAAAATTCGCCTGGTCGTTCGACGGCATCAAGTTCAGCGACGCCGAGCCCCTGCGCCTGACCTATGGCGAGCGGGTACGCATCACCCTGGTCAACGACACCATGATGACCCACCCCATCCACCTGCACGGCATGTGGAGCGACCTGGAAGACGAACAGGGGCGCTTCCTGGTGCGCAAGCACACGATCGACATGCCACCGGGCAGCAAGCGCAGCTACCGGGTGACCGCCGATGCCCTGGGGCGCTGGGCCTATCACTGCCACCTGCTGTTCCACATGGAGATGGGCATGTTTCGCGAAGTACGAGTGGACGAAGCCGGGAGCGCCGCATGATGCCGAAAAACGCCTTGACCCTGTTCACCACCCTGCTCGGCCTCGGCGCCGCCACCTTGCAGGCCGCCGAAAGCATGGATCACTCCAGCATGGATCATGCGTCCATGCCGGCTTCCGCGATGCAAGGCAACCCGATGCCGGGCATGGACCACAGCCAGATGACCGGCATGGACGGCGAACCGCTGCAGACCATGGAACCCGCGGCGCCCACCCGCAGCCGCACGCCGATCCCGGCACTCACCGACGCCGACCGCCGCGCCGCCTTCCCGCCGGTGTCCGGCCACGGCGTGCACGACAAGGCGATCAACTCGCTGTGGCTGGTCGATCGCCTGGAGTACCAGGACGCCGATGACGGCAGTGCTCTGGCCTGGGAAATGAACGGCTGGATCGGCGGCGACATCGACCGGCTATGGCTGCGCAGCGAAGGCGAGCGCACTAACGGCCGGACCGACAACGCCCAGGTCGAGGCGCTCTGGGGCCATGCCATCGGCCCCTGGTGGGATGTGGTCAGCGGCGTGCGCCAGGACTTCAAGCCCGGCGCACCGCAGACCTGGGCCGCCCTCGGGCTGCAAGGCATGGCCCTGTACAACTTCGAAAGCCAGGCCACCGCCTACCTCGGCGAAGGCGGCCAGAGTGCCCTGGGGCTCCAGGCCGAATACGACATCCTGCTGACCAACCGCCTGATCCTGCAGCCCAACGCAGAGGTCAGCCTGTACGGCAAGAACGACCCGCAACGGGGCATCGGCTCGGGGCTCTCCTCGCTGGAGGCCGGCCTGCGCCTGCGCTACGAGCTGCACCGCCAGTTCGCGCCCTACGTCGGCGTGACCTGGAGCCGCAGCTACGGCAAGACCGCGGACTACGCCCGTGAAGAAGGCGAAGACAACAGCGAAGCCCGCCTGGTGCTCGGTGTGCGCCTGTGGTTCTGACTTCCCTTCAATAGATAACTAAAAACAGCACGCGGCCAATGCCGCCTGGAGCCTTGCATGTCCCACCTCAAGCATCTCGTCATCGCCGCCACTTTCGGTGCCGGCCTGTTACTCACTGGCGTCGCCCAGGCGCACCCCAAGCTGCTGGCCTCGACCCCGGCCGAAGGCGCCAAGGGCGCGGCGCCGGCGAAGATCGAGCTGCAATTCTCGGAACCCCTCACCACCCGGTTCTCCGGGGCTCGGCTGCTGATGACCGGCATGCCCGGGATGAGCCACGCGCCGATGCCGGTCAAGGCCAGCGTGGCCGGCGGCGGCGATCCGAAAAGCATGATCATCAGCCCCGCCGCCCCGCTCGCGAAGGGCAGCTACAAAGTCGAGTGGCGGGCGGTGTCCGCCGACACCCATCCGATCACCGGCAACCTGACCTTCGAAGTCAACTGAGCCATGGGCGAACTCATCAACCTCGCCCTGCGTTTTGCCCTGTACCTCGATCTGACGCTGCTGTTCGGCCTGGCGCTGTTCAGCCTTTACGGGCTGCGTGGCGCGCAGAGCCAATGGCGTTTTCGCCGGCCTCTGGCGACCGCCCTGGTGCTGGGCGCGCTGCTGTCGGGCGCCGCGCTGCTGCAGCTGGCGCTGTCGATGAGTGGCGCGACCAGCCTGGCCGAACTGGACCCGGCGCTGCTGTCTGCGCTCATGCTGGAAACCGCTGTCGGCCAAAGCTGGCTGCTGCGCCTGGCGGCGTTGCTGCTGGCGGGGGGGCTGCTTCTGTTCAGCGGTGGCTGGCCGAAGTTCACCCTCTACGGCCTGATTCTGTGCACGGCGGCAGCCCTGGCCACCCTGGCCTGGGGCGGCCACGGGGCGATGAGCGAAGGCGGCCGGCATTACCTGCACCTGGGCAGCGACATCCTGCATTTGCTGGGTGCCGGCGCCTGGTTGGGAGCACTGGCGGCTTTCGCCCTGCTGCTGCGTCGTGGCGCCTGCGAAGACGAACCGCAGGCAGGCCACCTGCTCGATGCCCTGAAGGGGTTTGCCAGCCTGGGCACGCTGATCGTGGTCGTCCTGACCATCAGCGGCGTGCTCAATTACCTGCTGATCGTCGGCCCGGACCTGGCAACGTTGAGCGCCAGCACCTATGGCCTGCTCCTCAGCCTGAAGGTGGCGGTGTTCGCCAGCATGCTGGTGTTCGCCGCATTGAACCGCTTCCATCTGGTTCCACAGCTGGAGCAGGCGCTGCACCATGGCTCACCCGCAGCGGCCCTGCCCGCCTTGCGTCGCAGCATGGTCCTGGAACTGGCGGCGGCCCTGTTGATCCTAGGCCTGGTGGCCATGCTCGGCATCCTGAGCCCGGCTCCCGAATGAACGCCTATCGCGGGCATGCTTCTGTAGGAACGAGGCTTGCCCGCGATGAACGACAACGCGCAGGACCAGACAACCTGAATGGCCAGCGCTCGGTATAACGTTGAAACACAAGCGCTGCGCCGCGCTCGAGAAAAGTAGCAAAATACGCCACCCTGTCGGCCCAACACCCCGCCCCAAGGCGCCCTGATGATCAAGAGACTTCCTATGCACAACACTCTGCGCCTGGCAGCCCTGTCTGCCCTGCTCGTCGGCTCCCTGGCCCAGGCCGCCGACCTGATCCCGATCGATGTGCACCGCGATGCCAACTGCGGTTGCTGCAAGAAATGGATCGAGCACCTGCAAGCTAACGGCTTCAAGGTCAACGACCACGTCGAAAGCAACATGAGCGAAGTCAAGCAGCGCCTGGGCGTGGCCCCGCGCCTGGCGTCGTGCCACACCGCGGTGATCAACGGCAAATTCGTCGAAGGCCATGTACCGGCGGACCAGGTGCTGGCCCTGAGCAAGCGCGATGACCTGCTCGGCGTCGCCGCCCCCGGCATGCCCATGGGCTCGCCCGGCATGGAAATGGACGGCATGCCCGCCGACGCCTACCAGGTTATCGGCCTGACCAAGGACGGCAAGGACGTGGTGGTCGCGGACTACCCGGCCCATTGATCCTCACCGCCTGCCTCGGCCTGTTCCTGGCGGCCTTCGGCGCCGCCACCCTGCTGCCGCTGCAATCCGAGGCCGTGCTGGTGGGGCTGCTGCTCAACGGCCAGCACCCGGTCTGGCTGCTGCTGGCCGTCGCCACCCTCGGCAATGTCCTGGGTTCCCTGGTGAACTGGTGGCTGGGCCAGCGCCTGGAACACTACAAGGACCGCCGCTGGTTCCCCGTCGGCCCACGCCACCTGCAACGGGCCCGCAGCCATTACCAGCGCTACGGCCACTGGTCCCTGCTGCTGAGCTGGCTGCCGATCATCGGCGACCCGCTGACCCTGGTGGCCGGAATCATGGGCGAACCGCTAAAGCGCTTCCTGCTGGTCGTCACCCTGGCCAAGGGCGCGCGGTATGGCGTGCTGGCCTGGATGACCCTCGGCTGGGTCGGTTGAGCTGACGGGGTACGCCTCCAGGCTGACCACGAAGGGAACGTTTCGCCCTGGCGATGGCCTCTGCTTATTAATGTCGCGCTAATCACGCCGCGCCAGGATCAGCTCATTTCCCTCGGAGGTCATGTATGTCCCTAAGCCCCACCCGCCGGAGCCTCACCCGCTGGTTACCCGGCCTGTTGCTGACCGCCGCCCTGCCCGCCCTTGCCGCCGAAGGCCCGGCCTACGGTCCCGAGTTGCAAGGCTTCGACTATCCCTACCCGCTGCAGCACTTTGCCTTCGAGTCCCAGGGCCAGGCCTTGCAGATGGGGTATATGGATGTGCCGGCCAAGGGCACGCCCAACGGTCGCAGCGTGCTGCTGATGCACGGCAAGAATTTCTGCGGCGCGACCTGGGACACCTCGATCGAGGCCTTGAGCGATGCCGGCTACCGGGTCATAGCCCCAGACCAGATCGGCTTTTGCACCTCCAGCAAGCCCGAGCACTATCAATACAGCTTCCAGCAACTGGCGCAGAACACCCGGCAACTGCTGGACCGGCTGGGCGTCCGGCAGGTCAGCCTGCTGGGCCATTCCACCGGCGGCATGCTGGCCACCCGTTATGCCCTGCAATACCCCGAGCAGGTGCAGCAACTGGCGCTGGTCAACCCGATCGGCCTGGAAGACTGGAAGGCCCTCGGCGTGCCCTACCGCAGCGTCGACCAGTGGTACGCCCGCGAGCTCAAGCTGTCGGCCGAGGGTATCCGCAACTATGAACGCAGCACCTATTACGACGGCCGCTGGCAGCCGGAATTCGAGCGCTGGGTGGACATGCTCGCCGGCCTCAACAAGGGGCCCGGGCACACGCGGGTGGCGTGGAACTCGGCGCTGATTTACGACATGATCTTCACCCAGCCGGTGTACTACGAGTTCAAGGATCTGAAGATGCCAACCCTGCTGTTGATCGGCACCTCCGACACCACGGCGATCGGCAGCGATATCGCGCCGCCGGCGGTCAAGGCGCGGATCGGCAACTACCAGGTGCTGGGCAAGCAGGTGGCCGGGCTCATCCCGCACTCGACCCTGATCGAGTTCCCGGGCCTGGGCCACGCCCCGCAGATGGAACAACCGGCGCAATTCCACCAGGCCCTGCTGGGCTGGCTGGCGTCACATTGATGCGTTTTCCCCGGAGCCTTCATGAGTGTGCAGATCGCGGTAATCGATGATTGGCAGGACGTTGCCCGTGACGTCGTGGACTGGTCGGTGCTGGCGGGCATCGGCCAGGTCAGTTTTATCCATGACTACCCCAGCGACACCGCCGCCATGAGCGAGCGCCTGGCGCCATTCGAGGTGATCTGCGTGATGCGCGAGCGCAGCCGTTTCGACGCGGCCCTGCTGCGCAGCCTGCCGCGGCTCAAGCTGCTGCTCACCGGTGGCATGCGCAACGCCGCCATCGACCTGGCCGCCGCGGCCAGCCTGGGCATCCAGGTGTGCGGCACCGACAGTTACAAGCACGCGGCGCCGGAGCTGACCTGGGCGCTGATCATGGCCCAGACCCGCAACCTGCTCAGCGAAGCCAGCGCGCTGCGCGCCGGCCTCTGGCAACAGGGGCTGGGCGGCGACCTGCACGGCAAGACCCTGGGCATTCTCGGCCTGGGCAGCATCGGCCAGCGGGTGGCGCAGTTCGGCCAGGTGTTCGGCATGCGGGTGATCGCCTGGAGCGAGAACCTCACCGCCGAACGGGCCGCGGCGGCCGGCGTGACCTACGTGAACAAGCAGCAGCTGTTCGAACAGGCCGACGTACTCTCGGTGCATCTGGTGCTCAGCGAACGCAGCCGCGGCCTGGTGGACGCCCAGGCGCTGGCCTGGATGAAGCCCTCGGCGCTGCTGGTCAACACCGCCCGCGGGCCGATCGTCGATGAAGCGGCGCTGATCAGCGCCCTCGAACGCGGGCGCCTGGCCGGCGCGGCGCTGGATGTGTTCGAGCAGGAGCCGCTGCCCCTCGATCATCCGTTGCGCCGCCTGCCCAACGTACTGGCCACGCCCCATGTCGGTTATGTCAGCCAACAAAACTACCGGCAGTTCTTCGCCCAGATGATCGAAGACATCCAGGCCTGGGCCGCCGGCCAGCCGATCCGCCAGTTGGGCTGAACCACGCCAGGGCATTGCGCCAGCACTGCCCTGCACCATCATCGAGCGCCAGCACCTTCACCCCGCACCGCTCCCTTGCAGCCCCTCACCGTTTTCGCGCCAAGGCGAAAAAGCCTCGCCCCTGGCCGGTGCGCGAGACTGCCTTTCGTCGGCTTTATTCCGGGGCAGCGCAACCTTCGCCCCGAGAAAACCTAATCGTCACGCCCGCGCTCTAACTTCTGTCCTAGACTGGAATTCGAAAAGTGACCGGACAGTCACTCCCAGGGAAATAAAGTCGAAACTTTTGGCTCACGCCTTGGGTCAGGTTAAAGGTAGGGCCTTGGCGACTGGTGCAATCCTTGCAATGGCCCCTTCACCCTCTTTGCGTCGACGCATGAGGCTGCGTTCGGCTTTCGCATGCGCAACGTTTTTTGTGCCCGGCCACCGGATTGGCCTTTTGACACCGCCGGCAGATGCCAGGAACAGATCAATAAAACGGGAGAAACAGATGACCAGTGCCGTATTGCAAACCCAGGGAAAGCATCCTCTGCCGCTGGCCGGTGAAACGGTCTCCACATCGATTCTCGCCCCAGGTGGCAAGACGTCACTACCCTTGATCCGCCACAACCCCAATCGCAAGAAGGTCCTGTTCGTCACTTCGGAAATCGCCGACCTGGTCAAGACCGGCGGCCTGGGCGACGTGTCGGCCGCCCTGCCCCGCGCCATGGCGCACCTGCACGATGTACGCCTGCTGATCCCTGGCTACCGGCAGGTGATGCACAGCGAAAACCCGATTCATATCATAGGCGAGCTGGGCGGCCACGCGGCCCTGCCGGCCTGCAAGATCGGGCGCATGGACATGCCCGACGGCCTGGTGATCTATGTGCTGATCTGCCCCGAACTCTATGAGCGCGAAGGCACGCCCTACGGCGCCAACAACGGCCGCGACTGGCCGGACAACCATATCCGCTTCGCCCGCCTGGGCCTGGCCGCCGCCGACATCGCCGCCAACCTGGCGCAGATCCACTGGTGCCCGGACCTGGTGCACGCCCATGACTGGCCCGCCGGGCTGGCGCCGGCCTATATGCACTGGCGCGGGCAACGCACGCCGACCCTGTTCACCATCCATAACCTGGCGTATCAGGGCGTGGTCAGCCTGGCTTCCTGCCCGGAGCTGGGCATCCCCGAACATGCCCTGCAACAGGAAGGCATGGAGTTCTACGGCAAGCTGTCGTTCCTCAAGGCCGGCATGGCCTACGCCAGCCACATCACCACCGTCAGCGCCACCTATGCCCAGGAAATCACCACCCCGGCCTTCGGCTGCGGGCTTGACGGTTTCCTCGCCAGCAAGACCCAGCAAGGCCTGCTCAGCGGCATCCCCAACGGCATCGACGAAAGCTGGGACGCCGCCACCGACCCGCACCTGTCCACCCCCTTCGCCATTGGCGACTGGCAAGGCAAGGCCGCCAATGCCGCCCATGTGCGGCAGATGTTCGGCCTCGACCCCAGCAGCGGCCCGCTGTTCGCGGTGGTCTCGCGCCTGGTCTACCAGAAAGGCCTGGACCTTACCGAAGGCGTGGCCGAGTACATCGTCAAGTCCGGCGGCCAGATCGCGATTATCGGTCGCGGCGAGCCGGAGGAAGAACAGGCCATGCGCGCCCTGGCCGCGCGTTTCCCCGGGCGCATCGGGGTGAACATCGGTTTCAACGAAACCGACGCCCGCCGCATGTTCGCCGGCAGCGACTTCCTGCTGATGCCTTCGCGCTACGAGCCCTGCGGCCTGAGCCAGATGTACGCCCAGCGCTTCGGTTCGCTGCCGGTGGCGCGCAATACCGGCGGCCTGGCCGACACCATCGAGAACGGCGTCACCGGTTTTCTGTTCGACGAATCCACCGTGGCCAGCTACGAAGAGGCCCTGGGCCGCGCCTTCAAGGTGTTCGCCTATCCGCAGTTGCTCAACGCCATGCGCTGCCGGGCCATGGCCGCGCCCTTCAACTGGTGCAAGGCGGTGGAACCCTACGCCGAACTCTATGAACAGCTGGTGGCCAAGGCCTTGGGAAAATCGGCCAAACCCTGAGAGGGCACCCTGGATGCCGTCAAGGACTCTGGAAACCTGGCCCCACGGCGCTACTGCGCTCGATGCCGAGCGCACCCGCTTTGCCCTCTGGGCGCCGGACGCACAGCACGTCAGCGTCGAACTCGAAGACGGCATGTCGCTGCCCATGCTGCCCCGAGCCAACGGCTGGTTCATGGTCATCGGCCAGTGCCCGCCCGGCACCCGCTACCGCTTCGATATCGATGACCAGATCCGCGTGCCCGACCCGGCGTCCCGGGCCCAGGACGGCGACATCGACGGCCCCAGCCTGGTGGTCGATCCCCGGGCCTATCGCTGGCGGCACCCGCACTGGCAAGGCCGGCCGTGGCACGAAGCGGTGATCTACGAGCTGCATGTGGGCGTGCTCGGCGGTTACCGCGCAGTGGAAAAACACCTGCCACGCCTGGCCGAGCTGGGCATCACCGCCATCGAGCTGATGCCCCTGGCGGAGTTTCCCGGCGATCGCAATTGGGGCTACGACGGCGTCCTGCCTTATGCGCCGGAAGCCTCCTACGGTTCGCCCGACGACCTCAAGCACCTGATCGACTGCGCCCACGGCCTGGGCTTGGCGGTGATGCTCGATGTGGTCTACAACCACTTCGGCCCCGACGGCAATTACCTGCACCACTACGCCAAGGCCTTCTTCAGGGAAGACCGGCACACGCCCTGGGGCGCGGCCATCGACTTTCGCCGCCAGCCCGTGCGCGACTTCTTTATCGACAATGCCCTGATGTGGCTGCTGGAGTACCGCTTCGACGGCCTGCGCCTGGATGCCGTGCATGCGATCGACGACCCGGACTTCCTGCATGAACTGGCGCATCGGGTGCGCCGCCGGATCGACCCGGCGCGGCAGGTCTGGCTGACCGTGGAAAACGAGTACAACCAGGCCAGCCTGCTGGAGCAGCACTTCGACGCGCAGTGGAACGACGACGGCCACAACGCCCTGCATGTGCTGCTCACCGGGGAGACCGACGCCTACTACGCCGACTTCGCCGAACGCCCCACCGAGAAACTGGCGCGCTGCCTGAGCCAGGGGTTCGTCTATCAGGGCCACGTCACCCGCCACGGCACCCCTCGCGGCGAACCCAGCAGCCATTTGCCGCCCAGCGCCTTCGTGCTGTTTTTGCAGAACCACGACCAGATCGGCAACCGCGCCTTCGGCGAGCGCCTGGTGCGCCTGGCCGAGCCACAGGCATTGCAGGCGGCCACGGTGCTGTTGCTGCTGTCGCCGATGATCCCGCTGCTGTTCATGGGCGACGAACTGGCGGCGCCGCAGCCCTTCCTGTTTTTCACCAGCCACCACGGCGAACTGGCGGACGCGGTGCGCGAGGGCCGGCGCGGCGAATTCGCCGCCTTCAGCGCCTTCGCCGATCCGCATAAACGCGAGCAGATTCCCGACCCGAACGCGCCGGACACCTTCCTCGCGTCGAGGCCGCAGGCGGACCCGGTCCAGGGCGAGCAGACCCTGGCGCTGTATCGCCAGCTGTTGCAACTGCGCCACGAGCACATCGTGCCCTACCTGCCCGGCGCCGAAGCCCTGGGCGCCGAGGTGCTGGCCGAAGGCGCGCTCTGTGCCCGCTGGCGCCTGGGCAATGGCCAGGAACTGCGCATCGACCTCAACCTGAGCCCGCACAACGTCGAGCAACAGCCGCCAAGCGCGGCGCAGCGCCTGTTCGAATACCCGGCCCAGGCGTTCGAGCGGTTGCACCAAGGCACTCTCGCCCCCTATAGCGCGCTGGTCAGCCTCGGCGCAGTCGCCCCCACGCCAGACCTTGACGGAGAACACCCATGAGCGACGCGCAACTGGAAATCCTCGCCAGCCGGGCCGGCCTGGCCGTCGACTGGATCGACGCCAACGGCCGCCCGCAACGGGTCGAGCCACGGGTGCTGCGCGCCGTGCTGGCCAGCCTTGGCCATCCGGCCGACAACGACCGGCAGATCGAAGCCAGCCTGCGCCAGCTGCTACAGGTGCAGCAGAGCCGGCAACTGCCGCCGCTGCTGACCGCCGACGCCGGCCAGGGCCTGGACCTGGGGCATTACTTCGCGCCGGACACGCCCTGCGAAATCCACCTGGAAGACGGCGGTGTGCTCAACCTCAGGCTGGACGCCAACTCCATGCTGCCGGGCCTGGTGCCGGTGGGTTACCAGGAGGTGAGCATCGCCGGCCAGCACTTCACCCTGGCCGTGGCGCCCGAGCGCTGCTACAGCGTCGCCGACGCCGTGGACCAGGCCACGCCCCGTGCCTGGGGCCTGAGCGTGCAGCTGTATTCCCTGCGCCGCGCAGGCGATGGCGGTTATGGTGATACCCAAGCGCTCGAAGACTTGGTCCGGGTCGCCGGCGAACGGGGCGCCGAGGCCGTGGCCATCAGCCCGCTGCATGCCATGTTCAGCAGCGACACCGGCCGCTATAGCCCCTATTCGCCGTCCAGCCGGTTGTTTCTCAACAGCCTGTACGCCGCGCCCGGGACCATTCTCGGCGAGCGGGCCTGGCGCAGCGCGATCGATGCCAGCGGCCTCGGGCCGCAACTGCAACAGCTGGAACAACAGCCGATGGTCGACTGGCCGGTGGCGGCCCAGGCCCGGAAGAACGTCCTGCGCGCGCTTTATGACGGCTTCTGCCAGGGCGAGCATCCGCTGCACCAGGACTTCGCCAGCTTCCGCCACGCCAGTGGCGAGGCCCTGGAAAACCACTGCCGCTTCGAAGCCATCCAGGCCCAGCGCGCGGCCCGCGGCGAAAGCCTCGACTGGCGCGAATGGCCCGACGCCTGGCGCACCCCACGCAGCCCGGCGCTGGCGCAGTTCGCCGAGGAGCACGCCGCCGATATCGGCTTTTATGCCTTCTGCCAATGGCTGATCGCCCGTTGCCTGGAGCGGGTGCAGGCCACCGCCCGCAGCAGCGGCATGGGCATCGGCCTGATCGCCGACCTGGCGGTGGGCGCCGACGGCGGCGGCAGCCAAGCCTGGAGCCGCCAGGACGAACTGCTGGCGGCGCTGACCGTCGGCGCGCCGCCGGACATTCTCAATCGCCAGGGCCAGGGCTGGGGCATTTCCGCCTTTTCCCCGGAGGGCCTGGTGCGCAATGGCTTCCACGCTTTCATCGAAATGCTCCGGGCCAACTTCGCCCATGCCGGCGGCCTGCGCATCGACCATGTGATGGGTTTGCAGCGGCTGTGGGTGATCCCCCTCGGCGCCCCGCCCTGCGACGGCGCCTACCTGTATTACCCGGTGGACGACCTGCTGCGCCTGCTGACCCTGGAATCGCACCGGCACCAGGCGATCGTCCTCGGCGAGGACCTCGGCACGGTGCCCGACGGCCTGCGGGAAAAACTCAGCGCGCGGGCCATGCTCGGCATGCGCGTGTTGCTGTTCGAGCAGGAGCACGGCACGCATTTCCGGCCGATCCTCGACTGGCCGGACAACGCCCTGGCCACCACCAGCACCCACGACCTGCCGACCCTCAACGGCTGGTGGCAGGGCCGCGACATCGACTGGAGCGCGCGCCTGGGCCTGGTGGACGCAAGCGGCGAAACCCATTGGCGCGAACATCGCCAGCGCGAACGCGAGGGCCTGCGCCACGCCCTGAGTCGCGACCCGCAGAATTTTCGTGAAGCTCCCCACATAGCCACCCACATAGCCACCCACGAAGCCGACCAGGTGGTGGACGCCAGCGTGCGCTTCCTCGGCCATACCCGCGCACCGCTGGTGCTGCTGCCCCTGGAGGACGCCCTGGGCATCGACGAACAGGCCAACCTGCCCGGCACCCTCGACAGCCATCCCAACTGGCGTCGGCGCCTGGCCGGCAGCAGCGCGGCCTTGCTCGACGACCCGGACGCCGCGCGCCGCCTGGAGCTGCTGGCCTGCGCCCGGCAACAGGCCCACGAGCGCGACCGATGAAGGATTCCACGCACCACAGCCCGCCCGTGCGGGCCACCCTGCGCCTGCAGTTTCATCGCGGCTTCACTCTCGACGACGCGGTGCCGCTGGTGCCCTACTTCGCCCGCCTGGGCATCAGCCACCTGTACGCCTCGCCGCTGCTGTGCGCCCGCGCCGGCTCGATGCACGGCTACGACGTGGTCGACCCGACCCGGGTCAACCCCGAGCTGGGTGGCGAGGCCGCTCTGGAGCGTCTGGTCCGCAGCCTGCGCCAGCACGACATGGGCCTGCTGCTGGATATCGTCTCCAACCACATGGCGGTCGGCGGCGCGGACAATCCCTGGTGGCAGGACCTGCTGTGCTGGGGCCGCCTGAGCCCCTACGGCGAATTCTTCGATATCCAGTGGCACTCCCCCGACCCCTTGCTGGAAGGCCAGTTGCTGCTGCCGTTCCTCGGCAGCGACTACGGCGTGGCCCTGCAGGAAGGCGCGCTGAGGCTGTACTTCGATGCCGAACGGGGCGAGTTTCATGTCGAGCATTACCAGCATCATTTCCCGATCTGCCCCAGCGACTATGGCGAACTGTTGCGGCTCCAGTGCGAGACCGACGCCGAACCGGCCGAACGTCTCAAGCCATTGGCCGATGCCTTCAGCACCCTGCGCTACCAGTCCGACGCCCACACCCAGGCCGAGCCCTTGCAACAGCAACTGCAGGAAGCCGCCCATGAACCGCAGGTCCGCGCGGCCATCGAGCAGCACCTGGCGCGCTACGATTCGCGCCAGCCGCAGGGATTCGCCCGCCTGCACGCCCTGCTGGAGCAGCAGAGCTACCGCCTGGCCAGCTGGCGCACCGCGGCGGACGACATCAACTGGCGGCGTTTCTTCGACGTCAACGAGCTGGGTGGGCTGCGGGTCGAGCGCCCGGCGGTGTTCGAGGCCACCCACGGCAAAATCTTCCAGTTGATCGCCGCCGGCCTGGTGGACGGGTTGCGCATCGACCATATCGACGGCCTGGCCGATCCCCGCGGCTACTGCCGCAAACTGCGGCGCCGGGTCGACGCCCTGCGCCCCGGCCAGCACTTGCCGATCTACGTCGAGAAGATCCTCGGCGCTGGCGAAACCCTGCGCCGCGACTGGGGCGTGGACGGCAGCACCGGCTATGAATTCATGAACCAGCTGTCGCTGCTGCAACACGACCCGCAAGGCGCCGCCCCCCTGGCCGAACTCTGGAGCCGGCACAGCGAACGGCCAGCGGCCTTTCTCGAAGAGGCCCGGCTGGCGCGCCAGCAATTGCTCAACGGCTCGCTGGCCAGCGATTTCGAAAGCGTGGCCCAGGCCCTGCTGCAAGTGGCGCGCAACGATGTGATGAGCCGCGACTTGACCCTCGGCGCCATTCGCCGTGCCTTGCAGGAACTGATCGTGCACTTCCCGGTGTACCGCACCTACATCGGTGCCTGCGGGCGCTCGGCGACAGATGAGGGGTTTTTCCAGCAGGCCCTGCAAGGCGCCCGTGACACCCTGGGCGAAGCCGACTGGCCGGTGCTGGCCTACCTGCAACAGTGGCTCGGCGGCCGCGGCTGGCGCCAGCTGCCGCCGGGGCGCCCGCGCAAGGTGCTCAAGCATGCCTGCGTGCGCTTCCAGCAACTGACCTCGCCGGCGGCGGCCAAGGCGGTGGAAGACACCGCGCTCTATCGCTCGGCGGTGCTGCTGTCGCGCAACGATGTGGGTTTCTCCACCGAACAGTTCTGCGCCCCGGTGGAAGATTTCCACGCCGCCTGCCGCGAGCGCCTGGAGGCTTTCCCCGACAACCTGCTGGCCAGCGCCACCCACGACCACAAGCGCGGCGAAGATACCCGCGCGCGCCTGGCGGTACTCAGCGAACTCGGCCCCTGGTACGTCGAACAGGTGGAACACTGGCGCGGCCTGGCCCAGGCCCTGCGCAGCGATCCCCAGGCGCCCGGCGCCGGCGACGAGCTGATCCTCTATCAGGCCCTGCTCGGCAGCTGGCCGCTGGAACTGCACAGCGACGACCGCCAGGGCCTGCGCGACTATGCCCAGCGCCTCTGGCAATGGCAGGAAAAAGCCCTGCGCGAAGCCAAGCTGCACAGCAGCTGGGCGGCGGCCAACGAGGCCTATGAAAGTGCCGTGCACCACTTCATCGAGCGCCTGTTGCTCAGCCCCGAGGGCCTGCCGTTGCGCAGCGCCATAGGCGCGGCCGTCCAGGTCATCGCGCCCGCTGGCGCCCTCAACGGCCTGGCTCAATCCTTGCTGCGCATGACCGTGCCCGGCGTGCCGGACCTGTATCAGGGCAACGAGTTCTGGGACTTCAGCCTGGTGGACCCGGACAACCGTCGCCCGGTGGATTTCGCCGCCCGACAGCAGGCTCTGGACCCTTGCGGCGAAACCATGGAACTGTTGGCCCACTGGCGTGACGGGCGTATCAAGCAGGCCCTGATCGCCGCCACGCTGGCGCGCCGGGGCGAGTACCCGCAGCTGTTTCGCCGGGGCACTTACCAGCCGCTGCCGGTACAGGGGCGACACGCTGGCAAGGTGCTGGCCTTCATGCGCGAACACCAGGGCCAACGCGCCGTGGTGATTGTGCCCAGGCTGGTCGCCGGGCTGCTGGAAAGCGGCGCGCAACCGCGGGTCGACGCGCCGGATTGGGGCGATACGCGTGTGCATCTGCCATTCGCCGCGCCAGGACAAAACCTGAAGGGACTTTTTTCCACGGGGGCAGTCACACCCCACAAGGATCTGATAATCAGCAGCGCATTGCGGGATTTCCCGGTCAACCTTTTCATCCAAACTTGAGTTCAGTTCAGGAGCATTGCGATGAGTACCGACGACAAACGCATTCGTGAGTTCGCCTATCAAATCTGGGAATCGGAAGGCCGGCCCGACGGCCAGGAACACCGGCATTGGGAAATGGCCCGCAAGCTGGCCGAAGCCGAGGCCCTGGCCCCGAGCAAGCCGCCCAGGGCGACCCGAGCCGCCAGCGCCAAACCCGGCAAGCCCGCGGCAAAGCCCAAGGCCGTCGCCAAACCCGCGGCGGCGGCACCCCTGGTACCTCCTGGAGAAAGGGTGCCTCCTGGAGAAAAGCGGCCTCCCGCAGAAAAAGGATTGCCGCCCGGGAGCAAAAGCAGCGCGGCGAAAAAGCCGCGGGCACCGCGCAAGCCAGCGACCAGCTGACGCCTCTGCCGCGAGGCGTTCGCGCCACCCTCCACTGCCGACCTTGCCCATGTGCGTGGCGCGCCCGAGCGCCACAGGGAGCCCATTCGCCCATCTGATTCGCAGGAGCACCCATGACCACCGCCAAAACAGCCGCCACGCCGAAAACCCCGCAAGCCACCGAGCCCTCGCGCATCCGCGAAGGCCTGCCCTTCCCGCTCGGCGCGACCTGGGACGGCCTGGGGGTCAACTTCGCCCTGTTCTCGGCCAATGCCACCCAGGTCGAGCTCTGCCTGTTCGATGCCACGGGCGAAGTCGAGCTGGAACGCATCGAACTGCCGGAATACACCGACGAGATCTTCCACGGCTACCTGCCCGACGCCCACCCCGGGCTGATCTACGGCTATCGGGTGCATGGCCCCTACGACCCGGCCAACGGTCATCGTTTCAACCCCAACAAGCTGCTGATCGACCCGTATGCCAAGCAGCTGGTGGGCCAGCTGAAATGGTCCGAGGCGCTGTTCGGCTACACCATCGGGCACCCCGATGCCGACCTCAGTTTCGACGAGCGCGACAGCGCGCCCTTCGTGCCCAAATGCAAAGTGATCGACCCGGCCCACACCTGGGGCCACGATCATCGGGTCAGCGTGCCCTGGGACAAAACGATCATTTATGAGACTCACGTGCGTGGCTTCACCATGCGTCACCCTTCGGTGCCGGAGGCGGTGCGCGGCACCTTCGCCGGGCTGATGGTCGACGATGTGCTGGAGCACATCCGCAAGCTCGGGGTGTCGTCGGTGGAGCTGTTG
Organism: Pseudomonas sp. 09C 129; assembly: GCF_002843625.1. Classification (NCBI taxonomy): domain Bacteria; kingdom Pseudomonadati; phylum Pseudomonadota; class Gammaproteobacteria; order Pseudomonadales; family Pseudomonadaceae; genus Pseudomonas; species Pseudomonas sp. 09C 129. Next base: position 3,652,174 of record NZ_CP025261.1, on the reverse strand, counting down.
CCGATCCATGCCTTCGTCAACGACCAGCACCTGCTGCACAAGGGCATGACCAATTACTGGGGCTACAACAGCATCGCCTTCTTCGCCCCCGACCCGCGCTATCTGGCCAGCGGCAAGATCGCCGAATTCAAGGAAATGGTCGCGCACCTGCACGAAGCCGGGCTCGAAGTGATACTCGACGTGGTCTACAACCACACCGCCGAGGGCAACGAGCAAGGCCCGACCCTGTCCATGCGCGGCATCGACAACGCCTCCTACTACCGCCTGATGCCCGACGACAAACGCTTCTATATCAATGATTCCGGGACCGGCAACACCCTCGACCTGAGCCACCCCTGCGTGCTGCAGATGGTCACCGACTCGCTGCGCTACTGGGCCACGGAAATGCACGTGGACGGTTTTCGCTTCGACCTGGCGACCATTCTCGGGCGTTACCACGATGGCTTCGACGAGCGCCACAGTTTCCTCGTGGCCTGCCGCCAGGACCCGGTGCTGCGCCAGGTGAAGCTGATCGCCGAGCCGTGGGACATCGGCCCCGGCGGTTATCAGGTGGGCGGCTTCCCGCCGGGCTGGGTGGAGTGGAACGACAAGTTCCGCGACACCGTGCGCGCCTTCTGGAAAGGCGACGACGGCCAACTCGCCGACTTCGCCGCGCGCATGACCGCCTCCGGCGAGATGTTCAACCAGCGCGGCCGGCGGCCTTATACCTCTGTCAATTTCGTGACCGCCCACGACGGCTTCACCCTGCATGACCTGGTGTCGTACAACGATAAGCACAACGAAGCCAACGACGAGGACAACCAGGACGGCAGCAACCACAACCTGTCGTGGAACCACGGCGTCGAAGGCCCCACCGACGACCCGCAGATCAATGCGCTGCGCCTGCGCCAGATGCGCAATTTCTTCGCCACCCTGCTGCTGGCCCAGGGCACGCCGATGCTGGTCGCCGGCGACGAGTTCGCCCGCACCCAGCACGGCAACAACAACGCTTATTGCCAGGACAGCGAAATCGGCTGGGTCAACTGGGACCTGGACGAGGACGGCAAGTCGCTGCTCAAGTTCGTCAAGCGCCTGGTCAAGCTGCGCATGACCTACCCGATCCTGCGCCGCGGACGCTTCCTGGTGGGCAACTACAACGAGGATATCGGGGTCAAGGACGTCACCTGGCTCGCCCCGGACGCCAGCGAGATGACCATCGAACAATGGCAGGACAGCCACGGCCGCTGCCTGGGCATGCTGCTCGACGGCCGCGCCCAGGAAACCGGGATACGCCGCCCCGGCGCCGACGCGACCCTGCTGCTGGTGGTCAACGCCCATCACGACATCGTCAACTTCAGCCTGCCGGAAGTGCCCGACGGCGGCTTCTGGACCTGCATGATCGACACCAACCAGCCCTCGGTGAAAGGCCAGGAACGCTTCGAGTTCGGCCACCGGTACTCGGTGACCGGGCGCTCGCTGCTGCTGTTCGAACTGCAGCACGAGGATGACGATTGAGCAGGTCATTGGCCATTTGCCGGATTGAATGGCGGGCAGTGGCCAGCCCATCAGACACATGTACGATGGTGCCGGATATCCATTCCCCGCTATCTTGAACCGCTGAGCGTCGCCATCGGAAAAAATCGCTGCCCCCTGCGACGGTGGCCAACGGCTGTGTATGATTGAACGCTCTTGCAAGACGGCAATCCAAGGTATGGAGCGCCGGCACCCGGACCGATACCGGGTGCGAACCCAAGCGGCCCGGTCCGTCACCGCGCGCCGACTGCCCCGGAACAAGGATGTGACACCCATGAGATCCATACCACTGAGCGACAACTGGCCGGAGCAGGTCTGGAACGGCGCCCGCCAACTGCTCGACGTCCCCTCCATCAACCTTGCCAGCCTGGTGCCGCCCGGATTTCGCGCGGTGGTCATTGCCCCGCACCCCGGCGACGAAGTGCTGACCTGCGGCGGCCTGCTGCAGGTACTGGCCCACCATGGCCATCCGCTGCAACTGATTTCCATCACCGACGGCAGCGCCAGCCACCCCGGCTCCGACCTGTGGTCGGAGCGGCGCCTGAGCGTGTTCCGTCCCCAGGAAAGTGTCGAGGCCCTGCGCCGCCTGGGTTTGCCCCTGCACAGCCTGCAGTGGATTCGCGGCGGCTTTGCCGACAGTGGGCTGCAGGAACGCGAGCATCAGTTGAGCCAGTTCATTGGCCGTTACCTGCGCCCCGATGACGTGGTGTTCAGCACCTGGCGCGAAGACGGCAACGACGATCACGACGCCGTCGGCCGGGCCAGCGCCAAGGCCGCGGCCCTGGCTGGCGTGGCGTTCCACGAAGTGCCGGTGTGGGCCTGGCACTGGCCGGCGCGCGATGAACAGCTGCTGCCCTGGCACCGCGCCCGCAAGTTGCGCCTCGACACCTGGACCGTGGCCCGCAAGCGCCATGCGGCGCATGCCTATGCCAGCCAGTTGCAGGGCGATCCGGGCATCGGCCTGGCCCCGACCCTGACGCCGGTGGTGCTGGAGCGGCTGCGCCAGTCCTACGAAATCTTTTTCATGTAGGGCTGCCCCGATGCGGGCAGACCGGGGGCAAACCTGAACTGACCGGCAAAGTGTCAGTCGCATGAGTAACCGCCCTGATTACGAGGAGTGAGCGTGAGCACCGATTCAACCAGGCGTCCGGTCACGTCGGCAGCGCCAGACGAAACCCCGGCGATCCATCGCCTGCGCATCCTGACCGTCAACACCCACAAGGGCTTCACCGCCCTGAACCGCCGTTTCATTCTCCCGGAGCTGCGTGACGCGGTCCGCAGCACCCAGGCCGACCTGGTGTTTCTCCAGGAAGTGCTGGGCGAGCACGACCGCCACGCCAGCCGCTACGGCAACTGGCCCCAGCAGTCGCAATACGAGTTTCTCGCCGACAGCATGTGGAGCGACTTCGCCTACGGACGCAACGCGGTCTATCCCGATGGCCATCACGGCAACGCCCTGCTGTCGAAATACCCGATCCGCCAGTATCGCAACCTCGATGTCTCGATCACCGGCCCGGAGCGCCGCGGGCTGTTGCATTGCGTGCTGGATGTACCGGGGCATGCCGAAGTGCACGCGATCTGCGTGCACCTGAGCCTGCTGGAAAGCCATCGCCAGCTGCAACTGGCGCTGTTGTGCCAGTTGCTCGAGTCGCTGCCGGACGATGCGCCGGTGATCATCGCCGGCGACTTCAACGACTGGCAGTTACATGGCAATGCCACCCTCGCCCGCCGCGACGACCTGCACGAAGCCTTCGAACGCCACCATGGCAGGCCGGCCAAGACCTACCCGGCGCGCTGGCCACTGCTGCGCCTGGACCGCATCTACCTGCGCAACGCCAGCAGCCACGCACCGAAGATCCTCGGGCACAAGCCCTGGACTCACCTGTCGGATCACCTGCCGCTGGCGGTGGAAGTGCACCTCTGATGCCTTCGCCCAGGCATCGAGGATCATCTGTCTGGCGGTCCACCAGGCCACTCTCGCCTCCCCGGCAACCGCGGTCGCCGGCCTGATCGACGAAGCGGCCAGCGCGCTGGCCAAGGCCTGACGCGGCCCTTGGCCCAGGAAAATTACCGACTCACCCGCAAAGGACGAGTCGGTAGTGGGCTACCGAAAATCGCTTTTCCCCGCCTCTTTCGACGTTTTTTCGCACAAACAAGAACTTAGAGAATCGCTTTTTTTCAGTCGGTTACACAGCCTGAATTACCTACGCCACTGGTCGGTCATTTTCTTGACGGCTGCCCTGTCGTCTCCTTAGCTACAGCTTACTACCCCCGGAAATACAACCAGGGGCAAGCCTCGGATACCTGCTCTAGAGCGGGTCGCCGAGCCTTGCCTCAACGAACTCGGTCGCCCCTCATTCGGGGTAGGAGAGACGCCACGGCGAGACACGGCATGCGATTGCAAGGTAGCCCTCCATGAAAACTTCACTCACCCCACAAGAGATCAAGATCATTCTGTGCACAGTTTCCGCTTCGGTATTGCTGTGCGCGTCCATGGAGGTACAAGCGTCCCCTGCCGAGGACGAGGCGCAGCTCTGGTATCGCCAGGACCTGCTCCTGAACCGCCTGTTGACACCCGCGCCCTCCGCGACGCCCATGCCGGCCAGCCAGCCCCAGGGCAATAGCCTGGGTATCGTGCAAGGCAGCCCGCAGGTCTGGGACCCGCTGTACGGGCCCGCAGCGCGGCAGACCGACGCCGGCTACCTCGGTTCGCGTTTTGCCAGCAGCATCAACGGCACGCCCGGCGGCCCGGTGCTCTACACCCTGGAAAGCAGCAGCGGGCATACCCAGCGCATCGGCCTGTTGGGCGGCCAGAGCCAGTTCCAGGCCAACGGCCAGGGCGTGCCCGGCGGTTTCAGCGACCCGCGTAACGACCGTTTCAGTGTCCAGGGTCAAAGTCTTGGCGCGTTCTGGAGCCTGACCGGTCCGCAGGGCTGGCACGTCGATCTGTCGGCCAGCGGCGCCCGGGTCAGCGGCTTCAGCCGCACCGAGCAAGGCCAGCGGCAAGCCGCCGAAGGCAGCGCGGTGACCCTGTCGGTGCAAGGCGGGATTCCCATCGGCATCAGCGACAACTGGGTGGTCGAACCCCAGGCGCAATTGATCAACCAGCGCGTCAGCCTGGACAACCCGAATGCCGACAGCAGCACCCGCTCCGCCGGCAACCTCAACGCCTGGAGCGGCCGCGTCGGGGCTCACTTGCAAGGTCGTTATGACATCGCCGGGCACTCGGTGGAACCCTATGTGCGCACCAGCTTGTGGCACACGGTGTACAGCGGCGACACCCTGACCCTGGACAAGGTCGACAAGATCAGCAGCAGCCACAAGTCCTCCACGGTCGAAGTCGGCCTGGGCCTGGTGGCCAGGCTCACCCCCGCCGTCAGCCTGTACGTGAGCGCCGACTACAGCAGCGACGTGGACGACAACGACCTCAACGGACTGATCGGCAGCCTGGGTGTGCGGATGCGCTGGTAAAAACCTGTAGCCGCCGCAGACTGTGATCGGCGGCGCAGCCGACGCAAAGGGAGCATCGGCCATACGCGTCGTCCGGGTTGCGGGCTCTGCGAGCCCGATCGCAGCCTGCGGCAGCGGCTACAGGAGATTGGGTTTTCAGGGACAACTTGAGGGTGTCTGCTCGCGATCCGCTACGCGCAGCGGCCAGTCGATATCACGCTTCGGGTTGCAGGATCAGCACCGCCAGCGGCGGCAGGTTCAACGCCAGCGACAACGCCTGGCCGTGGCTCGCCACGTCCTCGGTGAACACCCCGCCGCCATTGCCATAGTTGGACCCGGCGTAGGTATCGGAGTCGCTGTTGAACAACTCGCCCCAGCGCCCGGCGAAGGGCACGCCGATCCGGTAGGCCTGGCGCGGCACCGGGGTGAAGTTGGCTACCACCAGCAGCGGCTTGCCGTCCTTGCTCCAGCGCAGCCAGGCGTAGACGCTGTTGATCGCGTCGTCGCCGATCAGCCACTGGAAGCCCTGGGGCGCGTCGTCCTGGTCGTGCAGCGCCGGATGCTCGCGGTACAGCCGGTTGAGATCGCCCACCAGCTTCTGCACGCCGCGGTGCTCGGGGTATTGCAGCAGGTACCAGTCCAGTTGCTGATCGTGATTCCATTCGCGCCACTGGCCGAACTCGCAGCCCATGAACAGCAGCTTCTTGCCCGGGTGGGTCCACATGAAGCTCAGGTAGGCCCGCAGGTTGGCGAACTTCTGCCAGCGGTCGCCGGGCATCTTGTCGATCAGCGAGCGTTTGCCGTGCACCACTTCGTCGTGGGAGATCGGCAGGATGAAGCGCTCGGACCAGGCATACACCAGGCCGAAGCTCAGTTCGTTGTGGTGATGGGCGCGGTACACCGGGTCCTGCTGGATGTAATGCAGCGAGTCGTGCATCCAGCCCATGTTCCATTTGTAGGCAAAGCCCAGGCCGCCTTGCTGGGTGCCCTGGCTGACGCCCGGCCAGGCCGTGGACTCCTCGGCGATCACCAGGGCGCCCGGCGCCTCGAGGGACACCACGTCATTCAGGTGACGCAAAAAGTCGATGGCTTCAAGGTTCTCGCGTCCGCCATGGCGATTGGGCACCCACTCCCCGGCGTTGCGCGAATAGTCGCGGTAGAGCATCGAGGCCACGGCATCCACCCGCAGGCCGTCGACATGGAAATGCTTGAGCCAGTGCAGCGCCGACGCCAGCATGAAACCGTGGACCTCGGTGCGCCCCAGGTTGTAGATCAGGGTGTCCCAGTCCTGGTGGAAACCTTCCAGCGGGTTGCCGTATTCGTACAGCGCGGTGCCGTCGAATTGCGCCAGGCCATGGGCGTCGGTGGGAAAGTGCGCCGGCACCCAGTCGAGAATCACCCCGATGCCCGCCAGGTGGCAGGCGTTGACGAACGCCGCGAAGTCGTCGGCGCTGCCGTAGCGGGCGCTGGGGGCGAACTGCGACAGCGGCTGATAGCCCCAGGAACCGCCGAAGGGATGCTCCATGATCGGCATCAGCTCGATATGGGTGAACCCCAGGTTCTGCACATAGGGGATCAGGCGTTCGGCCAGTTCGTGCCAGTCGTACTGGCGCGCCACCTCGCCCAGATCGTCCACCTCGCATTGCCAGGAGCCGGCATGCAGTTCGTAGATCGACAAGGGAGCGTCTGTGCGCTGGCGTTCGCCGCGGGCCTGCATCCAGTCGAGGTCCTGCCAGTCGATGCTCAGCGGGCTGGCGACTTTCGAGGCGGTATCCGGCGGCAACTGAGTGGCCAGCGCCACCGGGTCGGACTTCAGCGGCAGGATGCCGTGGGCGCCGAGGATTTCATATTTGTAGGCTTCGCCCGGGCCCAGGCGCGGCACGAACAGCTCCCAGACCCCGGACGGATGACGCAGGCGCATCGGGTGCCGCCGTCCGTCCCAGACGTTGAAGTCGCCGACCACCGAGACCCGCCGGGCATTCGGCGCCCAGACCGCGAAACGCACGCCGTCGACGCCCTCCACGGTTTTCAGCTGCGCGCCGAGGCAGGCGCTGAGGTCACGGTGGTTGCCCTCGGCGAACAGGTACAGGTCCATCTCCCCCAGCAACGGGCCGAAGCTGTAAGGGTCTTCGCCAATATGTTCGCCACCGGCCCATTGCGTGCGCAGCAGATAGGGCTGGGCCTGGGCAAAGTGCCCGACGAACAACCCCGGCACCTCGGTGCCCTCCAGGCTGCCCAGCACTGTCACGCCATCGCGAGCCAGCACCTGCACACTCAGGGCGCCCGGCAGGAAGGCACGGATGAGTTGGCCGCCGGCGCCGTCGCCATGGGGGCCGAGCACGGCAAAGGGGTCCTGGTGCTCGGCACGCACCAGTGCCTCGACATCCCGCGCGGCGGGCATTGCCTGTTTGACCTGACCCTGTTCCTTGTTCGAGAAACTCATGACTGCTCTCCAGCACTTTTTGTATCGGAAAAGGGTTTCACATCACTCAACCTTCATATCACTTAGCAGCACATGCAGCCCCCGCAGCGGCACCGCGAGCCAGGCCGGACGGTTTTCCGCTTCATACGCCACTTCGTAGGCTGCTTTCTCCAGGCTGAACAAGGCCAGCGCGGCGTCCTCGCCATTCTTTTCCTGCCAGGCATGAGCAAGACTAGCTGCCGCCAGCCGGTACGCCTGGACAAACGACTCGCGGGCTTCGCGCAGATAACGCTCGGTGACCCGCTGCCGGGCCGCCAGGGCGTGGGCCGAGGCGTCGAGGCTCTGGCCGCCGAGGGCCAGCGCCGCGGCATAGTCGAAGGAGCGCAGCACGCCGCTGACGTCCTTGTACGGACTGTGCTTGCCCCGGCGCTCGTCCAGCGGCCGGGCCGGTTCGCCCTCGAAATCGATCAGGTAGGCGTCGCCCTTGATCACCAGCACCTGGCCCAGGTGCAGGTCGCCGTGGACGCGCATGCGCAGGCCGCCGACCGCCTGTTTCGCCAGGCCCTGGATATGCGCCAGGATCGCCGTCTTGTGTTGGCTCCACGACGCCACGCGCTGTCGATCCTCGGCCGTCAGCTCAGCCTGATGCTGCTTGAGCAAGTGCAAGGCCCGTTCCAGTTGTGCGCCAATCTGCCTGGCCCAGGCCTGGGCGTCCTTGTCGGTACTCGGCCGCGCGCGGAAGGCCGGGTTGGCGGTCGGCGCCGCGAGGACCTGGTGCATTTCCCCCAGGCGCTGGCCGAGCATGCCGGCAAAGTCGCGCAGCTCGCCCAGGGCGTTGTAATGCTGGTCCTGCTCGGACATGGCGTCGGCCAGTTCGTCGCGGATCGCCCGCTCCAGGTTGTTCTGGGTCCACTCCCAGGCATCGCCCTGATTGCTCAGGTAACCCTGGGCGATCATCAGCAGGCTGTCCTCGCCCTGCCCGTCCCGGCGGATCACCGAACCGAGCAAGGGTGAAATGTGCTGGAAGCCGGCGGCGGTCAGGTAGGCGCTCATCTCCAGTTCCGGGTGCACGCCGCTGGCCACCTTGCGGATCAGCTTGAGCACCAGGCTGGTGCCGATCACCACCGAGCTGTTGGATTGCTCGGCGGACAGGTAGCGCACTTCGGATGCCGCGCCCAGGCCGAGCCCGGCCAGTTGCTCCGTGGCCTCGAAGCGGATCTCGCCATCACCACAGGGCAGCACGGTGTGCGCCTGGATCGCCTGCAGGACATTGTGCACAAAACTTTCCAGGGCAAAGGCGTCGGTGATCAGCCCCACCTGGCGGCCACGGCGCACCCGCGCCAGGGCCAGTTGCTGCGGCAGCGCGGCGCCGATCTGCTCTTCGCCGAGCAAGCCGAACGGCAGCTGGTAGCGCCCGCTCTGGCCGCCGCCGCTGACCTCCAGCTCGCTGAGCAACACCGGATGCTGCGGATCGCCGAAGCGCACGCCATAGGCGATGTGCACCTGCTCGATGGCGCTGTCCTTGCCGGCGAACCAGCGACGCTTGGGCAGCCAGGTCGGCAGCGAACTCTGCTCCAGGGTGGTGCGCGACGGCGCTTCGAGCAATTCCTCGAGGCGTTTTTTCAGCACCAGGGTGGTGAAGTCCGGCATGCTCTGGGCCGGCTCCACATGCCAGCTCGGCATCTGGTTTTCCGCCGCCAGGACAAACCAGTAGAAACCGTAGGGCGCCAGGGTCAGGAGGAAATTCAGCTGGCCGATCGGCGGGAAGGCATTCCCGCCGAGCATCTCCACCGGCACCATGCCGGCGAACGCCGACAGGTCCAGTTCCGCCGCCTGGGCGCTGCGCGACACGTTGGCCACGCAGAGGATGATTTCGTGCTTGCCGTCAGGCCCGGTGTATTCGCGGGTGTAGGCCAGGATCCGGCGGTTGCTCGGCGACAGCATCTTCAGGCTGCCGCGGCCGAAGGCCTTGGACTGTTTGCGGATCGCCAGCATGCGCCGGGTCCAGTTGAGCAGCGAATGGGGGTCGCCGGCCTGGGTCTCGACATTCACCGACTGGTAGCCGTACAGCGGGTCCATGATCGGCGGCAAGACCAGGCTCGCCGGGTCGGCCCGGGAGAAGCCGCCGTTGCGGTCGATCGACCATTGCATCGGTGTGCGCACGCCATCGCGGTCGCCCAGGTAGATGTTGTCGCCCATGCCGATCTCGTCGCCGTAATACAGGGTCGGCGTGCCGGGCATCGACAGCAGCAGGCTGTTGAGCAGTTCGACCCGGCGGCGGTCGCGCTCCATCAGCGGCGCCAGGCGCCGGCGAATGCCCAGGTTGATCCGCGCGCGGCGGTCGGCGGCGTAGTAGTTCCACAGGTAGTCGCGCTCGCGGTCGGTGACCATCTCCAGGGTCAGCTCATCGTGGTTGCGCAGGAAGATCGCCCATTGGCAGTTGGCGGGAATCTCCGGGGTCTGGCGCAGGATGTCGGTGATCGGGAAGCGGTCTTCCTGGGCCAGCGCCATGTACATGCGCGGCATCAATGGGAAGTGGAAGGCCATGTGGCATTCATCGCCGTCGTCGCCCTTCACGTCGCCCTTCTTTGTTTGACCGAAGTACAACTGGGTGTCTTCCGGCCACTGGTTGGCTTCGGCCAGCAGCATGCGGTCCGGGTAGTTGGCGTCGATCTCGGCGCGGATCTGCTTGAGCACGTCGTGGGTCTCGGGCAGGTTCTCGTTGTTAGTGCCGTCACGTTCGATCAGGTAAGGAATGGCGTCCAGGCGCAGGCCGTCGATGCCCATGTCCAGCCAGTAGCGCATCACCGACAGCACCGCCTTCATCACCTGCGGGTTGTCGAAGTTGAGGTCCGGCTGGTGGGAATAGAAGCGGTGCCAGAAGTACTGGCCGGCCACCGGGTCCCAGGTCCAGTTGGATTTCTCGGTGTCGAGAAAGATGATCCGCGTGCCGTCGTACTTCTGATCGTCATCGGACCACACATAAAAATCCCGCGCCTTGGAGCCGGCCTTGGCCTTGCGCGCCCGCTGGAACCAGGGATGCTGGTCCGAGGTGTGGTTGATGACCAGCTCGGTGATCACCCGCAGCCCGCGCTGGTGGGCCTCGGCGATAAACCGCCGGGCGTCGGCCAGGGTCCCGTAGTCGGGGCTGACGCCGCGGTATTCGGCGATGTCGTAACCGTCGTCGCGGCGCGGCGAGGGATAGAACGGCAGCAGCCAGATGGTGTTCACCCCAAGGTCGGCGATGTAGTCGAGCTTGGCGATCAACCCGGGAAAATCGCCGATCCCGTCGTTGTTGGAGTCGAAATAGGATTTGACGTGAACCTGATAGATCACCGCGTCCTTGTACCAGAGCGGGTCCTTGATGAAGGTGGCTGACCTGGTTTTCTTCGCCATGGGTAACTCCTGAAAAATTCATTGGTCCGTGGCTGTGTAACTGCCCTGTAGCCGCTAGCCTGCTGGCTGCGCAAAGCCCGCAGGGCCTTCAACGGCCCCAAGAGCGCGTCCCGTTCCGGGCCGATCGCAGCCTGCGGCAGCGGCTACACCGATCGCGCCTGTAGCCGCTGCCGAGCCTGCGAGGCTGCGACAAGGTCCGCAGGACCTTCGACGGCCTCAAGAGCGCGTCCCGTTCCGGGCCGATCGCAGCCTGCGGCAGCGGCTACACCGATCGCGCCTGTAGCCGCTGCCGAGCCTGCGAGGCTGCGATAAGGTCCGCAGGACCTTCGACGGCCTCAAGAGCGCGTCCCGTTCCGGGCCGATCGCAGCCTGCGGCAGCGGCTACACCGATCGCGCCTGTAGCCGCTGCCGAGCCTGCGAGGCTGCGATAAGGTCCGCAGGACCTTCGACGGCCTCAAGAGCGCGTCCCATTCCGGGCCGATCGCAGCCTGCGGCAGCGGCTACACCGATCGCGCCTGTAGCCGCTGCCGAGCCTGCGAGGCTGCGATAAGGTCCGCAGGACCTTCGACGGCCTCAAGAGCGCGCCCCGTTCCGGGCCGATCGCAGCCTGCGGCAGCGGCTACCGGTGTGAATCAGGCAACGCTGATGCGCCAGATGCCAAACGGTTGCTGCCAGGGTTCGATCCGCATGAACTGGGTCTTGCCGTACCAGGTCCAGCGATGGCCGTTCATCAGGTCCTCGCCCTGGGTCTGCGCATCGTCGGGCAAGCCCAGTTCCCACAGCGGCAATTCGAAATGCGCTTCCTGAGCGTTGAACGGGTCGAGGCTGACCGCCACCAGGATGAAGTTGCCGAGGTCGGCGGTGCGCTTGCCGAAATACAGGATGTTGTCGTTCCAGGCGTTGTAGACCTGCAAGCCCAGGTGCGTCTGCAGCGCCGGGTTCTGTCGCCGGATGCGGTTGAGCTGGGCGATCTCGGCAATGATGTTGCCGGGGGCGCTGAAGTCCCGGGGGCGGATCTCGTATTTCTCCGAGTCCAGGTATTCCTCGCGCCCCGGAACCGGCGCCGCCTCGCACAGCTCGAACCCCGAATACATGCCCCACAGGCCCGAGCCCATGGTGGCCAGCGCGGCGCGGATGAGAAACCCCGGGCGCCCCGAGTCATGGAGAAAGAACGGGTTGATGTCCGGCGTATTGACGAAGAAGTTCGGCCGGTAGCATTCGCGCCACGGCGACTGATTGAGTTCGGTGAAGTAAGTCGCCAGTTCGCTCTTGGTGTTGCGCCAGGTGAAATAGGTGTAGCTCTGGGAATAACCGACCTTGCCCAGGCGCGCCATCATCGCCGGCGTGGTGAAAGCCTCGGCGAGAAAGATCACCTCCGGGAACCGCGCCCGCACATCGGCGATCAGCCACTGCCAGAACGGCAGCGGCTTGGTATGGGGGTTGTCCACGCGAAAGATCTTCACCCCCTCCTCGACCCAGCCGACCACGATGTCGCGCAACTCCAGCCACAGGCTGGGGATGGCCTCGATGGCATAGAAGTCGACGTTGACGATGTCCTGGTATTTCTTCGGCGGGTTCTCGGCGTATTTGATGCTGCCGTCCGGACGCCAGTTGAACCAGCCCGGATGCTGCTTGAGCCAGGGATGGTCCTGGGAACACTGGATGGCGAAATCCAGGGCGATCTCCAGGCCGTGCTCGGCGGCGGCCGCCACCAGGCGGCGGAAATCCTCGCGGCTGCCGAGCTGCGGATGGATCGCCTCGTGGCCACCCTCTTCGCTGCCGATCGCATAGGGGCTGCCGGGCTCGTCGGGGCCGGCGGTCAGCGAGTTGTTGCGGCCCTTGCGAAAGCTGCGGCCGATGGGATGGATCGGCGGGAAGTACAGCACGTCGAAACCCATGTCATGGATCATCGCCAGGCGCGAGTGCACATCGTCGAAGGTGCCATGACGGGCCGGATCATCGGTGATCGAGCGGGGAAACAGCTCGTACCAGCTGGCGAACTGCGCGCGTTCGCGCTCCACGTCCAGCGGGTATTGCGGGCTCAGGCTCAGGTAGGGACGGTGGTCGGCCTCGGCCATCAGCCGTGCACTGCGTTCGTGCAGGAACAGCGCCACCTGCTCGGCTTCGAGCAGCATCGCCAGCTGATGGTGCAGCGCCAGCAACTGCTCGCGCAGCGGCCCTTCGCTACGCTCGGCGGCGTGCAGCACATGGCTGCGGCCCTCCTGCAATTCGAGGCTGACCGCGATGCCGGCCTGGTGTTTCTTCTGCAGGTCGTAGCAGAAGCTGGCGAACTGATCGATCCAGGCCTCGATGCAATACAGGTAGCGGCCCTGGCTGGGCACTGTGAACTGGCCTTCCCAGCTATTGTTGCCGAGGTCTTCCATGGTTTCGCTGTGCCAGTGGCTGTCGGCTTCGGCGCACCAGCGGATGCGCACGGCCAGTTTGTCGTGGCCGTCGGCGAACACCTTGCTGCTGACCCGCACCACCTGCCCCGCCACCGCCTTGACCGCGAACTGGCCACCGTCGATCAGCGGCCGAGTGTTCTCGATGACGATACGCGGCAGCAGCAAGGCCTGCGACAGGGGCAGGTTCGGGTTGTATTGCAGTTCGGTCGGTCTTTTTTCGGCAGTCATCGAGCATCACTCCTTACGCCCCATGGACGCTCTGTTGCTGGTCTATTCCGGCGCGGGCCCTCTCTTGGGAGCGGCCCCCAGGGTCGGCGACGACCCGCGCGGATCAGCGAAGCACTTAGGTTCCGAGACACCAGGGCCGGGAAAGTTCACCCGGATTTGCCTCCCTTCGCGCCGGGAATCAAATCACCGAGCCGAGGGTCCACCTTGGGAGACTGTGCAAAACCAAGCACAAAGGAGGCCATGCCGATGAGTATCCCGATCCCGGCGGAAACGCCCGACCCGAACATCGACCACCCGACGTTGCCGCCAACCGAGCCGCAACCGGTGCCCGAGGAAGATCCACCCGAAACTACCCCACCGCCCAGGGAGGACCCGCCGAGCGATCCGGCACCGGTCATCGCTTGCGGTCACAGCATTACGCCCAAACCATGACAAGCGTAGACAATCGGTTGCCCGTCGCTGCCGTCGCCAACCGGCAGCGGGCATCCCTTCGTTGCTGGCGGCGAGTGTGCCCGCGACGCTTCAGGGCGTTTATCCGGGCGGTTCATCGTCGCCTTCCAGCTTGCGCACTATCCAGGGCATCACGCTGAAGACCGCCAGCGCCAGCAGGGTGCTGAACACCGCCGTGGCTTCGCGGCCGACGCCCGCCGAGACGCCGATCGCCGCGGTCATCCACAGCCCGGCCGCGGTGGTCAGGCCCTTGACGTGCCCTTCCTCGTCCTGCTTGCCCTTGAGAATGGTGCCCGCGCCGAGAAAACCGATACCGGCGATCACCCCCTGCACCACCCGGCTCATGGCATCGGCCTGGGCGCCGGACATCTGCGGCACCAGCACGAACAGCGCCGCCCCCAACGCCACCAGCATATGGGTGCGCACCCCGGCGGCCTTGCCCTTGTGCTCGCGTTCGAAACCGAGAATGCCGCCCAGCAGCGCGGCGATCAGCAGACGTACGGTGATCTGGGTGAGTTGCCGGGCATCGCCGATATCGGCGAACTCCGCTTGCAGGGTGACCCAGACTTCATGCCACCAGGCGTTCATGCGCAGGTCCTTTCCGTTCGGGTTCTCAGGTTCTTATTGGCGGGCGGGCAACGAGGCAGCCCTCCTTAATCAAAGGACAGCGACACCGGGCAAAAGGTGCGATCCGTCAGCGGGTGACCACTGATCGGTCGGGCAGCCCCCCGGACGGCAGCCGGGCCCTGAAAACCGTACCCACCGCACAACAGGATTCGCCCATGAGCCTGCGCATCGAAAACCGGATCTGCCATTTCGACACCGAAGACCTTCACGCCCGCCTGCCAGCGCCGTGACCGTGATCACCGACGCGGCCAGGTCGATGTCGGCGGTCGACCTCGAAGGCCGGCGTATCTACATCACCGAAGCAGAAGCCGACGCATTGACCGTAGCAGGCGCCACCGACGGCCGGCGTCATCTGCGCGCCAGCGACAGTGATTCGGTGATTTGACTGATCTGCATCACAGCGCCCGGCGCAGGCCTGTGCCAGACGTCGACGGCGCCCGATAGCGGGCGCCTGGCCGGGTATGGCAAGTTGTCGCAGGGCAGCGCCCGACGGGCATCTGATCTGCTTTTTATTGCGATACCTGAGTCTGTTATGCAAACAGATCGCTGGGCATAGTTCATCTGCCTGATGGAGGCTGATGAGCGAACGACCATGAGCGAAAGAATCCCCGTCCGATTAGTAGAAACATTCGAGCCTGCGCGCCCAAAGACGAAGGCCAAATCCAGCGACAACCTGATCCACACCCGCAGTTTCACCGGCCTGTTCCGCACCCTGCGCATGAGCGGCGCGGGCTTCCTGTTCCTGCTGTTCTTCGGCACCGTGTGGTTGAACTGGGGCGGCCGCCAGGCGGTGCTCTGGGACCTCGCGGAAAGCAAGTTCCACATCTTCGGCGCCACCTTCTGGCCGCAGGATTTCATCCTGCTCTCGGCGTTGCTGATCATCTGCGCCTTCGGCCTGTTCGCCATCACCGTGTTCGCCGGCCGCGTCTGGTGTGGCTATACCTGCCCGCAGAGTTCCTGGACCTGGCTGTTCATGTGGTGCGAGAAGATCACCGAGGGTGAACGCAACCAGCGCATCAAGCTCGCGGCCGCGCCCTGGAACCTGAACAAGCTGATCCGCCGTTCGGCCAAGCACACCCTGTGGCTGGCCATCAGCCTGCTCACCGGCTTGACCTTCGTCGGTTACTTCACGCCGATCCGGCCGCTGGCCGAGGAGTTGCTGACCCTGCAGATCGGCGGCGTCAGCCTGTTCTGGGTGCTGTTCTTCACCGGCGCCACCTACCTCAACGCCGGCTGGCTGCGCGAGGCGGTGTGCATGCACATGTGCCCGTATGCGCGGTTCCAGAGCGTGATGTTCGACAAGGACACCCTGACCATCTCCTACGACCCGGCCCGTGGCGAAATCCGCGGCCCGCGCAAGCGTGGCGTGAAACCCGCCAATATCGGCCTCGGCGACTGCATCGATTGCCAGCTGTGCGTGCAGGTCTGCCCGACCGGCATCGACATCCGCGACGGCCTGCAGATGGAATGCATCGGCTGCGCCGCCTGCATCGACGCCTGCGATTCGATCATGGACAAGATGGGCTATGCCCGGGGCCTGATCAGCTACACCTCGGAGCACCAGTTGCAGGGAGGCAAGACCCACCTGCTGCGCCCACGCCTGATCGGCTACAGCGCGGTGCTGCTGGTGATGATCGGCGCCCTGGCCCTGGCGCTGGTGGAGCGGCCGATGGTGTCGCTGGACGTCAGCAAGGACCGTGGCCTGTTCCGCGAAAACAGCCTGGGCCAGATCGAGAACATCTACAGCCTGAAGATCATCAACAAGACCCAGCAACGCCAGGATTACCGCCTGCAACTGGTGGACGGCGACGGCTTCCAGCTGCAAGGCAAGACCGAAGTCAGCCTGGCCGCGGGCGAGATCGTCGACCTGCCGGTGTCGGTGGCGATGATCGCCGAGCAGCCGCAGAGCAGTTCCCAGGAGCTGAGTTTCAAGGTGGTCGACGCCGACCAGCCAGAGATCTACAGCGTGGCCAAGAGCCGGTTTGTTGCGCCCTTGAACCGTTGATCCCTTAGACTGGGCGCCGCTTTGCGGCTATCGCGAGCAAGCTCGCTCCTACAGGTGCGCATTGGTCCTTGTAGGAGCGAGCTTGCTCGCGATAAATCGCTCAGCCACCGCAGCCTCCAACCCGAGCCGCCCCATGAAACGCTACGAAAAATTCGCCGACGACATCGCAGAACTGATCCGCTCCGGGGTGCTCGGCCCCGGCCAGCGCGTACCTTCGGTACGTTATGCCAGCCAGACCTATGGGGTCAGCCCGTCCACGGTGTTCCAGGCCTATTACCTGCTGGAACGCCGCGGCCTGATCCGCGCCCGGCCGCGCTCCGGCTACTTCGTCAACACCCATGCGCCGAGCCCGTTCTCGGAGCCGGTGATCAGCAGCCAGGTCAACGAGTCCACCGAAGTCGATGTCAGCGAACTGGTGTTCTCGGTGCTGGACTCGATCAAGGACCCGACCACCGTGCCGTTCGGCTCGGCCTTTCCCAGCCCGACCCTGTTCCCGCTGCAGCGCCTGTCGCGTTCCCTGGCCAGCGCCAGCCGCGAGATGGACCCACGGGTGGTGGTCACCGACATGTCGCCGGGCAACCCGCAGCTGCGCCGGCAGATCGCCCTGCGCTACATGGTTGGCGGGCTGATGCTGCCCATGGAAGAACTGCTGATCACCAACGGCGCCCTGGAAGCCCTGAACCTGTGCTTGCAGGCGGTGACCGAACCCGGCGATCTGGTGGCCATCGAGGCCCCGGCCTTCTACGCCAGCCTGCAAGTGCTGGAGCGCCTGAAACTCAAGGCCGTGGAAATCCCCGTGCACCCGCGGGACGGCATCGACCTGGGGGTGCTGGCGCAGACCCTGGAGCGGCATCCGATCAAGGCCTGCTGGTGCATGACCAGCTTCCAGAACCCCATGGGCGCGACCATGCCCGAGGCGAAGAAGCAGGAGCTGGTGGCGTTGCTGCGCAGCCATCAGGTGCCGCTGATCGAGGACGACGTCTACGCCGAGCTGTATTACGGCCAGCAGGCGCCGAAACCGGCCAAGGCCTTCGACACCGAGGGCCTGGTGATGCATTGCGGCTCGTTCGCCAAGAGCCTGGCCCCGGGTTATCGCATCGGCTGGGTCGCCGCCGGGCGTTACGCGCAAAAGATCGAACGGCTGAAACTGATGACCTCGCTGTGCGCCTCGATGCCGGCCCAGGCGGCCATCGCCGACTACCTGCAACACGGCGGCTACGACCGCCACCTGCGCAAACTGCGCTATGCCCTGGAAGAACAGCAGAGCGCCATGCTCGCCGCCATCGCCCGCTACTTCCCGGCGCAGACCCGGGTCAGCCAGCCGGCCGGCGGCTACTTCCTGTGGCTGGAACTGCCAGCGCAGATGGATTCGTTGAAGCTGTTCCAGATGGCCCTGGCCCAGGGCATCAGCATCGCCCCGGGACCGATCTTCTCGCCGACCCAGCGCTTTCGAAACTGCATCCGCCTCAACTATGGCAGCCCGTGGAACGAAGCGGCGGAACAGGCCATGGAAACCCTGGGCAGGATCGTGCGGTCGTTCTGAAGCCGGGCCAGCGCTCCACGTAAACGTGGAACCTGTAGCCGCGCAGATGGCCGAGCTCCGCGAAGCTGCGACAAGGTCCGCAGGACCTTCGACGGCCTCAAGAGCACGTCCCGTTCCGGGCCGATCGCAGCCTGCGGCAGCGGCTACACCGATCGCGCTCCCCTGTAGCCTGCGAGGCTGCGAACGGTTTGGGCGGCACTCCGACATAGCGACCGCAAATCCTGAACTTGCGATCTGCCTGGATAGACGCGCTGTCCGGCCTTGCGACTGCTGCGCAGTCGATCGCAGCCTCGCGGGCTCGGCAGCGGCTACACGCGTGAGGCTCTCAGCGGCCGCCGCCCAGGTCGATAAAGGTCCCGGTGGAATACGAGGCTTTGTCCGACAGCAGCCAGATGATCGCCTCCGCCACCTCGTCCGGGCGGCCGCCGCGGCCCATGGGGATGGCGGATTCCAGCTTGCTGACGCGGTCGGCGTCGCCGCTCAGGGCATGGAAGTCGGTGTAGATGTAGCCCGGGCGCACGCCGTTGACGCGGATGCCTTCGCCGGCGACTTCCTTGGACAGGCCGATGGTGAAGGTGTCCAGCGCCCCCTTGGAGGCGGCGTAGTCGATGTACTCGCCGGGCGCGCCCAGGCGGGCGGCGACCGAGGACACATTGACGATGCTGCCGCCCTGCCCGCCATGCCTTGGCGACATGCGCAGCACCGCGTGCTTGGCGCAGAGGATCGGCCCGAGCACGTTGGTCTTGATGATCTTGAGAATGCGGAATTCGGACATTTCGTCGAGCCGCGACTTCTGCCCGACGGTCCCGGCGTTGTTCACCAGCGCGGTGACCCGCCCCAGCTCGGCATCGACCCGCTGGTAGAGGGCGATCACTTCGTCCTCGATGCTGACATCGGCCCGCACGGCAATCGCCTGGGCGCCCAGGCCGCGTACCTGCTCCAGCACCTGGAAGGCCGCCTGTTCGTCGGCCTGGTAGTTGATGCAGATGCGATAGCCCTGTTGCGCGGCCAGCAGCGCGGTGGCCGCGCCAATACCGCGGCCGCCACCGGTGATGAGGATGACTTTGTCCATGCTGCCAACTCCCTCGCTGATCTTTGAACGCCAGCAATTAAACACCCTGCGGCGAGCGTTGCAAACCTTCTCGGGGCCGTCATCCGCCCCCTGGCTGATCGCCGGTCGGCGTGTCTATCCAGGCAGATCGCGGGCTTGGGGTTTGTGCTCGCTGCGTCGGAATTCCGCCCAGACCGGACGCAGCCTCGCAGGCTCGGCAGCGGCTACAGGAGTCGGCTAAAACGCGATCGATGTAGCCGCTGCCGCAGGCTGCGATCGGCCGGCATGGCCGTGATGTTATTGCGGTAGCACGGTCTTGGGATTTTCTACCGTCTGGTCCATCGTCATCGCGGGCAAGCCTCGCTCCTACAGACACGCTGTAGCCGCTGCCGAAGGCTGCGAACCTGCGAAGCAGGCAGGCGTTCGACGCGTTCAGAGCGCCAGCTGTTCGGCCTGATGGATGTTCTGCATGAACCGTGCGGCCGGCAGCGGATGGCCGAGGAAATAACCTTGCAGCGAATCGCAGCCCAACTGGGTCAGGAAGGTCTGCTGCACGTCGGTTTCCACGCCCTCGGCGACGATCCGCAAGCCCAGGGCCCGGCCCAGGGCGACGATGGCCGAGACGATCGCCGCGTCGTCGCTGTCGTGCTCCAGGTCGCGGACGAAGCCGCGGTCGATCTTCAACTCGTTGGCCGGCAGGCGTTTGAGGTACATCAGGCTCGAATAACCGGTACCGAAGTCGTCGATGGACAGGTCCACGCCCATCTCCGCCAGTTGCTTGAGCACAGTCATGCTGGCATCGGCATCGCTCATGGCCGTGGTCTCGGTAATCTCCAGGGTCAGGCTGTTGGCCGGCAAGCGATGCAGGCTCAGCGCCTTGGCCACGCTGTCGACCAGCCCGGCATGGCAGAACTGCAACGCGGAGATATTCACCGCGATCCGCCAGCCTTCATAACCTTCGCTGTACCACTCGCGCATCTGCCGGCAGGCCTCGTTGAGCACCCACTCGCCGATGGGGATGATCAGCCCGGTCTTTTCCGCAAGGTCAATGAACGTGTCCGGCAGCAGCAGCCCCAGTTGCGGGTGCTCCCAGCGCAACAAGGCTTCGGCGCCCACCGGCAAGCCGTTGGTGGCATCGAACTTGGGCTGGTAATAGAGCCGGAACTCGCCGTGCTCGACGGCATGGCGCAGGTCCTGCAACAGTTGCAGTTGCCGGCGCGCGTCGCTGTTCATCGAGGCGTCGAAGAAGCTGTAGCCGTTCTTGCCGGTGCCCTTGGCGTGATACATCGCCGCATCGGCGTTCATCAGCAGTTCCTGGGGCGTCAGGCCGTTGCCCGGGTACACCGCGATGCCAACGCTGGCGGAGATCTGCAACTCGTGTTCGGCGACCCGGAACGCCTGGCCGATCAGGCCCACCTGGCGCGCGGCCAGGCGCAAGGCATCGTCCGCCTCGTTCAGTTGCACCAGCAGCACGAACTCGTCGCCGCCGATCCGCGCCAGGGTGTCCTGGCTGCGCAGGTCTTCGCGCAGGCGCACCGCCACCTCGCGCAGCAACTGGTCGCCCATGTGATGGCCGAAGGCATCGTTGACCGGCTTGAAGCCGTCCAGGTCGATGAACATCAGCGCGAAGCAACCGCCCTGCTCCGTCACCCGCTGCATCGCCTGGTCGATACGATCGGCCAGCAGCGTGCGGTTCGGCAGGCCGGTCAGGGTGTCGTGCAGCGCCAGTTGGGTCAGCTCACGGTTGGCCACGGTCAGCGACTCGGCCAGCACCGCGGTGCGCGCTTCCAGGCGCGCGTCGAGTACCGAAGTCAACAAGGCAATGACCAGCACCGCCAGGGTGGTGATCAGCACCAGGTTGTCCAGGCCCTTGCCGCTCAGGCCGTCCACCGCCGCGCCACAGAAACTGCCGTCGGCGAAGCGCGCCGCGGCCATGCCGGTGTAGTGCATGCCGACAATGGCGATGCCCATCACCACCGCGGCCCCACAACGGGCCAGGCGTACATAAGGGGTATTACGGCGCAGGTGAAAGGCGATCCACAGCGCCGCGGCCGAGGCGCCGACGGCAATCAGCAGCGAGGCGCCGAACAGGCTCGGGTCGTAGTCGATGCCCGGCTGCATGCGCATCGCCGCCATGCCGGTGTAATGCATGGCGCTGATCCCGGCGCCCATGATCAGCGCGCCGAAGGCCAGCTGCCAGAGCGGCAGGCTCTGCTGGCTCACCAGCCACAGGGCGAAACCGCAGGACAGCACGGAAATCAGTAGCGACAGCGCGGTGATGCCAGTGTCGTAGCCCAGGTCGATGGGCAGGCTGAAAGCGAGCATGCCGATAAAGTGCATCGACCACACCCCGATGCCCATGGCCAGGGCGCCGCCGGCCATCCACAGCAACGCCGCCCGACCACGCGTGGTGGCGATGCGACCGGTCAGGTCGAGCGCGGTGTAAGAGGCGAGAATCGCCACAAACAGGGAAATCAGAACCAGGGCGGGAGAGTAGGTACCGGTGAGCATGAACGTCTCGTGGCGTTAGCCGGAAGCGTCCATGCCCGGCGGTAAAAAGGCGCAATTGTACTGCTTGCGTATAGAAACACACTCACAAAGTAAGCAAAAAGCCATCAGTCGGACGAAAGTAGCCGGTTGATAAAACAAACCGGTTACAGCAGCGGCGCCAAGCGTTGTCACCCCACCGGCACGCCGCTATCGATGTAGCCGCTGGCGCAGCCTGCGATCGAGCGCGTAGCGCTCGCAAAGCGGACAAGGTGTGAGGCCAGATGGAGCGCGGATTCGGGGTTTGCGGTCGCTGCGCGAACCGTTCGCAGCCTCGCGGGCTCGGCAGCGGCTACAGAGGTCAGGCAGCGACCGTAAACCCGGGCGGATCGCGGATTCAGCCTGTTACTCCTTGCTGGCCTGCAGCTGGCCGTCCCAGCCGCCGCCGAGGGCGGCGATCAGTTGCACGCTGGTGACCAGCCGGCTTTGCAGCAGGGTCAGCACGCTGCGTTCGTTGCTCAACGCCGTGGCCTGCACCACCACCACGTCCAGGTAGGCGATCACCCCGGCCTTGTACTGGTTCTCGGTCAGGCGCAACGACTCGCGCGCCGAATCCAGGGCCTGCTGGCGCACCGCGGCCTCGTCTTCCAGGACCTTGAGCTGCACCAGGTAGTTCTCCACCTCGCGAAAGCCGTCGAGCACGGTCTGGCGGTACTTGGCCACGGTCTGGTCGTAGGCCGCCTCGGTGCGGTCGACTTCCGCCGAACGCTGGCCGCCGTCGAACAGGGTCATGGCCAGTTTCGGCCCCACCGACCAGAAGCGGTTCGGCAGGCTGATCCAGTCGGCGTAGGTACTGCTGCTGTAGCCGCCCGCCAGGCTCAGGGTCAGGTCCGGGTAATAGGCGGCCTTGGCCACGCCGATATTGGCGTTGGCGGCGATCACCGAACGCTCGGCCGAGGCGATGTCCGGGCGCCGCTCCAGCAGCTGCGCCGGCAGGCTCAGCGGCACCTGGGGCAAGGCCGGGATGTCCTGGGTCTCGGCCAGGCTGAACTCGGCCGGCGGCAGGCCGATCAGCACCGCGATGGCGTTTTCCAGCTGGGCGCGCTGCCAGATCAGGTCGATCAGGTCGGCCTGGGTGGTTTTCAGCTGGGTTTGCGCCTGGGCCACCGCGTCCTTGCCGGAGACGCCGGCGCGGTACTGGTTCTCGGTCATGGTCAGCGAGCGCTGGTAGGCCGCCACCGTGGCTTCGAGCAGGCGCTTCTGCTGGTCCATGACCCGCAGTTGCAGGTAGTTCTGCACCAGCTCCGACTGCTGGCTCAGGCGCATCGCCGCGAGGTCGGCGAAGCTGGCCTCGGCGCTGGCTTCGTTGGCTTCCAGGCCGCGGCGCAGCTTGCCCCAGACATCCGCCTCCCAGCTCACCCCAAGCTGGGTGTTGTAAGTATCGCGAATGCCGCTGGAGGAGCTGCTCAGGGCCGAACTGCTGCTGCCGGTGCCCTGGCTGGCGCGGGTTTTGCCGGCGCTCAGGTCCACCGTGGGGAACAGCGAGCCACGGGCGCTGCGCGCCAGGGCCTGGGCCTGGCGGTACTGGGCCTCGGACTGCGCCACGCTCTGGTTGGCGCTGTTGAGCTTGTCGATCAGGCCGTTGAGCTGGCGGTCGCCGTACAGCTCCCACCAGGCGCCGCGGGCCAGGGAATCGCTGGGGCTGGCCTGGCGCCAGCCCGCCGCTTCCTTGTATTGCGCGGGCTCGGCAACTTGCGGGCGCTGATAGTCCGGGCCAATGGCGCAGGCGCTGAGCAGCGCCAGGCTCAAGCTCAGGCTCAACAGCCGCGAACCGCGGGCCAGGGCCAGGCGCTGAGGAAGGTTGCGGGGCGAGCAGTCAGTCATAGCGGCGTTTCCAGAGCGGCATCGGTACGGACCCCACGCCAGTGGTTGAACTTATGGCGCAGGCGATCGAGATAGAGGTAGACCACCGGGGTGGTGTAGAGGGTCAGGACCTGGCTGAAGACCAGGCCGCCGATAATGGTCAGGCCCAGGGGCTGGCGCATTTCCGCGCCTTCGGCGCTGCCGAGCAGCAACGGCAAGGCGCCGAGGATCGCCGCCAGGGTGGTCATCAGGATCGGCCGCAGGCGCAGCAGGCAGGCGCTGCGGATCGACTCCAGCGGGCCCAGGCCCTGGTGACGCTCCAGCTGCAACGCCAGGTCGATCATCAGGATGGCGTTTTTCTTCACCACGCCGATCAGCAGGAACAAGCCCAGCAGTGAGATCAGGCTGAACTCGCCGCCCAGCACGTAGATCGACAGCAAGGCGCCGACCCCGGCCGACGGCAGCGTGGAGAGAATGGTCAGCGGGTGAATGTAGCTTTCATAGAGCACACCCAGCACCAGGTACACCGCCAGCAGCGCGCCAAGGATCATGAACGGCTGGCTCTTCTGGGTCGCGGCGAAGGCGTCGGCGGTGCCGGCCATCTTGACGATCACGTCTTCGGGCATGCCGACCTTGGCGATCGCCCGTTCGATGGCCGCCGTGCCCTGCTCCACCGTCACCCCTTCGGCCATGTCGAAGGAAATGCTTTCCGAGGCGAACTGGCCTTCGTGGCTGACCCGGTCGTCTTCCAGGCTGTTTTCGTAGTGGGCGATGGTCGACAGCGGCACCCGCGCGCCATCGGCGGTGATCACCTGCACCTGGTTGAGGGTGACCGGGTCCTGGGCGTATTTCGGGTTGACCTCCATCACCACCTGATACTGGTTGAGGCTGTCGTAGATGGTGGAAATCTGCCGCTGGCTGTAGGCGTTGTTGAGCACCGCGGTGACCATGTTCATGTCGATCCCCAGGCGCTTGGCCTGGTCGCGGTCGACCACCAGGGTCACCTGCTGGGCGCCCCGCCCTTCGCGGGCGTCGATCGCGGTCAGCTCCGGCAAGGCACGCAGCGCGGTGACCACTTTCGGATACCACTCGCGCAACGACCCCAGGTCGCCGCTCTGGATGATGTAGGAATACTGCGAGGTGGTCTGCTCGCGGCCGCCGCCGAACTGCAGGTCCTGGTCGGCCATCAGCATCAGCTGGGCGCCGGGCACCTTGGGCATTTCCTTGCGCAGGCGCTCGATGACTTTCTGCGCGGACATGTTGCGTTCCTTGATCGGCTTGAGGCGCACCAGCATGAAGGCGTTGTTGGTGCCGTTATTGCCACCGATGAAACCGGCCACGCTCTCCACCGCCGGGTCCTTGAGCACTTCGCGGCGGAAGATCTCCATCTTCGGCTGCATCACGGTGAACGACAGGCCATCGTCGCCCCGCACGAAACCGATCAACTGGCCGGTGTCCTGCTGCGGCATGAAGGTCTTGGGCACCACCACGTACAGCGCGATGTTGACGCCGATGGTCACGAACAGGCTGAGCAGGGTCAGGCGCTTGTGACGCAGTACCCAGTCCAGGCTGCTGGCGTATCTGGCCACCATCCAGTCGTTGGCGTGCTGGCTCCAGCGCTGCAGGCCGTTCTCCCGGCCCGGCACATGGGGCTTGAGCCAGCGGGCGCAGAGCATCGGGGTCAGGGTCAGGGACACCACCAGGGACACGACTATGGCCGCCGCCAGGGTGATGGAAAACTCGCGGAACAGGCTTTGAATGATCCCGCCCATGAACAGGATCGACAGGAACACCGCCACCAGCGAGACGTTCATCGACAACAGGGTGAAGCCGACTTCCTTGGCTCCCAGGTAGGCCGCCTTGATCGGTGCGATGCCTTCGTCGATGTGCCGGGAAATGTTCTCCAGCACCACGATGGCGTCGTCCACCACCAGCCCGGTGGCGAGAATCAGCGCCATCAACGACAGGTTGTTCAGGGAAAAACCGTACAGGTACATCACCGCGAAGGTGCCCACCAGCGACACCGGCACCGCCAGGGTCGGGATCAGCGAGGCGCGCAGATTGCCGAGGAACAGGTAGACCACCAGTATCACCAGGGCCACGGCGATCAGCAGGGTCATCTCGGCCTCATGCAGGGTGGCCTTGATCACCGGCGAACGATCCATCGCCAGGTTGAGCTTGACGCTGGCCGGCAGCACCGCCTGCAACGCCGGCAGTTGCGCCTTGATCTCGTTGACCGTCTCGATGATGTTGGCCCCGGCCTGGCGGTTGATCACCAGCAGCACCGCCGCGTCGTCGTTGAAGAAGCCGCTGTTGTAGCGGTCCTCGACGCCGTCGCTGACCTTGGCCACGTCTTTCAGGCGCAGGGCCGCGCCGTCCTTGTAGTGGATGATCAGCGGCTCGTAATCCTTGGCCTTCTCCAGCTGGTCGTTGGCCTGCACCTGCCACATCTGCTCGCTGTTCTCCACCGAGCCCTTGGGCCGGCGCACGTTGGCTTCGGCGATGGTCTTGCGCACATCGTCGAGGGCCACGCCGTACTGGTTGAGCAACTGCGGCTCGAGCTCGATGCGCACCGCCGGCAGCGAACTGCCGCCGATCTGCACCTCGCCGACCCCGGACACCTGGGACAGGCTCTGGGACAGGATGGTCGAGGCCAGGTCGTAGAGCTGGCCCTTTTCCAGCACATCGGAGGTCAGCGACAGCACCATGATCGGCGCCTGGGACGGGTTGACCTTCTTGTAGGTGGGCATGCTGCGCATGCCGCTGGGCAGCAGGTTGCGCGAGGCGTTGATCGCCGCCTGCACTTCCCGCGCCGCGCCGTTGATGTCGCGGTCCAGGTCGAATTGCAGGATGACCCGGGTCGAACCCTGGCTGGAGCGGCTGCTCATGGTGTTGACCCCGGCGATCGCGCCGAAGGAACGCTCCAGGGGCGTGGCCACGGTGGACGCCATCACCTCGGGGCTGGCCCCCGGCAGGCTGGCCTGGACCACGATCACCGGGAAGTCCATCTGCGGCAGCGGCGACACCGGCAGCAGGCCGAAGCTGACACCGCCCAGGAGCATGATCGCCAGGCTCAGCAGCATGGTGGCCACCGGCCGGCGGATAAAGGGTCCGGACAGGTTCATGGGCGGCAGCTCCAAGCTGCAAGAGAGCAGCGGCAAGCTTCAAGCTGCAAGCGGCAAGAGAAAAGCGGGTCACGCAGCGGCTCTGGCTTTTGATTCAGCTTGCCGCTTGCAGCTTGAAGCTTGCCGCTCACGCCCCTCACCCCACTTCTCCTAGGGCTGGCTTGGCAAACCGCCGCCCCAGCCGGTCGAACGCCAGGTAGATAACGGGCGTGGTGAACAGGGTCAGGATCTGGCTCAGCAACAGGCCGCCGACCATCACCAGGCCCAGGGGCTGGCGCAGTTCGGCGCCGGAACCGGTGGCCAGCATCAGCGGCACGGCGCCGAACAGCGCGGCCAGGGTGGTCATCAGAATCGGCCGGAAACGCAGGAGCGCCGCCTGGTAGATCGCCTGCTCCGGGGCCATGCCCTGGTTGCGTTCGGCGTCGAGGGCGAAGTCGATCATCATGATCGCGTTCTTCTTGACGATGCCGATCAGCAGGATGATGCCGATGATCGCGATCATGCCCAGGTCGTTGCCGCTGAGGATCAACGCCAGCAAGGCGCCCACCGCCGCCGACGGCAGCGTGGAGAGGATGGTGATCGGGTGGATGTAGCTCTCGTAGAGCACCCCGAGCACGATGTACATGGTCACCACCGCCGCCAGGATCAGCAGCAAGGTGCTCGACAGCGAGGCCTGGAACGCCTGGGCCGCGCCCTGGAACTGGGTCTGCACGCCCACCGGCATGCCGATGTCCTGCTGCACCTGTTCGATGACGTTCACCGCCTCGCCCAGGGCCACACCGGGCGCCAGGTTGAACGACATCATCACCGCCGGGAACTGGCCGATATGGGCGATGGCCAGTTGCGCCTGGCGCTCCTCGACCCGGGCCAGGCTCGACAGTCGCACCTGGCCGCCGTCGGTGGTTTTCACATGGATCTGTTCCAGCGCCTGCGGGCCGATGGTTTCCCCGGCCTGGGCCTGCAACACCACGCGGTACTGGCTGGCCTGGGTGTAGATGGTGGAAATCTGCCGCTGGCCGAAGGCGTCGTACAGCGCGTCGGTGATGTTCGACACCGAGACGCCGATGCGCGACGCGGCGTCGCGGTCGATTACCAGGTACACCTGCAAGCCCTTGTCCTGCAGGTCGCTGGCGACGTCGGTCAGCTCCGGCCTGTGGGTCAGGGCATCCACCAGGCGCCCGCTCCACAGGGCCAGCAGGTCGGCATCCGGCGACGACAGGCTGAACTGGTACTGGGTGCGGCTGACCCGGTCCTCGATGGTCAGGTCCTGCACCGGCTGCATGAACAGGCGGATGCCCACCAACTGGTCGACCTGGGGCTGGATGCGCGCGATCACCTCGGCGGCGCTGAGGTCGCGTTCGCGGTGCGGCTTGAGGTTGATCAGCAGCCGGCCGCTGTTGAGGGTGGCGTTGTCGCCGTCGACGCCGATATAGGACGACAGGCTTTGCACCGCCGGGTCGGCCAGGATGATTTTCGCCAGGTCCTGCTGACGCTGGCTCATGGCGGCGAAGGACACCGACTGCGGCGCTTCGGAAATGCCCTGGATCACCCCGGTGTCCTGCACCGGGAAGAAGCCCTTGGGCACCACCATATACAGGAACACGGTCAGTGCCAGGGTGCCGACGGCCACCAGCAGGGTCAGCGGCTGATGCTTGAGCACCCACTGCAAGCGGCGCCCGTAGCTGGCGATCAGCCAATCGATCCAGGCGCCGCTGGCACGGTAGAACCGCCCCTGCTCTTGCTCCTTGGGCTCACGCTTGAGCAGGCGCGCGCACATCATCGGCGTCAGGGTCAGGGACACCACCAAGGAAATCAGGATCGCCACCGCCAGGGTGATGGCGAATTCGCGGAACAGCCGCCCGACCACGTCAGCCATGAACAGCAGCGGGATCAATACGGCGATCAGCGACAGGGTCAGCGACACCAGGGTGAAGCCGATCTGCTTGGCGCCCTTGAGCGCGGCCTGCATCGGGCTATCGCCCTCCTCGATGAAGCGCGAGATGTTCTCCAGCATCACGATCGCATCGTCGACCACGAAGCCGGTGGCGATGGTCAGGGCCATCAGGGTCAGGTTGTTGACCGAGAAGCCCGCCAGGTACATCACGCCGAAGGTGCCGATCAGCGACAACGGCACGGCGATCGACGGGATCACCGTGGCGCTGGCCCGGCGCAGGAACAGGAAGGTCACCATCACCACCAGGGCGATGGCGATCAGCAATTCGTGCTGCACGTCGGTGACCGAGGCGCGGATGGTCTGGGTGCGGTCGGTGAGCACGGTGACGTCAAGGCCCGCCGGCAGGTTGTCGGTGATGCTCGGCAGCAGCGCCTTGATCCGGTCCACCACCTCGATCACGTTGGCCCCGGGCTGGCGCTGGATATTCAGCAGCACCGCCTGGTTCTCATTGGCCCAGGCCGCCAGGCGTTCGTTCTCGGCGCCGCCGGCGATCTGCGCGACATCTTTCAGGCGCAGCGGCGCGCCATTCTTGTAGGCCAGGATCAGCTCGGCGTAATCCTTGGGCGAGGTCAGCTGGTCGTTGGCATCGAGCATCGACACCCGGGTCGGGCCGTCGAAGTTGCCCTTGGGCTGGTTGACGTTGGAGGCGCCGATCAGGGTGCGCACGTCCGACAGGTTGAGGCCGTTGGCCGCCAGGGCCTCGGGGTTGACCTTGATCCGTACCGCCTGGCGCTGGCCGCCGGCGATGCTGACCATGCCGACGCCGCTGATCTGCGCGATCTTCTGCGCCATGCGGGTATCGACCAGGTCGTTGAGCTTGGGCAGCAGCATGGTCTTGGAGGTGATGGCCAGGGTCAGCACCGGGGTGTCCGCCGGGTTGACCTTGTTGTACACCGGCGGCGCCGGCAGATCGCTGGGCAGCAGGTTGGTCGCGGCGTTGATCGCCGCCTGCACCTGCTGCTCGGCGACATCCATATTGATGTCGAGGTTGAAGCGCAGGGTCAGCACCGAGGCGCCGCCGGAGCTGGTGGAGGCCATCTGGGTCAGGCCGGGCATCTGCCCGAACTGGCGCTCCAGGGGCGCGGTGACCGCGCTGGTCATCACGTCGGGGCTGGCGCCGGGGTACAGGGTCATCACCCGGATGGTCGGGTAATCGACCTGGGGCAACGCCGAGACCGGCAACAGGCGATAGGCGATCAGGCCGGTCAGGACAATGGCCAGCATGCTCAGGGTGGTGGCTACCGGGCGGAGGATGAACAGCCGCGAGATATTCATGCGCCGACCTTGCCCGCCGGCATCTCGGTGGCCGGCGTGGTCGCCGAGCTGGCCGGCTGGCCCTGCAGGTGCTGGGTCGGGGTGGCCGGCACTTCTTCGGTGGTGTTGACCACTTCCACTTCACTGCCGTCCTTGAGGCGGTCGGTGCCTTCCAGCACCACGCGGTCGCCGGCTTCCAGGCCGGCCTTGATCACGGTGGAATCGCCGTTGCTGTCGCCGACCTGCAGCTGGCGGATCTTGACCTTGTTGGCGCCGTCCAGGGCATAGACGAAGGTGCCGTTGGTGCCGAACTGGATCGCCGCCGACGGCGCCAGCACCACGTTTTTCAGGGTGTCGGCAAGCACGCGCACGTTGACGAACTGATTGGGGAACAGCGCCTGGTCGCGGTTCTCGTAGCGCGCCTTGAACTTCAGGGTGCCGGTGGTGGTGTCGATCTGGTTGTCGAGGCTTTGCAGCACGCCGCTGGCCTGCAGCGCCTGGTCGCCGCGGTCCCAGGCTTCCACCGGCAGCCTGGCGCCGCTGCGATAACGCTCCAGCACCCTGCTCAGGTTGTTCTCCGGCAGGGTGAAGGCCACGCTGATCGGCTGGGTCTGGGTGATGATCGCCAGCGCGGTGGTGTCGTTGGCCGCCACCAGGTTGCCGACGTCCAGCTGGCGCAGGCCGACGCGGCCGGTGATCGGCGCGCGGATCTTGGTGAATTCGAGGTTGAGCTTGGCGTCGTTGACCGCCGCCTGGTTGGTCTTGACCGTACCCTGGTACTGGCCGACCAGCGCCGCGGCGGTGTCCAGGGTCTGCTTGGCGATACTGTCCTGGGCATACAGGCCGCGATAACGCTCGTAGTCGACCTGGGCGTTCTTCAGTTGCGCCTGGTTCTGCAACAGCGTGCCTTCGGCCTGGAGCAAGGCGTTCTGGTAAGGCCGCGGGTCGATTTCCGCTAGCAGGTCGCCGGCCTTGACCATCTGCCCTTCCTCGAAGGCCACCTTGACCAGCTCACCGGCCACCCGGCTGCGCACATTGATGGTGTTCAGCGCGGTGACGGTGCCCAGCGCCTTGTAATACAGCGCGAAGTCCCCGCGCGTGGCCGGCGCCACCCGCACCGGGATCGGCCCGCTCGCGCCGCCAAACCCCGGCCGCATGGACCCGCTGCGACCGGTGTGTCCGGCCGCGGCCTTTTGCCCGGTGGCATCCTTTGGGGTGGTCGAGGCCGGCCAGAACTTCCAGCACAGGCCGACGATGGCCAACAGGACAAGCAGGCCGAGCAGCCAGCGACGGGAGTTGCGGGAAACGGAGGATTGCATGGAGTGATCAACCATTGGGCGCGAGGGGATCTTTTTCAGAAGGCTGAAAGATAAGCACTGGCCGGTGTTTAGCAAAGCGCCTTTACCGGCAATTTACCTTGGGCTTACGTTTGCAAGTGTCTGCTAAGCCACTGAAGCACAAATAAAAACGGCCTGGACAGGGCCAGGCCGTGAATAATTGTAAAACCTGTTACTTCAGAACGGCCAAGGCCGCGTCGTAGTTCGGTTCTTCAGCGATTTCCTTGACCAGCTCGCTGTGCAGCACGGTGTCGTTCTCGTCCAGTACCACCACCGCGCGGGCAGTCAGGCCGGCCAGTGGGCCGTCGGCAATGGCCACGCCGTAGTTCTCGATGAACTCGCGGCCACGCAGGGTCGACAGGTTCTGCACGTTTTCCAGGCCTTCGGCGCCGCAGAAACGGGCCTGGGCGAACGGCAGGTCAGCCGAGATGCACAGCACCACGGTGTTGTTCAGGCCGCTGGCCTGGGCGTTGAACTTGCGCACGGAAGTGGCGCAGGTCGGGGTGTCGACGCTCGGGAAGATGTTCAGCACTTTGCGCTTGCCGGCAAAGCTGCTCAGGGTGATGTCGGCCAGACCGGCGCCTACCAGGGAGAACGCTGGCGCCTTGGCGCCGGCTTGTGGCAGTTGGCCGTTGACTTGAACCGGGTTGCCTTTAAGGGTGACTTGAGCCATGAACGGAGTCCTTTTAAACGATTGTCATTGAACAGCTGTAAAGAAAATCGAGAGGCCGGAAGTTAAACATGAAATGGCCCGGCCACCTATGCCCGGGATACAAATTGTAGAACAAGCCCCGAGAGCGGAGCGCAACGCTGGAGGCCATCGAAATACCGGCGGAACGCGAAAACACTGTAGCCGCTGCCGCAGGCTGCGATAAGGCCGCAGGCCTTCGGCGATATCGATATCCCGCGCCCGCGTTGCGGTCGATCGCAGCCTGCGGCAGCGGCTACAAGGGCCTGCTTCAACCTCGCAAGCGCAACATGAGGGAAGGCACGCAGCGGCCCCTTGAGCATCTCGTCGACGAAATGGCGATCGCTGACTTCACGTATAACCACCGCCCATGTCACCGGTATGACACTCCACATCCAGTGGCGAAAGCTGAACTGGCGCCCGACGCTGATCCGCAGGTCATTGATATCCACGCCCCGCAAGGGGGTGATGCGTTCGGGAAAGATCTTCGGGAAGTTGGCGCCTTCAAGACAGAAATCCAGCACCCGGGCCGGGCTGCGACCGGCAATGAAAGTCGTGCGTTCGAGCACAGGCATGCTGGAAAATCCTCTTGAAAATCTCAACAAAACTTAATTAAAAACATCACAATCAGTCTATAACAACCTGTTTTTATTGAATTTATTTAACTTAACAAATCACTTTAACTTAACCACTATAAAAACATGGAAATAATCACAATTCACATGAACAAGAAGGCGCAGCCTGAAACTCCGCTGCCACTCGATCCTGGCGCACGCCGCCCTGCCGCGGATGTGAAAACCTGTCACGGACGATGCCGTCAGCAGGCCTGGCGCCCTCGCCTCGCCAGCGAAACCTGTGTTCTTGATTGACTGCCGGAACTGCTCAGTGAAGGGGTCAGGTATTCGCCCTGACCCCGACGCAGTGGGCAAAAAAGCTCGGGGAGAAACCCCGGCCCTACTGTTTTTTCAGTTTCTGGAAGGACTGATGCAGGTCGGAGGCCCAGCCGTCGATGACGTTTTTCACGTCCGCAGGCTGCATGACCTGGGTGTCGTTCTGCAGCGGCTTGCCGCTGCCCTTGCGCACCACCTGGGCGATCACCTTGTTGTTGCCGCCGTCGATGAACTGCGCCTCGGTACCCAGGGTGGTTTCCTGGTCGCGGATGCCGCTGGCCGTGCTCACCGCCGCCGCCACCAGGGCGATGGGAATGATTTCGTAAGGCTTCAGGCCTTCGGTCTTGCTGCTCACGGCCGTGATCGCCGCGCGCACCACAATCACCCCCGGCCCCGGCGCGGTGGCTAGCGGCAAGTCCTTGCCGATCTCGCGCTTGAGCGCCTCGTCGTAATAGCGGTTGATGCCGTACAAGGTGTTCTGCGGGATCTTCACCGTCGGCTGCGGCTTGGGGTAGAACTGGGTGGGCTCGATATAGACGCTGCGGTACTGCTTCAGGTCCAGCTTGGGATCGACCCAGCGCATCACCTCGACGCCGGACGGCGACTTGGCTTCCTTGAGCTGGCTGTAGTCGCCGAGAAAACCGGAGTACTCGTCGGGTTGGGTGACGTTGCTGGAACAGCCCACCAACCCTAGGGAGGCCAGGCACAGCGTGCTCATCATTGATGCGAGCTTCATAGGGTAACTCCTGTCAGAAATCCGGAAGCGCTACTGGTTTTAGGAAGTGTAGGTATAGCCAATAGCGGGCATATCAGCACAGCAAAAGCGGATTAATCGCCAAAGCAGGCCAGAGAATTCTTAGCAGATCGGAAAGATACAGGTGCAGCGTCAACGCTGCACCTCTCCCCATTACCAGGTGGTTCCGCGCCTTGCCGCCGCCTCGCGCAAGGCGTTGATGCGCATGGCCTTGAGCAGGGAAAAGGTCCCGGCCAGGATGATCACGGCGCCAAATACGAAGTCGATGCCGTACAACTGGTAGTCCTGCAACGGCCCGACCAGGAACACCCGCACCGCCGCCACGCCCAGCAAGGTAGCAAGAAAGTCGATGGTCGGCTCGTCGCGATACAGCACCATCAACAGCGGCAGGCACAGCACCAGCAACAACAGCAGCACGATGATCTTGAACGAGCCTTTGCGCTCGATGCTGAAGGCGCACTCGCTGGCGCCATAGGCGGGATAGTCGCCGGGCCGGACCAGGCTGTTCTGCTCGGCGATGTAGTCCGCCGGGTTGTACAGGCGGGTCGGGGTAAAGGTATTGGACAGGTTCAACTGCGTGGTGATGCGCTTGAACGGCAGGTCGACCTGCTCGTTGCCCTTGAGGATGTACAGCACCGGCTTGTAGCCGTAACGGTAGACCTCAAAGGGAAACCGGCTGGACTCGCCGTTGACCCGGATCGGCCGGCTCTCCAGGTCGGCATAGGCATTCTTGTGCGGCGAACTGAAGTTGCGGTTCAAGGGCTTGACCTTGACCTCTTCAAAGAACAACGGCGGCATGCTGTAGGTGGACTGCAAGGGTTCCAGGCGCAGTTTCAGCGGGTAGCGGCCCAGCTCGTAGCGGTTGTAGGTGCGCTCCGAAACGTTGACCTCCCCCGAGACCTTGAACTCGCCCTGGGTGCTGTTGGTGACCCTGAGCAGCAGGTAGTCGCGCTTGAAGGAATGCGCCGAATCCGCGGCAGGGCCGCACCAGCCGTAGCTGTCGAGAGGGTCGCCGAGGCGCCCGCTGCGGGCATCCTGGTACACATAGAAATAGCCGACCCACAGGGTCAGGAGCAGCAACAACGAAAACAACCCGAGTATCTTTTTAGCAACGCTCACAGCCGCGACTCTCTTCCATGGATGGCCCATGCCAGGCACGCCGGCGACTGATCGCCAGACGCCAATCCCTGGCTCCTTCATAAGAGGTGCGACTCTACCAAAGCGCCATCATCGACCCAAGGACAAATGCCCCTGGCGACCAGACAATGGCCGTTGCCTGCCCTGTTCCCGGGCGACTGTGAGCATCGATCGAAGCGCCAGCCCGGGCAGGCGCTGCTCTTCAGCGGCGGCGGATCTCAGCGGCGCCGGAACAGCGGCCGCGGCTCGATCGCCGAGCGCCCGTAGAGCACGCTCATGCCCGCCAGCCCCTTGAGGGCGTCGTCGGCGCATTTGTCTTCGCGGATGGCAAAGCTGTCAAAACCGCATTGGCGCATATGGCTGAGCTGGTCGCGCAGCACATCGCCCACCGCCCGCAATTCGCCCATCCAGCCCAGCCGGGTGCGCAGCAAGTAGGCCTGGCTGTAGGCACGGCCGTCACGGAAGCTGGGAAAGTCC
Organism: Pseudomonas sp. 09C 129; assembly: GCF_002843625.1. Lineage (NCBI taxonomy): Bacteria > Pseudomonadati > Pseudomonadota > Gammaproteobacteria > Pseudomonadales > Pseudomonadaceae > Pseudomonas > Pseudomonas sp. 09C 129. Next base: position 3,617,119 of record NZ_CP025261.1, on the reverse strand, counting down.
AGGGCGATCAGCGGGATCAGCTTGAGCCAGGGTCGCAGGCTTTCCACCTCGTCGTCCGGACCGAGCCAGACCCCGTCCCGCGCCGGCTCGTGCTCGATGCGGCGGATCAGCCAGCGGGCCAGCGGCAGAATCAACGGACCCTGGGGCAGCGGGCCGTCCACCTCGCGCACCAGGCTCCAGGGATCGTCCTCGACCCGCCCGGCCTGGCCATCTTGCAGACGCAGCAAATTATTCATGGCTGTAACTCCTGGCTCATGGCTGTGCTTTCTATTGCGCGGTCGCGCTGCGGGCTCATGGCTGCGCCTCCAGCACTTTCGGGTAGACCCGCTCCTTGAACGGCTCCAGGCCGATGCGCTGCACGGTGTCGACGAACAGCTCTTCGCTCTCTCGGTAACGCACGAAGGTGGCGATGATGCGCTCGATCACCCCCGGCACTTGCTCGGCGCTGAACGACGGGCCGATGACCTTGCCCAGCGCGCTGTGCTTGCCCTGGGCGCCGCCAAGGGTGATCTGGTACCACTCGCTGCCGTTCTTATCGACGCCGAGGATGCCGATATTGCCGATGTGGTGATGGCCGCAAGCGTTCATGCAGCCGGAGATGTTCAGGCTGATGTCGCCCAGGTCGTGCAGGTAGTCGAGGTTGTCGAAACGCGCCTGGATCGCCTGGGCGATGGGGATCGACTTGGCGTTGGCCAGGGCGCAGAAGTCGCCGCCGGGACAGGCGATGATGTCGGTCAGCAGGCCGACGTTGGCGCAGCCCAGGCCCTGTTCGCCGGCCAGCCGCCACAGTTCATGCAACGCGGTCTTGGGCACGTCCGGCAGGACGATGTTCTGTTCGTGGGCGATACGGATCTCGCCAAAGCCGAAGGCCTCGGACCACTCGGCCACCGCCTCCATCTGCGCCGCCGTCACGTCTCCGGGCGGCGAGGCGCTGCCGGGCTTGGTCGACAGCACCACGCTGGCGTAGCCCGGCACCTTGTGCGGCTTGACGTTATGCGCCACCCAGCGCTCGAAAGCCGGCTCCTCGGCCAGGCGGCTGCCGTAGTCGAGATCGGTGACCGGCTGGCGCTCGTAGAGCGGCGGCACAAAGGCACTGGCGACCCGCTGGTATTCGGCCTCGGTCAGTTGCGCCGGGCCGTCCTTGAGGTGCTGCCACTCCTCCTCCACCTCTTTGGCGAAGGCCTCGATACCCAGGGCCTTGACCAGGATCTTGATCCGCGCCTTGTACTTGTTGTCGCGCCGGCCGTGGCGGTTATACACCCGCAACACCGCCTCGACGTAAGACAGCAGGTGCTGCCACGGCAGGCCGTCGCGGATCTGCTGGCTGAGGATCGGCGTGCGCCCCAGGCCGCCGCCGACCATCACCCGCAGCAGCATCTGCCCGCGCCAGTCGCGGTACAGGTACAGGCCGATGTCATGCATCATGATTGCCGCCCGGTCCTGGCGGGCCGAGCAGATGGCGATCTTGAACTTGCGCGGCAGGAACAGGAATTCCGGGTTGATGGTCGACCACTGGCGCAGGATCTCCGCCAGGGGCCGCGGGTCCATCAGCTCGTCGGCGGCCACCCCGGCGAAGGCTTCGGTGGTGATGTTACGCACGCAGTTGCCGGAGGTCTGGATCGCATGCATCTCGACATTGGCCAGGCGTTCGAGGATGTCCGGCACCTGGGCCAGCTCGATCCAGTTGAACTGCATGTTCTGCCGGGTGGTGAAGTGGCCGTAGCCGCGGTCGTAGTCGCGGGCGATGCTGGCCAGGGTACGCATCTGCCGCGCACTGAGGGTGCCGTAGGGAATGGCCACCCGCAGCATGTAGGCGTGCTTCTGCATGTACAGGCCGTTCTGCAGGCGCAGCGGCAGGAACTCCTCTTCGCTCAGCTCGCCGGCCATGAAGCGTTCGACCTGATCGCGAAACTGCGCCACCCGTTCAAAGACCAGGGCCCGGTCGTACTCGTCATAGTGATACATGTCACGGCCTCATCAGTGCTGACCCCGATCCCGCCCTTGAAGCCGCTGTAATCCTGTAGCCGCTGCCGAGCGCTGCGAGGCTGCGATCGGCTGCAAGGCAGCCGCAAAACCGGCATATGCGCTCTGTCAGCCAGACCGCACCATCCGGGTTGCGAGCGCTCCGTCGGGATGCCGCCCATTCGCTGCCTCGCTGCGCTCGGTAGCGGCTACAGGGCCAGGGTGGCCACGGGGTTATGCATTCCAGGGGTGAACCGGGGGTTTTGGTGTGGCGGTGACTATGCACTTGCAGCTCAGGACGTTACAGATTCAGGTAAACACTAAAAAACCGTATCAGCAGCTCTCGGGCCTGTGCTGGCAGGCGGTCAATCTGATCCGTATTAATGCAGTTTTTCTGAGCCTGTTTTGTTTCGCCCGTGCTTTCTACAGTGCATGGCATGCCAGGCCGGGTGGCCTGGCAAGCCTTTGCAACCGTGGAAGCATTGACCATGAGCACAGCAACAATGGAACCGGCCTACAACTACAAGGTGGTACGCCAATTCGTCATCGCCACCGTGGTCTGGGGCGTGATCGGCATGGCCATGGGGGTGTGGATCGCCTCCCAGCTGGTCTGGCCGCAAATGAACCTCGACCTGCCCTGGACCAGCTTCGGCCGCCTGCGCCCGCTGCACACCAGCCTGGTGATCTTCGGCTTCGCCGGCAGCGCCCAGTTCGCCGCCAGTTACTACGCGGTGCAGCGTACCTGCCAGGTGCGGCTGTATTCCGACAAGCTCGCCGCCTTCACCTTCTGGGGCTGGCAGTCGGTGATCCTGATCATGCTGGTCACCCTGCCGCTGGGCTACACCACCACCAAGGAATACGCGGAAATCGAATTCTCCGGCGCGGTGTGGATGGCCGTGGTCTGGGTGGTCTACGGCATCGTGTTCTTCACCACCGTGGTGCAGCGCAAGACCAAACACATCTACGTCGGCAACTGGTTCTTCGGCGCCTTTATCCTGGTGATCGCCATGCTCCACGTGGTCAATCACCTGTCGATCCCGGTGGACTGGTTCAAGTCCTACCCGGTGTATTCCGGCGCCACCGACGCCATGGTCCAGTGGTGGTACGGCCATAACGCGGTGGGCTTCTTCCTGACCACCGGTTTCCTCGGGATGATGTATTACTTCGTGCCCAAGCAGGTCGGGCGGCCGGTGTATTCCTATCGCCTGTCCATCGTGCACTTCTGGGCGCTGATCACCCTGTACATCTGGGCCGGCCCGCACCACCTGCACTACACCGCGCTGCCAGACTGGGCGCAATCGCTGGGCATGGCCATGTCGCTGATCCTCCTGGCGCCGAGCTGGGGCGGCATGATCAACGGCATGATGACCCTCTCGGGCGCCTGGCATAAGTTGCGCACCGACCCGATCCTGCGTTTCCTGGTGCTGTCCCTGGCCTTCTACGGCATGTCGACCTTCGAGGGGCCGATGATGGCGATCAAGACGGTCAATGCCCTGTCGCACTACACCGACTGGACCATCGGCCACGTCCACGCCGGCGCCCTGGGCTGGGTGGCGATGATCACCTTCGGCGCCATCTACCACATGGTGCCCAAGGTCTTCGGCCGTGAGCAGATGCACAGCATCCCACTGATCAACCTGCACTTCTGGCTGGCGACCATCGGCACCGTGCTGTACATCGCCTCGATGTGGGTCAACGGCATCACCCAGGGCCTGATGTGGCGCGCGGTCAACGACGACGGCACCCTCACCTACTCCTTCGTCGAGGCCCTGCAGGCCAGCCACCCGGGCTTTATCGTGCGCTTCGCCGGTGGTGTGTTCTTCCTCAGCGGCATGCTGCTGATGGCCTACAACACCTGGCGCACCGTGCGCGTGGCCGACCCGCGCCTGGCCCTCAGCGACGCCCAGATCGCCTGATCGCCCAAGAGCACGACGCGGGCCACACCCGGCCCGCGTCGCTCATCCCTCCTGCAGCACAGCGAGCCCCCCGATGATCGAATTCGCCCTTGACCTGCTCGGCGTGACCTTCCTCTACCTCAGCATCGGCTACTGCCTGCGCCATCAATCGGCCAAGAGCCTCGACGACGCCAGCCTGATCCCCTTCGCCGACGACCCGGACGTGGCGCGCCGGGTGGAACTGGCCACCGGCAAGAAAATCGACGCCGTGGCGCCGGAACCGCAAACCGCCAGGCCCGGCTGGGGCAATATGGAGGTCTGACCCCGCCTCGCGGCCTGATCGCCACTGCGCGCCAAGGACAACCGATTGGCCAGCGGCCGGGGTTTCGCTTAGTCTTCGCCGCTGACTAAACACGGACGTTTCGAAAATGAGCGGAAAACCAGCAGCCCGGGGAACCGACCCGACGGCCTGGCCGCAGCCCGGCGCGACGACCAGAGCGCCTGCGGCGCGGCGATCGTCGGTGGGGTGTCGGCAACCGTCTTCATCAATGGCCGTAATGCAGCGGTACAGAGCAGTACCGGTAGCCACGGCAGCATTATCGTCGGCGGTTCGGGCAGTGTGATCATTGGCGATACCGTTACAGCGGCGCCGGTCAGCGCGGTGTCGGCGATGCCGAACCTGGCGGCGGCCACAGCGGCCCTAGTGCCTGCCGCTGCCCCACAGGCCGCAGCGCTGGCTGGCGCGCCAGCCGTGGCGGCACTGGCTCCGACCATCCCGGCGGTCGTCGCTGATCCGCGGGCAGCGGCAGCAAAAATTCTCGACGACTTTCAAGCGGCGCCTATGAAGGAGCGGATTTTCAACGATCAGGCTCACCCCATGGGCACCCCGCAAGACCCGTTCGAGAAGAGCAAGATTCACGAGCAGATCGAGGCTCGCCTGGCAAAGGCGCAAGGCGGCAGCCTGAAACGTTTTCATCCAATCAGCCCCTACCCCGACCAGAAAGACACCAGCCTCTGCGGTCCGGCCACCTTCTTCTATGCCTTGCTGATGGACCGTCCCGACCTGTACGCAAAAGCCATCACCGAGCTATGGGAAACGGGTGAAACCACCATCGGGCAGTTGCACATCAAGCCGAGCCACGGCGCCTGCAATCCGAAAAACTTCAGCCGTGGCACAGAAGGCGACCGCATTTGGGCTATCGACTGGATCACCCTGGCCTGCTTGCGCGACAGTGAAAACCTGCTGTTCGCCTATGACGAGCCGGATGACATGTTCTCCGGGATCACCCTGCCCGCCGGGCTCGGAAAATGGTTCAAACAAGCGGGAGCCGAGATTCTTTTCGACAACATCCAGTTCTCGTCCCATATAAACCAGGATCAGTTGAGCGAACTGTTCCAGTACATCCGCCCCGGCACTCATATGGCGACCCTTATCGGTGCGGGGATGCTGGCAGCCAATGCAGGGCAAATGAAAAACCACTGGGTGACCTGGGAGCAACCAGCGAAAACCTTATCCGGCCCCATCACCTCGACCACGGCACCCAGTGACACCATCAGTTCCTCGATGATCTTTTCCTGGGGTGAGTTATTGCATCAGATCCCAGCGGGATCGACCCTGCAGACCATTCTCAAATACATATACGGCGGCCTTGTGTTCAGCAAGATCCCTTGAACAGCTCCCAGGAAACTCCCATGAAGCGCGCACTGATTTCATCTATTGGTCTTTCACTCATGCTCAGCGGTTGTGGGCTGGGATTTCTTCCGGGCTGCTATACCCGCCCGGATCTCACGATGCAGCCAGAGACCCTGCCCACCGCCGTCGTCGGCCAGCCGTTCAGCGTCAAGCTGGAGGTGGTGGGCGCCGATACGCCACTGACCGGTTTTTATATTCACCCCGACCATCCGTTACCCGAGGGGCTGGAGTTGAGTTACCAGAAAAGAACCCATTACGCGCTGATCACCGGTAAACCGCTGACACCGGGCACCTATACCATCAACGCGTATACCAGCAGCTACGGTACTCAATGCACAGGGCAGGAAGCACAGAGGACCTATCAACTCAAGGTGCTGGAAGCTGCGCAGCCCTGATCCCGGGCCCTCACCCACGCTCCCGGGGAATCAGCGCCTGCAACTGCGACGCCAGGAAGTTGCCGTCGAAGGTAAAGACGTCGGACTCCTTCAGGCCGTTGGCCTGGCGCCATTGCCAGCTGCCGTCGGCTAAGCCCACCAGGGACACGCTGCCGTAACGCGCGGCGGTCAGGCCCATGACCGCCAGGGAAATCTGCCCGGCGGCGCCCATCACATCGGGCACGAACTCCACCGGTTTGCCGACGATGACGAGGGTCAGCTTCTCGGTCTTGAAGGTCGAGGTTTTCACCGGGACGCTGGGGCTGAAGGCCAGGTAGGGTTCCCGGCTCAAGGCCAGCAGGTCCGGCATCAGCACCGGCGCCAGCCATTGCTGGATATGCTCGAACAGCTCGGTGATACGGCTCGCCCAGACCACCTTCTGGCTTTCGAACAGCTGTTTCTTGTGGGCTTCGCTTTCTGCATAGCGCCGAAGCATCTCGCCCAGTTGCCGTACGTCGTCCATGTTCATGCCTCTTCGAGAAACCGCGGTTGCGGACCTTGAGCATGGCAGATGGGGGGTGTCGGCGTACGACTAAAAAACTGCGCGGTACTGGCTCGGGGTCAGGCCGAGGACCTTGCGAAAGGCGCTGCCCATATGGGACTGGTGGGCAAAGCCGGTTTCCAGGGCGATGGCGGCGAGCGGCAGGTCGCTGCGTTCGATCAGCCGGCGCGCCGCCTGCACCCGGACTTCGACCAGCCAGGCATGGGGCGTCATGCCGATGGCGCGGGTGAAGTCGCGTAAAAAGCGCAGTTCGTTGCGCCCGGTGCAGGCCGCCAGTTCACCGAGCGACAGGGGCTCGGCGTACTGCTGCTCGATCAGCGTCAGCACCCGGCCGAACTCGGTGCGCCTGGCGGCCTTGGCCGGTGCTGGATCGAGGGCGGCCAGGCCGGCGAACTGCAGGGCACATTGTTCCAGGGCCAATGGGTCGCCGGCGGGTTCCAGCAACAGCCGCCGCGCCTGGCGCCCCAACGCCAGGGCCCGGGCATGTCCGGGCCGTTGCAGGCGTCGCGAACCGCGGGCGATGCCCAGGGCCTGGGGGGCGGCCAGCCAGCGCAGCAGCAGGTATTCACCGCCCTGGGGCGACTCGGAAAACACCTCGACCCCGGCCGGGGTCAAGGCCAGGGTCCCCGGCCAGCTGTCAAAATCCTCGCGCCGGTCGCTGCCGATGGCATGCACGCCCTGCTGGCGCTCCAGGCTCACACCGAGGCTTTGCCACTGCAGCGGATCGCGCGCACTGTAGGCCGCGCGCGGCAGCAATTGCAGGTCGAGCGTGCCGCCCAGCAGTTCGCGGCGCAGCCGCTCGTGATCCTGGACTTTGCTGCTCAGCACGCCGGGCATGTGAAATTTCTTGATAGATCGCGGGGCTGCGTCACGGGACACTCTCGGCATTCAGGTTTGTCAGCAACAGGAGCTGTGTATGCACACCATCGGCCTTATCGGCGGCATGAGCTGGGAGTCCAGCGCCGAGTATTACCGCCTTATCAACCAACAGGTACGGGACCGTCTCGGGCCGCTGCGTTCGGCGCGGTTGCTAATGTACAGCGTCGACTTCGGGCCTGTCGAACAGGCCCAGCACGCCGGGCGCTGGGACCTCGCGGCCGGGATCCTGGTGGATGCGGCGCGCCGCCTGGAGGCCGCTGGCGCTGAATGCGTGGTGCTCTGTACCAACACCATGCACAAGGTCGCCGACGAGATTCAGGCCGTGCTCTCGGTGCCCTTCCTGCACATCGCCGACCCGACCGCCGAAGCCGCCCTCGAGGCCGGCACCCTCAGCGTGGGCCTGCTGGGCACGGCCTTCACCATGGAACAGGATTTCCTCAAGCAGCGCCTGGTCGATCGCGGCCTCAAGGTGCTGGTGCCGGACGCCGTGGACCGCCAGGCCGTGCACCGGATCATCTACGACGAGTTGTGCGTGGGCGTCATCAGCGAGGCCTCGCGCCAGCGCTACCAGCAGGTGATCCAGGCCCTGATGGAGCGCGGCGCCCAGGCCATCATCCTCGGCTGCACCGAGATCGGCCTGTTGCTCAAGCCCGAACACAGCCCCCTGCCGCTGCTGGACACCACCGAGCTGCATGCGCGGGCGGCGGTGGCGTTTGCCCTGGGCGATCAAGAGACATGATCTGTAGCCGCTGCCGCAGGCTGCGATGGTCCGGGCCACGCTGGTCGTAGGACCTCTGGCGCCCGGAAGATCGCCACGCCCGTTCCGGGCGATCGCAGCCTGCGGCAGCGACTACAGGGGCGAGTCAGGCCTGGAGCGTGCGGCGCAGGCGCGCCATGCTCACGACGTCGACATACTGGCCGTCGCGCACCGCGTAGTCGCGCAGCCGGCCTTCGCTTTCGAAGCCGAACTTGCGGTACAGGCCCAGGGCGGCTTCGTTGTCGGCGAACACCGTCAGTTCTACCCGTTGCAGGTTCATCCAGTTGTCCGCCACCTCCAGCACCGTCGCCAACAGCCGGCTGCCAACGCCCTGGCCCTGCCATTCCACCGCCACGCCCATGCCGACGCTGCCGCAGTGGGCGCGGCGGATGCGCGAGTATTGCTCGATGCTGCAACTGCCGATCACCGCGCCCTGGTGCAGCGCCACCAGGGCCACCCGCCGTTCGTTGTCCGGCGCCAGGCGATTGCGCCAGACCTCGGCGGACTGAAACGGCATCTGCAGCACCTGGCGGGCGACCGCGGGGTCGTTGTACAGCGCGGTAACGCCCTGCACATGGGCTTCGCTGAAACGTTCGATGACGATGCTGGGGATCTCTGCGGGCATAAGTCTTCCTTGGTTCATGCGATACAGCCGATGAGTGTAGAGCGCCAGCGCCGCGGATGGCGAGCGCCGGGCACAGGGATTCTCTCTGTAGGAGCCAGCTTGCTGGCGATGCCTGCGCCGCGGTGTATCAGGCAGGACGCCATCGCGAGCAAGCTTCGCTCCTACGGAGGCGTGCCGTCGAAGTCGAACCACTCGCTGCGTTCCCGGAAGGTATTGAGGATCAGGTCGACCAGTTGTTGTACTTCGGCGTCGTGCTCCACTTCGGCGTTCACCGCCATCCACACCTGGCGCGCCATGGCCTCGTCGAACAGCCCGGGCAGTGCCGTCAGGCCGCGGTCGAAGCGGCTCATGTAATGAGGCAGCAGGCCGATGCAGGCGCTGCAGCGGATCATCTCCAGCATCAGTTCGTAGGAATGCACCTGCACCACCCCCGCCAGGCGCTGCTCCACCAGCTGGTTCCACGGCCGCAGCGGCTCGACCTGACGGTCCTGCTGCCATTGCACCAGCATGTAGTCGGCCAGGTCGTCCAGGCTGTCGGGGCGCGCGGCGACCCGCGAATAACGCTTGGCGATATGCGGCAGGTAGTCCAGGCGCACCAGCGGCTGTGGCGCGCTGGTGACGAAACTCGGCCCCGGCTTGGGTGAATCCACCCCGCCCAGCCACACCACCACGTCCGCGCTCAGGGCCCGCAACGACAGCTCGCTGTCGATGGAGATGATCTCCAGGCGCACGCTGGCGTTGCGCCGCAACAGGGCAATCAAGTCGCGACCGAGGATGTCGTGCAGGATCGACTCGGCCACGGCCAGGCGCAGCAGCGGCTGTTCGAGCACCGGCAGCATGCGCTCGTGGGCCAGGGCGATCAGCTGCGCCTTGAGCTGCTGGCCTTCGCGGCTGAGGCTCAGGGCGCTGCCCTGGAAGCTGAACAAGGGGCGGCGCAACTGTTCCTCCAGGTGCGCCAGCTGTTTGCGCAGCAGCGTCGACTTGATGTTCAGGCTGCGCGCCGCCTGCATGAAGCAGCCGCAACGGGCGGTGACCAGGAAATACTGGGCCAGCTCCGGCTCGATCCCGGCGGCCAGGGCCAGCCAGGCTTCCCGGGGTTCGGCCTGGGCGATGTAGGGGGTGATGCCCGAGATCGGGACGGGTTCGAGAAAGGACATGAGTGACTCCCTGTCGTGTGGGTGATGGCATCCATTGCACGTTATTCGTAGCAGGTTGGCCGGCGTTGCCGTCCATAGCGGTATCGGCCACTCCGCCCCCTACAGCTTCTCCTCCAGCACCTTGTTCAACTGCGCGCCGTCGATACTCAGGGTCGCGGTGTCGAGCATGCCTTCCAGGTAGGCCTTGGCGATCTGTTCCTGGCGCTGCGCCCGCAGGGCCTGGGTCAGGCGTTCGCGCAACTCGTCCAGGGTCGCCGTGCGGGCCGGTTGCTGCTCGGTCAGCCTGAGCACATGAAAACCCGCCGCGCTCTGCACCGCATCGGACACCGCGCCGACCTTCAGGCGCGCCACCGCACCGCGGACCTCGGGCAGCAGTTGCTGCAATGGCTGCAACCCGGAGTCGCCGCCGCGCCGGGCGCTGTCGGGGTCCTGGGAATACTGGCTGGCCAGGGCGGCGAATTCGCCGGGGGCGGCCTGGGCCTTCTTGCTCAGTTCCTGGGCCTGCTTGCGTGTCGCCTCCAGCGCCTGCGGCTCATTCACCGCGAGGAAGATCTGGCTGACCCGGTACAAGGCCGGGGTCTGCCACTGCGCCTTGCCCGCGTCGTAGGCCTGCTGCAACTCGGCCTCGCTCGGGTAGCCGGCCGGGACCTGGCTGACCGAGCGCAAGTAGTCGCGAAAGACGATCTGCTCAGTGGCCACCCGGGTCTGCAAGGCCACCTCCGGACGCTGGCGCCAGCCCTGGGCATCGGCCTGTTCGAGCACGGCCTTTTCCGCCAGGCGCGTGCGAATCCAGTTTTCCAGGGCCGGGCGATTGCCCCGCAGCTGCTCGCGGGACGCCTCGGGCAACGCCGCGAACAGCGCCTTGAGCTCCTCCGGCGCCACCCGCTGGTTACCCAGGCGCGCCACCGCCGGACCGTCGTCGACCGGGCTGGCTACCGCCACCCTGGGCTGTTGCGCCGCCACCGGGTCGCTGCCCGGGCGTACGCCCAGCCACACCGCCAGCGCCACCAGGGCCAGGGCGCCGACACCGACCACCAGGCTTGGCTTCTTCACTGCCCAGGCACCTCAACGACAGCCTCGGCGGCGGCCGCGGGCGCTGCGTCAGGCGTCGTTTCAGGTGCATCGGCCTGGGCCTGCAGGCGCGCGGCGTGCTGGCTGTAGTCGCGCAGGTAGACGATGAATTCCTGCAACAACCGATCCCAGAGTTCCAGCTGGCTGCGCAGGTGATCGTGGCCGACCCCAGCCACCACCACGTCCATTTCCATCACCAGGAACTCGCCCTGCACCGACAGCCGGGCAAAGCGCCGCGAGGCGTTCCACAGCTCGGCCAGGCCCGCCGGCAACTCGCCCTGGACCCGCAGCGCGCAGCTGAAGGTGAAGTCCACATAGCGGCCCTGTTCAGCCCCCGCCGCGTTGCCGAAGCGCACGGCGTAGCCGATGCCCTGGCTGGCGCTGAGCAGTTGCACGATGCCGTTCTGGTCAGTCTGGTTGACCCGGTAGCCGGCCCCTTGCAGCAGCTCGGTGAGGCTCTGCGGGGTGACGCTGGCGATCAGTTGCGCTTGTTCAGTCATGCTCGATTCTTCCCTGGTATTCAGTGAGTGCTCGCTGCCCGCGGGGCATCGAACTGGGTTTTGTACAACTCGTCACCAAAGCCCTGGGCCAGTTCCTCGAACTTGACCCGAGCGCCGCCGGCGAACGGCTGGCGGATTTTCATCACTTCGGCCACATCGATCTTTTCGTAGGCCGCGAGAATCTCTTTGGCCACGCCATACATCTGCTGATTCTTGACCGAACATTGCTGCACTTGTGTGTCACGCTCGCTCAATTGCGCCTCAAGCCTGGCCCGCTCGGCCTCTTTGGCCCGGGCCATGACCAGCAGTTCGTCATAGGCCTTCTTGAACTTGCCGATCTGCTCGCTGCTGGCAGCCATCTGCGCCTGGGCCTGGCTGTGCAGGTTCTGCTGCTGGCCGGCCAGTTGCTCGGCGACGCCGCGGGCCTTGGCCAGGTCGGCGCTCAGTTGCTTGATCTGCGCCTGCGCCTGTTTGGCCTGGTTCTCGGCGGCGACCCGGGCCGCGCTGGCCTGGGCCTGTTCGCTCTGCAGGGCCTGCAACTGCTGGGTGGTGCTGCGCAACTGGGTGCGCAGGCGCTCCTCCATGCCTTCGGCGCTGGCCCCGCTGGCCATCAGCACGCCCAGGGTCAACAACAGACCGCGCCCCATCCACAGACAGCGCCCTGCCCTGGCTCGCGTGTTCATATCGAGACTGTTCATAGCAATGCACCCCTGCGCCCTAGAAGCGCGTGTTGATTTCAAGCTGCAAGACATCGATGTCGAACGGCGCGCCGTACACCGCCTCGGAACTCAGCCAGCGGCCGGTGGCGAAGACGTTCTTGGCCAGGCCGTAGTTGCCGCCGAGGAAATAACCCTTGGCGTTGGTGCCGCCGAGGTGGAACGAGGAATCGTTGAAACCGTCAGGCAGCGCATCGGGCTGGATGTACTTGTAGCCGGCGAACAGGTTCCAGTCGCCCTGCTTGGCCAGCTCCAGGCTGTTGCCCAGGGTGAACTGCACCATCCAGGCGTTGGCGCCGCTTTCCAGCTCGCCATTGCTGTCCAGGTTGTTGACGATCTGGCCTGCGGAGCGCTTGCGCATCTCGCCTTCGTCGTAACCCAGGTTGTGGATGTAGTTGGCCTGGCTGCGCAGCTTGAAGTTCTCCGGCAGGTCGGCGTCCCACGTAAGGTTCAAGTCCAGCAGGTTGAACTCCGAGGCCAGGCCGACGAACTGCGGCTGCGCGGTGGCGGCCGGGTTGAGCGGGTTGGGCGTGATGTCGCGCAGCAGGAATACGCTGTTGCCCTTCTGCATGAAGGCCACGCGGCTGCCGTCGCTGTCGCAGCCCGGCGCCCCGGCCCAGGGTTCGCAGGCACCGGAGCGCTGGCCCTCGATGTCGTCGAAGCGGTAGTAGGCCAATGCGCCCTTGAGCCGGTGGTTGCCGTTGATCGCCCAGTTGGCGCCGATCTGCGCGCCGTACAGCCATTTGTTGTCGCTCTCTTCCTTGTCGAAGCCGTTGCTGGTGGAGGTGTCGTTGGTGTATTCCACCGGGAACGCACCGACCGTACCGAACAGGCCCCAGTCACGATTGAGCTTGTGGTTGAAGATCGCCGCCACGCCGTCGAAGTTCAGGTCGTTGGAATACAGCAGGTCGGTGGAGAAGAACGGGTTGGCGATCCGCCCGCCGGTCAGGGTCAGCGCGTCGGTGGCCTTCCAGGTCAGGTAGCCCTGGTCGAGCCAGATGTCCTTCTTGCCGAACCCGCCGCCCAGGGTCTGGGTGGTGGACACCGGGTTGTTGTCCGAGCCGGTACCGATGCGGATGCCGGCGGTCCAGTCCTCGGCGACCTGGGCCTTCATGCCCAGCCGGGCGCGCAGGCGGAACAGGTTCTCGCGGTCCTCGCGGGTGTTGAGCAAGGGCGGCAGGTTGGAGCTGCTGTTGGGGTTGACGTCGTACGGGCCCTTGTCGTTGAGCTTGGCGAAGTCGACGATTTCGTTGCTGTTGCTGCCCGAGTAGTAGCGCGACTCGTCGCGCAGGCGAATGTCGCCGTCGAAACTGATGCGCGACACCCAGTCCGGGAAGGTATTGGGCTGGGCCCAGTTCTCCTGTTTGGCGGTGGCCATGACCTCGGCCTTGACCTGGTCGCGGATCTGGTCGCGGACGATGGCCGGCACGTATTGCACCCGCACATCCCCCGGCGTCGCCGCCGGCCCTGCCGCCACCGCGGTGCTGGCCTGGCGCGCCTGCTGCGCTTCGCGCTCGGCCTGGGCGATCAGGCCGTCGGCCTGCTCCTGTTTCAGCACGCCCTGCTGCACCAGCAAACGGATCAGATTGATCGTGGCGTTTTCCGAGGGCGCAGCGGGCGCGGCCGCTACCGGTCCCACCAGGGTCGCGATGACCATGCCGATCGCCAGGGACAATCGATTCACGTTGGAAATCATTTGCACACAGCTCCTTTTGGCAAAACTTGCATCAGTCGTTCGGTTAACCCGGGCGCCGCCCCTGCAGGGACAGGCGAACAGGCAGGGTCAGGGAGGCCGGTGGCCGCTCCGTCAGGTGCGGTGCGCCGCGCAAGGCGGCCAGCACCTGGGTGTCGATTTGCGGGTTGCCGCTGGACTTGACCAGCTCGACCCGGGTGATCTCGCCGACGGCGCTCAGCCAGACGTCGGTTTGCAGCGAAAAGGCCTGGTTGCGCAGGTCCGGGTTTTCCCGCAGCACGCGCTGGAAGGTGAAGGCCAGGAACTGGCTGTAGGTGCCGTTGCCCAGGCGCCCACCGCCGGAGCCGGCCATGCCGCCGCCCTTGCCGGCGCCGATGTTGAAAGCGTCGCTGCCGGCCTGGGCATCGCCATCCATCTGCATCGGATTGGCCAGGTCGTCCACCGGCGACGGCGGCGCCTCTTCCTCGGGCTTGACCTGCTCCGGCTCCGGGGTCGGTTCCGGTTCGGGCACCTTCTCCTCGACCGGCGGCTCCGGCTCCTTGGGTTTTTCCGGCGGCGGTGGCGGTGGTGGCGGCAGCGGAATGATGGTCGGCACCTTGGGCGCCTCACGGCGCACGCCGCTCATGTCGTTGGCCCACTGCCAGAGCAGCCAGGCGGCAATGGCCCCGAGCAGCAGGCCCACGCCCCACTTGAGCAGGCGCGGCGCCGTGCGGTTCTTCACTGGCGGCAACTGGATAGGTTGTTGTGCGGTCATGGCTCAGCCCTGGCTCGGTTTGCCGGTGACCAGCCCGACCTGGGACAACTCCAGCCGGCGCAACAGGTCCAGGACCTCGATGACCTTCTGGTACTGCACCGTGGCGTCGCCGCGCACGATCACCGGGAAGTCCGGGTTCAGGGCCTTTTCCATGCGCAGGCGTTCTTCCAGCTCCGACAGCGTCACCGGGTAGGCGTCGAGGAATACCTGGCCGCCGTCGTTGACCGAGATCGCCTTGGTCTTGGCCTCGGACAGCGACACCGAAGCGCTGGCCTTGGGCAGGTTGATCTGGATCCCGGAAACCTGGGCGGTGGCGGTGAGGATGAACATCACCAGCACCACCATCAGCACGTCCACCAGGGGCGTGATGTTGATGCTGTCCACTGGCGCGTCGTCATCGTCGTCGTGGGAGGCGTTCACAGAAGCCATGACGTTTCTCCTCAGGCCGGCACGCTGGCGTTATGAGCCCGCGCGGGCGCGGCTTCACTGGACTGGCTGGCGCCATGCAACTCGGCCAGGCGGGTGATGAACTCGTCGACGAACACCCGCATGTCGGCGCTGACTTCCTTGTTGCGGGTGATCAGCCGGTTGTAGCCAAACAGCGCCGGGATCGCGACGAACAGGCCCATGGCGGTGGCCAGCAGGGCCGCGGCCATGCCCGGGGCGATGGCGTTGATGTTCACGTCGCCGGCCATGGCCGTGCCGAGGAACACCACCATGATCCCCAGCACCGTGCCCAGCAGGCCGATGTAGGGCCCGCCGGCGATGGCGTTGGACAGGGTCGAGAGCTTGGAACCGAGCTGCTGGTTCTCGCGGGTGCGCACGCCGTCCATGGAGCAGCGGATGGCCTCGATGGTCGCCGCCGAGACCGACGAGGTGTCGGCGCCCTGCTCGCGACGGGTGCGGATCTCCTGGACCGCCACCTGGTACAGGCGCCACAGCGAGGAATGCTCCAGGTGATGGGCCAGATCGCGGTCGTCGGCGAACATTTCCAGGCGGGTGCCGACCCGGGCGAACTGCTCGCGGAACAGCTGGTTGGCACTGCTGACGCGGCCGACCATGCGGTTCTTGCGGATCATGATGATCCACGACTGGAACATCATCAGCACCAGCACCGCGATGATCACCCAGGCGTCCACCGGCACGGCCTTGAGCAAAAAGCCCAGGCTGCCGAAACCGAAGCCCGACTGTTCTTCATCGACGCCGTACACCACCAGCTTCGACTCGGCGCCCTGGGCCACGGCATCGGCCAGCAGCAGGCCGGCGGGACGGGCCACCTTGGACAGGCGCAGCTCGTCGATGGCGCCATTGAACGGCAGGAAGGCACTGGCCTCGGCCGTTGCCCCTGGCGTTGATGCCGGCGGCAAATCGGCGCCGATGGCCAGCGGCGAATTGAACGCCGGCAGCGCCACCGCCAGGCGGGCGCTTTCGCGGCCATTGACCAATAGCGCCAGCTGGCTGCCCTGGGCGGTCAGGGCCAGGTGCTGCCACTGCCCGGGATTGAGCGGCTGGGTCGACACCGCGCGCTGGCCGTCGACCTCGACAAAAGGCACGCCCTGGTTGACCCCGATCAGCAGGCTGCTGGCCCCTTCACGCCGGGCCAGCAGCAACTGTTCGCCGCTGGCCTGGTCCAGGCGCAGCCAGGCACTGAAGGTAAAGGCGCCGTCGGCGGTGTGTTGCAGCGACGGGCTGGCCGGCAATAGCAGCGGCTGGCCGTTGAACTGCAAGGCCCGGCCGATCACCCCATCGATGCTCGCGCCGGTGGCGTTCTGCGCATGGTTGCCGTAGGCCGTGGTGTCCTTGGCCGGGGTGCCGTTGGCGCCGTCGAAGTGATAGAGGGCGATGTAGTTCGGGTCGAAGGTCAGCTGGCCGTTGGCGGTCGCCGGGGCCTTCTGGTTGCCGTAGTACATCCAGATGTCCTGGCGCTGGCCGCCCTCCACGTTCGGCACATCGACCCAGACCAGGGCCATGCCCATCAGCGGATCGAAGCTTTCGATCTGGTGGTTGAACACGGTCTTGTCATCGGCGCTGACGAAGCGCAGGTCGGAGCCGTCTTCCTTGACCCCGTCGAAGCTGAAGTTGCCGGTGTGCAGGCGCACCAGCAACGCGGTGCGGCCCAGGGCCTGGTTGATGGCCGCGCCTTGCGGCGTGGTGTCGATGGAGATCTGCTTGCGGTAGTGCCAGTCGTCCTGCCACCACGCCTGGGCGGTCGCCGGGAGCACGAAGCCCAGGCAGATCAACAGGGAAATCAGTAAGCGCTGCATGAAAGTTACTCCGTGAAAGATCAAAACGTCGCCTGCACACTGAAGTGCACGCGCGAGTCCTGTTTCTGGGTGTTCGGTCCATCAAGCAGCGGGTAACCCCAGTCCAGGCTGCCGGAAAGCCATTTGCTCAAGCTGGCGCGGGTGCCCAGGCCGACGCTGGCCAGGCTGTAGTCGGCCTCCTGGTCGGGAAGCTCGTCGCGCAGGTACATCCGCGCGCCTTCGGCGAAGGCATAGAAGCGCCATTCGTTGACATAACCGCCCAGGTACTTGGCCAGGGACGGCGTGCGCAGCTCCTGGGAAAACAGGTAGCCGTCGTCACTGGTGCGCTCGGCCGCCAGGTAGCCGCGCACCGAGGTGGCGCCGCCGGCGGAGAACTGCTCGTTGGACACCAGCGGCCCCGAGGCCAGCTGGAAGGCCGCCTTGGACCCGGTCTGCCAGTCGTTGGCGAAGGTGTAGGTGTAATTCAGGTCGCCCTTGAGCACGGCGAAACTGGGGTTGGCGCGGTAGCGCTTGTAGTCGAAGTCTTCGTCCGAGCTGCCATAGCCGAACAGGCTGCGGGTGCCGGCCACCAGGCTCAGGCCGAGGCCCAGCTGGGAAGTCTCGGTGTAGCGGAAACCGTTGTAGGCGAAGGTGAACGGTGCGTACTTGAGCGGCACCTTGTCGCTGTCGCCGCCCAGGCTCAGCTCTTCCTCGAAGTCCTTGAAATCCACTCCGACCGAGAACGAATTGGCCCAGGCGCCGCTGGCCGGCAGGCTATAGATCAGCGACAGGCCGTAGGAATGCCCTTTGCCCAGCACGTTGCTGCCGCCGATGGTGGCGACGTTGCTGTCGGACTGGTAGCCGGCGAACTGCAGGCTCCAGCGCTCGTTCAGCGGCGCGGTGTAGGAACCGGACCAGACCTTGGCGTTGTCCTGGTCCTCGGGCGCGGTGAAATAGGTCAGGGAAATGCTGTGGCCCAGCTGCCAGAGGTTGTTGTAGCCGAGGCTAGTGACCGCCCGCAGGTGCTTGGTGTCGGCGCTGTAGTCGTTGTTCAGGCCGACGCTGGCCTGCCACGGGTTCTGGTCCTCCACCTGCAGGTCGACGTCCATGGTGCCGGGGCGCTGGCCTTCGCGGACCAGCGGCATGACCTGGCGCCCGGGGGTCTTGTTCAGGCTCGCCAGCTGGCCCTGGACCTTGGCGAAGTCCGGCACCTCGCCTTCCTGCAGCGCCGGCACCTCGTCGCGGATTTCCACCGGCGAGTAATGCTTGGCCCCCACCACCCGCACCCGCCCGACCTTGGTCTCGCTGACCTGCAGGTAGACGATGCCGTCCTCGACCTTCTGCTCCGGCAGCTCGACGAACACCGACTGGTAGCCTCGGGCCTGGTAGACCTTCTGCAAGGCGTCGCGGGCGCCCTCGATATCGCTCAGGGCTTTCTGCGGGCCGAGGAAGGGATACACCGCTTCTTCGATGGCCCGGGCATCGAGCACGGTGTTGCCGCGCACGAAGTACTCATTCACATCCACCAGCCGCGCGGGCGCGGCCTCGCCTTGCGATGCGCCGCCTTGCACCGGTTCGCCCTCCACCGGGCCGCCCTCCTCGGCCAACAACGGCTGGCTCAGCGCGACCAGCGCCAGCCAGCCGCACACCGGCAGCCAGCGCCTGGTCGGCCCCGGCCGCCCCCTATCGAACAGATGCTCCACACCGCCCCCTAGATTTCCAAGAATGTCCAACCGCGTCGAAACCGCCGTCGCCGTCTGTACGGCGTTTGGCCGCCTCAATTGCTCAAGGTCGATGTCGTGGCGTGCTTGGCCAGCCAGCTGTGCAGCAGCGCGAAGTTCAACGAGAACTCGGGCATTTGCAGCAAGGCGCCACAGAACACTTCACCGATGATTTTCTGGATCAGCAGCACCGCCCGCGCATCGTTCAACAGCGTGGCGATATCGCGGCTCAGCACGCCGAGGCTCCAGACCTTGTGGTTCAGGTCCAGGCCGACGAACCAGCGAAACAGCAGGTTGTAATTGAGCTGCTCGTACAGCTGCTGCTCGCCAGGCACCGAGTACAAGAGCTGCAACAGCAGGATGTGCATCACCGTGCGTGGGGCGATAAGCATGCCGGGCTCGGCATCCAGGCCCTGGAGGATGTCGCGGTGCTGGTCGAGCAAGGCGTCGATCTGCGGGCGCAGCAACACCAGCGAATGGCCCGGCGGGATGTAGCTCGACACCTCCTTCAAGGCGCCCTGCCAGTCATCCTGGGAAACGATCCAGACCCACGGCGCCCCGTAGCGATAGACCGATACCGGCTTCTTGCGCGCGGCTTCGACTATCTTCGACAGCCGCTGGTCCAGCTCCTGCATGCCCACTTTCGCGTAGCGTTCCATAGTCCCCATCACCTCACTCCCGGCGTCCCGCCTCGGCTCAGAACAGTGGCCAGAAGGCCCCCTCAAGCGCGTCACATATCCATGACGGGACTGGCGAAGTGCTACCGAACTTTTGTCACAAAAGCTTCATTCACCAGAGAGTGGGGTTTGTTCGCGATGACAACGCTGAGAGCACCGGGTACTCGAATCGGGTAGGGGATATCCAAGAAAGAAGGAGGTCCCGTAAGACCAATCCAGATAGTCCTGACCCGCCAGGAGACGAGTCGCAAAAGGCTGGAGCCTCGCGTTCATCGGGGCTCGAGAACGTGTAGGAGCGAGGCTTGCCCGCGATGGCGTCGGCACTGTCGCCGATAAGCTGGATGGACGACACAAGACTCCCAGCCCACCACCATCGCCGCTATAAAAACTGCCCGTCTGGCAGGTCCAGATCGATGCCCCCACTGGCCAATGCCGACGCCGCCGCCCTGGCCTTCGCCGAAAACAGCCGCAACAGCACGACCTTCCCCAGCGTATCGCTGCGCAACGCCCCATCGTGCCGGTTGCCGATCAGGACCACATCCGGCGCAATCGTCCAACCACCGGCCCGGGCATAGAAACGCGCCAAAGGTGGGTCACAGGTGAAGACGCCAATATCGAGATGGCTGTGCTCCATACAGCGGGTGGCCGCAGCGACTGTCCTCAGCCCCAGGCCTTGTCCCTGACAGTCAGGATCGGTCATAACACAACTGAGCCCGCCAATCTCGAAGGTATCGCCGCCATGCTCGATGGTCTTCATGGCAACGGCGGCATAGCTGACCACCCTGTCAGACGCGCAGATATAGAACGAAAATGCGTCGAACACAGGATCGTGCAGCGCTGCGACCGCTGCTTCTTCAGGCGCATCCGGCTCGGGATAGACACGTTGCTGCAACAAGGCAAATGCTCGCTGCAAGGCCGAAGAGGCCCGGTTGTAGGCAATAGCATCGACAGCCCCCGGTTGCGAGGGCTTGAGGTCTGTCATGGGTTTGTCCTTGTCTGGAATGATCTGGTGGATACAGCGATATGCTTGCATGCCGGTTTACTGAAATTGATCAGACAGGGTGGCATTTCCCATACTGAACATGAAAAGCGCTCGCTCGGCAGTCGCTCCTTATAGTTGTATTTAACCTCTAAGAATTTTGACTGCGATAACTTCCAGGAAAAGACTCGCCAACAACACCCATCCGATGTACTGCAACATCAGCAATCGCCCCTTGAGAGGCTCCGGAAAGTTCTCGATATCCCCCTTGTCCAACGCCCCATGTTTAATGAGATATTTCGAGAACAACAAACAGTTGCCCACTCCCGCCACCATCATCATCTTCCCCCAAGGCCCCATGAATAGATAAAACCGATAGCTATTGATCAGCGAGCAGTTCTTGACCGCCTCCAGAATGCTATCCATGCGGGTATAGCCTAAATAAAAGTAGTACCCAATCAGGGTAAACATTCCGAGAAACGTAACTCCAATAAACACACCCAGAACAATATGCGTTGTGGTGATTACCACGTATTTACTCCCTCATAAATCAGCTCTCCCAAAAACTCTCCGGCTGACTCTCCGCCTTTAGTGGCAAAGTAGCTCCCACCACCTGCCACTACCAAGCCACAGACTACAGAGCCAATACCACCCGTAGGGACTCCAATAGCCAAACAAACTCCTCCCGCGCCACCCAGACCGATTAATCCCCCCAAAACGGCACCACCGGCCACTCCCCCCGTAAAACTTCCGGCTTCTGTAAAGCGTACCTTCTCACAAGCCTGCTTATTCCCTGCTAAGCAAACGTCCTGAACCTTCACATAAGACGCTCCACCGCCCAACGCTGTCCCAAGCCAACCGCCCCACTTGATTACCTTGGAGGCTGTTGCAACACCTTCAATCTGTGTTGCGTATCCCGGTATCTGTCCCACCGCGCCTGCCTGAGTCCAGCGATGCACCAAGCTGCGGCTTGAAATATTCAAGGCACTCTTGAGTTTGGGGTGATCAGGGAAGGCAATGCTCATTTTCGTGACGGTTGTCAGGTTAGCGTCCAACTGCACGAACAGCTTTTTTCTTTCACTGAAGAACTCGACGCTACGAAGGTGGCCGTCTCGCAGGAAGAACTTCTGATGAAGCGCTTCGATATCCAGCAACGTTCTTTTCAAGCTATCCATATGGTTACCAACGGCCGCCGTGCTGACACCTAAGGCAGTCGAACCATAGGACAGTATCGATTCAACTTGCGCCCGATACTTGAGCATAAAAGCCGCTTCCCCATCGCTCATAGACGCCAAGGCCGCACCGACCTTCTCCGCCGCTTCCATCAACAGCGCTTCTTCGCGAGTGCACTGGTAGTTGTCAGGATGACTGAGCACGACGAGTTGCCCAGGTTTGGCATCGTTTGAGAGTTGAGGATTGAGCCGACGGAATTTCTCCAGCACCGCCTTATCGGCTTGACCGAACAGCACCGTCTCCAGCGCAGCTCGGCTCATGGGCGTTTGCACGATATGAAACCCCGGCTCGACCAGATGCTGCGTGTCCTGCACGGACAGCGGCGGTGAAACGATATCGCCGTGAGCAACGCTCAGGCCGCGCACCTGATCCCGCGGCACCGCATCGGCAAACTCGTTTTGCGGGTAGCCCTTATGAATGGCGTCGGCCCATCGTTGGGTATTGATCACCGCCGGCCCGACGCAATCGCTGTCGAGCGGGATGGTCGGCTGGTTCCCGGAGCAGACCGTCCACTGAGTGGCGACCAGCCGGTTGGCCCCGGTCGGACAGCCGCATTGCACCAGGCCGCCCTCCACCGCCGTGGCTTGCTGGTCATCCACCCAGGTGTGATGGCCTTCGGCGATAAAACCGACCGTCTGGCATACCGGGCACCAAGCCGGGTCGGCAATGCGGGCCACTCTTTGATTCACGACAAAGGTGGTGCCCGAGCCGGCGATGACCTTGCCGCCGGTTGTGGTGGGGTCGCCTTCCCTGATGACAAAAGCCATGGCGTACGTTCCTGGTGAGGGATAGGCCCTCGAACGTAACGGCGCATAATCGACTGCTGAATCAGGCGATCCTGAAAAGCTTGCCCCTCTGAAACCCGCGCAGAACAAAGGACAACGGACGGCGATTGGCCCTACACAACTTGCAGAAAGTGCTGACTTGTCCGCCCCGGAAACCGCGTCCTATATTCCTTGCTCGCCCATAAGGCGACCGGGTTTGGCGACCTGGCCACTCATCTACAAGCAGTCACGCTTGCAATCTTTGCCATCGAGCCTTTATGTTCGCGGCGATCTTTTATGGCGGCTGTGCGCGGGAGATCTTCGGATCTGCCGATTTGTGGATGGTCGGTTCGCCAACCTGCGTGCAGCTGCCACCCTTTCGTTTGGCGACGACGGCAGCTCCTCTCATCCGCGAAGGAGTACCCCATGAACAAGCAATACATCCCCCTCACGGGCATCGACAGCCTCATCCCTTGCCTGCTGATCGACAAAAACACCCCACTCGACGTCCTCCACGCCAACAGCGCAGCCCGCCTGCTGGCCGTTACCCAAGTGCTGGAAAGCCTCGCCCGCCTCGACCTGAAAGACGCCGACGGAACCGACCTGCAACACCTGGCCAACGCCGGCGCCATCCTGCTGCGCGACAGCTGCGACCTGCTCGACGTCATGGGCTGGCGCCTGCAAGCCTGACACCCGGTACCTGTAGCCGCTGCCGCAGGCTGCGATCGACTGCGCAGCAGGCGCAAGGTTTTGGGATCGCTGAAGGCCTTCGGCCTTATCGCAGCCTGCGGCAGCGGCTACAGAGCAAGCGTCGGGAAACTAAGCGCTCGGGCCCCCATCAGCCTGCGGGCGCCCGACAATTGAACAACCCTGGATTCAGAGCTGCTTGGCCATGGACTCGCTGATGGCCTGCAAACCAGCCTCGGTGATCAGTTTCCAGTCATTCTCGGTAATCATCTGCATGCCTTCGCGTTTCAAGGTCTTGACCTCGACAGGCGCGGACGCGCTACCGGTGTCCACCTTCAGGTGCGATTTGTTGTTCACCGCAACGGAGAACGCACCCGGCGACATCCATGACCAGAACTCGACCACATGCACGGTGATGGTCCTGGCATCCGGCGCTTGCTCGGTGCTCGGCACCACTTGATAACCGGCTTTGCCATAGGCTGCGCCGATGCTCTTGGCAATCAGCGCGCTAACCTTGACGCCCTCCGGCAACAGCACATCGCCCAGGCCCATGCCATAGCTATTGCGCTTGCGCGCAATCGCGCGCTCGGTGATCGCCTTGTCGTCGATC
Organism: Pseudomonas sp. 09C 129; assembly: GCF_002843625.1. Lineage (NCBI taxonomy): Bacteria > Pseudomonadati > Pseudomonadota > Gammaproteobacteria > Pseudomonadales > Pseudomonadaceae > Pseudomonas > Pseudomonas sp. 09C 129. Next base: position 3,593,567 of record NZ_CP025261.1, on the reverse strand, counting down.
TCGCCATTCTTCAGCGAAGGAATGTCGGCACTGCGCGGATCGGCTTCAAAACGACGCTCGTCGAGCACATTGATCACCACCTTCTGGCCGTTGCCACTGGACACTTCAGGTCCATCGATATCCACCACCGAACGGCTGGTGGCGCAGCCGAACAAGGTCGTGGCAACCAGCAGCAAGCTTGCGAGTTTCAGGTATTTCATGGCGACTTCAATCATTGGCATCCATCCAGTTCCGATTCAGAAAACAAGGTCGCCCGACGCCGCCAGGCGTATTCGGGTGGCGCAGGATAATGTGCAATGCCATTAATTTGCCACTACCTAAATCATAAATCGTCGCAAAGGCGGCGACCGACCATCGCTAGAGGTGCAGACAAAAAAGGGGCGATCAACGATCGCCCCGAACTGTGTTGCCACGAGAGAACCTATAAGGTCAGTTGCCGCCGCTCCTCCTCGGTCAACTGCTGGCGCGCCTGATCGCTCAGCGGCCCGGCGCCCAGCACCTGCACCGGGCTGTCCGGGTTGTAACCGGGGTTGGCCCGGCTGGCGCCATCCTGGGTCGGCGCCAGGCGTTCCTGGCCGAAACTCAGCACCTGCACGCTAAACACCGACGGCATGTTCTGCCGCGCCGCCGCCTGCTGCTGGCGCGCCACATCCTCGGCGGCCTGGGTCGCCGAAGACGCCGCCGAACTGGCCGACGTCAGGGCCCCGGTGTTGACCGACGCCACCACCGGAATCCCCGAGGACTTGCCCTGGGTCTGGATATTCGCCGCGTTGACCACTTGCAAGGCGAAGATATTGACGTTGCCCGACACCCGGATCCCCGCCTCGCCGGCGTCGATGGTGCCCAAGGGCGCCAGCAGGTCGATATCCCCGGCGGGCACCTCGGCAATCGGCGCCAGGGTGGCGATCCCCGCCCCCGAGCTCGGCACGTTCGACGACAGCGTGACATTGCCCCAGTTGTCGTAGATCCGCTTGGGCGGGGTGTAAATCACGGTGGTCTTGGAGCCGCGCCCGGCGTTGATGTCGCCGGCGTTCGACCAGCCGAGGATCGACCCGCCAAAGGTGGTCATGACCCGGCTCTGCCCCAGCAGGATGCTGCCTTGGGAATACAACTGGATATCGCCGGCGCCCTGGGTGATGACCCCGGCGGTGGCCGGCGGCGCTTCACCTTCGATGCCGAATACCTGCTGCCCGCCCGGGGTGAGCATCTGGATATCGCCGCCAAACAGGGTGTGTACGCCCGCGCCGCCGTACATGGTTATGTCGCCGTCGTAAACGATCGGGTTGCCCGCCACATCCTTGGTTGGCAGCAAGGAAGCGATCGCATTGCGACTGCGCAGGAAGCTGCCGAAACGCGGGCCGTTGGCATCGTTGTATTCGCGGCCGCCCTCACGCAGTTCCTCGAAGTAGACGCGACGGGCGAAGACCCGCTGCTGCTCCGCCGGCAAGCTGGCAAAGTAGCCCCGCGCCTCGTCGCCGGAACCCTCGAAGGCAAAGTGCTCCTTGAGCCACTGCAACAATTGCGCTTCATAGGTCTTGGCGACTTTGCCCCGTTGCTCGGCCAGCGGCACGCCGGCCTCGGCCTGATTGCTCGGGTCCAGATAGGGCGTGACGAACTTCAGGTAATCCAGGCCGGCGGCCCCAACCCCGGCCTGCATGACGATGCTGGCGCCAGGCCGCGAGTCGCCGGCCACCACCGGACCGAGACTGCTCACCGAGGCCTTGTCCTGCATCAGGATATTGCGTCCGGCGCTGATCTCCAGCGTGCCGGGGCCGGCGACGTTGAAGGAGCTGAACAGCAGGTCGCGGCCAGCAGAAACGATGGAGATATCGCTGGGGTTGTTATGGACAAACAGGTTGCCGCTGCTGGTGCCGCTACCGGACCTATCCTCCAGTGAACTGGCGATGATGTTGGGGATCCCTGTCGGCTCGCCCAAAGCAGTTCCCGAGTTGACAATATCGCGCCCCGCCTTCATCCACACCGGCCCGGCCGCTTCGTACCAGGTTTGTCCAAGCCGTGAACCGGCGGTGAAGTTCAGTATTTCACCACTGCGCAACCCGACTATATCCCCGCCAACCGCATAAAAGCGCGCCGCGTCACGGCTGGCAAACTGATTGCTGGCGGTATTGGAACCAAAGGCAAACAGCGAAAACTCGGCCTTGGTGTTCGGGATCGTAATGCCGTCGCTGCTCAGATTAGTCACTATGGGGTTAGCTATGGGGTTATTAGGGTCCATACCCCAACCCGCGAATGCCGGTGTAAAAGGCGTGGGCATCGCGCTCAGAGAGGCTCCAGACTGGTTGATGGCATACCCGCCGGCATAAATCGAATCCCCGGCCAGCACTTCCAGGCGACCCTGGGTCGACGGCGCCAACAGCAACGAGTACTGCGAGTTGTTACTCGTACCCCCCAACGCCGAGCCGCCGATAAACACATCGCCACTGGCGGCAACTGCGCTCAATTGCGAAGGGAAGATGAATCGGCCATCGGTCGGCGAGCTGTTGCGGTTGCCAATAGGTTGACCGTTATTGCCTAGATCACCGGCCTGCACACTCGGGGTCAGATTGCCACCCGCCGAAAACAGGTTGATCGCAGTGCTATCGGTCCACAGCGAGAACCAGCCATAGCCCCCCGTTCCATAAGAAGTACCGTCATAGGTGAATGCCAAGGCGTTTTCAGTAGACGTCCGCCCTGGGTCGCCCGTACCGGCCAGCACCAGGTCACCACGGGTGGCCAAGCTGGCCGTGGCGTCGCCGAGCATCAACACCATGCCCCCTGTCGCGGTGCCCAGGGACGCATTGAACGGATCGTAGGCGCGGGTCTCCTTGCGGTCGTTGGATAGCGCGAGACTGCCATAGTTCAAGGCAATCCCCCCCAGGCTAGAGGCTTGCAGGCCGAGCGCGCCACGCAGGTTGCTCAAGACTCCGTTCAGACGCAGATCCTGCTGGGTGTAGTCGGTGGAGAGCGGATTAGTAATCGATGATGTAGTGGTGGCGGCCCGAGCCGACAATCCGGGGTTCAGACCGCCACCGACGCGCACATCCAGATCGCCACCTCCGGTCAGCAACAACTCGCCTGTCGGGGTCACTCGGCCGCTGCTGCCCACCGCCAGCACCAGCCCCTGACTGCGTGGCGAGGAAACCGCGTCCGGAGCACCACGACGGCTGAGCAAGCCGGCATCCCCCCCCACGTCCAGGGTCAGATTGCCGCCACCCAAGGTGCCGATACCGGTAAAGCCCACCAGCATTGGCAACTGCGCAATCAAGCTGCTATCGGGATTACCGGTGTTCTCGCCTCCGCGGCCACTCACATAAGTACCGAAGTTGATCCACCAACTGGCAGGAATCGGTGTAACCCCGGCCGTGTCGCCCGTCCCCTGACGCCAGAGCCAATTGCCCAGGTTAGAACTGGCCAATTGAGTACGAGCATTCTCGTTACGCGGAAGGGTGTAGCTGCTGAACACATCGCCGGTCAGACTGCCACCGCTACGCAACAGCAGGTTGCCGCCCTGATCCGGGTACCAGGCAGCATACAGACTCCCTAGGCCCTCGTTGACCAGGGTTTCGTAAGCAGCCCCTGCACTGCCCAGCACACTGCCATCGCTGCCCCGACTGCGCGCCTGATCGAAAGCAGCCTGCAGATCGCCGGCTCGTGCGGCCGTCGAAGCCCCGGCGGTATAGACCCCATATGACGACTGCATGGCCACATTACCCGCCGCCAGCAGGTCCAGATCCCCGGTCCCGGTGCGCAATACGCTGAAGTGCTGGGTGACTGGCGTCACTCTGTTCACCGGGCCGACGATGACCTGCTCCGGCGTGCCGGGGATGGCTTCGCCCAACGAGGTACACAGGCCTTCTGCACACCAGGATTCATATTCCGCCAGAACCGGTGTTCCCTCGACAAAGCCAGGGTCGATCAACACCCCGAGGTCGTTCCACACATAGTTGAAGCGATTGCACATACCTTCGGCGCACCAGGACTCATCCGCCGGCGCGACCCGTGTGCCTTCGACGAAACTCGGGTCGATCAACACCCCCAGCTCGTTCCAGAACCAGGCCCCCGCCGGACGCTCCGGAGTTCCCGGAATAATAATGGTCTCGTGCCCCTCGAGGACCGCGTAATGGGTATCGGCCAAGGTCAGGTCGCCAGCCATCACCGGTTTGATCGCCCGGGTGTCGGCGGCCTGGGTATCGGCCCCCGACACCAGGCGCATCGACCAGGACAACGAGCCTTCCGGCAACAACGGAGCGACGGCCCAGTTACTGCCCTGGCGCCCGCCGGTCACTGTGCGCAGGGGCACCGAAATCACCCCGGACGGCAACTTGATATCGGTTTCCGACGGAATCAACGCGCCCACCTTGAGCGCCAGCGAGCCGGCCAGTTGCACGCCGTCCGGGTTGTTCGGGCCAAAGCTGTCGCGTCTCGGCAACGGCACCCCGGCCGGCCAGGTCATGGCGCCCAGCGAGGCCGCACGGGGCAGTCGCGTTCCAGCGTCCAGGGTCATGCCGCTGGCCAGGGTCACGGCCTCGCGGATCAGGGTGCCGGCGGCATACACCTGATTGCCGGCGCTGTCGCGCACCGCTGCTTGCAGCACGGTGCCGGCCAGCAGTTCCAGCGGGGCCTGCAGGGTCGCCTCGACCGGCAGCACGGTCCCCTGCGCCAGGCGTACCGGCTTGATCGGCAACGCGTAGTTGAGGGTCTTGCCGGGCGGGAACAGGCTACCGTCGGCCAGCGTCACCCCCGGCCCCGGCACCACCACGTCGCCGCCAAAGGCCTGGCGACCGGGGGTCAAGACCCAGCCGGCATCGTCCGGGGTCGGCGGTGGCGGCGCGAAACCGTCGTTGATGCTGCCGTAGATATCCAGGTTGCCACCGGCGCGAATCACCAGGTTGCCCGGTTCGCCGGAGCCATACACCGCGGTTTTCTGCGCATGGGGATTGACGCTGGCATAGCGATAGCCGGAGAGGTCCAGGTCACCGCTGATCACCAGATCGCCCTGGGTGACGATCTCCAGCCCCGGGCGCAGGTGGAAGGCGTCGGCATAGCTGGCGTTGTTCAAACCGGCCAGCTTGCCGTTCATCAAGCTGGCATTGCCCAGGGCATTGTCGATAAAGCGCTGGCTGTCCTGATGCTTGGCGTCCAGGTAGGCCTGATCGATCACCTGGTACGGCCGACCGCTGGCGGCCGGCGCCGTGCCCTCGGGGGCATCGGTGTAACGGGCGGTGCCGTTCACTGCTATGGAGCGAGCCCCCAGGATGTTCAGCCGGCCACCGGCGTCGATGGCGATATCGCCCAGGGTCGGATCGTTGGCATCCAGGCGCGGGGCATTGAGCTCCAGCGTCCCGCGGGCCTGGCCGTCGTACTGGCCAGGCGCCGTACCGGCAGCGACCGAGGTGCCATGGCGCAGGTCGATGCGTGCGCCGTCGGCCAGGGTCAATTGGCCCTGGCCAGAGTTGAGTTCGACCAGCGCACGGTTCGGCGAATCGATGATCTTGCCGTAGCTGTCGACCCGCAGGGCCGTGCCGTGGACATCGAGCACCGAGCTGCCGGCCAGGGTCAGGCCCTGGCTGGCGGCCAGGCGAATGCTGCCGACCCGCTCGCCACTGGCGTCGATGCTGCCCAGCACCGTCAACTGGCCGTTGTCCACGGACACGTTGACTTCGCCGGCCTTGAGTTCGTTGCCGATGGTCAGGTCGCCGCGCTTGATCTGGAAGCTGCGGGCACCGAACACCTGGCCCTGGTTGAGGCGCTGGTTGAGCGCGGCGAAATCCCCCAGGGTCTGAGCGCGGATATCGACGCTGCCGGCCTTGTAGGGCATCAGGGTGCCGCCGGCGTCGTAATACCCGCTGCTGGCGCCGAGCAGCGCGCCTTGCAGATCCACCTGACCGCCGCCCTCGCCCACCGCCAGCACTTTCAGATTGCCACCGTGGTTGTTCTCTGCCGACAAGTCGATCCGCGATCCCGCCGCCTGGCGGATATCGCCCTCGCGGCTTTGCAGGATCACATCGCCGCCCCAGCTGTATTGGCTGACTTCGTTGAAGGTGACCTGGCGCCCGGCCAGGTCCAGCTGTGCGCTGTCGGTCAGGTTCAAGGCATGCTCGGCATTGACCGTCAGCTTGCCGCTAGGCAGGACCACGGCGCTGTCCAGTTCGACGTTGTTACCGGCCAGCAACACTTCAGCGCCAAGGCTGTCGATGGCCGGCAAGGCCGCCTGCTGACCCGGCGCGCGGCTCAAACGCAGGTCGCCCCCCGCCGTGAGGCGATTGACCGAACCGGCCTCGCCGGTGAGCAACGGCGTGCTGATATTCAGGTTGCCGCCGCTGTAGGCGAAGCCCTTGCCGGCTTCATAGGCACCCTGGGACTGGTACACCGCCAGGCTGCCCTTATGGTTAGCGGTCAGGCGTTCGCTGGCGCTGAGATTGACGTTGGCAAAGCCCAGGGCCAGGCGGGCGTAGTCGGCCAAAGGATCGGGCTGAGTGTTGGGGCCATAGCCGAATTCGATGCGCCGGGCCCGGATTTCCAGGGTGCCGCTGCCGGCGCCGGCGCCGTTGGCAATCACCGCGGCGGGCGTACCGGCGACCCCGTTCCAGATCAAGTTACCGGTCTGGATCAACGCCACATCGCCGGCCGCGCCGGCGCCGTAGATCGCCGGGGTGCTGAGCATCAGGTTGTCGAGCATCGACTGGCCGTTGCTGTCCAGGGTGCTCAGGGTGGTGCTGCCGTAGAAATTCAATGACTGGCCGGCGGTCAACGACAGGGTTTCCAGCGCCGGCGCCCCACTGGCGATATCGCCGCGCAGCAAGCGGTTCATGACCTCCTGGTTGAGGGTCAGCCCCGACGGCAGTGCATTGCGCGCCTGGGCGGCGGCCAACGCCTCTGGACTGCCGACATTGATCCCACCGACCGCCAGCGCCAGGTGACGGGTGCCGTAACGCACCGCGTCGCCCAACCTGAAGGTGTTGGTGGTGGCGAAGGCAATGGTGCCTTGGGAGTACAGCGTGGTTTCGCCCTGGCAGGTAGCCTGTGCACAGTCCCCGATCAAGATACTGCCAGGCCCTCGGGAAATATCACCCTCGGTCGGCGCGAGCATTTGCAGCACACCGTTGGAGACGGCCAGCACACTGCGAAGTCCGGGTTGGTAGATGAAACCATCGGTGGAGTCGTAGGCCGCTTCGCCACGCCCCAGGGTGTTGATCGATGCGCCCTGCTCGATTTGAATCGCGCCACTGGGCAGGCCGGAAACGAGGAACACTTCAGGGGCCGACAAGGTCGCGCCCTGGCGCAACGTCACCGACTCGGCGGCACGGTTCGCATCGAAGCCAACAAAATTGCCGCCCTGGCCATACACCACGGTCGGCGCTCCGCCAATGCTCATGCGGGCCGTGCCAATGGCGTTCAGATCATCGGCATGGAACGCCACCCCGTTGCCGCTGGCAGTGGCCCCGGCCGGCAGAATCTCGATGGCGCTGCCGCTGGACATCACCTCCAGGCTCGCGCCAAAACCGCCTTCGGCCGCCGCCGAACGTGCTACCCCAGCGAACTCGAAACCGTTGGGAGAACCGTTCTGGCCGGCGATCAGGCTGACCCGCAAGGTTTTGCCATCGGCCTCCAGTGCTGCGCGAGGCACGCCCTGGCGCGCGGCATCGCTACGGACAAAATCGGCATACGGGGTTTCGTTGTATTGCGAGTAACTGCGCAGCACCGCGGCCGGGGTCAGGATCACCTGGCGGCTAAAGGCATCCTGAATCCCGGTCTGGGCGACGGACAGCCGGCCCGCTCTGGACCACGAACCGTTGCTCATGACCGCGCCGCGGGTCAGCGCGGTCACGCCGAATGGCGCGGCCAAGCCATTGATCTCGACCCGGAACGCCCCCGGCAGCAAGGCATAGGTCGAAGGCAGCAAGGTGTAGGTGCCCGCCGGCAAGCCGGGGACGCCCGCGTCGATGCTGATCTGCTGGCCCACCAAGGGCGTTGTCGCCCCCGCCTCGCCACCGCTGGGCGCGACATTCGCCTGGACCCCGGGCACGATGGCGTACACCGGATTGGTATCCAGCCCCGGCAAAGTAAAGCGGCCATCGGCGCCGAACTGCACCAAGGGGTTATAGCGCGCATCGGTCGAACCGCCGCGTCCGGAAACGAATGCCGCGCCCAGCAACTGGCCACCCCCGGAGAGGTCCAGTACCGCGCCCTGCTGCACCTCGATCGACTGCCCCAGCAACTGCGCGCCCACCACCAGGTTGGCGTTGGAACTGGTGCCGCCCACACCCAGCAAGTCCACTTGCTGACCGTCGAAACGCCAGGTCACACCGTCCACCGTGCCGCCATAGGGCAAGGTCAGGCCCGCGGCGCTGACCGACGTCAGGCTGCCCGGCAGCAGGCTGAGTTCCTTGGTATAGCGCAATATCCCCACCTGGGTGCCCAGGGAAATATTGCCCAGGGGCGCCCGCAGCACGCCGCCCTGCTCGATGACGGCCGCACCAAGGGTCAGCTTGCCGAACACCGAATAGGGTTGCGCCGGATCGACGCTGCCAGTGCGGCCAATGCTCAGGGTGCGGTCTGGATCGTAGTCCAGGTCATTGCCCCGATACCCCGCGAGCACCTGGGCCACCGCGCCGGTGGCCGGGTAGATCTGCGCCGCCGCCAGCCGCAGGTCGGCCTGGGTGCTCAGGTTGGTATTGCGCGTATTGACGGTGCTGGCCAGGAAGCGCAGGTCGCCCTGGCTGATCAGTTGCGTGTCGTCGAAGGCGCGGCGGTCTATGGCCTGGCTCAGGCCGCTGGCGGTGGTGCCATGGGCACCGATACTCACGCCATCGCGGATATCCAGTACGTTACCCGCCGTGACCAACAGGCTGCCCGTCGAAGCCTGGGTCGAAACTCCACCCTGCACTGTAGGGCGCATCGAGCGGTCAGGCGCATCCACCGCGCCGACACCCGCCAGGCGTACATAAGGCGCGGCCAGTTGCACCCGCGAACCGGTCGCGGCGCCATCGCTCAACGCCAGGGCACCGGCATACAACTGCAGGCTCTGCCCCAGAGACAGCGACAGCGTGCCGTCGAAACTGATCAGGCCGTTGCTGAGCAGCGACAGGTTATCGAAGCCCCCCTCCTGAACCTTCTCCATCCCCAGCCGGGCATGGCCATAGGCAAGACGGTCTTGCACGGCTTCGGGACCGACGCCGCCGGGCAGCAGGCTGTCGGCGCTGACCTGGCCAACCACCATCTCCCGCGCCTGGCGTACCCGCTGCGACGCATTGGTGCGGTAGAGCGGTGTCTCCAGCGCCACATTCAGTGAGCCGCCCGCCGCGCCGCTGCCACCAGCGTGGGCGCTGAAACTGCCGTCCAGGTACAAACCGTTGTTCGACGCCAGGGAAATACTGCCGCCGCCGCTGGCAATCGCCACCGGCCCTTGACCCGCCACATCGACCATGGCCTGGGCGCCGGAAGCCTCCAGGCGCGCGCCTTCACGCACCACCACGAATTGATTGGCCGCGCTGGCGATACCGGTCTGCGGATCGATTTGCCCGCCGATCACGATGCTGCCACCCGCGTCCACCTTCCCGTAGCGACGCCGCAGGGCATCGGTCGCGGTAGCCGCCCGCGCGGCGACATCGAGCACCGCCTGTTCCCCCACCCAGATCGAGCGGCCATGACCGGCGCTCTCGACGTCTTCGGCCACATCCGGCGCAACCGAGATACCGCTCAAGGTGATGGCGCCGCCCCAGGCATTCAATGCACCGTCCACGGTCAACTGACCGATGCTGCCCAAGGTGATCGACTGGCCCGGATCGACACTGATGGCCGATCCCTTACCCACCACCAGCTGGGTACTGGCCATGTCCGCCGCGCTCGAACGCAAGGTGCCGGCCCGCAGGTTGATGCTCGCGCCCTGGCGCTGGCCGAGTACGGATTTGATCGGATCTTCCTGGTAAAGCTCCGGTAGCCAGCGCTCCAGCACAGAGGTCAGGTCCGCGCCCGTTGCCATACTCCTGGCCTGATCGCCCAACAGATACACCGGTTGGGTCACCTCGACCTGTGCCCCGTCGGCCACCTTCAGACCCTGATTGCCGGTGATGTCATACGCGGCGAAGCCTTTGTCGAAGAACTGCGGGGCCAGCACCAGGGTGTCGGCAGCAGTGTCGGCGGCGCGTTCACCAATCAGCACCTTGCCGCTCTGCAGGCTCAAGGTGCCGCCACCGTTCACGCCATAGCCGCGCAACTCACCGTCCAAAGTGAGCGTACCGATAGCCGCCGCGCTGTTGGCATTGGCCGCCAGGGTGACATTGCCGCCCTTGCCGGCGCGGGTCTTGCCGTCGCTCATCAGCGCCGCGCCCGACGACACGTCGATCAGGCTGCCGCTCTCCAGTGCGACATCGGCGCTGCTGCGCAGCGAGACGCTGCCGCCATTGAGGTAAGGCAAGCGACTGCCATCGGCGGGGTCCAGCAACAGGTTGCTCCACAGACCGCTGGCGTCCAGCCGGACGCCACTGCCAACTGTCAGCGTCGCGCGCTTGCCCCCCGTCGCCGCCAGGGTGGTGTCGAGCTTGCCATTGCTGGTGATCTGCTGCAGCACATTGCCCAGGGCGAGACTGCCGCCATGGGCTGTCAGGTCGGCATCAACCTGCACCTGTGGCCCATACAGGGTGATATCGCCGCCGGAACTGACCTGCAGCGCACCGTCAACCAGAATGCTGCCGGTGGCGGCGACCTTGATGCTGCTGAGCTGGAAACCGTTGAGCTGCTCGGTGTCGAGCCACAAGGTGCCCTTGCGCTCATCGGGCAGAACAGTGTCCAGGTCCAGCCCATTGGCTATCGCCGCGGCCTGCCCCAGCACCACTTGCTTGACGGTATTGGCATCGGCACTCAGGGCGTACTGCAGGCTGGCGCTGTCCTTGACGTAGTAAGGCACATAGGCCCCCACCACCAACTGCCCGCCCCGGGCCACGGCGTTTTGTCCTTGCTGGTAGCCATCGAGCCCCGGGCGTGGGGCCTGAGTCTGGCGATCGCCCTGGAAGGTATCACCGACGATCTGCCCTTCGAGTACCGCATGGCGAGTGCTGACTTCCAGGCGGCCGGCGTCTCGACCCACGCTGTAGCCTTGCTCCAAGCGCTCGCGGGGGGCAATCAATGAGTTGTAGTGATACTCGGTCTGGCCCCAGCGCACGCTGTGCTCTTCGAAACCCTTGTAGAGCCCGCTGTAGAGAATGTCGCCCGGAGCCCTGGACAACTCGATCAGCCGGCCATCGGCGGTCCGCAGCCAGGTCTGCTGGATCATTCCGTCCTGCACGTCCAGGGTGCCGCCGGAGAGGTTGATCTGCGAACCCTGCTGAGTCACCACCTCATTGCCGCTCAGGCGTACGCTGCCGCCCTGGGCCATCCATTCGCCGACGTTGTGCGGCTGGGTGCCCAGATAACCGCCCACCTCGAGCAAGCCGCCGGCGGTGTACCAGCGATCCGTGGCGTAGCCGTTGGTCCCCGCCGGGACCAGCACCAGCTCGCGGGCATCGACCCAGACATCGTTGTTGTTGAGGTTCTTGCTGTCGCGGTTGACCGAGGCGTCACGCTGCTCGTTGCCCTGGATGTTGACCTTGACGCTGTTGGACTCCATCGCCACCTTGACGCCCACCGCCCCCGACACATCGATCACCGCACCGTCGCGCACCAGGCTGCGCTGCCCGGCATTCACCGCGACCTGGCCGCCGGTGGCCAGGGTGATCGAACCGCTCTGGAAGTCCACGGTGCCGCCGCTGGCGATCTCCACCAGTGACTGGTCGCGACGATAGGTATCGGCCGGCGTCGCGTTGCCAGCCAGGTTCAAGGCTGGCGTCAGCAACCCGTCCCGCTGGCTGTCCAGGGCCGTGCTGCTGTCGATCAGGATCGCGCTGGTACTGCCCTCGCCCAGGGTGACCTTGGCGTCGCTGCCACGGGCATTCAGATGCAGGGTGCCGCGGGCGTCCACCGAGGTGCTGCTCAGGGCCAGGCCTTGTTGCAGCACCTCCTGGGCGCTCAGGGTGATGTCGCCGGTAGCCGCCTGGATCGAGCCGTGGTTGCTGACCTTGCCGATGCCCGAAGCGACGACCTCGTTGCCGCGGGTGGTCGAGGTCGGGTTGCCGTCGGTGCTGTAGCCTTTCTTGATCACAAAGCTGTCGCCGGCGACCAGAGCGGTCTGGCCCCGCGGGGTGTTGATGCTGCCCGCGTTATCCACTTCCTTGCCCAGCAACAGCACATAACCGCCGCTGGAGGTGGAAGAACCGGGAGCATGGGTCTGCAGCTGCGCGCCCTGCTCCACCAACACCTTGCCAGCGGCGTCGCTGAACGTCGGCGCACTGTCGCTGGCGCTGAACAGCCCACGGTTGTTGAACTGCTCGTCGCTGATGGTGGTGGCCGCAGCCACCAGGTTGCGCACATTGATCTGGCTGCTGCCGCTGAACACCACGCCGTTACGGTTGAGGATCATCACCGTGCCGTCGGCCTTGAGCGCGCCCTGGATCTGGCTCGGCGAGGTGCTGTTGTTGACGCGGTTGAGCGCGGCCCAATCGGCGTTCTGCTGGAATTCAACGGTGGTGTCACGGCCGATATTGAAGGTTTCCCAGTTGAGAATCGCCTTGTCGGCGGTCTGCTTGATCGACACCAGCGCCTTGCCGTTGGCATCGGTCTGCACCGGCCCCTCGGCATTGACGAACAGCGGCTTGCCGTCGGCCCCGAGCAGCACATTCAGGCCATTGCTCCCCAGGCCGTTATGCACAGTCTGTGGAGCGGTCAGCGCCGCCGCGCGCCCGGCCGCTTGCGCGGCCTGCTGGGCGGCGATGGCGGCCACGGTGTTATTGAGATTGCTCATAGAGCGTTGCAGTTGACTGCTGACCCGCTGCTGTTGTGCCAGAGGCGGTGGCGTACCGGCCGGCTGCGCCACCGATGGACGCGCAGCGCCGGCACCCTGGTTCGCGCCCATGGCCCCGAACCAGCCCGAACTGAAAGCCTGGGGCTGCGCCGCCTGGGCCGTGCCGGCAAGCATCAACAAGGCAATGGCATGCGCCAGCGGCTTGAGTCGCAGCACCGGTTGCCCGGCGACAGCGGAGGCGTTGATGAGTCGGGAAACAGGTAGATTCGGCTCAGAGCGCATCACTTGCGAGTCCTTCTTACGGTTCGGGCGAATGGCGGGTACAGCGGTCGACGCCAAAACATTCGCGGGGTTACTGCTAAGGCGGTTATGGGCAGGTGCGACCGAACTCTTGTCATGCAAAGTTCATCTACGCGACAACAGGCGGAAACGAGAAAGCCGGCAATGGCCTGAGCCATTGCCGGCTGTTACGCGAACCCTGCCGAGGGCGGGGTATCAGGACGGACGACCGATGCCGTTGCAGACGTTGGTGTTGCCGACACGCAGGGCGCTGGTGGTGTTGTAGAAGGTGTTGTGAACAGCGGACTGCCAGGCGGCCGACAGCGGGATGAAGGAGTGGCTCGACACCGTGGTGTTGTTGCCACCGGTGTAGTGGGTGTTGAGGAAGTTACGGATACGCAGGTTGTCACCGGCGTCCTTGTAGCACTGGCTGAAAATCAGGTTGGTGTAGCCAACGATTGGGTAGCCGGTGCTTGGGTTGGGGAAGGTCGGTACCCAATCCCGAGGGTTAGCTGGATCCTTGCCGCTGGCTGGGTTGGTAGGTGGCAACTCGGTATCCAGAGTGATTTGCACGTTGACTTGAGTTGGCAGGAAACCATTGACTGTGGCCACCTTGGCAGCATTGTTGAACTCGGCGAAGTCAGGGCTGACATAACCGATGGCGCCATTGGTGTTGGCCACGGTGGAAGCGATCGCGCCGCTACCGGAAACACCGACGTAGGTCGAGCCGGCTGGAGCATTGGTGGCCGGGTTGAAGCCCACGGCTGTGGCGAAGCTGTTGCTGGCGGCAGGTACCGAAGCAGGTTTCACAGCTTTCAGGTGAGTGGTGAAGATTTCGGTGGTGCCACTGCCGTCGGTGCGATAGACGACCGTGATAGGCAGGTTTGGACCGGCAACCCCGGCGAAGACGATTTGATTCCAGTTTGTGATCTTGCCCGAGAAGATATCGGCCAGTTGAGCACTGGTGAGGTTCAGCGTGGTTTGGCCAGCGACGTTGTAAGGCACGGTCACCGAAGTGGCTTCGGCCGGGATCTGAATCAAAGGACCGAAAGAGGCACGGCCCTTGTCGGCGCTGGCGTTGTAGGCGTTAAGTTCGGTCAGGCTCACGATCGAGTCGCTACCGGCGTAGTCGACGTTGATGCCAGCAGCCAGGTTGAACTTGGTGGAGTCATTGTTGAAGAAGGCCTGCTTGCCTGCGCCGCTGCCTACGCCGATGTAAGGGTTGAAGCCAGGAGTCGAGGAAGCCAGGATGCCGGTACCGGCGGTGGTGCCGTACAGGTTCTGTGGCAGAGTGGCACCGCCACCCACAACAGCCGCCATCGATTGGGCCGAAGCCAGAGCCGCTACGGCCATGGAAGCTGCGATCATAGTGCGCTTAAACATGAAGAATCTCCTTTCGTCGTGTGTATACGGAGGTCAATGGTTCTTGCATGACGCCATGGCGCTCAGATCCTCTGCCCTGCTCTGAGAGCGTTGTGCGGGGTGAGGCCATGGGTAAGAAGTTCGCAGTTTCCGGTGACAGATAAAGGAAAAAACCTCGGGAGAAAGGCCTTGATTTTCAAAAACTTTCTCGGGTGTTCGAGGGCCCTGGCACGGGCTTTTCGACGCAGGTGACAGCGAGGTGTCGCGGGGCCTTTTGCCAGCTCTTGGCCAGGCGCGGCGCGGGTCTTGGGCTGGGGGCGCTGGGGGTGGTTGTGCATGACAGAACGAGGAACCCGAGTTCGGCGGATTCGGCGCTCGGGTGATGAATGGAGTACAGAAAAAAGTTGCCTGGGCTGACCCTTTCCCCTGTAGGAGCGAGCTTGCTCGCGATGGCCCTGAACCTTGACGCGGTTCTTCCCGAAACATCCCGCTGCCTTGAGTCTTTTTCGCGAGCGAGCTCGCTCCTACAGAAAAGCGAGCCGGCAATCGATGTCGTTACTGCACCAGCTGGTTGATCTCGATGATCGGCAGCAGCACCGCCATGACGATCACCAGCACCACTCCGCCCATGACCACGATCATCAGTGGTTCGAGCAAGGCGGTCATGCCCATGGCGCGGCGTTCGATGTCGCGGGACAGGGTTTGCGCGGCGCGTTCGAGCATGGGTGGCAGGGCGCCGGTTTTTTCGCCGCTGGCGATCAGGTGGATCAGCACCGGCGGGAAGACTTTTTCCACCCGCAGCGCGGCGGCGAGGTTGACGCCTTCGCGGACCTTGGCGGTGGCGTCGCTGACGCTCTGGCTCAGGCGGTCGTTGGACAGGGTCTGGCGCGCCGCTTCCAGGGCGCGCAGCAGCGGCACCCCGGCTCCGCCGAGGATCGCCAGGGTCGAGGCGAAGCGCGCGGTGTTCAGGCCCAGCACGAAGCGCCCGATCAGTGGCAGGCGCAGCACCCGGCTGTGCCAGTTCAAGCGGGCCTGGGGGTTGCGCAGGTACATACGCCAGCTCCAGAAGCCGCCGGCCAGCACGCCGAAACACAACCAACCCCAGGCGCGGATGAAATCGCTGGCGTTGAGCATCGCCAGGGTCAGCCCCGGCAGGTCCTGGCGCGCCTGGGAAAAGGCGCTGACCACCTGGGGCACCACGTAGCTGAGCAGGAAGATCACGATGCCCACCGAGACCAGCCCGACCACGCCGGGGTAGATGAAGGCGGTGAGGATCTTGCCGCGCAGGGTGTTGCGCTCCTCGATGTAGTCGGCCAGGCGCTCCATGACCTGGGCCAGGTCGCCCGACTCTTCGCCAGCGGCGATCAGTGCCCGGTAGATGTCCGGGAAATCCCGCGGCCGCGCCGCCAGGGCTTCGGCCAGGCGCATGCCGCTGCGCACATCGGCGCGCACCGCACTGAGGGTGTGGGCGATGTGTTTTTTTTCCGCTTGCTCGACCGTGGCACTCAGCGCCGCTTCCAGCGGCAGGCTGGCGCCCAGCAGGCTGGCCAGCTGGCGGGTAGCCCAGGCCAGGTCGTTGTCCGACAGCTTGGCGCTGAACAGGCTCCCACCACCGGCCTTGGGCGTGTTGCTCTCGACCTGCACCATCAGCGCCGTCAGCCCACGGCTGCGCAGCACGCCGAAAGCAGCGCTCTGGCTGTCGGCTTCCAGGTGCCCGGACTCGATCTTGCCGAGGGCGTCGGCGGCTTCGTAGCGATAACGGTTCATCAGGCGTCCCGGGTTACGCGCAGGATTTCTTCAGGGGCGGTGGCGCCGCTGCGCACCCAGCGCTCGCCGTCCTCGCGCATGCTCAACATCCCGGCGCGACGCGCGGCGGCGCGCAGCGCCTGTTCGTCGGCGCCCTGGTGGATCAGGCTGCGAATGTCGTCGTCGATGCAGAACAGTTCGTGAATGCCGGTCCGCCCGCTGTAGCCGACCTGGTTGCAGGCCGGGCAGCCCACCGGGCGCCAGGTGCCGGGGGCGGTCGGGTCTTCTTCCTTGCAGTGCGGGCACAGGCGCCGCACCAGGCGCTGGGCCAGCACGCCGAGCATCGACGAAGCCAGCAGGAACGGCTCGACGCCCATGTCGATCAGGCGGTTGACCGCCGACACCGCGTCGTTGGTGTGCAGGGTCGCCAGCACCAGGTGCCCGGTGAGCGAAGCCTGCACGGCGATCTGCGCGGTTTCCAGGTCGCGGATCTCGCCGATCATGATGATGTCCGGGTCCTGGCGCAGGATTGCGCGCAGGGCCAGGGCGAAGGTCATGTCGATCTTGGCGTTGACCTGGATCTGGCTGATGCCCGGCAGGTCGTACTCCACCGGGTCCTCGACGGTGAGGATATTGCTGGTGCTGGCGTCCAGCCGTGCCAGGGCGGCGTAGAGGCTGGTGGTCTTGCCGCTGCCGGTGGGGCCGGTGACCAGCACGATGCCGTGGGGCTGGCGGATCAGGTGGTCGAGCTTGCCCAGCACTTGGGGGTCCATGCCTAAGGTTTCCAGTTGCAGGCGCCCGGCCTGTTTGTCCAGCAGACGCATCACCACCCTTTCGCCGTGCCCGGTGGGCACCGTGGACACGCGGATATCGATGGGCCGCCCGGCCACGCGCAAGGCAATGCGACCGTCCTGGGGCAGGCGTTTTTCGGCGATGTCGAGCTGGGCCATGATCTTGATCCGCGACACCAGCGCGCCATGCAGGGCCTTGCGCGGCGAGACCACGTCGCGCAGCGTGCCGTCGACCCGGTAGCGCACCACCGAATGGCTTTCATAGGGCTCGATATGGATATCGCTGGCCTCGTCCCGCGCGGCCTGGGTCAGCAAGGCGTTGATCATGCGGATCACCGGCGCGCCGTCCTGGGTGTCCAGCAGGTCGGTGATTTCCGGGATGTCCTGCATCAGGCGGTCGAGGTCGACCTCGTTCTCGGCGGCGCCGACCACCGCGGCGGCGCTGCCGGTGTCGGAATAGGCGCTGGCCAGCAGGCCGTCGAGTTCTTCGTCGCGCACCCGCTCCAGCCGCGCCGGGCCGAACTGGCGGCGCGCTTCGCTGATCGACCAGCCGGGGGTCGAGGGGCAGACCAGGAGTACGGCGCCCTCCTCGCCATGGCGCAGGAGGATGCGTTGGGATTTGGCCCAGGCGTAAGGGAGTTGGGGGTTCATGGGAGTAACTCCTGGGCTTGGCTGTGTACAGATCCGGTGCTGCGGTAACGGCCGTTAGCGGTTTCGCTCTTACGGCGAAGTGGGTGTACATATCCGTTGCTGCGGTAACGGCGGCTTAGGGTTCCGCCCTTACGGCGGGTCACTTTGAAGAGCCCAAAGTAACCAAAGGCTCTTGCCCCAAGCGTCCGGTCCTCGCTAAGGCTCGGATTCCCTCGCTCCGGTCCTGCTCCGTGGGCCGCCGCCACAGGCCATCCATGGCCTGGGGCGGCTAACCCGGCATCCCTGCCGGGTTGCCCACTGCGCAGAACCTCCACTCGGCCTCCCGACGGGGCAAGAAAATCAAAAACAACGCGAGGCGACCTGCCGGTCGGCCTGTCTGAGAACACGTTCCCTGTAGCCGCTGCCGCAGGCTGCGATCGGGCGCGCAGCGCACGCCAAGCCAGGCGGCGCGGTGTATCAGGCAGATCGAGGTGGATGGTTTTGCGTCTGCTGCGCAGCCGATCGCAGCCTGCGGCAGCGGCTACAAGAAGCGCGTACAACGCGCTTGGCTTTGGCTTTGGCTTTAGCTGTGGCTTTTGATCTTGCCTTTGATCCACCTGCCCCTTTCCCAGAGGCCGAACGCAGGCGTTGCGTAGGGGGTAGCGCGGCAGGGATGCCGCGCTAGCCGCCCCAGGCCATGGATGGCCTGTGGCGGCGGGCCCCCGGAGCAATGCCGGAGTGAGGGCATGCCGAGCCCTAGCGAGGCACCGAATGGAGGGACGAGCGTTTTTGCTTACTTTTTTGGCGTTTGAAAAAAGTGAGTCGCCGTAAGGGCGAAACCGCCAGCCGCCGTGACCGCAGTACCGGATATGTACCCCGCCCCCGCCGTAAGGGCGGAACCCTAAGCCGCCATTACCGCAGCAACGGATATGTACCCCGTCAGACACCCGGCGCATAACCACAACAAGCGAACTCATTGCACCGGCACCGCTCTGATCCTCGCCCTCGGCACCTGCCCCGGGTTCGGCGCTGGCGCCGATACCGGCACAGCCCCCGGCACCCCCTGCTCCGCCGTCGGCAATTGCGGCGCCTGCATGTCCGGCATGGCCCAGCTGCGGTCCGGCTGCAGGCCGCCTTGGGCGCGGCGCATGAAGTCATAGCGGTTGAGGGTGATGCTGCGCCCCGCGGCGCTGTCGCGAATGATGTAAGGCCGCAGGAACACCATCAGGTTGGTCTTGTTGGTCGAGCGGCTTTCGTTGCGAAACAGCGCGCCGATCCCGGGGATGGTCGACAGCCACGGCACCGCGTTGTTGCTCTGGCTGTAGCCGTCCTGCAGCAGTCCGCCGAGGACCATGATCTGGCCGTCGTCGAGCAGGATGCTGGTGTCGATCGCGCGTTTGTTGGTCACGGTGCCGGCCTGCACCGAGGCGCGCTGGTCGACGCTGCTGACCTCCTGATAGATGTCGAGCTTGACCGTGCCGCCCTCGGAAATCTGTGGCCGCACATTCAGCTTCAGGCCGACTTCTTCGCGCTGCACTGTCTGGAACGGGTTGTTGCTGTTGCCGCCACCGCCGGTGACGTAGCTGCCGGTGACGAAGGGAATGGTCTGGCCGACGAAGATGCTCGCCGCTTCGTTGTCCAGGGTCAGCAGGTTCGGGGTCGACAGCACGTTGTTCCCGCCCTTGCTCTTCAGGGCCCGGGCCAGCACCTTGAGGTCGAGGATCTTGCCGATCCCGGGGATGTCCACGGTGCCGTTGACCAGGCCGACGTTGAGCCCCTGGGGCAGCACGTCGATGCTGGTCTTGCCGTTGAGGTTGAGGCCGCTGCCGCCAAGGTTGGCGCCGCCGATGACGCCGCTGCCCCCCAGGTTGCCGGTCTGCCACTGCACGCCGAATTCGGCGGCGTCGTCTTCGTTGACTTCGACGATCAGGCTTTCGATTACCACCTGGGCGCGACGCTGGTCGAGCATGTCGATGACTTCGCGCAGGTTGCGGTACAGCGGTTCCGGCGCGGAAATCAGCAAGGTGTTGGTGGTGGCATCGGCCTGGATGGTCACGCCGCCGGCGCTGAAGGCGGTGTTCTGCTCGGAGGCCTGGGTGCCGCCCTGGCTGCTGCTGGAACTGCCGCCCTGGGCATAACCGCTGCCGGAGCTGGCGCCGCCGAGGCTGGAGCTGCCACTGGTGGAGCTGGTGCTGCCGCTCTGGCCGCTGCTGGAACTGCCGCCCTGGCTCATGCCGCCCATGCTGCCGAGCATGGCCCGCGCGTTGTCGCCGGTGCCGCTGTCGCTCTCGCCGGTGAGCAGGCCGCGCAGGGCCTGGGCCAGCTTGCCGGCCTGGGCGTTGCGCAGGTACACCACGTGCAGGTTGCTCGGGTTGCTCTGGGCGTTATCCAGCTTGTAGATCAGGTTGCGCGCAAGCTCGGTGCGCTCGGGGCTGCCGGTGCGGATGATGATCGAGTTGGAACGCGGGTCGCCGACCACGCTGACCTTCTGGGTCGGGTCAGCGCCCTGGGTTTCCAGCAGCTCGGAGACCATGCCGGCGATGTCCACGGCGATGCCGTTCTGCACCGGCACCACATCGGTGTCCAGGGCGCTGGGAATGTCGATGCCTTCGATGATCTGCGCCACCCGGGTGAGGTTCTCGGCGTAGTCGGTGATGACGATGCTGTTGTTGCCCGGGTAGGCGTTGATCGGGTTGTTCGGCGACACGATCGGGCGCAGTACCGGGATCAGGTTCACCGCGTTTTCGTATTGCAGGCGGAAGGTGCGGGTCAGCATGCCGTTGGCCGACGGCTTGCCGGCGTTGTAGATCGGCCCGCCGAGCAGCTTGGCGTCGGCTTCCGGCACCACCTGGGCCACGCCGCCGACATCCACCACGCTGAAGCCCTGCATGCGCAGGGCCGCCAGCAGCATGTCGTAGGCCTGGTGGGCCGGCACTTCGCCTTCGCTGACCAGGGTCAGGTTGCCCTTGACTCGCGGGTCCACCAGGAACTGCTGGCCGGTGGAACGCGCCAGCGCCCGGACCACGGCCTGGATATCGACATCGACGAAATTCAGGCGCACCGGCTGGTCGCCCAGGGGATTGCGCACCACGGTGCTGCTGGCGGCGGGAGCACCGGGCGCGCGTCCCGCACGGCTGATCGGATGCTGGAATTTGGGACGCTGGGTCTGTTGCGCCTGGGCCCGTTCCCGCTCGGCCACCACATCGCCGCCACTGCGATTGGTCTCGCCCAGGGGCCGCCCCAGTTCGCTGTCCACCAGCAACGGTGGCTGTGGCTCCTGGTTGTGACTGCACGCCGCCAGCGCCAGGGCCAGCGGCCCCAGCAGGAGCAAGGGCAGCGCCTTGCACGATTGGCGGGCGTAAAAAGAACCTGACCACTTCATGAAGCTTCCTTAGCGCCAAGCGCCTGATCCATGCGAACGGTTCCGGACAGTTTGCCTGCCGTGCCATCGATGTCGGCCGGCCCCGCGCGTTGCAGGCGGGCCTCCATCACTTCCAGGGAAAACTGCCGGGGATTGCCCAGCAGCCAACCGACCACGGCATCCGCCGGGGCCTCTTGAAAACTCAAGTGCCAGGCCTGGGACTCGCCCTCGCCCGCCACCTGCAACTGGTACAGCCCCTGCAGGCCGGCGGCATCCAGGGTCTGGCGCAAGGACTGCTCCAGGCTCTGCCCCGGCTCGCCGCCACGGGGCCCGCCGGCCTGGTGCAGCACCAGCTCCAGGGCTTCGGACTGGGAGCGCAGCTTGGGAAGCTCGGCCTGCCAGTAATCGATCTTGTCCAGCGCCGGCTCGATCAGCACCAGCCACACCAACAGGCCACCCAGCAGCGCCGCCGCGCCGGCCAGCAGGCGTTTCTCGCGCAGGGCCAGGCCGCTCCAGTACAGCTGTGCCTGGGCGGCCTGACGCTGCCAGCGTTGCCGGTAACGGCTGAGGTTCAGCTTATTCATCCTCGTCTTCCTCGCTGTCGTCGGCTTCCATCGGCACCGCGCCGGTCGCCATGCCTGTGGCGGCGCGCAGGGTCCAGCCCTGGTCGCCGGGGCTGGCTTCGAGCCCGGCCTGGGTCAGCAGGCCCTGCCAGCCGCTGTCGGGCGCAGGGACACGGGTGTCGCTGAGCAGGCTCAGCTGCAATTCGCCGTTCTGATAGTTCAAACGCTCGACCCCGCCGATCACGAAAGGCATGGCATTGCTGGCCTGCAGCACCAGGCTGTTGAAGCTGTGCGGAGCGTCGCCGCTGGCCCCGCTCTGCCGCGCCGCCAGTTGCTGACGCGCCTGTTGCAGGGGGTTGAGGATCACCGGCAATTCCGGGAACACCTGCTGCACCCGTTGGCTCATCTGCGCCTTGAGCTGCTGGCCCTGGGCCGCCTGGCGCGCGGCGTACAGGTTCAGGCCCAGGGTCCAGACCACCAGCGCCACCGCGCACAGCGCCGCGGCACGACCCCAGCCCTGCTGGCGAGCGCTGTTGTCCTGCACCCCGCCGTGCAGGCCCCAGTCGGGTGCCTGGCCGGTCCAGCGGCAGCTGTCCGGCAGTTGCTCCAGGGCCGCTGGCGGGGCCGCCTCGCCTATCCATTGCAACCCGGCGCCGTTGGCCAGCAACGCCTGCAAGGCATCTTCGGGTAGCGGTTGCACACTGCCCTGCCGCGGGCTATGGCGCAGCAACAGGTGCTGGTCTTGCAGGCAGGCGCTCAACTGGCCCGCCGCCGGCACCGGCAAGGCATAGGGCGCCGGGTACAGGCCGCGCAGTTTCAGGCCGGACTGCTCCAGCACCTGGCCGAGCCGCGCCAGCGCCTCGCGCGGCAACCAGCTGATGTGCACCTGGCCGTCGCTGTCGCGCGGGCTGTGGGCCACGTACAGGCTGTCGCTGTGGCCGAGAATCAGCGCCTGGGCGGCACAGGCCACCGCCGCGCTGACCTTGGCCGGGGCCAGGGCCGGCAGCTCGATACTCGCCAGCAGGCTGTCCTCGGGGTGCAGGAAACACTCCACCGCCGGCGCCTTGGGCATCTGCCCCAGTTGCATCAGGCTGGCTTCGCCGGCTTCCTTGACCTGGCCTTCCTTAGCCTGAAGCCGGGCAAAGCTAACCCGGCTCTCGGCCGTCAGCGAATGCAAGGGCGGCAGGCTGACGCGCAAGCGGCTCATACGCCCACCCGCGACCAGATCACTCGGGGCATGTTGTCTTCGCTGCGGTGCAGCAAGGCCAGCAGCTTGACCCGGCGCCGCTCGCCACGGGCCTGGCCTTGCAGGCGGAACCATTCGCTGGTGATGCCGACCCGCACCGCATCCGCCGGTACCTGCGGCATGCGCAGGCGATTGATGAAATCACCCTGGTTGATGAACCACTGGCCGCTGTCGCGCTCAGCGATCAGTGCCTTGGCCCGAGGCAGCGCCAGCCCCGGCACGGTCGCGGCGAGCACTTCGGCGCTGGCGGTGTTGCCGTTGACCCAGGTATTGGCCGGCAGGATGGTGACAAAGGGTTGCAGGCGCGCCAGCAGCTTTTCGTCGACGCCGTTCACCCCCAGCAAGTCGTCGAGACTGCGCAGCATCGGTTGCTTGGCCAGCAGCGGTTTGCGCGCGGCCTCGGGCGAAGTGTCGCGACCGCTGTGGAAACCGTTATTGACCGGCGCCGCCGTGCCTTCCGGGCTCAACTGCCGTGGGTAGGAAGCGATCACCCGCTGGCTGATGCGCTGGCCCAGGGTCGCGCTGACCCCGAGCAGCTCGCACAGGCGCTGGAAATTCTCTATCTGCAACGGGTCGAGCCGGTCATTGGCCAGCAGATTACGCAGGTTGAACTTGCTCTGCTCATCCTCCAGCCGCCCCTCGAACGGCCCGGCGCCCGGCCCCAGGGCCGCGAGCTGGATCGGCCGCGCCCAGTTCTGGTCGAGGCGGGTCAGCACGTCGCGCTGGCGGTCTTCCCACAGGCGCTGGCGGCTGACCTCCATGCCGCCCTGCAACTGCCAGCTGCCCTGGACCCGTAGCTGCTCGCTTTCCAGCCCGCGGGTGAACAGGGTCTGGCGGGTCAGCATGCCGCCGGCGATCACCGCCACCACGGCGGCGATCAACAAGGCGCTGATAATGGCCATGCCACGCTGTTTCGCCGCTGTCGGCGAACGGGCTGTCATGGCGGCGCTTACAACTGCCAGGAGCCGATATCGGCATTCACGCCGTCACCGTCTGGCTGGCCGTCGGCCCCCAGGGAGAACACATCCACTTCGCCATTGGCCCCCGGGTTCAGGTAATGGTAAGGACGGCCCCAGGGATCGTTGGGCAGGCGTTCCAGGTAGGAGCGCCAGTTGCTGTTCTTGGCATCCGCCGGGCGCTCCACCAGCACTTTCAGGCCCTGGTTCATGCTCGGGTAGGTGCCGTGGTCGAGGCGATAGAGCTTGAGGGCCTGCATCAGCCCGCCGATGTCCTGCTTGGCCGCGGTGGCCCGGGCCTGGTCCGGACGATCGAGTACCTTGGGCACCACCATCGCGGCGAGGATCCCGAGAATGACCACCACCACCATGATCTCGATCAGGGTGAAACCGCCCTGTCCGCGTGGGCGGCGGGGCTGGAGGCGGGGCTGAAGATGAGGCTGGGGGTGTGACGTGAAGCGCACGACATCCATCTCGACGTTCCTTGGCTTGATTTCGATTCGTCGGGCAGTGTTACAAGAAAATATGTCAGTGATATTGACGTTGCTCGGGAGCGTCCGTAGCCAATCGGTCAAATTTGCCATGTAGCCTGCAAGCCTCCATTTGCGCCACGAGACGTCCATGCCGGGGCCCCGCCAGCCACTACTCAAACGACCCGCCGGACCGCCAGCCGCTAAACAGCGGGGTTTCACCCTGATCGAGGTGTTGGTGGCGCTGGCGATCATCGCCGTGGCCATGTCGGCGGCGATCCGCGTGGCCGGCTTGATGACCCAGAGCAATGGTTTGTTGCGGGATAAATCCATCGCCTTGCTGGCGGCCCAGTCGCGCCTGGCGGAGCTGCGCCTGGAAGGCCGCCTGCCGCCCGGGACCAAAAACATCGAATGCGATCAGGGCCGGCTCAAGCTGCGCTGCGAACAGAACATCGCGCCCAGCCCCGACCCACGGCTGTCCCGGGTCAGCGTGCGGGTCCTCGACCGCAGCCGCGAGGCCCCGCCCCTGGCGCGCCTGGACACCCTGGTTGCGCGCACACCAAAAAACCCCAATCGCTAAGGAATAACCCTGTAGGAGCGAGCTTGCTCGCGATGGACGTTAACGATAATGCGTGTTGAGTGGATGAACGCGGCGTTCTCGGGTCCATCGCGAGCAAGCTCGCTCCTACAGGGGACTCCGCTAGGCATGGCCTGCGTAGCGCCGAAGGCTCCAGCGTGCAGCCACTTGTCGTACAGAGCCATCACTGCCGGGTCAGCACCGGCAACGCCGGGCTTTCCGGCAACTTGCTGACATCCAGCCGCGAGCGCTCGCCGCCGCGCTCGATCACCACCCCGTCGCCCTCGATGGCCACCAGTTGCACGCCCTGGGCCAGGCGCTCGCCCACCAGGAAACTGCGCGGCGGCGCGTCGTTGAGGCTGAGGATCGCCACCGCGCCGCGGGGGCTGGCCATCAGCCCGGTGACCTTGATGTCCAGCGCCAGCGGCTGGTTGGAAAACCACTGCTGCGCCGGGCTCTGGGCCT
This sequence comes from Pseudomonas sp. 09C 129, assembly GCF_002843625.1. Lineage (NCBI taxonomy): Bacteria > Pseudomonadati > Pseudomonadota > Gammaproteobacteria > Pseudomonadales > Pseudomonadaceae > Pseudomonas > Pseudomonas sp. 09C 129. Next base: position 3,568,286 of record NZ_CP025261.1, on the reverse strand, counting down.
GGGCGGCCAGGGCTTGCGGCGGCGCCTGCGGGGTGCGTGACTCGGCGGGGGTCAGCAGCAGCGACGACCAGGTCGCCACCCCGGCCACGATCGCCAGCAGGGCCACGGACTGCACCAGCTGCGGCGGGGAAAATCGATGGACGAATGCCATGGCAAGGACCTCCTGTTTGTCCGTCTTCGCAGCCTAGCGCGCAATGGTCACGTTTTTATTTCACATTCGCCGGGCAGGATGAAAACCGACGCACAGGAGCGCGCCCCATGACCCCATCCCGACAACAGGGCTTCACCCTGATCGAGCTGATGGTGGTGCTGGTGATCATCGGGATCGCCAGCGCCGCCATCAGCCTGAGCATCCGCCCCGACCCGCTGCAGGGCCTGCGCAAGGATGCCGAGCGCCTGGCGCAGTTGCTCCAGGTGGCCCAGGCCGAGGCCCGCGTGGATGGCCGGCCCATCAGTTGGCGGGCGGATGCCAAGGGTTTCGCCTTCAGCCGGCCCAGCGACGACGGCCGCGGCCTCGATCAGTTCAAGGACGACCCGCAGCTGCGCCCGCGGCCCTGGGAAAGCCCGACGATCAAAGTGCGCATCGAGCCCGGCCCGCGGCTGGTGCTCAACGGCGAATGGATCGACGCGCCGCTGCAGGTGCAACTGTCCGACGGCCGGCACAGCCTGACGGTGCAACGCACCGCCACAGGCGTGGTCCGGGTGGTGGCACAGCCATGAGGGCGCGGATAAACAAGCGCCAAGGCGGCTTTACCCTGATCGAGGTGATGGTGGCGATCCTGCTGATGGCGGTGGTCAGCGTGATCGCCTGGCGCGGGCTGGACAGCGTCAGCCGGGCCGACAGCCATTTGCAGGCCAGCAGCGCGCAGACCGAGGAACTGCTGCGCACCCTGCACCAGCTGGAACGGGACGTGGCGCTGCGGGCCAGTGTCGAACTGATGGAGCCGGTGCCGGCCGGGGCCGATGCCGAAGCCGTCGATGTGCCGGCGGCCCTCACCGTGCGCAGCGCCGACGGCGGCACCTTCCGCCTGGATGTGATCCGCAGCTCGGCGACGCCCGGCGAGGGCCTGCAACGGGTGCGCTGGTGGCTCAAGGGCGACACCCTGTACCGCGCGGCGGCGCCGGCCCGCGATCGTTATCCGCTGCCCGCGCCGAAAAACGGCGTGGCGGTGCTGGAGCATGTCAGCGACTTGCAGCTGCGGGTCTGGGATCGGGACAAGGGCTGGCGCCAGCTCAGCGGCAACCGCAAGGAAAACCCGCCAGGCCTGGAGATCCGCCTGGTGCGGCAGACGCCCCAGGGCGAAGAGCGTTACCGCCAGGTGCTGGGGCCGTTGGAATGATTGCCGCGTCGAGCTGGACGCCGCACCTGTAGCCGCTGCCGAGCCCGCGAGGCTGCGCCCGAGGACGAAGTCCTCGCCAAACCTGAGCACGCGGTTTGCCAGGAAAACTGGATTGCCCGGTTTACGACCGCTGCGCGGTCGATCGCAGCCTCGCTGCGCTCGGCAGCGGCTACAGAAACTCACGCCCCCGTCGAAATGGAGGCTTGCCCGCGATCCAAGCCACGCGGGTTGTCTGCACGGACGCTATCGCGAGCAAGCTTCGCTCCTACGGGTTTTGTGCTTCAGCTCAATAGCACCACGCCGCCCGGCAATTCGGTGCATTTGGCGCCGTAGGCGTCGCGGATCAGCAGCGCCACGCCGGCCAGTTGGTTGAGGTTGAAACGCGCCTGCACCTTGCGCTTGCCCAGCTCGGCGTTGAGCAGCACCAGCATGCCCGGACGGTAGCGGTTGATCTCGTCGATCACCGTGTTGAGGGTGGCGTTGTCGAACACCAGCACCTGCTCGCGCCAGGCGATCACCGCCGTCGGGTCCACCGCCGTCGGCTCGCCGACCTGGCGGCTGTCGTAGGTCAGTTGGCGACCGCTGTCCAGGCGGATCAGCCGGCCGCCGACCTCGACCTGCAGCGCGCCATCGATGCAGGTCACGCAGACACTGTGGTTGGTATTGCGCACATTGAAGCGTGCCTGGGAGGCGCTCAGCCAGCCGTTGCCGGCCTGGACCCGTACCGGCAGCGCGCTCTGGCTCAACACCTCGACCTCGCCTTCGAGCAGTTCGATGCCCTGCCCGCCGTCGGCCAGTTCGCGCCGGCTGATGCGGGTCTGGGTGTTGAGTTCCAGGCTCAGCCCGTCCTCCAGTTCGACCCGGCGCTGCTCGCCGACCTCGGTGCGGTAGTCGGCGCCCAGCCCGGCAAAACCGCCGGGCACCGAGACCCGCACCGCCACCAGGGCCACCGAGGCCGCCAGCGCTCCACCGAGAAAGGCCCGGCGGCCGAAGCGCCGCGGCTGGGCCTGTTGCTGGCAGTGTTCGGCGGCCGGCTTCAGGCTATGCCACAGCAACTTGGCCTGCTCGAAGGCCTCGGCATGCTGCGGGCTCTGCGCGCACCACTGCTGCAAGGCCCGGGCGTCGGCCGCGGTGGCCCGCCCCGAGGTCAGCAGGAGCAGCCAGTCCTGGGCCTCGTTGCGCAGCCGGTGGTCCGGTGTCGCCCGAGAAGTGGAGATGCTAAAGATGTTCAAGCGTGCGGGTACTCACGGATTAATCGGGGCCTTTAGTGACTAGGACGGTTTTCCGGCGCCGGGACCGAACCGCTGAATCACTTTTCTTTCAAGGCGCGAGGCGCAGTGGCCCAGGGCAGCCTTGATTTCCTTCTCGACCATCCGTGTCGAAATGCCGAAGCGCTGGGAGATTTCCAGGTGCGGCGCCTCCTCCAGGCGCGCGGCGATAAAGATCTTGCGGCGGCGCGCCGGCAGTTCGTAGAGCGCCTTGAGCAGCGACTGGATTTCCTTCTGCCCGCCCACCACCCGCGACGGGTCCAGGGCCTCGTCGCTGATCTGCAGCAGTTCCTCGACCTCGCTGCCGGTGAGCAGCCGGGCATCGGCCTCGCGGCGGTCGGCGGCGATGTTCAGGGCCATGCGATAGAGGTAGGCATTGGGCTGGGCGAGGTTCGGCGGCTCTTCCATGCGGTCGACCCGCAGGTAGGTTTCGTGCAGCACATCGTTGGCCAGGTCCTCCGAGCCCAGGCGCCGACGCAGACGCACCTTGAAGTCGTCGTAGGAGGTCAGGAACAACCTGACCATCGCACTGTGCCCGGTATTCTTCATGCCCCAAAGGCTCCCTGGCGTTGTCTGCAATCCATGCGTTTTCCTGCGCTGTCGGGTATCAGAAGCAAGGTCACTGGCTGGCGCAGCGAACTTGGCGCGGGTCGTTCGACCCAGGTCTCACTCAGGCTCTGCACCAGCGCCTCGTCGCGCCGCAGATCGCCGGTGGTGGTGACCAGGCGGCTGTGCTCGATATGCCCGCCGCGGTCGATCCACAGTTGCAGCACCGCGCGATAACGCCCCGGCCGGGTCAGTTCCGAACGGCACAGGCCGGCCTCCACCGCGCGTTGCAGCGCACTGGCGAAACTGTCGCTGGCCCAGGCCCCGGCACCGCCGCCCATCCCCTTGGGGGCAGGTGCATCGCTGAGCTGGGCGACTTGCAAGGTAAAGGCATCGGAACGGGCGTAACGGGCCATCAAACCACTTCCTGTCAGCAGGCGACTCAGGGCGTCCCGGGCGCTGTAGCGCCCCTGGACCCGTACCGAGCGACGCCCTCGGGTCAGCTCGCGGTCCACCAGCACCGCCATCCCGGTCGAGCGGCTGAACAGTTCCAGCGCTTCGGCCAGGTCTTGCGCGGCGATGTCCAGGTCCAGCAGCCGGTGCGAATCCACCATCGGCGACGCGGGCTGCGCCGCCCGCAACCCGCCCGAGGCGGCCAGCACCAACAGCAGCGCAAGCCCCCAGCGCGCGAACACCGCGTGAAAGAAAGACCGATACCCGACCTTTGCTCGGCGTCGCTGCACGGCTGACCTGTCCCTGAAAACCGTCATCCTGAGGCCAGTTTATGAACCTGATGTGACGGTGCCCGCAAAAAAACCATCACCTTTGCGCCACCCGCCTTGCTTTACACTCAAGGACCGCAACGGCCCCTCCCGGGCCCGCCAGGAGGCCCCCGATGAAACAGCTTCGCACCCTTGTCGCCAGCCTGATGCTCGGCGCCCTGCCACTGGCCGGCCACGCCGCCGCGCCTGTCGAAGCGCCCGCCGCCGCTCCCGGCAAAACGCCCACAGAGGGGTGTATCGATGTCAGCGTGGGTGGCTACAAGGCCCCGGACTACGGTTGCCTGAGCCAGCAGATGGGCAACAACCCCGACGGCGCCAAGGCCGGGCAGAAGAACCAGGAAGCCCTGCAGGTGCCGGTCCACAAGCGCCCGCCAAACCAGATGGGCCTGGCCACTCCGGCCGCCACCAGCACGCGGATGGGCAATACCTTCGGCACCTCGGTGAAGCCGCAGCGGCCTTGAGGTTGTGTGTTCGGGCCCTGTCGCGAGCAGCCGTTTGCCGAGCATTGGCTGGCGTGGATGGAAAAGGAATCCGGGCTAGACGCTGGGCTGTTGGCGGAACGCCACGGCCAGGCGGTTCCAGCAGTTGATCGCCGCCACCGCGACCGTCAGGTCGACCAGCTCACGCTCGCTGAATTCGCCACGCACGGCCTGGAACAATGCATCCGGCACCGCGGACTCGGACAACAGGGTCACCGACTCGCTCCAGGCCAGCGCCGAACGCTCCCGCGGGCTGAACAACGCCGAATCGCGCCACACGCCGAGGGCGTACAGGCGCCGCTCGCTCTCGCCGTTCTGGCGCGCCTGCACTGCGTGCATGTCGACGCAGAACGCGCAGTGGTTGAGTTGCGAGACGCGGATCTTGACCAGCTCCAGCAGGGGTTTCTCGATGGACAGGTCGAAGCTTTGTGCCTCGAGCATCAACAAGCCCTTGAGGGCTTCCGGCGAGGCGCTGTAGTAATCCAGGCGGGGTTCCATCGGGAGTCACCCTGAGCGTGTGTTGGTGTTCCCCCAGCCTAAGGTCCGCGTCGGCCTGCCCCTATAGCCAATCCGGGGGTTTATCGGCAGTCCATCGAGCCGGGGCCGGCTCAAGACCGCCGAAGCCCTTCGGGCTTATCGCAGCCTGCGGCAGCGGCTACAGGGGTTGGTTGTGGCGCGGACTCGTGGTTTCCCCAATCGGTGTAGCCGCTGCCGAAGGCTGCGATCGCGGACGCAGTCCGCGCCAGGATGTCAGGCCAATCCCGATACCAGGCCGCTACACCAAACCCGGCCGGGCGGGTAATCTGGCGGGCACTGATCGTTTTGGAATGTCATCGATGGAACTGCATGTCGTCATCAACGGGCGCAAGGACCTGGCCGACCAGCTGTATCGGCAACTGCGCGACGCCATCGAGTGCGGGCGGCTGGCGGCGGGCGCGCAATTGCCGCCGAGCCGCCTGCTGGCCGAGCAACTGGGGATCTCGCGCAAGACGGTGTCGGACACCTACAGCCTGCTGACCTACGAGAACTTCCTGATCGGCCGGATCGGCCGCGGCACCTTCGTCAATGCCCGCCCGGTGAAGGCCGAGCCCAAGCAGAGCGCCGCCGACCTGGCCTGTGCGCAGAGCCTGGAAAAATGGCGCGAGCTGCCCTCGCCCCTGCGCCATCCGACCCTGGAAGGCACCTCGCGCTACGAGTTCATCGGCGGCGCCACCAGCCGCAATCAGTTCCCCCAGGAAGAGTGGCGACGCTGCACCCAGGACGCTTTGCGGCGGATCGCCCAGAGCGGCGGTTTCTACAGCCAGCCGGAAGGCCTGCCGGCGCTGCGCAATGCGATCGCCGGGCATGTCTCGTTCTCGCGCGGCGTGGTCTGCAGCGAGGCCGACATCGTGGTCTGCAACGGCGCGCAACAGGCCCTGGACCTGATCGCCCGGGTGGTGCTCGAACCCGGCAGCCTGGTGGCCATGGAAGACCCCGGCTACACCCCGGCGCGCCTGCTGTTCAGTGCCCAGGGCGCGACGGTGATCGGCGTGCCGGTGGACGACCAGGGCCTCCAGGTCGAGCGGATTCCCGATGGCGTGCGGCTGATCTACGTCACCCCGTCCCACCAGTTCCCCCTGGGCATGCCCATGAGCCCGGCCCGCCGCGAGGCCCTGCTGGAGCGGGCGCGGGAGCTGGGGGCGATCGTCATCGAGGACGATTACGACAGCGATTTCCGCTACGAGGGGCGCCCCACCGATTCCCTGCAAAGCCTGGATAAGCGCGGCGTGGTGGCCTATGTCGGGACCTTCTCGAAGACCATGCTGCCGCAGCTGCGCCTGGGCTACGCGGTGCTGCCACCGGCGATCCTCGGCGCGGTGATCAAGGCCAAGCGCCTCACCGACTGCCACACCTCGACCCTGCCGCAATGGGCGCTGGCCAAGTTCATCGCCGAGGGTTACCTGCTCAAGCACATCCGCCGCTGCCACACGGTGTACGCCGGGCGCCGCGAGCGCATCCTGCAGCGCCTGAACGGCGACCTCTCGCCCTGGCTGCAAGCGGTGCCGTCCACCGCCGGCTTCCACATGGCGGCGCTGTGCAAGGTGCCGGTGAATATCCCGCTGTTGCTGGAGCTGGCGAAGAAGGTCGAGGTCGGGCTCTACCCGCTGCATGGCTTCTATTATCAGGAGCCGGCCAGGGACGGGCTGTTCATCGGCTTTGGCGCCATCGAGACCCTGGACATCGACCCGGCCCTGGACAAGGTGCGCGACATCCTGCAACAGATCGCCTGATTGGCCCCGGGCTTTTCCCGGGGATTGGTTATTTTTGTTGCAATCTTGCGGCCCTATTCTGAGCCTCCAGCAAACGCCGTGACTGCAACTGCGATCTTGAGATTCTGCACCTGCTCCGTCGGAGTGCCGCCCAAGCCGATCGCAGCCTGCGGCAGCGGCTACAGGACTCGCGGAGGGTTCTAGATGTCCAGTCCAGCCATCAATATCGTGCAAATCAGGGCCGCCCAGGGCCGTTCGGAGGAGCTTGGCCAGCAGTTGACCACACTTCTCGCCGCCCTGCGCGAGGCTCCCGGTTGCCTGGCGTACAGCGCCCAGTGCAACACAGCGGACACGCACCGCTGGACCGTAAGCGGCCAATGGCGCTCGGCGGCCGAGATGCAGGCGCATTTCCATCTGCCGGCGGCCCAGGGGTTCATCGACCTGCTGGACCGCCGCCTGGCCTGCGCCCTCGACTTCGAACACTGAGGCATTGGTCTGCGCTTCTTTGCCGGGATTGGTTATAGGCCGGTCGCACCAGCGGGCTTACCTTGAGCCGGCCCCTTTCGCACCGGAGAAACCGACCATGAAGACCCTCGCTGCCCTGACCTGCGCCCTCGCCGGCCTGACCCTGCTCACCGCCCTGGGCGCCGCTGCCCATGACCCGGAGTACGGCCAGGAAAAAACCAGGATCCTGCAGGAACATGCCCTGAACAACCTGCCGGGCAAGACCGCGCTGATGCTCACCGTCGACTACGCACCGGGCCAGGCCACGGTGCCGCACATGCACAAGGGCGCGGCCCTGGCCTATGTGCTCGAAGGCGAGATCACCTCGCGGGTCAACGACGAACCGGCCATCACCTACAAGGCAGGCCAATCCTGGTACGAACCGGCCGGCTCGCAGCACCCGGTGTCGGCCAACGCCAGCGCCAGCAAACCCGCCAGGCTGCTGGTGTTCATGCTCAAGGACGCCAAGGACGATGTGCTGACGCCGCTGAAGCAGTAAGCGCCTGGCAGCAGATACTCCGTAGGAACGAGGCTTGCCCGCGATCCGCGCAGCGGCCAGGCGCCTTTTTCATCGATTTGGGAAATGGTGTTGCCTGTTCTGGCGTCATCGCGAGCAAGCTTCGCTCCTACAGAAGCGGCGGGTTTCGTAACGACAGATATCCCGTAGGAGCGGTGTGCTTTTTGTAGCCGCTGCCGCAGGCTGCGATCGAGCGGAACGCTCGCAGGGATCTTGCAGGCGCCTGAGACCCTGCGACCAGCATGGTCGGACCATCGCAACCTGCGGCAGCTACGACATTTCTTGAGGCCATGAAAAAAGCCCCGTATCTCGCGATACGGGGCTTTTTCATTTACCGCTCGATCAGGCCGCTACAAGGCCCGATTGACCGCTCATGGCCAGGTCCAGCAACTCGCGGTTGGCCACCGCGTACATGGCGTAGTCGGTGCCGCTGGCGGCACGGATTTCCACCAGCATCGCGCGCCAGCGCTCGACCATGCTCTGGTTCTGCTCAAGCCACAGGGCCACGCGGGCTTCCATGTCTTGTGGCGCATCGGCCATTTGCAGGACCGAGATGGTGATCGCCCGCTGCTGCCAGTCCACGTCGTCGCGGAAGGCTTCGCGTGCCTGGGCCTGCCAGTTGTTGGCCACCGGCAGATCGCTGATCTGCTGCAGGTACCACGGCAGGTCCAGGGCGCTGCCCACGGCGAAGTAGGCCTTGGCCACATCGGCGGCGTCGTGCCCGGTGACATCCGCGGCCTCGATGATCGGCAACAGGGTGTACAGATGGGTGGTACCTGCCACCATGCGCGCCAACAGCTCAGGCACGCCGGCTTCGACGTAGGCGGTGTAGCGAGTCTGCCAGCCGACCCGGGTCGGGCCTTCCAGCAGTTCGTCGAGCTTGAGGCCCAGCGCCGCCAGGTGCGGACCGAAGTGCGCGACGTCACGGGCGGCATCCTGCTCGTTGCGACGGCTGCGCAGGAACCAGCGGGTGGCGCGACGGCCAAGGCGCATCAGCTCGTCCATCAGCTCCAGTTGCACCTGGGCCGAGACCTGGTGGTCCAGGGCTTCGATCTGGCGGAACCAGTGCGGGAGATGGAAGATGTCACGCACGATCACATAGGCGCCCGCCACGTTGGCCGGGCTCATGCCAGTGGACTCCTTCAGGCGCTGCACGAAGGTGATGCCCATGTGGTTGACCAGGTCGTTGGCGATCTGGGTGCTGACGATCTCGCGCTTGAGGCGGTGGCGGCGCATGGCTTCGGCGAACTTGCTGACCAGGGTCGGCGGGAACGCGGTTTCCATGTCGCGGGTCAGGTAGTCGTCGTCCGGTACCAGGGAGTTGAGCAACTGTTCCTTGAGGTCGATCTTGCTGTAGGAGATCAGCACCGACAGTTCCGGACGGGTCAGCCCGTGGCCGGCGGCGACGCGCTCGTTGAGCTGCTCTTCCGACGGCAGGAACTCGATGGCGCGGTCCAGCTTGCCACGGCCTTCCAGGTCGCTCATCAGGCGCTTGTACTCGGCGATCCGCGCGAAGGCACGACGGGCCGCCAGGGACAGGGCCTGGGTCTGCTTGTAGTTGTTGCCCAGCACCAGGCCACCGACTTCGTCGGTCATGCTCGCCAGCAACTGGTTACGCTGCTTGTCGGTCATGTCGCCGGCATGCACCACTTCGTTGAGCAGGATCTTGATGTTCACTTCATGGTCGGAGCAGTCCACGCCACCGGCGTTGTCGATGAAGTCGGTGTTGGAACCGCCGCCATTGAGGCCGAACTCCACACGACCCAGCTGGGTCATGCCGAGGTTGCCGCCCTCGCCCACCACCTTGCAGCGCAGCTCGTTGCCGTTGACCCGCAGCGCATCGTTGGCCTTGTCGCCGACATCGGCGTGGCTTTCGGTGCTGGCCTTGACGTAGGTACCGATACCGCCGTTCCACAACAGGTCCACCGGCGCCTTGAGCAAGGCGTTGAGCAGCTCGGTCGGGGTCAGCTTGTCGGCCTGGATGTCGAAGCGTTCTTTCATCTGCGGCGAGATGGCGATGCTCTTCGCGCTGCGCGAGAAGATGCCGCCGCCTTCGGACATGATGCTGGTGTCGTAGTCGCTCCAGGCCGAACGCGGCAGGTCGAACATGCGCTGGCGCTCGGCGAAGCTGGTGGCCGGGTCCGGATTCGGGTCGATGAAGATGTGCATATGGTTGAAGGCCGCGACCAGCTGCAGTTTGTCGGACATCAGCAAGCCGTTGCCGAACACGTCGCCGGCCATGTCGCCGACGCCCACCACTGTGATGCTGTCTTCCTGGACATTGATGCCGCGCTCGCGGAAGTGGCGCTGCACGCCGACCCACGCGCCCTTGGCGGTGATGCCCATTTTCTTGTGGTCGTAACCGGCGGAACCGCCGGAAGCGAACGCATCGCCCAGCCAGAAGCCGTAGTCGATGGCGATGCCGTTGGCGATGTCGGAGAAGGTCGCGGTGCCCTTGTCCGCCGCCACCACCAGGTACGGGTCATCGTCGTCGTGACGCACCACGTTGGCCGGCGGCACCAGGGCGCCGTCCTTCAAGTTGTCGGTGATGTCCAGCAGGCCGGAGATGAAGATACGGTAGCAGGCGATGCCTTCGGCCGCGATCTCGTCCCGGCTGCCGCCCACTGGCAGGCGACGCGGCAGGAAGCCGCCCTTGGCGCCCACCGGCACGATCACCGAGTTCTTCACTTGCTGGGCTTTTACCAGGCCGAGGACTTCGGTACGGAAGTCTTCTTCGCGGTCGGACCAGCGCAGGCCGCCACGGGCAACGTTGCCGAAGCGCAGGTGCACGCCTTCGACGCGCGGCGAGTAGACGAAGATTTCGAACTTCGGCACCGGCTTGGGCAGCTCGGGAATCAAGTGCGGGTTGAACTTGAAGCTGAAGTACGACTTGTTATGGCCGTTGGCGTCGGTCTGGTAGAAGTTGGTCCGCAGGGTGGCCTTGATCAGGTCCAGGTAGCGACGCAGGATGCGGTCTTCGTTGAGCACCTGGACATCGTCCAGGGCGCTGAGGATCGCGTGCTCCAGGCGTTGCTGCTTGTCTTCCAGGTCATCGCTGCCGAGCTTGCGCGCCAGGTAGAAGCGGGTCTTGAACAACCGGGTCAGCTCGCGGGCGATATCGGTGTGGTTGTTCAGGGTGCTGGCGATGTAGCCCAGGTCGAAGCCCAGGCGGATCTGCTTCAGGTAACGGGCGTAGGCACGCAGCAGCGCGACGTCGCGCCATGGCAGGCCGGCGGTCAGCACCAGGCGGTTGAACGCGTCGTTCTCGGCATCGCCACGCACGATGTGGACGAAGGCGTCCTGCAGGGTGTCGTTGAGCTGCTGGATATCCAGGTTCAGGCCTTCGGCCGCGGTGAAGGCGAAGTCGTGGATCCAGAACTCACGGCCGCTGGCGTGGCGCAGGCGATACGGGAACTCGCCGAGCACGCGCAGGCCGAGGTTTTCCAGGATCGGCAGCACGTCGGACAGCGCCAGCGGGGTATCGGCGTGATACAGCTTGCAGTGCAGCAGCGGCTGGCTGGTGGACTGGGTCAGCGGCTGGTAGAAGCTCATCACCAGCGGGTTGGCCTCGGTCAGGCTCAGCAGGTGCTGCATGTCGACCACCGCCGAATGCGCGGCGAAGCGCTCGCGGTAGCCGGCCGGGAAGCCTTTCGGGAAGTCGGCCAGGACGTTGGTGCCGTGGGCTTCGCCGAAGCTTTCGACGGTCAGCGCGGCGTAGTCGTCCTGCCAGCTGCGGCAGGCCTGCACCACTTCTTTTTCCAGCAGCAGCGGGTCGATGTCGATGCGGTTCTTCGGGTCGACCCGCAGGATCAGTTGCACGCGCGCCAGCACGGACTCGGAGAAGAAGGTCCAGAACTCGCAGTCGGTGGCCTTCAGGCGATCCATCAGCACCTGCTGGATCTTCTGCCGCACTTCGGTGGAATAGATGTCGCGCGGCACATAGGCCAGGCAGTAGCAGAAACGACCGTACGGGTCCTTGCGCAGGAACACGCGGATCTTGTTGCGTTCCTGGATCTGCACGATCGACATCACGGTGTTGAACAGCTCGTCGACCGGGGTCTGGAACAGGTCGTCGCGCGGCAGCACTTCGAGGACCTGGGCCAGTTCCTTGCCCAGGTGCGCCTTGGCCTGGAAGCCGGAGCGCTGTTCGATGATTTCCACCTTGCGGCGGATATAAGGAATCACCCGCACGCTTTCGCCGTACACCGACGAGGTGTACAGGCCCATGAAGCGGCATTCCTTGAGCACATTGCCGTCGGCATCGATCTGGCGGATCGACACGTAGTCCGGGTAGGCCGGACGGTGCACACGGCTTGGGTGGGCGGCCTTGGCGAACGACAGCGGCGTCGGTTCGCGCAGGTAGTTCACGGCGTAGTCTTCGATGCGCAGGTCGTCGACGGTGAGGCCGGCGCGCAGCAGCTTGGTCAGGCCGAGGAAGGAGTCCTGGTCGTACTCGATATGGCCACCGTGGTGGTCCTCGCGCACCACGAACTCTTCGTAGCCGAGGAAGGTGAAGTGGTTGCCCACCAGCCATTCCAGGAAGCTCTTGATCTCGCCCTTTTCATCGGCGTCGATCTCGAACTGGCTGTTGCCGATGCCATCGATCAGTTCCTGGACCTTGGCTTTCATCGGCTCGAAATCGGCCACGGCGACGCGCACCTCGCCAAGCACCTGCTCCAGTTCCTTGCTCAGGACATTGAGCTCGGCGGTGTTGGCGCAGCGGTCGATCTCCAGGTACATCAGCGATTCTTGCAGGATGCCTTCGCCCTGGGTGCCCTTGGGCAGGATTTCCAGCAGCTCGCTCTTGCTCCCGCGACGCACGCTCAACACGGTGGTCTGCAGGGTGTGGATGCTGTAGCCGCGACGGTTCAGCTCGGTGCGGACCGAGTCCACCAGGAACGGCAGGTCATGGTGCAGCACTTCGACCGCGGTGTGGGTCGACTGCCAGCCATGACGTTCGTAATCGGGGTTGTAGACGCGCACTTGCGGTTGCGCGTGGTCGAAGCGCTCAAGCAGGCGCCAGGCAGAAAGGGTGCAGCCCGCCAGGTCGGACAAGCGACGCTGGGTGAGTTCGTCCAGAGAAATGATGCCGAAGAATTGTTCAGCGAACAGCGCCACTTGTGGCAGTGCCTGTTCACTGATGTGCTGCGCCAGTGCCGCTTGCAGTTGGTGCTGGAAGTCGGCCTTGCTGGCTGCGGTGAAGAACGCCATCTGTGGTACTCCGCTTGGGCTTGTTATTGAGTAAAGCGTCGCATGCAATCCCCTTGCGGGGGTGTCGGTCATCCTGCTCCTGGATCTCGGGCAGAGGTCGCAGGATGACAGGGTGGTGAAGCTGTACGAGACGCTCAGGTCACATTCACCGTTCCCGGATGGGCATCTGCAAAAACGACTGCCGCGGTGCGCCGGGCAATGCCTTTACAGGTGCTCATCCGTTGCGCAGCTTAACGAGTGCGGCAAGCGCGCTGCTTGCGGTGCTGCGACATATTCGGTCATTGGCAGGCAACTGGCGGGCCAGGCCTTGAACAACACTAGCAGCCGCCGGACAAAACGGCGGCCGCGCCGAGGCTTTACGGGACTGTCGTGCCAGAAACGGCCCGCGCCGGGAACCCACTCTCTGACACACAAAGCAGCAGAAATTCCCCCGGGCTGGCAGAATTGCACTTTGTTCGCCCCGCTCCCCCAGCGGAGCCAGACCCAGGACTCGCCCCATGCAAATGACCACCGCCCACCTGATCGCCAACCCGTGCGACGACGAAGAAGACAACATGGCCATGCTCTGCTGCCACAGCAACCAGGGCGAGATGTTCCTGATGACCCGCTACCCGGACGAGGACGAACTGGAGATCACCCTGGACGGCGAACCCTCGACCCTGGACGGGGTGAAAGTCACCCTGGGCCCGACCCGCCTGCTGATCGAAATCGCCGCGGCCGACGCCGACGCGCTCAATGGCAGCGATCACCTGGAGATCCTGCACAACACCGCGGCGGCCGACCTGGCGGAAGTCGAGGAAACCCTGCAGAACATCCTCAAGGGCACCGGCACCTATATCAGAGAGTTTTGAGCTACAAGCTTTAAGCTACAAGCTTGGAGCTTGGAGCTTGGAGCTTGGAGCTTGGAGCTACGAGCCACCGACTGGTTTCTTGACAAGAAACCGGCGCCCCGGCATTGTCTGACAACCTGACTTGCGAGCCCCTCTTCCATGCTTCAGCTCCAGCGCCCCGACACCCTGGTCGAACGAGTGGTCAACGCGATCCGCAAGGAGATCGATGCCGGCCGCCTGACCGCCGAATCGCGCCTGCCGACCGAACAGCAATTGACCGAGCAACTGAACGTCAGCCGCTCGGTGGTGCGCGAGGCCGTGGCGCAACTCAAGGCCGACGGCATCCTGGTCAGCCGCCGCGGGCTGGGCTCGTTCATTTCGCAGAATCCCAACGGCAGCGTGTTCCGTTTTCCCAGCCAGAAGGGCCGCAAGCCCGACCTGGTGCAGATGTTCGAAATGCGCCTGTGGATCGAGACCCAGGCCGCCTCCATCGCCGCCCAGCGCCGCGACGACGCCGACCTGCAACGCATGCGCAGCGCCCTGCAGGAGATGCACGACCAGCGCAGCGATCTGGCTGCGGCCGCCCTCGCCGACGTGGAGTTCCACCGGGCCATCGCCGACGCCAGCAAGAACCACTACTTCGTCGCCTTCCATGATTTTCTTCGTGGCCAGCTGGCCGAAGCGCGGCGCACCGCCTGGGAAAACTCGGCGGCCCATTCGGTCGGCGGTTCCGCCGATGCCGGCCGCGAACACCAGGCGCTGTACGAAGCCATCGCCGCCGGTGACCGGCAGCAGGCCGCCGCCTGCGCCGAAGCGCACCTGCGAGCCGCGGCCAAACGCTTGAAAATCGACCTGCCGAGTATCGATTAACCCCCTGTAACCCACTGTCTGGCGGACGCTGCCGCGCAGCGTCTTTTGTTTGCTTAGCCTTGTCTGACAACCTGATGATCAGACTCGAACAAGAATAACCAAGGTGACATCTGCATGATCTACGACTACTGCATCATCGGCGGCGGCATCGTTGGCCTCGCCACCGCCATGGCGCTGCTCGAACGCCAGCCCGGCGCCTCGCTGCTGATCCTGGAAAAGGAAAACGTCCTGGCCCGGCACCAGACCGGCCACAACAGCGGGGTGATCCACGCCGGCATCTACTACGCCCCGGGCAGCCTCAAGGCCGACCTGTGCAAGCGCGGCGCCCAGGCGACCAAGGATTTCTGTACCGAGCACGGGATCAGGTTCGAGGTCTGCGGCAAGCTGCTGGTGGCCTCCACGCCACTGGAAGTCGAGCGCATGCATGCCTTGTACGAGCGCTCGCAGCAGAACGGCCTGAAGGTCGAACGGCTGGATGCGCAAGAGCTGCAGCGGCGCGAACCGAACATCGTCGGCCTCGGCGGCCTGTTCCTCGATGCCACCGGCATTGTCGACTACAAGCAGGTGTGCGAAGCCATGGCCCGGGTCATCCAGAAGGCCGGCGGCGAAGTGCAGCTGCAAACGACCGTGCGCGCCATCGTCGAAAGCGCCGACAAGGTCACCATCAGCAGCGACGACAAGGTCTGGAGCGCCCGCCAGCTGGTGGCCTGCGCCGGCCTGCAATCGGATCGCCTGGCGGCCCTGGCCGGGGTCAGGATCGACCACCAGATCATCCCGTTCCGCGGCGAGTACTTCCGCCTGCCGGCGGCGAAGAACGCCATCGTCAATCACCTGATCTACCCGATTCCCGACCCGGAGCTGCCGTTTCTCGGCGTGCACCTGACCCGGATGATCGACGGCAGCGTCACCGTCGGCCCCAACGCCGTGCTCGGCCTGGGCCGGGAAAACTATCGCAAGTTCTCCATCAACTGGCGCGACGTGGCCGAGTACGCCGCCTTCCCCGGTTTCTGGAAAACCATTTGGAACAACCTCGGTTCCGGCACCACGGAAATGAAGAACTCGCTGTTCAAGCGTGGCTACCTGGAACAGTGCCGCAAATACTGCCCGTCCCTGGAAGTCGCCGACCTGCTGCCGTATGAGGCCGGGATTCGCGCCCAGGCGGTGATGCGCGACGGCACCCTGGTGCACGACTTCCTGTTCGCCGAAACCCCGCGCATGGTCCACGTCTGCAATGCCCCCTCGCCGGCCGCGACCTCGGCCATCCCCATCGGCCAGATGATTGCCGAGAGAATCCGCAAAGCCCGTTGATCCCCGCTGCACGGGTGCCTGGCGCCCGCTTGAAAATAACTACAAACAACAAGGAATCCTCAGATGTCAGTCCATGAGGCGGCCCCGGCCGCATGCGAAACGCCGCAACAAAAACAAAAACGCCTGCGCAAGGTCGCGGCGGCGACCATCTTCGGCTCGATGCTGGAGTGGTACGACTTCTATCTGTACGCCACCATGGCGGCCATCGTCTTCTCGAAAATCTTCTTCGATCCCAGCAACCCGAAAGTCGCCTCGCTGCTGGCGTTCTCCACCTTTGCCATCGGCTTTATCGCCCGGCCCTTCGGCGGCGTGCTGTTCGGCTATTTGGGCGACCGGTTCGGGCGCAAGCAGGTGCTGGTCATCACCTTCTGCATGATGGGTGTGTGCACCACGCTGATCGGCCTGATTCCCAGCTATGCCTCGATCGGCATCTGGGCGCCGATCATCCTGGTGCTGGTGCGGATCATCCAGGGCCTGGGTGCCGGTGCCGAGCTGTCCGGCGCGGCGGTGACCTCCTATGAACACGCCAGCGAAGGCAAGCGCGGCAGCCAGGGGGCCTGGCCGGCGCTGGGCCTGAACCTGGGCCTGCTGCTGTCGTCGCTGACCGTCTACCTGCTGACCATGAACGGCAACGACTTCCTGCTCTCCGGCGGCTGGCGCATTCCGTTCGTTTGCAGCATCGCCCTGGTCGGCGTCGGCCTGTGGGTGCGGCGCAGCATTCCGGAAACCCCGCAGTTCGAGAAGCTGGACAAGGCGCAGGAAAAGGACAGCGCCCAGGCCTCGCCCCTCAAGCTGCTGTTCAAGAACGACCTCAAGGGCCTGGCCGTGGTGCTGTTCGTGGCCATCGGCTACAACGCCCTGAGCTACATCTTCAAGACCTTCTCCCTGGCCTACCTGACCCAGTACAAAGGCGTCGAGGCCCATGTCACTTCGCTGTCGGTGACCATCGCCAGCCTGGTGGCGATAGTCGCCGTGCCCTGCTTCGGCTGGCTCTGCGACAAGTGGAGCAGCAAGAAGGTGCTGATGCTCGGCGGCCTGTGCTCGGTGCTGTTCGCCTATCCGTTCCTGAGCCTGCTCAATACCGGCGAGCCGCTGATGATCTACCTGGCCATCGCCATCGGCACCGGGGTATTGGCGCCGATGATGTTCGCGCCCCAGGGCTCGTTCCTCAGCCGCCAGTTCCCGACCCAGACCCGCTCCTCCGGCTTCGGTACCGGCCGTGAAATCGGCACCGCCATCGCCGGCGGCCTGGCGCCCCTGGGCGGGCTGGCCCTGGTGGCCAACTCGGCGACCCACTCGACCGACGGGGTGGCGCTGATCCTGGCGGTCTCGGCGGTGATGGTGGTGGTCTTCGCCCTGTGCGACCAGGGCCGCAAGCACTCCAGCTTCAAGAACTGAGCACCCGCCACTGACGCGCCGTCAATCGGACGCCGCGGAGTTTCAGGTAGGCCCGGTGCGCAGGCCTTGCGAGGACTGCGTCCTCGATCGCAGCCTCGCGGGCTCGGCAGCGGCTACAGGACCACGCACGACTCCGGTTTCCACGGGGCGGCGCTGGCCCTGGCCCTGGCCTTTACCTGTAGCCGCTGCCGAGCGCAGCGAGGCTGCGATCGGGCGCGCAGCGGCCGTCAACCGGGCGACGCGGAGTTTCAGGTAGACCCAGTGCGCAGGCATTCCGACGCAGCGGCCGTCAGGGCGACGCGCCAGGCACCTGCCGCCTTCCTCCCCCCCAGGTCTCGTGATACGACCCGGGGGTTGCCGGTTATTTACAGAAATTTGCCAGGTGCCGTTAGTCGCCGGGGGCCCGGATGGATTAAAGTAACGCCCCCAGCCCTGGCGTTATTCGAACGCCCTCGGTCACCCTCTGCAGGAACAGTCATCGATGGAACATCGTGAAGCGCTACTCGCGCTGCGAACCTTTCTTTCAACGCAGATTCTCGGCCAGGAAAAACTCATCGAGCGCTTGCTCATCGCCCTGCTCGCCGACGGCCACATGCTGGTCGAGGGCGCCCCGGGCCTGGCCAAGACCAAGGCCATCAAAGAGTTGGCCGAAGGCATCGAAGCGCAGTTCCATCGCATCCAGTTCACCCCCGACCTGTTGCCGGCCGACATCACCGGCACCGAAATCTATCGCCCGGAAACCGGTAGCTTCGTGTTCCAGCAAGGGCCGATCTTCCACAACCTGGTGCTGGCCGACGAAATCAACCGCGCCCCGGCCAAGGTCCAGTCGGCCTTGCTCGAAGCCATGGGCGAGCGCCAGGTCAGCGTCGGCCGCAGCACTTATGAGCTGTCGCCGCTGTTCCTGGTGATGGCCACGCAGAACCCCATCGAGCAGGAAGGCACCTACCCGCTGCCCGAAGCCCAGCTCGACCGTTTCCTGATGCACGTGAAGATCGGTTTCCCCGACGCCGCCGTCGAGCGGCGCATCCTGCAGCAGGCCCGTGGCGAGGCACTGAACGGCGAAACCAAGCCCGAGCGCCGCATCAGCCAGCAGGCGATCTTCGCCGCGCGCAAGGAAATCCTCGGCCTGTACATGGCCGACGCCGTGGAGGAATACCTGGTGCAGTTGGTGATGGCCACCCGCACCCCGGCCAAGTTCGACCCGGAGATGGCCGAATGGATCGCCTATGGCGCCAGCCCGCGCGGTTCCATCGCCCTCGACCGCTGCGCCCGGGCCCACGCCTGGCTGGCCGGGCGCGACTTCGTCAGCCCCGAGGACATCCAGGCGGTGCTGTTCGATGTGTTGCGCCACCGCATCATTCTGTCTTTCGAAGCAGAAGCCGCCGGCATCGACCAGGACCGGGTGGTCCAGCGGATTCTCGACGTCGTAGCCGTCGCTTGACCCCGATGAACGCCAGCCCTGTCGATGCCCCGGGCATCCGCGTCAGCCTCGCCGAGCTGATCGAGATGCGCCATCGCGTGCGCGAAGTGCAGCTGTTTTCCACGCCGAGCCAGCGCAGCCCGCTGGTCGGCCTGCACCACTCCAAGCTGCGCGGCCGTGGCGTCGACTTCGACCAGGTGCGGGTCTACCAGGCCGGCGACGACGTGCGCAGCATCGACTGGCGCGTCACCGCGCGCACCCAGGAACCCCACACCAAGCTGTTCCACGAAGAACGCGAACGGCCGATCTTCATCATGGTCGAGCAGAGCCGGCGGCTGTTCTTCGGTTCCGGACTGATGTTCAAGTCGGTGCTCGCCGCCCAGGCCGCGAGCCTGATCGGCTGGGCCGCCCTGGGCCACAACGACCGGGTCGGCGGCCTGGTGTTCGGCGACGACGAGCACTACGAGATCAAGCCACGGCGCAGCAAACAGAGCCTGCTGCAACTGCTCAACCGCCTGGTGCGGGTCAACCAGTCGCTGCACAGCGAAACCGAACCCGAGCGCGACGCCCTCGGCACCGCCCTGCGCCGTGGCCGCGAAGTGCTGCGCCCGGGCAGCCTGGTGATCGTGATCTGCGACGAGCGTGCCCTGAGCGACGCCGCCGAACAGCAACTGAGCCTGCTGTCGCGGCATTGCGATTTGCTGCTGATGCCGCTGTCCGACCCGCTGGACCACGCCCTGCCCGCCGCCGGCCTGCTGCGTTTCGCCGAACGCGGCGCGCAGCTGGAGCTGGACACCCTCAACTACGAACTGCGCCAGGCCTATCGGGCGCAGAGCGAAGCGCGCATCGCCCGCTGGGAACTGCTGGCGCAGAAGCTGCGGGTGCTGCTGATGCCCCTGAGCACCCAGAGCGAAATGGTCGAGCAACTGCGCGAGTACCTGAACCCGCAACGCCCGGGGAAAACCCGATGAGCAGCCTCGAGCAACTGCAGCCCTTGATCGCCCCGCCCGCCATCGGCCTGTGGCCGCCGGCACCGGGCTGGTGGCTGTTGCTGGTGTTGCTGCCGCTGCTCGGCTTTGGCCTGTGGCGGCTCAAGCGCTTCTGGCCGCGCCAACGCGCCCTGCCCCGCGCCGAACAGCCGCTGGACCCTCTGCGCCTGGCCGCCCTCGCCGAACTGGCGCTGCTGCCCAAGCCCTACGACGGCGCGCCCGCCGGCGCCTGGCTGCAACAACTCAATGGCTTGCTCAAGCGCCTGTGCCGCAACCATTACCCCTACAGCCAGAGCCATACCCTCAACGGCCGCAAGTGGCTGGCGTTCCTCGACAACCGCTGCCCGGCGGCCGGCCTCACGCGCTGGATGGTCCTGGTGGAAGGCGCCTACAAGCCCGAGTGCAAGCTCGACGACAAGGCCATCGCCGGCCTGACCCAGGCCGTGGAAATCTGGATTCGCAAACATGTTTGAGTTCGCCTGGCCGTGGATCTTCGCCCTGCTGCCGCTGCCCTGGCTGCTGCGGGTGCTGCTGCCGGTGGCCGACAGCGGCGAACCGGCGCTAAAAGTCAGCTTCCTCAGCGACCTGGAAGGCCTGGCCAGACGCCGCGCCCGAGCCAACCTGCCGACCTGGCGCCAGCAGGCTCCGTTCATTCTGTTGTGGCTGTTGCTGCTGGTGGCCGCCGCCCGCCCGCAATGGCTGGGCGAACCGCTGCCGGTGGCCGCCAGCGGTCGCGACCTGCTGGTGGCGGTGGATGTCTCCGGCTCCATGGACTTCCCCGACATGCAATGGCAGGACGAAGACGTCAGCCGCCTGAACCTGGTCCAGCACCTGCTCGGCGACTTCCTGGAAAGCCGCGAAGGCGACCGCGTCGGCCTGATCCTGTTCGGCAGCAAGGCCTACCTGCAAGCGCCGCTGACCTTCGACCGGCACACCGTGCGCGTCTGGCTGGACGAAGCGAAGATCGGCATCGCCGGCAAAAACACCGCCATCGGCGACGCCATCGGCCTGGCGCTCAAGCGCCTGCGCCAGCGTCCGGCGCAGAGCCGGGTGCTGATCCTGGTCACCGACGGCGCCAACAACGGCGGCGAAATCGACCCGCTGACCGCCGCCCGCCTGGCCGCCGAAGAAGGCGTGAAGATCTACCCGATCGGCATCGGCGCCGACCCGGAGCAAAGCGGCACCCTGGGTTTTCTCGGCCTCAACCCGAGCCTGGACCTCGACGAGACGGCCCTCAAGGCCATCGCCGAAGCCACTGGCGGGCGCTATTTCCGCGCCCGCGACAGCCAGGAACTGCAAGCGATCAAGGACACCCTCGACCAACTGGAACCGGTGACCCAGCAGCCGACCCAGGCCCGTTCGGCACAGGCGCTGTACAGCTGGCCGCTGGCCGCGGCGCTGCTGTTGAGCATGCTGCTGGTGGTGCGCGAGCGCTGGCCGGACCATCCGCTGCAACGCTTCTTCACCCGCGAGCGCTTTCTGCAACCTTTGCCAGACTGGCGCGAACGGCTCAAACGCCTGCGCCTGCGGAGGCGTCGATGAGCGCGCCGTTCTGGGCCGAACTCTGGCCCCACTGGTTCCGCCCCTGGTGGCTGCTGCTGTTGCCGCTGCTCGGCTGGCTGTTGTGGCAGTTGTGGCACCGGCAGAAACGCGCTGGCCGTTGGCAGATGATCCTGCCGCCGGCCTTTCACGCCGCCCTGCTCAGCGGCGGCAACGGCCGCGAAAGCAAACTGCCGTGGATCGCCCTCGGCCTGGCCTGGATTCTCGCCGTGCTGGCCCTGCTCGGCCCCGGCTGGCAGCGGGTCGAACAGACCAGCCAGAAACCGGCCGACCCGCTGGTGGTACTGCTGGAACTGACCCCGGAAATGCTCGCCGGCGACGTCCCGCCCAATCGCCTGGAACAGGCCCGGCGCAAGCTGCTGGACCTGTTGCAGGTACGCAGCGATGCGCAGACGGCAATCGTGCTCTATGCCGGCAGCGCCCACACCCTGGTGCCGCTGTCGGACGACCTGGCCACCAGCCGCAACCTGCTGGAAGCCCTCAAGCCGTCGATCATGCCCCAGCCCGGCCATCGCGCCGACCTGGCCCTGCAAAAAGCCTTGAAGCTACTGGACCAGGGTGCACTGGGCCAGGGCCGGATCCTGCTGATCGGCTCGTCCCTGAGCGAGCAGGAACGCCAAGGCATCCGCCAGGCCCTCGGTGGCCAGGCGCCGCAGCTGTTGATGCTCGGGATCGGCAGCCGCCAGGGCTCGCCGGTGGCCCAGGAAGACGGCAGCTTTCTCAAGGACGAACAGGGCGCGATCCTCATGTCGCGCCTCGACGGTCCGAGCCTGAAGCGCTTCATCGGCGAGGTCGGCGGCCGCTATCGCCCGGCGCGCCTGGACGATAACGACCTGCGCGGCCTGGGCCTGCTCAGCGGTCCGCAGAACCTGCGCAGCGACGGCCAGACCCTGCGCCTGGACACCTGGGCCGACCAGGGTTACTGGCTGCTCCTGCCGCTGTTGCTGCTGGCCGCCTGCGCCGGGCGCCGCGGCTGGCTATTCTGCCTGCCGCTGCTGCTGTTCGCCGTGCCGCAGCCCAGCTACGCCTTCGAGTTCAACGACCTGTGGCTGCGCCCCGACCAGCAGGGCCAGCGCCTGCTGGAACAGAAGCGGCCCGGCGAGGCGGCGCAGCATTTCGAGGACCCACAGTGGCAAGGGGTGGCGCTGTACGAGGCCGGCAACTACGCCGCTGCCGCTCAGCGCTTTGCCGAAGGCAACGACGCCCGCGCCCACTACAATCGTGGCAACGCCCTGGCCAGGAGCGGCGAGCTGGAAGCCGCGCTGGATGCCTACGAGCAGGCCCTGGAGCTGCAACCGGAGCTTGCCGCCGCGCAAAAGAACAAGGCCCTGGTCGAGCGCCTGCTGCAGGAAACCGAGCCCGCGCCGCCGGAAGAACCGGCCAAGGGCGAAAGCCAGGACAACGACGAAACCCGCCAGCCGCCGCAAGCCGGCGCGGCGACCCAGGCACCGGTCACCCCGGGCCAGCAGCCGCCGGAGAACAGCCACCCCACCAGCGCCGACGAGTCGACGGACGACGAGGTCGCCACCCCGGGCAACGATGCGGTTCCCGGCAGCGAACTGGGCGACGAACAGACCACCACGCCGCCGCTGCGCGATGCCCAGGACAATTTCGACGGCGAACACCGTCAGGCATTGGAACAATGGCTGCGGCAGATTCCGGACGATCCGGGCGAACTGCTGCGCCGCAAGTTCTGGTACGAACAGCAACAACATCAGGATCAGGGAAAAATTCGATGACCCGCTTCACCGCCCTCTTACTCACGCTTGTACTGACACTCGGCGCCTTTGCGGCCCGGGCCGAGGGGCTGGTCGCCAGTGTCGACCGCAGCCGCGTGAACTCTGGGGAAACCGTCGAGCTGACCCTGGAATCCAACAATGTCACGCTGTTCGGCAAACCCGACCTGACCCCGCTGCAAGCGCAGTTCGAGGTCCAGGGCACGCGCCAGGTCAACCAGTTGACCAGCCTCAACGGCGACAACCGCGCCATCACCCGCTGGATCATCACCCTGCTGCCCAGGACCACCGGCACCGTGGTGATCCCGCCCCTGCAACTGGGCGAAGTACAGAGCCAGCCGATCACCCTGCAGGTGCTGCAAAGCGCAAGCCGCAGCGACAGCGCGCCGCTGGAGCCGGTGTTCATCGACGCCAGCCTCGACCAGGACAGCGTCTACGTGCAGGCCCAGGCGGTGCTGACCCTGCACATCTATCACTCGGTGTCGCTGTACGACGACAGCAGCCTGACGCCGTTGCAGATCGACGACGCCCGGGTCGAACAGCTCGGCGAGTCGCGCACCTATGAAAAAGTCATCAACGGCGTGCGCCACGGCGTGATCGAGATCCGCTACGCGATCTTCCCCCAGCACAGCGGCGTGCTGGACATTCCGGAGCTGACCTTCAGCGCCACCCTGGCCGACACTGCCAGCACCCAGGACCCGGCGCCCCTGGGCCTGAAGCCGGGCAAGCTGATGCACGTGAGCTCGGCGCAGATGCCGCTGACGGTCAAGGCCAAGCCGGCCGAATACCCGGCCGACGCGCCCTGGCTGCCGGCCCGCAGCCTGAGCCTGGGGGAAAGCTGGAACCCCGAGCCGGACCACAGCCAGGTCGGCGACTCGCTGACCCGCAGCCTGACCCTCAAGGCCGAGGGCCTGTCCAGCTCGCAGCTGCCACCCTTGCCGGTGACCGAAGCCAACGGCCTGCGCAGCTACCCGGACCAGCCGCAACTGAGCAATCAAGTCAGCGACCGCGGGCTGATCGGCAGCCGCGAAGACAGCCAGGCCCTGGTGCCGAACCGCAGCGGCAGCATCGACCTGCCGGCGCTGGAGGTGGTCTGGTGGAACACCCATGAGGACCACCTGGAACGCAGCAGCCTGCCGGCGCGCACCCTGCAGGTGGCGAACAACCCGAGCCTGGTGGTGGACACCCCGGCCGGTGCGACGCCATCTGGCGCCGGTGGCGACAGCGGCACGCTGTGGGCCTGGAAACTCAGCACCCTGCTGCTGGCCTGCACCACCTTGCTCGGCTTCGGCCTCTGGTGGCGCGCGCGCTGGCAACCGGCAATCCTGCGCGCTGTGCAGGCCGGCCCCAACCCGCGCACCCTGCTCGACGACCTCAAGCGCGCCTGCCTGGCCAACGACCCGCAAGCCACCCGCCAGGCCCTGGACGCCTGGGCCCGCCAGCAACCGGAAACCCTGGCCGACATGGCCGCCCGCTTCGTGCCCCTGTCCGACGCCCTGGACGGCCTCAACGGCGCGCTCTACAGCGAAACCGGCCACTACTGGCAAGGCGAAGAACTGTGGCGCGCGATCCGCGCCATCCCGATCGCCGAACACGTCCAGGCCCCACTGGCCGACACCAGCAGCCTGCCGCCGCTGTATCCGAAATAACCCAGGAAACTCTGTAGTCGCCTGAGCCGATTCCCACCTCCATTTCAGAATTTTCCCCTTCCCCAGCACGGGCCGAGAGTGAGCTAATTCCCACTCTCCTCCGTCGAGGCAGGCCACGAATTTTGATCATCACCTCCAGCGCCCGATTTCTGCTTGTCACCCATTTGAGGGGCAGCGCCTTCCAGCCAGCCGACCTCCTGCGAGAGCGGCTGAACTCGATTCTTGACCGAGAGCTGAACGCGAATTGCCAGTTGTTGTTTTGCAATGCCGAGCAAACTGAGTTGGGGTGGCTGATTCAGTCGAGCCAGCCCTATCGTGTGTTAGATGCCAGCCTGTCCCGACTGGCCTCAGCCGACTGCCTGGCCCTGCGCACTACCGGATTGCGCCTGGAGCGCTTCGAACTGTTCGAGCAATATGAACAACGTGGGCTGGGTGCCGCATGGCGGGAGTGCAGGAATCTGCTTGAAAGGATGTATTTGCTACTGCTGGCGCGGGTGTGAGCGGGACTGACAGCCTGCGTTCGGCCAAAAGCAGACGCTGTCAGTCACTCGCCAAAGTGGATTTCACCCTTGAGCCTTTGCGGTTGAAATGGGCATCGAATCACGCCGAACGCTGTTCTATCCACCGCCGGTATTGGCGAGTGCGACAGGCATTGGCGAGCTGTTGCAAGAGCAGCGCGCGTAACGGTGACACGCCTGGATAGGGCTTTTTGTCCTGGCTGAGTTTGCGCAGCTGAAACTTGACGACCGCCATGTTGGCCAAGGACGCGATGGCCTTGTTTTTCCAGGTGATCGGTGGCAATTGCGGTGCATTGTCTTTACCCAGAAGCCAATCACGCGGCAGGTAGGGATCGATGGCCAGGGCCGTTCCGATACCGACCATGTCCACGCCACTCTTGACGACCATTTCGGCAATGGGACGCCGGCGTACGCCACCGGTGACCATCACCGGCATCCTGGCGACGGTCTGGATGTCACGGGCAAACTCGACGAAATAGGCCTCACGCGCCAGAGTGCGACCATCGCGCGCCTCGCCTTGCATGGCCGGCACTTCGTAGCTGCCACCGGATAACTCGACCAGATCCACACCCAGGTCGTTGAGCAGCTCAACCACCTTTTTCGCGTCATCGGCGGTGAATCCGCCACGTTGGAAATCGGCCGAGTTGAGTTTGACCGCCACCGCAAAGCCTGGGGAAACCACGGCCCGTACCGCCGTGACAATCTCAAGCAGCAGGCGTGCCCGGTTTTCCAGGGAGCCGCCCCACTCGTCCGTTCTCTGATTGGTCAGCGGCGACAGGAACTGGCTCAACAGATAGCCATGGGCCGCGTGGATTTCCACGCCGGTGAAACCGGCCTCTTCACCGAGGCGCGCAGCCCGTGCGAAGCGCTGGATAACCTCTTCGATCACGCTGGGGGTCATCGCGTGGGGCGTGGCGAAGTGCTTGGACATTTTGCCCAGGTTCAGCGGTATGGCTGACGGTGCCCAGGTCTTCTGCCCAAGGCTTGCCCGCATCTGGCGGCCGGGATGATTGATCTGCAGCCAGAACTGCGCACCGCCGGATCGACCGATCCGTGCCCAGCGCCTGAACTTGTCCAGTTGCTGGTCATCCTGCAGCACCACGCCGCCCGGCCCGGTCATGGCGCGGCCATCGACCATCACGTTGCCTGTGATTATCAGCCCGGCGCCACCATCGGCCCACGCCTGATACAGGCGCATCAGTTCTTCGGAGGGCGCCTGGTCGGCGTCCGCCATGTTCTCTTCCATGGCGGCTTTGGCGACGCGGTTCTTGATGGTCGAACCATTGGGGAGCATCAGGGTGTCGAACACATTCATGGGCAGTCCCTCATTTGACTGGGGCCAGCCTAAGTTTGAAGTGAACTTGAAGGTCAATAGCTTTTTTCAACTTCATCCGACAGTTTCATCGGACACCACCTATTCGATGTTCAAGGCGCCCGATCCTGGCAAGCGCGTCACCAGATCGGCGCCCAGCAACCTCGCAGGCGTGTAGGCACCGCCAGCCGGGCGCGCCTGTAACAGGTAGTCGACCACCGTCAGCGCACCGTAGACCGTCAGACTGTAGACATTGGTGGTGTGCACGCGCGCCACCTTGCAATCGCCGCGAGCGTTACGGGCTTCGCCCCAGACATAGGTGCCCTGATCGGCGCGCTTTTCGTCATCCGGGCCGATCACGGTCTTGCCGATGTGTGCCTTGAGCCGCTTCTGCACGAACGACAAGCCCAGCAGCGGGCGAATGAAGTTGGCGAACCTGGCGCCGCGAATCATGCCGGCGGAGCCCGGCACGAACACCTCGATATTGGCAATGCCGGTGGTGTGATAGGCCGTGGAAACGTCCCCCCAAGGAATGCTCATGGCAAGCTTCTCTCCAGCGCCAAAGTCGATACGACGCACCCGATAGGCCAAGGGTACAGACACGATTTTCCCCTCGCGACGTACCTTGCCGCCCTGGGCCAGGCCTTCGATCGAAGTCTTGGCGGTGCCCGGCGACAAGCTGGAGCGCGAATCGAACCCCAAGGCCAGGTGCGTTGCATCCGGCAGCGCGGCCTTGAGTGCGGCGGCGACGCAGTCGGTGGGGATCACGTCGAAGCCGACGCCGGGGCACATCACCACGCCCGCCGCTTGCGCACGCTCATGCAGGGACTGGGCATGCTCGAACACGGCGATCTCGCCAGTGATGTCCAGGTAGTGCGAATGGGCCCGCAGGCAAGCGTCCATCATTGGTGCGGCGGTCGCCGAAAACGGCCCCGCGCAATGCAGAACCAAGCCAAGCCCCTTGATCTGTGCCAGCAGTCGCACCTCGTCATCCAGCCCGAAAATACGTGCCTCAAGCCCCAGCTCCCGGGCCAAGGGTTCGATCCTGCCGCGGCTGCGCCCCGCCAGCACCGGCCTGAGCCCACGCTTGACGGCTTCGCGGGCGATCAGCTCGCCGGTATACCCGTAGGCGCCATAGATCATCCATTTCATCTGCGTCACGGGGTGGTCTTGCTGGCTCATGCTGTGGCTCCTGACTGGATGGTTAAGTGCGCTCTTGCCCAATCGGCGCCAGACGCTAACGTTGAAGTCAGGTTTAGAGTCAAGCAGAAGCGCGCCAGCGCCAATGGAAGCTTTTTGGAAATGTGGGTATTGACCTTAAAGCATGGTTTAAGGTGAGCATGACTGGCACTGCATGACAGTCGGAGCCCGGATGATGTTGAAGACCCTTGTTTCTTGTGCGTTGGTATTGATAGGCGGTGTATTCATGACTTTTGCAAATGCTGAAACCAACCCTTCCACTGCAATGCCGAAGGATCGCCAGATACTGGTGATCATGACCAACCACGCCAGCTATCCCTCACGCACCGACACCACGGGGCTGTGGTTGACCGAGCTGACGCATTTCACGGATGTCGTCGAGGCCGCCGGTTATACGACGGTTTTTGCCAGCCCCAAGGGCGGAGCGGTTCCACTGGACGAGCGCAGCCTCGGTTGGCTCTATATGGACAAGGCCGCCCGTGAGCATTTGCAGTCACCGGCGTTTCGCGCTCGCCTGAACAACACGATACCGATCGCCGACATCGATCCCTCCCGGTTCAGCGTCATCTATTTCACGGGGGGCCACGGCGTCATGTGGGACTTTCCCGAAAACCCGGACCTGCGTCGTGTCGCCGAAAAGATCTACAACCAGGGCGGCATCGTCTCAGCCGTCTGCCATGGCGTGGCGGGACTGGTGGATCTCAAGGATGAGCAAGGCCAGGCACTGATCAAGAACAGGAACATCACCGGTTTCTCAAATCGCGAAGAGCTGCTTTCGGGCATGAAGAACCAGGTTCCCTTCTTCCTCGAGGACAGGCTGGTCGGCCAGGGTGCGCGTTACCGCAAGGCCTGGTTGCCATTCACCCCATTTGCCATCACCGATGGACGCCTGGTGACGGGGCAGAACCCTCAGTCACCCAGGGCCGTGGCTGAAGCCGTGATGGCCTTGCTCTCGGCGGGCAATAAAACTCGCTGAGCCATTGCAAACGGCACGCTGAAAACCAACGAAAAAAGCCAGCTCACGGCACTTGACCTTAAAGTTCAGTGCCGAGCTTGCCAGGGTTCGCGGCGTTGTCGGTTATAACCTGCCGAAATGGCTGACGGGCATTGACCGAAAAGAAGAGGCTACCTCGGTGGTCTATGACATTACCGACAGCCAGACCGGCCAGGTGGACGTGTCCTTCACCGCGAAGAAGCTCAATTTGGGAAAATGCTGAAGTACGAATATGTGCCAGCGTTCCAAAGCGCGCTCTACGCGCCAAAACCACTCGTTACCCTGGTTGGCATGCACTGATCAAAGGATCATGGCTTTTTAAGCCTGTCAGGCCTTATCAGCCTGACAGGTTGCGTATTACTTGGAAGACGCACCATTACGGCGGCCTGAAGCGGGCGCCACCCCCTCTTCGCGCAGACGATGCAATAACAACTGCGTGTTGTCCGCACAGCCCATGCCCTCGGGCTTACTCTCGACACCCTCGATCACAAGCAGTAGCTGGGCTTTATTCTGGGCCAGCCGTTGCTGGAGGATTTCGATTTCCTCGACCTTGCGCTTGAGCCCACTCAGCAACTCTTCATGCCGCCATCCGTTGGCATTCATCGGCAGTAACTGGCGGATCTCCTCCAGCGAAAAACCTGCCGCCTGTGCCCCGGTGATGATCTCCAGGACCCACTCGGTGTCAGGTGCGTAGTCCCGATACCCATTGGCTTTGCGCTCGACGGATCTGATCAGGCCTCTCGCTTCGTAGAAGCGGATGCGTGAAGGCGCCAATCCGCTGATTTTCGCCAGTTCGCCAATTCTCATATTCCCACCCAAAAAAACATTGACCTTGAAGTTGACTTTAAACCTAAAGTTATTTGGCGACCAAGCAGCGCAAGCGTCGCCCCATGACTCAAGAGCTATCTTGCCGAACGCCAACTTTTGACTATCGCCAAACGGCACCGCTATTCGGCATCCAACCAAACCCCCCACCCCATTTGCCAGTAAACTCTCCCCCCTCACGCCGCTCTCCTCTTCCCTGCGGCTCACCTGATTGTTTGCGGAGTTTGCCTTGCGTCTGTTTCACACCTCCGACTGGCACCTGGGGCAGAACCTCCATGGCCAGGAGCGCGATTTCGAGCATGCCTGCTTTCTTGAATGGCTGTTGCGTCAGCTGGCGCTGCACAGCCCTGATGTGCTGCTGATCGCTGGCGATATCTTCGACACGGTCAACCCGCCGGTCAAAGCTCAGGAGCGGCTGTATGACTTTATTGTCAGCGCCCATGAACAGCAGCCCGGCCTGACCATTGTGATGATCGCCGGCAACCATGACTCAGGTTCGCGCATCGAGTTGCCGGCGCCTTTGATGCGGCGTCTGCGCACCCATGCCCTGGGCCGGGTGCTGTGGCTGGATGATGGGCAGTTGGACAGCGAGCGTCTGTTGCTGCCGTTGCCGGATGCCAGCGGCGCGATTGCCGGTTGGTGCCTGGCGCTGCCGTTCCTGCGGCCGGCGGAAGTCACGGGGCCGCACCTGGGCGACGATTACCTGCGGGGCATCGGCCAGGTGCATGAATGGCTGATCGCCGCGGCCAACGCCAAGCGCCAGCCGGGCCAGGCGCTGGTCGCCATCAGCCACGCGCATATGGCCGGTGGCTCGGTATCGGAAGACTCCGAGCGCAGCCTGATCATCGGCAACGCCGAGGCCCTGCCCGCCAGTCTGTTCGGCCCCAGCATCAGTTACGTGGCCCTGGGGCATTTGCACAAGCCGCAGAAGGTCAATGGCGAGGAGCGCATCCGCTACAGCGGCTCACCGATTCCGCTGTCGTTCTCCGAGATCGGCTACCAGCACCAGATCCTCGATATCCAGCTCGACGGCGAGACCCTGGTCAGCGTCGAGCCGCGGCTGATCCCGCGGGCGGTCAACCTGCAACGCCTGGGCCCGGCGCCGCTGGCGGAGATCCTGCTGCAACTGGCCGAGTTGCCGGACATCGACCTGCTGGCCGAAGAACAGCGCCAGCCCTGGCTGGAAGTGCGGGTGCGCCTGGACGAGCCGCAGCCGGACCTGCGCCAGCAAGTGGAAAGCGCCCTGCAGGGCAAGGCCGTGCGCCTGGTGCGCATAGCCGCCGAATACGCCGGCCATGGTGGCCGCGAGGGCGACGACGGCGCCGCGCAACTGGTGGAGCTGGACCAGCTCAGCCCGCAGGACCTGTTCAGCCGCGCCTGGCTGGACAGCTACGGCAGCGAGGTGGACGAACAGACCCTCAAGGACTTCGCGCAACTGCTCCAGGAAGTGCAGCACGAGGAGGAGCAGCCATGAAGATTCTTGCCATCCGCCTGAAGAACCTGGCCTCCCTGGCCGGCCCCTTTGAAATCGACTTCACCGCCGAGCCCCTGGCCAGCGCCGGGCTGTTCGCCATTACCGGGCCCACCGGCGCAGGCAAGAGCACCCTGCTCGACGCCCTGTGCCTGGCGCTGTTCGGCGCGGTGCCGCGGCTGAACAATATCGGCCGCGAAACCAAGGTGCCGGAGGTCGACAGCGAAATGCTCACCAGCGACCCGCGCACCCTGCTGCGCCGTGGCACCGGCAGCGGCTACGCCGAGGTCGACTTCGTCGGCATCGACGGCCATCGCTACCGCGCCCGCTGGGAAACCAACCGAGCCCGGGACAAGGCCAACGGCAAGCTGCAGGCCAGCAAGCAGAGCCTGCACGACCTGGACAGCAACCAACTGTTGGCCAGCCAGAAGCGCGACTACGAGCAATTGATCGAAGCCAAGCTGGGGCTCAACTTCGAGCAGTTCACCCGCGCGGTGATGCTGGCCCAGAGCGAGTTCAGCGCCTTTCTCAAGGCCGATGACAAGGAACGCAGCGAGCTGCTGGAAAAGCTCACCAACACCTCGATCTACAGCCAGCTCGGGCGGCGCGCCTACAGCAAAAGCAAGGACGCCGAGGAACAGCACAAGACCCTCAAGGCCCAGGCCAGCGGCATCACCCCGCTGGAGCCCGAGGCCCGCGCCGAACTGGACCAGCGCTTCGATGCCGCCCAGCAGCAGCTCAAGGCCCAGCAGGCGCAGCTCAAGCAGCTGGAGCTGCAACACGGCTGGCTCAAGGAATTGCAGCAGTTGCAAGACCAGCAGCAGAGCGCCGCCGAGCAACTGCAACAGGCGCAAATGGCCTGGGAAGGCCTGGCCAGCGAACGGACCCGGCTGACCCACCTGGAGCAGCTGGCGCCGCAACGCCATCAGTTCGCCCGGCAGGTGGAACTGAACCAGCAACTGACGCCGTTGCGCGAACAGATCCAGCAACAGCGTCAGCAACAAGGCGCAGAGCAACAACGCCAAAGCGAACTGGAGCAACAACTGAGCACGGCCAAGGCCGCGCTGCTCGGCGCCCAGGAACAGCAAAACACCAGCGCGCCGCTGCTGCGCGAGGCCTTTGCCGAGCAAAGCACCCTCGCCCACCTGGGCAAGACCTGCGGTGAAGCCGGCGCACTCAAGGACAAGCTGCAACTGGCCAGCGAGCAAGGCCAGCAGGCGATCCAGGCCATGCTCGAACAGCAGCGCCTGGTGGGCGAACGCTTGCAGCGGATTGCCGAACAGTTGGAGCACAGCACCCATCTGGCGCCGCTGAGCGATGCCTGGAACGCCTACCGCGATCGCCTGCAACAGCTGATGCTGGCCGGCAACCGGCTGAACAAGGGCCAGGAAGAACTGCCCGGCCTGCAACAACGGGCCGCCAGCGCCGCGCAGCAACTGGCCGCGCAACGCGATGAACTGCAAGTGCTGTACAGCGAAGCCGGCGCCGAGCCCCACGCGGTGGCCGAACAGTTGCAGATCCTCAGTGACCTGCTGCAAGACAACCGCAAGCAACAGCGCGCCTTCGAAGAACTGGCGCGGCTGTGGGCCAGCCAACAGGAATTGGACAAACGCGGCGCGGAACTGGCGGACAAACTGCAGGCCGCGGCGCGCGAGCGCGAAGAGCTGAACCGGATCGGCCTGCAGAGCAAGGCGGAACTCACGGTCGCCGAACAGACCCTGACGGTGACCCAGCAACTGCTGGAGCGCCAGCGCCTGGCGCGCAGTGCCAGTGTCGAAGAGCTGCGCGAGCAGTTGCAGGACGATCAGCCCTGCCCGGTCTGCGGCAGCCACGAGCATCCCTACCATCAGCCCGAGGCACTGCTGCAGAGCCTGGGGCGCCACGACGAAAGCGAAGAAGCCAACGCGCGCAAGGCGGTGGATGAACTCAAGGAAAAACTCGCCGAGCTGCGCAGCCAGGTCGGCGGCCTGATCGCCCAGCAGAAGGAATTCCTCCAGCAACAGGAGCACCTGGCAAGCCAGCAGCAGGCCCTGACGCCAAGTATCGAAGCCCATCCGTTGTCGGCGGCGCTGCTCGACCAGGATGCCGGCAAGCGCGATGCCTGGCTGAACCAGCAACTGAGCCAGTTGAACCAGAGCATCCAGCAGGACGAACAGCGCCAAGGCGCCCTGCTGAAACTGCAAAAGGACGCTGGGCGCCTGCAACAGCAACTGCAAGCAGCGATCGAAGCCAGCCACGAGGCCACGCACCACCTGACCCAGCAGCAACAACAGCTGGGCGCGGACCGTCAGCGCCTGGAAGAAGAGCTGTCGGCCTTCGCCACCCTGCTGCCGGCCGATACCCTCGAAGCCCTGCGCAACGACCCGGCCGCGACGTTCATGCAGATCGACCAGCAGGTCATGCAGCGCCTGGAACAGCTCGACCAGCAGAAGGAAGAAGCGCAAGAGCAGCAACAGCGCCAGCTGGCCCTGGACAAGGAACAGGACCGCCAGCAGACCCGCGCGCAGCAACTGCAAGCCGCCCAGGAGCAATTCAATGCCCTGGCCGAGCAACAGCAAGCCGCCCACAACAAGCTCGCGCAACTGCTGGGCGAACACAGCAGTGCCGAGCAGTGGCAGCAGCATCTGGAACAGGCCGTGGAACAGGCGCGCGCCGCCGAGGTGCTGGCCAACCAGCAGTTGCAGGAAGTCCGCCGCCTGCTGGTGCAGCTAGGCGCGGAACTGCAAGGCAAGGAGGAGCGCCTGCTGGCCCTGGAAGCCGAGCAGCAGGAACTGGGCAGCAAGATCGCCGACTGGCGCCAGCAGCACCCGGAGCTGGACGACGGCGCGCTGGAGCAATTGCTCAGTCTCGACGACCAGCAGGTCGCCGCGCTGCGCCAGCAGTTGCAAGAGCGCGAAAAGGCGGTGGAACAGGCCAAGGTCCTGGTCACCGAACGCGAGCAGCGCCTGCACAGCCATCAGGCCCAGCACGACGGCCAGCTCGACGCCGAACAGCTGGCCAGTGCCCTGGGCGAGCTGCACAACCAGCTGGCCGCCAGCGAACAGCTGAGCGCCGAACTGCGCGCCCAGCAGACCGAGGACCAGCGTCGGCAAGACGCCAACCAGGCGCTGGGCGAACAGATCGCCCAGGCCTACAGCGAATGGCAGCGCTGGGCGCGGCTCAATGCCTTGATCGGTTCGGCCAGCGGCGACACCTTCCGCAAGATCGCCCAGGCCTACAACCTCGATCTGCTGGTGCATCACGCCAACGCGCAACTGCGCCAACTGGTGCGGCGCTATCGCCTCAAGCGCGGCGGCAGCATGCTCGGCCTGCTGGTGATGGACACGGAAATGGGCGATGAACTGCGCTCGGTGCATTCGCTGTCCGGCGGCGAGACCTTCCTGGTGTCCCTGGCGCTGGCCCTGGGCCTGGCGTCCATGGCTTCCAGCACGCTGAAGATCGAATCGCTGTTTATCGACGAAGGCTTCGGCAGCCTCGATCCGGAATCCCTGCAACTGGCGATGGACGCCCTCGACGGCTTGCAGGCCCAGGGGCGCAAGGTGGCGGTGATTTCCCA
This sequence comes from Pseudomonas sp. 09C 129, assembly GCF_002843625.1. Taxonomy (NCBI): domain Bacteria; kingdom Pseudomonadati; phylum Pseudomonadota; class Gammaproteobacteria; order Pseudomonadales; family Pseudomonadaceae; genus Pseudomonas; species Pseudomonas sp. 09C 129. The sequence continues at coordinate 3,533,754 of NZ_CP025261.1, read as the reverse complement.
CGTGCAGGAAATGCACGAACGGATCCCGGTACAGATCCAGGTACGGCGCCAGGGCAACGGCCTGAGTACCCTGGAGGTGAAATGAATACGTTGTATTCGTTCCGCCGCTGCCCCTACGCCATGCGTGCGCGCCTCGCGCTGCGCTACAGCGGGGTGCCGCTGGAGATCGTCGAAGTCAGCCTCAAGGCCAAGCCGGCGGCGATGCTGGCGCTGTCGCCCAAGGGCACGGTGCCGGTACTCAGCGTTGACGGCCGGGTGATCGACGAAAGCCTGGACATCATGCGCTGGGCCCTGGCCCAGCACGATCCGCAGGACTGGCTCTTGAAGGACGATGGGCCGGCGCAGCACCGGATCGACGCGCTGATCGCGGAAAACGACCAGATGTTCAAGCTGCACCTCAATCGCTACAAATACGCCGAGCGTTATCCCGAGCAGCCGATGGAGCATTACCGCGGCCAGGGAGAAGTATTTCTACAGCAGTTGGATGGACTGTTGAGCCAGCGCGATTACCTGCTGGCGGATCATCCAAGCCTGGCGGACATGGCCCTGGCGCCGTTCGTGCGGCAGTTCGCCCATGTCGACCGCGAGTGGTTTGCGCAGACGCCTTACCGGCATTTGCAGCGCTGGTTGCAGCGGTTCCTGGAGTCGGAGCTGTTCACCCAGGTGATGGCCAAACCGCCCTTGTAGCCGCTGCCGAAGGCTGCGATCGACCGGAACGGGCGTAGCGATCTCCCGACCGCAGGAGGTCCTTCGGACCTATCGCAGCCTGCGGCAGCGGCTACAGGGTTGTTCCTCGAATCAGGCCAGCACACTGCACATCTGCAACGCCGAGCAATCGACGCTGAACGGGCCGAAGAACGCGGCCTTGGGTTTGGCTGGCGGGTTGCCGGCCAACAGGCCCAGGGCCTTGGCGGTTTCGATGTTGTGGGCGATGTTGTGATTGCATTCGATGGCCCGGGCCAGCGAGCCCGCCGAGCCCTGCCCTATCCCCAGCAAGGACGCGCCATTGGTCATGAACGCCAGGACGGCAATGACCCAGAACCTGCGCCCTTTCATAGCAGCGCCACTCCCGCATCCGCAGGGTGTTCGGCGGCTTGCGCGCGGTGCTCGAACTGGATGGCCGGGTAAGCGACCTGGATCGGCGGCTGCACTGCCGACGGGGTCTGGGCCGAGAGGCTGACCAGGAGGACCATGGCCAGGTACAGGCCAATGGCGACATAGGCGCCGCGCTTGGCAGAGGTGAGGATCGAGTGGGCCATGGTGGTCTCCGTGGGCATATTTGCGTGCCCACAGAATCCGTTAAAAGCGCCCGCCGCAGAAACAACCTCGGTGCATAGTCACCATCAGTTGGATTGATCGTGAATCCGCGGCCAATCAATCCTCAAGCAGGGTCAGCATGCGCTCGCGGGAGGTTTCCGGCTCGCCTTCGACGGGCTGGGCAGCCGAAAGAATCGGGGTGGAATAAAGGAACAGAAGAACCACTGCCAGACGCATCGCCATGCTGTCGATCCTTGGAAAGGAGGAGTCAATTAATTAGCGTCAAATTTAAACATATGGCGATATGACATTACCAAGCTAATTTGCCTGGCAAGAGGGAAAACGTCGCATACAGGTGATGCAGGAGCGACATCACTGCCGGTCCGCTGGATGAACGAGTCCATCCAGGGAAGCCAGTGACTTCGCTCCTGCATACCTGGGCGTTGCGGGGAATTTCAGTGTTGGATCTTGTGATCCAGCGCGGCGTAGAAGTTGGCGCTCTGTTGCAGGTATTTCTGGGTGTAGGTGTTGGTCGCGGATTTTTTCTCGCTGATTTCCACGTTGGCGCTGGCTGGCAGGGCCACGGTAGCGGAGATGGCGGAAGCGGCGATCACGGAGAAGAGATTGAAGTTCATTGGGTAACCCTCGTATGCAGTCGGCTTGTTTGCCCGGAAGCCTTGATGCGCCGGGCCGTGAAGCAAAACTACGCCCGAGGGTTGGCGGGTTGAAATCTTTTCCAGCAGTAGCAGATATCAGCGTCATTAATAGAAAGGCTCAGGCCCCGTCAACCGGGGCCTGTGGCTTATTGACGCACCAGGAACTTGATATCGCTGGGTGAATCGAACGGCAGTTTCTGCACGGTCTTACCGAGGAAACCGGTCTTGGCGTCGCGCTCGATCACCACGATTTCGTTGCTCTTCTGGTTGCCGATCAGCACGTACTTGTTGCTCGGATCGAGGCTGAACTCACGAGGGTGATCGCCCTCCACCGAACGGCGCTGGATCTCCTTGAGCTGGCCGGTGGCTTCGTCGATGGCGAACACCAGCAACTGATTGGCCGTGCCGCGGTTGCTCACGTACAGGTACTTGCCGTCTTTCGAGGCATGCAGCGCGCCCGCCGCCTTCTTGTCCTTGCCACCACTGGTCAAGTCGAGGATCTGTTTCTGGCTCAGCTTGCCGTCCTGGTAATCGAACATCACCACCTGGGCGCTCATTTCCAGGGTCAGGTAGGCGTGCTTGCCATCGGCGCTGAACAGCAGGTGGCGTGGGCCGCTGCCCGGCGGCAGCTCGACGAACGCCGGCTCGGCCGCGGTCAGGGGGCGTTCGACGTTGGCCTTGGGGTCGTAGCGGTAGACGAAGATCTTGTCCGCGCCCAGGTCGCTGGCGAACACGAACTGGCCGTCCGGCGACGACACCACCGAATGCACGTGGGCCGCCACCTGGCGCTCGGGGTTGACCCGGCTGCCTGGGTGGCTGCTGAGCTGGACCACCGGCGACAGCTTGCCATCGGCGCTGACCGGCACTACCGCGAGGCTGCCGCCCGGATCTTCGACCACCGAATAGTTGCTGACGAACAGGTAGCGGCCATCGCCGCTCAGGCTCGAATGCGTCGGCTCGTTGCCCAGGCTCTGCACCTGGTTGATCGGGTTCAGCTTGTGGCCCTTGGCTTCGATGCCGAAGCTGCTGACCCGGCCGATCGGGTCGGCTTGCCCCGGCCCGTTCTCGTTGACCACGAACAGCTGCTTCTGGTCCTTGGACAGGGTCAGCCAGGACGGGTTGGCGCTCTTGACCACCTGCAGCGGCTTGGCGTCGATCTTGCCGGTGCGGCCATCGAACTTGAGGCGGTAGATGCCTTCGCTCTGGCCCTGGGTGTAGGAACCGACCAGCAGTTCCTGGGTCTCGACCGGCGCGGCCTGCACGGCCATGGCGCCGACACTGCCAGCCATCAGCAGTGGCCAGAAGTTACGCATCCTCATGTTCATCCTCCTCATCGTTACGGGCACTGAAAGCACTCATGCACACCAGGCGGTGCTCACCGGAATCGCCGACGATGGTCCAGCTCTGCAGGGTATCGTCGAAGGTCGCGGCGTTGACCTGGGCCAGGCTGAAACTCCAGCGCTTGGCCGCGCGGCCGTCCATGCATTCGATCAGCAGCTGTTGGTCATCAAGGGTGAAGTCGAAGGCATGCAGCCCATCGATTTCCAGCATGTCGCAGGCTTGGAGGGCAGTCAGCAAAGTGTCTGTAGCGGCAGTCATGGTCGTCAGTCAGCAATGGAAAGCGGCCATGATAGCGGGTCCAGCGCGGCGCGGCTGTAGTGGCATTGCAAAGTTCGCCATCTACTGCCCCCTGTAGCCGCTGCCGCAGGCTGCGCCAGGGCCGAAGGCCCTCCTGGGCCCGGAAGACCGCTGCGACCGTGCCGGTCGATCGCAGCCTCGCGGGCTCGGCAGCGGCTACAGGCCATGGAGACGGGCAATAAAAAACCGCGACCTGGGTCGCGGTTTTGGTTGACGCCTCGAAGCTTAGTGGGCGAACAGCGAGTTGCCCTTCTGCCCCGCCAGTTTCTCCGGCTTGATCAGGAACCGCGCCAGCGCCGGCAGCAGCCACAGCGCGCCGAACATGTTCCACAGGAGCATGAAGGTCAGCATCAGGCCCATGTCGGCCTGGAACTTGATGGCCGAGAAGATCCAGGTAGCCACGCCGATGGCCAGGCACAGGCCGGTGAACAGCACCGCCTTGCCGGTGGATTTCAGGGTCTGGTAGTAGGCCTCCTGCAACGGCAGGCCGGCACGCAGGAAGCTTTCCAGGCGGCTGTAGATGTAGATCCCGTAGTCCACGCCGATCCCCACCCCGAGCGCCACCACCGGCAAGGTCGCGACCTTGACGCCGATGCCCATGAACGCCATCAGCGCGTTACCCAGCACCGAAGTCAGCACCAGCGGCAAGACGATGCACAGGGTCGCCGCCCAGGAGCGGAAGGTGATCATGCACATCACCGCCACGCAGATGTACACCAGCACCAGGATGGTCAGTTCCGAGCGCTTGATCACTTCGTTGGTGGCCGCCTCGATCCCGGCGTTACCCGCCGCCAGCAGGAACTCCAGGCCCTCCTTGTTGTGCTCCTTGGCGAACTCCTGCACCGCATGAACCGCGCGGTCGAGGGTCTCGGCCTTGTGGTCGTTGAGGAAGATCAGCACCGGCGCCAGCGAGCAGTTGTTGTTGTACAGGCCGTCGGCCCGGGCGATGGAGTTGTTCAGCACATCCGGGTTGCGCGACAGGGTTTCCCATTTCAGGTTGCCCTCGTTCATGCCCTTGATCATCTGCTTGGACACGGTCACCAGGGAAATCGCCGACTGCACGCCCTCGGTGTTCTGCATCTTCCACATCAGCTCGTCGATCGGCGCCATGGCTTCGTAGCGCGAGCAGCCTTCGGAGGCGGTCTTGACCATCACCACCAGCACGTCGGAACTGGTGGAGTAGTTGTTGATGATGAAGTTGTTGTCCTTGTTGTAGCGCGAGTCCGGACGCAGCTCCGGCGCGCCCTGGTCGAGGTCGCCGATCTTCAGGTTCTGGCTGTACCAGAGGCCGCCACCGAAGGCCAGCAGGGCCAGGAAGATCGATACCGGGGCGACTTTCGGGCTGGCGAAGTTCGACAGCAGGCGCCAGAACGGGTGCTCGCGGGTGGCGTCCTTCTTGCTGCGCTCGATCGCGCGCTTGCTGATGCCGACATAGGAAATCGCCACCGGCAGCAGGATCAGGTTGGTGAACACGATCACCGCCACGCCGATGGACGCGCCGATGGCCAGTTCGCGAATCACCCCGATGTCGATGATCAACAGGGTGATGAAGCCCACGGCGTCGGCGAGGATCGCGATCATCCCCGGCAGGAACAGCTGGCGGAAGGTGCGCCGGGCCGCGGTCAGGGCGTTGTCGGCACCGCTGGATTGCAGGGCGATACCGTTGATTTTCTGCACGCCGTGGGAAATACCGATGGCGAAGATCAGGAACGGCACCAGCATCGAATAAGGATCGAGGCCAAAGCCCACGGCATGCATCAGGCCCAGCTGCCAGACCACCGCCACCAGGGTGGTGATGAGCACGGCGATGGTGCTGCGGATGCACCAGGTGAACCAGTACAGCAGCACCAGGGTGATCAGGAAGGCGACGCCGAAGAACATCACCACCATGATCAGGCCGTCGATCAGGTCGCCGACCTTCTTGGCGAAACCGACGATATGAATCTTCACATTGGGGTTCTGCGCCTCGAACTTGTCGCGGATCTTTTCCTCAAGCTCGTGGGAGAACTTCTGGTAGTCCAGGGCCAGCAGCTTGCCCTGGTCCTCCGGGTCCGGGTAGGACTCCAGCAGCGGGATGTCGACGATGCTCGACTTGAAGTCGTTGGCCACCAGGCGCCCGACCTGGCCAGACTTGAGCACGTTGTTGCGCAGCAGGTCGAGGCTGTCGGCCGAGCCATTGTAGCTCTGCGGGATCACTTCGCCGCCGGCGAAGCCTTCCTCCGTCACTTCGGTCCAGCGCACGCTGGGGCTCCACAGCGATTTCAGGCCCGAGCGGTCGACGCCGGAGATGTAGAACACCTCGTCGTGGATCTGCCGCAGCGTCTCCATGTACTCCTTGGTGAAGATGTCACCGTCCTTGGCTTCCACCGAGATGCGCACGGTATTGCCCAGGTTCGCCAGGTCGTTGCGATGTTCCATCATCTTCTCGATGAAGGGATGCTCGAGCGGGATCATTTTTTCGAAGCTGGTGGACGGTTTGATCAGCGTGGCCTGCCAGAACAGGAAAACGCTGACCAGCAGGCAGATGACGATCACTGCCGGGCGGTTGTTGAAAATCAGACGCTCGAGAAACGTCGCCTTGTCGGTTTGATGACTGCTCATGGAAGTGTTCCCGCCTTCTTATTATTGGCCCGGCTTGCTTGCCCTGATTATTTTCCGAGATCGGCGCCATTCGCCGAGGTCGAGCGCACACCGCCCTGCCCCGCCAGAATCAGGTTGCCATTGCCGGCCGCCGTCACCGCTGCCAGGGAGATCCGGTCCGGACGGTTGTAGACGCTGAAGGTCAAGCCGTTGTCGGTGCTGCGCACCACGCTGCCGCCGTTGCCGACGATCACCAGCGAGCCGTCGTCCAGCAGCGTGGCGCCAGACAGGCCGAACTCCAGGCTGCCGCGAGCCGCCTTGAGCTCGACCTGCTCCCAGGTGCTGCCGAAATCGGTAGAGCGATAGAGGTTGCCGCGCAGGCCGTAAGCCAGCAGCGTGGCGGGCTGGGCGGTGCCGATCACGCCGAAGAACGAACCTTCATAAGGGCCTTCGAGGCGTTCCCAGGTCTGCCCCCAATCGGCGGAGCGGAACATGCTGCCCTGCTCGCCGACGATGAACAGGCCGGAATCCTTCACCGCGGCGATGGCGTTGAGGTGGTACTGGTCTTCGTTGTCCAGGCGGTCGCTGGCGTCTTCCCAGTGCTTGCCGCCGTCGGTGGTGGCCAGCAGCGCGCCGTAGGCACCCACGGCAAAACCGTTGCTGGTGTCCTGGAACCACAGGTCCAGCAGCGGCGCTTCGCGCTTGAGGTCTTCGAATTGCTTGGTCCAGGTCAGGCCGCCGTCTTCGCTGGCGAGCACCTGGGCATCGTGGCCGACGGCCCAACCGTGCTGGGCGTCGACGAAGTACACCGCGGTCAGCAGCTGCCGGGTCGGTACCTTGGCCTGGGTCCAGGTCTGGCCCTGGTCGTCGGAATAGAGAATGTGCCCGCGATCGCCAACGGCGACCAGGCGCGAACCGGCATGCACGACATCGAGCATCAGCCCCTTGCTGGCCTTGGCCGATTCGGTGGAATAGACAGTGTCCGCCGCGGACGCAGCGGCCTGGACCGGGGCCGGCAACAGGGCGACCCCCAACAGCGAGAGCGCTGTAGCCAGCAACGCAAATCTGCGCAAGGCCGGCGGGCGGCAGGAACTCACACCCATGACAGGCTCACTCATAGACCTTTCCCCCATTTATTATTGTTAGGTCGTTCAACCTTTACAGGGCGCCGTTCGGGGCATGGGATCCAGGACACCGTCCTGAAACCTGCAATCTAGAGCCCCTTCGGAAGCTGACCTATCCTATCGGGCTTTAGAAACGTCTGACAATCGACGCCACGTTATCTTTTGTTAACCACCGTACCCTGCCTGGAACCTGACTGCTCAGTCGATACTGAGGCAACGTACGAAGCGTAGCTGAGGCTGGAACACCAACGCCGCGGACTGCGCCCCTCAATCCCCAAGCATCTGCAGCCGATAGCCGCGCAAAGACTGATTCAGGCCATGGGCCGCGCCCCTTGGCTTGGCTATGATTGAGCTGCGTGGTCTGCAAGCCGGACTTCAGGAGTGAGCCATGATTGCCATACGCGAGGCGTGGAAAGCCGGATTGCTGGGACGCGCGCACTGGGCCCGCAACCTGGTGTCCGGGGTGATTGTCGGCGTGGTGGCGCTGCCGTTGGCCATGGCCTTCGCCATCGCCTCCGGGGTCAAGCCTGAACAGGGGATCTACACCGCCATCGTCGGTGGCCTGCTGGTGTCGCTGTTCGGCGGCAGCCGCTTGCAGATCGCCGGGCCCACCGGGGCCTTTATCGTGATTCTGGCCGGGGTCACCGCCAAGTACGGGGTCGACGGCCTGCAACTGGCGACCATGATGGCCGGGATCATCCTGTTCCTGCTGGGCATCAGTCGCCTGGGGGCCCTGATCAAGTTCATCCCGGACCCGGTGATACTCGGCTTTACCGCCGGGATCGGGGTGATCATCTGGGTCAGCCAGTGGAAGGATTTCTTCGGCCTGCCCGCCGTCGGCGGCGAGCACTTTCACCAGAAGCTCTGGCACCTGTTGCAGGCCCTGCCCGACCTGCACCTGGCCACCACCCTGCTGGCCCTGCTCAGCCTGGCGTTGTTGTGGGGCGTGCCCAGGGTCGCGCAGCTCAAACGCCTGCCCGCGCCCCTGGTCGCCATGACCCTGGCCACGGCCCTGCAGTCACTGTTCCAATTCGACGGCGTGGCCACCATCGGCAGTGCCTTCGGCGGCATTCCCCAGGGCTTGCCGGCGCTGCAGCTGCCCGAGATCAGCCTGCCCCGGGTGCTGGATCTGATCGGCCCGGCCTTCGCCATCGCCATGCTCGGCGCCATCGAATCGCTGCTCTCGGCGGTGGTGGCCGACGGCATGGCCGGCACCCGCCACGACTCCAACCAGGAACTGATCGGCCAGGGCATCGCCAACCTGGCCACGCCGCTGTTCGGCGGATTCGCCGCCACCGGCGCGATTGCCCGCACCGCGACCAATATCCGCAACGGCGGCAGCAGCCCGCTGGCGGGCATCGTCCACGCGCTGGTCCTGGTACTGATCATCCTGTTTCTCGCGCCGCTGGCGGCCAATATCCCGCTGTGCGCCCTGGCCGCGATCCTGTTCGTGGTGGCCTACAACATGAGCGAGCTGCACCACTTCAAGCGCATGGTGCAACGGGCGCCCCGGGCGGACGTGGCGATTCTGCTGGCCACCTTTACCCTCACGGTATTCAGCGACCTGGTGATCGCGGTGAATATCGGGGTGATTCTGGCGATGCTGCATTTCCTACGGCGCATGGCCTCCTCGGTGGAGGTGCAACAGGTGGTGGAACAGGACCTGCAGCACGAGCTGCACGGCAACGGCCAGTTGCATCTGCCACCGGGCGTGCTGATCTACACCATCGAGGGGCCGCTGTTCTTTGGTGCCGCGGAGACTTTCGAACGAGCGCTGGCCCAGACCCACAGCGACCCGCGGGTGCTGATCATTCGCCTGAGACACGTGCCTTTCATGGACATCACGGGCTTGCAGATGCTGGAGGAAGTGATTGGCCAGCTGCATAAACGCGCGATTGTGGTGAAGCTGTGCGAAGCCAACCTCAAGGTCCACACCAAGCTTGAGCGGGTCGGCATCCTGCACGCCATCGGCGCGCAGAACTATCACCCTGACCTGAGCAGCGCCCTGACCACCACCCTGTAGCCGCTGCCGCAGGCTGCGAACGGCCCGCAGGGACGCAAGAGGCTGGACGGGAGATCGTCAGGCAAGCCCCTGCGGGGCTTTTCGCAGCCTCGCAGGCTCGGCAGCGGCTACAGCTGTCGAGCCTACATAGGCCCAAGCCCGGGGTCAGGCGAGGCTTTTGCTCACGACCTCAAAGACATCGCTGGACAGCTCGCCGGAAGCACGAATGCGCTCCAGCTCGCCTTTCATCAGCGCCTGGCGGGCGCTGTCGTATTTGCGCCAGCGGGTCAGCGGCGCCAGTTGTCGCGAAGCGATCTGCGGGTTGAAGCCGTTGAGCTGGATCACCAGGTCGGCCAGGAAGCGGTAGCCGGAGCCGTCCGCGGCGTGGAAGTTGATCAGGTTCTGGCCGGCGAAGGCGCCGATCAGGGCGCGTACCTTGTTCGGGTTCTTGATGTTGAACGCCGGGTGCTGCATCAGGGCCTTGACCCGCTCCAGCCCGCCCGGCAGCGTGCTGCCGGCCTGGACGCTGAACCACTGGTCCATGACCAGGGCGTTGTCCTTGAAGTGCTCGGCGAACACCGCCAGGGCCTTGGCCTTCTCGGCCTCGAACGGCGAGTTGACCAGCACCGCCAGCGCGGTCAGGCGCTCGGTCATGTTGTCGGCGGCGTCGAACTGTTCGATGGCGGCCGCCAGCACTTGCGGTTTCTCGGTGAGCATCAGGTACGACAGCGCGATGTTTTGCAGGGCGCGGCGAGCGAAGTGCGCGGACTCGGCCACATAGTCGGTACTCCGGGAGACCTCGCGATTGTCCTGGTAACGCTTCCACAGCGCGTCGAACAGGCTATCGGCCAATTGCTGGCGAGCGAACTCGCGCGCCGCGTGAATGGCCTCGACATCCGCCACTTCGCTGATTTCGGTCAGGTAGGCCTCGCCCGGCAGCGAAAGCATTTCCGCGACCATGGCCTGGTCCAGGCTGTCATCGGCCAGCAGCGTAGCCAGCGCGGTGACCAGACGCTGGTCCAGCACCAGCGCCTGGCCCTGCTGATGCTGGGCAATCAGGTCTTGCAGCACCTGCACTGCCAGTTGCTGGCCGGCGTCCCAACGGTTGAAACCGTCGCTGTCGTGCTGCATGAGGAACATCAGCTGGTCGCGGTTGTACGGGAAGCTCAGCTTCACCGGCGCCGAGAAACCGCGGAGCAAGGACGGCAATGGCTGTTCGGCGATGTCGACGAAGGTGAAGGTCTGCTCGGCTTCGGTCACCGAGATCACCCGCGAAGTGCCTTGCGCGGCGGCTTCGCCAGCCAGGCGCAGGGCAATGGCCGCGCCCTGGGAGTCCAGCAGGCCCAGCTCGACCGGAATCACGAACGGCAGTTTTTCCACCTTGTCCGGGGTTTGCGGGCAGCTCTGGCGGAAGGTCAGGCTGTAGGTCTTCGCCGCCGCGTCATAGGCCTCGCTGACCGCCAGGCGTGGGGTGCCGGCCTGGCTGTACCAGCGCTTGAACTGGCCCAGGTCGATGCCGTTGGCGTCTTCCATGGCCTTGACGAAATCGTCGCAGGTCACGGCCTGGCCGTCGTGGCGTTCGAAGTACAGGTCGCTGCCCTTGCGGAAGCCTTCGGCGCCCACCAGGGTGCGGATCATGCCGACCACTTCCGAACCCTTCTCGTACACGGTCAGGGTGTAGAAGTTGGAGATCTCGATAAAGCTTTCCGGGCGCACGGCGTGGGCCATGGGGCCGGCGTCTTCGGCGAACTGGTGGGTGCGCAGGTAGGCCACGTCCTGGATGCGCTTGACCGTGCGCGAGTTCATGTCCGAGGAGAAGCCGGCATCGCGAAATACCGTGAAGCCTTCCTTGAGCGACAGCTGGAACCAGTCGCGGCAGGTCACGCGGTTGCCCGACCAGTTGTGGAAGTATTCGTGGGCGACGATCGCCTCGACCCGCTGGTGCGCGGCGTCGGTGGCGGTTTCGGCGCGGGCCAGCACGGCGCTGGAGTTGAAGATGTTGAGGCCCTTGTTCTCCATGGCGCCCATGTTGAAGTCGTTGACCGCGACGATCATGAAGATGTCCAGGTCGTACTCACGGCCGTAGGTCTGTTCGTCCCAGCGCATGGACTTCTTCAGGCTGGTCATGGCGTGCTGGCACTTGTCGATGTTTTCCGGCTCGACGTAGATGCGCAGCGCGACTTCACGCTGGTTCATGGTGGTGAAGCTGTCCTCGACGCACCACAAATCGCCCGCCACCAGGGCGAACAGGTAGGCCGGCTTCATGAACGGGTCTTCCCAGGTCGCCCAGTGCCGGCCGTCTTCGCCCGGCCCGCTGGCGATCGGGTTGCCGTTGGACAACAGCACCGGATAGCTGTGCTGCTCGGCCACCACGGTGGTGGTGAACTTGCTCATCACATCCGGGCGGTCGAGGTAGTAGGTGATCTTGCGAAAGCCCTCGGCCTCGCACTGGGTGCAGAACATGCCGCCGGACTTGTACAGGCCTTCCAGGGCGGTGTTGCTTTCCGGGTGGATCTTGACGCTGGTGTCGACGGTGAAGGATTCACTGGTCGGCTGCAGGGTCAGGTGGTTGGCGCTCAGCTGGTAATCCGCGGCTGTCAGCTCGCGATCGCCCAGGGACACCGACAGCAGCTCCAGCTGCTGGCCGTCGAGCACCAGCGGCGGCAGGCCAGCGCCATGCGCCGGGTTACGGCGCATCACCAGTTGCGCATGGACCAGGCTGTGGTCCTCGAACAACTCGAAGGTCAGGTGCGTTTCGTCGATCAGGTACTCGGGTGCCTGATAGTCCTTCAGGTAAATCATCTTCGGTTGTTCGGTGCGCATGCGGCGAATCCTTCTACTGATGCACGGCGAGCTGGTAGGCCGTGTATTTACGAATATTGATCACGCCAGTATCGAAGATCAGGTATTGGCCCTTGATCCCCAGCAGCGTGCCTTCGGCAATCGGGTTCTTGTCCAGGTTGAAGCTGACGATCTTGGCCGGGTACTGCTTGACCGGGTAGCGGATCTCGATCGGCTCGACATCGCTGACCGGTTGGATCGCCTGCAGGCCGAAGCGTTCCTGCAAGGCGCGCAGGCCCTCGGCGCAGGAAGCGAACAGCTGGTCGCGCACTTGCGCCAGGTCCACCGCCTCGGCGTCGCCCTTGAGCAAGGCGCGCCAGTTGGTCTTGTCGGCCACCTGGGTGCGGAACAGGTCCTCGACGAAACCGGACTGCTGGCGGGTCGCCACGCGCATGATCGGCAGCGCCTGGCTGGCGCCCTGGTCGAGCCAGCGGGTCGGCAGCTGGGTGGCGCGGGTGATGCCGACCTTGATCCCCGACGAGTTGGCCAGGTACACCACGTGGTCGGTCATGCAGAACCGTTCGCCCCAGGACGGCTCGCGGCAGGTACCGGCGTCGTAGTGGCAGCGTTCCGGGCTCATGATGCAGATATCGCACTGGGCCAGCTTGGTCATGCACGGGTAGCAGTAACCCTGGCTGAAGCTGGTCTTGGTCTTGCGCCCGCAATGGGTGCAGTGGATCGCCCCCAGGTATTCCAGGCGCACGGTGCTGCCGATCAATGGATTGACCGGCACCTCGGTGTCGCCAAGGCGAAAGGCATACTGCACGTCCGCCCCGTCCAGGCGCGCCGACATTTTACTGATGGAGCCACGGCCGATCTCGATCAATGGATGGCATCCGACTTGAACAGGATGTTCGGCACTTCGATCGACTTCGACGCACATTCTTGCGGGCCCATGTAGCCGGTGCGCTGCTCTTCGGGCAGGTTCTGCATTTCCCAGGCGATCATCGCCTGCAGGGACAGCTCGCGCTGCTCGGCGGTGAGCTTGCGGCCATCGGACCATTTGCCGATCTCTACCGCCAGTTTCAGGCTCTGGTAGATGTCCGGGGTGATGTTTTCAATCATTTCAACAAACGACGACATAAGCGGTCTCCAGCATTAGAGGGCCAGTTTACGGCGACTGTACAAGCCGCCCAACAAACCTGTGAGGCATCCGACGAGCAACCCACCGACGTGGGCGGCGTTGGCGATTTCACCGAAGCCGATCACCGAGATCAGCCCCGACAGACAGATCAGCAACCACACCAGCATCATCGCCAGGACTCCGCGAGGCAGGCGATAGGCCGGGTTGGGCGACAGCAACTGATAGATCCAGCAATGCCCGAGCAGGCCGTACAGCACGCCGGACAAGCCGCCGAACAGGCTCGGCCCGCTGAACAGGTATTGCGCGTAGTTCGACACCAGGCTGAACAGCAGCGTCAGGCCCAGCAGGTTGATGCTGCCCTGGCGCTGTTCGATGCGCCGCCCCAGCTCCCAGTACCACATGCCGTTCATGGCGATGTGCAGGAAGCCGAAGTGGATCAGCATCGGCGTGACCAGGCGCCACCACTGCCCCGCCGCCAGGCTGTCGGCCAGGGGCGTGAACTGGATGTAGTCGCCGACCACGCGAAATTCCAGGAAGGTCAGCCAGCGCAGGGTGCCGAGGTTTTCGCCGAGCAGGGTCAGGGCTCCGACAATCAGGCTCAGCAACAGGATCAGCGCGGTGGCCGGGCTACGGCGCAATTGCTCGACGAACCCCGGACGGCGCATGGCGGCGCCGGCCTCGGGTATGTCCAGTTGCTGCTCGGGGTCGCCCGCCGGAAACCGCTCGTACAACGAACGCACATCCTCGCTGATGGCGTCCGGCACCCAGAGCACCTGCTCCCCCGCTTCCTCGCTGACCCGGTGCGGCACCTGCATGCGTTGCAACAGTTTGACGAAGCCACTCAGGTCCACATTCAACGGCAGACGCAATACTGCAACAGCACTCATGGCAAGGACTCCTCCGGCCGCTCGACATAGACCCAGACGAATTTATCCGGGTCCAGGCGGGTTTCCTGGTCCAGGCGATAAGCCACCAGCTTGCCGTAGAGCACCGCGCTGTAATCCAGGCAGGCCAGGTTCGAGCGAATCGGCGCCGGTTTGCCGCTGCGCCAGTAATGGCCGACGAACAGCAGCGGCTCATCGACGCCGTAGCGCAGCAGGTTGTTTTTCTCCGCCGAGGACAGCGGCGTGCGGGCCACCGGCTCGGGCAGCGCATCAGGCTGGAACACGATGTCGCCGTAGGTCTGCGGGTCGTCTTCCCAGAACTTGGTGCGGAAGAACGAACGGGTCAGGCCATCGCCGCTGGTCATGGTCAAGCCATGGGGCAGGCGCATGTCGGTGCCGCGCAGCAGGCGGTCGAACACGTTATTGGCGAAACTGCCGGGGATCGCCGAGGCCTGGAGGAAGTGCTCGTCGATGCAGCCATCGGGGTATTGCGCCCGCAGCGGCTCGATCAGGCCGGCGTCCCAACAGGCATGCACCACGCGAAAACGCCCGGCGTCGACGAACAGCGGCATCTTGTAGAACCAGGCGAGGAAATCGTGCCAGTCGTTGGGGTACTGCTCGAATTGCGCCAGGGTCTCGTTGATCAGGCGGGCATGGCGCGGCGTGTGTTCGCGCACGAAGTGCCTGCCGCCGCCGGGCGGTGCCGGGGTGACCCAGCCCAGGGCGTTGAACTCATGGTTACCCATGACGCACAGCGCCTGGCCGGCCTCGACCATGTCGTGGACGATGTGCAAGGCTTCGCGGATCCGTGGGCCGCGGTCGATGATGTCGCCGAGGAACACCGCCATGCGCGACGAGTGCCGCCAGACGCCGCCCCGCTTGCGATAACCGAGCTTGTCCAGCAAGTGCTCAAGGGTCAGGGCGCAACCGTGCACGTCACCGATCAGGTCGTAGCTACGCGCGGGATCGAGCATCAGTCGCCTCCACCACCCAGTCGACTGCCCCAGCCGAGCTTGGTCCGGCAGACCTCGTAATAGTTGTGGTCCAGCGGGTGGATCAGGCGCAGCTTCTGGGCCTTCTTGCTGACGGTGATGGTGTCACCGGGGGCACAGGTGAAATGGTTCTGCCCGTCGCAGGAAACCTGCGGGTAGATCTGCATATCCTTGGACACGACGATTTTCAGCTCGCTGTTGCCATCGACCACGATCGGCCTTCCCGACAAGGTATGGGGGTACATCGGCACAATCACAATGGCGTCGAGCTTGGGATGCATGATCGGCCCGCCGGCGGACAAGGCGTAGGCGGTGGAGCCGGTCGGCGTGGCGACGATCAGGCCGTCGGCCTTCTGGCTGCAGACGAACTGACCGTCGATGTAGATCTCGAACTCGATCATCCGCGTCGACTTGCCCGGGTGCAGTACCACATCGTTGAGCGCATCGCCCTGGCCGATGGCTTCGGCGTGGCGCCGTACTTCGGCCTGCAGCAGGAAGCGGTTTTCCACCAGGTAGTGGCCATCGAGGACCTCGGCGACCTTGACTTCCAGCTCGTCCGGACGAATGTCGGTGAGGAAGCCCAGGCTGCCGCGGTTGATCCCCAGCACCGGAATGTTGTGGCGCGCCAGGGCACGGGCCGCGCCCAGCAGGCTGCCGTCGCCGCCGACCACGATCACCATGTCGCAGACTTCGCCCAGCAGCTTGCGCGAGGAGGTCTGCAGGCCGTGGCCGGGCAGGACTTCGGCGATGGTGTCTTCGAGGATCACATGCAGGTGGCGGGCGAGCAGAAACTTTTTCAGTCGGCGAACTGT
The DNA here is from genome assembly GCF_002843625.1 of Pseudomonas sp. 09C 129. Lineage (NCBI taxonomy): Bacteria > Pseudomonadati > Pseudomonadota > Gammaproteobacteria > Pseudomonadales > Pseudomonadaceae > Pseudomonas > Pseudomonas sp. 09C 129. The sequence goes on along the minus strand of NZ_CP025261.1, from coordinate 3,517,884 downwards.
GTCCAGCACCTGCGAACTGCCCAGGCGACCGATAATGCCGATATTGCGAAATTGCTCCATGGGGCTCCTGCAGGGGTTCTGGGACGGGCAAAGCAGAGATTATGGGCGAAAGCCGGCCATAGACAAAATCCTTTCAGCCTCGACGTTAGGCGCTATGCTCGCAGAATGATCCTGTTTCCCGGCTTGCTCGACCTCCCCCGCCAGTTGCGCCACCCCGAAGTGCGCGACCTGGCCTGGGTCATCCTCGCGCCGCCGATGCTCGACGAGACCCCCTGGCCGCAGCGCCATCCACTGGCCGGCAGCGACTGGGTGCAGGCGCCGCAGCTGCTGGCGCACTGGCTGCGCCAGCTGGACCAGGACGGCCGTGCCCTGCGCCGCTGGCTGGCCCTCGGGCCGACCAAGCGCCTGGGGCTCTACTACGAACGCCTGTGGCAATTTGCCGTACAGCACGCGCCCGGTGTCGAGCTGCTGGCGGCCAACCTGCCGATCCGCCGCGCCGGCCACACCCTGGGCGAACTGGACATGCTGCTGCGCGACCGCGACGGCATCCACCACCTGGAACTGGCGATCAAGCTCTACCTCGGCCCGCAATCGGGCAACGGCGCGGACACCGCGTTATGGCTGGGCCCCGGCTGCCACGACCGCCTGGACCGCAAGCTGGCGCACCTGAACGAACACCAGCTGCCGATCTCCGCCCGGGCCGACAGCCTGGAGGTGCTGGCGGCCATGGATATCCAGGACTTCAGCGCCCACCTGTGGCTCGGCGGCTACCTGCTCTACCCCTGGCCCGGCACCACGCAACCGCCCCGCGGCGCCCACCCGCAGCACCTGCGCGGGCGTTGGCTGCATCAGCGCGACTGGCCGGCCTTTATCGATCAAAGCCCGCCCGGGCGCTGGCAACCCTTGCCGCGCCAGGCCTGGCTGGCGCCAGCGTCCTACCCGGCGGAACAAACCTGGAGCGCTCCACGGCTGCAAGCCTGGCTGGAGGAACTCGACCCGCACGCTCCGGCGCAATTGCTGGTGCGCCTGACGGAAAACCGCGCCGGCGATTGGGAAGAAGCCGAACGCCTGTTCCTGGTGGCGGACCTCTGGCCGAATGTGCCGGGGACGGGTTGAGCCGCCCTCAGAACGTCAGTCCCCTCACATCACCGACAAGCGCACGGCCAGCGCCGCCAGGGTCACCAGCAACACCGGCAGGGTCAGCACGATGCCGACCTTGAAGTAGCGGCCCCAGCCGATATGAATGTTCTTGCGCTCCAGCACATGCAGCCAGAGCAAGGTGGCCAGGCTGCCGATCGGGGTGATCTTCGGCCCCAGGTCGCTGCCGATCACGTTGGCGTAGATCATCGCGTCCTTGACCAGGCCGCTGGCCTGGCTGGCGTCGATGGACAGCGCGCCGATCAACACCGTCGGCAGGTTGTTCATGATCGATGACAAGACCGCGGTCAGCAGCCCGGTGCCCATGGCCGCGCCCCAGATGCCGTAGTCGGCGAAGCGGTCGAGCCAGCCGGCCAGGTGCGTGGTCAGCCCGGCATTACGCAGGCCATACACCACCAGGTACATGCCGAGGGAGAAAATCACGATCTGCCACGGCGCTTCCTTGAGTACTTTGCGGGTGGAAATCTTGTGGCCCCTGGCCGCGATGCCCAGCAGCAGGGCCGCGCACACCGCCGAAATCGCGCTGATGGGAATACCCAGCGGTTCCAGGGCAAAACACCCCAGCAGCAGGATGATCAGCACCCACCAGCCGGCGATAAAGGTGGCCTTGTCGTGGATCGCGCTGGCCGGCTGTGCCAGCTCTTCGGGGTCGTAGGCCTGTGGAATATCGCGGCGGAAGAACCACAGCAACACCGCCAGGGTCGCCGCCACGCTGACCAGGTTCACCGGCAGCATCACCGCGGCGTACTGGTTGAAGCCGATGTTGAAGAAGTCCGCGGAAACGATGTTCACCAGGTTCGACACCACCAGCGGCAGGCTCGCGGTATCGGCGATAAACCCGGCGCCCATGACGAACGCCAGGGTCGCGGCCCGGGAGAAGCGCAACGCCAGCAGCATGGAAATCACGATCGGCGTGAGAATCAGCGCCGCCCCGTCGTTGGCGAACAGCGCCGACACCAGCGCCCCCAGCAACACCATGAAAGCAAACAGCCTGCGTCCGCTGCCCTGCCCCCAGCGCGCGACATGCAAGGCGGCCCAGGCGAAAAACCCGGCCTCGTCGAGCAGCAGGCTGATGATGATCAAGGCGACGAAGGTGCCGGTGGCGTTCCAGATGATCTGCCAGACCACCGGGATATCCGTCAGCTGCACCACCCCGAACAGCAACGCCAGCACCGCGCCGAACACCGCGCTCCAGCCCACGCCGAGGCCCTTGGGCTGCCAGATCACCAGGGTAATGGTCAGCAGGAAAATCAATGAAGCAGTCAGCATGCCGGGCAGCCTTGAGCAGGAAAAGTGAAGGTGATGAGAATTCAGCAGCAGCGCACGGGGCGATCGGCCATGGTTTGCAGGCGTTGCAGGTCAGCCTGCAGCCAGGGGCTGTTGGCCTGCAGCGTGTCGTGCAGCAGGGTGGTCACCCAGGGGGCCAACTGCGGGTGCAGCCGGTAGTAGATCCATTGCCCCTGGCGGCGGTCGGCCAGCAGGCCGCAGCTGCGCAACAGCGCCAGGTGCCGGGAGATCTTCGGCTGGCTCTGGCCCAGGGCGGCGGTCAGCTCGCAGACACACAACTCGCCTTCGCGGGTCACGAGCAAGGCGATGCGGCTGCGGGTTTCGTCGGCAAGCGCCTTGAACAGCTCGGCGGGGTTGAGAGAGTCGGACACCAGGGCCACTCCAGGCATTGGGAGCGGCGAATATATGAATATTCAGATATGCGGTAAAGCGCTTTTACCATGGCAAGCGGAATATCCATCACCCACGGGAGGCGGTCGGCCGACTCCCGCGGTAGCAGGATCAGAGCTTTTTGTGCTGCTCGACCCACTGGGCGTAGGCATTGATGAAGTTCTGCAGGAACGGCTTGACCGACTCGGACAGCTTGCCCGCCTCGTCGAAGGCCGAACCGGCGCCGCTCAGGTAGGCTTCCGGCTGCTGCATGCATGGCACATTGAGGAACACCAGGGACTGGCGCAGATGATGGTTGGCGCCAAAACCGCCGATGGCGCCCGGGGATGCGCTGATCACTGCCCCCGGCTTGCCGCTCCAGGCGCTCTTGCCGTAGGGGCGCGACCCCACGTCAATGGCGTTTTTCATCGGTGCGGGAACCGAGCGGTTGTATTCCGGAGTGACGAACAGCACGGCGTCGGCTGCACTCACCTGTTCACGGAAAGTCCTGTAGGCTGCCGGTGGATCCACATCGATGTCTTCGTTGTAAAGCGGCAGATCGCCGATCTCGACAATCTTCAGCCGCAGGTTGGCCGGCGCCAGTTCCGCCAGGGCCAGCGCCACTTTCCGGTTGATCGAGGCCTTTCTCAGGCTGCCCACCAGCACTGCAATCGTGTAGACGTTGCTCATAGCGAATTCCCGACTTCTGGTTGAGGAGGCTGGTAGTTATAGATGATCCACCCCGCCCACAGCCACCCGTCAAAGGAAGTTCCGTGAGCTTTTCCAGGCTTCACGCTGCTGTACGCCAACTGCAATCAGGGCCGCGGACTATTTTTTTTCCGCCGCTAAACTTAGTTCGCCCAGGCACGGTCTACAGGACCGCAAATTGAGTGTTTTATCTCCAGAGGCTCTAAAGATGGCAGCAGTACTCGTCGGACAATTTCATGCAAGGGACGCGGAAGGCCGTGTCTATTCGGTGCATGAGTTCCAGGAATCCACCCCCTCGCCAGAGGGCATCGCCGGCTCGGAGCCTGTCACCACCTATCGCCTGGCCATTGGCGATCGCGTCAACAAAATGGACGACAACCAGTTCCTCCTCGTGCAATCGGGCATCACCCTCATTCGCGAACCCGAGACCCTCCTTCCTTCGTAACGTACCGTTATGAGCAGAAGTCATAGGCGCGGACATGGGTTAGGATTCAGTGTGAATCCCCACCGGCTGGACATGGACTTCAAGCATGCGTTTACGTCATATCGAAGTGATTCAGGCGCTCCTGCAAACCGGACACCTGGGCACGGCCGCCGAGCTGCTGCAATTGCCGGTGGCCGAGGTGGAAACGATCCTGCGCGACGCCGAAAGCCAATCGGGCTTCATGCTCTTCGCCAGTGTTCGCGGACGCCTGCAAGCCACCCGCGAGGCCCGCGAGCTACAACCGGCGATCGCCACCCTGTATGACGCCTTCGAACCCGTGCAACGCCTGGCCGACAGCCTGAAGCAATACCAGGCGCCGCCCTTGCGCATCATCGGCACCCCGCCCCTGGCCCAGCAACTGTTGCCGCAGAGCATCGCCGCCCTGCGCCGGCGCTTTCCCGACACCCCGTGCCACCTCGCCAGCCAGGCCACCCGCGACATGGTCAAGAGCCTGTTGCTGCGCGAAGGCGACCTGGGCCTGAGCCTGCACAACCCCGATCACCCCGATATCCAGTGCGTGGCCCTGGCCCAGGGCAAGCTGCAATTGCTGGCGCCCCACGGCTGGCTGCAACCGAAGCAGAAGTACATTTCCCTGCAGGACCTGGCGGGCCAGGCCATGGTCGGCCTGGAAGGCCAGGACCCGCTGAGCGTGGCCCTGGACAGCAAGCTGCAGAACCTGCGCCCGAGCCCGACCATCCACACCCGAGTGCAAACCCACCAGATGATGCGCAGCATGGTCGAGGCCGGCGAAGGCCTGGCGATTGTCGACCCCTTCACCGCCCTCGGGGCGCGTGAGGGCGGGCTGGACGTCTGCCCGCTGTCGCCACCGATCCCGGTCACCCTCTATGCCCTGACCCGCGGCGGCAGTCCATCCTCGCCAACTCTGGAGGCGCTGCTGGAAACTCTCACGGAAAAGGCTGAAGGGATGCTGGCCGGCTAGGCCCCGGCTTGCCGCGCCAGCTCGTCGTTGAACAGCCGATACCAGAAAATCGCCACCTCGGCCGTGGTCGGATCGATCCCGCGGTAACGCAGGTGATCGATGCCGCCGACCACATAACCGCAGCGCTCGTACAAGCGGCAGGCCCCCAGGTTGTTGTTCTGGGTCTCGAGCATGATGCCCGGCAGTTTTTTCTTGCGGCTCCAGAACTGCGCCACGTCCAGCAAGGCCTTGGCCACCCCGTGGCGTCGCGCCGGCGCATGCACCGCCAACTCGTCGATATGGGCGTAGCCGTTCCAGTTGGTACTGACCACCACATGGCCGACCGGCTCGTCGTCCAGGTAGGCCATGAACACCGCGCTGTCCGCGGCATCGCGATAGCTGCTGAACTCTTCGGGGTCGATGCCGTAGCACTTGCGGTACGGGGTAATGGGGTGCAACGGCCACTTGGCCACCACCTGCTCGCTCTGTGCCTGGGCATAGGCGCTGACTTCGAAGCTGAAGTCGCTGCCCCAGACATACGCGGCGAAACCGTCGTCGGCAACGCGCACCGACAGGCCGGGGTACTTGGGATTGATCATTGGCTGCATAGCGGGAAACGTCCTCAAACCTTGATGCAATCGACGGTGTACTGCCGCCCATTGCCTTCGTCTTCATGCTGCAATCCATGCACATCCGCGACAAAGCCGGGAAAGCTGCTATCGAACGTACGGGCGAAAGCCAGGTAATCGATGATCGAGCGGGTCGACTCGGTGAAGCGCTCACCCGGCATGATCAGGGGAATACCCGGCGGGTACGGCACCAGCATCACCGCCGCCACTCGCCCGGCGAGGGCATCGATGGACACGGCCTCGACCTCGCCCCTCACCAACTGATCGTAGGCGTCGGCGGGCTTCATCGCCACCTCCGGCAGCACGGTGTACATGCGCTTGAGGTGCTTGGCCGTGGCATTGCTGCGGTAGCAGGCATGCAACTGATCGCACAGATCGCGCAAGCCCATGCCCTGGTAGCGCGCCATGTCCTGCTGGGCGATGCTCGGCAGGCAGGCGGCGAGGCTGACGTTGGCGTCGTAGTTGCGCTTGAACTCCAGCAACTCGGTCAGCAGGGTGCTCCACTTGCCTTTGGTGATGCCCATGGAAAACAGCACCAGGAACGAATACAGGCCGGTCTTTTCCACCACCAGGCCGCGTTCCCAGAGAAACTTGCTGACCACCGCCGCCGGGATCCCGCGCTCGCTCAGGGCACCGCCGGCGGTGAGCCCGGGCATCACCAGAGTGACCTTGATCGGGTCCAGCAGCACATAGTCGTCGGTGACCCCGGCGAACCCGTGCCACTCGCCTTCCGGTTCCAGCAGCCAGTCCGCGGTGCTGACCCGGTCGATGCCTTCCACCCGCTCTGGCTGCCAGATGGAAAACCACCAGTCGTCCGCGGCGATGTGCTGGCGCAGGTTGGCCAGGGCCCGGCGGAAGCTCAGGGCCTCGTCGAACATTTCCTGCAACAGCGAGCGCCCCGCCGGCCCCTCCATCATCGCCGAGGCCACGTCCAGCGAGGCGATGATGCTGTATTGCGGCGAGGTGGAGATGTGCATCATGAAGGCTTCGTTGAAGCGGTCGCGGTCCAGCTGCCGGGCGCCGCCGTCCTGCACATGGATCATCGAGGCCTGGCTGAAGGCCGCCAGCAGCTTGTGGGTGGAATGGGTGGTGAACACCAGCGGGCTGTCGGCGCTGCGCGAGGTGCCCATGCCGTAACGCCCCTCGAAGAATTCATGGAAGGCCGCATAGGCGTACCAGGCCTCGTCGAAGTGCAGCACCTCGACGCTGTTGCCCAGGCTCTGCTTGATCAGCTCGGCGTTGTAGCAAAGGCCGTCGTAGGTCGAGTTGGTGACCACCGCCAGCTTGACCTTGGGCGGCCGCCCCTGGGTCAGCGGGTTGGCGTCGATCTTGGCCTGGATCGACTCGCGGCTGAATTCGCTCAGGGGGATCGGGCCGATGATCCCCAGTTCGTTGCGCTCCGGGCAGAGGAACAGCGGGATGGCGCCGGTCATGATGATCGAGTGCAGCACCGACTTGTGGCAGTTGCGATCCACCAGCACCAGGTCATCGCGACCGACCATGGAGTGCCAGACGATCTTGTTGGCGGTCGAGGTGCCGTTGATCACGAAGAAGGTGTGGTCGGCGCCGAAATTGCGCGCCGCCCGCGCCTCGGCTTCCGCCAGGGGCCCGGTGTGATCGAGCAGCGAACCCAGCTCCGGGACCGACACCGACAGGTCCGAACGCAGGGTGTTTTCGCCGAAGAACTGGTGGAACGCCTGGCCCACCGGGCTTTTGCGATAGGCCACGCCACCGCCGTGCCCCGGGGTGTGCCAGGAATAGTTGGAGTCCGCCGTATGTTGCACCAGCGCCTTGAAAAATGGCGGCAACAGGCCATCGAGGTAATTGCGCGCCGCCCGCGCCACCTGGCGCGCCAGGAACGGTACGGTGTCTTCGAACAGGTAAAGAATGCCGCGCAGCTGATTGAGCTCGCTCATGGCGTCGGCCGGGGCGTTTTCCAGGGTCACCTGTTCGCCCAGGGCGAAGATCGGCAGGTTCGGCGCGCGCACCCGGGCCAGGCGGATCAGCTCCACCATGTTCTGCAGCAAGTGGGTGTTTTCCCCGGCGCCTTCGGCGGCGATCAGCATGCAGGCCAGACCGTGGTGGGTCGAGGCCACCAGCCGCCCTTCGGCGTAGTCCACCGCGGAAAAGATGCTGAAGCCTTCCTGCTCCAGTTCCCTGGCGATCCCCCGCACCCGGTCGCCGGCGACGGTGTCGGCCTTGATGTCGCGATGCACGATAAGAACGGGGAATTTCAGGTCTTTGTACATGGCACCAGGCATCCTGAGGCGGCGGACAAGGGTCCGCCAATCACCTCAGGGTAGAAGCTCGGGGGCCGGCGCGGAACCCCGTCAACGACCTCCTGTAACAAAAGGTCGCCCACGAACAACTACTGCTGCTGGGCCTTGGCTTCGGCCAGCTGGGTCCAGAGCGCCGGGGCACCGGCGGATTTGGCGATGATCTCGAGACGCACCTGGTGCTCGGCCAGTTCGGCTTCGCTGGCGCGAATGATCCGCCCGCGCTGGCGATCCGCCGACAGACGCCGGATTTCGCTGGCACTGTTGCCCGAACCTTCGCTGCCGTTGCCGTCCGAGGCGTTGCCGGCCAGGGACAGGCTGGTCTGGCCGCCGGTCATGGTCAGGTAGACGTCGGCGAGAATCTCCGAGTCGAGCAAGGCGCCGTGCAGTTCACGGCCGGAGTTGTCGACGTCATAGCGCTTGCACAAGGCATCGAGGCTGTTGCGCTGGCCGGGGTGGCGCTCCCGGGCCATCAACAGGGTGTCGAGGATGGTGCAGTGCTGGGTGATGTCGGCGCGGTCGTGCTGGCCCATCAGGGCGAATTCGTTGTTGATGAAGCCAACGTCGAACGCCGCGTTGTGGATGATCAGCTGCGCGCCCTGGATGAACTCGAAGAACTCGTCGGCGACTTCGGCGAAGCGCGGCTTGCCCACCAGGAACTCGTTGGTGATGCCGTGGACGCCGATCGCGCCCTCGTCGCTCTCGCGATCCGGTTGCAGGTAGACGTGGAAATGCCGACCGGTCAGGCGCCGTCCCATCAACTCGACGCAACCGATTTCAATGATCCGGTGGCCGTCGGTCACCGGCATGCCGGTGGTTTCGGTATCGAGTACAACAGATCTGTTGGCCATCAGGGGTCAGTTCTCAACGGTGGAAGTCTTTCAAGGCGCAGGATTTTAGCACGCTCTCGCGGCATGGCACGCATGGCGGATTCGCCTGGCCCCGGCGTGCGCAGTTTTTAACAATCATTCGCAAAGCTCATGCAGTTCGCCGCGTGGCGGCTTGTTAGGGTGCCCGACGATATTTTCAACGGACCTCGCCCTGTTATGACCCCCTGCAAAACCCGCCTGACCTTGCTGCTCTGCGCCTGCCTGTTCGCCGACATCGGCCAGGCCACCAGCCTGGTGATCAGCACCGACATCACCATGAGCCTGGCCTTGAGCACAACCGAAGGCAGTTCGAAAGCCACCAGTTCCTTCAAGGACGACAAACTCGTGCTCGCCGCCAGGACCGATGCCGCGGCCTTTGTCGCCAGCGCCGGCGAGATCCGCGGCGCCCAGCTGGAAGCGGCCATGCGGCACATTCGCCAGACACTCGGCAACCCACGATACTCCGACCTGCAACTGGCCAGCGCCATCCTTACCCTTTGACCGTCCCGGAACAGGATCACTAATTCACCCCGCGCATTACGCGTTTCTTTAACTGAGCGAGGTCATTGCGCTACCGTACGGCCCACTCAGGCGGGCGGGGGCTGGCCCCCGGCCTTGCGCTCATTTCCAGGAAACCGCCCTCCCATGCTCGAGACTCGACAGATGCTCCCACTGCTGGCCGCGGCCTTCATCAGTGGCTGTTCTTCCCTTCCGGCAACCGACAGCGACGCCGGGCCACGACCGTTGATCGTCGCCCATCGCGCCGGCGCCGCGGACTTTCCCGAGAACACCCTGCTGGCCATCGACAACGCCCTGCGCAACGGCGTCGACATGCTCTGGCTGACGGTGCAACTGAGCCGCGACGGCGTGCCGGTGCTGTATCGACCGGCGGACCTGAGTGCCAATACCCCGGCGTCCGGCGCGGTCAGCGAGAAAACCCTGGCGCAGTTGCAAACACTGAATGCCGGCTGGAACTTCAAGCAGACCGCGGCCGATGGCCAGGTGACCTTTCCCTATCGCTCCCAGGCGGCGACCATCCCCTCATTGCAGCAGGCGCTGGCGGCGATCCCCGGCTCGGTGCCGGTCATTCTCGATATGAAGGCCCTGCCCGCTGCGCCCCAGGCCAAGGCGGTCGCCCAGTTGCTGGAACAGCTGCATGCCTGGAACCGGGTGCTGATCTACTCCACCGATGCCAGCTACCAGCAGGCGTTCGCACACTATCCGCAGGCGCGGCTGTTCGAGTCCCGGGACGACACCCGGGATCGACTGGCCAGCGTCGCCCTGGCCCACAGCTGCACGGCGCCGCCGGCGCCCGCCAGTTGGGTGGCTTTCGAGTACCGACGCCCGGTACAACTGGTCGAGGCCTTCACCCTGGGCGAGGCCCGTTCCAAGGTCGATGCCCGGCTGTGGACGCCCGCGGCAGTGGATTGCTTCCAGTCCCGGGGCAAGGTGCGGATGCTGGCGATCGGGGTCAATACGGCCGAGGATTACCAGGCGGCCGCCTGCCTGAAGATGGACGCGGTGCTGGTGGATTCGCCCCGCGCGATGCGGGAAGTGAAGCAGCGGCTCGAACGGCCGCTGCGCTGCAACTGACTACAAGCTCAACGCATCAGGCCTGCTTGTAACCGCGCACCTCGTCGACGCCGCGGTTGGCCAGTTGGTCGGCCCGTTCGTTGCCGTGGTGGCCGGTATGGCCGCGCACCCATTTCCAGGTGACCTGATGGCGGTTGACCTGCTCATCGAGCTGCTGCCACAGGTCGGCGTTTTTCACCGGTTCCTTGGCCGCGGTTTTCCAGCCGCGCTTTTTCCAGTTGGCCATCCACTCGTTGATGCCTTTCATCACGTACTGCGAGTCGGTGACCAGCACCACCTGGCACTCGCGCTTGAGCTCTTCCAGACCGCGGATCGCCGCCATCAGCTCCATGCGGTTGTTGGTGGTGTTGGCCTCGCCACCCCAGAGTTCCTTCTCCACGCCCTTGAACACCAGCAGTGCGCCCCAGCCTCCCGGGCCAGGATTGCCCTTGCAGGCGCCGTCGGTGAAGATTTCTACGCTATCGCTCATGCCAGACTTCCAATCGAAAATACCTGTGGCTTGCCGATCGTCGATCGACAACGCCCAAGCCGGGCAGGTTCGGCCCGGCTGAATTAAAGAGGGGGTTCGCTGTGCCGGCGGTTGACCTTGGCCATCGGCAGCGGCACCAGCTTGCCCATCGGCTCGCGGCGTACCTGGCGCACCGGGCGCAGGCCGACCACTATCTTGCGCGCCACCAGCAGGTAGAAGCCGCCGCCGGACAGTTGCCAGTCCCCGGCCTTGCGCTCCCAGCCGGCCAACCGAGCCTGCCAGGCCGCCGAGGCAAGCGGCGGACGATAGCACCCGAAGCGGCGTTTCTCCAGCGCGAAGCCCAGCAGGTTCAACCAGTCGGCGACCCGCGACGGGGAAATGCAGCGCGCCTTGCGCAAGGCGTCATGGGCGAACGCATGCCGCAGGCCCCAGCTGCTCCAGGGATTGATACCGACGATCAACAGATGCCCGCCCGGTCGCACGGCGCTGGCGGCTTCGCGCAGCAGGCCGTGGGGCGACAGGCAGAAATCCAGGCCGTGCTGCAGCACCACCACATCGGCAGCATGCTCGCTGAGCGGCCAGGCCTGCTCCTCGCAGACGATCTCGACACCGGGCAGCGGCGCGCCCAGGCGGACATTGCGCTGCACCTGGGGCGCCGCCGGCGGGGTTTGCGCCGACGGGCCGTAATGCACCAGGTAGCCGCCGAAGAAGCGCCCCAGCTCGTCGTCGAGCATGCGCCGTTCTTCATCCAGCAGAAATTGCCCCAGTGGCCCGGACAGCCACTCACGGGCGGCACTGATCAGGGCCAGCCAGTCAGGATCGGCCTGAGCGAACGCTTTATCGGTCATTGCATTCTCCAACCCGCCAAGAAGTTCTAAGATGCGCCAATGTTTTCCGCTTGGCGACTCCAACGATGATACAGATCAGTGCCCTGCCCGCGTTCACCGATAACTACATCTGGTTGTTACAGGACCACAGCCATCAGCGTTGCGCAGTGGTCGACCCGGGTGACGCCGCACCGGTGCAGGCCTGGCTCGCCGAGCATCCGGGCTGGGTGCTGAGCGATATCCTGGTGACCCATCACCACCACGACCATGTCGGCGGTGTCGAACAGCTGAAAAAAACCAGCGGCGCCAAGGTCTGGGGCCCGGCCAACGAAAACATCCCGGGGCGCGACGTGGCCCTGAACGACAACGATCGGGCCCGCATCCTTGGCTGGGACTTCGACGTCTACGCGGTGCCCGGGCACACCCTGGGGCATATTGCCTACTACCATCACGGCCTGCTGTTTTGCGGCGACACCCTGTTCGCCGCCGGTTGCGGGCGCCTGTTCGAGGGCACGCCGGAGCAGATGCACCATTCGCTGAGCCGCCTGGCCGCGTTGCCCGCGGACACCCTGGTGTACTGCACTCACGAATACACCTTGAGCAACCTGCGTTTTGCCCAGGCGGTGGAACCGGATAACCCGGACATCGCCGAGCGCCTGCGCAAAGTCAGCGAACTGCGGGAAAACGGCCGCATGACCCTGCCCTCCACCCTGGCCCTGGAAAAGCTCACCAATCCTTTCCTGCGTACCGGTGAAACATCCGTTAAACAAAAAGCGGACGAACGGAATGGCCTCGATAACCGGGCCCAGAGTGCGGTTTTTGCTGCCTTGCGGGCTTGGAAAGATAAGTTCTAAGCAGGTTGCGGGTTGGTACGAAAATTCTGAATGGTTGACCGCACCGGGTGCGCTTTCTAGAATCGCCCGACATTTTTGCCCGGAACTTACTTCCAGCCAATGTCGTCATCTATTCGTAAATCCATCAATTCAGACGCATTGACGCGGTTGGCTCAAGCCATCGCGGTGGCTGTGTCCGCCACCCTGGCGGGCTGCCAAAGCACGAGCCACGTCCCGCAAACCGACGCTTCGCACACCCAGAATTTCAACGCCCGCATCAAGCAGAAACCCATCTGGCTGAATGAAAAACCCAGCCCGCAATTGCCCCAGGACGTCTGGGCGCGCATGCGCGAAGGTTTCCAGTTGCAGGAAGGCATCGGCGTCAACCCGCGCATCGAACAGCAGCGCCTGTGGTTCGCCAGCAACCCCTCGTTTCTCGAGAATGCCAGCGAACGCGGCAGCCTCTATATCCACTACATCGTCGAACGCCTTGAAGAACGCAACATGCCGCTGGAGCTGGCCCTGCTGCCGGTGATCGAGAGCGCCTACAACCCGATGGCCTATTCCCGGGCCGACGCGGTGGGCCTCTGGCAGTTCATCCCGTCCACGGGTCGTTCCTTCAACCTGCGCCAGACCCGCTTCTACGATGGCCGTCGCGATATCACCGCCTCGACCACCGCGGCCATGGATTACCTGACCCGCCTGCACGACATGTTCAACGGCGACTGGCTGCTGGCCCTGGCGGCCTACAACGCTGGCGAAGGCACGGTCAGCCGCGCCATCGAGCGCAACGAGAAGCTCGGCCTGCCCACCGACTACTGGAACCTGCCGCTGCCGTCGGAAACCCAGGCCTACGTGCCCAAGCTGCTGGCCCTGTCCCAGGTGGTGCTGGCGCCGGAAGCCTATGGCGTGAACCTGAACCCGATCGCCAACGAACCCTACTTCCAGGTCGTCGAGATCAACCAGCGCATGGACCTGTCCAAGGTCGCCGCGGTGGCCAATATCGACGAAGACGAGCTGTTCCAGCTCAACCCGGCCTTCAAGCAGCGCACCACCATCGACGGTCCCCAGCATCTGCTGGTGCCGACGTCCAAGGCGCAACTGCTGAGCGCCAGCCTGTCGACCATGAAACCCGAAGAGCTGATCAGCCAGCGTTCGTTCAAGCCGGTGTTCGAGGGTGCCGACAGTCGCGAAATGGCCCAGGCCAAGCGCAACTATCGGGTCAAGCGTGGCGATAACCTGTCGCAGATCGCCAAGGCCAACAAGGTCGACGTCAAGGACCTGCAACGCTGGAACAAACTCAGCGGCAAGCAGCTCAAGGTCGGCCAGACCCTGGTCATGCAGGACACCCGCAAAGCCAAGGGCAGCAGCAAGACCAGCGCCAAGACTTCCGGCAAGAAGACCCTGGTCGCCCGCGCCGACAAGAAGTCGACCCAGTACAAGGTCAAGCAAGGCGATTCGCTGTACATGGTGGCCAAGCGCTTCAACGTCGAGATGCAGCACCTCAAGCGCTGGAATCCCCGCGCCGGCCAGGCCCTCAAGCCAGGCCAGATGCTGACCGTCTACCTGCCTCACTGATCTGCAGCTCCTGGCGCAGGCCCTCCTGCGCCAGCAAGATCGCCGCGACCGTACCGGTCGTTCGCAGCCTTCGGCAGCGGCTACAAGGCTGCCTTGAAATCGCGATGTATCCGACGACTCTTCCGGTGTAGCCGCTGCCGCAGGCTGCGATAGGGCCGCAGGCCCTCCTGCGACAGGACGATCGCCGCGACCGTACCGGTCGATCGCAGCCTTCGGCAGCGGCTACGGATTGCGCTGTATCCAGCGGCGACAAGCAAATGTCGTGACCAGCCCGGGGCGGCCTTTTTCCTGTCGATACAAGCTGTTACTGTACGGAGCACAAAGCCCAAGCCGCCTGGATCGGATCTCTGACTTGATGCGTCCCCTCCTCCTGTCCCTAATCAGTCTGGCCTTGAGCTTTCCCGCAAGCGCAACGATCACTGAAAGTCATGGTTACGCGCAGTTCGGCACGCTCAAGTACCCCGCCAAGTTCACCCATTTCGACTGGGTCAATCCCGCCGCGCCCAAAGGCGGGACCTTGCGGGTCATGGCGTTTGGCACCTTCGACACCCTCAACCCCTACACCTTCAAGGGCAGCAGCCCGGTTTCCACGCCCAACTTCCTGCAATACGGGGTCAACGAGCTGAACGAGCCGCTGATGGTCGGCACCGGCCAGTACGCGCCGTCCGGCGACGAGCCGACTTCCAGCTACGGCCTGATCGCCCGCTCCGTCGAATACAGCGAAGACCGCAGCTGGGTGGTGTTCAACCTGCGCCCCGAGGCGCGCTTCCACGATGGCCAGCCGATCACCGCCTACGATGTGGCGTTTTCCTATCGGCTGTTGCTCAAGGAAGGCCACCCGCAATACCGCACCAACCTGCAGGAAGTGCAGCGGGTGGACATCCTCGGCCCGCAACGCATTCGCTTTGTCTTCAAGCGCTCCGGCAACCCGCTGCTGATCCTGCGCCTGGGCGAACTGCCGGTGCTGCCGCAGCACTATTGGAAAGATCGCGACTTCAAGGCCACCACCTTCGAGCCGCCTCTGGGCAGCGGCCCCTACCGCATCACCCGGGTGCAACCGGGGCGCTCGCTGCTGTTCGAGCGGGTCAAGGACTACTGGGGCAAGGACCTGCCGGTCAATCGCGGCTTCAACAATTTCAACAAGGTCGCGGTGGAGTTCTACCGCGACAGCGACGTCGCCTTCGAAGCCTTCAAGGCCGGCGAGTTCGACATCTACATCGAACACCAGGCGAAGAACTGGGCCAACGGCTACAACTTTCCCGCGGTCAATCGCGGCGACATCATCAAGGCCCAGGTGGCGCACCAGATCCCGACCCAGACCCAGGGCCTGTTCATGAACAGCCGCCGGGCGATCTTCGCCGAGCGCAAGGTGCGCGAAGCCCTGGGCCTGATGTTCGATTTCGAGTGGACCAACCGCACCCTGTTCAGCGGCGCCTACAAGCGCGCGACCAGCTACTACCCCAACAGCGAGTTCTCCGCCACGGGCCTGCCGGTCGGCCATGAATGGCTGCTGCTCTCGCCCTACCGCGAGCAGTTGCCCGCCAGCCTGTTCACCCAGCCCTTCAGCCTGCCGCAGACCGACGGCCGCGGCATCCCGCGGGCGACCCTGCGCAGGGCCCTGGGCCTGCTCGCCGAAGCTGGCTGGAAGCTCAACGGCCAGCGCCTGCTCGACAGCAACGGGCAGCCGCTGCGCTTCGAGCTGCTGCTGGTCAACCCGAACCTGGAACGGATCCTCCAGCCCTACGTCGAGAACCTGGCCAGCATCGGCATCGACGCGCGCCTGCGCACCGTGGACCGGGCGCAGTACAAGCAGCGCCTGGACCAGTTCGATTTCGACATGATCCTCATGACCCTGAACCAGACCCTGAGCCCGGGCCTGGAGCAATGGCAGTACTTCCACTCCAGCCAGGTCGGGGTCAAGGGCAGCAAGAACTATGCGGGCATCGACAATCCCATCGTCGATCACCTGCTGGAACGCCTGCTCGCCGCGCAGAGCCGCGACGAGCAACTGGCCGCCGGTCGGGCCCTGGATCGGGTGCTGCTGTGGCAGCACTACATCATCCCCAACTGGTACCTCAACTATCATCGCCTGGCGTACCGCAACCGGTTCGCCTTCGTCACCACGCCGCCCTACCAACTGGGCCTGAGCGCCTGGTGGCTGAAGTCTCTGGAGAAAGCCCAATGATGCCCCTGCGTGCCCTGCTCCCGTGGGCCGGCGGCGTGCTGCTGGCGGGGATCGCCTGCCTCGCCCAGGCCGCCCCGCAACACGCCCTGACCCTGTACAACGAACCGCCGAAGTACCCGGCGAACTTCAAGCACTTCGCCTACGTCAACCCGGACGCGCCCAAGGGCGGCACCTTCCGCGAGTCCGGCTTCGGCGGCTTCGACAGCCTCAACCCGTTCATCAACAAAGGCGTGCCGGCGGACAATATCGGCCTGATCTACGACACCCTGATGCGCCAGAGCCTGGACGAACCCTTCACCGAGTACGGCCTGATTGCCGGACAGATCGAGAAAGCCCCGGACAACAGCTGGGTGCGTTTCTACCTGCGCCCCGAGGCGCGCTTCCACGACGGCCATCCGATCCGAGCCGAAGACGTGGTGTTCAGCTTCCAGACCCTGATGCAGGCCGGCGCGCCGATGTACCGCGGCTACTACGCCGACGTCGAGGACGTGATCGCCGAAGACCCGCTCAAGGTGCTGTTCAAGTTCAAGCACACCAACAATCGCGAGCTGCCGCTGATTCTCGGGCAGCTGTCGATACTGCCCAAGCACTGGTGGGAACACCGCGACTTTTCCAAGGGCAACCTGGAAATCCCCCTCGGCAGCGGCCCGTACAAGGTGGCCGAGGTCAAGGCCGGACGCTCGGTGCGCTATGAGCGGGTCAAGGATTACTGGGGCAAGGACCTGCCGATCAACCGCGGCCAGTTCAACTTCGACGTCATGGCCACCGACTATTACCGCGACAACACCGTGGCCCTGGAAGCCCTCAAGGCCGGCCAGTTCGACTACTGGCTGGAGACCAGCGCGAAAAACTGGGCCAACGCCTACAACATCCCGGCCGTAGCCGAAGGCCGGCTGATCAAGGAACAGATCCCCAACGGCAACCCCACCGGCATGCAGGGCTTCGTCTACAACATCCGCCGCCCGCTGTTCCAGGATGTGCGGGTGCGCAAGGCCCTGAGCCTGCTGCTGGACTTCGAATGGACCAACAAGCAACTGTTCAACGGTGCCTACACCCGCACCCGCAGCTACTTCGAGAATTCGGAAATGGCCGCCACCGGCTTGCCCGACGCCGACGAACTGCAGATTCTCGAACCGCTGCGCGGCAAGATCCCCGACCAGGTCTTCACTGAAGCCTTCCAGCCCTCGGTGTGCGATGGCAGCGGCATGATCCGCGCCCAGCAGCGCCATGCCTACCAGCTGCTGCAGGAAGCCGGCTGGCGCATCGTCGACGACAAGATGGTCGACGCCCAGGGCAAGCCGGTGGTGATCGAGTTCCTCCTGGCCCAGACCGAGTTCGAGCGCGTGCTGCTGCCGTTCAAGCGCAACCTCGCGGACCTGGGGATCGACCTGGTGATCCGCCGGGTCGACGTTTCCCAGTACATCAACCGCCTGCGCTCGCGGGACTTCGACATGGTGGTCGGTGGCTTCCCGCAATCGAGTTCGCCGGGCAACGAGCAGCGCGAATACTGGAAGTCCTCCAGCGCCGACAACCCCGGCAGCCGCAACTTCATCGGCCTCAAGGACCCGACCATCGATGCCCTGGTGGAAGACCTGATCAACGCCGACTCGCGCAAGAGCCTGGTGGCCCATGCCCGCGCCCTCGACCGGGTACTGCAATGGGGCTACTACGTGATTCCCAACTGGCACATCAAGACCTGGCGCGTGGCCTATTGGGATCACATAGGCCACCCGAGCGTCTCGCCCAAGTACGACGTCGGCATCCAGACCTGGTGGATCAAGCCCGACGCCAAGCCGGCCGTGACCCCGGACACCCACTCGCAGGCCGCCCCCGACGGCGTGGAGCAATAAGATGCTGGCCTACATTCTGCGACGCCTGCTGCTGATCATCCCTACCCTGTTCGGCATCCTGCTGATCAACTTCGTGATCATCCAGGCCGCGCCCGGCGGCCCGGTGGAACAGATGATCGCCAAGCTCGAGGGTTTCGAAGGCGCCACCAGCCGGATCGCCGGCGGCGGCGCCGAAGTCTCGGTGGCCGGGTCCAGCTACCGCGGGGCCCAGGGCCTGGACCCGGCCCTGGTCAAGGAAATCGAGAAGATGTACGGCTTCGACAAGTCGGCGCCGGAACGCCTGTGGATCATGATCAAAAACTACGCGACCCTGGATTTCGGCGACAGCTTCTTTCGCGACGCCAAGGTGGTCGACCTGATCCGCGAAAAGCTCCCGGTGTCGATCTCCCTGGGGCTGTGGAGCACCCTGATCATGTACCTGGTGTCGATCCCCCTGGGGATCGCCAAGGCCACCCGCCACGGCAGCCACTTCGACGTCTGGACCAGCTCGGCGATCATCGTCGGCTACGCGATCCCGGCGTTCCTGTTCGCCATCCTGCTGATCGTGATGTTCGCCGGCGGCAGTTATTTCGACTGGTTCCCGCTGCGCGGCCTGACCTCGAACAACTTCGACCAGCTGAGCTGGGGCGGCAAGATCCTCGACTACTTCTGGCACCTGGCGCTGCCAGTGACCGCCCTGGTGATCGGCAACTTCGCCACCATGACCCTGCTGACCAAGAACAGCTTCCTCGACGAGATCAACAAGCAGTACGTGGTCACCGCCCGGGCCAAGGGCCTGACCAGACGCCGCGTGCTGTACGGCCATGTGTTCCGCAACGCCATGCTGTTGGTGATCGCCGGTTTCCCCTCGGCCTTCATCGGCATCTTCTTTACCGGCTCCTTGCTGGTGGAGGTGATCTTCTCCCTCGACGGCCTGGGCCTGATGAGCTTCGAGGCGGCGATCAACCGCGATTACCCGGTGGTGTTCGGCACCCTGTTCATCTTCACCCTGCTGGGGCTGGTGGTGAAACTGATCGGCGACCTGACCTACACCCTGGTCGACCCACGCATCGACTTCGAAAGCCGGGAGCATTGAGATGAACCTGTCCCCCCTCAATCGCCGGCGCTTCGAACTGTTCAAGGCCAACAAGCGCGGCTGGTGGTCGCTGTGGCTGTTCCTGGTGCTGTTCGGCCTGAGCCTGGGCGCCGAGCTGATCGCCAACGACAAGCCGCTGGTGGTGCACTATGACGACGGCTGGTACTTCCCGGCGCTCAAGCGCTACCCGGAAACCACCTTCGGCGGCGAGTTCCCGCTGGAGGCCAACTACAAGAGCCCATATATCCGCGAACTGCTGGCGGCCAAGGACGCCTGGGTGCTGTGGGCGCCGATCCCGTTCAGCTACCAGAGCATCAACTACGACCTGAAAGTCCCGGCCCCCGCGCCGCCCTCGGCGGACAACCTGCTGGGCACCGACGACCAGGGCCGCGATGTGCTGGCGCGAGTGATCTACGGCTTCCGGGTCTCGGTGCTGTTCGCCCTGACCCTGACCGTGCTCAGTTCGATCATCGGCGTCATCGCCGGGGCGCTGCAGGGCTTCTATGGCGGCTGGGTCGACCTGGCCGGGCAGCGCTTCCTGGAGATCTGGTCCGGGCTGCCGGTGCTCTACCTGCTGATCATCCTCGCCAGCTTCGTGCAGCCGAACTTCTGGTGGCTGCTGGGGATCATGCTGCTGTTCTCCTGGATGAGCCTGGTGGACGTGGTGCGCGCCGAGTTCCTGCGCGGGCGCAACCTGGAATACGTGCGCGCCGCCCGCGCCCTGGGCATGCAGAACGGCGCGATCATGTTCCGCCATATCCTGCCCAACGCCATGGTCTCGACCATGACCTTCATGCCGTTCATCCTCACCGGCGCCATCGGCACCCTGACCGCCCTCGACTTCCTCGGTTTCGGCCTGCCCCCCGGCGCGCCGTCCCTGGGCGAACTGGTGGCCCAGGGCAAATCCAACCTGCAGGCGCCGTGGCTGGGCATCAGCGCCTTTGCCGTGCTGGCGATCATGTTGAGCCTGCTGGTATTTATCGGCGAGTCCGCTCGCGATGCCTTCGACCCGAGGAAATGAGATGAATCAGGACAATCTGATCGAAGTCCGCGACCTCGCCGTCGAATTTGGCGTCGGCGCCCACACGCAACGGGTGGTCGAGGGCATCAGCTTCGATATCAAGCGCGGCGAAACCCTGGCCCTGGTGGGCGAAAGCGGTTCCGGCAAGTCGGTGACCGCGCACTCGATCCTGCGCCTCTTGCCCTACCCGCTGGCCCGCCATCCGTCCGGGACCATCCAGTACGCCGGCCAGGATTTGCTGACCCAGAAAGAAAAAACCATCCGCCATATTCGCGGCAACCGCATCGCCATGATCTTCCAGGAGCCGATGACCTCGCTCAACCCGCTGCACAGCATCGAGAAGCAGATCAACGAGGTGCTGGGCCTGCACAAGGGCCTGATCGGCAAGGTCGCCACCCGGCGCACCCTGGAGCTGCTGGAACTGGTGGGCATCCCCGAGCCGCACAAGCGCCTCAAGGCCCTGCCCCACGAGCTGTCCGGCGGCCAGCGGCAACGGGTGATGATCGCCATGGCCCTGGCCAACGAACCGGAACTGCTGATCGCCGACGAGCCGACCACCGCCCTCGACGTCACCGTGCAACTGAAAATCCTCGAACTGCTCAAGGAGCTGCAAGCGCGCCTGGGCATGGCCTTGCTGCTGATCAGCCACGACCTCAACCTGGTCCGGCGCATCGCTCACCGCGTCTGCGTGATGCAGCGCGGCTGCATCGTCGAACAGGCGTCCTGCGAAGAGCTGTTCCGCGCGCCGCAGCATCCCTGCACCCGCGAACTGCTGGCGGCCGAGCCCAGCGGCAAGCCGGCGAGCAATGTGGTCGGCCCGCCGCTGTTGCAGGTCGAGGACCTGAAGGTCTGGTTCCCGATCAAAAAAGGCCTGCTGCGCCACACCGTCGACCATGTGAAGGCGGTGGACGGCATCAACTTCAGCCTGCCCCAGGGCCAGACCCTGGGCATCGTCGGCGAAAGCGGCTCGGGCAAATCCACCCTGGGCCTGGCGATCCTGCGCCTGATCGGCAGCAAGGGTGCTATCCGCTTCGAAGGCCAGCAACTGGACGGCCTGTCGCAGCAGCAGGTGCGGCCGTTGCGCCGGGAGATGCAGGTGGTATTCCAGGACCCCTTTGGCAGCCTCAGCCCGCGCATGTGCGTGAGCCAGATCGTCGGCGAAGGCCTGCGCATCCACAAGATCGGCAGCGCCGCCGAGCAGGAACAGGCAATCATCGAAGCGCTCAAGGAAGTGGGGCTGGATCCGGAAACCCGGCACCGCTACCCCCACGAGTTCTCCGGCGGCCAGCGCCAGCGCATCGCCATCGCCCGCGCCCTGGTGCTCAAGCCGGCGCTGATCCTGCTGGATGAGCCGACCTCGGCCCTCGACCGCACCGTGCAGCGCCAGGTGGTGGAGCTGCTACGCAAGCTGCAGGCCAAGTACAACCTGACCTACCTGTTCATCAGTCACGACCTGGCGGTGGTCAAGGCCCTGAGCCACCAGTTGATGGTGGTCAAGCATGGCCAGGTGGTGGAACAGGGCGACGCGCAAGGTATCTTCGCCGCGCCGCAGCATCCCTACACCCGGCAGTTGCTGGAAGCCGCGTTCCTGGTGCCGGCCAGCGAAGCATGAGCGCTCGCTGGCCTGCTGTACCGGCCGGCGAGCGCGGATGCAGCAGTGACCGGCAGGCACCTCACGGCCGCAATCATCTGGGCCAGGTATCGGCTGCCTAGGCGACGCAGATGCCCGGTACCGCGACCTTCTGGAACAGATGCGGGGAAGCGACCGCCGAGGACGGATAGTGCGAAAGCTTGGCCCTGAACTCCGGATGCACGAAGGCCGCCCGGAAATGCGCGTTGGACTCCCAGACCGCGTAATTGAGATAGGTCGGGCTTTCGCCGATGGCGCGATGCAGCTGGGTGGAAATGAACCCCGGCTGTTGCTTCATAAAACTGGCATCGTCTTGCCAGGCCTGCAGGAAGGTTGGCTCGTCGGCCTGGTCCAGGGTGAAGACGTTGATCAGGATGACCGGCGCGGCTTCGAGCGTAATCTGGCGGTCGATCGGAAAGGCGGGGTCCATAGGGCGAATGAGAGACATGGCAGGCTCCAGGTGTGAGGGCTGAATTAGTAATCAAATTGCTATATTGACATCATGATGTCAATATCCCTGAAGAATCATTTTGTCTGGATAACGACGTTATGCACGAACCTGAACCCACCCCCGCCGGGGCTGCCCTGACCGACTTCATTCTGAGTATGTTCCGGGCCAGCAACCTGACGCTGGCCTGGGGCGACCGGATAGTCGCCCCCCTCGGGCTGACCAGCGCCCGCTGGCAGATTCTGGGCGCGATCGTGGCGGCAGAGCGCCCGCAGCCGGTCGCCTGGCTCGCTCGGGACCTGGAGGCCAACCGACAGAATGTCCAGCGCATCGTCAACGATCTGGAGAAGGAAGGACTGGTGACCTTCCAGCCCAACCCGCATCACCGGCGCGCGCAGCTCGTGACGCTGACAGACAAGGGTACGGCAGCCTTCAATGAGGCCATCCGCCTGTACACCCCGCTGGTCAACGATTTGTCGGCCGGACTTGAAGTTGAAGACATTCAAACGGCCCTGCGCGTGATCACCGAGTTGCGAAACAGGCTCCAAGGGCAGGCTGGCACCGAGCAATAACCCGCCGTATTGCGTCTCGGCCCAACATTCACGCCTTGAACAGCGGCCCGCGGCCCGGTCTGCTCATGGTCTGGTCGGCATCCGCCAGCAAGGCTTCCACATCGGCCGGCCGGGCCGGATCGAACTCGATCTGGCCGATGCTGAAGCAGATGTCGTAAATGCACTGCTGGGTGGCGGTGCGCTCGTCGAGGATGGCCTGCAGGCGGGTGATGATCGCCAGCTTTTCCATCCGTTCCGAGCCGGTCAGCAGCACCGCGAAACGCTGGTACTCCAGATGCCCGACCACGTCGCTTTCGCGAAAGGCGATGCGCAGGCCGTCGGCGAAGGTCTTGAGCGCCGCCTCGCCTTCTTCCGACCCGTAAGCGCGGGCGATACGGTAGATATCGTCAAGATCGAACAGCAGCAAGGTCGCCGGGCAGTTCAGGTCCTTGCAGGCCTGCAGCGCATCGCCGGCCAGCACCGCAAAGCCGTGCGAGTTGGGCAGCAGGGTCAGTTTATCGAGGTTGGCTACCTGCACCGCGGCCAGCTCCTGCTCGGCCCGACGGTTCTGATCGCGCAACAGTTGCCGGGACGGGTCGTCCGCCTCCGGGGCTGGCACCGGGTTCGGTGCCTGGACAGGCTTGTCTGGGGAAAACATCGCACACTCCATTGGCGGGTATCACCTATAGAGCTTAGTTGCCGAGGCCTGCGACTGCCCCGCAACCAGCCCTCGCTGGGGGCCCCTGGCGTCAACTTCCGACCGCCGGGCAGGGTCCGCCCGCCTCGGCCCAGAGCTTGAACTGGCTGACGAACACGTCATGGGGCACCGGTACCGGCGCGCGGTTGCCACCGGGGTTCCAGCCCCAGAGCACCAGCTTGTCTTCGCTGACATGCTTGATCAGCGCGGCAAAGTCGCGATCGCCGTTGCTGGCCTTGTCCTTGATCACCTGGCACAGGCGGTCGGCCGGCAAGCCGATCCAGGCCATCTTGTGCGCCGCCGGCGGCAGGCTCCAGTGCGGCGCCCCCGGTGGCATGTGCGGGCCATAGCTGGCCGGCGGGTTGCTTGTGCCATGGCAAGTAGAGCACGGCAGCCCCGCCGCGCCCTTGCCGTCCAGGCCACGGACCACGGCCATGGCGTGGGGCGTGCCGGCGTCGAACTGTAAGGGCGCATCCCCGGGAATATGGCAATTCTGGCAGCGCGGGCTCTGGAATACCTTCTGCACCGTCGCGAATGCCGCCAGCGCCGGTTCATCGGCGGCGAACAGGTCCGAGGCATAACCGCCCAGGCCGACCAGGATCAGCGAACCGAGGAACAGGTGGCGTTTCATCTCACACCCCCGCCAGTTGCAGCGGCAGCTCGCGCAGGCGCTGGCCGGTCAGGGCGAACACCGCGTTGGCCACCGCCGGCGTCGTGGGCGGCACGCCTGCCTCGCCGATACCGCCGGGTTTCTCGCTGCTGGCGACTATGTGCACCTCGACCTCGGGCATCTCGTTCAGGCGCAACACCTGGAAGTCGTGATAGTTGGACTGCACCACCCGGCCGTCCTTGAAGGAAATGCGGCTGTGCAGGGCCATGCCCAGGCCGAAGGTGATGCCCGACTCCATCTGCGCGGCGATGCTTTGCGGGTTCACCGCGATACCGCAATCCACCGCACAGACCACCCGGTGCACGCGAATCCGCTCGGCCTCCTGGGACACCTCGGCCACCTGCGCCACATAGCTGCCGAAGGACTCGTGCACCGCCACGCCCAGGGCATGGCCATTGGGCACGGGCTTGCCCCAGCCGGCCTTCTCCACCGCCAGGTTGAGCACGCCCAGGTGCCGTGGGTGATCCTTGAGCAGGGTGCGGCGGTATTCCACCGGGTCCTTGCCCACCGCCGCGGCCATCTCGTCGATCAACGATTCGACGACGAACGCGGTGTGGGTATGGCCCACGGAACGCATCCACAGCACGGTGATGCCGGTCATCGGCGAATGCAGGTCGACCCGGTGGTTCGGCGTGCCCTTCAGGTAAGGCCCGTCCGCCAGGCCCTCGACCGAGGTGTTGTCGATGCCGTTCTTGACGAAGCTGGCCTCGAACGAGGTGCCGGCCATGATCGACTGCCCCACCAGAACATGCTGCCAGGCCAGCGGCAGGCCCTGGGCGTCCAGGCCGACCTGCGCCTGATGCAGGAAGGCCGAACGGAAGTAGCCGCCGCGCACGTCGTCTTCCCGCGACCAGACGGTTTTCACCGGGGCGGCGGCAGCCTTGGCCACCTCCACCGCTTCGCTGACGAAGTCCGAGGTCGGGTTGGCCCGGCGGCCGAAACCGCCACCCAAAAATTGCGTGTGGATCTGTACCTGTTCCGGCTTGAGCCCGGTGATCTTCGACGCGACCATCTGGTCCAGGGTCTGGAACTGGGTGCCGGTCCAGATCTCGCACTTGTCGGCGCCGATGCGCACCGTGCAGTTGAGCGGCTCCATCGGCGCATGGGCCAGGTACGGCACGCTGTATTCGGCCTTGATCACCTGCGTCGCCTTGGCCATGGTCCCGGCCGCATCGCCGGCCTCGGCGGCCTTGGTCCCGGGGGTCAGCGCCAGTTTGCGAAAGCTCTGCATCAGGCTTTCGCTGCTCATGTTGGCGTTCGGCCCCAGGTCCCATTCGGCCTTGAGCGCATCGCGCCCCTGCTTGGCCGCCCAGTAATGCTCGGCGACCACCGCCACGCCCGTGGGCACCTGGAGCACCTTGATCACCCCGGGCACCGCCAGCGCCGCCTGGGGATCGAACGACTTGAGCGTGCCGCCGAACACCGGCGAACGCAGGACCACGGCGGTCAGCAGGCCGTCGAAATACATGTCCATGCCGAATTGCGCGCGGCCGGTGATTTTCTCCGGGGTGTCCAGGCGCTGGGTCGGCTTGCCGATCAGCCGCCAGTCCTTGGCCTCCTTCAAGCGCAACGAGGCCGGCTCCGGCACCGGTAGCTGCCCGGCGTCGTTGGCCAGGTCGCCGTAGCTCAGGCGCTGGTCGCCGGCCACCACCCAGCCCTGCTCGGTGTGCAGGGTCGAGGGCGCCACCTGCAGGCGCTTGGCCGCCGCCTCGATCAGCATCTGCCGGGCCGCGGCGCCGGCCTGGCGATAGCGGTCGAACTCCATCCAGGTCGAGGTCGAGCCGCCGGTGATCTGCATCCCGCCGAACGCCGGCAAGCCATACACCGCAGCGGCCGGCGCGTGCTCGACGCGAATCTTCGACCAGTCGGCATCCAGCTCCTCGGCGATCAGCATCGACAGCCCGGTCCAGATGCCCTGGCCCATTTCCGAATGGCCGAGCACCACGGTGACCAACCCGTCCGGGGCAATACGCAAGAACGCATTGGGCACGAACGCTTCGCTCGCCGCCCGGGCAAAACGATTGGCCCCAGGGATGACGAACGCCACCACCAGCCCGCCGCCGAGCAGCGCGCCCCCTTTGAGAAATCCACGACGCGACGCAGTGATCATGCCTTGCCCCTCTTAATGCCGACTCAGCCGATTTCAGCGGCGCGCTTGACCGCCGCACGGATCCTTGGGTAGGTGCCGCAGCGGCAGATATTGCCGGACAACGCCTGGTCGATATCGCTGTCGGTGGGCGACGGGATCTTCGCCAGCAAGGCCGCGGCCGACATGATCTGCCCGGACTGGCAGTAACCGCACTGCACCACGTCCAGCTCGGCCCAGGCCCGCTGCACCGGGTGCGAGCCGTCCGCCGACAGGCCTTCGATGGTGAGGATTTTCTGCCCGTTGGCCACTGTCGCGGTCGGGGTCACGCAGGAACGCAGCGGCGCGCCGTCGACATGCACGGTGCAGGCGCCGCATTGCGCCATGCCGCAGCCGAACTTGGTACCGGTAAGGTGCGCCACATCGCGCAGCACCCAGAGCAGCGGCATGTCCGCGGGCACCTCGAGCTGCTGGTCCTTGCCATTGATATTGAGTGTCAACATGCGCAACTCCTCAGGCCGAGGGGGGACAGGATTCACGGGATCCTGGAGCGGCGTCGCTGTGGCCGAAGGCCTACGCGCGCCGCGAGGTTTTCCATACAGCTAAGCGCAGTTTGCCGAACAGGCGGGATTCTGCGACCACCGGTCACGCCCAACCGCCCTGGACGGGGCGGCCAGGCCATGAGCGCAGCATCAGAAATCGGTGGAGGCCGACAGCGCCCGCCAGGTCGCGGTTTCCTGCTCGACGTAGGCGTTCTTCGCCGCGATGGCGCCCAGGGTGTCGGTGCCCAGGGGCAGGCGCAGCGGCGGTTGCTTGGCTTCGACCAGGGCGATCATCGCCTGCGCCAGTTTGTCCGGGTCGCCCGGCTGCTGCTGGTTATAGGCCTTGGCTTGCTGGCGTACCTGGCCAACAGTGGCGGTGTAGTCGGCGATCGAGGCCGGCGACTCCAGCAACGAATTGCCATCGAGAAAATCGGTGCGGAAAAAGCCCGGCTCGACCACCGTGACCTTCACGCCCAAAGGCGCCAGCTCGCTGTGCAGGGCCTCGCTCAAGCCTTCGACGGCGAACTTGGTCGAACAGTAGACGCCGTAACCCGGCCCCGACTGATAGCCGCCGATCGACGAGATATTGATCACATGGCCGCTGCGGGCGGCGCGCATGTGCGGCAGCACCCCGCGGGTGACGTTGAGCAGGCCGAACACGTTGGTTTCATAGACCCGGCGAATCTCGTCGCCGCTGGCCTCCTCCACCGCGCCGAGCAGGCCAAAGCCGGCGTTGTTGACCAGCACATCGATCCGGCCGAAATGCTCGACGGCCATCTGCGCCACGTCGCGGGCCTGGGCCTCGTCGGTGACATCCAGCTGCGCCGCCAGCAGGCCCGGCTGCACGCCGAAACGCTCGCTGATCGACTGGGCATTGCGTGCGGTGGCCACCACCGCATCGCCATGGGCCAGGGCCGCGGCAGTGATTTTTGCGCCAATGCCACGGGAAGCCCCGGTGATCAGCCAGACACGTTTGAAAGTCGTTTGCGAAGTCATGATCGATACCTTGCGAGAAGTGGGAGAGCACAAGGTACGCAAGCGCATTAGTTGGAAAAATGGCCTTGTGCTACAAGCACTATGAACTTCTCTTTCATAATGGCCTTGCAATGAACCAGGACCCTTTCGACGGCCTGACCGAGTTTCTCGCCGTCGCCGAACACAAGAGCTTCACCCTCGCCGCCAGCCAACTGGGGGTCACCCCGACCGCCGTGAGCCATGCGGTAAAGACCCTGGAGCGGCGCACCGGGGTGCTGCTGTTCCAGCGCACCACCCGCCGCGTGGCCCTGACGGAAGCCGGCAGCAGCCTGTTCATCCGCCTGCGCCCGGCCGCCAGTGAAATCGGCGACGCCCTGGCGGTGCTGGGCAGCTATCGCGACCGGCCGATGGGCACCTTGCGCCTGACCGCGCCACGGCTGTCCGCCAAGCTGCTGATCGAACCCCTGGTCTCGCGCTATCGCGCGGCCTATCCCGAGGTCAGGCTGGAGATTTCCCTGGACGATGCCGCAGTCGACCTGGTCAGCGAGGGCTTCGATGCCGGTATGCGCCTGGGCGAGTCGATCGAAAAGGACATGGTCGCCGTGCGCCTGACGCCGGACCTGCAATGGTCGGTGGTGGGCTCCCCGGACTATTTCGCCCGGGCCGGCAGGCCGCAGGCCCCGGAAGAACTGACCCGGCACCAGGGCATCGGCTTTCGCTTCCTCACCTCGGGCACGACCCATCGCTGGGAGTTCCGGCGCAATGGGCGGGATTTCACCGTCGGCGTCGAGGGTGCGCTGGTGGTCAACGATCGGCACTTGCTGGTCGCCATGGCGCGGGGCGGACAGGGGCTGGCCTACGCCTGCGACTTCGAGGTGGCCGACGACCTGGCCAGCGGGCGCCTGGAGTCTGTGCTGCAACCGTTCGTCCCGCTGAGCTCGGGCCTGTATCTGTACTTTCCCAGCCGCACCCAGAGCCAGCCAAAACTGCGCGCTTTTATCGACATGGCCAACGCCTGGGTAGCCGAGCAAGGGCGGCGATCCTGAGCCGGATGCGCGGGCTCGATACCGCTCCTCGCCCGGCTGCGCTTTGTCGATCTACGGCAACCCGGGACGACTATCGGCTGACTACGCTTGCTCAAGCGTGGACCACCTGCCGAGGAGAACCGTCATGTCGCTCATTCATCGCATCACCCCCTGCCTGTGGTTCGACCACCAGGCCGAAGCCGCCGCCCAGTTCTACTGTTCGGTCTTCGAGCACTCGCGCATCACCGCCCTCACCCACTACGGCAAGGCCGGCTTCGAGTTCCACGGCCGCCCCGAAGGCTCGGTGATGACCGTGTCCTTCGAGCTCGACGGGCAGACCTTCACCGGCCTCAACGGCGGCCCGGTGTTCCAGTTCAACGAAGCGGTCTCGCTGCAGGTCAACTGCCAGAACCAGGGCGAAATCGATCATTTCTGGAGCGCCCTGTCCTACGGCGGCGCGCCCGAGGCCCAGCAATGCGGCTGGCTCAAGGACAAGTTCGGGCTGTCCTGGCAGATCGTGCCTTGCGCGCTCAGCCACTGGATGACCGACCCTGACACGGCCAAGTCGCAACGGGTGATGCAGGCCCTGCTGCAGATGAAAAAACTCGATATCGCCGCGCTGGAACGAGCCTTCGCCGGCGAGAGCTAATACACTCGGTGGCCGACGCTTGCCGATGGGATGCCTTTGATGAAGCCGAGCTTGAGCCACAGCCCCGATACCGCCCCGCAGTTCTGGCGCGATACGGCGCTGCCCTTTATCGAGGCCCGCTCGATCGCCGACGGGCGCAAGGTCTGTTACGCCCGGCATGCCCACGAGCATTTCTCCATCGGCGCCATCACCGCCGGGCACAGCACCTACCTGCACGAGCAGGCGCAATTTCGCATCGGCGCCGGCACCGTGGTGCTGATGAACCCCGGCGAAGTGCACGCCTGCAACCCTATCGACGACCAGCCCTGGTCGTATCTCATGCTCTATGTCGACACCCCCTGGCTGACCGATCTGCAGCATCAACTCGGCTTCAGCCAGGACCTGGGCTTTCGCGCCTTTTCCACGCCCCACAGCGGCGACCCCGAACTCTATGCCGGGCTCAACCATTTGTATGAGGTGCTGGTGGACGAACAGGCCGAGACGCTGCACAAGCACAGCGCCGCAGTCGCGTTTTTCAGCGACCTGCAGCAGCGCCTGAACCCGGCAAGCCGACCGCCGCGCGAGAGCAACCAGAAACTGCAACGGGCCGCCGACTACATTCGCCAACACTGCACCCGTTCGCTGAAGCTCGAGGAAATCTGCCAGGCCGCCGAGCTGTCGCCGTCCTACCTGATCCGCGCCTTCAAGCAGCATTACGGTATGACGCCCCACGCCTTCGTGATCAACCAGCGGGTGCAGTTCGCCCAGTCCCGGTTGCGTGACGGCGAGCCGATCGCCGATGTGGCCCTGGAAGCCGGCTTCGCCGACCAGGCGCATTTCCAGCGCGCCTTCAAGCAGCACCTGGCGGCGACGCCGGGGCAATATCGCGGGTGATTGGCAGACCTGACGCCCTCATCGCGAGCAAGCTCGCTCCTACAGAGGACGCGATCTCTGTAGGAGCGAGCTTGCTCGCGATAAAGCCAACGCCGATTCAAGGCAACAACAGATACACCGCGCTCGCCGCCAGCAGCGCCGCCATGCTGCGGTTGAACAGGCGCATGCCCTTCGGGTTGCTCAGGTACTGGCGCAAAAACGTCCCGGCGTAGGCCCAGCAGGCAATCGACAGGTAGCAGATCACGAAGTACACCAACGCGAACTGCCACACCAGCAGCGCCTCGCCATTGGCGGCAAAGGCCCCCATGCCGGCGACGCAGGCCAGCCAGGCCTTGGGGTTGAGCCATTGCATGATCGCGCCATACCAGGCCGACGGCGCCTTGGCCTGGCCATCGCTGTTCAGCCGGCCGTCGTCCATCGCCAGCTTCCAGGCCATGAACAGCAGGAAGGCCACCCCGAACAGCTGGATGCCGCGGGTGAGGAACGGCCACAGCCGCAACAGCTCATGCAGGCCCAGGCCGATCAGCACCAGCAGCAGGACAAAACCCAGGGTCGCGCCACCGACATGCCGCAGGCTGGCGCGAAAGCCGAACTGCGCGCCGGAACTCAGGGCCACGATATTGACCGGGCCGGGGGTAATCGAAGAGGCTAGCGCGAAGGCCGCCATGGAAAACACTACGCTCATCACACACCTTCAAAGAATCAATCGGAGAGTCCGGTGACCAAGGTAAGTGCGCAGGCCGCCCCCTGTATTGAAGAAAAACACCCCTCGCTCACGGACAAATCCCATGCCCGACGCGCTCACCCTCGACGCCCGCCCGCGCTACAGCCTTGGCGCCCCGTACCCGTTCGCGGCCCAGGCTGCGTCGCCCGACGAACCTGCCCGGAGCCTGGAACCATGAGCCAGATCGAACTGCACCCGGCCCAGCGCGACGAGCTGGAATGCCTGGAAAATCTGATGCAGTTCTACCTGTACGAACTCAGCGAATGGCTGCCGATCAAGCTCGGCCGCCACGGCCTGTACGCCATCCAGCCGCAGGCCGAATCCTGGCGCCAGCCCGGCACCCGCCCCTGGCTGCTGCGGGTCGACGGCGAGTTGGCGGGCTTTGCCATCGTCGACGAGCAGGTGCACTTTGCCGAGGTGCAGTACAACCTCGCCTACTTCTTCGTGGTCCGGCGCTTTCGCGGTCGCGGCATCGGCCGGCAGGTGGTGACGCGACTGCTGGAACAGCTGCCCGGGCACTGGCAGATCCTCCACATCGATGACAACCGGCCGGCCCGGGATTTCTGGGCCCGGGTCATTCCCACGCTCGTCGGCGACGCCTACAGCTGTCATCCAATCACGGCAGACGGCTACCCCTGCACCCTGTATAAATTCCACACCCCGACATCGCCCGGGCAATGATCGAGGCCCGAAAAGCCTCGCCCAGCACCCAGGCACCGGCATGCCCCCTGAGCCACGGCAGTCGGCTGATTAACGCAAAACGCCACTCCAGAGCCTTGCGACCGTTGTTTCGCCGAGCTAAAAAAAATATCACGCGTGAGTCATTGAGCCGTAACAAAATCCCCTGTAATGTTCTCACGCGTGATACGTGCACAACGGAGTCACCCCATGAAAAAGACCCTCCCGGCCAGGCAGCCTGCTGACCTACCGGCTTCCTCAGAGAGTCGACAAGGAGAGCGCTCGAAAGCTTCCAGCAGTAAGGCCTCCAGCAACAAGGCCCCCAGCAAGGCTTCCGCCAAGAAGCCGTCGAGCTTCTACATGAAGCAGATGCGCGCGGGCCTGAGTGCCGCTGGTTATGTGAAACACGAAACCTGGGTACTTCCGGAAAACCGGAGCGTGCTCAAGCACATTGAGAAGAAGCTGCGCCAACCCCTGATCGGCGGCGCACCGGTATTGGAGAATGACATGATCGCAGGTGAGAACTGGACCATCGACCGCCTCTTCGGCGCCTTGCAGGCCCTGGACGAAGTGACCTCGAACGAAATCGGCCTGAGCCTGATTCAAGGCGCCGAGCCAAGCATCAAGCTGGAAATGCACGACTTCGGCGGCCTGCCGATCTACATCGCGGTGGTCGGCGAGCAGATCATCGTCGACACCGTGCTGGTGGACCTGGAGTCGATCAACGACGTTGCCCGCTTCAATGACGCGGTGCTGCGCAGCCGGGAGATGTTCCCCCTCTCCTCGATCGGCATCGAGTCCATGCCCAACGGCCAGACCGTCTACAACATGTTCGGCGCCCTGAGCGCCAGCTCGAACCTGACCAACGTGGTGACCGAGGTCAAGACCCTGGTGGACAACGTCCAACGCGCCACCGAAGCCTTCGAAAGCTTCTTCAACTGATTGCCGAGAATCCGGAGTACACCTACATGACTCAGTCCATCTGGAACAAACTGTTCACTGCCCTGCGCGGCGGCGCCAACGAAGTCGGCGAAAGCATCGCCGACCAGCAGGCCCTGCGCATCCTCGACCAGGAAATCCGCGACGCCGACAACGCCCTGTCCAACGCCAAGCGCGAGCTGGTCACCATCATGGCCAAGCACAAGCTGTCCACTGAGCGGGTCAGCGAATTCACCGCGAAGATCGCCGACCTGGAGTCCAAGGCCCTCGCCTCGCTGCAGGCCAACCGCGAAGACCTGGCCCTGGAAGTCGCCGAAGCCATCTCGACCCTGACCACCGGCCTGGAAGCGGAGCAGAAGCAAGCCAGCGAATTCGGCGCCTACGCCGAGAATATGCGCAAGGACATCGGCAAGGCCGAAGCGCGCATCCGCAGCCTGCGCCAACAAGTGGACATGGCCAAGGCCCGGGAGAGCGTGCAGAAAGCCCAGGTCAGTGCCTCGATCGCCAGCGGCGGCGCCAACGGCAAGCTGGAAACCGCGGTCAACACCCTCAACCGCCTGCAAGCCAAGCAAGACCAGCGCGCGGCGGAAATGGAAGCCCAGGAGCAACTGGCCGATGCGAGCAACGGCAACGACCTGGAACGCCGCCTGCGCGAAGCCAACATCGTGCCGGACCAGGGCAGCGCCAACGCCATCCTCGAGCGCCTGAAAAAACAGAAGTCGGCCGAGTAAGCCCCCTCCTGTAGCCGCTGCCGCAGGCTGCGTACGACTGCGCAGCAGTCGCAAGGCCAGGCGGCGCGGCACTTCAGAGAGGCTGCGCACTCAGGTTTCGCGTCTGCTGCGTCGGAATGCCGCCCAAGCCGATCGCAGGCTTCGCCAGCGGCTACATCCGCGGTGCCCTTTTTCTGGCCTATGGGAGGGCCTCGATGGCCGTTGCAAATGGTTTCAAGACCCTGGCGGGCCTGGCCCTGGTAATGATCGCCGTACAGGTGCTCAACAGCCTGAGCGGCTACAGCCTGAATATCTTCGGCCTGATCCCGCGCACTCTGCAGGGTTTGCCGGGGATACTCGCCTCGCCCTTTCTCCACGGCTCCTTTACCCACCTGACCGCCAACCTGGTGCCCTTCCTGATCCTCGGCGCCATGGTGATCGCCGAAGGCCAGCGGCGCTTCGTGGTGGTCAGCCTGATCATCATCCTGCTCGGCGGCGCGCTGGTCTGGCTGTTCGGCTTCAGGGGCATCCACGTCGGCGCCAGCGCCTGGGTCTTCGGCCTGTGGGCCTACATCCTCACCCGCGCCTGGTTATTGCGCAGTTGGAGCAGCCTGCTGGCCGCCGCGGTGACGATGTTTCTGTATTCCGGCCTGGTCCTGGGGTTCCTGCCACGGGCCGGGGTGTCCTTCGAAGGGCACATCTTTGGCGCCTTCGCGGGGTTTATCGCAGCAAAAGTGCTTTTATCCGGCGCCAAGCCGATGTCTAATGCCGCGCGGCAATGAGCCATGCCTTGCCCGGGCACGGCGCGCTGCATCACGGATAGATCTGCTCATCAGGAAATCAGGGATTCGATGTCGATTTTCATCTTGCTTCGGGTATACGCGGCCACCTTCTTCCAGCGCTTCGGCTGGATGGGCCTGGCCATCGCGCTCGGCGTGCATGCCGCGACCTCCTATCTCGGCCTGGTGGCCCTGGGCGAGCAGCACCTCACCGCGCCCGCGACCTTCATCTATTTCTATTTCACCACCACCCTGACCGTGGGTTATGGCGACCTGTCGCCGCAATCCGCCGCTGGCCGGGTGTTCGTCGCCGTGTGGGTGATGCTCGGCGGCATCGCGCTGCTGACCGCGGCCATCGGCAAGACCACCAGCAGCGTTATGGACCTATGGAGAAAAGGCATGAAAGGCAAAGGCGACTTCACCGGCCAGACCGGGCATACCGTGCTGGTCGGCTGGGAAGGTGCGTCCAGCGAGCGGGTGATCGAATTGCTGCTGCAGGACGAAACCTCCAACGACAACCTGATCGTCATCTGCGACGCCAGCCTCGACGAGAACCCGATGCAGGGCAAGGCCGCCTTCGTCAAGGGCGAAAGCCTGTCGTCCGCGGCCCTGCTGTTGCGTGCCGGGGTGCCCGGCGCCGAACGGGTGCTGGTGCGCACCAGCTCCGACGACCTGACCCTGGCCAGTGTGCTGGCGATCAACCAGCTGCGCCCCAGCGGCCACGTGGTCGCCCACTTCAACGACAGCGAAATCGCCACCCTGGCCGCCTCCTACGCACCGAAGCTGGAGTGCACCTCGAGCATGGCCATCGAGATGCTGGTGCGCTCCTCCCAGGACCCGGGCTCCTCGGTGGTGATCAACGAACTGCTGTGCGTCGGCCAGGGCGCCACCCAATACGTCATGCGTCTGCCCGAGACTTACGAAGGCCGTTTCGCCGAGCTCTACGTACACCTCAAGGAACGCTACAACGCCACCCTGATCGGCTACCGCGCCCGCGGCGCGCAACACCCGCAGATCAACCCGCACAGCGATACGCGGATCCAGGGCGGCGAACTCTTCTACATCGCTTCCAGCCGCCTCAAGGACATCGACAATGGGATGGTTTAAACGCTTTCTGGGGCTCCAGGCCCCGGCCACCACAAGCTCGAGTTTCGCCACCGGCCCACTGGGCCTGAGCATGGGCGCGGGCATCCGCTTCGATGCCAGCCTCAAGCTGCTGCTCGCCGACAACAGCCGCGTGGCGATTCCCGGCGACCAGGCGGTCTACAGCGAAGGCCTGGTGGACCTGGGCCAGTCCGAATGGCTGTCGCGCTACTACCTGGACGACGAGGACTACTGGCTGCAGGTGCACACCAGCGGCGGCATCGACGGCCAGGTCAAATCGATCATCCTGTTCAACTACCTGAGCAACCAGGCCGTCAACAGCGAAGCCGAGCTGCGGCGCCTGGCCGGCCCGAACAGCCTGATCGGCCAGCCCACCTACAGCCTCGACGGCGTCGAGTACCTGCGCGAATGGGGCACCGAAGCCGGACAGACCGAGCTGGTGCCGCTGCGCGAGCAGGTGTCCAAGCCGGACGAGACCTTCGCCTTCGAAAGCCATTCGATGCTGTATGCCCGCGACACCGGCCTGACCAATCGCCGCGAGTTCCTGCTGTTTTCCGTGGAGCAATACGCCGACGGCAGCGTCAGCCTGGTGACCTCACTGGGCATTTCCCTGTACATGACCGACCTGCAAACCCTCTGACAAGGACCAGAACCCATGCTTGAAGCCCTTTCCATCTCCCTGAACAAATTCGCCGTGGTCGGTTTCCTGACCTACATCCTCGGCGCGGCCGTGCTGTTCGCCCTGTTCCAGTTCGTCTACACCCGCCTGACGCCGCACAAGGAGTTCCAGCTGATCCGCGAGGGCAACGTCTCCGCCGCCATCGCCCTGGGCGGCGCCATCATCGGTTTCGCCATCCCGGCGAGCAACGTCATCGCCTACTCCATCAGCCTGCTGGACTTCGCCGTCTGGGCGCTGATCGCCGCCGTGGTGCAACTGCTGGCGTTCCTGATGACCAGCCTGGTGCTCAAGGGCACGTCGCAGCGCATCCGCAACGGCGAAATCGCCGCCGGCATCTATGTCGCCGCCGTGGCCATCAGCGTCGGCCTGCTCAACGCCGCCTGCATGACCCCTTCGCAGAACTGATCGACCGCACGGAGCCCTCGATGAAACGAAGCCAATACGTTCAGCTCTCCCTGGCCGCCTCGGTGGCCCTGGCGATCTCGGGCTGCAACTCGGAGCCGGAGACCCTCGCGGTCCAGCAGAAATTCAACTTCCAGTCGGTGCAGGAATGCGTGGACGGCAAGATCGCCGTGGACGTCTGCTCCGATGCCTATATCAAGGCCATGGCGGAGCACCGCGCCCAGGCGCCGGTCTACGACAACCAGGCCGACTGCGATGCCGACTTCGTCGAAAACTGGTGCCAGGTGGACTCCAGCGGCAAGTTCGTGCCCAAGCTCGGCGGCTTTGAAATCAACGCCCAGGGCGCCTTCACCCGCGAACAGCTGGCAGCGGCCGGGGTCAGCCCCGAGGCTGGCCGCAGCTCGTCGTTCAGCAGCAATGACAGCGGCCTGCTCACCGGCCTGCTGATCGGCAACCTGCTCAGCGGCGGCAACCGCAACTATTACTCCGAGCCGGTCTACCGCTATCGCGACGACCGCGGCAGCTACGCCAACTCGACGCTCAACCAGCGCATCGCCAGCGGCTCGACCTTCTCCAAGTCGCGCCAGGCGCAGTCGGGCAGCGGTTTGCGGACCACCACCCGGCCGATGTCCGTGTCCTCCTCCACCTCCCGCGGCGGCTTCGGCAGCCAGGCCAGCGCCCGCAGCGGCTGGGGCGGCTCCAGCTCCTCGAGCTGGAGTTCGGGACGCTCGAGCAGCTAAGGAGGCGCGCCATGAAGAAGATCCCCTGCAACGAACGCCCGGACTGGCGACAGACCGCGCAAAAACTCGGCTTCCTGTTCCACACCATCGACGGCGAAGCCTACTGGGACGAAAGCGCCTACTACCAGTTCAGCCTCAAGCAGATCGAGGACGACCTGGAAGACCCGACCACCGAGATCCATGAGATGTGCATGGACCTGGTGGACCGGGTGGTGCGCAGCGAGGCCCTGCTCGATCGCCTGAGCATCCCGCCGGCCTTCTACGACATGATCCGCACTTCATGGCTCGACGGTCACCCGCACCTCTACGGCCGCCTGGATTTTTCCTATAACGGCCAGGGCCCGGCCAAGCTGCTGGAGCTCAACTACGACACCCCCACCAGCCTCTATGAAACCGCGGCGTTCCAATGGGGCTGGCTGGAGCAGAACATCGAGCGCGGCCTGCTGCCGCGGCATGCCGACCAGTTCAACAGCATCGACACCCGGCTGCACCAGGCTTTCGCCCAGCTGGGGATCGAGCGTCCTTTCTATTTCGCCTCGATGAAGGATTCGGTGGAGGACCGCGCCACCACCGACTACCTGCGCCTGATCGCGGAAAAGGCCGGCATCGAGTCGCGGCATATCGACGTGGAAGACATCGGCCTCACCGCCGAAGGCCGCTTCGTCGATCTGCAGGACCGCTGGATCCCGCACCTGTTCAAGCTGCACGCCTGGGAGTTCATCTTCCACGAACCCTTCGGCGCGGCGATCGCCGCCAGCGACACGCAGTTCTTCGAGCCGGCGTGGAAATCCATCCTCTCCAACAAGGGCATCCTGCCGCTGCTCTGGGAAGCCCACCCGGGCCACCCGAACCTGCTGGAAACCCACCTGGACCCGCACCCGCAACGCGAGGTGCCCAAGGGCTGGGTGCGCAAGCCGTTCTTTTCCCGCGAAGGCGCCAACATCGAGTTGCGCACCCCGCAGGACGAGGTGGTCAAGGAAGACGGTCCCTACACCGACGCGCCCTACATCCTGCAGTCCTTCGCCCCGCTGCCGCGCTTTGGCGACAGCTACACCCTGATCGGCTCCTGGGTCATCGGCGACCAGGCCGCCGGTATCGGCGTGCGTGAAGACGACAGCCTGATCACCAAGGACTCCAGCCGCTTCCTGCCGCACCTGATCCTCGACTGACGATTCGCCCTATTCGCCGGGGCGCGCAATGCGCCTCGGCCTGTTCCTCAACGGCTACAGCACAATAACTATCTCCAGCATTGTTATGGCCGTCATTCAGAACTGCCTTATATAACTTGCCCATCATTTATCTGAGTTCCGCTACAGACCTTGCTTAAAGCTGAACGAACATATGATTCGTGGCAATTTAATCTTGACTTGACAGGTGGCCCTGAGTAAATTGCGCGGGCCGGCCAAACCGGCCTTTTTTCAACTCACAAAAGAAGCCAATGGACACAGTATCTAGACGCTGTCTGGTCGATGCGCTTGCGCAGGGCTGGGCACTTAACCCAGAACATGACGGGACTCGACTTTTCGGTCGGGTGAGCTGCGCTAGAGCTTGACGCTCCTTCGTAACTTGCCTTCACCGGAGCCAGTCCGGTCGCGAGGCAACTGTTATGAACTTCAAATCCACTGTAATGCCCGGCGTACGCGCCTTTGCATCGACCATGCGGGTCAAGCCCTGCGCTGAGCGCGCAGCCGTTTCCCGGGTCGGTACCCTGTATTCCACCCCCTCCTCGCAAACCCGGCCGCGGGCCAACTGGCGCGTCTGCCCGGTCACCTGCCGGCTCCAGCAACGCTGGAGTTTCGACGACAGCC
This sequence comes from Pseudomonas sp. 09C 129, assembly GCF_002843625.1. NCBI lineage: Bacteria > Pseudomonadati > Pseudomonadota > Gammaproteobacteria > Pseudomonadales > Pseudomonadaceae > Pseudomonas > Pseudomonas sp. 09C 129. The sequence continues at coordinate 3,479,045 of NZ_CP025261.1, read as the reverse complement.
AGGACCCTCAGAGTCGGAGCCTGGCCGGCCTCCTCATGCAGGCCGGCCTGCTGCTGAGCCTGTCCCGGGACTCGCACTTCTAGTTCAACCGAAGGCACTTTCAAGTCCTTCCTTAACGTTTTCCCTAATAAGGAATTCGGCAACTTCCTATTGCCTGCTTACAACTAAAAGTTGGTGGTAATTGTTATGGACGAAGCCAGTAGTAGGTTCGTCGCCTGTTCATGTTCATTGAATAGGCGGCGAACGTTAAAACCAATAAAACGCAACTACCTGAATCGATCGCTTACTTGCGGCTCGACATACGTTCGCTCGTCTTTGAATAGGTGAGTGGTCTGTGTGTCGTGCCGCAAGCCTGCGGCAGGAGCACACGTAATGACTACGGTAAAAACCCGCACCTCCTCCTCGCAAAACTCCACCCGCGACGACACCCGGCTGTCGATGCGCGCCGCCCGCGAAGCGCAGAACAGCCTTGGCGTGACCCTGGACAACGTCAAGTCGAACGCCAACGGCCTGACCGAGCTCGACGCCGAAGGCCGCCTGCAGCGCGACGGCTTCAACGAAGTGGCCCACGACCGGCCGCCTCATGCCCTGGTGCAATTGCTGCAAGCCTTCAACAACCCGTTCATCTATGTGCTGATGACGCTGACCGCCATCAGCTTCTTCACCGACTTCTGGCTGCCCCTGCAAGCCGGCGAGGAAACCGACCTGACCGGGGTGATCATCGTCCTGGTCATGGTCCTGGCCAGCGGCCTGATGCGCTTCTGGCAGGAATACCGATCGGCCAAGGCCGCCGAGGCGCTCAAGGCCATGGTGCGGACCACCGCCACCGTGCTGCGCCGCGAGCAGATGGGCATGAAAGCCGCGCTGCGCGAAGTGCCGATGCGCGACCTGGTGGTCGGCGACATCGTGCAGCTGTCGGCCGGCGACATGATCCCCGCCGATATCCGCCTGATCGAATCCCGCGACCTGTTCATCAGCCAGGCGGTGCTGACCGGCGAGGCGCTGCCGGTGGAGAAGTACGACACCCTGGGCGCGGTGCAGGAGAAATCCGCCCACCGCACGGCGGCCGACCAGCAGGACCTGCTCGACCTGCCGAACATCTGCTTCATGGGCACCAACGTGGTCAGCGGCACCGCCACCGCGGTGGTGGTAGCCACCGGGTCGCGCACCTACTTCGGCTCCCTGGCGCGTTCCATCGTCGGCTCGCGGACCCAGACCGCCTTCGACCGCGGGGTGAACAGCGTCAGCTGGCTGCTGATCCGCTTCATGCTGGTGATGGTGCCGGTGGTGCTGCTGATCAACGGTTTCACCAAGGGTGACTGGGCCGAAGCCTTCATGTTCGCCCTGGCGGTGGCCGTCGGCCTGACCCCGGAAATGCTGCCGATGATCGTCAGCGCCAACCTGGCCAAGGGCGCCGCGGCCATGGCCAAGCGCAAGGTGGTGGTCAAGCGCCTCAACGCGATCCAGAACTTCGGCGCCATGGACGTGCTGTGCACCGACAAGACCGGCACCCTGACCCAGGACCGGATCATCCTCGAGCACCACGTCGATATCAGCGGCAGCCGCTGCGACCAGGTGCTGCAACTGGCCTGGCTCAACAGCTATCACCAGAGCGGCATGAAGAACCTGATGGACCGCGCGGTGGTGAGCTACGCCGAAAACAACCCGAAGTTCAGCGCGCCCGACGCCTGGAGCAAGGTCGATGAACTGCCGTTCGATTTCGTCCGCCGGCGCCTCTCGGTGATCCTCGCCGACGCCAGCGGCCATCACCTGCTGGTGTGCAAGGGCGCGGTCGAGGAAATGCTCGATACCGCCACCCGGGTGCGCCAGGACGGCGTCACCGTGGCCCTCGACGCCGGGCGCCGGGCGGCGCTGCTGGAGCTGGCCGAGGAATACAACCGCGACGGTTTCCGCGTGCTGCTGGTCGGCACCCGCGACCTGGCGCCGGGGCAGACCCGCCAGCAGTACAGCGCCAGCGACGAGCGCGAGCTGATCATCGAAGGCTTCCTGACCTTCCTCGATCCGCCCAAGGAAACCGCCGGCCCGGCCATCGCCGCGCTGCGCGAGAACGGCGTGACGGTGAAGGTGCTGACCGGCGACAACCCGATCGTCACCGCGAAGATCTGCCGCGAAGTCGGCCTGGAAGTCGGCCAGCCGCTGCTCGGACGGGATATCGAGCACATGGACGACGCGGTGCTCGCGCGCCTGGTGGAAGAGCGCACGGTGTTCGCCAAGCTCACCCCGCTGCAGAAATCCCGGGTACTCAAGGCCCTGCAGGCCAACGGGCACACCGTGGGTTTCCTCGGCGACGGCATCAACGACGCCCCGGCGCTGCGCGACGCCGACGTCGGTATCTCGGTGGACAGCGGCACCGACATCGCCAAGGAATCGGCGGACATCATCCTCCTGGAAAAGAGCCTGATGGTGCTCGAAGAAGGGGTGATCAAGGGCCGCGAGACCTTCGGCAACATCATGAAGTACCTGAACATGACCGCCAGTTCCAACTTCGGCAACGTGTTCTCGGTGCTGGTGGCCAGTGCGTTCATTCCGTTCCTGCCGATGCTGGCGATCCACCTGCTGCTGCAGAACCTGATGTACGACATCTCCCAGCTGTCGCTGCCGTGGGACAAGATGGACAAGGAATTCCTGCGCAAGCCACGCAAGTGGGACGCCAAGAACATCGGGCGCTTCATGCTGTGGATCGGGCCGACCTCGTCGATCTTCGACATCACCACCTACGCCCTGATGTGGTTCGTGTTCGCCGCCAACAGCGTGGAAATGGCCGCCCTGTTCCAGTCCGGCTGGTTCATCGAAGGCCTGCTCTCGCAGACCCTGGTGGTGCACATGCTGCGGACCCAGAAGATCCCGTTCATCCAGAGCACCGCGGCGCTGCCGGTGATGCTGATGACCGGCCTGGTGATGGCCCTGGGTATCTACGTGCCGTTCTCGCCGCTGGGTGCAATGGTCGGCCTGGTACCGCTGCCGTGGGAATACTTCCCTTGGCTGGTCGGCACCCTGCTGTGCTACTGCGTCGTCGCCCAGACCATGAAGACCCTCTACATCCGTCGCTTCAAGCAATGGTTCTGAGGAACTGAGCCGGGACCGCGTCATTGGCCGCAGCAAGACATGTTCATGCTCGGCGATGACGCGGTTCTTCCGATAGCCAGTGGCGCGCCAATCGCGGGCAAGTCGGATCGCCGCCCGCTCGCTCCTACGGTTTTGTGCCGCCCGGAGAACAACCATGAAACCGATCACCGAGCTGCTGGCCCGCGGCGAGCGCACCTTGCGCGCCCTGCTGGTGAGCACCCTGGAAGGTATCGCCATCCTGATCACCCTGGTCGGCATCCGCCTGTATGCCAGGGGCCTGTTGAGCCGCGTTGCCATTCGCCTGCTGCTGGGCTTTGCCAGCGCCCTTCATCGCCGCTGCATCCGTCTGCTGCGATCCGCCAAGCCATGAAACACACAAGGGAGAGTCCTCATGTCGGGAACTACTCTGCTGATCAACCTCGCTGGCTCCATCGCCCTGCTGCTGTGGGGCACCCAGATGATTTCCTCGGCGCTGCTGCGCGGCTTCGGCACCCAGCTGCGCCAGTGGCTGGGGCAGCATCTGAACAACCGCTGGATGGCCCTGCTGTCCGGCATCGCCATCACCGGGGTCCTGCAAAGCAGCACCGCGGTGAGCCTGATGGCCAGCTCCTTTACCGCCACCGGCACCCTGGGCCTGGCCCCCGCGCTGGCGGTGATGCTCGGGGCCAATATCGGCTCGACCCTGGTGGTGCAACTGCTCAGCGTCGATATCTCGATCCTCACGCCGCTGGTGCTGCTGGCGGGCTTTATCGTGTTCCGCCTGCGCGACGACTCGCGTTTTGAAAGCCTCGGCTGCGCGCTGATCGGCCTGGGGCTGATGCTGCTGGCCCTGCGCATGCTCGGCGGCACCCTGGGCGAAGTGGAAGGCACGCCGGTGTTCGCCGCGCTGATGCGCGGCCTCGACGGCGACCTGCTGATTGCCCTGCTGGCGGCGGCGCTGCTGACCTGGCTGTGCCATTCCAGCGTCGCCGTGGTGCTGCTGGTGGCGTCCCTGGCCGCCACCGGGCTGCTGTCGTCGGTGACCGCCATGGCCCTGGTGCTGGGGATCAATATCGGCGGCGCCCTGCCGTCGCTGTTCAACGCCGATTCCAGCGTCGCCCGGCGCCTGCCCCTGGGCAATCTGCTGGTGCGCCTGTGCGGTGCCGCCGTGCTGCTGCCGTGCCTGCCCTGGATCGCCCAGAGCACGCCAGTCACCGCCCTCGACGCCAGCCAGCAGGTGGTCTACCTGCACAGCCTGTTCAACCTGGTGCTGGCCCTGCTGTTCATCGGCCTGACCGGGCCCATGGCGACGCTGCTCAGCCGCCTGCTGCCGGAGCCGCCGCGCGACGTCGACCCGGGCATGCCGCACTACCTGGACGAAGCCGGCCTGGCGGTGGCCAATATCGGCCTGTCCAACGCCGCCCGCGAGGCCCTGCGCCTGGCCGACATGCTGTCGCTGATGCTCGACCGGGTGCTGCGCCTGTTCCAGGCCTCGACCCCGGCCGGCGCCGATGAGGTGCGGCGCATCGACCAGTCGCTGGACCTGCTCAGCGCGGCGATCCGCGCCTACCTGGCGGATATCGGCCAGGACGGCATCAGCGACCAGGACGCCGATCGTGCCCAGGAAATCCTGCTGTTCGTGATCAACCTGGAACACGCCGGCGACATCCTCTCCAGCAGCCTGACCCAGTTGGCGGCGCGCCGGCTGCGGCGTGGCGAGCAGTTCTCGGTGTTCGAGCTGGACTGCATCGAGCCCTTGCACCAGGCCGTGGTCGACAGCCTGAGCCTGGCGATCACCGTGTTCCTGCGCGAAGACCTGGCCAACGCCCACCAACTGGTGAACCGCAAGGAACTGGTCAGGCGGCTGGAAGCCGACGCCAGCCGCGAGCACTTTCGCAGCCTGCGCGAAGACCGCACGGCCTGGGCCGAGTCCGGCGACATTTTCCAGCGGGTGCTGCGCGACTACCGGCGCGTGCACCACCACATCGCGGCCCTGGCCTATCCGGCGCTGGAGCGGGCCGGTGAACGCGACCTGGATAACGCCGAACTGGGCGAAATGCTGCTGGACAACCCGTTGAGCATCCAGCCGACGGCGCAGGAGACCGCACGATGCGTGTCCTGATCTGCGCCGGGCGCCACTGCGCCGACGTCCAGCTGTGCCGGCGGGTGCTCGACGCCTTTCAGCGCCTGCATGAAGTGCAGGTGCTGATCCACGGCGGCAACCAGTTCCTCGGCGCAGAAATAGAAGACTGGGGCCGGGAAATCGGCGCCAACATCGTGCGTTACCCGGCCAACTGGCAGCTGCACGGCAAGCTCGCCGAACGCCTGCGCAACGCCTTCATGTTGCGCGACAGCCGGCCGGACATGGTGATCGCCCTGCCCGGCGGCGACGACACCGAAGAGCTGGTGGCCCTGGCCAGGGCCGCCGGCATCCAGACCCTGTCAGTGAGCGACTGGCAATGACCCTTTTCCCACTCGACTACGCAGCGGCCCACACAGCGCGGCCGCTGCCCATGCCTTAGCGAGAACCGACATGTCCAAATACAGCCCTTCGCGCCACAACCGCTTCGCCAGCCTCACCCGCGACCTGCCCCCGGCGAAACGGCGCATGCTGCGACGCAACCTGATGTTCGTCACCATCACCCTGAGCCTGATCGGCCTGCTGACCCTGGTCGCCAAGGCCAACGCCGCGGGCGGCGCCTATGTGGTGGACGACGGCGCGATCAACGCCCCGGGAGAGTGCAACCTGGATATCTGGTACCAGAGCCTGCGTCACCAGGGTTCCAACCATGGCGCGGTGATCTCCCCGGCCTGCACCTTCGCCGGCCTGCCCTGGTTGCAGGTGGGTGCCGCCATCGAGCGCAACCGTGAGGATGGCCACGGCGAAACCCAGCTGAGCCCGCAACTCAAGGCGCAACTGTGGAACCGCGAAGACCTGGGCCTGCAGCTGGCGCTGGCGACGTCCGCGCATTTCGCCCTCAACCGCAACCACTCGTTCGACGGTGGCGACATCAGTCTGCCCCTGACTTATCAGCCCCTGGACAGCCTGCGCCTGAACCTCAACGCCGGCTGGGCCCACGCCTATGACGACGGCCAGCAGAACCACCGCTGGACCTGGGGCGGCGGCTTCGAATACGACCTGGGCGAACGCCTGACCCTAGTCGCCGAGCGTTACGGCCAGCGCGGCGGCGAGCAGGCCTGGCAAGCCGGGCCACGGCTGCACCTGGGGGCGAACCTGGACCTCGACCTGGTGCTCGGTGGCCAGTTGAACGAAGGCCGCGACCGCTGGCTGACCGGCGGCGCGACCTTGAGGTTCTAGAGGCTTCTGCAGGAACGGCCGGCCGACGCCTGGCGATAGGCACGTCGCGGTGTGCCTGACACACCGCCTCGCGAGCAAGCTTCGCTCCTACAGAAGCAGGACGCCGGTCTATCGGGTCAATGCAGCTTCAACGGATATCGCTGCGCCGATACAGGCTCAGGCCCAGCGCCAGCACCGCGAGCATGCCAGCGCAGCTGCGGTTGATCCACAGCATCGCCCGCGCGGAGAAGGTGCGCATGGCATAGCGCCCGCCAAAGGCGTAGGTCGCCATCATCACGCAATTGATCGCCGTGCTGACCAGCGCCAGGATCAGGTACTGCTGCGCCACCGGCTGGTCGGGGCGCACGAACTGCGGCAGGAAGGCCGAGAAAAACAGCAACCCCTTGGGGTTCGACAACCCCACCAGCAATGAGCGCATGAATGCCCCGCGCCCGCTGCTGGCAGCGCCGCTGCTCTGCGCGGCCAGCGCCGTTGTCGGCGCCTTCCACAGCACCCACGCCAGGTACAACAGGTACGCCGCGCCGCCCCACTTGACGATGGAAAACAGCTGCTCGGAGGCTTGCAGCAACGCCCCCAGGCCGCAGCCCACCGCACCGATCAGCAGCAGGTCGGACAGCATCGCGCCAGCCATGCCGCAACCGGCGATGCGCATGCCATGGCTGGCACCGTTATTGAGAGCCAGCAGCATCGACGGCCCCGGGGTCATCATCACCGCGCTGACGGTGACGACGTACAAAAACAATGTGGTGGCGTCCATCCGAACCCTCCGTAAAACCACAGGTACAACAGGTCGGCCAGCATACACCAGGCGCTTTCAGCCCGGCAGCGAAGCGCCCCAGTCCGCCACCTGGCGGGCGCTGATGCTGACGCCGCCGCACACCACGATTACCACGTCCCGCGCCGCGGCGATGGCCGGGTGATCGAGGTAGGCCACCGCCAGCGAGACGCCGCAGGCCGGCTCCACCAATTGCCGCAGATCATCGGCATAACGCACCACGCCGAGGATCGCCTCGGCATCCGACAACACCAGCGACTGATAGGGAAAACCCTGGATCTGCTGCAACGGCCAGGCCGCCACCTGGGCCGCGCCGAGGGAACTGGCGACGGTGTCGATCTTCGCCAGTTTGACCGGATGCCCGGCCGCCAGCCCCGCAGCAAAGGAAGCGCTGCCGGTGGTTTCGCAGGTGATGATCCGGCAGTCCTGGCGCTGGTGGTGCAGCAGGCCGGTGAGGATGCCGGCCAACAAGCCTCCGCCACCCACCGACGCCACTATCGTGTCGACCTGCGGACAGTCTTCGAGGATTTCATCGACCATGCTGCTGTGCCCTTGCCACAGCACCGGGTGGTCGAAGGCCGGCACGTATTCGCTGTCGGCAGCGCTGCTCAGTTGCAGCGCGCGCTCGTTGGCTTCATCCCAGACCTGGCCATGCACCAGCACCTCGGCGCCGGTCCGGGCGATGCGTTCGCGGGTGGTTTGCGCGGTGGTCTGCGGCACCACGATGCAGGCTTGCAGGCCAAGGCTGGCCGCCGCCATCGCCGTGGCCAGCCCGGCATTGCCGCCGGAGGGACAGACCACGCGGCGCTTGCCCTGCCGCGCCGCCTGGGTACAGAGCAGGCCCAGGCCGCGCATCTTGAACGAGCCGCCGGGCTGCAGGTTTTCCAGCTTGAGCCAGATGCGCCGGGTGGCCGTGGACAACCCGGGATGCAGGATCAGGGGGGTGCGGATATGCAGCATCATGGGCTCCTTGGACGAAGACGGGCGTCTTGCAACCATAGATGCTCAGGCCAGCCTATGCCGCCTCCCTCCTGGCCGCTCGCCGGTCAGCGAATCGGCGGAATACGGATATCGCCTTGGCGGCACTGGGTGCGCACGCCCTTGCCACAGGCGCCGAACCCCAGGTTCTTGTCCAGGCAGACCCGCACTTCGGAGAGTTCCGGGCCGCTGCACAACACCGCTACGCCCTTCTCCGGGATGCCCGGGTTGGCCTGGCGGAACAACTGCTCGATCTCCCGGGCCTCGAAGTAATGCACGGTGGTCGAAGGTTCCAGCACCTGAGGAATCTTCACCTTGCCCAGGGCCTGGTCGGAGGTCTCCAGGTAGCCCATGGCGCCCAGACCGCTGCAGGTGCCGTGCTTGCTCCATTCGTGCTCCATCAGCTTGGCGGTGGGGAACAGGGTCAGGCCCTTGGCCCGCTCTTCGGCGTTCAGCTGTGTCAAGGGCGGGCAGGATTGCGGCCAGCCGCCCTTGGCGTATTGCGGCCACAGGCCATGCAGGACAAAACCGTAGCCTTTGCCGGAGCACTGCTCGTTTTCCGGATGGGTCAGGCAAAAGGTCGGCGACCAGGACAGCGACAGCAGGTAGTAGTCGAACACCCCGGCGACCGAGTCGCGCTGCTGTCGGGCCTCTCGTGCCTGGCTGACCCCGACGGTGCAGATCATCAGCGCGGCCAGTGCCGCGGTTGCGAACAGTTTTCTCATAGACCCTCTCCTTGGGATGGGGCAGTGAATGAACGGCCCCGTAGTGACCTGGCCGGTAGCGGCCAGACACTCTTCTTGGCACGGGGCTGTTGCAGGAAGATGACAGGCCGCCTCCCCCACGGGAGAAGCCGGCCGATACTAGCGAAGCGTTGTAGCAGACAGATCGGGTTGGCGCCATGGCCGACAGATTACGAACCGGTCATGGACTCGCGGTGAATACTAGCCTCTGTAGGAGCGAAGCTTGCTCGCGAGGCGTCGTATCAGGCACACCGCGTTACCCCAATCGCCGGCAATCGAGCGTCGACCGGCCGCTCCTACAGAAGCATCTGCGGGGTGAACGAAATAACGACCATCGGCGCCAAGTGCGCAAGATCGTTCAAGCCATTTCCGTCGCGGGCTGGCACAGTCGGTTCCCGTTCCTTGATTGCAGGCTGTCATGTCCAGCGTTCTTCTTCCCCGCACCGCGTTCCTGCGCGGCGCCGTTGCCATCCTGCCGCTGTCCCTGGCCACCGCGCCCTGGGGGCTGCTGGCGGGTTCCATGGCCATCGAGGCCAACCTCACGCCCCTGCAAGGCCAGGGCTTGTCGAGCATCGTCTTCGCCGGCGCCGCGCAACTGGTGGCGATCGGCATGCTCAAGGGCGGCGCGGGGATTTTCTCGATCCTGCTCACCACCCTGCTGCTGACCTCCCAGCACCTGCTGTACGGCATGAGCATGCGTTCGGTGATTTCGCCGCTACCAGGACGCTGGCGGGTCGGCCTGGGGTTCCTGCTCACCGATGAGCTGTTCGCCCTGACCAGCCAGCACGACAAACAGCAGTTCGACCGCTGGTACGCCCTCGGCGTGGGCCTGACGTTCTATATCGCCTGGAACCTGTTCACCCTGGCCGGCATCGTGCTCGGGCGCGCCATTCCCGGGCTCGAACACCTGGGCCTGGACTTCTCCATCGCCGCGACCTTTATCGCCCTGATCACGCCGCTGGTGCGCAACGTGCCGACCGTGGTCTGCGTGGCCGTATCGCTGTTCTGCTCGGTACTGTTCAGCTACTGGCAATGGGGCTCGGCCCTGGTGCTGTCGGGCCTGCTGGGCATGACCGCGGGTTTTCTCTGCAACAAGTTCTACCGGGAGCGCACATGATGGTCTGGGCAGTGATTTTCGGCATGGGCTTGCTGGTGTTTCTCAACCGCTATGTATTTCTCGAACCGCGCCTGCCGGTACGCCTGAGCAGCAACGCCCGGCAATTCCTCGGTTTCGCCGTACCGGGCATGCTCACCGCGATCTGCGGGCCGATCGTGTTCATGCCCGAGCACCAGCTGAACCTGGCCTACGACAACCCGTACCTGATCAGCTCGCTGGTGGCCATCGTGCTGGTGATCTACACCCGCAACACCCTGGTCAGCATGCTGCTGAGCATGGCGTTCTTTTTCCTGCTGCGGTGGTGGTTGTAGGGACTCGCGGTGTGCCTGACGCATCGCTTCGCGCGCAAGCTGCGCTCCTACGGAAGCGGAAGCCGGCGTCCGCCGCCGCTTCGGCTTCTGTAGCGATGGCGGCGACGCGGTGTAACTGAACACACCGCCTCGCAAACCACCGACCGCTGACGCCCCCATTTACGACGCCTTGGCTTCGCGCAACAACTGCTGGATCACCTGCTCCTGCGTCTCGTAACTGCCTTCGCCAAAGTGGCTGTAGCGCACCTGGCCGCGAGCGTCGACAAAATAGTGGGCCGGCCAGTACTGGTTGTCGAAGGCACGCCAGATCGCGTAGTCGTTGTCGATGGCCACCGGGTAGCCGATGTCCAGCTTGCGCACCTGGGCCTTGACGTTGTCGACGACCTTTTCAAAGGCGTATTCCGGGGTGTGCACGCCAATCACCACCAGCCCGTCCTTGGCATACTTTTTCGCCCAGGCGTTCACATACGGCAGGCTGTGCTTGCAGTTGATGCAGTCGTAGGTCCAGAAGTCCACCAGCACCACCTTGCCGCGCAAGGCTTCGGCGTCCAGCGACGGCGAGTTCAGCCATTGCACCGCGCCACTCAGCGAAGGCATCGGGCCCTTGCTCGGCAGCGTCTCGGCGGGTGCCGCGCCAGCCTTGTCGATCAGGTAGTCGAGGGCCTTGGGCACGCTCTTCAGCAGGCCCTGCTCGAGGGCCGCGCCGCCTTGGGACGAGGTGCTGGCCAGCAGGCGGTCGTCCACCCCGCTGCCGATCGCCACGGCCGCCAGCAACGCCAGGTAACCGGCGGCACGGCGCAACCAGGCGGTGGCCGGCAGGGACGGCTTGAGCCGGTTGACCAGCTCTCTTCCGGCAAAGATCAGCAACCCCAGGGACAGGGCACTGCCCAGGCCGTAGGCCAGTAGCAACAGGCTGGTCTGGGCGCTCGCCCCTTGCAGCATGGCGCCGGTCAGAATCACCCCGAGAATCGGCCCGGCACAGGGCGCCCAGAGCAGACCGGTGGCCACCCCCAGCAACAGCGCCGCCAAGGGCCCGGAGAACTTGCGCGCCCGATCGAGGCGCAGGCCGTCCAGGCGATTGCCCAGGTTGACCCAGGGGCGGGCCAGCCAGTTGCCGAAGCGGGTAAAGATCAGCGACAGCGCGAACAGCCCCAGCACAATCAGCGCCAGCTGGCGCCCGATGCCGTTGGCCCGGACGATCCAGTCGCTGCCGACCACCGCCAGGCTCGACACCAGGGCAAAGGTCAGCGCCATGCCGCCGAGGGTCAGCAGCACCGAGCCGCGCGAGCGGTCGGCCCGGGCGAACAGGAACGGCACCACCGGAAGGATGCAGGGGCTGAGGATGGTCAGGACCCCGCCGAGAAACGCTATGAGCAACATGGCATCACCTGTGATCGGTCAATGTCCCGCCCGCCATCGATGGCGGGCGTATCCAGGGGTGGCAGGCCGGGTTCAGGCCTGATTGTCGGCGCGCATCCCTTGCGGGGTGCGCTCGTAGCCGCCTTCGGCGAGCAACGGCGCCGCTCGCTCTGGCTGGCCGCCCTGGCTCAAGGGCGCGAGCTGGAAGCAGGTCGTGCAGGACGCATCGGCGGCGCTGGCATCCACGGCCACGCCGGCCAGGGCCAAGGTCAGGGAAAGCAGGCAGGTTTTCAGGGTGTTCATGGGCTGATCCTCATGTTCAACAGGGACTACATGACAAGTGAGTGCACTCAGTTGCCGTCGTTACAGTTGTTGGCGAACTTGCGGTAATCCAGGGCCTGGGTGCGGCCCTGGGAATCGAGGTAAGTCATGCGGGCATTGACCACGCCGCAGCTCGGCTCGGCGTCTTCGGTCATCGACAGGACTTTCTGGATATCCAACTGGGTGCCGTAGCTGTAGGTCCGGGCCTGTACCGTGCCTTCGGCGCGGGCCGACAGGGTGCAGATATTCAGGGCGGCGAACAGGCAGGCGGCGTAGAGGGCGGTGCGTTGCATGATGGTTTCCTCGGGCGACAATGGGTTTTGGTGGCGAGGCCAGTGGCTGTGCCTCGATGGAGCCCATTGAATGCGCGCAAGGTATCGCGCCTGTGTCGGCAAACCGCCCTTGCGGTGTCCCTGCGTATCCACGCCACCGGGGGATACACAGCGATACAAAGGCGTCGGAAAAACCCTGTTTTGCATCGCCGTGTATTCAGCCAGGCGCCAGATACACTGCAATACAAAGCGCCGCAGGCAGGCCCGCACGAGCCCTATAGACTAGGCAGCACGACCCTATACAGAGGCAGCCCCATGGATCATGTCGATCACGTATTGATAGTCGATGACGACCGCGAAATCAGAGAGCTGGTAGGCAACTACCTGAAAAAGAACGGCCTGCGCACCACGGTAGTGGCTGACGGCAGGCAGATGCGCAGCTTCCTGGAAACCACCCCGGTGGACCTGATCGTGCTCGACATCATGCTGCCCGGCGACGACGGCCTGCTGCTGTGCCGCGAGCTGCGCGCCGGCAAGCACAAGGCCACGCCGGTGCTGATGCTCACCGCGCGCAACGACGAGACCGACCGCATCATCGGCCTGGAGATGGGCGCCGACGACTACCTGGTCAAGCCCTTCGCCGCCCGCGAGCTGCTGGCGCGGATCAATGCCGTGCTGCGCCGCACGCGCATGCTGCCGCCGAACCTGGTGGTCACCGAGAGCGGCCGCCTGCTGGGCTTCGGCCGCTGGCGCCTGGACACCACCGCGCGCCACCTGCTGGACCAGGACGGCACCCTGGTCGCCCTGAGCGGCGCCGAATACCGCTTGCTGCGAGTGTTCCTCGACCACCCGCAACGGGTGCTCAATCGCGACCAGTTGCTCAACCTGACCCAGGGCCGCGACGCCGACCTGTTCGACCGCTCCATCGACCTGCTGGTCAGCCGCCTGCGCCAGCGCCTGCTGGACGACGCTCGCGAACCGGCCTACATCAAGACCGTGCGCAGCGAAGGTTATGTGTTCTCGCTGCCGGTGGAGATCCTCGAGGCCGCGTCATGAAGCTGGCGTTGCACTGGCCGCGCACCCTCGCCTCGCGACTGTCGCTGATTTTCCTGATCGGCCTGGCGCTGGCCCAGGGTCTGTCGTTCGCCGCGCAGTCCTACGAGCGCTACCAGAGCGCGAAAATGACCATGCTCGGCAACCTGGAAAGCGACGTCGCCACCTCCATCGCCATCCTCGACCGCCTGCCCGCCGCCGAGCGCCCCGCCTGGCTGCCGCGCCTGCAGCGGCGCAACTATGGCTACCTGCTCAGCGCCGGCGAACCCGGCCAGCCCATGGACAGCGCCGATGTACCGGTCTCGGTGAACTCGATCAAGAGCGCCATTGGCGGCGACTACCGCCTGACATTCAACACCATCCCCGGACCGCGCCAGCACTATCAGACCCACCTGCAACTGGCCGACGGCAGCCCGGTGATCATCGACGTGCGCCCGGCGCTGACGCCGATGTCGCCCTGGCTGCCGGCGGTGCTGCTGGGGCAGTTGCTGGTGCTGATCCTCTGCGCCTGGCTGGCGGTACGTATCGCCGTGCGCCCGCTGACCCGGCTGGCCCAGGCGGTGGACAGCCTCGACCCCAACACCCACGGCGTGCACCTGGACGAAAAAGGCCCGATCGAAGTGGTGCACGCAGCCAAGGCCTTCAATGCCCTGCAGGCGCGGATCGGCGCCTACCTCAAGGAACGCATGCAACTGCTGGCGGCGATCTCCCATGACCTGCAGACGCCGATCACCCGCATGAAACTGCGCGCCGAGTTCATGGACGATTCCGCCGAGAAGGACAAGCTGTGGAACGACCTGAGCGAAATGGAGCATCTGGTGCGCGAAGGCGTGGCCTATGCCCGCAGCATCCATGGCGCCACCGAGGCCAGTTGCCGCATCGACCTGGACGCGTTTCTCGACAGCCTGGTGTTCGACTACCAGGACACCGGCCAGGACGTCGAGCTGGCCGGCAAGAACGGCGCGCTGATCGACACCCGCCCCCACGCCCTGCGCCGCGTGCTGGTGAACCTGGTGGACAACGCGCTGAAGTTCTCTGGCGCGGCGCGGATCGAGGTCCAGGCCGAAGCGGGCGATCGCCTGTCGGTCAAGGTCCTCGACCGCGGCCCGGGGATCAGCGAAGAGCAACTGGCCGAAGTGCTCAAGCCGTTCTATCGGGTGGAAAGCTCGCGCAACCGCGACACCGGCGGCACCGGCCTGGGCCTGGCCATCGCCCAGCAACTGGCGGTGGCCCTGGGTGGCTCGCTGCGCCTGAGCAATCGCCAGGGCGGCGGCCTGTGCGCGGAGCTGATCCTGGTCAGCAACAAGGCCAGCCTCTGAGCGCCTCGCTACACAGGCATACATAACCGCCCCTCGCCGACACAACCGATATACACGGCCTTGCAAAACTCCTGGGACGCGCCGCGACAGCTGCGCCCAACCTCAAGGAGCCTCTCATGCCCACTCAAACCCTTCCCTTGCGTTTCCACGGCTGGCGGCTGTTCAGCCTGCTGGCCGCCGCCGTGCTGCTGATGACCGCGCTGATCTTGCTGCTTGAGCCGGACCTGGTCGAAGCCACCCGCAGCGCCATCCGCGCCACCGCACGCTCGTCCTTCGTGCTGTTTCTGCTGGCCTTCACCGCCTCGGCATTCGCCGTGTTGTTGCCCTCTCCCCTGAGCCAGACGCTGGTGCGCGAGCGCCGTTTCATCGGCCTGGCGTTCGCCTTCTCGCACCTGGTGCACGCGTTGCTGATCTACAGCTACGGGCAACTGAACCCGGAGTTCTGGCCCGGCCGCAGCACCCTGGGCAACCTGCCCGGGTCTGTGGGTTACCTGTTTATCCTGCTGCTGACCCTGACCTCGTTCAAAGGCCCAGCCTCGCTGCTCAGCCGCACCGCCTGGAAACGCCTGCACACCACCGGCATGTGGGTGATCGCGACGATATTCGCCTACTCCAACTTCAAACGCATTCCGCTGAGCGCCTGGTACCTGCTGCCCTTCGCCATCACCTGCTCGGCCATGGCGATCAACCTGCTGGGCAAGCTGGCCCAGGCCAACAAACGCCGGCAACGCCAGGCCCTGAGCCCGCGCTGAATTCAACCGCCCTGTAGGCGCTGCGATCGACGCCGCAGGCGGCGCCGCTTTTGTAATGCCCCCCACTTTGCACAGGAGATCCACCCCATGATCCTCACGCTTTCATCCGCCCTCGGCGGGCTGCAACGCCAGCTCAATCGCCTGTCCCCCTGGGTCGCGCTCCTCAGCCTGCGCCTGTTGCTGGCCTGGGAGTTCTTCGAGTCGGGCCTGGAAAAATGGCGCGGGGAAAACTGGTTCCAGCAGATCCAGTCCGCCTTCCCCTTTCCCTTCGACCAGTTGCCGGCGAGCCTGAACTGGCAGCTGTCGATGTGGGCTGAGCTGTTGTGCCCCCTGGCGTTGCTGCTAGGCCTGGGCACCCGCTGCGCCGCGCTGGTGCTGATCGTGGTCACGGTAGTCGCCACCGCCGCCGTGCACTGGCCGGCCGACTGGTCGAGCCTCAGTGAACTGGCCCAGGGCTACGCCATCAGCAACAAGGGCCACGGCAACTTCAAACTGCCGGTGATCTACCTGGCGGCGCTGCTGCCCCTGCTGTTCCAGGGCCCGGGTAAACTCAGCCTGGATGCATTGATCGGACGCCTGCGCCACGGACGCTGATGCCTCGGGGCAGAAAAAAGCCGCAGCTTGAGCTGCGGCTTTGGTGTTTCTGCGGAGTGGAAAGTTCGATAACAGGCGCATCTCCCTGTAGCCGCTGGCGCAGCCTGCGATCGGCTGCGCAGCAGACGCGAACCCAGGCAACGCGGTGTGCCAGGGACAACGTGCAATCGGGTTTTACGACGGCTACGCCGCCGAGCGCAGGCTGCGCCAGCGGCTACATCGGGCCGATAACGCCTTGGTCGTGCAGCTGTCGCAGCAGGCTCTGGCCATTGGCGAGAAAGGTGTCGAGGTCGTCGATGCCCGCTTCCAGGGCCAGGCCTTGCAACTGGTCGCGACCGTGGAGTTGGGGGAACGCCTCGATACGCTCCAGCAGGCGCCAGGCCAGCGGGCTGAGTTCGCAGAAGCGCACCCGGTAGTCGGCATCGCGGCGGATCAACAGCAAAGTCGGCTCAGCCCCGGGCTCGCTGGGACGCCAGGTCGGGCCCAGGCGCTGCACCGGCCAAGCGTAGGCCAGCGGCCAGGCCAAGGACGACAGGCGCAAGGGCTGGGTCAGCAGCCGTCGCGGGTCGCTGGCCGGCAGCGGTTCGGCCTCGGTCTGTTGCAGGGCCATTTCGATCCACTCGTAATGGCTCAGTTCGACCATGAAGGCCGGCCAACTGCCGTCCTGCAAACCGGCGGGCGTGGAAGCCATCCAGGCCACGAATTCGCCGGCGATCTCGCCGAACTTTGGCGTGGCGCAACGGTGCTCGCGCAGGAACACCCGTAGCAGCCGGCGCCAATCCGTCTCGCCGAGCACCGAACGCAGTACCGGAAAAGTACCGCTGAGCAACGACCGCAGGTTGTCGAACACCAGCTCGCGGTAAATCTCCACCCGCGCGCGGTCCATCCCCGCGGGCGGCGCCCGGTGCTCGGGTTCGCGCAGGTAGGCGGTCAGGGCCTGTTGCTGGGCGTCGAGGGCGATCAGCGGCTTATCCATGGGCCAGCCTCCCCTGAGCCTGGCAGGCGCTGGCCTGCAATTGGCGGATGCTGTCCAGCTCGCCCATCAGCTCGGCGAATGGCGGGAAGTTGAAGTCCCGTTCCAGTAGCGTCGCCTGCACGCCGAACAACTCATAGGCACGCGCCAGCAAGCCCCAGACCACCGGCTTGACCGGCGCACCGTGGGTGTCGATCTTCAGGTTGTCGGACTGGTCGTAATGCCCGGCCACGTGCATCGCCACCACCCGCTCGGGCGGCAGGCCGGCAAGAAAGGCCTGGGGCTCGAACCCGTGGTTCACCGAGTTGACGTAGAGGTTGTTGACGTCCAGCAACAGATCGCAATCGGCTTCGGCCAGCACCGCGTTGGTGAAGGCCAGCTCGTCCATGTCCTGGCGCGGCGCGGCGTAGTACGAGACGTTCTCCACCGCCAGGCGCCGGCCCAGCACCTCCTGGGCCTGGCGGATGCGCGCCGCGACATGGCGCACCGCCTCTTCGGTGAACGGCAGCGGCAGCAGGTCGTAGAGGTGCCCGTCGTCGCCGCAGTAGCTCAGGTGTTCGCTGTACAGCGGCACATTAAAACGGTCGAGAAACTGCCGCACTTCCCGCAGGAACCCCAGGTCCAGCGGTGCCGGGCCGCCGAGGGACAACGACAGCCCGTGGCAGCTCAGCGGGTAACGCTCGGCCAGGACGCGCAACGCGGCGCCATGGGCACCGCCGATGCCGATCCAGTTTTCCGGCGCCAGTTCCAGAAAGTCAAAAGCGCCCGCAGGCGCCGTATGCAATGAGTCGAGCAAGGCTCGACGCAAGCCAAGCCCCACGGTTGCCGAAACGGGTAGCCGCGGAGCCTGGACAGATAACACGCTGTGAGAGGGTTGCATGGGCCAGTCTCCTGGTTGCCCCGGAAAAAACCGGGGGGCACCCGGGTGCCCCCCGCCACCGCCGATCAGGACTCGATCGCCGCACCGCACTTGCCTTCGCCACATTTGCCTTCGGCCGAACCGGCCTTGGCCGCCAGGTACTGCTTGGCTTCGCTCAGGCTGATGGCGCCATCGTGGTTGGCGTCGATCTTGTCGAACTCGGCGGCGCGCTCGGGGGCGGCGGCGATGAACTCCTCGCGGGAGACCTTGCCGTCGTGGTTAGTGTCGGTCTTGGCGAACTTGTCTTCGCCGCACTTGCCTTCGGCCGGGGTCTTGACCCCGTCGGCCGCGGCCAGGGTGTAGCCCTGGGACAGCTCGGTCATGCTCAGCGCCGAAGCGGCGGTGGACAGGCCCAGGCCGCCGACCAGCGCCAGGCCGAGCGCGACGTTGGAAACATTGGAGAGTTTGAACATGCTGATACCCCTTCGATGAATTGGATTAACGGTTCCCGCCACCGACACCGAGAAGCTCGGTGCTGGCGGGTGGACGTAGTTAATCCTCGGGGTGTATCCGGGTTGTGTGCGCAACCGGCGCCAGGACAAGCAGGTGTATCAGCACCGGGCCGATACACACTCCGATACAAGGCCGTCGGCCAGCCGGCCAGTTGAGCGCTGGCTCAACTGGCCGAAGTGCAACGCGGGATGTCCTGCAGCGAACGGTAGACCGGCAGGCCCAATTGCTCGCCCATGGCGACCAGGGCATCGGCACGGGCGCAGGTCCCGCCGATCCGCAGCAGCGCGTCGCAACGCTGCAACTGATGTCGCGCACGCGCCTGGAACTCGTCGAGAGCGCTCGAACCGCCCGCCGCCAACCCCAGCCACTGGCCGAACACGGGGCTGTGCCCGGCCTCGAACAACTGCGCGGCCCAGTCATCCAGGCTGGCGACCTGCTGCGCCAGCGCCGTCGCATCGTCGGTTGCCGAGTACCGGGGCGCGGCCACCAGGATCGTCAGCCGACGCGGCGGCATCAGGCGCAGTTCCAGGTATTGCAGGAGCATGATGGTCTTGCCGTCGACGATCTCGCCGCTGCGCACCCTGTCCAGCGCCTGCTGGTAACCCAGCTCCAGCACCTCGATGTCCTCGCCCTCTTCCTCCAGGCCGCCACCGTCGCCGATACGGTCGTCGGGGGAGTATTCGCCGATGAAAAAGTGGATGCGCTCGGTGACCGAGCCGGGGCTCATGAAGGCTTCATAGACCTTCTCCACCGCGCCGACGCGGTAGCCGGTTTCCTCCTCGGCTTCCAGGCGGATGCGTTCTTCCGGGCTGGCATTGTCCAGCAGGCCGGCGGCGGTCTCGATCAGGTAGCCGCTGTGCTCGTTGACGTAGGTCGGCATGCGGAACTGGCGGATCAGCAGCACCGTGCGCCGCTCGCGGTTGTACAGCAGGATGGTCGCGCCATTGCCGCGGTCGTAGACCTCGCGGGTCTGCGCCTGCCAGCTGCCGTCGCGGCGCTGCAGGTCGAAGCTGTATTTCTTCAGCAGGTACCAGTTGTCGGAGAGCATCTCCTCGGCGGTGATGCGCACGGGTGCGGCTTGCATGGTCTTCCCCCTTGGCAATGGGCCGACATTCAACACGAGTGATGCACCAGATGTCGATCCCACCCCAGGTCGAACGTTGACAGGCACCGGCCTGAACCAGCGCACAGCCCGGGCAGAAACAACAACGCCCCTCATGGGAGGGGCGTTGTCGATGACGCGTTAAGTTCGCTTACACCTGGATCAGGTTGGCGATCTTCACGTCCGGATCGACATCGGCTTCGTAGTCGACGCCGTCGATCTCGAAGCCGAACAGGCGCAGGAATTCCTGCTTGTAGCCGGTGAAGTCGGTCAGCTGGTAGAGGTTTTCGCTGGTGACTTCATCCCACAGCTGCTTCACGCGGTCCTGGACGGCAGGTTCCAGTTCCTTGTAGTCGGCACGCAGGCGGCCTTCCTGGTCGATGATCGGGTTCGGGTTGTACAGGCTGTCCTTGTACAGACCGTAGACCTGTTCGATGCAACCTTCGTGACTGCCCTGCTCTTTCATGACCTTGAACAGCAGCGACAGGTACAGCGGCATGATCGGGATCGCCGAGCTGGCCTGGGTCACCACGGCCTTGAGCACCGATACCCGCGCGTCGCCGCCCAGGTCCGACAGTTCCTTGCGGATGCCGATGACTTTCTGGTCCAGGTCCTTCTTGGCTTCGCCGATGGAACCGTTCCAGTAGATGTCGTGGGTCAGCTTCTCGCCCAGGTAGGTGAAGGCGGTGGTTTTAGCGCCTTCGGCCAGGACGCCGGCTTCGTGCAGCGCGTCGATCCACATCTGCCAGTCTTCGCCGCCCATCACGGCCACGGTGCCGTCGATTTCTTCCTGGGTGGCTGGCTGCAGGGTGGTTTCCTTAACGATTTCCTTGTCGGTGTCGACACCGCGCAGGGTCACCGATTTGCCCAGCGGCTTGAGGGTCGAGCTCAGGACTTCGCCGGTTTTCGGGTGGGTACGGCGCGGAGCGGCCAGGCTGTAGACCACCAGGTCGATCTTGCCCAGGTCGCGCTTGATGGTTTCGATGGTCTGGCGCTTGACTTCGTCGGAGAAGGCGTCGCCGTTGATGCTCTTGGCGTACAGGCCTTTTTCTTCGGCGAACTTGTGGAAGGCCGCGGTGTTGTACCAGCCGGCGGTGCCGAGCTTGCCGTCAACGCTACCGCGCTCGAAGAACACACCCAGGGTGTTGGCGCCGCAACCGAAGGCGGCGGTGATACGTGCGGCCAGGCCGTAGCCGGTGGAAGCGCCGAGCACCAGTACGTTCTTTGGCCCAGCGTCGATGGTGCCTTGTTCGGTGACGTAGTCGATCTGTTGCTTGACGTTGGCTTCGCAACCGACCGGGTGGGTCGTCACACAGATAAAGCCGCGAACGCGGGGTTTGATGACCATACACAATCTCCCAATTTCAATATGCCAAGAGCCAATACGGGCTGCAGCAGCGTCACTTGTTCAAGTCGTAGACGCTCGGAACGTCCTCGCGTCACGCCTTGGGTTTTCAATGAGTGCAGATTTGCCCGCCAGCATAAGTTCATTCCGGGGTTTGGGCCAGAAAACGCTGAGATTGCTCCATGGCCTGTACGGCCAGGGAAAAGCGGCGGTCATTTGTTCAAACGGTGGGCATCGTAGGCGTCCAGGGCCTGATAGGCGGTATAGGTCGCCTGCGCCGCGACCAGGCCGGCCAGGCCGAAGGTGGGCACCAGGCCGAACTGGCCAAAGCCCTGGGGAATGGGGATGGCCTTGGCGATGGCATCCGCCAGCACTTCCCCCGCCACCGTGGTCGGCGCCATGCCGTGACCGCCAAACCCCACGGCATGCCACACGCCGTTGTCGTCCCGGCCGATCTGCGCCATCTGCTGGCGGCCGTAGCTCATTAGCCCGCCCCAGGAATACTCGATCTCGACGTCGGCCAGTTGCGGGTAGACCGTGACCAGATCGGCTTTGAGCAAGCCGGCGATCGCCTGCGGGCCACGATTGAGGATGGAAATGCGCCCGCCCCAGAGGATCCGGCTGTCCGCCAGCGGGCGGTAATAGTCGAAAGCAAAGCGGGTGTCGTAAATGGCCGACTCGCAGTCGATCGCTTCCCGCAAACGCTCGCCCAGGGGTTCGGTCGCCACCACATAGGTGGCAATTGGCAGCGTCGCCCGCTCCACCGGGCGGTACAGCCCACGGGCGTAACCACCCGCGGCGAACACCACCTGTTCGGCCAGGACTTCACCGCCCGCGGTCCTGACCAGGTACTTGCCGCCCTGCTGCTCGATCGCCAGGGCCGCGGAGTGCTCATGGATATCGATGCCGTAGCCGGCGACAGCCGCCGCCACCCCGTAGACATACTTGAGCGGGTGGAAGTGAAAGGCATTGCTCTCGAACAAGGCGCCGAAATAGCGCTCGGTCTTGAGCTTTTCGCGCAACTCGCCTGGCGCCACATACTGCCAGTCGACGCCGTAGACCTCCTTCATCAGTTGCCGAGGCTTTTCCAGGCGCGCCGGGTCGTTGAACCAGTTGGCCAGCAGCACGCCCCTGTCGGTCAGGTCGCACTGGATACCGTATTGCCGGACGCGCTGGCGAATCAGGTCGACCGCGTCGATGGTCAGCCGGTAGAGCCGCCGCGCTTCCTCCCGGCCCAGGGTCTTGAGCAGCTCGGCATTGCCCAGGCAATAGCCGCCGAATACAAAACCGCCGTTGCGCCCCGAGGCGCCGTGCCCCACGGTGTGGGACTCCAGCACCACCACGTCGGTCACCCCACGTTCGGCCAAACCCAGCGCCGTGGAAAGCCCGGCCAGCCCGCCGCCCAAGATGCATACCCGGGTCTCCACCCGGCCGCCGAGCGCCGGATAAGCGGTCTTTTCAACCGTAGCTTCGTAATAACTTTCGAGAAAATCCTGACTCATCACTTGGCTCCGACCTGGGTCATTCGCACAGGAAGACCCGCATTCTCATTCATAGCCGATTCCAGCGGCGGGCAAGTCTCGGACTTGTTGCGAATCATCGAAAAGCTCATGTCATCGAACCTGACGAACCTGGAGCCACTGATGACTTTGTGCGCCAGCCAGATCGCCAGGAATAGCACCAGGCCAATATAGGTGGCGCTCAGCCCGGCCCAATCGATCGAGTCGCCGAGCAGGGCTTGATAGTTCTGCCCCAGGGTGACGAACAGGCACAGGACAAAGGCGAAAATCGGCCCGAACGGAAAGAACCGCGACACATAGGGCAGATTGCCCAGGTCGTTGCCCTGGCGCACATAACCGCGACGAAACCGATAGTGGCTGACCGCAATGCCCAGCCAGGCGATAAAACCGAGCATGCCCGAGGTGTTGAGCAACCAGTTATAGATCTGCCCCGGGCTGAAGATGAAGGTCAGGAAGCACAAGGCCGCCACCGTGGCCGTGGCCAGCAACGCCCACCGCGGGGTGCCGGATGCGCTCAAACGGGCGAAGATCGCCGGCGCCTTGCCCTCCAGGGCCAGGCTGTAGAGCATCCGCGAGGAGGCGTACATGCCGGAGTTCCCGGCGGACAGCACCGAGGTCAGGATCACCGCGTTCATCACCGCGGCCGCGCCGAGCATGTCGGCCCGTTCGAAGATCAGGGTGAAGGGGCTGACACGGATATCGGACACCCCATTCCTCAACAGGCTCGGGTCGTTGTAAGGAATCAACAGGCCGATGATCAGGATGGTCAGCACGTAGAACAGCAGGATCCGCCAGAAGATCTGCCGCACCGCGCGCGGCACGTTTTTCCCGGGGTCCCGGGTCTCTCCGGCGGCGATGCCGACAAACTCGGTGCCCTGGAACGAAAACCCCACGATCATCGCCACCCCGACCAGGGCCCCCAGGCCGCCGACAATCGGCGCATCGCCAATCGACCAGAGCCTGGGGCCGGCATTTTCGCCGCCGCTGAGAATGCCGAACAACATCAGAATGCCCACCGTGATAAACAGCAGGATAGTGATGACTTTAATCAGGGCGAACCAATATTCGGACTCACCGAACAAACGCACCGAGGCCATATTAAGTGCGGTAATGATCAATAGAAAACCCGCACTCCAGATATACCCCGGCACCTCCGGAAACCAATAAGCCATGATGATCTGCGCGGCCACCAGATCGACCGCAATGGTCACCGCCCAGGCATACCAGTAGTTCCAGCCCAGGGCGAAGCCGAAACTTTCATCGACATACTTGGAGGCATAAGTCGAGAACGAACCGGTGACCGGCATGCAGGACGCCAGTTCACCGAGGCTGGTCATCAGGAAGAACACCATGGCGCCGATGACCACAAAGGCCAGCAGCGCGCCGCCCGGCCCGGACTGGGCAATGGTCGAGCCCGAGGCGACGAACAGCCCGGTACCGATGCTGCCGCCAATGGCGATCATGCTCAGGTGCCGGGGCGTCAGGGTTCTTTTCAGTCCGCCGGCGCTTTTCTCGCTGTGAAAATCGCCGGTCAGGTCGCACGCACCCGGCACTTTTGTGGAGTCTGTCATGGATCACCTTTTTATTATATTTAAGCCACCGATGAGTTAACTCACGCGGTATGGCAGTGTCCCTGGATTGTTTTTCCTCCCCACTAAAGCCCACAAAAATACCGCTGACAAATGATTTTCCCGAATCACATCAGTCCCATACGGAATACGCCAACAGTTACAAAACCCAATAAGCAGAAACACTAAACACCCACAACTAAACATCTAACAAACCGTCAGGTTTAATTGGTTTTCCACGGCATAAAACAGAAAATCCCTACACACTAACAACTTGACTTAAAGAACAGAGTGTTTGAATGCCCACACCCATGCCTGGCACCGGGCAATGCCCGCAGCGGCCTTGGAAAGAAGGAAAAGAGAGGGTCGTGCACAGGCCCGTCGCGGTCCACTTCGCGTCCGCCTGGAGCGCGGCGCTGCCCCCCCCCATCGACCGGCCGGCTAACTCTGCCAGCCCACAAACCACTGCCCGAACGCCCGGGCCGGCAATGGCGAGGAAAACAGCTGGCCCTGCCCCACGTCATAGCCCCGCGCCTGCAGGATGTCACGCTGCGCGGGGTGTTCGATG
Source organism: Pseudomonas sp. 09C 129 (assembly GCF_002843625.1). Taxonomy (NCBI): domain Bacteria; kingdom Pseudomonadati; phylum Pseudomonadota; class Gammaproteobacteria; order Pseudomonadales; family Pseudomonadaceae; genus Pseudomonas; species Pseudomonas sp. 09C 129. Next base: position 3,454,618 of record NZ_CP025261.1, on the reverse strand, counting down.
CCCTCGGCGATCACCCGCAGGGACAGGCCCTTGCCGATGCCGATGACCGCCTCGCTCAAGGCGCGGCAGGAGGCGTCGTGCTCCAGCTCCTCGACGAAGCTCTGGTCCAGCTTCAGCTCGTTGATCGGCAAGCGCCGCAGATAGCCCAGGCTGGAATAGCCCGCGCCAAAGTGATCGATGGCCAGGCGCACGCCCAAGGTATGCAGGTCCTGGAGGGTCTGTTCGGTGGTCGGGCTGCTGCACAGGAAAACGCCCTCCGTGACCTCCACGCACAGGTCCGCCGGCTGCAGGCCGCAACGCTGCAACTGGCGGGCGATCAGGGCCGCCAGGTTGAGGTTATGGAAGTTGATCGGCGACAGGTTGACCGAGATGGACGGCACCCTGATGCCCGATCGACGCCAGCGCGCCAGTTGCTCGCAGGCTTCGCACAGCACCCACTGGCTGAGGTAGTTGATCAACCCGCACTCCTCGGCCAGCGCGATGAATTGCGCGGGCGGGATAGTGCCCAGGCTTGGATGCTCCCAGCGCGCCAGCGCCTCGACCCCGACCAGGCCGTTGCTGTGCAAGTCGATCTGCGGTTGATAGACCAGATGCAGGCCGTCGCTGGTCAGGGCCTGGCGCAGCGCCGTCTCCAGTTGCAGGCGCTGCTGGGCGAGCTGGTCCATCTCCTCGAGGAAGAACCTGAAACCGCCGCGCTCGGTACGCTTGGCCTGGTACATGGCGATATCGGCGCAATGCAGCAGGCTTTCCATATCCTGGCCGTCGCTGGGGTACAGGCTGACGCCGACACTGGCCGAAGGCACCACGGCGGTCCCGGCAATATCGGCCGGGGCGCCCAGGGTCGGCATCAGGCGTTCGAGAAAGGTCGTGACCCGGCTGGCGTTCATCCGGGGCAGCACCAGCACGAACTCGTCGCTCGACAGCCGGCCGACGATGTCCGACTCGCGCAGCACGCTGCGCAGCCGTTGCGCCATGAGCTGCAGCAGCTCGTCGCCCGAGGCATGCCCCAGGGCCTCGTTGACCTGTTTGAAGCGGTCCAGGTCGACATACAACACCGCCAGTTCGCCCTGCTCCAGGGCCACCTCGGCAATGCTGCGGTTGGCCTCGGCCAGCAGGGAACTGCGATTGGGCAAGCCGGTCAGGGCATCGGACAAGGCCATGTGGCGGATCGACTGGCGCGCCTCCTCGCGCTCCAGGGCCAGCATGCACAGGTGGGTCCCGGTCATGATCAGATGGGCATGGGTGGTATCGGGCTTGCGGCTCTCGCGAAAGTACAGGGCAAAGGTCGCGCGCACCCTGCCGGCGCTGTTGCGCAGCGGGATCGACCAACAGGCCCGCACCCCGGCCTGCTGCGCCAGCAAACGGTAATCGGCCCACAGCGGATCGGTCTCGATATCGGTGACCAGCACCGGCTCGCCGCGAAAGGCCGCGGTGCCGCAGGAGCCGGCGGCGGGCCCGATCGGCAGTCCCTCCATGTTCCTGGCGTAATCAAGCGGCAGGCTGGGGCTGGCCAACGGGTGCAGCAACCCCTGCGGGTCCACGCCGAGGATCGAGACGATGACCTCCGGCGCCAGGCGCTCGATTTCCTGGCACAGCAGCGTCAACACGCGTGCCAGGGGCTGCTCTTGCAACAAGGCGCCGATGACCTTGTCCTGCAGCACTTCGGGCAGCCTGGAACGGGTGATGTCGGTGAACACGATGACGATGTTGCCGATCCGCCCGCCGGCGTCGAACACCGGCGCCGAGCAGACCTGCACCCACAGCCGCTGGCCGTTGCGCTTGCTGATCAGGCCGCAGGCTTCATGGGGCTGGCCACTGAGGATGCTCTCCAGTTGCAGCTCGTCGGCCCGGGCCTGCCCCGGGGTATCGGTGACGAAGAACATCTGCGGCGAGCGCTCCAGCAATTCCTCGCGGGAATACCCCAGCAAGCGCACCAGCCCGTCGTTGATGTAGATCAGCCGGCCGTCGGCGTCGACGATGCAGGTGGCCGAGCTGCTGGCATTGACCGACATCGACAGCAAGCGCTGCTCGATATCCTTGAGCCGCGTCTGGGTCACGTCCTTGAAAAAGGCGGCATACAAAATGCGTCCCTGCAGGGTGATCTTCGAGATTGCCATCGCGCCCCAGCGCTCTTCGCCATCCTTGCGCGTGATGCACACATCGCGGCTGGTGCCGATGATCTTGTTGACCCCGGTCTCGCCGTCGTTCCGCGAGCGGATGGGGATCGGCACCAGCGTGCTGACGTCGCTGCCCAACACCTCGCACCGTGGACAGCCCCAGAAACGTTCGGCCGCCGCGTTGAAGAACACTACCTGGTTGCGATCGTCGATGATCACCACGGCATCGTTGGCCTGTTCCAGGGTCTGCACGAAAAAGTCCGCCGCCTCTTCTCCGGTCGTTGACCCGACGCTCATATCCATGGCCGCCACTGCATGCATGCCCTCACTGTCATCGTCCCTGATCACTGTGAAGCGCCATTAACCGCCCTCGAACTGGAGGGGCCCGTCCTCGAAGCAACACCCGATACGGCTCAGCAAGGCTGAGAAAAGCGTTTTTACCCGGGCGAGCAGGACATCAGGCCATAAGCGTGGACATGGATCTTTTAGGCCATCGACCTGAAATTAGAGAATAGCCGCGAAGTGGCCGGCCCATGGAAAACCGTGCGATCCGCGCCAAACCTCGGCAACGCCAGGTAGCCCGGGCGTCTGTCCATCGGCAACAGCCCCCCGTCCGTCGCCCCGGGTGGCAACTTCATCTCTGGCCGGTTCGCCACTTGCGTTGCCCGATACGCTTGGCTTCTCATGGCGCCCCTGAGCAGCACGCGAACCTGCATAGTTCTTTTCAGGTTCTTCAACCCAGGGCAACAGGAGTGGCGGTGAATAAATTCTCGGACATGAGCACCTTCGTCGCGGTCGTCGAGGCGGCCAGTTTTTCCGAAGCCGGGCGACGCCTGGGGACCACCAAGTCGCTGGTCAGCCAACGCATGCAGCAGCTGGAAAAGCGCCTGGGCGTGGTATTGCTGACCCGTGGCCGGCCGCTGAAGCTGACCGAGGCCGGCCAGCTGTTCTACGCCGATTGCACACGCATCCTGCTGGACCTGGCGCGCGCCGAAGAGTCGGTGCAGGACCACCAGGCCAGCCTCGGCGGCACCCTGCGCCTGGCGGCGCCGATGGCCTTCACCCCACGCTACCTGGCGCCGCTGCTAGCGCGCTTCGCCCTGCAATACCCGCAACTGTGCGTCGACATGGAAGCCCATGACCGGGTGGCCAACTTGCAGGATGGCCATTTCGACGTCGCCATCCGCCTGGGCAACCTCCACGACTCTTGCCTAGTGGCGCGGCCGCTGACCGAGAACCGCCACCTGATCTGCGCCAGCCCCGACTACCTGGCGCGCCAGGGCACTCCCGAGCACCCCGGCGACCTGCAGCGGCACGACGGGCTGGTCTACTACAACCGCGAACCCAACGGCATGTGGAGCCTGCCCATGGACGGCGCGCAGCACTCGTTCCGCGTCCGCGTGCGCATGCGTACCGACTCCGGGCACCAGTTGCTCGAAGGCGCGCTGGCCGGCCTGGGACTGGCGATCCTGCCAACCTTCCTGGCCGCCGACGCCCTGCTCGACGGCAGGCTGGTGTCGGTGCTGGACGACTATGCGCCGTCCGGCGGGCACATCTCGGCGGTGTACCTCAAGACCCTGAAAACCCCGCCCAAGGTCCAGGCGCTGATTCAATTTCTCGGCGAGGAAATCGGTCGCCCGGCGCCCTGGGACGCGGCGTTGATCGCTCGCGGGCTGCTGCCGGGCGGCGCCACCGCCTGAGCGCGCAGGGCCCGCCGCCTGGTCAAGCAATACTGAACGGGCGGTTCACTTTACAGTGGCTGTCGCTCAACCCGAGCGCACCTTAGCCTCAGCTTCCATCTGACAGGCATTCGCCTGCTATGGGAGATGAGCGATGAGTCACCACCAACCAGAAAATCCTTCGCGCCGCAAACTGCTGGCCCAGACAGTCGCCGGCTCGGCGACCCTGGCCATCGGCTCCATGCTGGGCGCCGGCCCCGCTTTCGCGGCAGCCCCGCAAGGCGCCAACGGCAAGCGCGACGGTAGTGCCGGCAGCCCGGTGGACGTGCTGATCATCGGCGGCGGTTCGGCCGGCGCGGTCATGGCCCGGCGCCTGAGCGAACGCCGCGAGCGCAACGTGCTGCTGCTCGAAGCCGGCCACATCTACGGCACCCGCGACTACCCGAAAGTCATCGCCAGCAGCGACAGCGTCGGCGGCGATGCCGGCAGCGACTGGGGCTACCAGACCTTGCCCGGCTATATCGGTCACCCGATCCATGCGATTCGCGGCAAGGTGCTGGGCGGCAGCTCGGCGGTCAACGGCGCGGTGGCGATCCGCGCCCGCAAGCAGGACCTGGTCAACTGGAACCTGCCGGGCTGGTCCTATGAAGAATTGCTGCCGTCGTTCAAGAAGCTGGAAAAACGCAACACCGGCAGCAACCAGCTGCACGGTCACGACGGCCCCCTGCCGGTGCACCAGCTGACCCGCAATGACATCAGCCCCATGCAGCGGGCCTTCGTCGACGCCACCGTCGCCAACGGTTTCCGCGTGATCGACGACTTCGACGGCGCCGACGCCAACGGTGTTGGTCCCTACCCGATGAACATCGTCGACGGCGTGCGGGTCAACACCGGCATCGCCTACCTCGACAATGCCGTGCGGGCCCGCGGCAACCTGCAGATCCGCGGCGACGTGCTGGTGGACAAGGTGCTGTTCGACGGCCGCCGCGCCACCGGCGTGCGCCTGGCCAGCGGCGAAGTCATCCATGCGAACGAAGTCATACTGTCCGCCGGCACCTACGGCAGCGCGGCGATCCTGCTGCGCTCCGGCATTGGCCCGCGCGAGCACCTGGCGTCGCTGTCGATCCCCCTGGTCGCCGCCCTGCCCGTCGGCCAGCGGCTCAAGGATCACCCCTTCTACTACAACGCCTACGCCGCCCGCCCTGAGCTGATCGGCAAGCAGTCCCCAGTGATCGGCGCCAAGCTCTGGACCCACAGTTCCACGGCGAAAAACGGCGATCTGGACCTGCACATCACCGCCACCCACCTGTTCCCCCACGACCAGAGCCCGACCCGGGTCGGTTTTGTCCTCGCCGTGGCCCTGACCCGCCCACTGTCGGTGGGCAGCCTGAAACTGGCCAGCCGCGACCCGGCCCAGGCGCCGCTGATCGACCTCAACTTCCTGGCCCGGGCCGAGGACCGCGCCCGCCTGCTGGAAGGGGTGAAACTGGCGCGCAAGATCGGCCAGACCGCGCCGCTCAAGGACCTGATCCACTCGGAACTGAACCCGGGCGCCCAGGCCAGCAGCGACCAACAGATCGAGCAGTCGATGCTGGCCACCCTCGACACCTACCACCACCCCACCTCCACCGCCCCCATGGGCCCTGCCGGCGACCCCGGCGCGGTGGTCGACCTGGAAGGCCGGGTCCACGGCGTGCAGGGCCTGCGGGTGGTCGATGCGTCGATCTTCCCGGACGCCATTTCGGTCGCCACCAATATCACCACCATCGCCACCGCCGAATACATCGCGCGTCGCTACAGCTAATGTGGAGAACACTGCCATGACCATGCAAAACACCCTTGCCCAACACTGGATCGACGGCGCCTGGGTCGATTCGACCGAACACCGCGAATCCATCGACCCGGCCACCTCCCGGGTCATCGGCCACTACGCCGATGGCGGCGGCGCCGAGGCCGATGCGGCCATCGCCGCGGCCGTGCGCACCTTCAACAGTGGCTGGACCGACGACAGCGCGTTGCGCGCCCGGGTCCTCGACGAGCTGGCCGCCGCCTTCGAGCGCAATAGCGAGGCGCTGATCGAGCAACTGGCGCTGGAGAACGGCAAGATCAAGCCCGAAGCCCGCTTCGAAGTCAGCATGGTGCCCTCCAAGCTGCGCTACTACGCGGCCCTGACCCGCACCGAACGCGGCCACAGCGGCACCCCGCGCCCCGACGTGCTGTCCATCGTGCTGCGCGAGCCGATGGGCGTGGCCGGCATCATCGTGCCGTGGAACTCGCCGGTGGTACTGATGGTGCGCTCGCTGGCACCGGCCCTGGCCGCCGGCACCACGGTGGTGATCAAGATGCCGGCGCAGACCGCGCAGACCAATGCCCTGCTGGCCAGGGTCATGTCCGAGGCGCCTTCCCTGCCGCGCGGGGTGATCAACCTGTTCACCGAGTCCGGCGGCGAAGGCTCGCGCCGGCTGATCGCCTCACCCCAGGTGCCGGTCATCAGCTTCACCGGTTCCTCCGCCACCGGCCGCGCGATTTCCGCGGTGGGCGCGCAGTCGCTCAAGCGCTTCGGCCTGGAGCTGGGCGGCAAGACCCCGCACCTGGTGTTCGACGACGCCGACCTCGACGCCGCCCTGCCGGTGCTGGAAAAGGCCCTGACCGTGTTCGCCGGGCAGTTCTGCATGACCGGCTCGCGGCTGCTGGTGCAGCGCGGCATCGCCGAGCAGTTGCGCGAGCGCCTGGCGGCACGCCTGCAAGCGGTGCGGGTCGGCCCGGCGTCCGACCCGCGCAGCGACATGGGCCCCTTGATCGACAAGGCCAACGTGCAGCGGGTCGACCAGGCCGTCGAGGCCGCCATCGCTGCGGGCGCCAAGGTCATCGTCCGCGGCGGCCCCATAACCGAAGGCGAGCTGGCCAACGGCGCCTTCTACCGTCCGACCCTGCTGCAAGTCAGCGACTCGAAGCTGGACATCGTGCAACAGGAAACCTTCGGCCCGGTGCTGACCCTGCAAGTCTTCGATACAGAAGCCGAAGCCGTGACCCTGGCCAACGACAGCGAATACGGCCTGGCGGCCGCCATCTGGACCCGCGATACCAAGCGCTCGCTGCGCGTGGCGCGCAAGGTGCAGGCCGGCACCGTGTGGATCAACGACTGGGCCAAGGTCTACGACGAATTCGAGGAAGGCGGTTATCGCCAGTCCGGCCTGGGCCGCCTGAACGGCGTCGCGGCCATCGACGACTTCATCGAATACAAACACATCAGCCTGTCCACCGCCGAGGCCTAGGCCCAGACCGAGTTTGACGCGCTACGTACCTGTTTATCCTTAAAGAGGCTACATCAGCATGAAAGGCAAAATCGTACTCGAGGAACACGTCAGCACCGAGCTGAACAACAGCCTGTGGGATGCGTCCGGCGAAGCCACGCGCAATGGCCGGGCCTATATGGCGGATGTGGAAAAACGCCTGCTGGACAGCGACCAGCGCATCGCCGATATGGACCGCAATGGCATCGACCTCGCCATCCTCTCCCTCACCTCCCCCGGCGCCCAGTCGCTGCTCGATCCACGCCAGGCCATCGCCTTCGCGCAACGCACCAACGAGCAGATCACCGAGCAGTTCGTCGCCCGCCACCCGCAACGCTTCAAGGCCTTCGCCACGGTGGCCCTGCAATCGCCCAGGGCCGCGGCGGACGAACTGGAACGTGCGGTAAAGGATTACGGCATGGTGGGGGCACTGATCAACGGCTACACCAACATCGGCAACGCCGATACCGCGCAGTACCTGGACGAACCGCCGGTATGGGAATTCTGGGAGCGGGTCGCGGCGCTCAACGTGCCGGTCTACCTGCACCCGCGAGAACCGCTGCCGACCCAGCGGCGGATCTACGAGGGTTACCCATCGCTGGTCGGCTCGGCCTGGGGCTTCGCCCATGAAACCGCCACCCACGCAATCCGCCTGATGCTCAGCGGCCTGTTCGACCGCTTCCCCAACCTGACCCTCATCCTCGGCCACCTGGCCGAAGGCCTGCCGCTGATGCTGCCGCGCCTGGAACACCGCCTGCACATGCAACGCGAAGGCGAAGGCCTGGGCAACGCGAAAAAACCGGTCAGCCACTACTTCAGCCACAACTTCTACCTGACCACTGCCGGCCACTTCCACACCAAGGGCCTGCTGGACGCCATCAGCGAAATTGGTGTCGATCGTGTGCTGTTTTCGGCGGACTACCCGTATGAAAGCATGGCCACGGCGAGTAGCTGGTTTGATCAGGCGCTGATCAGTGAGAACGATAGGGAGAAGATTGGGCGGGGGAATGCGCGGAGGTTGTTTGGTTTGTAGAAATCAAGAGCCAGGTATCCGGGTGGCTTGCTGGCTGCCCGGGTATCCGCGCTCTGCTTCAACCGCCCCTCCAACCTTGAGTCGACAAGCACCATACATCCGCGTCCTAGACGCCAAGAAGCGATACAGCAAGAACTTCAATTCACCCCCTGAAACACTTCATTGAGCAGGCAATAAAATGGCCAATCTCGCCGCAATCGAAAAAGCACAAAAAACCAAAGCCCCGATCGACGTCGTCAGCGCCTTCCTGGCCAACACCGCCAAAGACAGCGTCGCACACGCCGCCACCCAACTGGTCAGCGAAGACGCCACCTATGTTTCCCTGAACTTCGACAACCCCGAACTGCAACAGATCGAACCCTGGGCCGGCACCCGCAAAGGCCGGCAAATCTACGTTGACACCTTCTCCAACGTCGGCACCTACTGGGACATCAACGACTTCTCGGTCACCGATATCTTCGGCGAAGGCGAAAAAGTCGCGGTCTTCGGCAGCTTTACCTACACCTCGGTTGGCGTGGGCCATCGCTTTACCTCGCCGTTCTCGATTCTTGCCAAAGTCGTCGACGGGAAAATTGTCTATTTCCAGTTTATGGAAGACACCTACGCCTCGGCCAAGTCGTTTCGGGTGAGTGGGGAGTGGGTGATTCAGTCGACTAAGGGTGGGCAGACGTTCGAGGTGGGGGCGGATTAAAGCTGATTTTGAATCGTTACTAGTTTGGTAGAGGTTTGAGTGTGTGCTTTTGGCCGAAAGGAACCGCTCATGGCAGGCGGCTTTCGGCCAGAAACAGACGTTCAACGCTAGAATTAAGCGGATGATAAGCCGTCCAACTGGATGAATGATTAGGGCGCATTCCAGTCAATTGTGATGTCACCTGTGTTAACGAAGAGAGCGACCTCCGCAAACGAAAACAGGATGCCTCCCATTGCGGTCACTGCATGCCAGTAGCTGTATTGCCAAATTTCTGGCGATACGTGGATGCAGCTTCCATGAGCACACACAAAATATTTTCACGCCTGAATATATCCGTTGAGCGCATCGCCCCCAAAGATACTGGCTGACCGCTACGAAGGTGAAAAAGTTAAGCAAGGCAAGCACTAGCGTTGGGTACAAAACCCACCGTGCTCGATTCGACAAACTCTTGAAAGTGAGATGCGATTTCATGAGCCCGAATTACTGAATATACGAACGCTTGGGTCCGGTTATACGACCCTGATTGCGTCCAAAAACCTAGACGCCCCCGGTTCTGGTTGGAGCTTATCTTCTCTTGAGACTGGGGACTGATTTTTTCTGAGAAATAAATCAGTCTCCTTTTTTCAATGACAAAAGCTACCGTTACAGTAGCTTCTGCCAGCGACAACTTATTTTTTTGAGGATTTGCTAGGTTTCAAGTCGGGATTGTTTCCTTGCGTGTCTTTATTATCACGACGACGCTTGTCAACTTCACCGGTTGATTTAGCGATTGGTTTTGGGCCTGGTTTAAGCGCCATAAGCTTTCTCCTTAACGTTGATGTTGATTGTGGTTTTTGCACTTATCAACTTCTCATAAAGTAAATTTCCCCTTTGCCCTCCTGCCAAGGTTGATTTCTTAATTCTATGGCCAGCGCACCAAATTCAATTCCTTGATTCGAACCGCCATGGCACTGTCAGATATTCTGAATTGCTGAGCCAAAGAATTGATTGCCTTGCCGTTGAATCTGGTACAGCGAGCCAAAGCTATTTCTCGGTCGAGTGAATTTTGCGAGGCATAAAGAAGGGAATTTGGATCGTTAGCGTTCAGGTGAAAACAACTGACGTCGTTAAAATGAAACTGCCCCTTGCATCCAAACTGGCTTTCAAACCGAGCAATCACAAGCTTAGGGGGCATAAGGAAACACGCTGCGAAATAATCCGCTTCGCGCTCAATCAGAGGTTTGGTCAATAGCGAGTGATAGCCGCCTATCGGCCGGTCCCTATGCATAATTTCTTGCTCATGAAGTAGGAAATGGCCTATCTCATGAGCAGCTGTGAAACGGCGCTCATGTAATGGGAATTCGGTAGAGACTGCGATTTTTCCGGAGCGCCGATCAAATATCCCAGCTGCTTGGAATTTCTGACCTTGTGGAGCAAATCTTGTGGAACCAAGGGTTGGGAGCTCCAGATACGTCAGTCCCAACAGTGAAGCCGCAACTGCGGGATCGAGCATGCTTAATAGTGGAGGTTGTCCGCCAGGCCACAGAGCTTCCTTGTTTTCCCAAAGGCCTTCGTGAACCCAATGCGCTGCTTCTTGGATGTATTCTCGATCCATTTCGCCACCACCACATATTGTGCTAGAAGCAAAAATAACCACAATATGTAGGATATTCAACCATCTCTCCGTCAGATTTGGATCCAGCTGACGAACGGTGTTAAATAGGTCAAGCTCATGAGCAAACCACCATGCAGACGGTTTCAGGAATCGAGCCTTCCGGAAATAATCAAAATGGCAATCAAAATGGGCACGGATTTATTTTTTCGCTGATTTTGGTATTGGGAGTGGATTGGTTGAGTGGGTGGGTGGGTGGAGCCGGGGCCGGTGAGTTAAAGCGTAGGTCGGGAAGCCTCTGAAACCGGATACGGGCAAGTTTCCGCAAGTCCGCTTTCGGCCAATAGCAGCCCCTCGGGAAAATGGCTGACGCCTCGCCACCAGGAGTGGCAACCGCCCCGGAATAAACCTGCCACAGTCTGTTATACGTACAAGCAAAGCGTGTCTCGTTTGCGCCTGCCCGCCTTATCAAGACAAATTACTATAATCAGAGATGGCTAATTTTTTCTCTGTCCGTTTTGAATCCCTAAGCGGGACATATTTGAATAGTGAGCGACCAGCAGATCTTTATGTGATCGGCGGTAGTCATAGATCACTATCCGCTTTTCCTGTTGAGCAGCTTTTGTCAAAACATCTGCCAGCAGACCTGTTATGGTGCCCGGCAGACCTGTAAGCACCTTGTCTGCCAGATTTTTGGTTATAGGCATCAGCGCAAGGGTTAGACTCTTAAGATCAACGGTGTTAGAAAAGCGCTGCCAAACGGATTTAGCTTTTAACGAGACGTTATCCAATACAGCCACGTCCGACTCTCGATTATTCTCCAGACTGCTATGCGCATTAGAATATGCGGAAAAAATTTGGCTTCCCAGAAGCTCTTCAAATATTCCCACTTCGCTAGCCTTCACGCTTAGTTGTGGAATAGGTGTTAGCACTTCTATGGGAGTGACACCGGGCAACAGATTTCCAACGGCTGAAAGTATATGAGGCGAAATTATTCCATAGTAGTCTTCGAGTTTAGGGATAGGCAGAACAACCAGCATCGCCGAATCAGTTTTCAGCGCGTAAATAAGGTCAGTCAGGAAAAGGCTCAACGAGATATATTTACTCTGCTCTTTTCCTAGAGTCCCGCCAATAGCGTGCTTTTGTAGCATTTCTTGGATGGAATGGAGCATATTGTAATACTCAGTGCCGTCATAAGAAGTAATGCGCTCCTTACCAACCAAGCCCGGCAGATCTGAACTCATGCCATCTATTCTTCTGATGGAGTGCACGCCAGCCTGAATCAGAGCATGGTATACGACCTTGTCATGATACTGGCCAACCTCTATACCGAAGCTATCCCTTATCCCACTTTCCAAACCTGCCAAACCAGCTAGGTGGACCATACTGACGTTCGCCGTTCGCTTTAGCACAGACATCCTCCCACAACTGAAGCAACAGAAATTAAGTGTCGCAGGCAGAATACTCGATCCATACGCTCAGCTCTGCCGAAAGTCATTTTAGCCAAATCGCGCGAGTGGCGAGAGGCTGATGCCGCTGACGCGATTTTGACCCAGGCTGCCGGAACTCATTGACCTACCCAAATATTCAGCGAATGACGTCTTTACGTGGGTTTTCACAGGCCGCATATAGGTCAGGCTAAATCAACATCCTGGTTCAAGTCGTATCAGAGCCAACAGGTCGATACCTTCGAGCGTCTGCTTTTGGCCGTTAGCAATCACTTACAACCGATCGCTTCCCCCTAAACGAACACCTAGGAACCTCTACTCCCCCAGGTACCGGAAGTAACTGTCGGCTAAAGCACTGGCTTTCTATTCTTCAAACGTTCCTGTACGTACCTCGCCACTATGAACGTAACGGGTAATCAGCACCCCGCCAGTCGTACTGGTCGACTTCACCAACGTGAAGGCCGACGCTTGTGCATGATCATCAAACAACCGCTTGCCGCGTCCCAATACGATAGGAAAGATCATCAGCCGCAACTCATCCACCAACCCGGCAGCCAGCAGTTGGCGCACCAGATCGCCGCTACCCTGGGTCAACAGGTGGGCGCCGTCCTGCTGTTTGAGGGCTTGTATAGCGTCGGCAAGATTGCCTTGCAGCGCATGGCTGTTGTGCCAATCAAGTGTATCGGGGCGGTGGGTGGCCACATGCTTGGGTACGCGGTTGAACAGATCGGCGATGGCGCTGTTGCTTGAACCGGGCTGCATGTGCGGCCAATACCCGGCGAATATGTCGTAGGTGCGCCGCCCCAGCAGCAGGTCGAACGGTTGCGAGAACAGCTCCTGCATGGCCTGGCCGAAGGCTTCGTCGGCGTAGGGCACGACCCAGCCACCGAAACGGAATTCGCCGCTGTTGTCTTCTTCAGGCCCGCCGGGCGCCTGGATAACGCCATCCAGGCTCATGAAAGCGGCAACGATTAGCTTGCGCATGGTTTTCTCCTGGTTCGTCTGCGTAAAAGTGCTCAGGCAGGGAACGTCGACGGTCATTGCGACCCATCGGCTTCGTTCCCTGAAAGATAGTCGAACCAGACTCCGGGAAATCGACAGTGCGATGCGGGGTAACCCCCCTAAAAAACGCCGTTTCCCTGCCACCCAGAAACGGCGCTCTGCAACATCCCTCCACTAAACCTTCAGCTCCTCCCCTTCCCTCAAGCCCAGCCCCACATCATCGATCACCGCCTTGCCCATCTCCGCCAGAAAGTGCGCGGCCCAGGCGTAACGTTCGCCCTGCTCTTCCATGGCAGCATCGAGGGCGAGTTTCTTGGCGTAGTACAGCAGGGTCGACGCATGCTCCAGCGCTTGGTGCAGAGGCACGTCGGCGTTGACGCGAAACAGGGTTTGATCGCCCTCGCCGCAAGGGCCGAAGGTGACGAAGCCGAGGGTTTTGACCGGGGTGGAGGTGCTCATAGCCCACCTCCCTTTGCTCTTGGAAAGCGGGAGTAATTGGGCAGGGAAAGGAGATTAGAAAAACAGCGATCTGAAGATGATTTGCCAGCGCGCATGATTGAACTCCATATCGTTGCGCCTGTATCAAAGTCGGGCGACCAAACCCGGTCACTGCGTTTGCAGCGACGATCAAAGGCTAGTCTCGGGCTCTATACAGGGCAACGACAAAGGCGTGGCAGTTTATGTCTAACCCCAGCGTCTTGGAAATATCTGGAATGCGGTCACTCAGGGCGGGCTGCGCTCTGCGAGGGGTATCGAGAAGTCGGCCTATCCGGCCAGGGTCGCAACTGGAAACACAGTCATGCAGCCGCTCACGCGAGACTGTCAGATTCAACGCTGGAAAAACGCCAGATCAATGCCTCGCCAGCCCGGTGAACCTCTTCCTTCGTTCAACGCTCAAAGCGTGTGCGTGCGCAACGGAAATCCGTACGACTCGAAAAGATCCCAGACGTCCTCGCGATCGAAGAGCCGCCACCCCAGTGTCGTGAAGCGCATCAGGTCATCTTCGCTGGGAAAGGAGTAGTAGGCCCCTGCAGATGGATCCTGAGGCGCCCCCGTCATGGGCTCGCCGCGCTCCAGGCGTCTGATTGCGTCCAGGATGAGGCCCGCGCCGGGTTGATAAAGTGCAAGGATGTGCCACAGCAAGGAGCGCTCCTTTTCGACCGCCACCCGCGCCGTCTCAATGATGCGCCCCACATCTATGCCGGGACTGTCGATCCAATGGAGCGTACAGCCGATCTCCGGGTCACCATTGAGCAGCGCCCGGAACGTCGCGAGAACGCCTCGATAGTGAGGCAAGAGGCCAGAGTGAAGGTTGAGGACGCCGCGTGACGGAATGACCAACGCTTCATTGGAGAGGATTTGACCAAAGCGGATTGAGACAAACAGATCCGCTCCCGCATCCCGCAGCATTTGCAGGCCCGCCGGGTCCCTCAAGCTAGGCAATACCCGCACAGGCACCCCAAAGCGTTGCTGCAGTTCTGCAAAACCGAATCGATGCCCGCTGCCGACCTGGTCGCTCGATCCGCTCAACCCCGGAGCCAGGGCATTGAAGAGGTCCTGCTCGATCAATGCGAGTTGTCCGAGCATGCGGGGTACCTTGCTGCCCGTTCCCACTCTCTCCGAGAGGAAGATCCCCACTGTGCTCTCGTGAATCTCGGGCAACAGCAAGTTGAGAGTGAGATTGCTCTCCACATCTCGGTTCACCAGAAAAGCGATACGCAACTTCAGACCTCCAACAGACCAACCTTGAGAGGCAGCGACGGTCAATTAAACCCAAGCGGATCGATCCCATTCCCATTGCTTTTCCACGACGCAAGGACGCAAAGCCCGATCTGCTCAACCAATTCCGGCATCAGACCTAGCATAGTTGCTCTTTTGTCATCGCTACGTCCCCGGGCAGCTCCCGACCGATTCGGTGCCCCAGCAGCAACTCGAACGGCTGCGAGAACAGGTCCTGGATGGCCAGGCCGCAGGGAACGCCGACGGTCATTGCGATCCATCGGCTTCATTCCCTGAAAGATAGTCGAACCAGACTTTGGGAAATCGACAGTGCGATGCGGGGTAACCACCATAAAAAACGCCGCTTCCCTGCCACCCAGAAACGGCGCCCTACAACATCATCCCTCCACTAAACCTTCAGCACCTCCCCTTCCCTCAAGCCCAATCCCACATCATCGATCACCGCCTTGCCCATCTCTGCCAGAAAGTGCGCGGCCCAGGCGTAACGTTCGCCCTGCTCTTCCATGGCGGCATCGAGGGCAAGTTTCTTGGCGTAGTACAGCAGGGTCGAAGCGTGTTCCAGGGCTTGGTGCAGAGGTACGTCGGCATTGACGCGGAACAGGGTTTGGTCGCCGTCGCCGCAAAGACCGAAGGTGACGAAGCCGAGGGTTTTGACGGGGGTGGAGGTGCTCATAGCGCACCTCCTTTTGCTCTTGGGGAGCAGACGTAATTGAGCAGGAAAAGGAGATTAGAAAAGCCGCGATCTGCGGACGACTTGTCGGCGCACATAATTGAACTCCATATCGTTGCGCCTGCATCAAAACGGGTTACCAAGCCCGATCACTGCGTTTGCAGCGACGATCAAAGGCTAGCTCTGGGCTCGATACGGGGCAACGACAAAGACGTGGCAGTTTATGTCCGAACCTCAGGGCCTTAAAGGCCGCCTTTTTTTACATAGTTCCAACACACAACCATTGCTCCGCCGACCAAAAAACCACCCACGGCCAACGCAATATTCACGATATGCAACAGGATCAGCTTGCGCTTCAGGGGCAATGGAAAAGCGTCCAAGTCCGCCTGACTGACTCCACCGTGACGAAGATAGATTCCGGGAAATGTCATGATTCCCGCAATCGACGCCGTAAGCATGACTGTCCCCCACGGCCCGACGTGCATAAGAAACCTTCTTTGCTGTATTGCTTGGCAATTCTCAAGATGGCCCAGCATTTCCTCCATACGTGAATACCCGACATACAGAAAAACACCCATCAGGGCAAAGGCACCAACAAGTATTCCGGCAAATGTGAATGCAAGCACAACTGCCGCCAGGTTAAGCAGGCCCAATTGAAAACCTCATAAATAACGCCACTTATCACGACCTGATCAACTTCAGAACAATAAACTCAACTATTAGACAGACCAGGAATACTAACTGCATGTTAAACATTGCAATCAGTCTCCGCTTGAGCGGCTCAGGAAAATTATCTACATCACCAGCATCCATCATCCCCTTTCTAATTTGATAGTTAGAGTATGCCAAGGCACCCGAAATCATCCCAATCATTAAAAAGCGCCCCCAAGCGCCCATATAAAGGTAATACCTTTGGTTATTTACTACTTTGCAGTTTTTTACATACCCCAAAATCTCATCCATTCGGGTGCAGCTCAGATAGAAATACACCCCAGCAGTAATCCCCCCGCCCAAAAACGTGGCCACACCCAAAAAGGTAAGCACGTACTCCGCCGTACTTAACTTACTCATTGCCCGATCTCATAAATATTTTCTCCGAGGAGCTCTCCGAAGGCCTCTCCGCCCTTCCCTGCCAAATAGCTCCCCGCTCCCACCACCACCAAACCACAGACAACACCGCCCGTACCCCCTGTAGGAACAGCAACTGCAGCACAGATGGAGGTCATTGCCTGGGTTAAAATCGGGCTGGCGATTGCCCCTCCGAACACCCCGCCAGCAAAACTCCCCACCTCAGTAAACTTCACCTTCTCGCAAGCCTCTTTATTCCCCGCAGAACAAACATCCTGAACTTTCACGTAAGACGCTCCACCGCCCAAAGCCGTGCCAATCCAGCCACCATACTTGAGCACTGTGGAAGCCTTCGACACGCCCTCGATATGCGTCGCATACCCCGGTATCTGCCCCGCTGCTCCCGCTTTGGTCCAGTGATGAACCAGGCTGCGGCTGGAAATTCCCAGGGCGGTTTTCAGGTCGGGGTGGTCAGGAAAGGCGATGCTCATTTTCGTGATGGCGGTGAGGTTTGCGTCCAGCCGGGCGAGCAGCGCCCGCCGTTCGGCGAAGAACTGGACGCTGCGTAGATGCCCATCCCGCAGGAAGTAGGTTTGGTGGAGGGATTCGATGGCCTGCAAGGTTCTTTTAATGCCGTCCAGATGGTTGCCGGCGGCAGCGGTCGCGACCCCAAGGTTGGTTGAGCCATAAGACAGCACGGACTCGATCTGCTGCCGGTACTGGACCATAAAGGCCGCCTCCTCGGCCGTGAGGGTGTCCAACGCGGCGCTGACCTTTTGCGCTGCGTCCATCAGCAGTGCTTCTTCACGGCTGCACTGTTGGTTTTCAGGATGGCTGAGGACCACCATCTGGCCGGGTTTGGCGGTGTCCGTCAGTTGGGGGTTGAGCCGACGAAACTTCTCCAGGAGGGCCGCGTCGGGCCGACCGAAAAGCACCACTTCGAGGGCTGCACGGCTCATCGGGGACTGAACGATATAAAAGCCCGGCTCTACACTTTGTTGCGACAACCGAGCGGGCGCTGACAGCGCCGTTTCGCTGATGGGCGCCAGCCCCTTCACCTGATCGCGCGGCAGCGAATCCGCAAATGGGTTTTGCGAATATCCCCGTCTGATCGCTTCGGCCCATTGATGGGTATTCGCCACAACTTGCGGTACCAAGGCGACGGGAACAGGGACCGCTGGCTGATTATCCGAGAGGACAGAAGATTGAGTGGCGACAAGACGGTTAGAACCTACAGGGCAGCCACACTGAACGGCGCACCCTTCTACCGCGATAGCCTGTTGGTTATCCAGCCATGTGTCATGGCCCTCCGCGATATACCCCACCGACTGGCATACCGGGCACCACACCGGGTCGGTGATGCGTGCAACTTTGCGGTACTCAACGATGGTCGTTGACGAACCTGCGATAACCTTCCCACCCGTCGTGGTCGGGTCTCCTTCCCTGATGACATAGGCCATGAGTACATCCTGAGTGTCTGAAAAATTCAGGCACCGACCCTATCAATGCAGAAAAGCCGTAAATATCAGAGCTTTCCCAAACCTCCGTACTAAAAACCTCTGCTAATCGTAGGGGGCGAATAAGAGCGATCAGCACTTCCTGATTTCGCTCTTCAACGGGTCAACAAGGGACACGGATGATGGGTGGAGCTACGCCACCACACCAATAAACAAATCGAGGTGATCGGGTAAGGACTCCTTGATGGCTACGGTTATCTGACTGACCTGCTCCTTGGTCAGTGGCAACTCACCATCAGCCTCAGCGGCTAGGCTTTCCCAGCCCAAGATGTCCATTACCTTCTATTCAAATTCTGGAGCGACGCCCAGCTCATATTTTAATGACGTGTCATCAAAGCCATCGGGTAAAAAGCCGGTGAGGTACAGGTGCATAGACCGCATCCCAGTTTCTAGGCAAAAACGCTAATACAGATATCCAGATCACTCGGTATGGGTTTTCCAAGCACATTCTCAATCTGCCTGACTTGTGCTGCGGTTAACTCCATAACGCCATGTCTCACGCCCTCTTCGAGGGAGCCCCAGCCGACCAGATCAAGCACGGTCTGATTGAATTCCGGTGCTACGTCCAGTTCAAATTGCACAAATTCATTTTCGTGACCATCGGGGAAAAAGCCTGCAATACATAAATACATGAACTACTCCTAACGATTACTTTGGGGTTGTCCTACCCGGCTTAGCCGGTTTGGTCTGTTCCCCTGCCTCGGGGTCATACTCGCCTAGATGCTTACCCCGTTTGTCGTACATCTCAACAGTCCCATGCTGACTGTCCCATTCGTAAATTTTTCCTGAGCTATCCACCCAACGGTGCCGCTTCCCTCCGCCCCCTTGAATTGAGGCTTTCGATTTGGCCCATTTGGCATCAGGAAAGGCCGTCAGTCCTTTAGGGGCGGGATGATAGCTATGGTCCCCCGGAACACTCAGCGAAATATAAATCGGCTGAATACCCGTGTTGGGAAACCAGATGATCGCGTCTTGGTAGTCGGGGGGATGCACTGGGTTGACCAGTATCTTATCGGCCTGCTCAGTGGGAGGAAAAACCCAGGTCCCGGGCTTCAACGAGGCGCCTTTCAGCGCGGGGATGCCTAGCACAGTGCTTGGATCAGTTGCCGGAGTCCATATGAGCTCAGTGCAGTTCCCCAAATCCGCTACCCGTTGATCTCCTCGCGCTTGAGCCGCAATTACGGGCACCTTCTGCCACTCTGCCTTGGTCCCGGTATAGAACCCATATACGCTCACAGAGCCATCCGGCAGGTGTTTTACGTTGACCCGTACACGGGTGTTCCCTTGGCTTAACTGCGCGTATTGCTCGGAGGTATAGAACGCACTGTCAGCTGACGTATCGTCAGGCAGCAGTAATGCCGCGAAACCCACAGCTGTCGCTGGACCGGCCAACGCCAAGGTGCCTCGAAGGCGGGCTATGAGGGCGGCAGCACTGTCCGAGCCACCAATCCATTGCAGTAGGGTCCCGCTTGCGGATATCACTGGACCGGTGCCCATCACCACATAGGTACCGTACTGATTCAGTGACTCGACAGGTACAAAGCCGCCTGGGTTGCTGTGGTTTATCACCCCATTGGGCAAGGTGCAGGACTTGGCGAAGACACAGCCAACAGAACCAGGTTTTGCCTCTGGTTTAGCTGGCAGATCTTTGTATTCGGCCCAACGCTGTTCACCGATATCGACAGGCTCCACGCCTCTATTGCGATAGCCCTTCGGGGCGTTGGGTACATAGCCGCTCATCCGTGTCCACTTCCACATCGTCCATAAAAAAGCCCCCATCAGGATGGGGGCAAGTTTGGTTGCAGTTGGCAACGGAACGTTACGCTAAGTGGCGACAGCCGGGGTGTAGGAAGATTCTGAAATTGCTCGGTGCTGCTGCGCTACACGACATGCTCCGGCGGACTCAACCGCCCATCCA
Organism: Pseudomonas sp. 09C 129; assembly: GCF_002843625.1. Taxonomy (NCBI): domain Bacteria; kingdom Pseudomonadati; phylum Pseudomonadota; class Gammaproteobacteria; order Pseudomonadales; family Pseudomonadaceae; genus Pseudomonas; species Pseudomonas sp. 09C 129. Next base: position 3,434,851 of record NZ_CP025261.1, on the reverse strand, counting down.
GCGCAAAGCGCTCCTGCAACACCAGCTCATACAACCCCGTGGCCAGCAAGGGGTTGATCAGCAGGTTCCAGCTATGGCGCGACACGCTGGAGGGGATCAGCACGAAGGGATGCTGCTCTAGCAGGCTGGCGCCGAAGGCTTGTTGGCTGTGGCTGGGGGTGCCGGGGATCAGCCAGTTGGGGTTGGGGATGTCTTCGGGGTGGACGGTGTGGACCCGCGACGGGTCCAGCACCCGGGCCGCGGTCAGGGTGTGGGGCAGGCAGTCGAGGGCCTTGAAGCCCTTGTGCACCGCCACTTCCAGGATCGCGGTCGAGGCATCCAGGCTGGCGTACACCACTTGCACCCCCTTGGGGTTCCAGCGTCCGCCGCTGCCTTCGGCGCCAATGCCGCTGTTCCAGGTCGAGGCATGCCGGGCCTGGTCGAGGCGCCAGAAATGCAAGGCCGGGGCCAGGGGGTCGGTGAGCATCAGTAGACCCCGAACTCGAGCCGGTGCAGAAAGTCCGTCACCAGCTCATAGCCCACCGGGTTGGCCAGCAGGTCGATGGGGACTTCGCCATCCAGGCCCAGCGCCGGCTGGGTCATCCAGTCTTCGGCCAGCGCCCGGGAGCCCAGCACCGCCTCGGCCTTTTCCAGCACTTGCGCGTAGTGCAAGGCGCGGGCGCTCTGTTCGGGGGTCAGGGCCTGGTCCTGGTTCTTCAGGCGCCGCGCCAGGGTGCGCTCGGAAAACCCGACGATCTTCGCCAGCACGTTGTAGCGCTTGAAGGCCTCGACCGACTCCACCAGCTCGATCACCGCACCCAGGGAGAATCCCAGCTGGGTGGCCCTGAACACCGCCATAGGGTCATCGGCGTCAGTGCCCGGCAGCAGCCCGCGCACCATGGGCGAAGGCAGCGCATAGACCGCCGCCTCTTCGCGCAGCAGGTTGGCCTTGGGGCCGCGGATGCGGCTGGCGGAGGGCTTGCGCGGTTCGACCTTGGCGATGGCCTTGGGCACACTGCCCTTGGCCTTCTCAGCCTCGGCCGAAGGTTTCACGGTGGCGGTTTTCTTGGCGGCGGCGGTCATGATCATCTCCCTGCCGGATGACAGATGGCATTCACTCTAATGCCATTTGGCAAAAGAAAGAACCGCCAGCTTACCAACGGTCGTCAGGCCCCGGTGACGCTTCGCCGGCATGAGCCACGGCGCGGCTCAGCCATGCGCCCTCTCCAACGCCCCCTCGATATTCTCGGTGGCAACCGCAGTGCCCTCCAGCCACAGGCTGTTGTCGGCCAGGCGAATGCTCAGGCGGAGCGCCTCACGCTCTCCGGGATACTTGCGCAACAGCAGCTCCACCGCCGCCGTCGATGGCGAACAGGACACCAGGTCCCACGGCCCGCCACTCAGGTCCAGCAGCACCCGGCCATCGCGAGCATCCACCACCCTGGGTGCGTACACCCAATGGCTCATGCGCATTTCATGGGGCTCGACGCTGATCGTCAGGTGTTCATAACGTCTGGGGTCCATGACCGCTCCTTGGTAACTGCTTGCCGGTCGATAGCCGTCACGCGCAATGCAGGAATATCGCGTCATCGTTCATCGCGCGCAAGCTGCGCTCCTACAGAAGCAGAGCCGCGCGGTGGTACAGGGGGACGATCCGTTGCGTGCTTCTCGTTCCCGCCTCGCGGATTCGCTACTATGTCCGCCAGTTACCTGCCTTCTGCCCAGCCACTGCGGAGCCTCAATGCCCAACCCCAAGGACATCGCCAGCGATAGCGGCGCCCCGATGATTCCCGAGCAGCGTCGCGAGCTGATCCTGCGCCAGTTGCGCAAGCACCAGGTGTTGAGCGTGCATCAGTTGATGGAGATGTTCGACTGCTCGCACATGACGGTGCGTCGCGACATTGCCCTGCTGGAGCAGGAAGGCCGGGCCTATTCGGTGACCGGTGGGGTGCGTATCGCCAGCCAGTTGCACAGCGAGCCGAGCCACCAGAGCAAGGCAGTGGTCGAGCTGCCGCAGAAGCAGGCCATGGCCCGGCTGGCGGCGCGTTTACTGCACGCGGACATGACGGTGTACCTGGACGCCGGCACCAGCACCCTGGAGATCGTGCCGTACATCAAGGCGCTGTCGGGCATGACCGTGGTGACCAATGACTTCGGCATCGTCCAGGCGCTGATGGAGGCGCCGCAGGTGACGGTGATCCACACCGGCGGCCAGCTCGACCACGACAACCATTCCTGCGTCGGCGGGCTGGCGGTGGCGACCCTGCGTCAGGTGGTGACCGATATCGCCTTTATGTCCACCAGCTCCTGGGACCTGCGCCGCGGCATCACCACGCCGTCGGCGTTGAAGGTCGAGGTCAAGCAGGTGGCGATGCAGTCGGCGTCCCAGGTGGTGCTGGTGGCCAGCAGTTCGAAGTACGGCACCTTCAGCATGTACCGCATCGCCGGGCTGGAGCAGTTCGACGTAATCATCAGCGACGACGACCTGGCCCAGGCCGCGGCGGACGGAATTCGCAAGCAAGGCGTGGAATTGCTGCTGCCCTCCGACTCGCAAGCGGTTGCAGCGAAAGACTGACAGCCGCTGCGCGGGTGCCGCTCACTGGTGCTGTTTTCTGAACCACAGCACGCAGGCGATATCCCGCAGGTCTTCACCCAGCCCGTCGAGGGCCACCCGGGTAGTGCGGCGAATGCGCCGCAGCCACTCCACCACCGCGCACAGGGTGGCGAAAAAGAACAACAGCACGAACAACTGGCGTAGGCCAAAGCCCTGGTCCAGCCCCTGGGCGCGGAAGTGGTTCCACAGCCAGAGGCCGCAGGCGGCGCTCAGCATCACCAGCAGCACGCTGGCGATATTGATCCACTGACCAAGAATGGTGGTGCGCCGGGCACGGCGGTATTCGCGCTCGATGCGCTCCAGGGTCACGGTGGGGATCTGTTCCCAATGCAGATCGCGCGGGCGACAAGGCGCGTCGTCCAGGCCCGACTGATCGACGAATATCGACTTTTCCATGCTCCCCGCTCCCATTGATGGCACCAGTGATGGCCCTGGCGACAGGGAGCCAATGTACCCGCAGCCGGGGAGCGAAGGCCGACACCTTCAGAAATGTTCAGATTCGCGCAGAATCACGGCTAGCGGGCGGCACGCACTGACCAGCGCCACCGCCCTGCCTGCCCCTCAGAAGGCTTTCCAGTCCCGCAGCCATTGCAGGCCGGCCGAGGTATCGCCGCGCGGCCGGTACTCGCAACCGACCCAGCCGTCGTAGCCCAGCTGGTCCATCAGCGCGAACAGGTAGGGGTAGTTCAGCTCGCCCAGGTCCGGCTCGTGGCGGTCCGGCACGCCGGCGATCTGGATATGGCCGATGCCGGCGAAGTCGCGACGCAGCTTGGTCGCCAGGTCGCCCTCGACGATCTGGCAGTGGTAACAGTCGAACTGCACCTTGAGGTTGCTCGCGCCGACTTCCTTGCAGATCGCCTGGGCCTGGTCCTGGCGGTTGAGGAAGAAGCCCGGCATGTCGCGGGTGTTGATCGGCTCCAGCAGCACCGTGACCCCGGCCTTGGCCGCCTGGGCGGTGGCGTAGGCCAGGTTCTCCAGGTACACCGCGTGATGGCGTTCGCGCAGCTCTTCCGAGGGCAGCAGGCCGGACATCACGTGGATGCGCGAGTTGCCCAGCACCGCGGCGTATTCCAGGGCGCGCTCGAAGCCGGCGCGGAACTCCGCCTCGCGCCCCGGCAGGGTCGCGGTGCCCCGCTCGCCCGCCGCCCAGTCGCCGGGCGGCGCGTTGAACAGGGCCTGGACCAGGCCGTTGTCGCTCAGGCGCTGCTTGAGCTCCTGGGGGCTGTAGTCGTAGGGGAACAGGTATTCCACCGCTTCGAAACCGTCGGCCGCCGCGGCGGCGAAACGCTCGAGAAACCCGTGCTGTGGGTAGAGCATGCTTAGGTTGGCAGCAAAACGAGGCATGTTGGCTCCTAAAAACGGCTCAGACAAAAGGCCAGATCAGCAAGGTAATACAGAAACCCAGGGTGCCGAGCAAGGTGGTGATGACGGTCCAGGTGCGCAGGCCATCGGCAACGTTGAGCCCGGCGAGCTTGGTGAAGATCCAGTAGCCGGCGTCGTTGATATGCGACATCGCCAGCCCGCCACCGCCCATGGCCAGGCACAGCAGCGCCATGTGGTTGGGGGTCAGGTTCAGGGTGGCGATCAGCGGGCTGATGATCCCGGCGGTGGTCACCAGGGCCACGGTGGTCGAACCCTGCACCGCGCGCAGCAGCATGGTCAGCAAAAAGCCCAGGGCCAGCACCGGCAGGCCGGTGGTGCGCAGCAGGTCGGAGACCACCGCGCCGATCCCGGTGTCCACCAGCACCTTGCCGAACACCCCGCCGGCCCCGGCGATCAGAATCACCATGGCCACGCCCGGCAAGGCCGAGCCGATCACGTCCGACACCTGGTTGCGGCTCCAGCCACGGCGCGAACCCAGCAGCCAGGCGCACAGTAAGGTGTCGATCAGCAGCGCCACCAGCGGCGCGCCGAGTACGGTCATGACACCGCGCAAGGTCGATTCGGCCGGCAGCAACGAAGTGGCCAGGGTGCCCAGCAGGATCAGCACGATCGGCAGCAGGATCAGGCTGACGATCAGGCCGAAACCGGGCGCGGGCGCCGGTGGCAGCTTGGCGACAATGGCGCTGGTGGATTCTTCCAGGCCCATGTGGGACGCCGCCACCGCCGCCTGTTGCGGGTTCTGCCCATGGCCGTTGCCATTGGTCCAGGCCAGCAGGTCCTCGTTGGTCACGTGGGGGCCATAGACTTCGGCGCGGATATCGTCGGTCATCGGGTAGAAGCGCCGGGTCATGCGCCCGGCCACGCGGTAGCCGACGTAGCACAGGAAGGCGGTGATCGGCAGGCCGAACATCAGCACCCGGCCCAGGTCGGCGCCCAGCTGGCTGGCCGCGGCCACAGCGCCCGGATGGGGCGGCAGGAACGCGTGCACGGTGAGCAGCGCCGCGCACATCGGCAAGGCGAACACCAGCAGCGGCTTGCGCGCCCGGCGAGCGACGCCATAGGCCAGCGGCATAAGGATGATCACCCCGACTTCGAAGAACACCGGTACGCCGATGATGAACCCGGCGATGGTCAGCGCCAGCGGCGTGCGGCGGTTGCCGAAACGCTCGATCAGGGTCTTGGCCAGGGCCTCGGCGCCGCCGGACAGCTCGATGATCCGCCCGATCATCGCGCCGAGGGCGATGATGATCGCGATATGGCCGAGGGTCTTGCCCATGCCGCCTTCGATGGTCGCCACCAGGTCGGCCGGTTTCACCCCGGCCACCAGCGCCACCAGGATGCTCACCAGCATCAGCGCGACAAAGGGCTGGAACTTGTACTTGAGCACCAGGAACAGCAGCAGCGCGATGCCCGCGCCGGCCGTCAACATCAGGATAAGCGGGCTCATTGCGCGGCCCCTCCCTCATAAGAGAAAGAAGCGCCGGTGAAGCCAAAACAGCTGCAGTCAGGGAACGTCATGCGGGGATGTCCTGTTGTTATTGTTTTTTAAAGGCAAGCCGGGGCCGTCGAGAGACTGAGGACGACTCCCGGGAGGTGCTTGCAGTGTCGTTTACAGCGGCGCGCTACCAGTGCGCGCCGAAGGTCTCGCGCAGCTCATCCAGGGCTACCTGATCCAGCGGCGCAGGCTTGGGATTGCTCATCAGCCAGAGCCGCGCGGTTTCTTCCAGTTCTTCCAGGGCGTAGCTGGCCTTGGCCACCGAGCTTTCCCAGACCACCGGCCCCAGGCGTTCGAGCATCACCCCGCGCACGCTGTTGGCCAGTTGCGCCACCTGCTGGGCGACCCTTGGCGAACCCGGGCGCTGGTAGCCGATCAGCGGAATGTGCCCGACCTTCATCACCTGGTACGGCGTCAGCGGCGGCAGGATGTCGTCCGGCCGCCATACTCCGGCCAGGGTCAGCGCCACCAGGTGGGTGGAATGGGTGTGCACCACGCCGCCGACGCCCGGGTTGCGGTCATAGACCTGGCGATGCAGGGCCAGGGTCTTGGACGGCTTGTCGCCGGACACCCACTCCCCCGCCAGGTTGACCTTGGCGATGGCCGCCGGGTCGAGGCGGCCGAGGCAGACGTCGGTCGGGGTGATCAGCCAGCCATCGTCGAGGCGCGCGCTGATATTGCCGGCGCTGCCCACGGTGTAGCCGCGCTGGTAGAGGCTGCGGCCGACGTCGCAGATCTCTTCGCGCAGGGCCTGTTCCTTGCTTGCCGCGGCGCTCATCGGCCACCTCCGGCCAGTTGCTTGAGGGCCTTGACGAAGAAGTCGCGGCTGCCGAAGTTGCCGGACTTCAAAGCCAGTGCCAGCGGTTCGCTGGAGTTGCTGAGGGTGGCCGGCACGCCCGGGTCGATCTGCGCGCCGATCTGCAACAGGTTGACCCCCAGCGCCTTGACCACCGCGCCGGAGGTTTCGCCACCGGCAATCACAAAACGCCGCACGCCGTTCTGGCGCAGGCCCTGGGCTATCTCGCCCAGGGCGTTCTCCACCAGCGCGCCGGCGCGTTCGACGCCGAGCTGCTGTTGCACCGCCTTGACCTCGGCCGGGGTGCTGGTGGCGTAGATCAGTACGGTTTCGTCGCTGTCGCGGGCAAAGGCCAGGGCGTTTTCCACCACCGGCTCGCCGGCGGCCAGGGCCATGGGGTCGATGCGCAGGGCCGGACGGTCGGCCTCCAGCCAGGCCGCGACCTGGCCAATGGTGGCCACCGAGGCGCTGCCGGCCAGCACCACTTCGCCGCCTGCAACGGTCGGCAGCGACGCCGCGTCGAAGTCGCGCAGTTTGCCGGCGCGGCGGAAGTTGCCCGGCAGGCCCAGGGCCAGGCCGGAACCGCCGGTGAGCAGCGGCAGGTCGGCGCAGGCGCTGCCCAGGGTGTAGAGGTCCTGATCGGACAGCGCGTCGGCGATGGCCATGCCGACGCCCTGCGCGCGCAGTTCGGCGATCTTCGCCCGCACCGCCTCGACGCCCCCGGCGATGCTGTCGTAGCGCAGCAGGCCGACTTTCAGTTGGGTCTGGGCCTGCAGCACGCGCACCAGGTTGGCGTCGGTCATCGGCGTCAGCGGGTGATGCTGCATGCCCGACTCGCTGAGCAACTGGTCCTGGACGAACAGGTGGCCGCGGAAAATGGTCCGGCCGTTTTCCGGGAACGCCGGGCACGCCAGGGTGAAATCACTGTTCAGGGCCTTGAGCAGGGCCTCGCTGACCTGGCCGATATTGCCGGCGGCGGTGGAATCGAAGGTCGAGCAGTACTTGAAGAAGATCTGCTCGCAGCCCTGCTCGCGCAGCCAGTCCAGGGCCGCGAGGGATTCCTCGACCGCCTCGGCCACCGGCGTGGTGCGCGACTTGAGGGCGATGACGATGGCGTCGGCATCCAGCCCGGCCGCCACTTCGCGGCTGGGGATGCCGATGCTTTGCACCGTGCGCATGCCGCCGCGCACCAGCATGTTGGCAAGGTCAGTGGCGCCGGTGAAATCGTCGGCGATGCAGCCCAGCAACGGGCGTGCGGTGGAATGGGTCATGGAGCGTTCCTCAGACAGGCTCGGGCTTGGCGGTCGGCAGGTCGATGCCCGGGAAAATCTTGATCACCGCCGAGTCGTCCTCGCGGCCGAAACCAGCGCTGGAGGCCTGCATGAACATCTGATGCGCAGTGGCCGACAGCGGTAGCGGGAATTTGCTGGCACGGGCGGTATCCAGCACCAGGCCCAGGTCCTTGACGAAGATGTCCACCGCCGACAGCGGTGTGTAGTCGGCCTTGAGGATGTGCGGCACGCGGTTCTCGAACATCCAGGAGTTGCCGGCGCTGTGGGTGATCACTTCGTACAGGGCGTCAGCGTCCACCCCTTCACGCAGGCCCAGGGCCATGGCTTCGGCGGACGCGGCGATGTGTACCCCGGCCAGCAGCTGGTTGATGATCTTGACCTTGGAACCCAGGCCATGGGCGTCGCCCAGGCGATAGACCTTGCCCGCCATGCCGGCAAGGATCGCTTCGGCCTTGGCGTAGGCGGCAGCCGGGCCGGAGGTCATCATGGTCATCTCGCCGGCGGCGGCCTTGGCCGCGCCGCCGGAGATCGGCGCATCGAGGTACAGCAGGCCCTGTTCGGCCAGGCGCTCGCCCAGCTCCACGGCGTAGGTCGGCGCCACGGTGGCGCAACCGATCACCAGGCTGCCGGCACCCAAGGCCGACACGGCGCCCTCTCCACCGAACAGCACGGTTTCGGTCTGCTCGGCGTTGACTACTACGGTGATGATCACATCGCAGGCCTCGGCCATCCGCGCCGGCGACGCACAGGCCACCCCGCCTTCGCTGGCGAACTGTTGGGTGACCGCTTCACGCACGTCACAGGCATGCACCTTGAAACCCGCACGCAGCAGCGAGCGGGCAATGCCCAGGCCCATCGCGCCCAGGCCGACAACACCGACATTCTTGTTATTCATGGGGTACTCCAGGGGTGACAGCAGCCTGGTCCACGCCGGCAAGGCGCGGGCGGCGGGCCGCAGGATGAATGGGAGCACGGGCGGCGGGGGCGACAGGGTCGCCTGGCGGGTGAATCGAGACCTTGTCGGACATCGAGGGCCGTCCTGTGATTTGTTGTTATCAGGTTGTGGCCGATCATCTACCAATGAACAGATTATGTGAAGTATTTTTTCAATCTAACATTTATTAACATTGCCGAACATGAACACCAGGCAGCTCGTGACAGCCTTGCAGCCCGCGCAGAATCAAACGGACGAGCGGTAGCCCATTGCGACCAGCGCACTGATCTGCGTCAACCAGGCGTCTACACTCGAGACCGATGCTGTTAGGCGCAACATCACCGATCAGTGGTACCGCCCTTCATCGCCCACCCATTGACGGTGGGCGTGGGACGGCGCTGTATGGTCAATCCGCAATGCTTGAACAAGGATATTCAACATGGCAAAGATCAATGTATTGGCTGGTGATTTTCTACAAGGGAATGGCGAGTACCGACAGGGCGTCTTCAAGCTGCCGACCGTGACCAACCCCTCGCCGGGCGTCGAGGTCAAAGCTTCCGCATTCAAACACCTGGAAATCGCGACACAGGACAGCATCACCAACAGGGACGCCATTGGCTACGGCATCGCCGGGGCCATGCTGCTGGGTCCGGTGGGTGCGCTTGCGGGCTACCTGATAGCCGGCAAGGAAACCGAGGTGACCTTCATCGGCACCTTCAAGGATGGCCGCAAACTGCTGGCGGCCACAGACAGCGAAACCTACCGGGATATCGAAAAACGACTGACGGCCTGACGCCTGTCGTTTGCCCATGCCCGCAACCTCGGGCATGGGCTTCTCCCCTTCCCTACACCGATCCGGCTTCGCCCGGCACAGCCCGGCGTTGCTGGCGTCTGCCTTCCAGCCAGATCACCAGCCCCAGCAGGCTGCCGCCGGCGATCAGCAGGCTGACGAACCAGCCCAGGGTGTCCGCCAGTTGGGTGAAGAACAGCGTGTACAGCTGGATGATGAAGAAGGTCGCGCCATAACCCACCAGCATGGAAAAGCGCAGGCGAATGCCCAGTGCCAGCAAGCCCAGGCTGAACGCCGCCCACAGCCCATTGAACAGCACCAGTTCGCCGGCTTCCGCCAGGTGCCACGGACCGTCGATCAGGTCGTAGCTGCCGAACAACGACAGCAGCCACAACGACATCTGGGCCATGAACAGCCCGGCAGAAATCCACACCTTGGCAAAGCCGCGATAACGGGCCAGCGTCGAGGCCTCGCCCCACAGATGGACAAAGCCGAACAGCGCCATGGCCAGGGCCGCGCCGAGGAAGCGCAGCGGGTAGTTCATGCCGAACCAGTAGGCGCCCCACCCCGACTCATAACCGCTGCGCCCGCCGAACCAGATGAAGAACAGCACACTGCACAGGGTCAGCAGCAAGGCGTTGTTCAGCACATAACTGAGCGCCAGCAACAGCAGCAGGTCCACCAGCAACAGCGCCGGCCAGTTGCCCGAGCCGTCGGAGTAGATCATGCCCAGCACCAGGCTCAGGCCGATCAGGGCAAAACCGCCGAGCAACTCCAGGGTCGCGCCGAGCAGTTTCAGTTGTTTGCCCAGCAGCCAGCGCCCGGCGACAAACAAGCCAACCATCAACAGGCCAAGGCCGCCCGCCAGCTTCGGCAAGGTGAACGTCAGGTGCTCATGCAGCAGGATCAGCAAGCCCGCCGCCAGGCTGATGGCGCCGAAGGTCAGGAACCAGCGCCCCAGGGAACGCCAGTCCCAGCGGGTCTGCGGGTACAGCTCGGCGATCCGCGCGTGGGCCTGGGTGTCGATCAGGCCGTCGCGCAGCCATTGGTCCAGAGCGTTGTGCACCTGGCGATTACGGCGATCCGGGTTCATTGGCCAGCCTCCCCGGCGCGCAGCGCAGTGCGTTCGAACAACCAGCCCAGGAGCATGCCGAGGGCGCCGGCCACGGCAAAAAACACCGCGGCACTCAGCTGTTCCCAGGCGTACTCATAAAAGCGCGTGTACAGGTCGATGCCGAGGAACACCACGCCAAAACCGGTGAAGCTGGGATGCTTGAAGCGCGCGCCGAGTACCAGTTGGACGATGGCGCCCAAGGTGAACAACAGGGTCCAGGTCAGGGTCTGGCGGTAAGCTTCTTCCAGGCTGAGGAACCACAGCGAACAGTTGAAGTACAACAATCCGAAGATCACATACAGCCGTCCGAAGCCACTGAACCGGCGCAAGGCGTGATCCTCGGCGCGCTGGTGCCAGAGCCCCAGGAGCGCAGTCAACGCAGCGATCACGGCCATGGAGCGCGGGTCCTGGATGCCGAAATAGTACGTGCCGGAACCGCCATACCACTCCCACGAACCCAGGCCGTGGAAGACGCAAAGCAGGCCCAGCAGCAGCGGCCAGCGCAGGCGATAGCCATAGGCGGTGGCAATGCTCAGGGCGGCGGTGACCAGCAGCGCCAGGGGCAGGTTGCCGAAGTCGCCGGTCTCGCTGTCGGAGCTGCCCAGCAACAGGCTGGCGCCCATCAGGATCAGGCCGATGGTCAGGATCGCCACCCCGGTGACCGGCATGCGTCGCGCCGGGTCGCGGGCCAGGCGCGCGCCGATCAGCCATAGCCCGACACCGGCGGCGAAAAACAGCACCGCCCCCACCAGCACCGACTCGGCCAGCAGGCCAATGCCGCCCAGCACCGCCATGCCGATCAGCAGCACCGCGCCGATGCCCAGCCATTGCAGGACAGTGGACAAGCGGTGTTCGGGACGTTCGTACAGGGCGCCGAGCCGCTGCTGCGCCTCGGCATCGATCAGGCCACGGTGGCGCCAGTCGGCGATTTCGTGGAGCAACATCTGCTGGGTGGTTTTTCTCATGGCGCTCTTGGGGCTGGGGACATGGGGACCGGCTGCATACCGGCTATAGACTCGACAGCATAGCCAAGCGCTGCGCAGCCGTTTGTCTATCAAGACGCCCAGCGGACCGCCGCGCGGCACGCCGTAACCACAAAAAAGCTGATCCCAGCTCGTTACTGTAGGAGCGAAGCTTGCTCGCGATAGCCGTTAACGATAACGCCCACTGACTGGGTAAACGCGGCGCTCTCACGTTCATCGCGAGCAAGCTCGTTCCTACAACCTCCTTAGCTGTTGGCGCGCGAACCTCGGCGGCAGCCCCTACTCCGCCGTCGTCGGATCGATGATTGAGGTGACTCGCGATACCCGGTCCGCCGGAAAACCGCCTAGCCTGGCGTGCTCCCTGACGAGTTCCTCGTCCGGGGAGATATAGACACAATAGATCTTGTCGCCCGTGACGTAGCTATGCAGCCACTGCACTTGCGACCCCAGCTCACTGATAACCTTGCAGGATTTTTGCGAGATCTGTTGCAGATCCTGCGGCGTAAGCGCCCCGGCTTCCGGCATCTCGCGCTCAATGACGAACTTTGGCATGACAACCTCCACTTCGTGAATGGCCGGGGCACGCCGACAAACAGCGTTACCCCGTATATTGGCCGAGGCAGACAGCCCTCGGCGGATCGCCAACGGTCTGCTTGCCCGTTACCTGCCAAGCGCTGCCGCCAATAGCGGCGCGGCCTGTTCATCGGTCAACGCCGGGTGCACTTCCATGCGCAGCAGGTCGCTCCACTCAAGCACCCATTTCTGCATCAGCGCGAGATCGCTGGTTTCCGCGATCCCAAACCCCGTCATGCCGCCAACGGCATGCCAGCGCCCCAACATGCTCACCCCTGCGGGTGGCGCCCCACCGGTCTTGAGAAATCGCTCGATCGCACTGTTACGACGCTCGGGACTGATTGACCAGCTGACAATGAATAACATTTGGCACCTCCAGCGAAACTGGCGCCCGTTGTTCTGCGCGCGCACCTGGCAGGCACCTTGACCACGGCCACGCATCGGTATCGACCCGCATTCCGTCTGGTCTGAAACGATTGTCCCAAGGGAAGGAATAGCAGCCTTGCGCCCCCGCCGCATGACCGCCGATCCTGTTCCCGCCCCCAGCATGAAGCCACCGGTCAGTGGCCCAATTGCTCGCGCGCCCCAGGCCGCTTGAAAGCACGCTCGTTTGGCCCAGCGACGCCCTCCCTACAGGGTCGGGAGGCCGGTAGATAAAGCCTGATCCGGGGGCTATACCTATGCATAGCGGTCGGCCCTACACCTAAGGAAGGGGGAAAAGACCATGGATAACAGCAATGGCTCAGGTAACAACCTCGTCCTCTGGTTACCCGGTAGCGCCCTCATCCTCAGTCTGGTCGTCTCGACCTTCGCCCTCACTCGCGAGCCTTTCCTCGAACCACGCCCCATCGGCGCGCAATTCCAGGCGCAACCACCGATAGAAGCGCGCCTGTGGCAGGACCCGTTCGATGCGCTCGAGCGTTATCGCAAAAAGTTCAAGGAGGGTAACAAGCCCCCAAGTAATGACTTTGAGTGCAGCCCCCAGCTTGTAGTCAGCAAGCCATTGGTACTGGACGCCGAACTGCAGCAACCACCGCCAGAGCCTCCCCAACTCATAGTGGCGCTGGTCGAAGGCGGCCCCTATGCCGATGAAGTGGAGCTGCGCCGGCGCATTCGCTATGCAATCCTGGCCGGGTTCAAAAACTCGCGCATGGTGCCCGAGGACGAACAGCACATCCGCTGCCTGGCCCTTGCCGACGACCTGTCAGGCACGCCGATAACGTCGCAAGCCGGTCAGCAAGGAAAGTCGAAGTACGCAGAAATCCCCTATGAAGCCTTCATTGCCAACCCATTCGACCCACCCAGGGACATGCAGGACAAACAGCGCCCATCCGCCCGGACCATACTGCTCTGGGTAAAGCAGGAGCATCTGGGCTCACACCCGCTACAACGACTCGAAGCCTTGCGCCTCACCCTGCAGAGCAGGCTTCATTCGGATTGCGGCCCGCCACAAACCTGCCCTGGTGTGTCCAACCAGACACTGCTGAAGGTCATCGGCCCCTCCACCTCGAAAGTCTTGCTCGATATGTATCGGGACGAAGCCAACGGCCACGCCAAGCCCAATATCGAGATTTACTCCCCCCTGGCCACTGCTGATTACGACATATTGATGCATGCCCTGGACAAGCCCTCGCCCGGCGAAGCAACCTCCCAGCAGCAAACACCAGCGGCGCCGAAACGCTCCATGAACCTGCTGCGCACCGTCAGCCACGACGGCACCATGACGCGCCTGCTGCTGGAGGAACTGAAGCTGCGCCATGTGGATCCAGTCGCGGGTGTGGAATGCAGCCAAGGGGCATTGCTGCGGGTCGGCACCCGCTGCGGCTCTGGAGGCTGGCCGCGCTCCAATCGCATCGCGCTGGTCTCCGAGTGGGACAGTTTCTACAGCCGCGCACTGAGCGAGAGTTTCAAATCGCAGGTTGCCCAGGATGCCGGCATCGACAGCAAAGACCAGGCGGCGGTCAATGACTGGGTATTGCGCTTCAGTTACCTGCGAGGCGTGGACGGGCGTTTGCCAGAGGAGGTCGCCAGCGGCAACAAGGCGCCTGGTAGCGACGACAATAAAAACGGCAAGGACAAGAACACCCTGGATCTGAGCCCGCTGGAGAAGTCCGACGGCAATTCCCAGCTCGATTACCTGCGCCGCCTAGCCGACCATATCGCGCGCGAGGACGAAGCCTATCGCCGCAAGGGCACCAGCGGTATCGGCGCCATCGGTGTGCTGGGGGCCGATACCTACGACAAGCTGCTGGTGCTGCAGGCCCTCAAGGGCCGGATGCCGAACAAAGTGTTTTTCTCCACCAACCTCGATGCGCGCATGCTCCAGCGCGGCCAGGCCCAGACCACCCGCAACCTGGTCCTGGCAGCCCCCTACGGGCTCACGCTGACCCGCGCCCTGCAACAGGATGTGCCACCGTTTCGCGAGAGTCTGCAAAGTGCCGTGTTCATCGCGGTTCTGGCTGCCCAGGCACCACAGGACTACGAGACCAAGCGGGCGAAGTTCGACTACTCCAAATCGGAGCTGCTTTCGCCGGGCATCTATGAGGTGGGTATCAGCGGCTTCATCCCCCTGTCAAACAAGCAGAGTGCCGAACGCCCCAAGGATTGCGCGGCACCCGGCCAGACCCGGCAAGCAACGCACGACCTCATGGCGTTGCGTTGCCTGCAGGATCCTTCGCCCCCTCCTTATCCCGAACTCTCCCAGTCGGTACGCGACAAGCTCGATGAAAGACAGTCGTTTTTCTGGGCCGGGCCGCTGACGTTCATCCTGCTGGTAGTGGTGATCCTCCTTGGCTGGTGGTGGACCTATGCGCAATCCAGAGACAGCAAACTGCCAGCCTGGGTGCACAGTATCCCGCTGACGCTGTATGTGGTGTCCGGACTGTCGGCGTGGCTCGCCATGCGGTTCTGGCGCGTGGAGTTCATGTGGACCGCCTTCGTACTGATCCTGCTGGGCATCGTTTGCTCGGAACTTATCCGCCGTCATCAGCCCCAACCAGCGCAACCCGGACCGGTCCCCGTTCCTGCAAGCAGTGGCTTGTTCGACGCCTCGGCGTGGTACGTCGTGGTACCGATCGTGGTATTCGTCCTGGCCTTGCTGTGGATGTACCAGATCCGGCGTGCATTGACGGATGACGGGCTGGGTGAACCGATGTTCCTGTTCGAGGGCATCAGTGCCTGGCCCACCTTGGCCCTGCGCCTGCTCGCCGTGGTCATCTCGATCACGGCGCTGGCCTGGGGTTGGCGCACCCTGCGCATCAACCGTGTCGAGATCGAAAAGGCCTACCACCTGGATCGACACATGAGCAGGCTGCAGATGAGCCTGTGGGGGCAGCTACTGCGCCTGGTCAACCGAGAAAGGGGAACAACGCCACATAGGTGGCGAGCCGCCCTGGGACGTTGCCTGTTCCTGATCCTGTTCCCGCTCTTAGTCAGCGAGCGCGACTGGCACACGCCGAAGAGACTGACGACCACAATCCAGTCATATGTTGCCGACAAGCGCAGGATCATTTTCGTCACGAGCTTCTGGAGAGAACACTGCGTGGCTGGCACCTTCGGCGCCCGAATGCTGCGCGCCCTCCTCGCCACCTGGATATTCGTCGTAATCACCAGCGCGCTCTTCGTGCTCTGGCCAATGGAAGGCGCGCCCATTCGGGGCGAGTCATCGATCTGGATGTTGAACTGGCTGCTGCCAACCCTGACCTTCCAGCTGTTGGTGTTCTGGGTAGTGGATGCCAACCTCCTGCTGACACGGTTCATCCGCAACCTGAGCACGCATTACGCGATCTGGCCAAAAGCACTGCGCAAGGAGCACTGGAGGGTTTTCGGCGTGCCTCTGCACCCCTGCATCGACGACTGGATGGACATGCAACTGATCGCCAAGCGCACGGCGACCGTCAATCGCCTGATCTATGCCCCCACGGTCGTCATGTTGATCCTGATCGCGTCACGCAACAGTGTGTTCGATAACTGGCCGACACCGCCCAGCATTGTCATTTCCTTCCTGCTGACCACCCTGATCTTGCTCGTTTCCGCTCTGTCGCTGCGACGTGCCGCGGAAAAGGCTCGGCGCGCGGCGTTACAACGTCTTGATAACCACCTGTTGGAAACACCCGACAACACACCGCTCTACAGCAAGCTCAAACTGATCCGCGAGCGCATCAATACCCTCAGCACTGGGGCCTTCTCGCGTTATTCGGAGGAACCACTGGTGCGCGCTCTGCTGCTGTCGCTGACCGGCGTGGGTGGCTCGCTGATTGTCGACGCATTGAATTACGCGAAGTTCTAGGCACCGACGGTCAGGAACGAACGGGCCGATCAGCTGTTGACGGCCATCGTTCAGGCATGACCAACCCGGCAGCCATCCATGAGTGGCTATGCTTGATCTGTTGCAGCAAGCAATCCCGCCTCGCCGATAACGGGCTACGACGGGCGCCCCCTTTTCCGTCAACGCCCCCCAGCGCCGCGCGACATCGGCAAGGAGTGGTTCGAGATGCAATTGATCAGCGTGAACATCGACAAGCCGGAAGCCACCAACTTCATTTTCGGCCAGACCCACTTCATCAAGTCCGTCGAGGACATCCACGAAGCCCTGGTCGCCAGCGTGCCGAACATCGCCTTTGGCCTGGCCTTTTGCGAAGCCTCCGGCCAATGCCTGGTGCGCTGGTCCGGCAGCGATCCGACGATGATCGCGCTGGCGCAAAAGAACGCCCAGGCGATCGCCGCCGGCCATAGCTTTATCGTGTTTCTCGGCGACGGTTTTTATCCGTTGAACGTGCTCAACACCCTGAAGATGGTGCCTGAGGTGTGCCGCATTTTCTGCGCGACCGCCAACCCGAGCCAGGTGATTCTCGCTGAAACGGCGCAGGGCCGGGCGGTGCTGGGGGTGGTGGATGGCTTCTGCGCCAAGGGCCTGGAAGGCGACGACGACATCCTCTGGCGCAAGAACCTGCTGCGGCAGATCGGCTACAAGCAGTGAGGGTCGCGCAAGATTGCCCTCCGCGCCGATCGGCTACTCGGACGGCGTGGTCCGGCAACTCTTGCGCTGACGGATCTCCTGCTCCGAAGGGCGCTCCTTGACGAACTCGAAGCGCGGCTCGCCCTCGTTGTAAGTGACCAGCCAGCCCCAGTCCAGCTCGGACTCATCCTGGCCCGGTTTCGGCGGCGCGGCCCACCACGGCTCTTTGCTGACGATCTGGCGCATGTCCTCCTCCCATTGATTCGGCCTCATCAACTATAACGTGCAGGCCCTGGGGCACTCGGATTTCGGCTGACCGGCGAACCTGTTGACAGGGTTGCCCCGAGCGTCACCGCGCCAGCGCCCATTCGGCCAGCGACCGATAACGGCCCTTATGCGACTCGTACAGGGCAAAGTGCCGGGCACTCAGCTGAAAATCCGCAGGGGTCTGGGACTCGGGCACTGGCGCCCGATAGTCGCGCATCAAGGTCAAGTGTGGGCGAAATTCCCGCGGCGAATCGACCAACCCAAGGGGCAGCAGCGCTTCCTGCAAGGCATACACCAGCTGACGCAACGCCAGCGGCGCCTGTGCCGGCGCCAGCAACAAGACCCCGGCCCGGCGCCAGACCTCCAGGCGGTCGAGCGGGACGTGCAGCGCCTCACCGGGCGTTCGCACGTTCGCCGCCGCGGCGCAGATCCGCGGAATCTGCGCCACGGTGACCGAGCCCAGGAACATCAGGGTCAAATGAAAGTTTTCCGCCGGCACCGGCCGGCCGCTCCTGAGCCCCAGGGCGCTGCGCCACTGGGCAATGGCCCGGCGTTGGGCGGCGGTGCAGGGCAAGGCGAAGAACAGCCGCTTGAACGGCTCGCCCTGCTCGCGGGACTCATCATTCATGCCCTGTCCTCCGATTCGGCCCGGGCGAAGTGCTGTCTGTCAGGTTACTCCAGGCCCCTGGTTTCCCGGTTGCCCGAACCGACGGACAGGCGGCGCACGGCAGACCGGCGGTCGGCAGCAACAGCATAGCCAAGCGCTGGGACAGCCATCGCCTGGGCGCCCGGGCCTCGTCAGCCGAGCGGGTACAGCGCCTCGTCGAACTGTGACAACCGTGGAAATTCAATCGGCAGGTCGTCAGCGAGCTGCTCCAGTCGGCGCCGGTAAGCCACCAGGAACTCCTCGCGGGCCTGATCGCTGATGTAAGGCACATGCCAGGCGACGAAGGGCTCCAGCACCTTGAACCCGACATAGGCCAGGGTGCCGCGCAGGATCGGCCGCAGCATGTCGTTCAGCGGCCCGTGAATCGCCCCCTCGCCAAACATGTGCTCGCGACCGCCCAGGGTCACGCTGACCAGTGCCTTCTTGCCGCTCAGGCCGCCCTGGTCGTAGAAACGCTTGCCGCCATAGCAGATCCCGGACACCAGCACCCGGTCGATCCAGCCCTTGAGGATCGCCGGCGCCGAAAACCAGAAGATCGGAAAATTCAGGATCAACAAGTCCGCCCACAGCAGCTTGTCGAGCTCCTGGCGGATGTCCGCGGCGATCGACTGGCTTTTCACCCCCAGGCGTTGTTCCAGCGCGTACACCAGGTAGTCGGGATTCTCCCGTGAGGAAAAATCGGCGGCACTGGCCACCGGGTTCCAGTGCATCGCGTACAGGTCGCTGACCTGCACCTGATGCCCCTGGGCCTCGAGGGTGCGCAGCGCCTGGTCACGCAGGGCGGCGGTAAAGGATTGCGGCTCGGGGTGGGCGTGGACGATCAGTACATTCATGGCAGGTTCCTTAGGCATATTCCAATGAGCAAGGCGTGGTTCGGGCGGAAAAACCGGCCGCCCGGGTAGCGCAACAAGGCGGGATCAAGCGTGCAGCCAAATGGCCAGACACAACAGCGCAAAGCTCTGTGCCCCGCCACCGGCGTAACGGGATTCAGCACTGGATGGCCTTGGTTTCGACAAACTCGGCCAGGCCCTCCTCGCCCCATTCGCGACCGTTGCCGGACTGCTTGTAGCCACCGAACGGCGCCTGGTAGTTGAACGCCGCGCCGTTGATGAAGCACTGCCCGGCGCGCAGTTGCCGGGCCAGGCCCAGGGCGCGTTCGGGGCGGGCGGCCCAGACCCCGCTGGACAGGCCGAACGGCGAATCGTTGGCCAGGGCGACGGCCTGGGCCTCGTCGGCATAGGGAATCAGGCACAGCACCGGGCCGAAGATTTCCTCCTGGGCGATGCGCATGCGGTTGTCGACATCGGCGAACAGGGTCGGCGCGACATAATGGCCCCGCTCGTACTGCGCCGCACCGCCCCACAGCAGGCGCGCGCCTTCCTGCTCGCCGAGCTGGATGTAGGCCTCAACGGTGTGACGCTGGGAGGCCGAGCACATCGGCCCGAGAAAACTCTGCGGGTCCAGAGGGTCGCCCATGCGCAGGCTCCGCGCCTCTTCCACCGCCAGCTCCAGCGCCTCGGCATAACGCCTGGCCGGCAGCAGCATGCGAGTCAGCGCGGTGCAGGTCTGGCCGGAGTTGATCATCACGTCCTGCACGCCATAACGCACCGCCGCAGCCAGGTCGGCATCCTCGCCGATCAACAGCGGCGACTTGCCGCCCAGCTCCAGGCACACCCGCTTCACCGACGGCGCCGCGGCCTGGGCCACGCGCACCCCGGCGCCGGTGGAGCCGGTGAACGACAGCATGTCGACGTCCGGGTGCCGGGCCAGGGCTTCGCCGACCTTCGAGCCCGGCCCGCTGACCAGGTTGAACACCCCGGCCGGCAGGCCGATGGCCTCGATCATTTCAGCCAGCAGAAAAGCATGCAGCGGCGTTTCCTGGCTCGGCTTGAGCACCACCGTGCAGCCCGCCGCCAAGGCCGGCGCGAGCTTGCCGATCAGTTGATGCAACGGATAGTTCCAGGGATTGATAAAGGCGCAGACGCCCACGGGTTCGCGGACCACCAGCGAGTTGCCGACCTCGCGTACTTCGTCCATCGCCCCGGCGAGTTCGACGTACTGCTCCAACCCGACGATCGGCCCGTCGACCTGCACCGCGCGGCACCACTGCACCGGCATGCCCAGCTCAGCGGTGATCAGCGCGGCCATCTCGCCGGCGCGCTGACGCAACTGCCCGGCCAGCGCCCGGATATAACCGGCACGCACCGCCGACGGTGTTCGCGACCATGGGCCGAAGGCGCGCCGGGCCGCGGCCACGGCGTTATCGACATCGCGTTCGTCGCCCAGAGGGACCCTACCGACCACTTGCTCGGTGGCCGGGTCGGCGACCTCGGCCCTGCCCTGCCCCGACGGCAGGCGCCAGGCCCCATCGATGAATAGTCGGCTGTAATCACGCATCGATCGCAGCCTCCAGCAACTCACGGGCACAGCGGGCGATCCGCTGGCAGGCCTCGCGCAGTGGCGCCGCACCGAGGACCAGCCCCAGGCGGATATGCCCGGCGGCGCTTGGGCCGAAGGCCTCGCCGGCCAGCACCGACACCCCATGGCGCTCCAGCAGGCGATCGGCGAACGCCTGGGCGCTGAGCCCGGTTTCGCGGATATCGACCATCACGAACATCCCGCCATCGGGTTTCAGCGCGCGCACGCCGGGGCAATCGGCCAGGCATTCACAGACCAGGTCGCGGCGCTGGCGATAGGCCTCGCGCATCGCGTCCAGCTCCGGCAAACCGCTGTCCAGGGCGACCACGGCGGCATCCTGGATAAATTCCGGCGAGCCGTAGAGCATGCACAGGGCGAGGTTTTCCAGGTGCGCCGCCAGCGCCGGCGGCGCGACCACCCAGCCCAGCCGCCACCCCGTCATGGCATGGGATTTCGACAGGCTGTTGAGGGTCGCCGTACGCTCGGCCATGCCCGCCAGGCTGGCCGGGCTGATGTGCTCGCCGTCGAACAGCAGCTCGCTGTAGACCTCATCGGAAATCAGCCACAGGTCATGCTTGATACACAACTCGGCCAGGGCCTGCCAGGTGCTGCGCGGCAAGCTGGCGCCCGACGGATTGTGCGGGCTGTTCAGCGCCATGGCCCGGGTACGCGGGGTAATGCGCGCGGCAACGTCCTCAGGCAACACCCGAAAGCCGTTCTCGGAACGCACCGGCACCGGCACCACCACGGCGCCACAGGCGCCGAACACCGCTTCATAGGTGACATACATCGGTTCGGCGACCAGCACCTCGTCGCCCGGATCGAGCAGGCACTGGGCAACGCTGAACAGCGCGCATTGGGCACCGGCCAGCACCATCACCTGATCGGCGCCGACCTGCTGGCCGCTGCGCTGGCGGTGCCGCCGGGCAATGCTTTCGCGCAGGCTGCGCTTGCCTCGCACGTCGGTGTAATGGGTATTGCCGGACAGCAGGCTGTCGATAGCCGCCTGCACGATCGGCGCCGGGGTGTCGAAATCCGGGTCGCCGACCGACAGCAGCAGGATGTCTTCACCCTGCTCCTGCTTGGCCAGGGCCCGGTAGTGAATGCCCCAGGCGGCGGCACCGTCGCCGGCGATACGTTGAGTCAGATCGGAAAAACGCATGGTAAGAGTCCCCGCAAAAAGCGTTGAGGGTCAGCGCGCGCAGGCGTGCTTGAGTTCGATCAGGGTCACGCCGTTGCGGCGAAAGCCGCTGCGCAACTCGTTCTGCAATTGCTCCAGGCTCTGCGGCTGGGCCACGGTGCAACCGAAGGCGCGGCCCAGCGCGGCGAAATCCGGATTGCGCGGCAACACGCCGATCGGTTCGATATCCAGGCCGAGCATGTCGTCGCGGATCTGCCCCAATGCGTCGTTGTTCCACAGCAGGATCACCAGCGGGCTGTCCAGCTCCTCGACCGCGGTCGCCAGCTCCTGCGCGGTGTACAGCAGGCCACCGTCGCCGACCAGCACCAGCCCGGGCCGCTGCGGCGCGCCGAACTTGGCGCCGATCCCCGCCGGCAGCCCATAACCCAGGGTGCCGTAGCCTGTCGGGTGCAACCAGCTGCGCGGCGCCCGGCTGGCGAACAGGTAGTTGCCGGTGTAGGCCAGCTGGGTCATGTCGCTGCTGACAAAGGCCTGCTCCGGCAGCTCCGCGGCCACCCGTTCGAGAATCGCCTGGTGGATCAGCTGCAGGGGGCCATGGCCGGCGCGTACCGCCGCGCGCAGCCGCGCCACCGCCTCGATGGCCGCCGTCGCGTCCCGGGGCCTTGGCTCCAGGCGCTGCAACAAGGCCGCGACCGTCTGCCGGGCGTCGCCCTGCAAGGCCAGCGCACAGGGATAGAAGTCATTTAACTTGCGCGGGTCGATGTCCACCCGCAGCAGCTCGGCATTCAGCGGCAGGCGCTCGCGCCAATAGTCGGTGTCGGCCATCTCGGTGCCCACGGCCAGCACCACATCGGCTTCGCCGATCAATTGCCAGCCAGGCTCGACACACAGGGTCGAGCCGGCGTTCAGCGGGGCATCAGGCGCCAGCAATCCCTTGCCGGCGACACTGCTGAAAAACGGCGCGGCCAGGCGCGTACTGAGCTGTTGCAGCTCCTGCGCTGCATCGAGCGCGCCGCCGCCGGCGATGATCATCGGCCGCCGGGCGGCCTGCAGCCTGGCCGCCGCCTGGTCCAGGGCCTGCGCCGCCGGTACGCCGCGGCCCGGGCAGCGCCGCACTTCAGTGCTCCAGTCCCGGGCCACTGGCGCCGCCAGCACATCCAGCGGCACCGAGATATGCACCGGCCGCGGGCGCTCGCTGTCGAACACCGCGTAGGCGCGGGCAATCAGCTCGGGCAGGTCCTCGGCACTCAGGGCCACCGCGGAGAACGCGGTGATCGGCGCGGTCATCGCCCGCTGGTCCTGGGTTTCGTGCAGGCAGCCCCAACCCTTGCCGAGGCTGGCGGTGTGGTTGACGCTGGAAATCACCAGCATCGGGATCGAGTCGGCGTAGGCCTGGCCGATGGCGGTCGCGACATTGGTCACGCCGGGACCGGTGATGACGAAACACACCCCCGGCTTGCCACTGACCCGGGCGTAGCCGTCGGCCATGAAGCCCGCGCCCTGCTCGTGACGGGTCAGGACATGGCGGATGCCGCTGCCGGGCAGGCCGCGATACAGCTCCAGCGTGTGCACGCCGGGGATGCCGAATACCGTATCGACACCGTAATTGGCGAGCAGGCGTACCAGGGCCTGGCCGCCGGTCAAGGTAGTGCTGTGCATGTTCATCTCCTCAGGCGTGGCCGAGGCGTATCAACGCATCGACCGCAAGGGTGCCCCGGGCACCGACCAACAATGGGTTCACATCGAGTTCGAGCAACTGCCCGGCGTTTTCGCAGGCGTAGTCCGCCACCGCGCGGATCGCCGCCACCAGCGCGTCGAGGTCCGCCGGCTCGCGCCCGCGAAAGCCCTGCAGCAGCACCGCGCTGCGCAGGCTGAGCACGGCCGCGCGAATGGCGCCATCGGTGGTCGGCAGCAACAGGCTGCGGCTGTCCTGGAGCAGTTCCACCAGCACGCCCCCCGCGCCGATGACCAGCGCCAGGGCAAAATCGTTTTCCCGCTTGATGCCGACGATCAGCTCGGCCAGCGGCGCACTGGCCATGGGTTCCAGCAGCACCTGGGTGAACGGCACCAGCGGGGCGCAGGCGGCGATCCGGCGGCCCATCTGCTCCAGCGCCACGCTCAACGCCGCCGGGGAACCCAGGTTCAGTGCCACGGCGCCGACCTCGGTCTTGTGCGGCAACTGCGTGCTGACCGCCTTGAGCACCAGCGGGTAACCCAGCCCCTGGGCCGCTTGCAGGGCACCGTCCGGGGTGCTCAAGACGCCGCTGGGGATCGGCAGACCGAAGACCTGCAAGGCCTGTTTCGATTGCCACTCGTCGAGCAACCGCCCGCCCCCTGACAAGGACTCTGGCAAGGCCTGCGGACACAGCGGCGCCATCGCCGCCTCGCCAAGATCCAGCAGCGCCTGGCGCGAAGCTTGATAGCGCACGATGCGGCGCCAGGCCGCCAGCCCGTCCTCCACCCCCTGCAAGGCCGCCACGCCGCGGGCGTGCAAACGCTCGCGGGCGCTGGCCGGCAACAGCTCGGGAAAGGCCGAGGTGACGAAACCGGTCTTGCCGTGGCGCTCCAGCGCCGCGCAGTAAAGCTCCAGCAGCAGGTCGCACTCCTTGCGCTCGCCGGTGAATGGCGCCGGGTAATCGAGCACCAGCATGGCCGCGTCGGCCGTGCTGCGCAGGGCACTGTCGAGCATGCGGGTCAGGGCCTCGCCATCGCCCCAGATCGCGGTGGTGAAATCCAGCGGGTTGACCAGGTTGGCGTAGGCCGGCAACACCTGGGCCAGCTCGGCGCGCTGGCTGGGGTCGAACTTGACCAGACTCAGCTCGTTGCGTTCGGCATAGTCGGCGATCAACCCGGCATCGCCACCGGAACAGGCCAGCGCGACCAGGCTGTCGCCCGCCGGCAGCGCGCCGCAGGCGGCGGCCTTGAGCGTCTCGACGAAACTCACCGGGCCACTGACGCGGATCACCCCGAGGCGGGCGAACAGGCTGTCGTACAGCGCATCGGAACCGGACAGCGAACTGGTGTGACTCAAGGCCAGTTCGGCTCCGATCTGCGACACCCCGGTTTTCAGCGCGACGATCGGAATACCCTTCTCCAGCGCCTTGTACGCCGCCCTGGCAAAGCCGGGCACATTTTTCAAACCTTCCAGGTGCAGGCCGATGGCAGTCACCCGCGGCTCGTCGAGCAGCACGTCCATCAGTTCGGCGATGCCCAGCTGCGCCTGGTTACCCACCGAGGCCATGTACGCCACCGGCAACGAGCGGTCGCTCATCGACAGGTTGTAGGCAAAGTTGCCGCTCTGGGTCAGCACCGCCACGCCCTTCTCCACCGGCTGGCCGCCGTGGGCCACCGGCCACAGCGCCGCGTTGTGCAGATAGTCGAGCAAGCCATAACAGTTGGGGCCCAGCAGGGCCATGTTGCCGGCGGCTTCGAGCAGCTGCCGTTGCAGGGCCTGGCCCGCGGCGCCGGTCTCGGCAAAGCCCGAGGCATAGCAGATCGCCCCGCCCGCGCCCTTGGCCGCCAGCTCGGCGACGCAGGTCAGGGTCAGCTCTCGGTTGGTGGCGACGAACACCGCATCCGGACCACAGGGCAGCTCGGCCACGCTGGGTACGCAGGGCACGCCTTCGAGGCTGGCATGCTGCGGGTTGACCAGCCACATCGGGCCCTGGAAACCGCCTTCGGCGCAGCGCCGCAGCGCCCGGGCCATGCTGCGCCCCCCGACAAAGGCCAGGTGGCGCGGTGCGAGCAGTCGTTTGAGGTTGTCGCGAAGAATCTGGGACATGGGCATTCTCCAGGCGGCTCAGCGCAACAGCGGACGCAGCAGTTCGCGGGAAATGATGTGCCGCTGGATCTCCGAGGTGCCCTCCCAGATCCGCTCGATCCGCGCGTTGCGCCAGATGCGCTCCACCGGCCCTTCGTCCATCAGGCCCATGCCGCCGAAAATCTGCACCGCTTCGTCGGCCACGCGCCCGAGCACCTCACTGGCGAACAGCTTGGCCATGCCGGCCTCGCCGTCGGTCATGCTGCCCTGGTCCATCTTCCAGGCGGTGTGCAGGGTCAACAGCTCGGCCGCGCGGATCTGCGTGGCCATGTCGGCCAGCTTGAACGAGACCCCCTGGTAGCTGCCGATCGGCTGGCCGAACTGTTGGCGATCCGCCGCCCATTGCAGCGATGCATCCAGCGCGCGCTGGGCCTGGCCGACACAGTTGGCCGCGACCATCACGCGGCCGGCGGTGAGCCAGGCGTTGGCCACCTCCCAGCCCTTGCCGACTTCGCCCAGCACCTTGGACGCCGGCACGCGACAGTCGTCGAAGAACATCTCGAAGGTGTGGTAACCGCGGTTGCTCACGCATTTGGGCCCGCGGCGAATGGTCAGGCCCGGCGTGCCGCGGTCCACCAGGAACGAGGTCACGGCGTTGCGCTTGCGACCGTTGTGCTCGTAGGTGTCGGTCACGGCAAAGACAATCGCGAAATCGGCGTGCCCGGCGTGGCTGATGAAATGCTTGCTGCCATTGAGGATGAAGTCATCGCCGTCGCGGACCGCACGGGTCTTGATCGCGTTGGCGTCGGAACCGGCGCCCGGTTCGGTGAGGGCAAAGCAATCGATCTTCTCGCCCTGGATGCAGGGCAGCAGGTAGTCGTCGATCTGCTGGCCGGTGCAGGCCATGAGAATCTTCGACGGCCGTGCGACAAACACATGCAGGGCCCAGGAACACTTGGACAGCTCGCGCTCGATCAGCGCCTGGGACAGATAGTCCAGGCCACCGCCGCCGACTTCCTCGGGCATGTTGAAGGCATAGAAACCGGCGGCGATGGCCTTGCCGCGAATCTGCGCGGCCAGTTCCGCAGGGACTTCGTCGACGCGGTCTACCGCCTCCTCATGGGGCAACAGTTCCTTGGCGACGAAGCTGCGAACCGCATCCACCAGCATTTCTTGTTCTTGGCTCAGTTGGAAATTCATGGTGCTACCTGTTGTGCGTTTTTATTGAGGGACCTGCAGGAGCCCGCTTGTTGGCGATGTAGACGCCGCGGTGCGTCAGGCATGGCGCCATCGCGAGCAATCGAACGTCGACCGGCTGCTCCTACAGGGTCGGGCCTAGCGCCCGATAAAGTTCGGCGCGCGTTTTTCCGTCGCGGCGCGCAGGGCCTCGGCGCCATCCGCGCTGCGCCCGCACAGCAGGCCGGCGGCCAGCTCGGCCCGCAGTTGCTCGGGCAGGCTGCGCCCGGCGCCTTCGCGCAATAGCTGCTTGGTCTGGGCAAAGGCAAAGGTCGGCCCGCTGGCCAGGCGTGCGGCCAGCGCCCCGGCCACACTCGACAGCTGTTCGTCGGCGCACACCTCGCCGACCAGCCCGGCCGCCAGGGCACGCTCGGCTCCCCAGGGCTCATCGAGAAACAACAGGCGCTTGGCCTGTTCGCTGCCGATCAGCCGCGGCAGGTGCCAACTGGCGCCGGCGTCCGGCGAGTACGCCATGCTGGTGTAGCCCGCCTTGAACCGCGCCGATCGGGCAGCGATGCGCAGGTCGCAACACAGGCTCAGGTCCATTCCGGCGCCGACCGCGGTGCCGTTGATCGCGGCGATGGTCGGTTTATCCAGGCTGTACAGGCGGCCCATCAGCGCGTGGGCGGTTTCGGTCCAGCCATAACTTTCCAGCGCCCCACGGGCCTCGGCTTCGGCCCACTCGGTAAGGTCGGCGCCCGCGCAAAAGCTGCGGCCGCTACCGGTCAGCACCAGCACGCGGACCGCGGGATCGGCGTTGCAGTCATCCAGCAGGCCGTGGAGTTTGTGCAGCGTGGGAATGTCCAGCGCATTACGTTGGTCGGGGCGGTTGAGGGTGATCCAGGCAACGCCTGCTTCGACCTGACAGAGCAGCGACGACAGAGTAGTCATGTGAGTCCTCGAATTATTGTGTTTGGCGTGAGGTGGGGACGACTTGCCGACGATACTAAACGAGTGTTCAGCAAGGCGACAATCCGCGGTCCGGGGCCTTGTAACAGCGGTAAACAGGCGCTACTTGCTTGTTTTCATTGAGTTATTTTTCTGTTCCGCGGTGCGCGGCCGGCGTGGTGTTACAACTTTGAACAACTGGCTACAGGGGAGCGGCCTTTGTAGCCGCTGCTGAGCCAAAGCGAGGCTGCGATCGACTGCGTAGCGGTCGCCAGCCCAGACACCGCCGAGAGTCAGTCACACCGCGTCGTCCGGTTTACGGGGCTGTGCCCCGATCGCAGCCTGCGGCAGCGGCTACAGGATTCGGTTGGCACAAACGAAAACGCGACAGTCGCCTGTCGCGTTTTTTGTTACAGCGGCCGGACCTACACCGGCACGGTTGGCGCCAGCACCGGCTGGCGCTTGCGCTGCACCAGGTAGTAGGCGCCGTAGCACAGCGCGATAAAGCCGAAGCCCCAGTACAACGAAGGCCGCTGGGTCGCGTCCATGGCCAGGAACACGAACAGCGAGCAGCACAGGCCGATGCACAGTAGCGGCAGGAGCGGGAACCACGGCGCCCGGTATTTCAGGTCACTGAGCTGGCCGCCGTCGCGCAGGTAGGCGCGGCGGAACTTGTACTGGGCCAGGGCGATGACGATCCAGGTCACGGTGCCGGACATGCCGCTCACGGCCATCAGCACCATGAACAGCGTGTCGGCGGCGATGAAGCTGGTCATCAGCGAGATCAGGGCAAAACCCAGGGTGATGCTCAGCGCCCGCAGCGGCACGCCGCGCTTGCTCAGTGGCGACAGGCTTTTGGGGGCCATGCCGGTTTTCGACATGGCCCACAGGATCCGGGTCGAGGCGTAGAGGCCCGAGTTGCCGACCGAGAGGATCGCGGTGAGGATCACGAAGTTCATCAGGTCGGCGGCATAAGGAATACCGACCATGTCGAACACCTGGACGAACGGGCTTTCCATCAGCCCCGCTTGCTGCCAGGGCACGATGGCCGACAGCACCACGATCGCCAGCACGTAGAAGATCAGCACGCGGAACACCACGTTGCGCACCGCCCGCGGGATACTTTTCTCCGGCTGGTCGGTCTCCCCCGCCGCCACGCCCATGATCTCGCAGCCCTGGAAGGCGTAGACCACGGTCATCATCACCGCGAACACCGCCGAGAGGCCGTTGGGAAACAGGGTGTCGCCGATCAGGTTGCTCATCATCGGCGCCGGTGCGCCGCTGGCCAGCGGGATCGCGCCGAAGATCACCAGCACACCGACCACGATAAAGCCCAGGATCGCCGCCACCTTGATCCCGGAGAACCAGTATTCCGCCTCACCGAAAGCGCGGGTGGCCAGGGCGTTGATGCCGAACAGCACCGCCACGAACAGCCCCGACCAGTACCAGATCGGCACGCCGGGGAACCAGCGCTCCATCAGCATCCCGGCGGCGGTGAATTCCAGGCCCACGGTGGTGGCCCAGCTCATCCAGTACACCCAGCCGATCATGAAGCCGGTGGCCGGACCGATGAACTTCGTGGCGTGGGTCTGGAACGAGCCGGATACCGGCATCTGCACCGACAGCTCGCCCAGGCAGACCATCACCAGGTACATCAGGAAACCGGCCACCAGGTACGCCAGGATGGCCCCGACCGGGCCGCCCTGGTTGATGATCACGCCGGAGCCCATGAACAGCCCGGTGCCGATCACCCCGCCCAGCGACAACATGAAAATGTGCCGGCTCTTCAAGGCCCGGGTCAGGTGGATGCCTTTGCGTTCGATAGATTCGCTCATGTCGGCACCTCAGCAGTCAGTGAGGGGCGCGGCGGCTGACAGGACGTCATGGCGCGGGGAAGGATCAGCTTTACGGCAGTTCATTATTATTATCTCCAATAAGCTTCGAGGACCGCGCCCGGCGCGGTTCAAGCGATTATTGGAAAGCCATGTAAGTTCGCGTTGAACCTGAAGATCAAAGATGTAAAAAGTCGTAAGGATTTTGTACGTCAGCCCTCCAGCAGTGCATCCAGGGTCTGCAGGGAGCGTTGCAATTGCGCGTTCACCTGCGGGGCCAGGCGCTGCACCGCCTGCTGATCGTTGCCCAGCGCCGCCGCCTCCAGCGCCCGCATGACCCTGGCCAGGGCGCTCAGGCCCATAGAGTCGCTGCTCCCGGCCAGGCGGTGGGCCAGATGGGCGATCTCAGTGCAGTCGTCGGCCGCGATGGCGTCCGTGAGCGTCACCCGGTGCTGGGCCAACGAATCGCGCAGTACCATCAGCAGGCCCTTGAGTTTCTCGGTGCCCAGCAAGGCACGATGGGTTTCCAGCAACGCCCCGTCCAGTTCTTCATCGGTCTGTGCCGCGGCAGCCAGCGGCGCCTGGCCCGCCAGTGCCTGGCGCAGGCTGTGCAGTTTCAGCGGCTTGGCCAGAATGCCTTGCATGCCGGCCTCCAGGTAGCTGCGCACCAGGGCCGGCTGGACGCTGGCAGTCAGGGCGAAGATCCGACAGTCGCGATTGGCCCCCGGCGTGCCACGAATGCGTTTGCACAGTTCGACGCCGCTGATGCCTGGCAGGTGCACGTCCAGCAGCATCAGGTCGAAACGCCGCTGCCGGCAGAGCGCCAGGGCCTGGCTGGCCTCTTCGGCGAGCCAGACCCGGTGCCCATCGCTCTCCAGCAGGCCGCTGACCACCTCGCGGTTCAGCGCCACATCCTCGACCACCAGAATCTCCAGCGCCTGGACCGGCGTGCTGGCCGTCGCGACTTCGCTGCCGCCAACGGCGGCCTGCAACTCCAGCTCGAACCAGAAGCGACTGCCCCGCCCCACTTCGCTGTCGACGCCAATGCGGCCGCCGAGCAACTCCACCAGATGCTTGCTGATCGCCAGGCCCAGGCCGGTGCCGCCATAACGCTGCGCGACCTCTTCGCTGGCCTGGGTGAAACGCTCGAAAATCTTCTCCTGCATCGCCGGGGCAATGCCGATGCCATTGTCGCTGACGCTCAGGCGCAGACGCTGGCCGCCCTGCTGCGCCGCCTGCGGCACCACCTCGACCGCCACGACGATCTGCCCGGCCGTGGTGAACTTGATCGCGTTGGCCAGCAGGTTGCTCAACACCTGGCGCAAGAACTGCTCGGCGCCGTGCAGGCGCTCGGCCAGTTGCCCATCGATCCGGCTGTGCAGGCGGGTACCGTTGCCCTGTGCCCGCGGCTCCAGCAGCGTCAGCACTTCGTCGATCAGTTGCCGCACCGAGAAGTCCACCGGTTCCGGATGGCTTTCGCCCTCCTCCAGCCGGGCGAAATACAGCACCTCGTTGAGGATCGTCAGCAGGCCTTCCCCGGCTTTGTACAGGGCTTCCAGGCGTTTGCCGTCGCGCTCGTCGAGGGGCGCGCCGCGCAGCAGTTCGGCCATGCCGAGGATGCCGTTGAGCGGCGTGCGCAACTCGTGGCTCATGGTGGCGAGAAACCGCGACTTGGCGAGGTTGGCCGCTTCGGCCTCGTCCTTGGCGCGCATCAGGCTGGCGGTGCGCCGCTCGACCATTTTCTGCAGCTCGTCGCGCTTGTCCTGCAAGGCCAGGCGATCGACTTCACGGCGGTCGATATCGCTGAGGATCGCCCTGCGCATGTCATCCAGGGCGTGGGCCACGGTATCGATTTCGTCTTCGCCGCCGCGGCGGCTCTTGTCCAGGCGCAGCGGCTCATGCCAATCGCCGTCAGCGACGCGCCGGGCGAATCCGGCCATCACTTGCAGGTGACGGGTCACCAGTCGGTAGAACAGCCCCGACAACGCCACCGCCAGGCCGCAGAGAAACACGCTCATCCACAGCAGGCTGGTCAGCCCGGTGGCGTACAGGCGCCGATGCACGGCGCCCAGGTCGGTACTGACTTCCAGCTGGCCCAGGTGCCGCGAGCCACCGCTCGGGGGCTGGTAATCCAGCTCGAAACGCTCGATGCGCAGCGGTCCGCGCGGCTCGGGGTTGCCCTGCACGAGGTCGAAGTCCGGGCTGCGCAGGTGCACCCGGGCCACGTCGGAGAAGTCCACCAGGCCGCGCAGCTGCACATTCAGTTGCTCCTGGTTCAGGTCCCACAGGCTGCGCTCCAGGCTGGCCAGGTAACCGGCGCGGATCAGCGC
The DNA here is from genome assembly GCF_002843625.1 of Pseudomonas sp. 09C 129. Classification (NCBI taxonomy): domain Bacteria; kingdom Pseudomonadati; phylum Pseudomonadota; class Gammaproteobacteria; order Pseudomonadales; family Pseudomonadaceae; genus Pseudomonas; species Pseudomonas sp. 09C 129. The sequence goes on along the minus strand of NZ_CP025261.1, from coordinate 3,403,402 downwards.
CATGCGCGAATCGATGTCGCGCATTTCCCGGCGGTACTCGAAATACAGCTGCACGGTGCTGGCAAGCACGGTGAAACACAGGCTGAACAGCAGGATGAATAGCAGCAGGCGTCGCAGCAGGCCGCCGGGCCGGGCGCTGATCATCGGGCATCCGCCGGTAGCTTGAGCATGTCGCGGTAAGTGGCCTCGCTTTCATTCAGCCAGCGTTCGATCTCGCCGGCATCGACCATGCGCTGCAGTTGCGCATCGATTTCCGCCATGCGCCGGGCCAACGGGGAGCGCCGCGACACCGCGATCCGCAGGTAGTCGACGCTCAGGGCCGCGGGCAAGGCGACGATGTCTTCGGCCCCCGGCAGGCGCTCGACGAACAACTGCCCGGTGCGCCGTTCCTGGGTGATGAAGTCGATACGGCCGCGAATCAGCTTGCCAAAATTCTGCTGGCTGTCGGACACCCATTCGATATTGCGGTGCCGGGCGACAAAGCGGTCGAACTCCAGGCCGTAGCTTTCGCCGAACAGCAAGCCGCCGCGGTAACCGGCCAGGTCTTCGAGGCGTTCGAACCGCACTGGATGGCGGCGATTGACGAACACCGCGACCTCTTCGCGCAGCACCGGCACGCTGGAAAAACGCATGCTCTGCTCGCGTTGCACGGTGCTGTAGGCCAGGATCACGTCGACCTGCCCTGCGGCGGCGTCCAGCAGGCAGCGCTGCCAGTTGCCGAGCACCACGATCTCGACCTCGTAGCCCAGTTGCCCGAACAGCTGCTTGACCACGTTGGGCGCCAGGCCGCGCACCTGCCGGCCATCGCTCCAGGACACCGGCGGATACACCGGGTAGTCGCAGTAGCGGATGCGCTCGGCGGCCAGGGTGCCGAGCGGCGCCAGCAGCATCAGCAGCGCCAGCCATCGCCCGAGGGCATTCATACCGCCACACTGGCCGTGAACAGATACCCGGCGCCGTGGATGGTGATGATCAGTTGCGGCTCGGCCGGATCGTCATGCAGCTTGCGGCGCAGGCGGCCGACCAGCACATCGATGGAACGGTCGTTGGGCACCCACTCGCGGTTGCGGATCTGGTCCATCAGCTGGTCGCGGCTCAGGGTATGCCCGCTGTTGCGCAGGAACACACTGAGCAGCTGATATTCGCCCTGGGTCAGCAGGGTTTCGCCGCCGGCCTGGTCGATCAGGCGCCGGCGATCGGTGTCCAGGGCCCAGGCGGCGAACTGTTTGACCGGGCGTGCGATCGCCGGCTCGGGCTTGCAAGCCTGGGCATGGCGCACCCGACGCACCAGGTTTTTCGCCCGGGACACCAGCTCGCGCGGGTTGAGGGGTTTGATCACGTAGTCATCGGCACCGCATTCCAGGCCCACGATGCGGTCGATCTCGTCGTTGCGCCCGGTGATCAGGATGATCCCCACCTCCGAACGCACCCGCAGCTCCCGGGTCAGGGTCAGGCCGTCCTTGCCCGGCAGGCGGATATCCAGCATCACCAGATCGACCACGTGGGAGGCCAGGAAGGTTTCGGCCAGCTCCGCCGTCTCGGCGCAGTGCACCTCGTAACCTTCCTGGGAGAGATAGGCATGCAGCAGTTCGCGAATCAGCGGATCGTCGTCGACGATCAGTACCCGAGGAGTCATCGCTTGTTGTCCTGGACCTGCCCGAAGGCGCGTTTCTTATTAGAGTTTTACCGCATCAGCGCCCAGAGGTTAGCCACTGCTGAACGATCGATCAACAGCCCTCCGTCTATCGCCGGAATCGCCGCCGGGCACCAGCCTGCAAACCGTCGACCCAGGCTTCGCAGATCTGCATGCCCTGGTTCGGGGTGAACGTCCCGGGATTGAGCCCCGACTCCAGCCAGAGCCCATCGAGCAAGGCGCTGAGGCTGATCGCGGCGAGGTCGGCATCGAAGTCTTCCCAGCCCTCCTCCGCGGCCAGATCGCCGAGCACCCCGCTCAACTCGTTGCGGTATTCGCCATAGGAGTGTTCGTGGGCCTGGTTGATCGTCTCGGCGGTCTTCACCGCGCCCCAGAACGCCAGCCAGGCGTCGAGCAACTGCGGGTCGAGCAACTCGGCCGAGAACGAGGCGCGAAAGAACGCCGACAAGCGCTCCCGGGCACTCGGCGCGGCCTGGGCCATGGCCTCGCGCAACAGGTTCATGACCCGTCCGGTCACCGCCAGATAGGCCTCGGCCACCAGTTCGTCCTTGCCCGAATAATGATGGCTGATCAGCCCTACCGACACCCCGGCCTCGGCACAGATCCGCCGTATCGAAGCGCCCTGGAAACCATGGCGCTTGAGGCAGACCAGGGTGGCCTCGATCAGATTGGCCTTGCGCAGTTCCGGCTCCATCCTGGAAAAACGGGCTTCCTGACTCATCGGCGGCAATCTCCTTTGGGCAATCGATGGGGGCGGCGCTGAACGACTGTACAGCAAGAACCTTCGCCGCCTCCAGCGCTGGCCACGATGGGCCCCGGGTGTTTACTTGCTGGCCCAGGCGTTGAAACGCTCTTCGAGTTCCTCGCCATGATCGACCCAGAACCCCACGTCCATCGCCAGCGCGCCCTTGAGGTTCTGCGGGGCGGTGGGCACCCATCGCGACAGGTCGGGAGCGAGCCGGGCGGCGGCCTCGGTGTTGGTCGGCCCATAGGGAATCTGCTCGACATACTTGAGCTGGGCCTCGGGCCGGTTGGCAAAGGCGATGAAACGCTTGGCCTGGTCGGCATGCCTGGAGCCCTTGATGATCGCCCAGTAATCCATACCGTACAGGCTGCCGGGCCAGACCAGCCCCAGATGGCTGCCGGCCTGGGCCGCCTGCGCGACGCGGCCGCTGTAGGTCGAGGTCATCACCACATCGCCGGCCGCCAGCCACTGGGCCGGTTGCGCCCCGGCCTCCCACCACTGGATATGGGGCTTGAGCTGGTCGAGCTTGGCGAAGGCGCGATCGACACCCTGCGGCGTATTCAGTTGCGCATACACGTCTTCGACTTTCACCCCGTCCGCCAGCAGCGCGAACTCCAGGTTGTACACCGCGCGCTTGCGCAGGCCGCGCTTGCCGGGAAACTTCGTCACGTCCCAGAAGTCCGCCCACGACGCCGGCCCCTTGGCCAGTTTGTCCGTGTCATAGGCGATGGCCACGCTCCATACCAGGGCCGCCGAACCGCAGGCTTGCGCCGCGTCGGCAATCAGCTGGTCGGCGCGCCCCAGGACCTTCCAGTCCAATGGCTCGTACATACCCTCCTCACAACCGCGCATCAGGTCCGGACCTTCGATCTGCACCAGGTCCCAATCGACATTGCCGGTGTCGACCATGACCTTGATCCGGGCCATCTCGCCGTTGTACTCGCTCTGGATCAACCGGCTCTGGTCAATGGCGCTGAACGGCTGGAAGAACGCCACATCCTGGGCCTTTTGCCCGGCGCCGCCGTAACCGACCACCACCATTTCCGGCGCCGCCTGGGCGCAGTCCAGGCCTGCAACCAGGGACAGCAACAAAGGGGAGAAAACGTGCTTGAGCGTATTGGATTTCATCGCGGGTTCCTCGTGCAGGTACCACGTGAGCAAGGTGCCGACGCAGCCCATTTTTATTGTTGTGAGGTTCGCCCCAGGGGTGGGCGCAGGTCGAAGCTACTGCAACGGCAAGTAAAAAAACAAGTTGATTTTTTACTAAGGGTAAATTTCTATAGGGCAAAACAATAACGCCGAACCTCTTGGCCGCGGCCCGCTGGAGCACCTGCATGTCGATCTCAAGCCCTGCTTTCGCCCATCTTTTCGAGCCATTGCAGCTACGTGGCAAGCGTCTGAAGAACCGCATCATGTCCAGTGGTCACGACACCTCGATGCCCACCGACAACCTTGTCAATGAACAGCTGATCGCCTATCACCGGGCACGGGCCGAAGGCGGCGTCGGGCTGATCGTGCTGCAGGTGGCCGGGGTCCACGACAGTGCGCGCTACACCTCCCATGTGCTGATGGCCACCGACGACGCCTGCATCGACGGCTATCGGCAGCTCGCACAGACCTGTCACGCCCACGGCACCCTGGTGCTGTCGCAGATCTTTCACCCCGGGCGGGAAATCATGGAGTCCAGCGACGGCCTGCTGGCGGTCGCCTATGCCCCTTCGGCGGTGCCCAACGAACGCTTCAGAGTCATGCCCCGAGCCCTGGACCAGGGCATGATCGACGAGATAGTCGGCGGTTACGCCGCGGCTGCGCGCCGCCTGCACCAGGCCGGGCTGGATGGCGTGGAAGTGGTCGCCAGCCACGGTTACTTGCCGGCGCAATTCCTCAACCCGCGGGTCAACCGGCGCAGCGACGGGTACAACGGTGACCTGCAGCAGCGCCTGCGCTTTCTGCGCGAGGTCATCACGGCGGTGCGGGCCAGTACCGACGAACAGTTCATCATCGGCCTGCGCATCAGCGCCGACGAGCGCGACCCCGAGGGCCTGACCGAGGACGAGTCCCTGGCGGCCGTACAGGCCATGCAAGCGCAACTGGACTATGTGCATATCGTCGCGGGCACCTCGGCGTCCCTCGGCGGCGCCGTGCACATCGTGCCGCCGATGGCCATCGAGGCGGCCTACCTGGCCCGGGAAGCCGGGACCTTCAAGGCCAGCCTGAAGATTCCGTTGTTCGTCACCGGACGCATCAACCAGCCCCAGGAAGCCGAACTGATCCTCGCCCGCGGCCAGGCGGATGTCTGCGGCATGACCCGCGCACTGATCTGCGATCCGCAGATGCCGAACAAGAGCGAGGCCGGGCGCGCCGAAGACGTGCGCGCCTGTATCGCCTGCAACCAGGCGTGCATCGGGCACTTTCACAAGGGGCTGCCGATCTCCTGTATCCAGCACCCGGAAACCGGGCGCGAACTGCTGTTCGGCGCCATGCAGCCCACCGTCAGGCCGCGCCGGGTGATGATCGCCGGCGGCGGCCCGGCCGGGATGAAAGCCGCGGCGGTGGCCGCGCAGCGTGGGCATGAGGTGACCCTGTATGAGGCCAGCGCACAATTGGGCGGCCAGGTGTTGCTCGCGCAACTGCTGCCGCGCCGCAGCGAGTTCGGCGGCGCCAGCACCAACCTGCAGCGGGAGATGGAGCTGGCTGGCGTGCGCGTGGTGCGCAACACCCGCGTCGACCGCGCCCTGGTGGAGCGCGAACGGCCGGACGTGGTGATCATCGCCACCGGGGCCGAGCCTTATTGGCCGGCCTTCGAGCGCGGCGGTGAATTACAGGTGGTGGATGCCTGGCAGGTGCTGCGCGATGAGGTGCCGCTCGGGCGCTCGGTGGTGGTGGTCGACTGGCGCTGCGACTGGATCGGCCCCGGCATCGCCGAACGCCTGACGCGCGCCGGGCATCAGGTGCAGTTGGCGGTCAACGGCACCCACTGCGGGGAAAACCTGCCGCTCTACGTGCGCGATCAACTGGCGGGGGAACTGCATCGGCTGGGCATCGCCATCACGCCCTATGCCCGGCTCTACGGTTGCGACGACAACACCGTCTACCTGCAACACACCGCCAGCGGCGAACCGATGTTGCTGGAGAACGTCGATACCCTGGTGCTCTGCCAGGGCCATCAGCCGCTGGACAGCCTGGCCAGCGAGCTGCAAGGGCTGGTGGAATTCCAGCGCATCGGCGACTGCCTGGCGCCGCGCACCGCCGAGGAAGCGATTTATGAAGGATTGAAAGTCGCCTGGCAGCTTTGAGCCTGTTTATACTCCGAGGCCTTCAGGCGGGCGCGGCGACGCGCCCACCCTTCCCGGTTCGGAACACGCCATGAGCAACAGCAGCACGACGCCGCCTGCCAGCAGCGCGCCCACGCCAGCGAGCGGTGCGGCAGCGCCACACTTTCTCGGCACGCGGATTCGCGGCCTGCGCAAGCGCCGCGGTATGACCCTGGCCACCCTGGCCCGGATGAGCGAACTGACGGCCGGCTATATCAGCCAGCTGGAACGCAACCTGGCCTACCCGTCCATTCCCGCGCTGTTCAATATCGCCCGCAGCCTGGGCGTGACCATCCAGTGGTTCTTCGCCAGCGAAGCCAGCACCGCGCCTGAAGACAGCGGCTACGTCGTACGCAAGAACAGCCGCCTGAGCGTGCATTACGAAGACGGCATCGTCGACCAGTTGCTGAGCCCGCAGCCCAACCGCCAGCTGGAAATCCTCCACTCGCGCTTTCCGCCCGGCACCTACAGCCAGCAAAGCTACAGCCATGAGGGGGAAGAAGCCGGTTATCTGCTGTCCGGGAGCTTCGAGCTGTGGGTCGGCGAGCGCTACTTCCAGCTCAACGAAGGCGACAGCTTCAGCTTCTCCAGCCAGGAACCCCACCGTTATGGCAATCCCGGCGAGGTCGACGCGCTGGTGATCTGGGTGATTACCCCGCCGACCTTCTAGGCCCCAGCCTTTACCCTTTGGCGCCAAACCCGTCATGGAAACGGACTTCGCCCCAAGGGCTGCTTCCGTCAAAGGGCAATGCCTGAAAATATTCGGCCGGCACACCCGGCAGCAGCAACCCGTCCCGGGCCCTGAAGCCGAAGCGGCCGTAATAGCCGGGGCCGCCCGGCGCCACTTACCCCTCGGTGCCCAAACCCGGCCTGTCGGCATTCGGTCATTTTTATCGGTTGTAATGCGCATTGACGTCCGCCCCACGCAAAGGAAGAGCCCGATGAGACTCGCGTCCTACAACGTTGAAAACCTGTTCAACCGCGCCAAGGCCATGAACCTGGAAGGCTGGGCCGAGGGCAAGCCGGTGCTGGAGCGTTTCGCCAGGCTCAACCAGCTGCTGGGCGAGCCCATCTACACCGACCAGGACAAGGCGCAGATGGTCAAGCTGCTGACCGAGCTGGGCCTGAGCAAGTCGGACCAGGGTCCGTTTGTGATCCTGCGGCAGAACCGCGGCAGCCTGGTCAAGCGGCCCAAGGCCGGCGGCCTGGAGATTGTCGCCAACGGCCGCACCGAGTGGGTCGGTTCGCTGGAGCTGATCGAGGCCCCGGTGGACCTGGAAGCCATGCGCAATACCGCGCGGGTGATGATCGACCTGCAAGCCGATGTGCTGGCGGTGGTCGAGGCGGAAAGCCGCCCGGCCCTGCGCGACTTCAACACGGAAATCATCGGCGCCCTGGGCGGCCCGCTGTACCGGCATGTGATGCTGATCGACGGCAACGATACGCGGGGCATCGATGTCGGCCTGATGACCGCCGCGGGCTACCCCATCGGCCAGCTGCGCAGCCATGTCGACGACACCGCGGCCAACGGCGAGCTGATCTTTTCCCGCGATTGCGCGCAATTCCATATCCCGCTGCCTTCTGGAAAACAGAAGGACAAGCAACTGATCGTGCTGGTCAACCACCTCAAGAGCAAAGGTTTCGGCGGCCTTGCGGCCTCGGCGAAAAAACGCCTGGCCCAGGCCGAGCGGATCCAGCTCATCTACCAGGCGCTGGTGGCCCAGGGCGAGGCCTATATCGCGGTGGTCGGCGACTTCAACGACACCCCGGACAGCGCGCCGCTGGAGCCCTTGCTCAAGGGCACCGATCTCAAGGATGCCTTTGTCCATCCGGCCTTCGATGACGGCGGCTACCCCGGCACCTTCGACACCTGCAAGGCGGCGAACAAGATCGACTACCTGCTGCTCTCCCCGGCGCTGTTCGCCACCGTCACCGCCGGCGGTGTCTGGCGCAAGGGCATGTGGCCGGGCAGCCAGCCCAAGCGCTGGGACGTCTACCCGCAGCTGGACAAGAAGGAAAACGCCGGCTCGGATCACGCGGCGGTGTGGGTCGACCTGGATCTGTGAGCCGAACAGGCCCCGCTCTTGAGCGGGGCCTGAGGCGCGGCCTGGTCAGCCCTTGACGGTGGCGCTGGCGGCCTCGTGGATAAAGGCCGCGACCTCCGCCGCCCGCGAGGCCAACGAGGCATGGGAACTGGCCAGGGTGAGGGTCTTTTGTGGGTTGAGCCGGGCCGCCATCATTTGCTGGTTGCGCGGATGGATCATGCGGTCGTCGCTGGAGATCTGGTACCAGGACGGTTTTTTCTTCCAGGCCGGCGCACTGATGGTATCGCCGAAGGTGCTGGCCAGCGGCGCCTTCTGGGTCACCGCCATGACCAGCGCTTCGTCGGCGCCCAGGTCCTGGCAAAAACTCTCATGGAAGGCCTGCGGCTTGAGCCACAGATAGCCATCGCTGTCGGGCTCGAGGTTGGCCGCCGCCGCGGGCAGGTGCTGCTGGGTGATCGAGCCCGGGCTTTCCCCGGCATCCGGGGCGAAGGCGGCGATATACACCAGCCCGACCACGTTGGGCTGGTCACCCACTTCGGTAATCACCGCGCCGCCGTAGGAATGCCCCACCAGCAACACCGGGCCATCGACCTGGGCAATCATCTTGCGGGTGCGCTCGACGTCATCGGCCAGCGACGTCAAGGGCATCTCCACCGCGCGGATCGCACTGTAACCCTTGCGCGCCAGCTCGATGATCACCTTGCGCCAATGGGCCGCATCGCCCCAAAAACCGTGCACCAACACAATCGTAGGCTGACCACTCATGAGCTTGAATCCTCTGTCTGGATAAAGACCGCTCGCCGATGGCGGCGGTACTGCCGGGCCCTGGGCATTGCGGGGCAGGTCGCTCGTCAAGTGACAGGCAGGAGACGCCCTCCCCCGTGCTGGCTTATGCTCGGGCACGCTCATTATCGAAGGGGACGGTGCCGACCGACCATGACCGAAAAGCCGAAGACTGTGCAGAGACACCTGCCCCCAGCCGTCCCGCCAGCCGACCTCCGGCACCCGGCCGCCGATGTGTTTTTCGAAGTGTTCAGCCTGGCGCGGATGCATGGCGAGCTGCTGGGCGAGACGCTGCTGCAACCCGGCCAGCTGCTGCAGCGAGCGGCGGGCGGCGCCTGCTTCCATGTGATCCAGGACGCCGGCTGCCAGCTCAGGCTCGACGGCAATAACCAAACCACCAGCCTGATGCCCGGGGACATCCTGTTCGTGCCCCACGGCCAGGCTCATCAACTGCACAGCGCTGCGGATGCCAGCCCGGACCTGCCAGCGCGCATCACCAGCGGAGTCTTCCGGTTCGAGGGCGGGTGCGGCCAGGCCTTGAGCCAGGGTTTGCCCGGGGTGCTGCAAGTCAGCTGCCAGGGCGAGGATCCGAGCGACCTGATCGGCTCCCGTGAATGGCTGTCGCTGACGGTGGCGGCGATGCAAAAGGAAGTGCGCAACCCGTCGATCGGCAGCAGCATCATGCTGTCGCGGATCATCGACCTGATGTTCATCTGGGCCGTGCGCCATTGGCTGGCCCACGCCCCGCAAGGCATCAGCGGCTGGATCGCCGCCCTGCGCGACCCGCTGGTCGGCCAGGCGCTGGCGCTGCTGCACGCCGAACCGGGCGCGGCGTGGAGCGTCGAGCGCCTGGCCGGCCTGGTCAACCAGTCGCGCTCCAACCTGGCGCAACGCTTCACCCGCCTGGTGGGCCAATCGCCGATGCGTTACCTGATGCACTGGCGCATGCAACTGGCCAGTCAGCGCTTGCAGACCTCCAGCCTGCGCATTTCACGGATCGCCGAACAGCTGGGTTATGAATCCGAAGCCGCCTTCAGCCGGGCCTTTCGCCGCGAGTTCGGGGTCGCCCCCAGCGAATATCGCTCACGGGGTTGAGCGGATTTGCTGCCACCTTTCCGGTCCGGGGTTCAGCCGCGCCCTTGCAACGCCTCGAACAACGCCGCCGAAGCGTTGTACAACGGCACCCGGCCCTTGAGCAGGATCTGCGCGCTGCGCCGGTAGGCGGCCGCGTCGATACGCATCGAGCCACCCTCCTCGCGCGCGGTGATCAAGGTGTCCAGCACCCCCGCCGGGTTTTCGATCGACACCGGGTATTCCGCCGTGGTGGTGCCCAGGGGTTTGGGCGTCTTGAGCAGTTCATGGGCCACGGTGCCTGGCGCCAGGCAGGCGGCAGCCAGGCAGCAGCCACCGGAGACGGCCAATGAAGGATGGGCGTTTTGCGGGGTGAAATACCGGGTGTTGATATCGCCCGCGCCCTGGGCCGGGCTGACGATGCAGATCTTCGGCAGGGTTTCGCTGCGTTGCAGCTCCTCGGCGCTCATCAAGGCGCCGCCGCGGTTGCGCAGTTGCATGCGCAAGCCGCCCTCGACCATCAAGCCAATCAACCGGGCCTTGAAGTCGGCATCGGCGTCCAGCTGTGCCGGGGTTTCCAGGCCGATCTTGCCCAGGTCCGCGGCCTGGACGATGACCATTGGCACCGCCACGTCGAGGCAGGTGGCGCGCACGCCATTGAGCAGGTCGATGCGTTGCCCGGTGGGAAACAGCTGGCCGGTCTTGGCTCCCACCGGGTCGCTGAGAAACAGGTCGACCCCGGGGAACACGCCATTGACCCCGGGAATGCGCGTATCGCTCAGCAGGCGACCGTCGCGGAACGCCAGGCGCGCGAGCATGGTGGTCTGGGTATTGCTATTGAAGATCTCGATCTGCGCGCTGTCCTCGTCCGCGCTCAGCCAGCCACGCTCCAGGGCGTACAGAGGCAAGGCCGCCGACATGTTGCCGCAGTTGACGCTCCAGTCGATCGCGCTTTTACCCGCCGCCAACTGCGCCAGGGTGCTGACCATCCGCGCCTCGCCAGGCTGGCGCTCGGCGATGAACACCTTGTTGCTGGTGGGCCCGCCACGGCCCAGGCCGGTGATCTGGTTATTGCCCGGCAGCTCGCCGCTCAACGGCACCCCCATCAGGTGGCGCAACAGCTCTTCGACCAGCAACGGGTCCTCGGGCAGGGTTTCGCGAGCCAGGATCACACCGGTGGAGGTACCACCGCGCGCATGCCAGACAGGGAATTCAACGATGCCGGCGCGGATTTCGGGAAGGTCCAGTTCAAAAGGCATGATCGGGCTCGCAGTGATGGACGACAGGCAGCGATCATAAACCGCGGCCTGGGCGAGCGCAGCTTTCCAGGTCCAGGGCCGTGCGCGCCCTGCAGGGCAGCCAGGCAGATGAACGAACTTGAACTAGTATGGATTGCGTAAGGCCCGCGCCATCGGGCTGTCCCATGGCCGTGGCTGACCAAGGTGCTTCATAAGCGGTTGCGTGCGAGCTGAAGGCTTCCGGGAGGCGAATCATGCTCGATCAGATTGCGCTGGGCATGCTTGTCTTCGCCGGAATAACCCTGTTCTACGGAATCATCGTTCTGCACGACATTCCCTACGAAATTGCCGTCCATCGGAACCATCCACATCAGGACGCCATTCACGCGGCAGGCTGGGTCAGTCTGTTCACGCTCCATGCCCTGTGGCCGTTCCTGTGGATCTGGGCCATGTTGTACCGCGAGGACCGGGGCTGGGGTTTCGCGACCGACAAGGCGCGGATGCAGGCCGAAAGAGATCTGGCCCAAGAACTGGCCGAGCTGCGACAGCGGATCGAGCGACTGGAAGGACAATCCCGGACCGGGCCCCGTCCGGAAGGGAAGCTGTGACCCATGGACCTGCTACTGATCCTGACCTACACCGCCATCTGCGTGGCCATCTTCAAGATCTTTCGTATCCCGCTGAACAAATGGACGGTGCCCACCGCCGTGCTGGGCGGCGTGGTCTTGATCGGCGCGCTGATTTTCCTGATGAACTACAACCACCCCTATTCGGAAGTGGCGCGCTCCTACTTCGTCTCGGTGCCCGTGATCCCGGTCGTTACCGGCCGGGTGATCGAGGTGCCGGTCCAGGGCAACACGCCGCTGGAGCCGGGCGACGTGCTGTTTCGCATCGACCCCGAGCCTTTCGAGAACCGCCTCAAGTCGCTCAAGGCCCAGCAGACAGCGGCGCGGGGCGACCTGTACCGGATCAACGAGTTGATCAGGCGCAACTTCGGCACCCGCCGCGAGCAGGAAGCCGCGATTGCCCGGGTCGACGACCTGCAGGCTCAGATTGACAATGCCCAGTTCGAGCTGGACAGCACCGTGGTCCGCGCCCCGAGCAAAGGCTTCGTCACCCATGTGTCGCTGCGCCCGGGAATGATGGCGAGCAAGCTGCCGCTGCGCCCGTCGATGGTGTTCATTCCCGACGAGGGCCATTACTTCTCTGCCTGGATGCGCCAGAACAGCCTGCTGCGCCTGGTCCCGGGGGACGAGGCGGAAGTGGCGTTCGACGGTATCCCCGGCCGCGTCTTCAAGGGCCGGGTGAAGAATGTCATCACGGTGATCGGCGAAGGACAGGTCCAGCCGTCCGGCACCCTGCTGAGCTACACCGGCTCACCGCCGCCGGGGCGGGTGCCAGTGGTCATTGAAATCACCGACCCGGACTACCTGCCCTACGCCAGGCTCATGCCCGGTGGCGCCTATGGCCAGGCGGCGCTCTATAGCCAGCACTTCCACCATGTGGCGATCATGCGCAAGATCCTCCTGCGCATGTCGGCCTGGATGAACTACATCTTTCCGTTCCATTGATGAGATGGGATCGGGCCTGATGCTTGGTGCGTTGCAAGTCCGGCTTGATTTCACTACCGGTCGAGTGGCTGCTTTCGCCTGTTGGCCTCGACAGAAAAAGCGGGTGGGCCGCTTGTTTCCCTTCTCTCTATACTGGCTTCCCTGAATGACAGTCAGAGCGCAAATGATGCCCGCCACAGCCGATAAAAATTCCCAGGTCATTTTGGTCTTGGCTCAACAAAGCGACTTGGACAATCTTGTAGCCATTCGAATCGAGGCCATGCGCGAAAGCCTGGAGCGGGTTGGGCGATTTGATCCAGTGCGCGCACGCGAACGCTTTCTTAGCGGGTTTGAGGCACGCAATACACGCTACATCGAGGTATCTGGAGAGAGGGTTGGTTTTGTCGTGGTCAAGCACCGGGACAATGAACTCTTGCTCGACCACTTGTATGTGAGACCGAGCGCGCAGGGATCAGGAATAGGCTCTGCTGTTCTCGCCCAGATTTTCAAAGAGGCGGATGTGTCTGGGCTCCCTATTAGAGTGGGTGCCCTCAAAGGCAGCGCTTCGAATCGTTTTTATACCCGCCATGGTTTCCACTTCATCGAAAGCGCTGAATTCGATAATTACTATGTTCGTCAGTGCATTCCGACGATGGGCCTATCGCGCTGATGTCCCCTGCTGCAAGGCTGTGCAAGCCTGCAAAACCTTCACTCTTCGCCGTTGACCGGCTACGCCACCCCATCTGCCCTCCAATGACCTGGTTATGTGGCATCGGCCAATGACTTTGCGTGCGTAGCAAAATCATCCTGTACCTGCTGGAACCCGCAGCGCAGGTAAAACGCGGCTCCCTGTGGTGTATCCGTGGATAGGCGCACCACACAAAATCGCTGAGCCGCGTGTTCCAAAAGCCGCTGCACCAGGGCTTTGCCCGCATTCCGGCCCCTTGCTGCACGCGCAACGTATACCCTCCGTAGCCTGCCGATATCCGGCCCGGCATAGGGGTCACGAGTAAGGCCACCGATGGCAATCAGTTGCCCGCTGCGGAAGGCGCCCAACAGGCACTCACCCGGTTGATCGAACCGATTCGAACCGTTCTGCCACTCTGCGACCAAGCGCGTAAGAAACCTGAAACCGTCCGCAACTGCCTCCGCTTCCAGTACCAGGACTTGCGGAGAAAGCGCTGAGATCTGGCGTATCGCCAGTTCGTCCGTTGACATAACCATTCGATATCCTTGTGTGAGTGGGTATCAGCCAGAAGCCGCCAGTCACGGCGACTGGCAAGCGAACGCCGAAAATGCGGCTTCGCTAGCCCTTTTCGCCTTGACTGCCGATATTCGTCGCCATCACGGACATGACCACCGAACGGCCTCAAAACCTACCGTTTACTGAAGGCAAGACGAGCCGCGAACAGCACGAAAATCATGCCAGTGGCGCGATCCATCCAGGTAATCACCTTCTCCCTGCGCAACATTTTGGCCAGCGGCTGGGTCGCGCCAATCAGGATGATCGACCAGAGCAATCCGATGGCGACGTGAATGCCGACAAGGCCAAACGTCCAGGTAATCAATGGCTGGCCTTGCGGAATGAATTGGGGGAGGAAAGAGACGTAGAAAATACCGATCTTGGGGTTCAGGACATTGCCCATCATCCCCTTGAAGAACCAGTTCGTCGTTGTATTGTCAGTGCCGCCGGCAGGGGACAATGATTGGCGGGGCCGCAACAGCATGTTGAGCCCGAGCCAAGCAAGATAGGCCGCACCGCAGTATTTCAAGACATTGAACGCCAGCTCTGACACGGCAATCAGTGCCCCCAGTCCAAAAGCCACGGCTGCGCCCCACGACAGGCAGCCCGCACTGATGCCCAGGGCCGCGCGTAAAGCCTGCTGCTTTCCTTCCACAGTGGCCGTTCGCAATACCAGGGCGGTGTCCAGGCCGGGCGTCAGGGTCAACAGTGTCGCGGCAAACGTGAAGGCAATAAGGTTGTCGAGGAAAGGCATAGGTGAGTCTCAGCCAGAGGTAGGCGAAAGATTATCCTTGAAAGGCGGCCGATTGAAATTCATGCCGACGCGCATCCCTTCCTGCACCTGGCCCATCAGCCCCTGACTACAAACCGCCCTATTCCCGCCGGCCAAAACTAAGCCCGCCGCGCCAACAGCAACACCGAAGCCGCCGCCGACAACAACGCCGCGCAGCAGCGGTTGAAGAGCTTCTTGCCCCGTGGCTCGGCGAACCAGCGGCGCAGGTGCAGGCCCATGTAGGCGTAGGCGCTGATGGCGATCCATTCCAGGGCCAGGAACAGTGCGCCGAGCACCAGGAATTGGGCGGGAACCGGGGCTTGCGGGTCGACGAACTGCGGCAGGAAGGCGGTGAAAATAAGGATGGCTTTCGGATTGCCGATAGCAATCAGGAATTCCTGCCGGGCCAAGGCCAGCAGGCCCAGTGGCGCGGCCTTGTTCTCGGCTTCGACCTGGGTATCCGCCGTCCACAGCTGGTACGCCAGGTACAGCAGGTAGCCAGCCCCCAGAATCTTGATCCCGTGAAACAGCAGCTCCGAAGCTTGCAGCACCACCGCCAGCCCGGTCGCCGCCAGGGCGATCATCAGGGCAAAGGCCGCCAGCCGCCCTACTCCCGCCAGGCAGGAGACGCGAAAGCCATAGGTAGTGGCATTGCGGATCGACAGCAGGTTGTTCGGCCCAGGCGCCATGTTCAGGGCGAAACAGGCCGGGAGGAAGAGCATCAGGGTGGCAAGGTTCATGGAGGTGTCCGTCGGCTGATGGCTTGAGTTCCACACCCGCCAACCGGGCGGTTGCGGGCCCACAAGCCTCGCCCAATCCAGGGCATGCCGTCGAGAATTTTTGTCGATGCAGGCTGCGCCTACTCCTCCAGGGCCGCAAGCCCGGGCAGCAGCTTGTCCAGGGTCAGCGGAAACTCACGCACCCGGATGCCAGTGGCGTTGTAGACGGCATTGGCTACAGCCGCCCCGGCCCCGCACACACCCAGCTCGCCAAGGCCCTTGATGCCCAGGGCGTTGGCCCTGGGATCGGGCTCTTCGAGAAACAGCACATCCATCGCCGCGATATCGCCATTGACCGGCACCAGGTACTCGGCCAGGTCGTGGTTGACGAAATGGCCGTGGCGGGTGTCCAGCAGGGTCTGCTCCATCAGGGCCGCACCGACGCCCCAGGCCATGCCGCCGAGGATCTGCGAGCGCGCGGTCTTGGGGTTGAGGATGCGCCCGGCGCCGATCACCGCGAGCATGCGCCGCAGGCGGACTTCGCCGGTGTCGATGTCCACCGCGACTTCGACGAAGTGCGCGCCGTTGGAATGCTGGGAAAACTGCTTGTAGTCCTCCCCCATCGGCCCGACGCTGCCTTCGGCCTGCAACCCCGTGGGAGCCACTCGCAGCAGCAGATCGCTGAGGCGCTCCGAGCGCTCGCCGGTGCTGATACGGCCGTCGGCGAAGCGTACCGGCGCCTGGTTGTAAGGCGCGCCGGCGGCCTGGATGATCCGCTGCTTCAGGGCCTGGCAGGCGGCCTCCACCGCCGAGCCGGAACTGGCCGCTCCCCAGGAGCCGCCGGAGCCCGAAGTCTGCGGGAAGCGGCTGTCTCCCAGTTGCACCTGCACCGCCGACATTGGCACCCCCAGGCTGTGGGCGGCGACCTGGGTCAGGATGGTGTAGGTGCCGGTGCCGATATCGGTCATGTCCAGGCGCACCAGCACCCGACCTGTCGGACCCAGGCTCACCTGGGCCCTGGACAACCCCAGGTAATTGGGCCGGATCGACGCGGCCATGCCCATGCCGATCAACTTGCGGCCCTCGCGCACGCTGCCGGGCTTAGGCTTGCGGCGGCTCCAGCCGAAGCGTTCGGCACCGGTGCGCATGCAGGCCAGCAGGTTGCGCGAGGCAAACGGCACGCCGAGTTCGGGGTCCAACTCCGGCTCATTGCGCACCCGCAGTTCGATGGGGTCCAGGCCCAGGCGTTCGGCCAGCTCGTCCATGGCGCTCTCGAAGGCGAGCATGCCCGGCGCTTCGCCCGGCGAGCGCATCCACTCGCCGCGATTGAGATCCACCGGCACCAGCCGATGGCGCGTCAGGCGATTCGGCGCGGCATACAGCGAGCGGGCAAACACCGCGGTCTGCTCGCAGAACTCTTCGAAACGCGAAGTGCTCGACCAGACGTCGTGCCCCAGGGCCGTCAGCTTGCCGCTGCTGTCCACCGCCAGCCTTACCCGGTGCTGCATGGCCGGGCGATAACCGGCGTTGGCGAACATCTGCTGGCGGGTCAGGGCCACCTTCACCGGGCGCTTGAGTACCCGGGCGGCCAACGCCGCCAGCACCGCGTCGGGATGGATGATCAGCTTGGCGCCGAAGCCCCCGCCTATGTAAGGGCTGACGATACGCACGCGCTCGGGCGCGATGCCCAGGGTGTTGGCCAGGCCGCTACGGAAGTTCGCCAGGGTTTGCGCCGAGGTGTAGAGGGTCAGCTCGTCCCCGGACCAGGCGGCGATAGAGGCATGGGGCTCCATTGGCACGTGGCTTTGGTACGGGGTGCTGTAGGTGCTGTCGAGCTTGACCGGCGCATTGGCGAACCCCGATTCAAAATCGCCGATGGCACTGTCGGTCTGGAAGCCGGCGTTGGTCCGCGGCGGGATGTAGGCCTGGGCCAGGCGGGAAGCAAGGTCGAAGTCGCCCTGCTCCGACGAGTAGCGCACGCGAATCAGCCGAGCCGCCGCGCGCGCGGCCTCGAAGGTCGAGGCCACCACCAGCGCCACCGGTTCGTCGTAGTAGCGCACAGCGTCGCTCGCCAACACCGGCCGGGCCCGGGTGAACACCTCGCCCGTGGTCGGCGTCACCGCCGGGCCGAATGCCGCCTGGGCCGGTGCGTTGCGATGGGTCATGACATAGAGCACGCCCGGCGTGCGTTCGGCCTCGCGGGTGTCGATCGCGCTGATGCGGCCCCGGGAGATGGTCGCGCCGAGGATGTAGCCATAGGCGGTGTCGCCCATTTCCCGCTGCTCGTAGGCGTAGGTCGCGCGGCCGGTGACCTTCAGTCGGCCGTCGACCCGGTCCAGCGGTTGGCCGATGGGGCCGTTGGCGGCGGATGGGGTGGGTCCTGATGTGCTCATGCCAATGCTCGCTCTTGAGTCGCACTGGCCAGCATCTGGCGCAGGGTGCGTTTGGCCAGGGGGATCTTGAAATCGTTGCCGCCCTGCCCGCGCGCGCCGGCCAGGGCGGCCTCGGCGGCGCGCTGGTAAACCGCCATATCGGATGGCTGGCCGAGCAACACCTGCTCCGCTGCTGTGGCCCGCCAGGGTTTGGGGGCGACGCCGCCGAGGGCCACGCGGACCGTGCGCACCTGCCCCGCGCGGACTTCGAGCACCAGCGCCACGGAGACCAAAGCGAAGGCATAGGAAGCGCGATCCCGCACCTTACGATACAGCTGCCGTCCCGGGAGTGGCGGCGGCAACGTGATGGCCTCGATCATCTCGCCATGGGCCAGTCGGGTTTCGAGCTCGGGCGTGGTCCCGGGCAAGCGGTATAGCTCATCCAGGGCCAGGGAGCGGCGCTGGCCGTCGGGCAGGAGGGTCTCCACCCGCGCCTCCAGGGCGACCATGGCCACCGCCATGTCCGAGGGATGCGCCGCAATACACAACTCGCTGGCGCCGAGAATCGCGTGCATGCGGTTGTGCCCCTGCAAGGCCGAACAACCGCTGCCAGGCTCGCGCTTGTTGCAGGCCATGCCCGGGTCGTAGAAGTACGGGCAGCGCGTGCGTTGCAACAGGTTGCCGGCGGTCGAGGCCTTGTTGCGGATCTGCCCCGACGCACCTGCCAGCAGCGCCTGGGACAGCAGCGGGTAGCGCTCGCGGACCCGGCTGTCGGCGGCCAGGTCGCTGTTGCACACCTGGGCGCCGATACGCAGGCCACCCTCGGCGCTGTCCTCGATCGCGGCCAGGGGCAAGCGGCTGATATCGATCAGGTGGCTGGGCCGCTCGATGCCCAGCTTCATCAGGTCGATCAGGTTGGTGCCACCGGCGATAAAGCGCGCCCCTGGCTGCGCGGCCATCAGGCTGACCGCCTGCTGCACATCGCTCGCACGCGCATAGCTGAAAGGCATCATCGGTTCAGGCCTCCTCGGCGGCGTCGCGGATGGCGGCGACGATATTCGGATAGGCCGCGCAGCGGCACAGATTGCCGCTCATGCGTTCACGGATCTCGCTGTCGCTCAGGCCGGCGGGCGGGCCTGTCAGGTCGTCGGTGACATGGCTCGGCCAGCCGGCGCGCACTTCCTGGAGCATGCCGACCGCCGAGCAGATCTGCCCCGGCGTGCAGTAGCCGCACTGGAAGGCGTCGCGGGCGATAAAGGCGGCTTGCAGGGGGTGTAGCAGATCGCCATTGGCCAGCCCCTCGATGGTGGTGATTTCGTCGCCGTCATGCATCACCGCCAGGCTCAGGCAGGCGTTGATCCGGCGGCCATTCACCAGCACCGTGCAGGCGCCGCACTGGCCGTGGTCGCAGCCCTTCTTCGAGCCGGTCATGCCCAGTTGATGACGCAGCGCGTCGAGCAAGGTGGTGCGTGGGTCGAGGTCCAGCAACTGGTCGCTGGCATTGATGCGTAGGGTGATCGCCTGGGACGGCAATGGGCGGGCGGGGCTGGGCGGCGTCGGGGCGGGTTGGGCCAGCGCGCCGCTGCCCCCCACCCAGAGCAGGCTGGCGGCGGCCCCGGCTTGCAGCAGCGCGCGGCGCGACGGACGCGGTGAATCCAGGTCTTGCATGGTGCTCTCCTGAAATGAACGGCTGGACGCGAGTATCGCCAAGGGCGCGGCGCCGTTCTTTCAGGTATCAGGACGAGCTTGTCAGGATTCTGGACGCCTGCTGGCGGTAGCTGTTCGGGGTGGTCCCGATGATCCGCCGGAAGGTCGAGGTGAAGTGGCTCTGGCTGGAGAACCCCAGCTCCAGCGCCATAGCGCTGATCGGCATGCTGCCGGCCCGCAGCAGGCTTTCGGCGCGGCGCACCCGGCGCTCGATCACATAGGCATAGGGCGCCATGCCGGTTTCGGCCTTGAAATGCCGGGCGAAGGTGTCCACGGGCATGCCGGCGATCCGCGCCAGTTCGGTCAGCGAGATGCTGCCTTCGATTCGTGCATCGACGTAGTCGCTCAAGCGCTTGAGCAGTTGAGGCCCCAGGCGTCCGCTGCCAGCGCTACCGGTATCGACCCGGCCCAGGCGCAGCCCCACCAGCGCCACCAGATGCTCTATGTAGCTGGCTTCCGGGACATGCCCGCCGGCCATCTCGGCGCTGAGGGCGGCGAGCAGCGAATGGATCACCCCATCGCCGCTGTTGATGCGCATGGGCAATTCAGCCAGCCGCGGGCAGCCGGGAAAATCCAGGGCAGTGTCGATCCACAGGGCGGTATAGATCAGGTCGGCATCGCGAAAATAGCCCTGGCGCTCGACGCCGGCCGGCACGAAGCTGATCGACCCGGGGCGGTCGCAGCCTTCGTAGGTGAGCGTTGAACTGCTGCGGATATGAGTCTTTGCCGTTGCCCCGCGCTCCGTGAGGATCACCACGTGCTGCGGCGCCGTCCAGCTGAGCTCGGCTTCGCGGCAGGCCCAGCGACGATGATCGATGGTCACCAGGCCGTCGAACAGCGACGCCGACTGCAGGACCGCGCCCTCGGCGCCGCGCGCGCGGATGCAGCCCGCGCCCACCCGAGGTTGCAGCAACAGGTTTGCGGATTCCCGTAACAGGGTCATGAGCCAGGCACCTCTGGAATACAGCGAACGGCCAGCGTACTCCAACAGTCGCGGCCAGTTCCAGGCGGATGGCGCGCGGGGCACCTTGCCTGCTTGTCGCGCCACCCTGCCCGGCCAAACCGAACTGATTTACAATGCCATTCTTTTTTTCTGGCTCAGAGGCTGGCGATTCGTGGATGCCCTGTCGCTTGTCTACAAGCACCTGACCGAGTGGGTAATCGCCCCTGTCACCGCGCAATTTCTCGGCATTTTCAATCTGAACGGCCGGCTCGGGGTCCTGTTCCTGTGCGTGTCCTACGGCGTCGCCTATGGCCTGTTCCGTTTCCGAAAGCGCCGCGGCCTGAGCCACGCCCGCTCGTTCTGGCAATTCCTCGGCGGCGGCCGGGTGCACCTGCATCCCTCGGCGCTGCTGGATTACCGCTACTACTTCGTGCGCGCCATCCTCAAGGTTGCGCTGGTGTTGCCCATCGTCCATCTGGTCGACCCTTACATCCTGCGCTCCGGGGACTACCTGGCCTTTTTCAGCAACCTCTGGGGCGAGCGCCCGCGCCTGGGCCAGAACCTGGGGCTGGCGCTGCTCTACGGGCTGGGGGTGTTCCTGCTCAAGGACTTCCTCCATTACTGGGCGCACCGGGCGTTTCACTCGCGCTGGCTGTGGGCCTTCCACAAGGTCCATCACTCGGCGCCGGTGCTGGTGCCGGCAACGGCGAGCCGGGTGCACTTCGTGGAAAAGATCGTCGAGAAGCTGAGCATCAGCCTCGGCCTGGGCCTCTACGCCGGCTGCTTCTGGTATGCCTGCGGCGGCGAGATCGGCCGCTACACCCTGTTCGGCGTGACCTACCTGATATTCATCTTCAACAGCCTGGCGGCCAACCTGCGGCACAGCCATGTCTGGCTGTCGTTCGGCCCGCGGCTGGAGCATGTGTTGAACAGCCCGGCCCAGCACCAGATCCATCACAGCGACGCGCCCCGCCACTTCAACCGCAACTTCGGCACCAACCTGTCCCTCTGGGACTGGATGTTCGGCACGCTCTACGTCACCTCCTCGACACCCGAGCCGCTACGCTTCGGCACCGGCGAGCGGGACCACCGGCGTTACCTGACGGTCTACAGCCTGATCGTCACGCCCTTCGTCGACACCGCCCGCAAGCTCCTGGCGAAACGCCCGCGCGGGGTGGCGCCCGAGACGCCCTGGTCATAGCCGGGGCGACAGCTATTGCTCGAAGCGACTGCTGGCATCGCGGTCGCGCTCGTAGCGCCTGGCGAGTGGAAACGCCGGCAACCAGGACTCGCGACGAATAGTCCAGCTTTCATAGGTGGGCTTGAGTTGGTCGGGGGCATCCAGGGCACCCAGGTTCACTTCGATTTCGTCGGCGCTGCGGGCGAACACCGACGAGCCGCAGTGCGGGCAGAAATACCGCCCGGCGTAGTCGCGGGTTTCGCCCTCGACGGTCACCGCGTCCTCGGGGAAGATCGCCGAGGCATGGAACAGCGCGCCATGGTGCTTGCGGCAGTCGAAGCAGTGGCACAAACCGACCCGGTATGGCGGCCCCGACGCCACGAGCCGCACCTTGCCGCACAGGCAACCGCCGGTGAATCGTTGCATGCCGTACCTCCTCTTGGGTCAAGCGTTGGTGGTGGCTGGCCAAGGCCGCATTCAGTCATGAGACGGCTTGGACACCCGTTATGCGGTGCCGGCCCGCGGCTCATCTTTCAGCGCCTCACGCTGCACCTGATTGCGCCAGACCCGATAAGCGCGGATGCCGGCGCGTACCGAGGGGAACAACAATTGCTGCTCCAGCTCGCGCGCCAGGCCTGAACGCACCAGCATCCGCAGGAATGCCCCGTGCGGCCGGGCAATGCCCAGGATGATGCCGCGGGCCAGCAGGGTGTCGCGCACCTCCCTGAGGGCCACGATGCCGCTGACGTCGATCGAAGTCACCGCCTCGGCGACCAACAGCACGGCGCGGGGCTCGGGCTCGCGTTCGACCGCCTCGAGCAGGCGCGCCTTGAAGTAGTCGGCGTTGAAAAACAGGATCGCGTCATCGAAGCGATACACCACCAGCCCCGCCAGTGTGCGCGCCTGCGGATATTGGCTGATATCGACCTGGCCTTCGATCCCGCGCACCCAGCCCAGCACCGCGTCGGTGGGCTGATAGATGCTTTTGAGCAACCGCAGGATCGCCAGCAGCACCGCGACGATGATGCCCGGCAGCACCCCCACGCCAATCACCCCCAGGGTGGTCAGCACACAGAGCCAGAACTCGAAACGGCTGAGCTTGCGGATAACCCGCATCGCCTGGATATCGATCAGGCCCCAGCCGGCCATCAACAGCACCGCCCCCAGCGCCGCCTGGGGGATCCAGGCCATGGGCGCGGTGAAGAACAGCAGGATCAGGGCAATCACCAGGGCGGCGATGATCCCCACCAACTGGCTCTTGCCGCCCACCATGCTGTTGACCGCCGTGCGCGAATCGGCGCCGCTGATGGCGAAACCGCTGGAGACCCCGGCGGCGATATTGGACACCCCCAGCGCCAGGAACTCATGGTTGGCATTGACCGTATAACCGTTCCTCGCGGCGAAGCTGCGGGCCGTCAGCATCGCACTGCAAAAACTCACCGTGGCGATCGCCAGCGCATCGCGCAGCAGCCGTTTCAGTTCGCTCAGGTTGGTCTCGGGCCAGCTCAACTGCGGCATGCCCGAAGGGATCGGTCCCAGTACGGAGACCCCGTAGCTGTCCAGGCCCAGCACCCCGACGCACAAGGTAGCGATGGCCACCGTCACCAGCGCTGCCGGCAACCTGGCAAAACGCCGCGGCAGCCAGATCAGCAGCGCCAGGGCGCCCGCCCCGATGGCCAGGGTTGGCAAATGGGTTTCGCCAAGCCGCTGCAGCATGTTCAGCAGGCTGAGAATGAAACCGTCGCCTTCGATCTTGTAGCCCAGCACCTTGCCCAGTTGCCCGGCCAGCAGGCTCAGGCCGATGCCGTTCAGATAGCCGATCAGGATCGGCCGCGAGAAAAAGCTGGCAATAAACCCCGCCCGGGCAATGCCGGCGCCGATCAGCATCAGGCCGACCAGCACCGTGACAATCACCGCCAACTGCGCCAGGCGCTCGGGATCGCCCAGCGCCAGGGGGGCGATCGCCCCGGCGACCATGGCGCAGGTGGCCGCATCCGGCCCGACCATCAACTGCCGCGAACTGCCCACCAGGGCATAGACCATCATCGGCAGCACGCAGGCGTACAAGCCGTACTGGGGCGGCAGCCCGACGATCTGGGCGTAGGCGATGGCAATCGGGATCTGTACGGCGGCCACCGACAAACCGGCCTGCAGGTCGTACCTGAACCATTCGCGGCGGTATTGCAGGAGATTGGCCAAGCCTGGCAGCCAACGAGCGAGCAGCATGGAGGTACCTTTGAGCAGGGGCTTTGACGTAGGGATATGCCGGGCACGAAACCTCGTGCCCTGGATGAGAGATAAGCAGAGTCGGTTTTCTTTTCAATAAAATTGCGGCGTATCGAACCTCCCCTGGTTTAGCAGGCACCGCGGTTGCCTCCTGGCGAAACGCTTGCGCGGGTGGCGCCCAGCCATCTGCGGTATCCGATGATCGGGCCTGGCAGCTGGCAGGCTCCTTTACTAGTGTCTACCCAACAGCAGCCGAACCGGTTTTAACGGGCCTGAGTTCACTGTCCATGCCGTACTCCTTTTCGAACAGTAGCGTGTTCGCCTACTCGTTCCTCCCGGTACTCAAGGAGAGAACCATCCAGGAAGTGCACATGACACTTCTTGCCTGCCAAGGGACATTCTGAAACGTATCAGGCTTTCAGCTAGAAGGTTTTACACCCGAGCGCCGAGGTGAAAAGAGGCGCACTCATCGAAAGGAGATCGAAGATGGCTAGCATAATGAAAGTTTTGGACATCCACCTGTCACTGCTCAAGTCCAACCCACCACAGCTGCATATATTGGCCCATGGCCTGGTGGGCTCTCCGGGCTGGACCAACCCAAGATTGCAACCGCGGTTTTACATCGACTTCCCGAAAGACGGGATTCAAGACTTTGACTTCGTTGCTGACCCGCCTCAGGGAGTTTCCATACTCCCCGTCTACCCCATCACCGCATCGGAGTACTGGGAAAACCCGCCACTGGGTAAGCTCAAAGGCATAAGAGTCCACTCTGCCACCAACTCGGTTGAAGAGTATATCGAGGGTGCAAAATCCATAGCCTGTTAATAGTCAAAACAGAGGGATATGTGTCAGGCCCTGCCTGACACATATCAGATCGAATCCAGCCTTCAGCCATTGCCTATTTTTTGCTGTTCCTGGGGTCGTCCGCCGGGTTGAGGTAGGTGATGCCCCAGGGGCCCGTGCCGTGGAGCTGGAGCACGGTTTCCTGTTTTTGCGTGGCGGCGTACATCGGCATGCCGACGGGAATGATCAGGGTGTCGCCCGGGTGATAGGCCTTGGCCTTGGCCGCGTCGAAGCTGTCGCCGGTGGCGAAGTAGAAGGTGCCCGAGATCACGGTGACACGTTCGGTCACAGGGTGGGTATGCACGCCGATTTTCGTGTTGGCCGGCAGCATCAGGCGCATCGTGAAGGGCTCTGGTTTTTTCAGGTCGCCTTCGATCACCGAAATCATCACCCCAGGCCCTACCGAGGGCGCGGGTGTCCATTTCAGTTCAGCGGGGGTGGCGGCAATCAACCCTGTGCCCTCGGCGAGCGCGGCAGATGCCAGGAAGGCTGCGCTGAGAATGGCCAGTGAAACAGCGACGGCTTTGTGGGCGCTCATCGTGATGTCCTCGCATTTGAGAGCGGTGGGTGAATCGCAGCAGCGGCCGACATAGCGTCAACGCAAAAGCACAGCGGCTGCGCGATCGAGTCATATAGGGTGACGATAGCCGAACGCCGATGCGCGGATATATCCATTGCGAACAGCCTTGATAGCGCACGGGCATGGATGCTGGACTCCTGCCGATCTGCGCCTGCCTGGCAAAAGACAAAATTGCCATGTGTTTCCTTCGTTCTTTCATACGTCGCAGTTCTCACTGCCCGTTGCCCATGCCTGGAGTTCCCCCCGATGCCCTCGCCCCGTCCCCTGCCCGCTGCCTTGCTGGGCCTGGCCCTTGTCTGTCCGGCCCCGGCCGAAGCCCAGGGCCTTGAGCTGGGACAAGTGCTGATCGGCGCCGAGGAGCGCAGCGGCGAAGACGCATCGATCGAGGAAGCCAAGGCGCGGCTCGCCCAGGTGCCCGGCGGCAGCAATGTGGTGGACCTGCGCCGCCCGCTGCAGGGCCGCGTGGCCAGCAACCAGGATGTGCTGGCGTATCAGCCGGGGGTCTATGCCCAGTCCGCGGGCAACGAAGGGGTGAAGATTTCGATCCGCGGTTCGGGGATCAACCGCGCGCCGGGCGCCCATGCCTCGGGGCTGTACACGATGCTCGACGGCCTGCCGCTGAGCGGCCCGGGCGGCACGCCCTATGAGTTGCTCGAGCCGCTGTGGCTCGAGCGGGTGGAAGTGCTGCGCGGCGCCAACGGTTTCGACCGCGGCGCCCTGGCCCTGGGCGGCGCCATCGACTACATCAGCCACACCGGCTACGACGCGCCGAAGTTGCAGGTGCGCTACGCCACCGGCAGCCACGGTTATCAGCAGCGCCAGGTCAGCTCCGGGCAGGTGCTGGGCGACTTCGACTACTACCTGTCCCTGACCGACGCCCGCTCCGACGGCTACCAGGACCACAGCGCCAGCAAGAGCCAGGGGGTCATCGCCAACTTCGGCTATCGCTTCAACCCGAACCTGGAAACCCGCTTCTATATCCGCCATCGCCAGACTGACAACGACCTCGCCGGGCGGGTCACCAAAGGCTCCATCGAGCACGACCCACGGGCGGCCAACCCGGCCTACGTGACGCGTAACGACAGCCGCGACCAGCCGGGCAGCACCTTTATCGGCAACAAGACCACCTGGTACATCGACGACGATTCGAGTATCCAGACCGGCCTGGTCTACCACGACTACCCCATGGACCTGCGCGAGGGCCCCAACCGCCTCAAGGTGGCCTACACCGACGTCAGCGGCACCTTCGACTACAAGCGCCGCGACACCCTCTGGGGCCTGGAAAGCCACAGCACCCTGGGCCTGCGCGTGACCAAGCACCTGCCCAACTCAGGGGCTAGCGAGCTGGTACGTATTCCCAGCGGCAACACTGCGGGTTATGCGCCGGGCACCCACATGCGCAACTTCACCTACCAGGGTTCGGACAGCGTCCTGCATCTGGGCAATGACCTGGAGATCGCCGACGACCTGTGGCTGACCACCGGCCTGGCCGCCATCTACACCCGCCGCGAAAGCGCCGTGACCTACCCCGACGGCGGTGGCAAGACCAGCCTCGGCGACTGGGACTACGCCCCGCGCCTGGGCCTGCGCTACCAGCTGACCCCCAACCTGCAACTGTTCGGCAACCTCAGCCGCTCGGTGGAGGCGCCCCACCCCTGGTCGCTGATCTACAGCTCCAACATTCGCTTCCCGGCCGGCAGCGGCGCCGCCACCGGCACCCAGCGCGACCCGATCAAGCTACACAACCAGACCGCCACCACCCTGGAGCTCGGCGGTCGTGGCGACAGCGCCATCGGCCAATGGAGCCTGGCCTGGTACTACGCCCAGGTGCGCCACGAACTGCTCTCGGTCTTGCCGGACGCCAACGCCACCACGCCCTACGAGCTCAACGCCAGCCCCACCGTGCACCAGGGCGTGGAAGCCAGCCTGGACAGCACGCTGTGGTCGCGGGACGACGGCGGCCAGTTGAGCCTGCGCCAGAGCTACACCTTCAGCGACTTCCACTACCGCGACGATGAACGTTTCGGCGACAACCGCCTGCCGGGCCTGCCGATGCACTACTACCAGGGCGAGTTGCGCTACGACTGGCCCCTGGGCTTCTTCGCCGCGCTCAACACGCAACTGGTGTCCAAAGTGGCGGTGGACTACGCCAACAGCTATTACGCCGATCCCTACGCGCTGTTCGGCGCCACCCTGGGCTACAACGCGCCCAAGGGCGACTGGCAGACCTGGCTCGACCTGCGCAACCTGACCGACCAGCACTACGCCGCTACCGTCACCCCGGGCTACGACGACAAAGGCCTGGACGCCGCGCGATCGACGCCGGGGGAAGGCATGGCGATGTATGTCGGGGTGTCGTGGAGTTTGCGCTGAGGGGGTCGAATCAGGGCGGTTTCCGCCCTATGCCCAGGCGCGTTCAGGACGTCGTGCCCCTCCATCTTGCCGGATCAATGTGACAGGGATGACCGTTACCGAATGGGTCGCGACCGGCCAACAGCCGGTACTCGCCCAGCGTTTAATCGATGGCATTGATGATTATTATCGAGAGGCTCGCCTCTCGGCGTGCCAAAACCGACTCCTATAATCGCCTCGAATTTTCCCCCGCGCCCCTGTCCGCCTCAGGCGACATCCCCCTTGGAACCCAGCACCATGTCAAGCGCAAGCCAGGCCCCTCACGGCCTCCTCGAACATAGTCAACAGAGCGTCAAACAACAGTGGCTGGCGATTCTCTCGGTCGCCGTGGGTGCCTTCGCCCTGGTGACCAGCGAGTTTCTCCCGGTGGGCGTGCTCAACGATGTCGCCAGCGACCTGGGCATCACTGCTGGCCACGCCGGTCTGATGGTTACCCTGCCCGGCATCATGGCCGCCCTCGCCGCCCCCTTGCTGTCTGTGGGCATCGGTGTCCTGGACCGTCGCAATCTGCTTATCGGCCTGACGCTGATCATGATCATCGCCAACTCGGTCGTGGCCTACGCCAGCGACTTCAACCTGCTGCTGTTCGGCCGTGTGCTGCTGGGCATCAGCATCGGCGGTTTCTGGGCTACCGCCATTGCCCTTAGCGGCCGCCTGGCCCCCAAAGGAGTGGGCGTAGCCCAGGCCACCTCGATCATCATGGTCGGTGTGACCCTGGCCACCGTACTGGGCGTGCCCGTAGGCACCTGGCTGAGTGGCCTGATGGGGTGGCGCATGACCTTCCTGGTCACCGCGCTGTTGGGTATACCGGTGCTGCTGGCGCAGGTCTTCCTGCTTCCGCGGCTCACCCCGGACAAGGCCATTCGCATCAGTGACCTGCCGGCCTTGTTCATCAACCCACAAGCTCGGGTCGGACTGATCGCAGTCTTGCTGATCGGCCTGGCGCACTTTGCCGCGTACACCTATGTCGCCCCCTTCTTCAAACAGAGTGCCGGCTTCGATGGGCCGACTATTGGTTCATTTCTGCTGCTGTATGGCGTGGCCGGGGTCGTGGGGAATATTTTCGCCGGCTTCGCCGCCAACCGGAGCGTGCGTCATACCCTGTTGCTGGTCGCACTGATGATCGGCACCAGCACTGCCCTGTTCCCCTACTTCGCCACCGGCATGACTGGCGCTGCGATGTTGATCGCGCTCTGGGGCTTCGCCTTCGGCGCCTTCCCGGCCTGCGCCAGTATCTGGATGTTTGTCGTAGCGCCCAAGGATGTCGAACGCGGCATGCCACTCTTCGTCGCCTTGTTCCAGGTGATTATTGCGTTGGGCTCGTTCTTCGGCGGGAGGATCGTCGACCAGCTGGGCAGCTCGGTGCTGTTGAGCCTGGCCACGGTCCTGGTGGGCTGCGGTTTTGTCACGGTACTTGTGCTGGGACGCAAGGTCAGTAATAGCCTGGCGGCCCAACCCGGCTAACAGGTTGATGTAAATAGCCGGGCCTTGTAGCAGCAATGGCCGCTCAAGCGCCATGGATCAGCTCTCGGAGGACACCACGGACTCCGGACTGGACTCGGCAGCCAGCTTCAATCGGTCGGCCTTGCTGATGTATTTGGGCTTTCGCGGTGCCAGCTTGGCACTGGCCTTTTTCGCGTTAGCCTTTAATAGCTGATTGATTTTCTTGCGACGATTCATGTTTTTTCTGCTCGGTTTGTGAATGCTTGAATGATAGGGGATTCAAAGCGCCCCTTCCTGTACAACCCCTGGACCGCGTTCAGGCCAGCAGCTCGCTGATCCACCGGGCCTGCCGGGCGATGTCCTGGACCTTCTCCTCGGGCACGGCCTGCCGTGCCCGGGCGAAGTGGGCCAGGGTCTTGTGTTTCAGGCGCAGCATGCGCTGCCACTTGGCCAGGAAGGCCGGGCTGCGGGCCTGCAGCTGCAGCGGGCCGAAGTACAGCTCCTCGGCGGTGTAGCTCACCGGCCCGGTGCGCTCGGCGACGATGATTTCGTAGTAAAAGCGGTTTTCCCGCAGCACTTCCTCGCCGAGGATGCGGTAGCCATGCTCCATCAGCCATTGGCGCAGGGGCTGCTCGCCGCCGTTGGGCTGCAGGATCAGGCGTTCCTGGCCACTCAGGCGCGCCTTGCCGCTGTCGAGGATGTCGCGGATGGTCTCGCCGCCCATGCCGCAAATGCTGATCGCCGTGATCCCGTCTTCCGGCTCGATCGCCGCCAGGCCGTTGGCCAGGCGCACGCTGATGCCCGAGTCCAGCGCGTTTTCGCGCACGCTGCGCTGGGCCGCGTGGAACGGCGTCAACGCCACCTCGCCGGCCACCGCCGCGGCGATAAGGCCACGGCGCAGCAATGCCACCGGCAGGTAGCCGTGATCCGAGCCGATATCGGCCAGGCGCGCACCCGTTGGCACATGCGCCGCCACGCGCTCCAGGCGCATGGACAATGTCTGTTGGTTCAACTGCCGCCCCTTTTCACCACGAACGTCCGGCGCCTGTGGCCGGATCGGGGCGCGATTCTGTCGGGCAATGCCGTGCATTTCAAATTTATGCGACCGGGGCCAGGGTTCGCGCCGTCCTGCCAGGCACCGCCCGCTAGCCGCCTCAGTCGTCGAAGCCGTAAAGGACCGCCGGGTTATCCGCCAGGATGCGCCGGCGCCAGGCGCCGTCCGTGGCCCAGTGGGACAGCAGGTCGAGCATGGCGCTGTCGCTCGGCCTCGGGTCGCGCCCCGGGTGCGGCCAGTTGCTTGCCCACAGGCAACGTTCCGGGTGGCTATTGATCAGCGTCTTGGCCAGTACGCCGACATCCTCGTACAGCGGCGCGCCGACCCGGGAGGTTTCGTAAGGAGCGGAAAGCTTGACCCAGGTATTGCCGCCGTCCAGCAAGCGCAACAGGGTCTGGAAGGCAGCATGGCCAACGGGGACCGGCTCGAGGAACTTGCCCACATGGTCGATGCTCAGCCTGCTCGGCAACGCCAGCAGACGCTCCTGATAACAAGGCAGGTCGCGGCCGTCGAGTTGCAGATTGATCACCCAGCCGAGTTCGGCAATACGCCAGGAAATCCTTTCCAGCGCGTCCCAGGGCAGCACCCCGCCCGCCCCTGGCACCATCATGAAACGTACGCCGCGCACACCTTGCTGATGCAGGCGGGACAGTTCGCTCCAGCGCGTTTCGGCCTTGATCACGGCGATGCCCCGCGCTGCCTGGCCGGCCTGCAGCAGCGCATCCAGCAGGCAGGCATTGTCAAAGCCGTACCCCACTGGCTGGACCAGCACCGCGCGCTGCAGGCCCAGTTGCTGTTGCATCCGCGCGTAGTCGCTCCAGGTCGCGGTCGGGACCGCCGATGGCGCCGCAAAGCGCACGGGGTCGTACACGTGCACGTGGCAGTCGGTGGCGTGGCTGGGCAAGGTCATAGTCGCGAGTACTCCTGGTTAGTGGGATTGCAGCCGGAATACATCCCGGGCGCGGGCCGCGCGCGCCAGGTTCACCGCCCCCTGCGGAACTCGTCCTGCGAGCAAGGCCTGGACCTGGCGCACGGTGTCCATGGCCTGATGCTCGCTGGCTTCGGGTGTCAGCCCACCGATGTGCGGGCTGGCAATGACCTTGGGATGGGCGGCCAGCAGTGGCGCGGGCATCTGGTCTGGCGCGCGGCCGACATCCAGCGCACAGCCACCAATCAGCCCCTGCTCCAGTGCCTCGAGCAGGGCAGTGTCGTCCACCAGTTCCCCGCGCGAGGCGTTGATGAAGAACGCGCCGGGGCGCATCGCGCGAAAGGCCTCGCGCCCGAACAGGTTGTAGGTCCGCTCGACCGCCGGCGCGAGGCAGACCACATAATCGGCGGCGCCGATGGCCTGCTCGAACGACACCTGTTCGATGCCGGGCTCATCGATCCGGGCATTCGGGTCATTGACCCACACGCGCATCTGCAGCAGCCGAGCAATGTCGGCCAGGCGCTTGCCAATGAAGCCGTAACCGATGATCCCCAGCGTCGCCCCGCGCAACTCCCGCCCCATGAGCACCTGCGGCGCCCTGCCCTGCCAGTAATCGGCGGCCGCGCGGCTGATGCCCCGCGCCAGGTCGATCATCACGCCGATCACCCATTCGCTCACCGAGCGGTCGAACCCCGGCGTCGCATGGGTGACCAGAACGCCGTGACGGCTGGCGGCTTCAACATCGATGTTGCGGATGTCCACCGCCACCCGGCAGATCGCCGCAAGCTGTGGCAGGCGTTCGAACAATTCGGCGGGCGCGGCCGCCTCGCGGCTGGCGACAATGATCGAGCAGCCCTGTGCCCGATCGACCAGTTGCTCCAGCGACAGCGGATCGGGCGAGTCGTTGAGCCGGACATTGCCCAGGGCCTGAAGCTGCCTGAGCGGCTGCTCGGCGTAGTAATTGGCGCGCACGCCGGGGGCATGGGTCAGGAAGATCTCAGTCATGGTCACGCTCGCTTGTCGGCGCCGGGCCGGGCCACCGAATGTCGGGAAATCAGCATTGGCTGGAACACCAGATTGACAGCGGGCAGCTGTGGGTCGCGGGAACGCTCGACCGCGCGCTGGACCATGATGTCGGCCATCTCGGTCAGCGGCATGGCCACCGATGTCAGGCTGGGGTTGCTGAACGCGGCAATGGACAGGCCGTCCATGCCGACCACCGAGATGTCCTCGGGCACCCGCAGCCCCGCCTGGATGAGCCCGGACATCAGGCCCATGGCGAGCATGTCGTTGACGGTGACGACACCGGTCGGCCTGGGCGTCATTGCCGCCAGATCGGCCGCCATGGCGAATCCCAGGTCGGCAAGCTCCGAATCGCCGAACGTCTCGAGCACCGGCCCTTCGATGACTGTGGCGCTGACCTGCGCGCCCTCCTGCGCGGCGCGCTCGCGAAAGCCCTCGATCTTCGCCGTACGGCTGATGGTCTTGCCGCTGGGCACCAGAAACGCCAGGCGCCGATGACCGTGTTCGATCAAGTGCGCGGCGGCGATATAGCCCGCCTGGAAGTTATCCGGCGACACATGGTCCACCCGCGAGTCGCCGTCCTCGGTGGTTTGCCGGTCGTAACTGACGACCGTCAGCCCACGCTGTACCGCGGCCTCCAGGTGACGCTCGTCGTCCTGGGACGAGACCACGATCACCGAACGCACGCCGAACGACAGCAGGTCATCGAACATCCCGGCCTCCTGCTGCTTGTCGCGGTGGGTGTTGCCCAGCAGCAGCCGGTAGGAAAACTGCGCCCGGGCGGCGGCCTCGATCTTCAGGGCGATCTGCCCGTACATCGGGTTGGCGGTGGACGGAACCAGCAGGCCGAGCATTGGCGTATGGCCAGTCTTGAGCTGCCGCGCCACCCGGTTGGGCTGGTAGCCGAGCTTGAGAATCGCCGCTTCGACGCGAGCGAAGGTGTCGGCGCTGAGCTTGTCGGTGCGCTGGTTGAGCACATTGGACACAGAGCTGACCGAAACCCCCGCCAGAGCGGCCACATCGTGAATCGTTGTCATGTTTTGCATTAACCCATATTGAAAGTGCGCGGCAGCCACAGGGAAATCGATGGCACAAGGACAATCAGAATCAGCATGGCCGCCAGCAGGCAGAGGTATTTGACCATCCGCCGGGAAACCTCCTCGACCCGCGTGCCGGTCATCGCGCAGGTGGCGAACAGCCCCAGGCCGAACGGCGGCGAGAACAACCCCAGGCCCATGGCGATCACCGCGACGGTGCCGAAGTGAAAAGGACTGACGCCCACCTGCACAGCGATCGGCACCAGCAGCGGGCCGAAGATGATCAGCGCCGGCGCACCCTCGAGCACCGCGCCGAACACCACCATGATGATCACCGAGGTGATCATAAACGCCACGGGGCCATAGTCATGCGCCAAGGCCAGCATGAAGTCGGAAATGATCGCCGGAATCTGCAGGATCGTCAGGGCGAACGCCAGGCTGGAGGCGGCGGCGATGATGAACAGGATACCCGCGGCCATCGAGGCCGAGCGCACGAACAGCCTGGCGATGCCTTTGAACGTCAGCTCGCGGAAGGTCAGCCCGCCCACCAGTAGCGCGTAGACCACTGCGAACGCCGACACCTCGGTGGAGGTGGCCACGCCGGAGGTCACGCCCTTGCCGATCATCGTCACCATGATCAGCGCCACCAGCGCGCCCCCCAGCAGACGCACGACCGGCCGGCGCGAGGGGAAGGCCAGGTCGGGGTCGACCTTGCGTCCGAAGATCACCGCCAGGGTCGCCAGGCCCAGGGCGAGCATCACCGCCGGCACGATGCCGGCGAGGAACAGGCCGCCGATCGAAATGTTCGCGACAAAGCCCATGATGATCATGTTGATGCACGGCGGGATGGTTTCCGCCATCACCCCGGAGGCCGCCAGGACCGCCGCTGTCTCCGCCGGGTCCTGTCGGGTGCGGCGCACGGCGGGCACGACGATCCCGCCGACCGCGGCGATATCCGCCAGCTTCGAACCCGACACGCCGGAGAAAAATGCCGTGGCCAGGATGGCGATCAGGTTCATCGAGCCCCGTACCCGGCCGAAGAGCCGCACCAGCAGTTCGATCAGACGCGAGGACATGCCGTTGGCTTCCATCAGCAGCCCCGCCAGCACGAAAAACGGAATCGCCAGCAACACGAAGTGATCCATCCCGGCCATGACCTGCTGCGAGTAGATCACCATCGGCAGCGACGGATCGCCGATGAAGTACAGCAAGGCGCACAGGGCCAGGACGAAGGCAATCGGTACGCCCGCCAGCAGGCCGCCGAAGAAGCCGCCGACCAGCAGGCCCCAGGGTTGCAGGGCGTAAGCCTCGACCTGGGTGTTCCAGGCATACACCGAGCCGCCAACCAGCAGGCAGCCGAGCAACGTCAGCCAGGTGACGGGAGTGGCACCGTTGACGGCATTGGCAATGCCCACCGCCGTCATCAGCAGCGCGCCGACGAACACCGGCAGCACATTCAGCCACTGCGGCAAGCCCATCGGGGTCACGACGTTGACCGAGTCTTGCAGCAACAGCCAGGACGAGAACGCCAGCCCCGCCGCCGTGCCCGCTACCAACCAGCCCCCGGTCTGCTGCGCGGCCTGTTGCCAGCCGGCGGGCAACAGCGCGCGGAAGAAGTCCACCTGTACATGTTGTTTGCGGGCCAGCACCGTAGCGCCGCCGAGAAACACCAGCATGACCATCAGGCCACGGGCAACTTCCTCGGCCCAGTCCACCGGGTGATGCACGAAGTAGCGCAGGATCACCGAGACGAACACCACCGCCACGTTCAACGCCAGCACCACCGCGCACAGGCGTTCGACCCACCGACACAGCAGCGCCAGCAAGCCGCCACTGCCCGGCGTTGTGGCAAAGCCCCAGTCGTCGGCCATGGCGGCCGCTGCGTTGGTCTGCCCGGGATGTTCCTCTACCACTTGATCCGCGACAGCGAGAGCGTCGGATGAACTCATGGTGTCTGTCTCCTCTTGTTATGGGGGCTGGCCTGGATCACGCCCTGGCCGCGTCGATAAGTCCCAGCACCGACGCCATGGACGGCGTGGTCCGGGTAAACGGCAGCCAGAGTTTGTCGCGCATGAGGGTACGGATGCTGGCGCGCTCGGCGTCAGCCATGGGGAAGAAGGTCATGCCGCCCTTGCCCAGCGCGGCGATGGCTTCGGCGCCTTTGATCGCGGCCGCCCGGCGCTGGGACACGCTGGCCTCCCGGGCAGCCGCCATGAACACCGGTTGCAGGTCGGCAGGAATCTTCGCCAGCCCGCGCTTGCCGATCACGGCAATGCAAGGGCTGAACAAATGGTCGGTCTGCCAGCTGTGGCTCACCACTTCGTCGAGCTTGTTGGCCAGTACGCTGGCGGCATCGTGCTCGAAGCCTTCCACCACCCCCGTCTGGATGGCGGTGTAGACCTCATTGAAGGCAATGGGGGTCGGGATCGCACCCAGCAGCTTGAAGGTTTCGATGAACGCCTGGGTCGGCAGGACCCGCAGCTTGGTATTCCTGATGCTCTCGAGATCCTTGATCGGCGGCTTGGTATAGACGCTGCGCGCGCTGAAATGCGCGCCCCAGCCCACGACCGAGCAACCGGTGCGCTCGCGCAGCAGCCCGTTGTAGATCTCGCCGACGCCACCATCCACGGAGCGGGCGACATGCTCGTAGCTGTCGAACAGGAACCCCAGGTCCAGCAGCGCCAGTTCCGGCAGGGCCGTGGCCCAGATCGAACTCCCGGAGACCATCAGGTCGATCGAGCCCAGGCGCACCTGTTGCACCACATCGGCCTCTTTGCCGAGTTGGCCGTTGGGGAAAAAATCGATACGGATACGGTCGCCCACGGACTGTTTCAGGTTCTCGGCCAGGCGTTGGTAGAACAGGTAGTGCGCCGAGTTCTCGTCCGCCGTCATGGTCGAGGACAAGCGCAATACCGAAGGGGCGGCACGGGCAATGGAAGGCAGGGCCAGCGCGCAGGCACTGAGGGCGGCACACTGCACGAAACGACGTCGGGTCAGAGGCATGAGGCTGTTCTCTTTTGTTGTTGTTTTGAGACATTTACACGGATTGAGTAAAACGTTTTACTAAATCGATTTACAAACTACCTCCAATGGCCCGGGTCTGGCAATGGAAATTTGCCCACGAAGCAGACATTGCCTTCGAGCAAAGCGTCCGACGGGGCCACGGCGCGGCCGAAAACCGTCTCCGGTCCGGACACACGAACGGCTTCGTGCCCTGCCACGGCTATCCGCGGGGACTCGCGGGCTACGTCGTGTATCGCACTGTATCTACCGCCCTCCCCGGTACATGCGCTTGCATCCGCCCCGGGATTCGGACACAGGCCAGATACGTCGCGGCCGTCAAATGCAACCCAGGTTGAAGGGGATCAGCCAGGTCCCCCACCCCCGGCTTGCAATCCAATGGAGAGATCAGCATGAAGATGACACTGCGCAACCACACCATCGGCGCGTCGGTCCTGGCCCTCACCCTGTTCGGCATCCTCGGCACGGCCCAGGCGCAGACGCCCGCAGCGGCGCAAACCGACGCGAGCAGCACCGGCACCACTTATGCCGCCCCTTCGCCGTTCGGCCCGCTGAAGCATGTCAACGCCGGGCTGCTGGATGTGGCATACGCCGAAACCGGCCCGGCCGATGGCCCGGTGGTGATTCTGCTGCACGGCTGGCCGTACGACATTCACAGCTTTGATGAGGTTGGGCCCTTGCTGGCGGCCAAGGGTTATCGGGTGCTGATGCCCTATGCCCGCGGTTACGGCGATACCCGTTTCCTGTCGGCGAAAACCCTGCGCAATGGCCAACCGGCCGCGCTGGCCAGTGACGTCATCGACTTCATGGATGCGCTGAAGATCAAGCAAGCAGTGCTTGGTGGTTATGACTGGGGCGCGCGTTCGGCGGATATCGTCTCGGCGCTGTGGCCGGAGCGGGTCAAGGCGCTAGTGTCGGTCAGCGGCTACCTGATCGGCAATCAGGCGGCCGGCCAGAACCCGCTGCCGCCCAAGGCGGAATTGCAGTGGTGGTACCAGTTCTATTTCGCCACCGATCGCGGTCGCGCAGGCTATGAGAAAAACACCCACGACTTCGCCAAGCTGATCTGGCAACTGGCCTCGCCGCAATGGACGTTCGACGACGCCACCTTCGAGCGCAGCGCCAAGGCCCTGGACAACCCCGACCATGTCGATATCACGGTGTTCAACTACCGCTGGCGCCTGGGGCTGGTTCAAGGCGAAAGCCGCTACGCCACCCTGGAACAGAAACTGGCCACCGCCCCAACCATCAGCGTGCCGACCATCACCCTCGAAGGCGATGCCAACGGCGCGCCGCACCCGAACCCCGCGGACTACGCCAAGCGCTTCACCGGCAAATACCAGTTCCGCCTGATCAGCGGCGGCATCGGCCACAACCTGCCGCAGGAAGACCCGCGGGCGTTCGCCCAGGCGGTGATCGATGCGGATCAGCTGTGAGGTCGGCCTGACTGTCCTGGGCAAAACATGGCGTGGGGAATGACTAGCGTTGAGTGAGCCGCGCCTCACCGATTAGCGGCCGTCTCACAGCAACGGCGAAAAGCTCGCCGGCAGGTAGATCGTCGAATGCATGTCGCGCAGTTGCGGACCTGAGTTTTCCGGCGGCCAGACGCCATCCTGTACGGCACGGGTGCGCACGTCCAGGCGCTGTTCGAGCGAGTAGTACGGCCAGATGTGCAAGTACCGAGGCAACTGACCGTCGGTGGCATAGAAGGCGGCATATACCGGCGAATATTGCTCGGCGGTTCTGGGGCCCAGCGCTTTTTTCCAGCCCCTCAGCGTGGGTGCCAGACCGGATGGCAGCAGATCGTAGATACGAAACTCGTAGAACGGCCCGTGCCGCCCGGCAGGCAGCGGCTGGAGAAAGGGAAACAACGAATAGTTTTCCACGCGCATCTCCATCAGATACGCCTCAATGCCAAACGCGTCGGCAGCCGCCAGATAACGCTCGCGCTCGACCTGGCGAGACGCCTCGTCGGCAAAGCCGCGCAACATCGCGATCTGATTCAGCGGGCCGACCTCCGATGCCCAGCACCCCATCAACTTCACGCCGGCGCCTTGCGCCAGCAGGCGCTGTTCCAGACACACCATGGCGATGGCGACAGTGCGCACGCGCACGGTGAACGTGATCAACTCGTACAGCTTCATGAATACCTCGGCTCAGGACCAGAGATGCGTGGATGATCCGCACCCACAACGAAAAATACATTGCGTCGCTGAACACCGGCGACAGCTCCCTCGACTCGAGCGCGCGGTCAAATATCCGGGCGGTTCTGCAACGCAGTTAGCTGTTCCAGCTTGCAACGCAGTTTGATGCTCAAGCGCGTCGACGCTGGAACACGCTGTCACCGTCAAGGTGATTGAGGTGGGTACAGCCCATCAGGTTCATGGTCAGTGCGAGTTCAGCCGTCAGCAGGTCCAATGCCCGTCCTGCTCCGGCTTCACCGGCCGCCGCCACCCCGTAAAGGGTGGATCGGCCCAGCAGCACGGCATCCGCACCCAAGGCGAGCGCTTTGACGATGTCGCTGCCACGGCGAATGCCGCCGTCGAGCAGCAGGCTGAGTTTGCCCCGTGCCTGCGGGGCGATGGCCGCCAGCGCGTCGAGACTGCTCAGTGCACCGTCCAGCTGGCGACCACCGTGGTTGGACACCACCACGCCGTCGAGCCCAAGGGTGATGGCGCGCTCCACATCTGCCGGATGCAATACGCCCTTGAGCAACAGTCGCTCTCCCCACTGCTCACGCAAACGCGCCAACATGTCCCAGTCGAGCAAGGTATCCATCTGCTGGCCGATAAACGCCATCGATCCCAGGGGGTTACGCTCGCGCGGTGGCAAGTAGGGTTCGAGGTTGCCCATGCCGGGCAGCCCCGATGGCCACATCACCTGCTTGAGCCAGCGCGGGTGGCGGACCACATCCAGCTTGTTGCGCCATGTCAGCTGGCGCGACCTGGCAAAATTGCGCCGGTCCCATTGGCGATTACCCAGCACCATCGCATCACAGGTCAACACCAGGGTCCGGCAGCCTGCGTCGGCGGCCCGCTGCAGCAAATCGTTTTGCACCCGCGGATCGCGCATGGCGTACATCTGGAACCACAGGTCGACACCAGGCACCGCCGCGACAAGCTCTTCAAGCGAGGTATTGGACGCGGTACTCAGGCTGAAGGGCAGCCCCCGTGCCGTTGCCGCCCTGGCCAAGTGAATGTCGGCATCGCGGTGCAGCAGGCCGTTATAGCCCGTCGGCCCAATCAGCATCGGCATGGGCAACACCCGGCCGAGCACGGCGCGACAAGTGTCGGGCGCATGGCAAGGCACCATGGCCCTGGAATGCAGGCCAAAGGCGCTGAACGCCGCGAGATTATCCTTGAGCGTCAATTCGGCCTCCGCACCGCCGCTGAGGTACTCCCACACGAAGTAAGGCAAGCGCCGCCGGGCTATCTCGGCCAATTCGGCGATACTGTGAACGCGATCCAAGTCGCAGCCGGTATAAAAACGACGCATAGGCAATCCTTAAAGCGCGGCATAAAAACCGCGGTAAAAAAGTCCGGAAGGAGCGCTCCGGACGAAGGAAAAACAATGTTGAGGTTCAACCGTGCCGGATGCGCAGGCCGGCCTGGAAGCCGCGAACGACTTCCAGGGATTTCAGAACTTCCAGGTGTAGGTCGTGATCAGGCGATTTTCCTGATAGTCCACCCCCGACGCCCTGCCATTGCCATAGCGCGTCTTTACGTCAATCCGGCGCCACTCGAAACCTAAGTCCTTCAGGGGACCGCTTTGCACCACATAGCCGAGCACGATGTTGCGTTCACTTTCGACGTTCTGTTCGAGGCTATTGCTGCCCCGGTCGATACCGGTGCCGCGTATGTAACGCGTCATCAATTTCAACCCCGGCAACCCGACGCCCGCGAAGTTGTAGTCATAACGCAATTGCCAGGAGCTTTCGTTCGGCTTGACGAACGCCACTGTCGACCAGTTCACCAGGTAAGGCTGCGGCGCATAGCCATTGAGCGTCGGGAATGTCGACTCGCCGAGCATGCGCTGGTAGCCGACACCGAAGGCGTGGGCGCCTTTTTTCAGGGTGGTCATGACGCCATAGGAGCGGTTGTCGATATCGCCGTACAGCGCTTTGCCGTCTTCACTGTGATTGAAGTAACGAAGGTCTGTCTTCAAGCCGTAACCGGCACCCAGATCATGGTTATAGGTCAGCCCCAGGTAGTGTTGTTTATAGATATCCTCCAGTTGCCCGAAGAAATAAGTCCCGGACAAGTTTGGGGTAAATACATAGGTGGCACCCGCAAAGTTCAACCCATCACTGCGGCGTTTGATGTTGGGACCATTGAACAAGTACATCTTCTCGGTATTGGAAGACTCCCGGGAGCTGATTTCGGTAAAGCGACCGCCCGTCAGTGTCAGCTTTTCCACTTCCCTGGATTCGATCTGTACACCGTGATACGTGGTGATCAATTGCCGCGAATCGTCGATGTAGGCCACCGGCAACGTCGGACGAAGTTCACCTATCTTGAGTTCGGTTTTGTTGTAACGCACCTTGCCGGTCAGCGCCGCACGGCCATAGTCACGGACTTGTTCGCCCTTGCTGGCATCGTACGGAATGATGCTGTCCGGGCCCCGTCCACCGCCGCCGTCCAAGCGATAGGCGTACTGCGCCGAAAGGTCCAGGCCAAACTGCAGCGTGCCTTCGGTGTAACCCGAGATCGCGCGAAAATCGAAACCTTGGGTCCAACTGCCCACCCGGGATTGCGGCGCGTCATGCTGTTTGAAATCACGGTCAATGTAGAAGTTGCGCATCCCCAGACTGACTTGTCTGTCATCTACGAAGTCGGCATATACAACGACCGGCATGAAGATTCCCATCACGGCCACAGGAGTGCCGCCACGGCTTACCCAGCGATTCTGAGACATCAAGCGTTCCTTCTTTTTTACATGCACAAAGGCACGGCTAGTGGAAGCAGATTAGTTCAGCAAAAGTTAAACTTAGGCAGTCAATCCGCAGTATTGTTTTTATAACCACTCACTGCAAAAAAAGGCGTAACACAGTCATTCGCCAGAACAGCGACAACTGCTTTCTTGTTATTCAATAAACTTAATGATCATGGAAGTCCTTATCGAAACTTCCGGGTTCCAACCCTGTCAGGGAGTTGCTTTGGATGCATCTCCCAAGCGGTGGTAGGCGCGATTGAAATACACCAGGCCTTCCTGGCTTTCGCCATTACGGATACCCAGGACTTCGCAATAGAAAATTGTGTGCGATCCGACTTCATGAGCCTGGGCGATGCGGCAGTCAAAACTCACCAGTGCCTCATCGAGCAGCGGCGCCCCACTTTCCAGGGTGGTCCAGGATGCGCAGGAAAAGCGCTGCTCGGCATCGAGGTTGCGGTTGGAAAACGCCCCCGATACCTCCTGGTGCCCCGGCGTCAGGACGTTAACGCTCAGCACCCCGTTACTCTTGAAATGCACATTGGAAAACGACGAGCGATTCATGCACACCAACAGTGTCGGCGGCTGGTCGGTCACGCTGCACACCGCCGAAGCGGTGAAGCCGAAACGACCCGCAGGGCCATCGGTGGTGATGATCGAAACCGCACCACCGAGCATTGCCATTGAGTTACGAAATCCCGTTGTATCGACCATGGTCTTACCCTCCGGTCTATCAGATATCCAGCACCAGCTTCTTGGATTTGGCTCGGGAACAGCACACCAGAATCTGGTCATTGGCGGATTTTTCGTCATCCGTGAGATACACGTCGCGGTGATCCGGTTCGCCTTCGATAACGTCGCACAAGCAGGTGCCGCAAACGCCCTGCTCACAGGACACTTCAATCCTGATGCCCACGGCAGCCAGTGCCTCGACAATGCTCTGGCCCTCGACCACCTGGACGGTCTTGCCACTACGCTGGGCAACCACTTCGAAGCCCGCGCCCGAGGTGTCGACTTCGACCTGGAAGTATTCGCGGTGCACATGATCGTCGGCGTAACCTGCTTCCAGGGCCTGGGCAATGATCCAGTCCATGAAGCCGGACGGTCCGCAGACATACAGGTGTACACCGGCCTGGGGGGTGCCCAGCACCCTGGACAGGTCGAGTTTCTGTTCGACGGCTTCGTCGTCGAAATGCGTGTGCAACCGGGAAGCAAACGCAGCGCTGCCCAACTCGTCGAGAAAGGCGCTGCGACTGCGCGAGCGGCCGCAATAGTGCAGTTCGAAATCGCTGCCGCGGGCATTCAATGCGTAGGCCATGGCGACCATCGGGGTAATGCCGATACCGCCACCGATCAGGATCGAGCGCCTGGCATCGCTGGCCAGCGGAAAGTGATTGCGCGGCAGGCTGATCTCGATCTCGCGCCCTTCTTGCAACCACTCATGCACCGCCACCGAACCGCCCCGCGAGGCGGGATCCTTGAGTACCCCCAAGCGATAGGCGCTGGCGTTGGCCGGATCGCCACACAGCGAATACTGACGAACCAGCCCAGCCTTGAGATGGATATCGACATGCGCGCCCGCCTCGAACGCGGGCAAGGGCTGTCCCGACGCATCGCTCAGATCCAGCACGACGACACCTTCGCCCTGCTCTTCGCGCTTGCGCACGACAACTTTCAATAATTGATCGCTCATACCGGACTGTCCCGAATTGGTTGTACGGGCGCGCACCTGGGCACGCCCTGCTGCTGTTGCAAAACGTGGCGCCAATGACCTCAGCGCATGAAGAGCCCGCCGTTCACGTCCCAGGTCGCCCCGGTGGTGAAGTAGGCGTCTTCGCTGGCCAGTTGCACGATCAGCCTGCCGATGAATGCGGCGTTGCCCAATTGCTTGACCGGAATCGCCTCTATCAGTTTTTCCAGGCGCTCGGGCGGCACGGCGGCACGTACCGCCGGCGACTCGACAGGGCCCGGGGCGATGGCGTTGACCGTGACACCGGAGGCCGCCAGCTCTTTGGCAAAGACCTTGGTCAAGGTGATGATTGCGCCCTTGGAGGCGGCGTAATGCGCGCCGGTCGCGGTGCCGCCGTTCTGCCCGGCCAGGGAGGCCATATTGATGATCCTCCCGTACCCCCGGGTCGCCAGATAGCTGCCGAACACTTGGCAGCCGACAAACGTGCCGCGCTGGTTAACGCTCACCACCCGATCGAACTCTTCCGGGCTGATCTGCATCACGGGCGTGGTCATGGTCATCGCGGCGTTGTTCACCACCACCTGCAACGCCCCCCAATGCGCGACGACAGCCGCCAGAGCGTCCTCGAAATCGACCTTGCTCGACACGTCGAGCTTGAGCGCCAGCACCCGTTCGCCAGTAGCGTCCAGCTCAGCGGCGGTGGCTTGCGCCGACTCCAGCGAGCGGTCGCTGATCACGACCCGGTAGCCGCTGTTCAGCAGTTGCTCGGCAATGCTCCTGCCCAGCCCCTGGGCCGCTCCGGTGACCAATGCAACCTGTGTCATGGCAGCGTCCTCAGAGGATGTAACCGATACCCGCGAGGGTATCGGTGGAGTTGATCAGTTGAATCAGCTTGCGCTGGATCTTGAAACTGTCACCGCTGAGCACCAGCTCGAATGTGACATCGGCGGTGTACTGCTTGAGCACATCCTTGCGGAACTCGCGCAGGTTCTGTGCGCAACGCACGGTGACCACCCCGTCTCGATCCGACAACAGGCGAAAGCGCGACTGACTGCGCACGGTGCGCGCCCGCGGGGTGGTCGAAATCGACTCGCCGCTGGTCAATCGGGCCACGCGCAACTGACGCATGTGGTGATCGTCGTAGGCGTAGTTCAGGGTGTTCTCGAAATCGGTTTCCAGCGGATCGATCGGGATGATGTAAGTCGCGTTC
The DNA here is from genome assembly GCF_002843625.1 of Pseudomonas sp. 09C 129. Lineage (NCBI taxonomy): Bacteria > Pseudomonadati > Pseudomonadota > Gammaproteobacteria > Pseudomonadales > Pseudomonadaceae > Pseudomonas > Pseudomonas sp. 09C 129. Next base: position 3,359,670 of record NZ_CP025261.1, on the reverse strand, counting down.
TCGGTCCACAGATCGAGCCATTCGACAAAATCGCCGTGATCGAGCATGTCCGCTTCCTGCCAAATGAAAGCGCTGACCTGGTTGAGCAATTGCAGATTGATCATGGTGTTCTCCATCGACTCAGGCCGACATCATCTTTTTCCACTGCTGGTAGCCAGCGCGCATGCCGGTCTCGGCACTCACATCGCTCACCCGCCCGTCTTCCGACTCCTTTTCGCCCGGCAGGCCGCGATTGAGCATGATCCACAGATCGGTGCCGGCACTGGCGCCGCGCTGTACGCGCTCCCATGCCTCGGAATCGTCCGGCGTGCCAAACCCCATCGGGCCCTGGAAGTGCTCATGCAGGCGCAGGCGATAACGGTTGGCCACGGCCGGGCCACCGTCCATGGTGATCACCGCGTGATGGATTTCGGTTTCGTCCACTGCGATGGGTTGCAGCACCCGGAAGAACGCCATGGAACAAGCGACGTTCGGGAACAGGTTGAGGTTGAAGCCCGAACCGCCTACCGCGCGTACGATACGGCGGACCGATTCCTCGTCCTGGCCTTCGGCGCGCAGTTGCGCGGCCAGATCCTCAAAGCGCGCCGGGATCGGCAAATCGAGATTGGCCTCCAGATCGACCAGGTCGGGGATCATCACCATCACGCTGTGGCCGTTGCCGAGGTCTTCGACGTAGCCCGGCCCTTTGACGAAATCGAACAGCTCCAGCGTCTGTTCATCCACGGACGACAGGAACGACTTGTGCACCAGCGGGAAGTGATAGGCATCGGTGGTGTTTTCCAGCTGGATTTTCCAGTTGCCGGGGAAGCGGAAGCGATGCTCGCCTCCCACCTTGACCGGGTAACCGGCGCCCTGCTTCATGAACAGGTCAATCCACTTCTTCGCCGGCCCGAGGAAGTCGACGAGGGGCTCGATATCATCCTTGAAGGTGGCGAAGATCATGCCGTTGTATTGCTCGACACGCAGGCCGACCAAAGGCAAGTCGGCCTTTTCCAGGCAATCGCCGTAACTTTCCGGGTGCGGCACACCACGCAGGCTGCCATCCAGGGCGTAGCTCCAGCCGTGATAAGGGCAGACGAAACTGTTGGTCTTGCCCTTCTTGTGTTCGCACACCGTTGCGCCACGATGGCGGCAGCGATTGAGCAACACATGCACGTCTTTCTTGCGGTCGCGTACGACGATTACCGGCTGCTTGCCGACGTAAGTGCTCTTGTAGCTGCCGGAATCGGGAATCTCGCTGGCATGCGCGACCCAGATCCAGGTGCTGTAGAAAATCTTGTCCAGCTCCTGCTCGAAGAGCTTGCCATCGGTGTACATCGACGTGTGAACACGGTCATGCAGAACCAGGTCGGAGGGGCTGGCGTCCAGCGTTACGGTGTTTATCAGGTTATTCACGATCACTCCTCGTCGGCAGGCGTCGCCGACTTCAAGAATTCCGGGTGTCACTCCCCGGATTGGCCAGGTACGGGCAGGTGGGCGGCGCTATTCCAGGTATCGACCGGGCGACTGAACAGGTTCTCGGTCTGAAAGTGCGCCATGCGCCACTGCCCCTGTTCCTGGGCGAACCGCACGCTGAGGCGAGCGCTGTTGAGGTGCGAGGCACCCGAGGCAAAGGTCGAGGCCTGCAACATCACCCAACTGGCATCCGCGGTCTCGCCGCTGACCCGGATCAGCTCCGAGGTCAGGAAATGCACGTTCAGCGAAAAGTGCGCAGGTTCGACCATGTAGGTCGCAAACATCGCTTTGATCGCCTCACGCCCGCGGTAACCGCCGAAGCTGTTCTGGTACCTGGCTCCCTTGCCTTCCCAGATCGCCTGCGCCGTGAACAGAGCGGCCAGCTCCTCGAGGGGGGAGCCCACGCCCAGTTCATCGCACAGGAACATGTAGCGGTTCATGCAGGCGCGAATGGCGTTCTCGCTTTCCAGCTGTTGGAGCCGCTGCTCCAGTGCGCGCAAATGCTCTTGTGATGACATGGCGACTGCTCTCGATTCAGCGCTGGATGATCAGTTCGCGACCGGTACGGGCCTCGACCTTGCAGTACTTCCAAAGTTTGTAGGGGCCATCGCCGACCTCCGTGGTGCGAAACAGATTGCAGGCGGCGTGGACGGTTTCGATGTCCGGCACATCGGCCAGCAGATACGTGGTCCAGGGCCAACCGGCGGAGGGGCCGACCATGCTCTGGTCATCGTCCATGTTGCCCAGCACGGTCACGCCAGGCAGATCGGCGATGCCGTTCCACATGACGCCGAACGCGGCCCATACCTCCAGCGCCTCGGGACGCGGAGCATCGAAGAAGTTCTGGTTGATGCCGATGCAGAACAGGACTCGCAGGGATTTTTTATCGGTCATGGGGTTCACCAATCAGTAGGGAAAATTACAGGTAGCCCGGCAGCGGCTTATTGCCGAAGAAAATCGCGCCGGCGTTCTGGTAAGTCATGTCGCCCATGAAGGCGTGCTGGGTAATGACCTGGGTGTCGTTGACGAAGCGCGACAGGGGGCTGGTACGGTACACCCCGCTCATACCCGAAAGCATTTGCGCGGTGCGCGCTACATCGGCCGAGATACGAGTGGCATGGGTCGAGGACAAGCGCAGCATATTGGTCTGCTCGACACTCACCGGATCGCCGGCCAGGACGCTGGCCCAGGCATCGTCGATCGCCTGATAGAACCACGACCGCGCAGCGCGCAGCGCCGCTTCGGCCTTGGCCATTTCGACCTGAGCCAGCGGCCGGTCGGACAATGACGGCGCACCGGTCACGGAGATTCGGCCACTGGCCATGCCACTCAACTCGTCGAGGGCAGCGCGCGCAACGCCCAGGCCGACCACCGACAAGACCTGAGTGGCGAACGACAGGGACGGATAGCGGAAAAACGGCTCGTCAAGACTCGAAGGACCGCCGCGAACGAACGTCCACTCCTCAGGCACCACGACGCCTTCGACGACGACGTCATGGCTGCCGGTGCCGACCAGGCCGACGACGTTCCAGGTTTGCTCGATCCGCACCTTTTCCCGAGGCATCACCGCCAGCCGTGGAAGGCCGAGCATCTCGCCGTTCTTCGGGCTGATGCCCACCCCGATCAGCGACGCCCCCATGCAGCCGCTGGAAAATTTCCAGCGCCCGTTCACCTCCAGGCCACCTTCGACAAATGGCGCGGGCTGCGGTGGGAAGATCCCGCCGGCGAATACCACGTCAGGCGAGTCGGCGTAGATTTTCTGCAGGGTTTCCAGCGGTAGCGCCGCCAGATAAACCGGGCTCATGCCGAAGCTGGCGACCCAGCCGGCGGACCCATCGGCGATGGAGATGTCCTCGACCATCTGGCAAAACTCGGCCGGTGAGCGCTCGTCACCGCCGAAGCGCTTGGGCACCAGGGCACGATAGACGCCGAGCGTGCGGAACTGTTCGATGACATCCTGCGAGATGCATTTTTGCTGGTCGAATTCTTCATTCCGGGCACGCGTGCGAATCTCGACCAACAGATTCTGAAAGGCTTCATTCGCCGTGATCGGCACACGGCGCTGGTGATTCAGCTCGCTTGGCGCAGTCATGGGTTTCTCCATAGTAAGCATGACGATTTACTCTTCCAGGCGCCGGACCAGCTCGCGGGCGACTGCACACAGCAGTTCGTCCGCGCCATGGGCGGCAATGAGTTGCAGGCCTATCGGGAGCCCCGAAGCGCTTTCCAGAGGAATGCTCAGAGCCGGATGACCGGAAAGATTGAAAGCGCGCACCAGTGAGGTCATGCCCAGGGCGGCGCGAGTGTCGGCCGCATCGACGACCCGCAATGGGAAGTCGGGCATGGTCGGCATGGCCAGGATTGGGGTGATCGCCAGGGCTGCGTCCACTTCTGCGGTAAACGCGCGACGGGTGATTTCGGCTTCTTCAACGAACTTGGCCGTGGTCAGGCTGGCTGCGCGCAAACGGTCGGCGACATCGCTGCCGACCCGGCCGGTTTGCAGCAGATGACCGCACGCGGCCCAGGTTTCGGCGTTGATGATCGCCATCCCGGCGCCATACGCTGCGGACATACCAGGCAGCGTCTGCTCAAGCAGCTTGAAGTGCGAACGCCCCAGCGCCTGGTTAACCACCGCCTGGATCTGTTCGTGGACCTCCACCGCGACTACGCCGATAGCAAGATGCTCGGGCAGCGGGACGGGGGCGAACGTGGGATCGATGATGCCCATCGCTTCGATCAAGCGATCCATATCCCGCGCCAGGGGGCCTACGCAATCGAGGGTGCTGTGCGTCGGCATGACACCCTGGCGACTGATCCGGCCAAAGGTAGGCTTGAGGCCGAAAACCCCGCAGCACGCCGCGGGAATCCGTACCGAGCCCCCGGTATCGGTGCCCAGCGCGAAGTCGCAAAGCCCGCCCGCCACCGCCGCCGCCGAACCGCTGGAGGAGCCACCCGGTATATAGCCCGGGTAGCGCGGATTGGCTGCCGTGCCCGTCCAGGCGTTGAGGCCGGTAGTCCCGAAAGCCAGTTCATGCAGGCTGGTTTTGCCGGTGATCCGGCAGCCCGCACCCAGGAGCGCCCGGACCACTTGGGCATGCTCGCCGGCCGCCGGAGCATCGACCAGTGCGTTGCTTGAAGCACGGGTCGGATAGCCCGCGATATCGATGGTGTCCTTCACCATGACCGAAAGGCCATCTCCCCCTAAAGCTAAATCCTGGACAACGATCGACATGCTCTTTACCTGCTCTTTGTGTATCGCCAGAACGGATGCCCTCGGCATGAAAGCCTGGGTGAACGCTTAAATCTAAAATCATAATAATTACGTGAAATGTCAATTGAATTTTACCAAATAAAAAGATGTGTATTTTCGGTGCAAATTTTCACTTTTCGCACCAGTGACGTGCAGTTTGGTAACACCGGCATAGAGATAGGAAAAACCGGAAAACATAATATTTACCCTTATAAATCAATAAGTTAATTACATATCAATAACGATTAACAACAAAACATTTGAAAAATATCGAGTTGACTCTTCCGTCAGAAAACCCAAAAACAAAAAAATAAAACCGTGAAAAAAACCACTTAAAAAGCATAAAAAAACACTGATTTTTCAGTGTTAAAATTCTTGGTTTTCGGGGTCGATCAAGGCCTTTATTGATCCAGATCAAAGCCTTGCCCAGCATGGTGTGGTGCCGGTTTTATCCGCCTTCCAGATGCCCCTGTGACAGACCGCCGGAAGGCCTTGGCAGGATCGCCTCGACACTGCCCGCTCCGGGTATCGCCATGACGGGTTTGCGCCCTGCACCAAAAAATTTCTGGCATGCAACCTGCTTTTGCCCTCATCGCCTTCGATCGATAGCTCATGGTCGAGCGCCACCTCAATGGCTCGGTAACGCCCCAGGGGTGTCGCAGCAGTTCGCCCAAAAAAACAGGGCCGTACCTTGGGCCGTACTCGCACCACGTCGTGGTCGGGGCGGCTGACCATTAGCCTTTTGCCGCGTTGCAACTCTTCGGAGAAAGTCATGCTTTTCAGAAAAGCCGTGTCCACGTTGTTGTTGAGTGCCGTCTGCGCTGCCGCCCAGGCAGATGTGAAAGTCGGGGTCATTACCTCCTCCACCGGGCCGATCGCACTGGTCGGGCTACCCCAGAAAAACACTATCCCCCTGCTGCCGGCCCAGGCTGGCGATCAGGCGGTGAAGTACATTTCTCTGGATGATGCGAGCGACCCGAGCGCTACGGTGAAGGCGCTGAAGAAGTTGATCGACGAAGAAAATGTCGACGCCATCATCGGCCCGAGCGGCTCGCCCAATGCCATGGGTGTGATCCAGTTCGTCGCCGAAGCTGGCGTGCCGCTGCTGGCCCCGGTTGGCACCGCCGCGGTGGTGCTGCCGATGACCGAGCAGAAGAAATGGGTATTCAAGACCACGCAGAACGATGACCTGATCGCCAAGGCGCTGTTCGAACACATGGCCAAGAAGGGCGTGAAGACACTCGGCTTCATCGGCACCGGTGACCCTTATGGCGAGAACTGGGCCAAGGTTGTGAGCGGCCTGGCGGCGCAGCACAACATCAAGGTCGTGGCCAACGAGCGCTTCCAGCGCCAGGACACGTCCGTCACCGGGCAGAGCCTGAAAATACTCGCCAGCCGTCCCGACGCGGTACTGGTCGCCGCGCCCGGCAGCTCGGCGGTGATGCCGCAGACCACACTGTTCGATCAGGGCTATCGCGGGCAGATCTACCAGACCCACGGCGCGGCACTGCCGGACTTCCTCAAGCTGGGCGGAAAAAAGGTCGAAGGCACCATTCTGGCTGCCAGCCTGATGCTCGTAATCGATGAAATCCCGGACAGCCACCCCTCGAAGAAAATCGCCAGCGACTACACCACGGCCTACGAAAAGCTCAATGGCAGCAAACCGGCGACCTTCGGCGGGAACACCTTCGACGCCGGCTTGCTGCTACAGCAGGCAATCCCGATTGCAGCCAAGAAAGGCGCACCCGGAACTCCCGAGTTTCGCGCGGCCCTGCGCGATGCACTCGAGCAAAGCCACGAACTGGCCGGCACCCAGGGTGTTTACAACATGACACCGCAAGACCACAGCGGCTTTGACGAACGCGGCCGCGAATTGATCGTGGTCAAGAACGGCACCTGGATGCTGCTGCAAGACCATTGATCGAAGCCTGGTTGCACGGCCCGCCGCACGCCCCGCTCGATTGCCGACGAGGCGATCCGCACCTGCACGCGGGCCTGATATTCAATCTGTAGACAAGAGCTCTCATTATGAATTTCCAGATAGCCATGCTGCTGGGCCAGGACGGCATGACCAACGGCGCGATCTATGCGCTGTTGGCCCTGTCGATCCTTCTGGTGTTCACCGTGACCCGGATCCTGTTGATCCCCCTGGGTGAATTCGTGACCTACGGCGCCTTGACCATGGCCACGTTGCAGAACGGCCACCCGACGGCCCTGGTCTGGCTGCTACTCGGCCTGACACTGATCGATTGCGCGCTCGACCTGTGGGGGGCGGCACGTGCGAGCCTTCGGCTTGCCGTACGCATTCTCTTCAAGCTCGGCTACGCGGGGCTGCTGGCGGTGCTGATCAACACCTTGCCATTGGCCGAGTTGCCGATGGCGGTCCAGGCGCTGCTGACGCTGGCGCTGGTGGTACCATTGGGGCCGCAAATCTACCGCCTGGTGTTCCAACCGATCGCCTCGGCCAGTTCGCTGGTCCTGCTGATTGTGTCGATCGCCGTACACGTCAGCATGACCGGTATGGCGCTATTGCTGTACGGCCCCGAAGGCGCCCGCACCAGGCCCTTCTCCGAAGCCGGGCTGGAACTCGGTCCGGTGACCTTCAATAGCCAGACCCTCTGGGTCCTGACCGTGTCCCTGGGGCTGATCGTCGGTTTGTACCTGTTCTTCGAGCGCACGCTTTATGGCAAGGCCTTGCGTGCCACCGCGATCAACCGCATGGGTGCCCGGCTGATGGGGATTTCCCCGACGCTCGCGGGCAAGTCGACCTTCCTGCTCGCCGCGCTGATCGGCACGCTTTCGGGGATCCTGATCGCGCCGATCACCACACTGTACTTCGACTCCGGTTTCGTCATCAGCCTCAAAGGTTTCGTCGGGGCGATCATTGGCGGGCTGGTCAGCTATCCGGTCGCCGCACTCGGCGCCCTGGCGGTGGGCCTGATCGAAGCCTTCTCCATGTTCTGGGCCAGCACCTATAAAGAAATCATCGTGTTCACGCTGATTATTCCGTTCCTGCTTTGGCGTTCATTCACCCGTCGTCATGTGGAGGAAGAAGAATGAATTCGCGCTACCTGTTACTTGCCTTGCTGCTGGCGGTGGGCATTGCGCCGCTGCTGTTGCCCCCCTACTACGTCACCCTGCTCAACTACATCGGCATGTACGCCATGGTGGTGCTGGGGCTGGTGCTGCTCACAGGCGTCGGCGGCATGACCAGTTTCGGCCAGGCCGCGTTCGTCGGGCTCGGTGCCTACACCTCGGCCTACCTGACCACCGCCGAACAATTGCCGGCCTGGCTGGCCTGGGCCGGAACGTCACCCTGGCTGACGCTGCTGGTGGGCGTGGTGCTCACCGCTTCGGTCGCGCTGATTCTCGGCGCGCTGACGCTCAAGCTGTCCGGGCATTACCTGCCGCTAGGGACGATTGCCTGGGGGCTTTCGCTGTACTACCTGTTCGGCACCCTGGAATCTCTGGGCGGCCATACCGGCGTCGGTGGCCTGCCGTCGATCTCGTTGTTCGGCCTGAAGCTGGACAAGGGCGAGAACATTTTCTACCTGATCTGGGCCCTGCTGTTGCTGGCGATCGTCATCACCCAGAACCTCCTCGACTCTCGCGAAGGCCGCGCCATCCGCGCCCTCAAGGGTGGCCAGGCAATGGCCGAATCGATGGGCGTCGACACCTTCCGTTCGAAGATGGTGATCTTCATCATTTCCGCGGTGTTCGCGGCGATTTCCGGCTGGCTCTATGCCCACACCCAACGCTTCGTCAATCCGACGCCATTCGGTTTGAACATGGGCATCGACTACCTGTTCATGGCCTTGATCGGCGGTGTCGGCAGCGTCTGGGGCGCCCTGCTCGGCGCGGGCATCCTGACCCTGCTCAAGCAGTGGTTGCAGGACTGGTTGCCGGCTCTGCTGGGGCATACCGGCAACTACGAAATCATCGTGTTCGGCATTCTGATCGTGGTCCTCATGCAGCGTGCGCCCGCCGGTCTCTGGCCATTGCTGGCGCGCCTGATACCGGCCCGCGCCAAGGTACGCCGCCAGGTCCACAGCACCGACGCCCCGGCTGTGCCGCTGGCACATCGGCGACGGCCTGAACATGGCGAACGAGTCCTTGAAGCGCGGCATGTGACCAAACGCTTCGGCGGGCTGGTGGCCAACAACGACATGAGCCTGGAAATCCGCTCCGGCGAAATCCTCGCGCTGATCGGCCCCAACGGCGCCGGCAAAAGCACCCTGTTCAACCAACTATCCGGTGTCGACACACCGAGCAGCGGCGATGTGCTGTTCATGGGCCAGAAGATCAATGGCCTGAATGCCCGGCAAGTGGCACGCATGGGCATGAGCCGCACCTTCCAGCACGTGAAACTGCTGGGCAACATGAGCGTGCTGGAGAACGTCGCCATTGGCGCGCATTTGCGTGGCAAGCAAGGCGTGCTGTCGGCGGCCCTGCACCTGGATCGTCGCGAGGAAGCCCGGTTGCTCGGCGAAGCCAGGCATCAACTGGAGCGCGTGGGCCTCGGCGACTACCTGTATGAAGAGGCCGGGAGCCTGGCCCTGGGCCAACAACGGATTCTGGAAGTTGCCCGCGCCTTGTGCGCCGCCCCGTACCTGCTGCTGCTCGACGAACCCGCGGCCGGCCTGCGTCTGAAAGAAAAGGAAGCCCTGGGCGTCCTGCTCAGCCGCCTGCGCAGCGAAGGCATGGCGATCCTGCTGGTCGAGCACGACATGGACTTCGTCATGGGCCTGGTCGACCGCGTGGTGGTCATGGAGTTCGGCCAGCGGATCGCCCAGGGATTGCCTGAAGACGTACAGAAGGATCCCGCGGTACTGGAAGCCTATCTGGGAGGAGCCGAATGATGAACATGCAAGTGGAACCGCACCTCACACCGCGCAACCAGGTCGACGACGCCGTGCTGGAGATCAAGGACCTGAGCGTGGCCTATGGCAAAGTCGAAGCGCTGAGCGACGCCAGCCTGACGGTGGGCAAGGGCCAGATCGTGACGGTGATTGGCCCCAATGGCGCCGGCAAGACCACCCTGCTTTCGGCAATCATGGGCGTGCTTGGCTCCCGGGGGCAGGTTCATTTCGATGGCAGCCTGGAAGCCTTGCCGGAAGTGGAAGTGATGGTCTCACGGGGCCTGGGACTGGTGCCGGAAAAACGCGAGCTGTTCACCAGCATGAGCGTGGCCGACAACTTGCTGCTCGGCGCCTTCCAGCGCCATCGCCGGGGCGACCGGCGCTACAGCGAGACGCTGGCCGAAATCTATGAGCTGTTCCCGCGTCTCTGGGAGCGCCGTGAACAACTGGCAGCGACATTGTCTGGCGGTGAACGACAAATGCTCGCCGTGGGTCGGGCACTGATGGCCAAGCCCAAGCTCCTGATGCTCGACGAACCGAGCCTGGGCCTGGCGCCGCTGATTACCCGGGAGATTTTCCGGATCATTACCGCCCTGCGCGAGCAAGGGGTATCGATTCTGCTAGTGGAGCAGAACGCGCGCGCCGCCCTGCGGGTGGCCGATTACGCCTACGTGCTGGAAACCGGCCAGATCGCCATACAGGGCCCGGCGCAGCAACTGGCCGACGATCCGCGCGTGATCGAAGCCTATCTGGGCCTGGCCAGCAAGCACCAGGAAATGCTCGCCAACTGACGGCTGCCCTGCCCCGGCGACCGAAGGGCGCCGGGCGCGTCGAGCACGGTCTTATCCGGCCTTTGAACATCTGGAGTCGCGATGAACGCTATCCCCCTACGCATCGGCATCGCCGGTGCCGGTGCTATCGGCTGCACCCTGGCAGCACGTCTGGCTGCTAGCGGCCACATGGTCAAGGTACTGGCCAGAGGAGAAACCCTGAGCGCCATCCGCCGTGACGGCATCCACCTGAACGACCTGGACGGCCACCACCATGTACGGGTCGACGCCAGCGACGACGCCGCCAGCCTCGGCGAGCAAGACCTGATTTTTCTCTGCGCCAAGGCACAAGCCCTGGCCACCCTGCTGCCGCAGTTGCAACCGATGATGACTGCCGAGACGGTGGTGATCCCGGTGGTCAACGGCGTGCCGTGGTGGTACTTCCACGGCGAGGGTGGACGCTACGCGGGGCAACAGGTGAACGCGGTCGATCCGCAGTCGATTCTCAGCCGGACCTTGGATCTGCGTCACGTGATCGGCTGCGTAGTGTTCATCACCGCACACTGCCCGGCCAGCGCCGTGGCCGAATCGCGCACCCCGCACCTGATGATTTTCGGCGAACCCGACAACCGTCTCAGCCCGCGCCTGGAGCGTGTGCGCGCACTGATTGAAAGTGTCGGAATAGAAGCGCGAGCCACCGACCGCATCCGCGACAACCTGTGGACCAAGATCATCGCCAACCTCACCTCCAACCCGCTCTCGGTGATTACCGGCGCCACCCTCGAGCAGCTTTACAGCCTGCCGGAGCTCCGCGACCTGGTCAGCAGTTGTCTGCACGAAGCCCTGCTGACGGCCGCCGCTTATGGCGCGCGCGTGAGCATCGATCCAAGGACCTTTCTCGAACTCGGCGCCGGCATGGGCGCCGTGCGCACCTCAATGCTGCAGGACTATGAGAAAGGCCGCCCTCTGGAGCTGGCCGCCATCGGCGATGCGGTGCTGGAGCTGGCCGATGGCATGGCGATCCCGATGCCCATCACTCGCCACCTCATTGCCCTGGCACGCTTTCGCGGCGAACAGGCCCGTCACTGACTCACTACAACCAGGACATCGACATGGACCAGACCCCATCGGCAACACCCCAGACGTGCAGCGACGAAGAATGGGCACTGCGCGTGCAACTTGCGCATTGCTACCACCTGGTGGATTTCTTTGGCTGGACCGAGACCATCTTCAACCATATTTCCGCACGCCTGCCCGGCCCGGCGCACCACTATCTGGTCAACCCGTTCGGCCTGAATTACACCGAAGTGACGCCGGCCAACCTGCTCAAGGTCGACCTGCACGGCAAGAAGCTCGAAGACTCGCCCTATGACGGCAACCCTGCCGGCTTCGCCCTGCACAGCGCAGTGCACGGTGCGCGCGCAGATATTCAGTGCCTGATCCACACGCACACCACGCCGATTTCGGCGATTGTCATGAAAAAGGCCGGTTTTGCTCATAACGACTTTTATGGGGCGCAACTCTACGGTCGGATCGGCTACCACACCTTCGAAGGCATCACGCTGTTTGATGACGAAAAAACCCGAATGATCGACAGCCTCGGCGACAAGCACATTCTGGTGCTGCGCAACCACGGCATTGCCGTCGGCGAAAGCAGTATCGCCAAGGCGTTCTTCCTGTTGTGGACGGTGCAGCGCGCCGCCGAAATCCAGTGCCAGGCCGGCGCCTTGGGCGGTGAAGACAATCCGCTGCCGGAGGCGATCAGCCGCAAGTGCGCCGAACTCACGGCCATGCTCATTCGGGACAGCGGTTTCGCGGTGAAATTCTTCGACGCCATGGTTCGCAAAATGTGCGCCGAACTCGGCCCGCGCTGGTAATCGCGAGAGCGCTCAGTGGCTGGTTCAAGGGTCCGTCAGGCGGCCAGCCGCCTGACGGAATCGATCGAGCCAATCAGCGGGCTCGCACCTGCGATTCGCAGCAGCGCCGAACAGCCCCAGGCGCGGCTCTGCATGCTCAACCGTACCCCGGCCTTCGCACTCCTACCCACCCTGTTTTAGCCGATCAAGGGTGGCCGACACTTTCGTCAAAACCTCACACACGAGCGTCCGACCTGAAGGCCTTGCCCAAGGCACGCTGTGACCTGTCTGCTGGTTTTTTGCTGCGTGCGGCGCGACAATGGCGCCCGCTATCAACCCAGCTCACCAGAAAGACTACGCCAACCTTTATGACCACCCCGAAAAAGCGCCTGAGCCGATACAACCCCGCCAGTGAAGATTTCAAGAAGGAAGATTTTCCCTTCTACTGGCTGGCTCGCCTGCATGGCCGCTACTCCATGGCCATGGAGAAAGCGCTGAAAAAAATCGATATGGATATCCCGCGCTGGCGGATTCTGTTCATCCTCAAGGAAAATGGCGAATCAAGCATTTCGGAAATCTCCATCCATGCCATCGCAAAGCTCTCGACCATCACCAAAATTGTCTATCGCATGAAAGCCGATGGCCTGGTGGAGACCAACACTAGCGCCAGCGATGGGCGCGTGACTCAGGTCTCCCTCACCGATATCGGCCGCCATACCATCGAAGAAGTCCAGCACTGCACCAGCGATATCTTCCGCACCAGTTTCAAAGGCCTGACCGAGGCCCAGATCACCAAACTGAACGGAACCCTGGAAAAAATATTCAATAACCTGCCGGAAGACTGAACCGCAGCGAGCAAAACGCCAGGCCCGTAGCTTGAGTACCCGCTTATGGCCAATCCGCTGCATCGGCCGATTGAATCCACGGCCGAAACCAGCCCTTCTACCTCCCCCAACACCGGCCGTTTATATGAGCGCCCTTCCGCTTCAAGGTGCGCCCTTGAATGACTGACACCTTCCAGGGCAACTGCCTGTGCGGCGCCATTGAATACCAGCGCTCGTCCCGCCCCAAAGCGCTTTCCCACTGGCCATTGCAGCCAGCGCCGTAAAAGCCATGGGTGGCATTCGCCCCTTAGGGCAGCTGCGAAGCGATCTGCATATCGTTCAAAGTGCCAACCATCACGCTGGAAGGCGACGTCAACGGCCCCCGGCAAGAGCACGCACATCTACGGACAACTCAAGCCCGCCGCGCCAACAGCAACACCGAAGCCGCCGCCGACAAAAACGCCGCGCAGCAGCGGTTGAAGATCTTCTTGCCGCGCGGCTCGGCGAACCAGCGGCGCATGTGCAGGCCCATGCAGGCGTAGGCGCTGATGGCTATCCATTCCAGCAGCAGGAACAAGGCGCCGAGCACCAGGAACTGGCCGGGGACCGGGGCCGCGGGGTCGACGAATTGCGGCAGGAAGGCGGTGAAGATCAGGATCGCCTTGGGGTTGCCGATGGCCACCAGGAACTCCTGCCGGGCCAGCGCGGCCAGCCCCAGGGGCGCGGTCTTTTTTTCGGTTTCGGCCTGGGTGTCGGCGCTCCAGAGCTGATACGCCAGGTACAGCAGGTACGCCGCGCCCAGGATCTTGATCGCATAGAACAGCAGTTCCGAGGCTTGCAGCACCACTGCCAGCCCGGCCGAGGCCAGGGCGATCATCAGGGCGAACGCGGCCAGTCGCCCGGCACCCGCCAGGCAGGAGGTGCGAAAACCGTAGGCCGTCGCGTTCCTGACCGACAACAGGTTGTTGGGCCCGGGCGCCATGTTCAGGGCGAAGCAGGCCGGGAGAAACAGCAACAGGGTGGCGAGGTTCATCGAGGGCTTCTCTGCAAGGAGTCGAACGGGTCGGGCTTGCAACATATAAGAGCATCGGGGCGCAATACAACCCGCCCCCGCGACCCGGCCCGTGCTAAAACCGCCACCGCCCGCCGCGCTGTTCTACGCTGCACACATCCAGCCCCGGCTTGACTCGTCCCCCCGCGCAAGGAGCGCCCCCATGGCCGATTTCTACAACACCCAGACGCTCGACGGTTTCACCATGAAGCTGTGGCGCGGCGAACGCATGTGCCTGATCGGTTTCGATGTCGACACCCCTCCCCCCGACCTGGTGGGGTTCGCCATCGAATGCCGGTTTCCCGGCAGCACCGACTTCAAGCCCCTGCCCAACCGCATCGCCTTTGCCTACGACGAGCCGGCCCACAGCGCGGTCGATGGCCAGCGCAAGTATTCCTCGCTGGAAGCGCCCTTCCAGAAGTTTCGCTGGGTTCACGTCCCCCATGAGGTCGACCAAGGCACCTTCACCTACCGGGGCCGGATGATGCACATGGCCAACGACGGCCAGCTGGTTCCCGGCACGGTCATCGAACTGTCGATCGACCTCGACCCCATCAGCTACGAAGGCATCCTCGACATTGGTTTCACCCGGGGCTTTACCTCCTCGCAGGCCTTCCGCGACCGGGTGCCCGCGGGCGTCAAGGTCGATGTGTATGGCAAGAGCCTGATTCCATCGAAAACCAAGGACGGGCTCGACCACCCGAAGACCGAGACGGCCATGTACCAGTGGCTCGGCTTCGAGGCGGTGTCGATGATTTTCGCGGTGCTGGATGAAGTCCTACGGCAGCCGGACACCACCCTCGATGTCTTCGCCTACGACTTCAACGAACCGGACATCCTCGCCAGACTGGAGGCGCTGGGTAGTCGCCTGCGCATCATTATCGACGACGCCGGCGATCACGCCGCCCCCGACAGCTGCGAGACCCGGGCCGCCAGCCGCCTGCTGGCCTCGGCCGGCGCGGACCGGGTTCGACGCAGCCATTTCCATGGCCTGCAGCATCACAAGGTGCTGATCGCCCGGCGCAACGGCAAGCCTTACCAGGTGCTGTGCGGCTCCACCAACTTCAGCTTCCGCGGCTGCTATGTGCAGAACAACAATGCGCTGTTGTTCAAGCACCTCGAGGTAGCGGACCTGTTCGGCCGGGTCTTCGACGCCAGCTTCAGCGATCCGAAAAACTTCGAGGCCAGCGACCTGGCGCAGAAATGGCACGTGATCGAAACCGGCACCGCAACGACCGCCGGCCCGCGCCTGCATTTCTGTTTCTCGCCACACAGCGACAGCGACCTGTCGCTCAGCCCGATCGGCGGCGCGATCGACCAGGCCAGCCGCTCGGTGCTGTTCAACATCGCCTTCCTCAACCAGATCACCAGCGGCCCCCTGTACGAGTCGATCAGCCGCCTCTACAAGCGTCCGGTGTTCAACTATGGCGTGACCGACAAGGCCTCGGGCATGGATGTGATCAAGCCCGATGGCACCTCGGCCGAGGTGGATTTCGCCTATCTCGCCCAGTACGCACCGGAACCTTTTCGCAGCGAGTGGTCGGGCGGCACCGGTATTTCGGTACACAACAAGTTCGTCGTCACCGACTTCAACCTGCCGAGCGCCAAGGTCTTCACCGGTTCCTCGAACCTGTCCATTTCGGGGGAAGAAAAAAACGGCGATCACCTGGTCCTGATCGAGGACCAGAAAATCGCCGTGGTCTATGCCATCCAGGCCCTGCTGATATTCGATCACCTGCACTTTCGCAGCGTGATGCAAAAAGCCTTCACCAGCGCCGATGAGACCCAGGGGAAGCAGCCACCGCCACTGTTGCTGAAAAAACCCACGGCGATCTCGGGCCAGCCCGCCTGGTTCGAGGCGTACTACGTCGCAGGTTCGCAGAAACAGGGCGACCGGCAGTTGTTCTCTCACTAAGGGCACGAACTGTCGAAAGGTGCCAGGAAGGCCTCATGCCCTGCTGGCGCCTGCGCGGGTCAAACCGAGAAGATCATGCAACCGATCGCACCGGCCTCGTGGTAGATGGCGTGGCCGCTGTTCTCCACCGTGAACCCGCGCAACGAGCGTTTGGCCACGTCGCTATAGGCCAGGGAAACCACCCAGCGGGCCTCGACAGGCTCGGTGTATTTGGCGATTTTCTCGATATCCTTGCGGGTTTCCGCCAACAGTTTGTTGCCAGCATTGGTGGCGCTCTCGACTTTCACCTCGATGGCATAGATCTCGACACCCTGGCTGGCCAGTACATCCAGGTGCAGGGTGCCGTTCGGCGGTGGGTAAGGCGCTTCGCGAGTGCACCCCAGGTGGGCTGCGCGCAGCAGCATCAGAAACTCGACCTGGAACCAGACTTCCCAGGCCGCGCCGGTACTGATGGCGGCCTCGATGCGCGAGTGGTCACTGAGGATGATGTGGCTGAGTTCGGTGTTTTTCATCGGGCGTTCCCTCTAATGGTTGGTAGAGAGAGGAACGAGCCGACGGCGCCGTTGTGAATGTCGAGGGCGAATCTGGATCGACGGCACAAACCGCCAGCCGGAAAATCCCGGCCGCGCGGGAGATCGGCAGCCCCGCATCAAGCCAGGATCAGCCCGCGGTAAAACGCTACAAGGACCGCTCGAACACCCCCGCCTCTTCCAGCATGTGCACCAGCGCTTGCGGCCAGACGGTGGCTTCGGTGGCTCGCAGATCATCGGCGGACCACCAGTGATGATCGGCCATCACCTGGGCCTCGGCCGAGGTCCAGCCTGCACGAGAGAGCGGCTGGTCTGGCGCGTGCACCACAAAATACTGCTCGACCGAGGTCACCCACTCGCCACTGGGCAGTTGCATGGGGAACCGGCGACCGGCCACCGGCTCTCCCACCGCGCAGACCTGAATACCGGTTTCCTCGTGCAGTTCACGAATCGCCGCGACCTGGAAGGTTTCGTCCCCTTCAAGCCCGCCACCGGGCGTGGCCCAATAGTCATCCCCCGCCAGCGCTCCTTCCTTGTGCAGGAAGCGGAACAGCAGGACCTTTCGCGAAGGGTTGATGACCAGCAATCTTGCCGATTTTCGTTCACGCATCGGTATCTCCCTGAAGTGTTGTTCTGATGTGTTTGTCGACGCGTCTCACAACGGCAGCGAGCGGTCCTGAATCACCCGTTTCATCACCAGGGTCGAGGTCAGGCGCTGGACGTTGGGCAGCTTGGACAGGCGATCATCGTAAAGCTGCTGGAAGGCCGGCAGGTCGCGGGTGATGACGTGCAGCAGGTAATCCGGCTCGCCAAACAGCCGTTGCGCCTCGACGACCTGCGGGATCGGCAGCAGCGCCGCTTCGAAGGCGGCCACCGCCTGGTGATCGCCCTCGCGCAGCGTGGCAAACACCATCGCCGAAAACGTCAGGCCCAGGGCGCTGGGCGACAACTGGGCGCGATAGCCCTGGATCACCCCCGACTCCTCCAGCGCCCGCACGCGACGATGGCACGGCGACAGGCTGAGGCCGACCCGTTCCGCCAGCTCGGTCACCGACAAACGCCCGTCCGCCTGCAGCTCGGCAAGAATCTTCTGATCAATTCTGTCCATCTGGAAGGATCTCCCCCAAAACCTTATTCAGACTGGAATAATAGATAAAATATTCTCACCGCACTCCATTAATCTTTCCGCAAACCTGATCTTTGCGAGAAAGAAGCATGCCCTCCCCGATTAACACCACCGTCGACAGCCCAGAAACAGCATTCGCCCAGCAGCACAAGGCAAGACGGCCATGAGCCTGAGTATTTTCGCGGCGTTCTGGGCGGTGTCGTTTCTATTTGTGATCACCCCCGGGGCGGATTGGGCCTACGCGATATCGGCCGGCCTGTTCGGGCGGGTGGTGATACCCGCGGTGGCCGGCCTGTTGATCGGGCATCTGCTGGCGACGCTGATAGTGGCCGCCGGGGTCGGCGGGCTGATCGCCAGCAATCCCCTGGCCCTCTCGCTGCTGACCCTTGGCGGGGCTGGCTATCTGCTCTGGCTGGGGATCAATATGTTGCGCAACCCGTCCGTGCCCCGCGCCGGGGAGGCCCAGCCTTCCGCGTCCTGGGCTCGCTGGACCCTCAAGGGCGCCTGCGTCAGCGGCCTCAACCCCAAGGTGTTCCTGCTGTTCCTGGCCTTGCTGCCACAATTCACCGACCCGCTGGCCGCCTGGCCGGTGCCGCTGCAGATCGTCGCGCTGGGGCTGCTGCATGCCTTCAGCTGCGCGGTGATCTACCTGCTGGTGGGCTTTGCTTCCCGCGCCGTGTTGCAGACGCGCCCGGTGGCCGCGCAAGCGGTCAGCCGGCTCTCGGGGGCGCTGATGATCATCATCGCCGTGCTGCTGTTCATCGAGCAGATCCTGCGCTGAACCGGTATGTTCCACGGGTATCCAAAGGGCTCGAATACCGCACTCCCCCGAATACGCAAAAGGACCAGGAACCGCAATGAAAAGCTTCCGACAGCGCGCCGCCGAAGGGCTTCAGGCAGGCGACCGCTTCACCCTCTCCCGCTGTTTTTCAGAGGCGGATATCCAGGGCTTCGCCACGCTGTCCCGCGACTACAACCCGGTGCATTTCGATGCCGAGTTCGCCGCGGCCCGGCGCTTCAGGGCACCGGTTTCCCATGGCCTGCTGACCGCCAGCCTGCTCACCGAAATCGGCGGACAGATCGGCTGGCTGGCCTCGGCCATGAGCTTCCAGTTCAAGCAGCCGGTGTATGCCGGCGACACCATCACTTGCCACTGGGTCATCCAGGCGCTGGACGAACAAGGCCGGGCTACGGCGGCCATCAGCATGACCAACGAAGACGGCATCACCGTCCTGGAAGGCCGGACCAGCGGCCTGGTGCCAGGGCCGAAGGAGCGGGCAATCCTGATGCGCATGCTGGCCGAGGGCGACCCGAGCAATGGCGCGGCGGGTGCGGGGGAATGATGGGCATTGGGCGAACCGCGCGTCTGGCTCGCCCGTATCGATGTTCGGCCCGGGCTCACTCTTGCCGGATAATATCGACCGAGATCTCCCGCGCCGGAATCGGCCCTTTGTTCTCAAGCCAGTGCGTGGTGTCCCGGTCCTCGGGCCACCCCACTCCCGGGCCATAGTCCGTGTCGCCGCCATCGCGATGATCAGTGATGGTGCCTTCCAGTATGTAGACGACGCCTGGCCGGTCTTTATGGTTGTGGATCGGCCCGAATACGCCTCCAGGCTCGATGGTCACCAGGCGCATTCTGAGTTGGCGCCCGGCCATGCCCTCGATTTCGGGACCCAGGTCAATGGTTGCCAGTACCTGCACTGCAACCCCTTTGGTTTCCGGTGCCACCTGTTCATTGCTCATGCTGCTCTCCTCCCTGTACCTACAGGGCCTCACTAGCAGTAGACACCCCGAAAAGGAGAGAGCTGCCGACAGGCGACAAAGGGTCGGAGCAGGCGCTCAATGGGGACCAGGATGGATCGACATCCCGCTCTCGGCTTCAGGCCCCACACTGGCAACACACATTCCATTCCCGGTGCGGTCGGCCCCGCTATTCGCCTTTAACTGGCGATGCAAAACCGGCACAATCGCCGGCTTTTTTCGCGACAGGAAGCGCCCATGCAACGGATTGTAATTCTGGGTAATGCCGGGAGCGGCAAATCCACCCTCGCCCGAGCCCTCGGCAAGCGCCGGAACCTGCCTGTGGTCCACCTGGACACGCTGTTCTGGGAACCCGGTTGGGTCGAACCCGACGCCGAGCAGTTCCGCGAACGGGTCCGCGCGGCGCTCGCACCGGCTGCCTGGGTGTGTGAAGGCAACTATGCCCGGCGGACCTTCGACCTTCGCCTGCCCCGTGCCGACCTGATCATCTGGCTCGATACGCCACGGCTCACCTGTTTCACCCGGGTGATCATACGCAGCATCATGAACCGTCCCCGGCCTGACCTTGCCGCAGGCTGCGCGGAAAAGCTCGATCGGGCATTCCTGACCTTCCTGCGCTTCGTATGGACTTTCGATCGCGGCTACCGCCCGGGTATCGAGGCGGTACGCCTGGCCATAGGTCCGCAGATTCCCACGCTGCACTTGCGCGGCCGCCGGCAGATTGCCGCGTTTCTCGATAGCCTGCCGGCGACGCCTGAAGCCTGCCTGGAGTGAATGCGGGGTCGCCCTCCCGGCACCACGTCCGGTTGAACCCGCAGCCGATAGCGGCCAGTCACGCCTGACGGCTTACCACCCTTTGCAATCGTTCGCTGGTGCCCAGGAAATCAGGGACGATTCAACATTTGACTTGCCAAAGGAGGGAATAGCCCTTGCTGCCCCCTTGGAGGGATTGGCTATATAAATAAACGCACATCGATATTATGAAACGCCATTTTCGAACTATACGTAATACATTCGCAATCACTTTCACGGAGGAACTTGATCGTTAATAAAAAACATGACCATGCGCTTAAATTGCTCGCTTCGTTCGCAGGGACGAGCTAAAGCCCGCCCCTGAGTTCAATCGTTAGCTATATATCATCTCTCGGGATAGTCGAAGGGAATTGCTATGAACAGATCATTGGATGTTGTTCACTTGAGTAGCGTGACGTGCGAAGACGTTGAATTGCTATACAAGGAAAAGGCGAGGCATCTTCATGAGAAAATCGATGCGACCAGGGATGCTTATTTTGGATTCATCTTCCCGATAAATCGCACTGATCTTTCTGCGGTTTCAGAAGCATTCGAGTTGAATTACCAGGTTGCGCAGATGATCTATAAGAAAAGCAAGGAGTTTTCCACCTTCAAAGTCCCTGGCAGGAAGTTTGGCCAGCTTACCAATCATATATACGGTGCGTCCGTACTCGCCCTGAGAGGGAAAAGCCTTGATACAGGTCTAGAGTCGGTCTCTGATCGCAGTATTAACGAACTTGCTGCTGCAAACGAGGATGTAATCCTGGAGATTGCAGGTGTGAGAGCATCCTGGTTCGGAAGAATATTCTTTCCTGCGCAAGCATTTTCAAATGCAATTTCTGTTTTTGGCGGCAACGTAAGTCCGGAAGCGCTTTTTGCTCTGGCCAAGGACTACGGTTATGCAAGTGTCGCGGGCAGTCGCAATACGATCAGGGGCGATTTCGGTATTGCCCTGTGGCTGACTCTACTTGCCCGGGCGCCTTGAGCCTTATGCTGACAAGTGGCGCCTAACACCTTGAATAAAGCGCTTCACGGACAATCCTTACTATGAAACCCTCAGGAATCACAACAAGGGTTCGAGGAAGCGCTTTTACACTCTCTCGGCTTCGAGCAGCCAGTGGCGAGCGTCGCTTCTGGGCGAAAGCCAGTGTTAACGAACAGCAATAGTCAGCCATTCGACATCCCCGACACCGACTGCTTAAATGGGCGCCCTTCCGTTTCAAGGTACGCCCTTAAATGACTGACACCTTCCAGGGCTGCTGCCTTTGCGGTGCCGTCAAATACCAGCTCTCGTCGCGCCCCAAGGCACTTTCCCACTGCCATTGCCGCCAGTGCCGGAAAAGCCATGGAGCGGCATTCGCCAGCTATGGCAGTGTGTTGCGCAGCGATCTGCGCATCGTGCAGGGTGCCGGGAGCCTCCAGTCCTATCGATCGTCCGAAACGGTGCTGCGCCAGTTTTGCGGCCAGTGCGGTTCGTCGCTGTTCTGGTCCAGGGACCAGGGCGAATACGCCGACTGGATCTCGATCGCCCTGGGCACTCTGGATACGCCCTTCACCGCGGATAAACAGAAACACATTCAGGTGGCGTTCAAGGCTTCGTGGTACGAAATCCAGGACAATTGGCCGCAAGAACCATGACTGCAATAAGGCAAACACGGATGGCAACCGACGCAAGGCACACCCAAACGCATCCACTCCGCCAGACGGCCCCAGGGCCAGGCGCGATACCCTCTAAGCTGAATAGAACAGCACTGCGAACACGCCTCTACCGTCTTGATACAGGGGAACCGGAATGACCAGAAAAGCAGCACGCCACTACTCGTCATGGATCCTGTTTTCCCTGCTCGCCATCAACCTGGCGCTGATCGCGGGATGTTCAAGCAAAGCCGCCAAGTATCGTTATTCGACCGCCAGCATCGGCTCGAACTGTTACGCCAAAGCGCTGCCCACTTCCGGCGAGGGCGGCCTGGCCTGGGGTTCCACCCTGGGCATGGCGCGCCAGAAATCCCTGAATAACTGCATCCGTTATGCCGGCCGCTCCGGCGGCACGCCCGGCACCTGCAAAGTGGTGTTGGCGGAGTGCAAAAAATAGTAGTGCAAAAGAAATAACAGGGAGCTTGCGAAGCAGGCCGCTCGGTTCTCAGGGTATTCGTTTATCTGGATGCCCTACCCTCATCAGGTCGACAACATGGAGGTTGATATGGGGAACGCGGTAAACAAACGCGTCGTGGTCATTGGCGCGGGCATAGTGGGCGCGTCCCTGGCGTATCACCTGGCGGGCAGAGGCGCGAAGGTCATTCTGGTGGAGGCTGAAGACATAGCGTCCGGGGTGACGGGACGCTCATTCGCCTGGATCAACACCGCCCACGACGGGCCCGATCCCATCGCCTCATTGCGCGGTGCGGCGATCCAGGAATACCGCCGGCTCGAAACCGAGCTGCCTGGCCTGAAGGTGCGCTGGACCGGTGCCCTGTCTTATGGCACAAACCCGAGTGAAGCGCTGCACGCCTCGGGTCACCCGCCTTCGGCAACCCGGCTGTCGCGCTCACAGATCCTCGACCTTGAGCCAAACCTCAAGCATCCCCCGCAGCAGGCCATGTACGCCGCCGAAGAAGGCGCGCTGGACGCTGTGCAAGCAACCCAGGCGTTGATCGCCGGCGCCCAGGCTCATGGCGCGCAGGTGCTCACCCAGACGCGGGTGCTCGGCTTTACCACCCAGGGTGCGCGGGTGACGGGCGTCACAACCGCAAGGGGCCGTATCGAGGCCGACGTTGTCCTGCTGGCCGCTGGGACGGGCATCAAGCAGCTGACCGAGCTGCTGAACCTGCCCCTGCCAATAGCGGCCTCCCCAGCCATATTGATCCGCTACGCCTCACAACCCGACCTCGTGCGCACCCTTATCTCCAGCCCGGAAATGGAAGTGCGGCAAGGCCCGGACGGCACGCTGCTGGCGGCGGAAGACTACCTGGACGACACGTTGGAAAACCAGCCAGCCGCGATAGCGCTGCGCACCGCCCAGGCCATCCGGAACGAGCTCCACGGGGTTGCGTCCATCGAGCTGGAGTCGGCCTGTGTCGGGCTCAGGCCCATGCCGGTCGATGGCACGCCCATCATCGGCTATCTGCCCGATATCGGCGATGTGTATGTGTGTGCGATGCACCCTGGCGTCACGCTGGCGGCGATAGTCGGCCGCCTGGCCAGCGAGGAGATCATCGACGACACGGCATCCCCTGCCCTTGCCCTCTGCCGTCCCGGGCGATTTTTCCAGGCATAGGGACCATGACCGACCGCGAGCAACTCCATCGAGAGGGTTACGTGCTGCTGCGCCAAGCGATCCCGGCCGAGTGGCTGGGTGAGCTGCGTGCCGTGTTCGACGCGGGCGTGATGCCGTCGAACCAATGGCCTGTGCCCCGTGGCATGGACTGGCGCCATTCGCTGCTGGACGCGGATTCGACGGTTCAGGCGGTGTGTCGCCTGCCGCAGGTGCTGGCGGTGGTGGGCGAGTTGATCGGGGAACGCTTCTTCCTCTCCCAGGTGGAAGGTCGCGAGCCCCTTGCCGGTGGCGGTCAGCAGCAGCTGCACCGCGACTTGTCGGCCCAACGGCCAGGCGACATAGCCAACGCCCTGGCTTTTTTCGACGACTATGGCCCCGGGAACGGCGCCACCCGTATCGTCCCCGGCAGCCATCGCCCCGGGCCGGGAGAGCCGCCACTGGACTTCACCGACGAGTCGCGGTCGGTGCAGCTTTCAGGCTCCGCCGGGGACATCCTGGTGTTCGATGTCGATCTGGTACACGCGGGCTGCCTGAACCCGAGCGGCGCACGCCGTCGCTCGCTGCTGATCAGCTATTTTTCCGAACCGCTCTATGCGTCGCACCTGGAAACCCTGGGCCTGCGCAATATCCGGATGGACACCACCGAGCGCTTCGATCCGGCGGACTTTGCCCTCGGCCGGGTCTAGTCCGCTCGCCGCCGCGCCTCCCCTCAAGTGCCATGAAGTGCTGAACGATTGCCCATATCGGATGGCATAATCCCCCATCGTTCATAACGGGGACGGATAAATGACCACTGAAAGCTACGACCTGCTCGCGATCTTCGCCGCCGTGGCCCAAGAGCGCAGCTTCACCCGCGCCGCCGCCAGGCTCGGCATGTCGCAGCCGGCCTTGAGCCGGGCCATGCGCCAATTGGAAGAACGCCTGGGCGTCAGGCTGCTGGCGCGCACCACCCGCAGCGTCTCCCCCACCGAAGCCGGCGAACACCTGCTGCGGGTGGTCTCCCCCCGGTTCGAGGAAATCAACGACGAGCTGGCCTTGCTCAGCAAGTTCCGCGACAAGCCAGCGGGCAAACTGCGCATCACCGCTGGCGAGCATTCGGCGATCACGGTCCTGCAACCGGCGCTGGAGAAACTGCTGCCCGAGCATCCCGACCTCAACATCGAGATCATCGTCGACTACGGCCTGACCGATATCGTCGCGGAAGGCTTCGACGCCGGCGTGCGCCTGGGCGAGCAGGTGGCCAAGGACATGATCGCGGTGCGCATCGGCCCCGACATGCGCATGGCGGTGGTTGGTTCCCCGGAATACTTCGCCCGCTACCCCAAGCCAAAAGTGCCGAGCGACCTGATGCAGCACAACTGCATCAACCTGCGCATGCCGACCTACGGCGGCATCTTCTCCTGGGAGTTCGAGAAAAAGGGCCAGGCACTGAAGGTGCGGGTCGAGGGCCAGCTGGTGTTCAACAACATCGCCATGCGCCTGGACGCCGCCCTCAAGGGGCTGGGGCTGGCCTACATGCCGGAAGACCTGGTGCTGGCCCATATCGAGCAGGGTCGCTTGATTCGCGTGCTGGCGGACTGGTGCGAACCCTTCTCCGGCTACCACCTCTACTACCCCAGCCGGCGCCAGAGCTCACCGGCCTTCACCCTGCTGCGCGACGCCCTGCGTTACGCAAACTGATGCCCTGAGCGGGGGCCGCCTCATGGCCCCCCGGCGCTTGCCGCCAGGTGTTTTTCCAACGCCTCGCCGGCCCGCTTGGCCGCATCGGCCTCGCCCTGCTCGGCCAGCACCCGGACCAGTTGCCGCAGTTGCCCGACGCTCAGCCCTA
This sequence comes from Pseudomonas sp. 09C 129, assembly GCF_002843625.1. Classification (NCBI taxonomy): domain Bacteria; kingdom Pseudomonadati; phylum Pseudomonadota; class Gammaproteobacteria; order Pseudomonadales; family Pseudomonadaceae; genus Pseudomonas; species Pseudomonas sp. 09C 129. The sequence continues at coordinate 3,334,379 of NZ_CP025261.1, read as the reverse complement.
CCCTGATGCTGGCGGCCATGTGCGAGCGCAGTTGCGGCTCCGCGCCGGGGGTGGCGGCCAACGCGCCGACCGTGGCCAGCTCACGACTTTGCCAGTCCAGGTTGTCGCGCTCGAAGATGTCGCCGAACAGATGGGCCTGCAGGTACTGGTTGATCACCGGGGCGAAGTCGAACAGCGGCCCCTGGACCGGCGCGCCGGAAATCCGCGTCTGGTTGGCCTTGCCCGCCGCCAGCAGCGCGTCGCCCGTGGGAATGCCGGCGCTGGGCTCGCGCCCGGGAACGTCCTCGATGCCGCGTTGCTTGCGCGCCTCGAGCACTTTCATCAGCTCGCCAAGGGCATTGAGGCTGCGCGGAAAGCCGGCGTAGGCATAGAGCTGCACCAGGATTTCCCTGGCCTCGCTGACGGTCAGCCCGGCATCCAGCCCCTGGTTCAAGGCGGCATTGAGCCGCGGCATATTGCTGGTGGCCATGGCCGCCGCGATCAACGGGATGGCCTGCTGCTTGTGGGACAGCGTCTCGGAAACGGCGGGTACGGAGGACATGGCTTGAGGCTCCCTAGGGTTCTGCGCGGCGTGGCTCGTCGTCATCGTCAGGTTCAGGCTCAGCAGCGCGAAGGCCACTGTCATCCCTCCGGGCCTGCACCGCTTAACGGGCGTTGTATTGGTCATCGCTGACTTTCTCCAGCCATTGCACGCTCTTGCCATCCACCGCGCCGGTCACCGCCAGATGGGTCATGGCGCTCGTCGCCGCGGCTCCGTGCCAGTGCTTGACGCCCGGCGGGCAGACGATCACGTCGCCCGGATGGATTTCCTGCACCGGCTTGCCCCACTCCTGCGTCAGGCCCACGCCGGAAACCACCACCAGGCGCTGCCCCGCGGGATGGGTATGCCAGGCCGAGCGCGCGCCCGGCTCGAAGGTCACGTAGGCGCCGGAGGCATTGATCGGGCTGCTGGCGGGAAACAGCGGATCGACGCGCACCCGCCCGGAAAAGTAATCCTCCGGGCCCGCGACCGAAGCCTGGGTACCTGCACGACTGATCTGCTGGGTGGCGAAAGGCTCGCTGGGGTTTTCAGCCTGGCCGGCCGCGTCAGCCAAGGGCGCCGCGGCGCATACCGCGAGCCCCAACAGGGTCTTGTTCATGATGAGAATTCCTCGTTGGTCGAGCCTATTGAAATGACGAGCCGTTACGGCGATCACAGCGTCCTGGCGTAGAACGCCGTCAGCTTGCTGATGGCCGCGTCCACATACTGGGGCACCCAGTAGGTTTCGATATGGGTGGCGCCGTCGATCTTGAACAGCTCCTTGTCCTGGGTACCGGTGGCCTTGGCGAACGCATCCTCGGTCATGTAGAGGCTGTCGGCCTTGCTGCCGGCGATCATCAGCAACGGCTGTCGGATCAGTTCGATCTGCTGGGTGGCGTCGAAGCGCATCAGGTCCAGCAGGCTGCTGGTGGTGTATTTGAAGGTCGAGTTGGGGTGCGCGTGGGTTTTCCAGTAGTACTCGTAGCCCTGCCGATACAGCGCGAAGGGCAATTGGGCGATCTGTTCGTCGGTCAGGTTAGCATCCCCCGAATACAGCACTTCGCCGCCGGCCGCTTCCTGGGCACGGGCCGCCGAAGCCTGCTGCAGGCGTTGCTGGATGCTGTCCAGTTGCGAGTCGTTGTAGCCATTGCGGCGAACCCGCCCGGAATTGAACAGGCTCAGCGTCGCAATCGACTTGAAGCGCTTGTCGGTTTGCGCCGCGGCCAACGAATAACCACCGCCGCCGCAGATGCCGAGCAGGCCCAGGCGCGTGTTATCGACGCCGGGATAGCCGGCGATGAAGTCCGCCATGCCATGGATGTCCTCGATGCGGTACGCGGGTTTGTCCACGCTGCGCGGCTGGCCGCCACTGGCGCCCTGGTAGGCCGCATCCGCGGCGATGGTGATGTAGCCCTGGTCGGCCAGGCGCTGGGCATACAGGCCGGCGACCTGCTCCTTGACCCCGCCATTGGGGTGCGCCACCACCACGACCGGGTATTGCTTCGCCGGGTCATAGTTCGCCGGGGTGTAGACGTTGGCGGAGATGTCCAGGCCATTGAGCTTGTAGCTGACCGGATGGATGTTGACCTTGCCCGGCTCGTTCTTGCTGATCGCGCCCTCGTAGACCAGGGTGAACGGATTCTGCTTGTAGTCCGCGGCCTCGGCGGCCGACATCCCGACCATCGCGGCCATGAGCGTGGCCTTCAGCGTTTGCTTCATTTGAATACTCCTGCCCTGCTTTTGAAGAACACGGCAGCCAGCCGCCGTGCCCATAGTCAATCCAGAGACTTCTCTGCAAGAAACCTCGAAACCAGGTCCGCGATCTCGACATTGTTGAGGTCCGAGAACGGAAAGTGGCTGTTGCCCTTGATCCCGATCTCCGGCAAGTGGATCAGCCTGGCGTCACCGCCATGCCGGTTCACCGCGTCGCGCCACAGGCGCGCCATCTCGAGCCGGGCGCGCCAGCTGTCCTGGGCCGGCAAACGCACCGGCAGGGCGGGAATGTTGTCGCCATAGAGGATCAGGATAGGAATGCGCGTCAGCGCCTCGAACTGCGCCTGGCTCACGACCTGCGCGGCGACGGTGTCGAACGCGCTGGGAATCGGCACCGGCGCCTCGCCCTCGGGAAACACGAAGCTGCTGCCCGGCTCGAACGCGACGATGGCCCGCACGTTGCGGCTCTTGATCGCCGTCAGCCAACCCGGCCCGCCCCCCTGGGAATGGGTGAACAGAATGGCCGGGCCGGTCTTCTCCAGCAGCGCCGACACGCCATCGGACACCACCTCGATGTCGTAAGGGCCGGTGTTGGGGGTCATCGAACGGAAGAACTGCTCCTGCGCCGCCCGCCCCGGCGGGAACTGGCTGCCCGCGAAGGTCTCGGGCCACAGGCCGATGCGGAACTGGTTGAACCACAACTGCTCGTCCGCCACCGGCTTGATCGTCGCTTCGACCAGGCTGCGCCCTGCATCGCCACGGCGCGGCTGGTCGATCAGGTAGGTGGAGAAACCGCGACGCAGGAAGATGTTCTGGAAACCTTCACGCCCATCGGCCGTGGTCTCCCAGGACTTCGCCGACTGCCCCGCGCCGTGCCACATGACAATCGGCAGCGGGCGCGCGTTAACCGGCTTCTGGTAGAAGGCATACACATGGTCGCCGTGGTAGGTCTGGCCATTGGGATTCATCGGGTGGTAGGGATCGAAGGTGCCCGGCTGAGTGCGCACGCCACCGCCCGCGATCAGGCTGCCCTGATCCTCGATCACCAACGGACCGCGCTCGCTCGCCTCAACAACCGCGCCGCTGCACAGGGCAAAACAGAGGGTGCCCGCCCTGGCGGCGGCGGGCATGTACTTGCGGATCAGGTGCTGGGTCATGGAGGGCTCTCGATTGGAAATCGCAGAACCCCAACTTACCCCTCGGCCATTGATTGATAAATGGCACGGATTGGATAGGACTAATACCAGAAACGCATAGGTAGACTAATTGCCCCACCCACCGCCAAACGACCATTCCTCTGCCTCAGTGGTGGTAATCACCACCATCACATCCTCGGCATCGATGCCTGGCACGCGGCCCAGTCGCACGCTCGCCAGCTCGGGTCGACGAACGTCGACATCCCGCCTCCATCGCTGGCGTTCTTTCTGTCATTGGGGGGTGTTTAACAACACCTACCAATGGATCCATTAAAAATAAAAGCAACAGCTATCAGTCCGATAATCGCCCATAAATCAACCTTTAACCTGGATCTTATCGTTGACACTCAAACACCACAGCCTCTCTAATGGATCCATTAAATAAAAACAATCACTCCCCAGGAGAGCCCTCCATGTACCCCAAGAACACTTGGTACGTTGCCTGCACCCCCGATGAAATCGCCGACAAGCCCCTGGGCCGACAGATCTGTGGGAAGAGGATGGTGTTTTACCGTGGCCTGGAGGGCCGGGTCGCGGCGCTCGAGGACTTCTGCCCCCATCGCGGCGCGCCGCTGTCGTTGGGGTATGTGGAAAGCGGCAACCTGGTGTGCGGTTATCACGGGCTGGTGATGGGCTGCGATGGCAAGACCGCGGCAATGCCCGGGCAACGGGTGCGCGGCTTCCCGTGCAACAAGACCTTTGCCGTGGTCGAGCGCTACGGCTTTATCTGGGTCTGGCCCGGCGACCAGGCGCTGGCCGATCCGGCGCTGATCCATCATCTGGAATGGGCGGTCAGCGATGAGTGGTCCTACGGCGGCGGGCTGTTCCATATCCAGTGCGACTACCGGCTGATGATCGACAACCTGATGGACCTGACCCACGAAACCTACGTCCACGCCTCCAGCATCGGCCAGAAGGAAATCGACGAGGCGCCGCCGACCACCACGGTCGAGGGTGATGAAGTGGTCACCGCGCGGCATATGGAAAACATCATGGCCCCGCCGTTCTGGCGCATGGCCCTGCGCGGCAATGGCCTGGCCGACGACGTGCCGGTGGACCGCTGGCAGATATGCCGCTTCACCCCGCCCAGCCATGTGCTGATCGAAGTCGGCGTGGCCCATGCCGGCCAGGGCGGCTACAACGCGCCGGCGCAGTTCAAGGCGTCGAGCATAGTGGTGGATTTCATCACCCCGGAGAACGACACCTCGATCTGGTACTTCTGGGGCATGGCGCGCAACTTCAACCCACGGGACGAGGCGCTGACCGCGAACATTCGCGAGGGCCAGGGCAAGATTTTCAGCGAAGACCTGGAGATGCTCGAACGCCAGCAGCAGAACCTGCTGGCCCACCCCACGCGCAACCTGCTCAAGCTGAATATCGACGCCGGCGGCGTGCAATCGCGGCGGGTGCTGGAGCGCCTGATCGCCCAAGAACGCGCCGGCGAAGCACAACTGATCGCCACGGCCTGAGCCCTGCGCGGCGCTACGCCGGCAGTGCACCGGTGCCGCGCCCTGCCCTTTCCCCAGCCTTTTACCCAAGAAAAGAAACAGAAGTGACCGCCCTGGGCGGCAGCACTCGGAGGACCGACGATGATCGATGTGGTGGTGGTATCCCGTAACGACGAAGCCCAGGACATCTGCAGCTACGAGCTGGCCAGTGCCGATGACCGCCCGCTGCCGGGCTTCAGCGCCGGCGCGCATATCGATGTGCACCTGCCCGGCGGCTTGATCCGCCAATACTCCCTGTGCAACCACCCCGAAGAACGCCATCGCTACCTGATCGGCGTGCTCAAGGACCCGGCCTCCCGCGGCGGCTCGCTGGCCATGCACGAGCGGATCCACCCCGGCACGCGTCTGCACATCAGCGAGCCGCGCAACCTGTTTGCGCTGGCCCAGGAAGCCCGGCGCAGCCTGCTGTTCGCCGGCGGCATCGGCATCACCCCGATCCTGTGCATGGCCGAGCGCCTGGCCCACAGCGGCGCCGATTTCGAGCTGCATTACTGCGCCCGCTCCAGCGAGCGCGCGGCCTTTGTCCAACGCCTGCGCGATTCATCCTTCGCCGAGCGGGTGTTCCTGCATTTCGACCAGGAACCCGAGACGGCGCTGGACGCGGCCAAGGTCCTGGCCGCGCCTCACAACGACGTTCATCTATATGTGTGTGGTCCCGGCGGCTTTATGCAGCACGTGCTGGACACGGCCAAGGCCGCGGGCTGGCGGGAGGACTGCCTGCACCGCGAGTACTTCGCCGCCCCCGTCGATACCCGCGCCGATGGCAGCTTCTCGGTCAAGGTCGCCAGCAGCGGCCAGGTCTTCGAGGTGCCTGCGGACAAGAGCGTGGTGCAGGTCCTGGAAAGCCATGGCATCGACATTGCCATGTCCTGCGAACAAGGGATTTGCGGCACCTGCCTGACCCGGGTACTGGAGGGCGTGCCGGAGCACCGCGACCTGTTCCTCACCGAGGACGAGCAGGCGCGCAACGACCAGTTCACCCCCTGCTGCTCGCGCTCGAAAACGCCGCTGCTGGTGCTGGATATCTGAAGGGAGTCAGGCGGGGCGGAGGATGACCTTCATCCGCTCGTCCGCCGCTGCGCTGCTGAAGATCTCGGCATAACGCAGGGTCGCGTTGGCATGCTCGCGCATGATCGCCTCGGCCCGCGCGCCCTGGCGATTGACCAGGGCGTCGAACACCGAATGGTGCTGCATATGGGCGTAGTTGAAGCGCCGGTATTCGCGAGCCATGTCCTGGCGATCCACCGCCAGCGCGGTGACCGAGGCGAACGGCAGATGATCGTTGCGCGCCAGGGCATCGGCGATCGCCGGGTTGTGGCTGCCTTCGACAATCACCTGGTGAAAACGCATGTTGAGGTCGTGATAGACCTCCAGGTCGTCCTCGGTCACATAACCCTTGGCAAACAATTGGTCGCCCTGGGCCAGGCACAACTCCAGGGCCGCCCGCGCCACCTCCGACAAGCCGCGCTCGGCGGTCTGGCGCGCCGCCAGCCCTTCGAGCACACCCCGCACCTCGACCGCGCCGGCGATGTCCTCGGTACTCACCGAACGCACCTGGAACCCCCGCCCGCCAAACCGCACCAGCAGGCCTTCCTGCTCCAGGGTACGGAACGCCATGCGCACCGGCATCCGCGACACCCCGAACAACTCCGCGGTCGGAATCTCCATCAGCCGTTCACCGGCCGCCAGTTCGCCCGAGGCGATCATCTTGCGCAACGCGACCAGCACCAATTGACCGGGCTTACTCATCCAGGCAACTTCCAGAAAACGTGGGCGGCCATAGTACCGCAAGCCTTGCGCCGGCGGCATGCGGATAGCGGCGTGCCGACGGTGGCGACCTCACAGACCTCATCGCGGGCAAGCCTCGCTCCTACAGAAAATGCGTAACCTACTGCCTCACAGCACACGCCTCCCTGTAGCCGCTGCCGCAGGCTGCGATAAGGCCGCAGGCCTTCAGCGATCTCCAGACCTTGCGCCCCTTTCGGGGTCGATCGCAGCCTCGCAGGCTCGGCAGCGGCTACAGGAAACACACCCACCCCAGGCCGGCCGGCAGGCCGCCGTCTTGCTTTTGCTTTTGATCTGAACGCCCCGTTAACCACGATGGCCGAACGCAGGCATTGAGCCGTGGGTAACCCGGCAGGGATGCCGGGTTAGCCGCCCCAGGCCATGGATGGCCTGTGGCGGCGGCCCACGGATCAATGCCTTCGTTCGGGCATGCCGAGCCTTAGCGAGGCACCGAGTGGGGGGCGAAGCGTTTTGGTTACTTTGGACTGGGCCGGCTTCCGGATCTTCCAAAGTGACCCGCCGTAAGGGCGGAACCCTAAGTAGCCGTAACCGCAGAAACGGATATGCACACATCCCAAAAATGCAGCGCCAAAACAGATGCCATCGCGGGCAATTCGAGCGTCGACCGGCCGCTCCCGCCCGCGACAACACTGCAAGGCTCAAAACGACAACGGATAACTCACAATCACCCGAGTCTGATCAAAGTCACTATTGAAACTGCGCCGATTGGTAGCGTTATTCACCCGCACACTGAGATTCTTCAGACTCCCACTCTGAAAGGTATACCCCACCTCCGTATCCCGCTCCCACTCCTTGCCATTGCTCCCGGCCTTGGTCGTGGCATTCTCGCCATGCCCATAGCGCACCATGGCCAACAACCCCGGCACACCCATGGCGGCGAAGTTGTAGTCATAACGCAGCTGCCAGGAACGCTCGTCGGCGTTGCTGAAGTTGCCGTTGAACATATCGTTGCCCAGGGTCCGGCCGCTGCTGCCATACACCGACATCCACGGGCTGTCGCCACTGACCTTCTGCAAGCCCAGGTACAGGGTATGGCCAGCGGTGGAGGCCGAGAGCAAGGCATAGGCGGTACGGCTCCGGATCTCGCCGATGCGCGCCTGGCCATCATCCTTGTCGATGAAGTAACCGAGGTTCGCCCCCAGCACCCAGTCGCCCACCGGCTGCTTGTGCAGCAGGTTGAAGTAGCTCTGCTGGTAGATGTCTTCCAGTTGCGCATGCCAGGCGCCGATCAAGGTGCGCTGCTGGTTGAAACGGTACTCGGCGCCGGCATAGGTGAAGCCATCGGACGTGACCCCGGGCGCGGCCCAGGCCGAGAGGTCCTGCATGTCCGAGGAGTTACGCAGGCTCACCGAACGGTACTGCCCGGCCTGCAACCCCAGCCCGGCGATTTCCCGCGAATCGAGCATCGCCCCACGGAAGGTCTGCGGCAGCAGCCGGCCATCGTCGTAGCGCAGCAGCGGGATGTCCGGCAGCAACTCGCCAACCTTCAATTCAGTGGCGGAAATGCGCATTTTCGCCGCCACGCCGGCGCGACCGTAGTTGTCCGCCGCACGCCCGTCGTCATGTACCGGCAGCAGCTCCGAACCACTGGTACCGCGCCCGCTGTCGAGCTTGACGCCGAACATGGCAATGCCGTCCAGGCCGAACCCGACGACGCCCGGGGTGTAGCCGGAATTGAACTTGAGGATAAAACCCTGGGCCCATTCCTCGACCTTGCTCTTGGCCGCACCCGGGTCGCGAAAATCCCGATTGAAGTAATAGTTGCGCAGCACCAAATCGGTCTTGGCATCTTCGAAAAAACCACCGTCTTCGGCCCAGGCCGGCAGGCCCGTGCCCAGTGCCAGTGAAGCCGCGGCCAGCGAGCGCGCGAGGATGCAGTGAGGGGTGTTCATTATTATTGTTCTCCGCTTTGCATAGGCGCAGCCGTTCCCCGACAGGCCGCTCCAGGCCCGCCTTCTATCGGCTGCAAAAATGCCCGGTCTCTCTTTTGGGAAAGACCGGGCGATATCCTCAGCTCAAGGCATCAGAAGGGATAACGACGCGCCGAGTGCTGCACGCTGATCCAGTGATCGCGGGTGAATTCGTCGATCGCCCAGTCGCCGTTGAAGCGCCCGAGCCCCGAGTTCTTTTCCCCACCGAAGGGCGCGTTGGCCTCGTCGTTCACCGGGATGTCGTTGATATGGGTCATGCCCGCGCGAATCCGCCGGGCGAAGTTCACCCCGCGCTCCAGGTTGCCAGTGAACACCGCACTGGACAGGCCGAATTCGCTGGCGTTGGCCAGCTCCAGGGCGTGGGCCTCGTCCCGCGCGCGCAGCAGCCCCACCAGCGGGCCGAAGATTTCATTGCGCGCCAGGTCCATATCGACTGTGACCTCGCCGTAGACATGGGGCGCCAGCAGATTGCCCTGGGCCCCGCCCTCGTAGAGCGGCTCGGCGCCTTCGCGGCGAGCCAGCTCGATCTTCTCCCGCAGGCCTTGCAGCTGCCGCGCATTGATCACCGGGCCGATCACCGTCTCGATCGATTGCGGATCGCCGACCTTGAGGCCCTTGACCCGCTCGACGAAGCGCGCGGCGAAGGCGTCGTAGAGGCTGTCGTCGACGATGATCCGGTTGACCGCCATGCAGATCTGCCCCTGGTGCAGGAACTTGCCGAACACCGCCGCGTTCACCGCCTGTTCGAGGTCGGCGTCGGCCAGGACCACGAACGGGCTGTTGCCGCCCAACTCCAGGGCCACATGCTTGAGGTGCGCGCCGCCGCTGGCGATCCGGCCGATACCGCGGCCGACCGGGGTGGAGCCGGTGAAGGTGATCAGCGAAGGTACCGGGTGCTCGACAAAGGCATCGCCAATCTCGCTGCCCGCCCCCACCACCACACTGAGCACGCCCGCCGGCAGGCCGGCCTCCTCGAAGATCTTCGCCAGCAGCAGGCCGCCGCACACCGGCGTATCGCTGGCCGGCTTGACCACCACCGCGTTGCCCAGGGCCAGCGCCGGGGCGATCGAGCGCTGGGTCAGGTGCAGCGGGAAGTTCCATGGGCTGATGACCCCGACCACCCCCAGGGCGCTGCGGTAGACCCGGCTCTCCTTGCCCGGCACATCGGACTCGACGATGCGGCCGTGGACCCGCGCCGGGAACGACGCCGACTCCAGGGCGATGGCCCGCGCCGCGCCCCATTCCAGCTGCGCCTTGAGCCGGGTGCTGCCGGACTCGCGAATGATCCAGTCGACGATCTCCTCGCGGCGCCGGTCGAACACCGCCACCACCTGATGCAGCACCGCCGCCCGCGCCGACGGCCCGAGCGCCGCCCAGTGCGGCTGCACCGCGGCGGCCTTGGCATAGGCGGCATCCAGGTCGGCGCGGTTGGCCTGGGCCACTTCCAGCAATAGCGCGCCGTCGAACGGGTTGCTCACCGCCAGGGTTTTGCCGGCCGCGCCGGCGCGCCATTCCCCGGCGATGGGTTGCAGGTGCAGGTCGCTGTAGACAGCTGTGGACTCACTCATGACAAAACTCCTTGAGGACAGGATTCACAGGAAAGATGGGCTCGCGACTCAGGGCGCCGAACCGGGTTTACGTGGCTATGCATGACTGCCTCCGGTGGCCGCCCGCGCCTCGATCAGGCGCAGCAGCCCCAGCAGGGTTTCGGTGTGCGGCACGGCGATGCCGGCCTGGCGCGCCCTGGCTAGGACCTCGCCATTGATCGCGCCGACTTCCGTGGGCCGGCCGGCCAGCACGTCTTGCAACATCGACGGTTTGTGCGCCCGGTGGTGGGCGATGGCATAGGCCACGCTGTCCAGGCAGCGCCGCGCATCCGTGGCCACCCCCACCGACTGCGCGACGCCGAGCACCTCCAGCACGATGGCCCGGGCCAGCGCCGGGCCTTGCGGCACGGCATCCAGTTGCCCCACGGTGCAGCCGGTGACGGCGCACAGGCTGTTCAAGGCCGCGTTGAACGCCACCTTCTCCCAGATCGAGGTCCAGACCTGCGGGTCCACCGCGCAGTGCAGCCCCGCCGCCTCCAGCACCGCGGCAACCTGGGTGCTGCCTTGGCGCTCGACGCCCTCCAGCGACAGCAACCGGACCACGCCCTGGCCATGGGAGCGGACATGGGCCGGCCCGGCCATGTCGGCGGGCCAGGTGGTCATGCCGATCATCACCTGCTGCGGGGCCACGTGACGGCACAGCGCTTCGGCGTTGCCCAGGCCGTTCTGCAAGGTCAGCACCCGCGTGTGCTCGCCGATATGGCCGGCAATACTGCGCAGCGCGCTGTCGGTGTGCTGAGCCTTGGTGAAGACCAGCAACAGGTCGGGCTGGCCCGTCACCTGCTCCGGCCGGCAGGCGCTCAGGCCGCCGATGCGCCGCTCGCCGCTGTCGGTGTCCAGGCACAAGCCCTGGCGGCGGATCGCCTCCAGGTGCGTGTCGTTGATGTCCAGCAGCGTGACGTTCTGCCCGCTTTCCGCCAGCAGGCCGCCGAACAGCGAGCCCATGGCGCCCGCCCCGAGAATGCTGATGTTCATCGAACCTCCTTATGGCTGTGAGGGTTGATCGGCAAGGTGCTGCTTGTCGGCCCGGGTTGGTCCAGGCGCCCGCCGGGGAATATGTCGGCGCACCAGCACCAGGGCGATCAGTGCCAGCACCATCACCGTTCCCAGCAGCGTCAGATAGCCGTGGGCGCCGCCCTGGGTGATCACCGTGGCACCGACGAAGGCGCTGAGAATCGCGCCCAGACGCCCGAACGCCAGGGCCGATGCGGTGCCGGTGGCGCGCACGGCGGTGGGATAGATAAAGGCGCACAGCGCATAGAGGGTGGACTGCACGGCGTTGACGAACAGGCCATGCACGCCAAAGCCGACGATCAGCAGGCTGGTGTTCTGGTTGACGTCCACGGCCTGCATGGCGAAGGCACTGGCCGCGCCGCCCGCGCAGCAGATCAGCAGCGGCCAGAACGAGCCCCAGCGCGTCATGGCGACCGCGCAGAGCAGCGCGCCGATCACCCCGCCCAGGTTGTAGGCGGTAAGGCCCGAACCGGCCACCGCCAGCGACAAGCCTTCGGACAAGAGCATGGTCGGCAGCCAGCTGAAGGCGCTGTAGACCGCGGTCAGGCACATGAAGAACGCCACCCAGACTGCCACGGTATCGCGCCCGTAGCCGGGGGCGAACAAGGCGCGGAAGCCGCCCTGCTGCTCGCTCTTCTGCTCCAGCGCATCGGTGTAGCGCACGCCCTCGGGCATCGGTCGGCCCATACGGCCCAGCAGCGCAGTCAACTCGCCCCAACGCTGCGGCCGGCGCGCCAGGAAACGCGGCGACTCCGGCAAGGTCGCCAACAGCAACAGGCCCAGCACGATGGGCAGGCTGCCGCCGATAAAGAACAGCGTGCGCCAGCCGTACAGCGGCAGTACGTGGGAGGCGAACAACCCCGCCAGCATCCCGCCCAGGGGCACACAGACAATGGTCGCGGTGACCGCCAGGGTACGCCGGCGCGCCGGGGTGAACTCGGCGGTCATGGTGGTGGCGCTGGGCAGCGCGCCACCGATGCCGAGCCCGGCGATAAAGCGCAGCGCCGCCACGGTCAACGCATCCGGCGCCAGGCCGATGGCGCAGGTCGCGGTGCCGAACAGGATCACGCTGGCGATGACCGCCATGCGCCGGCCGAAACGGTCGGCGAACAGGCCCGCGCAAGCGCTGCCGATGCCCATGCCGATCAGCCCGGCGGCCACCGCGGGGGCGAAGGCCTCGCGGGTGATCCCCCATTCCTTGATCATCAGCGGTATGGCGAAACCGATGAGCTGGCCGTCGAAACCGTCCATCACGATCGACAGCGCAGCCAGCAACACCACGATTTTCTGCATCCCGGTGTAGGGCCCGTCGTCGAGCAAGGTGCCGATGTCGGCACTGCCGGAAACCGGGCTCGACCGCTGGGGCCCAACCTCCATCACTTCACTGACCGAAGTCGTGTTCATAACCACCTCTTTTTATTGTTGTGGTGTACGCGCCAGGCGCGCTTGGCATTGCCGGGTCTTCTGCCCGGCGCCGGGAGCCCGGACCTTGGGCATCAGGGCTCGATGGTCAGGGTCGGCACCTCGATCAATACCGGGCGATTGCCGGCCAGGGCCGCGCTGAAGGCGGCGGCGAACTCGGCGCGGGTCGCGGCATGCACCGAATGCACGCCATAACCCTGGCCGATGGCGCAGAAGTCCAGGCCGGGAACGTCCAGCCCCGGCGCATCGCTGACCTGCAGCACATCGGCGAACCAGCGCAGCGCGCCGTAGGTGCCGTTCTTGAGAATGATGAACACCACCGGGATGCCGTACTGGGCGGCGGTCCACAGCGCGGTGATGCCGTAGTTGGCCGAGCCGTCGCCAATGATCGCCACCACCCGCCGCCCGGGCGTCGCCAGTTGCACGCCGACCGCGGCCGGCAAGCCGAAGCCCAGGCCACCGGCGGCGGGAAAGAAGTAGCTGCCGGGCTGGCTCATCTCCACCCGCTGCCAGAACGCGCTCACCGTGGAGGTGGATTCCTTGACGTAGATCGCATCCCGCGGCGCCAGCTGGTTGATCAGGTCGAAGACTGTTTCCGGACGCAGTAGGCCGCCCTCCTCGCGCACCGGCGCCGGCAGCGGCAAGGCACTCGGCAGCGGCCGTTCGCTCTGTGCCAGCACCTCGACCAGGGCTTCGAGAGTCAGGGCGATATCGCCCACCAGCGCATCGCCCATGGGCGCCCGCGCTGCCTCGCCCGGGTCGCAGGTCAGGTGCACCAGCTCACAGTCCGCCGGCAGGTAATCGCCCGGAGCGTATTGGTGGTAACGGAACACCGGGGCGCCCACCACCAGGATCAAATCGTGCTCGGCCAGGCAGCGGCTGATCCCGGCGATGGCCGCCGGCAGCACACCACGGAAACACGGGTGGCGGGTGGGAAACGGGCAACGCGAAGCGGAAGGCGCGACCCAGGCCGGCATGCGCAGTTTTTCCGCCAGTTGCACCGCCAGGCCGTTGCTGCCGCTGCCGTCGACATCCGGGCCGAGCACCAGCACCGGGCTACGTGCCGCCGCCAGGCGCTCGGCCAGCCCTTGCAGTTGCACCACCGAAGGCAGGCCGGCGCTGGCCACCTGGCGCCGTGCCAGATGCTCGACCCCGGCCGGCGCCGCGCAGGCCCAGTCGTCATAGGGAATCGACACATACACCGGCCCGCGCGGCGCCAGGCTGGCCATATGGATCGCCTGGCTCAGGGTGCGCGGCACGTCCTGGGCCGAGGCCGGCTCGTGGCTCCACTTGACCAGGGGCTTGGGCAGTTGCGCCGCATCGACATTGGCCAGCATCGCTTCCACGCCGACCATCGCGCGCACCTGCTGGCCGGCGGTGATCACCAGCGGGCTGTGGGAGTACCAGGCATTGGTCAGCGCGCCCATGCCGTTGCCGGTACCGGCGGCGGCATGCAGGTTGACGAAGGTCGGCTTGCCGCTGGCCAGGGCGTAACCGTCGGCCATGCCGACCACCGCGCCTTCGTGCAGGCCGAGGATGTAGCGGAAGTCCTCGGGAAACCCCTTGAGAAACGGCAGCTCGTTGGAGCCAGGATTGCCGAAGATAGTGGTCAGGCCTTGTTCGCGAAGAATCTCGTAGGACGCAGAGTGAACGGTTTTCATAAGGACCCTTGTTATTGGATTTCGGGTTACTCTTGCAGCCGCTACGAAATTGATCAAATCGATACTATCTCTATCAAAAATAAAACCTATCTATGTTCATAACGGCAGCAGAGGCGATATGAGCCACATCGATCTGAACCTGATCCGCACCTTCGTCACCCTTTACGAAGCCCGCAGCGTGACCCTGGCGGCCGAGCGCCTGTTCGTCACCCAGCCCTCGGTCAGCTATGGCCTGGCGCGCCTGCGCGAGCTATTCGACGACGCCCTGTTCAGCCGCACCCGCGACGGCATCCAGCCGACCTTTGTCGCCGAGCAGCTGTACGGCCCCTTGCGCGAATCCCTGACCCGCATCGAAAGCGCCGTGCAGAGCTGCCGCCAGTTCGACCCGGCGAGCACCGAGCGGCGCTTTCGCATCGCCCTCTCCGACCTCGGCGAAATCGGCTTTTTGCCGCTGATCCTGGCGCGCCTGAACCAGGACGCGCCGCTGGCCGAAGTCGAGGTCCTGCCGCTGCAGGTGGACCAGGTCGGCGAGTGGCTGGCCAGCGGCAAGGTCGATGCCGCGATCTGCCGCCAGCCGGTCCCCGGTATCCGCAGCCGGGTGCTGATGCACGAGCGTTATGTGTGCCTGCTGAGCACCGGCCATCCGCGCATCGACCAGCAGTTGAGCCTCGAACAGTTCCTCGCCGAACGGCACGTCGCCGTGACCCGCACCACCGGCCACGGCAATGTCGAAGACGTGCTGAAAAACATGCACGTGGAACGGCGCATCAGCCTGCATGTGCCGCACTTCTCGGTGCTGCCGAAAATCATTCCCGGCACCGACCTCTTGGCGGTGCTGCCGGCGCAGATCGCCCGGCTGTTCATCCACGAGGGCGAGCTGAAGATGCTCGAACTGCCGTTCCCGGTGGCCGAGTTCGCCGTGTCCCTGAACTGGCACCCCAACAGCGACAGCTCCGCCGCCCTGCGCTGGTTCTGCGACACCATCGCCGACGCCATCATCAGCGGCCAGGGCCATCACTAGTGGCTAGGCCCCGACCATCGCCGGCTGCGCCTGGGCCCGGGCGGGCTTGAGCAGCAACAGGCAGCCGGCGGCGATCACGAACACGCTGGCAAACACCCCGTACAGATGCAGCGGCTGCCAGCCGCCATCCAGCAGGAAGCCGGCCACGGTCGGCGAAAGAATCGCGCCGATGCGGCCGATGCCAATGCCCCAGCCGACGCCCGTGGCGCGCACCGGGGCGTCGTAGACCACCGGCGACAGCGCGTAGAGGCCGGCCACGCAACCGTTGGCAAACAGCCCGATCAGCAGCCCCAGGCCAAGCGCCGCGCCAATCGACGAGGCCGAGCCGACAAACAGCACCAGCAGGCCAGCGGTGATCAGCATGAACAGCGCCAGCACCCGGCCCAGCGGCCAGCGCGAGGCCAGGCCGCCGACCAGCGCCGCGCCGAAGATCCCGCCGACGCTGAGCAGCACCCCGCCGGTGATCCCCTGCTGCGCCGACAGCCCGGCGGCCACCAGCAGTTTCGGGGTCCAGCTCATGACGAAGTAGAAGCCGAACATCACCAGGAAAAACAGCAACCAGATCAGCAAGGTGGTGCGGCGCATGGCCGGCGCCAGCAACTGGCCGAAACCGCTGGGCGCGCCGGGTTGCCTGGGCACCTCTGGCGGCAACTGTTCAAGCTCAGGCTGCTCCAGGCGCCGGGCCAGGCGATTGACCCGTACCAGGGCATTGGCCGGGCGGCGGGCGAGCAGGAAGTCCAGGGATTCGGGCAGCCACAGCAGCACCAGGGGAATCACCAGCCAGGTCACCGCACCGCCGAACAGGAACACCGAACGCCAGCCCCAATGGCCCAGCAACCACACCGCCAGCAGCCCGCCCAGGGTGGCACCCAGGGCATAACCGGTGGATTGCAGGCTGACCGCCAGGCCGCGCCAGCGCTTGCTCGAATACTCGCTGGCGATCACGTTGCTGCTGGCCAGGATGCCGCCGATACCGAGGCCCGTCAGGCCGCGCAGCAGCGCCAGTTGCAGGGGTGTCTGGCTCAGGGCCGAGAGCAGCATGCCGAGCCCGGACAGCGCCAGGCAGAACAGGATCAATGGGCGCCTGCCAAACCGGTCGGCCCAGGGCGCGATAAACAGCGAACCCGCCGCCATGCCGAACAATCCGGCGCTGAGCAACAGGCCGACCTGCGCCCCGTTCAGCCCCCATTCGGCCGACACCGAGGCCGCGGTGAAGGCCATCACCAGCACGTCGAAACCGTCGATCATGTTCAAGACCATGCAGATGCCGATGGCCAGGCATTGGAAGGAACTCATCGGGCCGCTGTCCACGCGGCTCTTCAGGTCGAGCGTCATGAACGCACCTCCACGCCGCCTACCGGCGACGGCGAGAGGGAAAACAGCGGCGTGCACACAGACAGACGGCGGACGGAACCCAGGCGGTTCCGCGCCCTTGATAAGCCATTCATGACGAGACCCTTCTTGTAGTTTTTATCGGGGGACGGCCGGGAGGGACCCGCCATCGCCAGGTGGCTAATCAACCACCCAATGGATCCATTAACAAGAGGTGAAATCCAGGGAACCCATGGAAAATTGGCTGAAATACCTGGAGAAATGCTCAGGTATTTTTATTTAAAAGACGAAAATCAATGATTTAACCAAACAGCTATTGACTGATATTTGCGGGCGATTATCGACCAGACTCAAAAGGCGCAGGCTGTTGAGGATCCTGTGGCCGTGAATGGCTACAGGATCCAGAAATAATGGATCCAATAAATCAAAACCCTGAAGGCAGATGCTCAGCTTTTCATCAATGGACTGACAATCCGCCTCAAGGGCTGTGACCTTATCTTTCAACGCCCTGCCCCGGGATCGGCCGCCACATTTTGTAAAGCATCCCCGGCCACGGATTGGCGAAATGATTATTGCGCCGGTGGGACATCTGCTAAAACGCGGTTTTTATCCGTACGCGGTGCCACAGCCCATGTCCTCCTCATTCTTCTCGCGCTGGCGACCTCGCTGGTGGTCGCTGCTTGGCATGGCTGCCCTGTTGATAGGCCTGCCGGTGGGCTGCCAGGTGCTGGAGCACAAGGAGCGCGAACTGGTGTTTCGCGTCGAGCCGGGCAATGCCAGTTGGTATCGCGGCCTGCCGGCCGGAGTACGCGAACTGCAGTTCAAGGGCGACAGCCTCAAGCCCGAGCAGAACATTCATGCCTGGTGGTGGCCGGCCCAGCGGGCCGATGCGCCGGCCGTCCTTTATCTGCATGGGGTGCGCTGGAACCTCACCGGGCAGCTGTTCCGCATCGAGCAACTGCACGCCCTGGGGTTCTCGGTGCTGGCCATCGACTATCGCGGCTTCGGCCAGAGCCTGGGCGAGCCACCGTCGGAAACCAGCGTCTATGAGGACGCGCGGATCGCCTGGGAGCAATTGCAAAGGCTGCAACCCGACGCCGGCAAACGCCTGATCTACGGCCATTCCCTGGGCGGCGCGGTGGCGGTGGAACTGGCCGCGCAACTGGGGCAACAGGCGGCCAGCGACGGCGCGCCGATCCCGGCCCGTGGCTTGATCGTCGAATCCTCGTTCACCTCCCTGGCCGCTATCGCCGCCGAGCTGGGCAATACCTCGCTGCCGGTGCGCTGGCTGCTGTCGCAGAAGTTCGACTCCCTCGACAAGATCGCCCATATCGGCATGCCGCTGCTGATCGTCCACGGCCTGGACGACCGCTACGTGCCGGCGCGCTTCAGCCAGCAATTGTTCGACGCCGCGCGGCAGCCCAAGCAACTGCTGCTGGTTCCCGGGGCCACCCACAACAACAGCATGCGCCTGGCCGGCGAGCGCTACCGCCAGGCCCTGAACATTTTGTTGCATGCCCGGCCGGCGAAGGTCGCCGCGACAGCGCCAGCCCGCGTGCCGACCAGTTGAACCACGAACCGGCACCGTTGCCGTTACACCCTCCTGCATCAGCGGCGGGATGACCTCGTCCTTAGACAACCTGTAACAACTCCGGCTGGCCCAGGCAGCGCTTAAATGAGATGGTCTCCTGTTGATTGTTTTGGAGGCATGTCATGACTACATTTCAATTCATCGCAGGCATGGTCTTTTGTCTGGCGGGACTGGGCGTGAGGGCCTACCTGACCCTGCAGCATCCCGGGGAAGAAAAAGCCTGGCGCTCGTCCAGTGTGCGAAAGTCCGCCAAGTAAGCCTTGCCCCGCCCCTGAATACCGCTGATGGCCTCCCGGCCGGCCCCGCCTGGATCAGGTGGAGGCCCATGGAAAATGCCCGTATCGCGCGATACGGGCATTTTTTTCAGCCCAGGGCATCCGTCATTCCGCCTGATGCCGGCCGGCAACAATGGCAAAATAGCCGCCGCCCATGCCCGAGACCGTCCCATGCCAGCCACCCCCACCCTCACCGCCCGCGAAATCTGCCAGGTGCTCAGAGAACTGGCCCTCGGCACCCGCACCCTGGGTCCATCGAGCCACCGCGTTTTGCTGGCGGACGATAGCTGGCAAGTGCGGCTCGACATCGAAGGCTGGACCCTGACCCTGGTCAACCATGGCCAGACCCTGAGCCACTGCGAGCAATGCCGCTCGCCGGATGGCCGGGTCGAAACGCTCGACGCCTGGCAGCGCTACGGCACCGACCCGGTCAAACTGCTGAGCATCTGGGAACACCAGCAGTTGCAGCGCCTGCTGCAGGCGTTGTGATCCACCTTCATTACACCCACGCCAATCCCCCGTCCGTCCGCCCAAGCCACCGGAACCCGTGTCGTTCATCGGGATAATGGGAATCGGCCATGGCGTTTTTGCCAGGCCTCTATACTCATTTTCGACGAGGCGCGCACCGGCACTGCGAGCCTCATGAGCGCAGTTCCGCCGTGAACATGAAGTCGCCAGCGGCAAAGGATTGCGAGGGGTGTGGCGCCATACGCGTCACCTGGCCTGATGCTGCAAGGAAGGTGCATTCATGAACACGATCCGACAGGATGTGGCAACACTCGGCTCCGGATGGGACAACAAGGTCTTGCTCAACTACGCGCTGGCCATGCGCGAGCTGGACAAACTGCCGATCACCAACCGCAACAGCTGGAAGTTCCTCGGCGCCATCCACGGCTTCGATCGGCAGTTGTGGGTCGAGGTGAATGTCCTGGGCGATTCCGATCCGGTGCCCAAGGACCTGACCAACTTTACCTACGGCAGCCAGTGCCAGCACGGCAGCTGGTACTTCCTGTCCTGGCACCGCGGTTACCTGGCGGCCTTCGAGGCGATTGTCGCGGCCAAGGTCAAGGAACTGACGGGCGACGACTGGGCGCTGCCGTACTGGAACTACCTCAATAGCAAAAACCCGGATGCGCGGCGGGCCCCGGAGGCATTCCTGGCGGACACCCTGCCTGACGGCAGCCCCAACCCGCTGAAGAAATACCCTCGCCGGCAGGGCTTTACCACGCTGCGGCCGAACTCCCTCGATGCCTTCAGCCTGGCAGCGATGCAGGAGAACGATTTCCAGGTCGGCAATGACGGCAGCATCGGCTTCGGCGGCGGGGTCACCGGCAATTTCGCCCAGTTCGCCCGCTGGACCGGCGACCTGGAGAACAACCCGCACAACACCGTGCATCGCCTGATCGGCGGGGGCGAAGGCTTCATGGCCGACCCGTACCTCGCCGCCCTGGACCCGATCTTCTGGTTGCACCATTGCAACGTCGACCGGCTCTGGGAGGCCTGGATGAACACCCCGGGCAAGACCATGGTCCGCGATCCGCGCTGGCTCGACGGTCCGGCCGACCGCCGCTTCATCATGCCGCAGGTCGGCGGCAATGACCCTGGCATGAAATTCACCGGCCGCGACACGTTGAAGGATGGCAAATTGCATCCGCGCTATGCCGACTTGAGCATCGGCACGGGCGTGAAACCAGGAGTAGAGGCCGTGACACGGGTCAAGATGGGTGCGCCGGAACAACAGAACATCGAACCGATCGGTGCCAACCGTTCGGTGGTCACGGTCGGCGGCGCGCCGGTGCGCACCCAGGTCGACCTCGACCGCCAGGCCACCAGCACCGGCATCGCCGCGATGGGCGCGACGGACCTGGGCCAGCCGGTGACCCGGCTCTACCTGGCGCTGGAGTCGGTGCGCGGCTCCGCGCCCTCGCCGCAGCTTGCGGTGTACATCAACCTGCCGAAAGACAGCGATCCGCAGCAGCATCCCGAGTGCCATGCCGGCAGCCTGACGCTGTTCGGGCTGAACGTCGCCTCGCGCCCGGACGGTGGCCATGGCGGCCACGGGCTCGGCTATACGATCGACATCACCGACCTGGCCCAGCGACTGACCGATGCCGGCGATTTCGATCCCGACTATCTGCGGGTGACCCTGGTCCCAGGCGAGCAGGTATCGGCGGATAAACCGGTGACCGTGGAGCGGATCAGCGTGCTCAAGCGCAGCGGTATCGTCAGCTGAGTCACGCCCCATGCAACCCGGACCGGTCTTGCTCAGCTTCACCCGGGCGCCCTGGCCGTTGCTGTTCGCGACGGCCGGGCTGGGCCTGGCCCTGTGTCTCTACACCGCCGGGCACAGCACCCTGCCCGCCTTCTGCGGTTCCGCGCTGTCCATCGTTGCCAGTTGGCCCACCGTGCTGGAGGCCGAGCTGGCCCTGAACCCGGCGCAGCAGATGCTGGCCGACTGGGCCCTGATGCTGCTGGCGATGATGCCGCCGCTGCTGGCAATGCCACTCATGCATGTCTGGCGCTCCAGCCTGCCGCGCCGGCGCATTCGCGCGGCGCTCGGCTTCCTGCTGGGCTACAGCGCCTTATGGCTGGCCGCCGGACCGCTGCTGATGGTGCTCGCCTTATTGCTGCAACTGAGCGTCGCCGACGCGGCGCTGGCCACGGCGCTGCTGGTTGCCCTGCTGTGGAGTGCCAGCCCGTGGCAACGCGCGGCGCTCAACCGTGGCCACCGCATGCGCCGGATCAGCCTCTTCGGCTGGGCCGCCGACCGCGATTGCCTGGTCTTCGGCGCAAGCCACGGCGCCTGGTGTATCGCCTCATGCTGGGCCTGGATGCTGGTGCCGCTGCTGGGCGGGGCCTGGCACATTCCACTGATGCTGGTGGCCGGGGCCATCATGCTGGTCGAACGCCTGGCACCGGGCGATCGGCCGCGCTGGCACTGGCCGGTGATGTTCCCCCGGCTCGATCTCTGGCTCCTGACTACGCGCAAGGTGGCGCACTCCCATGACTAGACGGACCTGCCTGGCGATCGGCGTGAGCACGCTGACGCCGTTGCCAAACCAGACGCTGCGCTTCGCCTACCTGGACGGCGCCGTGCTCGCCGCCCGTTCGATCGGCGACTGGGCGCTGCGCTCGGGCTTCGGTGCCGACAACGTCAGGATCGTCGACGACGGTCCCATAGACGGCCAGGGCAATCCGGTCACCCGCGAACGGGTGCAACAAGCGGTGGATGAGCTGTTTCCCTCGGGCGCCGAAGTGGTCGAGCAATTGATCCTGGCGTTTTGCGGCCACGGCCTGACCGACGCGAATATCGGCTCTATCTCCTGGCTGTTCAGCGACTCGCTGCGCCAGAAGTACCGCGTCCTGGCCGACTCGTTCTACACCGAGCTGCTGCTGCACGGCGTGCAGCGCATCACCCTGATTACCGATGCCTGCCGCGAGGCGCCGAAGAATCTCGACCTGACGCGACTGGATGCGGTGCGCGGAATCGTCGTGCAAGGTACGCAAGTGGAAAACCCCAGGTTCGACCGCCTGGCCGCCTGCCAGGACGGGCAGCTGGGTTACATGGTGTCCGAACCGATGTCCGGCGCTCCGGGCAAATGCGTGTTCTCCGGGGTGATCGCCGATGCGCTGTGGGGCATCGAGCCGACCGCCATCAGCAATGGCCTGATCACCACCGCGACCCTCGGCATATGCGTGCGCTCGCGCACCACCGAGCGGGCGAAAGAGTATCGCCTCAAGCTCAACCCGCAATGCCTGGTCGATCCGGAACCGGCCGTGCTCTACAACACCGCCCAGCCGTTGCCGGGCCCCGCCGGGTTGCAGCCCTGGCCGGCCGCGGGCAACGCCGCCACCATGGGCCCGGCCGCCGGCCCGACGGATTCCGCCGAGCACAATCTGGAGCGGGTACACAGCGACGCGGCCTTTCGCGAGCGCATGCTCGGCGCCGATTTCGGGCTCAAGCAGCATGACCTGGCGGTTCCCGCCGACCAGATGATCAGCATTCCCGACTCCAGCAAGGAGCTGCTGCAGGATCTGGTGGTGCTCCGCCAGCAGAGCCCGCGTTTTCCCGAGAAGAAACAGAAGGTCAAGGCGCTGGTCCAGCGCCTGGAAGCGGATGCCGTCGCCGATATGCGCAAATCCGCGGCCACCGAGGTTCGCCGCCGGATGAAACAGATCGGCGACCCCGGCGAGGCCAACCTGATCGTCTACGGCGAGGGCGCGAAGCTCTTGTCCCGCAACCCGATCGAGCGACTGGACAGCACCTCACTGTTCGAAACGTTCCGCGCCACCAGCGATCCCCAGGGGATGCCGGTCCTGGTGGCGCTGGCCGATGGCACCTTCACCCCGGTGGTGCCTTATGCGGGTCAGTACACCGTGGTGATGCCCAGCCCCCTCGGCGATATTTTCCAGGCCTATGGCATGCCCAAGGCCCCCGACAGATACCTGGCGATGCTCGGCGCGATCGACGATTTCGCCGCTGGCCGGCTACAGGCCGAAGACATCGACCAGTTCGCCGCTGGCGTGTGCCATAAAAAGCATGCCGACCCCATGC
Source organism: Pseudomonas sp. 09C 129 (assembly GCF_002843625.1). Lineage (NCBI taxonomy): Bacteria > Pseudomonadati > Pseudomonadota > Gammaproteobacteria > Pseudomonadales > Pseudomonadaceae > Pseudomonas > Pseudomonas sp. 09C 129. Next base: position 3,311,227 of record NZ_CP025261.1, on the reverse strand, counting down.
TGGGTGTGATCTGCGCCTACCTGTACCGCGCCGTTGCCGACTACGACAGCATCCGGCGCCTGGCGTATTTTTATGCCGCCCAGGGCCAGCCGGTACCTTTCGACATTGCCTTGCTCGGGGCCATGCGGGTGACCCAGGAGGCAGACGGCACCCCACGCTTGCAGATACCGGCCGTCAAGGCGCGCGCGCTGCGACCCAAGGCGGCCAAGGCCCCTGATTATGTCCGGCGCGCGACACCCGCGGTGCAGGCCTGGATCGGCGGGCGTTGCCCCTGGCTGGGGCTGGGCTGGGACTATGTCAACGACCCGCGGCCGGAATGGGCCGCACTGGTCGAAGGGCTGGCCGAGCATGCCAGATTGGTGCGGCACAGCGGATCCACGGTGCTGCCGGGCAAGGTGGCGCGCAAGCTGGCAAAAGCCTGGCACCTGCGATCATCGGCCCGGGAAGACCTGACGCGACCCGCGGTAGCCCGCCAGGTACCCGCCAAGGAAACGAACCGACCCTCGCAACGGTCTGAACAGTGATGGCATTGAGAATGGGGCCGCGCCACGCCCTGTCATTCACACTGGAGGTCTCGTCATGAGCGCCCTGACAATCGAAGGCTGGTGCAAGGCCAGCGATGGGCAAAAATCCACGCCGCTGGGAGAGATCCATTTCTACGTCGATGGCCCCCTGCACCTGCGCCTGGAAGAAGCCGAGGAACGCCTGCAGAAAACCCATGAACAGGAGGCCATGGTCGACGTCGACATGGACACCATGGAGCTGATCATGCCCGAGGGGTACAGCCCCCTGTCCGACTGCCGGATGCGCGTCTATTTGCAGCACGGTCGCGGCCAGTTCCACCTGGTGGGGCACCGAGCCAGCGATGGCAGCCTGATCTACAGCAACGCGGTGCTGATCGACCAGCTGCTGTAGCAAAGCGGCTTCTGCGCCAGCGCCATTTCGTCCGGGCGTTATCGCTCCCGAGGCTCACCAGAGGCCGGGAACCAAGCGCCAGCGCACCCGCTGGCAATAGTTGGCATAACCGGGCAACTCGGCCTGCAACAGCTGGTCCTCCCATGACGTGCGCAGGACCAGCAGCGCCGCAGCCAGCGCGGCGGGAGCCAGCGCCAGCAGTTTTTTGTCCCAGTTTTGGGTACCCGCCTGGAAGCGGCTGCGCGCGCAGCCCCCTGCCCAATCCGGCGCCGAGACGCGCAACTGCGCTCGGTCGCTCACCCCTATCGGCAGCTTGGCAACTCGCTTTCACATCCGTATATTCGAATAACCATATATTCAAGCCCGTGACTGTTTAACGTCATGGCTCCCCCCTCTGCCCGGAAGCCCCGATGAAAATCCTCTTCATGTGCACCGCCAACAGCTGCCGCAGCGTTCTTTGCGAAGCCCTGTTCAACCATCTGGCGCCGGCCGCTCACCAGGCGGTGAGTTCGGGCAGCTTCCCCGGCGGCACGCTCAACGCCCGCGCCCTGGCCACCCTGGAACAGGCCGGTGTCAGCACCGCCGGCCTGTATAGCAAAGGTTCGGAGGTCTTCGCCGACAGCCCACCCGATATCGTCATCACCGTCTGCGACAAGGCCAGTGGCGAGCCCTGCCCGGTGTATTTCGGCCCGGCGCTGAAAAGCCACTGGGGGCTGGAGGACCCTTCCGAGGTCCAGGGCGATGAGCAGGCAATCCAGGCCGCCTTCGAGCAGACCGCGCGGAAAATCCGCCAGCGCTGCGCCGCCTTCTTCGCCCTGGACCTCGACCACCTTTCACCCACCGAGCTGAAAAATGCCCTCGACCGCATCGGAGCGCTGTGATGAGCGACGACCGCAAGCCCAGCGAAGAACAGCTGTCCGCCCTCGATCTCGAACTGCTGCAAGCCTTGGCGCCGGAGCATCTGGAGACCCCGGCAACCGCCGCGCACAAACCGCGCATCCTGCTGCTCTACGGCTCCACCCGCGAGCGCTCGTTCAGCCGCCTGCTGACCCGGGAAGCGGCGCGCATTCTCGAATTCCTCGGCGCCGAAACCTACATCTTCGACCCCAGCGGCCTGCCCCTGCCGGACGATGCGCCGGCGGACCACCCCAAGGTCCGGGAACTGCGCGAACGGGTGCTGTGGTCCGAGGGCCAGGTCTGGTGCTCGCCGGAACGCCACGGCGCCATGTCGGCGGTGTTCAAGGCGCAGATCGACTGGATCCCCTTGACCCTCGGCGCGGTACGCCCGACCCAGGGCAAGACCCTGGCGGTGATGCAGGTCTGCGGCGGCTCGCAGTCGTTCAACACGGTCAACCAGCTGCGCGTACTGGGCCGCTGGATGCGCATGTTCACCCTCCCCAACCAGTCCTCGGTGCCCAAGGCCTTTCTCGAATTCGATGACGACGACCGCATGAAGGCCTCGCCCTTCTACGACCGGGTGGTGGATGTGATGGAGGAACTGATGAAGTTCACCCTGCTCCTGCGCGGCCGCGCCGACCTGCTGGTGGACCGCTACTCGGAACGCAAGGAAAGCGCCGCGGCGCTGTCCAGCCGGGTCAATCAGCGTTCGATCTAGGTTCACGGAATTCCAGCGCAAGAGACCGAGTGCAGCGCCAGGCATTGCTGGTTAATCTCTGGCAACGCCCTTCGCCCAGGACTCTCCATGCCCGATCCGTTTCTTGAGGCCCGCGCCTTTCTGGCCGGGCTCGACCTCGACTGGGCTCGTCACGTCGAGGCGGTCGGCCCTTGCCTGCACCAGGCCAAGCCGGCCCGCGAACCCTGCGAGGCGCTGGTGCGGGCGATTGCCTATCAGCAACTGCACGCTCGCGCCGGCGATGCGATTCTCGGGCGCTTCCTGGGGTTGTATGGGCAAACCTTCCCCTCCCCCGAGCAGATCCTCGCCACCGATTTCGAGGCATTGCGCGCCTGCGGTTTTTCCGCCGGCAAGATCGCCACTATCCGTGGCATCGCCGCGGCGACCCTGAGCGGTGTGGTGCCGGATTACCAGGCGGCCCGAGCCATGGACGACGAGGCGCTGATCGAGCGCTTGACCCGCCTGCGCGGCATCGGTCGCTGGACCGTGGAGATGCTGCTGATCTACAGCCTGGAACGCCTGGACATCCTGCCCGCCGACGACTTCGGCGTGCGCGAAGGCTACCGGCGCCTGAAGGGTCTGGAGCAGCAGCCGACCCGCAAGCAGATGATCGAGATCGGCCTGTCCTTGCGCCCGCATCGTACGGTGGCGGCCTGGTATCTGTGGCGGGTGCCGGCGCGCTGACGGATGTGTTCATCGCGCAGGTGCAGGCAGGTACAGCGGGATGCCAACACCTGTAGCCGCTGCCGAGCCCGCGAGGCTGCGATCGGGGCGCAGCCCCGTAAACCTGGCGATGCAGTTGGCGTTGGCCTGGCGACCGCTACGCGGTCGATCGCAGCCTCGCAGGCTCGTCAGCGGCTACAGGAGGGACGGATGAACGCCGAAAAAAGCTGGCGGTTGCTCGATGCCCAGGGCAATACCTTTCTCAGCGAACAACCGGGCACCCTCGGCGGCCACCGTGGCAGCCGGATCTACGGACGGCTGGATTGCCCGGCCGCCCTGCGCGCCATCGCCCGTGGCGGTTATGTCCGCCAGCGGGTGTTCTTTGCCGACGAGGCCAGCGCCCGCAGCGCCGGTTATCGACCCTGCGCCCGCTGCCTGCCGCAAGCCTACGCCGCCTGGCGCGCGCTCACAGCCCCGACTTGAGGCGGCTGAAGGCGCGGATCAACGCACGGTTGAAGGCCTTGCCGTTGTCGTTCTTGCTGTACAGCGAGGCCCGCACCTCGGGGGTCGGGTAGGTGCCTGGGTCGTTGCGAATCGCCGGATCGACCAGGGCATCCGCTGCGCTGATGGCATTGGCGTAATGGATGGTGTCGGTGATCGGCGCGATCACCTGCGGGTCATCAGGTAATCCATCAACGCCAGCCCGGCCTCGGGGTGCGGGGCGTCCTTGGGGATGACCATGGCGTCGAACCAGATCAGCGTGCCCTCCCTGGGGATGCGATAGCGCAAGGTGAAGGGCTTGTGCGCCGCCTCGGCCTGCCCGGCGGCGATCGCCACGTTGCCGTTCCACGACATGGCCACGCAGGTGTTGCCGTTGGCCAGGTCGCTGATGTTCAGGTCGTTGTCGAAGTAGCGGATATAGGGCCGGATCTTCGCCAGTTGCTGCTCGGCGAGTTTCAAGTCGTCGAGGTTCTGCCGGTTGATGTCCAGGCCCAGGTACTTCATCACCGCGGCGAACACCTCGTTGGGATCGTTGAGCAGGCTGACCCCGCAGTCGGCGAATTTCGCCACCACCGCCGGATCGAACAGCATCGCCCAGCTGTCCCGCGGCGCATCGGCCAGGCGCTGGCTGACCGCCTGCTCCTGATAACCGACACCGGTGGTGCCCCAGGCATAGATCCCGGCATAACGGTTGCCCGGGTCGAACACCGCCATATGCTGGCGGAACTCCTCGCCGACCCCGGCCAGGTGCGGCAGGCGCTGCTTGTCCAGCGGCTGGAGCGCGCCGCTGGCGATGGCCCGGGACAGGTGCTGGCCGGCGGTCAGCACCAGGTCGTAGCCGCTGCGCCCGGTGAGCAGCTTGGTCTCCACGGTCTCCAGGGAATCGAAGTGATCGACCACCAGGCGGATGCCGGTCTGGCGCTCGAAGTTGTCCAGGGTGTCCGGGGCCAGGTACTCGCCCCAGATATACAGATTGACCGTGGGTTCGGCCTCGTCGGCCGCCTGGGCGCACAACGGCGCCAGCACCAGCAGCAACGCGCGGCCCAGCCTGTGCAGGTTCATGTTCAGCCCTCTTCGCCGGTGCGCCGAGGAGCCGCGTATTGCGGCATGGTGATGCAGGCGACGTTGCCGCCGCCGAGGAGAATTTCCCGCGAATTGTCGATGCCGACAATGCGGTGCCGGGGGAAGAGTTCGGCCAGGGTGGCCAACGCCGTTTTGTCGTTACGGTCGCCGAACAGCGGCACCACGATCGCGCTGTTGCCGGCGTAGTAGTTGATGTACGAGGCACAGATCCGCGTGCCGGCCTGGCGCACATGGGTGCTGTCCAGCTGGTCCAGGCCTTCGGCTTCGGCGGCGGTCCATTCCAGCACGTCGGGCTGCGGCAGCTTGTGCACCACCAGCTCGCGGCCACGGCTGTCGCGGGTGCTGCGCAGGATATCGTAGGCCTCCTGGTAGATTTCCCACTGCGGGTCGTCGCGGTTGTCGGTCCATTGCAGCACCACTTCGCCGGGGCGCACAAAACACGCCAGGTCGTCGACATGGCCGTCGGTCTCGTCGAACTTGCAGCCGCGCGGCAGCCAGATCACCTGCTCCGCGCCCAGGTAGTCGGTGAGGCGCCGGGTGACCTCGGCCTTGCCCAGGTGCTGGTTGCGATTGCGGTTGAGCAGGCACTGCTCGGTGGTGAGGATACTGCCCTGGCCATCGCTCTGGATGCCGCCCAGCTCGGCGATCAGCGGCGCGCGGTAGCGGTCGAAGTTTTCGATCTCGAGGATCTTGGCGGCGATCTGGTCGTCCTTGTCCCAGGGGTAATACAGGCCGCCGTCGAGGCCGCCATAGGCGTTGAACTCGAAATCGACGCCGCGCACTTCGCCGCTCCGGTCATTGACCACGAAGCACGGCCCGCTGTCGCGGAACCAGGTGTCGTTGCAGGTCATTTCCACCACCCGCACCTGCGGCGGCAACAGCCGGCGGGCATTGGCGAACTGGGCGGCGGAAGCACAGACGGTGACCGGTTCGCTCTGGGCAATCGCGGTAACGATCCGCACCCAGACCTTCTGCGCCGGCTTGGCGCCATTGCGCCAGACGTCGGTGCGCTCCGGCCAGCCGAGCCAGCAACCGGCCTTGGTTTCGAATTCGCCGGGCAGGCGGAAACCATCGTGTTTAGGAGTGGTGTCGAGCAATCGGGCCATGGGGCAAACCTCGTCGGTGCTGGGGAATGGCCACCAAACTAGCGCCGCGCCGGGTCAAGGCACCAACGATGAATATTGCGCGACAGTTGAATTCAACTCATCAATCGCTCAACTGATCGGTGAACCAGTCCAGCAACTGCATCAGCGCCGGGCGCTCCAGGCGCACCCGCTCGCACACCAGGGCGTACTGCCCCAGGGCGGTCATGCTGGCGGCGTTGAAGGGCCGCACCAGTCGGCCATTGAGCAGGTCTTCCTGGGCCGTCAGGTTATCGCCCATGGCCACGCCCTGCCCTTGCGCCGCCGCTTCCAGCGCCAGCCCGGCGTGGGCGAAATACAGCTGGCGCGCCGGGCGCAAATCGCCGGCGTGGCTGGTCAGCCAGGCGGTCCAGGTCTTGCCGTCCTGATCGTCGTGCAACAGGCAATGGCGGGCCAGGTCCCGCGGGCTTTTCAGGGTGCCCTGGTTGAACAGCCCGGGGCTGCACACGGGGAAGAACTGCAGGCTCGGCAACGGCCGCACGAAGTAGGCGCTGCTGTCCTGCGGGCCGCTGCCGTAGGTGATCGCCAGGTCGATGTCTTCGCCCGGCACGCTGGCGTCGATCGGCTGTTCATAGAGATGCAGGGTGATATGCGGGTAACGCGCGGAAAAGTCCGCCAGCCGGCTCATCAGCCATTTCTGCGCCAGCTCGGCGGTCACCGCCAGGCGCAGCACCGCCAGGGAAGACGGATCGCGCAGCTCGTCGCAGGCTTCGCCGATCAGCTCGAAGGCCTGCTGCAGGCTCTGCATCAGCCGCCCGGCCGCCGGGGTCGGGCGGATCTGCCGGCCCTCGCGGACGAACAACGACACCCCCAGTTGCTCTTCGAGCTGGCGGATCTGATGGCTCACCGCGCTGTCGGTGACGCACAGCTCAGCCGCCGCCCGACCAAAATGCGCATGCCGCGCCGCGCACTCGAAAGTCCGTAATGCCGCCAGGGAAGGCAGACGTCGCATATCCAAGCCCCCGAAATGAAGGCGTCCATGCTGCCGCGACGCAGCGCCAGCGTCCAGCGCCCCGTAGGAGCGAGGCTTGCCTGCGACAAGCCCGCAAGAGCGCTGCACATCTCAAGGCCCCATCGCCAGCAAGCTGGCGCCCGCAAGGATCGTGCAAACCGCCTCTCCTCCAAGTAAAGGCGTTGCGTCAGTTCATCCCCAGCCAGTTCGGCAGCGCCAGGGAAATGAACGGCACGTAGGTCACCAGGATCAGGAACGCCAGCAGGATCATCAGCCACGGCAACGCCGCGCGGATGGTCTGGCCGAGCGTCAGGCCGGTCACCGCCGAGGTGACGAACAGGTTCAGGCCCACCGGTGGATGCACCAGGCCGATCTCCATGTTGACCACCATGACGATCCCCAGGTGGATCGGGTCGATACCCAGCTTCATGGCGATCGGGAAGAAGATCGGCGCCAGGATCAGCACAATGGCCGAAGGCTCCATGAAGCTGCCCGCCACCAGCAGCACCACGTTGACCATCAGCAGGAAACCGATGGGCGACAGCCCGGCGTCCATGACGAAGGTGGTGATCTGCTGCGGGATCTGCTCGGTGGTCAGCACATGAGCGAAGAGCATGGCGTTGGCGATGATGAACATCAGCATGATCGACAGCCGGCCCGACTCCACCAGCACTTTCGGGCAGTCGCGCAGGCGCATGTCCTTGTAGACGAACAGCGCGACGAAGGCCGAATACACCGCCGCCACCGCCGCCGCCTCGGTCGGGGTGAACAGGCCGCTGTAGATGCCGCCGAGGATGATCACCAGCAACAGCAGGCCCCAGAAGGCCCGGCGCGCGGTGCTCAGCCATTGGCGGAAGGACACCCGCGGTTGCGCCGGCAGCTTCTTGATCCGCGCGACGATGTAGATCACCACCATCAGGATCACGCCCAGCAGCAGCCCCGGCACCACACCCGCCATGAACAGCTTGCCGACCGAGGTTTCGGTGGCCGCCGAGTACACCACCATCACGATCGACGGCGGGATCAGGATGCCCAGGGTCCCGGCGTTGCAGATGATCCCGGCGCCGAACTCCCGTGGGTAGCCGGAACGCACCATACCGGCCACGGCGATCGAACCCACCGCCGCCACGGTCGCCGGCGACGAACCGGACAGCGCGGCGAACAGCATGCACGCCAGCACCGCGGCAATCGCCAGGCCGCCACGGATGTGGCCGACGCAGGCGTTGGCGAAATCGATCAGGCGCTGCGCCACCCCGCCGGTGGTCATGAAGGCCCCGGACAGCAGGAAGAACGGGATCGCCAGCAAGGTATAGGCTTCGGAGGTTTCGAACAGCTTGATCGCCAGGGAGCTCAGGGAGTCCGGGCTGAACAGCAGGATCGACGTGGCGCCGGCCAGGCCCAGGGAAATGGCGATCGGCACGCCGAGGAACATGAACACGAACAGCATCAGAAACAGGCAGAGAATGGCCATCAGTGCTGATCCTCGTGGTGACTGGCAAGCTTGCTGGCCTCGGCCGCCTCATCGGCCAGGCCCAGGTTGATCTGCCCGCGCATGAGGATGCGCCACATGATTTCCAGGTAGCGGATCAGCACCAGGGCAAAACCGAAGGGCACGATCATCGCGATGTGCGACAGGTGGATGCCGAACCGGTCCAGGTCCTCGGCTTCGATGCCGGCCTGGATCAGCGCCATCAGCCACTTGAAGCTGGCGACCATGAACAGCCCGGCGTAGACCATGCAGCACAGGCAGGCGATGACCGCCAGCAGGCGCTGGGCCGGGCGCGAGGCCAGCCTGACCAGCGCGTCCACCCCCAGGTGGCCGGCGGTGCGCACGCCATAGGAAATGCCGAAGAAGATCAGCCAGCCAAACAGCATCTTGGTCAGCGCCACGCTCCAGACCATGTCCTGGGCCAGCTCCATGAGGAAGTCGCCGATCCCCAGGAACAGCGTGCTGCCCCCTTCCCAGGCATCGCCGATGGCGTAGAACAGCGGGTAGAGGTTGTTGAGCACCACGTAGACGAAAGTCACCAGCGTCATGGCCGCCAGCAGGAAGGCGATGAACGCCTCTTCAAAATGTTCCCAGAACCGCCTCAGCCTGTGCATTGAGGTTCTCCGCGAAAGTGCCAGTGGAGTGCAGCCCGATAGCGGCTGCCGATGGGCCGCTGCGAGCGCAGCGGCCGGGATGCAGGTGGTTATTGCGCCTGGTTGGCGGCTTCGGCGGCCTGGATCAGGTCGGCGCCGATATCGCCCTCGAACTTCTTCCACACCGGGCGCATGGCCTCGCGCCACTCGTTGCGCTGCTCGGGAGTCAGGGCGACGATTTCGCTGGTCTTGGCGTCAATGATCTTCTGCCGGGACGTCTGGTTCAGGGCTTCGGCCTGCTTGTTCACTTCCACCGAGACCTCGGCCATGATTTTTTCCAGCTCGCCGCGCACATCCGCCGGCAGGCCGGTCCAGAACTTGGCGTTGGTGATCACCATGTAGTCGATCAGGCCGTGGTCGGTCTCGGTGAAGTACTTCTGCACCTCGTGGACCTTCTGGCTTTCATAGTTCGACCAGGTGTTCTCGGTGCCGTTGACCACGCCGGTCTGCAGGCCCTGGTAGACCTCGGCGAAGCTCATCTTGCGCGGGTTGGCGCGCACCGCCTTGAACTGCTCCTCAAGCACGCTGGAAGCCTGCACGCGGAACTTCAGGCCGCGGGCGTCCTTGGGTTCCACCAGTTTCTTGTTGGCCGACAGCTGCTTGAGGCCGTTGTGCCAATAGGCCAGGCCGAGGATGCCTTTGTCCTGCATGGCGGTCAGCAGCTGCTTGCCCTCGGCGTGCTGGAAGCGGTCGACGGCGGCGAGGTTGTCGAACAGGAATGGCAGGTCGTAGATCTGCACCTTCTTGGTGTACTGCTCGAACTTGGCCAGGGACGGCGCGAGCAACTGCACGTCGCCCAGCAGCAGCGCCTCCATTTCCTTACCGTCGCCGAACAGCGAGGAGTTCGGATACACCTCGACCTTGACCCGGCCCGGCAGGCGTTCCTCGGCGAGCTTCTTGAACAGCAGGGCGCCCTGGCCCTTGGGGGTGTTTTCCGCCACCACGTGGGCGAACTTGATCACGATGGGGTCGGCGGCCTGCGCAAGACCGGCGCCCAGCAATACGGCGGCACAGAACAACGCCCGGGAGAGCTTGAACATGGACTTCACCTTCTTATTGTTGTGGTTGATCGCAGAGTGCCTAAGGGCACGCGTATTGAGAATTTTGAATTTTTGATACCTGCGTTCGCCTGGGCCGAACGCCGCGCGCTACCGGCGATAGGCGCCTGAAGTTCCATCCCCCCTACGATGGAATCAGCCGCAACCGAGCCTGTTGCAGATTCCTCCTAAATCCCTGCCCCGCCCTTCCCGGTACGGTCTCCAGCACCCTCTTCGACCGCACCAGGACCACCCATGGCCAACAACGGACCCGGGCCGATGCCGCGCCTTCTACGGCCCGCCATTCCCAATCAGAGCCCCAACCAACCACCCGCCGAACACGCCGCCGAAACCGCACAGCCCGGCTACGGCGAACAGCTCTGGGCGCAGTACGAGAAGTACGCCAAGGAACCTGCGCCGCCGCCCGAAAAGGTTCAGGTAGCGCTGCGTATCGGGGTGTTCTTTGATGGCACCGGCAACAATGCCGGCAACTCGGCGATGGGTGAGTTGTGTGGGGCTCAGCATCCTGTTGAGGCATCTGATATCGATGGCAGTTGCAAACCGTATATGAGGGATCCGGAGAGTAGTTATGGGAATGGGGTGAGCAATATTAAAAAGCTGAGTGATCTGTATCACTCCGCTCAGCAAGCTGAGGGTGAGGGCCCGCAAAAGCGTGCCTTTCGTTCAATCTATGTCGAAGGTATTGGCACACGGACTGGCGAGAAGGACAGTCTGATTACTTCGGGGACAGGACGTGGCGGCACTGGAATCTCAGGGTGCGTGCAGAAAGCATTTCGTGCGATCGAGCAGCGTATCAATGAGGTCCTCGAAGAGTATCCGGAAACTGAAATCACCTCATTGACCTTCGATGCCTTCGGCTTTAGCCGAGGCGCGGCAGCGGCCCGGCATTTTGCCAATGAAGTCGTGCGCTGGCTTGGACCGCTGCAACTGATTTTTCACAGCCACTCCAAGGCCTTCAGCCCCAATTTCAACCGACAATACGGTCACGATGTCGATATGGGATTTATCGGCCTGTTCGATACGGTGCCGTCGGTTGCCGGGCTAAGCAATCTGGGTAATGTGCGCGGCGCCACTGCTCCGGGTATCAAGCTCCACCTCGACCGCCGCTACTTTCGCTCGGTGGTGCAACTGGTCGCCCGCGACGAGTACCGGGCTAACTTCGCGCTGAGCCGGGTCCAGCCCGATCATCTGGAAATCGCCCTGCCCGGCGCCCACTCGGATATCGGCGGTGGTTATCTGGATGAGGTGCAGGAGTGTGTACTCGTCAGTCCGATGCAAGCGCTGGAAGTCTCGATCAACACCGACGTGATCCACACCTCGATTTACCGGGATGCGGTCCAGGCAAGAACACGCTGGCTGGCCAAGGGTTGGCCCGCGCAGTGGCTGGAAATCGTCACACCGGAGCCGCTGTTGCTGCCCCAGGACCCACAGGACCGCCTCGTACCACGAAGAAAACGGGTGTATGCCGGCCTGCAACTCAAAAGGCCAATGACTAATAAGCTGGCGGGCGTGTATCTGCGCGTCATGTATGAGCAGGCCAAGCAGAACGGTGTGCGTTTTAACGTGATTGACGAACAGGACCCGGACTACGCACTCCCGCAAGAACTTCAAAGCCTTTGTGACAGGTTTGTCGCTGGGAACTACAGTACGACGCCAGCCGAAGAGACGATGCTCAAGCTGCGCTATATCCATCTCTCGGCCCACTGGAACCACCCGCTGGGCAAACAAAGTCGTCTATATCAATGCCCCCACGGCGGATGCCGTGCGTGTGCAACATCCTCACGTACCTGATTGGACGCTTTGGTAATGAGAATATTCATCGCCCTGCTGGGCGCCCTGCTATTAAGTGGCTGCTTAACCACGGACCCACTATCCGGAAAAAGCGACCCCAAAGATCCCTGGTGGGAAATGGGCTTCACCCAGCCGTACTACATGAAAGTCTGGGTCGAAGACACGGCTGTTGAAGACATCAACGGACGACTCTTCCGACATACCGGGCGTGGCTCCGCAGCAGATGGCGACCCGGGTTTGAAGAAGGAATGGGCTCGAGGCTGGAGCGGAGTTGGAGGCAATGGCAAGTCAGTGATAGGTGCCGACCTTCCCAAACGCATTTTCGTGCGCTGGCAGTCGGTCGTGGAACCACAGACTTATCGAGCCTGGGTAGATGTCCCGGAAGAAGCCCGGAAAATCATGACCACCTCGACGAATCGACGCTGCCCGGAAACTCCGCACCAGACTGCCCGCTATATGGCATCGGTCTATCTGGGCCTCGCTCCTGGCGGCATCGTACAAGTCTGGGTCAGGGACGAATGCCATCACCCGGTCAAAGTCGCCCGCGCCCAGGGTGAGATCGAGCCACTGGGCCCACACCTGGGCAAGTCCAACGGCCACTATTACCCCCTGTCCGAAAACTCCAAACGCTACATAGAGCAATACGGCATTCCCTATGGCAGTTGGTAACGCGCGCCTGCGCGATTGCAGTATTCAGGGACTCAGCGCCAGCAAGCGCTGGGCCCGCAGCAGCACTGGCGCGTCGACCATCTGGCCGTCGATCTGGTAGGCCCCGGCGCCGTGGCTGCCGGCGTCCACCACCCGTTGCGCCCAAGCCAGGTCTTCGGCGCTGGGGGCCAGGGCCTGGTGGATCACCGGCACCTGTTTCGGGTGAATGCACAAGGCGCCGGCAAAACCCATTTCATAGGCGTGGCGAATGGACTGGTGCAAACCTTCGGGGTCGTCGATGGCCGGGTGCACGCCATCCAATGGCGGCACCAGGCCGGCGGCGCGCGAGTGCAGGATCAGCGCCAGCCGCGCCTGGTCGAGGGCGAACTGCGCCGCCGCCGAACCGCTGCACAGGTTGAGGTCCAGTGCCAGGTCCAGGCCGCCGAAAGACAGGCGCTGCACCGCAGGAGCCCGGGCGATTTCCGCCAAAGCCAAGAGCCCGCGCGCGCTTTCGATGATCGGCCAGATCTGCTTGCCGGTGGCCGCCACGGTCGCCACCTGGGCGGCGCTTTCGACCTTGGGCAGCAGGATGCCGACCACCCCGGCCTGGGCTTTGCAGAACCCCAGGTCGGCGGCATGTTCGGCATGTTCCGGGGCATTGACCCGCACCCACAACTGGACCTGGGGCTGGCTGTTGAGGAACTGGCCGAGGTTGTCCCGGGCCTGGCGCTTGAGCGGCTCTTCCACGGCGTCCTCGAAGTCGACGATCACCACGTCGGCGCCGCTGGCCAGGGCCTTGCCGAAACGCTCGGGACGGCTGCCCGGGACAAACAAGGCAGAGCGGACAATAGGGTTGGGCATGTTGAATTCCTTGTAAGTGATGCGGGGTCCGCGGACCGGGGCACAGCAGATTTTTTTCTCTGTAGGAGCGAGGCTTGCCCGCGATGAGGCCCACAAGATCGATGCAAACCTCAAGGACCTCATCGCCAGCAATCGAGCGTCGACCGGCTGCTCCTACAGAAGCCGTGCAAGCCAGCTGACCTCAGATCACGCCGTCGGCCCGCAGCTGTTCGATGGCCTCGCTGGACAGGCCCAGTTCGGCGAGGATCGCGCCGCTGTGCTGGCCCAGCCCGGGAACGCCGTCCATGCGCGGCTCGAACGCGGCATTGCGCGCCGGCGGCAGCAGCGACGGCAGCTTGCCGGCCGGACTGTCGACCTCGCGCCAGCCGTCGCGGGCCTTGAGCTGCGGGTGCTGCCACACGCCCTGCATGTCGTTGACCCGGGCGCTGGCGATCTGCGCCTGCTCCAGCCGCTCGATCACCGCCTCCACCGTCAGCCGGGCGAAGCTGTCGACGATGATCTGCCGCAGCGCCTCGCGATTGGCCGAGCGCTTGAAGTTGGCCGAGAAGCGTTCGTCGCCGGCCAGCTCCGGCATCAGCAGCACCTTGTCGCAGAACGCCGCCCACTCGCGTTCGTTCTGCAGGCCGAGCATCACCGTGCCGCCATCCCCCGCCGGGAACGGCCCGTAGGGGTAGATGGTCGAGTGCGCCGCGCCGGCCCGGGGCGGTGGCGGCGCGCCGTCGAAGGCGTAGTACATCGGGTAGCCCATCCACTCCACCAGGCTTTCCAGCATGCTCACGTCGATGCGGCTACCCTGCCCGGTCCTGCCGCGCAGCAACAGCGCCGAGAGGATGCCGCTGTAGGCGTACATGCCGGCGGCGATGTCGGCGATCGAGCAGCCGGCCTTGGCCAGTTGCTCCTCGCCCGGGCCGCCGGTCACCGACAGGAACCCGCCCTCGCTCTGGATCAGCAGGTCGTAGGCCTTTTTCTTCTCATAAGGGCCGCCCTCGCCATAACCGGAAATGTCACAGACGATCAGCCGCGGAAAGCGTTCATGCAGTGCCTCGAACGACAGGCCCATGCGCGCCGCCGCGCCCGGGGCGAGGTTCTGCACCAGCACGTCGGCCTGGGCCAGCAGGCGCTCAAGAATGTCGCCGGCGGCGTCCTGCTTGAGGTCCAGGGTCAGGCTTTCCTTGGAACGGTTGGTCCAGACGAAATGCGAGGCCAGGCCGCGCACGCGCTCGTCGTAGCCACGGGCAAAATCGCCGCTGCCGGGGCGTTCGACCTTGATCACCCGGGCGCCCAGGTCGGCCAGTTGGCGGGTGCAGAACGGCGCGGCGATGGCGTGTTCCAGGCTGACCACGGTGATGCCGTCCAGCGGCCGGGGTTGTGCGGTATTAAGTGTCATAAGGCGTCCTCGGGGCAGGCTCAGAGCAATTCGTTCAGTCGCGCGGTGTCGCGCAGGTTCCATACCTGGCGGATCAGGGCCGCGCCCTGCTCCGCCGTGCGCGCGCCGGAGAAGCGCAGCAGACGCTGGAACTTGTCGGCTAGCTCGGCCCGCGACAGACCGTTGCCCGGATCGCCCTTGGGCTCGTCGATGGCACCGTGCAGGGTGCGGCCATCGTCGGTGCTGACCACTACACGGCCCAGCCAACGCTGCGGATAGGCGCGGTCCACCTCGGGGTCGAGGCGCATCGACACCTTGTCGCGAAACGCCGCCACCGCCGGGTCGTTCAGCGCCAGCTCATGGAACTCCGGCAGCCCGGCCTTGCCATGCACGGCGATCAGGCCGAGCACGGTGCCCATGGAGAATTTGGCCTGGTGCACGGTCTGCGGCACGCTCACCCGCCCCAGCACATCGATGGCGCCCTGGTGCACGCGGGTTTCCACGCTGACGATCCGCTCATGGCTGAGGCCTTCGCCCTGCATCAGCGCCAGCAAGGCATCGGCGGCCGGATGGGTGTGGCGGCAGGAGGCGTGGAACTTGAACGAGGTTTCCAGCAAGGCCCAGCGACTGCCCAGACGGTCGGACAGGCGCGCTGGCTCGGCATCCCAGGACATGCCCGCGGCCATGCCCTGCTCGCCTTCGAGAATATTGCGCGCGCCGGTCAGCCCGTCGCGGGTCAGGTAGGCGGCGAGCAGCCCGTCGGCCGCGGCCTTGGCCGTGTGCAGCTGCTTGGAGTCCGCGGCGTCGCGCAAAAACTCCCAAAGCCCGGCGGCCTGGGTCCCGGCGCTGCCCAGCAGATTGATGAACTGCGCCTGGTCGAAGCCCATCAGCTTGCCCACCGCCACGGCGGCGGCGAGGGTGCCGACGGTGGCCGTGGTGTGGAAGATCCGGTAATGGGAGCGGCCCATGAACTCGCCAATGCGAATCCCCGCCTCGTAGCCGGCCACCGCCGCCAGCAGCAGCTCCTGGCCGGACTTGCCGAGGTCCTGGGCCGCCGCCAACGCGGCCGGGAACACCACGGTGGCCGGGTGCAGCACTGAGCTGTTGTGCAGGTCGTCCTGCTCCACCAAATGGGAAGACGCGGCGTTCACCAGGGCGGCGAAATAGGCCGAGCTGCCGCGGCCGTTGACCAGGATCCGCGCCGGACCATCGGCCGGGCCCATCTGCTGGGCGTAACGCTCGAACAACGGGATCGGATGCGCGCCCTGGCTGGCCAGGGCCGAGCCGAGCCAGTCGAGGAACAGCTCTTCGGTGCGCGCCAGCACGCTGTCGGGCAACTGCGGGTAACTCAGGCCGGCAAGGAACCCGGCCAAGGCTTGGGTATGGCTCATGCTCGGTTCCTCAGAAGCTGCGCGGCAGTTCGAGCAGGTGCTCGGCCACATAGGACAGGATCAGGTTGGTGGAGATCGGCGCCACCTGGTACAGGCGGGTCTCGCGGAACTTGCGCTCGACGTCGTATTCGCAGGCGAAGCCAAAACCGCCATGGGTCTGCAGGCAGGCGTTGGCCGCCTCCCACGAGGCCTTGGCTGCCAGGTACTTGGCCATGTTGGCGCTGGCCCCGGCGTTGCCGCCGCTGTCGTATTCCTCGCAGGCGCGCCAGCGCATCAGGTCGGCGGCCTCGATCTCGACATGGGCTTCGGCGATGGGGAACTGCACGCCCTGGTTCTGCCCGATGGGCCGGCCGAACACCACGCGGTCGCGGGCGTACTGGCTGGCCTTTTCGATAAACCAGCGGCCGTCGCCGATGCACTCGGCGGCAATCAGCGTGCGCTCGGCGTTGAGGCCGTCGAGGATGTACTTGAAGCCCTTGCCCTCCTCGCCGATCAGGCTGTCGGCGGGGATTTCCAGGTTGTCGAAGAACAGCTCGTTGGTCTCGTGGTTGACCATGTTGGCGATCGGCTGCACGGTCAGGCCGTGGCCGATGGCCTCGCGCAGGTCGACCAGGAAAATCGACATGCCTTCGGACTTCTTCTTGACCTCGGCCAGCGGCGTGGTGCGCGCCAGCAGGATCATCAGGTCGGAATGCTGGATCCGCGAGATCCACACCTTCTGCCCGTTGATCACGTACTTGCCGCCACGCTTGATCGCGGTGGTCTTGATCTTGGTGGTGTCGGTGCCGGTGGTGGGCTCGGTGACGCCCATCGATTGCAAGCGCAGTTCGCCGCTGGCGAGCTTTGGCAGGTAGAAACGCTTCTGCGCTTCGCTGCCGTGCCGCAGCAGGGTGAACATGTTGTACATCTGCCCGTGCACGGTGCCGGAGTTGCCGCCGCAGCGGTTCACCTCCTCCAGGATCACCGAGGCTTCGGCCAGGCCCAGGCCCGAGCCGCCGTATTCGGCCGGGATCATCGCCGCCAGCCAGCCGGCGTCGGTCAGGGCCTTGACGAAGCGTTCCGGGAAACCCTTTTCTTCATCGATCTTGCGCCAGTAGGCGGCATCGAACTCGGCGCACAGGGCCCGCACGCCTTCACGGATGGCATTCAATTCTTCATTGCTGTTGGGGTTCATCGAATGGCTCTCCGCCTGTGGTTATTGTGCTGGGATGGGGTCATTCCGGGATGGCGTCGAACAGCACTTCGCCGCGCTGGGCCAGGCCGGCGTCGTTGCCGGCCCAGAGCTCGGCGACGCCGGGGCGGACGATGCGCCCGCCGACCTCGAACGGCTGCGGCGCAATCAAGGGCCGCAGGCCGCGATAAGAAAACCGCCGCAGCCGGGCTCCGGGGTGGGCGCGGCAGAAGGCGCGCAGGCTGAGGGTGGCGATCAATGGGCCATGGACCACCAGCCCCGGATAACCTTCGGTCGCGGTGACGTAGGGAAAGTCGTAGTGGATGCGATGGCCGTTGAAGGTCACGGCGCTGTAGCGGAACAGCAGGGTCGGGCTGGGCTCGACGGTTTCGCGCCAGTCGCCCTGGATCAGCGGCTCGCCGCTGGCCTGCTTGGGCGGGGTCGGTTCGCGGTAGACGATGTCCTGTTCCTCGCGAATCGCCAGGCGACCGTCCTGGGAATACTCATGGCGCACAGTAACGAACAGCAGCGCACCGGTGCGCCCGGTCTTTTCCTCGACCTGGCTGATGGTCGACACGCATTGCGCCTCGAACCCGGCGCGCAACGGCTCGAAGAACTCCAGCCGGCCACCGGCCCACATGCGGTTGCGATTGGCCGCCGGCGGCAGGAAGCCACCACGGGCCGGATGGCCGTCGCCACCCAGGGCGCTTTCGGCCAGGGGCTCCTGGAAAAAGCACCATTGCCACAGCGGCGGCAAGGCCGCGCCAGGGGCCGGCACGGGTTCGCCAAAGGTCGCGGCGATGCGCTTGAGCAGGTTGTCGCTGAGCAGGTCTCGGGCTTGCTGGCTACGGCCTGTCCAGGCGCTGGGGTCGGTCACGCTCATCGGGTCGGGTCCTGTTGCGGTGGTGGTGAGCCCGATCATGCAAGCCGCTGCGCGTTCTGAGAATTTGCATTTCAATAAACCGGCGTTCGGTTATGCTGAACGCCGCTTTGCCCCTCTTCCCTCCCAGGAGCCCGCCCATGCATTTCGATCTGGCCGACCTGCGCCTGTTTATCCATATCGCCGAATCGCCGAGCCTGACCCAGGGCGCCAAGCGCGCCTTTCTTTCGCCGGCGGCGGCCAGCGCGCGGATCAAGGCCCTGGAAAGCCAGCTCGAAACCCGCCTGCTGTACCGCGACAGCCGCGGCGTCGAAGTCACCCCGGCCGGCGAGCGGCTGTTGCAGCATGCGCGGCTGATCATGCGCCAGGTGGATTACCTGAAAAGCGAGTTCACCCAGTACGGCGGCGACTCCACCGGGCATATGCGCATCTTCGCCAACACCACGGCGGTGACCGAATTCCTCCCGGAGATCCTCGCCGGCTTTCTGTCGAAACGCCCGGGGGTCACGGTGGACCTGCAGGAACGCCTGTCCCGCGACATCGTGCGTGGCGTGCTCGACGGCACCGCCGACATGGGCATCATCGCCGGCCCGGTGGAAGCCAGTGGCCTGCAAGTCCTGCATTTCAGCACCGACCACCTGGTGCTGATCCTGCCGGTCGACCACCCGCTGACGACGCAGCCGGCGGTGACCCTGGAGCAGACCCTGACCTACCAGCACATCGGCCTGCACGAAGGCAGCACCTTGCTGAGTTTTTTGCGCGAACACGTGGAGCGCACCGGCAAGCAGCTGTCGCTGCGGATCCAGGTGTCGAGCTTCGAAGCGATCTGCCGCATGGTCGAGGCCGGCGTGGGCATCGGCATCATTCCCGAATCGGCCGCGATCCGACACAGCCGCACCATGCAGCTGGTGACGGTGAAACTCGACGAGGCCTGGGCGGTGCGCGAGCGCAGCATCATTGTCCGTGAGCTGGAGGCCCTGCCCGGCACCGTGCGGGCGCTGATCGCCACCCTGATGCCCGAGGCCTGATCGCTCGGAGGCCAATCTGCCCCCTGGCGCAAAACCCTCTGCGACACCGCCGCCCGTTGACCTGAATCAAGGGCCCGGCGCCTGACAGGTGTGAATGTTCAGGCAAACCTCTGCACCTTCACGGAGACTTGCCCATGACCAGCACCGCCCTCCACACGCCTGCCCTGGCCGCCTTCGCCCGGTACAAAGGCGAACACTGGATAGACGCCCTCAACGACGGCAGCCCGGTGCTGATCCGCCCGTTGCGCGCCGAAGACCGCGAGCGGGAAAAGGCCTTTATCGAGAACCTTTCGCCGACCACCCGGCACCACCGCTTCCTGGGCGAAGTGAAGGAAGTCGGCGAGGCCCTGCTCAGCCAGTTGATGGATGTCGATGGCTGCGAGCGCGTGGCTTACGTGGCCCTGGTCCACGACAACGGCTCGCTGCGGGAAATCGGCATCAGCCGCTATGCCACCATCGGCACCGACGCGGACACCTGTGAGTTCGCCGTCACCGTGGCCGACGAATGGCAGCACAAGGGCCTGGACGCCTTGCTGATGCACCATCTGGTCGACCGGGCCAAGGGCCAGGGCTTCAAGCAGATGTACTCCCTTGATTGCCCGGCCAATCACCGCATGCGCGAACTGGCCGCGACCCTGGGTTTCCACCGCGCCATCGACCCGGACGACGCGACCCAGGTCCGTTACCACCTGGCGCTGTAGGCCGGCCTCAGCCCGCCGCCCCGCCACACTGCGCGCAAAACCGCACGCCGGTGGCCAGCGTGTTGCCGCACTGGCGGCACGCGGCGGGCTGCAGCGAGGTCCCGCACTGCTGGCAAAAACGCGACTAGGCTGTCGCTCATGCCCCATGGATCGTCGGAGGTCGTCATGCAACTCGAAGGTTCCTGCCATTGCGGCGCTGTCCACTTCAGCCTGGACAGCGCCCACCCTTACCCCTATCAACGCTGCTACTGCTCGATCTGCCGCAAGACCCAGGGCGGCGGCGGGTATGCGATCAACCTCGGCGGCGACGCCGCCAGCCTGAAAGTCCGCGGCCGCCAGCACATCTCGATCTACCACGCGCTGCTCAGGGAACCCGGCAAACGTGCCCGGCGCAGCAGCGCCGAACGGCATTTCTGCAGCCGCTGCGGCTCCGGGTTGTGGCTGTTCAGCCCAGAGTGGCCGGAACTGATCCATCCCTTCGCCTCGGCCATCGACACGCCGTTGCCGATACCGCCGGAACACACCCACCTGATGCTCGACTCCAGGGCGTCCTGGGTGGAAATCGACTGGCATCCCCATGACCTGCAATTCGCCCACTACCCCGAGGAATCTATTGCTCAGTGGCATGAGCGCCTGGACCTGCAACGCTAAGCGCCGGGCATTCACAGTCTTTGACAGTTTTGCGACAAAGCTGCCAAAGATTGCCCGCACCCGCGTCCCTAGCATGAGCGCATCCATTTCCCCACGGGTGCGCCATGTACGGTCGATTCTTCACGCTCTTCATTGGTGTGCTGCTCGGCGGCCTCAGCTGCCAGGGCACGCCGCCCCCGAAGCCCAGCGTCGAACCGCCGCCTGAAATCGCCACGCCACCCGAGACCGCCCTCCGCGCCAAGCCGGCCCCTGTCGCCCCGGCGCGCAAGGTCGCCCAGCGCCCGCGCGATGGCCTGGGCAGTTCCTATTCCAAAGCCAATGACCACTCCCACACCCTGCTGAGTTTCTAGCCGCGATGAAGACCTCGATCCGTCCGAAAACCTTGTGCCTGTCCCTTGCTGCGCTGCCTCTGGCTTCGCTGTGCCTGCTGATGCCCTGCGGCCCGCTCTACGCCGCGGACTGGCAATACCAACTGCAAGCCGGCGTGGCCAGCCTGCCGCGCTACAGCGGCAGCGACGAACGCAGCGTCGTCCCGATCCTGGGCGGCGAAATCGTCAGCCCCTACGGGGTGTTTCTCAACACCGAACAGGGCCTTGGCTGGGGCCATGAATGGGGCGACCTGGCGTTCAGCACCTGGGTCGGCCCCAGCGAAGCACGCAAGGACCGCAAGAGCGGCTACAAGGGCTCGGACCATCTGGCCGGCATGGGCTCGATCAAGTCCCGCGCGCAGTTTGGCGCCCACCTGGGCTACACCCTGGGCACCGTGGAGCTCGGGGCCACGCTGCAGCATGCGCTGAAGAAGAACGACGACCCGGACACCGGCTCGGCCTACAACCACCTGCAACTGAGCATCGGCAGCACGCTGTATGAGGGCCGGTACGGGCGCCTCGAGGGCAGCCTCAACAGCCAGTTCGGCGACGGCGACTACCTGCGCACCTGGTATGGCGTCAGCAACGCCCAGGCTGGCAGGACCCGCTTCGGCGCCTATCGGCCCAAGGGTGGTTTTCTCAGCCGGGGCGGCGACCTGACCTGGACCGTGCCGGTCAGTGAACAGATGAACGTATCGACGGTGCTGGCGCTGCAGTACCTGGGGCGGGAGGCGGCGGACAGCCCGATTGTCGAGCGGCGGCTGCAGACGTCGCTGGCGACCACGCTGGAGTACAGCTTTTAAGAGGTGTTGACCGTTCTGACGTTATCGCGCGCAAGCTGCCTGGGCTATTCGAGCTGCGCCCAGGTCATGCGAAACGACGCGCCGCCCCACTGCGAATCCGTCACCTCGACCTGGCCGCCGTGGGACTGCGACACCCGCCGCACCAGCGCCAGGCCAAGGCCGAAACCGCCGGTGCGGCGGTCGCGGCTGGCGTCGAGCCGGGAGAACGGCTCGAAGATCTTCGCCCGCCCTGCCACCGGCACGCCCGGGCCGTCGTCGTTGACCTGGACCTCATAACCCTGCCCAACCTGCACCAGGGACACCTCGACGCGCCGTTCGGCGTAGCGAATGGCATTGCGCAGCAGGTTGATCACCGCCCGCGCCATGAACCGCGGTTCGATGCTGATGTACTCGACCTCACAGGCCCGGATCGCCATCTGCACCCCCGCCGCCTCCGCCTCCAGGGCGACACTGCCGACCACGCTGTCGAGCCAGTTGCGGGCCTGGATGGTCTCGCGGTTGATCACCGTGGCGCCGTGTTCCAGGCTGGCGTAGGTCAGCAGTTCGGAAACCATTTCCTCCAGCTCGCCGAGGTCGGCGTACATGTCGGCGATCAGCTCGCGGCTCTGCCGCGGGTCGGACTGCTTGAGCTGGTCAAGCTCGAACGACAAGCGGGCGATGGGCGTGCGCAATTCATGGGACACCGCGTTGGTCAGCTCGCGCTGATTGGCGATCAGGCCTTCGATGCGGCTGGCCATCTGGTTGAAGTGCTGCGCCAGGTCGCGCACGCTGGAGCGCCGCGGCAGGCGGATGCGCGAGCCCAGGTCGTTATTGCCGAAGCGCTGGGCCGCCAGGCGGATCAGCTCCAGGTCGCGCCAATGCGGGCGTACCCAGAAATACAGGACCAGCGCCAGGCTGGCCCCGAGAAAGGCATAGGCCCAGAAATACAGCCACTTGGGCTCTTCCGGCAAGCGGATGCTCAGCAACTGCGGGCCGCCGTCGAGGTTGGCGATGAACTCGCTGAAGTCGCCGCGCACCACCAGTTTGTTCTCGGCCAGCAGCTGGCGTTCGCGCTCGGACAGGTCCAGCTCATCCGCCTGCAACAGCCTCAGGCGCATGCCGTAGTGTTGTTGCAGCTCGGCCAGCCGCTGCTCGCGCGCCGCTCCCGTGACCGGCGACAGTTGGTTGACCAGGCTGTATCCCGGCCCGCGCATGGCCTCGCGGTTGTAGGTTTCGTTGGCGTCCGGCAACAGCTCGGAAAAGGTGTAGTTGACCGCCCAGATGGCCCCCGCCAGCCCCAGGGCCAGGATGATGTACAGACGCAGAAACAGCCGCAGCATCTAGAGCTCCCAGGCGAACGGATTGAACAGATAGCCCTTGCCCCAGATGGTCTTGATGCACACCGGCTCGCGAGGGTTGTCCTGGAGTTTGCCGCGCAGCTTGCTGATGTAGACATCGACGCTGCGGTTGAGGCCGTCGAAGGCGATGCCGCGCATGCGGTTGAGGATGTCGTCGCGGGAGAGGATTTTGCCCGCCGAGCTGGCCAGCAGCCACAGCAGCTCGAACTCCATGGTGGTCAACTCGATCAGCTCGCCGGCCAGGCGCACTTCCCGGCAACTGCGGTCGAGGGTCAGGCTGCCGAACTCCAGCGCGCCGCGCACCGTCGGCTCCGGCACCTGGCGCCGTTGCAGGGCGCGCAGGCGGGCCAGCAGCACCGGCGGCTTGATCGGTTTGATCACGTAGTCGTCGGCGCCGGACTCAAGACCGAGGATATGGTCCAGGTCGTCTTCCTTGGCGGTGAGAATGACGATGGGCGTGTCCGCCACGTTGCGGATCTCCCGGCACACGTGCAGGCCGCTCTGGCCCGGCAGCATCAGGTCGAGGACGACGATTTTCGGCTTGAACTCGAGAAAGGCCGCCAGCGCCACATCGCCACGATGTACCGTCAGGACCTCGAAACCGTGTTGGGACAGGAAGTGCGCGATCAGCCCGGCGAGCTTCTCGTCATCTTCCACCAGCAATACTTTGCCAAGACCCGGGTTATCCATAAATACCAGTCTGAGTGCGCACAATTGGGGCGCGCATTATAGGCGGCATCGGATAAGTCTGAGACCAGGGCAGACAGCAAAAACCGGCCCAGATGGCCGGTTTTCAATGATGTTTCATGCTTTTAAGAGTTTTTTACAATTTGCCCGTAGTTTTGAACCGACTTGGGCCGTTTTACAGAGTAGGCACGCCGCTGTGGAAGCGGAACTCCACGTCCGGCGACTCGATCAGTTCGCGCTCGGCGGCGCGCACCTTCTCGATCACCTGGGCGATGTCCTTGGCGTCGCCGTACTGATAGGCCAGCTTCAGGTAACCCTGGAAGTGCCGGGCCTCGCTTTTCAGCAGGCCGAAGTAGAACTTGCCCAGTTCTTCGTCCAGGTGCGGCACCAGCGCCTCGAAACGCTCGCAGCTGCGGGCCTCGATAAAGGCGCCGACCACCAGGGTGTCCACCAGCTTCACCGGTTCGTGGCTGCGCACCACCTTGCGCAGGCCCGAGGCATAACGCCCGGCCGACAACTGGCGCAGTTCGATCTTGCGCCGTTTCATCAGGCGCATGACCTGTTCGTGGTGCACCAGCTCTTCCCGGGCCAGGCGCGACATCATGTTGATCAGATCGACATGGGAGTGGTACTTGGCGATCAGGCTCAGGGCCGTGCTGGCCGCCTTGAACTCGCAGTTCTTGTGGTCGATCAGCAGGGTTTCCTGATCCGCCAGGGCCGCCTGGACCCAGGCATCCGGCGTGGGGCAGCCGAGGAACTCGTGAATTTCCGGCAGGTTCATGGTCGTTCGTCCTTCAGGGCAGCCTTCAAGGAAATGAGCGCGCAAGGCAGGACGGTGGCGACTTCAGGGATCGATAACATGGGGCTCACGGCATAAGGGTTCACGGCGAAGGGCGCCGATTATACCGGCCGCGCCACAGACCACCAGCCGCGGCGCTTGATGTGCGTCAACAGCCACGGCGACGCGCAGCAACTATAGTTGTGCAACATAGCCTTCATCCCTCTCTGGAGATCCCGACCATGCAAGCCATCCGCAGCATCCTGGTGGTCATCGAGCCCGAGCATTCCGAAAGCCTCGCGCTCAAGCGCGCCAAGCTGATCGCCGGGGTGACCCAGGCCCATCTGCACCTGCTGGTGTGCGACAAGAAGCACGAGCATTCGGCGCTGTTGAGCGTGCTCAAGAGCAGCCTGCTGAGCGAGGGCTACAGCGTGACCACCGAGCAGGCCTGGAACGACAGCCTGCACAGCACCATCATCGACGTGCAGCAGGCCGAAGGCTGTGGCCTGGTGATCAAGCAGCACTTTGCCGACAACCCGCTGAAAAAGGCCCTGCTCACCCCCGCCGACTGGAAACTGCTGCGCTATTGCCCAAGCCCGGTGCTGCTGGTGAAAACCGCCAAGCCCTGGACCGGCGGCGTGATCCTGGCGGCCATCGATGTCGGCAACACCGACGGCGAGCACCGTACCCTGCATGCCAGCATCATCGACCATGGTTTCGACATCGCCAGCCTGGCCAAGGCGCAGTTGCATGTGATCAGCGCCCATCCGTCGCCGATGCTGTCGGCGTCCGACCCGGTGTTCCAGCTCAAGGAAACCATCGAGGCGCGCTACCGCGAGCAGTGCAAAGCGTTCCAGGCCGAGTTCGACATCGACGATACCCACCTGCATATAGAGGAAGGCCCGGCGGACGTGCTGATCCCGCACACCGCCCATGAGCTGCAGGCGGCGCTGACCATCATCGGCACCGTGGCGCGCACCGGGATTTCCGGGGCGCTGATCGGCAATACCGCGGAAGTGGTGCTCGATGCCCTGGAAAGCGACGTGCTGGTGCTCAAGCCGGAGGACATCATGGACCACCTGGAAGAGGTGGCCGGCAAGCATTGAGGGATGGGTTGACTGATAGAACGCCATCGCGAGCAAGCTCGCTCCTACAGAAATCCACCTTTGTAGGAGCAGCCGGTCGACGCTCGATTGCCCGCGATGCTTTTAGCAGTCAGGCGCCAAAGGCGTCCTTGAGGAACCCCGGGGCGATATAACGCTGGTAGTGGGCTTCCGACAGGAGGAAAAACTCCCGATCGATGGCATCGCGCAATTCCGGCAGTTCCCAGTCGCGAAACTCCGGCAGCAACACCATTCCATAGGCTTCCAGCTGGTTGATCACCCGCGCCCCGCGGGCGATCAGCTGATAGGCCCAGCAATATTCCGACTGGTGCGGCACGAAGCGGATCTTGCGCTGCTCCAGTTGCTCGCGCAGCCGCTGGGGGTCGAAGACTTCCAGCTTGGCCGCCATCACCTGCACCAGCAATTGCTCGAGACGCAGCCACACCGCGTGCTTTTCTTCCTCGTTGTAGCCGTTCCAGTGGATCACTTCATGGTGGAAACGCTTGCAGCCACGGCACACCAGGTCACCGTAGACAGTGGAGCAGAGGCCGACGCAGGGGGTCTTGATGGTCTGATTGGGCATAAGTAGGCAATTGGCGGAAAAAAGCGAAACAGGCCCGCATGTTAGCCCTTTGTCTAACATTGATCACCCCTCAAACTTCGGGGCATCAGGGTCTATTGGACTTTGGTGGCGGCCGCGACGGATGCCCGCGCCTTGCCTCGCACACGTTGGCCCAGCAACGCGGCTCGCCACCAAAGTCCAATAGACCCTGCCTTACCTTAATTTTTTTTTTGCCGTAGAATCAGCCAGCCTTTTTAGGCGCCAATGTCCGTTAGAAGCTGTTTTCAAAGCGTCACGAGCACAGTCGTTCCTTCAGAGCGGTGTTGGCGATGGGTCTTTCCAGCGGGGAAAGCCCAGCGCCAACCCTCATCAGCTCCCGTTCTGCAGGCGTAAAACTTTGAAAGCAGCTTCTGTAAGGAATTGCCGGTAATTCTGGCTAAGCGACCCACAACGTCACGCAGCGCATGAGTACGGCAATTTCGGGATGAGCGTCCCGGACACCCATTTGGGACCACTGATGAGGGTAATACTGTGCTTGAAGCCTACCGCAAACATATCGAAGAGCGTGCAGCCCTGGGTATCGTTCCCCAGCCGCTAAACGCCGAACAAACTGCAGGCCTGGTCGAGCTGCTGAAGAATCCCCCCGCTGGCGAAGAAGCCTTCCTCGTTGACCTGATCACCAATCGCGTTCCGCCAGGAGTCGACGAAGCCGCCTATGTGAAGGCCGGTTTCCTCTCCGCGCTGGCCAAAGGCGAAGCCAAATCCCCTCTGCTGGACAAGAAGCGCGCCGTTGAACTGCTGGGCACCATGCAGGGCGGCTACAACATCGTGACCCTGGTCGAGCTGCTGGACGACGCCGAGCTGGCGCCGGTCGCGGCCGCACAGCTCAAGCACACCCTGCTGATGTTCGATGCCTTCCACGACGTCGCGGAAAAAGCCAAGAACGGCAACGTTCACGCCCAGGGCGTACTGCAATCCTGGGCCGACGGCGAGTGGTTCAAGAACCGCCCGGTACTGGCCGACAAGATCAGCCTGCGCGTGTTCAAGGTGACTGGCGAAACCAACACCGACGACCTGTCCCCTGCCCCGGATGCCTGGTCCCGTCCTGACATCCCGCTGCACGCCCTGGCCATGCTGAAAATGGCCCGTGACGGCATCGTTCCGGACGAGCAAGGCAAGACCGGCCCGATGAAGCAGATCGAGGAAATGCGCGGCCAGGGCTTCCCGATCGCCTACGTCGGCGACGTGGTCGGCACCGGTTCGTCCCGTAAATCGGCAACCAACTCCGTGCTGTGGTTCTTCGGCGACGACGTTCCTTACGTGCCGAACAAGCGCGCAGGCGGCTTCTGCTTCGGCAGCAAGATCGCACCGATCTTCTACAACACCATGGAAGACGCCGGCGCCCTGCCGATCGAATTCGACGTGTCGAAGATGAACATGGGCGACGTGATCGACCTGTACCCGCACGCCGGTAAAGTCACCAAGCACAACAGCGACGAAGTCCTGGCCACCTTCGAAATGAAGACCCCGGTCCTGCTCGACGAAGTCCGTGCCGGCGGCCGTATCCCGCTGATCATCGGCCGTGGCCTGACCGAGAAGGCCCGTACCGAACTGGGCCTGCCGCCTTCGGACCTGTTCAAGAAGCCGGAAGCGCCGGCCGAAAGCACCAAGGGCTTCACCCTGGCGCAGAAAATGGTCGGCAAGGCGTGCGGCGTGACTGGCGTGCGTCCAGGCACCTACTGCGAACCGAAGATGACCACCGTCGGCTCCCAGGACACCACTGGCCCGATGACCCGTGACGAACTGAAGGACCTGGCTTGCCTGGGCTTCTCCACCGATCTGGTGATGCAGTCGTTCTGCCACACCGCGGCCTATCCGAAGCCGATCGACGTCACCACCCACCACACCCTGCCTGACTTCATCATGACCCGTGGCGGCGTGTCCCTGCGTCCGGGCGACGGCATCATCCACAGCTGGCTGAACCGCATGCTGCTGCCGGACACCGTCGGCACCGGTGGCGACTCCCACACCCGTTTCCCGATCGGCATCTCGTTCCCGGCCGGTTCCGGCCTGGTGGCCTTCGCCGCCGCCACTGGCGTCATGCCGCTGGACATGCCGGAATCGATCCTGGTCCGCTTCAAGGGCAAGCTGCAGCCTGGCGTCACCCTGCGTGACCTGGTCCATGCCATCCCTTACTACGCGATCCAGAAAGGCCTGCTGACCGTCGAGAAGAAAGGCAAGAAGAACGCCTTCTCCGGCCGCATCCTGGAGATCGAAGGTCTGGAAACCCTGACCGTCGAGCAAGCCTTCGAACTGTCCGACGCCTCGGCCGAACGTTCGGCTGCCGGTTGCACCATCAAGCTGTCCAAAGAGTCGATCGCCGAATACCTGCAGTCGAACATCACCCTGCTGCGCTGGATGATCGGCGAAGGCTACGGCGATGCCCGTACCCTGGAGCGTCGCGCCCAAGCGATGGAAGCCTGGCTGGCCAACCCTGAGCTGCTGGAAGCCGACAAGGACGCCGAATACGCCGAAGTCATCGAGATCGACCTGGCCGACGTCAAGGAGCCTGTGCTCTGCGCGCCGAACGACCCGGACGACGCTCGCCTGCTCTCCAGCGTCGCTGGCGAGAAGATCGACGAAGTGTTCATCGGTTCCTGCATGACCAACATCGGTCACTTCCGCGCTGCCGGCAAGCTGCTGGATCAGGTCAAGGGCCAGCTGCCAACCCGTCTGTGGCTGTCGCCGCCGACCAAGATGGACGCTCACCAGCTGACCGAAGAAGGCTACTACGGCATCTACGGCAAGGCTGGCGCGCGCATGGAAATGCCGGGCTGCTCGCTGTGCATGGGTAACCAGGCCCGCGTCGAGCCGAACTCCACCGTGGTTTCGACTTCGACCCGTAACTTCCCGAACCGTCTGGGTGACGGCGCGAACGTCTACCTGGCTTCGGCCGAGCTGGCGTCCGTCGCGTCGATCCTGGGTCGCTTGCCGACCGTCGAGGAGTACATGGAATACGCCGGCAAGATCGACAGCATGGCAGCGGACGTGTACCGCTACCTGAGCTTCGACCAGATCGCCGAGTTCCGTGAGGCTGCCGCGAACGCCAAGATTCCGGTGGTTCAAGCCTAAGGCTGCAAGGCAATGAAGAACGCCGCGTATCCCACGACGATACGCGGCGTTTTTTTATCCCGGCGATCCGCTCGCTAGTCGCTCTGGCGGCAGAACGCCAGGCGTCTTTACCTACCAGATCTGGTAGTTGTTAGCCCTCCCCCGCCCTTGCTAAAAATCACGCCACTGCCAACGGCGCCCGACGCTCGCCCGAATGTCGAACGCTGCCTGCTTGCCACGGCCTTGGGATGACAGCTGTCAACCCGCGCCGATCGTTCGAAGCGCTCACACGACTATAAAAACATTCCGCGCACGACAGCTGGATCTCAGTTGCCGCGGATTCTTTCGCCCCGTCAAAAGCAACAAATGGAGGTGTGCTATGTGGCGTAACCATTGTGTGATCGAGAACGCGCTCAACGACTACCCCGGGCACGTCGAACAACCGGGCAACGACCCGCAGCGCAAGACTCATGTGCGCGATCGCAGCTTCGCGGTGATCGAGGGCAGCGGGCATTTTCTCGACCTGGAATCGAGAACCGCCGCCGACAGCGCGCATCGCGCCCTGCTCGCCCAGTTGCTGCCGAGCGCCCGCGCAGCCCGCAAGCCAGCCACCGCTGTGGAACCCATCACCCGCCTGCGCTTTGCCTGAAGCTGTCCCCTGCCCCTTGGCCAGAGACGGCCAGAACACTCAAGGAAAAGAGTTATGCGCATGCTCGCCAGCGGTTTTGCCGGGGACGTCTTTTGCCCTTATCGGCCTGGCCAGTGCCTTTGCGGCACCCCGCCACACAGTGACATAGCACCGCAAGCCAGCCTTGGCCATGAGCCCCCTCCACGCCTACCACCGCCCCAATTGCCGGCCCCGCACCCGGGTGCCCTGGTGCAAAGCGCCGGATCAGGGCAACTGCGGGGTTTTCTATGAATTTCATGAATGTTGACAGCGTATTGCCCTGGACTAGATTCCCTGACGTGCAAGGAATCAAGGCGAACGCCATGGAGAAACGACAGGATTTCATGCACTGGTGGAACGACCTGCGCATGGAGATGCTCAAGCAACAGGAGAGCGCACAGGTCTTTGCGCTGCTGGAACGGGAGGTCCGGTCCCTGGGGTTTGATTTTTACGCTTACGGAGTCAGGCATTCGATCCCCTTCACCCGCCCGAAAATCGACATCTATGGCTCTTATCCGCAAGCCTGGGTGGAGCGTTACCAGCAACAGAACTACGCCGCGATCGACCCGACGATCCTCAACGGCCTGCGCTCCACGGAAATGGTGGTCTGGAGCGACGCCTTGTTCGGCAAAGGCTCGGTGTTGTGGGGCGAGGCCCGGGAATGGGGCTTGCGGGTGGGCGCCACCTTGCCCATCCACACGCCCGACAGCGCCCTGAGCGTGTTGTCGGTGGCCCGTGAATGCACGGCGATCAGCGCCGTGGAACTGGAAGAAATCCGCCTGCGCCTGCGCTGCATCATCGAACTGGCGACCATGCGCCTCGGCGAACTCGGGCACCCCAGCAGCCAGGCCGAACAGCTGGAGCTGAGCGCGCGCGAGCGGGAAATCCTGCAATGGACGGCCGACGGCAAGAGTTCCGGGGAGATCGCCCTGATCCTGGGCATCTCGGTGAATACCGTGAATTTCCACCTCAAGGTCATCCAGAAGAAGTTCGGCGCGGCCAACAAGACCCTGGCCGCCGCCTACGCCGCCGTCCTGGGGCTGATCTGACGCTTCACCCGACGATAAGGATATCGCCCCATGATCACTGTGATTTCACGGCATGAAAGCCAGCTTTCGCCGGCCCTGCGCGACGACCTGGGCCGCTATCGCCATGCGGTCTTCATCAAGCAATTGGGTTGGCGACTGCCCTCCAGCGCCAGCCAGTGCGGGCAGGAGCTCGATCAGTTCGACCACGCCGACACCCGCTACACCCTGGCGCTGGACAGCGAGGAAAAGATCCACGGCTGCGCCCGGCTGCTGCCGACCACCCAGCCCTATCTGCTGGCGGACGTGTTCGGTTTTCTCTGCGACCGGCCCTTGCCGCGCCAGCACGACACCTGGGAAATCTCGCGTTTCGCCGCCTCGGCGCTGGAAGGCGGCAAGCTGCCGATGCGGGTGTTCTGGCACACCCTGCACACCGCCTGGACCCTGGGGGCGAACTCGGTGGTGGCGGTGACCACGCCGGCGCTGGAGCGTTATTTCCTGCGCCATGGCGTGGCGCTGACCCGGCTCGGCCAACCACAACGGGTCAACCGCGACCACTTGCTGGCCCTGGACTTTGCGGCCTACCAGAAAAACGGCCGCGCCGCGCTTTATACGCAGTCAGCGGCCGTGGCTTCGCTGAATCAGGCATTTCTGCGCGGCAACCCACCGCCAACGCGCGGTGGGCCGCCGGCGGGTCAGGCGCTCAGGGAGTAGACCAGCGCGGTGATGGCCACCAGGCCGACCAGGGTGACGAACACGTTGGAGGCCTGGCCGCGGTAGCGGGCCATGGCCGGCACCTTGCGGATGGCGTACATCGGCATCAGGAACAGGATGGCCGCGATGATCGGGCCGCCCAGGGTTTCGATCATCCCGAGGATGCTCGGGTTGAGCGTGGCGACTATCCAGCACACCACCAGCATGAAGGCCGCGGTCATGCGGTCCAGGGCCTTGGCGCCCGGGCGACGGCCGCTTTTCACGATCAGCCCCTTGAGGCCTTCGCTGGCGCCGATGTAGTGGCCCAGGAACGACTTGGCAATGGCCACGAACGCGATCAACGGCGCGGCGAAGGCGATGGTCGGGTTGCTGAAGTGGTTGGCCAGGTACGACAGGATCGACAGGTTCTGCGCCTTGGCTTCGGCCAGTTGGGCCGGCGACAGGGTCAGCACGCAGCTGAAGACGAAGAACAGCACCATCGCCACCATCAGCAGGTGGGCGCGGGACAGGATCTGCGAGCTGCGCTCTTCGGCGTGGGCGCCATACCGGCGCTTCTGGTCCACGGCGAAGGCCGAGATGATCGGCGAGTGGTTGAACGAGAACACCATGACCGGGATCGCCAGCCACAAGGTGTGCAGGAACGCCGAAGGTTCAGGCAGGGTACTGGCGGTGCTGAGGATGCCGCCGTTCCAGTGCGGAATCAGGAACACCGCGAGGAACAGCAAGGCGACGATGAACGGGTAGACCATCAGGCTCATGGCCTTGACGATCACCTGCTCGCCGCAGCGCACCACGGCCAGCAGGCCGAGGATCAGCACCAGCGACAGCACGGCGCGCGGCGGCGGCATGATGTGCAGCTGGTGCTCCATGAAGCTGCCCACGGTGTTGGTCAGGGCCACGCTGTAGATCAGCAGGATCGGGAAGATGGCGAAGAAGTACAGCAAGGTGATCAGGGCGCCGGCCTTGATCCCGAAATGCTCTTCCACTACTTCCGTGATGTCCGCGCCGTCACGCCCGGAAAGCACGAAGCGGGTCAGGCCACGGTGGGCGAAGAAGGTCATCGGAAAGGCCAGCAGCGCCAGGACCAGCAGCGGCCAGAAGCCGCCCAGGCCGGCGTTGATCGGTAAAAACAGGGTGCCCGCGCCGATGGCGGTGCCGAACAGGCCCAGCATCCAGGTAGTGTCTTGGCGATTCCAGCTAGCTAGGGTCGCTGGGGCTGCCGCTTCAAAGCGTTGATCAACGCTGTTGGCCTGATCATTCATCCGGTGGGATCTCCACATTCCGGTCATTTGCCACTCGGCCAGGGCGCGTCGGAGTACCCGACAGACAGAGCCCTCGCCGAAACAGGGGCGCGATTGTCCGGGATTACTCACCAGAAGCAAAGACTTAGCTGAGGAACGGTTTGCCAGTACAGATGTCTGGAGCGCGGTTTTGCGGGGTCGGGCACAAGGTTTCATTGATCTGTGGCAAGCGCTGGCCCCGGGTTTCGGCCGGCCTGCGTGCCGGGCGCGCGGATCATCATCCCCATCGGCATGCCCCTGAAGACAGCAGGTGTGCCCATCAAACGCAGAAGCCAGGGCAAGGCCCTGGCTTCTGGTTGGTTGCAACGAGGCGGTCCGGTTCAAGGTGTGCCCGCCATCGGCAAACGCTAGGTCTGCCCTTGCGCTTCCTCTTCCTTCAACGCCGCCTGCACCAGGGGGTGCAGCGCCGCGCCGGGGTGTGTCACCTCCCAGGCGGTCAACTCTCTGCGCATGGCCGGCGTCCAGAAGCTTTTCAGGTGCTGACGCACGCTACGCACTGCCTGGGCCTTGTCCGGTTCGCTGGCGAAGAACTGGGCAATCTGGTTGGCCATCTTGATCAGGCTTTCGCTGCTCATCGGCGCACCTCGGCTTTCTCGGCATGACGACGCTCCCGCAGCAGGCGCCCCTGTTCATCACTGAACGCCTGATAACGCTTCTGCCATTCGGAAGGCTGGTTGACCCGCACCACCTCTACCGCCGTCACCTTGTATTCCGGGCAGTTGGTGGCCCAGTCGGAGTTGTCGGTGGTGATCACGTTGGCGCCCGATTCCGGGAAGTGGAAGGTGGTGTAGACCACCCCCGGTGCCACCCGCTCGCTGACCCTGGCCCGCAGCACTGTCTGCCCGGCGCGACTGCCGATGCCGACCCAGTCGCCATCGACGATGCCGCGGTTCTCGGCGTCGGTCGGGTGGATTTCCAGGCGGTCCTCCTCGTGCCAGGCCACGTTGTCGGTGCGCCGGGTCTGGGCGCCGACGTTGTACTGGCTGAGGATGCGCCCGGTGGTCAGCAGCAACGGGTAGCGGCTGTTGACCTTCTCCTCGGTGGGCACGTAGCCGGTGAGCATGAAGCGGCCCTTGCCGCGCACGAATTCATCGATGTGCATGGTCGGCGTGCCGTCCGGCGCGGCATCGTTGCACGGCCATTGCAGGCTGCCGTGCCGATCCAGCTCGGTGTAACTGACGCGGTGGAAGGTCGGCGTCAGGCGCGCGATCTCATCCATGATCTCTGATGGGTGGTTGTACTGCATTTTGTAGCCCAGGGCCTCGGCCAGGGCGATGGTGGCCTCCCAGTCGGCCTTGCCGGCCAGGGGCTCCATCACCTTGCGCACCCGGGAAATGCGGCGCTCGGCGTTGGTGAAGGTGCCGTCCTTCTCGAGGAAGGAGCTGCCCGGCAGGAACACATGGGCGAACTTGGCCGTCTCGTTGAGGAAGATGTCCTGCACCACCACGCACTCCATGGCCGTCAGGGCCGCGGTCACGTGCTGGGTGTTGGGGTCGCTCTGGGCAATGTCCTCACCCTGGCAGTAGAGCGCCTTGAAGGTGCCGTCCAGGGCCGCCTCGAACATATTGGGGATGCGCAGGCCCGGGTCGGGTTGCAGGGTCACGTTCCAGGCCCGTTCGAACTCGGCGCGCACCGCCTCGTTGGAAATATGCCGATAGCCAGGCAGCTCGTGGGGGAAGGACCCCATGTCGCAGGAGCCCTGGACGTTGTTCTGCCCGCGCAGCGGGTTGACCCCGACACCCTCGCGGCCGATGTTGCCGGTGACCATCGCCAGGTTGGCGATGCCCATCACCGAGGTGCTGCCCTGGCTGTGCTCGGTGACGCCCAGGCCGTAGTAGATAGCCGCGTTGCCACCGGTGGCGTAAAGCCGCGCGGCCTCGCGGATCTGCCTGGCGGGCACCCCGCAGATCGGCCCCAGGACCTCGGGGGAGTTTTCCGCCAGGCTGACGAAATCGCGCCAGCGGGCGAAGTCCGCCGCTTCGCAGCGCTGATCGACGAAAGGCTGGTTGACCAGGCCCTCGGTGACGATCACATGGGCCAATGCGTTGAGCATCGCCACGTTGGTGCCCGGACGCAGCTGCAAATGCAGGTCGGCACGGGCATGGGGCGAATCCACCAGGTCGATGCGCCGCGGGTCGATGACGATCAGCCGCGCGCCCTGGCGCAGGCGGCGCTTGAGCTGGGAACCGAATACCGGGTGCGCGTCGGTGGGGTTGGCGCCCATCACCAGGATGACGTCGGCCTGCATCACCGAGTCGAAACTCTGGGTGCCGGCGGATTCGCCCAGCGTCTGCTTGAGGCCGTAGCCGGTGGGCGAATGGCAGACCCGGGCGCAGGTGTCGACGTTGTTGTTGCCAAAGGCGGTGCGCACCAGCTTCTGCACCAGGTAGGTCTCTTCGTTGGTGCAACGGCTGGAGGTGATGCCGCCGATGGAGTCGCGCCCATATTTCAGCTGGATGCGGCGCAACTCGCTGGCCGCGTAGGTGACCGCCTCTTCCCAGCTGACTTCCTGCCACGGATCGCTGATGTGCTTGCGGATCATCGGCTTGGTGATGCGGTCCGGGTGGGTGGCGTAGCCCCAGGCGAAGCGGCCCTTGACGCAGGAATGGCCGTGGTTGGCCTGGCCGTTCTTGTCCGGGACCATGCGTACCAGTTGCTCGCCTTTCATTTCCGCGCGGAAAGAGCAGCCCACGCCGCAGTAGGCGCAGGTGGTGATGACACTGCGCTCGGGCTGGCCGATTTCCACCACGCTCTTTTCCATCAGGGTGGCGGTCGGGCAGGCCTGCACGCAGGCGCCGCAGGACACGCACTCGGAGTCGAGGAAATTGTCGCCGCCGGCCGCCGCCACCCGGGAATCGAAGCCGCGCCCGCTGATGGTCAGGGCGAAGGTGCCCTGGGTTTCCTCACAGGCGCGCACGCAGCGGTTGCAGACGATGCACTTGCTCGGGTCGTAGTCGAAATAGGGGTTGGAGACGTCCTTCTGTTCGTCCAGGTGGTTGGCGCCCTCGTAGCCGTAGCGCACTTCCCGCAGGCCCACCTGCCCCGCCACCGTCTGCAACTCGCAGTTGCCGTTGGCCGAGCAGGTCAGGCAGTCCAGCGGGTGGTCGGAGATGTACAGCTCCATCACGTTGCGCCGCAGGCTGGCGAGCTTGGAAGTCTGGGTGTGGACGACCATGCCCTCGGTCACAGGCGTGGTGCAGGAGGCCGGATAGCCGCGCATGCCCTCGATCTCCACCAGGCACATGCGGCAGGAGCCGAAGGCTTCCAGGCTGTCGGTGGCGCAGAGTTTGGGGATGGTGGTGCCGAGCAACGCCGCGGCGCGCATCACCGAGGTGCCGGAGGCAACACTGATTTCCCGGCCGTCGATGGTCAGGCTGACCTGTACCGCGCTTTCGCGGGCCGGGGTGCCGAGGTCGATATCACTGGTAGGGTCGAAGATATTGATCATTGGTCGGCCTCCGTGGTCGCCAGACCGAAGTCGGCGGGAAAGTGCTTGAGGGCGCTGGCGACGGGGTAGGAAGTCATCCCGCCCAGGGCACAGAGCGAGCCGTATTGCAGGGTGTCGCAGAGGTCTTGCAGCAGCAGCGCCTGTTCCTCACGGGCCGCGGCGTCGGTGCTGGCGATCAAGCGGTCCACCACCTCCACTCCACGGGTCGAGCCGATCCGGCACGGCGTGCACTTGCCGCAGGACTCCTCGGCGCAGAACTGCAAGGCGAAACGGGCCATGTGGGCCATATCCAGGCTGTCGTCGGCGACCACCACGCCACCGTGGCCGAGCATCGCGCCCATGGCGGCGAACGCCTCGTAGTCCAGCGGCGTATCGAACTGCGCGGGGGGCACCCAGGCCCCCAGCGGCCCACCCACTTGCACCGCCTTCAGTGGCCGGCCGCTGGCGGTACCGCCGCCATAACCTTCCACCAGCTCGCGCAGGCTCAGGCCGAAGGCGCGTTCCACCAGGCCCGCCTGGCGGACGTTGCCGGCCAGCTGGAACGGCATGGTGCCCAGGGAACGCCCCATGCCGAAGTCGCGATAGAACGACGCGCCCTTCTCCAGGATGATCGGCACCGAGGCCAGGGTCAGCACGTTGTGCACCAGCGTTGGCAAGCCGAACAGGCCCTGCAGGGCCGGCAGCGGCGGCTTGGCGCGAACCGTGCCGCGCTTGCCTTCGAGGGACTCCAGCAGCGCCGTTTCCTCACCGCAGATGTAGGCCCCGGCCCCCACCCGCACGTCCAGGTCGAAGGGGCGGCCGCTACCGCCCACGTTCGCCCCCAGGTAACCGGCCTCGCGGGCGATGCGCAGGGCCTCGTTCAGGGTGCCGATGGCGTCCGGGTATTCCGAGCGCACGTAGATATAGCCCTTGCTGGCCCCCACCGCGATACCGGCGATGATCATGCCTTCGATCAGCAGGAAGGGGTCGCCTTCCATCAGCATGCGGTCGGCGAAGGTGCCGGAGTCGCCTTCATCGGCGTTACAGACCACGTATTTCTGGGCACCCGCGGCTTCGCGCACGGTGCGCCACTTGATCCCCGCCGGAAAGGCCGCGCCCCCCCGGCCGCGCAGGCCGGAGTCGAGCACGCTGGCGACCACCTGCGCGCCCTCCATCTGGATGGCCCGGGCCAGGCCCTGGAAACCGCCCTGGGCGCGGTAGTCGTCCAGGGACAGCGGTTGAGTGATACCGGCCCGAGCGAACAGCAGGCGCTGCTGGCTCTGCAGATAAGGGATCTGCTCCACCGGCCCCAGGGCCAACGGATGGCTGCCGGGGTCGCCCGTCAGGGCGTCGAGCAGGCTCGGCACGTCCTCCGGAGTGAGGGGGCCGAAACCCAGGCGGCCGTCGGCGCTGTCCACTTCAAGCAGCGGCTCCAGCCAATAAAGGCCACGGGAACTGGTGCGGCACAGCTCCAACGGCAATTGTCGACGCTCGGCCTCACGCACCAGCGCAACGGCCACCTTGTCCGCGCCCACGGCACGGGCCACCGAATCGCGGGGGATATAGAGCTTCAGCATGCGCCATCCTCCAGGCAGCCACTCACCAGCTGGCGCAGGCGCTCGGGGGTGATCCGGGCGTGCAGTTCGCCGTCCAGTTCCAGGGCCGGCGAACAGGCGCAGGCCCCCAGGCAATAGACCGGTCGCAGGTTGATACTGCCGTCGGCCGTGGTGCCATGGTCGTCCAGCAACAGTTGTTCGCGCAGTTGCGCAGCCAGGCCTTCGGCGCCCCGGCTCTGGCAGGACTCGGCCCGGCACAGGCGCAGGGTATGGCGTGCGGGCGGCGTGGTACGGAAATCGTGGTAGAAGCTGATCACGCCGTGCACTTCAGCCAGGCTGAGGTTGAGGGCATGGGCGATCTCGGGGATGGCGGTGTCGGGAATGTACCCGCAACCGTCCTGAATGGCGTGGAGAATGGGCAACAAGGCACCGGGAGTGTCCTTTTCGCGCTCCAACACGCTGTGAATCAGAGGCAGGTGAAGCGTGTCATCAGACATAAACGTACCTCGGCATCTCGAACGACATCGCTACATAGCGGTAGCAGTCCGGAGTCTTCGGCTGCAGCGCCCGGCCACGTCACGGAGGCGTGGATCCTCGGTCGCCATTCTTGCTCTCCGGCCAAGTGTCTTGGCGCACCGGGTCCGGGGCATCCTGGAAGCTTGCCCATCGCCATGGTCCGGCGATTGCACCCAGGCGACCCATCGTGTCCTGAAAGCGACCTGCTGGTCGGGAGCGCTGACCCGCACCCGCTCAAGACACTCAAGCAAGCTCAGCGTAGTCCACAGGCCCCATCGATTACCCGCCCGGCTCGCTGATGCAGCGCTGCAAAACGCGGCACCAGGCCTTCAGCGCCCTCGCCCGACGGCTGAAAACCGCCAATGCCCGGACACTCAAACCAGCATCCTTCTCGGATTGACAGTGCGCGAACCCCGGCCCCATGATCGGCGCCATGAATCCTTTCCCGCGCCACCTCACCCGCACGACCACCACGACCGCTTCCGGCGGGTCGTGTGGTCGCTGCATGAGCTGACAACAGCGCAGTCGAACCCAAGGCCCCGCCAGCAATGGACGGGGCCTTTTGTTTCTCCGTCCAGCTGGCTCACAAGGAGAAACACCATGCCGTCACCCCAGGCCCAGCGCCCCGCCCTGCTGATCGTCGACATGCAGGTCGGCCTGTTTCACGGACCAGAGCAGCCCTTCGAGGGGCAGCGCGTGCTCGACAATATCAACCAGTTGATCCACCGCGCCCGGCAGGCCGGCGCGCCGGTGATCGCCGTGCGCCATACCGGCCCGCAAGGCTCGCCCATCGCCGCCGGCAGCGCGCCGTGGCAACTGCTGGCGCAATTGCAGCTCGAGGCCGGCGATCGGCGGCTGGACAAAACCCGCCCCAATTGTTTTGTCGGCACCGGGCTGGCCGAACACCTGCGGGCGGCGCAGGTCGATGAGCTGGTGATCGTCGGCATGAAAACCCAGTACTGCATCGACGCCACCTGCCGCGCCGCCCTGGACCTGGGGTTCGCCGCCGTGCTGGCGGAGGATGCCCATACCTGCATGGACACCCCGGCGCTCCCGGCCCGGGCGATCATCGACCACCACAATGCGACCCTGGACGGCGCCTTTGTCCGGCGAGTGAAAACTGCTGATATTCGCTTCTGAATGCCCTCTTTGTAGGAGCAGTGTCAGGCACGCCGCTGCTTCTGTAGGAGCCAAGCTTGCTGGCGATCAGGCCCTCGAGGGCGGCGACGCTTTCCAGGCCGCGGTCGCGGGAAAAACCCGCGACCGCGCCTTGCCAAAGCGCCCTGCAATCCGCAATCTTGAGCCCTTGAGTGGTTTATCACGGTACAGCAGCTCCCTGAGCCGTACGCCGGTTGCCATCGCTGCGCCGTACGCCGTCCGTCCCTCTTCAGTCCTTCAGGAGACACGCATGCCCGCCACCGTTCTGGTCCTCGTCGAAACCATCAATGACTACCTGTGGATTCTGGAAAACCAGGGCTTCCACCTGATCCTCGCGCCGACGCCCAGCGAACGAGCGGCCGCCATCAGGGCCCATGCCGGGCAGATCAACGCGGTGCTCACCCGTGGTCCGCTGGGCCTGAGCGCCGAAGAAATCGCTGCCTTGCCGCACCTGGAAATCATCTGTGTGATCGGCGCCGGCTACGAGCAGGTCGACCTGCAGGCGGCGAGCAACCGTGGCATAGCGGTGAGCAACGGCGCCGGGGTCAACGCCTCGTCGGTGGCCGACCACGCCATGGCCCTGCTGCTGTCGCTGGTGCGTGACATCCCCCGCGCCGATGCCGCCGTGCGGCGTGGCGAATGGCCGAAAGTCATGCGCCCGTCCCTGGCCGGCAAGCGCCTGGGTGTCCTCGGCCTCGGCGCCGTCGGCCTGGCCATCGCCAAACGCTGCGCCAATGGCTTCGACATGAGCGTCAGCTACCACAACCGGCAGATCCGCAGCGACGTGCCCTACAGCTTCTGCCCGACCCCGACCGAACTGGCGCGGCACTCGGACTTCCTGGTGGTCGCCACGCCTGGCGGCATAGGCACTCGCCAGCTGATCGACAAAGCCGTGCTGCAGGCCCTGGGGCCGGAGGGTTTCCTGGTGAACATCGCCCGCGCCAGCGTGGTGAACACCGCCGACCTGCTGCAGGCCCTGGAGCAACGCAGCATCGCCGGCGCGGCCCTGGACGTATTCGACGACGAACCGCGGGTGCCGGATGCCTTGAAGACCCTGAACAATGTGGTGCTGACACCCCACGTCGCCGGGCTGTCGCCGGAAGCGACCCAGGCCACCGTGGAGCTGGTGGGCAAGAACCTCGTCGCCCACTTCAGCGGCCAGCCGCTGTTGACCCCCATCGCCCTGCCTGCCCCGAACTGAATCAGGCGCCGTGGCCACAGACGCCACGCAGACCATGCCCCGCGCTGGGCGCCTTCGGCGCTAGGCAGAAACGGTGCCGTGCGCCGCTCCGGTCGGAATGCTCATTCAGGCCCGGCGAACTGGACTAGAGTGAAGCCGGGCCCATTCAAACGCTTGTATCAAAAGCAATGATTGCCCGGCAACACGCTCACCTATAAAGGCCTGCGGCGATTGTGGCGCTCAGGTGGGCACATTAGATTAGCCAATAATCTCTGGCCTCCAGAATAAGCAGAAGGGATAAGCATGGCGCTTACTGACCAGTCCACCCGTACTCGCTCCGGCGAGGAACTCGATGCCAACCTGATCGATCCGTACCTCAAGGCGCATATTCCGGGCCTGACCGGCACCCCGCAGATCAGCCAGTTTCCGGGCGGCGCTTCGAACCTGACCTACCTGCTGGAATACCCGGGACAGGAATTCGTCCTGCGCCGCCCGCCCTTCGGCCACAAGGCCAAGTCGGCCCACGACATGGGCCGCGAATACCGCATCCTCAACCAGCTCAAGGACGGCTTTCCGTATTGCCCGAAAGCCTATGTGCACTGCACCGACGAATCGGTGATCGGCGCCGAGTTCTATGTGATGGAGCGGGTCAAGGGCATCATCCTGCGCTCCGACCTGCCGCCGGAGCTGGGTTTCGACGCGGCCAGGACCGAGGCCCTGTGCAAGAGCTTCATCGACAAGTTCGTCGAGCTGCACCGCGTCGACTACAAGGCCTGCGGCCTGAGCGACCTGGGCAAGCCCGAAGGTTACGTGCAACGCCAGATCAAGGGCTGGAGCGACCGCTACGAGAAAGCCCTGACCCCGGATGCGCCCAAGTGGGAAGCGGTCATGGCCTGGCTCAACGACAAGATGCCGGCCGATCACCCGACCTCCAGCATCGTGCACAACGACTACCGCTTCGACAACGTGATCCTCGACCCGGCCAACCCGATGCAGATCATCGGCGTGCTGGACTGGGAACTGACCACCCTGGGCGACCCGCTGATGGACCTGGGCAACACCCTGGCCTACTGGATCGAAGCGGGCGACCCGGCGCCGGTGCAACTGATGCGCCGCCAGCCGAGCAACGCCCCGGGCATGCTGAGCCGCCAGCAGTTCGTCGACTATTACGCCGAACGCGCCGGCATCCAGATCGGCAATTTCGACTTCTACTACACCTACGGCCTGTTC
Source organism: Pseudomonas sp. 09C 129 (assembly GCF_002843625.1). Taxonomy (NCBI): domain Bacteria; kingdom Pseudomonadati; phylum Pseudomonadota; class Gammaproteobacteria; order Pseudomonadales; family Pseudomonadaceae; genus Pseudomonas; species Pseudomonas sp. 09C 129. Next base: position 3,269,127 of record NZ_CP025261.1, on the reverse strand, counting down.
CGCCTGGCCGGCATCGTGCAACAGATCTACTACCGCTTCTTCCATGGCCAGACCCAGGACAAACGCTTCGCGCAGTTCATTCACATGAACAAGCTGCTGGAGCAGATGAGCCTGCAAGTCATCAAGAAATCCAGCCTCTGATCGTCCCGACGCGCCAGGCACACAATAAGGAAAAACCATGTCCAAGACTCAGTTGTTCGACCTCGACGGCAAGATCGCTTTCGTCTCCGGCGCCAGCCGCGGCATCGGTGAAGCCATCGCCAAGCTACTGGCCCAGCAAGGCGCCCATGTGATCGTCTCGAGCCGCAAGCTCGAAGGCTGCCAGCATGTGGCCGACGCCATCGTCGCCGCCGGCGGCAAGGCCACCGCCATCGCCTGCCATATCGGCGAGATGGAGCAGATCAGCCAGGTGTTCGCCGGCATCCGCGAACAGTTCGGGCGCCTGGACATCCTGGTCAACAACGCCGCCACCAACCCGCAGTTCTGCAACGTGCTGGACACTGACCTGGGCGCCTTCCAGAAGACCGTCGACGTGAACATCCGCGGCTACTTCTTCATGTCGGTGGAAGCCGGCAAGCTGATGCGCGACAACGGCGGCGGCAGCATCATCAACGTGGCCTCGATCAACGGCGTGTCCCCCGGCATCTTCCAGGGCATCTACTCGGTGACCAAGGCCGCGGTGATCAACATGACCAAGGTCTTCGCCAAGGAATGCGCGCAGTTCGGCATCCGCTGCAACGCCCTGCTGCCGGGCCTGACCGACACCAAGTTCGCCTCGGCGCTGGTGAAGAACGACGCCATCCTCAAGACCGCCCTGGCGCAGATCCCCCTCAAGCGCGTGGCCGACCCGAGCGAAATGGCCGGCGCCGTGCTCTACCTGGCCAGCGACGCCTCGAGCTACACCACGGGCGTATCGCTGAATGTGGACGGCGGTTTCCTGTCCTGATCGACCTTCGCCGTACAACAAAGGCAGCCTGCGGGCTGCCTTTTTATTGCCCGGCACCCACACCTCGCCCCCAACCTTTCTCAAACAGAAAACCAAACCTGTCACAGTTCTGGTATCAAGCTCGTAGCACTCTATAAATATTTTGTTACAAGCTCATTTGTCATGCTATAACCCTCTCGCAGTTATTTTTCTGCAACACCACTCATATGAAAAACCATTGTTTGAAAACAGCGGAGGTCGATGTGTGTCTTAAAGAAAAACAACTTGAGGATCAACAACTGACCATTCGTTGATTGTCGACTTCTTAATATGTACCACCTAGTGAGTATCAAGCGATACAGTAACGATAACCGAAACTGAACTCCCTATTGCTCAGTAAAAACAATAAACACACCACGTGCTTCTAAACAGCACCTTTGTTTCAGCCCGTCATTTAAACCCTGCCTATTACAAGAGATCGAAACATCAGTTTCGACCAAGGACATATCTCAAGGAAAAGGAACATGGACGTAGCAGGTATCGATTCAGACAAACGCAGCAACCGCTTAAAACCAGCTTCCCTGAGCCCTGTCGCAATGGCCATCGCCTTGTGGCTGGGTCAGGGCCAGATGGCTCTGGCAGATAATCCGCCCACCGGCTCGCCCTATACACCCCAAGTCTTGGAGGCTGCGTTCAGGAAAGCCGCTGCGTCATTCGCGCCGGGTACCGCCGTGTATACCAACTTGCGTTTTGGTGTAGGCAATACCCTGGACCTGGCAGCCAAAGAGTTTGCCGCACAATCGACAAAGTTCGACTCGTTGCTCCAGCAGAACTACGAGTTGCAGACGGAAAACCTGTCGATCAGTGCAATGCTCGGCGATACGAGCAAGCCACTTGATTACAACAACAATCTGGATCGCTATAAAAGCCGCCTGTTCAGCAACTCCGGCCGTTATACCCAGAACATATTCGACTTCGCCAAAGCAATCATTGCCAACCTGCCGGCAGCCCAACCTTATACCTATATAGAGCCGGGCGTGGCCACGGACCTGCACAAACAACTCAATGCCGGACAGTCATGGTCCGCCGCGACCGGCAACTGGAGCAATAACGCGCAAACCTGGAAGACTCCGGAAGCTCAGGTCAACTCCGGCCTGGACCGGACCAACGCCTATTACGCCTATGCCCTGGGTATCACCGGGAAAGGGGTAAACGTCGGCGTGCTGGACTCGGGCATCCTCAGTGAACATTCGGAATTCCAGGGCAAGAACGCCACAGGCGAAAACCGTGTGCAGGCAGTCACCTCTACCGGCGAATACTACGCAACCCATCCGCGCTATCGGTTGGAGGTGCCTGCCGGCGAGTTCCACAAAGGTGAGCACTTCAGTATTGCGGGTGAGTACGACCCAAGCTTCAACGACGGCCACGGCACGGAAATGTCCGGAGTACTGGCGGCCAGTCGCAATGGTACCGGCATGCACGGCATCGCTTTCGACGCCAATCTGTTCGTGGCCAACACCGGCGGCAGCGACAACGACCGTTATCAAGGCTCCAACGACCTCGACTACAACGCCTTCATGGCCAGCTACGACGCGCTGGCGGCGAAAAAAGTGTCGATCGTCAACCAGAGCTGGGGGCAGAACTCGCGTAATGACGTAGAGAACCACTTCGGCACTGTCGGCGACAGCCCGGAGGCTATCCTCAGGGACATGACCGCCGCCTACCAGCCGTTCTGGGACAAGGCCCACGCGGGCCAGAAGACCTGGATGGATGCCATGGCCGACGCCGGCCGGCAGTACTCGTTCATCCAGATCATCTCCGCCGGCAACGACAGCCATGGCGCCAACCCGGACACCAACGCCAACCTCCCCTATTTCAAGCCGGACCTGGAATCCAAGTGGCTGTCCATCACCGGTTATGACGAGAGCGGCGCCCAGGTCTACAACCGCTGCGGCACTTCCAAGTGGTGGTGCGTCATGGGGGTTTCCGGCATTCCGTCCGCAGGGCCGGAAGGCGAGATCATCCCCAACGCCAACGGCACCTCGGCGGCCGCCCCCAGCGTTTCCGGCGCCCTGGCCCTGGTGATCCAGCGCTTTCCCTACATGACCGCGAGCCAGGCCCGCGATGTCTTGCTGACCACCTCCACCCTGCAAACCCCGGACGACCCCGACACCCCGGTCGGCGACCGGACGGGCGGACGCACCTACGACAACCTGCAACCGGTGCACGACGCTGCTCCCGGCACCCCGCAGGTGCCAGGGGTGGTCAACGGCTGGGGCCTGCCCAACCTGAAAAAGGCCATGCAGGGCCCGGGACAGTTCGTCGGTGCACTGGCCGTGGCGCTGCCCGCCGGCACCCGCGATATCTGGGCCAACGACATCTCCGACGAAGCGATCCGTGCCCGACGCAGCGAAGACGCTGCCGAACAGGCCACCTGGAGCGCGATCAAGCAGCACAAAGGCTGGGTCAACGGTCTACCGGCCGGGGCCTCGGCGGACGATCAATTCCAGTACGAGATCGGCATGGCCCGGGAACAGGCAACGCTGACCCGCGGCCTGGACCCGCTGACCGGCCAGACCTATGTCGGCAGCCTGACAAAGTCCGGGGATGGGGAACTGGTACTCGACGGCCAGAGCAGCTATTCGGGCAGTACCTGGGTCCGTGGCGGCAAGCTCTCGGTGGACGGCAGATTGACCTCCAGCGTGACGGTCGATGGCAGCGCCGTGGGCACCGTCGATGCCAATAACCAGGTGGTCACCCGTATCGGCGGCACCCTGGCGGGTAACGGCAGCATCGGCACCCTGCTGGTGAACAACGGCGGTACCGTGGCCCCCGGCCATTCGGTCGGCACCCTGCACACCGGCGACGTCACGTTCAACCCGGGTTCGGTGTACGCGGTGGAAGTCGCCGCCAACGGGCAGACCGACACCATCCAGAGCACGGGCGTGGCTACTCTCAACGGCGGACAGGTCACCCTCTCCATGGAAAACAGCCCCAACCTGCTGTCTGCGGCCCAGGCCAGCAGCTACCTGGGCCAGCAGTTCAACATCCTCAGCGCCAGCCTGGGTATCAACGGCCAGTTCGCTTCCGTCGCCCCCAGTTTCTTGTTCCTCGACACCCGCCTGAACTACCAGCCGAACCAGCTGAACCTGGGCATCTACCGCAACCAGACCGCGTTCGCCAGCGTAGCCTTGACCCGTAACGAGCGTGCCGTCGCCAGCGCCATCGACACATTGAGCGCAGGTAATCCGGTGTACGAGAGCATCCTGGCCTCCGACTCGGCGGAACTGGCGCGACAAGCCTTCAACCAGCTCGATGGCCAGGTGCACTCCGACATCGCCGCTGCGCAGATCGCTGACAGCCGTTACCTGCGCGACGCAGTCAACGGCCGCCTGCAACAGGCTCAGGTCCTGGATACCGATATGGATATCCAGGCCAGCAGCAATGGTGGCTGGGTGCAATTGCTCGGCGGCCACAGGCAAGTCGACGCCGATCACAACGCCACGCGCTACAGCACTTCCACCACCGGCGTCCTGCTCGGCCTGGACACCGACGTCGGCGATGGCTGGCGCGTCGGTGCGGCAACCGGCTACACCAGGACCGATCTGAACGGCGCCTCCAGGACTTCCGCCGACAGCGACAACTATCACCTGTCGATCTATGGCGGCAAACGTTTCGACAGCATCGCCCTGCGCCTCGGCGGAGCCACCACCTGGCACCGCTTCGACACTTCCCGTGACGTGACGTACGGCAACCAGTCGAGCCATGAAAAAGCCAACTACAACGCGCGTACCGATCAGGTGTTCGGCGAAATCGGCTACACCCGGTGGGCGGCTTTCGAGCCCTTCGCCAACCTCAGCTACATCAACTTCCAGAACGACTCGTTCAAGGAACGCGGCGGTGCAGCAGCCTTGCATGGCAGCAAGCAAAGCCAGGACGCCACGCTCTCGACCCTTGGCCTGCGAGGTCATACGCAATTGCCGGTGAGCGCCACCCGCTCGGTGACCTTGCGTGGCGAGCTGGGCTGGGAACACCAGTACGGCAACCTGGATCGTGAAACCTCATTGAAATTTGCCGGCAGTGCGGCGGCCTTTGCGGTGAACGGCGTGCCGGTGTCTCGCGATGGCGCGGTGGTCAAGGCCGCTGCGGAAATGGCCATGAGCAAAGACACCCTGGTGTCGCTGAACTACACCGGGCTGGTGTCCGGTCATGGCGGTGGCAGCTCGGTCAACCTGGGGTTCACCTTCCAGTTCTGACCCTGCTCAGGTGATCGGCCCATGGGTGCAATGACTGTTCATTGCACCCTTTTTTATTTGCGCCCTTCGGCTTTTCCCGGCCGGGTTGCCGAGCAGCAGCGGCGCGCTGCTGAAAATTTATTCCATAGATTGCAATTACGGAATTTTTATTCCATAAAGAGCACTCCTTACAACAACAATTCTGCAAGGGGTCGGCGATGGGTGAACTGGGAATAGGCTTGATCGGCACGGGCTTCATGGGCCGGGCCCATGCGTTGGCGTTCCGTAATGTCAGCGCGGTGTTCGAGTTGCCGGTGCGCCTGCACCTGGCAGCGCTGGCCGATGCCGACCGCCAGCGCGCCGAGCACTGTGCCGCGGCCTGGGGTTTTGCCCAGGCCCACGGCGACTGGCAACGGCTGATCGACGACCCCAGGGTCGACCTGGTGGCGATCACCACGCCCAATCACCTGCACTTCCCCATGGCCATGGCCGCCCTGAAGGCCGGCAAGGCGGTGTACTGCGAGAAGCCCCTGGCGGTCAGCGTCGAACAGGCGCAGCAAATGCAGCACGCGGCCCAGGCCGCCGGGGTAGTCACCCGGGTCGGCTACAACTACCAGCACAACCCGATGATCGTGCAGGCCAAGGCGCTGATCGACAGCGGCGAACTGGGGCAGATCGTCAGCTTCCAGGGCGAGTTCAGCGAAGACTTCATGGCCGACCCGGCCTCGCCCTTCTCCTGGCGCTGCGATCCGCAGCACGCCGGTGGCGCCCTGGCCGACCTGGGCAGCCACCTGCTGGCCATGGCGCGTTATCTGCTGGGCGAGGTCGAGGCGGTCTGCGCCGACAGCCAGACCGTGCACCACCAACGCCCGGCCAGCGCCGGCAGCCAGGAGCAGCGCCCGATCGCCGTGGACGACCAGGCCCATGCTCTGCTGCGTTTCGCCAGCGGTGCCCGCGGTACGTTCAGCAGCAGCTGGCTCAAGCACGGCTACAAGAACCACCTGAGTTTCGAGATCAGCGGCACTCGCGGCACCCTGGCCTTCGACCAGGAACGTCTCAATGAACTGCGCCTGTACCGTGCCGGTGATAGCGGCTTCCAGCGCCTGCTGGCCGGGCCTGCCCTGCCCGGCTACGCCGCCTTCAGCCCGGCCCCGGGGCATCAACTGGGCTACAACGAGCTCAAGACCCTGGAGGTCCATGAGCTGATCATGGCGCTGGGCGGCCAGGGGCAAGGCGGGACGGATTTCGCCGAGGCCTGGCAGGTCGAGCGCCTGGCGGCGGCGATTCGCCTTGCCGCCGCCGAACAGCGCTGGGTGACCCTGTAGCCGCTGCTGAGCCAAGGCGAAGCTGCGAAAAGGTCCGCAGGACCTTGCTTGGCGGCCTCAGGATCGCGGCGTCTGCTGCGCAGCCGTTCGCAGCCTGCGGCAGCGGCTACAAGGGTAATGCCGCTAGGCGTGCGGCCAGAGCCTTGGCCTGGCTGGCCACGTCGGTCACCGCGGTGCTTTCCCACCACATGCCGCGCAACGGCGGGCCCATGGCGAACAGCCGGCGGGCAACCTGCCCTTCGCCATCCACCACCGCGCCAGCGGCGTCGGCCCAAATTCCCAGGGCCAGCGGCCCCGGCGTGATCAGGCCACGGGCCAGCAGCTGCTGCGGCAACGGCCGGGCGACCCGGCGCCAGTCGTATTCGATGCCGCTGGAGTTGATCAGCGCATCCCCCGCGACCCAGCGGGTTTGCGCTTCGCCGCGGCGACGGATGCCAATCGCCAGGCGCCCATCCGCCGAAGGCTCCAGGCCCTTGAACGAGGCCGCCTGGATGCGCAACCGCCCTTCCCCGTGCAAACGCGCCACCAGCTCGGCGCTCAGCGGCGGCGAACGGTGGTGATGGCTTTCCCACCACGGCCGCACATGGCGCACGAACTGCCGGCGCTGCACGTCCGTGGCCTGGCTCCACAAGCGCCCGATATGGGCGCGCACCGTGTCCAGCGGCGCCTGCCAGTCCACGCCATCCGCCAGCGCCTGGCGACATTGCCGACGCAGCTCGCGCAGCAACTGGCGCGGGCTGCGCAGGCTGGGATCCTCGGCGAGGAAGTCGACCCAGGCCGGTGGCTGGCGCCGCACATGGGGCAACAGGCCGTGGCGCGAGAACACCTCGATCGGCCCGCGATGCCCGGCCTGCTCCAGGGACACCACGGCGTCGACCATGGTCAGCCCGGAGCCAATGATCAGCACCGTGGCCTGCGGGTCGAGCCGGCTCATGGCCGAAACGTCCCAGGGATCCAGCGCGGCGGCGTTGAGACCGCTGGATTGAGTCTGCGGCGTGCGTGCCGCCGGGAACATGCCGGTGGCCAGCACGGCAAAGGCGCCGCGTAGTTGCTGGCCGTCGTTGAGGGTCAGCCAGGCACCCTCGGCGTCGGCCTGCAAGTCCACCACCTCGGCGCGCACATGCGCCACCGTCGAACCCTGCGAGGCGCCAATCGCCTGGGCCTCGGCCAGCCGCTGCTGGACATACAGGCCGAAGATTCCGCGCGGAGGAAACAGCTCGCTGATGGGCACAGGCTGCTGCTTCGATTCCGGCCAGCCGCCGGCGGCGATGTAATCGCTCAGCCATTGAGTCAGGTCGTCGGCGTTGTCTGGGTCGACGCTCATGCGCGCGGCGTTGCCGTTCAGGGTGTGGCCCAGCTCGACAGCGCTGTAGGCCTCGCCGCGCCCCAGCTCGCTGCGCGGCTCGATCACCAGCACCTGGCGCCGGCCCGGCAGGCGCAGCAGTTGGGCGGCGAGCAAGGCGCCACTCAGGCCGCCGCCGACGATCAGCACATCGGCATCACGGGTGGCGCCGCTCGCCTGTCCGTTGGGTGTTTGGCTCATGGGGTTCTCACGGTTCAGTGCCTGCCTAGGTAGAAGTCCTGCAGATCGCCCCGGGCCAGCAGTTCATCGGTGGTGCCGGACCAGGCCACGCGCCCGGTGTCGAGCACGTAGGCCCTGGAGGCGTACTTGAGCGCCACATTAATGTTTTGTTCGGCGATCAGGAAGCTCACCCGCGCCTCGCGATTGAGTTGCGCGACGATTTCGAAAATCTCCTGGACGATGATCGGCGCCAGGCCCATGGACGGCTCGTCCAGCAGCACCAGGCGCGGCCGGGTCATCAGCGCGCGGCCGAGGGCGACCATCTGCTGCTCGCCGCCCGAAGTCAGGCCGGCGCGGGTGCCGCGCCTGGTCTTCAGGCGCGGGAACCAGGCGTAGATGCGTTCCAGGTCGGCGGCCAGTTCCCGGCGGCTCAAGCCACGGACAAAACCGCCGCTGCGCAGGTTGTCCTCCACCGTCAGCTGCGGGAACACATGGCGCCCCTCCAGCACATGGACCATGCCCTGGCGCACCCGCTGGCTGGGATCGACGCCGGCGCTGTCCTGGCCGAGAAAGGCGATCGAGCCCCGGCTGACCTCGGCCCGCTCGGCGCGCAGCAGCCCGGAGATCGCCTTGAGGCTGGTGCTCTTGCCGGCGCCGTTGGCCCCCAGCAAGGCGACTATGCCGCCCTCGGGCACGCTCAGGGAGACCCCGGCCACCGCGAGAATCGCACCGTCGTAGATCACCTCGATATCGCGCACCTGCAACAGGTCGTCGGCCGTGGCGGCCGGAGCGGTCTGGCTCATGCTTCATTCATCCCCGGTGCAGCTGCGTGGCGTGAGGTTCTTCTCCTTGGCGAAGGCCGCTGACTTCTCGTCGATCAGCGGCCGCAGCAAGGCGCGGTCGGCGGCGATCCAGTCGCTGATCAGGGTCCAGTGGGCGCCGTCCCACTGCTGCACCCGCGCCGAACCGCCGCCCTCGTGATCGCGGCAGGACAGCTTGAGGTTCTGCATCAACCCCAGGTAACCCATGTCCTTGAGCCGGGCGTCGTCGATGTTCAGGTGCTCCAGGCCCCAGCGGCCTTCTTCGCCATTGAGCGGGCGCTGGCCGAACTTGCCCTGGGCGGTGCGGATCGCCTCGACCGCCACCGCGGCGTTCACCAGCCCGGAGTTGTAGTACACGCTGCCGAAGTTCTTCAGGTCCGCAAGGTCGCTCTTGCCCTGGTCGAGGATGTGTTGCTTGAGGCGTCGGTGGATGTCGAAATCGCTTCCCGCCGGATAAGGCGTCAGCGCCAGGTAGCCTTTGGCCGCCGCGCCGGCCGGCAATACGTCTTCGCTGGAGCTGGCCCAGATGTCGCCGATGATGTGGTCCACCGGGAAGCCGAAGCGCGCGGCGGTCTTCACCGCCACCGGGGTCGAGACGCCCCAGGTGCGCAGGAACACCCAGTCGGGGTTCTGCTGGCGCACCTGGCGCCATTGCGCCGACTGCTCGTTACCCGGATCGGCCACCGGGATCTGGATGTTCTCGAAGCCGTATTTTTCCGCCAGCAGCTTCAGCGGGCCGAGGGTTTCCCGGCCATAGGCCGAATCGTGGTAGACCGTGGCGATCTTCTTGCCCTTGAGCTTGTCGAAGCCGCCCTCGCGCTCGGCGATGTAGTTCACCAGGGTCGACGCCTCGCTGTAGAAGGTCAGCATCACCGGAAAGTTATAGGGAAACACCGTGCCGTCGGTGGCTTCGGTACGGCCGTAACCCAGGGTGATCAGCGGGATCTTGTCGACCTCGGCGCGCTCGCTCAGGGCATAGGCCGCCGGTGCGCCGTTGGGCTGGTAGACCGCCACCGGTGCGCCATCCAGGCCGTTCTTGAAGCGCTCGTAGCACTCAATGCCCTTCTCCGCCGTCCACTCGGTCTCGCACTCCTGCCAGACCAGCTTGACCCCGTTGATCCCGCCTTCCACCTGATTGATGTAGTTCAGGTAGTCGATCATGCCGGCCCACACCTGCACCCCGCTGGAGGCATAGGCGCCGACCCGGTAAGTGGCCAGCGGAAAGAACTGCTGGTCCGCCGCGGCCTGCGCCACGGGCGCCGCGCCGCCGAGGATCGCCAGCGCCACCGCGACGCCGGCCAGGGAACGTTTCAAGGATGCACGCATATTTTTCTCTACTCAGGAGTGGAATTCAGAAACGCAGCGGCCAGTGGCCCAGCCGTTGCCGGAGATTGCCCAGCAGGCGGACCAGGCCCTCCGGCTCCTTGATCAGGAACAGGATGATCAGCACGCCGAAGATGATTTTCTGCAGGTTCTGCAACTGCCCGGCATCCACCGCACCGCCCGACAGGGCTTGTCCGGCGTGGCTCAACAGGATCGGCAGCAGGCTGATAAAGGCCGCGCCGACGAAGTTGCCAGCCACGCTGCCCATGCCGCCGATAATGATGATGAACAGGATCTGGAACGAACGATTGATATCGAAGCTGCTGGCGCTGGCGGTGCCCAGGTAGGCGAAGGCCCACAGGGCGCCGGCGATGCCCAGGTAGAAGGAACTGACGGCGAACGCCAGGCGCTTGTAGCGCGCCACCGGAATGCCGATCACCGCCGCCGCGGTGTCCATGTCGCGAATCGCCATCCAGTTGCGCCCGACCTGGCTGCGCACCAGGTTCAATGCGACCCAGGTCAACAGCAGCACGCAGGCCAGGGTCAGCAGGTAACGCCCGACCGGGGTATTGAGGTCATGGCCGAACAGGCTCAGGCGGGGCGCCGAAATGGTCCCGGAGGAGCCGTAGTTGTAGAACCAGGGAAACTTGACGAACAGCCACTCCAGGAAGAACTGCGCCGCCAGGGTGGTGACCATCAGGTAGAAGCCCTTGATCCGCGAACTGGGCAGGCCGAACAGCCAGCCCACCGCCGCGCTGATCAAGCCACCGCCGAGCAGCGCCAGGGGCAGGCCCAGCTCCGGCAGGCGCAGCAGGAACCCGTAGGTGGCGAAGGCTCCGACCGCCATGAAGCCGGCGGCGCCGACCGAGGTCTGGCCGGTGTAGCCGGTGAGCAGGTTGAGGCCGAGCCCTGCCAGGGACAGCACCAGGAACGGGATCAGAATGGCGTTGAGCCAATAGTCGTTGCCCACCAGGGGCACGCCGACCAGGGCCAGCAACAGCAGGCCGCCCAGGCCCCAGGGCAGGCGGCGCGGGATCAACAGCACAGGCGCGGTGGCCTGGCTCAGGGGGATGGACATGGGTTCAGACTCGCTCGATGGCGCGCTCGCCGAACAGGCCGGCGGGACGGATATAAAGGAAGGCCAGGGCCAGCACATAGGCGAACCAGGGAGTAATGCCGCCGCCGATCAACGGGCCGATGTAGACCTCGGCCAGATTCTCCGCGGCGCCGACGATCAGCCCGCCGACTATCGCCCCGCCGATCGAGGTGAAGCCGCCGATGATCAGCACCGGCAAAGCCTTGAGCACCACCAGCGACAGCGAGAACTGCACGCCCTGGCGCGCGCCCCAGAGCAGCCCGGCCACCAGCCCGACGATGCCGGCCACGGCCCAGACGATCTGCCAGATGCGGTTGAGGTTGATGCCGATCGACAGCGCGGCCGTGGTGTCGTCCGCCACCGCTCGCAGCGACACGCCGATCCGGATCTTGTTGAACAGCAGCGCCAGCACCGTCACCAGCACCACGGCGGTGGCCGCGGCGATCAGGTCGAACTGGCTGAGCATCAGCGGCCCGAGGAACAGCGGCACGTCGTCGATGCCCAGGTCCAGCGCCCTGACCTGGGAGCCCATCAGCCCCTGGGCCAGGCCTTCGATGATGAACGACAGGCCCAGGGTGGCCATGAACAGGGTGATCTGCGAACGATTGACCAGCGGCCGCAGCACCAGCCGCTCGATCAGCCAGGCGCCGGCGATCATCACCAGCACCGTCGCCAGCAGCGCCAGGACAAAGGGCACGCCCTGGTCGTGCAGGCTGACGAAGGTCAGCGCGGCGAACAGCAACATCGCGCCCTGGGCGAAATTGAACACACCGCTGGCCTTGTAGATCAGCACGAAGCCGATGGCCACCAGCGAATACAGGGTGCCGGCCAGCAGGCCGCCGAGCAGGGTTTCGAAAAAAAAGCTCATCAGTGCACCACCCCCAGGTAGGCGGCGATCACCTTGGGGTCGGCCTGCACTTCGGCCGGGGTGCCGTCGCCGACCTTGCGCCCGTAGTCCAGCACCACCACATGGTCGGACAGGTCCATGACCACGTTCATATCGTGCTCGATCAGCACCACCGTGGTGCCGAGGTCGCGATTGATGTCGGCGATGAAACGCGCCATGTCCTGTTTTTCCTCGGCGTTCATCCCGGCCATGGGCTCGTCCAGCAGCAACAGGCTGGGCCCGGCGATCAGGGCCCGGCCCAGCTCGACGCGCTTTTGCAGGCCGTAGGCCAGGTTGCCCACCGGCACATCGCGCTGCGCCTGCAACTCGAGGAACTCGAGAATGCCCTGGGCCAGTTGCCGATGAGCCTCGGCCTCGCGCCGCGCCCGGGGCAGCCCCAGGGCCTGTTCGATAAAGCGGGCGCGGGTGTGCCGCGACAGGCCGCTGAGCAGGTTGTCGATCACGCTCATCTTCTTGAACAGCGCGTTGTTCTGGAACGTCCGGCCAATCCCTCGGCGCGCCGCCTGCAAGGGGTCGATGCGCTGGAACGCTTCGCGGTCGAAGACAATCGAGCCGGCGTCGAAGCGATAGACGCCATTGAGGATATTGAGCAAGGAGCTCTTGCCGGCGCCGTTGGGCCCGATCAGCGCGCAGATCTCGCCGCGCGCGACCGCGAAGGACAGCTGGTTGATCGCCTTCACCCCCTTGAACGACAGGGAGATGGCATTGACTTGCAGGATGGGGTCGGCGGCGCTCATGCGATATTCCGTTTGAATTCGGCCAGCCACACCGGCGCCGAAGGTGTCGAGGGGTTGCCGGGGGCCTGCCAGATGTAATCCAGGCGCTGGAACCCCAGGAGCCGGCGCACCCGGTTCTTCAGCAGCCGTTGCAGGGGGCGGTGCGGCTGGGCAATGGCCCAGTCGCACAGGCGGCGGCGCCAACTGCCCACGGGCGCCAGGCGGCTTTCGATGTCGTCGGCCAGGCGTTGCAGGCAAGGCCCCGAGAGCAGCAGGCCGCTGGGGGCGACATCGCGGCGGTCGCGGACGGCCGAACCGCGGCTTTCCGGGAAGGCCAGGCTATGGCCGCTGTGCAGCCACTGGTGCAGCAAGACCCTCAGGCCTTCCGGCCATTGCGTGCCCTCCTCGCTCCACAGCTGCGCGGCATGGGCCGGATGCCGCCAGTGGTTCTGGCGCTGGGGCTTTTCCCGGCTGCCGAGCAGGTCGCTGAAGGCCAGCACCGGCTGGCGCGAACCTTCCGGCAGGCGCGGAACAGGTTGATGGGCAATCAACAATTGCGGGGCCATGCTGCTTTCGCCGGCGGCGACCCAGCGCAGCAGTTGCTGGCGCGAATGCACGAAGGCATGGCTGGGGCGCAGGTTCCACAGGGCCTGGCGCAGGGCTTGCGGGTCGAGCTCGTCGCTCAGGGTCAGCACCTGGCCGCCCACCCGTTGCGCGGCCAGGGCCAGGAGCAGCAGGTTGGGCTCGAACAGGCCGCTCAACGCCAGTCGCGAGCCTTCGTCGAAACCCTGTTGGCGCAGGCCGTCGGCCAGGCGCTCGACATCCCGCGCGGCATCGATCCAGCGCCAGTTGTACCAATGGCCGTGGCGCTTGTGACGCAACGCGCTGGCCAGCGGGCTGACCTGCGCCCAGTGCTGCAACAGCTCCAGGGCCGCGGGCAGCAGCACAGTGTTTTCCGGTGTTCGCGCGTCCGCCGGGGGCGAACGCTTGAGTTCATGCACGCTCATGGACTGACCTCGATTCCTTGGGCAAAAGCGTGCGGTGGTCCGCTGGCCGGTTTTTGGGTTTGCACTGCACCTGTAGCCGCTGCCGCAGGCTGCGATCGACCGACAGGTCGTGACGATCACACTGACGCTGAAGGTCCTTCGGACCTATCGCAGCCTTCGGCAGCGGCTACAGGGACGGTATCCGGATGGAGGCCACCTGCTGCTCCTGGCGATGCCAGGCCGCCAGGTCGCGATAGGCGCTGCCCGGATGGTTCTGCGGCAAGCGTGGCCCGGCGCCGAACAGCTTCTCGCGCAAGGTGCCGGGGGCGTATTCGGTCTTGTACACGCCGCGCTTCTGCAACTCGGGGACCAGCAGTTCGACGGCGTCGACAAAGGTCTCGTGGGTCAACGCATAGGCCAGGTTGAAGCCGTCCACATCGGTGTCCTCGACCCATTCCTGGAGCAGGTCGGCCACGGTTTCCGGGCTGCCGACGAACAGCGGGCCGAAGCCGCCGATGCCGACCCAGTCCGCCAGCTCATGGGGCGTCCAGACCTTGTTCGGGTCGGCCGTGGAGAACGCCTCCACCGCCGACTGGATGGCGTTGGTGTGCACATGCTTGAGCGGCTCATCGGGCTTGAACTGGCTGAAGTCGATGCCGGTCCAGCCGGAAATCAGCGCCATGGCGCCCTCGTAGCTGACCCAGGACTTGTACTCCTCGAACTTGGCCCTGGCCTTGGCGTCGGTCTCGCCGAGGATCACCGTCTGCAGGTTGAAGATCAGGATCTGCGCCGGATCGCGCCCGGCCTCGGCGGCCCGGCGGCGGATATCGGCCACGGTCTTCTTCAGCAGCACCTTGGACGGCGCGGCGACAAACACGCACTCGGCCTGCTCGGCGGCGAACTGCTTGCCACGGCTCGACGCCCCGGCCTGGTAAAGCACCGGGGTGCGTTGCGGCGAAGGCTCGCAGAGGTGGATACCCGGCACCTGGAAGTGTGGGCCGACGTGGCGAATCTCATGGATCTTGCTCGGGTCGCTGAAGATCCGCCGCTCCCGGTCGCGCAGCACCGCGCCCTCTTCCCAACTGCCTTCCCAGAGCTTGTAGCAAACCTCCAGGTATTCCTCGGCGTAGTCGTAGCGGGCGTCGTGCTCGGTCTGGGCTTTCTGCCCGAGGTTCTTCGCCCCACTTTCCAGGTAGGAGGTGACGATGTTCCAGCCGGCCCGGCCGCGGGTCAGGTGGTCGAGTGTCGAAAGACGCCGGGCGAAGGGATAGGGATGCTCGAACGACAGCGACGCGGTCAGGCCGAAGCCCAGGTGCTCGGTGACCAGGGCCATGGGCGGGATCAGTTGCAGCGGGTCGTTGACCGGCACCTGGGCCGCCTGGCGGATCGCCGCCTCGCCGTTGCCCTGGTAGACGTCGTAGATGCCCAGCACATCGGCGATAAACAGGCCGTCGAACTTGCCGCGTTCGAGGATCCGTGCCAGGTCGGTCCAGTATTCGAGGTCCTTGTATTGCCAGGAGCGATCCCGGGGGTGGGCCCACAGGCCCGGCGACTGGTGGCCGACACAGTTCATGTCGAACGCGTTGAGACGGATTTCCCGGGCCATCAAACCGCACTCCTGAAACTGGGCGGCACCACGCCGTTGAGACGGTAGTTGCCGATCAACGGGTATTTCCAGCGCAAGGGTTCACCCTGCGCGGCGGGCAGCGGGCTGCGCTGGCCGGTCAGCTCGAACTCGGCGTTGCTCACCGCGAGCAAGGCCTCGCGGCTGGCGATGGCCGCCTCGGCCTGGGCCACGCCGATTTCGGCGACGTCGTGCTCCCTGGCGAGCAGCGATTGCGCCCGTTCCTGCAAGGCGGCGGCGACTTCGATACGGATCAGCAGGTCGCCAAAGCGGCTGATCACATAAGGGTCGTCGCTGACTCGGGCCAGGCCGCTGCCGGGCCAGGGCTTGGCCTGTTCACGGACAAAGGTGAGGGTCGATTGCAGCAGCTCGCGGGCGCGGCGCAGGTCGTGGTGGCTGTGCTCGACCTGTTCATCGGCGGGTGTTTCATGGGTGGTGGCTTGGCTCAATGCGTTCATGGGCGGTTCCTCAGTTCCAGGCGTGGCGGGCCGGCTTGACGCCGTTGAGCAGGAAGTTGCCGATCAGGTGGTATTTCCAGCGCGCCGGGTCGTGCAGGGTGTGGGTCCGTGCGTTGCGCCAGTAGCGGTCGAGGTTGTACTTGCCCAGCACCGAGCGGGTGCCGGCCAGTTCGAACAGCTTGCTGCTGGCGAGCAAGGCGCTTTGTGCCGACAGCACCTTGGCTTGCGCCACCACCACCGAGGCCTGGGCCACGCTGTCTTCGTTGGGTTCGCGCAGTGCCTGGTCGATGGCCAGGCCAGCTTTTTCCAGGATCGCCTCGGTGCCGTGCACCCGCCATTCCAGGTCGCCGATGGCGGCGATAGTGAACGGGTCCTGCCAGCCATGATCCTGGCCACTGTCGATCCAGGGGCGCGACTGGCGCGCATGGCGCTTGGCTTCTTCCAGGGCGCCGACTGCCAGGCCGGTGTCCACCGCCGCCTGGATGATCTGCGAGATCGGCCCGTCGGCGGTGGGCTCGTCGAATGCGCGATGGGCCGGGATCACCGCACTCAGCGGCACCTGCACCGCGTCGAGGGTGACCCCGCCACTGGCCGTGGTGCGCTGGCCGAAACCGTCCCAGCTGTCGATCACGGTCAGGCCGGGGTTGTCCCGCTCGATAAAGGCGATGAACGCCTTGTTCTGCTCGTCGACCGCCACCGCCGGCACGATGTGGGCGAACAAGGCGCCGGTGCAGTAGAACTTCTCGCCGTCGATCCGCGCGCCGTCGGCGTTGAAACGAATGCGGGTCTCGAAGGCGCCGGCATGCTTGCTGCCGGCTTCGGAGAAGGCGTTGCCGAAGCGATAACCCTGCAACACCTTGGCGAAGTAATAGCGCTTCTGCTCCTCGCTGGCGGTCTGCAGCAGGATGTCGAGCACGCCCAGGTGGTTCTGCGGCAGCTGGCCGAGGGACGAGTCGGCGGCGGAAATGATCTTGATCACCTCCGCCACCGTCACGTAAGACACCCCGGCGCCCCCATAGGCCTTGGGAATGGTGATGCCCCACAAGCCGCTGGCGGAGAACTCGTCCAGCTCGGCGAACGGCAGGCGCCGCTCGCGATCGCGCACGCTGGCTTCGACGGCGAAACGCTCGGCCAGGGTCCGGGCGACGGCGATGGCCTCGGCGTCGGAGTGGATGATGTGGGCGGTTCGGGTGGGTTGAGCAGTGGCTGTCATGGCCGACTCCAGGTCCTGTCGAATGCGGAAGATCCGTTCTGACCTGGAGATTGCAGAAGTCGTGCCTAAGACTATAAGTCTTACAAATCAGTAAGTTGATTGATATTTATAAGAAACAGCATCAATTGAAAACAGGCAAAATGTTCAAGCACTGTTGCCCAGGCAACAGTGCTCAGATCACCACGTTGCGCACAAAACGCACCGCCACCGCCCCATCGTTGCGATAGGCATGCGGCAGGTTGCTGGCGAACATGAAGAACTCGCCGCTGTCCAGGCGCCGCTCCTGCTCGCCCAGGACCAGGGTCAGGCAACCCTCGAAGACATACAGCTGCTCGCTCCAGCCTTCGGCGTCCGGTTCCGACAGGTATTGCTCGCCCGGCTCCAGGCGCCACTCCCACAGCTCCACTTCGCGGCAGGCGTTGGCCTTGGCCAGCAGCACCGCCTTGCTCCCGGGAATCAGCCCGGCCCAGGCCAGCTCGTTGATCCGGCTCGGGTCGCGGGCATCGGGGGCCTGGATCAGGTCGCTGAAGGCCACGTCCAGGGCTTCGGCCACCCGGTCCAGGGTGCTGAGGCTGACATTCTTCTCACCGGCCTCGATGGCCACCAGCATGCGCCGGCTGACCCCGGACTTTTCCGCCAGGGCGCTCTGGCTCAGCTCGGCGGCGTGGCGCAGGCGCCGGACGTTGTGACTGACATGCTGCAGCACGGAAGCGCGCTGCCCAGGATCTTTGTGCACTATATTGCTCACTGTATGGGTTTGCGCAGTATACTGCCCAACTTCGCGGCGCATTGTGCGGCCGCCCCGGGTAGCACGCAAGGGCATGACGTCGGTGAACTCCTGCAAATCTTCTTCCTTCTTCCTCAAACTGAGCAAAGCCGAGTGCGTGCTGGTGCTGATCACCATGGTCTGGGGCGGCACCTTTCTCACGGTGCAGCACGCCATGACCGTCAGCGGCCCGATGTTCTTCGTCGGCCTGCGGTTCGCCGCGGCGGCCTGCATCGTCGGGCTGTTCTCCCTGCGCAGCCTGCGCGGGCTGACCTTGTTCGAACTCAAGGCCGGGGTCTTCATCGGCACCGCCATCATGCTCGGCTACGGCCTGCAGACCGTGGGCCTGCAAACCATTCCCAGCAGCCAGTCGGCCTTTATCACCGCGCTGTACGTACCCTTCGTGCCGCTACTGCAATGGCTGTTCATGGGCAAGCGCCCGGGGCTGATGCCGAGCATCGGCATCATGCTGGCCTTCACCGGCCTGATGCTGCTCTCCGGGCCCAGCGGCGCCGCGCTGGACTTCAGCCCGGGAGAAATCGCCACTTTGATCAGCACTGTGGCCATCGCCGCGGAAATCATCCTGATCAGCACCTACGCCGGCCAGGTCGATGTGCGCCGGGTCACAGTAGTACAACTGGCCGCAACCTCGGTGCTGTCGTTCCTGATGGTGGTGCCGACCCAGGAAGCCATCCCGGACTTTTCCTGGCTGCTGCTGGCCAGCGCCCTGGGCCTGGGCGCCGCCAGCGCGGCGATCCAGGTGGCGATGAACTGGGCGCAGAAAAGCGTCTCGCCGACCCGCGCCACCCTGATCTACGCCGGTGAACCGGTGTGGGCCGGGCTGGTCGGGCGCATCGCCGGCGAACGCCTGCCGGCCCTGGCCCTGCTGGGCGGCGCGCTGATCGTCGCGGCGGTGATCGTCAGCGAGTTGAAGACCAAGGGTAAAGGTGGCGAGGTGATAGAGGCGGATCGGCTGGATGAGACCGCGGACTCGCAACGCTGAGCTAGCGCGGCAACGATTGGAGGATGGCCGCCAGCTCCTGCCGGGACAGCTGGCCGGCCTGTACGGCGGCGACAATGTCCTCTCGCGTCATGGTCTTCTCCGGGACCTGCTCGGGATCGATATTCCACAACCACAAGGGGCTGATCTGCTCCTGCCCCGGCCAGAAGGCCCTGGGCAAGGCTTCCTGGGCGATGACACCCTTGTGATAGAAGTACGCCAGGTAACGGCCATGGCCCTCGGCAAAGCCGGTGTCGTAATAGAGCACGGTGCCGACGGGCAAGGCCGCCGCTGTTTGCCCCTCGATCGACAAGGGTTCCAGGGTCTTGAAGCGGCTCATGCCGGCAGTGGGCCCGGCCAGGGTCAGCCACAGCCAGACGATCCAGCCGCCGAAGGCCATCAGCAGCAGGCTGGCGAGGGTTTTGCGGGTAAAGGTTGCGAGGGTCATAAGGGGCCTGTCTGCTTCCTTTCAAGCGGGTCCGTTGCCGAGGGGCGCGACCATAACACCGCGCGCAGCGCTTTGTTGTCACTCACCCGGGGCAAACTGCCATGATTTTCGCACCAGCCGGCTTTTTGTCCCCGGCCTTGAACGCTGGCCGAAGGGGTTTTGTAGGATCCTGCCACAGCTTCAAGGTTGGTGATCACAGAGTCGGCACGTATGATGCATCACAATTTCCCGCAGATTAGAAGCCTATGTCCCTGATAGTTCTACTGCTTCTGCCTTTTATCGGCAGCTGTCTGGCGGCCTTGCTGCCGCACAACGCACGTAACACCGAGTCCCTGCTGGCAGGCCTGGTCGCCTTGGCCGGTAGCGTGGCGGTGGCCTCGATGTACCCGCAGATCGCCCATGGCGGCGTGATCCGTGAAGAGTTCAACTGGCTGCCCAGCCTCGGTCTGAACTTCGTCCTGCGCATGGACGGCTTCGCCTGGCTGTTCTCCATGCTGGTGCTGGCCATCGGTACCCTGGTGTCGCTGTACGCGCGCTACTACATGTCGCCGGAAGACCCGGTGCCGCGCTTCTTCGCGTTTTTCCTGGCCTTCATGGGCGCCATGCTCGGCCTGGTGATTTCCGGCAACCTGATCCAGATCGTGTTCTTCTGGGAACTGACCAGCCTGTTCTCCTTCCTGCTGATCGGCTACTGGCACCACCGCTCCGATGCCCGGCGCGGCGCCTACATGGCGCTGATGGTCACCGGCGCGGGGGGCTTGTGCCTGCTGGCGGGGGTCATGCTGCTCGGCCATGTGGTCGGCAGCTACGACCTGGACCAGGTCCTGGCTGCCGGAGATCTCATCCGAGCCCATGCCCTCTACCCCATCCTCCTGCCGCTGATCCTGATCGGCGCCCTCAGCAAAAGCGCGCAATTCCCCTTCCACTTCTGGCTGCCCCACGCCATGGCCGCGCCGACACCGGTCTCGGCCTACCTGCACTCGGCGACCATGGTCAAGGCCGGGGTGTTCCTTCTCGCCCGCCTCTGGCCTTCGCTGTCCGGCAGCGAAGAATGGTTCTGGATCGTCGGCGGCGCCGGGGCCGCGACCCTGGTGCTGGGCGCTTACTGCGCGATGTTCCAGAACGACCTCAAGGGTCTGCTGGCCTACTCGACCATCAGCCACCTGGGCCTGATCACCCTGCTGCTGGGCCTGAACAGCCCGCTGGCCGCGGTGGCCGCGGTGTTCCACATCCTCAACCACGCCACCTTCAAGGCCTCGCTGTTCATGGCCGCCGGCATCATCGACCACGAAAGCGGCACCCGCGACATCCGCAAGCTCAACGGCCTGATCAAGCTGATGCCGTTCACCGCGACCCTGGCCATGGTCGCCAGCGCCTCCATGGCCGGCGTGCCGCTGCTCAACGGCTTCCTGTCGAAAGAGATGTTCTTCGCCGAGACCGTGTTCATCAATTCCACCGCCTGGGTCGAGGCCGCCCTGCCGGTGATCGCCACCATCGCCGGGACCTTCAGCGTCGCCTACTCCCTGCGCTTCACCGTGGATGTGTTCTTCGGCAAGCCGGCCGAAGACCTGCCGCACACGCCCCACGAGCCGCCACGCTGGATGCGCGCGCCGGTGGAGCTGCTGGTGTTCACCTGCCTGCTGGTGGGGATCTTCCCGGCGCAGATGGTCGGCCCGCTGCTGGCCGCGGCCGCCCAGCCGGTGGTCGGCGGCACCCTGCCGGAGTACAGCCTGGCGATCTGGCACGGCCTGAATGCGCCGATGATCATGAGCCTGATCGCCATGTCCTGCGGCATCGTGCTCTACCTGCTGTTGCGTGCCCCGCTGGTGCGCGGTGATTTTGCCTATCCGCCGCTGATCGGCCGCTTCAACGGCAAGCGCCTGTTCGAGCGCAGCCTGGTGAGGATGATGCGCCTGGCCCGTCGCCTGGAGCGCTACATCAGCACCCAGCGCCTGCAGACCCAGCTGTTCCTGCTGGTGCTGGTGGCGGTGCTGGCCGGCCTGATCCCGATGCTCTACAGCAGCCTGAGCTGGGGCGACCGGCCGAAGATCCCGGGCTCCATCGTCTTCGTCACCCTCTGGCTGCTGGCCATCGCCTGCGCCCTGGGCGCCGCCTGGCAAGCCAAGTACCACCGTCTGGCAGCCCTGACCATGGTCAGCGTCTGCGGGCTGATGACCTGCGTGACCTTCGTCTGGTTCTCCGCGCCGGACCTGGCCCTGACCCAGCTGGTGGTGGAAGTGGTGACTACGGTGCTGATCCTGCTCGGCCTGCGCTGGCTGCCCCGGCGGATCGAGGATGTTTCGCCGCTGCCCAGCAGCCTGCCCAAGGCCCGTGCCCGCCGCCTGCGCGACCTGCTGCTGTCGATCGCCGTCGGCCTGGGCATGGCCGTGCTGTCCTACGCCATGCTGACCCGCCAGACCCCCAACGACATTTCCTCGTTCTACCTCAGCCGCGCCCTGCCGGAAGGCGGCGGCAGCAATGTGGTGAATGTGATGCTGGTGGACTTCCGCGGCTTCGACACCCTGGGCGAGATCACCGTGCTGGTGGCCGTGGCCCTGACCGTGTTCGCCCTGCTGCGACGTTTCCGCCCGCCGAAGGAAAGCATGCAGCTGCCGGCCCAGCAGCGCCTGCTGGCGCCCGACGTGGTCACCGACCTGGTCAACCCGCGCCACGCCAGCGACACCGCCCTGGGCTTCATGATGGTGCCGGCGGTGCTGGTGCGCCTGCTGCTGCCGATCGCCCTGGTGGTGTCGTTCTACCTGTTCATGCGCGGCCACAACCTGCCGGGCGGCGGTTTCGTCGCCGGCCTGGTGATGTCGGTGGCGTTCATCCTGCAATACATGGTCGCCGGCACCCAGTGGGTCGAGGCCCAGATGAGCCTGCGGCCGCTGCGCTGGATGGGCACCGGCCTGCTGTTCGCCACCCTGACCGGGCTCGGCGCCCTGGCGTTCGGCTACCCGTTCCTGACCACCCATACCCTGCACCTGGACCTGCCGCTGCTGGGCGATATCCATATCGCCAGCGCGCTGTTCTTCGACATCGGCGTGTACGCCGTGGTGGTCGGCTCGACCCTGCTGATCCTCACCGCGCTGGCGCACCAGTCGGTGCGTGCCCAAGTCAAACCCCAAGCCAAGCCAGGAGCCGCCTGATGGAAGAAGTCATTGCAATCGCCATTGGTGTGCTGGCGGCCTCCGGCGTCTGGCTGGTGCTGCGGCCACGGACCTTCCAGGTGGTGATGGGCCTGTGCCTGCTGTCCTACGGGGTCAACCTGTTCATCTTCAGCATGGGCAGCCTGTTCATCGGCAAGGAGCCGATCATCAAGGACGGCGTGCCCCAGGACCTGCTGCACTACACCGACCCGCTGCCCCAGGCGCTGGTACTCACGGCGATCGTCATCAGCTTCGCCATGACCGCGCTGTTTCTGGTGGTCCTGCTGGCGTCCAGGGGCCTGACCGGCACCGACCATGTGGATGGCCGGGAGCCCAAGGAATGAACCTGATGCCGCACCTGATCGTCGCGCCCATCCTGCTGCCGCTGCTGACCGCCGCGGTGATGCTGATGCTCGGCGAGAAACATCGCCCGCTCAAAGCCAGGATCAACCTGTTCTCCAGCATGCTCGGCCTGGGCATTTCCGTGCTGTTGCTGGGCTGGACCCAGCAGACCGGCGTGCCCGGTTCCGTCGGCGTGTACCTGCCGGGCAACTGGCAGGTGCCGTTCGGCATCGTGCTGGTGGTCGATCGCCTGTCGGCGCTGATGCTGGTGCTCACCGGGATCATCGGCGTCAGCGCCCTGCTGTTCGCCATGGCTCGCTGGGACCGCGCCGGGGCCAGTTTCCACGCGCTGTTCCAGATCCAGCTGATGGGCCTGTACGGTGCCTTCCTGACCGCCGACCTGTTCAACCTGTTCGTGTTCTTCGAAGTGCTGCTGGCCGCCTCCTACGGCCTGATGCTGCACGGCTCGGGGCGGGCGCGGGTGTCCGCCGGCCTGCACTATGTGGCGATCAACCTGCTGGCCTCGTCGCTGTTCCTGATCGGCGCGGCGCTGATCTACGGCGTCACCGGCACCCTGAACATGGCCGACCTGGCGCTGAAGATCCCGCTGGTGCCGGAAGCCGACCGTGGCCTGCTGCACGCCGGCGCGGCGATCCTCGCCACCGCGTTCCTGGCCAAGGCCGGCATGTGGCCGCTGAACTTCTGGCTGGTGCCGGCCTACTCCTCGGCCAGCGCGCCGGTAGCGGCGATGTTCGCGATCATGACCAAGGTCGGGGTCTACACCCTGCTGCGCCTGTGGACCCTGCTGTTCTCCGGCCAGGCCGGGGCCTCGGCCTACTTCGGCGGCGACTGGCTGATCTACGGCGGCATGGCGACCATCGTCGGCGCGGCCCTGGCGATCCTCGCCGCGCAACGCCTGGAACGCATGGCCAGCCTGAGCATCCTGGTCTCGGCCGGGATCCTCCTGGCGGCGATCGGCTTCGCCCAGCCCAGGCTGATTGCCGGCGCGCTGTTCTATCTGGTCAGCTCGACCCTGGCCCTGAGCGCGCTGTTTTTGCTGGCCGAGCTGATCGAGCGTTCGCGCTCGGCCAACGAGATCCCCCTGGAGGATGAAGTCGAAACCCTGCCCCGGCCCCAGGAGCCGCTGCAACCGCCACCGGGCACCAACCTCGACGACGAGCGCAAAGCCGTGGTCGGCCAGGTGATTCCCTGGACCATGGCCTTCCTCGGCCTGAGCTTCATCGCCTGCGCGCTGCTGATCATCGGCATGCCGCCGCTGTCGGGCTTCATCGGCAAGCTGAGCCTGATCGGCGCCCTGCTCAACCCGCTGGGGCTGGGCCAGGCCACGGATGCGCCGCTGTCCGGCGCCGCCTGGGGCCTGCTGGCCTTGCTGATCCTTTCCGGCCTGGCGTCGCTGATCGCCTTTTCGCGCCTGGGCATCCGGCGCTTCTGGGCCCCGGAAGAACGGCCCTCGCCGCTGCTGCGGCGCTTCGAGTGCGTGCCGATCATCGCCCTGCTCGGGCTGTGCATGCTGCTGACCGTCAAGGCTGAGCCGCTGCTGCGCTTTACCCAGGCCGCCGCCGACAACCTCAACGATCCGCAGCAGTATGTGATGGCCGTGCTCGGCACCCGGGCGGTCCCCAGCCCCGAAGCCCAGGCGGCGTTGCAGGAGGTACAGCCATGAAGCGCCTGTTCCCCGCTCCCTGGTTGT
Source organism: Pseudomonas sp. 09C 129 (assembly GCF_002843625.1). NCBI lineage: Bacteria > Pseudomonadati > Pseudomonadota > Gammaproteobacteria > Pseudomonadales > Pseudomonadaceae > Pseudomonas > Pseudomonas sp. 09C 129. Next base: position 3,244,560 of record NZ_CP025261.1, on the reverse strand, counting down.
CGCTGGCGCTGTGGCTGCTGTGGCTGGTGCTGAACCTGTCCGTCAGCCCCGGCAACCTGCTGCTCGGCGCGCTCCTGGGGTTCTGCGCGCCCTTGATGATGCGGCCGTTGCGCCCGCTGCCGATCCGTATCCGCCACCCCGCGACCATCCTGCGCCTGTTGCTGGTGGTCGGCCGCGATGTGCTGCTGTCGAACCTGGCCGTGGCCTGGGGCGTGCTCAACGCCGGGCGCCGCCCGCCGCGCTCGCGCTTCGTCAAGATCCCCCTGGAGCTGCGCGACGCCAACGGCCTGGCCGCGCTCTCGACCATCACCACGGTGGTGCCGGGCACGGTGTGGTCCGAGCTGTCCCTGGACCGCAGCATCCTGCTGCTGCATGTGTTCGACCTGGACGACGAAGCGGCTTTCATCCAGCACTTCAAGACGACCTACGAGCGTCCGTTGATGGAGATCTTCGAATGAGTGCCCTGCTCACGAATGCGATCCTGTTCAGCCTGTTCCTGTTTTCCGTGGCCATGGTCCTGACCCTGGTCCGGCTGTTCAAGGGCCCCTCGGCCCAGGACCGGGTCCTGGCCCTGGACTACCTGTACATCCTGGCGATGCTGATGATGCTGGTGCTGGGCATCCGCTACGCCAGCGACACCTACTTCGAGGCGGCGCTGCTGATCGCCCTGTTCGGCTTTGTCGGCTCCTTCGCCCTGGCCAAATTCCTCCTGCGTGGCGAGGTGATCGAATGAATGCCGTCAGTGAACTGTCGTGGTGGATCGAGATACCGGTGGCGATCCTGCTGGTGCTCAGCAGTAGCTTCGCGCTGATCGGCGCCCTGGGCATGCTGCGCATGAAGGATTACTTCCAGCGCATGCACCCGCCGGCCCTGGCCTCGACCCTGGGCGCCTGGTGCGTGGCCCTGGCGTCGATCCTGTATTTCTCGGGGATGAAGTCGGGGCCGGTGCTGCACGCCTGGCTGATCCCGATCCTGCTGTCGATCACCGTGCCGGTGACCACCCTGCTGCTGGCGCGGGCCGCGCTGTTCCGCAAGCGCATGGCCGGCGACGATGTACCGGCGGAGGTCAGCAGCCGACGCAGTGAAAGCGGCAGCTGAGTTCAGCCACTCAGTTCCAGGCCACCACCAGCAGCCCCGCCCCCAGCACCACGCACAGCGGCGAATAGAACAGCGTGTCCAGCCGGGCGAACCTGGACCCGCTGGCCTCCTTGAAGAATCCCACCAGGTTCGAGTCGCCGATGGCCCGGGCGAACATCAGCAAGGCCATCGCGCTGATCACCCATTGCAGCGCCGGGTGGCTCACCGTCGGCAGGTACAGGCCCACCCGCAGGCACACCAGCATCGCGATCAGCAGCAAGCCCACCGCCACCAGCAAGGTGGCGAACCCCGAGGGCTTGAACGCCGGCTCCAGCTTGCCCGGCGTCCTGCCCGGCACCTGGGGGATCACCGCGTCGCTGCCGCGCTTGCCGCCGGCGGCCCAGTACAGGTGGATCAGGCTGATCAGCAGGAAGGCTCCGGCCATCCCTTGCGCGATCAAAACATTCATATGCAAACGTCCATGGCAAAAAAATGTCGCTGAAGAATGGACCCACCCGCACGTTTTTGTAAGTACGTTCGTCGCCTGCGATGGTAAAGTGCCGCCCCATGAAACTCGCCCGAACCGATCGCTCGCTCGTTGCCTGGATGCTCTATTGCTGCGTCCTGTTCAACGTGTTCGCCTGCAGCATCGGCCACGGGCAAATGGTCGGCCAGCAGCTCAACGGGATCGGCGGCCAGTTCTGTACGGTGGATCCGCGCACCCAGGCGCCGGCCTCCTCCAACCCGGTCGACGAGTCGCTGCCGACCCTGTCCAAGGCCTTCGGTTGCCCGCTGTGCTCCACCGGCGGCATGGGCCCGGCGTTCAACTCCAGCCTGACCCTGGCGATCCTGCCGCAGCACCACAGCCCACCGCTGGCGCCGCGCGCCACCGCCGACGTCCCCACCCGCTTCACCTGGCCCGCGGCCCACCCGCGCGCGCCGCCCGCCTTCGCCTGAGTCTTTCGCCCTTGTCATCAGCCCGCCCCGTGCCAATGCACGGCATCAGGGTCTGTACGAAAAGTCGGCGAGCGAAGGTCAGGCAAGGCAAAAACAGGCGAGGAAGCGGAGTGTAGGGGCCTACATGAGCATTCCGAGCCTGTTTTTAACGCAGCATGGCCGAGCGTAGCCACTTTTCGTACAGACCCTGGTTCGTGGGCTGCTTCCTAGCCAAGAATTCAGGATCTACCGATGAAACACATTCCCCTGCTGGCCAGCCTGTGCGGCTGCCTGTCCGTCAGCGCCTGGGCGCAATCCAGCGTCGACCTGGCGCCGATCACCATCGACGGCGAGCAACCCGCCGAACCCGGCCTGGCCCTCGACCAGTCCAGCGGCATGGCCTCGCGCCTGGGCCTGAGTGTCCGCGAAACCCCGGCCTCGGTGGCGGTGGCCAACCGCAACGATATCGAGCGGCGCGGCGCGCAGAACTTCCAGGACGCCGCCAACACCCTGCCCGGGGTCAATGCCAGCGCCCCGCCGGGATTCGGCGGTTTTGTCTCCTACCGTGGTTTCAGCAATAGCCAGATCACCCAGATGTTCAACGGCATCAACGTGTCCAGCGGTCTGGCGCGACCGGTGGACGCCTGGATCTATGACCGGGTCGAACTGCTCGGCGGCCCCTCCTCGCTGGTCAACGGTGCAGGCTCCGTGGGTGGTTCGCTGAACTACGTGACCAAGCTGGCCGACCGCCAGGAGCGGGCCATCGAGGGCCGGGTCAGCTACGGCAGCTACGACACCACGCAAACCGCCTTCGGCCTCAACCACGCCCTCAGCGAGGCCGGCGACGAGGTGCAGCACTACGCCCGCCTCGACGTCAGCCATAACACCAGCAACGGCTACATCGACCGTCAGCAGCGGGATGCCTGGAGCCTGGCGTTTTCCCTGCTCAGCGACCTGACGCCGAACCTGTCCCACACCCTGGCCGTGGAATACCAGGACGAACACGAGGACAGCCCGTACTGGGGCACCCCGGTGCTCAACCCCAAGGCCGGCGAGTTGAAGATCGACAAGCACAACCGTTTCAACAACTACAACGTCGAGGACGGCCGCTACGAGCAGCGCACGATCTGGGTGCGCTCGATCGTCGACTACCGGATCAACGACAGCACCCGCCTGCGCAACACCCTCTATCACCTGGACAGCCAGCGCGATTACCGCAACCTGGAAACCTACCAGTACAACGCCGACAACAGCGCGGTGAACCGCTCCACGGCCTATCAGGTGCGGCACCAGGGCGAGCAGAACGGCAACCAGTTCGAACTGCGCCACGACAGCTCGCTCTTCGGCCTCGACACAACCTGGTCCGGCGGCTTCGAGTACAAGGTCAACCGCACCACCAACTCGCCGCTGAACGTCAAGGCGGCCAACAGCGTCGACCCGAACAACTACCAGCCGGGGCATTTCTACGACCTGCCGGGCACCCGCCAGGGCTTTGTCGCCGACAAGACCAATGAGGTCACCACCCAGGCGCTGTTCGTCGAGAATCGCCTGGCCCTGACCGACCGGCTGACCCTGCTCAGCGGCCTGCGCTACGACCACATCGACCTGGACGTGACCAACCATCGCCAGGTGACGGCGAGCAACCCGCGGCACCTCAAGCGCAGCTGGGAGCCGGTCACCGGCCGGGTCGGCCTGACCTACCAGTTCCTGCCCAGTGCCAACGTCTACGTGCAATACAGCACTGCCGCCGAACAGCCCAACAGCGCCACCCAGGACTTCGATGTCTCCACGGGCAAGCAATGGGAAGTGGGCAGCAAGTTCGATTACCTGGACGGCCGCGGCTCGGCGACCCTGGCGGCCTACCGCATCGAGCGCAAGGACTTCGCGGTGACCGACCCGCTGGACCCGACCCTGAGCATCCCGGTGGGCCAGCAGACCTCCAGGGGCATCGAGGTGGCCAGCTCGCTGCGGGTCACCCCGAAGCTGCTGCTCGAGGGCAACTTCGCCTGGGTCGATGCGCAGTACGACGCGTTCACCGAGAAGAACGCCGCAGGGGTGGTGGTGTCACGCAAGGGCAATACCCCGACCAACGTACCGGACCGGGTCGGCAACCTGTGGCTGACCTATGACCTGGCGCCGCAGTGGCAGACCGGGGTCGATGCGCGTTATGTGGCCTCGGTGTACGCCGACACGGCCAACACCCTGACCGTGCCCTCCTACACCCTGTACGGCACCTTCCTGACCTACCAGCTCGACAGCCATACCTCGATCACCGGGCGGGTGCGCAACCTGACCAACGAGGTCTACGCCGAGTTCGCCCATGTGTCGCCGGCTTACTACCTGGGTACGCCGCGGACCTTCGAGCTGGCGGTGCAAAGCCGCTTCTAAAGGCATCGCGAGCCAGCTTGCTCCTACAGTTCGCGTAACCCTGTAGGAGCGAGCTTGCTCGCGATAGCGATCTCACTCTCACCTCAATCTCTCAATCCAGGCTGGCACTCACCTTGTCCGCCACATCCCCGGGCAACCAAGCCCGCCACACGTCCGGATGCGCCTTGAGGAATGCCCGCGCCGCCTCCCGGGGCGGCGTGTGCTTCTCGCTCATCTCGGCCAGGGCCTTGTTCAGCGCTTCGATCGGCAAATCGACCTTGCCGAAGAACTCGGCGATCTGCGGGTACTGCTGCTGGAACGGCGTGGACACGCCAATCGACAGCTTCGAGGCCAGCGAGCGCGTGGGGCGTGGGTTGGGGTGCTCGGCATCGGTCAGGGTTTTCCAGGCCTCGGCATCGAACGGCGGCTCTTCCAGCTGGATCAGCTTGAAACGGCCGAGCAACGGGGTCGGCGACCAGTAGTAGAACAGGACCGGCTGGCCGCGACGGATCGATGAAGTGATCTCGGCGTCCAGCGCCGCGCCGGAACCGCTGCGGAAATTCACATAGCTGTCGGTCAGGCCATAGGCCTTGAGCTTCTGCTTGTTCACCACTTCCGAGGTCCAGCCGATGGGGCTGTTGAGAAAGCGCCCCTTGCCCGGGCTTTCCGGGTCCTTGAACACGTCCTTGTAGCGTTTGAGGTCCGTGACGCTGCGCAGGCCCGGCGCCAGCGGCTTGATGCCCTTGGCCGGGTCGCCCTTGACCACGTATTCCGGCACCCACCAGCCTTCGGTCGCGCCCTTCACGGTGTCGCCCAGGGCCGCCACCTTGCCCTCGGCCTCGGCCTTGACCCACACCGGGCTGCGTCCGGCCCACTCTTCGCCGATGACCTGGATATCGTTATTGGCCAGCGCGGTTTCCAGGGTGATGGTGGTGCCCGGCAAGGTGTCGGTCGGCAGGCCGTAACCCTTCTCGACGATGGTGCGCAGGATATCGGTGATCAGGCTGCCGCTTTCCCAGTTCAGGTCGGCGAAGTGGATCGGCGCCTGTGCCGGCTGTACCGACGGTGCCGCCGAGGCGCCGGCGGGCGCCAGCAAAATACCCAAGCCAAGCAGCGCGCCGCCCAGCAGTGTCCGCAGTCCTTTCATGCCTGTGCCCCTTTGGCTGTTCACAGCGTTGCAGGATGGTCTCGCGGTTTGGGACCGCAAGCCTCTGACTAATTGAGTCATCTGACTGTAGTAGAGGTTCCTGCTTTCGACGGGGACTTCAGTTTTCGCCCTGCTCCTGCAGGCGCTGCAACTCGCGGCGCACCATGCTGGCGTATGCCGCCGGCTGCAGGACATACAGCTGCGAGGCCACCCAGGCCAGCCAGGCGCCTTGCAGCACGGCCTTGCGTTCGAACAGGCACTGGGCCTCGGCGCGGGCGCGCGCAAGATGCTGCTGGTGGAATTCGGCGCGGCTCACTCGCTGGCCTTGAAGCTCACCAGTTCACCCTTGCGCCATTTGGCGGCCTTGCCGGTCACGGCTTTCAGGGTCTTGGTCAGGCCTTCCTGCAACTGCTGGTTGGCGGCGAATACCGTCACCACGCTGTGGCCTTCCTTGAACAGGATGGCGTGGCCGTCGGCGGTGCTGACAAAGGCGTACTCGCCCAGGCCGTAGACGGCCAGCTTGATCTCGCGAAACCGGATTTCGAATTTGCCGCCCTCACGGCTGGGCAGGACCGCGGCGCGGAAATGGTCGCCGACCTTGAGTTCCAGGCGCGGCTTGTCGTCCACGACCAGCGCCGTCTCGGTGTCGATTTCGGCGACGTAAATGCCTTCCGGCGTCTGTTCGGTGATGTAGACGAAACGGGACTGGAACTGTTTGACCAACTTTGCGCGCAAGTCGCCCAGGACGAACAACGCGTGCATATCAAGATTACTTACTGCCAAGGAAAGATCCCCGAAACTGAAAATGACTCTGCCCGCGTAAACGACGGACAGCAGAAAAAGGCGGCCGAACCGGCGCCGTGACTCCACATGAAAACAATCCGAAAAAGCACCACTCGCCAACGCGTAGGCGCAAACACCGGAGCGCCCCTCCCCAGAAAAACCGGAAGGACTACCGGACCGTTTGGCCCGCATCAAGCGCAGAAGAAGTGGTTCCAGCCCGCCGAGAAAGCTGCGCACTCACTGTCGATCGGAAAACCTCACGATCCTTTCGTCACCCTTAATGGGACGGGAGTGCTGCAGGTAAACATCAATCTCTGACTGCCGGGGCAATTCTAGAGCAACTTTATGTATTCAGAGCAACCCATGCGTTAGCAAATCGCTGAAAAAACCTCTTTCACCCTGCCGGTCAGCCACTTGCGTGACTTAACTCAGCCATCGACCGGCAACAACTGCCATACTGCCGCGACCTTGAAGCCGGCCACCGGCCAGGCTTCACCAGCATAATTTCCAGGGGAAAGTCGGACGTGACGGAATTCGATATAGGCGAGTTTTTCATCCATGGCGAGGCCCGGGATGTCGAGGGCGAGTTCCAGGCCGTGATCGTGATGCGCGCCAAGCCACCGCTGCGCACCGTGCGCTGCCACCAGGTGGAAAAGGACCGCTGGTTCAAGACCGCGGAACTGGCCGAAGCCGCCGCCAAGGACGCCGCCCGCGCCCTCAAGCAGGCCGTCGACCAGGGTGCCCTGAACCTCTGACGCTGCGGGCGCGGTAAAGGAACGCCCCGCACGACCGATACCTTGGTGAGCCTTCATTTCAAGAGCACCATGATGATCGACCTCAACCCACCGGCCCGCCTGCCTTCCCTGGGCGAGTTCGCCCTGCCCGGCGCGGCGGCCAGCGAAAGCCCGGCGAGCGATCCGTTTGACTTGCGCACGGCGATCACCCGGGCGACCAATGCCGCGCCCGACGGCGTGCTCGAAGCGAAAAGGAAACGCATCAAGCTGCTGCGCAAACAGATCGAACAACTGCAGCAACGGCTGCGCAAGGCCAACGAGCGCCTGGCAATGGTGCAAAGCGCCGCCCGACATCGCACAACCGACGCGCACATGCAGGCATTGTCCGCCGCCCGGGCCCAGGCGCAGGCCGCCAGCAGCGCCTTGTCGATGGCCCAGGTGGCACTGTTCCAGGCCGAAAGCGCGGTGATCGGCAGCGAGGTCTGAAGGCGCGGGTGCCTGCGCCGTCAGGCCGAACGACTGAACAGCGGGTGTCCGACCCTGTCCCGCGCCAGCTGGGCCAGCCAGGACGCCTGGCACTCCACGGCCTCTTCCCGGCTGGCGAACGGCGCGCCGCGGCGCTCGCCATTGACCAGCACGACCCAGCACACATTCAGCCCGACCGCGCGAAAGGTGGCCGGTACACCGCTACCAATCATCACTGCGACATCGACTTTGCTTTGCATGAGGACTTCTCCTGGTAACTAGTTAGCTAGCTAACAATGTCGCTCATACTAATGAGTTCCAATGCTGGGAAAAAGCCATCCCTGGCACAGCTCCGTTGCAGGGCCGGTAACAATGGCCGGCCCCTGTCCAGGCTCAGCCACGCGCGGCCGCGGCGGTCTGCTCCGGTTTGTAGCCCAGGCGCAGGCCGCCCCAATGCCGACCCTTGATCCTGATCGGCACCGACAAATCGTGCATCAGCTCGCCGGTATCGCGGGTGTAGGTTTGCAGCAACAGCGGCTGCTGGTGGCTGCCGCAGCGGATGCCGGTGCGGTCCTCGAACTTGCGCTTGGTGCGGTTGTGCAGGGTATCCACCTGCGGGTCGCCGGTCAGCGGCTGGGAGAACACCTTGTTGTGGGTCGGCACGTAGCCCTGGGGCGTGCAGGCGATGGCGAACACCAGGCCTTCGTGACGCGCCAGCAACGGTTCCTGGATCGCCGGCAGCACCTGATCGGCGTAACGGTCGAAGCGGGTCTGGTATTTCACCGGCTGGGTATTGGCGATCGGCTGGTAGCTGCGGTCGAACAGGTCGTCGAGGCTGATGCGGTTGGCCGCAAGATCCGCCTCGAACTGCTCGGCGATGCGCCGGGCGCCTTCCTGGGCCAGGTCGTAGATGCGCTGGTGGTAGTCATCCAGGCCGACCTCGGCCAGGCGTTCGCTGATGATCTCCGCCTGCCCTTCCATCTGCGCCGCCGCCTCGGCCAGGCGGCGGGTCTGCTGGTCGCTCACCGCCAGGTCGCCGCGCACCTGCTCGACGGCATGGAACAGGCTGTCCAGTTGCTGGCGGTTGGTCTCGGCGCCGCGGGCGATCTCGCCGACCTGGCTTTCCACCCCGGCCGCCAGCCGGGCGATGTTCTGCAGGTGCTGGCCGGTGGACTCGACCTGCTCGACCCCGGTGTTCAGGTCGCTGGACAGCTGACGGATCTGCTCCACCACCTGGGCCGTGCGCTGCTGGATATCGCCGACCATCACCCCGACCTCGTCGGTGGCGGTGGCCGTGCGCCCGGCCAGGCCGCGCACTTCATCGGCCACCACGGCGAACCCGCGGCCATGTTCACCGGCCCGCGCCGCCTCGATGGCGGCATTCAACGCCAGCAGGTTGGTCTGGCTGGCGATCGACTGGATCACCAGCGCCACCCGCTGGATGTCTTCGCTGCGCTGGCTCAGGGCTTCGATCAGTTGCCGGCTGTCGTTGGCGCTTTGGCTGAGGCGGTGCATGCGGGTGATCGACTCGCCCAGCACTGTGCTGCCTTCGGCGCTGCTGCGGTGGGCTTCGCTGGCGGCGCTCAGGGCCTGCTGGCTGAGTTGCGCGGCCAGTTGCTCGGTGTGGATCATCGCCTCGGCGCTGCTGACGATGCGCGCCGCCGAGTCCAGCTGCGACTGCACCCGCCCGGCCAGTTGCCGGACCGAATAGGCCACGCCGGCGGCCGACAGCGCGTTATGGCTGGTGCTGCAGGACAGGTCGCGCGTCAGCGCGGCGATCTCGCGGTTATCGACACTGCCCGCTGGCGATGCGGCCTTGGACCTGCGCAAGAGCGGCAGCCAGACGATCAGCAGCATCAGCGGCACGGCGAGGTAGAAAGAAAGCAGCCCCTGGGACAGGACATACAGCACTAGCAGCAAGGCGCTGCTTTGCAGGGTTGGAACCTGCCAGCGCCGGGTACTTTGGACTACTGACAGCGGTTGCGCCATGGCAGTCGGCGAAGATCCGTCTTGCGTCATCTGGATTACCCCACGCTTTTCTAATTATTTGGCCTGCATTGAACGCCACTAAAAAGCCATTATCCATGGTCCATTAGTCGCAGCTTTGCAGCAGATCAATAGAAATGCGCGGGCTTTAAAGACGCCCACAAACGACTCGCGGGCAAGCCTCCGATCCCAGGCGTCTCGACGACCTTGGGATGGGGCTTGCCCGCGAGGGGAGAAGTCTTGGCGATCAGGCCTGACGCTGGTGCTTGTCGATCTGCTCGTGACGTTCCTGAGCTTCGATGCAGTACTTGGTGGTCGGGCTGATCAGCAGGCGTTTCAGGCCGATCGGCTCGCCGCTGTCGTCGCACCAGCCGAAGCTGTCGTCGCCGATACGGCCCAGGGCCTGCTCCAGCTGCGGCAGCATGCGCTGGTCGCGGTCGATAGCGTTGACCAGCCAGGTCCGCTCTTCCTCTACGGAAGCCGCGTCGGCAGGGTCGGCCGGGGTGTCCAGGCTCTCAATGGCGATTCGGTTCTGTTCGATGCGCTCGTGGGTTTCGACCTTCATGGCCTGCAACAGCTCAGTGAAAAAAGCCAGCTGCTCGGCGTTCATGTAGTCATCCGCCGGCATGGCCAGCAACTTTTCCTTTGTCATTGATTTCTCTATAAAAAATACGTGCATTAAGGCGAATTAAAGCTGTTTTCCGTGCCCCCTTTCGGGGCATCGGAAAGGCGCCATACATTCCAAGCGCCACCCGGCACTCAATTTACGAGGGGCGGCAGTCTAAGGCCGGTTCGAGGCGTCAGCAACTGAAATGACATCAGATTTGTCTGATAAGCCCTGAAAGCCCGCCAGGGCTGGCTTTGGCGGCGGTTATCGGAGTGCGTTTATAACAAGAAATTCCATCGCCCGGGGTCTTTTAGAAGACAAACGGCAGCGGCAGGCCCGAAAAAGGCCTGCCGCTGCCGTGGAGTATGGCTCTTCTGTAGGAGCGAAGTCAGCGCTTGAGCTTGCGCTTGTTGCGGTACTGGTCGATGACCACCGCCACCACGATGATCAGGCCCTTGATGATGTCCTGGATATAGGCATCGACGCCGACGAAGGTGAACCCGCTGGCCATCACCCCTAGGATCAGCGCGCCGATCACGGTGCCGGTGATGCGCCCCACGCCGCCGGCCAGGCTGGTGCCGCCGATCACCGCCGCGGCGATGGCGTCCAGTTCATAGGACATGCCCATGCCCGCCTGCCCGGTCGCCGCCCGCGCCGAGGCCACCACCCCGGCCAGCCCCGCCAGCAGCCCGGCGATGCTGTAGACGATCACCAGGTGGCGCTTGACGTTGATCCCCGAGGTCCGCGCCGCCTGCATGTTGCCGCCGATGGCGTAGGTGTACTTGCCGTACTTGGTGTAGCGCAGGGCGATATGGAAGATCACCGCCACCACCAGGAAGATGATCACCGGCATCGCGCCGTGGCCGATGGCCGTGTAGGAGTCCGAGAGCATGCTGATCGGCTGGCCTTCGGTGTAATAACGTGCCAGGCCACGCGCCGAGACCATCATGCCGAGGGTGGCGATAAAGGGCGGGATGCCGGTGATGGCGATAATGCTGCCGTTGATCGCCCCCGCCAGCAGCCCTACCCCCAACCCGGCCACCACCGGGATCCACACCGGCAGGTCGGTCAGCGACGGGAACACCGCGCGGGTGAAGTCCGAGGTCTGCGCCAGGCTGGCGGCGATCATCGCCGACAGCGCCAGCACCGAGCCGGACGACAGGTCGATGCCGGTGGTGATGATCACCTGGGTCACGCCGATGGCCAGCAGGCCGATGATCGACACCTGCAGGATCATCAGCACCAGGCGCTGGGAGTTCATCAGGAAGCTCTGGTCGCGCACTATCCAGCCGAACAGTTCGAACACCAGGCCGATGCCGATCAGCACCAGGAAGATGCTCAGCTCGGTGGGCAGGCGCCGGCGCGTTCTGGCTGGCGCCGCCGCGGGTTTGTTTTCCAGTATCGCGTTCATAAGCCTTCACCTTCTTCTTGTATGGCCGGCGGCGAACACACCTCGCCGATGGCCTTGATACGTTTACCGGCTAGTGGACCAGGGACATCCCCGAAGCCAGTTGCATGACCTTCTCCTGGGTCGCTTCGCCGCGGTCGAGGGTGCCCATCAGCTCGCCCTCGTGCATGACCATCACCCGGTCGCTCATGCCCAGCACTTCCGGCAGTTCCGAAGAAATCATGATCACCGCCATGCCTTCGCCGGCGAGGTAGGCGATCAGCCGGTAGATCTCGGCCTTGGCGCCGACGTCGATGCCGCGGGTCGGTTCGTCGAGGATCAGCACCCGCGGGTTGGTCATCAGCCAGCGCGCGAGCAAGGCCTTCTGCTGGTTGCCGCCGGACAGGGTGTCGATGCACTGCTCCAGGGACGGGGTCTTGACCCGCAGCTTCTTGCACATGTCCTCGCACAGGGCGCGCAGGGCTTTCTGCTGGATGAAACCGTTGCCGGCATAGTGCGGCAGCACCGCCATCTCCATGTTTTCCAGGACCGACAGGCAGGGAAACAGGCCGCTGAGCTTGCGGTCCTCGGTCAACAGGGCAAACCCCTTCTCGATGGCCATGTGCGGATCGCTGATGCGCACCGGCTGGCCGTCGAGGCGGATCTCGCCGCCGTCGCTGGGGGTGATGCCGAAAATCGTCTCGGCCACATTGGTGCGGCCCGAGCCCATCAGCCCGGCGATGCCAAGGATCTCCCCGGCGTGCAGGTCGAAGGACACGCCCTCGAACACCCCGTCCAGGCGCAGGTCGCGCACCGACATCAGCAGCTCGCCTATGGGTTTCTCGCGCACCGGGAACAATTGGCTCAGTTCGCGGCCGACCATCATCGAGATCAGGCTGTCGCCGTCCATGCTGTCGGCCCGTTGCAGGCCGATGTAGGCGCCGTCGCGGAACACCGCCACTTCATCGGCGATGGCGAACACTTCGTTCATCTTGTGGGTGATATAGATGATGCCCTTACCCTGGGCCTTGAGGTCGGCGATGATCGAGAACAGGTGCGCCACCTCTTTCTCGGTAATGGCCGAGGTCGGCTCGTCCATGATCAGGATGTCGGAGTCGTAGGACACCGCCTTGGCGATCTCCACCATCTGCCGCTCGGCGATACTCAGGTTGCCCACCTGCTCCTCGGGGTCGAGGTTGATCCGCAGGCGCTCCAGCAGCAGCGCGGTGCAGCGGTGCATCTCGCGGTGATCGACCATGTGCAGGCCGTTGAGCTGCTCGCGGCCGATCCAGATGTTCTCGGCGATGCTCATGTGCGGCATCAGGTTGAGTTCCTGGTGGATCATCGCGATCCCCGCCTGCAAGGCCGCCAGCGGCGTCTCGAAACTCACCCGCTGGCCTTTGAGGCGCAGCTCGCCGGCGTCAGGCTGGTAGATCCCGGCGATGATTTTCATCAGGGTCGACTTGCCCGCGCCGTTCTCCCCCATCAGCGCCAGCACCGTGCCGGGACGCACCCGCAGCTGCACATCGGACAGGGCGACAACCCCGGGGAAACCCTTGCTGACGTTGATGACTTCCAGCAGGTAAGGCTGCTGCTCGGACACAGACTGGGCAGACTGAGCGGCGGGCTGCACAGCCGCCGTCGGGATGCTCGAAGCAGTCGCTGAAGCGAACATGATCAGGTACTCCATCCGCGGGGCAGCTGGGCCACCCCGCCGGCTTATGGTTGTTGATGGAACGGACGGGCTGTTTGAACCGGGCTTATTTGAACTGGGCGACGTTTTCCGGGGTGATCAGGCGATACGGCACCCACACCGCCTGCTCCACCGGCTCGTGCTTGGCCATCTTCACCGCGGTGTCGATCGAGCCGTCGGCCTGGCCCTTGGCATCCTGGAACACCGAGACCGCCAGGTCGCCCTTCTGCACCGCGCGCAGGCCATCGGGCGTGCCGTCGACCCCGGCGATCAGCACACTGCCCTTCTCCACCCCGGCCTGTTTCAGCGCCATGGCGGCGCCGATGGCCATTTCATCGTTGTTGGCCACCACCGCATCGAACTGGCGGCCCTGGGTCAGCCAGTCGTTGACCAGGGTCATGGCCTTGTCCCGCAGCCAGATCCCGGTCTGTTCCTGCTCGACCTTGATCCCCGGGTACTTGGCTAGCACTTCCTTGACGCCCTTGGTGCGGTTGGTGGTGGAGTTGTTCGCCAGGTCGCCCAGCAGGATCACCACCTCGCCCTTGCCGCCCATCTTGTCGGCCAGGTACTGCATCTGCATCTGCCCGGCCTCCAGGTCGTTGGAGGCCACGGTGACCACACCCTTGGGCAGGTTCAGGTCGTCCGGCCGGCGGTTGACGTAGACCAGCGGAATCCCGGCCTTGACCGCCGCTTCGGTGATCTTGCGGGTCGCCGCGGTGTCCACCGGGTTGACCACGATGGCGTCGACCTTCTGGCTGATAAAGCTTTCCACCTGGCTCAGCTGCTTGACCACATCGGCCCGGGCATCCTCGAACTGCAGCGTGACGCCGTCCGGCAGCGACTTGGCTTTGTGGTCCATGGATTCACGCAGGTAGGTCAGCCAGGTGTCGTCGAACTGCGACATGCTCACGCCGATCTTCAGGTCGGCGAACGCCGTGCCGCTGCCCAGCAGCAGGGACAGGGCAAGCGTGGCGAAACGGGTCTTGGTCTTCATGAAAGGTCTTTCTCCACATTCTTGTAGGTTTTATGGATAAGGCGCAGAAACCACTCAGTGAGGCAGACGCACGATCGGCGCGCCGGGCATGCAGCACACCAGCGCGCCCTTGCGTTCGACGCAAAGCAGGCGGACCAGGGACTGGACGACAAAGGCATGCCGGGATGTTTGGCGAGGTGTTCGACTGGACAATGGATGGCGGCGCGGCAATGCGCGGCGAAGCAGGTGCACAACGGAACTGAAGGTTTTCATCGACGGTACCTGTTTTGTTTTTGTTGGCGGGTTTCACTCGGTTCAAGGCGGATCTGAAATCGGCCTGTGACGCTGGCGAAACCCTGCTAGTCGGCAACCTGGAAATGACTTTATTGGAAAATAATTTCTATATCAACTCATTTTAGAATTTTATTCCAAATTCATTCTGCAGCCGGAAATCGGCCATTTCCACCACCTGGCGCTGGCGCCAGCTCAGGCGCGCGGCGTCCAGCACGCGGGTGGTGGCCAGGGCCTCGGCCGCTGTCACCGGCAGCGGCCCCTGCCCTTGCAGCGCCGCTTGCCACTGTTTATAGAACTGCAACCAGTCGCCCCGCTCGGAAGCCACCCGCTCGCGGATCTCGCCCTGCTCGAACCAGCCCCAGCGCCGGTGTTCCTCGACGCCCCAGCGCTCGCCCTCGGTCTGCGGCGACAGGCCGGCGACCAGCGCCTGCTCCTGGCCGTCCAGGCCCTCGACCGTATAACTGCCGGCCGAACCGCTGACCCGGAACCGTGGCCCCTGGCAATTCTGCAGACAACTACCGGACACGTGTGAAACCACGCCATTGGCGTGGCTCAGGGCGAGGAAAAACCCGTGGTCGCAGGTCGGCGCCTGGGGGGCGTACTGCAATTCGGCGTAGACCCGGGTCACCGGGCCGAACAGCTGCAAGGCCTGGTCCACCAGATGGCTGCCGAGGTCGCGCAGGAAACCGCCGCCGCTGGTATTGCCCACGGCCTGCGGCACATAACGCTCGACCCGCGACTCGAAGCGGCTGACGCTGCCCAGGGCGCCGCTGGCGATCAGCTTGCGCAGGGTGAGGAAGTCCGAGTCCCAGCGCCGGTTCATGTACACACTCAGCGGCACCCGACGGGTTTGCGCGGCCTCGATCAGCGCCTTGGCCTGTTCGAGGTCGCTGGCGAAGGGTTTGTCGCTGACCACCGGGATACCACGCTCGATGGCTTCCAGCACCAGCGCCGCACGGCCCTCCAGCGGGGTGGAAATCACCAGCCCGTCGATCCCGGCCGCGACCAGTTGCTCGATGCTGTCGAAGGCCCGCACCCCGGGGTACTCCGCCGCCAGCAGCTGCCGGCGCTCGGCCGACAGGGTGACCACGCCGACGAAGGTCGCGCCGGGCAGGCTGGCAATCAGCGGCGCGTGAAAATGTCGGCCACCATGGCCGTAACCCACCAAACCAATGCGCATCGCAAAGCCCTCCTTATATAGAACCCGATGTAGCCCTGTAGCCGCTGGCGCAGCCTGCGCTCGACCACGCAGTGGTCGCAACCACGGCGCATGCGGTCTTTCAGTTCGATCCGTGCCGCCAGGTTTTGCGAGGACGTCGTCCTCGATCGCAGGCTGCGCCAGCGGCTACAGGCGGCTGCGTTTGTGTCAACGGCACAGCTCGCTGCTGACCCGCTCCAGCATCATCCGGTTGGATTCGTCCGGGCGGTCTTCCCAGGCGAACACCGAGACCGTGGCGATGCCGTCGAACTGGATCTCGCGCAGGGTATCGAAGAACGCCGTCCAGTCCACCTCGCCCTGGCCAATGTCCAGGTGCTGGTGCACGGTGGCGGTGACGCCCGGCGGGTTGACGATATAGCGCAGGCTCGACGACGCCTTGTGGTTGTAGGTGTCGGCGATGATCAGGTGGCTGAGCTTGCTGCCCGCATACTTGAGCATCGAAGCGATGTCGCCCTTGCCGTCGTCGTAGAAGAAGGTGTGCGGCGCCGCGTACAGGTAGTTGATCCAGTCCCGGTCGAAGCCGCGGATGATGTCCACCGACTCGTTATTGCGCTCGCAGAAATCATAGGGGTGGGCCTGGATATCCAGCTTGATGCCCTCGCGCTCGAACTCCGGGATCAACTCGTCCATGGAGCGCATGAACTGGTTCTCGCACACCAGCGGGTTGTCCGACTGGCCGGTGAACTCGCTGTTGACCAGCTCGCAGTCCATTTCCACGGCAATCTGGATCGCCCGCTTCCAGTTGCGCACCGCCGCCACGCGCAAGCCTTCGTCGGCGGCGGCCCAGTGGTACATCGGCAACAGCGAAGAGAGCTGCACGCCGCTGTCGCCGAGGGCCTTGCGAAATTCCTTGATCCGCGCCCGGTCGACCCGGGGCGCCTTGTAGAACGGCAGGAAATCCTCGCGCGGCGACAGCTCGATGTACTGATAACCCAGTTCGGCGGCCTTGTCGGTCATCTGGCCCAACGGCAGGTGGCGGTACATGTAGGGGTCCAGTGCGATGCGCATTTTAGTGTTCTCCCCGAATCTGAAGTGGTGACCTGTAGCCGCTGCCGCAGGCTGCGATCGCGACCGAAGGGCGCGTAGGACCTCAAGATCGCTGAAGGCCTGCGGCCTTATCGCAGCCTTCGGCAGCGGCTACAAAGTTGCTGTGTACCTTGTAGGAGCGAAGCTTGCTCGCGATGGAGTCGGATGCGCCGCGTTGCTTCAGGCAGACCGCGTCATCGTTAACGTCCATCGCGGGCAACCGGCCGCTCCTACAGAATCAGCCATAGAACGCCGGGCGCGGCGGTTGCTCGACCTTGACGATCTGCCCGCTGTTCTGCGCCTCGATGCAGGCATCGGCGGCCACCGCCGCGGCATAGCCGTCCCAGGCCGAAGGGCCACCGACCTGCCCGGCCCGCACTCCGTCGATAAAGGCCTGCAGCTCGACGTCATAGGCAGCGATAAAGCGGTCCTTCCAGTCCATCAGGATCGTGTTGGACAGCTTGGCCTCGCTGCGCAGCTGCACCTGGGACGGCTCCGGCAACTTGGCGATGCCGGTCTCGCCCACCACTTCGCACTGGATGTCGTAGCCGTACTGGCAGTTGACGAACACCTCGACGTCGATGCGCGTGCCCTTGGCGGTTTCCAGCAGCACCACCTGCGGGTCGCGCAGGTGCGCCAACGCCTTGCTCGACTTGCGCGGGAACACCACCTGCACCGACACATAGTCGTCGGCCAGCAGCCAGCGCAGCACGTCCAGTTCATGAATCAGGGTGTCGGTGATCGCCATGTCGGTCTTGTAGTTCTCGCCGACCCGCGGGTTGCGGTGGGCGCAGTGCAGCATCAGCGGTTCGCCGATCCGGCCGCTGTCGATCACCGCCTTCAGCGCGCGGTAGCCAGAATCGTAGGGACGCATGAAGCCCACCTGGACCAGGCGCTTGCCGTGGGTCATCTCGGCCTCGACGATCTTGCGGCAGCCGGCGGCGGTCACCGCCAGCGGCTTCTCGCAGAACACCGGCTTGCCAGCGGCGATGGCGGCCAGCACGAACTCTTCATGGCTCGGCCCCCAGGAGGTAACCAGCACCGCCTCGACTTCCGGCGCCTTGATCAGCGCATGCCCGTCGGGATACACCTCGGTGGCGATCTTCAGCTCGGCCACCACCTTCGCCGCCTGCGCAAGATTGATATCGGTGACCGCCACCACCTGGCTGCCCAGCAGGGTCTGGCTGCAACGACGGATATGGTCCTGGCCGATGGCCCCGGTACCGATGACGCCCAGTTTCAAAGACATGAATGCACTCCTGTTTTTTGTTCGAGCAATAGGTTGTTCGAGCCTGTTGTTATTCGAGCGATCAGTACTGCCGGGCCTTGGCCAGGCGTTCGTTGAGTTGTTTGGCCACCGCGTCGGTACGGGCGCTGGTGGACACCTGCGCCACCCCGACCCGCCACCAGGACAGGTACTTGTGGATCATGGTCTTGGGCAGGACCTTGATATCGATCAGGGTCGACACCGTCTGGGTCTGCGCATCGGCCAGGGCCGCCTGCAGCTCTGCCACGGTCTTGACCTTGTAGGTCTTGCAGCCATAGGCCGCCGCGCTCATGGCGAAGTCCACCGGCACGAAGCCGCCGTCGAGCTTACCAGTCTCGGGGTTGCGGAAACGGAACTCGGTGCCGAAGCTGTCCATGCCGTGTTCCATCTGCAGGTTGTTGATGCAGCCGAAGGTCATGTTGTCCAGCAGCACCACGTTGATCTTGCGCCGCTCCTGGATCGAGGTGGCCAGCTCCGAATGCAGCATCAGGTAGGAGCCGTCGCCCACCAGGGCGTAGACCTCGCGCTGGGGTTCGGCGAGCTTGACCCCCAGGGCCGCGTTGACCTCGTAGCCCATGCAGGAATAGCCGTACTCGACGTGGTAGGTATTGACCCCCTTGCTGCGCCAGCTGCGTTGCAGGTCGCCGGGCAGGCTGCCCGCGGCGGCGACTATCACCGCGTCGTCGGCCAGGGTCTGGTTGAGCACCCCCAGCACCCGGCTCTGGGTCAGGCAGGAACCGGTCAGCTCGATGAATTCGCGCAGCACCGCCGGGTCCATATGGTCGTTAATCTCCGGGACAAAGTCGTCAGCGTGGTATTCGACCTGATAGACCCGGTCCACCTCCGCGTCCAGCTGCGCCCGCGCCTGGCCGATCTGTTCGCCCCAGGCGGCCTGGTAGTCGCTGCGCGCCAGGGCCTTGGTCAGTTCGCCAAGACCTTCCCGGGCATCCGCCAGCAACTGCACGCCGTCGAGCTTCAGCGCATCGCAGGGGCTGATATTGAGGTTGAGAAACTGCGCATCGGCGCGGAACAGCGACTTCGAGGCGGTGGTGAAATCGCTGTAGCGGGTGCCGATGCCGATGATCAAGTCCGCCTCTTTCGCCAGCAGGTTGGCCGCCAGGCAACCGGTCTCGCCGATGCCGCCGACATTCAGCGGGTGGCTGGAGACCACCGCGCTCTTGCCGGCCTGGGTCTCGGCGAAGGGAATGCCGAAGCTTTCGGCAAACGCCAGCAGCGCCTCGTTGGCCCCGGAGTATTTGACCCCGCCGCCACAGACGATCAGCGGCTTGCGCTTGCCGGCAAAGGCCGCCACGGCATCCTTGAGCATGGCCGCGGTGGCCGGCCGGCGCTCGATGCGGTGCACGCGTTTTTGCAGGAAGTAATCCGGGTAATCGTAGGCCTCGGCCTGCACATCCTGAGGCAAGGCCAGGGTCACCGCGCCGGTTTCCGCCGGGTCGGTGAGCACGCGCATGGCGTGGATCGCCGCGGTCATCAACTGCTCGGGGCGGTTGATGCGGTCCCAGTATTTGCTCACCGCCTTGAAGGCATCGTTGGTGCTGATGCTCAGGTCGTGGAACTGCTCGATCTGTTGCAGCACCGGGTCGGGCTGGCGGCTGGCGTAGACATCGCCGGGCAGCAGCAACAAGGGAATGCGGTTGGCGGTGGCGGTCGCCGCGGCGGTCAGCATGTTCGCCGCCCCCGGGCCCACCGACGAGGTGCAGGCGTAGATCTTGCGCCGCAGGTGTTGCTTGGCGAAACCGATGGCGGCGTGGGCCATGCCCTGCTCGTTGCGGCCCTGATGCACCAGCAGCTCGCCGCTGTCCTGCTCCAGGGCCTGGCCCAGGCCGAGCACGTTGCCGTGGCCGAAAATGGTGAAGATCCCGGCGACGAACTTGCTCTGCAACCCATCGATCTCGACGTACTGGTTGTCGAGGAATTTCACCAGGGCCTGGGCCATGGTCAGTCGTGTCGTAGTCATATCTGCACCTTTGAATAGGGTGAAGGTTGCTGCTCTGTAGCCGCTGCCGCAGGCTGCGATCGCGACCGAAGGGCGCGCAAGGCCTCAAGATCGCTGAAGGCCTGCGGCCTTATCGCAGCCTGCGGCAGCGGCTACAGGGAACGGTGTTATGCCAGGGCCTGCTTGAGGTGGTCGATGCTCGCGCCGATCGCCCGCTGGATATCCGCCAGCCCATGCACGCTGTCGGCGAACGGCTCGAACGACAGGTGGCCGCTGTAGCCGCGCTCGAGCAGGGCCTCGATCTGCGCCGCGTTGCCGAGGATATCGCCCTCGCCCACCAGCACCCGGTGGCCGTCGCGGATGCTCGCCAGGGGCGCCTCGCGGTCCTCGACCCCGGAGATATGCACCAGCCCGGTCAGCTCAGGGAAGAACTCCTGCTCGCCGGCCAGGTGATGGTGAAAGGTGTCGTGCACCAGGCGGAACACATCCAGCCCACCGGTGGCGCGGATCGCCTCCACCGCGGTGCGCTTGCGCCGCAGGGAGCACTCCTCGAAACCCAGGGGCTCGATAAAACCGAGAATCCCATGCTCGCGCAGGATCGGCGCCAACTCCGTCAAGGCGGTGCGCAAACCAGCGCCGCGCGAGGCTTCGCTGCGCGCATCGGCGCGGTCGTTCAGCGGGCACATCACCAGGCCGCGGGCGCCGCAGTCGCGGGCATAGGCGGCAAGCTTCAGGGCCTGGGCGCGACGCTCGGCGTTCCAGACATCGAAGGGGTACAGCGCATTGATCGACAGCACCTGGATGCCGTGGGCCGCGCACAACTGGCGCACCTGCTGCGGCGGCGTGCCATCTTCGATTTCCACGCCCGCAAGGTCATTGCGGATCTCGATGGCATCGGCTTTCAGGGTCACCGCCAGCTCGATGAACGCCGGCAGGCTCAAACGTGGGGCAACCATACGATTCAGGGCGAAACGCAGGGGCTGGCTCATTATTCTTATTCTCCAGAGCAACGGGTTGAATGGGGTTACTTGGCAGTCGGCATGCTGAACTCGGGGCCCTTGGCGATGCTGTCCGGCCAGCGCTGCATCACGCTCTTGTAGCGGCTGTAGAAGCGCAGGCCTTCCTCGCCGTAGGCATGGTGGTCGCCGAACAGCGAGCGCTTCCAGCCGCCGAAGGAATGCCAGGCCATGGGCACCGGAATCGGCACGTTGATGCCGACCATGCCGACCTTGATGCTGCGGGCGAAGGCCCGGGCCACGCCGCCGTCGCGGGTGAAGCAGGACACGCCGTTGCCGAACTCATGGGCGTTGATCAGCGCCACCGCGCTGGCGAAATCCGCCACCCGGACGATGCCCAGCACCGGGCCGAAAATTTCCTCCTGATAGATGCTCATCTCTGTGGTCACGCCGTCGAACAGGGTGGCACCGACAAAAAAGCCCTGCTCCGCCCCCGGCACCTTGAAGCCGCGGCCGTCCACCAGCAGTTGCGCGCCCTGGGCCACGCCCTGGTCGATGAAACCTTCGACCTTGGCCTTGTGCTCGGCGGTCACCAGCGGCCCCATGTCGCTGTCGCCCTGCATGCCGTTGCCGATCTTCAGCTGGTCGATGCGCGGCCGCAGTTTCTCGATCAACCGGTCGCCCACCTCGCCCACCGCCACGGCGATGGAGATCGCCATGCAGCGCTCGCCGGCCGAGCCGTAGGCCGCGCCGATCAGCGCATCGGCGGCCTGGTCCAGATCGGCATCGGGCATCACGATCATATGGTTCTTCGCCCCGCCCAGGGCCTGCACGCGCTTGCCGCGGGACGTGGCCTGGCGGTGGATGTACTCGGCGATCGGCGTCGAACCGACAAAGGAAATCGCTTCGATGTCCGGGTGCTGCAACAGCCCGTCCACCGCCGCCTTGTCGCCCTGGACCACGTTGAACACGCCATCGGGCAGCCCGGCTTGCGTCAGCAGGCGCGCCATCAGCAGGCTGGCAGACGGGTCGCGCTCCGACGGCTTGAGGATGAAGCAGTTACCGCTGACCAGGGCCAGCGGGATCATCCACAGCGGCACCATCACCGGGAAGTTGAACGGGGTGACCCCGGCGCACACGCCCAGGGGCTGGCGCAGGTTCCAGTTGTCGATGCCGCCGCCGATGTTGTCGCTGAAGTCGGTTTTCAGCAGGCTCGGCGCGCCACAGGCGAACTCGACGATCTCGATGCCGCGGGTCACTTCGCCATGGGCGTCGGACAGCACCTTGCCGTGCTCGCGGGTGATGATCTCGGCCAGCTCGTTGTGGTGTTGATCCAGCAGTTCCTTGAACTTGAACATCACCCGCGAACGGCGCAGCGCCGACTGCTCGGACCAGGCCGGGAAGGCCTTCATCGCCGAAGCGACGGCCTCGTCCACGGTCTTCTGGCTGGCCAGGGCGACCTGGGCCTGCACGCGGCCGGTGGCCGGGTTGAACACGTTGGCGAAGCGCTCGCCGCTGTCCTGCACCTGACCGTCGATGTAATGGCCGATTACCGGGGCGTCACTCATTGTTCTTGTTCTCCGTTCGAATGTTGGAATTCAGAGGCTGGAAATCACAGATCCAGCAGCCAGCTGTGCCGCGGATCGTTATGGAACTGCCAGACCCGCTTGGGCCCGGCCATGACGTTCAGGTAATAGGACTCGTAGCCATAGGGCACGCTGACCGGGTGGTAACCCTTGGGCACCACCACCAGGTCGCCGTGCTCCACGGCCATGGCCTCGTCGAGGCTGCGGTCGTCGGTGTAGACCCGCTGGAACACAAAGCCCTGGGGCGGGTTGACCTGGTGGTAATAGGTTTCTTCGAGAAAGCTCTGGTGCGGCAGGTCGTCGGTGTCGTGCTTGTGCGGCGGGTAGCTGGAGGAATGCCCGGACGGCGTGCGCACCTCCACCACCAGCAGCGAATGGGCCGGCTCGCTGTCCGGCAGGATGTCGCAGACATAGCGGGTGTTGGCGCCCTTGCCACGCACGCTGCGCTTCATGCTCTCGGGAAGGATCAGCCGGGGGCCGAGGCCGTTGGAGCTTTTTGCAGTAGCGCCAGGCGCGGCGCAGACGGCGATCTGCACATCGCTCAGGGCCGTGACCTGGGCCTGGCTGCCGGGCGGCAGGTAGACGGCGAAGGGCGACTTGTCCTCGAACACCGATTGCCGGTCGCCGAGGTTGTCCCAGCCGAACGCGCCCTGCCCCGGCGCCTCGCCCTGGATGCCGATGCGCCCGCTGAGCAGCACCAGGCACAGCTCCCGGTCGCCGGCATTGACCGGCAGGCTTTCGCCGAGGCTCAGGCGGTAGGCGGCGAAACCGACGTACTGCAACCGGCCCTCGGCCAACTGGACCATGGTCCGGCCCTTGGCCGCGCTTTTTACCAGCAGGCTCATTGTCCCGTCCTCTCGTTAAGCAGCGCGCGCAAGGTGTCATAACCCTTCTTCGCGTAGACATAACTCGGTGCCACCGCCGGGTCCTGCTCGGCCTCCACCACCAGCCAGCCCTGGTAATCGGCGGCCAGCAGCTCGTCCAGCAGCGCGGCGAAATCGATGTCGCCATCCCCCGGCACGGTGAAGGTGCCGTTGATGATGCAGTCGGGGAAACTCCACAGGTGGTTGCGCGCCAGCTGCACCACCGGCTTGCGTACATCCTTGAAGTGCACGTGGCAGATGCGCCCGATGTGCTTGCGCAGCACTTGCAGCGGCTCGCCGCCGCCCATGTAGCAGTGGCCCGAATCGAACAGCAGGCCGACTTCGCTGCCGGTCAGGCTCATCAACTGGTCGATGTCCGCCGGCGATTCGACGTAGGCGCCCATATGGTGGTGGTACGCCAGGCGTACGCCCTGGGACAGGGTGAAACGCGCAAGCTCGGTGAGCTTGTCGGCGTATTCCTGCCAGGCCTGCTGGCTGTGAAAACGCGGACGCTCCACCAAGGGAATGCGCTGGCCCTGGATCGAGTCGGCGACCTCGCCGTAGACCAGCACGGTGGCGCCGTTCTGCGCCAGCAACTGCACATGGCTGGCGATGGCGTCGATCTCCTCGGCCACCGAGCGTCGGGCCAGGCGGCTGGAATACCAGCCCGAGACCAGCGCCAGGTCATAAGGCCGCAGTACATCGCCGACGCCCTTGGCATCCTTGGGGAACTTGCCGTTGAGCTCGAAACCTTCGTAGCCGATCTCCTTGCCTTCGCTCAGCGCGGTGCTCAACGGCGTTTCGCCGCCAAGGGACGGCAGGTCGTCGTTGCTCCAGGAAATCGGGTTGATGCCAATTCGGATTGCGGGCATGGCTGCACCTTTTATTGTTTTCTAAAGCAGTTCTGAAAAATTCCCGGCCTCGTACCTACTGCTGTAGCCGCTGTAGCCGCTGCCGAGCCTGCGAGGCTGCGATCGGTGGCGCAGCCACCGCAAGCGTTGTACCTGACACTACGCGTTGTCAGGTTTTGCGAGCGCTACGCGCTCGATCGCAGCCTCGCTACGCTCGGCAGCGGCTACAGGGATTTGTGCCAGGTTTACGTTCGGGTTTGCGTTTGGGGTCGGGCCGTGCGCCAGGCGTCGATCAGCTCGACGAAGGTCGCCTGCACTCGGCGGATCAGGGTTTCGTCGTCGATCTCGCTGGCCAGCCAGGCCCGGCTCGGTTCATGGAAAATCGTCCGGCCCACGGCGAAGCCGCGGCAGGTGCGGCTGTTGCCAGCCTGACGGAAACCCTCGGCCAGGGTCGCCGCCGGGGCGTTGAGGCCCAGCAGCACCACGCCACGGCAATAGGGGTCGCGCTCCTCGATCAGCTCGTCGAGCTGCTGCCACTGCTCGGCGCTCTGCGCCTCGATCTTCCACCAGGCCGGGAAAATGCCCAGGTTGTACAGGCGCTTGAGGGCGCGGTAGAGCACGTCCGGGTGAGTCGAGGGATGGTCCTTGGGCGGAATGATTTCCAGCAGCAGCTCATGGCCGCTGACCTGGGACGCCTGGTACAGGCCCTTGATCTGCGCTTCCTGCTCCAGGCGCAGCAACGGCTCGTCGTCCGGGTGGTATTGCACCAGGCACTTGATGATCTGCTCCTGGGGCCAGGCGATCAGGTTGCTGCCGATCGAACGCCCGTGTTCGAAAGCCAGCGGCCGCGAGCCCTGGACTTCCACCGGCCGCGCCACCCACCAGCCTCGGCCGGTGGCGGCGTTCAGCGAATCCTGGCCGAAACGCTGGTCCGCCAGCAGGCCGACATCGGCTTCGACGCCCTGCTTGCGCAAGTCGGCCTCGACCCGCTCCACAGCCTGGATAAACAGCTGCTTGAGCTGACCGATGGCCTTGAGCTCGCGCCCGCCCTTCTGCGCCAGTTCCACCAACTGCCCGCGATGGTCGAAGGCAAAGATGAACAGCTGCTTCCAGGCCTTGCGCGGCACGCTGACCTGATGCAGGCGCTGCAGGGTGCTGTCCTGGTCCGGCCGGGTAATGGGCACCGGGCTGTTGAACAGGTAATCCAGCTCGGCGCGGGTCGGCATCGCCGGTGCGCAGGCATGGCGCGACACCACCAGGCCGCCGCAGGCATTGGCCAGCTGGCAGCAGCGCTCGTCGCTGGCGTCCTCCAGCCAGCCACTGAGGAAGCCGGACATAAAGGCATCGCCCGCCCCCAGCACATTGAGCACTTCGACCCGCACCCCGGGGTAGATCGCGCCGTCTTCCAGGCGCGCCGGGATCGCCCCGTGGATCACCGTGCAGCCCTGGGGACCGAGCTTGACCACCAGGGTCGCGGCGGTCAGCGAACGCACGGTGCGCAAGGCGCCGAGCAAGTCGTCGCTACCACCGGCGATGAGGAATTCTTCTTCGGTGCCGACGATCAGGTCGAAGCGCGGCAGGATCTTCTGCACATGGGCGCTGACATTCTGGTCGGCGACAAACCGGGTCTCGCCGTCGGCCTTGCCCGCCAGGCCCCAGAGTACCGGGCGGTAGTCGATGTCGAGCACGCGCTTGACGTCGTGCCGCTCGGCGTACTCCAGAGCCTGGAGGCTGGCCTGGTACACGCCGTCGGTGGAGAAATGGGTGCCGGTGATCAGCAAGGCCTTGCTGGAGGCGATAAAGGCTTCATTGATGTCCTCGGCGCGCAGGGCCATGTCGGCGCAGTTCTCGCGGTAGAACACCAGGGGGAAGGTTTCGCGGTCCTTGAGCCCGAGCAGGACCAGGGCGGTCAGGCGCTGCGGGTCGACCTTGATCGCGCTGACGTCGCAGCCTTCGCGGGCCAGGGATTCCACCAGGAAGCGCCCCATGTGATCGTCGCCGACCCGGCTCAGCATCGCCGAGCGCAAGCCCAGGCGCGCGGTGCCGAAGGCGATGTTGGCGGAGGAGCCGCCGAGGTATTTGGCGAAGCTTGTGACATCCTCCAGCCGGGCCCCGACCTGCTGTGCGTAAAGGTCGACGCCCAGGCGTCCGAGGCAGATCAGATCCAATTGACGCCCACTGGCAAAACGAGTCTGGCCCATGCTGGCTCCTGTTATTTTTATCAGCCTGCGCGTGGCACCGAGGAAGGCGCCGAACGCTCTTGGTGGATGCAGACTAAAACGTTCACCGGCACCAATCAATATTTTTTCTATAAATTTTTTACGTGGAATATTTTTTCCAATAAACTTTTTCAAGGCCGCTCCAGGCAGCCTGCATCGTTTCAGCAAGCGCCCCGTGGCCGCGCGGCTCAAGATTTTCCCCGCGCCGACCCTGTAGACTGCGCACAGCCCACCTATTGTCAGGGAGTGGATCAACCAGCCCGCTCCCATTAAGTACAAGCCAGTAAGCACAGAAGGATTGCCTATGTCCCGCACCGATCAGCCGGCCACGACCGAGAGCCCGCAAGACAGCGACCTCGCCAGCCCCCCGATCAATGCCGAGCGCCTGCTGCAGCTGATCACCCAGGAATACGAAAGCCTGCCGCGCCAGCTCAAGCGCATCGCCAGCTACATGAGCCAGCAGAGCGACCGGATCATGGTCGACCGCATCAGCGACATCGCCGGTGAATGCGAGGTGCACCCTTCGGCCATCGTGCGCTTCTCCCAGCGCTTCGGCTTCAGCGGCTTCAGCGAAATGCAGGCGCTGTTTCGCGAGGCCTACACCCACAAGACCACCCCGGTACAGAACTACCAACAGCGCATCCGCAGCATGATCGCCAACAAGTCGCAGAAGGCCAGCGGCGGCGACCTGGCGCGCGAGTGCATCAACGCCACCCTGTCGGGCATCGAGCGCCTGGGCCTGGAGCTGGACGACGCGGCCTTCGACAAGGCCGTGGACCTGGTGGTCAACGCTGACAACATCTACGTGGTCGGGGTGCGCCGCTCCTTCGCCGTGGCCGACTACCTGGTGTACAACCTGCAGCACACCAACAAGCGCATTCACCTGGTGTCGGGCCTGGGCGGCAGCTACCGCGAACAGATGCGCAGCATCCGCCCCAACGACCTGGTGATCGCCATCAGCTTCACCCCGTATGCCAAGGAAACCCAGCACTGCCTGCGCATCGCCCAGCACCACCAGGCCAAGACCCTGATCATCACCGACAGCAACCTGTCGCCCCTGGCCAAGCGCGCCAACACCGTGCTGCTGGTCAACGAAGGCAGCTCCTTCGCCTTCCGCTCCCTGAGCGCGACCTTGTGCCTGTGCCAGGCGCTGTTCATCGCCGTGGCCTACCGCCTGGAACTGAAGGTCGACGAGATTCACGAGCAGGCGGGGTTCGAGGACTGAGCCTCACCCCGCCGCGTGCGTATGCGCCCGCAACGCCCCCGGCACACCGGTACGCAGCAGGCCACCTTCTTCGACCCAGGCCAGGGTCTGCTGGTGGGCCCGTTGCAGCAGTTGCTCGGTCTGGCTGAAGTCGAACACCGAAATACCCAGCGGACACAAGGGCGCGACCACATGGATCGCCGCCTGTGGCGAATGGAGCTCAATGTCACGCACCAGCTGGCGCATGCTCATCAGGTTCAGGGTGTGCAAGGCCAGGGCGATCAACCCGCTCGGCGGCCGTGGGCAGGCGCAGCCAAATCCCGTCGGCACCACGATGACCCGGGTCGCGCCCAGCGACACCGCCGCGGCGATCGGGGTGTTGCTGGCGACACCACCGTCGACCAGCAGCTTGTCGCCGATCTGCACCCAGGGAAACACCAGCGGAATCGCGGCACTGGCCAGCAGGGCCTGCTCGACGCTGCCGCTGGACAACAGCTCCTCGGCGCCCGTGAGCAGGTTGGTGGTGACGATATACAGGGGCAGTTCGGTGTCTTCGATCCGGGTCACCGGCAGCGCCCGGCGCACCAGGCTCGCCAGCGCCGACGAGGGCAACAGGCAGCCGCGACGCCTGAGCACGGACGACAGCGCGTCAATCAAGGAAAACGGAAACACATCGGCCTTGCGCAAGCCACGCCAGAAATCGGCCAGTTCGGCGACCCCGCGGGCATTGGGCCTGGCGGCAAAATAGGCGCCGTTGAGGGCACCGACCGACGCGCCGACCACCAGGTCGAACACCACATGCTTTTCCAGCAGCGCCCGCAGCATCCCCACCTGGACAGCCCCAAGGCTGCCACCACCGGCAAGGACAAGGGCAGTTCGGGTGGGATGCATAGCGCTTCTCCTGCCAACACTCAGCCTTCCTACACAATAGCGCTGCCACACTCTGCTACGAGTCCGTTTGGCGGCTCCCGCGCCATGACCTGCTGTTCATCCGAAAGACCGGCACCGGGTACGTCGCTCACCTACGCTGGGTAACGGATGCTCCACAGCACAATCGTGCTTGCGCCGTTCAATCAAGTGCTGGTCATGGGCATCAGGACAAGTCCCTCGCAGTGCCAGGGAAGTTTGAGGTTCAAACTCACGCAAGGAGCGCATCATGACCGACAAAGCATACGCAATTCTTCTGTATTCCGAAGACGAGGATAATGGCTACCTCTACTTCCCCATTAAACGCGCCAATCTCGTGTATGGCGGCATGCCGCAGTTTTTCGGCGGCACCAAGAATGCGGGAGAAACGGATCACGACACTATCGCCCGGGAGATGAAAGAGGAAAGCGACGGTAAAATCACCTTGGGCGCCGGTGGCCTGACGTCGATATACAAGTCCAGGGTCGGCAACAACAACTACAGCTTTTATGTAGCCGAGAACTACCAGGGAAAGAACTTCCTGGGCAGCCTGACCAACAGCGAGATGAGCAGTATCCAGCAGTTCTTCGTTCAAATCGGGCAGGAAGACGATGTCGAGGACCTGCTGAAATCACTCAAGATCGTTCCGACTGCGGAGTTTATCGAGTCGGAAACCTATGAGGCGTTCAATCGGGCAATCGCCTGGAGTGAACAATAAACAAGCGGTTTGAAATGCACGGCAGTTTATTGAGCCGGCCAAACCGAAACAGTCGAACTGGCTCAATGCTGTTTCGGACACTTGAACCCGCAGCGCAATATCAGGCTGCGGGTTTCCAATCCATTATCAAGGCACATCGATAAAAGTGCCTGGCGGGACTTGTACAACATCCGAACTCATATAACCGGCCTCATGTTTTCATGATCCCCCTTGAACATTGCGCAACAGGCCACCCAAGCACATTCACCCTCGCCTCATTAAACCTGAACTACAGGTCATCAACGATTGACAGCAATAACCCAGCCCCCGATAGCCAACCCCGGACATTTGTCGCTAAATTAGCCGCGGCCCTCCCCCTGTCTCGTTGTTCCGCACAAGGAAATGCTCAATGAAACTCATCGGTATGCTCGATTCACCTTACGTACGCCGTGTCGCCATTACCCTCAAGCGCCTGGAGATCCCGTTCGAGCATGAGGCGTTGTCGGTGTTTCGCACTTTCGAGCAGTTCCAGCGCATCAACCCGGTGGTCAAGGCGCCGACCCTGATCTGCGACGACGGCACGGTGCTGATGGATTCGTGCCTGATCATCGACTACCTGGAAGCCCTGGCCGGCCGCAGCCTGTTGCCGGCGGCGCCCCAGGCGCGGGCCCATGACCTGCGGCTGATCGGCCTGGCGCTGGCGGCGTGCGAGAAGTCGGTGCAGATCTACTACGAGTACCAGCTGCGCCCCGCCGAGAAGCGGCACGAACCGTGGTTGGAGCGGGTTCGCGGGCAGCTGGCGGCGGCTTATGGCGAGCTGGAAAAAGAACTGGAGAAACGCCCGCTGGCCACCGATGGCGATATCGATCAGGCCGGTATCAGCCTGGCCGTGGCCTGGAGCTTTACCCAACTGCTGGTGGCCGAGCATCTGGATGCCGCACGGTTTCCAAGGGTCAAGGCGTTTGCGGAGTACGCCGAAGGGTTGGCGTTGTTTGTCAGCACGCCGATGCTTTGAAGCCACAAAACCGCGTCATCGTTAACCTCCATCGCGGGCGGCGATCCGACTTGCCCGCGATAGAGCGTAAAAGCAACGCGGTGCTTCTGAAGCACCGCGCCAGGCTCAGGCCAGCGCCACCTGCAACGGCGCCACCGCCTGCAAGCCGAAGCGCTCGGCGAGGAACGGCGTGATGTCCAGCGGCAACGCCTCCTCATTCACCAACCGATCCAGCAACACGCCGGTGATCGCCGAGGTCAGGATGCCGGTGCGGAAGTGCCCGCAGGCATTGAGGTAACCCTCTACCCCGCACATCGGCCCGAGGATCGGCAGTTCATCCGGCGAGCCCGGGCGCAGGCCGGCCCAGCAGCGCTTGAGGTTGACCTGTTCGAGCTGCGGCACGCAGCGCACCGCGCCCTGCACCAGGCCCTGGATTTCCCGGTAGGTGGTGCTGATATCGAAGCCCTTGTCCTCGGTGGTGCTGCCGATCAGGATCTCGCCGTTGTCCTTCTGCGCCATGTAGCAGTCGCTGGTGGTCAGGCAACCGTTGAGCAGTTGCGGCATGCGCTCGGTGAGCAGGATCTGGCCCTTGACCGGTTTCACCGGAATGCTCGCGCCGGTGGCTTGCAGGCTCAGCTCGGCGGCCCAGGCGCCGGCGGCGTTGATCAGAGTGTCGCAATGGAACAGCCCCGCCTCCGCCGTCTGCACGCCGCTGATCCGGCTGCCCTGGTGCAGCACCCCGGTGACGTTGGTGTTGAAGTACATGTCCACGCCGTTCTGCCGCGCGCCTTCGGTGTAGGCGTCGGCCAGGCGGAACGGGTTGACCTGATGGTCGCAGAGGAATTCCAGGGCACCCTGGGCGTGATGGCTGACGTTCGGCTCCGCCTGGCGCAGCGCCGCCTGGTCGAGCCAGCGCACCTGATGGGACAGGTGCGGGATGCAGGCCACGATGTGCTCGGCGTAGAGCCGGTCCTCGTCGTCGTAGATCACGAACTTCAGCCCGGTGCGCTCGAACTTGAAGTCCATGCCGTGACGCTCGCGCAGCTCTTCATGCAACTGCGGGTACAAGCCGTTGGATTGCAGGGCGAAGTCGAAGAACGACTGCGGCAGGATATGCGGCGTGCTGGAGTCCACCAGCACCGCCGAACCCTGGGCCTGGCGCTTGTTGCGCGCCGACATCATGCGAAAGAAGATCACCCCGCAGCCCAGCCCCACCGACTCGCCGATGGCCCACAGGCCGCCGGCCGAGGCGCGGGTGGCATTGCCCGGACGCTTGGCGTCGATCAACGCCACCCGCAGGTTCTTGCGCTTGGACAACTGGTACGCGCAGGAAGCGCCGATCACACCGCCGCCGGCGATGACCACGTCGTAGAACTTACTCATGATTCACAGCATCCTTGCTCGGTTGAGGGAAGGCGGAAAAAGGAATCGGGTCCAGGGGGAAACGCGGGCGCAGCCAGCCCACGTCCTGGCGCCCGGTGGCCTGGCGCAGGCGGTCGCTGCAATAGCCCACGCACATGCGGCCCTGGCAGTCGCCCATGCTCACCCGGGTGCGCATCTTCAGGCTGGCCATGTCCTGCACACCCTGCTCCAGGGCGCGGTCGATATCGCCACGGGTGGCGTGTTCGCAACGGCAGATCAGGGTGTCGGCGGCCGGCAGTTCGATCTGCCCGGTGCCGCGTTCGGTGTAGCGGTCCACCGCGGCGCGGAAACGGGTGATGGAGGCCAGTTTGTTCTGGTACTTCTGGCGCCGCGCCAGGGCCTCCTCGTTGCTCAGCACATCGCGCTGCATCAGGATCGACAGCGCGGCGATGCGTCCGGTGAGCATCGCTGCCTCGCCGCCGCGAATCCCGCCCATGTCGCCGGCCAGGTGAATGTGCGGCTCGCTGCTTTGCTGCCAGACGTTGGCCGTGGCCCGCAGGTAGCCGTCATGGCTGAAGCCGTGGTTGAGGCCCATCTGCTGGCTGAGCTGGGTGCGCGGGATAAAGCCGTAGCCTACCGCCAGGGTCTGCGCGGCGACCTGTTGCAGGCGGCTCAGGTCCGGCTCCCAGCGCGCCGAGTATGGCGCCACGCTGACGCTTTCCAGCCCGTCCGCGCCCTGGGCCTCGACCACGCCCCAGCCGTAATGCACAGGAATGCGGTGCAACTTGAGGTAGGCGAGCATGCTCAGGCCGTCGAGGAACAGCTGCGGCTTGTTCAGCAGCGCCAGGCTTTCCTTGGCGATCCGGCCAAAGGTGCAGGCCTCGTAGACCGCCGCCACGTTCGCGCCGCTGGCGTGCAGCTGGCAGGCCACCAGCGGCAGCAACGGCCCGCTGCCGGCGATCACCACCGGCCCGCGCGGCTTGACCACGCCGCTCTTGATCTGCAACTGCAAGCCGCCCAGCAGCATCACCCCGGGCAAGGTCCAGCCGGGAAACGGCACGCTGCGTTCATGGCAACCGGCGGCCAGCAGCAACTGCGGATAGGCCACTTCCTGCAACTGCTCGTCGGCATCCAGCAGGACCAGGCTGCCCTTGCCTTCGGCCCCCACCACCCGGTGGTTGAGGCGCACATCGATCATCTGTTCGCAGTCGGAAAAGGCCCCGTGCAGTTTCGCCAGGGCCTCGCAATAACGCGGCCCCAGATAGTCCAGCTGCACGCCGTCGCGCAGCGGTCCGCGATAGACCACGCCGCCCAGGCGCGAGGCCTCGTCGATCAGGATACTGCGCACCCCGTGCTCGGCCAGTTCGATGGCCGCGGCCATGCCCGCGGGGCCGCCGCCGACGATCAGTGGGTTGAGGCTCATAGCACCTCCTGCGCGGCAATGATGCGGTTGACTTCGGTCTGTACCTGCATGCCTGGCCGCACCTGGGTCTGGCAGGCCCGGCGCTTGTGCCGGCCGTCGATCTGCACCAGGCAGCAATGGCACACGCCCATGCCGCAATAGGCGCCGGCCAGCTGGCCGTGGTCGTTGCGCGCCACCTGACGCAGTCCGAGGGACTGGATGACGCTGAGTACGGTTTCACCAATCGCCGCCGTCACCGGCTGGCCATTGAGGCTGATGGTCATATCCGCCTGTTGCAGCGGCTGGATATCGAAGGTTCGTTCGGTATGGCGCATCAGGAAATTCGTCCTTGAGTGAAGAGGAATGCCAGCGTCCTGCTGTGCATCGCCGTGAACCTGGTCATCGACCCTGATCACGGTTGCGCGACGCCAGCTCCTCGGGGCTGAACACCGGGCCAATCTAGTAGGTTTGTCGAACAACAACATTGATCTGGGCCAAGCAAAGCGCAAGGCTCTGGAATGCGCCTTGCGCCGCCCTGCCCTAACTGGAAAACACGTAGCGGCCCTTGACCTTGCGCGGCCCGATGAAAGCGAAATCCGGAAAGATCAGGCTACGCACGTACATCGCAAAAAACACCACCCCCAAGGTCATGGCCGCGCCGATCAGGGTCCCCAACGGGTCCTCGGCATAACCTTCGAACAACCGCGGGAATTGTGACAGGGTCAGAAGGGCATAGATGGTGTAGGCGTTCGCCGAAGGTTTATGGAAGCCCCAGGCAAACAGCAGCGGCACCACCCCACCCAAGAGCGCGAATACCCAGGCAGCCTTGGGGCCGATGGCCGAGCCGAGGAAGAACCCGGCCACCGCACCGACCACCGCCTGCAGCAACATCACCGCCAGCAGGAGCTGGATCTTGCGCCGGTGCCGGGCATAGAGCGCGGGGTCGGAATAGGCCGCGATCCAGAACGCCAGCAGCCGCTCCTTGATCCCGCTGCCGGCGAACGCGGCAAAGGTTTCGCCCTTGGAGCGCCCGGCCTCGAGGCTGGCGATGACTTGGCGCTTGGCTTGCTGTTTGTCCATCCGTGTTGTCCCCGCTAGTGGCCCCCGGCGGCGCCGTGCCGGCAACGCTAGTAGAGGCACCCGGGCCTGTCCAATCGGCGTCTGCGCGGGTTATTTGCGCTTGTAGCTTTTGCTGCCGCTCGGGGTCAGGCAATAGACCCCGCCCCGTGGCCCGGTGCAGAAACTGCCACTGCCACAGGAGCAGCCGTCGCTGCTGCGCAACAGGCTTTGCGGGCGCGCGGCCTGGCCCGAGTCGCCGTAGCGCGCCGCACAGTTTTGCTTGGAGCCGCTGATGGAGCCGTCGTTGCACAAAAACAGCTCGCCGTCGCAACCGGCGATCCCGCCCTTCTTGCCGGAGCAGGGTTGATTGGCGGCGAACGCCGGGGCCGCCGCCAGCAGCAACAGGCAAATGCCCAGGGCTTTCCAGTCGAGGTCATGAGGTCGGTGCATTGCGTAGCGTCCCTGCCAGCCAGTAATAGCTGGATGATATCAACGATCGGCCGACCCGGCCCGCCTGCTACCCTGCGTTGGCCAGGGCACGGGCGCGAAGATGAAAGATTTTTTAGAAAGCCCGCGGCCATTTCTTGGCAAAATGCCGGCCTGTGTCATGAAATCCCAATCAGGTAAGCCCCTATGACCCGCATTCTGACCATCGAAGACGATGCCGTAACAGCCCGCGAAATCGTGGCCGAACTGAGCAGCCACGGGCTGGACGTGGATTGGGTCGATAACGGTCGCGAAGGCCTGGTGCGCGCCGTCAGCGGCGACTACGACCTGATCACCCTCGACCGCATGCTGCCGGAGCTGGACGGCCTGGCGATCGTCACCACCCTGCGCACCATCGGCGTGTCGACGCCGATCCTGATGATCAGCGCCCTGTCCGACGTCGACGAGCGCGTGCGCGGCCTGCGCGCCGGCGGCGACGACTACCTGA
The DNA here is from genome assembly GCF_002843625.1 of Pseudomonas sp. 09C 129. Lineage (NCBI taxonomy): Bacteria > Pseudomonadati > Pseudomonadota > Gammaproteobacteria > Pseudomonadales > Pseudomonadaceae > Pseudomonas > Pseudomonas sp. 09C 129. Next base: position 3,209,609 of record NZ_CP025261.1, on the reverse strand, counting down.
CCAAACCCTTCGCCTCCGACGAAATGGCGGCCCGGGTCGAGGTGCTGTTGCGGCGCAAAAGCACGGTGCAGGAATTCGAGACCAGCCTGCGGGTCGCCGACCTGGAGCTGAACCTGATCAGCCGCGAAGCGACCCGCGCCGACCAGTTGCTGAGCCTGTTGCCCACCGAATACAAGCTGCTGGAATTCCTCATGCGCAACACCGGCCAGATCCTCTCGCGGATGATGATTTTCGAGGAGGTCTGGGGCTATCACTTCGACCCGGGCACCAACCTGATCGACGTGCATATCGGCCGTCTGCGTAAAAAAATCGATCCGCCAGGCATGACCCCGCTGATCCGCACCGTGCGAGGCTCGGGTTATGTCATTGCTGAACCCCTCTAAGGGCTGGCGCTCCTCCAGCAGCCGCCTGCTGGCGCTCTACAGCTCACTGTTCGTGGCCTGGAGCTGCATCCTCATGGGCGTCATGTACTACGAGGTGTCCGGGTATCTGGAAAGCCTGGCCAAGCACTCGCTGATGCAGCGCCAGCACCTGTTCGCGCGCTTCCAGGGCGAGCAGCTGGAAGAGGCCCTGACCACCAGCATGACCTTCGACATGCGCGCCATCGACGCCTATGGCCTGTTCGACGAGCGCCGGCGCTACCTCAGCGGGCCGATCCGCGAGATCCCCGACGACCTGCCGCTGGACGGGCAGATCCACGAGCTCAAGAGCTGCATCGACTCCGACGACCCCAACCTGCCCCGCGACAGTTGCGATGCGGTGGCCACCTACACCCGCGATGGCCGCTGGCTGATCCTGGTGCGCGACAACGGCTCGCTGTTCGCGGTGACGCGGATCATCCTCCACGCGCTGCTGTGGGGCGTGTCGCTGACCATCATTCCCGGGGCCGCCGGCTGGCACCTGCTCCGGCGCCGGCCGCTGCGGCGCATTCGCGCCCTGCAGGCCAGCGCCGAGGCGATAGTCGCCGGCGACATGACCCACCGCCTGCCGCTGTCCAACCGCCGCGACGAGCTGGACATGCTGGCGGCCATCGTCAACGCCATGCTCGACCGCATCGAGCGGCTGATGAACGAGGTCAAGGGCGTGTGCGACAACATCGCCCACGACCTGCGCACCCCGCTGACCCGCCTGCGCGCCCAGCTGTACCGCATGCAGCAACAGGCGATCGAGGGCACGCCGGAAGCCTTGCAGCTGGACCAGGTGCTGGCCGAGGCCGACCGGCTGATGGCGCGTTTTCGCGGCTTGCTGCGGATTTCCGAGATCGAGGACCACCAGCGCCGCTCGGGCTTTGTCGAACTCGATCCGCTGCCGTTGCTGCGCGAGCTGTATGACTTTTATTTGCCGCTGGCCGAGGAAGGCCAGCTGACCCTGACCCTGGATGTGCCCGCCACGCTGCCGAGCCTGACCGGCGACCGCGCCCTGCTGTTCGAGGCCCTGGCCAACCTGTTGAGCAATTCGATCAAGTTCACCCCGCCGGGCGGCGAGGTGATTCTGCGCGGTGTCGAGGACGGCGGCTGTACGCGCCTGGAAGTCCTCGACTCCGGCCCCGGCATTCCCGAGGCCGAGCGCAAGGCGGTGTTCCAGCGCTTCTACCGGGTCGACGACAGCAACTCCCACGGCGGCTTCGGCCTGGGCCTGTCCATCGTCGCCGCCATCGTCAGCCTGCACGGCTTCAAGCTCGACGTCGGCAGCAGCGACAGTGGCGGCGCGCGCCTGAGCCTCGATTGCCGGCCGAGCCTGATCGCCAAGGGCTGAAGCGCAGCTACCCACGCCACTCCCCTACGAAGAGCATGTCGGCGGGGGGCAGGACAAATGCAGCAGGCTGATGGAGTTGCTGCGCAACTCGTACCGCAGCTCCTCGATCATCGCCAGCACGTCCGCTTCAGTCTCAAGCAGCCGCGGGTCGATGCCGGTGACCACCAGGTCGACCCGGCCACTCTGCGGTTCGTAGATCCGCAGGGTGAAGGTGGAGTCGGAGCCGGTGCTGAAGGCACAGGCCAGGGGCGCGAAGCCCTGTTCGATGTAGCGGCGCAACTGCGCCCGGGAAATCACCCAGGCCTTCCTCAGCGGCGACGCCATAACAGGCCGGCCAGCAGGCCGATCCCGGCGAGGATGGCGACACTGGCCATGGGCTTGTTACGGACGAAGCGGGAGACGCGGTCCAGGGCATCGCCATAGGTTTCCTGCAATTGCCCGGCGGCCTGGCGGGCCGCCCCCTCCAGGCGCATCTGCTGATCGTCCAGCAGCTCGCCTACTGCACCCTGGGCCTTGCCGGCCGCCGTGCCCACCGCACCTTTGATCTGTTCGCTACGCATGTGCATTCCTTCAGCTGATGATGTTCGGTGCACGGCCCGTGTCCGCCACGGCGCCGCACCTCACCCAGCCTAAGAAACCCTGTGACGCCGCAGAAGCGCCATTTGTACTGGTGGCACTGGTGCATTTGCACCGGTCAGCGCTGCACCTTTCAGCGCTGAGCCTTGCCGCGACGGTCGCCGCTGAACAGCCCGCGTTCGCGAGCCCAGACGATGGCCTCGGCGCGGCTGTGCACCGCCAGCTTGGAATACACCGTGGCCACGTGATTGCGCACCGTGCTAGGCGCCAGTTGCAGGCGCGCGGCGATCTCCTTGTCGGCCAGGCCCTCGCAGATCAGCCCCAGCACATCGCGCTCGCGGGCGGTCAGGTCGGTAAAGGACGCACTGGGCTGCTCGGCCTGGTTGGCGCTGCGCACATTGGCCAGCTTTTCGATCAGGGTCTGGCTGAACCACGAGGCATCGCGCATCACCTCCTCGATCGCCGACACCAGCTCCAGCTCGGAGCGCTTGCGCTCGGTGATGTCCATCAGCACCAGCAGGTAGCTGGGCTTGCCCTGGATATCCACGGTGTCGGCCGAGGCCACGCAGTCGAGCAGTTCGCCGCCCTTCTTCGCCACCCGAAGGTCGACGTTGCGCACATCGGCGCTTTTCTCCAGGGCGCCGAACAGGCTGGCGCAGGCCTGCGGGCTGGCGATGAAACCGACCTCTTCCACGGTCTTGCCCAGCAGCTCCTCGGCGGCATAACCGGTGCTGTCGAGAAAGGCCTCGTTGACGTCGACGATCTGCTGGCTGTCGGCGCCGCAGACCAGGGTCGGCACCGGCGTCAGGCGAAACGCCTTGGCAAAGCGCTCCTCGCTCTGGCGCAGGGCGGTCTCGGCCTTGCGCCGCGGCTCCAGGTCCATGAAGGAAAACAGCATGCAGTCTTCTTCGTTGATATCCAGCGGCTGGCCGGCAACGATCACCAGCTTGCTGCCGCCTTCGGGCAGGCGCAGTTCGGCCTGCATCTGCGGAATGGTCGCGCCCTGGTTCAGGCGTTCGATGGCCAGGTCCTTGCGCTCGGCGCCCTCCAGCACATCCACTTCGTACACCGAGCGGCCGATCACCTGGTCGCGGGCATAACCGGTCATTTCCAGGAAGCCCTGGTTGACCTTGATGTAGCGCAGGTCGCTGAGGCGGCAGATCACCGCCGGCGCCGGGTTGGAATTGAAGGTCTTCTCGAAGCGCTGTTCGGCGCTGGCCCACTCGGTGGCGTCGCTGAGGATCAGCACCAGGGATTCCACCTCGCCGGCGCGGTCGGTGAGGATCATGCTGCGCACCCGATGCACCCAGGTGCGTTCTTCCTCGCCCTCGCCGCTGCGCACCTCCACCACCACATCGCTGAAAGTCTCCCCGGCGGCGACCCGGTTGATCGGGTAGCTGTCCAGCGCCAGCGGGTGGTTGTTGCGATAACGCAGGGCGAAACGCTCGGCGTATTGCTGGTCGTCGGCGCCCAGCTCGGCGATCTCCTCGACCCCGTGCATGGCCAGCGCCGCCTCGTTGGCCCAGACGATGCGCCGGTCCGCCTCGAGCAGGATGACCCCGTCGGACAGTCCGGAAATGATCTGCTGCAACTGCCGGCGATTGGTTTCGGTGGCGAGTAGATCCTGGCTCATGGCGACTCCTCAAAGGCCCGGCGCCACTGGCGTGACGTCGAAAGAAAGGCGGGCAGAAACTACGACCACGGCGCATCGCCATCGTGCCCTGGAGCTAATCCCCCCTTACCGCCGAAGCGCATCCCTGTAGCCGCTGGCGCAGCCTGCGATAGACCCGAAGGGTCTCCGGCGCCAGCAAGATCGCCGCGAGCGTGCCGCTCGATCGCAGCCTTCGGCAGCGGCTACACAAGCATTGAGCGGGGCCGGAATATCGAGGGGGACGCAGCAACCCTGTAGCCGCTGGCGAAGCCTGCGATAGACCCGCAGGGTCTCTGGCGCCAGCAAGACCGCCGCGAGCGTGCCGCTCGATCGCAGCCTGCGGCAGCGGCTACACAGGCATTGCGCGGGGCCGGAATGTCGAGGGGGGCGCATATCCCTGTAGCCGCTGGCGCAGCCTGCGATAGACCCGCAGGGTCTCTGGCGCTAGCAAGACCGCCGCGAGCGTTCCGCTCGATCGCAGCCTTCGGCAGCGGCTACACAGGCATTGCGCGGGGCCGGAATATCGAGGGGATCACAGAATCCCTATAGCCGCTGGCGAAGCCTGCGATAGACCCGCAGGGTCTCCGGCGCCAGCAAGATCGCCGCGAGCGTGCCGCTCGATCGCAGCCTTCGGCAGCGGCTACACAGGCATTGCGCGGGAGCGGAATGTCGAGGGGGGCGATATGGCGTGGCTCAGGAAATACCCAGGGCCTTCAGGCGTCGGTACAGGGTGCGCTCGCTCAGGCCCAGGGCCTTGGCCAGTTCGCTGCGCGAGCCTTCGAACACTTCCAGGGCATGGGCCAGTTGTTCCAGGTCCTTGCCCGCGCGGCGCCGGCTCGGTGGCGTTGTGGCGGCGGCGCTGCCGGCGCGCAATTCCTCGGGCAGGTCCTCGACGCGGATCACCCCGTCGTCGCTGAACAACCGCGCCCGTTCGAGAATATTGCGCAGCTCGCGGATATTGCCCGGGTAGGCATACAGGCCCAGGCGCTCCAGGGCCTCTGGCGCGACCCGCGGCACCGCGCCCGGCGCCAGGCGTTGCAGCAGGCTGTCGATCAGCAGCGGCAGGTCGTCGCTGCGCTCGCGCAGGGCCGGCAGGCGGATCGGGAAGGCGCTGATGCGGTAGTACAGGTCCTGGCGGAAGGTGCCGGCGGCGACCATTTCCTTGAGCGGCTTGTGGGTCGCCGAGACCAGGCGAAAGTCCGAATGCACGGTGCGCAGGCTACCCACCGGGCGAAAGCTGCCGGACTCGATCAGCCGCAGCAGCTTGACCTGCATCGCCAGCGGCACTTCACCGATCTCGTCGAGAAACAGGGTGCCGCCATGAGCCGCCTCGGCCAGGCCGATCTTGCGTTGCAGGGCGCCGGTGAAGGCGCCCTTCTCGTAACCGAACAGTTCGCTCTCCAGCAGCGACTCGGTCAGGCCAGTGCAATCGACCACCACCAGCGGCCCGCCGGCACGCGGGCTGCCGTCATGCAGGGCGCGAGCGAACAGCTCCTTGCCGGTGCCGGATTCGCCCTGCAACAGCACCGGGATCTGCGACGGCGCCGCCCGCTGCAAGGCGCTCAAGGCCGCATTGAAGGCCGGTGAACGCCCCACCAGCCCCTTCTGCTGCGGTTGCACCGAGGCCACCGCCACCGAACTCAGGCGCTCGACGTAAGCCACCACCTGCCCCGTGTCGCCGAGGATCGGCCGCAACTCCACATCCACATGCTCCGGCCCGCGCGGGGTGTGATGGATATGCAGCAGGCGCTCCGGCAGGCGGGTCTCGAAGGCCTTGCGCATCGGGCAATGCTCGCCGGCCTGGTCGCACGGCACCGCGAACTGGTGGGACACCCGATAGCACTTGGCGCCGACATGGGGCTTGCCCTCGACGCCGAACTGGCGCTGGTAGGCGGTGTTGGCGGCGAGGATGTTGTAGTCGGTGTCTAACAGGATCGTCGGCTGCGCGTCATGCTCCAGATAGGACATCAGGGCTAACATTTCAGGATTGGCGAGGGCATTCGGGGACTGGGGCATGGCAACTCCTGGGCGTTGCGCGGCAGCTTAAACCATGGGCCCGGGTTCTGCCATTTCCTGCCAGAAACTGCCAATCGACTGCCACCTACAATTGACAGTGACAGCCAGAACGCCCACCCCAGGCCTTTGAATTCAATGAATGGGCGGTAAAAGCAGCGCGCGCCGGTTGGCACGCTTATTGACAGTCCAAGGGACGACTGCCCGCCTTGGCCGGCGTCACCCTATTGTTCGGAGAACCCCATGATCATCGGCGCATCGCTGTGCGTAGAAGCCTTTTTTGACAGCCAGACGTGGACCATCAGCTACCTGGTGATGGACCTCGACACCCGGCGCTGCGCGCTGATCGACAGCGTGCTGGACTACGACCCCAAGTCCGGCCGCACCCGCACCGAGTCCGCCGACAAACTGATCGCCCGGGTACGCGAACTGGACGCCCAGGTCGACTGGATCCTCGAGACCCACGTGCACGCCGATCACCTGTCCGCCGCGGCGTACCTCAAGGCGCAGCTCGGCGCCCGGGTGGCGATCGGCAACCAGATCACCGTGGTGCAGCAGGTGTTCGGCCAGCTGTTCAACGAAGGCCAGGGCTTTGCCCGCGACGGCAGCCAGTTCGACGTGTTGCTCGAAGACGACAGCCGCTTCGCCATCGGCAACCTCCAGGCCCGCGCCCTGCATACCCCCGGCCATACCCCGGCGTGCATGACCTACCTGGTACAGGTCGCTGAAGAGACCGTGGCCTTTGTCGGCGACACCCTGTTCATGCCCGACTACGGCACCGCCCGCTGCGACTTCCCCGGCGCCGACGCACGCACCCTGTACCGCTCCATCGGCAAGATCCTCGCCCTGCCAGCGCAGACCCGGCTGTTCATGTGTCACGACTACCTGCCCAACGGCCGCGAGCTGCAATACATGACCACGGTCGCCGAACAGCGCGCCCACAATATCCATATCCATGAAGGGATCGACGAAGACGCCTTTGTGCGCATGCGCGAAGCCCGCGACGCCACCCTGGAAATGCCGGTGCTGATCCTGCCGTCGGTGCAGGTCAACATGCGCAGCGGCCAGTTCCCCGAGCCCGACGACAACGGCGTGAGCTACCTGAAGATCCCGCTGAACGCCCTTTAACACCTATAACGCCACTCCACCAGGAGACGCTGCCATGCGCCCGATTTCCCCCATCCCACGAGCCGTCAACGGCAGCCACCAGGTGCTGATCGTCGGCGGCGGCGCGGCCGGCATTACCACCGCGTCCAGCCTGATCAGCCGCGAACCGCACCTGGACGTCGCCATCATCGACCCGGCCGACACCCACTATTACCAGCCCGGCTGGACCCTGGTCGGCGCCGGGGTGTTCCGCGCCGAAGACACCGCCCGCAGCATGGCCTCGCTGATCCCCAAGGGGGTGAAGTGGATTCAGGCGGCGGTGAGCAGCTTCGAGCCGGAGCACAACGCCCTGGTACTCAACGACGATCGTGTGCTGGGCTATGACCAGTTGGTCGTCTGCCCCGGCCTCAAGCTCGACTGGAACGCCATCGACGGCCTGAGCGAAACCCTGGGCAAGCACGGCGTGACCTCCAACTACCGCTACGACCTGGCGCCCTACACCTGGCAATTGGCGCAGAACCTCAAGCAGGGCCAGGCGCTGTTCAGCCAGCCGCCGATGCCGATCAAATGCGCCGGCGCGCCGCAGAAAGCCATGTACCTGTCCTGCGATCACTGGCTGCGCAACGGCCGGCTGGGGCAGATCAACACGCGTTTCTTGAATGCCGGCGGCGTGCTGTTCGGCGTGCCGGACTATGTGCCGGCGCTGATGGAGTACGTGAAGAAATACGGCATCGCCCTGGATTTCGGCCACAACCTGGTGGCGGTGGACGGCCCCGGTAAGCGGGCGACCTTCGTCCGCAACGGCGCCGATGGCCAGCAGGAGCGCATCGAGCTGCCCTTCGACATGCTGCACGTGGTGCCGCCGCAGACCGCCCCGGACTTTATCCGCAACAGCCCGCTGGCCGACGCCGCCGGCTGGATCGATGTCGACCCGCACAGCCTGCGGCACAAGCGCTACAGCAACATCCACGGCCTCGGTGACGGGACCAATACCAGCAACGCGAAAACCGCGGCGGCGGCGCGCAAGCAGGCGCCGGTGGTGGCCACCAACGTGCTGGTGAACCTCAAGCGCCTGCCGACCCGGGCCCAGTACGACGGCTACGGCTCCTGCCCACTGACCGTGGAGCGCGGCAAGATCGTCCTCGCCGAATTCACCTACGGCGGCAAGGTCGCGCCAAGCTTTCCGGCCTGGCTGCTGGACGGTCGCCAGCCGACCCGCCGCGCCTGGTGGCTGAAGGAACGCATCCTGCCGCCGCTGTACTGGCGCGGCATGCTCAAGGGCCATGAGTGGCTGGCTCGGCCCAGCCTGGTGACGGACCTGCCGGAATCATGAGTGAGTACAGCTTGCTGGGCGCCGGCCTCGGCGCGCTGATCGGGGCGATCCTGGCATTGACCGGGGCCGGCGGCGGGATTCTCGCAGTGCCGCTGCTGGTGTTCGGCCTCGGCCTGAGCATGGTCGAGGCCGCGCCCATCGGCCTGCTCGCGGTGGGCCTGGCGGCCGCCGTGGGCGCGGTGCTGGGGCTGCGCGAAGGCATCGTGCGTTACCGCGCCGCCGGCTTTGTCGCCGCCATCGGCATCCTCATGGCGCCCGTGGGCCTGTGGCTGGCCCACCGTCTGCCGAACCTGCCGCTGGCCCTGCTGTTTTCCGCGGTGCTGCTGTACGCCTGCGGGCGCATCCTGCTCAAGGCCACCCGCGAACTGCGCCACGGCCAACCGGCACCCCGCGCGGCCTTCCAGCCCTGCGTGCTCAACCCCCTGCAGGGCCGGCTGCGCTGGACCCTGCCCTGCGCCCGCGCGCTGACCGTCACCGGCATGCTCTCGGGGATGCTCTCCGGGCTGCTCGGGGTCGGCGGCGGCTTCGTGATCATCCCGGCGCTGACCCGCTACACCAACCTGGACAGCAAAAGCATCGTCGCCACCTCCCTGGCGGTGATCGCCCTGGTGTCCGCCGGCAGCGTGATCACCGCCAGCCTCAGCGGTGTGATGCACTGGGCGGTGGGCGCGCCCTTCGCCATTGGCGCAGTGCTGGGGTTGATCGCCGGCCGACAGGTCGCCCGCTATCTGGCCGGGCCGCGGTTGCAGCAGCTGTTTGCCTTGGTGGGGATGCTGGCGGCGGTGATGCTCAGCCTCGGAGCACTCGGCGCCTGGCGTTGAACCCGCAATCGCGAGCAAACGCTCTTCTGTAGGAGCGAAGCTTGCTCGCGATAGCGCCCGCCCAGGCAACAAAAACATCCCGGCAATCAATCGCTCCTACAACCAAATCAGCCACTGCGTCGACGCTTGCAGATTCCTCCTAAATCCCTGCCCCACCATTCCCGGTACGGTTTCCAGCGCCCCTTTCGCTTGAACCAGGACCTGCCATGGCCAGCAACGGACCCGGGCCGATGCCCAACCTTCTACGGCCCGCCAACCCCAACCAGCTCCCAGCGGAGCGCGCCGCCGAAACCGACCAACCCAGCTACGGTGAACAGCTCTGGGCCCAGTACGAAAAGTACGCCAAGGAACCCACGCCACCGCCTGAAAAGGTCCAGGTGGCGCTGCGCATCGGTGTGTTCTTCGACGGTACCGGTAACAACGCCAGCAACTCGGCCATGGGCCAGGTTTGCGGCGCACAGCATGCCATTGAAGCCAGGGATATCGATGGCAGCTGCAAGCCGCATATGAGGGATCCGGAGAGTAGTTATGGGAATGATGTGAGCAATGTTAAGCGGTTGAGTGATTTGTACTATTCCAGCCGAGAAAGCGAGGGTGGAGAACTGAAAAAGCGAGCGTTTCGTTCAATCTATGTTGAGGGTATCGGCACACAGACGGGTGAAAAAGACAGCCTGATCACCTCGGGTACAGGGCGTGGCGACACCGGAGTATTGGGATGTGTGCAAAGGGCCTTCCGTGAGATCAAAGAACATATCAACGATATCCATAAAGAGAACCCCGAAGGCGAGATCACTTCACTGATCTTCGATACTTTTGGCTTTAGCCGAGGCGCGGCATCGGCCCGACATTTTGCCAATGAAGTCGTGCGCTGGCTTGGCCCGTTTGAGCTGATTCTGCACAGCTATTCCGACGCCTTCAGCCCTAACTTCAACCGGCAGTACGGCCACAATGTCGACATGGGTTTTATTGGCTTGTTCGATACGGTGCCGTCAGTTGCCGGACTGAGTAATCTGGGCAATGTCCGCAGCGCGATTGCCCCAGGCCTCAAGCTTCATCTCGACCGCCGTTACTTTCGCTCAGTAGTGCAACTAGTCGCCCGCGACGAGTACCGCGCCAACTTTGCCCTGAGCCGGGTCAAGCCCGATCACGTAGAGATCACCCTGCCCGGCGCACACTCGGATATCGGCGGCGGTTATCTGAATGAGGTGCAGGAGTGTGTACTGGTCAGTCCGATGCAAGCGCTGGAGGTGCCGATCAATGCCGATGTAACCCAAACCTCGATTTATCGGGAAGCGGTACAGACGAGAAAGCGCTGGCTGTCCAAGGGTTGGCCCGCACAATGGCTGGAGATCGTCACACCGGAGCCATTGCTATTGCCGCAAGATCCACAGGACCGCCTCGGCGTACGACAAAAGCGAGTGTATGCCGGCCTGCAGCTCAAGCGCCCTATGAGCAACAGGCTATCGAGGGTGTACCTTCGTGTCATGTATGAACTGGCCAGGCAGAATGGAGTGCGCTTCAACCCCATCGACGAACAAGATGCGGACTACGCCATCCCGCAAGAGCTGCAAACCCTTTGTGACAGGTTTGTCGCTGGTGACTACAGTACGACGCCAGCCGAGGAAACCATGCTCAAGCTGCGTTATATCCATCTCTCTGCCCACTGGAACCACCCGCTGGGCAAACAGGACGGCGGCAGCCTTAAAGTCGTCTATATCAACGCCCCCACGGTGGATGCCGTGCGTGTGCAACATCCTCACGTACCTGATTGGACGCTTTGGTAATGAGAGCATTCATCGCCCTGCTGGGCACACTGCTGTTGACTGGTTGCTGGACCAGTGATCCGCTATCTGGAAAAAACGACCCCAAGGCACCTTGGTGGCAACTTGGCTTCAGCGAGCCGTTCTATATGAAAGTTTGGGTCGAAGACAGCGCAGTTGAAGATATCAACGGCAAGCTATTCCTTCGCACTGGCGGTGGCTCCGCTGCGGGTGGTGATATGGGTTACGACAAAGAGTGGGCCAGAGGATGGGGCGGGAAGGGAGTTGGAGGTAGCGGTAAGTCAGTGGTTGGCGCTGACCTGCCCAAGCGCATTTTCGTACGCTGGCAATCGGTCGTAGAGCCACAGACCTATCGAGCATGGGTGGATATCCCGGAAGAGGCCCGGAAAATAATGACCACCTCGACTAACCGACGCTGCCCAGAAACTCCGCATCAGATCGCTCGCTATATGGCATCGGTCTATTTAGGTCTCACTCCGGGTGGCATCGTGCAAGTCTGGGTCAGAGATGAATGCCGCAACACGGTCAAGGTCGCTCGTGCACAAGCTGAAATTGAACCGCTGGGACCGCACCTCGGTAAATCAAACGGGCACTATTATCCGCTACCCGAGAACTCCAAGCGCTACATAGAGAAGTACGGCATTCCCTATGGCAGTTGGTAAACAACCCCTAGCGAACAATCCCCACCAAGGCTAGTGTCCAGACCTACCCCTCAAAGGACGCCCCACATGGACTGTGAAATCCGCCCCGCCCACGCGCAGGACGCCGACGCCATCAGCCGCCTGATCATCGCCGCCCTGCAGACCAGCAACGCCCAGGACTACCCCGCCGCGGTAATCGCCCAGGTGCAGGAAAACTTCAGCCCGCACGCCGTGCGACAGCTATTGAGCAAACGCCAGGTCTGGGTGGCACAGGCGGCCGGCGAAATCGTCGGCACCGCCAGCCTCGACGGCCATGTGGTGCGCTCGGTCTTCGTCGCCCCCGCACGGCAAGGCCAGGGCATCGGCCGCCAACTGATGGCCGAGCTGGAACGCCAGGCCCTGAGCGCCGGCATCAGCCAGCTGACCGTGCCCGCCTCGATCACCGCCGAAGGCTTCTACGCCAACCTGGGCTTTCACACCCTGCGCGAGCAACACCACGGCGAAGAACGCACCCTGATCATGCAACGCGAGCTGACACCACCCCCGTAGCCGCTGCCGAGCCCGCGAGGCTGCGCCCGACTGCGCAGCAGTCGCCAAACCTGCAAGCACAGCCTGTCTGACTAAACACCAAGATCAATCGACAAAACCAAAACCAGCTCAAGGCAAAGCCTCAAACCGCCCACTCCCCGCATTCCACTGAAACCCCGGCAACCTGCAGTCGCTCAAACTGAGCCGCAGGCTCTCCCCCTCGGCCTGCACCTGCAACATATCCACCCCTTGATACAGACAACCCGGCGCCGCCAGCGTCAGGGTCTGCAGCGGTTTGCCGCTGGCCTTGTCCACCACCTCGATCGCCGTTATCCGCTGGTCATTGCCCTGCATCGGCACCTGGAAATACCAGCGTTTGCTGGATGCACTCTGCAACAGCGTGGTGTTCGGCTGCGGCCACGAACGGTCCGAGTCCACCAGCGCCACCAGCTTCAGGCTGATGGGCAAGGTCTTGCCGGTGCGATAGCTGGTCCAACTGCCGCGCACCTGCTCGCTCTGGCGGCTGACCATCAGGTCGTTGAACTGCAAGCGCGCCACCGGCAACCCCTGCTCGTCCAGCTCGTCCATGGCCAGCACCTTGTTGCTGAAGCTGAAGGTCGGCTTGAGGCGGATCGGCGTGCGATAGCGCTGGTAGGCATAGGTCCCCTGGTACAGCGCATTCTGGCTGCCCAGCGTCAGCACAATGGCCTGCTTGCCCAAGGTGCCCTGATACACCCCGTGGGCCGCTTGCGCCGGCACTAGCCACAACACCAGCAACACCGCCGCCAACCCACGAAAAACATTAACCCGCCGCATCAGAAACGCCCCTCGAGAGACTGAATGAATTCCAGCCGGTCAGGGCTGATCACGCGGTAATAGTCCCTACGCTGGGTGCCCGCACTGAAGTTGATAAAGTCCTGCTTGCTGAACTCCATCTGCCCGCCGGCAAAGCGCACCGTGCCCTCGGCGGCCAACTGCTCCAGCTGCGGATGGCGCAGATACGCCTGGGTCGGTGGGTGGTACAGGTAATACTGGGTCGGCGCGCACAGCGCACTGCCGTACGGGCCGTTCAAGCTGTAGCCCTGCACCTGGAAATCAAGGGTGGAATCGGCATCGAAATGCTCGAAGGTCAGGGTGCGGGTCCCGGTCGGAGCCAGGCACCACTGCCCGCCCACCTCCTGCACCACCTCGCCGGTGGCCCGGCTCAGCACCCGGATAGTGTCCACCCGCCCCGTGTCCTCCCCGGCATTGCGCACGGCATGCACACTGAAATAGAACTGCTGGTCGGCCGCCGGCTGCAACAACTCACCGTCAAAGGCCTCGCGCTGACTCCCGCCAAAACGCATCACCCGCTGCAACCGCAACGGCTGCTGTACGCCCGTACGCAAATCGACCAAGGCCCCCTGCAACGCCTCGGCCCCCTCGGCAAAAGGCTGCAACGACACAGCCGCCGCCGGCAACGTCGGGTTATCCATGATATTGATCAACAGCCCCCTGTCCGGCCAAAACGGCGTGAGCTCCAAAGGCATCGGCAAACGCTCGGCCCCGCTAAACCAATAGCCGGACATCCCGCCGCCATATTGCGAGTCATACACCAGCGCCAGCTCCACCGGCGTATCGCCGAGCGTGCCGCGATAAGTGGTGACCGGGTTGGCGCTGGCCGTCGGCACACTCAGCGCCAAACCCACCAACAGCGCCGGCGCCCACCGGGATAGAAAATACCCCAGGCGAGACACTCCACCCCACGTCCATGCCCCTACTCGCCTCCCGCCACCAACGGACTGGGTCATGCCTGCGCTCCTTGCTATGGGTAAAAGGCGTGCAGGATAGCAAAGTTGTTTGGAGGAGCAGAGGGTTACGCCCTGTAGCCGCTGCCGAGCCCGCGAGGCTGCGATGGGGCGCGCAGCGCCCCCAAACCGGCACCCCCCGATTATCCAGATACACCTCAACGACTGAATGGCACCACGGCCTGGACTTGCGGTAACCGCTACGGCGTTTTACAACCATCCCCTTTGCAGCAGGATCAACGACTCAGCCTTGCCCTACCCGCAATCAAGACCTTTCCTACAGCCCTGCCGTTGTTCCGAATCCGCCCCACACCTATAGTTTTCAGGTCTGCTGATTCCGGTCAGCGACAGGGTTTCGCAGCCCAACAGAAAGAATCAAACAACACAGTCAATGACAACTCAGGCAAACTCCGCCTGCGTTTCGTTTATGGCGGCTGTGCGTGGGAGACCTCCGGGTCTGCCGGGTTTGTTTCTTTCCTCGGTCTGCGAACCCGCGTACAGCTGCCACCCAGTTGATTCGCAGCAACAGGTGGCGATTTTTCATTTTTTTGGAAGAAACGACGCCATGAATACTCAAGATCGATCCGAACGTTTTATCCCTCTGACTCCAATTGCCAGCGAGGGGCCGGTGCTGTTTATTGACAGCCATGCGCCGTTGGTGGATTTGCATGCGTGTGCTAGTGAGCGCCTGCTCACTACGCTCAATTATCTGAATCTGATGACCTGTACTACGTTACGAGATTCTAACGACAAGGACATTGGTACCGTGACCAATCTAGCCAGGTTGCTGCTGCAGGATGTGCACGATATGTTGGTGATTATTGAGACAAGGTCCTCTGTGTGACTTAGGACCTAAAAAGGCCGGTCACAAGCCGGCCTTTTTAGGTCTACTGAACCTATGGCGGATCCGGTGAAACTCATCACTCGACTTTATCCTTAGAGATTCGCTCGTATCAAAGCAGAGAGCATATTAGGTGGCGATACCCTCCAAATCTCACGAGCAAGACTCAACCTACTGAACTCCCCGAGCCGAACAAACGTATATATGTGTTCGCAACACTGCAGGCGCGTAAAAAAAAGCAGCATGTGATCGTCAATGTAGTAAAACTCGTTGTGATCAAGCCCTTGCATATCTGCAGACTTTATTAGGCAATCAAGGTAGAAAAAAACATCGTCCAGATTATCACCACCCTCAGCATCCACCGGCATATTTATATCTGGTCGCCCATTGAATATAGAGTGCTGTAATTCATGACACTCGTGACAAAGCGTTATGCCATTGCCCGGCTGAAACCTGCCGGCCGGATACAACGACTTACGAAATATGTGGTGTGCCTGGATACGGTTCGTCGAATAGCAAACAACGCACTGATTACCATCTCTAGCCTTGATGAAGCGGCTCCATAGTCTGAGACACCAGTTATCCGATCGACCTCGTCTCTTAGCGAGTACTAGCCCTATCTGCTTATCAACGAGATCCAATCGATTCGAATCCATAGAACATGTTCCCTATGAAATAACTAAGAAAGATGAGTGTTTGATCCAGGACAAGCTCACAACCATTCCTCTCAAGCGAGACGTATTAGTGGTCGCCAACTTCAGGACCATCAAAAGCTAAATCTTTGAGACCAATGCTTCGACTGACGATAATCAACCCAGCCTCATCTGGTTCAAAAGCACAACTGCGCCCTCGCCGGGGTCAAGAAGTAAGGCATATAGCAAAAATTGACCCACCTGCTAGTGATCTCGAATTCGTCCGGGCAAATGACTCAGCAGATAGCAGCATCCTTGAGAGGTATCATAACGAAACTCCCCTTACCTCTCCGTCCGTAGTAACGCTGATAGCTATACCAAATATCGTGCACGATATTTACGCCGATTCCAGCTAGAATACGGTTCGCTAGGAGGACCTATCCCAATGATTGATGCAGTTGACCTTTTCTGTGGTGCTGGTGGCCTTACCGCAGGCATGCGCAACACCGGCATCACCGTGCATGCTGGATATGACATCGAAGGGCAATGCGCGTACGCCTACCAAGAGAACAACCAGGCCATCTTCGTCACCAAAGACGTTAAGGATGTGACAGCCGAAGAGCTGCTGGCCTGGTATCGCCCAGACCGATACAGACTACTGGCCGGTTGCGCCCCCTGTCAGCCGTTTTCGACCTACAACCAAGGCAAAGACACCCGCAGCGATCGCAAGTGGCCGCTGCTCTATCACTTCAGCCGGCTCATCGAAGAAACCGAACCTCATCTGGTAACCATGGAAAACGTCCCTGACGTCACTAAGCATGAGGTTTACCACGACTTCGTACAGAGCCTGAGGGATCAAAACTACGAGATATGGGATGACCGTGTAGCCTGCGTCGACTACGGTCTGCCGCAACAGCGCCGCCGACATGTACTGCTCGCCTCCAGGCTAGGAATGCCCATAAGCATCATCCCCCCCACGCATCTGAACGCTCCAGTCACTGTCGAAGACGTAATCGGCACACTCCCTAGCCTAGCGGCCGGAGAATGTGACCCGAACGACCCACTTCACCGGGCAGCGACACTCACCCCAATCAACATGCGGCGCATCATTCATTCCAAGCCAGGCGGAACCTGGAAAGATTGGCCACCAGAGCTGGTCGCCAAATGCCATCGCAAGGAGAGTGGTAAGACGTACCCGAGCGTCTACGGACGCATGCGTGCAGATCGCCCCAGCCCGACGATGACTACCCTCTGCTATGGCTTCGGGAACGGTCGCTTCGGCCATCCCAAACAGGCCCGTGCTCTATCACTGCGCGAAGCCGCGATCCTGCAGTCATTCCCTAGGAACTATGTGTTCATGGAGCCAGAGCGGATCACCTTCAAAGCGGTCGGTCGCATGATCGGCAACGCCGTTCCGGTGCGACTGGGAGAAGTGATCGGAGAAAGCCTAGTGCAGCACGTCAGGGCCTACGAGGCGACTCGCCAAGCGGAAGATCGAATTCAAGCCTGAGGCGCGTCTCCAGCGTCTCTCTGCTCTTCGTTTCACACCCCCAGATCACCTGCACACGCCAGCCCAACTCTCGCAGTTGGGCTTCTTTTTTTGCATCCCGCTCGACATTGGCCTTGAACTTCGGAAGCCAATACTCCTGTCTGCTCTTCGGCGTGCTCGCGTAGCGGCAGCCAGGATGTCGATGCCAGAAACACCCATGCACGAAAACCACCGTCCGAAATCGCGGCAGGACTATGTCCGGTGAACCCGGGAGATCTCGGCGATGCAGACGGAACCTGAGCCCCAAAGCATGCAACGCTTGGCGAACGACGATCTCCGGCCCAGTATGGGCACGCTTGACCGCACGCATGATATCGCTACGCGACATTACCCCTCCCCCGACGTTCAATCGTCGGTCGTAACGATCACCCCCGTCATCGCCAAGGCTTCCAGATGTCGGTGAAGCTGCTCTGGCAGTGGATCGCCCGAGATCAAGACCCCAGCCTCCATGTTCTGGCCCATCGCGTATCCAGTCAGGTTGGCACTGGTGATGAAGCAATATGCTCCATCCGCCACCGCGACCTTCGCGTGCACGCTGCCATTGACGAAGGCAGCACCTTTGTCTTTCCAGACGTAGAAAAGCGCATCGGGGACGATCTTCTTCAGGTTACCGATAGGGTCGACGCTGACCTTGCCACCCTGAGCGCTCGAGAGCTCCATCAGAAACTCGATCTTCACGCCACGCTCTGCCGCCGACTTCAGAGCCCTGGCGATCGACTCAATGTCATACGCGACGTAACTGGTGATGAACAACCGTTGCTGAGCGGCATCGATCACCTGTATCAAAGCCTGCTCGGTTCGCCGAGCAGGAACGAGTTCGGTCGTCGGCCCAGTCCACACCAGCTCGACCCTCTGTCGACTCTCCGCATGACGAAACGCATGCGCAGCGGCCAGAAGCATTGCAGCCAGCGTCTCGCCACTGAGGGTCGACGCCTTCCAGGCTCCGACCAGCCCCTTGAGCGCGTTGTCGGCCTTCGCGGACAGTGATCCCGCCCTCAGTTCTCCTGCCTTCGCGACTTGCATTCCTCTGACCTTCGCCGCCAAAGCCGCTACGCGGTCATAGGAGACTATGGAAACCAACTCGGACACCGCTGCCAGTAGCTCTCGCATCTCAAACATCCGAGAAGAATGCCGCTTTGGCATTCTCAAAAGTCGGCACGACCATCGCCCGGTCGAGATACCGGTTGCCACGCTCGCACGATGTCTCTGCGACGAAGGAACAGGCATGGCACGCCGCGGTATGCAAACTACGGTCTTTCCGGGGATCATGCTCCGCGCACAGGGGATCGGAGGAGCAAATGCGTGCACGCCGCAAAGCCTGAACCAGTAGGCGTTCCAAATTCTCGGGTTTGCCCAGCTCGACCAATCCACCCAAGGTACCATCGGAGTCAGCCGCGGCCGTGTAGATGATGAAGCCGCACTGGCTACCATCCTCATTCACCTCGGCATAGATTCGCTCTCTGATGCTGGCCGCGTTGTATCCGCACTCCAACGCCAACTCCCGGATCAGCAGATGCGCCAGAGTGTGCAGCATCACGTAACGAGCACCTGGATAGCCATCTTCCGGAGGACAGAGACGGCGGGAGTTCCGCCAACCTTTGTGCCCACCGCGCAGACTCGCATCGGCGGCCTGAACGTCAGCCCCCTGCTCCCACACCGCTATCGACTGCTCGTCGAACTGAATGAAGATGCCCTCACCGTGCACCTGGTTAGCGGGAACCCAATCGGGCTTTGCACGTGACAGTGGTGCCTGGATCGGTCCAGCCCCACTTCCACCGGAGTCGTCGGGCGCCTCGACTCGCGTGAAGCCGAGCAAAGCGTTCACTTCGCGAAGGCGCTTCAGCAGCAACACCCTGGAGATTTTGCCTTGAAAACCATCGGGAACAGCCACCGCTTCGGACAAGAAGTGCGGATAGTCATTCACAGGCACCGGGTCGATCAGCACCCGCCACTCCGGGCCTTTGATGTCAGCCTCGGTGACACTCTCGCCATCTCCAGAACGATGAGCCTCGATACCAGCCCAAATGGCTTCTGCGGAATACTGGTCGATCCCAGGCAATAAACCTGCCGTCTTAAGCACGTCAACTGTCGGCGCCACCAGCTCAAAAGAGTTCAAGTTCCCAAGGAATTTCCAACCATCTTCTATCAACTGCGCCAGTCCATCCTTTGCCTGGGGTATCGCCAACGCAGACAAGGAGACCGGAAACCAGCTATTGGTAGCCCCCAACAGCACCGCTCGCGGCTCGGCATCGCAGTCCGGCTCGAACTGATCCAGATGAGGGTGCCTTCCACGGCACCCAGGCAGGTTTTCCTTGCCTAGCTGTCCGAACGCATGGGCCATATTGCGAGCCGCACTGCAAGCGTCGCATTTGACCCAGAGGTTCTCGGTCTGCAGGGATGCGCCGCTTTCGAAGAAACGCAGAGTACCTTTGCAATCGCTGGGACCACTGTGGACGAACCACTGCCAAGGGAAGTCGTCAAGATGACCATTCTTGCAAGCCAAAAGGAAACGCGCGGGAACCGCATCTGCATCCTTGGCCGGTTGATCCTTCCTAGACCCCATACAATCTTTGTGAACAAAACGAGTGGCTTCAGCGCGATACCTATTTTCCTTGAGAGCGAATAAGTTACTGTCATAAGTGGACAACATGCCGCACTTCACGCAACGCAACCAGCGAGGAAAAGGTCTGACTGGAACCCCCACATTAGCCTCTGCAGAGAAAGGATCGAGTGACTCAGTCTTGACCATCGGAGGCATACGCAGCGACTCCACCTGGGGCCCCAACGCTTTCTGCACAGCAGCGAGCAAACGATTTTCGATTACTGGATGGCAACGATCTTTTTCCCAGACATCGATACCGGACGTCACGACCGACAGATTCGGCAAATCGACGAGAGCACCCGGACCATAGGTCCACAGCAACTGACTTGGCCGTACCGAACCAACGTGAGTTTTTTCGTTAGCCATCTTCATTGATCCTTATCAGCCGTTGCTGGGCGAGGCTTCCACTGAATATCGTCGTTGATCTTCGCCGAGTTCATGATCAAACGAACACCTGGCTCGACCTCACGCATCGACATAGGGACAGTCCAGTTATCCCAAGCCTGCACCCCAGGTGACTTGATCAATGGTGCCGTCCTGTCCTTGTCTGGCCCGCGCTTCTCATACGCCAAGATACGATTACCCTGCATCACCTCATTCACCCACTGATCCGCCCGCTGCTTGAGCATGCCGCTAGCGAGCTTCTTCGCAGGGGCCTCCGCGATGTTGTCGGCACGCGTTTCGAGTACCTTCATCGCATCCAGCATTTCCACCTGATTAGGCTGCTTGAGACTCTGCGCCCCCTCGTTCGGAGCGAACTCATCGCTCTTGGCACGGATCAGCGACAGCATCGCCCCGGTCAGACCTCGGTCCATCGCGCGCGGCGAGAACGGAGTGACCGATTGCGCCTCGACGTGTTTGTAGAACGTCGCGTGGTAATGCTCGAAGGTCTCGTAGTGCGAGAGATCGCGTGGGCGAGCCCATGTCAGTACGGTACAGACCAACCCAGGGAATTGTCGGCCGACACGACTGGTTGCCTGAATGTATTCTGCCGTTCCCTTCGGCTGACCGTTGACGGCCATGATGCCCAACCGATTGACGTCGACGCCGACCGACAGCATGTTGGTCGCCAAAACGATGTCGATGGCACGTGCATCGCCCTCCTCCCACTTGGTCACGTACCTACCTAGCTCGGGATCCCATTCGGACTTGAACATCACTTCGAGCTGATCGAGATACTTGGGGATGTCCTGGTTGGAAACCCGGGAAGTCAGTTCACGGATATTCATGACGCTGCGCTGGGCCAGACCTGGCCGCTGCACCATGCTCATTTGGACACGGTACGCACGGGTCTGCACATCGTCCTCGGCTAGACGCTTCATGCCTCCCAGCTCTCGCAACGAGTTGAAGTAGCCCACCATGGTCATGTAAGGATCGGCAGCCTTGCCGAATCGATCGAATAATGCTTGAGCGGCAGTCAGCGCTGCCGTGTAGACACGGATCAACATCGCCGGCCGTGAGCTTCCCGGAGAGCAGATTCCCAGATAACGCCGTCCTGACTTTTGCTCGATGGGCCGCTGCACCGAGAAGAAGTTGTCCTCGACATCTAAGCCATGGGGCGGGAACACCGAGACCTGACGCATGAAGACGTTGTTGACCTGCTGCTGCGCCTTGCGAACGGTAGCGGTGGAGGCGATCACCTTCGGCCGGATAGCATCGCCATCGAACTGCCACGTGCACAGCTCATCGACCGTGCTCTCGTAGAGACCCACCATGGTTCCCAAGGGACCGCTGATCAGGTGGAACTCGTCCTGGATGATAAGATCCGGAGGCCGCACCGGAGAAATAGCCTTGACCGAAGCAGCAGCCCTACCAGCAACAGCCCTATGACCGGTATTGCAATCCGAGCCAGGCCAAAGCAATCCATGGCGGGAACACTCCTTCGATACCCGGCCGAAGAGGTTCCGTACCTGCCCACGCCACGCCATCATGGCGAACTTGTCCACCGTGGCGATCATCATCGACGGCGGCCGATGGTAAATCTCCTCGTCCACGACCATCACCGGTAAACCAGGGTGTACCTGCTTGCTCGAACGACCACGAGAGAAGTCACAGGTGCTCAGCTTGTCGCCGCAATAGATCGTCGTACGCCCTGATATCTTGTCGACCTCAATATCCCTCTTCGGGTCGATCTCGGTTCCGCACCATGGGCAACCTGTTAGCTGCGCCGGCGAAGCCATTCCGGTGGGGTTTCGCCCTGGGGTACGAATGGCCTCGATGAACTTATGGCTATCCTCGGTAGTGCCAGGCGTTACCTTGTTACCGACCCAAAGGCCGATGGTGAATGCGCTCTCACCAAGTGACTTATCACCTGCCGACAATGCTTCCCGACGAATATGTTCCATCGCACAGATCAACGCGGTAGCCCGCTGGAACTGCTGCAAAGTCAGCAACCGCAGGGTGTAGCGCATGATCACCGCCAGCCCGCGAGACGAATCGTAGCCCCCCAAATTTCCTTGTAGGCGGCGGATCGCCATTGTAAATGCAGCCACCCCCAGGTAGGCCTCAGTCTTACCACCACCAGTGGGAAACCAGAGCAAATCTGCATAGGCCTGCAGAGGCTGAGTGCGATCCGTATGCTTAGGATCGGTCAGCCCAGGAACGGACAGCAGCAGGAAAGCCAACTGGAAGGGACGCCAAGAGCGGTTCTTCGGTACATCGAACTCCGCTAGCTCGACAGTGCGCCCGCGACGACGCTGCAAGGCGAACGCGCTATGCACCCGCTGGATCGCCATCGCTCGGTTAGCGAAACGGAAAGCCGCCAAGGCCTTGTCATCCGCAGCCAATAACTCCACACCCTCACGCAGACGAATCAGGATCGACTCACAGTGGCTCAGCGCCTCATCGGCTTGCTGCGCATAGCCAGCCACATCCCTATCAGTGCGTGCACGCTGATCCTTGATCCATGCTGCATAGTCCTCGGTCAGTATCCCGAGTGCAGCGACGAGTTGGTCTTTCTCCAGCTCTGCCAGTCGCTTCATATCCAGCAGACCTTCGTCGACCAATCTGCGCATCGCTGGCCGATCCTGCGGATCCAAACCCGGTGTTTCGGTGACCGGCACTTCGTATTGCGGCATCACCGCAGTGCGCAGCTCTATCGCCCTTGCCACATCTGGACCAGACACTGCATGCACTGCAACGCCGTGCCCTACTGCGAACTCGACCCGATCGCGATAGATCATCTCGAGCGCCAAGCGCTCGCGTAAATCGTCATCGTCCGCAGCGCCAGCATCGGCTTCCAATGCTGGGCGGCGGCGGAATATATCTTTCAGCGAATTTTTGTCATTGGCTCGTACGAGGATTTCCGGCTGGAACACCCAAGCGGTATCGCGATTCTCATCAGGCTCCGTTTGGCCATTCACCAGGAACAGAGTGATCAATCGTTCACCCTTCTCGTTGGGTGAACGCACCGTACCCTGGATGATCACTTCTGGGCAGGCAGAATCAGGGGTGACCGGAGAGATCACTCCATCCTTCAGCGCCAGCTGGAAGGTTCCACCGGAGGGCTTGCGTCGCCAGACTTTGGCTTTGAGAACTTGCTCGGTAGTCTTTATCACCCGGCCTTCGGCGTCACGGACCACCTTCTTGACCACCTTGGCATGAGCCGGATCATCGGAGTTGAAGCGCTCATAGCGCCCCCAACTCACTACCACCTCAAGACTTTCCGCATCGCCATCTACGCAAAAAGTGAAGCCCAAACTCGACGGTGCGAGCGACTGGTTCGAAGCAGTATCCACCTCCTCCTCGGCTTCGGAGTCTCCACCACCCGTTTTTTGGGGAGAGTCGACTTTGCTCGACTGTGCCTTCGGCTGGAGATCAGCAGGCTCGTCTTCCTCGTTCTTTTCCGGGGGAGCCACATCCTCACCGCGTTCGGCGTTCTCCATCGGCGCAAGCTTACCGACGAGGTACCGATCGCGAACGCTCATATCGACGATGAGCTCCTCCGGCCCACCGGCTGGCCCTAGAAGGTCGTCCATGATCGCGAACTGTAAAAGCTCGCGAACATAAGCCTCGTTCTCGATCAGCGGAATGTCGGCAAGAGTGATACCCAGCGCACGAGGGATAGCCTCTGCGAAATCTGTCCAGGGTGCACGTACGACACTGCCAGCGGTCGGAGGCAGCAAACCGGTACTACCGATCCCTACCACAGGCTCTGTCATCTTGGCCTTGTCGAAGAACAGCCAAGTGCCTTCAGCATCGACTCGGATACGCAAGACATGACCGACACGCACGATGCCACCGGCTGGGTTCAGAACCAGTACCCAGCCCCCCTCGCGCAACGCGGGATGACTCCCCTTCAGATAGACGACCTTGTCGGCCAAACGAGCGTCATGCACCAAGCCACGATCGACGACTATCCAAGCCTCTGGGCTAGCACTTTGCTGCCTCTCTTCCATGCTCAACCTTCACCCCACACTGAATTCGTTCTGCAGCAAATTAGATATACGCTCTACGGTATTGAAACCATTGGCGATCAATATTTCTGAGATATCTCGACCTGCGATGAAGACAATCGGGTGCCGATCCTCTCGAACCTCTTCGTATGCTTGCCGAGCGACGACAGAGGTAGTGACCAACACACCGAACTGTCGGTGGCGGATACGCGAGATCAGCCGAGAGACTTCTTTCACTCCCACTGTGGTAGGTGTCTCACCCACTGCAGGAGGTCGATAGCACTTGGCCTCGAGAGAAAACTCGGCAAAGACAGGATCATCTGACAAGCCCAGAAGATATCGCCCTACCGCATCGCGCTCACCATCCACTGCAGCTCGCGTGACTTCATCGATTACCACCCTGGCATCCAGCATCCCATAGAGACGTGCAGCGAATCCTTCGAATGCGATAGGCGACTCTTTGAAGTGCAACCAAACGCACCGCAAGATCTCTCTCTTCAAAGGCGTGTCTGGAGTTTGCTGCACAATTGAGCGGATGACCGTCGTCGGCTCGGCAGTCAGAGCTCGGTATCTTCCAGTCTTCACCCAGTCACACCAGGCACTCGGAGCATTCAAACTGAGAGCTTTTCCCAAAGCGAGATCGGCAATCCAGGCTCTGGATACGACCGGAACATCCAAAATCGTGAAAGTCGCTCGGTAGTTCTGAAATCGCTGTCCATTCGAAGACTTCCAAACAGCGACTAGATCCTCTGTAGCCGAAAGCCCTGCATATCCAGGCACAGCAAGCCCTTTGAACTGCACCGATCGTGCCCCATTTTCCGTGGGCATCTTTTTGAAAACGAAGAACGGTGAAACATCGACACGCGAGTCTGCATCGTTATGAAGTCTGGTGAATGCGGCACGAAGAACCTTGTTACCCCCTGCTCGAGTATCGTGTAACTCATGCCCTGGTGTTTTGTTATCACCGTAGTAAACGAACCTCCCTGTGTTCAGGTCGAGCGTATCTGGCCAATCACGATCCTCACCAGTGGAGAATAGAACGACCCAATTCTTACGTTCGCCACGTCCTGAAACTCTGAATCCACCCATATTCCCTGAACCAGGAAGGATCTTGGAGATTGGCTCACCACCTATCTGACCATCCCCACTGCTTTCATAAATCGCATCTACTACCAGATCGGATTGAAAGAGCAGATGATGGGGTACAATCTTCATACCCACACCACCCCTATAGCTCTACACGCGAAAAATGCGGATAGATCCTGTAGAACTTCCTGAAAACATCGAAT
Source organism: Pseudomonas sp. 09C 129 (assembly GCF_002843625.1). Lineage (NCBI taxonomy): Bacteria > Pseudomonadati > Pseudomonadota > Gammaproteobacteria > Pseudomonadales > Pseudomonadaceae > Pseudomonas > Pseudomonas sp. 09C 129. Next base: position 3,184,309 of record NZ_CP025261.1, on the reverse strand, counting down.
GGGTCCTCCCCCATGTCAGAGCGTGGCAGGTTGAACCCCATTTTTGCCTGTGGTTCCTCCGTAGACTCCATAGTCAAACGCTCCAGCGTCGAGATGGCGGGTAAATCCAGCCGGTGAGGCGCATCAGTAGTGGAGTAGAACGCCCACTCCTTGACCAAATCTTGCGTTGCCCCATCATCAGTCCGGCAAACGACGAGTGACGCCGTGACCATTGGCTGACCATCGGAGTAGTGAGTAGCCAAGGCCCAGACGATCTGTCGGTCCTTGAAGCTGAGAGTCTCTCTATCGACTGCTAGCTTGAGTACACGAAGCACGCTCGCCCCATAGCTCTTGAAACTCATACCATCAGGGCCCAGCCCGCTAGGGAAAAGCCCCCCCAAACGCGACTTGAAGCGCGCGAGCCGCCACTCTTGGATCGTGGGCTTTTGTGCCCGATCCTCAGAAACATCACCATCGACCTCAACGGAGAGCTCCCTCGCATCTGGACTACCCAACGATGAAGGGTTGGCGTTCAGAGTCACCCGCAGAATGCTCCCGATTGGCACAGTTCCGATCGTTCGCGCAAAGCGCTCTATCTGGGAGGTAATACCTCTAGGCTCCGTAAAGTCGAACCATATGATGACGGGCGAATCGAAATCAGTCTCGTCAAGATAGTCGTCAAGGCTGTTATGGATGCACTCGATTGACGCAATCGGGCGATTGAAAAGTTGGCGCTTATGAACTTCCTTTTCAGTCTCAATGCAGGTCATTCTTTCAATGCCCAATCGCGCGTGGACCAGTCGAAAGTCCTCAAGAAAAGGTCCGCCCAGACCAACATAATGGTACTTCTCCAGACCGAAGGTAGGGGCAAGCCGCATGAGCAGCGATAGGAATAGCTCACGATCCACAGCCTTATTCGGCCGCAATTTGTACGGAAGCGATGAACCGGCACTCATGCTTAGTCTCCCTGCTTCCTAGCCTTCACCAGTTGCATCTCGAAGCAAGCTTCGCCAACGATGCCTGGCTTTTCTTCCTGGTCGTCGAACAACATCTTCGAGACAAGACGCACTTCTTCGATAGGCCGGGAGAACACTATCCTTCGGGAAGAAGGCTTCTTCTCTTCCGGCACTGGAAGCACCTTGGCTTTCAAGGGATTGAATTCAATGTGGCCGTCCGACTTCTTGGCGAGTTTGCGTGATTCGATAGCCGCGATGACCTTGCCCAGTGGCATCGGCCGAGCCTCTGCCCAGAAGCGGGATTGGTCGGCACGTGGGTGGTTCTTCCATTGGTTGGTGTAGGAGATCCATATCCGCATACCCTCCTTCATCTTGACGAGGGACTCCAACCAAACGTTCGATGACGTGTCTAAGGCACGCTTCGTCGTGGTGACCGGAAGCTTGTCAGCACGATGCGATCTGAACTCAATTATGCCCGTGACTATGGAGAACTGCGGGTGGTAGAGCGGAATACCGTCCCCCCAACCCGTCAAACGGTTCTTGTCACCCACGATAACCGCGCGATCATTGCAGAGTACCGTCCAACCAGAGATCGAAGATGAGCGGTCACCTTCAAAACCAGCGTCATCCTCGTCGTCATCGCCGGAACTCTTGGAGGTGTTCAATCCGACAGTAATGGAAACGAGCACATCATCAATCGTCTTCTGGAAAACGTAGGGAGCGGGACCGCCCTCATCCTCTGTAACGAGCACTTCGACCCGAACAGGCAGAACAGGCTCACCGTTGAGCACCACGTTGAGCCCCCATTGGAGAAACATCGTGAAGTGCTCAGCAATCGCAGTACGCACCTCGTTTTCGAAAGCCGCGTTGCCAAAGTGTCTTGCGACGCCGTCGTGCAACTCTTGAACGAGAATGGTAGTGCCAGGCTCGTCGAGCTTTTCGTTTGCCTCGCTCGGCTCATTGATCGGCAGGGGATCCCAGTTCTTCGCATCGAGCCATTCCGAGGTGATCGGCACCTCGAATGTGTCCTCGCCATGTCGCGTTCTAACCAAGGCGTTACGCCCCATCTTGAAGATGGCGCGCTTCATGCCGACCCCATACATCCCAATCGTTTCAGCATCTGAATCACGGTCATCGTCAGAATCACGGCCCATCTTGAACGCATAGTTCTTGGCGACATCACGAGGGATTCCGCCACAATTGTCGGCAATGGAGAAATGATCCCCAGCAATCTCGATCCTTACGAAATGCTTGGTATAGTCGACCTGGGCGCCGTGAACAAGCCGCAATGCACCATCCAAGCAGTTGTCAAGCAAATCGAGAATGGCATCAGCAAGACTAATGTCGCGCGTCAGCATCGATACGAAGAACTGTTTCGTTGGGCTCGCCTGTGCGCGATCTTCGCTAGGTTTGGTCATATACAAGTCCTATTTGATTAGCTCTTCTTCACTGATATGGCAAAGCTCTTATTCTCGATACGAGAGTATTCTACTCATTGCTCACCTCTCGCCTGACTCGGTAACGAGCACCGCGTCTTTCACCTTGGCGCTCAATCTTATTGCCCGCAATCAAATCGGTGATAGCTACATTCCATTGCCCATCCGAAATGCCAGTTGCAGCGAGGATATCGGACTTCGCGTGCCAAAATTGGTTGGCTCGAAGGAACCCCAGAATCTCCGCTGCCGAGGCTTCGCAAGTCTTAGAGGGCGTGTTTACAACATCGAAGTCGAGCCCCGTTTGAATTGGAGTGGTGCTATTAGATCGACTAGCACGCGGAGCTCGGGTTGAAGCTCGTTTCGCATTCCCGCTATGTACCCCCTGGGCGACCTCCTCTTCGTAACGCTGACGGTTTAACTCAGCGAATCGGTGTAGTACCTCGGCACGTGCGACGTTGGAGATGGTAAACCGCACACAGTCATTCTCCGCGAGATTCGACTGTTCGTGGTATCCGTGCCCGAGGTCGATATCGCCCCACCTGTAGGCACGCATGACTGCCGCATCAATCTTGCGGTGTAGCTCTCGTAGACGCTCAATTCGCTGGTCCGCGTCGTTCGCGTTGTGAAAGCGGTTGTAGAGTTTGGTGAGGCCGATCGGGTTGGCCGGATCGGTCATTACCTCATGGCGAGCTTGCAGGTACTCGCGACCGATCTTATCGAGACGTACGATCTCGGCGGGCTCCAAGAAGGGAAAGGTCTCGACGGCGTCGGACGGCGAGAAATTCAGGTCAAGCTTCATCCGCGACGAGTGCTTCCACACCCAGGCGTCGACCGGAGACGAGTTGAAAAGCGCCGCGTAGGCGTATACCTCGTCCACGGCGAACACGACGCATTTCTCATGGAAGATGACGTCGTTCTCAACGACTGACGGGTTAAAGTACTTTCCGACGCGGCCAGCCACAAGAACCTGCTCGCGCGGGCGCGAATCCGAACTCCAGACTTCCGAGTGATGTACAAAGTGATGGCCGCGCCCAACAGCATGGTAGAGAGCTGGGCGCTTGTCTGCATACTGCCACCATCGTTCCGGCAACGGTCTGCGCAAAACGTACTGGCCGTTATCCCCGCATCGCTGCCGCTCAGGCTTAACCCGCTCCTCAATCCATTGCCACGGGCCGCTGTAGTTCTGGGCTTTTTCCTCGGGCCAGTCCCAAAAGCTGATGACCCAACGGGTCGGACGCTGCTGGGGACTGGATTTCAGGTCATCCCCATCAAGATACTGGAAAATGACTTCCACACTCTTTGGGTCTTTGCTGAGCATGCCCTCTGCTTGCTCATCAGTGAGAACGAAGCCCATGCCCAGCACGATTGATCCTTGATACGCGATGCCCTCGCTGGCTTTCAGCCGCTTCGGGCTCCACTCCTCACGATCGGACAGGAAGGCCGATATGAAGGAAACCGATCGCCCGAGCAGCGAGCGCTCGCCCCGCCACTCACCTTTGTGGACATGCACGCGACTGGTGACAACCGCTGCTTTTCCCGGCCAGGGTTCGTTCGGGTAGGCGGAGTGGATGACGGCACCCAGGCCGACCATGGCTTCCAGTCCGACCTGCCGTGTGTCGCCTTCCGCGATGGTATTGACCGCGAGCAGCCCGAAGCCGCCACCTTCGCGCAGCAAGCTCCAAGCTCGCAGGAAGAAGTACGCGACGAGATCGGCGGAACCTCGACGCTCCTCCGCGATGTGGCTCACCAGCCAGTTGCGGTACGCGTCGCCCATAATTCCGGTGATGCGCTTCCCTCCAAGGAAAGGTGGGTTGCCAACAACCGCATCGAATCCGCCGCGTTCGCGCGCGAATACCTCAGGGAACTCCAATGGCCAATGGAAAGGCCGACGCATGGGCTTGTCGCTGGGTAGATCGGCCGAGAGCGTGGAGACAGATCTACAACGCATTGAGGCGAGCACATCCCGGTCGCCGTCAATGGCCTGCCCGGATTGGACGGCGAGCGACGCCAAAGTGTTCTCCAGCACTGCGCCATTACCACCCGATGCGAACACTTCACCGATGAAGACACCGGCGATGCATTCCGGCACTTTGAGCCTGCGACGCGCGTCTGCATCGAGATGCACCATGGATTCCACATCACGGATATCGCGGACTGGCATCTCGCGCAGGCGCATACGCAGTTCGACAACTTCGCGTACAGCCTGCTCGATATTCTGGCCGAGCAGACGCAGCTGGCTCTGGTCTGAGGGATTCATTGAAAGCTGGGTCAGTTGATCCAGTCGATGGATACCAAGCAGACTGTCGCCGCAGTGCAGACTATGATCAAGGAAGCCGAACGGCCTATTCTTGGCCATAGTAACCAGCCAGATGGAGAGCTTGGCGAGCTCGACTGCCAATGGGTTCAGGTCCACTCCGTACAGGCAGCGCTCGGCGATTAGACGGCGAGCGATCACGGTGCGGGCCTCGGTATCCCTGAGTAGAGGCTCCCCGGCCCCCGGCGCATCCAGGATTTCGCCGTCCACGCTCACTGCCTTTCCGCTGTCTTCAACCTTCGACCATGCCTCAACCAAGCGATCGGCCAGCCAACGACAGGCCTGTACCAGGAAAGCCCCCGAGCCCATGGCCGGATCGCAGATCTTCAGATCCAACAACTCGGCGGGGGACTTCAACATCCACCGCTCTAGCGGGAAGCCTTCTGCCGGCCCGACGTAGACAACCGGCGTCAGCGTCTCGGCGACGATGGCCTCTGTGAGCGATTTCGGTGTGTAGTGCGCTCCCGTCTCACGCCGATCGCTGCCCGTGGTGACTATGAAGGCTCCGCTTGGGTAAATCAGCGGGTAACCCCAAGAATCAGTACACAGCAGGTTTAGGAATGGCAGAGCACGATCACGCAGGCCTTCATCTCCAGCGCAAGCGGTGAGCAGACGGTTAGCCTGGACAGCATCGACCGAGCGTTCGAGATCCTTGAGGATCGCTCCTCCGCCACGCTTGATCGCATCGGCACCGGAGAGCGCCTCGGCCAACACTTCGCCCCCCCGCTGGTGCAGAGCTTCGAGCTCCTCCAGAGCATAAAGGGTTTTCTTTGCCCCCTTGCCACCGGCAAGCGCGACTGTCACCCGTTCGGTTCGTCCGACAGTCCTCTCCAGCAAGCCTTCGTAAACGTAACCAATCTGCTCCACATCCAGAGCTCGGTAGGAAAGCGTACGTCCCTCGTACTGCTGGATCGCCTCCAGCAGGAGCAGCACGGTACGATTATCTATCGGTAGTGGTCGCGCGGAGTCGATCTTCCAATCGGAGCCCTTGGAGCGCCCCTCAAGGAAAGGGAACCGATCCGGGTCGAATAGCGAACCACCCAGTGCTGGAAGGCGCAGCATTTCATGCTCGATGCCGCCGTACACTGCACGGAATGTCGCTAGTAACCGTGACCAGGCATCGTTGCGCCGCTCCAGCACCTCCTCGGTTTCCTGGCGCAGCTGCATACGCAAAGTGGAAATGGCGTAGCTGCTTTCGTAGGCCTCCTCTCCCATCAGCAAGAGCCCCCGCTCTTCAGCCGACAACAGGAAAACCAGACGCATCATGATGGTCAGACCCGCTTCGTAGAGCTCACTCGGCTCGACACCTTGCAGCAGCGCCCCTGACCGTTCACGGTCTTCCTTACCCAGTGCCTGGATCAATACCTCGACCGCCCGGCGGACTTGTTCACCCAGGGCATCAGTGACTTCCTCCTGATGCTGGAGAGACTCGTCCAGCATTGAGGGCAAGGTCTCATCGTCTGGGCCGAAGAAGCGTCGGATACCCAATAGGGTGAGAAAGGCCTGCAGCGTCAGCCGCTCCTGCCCCCAGAGACGTGCATACCAACTTGCGAAGGTCGATACAGCGCCAACGGAAGCATCGACCAGCATCCAGCGCTCACCATCGGTGACCAAACCAAGGCGACATCCGCTGGCCCGACATAGCCGTTCCATGCGCTCGGCTGGACTAGCGGACCACCCATTCAACTTCAGAGCTGCCTGGAGATCCGTACCCGCCGAATAGATTTGCACGAGCAGCTGACTTTGGCAGCCCGAGACCAATGCATAGTCAGGCTCCAAGGTGACTCCGTGCTCCGGCAGAGTGACGCGCAACTCCGAAGGAATGCACTCACCTCGTACTAAAAGCTCACCGCTATCGTTCTCGTCGTATTCCAGGCCACGGGCAAGCACTTCATGAATCCAGGCGCGATGCAACTCAGTGAACCTAGGGTCATCGTTGTCGCGAGCCTCGCACCACTCGTCATAAGCCTGCCGCAGGTACTGTCGAATGCGAGGTTCGACAGCCGGTAGACCAGTGGAGAAGATCCGCTTCAGTACCGGCGTGGCGAGGAAAGGACCCGAGACCTCGATCAGCGACAACCATTCATCGTGAATATCGAGGGGATTCATACGCGGCCTCCCTGAGCTAGCGATGCAGGTACGATGAAAATGACGGCTACCGGGAAGGTACGATCCTGCGGTTCGGCATAGCGTGCTTCGATGGCCCCGGCCTCCTCTTTCCGCTCCGCAGGAATGCGCGCGAGACGTGCTTGCAGGGCGGAGTTGTCGCGTTGAACCTGGGTGCGCTCATCTTCACTGAACAAAGAAAACTGCTCAGGCAACTCGTCCTTGCCCAACTCCTTGCGAATTGCGTTATCCAACTCATCCAGCACAGCGAGAATGTCTTCTTTTTCTTTGTTCTTGCGGGTTTCCAGAGTGTTGCCCAAATACTCGAGACGATTGCGCGAACGTGCCACGAGGGATTGCTGGATGGCCTCCTCCCCTGTGGTGAAACGAGAGCGCAACATGTCGAACACAGTGTCATCTAACTGACACGGCTGCGCTTCGTCCAACCAGGACTGTACCCGAGTGACGCCCTCTTCGCGCTTGAAGCCCTGTTCGCGCAGATAGCCGCCAGCCAACGTAAGTTCCTCATGTAGACGATGGTGATTACCTCCAGTGATCACCAAGCGCGACACGACCAAGACCACCGGGGCCTCGAGACGATCGTCAGGCAACGTTCGCACCGTCACTCGATGCAAGTGCTTGTTGTCTTCCTGCTCCCAAACCTCGGCACGCAGCAAACGCAGACACAACTGCACCAAGCGATGATTGAGATGGATGAGCACCAGATCGTCTCGCCCATTGGCGACTTCATGATCGAATGTCACCGGGCGGATTTTTCCGGTGAATGGATGCTCCAACCCTTCGCGGCAACGCTCCCATGCGCCCCCCAGGGGTGGCAGCTCGAAGGCTTTACCCGGCGCGATTCCCGCCAATGTCAGCGGTTTGAGAGTCGGTTTCTCGGCCAACGCTAATCCGGTTTCGACCGCCTTCTGGATGTGCTCGGGAGAGAGATGGAAGTCCTCTCGAGTCTCGACCAACTTCTCATGTAGCTTGGCTATTCGGTTAGCGAGGTCTTTTTCAGCTCTAACGAATCGGCGAGCCTGGGCAATCTTCGCGTCTGCCAATCGGGTATCCAGATCACGCAGCGCCCCTTCGATGAGCCCAGACATCTGCGGTGCAATCACTGGGTTCACGCTGCCCATATCGGCACGCATGGAATCGAGCTTGCGCAAGGCGCGCAGGATATCGTCTTGGTGGCCACCGACAGCATCCTGATCTTGGCGAGCATCGACCGGGTGCCAAATCACCACCTCTTTTTCACGTTGGCCATGGCGGTCGATACGACCGTTGCGCTGCTCCATGACGTTGGGATTGTAGGGAATCTCCAGGTGAATCAGGTAGTTACAGTGATTCTGCAGGTCGATACCTTCGGAAGCGGCGTCGGTGGCCAGCAGGATGCGCACGGGGGAAATGTCTGGAGCGGCCTGGAATGCCGCCTTCACTTGTTCTCGATCATCGTGATCCATGCCGCCATGCAAGATCATCAGGCGATCGCCACCCAAATCATGAGTCGCCAGAATCTGATGTAGCCAGTCGAGAGTGGTACGGTACTCGGTGAAGAGAATCACTCGTTTACCATTCCAGGATCCATCGGTCTTCAGATGCCGATGAATCCAATTAAGCAGCGCTTTAGCCTTGGAGTCGGTTTGATTCATCGCCTGCTGAGCCCAGTGCCTGAGCTCATCGAGCAAGATACGCTCCTCTGCGTTCAACGGGCGTGAGTGGCGCGTGGCTTCCTCGACGGCCTCTTGCTGTGCGATTTCGACGTCTGAGTCGTTGGCGTAATCCTCTTCGGCACGCTGGATAGCCTTGAGCAAAATTCGCTCGGACAATTCGTTCCGCCCTTTGCTAGCTCCGCCACTTTCCAAGGTCGCGACATGCTTTTCCAGGGTCGACGCGAAGGCAGCCGGCGACGAGAACAAACGCTTGCGTAGCAGCTGGTTGACAAAGGACGCGCCGGTCACGCCGCCCAACTCTTCATCCGCGATTTCCCTGCTGGCACAGAATGCTTGCAGCTTGCGATGAATCTCTCTTTCTTTGGTGGTGTAGTCGACAGGCAACGCTTCAAGCTTGCGCTGCGCATAGATCAGGTTTCCATCCTTGTCGGTGATTTCGCTCTTGAGACGGCGGATCATCACCTGAGACAGCTGCTTCTCTTCCGGCAGGATGTTGCGAGCAAAGCGCTGATCATCGAGCAGCTCCAACAGCGAAGTGAAAGACTCGGTGTAGCCGTTGTGCGGCGTCGCAGTCAGAAACAGATGGTGATGGAAATGCGGGGCGATTGTGCGAATGAAGCGAGTGCGTTGGCTTTCGATAGCGTATTGAGCGCTAGCTGAGGGCGCGACGTTGTGCGCCTCGTCGACAACCAACATATCAAATTTGCGCGGATAGCTGACATGCGCCGGCAGGATATCGCGGAAGGCACGCAAACCATCGCCGGCCTTAGCCCAATCCATCGACGTGATCAGACGCGGGAAAGAGGTCCAAGGATTGGCATGTATTCCACGCTCGCGTCGCATCTCCTTGATGTAAGTGCTGTCGACGATACGAAATTCCAGACCAAACTTTTCCATCATCTCGACACGCCACTTTTCTTGCAGTGACGCGGGGCAGACGATCAGCACAGTTCGAGCACGATGACGCAGTAGCATTTCCTGAATGACCAAGCCGGCTTCGATGGTCTTGCCCAGACCTACATCGTCGGCGATCAGCAAATTGACGCGCGCCATGTCGATTGCACGAACCAGGGGATCCAGCTGGAAGTCTTGCAGACTGACACCACTGCGAAACGGCGCTTGCAGAAAACCACGATCCGCATTGGTAGCTGCACCCCAGCGCACAGCATCAAGAAAGGCTTCCAGCGTATCAGAGTCATCCTGCCCAGTGATGGCGGGCAAACCGGCGCGTTCGATGACTTGCGCTCCTGGTTCAATTTCCCAGATCACCTGGAGTTCTTCGCCCAATGCATCTTCGTCGATAGATGCCAGTGTGATGGCATGCTGCTGCACACTACCTAGCTTGGATGCATCAACCTCCGCAACAACCCACTGTCGGCGCCGGACTTCGACGAGCTGGCCTGGTTCCGGGATGCTACGGTAGCTGCTACCTTCCGCTGATACGGCCATTTCACTACTCCTAATCCCATATCACCCCATCAAATAGCGATGAAAAAAGGGCTTGACCCAATCTAAAAATATGGGATGAAAACTGAACCAATCTAGACTGGTCAATCACCGCCCAGATCGACGCATTGAAAGATTGATAAAAACTCTGAGGTCGATATTTAGCATGGCAGGAAACGCTTTCTAGCACGCATCCTAGGTCATTGCTGCCTAGTCGACTCCATGGCTGCCACACTACCTAGCCCAGCACTCAGGGTAAAGGCATTACGCCACCATTAAGACGCTAAATGCACTGACCAACTAGCTCTCAATGATCCACTCTGTTGAAGCATGGGGCTCAGCTTCATGCCATGCGAAGCTTTGGCTGGAAGACAAATGGGGATTATCGAACAAACGTAAAGAGGAATACATATAAATCAAAAGCTTAAACACGATGGGGACCCGCCTAACGACAAGATGTTGCTGACCCGAACACAAAAGTCCGGTCCCCATGACGAGCAACGACTAATCGACAGCATTACCCCCGAGTACACGATCAAATAGAGTGACTCTGCTTAGGAAGCACATCTCCCTCCAGCGACCATCATTCGCAAAGCATGATTCCCAAACGCTATCAGACGCGAATATTCTTATTGAATATTGAGTTTCTTCCTACAAAGAAACGGGAAACCTACGGATAGCCCCATGCCCTCCTCACCCACCAGTAATCAATCCAATCCCGCTTGGAGTCGTGACGAACTTGTCCTGGCCCTGGACCTTTACCTCCGCCATCGCGATGGGTTGCCCGGTAAGAACCACCCGGAGGTCCAAGCCTTATCACAGAGCCTCAATCTCATCGGTAGCGCCACTGCCATGAGTAAGAACCAGAGCTTTCGCAATACCAATGGTGTTTGCATGAAGCTCAACAATTTCCGGCGCTGGGACCCGAGCTACACCAACTCCGGTCGGACTGGCTTGGCGAAAGGCAACAAGGATGAAGAGTTGGTATGGCTGGAGTTCGCTAACAACCCCAAACGACTCGCCGAAGTCGTGGCCGCCATCAACGCCAACGTCGAGTCCGACACGACTACAGCCATAAATTTAAATGAAGAGGAAGAACCGGGCTTCTTCGAGGCAGAGGAAGGCAAGGTGCTTACCCGAGTGCATCGGGTACGGGAAAGGGACAAAAAGCTCGTCAAACACAAAAAGGACGAAGCCCTTAAGAAGCACGGTGAACTCAAGTGCGAAGCCTGCGGCTTCAACTTCAGCAAAACCTATGGTGCAGATATCGAAGGCATCATCGATATTCACCACACTAAGCCACTGCACACACTCCAACCCGGCGACAAAACCAAGCTCACTGACCTGGCGTTGCTATGTGCTAATTGTCATCGCGTGGTGCATTCGCGACGTAAGTGGCTGAGCGTGGCTGAGGTGAAGGCACGCTACCAAACCAATTGCGAGTGAGCGGTATTTCTATATCGCCCGTTTGCTAGTGGTTCCAGGTTGGGTCATCTCATTGTTGGCCAGCTACGTCGCCCCTTGTGCAGCGGGCTACTTGGTCGCTTACTTGATCGCCTGCTTGGTCGCTTTGGCTGAGACCGGCCGAGGCTCGACTGCCCGCGATGGGCTTGAAAGGCTGCGTTTATCCAATCAATACACGGTTATCGTTAACGACCATCGCGAGCAAGCTTCGCTCCTACAGTGGCCCACCTCCGCCTAAACGATCTGCATTAATGACCTAGGTTTGCCAATCCGCAGCACTCAGGGCGGCGCGATACAAACATCACGCCAACGAACCACTCCCCAACCCCACCAACTTATCCGGATTACGCATGATAAAGACGCGATTCACCCGCCCCTCTGCGTCATACCCAAAACTCACCACCGCCACCACCTCCCCGTCCCCTTTCAACACCACCCCACGCCCACCATTGATATCCACCTCCTGCCACTGATACGCCCGCCAGTACTTGCTCAACGACTCCCCCACAAACCCCAACACCGCCTCCAGCCCATACAACGTCTCGCGAATGGCGCTGGCTTTGCCGCCGCCGTCGGCGCAGAGCTCAACGTCTTCGGAGAGCATGGCGGCCAGGCCTTGGGTCGAGCCGCTGGTAATGGCGCTGTGGAAGGCGCTCAGCAGTTGTTGCTGGCGTGAGGGTTCCGGCTGGTAGCGCGCTTGGGTGTTGCCCAGGCTGGCTTTGGCGCGGGACACCAGTTTGCGGCAGGTGGCTTCCTGGACGCCGAGGGTTTGTGCGACTTGGGGGTAGTCCAGGTCGAAGATGTCGTGCAGCAGGTAGGCGGCGCGTTCCTTGGGGGTCAGGCGTTCGAGCAGCAGCAGGAAGGCGGTGGACAGCGACGAGGCCAGTTCATGGCTGTGTTCCGGGGAGTCGTGATGCAGGCTGTGGATCGGTTCCGGCAGCCAGGTGCCGATGTATTGCAGGCGCGAGCGCTGGGCCGAGCGCAGCAGGTCGATGCAGTGCCGGGTGCAGGCGGTGGTCAACCAGGCGGCCGGGGTGGCGATGGAGGCCTTGTCGGCCTCCAGCCATTTGATGAACAGGTCCTGCACCACGTCCTCGGCTTCGGCGCGCGAGCCAAGGAGGCGGTAGGCCAGGCCCAGCAGGAAGCTGCGACGGCTTTCGAACACCGTCGTGTCATCGATTCGATCCATCCTCAGTGCCTCGACACCTGCAAGCGATTCCACAGGTTGATCATGCCGATATCGGCCGTCAAGGCGGCGATCTGCGCTTCGCTGAAATGTTCGCGCAGGGCGGCGCGCAACGGGCCGAAGTCGGTGTCTTCGCGCAGTACGGTGAGGGCTTCGGTCCAGGCCAGGGCGGCGCGTTCGGCGGCGCTGAAATCGCTGACATGGCGCCAGACCACCAGGCGGTCCAGGCGCTCGTTGCTTTCGCCGTCTTCACGGGCTTCGCGGGTGTGCATCTTCACGCAGAAGCCGCACTGGTTGATCTGCGAGGCGCGCAATACCACCAGGTGGTGCAGCTTGCGCGCAAGGCCATGGGCGTCGATCAGGCCGTGGACCTGGCCCAGGCTTTCGAAGATTTCGGGGATGGTTTGCAGCAGGTTGACGGCTTGGGTCGGGTGGCTGGATGACATGGGGTGGCTCCGTTAATTGAGGGATACACCGACATGACGGGCCAGGTGGGTGGTTTGTGACGGGGTAGCGGAAAAATAATTCGGGCTCCGATAAGGCGATTCAACCCGCGATGAAACAGCAGTAGATCCAGCACAAAATCGCGCCCGCCGACCTGCAACGGGTAGCGCGAAGCGACAAAACAGAAGTCGCGGCCCATTTCGATCAGAAAGTCTTTCAATGGATGGATGAATTCGAGTTCGTAGTGAAATACACAGCTGGCAAGCAGTGGCTGCAGATCAGGGCTGGACAACCCGTTGAGCAGGTCGTCCATCAGCGTGGGCACACGGCCAGGCGGCGGTGCCATATCGGACAACATCGCGCTCATGTTCATGGGGAGTTGATGAGTATGGCGATACGGACAAGATCTCCGCCAAACCGAAGATGAAGCAGACCGGGGACTATATTACGGGGCGGTTTGGATAGGTTGGCTGGCAGGGCGGGCCCAATCTTCGACACCCCATGAGCCTCCAAACGAAGTCAGCGTTGGCTTGGGGCTGATGGATGCCAGCCCCGCGCCAACGCAACGTCACAGTCGCCAGGTTACTTGGGGGCTGACTTGAAAACAAAACTGACCCGCAACGTGGGGCAAATCCTGCTGGGGGAACTCGCGCGGTGGAGAATACACCCTGGAAAGATGACGATACGGCCTGGCAGAGGCGCCACGGACTTTATGATCTCCCTGCCCTCACCGTAAAACAGTAGCTCGGCGCCCCAGTCTTGTTGCCAGTCGTCGTGGGCGAAGTAGATTGAAGACAGATTGTCCTCTCGATTACTGTCCGTATGCGAATACCCTTCCGTGCCGTAGGTATGTCCATTGGCGTAGGCCCTGAGCAACTTTTGCGGCGAACCAATCATCGCCTCGATCTCTAGCCATAGTGAACTGACCGATTGCAAACCCTGCCTGTCGGATAAAACAGCGGCACTGTCTGTCTCGCTACTGGTATCACCACCGGCAAAATGTGAGTGCCAGAAAAAATAATTATCGTTTTGAACATTAGAACGCCAACCGTATTGCCAGATCGGCTTTTTGGCCAGTGAGCTCAACTGAGCGCCTAATTCGGTCGATATGGCTCCGTCGTAAATTTTTATATCTTCGGCACCGAGACTCATTTTTACCCCCTATCCAATCCACACGATATATTCAATATCAAGCGCGCCATGCGTTTGAGTACATGGGCGCTCGTAACCATGACTAGAAAAACTACCAAGCCCCGCATCAGCGGCAATAACACTCAGTTGCTGGGCCACGAACCCTGCGCTTAACCAGTCGATACGCCTGTCGGCGTTGGCTGCCGGTTTAGACAAAAACAAAAACAATAACGAATGCCGACCAATATCAACTTCTTCTACTAGAGATTGCTGTAGCAGCTGAAACACTTCGTCGTCTGACGACACCTGAACAATGTCCAGTTCGGGACTTGAGTAATTCTCTATGAGTGTCATGCAACGACGCTTCACTTCATCCAAACGCCAACCATTCGCTTCACGCCCCAGCCCACTACGCGAGGTTTTACGTTGCAACCAGGCATCGTCAGAAACGCCCCGCATCCGTTGAGTCAACTGTACAAACTCCTGCACATTCAACGCGTGCTCATTTCGCCAGCAACTGTAAATAATCGAATACAGCGGCATATCAAACTCAACAAAGCCAAGCGTCGCTTCGTCCAGCTTTATCAGCGTGTACATAAGGAGACCTTATAGCGTAATGGTCGCTATGGATGAGCAGTAGTCACTCACGCCTCGGTTAAAACCGGTTAATGTCAGCGATAGCGGGATTATGTTTCTGAGCTGCAGCGCATGAAACAATACGGCTATCGCATGACCCGACTCAATGTAAAGTGCACTGAGACTTCGCACGTCTCGATAGCGCTCCGCCAGTCGTTCAAAATCGCATTGCACCACTAACGTGCCTGGACGTTCACCGGGCTCCGCGTCGTCGTGTATTACAAAGAACCGATCACAATACGAGTCGTATAGAAAACCATTGCCGTGTCGGTCTGTATAACAACACTCCAACGAGTGCACCGCGCCATTAGAAGGATAAACACGCCGAACACCTGGTCCCAGACCATTGATTGCCCAAGGCGTGAGCGCCGTGTTTCTGAAAGCAAACCTAATGGCCTCGAACACACTGCCCTCAACGGCTTGGCCTCTGGCCTCTATCAGGGATGGTGCATATCGGGGGCGGGGCTTGCCGAACAATACAGCCTGGGTTCGCATTCGTTGATTGATGACTGCTTTTCCACCACCTGTATAGCGGGTTCTGGAGCGTTCACTTTCATAAATCGCGTCGGCCACCCACTTCGCATCCTGTACCGTGCAATCGAATCCTTCAGCAGACAGCCTGCCCCACAAACGCTCACTCTGTGAAAACAGTAACTGTCCGGTGTCGGTGTTATACCTGAACAGTGACTTTTTTGACTTATACAAGGCATCTATTATCATTCAGAAAAATCCTTTTTCTGTGCAAGTGATACATCAGCAACAGTCTGACCATGTAACTGATGCCCACAAAATGGATAATAGACGCCGGCCCGACATACCCCAAATAGATCAACACACTCAAAGGCACAAAATACACAACTAATAGCCACTTGTTAGCGCTGGAGATAATGCTGTTCATCGTCGTCAGCCGAAACACCCCATTCAGCGAGATAACAATGGCCATGGCGGGATAGTAAGCCATCGCCAGGAGCGAATGAATGAATTGCCCTGGCGACAGTTGATTGGCCAGAATAGCGACAACCAATGCAAGCCCGACCGGAACAAACCAGGTGACCTTGAATGTATAAATAATCGCTCTATAAAACAGTGAAGAATCCTGCGCTGAATAGCGGCGGATGATCAATACAGCTGCGCGCGTACAAATCATCCAGCAGGCCATTTGAAACGCAAAGGGAATGCGAAAATCAGAAAAACTTTCCTGGGATATCTTGAATGCGGCAACGCTCAGTAGCAAACCTGACAATGAAATGCTGGCCACCGTGGACAGCTCAGGCAAGACAATTTTGCTGATTTTCAAACTGAACTTAAACGAGGGCCTTATTGATCTGAGGCGAATACTCCCCGACGCCTTGAGTATCGATACAACCACCACAAACAGCGCCAGGTCGATCGCTACCATCCCCAATCCCGCCAAGACGTAGGAAAACTCTATACCGCTCAGCCAGAGTGTCAAATAAAGTGCGACATTACACAACCACACTGCCATCTGCACCCAGAACACCGTCCGACCATAACCCAACAACATCAAATAGGCTTGATTGAGTGAAGCAAACACCAGAACGCAGACAGACACCATTCTAAGTAACAAAAACACCAACAGGCCGGTGTTATGGTGACTTTCCTCAATCATGTTAAGCGAAACAACTATGTACAGAATCGAAATCACTGCCCCAACGACGATCAGCGCTGCCGCGCACTTACTGTAGGCGCGGTACCTTGACACCTTTGAAAGCTGTAGAAAGGCAATCACCCAGGGCGATGCGAACGGAATCAACGCGGACATCACGTCGATGTTCACGCTCAACACACTGAATTGATGAGGAAAAGCGACGCTGATCAACATCAGTATGCTGATACCCTTGATAACATCCACGCCGCCGGTGATGACAAAAAAGATGTCGCTGAGGGCGTCGTTACTCTTCAAGATTTCTGTTCCCCACTTTCCCCATCGTTGCCGTGTACATGGGAATCTCGTCGCTCGCCAAATCGATATGCAGAAGGGCTCGAAGTTCATCATCCCTTGTCGCTGGCGTTGTAACGCCTTGCACATTGAATTCGCTACAGGCGTTGACGTGCATGTGCATGATTCTTCCGGCCTCGATAAACAGGTTTCTCAAGGCTTTATCGTGCCGGTAGCGCCAGGCATAACAGCTGGGTGTGGCGGTTAACACCAAGGTATAGTTGGCTGTCTTGGGAGCCACCATACCCCAGATGATACGAGACATCGGCTCTCTGAAATCTCCCTCTTTTATCAGCCCGAAGCTCAGTTCTTCCAAATTGAGAAAGTAAACACCTGGCGTCAGGCCAACGATGTCATACACCACGATATACGAGGAAAATGCCGCACCGAAATTCTTGGTGTATCTTAAGCGGCTGCCATCCAGTCGTTGGCACACGTCCAGAGTTTCCAGCAATCGGGATGCCGAGTGCGACAGTATTTCCTGAAACTCAGCCACCTCAAGAGGAAGCCTTTTGAATTCTCGATGGCTCCTGCGTTTAAGTGCTTTTTCCGGAAAGCCCGGTATCCAGTCATTACTGGCCGAAGCAATTTTTCGTAGTGCAAAAGCAGGTTGAGCGTTTTCGATAAATACTGGAACCTTCGGCGTCGGGCACGTTGAAGCCATCTCATATTCACAGTATTTATTATCAAGAATCTTCGCTCGATCCTTGTCATCATCAACGTACTTGATGGTCCTGGACAACAAGTAAAAAGGAATACAGGCTTCCCAACCTCTCTCGGCCCAATGGGTTGTACTGGCCGGATTAATTAGGGTGTGGGTTGCCGGGGGACGTTCATTGCGTATCGCAGCCATCCGCTCAGCATAGTCGGGGCGAATAAAAAAAGACGGTGCGATATTGAAACTTCTACCACTGCTGAGCTCGCTGAACTCTAAAGTATTGTCACGATTATTCGCGAAGGATATATAAGCGTTTTTCAGGATTTCATGCTGCATTCGACTGTTCCCCGATCATGACGGCACTCATCACCCCTTCCACAAGCGGATCGAGCCCCAACAGACGTTCGAAGTTTATAACCTGAAGATTATATTGAGCCTGATTTCTATACTTCATCTTCAGCAGTGCCGTTTCAACTTGCATCGAGGCGTGCCCGGCATCCAAATGCACGGACCTGAAGGTTCTCGGCTCGCGATAGCGGAACATATTGCGCTCCCAGATGCAGGTAAAGACCACTGCAAAATTAACAGCAAAATCTATATACGAATCCCGAACGCCAAATATCGTGGTGTACAGGTCTGGGGACTCGACACGTTTGACAGTATCAAGGCTATACGTCACAGCATTAAAGTGATGGACAGTCTGGTTGGCGAAGTCCACCAGATAGGCTTCAACCGGATGTCGCCCGCCGCCGCTGGGCACTGTCTTCTTTAATATCCGACCGCCCGTATTGAGTTGCGCTTCCCTTTGTACGCCCAGGCTCAGGCTCAATGCGCTGAGGATATTCTCCAGGTCGCCCTGCGTGCCGCCATCACTAATGAGTGCCGCACTGCACTGCGGGTTGACCCCCTGCGCCGCGACTGGGGCATCAACGTAAACTTTGGAACGCTCAATTTCTTGCTCAACAGCCAGATATTCTTGCATCCGGTTATTGTCTTTGCTACGACCATCCTTGTCATATTCAAAGAACGGATAGTTGTGCGTAACGTTCAAATAGTCTGAAGCACTCTTCCAGTTGTAGCGCTCCAGGTCAGCGGTCCTTCGGTCGCATGGTGAGGCGCCAGCGCTTAGTTTTACAAATCCGCTGCTGATCAGTTTCCCGAGTAAACCGTCCTCTCCCGTCGAGTCTGTTTGAGACGCGGCCGGACGGGCGGAAAATCCAAGAAGGTATTCAACCACAGAAAAGGAAATTTGAATTTTCTTGCTTGAACCGACCAGATAAGCCAGCGCAGAGTGTTCAAACGTAATAATTCTAAGATCGGGGTTAACCGACAGACTGGCAACCATGCCTGCTTGCTCCTGAACAATGAAACAGGGCAATTTTACTTGCCCTGCTCCGAGACAACTTATGACGAAAACAGGGCTAACTTAGTGGTTAACGCCGCCATCGCCATGTTGCAGGCAAGCTTCGTTACGCTCAATTTCCACAAAATCGGCAACATCATACTGCTCGTTGATTTTCTGGGAGTTATCTACAGCCGCTTTGATCGAGGTTTCGTTAGATGCTACGCAAGCTTTTTCAATAGACATTGTTCACATTCCTCTGTTGATTATTTTTCGTCCGCGGATAACGAACGGGTTGAATCTAGGCAAACTAAAAAATAGTGTCAACATACAAGTCTCCGTCCTAGAAACACCAACCGAGTCAACTTGTTTTTTTAAATTTGACGAATCAGCGTACGACGACTACCGACCAAAATCCGATGATCTAATCACCCTATACATTAGGTGTAACTCTGTAAAAAACCGGCCACCTAATTAATAATTATCCGCATTAAAAGAATAGAAGCACAGACACGCGCCTGACTTTTAAGTCCGAAAGGAAATCAAATGACATTATGTTATTTCGTTTAAGTATCTAAAAAGTCAGCAATCCACGACGATTTCTAATTTTTTGAAGCGCTGAGGCCTCTACGCAAGCTGTTTCAGACGCTGAGAGGCCAAGAGACCGACGCTGCTCAAGCGGCGCCGCGGAGGATGGGGTTGGAAGACGTCAGCCACCAGCGCCTTCCCTGAAGGCTGACGCTGGTGTAACGGAGCAAGGAGCGAGCGCCCCTACTTCAGATGGTTACAGCACGATATTGACCAGACGACCCGGCACAATCACGATTTTTTTCGGAGTGCCCTCTATAAAGCGCGCTACCGCTTCATCCCCAAGTGCACAGGCCTCTATTTCCGCTCGGTCAGCCGTCGCAGATACCACAATTTCCCCGCGCAACTTACCGTTGACCTGCACCACCAGCTTCAACTCTGAGCGAGTCAGAACCTCAGGCGACGCCACAGGCCACTGCGATTCGAGAATGTCCTTGTCAAACCCCAGCTCGGTCCAGAGCACATGCGCGATGTGCGGCGTGATCGGGTAGAGGACTTTCAACAGGATCTCGACCCCTTCTCGAATGACGCTGCCTGAGGCGGCCTTCTCGTTTTCAAGCAGGTTGAGGATTTTCATCGCGCCGGAGACGATCGTGTTGTAGTGCAGCTTTTCATAGTCCCTGTTGATGCTCTCCAGCACGCTGTGAATCTCGAACTGAAGTTGTGCCGAACGCTCGTCCAGAGTGCTTCGCTGCGCGACTGCCGTGAGGAGGGTGTCTTGGTGCTTGAAGGCGAAACTCCATAACCGTCGCAGATAGCGATAGGCGCCCTCCACGCCGCTGTCGCTCCAGACAATGCTTTGAGTGGGTGGCCCTGCGAAAATAGTAAACAGGCGAGCTGTGTCGGCACCGAATCTCTCGATGATTTCCCGTGGCTCGACAACGTTATTTTTAGACTTGGACATTTTTTCGATGCCGCCCATGATCACGGGCAAACCATCTTCCTTGGCAACCGCATCCACCGCCTGACCACCATCGCCGAGCCTGACGTCTACTTCCGCCGGGTAGAACCAGCGTTTGGCGCCGTCCTGCGCTTCTCTGTAGAAGCACTCACGCAGCAACATGCCCTGAGTGAACAGGTTCTTGAAGGGCTCATCGAGATCGATCAGGCCTTCGTCGCGCATCGCCTTGGTCCAGAACCGTGCGTACAGCAAATGCAGGACGGCATGTTCGACGCCACCGATATAGTGATCCATCGGCATCCAGTATTTCGCTGGCCCAGCGACCATCGCGTCCTGGTTACCCGGATCGCAGTAGCGCATGAAATACCAGCTGGAATCGACAAACGTGTCCATGGTGTCGGTTTCGCGCCGTGCGGGGCTACCGCAGGTCGGACAATCGACATGCAGGAAATCCGCTTGTTGGAGCAAAGGATTGCCGGAACCGTCTGGTATGCAGTCCAAAGGCAAAATGACAGGCAGGTCCTTGAGCGGCACGGGTACATCGCCACACTTGTCGCAATAAATCATCGGGATCGGCGTGCCCCAGTAACGCTGGCGGGATATACCCCAGTCCCGGAGTCGCCAATTTATTTTTTTCTCACCACCGTGGCTGGCAAGTCGGGCACTAATAGCTTCGCTCGCCTCTTTGAGTCCCAGGCCGTCAAATTCGCCAGAATTGATCAGCACGCCCTTATCCTTCGCGGCGTATGACGCATCCCATGAACGGTCGTCGTACTCCACCCCATCAATATGAATGACCTGCCGGATCGGCAGGCCTTTTTTGCGGGCCAACGAAAAATCACGCTCATCGTGTGCCGCCACCCCCATGACCGCACCCGTGCCGTACCCCGCGACCAGGTAATTCACCACCCAAACCGGGATAGAAACGCCGCTGATTGGATGCTCCACCGTGAAGCCGGTGAATACGCCATCCTGATCAATGCCAGACAATTGTGCTTCGCTGGTGCCGCCACCTTTGAATTGTTCGATCACCTGAGACAATTCAGCATTGAGCTCTACCGCCCGCAGGGCGATCGGATGTTCCGGGGGAATCGCGCAGAAAGTCACGCCCATCACGGTTTCGGCGCGAGTGGTGAACACCGACAGCCATCCGTCCTCGATAAGTGTTCCATTCTTGTCTTTTATCTGGTGAGGGAACCCGAAACTCACCCCTTCACTTTTACCAATCCAGTTGCGCTGCATGGTCTTGACCATTTCCGGCCACCCATCCAGGCTATCGATATCCCTCAACAATTCTTCAGCATATTGAGTGATAGCAAAGTAATAACCAGGAACTTCTTTCTTTTCGACCAGCGCGCCAGACCTCCAGCCCCGACCATTAATAACCTGCTCATTCGCCAGCACGGTCTTATCGAGAGGGTCCCAATTAACAATCTGGGTATGTTTGTAAGCAATACCCTTTTCAAGCATTTTCAGAAAGAACCATTGGTTCCACTTGTAGTAATCAGGATCACATGTTGCAACTTCACGGCTCCAGTCAATACTCAGCCCAAGGGGACTCAACTGCGCCTTCATGTCTTGTATGTTTTGACGTGTCCAGGCGGAAGGTGACTGATTAGAAGCCAATGCGGCGTTCTCTGCGGGCAATCCGAAGGCGTCCCAGCCCATTGGCATCAGAACGTTGAAGCCTTTCATGCGCTTCTGCCGTGCCAGTACATCATTGATGGTGTAGTTACGAACATGCCCCATATGCAACTTCCCCGACGGGTACGGCAACATGGAACATGCATAATATTTGGGGCGCGAAGGATCCTCGAAAACTTCAAATGTCTTTCTGGCAGCCCAATCAGCCTGAGCGCTTGCCTCGACGTCGGCCGGATTGTAGTGTTCCTGCATAAATTTCTCTCTTTACTTATCGATAAGTAGAAAGATCTCATGACCTTCCATTAGTCAACCAACCCGTATTTCGTTAACGCCTTACCATACAATACAAATCCAAAGGCTTTCTAGTCGCGCTCCTACGCTATGCATCTATATAGACGTGGGCATGTGCGGTGCGGATGACGTCACACGTCGGCACCTGGTCGGCGTTCAGTCTGCTCTGAGCGAAGTCCGCCGGCACGCCCAGTCGTTGCGCGGCCGACACTTTCTTCCCCCGCGATAGATCCCCAGCCGCGTCAACATCACCCCGGCATACATTCAAAATCCCGCACCCTCGCCACCTGCTTGCCCTCCCCGTCATACAACCTCGCCCGCACCTCAGTCCCCAAGGTCGACTCCACCAGTTTGTAATGCTCCCCCGCCTTGAAGTTCGGGTAGCTCACCTGCCCGCGGCAGTCGACCTGGTTGGAGTCGCCGCCGACTTCTTCGAACAGGGTCACGTCCAGGCGGTGGGCGCCGGGTTGGACTTCGAAGTAGCGGCCGTCGTCGACGTTCTTGCCGTCGACGCGTTCGGCCATCAGGTCGCTGGGGCCCTCTTCTTCCAGGCTGATCCAGGCTTGCCTGGGGTCGGGCTGGGGCATCGGGCCGGCGCAGGCGGAGAGCAGCAGCACCAGGCTCAGGGCGGGAATCAGCAGCAGCGGTTTGGCGTTCATGGCAGGTACCTCGGCAGTAAAAAAAACGACACAGGGCGGAGCGAAAAAAGCGCTCGCGCCGATTGCCATCCAGAGTGTCGAGGCACCCACCACAGGACAAATGAATCCCCGTGAAAGGAAATTCAGGCCCAACCTAAAACTTCCTTCACCTGGCTGAAAGCCGCGTGTTAGGTGGGTCGCGGCAGGCTGCCGAGGTTCGTTTTCCCTCGGAGGTCCACCGCATGCTCGGGCTGGTCAAGACCGCTCTGCTCAAGCCCTACACGTTTATCGTGCTGGCGATTTTTATCTGCATCATCGGGCCGCTGGCGGCCCTGCGTACCCCCACCGATGTATTCCCCGATATCGGCATTCCGGTGGTGGCGGTGGTCTGGCAGTACACCGGCCTGTCGCCGGACGCCATGGCCGGCCGGGTGATCTACACCTACGAGCGCTCCCTGAGCACCACGGTCAACGACATCGAGCACATCGAGTCGCAATCCTTGCCGGGCATGGGCATCGTCAAGATCTTCTTCCAGCCGGGGGTGGATATCCGCACCGCCAACGCCCAGGTCACGGCGGTGTCGCAAACCGTGCTCAAGCAAATGCCGCCGGGCATCACCCCGCCACTGATCCTCAACTACAGCGCCTCGACGGTGCCGATCCTGCAGATGGCCTTTTCCAGCCCGACCCTGTCGGAAGCCAGAATCCGCGACCTGGTGCAGAACAATATCCGCCTGCCCCTGAGCTCGGTACCGGGGCTGGCGATGCCGACGCCCATGGGCGGCAAGCAGCGGCAGATCACCCTCGACCTGGACCCGCAGGCCCTGGCCGCCAAGGGCCTGTCGGCGCAGGACGTGGGCAATGCCCTGGCGGCGCAGAACCAGATCATCCCGGTGGGCACCGCCAAGCTCGGCGCCAGCGAGTACACGGTGCTGCTGAACAACAGCCCGACGGCCATCGACGAACTCAACGACCTGCCGATCAAGACCGTCGACGGCGCGCTGATCACCATCGGCCAGGTGGCCCATGTGCGCGACGGTTCGCCGCCGCAGAGCAATATCGTGCGGGTCGACGGCCACCGCGCGGTGCTGATGCCGGCGCTGAAGAACGGCAATATCTCCACCCTGTCGATCGTCGATGGCATCCGCCAGATGCTGCCGCGCATCGACGAAACCCTGCCGCCGGCGCTGAAGACGTCGCTGCTGGGCGACGCCTCGGTGTTCGTCAAGCAGTCGGTGGGCAGTGTGGCCCGGGAGGGCATCATCGCCGCGCTGCTGACCAGCGCGATGATCCTGCTGTTCCTCGGCAGCTGGCGCTCGACACTGATCATCGCCGCCTCGATCCCCCTGGCGGTGCTCGCGGCCATCGCCCTGCTCGCCGCCAGCGGCCAGACCCTGAATGTCATGACCCTCGGCGGGCTGGCGCTGGCGGTGGGGATCCTGGTGGACGACGCCACGGTGACCATCGAGAACATCAACTGGCACCTGGAACAAGGCAAGGCGGTGAAGGACGCAATCCTCGACGGCGCGAAACAAATCGTTGGCCCGGCCTTCGTCTCGCTGCTGTGCATCTGCATCGTCTTCGTGCCGATGTTCCTGTTGCAGGGCATCGCCGGCTACCTGTTCCGCCCCATGGCCCTGGCGGTGATCTTCGCCATGGCCAGCTCGTTCATCCTCTCGCGCACCCTGGTGCCGACCCTGGCGATGTACCTGCTCAAGCCCCATGTGCCGGAGCCGGGCCCGGGGCATCACCCGGAAGACGCCTTCATCAACCACCACGAGGGCGAGCAACACGCCCGGCCGCGGCATGCCCTGGTGCGCGGGCTGCTGGGCTTCCAGCAGGGGTTCGAGCGACGCTTCTCCAACGTGCGCGACACCTACCACGGCCTGCTGACCCTGGCCCTGGCCAACCGCAAGCGCTTCCTGCTGGGGTTTCTCGCCTGCGTGCTGGCCTCCTTCGCCCTGCTGCCGAGCCTGGGCCAGGACTTCTTCCCGGCCACCGATGCCGGCGCCCTGGCCCTGCATGTGCGCCTGCCCCTGGGCACGCGGATCGAGGAAAGCGCGGCGGCCTTCGACCGCATCGAGGCGCGGATTCGCGAGGTGATTCCGCCGGAGCAGCTGGACAGCGTGATCGACAATATCGGCATTCCGCTGAGCGGCATCGACATGGCCTACAGCAGCAGCGGCACCATCGGCCCGCAGGATGGCGACATCCAGGTGACCCTCAAGCCCGGCCACGCGCCGACCGCCGACTACGTGAAGCGATTGCGCGAGGCCCTGCCGGAAAGTTTTCCCGGCAGCCAGTTCGCCTTCCTGCCGGCGGACATCAGCAGCCAGATCCTCAACTTCGGCGCGCCGGCGCCGCTGGACGTGAAAATCTCCGGGCCCGACAGCGCCGCCAACCGCGCCTATGCCCTGGAGCTGCAACGGCGCCTGCAACATGTGCCGGGGATCGCCGACCTGCGCATCCAGCAGTCCACCGGCTACCCGTCGCTGGCGGTCAAGGTCGACCGCCTGCGGGCCAACGGCCTGGGGATCACCGAGCGCGACGTGACCAACAGCATGGTGGCCTCCTTGGCCGGTAGCTCCCAGGTGGCGCCAACCTTCTGGCTCAACCCGCAGAACGGCGTGTCCTATTCCATCGTCGCCGCCACCCCGCAGTACCGCCTGGACAGCCTGCCGTCCCTGGAGGCCCTGCCGGTGACCGGCAGCAACGGCCAGTCACAGATCCTCGGCGGCCTGGCCAGCATCTCGCGGGTCGACAGCCCGGCGGTGGTCACCCACTACAACATCCAGCCAACCCTGGACCTCTACGCCAACGTCCAAGGCCGCGACCTGGGCGGCGTGGCCCGGGATATCCAAAAAGTCCTCGACGACAGCCAGGCGTTGCGGCCCAAGGGCGCGACCATCAGCCTGCACGGGCAGATCGACGCCCTGCACGAAGCCTTCAGCGGCCTGAGCCTGGGCCTGCTGGGCGCGGTGGTGCTGATCTACCTGCTGATCGTGGTCAACTTCCAGTCCTGGCTCGATCCGTTCGTGATCATCACCGCGCTACCGGCGGCCCTGGCCGGCATCGTCTGGATGCTGTTCTTGAGTGGCACCTCGCTGTCGGTGCCGGCGCTGACCGGGGCCATCCTCTGCATGGGGGTGGCCACGGCCAACTCGATCCTGGTGGTGAGCTTCTGCCGCGAACGCCTGGCGGAACACGGCGATGCCCTGAAGGCCGCGCTGGAGGCCGGCTACACGCGTTTTCGCCCGGTGTGCATGACCGCCCTGGCGATGATCATCGGCATGCTGCCCCTGGCCCTGTCGGAGGAGCAGAACGCGCCCCTGGGCCGCGCCGTGATCGGCGGCCTGATCCTCGCCACCACCGCCACCCTGTTGTTCGTTCCCGTGGTGTTCAGCCTGGTCCACGGGCGTCACCCCACTCGCGCTGTCGCTGGAGAAAGTACCCATGTCGCCTGAACACACCCCCTCGCGCAAACGCCTGCTGTGGCTCGGCATCGGCGGCCTGACCCTGGCCGCCCTGCTGGTGGCCAACGGCCTGGCCGCACGCACCCGCCATGAACGCGCGGTGGCCGCCTGGACCGAAACCGCCGCCGTGCCCCAGGTGCTGGTGTTCCAGCCGCAGCAGAACCGCCAGGGCGACACCCTGCGCCTGCCGGCGCACCTGGAAGCCTGGAGCAAGGCGCCGATCCACGCCCGGGTCAGCGGCTACCTGAAAAGCTGGAACAGCGACATAGGCACCAGGGTCGAGGCCGGGCAAGTCCTCGCCGAAATCGACAGCCCCGACCTCGACCAGCAGCTGGCCCAGGCCCATGCCCGGCTGGTGCAGGAACAGGCCAATGCGCGGCTGGCGCAAACCACCGCCGTGCGCTGGCAGAACCTGCTGGCCAGCCACTCGGTGTCGCGCCAGGAGGCCGATGAAAAAACCTCCAACGCCGCGGCCGCCAAGGCCAATGCCGAAGCAGCCGCTGCCGATTACGCGCGGCTCTCGGCCCTGGAGGACTACAAGACCATCCGCGCGCCCTTCGCCGGCACCATCACCGCGCGCCACACCGATATCGGCCAGTTGATCAAGGCCGACAACGACAGCGATCCGCAGCTCTTTGATCTGGCCGACACCCGCAAGCTGCGGCTCTACGTGCCGGTGCCGCAGAACTACGCCAGCGTGATCCGCCCCGGCCTCAGCGCCGAGCTGACGGTGCCGGAGCACCCCGGCCAGCACTTCAGCGCGCGGCTGATCGGCGACTCCACCGCCATCGATCAGCGCTCCGGCACCCTGCTCGCCCAGTTCGTCGCCGACAACCCCGACGGCGCGCTGCTGCCCGGCGACTATGCCGAGGCCGCCCTGGCCCTGCCCGCCGACACCCGGGGCGTGAGCATTCCGGCCAGCGCCTTGATCTTCCGCGCCCAGGGCACCCAGGTGGCGCTGCTGGACGAGCACAACCACGTGCACCTGCGGGACATCCATATCGGCCTCGACCTCGGCGCGCGGCTGGTGATCGACCAGGGCCTGCAAGCCGCCGACCGGGTGATCGACAACCCGCCCGATGCCCTGCGCGAAGGCGACCTGGTGCAACTGGCCGACGCCGGAGGTGAGCATGCGCCCAAGGCTTGAGCCGCTTGCGGTGTTGCTGTTGCTGGCCTTGCAAGGCTGCTCCCTGGCGCCCGGCTATCAGGTGCCAACCGTGGAACTGCCGGCCCACTACCGCGAACAGACCAGCGACGGGCCCTGGCATCCGGCGCAACCGGCGGATCGGCTGGCCAGCCAGTGGTGGCGGCTGTACCAGGACCCGCGCCTGGATGACCTGCAACAGCGCCTGCTCAAGGCCAACCCGGACCTCGCGGCGGCGCTGGCGCACTTCGACGCGGCCCAGGCCTATGCCAGCCAGCTGCATGCCGGGCTGTTCCCGCAGATCAGCGCCAGCGGCCAGTCGCTGCGCCAGCGCCAGTCGGACCATCGGCCGTTGCGCGGCGGCAGCCAGCCTTCGCTGTACAACAGCAACAGCGCCGGTTTCTCGCTGAGCTTCGACCCGGACCTGTGGGGGCGGATTCGCAATCAGGTGGCCGCCGGCGATGCCCAGGCCGAAGCCTCGGCCGACGACCTGGCGGTGGCGCGGCTGAGCCTGCAACAGCAGTTGGCGAGCCTGTATGTGCAGCTCAATGGCCTGGATGCGCAGCGCACGATCCTCAGCCAGTCCCTGGACGATTACGCCCAGGCCCTGCAACTGACCCGCAGCCGCTACCAGGGGCAGATCGCCTCGGAGCTGGACCTGACCCGCGCGCAAAACCAGCTGGCCAGCGCCGAGGCCGAGCTGGACGAAGTGCGCGGGCAACGCAACCTCACCGAACACGCGATCGGCGAACTGGTGGGCGAACCGGCCAGCCAGTTCCAGCTGCCCGCCACCCAGCAGACCCTGGCCGTGCCCAGCGTGCCGCAACAACTGCCCAGCGCCCTGCTGCAACGCCGCCCGGACATCGCCGCCGCCGAACGCCGGGTGTTCGCCGCCAACGCCAATATCGGCGTGGCCCGGGCCGCCTGGTACCCGGACTTCAGCCTCACCGGCCTGCTCGGCGGGCAGACCCAGGGCAGCGGCAACCTGCTGGCGGCGGGCAATCGCTACTGGGCGCTGGGGCCTCTGGTCAACCTGCCGATCTTCGACGGCGGCCGCCTGAGCGCCAACGAACGCCAGGCCCACGCCGAATTCGAGGAAGCCGCCGCCCATTACCGCGGCCAGGTGCTGCGGGCGGTACGTGAGGTGGAAGACAACCTGGGGCAACTGCGGGACTTGCAACAGGAGGCCCTGGACCAGCAGGCGGCGGTGAATGCCGCCGAGCATACGCAGGCCCTGGCGATGAACAGTTATCAGGCGGGGGCGGTCAGTTATCTGGAGGTGGTGACGGCGCAGACCGCGGCGCTGCAGGCGCAACGGGGGTTGCAGGCGCTGCAGACGCGGCGGTTGCAGGCGAGTGTGGGGTTGGTGGGGGCGTTGGGTGGGGGGTGGAACGCGGGGGGCTGATGCCAGAGGCAGGGCTATGGAAAGCTCGATCTGTGGCAAGGGGCTTGGAAGTCGTAAAACATTAATCCTCCTGTGTACATATCCGTTCCTGCGGTTACGGCCACTTAGGGTTCCGCCCTTACGGCGGGTCACTTTGGAAAGGCGCCAAAGTAACCAAAACGCCCTGCCCCTGGCGTCCGGTCCTCGCTAAGGCTCGGATTCCCTCGCTCCGGTCCTGCTCCGTGGGCCGCCGCCACAGGCCATCCATGGCCTGGGGCGGCTAACTCGGCATCCCTGCCGAGTTGCCCACTGCGCAGAACCTCCACTCGGCCTCCCGATGGGGCAAACCATCAAAAACAACGCGAGGCGGCCTACCGGCCGGCCTGGCTGGGAATGCGGTCTCTGTAGCCGCTGCCGAGCGCAGCGAGGCTGCGATCGAGGCCGAAGGACTCGCCAGGCGGACACTGCGTTTCCCCAGATCCTGCGAGGCGTCAGGTTTAGCGGCCCTGCGGGCCGATCGCAGCCTCGCTGCGCTCGGCAGCGGCTACACAAAGCGTGTCAGACAGAAGAGTTGTAGCGTGGCGAAGGCAGCAAGCTTTGGCTTGGCTTGGCTTGGCTTGGCTTGGCTTTGTTTTGGCTTTGGCTTTTGATCTATTGGCCCCGTTAACCACGCTGGCCGAACGCAGGCATTGAGCCGTGGGTAACCCGGCAGGACGCCGGGTTAGCCGCACTGGGCCATGGATGGCCCATTGCGGCGGCCCACGGATCAATGCCGGAGTGAGGGCATGCCGAGCCTAGGCGAGGCACCGAGTGGTGGGGCAAAGCGTTTTTGGTTCCTTTTTAGGCGTTTGTAAAAAGGGACTCGCCGTAAGGGCGAAACCATAAGCCGCCGTTACCGCAGGAACGGATATGTACCCCATCCAAAAAGTGCAACGCCAGAGCCAACGCCATCGCAAGCAATCGAACGTCGACCATCTGCTCCTACAGAAGCCGACCTGCAGCAAGAGCAAACAGCCTGTGGCCAGCGCCTCAGATATGGCAACTGCTCAAGCCATTCTTTTCCAGGTAGCGCTGGTGCGCTTCATCCGCCAGGTCGAAGCGACCCAGGGGCACGATCACCGTGGCCACGGGTTTGTTGAGGCGGCCGGAGTCTTGCAGGGTCGTCTTGGCCTGCCGTGCCTGTTCGGCCTGTAGGGCGTTGGTGTGGAAGATCGCCGAGCGATATTTCACCCCAGCATGCTCCCCCTGCCGATCCACCGAAGTCGGATCATGCAACCCCCAGAAGTGCTCGATCAGACTCAGATAAGCCAACACCTGCGGATCGAAATCCACCTGCACCACCTCGATCCGCAACGACTCATCGCCCGCCTCCACGGCGTAGCCCACCCGTGTCTCCACCACCCCCGGCAACGCCCGGAACGCGGCTTCCGCGCCCCAGAAACAGCCCGCGCCGAAGGTCGCCTGTTTGATCCCGCTCATGTTCCGATGCTCCTCGCTCACTGCACCGCTCCGACTTTCTCGCCGCTGGCGCCCAGCCATTGATCGACGATCGCCGGGTTGGCCTGGACCCAGGCCTTGGCTGCTTCCGCCGCCGGTTGTTGTTCCTTCTCGATCCTGAGGATCAGGTCGTTCAACACCTGCGGGTCGATGCTGAAGTTTTCCAGGAAGGCAGCGATCCGTGGCGCGCGTTTCTGCAAGGCGCTGGAGGCCAGGACATAGACCCGGGCGTCCGGATAGGCGCAGGTGATCGTGCTCTTGTTCAGCCAGTCGGCGTCCACCGTCGGGCTGATGAATTTCCAGCAGCCATCAGCCTTGTACAGCGGGTCGCCCTTCTTGTTGTCCTGGGCGTAGCCGTCGAACGCTGGTTCGTCCAGGCGGCGCAGGTCGAAGGCGGAGAAGATCCAGTCCGGGGTGTAGGCGTAGAACACCACACCGCGCTGGGCCTTGTAGGCCGCGGCCAGCTTGGCGTAGGTCACCGAGGCTTCGGTGGACACCGACTCGAATTTGTCGGCAAAACCGAAGTCCTTGGCCTTGATCTGGCCGATATAGGTCGACTCCCAACCCGCCGGGCCCACCAGCAATTGCGCCTTGCCACCGCCCAGGGGTTCGAAGAGCTTGGCCACTTCAGGCTTCTGCAGGTCGTAGACCGACTTCACGCCGTATTGGTCTTGCAGGTAGCCGGGAATATAGAAGCCCTGCACCCCCAGGTAGGGTTGCTTGTTCGGCACCAGGGAGCGGGTGCCGCCGGTGACGTACTTGGCCCAGGCGGCGGATTGATTAGGCAGCCAGATATCGGTCAGTACATCCACCGAGCCGTCGCCCTTGGCCGCGGCGGCGAACAGCACCGGTATGTCACCGGCGAGATAAGACACGTCGCCGTCGAGGCGGCTTTTGATCACCTCGCCGAGGATGTTCTGGATGGCGATGGCACCGGTCCAGTTCTGTTCGCCGATGACGATCTTGTCCTTGGCCAGGGCTGGCAGAGCCAGCCCCAGGAGCAGCGCGGCAGCGCCCAGGGTGCGGGAAAACGACTTGTTCAAGAGACACCTCATTGCTGATGGAAAGCGCGATCCCGCTGGCGCAGGGTCGCTTGAATGATGCGGTCGGGAATCAACGCGCAGAACACGATCGCCGCGCCGGCCAACATGCCCTCGCCGCCCTTGATATTGCGCAGCGCGGTCATCACGTCGTAGCCCAGGCCGCCGGCGCCGATCAGCGCCGCGACCACCACCATCGACAGGCTCATCACCAGGGTCTGGTTGATCCCCAGCAGCAGCGAGCCGGCGGCCAGGGGCAGCTCGACCTTGGTCAGGATCTGCCACGGCGTGGCGCCGTGGGCCAGGGCCGCTTCGACGGCGGTCTTGGGCACTTCCCGGATCCCCAGGGCAGTGAGGCGGATCATCGGCGCCAGGGCGAAGATCACCGTGGCGATCACCGCCGGGGTCTTGCCCACCGAGAAGAAGGCGACCGCCGGGATCAGGTACACGAAGGTCGGCAGGGTCTGCATCACGTCCAGCAAGGGCGTGATCAGGCGCCGGGCCAGGGCGCGCTTGGCCAGGAGGATGCCGGCGGGCACGCCAATCAGCAGCGACAGCAGCACCGAGGAACCCACCAGGGCCAGGGTGGCGATGGTCCGTTCCCAGAAACCGAACAGGCCGATATAGAGCAGGGCCGCCGCGCTGGTCAGGGCCAACGCCGCGCCGGCACTGCGCCAGGCCAGCAGCACCAGGGCCAGCGCCGGCACCGGCCAGGGCAGCCAGCCCAGCAGGCTTTCGATGCTTTCGATCACCGTGCGCACGGCGACTATCACCCCGACAAAGGTGCTTTCGAAGGTGACCTGGGACCAACCGATCAACTGGTCGATGGCCGCCGCAGTGCCCAGCAGCGCCTGGCGGTCGGCGGGAAATTGCAGCCAGGGGCCGTTGGCATCCACCGCCAGCACCCGCCACAACACCAGGCCCTGGCACAGCAGCAGGACCAGCCACGGCAGGCGCCAGTCGGAACGGCCCTGACGGCTCGGACGGTGGGCCAGGGTCACGCTGAGCAGGCGGCTGAGCGACAGGCCGAGCACCGCCAACCCAGCCCAACCGAGACTGGCGCTGGCCAACCATTGGCCCAGGGCACTGGCCGCCGCCAACTCCAGGGCGAACCCCAGCCAATACAGCGCGCCACGGCCGCTGGCGGCCAAGGCCGCCGGCCCCAGCAACAGCGCCTGCCAGAAGGAAAACCCCGGGGCCACGGGCGCCGGAGCGGTTGTTGTTTTAGCCGAAGCGACGGGCGCCACAGCCAGCGTGTCGCTGCGCGCGCCGTGCTCCTGAAAGAAGTCCGCCACCTCGGCGTCCGCCGGCTGCTCCAGCAACTCGCCGGGCGTGCCGAGCTGGATCAGCTGGCCCTGGCGCAGCACCGCGATGCGGTCGGCCAGGCGCAGGGCTTCCGCCGGGTCGTGGGTCACCAGCAAGGTGGTGATGCCACGCTCGCGCACCAGGCGCAGGAAGTGGCGTTGCAGGTCGCGGCGGATGGTCGGGTCCAGCGCGCTGAAGGGTTCGTCCATCAGCAGGATGTCCGGCTCGCTGACCAGCGCCCGGGCCAGGCCGACCCGCTGCTGCATGCCACCGGACAGCTCATGGGGATAGTGCTCGCCCCAGCCCTCCAGGCCCATGGCCCGCAGCTGCACATCGGCCGCGGCCTGGCGCAGGGCCTCGGGTTCGCCGCGCAGTTCCAGGGGCAAGGCGACGTTGTCGCGCACGCTGCGATGGGGCAGCAGGCCGAAGTGCTGGAAGACCATACCGATGCGCCGCGAACGCAGGGTGCGCAGGTCCTTGGTCGAAAGCTGGCTGATGGCCGCGCCGTCGATCAGCACCTCGCCGCTGCTGGGCTCGATCAGCCGGTTGATGTGCCGCAGCAAGGTGGACTTGCCGCTGCCGGAGGTGCCCATCAGGCACAGCACTTCGCCACGGCGCACGCTGAGGCTGACCTGCTCCACCGCCGGCGCGGACGAGCCGCGGCCGTAGCGCTTGGTCAGGTTGCGCAGCTGGAGCACCACCTCGGCGCTGACCGGTTGCGGGGCGGACGCGGCTGGGACGGCAAAGGCCTCTTGGGGGTAAACGGCAGACACGGGCACTCCTGATACCGGACGCGCAGCCGCGTCACCGGCGGTGATGAAGAAAAAAATGGCTGGGGCCAGCCAGGCGGCTACCCCGTGGGAAGGGGCTCGCCGACACAGGCGAGCCAAGGCTCAGTTACAAATGCTTGGGGCTCCACAGCTGCACCGCGCGGGCATCCACCGGCTTGGGCAGGAGTTTTTCCTGGTAGAAGGCATCGGCGATTTTCTGTTGCTCGCCCAGGGCGTCCGGCTGCACCGCTTCCACCTTGTAGGTGCGACGACTGTTGGCCAGTTCCACCGTGCTCACGTCCAGGTTGCCCCACAGCGGGCCGAGCAGTTTTGCCGCCTCCGTCGGGTGCGCCTTGACCCAGGTGCCGGTCTTCTGCAGCTCGGCGAACACCTGCTTCAGCACCTCAGGGTGGGCCTTGGCGTAATCGTTGGAGGCCAGGTAATAACGCCGGTAGCTGGCCAGGCCCTGGCCGTCGTGCAGCACCCGCGCGCCTTGCTGGCGCTGGGCGCTGGCGACGAAGGGTTCCCAGGTGACCCAGGCATCGACCTTGGCGGTTTCCAGGGCGGCGCGGCCGTCGGCCGGGGTCAGGTACACCGGTTGGATATCGGCGAAACCCAGGCCGACCTCGCGCAACGCGGCAATCAGCAGGTAATGGCTGCCGGCGGCCTTGGTCACGGCGATGCGCTTGCCCTTGAGGTCGGCCAAGGACTTGAGCGTGGAATCCTTGGGAATGACGATGGACTGGGCGGCGGGCGACGGGGTTTCCGTGGCGAAGTAGGTCAGTTGGGCGCCGGCGGCCTGGGCGAACACCGGCACGGTGTCGGCGACGTCGGCGCTGATGTCGACGTTGCCCACGTTCAGCGATTCCGCCAGGGGCAGGCCGCTGGTGAATTCATGCCAGGAGATCTTCACGCCCTGCCCCGCCAGTTGTTTTTCCAGGGTGCCCTGGGCCTTGAGCACCGCCAGCAGGGTCGAGGATTTCTGGTAGCCGATGCGCAGGTCGCTAGCGGCCTGGGCACCGAAGGCCATGCCCAGCGCCAGACCGGCCAGGGCGGTGATCGACAAGCTACGACGCAAAGCAAAGGGCAGGCGCATGGGGGCGGACCTTCTGGGAGACAGGAAAGTCGCTAAAAGCTAATCGATCTAAGAATTCAAATATAAATACTTTTTAAGCATTAGCTTAGGTTCGGCTGGACGATCCCAAGCTACATGCGATGGCCGATCACACCATCGCCCTGTAGCCGCTGCCGAGCCCGCGAGGCTGCGATAAGGCCGAAGGCCTTCAGCGGTCTTGAGATCCCCCGCGCCCCCTGCGGGGTCGATCGCAGCCTCGCAGGCTCGGCAGCGGCTACAGGCGCATGTCCTCAGGCCACCCGCTGTCCTTTGGCGACGGCCTGGGATGCCGCCAGCATCGCCCGCAGCAACACCGCGCAGCCGGCGGCGAGGTCGTCGGGGTCGGCGTTTTCGATTTCGTTGTGGCTGATGCCGCCTTCGCAAGGCACGAAGATCATCCCCGCCGGGCCCAGCTCGGCGACGAAGATCGCGTCGTGCCCGGCGCCGCTGACGATGTCCATATGGCTCAGGCCCAACCCCTGCGCCGCATCGCGCACCGCGTCGACGCAGACCTTGTCGAAATACAACGGCGGAAAGTCCGCGGTCGGCACCATGTCGAAGGTCAGGCCATGTTCTTCGCAGGTGCTGTCGATCACCTGGCGCACCTCGGCGATCATCGAGTCCAGGCGCGCCGGTTCCAGGTGCCGGAAGTCCAGGGTCATGCGCACCTCACCGGGGATCACGTTGCGCGAACCGGGATAGGCCTGCAGGCAACCCACGGTGCCACAGGCATGGGGTTGATGGCCAAGGGCGGCGCGGTTGACCGCGGCCACCACCGCCGCCGCGCCGACCAGGGCGTCCTTGCGCAGGTGCATCGGGGTCGGGCCAGCGTGGGCTTCGACGCCGCGCAATTTCAGGTCGAACCATTTCTGGCCGAGGGCGCCGAGCACCACGCCTATGGTTTTCTTTTCGTCCTCGAGGATCGGCCCCTGCTCGATATGGGCTTCGAAGTAGGCCCCCACCGCGTGCCCGCTGACCTTGCGGCTGCCGGCATAGCCGATGGCGTTCAGCGCATCGCCGACGCTCACGCCTTCGGCATCGGTCTTGGCCAGGGTTTCTTCGAGGGTGAATTTCTCGGCGAATACCCCGGAGCCCATCATGCACGGCGGAAAGCGCGAGCCTTCTTCATTGGTCCACACCACCACTTCCAGTGGTGCCTCGGTTTCCACCCCGAGGTCGTTGAGGGTGCGCAGCACTTCGAGCCCGGCCAGCACGCCGAAGCAGCCGTCGAACTTGCCGCCGGTGGGCTGGGTGTCGATATGGCTGCCGGTCATCACCGGCGGCAGCTGCGAGTTACGCCCAGGGCGGCGGGCGAAGATATTGCCGATGCCATCCACCGTGACCGTGCAGCCGGCCGCCTCGCACCACTGCACGAACAGATCGCGGGCCTGGCGGTCGAGGTCGGTCAGGGCCAGGCGACAGACCCCGCCCTTGACCGTGGCCCCGAGCCTCGCCAGCTCCATGAGCGACTGCCACAGGCGGTCGCGGTTGATGTGCCGGTGGCTGGATTGCAGAACGTCGACGGCAGCGTTCATGGTGATCTCCTCAGGCTTTTCTGGTTGTCGTTGACGAGGTTGCGCGCTCGTCTGGAGTCTTACGGTGTTCGATGGATCGCCCCCCTGTAGGAGCGAGCTTGCTCGCGATTGGCCAGTAGCCATAACGCGATTCGCCAGATAGACCGCGTTGTTTGCACGTTTTTCGCGAGCAAGCTCGCTCCTACAGGGGAACAGGCCGGCCGCCATAACGCCATTCAAAGGTCATACCGGCGTCTTGACGCTCACACTCTGCGGGCGACCCATGCTGCACAGCCCGTAGTAGAGGATCCCGCCCAGGGCCGAGCCGGTGAACCAGCCGTAGCTGTAGAACCAGCTGAATACATCGCTGCCCAGGGACAGCACCGTCAGCGCCACCGGCACGCCAAAGGCGATGAAACCGTTAAAGTTCCACGCCGGGTAGACGTCATCGCGGTACAGCCCGGCCAGGTCCAGGCGCTGTTTCTTGATGATGAAATAGTCCACCACCATGATCCCGGCGATGGGCCCCAGCAGGCTGGAGTAACCCAGCAGCCAGTTGGAATACACGGTTTCCAGGCTGACGTCCGAGACCAGCAGGCCGAGCTTTTTCAGCAGCTCGTGGGCCATCAGCGCCAGGCCGACGAGCCCGGTGAGGATCACCGCCTTGGTGCGGCCGATCAGCTTGGGCGCGATGTTCTGGAAGTCGTTGGTCGGCGAGACGATGTTCGCCGCGGTGTTGGTCGAGAGCGTGGCGATGATGATCAACGCCATGGCCAGGGCCACCCAACCGGGGCTCTGGATATGGCCGATCAGGCTCACCGGGTCGGAGACGGTGACGCCCACCAGTTTCACCGAGGCGGCGGTCATCACCACCCCCAGGGCGGCGAACAGGAACATGGTCAGCGGCAGGCCGAAAATCTGCCCGAGGATCTGATCCTTCTGGCTTTTCGCGTAGCGGCTGAAGTCCGGGATATTCAGCGACAGGGTGGCCCAGAACCCGACCATCGCCGTGAGCCCGGCGAAGAAGTAGCTGTAGACGCTGGCGCCTTCCGGACGCTTGGGCGGGATCGCCAGCAACTCGCTCAGGGACACATTGGGCAAGGCCCACACCAGCAGCCCGACACCCACCGCCACCAGCAGCGGCGCCGACAGGGTTTCCAGCCACTTGATCGACTCGGCGCCGCGCAGCACCACCCACAGGTTGAGGGTCCAGAAGATCATGAAACCGATCACCTCGCCGGTGCCGCCCAGGGCTTTCCAGCCCTCGAAGATCGAGCCGAGGAACAGGTGGATCGCCAGGCCGCCGAACATGGTCTGGATGCCGAACCAGCCGCAGGCCACCAGGGCGCGGATCAGGCACGGCACGTTGGAACCGATGACGCCGAAGGATGAACGCAGCAGCACCGGGAACGGAATGCCGTACTGGGTGCCGGCGAAGGCGTTGAGGGTCAAAGGGACCAGCACCACGATATTGGCCAGCAGGATCGCCAGCAGCGCCTCGCCCACCGTCAGCCCGAAATAGGCGGTGAGCACACCGCCCAGGGTGTAGGTCGGCACGCAGATCGACATGCCGACCCACAGCGCGGTGATGTGCCATTTGTTCCAGGTGCGCTCATGGACCCTGGTCGGCGCGATATCGTGGTTGTAACGGGGGCTGTCGAGCACGTCGCTGCCGGCGTCCAGCTCGTACAGGCCGGCACGCTCGGTCACTTGGGATCTGTTCTGTTGCATGGCCGCTCCACTTTTTTCTGATTATTTTTGCTCATCAAACGGGCTGGCAGACGTGCTGCCAGCCCGGCGATGGCCGGAGAACTGACGACTTTTACCGACCGGCCATCCTGTCGACGGCGGCACTCAATAAGCGTGCCGGCTTGCCCGTCGACGGTGCTCCACAGTCGGTAAAATCCATGTAAACAACTGATGTTTCTTCAGTTTTATTCTGAACAACTTCCTGCCCTGGATAACTTGCCGGTTCACTCAGGCCGAATGCCTGGCAAGTTGTCCATCGGGTCAGGACTCAATCTGGTGCACGCAAACTTTTTTCAAACTTTTGTATGGACCACAGGTCTCCTTCAAGCGGCTGATTTCACATAGGAAATCTTGCTCATATTTCGATCCTGTCAAGTGCGTCAAAATGGTTAAAGGCTGCACCATTTTGCGGATTTTCAAATTAAAACCTTATATTTCAACCACTTAATATAGATATATGCTTATAAAAAATAATCTTGCCGATTGATTGAACACCAGCTAGTTTTTATTCCTGACACCGCTGACAGGAATAAACATTCCGCAGCCTGCGTATTACAAAAACACTAGAACCGGCATAAGCCGGTCATGCCTGCGAGGAACTCGGAATGTCTCTGTTGATCCGTGGCGCCACCGTTATTACCCATGATGAAAGTTATAAAGCCGATGTGTTGTGCGCCGACGGCGTGATCAAGGCCATCGGCCAGAATCTGGACCCCGCAGGCTGCGAAGTGCTCGACGGCAGTGGCCAATACCTGATGCCCGGCGGCATCGATCCCCACACCCATATGCAACTGCCCTTCATGGGCACCGTGGCCAGCGAAGACTTCTTCAGCGGCACCGCGGCGGGCCTGGCGGGCGGCACCACCTCGATCATCGATTTCGTGATTCCCAACCCGCAGCAGTCCCTGCTGGAAGCCTTTCATCAGTGGCGCGGCTGGGCCGAGAAATCCGCGTCGGACTATGGCTTCCACGTCGCCATCACCTGGTGGAGCGAGCAGGTACGCGAGGAAATGGCCGAGCTGGTGAACCAGCACGGGGTCAACAGCTTCAAGCATTTCATGGCCTACAAGAACGCGATCATGGCCGCCGACGACACCCTGGTGGCGAGCTTCGAGCGTTGCCTGGAACTCGGCGCGGTGCCGACGGTGCACGCGGAGAACGGCGAGCTGGTCTACCACCTGCAACGCAAGCTGCTGGCCCAGGGCATCACCGGGCCGGAAGCCCACCCGCTGTCGCGCCCTTCCCAGGTCGAAGGCGAAGCCGCCAGCCGGGCGATCCGCATCGCCGAAACCCTGGGCACGCCGCTGTATCTGGTGCATGTCTCGACCCAGGAGGCGCTGGACGAAATCACCTACGCCCGCGGCAAGGGCCAGCCGGTGTACGGCGAAGTGCTGGCCGGGCACCTGCTGCTGGACGACAGCGTGTACCGCCACCCGGACTGGCAGACCGCCGCCGGCTACGTGATGAGCCCGCCCTTCCGCCCTCGCGGGCATCAGGACGCGCTGTGGCACGGCCTGCAATCGGGCAACCTGCACACCACCGCCACCGACCACTGTTGCTTCTGCGCCGAACAGAAAGCCGCCGGCCGCGACGATTTCAGCAAGATCCCCAACGGCACCGCCGGTATCGAAGACCGCATGGCCGTGCTCTGGGACGAAGGGGTGAACAGCGGGCGCCTGTCGATGCAGGACTTCGTCGCCCTGACCTCCACCAACGCCGCGAAGATCTTCAACCTCTACCCGCGCAAGGGCGCGATCCGCGTCGGCGCCGATGCCGACCTGGTGCTCTGGGACCCGCAAGGCAGCCGCACCATCTCCGCTGCGACCCACCACCAGCAGGTGGACTTCAACATCTTCGAAGGCAAGACCGTGCGCGGCGTGCCCAGCCACACCATCAGCCAGGGCAAGCTGGTCTGGGCCGACGGCGACCTGCGCGCCGAACGCGGTGTCGGCCGCTACATCGAGCGCCCGGCCTACCCGGCGGTGTTCGACTTGCTGAGCAAGCGCGCCGAGTTGCATAAGCCAACGGCGGTTAAACGCTGAGCCAAGCATACAAACCGGATACCTGTAGCCGCTGCCGCAGGCTGCGATAAGGCCGAAGGCCTTCAGCGATCTCAAGATCTTGCGCCTGCTGCGCAGTCGATCGCAGCCTCGCTGCGCTCGGCAGCGGCTACAGGAAGCGTTGCAGCGAATCCAGCGGGGGTCCGTCCCGTTGGTGAAAAACAATGCCCGTCAGAGGCAATCGACAAAAAACCGTGAGGCCTGAACCGTGATCAAGACCCTGAACCACTTGCCCCATCCCCAGGAGGATGGCGCCACCCTCGCCGGCCACTTCAGCGACCTGGCGCCACCGCTCAACGACCGCCAGGCGCATCTGGAAGCCTCGCGCTGCCTGTATTGCTACGACGCGCCGTGCGTCAACGCCTGTCCCAGCGAGATCGACATTCCCTCGTTCATCCGCCATATCCACACCGACAACGTCCAGGGCGCGGCGCAGAAGATTCTCTCGGCCAATATCCTCGGCGGCAGCTGCGCCCGGGTGTGCCCGACGGAGATCCTGTGCCAGCAGGCCTGCGTGCGTAACAACGCCCAGGAGTGCGCGCCGGTGCTGATCGGCCTGTTGCAGCGCTACGCGGTGGACAACGCACACTTCAGCCAGCACCCGTTCCAGCGCGCCGCCGCCAGCGGCAAGCGCATCGCCGTGGTCGGCGCCGGGCCGGCGGGGCTGTCGTGCGCCCACCGCTGCGCCATGCACGGGCATGAGGTGGTGATTTTCGAGGCCCGGGAAAAAGCCGGCGGCCTCAACGAATACGGGATCGCCAAGTACAAGCTGGTGGACGACTTCGCCCAGAAGGAGCTGGATTTCCTGCTGCAGATCGGCGGCATCGAAATCCGCCACGGGCACAGACTCGGCGACAACCTGAGCCTCACCGAGCTGCACCAGCAATTCGACGCGGTGTTCCTCGGCCTCGGCCTGGCCGCCAGCAAACAGCTGGGCCTGCCCCATGAGGACGCCCCCGGCCTGCTGGCCGCCACCGACTACATCCGCGAACTGCGCCAGGCCGACGACCTCACGCAACTGCCCCTGGCCGACCGCTGCATCGTCCTCGGCGCCGGCAACACCGCGATCGACATGGCGGTGCAGATGGCCCGCCTCGGCGCCCACGATGTCAACCTGGTGTACCGCCGCGGCATCGAGGACATGGGCGCGACTCGCCATGAACAGGACATCGCCAAGGCCAATCAGGTGCGCCTGCTGACCTGGGCCGCGCCCGAGGAGGTGCTGCTCGACGCCCAGGGCCGGGTGCGCGGCATGCGCTTCGCCCGCACCCGGCTGGTGGAGGGCCGCCTGCAAACCACCGGGGAGACCTTCGAGCTGGCCGCCGATGCGATCTTCAAGGCCATCGGCCAGGCGTTCGACGGCGCTGCCCTGAGCGACCCACTGGCCCGCGAGCTCAAGCGCGCCGGCGAGCGCATCGAAGTCGACGAACAGCTGCGCACCAGCATCCCCGGGGTGTATGCCGGCGGCGACTGCGTCAGCCTCGGCCAGGACCTCACCGTCCAGGCGGTGCAACACGGCAAGCGGGCCGCCGAGGCCATGCATGCCCAACTCATGCTCAACGTGGAGGCTGCGTAAATGGCCGATCTGTCGATTGTGTTCGCCGGTATCAAAGCCCCCAACCCGTTCTGGCTGGCCTCCGCGCCGCCGACCGACAAGGCCTACAACGTGGTCCGCGCCTTCGAGGCCGGCTGGGGTGGCGTGGTCTGGAAAACCCTGGGCGAGGACCCGGCGGCGGTCAACGTGTCGTCACGCTACTCGGCGCACTTCGGCGCCAACCGCGAAGTGCTGGGCATCAACAATATCGAACTGATCACCGACCGTTCCCTGGAGATCAACCTCAGGGAAATCACCCAGGTCAAGAAGGACTGGCCGGACCGCGCGCTGATCGTGTCGCTGATGGTGCCCTGCGTCGAGGAGTCATGGAAAAACATCCTGCCGCTGGTGGAAGCCACCGGCGCCGACGGCATCGAGCTGAACTTCGGCTGCCCCC
The DNA here is from genome assembly GCF_002843625.1 of Pseudomonas sp. 09C 129. Lineage (NCBI taxonomy): Bacteria > Pseudomonadati > Pseudomonadota > Gammaproteobacteria > Pseudomonadales > Pseudomonadaceae > Pseudomonas > Pseudomonas sp. 09C 129. Next base: position 3,142,472 of record NZ_CP025261.1, on the reverse strand, counting down.
ACGGCATGCCGGAACGCGGCATGGGCGCGGCGGTCGGCCAGGTGCCGGAGTACGTGGAACAGGTCACCCGCTGGTGCAAGACTTATTGCGCGCTGCCGGTGATCGTCAAGCTGACGCCGAACATCACCGATATCCGCATGGCCGCCCGCGCGGCCCATCGCGGCGGCGCCGACGCGGTGTCGCTGATCAACACCATCAACTCGATCACCAGCGTGGACCTTGAGCGCATGGTGGCCAACCCGATGGTCGGCAGCCAGAGCACCCACGGCGGCTACTGCGGTTCGGCGGTCAAGCCGATTGCCCTGAACATGGTCGCCGAGATCGCCCGTGACCCGCAGACCCACGGCCTGCCGATCTGCGGTATCGGCGGCATCGGCACCTGGCGCGACGCCGCGGAATTCGTCGCCCTGGGTTGCGGCGCGGTGCAGGTGTGCACGGCGGCGATGCTCCATGGCTTTCGCATCGTCGAAGAGATGAAGGACGGCCTGTCGCGGTGGATGGACAGCCAGGGGTATCACAGCCTGCAGGACTTCTCCGGGCGCGCCGTGGGCAACACCACCGACTGGAAGTACCTGGATATCAACTACCAGGTGATCGCCAAGATCGACCAGGACGCCTGCATCGGCTGCGGCCGCTGCCATATCGCCTGCGAAGACACCTCGCACCAGGCCATCGCCAGCCTCAAGCAGGCCGACGGCACGCATAAATACCAAGTGATCGACGCCGAATGCGTGGGCTGCAACCTGTGCCAGATCACCTGCCCGGTGCAGGACTGCATCGAGATGGTGCCCCAGGACACCGGCAAGCCGTTCCTCGACTGGCAGCACGATCCGCGCAATCCGTATCGCGAGGCGGTGTGAGGTTCGCCGGGTAAATAGCATTGGCTGGACTGACGTCATCGCGAGCAAGCTCGCGATGGACGTAAACGTTGACGCCTGCCTGTAGCCGCTGCCGAGCCCGCGAGGCTGCGATCGGGCGCGAAGCGGCCGCAACCCGGATAACGCGCAAGACCTGACACACCGCGAATTCAGGTTTTGCGGCAACTGCGTTGCCGTTCGCAGCCTCGCTGCGCTCGGCAGCGGCTACACGCGAACGCTCAGGGGGCTGCCGTATCAGGGCTCCAGCCCGATCCCGCGCAGGATCACGCTGGTCACCGTCTGCACGGCCTTTTCGAACTGCATGTCCGACAGCGGCTGGTGTTCGTTGATGATCATGATCTGGTGGTCGAAGTCGGCGTAGTGCTGGGTCGAGGCCCAGATCATGTACAGCAGGCTCGAGGGCTCCACCGGCAGGATGCGCTGGTCTTCGACCCACTGGCGGATCTTCGCTTCCTTCATCTTCGCCCAGTCGTACAGGCTGGCGTCCAGCGCCTCGCCCAGGGTCGGCGCGCCGTGGATGATTTCATTGGCCCAGACTTTCGAGCCATAAGGCCGGCTGCGCGAATGGTTCATCTTGGCGCGGATATAACTGCTGAGCACCACCCGCGGGTCATCGAACATCTCGAAGCACAGCGCGTCCTGCTTCCACAGCTCCAGCAGCTCCAGCAGCACCGCGCTGTACAGCTCGCTCTTGGTGCTGAAGTAGTAATGCAGGTTGGAGCGCGGCAATTGCACCTCGGCGGCGATATCGGCCATGGCCGTGCCGCTGAAGCCTTTTTCGGCGAACACCTTTTCCGCCGCCAGGAGGATTTTTTCGACGTTGCTGCGACGGATCTCGATCTTGTGATTGCCCATATGGGCTCCCTGAAAACAGTCTGCTGCAAGACTACCATCGGCCTTCGTACAAAAACGAAACTTCCTGCGCCCGGCTTTCCCCGGCAAAACCGATTGGTTAGGATCCCTCCCGCCTTATTCCCAGGCACCTGAAGTGTTCCGTCCAGGCGTTGATTCGCGACACGGACATGCAGGCAGGACTTTCGCCGCCGAACCCAAAGCGTTTCGGCCATCCTGCAACGCCGCTATGGAGCTTATCCATGAACATTCGCAAACGCCGGGCCACGGACGATCCGCAGCTCGCCGCCCTGTGGGAACGCTCGGTACGGGCCACCCACGACTTTATCGCCGAAGACGACATCCAGCTGCTCTACCCCCTGGTGCGCGACACCTACCTGCCGGCCCTCGAAGCCTGGTTGCTGGAGGATGCCGACGGCACCCCGGCCGGTTTTATCGCCACCGCCGGCGACAAGGTGGAAATGCTGTTTATCGAACCGGCCCGCCGTGGCCAGGGCGTCGGCCGGCAACTGCTGGACCATGTGCGCAGCCGGCATCCGCGGCTCAGCGTCGACGTCAACGAACAGAACCCCCAGGCCCATGGTTTTTATCGGCACTACGGTTTCGAAGACATCGGCCGTTCGGCAACCGACGACCAGGGCCGGCCGTTCCCGATCATCCATATGCGCCTGAAAAGCGCTTGAACAATGCGCCGATGTTTCATCCAGCGACCCTGCCGCGGTCCTTATACTCATCGGCGCATCGACTACCCGCCACTCATTGAACAGGTATTTCCCATGCTGAAAAAACTGCTGACCACCAGCGCCCTGCTGGCCTCTCTCGTCGCCGCCTCCTCGGCCTTCGCCCACGCCCACCTGCAAAGCCAGGTCCCGGCCGCCGACAGCACGGTGAGCGCGCCAAGCGAGTTGCGCCTGGTGTTCTCCGAAGGCGTCGAGGCGGCCTTCACTAAAGTCAGCCTGAGCAAGGATGGCGCGGCGGTCGCCGTCAAGGCCCTGGCCACCGAAGGCGCGGACAAGAAGACCCTGATCGTGACCCCGGCGGCGCCGCTGGCGGCGGGCGCCTACAAGGTCGAGTGGCACGCGGTGTCGGTGGATACCCACACAAGCGAAGGCAGCTACAGCTTCAAGGTCGGCCAGTAACCGATGTCGACCCTGTTGGTGCTCTGCCGCTTCGTGCATTTCGCGGCCGTCCTGCTGCTGTTCGGGGCCTGGGTGTTCAGGCCCTTGCTGTTGGGGCGCGAGCCCGTTGCCGCCTTGGATCGAAACCTGACGCGACTCGGCCGCTGGCTGGCCGGAATCGCCCTGGCCACCGGCATCTGCTGGTTGCTGCTGATCACCGCCAGCATGGCCGGCAGCGGCGTCGCGGCCCTGAACCCGGCGACCTTGCGACTGGTATTGGGCAAGACTTTTTTCGGCCAGGTATGGAGCTGGCATCTGCTGCTCAATGGCGCGCTGCTGGTTCTGCTGCTGACCCGCCTGGGTGAGCGGCTGGCGCTACGGCTGATCCTCGCCGCCCTGCTGCTGGCCACCCTGGCTCCGGTAGGCCACGGCGCCATGCTCGACGGCCTCAGCGGCCAGTTGCTGATCCTCAACCAGATCGTCCACCTGGGCTGCGTCAGCCTGTGGCTCGGCGGTTTGCTGGTGCTGCTGATGATTCTGCGCCAGCCCGACGGCCTGCCGCTGGGCCCGCTGTTGCGGCGTTTCAGCGGCGTGGGTTACGGGCTGGTAGGTGGGTTGCTGGTCACGGGTCTGATCAATGTACGAGTGCTGACCGGCCAGCTGTGGCCGACGCCGCTGCTGTCCGGCTTTGCCCTGATCCTGCTGATCAAGGTGCTGCTGGTGTGCGGCATGTTCGCCCTGGCCCTGTTCAACCGCTTGCGGATCGAGGACTGCCAGCAGCGCCTGGGTACCCTGCGCCGTAGCGTGCTGCTGGAATGGCTGCTGGGGATCGCCGCGGTGGCGGCCGTGTCGCTGCTCGGCACCCTGCCGCCTCTCACCGCTTAAGCCCTGTAGCCGCTGCCGCAGGCTGCGATCGGGGCGTAGCCCCGTAGACCTGGCGGCGTGGTGTAACTGACTGTGCGCGGTGCCTGGTTTGGCGTCTGCTTCGTCGGAGTGCCGCCCAAGCCGATCGCAGCCTCGCCAGGGCTCGGCAGCGGCTACAGAAGCGTCGGGTCATTCGACCCGGGTATCCCCTTGCGCGGCCGTATCGATACTCACCACCACCGACATCCCCGGGCGCAGGCGCTCGCTTTCTGCCTGGTCGGGGTCGACGGTGATGCGCACCGGTATCCGCTGGGCGATCTTGACGAAGTTGCCGGTGGCGTTGTCGGCCTGCAACAAGGCGAACTCCGAACCGGTGGCCGGCGAAATGCGCTGCACATGGCCGTGGAATTTGCGGTGGTCGAGCGCATCGACGGTGAAGCTTGCGGGCTGGCCGACGCGGATATTGTCCATCTGGGTTTCCTTCATGTTGGCGATCACCCAGAGCTGGTTCGGCACCAGCGCCATCAGCTGCGCCCCGGAATTGACGTAGGCCCCCAGGCGCACGCCGATCTGCCCCAGCTGGCCGTCGCGCGGCGCGGTGACCCGGGTGTTGGACAGGTCGATCCGCGCCAGTTGCACCGCCGCCTCGGCATTGGCCACCGCGGCCTCCAGCGAGCCGCGATTGACGATCACCGTCTGCAGGTCCTGGCGGGCGATGTCCAGCTGCGCCTGGGCCTGGGCCACCGCGGCGAGGGTCTGGGCGTTGGCGGCGCGGGTCACATCCAGGTCCCGCTGGGACACCGAGCCGTCGGCGATCAGTTCCTGGTTACGCCGCAGGTCGGCGGCGCTCTTGCGCGCCTGGGCCTGGCTGTCGGCCAGCGCCGCCTGGCGCAGCTTGATGGTGGCTTCGGCGCTGTTGCGTTGCTGCACCACATTGGCCAGCGCCGCCTTCTGCGCCGCCAGCTGGGCCAGGGACTGCTCCAGGCGCTGCTTGTAGATGCGGTCGTCGAGGCGCACCAGCAGGTCGCCGGCCTTGACGAACTGGAAGTCCTGCACCGGCACCTCGAACACATAGCCGCTGAGCTGCGGCCCGATGATCGTCACCTGGCCGCGCACCAGGGCGTTCTCGGTGCTTTCGATGGGGCTGCTGAACGGCGGCAGCTGCCAGGCATAGAGCACGATCAATACCCCGGTGATGGCGATCGCGGCGAACCCCAGGGACGAGATGATCCGCACCCGCAGCGAACGCGGCTCGGTGATCGGCATCGAGGGCGGCGTGCTGCCTTCCGGGGTCGAGGCAATGGCGTTGGTGGTGGTGATGGTCGGTTCGGTCATGAAGAAATGGCACCGCTGGGTTGGACGGGAGTCGGGGCTGGGGTGGCTGGCGCGACCGCCTTGGTCGTGCTCATCAGCCACAGGCTGCGAATGAAGATCCAGATCATGGTCAGCACGGCGATCACCGCGATCAGCATGAACACATCGTTGTAGGCCAGTACGTTGGCCTCGCGGGTGGCGGCGCTGGCCAGGCTGCGGATGCCTTGCAGCTCGCGCGCCTGCGGGTCGGCGATGACCCGGCCGACGGCCGCCCCGCCGCTCTGCACCCGGCCCAGCACCCGTGGGTCCATCAGCACCAGTTGCTCGACGATATGGCTGGAATGGTATTTCTCGCGGACGATCTGGAAGGTCCCCAGCAGCGCCGCGCCGATCAGCCCGCCGAGGTTCTGGCAGATGCCGAACAGCACCGAGAAGCTCACCAGGTTGCGCGGGTTGGTCAGCACGTTGCGCGTGCCCAGGACCATGGTCGGGCCAAGAAAGAAGGTGCCGCCGAAGGCCAGCAGGAACTGGCTGACATACATGTTGGCCGGGCGCGTGAGGTTACTGGAGAAGCTGTCCATCACCGAGCCCACGGCCATCAGCGCCAGGGAGATGATCAGCGGCATCAGCAGGTGCGCCGGGTTGATGGTCAGGGCACTGGTGGCCAGGCCCGCGATGCTGCCCAGCAGCATCACCCCATACAGCAGGCGCATCTGCTGGCTGCTCATGTTCAGCGCCTGGAGAAACCCCACGGCGCCGGTGGACTGCTCGGACAGCACCATGCGGATCAGGATTACCGCCAGGGCCAGGCGGATCGCCGCCCCGCTGCCCAGCCAGCGGGTCATCAGCATCGGGTTGCTGCGGTTATGTTCGATGGCCAGGCCGGCGAGGATCAGCACGATCGAGCCGGCGCTCGCGTAGCCGATCCACGACGCCTCCAGCCACCAGTCGATGCGCCCCAGGGACAGCACGGCGCAGAGCAGCGCGACGCCGCTGGCGAGGATGGCGAAGGTCAGGAAATCCAGTTTCTCGAAGGTGCGGAAACGGTCGCCGGGCGGCAGCTTGAGCAGGAACACGCAGCCCAGGGACGCCAGCGCCAGCCCCAGTTCGAACAGGTACAGGCCGCGCCATTCGGCGATCTGCAGCAGGTCTTCGGAAAACAGCCGGGCCAGGGGCAAGGCCAGTTGCGAGGCGCCCAGCCCGAGCACCAGGGCTTTCATCCGCCACTTGGCCGGGAACGCCTGGACCATGTAGTACAGGCCCAGGGAGCTCAGGGCCGCGCCGACCATGCCGTGGGCCGCGCGCACGGCGATGGCCGAACTCAGGTCGTTGACGAACAGGTGGCCGAAGGTCACCAGCGCATAGAGCACCAGGAACACTTCGGTAAAGGCGCGCAGGCCGAACTGCTGGCGAAACTTCACCAGCAGCAGGTTCATCGACACGTTGGTCATCACGTAGGCGGCCGGCAACCAGGCCATTTCTGCGGTGGTCGCGCCCAGGGCGCCTTGCAGATACGGCAGGTTGGCGATCACCAGCGAGTTGCCGAGGCCGCCGGTGATCGCCACCAGCAAACCGACCAGGGCATAGGCCAGGCGCTTGTGCGTGGGGTGCAGCGGCGTCGAGGGGGAACCGGGCAAGCTGGGCTTTTCGTGGGGTTGCCAGTTGCGCGGGGCGTAACTATCCATTTATTGACCTTGCCATTGCGTGAGCTTGTCCCATGTCCGCCCAAGTGGCGGACGATCCAGAGTTGTTCCGGGTTGCCCGGCAGTTTGCCGGAACCTGAGGCGTCTTTGTAGGAGCGAGCTTGCTCGCGATAGCGGTGTGCCTGGCTGGCCGCGGTACCCGTATCGCCGGCAAGCTGGCTCCTACGGACCATTTCTTGCGACGTCGCATTTACCATTGCCGCCCCTGCCCCTCTAGAATCAACCTCCCCTTGCGCTCCAGCCGCGGAGACCTCCATGCCCCTGCCTTTTCAGAAGCTGCATGCCAATGGCGACGACTTCATGCTGGTCGATGCCCGCGGGCGCGACAACCCGATCACCAGCGAGTTGGCCAGGGCCCTGGGCGACCGCCATCGCGGCGTGGGTTTCAATCAGCTGGTGGTGCTCAGCGATTGCCCCGAGACGGCGGCGCAACTGACTTTCTGGAATGCCGATGGTTCCAGCCTGAGCACCTGCGGCAGCGCCACCCGCGGCGCGGCCGACCTGCTGATGCGCGAAAGCGGCGCAGACTCGGTGCGGGTGAAAACCGTGCGCGGCATCCAGCATTGCACGCGCCTGGACGATCAGTCGGTAGCGGTAGAGATGGGCGTGGCGCAATTTGTCTGGCAGGACATTCCGTTGGCGACGGCCCTCGACAGCCTGGCCCTGCCCCTGCCCGGCGAGCCGGCGGCGTGCAGCATGGGCAACCCGCACTGCACATTCTTCGTCGAGGATGTGCAAGCCATCGATGTGGCCACACTCGGTCCGCGGGTCGAGGCGCACCCGCTGTTCCCGCAGAAGACCAATGTGCATTTCGTCCAGGTCATCGACCGCCAGACCATTCGCCTGCGCATCTGGGAACGCAACGGCGCCATCCCTCTGGGCTCCGGCTCATGCTCCTGCGGCGCGGCGGTCAACGGCATCCGCCGCGGCCTGCTGGACAGCCCGGTCCGGGTGCTGTGCGACGGCGGCCCGGTCACCGTCATCTGGGACGGCCAGGGCAAGGTACGGCTGTCCGGCAATGTGGTGCAGGTGTTCAGTGGGACGCTCTGCGGCTGATGGTGCCTGGACGGAGCTGTCGCGATGACAGACGGTTTGCACCAGCACTTTACAAATAGTCCAGAACTGGATAATTTGTCTTAACCCTTTAGAGTGCCAGCCACGCAAGCGGAAATGGGTGACCTGCTGACGGGCAAGTCGAACTCATCCGCAGGGCGAATGACATCACTCTTTTCGTTATGACGGGGTTAGCGCTACAAGACCTGACAGGTGCTCAACTGCTGTTCAAGCAAGCCAATATCGAAGGTATTGGCCAGGATATTTCTTGGCCGTGGTAATTCTTTGAGGACATTTTGTTATGCAAATCACTCTGCCCACTTATCAAGATGTAGTCGATGCCTCGACGCGACTTGAGGGAGTAGCGAACGCTACGCCAGTCCTGACCTCGCGCACGATCGATGATGAAATCGGTGCCAAGGTTTTTTTCAAATGTGAAAACTACCAACGTACCGGCTCTTTCAAATTCAGGGGGGCATACAACTCCCTCGCGAAATTCAGCGAAGCGCAACGCCGAGGCGGTGTTGTGGCGTTCTCCTCTGGAAATCACGCGCAAGGCATCGCATTAGCAGCATCGCTGTTGAAAATTCCGGCCACTATTGTCATGCCCACCGATGCGCCTGCCGCCAAGGTCGCGGCGACCAAAGGCTATGGCGCCGAGGTGGTCTTCTATGACCGTTACACCGAAGACCGCGAGGCCATCGGCAAAGCCTTGGCCGCCAGGCACGGTATGACGTTGATCCCCTCCTACGATCATCCGGACGTGCTTTGCGGCCAGGGAACCGCCGCCAAGGAACTGTTCGAAAGCGTGGGCCAGCTGGATACGTTGTTTGTGGGCCTGGGGGGTGGAGGAATGCTGTCTGGAACAACCCTTGCCACACGCGCGCTGTCACCCGGCTGTACCTTGATCGGGGTCGAGCCTGAAGCCGGTAATGACGGCCAACAATCGTTCAATTCAGGTGCGATTGTTCACATCGACACCCCCGACACCATCGCTGATGGGGCGCAAACCCAGCACCTTGGAAATTACACTTTCCCAATAATCCTGAATGGCGTTGACCGGATTGTAACCGTTACCGACGAAGAGCTTATTTGTGCAATGAAGTTCTTTGCCCAGCGCATGAAAACTGTGGTTGAGCCCACCGGATGCCTGGGGCTTGCCGCCGCAAGAAAGTTAAGGAATGAACTTCAGGGTCAACGTGTCGGCATCATCATTACCGGCGGCAACATTGATATCGACAAGTTTGGAAAGTTTCTCCAGCTTTAAGACAGCGCGCTTTATCCATTGAAGAACATCAGGCGTTCAACAGCGCCTGACGGCATCGTCTTGCCGAAATTCGATGAACATATTCAGCCCGATAACATGGCTATAGATATAGCCACAATAAGAAAGAGGTGCACATGAAAAGCCGTCTTCTCGTTAAAGCAATTGTCATTGCGATGATTTCCGGCGTCGTTCTGGGGGGCATGCTTCATAGTCAACTCGATACGGCGGCCGCCAAAGAAGTTGCCGGATACCTGAACCTGGTCACTGACGTGTTTTTACGCCTGATCAAAATGGTCATCGCCCCCCTGGTGCTCGCCACACTGGTTACCGGCGTGGCCAGCATGTCGGGAAACGGTTCGATGGGTCGCGTTGGCTTCAAAGCCATTACCTGGTTCATGATCGCTTCCCTGGTATCGCTGTCCATTGGCTTGCTCCTTGCCAACTTTTTCCAGCCTGGAACGGGTCTGAACCTGGCGGTTAGCGGTGACGCAGTGAATAGCGGCCTGAACACTTCCGCCTTTAGCCTGCCGCTCTTTCTCACCCATGTATTCCCTCGAAGCATCATTGAGGCAATGGGTAGCAACGAAGTGCTGCAGATCGTTGTGTTTTCCCTGTTCTTCGGATCCGCACTGGCGTTCGTCAAGGGCAAAGGCCAGTTCATCGTGGATATCCTCGAAGAGCTGGCCAATGTCATGTTCAGGGTCACTGACTACGTAATGTATGTGGCTCCCCTGGCCGTTTTTGCGGCCATCGCCGCCACTATCACCGTGCATGGCCTGGATATGGTCGTGACCTTTGGCAAGATGGTGGGACAGTATTTCCTCGGCTTGGCGCTACTCTGGACGCTGATCACGCTTGCTGGCTATCTGGCCCTCGGGCCCCGTATCAAGCACCTGTTCAAGCACCTGCGTGAACCGCTGCTGATCGCGTTCTCCACGGCTAGCAGCGAGGCCGCGTACCCGAAAACCATTGCCGCCCTGGACAAGTTCGGCGCCAACAAGCGCGTGAGCAGCTTCGTCCTGCCGCTAGGTTACTCATTCAACCTGGACGGCTCGATGATGTACCAATCCTTCATCGTGATGTTCATCGCCCAGGCGTACAACATCGAAATGACGTTCTCCCACCAGATCATGGTGCTGTTGACGCTGCTGGTTATCAGTAAAGGAACTGCGGGGGTGGCGCGTGGCTCGCTGGTCGTCCTGGCTGCGGGCCTGCCGATGATCGGCCTTCCGGAAGCGGGCCTGCTGCTCATCCTCGCCGTTGATCCAGTCCTGGACATGGGGCGCACCGCCACCAACGTCTTTGGCTGCGGCGTCGCTACCGCTGTCATCGGGCGACACGGCAATAAGGACCCGATCGAGACAGCAAACGATACCGAGAAAAGCCTGCAAGCCGTTTAACCGCCCCTTACAAAAAACCATACCCCGCCATTCAATCGAACACCGGGAGCGGATGGGTTGCATCGCCTACCGCATCGGCTCCCCTCCACATAAGGTTACTCATGAAAATTGTAAGCACCGATACCGCTTCCCCTCCTGCCGGTCATTACTCGCAAGCGGTCATTCACCAAGACTCGCTGTACATTTCGGGTCAGCTTCCCGTCAGTCCCGATGGCACTCACAACATCGAGGCCTCGTTCACCGAACAAGCACACATAGCCCTCAGCAATCTGCTGGCGATTCTCAATGCCGCAGGCCGCACTGCCTCTGACTTGGTCAAGGTCACTGTGTATGTGGCGGGCATAAAGCATTGGCCAGCCTTCGACGAGATCTATTGCGAAATGTTGGGCAGCCATCGTCCGGCGCGCGCCGTAGTGCCGGTACCAGAACTGCACCATGGCTATCTGGTCGAGATTGAGGCTGTGGCCCGCATGTAACCCACCGGAGTCGAGGTGCGAAGGCACCTCGATGCCTGGCGCCAATCGCTGGATCGGGAAGCGCCGACTTCCCAAAGGATTGAGGAGGATACGTCTGACGCCGATCGCTTCAATCTACCGATCGGGTCAACGCTGCCCCGTGTGGCCAGGAGCGCATGAGGTGTCTATCACTTCGTATCGCTATACACCGTCGCGCGCGATACGCCGAGGTGTGAAGCCACCGTCTCCATGGCTTTTCTGATGTCCAGCAGACCGCACTCCTTCAGTTCCTGGAGCAGAGCCCTTCGATCGCCTGCCTTCAGGGCACGGGGAGTGGTGGCCATGCGTGCGGCAAACTGATCGATGCGCGCTCGAATCGACTCTGCCCCGCTCGACTCGAGCGACTCATGGGGACGTTCGCCGCTGAAGGCCCCGAACTGATCGAGCATGCCCTGCAGGCTTCTGAACAGGGTCAGGTCGATATTCATACAGAGCGCGGCCACATAACGCCCTGTGGAATCCTTGATGCCAATCGATGTGCTTTTGGCCTGGCGGCCATCTTTGAAATGATTGGGATAATTGGCAATTACCTGGGGATAAGCGGGGTCGGCAATTCGAGCAAGTCCCAACTCGGTAGCGGGATGTCCAACCATCCTGCCGGAAAGATTATTGTGAATAGCCAGAATGGCGTGCTCGGGATCTCGCAGGTCGTGCAGTACCACTTCGCAAAATGGGCTGAAGGTCTGGCTCAAGCCTTCTGCAATTTGCTCCAGCTGACTGATCAGCGCCTGTTGCTCGGGGGTCGTGTTTTTCTTCATAGCGAAGATGTCCAGCAAAGTAGAAGATTTCAATGAGAAGACAATAACAGCCTATGCAGGGCTTTTATCAGTGCCTTGGGCTTTGAATGATTCGCTCGAGAAACAGGCAAGCGCCTGTATTTTACGCGACCTGTTTTTCCTGGTCGGTAGCAGCAGAAGAATCGGAGCGCTCGCAAACGCCCAGTCCGCCAATACGCGGACCCGTGTTCCTTGCGCAATTGAGTCGACCACGGCCCATTGTGAACGGAGAACCAGACCTCGGCTATGGCTCGGTGTGCGACTCAACGGGCAAGCTCATCGCGCTTGAACTTGAACACGCACAGCAAGACCCATCCCGGTTCGATTGGTAAATTTTCTTTAAAGGTGATCTGGCTTCGAGGGGATGTTTCAGGAAAAGGCCTGATGCCAGCCTATCGGCACTTTTTCCTCAAGGAGTGCCACCATGTCCCCCCACAAACACTCGCGCTGGCTCAAGCGCCTGCTCGCCCTCAGCCTGCTGGCGCCGGCCCTGGCGTTCGCCCAGGAGCGTCCTTGGCCGGACGGCTCGCAGCTGGTGCTGTCGTTTTCCATGCAGTTCGAGAGCGGTGGCCAGCCGGAGGGCGCCGAAAGCCCGTTTTCCGGGACCCCGCTGCCCAAGGGTTACCCCGACCTGCCGGCCAACACCTGGTTCGACTACGGCTACAAGGAAGGCCTGTGGCGCCTGCTCGATCTGTGGGACCGCACCGGCATCAAGGTCACCTCCCATGTGGTCGGCGAAGCCGCGCTGAAACACCCGGAGCTGGTCAAGGCCATCGCCGAGCGTGGCCACGAGGTGGCGGCCCACGGCATGCGTTGGGCCGACTCTTACAACATGAGCTACGCCCAGGAAAAACAGTTCATCGGCGATGGCGTGGACGCGGTGCAGAAGCTCACCGGCCAGCGCTCGGTCGGCTACAACGCCAACTGGCTGCGGCGCAGCCCCAACACCCTGAAGGTGTTGCAGGAGCTGAATTTCACCTACCACATCGACGACGTCAGCCGTGACGAACCTTTCGTCACCCTGGTGCGCGGCAAGAAATTCGCCGTGGTGCCCTACACCCTGCGCAACAACGACATCGTGCTGATCGAGGGCCGGCACTTCTCCGCCGAGCAGTTCTACCAGCAGTTGGTGCTGGAATTCGATCGCCTGTACGCCGAAGGCGCGAGCCGGCGGCGGATGATGTCGGTGAGCCTGCACGACCGGATCGGCGGCACGCCGGCGATGGTCGAAGCGGTGGAGCGTTTTATCCGCTACGCCCACTCCCATCCGAAGGTCAGCTTTATGCGCAAGGACCGGATCGCGCAGATCGTGCTGACGGAGAGCAACCCGCTGATCGACAACAGCGAGGCGGCGTATAACGATTGAGGCGTTATGTGTTGAACGAAAGTTCGGTGGGTCGCTCCGGGAGTGGTGGCGACCTGTCGATTGCTATCGCGGGCAAGTCGGATCGCCGCCCGCTCGCTCCTACAGAAGATATGCGTGCTTCTGTAGGAGCGGCCGGTCGACGCTCGATTGCCCGCGATGAGGCCGGTCCCGCCCTGCCCGCCCTCAATAAAGCTCAACTCCCCAGGGTCAAGCCATTGGCCGGCAGCGGCAGCGCGGTCTTGTAGCGCACCTGCTTGAGGGCGAAGCTGGAGCGGATGTTGGCCACGCCGGGGACCTTGGTCAGGAAGTCCATCATGAAGCGCTCCAGGGCCTGGATGGTCGGTACCAGCACGCGGATCAGGTAGTCCGGATCGCCCGCCATCAGGTAGCACTCCATGACTTCCGGGCGGTCGGCGATGGCCTCTTCGAAATGCTGCAGCGCCTCTTCCACCTGCTTCTCCAGGCTGACGTGAATGAACACGTTGACGTGCAGCCCCAGCAGGTCGGCATCCAGCAGGGTCACCTGCTCGCGGATCAGCCCCAACTCCTCCATGGCGCGCACGCGGTTGAAGCACGGGGTGGGCGAAAGGTTCACCGAACGGGCGAGGTCGGCGTTGGTGATGCGGGCGTTCTCCTGGAGGCTGTTGAGAATGCCGATGTCGGTACGGTCCAGTTTGCGCATGAGATAAATCAACCTGTTTTTTATGTTTATGCAGATTTTTTATCTGCAAATCATCCTGAGCGCAACGAAACAGAGATAAATATTCTCCTTGGCCCGGCCTATGATTGTTGTAGGACAAGATTTCCCTTACCCAGGGAATGACTGTCAGCTAAGCGCGCCCACTACAAGAAATTCACAAGATCGAGCGTAGACAAGCCATGACCCAAGCGTACGAACCGCTGCGCCTGCACGTGCCCGAACCCTCAGGCCGTCCCGGTTGCAAAACCGACTTCTCCTACCTGCGTCTGACCGACGCCGGCACGGTGCGCAAACCCCCAATCGATGTGGAACCCGCCGACACCGCCGACCTGGCCCGTGGCCTGATTCGCGTGCTCGACGACCAGGGCAATGCCTTGGGCGAATGGGCCGAAGGCGTGCCGGCCGAGGTCCTGCGCCAGGGCATGCGCGCCATGCTCAAGACCCGGACCTTCGACAACCGCATGGTGGTCGCCCAGCGCCAGAAGAAGATGTCGTTCTACATGCAGAGCCTCGGCGAGGAAGCCATCGGCAGCGCCCAGGCCCTGGCGCTGAACATCGACGACATGTGCTTCCCCACCTACCGCCAGCAAAGCATCCTGATGGCCCGCGACGTGCCGCTGGTGGACATGATCTGCCAGCTGTTGTCCAACGAGCGCGATCCGCTCAAGGGCCGCCAGTTGCCGATCATGTACTCGGTGAAAGAAGCCGGTTTCTTCACCATCTCCGGCAACCTGGCCACCCAGTTCGTGCAAGGCGTGGGCTGGGGCATGGCCTCGGCGATCAAGGGCGATACCAAGATCGCCTCGGCCTGGATCGGCGACGGCGCCACCGCCGAGTCGGACTTCCACACCGCCCTGACCTTCGCCCACGTGTACCGCGCGCCGGTGATCCTCAATGTGGTCAACAACCAGTGGGCGATCTCCACCTTCCAGGCTATCGCCGGCGGTGAAGCCACCACCTTCGCCGGACGCGGAGTGGGTTGCGGCATCGCCTCGCTGCGGGTGGACGGCAACGATTTCATCGCGGTCTACGCCGCGTCCCGCTGGGCCGCCGAACGCGCCCGGCGCAACCTCGGCCCGACCCTGATCGAATGGGTCACCTACCGCGCCGGCCCGCACTCCACCTCCGACGACCCGTCCAAGTACCGCCCGGCCGACGACTGGAGCCACTTCCCCCTCGGCGACCCGATCGCCCGCCTCAAGCAGCACCTGATCAAGATCGGCCAATGGTCCGAAGAGGAACACGCCGCGGTCAGCGCCGAACTGGAAGCCGAAGTCATCGCCGCGCAGAAACAGGCCGAGCAGTACGGCACCCTCGCCGGCGGGCAGATCCCCAGCGCCGCGACCATGTTCGAGGACGTGTACAAGGAAATGCCCGAGCACCTCAAGCGCCAACGCCAGCAACTGGGAATCTGACATGAACGACCACAACAACAATATCCAGTTGGACACCGCCATGACCACGACCACCATGACCATGATCCAGGCCCTGCGCTCGGCCATGGATGTGATGCTAGAGCGTGACGACAACGTGGTGGTGTTCGGCCAGGACGTCGGTTATTTCGGCGGCGTGTTCCGTTGCACCGAGGGCCTGCAGACCAAGTACGGCACCTCGCGAGTGTTCGACGCACCGATCTCGGAAAGCGGCATCGTCGGCGTCGCCGTCGGCATGGGCGCCTACGGCCTGCGCCCGGTGGCGGAAATCCAGTTCGCCGACTACGTCTACCCGGCCTCGGACCAGATCATCTCCGAAGCCGCGCGCCTGCGGTATCGCTCCGCCGGCCAGTTCACCGCCCCCATGACCCTGCGCATGCCCTGCGGCGGCGGCATCTACGGCGGCCAGACCCACAGCCAGAGCATCGAGGCGATGTTCACCCAGGTTTGCGGCCTGCGCACCGTGATGCCATCCAACCCCTACGACGCCAAGGGCCTGCTGATCGCCTCCATCGAAAACGATGACCCGGTGATCTTCCTCGAGCCCAAGCGCCTGTACAACGGCCCGTTCGACGGCCACCACGACCGCCCGGTAACCCCCTGGTCGAAACACCCCTCGGCCCAGGTGCCGGACGGCTACTACAAGGTGCCGCTGGACGTCGCCGCCATCGCCCGCCCGGGCAAGGACGTCACCGTGCTGACCTACGGCACCACGGTGTATGTCTCGCAAGTGGCCGCCGAGGAAACCGGGATCGACGCCGAGGTCATCGACCTGCGCAGCCTGTGGCCGCTGGACCTGGAAACCATCGTCAAGTCGGTGAAAAAGACCGGCCGCTGCGTGGTGGTCCACGAAGCCACCCGCACCTGCGGGTTCGGCGCCGAGCTGGTGTCGCTGGTGCAAGAACACTGCTTCCACCACCTGGAAGCGCCTATCGAACGCGTGACCGGTTGGGACACCCCCTACCCGCACGCGCAGGAATGGGCGTATTTCCCTGGCCCGTCCCGAGTGGGCGCGGCTTTGCAACGGGTCATGGAGGTCTGAATGGGCACGCACGTAATCAAGATGCCGGACATCGGCGAAGGCATCGCAGAAGTAGAACTGGCGCAGTGGCACGTCAAGGTCGGCGACCTGGTGGTCGAGGACCAGGTGCTGGCCGACGTCATGACCGACAAGGCCATGGTCGATATCCCCTCCCCGGTGCACGGCAAGGTCCTATCCCTGGGCGGCCAGCCCGGCGAAGTGATGGCGGTGGGCAGTGTGTTGATCAGCATCGAGGTCGAAGGCGCCGGCAACCTCAAGGCATCCGATCAGCTGGTCAAGGAACCCGCGGCTATTAAAGAAGCAGCACCCGCGGTAGCAGCGCCCAAGGTCGAGGCCGCGCCAGTGGTCGAAAGCAAACCCGCCGCCGCTTGCCGCCCCGCGCCACAGGCGCCCCAAATGCCGGTAGCCCGCGACGCCGACGAGCGCCCGCTGGCCTCCCCGGCCGTGCGCAAGCATGCGCTGGACCTGGGCATCCAGCTGCGCCTGGTGCAGGGCAGCGGTCCGGCCGGCCGCATCCTCCACGAAGATCTGGACGCCTACCTGGCCCAGGGCAATCAGCGCGCCCAGAGCGGCTCGGCGCCGTCCGGCTATGCCCAGCGTCATGACGAGGAACAGATCCCGGTGATCGGCATGCGCCGCAAGATCGCCCAGCGCATGCAGGAAGCCACCCAGCGCGCCGCCCACTTCAGTTATGTCGAGGAAATCGACGTCACCGCCGTGGAAGAACTGCGCGCGCACCTCAATGAAAAACACGGCGCCACCCGCGGCAAGCTGACCCTGTTGCCATTCCTGGTGCGGGCCCTGGTCGTGGCCCTGCGCGACTTCCCACAGATCAACGCGCGTTACGACGACGAAGCCCAGGTCATCACCCGCCACGGCGCGGTGCATGTCGGGGTGGCCACGCAAAGCGACGTCGGCCTGATGGTGCCGGTGGTGCGCCACGCCGAAGCCCGCAGCCTGTGGGACAGCGCCGCGGAGATCGCGCGCCTGGCTACAGCCGCGCGCAGCGGCAAGGCGGCCCGCGACGAACTGTCCGGCTCGACCATCACCCTCACCAGCCTCGGCGCCCTGGGCGGCATCGTCAGCACGCCGGTGCTGAACCTGCCGGAAGTGGCGATCGTCGGGGTGAACAAGATCGTCGAACGGCCAATGGTGATCAAAGGCCAGATCGTGGTCCGCAAGATGATGAACCTCTCCAGCTCCTTCGATCACCGGGTGGTCGACGGCATGGACGCGGCGCTCTTCATCCAGGCCATTCGCGGCCTGCTCGAACAACCCGCCAGCCTGTTTCTGGAGTAACTCATGCAACAGACTCTGAACACTACCTTGCTGATCATCGGCGGTGGCCCTGGCGGCTATGTGGCGGCGATCCGCGCCGGCCAGCTGGGCATCTCGACCATCCTGGTGGAAGGCCAGGCGCTGGGTGGCACCTGCCTGAACATCGGCTGCATCCCGTCCAAGGCGCTGATCCATGTCGCCGAGCAGTTCCAGCAGACCCGCCATCACAGCCAGGGCTCGGCCCTGGGCATCAACGTCTCGGCGCCGACCCTGGACATCGGCAAGAGCGTGGAATGGAAGGACGGCATCGTCGACCGCCTGACCACCGGCGTCGCCGCACTGCTGAAAAAGCACAAGGTCCAGGTGATCCATGGCTGGGCCAAGGTCGTCGATGGCAAGACCGTGGACATCGAAGGCGCCGACACCCGCATCCAGTGCGAGCACCTGCTGCTGGCCACCGGTTCGAAAAGCGTCAACCTGCCGATGCTGCCGCTTGGCGGGCCGATCATCTCCTCCACCGAAGCCCTGGCGCCCAGGGCCCTGCCCAAGCGCTTGATCGTGGTCGGCGGCGGCTATATCGGCCTGGAGCTGGGCATCGCCTACCGCAAGCTCGGCGCCGAGGTCAGCGTGGTCGAGGCCCAGGAACGCATCCTGCCGGCCTATGACAGCGAACTGACCCAGCCGGTGCTCGAATCGGTGAAGCAACTGGGGATCAAGCTCTACCTCAAGCACAGCGTCGAAGGCTTCGATGCCGGGACCCACACCTTGCAGGTGCGCGACCCCAACGGCGACAGCCTGCAGCTGGAAACCGACCAGGTGCTGGTGGCGGTCGGGCGCAAGCCGAACACCCAGGGCTGGAACCTCGAAGCGCTGAACCTGGAGATGAACGGCTCGGCCCTGCGCATCGACAAGCGCTGCCAGACCAGCATGCGCAATGTCTGGGCGATCGGCGACCTCGCCGGCGAACCGATGCTCGCGCACCGGGCCATGGCCCAGGGCGAGATGGTCGCCGAGCTGATCGCCGGCCAGCATCGGGAATTCAACCCGACGGCCATTGCCGCGGTGTGCTTCACCGACCCGGAACTGGTGGTGGTCGGCAAGACCCCGGACGAGGCCAAGGCCGCCGGCCTGGACTGCATCGTGTCGAGCTTCCCGTTCGCCGCCAACGGCCGCGCCATGACCCTGGAATCGAAAAGCGGTTTCGTGCGGGTGGTGGCACGCCGTGACAATCACCTGATTGTCGGCTGGCAGGCGGTGGGCGTCGGCGTGTCCGAGCTGTCCACGGCCTTCGGCCAGTCCCTGGAAATGGGCGCGCGCCTGGAAGATATCGCCGGCACCATCCACGCCCACCCGACCCTGGGCGAGGCGGTGCAGGAAGCGGCATTGCGGGCCCTGGGCCACGCCTTGCATCTGTAAACGCCACACCGGGAGGCAACACCCTGTAGCCGCTGCCGCAGGCTGCGATAAGGCCCGCAGGGCCTTCAAGGATCTCAAGAGCACGTCCTCTTCGAGGCCGATCGCAGCCTTCGGCAGCGGCTACAGGGCGCTCCACAGGACGACAGGAGGGTTCATGAGCAGCTGGTTTTTTTGCTGCCCCTCCCATCGCCCGGGATGCGGTTCCCCCCCGGAATGCAGTATTGTTGTGCCCATCCAAAAAACGTCAGAAGCCTTGAGCCGTTGCGACGGTTGTTAAGCGATAGAGGGTGTCATGGGTAACGAAAGCATCAATTGGGACAAGCTGGGTTTTGACTACATCAAGACAGACAAGCGCTATCTGTCGCACTGGCGGAACGGCGAGTGGGACACAGGCACCCTGACCGAAGATAACGTGCTGCACATCAGCGAAGGCTCCACCGCCCTTCACTATGGCCAGCAGTGCTTCGAAGGCCTGAAGGCCTACCGCTGCAAGGACGGTTCGATCAACCTGTTCCGCCCGGACCAGAACGCCGCCCGCATGCAGCGCAGCTGCGCGCGCCTGCTGATGCCACAGGTGTCCACCGAGCAGTTTGTCGAAGCGTGCAAGCAAGTGGTACGCGCCAACGAACGCTTCATCCCGCCTTACGGCACCGGCGGCGCGCTGTACCTGCGCCCGTTCGTGATCGGCGTGGGTGACAACATCGGCGTGCGCACCGCCCCCGAGTTCATCTTCTCGATCTTCGCCATTCCGGTCGGCGCCTACTTCAAGGGCGGCCTGACCCCGCACAACTTCCTGATCTCCACCTACGATCGCGCGGCGCCACAGGGCACCGGCGCGGCCAAGGTCGGTGGCAACTACGCCGCCAGCCTGATGCCAGGTTCGGAAGCCAAGAAGAAGCACTTCGCCGACTGCATCTACCTGGACCCGCTGACGCACTCGAAGATCGAGGAAGTCGGTTCGGCCAACTTCTTCGGCATCACCTTTGATAACAAATTCGTCACGCCGAAGTCGCCGTCGGTACTGCCGGGCATCACTCGCCTGTCGCTGATCGAACTGGCCAAGACCCGCCTGGGCCTGGAAGTGATCGAAGGCGACGT
This sequence comes from Pseudomonas sp. 09C 129, assembly GCF_002843625.1. Lineage (NCBI taxonomy): Bacteria > Pseudomonadati > Pseudomonadota > Gammaproteobacteria > Pseudomonadales > Pseudomonadaceae > Pseudomonas > Pseudomonas sp. 09C 129. The sequence goes on along the minus strand of NZ_CP025261.1, from coordinate 3,122,399 downwards.
GCTGATCGACAAGCTGTCGGACTTCAAGGAAGCCGGCGCCTGCGGTACCGCCGCGGTGATCACGCCGATCGGCGGCATCGAGTACCAGGACAAGCTGCACGTGTTCTACAGCGAAAAAGAAGTCGGTCCGATCACCCAGAAGCTCTACAAAGAGCTGACCGGGGTACAGACCGGCGACGTCGAAGCGCCAGCCGGCTGGATCGTCAAGGTCTGACCTGACGCCCCCGGCAGCAAAAAGCCCGCCTTTCACTTGCGTGATCGGCGGGCTTTTTCATGGTGGCCACACGGTTCTGAAAACCTGTGCCCCTAGCCGAGAGCCGCCACTTCCGGCGGCAGCAGAATGGCGCTCGCCTTGTCCTTGCCGTGATATTTGTCGATCAGGGAAAACAAGATGGCCGCTGTGCGGATATCCACGATCCCGCTGACATTCTCCTGGTTGAAGCGCATCTGGAAGGCTTCCACCACCCTTTCCGGTTGTTGGTCCAGATAGCCATAACCATAGGTTTGCAGCGCCTTCGTGACTTGGACCATGCTCGGCGGCGACACGCTGAAGCGAGTCAGGTAGTCGTCGAGGGTGCGCTCGTCGGGCCAGGCGCCAATGCCGGCTTCGGCAAGCCGTTTCCAGGGAAAGAACGGCCCCGGATCGATCTTGCGCCCGGGGGCGATATCCGAGTGCCCGACGATGTCCGTCGGCTGTATGTCGTACTTCCTGACCAGGTCCCGGGTCAGGCTGATCAGCAGTTCTATCTGGCGCTCGTTGTAGGGCTCGCCCAGCAACTGACCGGTGTCCTGGTCCCAGCCCGCGTTGACGATCTCGATCCCGAGCGAGGTGTCATTCAGGTTGCTGCGGTTCTTCCACTGGCTCACTCCCGCATGCCAGGACCGGTCGTGGTCATCGACCAACTGGTCGGCCACCGGCAGGCCCTTGTAGGTCTTCGGCCGGTCGGGAATCAGGTAGTTGGCGCTGACGTGTTCCGATCGCGTCAGCGTTTCGAAGGACTGCGCCTGATCGAGCGCGGTGTAGTGCAGGACCAGGAAACGGATCCGATGGTTCTTCGCCACCGCCCTTTCGCCTTTCGAAAGGACGTAACCGTCTTTCTCCGTGAGCCTGGCCTCGGAGGTGTCTTGGTGGCTGCTGGTACAACCGGTCATCGCCAGCAAGAGGCTTAAGACCGTGGTGTATTTCTTCATGACTTGCCCTTGAACGTTGCTTTCCTTTCCCCGCCTGGCTTGCTGCGTTGCAGGCCTGCGGAGCGGCGCATGCTAGGGACCGAGAGGAAAGACTGTCTTTAGGAAAAGTCCGAAAGTCGCTGAGAAAGTCCGACGACAGAGAGCACAGATGATGGGCCGCGCAGGGCTACTGCGCCCCAAGGGGTGGGCATGCCGGGGCCGGCATGCCCGATAGTGCGGGAAAGGTCGCGGCTACTGGTGCTGGACCTGGAACATCGAGTTCACCTGGACCCGCGCCAGCATGTGTTCGGCGCCACCGCCGCGACGCATGCCGCGCACCGGGCAGGCGTCGAGGTAGTCGAGGCCGACCGCCAGCTTCAGGTGCCGTTCCGGCCGCGCCAGGCGGTTGGTCACGTCGAAGCTGTACCAGCCGCCGTCGATCCAGGCCTCCGCCCAGGCGTGGCTGGCCAGGTGGCTTTCGTCTTCGGTGCACAGGTAACCGGAGACATAACGCGCGGGAATCCCCAGGCCGCGGGCGCAGGCCAGGAACGCATGGGTGTGGTCCTGGCAGACCCCGACCCGGCCGGCGAAAGCCTCGGCCGCGGTGGTGTCCACCGTGGTCGCGCCCGGGCTGTAGACCATGTGCGCAGCCAGGGCATGCATCAGCTCGATCAGCGCCGCGCGGTCGCGCCGGGTGCCGCAGTGCTGCGCGGCAAAGGCGCCGAGGGCCGCGTCGGCCTTGGTCAACGGGCTGCTGCGCAGGAACGGCAGCGGCGACTGGCTGTCGTGTTCCACCTCCCGGGCCTGGTCGATTTCCACCTGGCCATAGGCGCTCAGGACCAGGGCGCCATGGGGTTCGTCCATGGTCAGCACATGCAGGATATTGCCGTAGGGATCGAGCTGGCTGCGCACCAGGCGCGGCAGTTCCAGGTGCCACTCGAGGATGTGCTGGCGCTCGCTGTTCTGCGGGGTCAGGCGCAGGAACTGGATGCTGGTGCAGACTTCGTCGGCGTAGCTGTAGGTGGTGTCGTGGCGTATGGAAAGTTTCATACAACCTCCAGATAGGATTCGTGGACGGTCTGCCCCAGGTGACGGATCTGCGCGATGAAATCGCTCAGCCACAGGTGCAGGCCCGACGCGAGGATCTCGTCGATCCCGGTGTAACGCAGGCGCGCATTCAGCTCGGCGGCCAGGCGCTGAGCCGGACGGCCGTTGTTGCCCGGCAGGCTGGCGAGGATCTGGTCCAGTTCCTCGACGCAGGCATGCAGCGAGCGTGGTACGTCGGCGCGCAACAGCAGCATCTCGGACACCTGCTCGGCCCCCGGCGCGTTGCGGTAGATCTCGTTGAACGCCTCGAACGAGGACAAGGCGCGAAGCAAGGCGCTCCACTGGTAGTAGCCGCGGGCCGAGTTGTCGCTGACCTCCTCCGACTCCTCGCCGAACATTTCGTAGCGCGCATCCAGCAGGCGCAGGGTGTTGTCGGCCCGCTCGATAAAGGTGCCCAGGCGAATGAAGCAATAGGCGTCGTTGCGCATGATGGTGCCCGAGGTCGCGCCACGGAACAGGTGCGAACGCTCCTTGACCCACTCGCAGAAATGGCTGATGCCGTAGCGCCCCAGGCCGCTCTTGGCGATGTTGCGCATCTCCAGCCAGGTGGCGTTGATGTTTTCCCACATGTCGGCGGTGATGCGCCCGCGCACCGCGTGGGCGTTGGTCCGCGCCGCCCGCAGGCAGCAATAGATACTGCCGGGATTGGTCTCGTCGAGGGCGAAGAAATGCAGCATGCGTTCGGTGTTCAGCTCGCCGTAACGCTGGTTGTAGTCGTCCAGGGTGCCGGCGGCCAGCAGCGACATCGCCAGCTCGGCATGGCCGTCGCTACGCCCCGCCTGGGGCATCAGCGACAGCGAGTAACTGACTTCGAGCATGCGCGCCAGGTTCTCGGCGCGCTCCAGGTAACGGGACATCCAGTAGAGGTCTGCAGCGGTTCTTGAAAGCATCGGTCAATCCTCCACGACCCAGGTGTCTTTGGTGCCGCCGCCCTGCGACGAGTTCACCACCAGCGAGCCTTCGCGCAAGGCCACGCGGGTCAGGCCGCCCGGCACCAGGCGGGTTTCGCTGCCCGACAGGACGAACGGACGCAGGTCGATATGCCGCGGGGCGATGCCGTTCTCGACAAAGGTCGGGCACGTCGACAGGCACAGGGTGGGTTGGGCGATATAGGCCTCGGGGCGGGCCTTGAGCCGGGCGCGGAAGTCTTCGATCTCCGCCGCGGTGGCCGCCGGCCCCACCAGCATGCCGTAGCCGCCGGAGCCCTGGGTTTCCTTGACCACCAGGTCCGGCAGGTTGGCCAGTACGTGGGACAGTTCCTCGGGTTTGCGACATTGCCAGGTCGGCACGTTCTTCAGGATCGGTTCCTCGCTCAGGTAGAAGCGGATCATCTCGTCGACATAGGGGTAGATCGACTTGTCGTCCGCCACCCCGGTGCCCACCGCGTTGGCCAGCACCACGTTGCCGGAACGGTAGGCGGCGATCAGCCCGGGCACGCCGAGCATGGAATCGGGGTTGAACGACAAGGGGTCGAGGAAGGCGTCGTCGAGGCGCCGGTAGATCACGTCCACCGCCTGGGCACCGGAGGTGGTGCGCATGAATACGCGGTCGTCGCGCACGAACAGGTCGGCGCCTTCCACCAGTTCCACGCCCATCTCCCGGGCCAGGAACGCATGCTCGAAATAGGCGCTGTTGAACCGTCCCGGGGTCAGCACCACCACCGTCGGGTTGTCCAGCGGGCTGGAGCTTTTCAGGGTATCGAGCAGCAGGTTCGGGTAGTGGTCGATGGGCGCCACGCGCTGCGCGGCGAAGAGTTCGGGGAACAGGCGCATCATCATCTTGCGGTCTTCGAGCATGTAGCTCACGCCGCTGGGGGTGCGCAGGTTGTCTTCCAGCACGTAGTAGCTGCCGTCGCCGTCGCGCACCAGGTCGACGCCGGAGATGTGCGAATAGATATTGCGGTGCAAATCCAGGCCGCGCATCGCCACCTGGTAACCCTCGTTGGCCAGCACCTGCTCGGCCGGGATGATGCCCTCCTTGAGAATGCGTTGCCCGTGGTAGATATCGGCCAGGAACAGGTTCAGGGCCTGGACCCGCTGGATGCAGCCGCGCTCGACGTTCCGCCATTCGCTGGCCTTGATGCTGCGCGGGATGATGTCGAAGGGAATCAGCCGTTCAGTGCCTTGCTCGTCACCGTACAACGTGAAGGTGATGCCAGCGCGGTGGAACAGCAGGTCGGCTTCGCGCCGACGCTGGTCCAGCAGCTCCACGGGGGTGTCCGCCAGCCAGCGGGCGAACTCCTGGTAATGTGGGCGGCAGCCACCACTCGCATCATACATTTCGTTAAAAAAAGCACGGGACATACCCCAACTCCTCGCCGTGGTTTAAACGGCTTTTTTATTTAAACTCTCTGTTTCAATAAATCGGGCCTTACGCTGTGCGATAGAAACTGTTCTGTTGAGCACCTCATTGTGCGGCTTGAATATTCCGCTCGATGCTGGCGGAAATACCCCCACTTATTGACGCCAGTTGTCTGGCGAAACTTCCCGTATGGATTTTCGGCAATGGAGCGCCCGCGATGACGTCCATTGGTTGTGGAACTCGTCACCTCCTTTTTCGTTTTAATGTGAACTTTCAATCTGAAAGTTTTCCGAAACTTCGACAGCACCCTTCACTGGAATCCGAAGGCTGTTTATCTGCTGTAGCAATCGCTGTGCCCAAACCCCGCCTCCTTGCGAATAAAGTCCCCAAGGGTGAAAAAACACCCGCTTGACGGCATTTTTCACTCAACCACGGGGCCCCACCCCCGGTTGACGCTGAAACGTTTTATCCGGAAAGCCGCCTGAACGGCTTTGCACAACACTGGCGCGAACGAAAAAAGTGCAGAAACTGTCGAGGAAGGTTTTTTTGCCCTGACACGGGGATTTTTGGCAAAGCAGCTGTTATCACTTTGCACAAAGCAAGAGTTGACGCGGCCTGCCGAGAGAAAGAACAGCGCACCATTAGCGGTCCGGAAAACGCACCAACGGCGAACGAAACACCCAATAGCGCCAACTATTGGCGCAATTTCAGCTTTTCGCCAGCGCTAGTTTGTAAAAGTGTCGGACAGGATTGAACCGGTCATTTCCGACTGTGCACGGTTCGCGCCCGAAGGAATAACGTTCGCCGACGTTATCCGCCAAAGTCTTCATTCCACTTTTTATTGATTCAGTACAATCAGCCAGGATTTATCGCCGCCCTACCCCCACCACCGAACCTGTAGGAGCGCAGCTTGCTCGCGATGCAGGCACCACGGTGAATCAGGCACGCCGCCATCGCGAGCAAGCTCGCTCCTACAGGGATTCGCGGATAAATAGCTACTCGCACACAGCGTAAAATGTGTAGGAGCCAGCTTGCTGGCGATCCAGGCGCCGCGGTGGGTCAGGTACTACAAGGTTTCCAGGTGTTCGACGATGATCCGCACCGCCTCCGCCGGCGACGACAGCGAACTGTCCAGCATCAAGCGCTCGCCGCTCCAGGCCTGGTAATCGTGATCGAGCACCGACTGCCAGCTGGGTGAGCGCAACCCGGGCACATCCGCCTCACGGTTTTCCACCCGCCGCCGATGCTCGGCGATATCGGTGCAGACCACCTCGATGTTGAGCAGCGGGCTCTGCTCGGCCTTGGCGATGCCCTGCCAGGCCTGGCGGCTCTCGGCGACCGGATTGACGCAATCGGCCACCACCCGGTTGCCCAGGGCCAGGTTGCTGCGGGCCAGGGCATTGGCGATGTCGTACCCGGCCTTGCCGACTTCCGCCAGCCCGCCGTTGCGCAGTGCCTGCTCGATGTTGTCGATGCGCAGGTAGGTGGCCCGCAGATGGCTGGCCAGGGCCCGGGCGATGGTGGTCTTGCCGCTGCCGGGCAGGCCACTGAAGACGATGAGCATAGGCAGAACTCCAGGCAAAGCGATGCATTCGGAGGCTGACGACAACGCCAGCCATGGGTTTGTGGACCGGCCTATGAAGCCTGGGTAACGGCCGGCCGCCCCGGTTTGGCAGTGTTCCCGACACGCCGGGCCGGGCTGTCCGGTTCTTCGAGCTGGACGTCGAACCGACTGGCGATCTCCTTGCGCCCCAGGGCGGTCAAGCCCAGCGCCCGGCTGTCCAGGTCCTGGGTCAGCCATTTGCGCCGGATCGCCTCCTGCAACAACGCCGCCCCCAGCGCCCCGCCCAGGTGCGGGCGGCGCATGCTCCAGTCCAGGCACGGGCAGGCAAAGCGCCGGCGCAGGCTGGCCAGAGCTTGCACATCGATGCCCAGCCCAACAAAAAACCCTTCGCCGGCCGGGCTCAGAACGTACTCCTGGGCGCCCTCCTGCGGCGCCTGCAACCAGCCGGCCTCGAGCAGGCGGTCATGCAGCTGCACCGCCAGGGTGCCGGCCATATGGTCGTAGCAGGTGCGGGCGAACTGCAGGCGGTCCGGAGTGCGTGGGCTGAACGCGGGTGTGGCGTTGCGGCCGATCACCATCAGCGCTTCCAGGGCCTGGGCCACGCGCTTGTCGGCGAGGCTGTAGTAACGATGGCGGCCCTGCACATGCAGGCGCACCAGGGCCAGTTCCTTGAGCTTGCCCAGGTGCGCGCTGGCGGTGGAGGCGCTGACATCGGCGATCGCCGCCAGCTCGGTGCTGGTGCGCGCGTGGCCGTCCATCAGCGCGCAGAGCATTTTCGTCCGCGCCGGCTCGGCAATGGCCGCGGCGACCTGGGATACGGCGTTGTCGTGCTGCTGTGCATTCATATTTCGCTCCCGAACGAATCGTGCCCCTCGCAGGTTGCCGATAGTAGCAACACTTCTCCCCCGCGAATAAGGCCGCCCATCATGGACCCGATCACCGCCGTCACCCACGTCGATCCCTACCCTTACTACGCCAGCCTGCGGGCCCGGGGCGGGCTGGCCTTCGACCCCGGACTGGGGATGTGGCTGGCCAGCAGCGCCGCAGCGGTGGCCGCGGTGCTGGCCCATCCCGAGTGTCGGGTACGTCCTGCGCACGAGCCAGTGCCGCGGGCGATAGTCGACGGCGCCGCCGGTCAAGTATTCGGCCACCTGATGCGGATGAACGACGGTGAGCGCCAGCGTTGCCCCCGGGCCGCCATCGAGCCGGGCCTGCAACAGGTGCATGCCGAGGAAGTCAGCCAGCGGGTCGCCGCCCTGCTGCTGGGCCTGCCAAGCGATACCGCGGCCAGGCTGCATGACTGCCAGTTCCACCTGCCGGTGGCGGTGGTCGCCGGGCTGCTGGGCTTTGCCGCGCATCAGTTGCCTGCAATTGCCGGGCTGACCCGGGACTTTGTCGCCTGCCTGTCGCCAGCCAGCGACCGGGCACAACGGGATACCGCCCACCGGGCAGCCGGACAGCTGACTCGACGCTTTGAGGTTCTGCTCGATCAGCCGCCCGTCAGCCCGCTATTGCAACGGATCGTCGCAGGCTTCGACGCTCAAGATCGCGACAGCCTGATCGCCAACCTGATCGGCCTGTTGTCCCAGACCTTCGAAGCCAGCGCCGGGCTGATCGGCAATACCCTCTGCGCCCTGCTGGGCGATCGCCGGTTGCTCGCGGACCTGCGGGCGGCCCCTGAGCGGGTCGCCGACCTGTTGGCCGAAGTGCAGCGCCACGATCCGCCGGTGCAGAACACCCGGCGCTTCGTCGCCGCCCCTTGCAGCGTCGCCGGGGTGACGCTGGAGCCCGGCGCAGTGGTGCTGTTGCTGCTGGCCTCGGCCAATCGCGACCCGCAGTTGAACCCGCAGCCGGATCGCCTGCTGCTCGAACGCGAGGCGCGGCGCAGTTTCAGCTTTGGCAGCGGTCGCCACCAATGCCCCGGCCAAGAGTTGGCCCTGGCCATCGCCAGCGCGGTGGTCGGTGCGCTGCTGCGGCAATCGACCCTCGACCAGCCCATAACCTGGACTTACAAACCCTCGCTCAACGGGCGCATCCCCTTGTTCACTAGCCTGCCGGAGTCGCACTGATGATCGCCGTGATATTCGAAGCCCTGCCCCGCCCGGAACATCGCCAGCGTTACCTGGACATCGCCGCCGCGCTAAAACCGCTGCTGCTGGAGATCGACGGCTTCATTTCCATCGAACGTTTCCAGAGCCTGAGCGAGCCGGACAAGCTGCTGTCCCTGTCGTTCTGGCGCGACGAGCAAGCGGTGGAAGCCTGGCGCACCCTGGAACGCCATCGCACGGCCCAGGCCCTGGGGCGGACCGAGGTGTTCGCCGACTACCGGCTGCGGGTCGCCGAGGTGGCGCGCGACTACGGGCTGACCCGGCGCGAGCAGGCGCCGGCGGACAGCCGCCGGGCCCATGCCGGGTAACACTGCTGGGCGCCTATTCGAACAATGAATGGTGCTCAGAGGGTCATCGGGCTTCTGCTAGGGTCTGTACGAAAAGTCGGCGAGCGAAGGTCAGGCAAGGCAAAAACAGGCGAGGAAGCGGAGTGTAGGGGCCTACATGAGCATTCCGAGCCTGTTTTTAACGCAGCATGGCCGAGCGCAGCCACTTTTCGTACAGAGCCCAGGGTCAGGCCTGGACCTCGGAGGACAAGCTCATGAGCCAGATCACCCAACATGCCCTGAAGCTCAATGGCATCGAATTGCACCTGCATGCCGCCGGCCCGCTGGACGGCCCGCCGGTGTGGCTGCTGCATGGGTTTCCCGAGTGCTGGTATTCGTGGCGCCGGCAGGTCGCGCCGCTGACGGCCGCCGGCTACCGGGTGCTGATCCCGCAGATGCGCGGCTACGGCGACAGCAGCGCCCCCGAGGAGGTGGCGGCCTATGACGTGCTGACCCTGTGCGCCGATATCCAGCAGGCGATGGATGCCCTGGGCCAGGAGCAGGCCTGCATCGTCGGTCACGACTGGGGCGCGGTGGTGGCCTGGCACCTGGCGCTGCTGGAGCCGCAGCGGGTCAAGGCCCTGGTGACCCTGTCGGTGCCGTTCGCCGGCCGCCCGAAACGCCCGGCCGTGGAGATCATGCGCGAGCTGTTCGCCGAGCGTTTCAACTACATCCTGTACTTCCAGGAACCCGGCATCGCCGAGCGGGAACTGGACGCCGACATCGACCGCAGCCTGCTGCATTTCATGCACGACTGCGAACACCTGCTGGATGAAAAAAGCCCGTCGGCCCAGCTGTTCGAGGGCATGCCTGCGCGTCACGCACCGCCCGCCTGGTGCACGCCGGAGGATTTTGCGGTGTACCGGCGCACCTTTGCAGGGCGAGGTTTTCGCGGCGCCTTGAACTGGTACCGCAACTTCGAGCGCAACTGGCAACGGACCGAACACCTGGGCGAATGCCAGGTGAGCCAACCCACCCTGTTCATGATCGGCGACCGCGACCCGGTGGGCCAGCTGGAAGCCCGCACGATGGAGCGCATGCCCGGCAAGGTGCCGCGCCTGGAACAGCATCGACTGGCGGATTGCGGGCACTGGATCCAGAGTGAAAAGGCCGCAGAGGTCAATCTGCGGCTGCTGGACTTTCTTGGGAGAAACTACCCCTGCCCGCCTACGGTGCAGACAGGGGCCTAGCGTTACAGGCTGCGATATTCGAGGGTGAGGTGCGACAGTTCGTGGACCGGCGCCAGGCGCTGGCGGATGGTTTCGGCGCTGACACCAGCGGCCGCCACCACACTGACAATCGCCGCCCGCGCCTGCGGGCCGACCTGCCACACATGCAGGTCGGTGATACGCGCATCGCCGGCGGCTTCCACCGACTGGCGAATCTCGCCGGCCAGTTGTTCGTCCGTGGTGTCGAGCAGCACCGCCGCGCTGGACTTCATCAGGCTATACGCCCAACGGGCGATCACCACCGCGCCAACGATGCCCATCACCGGGTCGAGCCAGACCCACCCCAGGTAACGCCCCGCCAGCAACGCGGCGATGGCCAGGACCGAGGTCAGGGCATCGGCCAGCACATGGACGTAGGCCGAGCGCAGGTTGTTGTCGTGGTGATGGCCGTGCCCGTGTGAATGCTCGTGCGGATGCTCATGAGCCTGCTGATGAACGTGGCCGTGATGGGCGTGACCGCCGGAAAGCAGCAAGGCACTGACGATGTTCACCAGCAGCCCGGCCACGGCGATCACGGTCGCCTCGGTGAAGGCCACCTGGGTCGGCTGCAACAGCCGCAGCAACGACTCGCCGGCAATGCCGATGGCCACCAGGCCGAGGATCAGCGCCGAGGCGAACCCCGCCAGGTCGCCGACCTTGCCGGTGCCGAAGCTGAAACGCGCATTGTCGGCATTGCGCCGGGCAAAACCGTAGGCCGCCGCCGCGATGCCCAGGGCCCCGGCGTGGGTCGCCATATGGAAACCATCGGCGAGCAAGGCCATGGAACCGGTGAGATAACCGGCGGCGATTTCGCCAATCATCATGACGAAGGCCAGCGCCACCACCCACAGCGTGCGACGGGCGTTTTCATCGTGGGCGGCACCGAGGAAGTGGTGGTCGTGGGTCAAGCCTGCCGCGGGCAAGGTCGGGCGCATGGTGTGGCCTCCGGTCAGGAATAACGGCGAATGGCTGCGAGCAGTTCGTTCACGCCCTTGGCCCGTTCGGCATCGCTGAGTTCAGGATGGGCCACATGCTCCAGGGCATGGGCCTCGATGATTTCCCCCATCAGGCCGTTGATCGCGCCCCGGGTGGCCGCCACCAGGTGCAGGGTCTTGGCGCACTCCGCGCCGGACTCCAGGGCCCGCTCCACGGCCTGCATCTGGCCCTGGATGCGCCGGACCCGTTTGAGCAGATCGTCTTTCTGTGCGTGCGTGTGCGACATACCCATACCCCCTATACCTATATGACGCTTATCCTGGCCAATGCCACGGGCCCACGCAAGGGCTTGATGACACCGGTCGTCCGCCACTGCATGTCGATCACCCACGGCCCAGCCCCGCCAGGCGAAGCACGGAGACACGATTTCAAGGAGGGATTTACCGAAGAGGACCGTGAAGGCAGCCAGATCAGACAGCGCCTCGACCTGGCCAGTACGCGGGATCAATCGTCGCGGGTCAGGACTTCCAGCAGCTCGATCTCGAACACCAGATTGGCGTTCGGCGGGATCTTGCCCATCGACCGCTCGCCATAACCCAGGTGCGCCGGCACCAGCAGCTTGCGCTTGCCGCCGACCTGCATGCCCATCAGGCCCTGGTCCCAGCCACCATTTTTCAGATTGTCCCTACAGACCTCCATAACCGAATCCACTAGCGTCCCTAAGCCAACTGCAAATGCTCTTCGCTCCCCTCTGACGGGGGCTTTCTTTATGGACAATGTGGACGCGAACACGGATGAGTGGCTACGTACCGAACGCCCCGAAGGGCTATCGCAACAAGGGTGTGGAACCCGTCGATCTTGGCGCCCAACGCTGGGCGCAATACCCGGACCTGCCACCGAAGACACAAGACAAGCCTGCCACCATGGGTTGTGTCTTTGCCAAAAGTTGCAACCTGCCTGACGGTGTGATCGATCACAAGAACCCGGCCGGATTTGTGCCTGTTGAGAAGCTGGCTGATTACGGGCTATGGGCTGTATTAGCTACCGGGACTGCAATCACAGCGCAAGGCGCCTCTCTTCAATTGGTGGGCGGGTCTGCCGCTGGCAGCGCCATTGCCAAACGTCTTGGCGGATCACTTTTACTCACACTGCTAGAAAGTGCCGGAACCGTCGCGGCTGGCGCTGTTGGGGGCACAATTGCCCTGTTGATACCAAACACCAACATTTCACCTGACAGTGCTTTCTATAAGAAGGAGCAATACGCCACGCTTGATGCTGGCCGCACTCGTGTGCGAGTCAATGTAAAGACCTTGCCGGACGGCTCCGTTAGCGCTTATGGGTTCTACACAGGCGGTAAAACGGACTGGGAAAATGTTCCAGTCATCGAAGCTAAGAAGGACGGCGAAAACTACGTCGCAGACATCGGTAACGGGATTGGACTCACTTGGACGCCAGCGGCGAGCCCTGACAGTGCCCTAGGTATTCCTGCTCTGGAAGGTGCCCCGCAACTACCACCTGTGTGGGTTTACCCTCCCAATGAGCAGGCCGATAAGATACTGCTCAACCCAGTGCATCCGCCCGACTACCAAGACGCGATTATCTGGTTTCCCAGCACCGATGTTCAGCCGATTTATATTTCGCTGAGCGTTCCGGGAGACCATAGCTATTATCCACCACCTAAAAACCTGACAGCTTTTCCTGACGCGGTAAGAGCGGATTCTAAAACCAGGGTTCAGGGCGGGGGGGCAATGCGTAAACGCTGGAAGGATCGTAAAGGCCGTATTTATGAGTGGGACAGCCAGCATGGCGCGGTCGAAATATACGATAAACAAGGGAAGCATCTTGGCGAATTCGCCCCTGAAACGGGTGAGCAGACCAAGCCTGCCAAACCCGGTCGAACAGTAGAAAGATAGAGGTACTTATGTACTTGTGTATTACCGGCTTTTTGCTCAACAGCACAGAAGATGACTCGCTCAAATATGAGCTTGATGTAGACAGCATCTATAACAAGCAAATTGTAGAAACTCTCGGCCATACCAGCCTTAACGCCATGGCGGAAGGCGAATGGCTGCTAACCAATGAGCAAATAACAGCACTATCAGAAATCATAGGGCAAACACTCCCAACTGATTTGAAACTGTACATTGGCGTTGAAACATAGGGACATATTTTCTAGCCCCACCCGCGCGCCAGAGAATCGATACACGTTTACAAGAGCGTGAGTTTTCAGACCAGAAAGCGTAACGCGCCCAGGTCAGGCAGAGCCCCGGCCTGGGCGATGGGCGAAATCAGTCGTCGCGGGTCAGGACTTCCAGCAGCTCGATCTCGAACACCAGATTGGAGCTCGGCGGGATCTTGCCCATCGACCGCTCGCCATAACCCAGGTGCGCCGGCACCAAGAGCTTGCGCTTACCGCCGACCTGCATGCCCATCAGGCCCTGGTCCCAGCCTTTAATTACCCGTCCGGTGCCAATCACGCACTGGAACGGCTTGCCGCGCTCCCAGGACGAATCGAAGGGCGTGCCGTCTTCCAGGAAACCGCGGTACTGGGTGGTGATCAAAGCGCCCTTGACCACCGCCTTGCCCTCGCCCACTTCGATATCGATCACCTGCAACGAATCGCTCATCCACTCACTCTCTATTGACGGCAGCCGGCAGTGGCTACCGAAGGTGCGGAAAATAGCAAATTTTCGCCCTCGCGACCTGTAAGGCATGCTCCTGGAGGGGGCTGAGGCAGAGCACATTATCGATGCCTCCTGGCCCAGCCACCATCTTTCAGATTGTCCCTACAGACCCTCCATAGCCAAATCCAATAGCGTCCCTAAGCCAACTGCGAATGCTCTTCGCTCCCCCTCCGACGGGGGCTTCTTTATGGACAATGTGGACGCAAACGCGGATGGGTGGCTACGCACCGAACGCCCCGAAGGGCTATCGCAACAAGGGGGTAGAGCCCGTCGATCTGGGCGCCCAACGCTGGGCGCAATACCCGGACCTGCCACCGAAGGCAGAAGCCAAGCCCCAGACAGCTGGGTGCACTTTTACCAAACCCTGCAAGCTCCCTGATGGGGTCATCAACTACGCCAGCTCCGCCATTCCCACCGATGCCATCAGCGAATACGGGCAGCTCGTTTTGCTGGGCGGACGCGAAGCGGATGCAACAGGGAAAATCCCTCTCCAGCAAATCAGTGGTCACGCGTTACCTGCTGCACTTGGAACACTTCTATTAGGTGGAGTGGCTGCTACTGCTGGTACTGCTACAGGGGTTGGCACTGGAGCCGGTGCTGGAATCAGCACGGGTACTGCGGCAACAGGCGCGAGTGCGGGTACCACGTTTTTTACCACGGGTGTTATTGCAGGTGGATTGGCGGGCATAGCCGCATTGCTCTGGCCATCGAGCTTGGGCGACAGCAGCCTGTACACACCCGAACAGCTCAAAGCGCTCAAGGAAGGCCGCACACGTGTCCGGTTGCACATAGAACAGCAGGCTGACGGCACGCTGAAAGGCTATGGATACAACACTGAGAAGCGCAGCGACTGGGAAATGATCCCTGTTGCCCGGTTCGAGGCTGGCGAAATCTCATGTGTTGAATGCAAATCTTCTGAAATCGCACCATTGACCAAAAACCAGAAAAAGGCTTTCCCGGAAATTGAGAAAACCGGTGCGACCGTTGTAGGCAAAGGTAAACCCGGCTTCCCCGGAGGCACCACTATTCCACCCACCAGAGTCGAAATCATCCGACCTGACCCGGCCCTCTGAGGGAACAGACATGTCCATCGTAGACACGAAAGTCGTAGATATTATTGCAGTGCCAGAGTGGGAACCCGATAACGTGATTCTGGTTATCACGGACCACCTTGAATGGGGTGATAAAACCCAACAAGGTGAACACCTATTATTGCTGCAAGAGAAGATCAACACTTACATCGCGTTCATCGAAAGCGGTGAAATCCTAGAGAGCTATCCACCATCCAAAGACAAAGCCCCCATCATTCGTATCAACGGTCTGTACGAACTACCAGAACAAGGCGAACTCTTCATTGACCGCGTTACCGAGGTGCTGAAAGACGTTGGTATCGGGCTAGAGTTCATCCTTAAAGCGGATGAAAAAATACGCAACATGTGAACAAGGGCCACGCCCAAATGAAAGACAGCGGCACCAATGTCGATCGGTTGAAAGAGTGCCAATGGGATCTGGCAAAGCCCTGATCCCCCACTCCCCCCTCAAGACCGCTTGAACAAACTCCAGACAAACGCCACCACCCCACCCACAGTCGCCACTACCGCCAGCCAGCCCACCACCGACAACCCCTGCCAGGCCGGGCCGGCCGCGGCGATCTGCGGGCCGAAGGCGATCAGCAGCGCGCTGATCAGCAGGGCCAGGGACAAGCGGGTGGAGGCCAGGCGCAGGGATTTTTCCAGGCGCTCGATGCCCGGCATGTCGAGGCGCAGGTCGACCACGCCATGTTTCAGGCGGTTGATCAGCAGGCGGGTCAGTTGCGGCAGTTCGACGGCGACGCCGCGGCCCAGTTCCAGGCCGTCGAGGCCCAGGCGGCGGGCGAGTTTCCAGCTGAACTGCTGCTTGAGCATCTTGCTGATGGCCGGGCGCGCGGTGGCTATCAGGTCCAGTTGCGGGTCGAGCCGGGTGAGTACGCCATCGGCGGTGATCAGCGCCTTGAACAGCACCAGCAGGTCGGCCGGCAACAACAGTTGGTATTCGCGCATCAGGCCGAGGAAGTCCTCGATCATCGCACTCATGTTCAGCGCCTTGCCGCCGTGTCGGCCCATGAACTCCCGGGCGGCCTGTTCGATGGCGGACAGGTCGCGCACCTGCTCGCCGCTCCAGTCGATCAGCACCGCCACCAGCGCTTCGGTACTGCCTTCGGTCATGGCCCGCATAAAGCTCATGACCTCCAGGCGCCGGCGTTCGTCGAGGCGCCCGACCATGCCGAAGTCGATGAAGCCGACCCGATTGTCATCCATGGCCCGCAGGTTGCCGGGGTGCGGGTCGCCGTGGAACAGGCCGTCCTCCAGCAGCATCTTGATGAACGCCTGGGCCCCGCGCTGCGCCAGCAGGCTCGGGTCCAGGCCCTGCTCGATCAGGGCCTGGCGTTCCAGCGGCGTGTGACTGGGTAAAAATTCCTGGACCAGCAGACGCTCGCTGCTGTGCAGCCAGTGGATACGCGCAATGGCGATCTGCGGATGCTCGGCGAAATTCGCCGCCACTGCGTCGCAGTGCTGCCCCTCCTGGGTGAAGTCCAGTTCTTCGAGCATCGCCCGGGCCAGTTGCCGGACCATCTGCCGTGGCTGGTAATGGGCCAGGGCGGTGTTCTCTTCCACCAGCATCGCCACGCCTTCCAGCAATTGCAGGTCGGCGCTCATCTTGCGCCGCAGGCCGGGGCGCTGGACCTTGACCACCACCGCCTCGCCACTGAGCAGGCGCGCGCGATAAACCTGGGCGATGGAGGCCGCGGCCAGGGGCTCGCTGTCGAACTCGGCGAACACCTGGTCCAGCTCGCAGCCCAGGTCGTCGCGCACCTGATCTTCCAGCTCGCTCCAGGGCAAGGTCGCGGCACTGCTGTGCAACGCCTCCAGCTCGCTGATCCAGTGCGGCGGCAGGATGTCGCTGCGGCTGGCGAGGATCTGCCCGAGCTTGATAAAGGTCGGCCCGAGCTTTTCCAGGGCCAGGCGCACCCGCTGCGGCGTCGAGTCCTGCGGCAGCGCTTCACCAGCGGCTGGCGACTCGCCCAGCAGGCGCCCCAGGCCCAGGCGCAGCAAAACGTCCTGGGCACCGAAGGCCGCCAGCACGGCGACAATCTGATGCACCCGCTTATGGTGTTTGAGTGCCGTCCAGGTGGGTTCGAGCATGGTCGGGATGATCCTTCACAAGGTGACGCCCGCGGCGTGGCTGGCGGGCCCAGGGTTGGGTGGCGCGCCTGCCGCGGACTCCGGGATCGACGACACGCCATGCAAGGTCCGACCACAGCAGCCGGCAATCATTCACAACGCGCTGGCGCCGATTGCGCCTGCGCGTGCGAGGCGCTGCCGAAGAGCGCAGGCCGACAGTTCCCCATGGCTGCGCCCGCCATGAATTCGGTTACCATGGCGCCCCCCTGAAATCCGCACGCCGATAAGGACATCCGTATGGCTGTTTCAACTATTGTGATTCTGCTCGTTCTGGCCCTGCTGGTGATCTACGTCATCACCGTCTACAACGGCCTGGTGGCCCGCCGGAACCGCTTCAAGAACGCCTTCGCGCAGATCGAAGTCCAGCTCAAGCGCCGTTACGACCTGATCCCCAACCTGGTGGAAACCGCCAAGGCCTACCTCAAGCACGAGCGCGACACCCTCGAAGCCGTGACCGCGGCGCGCAATGCCGCGCTGGCGGGTCTCAAGGCCGTCGCGGCCGAGCCCGGCAACCCGCAGCACATGGCGCAACTGGGCCAGGCCGAAGGCGTACTGTCCAGCGCCATGGGCCGGCTGAACCTGAGCATGGAGGCCTACCCGGACCTCAAGGCGTCGCAGAACATGCAACAGCTGAGCGAAGAGCTGACCAGCACCGAAAACAAAGTGTCCTTTGCCCGCCAGGCCTTCAACGACACGGTGATGGATTACAACAGCTACAAGCAGAGTTTCCCACCGGTGATCCTGGCCGGTCTGTTCGGCCATGGCGCCGATGCCAGCCTGCTGCAATTCGCCGACAGCGCCCTGATCCAGGAAGCCCCCAAGGTCGCGTTCTAACCTTCTGTCACCCTGGATGGTCCGATGAATTTTTTTGAACACCAGGCCCGGGCCAAACGGCGTACCGGCACCCTGGTGCTGCTGATGATCCTGGCCGTGCTGTGTCTGGTGGCCGTCACCAGCCTGGCGCTGAATCTGCTCTGGCTGCAATTTCTCAAGGAGATGAAGCAGTCGCCGAGCTTCGACTGGCACCTGAGCGCGATGATCGCCGCGGTGGTGTTCCTGGTGGTGATCGGCAGCAGCATGGGCAAGCACGCCGAACTCAAGGCCGGCGGCAAGGTGGTCGCCAAGCGCCTGGGTGGTCGACTGATCAACCTGCACCCGGACGGCCTGGAAGAACAACGGCTGCTCAATGTGGTCGAGGAAATGGCCCTGGCCTCGGGCACGCCGGTGCCACAGGTGTACGTGCTGCCCGATGCCGGGATCAATGCGTTCGCCGCCGGCTTCACGCCACAGGAGGCGGTGATCGGAGTCACCCGCGGCGCCATCATGGTGCTCAACCGCGAGGAGCTGCAGGCGGTGATCGCCCATGAGTTCAGCCACATCTACAACGGCGACATGCGCCTCAACACCCGGCTGGTGGCGATTGTCCACGGCATCCTGGTCATCGGCCTGACCGGCGAGGCGATGGCCGAAGGGGTCAACCAGGCTGGCCGGCTGGCGCAAAACCGGGTCGGCGGGCTGGCGATGTGGAGTGGCCTGGCGCTGATCCTGCTGGGCTCGGTCGGGACTTTTTTCGGCAACCTGATCAAGGGCGCCATCAGCCGCGAGCGCGAGTTCCTCGCCGATGCCTCGGCGGTGCAGTTCACCCGCAACCCGGCCGGCCTGGTCGGCGCGCTGAAAAAGATCGGCGGTTACGCCGCCAGCTCGAAACTCGACAGCGCCTTCAGCGCTGAATACAGCCACCTGTATTTCAGTGAAGGGGCCACCCTCTCCGTCTACGGCCAGTCTGCGACCCATCCGCCCCTCTCGGCGCGGATCCGGCGCCTGGAACCCGGCTGGGACGGCCGCTTGCCCACCATCGAAGCCATCGAACTGCCGGCCGAACCCGCTCGCTCCGGCCTGGACAGCTCCGGGGTGTTCAGCCGCCAGTCGCAAGCGACCAGCGCCCTGGTGTTCGACCTGAATGCGATCAAGCAGTCGATTGCCAGCATCGGCAGCCCGAACGCGCAACATCTGCTGGCGGCCCAGGCAACGCTGGTCAGCCTCGACCCGGCGCTCCAGCGCAGCGCCCACAGCACCACCGGTGCCCAGGCGCTGGTCTATGGCCTGCTGCTGTCCGCCAACGACTCGATGCGCCGCCGGCAACTCGCGCAGCTGGACACCAACAGCCCCGCCGAGGTCTTCGGTTGCCTGCAAGCCCTGCAAAAACAACTGGCGGCCCTCGACCCGAACCTGCGCCTGCCGCTGCTGGACCTGTCGATACCGGCCCTGCAGCAGCTGGACAAGCAAGCCTGCAAGTCATTCATGGACAACCTGCGGCAACTGATCGACGCCGACGATCAGGTCGAGCTGCTGGAGTGGACGCTGCTGCGCATCGTGCAACGCAATGTCGAGGGCCTGCCGGCGCCCGAGTACAAATGGGGGCTGTTCCAGCGCAGCGAAGAACTGGCGGTCCTGCTCGGCGCCCTGGCCAGTGCCGGGCAAAAGACCGCGCAGCAGGCCCAACTGGCCCTGGCCCATGCCTGGAGCGGCCTGCCCTTCGCCCAGCCGCAACCGGCGGAGGTCGACCTCGAACACCTGGATGCCGCCCTGGTGCGGTTGCGCCAGTTGATGCCCGAGGAACGGCCGACGCTGCTGCAGGCCATGGCCCGCTGCGTCTGCTACGACGGCCAGGTCACCGTGGCCGAAGCCGAGCTGATACGCGCCGTGGCCGATGTGCTGGATTGCCCGATGCCGCCGCTGCTGCCCCCGGCAGTCGCCGAGCCCGCGCCTTCCCAGGCATCGGCCAGCGCCCCCCAGGCCGCCACGCTCTGAGCCACGACCCCTGCCCAGCGGCTGACGCCAGCCCGGGCAGGTGTCGCCATCCTTACCAGAGCGCGACCTCGTAGGTGAAATAGAGGCGATTGCTGTCGCGCCCCCGGGCGAAGTCGGAGCGGTACACATAGTTGCGCAGCTTCACCCCCAGCCCCTTGAAGTGGCCTTGCTGCACCACATAGGCCAGTTCGGCATCGCGTTCCCATTCCTTGATCGCCGAGTTTGACCGGCCATCGCTGCCGCTCAGGTAGCGGGTGGAAAACGCCAGCCCCGGCACCCCGAGGGCGGCGAAGTTATAGCCGTAGCCGAGCATCCAGGTTTTCTCGTCCTCCTCGATGAACTTGCCAATGCCCACGTTGCTGAACGAGTACACCGTGGCGCCGCTGATATAAGGCAAGCCGGCATCCCCATTGAGCACCTGATAGCCGCCACTCAGGGTATGGCCGGCCACGGCATAGGACAGCAGGCCGCTGAGCATATCGTTGTCGATGTTGCCGCCGTAGGCCGAACCGCTGTCGCTGCTGTGGAAGTAACGCAGGTCACTGGTCAGCACGCCGGCGCCCAGTTTCAGGTCGTGCTGGAGACCGGCGAAGTGCTGCCGGTAGAAGTGCTCGAGCTCGCCGTAGAAGTAACTCAGGCGCAGGTTCTTGCCGAGCTTGTAGTCGGCCCCGGCATAGGTGAAGTCCCCGGACTTGTCGCCGGCATAACCGTCCGCAACGATCGGCACACTGTCGCTGGAATCGCGCAGCTTGAAGCGATCCAGCCGGCCGGCGGTGAGCGTCAGGTTGTCGATGTCGCTGCTGGTGAGCTGCGTGCCCTGGTAGGTCTGCGGCAACAGTCGTGCGTCGTTGTAGATCAGCACCGGGTTCCTCGGCAGCAAGGTGCCATGCTTGAGCGTGGTCCCGGCCAGCCTGGCCTTGGCCGTGACACCGGCACTGGCGAACGCGTCGGCGGCACGACCGTCGTCATGCACCGGCAGCAGGCCAGTACCGCTGCGGCCCCGCCCCGAGTCGAGTTTGACCCCGACCAGGGCCAGCCCGTCGATACCCAGGCCGAGGGTGCCGGGGGTGAAACCCGACTGGAAATCCAGCAGCAGGCCCTGGGCCCACTCCGTGCGCTCGCTCTTGGCCGTGCGTGCCGCCCGGGCGCTCAGGCCATGCTCGTCACGGAAGTTCTCGTTGAAATAGACATTGCGCAGTTGCAGCTTGAGCGTGCTGTCGTCGCTGAAGCCTGCCGCGCCGACAGTCGTCAGCGGCAACAGGGCGACCAGAGGAAACCACGCCCCAGGGATGATCGAACGGGTCATATCGGACTACTCATTGTTGTTATTCGAGTTGTTGTTTTTTTAAGGTGCCGTTATTCAAGGTGCAGGTGTCGCGCGCCATGAACCCGGCGCGCCAGGGAACACCCGATGGTTCAGGGGGATGACTCAGGAGAACAGGCTCAGGAAAACAGGGTCAGCGCGCCGGTCAGCAGGGCCAGGGCGGTAATTACCAGGGAGGTCAGGACCGCCCATTTGACGGTGGCTTTCTGGAAGTCGCCGATGTCGCGGTCGACCATCCCCACCAACAGCAGGGTCGAGGCCACCAGCGGGCTCATCAGGTGCACCGGCTGGCCGAGGATCGAGGCCCGGGCGATCTCCAGCGGATCGATGCCATAGGCTGCCGCGGCATTGGCGAGGATCGGCACCACTCCGAAGTAGTAGGCATCGTTGGACAGCACGAAGGTCAGCGGCATGCTGGTGATGGCCACCACCAGCGGGAACAAATGCCCCCACGACGGCGGAATCCAGTCCACCAGGGTCTGCGCCAGGGCATCGACCATCTTGGTACCGGAGAAGATCCCGGCAAAAATGCCGGCGGCGAACACCAGCAGCACCACCGTCATGGCATTGCCCGAATGGGCGAGGATCCGCTCTTTCTGCATCTCCAGTTGCGGGTAGTTGATCATCAGCGCCAGCACGAAGCCGATCAGGAACAGGATCGCCGAATGCATCAGGCCCATCACCAGCGCCACCATCACCGCCACCACCAGCAACAGGTTGACGTAGGCCAGCTTCGGTCGCTTGCAGGGCGTGTCTTCGACAATGGCCTTGATGTAGCAGTTGCCGCCGCCGCTCTGCAGCTGGGTGTTACCGATGCGCTTGCGCTCGGCGCGGCCCAGCAGGAAAGCGCTGAACACCACCCAGGCCGCACCGCCGATCATGGTCGGCAGCAACGGCACGAAGTACTCGCCGGCATCCAGCCCCAGGGCGGCGATGGCCCGGGTGGCCGGACCGCCCCAGGGGGTCATGCCGCTCATGATGCTCAGGGACAGCATGGCGATGGTGGCGAGGATCATCGGGTTCATGCCGATGCGCTTGTACAGCGGCAGCATCGCCGCGCAGGTGATCATGTAGGTGGTGGTGCCGTCGCCGTCCAGGGCCACCAGCAGCGACAGCAACGCGGTGCCGACGGCGATCTTCACCGGGTCGCCGTTGACCCGCTTGAGGATCTTGCGGATCAACGGGTCGAACAGGCCCGCGTCGATCATCAGGCCGAAGAACAGAATCGCGAACAGCAGCAGCGCCGCGGAGGGGGCGACCATTTTCAGGCCGTCGAGCATCATTTTTCCGGTGCTGCCGGCAAACCCGCCGATCACCGCGAAGACAATCGGCACCAGGGTCAGGGCAACGATCGGGGACAAGCGTTTGGTCATGATCAGGAAGGTGAACACGACCACCATGGCCAGGCCGAGTAATGCAAGCATGAGGGATTCTCTTGTTGTTATGGACAAGCATGGCCGACGCCCAGGCGCACGGCCCCCTACCCGCCAGGCGGGGCCTGGCGAGGGTTGCAACCGGGGTCAGAAACGGAAGGTGGAGGGAGCCGCAAGCGGCTAGAGGTGTTTGCCGGCCTGCACCGGCTCCCAGGCTGGGTCACTGGCCTGGGCGTTGGGCGTCGCCTTGCCATCCAGGGTCTGTAGCAGCACCTGGCGATCGCAGGCGTTTTCCGACAGCGAGATCACGACTGTGGCCACGGCATTGCTGGCCAGGCTGGTGAGCGCCCGGGCCTCGGACATGAAGCGGTCGATGCCGATCAACAGCGCCAGGCCCGCCAAGGGGATGTCGTGGATCACCGTCAGGGTCGAGGCCAGGGCGACGAAGCCGCTGCCAGTCACCCCCGCCGCGCCCTTGGACGACAGCAGCATGATCGCCAGCATCGTCATCACCTGCCCCAGGCTCAAGTCGAT
This sequence comes from Pseudomonas sp. 09C 129, assembly GCF_002843625.1. Lineage (NCBI taxonomy): Bacteria > Pseudomonadati > Pseudomonadota > Gammaproteobacteria > Pseudomonadales > Pseudomonadaceae > Pseudomonas > Pseudomonas sp. 09C 129. The sequence continues at coordinate 3,099,732 of NZ_CP025261.1, read as the reverse complement.
GTTGCAGGCCTGGGCAATGAAAATCGCCGCCAGCGACAGGTAGATGGCCGTGCCATCGAGGTTGAACGAATAGCCGGTGGGCAGCACCAGGCCCACCACGCCTTTCTTGCAACCCAGGGCCTGGAGCTTTTCCAGCATGCGCGGCAGCACCGGCTCGGTGGATGAGGTGCCCAGCACCACCAGGAACTCTTCACGCAGGTAGCGCAACAGCTTCCACAGGCTGAACCCATGGGCGCGACAAATACCCCCCAGCACCACGAAGACGAAGAATCCGCAGGCGATGTACAGGGTCATGATCAGCTTGGCCAGGGCGCCCAGGGAGGTGATGCCGTACTGGCCGACCGTGAAGGCCAGCGCGCCGAACGCCCCGATCGGGGCAAAGCGCATCAGGTAGGAAAAGATCTTGAACACCATGTGCGAGGCGGCTTCCAGCACATCCAGCACGGGCTTGCCGCGCTCGCCCAGGGACGACAGGGCAAAACCGCAGAGCACCGCGATGAACAGCACCGGCAGCACTTCGCCCTTGTTGAAGGCGCCGATAAAGGTCTCGGGAATGATGTGCATGAAGAACTCCACCACCCCCAGCTTCGCCGCCGATTCGGTGTACTGCGACAAGCCCTGGGTACTCAGGTGAGTGGGGTCGATGTTCATGCCCGCGCCGGGCTTGAACAGGTAGACCGCCACCAGGCCGATGATCAGGCTGACCACCGTCAGCGCCAGGAACAACAGCAGGGTCTTGCTCAGGAGGCGACCCAGGGAACGCTTGTCGTTCATCCCGGCGATCCCGGTGACGATGGTGCAGAACACCACCGGCGCGATCATCATCTTGACCAGCTTGATGAAGGCATCGCCCAGGGGCTTGAGGGCAATGGCCTGCTGGGCCCAGAAGTGCCCGACCACCACGCCCAGCAGCACGGCACAGATGATCTGGAAGTAGAGCGATTTAACGACTTTCATGGCATCACCCATTTTTAGAATTGTTCTGATGCGAACGACTGTCACTGCAGTGCAGGACTATCCGGCCAGGCGTTGTGACGCCGGGGCGTAGACGAAACCGGAGAACAGCCTTCGCGCGGTGCGTACCACCGAGGCGCGAATGGTCTCTCCCTGGTTGCCGGTGTAGGACAATACGACATCGATCGCGCCACTGGGATGTTCCAGGCGCACTTGCTGCAAACGCGCGGGCCCCATGTCGCCCAGCAGTTGCGCGGCGACACTGCCCGCGCTGACACAGGCGGTGGCCAGGCCGATGGACCCGGTGATAGCCAGCGCGCGATGGCAGCTGTGGGGCATGAAATAGCGCACCTGCAAGGTTCCGCCCGCCTTGGCCGGGGAAATTAACACCGGCTTGGGAATCACCTTGTCGCTGACATCGCCCAGTCCCATGGCCAGGCCGGCCTGCAAGCGCAAGGCCTCCAGCCGCCGCAGGAAGTCCTTGTCGGCGTCCAGCTCGGCCGGGGTTTCATCCCCGCGCTTGCCCAATTGACCGGCCTCGACGATCAGCAGCGGCATGGCCATGTCGATGCAGGTCACCGGTACGCCATCGATCAGGTCCAGGGTGTTCCCGGTGGGAAAGAGTTTGCCGGTCTTGCTGCCCGCGGCGTCGAGGAACGTCAGTTGCACGGGGGCGGCGGTGCCGGGCACGCCATCGATGGCGGTATCGCCTTCGTAGCTGACCTTGCCCGCCGGCGTCTGCACCAGGGAATGGATGAAGGTGCCGGTATTGAGATTGCGGATCCGCACCCGGGTCTGCTCGCCCGTGGCCTTGACCAGGCCTTGCTCGACGGCGAAGGGGCCGACCGCGCACAGCATGTTGCCGCAGTTGGGCGCCGTATCGACCCGGCGCTGGGACACCATCACCTGCACGAACAGGTAGTCGACATCGGCCTCGGGATGCAGCGACGGGCTGACGATCGCGACCTTGCTGGTCTGCGGGCTGCCACCGCCAATGCCGTCGATCTCCAGTTCATGTCCCGAGCCCATCAGGTCGAGCAGCAGCTCATCGCGCTGTTCGATGGACACCGGCAGATCCCAGGCGAGAAACACCGGCCCCTTGGAGGTACCGCCGCGCATGAGCACACAAGGAATTCGTTGCATGGACACAGACTCTTGTTAATCAATCGGGTTAATTGATGTTCTGGGCACAAGAGTGTCAGGGAATAAATCATGTTTCCAATGCAAAGATCGTAGCGATTATTGCGTTTCACACATGAAAAATTTAAGGTGGACAGCGCCTGCCTTCCCGCCCTCGCTCGAGACGAAAAACATGGAATATGAGCTCCAGGACATAAGATCCTTCGTGAAAATCGCCGAACTCGGGAGTTTCCACGAGGCGGCCGATGCCCTGCACTTGTCCCAGCCGGCCCTGAGCCGCCGGATCAAGAAGCTGGAGGAAGGCCTGGGCACCGCCCTGCTCGACCGCACCACGCGCAAGGTCAGCCTGACCAGCGTCGGCCGGGACTTCCTGCCCAAGGCCCGGCGCCTGCTGGATGACTTCGACGACTCGATCCTCAATATCCGCGAACTGGCGGAACGGCAGATCGGCCAGGTGACCCTGGCCTGCATTCCCACCGCGGCCTTCTACTTCCTGCCGTCGGTGATCCGTCTCTACAACGAGCGCTATCCGAAAATCCGCATCCGCCTGCTCGACCTCAGCGCCAATGAAGGGCTGGAAGCCGTGCTGCGCGGCGAAGCGGACTTCGGCATCAACATGATGAGCGGGCAGCACCCGGACATCGAGTTCGTGCCCCTGGTCAACGAACCTTTCGTACTGGCGTGCCGGCGTGACCATGAACTGGCGAAAAAGGCCTCGGTCACCTGGTCGGAACTCAGCGATTACCGACTGATCGGCGTCGGCCGCCTGAGCGGCAACCGGATGCTGCTGGACCACGCCCTGTCCGGCCTGAGCTGGCGTCCCCAGTGGTTCTACGAGGTGCAGCACCTGTCCACCTCACTGGGCATGGTCGAGGCCGGGCTCGGGGTGTCGGCCATGCCCAGCCTGGCCATGCCCGCGGCCGACCATCCGACCCTGGTGAGCATTCCGCTGAGCGAACCGGTGGTCAACCGCACCCTGGGCCTGGTCTACCGCCGCGGCGCGTCGCTGTCGCCGGCGGCGGAAAAGTTCGTGTCGATCCTGCTCGAGCAATGGCCGCATTGACGGTCGATGGTGCAGGCACGCCAGTCTCGAAGAGCACGAATGCCTGCAACCTGCGCCTGACAACCTGCGGCGTATCGGCCATTAACGGCTGACTGCGCCGGCCCCAGACTTTATGCTGCACAGCCATCCCCCCATGGAACCTGCGGGCCAAACGGTTGCCTGAGGCGCAGCCGTTGTTTTCCGCGCACCACCCAATACCCGTTTTCCCAGGAGTAAGCCCATGCCCCATGAAGGCAACCTGTTGCAAGCCGCTGTCGTGTTCCTGTTCGCGGCGGTGCTGACCGTTCCCCTGGCCAAGCGCCTGCAACTGGGGGCCGTGCTTGGCTACCTGCTGGCCGGGGTGATCATCGGCCCAGCGGTGCTGGGGCTGGTGGGCAACCCGCAGAGCATCAGCCATGTGTCGGAGCTGGGCGTGGTGTTGCTGCTGTTCATCATCGGCCTGGAGCTATCGCCCCGGCGCTTGTGGGTGATGCGCAAAGCGGTGTTCGGCGTCGGTTTGGCCCAGGTGCTGCTGACCGGGGTGGTAATCGGCTGCGTCGCCCTGTTCCTGTTTGGCCAGCCGCTCAACAGCGCGATCGTGCTGGGCCTGGGCCTGGCGTTGTCGTCCACCGCCTTCGGCCTGCAAAGCCTGGCCGAACGCAAGGAGCTGACCAGCCCCCACGGGCGCCTGGCCTTCGCCATCCTGCTGTTCCAGGACATCGCGGCGATTCCGTTGATCGCCATGGTTCCGGTATTGGCCGGGGTCGACCACAACACCAGCAGCGCCGAAGACCTGCGCCATGGCCTGCAAGTGCTGGGCAGCATCGCCGTGGTGGTGATCGGCGGCCGCTACCTGTTGCGTCCGGTGTTCCGGGTGGTGGCGCGCACCGGCCTGCCGGAAGTGTCCACCGCCACCGCCTTGCTGGTGGTGATCGGCACCGCCTGGCTGATGGACATGGTTGGCGTGTCCATGGCCCTCGGCGCCTTTCTCGCCGGCCTGCTGCTGGCGGACTCGGAATATCGCCACGAACTGGAAGCGCAGATCGAACCCTTCAAGGGCCTGCTGCTGGGGCTGTTTTTCATCAGCGTCGGCATGGGCGCCAATATCGGCCTGCTGTTCAGCGCGCCGATCGCGGTGCTGGGCCTGACCCTGCTGCTGATCGCCATCAAGCTGCCGCTGTTGTTCGTGGTCGGGCGCCTGGCCGGTGGCCTGGGGCGCTTGAGCGCGGTGCGCCTGGGCGTGGTGCTGGCGGCCGGCGGCGAATTCGCCTTCGTGGTGTTCAAGATCGGCCGCGACCAGGGCCTGTTCGAGGCGCGCCTGTATGACCTGCTGGTGCTGACCATCACCCTGTCCATGGCCGTGACCCCGCTGCTGCTCCTGGCCTGCGCGCGCTTCTTGCAGCCCAAGGCCAAGCCCGTGGAGATGCCCGCCGAATACCGTGAGATCGAAACCGACGCGCCACGGGTGGTGATCGCCGGCATGGGCCGGATGGGCCAGATCGTCGCGCGGATCCTGCGGGCGCAGAACATCCCCTTCGTGGCCCTCGACACCTCGGTCGACACCATCGAGCTGACCCGCAGCTTCGGTGGCATGCCAGTGTTCTACGGCGACCCGATGCGCGCGGAAATCCTCAAGGCGGCCAAGGTCGGCGAGGCGGAGTACTTCGTGATCGCCACCGACGACCCGCAGACCAACATCAACACCGCGGCGGTGGTGCGCAAGCTCTACCCGCACATCAAGATCATCGCCCGCGCCCGTAACCGCCAGCACGTGCACAAGCTGGTGGACCTGGGGGCCGAGGCGGTGCGGGAAACCTACTACTCCAGCCTGGAAATGAGCCGCAAGGCGCTGATCGGCCTGGGCCTGACCCACGCCCAGGCCGACTCGCGGATCAAGCGCTTCACCGCCCACGACGAACAGGTGCTCGAAGCCCAGCACGCGATCTACGACGACCACGCGAAGATCCTGCAGTCGGCCCAGGAAGCCCGGGCCGAGCTGGCGCGGCTGTTCGAGGCGGACGCCGAGGACGAGCAGGCCGAAGGCGTGTTGCCGGCGCCACGCTGAACCTCGAGCCGCGCGCTGCAGCCTTTCGCGGGCAAGCCTCGCTCCTACAGAAGCGGGGCTTGCCGGGGCGCCCCTGACACAATCTGTCAGCCCACTGCGCTACAGTGCCCGGCGCCCCGTCCCGAATGGATACGCCGATGACCGCCACCAACAACACCCCCGCCCTCAAGGAAATCTTCAACGCCGAACGCCTGGAACACATCGCCGAAGAAATGCTCGCGGTGTACCCGGCGTTCGACCACCGCGGCTTTCTCGCCCACGCGAACAAGGGCCTCGCCGAGTTGTCGGTGATGCAGCGCCTGGCGCGGGTCAGCGAGAGCCTGCACGCGGTGCTGCCGGCGGACTACGACGCCAACCTCGCACGGCTGTACGATCTCGCGCCGCGCCTGGACAGCCGCTTCGTCTGCATGTTCCTGCCGCACTACGTGGCCAGTTACGGCGGCCATGCCTTCGAGCGCTCGATGGCGGCGCTCAAGTATTTCACCGCCTTCGGCTCCTCGGAATTCGCCATCCGCCCGTTTCTCGCCAGCGACCTGTCGCGCACCCTGGCGGTGCTGCAGGGCTGGGCCCGGGACGACAACGCGCATGTGCGCCGCCTGGCCAGCGAAGGCAGCCGCCCGCGCCTGCCCTGGTCGTTCCGCCTGGAACGGATCCAGGCCGACCCGACCCTGGCGGCGCCGATCCTCGAATGCCTCAAGGCCGACCCCAGCCTGTACGTGCGCAAGTCGGTGGCCAACCACCTCAACGACATCAGCAAGGATCATCCCGACTGGCTGCTGGGGTTGCTCGAAGGCTGGCCGCTGGACCACCCGCACACCGCCTGGATCGCCCGCCACGCCCTGCGCAGCCTGATCAAGCTGGGCCATCGCCGGGCGCTGGCGATTGTCGGCGCCGGGCATGCGCCGCAGGTGACGCTGCATGGCCTGCGGGTCGAGCCGGCGGTGATTCGCCTGGGCGAACGGATCAACCTGTCCTTTGCCCTGGAGTCCACCGCCGACGCCAGCCAGCGCCTGGTGGTGGATTACGCCATCGACTACGTCAAGGCCTCGGGCGGCACCCGCGCCAAGGTGTTCAAGCTCAAGGCTTTCACCCTGCCGGCCAAGGCCCGGGAGCAACTTGGCCGCGCCCAGCACATCCGCGAACTGAGCACCCGCCGTCACTATCCCGGGCGCCATGAGCTGCATATCCTGGTCAACGGCGAACGCCTGGGCAGCACGGCGTTCGATATCCACAACTGAAACCGCAAGGAGCGAACATGCCGGCCCATCCGCTGAAAACCCTGATCGAAGCCGCCGACCGTGCCATCACCGCCGAAGACTTCGACAGCCTGATGGATTTCTACGCCGAGGACGCCACGCTGGTGGTCAAGCCGGGCCTGGAAGCCCGGGGCAAGGAACAGATCCGCCGGGCCTTCGTGGCCATCGCCGAGCACTTCAACCACAGCATGGTGGTCCGGCAGGGCGAGATGCAGGTCATCGAAGGCGCCGGCACCGCGCTGGTGATCATGCACACCCTGCTCGACACCCTGGATCGGGACGGCATCGCCAGCACCCTCGAGCGACGCGCCACTTATGTTTTTCGCCATGAGCCGGCGGATGGCTGGCGCTGTGTGATCGACAATTCCTACGGCACCGACCTGCTCGACGGCTGAGCCAGCGGGCGCCGATCTCGTAACAAATTGTTTCGAAAAGTCAGCCAAGCCACTTCTTGCAGAAACAACGGAAAACCGCCTGGAACTGTTCAGCCCGCAGATATGGCTTTGCGCCATATCTGCGGGGGCAAAAACGGTATTTCGAGGAAAAATTCCAGCATTGCAGACACCCTTCCCAGCCGCCCAACAATCTCGACCGGCTCAAATAAACCGCTCTATCTCGGGCCTTTCAGCCAAGACAAATTGTCAGACAATGCTGTAAATCCGTATTGCGATAAATTATCATTTGGCGCCTCCCCCGCCAGCCACGCCTCTGGCACAGGTGATTCGACCGGTGCGACGTGGCTGATTTCAATGATTCACCCGAGGCGCTCATGTACCGTTTTCCGCTTTACCGTCCCCTGATCTGCGCCGGTCTCGGACTGCTCTCCTGGCAAGCCTTTGCTGCCTATCAACCGCAATCGGAAGCCGCCCTGGCCGCCGACTCCGAAATGGAATGCCAGTTCAACGCCGACCACAGCAGCGACTGCACCACCACCCAGCACTACACCATCCTCACCCCGGCGGGCCGGGACATGCTTTCGCGCATCGACTTCAGCTATGCCGAAACCGATGGCTTCGAACTGCGCAAGGCCGAATTCACCCAGCCGGGCGGCAAGCCCGTGGCGCTGGCGCCGGCGCAGATCGATACGCGCACCGCACCGAATCCGGAACAGGGTTTCCTGCGCGAGAAACAGACGTCCCTGGCCTTCCCCAACCTGCGGGTCGGCACCCGGCTCAGCTACACCGTGCAGCAGCACTACGCGGCCAAACCGCTGCTGGGGCAGTTCCACTCGGTGCTGCAGTTCGGTCCCAAGCCGGTGCGCCAGGACAGCTTCAAGATCACCTACCGCGCCACGCGCCCGATCGTCTGGCGCAGCGAGCAGATGGACGACTACCGTTTTACCGCCACCAGCGACCGCAAAAAGCTGACCATCGAGCAGAAGGCGCCGGTCTTCCTCAACTACATCAATGAACCCTCGATCGGCTTTATCCAGCGGGTGCCGCGGGTCGAGCTGGGCAGCAGCACCGAGGTGCAGGACTATTTCGGCCCCCTGGCCCAGCACTACCAGCAGATCCTCGCCGCGCCCCTGCCGCCAGCCAGCTCCAAGGCCGTGGCCGGCCTGCGCGACCTGCCGCCAGCGCAGAAAGTGGCCGGGCTGATGCAGCACCTCAACGACAACTACCGCTACCTGGGCGACTGGCGCGCCACCGAGCGCGGTTACCTGCCCTTCGAGCTGAAGCAGATCGAGCAGCGCGGCTATGGCGACTGCAAGGACCTGGCAGTGCTCCTGGCCGCCATGCTCAAGGCCAGCGGAATCAAGGCCGAGACGGCCTGGGTCAGCCGCGAGAACGTCGTCGCGCCGCTGTTGATCCCCGGCACCCATGCGCCGAACCACGCCATCGTGCGGGCCGAAGTCGATGGCAAAGTGTGGTGGCTGGACCCGACCAACCCGGTGTTCGACCCGGGCCGCAGCATGCCCGACATCCAGGAGCGCTGGGCCTTTGTCAGCGACGCCAAGGGCCAGGTGCGCGAGGACTACATCCCCCTGGGAACCCCGGACACCAGCCTCGTGCTGGACAAGCAGGAGCACTTCGACAGCAACGGCCAGGCCCGGGTCAACGCGCGTATCGAGTTCAGCCATATGGAGCTGATGCGGCTGATGGTCTCCGACAACCAGAACGGTATCGCCAGCAACGACCAGGGCCTGTGCGAGCGTTTCACCCGGGAACTGCGCGACTGCCAGATCAGCCGCGAGCCGACCGCCTTCGTCGCACCCGCGACCTACCGGATCAAGGCCTCCCTGACCGACCTCAAGCCCCTGGAAAACATCTCCGGCAACTACTTCTACAAGGCTCCGGCCCTGGAGGGCGACTGGGACTTCCTGGTCAACTACCGCCGCAACGGCCAGTTGGCGGACCTGTACATCGGCGACGCCAACACCCTGCGCTACACCTTCACCCTCTCCGGTGCCCGGCTGGACAAGGACATCAAGGCCTGCAACGTGCGCTCGCCCTGGTTCGACATGGACCTGAGCAGCGAACGGGTCAAGGGCGAGTACCGCTATCACTACCGCCTGAGCCAGAAAAAACGCTGGCTGAGCCATGACGAAATCGTCAGCGCGCCGTTCGACGCCATGGTCAGCCAGGCCAAGGCGTGCGCCGAGCAAACGCGGCAACTGGTCCAGCTCAAGGGCACAGCGAAAAAAACCTGAATCAGGCCAGGGAGTTCGGTTCGGCGAGCAGCAAGCCCTGCTCGGCCGCGCACAGCTCGACCACGTAATCCCACACCACCCGCAGGCGCACGGACTTGTGCAGCTCGCGGCGGGTGCTGATCCAATAGGCGCGCTGGATGCTCTCGCTGGGCAGCAAGGGCACCAGCTGCGGATCGCCGGCGGCCATGTAGCACGGCAGCACGGCGATCCCCAGGCCGGAGCGCGCGGCCTGTTGCTGGGCGATCACGCTGGTGCTGTGGAACACCACCTGAGGGTTGCGGCAGAAGCTGGTGAGGAAGATCAGCTCCTGGCTGAACAGCAGGTCGTCGACATAGCCGATCCAGGCATGCCGCCCCAGGTCCTCGCGGCTGCGCAAGGGCGGTGCGCGGTCCAGGTAATCCTGGCTGGCGTACAGGGCCAGGCGGTAGTCGGTGAGCTTGCGGGTCACCAGCATGTCGGCGTTGGGCCGCTCCAGGTGGATGCTGATTTCCGCCTCGCGGTTGAGGATGCTGACAAAACGCGGCACCGCCACCAGCTCCACCTCCAGCCCCGGATAACGCTCGAACAGGCCACGCATGCGGCTGGCGAGAAACATGATGCCCAGGCCCTCGGTGACGCCCACGCGGATCTTGCCCAGGGGCGCCGTGGACTGGGTGATTTCCTCCTGGGCCAGCAAGGCCACGTTCTCCATGGCTTCGGCGTGCTTGAGCAAGGCCTCCCCGGCCGGCGTCAGTTCATAGCCCTGGGCATGCTGGACGAACAGCGCGGTGCCCAGGCTTTTCTCGATCGCCTCGATATGCCGGGCCACCGTGGCATGGGTGGTCTTCAACCGCTGGGCCGCGGTCAGCAGGCGGCCGCTGCGTTGCAGCTCGAGAAAAAACCGCAGGTCGTTCCAGTCGAACATGACTCTTCCTTGCAGATGCCGGGGGGAAGCCGCTGTTTAAAAACGCACAGCGGCTGAGCAAAAACTAACATTCTTTTAACGAAAGCTAACAACTAGGATGAGCCGCAACAAGAACGATAAAACGAGGTCATGGATGCTGCCTGCCTTTGATCCCTACGACTACATAGTGGTCGGCGCCGGCCCCGCCGGTTGCCTGTTGGCCAATCGGCTGTCCGCCAACCCGGCCCACCGCGTCCTGCTGCTGGAAGCCGGTGGCCGCGACAACTATCCCTGGATCCACATCCCCGTCGGCTACCTGTTCTGCATCGGCAACCCGCGCACCGACTGGTGCTTCAAGACCGAAGCCGAACCCGGCCTGCAAGGCCGCAGCCTGAGCTACCCGCGCGGCAAGGTGCTGGGCGGCTGCTCGTCGATCAACGGCATGATCTACATGCGCGGCCAGGCCGGCGACTATCAGCGCTGGGCCGCCGATGGCAACCCTGGCTGGAACTGGCAGGACGTGCTGCCGCTGTTTCGCAAAAGCGAAAACCACTTTGCCGGCGACTCGCAATTCCATGGCGCCGCCGGCGAATGGCGGGTCGAACGCCAGCGCCTGTCGTGGCCGATCCTCGATGCCTTCCGCAGCGCCGCCGAACAGAGCGGCATCGCCAGCGTCGACGACTTCAACGGCGGCGACAACGAAGGCTGCGGTTACTTCCAGGTCAACCAGAAAGCCGGGGTGCGCTGGAATGCCGCCAAGGCCTTCCTCAAACCGATCCGCCAGCGGCCCAATCTCACGGTGCTGACCGGGGTCGAGGTCGATCGGGTGCTCCTGGAAAACGGCCGCGCGGCGGCGCTCAGCGCCCGTTACCAGGGCCAGCCGCAGACCTTCAAGGCGCGTCGCGAAATCATCCTCAGCGCCGGTTCCATCGGCTCGCCGAGCATCCTGCAGCGTTCGGGAATCGGCCCCGCCGCCCTGCTGCAACGCTTGGGCATCGGCGTCGCCCACGAACTGCCGGGGGTCGGCGGCAACCTGCAGGACCACCTGCAACTGCGGCTGATCTACAAACTGGAAAACGCCCGCACCCTGAACCAGATCGCCGGCAGTCTGTGGGGCAAGCTGGGCATGGGCCTGCGCTACCTGTACGACCGCAGCGGCCCGCTGTCCATGGCGCCGAGCCAGCTGGGGGCGTTTGCCCGCTCCGGGCCGGAACAGACTTCGGCCAACCTCGAATACCACGTCCAGCCGCTGTCGCTGGAGCGTTTCGGCGAACCGCTGCATGCGTTCCCGGCCTTTACCGCGTCGGTCTGCGACCTGCGCCCGCAAAGCCGCGGCCGGGTGCAAATCCGCTCCGCCGACCCGCAGGCGGCGCCGCTGATCCAGCCCAACTACCTGAGCCACCCGGAGGACCTGCGGGTCGCCGCCGACGCCATTCGCCTGACCCGGCGCATCGTCGCCGCCCCAGCCCTGCAAGCCTTCAAGCCGATCGAATACCTGCCGGGGGCCGAGTTGCGCAGCGAAGAACAACTGCACGAAGCCGCCGCGCGCATCGGCACCACCATCTTCCACCCGGTGGGCACCTGCCGCATGGGCCACGGGCCGGAGGCGGTGGTCGATGCCGAGCTGCGGGTGCATGGCATCCCCGGCCTGCGCATCGCCGATGCCTCGATCATGCCGTACATCACCTCCGGCAATACCTGTTCGCCGACGCTGATGATCGCCGAGAAGGCCGCCGAGCTGATTCTCGCCACCTCGACCAGGAGCCCTGCCGCCGAAAAACCAAGCGTTACCCCGGCCTGAATGAGGTAGGAGCAAGGGGGACGCCCAGTTCTTGCTCGCGAGAGCCCCTTGAGCCTTGCAGCGCTCTATAGGCCGCCATCGCGAGCAAGCTTCGCTCCTACGACACAAAGGCGCGGTGCAGAAGACAGCGACAAGATGCAGATAGCGACGCCACGTTGGCGCCGACAGTGGAACAACAAAAACAATCACTGTGAGGGATATCGATATGTCGGAACATGCTCAATCGATGGACGCGGCGGTCGCCGCACCCACCAGCCAGGAAAGCCAGAAAGTCATCTTCGCCTCGTCCCTGGGGACGGTGTTCGAGTGGTACGACTTTTTCCTCTACGGCGCCCTCGCGGCGGTCATCAGCAAGCAGTTCTTCGCCGGGGTCAACGACACCACCGCCTTTATCTTCGCCCTGATGGCATTCGCCGCCGGCTTCGTGGTGCGGCCCTTCGGCGCGCTGGTGTTCGGGCGCCTGGGGGACATGATCGGGCGCAAGTACACCTTCCTCGCCACCATCATTCTCATGGGCCTGGCGACCTTCGCCGTGGGCCTGCTGCCGACCTACTCGAGCATCGGCATCGCCGCGCCGATCATCCTGGTCGCCCTGCGCATGCTCCAGGGCCTGGCCCTGGGCGGTGAATACGGCGGCGCCGCGACCTACGTCGCCGAGCACGCCCCCCAGGGCAAGCGCGGTTTCCATACCAGCTGGATCCAGTCCACCGCGACCCTCGGCCTGCTGCTGTCGCTGCTGGTGGTGCTGGGCTGCCGCTACTTCACCGGCGATCAGTTCGAAGTCTGGGGCTGGCGCCTGCCGTTCCTGCTGTCGATCGTGCTGCTGGGCATTTCCACCTGGATTCGCCTGAGCCTGCATGAGTCGCCGGCCTTCCTGAAGATGAAAGAAGAAGGCCGCGCCAGCAAGGCGCCGATCCGCGAGTCCTTCGGCAAATGGGAAAACCTCAAGGTGGTGCTGATCGCCCTGTTCAGCATCAACGCCGGGCAGGCGGTGACCTTCTACGCCGCGCAGTTCTACGTGCTGTTTTTCCTCACCCAGTTCCTCAAGATGGACCCGGCCCTGGCCAATATGCTGCTGATCATCAGCGTGGTGATCGGCGCGCCGTTCTTCATCTTCTTCGGCTGGCTGTCGGACAAGATCGGCCGCAAGCCGGTGCTGATGGTCGGCCTGCTCCTGGCCACCGCGCTGTACTTCCCGATCTTCAAGTCCCTGGCCCACTATGCCAACCCGGCCATCGACCAGGCCAGCCGCCAGGCGCCGATCAGCGTGCTGGCCGACCCCGCCACCTGCACCTTCCAGTTCGACCCGGTGGGCAAGGCGCGTTTCGACAGCCCGTGCGACAAGGTCAAGACCTTCCTGGTCAAGCAGGGCCTGCCCTACACCAGCGTCGCCGCGCCCGCCGGCAGCCCGGTGCAGGTCAGCGTCGGCGACGTGCAGATCGACGGTTTCGACGAGGCGGCCCTGCGCGGCGCCGTGACCCTGGCCGGCTACCCGCAACAGGCCGACACCCAGAACGTCAACAAAACCATGGTGGTGGTGCTGATCGTCGCCCTGATCCTGATCGCCGCCATGTGCTACGGCCCGCTGGCGGCGCTGATGGTCGAGCTGTTCCCGACCCGTATCCGCTACACCTCCATGTCCCTGCCCTACCACATCGGCAACGGCTGGTTCGGCGGCTTCCTGCCCACCGTGTCCTTCGCCCTGGTGGTGTACACCGGCGATATCTTCTACGGCCTGTGGTACCCGGTGGTGATCACCGGGGTCAGCCTGCTCGTCGGCCTGATCTGCCTGCGCGAGACCCGCAACGTCGATATCGACAAGAACTGAAAAGCCCGGCTGACGGTAGCGCCCCAAGCAGGGTTGCAGGCCTTGGGGCGCTCAGCGTCAGCCAAGGGCATCTGGCAAAAAAAACGGCGCGCCATGGCGCGCCGCTTCCGTTGCTGTCGATCAGGCCACGATATCGGTGGTCGCCGCCTGGCCAACGGTGCCCACGGCGAAGTCCACCGCGCCCAGACCGGTGAGGTCGACCAGCAGGCTGGTCTGGTCGGTCTCGGCGTAGTAGGTCAGGATCGCGTCGCCGGCATGGCCGGTGAAGCCGCTGACGAAGTTCAGGGTCGCCTGCCCCGAGGCGAACGGCGCCAGGCCGCTGAGGTCGATCTTGTCCTGGCCGCTGGTGAAATCCATGATCCAGTCGGGCTCGTCGAAGGTCGAATCGGATGCCGCGCCGAACACGAAAGTGTCCGCTCCCTCCCCGCCCCACAGCGTGTCGCGACCGCCGCCACCGTAGAGGATGTCGTTGCCGGCACCGCCTTCGAGAATGTTGGCCGCGGCGTTGCCGATCAGCAGGTCGTTGCCCGAGCCGCCGATGGCATTTTCCAGGGTCACGCCATGGGCCACGGACACGTTGCCCACCAGGCCGCCGACGTCGGAGAACGAGCCCTCGTTGAGGTTGATCTTCTGGTTCTGGGTGAAGCCGGAGAAGTCCAGGGTGTCGTTGCCACCGCCGTCCCACACCGAGAACACCAGCTTGGAGGCAGATGAGCTGGCGCTGTAGAAATCACGCCCGGTGTTGGAGTTGAAGCCGTACACGGTGTCGTCGGCGCGGGTCTCGTGGTTGGCGCCGTAGAGTTTCTGCACCGCGACGATATCGTCCATCAGCGGCGCCGAGGCGTAGGCGCCACCGCCGTCCTTACTGAAGTCCTGCCCGGTGTTGCTCTCGCTCCAGTAGCTCATCAGGCTGTAGCCGCGCGTGTCCTGGGCGTAGGTGGCATCGTTGTAGGTCGGATTGCCGTTGCCGGCGTTGTAGGTGCCCGGATGGGACAGGCCCAGGCTGTGGCCGATTTCGTGGGTCAGGGTCTGGCGACCGTAGTTGCCGTTGCCCGGGGTTTCGTTGACCCGGTACTGATCGTTGATCAGGTACCAGGACTGGCCGTCATAGCTGCCGCCCGAAGGCAGGTAGGCGAAGGCCGCGCCACCGGTGCTGACGCTGTAGTTGCCGAAACTCAGGTGCCCGTCGCCGCCGCTCGCGGCTTCGTTGAAGCACACATTGGCCACGTCCGACCAGGATTGCAGGGCCAGGAACGCCTGGGCTTTCTGCAAGGCGCTGAACTCGCTGAAGCTGCCCAGGTTCGGGTTGTAGTTGGCTGGCTTGCTGGTGAGGAAGCTGTAGCTGAGCTCGACCTTGCCGTCGCCGTTCTGGTCGTGCCAGGACAGGCCCTTGCGCAGGATCTGCTCGGCGGCCTGGTCCGCGGTGTACGACGGCTTGCCATTCACCAGCTCCGCGCCACCACGGTCATAGGCATGGCTGAAGGCAGTGATCAGTTGGTAGGCATCGCTGCCGGGAGCTGCCGAAAAACCGGCATTTTCTTTGGCTTTTGACATCATTTACATCCTTGTTCAACGCTGAAAATTTCCGATAGACCACGGCGACCTGTTAGCGAGATCGTCCTATCACTCGCCCTATTCAAGGCGGGGAAAAACTGACACAGACCCTGGCGTGGCGTCCACGATTTTTATTGTCGGACAATATGCCCGGGCGACTTTGCGCCTCATTAAAATCGCTACCCACCCCTGCCCCGGCGTGCCATACGCTAAGCTTCAGCGCTAATGGAACCACTGCCACACTCGTGCTTCTGCCTGTTTCCCGAAGGAGTCCACAATGAAAAAAATCCTCCTGAGCTGCGCCCTGTCGATCGTTGCCAGTGCCGCCCACGCCGAAGGCATCCCGCTGTTCAACGTCGACTGCCCGGGCAATATTCCGGTCAGCGCGGAGGAAGGGGGACCGGTGTTCATCAACGGCAAAGAGGCCCAGACCAAGACCGTCAACGAGCGTTATTTCGAGGCCAAGGGCTCGGGCATCACGGTGGACATCAGCGTGGAGGACGACGACTCGGTGGTCGTGACCTACAGCGGCAAACAGGGTGCCAGCGGCATTTGCACCTCGGTCGACGACTGAGCCAACTCACTCACGTGTAGCCGCTGCCGAGCCTGCGAGGCTGCGATCGGCAGCGCAGCGGCCGCAGCAGGGGCATCGCGGTTACCCTGACTCAATGCATTCTCAGGTTTTGCGCCTGCTGCGTCGGAATGCCGCCCAAGTCGTTCGCAGCCTCGCAGGCTCGGCAGCGGCTACGACGAGACGCCTCCTAGAACAACCCCATCTGCCCACCCACCAGGGTGCTGAAGTCGTCCTGCACGAACGGCAGGATGGCGTCCGCCACCGGCTGCAATTGGCGGGTCACGTAGTGATCGTAATCGATGGCCGCGGTGCGGTTTTCCAGGGGTTCGGGACCGGCCAGGGTGATCACGTAGCTGATCCAGCCACCGTTCTGATAACGCTGGGGCCGGCCCTGCCGCTGGTTGTATTCGTCGGCCAGGCGCGCGGCGCGCACATGGGGCGGCACGTTGCGTTCGTAATCGTCCAGTTGGCGACGCAGGCGCTTGCGGTACACCAGTTGCTCGTCCAGTTCGCCGGCCAGGGTGCGCCGCACGTAGTCGCGCACATAGTCCTGGTACGGCTGGCGGTGGAAGATCCGCTGGTACAGCTCCTGCTGGAACTGCTGGGCCAGCGGCGACCAGTCGGTGCGCACCGCTTCCAGGCCCTTGTAGACCATCTCCTGGGTGCCGTCGGCTCGAGTCACCAGGCCGGCGTAGCGCTTCTTGCTGCCCTCCTCCGCGCCACGAATGGTCGGCATCAGGAAGCGGCAGAAGTGGGTTTCGAATTGCAGCTCCAGGGCGCTTTCCAGGCCGTACTCATCGTGCAGGTGATCGCGCCACCACTGGTTGACGTGCGCCACCAGCGCGCGGCCGATGCGCGTGGCGTCCGCCTCGGCGTGGGCGCTGCCGAGCCAGACGAAGGTCGAGTCGGTGTCGCCGTAGATCACCTTGTGCCCCTGCGCCTCGATCAGTTGGCGGGTGCGGCGCATGATTTCGTGGCCGCGCATAGTGATCGACGACGCCAGGCGCGGATCGAAGAAGCGGCAGCCGCTGGAACCGAGCACACCGTAGAAGGCGTTCATGATGATCTTCAGCGCCTGGGACAGCGGCGCGTTGTGTTCGCGTTTCGCCACTTCGCGGCTCTCGGCGACCCGGGCGACGATCGAGGGCAGGCAATGCCGGGTGCGGGAAAACCGCGCGCCGCGAAAGCCCGGCACCGATTGCTCGTCCGTTGGGTGGCGCAAGCCTTCCACCAGCCCCACAGGATCGATCAGGAAGCTGCGGATGATCGACGGGTACAGGCTCTTGTAGTCCAGCACCAGCACCGACTCGTACAGACCGGGCCGCGAGTCCATGACAAAGCCGCCGGGGCTGGCTTGCGGCGGCTTCTCGCCCAGGTTCGGCGCGACGAAACCCTGGCGGTGCATCAGCGGCATGTACAGGTGGGTGAAGGCCGCCACCGAGCCGCCGTTGCGGTCGGCCGGCAGGCCGGTGACGGTGGCCCGTTCGAGGAGAAAGGTGAGCAGCTCGGTCTTGGCGAAAATCCGCGTCACCAGCTCGCAATCCTTGAGGTTGTAGCGCGCCAGGGCGGGCTTGTCCTCGGCGAACATGCGGTTGATTTCGTCCATGCGCTGGTAAGGGTTGTCGATCGACTTGCCTTCGCCGAGCAGGGTCTGGGCGACGTTTTCCAGGCTGAACGACGGGAAGCTCCAGGTCGCCGAGCGCAGGGCCTCGATGCCGTCGATGATCAGGCGCCCGGCGGCCGCAGCGAAATAATGGGTACGGCTGCCGTGTTCGCGCCACTGCATCTCTTCGCCGCCGCGCCCCAGGCGCAAGGGCACCGCCAGGCGACGTGCGTGTTCGTGCAGCACCCGCAGATCGAACTGCACCAGGTTCCAGCCGATGATCGCATCCGGATCGTGCCGCGCCAGCCACTGGTTGAGCCGTTCGAGCAACTGCTCGCGGCTGGCGCAGAACTCCAGGTCGAAATCCACCGCGCTGTCGTCCTCGCGAGCGCGGCCGAGCATGTACACCTGGCGCTGGCCGCAGCCTTCCAGGGCGATGGAATACAGCTCGCCGGTCTCGCTGGTCTCGATATCCAGCGACACCAGCTTCAACGCCGGCCGGTAGTCCGGTGCCGGTTTCATCTGCGCCTCCAGCAGTATCCCGCCCTCGCCCGGGGTGCCGCCGAACCACACCGGCGCGGTGATGAAACGCTCCATCAGGTAGCGCTCGGGCGGCCGCACATCGGCCTCGAGCACCTCGACCCCGGCGCGGCGCAGGGTCTTGTCGAGGCGGATCAATTGATTGTGCTGCGGGCAGTACAGGCCGAGCACCGGGCGGTGCTGGAAGTCGCACAGGCCCAGGGGCCGCAATTGCACATCGCGGTCGTCGGCCAGCAGGCGCCGGGCCTGTTCCTGCTGTTCGGCGGGAATGAAGGCCACGGAGGTCTGCACCGGCAAGCGGATCTGGCGCGGCCCGGCATCGGTCGCCAACCAGAACTCGACTTCCGTGCCTGCCGGCGTGTCACGCCAATGCCGGGTCAGGACGAAGCCCTGCTGTAAATCCACCACTGCAACCTCAAGCACCTGTTTCAAGGCCTCGATTCTACCTGTCCTCGGTCGCGATAGCCCGTTCCGCTCATGTGCCGAAAGGTTTTGTCGGACAATATGTAGTGCTTGAAAATTTTCACTACAAAACCGTTGACGAGGCGAATTTGCCCTTGCATGATGCAGGCGTCTCCCCGATCGGGAGACTTGGCAAAGGTGTTATGAGCAAGCTCGTCTGACCGCCGAGCTGTTAACCCGGATGTGTACTGCCCACAAGGCAGATTGATGAAACTGACCTGGCATGAACGTCCAGTACAAAGGGCGGGAAGCTGGCGAAAACTCCTCAAGATGCTTGTGGCCGAAACTGAAAACTTCGGCAGCTTGATCCAGGTTTACGCTGCTTCTCTTCGTTGTGACGCTATTGCGTAGCAGTTAATCAAGACGACTACACGCATCAGGCTCTGGGCCTTATCTGTATCCGACAGACACCCTCTGTCGCCCTGTTTCCGGTATCAGGGTTCAACTTACCGATGTAGCGATATCAATTAGCGACTCAACTAGATAGATCGAAATGGTCAAGGGGCTTACAAATGAATCTGAACAATCAACCTACTATTGATGAACTGTCTCATCTGTTCGCGGCACAGAAAGACAGCCATGACAGCCATATCCTGTGGATTGCCAAGTCTGGCCAGGTCCATATCGACTGCCTGTCGCCCCACGCCCATGAAGAAGAGTTCGACAAGAACAACCAGGACCTGCTGGCCCGCCTGAAAATGTACCGCCGTGGCCAGGGCTACGTCGGCAAGAAGGCCGCCGCCGACAGGGACTTCATCGGACGGGTATTCGATACCCTGAAGAATGAATGGCAATCGCTGCAGAACAAGTCGGAAGTTCGGGTGATTGACCGGTTCTGCTAAGTACAACTTGTCGTTGTCGCTGATCAACCGTTGATCCATTAAATAAAAAGGGACGCTCCAATAAGAGCGTCCCTTTTTTATTGCAACTTGCCAGTTAGTTGGATGACGCGGTGTTTCTGCTAAACCGCGTTACCCTTGGCGGCAGACTTACTTGACCTGCCGCTGCGGCGCCTTGTGCACCATGGTGTAGGCGTAATCCACACCCATGCCGTAGGCGCCGCTGTGCTCGCGCACCAGGTCCATCACCGCGTCGTAGGTGTCCTTGTGCGCCCAGTCGCGCTGGAACTCGAGCAGCACTTGCTGCCAGGTCACCGGCACCGCGCCGGCCTGGATCATGCGCTGCACCGACATGTCGTGAGCTTCCTGGGTGGTGCCGCCGGAAGCGTCGGTGACGATGTACACCTCGTAGCCTTCGGCCAGGGCTTCCAGAGCCGGGAAGTTCAGGCAGACCTCGGTCCACAGCGCGGCCATGATCAGTTTCTTGCGCCCGGTGGCCTTCACCGCGTCCACCAGTTTCTTGTCTTCCCAGGAGTTCATCGAGGTGCGCTCGATCGGCTGATAGTCGGGGAACACGCTGAGCAGTTCCGGCCAGATGTAGCCGCTGAAGCTCTCGGTTTCCACCGAAGTGAAAATGGTCGGCACATTGAAGATCTTCGCCGCCTTGGCCAGGCCCACGGTGTTGTTCTTCAGGGTCTGGCGGTCGATCGACTGCACGCCGAAGGACATCTGCGGCTGGTGGTCGATCAGGATCAGGGCGGAGTTGTTTGGGTTGAGCAGTTCACGGATAGACATGGCGCGTTCCTTTTGCTGTCGAGTGGGTTCAAGCGTTGAGTTGCACAATTCGGGAGCTCGGCGCGGGTTCCGCTGGGGAGGCTTTGCTGCCGGCTTGGTGGCTAATTTAGGGGTTGATATAAAAAGCAACAATTCCCTAAAATCGAGAATCATTGATTCCAAAACAGGGACAATTATGGATCGCATCGAATGCATGCGCGCGTTTGTCGTCACGGTCGATGCCAACGGCTTCGCCGCCGCGGCCCGGGCCATGGACGTGCCGCGCTCGAAAGTCAGCAAACAGATCCAGGCGCTGGAGGAAGCCATCGGCGTGCAGTTGCTGCACCGCACCACCCGCAGCCTGCATCTGACCGAAGCCGGCGCCGAGTACTACGAGTCGGCGCGGGAAGTCCTGGCCGCCGTGGACGAGGCCGAACAACGGGCGCGGGACGGCATCGGCGAATTGCGCGGGGTGCTGCGGGTCAACGCGCCGATGTCCTTCGGCCTGCGTCGTCTCGGACCGCTGGTGCCGCTGTTTCATGAGCAGCACCCGAACATCGAATTGCAGCTGGTGCTCAGCGACCAGCAAGTGGACCCGGTGCGCGGCGGTTTCGATGTGACCATTCGCATCGCCAGCCTGGCCGACTCGTCGATGGTCGCCAAGCTGCTGGCCCCGGCCCCGCGGATCATGGTGGCCTCGCCGGATTACCTGAAGCGCGCCGGCACCCCGCAGACGCCCCGCGACCTGACCGCCCACCAGTGCCTGAACTACGGCTACCTGCAAAGCGGGGTCAGCCTGCAGTTGAGCAACGGCAAGGACACCCAGCGCGTCCATGTCACCGGCCCGCTGCACGCCAACAACGGCGACCTGCTGGCCCAGGCCGCCGAGGCCGGCATGGGCATCGCCCTGCTGCCCGACTTCATCGTCGCCGACGCCCTGGCCGCCGGCCGCCTGGTGCCGGTGCTGTGCGAGTGGCAGGCGCCGCCGATCAGCATCCACGCGGTGTACCCGTCCGCCCGGCGCGTGCCGCAGAAGACCCGGGCCTTTATCGAGTTCCTGGTCGCCCAACTGGCCGACAAAGCGCCCGTGCTGCCGTAGGCACACGATGCAAACGACGCAGTGCATCAGCCACAGTGCCTCGCGGGCAAGCCTCGCTCCTACAGAGGCCGGGTGTCGCGGGATGTGGCGGCGATGGACCTACACTGAAGGCATACACCTCGGCATTCGTGAGGGGCCATCATGCGTAACTCTCCCCAACTCGCGGCGCTCAGCCTGATCGCTACCCTCGCCTACCTCGGCCTGGCCATCCTCGGCATGGGCGGACCGGTGGCGTTTTTCTCCCACCCGGCGCTGTGGGTCATCACCCTGTCCCTGCTGGCCATGGCCGGTGTGGCCCAGTTCAGCGAAGGCAACCTGAGCCCCGGCAAACAGGAAGACCGGGAAAACCGCTGGGTCCTCGTCGCCTTCGGCATCCTCGGGCTGTTGCTGGCCTTTCTTCCCGCCTATACCGACCGCCTGGACTTCTGGACCTTTGGTAGCACCGACGTGCGCTGGTTCGGCGTGGTGTTCTTTATCGGCGGCGGCATATTGCGACTGTGGCCGGTGTTCGTGCTGGGCAAGCGCTTCAGTGGCCTGGTGGCGATCCAGCCCGGCCATCAGCTGGTGACCACCGGCATCTACGGCACCCTGCGCAATCCGAGTTACCTGGGGTTGCTGATCAATTGCGTGGGCTGGGCCCTGGCCTTCCGCTCCGGGGTCGGCCTGCTGCTGACCGCCTTGATGCTGATCCCGCTGATTGCCCGCATCCACGCCGAAGAAGCCTTGCTGCACAAAGAATTCGGCAAGCAATACGACACCTACTGCGCCTACACCTGGCGCCTGGTGCCGTGGGTTTACTGAGGACTTTTTCCGCCGTGCTGCCGGGGGCGGTGTTAAATATTTTGTGACGCGCCCCTTGGCAGCGAGGAGCAGTCCCGGTAAAACGGTGAACCTCACTTGCACGAAATGTCCGTGAATTCTTGACGAGATCCGCCGGCCGATGAACGCCTTGTGTTGCCGCCCGCCCTGCCAGCCCCGCGCTGCTGCCCCGTGCAGCCGCCTCGGCATCGGCATTGGAACGGCAACAACGCAACGCCCCCACGGCGATCTCCACGGCAACCCCGGGGCCCGGCGATGAAACTGCTGGTCAACCTGCCCATGGCCCTGTGCCGCTCCCGCCTGCGTCATTCCTCGCGCCCTCCGGACCTCTCGCTTTCGCTCTGAACGCGCCCCTCTGCGCGTCGAGCCTTGCCGCCTTGCTATCTGCCATTGCAACCGGGCCCTGCCGGCGCCGCTGCATGAACCGAACCTGCGCGCCGCCATGGCGCAAGCGAGAGAACCATGAAATTTGCAGCCCTTGACGAGGCCCGTAGCTTCCTGGCCGCCAACCCCGATATCGACATGATCGAGCTGTTCATCCTCGACGCCAACGGCGTGCCGCGCGGCAAGCTGTTGCACCGCGAGGAACTGCTGGCGGTCTATGAAAGCGGCCGGCCGCTGCCCAGCACCATCCTCGGCCTGACGCTGCAGGGCGACGACGTGGAAAACTCCGGGCTGGTCTGGGACGTCGGCGATATCGACTGCCGCGCCTATCCCCTGGCCGGCAGCCTGGTGCGCCTGCCGTGGCGGCAGATCCCCACCGCCGCGGTGCAGGTCAGCATGCACCCGCAGGAAGGCCTGCCGGCCAGCATCGCCGACCCGCGCCACCTGCTGATCAAGGTCGTCGACCAACTCAAGGCCGAGGGTTATCACCCGGTGATGGCCTGCGAGCTGGAGTTCTACCTGCTGGACGCCAAGCGCGACGGCAACGGCCGCCCACAACCGGCGCTGGACGCCGACGGCGGCCGGCCACGGCACACCCAGGTCTATGGCCTGCGCGAGCTGGAGCAGATCGAACCCTTCCTCGCCGACCTCTACGCCGCCTGCAAACTGCAAGGCATCCCGGCGCGCACGGCGATCTCCGAATACGCACCGGGCCAGGTGGAAATCACCCTGGAACACGGCGACGCCCTGGAGGCCATGGACCAGGCCGTACGCTACAAGCGCCTGGTCAAGGCGGTGGCCCACCGGCACGGAATGCAGGCGACCTTCATGGCCAAGCCCTTCGATGACCTGGCGGGCACCGGTATGCACATGCACGTGAGCATCGCCGACGCCGAGGGCCACAACCTGTTCGCCGCCGAAGACCCCGCCGGCACCCCGCTGCTGCGCCAGGCGGTGGGCGGCATGCTCGCGTCGCTGCTCGACTCGCTGCTGCTGTTCTGCCCCAACGCCAACTCCTACCGCCGCTTCCAGGCCAACAGCTACGCGCCGCTGGCGCCGACCTGGGGCGTCGACAACCGCACCGTGAGCCTGCGGGTACCGGGCGGTCCGGCCAACAGCCGGCATATCGAGCACCGCATCTGCGGCGCCGACGCCAACCCCTACCTGGCCGCCGCGGCGATTCTCGCCGGGGTCCATCGCGGCCTGCGCGAACAGCTCGATCCGGGCGATCCGGTGCAAGGCAACGGCTATGCCCAGGCCAGCGAACTGCTGCCCACCGACTGGCTGACCTCGCTGACCGCCCTGGAGAATTCCACCTGGGCCCGCGACGCCCTGGGCAGCGAATTCCTCGGGGTCTACCTGGCGGTCAAGCGCGCCGAATACCGCCAGTTCATGGCCGAAGTCGGCGAGCAGGACTGGCGCTGGTACCTGACCCAGGCGTGACGCGCTGGCCGGCGTCACGGCGCCGGCCCGGCCCCAACAAAAATTCGAGAACAGCCCATGACAGTCGCATTCAACCCGGTCACACCGGCAGCCGAACGCTGCCCTTCGTATTACAGCGCCACCCTCAACAGCGAAACCGCCTACCCGCCCCTGCAAGGCCAAGTGAGCGTCGACGTGGTGATCATCGGCGGCGGTTTCACCGGCGTCGCCAGCGCCGTGGAACTGGCGGAAAAAGGCCTGAAAGTGGCCATAGTCGAGAGCCACAAGATCGGCTGGGGCGCCACCGGGCGCAACGGCGGCCAGGTCACCGGCAGCCTGTCCGGCGACGAGGCCATGCGCAAGCAGATGCGCCGCACCCTGGGCGACGAAGTCGACGATTTCATCTGGCAACTGCGCTGGCGCGGGCATCAAATCATTCGCCAGCGCGTGGACAAATACGCCATCGCCTGCGACCTCAAGCACGGCCACCTGCACGCCGCCTACAAGCCCAGCCACCTCGCCGGCCTGCGCGCCGACTACGAAGAAGCGGTGCGCCGCGGCATGGGCGACGAGGTCAGCCTGCTGGACCGGCAACAGGTGCGCGAGGTGCTGGAAAGCCAGCTGTACCACGGCGCGATCAAGAACACCCGCAACCTGCACCTGCATCCGCTGAACCTGTGCATCGGCGAAGCCCGCGCCGCCGAGAGCCTCGGCGCGCTGATCTTCGAACACAGCGAAGTGCTGCGGATCGTCCACGGCGAGCGCCCGGCGGTGATCACTGCACACGGCCGCATCGACGCCAAGCAGGTGCTGCTGGCCGGCGACGTGTACCACAAGCTGGAGCCCAAACAGCTCAAGGGCAAGATCTTCCCGGCCATGGGCGGCATCGTCACCACCGCGCCCCTGGGCGACCTGGCCAAGCGCCTCAACCCCCAGGACCTGGCGGTCTACGACTGCCGCTTCGTGCTCGACTATTACCGCATGACCGCCGACGGCCGCCTGCTGTTCGGCGGCGGCGCCAACTACAGCGGCAAGGATTCGCGGGATATCGCCGGCGAACTGCGCCCCTGCATCGAACGCACCTTTCCGGCGCTCAAGGGCGTGGCCATCGACTTCCAGTGGAGCTGCGCCATGGGCATCGTGATCAACCGCATCCCGCAGTTGGGCAAGCTCTCGGACAACGTCTGGTATTGCCAGGGCTACTCCGGACACGGCATCGCCACCAGCCACATCATGGGCGAGATCATGGCCCAGGCCATCACCGGGCACCTCGAGCACTACGACACCTTCGCCGACTGCCGGCACATCCGCGTGCCCTTCGGCGACCAGCTGGGCAACCCGATGCTGGCGGCGGGCATGTGGTACTACCAGATGCTCGAACGGTTGCGCTGAGGCCCCAGCCTTCCTCGTATCCGTAGGAGCGAAGCTTGCTCGCGATAGCGCCCTTGAGACCGCCATCGCCGGCAAGCCTGGCTCCTACAGAAGCAATCCACGATCCTCCCGCAGGAACGAAGCGTGCTCGCGATGGCATCCTTGAGATCGCCATCGCCGGCAAGCCATAGAGGGTCAGGCAGGGGTGCGCGGCAAGGCGCGTTTGTGGGCGGTGCGGTGGTAGGCGGTTTCGATCAGCTGGCGCACGGCATCGGACACCGGTTCGCCCATCAGGTAGGCGTCGATCTCGGCGTAGCTGCAGCCATAAGCCGTTTCGTCCAGTTTGCCCGGCGCCAGTTCTTCAAGGTCCGCCGTGGGGGCCTTGTGCACCAGGTGCCCGGGAGCGCCAAGCGCCTCGGCCAGCGCGCGCACCTGGGTCTTGGTCAGGCCCGACAGCGGAGCCAGGTCGCAGGCACCGTCGCCGTACTTGGTGAAAAACCCCATCAGGGCCTCGGCACCGTGGTCGGTCCCCACCACCAGGCCGTTGCTGAAGTTGGCGACCGCATACTGCGCCAGCATCCGCGCCCGCGCCTTGACGTTGCTCTTGGCGAAATCGGTCAGTTCGGCCGACGGCTGCAAGCCTTCGATTCGCACCTGGCTCATCAGACCGTCGACACTCTCGGCAATGTTGCAGGTGCTGACCGAGTCCGGGCGGATAAAGTCCAGGGAGGCCTGGGCATCGCTTTCGTCAGCCTGGCTTTTATAGGGCAGGCGCATGGCGATAAACCGGGTGTCGTGCCCTGCCCCACGCATCTGCTCCACAGCCAGCTGGCACAGGCGCCCGGCAGTCAGGGAATCGACGCCACCGCTGATGCCCAGCACCAGGGCCTGGCCGCCGGACTCGCGCAACACCTGCTGGATGAAATCCACGCGCCGGACGATTTCCGCGGCTTCGTCTCCGCGCGCCAGTTGCCGATCGATGCCCAGCTCCCGGGCAATTCGTTCTTGGGTTTGGCTGCTCATATCAGGCCTCCAGGGGCGAGTTACTGAGGTTGACGTTGAACACCTGCGCCGCGTACCTGAGGAACGACGGGTCTTCGCAGACGTTCTTGATCGGGTCATCGGAGAACTTCACCACCGGTTCGCCATGCACTCGCACCAGCTTCATAACGATGCTCAGCGGCTCGACGCCTTCGACATCGCAGGCCAGGCTGGTGCCCATGCCGAAACCGAACCGGGCCTGGCCACGCACGTGACGCAGGATCGGCAGGCATTTCTCGAAGTTCAGACCGTCGGAGAACATCAGGTCCTTGGTCCGTGGATCGATGCCCAGTTCCCGGTAGCGGGCCAGGACCTTGTCGGCCCAGGCAATCGGGTCCCCGGAATCCTGGCGCAGGCCGTCGTAGAGCTTGGCGAAGTACAGGTCGAAGTCCTTGAGGAAGAAGTCCGTGCTGATGCAGTCGGTCAGGGCAATGCCCAGGCGGCCGCGGTATTCGCGCACCCAGTTTTCCAGCGCCGTGTTCTGGCTCTCCCGCAGCCGTCCCAGTTGCTGGTGCACCATCAGCCACTGGTGGGCCATGGTGCCGATCAGCGGCAGGTCGAACTCGTAGGCCAGGTGGGCGTTGCTGGTGCCGACGAAGACCCCGGGGAAGTCGCTGCGCATGATCTTCACCACCTCGCGCTGGGCCTTGAACGACAGGCGCCGACGCGTAGAGAAGTCCGAGACCCGCAGCTCGGCGAGTTCTTCGCGGCTGGCGTTGTTCTCCAGCCATTCGAATTTCCGATAGAGCCGGCGGGTGACGTCAGCAAGCTCCACCTCCGGATACCTGTCGCGGTTGCGCAACTCACTGACCATGGCCAGCACCGGCTGTTCGAACATGATGCAGTGCAACATCGGGCCGCGGACGCGAATGCTCAGTTGGCCATCGACCGCCGCCACGTGGATGTAGCGCAGGTTGAAACGGAACAGGCCGAGAAACTGCTCGAAGTCCGGGGTCAGGTACTCGCGAAAACGCTTGTTGAACAGAAAGCGCTGTTCGCCTTCGCGCATCTGCAGGCTGGCGAGCTTTTCCAGTTCCTGGCGGATCTCCGGGATCAGATGCACCAGGGACTCTCTGGAGCGGACGATGAACTGGTATTCCACATCGACATTGGGGTGCTGGTGCAGCACCGCCTGCATCATGGTGAAGGTGTAGTAGTCGGTGTCCAGCAGGCCCTGGATCACGCCATTGTTACGGTCAAATGCACTTTCCATGGTGACTCCTCAGGCACTGGCCAATCTGGCGGTTTCTTCGCGGGTCGCGGCCACCGCGATACCCGCTTGTTGCATCTCGTCGATCGCCTGGGTGGCGCCCTCTGCGCTGATGGCGCGGCATGCCGGCAGATGGATGATCACCTTGAAGCCGGCGGCGGCCAGTTGCAGGGCGGTGGTCTTGACACAGAAATCCAGGGCCAGGCCGCCGACGATGACCCGTTGCACACCCTGGCTGTCGAGGTACTCGATGACCCCGGTGGACAGCTTGCCGTGCAGGTCGTGGTAGCAGGCGCCATAGGGGTGCAGGTCCGGCTCCACGCCCTTCCACACGAAGTAGTCGTAGTCATAGGGCGTCGGCAATTCGTCCAGCAGGGTGAACCCTTCGGTGCCCGGTACGCAGTGGCTGACCCAGGTCAGGTCGGCATGCTCCAGGCCGGTGGGCTGGAGCATCTGCCCGGGCTCGTTCACCACCCAGGGGGCCTGGGGGCTGTGGGCGTCCTTGCTGCCGATGCGCAGGCTGGCCAGGGTCGCCATGAAGTTCAGCTCGCCACCGATGCGGTCGCCCTCGGCCACGGGCAGTTCGTCCGGGCACAGCGGGGTAAAGCTCTTTTGTGCATCGACATCGAAGGAAGCGGTCTTCATCGTTTGGCTGTTCATGCTGGTTCTCTCCTTTGCATGGAACATAAAGTACACGTCATGTACTTTCATAGCAACCCCCTTTGACTCCGCTTTTTATTTCATCGATCCAGATCAAACAATATAAATAGTGCATGACATGCCAATTCCCTGCACGCACAAGCAATGATAAGGTACACGTCATGTACCAATGCAGGAGATGCAGATGTTTGAACTGGCCCTCTATGGCGGCGCCTTCAACCCGCCCCACGCCGGTCACGTCCGGGTCATGCTTGAAGCCGCCCGCCACGCCCGGCGCGTGCTGGTAGTCCCCAGCTTTCGCCATCCGGACGGCAAGCGCATGGCCGACTTCGAGCAACGGGTGAACTGGTTGCAGGCCATCACCCGGCACCTGCAACCCGAGTGCCCCGCCGAACTGGCAGTGAGCCGCCTGGAGCAGCAACTGGGCCTGGCCGATCCCGCCCCGGTCTACAGCTACACCCTGCTGCAACGGCTGGCGGACGACCTGGCTCTGGATGGCAAGCGCATTGCCTTGGTGGTGGGTGAAGACGTGGCGCGCCAGTTGCCCGGGTTCCATCGCGGCGAGGAGTTGCTGCAGCGCTTTTCCATCCTGCGGATAGAAGAACAACCGGGGGTGCGCAGCAGCGTGTTGCGTCAATGCCTGGCCCGCGGCGAAACACCGCCAAGCCAATGGCTGGCACCGGGCATGAATCCGCTAAACTACGGCCTCTACGCCGTCCACGGAAGTTGATATGCCCGACCGCCCCCTCTCCCCCAGCGCCTACCTGCACACCATCGACCTGTGCCTGCTGCGCTATAACCGCGAACGCTCCGAGCTGGAAATCCTCCTCCATCAACGCGACAGCGAGCCCTTCGCCGGGCACTGGGCCCTGCCGGGCATCGTGGTCAACGGCGATGTCGAGGACCGCAGCCTGAATGATGCGGTGCAGCGGCTGCGGCGCTCCAGCAAGGTGGACATGCCCCTGGCCTGGCTGGAGCAGGTGGGCACGGTCGGCGACGCCTTTCGCGACCCGCGCTGCTGGTCGTCCTCGACCTTCTACCTGGGGATCGTCAGCGAGCCGGTGGAGCCCGGTCCGCAGCAGGGTTTCTTTACCCTCGGCGACGTGGCCAGCGGCAGCTTCAAGCTGCCCTTCGACCACAACAGCCTGGTGGCCCAGGTGCACGAGCGGCTGTTTTCCAAATCCCTGTACAGCAGCCTGCCGTTGATGTTTCTCGGCAGCGAGTTCAGCGCCCCCGAAGCGGTGATCATCTTCTCCCTGGTGCTGCAACGGCCCGTGCTCAAGACCAGCATCCGCCAGCGCCTGTTGAAGATGAGCGAAGCCGGTTACCTGCGCGAAACCGGACGCAAGAAAAGCGGCGACGGCGGCCGGCCGCAAGCCACAGTGGAAAATCTCAAGCCCGCCGAGCTGTACCTGTTCGATCGCTGTTTTCTGGAGTGATACCCCCCATGAGTTCCATCGCCGACAACCAGTGCCTGCTGGAAACCCCGTATTTCAAGGTGGTCCGTGAGCAGGGCTACTTCATCATCAAGGAGCCCCGGGCGGTGAACGGCGTGGTGGCCGTGCCGACCCTGGCCGATGGCCAGCTGATGCTGGTCAACCTCAAGCGGCGGGCCATCGGCGGCCAGTCCATCGAGTTTCCCCGCGGCGCCATCGATGCCGGGGAAAGTGCCGTTGACGCCGCGGCCCGCGAATTGCTGGAGGAAACCGGCTGGCAGGCGTCGCACGTTCGCGAACTGGGCCTGCTGCACAGCAACACGTCGCTGATCGCCAGCGCGGTGGCGGTGTGTCAGGTGCAGATTGCCGAACAACAGGCCGCCGCCACCGATGGTGAAGTGGACCATCTGCTGTGGGTCAGTCGCCAGGAATTGATGACGATGATCGCCACCGGCCGGATCACCGACGGCCACACCCTGTCGGCGGCGATGATGCTGCTGGCCAGCGAGTCGGTCTGACGCCAGCCAGCCCTGCTGCCGGTCCTCCGGCACCAGGGCATCGGGCATCAAATCCTCCTCTCTCACGCTCTTGCACTACTGTCCCGCGCGGGCACAAACCCCGCCCGCCCCTATGCACCCCGAAATCTGTTCTAGGCTTGGACCTCTGGCGACTATTGATTTAGAGCCATCGAGCAAGTGAAAACACATGGAAATGACTTTCAAGGAGAAACCCCATGTCTGCGATTCCTTCCAGAACCAACCGCTCTCCCCTGCGCATGAACAAGGACGTCACCGCGCTGATTCCGGACTTCCCCTTTCACTACGCCGACTTCCTACAGAAAGCACAGGGCAGCCCCCTGGGCCATGTCGCCCCGGAGAACTACGGGAAACAGGTGCTGATCGTCGGTGCCGGCGTCGCCGGCCTGGTCGCCGCCTATGAGGCCATGCGCATGGGCCTGCACCCGGTGGTGGTCGAAGCCTCCGAGCGCATCGGCGGGCGGCTCTACTCCAAGGTCCAGGGCGACCCCGAAAACCCAGACAACCAGGTGCTCTGTGAACTGGGCGCGATGCGCTTTCCGGTGTCCGGCAAGGCGCTGTTCCACTACTTCCGAAAGGTCGGCATGACCGACAACTCGGCGGACTTTCCCAACCCGGGCACCGCCGCGGCGATCAGCACCGTGGTCGATTACCGCGGGGAAAAAGTCTATTACGAAGTGGACGGCAACCCGGACTTTCCAAAACCACCGGAATACACCGAACTGGAAGACCAGTTCTTCGATGACTTCCTGGCAACCTACGATTTCGCTGCCATGGAAGCGGCCATGACCGAAGGCTCCATCGATCAACAGAAGATCAAGAAGCTGTGGAACGCCATCGTCAAACCTCAGTCGGGAACCAGCGGCGACGATGTCAGCTTCTACGCCGCGCTCCTGGAAAACTCCGGCTGGGACAAGGCCGATATCGACCTGTTCGGCCAGATCGGCTTCGGCACCGGCGGCTGGAACACCGACTACCCCAACAGCATCCTCGAACTGCTGCGCGTGCTGTACACCGGCCTGGACGCCGACCACCAACTGATGTTCGACGGTTCCTCCAGCCTGCCGCAACGGCTCTGGTCGAAGACCCCGAAAGAGCTGGGCGACATGATGAAGCATTGGTCCGCGGAAACCACGGTCGAAGCCCTGTCGCGCGAGGTATTCCCGGACCCGTTCCACCAGGAAGTGCGACACATCGAACGCCAGCCGGACGGCTCCTTCCGCGTCTCCATCACCGATACCCGCACCCAACTGACCCGGCAACACAACTTCCCCAGCGTCATCTATACCCCGCATGTGCGGATCCTCGACAAACTGCGCTACTCGGGGAACCCACAAAGCCTTCCCGCCATGGACAGCCTGCTGCCCATCGATACCTGGGAAGCCATCATGTACACCCACTACATGCAGTCGGCGAAGATTTTCGCCGCCACCCAGCGCCCGTTCTGGAACGACCCGGTGGCAGAGGGCGAGCAACGCAAGATGAGCATCACCCTTTCCGACCGGCTGACCCGCGGCACTTACCTGGTGGACTACTCGGCCAGCAAGGGCGACTACAAAGGCAGCGGGATCTTCCTGTCCTACACCTGGAACGACGATGCCCTGAAGTTCCTCGGCGACCGCCCCGCGCCGCTGCCGCAGCATGTCGACCTGTGCACCAACCTGCTGGACAACCTCTACCCGGATATCAAGCTCAACGAGCAATACAGCACGGTCGATGCGTTCGTGGAGCACAACTGGGAGGACCAGCCGCTGTACCTGGGCGCCTTCAAGATGAACTTGCCGGGGCAGTACGAGTATCAGCGGCGGATCTTTTCCCAGTTCATGAGCGGCATCGATACGGAGCAACCCTATCGCTTCATCCTGGCGGGCGATGACGTGTCCTGGACCGCTGGCTGGGCCGAAGGTGCGGTCACCACCGCGATCAACGCGGTGAACAAGCTGGCGGTGTGTTTTGGCAGCGGCAGCCTGCCGGGCAACCCGGGGCCGGTGGAATCCTGGGACAAACTGAAGCCTGTCGAACGGGCTTGACCGAACCTGCGTGAACCCGACCCCGTCGCTGCCAGACCGGCACGACGGGGTCTTTGCTTGATGGCCCGACATCGATCAGCGTCCCCACTTCTCCAAGGCAAATTCGACGAAGCTGCGCAGCTTGGGCAGGCGGTAACGGTCCTGGGCGTACAGCAGGTGCATCGCTCGCAAGGGCAATTGATAGTCCTGCAACACAGGCACCAGCCGCCCCTGTTGCAGGTCCTCCTCCACCAGGGCATCGGGCATCATCACCACCCCCAGGCCACCCCGCGCCGCGCGGTGCAGGCCGGACGAAGTGTTGGTCAGCAGCGAACCGGACACCGGGATCAGCACGTCCCCCTCGGGCCCGCGCAACGGCCACTGGGTGGCGGTGGAGCTCCACTCGTCACCGGCCGGATAAGCGAACGCCAGGCAGTTGTGGTGCTGCAGGTCCTCCGGGACTTGCGGCGTGCCGCAGCGTTCCAGGTAGTCCGGCGCGGCGCAGATGGTCAGGGTGTAGTCCTCCAGGGGCCGGGCGATCAGCGACGTGGTGTCCAGGTTGCCCAGGCGAAAAGCCACGTCGAAGGCGCCGTCGATCAAATCGAAGCGCTGGTTGGCCAGGGTCAGTTCCACCTTGACCTGCGGGCAGCGCTGCTGGAACTCGCTCAGCGCCGGTGCCAGGCGCTCGGTGCCGAAGGTCAGCGGCGCGGTGATGCGCAGGGTGCCGGACGGCTCACCCTGGACCTGTTCCGCCATGCGCTCGGAGTCCGCCACCAGCCCCAGCACCGCCAGGCAACGCTGGTAATACTCGGCGCCGAACTCGGTCAGGCGCTGGCGCCTTGTGGTGCGGCTGAGCAGGCTGACCCCGAGGCGCTGCTCCAGGGCCCGCAGGTGATTGCCGACCATGGTGGTGGACAGGCCGCACTCGCGGGCGGCGGCGGTCATGTTCCCCGCCTCCACCACCTTCACGTACACCGTCATCGCCTGGAACAGATCCATTATCAACCCTGACTTGAAGATGATTAAAGAATTGACGAGTTTATCTAGCCAGGGTGGCTAACGATACTGCCAGCACACCCCACTCGATGGAGCGACCCGTCATGACCGCCACCTGCCTGATGAGCACCTATCAACCGCTGCCCCTGAGTTTCACCCACGGCCTGGGCACCCGCCTCTGGGACCAGGCCGGCCGCGAATACCTGGACGCGGTGGCCGGCGTGGCGGTGACCGGCATCGGCCATTCCCATCCCAAACTGGTCAGCGTCATCCGCGAACAGGCCGGCCTGCTGCTGCACACCTCCAACCTGTACAGCATCGACTGGCAACAGCGGCTGGCGCAGCGGCTGACCCGCCTGGCCGGCATGGACCGGGCATTCTTCAACAACTCTGGCGCCGAAGCCAACGAGACCGCGCTGAAGCTGGCACGGTTGCACGGCTGGCACAAAGGCATCGAGCGGCCGCTGGTGATTGTCATGGAGAACGCCTTCCACGGCCGTACCCTGGGCACCCTGGCGGCCAGCGACGGGCCGGCGGTGCGCCTGGGCCTGAACGCACTGCCCGGGGATTTCCTCAAGCTGCCCTTCGGCGACCTGGCCGCCCTGGAGCAAGCCGCGCAGGCCCACGGCCCGCGTATCGCCGCGGTGCTGATGGAGCCGATCCAGGGCGAAAGCGGTATCCGCCTGGCCCCGCCCGGCTACCTGAAGGCCGTGCGCGAACTGTGCAGCCGGCGCAACTGGCTGCTGATGCTCGACGAGATCCAGACCGGCATCGGCCGCACCGGCCAGTGGTTCGCCTGCCAGCACGAGGGTGTGGTCCCGGATGTGATGACCCTGGCCAAGGGCCTGGGCAACGGCATCCCCATCGGCGCCTGCCTGGCCCGGGGCAAGGCCGCGCAGCTGTTCACCCCCGGCAGCCACGGCAGCACCTTCGGCGGCAACCCGCTGGCCTGCCGGGTGGCCTGCACCGTACTGGAGATCATCGAGGAACAAGACCTGCTGGCCAACGCCAGGCGCCAGGGCGAGCATCTGTTGCAACGCTTGCGGGTGGAGCTGGCCGATCACCCGCAGGTCCTGCAGGTGCGCGGCCTGGGCTTGATGATCGGCATCGAGCTCAAAGCCCCGCAGCGCGAGCTGGCGCTGCGGGCGGCGCAGGATCACGGACTGCTGATCAACGTGGCCCGGGGCACCACCATCCGCCTGCTGCCAGCGCTGATCATCGATGAACGGGAAGTCGAGATGATCGTGCGCGGGGTCAGCCGGACGCTGCAAAACGCTGAAGGTGATGGCGGTGCAGCAAAAGAGGCAGAAATGCTGGCAGTGTCGTGACCGATGCCTGATGGTCAGCGAGGTCAGGCGAGGTGAGTTAGAACGCTATCGCGAGCAAGCTCGCTCCTACAGGAGCCTGTATGTTTCTGCAGGAGCGAGCTTGCTCGCGATGCGCTATCAGGAAACGGTGATGGCCAGACTCAGTCGTCCAGCGGCTTGGGTGGTGCCGCAGGCTTGCCCGATTTGGCGGCCTTGCCGGCGTGGGCCGCCTTGACTTCCGAGACCGGCGCCAATGCCGGCGCGGTGGCTTCCTTTTCCGCGGCCGGCAGTTGGTCGATGGTGCTGAAGACTTCCTTGAGTTCGATGGCCCCGGAATGCTCGAGCTTCTTCTCACCGTCCTTGCCCACCAGGATCACCTTGGTCTGCGCCCCGGCGCCGAGCTTCAGGCTGCGGATCAGCGCCATGGTCGATTGCGGGTCCAGGTCCTTGCCGTCGCGTTGGCCGATGGTGTTGATCACCGTGTAGAGCACCATGTTGCGTTCGCTGAAGGCCTGGCGGTTGGCCGGCTCGTCGAGGGACTTCTTCAGCGCCACCAGGGTCGGGTCCACGGTGCTGGGAGCGATGACGATCAGTGGGCGCGCCTTGCCCTGATCCTGGGCCAGAGGGCCTTCGTTGTCGGCCGCCATTGCGGGGCCGACGACAGCGAGCAGCGTTGCGAGGGTCAATGACCGAATGAACATGCGTCTCTCCTTTGGGTATCCACGTCCTAATGATTGCGCATCAGGGGAAAAGGTCCAGACCCGGACTCAAATTCTGACATTTTATTGAGCCGTCCCCCTGGTTCGTGGCGTTGCAACGAGCGCTGCGTACTCTCGTCCTCGCCGCTACAGATCGACGCGCCCATAAACGCCAGTGATAACCGAACCCTCTTGTTCGGCATGATCGACCCGCCTTGGCGCCCATGACAACCGGCATGACCTATGCCGTTCTGGCATGGGCCCATACGAATTCGTCATCATTTTCGCCGCGGCGGCGTGATAGCCTTCATCCCGGCCATAACAAGAGCGCCCGCCTGGCTTTTTCCATCCAGTGCGGCGTCACCCGCCGTTTCATACCTGCTTGCTTCGTCTTCATCTGCCCAGGTTTTCGCAGCGAACCTTTGACACAGGCGCGCTGGACGACCGATTGCATTTTTGACTCGACGCTATCGTCGGCATCTCTTTTACCTCCTTCCGGGAGTTCGTATGTCCAGGCTGTCTCATCAAGATTTACGCCGTAGTTTTCGCGAGTTGATCGCTTCAGACTCCTGCTTTCACACCGCCTCCGTATTCGACCCGATGTCGGCGCGGATCGCCGCCGACCTGGGGTTCGAAGTGGGCATTCTCGGCGGCTCCGTCGCCTCGCTGCAGGTGCTGGCCGCGCCTGACTTCGCCCTGATCACCCTGAGCGAATTCGCCGAGCAGGCCACCCGCATCGGCCGCGTCGCCCAGCTGCCGGTGATCGCCGACGCCGACCACGGCTACGGCAACGCCCTCAACGTGATGCGCACCGTGGTCGAACTGGAGCGCGCCGGCGTCGCCGCCCTGACCATCGAAGACACCCTGCTGCCGGCCCAGTTCGGGCGCAAGTCCACCGACCTGATCTCGGTCGCCGAAGGCGTGGGCAAGATCCGCGCGGCCCTGGAAGCACGGGTCGACCCGGAGCTGGCGATCATCGCCCGGACCAACGCGGCGATCCTGCCGATCCAGGAAATCATCAGCCGCACCCAGCAATACGAGCGCGCCGGCGCCGACGGCATCTGCATGGTCGGGATCAAGGATTTCGAGCAGCTGGAGCAGATCTCCGAGCACCTGTCGGTGCCCTTGATGCTGGTGACCTACGGCAACCCGGCGCTACGCGACGATGCTCGCCTGGCGCAACTGGGCGCGAAGATCATCGTCGACGGCCACGCGGCGTACTTCGCGGCGATCAAGGCCACCTACGACTGCCTGCGCGAACAGCGGCAGATCTTCACCCAGGCCTCGGACCTCAGCGCCACCGAGCTGGCCCACACCTACACCCAGCCCGAGGAGTACATCGTCTGGGCCAAAGAGTTCATGAGCGTCAAAGAGTGAGCCGCTAGCTCACCCTCCCTTGCGATCACCGAGGACCCAAGGTCCTGGGTGGTCGAAAGCCGCTTCACTCCTCATCTCGCCAGCGCCCCGCCCAACTACCTATTCCCCGCCTTGTTCAACGCCTCGTCGACACTGTCGAGGATCTGCCCGATGGTCCAGGGTTTGCGGATGAACGACACCGGATAGCGGATGCCGGAACTCTGCGGCGTCTCATAACCGGACATCACCAGCACCGGCATTTCCGGCCAGCACTCGCGCACCCGATTGGCCAGGCCCGCGCCGTTCAAGGTGCCCGGCATATTGATATCGGTCAGCAGCAGACGCACCTGGTCCGGGTGGCTTTCCAGGAACTGCAGCGCCTCATCCGCGCGGAGCATGGCCTGGGTGGCGAAGCCCTCGTCCTGCAGGATCTCGCAGAGGAACTCCAGGATCATCGGCTCGTCCTCGACCACTAACAGCAGGCGACAAGGCTGGCCTGGATTGACAGATGAAACTGGGCTCATGTGGATGCCGCTCCCTGACTACGTACACAACCCTGACGCGATTACGCCATTTAGAGTTATGAGCAGCGCCTGACCGATAAATTCACTCGGCCTGCCGAGGTGCTGGGCAAGACCGCGTACGCACCGCCGGTTGCGCCGGCGGCAGCGGGATCACCGCCAGAGGCGCCGGCAAGACCACCGGGACACCACGGGCGACGTGGCAGGCAACAGTGTCCAGGAAGGGTTGGAGCTTGAGCCCGGGAAGCGGCTGTGGCCGGTACGGATCGTTACCGAAGAAGTTTTCCCAGTGGCCGATCAGGACCATCCGAGGTTGGGTGACCGTGAGCAGGTGCCAGGGATAATCCCGCACCTGGGTCCAGGACGCAGCGCTGAGGATTTCCACGTCGATCCCCTTGCCATCAGCCAGCGCCGGAGGAAAACCGAAAGGCGGCGGCGCACCGGAATCCTGATAGTGCAGGCGGTACACCGGGTTCTTGCCCGACTCGTCGAGCAGGTCGATCAGCCAGGCCATCGGCTGCCCCGGTTTCCACTGCCAGATGTAATCCGGTGTGTCCTTGAGGTCGAGGACATAATGCCCGGGAATCAGGTTGATCCCGGCGACATGCCCGGCATGCTGGCTCTGGATCGGCATGGCCCGTATGCGCCCACCGGTGGAATACAGCCAGGTACCAGGCCTCGGCGGCAGCCAGGTGCCATCGCGTTCCTCAAGACGGGCCATGGCCCACTGCGCGTTGACCACCCGCTTCGGGTCGACCATGGTCCGCAGCATGTGCGCCACCGAGGACGAACCATAGACCAGGGCCTTGGGACTATGTTTTTTCATCACCCAGGGGACGTCCAGCAGATGGTCATAATGCCCATGCCCTACCAGCAGCATGCTCACGTCATCGGCGCGCGGCATGTAGAGGTCGATACGCTTGTGGTCGGCCACCACCCGCGCCGGCGGCAGGAAGCCTGAGTTCACGGCCGCCGGATTGCTGAACGACGGCGCCAACAGCACGCCCTCCCCGCGCCAGTGCAGCAGCCAACCGCCCACCCCGAGAAACTGGATCTTCGGTTCGCCGATCACCGTCCGTTCCCGATAGAGCCCCGGCATCCCGCCTTCCGGGTCGTGGGCGCAGCCGCCGAGCAGCAACAGGACAAGCATCAACGCAGCCGGCATCTCCCTTGCGCCCAGCGCTGTGTCAGCCACCCTGGGTGACATCGAGCACCCGGACGTCCATCTTCCCCGAGTTGTTCCCGTAGAAGCCCAGCACGTCGTTGGCGCAGAACTGCAGGCGCCCCGGCGGCAGGTCCGACCAGACGCCGTCGCCGCGCCCGAGCAGGCGCCAGGGCGACTTGCCCGCCGGGCCCCTGGTCCGCACCAGCAGCGCCATCCAGGCCGCCTCGGGCAAGCGCTTGGCCCAACCCAGGCATTCGCGGATGCCACCGGGGTGCGCCACGCCCTCGGGCTTGGTCGGCTTATCGCTGGCATCGGCCCACAGGCCTTCCACCAGGAAGCGGTAGCGATGCCCGGCTTCGATTTCGAACTCACTGGTGACACAGGACTGGTTGGCCGGTACTTCGATGGGGCGGATCTGCGAAGGAATGCTCATGGTTGCCTCCGGCCAATGCTGCTGGCCAGGTCCAGCTGGCGCCGCCGTTGCGCCCGCTCGGCGATGGGTTGCGACAACACCAGGGCTTGCCGCGCTCCGCCTTGCCCGAGGATCCGCGCCAGGGTCGCGCGAACCGTGGTTTCGTCGTTGTCGAAATCGCCGTGGTGACGGGCCCCGGAGGCATTCTGACTGCCCATCGGCAAGTCGTTGGGCGCGCGTACCCAGTCGGCGTTCGGAGCATTGGAGAACAGCTGCGCCAGATCGCTTTCGCCGGTGACGAACCGCTCCATGCCGAGGATCGGCTCACCGTCGGGTCGAATCAGCGGTATGCGTACCTTGTCCTCGAAGGCATCGGAGACCAGGTACAGCAAGGACTTGTTGTAGATATGCGCGCAATGGTCGTCACGTTCGGCCTGGTCGGTCAGGGTGAATAGGCCGAACTTCTGGATGCGCTTGTCGCGAATCGGCGCCAAATAAGTCTCGCGAAACAGCTTGACGGTGCAGGCCGGCGCCCACAGGTGGCAACTGGCGATCTTCACCTCCAGCCCCTTCAACTGGCTGCGCGCCATCGGCCCGCCGTTCATCTCACCCTTGGATACCAGGTACTGCACCATCGGCGCCAGCAGGATGCTGCCCGCGCTGTGCCCGACGATATGGATCTCCACCCCCTGGGCAGCCAGGCGCGCCAGGGCCCTGGCCACCACCCGCGCCCCGCCGTTGGCATTGACCATGGCACGCAGGCCGTTTTCCTTCATTTCGTCCCACTCGGCCTTGCCGGTCAGCAGCCGGGCAATGGGCTCCAGCGCATCGTCCAGGCGGTCGAGCATAAAGTCCTTGGTCGCGTCCAGCACCCCTTCGGAGCGCCGGCGCCGGGCAGCATCGGCCAGCATGTTGCCCAGGGTGCTCCAGTAATCGGTCTTCCAGATGAACGCCAGCGGATAACACTCGGCCTGCAACATGGCCGCGCGGTAGCCGGCCACGGTTTCGATGGCCCCGGCCTGCGCCACCAGGCCGCCGTGGGCATACACCACGATGCGTTTTTTCGCCCAGCCGGCGGTGATGCGCGGGAAGTCCACGGCGAATATTTCCTCGACGCTGGCCGCGGTGGTCGCCAGGTCGCCACGCGGGTCGAAGGCGCCGTCGTTGCCCAGGCTGATGACATGCGGACGAATCTCCCGCAGGGTCTCGCTGGACGAAGCCGCCGCCACCGCCTTGGCCTGCGATGCCGCCTGCAGCGACACGCGCAGGGTGATCGGCGCGCCGAGCCGAGCGACCCAGGCATCCGCGCCGTTGGCCAGCCAGTCGTCGTAGCGCAGGTGGGCAAACCCCTCGTACCCCCACGTCTCGCCCCAGGAATTCTGAATCCAGAAACCGTCCTGGTCATAGGCAACGATCGCGAAGGCATGGCCGCCGAGAATGTTCGCCGAGGGCTGGATATGGCCATCCCCACCGACCGCATGCCAGCCCTCGTGCACGCTGGCGCTGGCGTACAGCACACCGACTTCGGCAATCGCCGCGTGCATGGCGACGATGTCGGTATGGTTGACCCGGAAGTACGCCCCCAGCGGGCGCAGCGCCGACTCCTCGGCCAGCACCTGGGTCAGGGTCGTGGCCTGGTTGTTGGCCTGCCACCGCGGTGCCGGGCACACCCCGTGCTTGTACCAGCCCTTCATCGCCCCGCGACAACTGGAACCTTCGTCCACCTCGCCGGCCCATTCGTCATAACGACGGGCCAGGTCGTACAACATGTGCGGGCTGACGAGCGTGGCGTCGGACTGATAGCGACGGGTGCGCAGCAGGTAATGCGCCACCGTCGCCAGGCCATAACCGGTGCAGGCGTTTTCCTGGCCCTGGTCGAGTACCGGCACCCTGGTCTTGCGGTAGTCGCTGAGTTCGCGGCGTACCGGGACTTCCACCAGGGTCGGGATATACATGGTGTCGCGAAAATCCAGGCCGTCCGGTCGCACGTTCAGGACCCGGGCAGGGGCCGTGGCGGCCTTGCGGCGGGCGATCTTCTTGCCAGTCCTGGCGACCGTTGCGGCAGTTTTTTTCGTGGTTTTTTTCTCGGCTTTTTTGGCTGTAGCCGCAGCCTTGCCCTTTTTGACCGCGGACCGGTCGGATGCAGATGCCATGCTCACGCGCTCCCGATGTCGTGACGAGACTGGCACTGCCGGCGCCTGGTTGCGCTCCCCAGCCCTATGGGTGACTGGGCTGAGCATAGCCAAGGGCGATGCACGCCGCTTTCGCTTCGGACCA
Organism: Pseudomonas sp. 09C 129; assembly: GCF_002843625.1. NCBI lineage: Bacteria > Pseudomonadati > Pseudomonadota > Gammaproteobacteria > Pseudomonadales > Pseudomonadaceae > Pseudomonas > Pseudomonas sp. 09C 129. The sequence goes on along the minus strand of NZ_CP025261.1, from coordinate 3,059,048 downwards.
CCAGCTGTGAGAAAGTAGCGTGGCGGACGCGCCGCACGTTCCGGTGGCCCCGTTTGCCTTCGCGTGGTGAAGCCCGGGAGAATGTTTTTCCCGGCGTCCCGCCCGCCGCTCACTATTCTTAAGCCATGGGCCCGCATGGGCCGGTGGTCTCGCTTTCAAGGAATCCAGAATGCATTCAAGACACGTCATCAACGCTTCGGTCAGCCCCAAAGGCAGCCTGGAGACTTTGTCCCAACGTGAAGTGCAACAACTCAGCGAAGCCGGTTCCGGCAGCATCTATGCCCTGTTCCGCCAGTGCGCCCTGGCCATCCTCAACACCGGCGCCCATGTCGATAACGCCAAGACCATTCTCGACGCCTACAAGGATTTCGAAGTCCGCATCCACCAGCAGGACCGCGGCGTGCGCCTGGAACTGCTGAACGCCCCGGCCGATGCCTTCGTCGATGGCGAGATGATCGCCAGCACCCGGGAAATGCTGTTCAGCGCCCTGCGCGACATCGTCTACACCGAAAGCGAACTGGCCAGCCAGCGCATCGACCTGGAAAGCTCCCAGGGCATCACCGACTACGTCTTCCACCTGCTGCGCAACGCCCGCACCCTGCGTCCGGGCGTGGAACCGAAGATGGTGGTGTGCTGGGGCGGCCACTCGATCAGCACCGAGGAATACCAGTACACCAAGAAGGTCGGCCATGAGCTGGGCCTGCGCAAACTGGATGTCTGCACCGGCTGCGGCCCGGGCGTGATGAAAGGCCCGATGAAGGGCGCGACCATCGCCCATGCCAAGCAGCGCATGAGCGGCAGCCGTTACCTGGGGCTCACCGAGCCGGGCATCATCGCCGCCGAGGCGCCGAACCCGATCGTCAACGAGCTGGTGATCCTGCCGGACATCGAGAAGCGCCTGGAAGCCTTCGTCCGCGTCGGCCACGGCATCATCATTTTCCCGGGCGGCGCCGGCACCGCCGAGGAGTTCCTGTACCTGCTGGGCATCCTCATGCACCCGGACAACCGCGACCTGCCGTTCCCGGTGATCCTCACCGGGCCGAAAAGCGCCGCGCCCTACCTGGAGCAACTGCACGCCTTCGTCGGCGCAACCCTGGGCGATGCAGCCCACAGCTTGTATCAGATCATCATTGACGACCCGGCCGAGGTCGCCCGGCAGATGACCGAGGGGCTCAAGGAGGTCAAGCAGTTCCGCCGCGAACGCAACGACGCCTTCCACTTCAACTGGCTGCTGAAAATCGACGAAGGCTTCCAGCGCCCGTTCGACCCGACCCACGCCAACATGGCCGGCCTGCAACTGGACCGCGCACTGCCGTCCCACGAACTGGCGGCCAACCTGCGCCGCGCGTTCTCCGGCATCGTCGCCGGCAACGTCAAGGACAAGGGCATCCGTCTGATCGAGAAGCACGGCCCGTACGAAATCCACGGCGACACGGCGATCATGCAGCCGCTGGATCACCTGCTCAAATCCTTCGTCCAGCAGCACCGGATGAAACTGCCGGGCGGCGCGGCCTATGTGCCGTGCTACCGGGTCGTCAGCTGACAGCCCAGTGATAGCTGCCCCCGGTGCAATGCCGGGGGCTGCTGGCTGCCCCACAGAAAACGCCCGGCCAGCGGCCACCGCGAGCGCCCGGGGAACTCCCGGGCAGTGCCGCGCATCCTAGATTGTGTAGTACTTCCTTTTCGCTTCACGCTGTCGGAGGACGCCCCCATGCGCCGCCTATTACTCGTTTCTTCGTTGTTGCTCTGTCTGCCCGCAGGTTCAGCCATGGCCCGTGTCGATGCGGGTGATGTCGCCACCTCCGCAGGGGTTTCCGCCTCGCTGTACTCGACCTTCAAGGACGACAAGATGGTGATTCCCGCCCGTGACGACGCCTCCAGCTTCGTCGCCAGCGGTGGCGCCATCCGTGGCGTCTACCTGGAGTCGGTGCTGCAGAAAATCCGCCAGGAAAACCCAGGCCTCAACGCCAGCGATGAAGAACTGGCCAGGGCGATCCTCACTCAACAGGCGCAGCCCGCCGGGCACTGACGGCCGAAGCCGTCCTGCGCTCCGCGACCGGGACGTCGCGGAGCCTTATCCCCTCATCCCGCCTGGACCGCCGCGGCGGCGTTGGCGCGACTGAACAGATTGCGACCGATGGCCCGGGCCGTGCACAGATGCAGCGCCGGATCCTGGCTTTCCGATTCCAGCAGCAACTCCGAGGTCAGCACCCGCGCCCCGCAGTAGTCGAAGATCCCGTGGTCGATCTGGGTCTTCATCGCCGTCTCGTAGCCGTGGCGCCCGTAAGTGCCGGCATCGGCCCCACCGACGCCGAGCAGATGCACCCGCAGGTGTCCGAGTTTCTTCTCAAACCTATTGGCTTCGAGGTTGAAATCGAACGCCCAGCCGTTGGCGAACACCCGGTCGATCCAGCCCTTGAGCAGCGCCGGCATCGACCACCAGTACACCGGATAGACCAGCACCAGTGCATCGGCGCGGTCGATGCGCGCCTGCTCGGCCAGCACGTCGGCCGGTGGCTGCTCCTGCCGGCGGTGGACCGCGTGGTCGGCGACGTTGAAGCGTGGGTCGAACGCCTCGGCGAACAGGTCGGCGATCTCGAACGAGTGGGACGGCCCAATCCCCTCGGCGACCTGGGCCGCCAGGCTGTGGCTGAGGGAGCGGGGATCATGGTGGGCGACAACGATAAGCGCATGCATGGCGAAGACTCCTGCCGATGGAGGCAAATTGGATTGAGGGCGGCAACCAGGCCCTATATACTTTTGGTAAGTTACGAACAGTAAGTTACTTTTGGTATATAAGCATGTCAAGCACCCCCTCCGAGGCTTCACCCCCCCGTCGCCGCCTGTCCCGCGAAGAGCGCCTGCAACAGTTGCTGGAAGTGGCCTGGCAATTGATCGGCGCGGAAGGCACCGAAGCCCTGACCCTGGGCCGCCTCGCCGAACAGGCTGGGGTGACCAAGCCGGTGGTCTATGACCATTTCGTCACCCGCGCAGGATTGCTGGCGGCGCTGTACCAGGACTTCGATGCACGCCAGACATTGCTGATGGACGCCGCCCTGGACCGCAGCGAAGCGACCCTGGCCAGCCGCGCGGCGGTCATCGCCGGCTCTTACGTCGATTGTGTGCTGACCCAAGGCCGCGAGATCCCCGGGGTGATCGCCGCGCTGGCCAGTTCGCCGGAACTGGCGCGGATCAAGGAGGAGTACGAGCTGATCTTCCTGGAAAAATGCCGCGCCGCCCTCGCCCCCTTCGCGGCGCCCGGGACCATAGCCACGGCTGGCCTGCGGGCGATGCTCGGGGCGGCCGAGGCCCTGTCCCACGCCGCGGCCACTGGAGAGATCAGCCGCGAGCAAGCCCGCGATGAGCTGTTCGACACCATTGTCGCCATGGTCGAGCGCAGTGCGCGGCGTGGCGCCGGCCCGGTCTAACCGGCTTCGCCTGCCACTGCCACGGCAGGTTTCATCGAGCCGAACCACCAGGTGACCAGAGCGCACAAGGCCATGACGCCGCAGGTGCCGACAAACACCGTGCGCATGCCGAAGTGCCCACCGAGAAAGCCCCCGGCCAGGGGGCCGAGCACCTGCCCGACGTACTGGCTGGAGGTCGAGTAGCCGAGCATCCGCCCGGCGATGTTTTCCGGCACCGAATGGCGAATGATGCTGGAGATGCAGGGCAACAGGCCGCCCAGGGCCAGGCCCATGAGAAAGCGCAGCAGCACCAGTTGCCAGGGCGCGCTGACCAGCGCCTGGGGAATCAGCAGCAGGGCCGCGGCGGCCAGGCACACAGTCAGCACCCGCCAGTGGCCGATACGGTCGGCCAGTTTGCCCAACTGCGACGCGGAAATAATGCTGCCCAGGGCCGCGGCGGACATCACCAGCCCCGCCATCAGGGTGACGTTTTCCGCCCGCAGTTCCTGCAGGTACACGGTGATGATCGGCTCGATGGACATGGTCGCGAACATCAGCAGGCAGGCCACAGCGAACATGCTCAGCACCGGCCTTTTGTCCTGCACCGATGCCCAGGAGTTGTCCGGCGCCTGGCCCTTTTGCGTGGCCGGGCGCGGCTCGCGCGGCGCCTCCTTCAGCAGAAAGGTGGTGGCCAGGAAGGTCACGAAGATCACCGCGCCGGCGATGAAGAAGGTATTGCGGATGCCGATCAGCGGCGGCAGCAGACCACCCACCAATGGCCCGGCCAGGCTGCCGGCCATGATCCCCGAAGACAGCACGCCCAGGGCCCAGCCGGAGCGCGCCTTGGGGGTTTGCGTGGCGACCAGGATGGTCGCCCCCGAGGCATAGCCGCCGAGCAAGCCCGCCAGCAGGCGCAACAGCACCAGTTGCCAGACGTTCTCCGCCAGGCCGATCAGCGACATGGCCACGGCCATGCCGAGGCTGGCGCGGATCAGCATCAGCTTGCGCCCATAGCGGTCACCCAGGCGGCCCCACAAGGGCGCGGTGATCGCCGCCGACAGGAAGGTCGCACCAAACGCCACGCCGGACCACTGGACGATGGCCGCCGGGTCGCTGACCCCCAGTTGCTCGACGTACAACGGCAGGAACGGCAGCAGCAGGGTCATCGCGACAATGGTGGTGAACGCCCCCAGGGCGCACACCGCGAGGTTGCGCTGCCAGTAGCGTTCGGCGGGAGACAGCGGCTGCGGGGTGGACATCGGGGCGCTCCATCGGTCAGGGACGGGGCCACGCTACAGGCTCGATTTCGATAAATAAAATTCATGTTTTTTATAGAGTGGATTCCTTTAAGGAATCCGCGCAACACCTGCGGTGATGCCGCGAGCCTGATGGATTCAGTCGCGCTTCCAGCGCTTGCGCGCATGCAGGTACGCCGCGAGGTCACCGTAACCCAGCTGGGCCGCCATCTGGGCACGGCTCTCGCCGAGAAACTCCAGCTGTTGCTCCAGCTCGGCGCGGACCTGATCGAGCAACTGGCGAAAGGTCATGCCCTGCTCCTCCAGGCGCCGACGCAAGGTGCGCGGGCTCTGGTACAGCGCCTCGGCCTGGTTCTCCAGGCTCGGCACCACGCCACGGGCCAGGCTGTCGCGCATGCTGGCCGCGACCTTGCCGGTCCAGCCGGCCAGTTGCAGGCGCTGGGCCAGGCGGCGGTCCAGCTCGCTGCGCAACAACGCCTGCATGCCGGCGTGACGCGTCAGCAGCGGCAGGCGCTGGGTGGCCTGGTCGTAGTACAGGCAGTTGTGCAGGCAGTCGAATTCGAGGTTGTCGCCGAACCACTGGCGGTATTGCGCGTGGTACGCCGGGCGCGGATGGCTGAAGCAGGCGCGTACCGGTTGCACGGGTTGCCCGGTGCTTTGCCGCATCTGGGTCAGGGCCATGACGCAGTAATGCTCCACCACGTAGCGGGTCAGCCCGGCGGGCGCGTCGATGCACAGTTCGACGCCGAGCAGCTCGCCGTCGCTGACCAGCTTCAGGCTGTCCATGTCCGAGGCCAGCGCGGCGTAGTCGGCCCAGCATTGCATGGCGCCGCGCACGTCCGGGCAGTACAGGCAGATGTAGGCCAGTACGTGCAGGTCCTGGGGGGTGAATTCGCCGAACAGGTGCAGGCCGATGGCCGGGTCGCGCTCCGCCGCCAGGCGCCACAACTGTTCCAGTTCCAGCAGGTTGTAATCCTGGCGGTCGCCGCGGGTCTGGCGCTGCAGGACCCGCTCCAGCACCCGGCCGAGCTGGCCCCGGTGAAAACGGCGGACCGGTTGATTGGCCTCTTCGCCAGTGTTTTTGTCCAGTTCGCGCATAGGGTCCGGGCGGCTCTTGGTTTCTTATTGTTCGGGCAATGCCCATGTCGGGCCTGACTCGAGATTGCCATGAATACAACAATGCTCGCCAACAATCCAATCCTGGTCGTGGCCGGGATTTTCCTCGGTTTCATCCTCCTGGAAATCGCCTGTACCTGCTTTCGCCAGCCCAAGGGCCAGCGCCGCGATGTGCTGATCGAGATCATCGGTTCCTCGCTGTTGCTGGGCCTCACCTTCCCCTTGGTGATGTTCCTCAGCACCCTGCTGCTCGACACCTTCGCGCCGTCCCTGAAGAACAGCCTGGGCGACCTGCACTGGGTGGCGGGCGCGGCCCTGTTCCTGTTGCTCGATGACATGACCCAGTACTGGTGGCATCGCCTGACCCACCGCCTGCCGTTCCTCTACGCGCTGCACCGCGCGCACCATTCGGCGCCGTACATGAGCATCCGCATCGTCTACCGCAACAACAGCTTCTATTACCTGCTGATGCCGGGCATCTGGCTCTCCGGCCTGCTCATCTACCTGGGCCTGGCGCCGGTCTACTACGGCTACCTGATCGTCAAGATGACGGTGATCTTCGCCGCCCACAGCAGCGTCGCCTGGGACGACAGGCTCTATCGCATCCCGGCCCTGCGCCCGCTGATGTGGCTGCTGGAGCGGACCATCTCGACCCCTTCCACCCACTCCGCCCACCACGGCCTGAACGCCAAGGACGGGGTGACCCATTACAAAGGCAATTTCGGCAATCTGCTGTTCTTCTGGGACGTGCTGTTCGGCACCGCGAAAATCACTCGCCGCCGGCCCATCGCCTATGGCATCGAAGACTTGCGCCCCATCAGCTGGCAGCAGGAACTGTTCTGGCCGCTGGTGCGTTCGCCCAAACCCGCAGCGCGTCCCGAAGCCAAGCAGGAGGTGGTGCAATGAGCCTGCATATCGCGCTGCTCGCCGGCTCCAGCCAAGTCGGCAGCCAGTCGGCCAAGGTCGCCCATTACCTGGGCCAACGCCTGCAACAGCTGAAACTCTGCGAGCAGGTCACGTTGCTTGACCTCGGGCGCTCGCCCTTGCCGCTCTGGCCAAGCCCGGACTCGAACAGCGCCTGGAGCCAGTACTCGGCCAGCTTGCTGCAGGCCGACGCGCTGGTGGTGGTGACGCCGGAGTGGAACGGCATGGCCTGCCCGGCCATCAAGAATTTCTTCGTGTATGCCGGCCACACCGAGCTGGGGCACAAGCCGGCGTTGCTGGTCGGGGTCTCGGCCGGCGTGGGCGGCACCTACCCGCTCGCCGAGCTGCGCGTCTCCAGCTACAAGAACTGCCGGATCTGCTACCTGCCGGAACAGCTGATCGTTCGCCAGGTGGAAGGCGTATTCAATGCGCATTCCGCGCCCACGCCTGAAGAACGCCACCTGCGTGCCCGCGCCGACTGGAGCCTGGAAGTCCTGGCCGAATACGCCGGCGCGCTGAAGCACCTGCGCTCGCGCATCGATATCCGCGCCGTGCCCTTCGCCAACGGAATGTAGCCACGCAATACAGGGAGTGAACGCTCCGGGGGGGCACCCTGCCTCCCCGGCGCCGTGAAGGAATTCGCTTTCGCCAAGGCTCGTCCCGGCCAACTGTGGCTACAGTCTTATAAGTCGCCACGGGCTTGGCATCCTGCTGCACGCGGGCAAGTCCATGAGCGGCCTGACAAAGACACGGGCAAGGGTGAACCTTATCGCCGCCTGCCCGGTCGATAGATGCAATCTGGCCAGGTTTGGCGATAAGCCCCCGTTTCTTCCAATGGGGCGTCGCACGGCTGGTTTCATTTCCTGGAGAACGCCCGTGATAACGACCCGACACATCGCCAGTCTCAAAGCCTGGGGCGCCCATGGTTTCACCGCGACCGGCGTGGTCACGGCCTTTCTCGCCACCCTGGCGCTGTTCGACAACCAGCCCAAGGCCTGCCTGCTGTGGCTGGGCGTGGCGCTGATCGTCGATGGGGTCGACGGCTCGCTGGCGCGCAAGGTCAATGTGCAGTCGGTGCTGCCGCATTTCGACGGCTCGGTGCTGGACCTGGTGATCGACTACCTGACCTATGTGTTCATCCCGGCGCTGTTCATCTATCGCTACATCCCGCTGCCGGACTACAGCGCGCTGCTGGCGACCTCGGTGATCCTGGTGTCGTCGCTGTTCTGCTTCTGCAACGTCAACATGAAGAGCAAGGACAACTATTTCGTCGGCTTTCCCGCGGCCTGGAACGTGGTGGCGCTGGCGCTGTACATCCTTGCCCCGACACCCTGGCTGAGCCTGTCGAGCATCGTGGTCCTGGCGCTGCTGACCCTGACCCGGATGAAATTCCTGCACCCCTTCCGCGTGCGCCGCTTCATGCCGGTGAACATCGCAGTGACCGCCATCTGGCTGCTGTGCAGCCTATCGCTGGTGATCAACCATCCCTACAATGGCCCCTGGGTGATGGGCTTGTGGCTGGCCATGTCGGCGTACTTCCTGGGCATCTGTATCTGGCGCACCGCGCTGGGCTGGTTCGACCGCGCGCGAACCTGAACCCCTGCTGTACCCCTGACCGCAACGAGACTCGACATGCTCTACCGCTTCGCCGCTGACGCCCTGGTATCGCTGCACCTGGCCTTTATCCTGTTCGTACTCTTCGGCGGCCTGCTGGTGCTCAAGTGGCCGCGCCTGGCCTGGCTGCACCTGCCCGCCGCGACCTGGGGCGTGGCGGTCGAAGTCTTCCACCTGCCCTGCCCGCTGACCGAGTGGGAAAACCGCCTGCGCCACGGTGCCGGCCAGCAGGGGTATGGCGACGGTTTCATCGAACACTACCTGATCCCGCTGATCTACCCGGCCGGGCTGACGCCGCAGATCCAGCTGGGCCTCGGCGCGCTGGTGCTGCTGATCAACGCCCTGGTCTACGGGCGCCTGCTGTGGCGGCGCCGGCAGCCTTGAAAAAATCCGCGGCATGGCTGGCGAATCCCGCGCCACAGCCTGCCCCCGTCTGTGTATATTTCCAGGCAACCCCGTGGGCAACGGCGATCCGCGATCGCTTCGAGTGGAGTCCATAGATGCCCGATTTCCAGATCCGCCAGCCTTGCCCGCCCGGTGCCTGCGATTGCGAGCGCGAACGCCTGCTGCAAACCCCTGGCACCGACCTGCGCATCCTCGGCCTGACCCGCCAGGAGGAAAAGCGCCTGCTCGAGCGGCTGGAGAACCTGCAAAGCTTGAGCGACCTCGAACACATGCAGCGGCGGATGTACGAACTGCTGGGCATCCGCGTGCAGATCGCCCCCAGCTTCAACGAAGTGCGCAGCATGCGCGGCATCGCCATCCAGCTCGACGAGCTGCCGGGCCTGTGTCGCAAGACCCGCCAGTCGATTCCCGCCGCGATCCGCCGCGGCCTGGAGAAGAACCCGGAAATCGCCTACCGCCTGCTCGACGCCCACGACCTGTTGCGCGACGCCTGAACTGGAAATCTCCTCTATGAAAACCGCCGTCACGGCCAGCCCCTTGATCGTTATCAGCAACACCATCGACAGCACCTTCGAAACCCTGCTCGGCAAGGGCCTCGCCGCCTTCAACGAGCAGATGACCGGCTACAACGATCGCCAGCCCCTGGCCGTGGAACTCAAGGACCCGCAAACCGGCCAGGTACTGGGCGGCATCAGCGGCCGCACCTCCCTGGGCCTGTTGTTCATCGACCTGTTCTACCTGCCCGACAGCCTGCGCGGCTCGGGCCTCGGCGCCCGACTGCTGCAGGCTTGCGAAGACGAAGGCCGGCGCCGCGGCTGCCGCTCGGCCGTGCTCTACACCCTGAGCTTCCAGGCGCCGTCGTTCTACGAAAAACACGGCTGGCAACGCTTCGGCGAGATCCCTTGCGAACCCGCGGGCAGCAGCCGGGTCTTCATGAGCAAGGCCTTGTAGGCGACCAGGGCTGCCTAGGCCCGAGAGGCCTTCTCCAGGCCGGGCAGCAAGGTGCCAGCCCCTTTCGCCGGCGGCGTGCTGTCAGGCGCCGGCTGCGCCTCTTGCACTTCGCCATTGAACGCCTTGTGCATCTTCGCCGTGTCCAGTGCCCCCACCCATTTGGCGATGGCCAGGGTGCCGACCCCGTTGCCGATGGTGTTGGTGATCGCCCGCGCTTCCGACATGAAGCGGTCGACGCCCAACAGCAGGACCATGCCCGCCACCGGAATGGTGCCCAGCGACGCCAGGGTCGCCGCCAGAATGATGAACCCCGAACCTGTGACCCCCGCCGAGCCCTTGGAGGTGAACATCAGCACCGCCAGCACGATCAACTGATCGGTGAGGGTCAGCGGCGTGTTGGTCGCCTGGGCGATGAAGATGGCGGCGATGGTGTAGTAGATCGCCTGCCCGTCCGGGTTGAAGGTCAGGCCCGAGGGAATGATCATCCCGGCCACCGGCTTGGACACACCGGCCTTTTCCATCTTGGAAATCATCTGCGGCAGCACCGACTCCGAGGAGCTGGTGCCGAGCACGGTGAACAGCTCCTCCTTGATGAAACGCAGGAACTTCCACAGGCTGAAACCGCTGTAGCGGCAGATCGGCCCCAGCACGAAGATCACGAACAGCACGCAGGTCAGGTAGACGCAGGCCATCAGCTTGCCAAGGGAAAACAGCGAGCCGAAACCGTATTTGCCGATGGTGAAGGCAATGGCGCCGAACGCGCCGATGGGGGCCAGGCGCATGACCATGTTGACGATGCGGAACATGCCCTGCATCAGGCTATCCAGGGCATCGACGAAGAACTTGCCCCGCGGTCCGACCTGGGCCAGGGCAATGCCCAGCAGGATGGAAAACAGCAGGATCTGCAGGACGTTGCCCTTGGCGAACGCATCGACGATGGTGTCGGGAATGATGTTGAGCACGAAGTCCATGAACGAGGCGTGCCTGGCGGCGCTGGTGTAGGTGCCCAGGCTGGACGTATCGAGGCTGGCGACATCGATGTTCATGCCGGCGCCGGGCTTGAACACATCCACCACCACCAGCCCCACCACCAGCGCCAGGGTGGAGACCACCTCGAAATAGATCAGCGCGCGAAAGCCGACCCGGCCCAGCTCCTTCATGCTTTCCATGCGGGCGATGCCGGTGACCACGGTGAGGAAGATCACCGGCGCCAGGAGCATCTTGATCAACTTGATAAAGGCGTCGCCCAGGGGTTTCAGCGCGGCACCGGTTTCCGGTAGCAGCACCCCGACCAGGGCGCCGAGCATCACGGCGATAAGGACTTGCACATAGAGTTTGCCAAGTATTCTTTTCATCACAGGGCCCTGATTCTTATTGTTGTCAGGAAATGCCAGGGGCGCGGATCGCGACCCGCCCCCTGGCGTTGTGCCGCAGTACGACTGTGAATCAGCGATTGATCAGGGCGAGCACCGCGTCGGTGACCTGCCGGGTGCTGGCCGTGCCGCCCAGGTCAGGCGTGTGCAGGCCGCTCTCGGTCACCGCCTCGATGGCCGACATCAGTTGCTTGGCCGCGGCCGCTTCACCCAGGTGTTCGAGCATCATCGCCGCCGTCCAGAAGGTCGCGATCGGGTTGGCCACGCCCTTGCCGGTGATGTCGAAGGCCGAGCCGTGGATCGGCTCGAACATCGAGGGAAAACGCCGCGCAGGGTTGAGGTTGGCGGTCGGGGCGATGCCCAGGCTGCCGGACAGCGCCGCCGCCAGGTCGGAGAGGATGTCGGCGTGCAGGTTGGTGGCGACTATCACGTCCAGGGTCGCCGGTTTCAGCACCATGCGTGTGGTCACCGCGTCCACCAGTTCCTTGTCGATCTTGACGTCCGGGAAGTCCCGGGCGACCTCATAGAAGATCTCATCCCACAGCACCATGCCATGGCGCTGGGCGTTGGACTTGGTGACCAGGGTCAGGTGCTTGCGCGGACGGCTTTGCGCCAGCTCGAAGGCAAAACGGTGAATGCGCTCGACCCCGGCCCGGGTGAACACCGAAACCTCGGTCGCCACCTCTTCAGGCAAGCCGCGGTGCACCCGGCCGCCGTTGCCGGAGTACTCGCCCTCGGAGTTTTCCCGCACCACCACCCAATCGATCTGCTCGCCGTTGTGCAACGGGCTTTTCACCCCAGGCAGCACCCGCGCCGGACGCACATTGGCGTACTGGTCGAAACCCTGGCAGATCGGCAGGCGCAGGCCCCACAGGGAAATATGGTCCGGCACGTTGAGGGCGCCGACCGCGCCGAAGAAGATCGCGTCGAAGGTCTTCAGCTCCGCCAGGCCGCCTTCGGGAATGTAGTAGCCGTTTTTCAGGTAGTTGTCGGAGTTCCAGTCGAAGTGTTTGAAGTCCAGCTGGAAGGCCGACTTCTTCGCCAGCGCCTGTAACACCTCGACGCCCGCGGCGATCACTTCCACACCGATGCCATCACCCGGGATCGCGGCAATTGTGTATGCACTCATGGTCCACCCCTTTCTCGTTGCCTTCTTGTTGTGCCTGTCGGACAAGGCTGTCCAGACAGGGTGTGGGCGGAGTATATGTAGTGAGAAAAGCCCCATGAGTTACTCAAAATCACTACATACATAACTTTGAGTTACCAATGAACCCGAGCCTCGACCTGTCGTTTTTCTACCTGCTGGCCAACAAGGGCAGCCTCGCCGCCACTGCCCGCGAGCTGGGCGTCACCCCACCGGCGGTGAGCAAGCGCCTGTCCGCGCTGGAAGCACGGCTGGGTATCCGCCTGGTCAACCGCACCACCCGCTCCATGAGCCTGACCACTGAAGGTGAGCTGTATTTCTCCCACGCGGCGCGCATCCTGACCCAGATCGACGAGGTCGAGCAGTTGCTCGGCAGCAGCCGGGCGACACCCAAGGGCCTGATCCGGGTCAATGCCTCCCTGGGGTTCGGCCGGCGTTACATCGGCCCGGCCCTGGCCGCGTTCTTCGCGCGCTACCCCGAGGTGGAAATCCAGCTGGAAATCAGCGACCACCCGCTGGACCTCGCGACCCACGGCTTCGACCTGGGCATCCGTTTCGGCAGCCTGCCGGACGCGGCTTTCCATGCGCGCAAGATCGCCTCCAACCGCCGCCTGTTATGCGCCTCACCGCTGTACCTGCAAAAGCATGGCGTGCCGCAACGCCTGGCGGACCTGCAGCAGCACAACTGCATCTTCCTGCGCCAGAACGAGACGCCCTACGGGGTGTGGAGCTTCACCAACGGCGGGCGCACGCAGAACGTCAAGGTCCGCGGCGCCCTGGGCTGCAACGACGGCGAGGTGGCCCTGAACTGGGCCCTGGAAGGTTATGGCATCCTGCTGCGGGCCGAATGGGACATCGCCCGTTACGTGCGCAGCGGCCGCCTGCGCCTGGTGCTGGAAGACCAGACGCCGACCCGCGCCGACGTCTATGCGGTCTACCCGCAACAGCTGCATTTGTCGGCGCGGGTGCGCAGCCTGATCGACTTCCTGGTGGAACGTTTCAAGCACATCGACAACCTCGACGAGCCGGGGTCGCCGCTCACCCTGCCGTAGGAGCGAGCGGGCGGCGATCCGACTGGCCCGCGCTGGCCGCGACGCGGTCTGCCGGGAACACCTACCAGTTATGGCTATTGATCCGCTTGTGGCCCAGCAACTGGTCGACCAGGGCCACGGCGGCCGCCTTCGAAGCGCAGTGCAGCAAGGGGTAGCCCCAGAACTTGCGGTAGGTTTCGGCGAAGGCTTCCACCCGGGCCTGGGTCGCGCCGTCGGGGGCGATCACGATGCTGGCCCTGATCCAGCGGCGGATCGCCTCCTTGTTGCGCTTCATCCACAAGGAGGCCTGCTTGAGGCTGGCCTGGGCGTCTTCGCCCTGCTGCGGTTGTTCGCCGGGCGCGTCGGCGGTCACCAGCACAAAGGGCTTCTGGCGTTGCAGCAGTTGGTCGAGCTGGCTGAAAGGATCGGTCTGGCCGGCCGCGCCGTGGTAGTGCATCCAGACCAGGGGAAACTGACGATGGTCGATGTTCATAAGGCTTCCTCGACAAGAGACAAACAAGAATGCCTATCATCTGCAAAGGAAGACTTGTCTGCATCAGTCAACCTGGACAAGCTATTGACCGATTCAGCCAAATGAAGATTCGGCGTCCCGGACCGGCGAATGGTCGCCCAGCAGCATCCCGCGCTCGGCGAGAAAGCGCGCCGGCGGCTGGCCCACGGCCTTCTTGAACATGCGGATAAAGGCACTGGCGCTTTCATAACCCAGGCCCAGCGCCACACTCTCCACCGACTCGCCCCGGGCCAGGCGCTTGATTCCCAGCAGGATGTGCAACTGGCGTTGCCACTGGCCGAAACTCAAGCCGGTCTCGGCCAGGATCAGCCGGCTCAGGTTGCGTTCGCTCATGCCGATCCGCTCGCCCCAGCCACCCAGGCTGCGACGCTCGGCCGGCTGCTCGATGATCGACGCGGCCATATCGCGCAACTGCGAGTGCCGGGGCATGGGCAGGTGGATCTGTTCCTGGGGCGCGGCGGCCAGTTCATCCAGGGCCACCGCCATCAGTCGCCCCTGCGGGCCGTCGAGATCATAGAGCTCGGGCACTTCCACGCAACGCTTGAGCAGTTCCTGCAACAGCGGCGAAACCGCCAGGGTGCAACAGGCCCCGGGCAGGCCGCGGACCTGCTCGGGTTCGACGAACAGACAGTAACTCTCGGTCCGCTCCAGCCCCCGCACGTTGTGCCGCATGTCCCCGGGAATCCACACCGCGCATTGCGGCGGTGCCATCCACAGACCTTCGTCGGTCTCGCAGGTGATCACCCCGGCCAGCGGGAACAGCAGCTGCGCCTTGCGATGGCTGTGCCAGGGCCGCTCCCAGCGCATGGCCTGGAGGGAGATGCGCAGCGCATACAGCGGCCGGTCGACCCGGTCCGGGTCCTGGGGATGATGTTGGTCGTGCAGTACCGGCATGGCGAAACCCGTGGAGGATGAGACTCGAGCCACTGACCGGCCCGAGCCTCTGACGCAGGGGATTGTGCTGGCCGCTGGACGTTTCGCCAAGCAGCGCCGGCGACACGCCGGGAATCAGGACGACGGCGTTGCCGCGCCATGCAGGAACATCTGCTCCATGACCAAAGCCGATCCTGCTGGAGCAGCGCGCCCCAGGCGTTCGGAATCGACGATGCCGCAGATCAGGGTCATGAACAGATCGCTCAACACCGGCGCGCTGACGTCGATGCGCAGGTAACCCTCTTGTTGCGCCCGCAGGAAGAAGGCGTCCAGGGCGTCGATACAGGGCTGCCAGCGATTGCCCTCGGCGTTGGGCGCCATGGTGTCCGGGCGGTACTGGAAGACCATGAACAGCAGCAACTCGCGCTGCGCCAGATTCAACTGGATCAGATTGCGCAGGGCCACCATCGGCGTGGCCTGGTGCAGGTCCGCGGTCTCGATGATCTGCTTCATCACCTCGCAGGTGTGGCTCATCAGCATCTCGATCAGGTTGTCCCGGGTGCCGCAGAACCGGTGCAGGGTGGCCTTGCTCACCCCCGCCGCCTCGGCCAGCTCCTTCAGTGTCCCCCACGGATGGTCGACGATGGCCACGGCCAGCGCCTTGAGGAGTTTTTCGTCGGAAGCGGGCGAAGACATAAAGGCAGACTCATTCTGGGCAGGAAGAACGCACGCATTGTGCAGAAAATCCCTACAAGCTCAAGGGAGTTGACACTTTTTAACACGAAAGAATCATTTGAGACAAATTTGCCTCATAAGATCCTTGAAGATATTATTCGCGCCTTTCCAGAACCAGCCTTCAGGTGAAACATGAATGCTTTGCGCGAATTGCGTGTATTGAGCTTGGCAGCGGTGGCCCTGATGGGCATGGCCGGCTGCGGTAATGGCGAGCAGCCCGGAGCGCAACCGAGTGCGCCCAGGCAGGTCGAGACCCTGACCGTCCACCCCGAGACCCTGGCCCTGAGCAGCGAACTGCCTGGCCGTATCGAGCCGGTGCGGGTCGCTGAAGTGCGGGCGCGGGTGGCCGGTATCGTGATCCAGCGCCACTTCGAGGAAGGCGCGGACGTGAAGGCCGGCGACCTGCTGTTCCAGATCGACCCGGCGCCGCTCAAGGTCGCGCTGTCCCGCGCCCAGGGCGAGCTGGCGCGGATCGAGGCGCAACAGAGCGAGACCCAGGCCCGACTCAAGCGTTATGAACAGCTGGCAAAAGTCGAAGCGGTCAGCCAGCAGGACCTCGACACCGCCCGCTCCGCCCTGCAGAGCAGCCAGGCCGCCCGCCAGTCGGCCCGCGCCGATGTGGAAACCGCCCGCCTCAACCTGGGTTACGCCACGGTCCGCGCGCCGATCTCCGGGCGCATCGGCCGGGCCCTGGTCACCGAGGGCGCCCTGGTAGGCCAGGGCGAAGTGACTCTGATGGCGCGCATCCAGCAACTGGACCCGATCTACGCCGACTTCACCCAGCCGGTGGCCGAGGCCCTGCGCCTGCGCGAAGCGCTCAAGCAAGGCAGCCTGACCGCCGGCGAGGAGTCGCGGCTGTCGATCCAGGTCGAGGGCACTGAGTTCCAGAGCCAGGGCGAACT
Source organism: Pseudomonas sp. 09C 129 (assembly GCF_002843625.1). Taxonomy (NCBI): domain Bacteria; kingdom Pseudomonadati; phylum Pseudomonadota; class Gammaproteobacteria; order Pseudomonadales; family Pseudomonadaceae; genus Pseudomonas; species Pseudomonas sp. 09C 129. Next base: position 3,042,785 of record NZ_CP025261.1, on the reverse strand, counting down.
GCTGTTCTCCGACGTCTCGGTGGACCGCGGCACCGGCCAGGTGTCCCTGCGCGGGCGCTTCGACAACCCCGAAAGCACCCTGCTGCCGGGCATGTACGTGCGGGTGAAGGTGCCCCAGGGCACCGACCGCCAGGCCCTGTTGGTGCCGCAACGTGCGGTGCAGCGCGGCAGCGACGGCCAGGCCCGGGTACTGGTGGTGGACGCCAGCGACAGCGTCGCCCAGCGCCCGGTGCAGACCGGCGTCATGCAGGACAAGCGCTGGCAGATCACCCAGGGCCTGGAAAGCGGCGACAAGGTCATAGTCGGCGGCATGAGCGGCCTCAATCCCGGCGACAAGGTCGCCATTCAACAGCCCGATCCGCAACCCGCGCAGCAGCAGGCAGCCCGCCAGTAAGCCCGGCCCCGCGTTCGAGGACACACCATGTCTCTGTTCTTTATCAAACGGCCCAAGTTCGCCTGGGTCGTCGCCTTATTCATTTCCCTGGCCGGCCTGCTGGTGATCCCCGCCCTGCCAGTGGCCCAATACCCCAGCGTGGCGCCGCCGCAGATCAGCATCACCGCCACCTACCCCGGCGCCTCGGCGAAAGTGCTGGTGGATTCGGTCACCAGCGTGATCGAGGAGGAGCTCAACGGCGCCAAGGGCCTGTTGTATTTCGACTCCACCAGCAACTCCAACGGCGTCGCCGAAATCGTCGTCACCTTCGAGCCGGGCGTCCAGCCGGACATGGCTCAGGTGGAGGTGCAGAACCGCCTGAAGAAGGCCGAGGCGCGCCTGCCCCAGGCCGTACTCAGCCAGGGCGTCCAGGTCGAACAGACCAGCGCCGGCTTCCTGATGATCTACGCCCTGAGCTACAAGGAAGGCGCCCGGGAGCAGGACACCACCCTGCTGGCCGACTACGCCGCGCGTAACGTCAACAACGAGATCCGCCGGGTCGAAGGCGTGGGCAAGCTGCAGTTCTTCGCCTCGGAAGCGGCCATGCGGGTCTGGATCGACCCGCAGAGCCTGGTGGGCTACGGCCTGTCCATCGAGGACATCGGCAACGCCATCCGCGCGCAGAACGTGCAGGTCCCGGCGGGCAGTTTCGGCAGCGCCCCGGGCGCGGTCGGCCAGGAGCTGACCGCCACCCTGGCGGTCAAGGGCACCCTGGACAACCCCGAGGAATTCGCGCGCATCGTGCTGCGCGCCAACCAGGACGGCTCCAAGGTCACCCTGGGCGACGTGGCGCGGATCCAGGTCGGCAGCCAGGACTACAACTTCACCACCCGCCTCAACGGCAAGCCGGCGGTGGGCGCGGCCATCCAGCTGTCGCCGGGGGCCAACGCGATCAAGACCGCCAGCGCGGTCAAGGAGCGCTTGCACGAGCTGTCGGTGAATTTTCCGGAGAACGTCCAGTACTCCGTGCCCTACGACACCTCGCGCTTCGTCGACGTGGCCATCGAAAAGGTCATCCACACCCTGATCGAAGCCATGGTCCTGGTGTTCCTGGTGATGTTCCTGTTCCTGCAGAACCTGCGCTACACCCTGATCCCCAGCATCGTGGTGCCGGTGTGCCTGGCCGGTACGCTGACGGTGATGTACCTGCTGGGCTTCTCGGTGAACATGATGACCATGTTCGGCATGGTGCTGGCCATCGGCATCCTGGTGGACGACGCCATTGTGGTGGTGGAGAACGTCGAGCGGATCATGGCCGAGGAAGGCCTGTCCCCGGCGGCGGCTACCGTCAAGGCCATGGGCCAGGTGTCGGGGGCGATCATCGGCATCACCCTGGTGCTGTCGGCGGTGTTCATGCCGCTGGCGTTCATGGCCGGCTCGGTGGGGGTCATCTACCAGCAGTTCTCGCTGTCGCTGGCGGTGTCGATCCTGTTCTCCGGGTTCCTCGCGCTGACCTTCACCCCGGCGCTGTGCGCCACCCTGCTCAAGCCGGTGGCCCCGGGGCACCATGAGAAGCGCGGCTTCTTCGGTGCCTTCAACCGCCTGTTCGGCCGCCTGACCGAGCGCTACAGCGCCTTGAACAACCACCTGGTGCGGCGCGCCGGGCGCTACATGCTGGTCTACCTGGGCGTGGTGATGCTGCTGGGCGTCGTCTACCTGCGCCTGCCCGAGTCCTTCGTGCCCGTGGAAGACCAGGGCTACATGATCGTCGACGTGCAACTGCCACCGGGCGCCTCCCGCGAGCGCGCCTCGGCCACCGGCCAGCAGCTGGAGCAGTTCCTCGCCTCCCGCGAGGCCGTGGCCAACACCTTCCTGGTGCTGGGGTTCAGCTTCTCCGGGCAAGGCGAGAACGCCGCCCTGGCCTTCCCGACCCTGACAGACTGGTCGCAACGCGGCGCCGAGCAGTCGGCCGAGGCGGAAACCGCCCAGGTCAACCAGCGCTTCGCCAGCCCCGACGACGGTACGGTGATGGCCGTCAGCCCGCCGCCAATCGATGGCATGGGCAACTCCGGCGGTTTCTCCCTGCGCCTGCAGGACCGTGGCGGCCTGGGGCGCGAAGCCCTGCTGGCAGCCCGCGACCAGTTGCTCGGCGAAACCTACGACAACCCGAAGATCCTCTACGCGATGATGGAAGGCCTGGCCGAGGCGCCACAGCTGCGCCTGGACATCGACCGGGACAAGGCCCAGGCCCAGGGGGTGGGGTTCGATGCGATCAACAACGCCCTGTCCACCGCCTTCGGCTCGGCGGTGATCAACGACTTCGCCAACGCCGGGCGCCAGCAACGAGTGGTGGTACAGGCCGACCAGAGCCAGCGCATGACCCCGGAAAGCGTGCTCAAGCTCTACATTCCCAACAACAGCGGCGCCCTGGTGCCCCTGAGTGCCTTTGTCTCCACCCATTGGGAAGAAGGCCCGGTGCAGATCGCCCGCTACAACGGCTACCCGACCATTCGCATCTCCGGCGACGCCATGCCCGGGGTCAGCACCGGCGAGGCCATGGCCGAGATCGAACGCCTGGCGGCCCATCTGCCGGCCGGCATCGGCTATGAATGGACCGGCCTGTCGTACCAGGAAAAGATCGCCAGCGGCCAGGCCCTGCAACTCTTCGCCCTGGCCTTCGTGGTGGTGTTCCTGCTGCTAGTGGCGCTGTACGAGAGCTGGACCATTCCCCTGGTGGTGATGTTGATCGTGCCGGTGGGCGCCCTCGGCTCGGTGCTGGCGGTGACCGCCGTCGGCATGCCCAACGACGTGTACTTCAAGGTCGGCCTGATCACCATCATCGGCCTGGCGGCGAAGAACGCGATCCTGATCGTCGAGTTCGCCAAGGACCTCCGGGCCGAGGGCTATAGCCTGCGGGACGCGGCCCTCAAGGCGGCGCGCCTGCGCTTCCGGCCGATCGTCATGACCTCCCTGGCGTTCATCCTCGGCGTGGTGCCGCTGGCCCTGGCCACCGGCGCCGGCGCGGCCAGCCAGCGCGCCATCGGCACCGGGGTGATCGGCGGCATGCTCAGTGCCACCCTGCTGGGGGTGATCTTCGTCCCGATCTTCTTTGTTTGGGTGCTGTCGCTGCTGCGCCGCGAACCCACGACGAGCAACGATGACCTGCAACCCGCGCGGACCGAGGAATGACCGGCATGAAATCCAACCCCCTGATCTACGCCGCCCTGCCCCTGGCCCTGCTGCTGGCCGGCTGCTCCCTGGCGCCGCGCTACGAGCGTCCGCCGGCGCCGATCGCCGCGACCTGGGAAGACCAGGCCGCGACGCCGAAGGAGCTGCCGCAGTGGCAAGCCTTTGTCCTCGATCCCGACCTGCGGGCGCTGGTGGACAGCGCCCTGGCCAACAACCGCTCGCTGCGCCAGGCGCTGCTGGATATCGAGGCGGCCCGGGCGCAATACCGCATCCAGCGCGCCGACCGCCTGCCGGGGTTGAACGCCAGCGGCTCGGGCAACCGCCAGCGCCTGCCGGCCGACCTGTCGTCCAGCCAGACGGCCGGGGTGTCCAGCACCTACCAGGTGGGGCTGAGCCTGCCGGAGTACGAGATCGACCTGTTCGGCCGTGTGCGCAACCTGTCGGACGCCGCCCTGGAGCAATACCTGGCCACCGAGGAAGCCACCCGCGCCAGCCAGCTGGCGCTGATCTCCGAGGTGATCCAGGCCTACCTGACCTGGGACGGCGCCCAACGCCAGCTGGCCCTGACCCGGGACACCCTGCGCAGCCGCGAACAGTCCCTGGAACTGATCGGCCAGCGGCGTACCATCGGCACCGCCACGGCCCTGGATTATCAGGAGGCCCAGGGCCTGGTGGAGCAATCCCGGGCCGAGCTGGAAAACACCGACCGCCAGCTGCGTCTGGCGCGCAATGCCCTGACCCTGCTGGTGGGCACCCCGGACGCGCTGCCCGCCCAACCACGTGACGAACTGTTGCTGGTGCAGGACATGCTGCCCGGGGCGCCGTCCGAGCTGCTCGCCCGACGTCCGGACGTGCTGGCCAGCGAGCATCGGCTCAAGGCTCGCCATGCCGATATCGGCGCGGCACGGGCGGCGTTCTTTCCGCGCATCACCCTGAGCGGCAGCCTGGGCACTTCCAGCAGCGAGATGTCCGGGCTGTTCGACGGCGGTTCGCGGTCCTGGTCGTTCCTGCCTTCGGTGTCGATCCCGATCTTCGCCGGCGGGCGCAACCGGGCCAGCCTGGACCTGGCCGAGGTGCGCAAGGACAGCGCCGTGGCCGCCTACGAAGGCACCCTGCAACAGGCCTTCCGCGAAGTGGCCGACGCCCTTGCCGCCAGCGACACCCTGCGCCGCGAGGAGGCGGCGCGCCAGGGTCTGGCGCGCACCAGCCAGGCCACCCTGGAACTGGCCAAGGCCCGCTACGACAGCGGCCTGGACGATCACCTGCGGTACCTCGACGCCCAGCGCAGTGCGTTCAACGATCAGTCCACGCTGATCCGCATCAGCACCCAGCGCCAGATCGCCCTGGTGGACCTGTTCCGGGCCATGGGCGGTGGCTGGGACAGGCAGCCGCTCTAGGGTTGTACCGCATCCCGGGCAGGGTAGCGGGCAGGCAGGCCCACTGCCCTGCCCGTGTTTTTTTGCGCCGGCCGGCGCTGGTCATCGGCACTCAGCCAGCCGCCTGGAACTTCTTGCGATACGCCGCCGGCAGCAGGCCGAGCCGTTGCTGGAACAGCCGGCGAAACGAGTTGCTGTCTTCGTAGCCCACTTTGTAGGTGATGCTGTCCAGGGTCATGCGCGTGGACTCCAGCAGCTCCTTGGCTTTCTCCAGGCGCAGGGTCTGCAGATAGGCCAGGGGCGTGTAGCCGGTGGCCTCCTTGAAGCGGCGCTTGAAGTTCCTCACGCCAAAGCCAAAACGGCGGGCCGTGTCGTCGATCAGCAGCGGCTGGTCGAAGTGTTCCTCCAGCCAGTCCTGCACCCGCAGGATCTCGCCATCGCCGTGGCTCTTGGGCAGCGACCACATGACATAGACCGACTGCTCGCTGCGCACCTTGTCGATCAGCAGGTACTTGCTGCACTTCTGCGCCAGCTCCAGGGAGGCGAAACGCCGCACCAAATGCAACAGCAGGTCCATGGCCGCGCTCGCGCCGCCGCTGGTGATCAGGCGATCGTCCTCGCAGAGGAGCTGCCCCTCGTCCAGCTCGACCCCGGCATAACGCCGCCGGAACAGCTCGGCGAAGGCCCAGTGGGTGGTGGCGCGAGCGCCCTTCAATAGGCCGGCTTCGGCCAGCAGGAAGGTGGCGGTGCACATCGAGGCCAGCACCGCGCCCCGGGCATGCTGTTGCCGCAACCAGGGCCCATGCCCGGCAAATGCCGGCAAGGCCTCCTTCAGGGTGAAGAGAAAACCGGGGATCAGCACCAGATCGGTCTGGGCGATCTCGGCCACCGAGCGCTGCACCCGCAGCACCTGCCCACCCCAGGCGCTGACATCGGCGCCATCCAGCGAGGCGACCACCACCTCGAACGGCGCGCTGGCGCTGTCGGCGAACAGGTTGGCGGCGCTCAGCACTTCCAGGGCCAGGGTGGCGCTGGCGGCGGAACAGTGATCGGTCAGGAGCAAGGTGACGTGCATAGTGGATTCCGTTGCGCTTTTCGCATGAAAAATGTCATTTGCGCACCTACCTTAGCCGATTCTTCTTCCCTAGAGTGCAGCCATCCTTTTCCATCATCGGTGCACTCATGAATCTCTGGTTCCGCATGCTGCTCATGCTGTTTCGTCGTCCGTGGCGCAAGCCGGTCGCAGGCCTGGCCACCACCGTGGTGCGCATGCGCGTCTGGCCGCTCGACCTCGACCTCAACCGCCACGTCACCAACGGCCGCTACTTCACCCTGGCCGACCTCGGGCGCATGGATTTTGTCCTGCGCAGCGGCGCCTACCGCGTGGCCCTGCGCCACAGGGCGGTGCCGATCGTTGGCGATGTGTGGGGCAAATTCCGCCGGGAACTGAAGTTGTTCGAAGCCTTCGAGGTCCATAGCCGGATCCTCGGCTGGGACGAGAAATGGAGCTTTATGGAACACCGCTTCGTGAGCAAAGGCCGGGTGATCGGCGTGGTGGTGATGCGCGGGCTGTTCCGCTCGGCCAAAGGCACCATCGCCCCCGGCGAGTTCGTCCACGAGCTGGGCGTGGACACCTCTCCCGAGTTGCCACAGTGGCTGCAAGACTGGTCGCAAAGCTGCGACGACATGAGTGTTCAGTTGCGCGCCGAGGAAGATCCAGCGCGTTAAGGCAGTTCGCAGAAACAACAACGCCATTGCCGACCCAGTCGACAATGGCGTTGATGCACGATAGCCAGCGCTTGAACGAGTGAGCAAGCGCGACGCCGAGGCGCCGCGCCCGCCACTCAGTGCGGAGCGCGGGGGATGGTCTTGAGCAGGTCTTCGGGGCTGATGTGGCCGACCACGCTGCCCGGTTGCGGCATGTTGAGGATGTGGCCTTTCATCTTGCCGATGATGTGCATCTCGCACGGTTTGCAGTCGAACTTCAGGGTCAGCACTTCGTCACCGTGAATCAGCTGCATCGGCGCCACCTTGGTGCGCACGCCGGTGACGCCCTTGGCCTGTTTCGGGCACAGGTTGAAGGAGAAACGCAGGCAGTGCTTGGTGATCATCACCGGCACTTCGCCGGCCTCTTCGTGGGCCTCGTAGGCCGCATCGATCAGCTTCACCCCATGGCGATGGTAGAAGTCGCGGGCCTTCTGGTTGTAGACGTTGGCCAGGAACGACAGGTGCGACTCCGGGTACACCGGTGGCGGCGTGGTCTCGGCCTTGCGGCTGCCACGCGGGTGAGCGGCAACCCGCGCGGCGGTCAAGGCTTCGATCACTTCGCGGCGCAAGGCCTTGAGCTGCGAGTTGGGGATGAAGTAAGCCTGCGGCGCATCGAGCTTGATGTCGATGGCGTGGTACTGCGTGGTGCCGAGCTGGCCGAGCAGGTCGCGCAGTTGTTCCAGCGCCTGCTCCGGCTTGTTGGCGACGCCGAACGGGCCGTCCAGGGTCACGCTGGCGCTGATCCCCTCTTCACTGGTCGCGGTCACTTCCAGCTGTTCTTCGCGCAGGCGCGCGACCCAGCTCAGGGCCACGCGACGCTCGGACGAAGTCTTCTGCAGGGCCTGCTGCCAGTTGTGATCGAGGTTGCGGTTCAGCGGGTGGTTCGGCCGCAGCTTGTACAGGCCTTCCGGCATCTCGTTGGGCTCGACGCGATAGCGATAGCGCTTTTCGCCGTCCTCTTCGAACTCGCCCTTGGGCTCGGCGATGTTGGCGCGAAAACCCACCACTTCGCGCTTGACCAGCACGTTGAGGCCGTCGCCGTTGGACAACGGCTCATGGGTCACCACGTGCAGGTCGCGCTTGGCGACTTTCTCCACCACGCCCACCGGCAGGCCGGTAAAGGTCGGCGAGTCGAAGGCGCCGATGTCGATCTTGCGATCGGTGACGAAATAATCGGTGCTGCCGCGGTGGAAAGTCTTTTCCGGGTCGGGCAGGAAGAAGTGCGCGGTGCGGCCGCTGGAAGCGCGGGCCAGGTCGATACGGTCTTCGAGCACATCGTCCAGGCGCTGGCGGTAATAGGCAGTGATGTTCTTCACATAGCCCATGTCCTTGTAGCGCCCTTCGATCTTGAACGAACGCACGCCGGCTTCCACCAGGGCGCGGATGTTGGCGCTCTGGTTGTTGTCCTTCATCGACAGCAGGTGCTTCTCGTAGGCGATCACACCGCCCTTTTCATCCTTGAGGGTGTACGGCAGGCGGCAGGCCTGGGAGCAGTCGCCACGGTTGGCGCTGCGGCCAGTCTGCGCATGGGAGATGTTGCACTGGCCGGAGAAGGCCACGCACAGCGCACCATGGATGAAGAACTCGATCGCCGCGTCGGTCTCGTCGGCGATGGCGCGGATTTCCTGCAGGTTCAGCTCGCGGGCCAGGACCAGTTGCGAGAAGCCGGCCTGGTCGAGGAACTTGGCCCGGGCCAGGGTGCGGATATCGGTCTGGGTGCTGGCGTGCAGCTCGATCGGCGGAATGTCCAGCTCCATCACGCCCAGGTCCTGGACGATCAACGCATCGACGCCCGCGTCGTACAGCTGGTGGATCAGCTTGCGCGCCGGCTCCAGCTCGTTGTCGTGGAGGATGGTGTTGATGGTGGTGAAGATCCGCGCGTGGTAACGGCGGGCGAACTCCACCAGCTCGGCGATTTCACTCACTTCGTTGCAGGCGTTGTGGCGCGCGCCGAAGCTCGGGCCGCCGATGTACACGGCGTCGGCGCCATGCAGGATGGCCTCGCGGGCGATGGCAACATCGCGGGCAGGGCTGAGCAATTCCAGGTGATGCTTGGGCAAGGACATATTTTTTTAGTCAGGCTTGTCACAGTCGAGGCGCGCATTGTAGCGGCGAAACGCCTGACCGGCACCCGTGTACTGCCCGGTGGCGCCCACTCGCCGAGCGGCACCACCGGATAACGCCGCAAACTCAGCCCTTGGCCGCCATCGCGGTGACTTCCACGCGCATGCCTTCGACCGCCAGGGACGCCACGCCAACGGCGGCGCGCACCGGCCAGGGCTTGGCGAAGAAGCGCTGGTAGACCGCATTGAACGCGGCGCGCTCGGCCATGTCGGTGAGGTAGATGGTCAGGTGCAGGACCCGGTCCATGGAACTGCCGGCCTTTTCCAGGGCCACCTTGAGCGCCTGCAGGGTGCACTCGCTCTGCGCAGTGATGTCGCCCAGTTCCAGGCTGCCGTCGGCGCGGGTGGGGATCTGGGTGGAGACCAGGATGCCGGCGAAACCGGCAACGTCGGAGGAGATGGAATCCGCGTCGGGATCGGGAATGAAATCGATATCGTGGTTGGCCATGGGGCTCTCTTGTTCGAGGGGATGAAAGGCGCCAGTTTACAGCCCCGGCGCCGGGTCGTGCGGGAATCGGCGGGAAAACCCGGCAGCCTGCCGGGCTGCCAACACCTCGCCCTGCCCACTGGACAGCCGGTCGCCCTCCAGGGCGTGGACACCGCGGCTGCCCGGCTATTATTCCTGCCAGGTATTTATTGCCACCTGTACATCAAATACGGAGGAAGAACCCCCATGAAGATCGTCATCACCAGCGTGGTCGTCGACGACCAGGCCAAGGCCCTGGCCTTCTACCGGGACGTGCTGGGTTTTCAGCTCAAGCACGACATCGCCATGGGCGAGCATCGCTGGCTGACGCTGACCTCCCCCGGCGACCCCGACGGCGTCGAATTGCTGCTGGAGCCCGACGCTCACCCGGCCGCCAAGCCATTCACCTCGGCACTGAAACGCGATGGCATCCCCTTCACTTTCTTCGGGGTCGAGGATGTACACGCCGAATATGCCCGGCTGAGCACCTTGGGCGTGCAGTTCACCCGAGCGCCGACAGTTGCCGGCCCGGTGACCCTCGCGGTCTTCGACGATACGTGCGGCAACCTGATCCAGATCGTGCAGCACAATTGAGGGGGTAACGGGCCCTCTGTCAGCGGCCCGCTTCTACCTGAGCTGGAAAACCCAACGTGCACTGCTGCACGCAAAGACCTGCTCCTGCGCTAGCTCAGGTAGAAGTCTTTCAAGGCTTCCTCGGTCACGCTTTCCCCCGCCAGCACGGAAACGATCTCGCCGACACGCAGGGCATACACGCGAGTCGCCATCTGGATGGCTTCCACTGTGTTCTGTTCGACGAGCAGGATCGGTGTTTTCCGCGAGCGAATCTCTCGAAGGGTATCGAGTACCACCTCAATCATTTTCGGTGAAAGCCCCATGGTCGGTTCATCCAAGATCAGTAGCTCCGGGCGGGACATCATCGCCCGGGCAATGGCCAGCATTTGCTGCTCGCCGCCGGACATGGTGCCCGCCTGCTGCTTGCGTCGCTCCTTCAGGATCGGGAACAGCTGGTACATGTCCTCGATGTCGTCGGCAATGGCTTTGCGATCATGGCGGGTGTAGCTGCCCAGTTTTATATTTTCCTCGATCGTCAATCCCGGGAATACGTGACGCCCCTCAGGCACATGAGCCAGCCTCATGCGCACTCGCGCATCAGGCGAAAGCGTGGTGATGTCCTTGCCCTGGAAGCTCACCTTGCCACTCTTGCACGGCAAGAGGCCGGAAATGGCCCGCAGCGTCGTGGTCTTGCCGGCACCGTTGCTGCCGATCAGGCTCACGATTTCATCCTTGTCTATCGACAGGGATATGCCCTTCACCGCTTCGATACCGCCATACGCCACGCAGAGGCTGCTGACCTCAAGAAGCTGATTCATGCTTTGGCCCTCCCCAGATAGGCAGCCTGGACTTCTGCATGACTCAGCACGTCATGGGTGGTTCCGCTGATCAATTTTTTCCCCTGGTAAAGCACGGTCGTGAAGTTGGCAAGGCTTCGGATGACGTCCATGTCGTGCTCGATCAGCAGGATCGCCACCCCGCTTTCCCGGACCTGGTCGATCAACTCGCTCAGAGCCGCCTTCTCCGACACGTTCATGCCCGCCAGCGGTTCGTCCAGGAGCAACACCTTGGGCTTGGAGATCAACGCGCGGGCGATTTCCACTCGACGTTGATGGCCATAGGGCAATGAATTGGCTGGCACCCCTTCGACATTGGGCGGCAACCCGACAAACCGGATCAACGCCCTGGCCTCTTCCACTGTGTTGCGCTCGAACTCGACCGCGGACCTTGTCCTGAACAGGGCCGCGAACAACCCGCCCTGGAAACCCGCATGACGCCCCACCAGGACGGTTTCCAGAACCGTCATCTCGCCGAACAGACGGATATTCTGGAAGGTCCGCGCCAAGCCTGCCTGGGCGATGGCGTGGGCGGTCCAGTGACCCGAGGTCTTGTCGCCGATGGTGACATTTCCTGCATCGAGAACGGCGAATCCCGATAAGGCATTGACCGCCGTGCTCTTGCCGGCGCCGTTCGGGCCTATGAGCGCATGCACCGAATGGCTGCGCACCTCGAGGTTCAAATGGCTGACCGCGCTCAGGCCACCAAAGCGCACGGTCAATTCGCTGGCTCGCAGAACAACGCTGGCTCTCATATCGGCTCGACTGACAGGTTTTTGCGCGGTCATCGGCTCGACCAGCAGGGGTGTGAAAAGCTCATGATTGTTGACTACAGGCATCATCGGATTACCCCATTACAAGACGCTGACGGGCCTTGGCGGCTAAACCACTGGGACGAAACAGCATCAATGCGATCAGCATGGCGCCCAGCAGGATGTATCGAGACTCGGGGAAGCTCTCGACAAAGGGAATATTGAGGGAGGCTTGCAGGAACACGATCCATACCGCGGCACCGACGAAGGGCCCGATCATGGTTCCCATACCGCCGAGCACCACCAGCATCAGGATCACGATGTTCTCGAACAGCGTGAAGCTGATGGGGCTGATGTACTGCTGGAAGTGCGCGTAGAACACCCCGACCAGACCACCGACAAATCCGCTGCACGCATAAGCCAGCAGTTTGTAGCGCGTGCCGTGGATGCCCATCGCCTCCGCCGCGTCGTCATCCTCGCGCAGCGCCACCCAGGCCCTGCCGACGAAGGAACGCACGACCCGGCCAATGCAGAACAGCAGCACGACGCTCAGTGCCAGGGCGAAGAAGTAAAGCGCCCGGGTCGAGCCAATCTCGTAGCCAAACAACATGGGCGACGGAATCCCGCGAATCCCCATCGGGCCATTGGTCACCGGGACCCAGTTGGTCACGACGACGCGCACGATTTCACCGAAACCCAGGGTCATGATCGCCAGGTAGTCGCCGCGGACCCGCAGCGTCGGGTAGCCCAGGAATACCCCGAACAGGGCGGCAATCAGCCCGCCAATGATCAGGTTGGCATACAGCACCCACCAGGTGGCGGCGATGTCCAGGCCATAGACGCCCTGAAGCACACTGACAAATACGATCGAGGTGTAGTACGCCCCGACGGCCCAGAACGCGACGAACCCCAGGTCCAGCAAGCCCGCGAAGCCGACCACGATGTTCAACCCGCTGGCGAGCATGCCGTAGAGCAGGACCATCACCAGAATGCCGAGCCAGTAGTCGGACTGGATACCAAAACCGACACCCACGGCTGCGGCGATGGCGACGAACTTGACCAGGTTGCTCGCCATCAGGCGTGAAGCGAACACACCATCGAGCAGGCGCAATGGCGCGGTGACCCATGAGCCTTTGTCGGTTCTGTCACTGGTCAGGCTTCCACGGGAATGGCTATTCATTTCCTTCCTGCCCAGCAGCCCCTGCGGACGGACCAGCAGTAGCAGCACCAGCAGGACAAAACTCAGGGCGTCCTGATAGATGGCGCCGCCGGGGATATAGCCGGAACACAGCGATTCGACCAGGCCGAGCAACAACCCACCGACCGCGGCCCCGGGAATATTGCCGATCCCGCCGAGCACCGCCGCCGTCAACGCCTTCAAGCCGGGCGCGAAGCCCATGGTGGGGCTGGCGAACGCGAAGGATTGCGCATAGAGAATGCCGGCAAACGCGGCGAACGCCGAACCGAGCACAAAGGCCAGGCCGATGATCCGGTTCACTGGAATACCCACCAGGTAAGCGGCCGTCGGGTCCTGAGCCGAAGCGCGCATCGCCCGTCCCAGCGAGGTGTAGTGGACGAACAGCTGCAGGGCGATCATGGCCACCAGCGCGGAAGCCATGACCAGCCATTCAACGCCGGTGACCATGATTTCACCGAGCTGGAGCGCCGGCAGACGCGTCAGGGGCGTCTCTGGAAAACTCAGCGAGCTGGGCCCCCAGACGGTCTGGGCCAGACTCTGCAAGAGTACCGAGACCGCAATCGAGGTAATCAGCGAAGCCATGCGCGGGGCATTGCGTAGCGGCCGATAGGCGATGCGGTCGATCAGGGCTCCCAGCGCCGCCACCGCCACCATCGCGACCAGGGCCGCCAGGAAGAAGTTCAGGTTCGGCATCGCCACCTGATATCCGAACAGTGAAAGCTCGGGCAACATCAGTGACAAGGTGATAAAGGCGCCCAGCATGAACAGCTCGCCAAATGCGAAATTCACCATTTTGACTACACCGTAAACCAGCGTGTAAGCCACCGCCGCCAGGGCATAAATGGCCCCGAGCATCAGGCCATTTATCAGAAGCTGCTCAAAGTAAAGCATGAGGATCTCCAGCGGTTTTGCAGGGGCGGCAAACCGCCCCCGCACACCGCGATGTCATTACTGGTCGGCGAGAACGAACTTGCCACTTTTCACAGTGAAGTAATGCAGTGAACCCGATCGGTCTCCGTCGGCCTGGAAGGAGATGTCGCCGGTCGCGCCTGGCAGGCGCTCGATGCGGCTGAGCGCATCGTTCATGGAGGCTCGATTGAGCGGGCCGCTGGCGCGCGCAGCCTTCGCCGCCGCGCCCAGGGTCAACGCCGTGTCGTAGCCCAAGGCCGCCCAGCCATTGGGCTCTTGCTGGTATTTGGCAACGTATTGCTGGACGAACGCTGCAGTTTGCGCTGACGTCTGCGAGTGGCTATCGAACATGCCATACAGCGTCATGCCCTCGGTGGCGCTGCCGCCCAACTGCACAAGCTGCGACGACAGCGCGCCATCGGTGCCGATCAGGCGGGCGTTGATGCCCAGCGATTGGGTCTGCTTGGCGATCATCGCTGCCTCGGTGTAGAAGCCGCCGATAAAAATCGCATCGGGCTTGCGCTGCTTGACACCGGCGAGGATGGTCCGGAAATCCTTGGTCCCCAGGTTGTAGCTGTTCTGCCCGGCCAGGGTGCCGCCCGCCGCCACGAAGGCATCGGCGAAAGCCTTGTTGATCCCGATGCCGTAATCGTCCTGCTGGTACAGGATGTAGAGCGATTTGACTCCCATCGTCCGAGCGACGTACTCGCCCATCATCGCGCCCTGGGCCGCGTCGGTCATGATCAGGCGCCGGAAGTACGGGTTGATGCCCGTCAGCTGCGGGCTGGTGATCGCCGAGGCCACGATTGGCATCTGGCACTTTTTCAGGATCGGTGCGGCAGCCAGGGCGACCGAACTGAAGGTGTAGCCGGCGACCGCCAGGGTGTCCTGGTCCTCGCAGAAACGCCCCGCCGCCAACACGCCATCGTTGGGCTGGCCATGATCGTCGGACACCTTGACCTGGAGGTTCACGTCGTCCTCCGACCTGACCTTCTCGACACCCAACTCAAAGCCTTTGCGCACATCCAGGCCGTAGGAAGCGAAATCGCCGGTCAAGGTGGCGGTAAAGCCGACCTGGACAGGTTCCGACGCACGCGAGACAACGGAACATAACAGCACTGCACTGCATGCCGCAGTTGATACTATTCGTTTGAACATGCTGCACCTCTTTAAATATTGTTATTGTTGAATTCAAGGCGAAACATCCCTGTCGCGACCTCCTTGACAACTAAGGAGGTCACGCTGAAACAAGTAGTAAATTTAACTGGCGGCTCTCGCCTGGTTATTAACTTACTAAAGTTACCAGTGCAGGAATCGTAGCCCTTACATGTTCCCGCACCACCGACTCTACCAACGCCTGATCGCCACTTTTGAGGGCTCGAATAATGCCCGCATGATCATCCCGCGAAGTCATCGGTTTATCCGCATGTTCAAGCCATATGCGCATGTAAGGCTCCAGTGAGGAATGCAAGCCGACGAGCTGAGCATTGAGGCGTGGCATGCCGGCCAATCCCGACAGGTACTCATGGAACTCACGATGTTTAGTGACCCATTCGGAATAATCCGAGTTGCACAGTTCCATCTGGTCAAGCAAATGTTCCAGAGTTGCAATGGATTGCGGCGTCAGCCTGGGCATGGCGAGACCGGCCGCCAGGGCTTCAAGGCTGGCGCGAATTTCGAATACTTCGCGCATTTCCTGCGCATTCAAGCCGCGCACGATTGCCCCGCGGTTCGGCCTGATATGCAGCAGTCCTTCGGCGGAAAGCCTGCGGAAGGCTTCGCGCACCGGCATTCGGCTCATGCCGATTTCAGCGGCAATATCCTCGGCGACGAGCCGCTCTCCCGCGCGATAACGGCCCTGCCGGATTCCGCTTTCGATGAAGCGATATGCCTCACCTTCAGCCGAAAGTGCGAGTCCGTTAAATTCGATTTGCTCAGCCATGACACCCTCTGTATATGCTCAGGAAAACTCGACAGTCACCCAAGTTTCGAAACAGTAATCGTCCGCTAGCGACGTGACTCCGATGGTTGCCCTTGGGGCAATTCCTATTGTCTCCCCAAAGGCGTCCACCAGTAAATCGCTCATGGCGCTCGACACCAGATGCGGCTCGGTAAAATCAATGTCGCAGGCTACAAAGTTAAGAACTCTGGCAATACCCACTACACGATCCAGATCACCAATGGCATTCTTGATCGCGGCAATGCAATTAATACCCGTCAACTTTGCCGCTTCACGCGCCTGATCGACATCAATGGAACGCCCTACGCGGCCGGGATATCTCGCCTCGCCTTGGGCATTCAACCCGGCGGTTTGCCCGGACAGAAACAACAAGTTGCCGCTGATATAGTGAGGTTTCATTTTTCCATATTTGGTGCCGTAGTAATGTTCGCCCACTTCGGCAAGCGGTAATTCAATGCCCATCTCTTTTAAACGCTGTTCAACTTTCATGCCGCCGTGCTCCTGTCTCATGTTTCAACGACTGCCCTGGACCTCGGCAGTCACTTCGGCCAGCGCCTCTTCGTAACGGTCCAACAGGTCTGCAAGTTGCTCTTGAGTAATGATCAACGGCGGGCACAACGCAATGGCATCACCGATATTGCGCGTAATGACCTTACGACGGAACAACGCAGCGGACATCATCGTCCCCAGATTTCCGGCGGCCAGGTATGGCGTCTTGTCATCCTTGTTGCCAACGAGTTCGATCGCCCCGATCAAACCCAGGGACCGCACCTCGCCTACCAGCGGATGCGCGGCAAGCCTGGCCAGGCGAGTGGCCAGGTATTCGCCCAGGGCACAGGCCTTCGCCACCAATTCACGCTCTTGGATGATCTTGATGTTCTCCAGCGCCACCGCGGCAGCCACCGGATGCCCCCCTGCCGTCAGGCCATGGCCAAAGGTGCCGCGACTCGCACTTTGCGCAGCGACGGCCGAGTAGACCTTTTCGTTGATCAGCAAAGCGGAAATCGGCAGATAGGAAGATGAAAGCTGCTTGGAGAGCACCATCATGTCCGGGGTGATGCCGAAGTGCTCGCTGCCGAACATCTTGCCGGTCCGCCCGAAGCCGCAGATCACTTCATCGGCGACCAGCAGAATGTCGTGCTTTTCAAGGACCGCCTGGATCAAGGTCCAGTAACCGGCCGGTGGCAGTATTACCCCTCCCGCGCCCATCAAGGGTTCAGCGAACATGGCGCCAATGGTCTGCGGCCCCTCGCGCATAATCAGTGCTTCCAGTTCCTGTGCCAGGCGCTGGGAAAAATCCGCTTCGGACTCACCCTGCCGGCCTTCGCGGTAATAGTGCGGCGCGGTCAGATGAAAGAAACCCGGCAACGGCGCGTTGAAACCACCCTGGACATGGGGCAGGCCGGTCAGGCTGGAGGCACCCAGCGTTACACCGTGGTAGGCACGATTGCGCGAGATGATCTTGGTCTTCTGTGGCTGGCCCAAGGCATTGGCGCGGTACCACACCAGCTTGATCGCCGTGTCGTTGGCCTCGGAACCGGAGTTGGTGAAGAAGGCCTTGCTCATGGGAACAGGCGCCAGGGCGATCAGCTTTTGCGCCAGTTCAACCAAGGGCTGGTTCGAGCGCTGGGTGAAGGTGTGGTAGAACGGCAGCTTCTTCATCTGCCGCGCAGCCGCTTCGACCAAGCGCTCCTCGCTGAAGCCGACCGCCACGCTCCAGAGGCCGGACAGTGCTTCGATGTACTTCTCACCCTGCTCGTCAAAAACGTAGATGCCCTCCCCGCGGTCCATGATCAGCGAGCCTTCCTCGCGGTTCTTCACTGCATTGCTGAACCCGTGCAAGTGATGCTGTGCATCGAGGCGGGAAAGGTTCTGTTCGGTAGGTGCGTGCATGTTTTTATTCTCTTGTAAGGGGTGGATCAGTAACCGACAGCCTGGCCGTCACGACGGGAATCGGAGGCGGCAACGTAGCTGCCGTTTGCGCCGCACTGGATCAGCTGGGCGCTGCCAAACTCCATGCTCCCGGGCTCATGGATCTGCAGGTGGTGACCGCGGTTTTTCAGCGATTCAATGACATGGGCCGGGGTATGCGCCTCCAGGTGAACGACGGGCCCCGCCTCGACGCGAAAACGCGGGGCATCGCTCATGGCCTGCGGGTTCTGATCAAAGCAGGCCAGGCGCGTCATCATTTGCAGGTGACCTTGTGCCTGCATGCTGCCGCCCATCACCCCCATGGCCATGACCGGCTCGCCTCCCCGGCTGATGAAACCCGGGATGATGCTGTGCAAGGGCTTTTTCCCCGGGCTGACCTGGTTCACATGCCCAGGCTCCAGGACAAACCCCATGCCACGGTTGTGCAGGCTGATGCCGGTGCCGGGCACGACGACCCCGGAGCCGAAGCCTTTGTAGTTGGACTGGATAAACGAAACCATCATCCCGTCGGCGTCCGCCGCGGCGAGATAGACCGTACCGCCAAGCGCTGGAGTACCGGCGACCACCGATGAAGCCTGGGGCTGAATGAGCTGTGCACGCTGGCGCAGATAGTTCTTGTCCAGCAGCGCCTCGGCCGAATGCTTCATGTGCGTGCGATCACCGACATGCGCATGCAGATCCGCAAAGGCGAGCTTCATGGCTTCGATCATCACGTGATAGGCATCAGGGCTGTCGAGGCCCATGGATTCAATATCGAACGACTCGAGCATGCCCAGCGCCATGAGGGCGGCGATGCCCTGGCCGCTGGGCGGGATCTCATGCAGGGTGTAGCCGCGAAAGTCCTGGCTGATCGGTTTGACCCATTCCACTTCCATGGCCGCCAGGTCGTCAGCGCACAAGGCGGCTCCGCACTGCCTGGCGAAGGCCAGGATCCGTTCGGCGAGCTCGCCACGATAGAAACTTTCGCCATGGCTTTGCGCGATGCTCTGAAGCGACGCCGCCTGCTCGGGAAAACGCCACCAGTCACCTGCCGCGGGCAATTTACCGTCTCGCGTGAAGGCCTCGCGAAAACCTGGCTGCTCCATCAGGTCGGGGGCCTGGGCCTGCCACTGTCGGGCGATCTGCGGACTGACAGCGAACCCCTCCTGCGCATACTCGAGCGCCGGCCCGAACAACTGCGGGAACGGCAACTTGCCAAAACGTCGCGACAGGGCTGCCCAACCCGCTACCTGCCCCGGCACCGTCACGCTGTCCCAACCTTTGGTCGGCATCTGGCGCTGGCCGGCAAAATGTTCCAGGTCCCAAGCCGCGGGGGCCCGTCCGCAGGCATCGAGACCGTGCAGCTGGCCGTTGTCCCACACCAGGGCGAACAGGTCGCCGCCGATACCGTTCATGACCGGCTCGACCACGGTCAGGGCGATTGCCGTGGCCAACGCCGCATCCACCGCATTACCGCCAGCCAGCAGCATTCGTACGCCGGCTTGCGCCGCCAGCGGCTGCGAAGTGGTGACAACGTTCTTCGCCAGCAGCGGCATCTTTTGCGATGGGTAGGGAAGATCCCAGTTGAATGTCTTGTGCATTATTTTTCACTCAGCATGGAAAGGGCTTAACT
The DNA here is from genome assembly GCF_002843625.1 of Pseudomonas sp. 09C 129. Taxonomy (NCBI): domain Bacteria; kingdom Pseudomonadati; phylum Pseudomonadota; class Gammaproteobacteria; order Pseudomonadales; family Pseudomonadaceae; genus Pseudomonas; species Pseudomonas sp. 09C 129. The sequence goes on along the minus strand of NZ_CP025261.1, from coordinate 3,023,719 downwards.
CAGACCTGAATACAAGCGAACTTGGTTTCCAGATACTCATTGATTCCTTCCCGGGCCCCTTCGCGGCCCAGTCCGGATTGTTTGACTCCGCCAAAAGGCGCGACTTCATTGGCGATCAAATGGCTGTTGACGCCGACCATGCCGTACTCCAACTGGCGCAGCACACGGAACACCCGCGCCATGTCCCGGCTGAAGAAATAGGCAGCCAGACCGTATTCGGTGGCGTTGGCCATGGCGATGGCCTCCTCCTCTGAAGAGAAGCGATACAAGGCGGCAACCGGCCCGAAGATTTCCTCACGGGCCATGCGCATTGAGGCATCCACTTCTGCCAGGACCGTCGGTTCAAAGAACGTGCCGCCCAGCGAGTGCCGGCTGCCGCCCAGCAACAGGCGCGCATTCCCGGCCACGGCATCGCCGATCAAGGCGTCGAGCTTATGCACGGCACGTCCGTCGATCAGAGGACCGACCTGCGTGCCTGGGTCCAGGCCATCGCCCACCTTCAGCGCTTTCACCGCGTCAATCAAACGCTCGAGGAATTCATCGTAAATGCCCGCATGCACCAGAACGCGGTTGGCACTGGTACACATCTGCCCGGCGTTGCGAAACTTGACCGCGACCAGGGATTTCACGGCGGCGTCCAGGTCCGCATCCTCGAAGACGATAAAAGGTGCGTTGCCTCCCAGTTCCAGCGACAGCTTCTTGATGGACGGGGCACATTGCGCGATCAGCATGCGCCCCACCTGGGTAGACCCGGTGAAGCTGATCTTTCTTACCGTGTCGCTCGCGCACAGCACGTCGCCAATCTCCTGCGGATCCCCGGTAATCACCGAGAAGACCCCTGCCGGCAAGCCAGCCTCTTCTGCCAGGGCAGCCAAGGCCAATGCCGACAACGGTGTCTGCTCCGCGGGCTTGAGGATCAGGGTGCAGCCCGCCGCCAGCGCGGGGGCGACTTTGCGAGCGATCATCGATGAAGGGAAATTCCACGGGGTGATCGCCGCACACACGCCCACCGGTTCGCGAAAAACCAGGTAGTGCTGGTCCTCCGAAGGCGACGGCAGCACCTGCCCCTCGATACGACGCGCCTCCTCGGCGAACCAGCGCAGATAGGCCACCGTGGAGCCCACTTCACCACGCGCCTCGGCCAGCGGCTTGCCCTGCTCCGCCGTCAGGATGCGGGCCAGCTCTTCAGTGTGCGACTCAACCAGCTCGGCCCATTGGAACAACAGCCTGGCCCGCTCCTTGGCGGGCTGCATCTTCCAGCTCTGCTGGGCCAGCTTGGCTCGCTCAATTGCATCCAGGGTCTGCGCAGCGCCCACACGGGGTACCGAGCCAATCGCCTGGCCGGTAGCCGGATTGGTCACGCTGAAAGTTCGTTTGTCTGGCGCCTCGATCCAGTGACCCGCGACGAAACACTGATCCTTGATGAGCTCACAGGGTAGAGATTGCATTTTTGGCTACCTGGATAATTGGATACATTAATACATGAATCCATATAAGCACCTTTATTCAAGTCCGGCAATTCCAAAAAACGACAGGACATACCCCTGAGCGACACGGTTTGATGAGCGTGGCGAGGCGTTGCAATTGATCTGAATGGGGAAAGGCCGTGGCGCCCGCTGCCTGGAGCGTTGAACCACTGCGACGGGCTAAAGCGGATGTTCGGCTCGGCCGCTCAAGGAGCGCCCTCGATGAACTCGATAAGGATGGGACTTGGCGTTGCGTCGCGCGCAATCACAGGCACAGCGATGCAATGGCTGTAGCGCCTGCGCCATCGGTAAGAATTGCCCGCCACACGAGGCACGCCCTCTCCCAGGCGGGAGAGGACGTGCGCACCTCAAGCGTGGTGAATGTCCCGGTCCTTGGTTTCCGGCAAGAAGAAAGTGCCCAGGATCGCCGTCATCACCGCGATGACGATCGGGTACCAGAGCCCGTAGTAGATGTCCCCGGTGGCCGCCACCATGGCGAACGCCACCGTCGGCAGGAAGCCGCCGAACCAGCCGTTGCCGATGTGATACGGCAGCGACATCGAGGTGTAGCGGATGCGCGCCGGGAACAGCTCCACCAGCCAGGCGGCGATCGGGCCGTAGACCATGGTCACGTAGATCACCAGCAGGGTCAGCAATGCCAGCACCGCCGGATAGTTGGTCTTGGCCGGATCAGCCTTCTCGGGGTAGCCGGCGTCCTTGAGGGCGCTGCCCAGGGTGGCGACGAAGGCATCGTTCTGCGCCTTGAAGTCGGCGGCCGGCATGCCGGTGCCTTCGAAGCTCGCCAGCACCTTGTCGCCGATCCGGATCTGCGCCACGGCGCCCGGCTCGGCCTTCTCGTTCGCATAAGGGATGGCTTTCTTCGCCAGCACGCTCTTGGCCAGATCGCAGGAACTGGTGAATTTGGCCTTGCCCACTGGGTCGAACTGGAACGAGCACTGGGCGGGATCGGCGATCACCGTGACCGGGTTGCGCGCCTGGGCACTGAACACCTCGGGGTTACCGTATTCGGTCAGCGCCTTGAAGATCGGAAAGTAGGTCAGCGCCGCGAGGACGCAGCCGGCCATGATGATGCCCTTGCGCCCGATGCGGTCCGACAGGCTGCCGAACAGGATGAAGAACGGCGTGCCGATCAGCAGCGAGCCGGCGATCAGCAGGTTGGCGGTCTGCGGGTCGATCTTGAGCGTCTGCAGCAGGAAGAACAGCGCGTAGAACTGCCCGGTGTACCAGACCACCGCCTGGCCGGCTGTGCCGCCGAGCAGCGCCATGATCACGATCTTGAGGTTGTCCCAACGGGCGAAGGACTCGGTCAGCGGCGCCTTGGACGATTTGCCTTCGGCCTTCATCTTCTGGAACACCGGCGACTCGCTCAGTTGCAGGCGGATGTACACCGAGACGATCAGCAGCAGGATCGACAGCAGGAAGGGAATCCGCCAGCCCCAGGCCTCGAAGGCTTCGGTGCCGAGGATCGTGCGGCAGGCGAGGATCACCAGCAGCGACAGGAACAGGCCCAGGGTCGCCGTGGTCTGGATCCACGACGTGAAGTAGCCGCGCTTGCCCTTGGGGGCGTGCTCGGCCACATAGGTCGCCGCGCCGCCATACTCGCCGCCCAGCGCCAGGCCCTGCAGCAGGCGCAGGCTGATCAGGATGATCGGCGCCGCCACGCCGATGGTCGTGTAGCTGGGCAGCAGGCCGACCACGGCGGTGGAGACCCCCATGATCACGATGGTGATGAGGAAGGTGTGCTTGCGCCCGATCATGTCGCCCAGGCGGCCGAACACGATCGCGCCGAACGGCCGCACGGCAAAGCCCGCGGCGAATGCCAGGAGGGCGAAGATGAAGGAGGTGGTTTCGTTGACGCCAGCAAAGAAATGCTTGGCGATGATCGCGGCGAGAGAGCCGTAAAGGTAGAAGTCGTACCACTCGAATACGGTGCCCAGGGAGGAGGCGAAAATGACCTTGCGCTCCTCCCGGGTGATCCCGCGGTTGGGCGTGCTGCCCGTGGTTGTACTGTCGATTGCCGGCATGAGGGTTCTCCGTCTTGTTCTTGTTATAGGCCGGAGTGCCTTACTACCCTTGCCGCACCCAGGCCCTGGGCTGATGTCATCGAACTGAAGCTCATTGAACAGATGTTCACCGAACTGATGTCACCGAACTGAAGCTCATCGAACTACGGATTGCACAAAGCATGGAAACAGACTGACGGCCTCGCATCGCTGCAAGGTTCCCTGAAGCATAATCAGCTTCACGCAGATATCCACTCGCCCGCTGCCTGACGGCCCCTGCCACGCCGCCGCCAATCATCACGGCCGTCGATCATTCAAATCATGAAAGCGGATTTTTCATTTTCCACCGATGCCTTCAGAATGGCGCCACCTTCAATACCGTCGGACAAGTACGTCATGAATATCAATTTTGCGGTCGCCTGCATGATCGTGGTTTCCTTTGCCATCGCCCTGTTCCACACCTGATCGGCAGCCCCGCTCGACATAGCCCCCGGCCATCGGCACGGGTGCCGGCCACTGACTTGCCGCGTTCCCCACGCGGCATTTGTGTTTAAAATGCCCGCCCTTTTATTGCCGGCCCTCCTTCGATGAACCCCGACGCCCTCTCCATCCTGCACCATCACCTGCTGACAGCCCTGGCCTGCGCTCCCGCGGAAACCCGGCGCCTGTTCCATGGCCGCGGGCGTTGCTGGCCGGGGCTGGAGCAAGTGACCGTGGACTGGCTGCAGGGCGTGGTGCTGGTGGCGCTGTTCAAGGAGCCGGAGCCGCAGCAGTTGGAGGCGCTCAAGCAGTTGCTGCTGGCACTCAGCACCTCGCCGCAGTGGCAGGCCTGTGGCGCCCACACCCTGCTGCTGCAACACCGTTATCAGCTGCAAAGCCCGGTGGACTGGCTAGTGGGCGAGCCTATCGATGAATGGACCCTGGTCGAGGAAGGCCTGCGCTATCGGGTGGACCTGGGTCAGAAGCAGAACAACGGCCTGTTTCTCGACATGCGCTACGGCCGCAACTGGGTGCGCGCCAATGCCCGGGACAAGCGCGTGCTGAACCTGTTCGCCTACACCTGCGGCTTCTCGGTGGCGGCCATCGAAGGCGGCGCGACCCATGTGGTCAACCTCGACATGTCGCGCGCGGCCCTGAGTCGTGGCCGCGACAACCACCGGCTCAACGGCCACGACCTGAGCCGGGTGAGCTTTCTCGGCCACGACCTGTTCAAGTCCTGGAGCAAGGTGAAAAGTAGCGGGCCCTACGACCTGGTGATCATCGACCCGCCTTCGTTCCAGAAAGGCAGCTTCCTGCTGACCAAGGACTACGCCCGGGTGCTGCGGCGCCTGCCGGAATTGCTCACGGCCGACGGCTGCGTGCTGGCCTGCATGAACGACCCGGCCGTTGGCTCGGACTTCCTGATCGACGGCGTCACCCGCGAAGCCCCGGGCCTGCGCTTCGAGCAACGCCTGGACAACCCGCCGGAGTTTCCCGATAGCGATATCGAGAGCGGCTTGAAGGCGCTGGTGTTCCGCCGGGTCGAATAAGCCCGGCATCCCTCGCCCGGCCCCTCAGCAGACACCACCGCCCTCGGCCTGAGCACCGGCAGCCCGGGGGTCACTCCAGCCCCAACCCACGCCGGCCGATGGCATTGAGTTCCTCGGGGCCGAACCGGCTCTGCCAGGTGCTTTCATAGTCTTCCCGGGGAAAGTCCGACGGCGATACGCCCCGCTCGAAGGCGCCATACACCGCCTTGGCGTAAGCCTGGTTTTTCGCGCACATGGGCGCCGCCGGCACGTACATCACATTGCCCCAGCCCTGCTGGTTTTCCACGGCGGCCACGCTGTGGACCAGGTCGCAATGCCACCACACCGAATCGCCGGCGCGCACCTCGGGGATCGGCCGCAAGGCCTGCATCAACAGCGGGTGCCATTGCCGGGAAACCGGTAACACCTGGCCCGGCGCCACGCCGCACAATTCATCTTCCGGCACGTCGTCGAGCAACGGGCGCAACAGCAGGTAGGCCATGGCCTTGGGAATCGGCACGCAGTGCAGCACGCCCTGGTCGGCGCGCATGTCCGACAGCGCGGTCCAGCCCTGGAAGGTCCTGAACACCGAACACGTCACCGTGTCGCGGTAAGCGTACTCGTCGACCTCGGTGCGATGCGCCGCGTCCCAGGGGTCGTAGGCCGCGAAGTCATTACGGTAAAGGCTGTCGAAGACCTTCAGGTAGGCCGGGTGCAGCCAGCGCTCCAGGGCGCCGGAATCGGTATGCGGGCCCAGCCCTCCGGAACGGGTGCCCGGCGGCCGGCGCCGGACCCGGTCGGGGTACAGCACATTCACCTGCGGGTCGAACCATTGCCGGCCCTGGGACTCGCTCTTCCACAGCCGGTTGAGAAAGACCTGCACCCGGGCCATGCGCTCGTGCTGGCGCAACTGCATCTGCGCCCGCGACCAGTAGATCGGCAAGATCTGCGGTCGCGAAGCCTCCAGGTTGCCGAAGAAGCGGTCGACCGGGCCGCGGTAGATCCGCTCGAAATCATTGCGCGCCAGATAGCCCAGCAGATCCCGGTCCCAGGCGCTGACGGTGTCCCGGGCGAAGTGCCCGCGCACCACCACGCAGCCGCGCCGGTGGATCGCCGTGCGCTGTTCGGCGCTGACCCGGCCCGCGGCGATCTGCGCATAGTCCAGCTGCGGCCAGGCCTGGCCGCCCTGGGCATCGATCGAGGCGATCTCCTGCTCGATAAAGGCGCTGACCTCGGCGAACAGCGACTGCACGTCGCCGATCCGCGCACGCAGGGCGCGCTTCATCCGCACTATGTGCTCACGGTAGTTGTCGGGCAGGGTCTGGCAGTGGAAGGCAGCGTAAGGATTCATGGTCATGGCCTGTGTCGTTCGGGTCGGGAGAAGCGCGAGCATGGCGCCGCGCTGTCGCCATGAAACCCCAGGGCCCTGGCCGCAGGCAGTGGGGTTTGGCGCGTCGAGCGATACGATTGTGGCGTTTCCAGCGCCGCTGGCAGCAGGATGCTGTCACTGGAAATGCGCGCGGTGGCGCTGGCGAAAAGCCGAAGGGGTCATGCCCTGCCGGGCCTTGAACTGGCGATTGAACAGGGCCAGCGAGCCATAGCCCACGGCCTCGGCAACCTGGGTCACCGGGGTCTGCGGCCCTTGCACCAGCAGCGCGCAGGCACGGCCGATGCGCAGGCGGGCGATGTACTCCAGGGGCGTCGCGCGGGTATGGCGGCGGAACATCCGGTGAAACGCCGAGACGCTGACACAGGCCATCCGCGCCAGCTCGGCGATGCTCAGCGCTTGGCAGTAATGCGCGTGAATATGCTCCAGCACCCGCTGCAGACGCCCGTCCTCAAGCAGCGCCGGGCCGGCGGCGGCCGGCAGGATCTTCTCGGCGCCACGGTCGCGACTCAGGCGCGTCAACAAGGCCAGCAACGACACCAGGCGCGTCGGCTCGTCCTGCGCGACCATGGCCTCGATCAGCGGGCGCGACTCCCACGCCGCCTCGCCGCTGAACTGCAAGGCACCGCGGGCCGCGGCCAGCAGGGGGCGCAGGCCGGCCATTTCCGCAAACAGCTCGACCAGGGCAGTCGCCCAGGCTTCGGAAAACCAGATCACCAGGGCGATATGGGGCTGGCGCGGGTCGATCCGCTGCTGCGAACTCCAGCTGTGGGGCACGTTCGGCCCCACCAGCACCAGGTCGCAATCGTCATAGGCACGCACATCGCCGCTGATATAGCGCTGCCCGCGACTGTTGAGGGTCAGGGTCAGTTCGTATTCGGGGTGGTGGTGCCATTCGAAGGGAATTTCCTCGGGCAGGCGCCGATCGAGCATCGACCAGGAGGCGGTGGCCGTGGTGGGGATCTGCTCGAAGCTCGGTTTCATGGCGACACGCTGTCCTGTTGGCGAGGCTCATGGCCAGAGAAAGTACCCTGAAGCGGCGCCGCCGTCACACCGGCGCCTGCACCACCTCGATGCCCAGGCGCCGGTAGTCCTCGATGCTGCCCGAGGCCAGATGCTGCTCGGTGATCAGCGTATGCAGGCGATTGCACGGCGCCACGGCGAAGGGTTCCACCGCGCCGAGCTTGTCGGCGGTGGTCACCGCGATGACCTGGGAAGCGCTGTCGAGCAAGGCCTGCTTCACCGGCACTTCGTCGAAGTGCAGCGAGGTGATGCCGACCTCCGGGTGAATCGCGCACACCCCGGTGAACAGCAGGTCGGCGCGGATGCCCTGGATCAGGCGTACCGCCTCATGGCCGCCGGAAGACAGGGTCGCCGGGTTGAGCCGGCCGCCGGCGAGAATCACCTGGCTGCGCGGGTATTCGGCCAGGGCGACGGCGATCAGCGGCGAAGCGGTGACCGCGGTGATGCCGATATCGGCAGGTAGCGACTGGGCAATCAGCAGCGTGGTCGAGCCCGAGTCGAACATCACGATCTGCCCTTCCTGCACCTGCTGCGCGCCGAGCCTGGCCAGGTGGCGCTTGACCTCGCTGCTTTCGCCCAGGCGGGTGAACACATCCTTGCCGGTGTCCTTGGGCCGTGGCAGCGCGCCGCCGTGCACCCGCTGCAGCAGCCCGGTATCGGCCAGCTCCGCCAGGTCGCGGCGGATGGTGTCCTCGGAAACCGCGAAATGCTGGCCCAGCTCGGACGCCATGACCTTGCCGTCGCGTTCGAGCAGCAACAGGATCTTCTGCCGGCGCACATGGGGCAGTTCGGCGATGGAATGCTGACTTTGCATGGTTATGCCTGTTTTTGCGTGTTTATGCGAGATTAGCCAAGGCTTTGCCCAAACACAACGCCGGCCCTGCGCATTGGCCGCCCGGGCCCAGGCTTGCTTTACTGAGGCAACCGGGGCGAATTCGTCCCGCCCACAAGTCATGGGGCACCCGGACGCCCATGAGTGAGGAGATAACGCGCGATGCAACGTCTCAGTGCCAAAGACTTCGCCCCCGAGCTGCTCGAGCTCTACGACTACTACGCCCACGGCAAGATCAGCCGCCGCGAGTTTCTCGACCGGGCGGCGGCCTTCACCCTGGTCGGGCTGACCGCCAGCGCCACCCTCGCCGCCCTGACACCGAACTACGCCCTGGCCGAACAGGTGTCGTTCACCGACCCGGCGATCGTCGCCGAATACATCACCTACCCCTCGCCCAAGGGCCACGAACAGGTCCGGGGTTATCTGGTGCGCCCGGCGAAGGCCGAAGGCAAGTTGCCGGCGGTGGTGGTGGCCCATGAAAACCGCGGGCTCAACCCGTACATCGAGGACGTCGCGCGGCGCCTGGCCAAGGCCGGTTTCATCGCCCTGGCCCCCGACGGCCTGACCTCCCTCGGCGGTTACCCCGGCAACGACGACAAGGGTCGCGAACTGCAACTGAAGATCAATCCGGAAAAGCTGATGAACGACTTTTTCGCCGCCGTCCAATGGCTGCTCGAGCACGACGCCAGCACCGGCAAGGTCGGTATCACCGGCTTCTGTTATGGCGGTGGCGTGGCCAATGCCGCGGCCGTGGCCTACCCGGAACTGGCGGCGGCGGTGCCCTTCTACGGGCGCCAGCCGGACAGCGCGGAAGTCGAACGGATCCAGGCGCCACTGCTGCTGCACTACGCCGAACTGGACACCCGCATCAACGAAGGCTGGCCGGCCTACGAGCAGGCGCTGAAAGCCGCGGGCAAGACCTACGAAGCCTACATCTACCCCGGGGTGAACCACGGTTTTCACAACGACTCGACCCCGCGCTACGACGAGGCGGCGGCCACCCTGGCCTGGGACCGAACGCTGGCGTGGTTCCACAAGTACCTGGTCCAGGCCAGCGGCTGACAGCGGTTTGCAGGCGACGGCGCGAGCGCGCCGTCGCTTGTGCTCGGCGGCTCAGCCCTTGTTCAGCAACGCGGTGGCGATCACCGTGCCCATGGGCGTCGGTTGCGGGTCGTTCTGGTGCGCGACCGCGTTCACCGCCCAGTCCTCCAACTGCACCCGGCCCTTCTGGAAGATCATCATGTGGGTCGAACCGCCGAACTCGAAATGCCCGATCTCGGTGCCACGGGTGATGTTCACCGGTGCCGCGCCTTGGTCGACGATGAACGGAGGCTCGATCACGCAGGTCGAGACCTCGACCATGCCGATGCAGATCAGCGCGACATAACCGCAGGTCGGGTGCTCGAAGACAAAGATCGCCCGGGCGGCGACATGCCCCAGGTACGGCTGCGACTCGGTGCCCTCCCAGGTGCCCTCGTCTTCGCCCTGGGCCGGACGCTGGGCGAAATAGGTGCCCGGCTGCACCCAGGAGCGCACCAGCTTGCCATCGAGCGGGGCGTTCCAGCGGTGATAGTGGGTCGCCGACAGGAAGCCCTGGTAAGCCTGCCCACCCTGGAACGGCGCGGCCCACTGCTCCTGGCCGCCGAACAGATCGAGCAGCGAGTAATTGACGTCCTTGATCCAGAACTCGGTCTCGAACGCCACATCGTTTTCGTACTGCCAGGGCGTGGTCTCGCAGCCGATATCGACCTGGGTCAGCGGATTGCCCTGGAACGGCCGCGCGCCGGGCACGAACCTGCGGATGAAAAACGCGTTCCAGGAATCGAAGCCGTAGCCGGGCAGGTTCGGGTCATGCTCCATCTGCGTCCAGACCCCGGCCTCATGGGCCGCCGCGGAGATCCACGAGCCCTCTTTTTCCGGGTCGTTGATGTCCAGCTTGTCGAGGGAAGCGCTGCTCTTGAGGAAGGCGTTCCAGGCATTGAGGACCTTCTTGAACTGCTGGTTGAAGGTCGTGTCATGGAACAGCGCGACACCCGCCTCGGTGCCCATCGACACCGCCAGGAAAGCGTTCATCGGCGTGCCGACCTGCGCCGTGGTGTTGAACGACGAGGAGGTGCTGATGATCTCGTTGAGAATCTCGAAGAAGCTGTCGTAGCCGGCGATCCACAGTGCATCGCCGTCCGTGCCCTTGATCTGCTCCTTGGTCGCCTCGTCCAGGGTCGCCACGTAGGCGTTGGACTGTTCGATCATCGAGTTGACCCACATGCGGTACACGCTGTTGTGGGTGACCCAGGTCTTGAACTCGATGATTTGCGTGCGCATCGGGGTCAGGGTGCCGGCCTTTTTCTTCTCGGCGATCAGGTTGCGCAGCGGCACCAGGAATTTGGCCGTGGCCCATACCCGGTTGGGCACCCAGAAGCCCATCTGGATCGGCCCGGCGTTGGCCAGCGTCAGGCGTTCGGCGCCGGTGCTTTCCAGGCGTGCCTGGCGCGACGGCTGTTTGGGGTTGTTGAGCTGTTTGTCGTACTGAGTCATGTCTTTACTCCTTTAAAGAGGCGGCGCCCGGGCTGCGATGGCCCGGGCGCGACCAGACCGCGATGAGGTACTGGCCAGCAAACGACTGCTCCAACAGGCGTTCATGTCAGGGGGCGACAAGGGTCTGGTACGGGGTTGAACGACACTCCGTGTCCTTCTCGCAATGCCGGTCCCGGGCAGAATGCGGCGGCCGAACGGCCATCTACAGGCGCGACTTGCCTGGACAAGTAAAGCTGCTCTGGCGGGTTTCTGGGGGGCGCCCAGAAAGTTCATGTAACCGGTCGCTTCACGCCCCCGGCTCGGCTGGCGATGGGCGCATGTTCGGCCATCAGCTCGGCGACCCAGTCGATAAACACCCGCAGCTTGATGCTGATATGCCGATTGGGCGGGAACGCCACGTAGATCGGCATCGGCTCGAGCCGCCAGTCCTCGAACAGACGCACCAGCTCGCCCCGTTCCTGATGCGCCCGGGCCATGTAGTCCGGCAGCCAGAGCACGCCCAGGCCCGCCAGGCCGGCGGCGAGGTAGGCATTGCCATCGTCGACCGCCAGCACATAGCGGCCCTTGATCTGCAGGCTCTCGCCGTGGCCGTGCATGGCATAGGGCAAGGCCTTGCCGGTGCGCGCCCAGAGAAAACCGACGATGCGATGCAACGAATCCTCCAGTTCGCGCGGATGCGCGGGGGCGCCGAGGCGCTCCAGGTAGCCGGGCGCCGCATACACGCCCAGCTGGAGGTCGCCGACCCGCCGCGCCATCAGCGACTGGTCCGTCAACTCGCCGCCGCGCACCACGCAATCCACGTTCTCGCCAAGCACATCGACGATGCGGTCGCTGACGCCCAGGTCGATCTGGATGTCCGGGTAGCGGGCGTGAAACCCGGGCAGCGCCGGCACCAGGATCATGCTCGCCAACGGGCTGGGCACATCCACCCGCAGGCGTCCCCTGGGCAGCGCCGAGGCACTGGACAGGCTGGTCTCGGCATCGTCGAGGTCGGCCAGCAGGCGCACCACACGCTCGTAATACACCGCGCCGTCGGCGGTCAGGTGGACCCGGCGCGTGGTGCGGTTGAGCAACTTGACCCGCAGGCGCGCCTCCAGCTGCTGCACCAGTTGCGTCACGCTGGTCTTGCTCATGTGCAGCGTGTCGGCGGCCTTGGTGAAGCTGCCCGCCTCCACCACCCGGGCAAAGGCCTGCATCGCATCAAATCGGTCCATTTCCACCCCGGCTAACCATTGGATTGTTTGGATTCCACAAACAGTGATGGCTACGGTTGCTGGTTTATCGGCCCGGCGCAAGTGCCTAGAGTCAGCTTCATCGTTCATTCCAGGTCGGCTTCGGCCCTTATCGATGGAGGCAACACATGACTCAGCGCGACGTGGTTTTTCCGCCCGAACGCCAGGCACTTTACCAGCGCAACCGCTACTCGCCGGCGATCCGCTCCAATGGCTTTCTGTTCGTTTCGGGGCAGGTCGGCAGCACCGCCGACGGCTCGCCCGAGCCGGACCTCGAGGCCCAGGTGCGCCTCGCGTTCACCAACCTCAACACCATCCTGGCGGCCGCCGGCAGCTCCTTCGAGGATGTGATCGATGTCACGGTGTTTATCGTCAATCCCGAAACCCGCTTCGAAACCATCTGGAAGGTGGTGCCGGAGTTCTGGGGCCAGGCGCCGCACCCGACGCTGACCGCCGTGGGCGTGACCTGGCTCTATGGCTTCGACTTCGAGATCAAGGTCATCGCCAGACTGCCGGAAAGCACCGCCGGCTGACTCACACCCCTCGACCGGGTCACGCCCGTGGCCCGGGATTCCACGGCCGGACCGGCCTCGCGGCTCCCATTCCCACGCCCATTCCCACGCCTGACCCAGCATCACCCATCTGCTGAGCAATGATCTTTTGTCAGCCCCGCGCGGCCGAGCGTTAACTCTCGTCCCGCGAAGTCCTTTGACGGACCCCGTCACAAAATCAATAAGAGGGTTGGCCGATGCAAAGCAATGGCGCGTTGCTGTGGGTGTTGTTAGCCGCGATCGTGATGATCGTGGTGTTGATTGTCAGGTTCAGGGTGCATGCCTTTCTGGCGCTGATCGCCGCCTGCGGCCTGGTCGGGTTGGGCTCGGGAATGCCCTTGAATGCCATGCTCGAATCGTTCCAGAAGGGCCTGGGCGATACCCTGGGGTTTCTCGCCGCGATCATCGGGCTGGGCAGTATCCTCGGCAAGATGCTCGAAGAGTCCGGAGGTGCCGAACGCATCGCCCGGACCTTGCTCGACACCCTGGGCGAGCGGCGCGCCTCCTGGGTGATGATGCTGGTGGGGTTCATCGCCGGCATCCCGGTGTTCTTCGAGGTCGGCTACATCCTGCTGATTCCGCTGGTGTACGTGGTGGCCAAGGCCACCCGCCTCAACCTGCTGCACCTCGGCGTGCCGCTGGCGGTGTCGCTGATGTGCGTGCACTGCATGCTGCCGCCGCACCCGGCGGCCATGGCCATTACCCACTTGCTGGGGGCCGACGTCGGCAAGGTGATCCTCTACGGCCTGATCGTCGGCCTGCCCACCGCCATCGTCGCCGGGCCGCTGTGGATCCGCCTGGTGGCGCGCAGCCAGGCCGAACCCTGGCAGGCGGCCTTCCTCGAGGAGCGCTGCGAGGCCCGTGGCGAACGAGTGCTGCCGGGCTTCTGGCTGACGTTGCTGACCATCCTGCTGCCGCTGCTGCTGATGATCGGCAAGACCTTCGCCAGCGCCCTGCCCGCCGGCTCGACGCTGTCCGGGCTGCTGTCGTTCTTCGGCAACCCGCTGGTGGCGCTGCTGATCGCCGTGGTCTTCGCCTACTGGTCCCTGGGGCTGCGCCGTGGCCTGGGCATGCAAGACCTGCTGGGGCACACCCAGAAAAGCCTGCCGCCGCTGGCCAGCATCCTGCTGATCATCGGTGCCGGTGGTGCCTTCAACGGCATCCTGATCGACAGCGGCGTGGGCAAGGTGCTGGCCGATTCCCTGACCCGGCTGGACATCAACCCCGTAGTCCTGGCTTGGCTGGTGGCGGGCCTGATGCACTTCGCGGTGGGCTCGGCGACCGTGGCCATGATGAGCGCCGCCGCCATCGTGCTGCCGACCCTGGGCGTCGACTCCGGCTACAGCAAGGAGATCATCGTGGTCGCCATCGGCGCCGGGGCCATCGGCTGGACCCACGTCACCGACTCAGCCTTCTGGGTGGTCAAGGAATACCTCGGGGTGTCGCTGACCGATGCCCTCAAGACCTTCACCAGCGCCACGGTCCTGGCCTCGGCGGTTGCCCTGCTGCTGACCCTGGCCCTCTCTCATTTCGTTTAAACCTTTGCCACAGGAAACTTCCCCATGATCGCAGGCCAGCCACTCGCTACCTGGACCCGCCGCTTCCCGCTGCTCGAAGAGCTTATCGCGTTGCGCGAAACTACCTGGTTCACCGCCACCCGCGCGCCCCTGGCCGATGGCCTGGGCGACGTGCCGCTGAGCGCCGCCGACGTGGCCGACGCCAGCGCGCGCCTTGCGCGTTTCGCCGCGTATTTTCGCGTGGCCTTCCCCGAGACCTTGGCCAACAACGGCATTCTCGAATCGCCGATCCAGCCGCTGCCGGCCTTGCAGGCGGTGCTGGCCGACCGCTATGGCCAGGCCCTGCCCGGCGCGCTGTGGATCAAGCAGGACAGCCACCTGCCGATCTCCGGGTCGATCAAGGCCCGCGGCGGTATCTACGAGGTGCTCAAGCACGCCGAACGCCTGGCCCTGGAGGCCGGCCTGCTGCGCCCGGACCAGGACTACAGCGTGCTCGACTCGCCCGAGGCCCGGGCGTTCTTCAGCCACTACCGGATCGCCGTCGGCTCCACCGGCAACCTGGGCCTGTCCATCGGCCTGATGGGCGCCCGGCTGGGCTTCCAGGTCACGGTGCACATGTCCGCCGACGCCCGCCAATGGAAGAAGGACAAGCTGCGCGCCCACGGTGTGAATGTCATGGAATACCAGAGCGACTACAGCATCGCCGTGGCCCAGGGGCGCCGACAGGCCAGCGCCGATCCGGCCTGCCACTTCGTCGATGACGAAAACTCCACCGACCTGTTCCTCGGCTACGCCGTGGCCGCCGAACGCCTGAGCCGGCAACTGGCGCAGGCCGGGGTCCGGGTCGATGCCGAGCACCCGCTGTTCGTCTACCTGCCCTGCGGTGTCGGCGGTGGCCCCGGCGGCGTGGCGTTCGGCCTGAAGCTGGCGTTCGGCGACGCCGTTCACTGTATATTTGCCGAGCCCACCCATTCGCCGTGCATGCTGCTTGGGGTGCACACCGGGCTGCATGACGAGGTGTCGGTGCAGGACTTCGGCATCGACAACCGCACCGCCGCCGACGGCCTGGCCGTCGGCCGCGCCTCGGGTTTTGTCGGCCGCGCCATGCAGCGGCTGATCGAGGGTTACTACACCGTCAGCGATGACGAACTGCATGCTCTGGTCTGGCTGATGGCCAAGCACCAACAGCTGCACCTGGAGCCCTCGGCGGTGGCCGGTGTCCCAGGCATCGCCCGGGTGCAGGCACAGCGTGACCAGTACTTGCAGCGCAGCGGCCTGAGCGCCGCGGCTTACGCCCGGGCCACCCACCTGGTCTGGGCCACGGGCGGCAGCATGGTCCCGGACACCGAGATGCAGGCCTACCTGGCGCAAGGCGCCCGGGTGCTGCAAGGCTCATAACCGACCCACAGGAGAAGTGCCGGCTTGTACAACCTACCGCCCCGACTGGACGCCAAGCTCAACAGCAGCCAGTTCTCGAACCTGTTCACCTTCCAGGTCGCGGCCCGCCACCTGAGTTTCAGCAAAGCCGCCGATGAGTTGTGCCTGACCGCCAGCGCGGTCAGCCATCGCATCGCCCGGCTGGAGGCGGAGCTGTCGATCCAGCTGTTCCGCCGGCTGACCCGGCGGGTCGAGCTGACCGAGGCCGGCGAACGGATTTTCGCGATCCTCCAGCAGACCCTGGGCGAGCTGTCCGAAGTCCTGGCCCAGCCGGTCGACGCCGACCTGGCCGGGCCGCTGACCCTGTACGCCCACCCGTCCATCGCCCATTCCTGGCTGGTGCCGCGCCTGGCCGAGTTCGGCCAGCGTTTTCCCGGGGTCAGGCTCGACCTGCGGGTGGGCAACGACCGCATCGACTTCCGCACCCGGCAGATCGACCTGGCGCTGTACTACGGCAATGGCGAGTTCCATGGGCTGGCGGCGCACAAGCTGATGCAGGAGCGGGTCGCACCGGTGTGCAGCCCGCAATACGCCGAACGCCATGGATTGACCGGCGTGGTCGAGCAACTGCAGCACTGCACCCTGCTGCATGACTCGCTGGCCTGGGACCATGCCACCTTCGATTCCGAATGGGCGCTGTGGATTCGCCAGCACGGCGATGATGTGGCCATGCCGAAGCGCGGGGTGACTTTCGATCGCTCGGACCTTTGCGTCACCGCCGCCATCCACCATGCCGGCGTGGCGATCGGGCGCGAGCATCTGGTCAGCGAGGCGATCGGGCAAGGCCAGCTGGTGCTGCCCTTCACCGGGTTTACCCGCAGCGGCGAATACGATTACTACATCGTCCACCCGGCCCTGGAGACCCTGCCGCGACGGGTCTCGGCCTGTATCGCCTGGTTACGCGAGTGTGCGGCGCAGACGCCGGGAACCTGAAGGCCGGCGCTGGAGGCCGGCTGGGGGGGAGATCAGCGGCTGGCGCCGCCGCCCTTCTTGCGCAGCGCCTTCAAGCGCTGGCTCGCCCGCTGCACCGCCGCCATCTTTTCCGGGCGCTTCATGCGCTTCCATTGGCGGATGTCGTCCTTGCTGCGCCCGCAACTCAGGCACAGGTCGCCGCTCAACTGGCAAACGGCGATGCAGGGGTTGTCGATTTCCTTGGCCATGCTTCAGCCTGGCTGCCGGTCGTCGCAGGTGCCGCCAACCATCAATGCTGCATCTTGCTGTGGTCGGGCATGTTCAGCGCGCGGGCCTGGGCCTCGACCTTGATCGACTCTTTTTCGCCCTTGGCATTTTCCACCACCAGGGTCAGCGGCACCTTGTCGCCTTCCTTCACCTGGGCCACCAGGTCGATCAGCATCACGTGATAACCGTGGGGGTCCAGGGCAACGGCCTTGCCGGCCGGCAACGCGACGAAGTCCGCCGGGCGCATGCTCATCACATCGTTGTGCATGCTCGACTGGTGAATCTGCACAATCTTGGCCACTGGCGACTCGACGCTGAGCAGCTTGCTGTCGTCGCTGGCGGTCAGGGTCATGAAGGCCCCGGTCGCCTGTTGCCCGGCGACGGTGGCGCGTACCCAGGCGTCGTCGACCTGGGTCTGGGCCGCGGCCTGGCCCGCCAGGCCCAGCAGGGACAGGCCGATCAGGATGCGTTTGGCGCGTTGGGCGATAGCGGTTTTATTCAGGGCCGGGTACATCAGCAGACCTCCATGACGGTCAGTAGATCTTCCGCGCACTCTTGCGCGGTAAGCGATTGGGACAAGCCAAGGCGCAACGTGCCCCGGGAGTCGTAGACAAAACTGGTGGCGGTGTGGGACAGGGTGTAGGTCGAACCGCTGGGGATCTTCTCGTAGAACACGTCGAATTCCTTGGCCGTGGCCGCGGTCTGCTCCAGCGTGCCGTACAGCGCGACGAACGACGGGTCGAAGGCCTTGACGTAGGCGTCGAGGACCTCCGGGGTATCCCGCTCGGGGTCCAGGGTGATGAAGATCACCTGCAGGCGGTCGCCGTCGCGGCCCATCAGTTTCTTGGCCTGGGCCGCGCGCGCCAGCGTCGTGGGGCAGATGGCCGGGCACTGGGTGAAACCGAAGAACACCATCGGCATCAGGCCGCTATAGCTTGAGAGCGTCCTGACGTTGCCCTCGGTGTCCTTCAGCTTGAAGGTACGGCCCATGATCTTGTCGCTCAGATCCTTGCCATATTTGTACGACAGCTGGCCCCGGGTATCGCAGCCGGCCAGAAGACCGAGACCCAACACCCCCATACCTGCAATCACCTCGCGGCGACTCAACAAAACACTCATTCGTTACCGCCCTTTGAGGAGCCGAAAGTCCAGACGACCCGCCAGGCGGCCCATCCGTAAAAGCCACGCATGGTAGCAAAACGCGGCACCCCGCTTCCTGCCAAATGGATGACAGGTTGTGTGCGACCTTGGTCGGGTGCGGCGTTTAGCCGCGCTTGCCAGCGGCGCTCAGCCCAGCCGCGCCAGGCGTTGTTGCCAGTTGCCGCCGTTGATGCGCTGGCACTGTTCTTCGCTGTCGTAGCGCACATGGGCCGCCAGCGCCTGCAACTCCACGCCGGCGTCATGCAGCGCCATGGCTGTCAGTTCGAGCATGCGCTCGCCCTGCCCGCAGGCCAGGGCCAGGGACTTGCTGGCCTGGGTGTCGAACACCCATACCACCCTCAGGCTGGCGGGAAACGCCGCGTAATCGACCACATGGGTCAGCCAGGAGAACCCGACGATTTCTGCCTTGGCGGTTTCGCAGGCGTCGGTGAGGCTGGCAGCCAGGCGGCGTTCGAGACGCGCCTGCTCGCGTTTGCTTGATGGCATGGAGGCTCCTTGGCTGCCCGGTATTAAGCGCCGAAGCCATGCAGTCTTGCCGCGAGCGCCCATCAATACAAGCCCCACGGCTGGCTGGCGCGGCTGTAATTCCGTAACATTCGCCGCCTTTCGACACTCCCTCGCAACCCCGGCCGCCCCTGGCCACCCTCTCAGGTAAACCATGAAACCCGCTCGCCTTCGCGCCGACGTCCTGGCCGGACTCACCACCTCTTTCGCCCTGGTGCCCGAGTGCATCGCCTTCGCCCTGGTCGCCCACCTCAACCCGCTGATGGGCCTGTACGGGGCCTTTATCATCTGCACCCTGACCGCGCTGTTCGGCGGCCGCCCGGGGATGATTTCCGGCGCCGCCGGGTCGATGGCGGTGGTGATCGTCGCGCTGGTGGTGCAGCACGGCGTGCAGTACCTGCTGGCCACGGTGCTGCTGGGAGGCCTGGTCATGATCGCCTTCGGCCTGCTGCGCCTGGGCAAGCTGGTGCGGATCGTGCCGTACCCGGTGATGCTCGGCTTCGTCAACGGCCTGGCGATCATCATTGCCCTGGCCCAGCTGGAGCACTTCAAGGCCGATGAACGCTGGCTCGGCGGCACGCCCCTGTGGCTGATGCTCGGGCTGGTGGCGCTGACCATGGCCATCGTCCATCTGCTGCCACGCCTGAGCCGCGCGGTGCCGCCGGCGCTGGTGGCGATCCTCGGGGTCGGCCTGCTGGTCTACCTGCTGGGCCTGCCGACCCGCACCCTGGGTGACATGGCCCATATCGCCGGCGGCCTGCCACGCCTGGTGCTGCCGGACATTGCGTGGAACCTGGAGACCCTGGGCATCATCGCCCCCTACGCGTTCCTGATGGCCATGGTCGGCCTGCTGGAAACCCTGCTGACCCTCAACCTCACCGACGAAATCACCGAGAGCCGCAGCTTCCCCGACCGCGAATGCGTGGCCCTGGGCGCGGCCAATATCGCCTCCGGCCTGTTCGGCGGCATGGGCGGTTGCGCAATGATCGGCCAGACCGTGATCAACCTCAGCTCCGGCGGCCGTGGCCGGCTGTCCGGGGTGGTCGCCGGGACGATGATCCTGCTGTTCGTGCTGTTTCTCTCGCCCCTGATCGAGCGCATTCCACTGGCGGCGCTGGTGGGGGTGATGTTCGTGGTGGCCCAGCAGACCTTCGCCTGGGGCTCGCTGCGGGTGCTGCACAAAGTGCCGTTGAACGACATGCTGGTGATAGTCGCGGTGACCATCATCACCGTGTTCACCGACCTCGCCATCGCGGTGCTGTGCGGCATCGTCATCGCCGCCCTCAACTTCGCCTGGCAGCATTCGCGCGAGCTGTACGCCGACAGCCATGAGGAAGCCGACGGCAGCAAGCTGTACCGGGTCCACGGCACCCTGTTCTTTGCCTCGACCACCTCCTTCCTCAACCACTTCGACCCGGCGGGCGACCCGGCCCAGGTGACCCTCGACTGCCGCCACCTGAGCTTCGTCGACTACTCGGCCATCGCCGCCCTGAAAACCCTGCGCGAACGCTACGGCAAGGCCGGCAAGCACCTGCGGGTGACCCACCTGTCCGAGCGCTGCAAGCAGTTGCTGAAACGCGCAGGCATCCAGCACGGCTGAGCCCTCAAGGTGGAGCCCTGCGCTCCACCTCGCCGACGCCACCGACATCACTGTGATATCATCACCACCTTTCCGGCCAGGGCCCGTGCAGCCCCATCCACCCCGGAAGACCTCATAAAAGAAGGCGCCACGATGCGCCTCCCGCCTGTCTTGCCTGCAAGAACCGACGACGCCCCGGAGCCTTTCCGAGCGCGCGCCGCTTTGCTGCGAACCTGCCGGATGCCGCGCAGGTTGTGCCTTTTGCCGCCACAAGGAACACAGTCATGCTTTTACGATCGATGAACATTTCCCGCCGTGCAGGCCTCAGTTTTGCCCTGATCGCGTTGCTCGCGGTTGCGCTCGGGGCGTTCTCCCTGCTGGAAATGCGGCGCATGAACGAGCAGTCGCTCGAGGTCGACAGGAACTGGCTGCCCTCGATCGTCGCGGCCAACGCCGTGGCCCTGACCAGTACCCAGATCCGTACCCTGACCCTGCGCCTGCTGGTCGTACGCGACAGAACCGAAGTCGAGGCCCTGCTGGACCGGATCAAGCAACTCGACGAGCAACTGTCGGCCCAGCAACTGGCCTACGAAAAGCTCAGTATCGCCCCCGAGGAAAAGGCTGCGTACGCGCGCTACCTGGGGGTCAGGGCGCTGTACCTCAAGGACCAGCAGCGCGTCCTCGACCTGGCGCGCCAGGGGCGCAAGGACGAGGCGATCGCCATCGTCGACGGCGGGCCGTTCCTGACCAATGCCGACGCCATGCTCAAGGAACTGCTGAGCGTGGTCGAGGTGAATACCCACGGCGGCGAAGTGGCCGCCACGCGCAGCAACGAAGTGTTCCAGAGCGCGGTCGGGCTGGTGCTGGCGATCCTGGCCATCGTGCTGGTGCTGACCGTCGGCCTGGCCATCGTGCTCACCCGCAGCATCGTGCGGCCGCTGAGCCAGGCCGTGGCAGTCGCCGAAACCATCGCCAGCGGCGACCTGTGCCATGCCATCAGCGTGACCGGCAACGACGAACCAGCGCGCCTGCTGCACGCCCTGCAACGCATGCAGAACAGCCTGCGCAGCACCCTGCAGAAGATCGCCGATTCCTCCAGCCAGCTGGCGTCGGCCGCCGAGGAACTGCATGCGGTGACCGAGGACTCCAGCAAGACCCTGCACCAGCAGAGCAACGAGCTGGAACAGGCCGCCACCGCGGTCAACGAAATGACCGCGGCGGTGGAAGAAGTGGCACGCAACGCCGTCAGCACCTCCGAAGCATCCCGGGAAACCGACGCCACCGCCCACCACGGCCGGCAGCAGGTGCAACACACCGTCGATTCCATCGGCGACCTGGCCGACGAAGTGACCCGCACCTGCGAGCAGGTCGAGCACCTGGCGGTGGATGTGCGCAATATCGGTCAGGTCCTGGAGGTGATCCGCTCGATCGCCGAGCAGACCAACCTGCTGGCCCTCAACGCGGCCATCGAGGCCGCCCGGGCCGGCGACGCCGGACGCGGTTTCGCCGTGGTCGCCGATGAGGTGCGGGCTCTCGCCCATCGCACCCAGCAGTCGACCCAGGAAATCGAAAGCATGATCAACACCATCGAAGAAGGCACCGAAGGCGCGGTCAGCGCCATGCGCCACAGCAACGAACGCGCCCACCTGACCCTGGAAGCCGCCCGCGCTTCGGGCCTGGCCCTGGACCAGATCACCCAGGCCATCACCTCGATCAACGAACGCAACATGGTGATCGCCAGCGCCAGCGAAGAGCAGGCCCAGGTCGCCCGCGAGGTGGACCGCAACCTGGTGAACATCCGCGACCTGGCGACCCAGACCTCGGCCGGAGCCAACCAGAGCAACGCCGCCAGCCAGGACCTGTCGCGCCTGGCGGTGGAACTCAACGGCCTGGTAACCCAGTTCAAGGTCTGACGGCCAACGGGCTCCCGCGCCTTGCCGCGCGGGGCCTTCAGTAGGCGTATTGAGCAATCACCTTGCGCACCCTTTCCAGTGCCACCCGCAGCTGATCCATATCGACCGAGCCCAGGGCCAGGCGAATCGCGTGGGGCACCGGCGCGGCGCTGACAAAGGGCTCGGCGGTGGACACCGAGACATTCTCCCGCAGCAAGGCCATGGCCACCTGATCGGCACGCACCTCCTCGGGCAGCGGCAGCCAGAGAAAATAGGACGCCGGATGCCCGATGTACGCCAGGCCGGCCAACACCTCCCTGGCCAGCGCCTGCCGGGCTTGCGCGTCCTGGCGCTTCTCGGTTTCCAGGCGCGCCACGGTGCCGTCGTCGATCCAGTTGCAGACCAACGCCGTCATCACCCCGGGAGTGTTCCAGGTGGTCGCGCGGATCACCCGTTCGATCTGCGGCACCCAGGCCGGCGGCGCGACGACAAAACCGACCCGCAGCCCGGTGGCGACATTCTTGGAAAAGCCCGACACATACACCGTCAGTTCCGGCGCCAGGGCTGCCAGCGGCGCGGGCGGATCCTCGGCGAGAAAGGCATAGGCGGCGTCTTCGATAATCAGCAGGCGATGCTGCCGGGCTATGTGCACCAGACGCTCGCGCCACGCCAGATCCAGCACCCAACCCATGGGGTTGTGCAGGGTCGGCATGGCGTACACCGCCCGCACCCGTCGGCTGCGACACAGCTGCTCGAAGGCCGCCAGGTCGGGGCCGTGCTCGGTCAGGGCAATCGACACCAGCTCCACGCCGTGGGCGTCGGCCACCACCTTGAACCCCGGGTAGGTCAAGGCATCGGTGGCGACCACATCGCCGGGCTTGAGCAGCGCCATCACCGTGGTCGCCAGGCCATGCTGGGCGCCGCTGACGATCGACACCTGCTCGGCGTCTACCCGCAACCCGCAAGAGACCAGATACCGCGCCACCGCGGCCCGCTCGTGGCTGCGACCACTGTGGGGCTGGTAGCGCAGCAGCGCCTCCAGGTCACCGGCGGCCGCCAGTTGGCGCAGGCCGCCGCGCAACACTTCGGCCTGCCCGGGCAACGCCGGATAGTTGAAATTCAGGTCCAGAGTGCCCGCCGCAGTGGCCTGCTGGTCGACGCCCTGGCCCGGCGGCAATGCGGTCTCGCGGACAAAGGTGCCGCGCCCGGTTTCGCCACTGATCAGGCCCATCGCCTCCAGCTCGGCATACACCCGCGAGGCGGTCACCAGGGCCAGCCCTTCCCTGGCGGCCAGCTCGCGGTGAGTCGGCAGGCGGGCGCCGGGCGGCAGGGCGCCGCCACGGATATCGGCGGCAAAAGCATCGACCAGTTGTTTGTAGCGGGCACGGGCCATAGCGAAATGTATCCATGACAATATTTTGATTGTATTGCTTAGCGCTCCTAGGATGGGGCCTGAGCAGCCCAGGCGCAATCCCGCCCTGTAGCGCGGCGCTTACCCTTGAACAGAGCTGAGCCCCTGAATGGAACGGACATCCCCCCTGCCACACCCCACCACGCAAAAGGCCGCGAGCGGCTGGCTCAACGGTTTTATCGGCGTGCTGATTTTCAGCGGCTCGCTGCCGGCCACCCGGGTCGCCGTGCTGGAATTCGACCCGCTGTTCCTGACGGTGGCCCGCGCCAGCATCTCCGGGGTCCTGGCCTTGTGCCTGTTGCTGCTGTTCAAGGAAAAACGCCCAAGTAGAAACCAGCTGTGGCCTCTGGCGATAGTGGCCCTGGGCGTGGTGGTGGGCTTTCCGCTGCTGACCGCGCTGGCCCTGCAGTATGTGACCTCGGCCCACTCCATCGTCTTCCTGGGCTTGCTGCCACTGGCCACCGCGGCGTTCGGCGTGCTGCGCGGCGGCGAGCGGCCGCGGCCGGTGTTCTGGCTGTTCTCGGTGCTGGGCAGCCTGCTGGTGGTGGGGTTTGCCCTGTCCCAGGGGCTGAGCGCCGCGCCGGCCGGAGACATCCTGATGCTGCTGGCGATCCTGGTCTGCGGCCTGGGTTACGCGGAAGGCGCCAAGCTCTCCCGCACCCTGGGCGGCTGGCAGGTGATTTCCTGGGCTTTGGTGCTGGCGCTGCCGGTCATGGCCGTGTTGAGCCTGTTGCGCGCCCCGCCGTCGTTTAGCAGCATCACCCTGCCCGCCTGGCTGAGCCTGGGGTACGTCGCGCTGTTCAGCATGCTGATCGGCTTTGTCTTCTGGTATCGCGGGCTGGCCCAGGGAGGGATCGCCGCCGTCGGCCAGTTGCAGTTGCTGCAACCGTTCTTTGGCCTGGCCCTGGCGGCCACCCTGCTGCATGAACAGGTCAGCCTGGGCATGCTGGGAGTGACCGTGGCGGTGATTCTGTGCGTGGCCGGGGCGAGGAAGTTTTCCAAATAGCGGTTCGGCCCGCCTCGGCGAGACGGGGCTGAGGTTTCCCCTCAGACCGGGGAGATGGTCGCCAGCAGACCGATCGCGATGGTCAGTGCCAAGAATCCAAACAAGAAAATCGCCATCTTCGCCATAAAGGCCTCCTGAACAATAGGTTTTCGCCAGCGCGAAAAGCAGAACGCAGCCTCAGGCTCCAGCCGGCGGACCGGTGCGCCTGAGGGGTGCGTTATTGTCAGGCCAGATCTGATCCCGATACAGACGCAGGTGACGAAGAAAAATACGGATCAGATGGCGGCGGACTCTGTCGGCCCATGGACCAAAGGTCCGGGTACATGAGGCAAAGCCGACATGCCTCGACCCAGGATCGCCGGCGCCCACGCCAGCATGGCAGCCCGGGCAACCGGCAATTGCGCGTGCCTTCCCCGGTTATTTGCGCGCCAGCTTGTAGCGCACGCAATCGTCGTAAAAACTCTGCCGCACCGTCGCCGGCTTGGCCCGCGAGGGGCTGTCGTAGGTCTGTTCGGTAATGCCCAGGGCCAGCATGCGCATCCAGCCCTTGCTGAACTTGTAGGTCTGCAGCTTCTGCCGCGCGGCATACAGCGAAACGCCCGACAGTTTCAGCTCCTGCGCCCGCGCCGCCGTCCCCGCGCCCCAACTGCACACATACCGGTCATTGGCCGGCAACTCCTTGCCCTCGGCCGCGACAGCCACGCTGACCAAGGCGAACGAGGTCAGCGTCATCCACACATTGCGCATTTTTCGATCTACCTAACCACCTGAAATTAAAGTGATTTTGGCGGTGATTAAGCGACCGCGGGGCCAGCATCGGACCTTATCGGAGAAGGCAATGTGCCTCTCTTTTACTGGCCACTTGTTCACTACGGGCGCCAGGCTCGGCAACAACCGCCGGTCCAGGTTCCTGGCGCAGGGGTTCTCGCCCCCTCCGGGCAGAAAATTACCCCTGCAAGCGTCTGGCTGGTATCGTGCGGCCCTGTGAAAACACGCCGCATGACTTGAGGAAATGGACGTTGAGCACTGAAGAAAAACTGACCGGGGATCTGTTCGAAGTCGACAAGCGCCTGGGGCTCAAGCCCGTGGTGGACTTCAACACCTATCTGCGCACGGCCTTCGGCGACGGCAAATGCACCTGCGGTCGTTGTGTCGCCAGCGCGGGTGTCGAGAGCGGTTATGCCTACCAGCACAGCTTCGACTTCGGCGGTAAAGTCACCCACCGCCGCTTCGCCACCACCGCCGGCAGCGACGTACTGCTGGTGCTGAAGAAGGCCTGGCTGTCCTACACCAAGGCCGAGCTGGAAACCAGCGGCAACCTGGCGCTGGACACCGTCAAGGAATTCGTCGAGCCGCAACTGCACCAGCGCCTGCTGCCCCTGCTGCTGGCCAGCGGGCTGGTCAAGGACATCGACGGCGACCTGCAGATACAGGCACAGGCGGCCTGAGGTTTTCCTTCTCCAACAATAAGAAAGGTAAGACACATGCACCCACTCTCCCTGCAAGACAGCACCGCGCCGGACGGCGTTTGTTTTGGCTGCGGCAGCCGCAACCCCCATGGCCTGCACATCAAGAGCCACTGGCATGAGGATGGGGTGCATGTGATGGCCGAGCACCTGCCGGACAGCCAATACTGCGGCTGGCCCGAGCTTGTATACGGCGGCCTGATCGCCATGCTGGTGGACTGCCACTCGAACTGGACCGCCATGGCCTACCACTACCGCGCTGAAAAACGCGCCCTGGACAGCCAGCCACGAATCAACTGCGTGACCGGCAACCTCGGCATCAAATTCATCAAGCCCACACCGATGGGCGTGCCCCTGACCTTGCGCGCCAGGGTCGAAGGTGAAGTCGGGCGCAAGAGCCGGGTGATCTGCGAGGTCTACGCCGGCGATGTGCTGACGGCGATCGGCGACTCGATTTTCGTGCGGGTCGATACCGAACAACTGGCCGCGGCGGCCCACGGCCGGGAAGCCTGAGCCGGATCAGGCTCGCTCACGATCTTGAAACCTTTGGGAACCACGATCCGAAGCAGGTAAAACCAGCTTACAAGGGGGACGCCTAGTTCTTGCTCGCGACGGCGGTTAACGATAACGCGTGTCGAGTGGATGAACGCGGCGCTCTCAAGTCCATCGCGAGCAAGCTCGCTCCTACACCAGCCCCACTCTCGTCCTTAACGGATCGGCATTAGCCAGAATCGTCCTGCTTGTCAGCCCGTAAAAAATAAAGACTCGCCCTTCAAACCTTTCAGATTCCTCCCAGAGTAATGCCTCGTCCTACCCAATAGGGTTGATGCCATCCCGCCTCCGGCTGGAAAACCGCAACGGATGGACAGGCAGAACCCTCGATGGCGCGCAACAGACTTCCCCCGATCAAGAATCCCCCTTCCGGCGACGGGCACCATGTCAGCTACCGAGACATGACCCCCAGCGAACGGGCGGAACAAGAGGCCAGGCAGAACGCCTATGAACGGATGCTGGTTCGCCAACAAGCCTACGCAGACAGCCTCGCCAGCCCACCCCGCAAGCAACAGGCGATGGCCGGCTGCACATTCACCAAATCCTGCAAGCTGCCCGACGGGGTCATGGACTACCTCAGCCCATCCGGGGCGATTCCCACCGACGCCATCAAGGACTATGGCGAGCTTGTCTTGCTGGGGGGCCGTGGCGCGAACGCGACGGGGAATATCCCGCTCAAGAAAATCAGCGGCACCCTTCCCCCCGTGCTGGGTAGCCTTGCGCTGGGTGGCGAGGCCGTGGCGTCCGCCGGGGCTAGCGTGGCCACCGGCGGGGTCGTCGCCGGTGCCCTGGCTGGCGTGGTGGCCATGCTCTGGCCGTCGAGCCTGGGCGACAGCGCCTTGTACACGCCAGAGCAACTCGACGCGCTGAAAGAAGGCCGCACCCGCGTGCGCCTGCATCTCGAACAACGGTCCGACGGCACGCTCAAGGGCTATGGCTACAACACGCAAAAGCAGCGTGGCTGGGAAATGGTCCCGGTGGTGCGCTTCGCTGCCAAAGGCCAGCAGCAAGTAGCCGACTTCGGCGACGGTGTCACCCTGATCTGGACACCCGCGGTGGACCCGTCCAGCACCTCCGGCATCCCCCCGCTGGAGGCCGCGCCCCAAGCCCCCCACATCTGGATCTTTCCGCCCACCGAACAGGCGGACACCCTCATCGTCAACCCGATCTACCCGCCGGAGTACAAGGACTTCATCCTGGTGTTCCCGCCGGGGTCCGGGGTTCGGCCGCTCTATATCGTACTGAGCGTGCGCAAGACGCCCGGTACGGTTACGGGTCGGGGGCAGGACGTAGAAGGTCTCTGGCTCGCGGGGGCCGACTCCGGGTTAGGTTCTCCGATACCTACAGGGATTGCTGATCAGTTGCGCGGGAGGGAGTTCAGAAGCTTTGATGCTTTTCGGGAGGAGTTGTGGAGGGCTGTAAGTGATGATCCAGAATTAGCTGCGCAGTTTAACAACAGCAACAAGGCACGAGTGCGAGACGGCATGGCTCCACGCGCAAGAGCCTCTGATACCGTTGGCGGGCGACGCTCCTTTGAACTGCATCACAAGATACCTATTTCAGAAAGCGGTGAGGTTTACGATTTAGATAACCTTGGTGTCGTCACGCCAAGACACCACATCGACTTGCACAGGAACAACAAACGATGATCAAGCTTGCAAGCTCTTTGTCCGAATACACCGAAAGTGATTTTCTTGAGCTACTCGAAGAAATATGCAATGCGGTGGGTACAGAGAAATATCAGGATGAGCTGTTAGAGCACTTTATTAAAATAACTGGCAATCCCGCCGCATCTGACTGGATTTACTATCCCGAGGATGGTGAAGACGATTCGCCAAAGGGAATTTTGAAAACAGTCCAAGACTGGCGTAAGGCCAATGGCTTGCCGGGTTTCAAGGAACCCTAAATCAATGGCCTCGAGGAGCCCTTTCAATGAACACATCAAAGCTGAATCAAGGACGATATGAATTTTTTCAGCCGTATCGCAGGTCTTTTTGACCGAACCCCCAAAGAGCAAATTACGGGCTATTCCCTGTCAGAACTCCAAGCGGTTTTCACCGACCCCCTTAAACACACTACTCCTGCCCTCCCCCTTCCACTACGCGCGGTTTCCTTGGAAGACACAGGCGTGCCGGCTTATTACGGGGCCTTGCTGATCGATGGAAGCGACAGGGATTCTTTCCAGGCACTTATCGAATCCAGTTTCACCCTGACCCACGAACGCAACTTCAACGACCTTCCCGTCAGGCAGTATGAAAACCTCCAAAACCACCAGCACCTGATCTGTTTTATCTCCACCCGGGAATTCAACGCCGTCACGGTACGCCTGGTAACCAACAGCACTGACTTTCTCGAAGCCATTCAGCGCCAGCGTTTCGCCGTTCCGCCGCCCTGGATAGCCTTCGAGGGTTACGACCCTGCATGGTGGGGAACGCAGTTGCAAGGTGCCCAGGGTTACTACAACGACCAGTACTTCCTGCCGTTTTTTACCGGTTTGAGTAAGGCAGAGAAGCTGGCTTATTACGCCCGCTACACTGCCAGCCAAGCGTGGGCTGCCAGCCTGATGTCAATCGGTGATGAGTGAGAGGAGCTGATGCCGCAGGCCGCGACCTCCTCCCCCCAACCACCTGGCCCGCTTGCCGAAAAGCGCAAGACTTCGCGCTGAAAAACCGGATAATGGCCGCCATTTCGTTTTGCTCGTTATTCGGTGTGCCCCATGGAAATCAAGGTCAACTTTCTCGACAACCTCCGACTTGAAGCCAAGTTCGATGACTTCACGGTGGTGGCCGATCAACCCATCCGCTACAAGGGCGATGGCTCGGCACCGGGTCCGTTCGACTATTTCCTGGCGTCATCGGCGTTGTGCGCGGCGTACTTCGTGAAGTTGTACTGCGACACCCGCAATATCCCCACCGACAACATTCGCCTGTCGCAGAACAACATTGTCGATCCGGAAAACCGCTACAACCAGATCTTCAAGATCCAGGTCGAGTTGCCGGCGGATATCTCCGACAAGGACCGCCAGGGCATCCTGCGCTCCATCGACCGCTGCACGGTCAAGAAAGTGGTACAGGCCGGGCCTGAGTTTGTGATCGAGGAGGTGGAAAACCTCGACGCCGATGCCCAGGCCTTGTTGATGCCGAGCGCCGAGGCACATACCACCTACATCGCCGGCAAGGACCTGCCGCTGGAACAGACCATCGCCAACATGTCCGGCATCCTGGCCGGCCTGGGCATGAAGATCGAAATCGCTTCGTGGCGCAATATCGTGCCCAACGTGTGGTCGCTGCATATCCGCGACGCGCAGTCGCCGATGTGCTTCACCAACGGCAAAGGCGCGACCAAGGAAGGCGCCCTGGCCTCGGCCCTGGGCGAGTTCATCGAGCGCCTGAACTGCAACTTCTTCTACAACGATCAGTTCTGGGGCGAAGAGATCGCCAACGCACCGTTCGTGCATTACCCGGACGAGCGCTGGTTCCAGCCAGGCCCCAACGACGAGCTGCCGAGCGAAATCCTCGATGCGTACTGCCTGAAGGTCTACAACCGCGAAGGCGAGCTGCGCGGTTCGCACCTGTTCGACACCAACTCCGGCAATGAAGAGCGCGGCATTGTTTCGCTGCCGTTCGTGCGCCAGTCGGATGGCGAAGTGGTGTATTTCCCGTCGAACCTGATCGAAAACCTCTACCTCAGTAACGGCATGAGCGCCGGCAACACCCTGGCTGAAGCCCAGGTGCAGTGCCTGTCGGAGATCTTCGAGCGCGCCGTCAAACGCGAAATCATCGAAGGCGAATTCGCCCTGCCGGATGTACCGGCAGAAGTCTTGGCCAAATACCCGGGGATTCTCGCCGGCATCCAGGGCCTGGAAGCCCAGGGCTTTCCGGTGCTGGTCAAGGATGCGTCCCTGGGCGGTGAGTTTCCGGTGATGTGCGTGACCTTGATGAACCCGCGTACCGGTGGCGTATTTGCCTCGTTCGGCGCGCACCCAAGCCTGGAAGTGGCGCTGGAGCGCAGCCTCACCGAGCTGCTGCAAGGCCGCAGTTTCGAGGGTTTGAACGATCTGCCGCCGCCGACGTTCGAAGGTCAGGCGGTCACCGAGCCGAACAACTTCGTCGAGCACTTCATCGACTCCAGCGGCGTGGTGTCGTGGCGCTTCTTCAGCGCCCAGTCGGATTACGAGTTCGTCGAGTGGGACTTCTCCGGCCAGGGTGAAGACTCCAATGCCCAGGAAGCCGCGACCTTGTTCGGCATTCTCGAAGGCATGGGCAAGGAGTCCTACATGGCCGTGTACGAGCACCTGGGCGCCACCGCCTGCCGCATCCTGGTGCCGGACTACTCGGAAATCTACCCGGTGGAAGACCTGATCTGGGACAACACCAACAAGGCACTGTTCTTCCGCTCCGACATCCTCAACCTGCACAGCCTCGACGAGGAAGAGTTGCAGGCGTTGCTCGAGCGCCTGATAGAAAGCGAACTGGACGACTACACCGATATCACCACCCTGATCGGCATCGAGTTCGACGACAACACCGCCTGGGGTCAACTGACCATCCTGGAGTTGAAGCTGCTGATCTTCCTGGCCTTGCAGCAATATGAAGAAGCCAAGGAGTGCGTGGAGATGTTCCTGCAGTACAACGACAACACCGCCGAGCGTGGCCTGTTTTACCAGGCGATGAATGCGGTGCTGGAGATGGAGCTCGACGAAGATCTGGACCTGGCAGATTACGAAGCCAATTTCCGTCGCATGTTCGGCAACGAGCGGATGGATGCGGTGATTGGCTCGGTGAATGGCGATGTGCGCTTCTATGGCCTGACGCCGACCAGCATGAAGCTGGAGGGGATCGACCGCCACCTGCGCCTGATCGACAGCTACAAGAAGCTGCACGCGGCGCGAGCCAGGGTGACGGCGCTGTCCAACTGATGGCCAGGCCGGGGATCAGCGCCCGCCGTTGAATCGACAGGCGCTGGCCCCACAGGCATAGGAAATGGCCCGGGCGATCAGCGGGCCAACCCGCCGGACCCACGCCGCTGCCGGCTCGAACCAGCTACTTCTCAGCGACCCTCCAACCCCTTCCCTGCTAGCCCCCGGCGACACCTTCCTCCCCCGGCGCCGTATTGCCGGCAATGGCAGCCCCGAGGAAGTACAGCATCCCGCCCGCGACGATAAACAGCATCAGCATGTAGAAGATGTATTGGGGCGGCTGCACCGCCAAGACCGTCCCGCACAGCACAGGCCCCAATGCCGCGCCCAGGTTGTTCAGGTTCTGCGCCCCGTAATACATGCCCCGCAAATGGCTGGGGGCGATGTTGTCGATGAACATGTATTCGGCGGGAAACACGATAATCTCGCCGAGCGTGAAAATGACCATGGCGCCGACCCAGAACACCAGGGTGGTCGACAGGGCGAAGCCCGCCAGCCCCAGGACAAACATAACCAGCCCGCCGGCGAGCCACAGGCTCAAGTGTTGCTGGGAGATTTTTCTGCCAATGAGGTATTGCAGGCTGATCACCGTCAGGGCATTGGTGGCCACGATGCTGCTGATAATCCGGTAGGCGGTTTCAGCTGTGGTGGTCACCACCAGGTACTGCGAGAGGTAGGCGCTGAACTGGCCGAAGACCACGGCGCTGAGCAGCCCGCCCAGGGTAAAGCACACCAGCCGGCGATCGCTCAGCAACAGCTTGCCCACGGCCAGGAATGGCGCGCGGGGCTGGCTTGGTTCAACGCCCGCCAAGCCCCTGTCGCCCCACACGAAGTAGACAAAAAAGAACCCTGCGCCCAGCCCCGCGGACAACAGAAAAGGCAGGCTGATATCCAGCCCGGCCAGCCCCGCGCCGAGAAAGGGGCCGACGGCATAACCGATATTGGTCAGCGTGTATTTGATCGAAAACACTTCGCCCCGGCCAGCGACGGGGAGCAGTCTGCCAAAACCCGATTTCACGGCAATATCGATGACCGCGTAGGCCAGGTTGATCGACACCAGGCACAGGTAGAACAGCCAGAGATCGCGCGCGACAAAGGTGCCGAGGAAACCCGCGGTGAACACGCCACTGCAGACCAGGATCAGCCTGTAGCTGGACATCCGGTCCACCAGGAACCCGCCATACAGGCTCAACAGCGAGCCAATGATCAGCGTGCTGCCGATGACCAGGCCGACATCGGCGATGCTCAAGTGGAAGTGGCCCGATAAGTAAATGACCAGATAAGGCAGGGTGATCGCGCGAGCGAGGGTCAGGATCAGGGACGCTGAAAGCAGCAGGTTTACCGTGGTCGGATAGTTTCTTAGCGTGGCCAGCATCCTTGCCTCATCGTTATTGCCATTATTTTTGTCGGGTTCGCGCTGTGGCAATCGCAGGAAAGCCGGCGCGGATCAAGCATACTGCTGAACCCAGTTCTCATTGCTGATGGTTTTTACCGGGTGCGTGGAGCCAGATTCACGAATAAGGAATGTCTATGTTTTCCTCCGAACGCTTGAAGGGCATCGATGTATTTGTCTGCGTGGCCGAGTCTGGCAGCTTCACGGCCGCCGCCGAGAAAATGCACCTGACAGGCTCCGCCGTCAGTAAAAGCATCGCGCGCCTGGAGGGCCGGCTGGGCACTCGCCTGCTGCATCGGACCACGCGACGCCTGGCGCTGACCGACGCGGGAATGACCTTCTATCGCACCTGTACCGGCGTGCTGGCCGACCTGGAAGACGCCGAGTTTGCACTGAAGGCCGAAGCCAACGAGGCCCGCGGCAGTGTTCGCATCGACCTGCCAGGGGCTTTTGGCCGCGCCCAGGTGCTGCCGATCCTGCTGCGCCTTGCCCAGGATCATCCAGCGCTGACGCCGCATATTTCCTTCTCCGACGGTTTCGTCGACCCGTTCAAGGAAGGCGTGGACATCGTTGTGCGTATTGGCGGCGCGGATGCCTGGCCCGATACGCTGGGGCAGCGTTGCCTGGCCCGCGAACGACACCTCTTCTGTGCCTCCCCCGCCTACCTGGCCAGGCAGGGCGTCCCGCTGACCGAGCACGATCTGCAGCAGCATCAGTGCATCGCCTATGGCTGGGTGGATGGCCGGATCAATCCCTGGAATTTCACCGACGACCAGGGCGCCACGACGCGCCGGCAGGTCGCCGCCCAGCTTGTGGTGGGCAATGGCGAAGGCATCGTGATGGCGGCCATGGCCGGTTGCGGTATCGCGCAGTTGCCGTCCTGGCTCATCCAGCGGCAGCTGGACGAAGGGACCTTGGTGGAGGTGCTTGCCCATCGGGCAAGCGAGGGAATGCCGATCAACCTGGCCTGGGTCAAAAGTCGTGAAACGCTGCCCAAGGTCAGGGTCCTGCTGGAGGCCCTGGTCACAGGGCTGACGCCGATAGACGACGGCTACCTGACCGCCAGCCCTGCCCGCTGACAGACAAGGATCGGCCAGCACCTGCCGCCGGCCGATAGCCCCCGCCCTGCCCTCAGAACTTCGTCAACACCCCCACCCGCAGCGTCCGCCCCGGCGCCGGCATGAAGCTCTGCGCCAGCGGGTCCAGGTAGTAGCGATCGGTCAGGTTCTGCAGCGATACGTTGAGGTGGGTGTGTTCCTTCAACTTGTAGTTGAGGAACAGATCGAACAGCGCCACCTCACGGTAGACCAGCTGCGGCGTGGTCGCGCCGGTCTGCCAGTTCTCGTCGGCCTTGACCGTCGGCCCCGAGCTGTAGGTGGCGCGCCCGCCGACGGTCAGGGACTGGTCAAAGAAGCGCAGGCCCGAGGTCAGGTTCGCCGAAAAGCGTGGCGGATTCTGGGTGTTGGAGTACGAGCCCATGAAGCTGCCCGGCGTGCAGTTCGGCGTGTTGCTCAAGTCCCGATAGCGATTGCTGCTGGCCCGCAGCCGTGCGGCGAAGGCCGAGTCGCAGGTTTCGGTCTTCAGGTAGTAGGTGGACGAAAAGTCCGCGAACACCCGACCCGCGTCGTAGTGCGATTGCAGCTCCAGGCCGCTGGTCTTGTAGCTGTCGGTATTGCTGAAGCGCATCTGCCCCATCAGGCCCGGGCTCGGGTCGTAGTAGCGGGTGATGTAGTGCTTGATGCTGTTGTTGAAGTAGGCCAGCTTGAGCGCCGCCGAGTCGTTGTCCAGCAGCAGGCCTTTGTGCAGCGTGCTGGCGCCGATTTCCCAGCTGCTGGAACGTTCGGGTTTCAGGCCTTTGCCCGGTGTGGTCTGCAACACGCCCTGGCTGGTTTCGAACAGCGAGGGCATGCGCAGACCCTGGGTGTAGGACGCATAGACGAAGGTGTCCGGCAGCACCTCGACATTGATGCCGAAGGCCGGTGCAAAGGCGCCGCCGCTGTTGCTCTGCTTGCCGGAATAGTCATAACCGCTGACCACCTCGCCCACCTGCGACGGATAGACCGTCGAGTCGGTCGCGCCGAAGTCGTTGTAGCGGATGCCCTCGAACGGAAAGTTGGTGTTGTTGAAGACAATGCCATTGTTCCGGCGCGGGTCCGTGGCGTCGGTGTACTGCCCGTTCGAATCCGGGAACCACAGCATGTTGCCGGAGGTGTCCGCGTTCGAGACCCGCAGGTACCTCAAGTCACGCTCCTCCCAGCGCGCCGTCGCTTGGGCGACGTGGTCCTTGCTGCGGTAATAGGTATAACGACCGCCGCCCCACAGGGTCAGGCTGTCGACCGGTTTGTACTCCAGCTTGCCGTTCAGGCTGAACTCCTGCCGTTCTCCTTCGCGCAGCATGCGGTTGGCGTTGATGTCGTCCTGGGTGGTGACCACGCCCTTTTGCGGGCGCAAGTCTTCGACCTGGAACGAGCCGCCCAGGTCCAGCTTGAAATCGCCATAGTCGCTCTGCAAATGCGAGGTGTTGGCCAGGTCACCGCCGATGCGGCGGTCGGCCTGCCGGCTCCATTTGCGGTCCGAGCGATAGGCTTGCGAAGCCGGCGCCGCTACCGAGGTCAGCTGGCTGGTTTGCGCGTCGGTCATCCACAGGCTGGCCGTCAGGTCCACCAGCGGATTGCCGTCCGGCAGGTAGTGGTAGCGCGCGGTGTAGGTGTCGATCTTGGTATGGCCCAGGGGGTACTGGTAGATGCCGCCGGTGCCGAAACGGAAAATGTCCGACGGCATGATTTCGCCGATGCGCCCGTCGTAGCGGCGGTAACCGAGGTCGAAAGTGTGACCGTCCGCCGGGCGCAGGGTGGTCTTGAGCAAGAGGGACTCAGTCTCCGAAGAGGAGTTCAGCACCTCCTCGCCGGCGTTATAGGTGGTGGCCACCGTCATGTCTTCACGGCCATGACGGTCATAGGTGCGATAACGGTCCTGGCCCTTCCTGCCGGCGAAATAGTTGCCCTGGTTGCGGTGGGCATAGGCCGCCACCACATCAAACAACTCATGGCTATAGGCGAACGCGGCACTGCCAGACTCGGCCTTCGAACCGAACAGGCCGCCACGGCTGCGGTGCGGTTCCGAGTACAGGTCCTCGGTCGAGGAGTGGCCGTCGCGGGAGGCGGGAGCGACGCCGTTGTTCCACAGGTCGCCCTTCAAGCGCAGGCCGATGTTCTTGCCGTCCTGCAGGATGTCGTCGACACCGAGGGTGCGCATCTTCACCGTGCCGCCGATGGCGCTGGAGGTCAGGCTCGGGCCCTTGTCGATGGCGATGTCGCTGATCAGGTCCGGGTCGATATAGCTGCGCTGCTGGGTGCCGGCATACCCGCGATAGACATCCAGCGCCTGTTGCGAGCCATCCACCGTGACCGCCACCCGACTCTGGCCCTGGATGCCGCGGATGTTCACATCCAGGCCGCCACCGTTGCGGCTGTCGCCGACCTGCACCCCAGGCTGGCCCTTGAGCACGTCGCCGACCGAGATCACGCCAAAGCGCTGCATGTCCTCGCCGGAGATATACAGCGAGGAGCGCGGCGCCGAGTACACCTCCTTCTGCTCCAGATCTTCGCCGACGACTTTCTGCGACGGCAGCACCATATCCCCGCCCGCCCGATACAACTCGAAGCTGCCGTCAACCTGGCGCTGATAGCCCAGGCCGGTTCCCGCCAGCAACCGCGCCAGGCCCGCCTCGGTGCTGAAATCGCCTTGCAGGCCCTGGCTGCGCTTGCCTTCTGTCAGCGTGGCGCTGCCCGCCATATTGATCCCCGCCTGCACGCCGAAACGCGACAGCGCCTGGTCCAGCGGACCGGCGTCGATGCTGTAGTGCTGGCGCTCGCCAGCCGCGAACACGGCCGCGCCGCACAGCGGCGGCAGGCTGAGGAAAAGCAGGCCAAAGGTGCGGGCACACAAGGCTCGGGCGGGGAAGATCATGCAAGGCTCCTAGGGGTTGGCACCCACCTGTCCCGGTGGGTCATACCTGAAGGCCAAGCCAGATCGAAAAAACTGCGCCCCGGGGAAAAAATATTTTCAGGCCGGCACCACGGTCACCCAATAACGGGTTCGTCGCTCGATGCGCACCGGCAGCGTATTGGCCACCAGCGCCAGCGCGGCATCGGTGTCGTCCAGCTGAAAACTGCCGGTCACGCGCAAGGCCGCGACCGCTGCGCTGCAACGCAAAAAGCCCGGGCGGTAACGCGAGAGTTCAGCCAGCAAGGTATCCAAGCGCATGCGTTCGGCCGGCAAGATGCCGCGCAGCCAGGCCTGGGCCATAAACGGATCAACGCGGCTCGGTGCCGCGACGCCCTGGCGGTCGACCCGGGTTTGCCAACCGGCCTGCAGCGGCACCGGTAGCCAATGGCGCCGCGCACTGACCTGCGCCAGGCCGCGCAGCACCGTGACCTGGGTGCCCTGGCGGTCGTGGCGCACCAGCAGATTGGCGCCGCGGCTGTACAGCACCGCGTCCGGGGTCAGCAGTTGCAGCGACGCCGATTCCGCCGGCGTATCCAGCGCCAGCTCGCCCTCGACCAACTGCACACTGCGCCGCTGCGCGGTCAGCTCCAGGTTCACGGCGCTGGCGGTGTTCAGCCACAGCGAGCCACCGTCCGCCAGGACCCAGCGCCGCCGCTCGCCGATACTCGTGCGGTAAGTCGCCAGGGCCGAACGCACCAGGGTGGAATCCGCGCCTTGCCAGGCAACCCCGCCGAACAGTCCCAGGGCGAGCAGACACTTGAGCACCTGCCGACGCCGCTGCGGATCGGCCCCGGCCGACTCCAGTGCCCGCCGCGCCGTGGCATCGGCCAACAGACTGGCCCCAGGCTGCAGCATCAGCGGCAAGCTGCTGACCCGCTGCCAGGCGTACTCATGCTCGGCGCTCGCCAGCCGCCACTGCTGCAAGGCCTGATGCTCGACATCACTCATCAACCCGGACTGTGCGCGGACCATCCAGTCGATGGCGCTGTCCCGCACCCGCGGATCAACCACGGCGCCACTCATTCAAAACGGCTCGCGTAACAGACACTGAACGCCTTGCCCATGGCCCGCTGCACCTGGGCCACGCTCAGGTTCAACCGCGCGGCGATCTGCGGGTAGGTCAAGCCGTCGAGCTGGGACAAAAAGAAAATCTGCCGCACCCGCGACGACAGCCCCACCAACAGCGAATCCAGCTGCAACAGGGTTTCGATCATCAAGTGCCGCTCTTCCGGCGAAGGCTCCTCGGCCACCGGCCGCGCCGCCAGCGCTTCCAGGTAAGCCCGCTCGATCGCCTGGCGCCGCCAGCGGTTGATCAGCAAGCCATTGGCAATGGTCGCGAGAAACGCCATGGGCTGGCGCAGCTCGCGCACATCCTCCTGCGAGCGCATCACGCGGACAAAGGTGTCGTGCGCCAGGTCCTCGGCATCGGCGCTGTGCCCCAACCGCCGATGCAACCAGCCGCGAAGCCAGCCGTGATGGTTCGCATACAACCGGGCGACGGGCGAGGCAAAGCTGTCGTCGTGCATGTCAGATCCACATTAATGATAATGCTTCTCATTTTAGAGTTTGACGCCAGGCGTTGTACAGCACTGAGGAAGTGGCTCGGGTTTTAGCAGAGCCCTGAAATGCCCTCGGCATAGCACATTTGCCCTATATGCCCCCCTCCAACGCCATGCTGAAATAAATCCCCCTATTGAGTCAGATTTAACAGGGGCCGGCCGTGCCAGATTCCCTGACTCCACGTTTTCTGACGTGCCCCGTTGAGGATCGCTGATAACCAGGGCGAAACACTATTAAGGAAGATATGCCATGAACAAAAACTACCTCTTTGCCCCCGCGTTACTGCTTCTGGCGGCTACCTTGGCCGGTTGCTCGACCAACCCCAATGTCTTGCAAATACACAAAGTCACCGCGGAAACGATCGGCCTGGCCTCCACCGACGAACTCACCATGGGCCCCGTCACCAAAGGCAAGGAAGACTTCCTCGGCGGCTCGGAACTGACCTTCAAAGCCACCACCGCCAAGGGCCGCGTCTTCAACTGCTCGACCTTCATGACCCCGGGGATCCTGCTCGATCCGCCGAAGTATTCACGGCTTACTTGTACTAACTGAGCGGGTTGCAGCGGCTTGAAGCAAAAGGCCCCGACTTGTCGGGGCCTTTTTGTTTTGAGCGAGCAGTAGATTGCCAGGGTTTCACTTAGCCTGATCTCAGGCCCGACTGTGCGGCGATCTGTGGGTAGGTGATGTTGCCCCAACTGGCCGCATTCAAAGGCGGATACAACGACCCACACCGCACCGTCTAGACTCCAACACTCCAGGGCCGAAGGTTCCTGGCCCCCAACGGCAGTCATTCCCACCGAGTCGACCCGAGAACACAAAATCATGTGTGAATCATGTGATTCAAACTCCGCCGCAAACACCCACGATCGTCGTCGTTTTCTTCGCTTCGCCGGACTGGGGGCAGGCGCCCTGCTGATAGCCGGCGTACTGCCAGACAGGCTGGTCCATGCCGCCGAAAAAACCGCCGCGCCGCCCAAACCACAGAACGCCATCAGCCCCGACCAGGCACTGCAAAGGCTGATCGAAGGTAATGAGCGTTATGTCAGCGGAAACTCAAAGACCCACGATTTCAAGGACGAGCGCGAAGCCCTGGTTTCCGGGCAAAACCCGTTCGTGGCGGTGCTCAGTTGCTCCGACTCGCGGATCGCTCCCGAATACGCTTTCGACACAGCCCGAGGCGATCTTTTCGCCATACGCGTTGCGGGCAACTTCGTAACCGGCGAAGGCCTGGCCAGCCTCGAATACGCCGTCGCGGTACTCGGCGCCCCGCTTATTCTCGTACTGGGGCATGAGAGTTGCGGCGCCATCGAGGCCGGCATAAAAGCCGTAAAAGACCACGCCGTTTTTCCTGGGCATATCCAGAAACTGACCGATGCACTCAAGCCTTCTATCGAGAAAGTGCTCAAGCAACCCGGGGCTCTTATGGAAAATGCCACGGTGCAAAACATCAAGGACTCGGTCGCCAGCCTTAAACAGGCCACGCCACTGCTCACCGATGCGCTCGACAAAGGCAGGTTGAAAATCGTAGGCGGCATCTACCGCCTTGCCACCGGTAAAGTCGAGTTGATTGCCTGAACCGGACAGTGCGCATCGCCTACCGATAAGCCGAGAAAGAGCCCTGCACACCGGCTGGGCTCTGCTGGTTTTCGCCGCCTGGATAAACGACCGGGCTTGCGCTGCCCGGCCGTTGGTTGTCGAGATTAAGCGTTCAGCGCCTGAGACTTATCGCCCAAGGTACGCAGCAGATCGCAGCCGTCGCTGAGCAGCAGGCCGATGGCAAAGCGGATCTGGGCGACATCTTGAGTGCCGGAAGCACAGTCGAGGATTTCCAGCAGATTGCGGGCAGCGCCGATACGTTGTTGGGCGCAGGTGTAGAGATCGGAGAGTGAGGCGTTGCCATCCAGGTAGAGGACGGGGTGGTCGGTGTCGTTGCGGGTGAGTGGAACGAGGTTGCAAATTTCTGTGCGGGTCATTGGTGAATCTCCATGAGTATTTAAGCCCTGCCCCACCCCGCAACCAAGCAGGGAGTCAGTTGATGGATGAGGCGCTATGCACATAGTTTTTGGCCCGCGATGACCAGTCATCAGTCAGCAATGACGTGCTGAACTATAGAAGCGGTATTCGCTTGAGGACAGTTTTTAGGTGGAAGATTGTTCGGTTTATCGTTTCAAAAATATGCCGTGATCAGCTTGTGAATGGCTACTTTCGGCCAAAATCGATCATTCGAAGACGCCTATGAATCCAAGAGCGATTAATTTTGTTAAAAAAACACCAAGACTACACCTGAGACGAAAGTGGAGACATAGGCCTGGTCATCGTTTCTGGTAGCTGCAGTCGGAAAAATCATCATAGGCATTCAAGAAATCTTCTTTTCATGTTATTCATAAAACTGCACCCATTGGTGTGCGGAAGCTGAACTAGTAAAATACGGAATAGATAAAAACCACGTAGGGACGGATTTATGATACCAATTTATGAGCAGGGGTCTGGCAACGGTATTGGCCATAGCGTTAAAACTTTTTTAGCCGAATTTGAAAAAATCGCTATTAATCATGTCGAAAAAGGCAGAGCGAAGTCTATCGCTTTCATTTTTTATGACTTTCAGGATCGCGATTTTAAGAGAGTTTTAAAAAGTGAAGGGGTGTTTACTCAGCTGGATAGACTTTCTGGGAAAGACCTAAGTATTTTCTATTTGCACTCAGGAAATGATCAGGTGCTTTCAAGTTTTAATTCTGTATTGCTCGCTGCCTTAGGCGCTGAAGCGGCTCGCAAACCGTGCGTTGTATTCTGTAAGGCGACTCAGGAAGGGCTTTCTGATATTTCTGTTGCTAATTTAGACAGCGCAGATTTGATTCATGGCTTTCATGAGCTCTACGGGGTGATTGAGTCGTTTTTAAATAGTCAGACTCCAGAAGTAAAGGCAATTGGCTGGGTTGCAAGTGGTGCAAAATTTCTATCGCTGGAAGTGGTTAAGGAGTTAATTAAGGCACTTATTAAAGCTGGTATGTTTTAATTTTTTGGTCTGCGCTGGTTACCGTATGCGGCTTAATTTTACGTGTTTGTTCAGTTGCTTCGACCCTTAGCTTCATAGGCCTCCTTATCGACTTTTTGATTGGGGCTAGCCACTCGTGAGCTTCCGCTCTGGCCGACTCCAGCCTGTCAACACCGGCAGGGGTCGGCCAGAAGCAGACTCTCACTAGACACTGCCTACTAGCCGAAAGATATGAGGTAGTGAATACTCCTCGAACTTATCCTTGATGATATAATTACGCAGACTTAGATTTAATTGAGGTTTGAGATGGAAGATTTTCCGCTAATTTTTGGCGTGGTAATGGGTGTGGCCCCAGCATTCCTTATACTTACGCTGATTAAAGGGCATGAGCCTTGGAGACTCACCTCGCTTTTAACAGGTATCATCTTGATTGTTGAGGCCACTTTAGTTTTAGGTATGATGACGGAATTTTCTTCGATATTTAGCTTTCTTAAAGACAGAGGGACAATGACAGAAGAAATGATTGAGCACGCCCAACGTAATAATTCACTGTGGACCGTAATGTTCCCAGCTATAGTTGGGGCAATCGGCGCGAACTATATAACCGCTTGGTTTCAGTCTAAGAAGCCATAGGCCAATCACTACATTAGCGACCAACTCTATGGATTGTGGATTCAATCGGCAGCATCAGACCGCAATCGACCCGCAGGCAATGATCCCGGCTTCACGCTAACGCAGCTCTGCTGCGACCTATCACATTAAGTTTTAGCGATTGAGAATTGTAACTAAGGATTATTTGTGGACAAGTCAAAATCTGGGACAAATGCCCTACTCTAAGATTTGAAATACCATAATTGAGGCGATGAGTTCGGCACCGTACTTCTGAATCACGGCACTATAAAATGTTGGTTCCACATGCTTCGCGAATGCCAGCCGCCCTTTGAGTGCATAGATATCTTCACCAGACAATTCGCCAAGTGAATACTTATGAATCAATGACCTGAAGTATCTTTTCCTCTCCCGACCTAGCGATACTTTGTTGTCATTTGTCAGCACAAGCCCAGTGATATGACGGTTATTTCCTTTTGATGAAAAAACAGTCTTGTCTGAATTTATTCTTAAAGTTGGGTAAGCGAGCTCGGCGCAGATCTTATTAACTATATCGAGAAGCCCAAACAACACGCCTTGAGTATTAGTAGTAAATGTAAGATCATCCGCATACCGAGTATATCTAACACCTATGCGAGCACATTCATCGAAAACCTTACAGTCAAATTCATACATCAAGGTGTTCGATATAAAAGGTGATGATGGTGCCCCAATACTAAGTCTGTGCAAAGGATCTTTCTTTCTAGCCCAGAAAAAGATCTTTTTTACTGCATATGCATCTTCTCGAGAAACACTTCCTCTATGTCTCTTTATGTGCGAAATAAGGTCGCTCGGGCTTATAGAAGGGAAAAAGTCTGAAAAATCCATTTTTAAAAGATATTTGCTATCTAGGTGCGCGGTAGCATTCTCCTTGATACTTACTCCATCTCTATATGCTGTGGCGCAATCATGGACAGGAAGCCCTTTCAAGTAGCTATCGAGAACCATGCGCTGCATCACTTTTAGCACCTCTGTAGGCTGCGCAATAATTCTTACCCCTCGACCGCTCCTTTTAGGGATTGTATATACCTTATATCGATAAGGCGCCGTATTCACAAAGGTTACTAATTCCGCTGTGCTAATCAGTAGCTTGCTTGCCAGCTCTTCTAAAATCAGCATCAATCCGCCCCCGCTGGTAAGATGACTGGCTCGGGAGCAGCTTTAGCGTAGGCCGACTGAATAACATGCATTCTTTTTGTCTCGCCATCATTAGTTGCATAATACTGCTGGGCTGCAAGCTTCACCTTAGTCGGTTCAAATTTACCCGCAAACTCCACCATAACTACATCGAGAGTAACATAATAATACTCGACATGCCCTCGCTTTGAACTGTCAATCAAGTTGAACTTACCAAGAAGAAAAAGAAGCCTTTTGAGCTTATCTCTTGAAATATTAATATCGATAGCCTGAAGATAAGCT
This sequence comes from Pseudomonas sp. 09C 129, assembly GCF_002843625.1. NCBI lineage: Bacteria > Pseudomonadati > Pseudomonadota > Gammaproteobacteria > Pseudomonadales > Pseudomonadaceae > Pseudomonas > Pseudomonas sp. 09C 129. The sequence continues at coordinate 2,980,519 of NZ_CP025261.1, read as the reverse complement.
TCAATCTCCATGAACTTTAAAGCCCTGAAAACTTTCACAACCTCATAGATTACAAAGGCGATATGTCCCTCATTATCTATATTGAACGCCTCTGAACCATCTCGGTTTGATATCGCACCTAAAATATCCTCTCTCATTTCTTTCAATGAGGTAGAAAGGCTTCCTGCCAGATCATCGTTATCCCATGGATATGAGCAGACGCTACTTTCCTTTACGCCTTGTAGATATCTTAACGGCCCAAGCCTTATGAAGGAGCTTTCCTCATAATGATCCTGTCTTACAAAAACTAGTATTTTATTTTTGAGCGCTTTGTTTTTCACGAACAGCCCCAGCTCAGCTAGCGCACCTGGACTTTCGAGAATTATAACTATCAGGGACGATATGTGAGCAATGTCACTCTCAAAGGCCAAGAGATCTTTATAAACAGCATCATGAATCCAGTCTTTAAAGTCTTCAGCAAGAGTAATACTGTCCGCGAGATGACATTGGGCTTTATGCAAATACTCAACAAGCGCCCCTCTAACAGAGATCGGCGCAGGCGATTTAATGTCGACCTGGCCGCCGCAGAGAAAAAGGATTGGATGAGTCAGGACGATACGGGAATTTTCGAGAGAAATATGCGCTAGCGACTCGAGCCTTTTATCGTCGAACTTCAAAGTCACTTTAGTCAACCCTAGTCCATGGCATTTGTTTGCGTCTCCAGGAGGTTCTCTTTACCAAGATATAGCGGCGAAGGCTCGCGTGGGCTTTGCGAGGAGTGCGAGGTACGAGTGCGACGAGTGAAGCCCACGCGAGCCTTCGTCGCAACTAATACCGTTCAATAAATTAGAGTCTGGCTATACACCGGACTAGAGCTCGAAAGCTCCTAAAACGCGTAAAGAGGACGCCATCTTATTAGGGCACGAGCTTTTGTCAAGCCTACTTTTCGGGTGATCCGTAGGCCTGTTCAATCAGCCTTGACGAGGTTCTAAGCACATTTTCCAGCGGGCGGCACGCTCTACAGCCCGTTCCGGACTCAAACGCAGAAACATGTCCATAACGTCTGCAGCGCCTTGGCACATATCCTCCGACTCACGTCCTCAGATTGCCTAACAGGTATGGTCGCAAACGGTCGCTCATGAACGTCTGCTATTGGCCGATTCTGTTGAAAAAGTCGGTCTGCCCAAACTGCCTGATCATTGACTGGTGAAAACGCCTTTTTTGCACGCTGCTACGTGAAATCCGAGTCCGGGAAGCCCTGCCAAAAGTAAAGATTTCAATCTCGGACGCGTACTTTTCTGATGCGCAAACCATGGCCGACTTTTTCAACAGAATCGGCCGGCAGCGAACGCTCCTCAACCAATCAGATATCTACATTACTCATCAGCATTCAAGAACCGAGAAATAGCTCAAGAGTGCCCCGTAAATCACAGCAGTGATGAGGGTAAGCAGCTATCAATAGCCGTTCAAGATTAAGAGAGTGCTTCAGAAGTTCGCCGGCGTATTCGCACTAATAATCTCCGCCTCATCCTGCCCAATATTCCGAAACTTATGCGGCAAGGTGGTCGGAAAATAATACCCATCCCCTGGGTTCAGCACGCTCACCTGCCCGTCCACCGTCAGTTCCACGGTGCCACGGGTGACAAGGCCGCACTCCTCCCCCTCGCTGTGCACGATCGGCTCGTCGCCGGAGCTGGCGCCCGGTGCGTATTGTTCGCGCAGAAAGCGCATCTGGCGTGTTGGCAGGGCGGCGCCGATCAGCAGCAGGCGGGCGCCGTCGCGGCCGAGGTCGGGTTGTTCGTTGGCGCGGAAGACGTATTGGTGTTCGCGCGGGGGCTGGTCGAAGGTGAAGAAGTCGGCCAGGGACATGGGGATGCCTTCGAGCAGCTTTTTCAGGGAGCTGACGGAGGGGCTGACGCGGTTCTGTTCGATCAGGGAGATGGTGGCGTTGGTCACGCCGCTGCGTCGGGCCAGCTCGCGCTGGGACAGTTTGTAGCTTTCGCGAACGAGTTTGAGTCGAGTGCCCGTGTCCATAGCAGCCTTGTGTGAGGTGTACGTGAGGGTGTTGCGCGTTGGAGTGCGGCCGGTGACTTTTAGTTGCGAAGTTCGCCGATCCAGTGGCCCCGGAACCTGAAAGGCGGCTATTAAATCACGTTTGTGGGTGGAGCTGTAGCGGTGGGCGACGCGGGTGACCGGCCTTGCCGTGGGCGGTGCCAGGCGTTGAAAACCGGCGGTGTTTTTTTCCGGCGCTGGAAGGGCCTACGGCCCTTATCGCAGCCTGCGGCAGCGGCTACAGGTGAAGCGGTTGCGGCGGCGAATTCGGCTGGAAAAAAGCCCGCGCGAACGCGGGCAAACGCAGGAACAGGGTCGCGATCAGATACCGAAACGATCGCGCAGTGCGTAGTACGCGGCGCCCATGGCGGTCAGCGGGGCCTGGAAGGTGCGGCCGCCGATCATCGGCATGTGCGGCAGCGAGGCGAAGGCGTCGAAGCGTTCGGCGTCGCCACGGATCATTTCGGCGATCAGTTTGCCGGCCAGGTGTGAGCAGGTGACGCCGTGGCCGCTGTAGCCCTGCATGTAGTAGGCGTTCTTTTCGATGCGGCCGAATTGCGGCATGCGCGACATGGTCAGCAGGAAGTTGCCGGTCCAGCGGTAGTCGATCTTCACGTCCTTGAGCTGGGGGAAGGTCTTGAGGATCTTCGGCCGGATCAGTTGCTCGATGTCGTTCGGCTCGCGGGCACCGTAGACCACGCCGCCGCCGTACAGCAGGCGGTTGTCGGCGGTGAGGCGGTAGTAGTCCAGCAGGTAGTTGCAGTCTTCGACGCAGTAGTTGTTGCGGATCAGGCTGCGGGCGACTTTTTCCGACAGCGGTTCGGTGACCACGATCTGCGAGCCGCACGGCATGCTCTTGCGGGTCACCCGTGGGTCGAGGTCCTGCTGCAGGTAGGCGTTGCCGGCGATCAACAGGTACTTGGCGCGCACCACGCCCTTGGCGGTGCGCACGATATTCGGTTCGCCGTAGGTGATTTCCAGCGCCGCCGACTGCTCGAAGATCTTGCCGCCCAGGCCGATGATGGCGCTGGCTTCGCCCAGGGCCAGGTTCAGCGGGTGAATGTGCCCGCCCTGCATGTCCAGCAGGCCGCCGACGTAGGCGTCGGAACCGACTTCCCGGGCGATCTGCGCCTGGTCCAGCAGCTTCAGGTTGTTATTGCCGTAGCGCTCCCAGCTGGCCTTCTGTTCGGCCAGGCCCTTGAGCTGCTTCTTGTTCATGGCGGCGAAGATCCCGCCCGGGCGGTAGTCGCACTGGATGTCGTAGTGCTGGATGCGCTGGCGAATGATGTCGGCGCCTTCGAAGATCATGCTGCCCAGCACTTCGGCGCTTTTTTCGCCGTAGCGCGACTCGATCACGTCGACATCGCGGCTGTAGGAGTTGACCAGTTGCCCGCCGTTGCGCCCGCTGGCGCCGAAGCCGACCTTGGCCGCTTCGAGCACGGTGACGCTGTAGCCCGCCTCGGCGAGGAACAGCGCCGAGGACAGGCCGGTGTAGCCGGCGCCGATCACGCAGACGTCGCAGTCGACCATTTCTTCCAATACAGGAAAGTCGGCGGTCTGGTTGCGGGTCGCGGCGTAGTAGCTGTTTACGTAGGTTTGCATCATGAAGTTCCCCAGCAGGTGCGGGTCGTAGCCCGCCCCGCCGTTGTTATAGGTGTTAGAGCTTGATCCAGGTCGCTTTCAGCTCGGTGTACTTGTCGAAGGCATGCAGCGACTTGTCGCGACCATTGCCCGACTGTTTGAAGCCGCCGAACGGCGCGGTCATGTCGCCGCCGTCGTACTGGTTGACCCACACGCTGCCGGCGCGCAGGCCACGGGCGAAGCGGTGGGCGCGGCTGAGGTTGCTGGTCCAGACCCCGGCGGCGAGGCCGAAAATGCTGTCGTTGGCGATCGTCAGCGCCTCTTCCTCGGTGTCGAAGCTGATCACCGACAGCACCGGGCCGAAGATCTCTTCGCGGGCGATGGTCATGGCGTTGGTCACGCCGTCGAAAATGGTCGGCTCGACATACAGGCCGCCGGTGCTTTCCAGGGTCCGCGCGCCGCCGGCCAGCAGTTGACCGCCCTGCTCCTTGCCGATGCCGATGTAACGCAGCACGTTCTCCAGCTGACGCTGATCCACCAGCGCGCCGACGCGGGTCGCAGGGTCCAGGGCATGCCCGGGTTTCCAGGCCTTGAGGGCCTCCACCAGCAGCGGAATGAATTGCTCGCGGATCGAGCGTTCCACCAACAGGCGCGAACCGGCGGTGCAGACTTCGCCCTGGTTGAAGGCTATGGCGCTGGCCGCCGCTTCTGCCGCGGCGCGCAGGTCCGGCGCGTCGGCGAATACCACGTTGGGGCTCTTGCCGCCCGCCTCCAGCCACACCCGCTTCATGTTGCTCTGCCCGGAATACACCAGCAGTTGCTTGCCCACCGCGGTGGAGCCGGTGAACGCCAGCACGTCCACCTCCATATGCAGGGCCAGGGCCTTGCCCACGGTGTGGCCGTAGCCCGGCAGCACGTTGAACACGCCCTTGGGGATGCCGGCATCCAGCGCCAGCTGGGCGATGCGGATCGCGGTCAGCGGCGACTTTTCCGAAGGCTTGAGGATGAACGAGTTGCCCGCCGCCAGGGCCGGGGCGAATTTCCAGCTGGCCATGATCAGCGGGAAGTTCCACGGCACGATGGCCGCCACCACGCCGGAGGCTTCGCGAGTCACCAGGCCCAGTTGATCGTGGGGCGTGGCCGCGACTTCGTCGTAGATCTTGTCGATGGCCTCGGCGTTCCAGCGGATCGCGTTGGCGGTGGCCGGCACGTCGATGCTCAGGGCATCGCCGATGGGCTTGCCCATGTCCAGGGTTTCCAGGAGCGCCAGTTCTTCCTGGTGCTCGAGGATCAAATCGGCGAAGCGGATCAGCACGCGCTTGCGCTCGGCCGGGGCCTTGCGCGACCACACGCCGGACTCGAACGCCTGGCGTGCCACCTGCACCGCCCGGTTGGCGTCGGCCTCGTCGGTGCTGGCAACGTTGGCCAAAAAGCGCCCGTCCACCGGGCTGATGCACTCGAAGGTGGCCGCGCTGGCGGCGTGGCAATACTGGCCGTCGATAAAGGCGCGCCCTTCGAGGGTCAAGGACTGGAAGCGCTGCTCCCAGTCGCTGCGGGATTTAGTCATGGCAAATACTCAACGCAGGAAAAGGAACGGCCATCAGACCGTGTGCAGGTACCAGTTGTATTCGAGGTCGGAGATCGAGTTTTCGAACTCGGCCAGCTCGCTCTCCTTACAGGCGACGAACACGTCGATGTACATCGGGTCGATGTACTTGGCCATCACCTCGCTGTCGTCGAGCACGCGCAGGGCGTCGCGCAGGTTGCTCGGCAGGCTCTGCTCGTTCTGCTCGTAGGAGTTGCCTTCCACCGGCGCGCCGGGCTCGATCTGGTTGGTCAGGCCGTGGTGAATACCGGCCAGTACCGAAGCCATCAGCAGATAGGGGTTGGCGTCGGCGCCGGCGACACGGTGTTCGATGCGTACGGCGTCGGAAGAACCGGTCGGCACGCGCACGGCCACGGTACGGTTGTCGATGCCCCAGCTCGGCGAGTTCGGCACGTAGAACTGCGCGCCGAAGCGGCGGTAGGAGTTGACGTTCGGGCAGAGGAAGGCCATCTGCGCCGGCAGGGTTTCCAGCACGCCGCCGATGGCGTGGCGCAGGGCGTCGTTGGTTTCCGGGTCGTCGCTGGCGAAGATGTTGTTGCCTTGCTTGTCGAGAATCGAGATGTGCACGTGCAGGCCGTTGCCGGCCTGGCCCGGGTACGGCTTGGCCATGAAGGTGGTGTCCATCTCATGGTCGTAGGCGATGTTCTTCACCAGACGCTTGAGCAGCACCGCGTAGTCGCAGGCTTTGATCGGGTCGGAGACGTGGTGCAGGTTGACTTCGAACTGCGCCGGGGCGCTTTCCTTGACGATGGCATCGGCGGGGATGCCCTGCTCTTTCGCGCCTTCGAGGATGTCTTGCAGGCAGTCGACATATTCGTCCAGGTCGTCGATCAGGTAGACCTGGGTCGACTGCGGACGCTTGCCGGAAATCGGCGAACGTGGCGACTGCGGGCGACCGTTCACGTTGTCCTGGTCGATCAGGTAGAACTCCAGCTCGAAGGCCGCGCAGATGGTCAGGCCCAGCTCGTCGAACTTGGCAACGACTTGGCGCAGCACTTCCCGCGGGTCGGCGAAGAACGGCTGGCCTTCGATCTCGTGCATGGTCATCAGCAGTTGCGCGGTCGGGCGCTTCTGCCAAGGCTCGACGCTCAGGGTGCCAGGGATCGGGTAGCAGATGCGGTCGGCGTCGCCGATGTCCAGGCCCAGGCCGGTGCTTTCCACGGTGGAGCCGTTGATATCCAGGGCGAACAGCGAGGCCGGCAGGTTGATGCCCTTCTCGTACACCTTGTGCAGGGCGGTACGTTCGATGCGCTTGCCGCGCACCACGCCGTTCATGTCTGCAATCAGCAGGTCGACGTAGAGGATCTCGGGATGGTTCTTCAGGAAGGCGTTGGCTTCGTTGAGCTGAACGGCACGCAGTGGGACCGACATGATGCACCTATGTGTTAATTATTATGTTCAAAGCGGTTTCGTGGCAGCAGTCAATCCGAAAGGAAAAGTGAAGTCAATAGCGAACACGGGGCCCACAGCGTTAAATATTTTGCCCTATATGGCCGCTCAAGCAGGCAATAGACCCATAGATACCGAATATCCGACGAACTGCGTTTAGAATTTTTTACACGAAAGTTGTTAATTAAAATCAACGAGGATAAGCTCTGGAAAAACTCGTTCCAGCGTGAATTTCGAGGTGATAAAAATGGCATTCAAGCCATTGATCGGCGTTACTGCGTGCGTCAAAGAGATCGGGCTGCACCCCTACCACGTCAGCGGCGACAAGTACTTGCGTGCTGTCAGCAGCGCGGCCGAGGGCCTGCCCCTGATCATTCCTTCCCTGGCGGACCTCATCGATACCGAGGCTCTGCTGCAGAACCTGGACGGCCTGCTGTTCACCGGCTCGCCGTCGAATGTGGAGCCCTTCCACTATCAGGGCCCGGACAGCGAACCGGGCACCGCCCACGATCCCCAGCGCGATGCCACCACCCTGCCCCTGCTGCGCGCGGCGATTGCCGCCGGCGTGCCGGTGCTGGGCATCTGCCGCGGCTTCCAGGAAATGAACGTGGCCTTCGGCGGCAGCCTGCACCAGAAGGTGCATGAGTTGCCGGGCTACCTCGATCACCGCGAGGCCGACCACCCGGACCTGGCCGTGCAATACGCCCCGGCCCATGCCGTCAGGGTGCAAGCGGGCGGCGTGTTCCAGGCCCTGGACCTGCCCCGGGAATTCCAGGTCAACTCGATCCACAGCCAAGGCATCGACCGCCTGGCCCCCGGCCTGCGCGCCGAGGCGCTGGCACCGGACGGGCTGATCGAAGCCGTGTCGGTGGAACACAGCACGGCCTTTGCCCTGGGCGTGCAGTGGCATCCGGAATGGCAGGTGCTGTCGAACCCGGTCTACCTGCGGATCTTCCAGGCCTTCGGCGATGCCTGCCGGCAACGGGCGGCGCAGCGCAACGGCCACTGACCAAAAGCCTCACCCACGAGATTGACTGCCACGCCCCCGGCCGGCGGCGGCGCGCCTTTGTGCGCCCGCCCCGGGCCGTGGGGCGGTTCAAGCCACACCCAGCACTACGAGAACCTGCTTTTAACAACAAGAACCAGCGTCAGGCCGCCAGGACGGCAGCGCCGAATAAACCCGCCCCCGCGGGTTTGTCATCCATCTATTAAGCCGGGCCGCTTTGGCCCGACGACTGACATCTGTTGGGAGTTCCACATGGCAAACGCCTCCAGCACGTACAGAAAGGCTCTGGAAGGTCACCCGCAACCGCAGAAGGTGCTGGTGAGAGTCGACCGCGTGACCAAGAAGTTCGATGAAACCGTGGCCGTGGACGATGTGTCCCTGGACATTCACCAGGGCGAGATCTTCGCCCTGCTCGGTGGCTCGGGTTCCGGCAAGTCCACCCTGCTGCGCATGCTGGCAGGCTTCGAGCGGCCGACGGAGGGGCGTATCTACCTGGACGGCGTGGACATCACCGACATGCCGCCCTATGAACGGCCGATCAACATGATGTTCCAGTCCTACGCGCTGTTCCCGCACATGACCGTGGCGCAGAACATCGCCTTCGGCCTCAAGCAGGACCGCCTGCCGGCCAGCGAGATCGACGCACGGGTGGAAGAGATGCTGCGCCTGGTGCACATGACCCAGTACGCCAGGCGCAAGCCGCACCAGCTGTCCGGCGGCCAGCGCCAGCGCGTGGCCCTGGCCCGCTCCCTGGCCAAGCGGCCGAAGCTGCTGCTGCTCGACGAACCCATGGGCGCCCTGGATAAAAAGCTGCGCTCGCAAATGCAGCTGGAACTGGTGGAGATCATCGAGCGCGTCGGCGTGACCTGCGTGATGGTGACCCACGACCAGGAAGAGGCCATGACCATGGCCCAGCGCATCGCCATCATGCACCTGGGCTGGATCGCCCAGATCGGCAGCCCGATCGACATCTACGAAGCCCCAGTCAGCCGCATGGTCTGCGAGTTCATCGGCAACGTGAACGCCTTCGACGGCACCGTCATCGAAGACCTGGAAGGCCACGCGGTAATCCACTGCCCGGAGCTGGAACAGCAGATCTACGTCGGCCACGGCGTCAGCACCTCGGTGCAGGACAAGTCGGTGACCTACGCCATCCGCCCGGAAAAGATGCTGGTCAGCACCAACCAGCCCGAGCACCGCTATAACTGGTCCCGGGGCAAGGTGCATGACATCGCCTACCTCGGCGGGCATTCGGTGTTCTACGTCGAACTGCCCGGCGGCAAGATCGTCCAGTCGTTCATGGCCAACGCCGAACGCCGCGGCGCGCGGCCGACCTGGGACGACCAGGTGTACGTCTGGTGGGAAGACGACAGCGGCGTGGTACTGCGCGCATGAATACCTCCAGCATGACTCTCAATCAGCGTTTGTCCCGTGTGCTGCCCAGCGGTCGCAAGCTGGTGATCGGCATTCCCTTCCTCTGGCTGTTCCTGTTCTTCATGCTGCCGTTTTTCCTGGTGATGAAGATCAGCTTCTCGGAAGCGGCCCTGGCCATTCCGCCCTACTCGGAGATCTACAGCTTCGCCGAACAGAAATTCCAGCTGCTGCTCAATGTCGGCAACTACGCGCTGCTGGTGGGTGACGAGCTGTACATCTCGGCCTACCTCGGCTCGCTGAAGGTCGCCCTGCTCAGCACCCTGATGTGTCTGGTGATCGGCTTCCCCATGGCCTACACGATCACCAAGGCCAGCAAGGAAACCCAGAACGTCTTGCTGCTGCTGATCATGATGCCGACCTGGACCGCGATCCTGATCCGCGTCTATGCCTGGATGGGCATCCTCAGCAACAACGGCCTGCTCAACGGTTTCCTGATGTGGAGCGGCCTGACCTCGGAGCCGATCGAGATCCTCAACACCAACACCGCGGTCTATATCGGGGTGGTGTACGCGTATTTGCCGTTCATGGTGCTGCCGCTGTACGCCAACCTGGTCAAGCACGACCAGAGCCTGCTGGAAGCGGCGTCGGACCTGGGTTCGAGCAACTTCAACAATTTCTGGAAAATCACCGTGCCCTTGGCCAAGAACGGCATCATTGCCGGTTGCATGCTGGTGTTCATTCCAGTGGTCGGCGAGTTCGTGATTCCCGAGCTGCTGGGCGGCCCGGAGACCCTGATGATCGGCCGCGTGCTGTGGCAGGAGTTCTTCAACAACCGCGACTGGCCGGTGGCCTCCGCCCTGGCGGTGGTGATGCTGGCGATCCTGATTATTCCGATCCTGCTGTTCAACCGCAGCCAGGCCAAAGAGATGGAGGGACGGGCATGAAACGTTGCGGATTTTCCAGCCTGATGCTGGTGCTCGGCCTGGTGTTCATTTACCTGCCAATGCTGATCCTGGTGATCTACTCGTTCAACGCTTCCAAGCTGGTGACGGTCTGGGGCGGCTGGTCGGTGAAGTGGTACGTCGGCCTGCTGGATAACCAGCAGTTGATGGGCTCGGTGGTGCGCTCCCTGGAGATCGCCTGCTACACCGCGATCGCCGCGGTGGCCCTGGGCACCCTGGCGGCCTTCGTGCTGACCCGGGTCACCCGCTTCAAGGGCCGCACCCTGTTCGGCGGCCTGGTCACCGCGCCGCTGGTGATGCCGGAGGTGATCACCGGCCTGTCGCTGTTGCTGCTGTTCGTGGCCATGGCGCAGATGATCGGCTGGCCGCAGGAGCGTGGCATCGTCACCATCTGGATCGCCCACACCACATTCTGCGCGGCCTATGTGGCCGTGGTAGTCTCCGCGCGCTTGCGTGAGCTGGACCTGTCCATCGAAGAGGCGGCCATGGACCTGGGTGCGCGGCCGTGGAAGGTGTTTTTCCTGATCACCATCCCGATGATCGCGCCGTCGCTGGCGGCGGGCGGCATGATGTCCTTCGCCCTGTCCCTGGACGACCTGGTGCTGGCGAGCTTCGTCTCCGGCCCGGGTTCCACCACCTTGCCGATGGAAGTGTTCTCGGCGGTGCGCCTGGGGGTGAAGCCGGAGATCAACGCCGTGGCCAGCCTGATCCTGCTGGCGGTGTCGCTGGTAACCTTCCTGGTCTGGTACTTCGGCCGACGCGCCGAAGCGGCCCGCAAGCGGGCGATCCAGGAAGCCATGGACTACACCGCCAACGAATCCTGGCAGCCAGCGGCCGCCAGCAAACCTGCTGCACCAGCGCCTGCGACGGCCTAGGCCATCGCGTTCACGACACACGCCGGCGCCTGGATCGCCAGCAAGCTCGCTCCTACAGACATGCACCGTCCCTGTAGGAGCCAGCTTGCTGGCGATGGCGCCCACCCTGACACACCGCATTGCGAATGCAGCAATTCTGCACAATAAGAAATGGAGTTGTAGTGATGAAAATGCTTGGCAGGACACTGTTCGCCAAAACCATGCTGACCCTGTCCTTGATGGGCACGATGGTGACCGGCGCTCAAGCCAGCGACAAGGAGCTGCGTGTCTACAACTGGTCGGACTATATCGCCCCGGACACCCTGAAGAAGTTCGAGGCCGAGACCGGCATCCATGTCATCTACGATGTCTTCGACAGCAACGAAACCCTGGAAGCGCGCCTGCTCACCGGCAAGTCCGGCTATGACATCGTGGTTCCGTCCAACAGCTTTATGGCCAAGCAGATCAAGGCCGGGGTCTACCAGGCACTGGACAAGTCGCGGCTGCCGAACTGGAAGAACCTCAACCCGGTGCTGCTGCAGAACGTCGCCGCCAGCGACCCGGACAACGCCCACGCCTTCCCGTACATGTGGGGCTCGATCGGCATCGGCTACAACCCGGACAAGGTCAAGGCGGTGCTCGGTAGCGACGCGCCGACCAACTCCTGGGACCTGCTGTTCAAGCCGGAGAACGCCGAGAAGCTCAAGGCTTGCGGCATCAGCTTCCTCGACTCACCGACGGAAATGCTCCCCGCCGCCCTGCACTACCTGGGCTACCCGGTGACCAGCAAGGACAAGGCGCAGATCCTCGAGGCCGAGGCGCTGTTCATGAAGATCCGTCCTTCGGTGACCTACTTCCATTCCTCCAAGTACATCTCCGACCTGGCCAACGGCAATATCTGCGTGGCCGTGGGTTACTCCGGCGACGTGCTGCAGGCCCGCTCGCGCGCCGAAGAGGCCGGCAACAAGGAAAAGGTCGCCTTCAGCATTCCCAAGGAAGGCGCCGGCAGCTTCTACGACATGATGGCCATGCCCAAGGACGCGGCCAACGTCGACAACGCCTACCTGTTCATGAACTTCCTGATGCGCCCGGACATCATCGCCGAGGTCACCAACAGCCTCGGCTACAGCAACGCCAACGCCGCCGCCACGCCGCTGGTGGACGAAGCCATCCGCAACGACCCGGCCTCGTACCCGCCGCAGGCCGTGCTCGCCACCCTGTACGCGGTGCCCGACCAGCCGATCGCCATCCAGCGCGTGATGAACCGTGGCTGGACGCGGATCAAGCTCGGCAAATGACACCCTCCGCGCCCGCCATCGCGGCGGGCGCCGCTGCCCTCTTCCGTTCAGTCGCGCCTTACCACCGCGACACCCCTGCGAACGGGCTCGCCTGGCTCCCTCGGTTCAGGTGACTCCTTGGCGCCCTCCTCGGGCGCCTTTTTTGCTTTTAGCCCCCACACAAAACCCTGTAGCCGCTGCCGCAGGCTGCGATCGACCCGAAGGGGCGCAACGATCTCAAGACCCATGAAGGCCCTGCGGGCCTTATCGCAGCCTCGCCGGCTCGGCAGCGGCTACAGGGCCGCTGCCAGGTTTCATGTAGCCGCTGCCGCAGGCTGCGATCGGCCCGAAGGGACGCAACGATCTCAAGACCCATGAAGGCCCTGCGGGCCTTGTCGCAGCCTCGCAGGCTCGGCAGCGGCTACAGGGCGCGCCCGGTAATGGGGCGTTTTCCGGGAAGAAACGATTCAGTGGCGTTTTTCCTTCTGTGGGTGCCGCTTTCAACCTTGCCCCTTCGTTCACTCTCTACGATTCTGTAGAGACCCCCTCGGGGCGGCGCCAGGCCGCCTTGGGCAAAACAACAGGAGCGCCCCATGAAGAGCGTCGCTGAAGTACTGAAGTTGAAGGCCAAGCACAACCAGCAAGTGCACACCATCGCGCCCCACCAGATGGTGCTCGAAGCACTGATGCTGATGGCCGAGAAGAACGTCGGCGCCCTGCCCGTGATGCAGAACGGCGAAGTGGTCGGGGTCATCAGCGAACGCGACTACGCGCGCAAACTAGTGCTGCACGGCCGCTCCTCGGTGGGCACGCCGGTCAGCGCGATCATGAGCTCGCCGGTGATCACCGTGGACTCGCACCAGAGCGTGGAGACCTGCATGGGTATCATGACCGACAGCCACCTGCGGCACCTGCCGGTGGTGGAAGACGGCCAGTTGCTGGGCCTGCTGTCGATCGGCGACCTGGTCAAGGAAGCCATCGCCGAACAGGCCGACCTGATCCGCCAGCTGGAACAGTACATTCGCGGCGAGTAAGCCCTCCCCTCACCACTACCATCCCCCCGCAGGAGCCGGCTTGCCGGCGAAGAGGCCCACCGGCCGGCTCCTGCACAGCCAAACCATTGCAGCATCCCGCCGACGCGGTTCGGCGCAATCGGGCACCCTAGCATCACCCCTCATCGGCTGTGGCAAGGCCAGGTTAGCGGCGTATACTTTGGCAAATTTTGTCAACAGTGGACAAAACCATGAGCACCATGAACATTTCCCTGCCAGAAGCCCTCAAGGCCTTCGTCGACGATCAGGTCAGCCAGCGGGGCTACAGCACCAGCAGCGAGTATGTACGGGAGCTGATCCGCAAGGATCAGGATCGACAGCACCTGCGCGGTCTGCTGCTGGCGGGTGCTGAATCGGCGCCTGGCGCTCCTGTGGATGATCGTTACTTCGACGCCCTTCGCGACAGGGTCCGTAAGGAATGAAGGCACAGCGGGTCATTCCAAGGGCCCTGGCCAATCAGGATGTAGAAGACGCTATCGATTACTACCTGGCTCAACAGGCCGAGCAGGCGGCCCTGGGCTTCATCGACGACCTGCAAGCCGCCTATGCGCATATCGCCCGGCATCCGGCCTCAGGCCTTTCCCGCTACACCCATGAGCTCGATTTGCCAGGGCTTCTCTACTGGCCATTGAGTCGCTATCCCTATCTGGTGTTCTACACCCGGCACGACGACCACATTGACGTGTGGCGCGTCCTGCACGCCATGCGGGACATTCCCGCCTCGCTGACGCAAAGCCCAGCACACTGAACGACCAGCAGCGTTCAATTGCACCGGCCTTGCCGGCTATCGCGAGCAATCGAGCGTCGACCGGCTGCTCCTACGGAGGCACGCCGCCGTTTACCCCGCGGTGAAAAACTGCCGCCCATCGCGCTTGAGCAAATCCAAAAGAAGCTGGGCCGCCGGCGACAGGTAACCTTCGGTCCGTACCAGTACCACGATGCTGCGGTGCATGCGGGTTTGCGCCAGCGGCACTTCCCGCAGGTGGGCGATGCCCTTGAAGTCGTCCAGGGTTTCCCGGGCCAGGAAGCTCAGCAGCCTGGTCTTGGCGATCAGCCGCGGCAGCAGGGAAATGGTGTTGGTCTCGATCTGCACCGACGGTAGTGGCAGTTGGTGGCTCTGGAACACGTTGTCGATCCAGCGGCGGGCCGAGACCCCGGTTCCCGGCAGTACCCAACGGTAGTCGCACAGGTCTTGCAGGCGCATCGGCGTGTCGAACACCGGATGGTCGCGGCTGGCCACCACCACGGCCTGGTCTTCGAACAGGGTGTGATGGCTCAGGTGCGGGTCACCCTCGGACAGCGGGCAAATCACCATGTCCAGGCGCCCCGAACGCAGGGACTCGCGGAGCACGTCGTCCTGGCCGATCACCAGGTTCAGGGTGATGTCCGGGGCGCGCTCCAGCAGGGTCGCGGTCATTTGCGGCAGCAAGTGCTCGGCCATGCTGGCGGCACAGCCCAGGCGAATATTGCCGAGCACGCCGCTGGCAAAATCGCGCACCTCGCGATGGGTCTCGGCGATGTTCTGCTGCAACTGCCGGGCGCGCTGTTGCAGCAACTGGCCCACCGCCGTCAGCTTGATCCGCCGCCCGTCACGCTCGAACAGCTTGGTGCCGAAGGACTCCTCCAGGCGCTGGATGCTCTTGGTCAGCGCCGGCTGGCTGCGATTGAGCTTCTGCGCCGCGCGCCCGAGGTGGCCGAGCTCGGCGATGGTTTCGAAATAGGTCAGGTCGCGCAGGTCCATAATCGATAAACCAGAGTTATTGGTTGATCACAATTAGAAACTGGACTTGATCAATTGCGCTATCAATAATTTGCTCCGAAGCGCTGGTAGCAACGGTCCCGCAACAGGAACGGCCAGCGCGCTGGAGAATGCCCTTGCCTCGTCCCTCGCCTTTGTCCCTGTCCGCCTGGCCCCTTGCCCTGCAATGGCTGGCGCTGCTGATCCTCGCCGGCAGCGCCGGGCAGTTGCTGAACCACTTCGAGGTGCCCGCCGGGCAGTTTCTCGGGCCGATGCTGGTGGCCATCGGTTTCGGCGTCAGCGGTGCCAGCATCCGCGTGCCACGCCAGGCCTTTCGCCTCGGCCAGGGTTCGGTCGGGGTCCTGGCCGCCCACTCCATGACCATGGCCGTGCTGGCCTCGATGGCCCAGTCCTGGCATGTGATGCTGTTCGCCACCGTGCTCACCGTCTGCCTCAGTGCCTTGGTCGGCCTGGCGCTGGTGCGCCTCGGCGGCCTGCCACCCAGCACCGCGGCCTGGGGCACCGCGCCGGGGGCGGCCTCGGCCATGGTCGCGATGGCCGACGACTTCGGCGCCGACTCGCGGGTGGTGGCCACCATGCAGTACGTGCGAGTGGTCTGCGTGGTGATGATCGGCGCCCTGGCCGGCCACTGGATCGGCGTACCGGCCGGCGGCAGCCAGGCCCACAGCACCGAGGTGGTCCTGCAGACCTTCACCCTGCTCAACCTCGGCCTGACCCTGGGCACCATCGTGCTCGGCGTGCTGCTCGGCTCACGGGTGCCGGCCGGGGCCCTGCTGGTACCGCTGCTGATCGGCGGCGCCTTGCAGATCTCCGGGCTGCTGCACATCACCCTGCCCGGCTGGCTGCTGGCCCTGGCCTATGGCGCCATCGGCTGCTACATCGGCCTGCGCTTCGACCGGCCGACCGTGCGCTACGTCTGGGCCCGCCTGCCGGCGATGATCTTCGGCGCGGTACTGCTGATCGCCCTCTGCGCGCTGTCGGCCTGGCTGCTGGCGCACTGGCTGGACAAGGATTTCCTCTCGGTCTACCTCGCCACCAGCCCCGGTGGCCTGGACGCCATGACGATCATCGCGGTGGACACCCACTCCGACGTCGGCCTGGTACTGGCCATGCAGACCCTGCGGCTGTTCGCGGTGATCGTCAGCGGCGCTTTTTTCGCCCGGCTGATCATCAAGTGGTCGCGCTGAATCCTGGAGCCGCGCGTCTTTAAACACTCTGAAATAGTAAATCCAAGCGCTATCCGCCCTTCCCTGGCCCCGCCGCCAGGCGCCTGAATACGGGCTTCAAGCCACCGTCCTGCAGCACCCCGGGCCGTTTCGCCAGCGACCCGGGAGCTTATTTCCTTCTCGAATAAGAAACGTCTTGCCGCCGGCTGTTGTTACCATGGCGCACATTTGCGTGAAGATTTAATGACTGGCAGGTTTTTCGTGAATTTCATCCGGCGTGTTTTCCATCATCCCCTGGCCCCCCTCGGCGCACTGCTGAGCCTGGTGCTGCTCGTGCCCCTGGTGGCGCGCGCGCTGCTCGGCTGGTCCGATCCCCTGGGCTATCTCTCCGACCTGGGCACCGCGGGCCTGTTGACCCTGCTGCTGTACCGCCGGCCCTGGTGGCTGGCCCTGCCGGTGCTGCTGGTGTGGAGCCTGCTGAGCATCGCCAGCGCCGAGCTGGTCAGCGCCGTGGGCCGCCTGCCCAATGCCTCCGACCTGCATTACCTGTTCGACCCGCAGTTCGTCGGCAACTCCACCGGCGGCGGCCTGGCCCATCCCTGGCTGGCGGCGGCGTTGCTGTCCGGGCTGGCGTTGTGGCTGGGCGTGCAATGGGCGGCCCGCGGCACCCGCGCCCCGCGCTTGCCGCGCCATGCCTGGACCGCCCCGGCGCTGCTGTGGCTGGCCCATGGCGGCGTGCAATACCTGAACCCCAGCGAAGCCGATCAATGGCGCCTGTTCAACCTGCCGCACCAGTTGATCGCGGCCGCCGCCGGCCAGGGCCAGGTACAGCTGGAGCAATGGCTGGAAGGCGATGTGCCCGAACTGCCGGTGCAGATGGCCGGCCTGACCCAGCTCGACCTCGACGGCGAGCCGCTGCTGGCCGCCCCGGGCCAGGCGCGCAACGTGCTGGTGATCACCCTGGAAGGCATTCCCGGGGCCTATATCAAGACCAACCGCGAGGCCCTGCACAGCCGCTACCAGGACAACCTGATGCCCAAGCTCAGCGCCTGGGCCGAACGCGGCATGAACACCCCGGACTACGTACTGCACAGCCACCAGACCATCCGCGGCCTGTACGCCATGCTCTGCGGCGACTACGACAAGCTCGACAACGGTACGCCCAAGGGCATCGAGCTGCTGACCCAGAGCCAGCGCAACCAGGCCTGCCTACCGGCGCAGCTGCGCAAGCAGGGGTTCAATACCCATTACCTGCAAGGCGCCGGCCTGCGCTTCATGGCCAAAGACAAGATCATGCCGCACATCGGCTTCGACTCGACCCACGGCCTGGAGTGGTTCAGCAACGCCAACTACCTGGACTTCCCCTGGGGCAAGGACGACAAGGCTTTCTTCGAAGGCGCGCTGGACTATGTCGGCCAGCTGAAAAAACAGAAGCAGCCGTGGATGCTCACCCTGCTGACCGTCGGCACCCACCAGCCCTACTCCGCGCCCGAGGACTACCTCAACCGCTTCGACACGCCCAAGCAGGCCGCGGTGGCCTACCTGGACGATGCCATCGGTGAGTTCATGGACCAGCTGGAGCGCCAGGGCGTGCTCAAGGACACCCTGGTGGTGATCACCTCGGACGAGTCCCACGGCATCGATGGCGTGCGCCTGGCCTCGTCCTGGGGCTTCAACCTGATGCTCGCCCCGGAGCAGGCGCAGTTGCCCAAACTCAAGTCCGGGACCTACGGTCATGTCGACCTGAGCGCCTCGGTGCTCGACTACTTCGGCTTCCAGGTGCCGGACAGCCTCAGCGGTCGCTCGCTATTTCGCGACTACGCCCTGGGCCGGGAGATCATGTCCTACACCAACGGCAAGCTGCGTTATCACGATGGCCAGGGCACCCTGACCGAGTGCGATTTCCAGCAGCGTTGCCGCTACTACTCAAGCACCGGCTTCATCGCCGACAGCGCCACCTTCAAGGGCCAGTACGGCGGCCTGCGGGCGCGCCAGATCAGCGCCCGGGCCGAAGGCCTGGACCGCACCCTGCTGCAATCGCCGCTGAACCTGCGCTACCAGTTCGGCAGCCCGGCGATCATCCCGCTGCAGGCGCAGATCAAGGATGACTGGGCCGACAACCTGATCGGCGCGCAGTACCTGGAAATGCCCAAGGGTTCGCTGACCCGCGTGCGCTTCACCGTGCGCTCGGCCGACCCGCAGCAGAACGCCTACATCCTGCTCAAGGGCAAGGAGCGCGAGCAGGACGTGGCCCTGGGCCTGCCGGAAGAGATGCTGGTCACCCCCGACCAGCCGCTGGAAATGGACTTCAGCTTCGCCAACCCGGAATCGCGCAAGGCCTTCTCCTTCCACCTCCTGGGCTACGGCCTGGGCGCGGTGGAAGTCAGTGACTTCAGCGTGATCACCGAACTGCCGGGGCAAGAGCAAGACAGCGAAGAACCCCAGGACGACAACCCGCACGCCTCCTGAATCGCCTCCCCGGGACGCTGGACGGCAGCACCACCGTCCAGTTCCCGCGCCCTTGTCTAAACTCCTCGTCAGGCACAAGGTATGGCCTCGCTGCGGTCCGCAGCGCCACCGCCGGAGTACGAGGACGCACATGACCGACACCCTGGACACCCCTCTGGAGCAGCTGCAGCGACTGATGGCCGAGCGCCCCTTCATGGTCCTCACTGGCGCCGGCATCAGCACCCCTTCGGGGATTCCCGACTACCGCGACAACGACGGCGTGCGGCGCGGCCAGCAACCGATGATGTACCAGGAGTTCCTGGCCGAACCCAAGGCCCGGCGCCGCTACTGGGCGCGGGCCATGCTCGGCTGGCCGCGGATCCGCCAGGCCCGGCCGAACGCGGCCCATGAGGCCCTGGCGCATTTACAGGCGCGGCAGAAAATCGCCGGCTTGATCACCCAGAACGTCGACACCCTGCACGACCAGGCCGGCAGCCGCGACGTGATCGAGCTGCACGGCAACCTGCACCGGGTGGTCTGCCTGGATTGCAACCAACGCAGCGATCGGCAGGCGATCCAGCAATTGCTGGAACTGCACAATCCCTACCTGGCCGGCGTCGACGCGGTGCAGGCGCCCGACGGCGACACCCTGCTCGACCCGGTGTTCGAGGAACGTTTCCAGGTGCCCCGCTGCCCTCATTGCGATGGCGAGCGGCTGAAACCGGATGTGGTGTTCTTCGGCGAAAACATGGCCCAGGCCACCGCGGCCAAGGCCCTGCACAGCATCGAGCAGGCTGCCGGCCTGCTGGTGGTCGGTTCGTCGCTGATGGCCTATTCGGCCTTTCGCCTGTGCAAGGTCATGGCCGACCAGGGCAAGCCGCTGATCGCCATCAACTTCGGCAAGACCCGCGCCGACGAGCTGCTGGACCTGAAGATCGCCGCCTCCTGCGAGCAACTGTTGCCGCTGCTGGCCGAGCGCCTGACCTCCTAGGCAACCCCCGACAGGCGCTCGGCCAGACCGGCCCCGCGCAGAATGTCGAACAGCGCCTGGGCCGCGCTGGACAGTTCATGCCCGGGGTTGGTCAGCACGCCGATGGCGCGTTCCACCACCGGGTCGCGCAGGGTGATGCAGCGCGCGCCCAGCTCGCGCATCTGTCCGGCGCACAGGGCCGGCACCGCGCTCACACCGAGGCCGCTGGCAACCATTCGCCCCACCGTCGCCAGTTGATGGCTTTCGAATTCCACCGGCAGTTTCATCTCCCGCGCCCGCAGGTGCTCTTCGAGCATCACCCGCACCGTGGACGGCCGTTGCAGGGTAATGAAGGGCTGTTCCAGCAGCGATTGCCAGTCGATGTCCTTCAGGTCGGCCAGGGGCGAATCGCTGGGCACCACGGCGACGAAGCGGTCGATGTACAGCGGGGTGAATTGCAGCGACGCGCTTTGCTGCGGCTCGAAGGCCACCCCCAATTCCACCTGGCGGTCGCGGACCATCTCCAGCACCTGCTCGTTGATCACGTCGTTGACCGTGACGTTGACCTGCGGGTAGCGCGCGCGAAAGGTCTTGAGAATCGGCGGCAGCAGGTTGCCGGCAAAGGACGGCATGGCCGCCAGGGTCACCCGCCCGCGCTGCAGGGTGAAGCGCTGGCGCAGTTCGTCCTCGGCGTTGTCCCAGTCGGCGATCAGGCGCCGCGCCAGGGGCACCAGCGCCTCGCCTTCCGGGGTCAGGGCGACGTTGCGCGTATTGCGGCTGAACAGGCGCCCGCCGAGGCCGTCCTCCAGGGCCTTGATGGTCAGGCTCAGGGCCGACTGCGACAGGTGCAGGCGTTCGCAGGCCACGGCAAAACTCAGGCTCTGGGCCACGGCCAGAAAGGCGCGGATCTGTTTGACGGTCATTGGAAGCTCCAAGAGAGACGCAGCTGCAAGCTGCAAGCTGCAAGCTGCAAGCTAGAAGCTAGAAGCTAGAAGCTAGAAGCTAGAAGCTAGAAGCTAGAAGCGGCTTGTGGCTTGTGGCTTGTGGCTTGTGGCTTGCAGCCAATTATCCTGTTTTATAAATCAATCAACCTTAAAAATAAACTTAACAAATGAATGCCTCGGCGCAACACTGCGGCTCACTCTCTTCATACGGCCAGCCAGCCGGCTGGCAACGCAAATACCAATAACAAGAGGATGTGCAGATGGCAGGTTTCGACAAGCGCGTAGCGTCCTATGAGGAAGCCCTCGAAGGTCTCAAGGACGGCATGACCGTGATCTCCGGCGGCTTCGGCCTGTGCGGCATTCCGGAAAACCTGATCGCCGAGATCAAGCGTCGCGGCACCCGCGACCTGACCGTGGTCTCCAACAACTGCGGCGTCGACGGCTTCGGCCTCGGCGTGCTGCTGGAAGACCGGCAGATCAGCAAGGTGGTGGCCTCCTACGTCGGTGAAAACGCCCTGTTCGAGAAGCAACTGCTGAGCGGTGAAATCGAAGTGGTGCTGACCCCGCAAGGCACCCTGGCCGAGAAAATGCGCGCCGGTGGCGCCGGCATCCCGGCCTTCTTCACCGCCACCGGCGTCGGCACCCCGGTCGCCGACGGCAAGGAAACCCGTGAATTCAATGGCCGCGCCTACCTGATGGAAGAGTCCATCACCGGCGACTTCGCCATCGTCAAAGGCTGGAAAGCCGACCACTTCGGCAACGTGGTCTACCGCCACACCGCGCAGAACTTCAACCCGCTGGCCGCCACCGCCGGCAAGATCACCGTGGTCGAGGTCGAAGAGATCGTCGAGCCGGGCGAGCTGGACCCGACGCAAATCCACACCCCCGGCATCTACGTCGACCGGATCATTTGCGGCACGTTCGAAAAACGCATCGAACAGCGCACCGTGCGCAAGTAATCGCCCGCCCAACGACTGACGGAGAATAAAAAATGGCTCTTACCCGCGAACAAATGGCTCAACGCGTCGCCCGCGAACTGCAGGACGGCTTCTACGTGAACCTCGGCATCGGCATCCCGACCCTGGTGGCCAACTACATCCCCGACGGCATGGAAGTGATGCTGCAATCGGAAAACGGCCTGCTCGGCATGGGCGCCTTCCCCACCGACGACGAAGTCGATGCGGACATGATCAACGCCGGCAAACAGACCGTCACCGCGCGCATCGGCGCGTCGATTTTCTCTTCCGCCGAATCCTTCGCGATGATCCGTGGCGGCCATATCGACCTCACCGTGCTCGGCGCCTTCGAGGTCGATGTGCAGGGCAACATCGCCTCGTGGATGATCCCCGGCAAGCTGGTCAAGGGCATGGGCGGCGCCATGGACCTGGTGGCCGGCGCGGACAACATCATCGTCACCATGACCCACGCCTCGAAAGACGGCGAGTCGAAACTGCTGTCGCGCTGCAGCCTGCCGCTGACCGGCGCCAACTGCATCAAGCGCGTGCTGACCGACCTGGCTTACCTGGAGATCGAGAACGGCGCGTTCATCCTCAAGGAGCGCGCCCCGGGCGTGAGTGTCGAGGAAATCGTCAGCAAGACCGCCGGCAAGCTGATCGTGCCGGCCCACGTGCCTGAAATGCAGTTCGCCTGAGGAGCAACCAGACCATGCAAGACGTCGTAATCGTTGCCGCCACCCGCACCGCGGTCGGCAGTTTCCAGGGTTCGCTGGCGAACATTCCCGCGGTCGATCTCGGCGCCGCGGTGATCCGCCAGCTGCTGGCCCAGACCGGCCTGGACGGCGCCCAGGTCGATGAGGTGATCATGGGCCAGGTGCTCACCGCCGGCGCCGGGCAGAACCCCGCGCGCCAGGCCGCGATCAAGGCCGGCCTGCCCCACGCCGTGCCGGCGCTGACCCTGAACAAGGTCTGCGGCTCCGGCCTCAAGGCCCTGCACCTGGGCGCCCAGGCGATCCGCTGCGGCGACGCCGAGGTGATCATCGCCGGCGGCCAGGAGAACATGAGCCTGGCCAATTACGTGCTGCCCGGTGCCCGCACCGGCCTGCGCATGGGCCACAGCCAGATGATCGACACCATGATCAGCGACGGCCTGTGGGACGCCTTCAACGACTACCACATGGGCATCACCGCCGAGAACCTGGTGGACAAATACGCCATCAGCCGCGAAGCCCAGGACGCCTTTGCCGCCGCCTCGCAGCAGAAGGCCGTGGCCGCCATCGAGGGCGGACGTTTCGTCGATGAGATCACCCCGATCCTGATTCCCCAGCGCAAGGGCGAGCCTGTGGCCTTCGCCACCGACGAGCAGCCGCGCGCCGGCACCACCGCCGAATCCCTGGGCAAGCTCAAGCCGGCCTTCAAGAAAGACGGCACGGTCACCGCCGGCAACGCCTCGTCGCTCAACGACGGCGCCGCCGCGGTGATCCTGATGAGCGCCGCCAAGGCCCGGGCTCTGGGCCTGCCGGTGCTGGCGAAGATCGCTGCCTACGCCAACGCCGGCGTCGACCCGGCGATCATGGGCATCGGCCCGGTGTCGGCCACCCGCCGCTGCCTGGACAAGGCCGGCTGGTCCCTGGAGCAGCTGGACCTGATCGAAGCCAACGAAGCCTTCGCCGCCCAGGCGCTGTCGGTGGGCAAGGAGCTGGGCTGGGACGCGAGCAAGGTCAACGTCAACGGCGGCGCCATCGCCCTCGGCCACCCGATCGGCGCCTCGGGCTGCAGGGTGCTGGTGACCCTGCTGCATGAAATGCTCAAGCGCGATGCCAAAAAAGGCCTGGCGACCTTGTGCATCGGCGGCGGCCAGGGCGTGGCATTGGCCATCGAACGCTAACGCTTACCGCGCACCACGGCCGGCCCTCGGACCCACGACATCCGGCGGCTGGCCGGCAATACGCCCGGCGCACCCCATGGTGCGCCGGGTTCATTTTGCGGCCCGGCAGACGCCGGACAGAGGCCGCTGGCAGCCACCCATCCGTCAGCTACATTCAACTCATGCGGCTGGCGAAACTCGTTTTCCGCTCCTTCCTGCCCACTGACTCACGGCTGAAACAGTCCAGGCCGGTGCGTGGAGCCTTATCCGTCGAAGCCGGATCACAGCGCTCAAGCCTGCATGGGCAGAGCCCGGTATGCCACCCAGTCCTTTGCCTGCTTCATCGACCCGATAACGAGGAGCGGAACATGCGCCCGATCAGATGCCTGCTCTACACCGGCTTTTGCATAGTGCTGGCGGGGCTGGCCAGCCTCCAGGCCAGTGCCGGCCCCTCCTTCGACGCGGACAGAAAAGGACTCGAGAAACTCTCGACCAACGCCGGCGCCGAGCTGCACCGAGGCTTGCAGAAATTCCACGAAATGCTGATGTACCTCGAACTGCGGGACACCCTGCATGCCACCGAGGCCAAGGCAGCGGCCCTGGAGCACTTCAACGAGTCGGTCGCCCTGTACAAGAAAGTCACTGCAAGCGCCCCCGAGCAGAAGATCCTCTACCAGCCCCGGGATGACAGTGAAAAAGACGCCATCAGCGCCTTCCAGAACCGCTTGCAAGAGTTGGATATCGCGGTGCCCGACACTGAGAAACAGCTGGCCAGCCTGGCCGTCACTGTGGTGACCAGGCATATCCATGTGCTGGAAAGGTCCAGCTTCAAGGCGACCAAGGCTGACTACCCATCCTTGCGCAAGGTCCTGCGCTCACAGGCCCTGTTGCTCGACCTGGGCATCCTCAGCTCGATTGTCTGGAACCTGTCGGCCGATCAGCCCGGCGGGAGCCATTAGCGCCTTGCCCCCCTGAGGCTGTCACTGCGACTTAGGCTTGCCCATCAGCAACAGCAGCGACAAGCCGGCAAACCCCGCTCCGGCGTAGAACGTCAGCGCCGCGCCATGGGCCTGCCACAGCCAGCCGGCGATCACGCTGGCCAGCAGCAGGGCCATTCCGCTCAACAGGTTGAACACACCGAAGGCCGTGCCCTTGAGGTCGGCGGGCGTGGTGTCGGCCACCAGGGTGGCGAGGATGCCCTGACTGAAGCCCATGTGCAGGCCCCACAGGGCGACGCCGAGCAGAACCAGCGGCACCGATTCGGCATAGGCCAGCACCAGGTCGGCGAGGATCAGCAACAGCAGGCCGACGCTGAGCAAGGCGCTGCGGTTGATGCGGTCCGACCATTTGCCGACCGGATAGGCCGAGACCATGTAGAACCCGGCCATGACCACCATCACCAGCGGCACCCAGGCGGCGGAGAAGCCCAGTTGCTGGGCCCGCAGCACCAGGAACGCCTCACTGAAACGGGCCAGGGTGAAGGCCGCGCCGATGGCCACCACCCACCAGTAATGCCGGGAAAACCGCCGCAGCGAGGCCAGCCGCAATGGCGACTGGAAGTGCCGGCTGCCAGGGGCGTGCTCGGGTTCGCGGATGGCGAAGACCAACAGGGCCACGGCCAGCGCCGCGGGAATCACCGCCAGCCACAAAACCTGGGCGATATCGTTGGCCAGCCATAGCATCAGGCCGATGGCCAGGATCGGGCCGAGGAACGCCCCCACGGTGTCCAGCGACTGGCGCAGGCCAAAACAGGCGCCGCGAATTTGTGCCGGGGCCACGTCCGCCACCAGGGCATCCCGTGGCGCGCCGCGAATGCCCTTGCCGATGCGGTCCAGCAGGCGCGCGCTGAACACCAGTTCCGCCGAGCTCGCCAGGGGGAACAGCGGTTTGGTCAGCGCCGCCAGGCCGTAACCCAGTAGCAGCAGTTCCTTGCGCCGGCCGATAAAGTCGCTGAGGGCGCCGGAAAAGACTTTCACGATCAGCGCCGTGGCTTCCGCCACCCCTTCGATGATGCCGACCGCCAGCATGCTGATGCCCAGGGTGCCGACCATGTACAGCGGCAACAGGCTGTGCACCAGCTCGGACGACACGTCCATGAACAGGCTGACGAATCCCAGCGCCCAGACCGTGCGCGGAATGCCGCGGCTCAGGGGCTTTCCGGTGTCGCTCATTGCAGGTTCCGACATGACAGACAGTCCTCAAGGGGTACAAACGCTACCGGTCGCTTCAAGCCTAGGCGCACAACGGCGGCCCTGCTGCCTTCACTCCCGTCGCAGCCGGCGCTCGAGGGCGGCGGCCAACACCGAGGCTTCCTGTTTCAAGGAGGCGCAGAAGGCCTCGACGAAAATCGATGACGGCCGGAAATCCGGGCGGATCAGCATGACCCGGTACGGCACCGACAACTGCAGCGGGCGGATCGCCAGGCCCCTGCCCGCCTCCTCCATGGCGCTCAGCGGGTTGATGATCGCCACCCCCAGTTGCTGGCGCACCATGGCGCAGACCGAGGCGGCATTGGTGGTCTCGATCACCACCCGGCGGTCGACGCCGGCCTGGCGAAAATGCTCGTCGAGGGTCTGACGATAAATGTCCAGGCCTGACAGGTTGATGAAATCCACCCCGCGAAAGTCTTCGCTGTGCAGCAGCGGCTTGGCCAGCAACGGGTGCCCTTCCGGCAGGATGCACACCATGTCGGCGCAAAACAGCAGTTCGCCCTGGGTGCCCCGTGGCAGGTGCTCGCTTTCGGTCAGGCCCAGGTCGTGGCGCTGGGCGCTGAGGGACTCTTCGAGCAAGGGCGATTCCTGGGCGGTGATGCTCAGGCCGATGCCGGCGTGTTGCTCCTGGAAGTGCTTGCACACCCGCGGCAGCAGGGTCTGGGAGAACAGCGGCAGGCAGGTCAGGCTCAATTGGCCGTGCTCGAAGCGGCGGATCGATTGCGCCACGCTGTTGATCCGCTCCAGGCCGACATAGGCGCGCTCCACTTCTTCCAGCAACAGCATGGCCTGGGCGGTCGGCAGCAGGCGGCCGCCCTCGCGGTCGAACAGGCTCAGCCCGGACAGGCTCTCCAGCCGCGCCAGCTCGCGGCTGACCGTGGGTTGCGAGGTGAACAGCAGGCGCGCGGCGCCGGTGACGCTGCCGGCCTGCATGATGGCGCGGAACACCTCGATATGGCGCAGGGAAATGTCCACCGCTCGCTCCTTGGTTTGAGACGTTGATTTACACAGTCCATATCAAAACTGAATCGAGACACAAAGAATAGATATTTTATTGAATACATCACCCTCGGCATCATGCAGGCCTCCCTCCTCGCCACAGACGATTGCCATGGCCATTCCCTTTTCTCCCGAGCAACTGACCGCCGCCGCCCGCCAGTACGGCACCCCGTTGTGGTGCTACGACGCGCGGACCATCAAGGTGCGCATCCAGCAATTGAAGGCCTTCGACGTGGTGCGTTACGCGCAGAAAGCCTGCTCCAACCTGCAGGTGCTGCGCCTGATCCGCGAGGCCGGGGTGCGGGTGGACGCGGTGTCCCTGGGGGAAATCGAGCGGGCCTTGCTGGCCGGTTTCAGCCCGCAAGGCGATCCGGCCGGCATCGTCTTCACCTGCGACCTGTTCGACACCGCCACCCTGCAACGGGTGGTGGAGCTGAACATCGAGGTCAACGCCGGTTCCATCGACATGCTGCGCCAGCTTGGTGAGAAATCCCCGGGCCACCGCGTGTGGCTGCGGATCAACCCGGGCTTCGGCCACGGCCATAGCCGCAAGACCAACACCGGCGGTGAAAACAGCAAGCACGGCATCTGGCACGAACAGGTCGGCGAAGCCCTGGCGGTGATCCGCCAGTACGGCCTGAAGCTGGTGGGCCTGCACATGCACATCGGCTCCGGCGTGGACTACGGGCACCTGGAACAGGTTGGCGCCGCCATGGTGGCGGCGGTCAAGTCCCTGGACCACGACATCGAGGCCTTCTCCATCGGCGGCGGCCTGTCCACCCCGTACCGCGTGGGCGATGAGCCGGTGGACGTGCGACGCTATGCCAATGCCTGGCGCCAGGCCCGCGAGGAAATCGAAGCCTGGCTCGGCCACGGCGTGCGCATGGAAATCGAACCCGGGCGTTTCCTGGTGGCCGAGGCCGGCTGCCTGGTCAGCGAAGTGCGGGTGGTGAAAGACGCCGGCAATCATCACTTCGTGCTGGCCGACACCGGCTTCAACGACTTGATGCGCCCGGCCATGTACGGCGCCTATCACGCCATGAGCCTGATCGACGCCAACGGCCAGGCGGTGCAGCGTCCACTGCGGCCCACTGTGGTCGGCGGCCCGCTGTGCGAGTCCGGCGATATCTTCACCCAGGACGACGAAAGCCTGACCCCGCAGTTGCTGCCCCAGGCCCGGGTCGGCGACCTGCTGGTGATCCACGACACCGGAGCCTATGGCGCCAGCATGTCCTCCAACTACAACAGCCGGCCGCTGCTGCCGGAGGTGCTGTTCGAGGATGGCCAGGTGAAACTGATCCGCCGGCGCCAGCCGCTGGCGGACCTGCTGGAACTGGAGATGGGGTTGTAAGGGCCTGAGACGCAACGTCACAGGTAAGCGGGGGACGATCTGCCTGTCCCCCCTTCCAGACATCGCCCCTTGATCGACGCCGGGACTTCGTGGCCAGACGCTGGAGTGCTGGCCACGCCAATCAAGAAGCCTGCCCCGACGCCGAGTACCGCCTGGCGCTAGCCCTCGACCACCACCAGGAACTGGCTGTAGCGATCGATGCCGTCCTTGGACAGCTCAAGCCCGGTCTCGCCCATGCGCGACATCCACTTGCCGTTGTCGCCACGCAGGGAAATCTGCCCGCTGGCGGTGTCGATGGCATAGGAGAACTGGCAGTACTGATCGATGCTGTCCTTGGACAGTTCAAGCCCCGTCGCCCCCATCCGCGACATGAACTTGTTGGTGTCGCCCTGCAATGCCAGCTTCTTGTCGTTACCGATCTGGATCAGGGTGACCCTGAACTTGCAGTACTGGTCGATGGCGCCCTTGGACAGTTCGAGCCCGGTCGCGCCCATCCGCGACATGTAGTTGCCCGAGTCGCCGCGTAGCGAGATGACAGTACCGTTTTCAATCACACGTTGAGGAAGAACGATCATGTTTGGCACTCCTTGCTGATTGGGTAGGTTCCTGGGTGTAACCACTGACGCAGCAATGCCTTGGCAACTCATGACCGTGCTCATCCCGGAGGGATATTCAACACCCCTGGATTGCCTGCCGCAGGCGCAGTGTAGTCGAGCGATTGCCGGCTCCCGGGACGCCCGGGAGACAACTGGACCAGCGGTTGCCGCGGCCCCGCCGCCCTCAGATCAAAGCGCTATGCACGGCCAGATGCAGACGCCACGAGGCTATAAAAAACCGCGGAGCGCCCATGCTCCGAAGAGCCAGGAGTCGAGTGCGGGGGCAGCTTCACAGCTGGGCTGTGAAGCCTGTCGGGGGGAAGGATTCAGTCTTGCTGGGGGTTCATGTACCGCGAGAAATTCTCGATGTAGTCGGTGAGGTTCTCTTCCATCATCAGGCGGAATTCCTCGACGAAATAATCCACCGCCTGCTGCTTGGCCGCCGCCAGTTCTTCGGCGTTGCGGCAACCGCAGGCGCTGACCCAGGCGGCGAAACGCGAGTTGGCGTACATCAGCGAGGCACTGGCCTTGCCGCGGCTGCTGTCGCCGATATGGGTGTTTGCCAGTTCGATGATCGCATCGGCGCGGTTGTAGAAATCCTGATCCGTTTCGTTGGCCAAGGGGCATTCCTCTTGAAAGTGGGCAGATGAGCGATAGGCGATGAAACATGAGCCTGAAGAAAGCCGGCGAGTATAAAAGCCTCGCGCCCAACCATCGACGGCTTTTGCTGCCTCGCGCCCTGCCGTATTCAGCCAGGCCAATGCCGCTCCAGCACCTGCGCCACCTGCGGGTGGCGGTCGATGCGCTCCAGCAGATCACAACACTCGGGGCGTTCGCGCCGCAGATGCTCGCGCGTGCCGCACCAGCGCGACACCACCGCCGCCTGGAAATCCAGGGCCGCCAGGGGTGAACCGCTGGCGTACAGCTGCGTGGCGAACTGATCGGCGAACACCTCCCAGTTGCGGTGCAGGCGCTCATGGGCCGCGTCCCGTACCCGCGCCCTCAGCGCTTCATCGGCGCCCTGCAGCCAGCGCTCCGGGTAATCGATCACGCTGATCGCCGAGTAGCAATTGGCGGCGATAAACACCAGGCCGCGAATGGCCTGCGCCCGGGCACTCTCATCCTCGGGCAGCAGCGCCGAGCGTGGATAACGCAAACCCAGCTCGATCAGGATCGCCGCGCTCTCGGTGAGGACACTGCCGTCCGGCAGTTGCAGGGTCGGGACCTGTTTCAGCGGGTTGAGCCGCGCCAGCTCATCGGCCCCGGGCGACGGCGCCCAGGACGAGGCTTCGACGATACGGTACGGCACCTGGCAACACTCCAGGGCGATCTCGACGATGGCCGAGCCGGAGCCTTGTGTCCCATAAAGTTGATACATGACCATCCCCTCGCTTGACTGGGCCTTACATCTGACGGGTGGCTTACGTGGGTTGTTCACTCCAGTGCTGGAAGTCCGCGAGGCGATAGGTCGGATGCTGGTGAACAGCCTCGGCCGGCACGCGCAGAACGCTTCCACGGTAGCTCAAAAGGTAAAGGCTCAGCGGCTCGGGAGCCCGCATGCGCCGCACCAGGAAATGGATCAAGCGATTGAGCATCCCAAAGCGTTCGATCTCCAGCCGCATCCCGGCCTTGACCTGTAAGAACTTGCCGCAAGCAGAGAACCGGGTCTGGTGATGGACAAGCTCAATGATGTAGGGATAGAACCTCGATGCGCAGCACCCCGTGAGCGCCCGTCGAACAGTCGATACGCACCGGTAAAAATGCCTCGATCACCCGGATATTGCTCTGCAGGTGCTCGCTCATGCGCGGGGTGGTGAAGCTTCCGCCGCCGGCCAGGGCCATGGGCAGCAGCAGTTGGTCCGCCAGGTGCTCGGCCACCGCCGCACCGGAATCCAGCCACTCGCGGGCCTGGTCGATGGCCCGATCGGCCACGCTTTCGGCCCGCAGGCTGCTCTGGCCAAAACCGCTGAACAGCTCGGTCAGGTGCTCGAAGACGAACTCCAGCAACAGCACGTTGCCCGGGCCGCATTGCTCATCCAGGCGCACCGGGCTCAGGTGTTCCCGAGGCAGCTCCAGGCGAGTGCCGACCCGGCGCAATTCGCGCTCCGCCACATGCTCCGGCAGGCCGGCGCTCAAGGCCCAGGCCCGACGCCCGAGCAGCTCGCCACGCTGTTCCAGGTGCAGGGGTTGCAGGGTCGAGGGCTGGATAAAGGCTTGCAGTTCGCCACCGCCGGCAGGAACGAAACCATGGCGCAGCAGCTGCAACTCCACCTGCCCACCCATGCGCCGCAGTTGCGGCAGCCAGGCCTGCTGGAGGAAATCCACCGGCGGCGCCAGCGGGTTGTGGGTGCCGCCGCTGATGCTCACGCGGCTGGGCTCCGGGGCTTGCAACAGGGCCGGCAGCAGGGTCTGCAACACCAGGGTGCAGCTGCCGGCGGTGCCGATGGCGAAACGGTAGTCGCCACCGCGAATCGGCCCCGGTTCGAAGGTCAGCGCCCGGGAACCCAGCTCGGCGCCCGAGACCCTGGCCGCGCAGACCTGCGCGGCCGCCAGCACCGCGGTCAGGTGCTGGCGCAGCAACCCCGGGCGACTGCGCCGGGCCCGTATGTTGTGGATGCGCAGGGTCTTGCCGGTGAGCATCGACAGGCTCAGGGCACTGCGCAGGACCTGGCCGCCGCCAATGGCGCCGTCCAGTTCGATGACTTCCTGTTTCATCACATTCCTCAGGCGTAGTGCCGGACGCTGTCTCGCAAGTAGGCGTCCAGCACAGCGTTGTCTTGATGGGTGCGCGCCAGCTTGGGCACCGGGCGCTCCAGTTCGGCGGCGATAAAGGCGTGCAGCGCCGGGCGCCGCGGCCCGTAAGCGGCCTCGTCGGCGCTGCGTTTCAAGGCCAGCAACTCATCCACTTCGTCCAGCAGTGGCCGATGGTCGACGGTGCCCAGCAGCTCGGCGAAGGTCATCGGTGGTCGGCCGCGCCCCTGATCGATCCAGCGCACCGCCAGCAACGGCCGGAGCACGTAGAAGTACTTCTTGAACCGCACGCTGTCGCCTTGCAGGTAGCCACGGAAGTTCTTCCTGGCCATCGACAGGTAATGATTACGGGCCGCCGGCGGACTGTAGAAGGCCTCCGCCAACTCTCGCAGGCGCGCGGTTGCCGCCGGCTCGCTGCGATACACCAGGGGCGAATCCAGCCACTCCAGCAGGGTCGGGTTGGACTTGCGCAGCAACCCGAGGGTCTTGCGCAATTCCCAGCCGCTGATGTCCAGCTCGTCGTCCAGCGGCCGCTCGATCACGTCCCGCCCGGTGTCCACCTGGATGAACCACTCGGGCTTCTCCACATAGACGAACCGCACATCGTAATCGCTGTCGGTGGAGGCAAAACCCCAGGCCCGGCTGCCCGATTCGCAGGCATACAACACCTGCACGTTACGCTCGCGCTCGATCCGCGCCAGCTCATCCAGTACCCGCTCGCGCATGGCGCTGCTCAGCGGGTAGCGTTCATTGAATTGCATGATTCCTTGTCCTGTTCAATCAACGATCGCCAGCACCTCAGCGCTGGCCTGATCGCCTTGTACATCGGTATTCACAACAGGCGCTTGAGCGATCCGCGAGGCACTTCACCGGCCTCCTCCATCGCCTGCAACCGCTGCGCCAGTGCTTCTCGCAGTGGCTTGGGGGTTACCGGGTCGAACATCGCGTAGCGGGCATCGCACCAACGGGCCAGGGCCTCGCGCCAATAAGCGGCTTCGCTGCCCGCCCGATCCAGGCGACACAGCAGGTATTGCAACTGGCGCCAGCCCGGCTTGAGCCCCAGCAAGGCCCAGCGACGCGCCTGCGGCAGCGCATGCCAGTGCTGGTCCAGACGCTGTTCCAGGGCCTCTTCGAACGCCGCCCAGGGCTGCTCGCGCAGCAGGCCGAGGGTGCAGTCGAAGACCTTGTCCGACGGATCGTCCAGGGCCGCCAGCTGCTGGGCCAGGCCACGTTCGCCGAGGGTTTGCAGGGCCAGCAGGCGCACCGTCAGCGCCTTGGAGGCCAGGGCTTGGTGCAGCATGGCGTCGGCCTGCGGCTCCCGCAGTTCCTTGACCAGCCCCAGCAGGCCCAGCCACTGGCGCTTGTTGCCCGGAGCCGGCTGCTGCAACCGGTCCAGCAGCACTTGCCGTGGGTCCAGCCCATGGCGTGGCGCGGCCCAATGGGCCAGGCAACGCAAGGCCCCCGAAGGGTCGAGCAGGGCCTGCGCCAGGTACCCGCGACAATCGGCCAAGCGTGACAACAGCAGCCGCAACGCCTTGACCCGCACACTGGCGCCACAGCTGCGCATCACCGCTTCCAGCAAAGGCACCGCCTGCTCGTCGGGCAGTTCGGCGCAGGCATCCACTGCCATCTGCCGCACGCTGACCTCGGGGTGGCGCAACGCCATGGCCAGCAGCGCCGGCCGGTCCTCGACGCCCTTGAGCAACAGCTCGAAGACAAAGCGCGCGGCCTTGCCCCGGCAATCGCCAAAGGCCCCTTGCACTTCGTCGCGCACCTGGGCCAGTTGCAACACCGTGGTGGCCCGCTCCAGAGTCGCGCCGTGGTCGGCCCGCTGCTTGCTGGTAAGGGCCAGCAACGGTGCCAGGGTCTGCAACAGCAGCCCGGCGTGCTCCGGCGCCCAATACGCCTCGACGGCCGCGGCCGCCTCCTGGCGAACCTGGGGCACCCAATCGTTGAGGCGTTCCAGCAAGGCGGCCAAAGCCTCGGCCGATGGCTGCGCGGACAACCCTCGCACCGCCGCCTGCCGCACGAACCCATTGCCGAAGCGGCTCAGTTCCAGCCAGGCGCTGTGCCTGTCCAGGGTGTCCAACACTTCCCGCACCCGGCGGGCTTCGTAGTCGCTCAGCTGGTAATGCCAGCTGGGCGGGGCCGCTATCACTGCGTCCATGTCGTGCATTGTTCTACCCCTTGACGCACACCACCTGACGCAGGGTGTGCAGCACTTCCACCAGCTCGCGCTGGGCGTGCATGACTTGGTCGATGTCCTTGTAGGCCATCGGGATTTCATCGATCACCGCGGTGTCCTTGCGGCATTCCACATGGGCAGTGGCGCGGATCTGGTCGGCCAGGGTGAAGGTGTTCTTGGCCTTGGTGCGGCTCATGGTGCGCCCGGCGCCGTGGCTGCAGGAGCAGAACGCCTCCTCGTTGCCCAGCCCGCGAACGATGAAGCTCTTGGCGCCCATCGATCCCGGGATGATCCCCAGCTCGCCCTTCTTCGCCGACACCGCGCCCTTGCGGGTCACCAGCACCTCTTCACCGAAGTGGCGTTCCTTCTGCACGTAGTTGTGGTGGCAGTTCACGGCCTCCAGCGCCACCTCGAAAGGCTTGTTGATCACCTTGCGGGTGGCCTGGATCACCAGTTGCATCATCAGTTCACGGTTGTGCCGGGCGAAGTCCTGGGCCCAGGCCACGGCCTCGACGTAATCGTCGAAGTGCTGGCTGCCTTCCTCGAAGTAGGCCAGGTCGCGGTCCGGCAGATTGGCGATGTGCTGGCGCATGTCCGCCTGGGCCAGGTGGATGAACAGGTTGCCGATGGCGTTGCCCACGCCACGGGAACCGCTGTGGAGCATGAACCAGACCCGGTTGGCCTCATCCAGGCAGACCTCGATGAAGTGGTTGCCGCCGCCGAGAGTGCCCAGGTGCTGGCGGTTGTTGCTGTTGGCCAGCGCCGGGTACTTGTCGGTGATCGCCTTGAAGCGTGGCTGCAAGGCCGCCCAGGCGTGGTCGGCCTGGCGCGGCACGTCGCCCCAGGCGCCCTTGTCGCGGCCGCTGCGCGGCGAGGTGCGGCCATGGGGCACCGCCTGTTCGATGGCGCTGCGCAAACCGTGCAGGTTATCCGGCAGGTCGGCTGCGGTCAGCGAGGTGCGGGCGGCGATCATACCGCAGCCGATATCCACCCCGACCGCCGCCGGGATGATCGCGCCCAGGGTGGGGATCACGCTGCCGATGGTCGAGCCCTTGCCCAGGTGCACATCCGGCATCACCGCCAGGTGCTTGAAGATGAACGGCATCTTCGCGGTGTTCATCAATTGCTGGCGGGCTTCGTTTTCCACGGGCACGCCCTCGGTCCACATCTTGATCGGCTTGCCGTTGGCGACTTCCAGCAGTTGGTAGGTCTTGTGTTCCATGTTCCTGACTCTTTTTTCTGTGGCTGAAAATCCAGCCTTGTTCGGTGGCCGGTGGTCCGGCATAAAACGGCGACCAGTGAAGGCGGAACATGCAGCGCGCTCTGCCACTGAGCTAGCCCCTTGCGGTTGGCGGGAATCGAACCCGCGACCACGCTGTCCTGTAGTTCCACCGGCATTCGCCGGGTCAATCGGTGCAGGCCAGGCCTGCAGGCAGCGACAAGAGAACAGGCACATGCGCTCTACCGACTGAGCTACAGCCTTGCGGCTGGCGGGGTTCGAACCCGCGACACGATGTAGTACCTGTGGCATTCGCTGCCATCCCGCTCGGGCGGGAGAAAAAACTGCGACGACAAGGGTCGATGAAACAGTGCACTCGTGTTCTGACCTTTGAACTACGGCGCCTTTTCAGGCACCGGCGGGACTCGAACCCGCATCACGAATCTGGGATGTAGTTCCATCAGCATTCGTCGCTGAAACCGCAAAAAAGGTGGCACGACAAATGAGGTGACTGATCGCCGGAATCGAACCGGCATAACCATGATGTACAGCCACTGGCATTCGTGCCTTCACAGGCCCTGACAAGATTTGCTGGGACGTCTTTGGATGTAGTCACAGCGGCATTCGGGGCCTATGAACAAAAATTCTTCGGCGTGCGCCGGGTGAGCGGCGCACGGTTTATCTCATGCCTTGCCGATCAGGGCGCCATCGCCTCGATCGCCTCGACCCAGTGCTGCGCACCGTAGTTGCCCGCGGTGAACTGCTGGATCACATCGAACACCGCGTCACTGAAACCGCCGACGTTGAGGATGTCCTCGCGGTCCGGCGCCTGGGTGGTGGCCCCGGGTTGCATATCGATGCACACCAGCCGCGCCTGCGGGTTGATGGCCTTGATCCGCTCCCACTGGCGCAGGGTTTCGGTGGCGCCATGGCGCCGCGCATCGATCCACGACTCGTTGTCCGAGACCAGGATCAGGGTGTCCACCTTGCACTTGGCGTTGGCCAGTTGTGCCAGGGGCGCCGAGCAGTTGGTCCCGCCACCGCCGATGGCCGCCAGTTTCTGCGCATTGCTCATCACGCTGTCCCGCGGGTTGAGGCGGATATCCACCACCCCGACCTCGAACGGCATGACCCGCGCCGCCGGCTGCTTGCGCAACACCGCTGCCGCCACCAGGGCCGCCACATCGATGCAACGCACCGCCGTGGTGGCGCCCTGGCGATAACCGGTGACCGGGCTGTGCATCGACCCCGAGACATCCGGGCACACCACCACCGCGCCTTGCAGCGCCGGCACGTTGGCCAGCGACAGCTCCAGGGCATCCTGCAACGCCTCGCGCACCGGTTGCGGCACCTCGTCCCCGGCCATGCGGTAGGCCGCCAGCAACTGGTACGGGTAGACCCGGGCCTTGGCCACCTCGGCGGCATCCGCCAGCCGCGCCGCCACATACTCGGTGCAACCCGGCACCTGGAACGCACCGTGGCGGGCCAGGGTATTGAGGTTCATGCGCAGCCCCTGCCAGCCCATATTGTGCGCCTGTTCGGCCCATTGCTCGCGGCTCAGGGTTTCATTGCCGAGCAACTGGAACGGCACCTGCGGCACCGCCGTGGTCGCACCGCTGCGAAAGGCCAGCAAGGCGCGGGTCAGCTCGGGCAACGCCTGCACCTCCACCGGCTTGCCGATCAACCAGGCGAAGAAGGCTGCGCGCCAGGCCTCGCCTGGCTTGGGGTGAACCATCTTGACCACGTCCGCCAGCGACGGCTGGTTGCCCACCGAGGCCTGCAACAGCTGGCGCTCGGTGGCGCTGTTCAACCAGTTCTGTACCAGACGCTTGGGCTGCGACCCCAGGGATTTACGCCCGGTCGCCCCGCTGCGCAGGATCTGCACGAAGTTGCGCAGCATCTTGCCGTTGTCCACCACCTGGGCGAACAGCTCCGGCACCAAGGCCGAGCGTTGCGCGGTCAGCGCCGCCAGCAGCAAGGCCGGCATGTCTTTCATATGACCCTGTTGCCGAGCGTAACGCGCGGCCTGGGCGACGAAACGGCTGTCGACTTCGTTCACCAGTTGCAGCACCGCTTCCAGCTGGCCTTCGGGCGAGGTGTAGAAAGTCGAGTTCAAGCAACCGGTCACCGCCAGTTGGGCCAGGCGGTGCTTGGCGTTGTAGGCATAGGCCGGGGCCTGGGCGGCGTTCAGGGTGTTGCTCGCTGGCGCTTTGGCCTGTTGGGTGTTGAACAGCTGGAAGTTGGCCATCTTGGCGTCTCGCTCTGTTGTCTTGTTCGTTGCCAGAGAGATTGCAGCCGCTGTGCCAGTTTTATTTTTCTCGGCGAATTATTTTTCAAATTATTGATTTATAACAATTTTATTTTTAAATGATTTTTCATTGGCGAGTCTTCGAGACAAAGCTGCTGATAATTTTATATCTTTGTTTATCGTTTTTTATCTTTAGGTATAAACATGTCAGGCAAGCCCACGGTCGCCATAGGTTTTGTCGGTTCCACCCTCGATCGCGTCGGCAAGGGCGCCAACCGCTGGAACCATTGGCGCCCCAGTGTCGGCCTGTGCCAGCAGCAGGACGTGCTGATCCACCGCCTGGAGCTGATCCACGGCATTGACGCCCGGGACGTCAGCCTGGCCGAGCGGGTGGCCAGCGACATTCGCCAGGTATCGCCGCAGACCGAGGTGCGCCTGCACTCCATGGGCCTGAAGAACCCCTGGGATTTCGAGGAGGTGTACGGCGCCCTGCACGACTTCACCAGCGCCTACCCCTTCGACACCGAGCGCGAGGACTACCTGGTGCACATCACCACCGGGACCCACGTGGCGCAGATCTGCTGGTTCCTGCTGACCGAGGCGCGCTACCTGCCGGCGCGGCTGATCCAGACCTCACCGGCGCGGCGCCGCGACCCGGAGCAGCACGCCACCGGCACCCACGCCCTGATCGACCTCGACCTGTCGCGCTACGACCGCATCGCCTCGCGCTTCGCCGGCAAGCGCCTGGAGGGCCTGGCCTTCCTCAAGTCCGGGATCGCCACCCGCAACGCCGCGTTCAACCGTTCCATCGAACAGATCGAGCGGGTGGCCCTGCGCTCCAGGGCACCGATGCTGCTGATCGGCCCCACCGGCGCCGGCAAGTCGTTCCTGGCCCGGCGCATCTATGAACTCAAGCGCGGCCGGCATCAGGTCCAGGGGCGTTTTGTCGAGGTCAACTGCGCCACCCTGCGCGGCGACGGCGCCATGTCGGCGCTGTTCGGACATATCAAGGGCGCCTTCACCGGCGCCCAGAACGCCCGCGACGGCCTGTTGCGGGCGGCGGACGGCGGCATGTTGTTTCTCGACGAGATTGGCGAACTGGGGCTCGATGAACAGGCAATGCTGCTCAAGGCCATCGAGGAGAAACGCTTCTTCCCCATGGGCTCGGACCAGGAAGTGGACAGCGACTTCCTGATCATCGCCGGCACCCACCGCGACCTGCGCGGCCGAGTCGCCCAGGGCCTGTTCCGCGAGGACCTGTATGCGCGGATCAACCTCTGGACCTTCAACCTGCCGGGGCTGGCCGGGCGGCGCGAGGACATCGAGCCGAACATCGATTTCGAACTGGAACGCCACGCCCGCGAGCAAGGGCGCCTGGTGCGCTTCAACCTCGAGGCGCGGCGGCGCTACCTGGCGTTTGCCAGTTCCAGCGAGGCGGCGTGGCTGGGCAACTTCCGCGAGCTGTCGGCGTCCATTACCCGCATGGCCACCCTGGCCGACAGCGGGCGCATCGACGAAGCCCAGGCCGAGGAAGAAATCGAGCGGCTACGGTATGCCTGGGGCTTGAGCCAGGAGCAGGATCCGCTGGCCACCCTGCTGGGCGACACGGCCGAACTCGACCTGTTCGACCGCCTGCAACTGCAGGCGGTGATCGAAGTCTGCCGCCAGGCCGACAGCCTGTCCGATGCCGGGCGCAAGCTGTTTGGCGTGTCCCGCCAGACCAAGGCCCAGCCCAATGACGCCGACCGCCTGCGCAAGTACCTGGCGCGCTTCGGCCTGGAGTGGAAGCAGATAGTTGCACCAGCGGACTAAGAGGGGTTGCCTGCGAGCGCTGCGCGCTCGATCGCAGCCTGCGGCAGCGGCTACACAAGCCCACTGCCCCTCCCGCCAACGGCACAGATCGCTTCCCCGGTAGCCGCTGGCGAAGCCTGCGATCGAGCGCGAAGCGCTCGCAAAAGCGCCCCACACACCTGCCCTCAGCCACCCGGCACCGCGAACACCGCGTTGGCCCTGGCCACTACCCGCTCGCCGACCTGTAGGGTGACGGTGGCAAAGGCCATCTGCCGGCCGCGCTTGGAATGTTCCAGGCGCACGTCGATCCACTCGCCGACCTGCACCGCGCCGAGGTAGTCCAGGTGCATGCTGGCGGTGATCAGCGGCAGCGGTGGGTCGCTGGCGA
This sequence comes from Pseudomonas sp. 09C 129, assembly GCF_002843625.1. Lineage (NCBI taxonomy): Bacteria > Pseudomonadati > Pseudomonadota > Gammaproteobacteria > Pseudomonadales > Pseudomonadaceae > Pseudomonas > Pseudomonas sp. 09C 129. Next base: position 2,941,539 of record NZ_CP025261.1, on the reverse strand, counting down.
AGGCCATGGCGTAGCCCATGCCGATATCGGCCAGGGTGGCGAGGATGCCGCCGTGCACGGTGCCACGACCGTTGGCGTGACGGCGGTCGGCGCGCAGGCCGATCTCCAGCTGCAGGCCGCTGCCACGGCAATACACCGGTCCGATCAGCTCCAGCAGCGGGCTGCTGCGGGACAAGGGGGCATAACCTTCGGGTAACTCGAGCGAGCTCATGACGGGTCTCCGTTGCCGATGGCGATGACCGAGGCACGGGTCATCGGTCCCCGAGGTGTACCCCGAAGCGGTGCCCGCGCCCAGCCGAATCCATCCGGCAAATCCCTGGCGATAAGTCGCGGCGACACGACATCCGCCCCTCCCCGGGCAATCGACGATAAGATACGCAGCCGTCCCGCCTGCCCCGGGCACGATCATTTATTTCAAGGAGCGACCATGCACCCTCAGGACGACACCCCCACCCCGCTGCGCAGCCTCGCCGTGGTGCTGCTCAGCACCCTGCTGGCCGCCTGTTCCCCCAGCGATCGTTCGTCCTCGGTGGCGGTCGGCGGCGCCCAGGGCAAGGCCGGCGCGCAACTGGCCTATGAACATGAACTGAGCCTGTCGCTGCCCTCGGCGCAGATCGCGCCGCGCCTGGCCGCCACCCGCGAAGCCTGCGAAAACGCCCAGTTCGGCGCCTGCAATATCCTGCGTCTGCAACAAGGCCAGTATCACGCCCAGGTGATCCTGCGCATCGTGCCCGACGGCGTCGAACCGATAGTCGCGCTGGCCGCCCAGGGCGCCGAGATCGGTGAACGCATCACCAGCGCCGAAGACCTGGCCGACGCCGTGGCCGACGTGCAGCGCCAGCAGGAACGGCTCAAGGCCCAGCAGCAACGCCTCGACCAGTTGGCAGCGCGCAAGGACATCACCGTCAGCGACCTGATCGCCCTGAGCAAGGAACAGGCGAGCATCGAGAACGACCTGCAGGCCCTGGCCCAGGTCGCCGCCGGGCACCAGCGCCGGCTCGACACCAACCGCCTGACCCTGAACTTCGTGCCCACCGACAGCAGCCAGCGCGGCTCGAAACTGCAACAGGCCTTCGACAACCTGCTGGACAACCTCGCCTACGGCACCGCCGAAGCCCTGGAGAAAGGCAGCTATGTGCTGCCGTTCCTGATCCTGGCCTTCCCGCTGGTGATGATCTGGGTCTGGCTGTGGCGCCGGTTCGTGCGCCGTCGTTGAGTCGATGGAGCGCAACCCGATAAAAAGCCCGGCCTGATGTGCCGGGCTTTTTTATGTTGGCGTTTGGCAACGGCGGGGCCTGGGATTTTTATCGCGAGCAAGCTCGCTCCTACAGGTAACGCGCAAGGCATGAGACATGGGTGCTGGAGGATGCCGCCCTCTCTGTGGGAGCGAGCTTGCTCGCGATCCGCACCGCGGCCTGCCCTCCGAACTTGATGCGAGGCTCTATTCCAGGCCTTCCCGCAGCTATCATTGGCGTCGATGGTCACCATCGACCCAATGAAATTCTCAAAAAAAATCCGCCACGTAACATCTGCTCCATACCAACCAAACAACACCCCGGAGCACACCACCATGAAACGCCAAATTCTTCTCAGCATCGCTTTCTCGGTTCTTGCAGCAAACGCTTTTGCCGCGTCCTCGGCCTACCCGGTGGTCGCCGAAGGCGGCTCGGATCGCCTGATTGAAAAACGTCTCGCCGAAGGTGGCGCCGATCGCTTGATCGAACGCCGTGTAGCCGAAGGTGGTTCCGATCGCTTGATCGAGCGCCGTGTTGCCGAAGGTGGTTCCGATCGTCTGATCGAACGCCGTGTTGCCGAAGGTGGTTCCGATCGTCTGATCGAACGCCGTGTTGCCGAAGGTGGTTCCGACCGTCTGATCGAACGACGCGTCGCCGAAGGTGGTTCCGATCGTTTGATCGAACGCCGCGTTGCCGAAGGTGGCTCTGATCGTCTGATCGAACGCCGTGTCGCTGAAGGTGGTGCTGATCGTCTGATCGAACGTCGCGTTGCCGAAGGTGGTTCCGACCGTCTGATCGAGCGTCGCGCCGTATGATTGCGCGGTCCGCAGTACTCGAAAAAAAGCCCGGCCTTATCAGCCGGGCTTTTTTCATTTCAGGGCGTCGGGATTCCCCGATCGATCGCTATCACCCTCACCTCGCCATGCACCGCTGATACCGCTCGTCCACCCGTTTGGCGAACCAGGCGGTGGTCAGTTTGCGGGTGATCTTCGGGCTCTTCAGCTGGATACCCGGCAGGATCTGCCGCGGCAAAGCCTTGCCCTGGGCCTGATCGGCCAAGGCGAATACCCGCTTGTACAGCGTGGTGTCCTCGAATTCGAGGCTGTTGCCCTTCTCCAGCTGGTTGCGAATGGTCGGGTTGCGCATATCCAGGGATTTGCCCAGGGCGCGCACCGCCAGCTCGGTGCTGCCGGGCATGATCGAGTCGTAGCGGATCAGGTCGCCGTCCAGCGCCAGGGAAATCCCCGAGGCCACGCTCAGGGCGTTCTGGAACGCGGCATTGCGGCTGGAGTACCAGCCGGCGTTGAAATCGGCGAAGCGGTACAGCGGCTGCGGGTAATTCACCGGGTAACCGAGCAAGTGGGCGATGCCGAAATACATGCCGCCACGCCGGCTGAACACCTCGCGGCGGATCGAGCCGTCCACGCTATAGGGGTAATTGCGCGCCTGCTGCTCGGCGAAGTCGATGCTGACCTGCATCGGCCCGCCGGTGTGCACCGGGTTGAAACCGCCGAACAAGGTCTTGCCCATGGGCACGCTGCCGATGAAGTCGTCGAAGATCGTGCTCAGTTCCTTCTCCGTGCGCGCCCCGGCCAGGCGCTCGCTGTAGGACTTGCCGTTCGGCGAGCGCACCTGTAACGCCGCGCTGACCAGCATCGACGGCACATGCACCTTGGCCGCGCGGCGGTCGATTTCGCTGCGGGCGATCTTGCCCAGCCCCGGCACCGGCGGGTCGACCTGATAGGTGGACTCCTGCTCGGCCACCGCCAGCACCGCGCAGAGGTTGCTCTTGCTCGGCTCGATGCCCTGGGCGGTAAAGGCCACCTGGATATCCCGGGCCCAGCCCTGGCGATCGGCGACCTTGGCCGGCAGCAGGCGCGCCACCTGGGCCTGGACCTGGGCCGGGCTGGGCGCCGGCGCCTTTGAACCGAACTGACCGGCACAGCCGGCCAGGGCCAGCGAGGCCGCGACAGCGACCCAGCGAAGTGAATGCAGAGGTTTTATAGACATGGCTTCCCAGTAATTCCGAAGGTGGCCCGCGCTTGAAGTGCATGCGTCGCCGCGGATATCGACCCTCAAGGCGCCGCGCTGTTCCGTGCCAGCGACAGGCCATTTGAGCATTCCCCGTGACCGACGGCGAATTTCACCTAATCTGAAACCTCATCGCCCACAGAAAAACAACACAGGGGGCCCATCGTGAGCGTGCAACTCAACCACACCATTGTCTGGTGCCGCGACAAGCAAGGGTCGGCGGATTTTCTCGTGCAGGTGCTCGGCCTACCGCCGCCTGTGCCCTTCGGCCCGATGCTGGTGGTGCAGCTGGATAACGGCGTGTCCCTGGATTACTACGACAACGACCCGCCCATCGCCTCCCAGCACTACGCCTTTCTGGTCGCCGCCGACGACTTCGAACCGATACTGCAACGCATTCGCCAGCGCGGCCTGGCGTTCTGGGCCGACCCGGGCAAGCAGCGACCCAATGAAATCAACCGCCACGAAGGCGGACGCCGGGTGTATTTTGATGACCCCGACGGCCACCTGCTGGAAGTGTTCAGCCAGACCTGAGCGTCCTTTACCTGCCCTGGAGTCCCCTGCGCCATGCTCTCACCGGATTTTCTCATCACCTCGCTGATCGTCGTGCTGATCCCCGGCAGCGGCGTGATCCTGACCATTTCCACGGCGCTGGTGGCCGGCAAGCGCGCCAGCCTGTTCACCGCCATCGGCTGTACCGCCGGGATAGTCCCGCACCTGCTGGCCTCGGTGCTGGGCCTGTCGGCCATCCTGCACACCAGCGCGCTGGCCTTCCAGGGCCTGAAGTTCGCGGGGGTCGCCTACCTGCTGTACCTGGCCTACGCCACCTGGCGCGACCGCTCGGCCTTCGCCGTGGACACCCGCTTGCCCGCCACCAGCGCCAGCGGCCTAGTGCTCAAGGCCTGCCTGCTGAACATCCTCAACCCCAAGCTGACGATTTTCTTCCTGGCCTTCCTGCCGCAGTTCATCAGCCACGACGGCCCCTCGCCGGCCATGCAGATGCTCGGCCTGAGCGGTGTGTTCATGGCGATGACCTTCGCCGTATTCGTGGTCTACGGCCTGCTGGCCAACCTGTTCCGCAAGGCGGTGATCGAATCGCCCCAGGTGCAGAACTGGCTGCGCCGCAGCTTTGCCGCGAGCTTCGCCGCCCTGGGCCTGAACCTGGCGTTCGCCCAGCGCTGAAACCTGGTACACGAAACCGGCATGACATTGATCTCTCGACGAGGGCAAGGACATGAACCGCAGCGACGTACTGATCATTGGCGCCGGCCCCACCGGCCTGGTTCTGGCGCTGTGGCTGAGCCGGCAAGGGGTCAAGGTGCGCATCCTCGACCAGACCGCCGGCCCCGGCACCACCTCCCGGGCCCTGGCGGTGCAGGCCCGGACCCTTGAGCTGTACCGCCAGCTGGACCTGACCCAGGCGATCCTCGACCAGGGTCACCGGGTCCCGGCCGCCAACCTCTGGGTCAAGGGCGAACAGGCCGCCCACCTGCCCCTGAGCAGCATCGGCGCCGACCTGACGCCCTACCCCTTCCTGGAAATCTACCCGCAGGACCAGCACGAACAACTGCTGATCGAGCGTCTGCAGCGTTTCGGCGTGACGGTCGAGCGCCAGACCGAACTGCTGGGCTTCATCGACCACGGCCACCTGGTCAGCGCCCAGCTGCGCGGCCCCGACGGCCAGGAGGAAACCTGCCAGGCCTTCTACCTGGCCGGCTGCGACGGCGCCCATTCGACAGTGCGCAAGACCCTGGGCATCGACTTTCCCGGCGGCACCTATCAGCAGGTGTTTTATGTGGCCGATGTCGACGCCCGCGGGCCGGCGCTCAATGGCGAGTTGCACGCGGACCTCGACGAGGCGGACTTCCTCGCGGTCTTTCCGCTGGCCGGCGAAGGCCGGGCACGGCTGATCGGCACGGTGCGCGACGAACGTGCCGAACAGGCGCAAACCCTCAGGTTCGAGGACGTCAGCCGGCGCGCCATGGACAACCTCAAGGTCCAGGTCGACAAGGTCAACTGGTTCTCCACCTACCGCGTGCATCACCGGGTGGCCGAGCGCTTCTTCAGCGGCCGCGCCTTTCTGCTTGGCGATGCCGCCCATGTGCACAGCCCGGCCGGCGGCCAGGGCATGAACACCGGGATCGGCGACGCCATCAACCTGGCCTGGAAACTCGCCGCGGTGCTCAACGGCAAGGCCGAGGAACACCTGCTGGCGACCTACGAGTTCGAGCGCATCGAATTCGCCCGGCGCCTGGTGGCCACCACCGACCGGGTGTTCAGTTTCGTCACCGCCGACGGGCCGATCGCCAACCTGCTGCGCACCCGCCTGGCGCCGCTGCTGATCCCCAAGGTGACTGCGGTGGAAGCGGCGCGCGAGTTTCTGTTTCGCACGGTGTCGCAGATCACCCTCAACTACCGCGACATGCCCCTGAGCTGCGGCAGCGCCGGCCATGTCCACGGCGGCGATCGCCTGCCCTGGGCCCACGGCGCGGTCACCGACAATTTCGCCAGCCTCGACTACCTGGGGTGGCAGGTGCATGTGTACGGCGTCACCAGCGACGCCCTGCGCGCCTGGTGCGCCGAGCGACAAATGCCGCTGACGGTGTTCGACTGGGAACCGGCGCACCAGGCCGCTGGCCTGGCGCGCAACGGCTTCTACCTGCTGCGGCCGGACACTTACGTGGCGCTGGCGGAGAAATCGGCGGACCCGAAGGTGCTGGAACGGTATTTCGAGGAGCGCAAGATTACGCTGTGAGGGGGGCAGATAAATTCGTCGACGGGATTATGCAGCGCCTGGATTGACGTCATCGCGGGCAAGCCTCGCTCCTACAAAATCGGTAGGAGCGAGGCTTGCCCGCGATAGGGCCCTTGAGGGCGATACATTTACATCTGGAACACCGCTGGAGCGCGTCAGATCCCGGCGAGCGCCAGGTCCATGGCGAAGTAGGTGAAGATCAGGTCGGCGCCGGCACGCTTGATCGAGCCCAGGCTTTCGCGCACCACCCGCGCTTCGTCGATGGCCCCGGCCAGGGCGCCGAACTTGATCATCGCGTACTCGCCGCTGACCTGGTACGCCGTCACCGGCAGGCGCGAGGCTTCGCGGATGTCGCGGATGATGTCCAGGTAAGCGCCGGCCGGCTTGACCATCAGCGAGTCCGCGCCTTCCTGCTCGTCCAGCAAGGACTCGCGCACCGCTTCGCGGCGGTTCATCGGGTTCATCTGGTAGCTCTTGCGGTCGCCCTTCAACGCGCTGCCGCCGGCCTCGCGGAACGGACCGTAGAGCGCCGAGGCGAACTTGGTGGAATAGGCCATGATCGCGGTCTGGCTGAAGCCGGCCTCATCCAGGGCGCGGCGGATGGCCTGGACCTGCCCGTCCATGGCCGCCGACGGCGCGATCACATCGGCACCGGCGCGGGCCGCGGCCACCGCCTGCTTGCCGAGGTTGACCAGGGTCTGGTCGTTGTCCACTTCATGGCCGTGCAGCACGCCGCAGTGGCCGTGGTCGGTGTACTCGCAAAAGCAGGTGTCGGACATCACGATCATTTCCGGCACCGCGTCCTTGGCGATCCGCGACATGCGCGACACCAGGCCGTTGTCGTTCCAGGTGTCGCTGCCGTTGCTGTCCAGGTGGTGCGACACGCCGAAGGTCATCACCGACTTGATCCCGGCGCGGGCGTAACGCTCGATCTCCCCGGCCAGCTTCGATTCCGGAATGCGCATCACCCCCGGCATGCTCTTGATCGGCACGAAATCGTCGATCTCTTCCTCGACGAAAATCGGCAGCACCAGGTCGTTGAGGGTGAACTCGGTTTCCTGGAACAGGCTGCGCATCTGTTCGCAGCGGCGCAGGCGACGGGGACGGGCTTGGGGGAACTGGCTGGACATGGGATTTCCTCAGGGCAGGCCAAGTAAGACGAGGCTGGGTGCGAAAAGACCGCAGCCAAAAAGAGCGAAGCTTATGCCTCAAGCCCCGACCGGCACAAACGCCGCGTCGCCAAAACTGTGTTTGCGCTTTGGTAACAATGCCGTGAAAGCAGGGGGTTACGCCTGTCAGGCAAATGCTCCACGGCGAAACTGTGGCGTCGATTTTCGATCTAAATAAGACACGCAGAGCTGCGCAGGCCGGCCTTGAAGACCAGTGCCTGCGGCACTTGCTCGCCGCGTGTGCAGGACCTTGCGCCCGATAGAAGCAGGCCCGGGCGAATCATCTGCCGGGGACGATATCGAGGATTCCAGTCGAGCTCCCTGGCAGCACATTCGCGCGATGGTTGTCGCGGGCACAAGAACCGGGTTTGCAGGCTGTGAGCCCGGTTGTCGTTCTGTCGTGGCGGGTCGCCACAGGGACGTTCGCGGCCCGCCCCTTGACCCGGGAGGAGAGGCGAAAATGACCAACTCCGTGAAAAAAATGCCGATCCAGACTGAAGACAAGGCCACCCGGCGCTCGAGCATGAGCGACCTGTGGCAACCCCTGGAAAAACTGCGGCAACAGGTCGATCACCTGTTCGATGACTTCAATCGCGGCCCCGGCCTGTCACCCTTCAGCCGCGGGCTGTTCGATGTGGATCCGTTCTGGCGGCGCGAGCTGATCGGCCGCGGCATGCCTGCCGTCGACATCACCGAGAAAGACGAGAGCTTCGAAATCACTGCCGAATTACCCGGCATGGATCAGAAGAATATCGAGATCAAACTCTCTGACGGCAGCCTGATCATCAAGGGTGAAAAGCGCGAGGAAACCCAAGAAAACAGAAAGGGCTACCACCTGAGCGAACGTCATTACGGCTCCTTCGAGCGGGTGTTCAACCTGCCCAAGGGGGTCGATGCCGAAAAGATCGAGGCGAGCTTCAGCAAAGGCGTGCTGAGTATCTCGCTGCCGAAAAAACCCGCCGCCATGACGGCGGACAAGGTCGTGCAGATCAAAGGCGAATGACCCAGGCCAACCAGCCCCTTGCCGGGAAAACGGCAAGGGGCTTTTTTTGTTTGACGATGACTCCAGCCCGGCACTTCGCTGGACTGCGCCTAAGCCAGATACAGCAGGTTTATCAATCACTTAGACGATTTCAACATAGGCCGGTGCTTTCCGAAACCTGACCCGGCTTCCGGTCGCGTGGCGTTAGGCAAGAGCGTGAGAGGTCACGTTTTGTCGTCTTGTCTTATAGAGTCGGCACAGGGGTGCTGCCGTTCAAGGCTGGAATCTTTGAAAACACGTCAGCCATAAAATCCATGAACACGATAGCCCGCGTGGGAAGCAGTCTATTGGCGACATAAACCATCTGCACGGGGACAGGGGGAGCCGCATGGTGGGTGAGAATGACCTGTAATCTCCCGCTGTTCAGCCCGCCCTCAAACAGCCACGCAGGTCCTTGCGCCACACCCAGGCCTGCCGCGACCGCCGCACTCACAGCGTCGGGCGAGTTGACCCTGAGCCTGCCGGCAATCGGAATGTCCGCGTCCCGGAATCGCCAGGTCGCCCCGGACGACAGTAAGGTGTAGATGATGCAATCGTGGTCGCGTAGATCATCCGGGGTCTGCGGAACTCCGCGTTTAGCCAAGTAGTCCTTGCTGGCGACGAAGACCCGGTCGTACCGTCCAAGAGGCCGGGCGCGCAAGGTGCTGTCCTCCAGCTGTCCTATGCGAATGGCGAGTTCGGTGCCTTCATTGACCAGGTCTACGTATCGATCATTGAGTTGGAGATCCAAGATCAATTGAGGGTAGCACTCCAAAAAGGCCGGCACATGCGGCAGCACAAACGCGTGTGCGAGAGCTGTCGGACAGGCTACGCGCAAGAGTCCCGATGGCTCGACGTTGTTCCTGAAGGACGATTCGGATTCATCCACCGCATCCAGGATGCGCCGGATGTCCGCATAGTAGCGTTCGCCCTCCGGCGTCAAGGAGAGCTTGCGCGTTGATCGGTGGAGCAAACGCGTCTGCAAATGATCCTCCAGAGCCGCTACATAGCGGCTTACATTGGGTTGCCCCAGCCCTAGATCGCGTCCTGCCGCCGAAAAGCTCCCAGTTTCTACAGCACGCGCGAAGCATGTCATCAAAAGAAATCGGTCCACTTCTCCACCTCAATTCATGCCTGATTTACATGAATCATATGCGAATAGGCAGTCTTATCCGATACGGGGCATGAGCGCATATTTCTCCATGTCGACCGCGGTGGTCGTCATTCACCGGAGAATTCAAATGTCGCGCTTGCAAGGTAAACGTACGCTCATCACTGGCGGCACCAGTGGCATCGGGCTGGAAACGGCAAAGCAATTCCTGGCGGAGGGTGCTCGCGTAATCGTAACGGGTGTCAACCCCGATTCGATTGCAAAGGCCCAGGCCGAATTGGGCCCGGAAGTGCCGGTGCTGCGCGCCGACTCGGCCAGCGTTGCAGCACAAAAGGAGCTGGCACACGTCATCAAGGAACACTACGGCCAACTCGACGTTGCCTTCCTCAATGCCGGCGTATCCGTCTGGCTGCCCATTGAGGAATGGACGGAAGATATGTTCGACCGCTCTTTCGACATCAACGTCAAAGGGCCGTACTTCCTGATGCAGGCGCTGTTGCCGGTCTTCGCAAATCCTGCTTCCGTCGTGTTGACGACTTCCGTAAGCGCGCATGCAGGCGCAGATCGCTCGTCCGTGTATGCCGCAACGAAGGCCGCATTGCTGAACATGTCGAAGACGCTCTCGACCGAATTGCTGGGCCGTGGCATCCGTGTCAACGCAGTGAGCCCTGGCCCCGTCGAGACTCCGCTTTACGACAAGCTCGGTATTCCGGAAGCTTATCGCGAGCAGCTCAACAAAGAGATCGCGGCAACCATTCCGCTTGGGCGCTTCGGTACCTCCGACGAGGTGGCCAAAGCAGTGCTGTATCTGGCATCCGACGAGTCGCGCTGGACGGTTGGCTCTGAAATCGTCCTTGACGGCGGCCGCCTGCTGAATGGCTAAGCGCGCAGCTCAAGAATTGCGCGAATGCAACATCGCCTGGGCTGGGTCAATCAGGTCCTGAACGCCCGCCTCAGCACTTGGCGACGAACCAGTCCAATCCAGACTGTGCAAACAGCGGTACGCGGGAAACCTCTGCCGCTGTTTCCGCTTGATAAACCATCCACCAGATTTTCGACGGCCTTGCGCGCATTTCGGCTTGGCGTGAGGCGCTTGAGGCGCGCTCCAGCGTAAGGGATGCCGTTGTCGAAGACTATGCCGATCGTTTCCAAACGCATCTGCGCCAACAACGAGCGCTGATCGCTGCCGCTTAGCCGAAGCGATCAATCAACCCAAGCCTTTCGATCAGGAGTCGGGAACATGACGAATCCTTCAAAAAGCGCTCTGCTCATCGTTGAGTATGTCAACGATTGGCTGGCCCCAACGGGTGGACAAACGTGCATGCTTCGAAGGTGCCAAGATCCGACCTAAGTTACTGTTCCGTATAGGTGTATGGTTCAAGTCTGTGTGTGTCGAGGACTTGACACAGGCCCTTTTTTGCCGACCGGCACATCCGCTCAGCGCGTCGTATTGAGCGCCACGGCCGCCAGGATCAGCGCCTTCAAGGCGGCCTCGTCAAGCTTGTCACCCTCATGCAGATCGATCGCCCGCCGGGTATTGCCCTCGAGGCTGGCGTTGAACAGGCCTGCCGGGTCGTCCAGCGCGGCGCCCTTGGCGAAGGTCAGCTTGACGACGCTCTTGTAGGTCTCGCCGGTGCAAAGGATGCCGCCGTGGGACCACACCGGCACCCCGCGCCACTTCCACTCCTCGACCACCTGCGGGTCGGCCTGGCGGATCAGCCCCCGGACCCGGGCCAGCCTCTCGCCGCGCCAGTCGCCCAGCTCTTCGATGCGCCCGTCTATCAGCTGTGAAGCGCAACCGCTCTGCTCTGCCGGCGTGGCGTCGCTGCTCTGTTTCTTCATCCTGGTCATCCTCTGGAGGGGTCGCCCGACTTTGAGTATCGCTGACGGGCCATTTCCCTCCAGGTAACCGACGAGCGTCACACCGGTAGCCCGGTGCCCGGTTTGTTTTTTGGCATGGGGATTTCCGTCGTCAGGCGCCGCACGCCCTCGATGCGGGCTTGCTTCTGGCGTCGCTCGGATACGCTGGCGCCCCTGAGATTGAAGGCAGGAGGCAGTTGTCTTGACAGGAGGGCGTAGCGGGAATCGAGAGCCAGGCACGCCATCCATGCGCACCTGGTTTCTTTACAGCGGGGGGTGAATCAGTTCCACGGACGGTCGCCGTGCTCGTCCTTGACCCGGGTCGGCAGGCCCATCAGGTCCAGCGCCTTGAGGAACGGCTCGGCCGGCAGCTCCTCGACGTTGACCATGCGCTGCACGTCCCACTCGCCACGGGCCACCAGCAAGGCCGCGGCCACCGGCGGTACGCCCGCGGTGTAGGAAATGCCCTGACTGTCGGTTTCGGCAAAGGCTTCTTCGTGGCAGGCCACGTTGTAGATGAACACTTCGCGCGGCTGACCATCCTTGGTGCCCTTGACCAGGTCGCCGATGCAGGTTTTGCCGGTGTAGCCCGGCGCCAGCGAGGCAGGGTCCGGCAGCACGGCCTTGACCACTTTCAGCGGCACCACTTCCAGGCCTTCGGCGGTCTTGACCGGTTGCTCGGAGAGCAGGCCGAGGTTCTTGAGCACGGTGAACACGTTGATGTAGTGCTCGCCGAAGCTCATCCAGAAACGCACGTTGGGCACGTCGAGGTTCTTCGACAGCGAGTGCACTTCATCGTGACCGGTCAGGTACAGGTTCTGCGAACCGACCACCGGCAGGTCGTCGGTACGCTTGACTTCGAACATGGTGTTGCTGGTCCACTGGCTGTCCTGCCAGCTCCACACCTGCCCGGTGAATTCGCGGAAATTGATTTCCGGATCGAAATTGGTGGCGAAATATTTGCCATGGGAACCGGCATTGACGTCGAGAATGTCGATCGAATCAATGCGGTCGAAATACTGTTGCTTGGCCAGGGCCGCATAGGCGTTGACCACGCCCGGATCGAAGCCCACGCCAAGAATGGCGGTGACGTTCTTCTGCTGGCATTCCTCGAGGTGTTTCCACTCGTAGTTGCCATACCAGGGCGGCGTCTCGCAGATCTTGCCCGGTTCTTCGTGAATGGCGGTGTCCAGGTAGGCCACGCCGGTATCGATGCAGGCACGCAGCACCGACATGTTGAGGAAGGCGGAGCCGACGTTGATGACGATCTGCGATTCGGTCTCGCGGATCAGCGCCTTGGTCGCCTCGATATCCAGCGCATTGAGCGCATAGGCTTTGATTTCAGCGGGCTGTTTGAGGCTGCCCTTGGCCTTGACGCTGTCGATGATGGCCTGGCATTTGGAGATGTTGCGCGACGCGATAGCAATACGACCGAGTTCGTCGTTGTGCTGCGCGCACTTGTGGGCCACCACCTTGGCGACACCTCCTGCACCAATGATAAGAACGTTCTTCTTCAATTTCTTTATCTCTCCTTTCCGCCAGCTTACGAGAGGCTGGACAGGTAGTCTTCGAACCCAAATTCACGAACCACCTCGACACTACCGTCGAGTTGTTTCACTACGATGGACGGCATTTTCAGGCCGTTGAACCAGTTTTTCTTGACCATGGTGTAACCCGCCGCGTCAACGAACGACAGCCGATCGCCGATGGTCAGCGGACGATCGAATTGATACTCGCCGAAGATGTCTCCGGCCAGGCAAGACTTGCCGCACACCATGTAGGTATGTTCGCCCACGCTGGGCGCCAGCTTGGCGTTCAGGCGATAGATCAAAAGATCGAGCATGTGCGCTTCGATGGAGCTGTCGACCACCGCCAGGTGCTTGCCGTTGTAGAGGGTGTCGAGCACGGTGACTTCCAGCGACGCGCTCTGGGTGATCGCCGCTTCGCCCGGCTCCAGGTAGACCTGCACGCCGTACTTCTCGGAGAACGCCTTGAGGCGCGCGCAGAAGGCGTCCAGGTCGTAGCCTTCGCCGGTGAAGTGGATGCCGCCGCCGAGGCTGACCCATTCGACCTTGTGCAGCAGGTGGCCGAAGCGTTCCTCGATGGTGCCCAGCATCTGGTCGAACAGGCCGAAGTCGGCGTTCTCGCAGTTGTTGTGGAACATGAAGCCGGATATCTGCTCGATGACCGCCTCGACCTTCACCGGGTCCCACTCGCCCAGGCGGCTGAACGGACGCGCCGGGTCGGCCAGCAGGTAATCGGAACTGCTCACCTGGGGGTTGACCCGCAGACCGCGGACCTTGCCCGCGGACGCCGCGGCGAAGCGCTGCAGCTGGCCGATGGAGTTGAAGATGATCTTGTCGCAGTTGTCGAGCATCTCTTCGATTTCGTCGTCGGCCCAGGCCACGCTGTAGGCATGGGTCTCGCCGGCGAACTTCTGCCGGCCGAGCTTGAGCTCGTACAGCGACGACGAGGTGGTGCCGTCCATGTACTGCTGCATCAGGTCGAACACCGACCAGGTGGCGAAGCACTTGAGCGCCAGCAGGGCCTTGGCGCCGGACTGTTCGCGCACGTAGGCGATCTTCTCCATGTTGCCGAGCAGTTTCTGTTTGTCGATGAGGTAGTACGGCGTTTTGATCATTTCGAGGCCTCCGGCCAGGCCAGCCAAAAAAAGGATGCGCATTGTGCCTTCACTGAAGGCATATCGAAAGGGCGGACGGTCAGTTCGCTGAGTCAGGGCTTCGTCTCATGCTCGGAGCAAGCCGCCCGCAGGTCCGTTCCGGGCATCGCCGGGTACCCTCCGAGGACTGATGACAAATGCCCCGGTGGCAGGTCCGACCGGTCGAACCGCTTTGTGGCCCAGCTACGCAGACAGCCCGATGATTGGCGGTCATTTGCCGACTTGGGCAACCCTCCCCGGCCCCTCGCTTTGCGCGAACACGTATCTGTTTTTCCCCAGTTTCTTGGCCAGGTACATGGCCTGATCCGCGGCCCGTAACAGCTGATCCGCTTCCACCCCATGGGTCTGGTAGAACGCCGCGCCGAGGCTTGCGGAAACATCGGCCTTCACTCCCGAGATCATCAGCGGCTGGCCGACCACATGAATAATCCGGTCGAGAATCGGGGCCACTTCGTCGATCGATCCAAGGTCATCCAGGACCACAACGAACTCATCGCCGCCCACGCGTGCCAGAAGGTCACATTCCCTCAGACAGGACTGCAGGCGATCGGCGATGATGATCAGCAACTGGTCACCCGCCGCATGCCCCAGGTTATCGTTGACCAACTTGAAGCCATCCAGGTCCAGATAGCAGACCACCACCTTGGCGTTGCGCCCTTGCACTCTTTCGAGAATCGCATCGAGCTTCATGCCCAGCAGCCGTCTATTGGGAAGGTGGGTCAAGGGGTCATACATGGCGATTTCCTGCAGTCTTTTTCGCTGCTGGTCCAAGGTCGCCAGGGAGTAAGCGAGCCAGGCCATCAGCGTGGCCCCCAGCAGCACCAGAAAAGCCTGGAACAGCAGCAGACCGGTATTTCGCCAGTCGGCGATCCTGGAAACCCGAAGCTCCCACTGCGCCTCGTACAGGGTTACCGGAATGCGCGCGGCCGCCGCGCCCAAGGGCGCGGCGGATGCCTGGATCACCTCTTCCTGCCCGGTTTCCGGGTTCACCCCGGAAAACCTGTAGGCATAACCCAGCTTCTCCAGGGACGGTAAATCCGAGTCGGCAAAGGCATCCGGAAACTTCAAGGTCACGACCGTGTACCCCCAGAAGTACTTCCTGCCATTCGGTTCTTGCAGAAATACCGGCAACGTTCCTATCGCACCCTGCGGCCCCTGGATCAAGGTGAACGGCCCGCGGAACCGCAACTCGCCTTCGCGAACGTTCTTGATGACTTCGACCCGATCCTTGCCCTCGAAAAGATCATGGTTCTTGACCAGGATATTCGGAGCGGCCGGCTCTATTTGCCGAATCACGCCCTCCGGCGCCAGCGACAATGCAAAGGCGCCTTTGTACATGGGCAGCATGTAGCGCACCAGCCGGTTGAAATGCGGAACCTTGCCCTCCCCCTGATGAACCATGACCGCCAGGGTATGGGTCGATGACAAAGCGTGCTGTATGACTTTTTCGATCGAACTGGCGTAACTGCTGGCTACTTGAATGGTATGGGCCGAGTCAGCCTCGCGCGCGGCCGAATTCAATTTGACGACAACAAAAGCCCCCGCCAACAAACACAGGACAAACATCGACACCGAGACTTTTATCTTGTCGAAGCCAGAGAAAACCTTGGTTACCACTTCTTGCATCACCGGCACCCTGTTTTATTGCTATTGGTCGTAGGGATCTCGACTGGGGCAAAGGCGCTTGCCGCCCCGTCAGACACAGGAAATCATTCCTTATCCTTTGCTTCGGCCTTGAAGAACCCAAGCCAGGGCTGGGACATTACCGGGAAGTGCAGCCGTTGACCCTGGTAAAGTCCCTAGGTTCCATGCTCCATTTACCTATTCCAGCTCATTGCCGGGCGCCAGGCGCGCCGCACGATGCGGCACGACCTTACCCGGCTCCAGAAGCCTATCGCGGGGCCCGCACCGCTCAATCATCCTCTTGCAATTTGATGCCCCGGGCGTGCAGCAGGTGAGGCACCACCAGCACCAGCAGGGTCAAGCCGAGGAAGGCCGCGGCGATGGGTTGGGTGACGAAGATCGACCAGTCGCCCTGGCTGATGGACAAGGCGTTGCGCAGTTGTTTTTCCGCCATCGGCCCCAGCAGCATGCCGACGATCACCGGCGCGACGGGGAAGTCGAAACGCCGCATCAGCACCCCGCCCCAGCCGATCGCCAGCATCAGCAACAGGTCGAAGGACGAATGGCGCATGCCGTACACGCCGATGGAGGCGAACACCAGGATCCCGGCATTGAGGTACGGCCGCGGGATCTGCAGCAGTTTCACCCAGAGCCCGACCAACGGCAGGTTCAGCACCAGCAGGATGAGGTTGCCGATGTACAGCGAAGCCACCAGGGTCCAGACCAGCTCGCCCGAGGTCTGGAACAGCAGCGGCCCCGGCTGCAGGTTGTAGTTCTGGAACGCCGCCAACAGGATCGCCGCGGTGGCGGAGGTCGGAATGCCCAGGGTCAGCAGCGGCACCAGGGAACCGGTGGCGCTGGCGTTGTTGGCGGCTTCCGGGCCGGCCACCCCTTCGATGGCGCCCGGCCCTTTGCTGGCGGCAAAGTCCTGCGGGTGCTTGCTCAGCTTGCGTTCGGTGGAATAGGACAGGAAGGTCGGGATTTCCGCACCACCGGCCGGGATCGAACCGAACGGAAAGCCGATCAGGGTGCCGCGCAGCCAGGCGGGAATCGAGCGTTTCCAGTCCTCGCGGGTCATCCACAAGGACGTCAGGCGATGCCGGCCGGACGCTTCCTCCTTTTGATACAACAGGCTGTACAAGGCCTCCCCCACGGCAAACAGGCCGACCGCCACCAGCACCACTTCGATGCCATCGACCAGCTCGGGAACGCCCAGGGTGTAGCGGGCAATGCCCGAGGTCGAGTCGAGGCCGATCAGGCCAATGCCCAAGCCCAGCCCCAGGGAAGCGAATCCTCGCAGCATGGACGCGCCGAGCACCGCCGACACCGTGGTGAAGGACAGCACCAGGATCGCGAAATACTCCGCGGGGCCGAACTTCAGCGCCAGCATGGCGACGATGGGGGCGAACAGGGTCAGCAGCACCGTGGCGATGGTCCCGGCGAAAAACGAGCCGATCGCCGCGGTGGCCAGGGCCGGCCCGGCGCGGCCGTTGCGAGCCATGAGATTGCCTTCCAGGGCGGTGACCATGGACGACGACTCGCCCGGGGTATTGAGCAGGATCGAGGTGGTCGAACCACCGAACTGCGCGCCGTAATAGATGCCGGCGAACATGATCAGCGCACCAGTGGGATCGACCTTGGCGGTGATCGGCAACAGCAGGGCCACCGTCAGCGCCGGGCCGATCCCCGGCAACACGCCGATCGCCGTGCCCAGCAGGCAGCCGATAAACCCCCAGAGCAGATTGATCGGCGCCAGCGCCGCGGAGAAACCTGTCGCCAGGCTCAAGAGAATGTCCACCGTGTGACCTCCTTCGGGCCCGGTTCAGATCCAGGCGTTGACCAGGGGTGGCAGGGCCACGCCCAGCCCGGCATTGAACAGCCAGTAGATCGGCAGGGTCAGGGCGATGCCGATAGCCAGGTCACGCAGCGGACGCCGGCTGCCGAACCCCCGGGCCGAGCAGGCAAACAGCAAGCCGGCAGCCAGGACGAAACCGATCAGGTCGATCAGCACGGCCAGCGCCACCAGGCCGGCGGTGACCCAGGCCACGCCCAGCCTGCCACCGGGCAGGGCCTGGGCGGTTTCGTCGTCATGGGCGGCCAGTTCGCGGAAACCGCCGGTACAGGCCTGATAGCTCAGCAACAGGCCCACGGCGCCGAGGAAGGCGGCGACCGCGCTGGGATAGACATGGGCACCGAGGATGACGAAGCCCATCTCGGGCGGAAAGCGCAAGGCGCCGATGACCAGCACCAGGCTGATGGCGATCAGCCCCAGGCCAATCGCCAACTGCGACAGAACGACCCTGCTGCGCCCGGCCATCTCAAAGCAGCCCGACCTTGACCAGCATCGCTCGCAGGCGCAGGTGTTCCTCGTCGACGAACTGGCCGAACTCGTCATCGGTGAGGACGCTCGGCGACCAGGCGTTGGCTTTCACATTGTCCTGCCAGACCTTGCTGTGGGTGGCGGCCAGCACCGCGTCGGTGACTTGCTTGCGCTGCTCGGCGCTGAGGTTGGCCGCGCCATAGACACCGCGCCAGTTGCCGATGATCACGTCGTAGCCCTTCTCTTTGAGGGTCGGCGCATCGATGCCGGGAACGCGCTCCGGAGCGCCGATGGCGAGCAGGCGGAACTGCTTGGACTGCACGTACTTGGCCAGCTCGGCATAACCGCCGGTGATCACCGTGATGTGGCCGCCCAGGGTCGCGGCCACCACTTCGCCGCCGCCGGCGTAGGCGACGTAGTTCACCTTGTTCACCGGCACGTCCATCTTGCTCGCCAGCTCGGCGATGCCGATATGGTCGATGGAACCCTTGGAGCCGCCGCCCCACTTGATGCTGGCCGGGCTGGCCTTGAAGTCCTTGAGCAGGTCGTCGAGGGTCTTGTAGGGCGAATCCTCACGCACCGCCAGCACGTTGTATTCGGTGAACAGCCGGGCGATCGGCGTCACGTCCTTGAGGCTGATCTGCGGCTTGTTCTGCTCCACCGCCGTGACCATGATCGCCCCCACCACCAGCAGCGCATTCGGGTCGCCCTTGGTGCTGTTGGCGAACTGCGCCAGCCCCAGGGTGCCCCCGGCTCCGCCCTTGTTCTCGAAGGTCACGGACTTGGCCGTGCCGGCCTCGAGCAAGGCCTTGCCCAAAACCCGCGCGGTCTGGTCATAACCGCCGCCCACGGAGCCTGGGGCCATGAACTTGACCGTATCCAGGGCAAACGCCGGGGTTGCGAGGGTGAGCGTGGCGAGGCTGGCGGCAAGGGCCATGCCGCGGCTGAATCGACGCAGTGCTGTAAACATCAGGTTTCTCCCGAGACTATTGTTTTTGTTGATACCGGTTGAATGCGCCCAGGGCTGCCGCCCTGTGTGGCCTGCGGTTAAGTGTAGACGGCCGGCGCTTCGTGGCCGCCAGAGCAGCCTAGCTGAACAAAGCCCCCAGGGCCGGGTGCCGCCGCCAAGGGGCCGCCTGGGGAGGCTTGATTGGGAGGGGTTGGCCGGCATGGAGCCCGGCCGGCTGGAGGAAGGCCAGCCGCTTGTGCGGATATGGCCCGGTCATCAGTTATTACATATCAGGCCATGCAGCACGCCGAAGCGCAGCCCCGGTTCGGAAGGCGTCATATGGGTGACGCCAAACACCTTGAACGCCGCCAGCATCACCGCCAGGCCACCGGGCAGGATGCCCAGGCGATGGGATTGCAATCCGGCCAGCCGCAGGCGCTTGACATGCCCGGCCTCCAGCAGGCGCAACGACAGGCGCAACAGCCCGCCGTAGGTGATGCCGTCCTGGCCATAGTCGTTCAGGCCGTTGACCTTGAGCACCTTGGCCAGGAACCGGGCGGTGCCCGAGGAGCCTATGGCCTGCTGCCAGCCGAGCTGGCGATAACGCCGGGCGACTTTCTCGAACTTCAGGCTGGCCAGGTGTTCGGCTTCCTGCAGGGCATGAGCCGAGACCGCGCCTCCCGGAAAGTAGCGCGCGCCGAAGCTCCCGCTGCCAATGGCGATGCTCTCGGTCAGCAAGGGCTGGGCGCCCTGCCCGAGGATCAACTCGGTGGAACCGCCGCCGATGTCCACCACCAGCCGCATGCTTTCGCTGCCCGGCACGGTATGGGCGACGCCGGCATACACCAGCCGCGCCTCCTCATGCCCGGAAATGACATCGATGCGAAACCCCAGGTGGCGCTCCGCGCTGGCCAGGAACAGCGGCGCATTGTCGGCTTCGCGCACGGCGCTGGTGGCCACCGCCCGCACCCGCCCGGCCTCGAAACCGCGCAGCTTCTTGCCAAAGCGCGCCAGTGCCTGCCAGCCCCGGTCCAGCGCCAGCTCGTCCAGGGTGCCCTCCTGAAAACCCTCCGCCAAGCGCACCGGCTCACGCAGGGTCTTCACTTCCTGGATCATGAACCCGTGGCTGCGCCGGACCGGCTGGCCGATCATCAGGCGAAACGCGTTGGACCCAAGATCAATGGCTGCGAACAGAGAGGCGTCGCCTTTCATGGGGGGATTCCTGGCAGGTTCATCGACCGGCAGGCCGCGGCCTGTCGAGCACTCAAGACGGTTTGCGGCGATCTTGCCATGACGTCGATGACGCCAAGATGACAGCCGCCTGCCTTGATCCGCCCGGCAACCCAACTGGCGCCCACCCGCGACGGCCCCTGCCGCAGCCCGATAACGAAAGGCTTTTCGGCGGCAAGGGGACCGTCATCATTGGGTCATTTTCCGTGGCGATACTCGCGTTATCAGCAACGCGTGCTCTCCTTTAACGCTGCCATCTTGGGCGGCTTTTTTTTGCCCGAAAATCCTCGCGACAACCTTGCCGGATCGAGACAGCCTGCCTACCCATCAAGGGCTGCGACATCCACCGCCGCTGCTGCGACCGCGTCGGCACAAGGCTCGCCGCGATCGTCCAGGCGGCGGCGAGCGAACAGGGCCGCTGAACGCAGGGCTTGCCTGGCCGAACGCAAGTAGAACGCCTGCAACTGAAACACATGCCACCTCGCGGCATGCACTTCCAGGCGACAGGCCACGCCGCAGTGCAGCGCGCGCTCGGCCAGGCGTGTGGCGTCCGCCAGCAGCAATTCCTGGTCGCCCACCTGGATCAGCATCGGCGGCAGCCCGCGCAAGTCGGCGCTCAATGGACTGTGCAACGGGCTCTGGGCAGGCGCTGCATAGGCGCGCAGCCCTTGCTCGAGCCAATCGCGCCGCAGCATGGGATCGGCGTACTGGCGGGTAATGAGGGTCGGCCCGCTCAACGTCGTATCCGTCACCGGGGACAACAGCAGCAGGCCCGCGGCAAAGGGCTCGCCCCGCTGTTGCAGCGTCAGCGCCAGGGCCAGGACGAGAGAGCCACCCGCGGAGTCGCCGGCCAGCAGGATCTGCCGCGCCGAATAGCCTTGCGCCCGGATCGCCTGGTAACAGGCCAACGCATCTTCCAGGGCCGCGGGAAACGGCTGTTCCGGCGCCAGCCGATAGTCCGGGACCCAGACGGCCATCCCCGCGTCCCGGGCCAGGCGGCTGGTAACGCTGCGGTGAGTGGCAGGACCGCCCAGGCAGAAGGCACCGCCATGCAGATAAAGCATCACCCCACCCGCCTCGGCATGGCCTGGGGTCAGGATTCGCAGCGGTACGCCCGAGACCTGCGCCCGTGCCTGGGTCACGCCAGCGCAGCCCGGCATCAACCAGGACAGGCCGTTGACGATACGCCGCTGGGTGGCAATGCTTCGCGGCGGACCGATCAGCGCCCGGAAGCTCACCCGCAAGAGTTGGCGCAACACGCCGGCACTGAGGATTTCGAGGCCATCGCGGGGCTCGGCAATCACCCGCCCGTAGACCTGCCCCGACTCGCTGGCCAACGCCCTGGAAAAACCATAGGCGCGCAATGCCGAATAACGGGTCAGCCAGCGATAGGACAAGGTGAAGCCCGGCCAGTTGGTGCTGTTGTTGCCCGCTGCATCGACATACCAGCTCTTGCAAGCGCTCCACACGGAACCGGCCAGGCGACGCTGTATCCGTTGATGAAAACGCTGCTCAGCCCGGTCATCGACCTCGACGGTGGTGGCCGCAGCCTTCTGCATCGCGCGCCAGCAGCGCATGACATGGGATATCTGGCTTTCCAGCATGTAGACGATCGAGTTGTGCCCCAGGTTGGTATTGGGGCCATACAACATGAAGAAGTTGGGAAAGCCCGGCACCGCCAGCCCCAGATACGCGCGTGCGCCCTGCTCCCAGGCATGCTGCAGCTCCACCCCGCCGCGCCCGACGATCGTCATCGGTGCAAGGAACTGCGTCGCCGCGAACCCCGTGCCGTAGATGATCGCATCGACCTGGTGGTGCTTGCCGTCCAGCGTCTCGATGCCCTGCTCGGTGATGCGCCCGATCCCCTCGGTGATCAACTGCACATTGGGCCGGGCCAGGGTCTTGAGGTAATCGCTGGACAGCAGGATGCGCTTGCAGCCGATGGGGTAATCCGGGATCAGTTGCCGGCGCAGTTGCGGGTCACTGACCGACTGGTTCAACAAGCGGCGAAACGGCAGGCCGACCGCCCACTTCATCAGCCCCTTGAGGCGGGTAAAACCCAGGGCCCTGGATTCGTAGCGCAGATAAATGGCGGCGCGATGCAGCGCCATGCGCCACGGCCTCCTGGCGAACAGCTGCTTTTCTTCGTCGCTGTAGGCGCGATCGGGCCGGGGCAAGATGTAGGCCGGCGAGCGCTGGAATACCTTGAGCTGCGCCACCGGGTCGGCGATGGCCGGCACGAACTGGATCGCCGAAGCGCCCGTCCCTATCACCGCCACCCGTTTCCCCGCCAACGAGTAGCCGTGATCCCAGCTTGCGCAATGGAACACACGCCCCTTGAACGCCTGCATGCCTTCGAACGTCGGCAGCGCCGGCCGGCTGAGCTGGCCAGTGGCGCTGATCAGCAAGGCGGCGCGATGCTCCCGCCCACTGACTTCGGTGATGCACCACTGCGCGCTGGCCTCGTCGAATCGCGCCGCCCGCACTTCAGCGCCGAAGCGGATGTGCCGCTGCACCTCATACTTGCGTACGCAATGCTGCAGATACCCCTGTATTTCGGCTTGCGGGGCAAACATCCGCGTCCAGCCGGGGTTGGGTTCGAATGAAAACGAATACAGGTGCGACGGCACATCGCAGGCAGCGCCCGGGTAACTGTTGTCCCGCCAGACGCCGCCGACATCCTGCTGTTTTTCCAGAATGATGAAGTCCGTGACGCCGGCCTTGCGCAGCGCGATGGCCATGCCGATGCCGGCAAAACCGCTGCCGATGATCACGGCGGTGAGTGGCGCCGTCGATTGCAGGTCAGGTTCGAGTGGGGGCATGCAGCACCTCTTTTGTTGTTTTTTTCATGGGCAGGCACAGGTCTTCGCATGATCAGGTCCCAAGGCTTCCCGCTAATCCCGATCAGCGTAGCCTGCGCGCCCATGATGCTTGCCCGCCCTCGCCAGTCCCATGACGTAACGGGACAGATACTTTAGTATTCAGGCCAATTCCTTTCCCTGACCCGGGTAGCGAGCATGAACATGCTGGAGTTGTCGCGGGGACCGGCCAGTGCCCTGCTGATGGTGGATTTCGGCCGCGAAAGAGGCTTCTCGCCTGCGCAATTGCTGGCCGGTTCGGGCCTGTCGCTGGCCCGGCTGGCAGATCCCAACTTCGAGCTGTCATGCGCCCAGGAACTGCGCCTGATCCATAACCTGCTCAACCTGTCGGGACACCCGCAGGGGCTGGGCTATCAAGTGGGCGAGCGCTATCACTTCTCGACCTATGGGCTGTTCGGTTATGGCCTGATCAGCAGTGCGACCGCGGGTGACGCCCTGAAGCTGGCCCTGCGCTTCTTGCCGCTGACCTACGCGTTCACCCGGATCGCCTACCATGAGCAACCCCCGCTCGGCATCCTCACGTTCACCGAACCGGCGCTGACGGACGAATCGCTCAGAGACTTTGTGATCGAACGCGACATGGCCGCCGCCGCGGTGCTGCTCAAGGAAATAGCTGGCCGCGAGTTCTCGCTGGCGGGTTTTACCCTGCAAAAGAAACGCCCGGCCGATCAGGCGGCGGCCAGTGCCGGCAATATTCTTGGCGTGCGCCCCGCCTACCTCGCCGACCGCAACAGCCTGGCCTTCGATCGTTCGCTGCTGAGCCGCCCGCTCCCCCAGGCAAACACCGTCACCGTCGCGATGTGCGAGCAGATGTGCGCGCAATTGATGGAGCGCCGCAGCCCCCGCACGGGCACCGCCGAGTTGGTCCGCCAGTACCTGAACATCGCCCCCCTGGGCGTACCGCCAGACCTGCCGGGCATGGCCAGCCTGATCAATCTCAGCGAGCGGACCTTGAAACGACGCCTGCACGAGGAAGGCACCTGTTACCGACACCTGCTGGAGCAGTCGCGCAGCGCCGCGGCCCTGGAGTTGCTCGGCGACCCGACGCTGAAACTGACAGACATCGCCGAAAAACTGGGCTACAGCGACCTGTCGAGTTTCTCCCAGACCTTCAAACGCTGGTACGGCGTATCCCCCAGAAGCTATCGCCACGCGTCCAAGGCCACTTAGGCAACAGACAGGCCGGGCCTGACTGCAAAGCGCCCTCGCCTACAACGTCAGGCTGCCCTCGATACAGGTCACCACCGAGCCGCCGATCCAGATTTCATCGCCGACCTGCTCGACCTGGATGCGCCCGGCCCGGCCCATGCTCAAACCCTGGCTGACCACGTAGGACGCCGGCGCCAACCCAGCGCCCAGCAGCCATTGGGCGATGCCGGCGTTGAGGCTGCCGGTGGCCGGGTCTTCCGGCATGCCGTCGCCGGCGATAAAAGCGCGCACCTCGAACTGCGCCGCGTCGCCATCGCGCTCGGGGTTCCAGGGGGCGATCACTCCGACCGCAAGGCCCTTGAGCCGCGCATAGTCGGGTTGCAGGTCGAGCACCTGGCCGCGCTCGGCCAGCAGCACCGCCAGCCAGCCGGCGCCGTTGTCCACCCATTGCGCGTCGACGATGGCATCGGGCGCCAGCCTCAGGCCCTGGCGCACCTGCTCCAGCAATCCGTCATCGACCGGGCCGGACTTGAGCAACGGCGGCGCGAGAAACGCCAGCTCGGCGCCGTTGCGGCGAATTCGCACCAGGCCGACCGCGCACTCCTGGACGATCTCCTCGCCCTTGGGCACGCCGCCGGCTTCCAGCCAGGCATGGCAGCTGCCGAGGGTCGGATGGCCGGCGAACGGCAGTTCCTGCAGGGTGGTGAAGATCCGCAGGCGATAGTCGGCCCGCGGATCTTGGGGTTCAAGGATAAAGGTGGTTTCGCTGAGGTTGGTCCAGTTGGCGAATGCCGCCATGTGCGCGTCGCTCAACTCATCGGCGCCGAACACCACCGCCAGCGGGTTGCCCTTGAGCGGCTGGTTGCTGAAGACATCCACCTGCTTGAAATCGAATCGGCTCATTGCGGGTCCTTGTCTGAATGAACACGGCCAGGCCTGGAACCGGCCTGACCTGCAAAAAAGCATACCTGTAGCCGCTGGCGAAGCCTGCGATCGATGACGCAGTCATCGCAAAAGGACCCACGCGTTATGCCAGACAGAACGCGTCGTCAGGTTCTACGACGACTGCGTCGCCGAGCGCAGCCTGCGGCAGCGGCTACAGAGAAGGCAGTCAGACGGGCTTGGGGATTTCCAGGCCACGGATCACCGCCGGGCGCGCGAGGAAACGCTCGAGCACGCGCTGCACGTTGGGGAAGTCCTTGAAGCCCACCAGATCGCCCGCTTCATAGAAGCCGATCAGGTTGCGCACCCAGGGGAAGGTGGCGATATCGGCGATGGTGTAGCGCTCGCCCATGATCCAGTCGCGGCCTTGCAGGCGGCCCTCGAGCACGCTCAGCAATCGGCGCGATTCGGCGACGTAGCGGTCGCGCGGACGCTTGTCCTCGTAGTCCTTGCCGGCGAATTTATTGAAGAAGCCCAGCTGGCCGAACATCGGGCCGATGCCGCCCATCTGGAACATCAGCCACTGGATCGTCTCGTAGCGCGCCGCGGATTCCTGGGCCAGCAGTTGCCCGCTCTTGTCCGCCAGGTAGATCAAGATCGCCCCCGACTCGAACAGCGCCAGCGGCTGGTCGCCCGGACCGTGGGGGTCGAGGATCGCCGGGATCTTGTTGTTCGGGTTCAGCGAGAGGAACTCGGGGGACATCTGGTCGTTGGTTTCGAAACTGACGCGATGCGGCTCGTAGGGCAGCCCGATCTCTTCGAGCATGATCGAGACCTTGACGCCGTTGGGGGTCGGCAAGGAATACAGCTGAATCCAGTCGGCGTACTGCGCCGGCCATTTCTGGGTGATGGGGAATGCATGGAGATCGGTCATGACAGGCTTCCAATGACAGTCAGATGAAAGGCCGTGGCCCGGGGCCGGGCGCGACGGCGCTAGATTACAGGCATCGGTCCGCGGCGCGCATTCTTAAATTCGAAACATCCGGTGGTTAAGCTTCCCGGCAGCCAGACGGCGGTGCGGATAAAGTGACGGGCCCACGCTCGCAGCCCCACACCCGGATCGAACCAAAAGGCGTCCTGGGACTCTGAGCACTACCTCCGGGTAGAACACTCGTTCAACGACAGGGAAAACCACGCGAAGCGGGAGCTCGCCGTGGAAAGGTTTGTCAGCCTTAACCGATTGCGCTGAAGTACCGACGATCCATGAAGAATCTGCTGAGTTTCACCCAACGCCTGCAACGCCGGTCCTACGTGTTCTTCCCGGCGCTGCTGCTGACCAGTGCGCTGCTGCTGTCGCTGGAGTCCAGCGAAAGTCGCGCCCAGCCGGTGGACGGCACCCAGACCCTGGTCTTTTTGCGCCACGCGGAAAAACCCGCCGGCGGCC
This sequence comes from Pseudomonas sp. 09C 129, assembly GCF_002843625.1. Lineage (NCBI taxonomy): Bacteria > Pseudomonadati > Pseudomonadota > Gammaproteobacteria > Pseudomonadales > Pseudomonadaceae > Pseudomonas > Pseudomonas sp. 09C 129. The sequence continues at coordinate 2,915,201 of NZ_CP025261.1, read as the reverse complement.
TCGGCCAACTCAACTGCCAGGGCCTGAACCGCGCCATCGACCTGGCATCCCTGCTGCCGGAAAAATTCGGCAAGGCCAACTACGTGTTCGCCGCCAACCCGACGCGCAATGTCGAGGAAGGCGAGCTCGACAACTCCTACAGCTACATCCGCCCGCTGATGACCATCAGCCCCAGCGCCATCAAGCTCGGCCTGCCGGTGAACATCGAGTTCTCGGCCAACGACACCAGCGAGCTGGCCGACGAGCTGCTGCATGACCGCTATCACAACTCGATCATCTACACCGCCTGGTCCCACGGCTACCTGCCGGAGCTGATCAACAAGGTGGCGCGCGAAGCCGTCGGCGAAAAACGCACCATCACCGACGACTGGGCCTCCAACGATTTCGACTCGCTCTACGTGCTGACCCTGACCTGGCACAACGGCAAGGCCACCCTCGACAGCCGCAGCTACAAGCAGGGCCTGGATAACGGCGAGGAAAACTGCCCGACCTGATGCGTCCGGCTCCCAGCTCCTGTAGCCGCTGCCGAGCCCGCGAGGCTGCGACAGACCCGCAGGGTCTCCAGCCCCCCACGAGCGTGCCGCTCGATCGCAGCCTGCGGCAGCGGCTACAGCAAGTTCAGCACCGACCGGGCCGCTGCGCTAAGATTCGCGACCTAACGTCATTGCCCGGAATCACTGTTCATGTCCAGCCTTGCCCCTGCCAGCCCCATCCGGGGCTGGTCGTTCTGGTGGAAACCCGCCCTGTTCGTCCTGGTGGCGTGCGTCGGCCTCTACTTCGTCAAGTGGTCGCCCTACTACGCCAAGGCCTTTATCGCCGCCGACAGCCACAGCATCGGCGCCTCGATCATCAACGATCAGCCCTCCTCGCCTCTGAACGCCGCCCTGGCCTACGCCCAGGTGTATTTCCTGGCGATCTGGAAGGCCGCGGTTCTGGCGGTGATCCTCGGTTCGCTGCTGCAAGTGCTGATCCCGCGGGACTGGCTGCTGCGCCTGTTCGGCCGCGCCGGTTTCGGCTCGACTCTGCGCGGCGGGCTGTTCGCCCTGCCGGGCATGATGTGTTCCTGCTGCGCCGCGCCCGTGGCGGCGAGCATGCGCCGGCAGAATGTCTCGGTGGGCGCGGCGCTGGCCTTCTGGATCGCCAACCCGGTGCTCAACCCGGCGACCCTGGTGTTCATGGGCTTTGTCCTGGGCTGGGGTTTCACCGCGCTGCGGCTGGTGGCGGGCATCGTGCTGGTGCTGGGAGTGTCGCTGGTGGCCCAGCGCATTGCCCGTCCCGAGCAACTGCCGGAAGCGGCGGTGGAGGCCGTGGTCGAGGCCAGCACGGGCAATGAAGGTGCGTTCTTCAGCCGCTGGGCACGCAGCCTGTGGCAACTGTTCTGGAGCACCATTCCGATCTATGTGCTGGCGGTGCTGGTGCTGGGCGCGGCGCGGGTCTGGCTGTTCCCCCATGTCGAGGGCGCGATTGGCGACAGCCTGCTGTGGCTGGTGCCGCTGGCGATTGTCGGCACGCTGTTCGTGATTCCCACCGCCGCGGAAATCCCCATCGTGCAGACCATGATGACCCTGGGCATGGGCACCGGCCCGGCGGTGGCCTTGCTGATGACCCTGCCGAGCATCAGCCTGCCGTCGCTTTTGATGCTGCGCAAGGATTTCGACGCGCGGGTGCTGATGACCGTCGCCGGCCTGACCATGCTGATTGGCGTGGTGTGCGGGTTGATTGGCGCGGCGCTGTTGTAACCAGAAGTTCGATGGCGTCCGCCCGGACGCCATCGCGAGCAAGCTTCGCTCCTACAGAAGCATCTGCAGGAGCGGCCGGTCGACGCTCGATTGCCCGCGATGGGGCCAAAGGCCCCGCCCTTCTACCGACTCAACCGCGCTGACGAGCCCGTTCGCGCAAATACTCCAGCACCGCCGCCTGCTCGCCGACGAACTCGATGCGCGCGCCCTTGCTTTCGCGCTGGAAGGCATACATCGGGTCGTAATATTCCTTGAGCAAGCCTTCGATCCAGGCCCGGTGCAGGTCCACGCTGCCGTTGCGGGCCTGCTCGGCCAGGGCGGCCTCCAGCAGCTGGTACAGGCGCTGGTGACGCTCGCCCCCCAGGCGCTTGCGGATGTTGTTCAGGCTTTCCAGCAGGCGCTCGGAAAACCGCGCGAAACCGTCCTCGCCATGCACCGCGACGAACTCCGCGCACAGGTCGATCACGTAGTCGCGCAGGATCCGCTCGACCCGCCCCTCCAGGCCATCCTCCAGCCAGACCATGGGGAAACGCTGCATGCCCTGGTACAGCGGCAACGGCAAGGCGCAGCTGCCAATCATGCGGTTCTCGTCTTCCAGCACGAACCCGCCGATGCCGCGCTCGCGCTTTTTCAGGATGTCCACCGCCAGGCGGTTCTCGAAGTCGATGTTCGACGGCTGGCCGCTGGCGCGCTTGCCGAAACTGGAGCCGCGATGGTTGGCGTGGCCTTCCAGGTCCAGGCCGTTGGCCAGTTGGTTGAGCACCTCGGTCTTGCCGATGCCGGTCATGCCGCCGAGCAGGACAAAATCACACTCGGCCACCGCTCCTTCGAGGGTGTCGAGCAGGAAGGTACGCATGGCCTTGTAGCCGCCGCCGACCCGCGGGTAGTCGATGCCGGCCTCGTCCTTGAGCCACTGCTGGACGATCTGCGAACGCAGGCCGCCGCGGAAGCAGTACAGGTAGCCGTCGGGGTGGGCCCGGGCGAAGTCGGCCCAGGCCTGGATGCGCTCGGCCTTGATCGCCCCGGACACCAGCTGGTGCCCGAGGACGATCGCCGCCTGCTGGCCCTGCTGCTTGTAGCAGGTGCCGACCCGCTGTCGTTCGTGGTCGGTCATCAGCGGCAGGTTGACCACGCCGGGAAAGGCGCCCTTGCTGAATTCGACCGGCGCGCGGGTATCCATCATCGGCCGGTCGTTGAGGAAGATTTCGCGGTAGTCGGTGATATCGATGGGCATCAGATCACCTCGACCGCGTTGCTCTGTCGTTCCACCAGCTCACCGATCGGCGCCAGTTCCAGGCCCAGTTCGGCGGCCAGCGCGAGGAAGGCCGCATTGCCTTCCGGGGTGACAGCGATCAACAGCCCGCCACTGGTCTGCGGGTCGCACAGCACCAGCTTGTGCAGGGCCTGGATACGCCCGAGCTTGTCGGCGTAGCTGTCGAAATTGCGCTGGGTGCCGCCCGGTATGCAGCCCTGGTCCAGGTAGTACTCGACCCCGGGCAGGCGCGGCACGCGATCGTAGTGAATGCGCGCGGTCAGGTTGCTGCCGTCGGCCATTTCCACCAGGTGCCCGAGCAGGCCGAAACCGGTGACGTCGGTCATCGCGGTCACGCCGTCGAGCTTGCCGAAGCGGCTGCCGGGTTTGTTCAGGGTGCACATCCAGTCGCGGGCCAGGCCGACGTCGGCGCTGCGCAACTTGCCCTTCTTCTCGGCCGTGGTCAGCACGCCGATGCCCAGGGGCTTGGTCAGGTACAGCAGGCAACCGGCGGTGGCGGTGTCGTTGCGCTTCATATGGCGCTTTTCCACCAGGCCGGTCACGGCCAGGCCGAAGATCGGCTCCGGGGCGTCGATCGAATGGCCGCCGGCCAGGGGGATGCCGGCCGCGTCGCACACCGCGCGGCCGCCGCGAATCACCTCGCGGGCGATTTCCGGTGCCAGCACGTTCACCGGCCAGCCGAGAATGGCGATGGCCATCAACGGGTCGCCGCCCATGGCGTAGATGTCGCTGATGGCGTTAGTTGCGGCGATGCGCCCGAAATCGAACGGGTCGTCGACGATCGGCATGAAAAAGTCGGTGGTCGAGACCACGCCGCGCTCTTCGTCTATGGCGTACACCGCCGCATCGTCGCGCGAGGCGTTACCGACCCAGAGTTTCGGGTCGAGGTTCTGCGCGCCGCTGCCGGCCAGAATCACCTCCAGGACCTGGGGAGAAATCTTGCAACCGCAACCCGCGCCGTGGCTGTACTGGGTCAGGCGAATCGGCTCGCTCATGGGGCACCTCTGGAAGTCGTGGAGCGGCGATTCTAGCAGAGCGACCCGAGCAGAACGTCAAGCACCCTTCCCTGCACTGCAGAACCAGCATCGAACGAACGCAGCCAGATAGTCAGCGAATATTCGACCCGAGGCCGCGAAGGTCGTTGGTTGCCATCACCTCGATGATTGAACGAGGGCGCATCGGCCCTGTGCCAGGCGCCAGCGCCTTCGCCCTTTCTTCGCGCACAACGCCCAGGCGCTGTGCAACGTTCTGACCGAAAAGACAGCTTATGGGTAGGTTTCACCTTTATTTCAATCAGATACTTCAAGTTGGTACAGCATATGCAAACGTTTGCGAGGTCAGCCTTCGAGAGCTTTCGCCGCCAGTTCGGCCAGGCCGGGCCACTCGGGCTTCAGAACCGCACGAACAGGGATTTTCAATGCACGTACCTTTCACCCCCTCCGCGTCCCGCCACACCTTGGTTGTTTCCTTGCTACTAAGCGCCGTTACAGGACTACTCAGCGCTACCGCCCAGGCCGAGGAAAAAACCCTCGACGACTCGGCCCAGGGCGAGAGCCTGAGCCCCGCCGCTGCGCCGGCGCAACCAGGCCCCTACCTGTCGGACTGGTACAACCAGGACCTGACTCTGATCGGCAGCAAGGACATCAGTTTCGGCCCGCAGCCGGCCGACGATATCTACCTGGAGTACGAGTACTTCGGTCGCAAGGGGCCGTTCGAGCTGTACGGCTACATCGATATCCCGAAGATCTTCAACATCGGCAACAGCCACGACAAAGGCGTGTGGGACCACGGCTCGCCGGTGTTCATGGAGCACGAGCCGCGGATCTCCATCGACTATCTGGCCGGACGCAGCCTGGCCATCGGCCCGTTCAAGGAGTGGTATGTGGCCTTCGACTGGATCTACGACCACGGCAGCAACAGCGCCAACCGCGCCAATACCCTGTACAGCGGTCTGGGCACCGACATCGACACCCATTCGCGGGTCAACCTGTCGGCCAACTTCTACGGGCGCTACCAGTGGGAAAACTACGGCGCCAGCAATGAATATTCCTGGGACGGCTACCGCGCCCAGCTCAAGTACATCGTGCCCATCAGCAAGTTCGGCAACGGCGCGTCGCTGACCTATATCGGCTTCACCAACTTCGATTTCGGCTCGGACCTGCACAAGGACAACCCGGCCCGTACGGCCAACGCCACGGTGGCCACCAACGTATTGCTGTATTCCTTTACCCACCTGCGGTTCACCCTGGTCGGCCGTTACTTCCACAATGGCGGCAACTGGCAGGACGGCAGCGAGCTGAATTTCGGCGATGGCGATTTCCGCGCCCGGTCCAATGGCTGGGGTTACTACGCCGGCATCGGTTATCAATTTTAAGAGCAGCTGCAAGCTGCAAGCTGCAAGCTGCAAGCTGCAAGCTGCAAGTCAAGAAGCATGGAGGTTTTATGAATGTGATGACCCGTCTGTCCCTGTCGGTTGGTCTGGCTGCCGGAACTCTGCTGTCCTGCGGCGCCTGGGCGAGCGAAACGGCTGCGGCACCGATCAAACCCAAGGTGATGCTGATCACCATGTTCGCCCCCGAGGCCCAGCACTGGATCGAGCGCCTGGAGCTGAAGCAGGAAGTGCGCGTACCCGGCCTGTCGGCGGAGTACCCGGCGATTCGTTGCAACACCAGGGACGTCTGCCTGCTGGTCACCGGCATGGGCCAGACCAACGCCGCGGCCTCGACCCTGGCACTGGCGCTGTCGCCGAAATTCGACCTGCGCAAAAGCTACTTCCTGGTCGCCGGGATCGCCGGCATCAGCCCTAAACACGGGACCATCGGCACCACTGCCTGGGCCCATTACCTGGTGGAATTCGGTACCCAGTGGGAACTGGATTCGCGGGACGCGCCCAAGGACTGGCCGACCGGCTACCTGGGCATCAATACCAAAGGCCCGAACGAGAAACCGCCGCTGGACTACAAGACCGAAGTCTTCGAGCTCAACCCGAAACTGCAGGCCAAGGCCTTCGCCCTGTCGCGTCGGGTAAGCCTGAGCGAAAGCAAGGAATCGGCGGCCTGGCGCCTCAAGTACCCGGCGGCCCCGGCCAACCAGCCGCCGGTGGTGACCCAGTGCGACACCCTGGCGGGCAACACCTGGTTCTCCGGCACGCGCCTGAGCGAGCGGGCCGAGGTCTGGACCCGCCTGCTGACCGACAACAAGGGCGAGTACTGCACCACCCAGCAGGAAGACAACTCGACCTACGAGGCCCTGCTGCGCGCCAGCCGCGAAGGCCGGGTGGACGTGCAGCGGCTGGCGGTGGTCCGCGCCGGCTCCGACTTCGACCGCCCCGAGCCGGGCGGCAGCGAGGTCGACAACCTGCTCAAGTACGCCGACCAGGGCGGTTTCGTCCCGGCCCTGGAAAACCTCTATCGCACCGGCAACCCGCTGGTGCAGGACATCCTGAAGAACTGGTCGGCGTGGGAGAAAGGCGTGCCGGGGGCGTAGTGAAACCGCCTGCGACTTTGGTTATGGGGTTGTCTGGGCTGACGCCCTCGCAAGCAAGGCCCCAGGCACGACACAGCCCCAACCTGTAGCCGCTGCCGCAGGCTGCGATAGGTCCGCAGGACCTCAGCGAACGCAAGATCGCCGCGCCCCTTCGGGGCGATCGCAGCCTTCGGCAGCGGCTACAACAAGCCACGCCAATCCTCTGCCCCGCACAAGACCCCGCCCTTACGGCAGCAAAATCACCTTCTCGCCGCTGCCCTTGTTCACCTCGTGATAACGCTCGACGCCCTGCTCCAGCGGCGATTCGAACAGCCCCTGCGGCAACGGTAACAGCCCCTCATCGAAGAACCGGCCGAACTGCTCGAGCATGGCCGCGCAGGCCTGCACGCCGTACAGCAACGAGTTGATCCCGACCACCGAACCGCCCTTGCGATACAGGCCCAGGGCCGGCAGTTGCACATGACCGTCCACCGGCGCGGCGATGATGGCGATGCGGCCGAACGGCGCCAGGGCCGCGACCGAGGCCGGCAGCCAGAAACCGGTGGTGTCGAAGACCACCTCGGCGCCGCCGGCGAACACCTCGTTGACCTGCGCCCCGAGGTCTTCCGGCTGGTCCAGTTGCACAGTCTGGAACCCCTGCGCCTGCAAGGCCTTGACCTGCTCCGGGCGCCGCGCGGCGGCCAGCAGCCGGGCTCCGCGAACCTTCGCCAGGGCCAGGGCGGCGCTGCCCACCGCCCCGCCGCCAATCACCAACAAAGTGGTGCCGGCGCTTACCCCGCTGCGTTCCAAGGCATCCCAGGCAGTGGTGTAAGGCACGCCCAGGCTGGCGGCCTGGGCGAAGCTCAGCTGCGCCGGCTTGTGCGCCACGCCCTTGGCCGACAGCGCCACGTACTGGGCATGGGAGCCGTCCGCATAGAACCCCAGCTCCTTGCCGGTGCCCCAGACCTCCTGCCCCACCCACTCCTGCGGCCCCTCCACCACCACCCCGGCAAAGTCCCGCCCGGGAATGCGCGGCAAGGTGGTGTAGGGAAAACGTCCGAGCACATTTTTCACGTCGCTGGGGTTGAGGCCGGCGGCCTTGATCCGCACCAGCACCTGATCGGCGGCCGGCACCGGGGTCGGCACCTCGACGTAGTGCAGCGACGACAGATCGCCGGTCTTGGAAAATTGCAGGGCGTGCATAAGCACCTCCATGGACAGGAACACATAAAAGAATCGAAAGGCCTCAGGACAACCAGTTGCTCACCAGCTGCCGGCCCATGGGCCACAGCTGTTCGCCGGCGAGCATGCCGAGCAGCCCGACCAGGGCGATGGCCGGCGGCGCCGGCGAACGAAAATTCAGCGCGCCATAAAGCAGGCCGACGCCGAGACCGATGGCCAGGGAGATGAGGTAATGCATGACGAACTCCAGGCAGTGCGCCGCGCCTCGGCGGCGGTGATTGGGCATGCCGGGAGTCTAGGGAACGCCGAACCGGGCAACCGGCCAAGCACTTCAGGATTTCGGCCAATCTGTGGGTATGAACGAGTAAGAGCGAAGCCTGGCTGCGATGGCCCCGACGTGGAATGTCTGGCATACCGCGTTATCGTTCATCGCGAGCAAGCTTCGCTCCTACGGGATTGCAGCGCCCACACACAATGGATGCCTGTCCGCCAAGCCCCCGTAGCCGCTGCCGAGCCGCGCGAGGCTGCGATCGACTGCGCAGCAGGCGCAAAGCCTGAGAATGCAGTGGGTCTGGATAAACGCGGTGGCCCGATCGCAGCCTCGCAGAGCTCGGCAGCGGCTACAGGGATGACAGGCACTCAGGCGCGGGCTTCGCCGGCCGCGTATTGCGACGGGGCCAGCCCCAGCTCGCGGCGGAACATGTCGCTGAAGCTGCCGGGGGAATACCCCAGCTCACGGGCGATAGTGCCGACCGGCACGCCCTGGATCAGCTCGGCGGCGGCCGTGGCCAGTTGCACCTGGCGGCGCCACTCGGCGAAGCCCATGCCCAGGCCGTCCTTGAACAGCCGCGCCAGGGTGCGCACGCTGGCGCCCGCCGCCTCGGCGTGGCATTCGAAGGGAATGTCCAGGGAAGGCGCGGCCATCACCGCCTGGCAGAGGCTGATCAGGCGCCGGTCGGAACTGTCCGGCAGGACGATCTTCAGCTGCGAGCGCCGGGCGCGCTTGAGCTCCAGCAGGGCCAGGCCCACCAGCGCGTCGTAGTACTCCGGCTGCGGCGCGCCGTCATGCTCCACCAGGCGCACGATCAGCTCGCGCAGCAGGTTGTCCACCTGCAACACCTGCACCTGGCTGTCGAGGGTCGCCGCCAGGCACGGGCGCAGATAGATATTGCGCATCTGCAGGTCGGTGACCACGCGGATCCCGTGGGGCACGCCCGGCGGCAGCCACACCGCCCGTTGCGGCGGCACCACCAGCGCCTCGTTCGGCGTCTCGACCCACATCACCCCGCTCATGGCGTACAGCAGTTGCCCCCAGGCGTGTTCGTGGGGCTCGATGAACAGGCCACGCGGATAGGTGCGCGCCAGGGGTTGCACCGGTACGTCGGTGTCGCTGAGGTCGGGAGGTGCGGCAAGGGCCATGGCCGGGCATCGTCGTCAAGCAAGGGGAGCCCATGGTAACCCCGCCGATCCGCCTGGAAAACCGCGAGGAAACATCCGAACGGGCGCCGCAGCGACAGGCAATAAGCCGTTCGAATGCTTGCCCGACTACTGCTCGACCGTTGATACCCTTGCTCGACAATCCGAGTGAATTTTTCCCTGCCCGCGCGGGTCACTAAACCATCACAGGGAGGATTGATAGCTCTATGAACAACGCAAAACTTTTCGTCATCGAATACACCCTGCACGGCACCCCCAAGTCCTTCATCATCCGCTCGGAGAAGATGGACAACGCCGAGGCGTGGCACTGGGCAAGCTGCGACGCCGGTGTCGGCCGCATCGGCCGCTTCGGCCTGGAACGGGTGAAAAAGACCAGCAAGCCCCTGGCGGAAAAATTCGGTATCGAGAACGTCACCTGGCGACCGTCGACCTGAGCCAAGCGAGGTCGATACCTTGTGCGGCGTGCGCTGCCAAAGCCACCGGCCAGCCGCCTGGCCAGCGAAACCGGTACCTGCACCTGCGCAATTGAAAGTGGAGCCACGACAGGCTCCACTGTTTTTTCGCCCCGCCACTGTTGCAGCACGTCAGTGATGCGCGCCCTTGGCGCAATCGCAGCCTTCGGTGGAGGCGCAGGGTTCGCCGTTGGCGTGGTGGCTGGCGCAGGCCTGGCAGCAGTAGTGCTTGCCGTGACGCACAATGGCATGGGCGCCGACCTTGCAGGTGCAGCCCGGACAGGCACAAGTCTCGTTGGACATAAGGTGACTCCTTTGTGGTGGTCGTCGACGACGCGGATGTTGCCGCGTCTCTAGCAGTGTAGTAACTGCCCATCGCCGCCATTGGCCCCTGGTCGCGGCGGCTTCAGTTCCAGCCTTCCAGGCGCAAGGTCGCCCGCACCAGGCGCTGCTCCTCGTTTTCGATCTCCCGCAGGTTGTCGCAGAGGCCCTGGATATGCGCGATGGCGGCCTTGCGCGCCTGCTCCGGCAGGCGGCCGGTGACGGCGTTGTAGAGCCGCGCGTGCTGGCGGTCGATCTGGCGCTTCTGCGCCTGGCGGTGGTAGAGGTTGTTGACCGAGGCGAACACCGAATTGAGCAGCAGGTCGGTCAACGAACGCAGGGTCTGCACCAGCACCGGGTTGTGCGAAGCCTCGCAGATCGCCAGGTGGAAAGCGTGATCCAGGCGCGCGTGGGCCGAGGCATCAAGGGCCTGGTCGTGGGCGTCCAGCAGCGCCTGGTAAGCACGGCCGATCAGCACGAAATCGGCCTCGGTGCCGCGCAACGCTGCCAGCCGCGCCGACTCGCCTTCCAGCAGGCTGCGCACTTCGAACAGGTCGTAGAGGGTGCGCGGCTGGGAACTGAACAGGTGCATCAGCGCCGAGGTCGTACCCTGCCCCGACAGTTGGGCGACAAACGAGCCCTTGCCCTGTTCGGTTTCGATGATGCCCCGCGCCCGCAGCAGCTTCAGGCCCTCGCGCAACGCCGTGCGCGACACCCCGAGTTTTTCCGTCAGGCGCCGCTCCGAGGGCAGCAGTTGGCCGGTCTTCAGTACGCCGTCGACGATCAGGCGCTCGATGCGTTCACACACCACATCCGCCACCTGGTGCCGGCCCGAATCGCTCCTGTGCATGCGCCCTCCACTGGTATGACCAGCTGTGAAGAAAAAACCCGATCAAGCGGACCGCCATGCCATCCTGCTGATATATCTGGCTTTTTATAAAAAACCCGGCATCGACGACAAAACAAACTGGTTCGACCAGCGCTCGGCCCCGTGGACAGTAAGGCCAGCCGGGCCAATGATGCAACTGAGCGGCCTGCCCCTGCCGGCCGCCTAATAAAAACAACTCAGGGTCGTCAGCCACCCATGAATATCCTCTACGACGAACGCGTCGACGGCGCGCTGCCCAGCGTCGATAAAGCGGCATTGCTCGAAGTACTGCGCCAGCGCCTGCCCGACCTCGACCTGCTGCACCAGACGGAAGACCTCAAGCCCTACGAATGCGACGGCCTCTCGGCCTATCGCACCACACCGATGCTGGTGGCCCTGCCGCGGCATATCGAGCAGGTGCAGGAACTGCTGCGGATCTGCCATGAGCGGCGCGTGCCAGTGGTCGCCCGCGGTGCCGGCACCGGCCTCTCCGGCGGCGCCCTGCCCCTGGAACAAGGCGTACTGCTGGTGATGGCGCGCTTCAACCAGATCCTGCATATCGACCCCGCCGCCCGCACCGCGCGGGTCCAGCCCGGGGTGCGCAACCTGGCGATCTCCCAGGCCGCCGCGCCGTTCGGCCTGTACTACGCCCCCGACCCGTCCTCGCAGATCGCCTGCTCGATCGGCGGCAACGTCGCGGAAAACGCCGGCGGCGTGCACTGCCTGAAATACGGCCTGACCGTGCACAACCTGCTCAAGGTGGAGATCCTCAGCGTCGAAGGCGAACGCCTGACCCTGGGCAGCGACGCCCTGGACGCGCCGGGCTTCGACCTGCTGGCGTTGTTCACCGGCTCCGAAGGCCTGCTCGGGATCATCACCGAAGTCACGGTCAAGCTGCTGCCCAAGCCGCAACTGGCCAAGGTGCTGCTGGCGGCCTTCGACTCGGTGGAAAAAGCCGGCCGCGCGGTGGCCGATATCATCGCCGCCGGCATCATCCCCGGCGGCCTGGAAATGATGGACAACCTGGCGCTCCGCGCCGCCGAGGACTTCATTCACGCCGGTTACCCGGTGGACGCCGAGGCCATCCTGCTGTGCGAGCTGGACGGTGTCGAAGCCGATGTCCACGACGACTGCGACCGGGTCCGCGCGGTGCTCGAACGGGCCGGCGCCACTGAGGTCCGCCAGGCCCGCGACGAAGCCGAACGGGTACGTTTCTGGGCCGGGCGCAAGAACGCCTTCCCGGCGGTAGGCCGGCTGTCGCCGGACTACTACTGCATGGACGGCACCATTCCGCGCCGCGCACTGCCGGGGGTGCTCAAGGCCATCGCCGCGCTGGCCGCCGAATACCAGCTGCGGGTGGCCAATGTGTTCCATGCCGGCGACGGCAACATGCACCCGTTGATCCTGTTCGACGCCAACCAACCCGGCGAACTGGACCGCGCCGAAGCCCTGGGCGGCAGGATCCTCGAGCTATGCGTGGCGGTCGGCGGCAGCATCACCGGCGAACACGGGGTCGGCCGGGAGAAAATCAACCAGATGTGCGCCCAGTTCAACAGCGACGAGCTGACCCTGTTCCACGCGGTCAAGGCGGCCTTCGACCCCGGTGGCCTGCTCAACCCCGGCAAGAACATCCCGACCCTGCACCGCTGCGCCGAATTCGGCGCCATGCATGTGCACGCCGGGCAACTGCCCTTCCCCGAGCTGGAGCGTTTCTGATGACGGCACACGCGGATAACGACGCCAGCGGCGAACTGCTGGAACAGGTCGGGCAGGCGCTGGCCGGCAATACCCCGCTGCTGATCCAGGGCGGCAACAGCAAGGCCTTTCTCGGGCGGATGAGCGCTGGAGAAGTGCTCGACACCCGCGGCCATCGCGGCATCGTCAGCTACGACCCCACCGAGCTGGTGGTGACCGTTCGCGCCGGCACGCCGCTTGCAGAACTGCTGGCCACGCTGGACGCCGCCGGGCAAATGCTGGCCTGCGAACCGCCGGCCTTCGGCGACGGCGCCACGGTCGGCGGCATGGTCGCCACCGGCTTGTCCGGCCCGCGGCGACCCTGGGCTGGCTCGGTGCGCGACTTCGTCCTCGGCAGCCGGGTGATCACCGGCACCGGCAAGCTGTTGCGTTTTGGCGGCGAGGTGATGAAAAACGTCGCCGGCTACGACTTCTCGCGCTTGCTGGTGGGCAGCTACGGTTGCCTGGGGGTGCTCACCGAGGTGTCGCTCAAGGTCCTGCCCAAACCCCGCCAGTGCCTCAGCCTGAGCCTGGAAATAGACAGCGCCAAGGCCCTGGCCCGCCTCGCCGACTGGGGCCAGCAACCGCTGCCCATCAGCGCCGCCAGCCATGACGGCCAGCGCCTGCACCTGCGCCTGGAGGGCGGCGAAGGCTCGGTGGCCGCGGCCCGCGACCGCCTGGGTGGCGAGCCGTTGGCGGCCGATTACTGGGCCAACCTCAACGAACAACGGCTGGCATTCTTCGACGAAGGCCTGCCGCTGTGGCGCCTGTCGCTGCCCAATAACACGGGACTTCTGGAACTGCCCGGCCAGCAGTTAATAGATTGGGCCGGCGCCCAGCGCTGGCTGAAATCCGCGGCGCCCGCGGAGCGCATCCGCGACCTCGCCAGCCGCGTCGGCGGCCATGCCACCTGCTACAGCCACGGCCTGGTGGACAGCCCGTTCCAGCCGCTGCCGGCGGTGCTGTTGCGCTACCACCGCCAGCTCAAGGCGCAACTGGACCCGCAAGGGATCTTCAACCCCGGCCGGCTCTACGCCGAGCTCTGAACGCAGACCCCAAGCATGCAAACCACCTTGAGCGAACAGGCGCGCCAGCTGCCCCGCGCCGCGGAGGCCGAGAGCATCCTGCGCACCTGTGTGCACTGCGGTTTCTGCAACGCCACCTGCCCCACCTATCAGTTGCTGGGCGATGAGCTGGACGGGCCGCGGGGGCGCATCTACCTGATCAAGCAGGTGCTGGAAGGCCACCAGGCCACGGCCAAGACCCAGCTGCACCTGGACCGCTGCCTGTCGTGCCGCAACTGCGAAACCACCTGCCCGTCCGGAGTGGATTACCACAACCTGCTGGACATCGGCCGCGCCGTGGTCGATGCCGCCGTGCCCCGGCCCCTCGGCCAGCGCCTGCTGCGCCAGGGCCTGCGCGCCCTGGCGCCGAACCCGGCGCTGTTCAAGGCGCTGCTCGGTACCGGCGCCACCTTGCGTCCGTGGCTGCCCGAGGCCGTGCAAGGCAAGCTGCCGCGCCAGGTGCAGCCGGCCAAGACACGTCCGGCCACGGCCCACGCGCGGCGTGTCTTGCTGCTGGAAGGCTGCGTGCAAGCCAGCCTGTCGCCCAGTACCAATGCGGCGACGGCGCGGGTCCTCGACCGCCTGGGCATCGCCGTGCAAGCCGTGAGCGAAGCCGGCTGCTGTGGCGCCGTGGATTACCACCTGGACGCCCAGGAGGCCGGTCTGGAGCGGGCCCGGCGCAATATCGACGCCTGGTGGCCGCACCTGGAAAACGGCGCCGAAGCCCTGGTGCAGACCGCCAGCGGCTGCGGCGCCTTTATCAAGGATTACGCCCACCTGCTGGCCCACGACCCGCGTTATGCCGCCCGCGCCGAGCGGGTCAGTGCCCTGGCCCGGGACCTGGTGGAAGTGCTGCGCGACGAACCGCTGGAACAGTTGCACGCCCACAGCGACCAGCGCCTGGCCTTCCACTGCCCGTGCAGCCTGCAACACGCGCAGAAACTCGGCGGCGCGGTGGAGGCCGTGCTCAAGCGCCTGGGCTTCGAGCTCACCGAGGTGCCCGACAGCCACCTGTGCTGCGGTTCGGCGGGCACCTATTCGCTGACCCAGCCCGAGCTGGCGCGGCAACTGCGCGACAACAAGCTCAATGCCCTGGAAAGCGGCCGGCCCGAAGTCATAGCCACCGCCAATATCGGCTGCCAGACCCACCTCGACGGCGCCGGGCGTACCCCGGTGCGGCACTGGATCGAACTGGTCGAGGCCGCCCTGCCACCCCTGAATGCTTCCCATCAATCAGCTACGCCCTGAAAGGAGCACGCCATGCACAGCAAAGCCGTACTGGGTCAGCGCGAAGTCCAGCGCATCCTGATCGCCGCACGGGACGAGGCCGAACGCAACCAATGGGCGGTGAGCATCGCCATCGTCGACGACGGCGGCCATCCGCTGGCCCTCGAACGCCTGGACGGCTGCGCGCCGGTCAGCGCCTACATCGCCGTGGAAAAGGCCCGCACCGCGGCCCTCGGGAGGCGCGAGTCCAAGGGTTATGAAGAAATGGTCAACGGCGGACGCACGGCGTTTCTCTCGGCGCCCCTGCTGACCTCGCTGGAAGGCGGCGTGCCGGTGGTGTTCGACGGCCAGGTGATCGGCGCGGTCGGGGTGTCCGGGGTCAAGTCCGGGGAGGATGCCCAGGTGGCGCGGTTCGCTGCCCAGGCATTGGATTGAGTCGCAACGGGCTTGCAAGGCGATGCAGCCGACCCAGGCGGGCCTGGGTCGGCTGCTGCACAGAAGAAAGCACTTCCGGGCGCCTATGCGTCTGGCCCCCAAGACAGAGGCGGCCCCCTCATCGTCAGAACCTGATACTGAGGCTTGCCTTCAGGCCGTGCTGACGCGTGCTGCCGGTGAACTGCCCGTCATAGGACAGGCCGAGACTGGTAGAGGGGGTGATCGCCACGTCGGCCCCCACTTCGACCAGCGCGGCGTTCTTGGCCAGTGGAGCGCCCGCGACGGTAAAGGCGTTGCCGGCCGAGAAGGCATGGGTCGACAGCGGCGTGGTATCGCCCAGGGCATGTCGCCAGCCCAGCGAGCCGCGGGCGGTGGTTTCGATCCCGGCGACATCCAGTTTCGTCGACGCCCTCAGGCCCAGCGTCGTGAACGTGGTATCGGTGCTCTGTGCCTTGCCATGGAGCGCCGCGGCCCCTCCTCGCTCGGAGAAACCTTTGCTGCGCTGGCGCGTATGCGCCAGGTTGACGAAGGGTTCGAGGGACACCGATGGCATGTCGATGCGGTAGCCCAGATCGCCAAAGGCCTGGAGCGTTCCAGCCCGGTAGTCGTCTTTCAGTTTGTCGGAGAAGCCGGGGAACGCAACCGAGCGGCTGGTCTCGATCTGATGCCAGGTATGGCTCAGACCGGTGCGCAGTCCCAGCGTGCCTTGCGGCAGGTTCCAGCGGGTGCCGGCATAGGCGCCCAGGTGGTAGTTGTCACTGTTGCCCGAGGAGGAGCGTTGCGCCACATCGGCACTGGTGCGGCTATAACCGGCGAGCACACCGAGTCGCCAGGTATCGAAGACCGGTGCATCGGCGCCCACCAGCATGCCTTTGGTCGAACGCTTGAGCGCCGCGGCATTGCCATCGCTGTCGGTGTGGCCCCAGGCGCCAAATCCCTGAGCCCAGGCGGCGGCGCGCTCGGTCGTCGGGCTGACCAGTTGCTGCTGCCCGTCTTCATAGGCAATGACCGGCGAAGAAGCGGCGGCCACATCGCCGAAGGCGGCACGCAGGCGATCGGTGGCGGCATCACGGACGATATGGCTTTCCTCGATGAGGGCCGACTTCATCGACGCATGGATTTCACCCGACAGTTGATCGAAGCTGCCGCGGATCAGGTCATGGTCGTCAGGAAGCTGTGCGATCGCATCGTAGACGGCGTGTCCGGCATCGAAGCCGATCGAGTCGATGGCGTTGGCCGTCGCGGTCTGGTTACGAGTCATGGCCACCGAGGCGAACGCCCGGTCCTTGCGGGTGAAGCTGAGGTCGACGGTCCCCAGGTCATAGTTGTAGAGCAGCTTGGGGTCCAGGAAAGCGAAGTCGGAAGTCACCTCGTCGAACGTACCGCCAAGCCCCTTGTCCGAGGCCAGGATGGTGTAAGTAGAGCGCAGCTTGTAGTTGCCTGTCGCGCCGATGTGGGCAACCGTGCCCCCGTCGAGCACGGTATTGCCGCTGACGTGGACCAGATCGGAGTCCTTGCTGTCCGGATCGACCTCGACGACGAAGCGCGAGCCCTTCTGGAAGACCAGGTCGCCATCGACTTTCAGCGTGCCGATCGAGTTGCCCGGCGACAGGCTGGCCGATTCGGCGATGGTGACGGTCGAACCGGCACCGGAGCCGATCGTGCCCGAGCCGGCCAGGGTGCTGCCCGCCAGTACCTGCATCGAGCCACCCAGCTTGCCATTCACCACCAGCTTGCCGTCTTCGACACGGGTCAGGCCGGTGAAGCCCGCGCTGTCTTCTTTCAGCAGCAGCGCGCCGCTGCCGCCTTTGACGAACAGGCCCGCACCGGACAGGGTGCCCGCATAGGCGGCATCGTTCTTCTGCTCGAATGCGAGGTGGGCGCCGGACGCGATGTCCGCGTTGCCGCTGAAACGCTCGGCCGCCGAGGCCAGGCCGCCCGAGCGGATCGACCAGTCGAGCGACGAATGTCCGCCGAGCGTCAGGTTGCCTGCGCCCTGCTTGACCATTTGCCCCTTGCTGTCGTCGAGCCCGGCGATGTTGCCAGCGAAGCCTGCGTCGCTGGCCTGGTCGAAGACCAGCGTGCCGGCATTGCCGATGTTTCCGGAAATCGAAGCGGCATTGCCGATCAGGGTGCCCGCCTGGACCAGGGTATCGCCATAGGCGTTGGCGGCATTGTCCAGACGCAGCGTACCCTCCCCGCGCTTGAGCAGGTCGCCGCTGCCCGAGACCTTGCCGGTCAGGCCAAGCACACTGGCGTCGGCCACGTCGAATTGCCCGGTCCGGGACAGGAGCATGCTGCGACCGGTGTCGAAACTGTCGGTCGTCTTGAGCGTACCGCCGGTGAACGTCAGGCCGCCGGCGGCATCGCCCAGGTTCGCGTCCCGTGCGACCTGCAAAGTGCCGCCCGCCAGCGTCGTGCCACCGCTGTAGCTGTTGTCGCCGGAGAGCAGCGTGGTGCCGCTGCCCATCTGGATCACCTGGCCCGTGCCAGAGATGGCGCCCGTGAACGTCAGGCTGTCATTGCGATTGAAGGCCAGTGCGCCGTGGTTGAGTACATCGCCAACGATCGAACCGGTGTTCCCGCCATTGCCGAGTTGCAAGGTGCCATCGGCAATGGTGGTCCCGCCGCTGTAGGTGTTGTCGGCCGAAAGCACCAGGGTGCCGAGCCCTGTCTTGGTCAGGGCCTTGCCGTTCCAGCCGGTGGCGGGGTTGGCGGCCTGGTCGGCCAGCGCGACACCGACATCGAAGGCATCCGTCAGGCTGGCGAGGGTGAACGTACCGTGGGCCAGGTTGTTGCCCGCGGTCCAGCTCAGGCCGTAACTGGCCAGGTATTGTTTCTGGTCGTCCGACTTGCGCGTATTGACGGTGAGGTAGTCCACCGTGCCATTGAAACCGCCCACCGTGATCTTGCCGAAGTCGCCGTCGATGCCGGTCCGGGTGTCTATCAGCACCTTGTCGAGCTGGCTCGCCTCGCTGATGCCGTTCAGATTGAACGTGACATCCTGGCCCAGCGTCATGTGCTGCGCCTGCACGGCGGGCTCCTGCGCATCGGCAGTAATGGACAGTACCGTCTGATCGGCCATTGCCAGGTCATATGCCAGGTCGAGGGTGGCAGGCCCCTTCACCGCGAGCGTGCTGCCCGCACCGCTGACCGAGAGATCGCCCAACTGGCTCTCGCGGCCCGAATTGCCGTCGCCGAACTGCAGGGTCCCGCCGGTCACCCGGGCCGATCCTCTTATCCGGTCCGCAATGACCAGCGTCCCATTGGATACCATCGTCATGCCTCTGTACTCGGCATTGTCGCCAGTCAGGCGGGTAACCCCTGCGATCTGATTCAACTCGGAGTAGCCGGCGTTCGTGGTGACGAGCTCGGCGCCGAACGTATGGTTCGTATCCGTATGATTGAAATTGATCGTCGCACTGCCCTTGCCGAACTTGACCTTGCCGGTATCCAGAATACCCGCCTGGGTCGCCGCCTCACCGGCCGCCGAGCCGATGTTGATTGTGCCGGAGGAACCCGCATCCCTCCCGAGATAGACAGCGTCGGCCGATACGACGCCACCGTCCACCAGATTGAGCGTGCCTTTGCCGACAAAACCGATGTTCAGCTCGTCGGTCGTCAACGAGGAATGCGCGCCGGCGACGGTGGCGGTACTGATGCTGCCGTCCAGGAGACCGATGTCTGTCCTGGCACTCGACACCCGGCCGCCCTGCTCGACGGTCAGCGTACCGTTGCCGGCCACGCCCACGTTCAGTTGGTCGTGAACCTCCAAACTTGCATTCGTGGTGACGTGGACCGCACCGGTGCCGCCTTTAGCGATACCGATGGCTGCATCATACTTATGGACGGAAACCTTGCCTTCGTTCTCGATCGTGAGCGTCCCGGTGCCACGGGTGCCAACTAAGAGGCTGCCCTCGTTCTCCAAGGCAGACCCTGGACCAGACACCCTGACCGTCCCTTTGCCGGTGGCCTCTCTGGCCACGTCGCCGCCCGCGCTGGTCACCTTGCCCCCGTTCTCGATGTCCAGGACACCTTCACCCTGACTGCCGACGTAGAGAGAGATCCGATTGGTCCAGGTCGATCCCGGCCCTGACACAGAAGCATCGCCACGGCTGCCCACGTCGGAACCGAGGACGCCAGTGAAACTGGTGACCGTGCCGCCATCGCGGATGTCCAGCCTTGCCTTTCCCTGACCTCCGACTAACAGATCGGAAGAGTTGTTCCAGAGCGAACCCTGGCCGGTCACGGTGACCGCACCCGAGCCTTGCGCATTGTAGCCAACGAAAGCGCGGTAGTTGGATACCCGACCGCCGTCCTCGATGAGCAGGGTCCCGGTGCCCGAGGAGCCAATGAGCAGCGAAACGGGCTTGCTGGCATCCTGCGGGTCGAGATTCGTCCAGCTCGAGCCCTGTCCCGACACCTTGACGGCCCCCTTGCTGCCCTCTGATACGCCGATGACGCCGTTCTTACTGACGACGCTGCCACCATCCAGGATGTTCAGCGTGCCGGTGCCGCCCCCTCCGATCTCAAGCCTTCCATCGTTACCGGAAGCGGTCATCGACCAGCTCGAGCCCTGTCCCGACACCTTGACGGCCCCCTTGCTGCCCTTTGATAGGCCGATGACGCCGTTCTTACTGACGACGCTGCCACCATCCAGGATGTTCAGCGTGCCGGTGCCGCCCCCTCCGATCTCAAGCCTTCCATCGTTACCGAAAGCGGTCATCGACCAGCTCGATCCTGGTCCGGACACCGTTGCGATGCCTTCGCTTCCAGCTTCGGCTCCAATGAAGCCTGGAAGGGCGCTGCTGACCTTGCTGCCTCCATCGACAATCAGCTCGCCCTGGCCGCGCTGGCCCACCCACAAGGCGGACGTTTTCCAGGTCGAGCCCCCCGTGATCCGGGCAAGGCCGAAGCTCCCCGCCTGGTCGCCAATACTGGCGAAGTCATTGGAGACCTGACCACCATCCTCGACATTCAGTGTTCCGTGACCTGCCGCGCCGATCATGAGATGGCCCGCATGGGTCCATGTCGAGCCGGCGCCGGCAATGGTCACGCTGCCCTGGCTTCCGCTCTCTGTGCCGATTCTGCTGGTAAAGCTGAACAGCTTTGCTCCGTCCCTGACGGTCAGGGTGCCGGCGCCCTGCTGGCCGATGTGAAGGACATCATAGACATTCCATTCCGTCACCGGCCCCGCGGGCAACGCGGGGGCGACATCACCGCTGCCCGTGATCGACGCGGCCAGGGCAAGTGTCGGGAGCGTTCCGAGAGAGGCGAATGCCATGACAGCAGCCGATACCGGTGTACGGACGGCCGGGCGGTGCTTGCGCGGAGATGAGCGGCCACCACGTTTTCCTTGCTTGCGAGTGTGCTCACCGACGACCTGCCAGAGGCCGAGGCCACGATTGAAAACGATACGATAGACATGATTCATGATGCTGTTCCTTTTCTGCTTTATCGCCCCCCCGAAAACAGGAACAGACTTGAGTCTTTCCCTGTTTTCAGAAGAAAAAAGCCCCACCCCGAAGTAATCTCGAGGTAAATACCGGGGCCACAATTGCTCCCCCATGAGGGAGTTATGGATGCACTATCGGATGGCGACAGAGGATGCCTGGGCAACTTGGCTGTCGCGTTCATTAAGGAGATGGCAAGGGGGACAGGCGAACCGACTTCAGATGTATGAAGCGGACTTTGCTGACACCGGGCCATATGACTTCATTGAGTCTGCCGGGCTGTTAAGTTGCTGGATCTGTGGCGGCAGAATCGATGAATACAAAGGGCTGACAGGCATATTTCAAGTTCATCAGCCCAACTAGCCATCCACGATCCATGAATGATGGGCGAGTTCAGTTTTATAATTGTTTCGCGCATTCCCTGACTAAGGACATAAGAAATTCCTTAAAAGAATATTCAGACACCTGTCGTCGGAGCACGCTGGGGCGCTACCCACCTGCAAGAACCCAAGTCCTCAAACGCAAGCAATAGCTATATAGAATCGGGGACAACCGTATGGAGGGTGCCAATACGAGCGAGCGGTATGCCGTCGCAATAACGGAATTTGTTTCAATATATGTGCAAAGAGTATCCGGCGTCGTAGCACGCCGAGTAGATATAACAAGTGATGGCAATCCGATACTAACCCAGCGATGAATGAGCCGATCAACAGGGTCAACTTGATATATCACACCACCGACTCTCCAACCCACTCAGCCCGGGTAGTTGTCGAAGAGCAAGTTGCGCCTGCCTGGCTCGACAAGAGAATGCCGAGAGTCGTAGTGCTGACGCAGACAATGAAGCGCTGAACTGACACTTGCTCTAGAACTTGCCACTCAGTTCAAGCATCGCGCCGAAATCCGTATTGCCTGTGGAAGTACTGCCTACCCAGAATGGGTTGGCATTGATCCAATGAAACCGGACATCCTGATATCGAGAACTTGGTGTATCGACACCTGATCGAGTCCGGCCTGACGACATCACTTGTATCTGGGCCCAAGGGCTGCTGTTTCACCTGGATCAAGGGCCCCCCACTTGCGGCTTACATCACCAACTGCGCGATCAACCAGGCGTTGGCGCCGCTGATAACGGCGAACAGGCTCCAGGCGAGGATGCGGGTCGGCCAACGGTTGACGAACACGCCCATCAACTGCGGGTCGCTGGTCATGCGGATCAACGGGTACAGGGCGAACGGCAGTTGCAGGCTGAGCACCACCTGGCTCAGCACCAGCAACTGGCCCACCGCGCCGTCGCCCATCAGCCACACGCCGACGAAGGCCGGCACCAGCGCCAGGCCGCGGGTGATCAGGCGCCGCTGCCAGCACGGCAGGCGCAGGTTCAGGTAGCCCTCCATGATCACCTGGCCGGCGATGGTGCCGGTGAAGGTCGAGCTCTGCCCCGAGGCCAGCAAGGCCACGCCGAACAGCACGCTGGCCAGCGCCCCGCCCACCAGCGGGTCGAGCAGGTGATAGGCGTCCTGCAACTCCACCACCTCGGTGTGCCCGGTGCCGTGGAAGGCCGCGGCGGCGAGGATCAGGATCGCTGCGTTGACCAGCAGCGCCAGGGCCAGGGAGCCGATGGTGTCGATGCGCGCCAGCTTGATCGCATCCCGCCGGCTGGCCTCGTCCCGGCCCACCAGGCGGGTCTGCACGATGGAAGTGTGCAGGTACAGGTTATGCGGCATCACGGTGGCGCCGAGGATACCGATCGCCAGGTACAGCGGCGCGGCTTCGCTGATTGCCGCCAGCGACGGCGTGAAGCCCCGCGCCACGTCCGGCCAGTAGGGTTTGATCAACAGCAGTTCGACGAAAAAGCACAGGCCGATGGTGCCCACCAGCACCAGCATGATCGCCTCCAGGCGGCGGAAGCCGCGGTTCTGCAGGGCGAGAATCAACAGGGTGTCGAAGGCGGTGATGACAATCCCGGTGGTCAGCGAAACGCCGAGCAACAGATGGAACGCCAGGGCGCAACCCAGGACCTCGGCCAGGTCGGTGGCGATGATCGACACCTCCGCCAGCAGCCACTGGGTGCGCGCCGTGCGGGTGCTGTAGCGCTGCCGGCAGAGCTGCGCCAGGTCGCGCCCGGTGGCGATGCCCAGGCGCGAGCACAGGCATTGCACCGCCATGCCCGCGAGGCTCGCCAGCAGCACCACGAACAGCAGGTTGTAGCCATACCGCGAGCCAGCCTCGATGGCGGTGGCCCAGTTGCCGGGGTCCATGTAGCCGATGGAAATCAGCAGGCCGGGGCCGGCGAAGCGCAGGATGCGCTTGAACAACGGCGCGCTGGGATCGACGACTATGGTGCCGGCGACTTCCGGCGGGCAAAAGGGGGCGGTACCGATTTTCGGGAGGGTGAATTTCACGCGGGCATCCGGAAGGCTGGAACGGTGGCCCAGCTTAGACGTTTCAGCGAACCGGCCCAAGCCTTGATAGCGCCCTGCTCCGGCCTTTTGCAGCCTGCCTCTGTAGGAGCGAAGCTGGCTCGCGATAGCGGCATATCAGTCACCACCACAGATGAGCCGGCCCCTTTTCCCAAACCACCCTGCACCGACCGGCCGCTCCTACAGCGCCAGTGTTTTCAGGCATGATGCGGGGCAGCCATCCGCGGAGCCGCGCCATGAACACTCCAGCCCAACCCACTGTCGCCCTGGCGATGCGTTCGTATTCCGGGCAGGTCGAGCTGCACCATCACGATTTTCCGCAGATCGTGCTGCCGCAGTCGGGGGCGATGGAAATCGAGGTGGACGGCCGTGGCGGCAAGGTCGATGCCAGCCAGGGCGTGGTGATTGCGCCGGGAGCCCGGCATAGCTTCCTGGCCGAGCGCCGTAACACCTTTCTGGTGCTCGACCTGGATAGCGCCGGCAACGAGGCGCCTCTGGCCGATAGCCGCTTCTTCGCCATCGACCCGCAGATCCGCCACCTGCTCGGCTATGCCAGCCACAGCGGCGCGTTGCTCAGCTCCTCCAGCCCGGTCGCCAGCGCCTGGAGCGCCCTGCTGCTGGCCTGCCTGGCCCGCCCGACGCCGAGCGCGCCGCAACGCCAGACGCTGGTGCGGGCCCTGACCTACATCGAGCAGCACCTGGGCAGCCCGCTGAGCGCCCGCGCCATCGCCCAGGCCGCGGGGGTCAGCGAGCGCAGCCTGTACCTGCTGTTCGAGCGGGACATGCACAGCACGCCTTTCGCCTACATTTCGACCCTGCGCCTGGACCGCGCCATCGACCTGCTCGGCCGTACCCTGCTGCCCATCAGCGAGATCGCCCAGCGGGTCGGCTACGCCGATCAGAGTGCCCTGACCCACGCCTTGAAGAAGGCGCGCAACCAGACCCCGGCCGCCCTGCGCAAGGCCGCTCGCGACGCCCAGGCGCAGGCTGCGACAAGAGTTCGGCAGGCCTGATCAATACCGCCGTCGCGGCGGCTTCTATGCTGGCCACACCGCCCTTGCCTCGGTGTGTCTATGACCGCGATCCACTCAACCCGCCTCGCCCCCTCCCGCAGCGGCGCCGCCACCGCCATCGGCGTGATCGCGGTGTTCCTCTGGTCATGCCTGGCGCTGCTGACCACCCTCACCGCCGGCATTCCCCCCTTCCAGTTGCTAGCCCTGAGCTTTGCCGTGGCCTGCGGCGCCAGCCTGGTATTGCTCGGCTTGCGGGGGCGCGCCGGTTTTCGTGGCTGGCGCCAGCCTTGGCCGGTCTGGGCCCTGGGGTTCGGCGGGATCTTTGCCTACCACGCGCTGTATTTCTTCGCCCTGAAAGCCGCGCCGGCCGCCGAGGCCAGCCTGATCGCCTACCTCTGGCCGTTGCTGATCGTGTTACTGGCGGCCAGGGCCGGCGGCGAACCGCTGCGCGGCCGGCAACTGACCGGTGCCTTGCTGGGGCTGGCCGGCACCGCGTTCATCATGCAGCAGCGCGCTTCCAGCCAGGTCGGCGCGATGCCGGTGGCGGGTTACCTGGCGGCGTTCGGCTGCGCCCTGGTGTGGTCCGGCTACTCGGTGCTCAACCGCCGTTTCAGCAGCGTGCCCAGCAGCCTGATCGGCGGCATCTGCGGGCTGGTGGCGCTGGCCGGGCTGCTCTGCCACCTGATGTTCGAAAGCCCGGTGCAACCGGACCTCAAGCAATGGCTGGCGATCCTCGGCCTGGGGCTGGGCCCGGTCGGCCTGGCCTTCTTCGCCTGGGACCACGCCACCAAACACGGCAACCTGGCCACGCTCGGCGCGCTGTCGTACCTGGCGCCGTTGATCTCCACCCTGCTGCTGATCGTCATCGGGCAAAGCCCGGCCAGTGTGTGGCTGCTGTTGCCGGCGTTGCTGATTATCGCCGGGGCGGTGCTGGCGACGTCGGGGGCGCGTTCTGCCCAGGGTTGAGGAGCGTCCGATAAGCCCCACGAAGCCGCGCCCGCGGCCTTTTATCCGAAATTTCGCGCCACCGCATATCCCGCTGGAGTGCCCCGCGACAGCCATGGGAAGATGCGCGCCCCAACGCGCTCACTCTGGAGAATCTGCATGTCCCTGTTCGGTAAACACGCCGCGGTCCTGGTCCTCGCGGCGCTGGCCGGTTTCAGCACCCTGGAGGTGTCCGCGGCCCAGCCGACGAACAACAAGGCCAAGGTCGAGACCGTCTCGATGCTTGGCGGCAAGTTCAAGTTCAGCCTGCCCAAGGGCTTCATCGCCAACCCGCTGCCGGCCGGCGACGAAGCCAGCGGCACCGCCGGCGCCACTGGCACTATGTACACCAACGCCAGCACCAAGACCGTGGTCATCGCCGCACAGAACCTGATCCCCGATGCGGTGCAGGCCAAGGACAACGACGCGCAGTTCCTCGACAGCGCGGTGTCGGGCTTCCTCTCGCAACAGGCGGCGGCCCTGCCGGACTTCAGCAAGCAGAGCGAAAAAAGCATGACCCGCGGCGGCCTCGGCCTGCGCCAGATCGACAGCACCGCGACCCAGGGCGGCGGCATGACCCAGAGCTCCACCCTGCTGGCCGGCTCGGGCAACCGCATGGCGGTGGTGCAGGTGATTTCGCGGATCGGCGACAAGGCCAATCACGACAAGCTGGTCAGCCAGATCGTCGGCAAGTAAGCGCAGCGGCACAGCGGCCGCGGCGGGTTCACGGCTTCAAGGGTTGAGGCTGAGCAACCAGCGGTTCAGGTCCTGGAGCTCGGTGTCGCTGATGGTATGGCCGATGCCCGGGTAGGCATGGAATTGCGGAGTCAGGCCCAGGCCGCGCAACAGGCTGTCGGCCTCGGAGCCGTCGCTGTAAGGCAGGCGCATGTCCGCGGTGCCATGGGCGATGAAGATCGCCAGCCGCTCCAGGCCCGCGCCGCTCTTGAGCTGCGAGCGCAGCACCGGCAGGATCTTCCCGCTCAGGGCGGCAATCCCGCGGACCGCCTGGGGATGGCGCAGGCCCAGCTCGTAGGCCATGATCGCGCCCTGGCTGAAACCCACCAGGAACACCCGGTCGGCGCGGGTGTGGTACTTGGCGAGCGCCTGCCGCACGAACTCGTCGATCAGCTTCGCACTGTCGGCCAGCTCGGCGGTCACCCCGTCGTAAGCGCCTTCGCCCTGCTTGTGAAACCACTGGTAACTGCCCTCTTCAACGGTCTGCGGCGCCCGTACCGAGAGGTAGGTGTAATCCGCCGGCAACCCATCCTTGAGGCCGAACAGGTCCTCTTCATTGCTGCCGTAGCCATGGAGGAAAATCACCAAAGGCCGGTCGCGGGAATCGGCCGGGGCCTGTTCCAGGTAGCGCAGCGGCAGGTCGTCGTGCAGCACCGTCTGCGCCTGGGCAGTGGCACCCACACACAGCAGCAACAGGGCCAGAAACTTGAACATGGGACGTCCTTGCGGGTGAGAGGGGCTCGCGGTCACCAAGGGCAAAAGCGTTGCCTGGTGGTCTGGCCGCGGAGCGGCCATCGCGAGCCAGCTCGCTCCTATAGTGAGGAGCAGTGAGGAACAGTGAGGAGCGGTTCGCTCAATCGTTGGTCAGCTTGCCGCTGCGGATCGGCTCGCGGCCGGCGACCTTGGCCTGCCAGATGCCCGGCTCGGTGTAGCGGCTGCGGTCCAGGGCGAACAGCACGCCGCTGGTGGCGGCGCGCACCACGCTGACAATGTCGTTCAGCGGGTCGACCACCTCGAAGATCGCATCGCCCCGCTCCACCCATTCGCCAGCCTCACGCAGGAAGCTGACCACCCCATGGTGCGGGGCGAACAGGTATTGGGTGCCTTCGAACGGCATGCCCTCGCAGCAGGCGTCCGGGGTCGCCGGCCATTGGCCGTCGATAAACCCTTGCTCGGCGAGAAAACCGAGGATCGCTTCACAGTTGGCCTGGGCCTGTTCGACCCGGGTGTCGCCCATGCTGCCCAGCTCCAGGGTGGTGGCGAGGTTGGCCGGGGGAATCGCCGCCCGCGGGAAGTCGCGGGCCAGGCGCAGCCAGGGCGTGGAGCAGGACTCGTCGAACGAGCTGCCGCCGGAGTCTTCGCAGAGCAGCGCCACGCCGGCCTTCAGCCGCGCGGCCAGGGGCTGCCACTGCGGCCAGTGCTGGGGCAACGCGTACAGATGGATCGCCGCTTCGAAATCGCAGTGCAGGTCGAGGGTGATGTCGGCGTCGCAGGCGTGGCGCAGCAGCAGGCGTTGCAGGGCCTGGAGTTGCGAGGTCGGGGCCGGCAGAGCGTCGAGGACGTCGCCCATGGTCTGGCGGATCAAGGCGACGTTGGCCGCCGCATCGCTGCCCAGGCGGTCACTGATCAGGTCGCCCACCGGGCCACTGAGTTCGACGAAGGCGCGGTTGAAGTTCTTCCCGCTGCCGCTTTCGAAACGTCCCAGGTGGCTGCTTTGCAGGTGCTGGTCGAGGCCGATGGGGTTGGCCACCGGCACCAGCTCGATCACGCCCTTGAGTTGCCCCTGGGCTTCCAGTTCGCTCAGGCGTTTTTTCAGTTCCCAGGCGGTGCGCATGCCCGGCAATTCGTCGGCGTGCAGGCTGGCCTGGATATAGACCTTGCGGCTGCCGCCGCCAAAACGGAACACGCTGAGCTGGCGCTGGGTGCCCAGGTGGCTCCAGGGCAGGGAATGGTCGATGCGTTGCATGAAGGGCTCCGGAAGAAAAATGGAGTTCGGCGGGGGCCGTAGCCTGAGGCATTTGCGCGGCCGTGAAAAGGTCGTCGTCCGCTGCCGGGTGGCGCGGGCTTCTGTAGCCGCTGCCGCAGGCTGCGATAAGGCCGAAGGCCTTCAGCGATCTCAAGGTCCCTGCGCCCCCTGCGGGGTCGATCGCAGCCTCGCGGGCTCGGCAGCGGCTACAGGAGCGCCCCATCGCACGGGGTAAATAGCACTCATGAAAAAGGCGGCCCCGGTAAACGGTAGCCGCCTTCTTCAGCGCAGCAGCGAATTACTCGCCGTAGACGTCGAACTTGAAGTACTTGTCCTGCACGGCCTTGTACTTGCCGTTGGCGCGGATCTCAGTAATGGCGGTGTTGAATTTCTCGGCCAGGGCGGTATCGCCCTTGCGCACGGCGATGCCGGCGCCGCCACCGAAGTACTTCGGATCGTTGTACTCGGGACCGACGAAGGCGAAGCCCTTGCCGGCGTCGGTTTTCAGGAAGCCATCGTCGAGGTTGACCGAGTCGGCCAGCAGCGCGTCGATGCGACCGGACACCATGTCCAGGTTGGCTTCCTGCTGGGAGCCGTAACGCACCAGGTTGATCCCGGCCGGCACCAGCACCTCGGTGGCGAAACGGTCATGGGTACTGGCGCGCAGCACCCCGACTTTCTTGCCCTTGAGCTCGGTCAGCGGGTCCTTGACCTCGGTGCCTTCCTTCATCACGAAGCGCGCTG
This sequence comes from Pseudomonas sp. 09C 129, assembly GCF_002843625.1. Classification (NCBI taxonomy): domain Bacteria; kingdom Pseudomonadati; phylum Pseudomonadota; class Gammaproteobacteria; order Pseudomonadales; family Pseudomonadaceae; genus Pseudomonas; species Pseudomonas sp. 09C 129. The sequence goes on along the minus strand of NZ_CP025261.1, from coordinate 2,886,689 downwards.
GGGTGTGGTAGTACTTGATGGTGAAATCGACGTTCTTCTTGCGGTCGTCGGTGATGGTCATGGACGACAGGATGGCGTCGATCTTGCGCACCTTCAGCGCCGGGATCAGGCCGTCGAATTCCTGCTCGACCCAGGTGCATTTGACGTTCATCTGCTCGCACAGCGCGTCGCCGATATCCACGTCGAAACCGGTGAGCTTGCCGTCGGGGGTTTTCATCGAGAATGGCGGATAGCCGGCTTCGATACCGATGCGGATCGGCTTGGCATCGTCAGCCACGGCGGTCAGGGACAGCATGGACAGTGCCAGGGCACCGAACAGTACAAGCTTCTTCATTTATAACTCCCGTAGACGGAGGCTTTTATTGGCAGAAAGGTTCGATTGGGGGAAATCGAAGTGGCCAGCAGTCTAGAGCGGCGTCCGGGAGGCAAATTGTGTTTATGCGACAAATACTTATATAAAATCCACGTCCGCATTCAGGCGTCGGGCAAGCCGCCCTGCTGCCGCCGTCGGCGTACCGCGAACGGTTCGGGCGTGGGGAGAAGGTGGTCGCCGAGTGATGGGCCGAGCGGGAGAACGTCATCGCGGGCCAGCCTCGCGCCTACAGAAGCCTGTTTCGTTGGCGTGACTGAAGGGCTGCTCCCGTAGGAGCGAGCGGGCGGCGATCCGACTTGCCCGCGAAAGGGCCAGCTCAGCCCCCCTCAATCCTCCGGCTTGCGCAACAGGTAGGTGTCCATGATCCAGCCATTGGCCTGCCGCGCCGCCTTGCGCACTTGCTGGATCTGCCCCGCGACCTCCTTGAGCCGGCCGGCGATCAGGATTTCCTCCGGCGTGCCGAGGTAGGCGCCCCAGTAGATCTCCAGGTCCTGGTCCGCCACCTGGCGATAGGAGTCCTCGGCGTCGAGCATCACCACCAGGCTGTCGGCATCGCTCACCTGCCCCGCCGCCAGTCGCCGGCCGGTGGTGATCTCGACCGAGCGGCCGATGCGGTTCAACGGCACCTTGTGCTGCGCCGCCAGGGCCTGGACGCTGGTGATGCCGGGGATCACCTCGAACTCGAACGCACAGCGACCGCTGGCCAGGATCGCCTGCAAGATGCGAATGGTGCTGTCGTACAGCGCCGGATCGCCCCAGGCCAGGAAAGCCCCGGTTTCGCCGTCCGCCAGTTCCTCGTCGATCAGCCGCTCGAAGGTGCGCTGCTTGTCGCGGTTCAGCTCGGCGACGCTGGCCTGGTAATCCACCTCGGCGCCGCGCAGCCGCTCCGGGCTTTGCGCTTCGACAAACCGGTAGCCGGGCCGCTCGATGTAGCGCTCGCAGATTTCCCGGCGCAGGTCGATCAGCGCGTCCTTGCTCTGGCCCTTGTCCATCAGGAAGAACACGTCGCAGCGATTGAGCGCCTTGACCGCCTGCAGGGTGATGTAGTCGGGGTTGCCGGCGCCGATGCCGATGATCAGGAGGGTTTTCACGTGGGGCAGGTCTCGATGGCGAATCGGAAATGGAGTATGGCCGGGTTGTCGCGGCGCGTCACAAAGCGGCCGCCGGGCGGCCTATCGCGAGCAAGCTCGCTCCTACAAGGGGTTGCACTGTCTTTGCAGGAGCGAGCTTGCTCGCGAAAAAATCCCCAGGCCACGCCGAGCCAAGCCCGCTAATCGCGCTGCTCCAGGCGCAAGCGCCAGCGCCCGTTGAAGCGCAGTTCGACCTGGGCCAGCGGCTCGACATCGATGGCATTGAAACTGGCCAGCGGGCACTGCATGACGTGCACCAACGCCGCGCGGATGACCAGCGGATGGGTCACCGCCAGCACATGCCCGGGCTGCTCGCACAGCGACGCCAGCCACGCCGCGACCCGCTCGCACAGCTGCGCCACCGACTCGCCGCCATGGGGCGCCAACTGGCTGTCTGCCAGCCAGGCTTGCACGGCCTCGGGCTGCTCGCGCTGCAGAGAGTCAATGGACAGGCCCTGCCAGCGGCCCATGTCACAGTCGCGCAACGCCGGCACCGCCTCCACGCTGGCGCCATACAGGGCGGCGGTCTGCCGCGTCCGTTGCTCCGGCCCGCTGAGCAGCCGCGGCGCCCCCTTGAACGCGCCGGCCCGCGAGCCCGCCAGCGCCTGCCAGTCCATCTCCAGCGGTTCGTCCAGCGGGAAACGCGCCAGCTTCTGGGCGACGGTCCGGGCATGGCAGATCAGGGTCAAGCGGGTGGCCGGCACGGGGAATCTCTCGACGTTGAATGGACGCAGTGGGCAATGTGGCTGCGTTTGTATCATGGGCCGCCGAGGGATTCCCAACTTGTCGCAGCCGAACCTAGGCGCTGGCGATCCCCGGCCGGGCCAGGTACAGCACCTCGTAGCGTTCGGCGCCGCGTGCGCTGTCGGGCGCGCTGGCCGACAGGGTGAAGCGCACCAGCTCCCAGGCCTGCAGGTCGAGGGCGACGAACACGGCGAAGGTGTCCGGGTCATCGGCCAGCCGCTGGTTGTGTTCGACCTGCTCGGCCAGCAACCTGGCCCGGTCCGCCAGCGGATCGATCGCCAGCGCCTCGCGATAGAGCGTCCGTGCCTGGTTGGCGCGCCCGCGACGCCAGTCCAGGGGCAACCAGGACTCGATATGCGGGCGGCCGAAGGAGTCGATCACGCTGTCGAAACCGCTGCCCATGAGAAACCGCGCGGCGCCCGCCGGGTCGGCCCAGAGGTAGATCGAGGCGTACAGGTTATGCCGCGCGCCGTGCACGCCCCGCTCCTGCCCGGCGAAGACCTTGAACAGCAGCCCGTCGACCTCGTCCCACAAGGGCCCGCGATCTGCGGCTCGGTGGCGGATCACGCCCATGTCGTAATCGGCGGGCAAGCGGTGTGAATACTGTTTGGCCAACATGGCGGTGCTCCTGTGCTTGAGGGTGTGGCCAGCTTGCGCGGGGCCAGCCATTACAACAAGATATCGGTACATATATCTGCGATAAGCATTCGATATGAGCGAACCCGTCAAGCCGCTGGACATCGACACCGTGCACGCCTTCGTGCTGATCGCCGACTTCGGCAGTTTCACCCGCGCCGCCCAGGCGCTGGACACCTCCCAGGCCGCCATCAGCCTCAAGCTCAAGCGCCTGGAGGAACGCCTCGGCTATCGCCTGCTGGAGCGCACGCCCCGGCATGTGCGCCTGACGCCGGTCGGCGAGCAGTTCATGCAGGCCGCCCGCGACCTGCTGCGCGCCCATGAGCGGGCCCTGGGCGACATGCAGGCGGCGCCGGCGCGACGGCTGATCATCGGCATCAGCGACCACGTGGCCGGCGCGGAACTGCCGCACCTGCTGAGCCGCATCGCCGCCTACGATCCGCTGCTGATCATCGAGGTGCGCATCGCCTCCTCCCGGGACCTGACGGCGGCCTTCGACCGTGAGGAACTGGACGCGGTCATCGTGCGCAACGAAGGCGCGCGCCAGGACGGCGAAGTGCTGGTGGCCGAGCGCTTCGGCTGGTTCGCCGCGCCGGCCTGGCAGCAGGCTCCGGGCACCCCGCTGCGGCTGGCGACCATGGCCGCGCCCTGTGGCGTGCGGCATGTCGCCGTGCGTGTGCTGGACGACGCCAGTATTGCGTGGACCGAAGTTTTTATCGGCGGCGGCGTGATGGCCGTGTGCGCCGCGGTCAGCGCCGGGCTCGGGGTCGCGGCGCTGGCCCATCGGGTAGCGCCGGCCGGCGCGGTGGAAGTCGGAGAACGCCTCGGGCTGCCGGTGCTGCCGGTCAGTGAAATCATCTTGCTCGCGCGGCCCACCGACGCCCGCTCCGAGGAAACCTTGCGCGCCCTCAGCGCCGCTTTTCGCGGCACCCTGCCGCGCTGACGGCGCGCCCCAAAAAACCTCGAACCCCCAATAAAACTGGGCTTTCACGCTCCCTTTTGGCGCATATCAGGGCGCCTTTATTTTTCACTGGACATGTAGCGTAAATTACATAAATACTGTTTTCACTTTCAGTGAAACAAAAACGACATCCACTTGCGAAGGCGTTTTCATGCCGTCTCTCAGAGACCAGATCACCGACCCGGCCCTCGACCTCACGCCTTCGGAGCGCAAGGTCATCCGTGCCCTGCTCGACCATTACCCGCGCAACGGCCTGGGGCCCATGTCGCGGCTGGCCGAACACGCCGGCGTCAGCGACCCGACCATCGTGCGGCTGGTGAAAAAACTCGGTTTCGGCGGTTATGCGCAGTTCCAGGAAGCGCTGCTCAGCGACATGGACGCTCGCCTGCGTTCGCCCAGCACCCTGTTGCAACCGCGGGCCCAGGTGCCCCGGGACGATGCCTGGAGCCATTACCTGCAAGGCAGCCTGCGCAGCCTGGAACAGACCCAGGCCCTGACCCAGCCCGAAGACGTGCGCATCCTGGTCGACTGGCTGCTGGACAGCCGGCACGCGCTGTACTGCTACGGCGGGCGCTTCAGCAACTTTCTCGCCAGCTACCTGCTCAATCACCTGCGCCTGATGCGCCCCGGCTGCGTGGCCCTGGACGACAACGCGCAACTGCCCGACCGCCTGTATGACGTGCAGCGCCAGGACATCGTCCTGCTGTTCGACTACCGCCGCTACCAGAGCCAGGCCCTGCGCGTGGCCAGCGCGGCCAAGGCGCGGCACGCGCGGGTGGTGCTGTTCACCGACATCTATGCCTCGCCCCTGCGGGAGCTGGCGGACCTGATCATCAGTGCCCCGGTGGAGTCGGCCTCGGCCTTCGACACCCTGGTGCCGGCGCTGGCCCAGGTCGAGGCGCTGGTCGCCAGCCTGACCCTGCGCAGCACCGACCTGGACCGACGCCTGGAGGGCATCGACGCCCTGCGCAACGAATTCGCCACTCACCTGCTGGAGGACAAATAAGGATGGTCTGCCTTCCCCACCAATCGCCCCGCGACCTGCCATTCACCCTCGATCGCACCGCCCTGCTGCTGGTGGACATGCAACGGGCCTGGCTCGAGCCGCAGCTGGATCCGCATTTGCAGGTGCCGGACGCCGAGTACTTCCTCAAGCGCACCCGCGAGCAGGTGATTCCCAACCAGCAGAAGCTCCTGGCGGCCATGCGCGGCGCCCGGCAGAACGTGCTGCACACCATTATCGAAAGCCTGACCGCCGATGGCCGCGACCGTTCGCTGGACCACAAGCTGTCGGACATGCACCTGCCCAAGGACAGCCCGCAGGCGGCGATCATCGATCCGCTCGCGGCGCGGGAGAACGAAATCGTCCTGCCCAAGACCTCCTCCGGGGTCTTCAACTCGACCAACATCGACTACGTGCTGCGCAACCTGCAGACCCGTCACCTGATCGTCGCCGGCATCGTCACCGACCAGTGCGTCGACATGGCGGTGCGCGACGCCGCCGACCGCGGTTACCTGGTGACCCTGGTGGAAGACGCCTGCGCCACCTACACCGACGCCCGGCACCAGGCCTGCCTGAACGCGATCAAGGGCTACTGCTGGATCACCGACACCCAGACCGTGCTCGGCCGCCTGCGGGAGATGCAGGCATGAGCCGCAACAGCGAACCGTTGCGGCCGGTGGCCATGACCACCCTGCTCACCACCGACCTGATCGGCGTCAGCCGTGGCCGCTCGTTCCCCAGCGACGAACTGGACAGCTACACCAGCGCCGGCTGCGGCTGGGTGCCGGCCAACAGCGCGCTGACCCCGCAGGACATCATTGCCGAGCCCAACCCCTGGGGCGCCCGTGGCGACCTGCGGCTGATCCCCGACCTGGCCAGCCGGGTGTATGTCGGCAACGGCCCGGACGCCAGCGCCTCGCCGCTGGACTTCATCCACGCCGACATCCGCGAGACCGACGGCCAGCCCTGGGCCGCCTGCCCGCGCACCCTGCTGCGCAACGAGGTGCAGCGCTACGCCAGCGAGCTGGGGCTGCAGGTCACCGCGGCCTTCGAGCACGAATTCAACCTGCACAGCGCCACCGCGCAACCGGAACGCCTGGCCTTCTCCCTGCAGGCCCAGCGCCAGGGCGCGGACTTCGGCGGCTGGCTGCTCAGCGCCTTGCGCGCCGCGGGCGTCGAGCCGGAAATGTTCCTGCCCGAATACGGCAAGCACCAATACGAAATCACCTGCCGCCCGACCCAGGGCGTGGCCGCCGCCGACCGCGCGGTGAACGTGCGCGAGATCACCCGCGAGATCGCCCGGCAACTCGGCCATGGCCTGAGCTTCGCGCCCAAGACCGCGGAGCACGCGGTGTGCAATGGCGTGCACCTGCACCTGAGCCTGCAGGACCTGGACGGCGCGCCGGTGCTGTACGACCCGCAGAGCGCCGATGGCCTGTCGCTCCTCGGCCAGCGCTGGGCCGCAGGGGTGCTCAAGTACCTGCCGGCGCTCTGCGCCTTTACCGCGCCAACGCCGATTTCCTACGCGCGCTTGCAGCCCCATCACTGGAGCGCCTCCTACGCCTGCCTGGGCCAGCGCAACCGCGAAGCCTCGCTGCGCATCTGCCCCACCGTGAGCCTCGGCGGCAAGCCGGTGGCGCCGCAGTACAACCTGGAATTCCGCGCGCTGGACGCCACCGCCTCGCCGCACCTGGCCATGGCCGCGGTGCTGATCGCCGGACGCCTGGGCATTGAACACAAGCTGATCCTGAGCGCCACCACCGACGAAGTGCCGGACGAACTGAGCGCGCAGCAGCGCCAGGACCGCGGCATCGTCGCCCTTCCGGCTTCGTTGCCCCAGGCGCTGGACTGCCTGCGCAACTGTCCGGAACTGCTGCAAGCACTGCCAGCCCCGCTGCTGGACACCTATTTCGCCGTCAAACACAAGGAAGTCGAACTGACCGAGCACCTGACCCCTGCCCAACTCTGTGAGCACTATGCACACCTGTACTGAAACCGCTGAACTGGGGCTGTACACCCGACCGGCCTACCAGCTGCTGCGGGAAGATTCCGCGCACCCGCTGATCCTCGTCTGCGAACACGCCAGCCGTTATATCCCGGCGCAACTCAACGACCTCGGCCTGGACCCGGAAGCGGCGCGTGAACACATCGCCTGGGACCCCGGCGCCCTGGAGCTGGCGCAAAGCCTGTCGCAGACCCTCGGCGCCACCCTGCTGACGGCCAACTATTCGCGGCTGCTGATCGACCTCAACCGCCCGTGCCAGGCCCACGACAGCATTCCGTTGCAGAGCGAGATCTACCAGATCCCGGGCAACCAGCACCTCGACGAAGCCACCCGCGAGTACCGCCGCAAGCAGCTGTTCAGGCCCTTTCATGCGCGCCTGAGCGGGCTGATCGACGCACGCCTGGCCGCGGGCCGGCCGGTGCGGGTGGTGGGCATCCACAGTTTTACCCCGCTGTACTACGGCCAGCGCCGCACGCTGGAGATGGGCGTGCTGTTCGACCGCGCCGAGGGTTACGCCCGGCGCCTGCTGGAAGGCATGTCGGTCCACGACGTGAAGATCGCCGGCAACGAGCCGTACAAGATCGACGCCCTGGGCGACATGACCGTGCCGGCCCACGGCGATGCCCGCGGGCTGGATTCGGTATTGATCGAGGTGCGCAACGACCTGCTGCGCACCCCGCAGGCCATACAGTGCTGGACGGATTATCTGGCACCGCTGTTGTAGAAAAAGCTGTACATCAGGATCGAGCTGTCGTTGTAAAAAAGCTGTTTGCTGTACCGGTACAACAACTATAAAAACCGCCGTGGCGTGTCTTTAAACCTGCCAGGTTCAAATACATTGCCTGCCGCTGCAGGTCGTCCTTCGACCTCAGCGACAGGCTCCCGCCCCCCCTTTGGCTGACAAGGAGAACCTCTTCATGGAGATTGAAGAATTCGGCTACAAACAGGAACTCAAGCGCGGCCTGACGCTGCGCGACCTGGTGGTCTACGGGATGATTTTCATGATCCCCATCGCCCCGTTCGGGGTCTACGGCTATGTGAACCAGGAAGCACCGGGCATGGTGCCGCTGGCCTACATCATCGGCATGCTGGCGATGCTTTTCACCGCCCTCAGCTACGGCAGCATGGCCCGCGCCTTTCCCATCGCCGGCTCGGTCTATTCCTACGCCCAGCGCGGGCTCAACCCCCATGTCGGCTTCATCGCCGGCTGGCTGATGCTGCTCGACTACCTGCTGATTCCGCCGTTGCTGTACGTCTACGCGGCCATGGCGCTGAACCACCTGTACCCGGACATTCCCAAGGTCGGCTTCATCCTCGCGTTCCTGGTCAGCGCCACCTTCGTCAACCTGCGCGGCATCACCTTCACCGCGCGGATGAACATCGTGTTCCTCCTGGCGCAACTGGTGGTGCTGGGGATCTTCCTGTTCTACGCCTGGAACGCCCTGCACGGTGGCGCCGGTAACGGCCAGCTGACCCTGGCGCCGCTGTACCACCCGGAAAATTTCCACTTCGGCATGCTGATGCAGGGCGTGTCGATCGCCGTGCTGTCGTTCCTCGGTTTCGATGCCATTTCCACCCTGGCCGAAGAGATCAAGAGCGAGCCAGGCAAGAGCGTCGGCCGCGCCGCGCTGATCACCCTGCTGGTGATGGGCGCGATCTTCGTGGTGCAGACCTGGATCGCCACCGACCTGGCCGCCGGCATGGGCTTCAAGTCGGCCGACACCGCCTTCTACGAGATCGCCGAAATCGCCGGTGGCAGCTGGCTGGCGACCCTGACCGCGGTGGCCACCGCGCTGGCCTGGGGCGTGGCGGTGGCCATCACCTCGCAAGCGGCCGTGTCGCGCCTGCTGTTCGGCATGGCCCGCGACGGCAAGCTGCCGAAAATCCTGGCCAAGGTCCATCCCAAACACAACACGCCACACGTCAGCATCTACCTGGTGGCCGTGCTGTCGCTGCTGATCTGCTACCTGTTCATCAACTCGGTGGACACCCTCACCTCCCTGGTGAACTTCGGCGCCCTCAGCGGTTTCATGCTGTTGCACCTGACCGTGATCAATCACTACTGGCGTCGCAACCAGTCGGCCCAGGTACTGCGGCATCTGATTTGTCCGGTGATCGGCTTTCTAATTGTCTGCGCGATCATGTACAACATGGGGGTCGATGCGCAGAAACTCGGTTGCATCTGGATCGCCATCGGCCTGGTCTACCTGTTTTTCCTCAACAAGCTGGGCGCCGATACGGCGCTGGCCGATCCACTTTAATCAACACCCCCGGCCGCCGCGGCACCATGAAGGTGCTCCGGCGAATCCGAGTGGGCGCCGACAGGTGCCTGCGTGCCACCGCCCGCCCATGCGGGCAGTGGCAGTAATGCGTGGAAACCGACAGTGATTGTCAGGTTCGGCGCCCCGGGTTTCGCGACCAGGCGTCGATCATTTTGATACAGGAGTGCATCCATGCTGGTCTTACGCCCAGTTGCGCCAGACGATTTGCCGGAGTTGCAACGGCTGGCCCGTGAAAGCCTGGTGGGGGTGACGTCCCTGCCGGACGATCGACAACACCTTTTGGACAAGATTCTCGATTCCTGCGCCTCCTTCGCCGCCAACGTGCAGGCTCCGGGGCCGGAGAACTATTTTTTTGTCCTGCACGACCCGGCCAGCGGCCAGTTGCGCGGCTGTTCGGAAATCCTCGCCATGGCCGGGTTTTGCGCGCCCTTCTACAGCCTGCGCAACCGGCCCTTCGTCAGCAGCTCGCGGGAGCTGAACGTGCAGCACGGCGTGCCGACCCTGTCGCTGTGCCAGGACCTGAGCAACCACAGCCTGCTGCGCGGCTTTCATATCGACCCTGACCTGGTGGGCACACCCATGGCGGAGCTGCTTTCCAGGGCCCGCCTGCTGTTCATCGCCGCCCATGGCTCGCGCTTCGCCGACACCAGCATCACCGAGATCGTCGGCTACAGCAGCGACGACGGCCATTCGCCGTTCTGGGATGCCCTGGGCAAGCACTTCTTCGACCTGCCCTATGTCGAGGCCGAACGCCTGTGCGGCCTGCAAAGCCGCAGCTTCCTCGCCGACCTGATGCCGCAGTACCCGATCTACATCCCGATGCTGCCCAAGGCGGCCCAGGACTGCATCGGCCAGGTCCACCCGCAGGGTCGCGAAGCCTACGAGATCCTGCTGCGCGAGGGGTTCGAAGCCAACCACTATGTCGACCTGTTCGACGGCGGCCCGACGCTGTACGCCCGCCACAGTGGCGTCCGCTCCATCCGCCAGAGCCTTATCGCCAACGCCTGCCCGGGCCCGCAGAGCGGCAGCGGCCGGGCCTGGCTAGCGAGCAACGAGCGGCTGGGGCAATATCGGGCGGCCCTGGTGCACCTGGACCAAGCGCCGGGCGACCTGGTCAACCTTGACCCGCAAACCTTCCAGGCCCTGCACCTGCAAACCGGCGACCCGGTACGGCTGGTCGCCCTATGAAGAACCCCGGACACGTTTGCATTCGCCGCCTGAACAGGCGCGCAGAAGGAGCTGCATCATGATCGTTCGCCCGGTACGCGTGACCGACCTGCCCGCGTTGATGGCCCTGGCCCGGCGCGCAGGCCTGGGGCTGACCAGCCTGCCGGCCAACCAGGAGCGCCTGACCCACCGGATTCGCTGGGCCCAGCGGACCTTTGCCGAACAGGTGGAACGGGCCGACGCCGACTACCTGTTCGTACTCGAGGACGACGACCAGCAAGTGATCGGCATCAGCGCCCTGACCGGCGCCGTGGGCCTGCGCGAACCCTGGTACAGCTATCGGGTCGGCATGACCGTCAATTCGGCGCCGCACCTGGGCATCCGGCGGCAGATCCCGACCCTGTTCCTGAACAACGAGATGACCGGCCAATCGGAACTCTGCTCGCTGTTCCTGCGCCCCGACCAGCGCCGTGACACCAACGGCCGCCTGCTGTCCCTGGCGCGCCTGCTGTTCGTCGCCGAGTTCCCGCACCTGTTCGGCGACAAACTGATCGCCGAGCTGCGCGGCAAGGGCGACGAGAACGGCTGCTCGCCGTTCTGGAACAGCCTGGGCCGGCACTTTCTGCAGATGGATTTCGTCCAGGCCGACCACCTGTCCAGCCTCGGCCACAAACCCTTTATCGCCGAACTGCTGCCGCGCCAGCCGCTGTACACCTGCCTGCTCAGCGAACCGGCCCAGGCCGCGATCGGCCAGGCCCACGAAAACGCCGAGGCGGCGCTGGCCATCCTGCGCCACGAAGGTTTTGCCCATCAGGGCCATATCGACATCTTCGACGGCGGGCCGGTGATCGAGGCCGAGCTGAGCAAAGTCCGCGCGGTGCGCGAAAGCCAGGTGCTGCCGCTGCTGGTCGGCACCCCGGACGACGACGCGCCGACCTGGCTGATCCACAACCGCCGGCTGGAAAGCTGCCGCGTCACCCGCGCCCGCGCTCGCCTGGTGTCCGGCTGTCTGCTGGTGGATCGCCTCAGCGCCAAGCGCCTGCAAGTGCAGCCCGGCGACCTGGTGCGCGCCGTGCCGCTGCTGGCCACCCAGGCCAAGGCGGCCGCGGCCGAAAACTCAAGGACGGCGCTGGCCGATGCCTGAGCGGCGCCAAGGGCCGCATCAGGCTCATTCGAGCTTGAACCCGTCATCCAGCGGCACCCGGTAGCCGTTGGCCAGGCGATTGGTTTCGTTGGCCATGCCGATCACCGCCTGCAATTCACCGAACATCGCCTCCGTCATCCCTGCCTTGCGCGCCGCGGCGGTGTGCGAAGCGATGCAATACGGACAGTTGTTGGTGACGCTGACCGCGACGTAGATCAGCTCCTTGGTCAGCGGATCCAGCGCCCCCGGCGCCATGATCTCCTTGAGGCTGTCCCAGGTACGCCGCAAGGTCGGCGGATGGGCTGCCAGGCATTTCCAGAAGTTGTTCACCTGGTCGACCCGGCGGGTACGCATGATGTCGTCGAACACCGCCCGCACTTCCGGGCTGGCGTCGACGTATTCGGTGAGGTGGTTGCTCATTGAAGGCTCCGCTGTGGGGGACGAGGCCTTCGAGTATAGGCAGGGGGATCGCAGGCGCCCGCAGCCATTCCCCTGTAGCCGCTGCCGAGCCTGCGAGGCTGCGATAGGACCGCAGGTCCTCAAGCGGTCTCGAGATCCTTGCGCCTGCTGCGCAGTCGATCGCAGCCTCGCGGGCTCGGCAGCGGCTGCAGGGTCCGGCCATGCAGAAAATGCAGTGCGTCTGTTCCTGCAATCAATGCTTGGCCGACAGCTCCATGATCATCCGCGCCAGCAGATAGATCCGTGGCGCCACGCTCTCGACTTCGGCGTACTCCTCGGGGGTGTGGATATTGCCACCGACGATGCCGAAGCCATCCAGGGTCGGCGTGCCGACGCCGGCCGACAGGCTGGAGTCCGCCGCCCCGCCGCTGCCCTCGATGGTCAGCTTGCGCCCCAGTTCGCCGTAGATGCCCTGGGCCATGGCCACCAGCACATCGGACTTCTCGGTCTGCGGCATCGGCGGCAAACCGCGCTGCAAGGTGGTCTTGACTTCGGTGTCGGCGATCAGCTTGTTGGCCGAGACCCGCGCCAGATCTTTCTCGATGCGGTCGAACTCCTCCGGCACCGCCGCCCGCACATCCGCCTTGGCGGTGGCCTGGTCGGGAATCACATTGGTCCGGTCGCCGGCCTTGAGCACGGTGAAGTTGATGGTGGTTTTCTTCTCTTCATCCCCCAGCTTGCCCAGTTGCAGGATCTGGTGCGCCGCTTCCATCGCCGCGTTGCGCCCCTGCTCCGGTGCGACGCCTGCGTGAGCCGCCTTGCCCTTGACTTCGACCAGCGCCGTGGCGCTGCCCTTGCGCCACACCACCAGGCCATCGGCCGGGCGCCCCGGTTCCAGGTTCAAGGTCACGTCGTGGGCCTTGGCGGTTTTCTTGATCAGCTCGGTGGCGATCTCGGAACCGGTTTCCTCGCTGGCATCGAGCAGGAAGGTGATCTGTGCGTAGTCCTTGAACTTTAGGTTATCCAGGACCTTCAGCGCATAGATCCCGGCGACGATGCCGCCCTTGTCGTCCATCACTCCCGGGCCATAGGCGCGACCGTCCTGGATACGGAACGGGCGCTCGGCCGCAGTGCCTTCCTTGAACACCGTGTCCATGTGCGCCATCAGCAGGATCCTGGCCTTGCCGGTGCCCTTGAGTGTGGCCAGCACATGGCTGCCGCCGGCCGTGCCGTTGGGGACTTTTTCGATGCTGGCGCCAAGCTTCTTCAGCTCGGCGATGGCGATGTCGCTCACCTGGTCCAGCCCCGCCTCGTAGCCGGAGCCCGAGTCGATATTCACCAGGCGCTCCAACAGTTTCAGGGCGTCGCCCTGGTATTGCTGCGCATCGTTCTGCACTTGTGGGTGGGGGGCGGCGCTGGCGTGGGTAGCCAGCAGGCCAAGGGCGAGGGTCAGGCCGATACGGGCGGCCAGCAATGAGCGAGGGGAAGTCTGCGTCATGAATCGGTCCTTGTTTCGTGTCGGAAGGTGCCCGCCCACCCTACCTGACAAATTCGCCCCCCTCCATGCTGGCGCAATGCTCTGCGAACGGCCTTACAAGGAGTTCAGCAGGACCTTTGGCGAGCGGTCGCCGCGGCCGCAGCTGACCTTGTTGCGGCCGGTGGTCTTCGCCTCGTACAAGGCCTGGTCGGCATCGTTCAACCAGTCCAGGGCATCGCTATGGTCCGGGGAATAGGCGGCCAGGCCGATGCTCAGGCTGACCTCCAGGGCCGGGCTCTGCTCATAGCCCAATCCGCCGAAACGGCAACGCAAGGCCTCCATCAGTTCGGCGGCATGCTCCAGCGGCACGTCCGGCAGGATCACGCAGAACTCGTCGCCGCCATAACGCCCGGCCAGGTCGCTGATCCGCAGGTTCTGCTTGAGCAGCTTGCTCAGCTGGCGCAACACGATGTCGCCGGCGACATGGCCGTAGGTGTCGTTGATGGCCTTGAAATGATCGATGTCGATCAGCGCGATGGCGCCGCCCTGGTTCGGGTTCGTCCCCTGGCGCCGGCAACGTTGGAACTCGATTTCCAGCTGGTCCTTCCAGGCCCCGTGGTTGAGCAGGCCCGACAGGCTGTCGGTGCGGCTCAGGGCCAGCAATTCGCGTTTGTGCCGGGACAGGACATTGGCCTGCTGGTAGCAGATAAACCCCAGGGCCAGCGGATACAGGGTCAGCATCGGCAAGCAGGCATAAAGTTGCAGTGCACTGGTCTGGGCCTCGAACTCGATGCCAAACAGCAGCAGCCCCACAGCGATCCCCAGCGCTTGCGCCAGGCAACCGGCCAGGAAAAAGGGCACGCCACCCAGGGCGATATTGTTCATCGCCATCAACGACAGGGTGGTGGTGGTCGGCAGCGGATTGAAGTGCATGGCCGCCACCCAGAACCCGCCGAGGAAGGCATCCACCAGCAGGTTGCGATGCTCGCCGCGAAACGGCACTGGCGAGCAGCGCGCCCACTGATACGCCAGGTGCGGCCAGATGAAAGCGTTGAACGACATGAACGCCCAGACCCAGGGCGATGGATGCAGCGGGTACATGCCCGCGGACACGCAAAGGAAACCGAGGGCCAGCCCCAGAATTCGCGTTTTGTATAGCCTCCTGGCCAGTGAAAGTCCCTTTCCTCCATTGTGCGGCGTCAAGGCCAAGTCGCCTCCGTTGAACGGTACGCAAGCCATGGGATGCGGTGGTGTTCAGAAGTCTATCAGCGCAACGGCAAATCGCCATCACCGCTCAGCCCCCGGAAAGCACTGCGGGTTGCCTGAGTGAAAACCAGCGGATGCCATCGGTCCAGCTGCACGTAGCCACCCTGCCCGCCTGCATTCATTTGCAGAATGAAGTCCGGAAGAAACTTCGTTTGTCAGCACACCCCGCGCCAACCAGAATCAGGTCCAGCCAACACCGCTACCCTCTTTGTCTCACTACGCCGGGAATCCTTGTTTATGAGCCTGCAGAGCTTCGTCAGCCCAGACCTGATCCGCCAACGTTTTTCACGGGCGATGTCGGACATGTACCGCGAGGAAGTGCCGCTGTACGGTGCCCTGATGGAGCTGGTGACCCAGGTCAACGCCGGGGTCCTGGGCAGCGACGAGAGGATCGCCCGCCAGCTGCGCAGCACCGGCGAAATCCAGCGCCTGGACCTGGAACGCCACGGCGCCATTCGCGTCGGCACCGCCACCGAACTGGCGACCCTGGGCCGCCTGTTCGCGGTAATGGGCATGCAGCCGGTGGGTTACTACGACCTCACCCCGGCCGGGGTGCCGGTGCATTCCACGGCCTTTCGCGCGGTGCATGAAAGCGCCTTGCAGGTCAGCCCGTTCCGGGTCTTCACTTCGCTGCTGCGCCTGGAACTGATCGACAACCCGCAATTGCGTAGCTTCGCCGAATCGGTGCTGGCCCGCCGGAGCATTTTCACCCCGCGCGCCCTGGCCCTGATCGAACAGGCCGAAACCCAGGGCGGCCTCGACGACCGCGCCGCCGGGGAATTCGTCGAGCAGGCCCTGGAAACCTTCCGCTGGCATCACAGCGCCACGGTCACGGCCGGGCAGTACCAGCAACTGAGCGCCCAGCACCGGCTGATCGCCGACGTGGTGGCGTTCAAGGGGCCGCACATCAACCACCTGACGCCGCGCACCCTGGACATCGACCAGGTGCAAGCGCTGATGCCCGCCCACGGCATCACGCCCAAGGCGGTGATCGAAGGCCCGCCGCGCCGGGAATGCCCGATCCTCTTGCGCCAGACCAGCTTCAAGGCGCTGGAGGAAGCCGTGGCCTTCACCGACCAGCCCGACAGCCGCGGCAGCCACAGCGCGCGCTTCGGCGAGATCGAACAGCGCGGCGCCGCCCTCACTCCCAAAGGCCGGGCGCTGTACGACCAGCTGTTGAACGCCGCCCGCGACGCCCTGGGGGACTTTCCCAACGAAGCCAATGCCCAGCGCTACAACACCCTGATGGCCGAACACTTCCGCGCCTTTCCCGATGACCACGAGGCCATGCGCGAACAGGGCCTGGCGTACTTCCGTTACTTCGTCAGCGAACAAGGCCTGGCCGCGCGCCAACAGGCGGATCGACCGACGAACCTGGAGGCGCTGATCCACGCCGGGCATGTGCGGGCCGAGCCGCTGGTGTACGAGGACTTCCTGCCGGTCAGCGCCGCCGGGATCTTCCAGTCCAACCTGGGCGACGATGCGCAAAGCCATTACACCGGCCACTCCAACCGGCAGGCTTTCGAGCGGGCCCTGGGGCGCCCGACCATCGATGAACTGCAGCTGTACGCCGACACCCAACAGCGCTCGCTCCAGGCATGCGCCACGGCGCTGGGCCTGCCGGCGCTCTGATTTTCCGTCCCACAGCATCAGCCAGAACGGCTGATGCTAACCCTTTCCAGCAGCCACCACAGGGCAATGGCTACAGGGTGTTTCGGCAGCCCTGATCGACAACATGCCGATACGAAACAGCCCGCCTCGCCCACTCCTCTCCTGCTTACCTTTCCATGACCCCTTCAAGCGCACCGTCAGTCGCCCGAGGGTCATCACTTCTTTCAATCTTGTCTCTATATGGATACAGTAACTCATGGATTACGAGATCCTGCAGACGCAGGCCTTTGCCCGATGGCAACAGATCCGGACCCTTACTAACCGTTATTATCAATTTTATTCTTACAATTCAATTCCTTACTGCTTGTAACTATTTATAAATTTTTCGGGGTGCGTATTCTAGTGAATTCAGCCAATGGCAAGGACCTGCATGGCGCCACTCGAAATGCTGCTTCCTTCATCGGCAGCAGTCGACGCAAAGCCGCCGGTCATGACGGACAGCAATCGGCTGTGGATTCAACCGGTCAACGCAACACAACTAAATTCTGTGTAAGCAGAAGGAGTGTTGCAGATGAAGCAGAGACCTCGAATCTATTACACCGAAAGCCAGAAAAAACTGATGTGGGATCGCTGGCAGAAAGGTGACTCTCTCCAGCAGATCGCCCAACTGTTTGAACGAAACCACTCATCGATACTGAATCGCCCTGGTTTCTCTAGACACCCTGAAAGCTCATTGCATGACGCGCTTCCACCGCTCCCGGTGAATACTGACGACTGGGTGCTCGATCAGACCTTACAAGTCGTAATCCATTGCACGAACGCTTCGCTAAGCAATGGTGCCGAGAAAAAGTTGCCCTAGCCGACCTCATAGCCTTGGGCCTTGAGAATGTTGTGCTGAATTGCGTGCTCAATACCTTCGGCCACAACGTGCAAAAAAAACCCTTTCAAATTCAGATACCCATCTACGCTAGTAATGTCTATTTGACATTAGAAGATAGGAAGGAGCTCTATGCGCAAAATCGACCATCCGTGGCCATCCTCACAACCACCCCATAAGCCCCTGTGGTGACTGTACTTGATAATGGCCACATATACGTACTGTCAGACGCTGCGGCCGATGCCGATGGGGCGCCTAATGCCGACGTCATCGATGAACACGGGCAATTGGACACTTCACTACGTCGAAGCTGAGGTTGGCGCGGAGAGGGGGAATACGTGAATGCTTTGACCATCCCCTACTTTGTTTTACCAGGCAATTGGAAGGAGGTAACCGGCATCAAGTGCAACCTGGGGGACATTGCCAAACTATCGGTGAACGGGGCTTCGGTCTTTGCCATCTACGCCGACGTAGGTGGCGATGACAGTATCGGTGAAGCGTCGGTCCGGGCGATTGTTGAGCTGGGCGGCGACCCTTGGAGAAATCACAAGATCAAGGTAGGCCTGGGTTACGGCGTCACCTACGAGATCATTCCGGACTCCGCGAATTTGGAAGCTACTCGTTCCTTTGATGAAATTCAACAGTATGGAAGTGTGTTGTTTTCTTAAGCGATCGATTCGCCACAAACAACCAAAGCTACAGGGAGGCCAAATGGCCAAGCTTACGAGATCGAGTTTGATGTTGGCCGCTGGCCTGATTTCTGGCTGCGTAAACCCCTACCCTCTGCCAATCGTGAACGTATCCGAGCAGGAGGCCATCACGAGAGACGGCAGTAACGTTCGCATAATGAATCCAAACTGGATGAAAGGTGAGTCCTCCTTAGGGTTGAATACTGCTAAAAATCTGCCCGACTTTCGACTCAACCTGGAGATCTACCACAAGCTATATACCGCGCAATACGAAGGCCTGGTGAATACGATGAATGTCGGCGACGGAGCGACAGTTCTTGGAGGCTTATGGGGTGTTGCCGGCGCCTTATCCGGTACAAAGGCATGGATTTATCAAGGGGCAGGTTTGGCGGGGGGGTCGAACATTTACACTGATCACTATCAGATCAAGGTTCAGTCGGAAAACTACTTCAAGGCTAAAGAGGCCATTCGATGCATGTATGGGGTAGTGGGCGAAATACCTGATGGAATAGAGCTGTCAGCTTCAGGATTACGTAATATCAACATTGCTCTCAACGACGTCATCGCAAAGCTTTTGCGCGTCCAACGAGACGTTGTCTTAGCCCAACCGGATCTCGAGCAATTGAAAAAAGCATTAGCGAACACGCTTCAATCTGCTGCAGGCCAGGCCGAGATGCTGGTCTATACACCTGCCCAATTAGATGCAGACGTAGTTCCCAGGGTCCAAACCTGTGCAAAGGAATTTTAGGGGAAGCGATCGAAAAGACTACCAGTATCAGCTCTCTGTATTACTGCCCCCTTTGACTGGGTGAGGTATCACGCTGCCCCTGAAATCTTCTGTTCCAGCCACAACGTGGCCCCCTAGTTAACCTATGGTTAAAGGTAGTTTGATAACCACGAGCCCGTATGAAAATTAAAACCCTAACCATTTTGATTGGCATGATGGCGAGCCCAGTGTTCGGGAGCCCTGAGAGAACCCAAATACCCTGCCTTTACGACCCTGAGTCTTTGCCATTCAATGGAGACGCGGTAAGCCAAGCGTCATGTCTATTAAGGGAAGTCCTTTTTTGGGGTCATATTTCATCCGCAAAGGTGTCTCTACCAGATGTTTTTTTGGTCGAGTCGGTCAGAAAGTTTTACTAACCGCCCCTCAACTTAGGAACTACCTGGCCGCGCAGCAGATTAAAGAGAAGGATATCGGCGGCAACCTCGATCTACCCGTTTCGCAGGCCGAGACTCATAAAAATGGCCAGTTTCCCGCTAAGTATTTTGTAGTTCACGACACCAGTACTCCAATCCTCCTCAAGGCCCCTTTCCCAAAGGACATGGGTACCGTTACCTGGAAGCACAACGATGTGTCTGTTTGGCAGAAGGGTGAAAAGTCTAAAGCGCACGTTTTTATCAGCCGTCACGGACAGTCGGTTACTGCGATGCCTTTTGAGCGAGGCTGGCGCTCAACGAAGTTTGAGTTAACTTACAACAAGCGTTACCCGCACGTACCAGATGAAGAGGTTCGAGGCCGATTTCTGCATGTTGAGTTAGTGCAACCTAGGCGATCTGCCCCAGTGACAGACAAGAATGCATCAGAAAAGAAAATCAAAAACGGTGCGGTTGCCCCAATTCCCGGATTTACTGTTTCCCAATATCGTCGTTTAGCACTCGTTTACATTGCTGCCAGTCTGAGAGCCGGAGAGTGGCTCATACCAGCATTCCATGCGGACCTGGATTTGGGGATCGATGATGCCCATGATGACCCGCAAAACTTCCAGCTCAATCTCTGGGCTGATGAATTGCAAAGCTTGCTGAATGAAATTGAGAGCTGACCCGAGCTTTTTCCCTACCTGGCCCCCTAAAAGACATTTGCCCAGCGAAGGACAAGATTTCCGAATTCACCGCTGCAGATGTAGCGCTGAGTCAAGTGCGCCCTTTGTTGGCCAGGAATACCAAGCGCGGGCTGATCGTTTTCGATGTGAACACGGGAGACGAGTTTGGTAAGCATGGGGCGAGGTCACTTCGTCACTCGTTGTATTAGAGACCTTGAGCATCTTCGACTGAAGTGTTCAAGGGTCTGAATCAGTGGAATAATACTTCCCGCCCGAATCTGATTGTCCGTTCTTTTAAGGAATGGCAATATGCCAAGGCAATGCAGAGAGCACACAGGCACAATCAAATCGACAAATATCCACTCGCGACTGAAGTTGATGAGGTAATCCTTTTAAAACAAGGTGAGCTCGTAACGGTCCTCCTAACCTGCATCAAGGGAGCCCTCCGCAATTGAATGGTCAAAGAACCCGCTGCCCTTGCCCAAAGTTTTTCCAAAGGGATGAACGACGAATCGTTATTGCGTTAGTTCTTCTTATATCTCGGTACTTTAACCTCCAAAACTTGAGATTAAAATGCCGCGCCAATTGAGCCGTGCCACCATCGTCCAAAACCATTTTCGCCCCCGATGGTTGATCATCTAAATCGGCCGCAATAAATACCCACCCCCTACCCTTCGCCGTACAGCTACAACATCGCCATAATTTATGGACTAGCTTTATTTAGCTGTCTTCTCTTTCAACCACAAACTCAGGAGCACTTTGATGAATTCATCTGACCTCATATCAGTTCCCGCTCGTGCTCCCCCATTAGAAACACCACCTAAATATCCCGGAACCTCGCAATATACGGCTTACAAGCCTCAACCTGCTTCGCGCGTCCAGCAAGCAGTGTTACAAGCCTGCAACAATGGTTCATTCGTGTCTCGCTGCCTTAGGGTTATTTCACGTGATGGACAATCAAAGAACTTTGAAACCATCACCGGGCAAGATGGCCTTACGTTTGGCATCACCGACTTTGCGACCAACGGTGGTGTAGCAGAATTCATGGAACTTATTTACGCAAGCTCCCCAGAGTTATTCAACAATACCTTCAATGAGCACGTAGATAATTTGCTAGACCTGAATTGGATAAAATCCAACAACGCCGGCGGTAAAGGTAAAGCGGCTAACGACAACGGGCTTATCAAGTTAGCGTGGTTACGCAAAGGGTTGGACTTAATATTGACCAATCCTGTACTGCGGCCTGTTCAGCTGGAAAACTTCCGTAGGGGTAAGGTATCACCAAGCCTGACCACGTTTCAGGACAAGGGGTATGTCCAAGAGTTCACACTGACCACCATGATCGGTATCGCGAATAGCTTTGGTGTTTTAGGCATGCGTAAGGCTCTTGAATCCACCATTGAAGAGGTTGGAAACTTTGGCGATAGAACTGAAGCCGCGGTTGCTAGAGCCCTACTTGAACGGTACGTTTTGGGAGATCCACATCCTGGGATGAACGACACAAAGCTGATCAATGCCGCCTATAGAAATGCACAATTACCGGCTGAGTCTGGTCTGGGTCATCGCGGCAGAAGGGCCTACTGGCTCCTTAAGGTGTTTCCTCCGGCCTTGAATATGCCATTCACGGATCTGGGTGAGTTCTCGGCTACTCATAATCAATGAAAATATCCACTGTGACAGAAAGCAAAATATTAAGGGGAGGGTACACCCTGCCCCTTCCTTTTACTTGATACCACTGCATAGCTTACAAAGCCCCACACCGAGAGCCAAGAAGTTCTTGATATCGCTAATCAGGATTTGGCTCACCCTCTATAACCACGAACGCATTAGGTATGAGCATCTTTCCTTTTTCAGGAAAATTAACAACGTAATTTTTTAGGTCCTCTATTAGCGAAATGACCCTGCGCCTACTTGGTTTGAAATCAATTTGCTCAGTGGCATTAGGCAAAGTTGTGCACGGATTTAAGCAGCCGACACTAGACAGAAATCCCGAGCCGGGGTGTATGATGATTCCATATCGCGCACCTGTCTCGCCTAATAATATGCCTGGCTTTAGCTTAACTGATGGATTCAGTGAATCGGTGTAGTTGAAGGTAACAAATTTTCCGCTTCTTTGGGTGTACAATGGATAACGCCCCTCCTCCACTCTTCGATAATTGTCTTTTGGATAATTAGCCCCTGGGCCCCGCGTCTCTGCCATGCTTCCCGACATATCATTTTCGGATTGAGCAATTCCATCATGATAGACTTGATAGCTTCCAACAGTTCGACGGTTTCCTTTTGAGTTGGCTTGCTCAGTATGTCGAATTATATGTAGCTCCCAACCTGCACCTATTATAGGCATGGGGTCACTCCTTAATCGCAGTTAATAACTTCAGCTTGTCGATTTCATGTTTGAGTTTTTTATTAATAACGCCCGATCAATGACTGACAGACCTTGTGTCTTGATTTCCGATAGACCTTTGAAGCTAGCACCCTGCGACGCTTCAATACATCGAGAAAAGCGTGAGATGGACACCCTGCATGCAGTAGTCTGTTTGGCACCGTGAAGCTAAGAATCATGGCAATTATCGGCACAGGCACCCCCTGACGGGTTCTTTCGTCACTGTGCAGCAACTTGGTTCAGGGGTAACTCCCTCAGTTGTGCATGCAACATTTGTAGCAAAGTTGAGCATGGCTCGCTGCAATGCCACCTCTCCGGTACTACCGCATCCAGTAGCGGAGGAACCTTCCGCGGGCAATTGCGAGGGTGAGCCATCAAGGTCTAAACAAGACTTGTTTTTTACAATGACAGATACGTTGCATGCGTCGTCTGTAGGGGGTGCAGTCCAACCTCCCGGGAGCGTGGTATTTGTACGGCATTGGCTAAGAGGGCCTTCCCGTTTCTCACGCTCTGCTGTGGCTTCCTCTGGTGGCTGTCGAAGGCACCAGGTCAAATGCCCCTCATAGGAAACGGTCCAGCGTGCTCCTGTAAGGCCGCACCCTCGCGCGACCGACTCTTCTGCCAGCTCAACAGCATCCCGCGCATATACATCACACCGAGTTGCGTCTGGGTCTCCTTTACAGGCGCCAAGTTTGGCGCGTCGAATGCTTTGCTCGCTTTGCGCATACACATCGGGGACGCCAAGGCACCATTGCAGGTGCACATCGAGGTTATCTTGCCACCGTGCACCAAAGAAACCGCAGCGCCCAGATAGGTTTGAGCGCTGGTCGCCAACTGCGCTTTGCGCGTATCGACTGCAGGCGACAGCTTTAGTGTCGTCCTGACACACTCTGAGTTGATTAGCGCGGAATTCTGTTTCGCTTTTCAGCCATTGAGACGGCGCATTGCGGCACCATTGGTAATGCGCGTCGAAGTTGGCCTGCCACCGGGCATCCGCGAGATGGCAATTCAGGCTTTCATTCTGACGGAATGCTTCGACCGCTCCTTGTGCGTATTGCCGACATAGGGCGTCACTCTCCGCCAACGCAATGCAACTCCAAAGCAGGGCTACCAATACGGTATCTACTTGAGCTGCCACATAAATAATTGGCATGTCACTCGATGAACTGATAGCGGATGATTTCGCGGTCCACCTTGCTTTAACTCGAATCAACTCTCGTTTTAGTTCCTCGAGTGAGATGACCATCCTCTTTCCTCCAGTGTACACAGCGCTTCTCTTTCAGACCGAGTCCATCAGAAAGGGATACGGCACCACTCCGAACTGACTCAGTTCAGACTGAAAGTGAAAGCTGCTCACTGGAAAAAATACCCAAGGCTAAACAAGCCTCCAGTCTCGCCCGCGCTTGGAACGCTGTATCCCCGGCAGTCACTTTAATATCTAACGTAGCGAGGTATCGATTTCGGGCGAGTTGCTGGAGGTCTCGCACCGGCATTCCGTATGCAACCATACTGCTTTGCCCCGAACGCCAGCAAGCGTGGGCTCAGGAGGCTTAAGGAATTGATAAGGGTAGCGCAGGCCGCCAGCCTCCTAAGATGAAATCGAAAATGCTCCAATAGCCAAAAACGATTATCTATGAATTACGCGACCAATCAGGTGCATTAAGGCCAAGTAGCTGCGTAAGGATGAATGACCGCTTTTGGCCGATTCTGTTGAAAAAGTCGGCCATGGTTTGCGCATCAGAAAAGTACGCGTCCGAGATTGAAATCTTTACTTTTGGCAGGGCTTCCCGGACTCGGATTTCACGTAGCAGCGTGCAAAAAAGGCGTTTTCACCAGTCAATGATCAGGCAGTTTGGGCAGACCGACTTTTTCAACAGAATCGGCCGATTTCTGCCAGAGTCCGCCAAGAGCAGGCTGTGGACACAGTGACGGCAGTCTGATGATGTGGGTGCCGTGTGCGAGTCTAAAATGTTGGCTGCATTGCCAACACTGGAGTCGGCGCTGAGTCACCTGATAAAAGCAGCCCGCCTGTAAGCCCTCTAGAAGCGCTCAACAGACCTGCCAGCTCCGGCTTTATCACAGGCGCTGGAATTACGTCGTAAAGGCTTTATAAAGGCTCATCGGGCCTTTCTTAACGCGAGGCCGGGCTTGAAAAGGAGATAGAAATGAGCCAGTTGAACAAAATGGAACAAGAGGTTGTTTACCTATCTGCTGTAAATGAGCTGCTGCAGTCAATGGTCAACTATGAACTGATTACGCTGGGCGGAGAGGGAGAGCGTCAAAGCATCCAGTTCAAAACGATGACGCATCAGCAATTTTTCTTTATCGCACTTGTGGATTTCTTATCCATGACAGACGAGAAAGCACTAGTTCCGTCGACGCCCTATTTACGTGCGTTAAGGTCTATCACCGAAGCGCCATGCTTCGAAAAAAACGGCTCTGTTCTTGATCTAAAAAAAGCGGTGGACGCCTTCACCAAATGGCTTCATGTAGAAATTGCCGTCGAGCTTTGGTTGCCTTCGATAATTCTGGAAGTCGAAATACGTGTTCCCAGATACCTAGTACTGAAAATCGTTGGGAATTTATCCAAGCACAATTCTTTGCGCTCTGTTGGTGTAGCTGAGGAGCTACAACGTCTCATAAGGAAGGCGGGGCCTGCAGTTGAGTTGTACCAAGCAATGCTAGTCCAGGAGGAAATATATGACATCCTCCATGATGACGTTTGCGCGTATCACGCCAGCACTATCGCTGAGTTTTTGAATACGCTCTCATGGGGGATTCAAAATTACTTGATGCCTGAGTACTCTCGTAGTTTTACTCCCAATATCGATGGTTCCTCACTCTACGAATTTAAGTATCCACCGGCACTTGAACATCAATATGCGAAAATCTGCTATTGGAATCTAATGAATCAGGTTCGCTCAGCTCCGATTTTCAAACCATTCACTGTGATGGAAAACCTGAAAGGACGATACTGAATCGCCCCTGATTTCCTAGAAGCATCCGACGCCTGCTTGTGGCCGTTCTCTGCCGATCATGGTTGGAAAGCGCGCTGGTCAAATCCGATGCAATCGATGGTCAGAACGAATGCAAATGACTGGTCAGGTCGAATGCAAACGGGTGGTCAAGTGGAGTGCAATTTCGCAGCAGCAACCGCCCCATGAGCGACATTCGAGGAGCCCAAGTCGACACATTGATTTCCGCTGTGGACTTCCGTGCCCGTTCCATTCCATACATCCGCAGAGAGGTGCCGCCCGCCCAGGTTTACATCGCCATTTCCTAAATCAAAAGGCAGGAACAATGTTCAGGTCACGATTCGGATTTGATCAGGCATTAACAGCTTGCTTTCAATGAGTTCATCTCGTGCCCCTTCTGGGTCGGCTGTGAACAGCAAGACACGCAGATCCTCCTTCGCGCGGGAGAACGAGACATACGCGAGCTTCTGAGTTACGGAGCGTTGCCGGTCGGAGGGCTCGCCGGCAGTAAGCGGCGTTAGGGTCTTACTAAAGCTGTACTGGTTCCATGCTGCCTCGACATCGTCATAGACGACCAAGACTTTTGCGTACTCCTCGCCCTTGACCCCATGCTGGGTACTATAGGCCGTATTGTTGTTAAGATAATCGGCATAGCGAGAGACCGTCCAGGGCGTCATTTTGAACAGCGAGTCTGCGAGCCAATCTCCTTTGTCGAGGCCATGAAGATCCTCATCGAACGGCTCAGCCCGAGGGGCCCGATCAAGATGCTCGCGCAGCCTTTCGGAAGGTTGGATGATCTGCTTGTCAGTACAAAAGCGAAGAATCGCTCCGATCGTCTCGGTATCCCACAAATTCTGCAATTGGCCAACCAAAGCCTTCGAAGTCTCAATCATCAACTTCAGTGACTTTTCCGCGTTTAATCCATCGATCGCGAAAGCCGGGCTATCGCGACGAAGCAGATTGATAATTTTTCGATCGTCACCTTGGTTTTGAGCAGTGATAAGAGGGCAAATCGTCGAAAGAAATGGTTTGAGAAGGAAATGCACACCTTCCTCAAAGGCATCTTGTGCGCGAGACGATGCATAGTCGCCTGTGAAGAGACGGTTGAGATCCGCGAAGCCAAGCCGCCGCGCAATCATTTGACGTGCGAGGAAGAGCCTCATGACATCGTTGCGCCCTGCCCAGCCCCAGTCTTCGACTGCAGCATCCATACGTGCCAGCGCCCGCTCAATCTGCTCCTCTGAATAGCGCTTGCGTGGCTCCGTTGGATCTTCCGCTTTGACCAGCAGGAATTCGACACTACCTTCACATGCCGCATTTTCGCCAGCGGCATATTGCTCAACATCCCCACGATAGGCGTTGAGAAGCCGAATAACACTCTTTGAACAGCGGAAATTCTCAGCTTTCTTGATGACCTCACCGCCGTCGGGTGGCGCAAAATTCCCGGCACTCCGGTCATAAATCTGCTGCCAGGGGTCACCGAAATAGCCGATCACGGGAAGTTCAGCGCCGGCGCAGACGAGATTGAGCCCTGCGACGATACCCTCAAATGTGTCCTGTGCTTCGTCGACGAAGATATAAGGGAAACGTAGGCCGATGATCCGCCTGAGAGTTTCATTATTTGCAAGCAGATAGGTTGCAATCTCTATGACGTCATCGTGACCGATCTGTCCTTTGCCATAATCACTGAAGCTCGTGTCGGCATACTCAAAACGCTTGACTGATTCGAGGAGGGCAAGCTGCTCAGTCAGCCGTTTGATTTTTGCGCGGGCCTTCTGTGCCTTTTTGCTCTTACCCCCGTTATCGTCTTCCTTGGCCTTTTCTATAAGAGTCGGAATGCGACTTTCGCACAGCGCTTGCCGAATATCTTCGTGGAAGCGGCTGATCTGTCCCCACAGAAATCCGTGAAGAGTTGAAACTAGATATAGCTCGTCGAATCCCAGCCTTGCCTTGATAACCTCAACTGCGCGTTTGGTGAAGGTAATACAGGCAATGCGCTGACCATGCTTTCTAAGGGCATTTCCCTCGTGATCGCGAACCCGGCTAAGAGCATCGCCCAGTGAACTCGTCTTGCCCGCCCCCGCGCCGGCGATCATCGCGAAGCTGCGACGGCCATCTAGGCATTTGCGGACTAGAACATCCGCTTCACTTTCCACCCATGCAACCATGCTATGCCTCCGTCACGACATTGACTTCTGTTTCCGCTACTGCGGCGAGTGGTGGCGATAGGCGCGACTCAAGCCAACTCAATCCCTCGGCAATGTAGCCAGGGACGATCCATTCCTCGGTGCAAGCCAAGAGGTCCATGGCAAAGTCGGTCTTCTTGAAACTATCCGACCGAACCCGGTCGTAGACGTCCTGATAAGCGTCATTGAGAAGCGCTGGGACGGTGATACCGATGGATAACGCGCCGGACCGGAGCAGCCCGAAATTCTCGTAGACGATTGCCTCCTCCAAAGTGCGCGGGCGCAATGTTTCATTGGCAGCGCCATCCGCCACCAAAATATCCGTCTGGAAAGCAATACAACGATCCTTCTCGATGTGCTGTTTCTCAGCGGAGGTCAACGCGATCAGATCGGCGATTGTGGTCTGTCCGCACAGTTTCTTGAGAGAAGCATTGGAGGTTCTTGCTCCGACGACATCCGCCCGACAGGCACTGGGATAGCCGGTGGGCGCGACGGAATCGAGATCAGTGATAACAAGATAGGGGATGTGGAGGAAGCTGAGCAGACCCTCGAAGCGGTGGGCATAGGCGCCCCCCACCTCCAAGATTGTGAGATATACAGTCCGCAATCGCCCAGCGGCACGCTCGATCATGGACGGCATTAGCAGCTTTTCAACGGCGCCTTCAACGAGGATGGCAGCATCAGCAAAGAACAGATCACAGTGGGTTAGGCGTAAATAGCGTTTTAGGAAGGCCAGCGATTCTGACGGTGGGACGAGCCTGTCATCAATCGTCTCCGCTTCCGGCTGGAAGGCCCGAAGGCTGCGGACCACTGACGCATTGCGAATACCCGTCGCTACCGTCTCGCCCTCGATATGGCAGCGCTGGAAATAGCGGACTTTCTCGAAGTCCACGGCTTCCATGATATGAGAGGAGTGGGTGGTGACAACGAGTTGCGGCACGAGGTCAGGTTCGCCAGCCGCCTCGGCGGATTGGTTGATCACCTGCCAGATGTTGGAGATGAAGGTCTGTTGCACCTGCGCGTGAAGGTGAACCTCAGGCTCCTCAATAAAGATCATCAGGCATAAAGGCCTGTTCTCGGCGGTCATCACCCATTGAGAATGGAAGTGCCGAGCCTGAATAGCCATGTATATTAGGTTTTTGAAGCCAAGACCGTTATAAAGCTCAGGCAGCTCATGCTGCCGGCTGGGGTCAATGTAGAGCAACTCAGTGTTCCCGCGCAGCGCAGTTTCAGGGCTAAGCGAGGAGATGATCCGTAATTCTCGATCATTAATGGATGGCACGCCAAGGTGCTTGATGAGCGTGATCAGCGGATCAAACTGCTTGGCGTAGTGATCGGTCAGCTGTTTGTTGTTCGCATCGATCACGCTGTGAGCATCGGCGGCATGGCCGACCTGCTCAAGATTCTTCCGGTAGAAGGCGGCAAAGGCCGACGAAAGCCGGTTACTGCGGCTGCTGTCATCGTCGTTAATGTTGCGCTGCGCGTCGACGAACTCCACCCGTATGAGATGCTTCAGAAGCCGTTTGCCTTCGTCAGGATCGAGCTGACTCGTTAGGATCTCAGGAGATGCTCCGTCCTGGGACTTCTCGTCGAGTGAGGAGTAGCAAACCGCAAAATGTCGGCCAAGATTTCCGTCGAGCGCCAGATATTGCGACAGCGCCTTGGCTCGCGTTTCATCTTCCTTTAGCGGATAGGCGGCGTCGTAATGCTCGCGTAACCTCTTTGCGTCCGCGACCTCATACGACAGTCGAATTCCTACGCGCGTGAAATCCAAAAGTTTTGGCAGCAGTGTGAACACCCTGCCGAATGCGATGCTTTCAGGGTCGATGGTGAACCACAGGTCAAGACTAATCTTGGGGAGCTGCTCGGCATCCCCGGTTGTGGCAAATGCGTCGAAATCTGCCATTCGGGCGACCGAGAAGTCGTGAATCTTAAAATCGCGCCCACCAAGAAAGCAGCGAAAAATTGCGGTGGCAGAAGTCTTGCCGCTGTTGTTGGGGCCAACAAAAATGGATTCTCGCTCTTCAATGTCAATCTGAACATTTTCCAGGCGACGGAAATTCTGGATTGCAATACCGCTGACCCTCATAAAATCCTCCTCCCTGACGCATTGAGAGAGCAATCAGAAGCTGGTGCCGCTCGGCCCGCTTGAAATCCTAGCCTATCTGCTGACAGCTTGGATCCTTTTTATCCTTTCATATTCATCATAAGTCTGGGGTGGGCTCTCCTTCGTTTTTTATCTGTCTCAGACCTGCCGTTCGCCTACGTCTGGGATGGCTGTTCGCTGCTCGTCGCGATAGGTCGGAAGCGGTCGCTCTTGAACGGCTGCTCTTGGCCGATTCTGTTGAAAAAGTCGGGGTGGTTTTCACAGCAGAAAAGTACGCGCCTGAGATTGAAATCTAGAATCAGCGCAGAGGTATTCGGACTTGGATTTCACTTATCCGCGCACAAAAAAAACGTTTTCATCGATCGGCCTTTTGGCAGTTTGAGAAAAACGACTTTTCCAACAGAATCGGCCGTTCTCTGCCGCTCGCAGTTCGCCGAAATGAGGCATAGCCTGATGTGAGGCGACGCGTGTGAGAACGCAATTGCGAACGCCTGCCCGATCAGTTCGCCGGATCGGGCAAACGCCGGTATGGCGGATCCACTAGTGGCAGACAGTCCTGGAACTCCGCATAGACCTTGGCCATCTGCCCAGCCTCCGGCGGGACGCCGGCCAGGATGAGCAAGAGGTTGCCTGCCATGCCGAGCAACCCATTCGAGTGCCGGACCAGCGTCAGCACTAGCTCCTGGGGAAATCCCTGTCCATGCCGATTGATCGCATGGATCCCACCGTGAACGAATGAGCTCAACGGCCGCCAGGAGTAATGCTTGAACTCCTTCAGGTGTGCCAGCGGAGCATGCGGAGCTTTCTGCTCGATCTCTTCGAGCATCTCGCTTAGCATCGGGATCCGTTTCGCCTTCTTCGCGCTTTCGTGGGTGAGCTCGGACACCATCAGCTCCGTCTGGTTGTCGGTCGCCACGTACAGGATCCACAGAGCCCTGACCAGCGACTCGTATTGAACGCGCAGCAGCGCCGCGGCAGAGGTATACAGCCCAGCGGCGATCAAGTGCTTAAAGCTCTGCGCATGCTCGAATCCCAGGCTTGCCAACATCTGGCTGGCCTGTAGTCGGCTGGACGAATCGACCAGAGGCAACGCGAAAAAGCCCCCTAACATCTGCTGCAGCGCGGCCGATCGGGACAAAAGCTTATCCAGTGTCATGTGCGTACCTAGCATGTAAAAACTGAATTGCCGAAGACTCTATCGACACTTTGCAGCTTCTGCCGTTGGCCGATCTCGGCCGGCGGACCGCGCATAATTGGCGGTGTCATTGGAGCATTATCAGTAGCGGGTTTACAGAATGACTGCTGTCGGGATTACGTCAAATTATACACGGGGCCAGATCGACCACCTTGGAGTCGCTCTGCTTTGCCTTTAGAACTCGGTTCTCGGCTATCAAAACCTCGTTGATGGAGGCGAGGCTGGCGACCTTAGCACGCAGTTCCTCTATCTCCTGGCGAAGTGCGCGATTCTTCTCACGCTCCGCACGGAGATCCTGGTGCTTCACATCGCGTTGGGCGCGACTGGAGCGCCCCTGAGCATCGCGGATCGCCTCGGCGATTATAGGGTAGTGGTTGTGGATTAGCGCCGTCGAAACGCCTGCCTCTCGCGCCACAGCGGCGATAGTGACCTTGGTTTCCCCGGTATGTGCCCGACCACGCTGGATACGGGCGAGCGCGAGTTGCAGATCCCGCTCGCGGGCGTCCGAGGGCTTGCGTTTGGTCGTCATGCTAGGTTCGTCTCCGGGTTGTATCCAAGCTGCACGAGCACGTCACGGCAGCGCTCCAGGTCGCGCAAGATGCGCTGGCGGCCACCGTCACCAATGTCGTTGCAATCCAGCAACCCCTTCAGGTTGTCGTAGAGATGCTGATATATGCCAATGTGGCTGCGCCCAATCACGGCGTTGTGGCAATCGCCGCAGCGAGTCCGCTCTAATGTGTTGCCGACGCAACGGTCGTCGCTGGCGGTACACCAGGCGTGGCCATTGCTGCGGATCGCGGTGCTCTCGGCAATTGAGGTCACCATTGAGGCATGGCTCTTGAAGATGGCGAGGTTCGTCGGATCGCGCCGCCAGCGTTTGATCGAGTGACCGTAGCCTCCGGCCAGAGGTTCGTCCCCCATCCAAGTATCAACGACGCCGAACTTGATGTCTTCGAGTTCGGCCTGGATGTCATTGTACAACTCAATGTCGAGGTGCTGGCCCCAGTCATGGTCCATGGCGTAGCCCAGCGTCATGTCCATGGACCAGTGTGCATAGTGCTCGCGCAAGTAGCGCAGGTCGCCGAACTGGCTGTGCGCCGCGTAGTTGGCGAATTTGCGGCGGAATTGATGGCTGGCGAGGTTCCAGTCCAGCCCACCGCCCTGCGCGAACGCCTTGAGGGCATCGTTCCATGTGATGCCCGACAGGGTGCGAACCTGATTGCCCTTTGCAGGGCTTGCCCCGAGAAAGAGCGCATGGTGATGTTTATGCGCCTTGGCGATCTCTGGGTCGCGCGGGTTGACCCTTCGCCGCTCGGCAATCTCGGCAGCGATCATAGCTTGATACGGCTCGGCCCAGCGCTCCATCAGGCGCAACACTCGCACGGCGACCTCGGGGATCATCCAGTCGTGGACCCCAGTGTCGGTCTTATCCGACCTAGAACGCATCCAGTGATAGATCGTTCCCTCGTCGTCCTCAGTGCGGTGGTGCGCGCCCGACTGGACGTTGGCCAGTTCGTGGTTGCGGCAACCTGAGGTGCTGGCCAGCACGATGTAGCAGGCGGTTCGTAGATCAAGGATCGCCTGATTAAATGCCCCCAATCCACCCTCCCGACCCAAAGTGGCGAGGTGGCGGTTTTTAGCCTCTATGACTGTTCTAGTAACCTGCTTTCTCCGTTCTGCTGCGACGGCATCGAGGGCATCGCGTAGATCGAGTAGCGCCTTGCCATGTTGAACCTGCTCATAGGCCCTCTCGAACAGGGTGCAGAACACCTCATCCGGCATCAGCGGTGTTTTGCCGCCCTGCCTGCCAGCCGTGCCGCTGCCGGCCAGTGCATTTGCCGAGGTATCAGGCCAGGGATGCTGAGGGACCGGGTCGTGGGTGTACTGACTCAGCTCATGAAGCGCCTCGACTGCCATGAAGCGACGCTCAAGGGTGCTCTGAGACAGCGGCTTACCCTGGTTTCGACGCGTCTGCCGGTACGCCCGACACTCGGCAACGTAATTCGCGCAGACCATGGGGGTCACCGCGCTGAAGTGACCGAGCTTGAGCGCGTTTAGATGCCGTAGGAAGGGCAGCGCATTCTCAAAAAAATTGCGCAAAGTGCTCGCCCTGGGCCGCTTCTGCCCCGCGCGGCCGCGCCGCAGGTAGCGGTACAACAGGGCCTTCATCACTTCCTTAAATGCACAGGGCACGCGGCTGAAGTCCTGGTGCCGCAAGTTGTCTGGCACGTTGCTGGCAAAGCCGTCCAACTGCCAAATATCGTCGCCATAGCGGCTGAGGATGACCCAGTGTCCATCGACCTGGATGGCGCTCACGATGAGTGCATCGCGGTCGCTCTCGGGTAGCTCGCGTACTTCTCCCGGCTGTGACTCGATGTTCGCCCAAGACAGCGTGACCAAGTTGTTGTCGCTCATGCAAAGATCTCCAGCCTCTCCACCACATCGGAAGACCAGAACGGGTGCGGCTCGCGGCGCGCACGCTCGCGGGCGGCTTCAACGGCCTCCGGCTTGAAAGTCCCGCGCCGCAGCCCCTCGGCCACAATGTAGTCGTCAATCAATCGGGGTATGTGCGCGTATTCCCGCGTCCAACGCCACTTGTCCATGCGCGTACGCTCCGCGAATACACGGAAGTAGAAGCTGAATAGGCGGTGCAGATCTTCCGCCGTCACTGCGTAATGCTTGCAGCGCAGACAGTTGAGGAATGAGAAACACGCTGCCCCTTCACGTTTCGGTGCGTACTGGCCATTTACCGGGTCGCCACAGCGACCCATAGGGGTCGTCTGGTAGGTCGCGCCGATGGTGCGGGTCAGTAACTCTTGAACCAGTATCTCGCCCATGAACTGCCAGTTGCGCCTCGCGTCACCGCTAGGTGCCAAATAATTTCTCCCGGCGACCCGCGGCGTATTGCCAAGTGCGAAGGCCGTGGTCGCCAAGTCGCCCGCTAGTAACTCGAAAATTCGGTTGGCGAACGTTTTGCGTAGGCGAGAGACGTTGATGCGCAGCGGCTGACCGTCGATATCGGTGAGCCCGTGGTCGGCCACGAGTTTCTTGATCGCCAGCTTCAACGTCCCGTTAGTCAGTGCAATGACCCTGCCGCGGCCTGGGCCGCGGTGCACGCGATACAACCACACACGCCCCTTGAGGTCGTCCGGGGCCTCCGCGCGCAGCGATTCGCTGTGGGCAAGGACGCGCCGGATCAGGCGCTCGACATTGGTCTTGACGGTTGGCGTGGACTCCAACAAGTGTGCAGCAGCGCTCTCGGCACGCAGCGTCACCTTGTGGCTGGTGTGCCCGCGGCGCTTCCAAAGGACTAGGAATACGCTGTTGTCCTTGGGATGGGCGCGCAGGCAATCACGCTCCATCTCCAGCAGCGGTGTGGAGTTGCGCCCGGTGTGCAGCGCTACAGTCAACAGGGCATAAGCCAGCAACTCGCCGGTCACCGGGGTGTCGTCGCTCCAGATCGGCATGCTCACCTGCCTGAGCGCGGTGGTGAACGACTGCAGCTGGCGTTTCGGCAGCGGCGCTTCGCCCCTTTGCTTGCCGCTGTTCGGGAATGGGTTTCGTGGAAAAGTCGCATCGTCACCAGTGGTGACCAGCGAAATCAACCCACGCAGACCCAACGCGTGAAGGATGGATTTTGTGCTGGTGTAATGACTCCTCTGACTAAAGGTGGTAATGCCCAGTCCGGCGAGGTGGCCAAGAAAGCCGTCAATTACGCCACGATCAATGTCAGCCAGAGTCTGTCCGCGCCTGAGCGCGGTTGCGCGCAGTACTAAATAGTTGAGGAAGTGACGTAAACCACCTCTACAGAGGCTCACTACGCTACTGGCCTCGATCCCGCCGTCCTGCCGAGCCAGAAAGCGCTCGATCTGCCGCTGGCAGGCGTAGGTGATCGGATCGATGCCCGTGCCGTACCAAGGTGCGAAGTCGAAGGTCCGAGAGGCTGTGGCGTTGCGACCGAAGGCGACCGTAGTCATGGCCGGCGGAATTGCTTCGGGAAGAACGACGACACGACCCGCCGCGTCGCGGCAATGCTCGACCTGCGGGACGTTGAGGTCGGTCCTGTTGAATACCTTGCGTTTGCCCATCAGACCGCTCCCACCCCTTCGTTCAACTCATCGTCGTAGGCTAGTACCGCGTCGTCAGCCAGTTCGTTGACTAGGTGCAGGTACACCATCGTCGTCTGAATGGAGCTATGGCCGAGCTGCCGCTGCACGAACACCAGCGGATCCACGCTGCCGCGGTTGCGCTGGAGCGTGACTAGGGTATGGGTGGCGTAGGTGTGGCGCAGCATGTGGGTATGGACCCTGATACCGGCCCGCTTGCCGATTTCCCGGACGATGCGCGCGATGCTCTTGCCATCATCGGCGAAAGGCTCACCAAACTGGTTCAGGAACAGCGGCTCGTGATTGGTACGGGGGCGGCTCAATGAGGCCCGCTCACCGCGAACCTGCACTACGTAGCGATGCAAATCGGCTAGGAAGCGGCGACTGATGTAGATGTCGCGAGGCTTGCTGCCCTTGGTGCGCATGCCATGGCCATCGTGTGGATCGAGGTGAATCCGAATGTTGCGCTCGCGCCTACCGGCTTTATCCGGATCGAAGATGTAGGCAAGCGGGAAAGAGGCGATTTCCTCTCGGCGCAGTCCAGTCTGGAGGCTGAACCGAATCATCATTCGGTGATGCGGATTTTCCTGCGTCGCCAGCAACGCCTTGATCTCATCCATGCTCAGAAACTTCGGCAGCGCTCGATGCTTGCGCGGCATGATGTCGTTCACCATGGCCTTGCCGCCGCTGGCATCGACGTGGGCAAGGAAACCGGGGGCGCGTTTGACCATCCGTTCCTCATAGCCAAACGGCAGTCTGCTCACCCATCCCTGCTGCTGTGCATACTCGTAGAACTTGCACACATAGTGCAGCCGTTGACGGGTTGTTGATAGGGCCAACTTGCACTCCACCAGGCAGTAGTCCCGGTAGGCCGCTACAACACTCTTGGCCTCGCCACGGTCCACGTCACGCCAGTCAAGGCCATGCGCCTGGAGGAAACTAAAAAAGTCGTACAACGCACGTCCCGTGCTTGGCCATGACTTCCGTGACCCAATAGCTCCACGCAACAGGTAGTGGCGAAAGAATTCATTGGTGGGGACGCAACTATCCAGCGTGTCCCAAAGCAGGATCGGAAAGCCTGGGTAAGGACGACCGGCAATCACCAAATCCTCGGTAGCCCACACAAGCTCCATCACCCTCCCCCCAGCCTCTGACCTAACCCTATTGTGTCTAAAGCTATTTTTAGATCTTTTTTTTAATCATTACTTTATAAAGCTACTTAATTCCTAACCTTTAGCAAGCCCCGGAACACACCACGCTACGGGACCTGCGCGCCAGGATAGCCATCGCTCGGCGTATCGAGCGGGCTTCGGCGGGCAACCTGGGCGATGTGAAAAACCTCGGCGGCGGTCTCTCGGAAATGCGCGTGAATATGGGCGCCGGCTACCGCATCTATTTCACGCTTCGCGGCAATACGCTGATCGTCCTGCTGCTGGGCGGCGACAAGTCCACCCAGCCTGCCGATATCTGCCAGGCCCGTTCCCTGGCCAAGGAGTTCTGACATGTCCGACACACTGCTTGCCTTCGACATCGCCACCCTGCTCGACAGCGACCAGGCGATCAGCGAATACCTGTCCCAGGTCCTGGCCGATGGCGATACCGATGAACTGATCCGCGCCCTGGGCCATGTCGCCAGGGCGCGGGGCATGACGCAGATTGCCAAGGCCACCGGCCAGGGACGGGCCAGCCTCTACAAGGCTTTTGCCCCGGGCGCCAAGCCGCGCTTCGATACCGTGGTCAAGGTCATGCGCGCGCTGGGCCTGCAGCTGTGCACCACCGTGTCCCGAGGCTGAAGCCGACCCGGGCGGCAGGCAATGAAACAACAGGCTGTGTCGGTAAAGAGTCTTGCTGGAGAGAGCCGAGAGTGCTTGGCAACCGCTGGCAACAGGCGTCGAACCTGCGCGAGTCGCATGAACGCAATGGCGGAAATGGTGGGGCAGAAACCCCGAAGAGGGTGTTCGCCCAGTGCTCTGGCCTGGCAATCCATGCACCGGTAAAGAGCCCTTGCACCGGGCGAACGAGAACTATTTTAATCGAACAGGAAAAGAAAGTCCGTGCACATATTCTGAAGAATTCTGAACACAAAGCTGGCGGAATTTTTTTTATTTCGCTCACCTTCGTTCAACTCCCCGCACGGACCTCCCGAGATCCGCGCGCCGGCCGCCACAACGACCAGCGCCCGGTCTCAATCAACCTTCGTGCTGGGTCGTAACTTGCAACACGTCGGTATAGGTCACCACCACGCTCTGGCCGACCTTGAGGTCTTTCAGCCGGGCCTGGACTTCCGGTTTTTCCACGGCCAGGACCTTCTTGTTACCCGCCGGCCCCTGGAACGTCAGCTGGTTGTTCTTCAGGTCGATGTCGGTGATCTTCAGTTGCACCTGCACCTGGCGATAGGCTTCGCCGCCCGGGTTGGGGTTGTCCTTGGTGGCGCGAATCACCCCGGTGCGCTCAGCGGAATCCGGCAGGCCTTTTTCCACATTGGTGTCCAGCACCGCCACCACCGCGTGAGTGACCCGCACATTGACCTGGTCGCCCACCTTCAAATGCCCCAGGTCCTTGGCCTGATCGCTGAGTTGCACATGCACCGGTTGGCCCTGCGCGCCTTCCAGCACCACGCGATGCTTGGCGGCATCCACGGAGAGCACTTTGGTCACCAGTTCATCGGCCTCCACGGTACCGGCCAACGGAATGTCGGCGGCGTAGGCATGCAGGCTGGCAGCAGACAACAGAGTGGCCAAGGCAACGGCTTTGGCCAGAGAGTGAAGCGGCTTCATAGAAGTTCATCCCTGTAATTGAAGACAAGACCCGCGCCGTTCAGGCGCGCGGTGCCGCTTGAGCATAGACGCGGTCCGGAACGACGTTGGTAACTTCAATCGATTTGTTGCACGCAGCCAGTCTCAGTAACCGGTCATTTCCAGATAACCGCTGCCGGCATGGCTGCCGCTCAATTGCACCGGCCCTTCCCAATAAGGAATGCGCAGGTTCATCCAGGCCTTGGGGTTGAGCGCCTCGGCATTGATATCCAGGCCGCGACCGGGAATGCGCAAACGCCAGCGGGTGGGCAATGTGCGCCCCGCCACCTTGGAGTCCGCCAGCGGGGTGAGCTGGATATCGTCCTTGTGCAGGGTCTGGGTGCGGCCGTCGGGCTCGATCCAGGTGCCGGTGATGTAGGGCGGTTTGTGGTTTTCCCGCACGCGGAACAGCATCAGCCGTTCGCCGCTGTCCAGGTGCAGGGAGAACCAGTCCCACCCGCTCTGCCCGGCCGCCAGGGGCTGGCTGCTCCATTCGCGGTCGAGCCAGGCCGGGCCGCTGACCTGATAGGTCTGGCCGTCGATCTGCAGGCTGCCCTCGGCCTGGAAAAACGGCTGGCTGTAGTAATAGGACGCCTGGCCCTGCTCGGACTTGCGGCTGTAGCCCGCCTCGCCCTGGAGTACCAGGGACCGGTCGCTGCGCAGTTGCAAGCGGTAGGCGAAACCCGCGCCGCTGGCTTGCAGTTGCATGTGCGCCAGCGGGTCGGCGTCGGCGGACTGGCTGCTGAAACTCCAGTCGTCGATCCAGGCCTTGAACGGCTGCGCGGTCACCCCGGCCTGCCCCACCCCGCCGCGGGCGTAACGTTCGGCGGCGTGATGGGCAGTGGCCGAAGTCGCCGCGGCGTGGCCCAGCCAGACATTCGGCGCCTGCCAGCCGGGCTGGTCGGGTTCGGCGCGCAAGGCGCTGCGAAACAGCGTCCACTGCACGCCGAAGCGCTGGCCGTCGCTGGCCCTGAGGTCGGCGGTGAGGTACCACCATTCGATGCGAAAACCGTCATGCACGCCATGGTCCGCCGGGAAGCTGAACACCCGCCCCGGCACCACCTGGGTGAACGCCGCGGCGTCCTCGCCCAGGCCGGCGAAACCTTGCGCCGGCTCGTCGCCTTTATCGCAACCGCACAGGGCCAACACCAGCAACAGGCCAGGCAGCCGTTCAATCTTCATGGGCGAAAGTCCTGAGCAGATCCGCCGGTTGGCTGCGATACAACCGCAGCAACGGCCAGGCCGAGGCAAGCAAGGTGGCCAATACCGCCAGGGCCAGCAGCTGCACCAGTTGCAACGGAAACACCCGCAACGGCAGGCGCCAGCCGAAGGCCTGGACATTGATCACCGTGTCCAGGCACCAGGCCAGGGCAATGCCCAGGGGCAGCGCCAGGAGCAAGGTCAGCAGCGCCAGCAGCCAGGTCTGCCCGAGGTTGAGCAGCATCAGCTGGCGCCGGCTCACCCCCAGCGCCCACAGCGGCGCAAGCTGGCCCAGGCGGCTCTGGCTCTGGGTCAGCAGGCTGATAAACAGCGCCACGCCGGCCACCCCCAGGGTCAGGCTGTTGAGCGCGGCGGTGGCGGCGAAGGTGCGTTCGAATACCTGGCTCGACCAGCCCTTGAGCTGCGCCTGCTCGACCATGCGGCTGTCGTCGAGACCGAAGCGCTGCTGCAAGGCACTGACCAGCGGCGCCACGGCGGCTGGCTCGATGCGCAGATTAAAGCGGTTGGGCGTCAGCTGCGGCCAATGCGCCAGCAGGTGCTCGGCATTCACCAGCAGATGGCCCCTGGGGTTGCCGTAGTCGGCATAGATCGCCACCACTTGCGGCGCCCAATGCCCCCCGGGCACAGGGATATCCAGCCGATCGCCCAGCCGCACCTTGAGCCGGCGCGCCGTCTGCTCGCTGAGCATCAAGGTGTCGGCGCTGGCCAGCTGGGTCCAGGGCTGCTCGCCCAGGGCTTCGAGCAAGGGCCAGTGCTGGCGGTAGCTGGCATGCTCGATCACCCCGTACAGGTCCGCCGGCCAACCTTGCAGTTGCAGCGCCACCTGCCAGACCGGCAGCACCGCGGCAACGGCAGGCTGCTCGGGCAGCCAGCCTTGCAGCTCCCGCGCCTGCGCCGGGGTCTGCGGGTTGATGTACAGCTCGGCGCTCAGGCGCTGGTCGAGCCAGTCGGCGAAGGTCTGGCGAAAACCGGCGGTCATGCTGCCGGCGCCGATATTGGCGGCGAGCGCCAGCAGCAGCGCCATCAACGCCAGGCTCAGGGCCGGCAACTGCTGCCGGCAATCGGCGAGAAACCACTGCCCGAGCACCGAGCGGCTGCGCCCGAGCAGCGCGCTGAGCAACCCGTTGAGCAACACCGGCAGGCCCAGGGCCGCGCCCAGCAGCAAGCCGGCCATCAGCACGAAACCGCTGCCCAGGCTGTCGCCCCAGGCCCAGGCCGCGCCCGCCAGTACGATCAGGGCCGTGGCGACCCAGGCCTGACGCCGCAGCCAGCGTGCATGCGCCTGATGCCAGGCCTGGGGATCGGCCAGCGCCAGCAATGGCAAACGCGCCGCCCGCAGCAAACTGTTGGCGCCCGCCAGCAAGGCGCCGAGCAGGCTCAGACCGATGCCGCCCAACCACCACCCGGGGCTCAGGCTCAACTGCCCCGCCACCTCGGCGCCATACAGGCCGCGCAGGCTGGCGGCGACATCCGGCAGCAGCACGCTGGCCAGCAGGTAGCCGCTAAGCACCCCGGCCAGGCCACCGAGCAAGGCCAGGCCACCGAGTTCGACACACAGGCAGACAATCAGCATCCGCGCGCTGACCCCGCAGGCGCGCAGGGTCCGCAGCAGGCCGCGCCGCTGCTCCAGGGCCAGACCGATGGCCGCGTGGACGATAAACAGGCCGACCAGGAACGACAGGAAACCCAGGGCATCGAGGTTCAGGTGAAAGCTCTCGGTCAGGCGCGCCAGATCGTTTTCCTCACTACCGCGCTTGAGCACCAGCAGGCTCTTGAATTCATCGGGCAAGGCCGGCGCGCTGGCGGCGAAATCCGCCGGCAACAGCAGCCGTGAGATCTGCTGCGGCAAGCCCAGCAGCGGCTGGGCAAAACCGATATCCACCAGCAGCAGCCCCGGCGCCATGTCCGCCTGGCTGTGCAGCGGCGGCAGTGACTGGCCGCTCGCGGTCACCGGCCGATCGCCTTCGCGGTAGCCGAGGGCTTCCAGGGTTTGCGGGGCGATCCAGGTGCTGCCCGGTGGGCTGACGAATTCGACCATGCGCGCGGAGTCCAGCACCTGGCCGGCGACCGCCGCACCGGCCGGCAACGACAGCGGCTCGATCCCGAGCAATTGCAGGCGCTGCTGTGCATGGCTCTTGAGC
Source organism: Pseudomonas sp. 09C 129 (assembly GCF_002843625.1). Lineage (NCBI taxonomy): Bacteria > Pseudomonadati > Pseudomonadota > Gammaproteobacteria > Pseudomonadales > Pseudomonadaceae > Pseudomonas > Pseudomonas sp. 09C 129. The sequence goes on along the minus strand of NZ_CP025261.1, from coordinate 2,845,993 downwards.
GTCAGCCGGCCTTGCACCACCGGCGACACCGGCCAGCCGGCCCGGCGCAGGCCGACGAACAGGTCCTGGGAAAACGGCGCGCCGTTGGCCGTGGCCAGGCTGGCCTGGGGCGCGCCGCCGATCAACTGGCTGGCCTTGGCGTAACTGTCCCGCGCCTGACTGTTGAGCGCCTGCACCCCGGTCAACAGGCTGGTGGCCAGCCACAGCCCGGTCAGCACACTGAAGAACTGCACCGGGTGCCGCCGCCAATGGCTGAGCAGCGCCCGCAGGCTGTGCCAGAACACCCGCACCTCAGCGCTCGCCCGCGCCGGCCAGCCGCCCGCCATGCAGCAGCGCGATCCGCCCCAGGCGACTGGCGACGCGTTGGCTGTGGGTGACCATCAACAGGCTAGTGGGGGTCTCGGCCAGCAGCTCCAGCAACAGCTGCAGCACATCGTCGCTGGTGGCTTCGTCGAGGCTGCCGGTAGGTTCGTCGGCCAACAGCAGCCGCGGTTTGCCGGCCAGGGCGCGACCCAGGGCCACCCGCTGTTGCTGGCCGCCGGACAGTTGCTCCGGGTAGCGCCGCAGCAGATCCCCCAGGCCCAAGCGCTCCACCAACTGCGCCTGCCAACGCCCATCGAAACGCCCGGCCAGCCGCGCCTGGAACCCCAGGTTGTCCTCCACCCGCAGGCTGCCGATCAGGTTGAACTGCTGGAACACCAGCCCGACTTCGGTGCGCCGCCAGTTGGCCAGCTGGTTCTCGTTCATCCGCTCCAGCTGCTGCCCGCCGATGCGGATGCTGCCGCCATCGACCTTGTCCAGGCCGGCGATCAGATGCAGCAAGGTGCTCTTGCCACTGCCCGACTCGCCCATCAGCGCCAGGCTGCCGCCCTGCTCCAGGTGCAGGTCGACCCCCTGCAACACCATCAACGGGCCCTGGGGCGTGGCGTAGCTTTTGCGGACGGCGTGTACATCGAGCATGGGTGGGCTCTGGCAACGGAAGGAAGGCTCAAGGATAGCGCTTGTCAGAGCACGAGGGTTTGCGGCGCACCACCCCGCTCAGGGATATCGATAGGTAACACGGACTGTTCGAGGCGGGGATGGGCAGTGGCTGCCCATCCTGGCTAAAAGCGACCCCATGGAAGTGACTGCGACGCCGCGGCGGCCTGCTGGGTGAACCCTGTCCGGCGCAGCGTCGTTCCCGCAGGCCTGCTCCGCGAGCAAGCCTTAGTCGGTGGTCGTTACTTCGGTTGCTCCACGGTGCGCAGATAGGGCTTCAACGTCTTGAAGCCTTGCGGGTATTTCTTCCGGGCGTCCTCGTCGGATACCGAGGTAGGAATGATCACATCCTCGCCCGGGCGCCAGTTCACCGGGGTGGCGACGGTGTGCTTGGCATTCAGTTGCAGGGCATCGAGCAGGCGCAGCACTTCATCGAAATTGCGCCCGGCGCTCATCGGGTAGACCAACATGGCCTTGACCTTCTTGTCCGGGCCGATGATGAACACCGAACGCACGGTGGCGTTGTCCACGGCGGTGCGCGCGCCGCCACTGGCATTGGGGTGGATCATGTCGTAGAGCTTGGCCACCACCAGGTTTTCGTCACCGATCATCGGGTAGTTGACCGCATGCCCCTGGGTCTCCTGGATGTCGCCGACCCAGGCCTTATGGTCGCTGACCGGGTCGATGCTGAGCCCGACAATCCGGGTATTGCGTTTGTCGAACTCCGGCTTGAGCCTGGCCATATAACCGAGCTCGGTGGTGCACACCGGGGTGAAGTCCTTGGGGTGCGAGAACAGGATTGCCCACTTATCGCCGATCCACTCGTGGAAGTGCAGCGGACCTTCGGTCGTGTCGGCAGTGAAATCGGGTGCTTCGTCGCCAATGCGGATTGCCATGTTTGGTCTCCTTGCAGTGACTGGGAGGGGTAGTTGTCAGGGAACTGACGGCTGTTGCGGCGGCGTTCGGGTACGGCTGAACCTGTCGGCGCGAATGAGTATAGGAGACACATCTGGCAAGGCGAGCGCAGACAAAAAAGCCCGGCAGTCTCGCACTGCCGGGCTTTGGTCTCAGGGTAGGCCTTCAAAACCGGTAGTTGGCGCTCAGCTCCAGGGTCCGTGGCGCGCCCGGCGTGATCAGGTCCACCGAGCCATGCGCCGAGGCGTAATAGTCCTTGTCGAAGACGTTACGCAGGCGCAGGGCCATGTCCCATTTCGGCAGGTTGTACAGCAAGGCCGCGTCCACCGTGGTGTAGGCCGGCATGACCACCTGATTGTCCAGGGCGGTGTAACGGTCATCGACATAGTTCGCCCCCATGCCGACACGCCACTCCTGGGTCAAGGAACGCACCAGCCACAGATTGGCGCTGTGGCGCGGGGTCAGGGTCGGGGTCTGGCCTTCGTTGGCGACCCCGTTGGTGCGGCTGTTGGACTTGGTGATCTCGGCATTCAGATAGGCGTAGCCGGCATAGACCTGCCATTTGTCGCTCAACTGCCCGCTGGCGGTCAGTTCCAGACCATCGGTACGCTGCTCACCCGCCAGCACCAGCTTGCTCGGGTTCGCCGGATCGGTGGTTTTCATATTGGTGCGTTCCAGGCGGAACAGCGCCGCGGTCAAGGCCAGGCGACTGTCGAACAGGTCCCACTTGCCGCCGATCTCGAAGTTGGTGGTTTCTTCCGGCTCCAGGTCCTGGTTGCTGGTACTCAGGGCGAACATTTCCGCGGACGGCTGGTAGGAACGGCTAACCGAGATGTAATAGGACTGGATCGAGTCAGGCTGATAAACCAGGCCGACGCGCGGGCTCCAGGTGGTGTCCGTCCGGGACAGGCTGCTGTGGGTCAGATCGTCGGAATACTCCTGGTCGAACACGTCATAGCGCACGCCCACCAGGGCTTTCCAGTGTGGCGTCAGTTCGATCAGGTCCTGCACGTAGAACCCGGCGGTGTCCTGGGTGTTGCTGCCCTTGGCGGTCTGCCGGTTGGCCTGGAACGGCACATCGACCAGGGCATCGCGATACACCGGCACCTGCGCCACGTTGGATTGGCTGAACACCGACTGATCCTTCACCTGGCGCCCCAGCTCCACCCCATAGAGCAGGCTGTGGTTCATCCCGGCGAGCACGGCCTGTTGCTTGAGCTCGGTCTGGTTGAACCAGCCGTCTTCCTTGCGCTGCACATTGCCGCGGTTGAGCTTCACCAGCAGTTCGCCATTGGGCGCGGTGACAAAGCGGGTCGGGCTGGAGTCGGCCAGCGTGTTGTTGCGATCCAGATCGTAGTGGTAGTAGCGGCTGGTGTTGCTCAGGCTGAAATCGTCGTTGATGCGGTAGTCGATACCGGCCGTGAACGAGAACACCTCGCTGCGGGTGTAGTCGTCATCCGGGTCGGCGGAACCGAAGCGCTTGTCGCGGTCCACATCGACCGGGCGGTTGCCGCGCGCCGGAATGCCGAAGTCGATCAGGCGCTTGTCGTACAGATAGGTAGCGCCCAGGTTCAGCTCCAGATCGTCTGAGAGCTTGAAGTAGGCCGACGGCGCGATGGCCTTGCGGTCGATATAGCCGTCATCGCGGAAGGTGTCGCTGTTCTCCAGCGCCCCGGTGACACGAAAAGCCTTGTCGTTGTGCTGCTGGTCGGCCCAGCCGGCGTCGAACTGCGTGCGCTTCTTACCCTCGCTGTCGAAGCTGCCCCCCACTTCCTGCTTGGGGGCGAAGTTGGGCTTCTTGCTGATGCTGTTGATCAGGCCACCGGATGAGCCGCGACCATAAAGCACCGCCGCGGGCCCCTTGATCACTTCCACCCGCTCGACATTGGACAGGTCGCGGAAATACAGGGCGTCGTCGCGAATGCCATCGACGTACATATCGCCAATGGCGCTGAAGCCGCGGATGGTGACCTGATCGCGCTGGCCGTCGCCGTTGGACAGGCCGACCCCGGGGACATTCTTCAGCACGTCCTCCATCGACTGCGCGCCCTGATCCTTGATCACGCTCTGGGGGATCACGTTGACGGTTTGCGGGATATCACGCAGCGGCGCATCGATCTTCAACGCACTCCTGCTCTCGGTCGGCATGTAGCTCTGCTCGCTGTACTCACTGTTCACAGCGGTGGCCGGAAGGGTTAGAGCAGACTCCGTTTCTGCCTGTAGATCAGGGACGACCAGAATGCCCAGCAACGACAGAGAGGCCGGGTAAATGCGCGATGAGACCACCATGGATACCTTTTTTGTAGGAATTATCTGAAGATCGCGCGAATGATAACGATTATCTTTTGTAAGTAAATACAAACGATTACAATTTTAAATATTGACAGCGTTTGGGACGGGCGTCTCGATTTGGCGGGGGCGCTGTTCAGCTTCAGCTCGTGCTGGTACGGCGCTTATTGCATAGGCAGGAAACTCATTGGTGGCAGGCTTTGCGCGTGGTTCAGGCCGAGGCGCCGGTGGTGTTCGTCGCAGCCCTGCCGGCTGAAACCCTCGAGGCCCAAAGGCAGCCCATAAGCCAGCGCCGTCCCTATCGGCCAGGGGCAACGAACTATTAGTATTGCGGCCCTTTTCTTCATCGCAGGACGCACAGATGAATTACACCCAGGCCCAACTGAAATACCGGCTGGCCATCGCCGCAGGCGCACTGCTGTTTACCGGCGCCTTGATCTCCACCGTGTTTTCCACCCTGAAAATGCTCCACTGGCGCCTGGACAGCTACACCACCGCCGCGGCGACCATCAACCGCCCGATCAAGAACTTCATGTTCACCGTCTACGAAAACACCCGCCCCCTGGACTGGTTCTGGGACAACAGCCCAACCCCCGACTTCATCCGCCTGAGCAACCCGCCCCATTGGAAATTCCTGGTGATCTACCTGCTGATCTTCATCGGCGCGGCCCTGTTCACCTGGGGCCGGACCCTGATGCGCAAAGTCGAGGAAGTCGAACCCCTGATCCAGGCCCGGCTCAATGCCCCAGCGGAGGAAGGTGTCGCGGTCATGACGTTGCAGCAATTGGAGGAGTCGACTCCGGTGGAGGCTGTGCCTTCGTTTTTTTCGCAGGTTCGGGTGCTTTGTGTGCTGCCGGTGGGGATAGGGGTGGTTTATTTGGGAGTGTTGTGGATGTTGCGGATTTTGTGAGCCTAGAGGTTGTGGCGCGAACTCCTCTGTACTTGGTGATAGATGTCCTTGGGTTGTGCCAAATCAAGGATGAACTTTTCAGAGCGCTTCTAATGTATGAAGTCGCCACGGGAGTAAAACCACAAAGTGATCCATATGCGGCAATTTTCATAATCGGCAGCAAAGGGCCAGAAGCGGATACTCGACAAGGGACAGCTTCAGGCGTCCAATGGTCATTGAACACTACGATAAAACATTTACCACCCCATCTACTCATGATGAAACTGCAATCTAGCGAAACTATTTATTTCTCCTATGAGTATCCAGAATGCCTATAAGTAAGATCTGGTCGAATGACATCAAGGGATACAATACAGATATAGCCGATGAGAAACACCTTAGACTTCGAAAGCTAAATCTTCTTATTGGCCCAAACAACAGTGGAAAAAGTAGGCTTCTTCGGACATTATTCTCAACTCCCATTAAGAGCCTACGCATCGGACTTGGGATCGAACTTCAAGACACTTTCAAAAATATCTCTAGCATTCTCAGAATCATTGAAAAGCGAGAGACTATTCTGGGGTTCGATTGCAATAAATTCATGGAGATATATAATGAAAATTGTGAAAGCACCGAAGAAATAAAAAAAATCATTGACAGCTTTTCGAAATTATTGGGCGACGCCGCCAACCCTCACATAACTTTTAGTGGTGGTGCGAATCTTAACTATTTTTATGAAATTCAACGAATAGTTAGAACATATTTTCCTGACGATGAAATCAGTCTAATTAAAAAGCTTGCCTATGAAGCCAGTGATTCAAAAAGGCATTACATCCCTATACTTCGAGGAATGAGACCATTAGGAGACAGCTCTGACCTTTATCTCGATCGCACATTCAAGGACTACTTCTCAACCTCACCGAAAGATTCATTAAAAATTGTGACAGGCTTTGACCTTTATAACTTATTAGCACGTTTCCTATTAGGACAACCTGATGAACGTGAACGAATCAGAGAGTATGAGCGAATACTAGGCAATGAGTTTTTTGGCGGCAGAGAAATAACTTTAATCCCACAATATAGTAAAGATACAGTTGCAGTAAAAATTGGAGCTGATGATCAATTTTCTATATATGATTTAGGCGATGGCCTACAGCAAGTAATCATTATTACCTCTGCTGCATATCTAGAGCAAAGTCCTTCTATCTTCTTTATTGAGGAGCCAGAGTCATGCCTACATCCCGGCCTTCTCAGAAAATTGGCGCTATTTCTGCTTAATCATACAGGCCACCAATATTTGGCCACGACCCATTCAAATCATTTGCTCGACCTTGCTGAAACTATTAAGGATGTCGTGATTCACAAGGTATCCAAGAGCAATCACGAAGAACACCCCAGCTTTCAGATCCAAGAGTGTACAAGGGATAGAGAATTATTAGCGGAGCTTGGCGTGCTGGCCTCTTCAGTTTATTTGGCTAATTCTACTATTTGGGTTGAAGGTATAACTGATCGGCTTTACCTAAAAGCATTCATGAAGAAGTACCTAGAAAATTTAAGCGACTTGATTTTCAAAGTAAAGCTCGAGGGACTACTAGAAAACTTTCATTACGCCTTCGTTGAGTATCAAGGTGGCACACTTGGCCATTGGGGCTTTGACGATGGAGATGTTACGGACAGGTTAAATGCATCAAAACTTTGTTCAGCAGCTTTCCTGATCGCAGATGGAGATATTTTAGGCAAGGGAGATAGATCCAATATATTGGAAGACGAACTAAAAGAAAGATTCCACCTACTACCAAGCAAGGAAATTGAGAACTTACTACCACCAAAAATCCTAGAAGAAACAGCCAGAAAAATATTCCAGCGAAAAAAAGCCAAGACAACCAACGAACTAAAAATTACTGATCTAACAAAAATATTGGACCGAGATATATCATCATCCGCTTATGGCATCGGATATCATTTAGATAAATGCCTTGGCTTAAAAGGAAAGGGAAAATCCACCCGACGGGTTTTTGCAGATGAAAGCGGAACCATAAATGAAAAAGTAAAATTTTGTCGAGAAGCCATTGAAGTAATGAGCGCAGAAGAGTGGACATTACCTGATGCAGTTAAAGAATTATGCGAAAAAATTTATGCCCATATTATAAAATTTAACAATTAGGTCCTTTATGGAGTGCTGAACCTCCTCTGGTTCCTGTCCGATGGGCGAACATCCGCTTTTGGCTGTGGACTCAACCGGTCGGTTCAGTTTCTGACTTACATACTCATACACATCATTCGGAGGTGTGTACCTCGACTGGCGGTAGCCGCAACTGGGACTCTTGCCGGAGACGGGGCTTTCTATCAACACGCCAGTAGCATTCCACATGAGTCTCAAAGCTCTGTTTCTGCCACTTTGCGCAGAAGATCCCCAAGTTTTGGGTGGCTAACCCCCACGTAAACGGTTGCTGAAGTCAGTGCAACTACCCCCACCGCCGTCGCTGCTAACGCTCCGACACAACCACTCAAATATCTCCACCAATGCGCAGTTGCACCGCTCAGGCAGCGCCCCTATAGTTCGCGCTCGCGGCAAAATCCGCGAACGACCTTGGCCGGTCGAGCATAGGAACGCTTCAGCGTCCAAAACACCATTGCAGGCGCTTTTTTTGTGCCTGCGATTTTGTGTCATGGCGGCTGTGCGTGGGACACCTTCGGGTGTGCCGGTGTCCTATGCCCGGTCGGCCAACCCGCGTACAGCTGCCACCCTTACTCGCTTGGCCGCGAAAGGTGGTTGCTCTATTCATAGGAGCTGCACCGATGATTGACCATCAAACTTCCCGCTTTACCCCCGTCGATACCCACGACGCCGACGCTCCCGTTTTCTACCTCGATACCGACGCGCCCTTGAGCGATCTGGCGGCTTGCGCAGCCCATCGTTTCACCGTGGTGCGCGACCTGATGGACAGCCTGTCCACGCTTAACCTGAAAGACATTTCCGACTGCGATCTGGTGCGAGTGACCCGAGGGGTGCATTTGCTGACCCGGGAAGGCTGTGCGGTGTTGGAGGTGATTCAGTGGCGCACGGCGCAGGAGCCCTGAGCGCTATTGAGCCTGGGAGGCTGTTTGTAGCCGCTGCCGAAGGCTGCGATCGACTGCGTAGCAGACGCACATTCTGCCTCCCGGATTTATCTGTTGCACCGCGTCGCCCGGTTTGGCGGGCGCTTCGTCGGAATGCCGCCCAACCCGATCGCAGCCTCATTCTTCGGCAGCGGCTACAGGGAGCGTCAACCCCAAGCCGCCGACTCAGCCTTCGCACCTTATGAGGAGATCCCCGTGCACTATCCCATCTGCATCGAGTGGGGCGACGAGCACACGGCTACCGGCATCCAGATTCCCGACATTCCTGGCGCGGTCACCGCCGGCGACACCTTCGAGGCCGCGTATAGCGCCGCCATCGAAATCGCCCACGTCATGCTCGAAGAACTGGCCCGCGAGGGGCAAGCCATCCCCCTGCCCTCGCCCACCGGCACACACCGCGCCAACCCCGACTTCGAAGGGATGGGCTGGGGCATGCTGGCTATCGATATCACGCCTTACCTGGGCAAAACCGAGAAGGTCAATGTGACCCTGCCGGGCTACGTGATTCAACGCATCGACCGCTTTGTGCGCGAGCACAACATCAAGAGCCGGTCGTCTTTCCTGGCGGATGCCGCGATGGAAAAGCTGGGGCGTTAAAAACCGAAAAGCTCCCTACACACAGCCTTCGACAGTGGCTACAGAGAGCACCCCCAACCCCAGGCCGGCCGGCAGGCCGCCGTCTTGCTCTGCTCTTGCTTTGGCTTTTGATCTGAAAGCCCCGTTAACCACGATGGCCGAACGCAGGCATTGAGCCGTGGGTAACCCGGCAAGGATGCCGGGTTAGCCGCCCCAGGCCATGGATGGCCTGTGGCGGCGGCCCACGGATCAATGCCGGAGTGAGGGCATGCCGAGCCTAGGCGAGGCACCAAGTGGTGGGGCAAAGCGTTTTGGTTACTTTGGCGCTCTTCCAAAGTGACCCGCCGTAAGGGCGGAACCCTAAGCAGCCATTACCGCAGCAACGGATATGCCCCCAAGACAATCGCGACCTACAACCTTCTCACTGCACCGGCAAAAAGTTCATCAACAACAAACTCTGCGCATAATTCAACCCAATCCGCCGATAACGCTCATCCAGCATCTGCGTCAACAAATCCAACCGCGCCACAATCTTCCCAAACTCCACCGCAAAACTCAGATTGCTGCCCTCTTCCGAAATCTCATTGGAAAACAGCAACAACTCCCCATTGGCCCCCTGCCGCTGGCTGAGCATCCAAGTGGCCTTTTCAATATTGCGCGCCGCGTTACTGACAAACTGCGGATCGATAGTGTCGGTCATGAAAAACTCGGTGCGCCCACCATGGGCGGTCACCAGCATGCTGCCAATGGCATAGATAAAGGCACCAACCCGGTCGCCACGAAACTCCGGACTCAGGGCATAACTCAACGCAGCCAGGTCGCGACGGTTGCCCAGGGCCGGCAAGGCCTTCTGCTGCTCGATAGCCTGACGGATATCCCGCGCGGCGCTGGTGGCGTCGGTATACCCCCACTCGCGCCACTGGTTGGGGTTGCGCAGGTAGAGCTTGTTCATCAGCAGGTACAGGCTTTGCAGGTTATCGCGCATGCTCAGGGTGGCCATACGGTCGACGCTGGTCTGGAAGAACTCCTGGGGCTTGCCATTGCTGAACTGGTGGACCATGTCACGCCCCTGCTGCTGGCTGCAGCCACTGGCGCAGAGCATCAAGACAGCGGCCAGCCACAGTGGCTGGCGCGGCATACGCAGGCAAAATACGCGCAAGGAATAACGAGAAAGCGGATAAACCATCGGCACCATTCTGGACTCTGGCCGCGCGGGGAGTCGGCGCGGCCTGGCCCTGAATAGAACCGCAAAAACGCAAAAAGTGCGGTGGCCGGGCCAACCGTGTATCGCAGGCCAACCCCGCCGAAGCCCTGGCCGGTAGCGTGCAGGCTCGCCCCAAAACACCATCAAGGCGCCGACGCCAGCCCGCCAATGGCCACGCGCGCCACCCCGCCCATGGCGGCTTGCCGATACGGCTTCGACGACTGATGCAAAACCGGCGGCGGCCTTGCATACTGCGCGCCCCGCACACTGCCCAAGGAAGAAACGTGTTGGCGCCCGCCCCCTCTTTGTCGAACCTGCTTATCCGTCGCCTGTTCACCCTGTGCTCATGGATCAACGCGCTCCTGAGCGGCATCGCCGTGGCCGCCCCGCTGGCGGTGATGGTGATCACCGACCTGCAACTGATCGTCCCGCGGGACGTCAGCGGCACGCTATTTGGTGGGGCCATGGGCTTTCAGCTGTACCTCGGAATCTGGCTCCTCTGCGCCCTTGGCCTGGGCCTGGCCCTGCTCACGCGCATGCCCGGCGCCCGCCTGGCCTGGATCGTCGCCGGCCTGGTGCCGCTGCTGCTGGGCGCCTGGTGGCGGATCAATTACCCGGACGATGCCGACGGCAACCTGATCTTCAGCCCGCAATCCTGGGAACTGGACTACGCCATGGCGATCGGCTGCGGCCTGGTCTTCAGCGGGCTGTACTGGTATCGGCGCGGGCGCCTCAAGCCCCGGCCAGCCGCCACCAGCGCGGATGTACTGTTGCCCCGAATCGTGGGCGCGCTGATCCTGGCCGGCGTGTTCATCCTCCCGGCGCTGAATTTCATCAAGCAGCCCTTGCCCACCTGTGCGTTCAACAAGGCCGGGCAACAAATGAGCGTGTGCCTGAGCGATGACCCGAACGAGCGGGTGATTGTCGACTGAGGGACGGCGCTAGCCCCTCCGGCAAATTGCATTGCATCGCCTGCCGTCGCAGGATGTCGCCCTGACCCACAACCGCTCAAAAGGACGTGCTGATGACAATTCGTGCTGTGGTTTTCGATTTTGGTGGCGTGCTGTTCGACTGGAACCCGCACCACCTGTACCGCCAACTGATCCCCGACGATGCCCGCCGCCAATGGTTCCTCGAGACCATTTGCACCCAGGCCTGGAATACCCAGCAGGACGCCGGGCGGCCACTGGCCGAAGCGACCCGCAGCCTGCTGGCCGAACACCCGGAGCATGCGCCGCTGATCGAGGCCTATTACGGGCGCTGGCCGGAAATGCTCCGCGGCCAGCTGGATGACGGCGTGGCCTTGCTGGAAGAGCTGCACCAGGCGCAGATGCCGCTGTTCGGGCTGACCAACTGGTCCCAGGAGACCTTCCCCTACGCCTGGGACAACTATCCGTTCCTCCAGCGTTTTCGCGACATCGTGGTGTCCGGGCAAGAGCGGCAGATCAAGCCTGACGCCGAGATCTACCAGACCACGCTGCAGCGCATTCGCGTGCACCTGCCAGACGTGGCGCCGCAGGAGTTGGTGTTCATCGACGACCACGCGCCGAATATCGTCGCCGCCAAGGCCCTGGGCTGGAATGCGATTGAGCACCGGTCGGCGGCAGAGACGCGGCGGCAGTTGCAGGTCTTGGGGTTGGCAGTTTGAACTGACGCAGGCGCGCCAGCCTGTCAGGTCGCAGGCTGGTAGCGCGCGCGGTAGCGTCCGGGGCTTTCACCGGTCCATTTCTTGAACGCGCGGTGGAAGGCGCTGGGCTCCTGGAAGCCGGTGCGCTCGGCGATTTCGCCGATGCTCGCGCGGCTCTGGCGCAGCAGTTCGACGGCCATGGCGCGGCGCACTTCGTCCTTGATCTCCTGGTATGACACGCCCTCGCGTTCCAGGCGCCGACGCAGGGTGCTGGGGCTGACCTGCACCTCGCCGGCGAAGGCTTCCAGGGTCGGCCACTGGCTGTAATGACTGCGACGCAGGCGTTGATAGACCTGGGTCGCCAGGCCGTGCTGGTTGCGAAAACGGATCACCAGCCACTGCGGCGCGCTGCGCAGAAAGACCTTGAGCGAGGCCAGGTCCTGGACCACCGGCAGGCGCAGGAAACGGCTGGCGAATTCGATTTCGGTGCGCTCGGCGCCGAAGGTCAGGTTCGGCCCCCAGAGCAAGGCATCGTCGCTCAGGGACAGGCGCGGATAACGAAAGTCGGCGCGGTCGATGGCAATGCGCCGCCCGCCGAGCCAGCACAGCAGGCTGATCATCAGCACCAGGAAGGTCTCTTCGCCAAAACGCCCGGCGGCGTCATCGCAAGGCTGGCTGTCGAGGCTCAGCACCGCGCGCTTGCCGCGCACGCTGAGGCTGCCACGGAAGTCGCGCAGGAACAGGCCGAAATTGGCCAGGCACTGGCGCAGGGCCTTTTCCAGGGTCGGCTCCTGGATCAGCCCGCGGCAGATCAGGGCGAACGCCCCCGGCGGCAGGCCGTGGGAATCGAGCTGGAAAAACTCGTCGCCCAGCTCGCGGATCTGGATCAGCCACAGGGCCGCGAACGCGCTGGCCGGCACCCGCGCCTCGGGCTGGCCGAGCAAGGCCGGATCGATGCCCGCTTCGGCCAGCACCGCGGCCAGGCGCTCGGGCCGCTCACGCAAGGCGTGGACCATGACCTGCACGAAGTAGACCGCGACCGAATCCTTTTCCCGCATGGAATGACTGCTCTCTGTGGCTGTGGACATGGCAAAAAACGCCAGCGCGGCTGAGCGCTTTTGGCATAGGCCGGGGTCGGCGCGAGCACTAGACTCGCGCCTCGAAGGTTGCATTGCAAGACGCGCTCGCGCTGCGCTGCGACACGTCCGGACGAAGAAAGAGAAGCCAAGATGAATCTGCAGAATATCGGTGTGATCGGCGCCGGCACCATGGGTAACGGTATCGCCCAGGTCTGTGCCCAGGCCGGGTTCGAAGTGACCTTGCTGGACATCAGCGACAGCGCCCTGCAAAAGGCCCTGGCCACCGTGGCCAAGAACCTCGACCGGCAGATTGCCAAGGGCAGCCTGGACGAAGCACAGAAACAGGCGACCCTGGGGCGCATCCGCACCAGCACCGACTATGCCAGCCTGGTCGACGCACAACTGGTGATCGAAGCGGCCACGGAAAACCTCGAGCTGAAACGGCGGGTGCTGCAACAGATCGCCGCCCAGGTTGCCAGCACCTGTGTCATTGCCTCCAACACCTCGTCGCTGTCGATCACCCAGCTCGCCGCCAGCGTCAGCGCGCCCGAGCGCTTTATCGGCCTGCACTTCTTCAACCCGGTGCCGGTGATGGGCCTGATCGAAGTGATCCGCGGCCTGCAAACCAGCGACGCGACCCACACCCTGGCCCTGGACATGGCCACCCGCCTGGGCAAGGTCGCGATCACCGCCGGCAACCGCCCGGGCTTCGTGGTCAACCGGATCCTGGTGCCGATGATCAACGAGGCGATCCTGGTATTGCAGGAAGGCCTGGCCAGCGCCGAGGACATCGACGCCGGCATGCGCCTGGGCTGCAACCAGCCGATCGGCCCGCTGGCCCTGGCCGACCTGATCGGCCTGGACACCCTGCTGGCGATCCTTGCGGCCCTCTACGATGGCTTCAACGACAGCAAATACCGGCCCGCGCCGCTGCTCAAGGAAATGGTCGCCGCCGGTTACCTGGGGCGCAAGACCGAACGCGGCTTCCACCGCTATGGCTGAGCGTTGCTCGCGTTTTGCCGAAAGCCGCGACAAGGCTCTGGAGCTGTTCGCCAGCAAGGGCTTCGGCCAGGTCGGCATGCGCGAGCTGGCGAGCCATCTGGGGCTGACCCCGGGCTCGCTGTATCACCATTACCCGAGCAAACAGCACCTGCTGCTGGACCTGATCGAAGAGTTCTACGACGAACTGCTCGGCACCCTGGGGCGCATCGAACGGCGGCGCAAGGCGCCCGACGATCGCCTGCGCACCCTGATCCGCGCCCACCTGAAACTGCACCGGGAACTGCCCCGGCATTTCCGCCTGGTGGAGCGCGACAGCGGCTGCCTGAACCAGGACCAGCAGCAGCGCGTGCGCCAGCTGCGCGAGCAATATGAACGCCGCCTGCTGATGCTCCTCGGCCCGCTGCCGCGGCTCGGCGACGCGGCGTTGCTGGCCACCGGGCATGCCATCGCCAGCCTGCTCAACAGCGCGCCCGGCTGGCTGGACGAGCAGCCACTGACCGAGCACGAGCGCGAAACCCTGCTGGAACACCTGCTCAGCGGCGCCCTGGAACGGCTGTTGAACAGCGCGCCGCAGAGCGCCGTGGCCTGAACCGCGGCGCAACACCAATCGCCGCCCACCCCACCGCCAAATCACCGCCCCTGCGACCATCGGCTGCCGACCGCATTCCCACAGACAACAACCGCCCCTGTAGCCGCTGCGCATTACCTCTGGCGAAAAACAACCTCCTGTAGCCGCTGCCGCAGGCTGCGACAAGGCCCGCAGGGGCTTCGGCGTCCGTGAGTTCGCCGCGAGCCTGCGGCTCGATCGCAGCCTTCGGCAGCGGCTACAGGGTGATGCAGATGGTGGGGTACAAAAGGAAACTGCGGTTTCTGCGCGGCTATCGTCACCGCACCGCATTACCTCTGGCGAAAAACAACCTCCTGTAGCCGCTGCCGCAGGCTGCGACAAGGCCCGCAGGGGCTTCGGCGTTCTTACATTCGCCGCGAGCCTGCGGCTCGATCGCAGCCTGCGGCAGCGGCTACAGGTGAGCGGATGGCTGGGCATGTAAGTGGTGGTGCCTGCTTGTATTCATTCCTTGTAAGCGGTGGGTCGTTGATTGCCAAACGCGCTATAGGGCCGCGCCAGTTCCTTGTCCTGCCTGGATATATTTTTTCCCGATAACGGCTATTCAAAGTTATTTGTTCCCCCTCGCGTTTGCCCCGTGCCCGGCCTGCTTAACTGCAAAAGCTGCCGGATAGCGCAGTCTCTGCAACCTCCCACGGAAGGCAACGCCATGAGTTCATCCTCGCTCCACCCCGTCACGCCTTATGGCGTGGCGATTCAAGAAGCAATCTCCCTCGGCAACCTGCCGCAGATGAAGTCCCTGCTCAAACAACGCGATACATCCCAGAAAGAATCCAAGGATCTGAGCAGCGCTTACGAGCAGTTGGCACAGGAAGTCGCCCGTCTGGAACGGCGCTAACGCCGTTTCCATTTTCTAATGCACTGGAGGCAATCATGTCCGGTTCCACTTCGTCCAATCTTGGCTTGTTTCCCCTCAGCTACCGGATCGGCACTTCGATCCCCGGCGCGCCGAGCCTCACCCTCGACCTGCTGGTCTACACCCCCGAGCAGAGCGTGCGCGGCACCTCGCTGGTGACCCAGGCCACCAACCCGCCGCTGGAGCTGCAGTCCGATGTGTGGGGGCAATACACCTACCTGACCGTCATGCCACCCAGCACCAGCAAGATCCTGGTCACCGCCCAGGGTAACCAGGGCGGGCCGGGCTCGAACTCGATCATCACCTTCAAGATTCAACTGGTGGTGGATCACGACTGGAAGAACGGCATCGCCAACTACCAGTACTACAACGGCCAGCGCTGGGTATCGGTGGAGAACGTTCCCGCCCACCTCGTCGAGTCGGTGCCCTCCTACGCCTTCTCAGCCTTGCCGATACCGCTGGAGCCCGGCCCGGTCCTGCTGCCCTATCCACCGATCACCCCGCTGTATGCCGCGCCGATCCATGGCGCCATCGCCAGCGGCGACCTGGCCCAGATGAAGAGCCTGGCCAGCCTGGCCCAGCAGCAACTGGAGCAGTTGCCCCAGCTGCGCAGCGCGCTGGACGCGGCCAAGGACGAGATCGGCCGGCTCGAGCGGCGCTGACCATGGCGCGCCAACCCATCCGGCTTCCCTGAACAAGAACAAGGAGTTGCACCATGCAAACTGGACTGTTCCATACCCGCATCCAAGCCACCACGGGGCTGTTGGGTGCCCCGGTTCTGACCCTCGACCTGTTGGTCAACACCGTGCAGAAAAAAGTCAGCGGCGTGGCCCGAGTGTTCAAGAGCACCTACCCGCCGGTGAACTTCTTCGCCGACGTGTGGGGCGACTATTCCCAGTTACAGCTGCACCCGTCGACCGAAGGCCACATCATCCTGAGCCTGACCGGCAACCCCAGCGGCCCGACCAGCCAGATCGCCGCGACCTTCCAGCTGCACGGGATTCTCGGGCTCGACTGGGCCAGTGGTTTCGCCAGCTACAAATACTGCTACCAGGGCAACTGGCAGGACGTGCAGCACGCCACGGTCAGCCAGGCGTCGATCCCGCACCCCGAGCCCGTGCCTCATCACCCCGTGCCACTGTATGCGGTGGCGGTGCAGCAGGCGCAAAGCAGCGGTGACCTGGCGCAGCTCAAGGCGGTCGTCCGCCAGGGCGAGCAGCAACTGGCCAGCGGCGATGCGCTGCGCAGCGCCTTGCAGCAGCTGAACGCCGAGATCGCCCGCCTCGAAGCTCGCTGAAAGGTGGCGTCCGGGCCTGGCCTTCCTCAGAGCCAGGCCCGGGTCCCCACTGGCAAACCCTTTGTCCGCCCGGGCCGGCATCGCCAGGGACGGCGCGGACATCCGCCAGGTTCGTGCCGCGCGCCTGTGTGCGCGCAAAGGACTGTCCATGTCAGCCAATCGCCCCGCCCGCTACCTCAGCGAAACCGACCTCAAGCGTTACGTACCGGTGCATGTGGTCTGGGAAATCACCCTCGCCTGCGACCTCAAATGCCTGCATTGCGGCTCGCGCGCCGGCCACCGACGCCCCAATGAATTGAACACCCAGGAATGCCTCGACGTGATCGACGCCCTCGCCGCCCTCGGCACGCGGGAAGTCACCCTGATCGGCGGCGAAGCCTATTTGCGCAAGGACTGGACCCGCCTGATCCAGGCCATCCACGACCACGGCATCTACTGCGCGATCCAGACCGGCGGGCGCAACCTGACCCCGGCGAAAATGCAGGCCGCGGTGGAGGCCGGGCTCAACGGCGTAGGGGTTTCGCTGGACGGCCTGGCGCCCCTGCATGACGCCGTGCGCAATGTCCCAGGCTCCTTCGACAAGGCCGTGGACACCCTGCGCCGGGCCAAGCAGGCCGGGCTCGCGGTCAGCGTCAACACACAGATCGGCGCGGCCACCCTGCCCGACTTGCCGGAGCTGATGAACCAGATCATCGAACTGGGCGCCACCCATTGGCAGATCCAGCTGACGGTGGCCATGGGCAACGCGGTGGACCACCCGGAACTGCTGCTGCAACCCTATCAACTGCTGGAAGTGATGCCGCTGCTCGCGCGCCTCTACCGCGAAGGCCAGGAACGCGGCCTGCTGATGAACGTGGGCAACAACATCGGTTACTACGGCCCTTACGAGTATATGTGGCGCGGCTTCGGCGACGAGCGCGTGCACTGGAGCGGCTGCGCCGCCGGGCAAACGGTGCTGGCCCTGGAAGCCGACGGCACGGTCAAGGGCTGCCCTTCGCTGGCGACGGTGGGGTTTTCCGGCGGCAATGTGCGCGACATGAACCTGCACGACATCTGGCACTACAGCGAGGGCATGCATTTTGGCCGCCTGCGTTCGGTCGACGACCTCTGGGGTTATTGCCGCACCTGCTACTACAACGACGTGTGCCGCGGCGGCTGCACCTGGACCTCGCACTCGCTGCTGGGCAAGCCCGGCAACAATCCGTACTGCCACTACCGCGCCCTGGACCTGCAGAAGAAGGGCCTGCGCGAACGCATCGTCAAACTCGAGGACGCCGCCCAGGCGTCGTTCGCGGTCGGTCGCTTCGACCTGATCACCGAACGCATCGACACCGGCGAGACGGTCAGCAGCGTCAGCGACAGCGGCCAGGTGATCAAGCTGGCGTGGATCAACCAGGGGCAGAAATCCCCCGAGGAAGGACGCCTGCCCACCCAGCTGGCGCTGTGCCGCGGCTGCTGGCAGTACATCCATGCCCACGAAACCACCTGCCCGCACTGCTCGGCCGATGTAGCCAGCGCCGAGGCCGACTACCTGGCCGACCGCGCCCGGCAACAGGCGATCATGGACCGCCTGACCGGCCTGCTGGGCATGCCCCAGACCCGGCTGGTGTAGCCACCAGCCTAGGCTCGCCGCCAACCGGGCGGCGGGCCTGACAGGGGGTGCCCCAAGGGTGATAACCCGCCACGGGGCCATGAGAAATCCGTCTAAAAACAAGCCCACTGCCACACAGGTTTAGGCTTTGCTAGTGAAGGCCTCACCCCATCAGCTTTTGCCAGCGGGCCGGCTCACCCGGCGCGCCCGCGGCCCCTGCCATCCGGGAGTCCCAGCATGAAAATCAACCCCTACCTGATCTTCAACGGCGATTGCGCCGCCGCCTTCAAGTTCTACGCCCAGTGCCTGCAAGGCACCCTCGAAGTGATGATGACCTTCGGCGAAAGCCCCGCTCGCGACCATGTTCCCGCCGAGTGTCACGACCGGGTCATCCACACCCGCCTGCTGGTGGGCGACCAGGCCATCATGGGTTCGGACAGCACGCCCGACCGGCCATATTCGGGTATCCACGGCTGCTCGATATCGCTGAATGTCGACAGCATCGCCGAGGCCGAGCGGGTGTTCGCCGCGCTGGCGGACCAGGGCACTGTGCAGATGCCGCTGGAGGCCACCTTCTGGGCGGCGCGCTTCGGCATGCTGGTCGACCGCTTCGGCGCCTCGTGGATGGTCAACTGCGAAAAGGACCAGTGACAAGCGCCTGTCGTTAAGCCAAGGGGGCCGCGGCGATTCGCGGCCTCTCAGGCCTCGCCCTCGGCCTCCATCGCCTGCAGCGCTCCCAGGCGCTGACGTATGCCTTCGCCGGCCATCGGCCCGGCCTGGACCGTGCACGCCTCCAGCGGCACCGGGCGGCCATCGGCCAGGTCGGCCATCATCGGCCGCACCGGCCGGCCGGTGGCGCGCTCGACGATCTGCACGCTTTCCCCTTCCGGCGCGTAATGGCGATTGCCCCAGGCGACGAACGCCATCAGCACCACACGAAAATCCTCGCCCCGGGCCGTCGGCACATATTGGTAGCGCAACGGCCGCTGACTGTAGGCCTGACGCTCCAGCAAGCCGTCCTCGACCAGCGAATTCAAACGCCGGGTGAGCATGTTGGGGGCGATCTGCAGGCTGCGGGAAAACTCCTCGAAACGCCGCAGGCCATGCAGGGCGTCGCGCATGATCAGGATGCTCCACCACTCGCCCACACGCTCCAGACTGCGGGCAATCGGGCATTCGTCGTGAAGGAGGGTCTTGCGTTGCATGGCGGTTCCTCGAATTTCGCAGTTGCGTATTTGTGGTCCGGGCATGTTACTTTCATGATGATAGTGACGTCCATAGAGCGACACACCCTATACGAGATGAAGGAGCACAAAGGTCATGAACAAACGCATTGTCGTCACCGGCATGGGCGCATTGACCCCGCTGGGCTGCGGTGTCGAACAGGTCTGGCAACGCCTGCTGGCCGGGCAGTCGGGTATCCGCCGGCTACCGGAAGCATTGATCGGCGACCTGCCGATCAGCATCGGCGGCCAGGTTCCCGACCGCACCGAGGACCCGCAGGCCGGCTTCGATCCGGACGCGCTGCTGGCGCCCAAGGAACAGCGCAAGATGGACCGCTTCATCCTGTTCGCCCTCGCCGCCGCCCAGGAGGCGCTGGCCCAGGCCGGCTGGGCGCCGCAGACGGCAGAGGCGCAGGAACGTACCGCCACCATCATCGCGTCGGGCGTGGGCGGCTTCCCGGCCATCGCCGACGCCGTGCGCACCACCGACAGCAAAGGGCCGCGCCGTCTTTCGCCGTTCACCATTCCATCCTTCCTCAGCAATATGGCCGCCGGTCATGTGTCGATCCAGCATGGCCTGAAGGGGCCGCTGGGCACGCCGGTGACGGCCTGCGCCGCGGGCGTCCAGGCCATCGGCGACGCCGCGCGGATGATTCGCGCCGGGGAGATCGACGTCGCGGTCTGCGGTGGCACGGAAGCCACGATTCACCGGGTCAGCCTGGCCGGTTTCGCGGCCGCGCGCGCCCTGTCGAGCGATTTCAACGACACGCCGGAACGCGCATCGCGGCCCTTCGACCAGGCGCGCGACGGCTTCGTGATGGGCGAAGGCGCCGGGCTGCTGGTGATCGAGGAGCTGGAACACGCCCTGGCCCGGGGCGCCACGCCGATCGCCGAACTGGTGGGCTACGGCACCAGCGCCGACGCCTATCACATGACCGCCGGGCCGGAGGACGGCGACGGTGCCCGCCGCGCCATGCAGCAGGCGTTGCGTCAGGCCGGCGTCGAGCCGTCCCAGGTCCGGCACCTGAACGCCCACGCGACCTCGACCCCGGTGGGCGACAAAGGCGAGCTGGCGGCGATCAAGAGCGTGTTTGGCAACCACAGCGACCTGGCCATCGCCTCGACCAAGTCGGCCACCGGCCACCTGCTGGGCGCCGCCGGCGGGATCGAAGCGATCTTCACCATCCTGGCGCTGCGCGACCAGATCGCCCCCGCCACCCTCAACCTGGAAAACCCGGATGCCGGCGCCGAAGGCCTCAACCTGATTCGTGGCCAGGCCCAGCCGCTGGCGATGGAATACGCCTTGTCCAATGGCTTCGGCTTTGGCGGGGTGAATGCCAGCGTGCTGTTCCGGCGCTGGGGGTAAGCCGGAAAATTCTCGTCGCACAGGAAGGAGGTTTCAGCACCGCTTCGCTGAAACCTCAAGGGCCCGGCGCAGTAAACGGCTGCGGGGCCCGCCTCACGGTAACCAAACTGTAATAAACCCAGATTTGTTGCGGCTTGATCCGCCTTTTTCCAGGACGATCGTGCCAATACCCGGCTGCCCGACCCACGCCTTCCAGACGAATGAGTAGCTTGGGCGCAGATTCCGGAGCGCGCAGTCACCAGGCTCCGAAATCCGAGCGAAGAAGAACAAGAAGACTTCAGCTCTTGTTTTTGTTCATGACTTTTTAGTTTGTGAGGGAAAACGAACCATGGCGATATTCGACTACAAGGGCCAAGACGGCCGCGTGCTGATTTCAGATGCCTGGAACCTGGCCACCTACACCAGCGGCGTAGCGACGGTAGGCGCGCTCTACCACTTGCCCGGGGCGGTCCTGGGCGAAGGCAACACCTTTGTCCTGCCCAAGGGCTGGCGCGAGATCAGCGCCAGCGACCTGGGCATCGACGGCAGCCACCTCGACCTGACAGGCAGCTTCAAGGGCGAAAACGTATCCGGCTCCCAGGCCAAGGTATTCGGCCAATACGATGAGAGCGGCAAGCTGGTCAAAATGGGCTTTTCGATTGCCGGCACCAACTCGCCGATGGACTTGCTGGGATACCCGGCAATGATCGACAACTCCTATATCCACGGCTACGACTACCTGCTCGACTCGATCAAGAACTACGCCACCAGCCATAACCTGACAGGCAAGGATGTGCTGGTCACCGGCTACAGCCAGGGCGGCTCCGTGACCAACAGCATGTACCAGGGCAGGGAAAACCTGGCCGACGGCTTTTTCAAGGATTCGGACTACTTTGGCATGGCGTCGCCAAAGGCCAGCAACAGCGACGGCATCTTCAACTTCGGCTTCGAAAACGACATCGTGCACCGGCTCATCGGCGAACAGACCGACCTGAGCGGCGCCATTCTCGCGGCCCTCAAAGGCAGTGACGCCAGCTACACCTCGACCACCGACAACATCGTGCTGTTCGATACGGTCTACGCTTTGCCCACCTGGCCCAACGGCCCCTTCTCCGTGATCAATCCCAACGGTTGGGTGGCGCACCTGGAAGGCGTTTTCATCAACCCCATCCAGCGCATCGGCCAGTCGACGTTCTACGACTACATCGAGCGTGACAGCACCATCGTCATCAGCAACCTCGACCCGGTCAGCCGCAGCTTTACCTGGGTCAGCGACAAATACTCCCCCACCTCCAACCACTTCGGCACACCGGCCTTTCTCCTCGGCACGGACAGCGCGGACAAGCTGCAGGACGGCAGGAACGACGACTTCCTCGACGGTTTCGCCGGCAACGACAGCTTCAAGGTCAGCACCGGCACCGACATCGTCGCCGGCGGCGTGGGCGACGACAAAGTCTTCCTGCAGGGTACGGTCACCAGTTACGAAGCCGTGCGCCTGAGCGATGGCAGCCTGTTTCTCAACGACACCAACGGACGTTACGGCCTCAAGGAGCTGCACGACGTCGAGCATGTCGAGTTCGAAGGCCTCCTGGGCCAGGCCTTGACCCCAGCCTTTACCGTGACCGGCAGCAAGCTCGATTTCGAAGGCCTGTTCGGATCGGACAAGAGCTACGCCAAGGCCACCGAAGGCACACAGTTGGCAGACCTGCTGAAGGGTACCGCCTCCCGCGACCTGATCTTCGGCCAGGGCGGCGACGACCTTATCGAAGGTGGCGCGGGCAATGACCTGCTGCACGGTGGAAACGGCAACGACACCCTGCTCGGCGGCAATGGCAACGACGCACTCTACGGCGGCGCGCACAACGACATCCTGGTGGGTGGCCTGGGCAACGACACCCTCAGCGGCGGTGTGGGCAGCGATCTGTTTGTCTTCGACGTGGGCGGCTTCGGCCATGACGTGATCAGCGACTTCAACGTTCACCAGAACGGCTTCGATCAGTTGGTGTTTTCCAAGTCCTTGTTCGCCTCCACGGCCGCCGTCCTCAGCGCCACCAGCCAGCAAGGCAGCGACAGCCTGATCGTGGCGGGAGACAGCAGCATCACCCTGGTCGGCTTCAACCCCGCGCAACTGAGCGCGGACATGATCAGCCTGGTCTGACGCTCGATGGGCACACCCTCCGCTCATATGGGGGTGTTGCCCTGACTGACCTGGCCATTGCAGAAACAAAAAGGGCCCACCTGGCGGTGGGCCCTTTTCTATTCTGTTGATTCTGTACGGGGCTGCTGCGTGGAGCAGGCATCTGCACCGATACCCTGCCCGTTAACTACGTTCAGGCCAGTAGCTGCCTCCCGGCCTACCGGTATACCCATACGCTGACGCACTACAGCAACCAGAGTGCCGGATCGAGTGTCCGGTGTTTCGAGAACGGTGTGTAGACCGGTACCGTTCTGGACGCCGAACCCGGATCAAGGATGTACTTGCAATAGGTCGAGAGGGTTCCGGAAGGGCTGACATCCACATAGAGGTTGGGGCCCTCTTGCTCCAGGATTGCCAGGGTTTCCTTGAAATGAATCGGCTCTCTGAGCACCGCATCGAAATGATCGGCCTCATAGGTGCGGATGATCGCTTTTTTCTGGCAGGAGAACACCGGCACCAACGGGTGACCGGGTGCACTGTTTCCATAATGCTCGCGCAGTGCCGAGCGGGCAGGATCGATGGCCGATGAGTGGAAACCATACTCGACCGGCAAGCGGCTGGTGATATGGTTGCCCGCCTTCAGATACGCCTCGACCCGCTCTATCGATGTGCTTTTTCCGGCGATTACGAAGTGCCTGTCAAAGGAAACCGATGCCATCTCGCAGTTCTCGTGCAACAGCCGGTCTTCGTCGAACAGCGCTGGCGGTGCAAAGACCGAGAGCATCCCTCCTCGCTCGCAGGTCCGCGCCAGCACCCGGGAGCTGAACGCCAGCAGGTCGATGCATTCTCTGGGGCTCAGCGCCCCGGACACCGCGGCACACACGACCTCCCCCAGGCTCGCACCCAACAGCACATCGGGATAGATACCCCGCGATAACAGGGATTGGGTCAAGGCATATTCAAAACAGAAGACCGCCTGATTGGAGTAAAGGGTGGTGTCGAACGGGATCAGGGCGCTGACCTGGTCGTTGAACACATATTCAATGATCGACCCACCGATCTCGGCCGTCACCCAGAGATCCAGGCGCTTGAGACTGTCACGAAAAACGGGGTCGTGAACAAACAGGGTCTTGCACATGTGAAAGTACTGACACCCTTGTCCTGGGTACATGAAAATGGTTTTGCGTTGGGTCATGGGTTCTGACTCCTCAAGAAACACATAAGCCCGGCAGCTGGCATCTAGGCTGATCGGGCCAAAAAGGTGAAGTCGACAAAGTGTTCGCTGACCAGGGGACATATGCGACGCAGCAGAAGATGCGGGGCGCGCTTCCCATGCCCCGCGCAGCACACGGCGGCCACATGAGTGACGTTCGGCTCGAGCAGGCTGAAATGCCAGCCTGTGGCCTGTTGCCCGGGGTCATCGAACCGGCATTCGATTCGCTCCTCGTCAATCATATGGAAACCGAAGCAGTCGAACGCCGTCGCAAGGCCCGCCCCCGTGGCTTTGACATAGGCTTCTTTCAGCGTCCAGTAGCCGACATATCGCTGCCATCGTTGCACCGGCGCCAGACGATCGAGGGCCGAGACCTCGTCCGCGCGAAAACAGCGCTGGCCGATGGCGACAAAATCATCGCGTCGCTCATAGGACTCGGTGTCGATCCCCAGCTGGCCGCCTCTCATCACCCCGACCAGCACCACTCCCGCGCCATGGGAAATGTTGAACGACAGCTCACGCTCCTCATCGGACGGGCACAGAATCGTCGGGCGGCCGTGCGCCGTCTTGCCGAACCGCCAATCCGCCGCGGCCCGCAGGCTGTAGCGCGAAAGTACACAACGCACCAGGGCACGGGTGATCAGGTATTGCCGACGATCATGGGCAAAATGAAAGGTCGACTCGATCGCCCTCTCCTCTTCGCAGAGCAACTCCTGGCGATAGCGTTCAAACAGCGCCGGCTCGATTTCGCTGCACGTTGCCATCCATAAGTGGATCTGCCCCCGGGGCAATTCCAGCCGCTCATGCAGGGCATCGACCTGACCGATATGCCTCATACCGTGACCGAAGATTGTGGTCCTTGAGCCAGCAAGGCCAGCAACCGCGGCAGAAACCGGCTGCCGAGCGCCAGTGCCCGTTGCTCCTGGACAACCTCCTGGAGTATCGACGCAGTCGTCAGCGGGTTTGCCAGCACCACGCGCAAGACACTGATCGAGCGGTTTGCCCAGCGCTCCGGCGTCAACCGGGTACGCGAGACAAAGGAGCGTCCGGCATCCCGTTGCCGCTCCTGGATATCGTCGTTCAGCGCATCCAGGCATTCCTGCAAAGCGTCCACCTTTGCAGCGTCAGCCTTGTGCAAGGCCTGCATGACCGGCGACGGGACATAACGATAAGTCAGCAGGCAGAGTTGCGGTTCGCTGAGCAGCTCGAAGTCGTCCTGCTGCTTGATCAGGTCGGCAAAGTAACGGGCGTTGTCGACGCCGTGATCGATCAACTGCTCATATCCCTGACGCCCAAGAAGGTGCAGGTTGGCGTACAGCAACATCGCCATCGCGCTGCGCGAGCCTTCCAGGGTATGGCGCCCCAGGTCCTTGGAGCCCTTGCGCACGATGTAATTGGCATGTTGGCTGATCGCGGCGGTCAGCGTCGGCTGCCTGAAAAAGACCAGGCCGGCCCCCATCGGCACATACAGCTGCTTGTGCGCATCGATAACCACCGAGTCGGCGCGTTCTATTCCCTTGAACAAGGGGCGTTGTCGATCCGACATCAGGCTCGCGCCCCCCCAGGCCGCATCCACATGGAAATGACAACCCGCCTGCGCGGCCACATCGGCCATGGCATCGAGATCGTCGATAGCCCCGGTTTCGGTGGTCCCTGCGATCCCTACAAGCGCAAGCGGCTTGATATTGTCCAGGCGCAACCGCTCAAGGCAGCGTTGCAAGGCATCGATGCGAATACGCTCGGCGCCATCGGTGGGCACGGCAATCAGTTGGTCCTGGCCAATGCCGAGAAGATCGGCCGCTTTTTTCAATGAATAATGACCGCGCTCGGACACCAGCAGGGCCAGGCCATCGTAACCGTAGTGCTTGAGCCCCTTGGCCAGCCCCTCCCGGGCAACGCCCGCGAACCCCTTGTCGGCGGGCAGCAGGTTATTGCGACTGGCCCACAGGGCCGTGATGTTGGCGGTGGTCCCACCTGCGCAGAATGCCCCCAGGGCATGCTCGCCGCTGTGCAACGTCTGTCGGTAGAAATCCTCGTCATTGCCATAGATCAGCCGGTGCAGCATCCCGAGTACCTGACGCTCCAGCGGCGTGAAGGCATTGGAGGTTTCCAGCTTCACCGGGTTCTGATTCAGCGCCGTCATGATCTTTGCCAACGGCAGCAGATACGACGGCAACGCGGAAGTCATGTGGCCGATGAATGACGGCGAGGCCGTCGGCGTGGCGCGGCTGAACACCTGGTTCTGCAGGTACTGGACATGCTCGTCGAGGCACACGGGCGACTCCGGGAGACAGACGCTGGAGAACGCCGACTCCAGCCCCCCCCGAGCGTCACTCCCGAACCCTGGGTTGCTGAAGTAGCCGGCTGGATGTCCCGCGATAGTGCGCTCCAGCTCCTCCAGTACCCTACCGTTGTTCGCAGAGGGACCGAACAGGCGTAGCAGCTGTTGCAAGCGCGGCGACATCGGCTCGCCCTGCCGCACCCGGCCAGGCACGCTTCGCTCAAACCCGTGCTCTAGCTGCGTCATAGTATTTTCCCAACGAGCTTGGTCAGCACGTCGCCCGGGCCGACCTCCTTGAACCGCGTGACACCGGCTGCCCGCATGTTCAGCACCGAATCCCGCCACATCACCGAACTGCACAGCTGCGCGGACAGCCGCTCCACCAGGTTGCTGTCGCTATAAAAACCGCCATCGACATTGGACAGTACCGGAACCTGCAACGGGGAAAACCCGATACCCCTCAGGAAATCGGCGAACGCTTCCTTGAGCGGCGCCATCTGGCGGGAGTGGAATGCCGCGCTGACCTTCAGGGGGACGTAGACGATGCCCTGCTCGTCAAACAAGCCATAGGCTGCTGCCAGGTCGGGTTGCAGCCCCGCGATCACAATCTGCGAGTCCGAGTTGTAGTTGGCCACGTCGATACCATCCAGCCCCCCCTGGTTCAGGCAGGCACGGAGCCTGTCGATGTCGCAGTTGATCACCGCCGCCATGCCGCCACCGGAAGCACTGCTCATCAGTTGCGCGCGTTTATGGACGATGCGCAGACCATCATCGAAACCGAATGCTCCAGCGGCTAGAAGCGCGTTGTACTCCCCCAGACTATGACCGGCCAGGCATGCCGCGGGCGTGGGGTCGTCCTGAATGGCTTTCAGGTAACACAGCGTATTGACGGTAAACAGTGCCGGTTGGGTGTAGAGCGTGTTGTTGAGTTGGCGCTCCGGGTCGTTCAGGCACAACTCCTTGATCGAGTAGCCGAGGATGTCATCCGCCATGCGTGTATAAAAATCGAACTCGTCGAACAACTCGCCACCCATGCCCTGGCTTTGCGACCCTTGGCCGGGAAAAATGTAGGCTTTCATTTCCATGCACTCCTTTTCATTAGGGACCGCCGATTGGCGGCTCAGGCCTCGACCGATTGCGCCGACAGGTTTTTTGTCGACCCGGGCGTTACCCTGTCGGTCTTGGCATACAGCCCTTGGCAATAGCTGCCGATCTGGTCCAGGGCCGGTTGCGTGGACAGCATCAACATGTGACACAACGCATCCACCTCGACGACTTCAAGGCTCGGCATCTGCTGCTTCCAGCCTTGTGCGTAGTCGTCCTGCCCCAAGGCACTGTGTTCCCCGCGCACGAACAGATACGGTTGCAGACCACCGAAGTAATTGCCGCCACGGTTGTGCAGGTAATGGCATCGAACGGCCGCGGGATGAGGCAAGGGCAGTATCTGGAAGTTCGTGCTGTCGTAGGCCGACTGCACCTTGGCGTTATGCCGGATACGCTGCATCAGCTGGCCGACCGAAACATCCGAACTGTGCTGGCAGGCCTGCTCGGCGAGGGCCTGCAGGAAGTCATCGTCGCTGACGTCACTGTCGATCCGTTCCTGGTGAATCATGTTCTCCAGCGCCTGTTCCAGGTCGTCGCCATACGAGGCGCCGATGGCGATATTGGCGCTCTGCAGATAAAGCGTCTTGGTTGAAACCCCCGCCCCGCTCATGGCGTGACTGTCCAGGCTGTCGACCATCACCAGGCTGTCCACCGTTTCACCGAGCTCCTGCAACTGCCGCGTCACTTCATAGGCCAGGGCTCCGCCGAGGGAGTAACCGCCCAGGGAATAGGGACCGTCCGGCTGCTGCATCAGGATCAGGTGGCAGTAATAGGTCGCCATCGCCTGCAAGCCCTGGAGTGGCGCACGTTCACTCATGTAGCCGCGGGCCTGGATACCGAAGAACGGGCGCTCGATGCGCTGTGCCAATGCCTGGTAAGCCTCGACACCACCGATGCCGGCATGAATCCAGAACACCGGGCGCCCGCTACGGCCCTGGTTGAGCGCAACCAGCTCCGGGTAACGCCGGCTGAGGTGGCGTACCGGATGCGACTCGATCGAGGCAACCGGCTGTGCGTCCAGCAGGCGAACGATGTCGTTCAGCGTCTGGCACTCACGCAGATCGGCCAGCGCGAACTCGCCGAAGCTCGCACTCAGCCGCTGGTAAAACAGAATGAAGGTCGCGGAGCCCAGGCCGTACTCGCTCAACGCCCGGTCCTCGCGCCAGGTGGTCGCCGGCAGTCCGGTCACTTCCGCGAGGATCCGCCGAATCCTCTCCAGCAGCGGCCCTTGCAGCTTTTCCTCGGCCCATGGCTGCGGCCCCGCTTCTGCCGCCGACGGCGCCGCGCCGACCCAGCAGCGGACCTTGTCGAACGGGTAAAGCGGCAAAGCCACCGGGCGATGACAGTCACTGCCGTCCAGACGTCGCCAGTCGATATCAATACCGTTCGCCCACAGCGCCGCCAACGAGAGCAGATGCTTTTGCCCGACGGCGTCGTCGATCAGGCTGTCGGTGGTGCGATCCTGTGCCAGAGCTTCCAGCAATCGGCTATCGGGCGTCTCGACAGCCCCTGTAAAACCGACACCATCACGTTTCGACCAGTCCTCGGGGTCCGCGCAAAAAGCCTGCAGGCTCCGCATCAGTTCGCTCACGTCGGACACCACCATCGCCAGCCGGAAGTCCATGGCCTCACGCTGTTGGCGCAGGGCGCGCGCATAGTCGACCAGGCTTGTGGCCAGGCCCGAGCCCAGGGACTGCAGGTGAGCCGTCGCCAGGGACAGCAACGACGAGGGACTAGCGGCGGACAGCACGATCAGTTGCTCTTCGGTGGCCAGCGGTACCGGTGCCGGGCACTGCGGCTGCGCAATCTCGAACGCCTCGACGATGACATGCGCATAGGTTCCGCCTGCGCCAAACGAGTCGATGGCCGCCCGCCTCGGTACGCGACATTCCTTGCCATCGACCGTGAGGATCGGTTGTGGCCAGTCGCGCAGCGTCGATTGCAGTTCAAAAGGCGCCTGCCGCCAATCGATATCGCTGTTCATCTGGCCGATGCCCGGCGTTGGCAGCCACTTGCGATGCTTGAGTTGCAATAGCACCTTGGTCAGTTGCGATAGGCCGGAAGCGGCCTCGGCATGCCCGATGTTGGATTTCACCGTACCAATCGCACAGGCCACCCCAGGCTCGCTGAAGACCTTGCGCAGCGCCAGCATTTCCACGGCATCGCTGAGCGGGGTGCCGTTGGCGGCGGCTTCGATGTAACTGATGCTGTTGGCCGCGACGCCGGCCTTTTCCAGGCTTTCCCGGATCAGGGCCGTCTGCGCCTTGACGTTCGGCGTGGCGTAATGGCTGGCCCCGCCGCTGTGACTGACATGGGTCGAACGGATCACCCCCAGCACTTCGTCCTGGTCGCGCAAGGCATCGCTTAACGGCCGAAGCAGCACGGCGCCCACTCCCTCGCACGGCAGATAGCCGCTGCCGTCGCTGAAACTGCGACTGTCGGGCGCGCTGCCCAACATGTTCGATGCCCCCAGGCCGATGTATTTCTTGGGGTGCAACGACAGATTGACACCACCCACGATGGCACCCGTGCATTCGCCCCGCAGCAGGCTTTCGTGGGCGTAGTGCAAGGCCACCAACGACGATGAACACATGGTATCAAGCGCAAGGCTCGGCCCGCGCAGATCAAAAACATGGGAAACGCGGTTGGCGATCGAGCTGTAGGAGGAAATCGATACCAGCGACTCACTGAGCAGATCGCTGTCCACGGCGCTGTATTGCTGGTACATCGCGCCGACGAACACCCCCAGCTTCGACTGGTAACGCTCGGCGATACGCTGACGGGTCAGACCGGCGCTGTCGAAAAGGTGTTGAACCGTCTGCAGGAACAGGCGCCCGTTCGGATCGAGAACGCTGGCCTCCCGCGGCGTCAACTTGAAAAACGCCGGATCGAACGCCGCGACCTCTTCCAGGAAACCGCCCCACTTGCAGGTGCTCTTGCCCAACATCGGCGTGCGGGCATAGAAGTCGTCGGCATTCCAGCGCTCGGGCGGGATCTCACTGATGCCGTCGTAACCTTCGGCCAGGCACTTCCAGAACTCATCCACCGAGTCAGCACCGGGATAACGCCCCGCCACCGCCACAATGGCGATCAACGGCGGCTGTTCGGCGTCACCGGCCAGCCCATGCACGGACGCCTCGACACTACGCGGTGCCGGAGGCTGAACCGGCAATGCGGGCGCGTCGGCGCAAACCGCGTCCTTGACCTCTCCTTGTGCAACCTGTCCCGGCGCAACCTGTCCCGGCACAGGCCAGCGACGGGCCACGACCTCGGCATGCTGCGCCACAAAAAAATCGGCCAGTTCCGCCAGCGTCTGGTACTCAAAAAACAGTGTTTTGGGCAAGGAACCGAAATCACTTTCCAGCTGCGCGATCACCCTCATCATCATGACCGAATCGATACCGTACTTGCTGAGCAAGGCATCGACCTGAATCCGCTGTTCGGCAAGCCCCAGTTCCTGCGCCACCAATCGGGTCAAGTGCGCCAGCAGTGCAGAACGCGACCCGGCCCCGGTCTCTCCCCGAGCCACTGGAGTCGCCAGCGGTGTGACGTCCGGAGCTTCGGCCAACGGACTGAAACCATGCAATGTCGTCGCCACCTGACGTATGCGCCGGACATTGCCCTCGACCACCAACACCTGCTCATCGCCCTGGGCCAAGGCCTGATAGAAAGCCTTGAGGGCGTTTTCGGTGGACAGCGCACGCAGGCCGCTTTCCTGCCACATGCGCTCCACCTGCCGTGGCTCCATGCGCATGCCACCGTCCTGCCAATAGGGCCAGTTGATCGACACCGATCGGCCTGTCCCCTGCCCGGAACGCACCCGTTGCGCACGCAGCCGGGCGTAACCGTCCATAAAACCATTGCCCGCGGCGTAATCGGATTGCCCGGCATTGCCCAACACGCTCGATAGCGAAGAGAACAAGGCAAAGAACGACAACGGCAGCGTCCGGGTCGCCTGGTCCAGATTCACGGCGCCACGAACCTTGGGGGAAAGCACCTGTTCGAACTCACTGACTGACTTGTTCAGCAACAGGTTGTCGCGAATGATCCCGGCGCAATGGATCACCCCGTCCAGCCGGCCACAGGTCTCCAGTACCCAACCGATCAAGTTATCGACTTGCTCCGGATCGGCGATATCGGTACGCCGGTAACTGACCAGGACACCGGCACGCGCCCAGGCCTCCAGTTGTTTGCGCGCCTGTTCGTCCACGCTGGAGCGCCCGACCAGGATCACCCGGCTGTTGAACCCCTGGGCCAGAATTTCCTCGATCAACAGGCGCCCTACCGCGCCCAGCCCGCCGGTAATCAGATAGACATGCCCGGCCCTCCAAGGGCTGGGGCAATGATCGAGCAGCGTCAATTCCTGCCAGTCCAGCGCATACCGCTGGTCATCGCGATAAAGGATTTCCACATGGCGATCGCCCGCCTGCGCGTTGCCGCGCAACTTCGCCGTGAGCGTTGCCAGGCTCTCCTGGGCATTGACCGCGATCACCTGCCCGCGAAAGCCGGGGTATTCACTGGCAATGGTGCGAAACAGGCCGGCAATGCCGGAGCGCTGGGCAAACTGCTCCTCGCTGAGGATCACCTGAACCAACGGCAGCTGCTTGTCGCCACGGCGCAAGCATTGATGGACCTGCTCCAGCAACGCCACGGACAGGCGTTCAAAGGACTGCGCCAGGGCAGCGGATGCCCCGTCGCTGAAGTCATGACACTGGGCATCGGGGTAATGCGCGCTCAGGGCGGTGAACGGCAATGAAGCCATGTGGCAAAAATAAATCTGGTGAGCTGAATGCTGCATGTTTTGTCCCTCGGACTTCAAAGGTTGGCCAGCGTCCACCGGGGACTCAGAATCACCAGTGCGTCGTCTTCCAGAGATGGCGTGGCATCGGCGGGCAATCCACGGGTTACCAGGCCGCGCAGCGACAGGCACAGGCCCCCGGCCTGGTCGTACACATCGATATCGGTTTTCGGCCCCAGGGCGTTGAACGCCGGTTGTCGCCGCAGATGCGCCCACAACGTGCCGCGACAGGCCGCGAACAACTCGATGCTGTCCGCCGCGAAAGGCAAGGCTATCGACGGCTGTGGCCCGGCGGCCGCCGCCGGCTCGAACAGGGCCAGTGCCTGCAGAACCCCATCGAGCACACCGGGATCGATCACATAACGCGCATCGCTATAGGCCTGCGGATCTGCGCTCAGGCCCACCAGCAAGCTGTCCGGCTTGCTCCCCAGCCAAGTCAGGGTACGCAACGACGCGCCGTACTCCAGGCCATGCTCGGCCAGTCTTTGGTAGAAATCGGCGGCGCCGAGCGCCAGCGGCGGATAGGCATCGCGCAGGCTGTCGAGATCAACCACGCTCCGGGCCTGGGCTTCAGGGAAGTCGATGCTGCCTTGACAATGGAAGGTCCCCTCGGCCGCAGAGATCGACTGCCCGAGACAGAATTGCAGGTCCGTGGCGGTGCGCTTGAGCACCAACTCCAGGCTCAGCGGCTGCTCGCCGCTGACCGGTGTCACCCACGCGAGGTCCCGTAGGCGCATGGGCATCACGCTATCGACCGCCTGCCCCAGCGCCGAGGTGGCCGCGCAACGAATCATTTCCACCTGCGCGGCAGCCGGTAGCAGACGTTGCCGGGCAACACGGTGATCCCTGAACAGGGGCTCGGAGCCATTGAAATGACTCACATAACGAACGCCCTCCAGGCCAGAACGGTTTTCCTGCAACAGCGGATGCAGCTGCGCGGGCGCCGCCAGTGACGGCAACAGCGCGACCGCCTGCGCCCCCAGGTCGAGCCAGAAGAACTCCTTGGCGAACGGATAGGTCGGCAAGCTCACGCGCCGACCCGGCCGCTCGGCATAAAAGCGCTGCCAGTCCACCTGCAAGCCCTTGACCCATAGGGCCAACAACTTGCCGAACTTGCCCTTTTCAAACCAGTGATCGATGGTCTGGCGCAGGTCCTCATCGCCCTGCAACAGGCCCATGGCCTCGCGGTGATCCTGCACGGAGCCCTGGAACAGCTCGCCCCGCTCGACATCGCGCCCTTCGACAAACGCCTTCAGGGTTTCGCAGACCGCTTCCCGCGTCGAAGCGCCGAACGCCAGGCGATGCTCCATGGGTTCGCGCCCCACCTGAAGGGTGTAGGCCAAATCCCGCAGATCGACCTGAGCACCGCTTCCCTGCAAATGCGCCAGCAAACGTTCGGCGCGCTGACGCAACTGGGGAGCCGACTGCGCCGACAACAGGATCAATACCACGCCGGATGCAATGGGAGTCCGCGGTCGCAGGTCCTGGTACTCCTGAATGATCAGATGGGCGTTGGCCCCGCCGGCCCCGAATGATGAAATGCCCGCACTGCGCGCTACGGAGTGCATCTGGCCGTCCACCTCCACCGACAGGCGTTGCCACTCCTGCGCGCTGAGTTGCAGCTTGAACGGTGTGCGCGCGAAATCGATACGCGGGTTGCTGCGCTCGCTATGCAGCGTCGGCAACAGTGTGGAGTGCTTGAGCTGCAGCAGCACCTTGGTCACGCTGGCGATGCCGGCGGCGCTTTCGCAGTGGCCGATATTGCTCTTGACCGAACCCAGGGCGCAGAACTGACGCTCGTTGCCAGCGTCGGCAAATGCATCGCTGAGGCCTTTGATCTCGATCGGGTCACCTAGCGGCGTACCGGTCCCGTGCGCCTCGACATAGCTGATCTGGCGCGCGGGAACTCCGGAGCGCCGCAAGGCCTCGCTCACCACCGCGGTCTGCGCCGCCGGGTTCGGCACCGTGAAACCGCTGGTGCGACCTCCGGCATTCATCGCACTGCCCTTGATCACCCCGTAAATGTGATCGCCAGCGGCCACCGCGGCCGACAGCGGCTTGAGCAGAATCGCGCCCACCCCTTCACCGTCGACGAAACCATCGGCGTCGGCACCGAAGGCCCGGCACTGATCGCTCTCCGACAACATCCCCATCAGGGACAGCCCCATGTAGTGGGTCGGACTCATGATCAGATTGACCCCACCGGCAATCGCGCTGTCGCACGACCCCGACAGCAGACTGTCGATTGCCAGGTGAATGGCGCTCAGGGACGAGGAGCACGCCGTGTCGACCGCCAGGCTCGGCCCCTTGAAGTCGAACAGGTAGGAAACCCGATTGGCGATCGACCAGTAGCTGGCGCCGTTGACGTAGTCGGCGTTCATTGCCCCGACAAACACCCCGACCCGGTTTCCGTTCGATAACGTACCGGGGGTGTAACCGGCCTCCTCGATGCAGGCATACGCCTGTTCGAGGAACAAACGGGACTGTGGGTCCATACGCTCGGCTTCGGTCGGCGATATCTGGAAAAACAACGGGTCGAACGCGTCGATATCGCGGATGAATCCGCCCCATTTGCTGTAGTGCTTGCCCCACTTGCCACGCTGCTCATCGAAATGCTGGCGCCAGTCCCAGCGTTTTGGCGGAATTTCGCTGATGCAGTTGCGCCCCTGGGACAGGTTCTGCCAGAACTCTTCCAGGTCGTCTGCCTGGGCATACCGCCCGCTCATCCCGATAACCGCGATGTCACAGGCGCTGCTCCGGGGATCCGTAACAGCGCTCGGCGCCTGCGGCCAAGCGGCCAGCGGAATCGGCGCCGGTGCTGCGAACGCTGGCGCCGGCGCGACGTCCGACGGCGTCGGCTGCACCCCCAGCAATGTCTCCAACTCGAGCCGATGTTTGTTGATGAAATGCATCACCAGGGCGCGGATGTTCTGTACCTCGAAAAACAGTGTATTGCTCACATCGGCGAAGGACTGATTGAGGATCGCGACCAGCCGTACCGAATAGATCGAGTCGATGCCATAGCTGTCCAGCGGTTCGTCGACGTCCAGGCGCTCCACGGGAATCCGCAGCTCCTGCGCGATCAGGCGCTTGAAGTGGACCAGAGCGGCGTCGAGCAGTTGCCCTTCGTGTACCTGGGCGGTCTGAGCCGTCACCGGCGGCTGGCTCGCCTGCGGCGCGTGTTGTGCGTTGGCTGGCGAACGCAACGGCTGACGAATGACCCCATCGCTGACGGCTTCCAGCACCTCGCCGCTGACCGTATCCGACAGCTGCCCCATCACCTTGAAGCCTTCCCGATGCAAGGCCAGGCGCAGCTCGTCGGTGCGTCCATGGCTGGCGACCAACAAGCTTCCCTGGCGTTTGAGCAACACCTTGATGTGGCGCAACGTCAGCCGGAAATCTCCAGCCGCTTGCGCCAGGGCAATGACGAGATCGTATTCCCCCGGTTTCAGGCCTTGCCCGGCGATGTCACATTGCGGGTCGAAAGCCACCGCTTGCAGTCCGCCAACCTGCCCTTCCAGCCCGGCGATCATCAACCGCTCGGCATCGCCATCGTGGCTGCACACATACCGCTGCATGGCTTGCAGATGCTCCAGCACATCGCCGCGCGCCGCGAAACAGCCCCCTATGTCCAGTATCGATACGGCGGCACCCGGGGTGGCGGCCCACTGGCGCCAGCGCTCGACAACGCTGCCATCGGGGCGGGCAGCCTGGTCCGAGTCATGGCCAGGCAGCCCGGACTGTGCCGCCAGCACCGTCAACTGTTCGTCGGAAGGAATCAGCGCGGGCGGGTTGCGGACCTTGTCCGTGACCTTGAGCAACGCCAGCTGATCGAGGTCGTCG
This sequence comes from Pseudomonas sp. 09C 129, assembly GCF_002843625.1. NCBI lineage: Bacteria > Pseudomonadati > Pseudomonadota > Gammaproteobacteria > Pseudomonadales > Pseudomonadaceae > Pseudomonas > Pseudomonas sp. 09C 129. Next base: position 2,810,001 of record NZ_CP025261.1, on the reverse strand, counting down.
CCAAACAGGTAGTTCAACGCTTCCATGCCATCCACCGGCTCGATGGAGGCAATGCCGTTACGCGCCATGAGTTCACGGTAGTGTGCGGAGGCCGCGATACCGGTATTGCCCCAGAAGCCCCAGTTGATGACTTTGACCCGGCTCGGCAACTCCCGCGCCAGCTGCTCCGCCAGGGCATTCTGGAACAGGCACCCGGCGCTGTAGTTGGCCTGGCCCGGCGGCGGGGTGAACACCACGGTCGAGGAGAAAAACAGCAGGAACTGCGGGGGCGCCTCTCGCAGTGCGATCCCCAGGTTGAGGCTGCTCTGGAGCTTGGCGAAGTACACCCGACGCAGTGTCGCCTCATCCATATTCGCCAGCGTGCTGTCTTCGAGCAGCAACGCCGAATGGATGACGCCATGGATGCTGCCGAAACGCTGGCGAACCTGCTGCAGGCACGCCTGCAGAGCCTCCAGATCGCAAGCGTCGGCCTGGTAATAGACCGGCGCACGCCCTGCCTGGGCACAGCTGTCTATCTGTCGTTGAATATCGGCATCGAGCGCCCGCCGCCCCAGCCATATCACCTGCGCATTGCAGTGGCCAATCGCGTATTCGCTCCACGCGGTGCCCAGCCCGCCTGCCCCGCCGATCACCACATAGACACCGTCCTGGCACAGGTAGTCGCCGCGTGGCGGCTGCTGGAACTCGGTCTTGAGCCATTGGCGGACGTACCAGTGGCCGTTGCGCCGCACTCGTTGCAGGCCCAGAGGGTCACAAGGCTGGCGGAGGATATCCCTGAGGGCTCCCACGCTGTCGCGCTCGATGTCGACGCTGCGGACCCGCCAGCGCGGCGACTCCTTGGCCATGGTACCGACCAGGCCATGCACGCCTGCCTGGGTAAAATTGCTCGCCCGCCCGTCGAAGCTGCTGGTCTCGTACTGCACCACGGTCAACTCGAACACCGTGCTGGCAACCGGCATCTGCTGCAAGGCCTTGAACAAGTTGAACAGGAACATCACCCCGCCCTGCTGCGCCTGCAGGATCGCGGCCTGGTCGAAAGGCGAATGCCTGCCGCTGGGGGCCAGCCATATCAGATGCTCGATATCCCGACCTTCGAGCAAGGCCAAGAGCTCGGCACTGCCGCTGTCGGGGCTGACTTGCAGGCAGACCGCATCAGGCTGGCCTTCGACGATTCGCGCAAGGTCTTCCTGCCGGCTCCCCAGGATCAACAGGCGCCGCAGATCATGGGACAACGGACTGTACTCAGGCTGCGCCAGGGTCCACTGCGGCAACAGATAGACCTTCTGCTCGGCCTCGGTCGTGGCGCGGCTGGCCAGGGTGTGCGGGGTTGAGCCGGGGGTGGTCATCGTGGGCCCGGTCGTATCGCCCGACTTGAGCCGTAACGAGCTGAACCCCTTGATGGCGACACAGACATTGCCCGCGCGATTGCACAGATCGATGTCGAACCGGGTGATCGCTTCGCTCTGCGCCGGCTGACGCCGGACGTACGCCCACAGGGTGTTCTCACAAGGGCCGTACAGTTCCAGGCTGTCGATGGCGAACGGCAGGGCCACCGAGAAACCGGCGGGCGCGCCGGGCAGCATCAACCCCGCGCTCGCCTGCAACGCACCGTCCAGCAACGAGGGCGGCACATCGAACGGTTTGGCCTGGCTCGCCTCTCGGGCCTGCGGCATATGCAGTTTGGCAATCACATAGTCATCGCTACCCCACAGCGTCTCGATGCTCTGGAAAGACTCGCCATACTCATAACCGGCCTCCCGGTAGCCTTGATACAGCTCGGCGCCGCTCAGATGGCGACTGCAGCCGGCGATCAATTGCTCGACGTCATGCCGAAGCGAACGCGATGGGCAATCGGCGACAGTGGCCTGGCAATACACACGCTCAGGGTCTTGAGCGTCGACACACCGCAGGTGCCAGTCAGCGGTATCGGGCTCACCCTGTACCTCGATGTCCAGCCGCAGTTCAGCCGTGCGCTGCCAGATCGGCTGCAGCCAGGCCAGTTGGCTCAGGCGTAGCGCAGAACCACCGCGCCCCTGGCGATGACTGAGTTTCGCCGCCGCCGTGAACATCTCGATGGATGCCGCGGCAGGCAAGAGTTTCTCCCCGTTGATGCGGTGTTCGTCGAGAAAAAACTCACGGCCATCGAAGCGGCTGCTGAAGCGTTGCAGGCCGACGCAGGAAGTGTTGCTCTGTACCAGCGGATGCAGTGGCCGTGTTGTCGGCCATTGGCCGGCGCGACCGGCATCGGCCAGCATGGCCGCCTCGACCTCGTCCTCGACCCAATAGCGCTCACGGGCGAACGGATAGGTCGGCAGACTGACTTTTTGCGGGTACGGCTGTGCATACGCCGTACGCCAGTCCACCTCCTGACCCGCGACCCAGGCCGCGACGGCGGCTGGCAGATCGGTCGCGGCGACACTCGGCCCACTGGCCGACGCGGCGCTGACCGTTGCACTTAACAGGCCCGCCGCAACCTTGTCGCCTTGCAACCAGGCCTCCAGTCGAGTCCGCAGCTCCTGGTGAGAGCTCACGCATAGCGCCAGGCGTTCGCTCATCGCTTCGCGTCCGACCTGCAGGGTAAAGGCAATGCCAGACAGGTCCGCTGACGACAATGCCGGGCTGGCCAGCGCCGCCGCCAGCCGCTGCACGGAAAGATGCAGGGCGGTTGCGGTTTTTGCCGAAAGCACAATGGCCACGGGCATTGACCTCGCCGTATGCGGCGGCACGCTCGAAGGCAGGTACTCCTCGATCAACAGGTGGGCGTTAGCCCCTCCCGCCCCGAAAGACGAGATCCCCGCCAAGCGGGGCCAGGTCTTTTCAACGGCGTGCTCACTCAGCGTCGGACGCTGCCACGGCGTCAGGCTGCGCTGCACATAGAATGGGCTGCCGGCGAAATCGATGTTGGGGTTGAGGGTCGCCGAGTGCAGCGAAGGGGCCAGTTGTCCGTGCCTGATCTGCAGCAGCACCTTGCTGATCCCGGCAATCCCGGCAGCACTCTCGCAGTGACCGATATTGGACTTCACCGAACCGATGGCACAGAAGCCCCGGTCCTGGGTTTGCCGGGCAAATGCCCGGGACAGCCCGGCGATTTCAATCGGATCGCCAAGTGGCGTGCCTGTGCCATGGGCCTCGATGTAACTCACCGCACGCGCCGGAACCCGGGCCTGGGCCAACGCCGCCGAGATCAGTTCGGCCTGGGCCAGTGGATTGGGGACCGTGTAGCCATTAGTCTTGCCACCGTGGTTGAGCACCGAAGCCTTGATGACGCCGTAGATCTGGTCACCATCGGCAATGGCCTGACGTTTGCGCTTGAGCAATACCGCACCCACCCCCTCGCCCGGCACATACCCCTCGCCACCTTCACCGAAGCTCTCGCAGCGGCCCTTGGCCGACGCGAAGCCACCCTGGCCCAGCATCAGATATTTGTTGGGATGAATGGACACATTAACGCCACCTGCCAACGCCATTTCGCACTCGCCGTCGCGAATGCTGCGACAGGCCAGGTGCAAGGTGGTGATGGAGGACGAGCACATGGTATCGAGCGCGATGCTCGGGCCTTGCAGGTTGAAAATGTAGGACACCCGATTGGCGATCGAGGCCGGATGCCCCGGAACGGCAAAGGGGTAACCGCGCTCAGTCGATTGAGCGCCGAACAGCTGGTACTCCTCGTACATGACCCCGACGAACACCCCGACACTGCGTCCCTTGCCGCCGCCCGGCGCCGCCGGAAGGCTGCTGCGGGTGTAACCGGCATCCTCCAGCGTCTCATAGGCGCACTCCAGGAACAGGCGCTCCTGTGGCTCCATGCCAATGGCTTCACGCGGCGAGATGCCGAAGAACAAGGGATCGAACTTGTCGACATCATCGATGAAGCCACCGTGCTTGCAGTACGTCTTGCCGATGGTGTTCTTGGCCGGGTCATAGAAGCGCTGGTGGTCCCAACGCTCGGCTGGAATTTCACGGATCATGTCCTGGGCGTTCGCCAGGCAGCTCCAGAACTCCTCCATGTTGCGTGCCCCAGGATAGCGCCCCGCCAGACCGATGATCGCGATCTCCTGATCATCGTCTTCATTGGCGGAGCGCATCGGTGCCGGCGCTTCGGACGCGACCACCGAGGCAGGAGTGACGCCGACTGCCGCGGGGGGTGGGGTCTGGGTTTCCGGCTCCAGTATTCCTTGCAGTACCGCTGCATGCTCGGCCATGAAGTAGTCCGTCACTTCCCCCAGCGACTGGTACTCGAAGAACAATGTCTTGGACAAACGCCCAAAGGTCTTTTCCAGCTCATCGGTCAGGCGAATGATGATGATCGAGTCGATACCGTACTGCTCCAGTTGCACCTGCTCCTGGATGTCGTCTTCGTTCAGACGCAGGATCCGCGCGAACTGCTGGCGAAAGTAGGCGAGCGCCGCGTAGCGCAGATCCCCGGCCGGCGCGGGTGCGGGTGCGGCAGGGGCTTGCGCCGGCCCTGTGGAAGCAGTGCTGCTGGGGGCCAGCACGCGCGAGGCCAATCCGTGCAACAGCGCCACGGGCTCGCCCTCGGCGTCGAACAGATCGATATCGATCAACTGCAATGCTGCCGAACTCCCGGCTCCCGGCTGTGGCCGCAGCCAGGCCCAGCATGGCGGCGCCGATGCGCGCAGCAGTTCGAAGTGCGCAAGAGCGAAGGGAACGCTCGCCTGGCCCGCGCCCGACACCTGCATATTCAGCCCCAGGGCCGCTTGCAGGGCCGAGTCGAATACTCCCGGATGGACCAGAAAGTCCTCCTGCGCAGGCTCGGTGAGCTCAGGCGCGCGGAGCTTGACCAGGACACCGAAGTCACCGACCCACAGACGCTCCATACACTGGTGGCCAGGACCGTACTCCAGCCCCATGGCGGTCAGTTGCGGATAACACTCGGCTCCTGTGAACTGGCTCTTGGCCTGTTGCTCAAGCGCCGGGATGTCCAGGCGGCTGGCCGTTCGCAAGGGAGCGCAGACCTCAGCCTTGCAGTGCACCACCCATTGACCGTCAGCCGCTCGCGAGCGGACCTCGAGCTGTTGCCCACGCTCGCCCCCCGCCCGCAGAAGCACCTGCAGATCGATCCCGGCGGCATCCCCCCACATCGGTTGCAACCAGAGCAGGTCGCGCAACTGAAAGGGCGCGGCCGGTTGCCCCGCGGCGCGCAGCGCACGGCTCAACAGTTCGATGTACATCATGCCTGGCAAAATCGCCCGGCCATTGAGTCGATGGTCAAGCAGGAAAAACTCGTTGCCGCTCAAATGCGCGTGATGCGTGACTCCACCTTGAGGCTCGGCCTGGGCGAGCTGTTCCGGCTGCGCCCAATGCCGTTCACGTTCGAAGGGGTAACCCGGCAGGCTGGTCCGGCGTACCGCTTGCCCGGCCCAGAGCCCGGCCCAGGGTAGCGTGACTCCGTCGACCCAGGCCCTGGCCAGGGACTCATGGCTGGCCTCGCGGGATTGCTCGACGCTCCATTGCTCGACCCGGGCGCGCTCGGCAACCCCGCTCCAGAACGGTGGTTCAAGCGCTTCGGGCGACTGCACATAGTCCTGGAGCCGGGCAATCAACTGCGTCATGGACACCGCCAGCAACACCAGACGGTGCGGCAAGGCTTCGCGGCCGACCTGGAGCGTATAGGCAATATCGGGCAGCGCCAGATCCGGCCGGCCGAGCACATGCTCGAGCAACTGTTGCGCCAGTACTGGCAGAGTCTGCGCTTGCAACGCCGAAAGCACGATCAGTTGGTCATCACGATCATTCATCAGCAGATTCCTTTGAGAATTCTTCGAAAAGCAGGTGAGCGTTGGTTCCACCGATACCGAACGAACTGAGCCCGGCCATGCGTGGACGCGTGGAGTCGATCAGCCAGGGACCGCTGTCCTCGAGCAGATAGAACGGGCTGTCCTGCAAGTCGATGTAGGGATTGGTGCGCGCACAATGCAGGTTCTTCACCAGCGTTTTGTGCTTGAGGCACAGCAACAACTTGATTGCACCGGCGATCCCGGCGGCGGCCTCGAGGTGGCCGATATTGCTTTTCAAGGCCCCCAGGGCGCAGCGCGCCCCGGATGCGGGCTGATACCCGCCGCGCTGCCAGGCTTCCTTCAGCGCGTTGATTTCAATCGGGTCGCCAATCGGAGTCCCCGTGCCGTGGGTCTCGATGTAACTCACCTGATCCGGGCTGATCCCCACACGCTGGTACAACTGGTGCACCAGATCGGCTTGTGCCTGGGGATTGGGGGCGGTCATCGAATTGGCACGACCACCGTGATTGACCGCACTACCGCGAATGACGCCATGGATCTGATCGTTATCGGCCAAGGCCTGCTTGAGCGTCTTGAGGACCAGCACTCCGGCCCCCTCGCCTCGCACATAACCATCGGCATCGGCGGCAAAGGTCTTGCAGCGCCCCTCGGGGCTGAGCATCTTGGCCTTGCCCATGGCCAGCGTGATGCGCGGCTCGAGCAAAATATTGACCCCACCCACCAGGGCCCAGCGGCAATCGCCATTGCGAATGGCCTTGACCCCCTCGTGAATCGCCACCAACGAACTGGAGCAGGCGGTGTCGATCGCCACGCTCGGCCCCGTCAGGTCGAGCAGGTAGGACACTCGGTTGGCCAGCATGCTGTGGCCATTACCGAAATTCGCCAGCGGATCGACCTCGCCGTTGATCATCAGCTTGCCGGCGTAATCCATTGAACTGACCCCGACAAACACGCCCACCTCACGCTCGGGCAATGTACGCGGCGCATAACCGGCATCTTCCAGGGCATGCCAGGCCGACTCGAGGAACAAACGGTGCTGCGGGTCCATGAATTCGGCCTCCAGCGGCGACAGGCCGAAGAAACCGGGGGAAAACTTGTCGACATCGTTGATAAACCCGCCCCAGCGCAAGGCGGCGCCCCCCGGCTGGTCGGCATAGTCCTGCCAACGCCAGCGGGCAGCGGGGGTTTCGCTGACCAGGTCGTTCCCCTCATACAACTGCTGCCAGAAACGGCCCAGGTCATCGGCGCCGGGGAACACCCCGGCCATCCCCACCACCGCGATAGGTTCATCGAGGGCCGCCGAGGTCGGTACAGGCTCACGAGCCTCATCACCGGAGGGCAACGCCAGGCTGGCCAGCCACTTGCGCGGCGTGCCATGGCGATAGAAGTCCGCTGGTGAGCTGTTGACGCCAAACGCAGTGTTCAAGGCGTCGGCCAGGAGTACGAAACGGAATGAATCAAAGCCCAGTTGGTAGAAGTCCTGGTCAAGGCTGAGCTCGCTGGCCGCCACCTGCAGGACTTGCGCAATGGCCTGCAGCAGGCGCGTCGCGTTATCGCTGCCGATTGCCGAGTCCGGGCCGCCAGGCTCGTGTTGCGCGTCGTAGGGCAGCAAGCGAGCCCCCGCCGCCGAGAGGCTCAACCGGTCGACTTTGCCACTGGCCAGTCTCGGCAGTTGCGCCAGCTGATAGAAGCGATTGGGGATCATGTGCCGCGGCAAGATCCGGCCAAGGTGCTCACGCAGGGTGCGACCATCGAGCGCTTCGCTCAGCGTCAGAAACGCTTCCAGTCCCGAGTCTTCACCGACCTGCTTGACCAAGGCTTCCAGGACACCGGCATGCTCTCGCAGCGCGGCTTCAATCTCGCCGAGCTCGATTCGCTGTCCCTTGACCTTGACCTGCTGGTCATGGCGCCCCGAAAGCACCATCTCACCATTCGCCAGCCGATACCCCAGGTCGCCACTGCGAAAGTACCGCCGGGGCCCCGTGGCATCGAGATCCAGCAGCGCAAAACGCTGTTCGTGTTCGTCATCCTGGCCGATGTAACCCAGGGCCAGGGCATCTCCGGCGACCAGCAATTGCCCTGTGACGCCGATGGCGCAGTGACGATCCTGCTCGTCGACGATGACCACGCTCACGTTGTCCAGCTCACGGCCGATGTTGATCTGCTCTTCAGCCCCCGGTGTGACGCGCTTGAAGGTCGCGTCCGCGCTCATTTCGCTGGAGCCGTAGATATTGATCAGTTCGGACTGCGGGCAAAGAGCGAAGAAGGTTTTTGCCAGATCCGCCGACAAGGGTTCGCCGCTACTGAAGCAATAACGCAAGCTGCCGAGCGCCGTAGCGGCCGAAGGCTCCTGCAGCATCGCCCGCAGCAACGACGGGATCACCACCATCCGAGTGATCCGATGCCCCTCGAGAGCCTGGAGAAAAGCCGCCGCGCCACGTTCGCGCAACCAGTGGTCGGGAAGAACCACACTCGGTACGCCCTGCAGCAACGGAGCAAAAAGCTCTGCCACATGGTCGACAAAATTCAGTGAGGTCTTCTGGCAGCAGCACTCCTGTTCTCCATAGGGGAAGGTGTTCCAGCCCCATTGCAGACGGTTGAGCGTGCCACGCTGGCTGCCCTTGACGCCTTTGGGACGGCCACTGGAGCCGGAGGTATAGATCACGTAGCAGAAATCCTGAAACCGGCTGCTCACGCCATCGCTGACATCTTGAGCGTCGATCTGCGCCTGTCGGGCATCAAGGTCCAACTCTGGCACGGCCCATTCCAGGGTTCCCTGCAAACGCTGTCGGGCGGCCCCGTGACTGACCACCAGCAGGCAGCCACTGTCGGCGACCATGTAGGCCAAACGGCTGGTTGGCAGTGCCGGGTCCAGCGCCAGATAGGCCAGGCCGAGTTTCCAGACGGCCAGCGCAGCGGCGACAAACGCCGGCCCCGGCTCCAGCAACAGGCCGATCACGGCCTCCTGTTCGCCATAGGCTGGCAGCGCTTGCCGGATCTCGCGGGCCAGTTGATTGGCGCGCTGATTGAGTCGCTGGTAGTCAAGCTGCTGGTCGTCGCAGATCAATGCCACCTGATGAGGCGTCAGCGCCGCTTGCCGTTCGAACAGCGCCGCCAGGCTGGGTTGTGCCGCTGGCGCCACGGCTTGGGGAATACCCTGCGCCGCGGCCAACGCTGGCAGCGTGGCCAACAGCTCCAGGTACTGCCGTTGCAGTTCCTGCATCATCGCCGGCGGATAAATCGCCGCGTCGAAATGACAGAACAGCGTACTCCCCTCCTCGCCTTCGAAAACCTCGAACGCCAGCGGGAAATCGACTTGCTGCTGGATCTGCAGCATGGGCTGCAGGTGTCGTCCACTCGATGCCAGTCGACGCTGGGTCGAGCGCACCCAGTTCTGGTACATGAACACCGCGTCGTAAAGCGGCTGTCCCGGACGCGCCAGTTCCTGGTGCAGGCGCGGGTACGGATAATGGCCATGCTCCAGTGCCTCGAGCAGCTCCTGCTGCAAGGTCGGCAACCAGTCCCCCAGCGCGGACTCCTCGGGAACATCCAGGGGCATCACCAACAAATTGACGAAGTAGCCCACGAGGTCTTCGAACTGCGTATGCGGACGGCCGAAAAAAGGAGTCGCTACACGCAGTTGCCTGGTCGCCCCCAGACGTCGCAACAACAGGCCAAAGGCCGCCAGCATCAAGCTGTAGCTACTCACGTTGTGCTGTTCGGCCATCCGTGCCAACCCTTCAAGGGTACGGGCCGGCAACGCCACCTTGAGCATTTCGGGCTGCCTGTCGCGCCCTTCGCCTGGCTGCTGGCCACGCAGCGCCAGCGGCATATGCGGGGTACTCAGCCGCGAATGCCAGAAGCGACCGGCGCGCACGCCCTCCTCACTGAGCAGCCAGCGCTGCTGCCACTCGACAAAGGCGGAATAATTGCTGCGCGGTGCCGGTACGTCGGCCTCTGGACCTTGTTCGTAAAGCGCCAGGAAGGTGCCCAGGAAGATCGGCAACGAGCTGCCGTCGAACACCGAGTGATGGAACGTCAACATCAGGACCGTGCTGTCCTGGTCGGGTGCCTGGACAAACAGATCGACACGCAATAACGCATCGCTCTCCAGCTTGAACGGCTTTCTGGCAATCGCCCGCATGGACGCTTCCAGTGCCTGATCGTCGGCGCCCTGGTACTCATGAACCGTGCATTGCGGACGTGGGTGGGCGTTGTTACGAACCCACAGGCTCTCGCCTCGCAACTCGAAATTTGCGCCCAGCAAGCTGTGGCGGGCGACGGTTTCTTCGGCGGCAGCGAACAGCCGTCGGGCGTCCACCCGGCCATCAAGCCGGAACGCATAGGGGATGTTGTATCCGGCCTGTTGTGCGAAATACCGTTGCTCGGTCCACAGACCTTGCTGGCCGACACTCGGCGGATGCTCGGCCAGCGCCGACTCGCGAGGTTGAACAGCGACCGTCGCCGGGACCTGGGGCAAGCTGCGGGCCAGCTCGGCGAAATTTCGACAGTTCAACAACTGCGGCAGCCCGGGCCGGATCCCGTAGTGCTCGAAAATCCGGTTCTGCAACATCACCGCGGTCAGCGAGTCGACACCGTACTGCGCAACAGGCCGCTGAAAATCCAGCTCATCGGGTTCCAGTTGCAACAAGCTGGCAAGCATCAGCCGCAACTGAGCTTCGGCGTCCTGCGGCGCGGCGCCGTCATGCCTTACCCGCTCGGCCTCTCTCGGCGCGGCGGCACGGCCTGGGGCCGACAGGTTCGGCATGCTGAAGCCGTCCGTGTGGGCGGGCAGTTTGCAGATGCGTTCATCAAAGACGTAGGCCGGTAGTCGCAGCCCAGGCTGCTCGCTCAGGGCCGGATCAATGTCCATGGCCACGCCGCAGCACCACAGGCTCGCCAGCCGAGGGTAATCGCGCTGCTCACGCACCCCCTGCAACAATGCCGCGCCCGAGGGGCTTTCAAGCAACTCGTGCAGGGCCGGCGAACGGTTGCTCTCATCACCATAATGACAACCCGGCAGAGGCCCCGCTTGTCCCGGCTCGCTGGCAACAAAAGCACGCAAGTGGGTGACGGCTTCCTGAAGATCGCTCACGACCATCGCCAATCGCACCGGCAACGCGGTCTTGCGCCAGAGGGCGGCGGCCAGTTGCGCCAGGTCCAGGGCTGCGTTGTTTTCCAGAAAGTCCAGCAGCGCTGCCGCACTGCGACGCAACGCCGGGTCCTGCTTGGCACTGAGGACCAGCAACTGCCGCTCGCCTGCCTGGCTTGGCCACGCGCTGGGTTCATGGACATATTCTTCAAGCACGGCAAATGCATTGACCCCACCAAAACCGAAGCTGTTGACCCCGGCACGGCGTGGGTGGCCGCTCGCCGGCGCCGGCCAGTCGCGCGGCTGCGCGGCAATGCTCAAGCGACTATGGGCCAGCGACAGGTGCTCGCTGGCCTGCGAGAAACCGGGAACCCCCGGGCGCAGGCGGTTGCGCAAGGCCAATGCGGTTTTTATCAGCGCACCGATCCCCGAAGCGATTTCGGCGTGGCCAATCACCGGCTTGAGACTGCTCAAGACGCAATCTTCCGGCGCCGCCCCATCGTCGAGGGTCGACTTCAGCGCTTGAATCTCAATGCTGTCGCCGATTTCCGAGGCAATGCCGTGGGTCTCGACATAGGACAGGGAGCCGGGCTCCACGCCAGCACGGTCCAGCGCCTGGACGATTGCCTCCTTCATGCCCTGGGCATTCGGGGACGTCAGCGAAACCCCTTTGCCGCCGTGGGCCACCCCACTGCCCTTGAGCACCGCGTAGATATCGTCCCGGTCGGCGATCGCCTGTTCCAGGGATTTAAGTACCAGTACCCCCACGCCTTCGGAACGGACAAAACCGTCCGCGCCGGCCTGGAATGAACGGGACTGGCCATCGCTGCTGAGAAAGCCCACGGCCCCCAGGTTGATCGCGCCCAGGGGCGACAACACCAGTTGTACCCCGCCGACCAGGGCCTGCTCGCACTCACCGTTGGCCATCGCCACCAGTGCCCGGTGCAGAGCCACCAGCGAGGACGAACAGCCGGTGTCGTAGTGCTCGCTCGGCCCGCGCAGGTTGAACAGGTGGGAAATCCGGTTGGCGACCATCGCCGATGAAATCGACGACGCCACCAGTGGATTGCCCACCGGCAATTGCACGGTGTACGCATACTCGGATGCCCCGACCGCCATGAACACACCGGTTTTCTTCGCGGCAAACCGCTTGAGCGCGACACCGGCATCCTCGATCGCCAGCCAGGCGTGCTTGAGCAGCAGGCGCTGCTGCGGGTCCATCAATGCCGCTTCATAGGGCGACAATTCAAAGAACAGCGGATCGAAGTGGTAGACATTGTCGATAAAGCCGCCCCAGCGTGACTCGGTGCGGGGGTTCGCGCCGTCGCTTTTACCAAAGAACTGCCGCCAGTCCCAACGCTCCTCCGGGATCTCCTGGGTGCAGTCGATTCCCTCCTCGATGTTGTTCCAGAACGCCGACAGCGAATTTGCCCCGGGAAATTGCGCGCTCATGCCGACGATGGCGACATCATGAGGGCGAGGCTTGTGGCTCGGCGTCAGCACTTGGGCCGGCTGCTGGAGAACCGGCGGCGCGACAGCGGCGCAAACCGGCTCGACGGCAGGCGCAGGCGTGACCCTCGACTCGGGCAACAAGCCGGCTACGTGGCTGGCCAGCAGGTTCAGGGTGTTGAACTCGAACAGAACCCCCGCCACCAGCTCCACGTTCAGTTGGGCATTGATCTGCTGTACCAGCTTGACCCCGATGATGGAGTCCAGACCGTAATCGCCCAGAGACTCGTCGCCATCGATATCACTGGTGGGAACCCCCAGGGCCTGGCTGAAGACCTGCGCCAGGGTGCTGCGCACCTGAGCGAACGCCGACGATACGGCCACCTGCGCCGGAGCGGCCTGGCAGGCAACGGTACGTGCCAGCGCCGCACCTGGGCTGGCTGCCGGGGCATGGGGCTGTGCCGGGGCCGTAGCTTCGGGCGCCTGCACCGATGTCCAGCGGCGCGGGGACTGCGGACCGAGACCGAACCCGCTGCTGCGGCCGACGACTACCTGCAGGTCGCTGCGCTTGAGGGCTGCACAGGGAAAGCTGACGCGATCGAAGGCTTGATCCAGCAAGACGCTGCGCCAGCTCGCGGCCGACAATGCCGGGCCATAAGGCATCCGCAACTCAGGATCGGTGAAGCGCCACCAGCCCTCAAGCAAGCCGAACGTCAGGTGGGAGAACAGTGAGTTTTCAGTCAGCTCCAACAGCAGGAACTGACCATGAGTCTTCATCAACGACTGGATATGGCGCACCGAGGTGCGAATGTCCTGAGTCGCGTGAATCACGTTGGCGGCGATCACCACATCGTAGTGTTCAGGCGTCATCCCCTGGGCTTGCGGCTCTTTCTCGGCGTTGAAAATCCGCGTGGCCAGGTACGGATGCTCGGAGCGGTAGCGACGCTCGGCTCGCTGCAGGAACAACTGCGACAGATCGGTGAAGCAGTATTCGCTGATATTTTCGGCAAACGGCTTGAGAGCGGCCAACACATGCTCGGTACAACTGCCGGTGCCGGCGCCCACTTCCAGCAGGCGAATCCTGGCGTCCGGTTGTCGAGCCACAATCGCCTCGATCTGGGCCGCGACCAGCTTGCCGACCACCGAACCGTAGTAGTGGACGACGGGGTTTTCCTTGTAGATGGACTCCACCAGTGCCATCGAACTGTTGGAAAAAAACACGTCGGTGGCTTTCTTGCGCGAGCCCAGCACATCGGGAGTGGCTTGCAGCGCCACGTCGATAAAACGGCTGACCGATGCCAGGAACGGATCTTTTTCCAGCTCGGCCTTGACTGTCTGCCAACGCTCCCAGCTGCTGTCGACCCGATCTTCCAGGGCGCTGGACAGTATGATTTGATCGCCTGAAAGGGTGATTTCCTCGCGGTCTTCGAGAATGCGCAGGCTGGCGTTGAGCCAACGCAGCAGGTAGTGACCGTCGCTGAGCGCCGATTGCAGGTGCTTCAATGAATAGCGGCCGCGACGGTTGCCCGAAGTCAGACCCGCTTCGCCAAGGAACAGGTCGATCTGTCGCCACATCAACGCCCGTAGCAGCGGTGCGATTTCATCCAGCTGGCCATAGGTGATTTCAATCAAGCGTTGCGCCTGGTCCAGCTCGAGCGTCGTCGCAGGCACCACGTCGGCAGCACAGGCCTGCTGCTTGGCGTACACGCCGAAACCGCTGAAGTTCAGCTGTTGCAGCTTGGTTTCACTGGTCAGCCGCAAACTGGCCATGTGCGTGAACGGCTGCGCCAGGAAAGTTTCGAGCTGGGCCATGCCTTGCTCGACAGGCAACACCCCGAACCCCAACCGTGCCAGGTGCTGCCGGACACCCTGGGAGTCCTCGCGCAGTTGCGCGGTCTCCCAATGCGGCCAGTAGACGACTTTCGCGCAACGATCCCTGCGCTGATTGAGCTGGTCGGCCAACGCGCCGATGAAGCTGCCTCCGGCGGCGTATGCACAACTGTTGGGGGCCAGGTAGAAGGCGTTGATCGATGAGAAAAACAACAGGAAATCGAGAGGCTCCTCGCTGAACAGCTGTGCCAGGTTCAGCGCGATGGCAACCTTGGTATTGACCTGACGTTCGAAGTCTTGCGCCGTCTGCTGCTGCAAGACCTGATTCTCACGCACCATCGCCGAGTGCACGACACCGTGAATCCGGGGAAAGCGCTGGCGAATGGCGTCACAGGCCCGCTGCAATTGCTCCAGGTCCGTCGCATCGGCCTGAACATACAGCGGCGCGGGGCCCAGGGCCGCCAGCCGCTCGATGCTGGCCTGCACTTGTGCGTCTGCCGCGCTGCGACCGATCCACACCAGTTGCGCCTGATAGTTGCGCAGCAGGTAAGCGCTCCAGTCCTGCCCGATAGCGCCGGCGCCGCCCACGATCACATACACCCCACCCTGGCGGTACGTCGACCCGGCAAGCCGATCGGGGCCGCCCAGGCTGTCGTCCAGCAGGTGCAACGAAGGCCGGAACCAGTCACCCGCGCGGTACGCCCAGGGCCTGCCGCTACGCTCGAAGGGCAATGCGGCGAAGGCTGTCGTCCACACCACGCCAAGGTCCTCGACATCGACAATCCGCGCCTGCCAGTGCGGGTGTTCCTTGACCACCGTCCCGACCAGTCCATGGGCCCCGCTGTGGGTGGCCACCAGAGGGTCCTGGTCGAAAATCGCCACGCTGCGCCGGGTCACCACCGTAAACTTGAGCGCCTTGCCGTGGTAGCTTCCCCCCAGTGCCTGCAGCAAGGTGGCGCCCCATAACACCCCTCGGTGCTGCTCGGCCTGCATGCCCGCCAATGTACCGATACGGTCCTCGGGCAGTAGCCAGATCAGGTGTTCAAGGTGCGCGTGCTGTTCGAACAGTGTCGCCAGGGCGGCCTGGTCGCTGAAGACCCGAGGGTCGATGTGCAGCATCTCGCCTGGTGCGCCGGGCAAGTCGAGCGCGTCGCAAACGATCGCCGTCCTGCCGCCCTGCTGCGACTCGCCAGCGGGTGAAGGCTCGCGGACCCAGCAGACGGCGCCCTGCAGGGCATGGCTGGCCGTTCCGGCCGGCGGCGCGGGAACGGGCTCGACAGTGTTCTGCAAAGTGGTCGGCATACTGTGCCTTTCGCGGTCAGTGATGAAGGGATAAGTCGGGAGGTGAATGCGCCGTGGCGGTCTGTCGCCGGTTGGCGCTTGGTAGCCCTCGAGGTGGCCACCCTGGACCCAGTGCAGGGCAAGTCTGTGTACGTCGCTCGCGGCGGAGGCGAGCCCTTCGCGGGCGGCCAGCTGGCGACTCGCCCGCCCTCGATGCAACGCATCGTCGGCACGCCCCTCGATACAGTTCGCCAGGGTGCGGCAGAGCTCGTTACGGTCGCTCACAACCATGGCAATACGCTGCGGCCAGGCTTTGCGGCCGACTTGCAGGGTGTAGGCGAGATCGCCGAGATCGAGTGAGGGAGCGCTGTTTTGCACAAAGGCCAGCAACTGCTGCGCGGCCACCCGGCACTTGTCCTCGGTCTTGGCCGACAGCAACACCAGATAAGGGCCCGAGCCCACGGACGCCGGACGCGCGGGCAAGTCGTCGGCGCTGCGGAACAACGCATGGGCGTTGGTACCGCCCACCCCGAAGGAGCTGACGGCCGCGTGCCGTGGTCGCCCCGGCTGCGCCGGCCACGGCCGCAAGCGGTCCACCAGAAAGAACGGCGAGTGCTCAAGGTCGATCTGCCGGTTTGGCGAGTCGATATGCAGTGTCGGTGGGATCTTCTGGTGGGCCAGGCTGAGGATGGCCTTGATCGAGCCGGCGAGCCCCGCAGCCGTGTCCGTGTGCCCGATGTTGCTTTTCACCGAGCCCAGGCCACAAAACCGTAGCGCTCCGGCGCTGCTGGTGTAGGCGTCGCTGAGCGCGGCGAATTCCACGGGGTCGCCCAGCGCGGTGCCCGTGCCGTGGGTCTCGATGTAACCGACCTCTTGCGGCTCGACCCCCGCCTTGTCCAGCACGCGGCCGATGACCGCCGCCTGTCCCGCGACGCTGGGGGCAAAAAAACCGGCCTTGAGGGCCCCGTCGTTATTGACCTGTACTTCCTTGAGCAAGGCGTAGGTCGGGTCGCCATCGGCCAGCGCCAGGCTGGCGCGCTTGAGCAAGAGCATGGCGACACCCTCACCGCTCACCATGCCGTCGGCTTCGGCATCGAATGCGCGGCACTGGCCGCTGCTGGAAAAGTTCAGCCCGGGCTGATGGAGATAACCGGCCATCGACACCGGAAATACCGTTGCCGCGCCCACCAGGGCGTAATCCGCGGCGCCGCTGCGGATACTGTCCAGCCCCGCCTGCAATGCCACCAGCGACGACGAACAGTTGGTCTGCAGGAATACGCTGGGCCCCGACAGGCCGAGCTTGTAGGAGATCATGGTCGGAATGCTTCCGCCCTGCCCCATCAGCCAGCGGACATACTCATCGGCGTCTTCGATAAAGTACGCCGCGTCCGCCGCTCCCTGCTGGCCGCTCATGCTCTGCCCGGCCGAGATATATACCGCCGTGCTCGGGGTCTGTTCAGGGATATAACCGGCATCTTCGAACGCCCGCCAGGCATGCATCAGCAGGTGCTTGAACGCCGGACTCATGAAGCCCGCGTCCCTGGGCGAGAGTCCGAAGAAGGTCGCGTCGAACGCATGCTTATCGTCCAGGATCGCCTTGACCGGAACGAATTGCGGGTTCCGGATCATGGACTCCGGGACGTTCAGCTCACGCAATTGGGCATCGCTCCAACGGGTGACGCAGGCGCGGCCCTGGCAGAGATTGTCCCAGAACGCCTCCAGGTCCACGCTTTGTGCAAACTGGCAGGACATGCCGATGACCGCCGCGGCCCCCTCCAGCGCGTCCGGCAAGCGTTCGGGCGCCTGGGTCAGGCTTGCGTCCGCCATGCTCGGCGCGCCATCGTCGCTCAGGACCGGTGCCAGTTGATTCAGCGCCGCCCCCAGAAGGCTCACCGTTGGGTATTGAAACAGCAGCGTCACCGCCACCTTGTGCTGCAACCGCTCACTCAGCAGCTGTGCGACCTGCACCGCGCTGACCGAATCACCGCCGAAATCGAAAAAGCCGGTCTCGTCATCCTCCACGGGATAACCCAGTACCTGCTGCCAGGCCTGCCGGACCTGCTCTGCCCTCTGCGGCTGGCTGACTGGCGGTGCTGTCGCGACAACCTTGTCCGGCGCCTTTGGCAACATCCGCGCCATCAGCGCCTTGCGGTCGACCTTGCCGTTGGCAGTCATGGGCAGCGCCTGCTCGCAGACAAAGCGCTGCGGCATCATGTACCCGGGAAGGTGTTTGCCCAGCTCGGCCTTGACCGTTGCGATCAGTTGCTGCTGGTCGATAGCAGCACTGTCGGCCTGCAGGTAGGCCACCAGCATCGAGGCGTGCTCACTCGCCTGATGCAGTACGACGACCGCCGACCGCACCGGGCACTGCGCGACGATGCAGGTCTCGATTTCCTCGACATCGATCCGATGCCCCCGCACTTTGACTTGCAGGTCCTGGCGTCCCAGACAGCGGATCTCGCCGTCCTCCAGGCGCAACGCACTGTCGCCGGTAAGGAACATTCGCTGCCCCGGGCGAAACGGGTCGGCGACGAACTTGTCCGCCGTTTGTTCAGCCAGTCGATGGTAACCCGTTGCCAGCCCGGCCCCGGCAATCGCCAGTTCACCCGGCACGCCTATCGGCTGCAGGCGTCGATACTGATTGAAAACATGCAGCTGGGTGTTTGCGATCGGGCCGCCGATGGTCACGCCC
Source organism: Pseudomonas sp. 09C 129 (assembly GCF_002843625.1). Lineage (NCBI taxonomy): Bacteria > Pseudomonadati > Pseudomonadota > Gammaproteobacteria > Pseudomonadales > Pseudomonadaceae > Pseudomonas > Pseudomonas sp. 09C 129. The sequence continues at coordinate 2,791,898 of NZ_CP025261.1, read as the reverse complement.
TTGGCGTGATCGAGACGCTTGGCGCTGGACCAGATCGTGGTTTCAGTCGGCCCATAGAGATTCCAGACCTGCGCCGACGACGCCTGAAAGCGTTGGAACAACGCCACCGGCATCGCTTCTCCGCCGCACAGCACTTTCAACCGCGAGGAAGGCTGCCAGCCGACCTGGAACAGCAATTGCCAGGTCGTCGGTGTCGCCTGCATCAGGCTTGGATCGCTGTGCTCGATCAACGCCTTGAGGCGCTCGGCATCACTGGCCACGGCGGCATCGCAGAGGACACATTCGGCACCGCGAACAAGCCCGAGAAACAGCTCCAGCCCCGCGATATCGAAACTGAAGGTGGTCACGGCCAGTAAACGGTCGCGCTCATCGACCTGCAGCATCTCAGCCATGCCGTGGAGGAAGTTGTTCAGCGCGCTGTGGGGCACCATCACGCCCTTGGGCTTGCCGGTGGAGCCCGAGGTGTAGATCAGGTACGCCAGATCGCTGTCACTGCGGACCTTGAGTTGCGGTACCTGGCTGTCGGCATACTCTGCGATGCGGGCGCGCTGCTCGTCCAGGCACAGGACGTCACAAGGCACGGGCCAGTCGCGGGTGATCGTCGACTGGCTCAACAACAGACTGGAACCGCTGTCTTCCAGCATGTAGCGCTGGCGTTCGCCGGGATAAGTCGGGTCCAGGGGGACATAGGCCGCGCCGCTGTGCAGGACACCCAGGATGGCCAACGGCAGATCCAGCGAGCGCTCGACACAAATCGCAACCTTCGCCCCCGGCCCGATCCCCCGTGCGTTCAAGAAGTTGCCCAGCGCCTTCGCGCCTTGCATCAGCGCGCGGTAACCGAGCTTGTGTTCCTGATACCGAAAGGCTGTTTTTTCCGGGTCACGCTCGGCCTGTTGCTGCACCCATTCCAGCAGGCTCGCGACCGCCGGCACCTTCAGGTCAGTGTCGTTACAGCGTTGCAGCAGTGCCCGCTCCTGCGCCGCCACAATGTCGTGGTCCGCCAGCGAACGCTGCGGGTCGGCCAGGACCCCTTCCACCAACTGCAGGTAGTGCACGAGCATCCGTTCGATGCGTGCCGGTTCAAACAGAGCGGTGGCGTATTTGAAGTTGATCAGCGCACCCTCGGCGCTTTCGATGATCTCGAGCTCCAGCTCGTATTCGCCTTCCTGGCGCAACTGCTCGACCATCGTGATGCCCAGCGGCGTGGTGTATTGATGCTCGAGGTGCTGCAGCCAATGACTGCTGGCGAAGTTCTGATGGGCGAACGCGATGTTGAACAGCGGGCGCTGTCGATGGTTGCGGGGCACCTTGAGTGCCTTGAGCAGCGTCGGGAAAGGATAATCGCTATGGTCGACGGCATCGATCATCGTCTCTTGCAGGCGTCGCAAATAGTCACACGCGCTACCGCTTTCGATATCGCGGCTGCGAATCGGCACCATGTTCATGAAGTAGCCGATGCTTTGCCCAAAACACTCTTTGGGGCGCCCCAGCGTCGGCATGCCGACAACGATGTCCTGTTGCTGGGTGTACCGGCTGAGCAACCCATTGAAGACCCCCAGGAAAAATACCGCCCTGGTCAATCCATGTTCGGAGCAAAAGCACTCCAGACGTGCATTCAGTGCCTCAGGCACCGGCTGGCGAAGACTGCTGCCTTCGAACGACACCGTGCTGCTGCGGGCGAAGTCCGTCGTCAGCTCCAGGGGCGGCGGTACTTGTTCCAGCGCGCCTTGCCAATAGTCGAGCAACGGCTGTGCGGCAGGCCCCGCGAGCATTTCGTTTTGCCAGGCGACAAACTCAGCGAAGTGCGCGGACGGTTGCTCGACGCGCGGCGGCAGGCCGCTGACAAGACTCTGGTAGGCATCGAACAAGTGATTCAGAAACAGCAAGGCAGAAGTGCCGTCGAAGACAATGTGATGAACCCGGAACAACCCCCACCATTGCTCGTCCGCCTGGAAGACATGACCATCGATCAACGCAGTCCCTTCCAGCGGCAGGGGCTGTTTGCTCAACCCGTGCAACCTGTCCAGCACCTGTGGCGTGGGCATCCCGCGAACGTCCTCCAGCACCAGGCCGAACCGTGAAACCGCCTGCGGTCGCAGGCTCGGCTGGCCCTGCACCTCATGCAGAACGCTGGTCAGCAACGGATAGCTGGTCAGGACACGCCGGTAAGCCTGTTGCAGCGCCTCGAGGTCCAGTGCTCGGTCGCAACGGAAACACAAGGGAATCTGATAGGCCGTGATGTCCGGCAACGTCTTGTGCAACGCCCACAACCCTTTTTGCCCGGCGGACAGGGGCATGGGTTCGGCGGCAAATAGCAGACTCTTCAATTGTGCGGTCGAAATTTCTCCCGCTTTGTACGCGGCCAGAAGCTGTTCTTTAGTGGCGACTGCATTCATTTCAACAGTTCCTTAACGTCGTCCAGGGATTTCTCGTTTTGGATAATCTGATCGAGCATCGCGATGACTTGTGCATCCTGAAACGGCGCAACCTCGCTCCCGGCCCCATGGGCGAAGTCGGGGTGCTGCTGGATATGCGCATTCAGCGCCGCCAGCGATGGGTTCTCATGAAAGGCTCGCGCGGAAAGTCGCACCTGGAAACGCTGCTCCAGGGCGTGGGCGAGCTTGATGGCCAGAACCGAGTCCATGCCGTACTGGCGCAGCGGTTTGTCCACCACCAGTTGCGCAGGGCTCAGCCCCAGGTGTTGTTCGAGGAATGCCAGGATGAAGGCATGGACATCCTCGTTAGCCTGGCGGGAAGGTTCCGCTCGCACAGGCTGGGCGATCGGGTCGGGCAAGGTATTGGCCGACCAGCACGGGGTCCGCAGGAAAGCGGTCAGGGGCAACGAGATGCGCCGGCCTTCAAGCGCAGGGCGAGCCGGCATCGGTGTTCCCTCCACCCAAGCCGCGGCCAAGGCATGCAGAGCGTCACTGCTCGGCGAATCGGGCCAGGCCGCGGGCGCCAGAGACTCCAGCACCGGGTTATGGCCGCGATACCCCAGCGATACGTCGTCGAAACCGGCCAATACCGTGCGCAATTCGTCAAGCGAATGCACCACCCAGGCGGCACGACACTCCAGCGGCTCGCGGCCCTGCATCAAGGTGAACGCAACGTCCTCGAGCCGCAGCTCAGGGTTATCCGTGATCTGCTGCAACAAACTCTCGGCGAGTTGCGCCAGGCGCGGTGCATCCGGCGCAGACAGCAGCACCAGGTGCGCTGTATAGGCTGGCGCGGGTGCCGTCTCGCAAGGCTGTGGGGCTTCCTCGATCAGGACACAAGCATTCGAACCATTGATCCCGGTGGTGCTGACCAGGCCGCGGCGACGCTCTCCTGGTGCCACCTGCCAGGATTGCCGGCTGAGTACCGGAGCAATGCCGGACCGGTCGAAGCCAATGTATTCGTTGACCTGTCGCAAGCCTTGCAACGCAGGCTTACAGGCATGCCGCAGCGCCATCAACATGGCCAGCAGGTCCACGACCCCCGATGCGGCGAAGCTATGGCCCAACCCCGGTTTTATCGAGCTCAGTGAACAGGGCTGCCGGTTGTCCTGAGCAAATACCTGCTGCAACGCCTGTACTTCGACCGGATCGCCCAGGTGCATGCCGATGCTATGGGCCAGGACCAGCTGGATCTGCCCTGGCTCAAGCCCTCCGGTGGCAAGGGCCTGAGCGAAGAGTTCGGCCTGACGGGCCGGATTCGGCGCCAGAATGCCGTTGGTACGCCCGTCGTAGTTCACCGCACTGCTGCGAATCACGCCGTAAACCTGATCGCCATCGGCCAGCGCCTGGCTCAACGGCTTGAGCACCACGGCAGCCACCGCTTCGGCCGGAACCAGGCCGCTGGCGTCCTGATCAAACACCCGGCACACAGGCTCCTGTGCCAACGGCATGACATCGGCCAATACCCCCAGCTCCCTGGATGAAATCATCAGGCTGACGCCACCAGCCAGGGCGATGGTGCACTCACGGTTATGCAAGGCGCGGCACGCCTGATGTATCGCCATCAGACCGGAGGAGCATGAAGAGGTCAGGCTGTAGTTGGGGCCATTGAGGTCCAGAGCGTAGGCAATTCGCGCCGACAAGGTGGCATTGCGGTTAGCGTTGATGCGGCCTGCATCTGCCAGTTGCTCGCCGTAGAAACTCTCTTCGGCACCGACAAACACACCACACTGGCTGCCACGGATCGAAGCGCCGAGGTAACCGGCGTCCTCGAACGCATGCCAGGCGGCTTGCAGGAACAGACGTTGCTGGGGATCGATCACTGCCGCTTCATGGGGCGAGAGTTCGAAGAACAGCGGGTCGAACGCCTCCACGCCATCGATAAAACCTGCGTAGAGCCGGGACTGCGTGGCAAAACCGGCGCTCTCGGCCCGCAAACCGCGACACGCCGAGGCGGCTTGAATCGCCGATGTGCCCTCGACCCAGTTCCGCCACAACTGCTCCACCGAATCCGCACCGGGGAAACGACCGCTGACGCCGATGATCGCGATCGGCTCATAGGTTTCGGGCGTGTTCGACGACGCCGATTGCGGCGCCATGTGCGGCTTGTCTGCCGGGACAACTGGGGGACTCTGTGGCGCCGGGTCGCGCGTCAGGAAAGCCAGCAGATCATCGACGCTCGGATTAGCAAAAAAGGTCGCGGGGGTCAGTGCGCAGCCCAGTCGTTGCGACAGTTGCTTGCCCAGTTGAGCCAGCTTGATCGAGTCGAAACCCAGCTCTGTCCAGTTCAGGCTCGTCCGGACACGCTCCGCCGGCAGCTTTATCTGCTCTTCGATAGCCTCGAACACCCATTGGCGCACCTGCCGCGCGTCGACCGGGGCCGACGACGGTTGAACCGGTATGGAAACGCCCGGTGCAGGCTCCGCTGCCGGCGCATGGCCCGACAGGCGACGCTGCAATGGGTTGTTGCCACCTACCAGAACGATCGCCTGAGGCACGGCCGAGGCGAGAATCTGCTCGAAAAGCGCCAGGCCGTCGGGGGTCTCCAGATAGTCCTGGCCACTACCGTCCAGGTAAAAGCGTTCTTCGCGGCGGCTGTTGAGCCCCATTGCCCCATCGCGCCACAACGGCCAGTTGATGACGATGTGGCGCGTCTGACTGTCGAGGTTCTTGGCCAGGGCAAATGCGCTCTGGTAACGGTTCGCCACGGCATAGCTGCAGGAACCGAAGTCCCCCAGAATCGCGGACGACGACGAAAACTGCACATGCCAGGTCAGCCCTTCAGGTTCGAACACCCGGGACAGGACGCGCGTTCCTTCGACCTTGGCCGCGAGCACGCGCTGGAAGTCAGCCAGGTCGATCGCCTCCAGCGTGGTGGTCGGTGCAGCCCCCGCCGCATGGATGACCCCATGAACCTGCCCAAAACGCGCTTTGGCTTGCTGTACGGCGCGACGCAGGCTGATTTCATCGCTGACATCGGCCTGCACATAAAGCAGGCGCCCGACACCTCGATCCAGCGCCTCGATGTCCCTGACGAGGGCCGGTGTCAGCGCTGAACGCCCGGTAAGGACCAGGTTCGCTCCCTGGGCATGCAGGCGACGCCATAGAAGCTGCGCCAGAGCCCCCATCCCGCCGGTGATGAACCAGGTCTTTCCCGCCTGTTCGACCCGGGGGCTGTCGACCAGCGCCAAGGCCTCGGTAACAGCCACATGGCGAATGCCATCCCGATAGAACACGCTGTCCTCTTCAGCGGCCAGCGCCTCTGGCAACACATGAAGGGCGAACCAGTCCGCCATCGACAATGCACCTGTGCCGGGGGTGTCCTGGCAGGCCAGCAGGCTGACCCGCGTCTGCGGCATGACCATCGGCAGCGAACGCACAAACCCCATCCAGCTCTCGACCTGGGCCTGCAACCTCGGCAGTGGATAACGAGCCAGCAGGAACAGTCGATGGACCGGTAACTGTGCCGCCATCATTGCCTGGATGCTGTACAGCAATCCTTCATAACGCTCGCAGTAATAGAGATCGCAGGCGCCCAGTGCGTGGTAGCAGATATCCACGTCGGACCAGCGTTGGCGCACCTGTTGAAAGGCCGCGGTGAAGCCCTCCAGGTCGTCACGGGCGAGCGCCACCCCATTGCTCAGGCCAGTGGCTTCGCCGTCGCAGACCAGGAACATCACCGTGCAACCCGGGTGCGCCTGTTCGATGACCAGGTTCAGCGCCTGGCCGCGCTCCGCACGATCGACCAGACACAGGACTCGCCGCACCTGCGCCGACGAATGACGGCTCTGCCGTTCCTGTGGCTGCCAGACTTCCCGGTAAGTCAGCACCGGTTGCTTGGCACGCGACTCCACCTGCGCGCTTTCCCTGAGCGGTGAAGACGAGTTCCCCACTGCCGTCGGAGTCAGGCGGCGCAGGTCATGGCTCGGTGCAAGCCAATAGCGGTCACGACGGAACGGATAACCGGGCAAACTCAGGCGTTGCGGTTGCCGGACATGGCACTGCGCCCAATCCACCGGGTCGCCCTGCACCCAGTTGTCGATCTGCTGTTGCAGCGCCTGGCTGGTCCATGGCGCTGCGCTATGCACCGGCGGCAACGTGGGCTTGCTGCGGGGCGGAGTATCGCCGATGGCCAGCCAGGCCAGTTGCGACCAGTCGGTATCCAGTATCTGGCCCAGGCATTGGCTCAAATGGGCCATGTCCCGAACGACGAACCCCAGGCGCCACTCCAGGGTCTCGCGGCCTGTCTGTAATGTGAATGCCAGACGACTCAGGTGAGTGTCGTCGAGCCTTTCGTTGTGCAGGTGCCGCGACAGATCGTCGACGCGTTGCCGCAGTTGTTCACGGCTTTGCGCCGACAACACAATCGCACTCACGACAGCGCCAGGCATGTGGGCTGGGGCCTGATCATCCTCGGCGATCAACAGATGGGCATTGGCCCCTCCTGCCCCGAAGGAGGACAGGCCGGCAATCCGCGGCACCAGCCAGGTCTGGCCGTCCTGTTGCCTGGTCCGACGCTCCCAGGCTTGAGCCGTCTCCACGAGGTGCAACGGCGTCTGGCTGAAATCGATACGCGGGTTGCACGGGTGGGCATGCAGGGTCGGCGCCAGCATGCCGTGTTTCATCTGCAGCAATATTTTGCTCAGGCCCGCCATGCCGGCGGCGCTTTCCGCGTGGCCGATATTGGACTTCACCGAGCCCAGCGCGCAGGTCTGGCCGGATGCCGTCAGCCCCGTATAGGCACCTACCAGCCCCTTGATTTCAATCGGGTCGCCCAGGGCGGTCCCGGTGCCATGGGCCTCGATGTAGCTGACATCCTGGGCCGCGATTCCCCCACGCTCGAGCGCTTTGACCATGAGCTGGGACTGGGATCGTGGACTCGGTACGGTGTAGCCCGACGTGCGTCCCCCGGCGCCGATCATGCTGCCCTTGATCACCCCGTAGATATGGTCGCCTTCTCGCCTGGCCTGCCCCAGGGATTTGAGCATCACCACGCCCACGCCTTCACTGGCGACGAAACCGTCCGCCCGATCGCCGAAGGCACGGCAGGCATCGCCGTGGGAGAGCATCTGCATGTAGGACAGGCTGGAGAGATGCACCGGGTCGGTAATCAGGTTGACCCCGCCCACCAGGGCGCTGGCGCAGCTGCCGCAACGGATGCTTTCGGCAGCCAGGTGCAGCGCACTCAGGGACGAAGAACAGGCCGTATCCAGCGCAATGCTGGGACCTCGAAAGTCAAAGACGTAGGACACGCGGTTGGCGATCGACCAATAGCGCGAAACCAGCGGATAGTCGCTGTTCATGACGCCGACAAACACCCCGACATCCCCTCCGTTCGAAAGCCCTTGGGGGGTGTAGCCGGCATCCTCGATGCAACTGTAGGCGTGCTGCAGAATCAGCCTTTCCTGCGGGTCCATCAACTCGGCCTCGGCCGGAGAAATATGGAAAAAGACTGGATCGAATTCGTCATGCCCCTCGATGAAACCGCCCCAGCGCGTATAGCAGCCGCCGATCAATTCGGGGTCGCTCGAAAAGCCGGTGCGCCAATCCCAACGCTGCGCGGGAATTTCTTCGATGCAGTGCACCCCCTTGAGCAGGTTGTGCCAGAACGCGGGGAGATCGAGCGCCTGGGGATAACGACCGGCCATGCCGACAATCGCGATATCGTCGTCACGGTTGATTGTCAGCATCGGCAACCGCGGTGCCGCAGACGAGGCCTGTACTGAAGTCGCTGCCCCCTGCTGCGGTGTCTCGAGCAATGGGCCTTGAACGCGGTTGGTGTCGCTAACGTCCGTCTCAGCCCCGAACAGCCTGGCGCAGGTATCGGGCTCGTGAGCCAGGAAATAGTCCGCCACTTCGTCGATGGTCTGGACATCGAACAGCAGGCTGCTGTCGACTTTACCGAACAACTCGCCCAGGGCATTGGTGATGTACACCGCCGAGATCGAGTCAACTCCATAGCGCACCAATGGCGTGCTGTCATCGAGTTGATCGAGCGGAACCTCCAGGGCATTGCTGACCAGGGCTCTCATGCGCAGCACCGTATTGCTGCGCAAATCCGCGCCAGACGACACCGCGGGCTGGCTGCTGGCGGAGGGAGGATCCTCGGCCGTCACACTGCCGAAAAGCCCTGCGTAGACCTGAGGCTGAACCGAAAGAAAATGGTCGGCCAGCTCTTCAATCGTCTGCAAGTCGAACAACAAGGTGCCATCGACCTTGCCGAACACCTCACCCAAGGCGTTGGTGATGTACACCGCCGAGATCGAGTCGACGCCATAACGCACCAGCGGCGTACCGAGATCCAACTCGTCAACAGGCACCTGTAGGGCCTCACTGACCAGAGTCTTCATATGAGCCAACGCCCTGTCGCGCAGATCACGCACCGGCTTTGCCGAGTCTCTCGCTGGCAACGGCGCCAGCCCCCCATTCGCTTCGGCGGGCAACGACGCAGCCAGGGCGGCGACCTGAGGTGCAACAGCCATGGCCGCGCCCAGGGGCTGCGGCAGCAGTGCCTGCATCTGCAGGTCCGCGCGGGCCAGTACCCCGGCCACATCGCTCACCGTGGCGTACCGATCGCCGATTTCCAGCGCACGATCCAGCAGCATGCCCGGCAAGATATTGAGCGCGTTGAAATCGAGCATGCGGATGAAGCCCAGTTGCGAAAGCGAACTGCGCAGCAGGAACTCGACGGCCGCGATGCCCTCGGCGGTATCAATGCAAGCAACGCCGATGTTCGCCATCCGCTGACGATAGTGCTCGGAAGCACCCGCGCCGAACTCGCCCCAGTAGCCCCAGTTCATGATCTTGACCGGGAACCGGCAAACGTTGCGCAAGTGATGGGCAAAGGCATCCTGGAATACCGACCCTGACGTGTAATTGCTCTGCCCCGCGGTCTTGAGGAAGGCCGCCAGAGAGGAGAAGAACAACATGAAGTCGAGCGGTTCATGGCCGAACACCTGCGCCATGTTCACACTGCTTGCGACCTTGGTGCCTAGCACCAGGGCGAACGTTCGCTCCTCCATGCTCAGGACACTCTGATCGTGGAGCACGATGGCCGAATTGATCACGCCATGAATGTGCGCAAAGCGTTGCTTGATCTGCCGATGGGCCTCGGCAAGCGCCGCCGGGTCGGTTGCATCAGCCTGAAAATAGATCGGCACATGAGACAGGTCGCGGAAACTGTCCAGTTCCGCGGTGATGCCTTGCTCCAGGCTGCGCCTGCCAAGCCAGATCACGTTGGCACTGTAGTGTTCGATCAGATAACGGCTCAGGGCCTTGCCGATGCCACCGGCGCCACCGAGGATCACATACACCCCATGCCGACGGAACGCCCAGGCCTCTTTCGCCAGCGGCTCATGGCACGCCATCAGGCATTGCCGGTACCAACGGCCTGCACGCAAGGCCCAGGTTTCCCCCTTCGAGTCGAAGGGCAGCGTCAGCAGTTGCTCCACTGGCCAGGGGCGAGTCCCGTCCAGGTCAATCATCCGGAAACGCCATTTACGCATTTCCTTGGCAAGCACCCCTACCAAGCCGTGGACGGAGGCATGGGCGGCAAAGACCGGCTCGGCCTCGTGCACCGATTGAGCCTGGGATGTGACCAGCGTCAATGACAACTGACGGGTATGGCAGTCTTGCGAAAGCAGCGCCTTGACCAGTCGGAACAGGTTCATCATGCCTGTTTCCTGTTCTTGTATCAGGTCGGCTCCAGGCGTTGGAGCAATCCACAGGATTTCATCGAACGCCCCTGCGCGGGCCAGCAGGCGATCACACGACTCGCGACTGGCCAGCTCCTGATGGTCGGCATAAACGCGCTGCGGCAACAGCCTGGACAGCTCGGCTTCGATTCCATCCTGCGTGCCGATCTGCAATACCTTGAGAGGCGCGGGTGCTGGCGTGGCAAGCCATTCACAAGGTTGCCACTCGACCGCCAAGGACACATTCCTACCCGGCGTGACAGCGACCGGGGCGACCTCGACCGGGACACGTTTCGCCGCAGAGAAATCCTTGATCGTCAATGCGCTGAACAGCGCGCAAAGCCGCCCGTCGACATCGAGCAGCTGGATATCGAAGACCTTGCCGTCCCCTTGCGCCGCATGCGAGACGATGCACCACATCTCGGATGAACAGGCACGATGCAGATCCGCCCGTTCCAGGGCAAAAGGCACCGGTAGCCAGTCGCTATGATCGGCCCCCAGATAAAACCCGATGATCGCCTGGAACGCCCCATCCGCCATTGAAGGATGGAGCTGGTAGCTTGTGTCGAATGGCGCCAGGTTCAGTCTGGCAACTACGTGGTGCACCCCGCGGTGCAGGTATTCAATGGTCTGGTGGCTGCGCCCGTAGTCCAGACCGATGCTCGCGAAGTGGCGATAGCACTCAGCCCCCTCATACCGCCGATGACAGTGCTGGCCAATGAATGCCGGTACATCGAGCGCTGGCGGCGCGGATTGCTGCAGCCTGCCGATCGTGCCCCTGGCGCATGTCAGGTAGTCACCCGAGGCGTCCGTGCTTTCAATGATGAATGACTGATGGGCGCTGTCTTGGACGCTCAGGGTAATACGTGTGTCGAGTACTGCGTCTGCCACTTGTGCCGGCCTGGACCAGAGCAGTTTGTGCAGGCTCAGTGGCGCCTTATCGGGCGTCAATGCCTCATGTGCCGCTCTGGCCATCTCCAGATAGGCAACGGCCGGCAGTATCGGGCTGCCGTTGACTTGATGATCGGCCAGGAAAGGCTCCTGACCGCTGAACACTGAAGAAAACATCAGTGTTCCAGACTGATGCTGTCCGAGCAGGGGATGGGCATGAGGTCCATCTACCACTGGCGACGGGTAAGGTGAAAGCCGGGTATCGGTTTTCAACCAGAGCTTGTTCCGGGAAAACGGATACGTCGGCAGGCTGACGCGAGCCGGACGAACCTTGCCGTACAGGTTCGCCCAGTCGATATCCGCGCCATCGATCCAGGCGCGCAGGCATTGCTGTGGGTCAGCGCCGCCATGGGTGTCCCCGGGCACCGCCGGACGGGCTGTCGATTCGTTTATCCTGCCGTGCAGAATATGGGCAACCTGCTCATGGGCCCCATCGAGGAACTGCTCCAGTGACGCAATCGCCGCATCCACATCCTGGGCCACGAATCCGAGGCGCCAATCAAAGGCCTCCCTGCCCACTTGCAAGGTGTAGGCACACTCAAGCAGCTCCTGGGAGGTAGCGGCACCGCCCGCCTGGAAGAACTGCAACAACTGCCTGGCCTGGAGCTGCAAGGCCACCTGGTTGGGTGCGGACAACACCAGGACTGGAGGCACCTGCTGGCCTTGCTGAGCGACCGCCTGCGACGGCAGATACTCCGCAATGATCAGGTGGGCATTCGAGCCTCCGGCGCCGTATGAAGACAGGCTGGCCATGCGCGGACGCCGACGGCCCTGCTCATCGACCGCACACGGCCATGCCTCCAGATTCCGCTGCACATAGAAGGGAGAGTCGGTGAAGTTGAGATCGGGATTGATTTCATCGGCATACAGCGAGGGTGCCAACTGCCCATGTTTCATCTGCAGCAGGATTTTGCTCAGCGCCGCAACACCGGCGGCGCTTTCGGAATGGCCAATGTTCGACTTGACCGATCCGATTGCACAGAACTGTTTATCCTGGGTATAGGCGCCAAAGGCGGTGCTCAGTCCTTGTAACTCGATCGGATCGCCTACCGGCGTGCCGGTGCCATGCGCTTCGACATACTGGATGTGCCGGGGATCGATACCTGCCTTGTCGATGGCCTCCCTGATCAACGCCGATTGCTGCTCGGCGTTGGGCACGTAGTAACCCGTGGAGTGCCCGCCGTGATTTATCACACTGGCCTTGATGACCCCATGGATTCGGTCACCATCGAGCACAGCCTTGGCCAGGGGCTTGAGCACCACGACACCGACACCTTCGCTGGGAATATAGCCATCCCCTCCCCTGGCGAAACTGCGACAGCGCCCCTTTTGCGAAAGGAACTTGTTGTCCTTGAGCAAGCGGTACTTGTTGGGGTGCAAAGAGAGATTGACACCACCGGCCAACGCCACTTCGCACTCTTGCAATTGCAGGCTCTGGCAAGCCAGGTGGATGGCGGTAATCGAGGACGAACACATGGTATCGAGCGTCAGGCTCGGGCCATTGAAACCGCAGAAAAAACTGACCCGGTTCGCAATGGATGCGGCCACACCATTCGCCGCCGTGCCATCGCTGACCAATGAAGCTTCAACTCCGTAGAGTTGATACTCCTGATACATGGCTCCCGCGAAGACCCCCACCCGGCTTTGCCTGGAATGCCGCTCGGCCACCGACTTGCCCAAGGTCCTTCGGGTGTAGCCGGCGTCCTCGATGGCAGCATAGGCACATTGCAGGAAAAGCCGTTCCTGCGGATCGAGCTTGGCGGCATCCCGCGGAGTGATGTTGAAGAACAGCGAATCGAAGCAATCGGCATCCTTCAGGAAACCGCCCCAGGTATCGCCAGAGCGCTCTCGTTGCGGGTGTCCCTGTTGCCAGCGATCTTCGGGCAGCCTGGATACACAGTCGCGACCTGAGGCCAGGTTGCGCCAGAACTCATCAAGGTTTTCAGCCATGGGATAACGACCGGAGACGCCGATGATCGCGATGTCCTGAAAGTCCGCCTGGGGACCGCCGACCTTCTCGTTATCTGGAAAAAATGCTGGTGTATTCATGATGCCACCCGAAAGTTATTCAAATAGTAGGAGGTTGAGGTTTCCATCGGGCACAGGCCGCCTATACCACCAGGACGGGCCACCGTCGGGCTTCATCCAGAGGCAGGGTTAATGCGACGTTGATTCCGGTTTTGGAACGACGACCTCTTGGCGTGAACTCAGTCAGCCATCAGCGGCTCGCGCGCCCAGTGGTCGAGCACCTTGAGTTCGCCGCTTTCCCAGGCCTGGCGACAGGCTTTGCGGCGGACTTTGCCGCTCGATGTCCGCGGTACCTGGCCGGGAGATACCAGCACCACGGCTTGCGGATTGATTTCGTGTTTCATCCAGACTTCCTTCTGGATATCCATCATCATGTCCTGCAAATTGCCATGACGTTGCGTGCGCTCGACTTCGGCGACAATCACCAGGCTTTCCTGAACGTCATGCTCGCTGACGAATGCAGCGCAGCCATTAGCGACCACCTTGGGCTGACTCGTCACGACCGACTGCTCGATGTCTTCCGAATAGAAGTTGCGCCCGGCGATGATGATCATGTCCTTCAAGCGACCGGTCACGTACAGCTCCCCTTCATGCAGAAATCCAAGATCACCGGAGCGAAGGTAAACCTCTCCCGCCTGATCGCTGACGGACTGGAACGCGTGGTTGCTGGCTTGCGCCTGCTGCCAATACCCACGGGCAACACTCGGCCCCGATACGCAGATCTCACCGACACAGCGCTCGGCGCACGGCGAGGCCGTCTCGGGATCGACAATCAGTAACTTCTGCTGGCCGATTACCGGTCCGACGCTGACCAACGAACGCCATACCGGACTGTCCTGGGCCTGTGGAGTCTCGAATTGCTGGTTGATGATTGCGTGCTTTTCATCCTGCAGAATCTGCCGGTCGACCAGCAGACTGGAAGGCTGTTTATCACCGGCATAGCCGGTAACGATCAATGTGCTCTCAGCCAGTCCGTAGCACGGTGCAAAAGCGAAGGGGTCGAAGCCGCTGGCAGCAAAACGCGAGGAGAACTCAGCCATGGTCCGGGCCCTGACAGGCTCCGCGCCATTAAAAGCATGCCGCCAACTGCCAAGATCCAACGTAGACAATTGCTCATTGCTGATGCGCTGACAGCACATGCTGTAGGCAAAGTTGGGAGCACCGCTGATCGTCGCTCGATACCGACTGATCGCGTCCAACCAGACAAACGGGCTATGGGCAAAGGTTTCCGGTGGCATCAACACGCACGGATAACCAGCCATGACCGGCGCCAACAGACCCGCGATCAACCCCATGTCGTGGTAAGGCGGAAGCCAGCTGACCATGACCTCGCCAGGCTTCCCCCCCAGCCATTCGTTGAGCATCCCCAGGTTGTGTTCAATATTCCGGTTGGAAACCATCACCCCTTTGGGGTTTCCCGTACTTCCTGAGGTGTATTGCAGGAATGCGGTGTTTTCAGGAAGTTGAACCGCAGGTTCGGGCAGCCCCTCGACGTATCGCTCACTTGCCTCAATAGTCAGCAAGGCGGAGTCGGGGACGCCCATTTCGGAAAAAAACTCACCGTAACGCCCCATCCCCTTGGCGTTGCAGAGCAACAAGGAGGCCTGGGCATCGTTCAAAATGCTGACGACGCGCGAGACATGCAAACGATTGCGCGGCGGAAATAAAGGAACGGCAACAGCACCCGCATAAAGACAGCCAAAAAACGCCGTGACGTACTCCGGCCCAGGTTGACAGAGAATCAGGACGCGTTCCCCAACACCCGCTCCGGCAGCCTTGAGCATGGCTGCCACTCGACTTGCGGAACGCTTCAGTTCCGCGTAATCCAGAACCTGCTCCGACACACCCTTCGACGACAAAAATTCGAATGCTCTCTGTGAGGAAGAAGTTCTGGCGCGCTCGCAAAGTTTATCAATGATCGAACTCATAAGTATCACCCCCTTCAGGCAACTATTAAGTAGGTACTCTCGGCACTCATCACTGCTATCGATTTTTTTGGGCAACGACAAACCGTCCATCGCTCATACCAAACGATGAATTAGGCCCAGCTCTATCTCCGTCGCAATGACAGTTAAAAATCACAAGATCATTTATTCACTACAACCAGGGCGCGCCGACTTCCAGATTCAATGAAGACAAGACATCAACAATGGAAGTTACCATTGCATGACATAGTCAATGCCAATGATGTTTTCAGACGAACCCCACCCGCCAGTCAAACTCAAGCGTTACTCGAGTTAAACTTTATAATCTTTATCGTGAAATCAATCGTCGTCCAAGAAGCGCTAATGAGATCACCCAGCGCAACACTGTCTCAATTACGGCGAGATACAGGTATAGAGGCATCCACTCCCAGAACCGGAATGAAAGACAAACCACTAGATACGTAAACTTATCGGATTTTACCGGAAGCGAACCGCTTCCAGCAGGCAGGAGGTAGCAAGGAGCGCTAAAGGGAGAGGCGTCGATGGCGAGCGGATCATTTGCATATTCATGATCTATCGTCACATTCATTGACAAGGCACTAATGGCCTTACGAGCAGGGCATTCCACTTTGCAGCAATACGTCGTTAATCCGCTCCCCATGAAGTAACGCTGAACCAACCCGCGCTGCCACTTCCATGCTACATGCGTCACAGTCAGGACAGCATTTCCATGGTTGATGAAAAGCACCTCAATACCCTGCCTACAACCGGAAAAACGCCTACGCTCAGCCATAACCACTCGAGCGAAGCCTGTATCATACAATGCGTGCAACTGCCCAGGCACCGCAACACGAACAAGAGTCCCACGATGCAACGGTTTAAAGCCCTCTACAGAAAGGCTGTAGATCCGATGTATCAAAGACAAGATCAAAGCCCCGTCTCGATAACCATCAGGCAGATGGGCTTTCATAGGAAACCCCTGAAATTACATCCCTGCATATTTCATGATTCCATACCAGTTAACCGTTGACAGGCATGACAGCGCGACTTCATCAATCTTAAGCCAGTCACATACTTTTCATACGCCATCGTTTTTCAAATCAACCACCAACGACCCAACTCTATCAAAGATACTCTTCAAGACCTTATATAAATCGGCGTTTTTTTATCATTTTTAATCAGTGCTCGCGTCGATACACTCTCATATCTAGACACATCCTCCAGACAGATGGATCGACATATTACGCCTCCGCACTCAACGCGGACTCCTTGCACTGCCGGGAGCGACTTGGGGTACAACCGAATCGACGCCGGTAGCTCTGGGTAAAGTACGACTGACTGGAAAAACCACTTGCCATCGCAATATCCACAATGCTCAGCTCGCTATTAAGGAGCAAATGATGGGCATGCAAAATTCGTCTCTCACTGATCCAGGCCCTGGGAGAGACGCCATACACAACTCCAAAAAGATCCTTGAACGTCGTCAAGCCCATGCCAAACTCCCTGGAAAACTGACTTATCCGCCATTCCTTCAGGAAGTACTGCTCCATAAAAAGCTGCAATCGCTCGACGTTCCTGTTGCTCTGCTGACGCAGTAATGACATCAACTCTGCGCCTTGAGGACCAAAGACAAACAGAATCAGCAACTCTTCCACCTTCAACGATGCCAGCATCGGTGGGTGCTCGTGCACAAGCAAATTCTTCAAACTTTTTACACAATCAGCGAGCAATGGATTGCTCTCAAAAGCGATAATATTTACACCTGATTTTTCCCTCCGCTCAACCTCACCCAGCAATGCGCCGAAGCGCTGGATAAAGCCTTGCAGGAACTGATCTGACAATGGAATCCATAACAAGTCACTTCGCTGCTCCCCAGTTCTCACCAGATAGCTACCCCGCCTGACAACCAATAGCTCGCCAGCTTCAATGTGCCTTGTTACGTTAACATCTCGAATTGTCAGCTCCCCCCTCATCAGAACATAAACACCTTCTACAGAGATGGATAGTGACTGAAACGCAGGAATACACCATCGACACGAAGATACTTTCTGATCAAGCGTGTTAGCACCTTGCATATCATTATAACCCCAACTTGTACAGCACCCCTATGCCGCCATGCTTAAACAGCATGCCAACATCACCCCTATATACTATTACAATTTTTTTGCAGCGCATCATCAACCTGGGCCGACTACGCGCATTCATGATTTAGTGCAATAGCTCTTATTACCCCAGCAGCCGGCAGCGGTGTATATCTTACGCACAAGCAACTATAGATTATTAACCTTTTGGGTAGTACAGACAGGAAGCAGACAGGAAGGCCTTGGACAAATATTTAAATTATTATTGACATTCAACCTGCTCGACATTATTACCAAACCAACAGATAGCATATAGCCATCATCGCCCTTGACCTTAACGGCTCCTCATAAAATGCCAAGCACCATCTAATCATTAAGCGCAGTCTCGCAAGCCACTCCTCTTTTGCCTCTCAGCCAACTAAATCCGGCAACCAAGAAACTACTGCGCCCACCTCTTGTCCATTGAATGCTAACACGCAAGGTACGAAGCACTTTGTCACTGACAGACTTATATTTTAAAAAAAAAGCCACATCTACTCGCAGCCTTTCTCATGAAGTAATCACAAAATCTTACAATGAATCCATCTTATAACTTCAAACTAGCGCTTGATGCATGCTTCATGCTTTACAAGCGTACAGGCTCCCTCTCCACCCAAGCCAAGTACCCCATTGGCAAAGACCCTCTCCCTGGACGGGTCTCCGAACACCCCATTTTTACCCCCAATAAAAGTGGTTTATCGATCACCCTACCCCTCTGCTATCGACAAGGAGAAAACCGGGGCTCGAGCGAATACCTGCCGATCATCCTGCTCTGGTTCTTCTGATCCGCGTCCTCCCCTCGTCTCATCGCCGCGCATGACATGATGCACCGCCCACCCGGGATCAGACCATGAGCCTCTCCCCCTCTTAAACTCCCCACAAGGCCCTACCTGCGCGCAACTTTCGGTTGGCAAGCGCAGCGCAGGATTCGACTGCGGGGACAGGCATAGACCTACGTCGAGGCGAGGGCAATTGATGAAAAATACAGTCGCCACCACAACGAACACCATAAAGGAGACGCACGATGGCGCGACAACCGACACCGGTATCTGCCAAATGACAAATCAACGATGAGGCGCAGAGACGCGTCACAGAGCGGTACCCCAGGAAAAGATCCAGCAGCAGGGGCCATGACGCCTGGATGTGCTGACGTCACGCAGCAGAAACCAACTCGGCGACCAACAAAGCCCACGAACCTCATGAAAACCTGTATTCCCGCCCTGGCGGAAGGATGAGAAAGAGAATCAAGTCATGATTCAGCGAATGCACACCACAACCAGGAAGAAGGTGAGGATTGCAGAGCAAAGGCCTGAAGAGAGAGGATCTTCACTCCTGCGCGAGCCCCCCCCCCCCGGAGAAGGCTACAGCTGTAGGCAGCTCCCGAACCACAAGGACAGAAGCGCAACCAGGCGCCAGCGAGGCCGGCCTGAAAAGTCGAGAAATAACGTAAAAGTCATGCGCATGAAAAAGCCCAACCTGTGAAGATTGGGCTCAGTCATTGAATTATATGGTCGGGACGGAGTGATTCGAACACTCGACCCCTAGCACCCCATGCTAGTGCGCTACCGGACTGCGCTACGCCCCGACTAGGCGTGTTACTGGGTTCGCTTCTTAACGAAGCGCTAAAGAATATATCGCAAGCTTTTGAAATTTGGAAGTATTTTAAAAGCCGAAAATCACTTCTTGAGCACCACCAGAACGTCCTCCAGTTCGGAGATCATCTGACGGATCAATTGCTTGTACTGGGTGGTGTCGTCTTTGGCTTCATCACCGGAAAGGCGCAGGCGTGCTCCACCGATGGTGAATCCCTGATCATACAGCAACGCGCGGATCTGCCGGATCATCAGCACATCCTGGCGCTGATAATACCGGCGATTTCCGCGGCGCTTGACGGGGTTGAGTTGAGGAAACTCCTGCTCCCAATAACGCAGCACATGCGGCTTGACCGCACAGAGCTCGCTGACTTCACCGATGGTGAAGTAGCGCTTGCCCGGAATGACCGGGAGCTCGTCGTTATGACTTGGTTCCAGCATAAGCCTCAACTCGGGCCTTCAACTTCTGCCCTGGACGAAAGGTGACCACACGGCGTGCCGTGATCGGGATTTCTTCACCCGTCTTCGGGTTACGGCCAGGTCGCTGGCGTTTATCCCGAAGATCGAAGTTACCGAAACCGGACAGTTTGACCTGTTCGTTATCTTCGAGAGCGTGCCTGATTTCCTCAAAAAACAGCTCGACCAATTCCTTGGCCTCACGTTTATTCAGGCCCAGCTCTTCGTAGAGACGTTCGGCCATTTCAGCTTTCGTCAGAGCCCCCATACGTCACTTCCTTAACGTGGCGTTCAACCTTTGTTCGAGCGAGGTGAGGATATTTTGCGTCGTGGAGTTCACCTCATCGTCATTAAGAGTGCGCGATGGATGCTGCCAGGTCAAGCCAACTGCAAGGCTTTTTCTATGAGGATCAATGCCTTTACCCTGGTACACGTCAAACAACCTGAGGTCTGTCAGCCATTCACCTGCATTCTCACGGATTACATCCAGTACCGCACTGGCAGCGACATCGCGATCAGCCAGCAAGGCCAAGTCACGACGCACTTCAGGAAAGCGCGACAACTCACGGAATTCAGGCATTTTTCCCGAGGCTACTTCGGCCAGAACCAGCTCGAAAACGAAGACCGGACGGTCGAGACCGAGGGTTTTCGACAACTCAGGGTGGATAGCGCCAATATAACCAACCAGACGACCTTCACGCTCGATGCGCGCGGTTTGACCCGGGTGCAACGCAGGGTGCTTGCCAGGCGCGAAAGTGAACGCATCGAGTGCACCGGCAAAACCCAGCACCGCTTCCACATCAGCCTTGACGTCGAAGAAGTCCACGACATCGCGGCCTTGTGCCCAGCCTTCCGGCAGACGGGTACCGCATACCACACCGGCCAGCATCGGCTCTTGCTTCAAGCCTTCCAGTTGACCGACGAAACGCAGACCGCTCTCAAACAGACGGACACGGTCCTGCTGGCGGTTCAGGTTGTGCTGAAGCGCCTTGACCAGCCCCGGCCACAGCGAGGAACGCATGGCAGCCATGTCGTTGGAAATCGGGTTGGCCAGCAACAGCGGCTCGACTCCCGGATTAAACAACTCGAACTGTTTCGGATCGATGAAGCTGTAAGTAATGGCTTCCTGATAACCGCGGGCCACCAGTAAACGACGCAGCTCTGGCAGATCGCTACGAGCTTCGGCCTTGGCTTGTGGAGCCAGACGTGCCTGAGGGTAGCGAACCGGTAGGCGGTTGTAGCCGTACAGGCGAGCCAGTTCTTCGATCAGATCGACTTCCAGGCTGATGTCGAAGCGATGACTTGGCACCTCAACGCGCCACTGCCCTGCTCCATCGGCGGAAATCTTCAGACCCAGAGCACCGAGCAGACGCTCGACTTCTGCCGCTTCGATTTCCATGCCCAGCATCTGTGTGATGCGCTCGGCACGCAGAGTGACCGGAGCGATCGAAGGCAGGTGCTGCTCGCTGACTGCTTCAATGATCGGGCCAGCTTCGCCACCAGCAATCTCCAGCAGCAAGCCGGTGGCGCGCTCCATGGCTTCACGGGCCAATTGCCAGTCCACACCACGCTCGTAGCGATGCGAGGCGTCGGTGTGCAGGCCATAGGAACGGGCTTTACCAGCGACAGCGATCTGGTCGAAAAAGGCACTTTCCAGGAAAATGTCGCGAGTAGTCGCGGTTACGCCACTGTGTTCGCCGCCCATGACACCGGCAATCGCCAGGGCACGGGTATGGTCGGCGATAACCAGGGTATCGCTGCGCAGGGCCACTTCCTGGCCGTCGAGCAAGACCAGCTTCTCGCCCTCTTCGGCCATCCGCACACGGATGCCTCCGTTGATTTCGGCGAGATCGAAAGCATGCAGCGGTTGCCCCAGCTCCAGCATCACGTAGTTGGTGATGTCCACGGCCGCATCGATGCTGCGTACCTCAGCGCGACGCAGACGCTCGACCATCCACAGTGGGGTCGGCTTGGACAGATCAACATTACGGATAACCCGGCCCAGATAACGCGGGCACGCTGCGGGCGCCAGCACTTCAACCGGACGCACTTCGTCGTGCGCAGGTGCCACAGATAGCACCACCGGACGGGCGACAGGCGCTGCGTAGAGCGCGCCGACTTCACGGGCGAGCCCCGCCAGCGACAGGCAATCACCACGATTCGGGGTCAGGTCGACCTCGATGCTGGCGTCGTCCAGCTCCAGGTACTCACGGAAATCCTTGCCTACCGGCGCATCCACCGGTAGCTCCATCAGACCGTCATTGCCCTCTCCCACCTGCAGTTCTGCCTGGGAGCACAGCATGCCGTTCGACTCGACGCCACGCAGCTTGGCCTTCTTGATCTTGAAGTCACCAGGCAGCTCAGCGCCGATCATGGCGAAAGGGATCTTCAGGCCCGGACGCACGTTTGGTGCACCGCACACGACCTGGAAGGTTTCCGCACCGTTGCTGACCTGGCAAACACGTAGTTTGTCGGCATCAGGGTGTTGCTCGGTGCTCAGCACCTCGCCCACCACCACGCCACTGAAAACACCGGCGGCCGGCGTTACGCTATCGACCTCAAGACCGGCCATCGACAGACGAGCAACCAGCTCGTCGCGACTTACCTGCGGGCTTACCCAGCCACGCAGCCATTGTTCACTGAATTTCATCCTGCTCTCCTGAAAGATTCGTTACGGGCGTGCGACCTAGCGAAATTGCGCGAGGAACCGCAAGTCGTTGTCGAAGAACAGGCGCAAGTCATTCACGCCGTAACGCAGCATGGCCAGACGCTCGGCGCCCATGCCGAAGGCAAAGCCCTGGAACTCTTCCGGATCGATCCCGGACATGCGCAGCACATTCGGGTGAACCATGCCGCAGCCCATGACTTCCAGCCAACCGGTCTGCTTGCAGACACGGCAGCCCTTACCGCTGCACATCACACATTCCATGTCGACTTCGGCGGACGGCTCGGTGAACGGGAAGTACGAAGGACGGAAACGCACTGCCAGTTCTTTTTCGAAGAACACCCGCAGGAACTCTTCGATGGTCCCTTTGAGGTCGGCGAAATTGATGTCGCGATCGATCAGCAGGCCTTCGACCTGGTGGAACATCGGCGAGTGGGTAATATCGGAGTCGCTACGGTACACACGGCCTGGGCAGACGATGCGGATAGGCGGCTGCTGCGATTCCATGGTGCGGACCTGTACCGGAGAGGTATGGGTGCGCAACAGCATGTTCGCATTGAAATAGAAGGTGTCATGCATCGAACGGGCCGGGTGGTGGCCTGGGATGTTGAGCGCCTCGAAGTTGTGATAGTCGTCTTCGACCTCAGGGCCTTCGGCGATGCCGTAGCCGATATGGGTGAAAAACTGTTCAATACGTTCCAGAGTCCGGGTCACAGGATGCAGACCGCCGGAGACCTGGCCACGGCCAGGCAGGGTCACATCGATGGACTCAGCGGACAGTTTGGCAGCCAGTTCGGCTTCTTCAAACAAAGCCTTACGCGTATTGAGAGCCTCTGTAACACGCTCCTTGGCAACGTTGATCAGAGCGCCGACCTGCGGACGCTCCTCTGCCGGCAAATTCCCCAGGGTCTTCATCACCTGAGTCAATTCACCCTTCTTGCCAAGGTACTGAACCCGGATTTGCTCCAGGGCATTGATATCTTCAGCGCTTTGCACAGCCTCTAGTGCTTGAGAGACCAGCGCATCCAGGTTTTCCATGTACAGACTCCAGATACAAAATAGGGGAAGAGCTTGTAGGCTCTTCCCCTATTTATGACGTTTAACACCCGAGCCCACAGAGGTGAGCCCGGGTGACTGTCGGGGGTACTTAAGCCAGAGTGGCTTTAGCTTTCTCGACAATCGCAGCAAACGCCGCTTTTTCGTTCACTGCCAGATCAGCCAGAACCTTACGGTCGATCTCGATGGACGCTTTTTTCAGGCCGGCGATGAAACGGCTGTAGGACAGACCGTTGATACGAGCACCAGCGTTGATACGAGCGATCCACAGAGCGCGGAACTGACGTTTTTTCTGACGACGGTCACGGTAGGCGTATTGGCCTGCCTTGATTACCGCTTGCTTGGCAACACGGAATACGCGGGAGCGCGCGCCGTAGTAGCCTTTAGCAAGTTTCAGAATTTTTTTGTGACGTTTACGGGCAATGACGCCACGCTTTACACGAGCCATGAGTTACTTCCTCTATTCTTGATCCAAAAATTAACGAAGGCGCAGCATGCGCTCGACTTTTGCCACGTCAGACGGATGCAGCAAGCTGCTACCGCGCAGTTGACGCTTACGCTTGGTCGACATTTTGGTCAGGATGTGGCTCTTGAAAGCGTGCTTGTGCTTGATACCGTTAGCAGTTTTCAGAAACCGCTTAGCAGCACCACTTTTGGTTTTCATCTTTGGCATGTTCGGATACTCCGCATTCAGTTGATAAACATAATCAGAAGGCCTGCCGTGCCCTGTTGATTACTTCTTCTTTTTCGGGGCGATGACCATGATCAGCTGGCGTCCTTCCATCTTAGGATGCTGTTCGACCGAACCGTACTCTTGAAGGTCAGCTTCAACCCGCTTGAGGAGTTCCATCCCCAGCTCCTGGTGGGCCATCTCACGGCCGCGGAATCGCAAGGATACCTTGGCCCTGTCCCCGTCACTCAGGAAACGTACCAGGTTGCGCAGTTTTACCTGGTAATCCCCTTCCTCCGTCCCTGGACGAAACTTGATTTCTTTTACCTGAATCTGCTTCTGGTTCTTCTTCGCCGCGGCAATCTGCTTCTTCTTCTCGAAGATCGACTTGCCGTAGTCCATCACACGGCAAACCGGCGGGACTGCGTCGGCGGAGATTTCCACCAGATCAAGCTTGGCTTCTTCAGCAATACGAAGCGCTTCATCAATCGAGACGATGCCAATCTGCTCGCCGTCAGCGCCAATTAACCGAACCTCGCGTGCCGAGATATTCTCGTTGATCGGGGCTTTCGGTGCAGCTCGTTTATCTTGTCTCATTTCACGCTTAATAATAATTACTCCGAATCTGGGCGACCACGCCGGGAAACCGCTTGTGCAAGGAACTCCGAGAATTGGGCGACGGGCATCGAGCCCAGGTCAGCACCTTCACGGGTACGCACAGCGACAGTCTGCGTCTCGACTTCCCGATCTCCAATAACCAAGAGATAGGGAACCTTGAGCAAAGTATGCTCGCGGATTTTAAAGCCGATCTTTTCATTTCTCAAGTCAGACTTGGCACGAAATCCGCTTTGGTTGAGGGTTTTTTCCACTTCGAGGGCAAAATCTGCCTGTTTATCAGTGATATTCATCACTACGGCCTGGGTCGGAGCCAGCCACGCAGGGAACGCCCCTTCGTAATGCTCGATCAGAATCCCGACGAAACGCTCGAAGGAGCCGAGGATCGCCCGGTGCAACATCACCGGATGTTTACGGCTGTTATCTTCGGAAACGTATTCGGCACCCAGACGGATCGGCAGGTTGAAATCGAGCTGCAAGGTACCACACTGCCAGACACGGCCCAGGCAGTCTTTCAGCGAGAACTCGATTTTCGGACCGTAGAACGCCCCTTCGCCCGGTTGCAGGTCATACGGCAGCCCAGCGCTATCAAGCGCGGCAGCCAAGGCATTTTCAGCGCGATCCCACAGCTCGTCGGAACCCACACGCTTTTCAGGGCGGGTAGAAAGCTTCATTTCGATGTCCTTGAAGCCGAAGTCGGCATAGACATCCATGGTCAGCTTGATGAACGCTGCGGATTCAGCCTGCATCTGCTCTTCGGTGCAGAAGATATGCGCATCGTCCTGGGTGAAGGCACGCACACGCATGATGCCGTGCAATGCACCGGACGGCTCGTTACGGTGGCAGGCACCGAACTCGGCCAGACGCATCGGCAACTCGCGGTAGCTCTTCAGGCCCTGATTGAATACCTGCACGTGACACGGGCAGTTCATCGGCTTGATGGCGTAGTCGCGGCTTTCCGACTCGGTGGTGAACATGTTTTCGGCGTAGTTGGCCCAGTGCCCGGATTTCTCCCACAGGCTGCGATCGACCACCTGCGGAGTCTTGATCTCCAGGTAGCCATTGTCGCGCTGCACCTTGCGCATGTACTGCTCGAGCACTTGGTACAGGGTCCAGCCGTTCGGATGCCAGAACACCATGCCCGGCGCTTCTTCCTGGGTATGGAACAGACCCAAACGCTTACCGATCTTGCGATGGTCGCGCTTCTCGGCTTCTTCGATACGCTGGATGTACGCCGCCAGTTGCTTCTTGTCCGCCCAGGCAGTGCCATAGACGCGCTGCAGTTGCTCGTTCTTGGCATCGCCGCGCCAGTAGGCGCCGGACAGCTTGGTCAGTTTGAAGGACTTGAGGAAACGAGTATTCGGCACATGCGGACCACGGCACATGTCGACGTATTCTTCGTGGAAGTACAGGCCCATGGCCTGTTCGTTCGGCATGTCCTCGACTAGGCGCAGCTTGTAGTCTTCGCCGCGAGCCTTGAACACTTCGATCACTTCGGCGCGCGGAGTGACCTTCTTGATGACGTCGTAATCTTTCTCGATCAGCTGCTGCATGCGCTGCTCGATGGCCGCCAGGTCGTCCGGGGTGAAAGGACGCTCGTAGGCGATATCGTAATAGAAGCCTTCATCGATCACCGGACCGATAACCATCTTCGCTGTCGGATACAGCTGTTTGACCGCATGGCCAACCAGGTGAGCGCAAGAGTGGCGAATGATCTCCAGCCCCTCTTCATCCTTTGGCGTGATGATTTGCAGGGTCGCGTCGCTGTCGATCAGATCGCAGGCGTCGACCAGTTTGCCATTGACCTTGCCGGCCACGGTGGCCTTGGCCAGACCTGCACCAATGGATGCGGCGACCTCGGCTACGGAAACCGGATGATCGAATGAACGTTGACTGCCGTCGGGAAGAGTAATAGTGGGCATGGCGCCTCCTCTCCTAGTGGTGACCCCTACCAAAGGTCACGTGGGTTGGGATGAGCCAGTACGCGGTTCGATCCAGGCCGTTCGTGACGAACGCCTGCCTCACAGTGGCAGGAGCCTTGCGGCCAACCGGTAAAACGAACCAGAGTGACTGGAGTTCAAATCAGAAAAAAATAGAGGCATAGACCGCGGTGGGATTGAAACTCGCCCAGAGCCTGAAAACACCCAAGCCGGGCATGCTAGCACAGATGAACGGTCATCGCGCCGTACTTCCCACCGGAACCAGCGTATCCGCGCTTTCTTTCGAGAAAGTGAACTTGGTGTGTACGCAAGGCCTCAAATACACCGAGAATCGCCATTCTTGTACCAATCCCAGGAGAGCTCGACTCATGCGCCTCACCCAACTATTCGCCCTTGCCGCCCCTTTCGCCCTGCTGCTGCCACTGAGCGCGCAGGCCGCCTGGCCAGCCGGGGTACGTGCCGAATACATGAAGGATTGCACGGCTGCCGCCAGCCAGAGCGTTGATGTGAAAAGTGCGGAAAAGCACTGCGCCTGTGGTGCGGACAAGCTCAATGAGAAATTCACTACAGACGAAATCAAACAGCTCATGAGCAAGCAGACTCAACCGGATCCGGCGCTGAGAACCAAGGCCCTGGACGCTATTGCCGCTTGCCGGGTGGTGAAATAAGTCTTTAATGCGCGAGAGACGGTCCTGCTTCAGGCTCGATGCGATCTGAAAACCGGCCTTTTTTCACAATTTACGCAGCTTTTACGGCTTTTTTTATCACCGAATATTTTCAGCGAAAGCCCCTTAAACCGGGGCCTTCAGCCGATCGGAGCAACAAAACGGACTCAACCACCTGGGAATCGGCACGTCCGGGGGGCTCCCAAGTCGAACATTTCGACTATGATAGCCCGGTGTGCCCAGTTGGCCTGAGCAGCACAGTACTACTGAAAATATATGTTTCTTGGAGATACACCATGTCTAATCGCCAAACCGGCACCGTAAAATGGTTCAACGATGAAAAAGGCTTCGGCTTCATCACTCCTCAAGGTGGCGGTGACGACCTGTTCGTACACTTCAAAGCTATTGAAAGCGACGGTTTCAAAAGCCTGAAAGAAGGCCAGACCGTTTCCTTCGTGGCTGAGAAAGGCCAAAAGGGTATGCAAGCTGCACAAGTTCGTCCTGAGTAATTTCTCAGCGAGCTAAAAAAACCCCGTCCATGTGACGGGGTTTTTTATGCAAGGTGCAAAAGCGCTGACGCTATCAGCCGCAGTTGACCCGGGTGACCACCAGATTGGTATCGGTGTTTAGGTTCAGCCGATCGGAACGGTATTCCAGGGTGATCATGTCGTTCGGCTTGAGAATACGGGCGTTCTGCGCACCTGCGCGAGTACGCGCCTGTTCCAGCAGCTCAGGCGAAGCTTTTTTGCCGATGGCGAATTCGACCTCCTTAGCCTCACAGCGGCTATGGCCGCTCTCGGTCGCTACCGGATCCTTATCCGGCGAAGAAGTGCTGCACCCCGTCAAAACGACTGCAGCCAACAAGGTACCGAATGACGCGAGCTTCCAAGGCATGAAGCCTCCTTTTCAAAAATAAGCAGAGATAGTGCGACAACCGCTCTGACTATTGGTTTCACAAACGGACTGGCCAATGGCCTCTTGGCCAGGCAGCGGGCAAGTCTGCATCAGGTACGGCCACGTTTTCATGCAGCAATCGTGACCGGATATGAACAGCCTCAGTAAATATCGATGTAATCGAATGGTGGCTTCGGCCAGTTCTGTTTCAACGCGTTAAAAATCTGCGTCACCCAGACCTCATCGCTGGCCGCTACCCGCCCGACATAACCGGAACCGGCGGCCCAGGTCTCCAGCCTGAACAGCAGGCCGTCGATGTCCGCGCCACCGACCACGCCCGACGAGATATAGGCAATGCCCGCCTTGGTCACTCGCAGCTGGGTATGCACATCGTCACTGGCCGACGCCAGCAACTGGCGCACCGCCTCGAAGGTCAAGGCATCAGGGTTGTTCAAATCGATCTGCACACTGGCACCCTTTGAAAACAGACAATGACCAAGTGTCGCACAGCCCTCCCCTCATGCCTAAGTCGGAGTGCGAAAAGCCCGCCAAGGTGTTTAACTCTACAAAACCGGAAGCCCTCGACAAGCGCCTGTCCGGCCCTATCCTTTCCGAGCTCGCGAGACTTCCATGGCCACCGTGACGATCGACGCCGACATCAAAGCCAAATGGCCCGAAGGCCACTGCTCCTACAGCCCCGGCAGCCCCGAAGAGCTGGCGATCATCGGCATCGACTTACTGATCAGGGAGCTGGGCACCGAAGCAGCCCAGACATTCATCGAGCAGATATTCGAGAAGTATCCCGGCGAGCACTCGGGCACGCCGGGTACAGAGAAGGCGTAACGCCCGACAGGCTGGCACCTGCCGGGAATATCACTTATTTCAGGCGAGCCAGACGCTCGGTCAGCAGATCGAAGAATCCCTGGGCATCGCCATTCTCCACCCAGAACACGTTCTTCTCCTGCTTCAGGCCGTCGTACCAATCGACGATGGTCTGGCCGAAGGTCGGCCCTTCACGGCTGTCGATCACCATGTTGGCCTGGCGCCCGCTGAACAGTTCGGGCTTGAGCAGGTAAGCAACGACGGTCGCGTCATGCACCGGGCCACCCGGGATGCCGTAGTGCTCCATGTCACCCTTGACGTATTCGTTGAGGATATCGCCCACCACCTTGCTGGCATTGTTGTTCAAGGCCGCGATTTTCTGCAGGCGCGCATCGCTGGTCAGCACCTTGTGGGTAACGTCCAGCGGCAGGTAAGTCAGCTTCACGCCGCTCTTGAGCACCACCTCGGCGGCCTGCGGGTCGGCGAACAGATTGAACTCCGCCACCGGGGTGATATTGCCGCCGTTGAAATGCGCCCCACCCATGACCACCACTTCCTTGATGCCTTGAGTGATATCCGGTGCCTGGATCAGCGCCAGCGCCAGGTTGGTCTGCGGCCCCAGCATGGCGATGGTGATGCTGTGGGGCTTGGCGGCGCGCAGGGTGTCGATCAGGTAATTGATCGCACTGCCCTCGGCCAGGCCCTTTTTCGGCTCATGCACCGTGACCCCGGAAATGCCTTCCTTGCCGTGAATATTCTCGGCATAGATCGGCGTGCGCAGCAGCGGCTTAGGCGCGCCGGCGTACACCGGCACCTCTTCGCGCCCCGCCCACTCACGGGCCAGGCGCGCATTACGCGAGGTCTTGTCCAGGCGCACGTTGCCGGCCACCGTGGTCAGCGCGCGGATCTGCAGTTCTTCCGGCGACGCCAGGGCAAACAGCAACGCAACCACATCATCGGCACCCGGATCGGTATCGATGATCAGATCGATTTTTTCTGCCGCATGGGCGCTGGTAGCAGTGAACAGGGACACGAGCAGAACACTCCGGATCAGGTGTTTCAGTAGCTGAGCATAGCGGTGCATGGCGCACTCCTTTGCGTGGTTGAACAGGGAGAGGCAACGCTCAGAACGTCACCCCGGCAATCAAAGCGATGTTGCAATAAGGCTGACACTCCCCCGTGCGAACGATTGCCCGCGCCTGGCGGCTGAGCACCTTGAACTCATCGTGGCTCAACAGCTTGCGCGCGCCCAGCGCCCCCTCGGCACTCAACGCCTCGAGCGCTTGCAGGGTCGGGGATTGTCGATCCAGGATCTCCCGCGCCAGCACATGGCCTTCCACTTGCATCTCGCAAAGCACCACCTGCAAGGTGCTGAGGAAATCCGGAATACCCTGGGTCAAGGCCAGGTCGATCAATTCGACGCCCGGCGGTACAGGCAGGCCGGCATCGCCGATAACCACGATATCGCCGTGCCCCAGGGAGGCAATCAGTCGCGACAGGGCGACATTGAGCAAGGGTGTTTTTTTCATGCGGGAGAGAACGCCTGTACGTCGGACAACGTGGGAATGGAAGGTTGCGCACCTGGGCGGGTCACCGACAGCGCTGCCGCGACCTGACCGAAACGAATCGCCTCGGCCTCGCTCTTGCCGGCGGCCAGCGCGGCGGCAAAACCACCGACAAAGGTATCGCCGGCGGCCGTGGTATCGACCGCCTTGACCTTGGGCGCCGGGAAATGCTCGAAGCTCGTGCCATTGGCGAACAGCGAGCCCTGTGCGCCGAGCGTGATGATGACCTTGCCGGCCCCCGCGGCGATCAAGCAGGCGGCCGCAGCTTCGGCGCTCGCCAGGGAATCCACCGGCAAGCCGCTGAGGGCCGCGGCCTCGCTTTCGTTGGGAATCAGATAGTCGATGGACGCGTACCAGTCCGCCGGCAACGGGCCACTGGCCGGTGCAGGGTTGAGGATCACTGTCTTGCCCAGTTCACGACCACGCTTGAGGCTATGCCCCACCGTGGGCAGCGGCACTTCGAGCTGGCAGATGATTACATCGGCCGCCTGCAGCACCTTGTCGAAGCCGCTGACCACTTCTGGCGTGAGCCGACCATTGCCACCGGCCACGATCACGATCGCGTTCTGACTGCTGTCGTCCACCACGATCAAGGCCACCCCACTGGAGCCCGAGACAACGGTGACGGCCTGGCAATCGATCCGTTCGGCGAGCAACGCCGAGCGCAATTGCTCGCCGTAGGCATCATCACCGACACAGCCGACCATCGATACCTGGGCACCCAGGCGGGCCGCCGCCACCGCCTGGTTCGCCCCCTTGCCACCGGAAACCGTGGCGAACGACTGGCCGATCAGGGTTTCACCGGCACGCGGCAGCCGCTCGGCCCGGGTGACCAGGTCCATATTGAGACTGCCTACTACCACTACTTTTGCTGGCATACATCGATACTCACAATTCGATTCAACGGTACTCGGCGAATGCGCCGGCCACGGGCGCCGTCGACTCGCGCAGGACAATGCTTGGGGTGACGATACGCTGGTCGGTCGGCAATCCAGGGGTGGCAATGCGGCGCAGCAACAGCTCCGCCGCCTGCTCGCCCAGTTGCAGGATCGACTGGCCAACTGTAGTCAGCGCCGGATACACATAACGACTCATCTGGATATCGTCGAAGCCGATCACCGACAGTTCGCTCGGCACCCGGATATTGCGCTCCGCCGCCGCACGCAGCACACCGATGCCCATCATGTCGTTGCTGGCAAAAATCGCACTGGGCCGGTTGCGCTCCAGCAATTGGGCCGCCGCGTGATAACCGCCGGTGCTGGTGAAGTCGCTCTGCAGGATGCGCTGCGCAGGCACCTCCACGCCGACCTCGCGCAACGCCCGCTGGAACCCCGCCAGACGCAATTGCGCCACGCTGGTGTAGTCCGGACCGCCGATGCAGGCGATATCGCGATGGCCCAACTCGAGCAGATGACGGGTCGCCAGGTACGCACCGTATTCGTGATCGATACGCACCAGGTCCGCATCCACCCCTTCCAGCCCGCGATCGACGATCACCATCGGCGTGCGCACGGCGGCCAGGCCCTTGGCCAGCCCGCCGTCGCCACCGGCCGAGGTCACGATCAGGCCGTCAATGCGTTTTTCCAGCAGCACCCGCAGGTAGCTGCGCTGTTTTTCCGGGTCGTCGTCGGAGTTGCAGAGAATCACGCAGTAGCCGTTGCGCTCGCAATAGTCCTCGATCCCTCGGGCCAGCTCAGCGAAATACGGGTTGAGGCTGTTGGGCACCAACAGGCCGATGGTCGCCGTGGTCTTGGCCTTCAGCGAGCGCGCCACGGCGCTGGGCACGTAGTCGAGCTGCTGGATCGCCGCCTCGACCTTGATCCGCA
This sequence comes from Pseudomonas sp. 09C 129, assembly GCF_002843625.1. Classification (NCBI taxonomy): domain Bacteria; kingdom Pseudomonadati; phylum Pseudomonadota; class Gammaproteobacteria; order Pseudomonadales; family Pseudomonadaceae; genus Pseudomonas; species Pseudomonas sp. 09C 129. The sequence continues at coordinate 2,759,979 of NZ_CP025261.1, read as the reverse complement.
CTTCCTCGCTGACCGGACGCGTCTTGTTCAGCACGTGGGAAACCGTGGTGTAGGAAATCCCTGCGAGCGCCGCCACATCTTTGATCGTTGCCATGACTCAGCTCCGCCGGCTTGCGCGCTGGCTGCGATAAGTATCCAGCACCACCGCAATCACGATGACCGCGCCGGTGATAATGCGTTTGGTCGGCTCGGTCGCGCCGATCTGCGCCAGCCCCGCGGCCAGCACCGAGATAATCAATACGCCGAAAAAGGTGCTGATCACCGACCCGCGTCCGCCCATCAGGCTGGTGCCGCCGATCACCACGGCCGCGATCACTTGCAGCTCCAGGCCGGAACCGGCATTCGGGTCCGCAGCTTCCAGGCGGGAAATCTGGAACAGCGCGGCGATGCCCGCCAGCAGCCCCATCAGGCTGAACACCAGGATCTTGTAGGGTTTGGGGTTGATGCCCGCCAGCCGCACCGCCTCCTCGTTGGTGCCGATGCCGATCAGGTAACGGCCGAACACCGTGCGCGTCAGCACTGCCTGGGCGATGAAGATGATCAGCAAGGCAATGATGAACGATGGCGAGATACCGAAGGCGATCGGGTTCGACAACCAGGCGAAGGCATCACCGATATAGGCGGTGCGCGAGCCGGTCATCTGGTAAGCCACGCCGCGGGCCATTTCCAGCACGCCGAGGGAGACGATGAACGAAGGAATACGCCAGGCGACAGTGATCGAACCGGTGATGGTCCCGGCCAATGCCGCGCAGCCCATGCCCAGCAATGCCGCCGGAACCACGCTCCAGCCCCAGCCGAGAATCGCCACGCTGACGGTGGAGGCCGCCAGGGCCAGCACCGAGCCGACGGACAAATCGATGCCGCCGATGATCAGGACAAAAGTCATGCCCACCGCCAGCACCATCAGGTCCGGGATCTGATTGGCCAGGGTGCTGAAGGTGTCGTAGGAAAGAAAGTGGCTGCTCAGTGTCGAGAACAGCGCAATCATTGCCAGCAAGGCACCGGCCAGCCCCAGATAGGTGCCGAGGCCGTAATAGTTGCCGCCACGTTTGCCGGCCGAAGATGCAGTTGTCATGGAAGATCCCTAGGCGCCGCTTCGTTGAGCAACGCATCACGTTTTTGATAGCCGGCGAAAGCGGCGGCAAGCAGTTCATCCTGGGTCCAGCTGTCGCGCTCGAAGGTATCGATCAGGCGCCCGGCGGACAGCACGCCAATCCGATCGCAGATCAGCATCAGCTCCCGCAGGTCGCTGGAGACCACCACCAGCGCCTTGCCCTGGCGGGTCAGTTCGCCAAGCAGGCCATAAATATCGAATTTGGCGCCGACATCGATGCCCCGGGTCGGCTCGTCGAACAGCAGCACCGCGCAATCGCGCTCCAGCCAGCGGCCGATGACTACCTTCTGCTGATTGCCCCCGGACAGTTCGGACACCAGCTGCGCAGGCCCCGAACTGCGAATGCGCATGGCATCGATCTGCCGCTGCGCCAATGCCGATTCGTCACGACCATTGACCAGGCCGCCACTGGAGATCTCCGGCATGTTGCCCAGGGCGATATTGGCGCTGATGGATTGCGTCAGCAACAGACCTTCACCCTTGCGGTCCTCGGTGATCAGGGCAATGCCGTGGGCCACTGCATCGACCGGTGAACGGATATTCGCCACCTGCGCCGGATAACCCAGGGCCACCGTGCCGCTGTCAGCCTTGTCGGCGCCGAAGATCAGTCGCAACAGTTCGGTGCGCCCCGCCCCGATCAACCCGGAAATACCGAAGATCTCACCGCTGCGCACCTCGAAAGACACGTCCAGAACCTTGTCGGAACGACTCAGGCCGCTGACCGTCAGGGCCGGCGCGCCAATCTTGCGCGGGCCGAGATCGATGTGTTCGCCCAGCTCGCGCCCTACCATCAGGTTGACCAGTTGCTCGCTGTTGTAATTGGCCATCGGCTCGACACAGACCAGGCAACCGTCGCGCAGCACCGCAATGCGCTGCGCAACCCGGGCCAGCTCTTCCAGGCGATGGGAGATATAGATGATGGCCACGCCACGGGCCTGTAGACGAGTGATCTGCTCGAAGAGCAACTCGACTTCGCGAGCCGTGAGCATCGCGGTCGGCTCGTCGAGGATCAGCACATGGCAGTCGCCGATCAGGTTGCGCGCGATCTCCACCATCTGCTGGTGGCCAATCCCCAGTTCGCCGACCAGAGTATCGGGGTCGATCGCCTCCAGGCCGACCTGGGCCATGGCTTCGATCGCCGCCTTGCGCAACTGCTTGCGACTGATCCAGCCGCCGAGGCTGGGCAGGTTATCGAGAAACAGGTTCTCGGCCACCGATAGCGTCGGCAACAGGTTGAGTTCCTGCATGACCATGCGGATGCCCAGCTCTTCGGCCTGGGTGCGACTGCCAGGACGGTAAGCTTGGCCGTTGAAGCGCATCTCGCCGGTGGTCGGGGTCACCAGGCCACCAATGATTTTCGACAGGGTGCTTTTGCCCGCGCCGTTTTCCCCGGTCAGCGCCAGCACCTCCCCGCGCATCAGCGTCAGGTCGATACCGGTCAATACCGGTTGCGCATAGGTCTTGCCGATACCGCTGACCGAAAGGACAGCGTTCACAGCGGAAACTGACATAAGAAACTCTCCATGCGCCCGCCTGTTCAGGCGGGCGCCGTTGCGCCGCCAGAAAGATTACTGGGTGACCAGCTCAACCGGAGTTTCGATCACGCCATTGGCGCCACCGTCCACCTTCTCGCCCTTGAGGATCTTCAGCGCCGTCTCGATACCGAAGACCGCCTGCTTGGCGGCGAACTGATCGGCGGTCGCCAGCACGCGACCGTCCTTGAGCATCGGTTTGATGGCATTGATGTTGTCGTAGCCGACCACCTTGACCTTGCCGGCCTTGCCCGCCGCGCGCACCGCCGAGACGGCACCGACGGCCATGCTGTCGTTGCCGGCCAGCAGCGCCTTGAGGTTCGGGTATTCGCTGAGCATGGCGGCGGCGACGCGGTTGCCGGCATCGATTTCCCAGTCGCCGGATTGCAGCGAGACCACCTTGATCTGCGCGGCCTCCATCGCATCCTTGAAGCCTGCGGTGCGCTGCTGGGCGTTGGTGGTGGTGGACACGCCTTCGATAATGCCGACTTCGTCACCGGCCTTCAGGTCCTTGGCCAGGTACTCGCCCACCAGGCGCGCGCCCTTGCGGTTGTCGGGGCCGACAAAAGGCACGCTGATGTTTTTGCTTTTGAGTACGACCGGATCCAACTGGTTGTCGATGTTGATCACGGTGATACCGGCGTCCACCGCCTTCTTGATTACCGGCACCATGGCCTTGGAGTCCGCCGGGGCGATCACCAGCGCGTTGACCTTGGAAACGATCATCTGCTCGACAATACGGATCTGGTTGGCAGTGTCGGTTTCATCCTTGATGCCGTTGGAAACCAGGTCGAAATCGGCGGCATGGTCTTTTTGATAAGCCTTGGCGCCGTCTTCCATGGTGAGGAAAAATTCGTTGGCCAGGGATTTCATGACCAGGGCGACCTTGGGTTTTTCCGGGGCCTCGGCGAATGCCGAAGAGAGGGGAAGCGTAGCGGATGCGGCAGCCAGAACAGCGACAGCGAGAAGACGTCCAGCGAATGGCAGCTTCATGGGTTCACTCCGATCTTATGATTATTGTGAGCAACGCTTGCGCCGGAGTACGCTCGACGACCTTCAGACCCCGATTAACGCGGCTTGAAGCGAACCTGAGAGGTGTATGACTTTTATCGCCCAGGGCCTGCGCAAACGTTTGCGTAAAACCAACTATGCGAACCCTGCCGCTATTTGTCAACGGGGGAGCCAAGCCCATGAGCCGCCCGGAACGCCAGGACAGACGCCCCGTACGACATCACACAATCATGCGGTGGTACTGACCAGTGTGCCTGACGAAGCGTCCTTGCTCAGTTCCTTGACCAGCTTCCCAGCCACTTCCTGCAGCGCGCCGTTGGTATCGACGATCTGGCCTTGAATCGCCATCACCACGGTCGCCTTGGCTTCAGGGGTCGGATAACTCGCCGCCTGGGCAGCGGCCAACTGCTGCTGTTGCTCCTGCAATTGGGCCTGCAGTTCTTTCATGCGCTTGAGCAGCATTTTCACCACCAGGCTTTGATTGTCCCCTTCAGAGCCTTGGGTCTCTGCCTTCTCGGCCTTGGAAGCGGATGCCACTCGCAGCTTGCCCTCTTCATCGACCCCCAGGGCTTGCGCAGCGCTATCGGCGGCGCCCTGGCTCAGAGCCTCGATAGTGGCCGGTGATTTACCGTTGATGGTGATGGCCCCGGCAGCGGGAAAACCGACAGAAATAGACATGTGAGCTCCATAAAGAAACGATCCTTGGAGGGCATCGGCTGCAAGGACCATCTCTTTAATTCAGCATTTTCCTCATGCCAACCAGAACTGTCGGACAACCGAACGCAAATCTTCCGAGCATTCGGAAAACCGGACAACGAAACGGCCATCGAATCCGATAACTAAAAATAAGTTGATATAAATCATTAAGTTAAAAGAGTTTTGCGACCACAGTCCGGCTGGTACAGATCCTGCTGTTCCCTTTCGCCCGCGGCATTCAGATCTGTCTCGGGTGTATCTAGATGAACCTGCACCAGCACCGTCTCACTACTAGAGAGAAAATAATGAAATCTGCTTTCAACACCCTTGTTCCGGGCGCTTTGGCCCTCCTCTTGCTCCTTCCGACTGCATTGCAGGCCAAGGAAGTCGAAACCAAACAGAAGCTGGCCAACGTGGTCGTGCTCGCTACCGGCGGCACCATTGCCGGCGCTGGCGCCAGTGCCGCCAACAGCGCCACCTACCAGGCCGCCAAAGTCGGCATCGAGCAGTTGATCGCCGGGATCCCCGAGCTGAGCCAGGTCGCCAATGTGCGCGGCGAACAGGTCATGCAGATCGCCTCTGAAAGCATCACCAACGAAAACCTGCTGCAACTGGGCCGTCGCGTCGCCGAACTGGCCGACAGCAAGGACGTCGACGGCATCGTCATCACCCACGGTACCGACACCCTGGAAGAAACCGCGTACTTCCTGAACCTGGTGGAAAAGACCGACAAGCCCATCGTAGTGGTCGGATCCATGCGTCCGGGCACCGCCATGTCCGCCGACGGCATGCTCAACCTGTACAACGCCGTCGCCGTCGCCGGCAGCAAGGAAGCCCATGGCAAGGGCGTGCTGGTCACCATGAACGACGAGATCCAGTCGGGTCGCGACGTCAGCAAAATGATCAATATCAAGACCGAAGCCTTCAAGAGCCCATGGGGTCCGCTGGGCATGGTAGTGGAAGGCAAATCCTACTGGTTCCGCCTGCCGGCCAAGCGTCACACCCTGGATTCGGAATTCGACATCAAGACCATCAAGAGCCTGCCTGACGTCGAAATCGCCTATGGCTATGGCAACGTCAGCGACACCGCCTACAAGGCCCTGGCCCAGTCCGGCGCCAAAGCCATCATCCATGCCGGTACCGGCAATGGCTCGGTGTCTTCCCGCGTAGTGCCGGCCCTGCAGGAGCTGCGCAAGAATGGCGTACAGATCATTCGTTCGTCCCACGTCAATGCCGGCGGCTTCGTACTGCGCAACGCGGAACAGCCTGACGACAAATACGACTGGGTCGTGGCCAACGACCTGAACCCGCAGAAAGCCCGCATCCTGGCCATGGTCGCCCTGACCAAGACCCAGGACAGCAAGGAACTGCAGCGGATGTTCTGGGAATACTGATTGGCCCGCCCGACCTGTTCTGGTCGGGCACCGCTCTACCCCGCACTCGCCCGCCCTGGGCGAGTACTCCGCCCCGGTTGGCCTGTCCTCTTCTTTATCCCGCAGATAAAAAACTCAATCGTTTTGCAGCAATCCGCGGATATCGCTGTCAGAAGAACCTCTTGAATTTTAAGCGGTTGCGAAATTTCCTACAGTAAAATACTGTACGCGCATACAGCTTAATAAGGAATGTTCCGTGCCCGCCGCAGCACCACCAAGCTCTTATGAACGCCTCGGTTTGCGCGTTCAGAAAATCATCAATTCGCCCAACGCACAAAAAGCCAAGGCCGCCCTGATCTTCCGTCAGCCCGACGAAGCGGTCGACGAGTGGGAGCGCCTGCTCGAAGAAATCGCCGAAAACGACAACGTCACCCTCGCCTATCGCGATGACGGCGGTGTGCAGATTTTCTGGGTTGTGCCGAAGGAAGACTGAGTCGATGATTGCCCGCTGTTTTGCTGTACTGCTGTTTTGCGTTGCCCTGAATGCCCACGCCGATGCGCCCCGTACCTTCAACGAAGCGAAGAAAATCGCCTGGAAGCTGTACGCCCCGCAATCCACCGAGTTCTACTGTGGCTGCAAGTACAGCGGCAATAGGGTCAACCTCGCCGCCTGCGGCTATGTCCCCCGCAAGAACGCCAATCGCGCCGAGCGCATCGAATGGGAGCACATCGTTCCCGCCTGGCAGATCGGCCATCAGCGTCAATGCTGGCAGCAAGGCGGGCGCAAGAACTGCACGCGCCACGACCCGATTTATCAACGCGCCGAAGCCGACCTGCACAACCTGGTGCCGAGCATCGGCGAGGTCAATGGCGACCGTAACAACTTCAGCTTCGGCTGGCTGCCGGCGCGGTCCGGCCAGTACGGTTCGTGCCTGACTCAGGTCGACTTCAAGGCCAAGAAGGTCATGCCGCGCCCATCCATTCGCGGCATGATCGCCCGGACCTACTTCTATATGAGCAAGCAGTACAACCTGCGCCTGTCGAAACAGGATCGTCAGTTGTACGAAGCCTGGAACAAAACCTATCCGGTACAACCCTGGGAGCGCCAGCGCAATCAGAGCGTGGCTTGTGTGATGGGGCGTGGCAACGAGTTCGTCGGCCCGGTCAACCTGAAGGCCTGCGGCTGATATCCGTCCGGGTTGCCGATAAACGTCCGGGGCATGGACAGCCCCCCCAAGGATGATTGAGCGCCGGCAAGACCGGCCTTGACCCGGCACCCAAAAGAACGGCTTATTGCGCGACGCGGTGCTCGATTACCTGCGGCTCGATATTGCGCTTCTTGGCCTTGGTCAGCTTCTCGACCAGCTCGGCTTTCTTGGCTTCGGCTTCGGCCTGGGAATCGAACGGGCCGATCAGCACCCGATCCTTGCCATCTTCGACGACGACATAGGAAATGATCCCGTGTTCGATCAGCCAGCCGGCCAGATCGCTCGTCGCCTGAGGCAGGGTGCCGGCGACCAGCACATCCCATTGCGGCGTCGTGGCGGTCTGCGGCGGCTGTGCCTGGACAACCGGCGCCACCTTCTTGTCCACCTCGGCATGCTTGCCTTCACCGCATCCCGCCAATGCCAGGACCGCCATCATCATCGCTACTGTGCGCACAACCTACCCCTTGAAAGTCTGAGGCGGCGATTTTAGCACCCCAATCCCCTGCACAAACGCCACAAAATCAGCGCAAAACAAGGAGAATGATATTTATCGCCTCTGTATAGTTGCACCTCGGGAATTAATACAGCGTCTGCGCGTCAGAAAGAGGCACCCACACAGTGGTACTTCGCAGTAATCTATACGCACTACTACCGACATCTGCACTGTCTGAATCAGGTGCCCTACTAAGCAATCAAGGAGAAGATCATGCTGATACTCACCCGCAAGGTCGGTGAAAGCATAAATATCGGTGACGACATCACGATCACCATTCTGGGCGTTAGCGGCCAGCAAGTCCGGATCGGCATCAATGCCCCGAAAGACGTCGCAGTCCATCGCGAAGAAATCTACCAACGGATCCAAGCCGGCCTCACCGCCCCGGACAAACGCGAAACACCTTGAGCGCCATGAGCGGCCAGCCCTTTGTCTCATCACAATGGCTGGCGCAGCGTCATCGTTGATTGATTCCCCGCAGCATCCTCCCCCTCTTCAAATGGCAGCGGCGCAGTTCAGGCCGCCAGCGCCAGCCCTGGCAAAAGTGCACTACCCAAGCCCTTCACTGATAGCGCTCCATCCCGGCAATCTGTCGATACGACTCGGCCGGGAGAAAGCCCTTCCTCGTTTTTGTATAAATACTCAGTAGCGTGGCAATGAGCAGGAGGAGTAATTTCAAGACCTACCGCCTCCGCGAACCCGCCGAGGCTCCCCCCCTTGCCATCGGCAGATGCTTTACGAACAAGGAGCGGTCATATGCAAGAGTTCGCTTACCTTCTGATCACCAACGACCTGAATGCGATGCGGACCATTGCCGCCTGCTCGACGGAGGGGCTCTACGAAGTCAAACGCGGAATATTCACCTTCCGCTCCGAGGCCAACGTCGACTACCTGCACCGCGTGCTGGCTATCGTCAGCGACGAGTTCGGCATCATTCCCGTGCAGCAGGCCGAGTTCAAAACCAACCGAGCCACCATCAGCAAGGCTTTCAGCCAACTCTGCTAGAGCGCGCGGCGCTCGATGACGCGCAACAGCCCGCAGCGAGCCCGAGGACACGCGACTCCTCACCTCATGACTGGCCGAGCATGACCCCACGTGCCATGCCACTGGCCGCCACTACTATCAGCACAATCAGCAGCGCCTGTAGGTGGCTGATGCGCGCAAACAGCGTGGCGCGACCGGTATCGATCGACGCCCCGCGCCCCAGGGCGATTCGCCATTTGATCAGCGCAACCATTGGCCATATTTCGAGCAACAGGATGATGGCGAACAAGGTCATCTTGATGTGAAACAGCGGCTGGTGCAGGTAGTAGTCCGTGCCTTTTTCGTAGCCAGCAAAGGCGCGCAGCAAGCCGGTGATCAACAACACCGCGGCGGCCAGCCCCCAGCCATTGTCGGCCAGCAGAGCCCGGCGCACATCCGCCCCTTCGGTGACCACGCGGCGCAACGCTGTACCGCGATTGAGCACCGCCGCAAAGGCGACAGCAAAGGCCAACAGGTGTACGGCCGCGAGAAACCAGTGCATGAGCATCGCTCCACTCTCCATTGACGGATGACAAAAAATGGCCTGTGAGTATTAGCCCATAACCCGCAGCTTTGCCTTGCCCGACACCCAATAAAAAAGGCGCCCGTCATCGGGGCGCCTCTGTACTACTCCTAGCCGCGCTCACGCACGACGCTGAACCGCCACCTTGGCCCAAAGGGTGAAGGCGACATCCGGAGTCCAGCCGGCGTTCGAGGTGTGCTCTTGAAAACACAGATACAGATTGCCCTGATAAGTCACACCATCATCTTTGCGATAGTGATGATTCAACTGCCATTCCGGGTATTGCGGGTCAGGCACCCCGCCAGCGGTCTTGATGTTCAGGTTGGTACTGGGCAGCGACTGATTACCCTGGGCGTCCGTGGCGCTGACAAAGTAGCTGTACAGCGTATCGGTTTTCAGCCCCTCGTCCGTCAAGGTCAGCGAGGCCGTCTGGGCCACCGGCTTGCCATCGCGAAACAGGGTGTAGAACTCGATCGGACGAACACCGTGGGCAGCACTCCAGCTCAAGGTCACGCTGTTTTCTGTCTGCGCGGGAGAAAACAGGTTGCCCGGCGCCGAAGGTCGCTCCTCGCCGCTGCCACCATGGATCAGCGGCGCATAACGATCACGGAACTCCCAGTTGTAACGGACACCGTACTTGTTGAGGCCGTCATCCCAATTGACCGACCAGGTCATCAGGCCCTTGATCGACAATCCGGCACGATCCAGACGCTTGAAGGCATTGCTCACCGCCGCTGGGTCAATGACATACCCGGTCGCTGCCGCGTCGACGTTGGCCGGCAGACCGATCACGAACTTGTCGGCAGGGATGGCGATATAGCCACGCGTACCGGTGACCAGGCTCTCGGTCAGATAAAACAGAAAGTCTTCCTTCAGCGCGTCGTTGTTCTGGGCAATCCAGGCACCCTGCCCGCCGTTGGCTTCCTGGACCCACAGACCGTCGCCGCCCTGGTTGTAGTATTGCGGCGCGATGAAATCGTAGTAGCCATCCAGCGCCTGGATATAACCGACGTATTTGCCGCCGGTGGCGAGGTAGGGAAACTCCGGCGCCATGCTGATGATGAAGTGCTTGCCCTCGCCTGCATAGTGATCCTTCACCAGCTTGAGCGCCGCCGGCAGCACGATCTTGTTGTCGGCAAAATCGATGGCGCTTTGCTCGAGGTCGATGTCCAGCCCGTCGAAACCATAGGTTTCCACCAGACGGATGATTTCGTGGGCCAGCGCTTGCTCGTTGCCCTTGTGCAACTCGATATGAGCGTCCGCACCGCCAAGGGAAATCAACACTGCCCGCCCCTGGCTGTTGAGCACGCCAACCTGACGCCGGAACTCCTCGTCCGACAGGTTGTAGGGCTTGAAGGTGGGAATGCCGTTGCCCTTCATGAAGGCTACCGCCACCACGTTGTATTCCCTGGGTACATCCACCAGGTCGAGGTTGGCGAACTGCCCCTGCTGGTAGCCGTCACTGGGGCCTGCCGGCCAGTTGTGCCAGAAGCCCATGAGGATCTTCTTGCCTGCGATCGACGGCATCAACGATGCCGAATCATTCGCCTGAGTCTTTACCGCTGCAAAGTTGATCTTGTTCACGTTCTAATCCTTCAGAACCATTTAAAGAGAATGACAACTTCTGCTGTTATTCAAAGTCGACTATTTGAAGTCGACGTCGAACGCCTGATAGAACGCATTGCCAGTGTTGGCGACAATCCACGCCAGAACAATCACGTGGTGGCCTTTCTTGTTCTTGGGCAGTGTCACTTGATGTTCGACCTTGGCCTTCATTTCATCGCCGTGCTGGTCATACGGAACTTGTGTGTAGAAGTCCTTGAAGAAAGCCTGCGGCTCCAGTTGCGCACGGCTGATACGCTGTCTCGTGTCCCAGCCATCTTTGGTGATGAACCAGCTGTAACCGCGGGTCACATGAGGAGCGGTGTACTCCCACTTGACCTGAAACACCTGCCCCGGATCGACGTTGAGCAACGGCCAGGAGAACGAACGCCCAAGCTTCCTCGACATTTCTTCATTGGTGAAGTTGAGGCAGTCACGCTCGTCGGTCTTGCCGCCGCTGAGGATATGCCCATCAGCCGGTGGCACAACGCTGGCGACGTCGCTCTCGTATGGTTTCTGAAAAGGTCCGCCCACCAGGGCCGGGAAATTTTTACCGCCTTCCATCTCATTGACCTGCCAGGTGCCGAGCAGCCCCAGCTCGACGGCGACAGCACCACGGCTGGAGGGGGATACGACACGCCCGTGTTTCGGTTGAACTAATGGCTTATTCATTATTTTTCACTCCTTTGATTAAATGAATCTCCTTCTTGAGGAGAACTTTAAACTAGTCCAAATCAGTGTTTTGTCTACTGATCTCCGCATACAAAATGCCGAGCAAATTGTTACACCTCAACAAAGCCGGGACATCAACGAATAATTACAGCGCAAACCTACAGGAAGAAAGGCAAATAACTTACACAAGCCAATAAATGAGTATTCAACTAGCCTCTTGTTAACCAACCCTTCAAGAAAAACAATGGAAATCTTCAATAAACCATAAACCCGGCAAGAGCCGGGTTCATGATCTGTTTACTGGATAACGTTCAAAAAGGAATTACAGGCAAGTCGCCAATGCGGCCAGTCTACGCTTGGCGACCCAGTTGTCCTGGACCGCGTAATAATTGACGGTGGTACCCGAAGCCTGCCCCCGAATATCGGCAAAGGACTCCGCCGAACGGGTATAGACCGTGTATCCACCCACCTTGGCAGACTCCAGATAGGCCGACGCATCCACACCGAACACCGCTTCGTCCTGCCAGGCAAACTGCACACACTGCGCCACGATTTGCTCCGCCTTGGCCGACGAGAGCACCTTGTAGGGACTCTTCGAACGCGCCTCATTCATCGCCGAGCCGGCACACCCCGCCAGCAGCGCCGCGACCATTACCGCCATCAACACCCGCATCATGCTACCTCGCCGTAAAAACGCGACAGTATCACTCACATGACAAGCCATTGGCATTCGGCTGCGAGAAACTGCTCGCAGACCATTTCGCGCACTGGCCGGAAAAACAAAACCCGCGCAAGGCGGGCTTCTTCATGAATCGATAACACCTCGGTTAAAGGCGGCGTAAAAACGAGCTCACAATACTCTTGGTGGCGGCCGTTGCATCCAGCTCACGGGCAGCCCCATAGGCATGCCAAGCGATGGCCGCAATTTCATTCAAGGGCCGGGCATCCTCGGCATTGGCCACGGCAACCTCGAATACGTGATGCCGTACATTACCGGCGTCGAACTCCAGGATGTAAAGAGGCTCACTGGCATCCAGCCCTGTCTCCTCACGCAACTCACGTATCGCGGCAGCAGCGAGAGACTCCCCAGGCTCGACCTTGCCGCCCGGTAAAGACCATTTTGCGCGATCCTTGCGGACAAAAAGAATTTGCCCTCCATGCGCACAAATCACCGTTGCTCTACTCTTCATACCTGCACCCTACCCGACCACATCCTGCCCGTATTGCGCAGGGAACGTGCATACAGACCGAAAACCGACTTAAAAGTGTCACAAAAATGTCATGAAATGCATAAGCATTAAGGATGCCAAAAAGACAACGGCATAGCCTGGAACAAAACCCTTCCATACAGACGGGCACATTCACTTCAAATAAAAACTGCATGCATCTCTATAGGTATCCGTACATTCCAGGATTGTTGATGAGGAGAAGTCTCGAGACTCTTTCCATGACAACGAGTTTCCAATCCACATGACCTGTTTGTAATGACCGCCGAGATCAAGATGCATATTCAAATATCGGCCACCGGAGGTCACATAGATACAGCTATTTATAAAACCAACTTTATCGACACCTTGGTGAGTCAATACAAAATAGCTTTTCTCGAAGTTGGTAACAGCTTCCATGGCACCGTCAACCAGCACACCTACCCATTCAGCACCCTCACTTTTAGCTGGCGCGCTAAAAATGCCCATCATGCCCTTGATATCTCGCGGCGAAGGACATGATTCCTGATCACCCGGCCAGTCAGGGATATTGAGGTAATTGCTAGCATGCACGAATGTAAATAGCTGCGAACACAGCAACACCCAACCCAACAATCTAGACACGTTCCATTCCTTCGCAAATATCAGAAGGAAGGTTCTATCAACTAGAACAACTTTAGAATGTAGGACGATTCCTAAAATATTAGATTTTTCTCTTAAGACCAGCAGTCTCTACATCGAAGCGCCCGCTCTTGGTGGTCAGTTGCAAAGTGCAGTCACAACGACGCCCCTGACTAAAGCGTGCTATCCACCTGGACCAGGCCAGCCTCCAACGCCGCGAAGATCGCCAGCCTGAAGTCATCGGTGGACCTTGAAAGAACACTATCAGGAAGGGCACGCCGAAAAAGGAGATCGTGTACCTGGAGGCAGGTGCCGACTTGGCCTTTTGAGTGGTGGCTTTACAAAGGTTTTTAAAACCGCGGACAACAAAAAAGGGCCCACCTTTCGGTGGGCCCTTCCAGACCGCCCAGCAGAGCGGATTTTGTTTGGTAGGCGCGATTGGACTCGAACCAACGACCCCCACCATGTCAAGGTCTGCTTGAGCAAGCTGCAAGCGTTGGTGCTCAAGGGTTTCACAGAACGCCCATTCACATTATGAGGCGTCGATAATGGCCACTTTCCGCTTACTTTCATCCGGCAACTGGAACGCTCAGGTACGGATAAAGGGCAAATCTCCCCAGTCGAAAACCTTCAGCACCAAAACTGAAGCAGAGTCATGGGCGAACCACATCGAAGCAGTGACGATGGATCGAAAGCACCACACCATCTATACGCTGGGCATGACGTACTGCGAAACGATGCTCAAGGGCAAAGGTAGCTACGACCACGCACTGAAAATCGTGGAGCATCTGGGCAGACACTTCACGCAACCAATCCAAGACATCACGCCGCAGATGATCAATGACTTCAAGATCATGCGATTGAAGAAGGCGAAGCCGTCAACGTGCAGGACGCAGCTTGCATTTATGTCCCGCTTCTATCGTTTTGCTAAACGCGGATTGCTGATCGACATTCACAACCCTGTGAGCGATATCGCACTACCAAAGCCAGACCGGTCTTCTGACAAAGTGATCCGTGCATGTGAACTTGAGCGGCTTCTGGAGAAACTGTCTCCAACCATGAAGCTCATCGTTGACCTCGCATACGAAACCGCCATGCGGCGATCTGAAATTCTGAAACTGACGAAAGGCTGCCTTCACCTCAAAGAACGCATTGCCGATGTAATCGATGGAAAGAACGGCACTCGATCAGTTCCCCTTACTCATCGAGCTGTTGAGATTCTTCAACTCGCCCAGCTATGGGCCACTGTGGAACGTTATCCACATGGCATGATCTTCACTGTCACACCACATGCTGTATCTCAGGCAGTCCGTCTAGCACGCGTAAAGGCAGGTTTGGACAGTAGCGTCAGACTGCACCAACTCAGGCATACGAGAATCACCAACGTGGCGAAGAAGGGATTCAACAACGCTCAAATCATGATCGTCTCAGGGCACAGGGATACGCGATCCGTCGCACGTTACTCCCACCTAAATGTCAGGGACGTGCTGCACCTCATCGACTGATCAAATGAAACGAGCTGCCACCCGAGATACTAATGGGTGGCAGTTTTCCATTCAAAGACAAGCGGTTAACGGAAACCGCAGGAAGTATCAATGAGTATGACCTTTCTACCTGCGTCGGAAACTCGTTGGAAACCATCGATAAACCTCATCAAAACCCGCATCACTCTCGCCATGCTCCAAGCCCCCCCTTCCGTTCTGCCCAGTGTTTACTGGCTCACATGGCTGTCTGGATTAAGCAGGGCGCTTTCTCTCCGATGGAAACTGGTTTATGCAAAATGGCACGGTGCTATAGGGCTCAGAATGATTAGCGCTCCAAGCCAAACGCGATCACATCTAAATTCAGATCGCAACAACTTCTTGACAAGCGGCCAAAAATCAGTAGAATGCGCTACCTACCCAGCAGGTAGACAGACAAATTAGAAGCCTCTACGCGACCACAGTGCGAACAAATCGCCCAGAAATCGCAGGAGGTTTTTTAATGCCCAAGTTTTGGCTGACCACCACCTGACGGTCAATGCAGATCATGAGAAGAACCCATGAAATACGCAATTGAAGCAACACCAACATTGAGGTCGACGACATCGAATAGCTGAGTTCCTGCTCCTCCGTAGCGAGAAGAATGACGAGCCCGATGCCGACCAATGTGTCGGTATTTTTACGCCCATTTTTAACTACATAGGAGGATTTTATGAGCAGCACTTTTACTGAAAACGACAAGACCATTGGTGAAACGCCGCGACTCGTAGGCAATCACCTCATCTGCCAGATCGCAGCTACAACGACAATCCCCGGACACACAATTCCGTCCGCCAACGACAGTGTTAGCGGGAAGCTTGTGTGTGGAGTTGGGATTAACGATCTCCCCGGACATTCGTCCTACCGTGATCCTAAGACCGGTAAGCTCGTGCTTCAACCAGCGTACTCAACATGGAACGCGGTGATTCATCGCGCCTATGACGAGAAAATCCATGCTCGCTACCCCACTTACATTGGGTGCTCTGTACACCCTGAGTGGCTCAAACTTTCTGGGTTCAAAGCTTGGTTTGATCAAAACCATGTTGAGGGCTGGTGCTTGGACAAAGACCTGATTTGCCCCGGCAATAAAGTGTACGGGCCGGAGCACTGTCGATACGTGCCCCCGTACCTAAACCTCATCGTGACTGATTCCTCAGCAACGCGAGGCGAATGGCCGCTGGGCGTCACCAAGCAGAACAGAGCCGGGAAATTCAGTGCCTATTGCAGAACAGGTGGCAAGCAAATTCGCCTCGGCAGCTTTGACTGCCCCCAAGCAGCACACAAAGCTTGGCAGATGAAGAAGGCAGACGTCATTGATGATGCTTTACGGCGGTACATGATTGAACGAGTGGTGCATCTAGAGGTTGTACGAGCGTTGATTCACTACGCAGACCGGCTTCGAGCTGACGCGACCACAGGCAGGGAAACCACTGGATTCCCTGCTTAAAAGTTTCACTGAATATGGCCGCTGGCGTTCGCTTGCGGCTAACACCACCCAACGAGGCACACGCCTATGAAATAAACTTAAATACAGGAGAACAATCCATGTCGCACCCATTCGTTTTAAATTTGATTCCCACCACCCACGCTGCAAATGATGACGCACCCTCCAGGGCGTCAGCCCTCCTTGATCCTCGCGAAGAAAGAGTTCTCGCACTCCATAAAGCTGGTGTCTCCCGCCGAAAGATTGTTGAAGCAACAGGTGAAACCGAACACTACGTTCGTCGAGTCACCAAAGATGTGCCTGTAACCGAGAAACTTCCAACGACCCCCTCTGAGCGTGCAGTCGCTCGCTGTTACCCGATGGCGATTGGTCGCACTGGAATCAAGGACTACCAGCTTCGATCAGTGATGAGCGAATGCTACGGTGTTGAATGGGACGCTGAAAAAGGTCGGTACAAGGGGCGTTACACTGTCGACCAACTCAAGCGAGTGAAGGAAAGGATTCGTGAGCGCGCTACAGCAGAAGGGCATTCGGCCATCTTCGTTATGGACTGGATCAATGCTGACGCACCACTTGAGTCAAGCACGAGAATCACACAATGCGCTTCCAATCTACAGGATGCCATCCAAGAGGCCGTAGATGAGTTCATGCAGGCATCTGGAATACAGCATGTCGAAGAGGGTCTCGACCTTACACTGGCGAGAAAGAAGCAGGAGTTTGCTGCGCGTCGGCACATCCTGAAGCTGGCGGTCAAAGGGGTATCCAAGGAGCCAGTTGCACGTCTACAGGAGCGAACCATGGATCAGGTCAACCAGTTAGCAGGTACTCCAGACGCTCCCGGCGTGACTGTTGCAGTGACCAAACTCCACCATCCCGAGCCAAAAGGGGATGATGCGTTCTTGGATTACTGCGAGGGGCAAGGTTGGTTGCACCCTGATCATTATCCAGAGGTTGAGAGCGCCATATCAACAGCAGGGTACTGACAGGTAGGATCACCCAGTCACGCCCACCATATATAGAGAGTGGGTGGTGGGTGCTCCGCCCCCACGATATTCCTCCCAGACGGTGACGTCTGAGTGGGATAACTCGCCTTGAAGACAATAGTCGTATCGTCCCGATTCTGGATCAGCACACCAACAAATAAAATGAAATCAACACACATCCAAGCTCTTGATCTGCTCTACCGCAGGTGACGTGTAAAACTGTCAGCATCCGCAGATGGGATACTACCGAATACGTCCCGATTCGTTTTTGCACTGAAAAACAAGATCACAAGCGAAGAGCTGGATTTGTGTAACTTGTTTTTTGTTGGAGTACATCTGAAGGATTTGTCGGCGATCACGCCGGTGCTGACCACTGTTGAAAACTGACGTTTTCAGTGCAAACACTCACTTCAGCGGAGCGAGGAGGTTATCCCAACGAACTCCGCTTTCGGTGCGGGACAACTAGCGCAAGTAGAAGTACAGAAAGACTACAACCAGAATCACGAATATCACCCGACCTTGAAGCACCTGAGAGTTCAATTCGTCATTCTTTATCTGTTTGTAAGTGTCGGTGTCGCTGAGTCCTTGCATCTTATAATCAAGCACCTGGCCCATCTGCTTTTCCAGTCGTGAATTGTGTTTACTGTTACTACCTGCAATGAGCAGCCATACGATCAACCACAGTCCAAACGTCGGAATGCAGAGCAGTAGGTGCAACACATGGTTTGTCGTCTTCTTTTGGCTTGCCAGCACAAAGAGCTTTTCATTCATGGGAAACCTCCATCCGTAAAAGCCTGCAATGGCAGGAAAGAGGACATTTTATCCCAAATTCAGATATCTGAAAACCAGATATAGGTTGGAAGGCCTCCCTTATGTAGCCACCCAACAATGGCCAAAACGATCTACAGACCCGAACACGCTACGCTTTTGTCGCTGCTAAAGAAGCACAGGAAAGCTGCTGGCCTAACTCAAGTCCAGTGCTCAAAGGCCCTGAATCGCCCTCAGTCGTTCATGAGTGACGTTGAAAGCGGTACACGTCGCTTGGATATCGTACAGCTTCGCGACTTGTGCAAAGTTCTGGGAGTTGGTCTTGCAGAGTTGGTGATTGAGTTTGAGACGTCGCTGGAGAAACACTGATCCCATACCTTTTGCCATGGCCCGCTGTTGCGTTCGACTACGCAGCCTTTGGTGCTGAAAAAATCCGATCTTTGCACTCAGGAAAAACCACTCTGCTCCAACCTTCTGAGCAGCAGAGAGGCAAACGCAAGGTGATCCAAGCAGGTGTCGGGATCATCACTCAGGTCGATTTCATGACCTCGGGGATTTCTGATGGCCATTACCGCCCCACTGAAAAGGAAGCTGTAGCCTTTCTGTTCGTCTCGACCACTGGCAGACGATAAGTCAGCAAGAGTGAGTATTGGCTTCGCCTCGTTGAACGCACTCATCATGAGCCTAAACCCCGACTCATCCACTTGGCATAACCGCTGCACCAGCTTGTCTATCAGCTTAAACGCCTCGAAGGTAGCTTCTGCACAGTGCCCATCGTCGAATAGCCCTTTCACTTTTCCGAAAAGGCCTTGATGGATATTTCTGAGATCAAATGGGTGCACAGAATCGACTTTGGCATCCTCTCCGCCATCAAATGCTCCTGTCCTGCGAACTATTCCTTCAAAGACATTAAGGGACATTGCCATTCAGCAGATTCTCTCTGATGCTCTTGAAGATGCGGTCGTAAGTCTCCTGGTCGCCGCCAGCAGGCAAGTTGATCTCTACCCTGACAGTGAGCGCCATAGAGGAAGATTGAGCTACCGGTTGAGTCGATTGAATAGGCAGAGGAATCTCGGCCTTGGGCTGCTGCGGAGTTGTTTTGGCACGTAAAGAGCGCGCTGCACGAACAGAAGTCGATGCGTCAGCAGCCTTGGGTTTGGGTGATCGCGCTGCACCGTCCACTTTGCCGGAAAGTATGCCGAGCGCCTGAAAGGTTGCAGCCTGCTTCTTTCCGACAACGTCACTTGTGCTGTCGGTGTGCCTGAAATACGCAATCAACTTGGTTAACGGAAGCGTCCAAGCATTCTCACCGTGCAACTCAAAAAGCTCGCTGTACGCCGAAGAGACTATTTCCGCGAAGCCTTGCTGAAACTCACTATCTTCATGCTGACTGAAGACGGTGCCGACCTTTTGGCCTTTTTTCCCATCTTCATCTAGCACCCCGAGAAATCGCAGCGTGCTCAATACATAGCTTTCGTTGTTAGGCGCTATTCCAAGCTTTTTCATCGTATCCGAGCCGAACTGGGCAGGGAACGATTTTCTGAGCTGGGAAACGGTCTGTGTCAGCCCTGCAATTCCGGAGTACGGGTGCTTATCTGCCATGATTTTATCCTTGTCATCTCGACCTAGCTGCTGAAGCTACCGAGAACCACATCCGGTGTCTAGCGCGCTAGCAAGAGGCCAGCATTGTAGCTCCGCCTGCACAAAGCCACACCGCAACGCCTGCCCAAACCAGCAGCAAAAAGCGAGGAACTCACTCTTCAAAGGTTCGCTGCTACGCTTTTCTGACCTCAAGCCAAATCGGGACAAGAGCAATGGAACTGAAGGATTTCATCAAGAATAGCCTCTGTCAGATCGCCGAAGCGATTCTTGATGCAAACGAGGAGCTAAAAGGGACAGACGCCGTAGTCAACCCCACGCGGATGCAGACCAACTCAAACAACTCACAAGCCTATGGACGCACCGTAAAGGCGGATGACAATACCTACTTGTCGAAAACTCGAATTGTCGAAAAGGTCGAGTTCGACGTATCTGTCACTACCGATGCAGAGAGCCAGGTAAACGGCGGAATAAAGATTTCAATTGCGTCCGTGAGCGTGAAAGGTGGCGGAGAATCCAGTGACAAAGCGGGCTCAGAGTCGCGAATCAAGTTCTCGATTCCTATGGTCTTCCCTTCTCAAAGAAACTGAAACGCGTAATGGATCGAGGAAGGAGTCGATACCACAGAACTCTCGACCTCAACAGCCGTGAGAGCAGCAACTTCCTTGAGAGGGTACGGGTAGAACGAAGCGTCAGTGATTCGATAAAGAAAATGACAAACCGATAGACTAGTGATAAACGGTTTGTCATAAAACGCCAACGCACGTAAAATGACTTCATTGAAGCGCGTTAGCGGAGCCAGTCAGATGGATGTTGTAGCGTACACACGAGTATCAACAGGCAAGCAAGAAAAGTCTGGTCTTGGCCTTGAGGCACAACTTGACTACATCCGCAAGGCAGCAGCTCAACAAGGCTGGAACATCGTAGCCACATACACCGAGACAGTATCGGGCTCTATTAAGCCAGAGGATCGCCCCGAGATGTCCAAGGCTCTTGCCCACAGGATGCCTATAGTGACTGCCAAGATCGACCGTATCAGTCGTGACGTTGAACACATGGCATCCCTGATGAAGCGTGTACAACTCAAGATTGCAACGATGCCAACAGCCGACAACTTCCAACTTCATTTGTTTGCAGCTCTCGCAGAACAGGAACGTGTGTTCATTCGTGGTCGTATCAAAGACGCTCTAAAGGCCCTCAAGCAACGTGCTGATGATGGTGATCTGGTAAGTCAGGGGAAGATTGCAAGACGTACAGCAGCGCTCGTAAAGGCCAGGGCGAACACTGACACATCAGCTGCTACAGACGCCCTCACGGCGAAGGTGGAAGACCACAGGAAAGAGATTGAGCCACATGTACAAGCATGCCTCTATCGTGGCTGTACCACACTACAGAGCCTTGCAGATTGCTTAAACGAAAAGAGACAACTCACAAGTCGTGGCAACCAATGGACACCAACAACAGTACGTCGCCTGATGACTTCTCTACAGCTCTCGTTCTGATGTGTTGATGGTTTGTTCCCGCAATCAACACACCCCCTCTCATCTTGAGGGGAGCGAGGGTTATTTCTGAAAATCCCAGCTTTTAAAATGGCCACCTCGCATCTCGCTTAGCAGATCAGGTAAGACTTATTTTTCCAGCTAGAAAACCAAACGAGTATCGAAGTGCACTCAATTTCTGGCGGCGGGCCAGCTCAGGTTAGACTTGACCTTGACTGTTGAGATATTGAGCCGCCCCGAAGTACGCCGGGCTAATGTCATCTATATTGACATTGCCGACAATGGAATCAATCAAGTCGACTTCATCACGACCCCAGCTCGTAAATTTGTAAACGATGTACACAGAGTGCTTCTCAAGTCGGTGAGATGGTCGGTTGCTGACGTAGTTATCCCAATTCGGGCCGCTGAAATAGTTAGGTTGCATTGTCTCTGGATTGGAAATTGGATCAAGCCTTGATTGAAATCTTGACCGGATTAGCTTCTCCGACGCACTATAAGTCGTACACATGCTAACGCTGATGATCTTGTCGGACAGTTCTTTGGCTGTGAGGATCAGTCTTGCTGATTGAAGCCATGCAACTCTATCTCTGCGGACTCGGCCATCTTCAGAATCATTAAGTGTTGCGAGTGCCTCCTCAAGACACTGAAGGGCTTGTCTGTAATAGATTTCATCGTCTCTTGTCTCTTTGTCCAGTTCGATACTTGCAAGCTGAGCTTTGATGCTGTCACCCTGCTTTTTAATAGTGACGATCACTGCTATAAAGCCAAAGATTGAAATTATCGTAGACAACACGCCTCCAAAGTAATCTCCGAAGACCCCCCAAGAAGCAGGGTCTTGGCTGAATGTGGAGTGGTAAAAAGTGTAAACCCACGGCACGATGACAACTGCCATACTTACAGCGACTGCTGCAAAAACCCCTATGATGAACTTCTTGTCCATTATCTGTTTTCTCTACTTCAACTGACGCTTTATTTAGATGCACTTTTGTGCGGGATATTGAGAGTATGAGGTTGTCATTTTGAGCCTGGCATCAGCTTATGAGATTCAACTCTACCCGCCAACTCAATCCACCAATCCTGATCGAATTGCTTCAACACCCCACCCACAAAGATTGTATCGTTGAACGACTTGATGTCACGGGGACTAGCTTCTGTGTCCTTCGCCAAACACATTACCAAGTAGCAGGGAGCGCCCTTGCGAATCATTTCAACGTGGGCTCGTCGTTCGCTGTACCCAAAGTTGCTGCTGTCGCTGCCATACTTCTCCAGATGGGTTAGCTGGACGTATCTCACACCATCGTGCGTCTCGCACCGATCCTGCCACACTCTCAGGAACACAGCCCCGTCTTCCCGCACGGCTCCCCAAGACTGCCTCACGATGCGGGGTGGAGCCTTCAAGGCAGAAAAGAACTGTGTGATTGACCTTTCGCTCATACACCACTCCCATTGATCATTTGTTGTACCTGAAACTCTGGTAGATGAATTCTAGGTTCTTGAAGCCGCAGTCGATTAGAAGTCGAGTACATTGCATGTGCTTTGTGCTGGACAAGCCGCAGTTCAACAGCAAGCATCATCCGAAAAACCATTAGATTACTTTTCCTGCCATCGAGCCAAACCGATATCAAAGCGCACCGGGAATTTTGGTGGGGGGCTGCGAGCACCCTCAGCAACAAGGTGGCGGACACACCCCGATCATCGAATACTACGCCAGCAAAACCTCCCGACTGATGCCGATGCTGAATGACGTAGGAGGTCCGCCCGAGTCCACGCGAGCGGTTTTTGAAGCAAAGATCAGGAATGAATAGCCCGCCAATGGGTGCCGTGACTGTGGCTGAGACGCTAGAAACCCAAGCTCGGGCGTGTGGTTTGTACAGTCAGTAATCCACCACAATATCCAGATCATCAGAGAAGTTGCAGCAGTCGAAAGGCTGATCACAACCCCCACCCTCGCCTATCCTCGAACCACGTTCGATGGCGCGTTAATATCCGCCAACCAATTGAGTAAAGGATGAGAAAAGTGAATTCAACGCTAGATGATGGTGGAGACTTCAAGAAGGCCCGAGGATTTTTGCTGACATATTCAGCAGTGGTTTTGGCGCTATGGTTCTTCGGTGCAAATCTAACCGCCTTCAAGCTCATGGGCACCGAGATACATCTTGAGCACCGCACAAATAGCGTTTGGCTCGTGCTTGCCTGCCTCAACGCGTACTTCTGGTTCCGATTTGTTCAACACATACCAAGCGGAGGCTTTCGTTTTGACGAGGCCATGAACCAGCTATACGACCGCTCATTAGCAAGAGCCGCCGTATGGAGAAAGCATTTCGAACTGAGAAAAAGCGTTCAAACCATCCAAAATGAAAAGCACCCAACTCACGAGAAGACAAAATTCAATCGCGGACATGCCTACCTTACATGCTACGAAAGACTGAAAGAGGATCGTAGACAGCAACCGGAGGAAGAAATTGAACTGCACGATTACAGCAGGGAGAAGCGAACTGAGATGCGAGTTTCAGCCCACTACAACTACACCAGAGCCGGAGAGTGGATAAAATTCGGAGATAACGTCCACCTTGATCCGTATATCCCCAGCAGGAGCTTCACCTGGACGGTGAAAACCTACGTGATGCTGAAAGGTGCTTTCATTACGCCTTGGTTTACCAACCACATTGCTCCGCTGCTACTGGGCGCCTTGAGTACACTCATCGCCCTATGGAGTTGGTGGCAGATCAATCATCCCAATATTGCAGGGTAACCTCCACCGCCAAACGTAGCTCTATCGGCGTTCACATTGCCCAGTGTGAACGAACCCGATATTTTGTGAACGTTCTGCATGAAACCCAAGACAACAAAAAAGGGCCCACCTTTCGGTGGGCCCTTCCAGACCGCCCAGCAGAGCGGATTTTGTTTGGTAGGCGCGATTGGACTCGAACCAACGACCCCCACCATGTCAAGGTGGTGCTCTAACCAACTGAGCTACGTGCCTGCTGTGAGGCGGCATTCTACGGAATTCCGGAGGGGTGTCAACACCTTTTTTGCAGCTAACCCTCTGAATATGCGAATTTTTATTTTTTGAGCCTGCCAAGAAGATTTTTCGATGGCTGGTAGGCGTTTTTCAACTCAGGTAGGATCCACGCAATCGTCAAGAATATTAAACAGAGGTTGCAGGATGGCGAACACACCTTACCCACAGTCGTATTACGCGGCGTCAGCCAACGCTGCTCCAGCCCGCCCGCTGCTGCAAGATGATGTGGAAACCGATGTCTGCGTGATCGGTGCCGGCTACACCGGCCTTTCCAGCGCCCTGTTCCTGCTTGAGAATGGCTTTAAAGTCACCGTCCTGGAAGCGGCCAAGGTTGGCTTCGGCGCTTCCGGGCGTAACGGTGGACAGATCGTCAATAGCTATAGCCGCGACATTGATGTGATTGAACGCAGTGTCGGCCCCAAGCAAGCTCAACTGCTTGGCCAGATGGCCTTCGAAGGCGGCAGGATCATCCGTGAGCGGGTCGCCAAGTATCAAATCCAGTGCGACCTGAAAGATGGCGGAGTGTTCGCCGCCATCACCAGCAAGCAGATGGGTCACCTGGAGTCGCAGAAGCGCCTGTGGGAGCGCTACGGCCACACCCGACTGGAATTGCTGGATCAGCGCCGCATTCGCGAAGTCGTCGCTTGTGACCTGTACCAGGGCGGCATGCTCGACATGAGCGGCGGGCATATCCACCCACTCAATCTGGCACTGGGTGAAGCGGCAGCCGTGGAATCCCTGGGTGGCGTTATCTACGAACAGTCCCCGGCGGTACGCATCGAACGCGGTGCCAATCCGGTGATACATACCCCACAAGGCAAGGTCAGGGCCAAGTTCGTCATAGTCGCGGGCAACGCCTACCTGGGCAACCTGGTGCCGGAACTGGCCGCCAAATCGATGCCATGCGGCACCCAGGTCATCACCACTGAACCATTGAGCGATGAGCTAGCAAAAAGTCTGCTTCCCCAAGACTACTGCGTCGAGGACTGCAACTATCTGCTGGATTACTACCGTCTTTCCGCCGACAAGCGCCTTATCTTTGGCGGCGGCGTAGTCTACGGCGCTCGCGACCCGGCGAACATCGAGGCGATCATCCGACCGAAGATGCTCAAGGCCTTCCCACAACTCAAGGATGTGAAGATCGACTACGCCTGGACCGGCAACTTCTTGCTGACCCTGTCGCGCCTGCCGCAAGTCGGACGCCTGGGCGATAACATCTACTATTCCCAGGGCTGCAGCGGCCATGGCGTCACCTACACCCATCTGGCGGGCAAGGTACTGGCAGAGGCCCTGCGCGGCCAGGCAGAACGTTTTGACGCCTTTGCCGAGCTGCCGCACTACCCCTTCCCTGGCGGCCAGCTGTTGCGCACCCCATTTACTGCAATGGGCGCCTGGTATTACAGCCTGCGGGACAAGCTGGGGTTCTGATAACCTGCCCCTCTGCAAATAAAAAACCGCCTATAAGGCGGTTTTTTATTTGCAGAGGGGCAATATCGACTGCCTGAGCAGTATCGAAAACGCCGGATTCCAAAAACAAAAAACCCCGGTCTTTCGACCAGGGTCTTTGCTATCGATCCGAAGAGCTTGCGGCTCCCTCGTCACTTGAAGGCGTTCAGTGCTCCTTCAAGTAGATATGGCGCAGCGGACGGGACTCGAACCCGCGACCCCCGGCGTGACAGGCCGGTATTCTAACCGACTGAACTACCGCTGCGTATCGCTTGGACTTGCGTCCATGTGAACCGTTTAAATCATCTGACTGAAAAACTTCGAGGCTTTTCAATCTCAGAGCAGGAACACCTGATCTGTAAAATATGGCGCAGCGGACGGGACTCGAACCCGCGACCCCCGGCGTGACAGGCCGGTATTCTAACCGACTGAACTACCGCTGCGCGTCGGTTGGATGCTTCTATGGAAGCCTCCGTCTTTCTTTCGAAAGGCACTCAAGAAGTGGTGGGTGATGACGGGATCGAACCGCCGACCCTCTGCTTGTAAGGCAGATGCTCTCCCGGCTGAGCTAATCACCCTTTGCTTCGTTGAGGCCGCGAAATTTACGCAGATACCGATGCTAAGTCAATACCCTGCTTGAAGTTTTTCTGAAAAAGACAAAATCACGACAACGCCTGAAAAAGGAATCAACAACACCGACGACCTAAAGCCGTGCTCGTTGCGCCCTCCACACGCCATCAGTCGCGATAAATCATTTTTTTGCTCATACCGCCGTCGACCACGAACTCCTGACCAGTGACAAAACCGGAGTTCTTCGACAACAGCCACGCCACCATCGCCGCCACATCCTCGACCGTCCCTACCCTGCCCGCCGGATGCTGGGCATGATCGGCATCGCTCAGGGGCTCCGCCCGCCGCGCCGCTGGATCCCGGGCATCGATCCAGCCGGGACTGACCGCATTGACCCGGATCTCCGGCCCCAGGCTCATGGCCAATGCATGGGTCAAGGCCAGCAGACCGCCCTTGCTCGCCGCATAGGCTTCGGTGTCCGGTTCCGATTGCCGGGCACGGGTAGACGCCAGGTTGACGATGGCTCCGCCATGAGCGCGCAGATATGGCGCACAGTGCTTGGCCAGGAGCATCGGACCGCTGAGGTTCACCGCCAGCACCCGATTCCAGTAAGCCAGATCGAGGCTTTCCAGGGTGATGTTGCGCGGGTCAGCGACTGCTGCGTTACACACCAGCGCATCGAGGCGCCCGAACTGCCCCAGCACTTCGGCGACCCCCAGGGCGACCTGCGCTTCATCCGCCACATCCATGCCAATGAACCAGGCACTGTCACCCAGGACCTTGGCCACCTGGGAGCCGCGCACGCGGTCCAGATCGGTCAACACCACCTGCCAGCCCTCGCTGATCAGCCAGGCAGCGATGCCCAGGCCGATACCGCGTGCCGCGCCAGTCACCAGCGCGACGCGGCCGTTGGCAACGCTCTGCTGTTCGGACAACTCGATCACAAGGCTGCCAACCCGCGCGCCAGGTCGGCTTGCAGGTCCACCACATCCTCAAGGCCGACAGCGATACGAATCAGGCTGTCACGAATGCCCGCCGCTTCACGCTCTTGCGGCGCCAGACGGCCGTGAGAGGTGGTGCTCGGATGAGTGATGGTGGTCTTGCTATCGCCCAGGTTGGCGGTAATGGAAATCAGGCGAGTGGCGTCGATAAAACGCCAGGCCCCGTCCTTGCCGCCCTTGACCTCGAAGCTCACCACCGCGCCGAAACCACGTTGCTGACGCTTGGCCAGTTCGTATTGCGGATGGCTTGGCAGACCGGCGTAGTGCACCTTCTCGATGCCGTCCTGCTGCTCCAGCCATTCGGCCAGGGCCTGGGCATTGGCACAATGGGCGCGCATCCGCAGGTTGAGGGTTTCGAGGCCCTTGAGGAAGATCCAGGCGTTGAACGGACTCAGGGTCGGTCCCGCGGTACGCAGGAAACCCACCACTTCTTTCATCTGTTCGCTGCGGCCAGCCACCACACCGCCCATGCAACGACCCTGGCCATCGATGAACTTGGTCGCCGAGTGCACCACCACGTCCGCGCCCAGCTTCAGCGGCTGCTGCAACGCCGGAGTACAGAAACAGTTGTCGACCACCAGCATCGCGCCCTTGGCGTGAGCGATTTCGGACAATGCAGCGATATCCACCAGCTCGGCGAGCGGGTTGGACGGCGATTCAACGAACAGCAACTTGGTATTGGCCTTGATCGCCGCATCCCAGCCGGACAGGTCCGCCAAGGGCACGTAATCGACCTCGATACCGAAGCGCTTGAAATACTTTTCGAACAGGCTGATGGTCGAGCCAAACACACTGCGCGAAACCAATACATGGTCGCCCGCGCTGCACAAACTCATGACCACCGAGAGAATCGCCGCCATGCCAGTGGCCGTGGCCACCGCCTGCTCGGCGCCTTCCAGGGCGGCGATGCGCTCTTCGAACGCCCGCACGGTCGGGTTGGTGTAGCGGGAATAGACATTGCCCGGCACTTCGCCGGCGAACCGCGCGGCCGCATCGGCGGCCGTGCGGAACACGTAGCTGGAAGTGAAGAACATCGGATCACCGTGCTCCCCTTCCGGGGTACGGTGTTGGCCGGCGCGCACGGCCAGGGTGTCGAAAGCTACGCCATCAAGGTCGCTGTCCAGCCGACCGGCATCCCAATCCTGACTCATGCCGCCTACTCCTTATGTCTTCTAATGCTCTAGATCAGTTGTTGTACAGATCGATGATCGCACTGACCGCCTGGGTCTTGGCCTTGGAGGCATCGTTACGTGCGTTTTCGATCTTGTTCAGGTAGGCCTCGTCGACGTCGCCAGTGACATATTTGCCGTCGAACACCGCGCAGTCGAAGTTCTCGATCTTGATCTTGCCGCCACCGACCGCCTCGATCAGATCAGGCAGATCCTGGTAGATCAGCCAGTCGGCGCCGATCAGATCAGCCACATCCTGAGTCGAACGATTGTGTGCGATCAGTTCGTGAGCGCTCGGCATGTCGATGCCGTACACGTTCGGGAAACGCACGGCAGGCGCCGCGGAGCAGAAGTAGACGTTCTTCGCGCCGGCTTCACGGGCCATCTGGATGATCTGCTTGCAGGTGGTGCCGCGAACGATCGAGTCATCCACCAGCATCACGTTCTTGCCGCGGAACTCCAGTTCGATGGCATTGAGTTTCTGGCGCACGGATTTTTTCCGTGCGGCCTGGCCCGGCATGATGAAGGTCCGGCCGATGTAGCGGTTCTTCACGAAGCCTTCGCGGAACTTGACGCCCAGGTGGTTCGCCAGCTCCAGCGCCGCGGTACGGCTGGTATCCGGAATCGGGATGACCACATCGATATCGTGATCCGGACGCTCGCGCAGGATCTTCTCGGCCAGCTTCTCGCCCATGCGCAGGCGCGCCTTGTACACCGACACGCCGTCGATGATCGAGTCCGGACGCGCCAGGTAGACATGTTCGAAAATGCACGGAGTCAGTTTCGGATTGGTCGCGCACTGACGGGTGTGCAGCTTGCCGTCTTCGGTGATGTAGACCGCTTCGCCCGGCGCCAGGTCGCGAATCAGGGTGAAGCCCAGCACATCCAGGGACACGCTTTCGGAGGCGATCATGTATTCGACGCCTTCGTCGGTGTGACGCTGACCGAAAACGATCGGGCGAATACCGTGAGGGTCGCGGAAGCCAACGATGCCATAACCGGTGACCATGGCGACTACCGCATAACCGCCAACGCAACGGTTGTGCACGTCGGTCACGGCGGCGAATACGTCTTCTTCGGTCGGTTGCAGCTTGCCGCGCTGGGCCAGCTCGTGAGCGAAGACGTTGAGCAGGACTTCCGAATCGGAATTGGTGTTGACATGGCGCAAGTCAGACTCGTAGATCTCCTTGGCCAGCTGTTCAACATTGGTCAGGTTACCGTTATGCGCCAGGGTGATGCCGTAAGGCGAGTTGACGTAAAACGGTTGAGCTTCGGCCGAAGTCGAGCTGCCAGCGGTCGGATACCGTACATGGCCGATACCCATGTGACCGACCAGGCGCTGCATGTGCCGTTGATGGAAAACGTCACGGACCAGGCCGTTGTCCTTGCGCAGGAATAACCGGCCATCATGGCTGGTCACGATACCGGCAGCGTCCTGGCCGCGGTGCTGGAGGACGGTTAGCGCGTCATACAGCGCCTGATTGACGTTCGACTTACCGACGATACCGACGATGCCACACATGCGACGCAACCCCTACTTAATGAAACTGAACTGAACACATCTTACTGAGGCGTTTTGGCCGGTAAGAGTTGTTCCTTGAACGGTATTTCAGCGGGTACGCTGATACCGCTGGCCAGCCACTGACTGCTCCACCCCAATATGAGGTTTTTTGACCAGTCTGCAACCAATAGAAATTGTGGCACCAGTCGCGACTGCTGCCACCAGGAATCCTGTTGTACCGGCCCCAGGCTCAACAGCCCGACGGCCACGACCACCAGCAACGCGCCACGCGCCGCGCCGAAGGCCATGCCGAGGAATCGATCGGTCCCGGATAGCCCGGTGACGCGAACCAATTCGCCGATAAGATAATTGATCATTGCGCCCACGATTAAAGTGGCGACAAACATGATGGCACAGCCCGCGATCACGCGAGCCGAGGGAGTCTCGATGTATCCGCTGAGGTATTCGGACAGAGAGCCACCAAACATCCAGGCAACGACTCCTGCGACGATCCAGGTAAGCAGCGACAGCGCTTCTTTGACGAAGCCGCGGCTCAAACTGATCAAAGCGGAGATGGCGATGATTGCAACGATCGCCCAGTCAACCCAGGTAAATGGCACAGTGCAGCCTACAGACGGATAAGGCGGCGCATTTTAACAGAGCGCATGGCCGTCGGTAAGCTGCGATTCACTGTGCTTTGCAAATCAAGGCGATAGCCTTAACCGCGCTCAGGCTGGAAGCGCACGACAAAACCCTTGAGGTTCTGCTGACGGCTCAGCAAATCGCGCAGGCGGTCTGCCTCGGCCCGCTCGATCAATGGACCGACGAATACCCGGTTCTTGCCATCGGCGGAACGGATATAAGCGTTGTACCCCTGGCTGCGCAGGGTTTTCTGCAGGTTCTCGGCGCTTTCCCGACTGGACAGGCTGGCCAGTTGCACCGACCAACTGACCGACAGGCCGTTTGCATCGACACGGCTTGGGGTCGCATCGGGCTTGGCTGGCGCTGCGGCAATCGGCTGGGCCGGAGCCGGCTTGGGGGCTGGCGCCGGAGGTGGAGTCACGGGCTTGCTCGCGGCGACTGGCGGTGCCACCGGGACTGGAGCCGGAGCAACCGGAGCGCTTGGCGCAATCGGCATCGAAGGCGCGGCCTGCTGGGCCACTTCTTCATCGCTGGGTACCGGCTCCTGTGGCAGCGCCTGCGGCTCTGGCACCACCACAGGCTCGACTTGCACCTGGGTTACAGCAGGCGCCTGAGGCACTGCTGGCGCCTCGACATTGATATGCCGCTGCTCATCTTCGCGGGAAAACAGCATCGGCAGGAAAATCACCGCCAACGCCACCAGAACCAAGGCCCCAACCATTCGCTGCTTGTAGACGTTATCCAGCATAGCCATGTGCAGCTTCCTCCGTGGAGCGCCGAGCGAGCCACTCGAGCGCCTCGGCAACACAATAAAAAGATCCGAACAGCAGAATCTCGTCTTCGCCCGTAGCCTGCGCACACTGCCCTTCCAAGGCTGCGGCGACACTCTCATAAGACGCTACCGAAGCCCCAAGGTTCTGCAGTGCCGCCTGCAAGTCCGCAACGGGACGCGCACGGGCAGAATCCAGCGGCGCCACCGCCCAATGCTCGACACAGGCATCCAGGCGGGCAACCACGCCCTCCAGGTCCTTGTCCGCCAACAGGCCGAATACCGCCAGGCGCTTGCCCGCCACTGGTCGGCGCATCAGGCGCTCGGCCAGATACTCCGCGGCATGGGGGTTGTGCCCGACATCCAGCAACAGGTTCAGGCGCTTGCCCTGCCATTCGAACTGACGGCGATCCAGGCGCCCGACCACTCGCGTCTGCTGCAAGGCTTCGGCGATGCGTTCGGCCTGCCAAGGCAGCCCCAGCAACAAATAGGCCTGCAAGGCCAGCGCGGCGTTCTCCATGGGCAGATCGAGCAGCGGCAAGTCGCGCAGCTCGACAGCATTGCCCCGCGCATCGAGACCCCGCCACTGCCAGTTCGCCTCGGTGATCCCCAGGTCGAAATCACGACCGCGCAGGAAGAACGGGCAGTTCAATTCACGCGCCTTATCCAGCAGGGGCTGAGGGGGATTCAGGTCACCGCAGAGCGCAGGCGCGCCCTGGCGGAAAACCCCGGCCTTCTCGAAGGCCACAGACTCACGGGTGTCACCCAGATAATCGGCATGGTCGACGCCGATACTGGTGACCAGCGCCAGATCCGCATCCACCAGGTTGACCGCATCCAGGCGCCCACCCAGGCCGACTTCCAGCACCACGGCATCGAGACCGGCCCGCTGGAACAGCCAGAAGGCCGCCAGGGTACCCATCTCGAAATAGGTCAGGGAAATTTCACCGCGCCCGGCTTCGACCGCGACAAAGGCCTCGCACAGCTCGGCATCGCTGGCTTCGACGCCATCGATCTGCACGCGCTCGTTGTAGCGCAACAGATGGGGGGAATTGTAGACACCGACCTTCAGCCCCTGGGCTCGCAGCAAGGACGCCACGAACGCGCAGGTAGAACCCTTGCCGTTGGTACCGGTCACCGTGACGACCCGAGGCGCCAGCCTGCCCAATCCCATGCGGGACGCTACTTCTTGCGAGCGCTCCAGCCCCATGTCGATGGCTGACGGATGCAACTGCTCAAGGTAGGCAAGCCAGTCGCCAAGGGTACGCTCGGTCATATGTTTGCAGGCACCGGTGGCACCACGATCGCCTCGACGGGCGCGGCCACGAACTCAGGCGTCGGCAAGCCCATCAGTTGAGCCAGCAGGTTACCCAGGCGCGGACGCAGCTCCTGGCGCGGGATAATCATGTCGATAGCGCCATGCTCCAGCAGGAACTCGCTGCGCTGGAAACCTTCCGGCAGTTTTTCACGCACGGTCTGCTCGATCACGCGAGGACCGGCGAAACCGACCAGGGCCTTGGGTTCGGCGACAATCACGTCACCCAGCATCGCCAGGCTGGCGGAAACGCCACCGTAGACCGGGTCGGTCAACACGGAAATGAATGGCAGGCCTTCTTCACGCAGACGCGCCAGCACCGCGGAGGTCTTGGCCATCTGCATCAGGGAGATCAGCGCTTCCTGCATCCGCGCACCGCCGGAAGCGGAGAAGCAGACCATCGGGCAACGCTTTTCCAGCGCGTAGTTGGCAGCACGCACAAAACGCTCGCCAACGATGGCGCCCATGGAGCCGCCCATGAAGGAGAACTCGAACGCCGATACCACCACCGGCATCCCCAGCAGGGTACCGCTCATGGAAATCAGCGCGTCCTTTTCACCGGTCTGCTTCTGGGCCGCGGTCAGGCGATCCTTGTACTTCTTGCCGTCGCGGAATTTCAGACGGTCTACCGGCTCCAGGTCGGCGCCCAGTTCGGCACGGCCTTCAGCGTCGAGGAAAATGTCGATACGGGCGCGAGCACCGATACGCATGTGGTGGTTGCACTTGGGGCAGACGTCCAGGGTCTTTTCCAGCTCCGGACGATACAGCACCGCCTCGCAGGACGGACACTTGTGCCACAGACCTTCAGGCACCGAGCTTTTCTTCACCTCGGAACGCATGATCGAAGGGATCAGTTTGTCTACTAACCAGTTGCTCATGCTTTCTTTCTCCAGTACCGGCGGCCCGAACGCTCTGGTTCGCGGCCCCGCGTATGCCCTTGAGCTAAATTCATGTGTGCGGCGATGATCTGTTCGCTACCGCGGTCAGCGCGAGCTTGACCTGCCTGTACCGAACGGCTCCTCAGCCATCCTGACAACCCCCGGATAGAGCGGCTGCCACTTCGATTTACGGCCCGCCCAGCGACGGTGCCGGCCTGTTTTGTACAGTGGTGTTATGGACGGCGGCAGACTGCCAGCCGTCACATCGACTAACAGCTGCCGCGAACGGCCTGCATAAATGCGCGAATCTTTGCGTGATCCTTGATGCCCTTGCTCTGCTCCACCCCGCCGCTGACATCCACGGCGTACGGGCGAACCTGCGCTATCGCCTGGCCGACATTCTCGGCAGTCAAGCCACCGGCCAGGATAATCGGCTTGCTCAAGCCTTGCGGTACCAGTGACCAATCGAAGGCTTCGCCAGTTCCACCCGGCACGCCCTCGACGTAGGTATCGAGCAGGATGCCGCTGGCCCGCGCATAAGCCGCGCAACGGCTGGCAATATCGTCGCCGGCCTTGACCCGCAGCGCCTTGATGTAGGGCCGGTTATAGCCCTCGCAGTCCGCCGGTGCTTCATCGCCGTGAAACTGCAACAGGTCCAGCGGCACCGCATCGAGGATCTCGCCCAGCTCGCAGCGACTGGCATTGACGAACAGGCCCACGGTGGTCACGAACGGCGGCAGCGCGGCAACGATCGCCCGCGCCTGCTGGACGTTCACAGCCCGCGGACTCTTGGCGTAGAACACCAGCCCGATGGCATCGGCCCCGGCCTCGACCGCCGCCAACGCATCCTCAATGCGGGTAATCCCACAAATTTTGCTGCGAACGGCTGACATGTCGTTTAAACCTCAGGGCAAATCCGGGGAAAGTCCCGGATGGTAGCAAATGCTTTTCCGGGCGTCAGCCGTCAAGTTCCGAGAAGCCGGTGAGGAAATGTGGCCCGATGTATCGCTCGGGCAGCTCGAACTCATCGTGATACTCGACCTGCACCAGATACAGTCCGAAAGGATGCGCCGTCACCCCGCCCGTGCGGCGAATCCGGCTCTCCAGCACTTCCCTGGCCCACTCGACCGGACGCTCGCCCGCGCCGATGGTCATCAGCACTCCGGCGATATTGCGCACCATGTGATGCAGGAACGCGCTGGCACGGATATCCAGGACAATCATCTTGCCGTGCCGGGTGACCCGCAGATGGTGGATTTCCTTGATCGGCGACTTGGCCTGGCACTGCCCTGCACGGAATGCACTGAAATCATGGGTGCCCACCAGATGCTGGGCAGCCTCGGCCATCCGCTCGACATCCAGCGGGCGATGATTCCAGGTGATCTCCTCATTCAAGTGCGCCGGACGGATCTGGTCGTTGTAGATCACGTAGCGATAGCGGCGGGCAATCGCCTTGAAGCGCGCATGAAAATGCGCCGGCATGACCTTGGCCCAGCTCACGCTGATGTCGTGGGGCAGGTTGATATTGGCCCCCATCACCCACGCCTTCATCGACCGCTCGGCCTGGGTATCGAAGTGCACCACCTGCCCGCAGGCGTGCACGCCGGCGTCGGTACGCCCGGCGCAAGACAGCAGCACCGGCGAGTCCGCCACCCGGGACAACGCCTTCTCGAGGGTTTCCTGGACACTCGGGACACCGGAAGCCTGACGCTGCCAGCCGCGATAACGCGAGCCCTTGTATTCGACACCCAACGCAATTCTGAAAAAGCCTGCGGCCGCCATTTCGGCGGCCGCGTTATCTATATTTGCCAAGAACTTACAGCCTGCTGATATGCGCAAAGGCGGCCATTATAAGGCGCGCGCAAGCAGACGCCATGCGCGACCCGCTTTTAGTTGATGTTTGCCCACTAAGCGCCAGCGAGCGTAAACAGGATTGCGTGAAAACCAGGACAAACGCTATATAGATGAATATATAACGAAACCCATAAATCCACTCGACCGGGACCTGAGACCAATGACCGCCATCAACAAGGAGGCCGTGGGCCTCGCCTACAGCCTGCAAGGCATGCTCCACGCCAAACGCAAGACCTGGGCAGCCATCGCGCAGATAGCCGCGCGCATCCAGCCAGGCATGCTCGAATCCCAGGCTCGCGCCTTGGGGCTGGAGGTGCTTGCGGAATTGGGCATGGACCGGATCTGGCACCCGGCGCTGGTGCGCTTTGGCGAAAACACCCTGAAGACCTTCAAGCAACGCTCCGAAGGCGATCCGATATTGGGCGACAACGACATCTTCTTTATCGACCTGGGGGTGGTCTGGGACCGCCACGAAGGCGATTGCGGCGCCACCTTCGTCACCGGCAACGATCCCGAGATGCAAGCCTGTGCCACGGCGGCCCAAACCCTGTTCGAACGGGTTCGTGATCACTGGAGCGAGCACAAGGTCGCCGGCCCCGCTCTGTATCGCTATGCCGAAGAACAGGCGAGCAACATGGGCTGGGTGCTGAACCTGGAGATCAAGGGGCACCGGGTCAGCGACTTCCCCCATGCCATTTATCGAGCGGGTGACCTGGGCAACTTCGAGGCATGCCCCAACGTTGGCCTGTGGATTCTGGAAATCCAGATCGCCCACCCTACCCGGCCGTTCGGCGCCTTCTACGAAGACCTGCTGGCCTAACCGCGCAAGCGCTGCCATGGGCCCAGAAACAAAAACGGCAGCCTCGATGGCTGCCGTTTTTTTGCTGCTAGCGTCGACTCAGGCCAGACGCGCGAGCATTTCCTTGGCTTCGCTTTTCTGACCGTCGTTACCTTCGCTGATGACTTCGCCGAGAATATCCCGCGCGCCATCGTTATCGCCCATGTCGATGTAGGCCTGGGCCAGATCGAGCTTGGTCGCCACTTCATCGGCGCCGGAAAGGAAATCGAAATCCCCTTCGTCGGCACTGCCCGCGGCGTCTTCCGCGGTAAAGGTCGGCTCGGCCAGGTCCGGCTGCTCGAGGCTCTGCGACAAGCGATCCAGCTCGGCATTGACATCGTCCAGCTCGGAAGCGAAAGCATCCTTGGCAGCGGGCTGCGCATCCATCTCGTCAGCCAGGGACAAGTCGAAGTCCGCAGGCAGCTCAAGATCGTCGAGCGCGGCTTCGGTCACCGTAGGCACTTCGGCAGCCGGCAGATCCTTCAGGTCGTCATCCAGGCTGAGCAGGAAATCCTCATCGGCTTGCGCCGCTGCAGGAAGGTCCTCACCCAGGTCCAGGTCGAAATCCGACAGATCGTCCAGGCTTTCCTTGGCTTCGGTTTGCTGCTGCAGCACCGACTCGAAGCTCAGGTCGTCATCCAGCGGGAAGTCGTCCAGCTCGGGCTCAACTTGAGCAGGAACAGTCGGAGCAACTGGCGCCGCTGGAGAGGCTGCCTCCAGATCGTCCAGGCTCAGATCGAAGTCGGTATCCAGATCGTCGACAGCCGGTGCCGGCGCTGGCTCCTGCGGCTCGTCGAGCAACAGTTCCTTGACGTACTGAGCATCCAGCGCCGCCGCCGCGGCTGCTGCGCCGAGACCCGCGGCCGCCACAGCGGCCATTGCCGGGAAGCGACTTTTCAGCTGTTCGACTTCAGCGTGATTCTTGCCATTGGCCACCAGCTGACGCTCCTGGGCCACAAAGGCGCTGCGATCGCCCTGATGACCATAGACTTCCATCAGCTTCAAGCGCACCTCGCTACGCTGCGGCTCCAGCTTGACGGCCTCCTCCAGGATCGCCGCCGCCTGGTTCAGGCGACCGCCATCGATATGGGACTGGGCCTGATCCAGCACATCGACCGGATGCTCGACTGCGGCAGCCACCGGTGCCGCGTCCACCACTGGCGCCACGACCGGGGCTGGAGCTGGAGCTGGAGCTGGAGCTGGAGCTGGAGCTGGAGCGAGCTTGACGCTCGGCGGTGGAACTTCAAGGCCTTCAAAGCTGCTTTCCGGCAGATCCAGGTCCTTGGACAGCTCAGTCTCTTCGGACAGGGCGCGCGCCATGCGCAGATGCTTTTCCGCCTCCTGCCGAGCCTTGCGACGGCGAGCCAGCAACAGCAGCAACAACAGCACCAGCACTGCCCCGCCACCCGCCAACCCCAGGAGGATCGGATTGGTCAGCAGGTCGTTGAATTTGTCCTCATCGGACGCCGGTGTTTGCGCCTGGGCCGGTGCCGCTTCAGCCGGGGCCTCGCCCGACGTTGCCGCAGGATCGGTCACTGGCGCCGCCGGGGTCGCAGGTTGCTCGGCCAGTTGTGCCGGCATGGCCGCGGTCGGTTGTGCTGGCGCCACAGCACCCGCCCCTTGCGCCTGCAATTTGGCCAACTGGTCGTTCTTCAATTCGATCAGGCGTTGCAGCTTGTCCAGCTGGCTTTGCAGGTCCGTCAGACGGCTTTTCAGTTCGGCGTTGTCACGCCGGGCCGTATCGAGGCTTTCCTGAGTCACCGCCAGCTTGTTGCTCAGCGCCTGGCTGTCGCCAGCCGCGCCCTTGCCCCGCGCCTTGCCCGACTCGGCAGACACCAGGCTCAGATTATCCTTGGCCGCGCCTTGTGCAGGCGCCTTGTCCGCGCCCGCGCGCCGGGTGCCATCCAGTTGCTGCTGAGCGCCACGCGGCGCCAGGCGGCGCCCCTGACGCCACGCCGTATTCTGCGCGGCGACCTCGGCGATCGCTTGCGGCTGCGGCAGGCTGGTGCTCTGCACCGCATCGGGCAGGCGCAATACCTGCCCGGTTTTCAGCCGGTTGATGTTGCCGTCGATAAAGGCATCCGGATTCAGCGCCTGGATAGCCAGCATGGTTTGCTGGACCGAACCGCCATTGCGGGCCTTGGCCGCAATTTCCCAGAGGGTGTCGCGGGCCGAGGTGGTGTATTGAGCAGGCTTGCCGGCACCGGTGACCGGCGCGGCAACCGCTGGAGCCTGTGCCGCGGATTGCGCGGCCGCTTCAGCGGTTTGCGGGGAAAACTTGGAAGGGTCGAGCAGGACGCTGTAGTCGCGCAGCAGACGGCCATTGGGCCACATCACCTGCACCAGGAACTTGACCATCGGCTCGGAGAGCGGCTGGCTCGACGTGACCCGCAGCACGCTCTTGCCGCTGGCATTGAGCACCGGCGTAAAGCTCAGGTCGTTGAGAAAGGCCTGGCGATCGACGCCCGCCTTGGCGAAATCTTCAGGCGAGGCCAGGCTCGGCACCACCTCGGCGGCGGTGAGATCCTTGACGTCCAGCAACTCGATTTCTGCAACCAGTGGCTGGTTCAGAGTCGACTTCAGGGTCAGCTCCCCGAGCCCAAGCGCCTGCGCCATACCGGAGGACAGCGCCGACGCGGCCGCTATTGCTAACACCAGTTTGCGAACTTGAACCATAGCCTCATCCTTTGTTTGAACATTCCTCGGCCAGCGAGAAGGTGTTGTAGCGCTGCCGTAAGGCATTGCGTGCGGCCTGAAGGGCCGCTTCGCGCGATATATGTCTGCATGCCTTGGAAGCCCGCGACAGCAGCTCACCTCCAGCAACCAGCCAAGCATAGCGCCCAGCTAGAATCATTCTGCAAATTGTTGCCAAGTATCTTTTACAGAAGGTCTTTTATCAACAACTCAGCCAGTTGCACGGCGTTGAGCGCAGCCCCTTTGCGTACGTTATCTGACGTCAGCCAGAGATTAAGTTCCGCCGGGTCGTCGATCCCCGCGCGCACCCGACCAACGTAGACCACATCCTGCCCCACCGCATCGCCCACCGCGGTCGGGTAGTCGCCCGCCTCCACCAACTCGATGCCGGGCGCCGCTTCGAGCGCGGCATTGACCGCGTCCAGGTCGATCGCCGTGGCTGACTGCAGGGTCACGCTATAGCTATCGCCAAAAAACACCGGGGCTTGAACACAAGTGACAGAAATCTTTAATAAAGGCTGCGCCAGCACCTCGCGCAACTCCCGGACCAGGCGTTTTTCCAACAAGGTGTGACCTTGCTCGTCGGGCGTGCCGACCTGCGCCAACAGGTTGAATGCCATCTGCCGGTCGAAGAATCGCGGCTCCAACGGACGCGCATTGAGCAGTTCGGCGGTCTGCCGCGCCAGCTCGGTTACCGCTTCACGGCCCTGGGTGGACACCGCGAGGCTGGCGGTCAGGTTGACCCGCTGGATCTCGAACAGGGCCTGCAACGGCGCCAGGACCACCGCCAGCGACGTGGCTGCGGCGCTGGGGCTGCTCAGTTGAACGGGCTTTTCCAGGCTGCTCAGCACCCGCTCGTTGGCTTCCGGCACCAGATTCGGTGCCTGGGCCGAAGGCAATGCGCCCGACAGGTCGATCACCGCGCAATTGGCCGCCGTGGCCCGAGGGGCGAAGCTCAGGGTCACCGCAGGGCCGGCAGCGAAAAACGCCAGCTGCACCTTGCTGAAATCGAACTCGTCGACCTCACGCACGCGCACATTTTTTCCACGAAACGGCACCGAGTGCCCCGCCGACTCGCTGCTGGCCAACAGGTGCAGGTTGGCGATCGGAAAATCGCGCTCTTCGAGAATCTGGACGAGGGTTTCGCCGACAGTACCGGTGGCACCGATCACGGCGATATCGAAGGACTGGTTCATGGTGCTACCTCTGGCGAAACGGGGGGAGCGGCACTTTACCCGGCGCTTGGGGGCGAGGCAATTTATCAGATCTGGCACATCAGACTTTTCGCAAACATGCTCATAGCCAGCAATCAGAGCTGCTCCGATATGAAAAAAGCCCGCGCCTCTTGCAAGGCGCGGGCTCTTTCAACGGATCAGAGCATCAACGCTCAAGCAGGATCCGCAGCATGCGGCGCAGCGGTTCGGCGGCGCCCCACAGCAGTTGGTCGCCGACGGTGAACGCGCCGAGGAACTGCGAGCCCATGTTCAGCTTGCGCAGACGGCCTACCGGGATGTTCAGGGTGCCGGTGACCTTGGTCGGGCTCAGCTCCTGCATGCTGATGTCGCGCTGGTTCGATACCAGCTTGACCCAAGGGTTGTGCTGGCTGATCAACCCTTCGATATCGGCGATCGGCACGTCCTTGTTCAGCTTGATGGTCAGCGCCTGGCTGTGGCAGCGCATGGCGCCGATCCGCACGCAGATGCCGTCGACCGGGATCGGGCTCTTGAAGCGGCCGAGAATCTTGTTGGTCTCGGCCTGGGCCTTCCACTCTTCGCGGCTCTGGCCGTTCGGCAGTTCCTTGTCGATCCACGGGATCAGGCTGCCGGCCAGCGGCACACCGAAGTTCTCGGTTGGGTAGGCATCGCTGCGCATGGCTTCGGCGACCTTGCGGTCGATGTCGAGAATGGCGCTGGCCGGATTGGCCAGGTCATCCGCCACGGCGGCGTGGGTCGCACCCATCTGCTTGATCAGTTCGCGCATGTTCTGCGCGCCGGCACCGGAGGCCGCCTGATAGGTCATGGCGCTCATCCACTCCACCAGACCGGCTTCGAACAGGCCGCCCAGCCCCATCAGCATCAGGCTGACGGTGCAGTTGCCGCCGATGTAGTTCTTGGTGCCGGAATCCAGCTGCTGGTCGATGACCTTGCGGTTCACCGGGTCGAGGATGATCACCGCATCGTCCTGCATGCGCAGGCTGGAAGCGGCATCGATCCAGTAGCCCTGCCAGCCGGCTTCGCGCAGCTTGGGGAAGACTTCGCTGGTGTAGTCGCCACCCTGGCAGGTCAGAATCACGTCGAGGGTCTTCAGCTCTTCAATGCTGTAAGCGTCCTTGAGCGGAGCAATGTCCTTGCCCACGGACGGGCCTTGGCCACCGACATTGGAAGTGGTGAAAAACACCGGCTCGATAAGATCGAAGTCTTGCTCTTCCAGCATCCGCTGCATGAGCACGGAACCGACCATACCGCGCCAACCGATCAGACCTACACGTTTCATCGCAACTACACCTATACAAAAGTGGGCCACCGTCTGAGCGGTGGGCCCGAAAGATTACAGATTCCGCAGCGCGGCGACTACTGCATCGCCCATTTCCTGCGTACCCACCTTGGTGCAACCGGCCGACCAGATGTCGCCGGTGCGCAATCCCTGGTCCAGTACCAGGCTCACGGCCTGCTCGATGGCATCCGCCGCGTCGTTCAGGTTGAAGCTGTAACGCAGCATCATCGACACCGACAGAATGGTCGCCAGCGGGTTGGCGATGCCCTGCCCGGCGATGTCCGGCGCCGAACCGTGGCATGGCTCATACATACCCTTGTTGTTGGCATCCAGCGACGCCGACGGCAGCATGCCGATGGAGCCGGTGAGCATCGACGCTTCGTCGGAAAGGATGTCGCCGAACATGTTGTCGGTGACCATCACGTCGAACTGCTTCGGCGCACGCACCAACTGCATGGCGGCGTTGTCGACGTACATGTGGCTCAGTTCGACATCCGGGTAATCCTTGGCCACCTGCTCGACCACTTCGCGCCACAGCTGGCTGGACGCCAGGACGTTGGCCTTGTCCACCGAGCAGAGCTTCTTGCCGCGCACACGGGCCATGTCGAAGCCGACCCGGGCGATGCGGCGGATTTCACTCTCGCTGTACGGCAGGGTGTCGTAGGACTGACGCTCGCCGTTTTCCAGCTCGCGGGTGCCACGTGGCGCGCCGAAGTAGATGCCGCCAGTCAGCTCGCGAACGATGAGGATGTCCAGGCCGGAGACGATTTCCGGCTTGAGGCTGGAAGCGTCGGCCAGTTGCGGATAAAGGATCGCCGGACGCAGGTTGCCGAACAGGCCCAACTGCGCGCGAATTTTCAGCAGGCCGCGCTCAGGGCGGATATCACGCTCGATCTTGTCCCATTTCGGGCCGCCCACGGCGCCCAGCAGGACCGCGTCGGCAGCCCGCGCACGATCCAGGGTCTCGTCGGCCAGCGGCACGCCGTGCTTGTCGATGGCCGCGCCACCGATCACGTCATGGCTCAGTTCGAAGCCCAGGCTGTACTTGTCGTTGGCCAGCTCCAGCACCTTGACCGCCTCGGCCATGATTTCCGGGCCGATACCGTCGCCTGGGAGAATCAGAATCTGCTTGCTCATGCTTTCCTCATTTGCTCTGTCGGTGTGCTGGTTGGCACGCCCGGAAAAATGCTGTTGCCTGGCCTGCGGCGTCCGTTCACCCGTAGAGAACGAAGCGCTGGCCCGA
Source organism: Pseudomonas sp. 09C 129 (assembly GCF_002843625.1). Classification (NCBI taxonomy): domain Bacteria; kingdom Pseudomonadati; phylum Pseudomonadota; class Gammaproteobacteria; order Pseudomonadales; family Pseudomonadaceae; genus Pseudomonas; species Pseudomonas sp. 09C 129. The sequence continues at coordinate 2,717,658 of NZ_CP025261.1, read as the reverse complement.
ATATCAAGCCGTCACGGCTTTTTTGGGCGGTTGCGGCGAACAAAAAGCTCGCTCCTACAGGTTTTGTGTCCTCTCCTGCCGGAGCGAGCTGGCTCGCCATCAATGCATCACTTTAACGCCGATCAGGCGTCGCGAAACAACCACGGCTGGCTGGCACGATGCTTGGCCTCGAAGGCGGCAATTGCGTCGCCGTCCTGCAAGGTCAGGCCGATATCGTCCAGGCCGTTGAGCAGGCAGTGCTTGCGGAACGCATCGATCTCGAATTTCAACACCTTGCCATCGGGACGGGTCACGGTCTGGGCCTGCAGGTCGATCTGCAACTGGTAGCCCGGATTGGCCTCGACCTGCTGGAACAATTCATCGACTTCAGCATCGCTGAGGATGATCGGCAGCAAGCCGTTCTTGAAGCTGTTGTTGAAGAAGATGTCAGCGTAGCTCGGGGCAATGATGCTGCGAAAACCATATTCTTCCAACGCCCAAGGCGCGTGCTCACGGCTGGAGCCGCAGCCGAAGTTTTCCCGGGCCAGCAATACACTGGCGCCCTGGTAGCGCTCGGCGTTGAGCACGAAATCCTTGTTCAACGGACGCTTGGAGTTGTCCTGGTACGGCTGGCCGACATCCAGGTAGCGCCACTCGTCGAACAGGTTCGGGCCGAAGCCGGTGCGTTTGATCGACTTGAGGAACTGCTTGGGAATGATCTGATCGGTGTCGACGTTGGCACGATCCAAAGGCGCGACAAGACCGGTGTGCTGGGTGAAAGCTTTCATGCTGCGCTCCTTAGATCAATTCACGGACGTCGACGAAACGACCGTTGACGGCGGCGGCCGCGGCCATGGCCGGGCTGACCAGGTGAGTACGGCCACCGGCGCCCTGGCGACCTTCGAAGTTGCGGTTCGAGGTCGAAGCGCAATGCTCGCCGGACTCCAAACGGTCCGGGTTCATCGCCAGGCACATCGAGCAGCCCGGCTCACGCCATTCGAAGCCCGCTTCGAGGAAGATCTTATCCAGGCCTTCCGACTCCGCCTGGGCCTTCACCAGGCCCGAACCCGGGACCACGATCGCCTGCTTGATGGTCGAAGCCACCTTGCGGCCCTTGGCGATGACCGCCGCGGCGCGCAGGTCTTCGATCCGCGAGTTGGTGCAGGAACCGATGAATACCCGGTCCAGCTGGATGTCGGTGATCGCCTGGTTGGCGGTCAAACCCATGTATTTCAAGGCACGGACGATGGAATCGCGCTTGACCAGGTCCATTTCCTTGGCCGGGTCCGGCACGTTCTGATCGACGGCCAGGACCATCTCGGGCGAAGTGCCCCAGCTGACTTGCGGCTTGATCTGCGCGGCATCCAGCTCGACCACGGTGTCGAACTTGGCGTCGGCGTCGGACACCAGGTCCTTCCAGGCTTCGACGGCGAGGTCCCATTCCGCGCCCTTGGGGGCGAATGGACGGCCCTTGACGTATTCCACGGTCTTTTCGTCCGCGGCCACCAGGCCCACACGGGCGCCGGCTTCGATGGACATGTTACAGATGGTCATGCGGCCTTCGACGGACAGGTCGCGAATCGCGCTGCCGGCGAACTCGATGGCATGGCCGTTACCGCCAGCGGTGCCGATCTTGCCGATCACGGCCAGGACGATGTCCTTGGCGGTCACGCCAAATGGCAACTTGCCCTCGACCCGCACCAGCATGTTTTTCATTTTCTTGGCGACCAGGCACTGGGTGGCGAGCACGTGCTCGACCTCGGAGGTGCCGATACCGTGCGCCAGGGCGCCAAAGGCACCGTGGGTCGAGGTGTGGGAGTCGCCGCAGACCACGGTCATGCCGGGCAAGGTGGCGCCCTGCTCCGGGCCGATGACGTGAACGATGCCCTGACGCACGTCGTTCATCTTGAATTCGACGATGCCGTATTCGTCACAGTTGTCGTCGAGGGTCTGAACCTGCAAACGCGAGACCTGGTCGGCGATGGCGCTGATGCCGCCCTTGCGCTCCGGCGTGGTCGGTACGTTGTGGTCCGGGGTCGCGATGTTGGCATCGATGCGCCAAGGCTTGCGCCCGGCCAGACGCAGGCCTTCGAAGGCTTGCGGCGAGGTCACTTCGTGGATGATGTGACGATCGATATAGATCAGCGCCGAGCCATCGTCGCGCTGCTTGACCAAATGCGAATCCCAGAGCTTGTCGTAGAGCGTTTTGCCGGCCATCAGACGGTTCCTCATCATTTTCTATGCCGCGGGTCTCTGACACCGGTCAATAACCCCTTGGCTTGTGAGGCTGATGCTATGGCGTTACATTAAATAACTCAAATTCATATTTTTTATACTTTGGATAACCAACTGGAATACGACCATGGACCTGGCCAACCTCAATGCCTTTATCGCGATTGCCGAAACCGGCAGCTTCTCCGGAGCCGGCGAGCGCCTGCACCTGACCCAGCCGGCCATCAGCAAGCGCATCGCCGGCCTTGAGCAACAGCTCAATGTCCGGTTGTTCGATCGCCTGGGCCGCGAAGTGAGCCTGACCGAGGCCGGGCGCGCCCTGCTGCCGCGGGCTTATCAGATCCTCAACGTGCTGGACGACACCCGCCGGGCGCTGACCAACCTGACCGGAGAAGTCAGCGGCCGCCTGACCCTGGCGACCAGCCACCATATCGGCCTGCACCGCCTGCCGCCCCTGCTGCGCGCCTTTACCCGTCGATACCCGGAAGTGGCCCTGGACATCCAGTTTCTCGACTCGGAAGTGGCCTATGAAGAGATCCTCCATGGTCGCGCCGAGCTGGCGGTGATCACCCTGGCCCCCGAGCCCCATACGCTGGTCAAGGCCACGCCGGTGTGGAACGACCCGCTGGACTTCGTCGCCGCCCCCGAGCATCCGCTGGTGAGCAACGGCACGGTCAGCCTGGCCGATATCGCCCTGCATCCGGCGGTATTTCCCGGCGGCAACACCTTCACTCACCATATTGTCCAGCGCCTGTTCGAGGCCCAGGGCCTGACACCGAACATCGCCATGAGCACTAACTATCTGGAAACCATCAAGATGATGGTGTCCATCGGCCTGGCCTGGAGCGTACTGCCGCGCACCATGCTCGACGATCAGGTGGCGCGCATTCCTTTACCGGGCATACAGCTCACTCGCCAGCTAGGCTATATCCTGCATACCGAACGGACGTTGTCGAATGCTGCGCGGGCTTTCATGGCCTTACTGGATGCACAAGTCGATTGGCCAGGGACCCAGGCGTAAGCGTCCCGGCATGACTTATGCCACCTCTTTGCTTGCCTGAACCTGCGCCTAACGCTCTTTTCAGCCCAAGGCCCGCTGCTCATGCCAAAACCCGCTGACCGTCTACCGCCCATGCCGCGCGTTCACGCGCTCGACCCGAAACAGTCGGAGCAAAGCTGGGAGAGCGCCCCGCAGTTGCTTGCCGCACTCAATGGCGCACGGCTGGGCGCCTGGTACTGGGACATCGAAAGCGGGCAAATCAGCTGGTCGCGGGGCACCCAGGCGCTGTTTGGCTTCGATCCGCGCCAGCCGCTGCCCAAAGACCTGGAATACCTCGACCTGCTGCCCGAGGAAGACCGCGCCAAAACCATTCGCGCCTTCCATTCGGTGCTGGCCGGCGCGCCGCTGGAACAGGCGATGCATCACCGCATCCGCTGGCCCGACGGCAGCCTGCACTGGCTGGAAATCAATGGCAGCGTGCTGCCGGACAAACATGGCAAGCCCCGAATGATCGGGGTGATTCGCGAAATCACCCACCAACGCCAGCGGGAACAAGCCCTCAGCAGTTCGGAAAAACGCTTTGCCACGCTGTTTCACCTGTGCCCGAACATGGTGCTGCTGACCCGCCTGGAAGACGGCCTGATCAGCGAAGCCAACCAGTACTTCGAAAGCCTCTTCGGCTGGCCGGTGCAGCATGTCATCGGCCGCACCACCCTCGAACTGGGCCTGTGGGTCGACCCGGAACAACGCGCGCAAATGGTCAAGGCGGTACAAAAGCGCGGCCAGGCCGCCACCCTCGAGGTGCAACTGCGCGCCAGCAACGGGCAGATTCACGACGGTATTCTCAGTGCCCAGAAAGTCGAGCTGGAAGGCCAGGCCTACCTGCTCAGCACCTTTCTCGACACCAGCGAACGCAAGCTCGCCGAACAGGCCCTCAAGGACAGCCAGGAGCGCCTCGACCTGGCGCTGGACTCGGCCCAGCTCGGCACCTGGGACTGGCACATTCCCAGCGGCATGCTCTACGGCTCGGCCCGCGCCGCGCAATTGCATGGCCTGGAGCCGATGCCGTTCCATGAGTCCTTCGATGCATTTTTCGAGGGCGTGCCCGACGAAGAGCGCAACAGCATGCGCGATGCCTACCGCAGCCTGCGCGAAGGCCCGGCCGGCAATTATCAACTGACCTACCGCGTGCAACTGGCCGATGGCTCGTCACGCTTTCTGGAAAGCCGCGCCCGCCTCTACCGCGATGAGCAGGGCCATCCGCTGCGCATGGCCGGGACCTTGCTGGACATTACCGAACAGGTCGAGCGCGAGCAGCGCCTGGCGACGTCCGAGGAAAAGTTCGCCAGCCTGTTCCAGGTCAGCCCGGACCCGATCTGCGTCACGCTCCAGGAAACCGGGCAGCTCATCGAGATCAACTCCAGCTTCACCCAGACCTTCGGCTGGACCGCCGACGAAGTGCTCAACCGCAGCGCCGATGAAATCGGTCTGTGGGACGACTCCGCCCAGCGCCTGCAACGGGTCGAACAGGTAATCCGCGAACAGGCGCTGAACAATGTCGCGGTGGTGGTCCGGCACAAGGACGGGCACCCCCTGGCCTGCATCATTTCCAGCCGGCAGATCACCGTCGACAAACAGCCGTGCATTGTCACCACGCTGCGCGACATCACCCAGCAACAACGCTCCGAGGCCGCGCTCAAGGCCAGCGAGGAGAAGTTCGCCAAGGCGTTCCACTCCAGCCCCGACGCCATCACCATCACCGAACGCGACACCGGGCGTTACCTGGAGGTCAACGACGGCTTCTGCCGGCTGACCGGCTACCGCGCCGAAGAAGTGATCGGCCGTACCGTGTATCAGGTCGGTATCTGGGCCGAGGAAAAACAGCGCTCGATCCTGCTCGCCGAGCTGCAGCTCAAAGGTCGGGTCAATCACCTGGAAATGCTCGGCCGCAACAAGCGTGGCGATATCCTGACAGTCGAGGTCTCGATCGAACCCATTACCCTCAATGAAACCCCCTGCCTGCTGCTCACCGCGCGGGACGTCAGCCTGCTGAAAAATGCCCAGGCACAGATTCGCCACCTGGCCTACCACGACCCGCTGACCAACCTGCCCAACCGCGCGCTGTTGATGGACCGCCTGAGCCAGCAGATCGCCCTGCTCAAGCGCCACAACCTGCGCGGCGCCCTGCTGTTTCTCGACCTGGACCATTTCAAGCACATCAACGATTCCCTCGGCCATCCGGTGGGCGACACCGTGCTGAAGATCGTCACCGCGCGGCTCGAAGCCAGCGTGCGCATGGAAGACACCGTGGCACGCCTGGGCGGCGATGAGTTCGTGGTCCTGCTCAGCGGCCTGGAAGGCAGCCGCAGCGAAGTCAGCGAGCAGGTGCGTGAACTGGCCGATACCCTGCGCGAGCTGCTCTCCGAACCGATGTTCCTCGATGGCCAGCGCCTGCAGGTGACCCCGAGCATCGGCGTGGCGCTGATTCCCGATCACGGCTCGACCCCCACCGACCTGCTCAAGCGCGCCGACATCGCGCTGTACCGGGCCAAGGACTCCGGGCGCAACACCACCCAGATGTTCCACAACACCATGCAGAAAGCCGCCAGCGAGCGCATGCGCATGGAAACCGACCTGCGCCTGGCGCTGTCCCGGGGCGAGTTCAGCCTGCACTTCCAGCCCCAGGTCGATGCCCGCGACAACCGCATCGTCGGCGCCGAGGCCCTGGTGCGCTGGCACCACCCCGAACTGGGGGCGCAATCGCCCACCGAGTTCATCAAGGTCCTGGAAGACAGCGGCCTGATCCTCGAGGTCGGCACCTGGATTCTCGACGAAGCCTGCCAGGCCTTCAGCCAGCTGATCGCCGAAGGCCTGGTGGACCCGCTCGACTTCAGCCTGTGTGTGAACATCAGCCCGCGACAGTTCCGCCAGAACGACTTCGTCGAGCGTATAGAGCACAGCCTGAGCCATTACCAGCTGCCGCCTTCGCTGCTGAAGCTGGAGATCACCGAAGGCATCGTGATCCAGAACCTGGAAGACACCATCGGCAAGATGCGTCGCCTGAAAAAACTCGGCGTGAGTTTCGCCATGGACGACTTCGGCACCGGTTATTCGTCGCTGACCTACCTCAAGCGCTTGCCGGTGGATGCACTGAAGATCGATCAGTCCTTCGTCCGCGATGCGACCCACGACCCCAACGACGCGGAGATCGTGCGCGCCATCGTCGCCATGGCCCGCAGCCTGGACCTGAAGGTGATCGCCGAAGGCGTGGAAACCGCGGAGCAGCTCGAGTTCCTGCAAGGCCTGGGCTGCCATTTGTATCAGGGCTACCTGCACAGCCGACCGCTGCCGCTGGAGGGTTTGAAAGCCCTGCTGGTCTGAGCGGGCGACATGCAATCGCCGGCCTGACAGATCAACGGGGCAGCAATTGCCAGTGTTTGGCACAACCTGTAGGGTCGCGTTTTTTGTGACGCCCACGAGATCGATCATGCAGGATGCAACCCTCCCCCGCCCGGCCCTTCTGGGCATTGACCTTGGCACCACCAACAGCCTGATCGCCGTCTGGCAGGACGGCCGCGCCCAGTTGATCCCCAACGCCCTCGGCGATGTCCTGACCCCGTCGGTGGTCAGCCTCGATGAAGACGACAGCATCCTGGTGGGCAAGGCTGCGCGGGCCCGCCTGACGACCCACCCGGAACGCACGGCCGCGGCCTTCAAGCGCTTCATGGGCAGCGACAAGCGCCTCGAACTGGGCGGCCGGCCGTTCAGCCCGGAAGAACTCTCGGCGCTGGTGATCGGCTCGCTCAAACAGGATGCCGAAGCCTTTCTCGGCCATCCGGTACAGGAAGCGGTGATTTCGGTGCCCGCCTACTTCAGCGACGAACAACGCAAGCGCACGCTGTTCGCCGCCGAACTGGCGGGCCTGACGGTGTCGCGGCTGATCAACGAGCCGACCGCGGCCGCCATGGCCTACGGACTGCATGAACAGAAGTTCGAACGCACGCTGATCTTCGACCTGGGCGGCGGCACCTTCGACGTCACGGTGCTGGAATACGCACTGCCGCTGATTGAGGTGCATGCCTCCACCGGCGACAACTTCCTGGGCGGCGAGGACTTTACCGAGGCCTTGTTGCAGGCCTGCCTCAAGGACTGGCAACTCACCCCGGCGCAGATCGACGCCCAGGGCATGGCCAGCCTGGGCGACGCCCTGGAGCAGCTCAAGTGCGCACTCGCCGAAGGCACTCAGTCACTGAGCTGGCGCCATGGGGACACCTCGCATGAATGGACGCTGGACGAAGCGCTGGCACTGAAGATCTGGGAACCGCTGCTGGCCCGCTTGCGAGCGCCCATCGAACAGGCCCTGCGCGATGCCCGCCTCAAGCCTCGCGACCTCGACAGCCTGGTGCTGGTGGGTGGCGCCACCCGGATGCCGGCGGTGCAGCAGATGGTCGCCACCCTGTTCGGCCGCCTGCCTTACCGCCATCTCGACCCGGATACGATCGTCGCGCTGGGCGCCGCCACCCAGGCCGCCTGCAAGGCCCGAGACGGGGCCATCGAAGAACTGATCCTGACTGACGTCTGCCCCTACACCCTGGGGATTTCCACCCGTCGCGGCGAACAGGTCAGCGGGGCCTTTTCGCCGATCATCGAACGCAACACGGTAATCCCGACCTCACGGGTGCAGCAGTTCTACACCACACATCCGCATCAGGCGTTTATCCGCATCGAGGTGTACCAGGGCGAACGGCCCTGGGTACGGGACAATATTTTCATCGACGCCTTCGACGTGCCCCTGACACCCAGCGAACAGATCCAGTCCCTGGACGTGCGCTTCAGCTATGACATCAATGGCCTGCTCGAAGTCGACGTCACCCTGCTGGCCAGCGGCGAACGCCATAGCCACAGCATTGACCGCAGCCCCACCGGGCTCGATGCGCAATCCCGGCAAACCAGCCATGAGCGGCTGACCGCGCTGAAAATCCATCCTCGCGACGCCCTGCCCAACCGCACCCTGCTGGCACGCCTGGAACGGGCGTGGATGCAAAGCCTGGGCGACGAGCGCGAGCGCATCGCCGACTGGCTGGACACCTTCACCACCGTGCTCGGCGACCAGCAACCAGCGCAAATCGCCAGCCATCGAACCCAGCTGAACAAGGCGCTGGACCAGCTGCGTCTCTAGCCGTTGAGCCGCCGCAAACAGGCCTGCAAACCACCGGGCAGCGCGTCTTCACCCGCGCTGTCCGGCGGTACGCCATAGCGGTTGGGCAGCTTGTCGCCGGGAAAGGCGAACAGGATCAGCGACAGAAATGGAAAGAACACCGACAGGCCGCCCAGCACCAGCAAGGTCGGGATACCACGCCCCATGTCATGCAGGCGGCGCAGAATCACCCCGAGCAAAAACAGGCTGCCCAGCAATGACACAACGATCGCGGACAGCGACGTACCGCTGAACAACGCGGCCAGCGGGGTGACCAGCACAGCGCCCAGCACCTGCCAGAAAAACGCCCCGCGTCCCAGCCGTGTGCCCAGACGCCAGAAAGCCGTGGCGGGCGTCGGACGGCTGTCGCCCTTGGCCAGCAGCAGACGCTCGCTCCAGGACAGCAGCGCACTGAAGGCAAACCGCAGGCCGAGTCCGTGTTCCGGGTTGTCCTTGGCCCGCTGCATGCGCAGCAGCACTTTCTGCCGAGGCACCCCGGCACTGCCGTAACGCACCAGCCCCTTGAGCACATCGAGGGCCAGGTAAAAAGCCTCGCTGTCGATCCCTTCGTCTTCGACCAGCGTCTGCTGCGGCGGCCGTGGCGGCTCGCCCTTGATCAAACCGTGGCGGAAGCCGTCGAACCAGTCCTGGGGATTGGTGATTTCGGTAATCCGGTCGAGCAGGTATCGACGCTGCTGCGCATCGATCACCGGGTCGTGATACAGCACACCGCTCAAGAGCATGCGCCCGAGCAAATCGTCCGCGAAGGCGTGCAGGTCGCTGCGCAGGCATGCGAACAAGCGCTCATTGCTCAACAACCGCGCACTGTCGAGCGCTTCCTGAACGCCAAGCAATTGCCGGTCGAGCAAGGCATGCAGCGGATCCGCCAATTGCAGCCAGCCGAGCAAACCGCTCAGGTCGCCCTGTTCGCGCTGCAAGTGGGCAAGCTGCGGCTGCAGCCGGCTGAGCGGATGGGACGGATTGAGCGTCAGGCGCTCCAGGCACCGCGAGTCGATCAATTGCCACCAACGCTCCGGCTGCTCCAGCAACGCCATCAGGAACCGCGTATGGGCGTACCAGTGCCAGACCGCCTCTCCCGTCCCTGGCGGCGGCAACACTACGCCATGCTGGCTCAGTTGCAGCAGCAGGTTCAGTTCCGACAAATCGCTAGCGGCATCCGTATCGCTCAATTCGAAAGACTCGGCGATACGCTCCAGGGCAGCGTGACCGTAAGGACGCAATCGGCGCAGCCACACACGGCAGATCTTATGCGGCTCACCGGTTGTCAGCGCAGCGGCCAGTTGTGCCGAAGCCGCGCCCTCATCGATGAAGGCATTCATCGCCAACGGAATCGGCGCCTGGCTCAACCAGCGCAGGTGCTGCCCGGCCTGATCCTTGAACCCGCTCAGCACCAGGCCTTCGAGGGCATCCAGCGGCTGCGGCTCGTCCAGCACCTGTTGCAACAGGTCTGCTGCGCCACGGTGCAAGGCCCAGGCATGCCGGTACAGGCGCAACAACCGGGTGTCGGTGTGCTGGCCCAGCAACTGCGCTAGCAAGGGCAACTCGTCGCCGGTCATCCGCCAATCGATAAAGGCCTGCGCCAACCCCTGCAGCTCGAGCCGGCCAACGCCGAGCCAGCGGATCAGCGTCTCGGGACGTTGTGAAGGGCTGCCGTATTCCTGGGTGACATGGGCGAGATCGGTGGACCAGCCGCTGAAATGCTCCAGACGATCAAATGCCTGGATCAGCAGCGGCAAAAAGTCCGGCTGACGTTTGGCACACAACGCCAGCAATTGGCTCTCGGCCTTGGGATGACGATGCTCCTGCCAAAGCCGGCCCCAGCAAGGCAACGCCTGATCGTCCAGCCCCAGCAGGCTGTTCTGGCACGCCAGCAGGTAAAGCCAGTCCACATCATCCGGGGCTTCGCGCTGCTGCTCGATGCACAACTGCAGCAGCCCCTGGCCACCGATGCCCGCCTGGGTGAATTGCACCAGCAAGCGCTTGATGAAGAGCGCATCGTTCGGCAACGGTAGGCAGGTGTGTTGGCTGGCGAAGCCTTCGTATTCGTGGAGCGGTCGCCGGTCGAAGATGAAGTCGAGACTGCGCGCGTACCACAGGCTTTCGGTCTGCGCCGGTTCCGACCAATTCCCCATCAGCACCGTGTCGAATGGGTCTGGGGTCTTGATCCGGTTCAGATAGTCCTCGACATGACGGGCCTGATCGAACCCCAGCTCCAGCAACTGATGCTCCCAGCCCATGCGCTGGGCCAGCAGGCCCGCGCAACGATGGGACAGCGGCCCGGCGTTGGCCGTCCGCCCGAACAACTCCCAGCGCAGGTCATCGAGCATACCGAGCGGCAGTTGATCCAGTGTCTTGATAAAGGCCTGCCAGGCCTCAGGATTGAAGCGCCGCGCCGGATCACTCAGCAGCGCATCAAAATCGAGGATGGCCTGTGCAGGCTCAGGCTCGTTCTCCCGCGCCGCTTCAGGTTCCTGCTCGTTGTCACGCACCAGCCGCAGGGCACTCTCGTAGGCCTGGCGCAGTGCCTGGAAGCCTTCGGGATCGGTCTCCGGGTGATGCTCCGGCAGACGGGCACGATAGGCATTGCGAATCAGCGTTTCATCGGTGGTAGGGTCGATCCCCAACTGTATCCAGCAACTCATGACCAGGCGAACTCCTCAAGCGACGCCGGACGCTGCGGCAAATCGAGATCCAGGTGCCATGGCAAGTCCGCTAGACAATCCGCCATGTTTTGCGCAAGCCCCTGGGCGATCATCAGGCTGTTGGGGTTCTCCCCCTGTCGATCCAGCTCGTAAGCCAGTTCGTCGTCGCTATTGCCCAGGCAACCCCAAAACGCGCGGCCAACCAGGAAACCATTGAAATAGGCGAACCAGCTGCCGTAGTGGTATTGCGCCCTGACCGCCAGCCGGCCGTGCAGCCACAGGCTCTCGGCCAGATCGATCCACTGGTTACGCACGCCGCAACGCAAGAGAAAACCCATTCGCCCGTAATCCCAGGCCAGGATCCCGCCCGGGCCGCAAGCACCAAAGGTACGGCTGGCGAACTCATGCAGGATGCGTTCACGGGGCTCGAGGGTCTCGAGCAGGGCCTGCCACTCGCTCGGCAGGCAGCGCTGCCAGGCGCGATAGGCGTCGTCGAGGCGGGCGGCATGACCGTGGTCAGTCATCTTTTCCAGCATGTCCAGCAACTGCCGTCGGTCACCAATGCCCCAACTGCCTTGCAGGTCGATGGAGTCCGGGCCGGGGTAGAACGCGGGGTTGTCGTATCCGGCGCGAGGGTTGAGCGCAACCATCGGCGCAGAGAGGCTCCACAGCCAGCGCTGGTGTATCTCGTCCATGAAAAAGGCTCCAAGCCGACCAGTGAGGAATGGGGGGTCGGCAAAACTGCGGCGGATTGTAGAGAAAGCGCCGCAACGCGGCAAAGGCGAACGATGATTTTCCCAGGCATAAAAAAGGCCCCGACTTGTCGGGGCCTTTTTCAGCGACTCAGCGCTCGATCAAACGCCTGTGTGGCGGCGCATGGATCAATGCTGCAGGGCTGGCTTCTGCGTCCCGTTGATCGGGATGCGTTTGGCTTTCGCCTCTTCCGGGATCACTCGCAGCAGGTCGATGCTCAACAGACCGTTGCTCAGGCTGGCGGCCTTGATCTCGATGTGATCGGCCAGACGGAAGGACAGCTTGAAGGCACGCTGGGCGATGCCCTGGTGCAGGAAGGTGACGCCTTCGTTCGCGTCGCGTTTGCCGCCACTGATGGTCAGCACGCCCTTCTCGACTTGCAGCTCCAGGTCTTCTTCCTGGAACCCGGCGGCGGCCACGACGATGCGGTACTGGTCGTCGCCGTGCTTTTCGACGTTGTAGGGCGGATAGGTGCTGCCTGGCTCATTGCGCAGGGCGGTTTCGAACAGGTCGTTGAAACGGTCGAAACCCACCGAGGAACGGAACAGTGGTGCGAGGGAAAATGCAGTACTCATGGTTCAAATCTCCTGAAAACAATCAGCAAGTTTTTTGTCTCCGCGACCCGAATTCGGCATCGCGTAACCCTTAGATAGGGACCGCCGATTGCATTTCAAGAGACTTTTCGCAGATTTTTTTCAGGCCGCCTCGGCCACCGGCAAGCCCAGCAAACGCGAGACTTGATCCGGTTCGGTTTCGCGACGCAGGACGGTGAACAGCGCCACCGCCTCGGGATAATTGCGGGTCAGCATCGCCAGCCACTGCTTCAGGCGACCCGGCGATTGGCGAGCCGTCATCTGCGCCTTGGCTTGCAGCCAGAAGTCCTGGATCAGCGGCATCAGCTCGGCCCAGGTCATCTCGACCACCTCTTCCCCGGCCCGCGCGGCGGCGATTTGCCGGGCCAGGTCCGGACGCGACACCAGGCCACGGCCGAGCATGATGTCTTCCACGCCGCTGATTTCGCGGCAGCGGCGCCAGTCTTCGACGCTCCAGATATCACCGTTGGCGAACACCGGCACCTTGACCACGTCCTGCACCCGCGGAATCCACTCCCAGTGCGCCGGCGGCTTGTAGCCGTCGACCTTGGTCCGCGCATGCACCACGATATGTTCCGCGCCGCCTTCGGCCAGCGCCGTGGCGCACACCAGCGAGCCATCCGGGCTGTCGAAGCCGAGGCGCATCTTGGCGGTCACCGGGATGTGCGCAGGCACGGCACGCCGCACCTGCTCGACGATCTGGTTGAGCAGCTCTGGCTCCTTAAGCAGCACCGCACCGCCACGGGATTTGTTGACGGTCTTGGCCGGGCAGCCGAAGTTCAGGTCGATGACTTCGGAACCGAGCTCGCAGGCCAGGGCGGCGTTTTCCGCCAGGCACACCGGATCGGAACCCAGCAGTTGCACCCGCAGCGGCACGCCGGACGCGGTCCGGGCGCCGTTCAACAACTCGGGGCCGAACTTGTGGAAATAGGCCGGTGTGAGCAACTGATCGTTGACCCGGATGAACTCGGTCACGCACCAGTCGATACCACCGACCCGGGTCAGTACATCCCGCAGGATGTCATCGACCAACCCTTCCATGGGCGCCAAAGCAATTTGCATGAATCACACTCAACGTAAAACGCGGTAAAAAAACGTGCGGCAGTTTACTGGGTTTCGCTGGGAAGCAGGTATTTCAACGGGTGGATGGTCGCGGGCCGGTTCAGCTCGCCCCTTGCAACGCCGGCCCATAACCCTCGAGAAACTCCGCCGGCATGCGCTTGGGCTTGCCGCTGGACAGCTCGATGCAGACAAAGGTGGTCTGGGCCCGCAGCAAGGTAGTGCCATCGCTCGGACGCACCAGTTGGAAGCGTCGCGACATCTTCAGGCGCTGGTCCCAGTCGACGATCCAGGTCGCCAGTTGCAGCTCGTCGCCTTCATAGGCCGCCGCCAGGTAGTCGATCTCGTGGCGTACCACCGCCATGGCCCGATCCAGGCGGCGGTATTCGCTCAGGTCCAGGCCCAGGCGCTGGGAATGACGCCAGGCGCAACGCTCCAGCCAAGTGACGTACACCGCATTGTTGGCGTGCCCCAAGCCGTCGATGTCTTCGGCACCTACCTGCAGATCGATGATAAATGGCGTTGCCAGATCCCAGCCCATGCCCCACTCCCGGTCAGATTATTCGACCGGGGCAGTGTAACGGATTGCTCAGGCGGATTGGCGCGCTTGCAGGCTGCGGCCGGCCAACAGCGTCAGCACACCCTCGATCAGCCGCGGATCGGCCAATACGCGCTGATGCCCGCCCTCCTTCAGGCGCAACAAGCGGCTGTCGAACCAGGCGTCGTGGATCAGTTCGGACTCCTTGACCGGGACAAAGCAATCATCTTCGGCATGCACGATCAACCCGGGCATGTCCAACTGGTAATGCGCGACATCCAGGGCCGCGGCGCGCATGCCGACATCCTGCTCCACCTGGCGGATAAAGGCCGAGCGTGCCTTGGGTGGCAGGCGCACATAACGGGCGAAGCCGCGCAGGACGCCGAGTATCCGCGCCGGGGCGGCGATGCTGACCAGGGTCTCGGTACGCAAGCCCAGCTGCACCGCCAGCATGGCGCTGGCGCCCCCCATGGAATGGCCGATGACCGCGCGCAGCGGCGGTAACTCCGCGGCGGCTTCGAGCATCGCCCGGGCAAACAGCATCACATTGGCCTCGCGACCGGGAGAACGCCCGTGGGCGGGACCGTCCAGCGCCACGACGCTGTAGCCGGCGCCCACCAGCGCATCGATCAGGCTGGCAAATTGCGTGGGGCGGCCTTCCCAACCGTGCATCAGCAGCACCGCCGGCCCCTGGCCCCAGCGCAATGCCGAGAGCCCGAAGCGCAGGGTAATGCGCTCCGAACGCGCCAGCAGCGGCAGCTCCCAGTCACGCGGCAGCCGCTCGCGCGGCGTCATGAAGGCCAGTCGCATCTTGCTGGCGACCAGCTTCGGTGCAACCCAGCCCAAGGTGCCGTTAACGCCACGAACCCAACTTAACGTGCTCATCGCTTCTCTCCTCAGGCCAGCGCCTCAGGTCATAGCACCGCCGACTTGGCAGCGCGCAGTAAACGGTCCGACAGCTCACCGGCTCCCAGCGCCCGGGCCAGGGACAAGCCGCCCACCATCAGGGCCAGATCGGCCAGGGCCTTGTCGGTGTCTTCGGGGGTGGTCGCCAACTGAGCCAGCATCAGCTCGATGTGTTCATTCAGGACTTTGCGGAAATCGTCCGGCAGGCGCCCCATTTCACCGACCGACGCAGGGATCGGGCAGGCCTGCTCGGTGGAATCGCGGTGCTTGCGCGACAGATAGAACGCTGCCACCAGCGCTCGCCGCTCTTCGCCGGTCAACGATGCGTCCATATCGGCAATCAGGCCCCGGCGCTGGGCCAGCAATTGACTGAACGCTTCCAGCATCAGGGCGTCCTTGCTTTCGAAATGCGCGTAGAAACCACCGACCGTCAGGCCCGCGGCACCCATCACTTCGCCCACGCTCGGCTCGGCCGGGCCACGCTGCACCAGCGCGGTGCTGGCGGCCTGGAGAATGCGCTCGCGGGTTTGAGCTTTTTTATCGTTCATCGTTGCCTCCGAATATTACGATCAAAATATTATTCTCATAATAAATTTTCGCAAGTCGTTAGTGTGACCGTCGGTCAGGAGAACAGTGTGAGGAGAAAGGGAGAATTGGCCAAACGCCAGACAAACAAAAGGGCCATTCAATAATTGAATGACCCTTATAAATCCCGCAGAGCGGGTAAACGTGGCGTCCCCTAGGGGACTCGAACCCCTGTTACCGCCGTGAAAGGGCGGTGTCCTAGGCCACTAGACGAAGGGGACACAAACCCTTCTATACAACTGATCAGTGCTGAGAGCTGATCGATTCAAGGCCGGTGTGGCCAGACCTTGAACTGTAAAATTGGTGGAGCTAGACGGGATCGAACCGTCGACCTCTTGCATGCCATGCAAGCGCTCTCCCAGCTGAGCTATAGCCCCAGATTTTTCGCCTCGCGGCGGAGCGACATCTTGCAACATCGCTTCTGTAAAACTGGCGTCCCCTAGGGGACTCGAACCCCTGTTACCGCCGTGAAAGGGCGGTGTCCTAGGCCACTAGACGAAGGGGACGCAAACCCTTCTAACAACTGATCAGCGCTGAGAACTGATCGATTCAAGGCCGGTGTGGCCAGACCTTGAACTGTAAATTGGTGGAGCTAGACGGGATCGAACCGTCGACCTCTTGCATGCCATGCAAGCGCTCTCCCAGCTGAGCTATAGCCCCTCGTCGGTGAGGACGGGGCGAATCTTAAGGGCGTATCGGAAGGCTGTCAATTTTTTTTTCAGCTTTTTTTAAAAAAATTTGCCGGCATAACAATCACTTACCGCCCTCCCCCGTAAATCCGGGGCTTTTTCCGACCGTTGTGCCCTCCAGCAACGGTCGCGATCTCACTTCTTGCGCAGGTCCGTGGGAGCCAGCATGCCGGCTCCCGCGAATCAGCAGGCTGAATCAGGCGATCGCGCCCAGCAGCTTTTCCCACTCTTTGTTTTCTTTCTTCGACACGCCACCCAGCAGGTCGATGGCCTGGCGCAGACGGAAACGGGTCAGGTCCGGGCCCAGAATTTCCATGGCATCGAGC
Source organism: Pseudomonas sp. 09C 129 (assembly GCF_002843625.1). Lineage (NCBI taxonomy): Bacteria > Pseudomonadati > Pseudomonadota > Gammaproteobacteria > Pseudomonadales > Pseudomonadaceae > Pseudomonas > Pseudomonas sp. 09C 129. The sequence continues at coordinate 2,701,138 of NZ_CP025261.1, read as the reverse complement.
ACCGAGACCGAGCTGGCCTGACCGGTGATAGCGGCGAACATCAGCGGCATGGCATCACGCAGCTTCAGTTCCAGGGATTCGACCACGGCCTGGATGGTCGCGGTGATGCTGTCCTTTTCCCACTGGCGCAGGCTTTCCAGCTTCCACAGGATCAGTTGCATCAGTTGCCGCACCTGATCGCCCGAAAGCTTCTTCGACTCGAACAGCTTGGCATCCGGGGTCACGCCACCGGCGAAGAAGAACCCGGCCAGCGGTGCGATCTGGCTGAAGGTTTCCACCCGGCCTTGCACGTGCGGCGCGATCTTCCTCAGGTATTCGGGGTTCAACGCCCAGGTCTGCACGCGGCTGGCAAACTCTTCCACCGGCAGGTCGCGCAACCACTGGCCATTGAGCCAGGACAGTTTCTCGATATCGAAAATCGGTCCACCCAGGGAGACGCGCGACAGGTCGAAGTTGTCGACCATTTCCTGCAGCGAGAACTTCTCGCGCTCGTCCGGCATCGACCAGCCCATGCGGCCCAGGTAATTGAGCATGGCTTCCGGCATGAAGCCCATGCGCTCGTAGAAAGTCACGGAGGTCGGGTTCTTGCGTTTGGACAGCTTGCTCTTGTCCGGGTTGCGCAGCAGCGGCATGTAGCACAGCTGCGGCTGCTCCCAGCCGAAATACTCGTAGAGCAGAATCAGTTTCGGCGCCGAAGGCAGCCATTCTTCGCCACGCAATACGTGGGTGATGCCCATCAGGTGGTCGTCGACCACGTTGGCCAGGAAGTAGGTCGGCAGGCCATCGGTCTTCATCAGCACCTGCATGTCCATGCGATCCCACGGGATCTCGACATCGCCACGCAGCATGTCCGGCACCACGCAGACGCCTTCGCTCGGCACCTTCATGCGGATCACGTGCGGTTCGCCAGCGGCCAGGCGCCGCGCGACCTCTTCCTTGGACAGCAGCAGCGCGCGACCGTCGTAGCGCGGCGTCTCGCCACGGGCCATCTGCTCGGCGCGCATCTGGTCCAGTTCTTCGGCGGTGCAGAAGCACGGGAAGGCATGGCCCATGTCGACCAACTGCTGGGTGTACTTCTGGTAGATCTCGCTACGTTCGCTCTGCCGGTAAGGGCCGTGCGGGCCGCCCACGTCCGGGCCTTCGCTCCAGTTGATGCCCAACCAGCGCAAGGCGTCGAAAATCTGCTGCTCGGACTCGCGGGTCGAACGCAGTTGATCGGTGTCTTCGATGCGCAGGATGAACTCACCGCCATGCTGCTTGGCGAAGCAGTAGTTGAACAAGGCGATGTAAGCGGTACCTACGTGGGGGTCCCCGGTAGGCGATGGCGCGATGCGCGTGCGGACGGTGGTCATGGCATGTCTCGGAAAGAATATGAAAAGCGAAGATCAAACAAGAGGCGAATGGTAACAGGCGATGCCGGCCCCGCTCCAGTGAGCAGGGCATTTAAGCCAAGGTTGAGGCCACTCGAGTCGCCCGGGCCGCCGAACCGTCGATTGTCCGCCCGTGGCATTTACCACTGGTCGGCCGTATGCCAGATTCGCCCTCTGACAAATTTCCTTACATTTACCTGAGCTCAGCCTGCCGCCCCATGCCAGTTCAACTCAAGCGTCGCCTGTTTATTTTCCTGTTCCTGGTCCTGCTGATTGCCCTGGGCTTTCTGGCGCAGTGGTTTTTCCATGGACGCTTTTATGAAAGCACCGATAACGCCTATGTCCAGGGTGAAATCACCCGCGTTTCCAGCCAGCTTGGCGCGCGCATCGACGAGGTGCTGGTGCAGGACAACCAGCACGTCGAAAAAGGCCAGTTGCTGATCAGGCTCGAAGGCGATGATTTCCACCTCGCCGTGGATCGCGCCAATGCCACCCTGGCCACCCGCGAGGCCGAACGCCTGCAAGCCCAGAGCAGACTCACGCAACAGGCCAGCCTGATCGCCGCCGGCGAGGCCCAGGTGGCCTCCAGCCAGGCCAGCCTCGGGCGCTCGCAGATCGACCTGTCCCGCGCGCAAACCCTGCGCAAACCGGGTTATGTCTCCGAAGAGCGGGTCACCACCCTGTCCGCCGACAACCATATCGCCCGCTCGCAAGTGGCCAAGGCCCAGGCCGACCTGCAAGGCCAGCGCCAGCAGGTCAATGCCCTGAGCGCCGAGATCAAGCGCCTCGACGCGCAGATCGCCAATGCCCGCACCGACCTGGCCCAGGCCGAGCTGAACCTGACCCGCAGCGAAATCCACGCCCCCATCAGCGGCCTGATCGGCCAGCGCGCGGCGCGTAATGGCCAGTACGTACAGGCTGGGGCCTATCTGCTGTCGATCGTGCCGGACCAGGACTGGGTTCAGGCCAACTTCAAGGAAACCCAGATCGGCCATATGCAACCGGGACAAAAGGCCGAGCTGCTGTTCGACGCCTACGGCGACACGCCGATCGAAGCCCGCGTCGACAGCCTGTTCGCCGCCTCGGGCGCGCAGTTCAGCCTGCTGCCGCCGGACAACGCCACCGGCAACTTCACCAAGGTGGTGCAGCGCATTCCGGTGAAACTGACCTTTGCCGCCGACAACCCGCTGCACGGCAAGATCCGCCCGGGCATGTCAGTCACCGTCAAAGTGAATATCCAGCCCCTGAACCCAGACCCCTCGAACGATGGCCGGTGACCAACTGTTGCGCCCGGTCGGCGAACCGACCCGGCGCGACTGGATCGCGGTGATGAGCGTGATGCTCGGCGCCTTCATGGCGGTGCTGGACATCCAGATCACCAACGCCTCGCTCAAGGACATCCAGGGCGCGCTGTCGGCAACCCTCGAAGAAGGCTCGTGGATCTCCACTTCCTATCTGGTGGCGGAGATCATCATGATCCCCCTCACCGCCTGGCTGGTGCAGCTGCTGTCGGCGCGGCGCCTGGCGGTCTGGGTCTCGGCGGGCTTCCTGATCGCCTCCCTGCTCTGCTCCATGGCCTGGAGCCTGGAAAGCATGATCGTGTTCCGCGCCCTGCAGGGCTTTACCGGCGGCGCACTGATCCCGCTGGCGTTCACCCTGACCCTGATCAAGCTCCCCGAGCACCATCGCGCCAAGGGCATGGCCATGTTCGCCATGACCGCCACCTTCGCCCCGTCCATCGGCCCGACCCTGGGGGGCTGGCTCACGGAGCACTGGGGCTGGGAATACATCTTCTATATCAACATCCCGCCCGGCCTGATCATGATCGCCGGCCTGCTCTATGGCCTGGAGAAGAAGGAAGCCCATTGGGAGCTGCTGAAAAGCACCGACTACGCCGGCATTCTCACTCTGGGTGTCGGCCTCGGTTGCCTGCAGGTGTTTCTCGAGGAAGGTCACCGCAAGGACTGGCTGGAATCGAACCTGATCGTCAGCCTGGGCAGCATCGCCCTGCTGAGCCTGATCACCTTTGTCATTGTCCAGGTGTCCAAGCCCAACCCGCTGATCAACCTGGGCATCCTGCGCAACCGCAACTTCGGCCTGTCGAGCATTTCCAGCCTGGGCATGGGCGTCGGGCTGTACGGCTCCATCTATCTGTTGCCGCTGTACCTGGCGCAGATCCAGAGCTACAACGCCTTGCAGATCGGCGAAGTGATCATGTGGATGGGGGTGCCGCAGCTGTTCCTGATTCCGCTGGTGCCGAAGCTGATGCAGTTCATCTCGCCCAAATGGCTGTGCACCTTGGGCTTTGGCCTGTTCGGCCTGGCGAGTTTTTCTTCGGGGGTGCTCAACCCGGACTTCGCCGGACCGCAGTTCAACCAGATCCAGATCATCCGCGCCCTGGGGCAGCCGTTGATCATGGTCACCATTTCTTTGATCGCCACCGCCTACATCCTGCCGCAGGACGCCGGCTCGGCCTCCAGCCTGTTCAACATCCTGCGCAACTTAGGCGGTGCAATCGGCATCGCCCTGCTCGCGACCCTGCTGGATGCGCGGACCAAGACTTACTTCGACTACCTGCGCGAATCCATAGTGCCGAGCAACCCGCAAGTGGCCGAACGCCTGGCGACCCTGGCCGAGAAGTTCGGCAGCGATACCGCCGCCCTCGGCAAACTCAGCGAAATTACCCACCAGCAGGCGCTGATCATGGCCTACAACGACGCCTTCCATTTTGTCGGGATCGCCCTGGGCGTCAGCATGCTGGCGACTCTGCTGACCAAGGCGTTACCGGCCGGGATCAAGGCCGGGGAAGCACACTGACTTGCCAAGGTAACCGCTGTAGCCGCTGCCGCAGGCTGCGATAGGTCCGAAGGCCCTTCAGCGGTAGTGATACCGCCTCGGCCGTACCGGCCAATCGCAGCCTGCGGCAGCGGCTACAAGATCAGACCGTCAGCAAACGCTCGCGCAGCTTGCCGATTTCGTCGCGCATCTGCGCCGCGGCTTCGAACTCCAGGTCGCGGGCCAACTGGTACATCTTCTCTTCGAGCTGGCGAATGCGCTTGGTGATCTCGCTGGGCGAGCGCAGTTCGTTTTCGTAGCGGGCGTTTTCCTCGGCAGCCTTGGCCATGCCTTTGCGCCTCTTGCTGCGCGAACCGGGCACGGTGGCGCCTTCCATGATGTCGGCGACGTCCTTGAACACGCCTTTGGGGGTGATGCCATTGGCCAGGTTGAAGGCGATCTGCTTGTCGCGACGGCGCTCGGTCTCGCCAATCGCCCGCTCCATGGAGCCGGTAATGCGGTCGGCGTAGAGAATCGCCCGGCCGTTGAGGTTACGCGCGGCACGGCCAATGGTCTGGATCAGCGAGCGCTCGGAGCGCAGGAAACCTTCCTTGTCCGCATCGAGAATCGCCACCAGCGACACTTCCGGCATGTCCAGGCCTTCGCGCAGCAGGTTGATCCCTACCAGCACATCGAAGGTGCCCAGGCGCAGGTCGCGGATGATCTCGACCCGCTCCACGGTGTCGATGTCCGAGTGCAGATAACGCACCCGCACACCGTGATCAGCGAGGTAATCGGTCAGGTCCTCGGCCATGCGCTTGGTCAGGGTGGTCACCAGGACCCGCTCTTCCACGGCCACGCGCTTAGTGATTTCCGACAGCAGGTCATCGACCTGGGTCAGCGCCGGACGTACTTCCACCTGCGGGTCGACCAGGCCGGTCGGGCGCACCACCTGCTCGACCACGCGGCCGGCATGCTCGGCTTCATAGTTGCCCGGCGTGGCCGAGACGAAGATGGTCTGCGGGCTGACCCCTTCCCACTCGTCGAAGCGCATCGGCCGGTTGTCCAATGCCGAGGGCAGGCGGAAACCGTACTCCACCAGGGTTTCCTTGCGGGAGCGGTCGCCTTTGTACATGGCGCCGACCTGCGGCACGCTGACGTGGGATTCGTCGATCACCAGCAAGGCGTCCGCCGGCAGGTAATCGTACAGGGTCGGCGGCGCGGCCCCGGCAGGCCGCCCGGACAGGTAGCGCGAGTAGTTTTCGATGCCGTTGCAGTAACCCAGCTCGAGGATCATCTCCAGGTCGAAACGGGTGCGCTGCTCCAGGCGCTGGGCTTCCACCAACTTGTTGTTGCTGCGCAGGTACTCCAGGCGTTCCTGCAACTCGACCTTGATCCCCTCGATGGCATCCAGCAGGGTTTCCCGCGGCGTCACGTAGTGGCTCTTGGGATAGAAGGTGAAACGCGGCAGCTTGCGGATCACTTCGCCGGTCAGCGGGTCGAAAGCGGAGATGCTTTCCACCTCGTCATCGAACAGCTCGATGCGGATCGCCTCCAGGTCGGATTCCGCCGGGTAGATATCGATCACATCGCCGCGCACGCGGAAGGTGGCGCGGGCAAAATCCATGTCGTTGCGGGTGTATTGCAGGTCGGCCAGGCGGCGCAGCAAGGCGCGCTGGTCGAGCTTGTCGCCGCGATCGACGTGCAACACCATCTTCAGATAGGTTTCCGGGCTGCCCAGGCCGTAGATGCACGACACCGTGGTGACGATGATCGCGTCCTTGCGTTCCAGCAGCGCCTTGGTCGCCGACAGGCGCATCTGCTCGATATGGTCGTTGATCGAGGCATCTTTCTCGATAAAGGTGTCGGACGAAGGTACATAGGCTTCCGGCTGGTAGTAGTCGTAGTAGGAAACGAAGTACTCCACCGCGTTGTTCGGGAAGAACGCCTTGAACTCGCCGTACAACTGCGCGGCCAGGGTCTTGTTCGGCGCCAGCACCAGGGTCGGGCGCTGTACCTGGGCGATCACGTTGGCGATGCTGAAGGTCTTGCCCGAGCCGGTCACACCGAGCAGCGTCTGGTGCGCCAGCCCGGCCTCGATGCCCTCGACCATCAGCCGGATGGCCTCCGGCTGGTCGCCGGCGGGCTGGAAGCGGGTGACTAGCTGGAATTCAGACATAACGTACCTCTGGGTTCACTCCAGCACGACGCCGCCGCACAGGAACGAGAAAGGCCACAAACGACGAGTGTCGCCGGGAAAATACTGGATTGTGCTGGATGTGGAGGCAAATTCCACAGCTTTCAAGGCAAAGGTCCCTGGGCCCTGTACGATTTTGACGTTGCAATAAGACTAACGGTCGAAAAATAAACCGAAAAACTTGCCGGAAAAGCCCTTTCAGCTGTCGCCGCGCGCAGTGATGTGCCTCTATACTAGCTCCCCGTTTGTGCACCGCTCTAGTGCATTCGGCTGGAGCGCGACACGTCCCTCCACACTCCATTCAGAGCCGCCGTAATAATGAGCCTGTTCTCCGCTGTCGAAATGGCACCACGCGATCCTATCCTGGGCCTCAACGAAGCATTCAACGCCGATACCCGTACCAACAAGGTCAACCTGGGGGTCGGTGTTTACTGCAACGAGGAGGGGCGAATTCCACTCCTGCGCGCCGTTGTCGAAGCCGAGACGATCCGCGCCGCTCAACATGCCTCCCGTGGCTACCTGCCGATCGACGGTATCGCCGCCTACGACCAGGCCGTGCAGAAGCTGCTGTTCGGCAACGACTCGCCGCTGCTGGCCGCCGGTCGCGTGGTCACCACCCAGGCCGTCGGCGGTACCGGCGCGCTGAAGATCGGCGCCGACTTCCTCAAGCAGCTGCTGCCTGACGCGGTCGTGGCCATCAGCGACCCAAGCTGGGAGAACCACCGCGCGCTGTTCGAAACCGCCGGTTTCCCGGTGCAGAACTACCGCTACTACGACGCCGCCACCCACGACGTGAACCGCGTCGGCCTGCTGGAAGACCTGAATGCCCTGCCAGCCCAGTCGATCGTGGTCCTGCATGCCTGCTGCCACAACCCGACCGGCGTCGACCTGAGCCCGGAAGACTGGAAAAACGTGCTGCAGGTGATCAAGGCGAAAAACCTGGTGCCGTTCCTCGACATGGCCTACCAGGGCTTCGGTGACGGCATCGCCGAAGACGCCGCCGCCGTGCGCCTGTTCGCCGAATCGGGCCTGACCTTCTTCGTCTCCAGCTCGTTCTCCAAGTCGTTCTCGCTGTACGGCGAGCGCGTTGGCGCCCTGTCGATCGTCAGCGAATCGAAAGAAGAAAGCGCGCGCGTGCTGTCGCAGGTCAAGCGCGTGATCCGCACCAACTACTCCAACCCGCCGACCCACGGTGCAAGCATCGTCGCCGCCGTGCTCAACAGCCCGGAACTGCGCGCCCAGTGGGAAGCCGAACTGGCCGAAATGCGCCTGCGGATCCGCGGCATGCGCCTGCAGATGGTCGACCTGCTGGCCAAGGGCGCGCCACAGCGCGACTTCAGCTTCGTGGCCCGTCAGCGCGGCATGTTCTCCTACTCCGGCCTGACCGTCGAACAAGTGACACGCCTGCGCAACGAGTTCGGCATCTACGCCCTGGACACCGGCCGTATCTGCGTGGCCGCGCTGAACCAGAACAACATCGACGTCGTGACCAAGGCCATCATCCAGGTGATCTGAGCCACGCGCGGTGAGTGAAAGGGGGAAGCCTTTGGGCTTCCCCCTTTTTTGTGGGCCACCCTCGCCGACCCGATGCCCACTAGACTGAATTCAGCTTGCCTTCTTCCCTATCGCTTCCCTATCGAGAACGCCCCATGAGACACGACGACCTGCGAGCCAACCGCGACGAACTGGACCACTTCCCCCGCCCGCAGAAACGCGAAAGGAACCTGGTCCTGCAAATTGCCCTGGGGGTATTTCTCGGTGGCCTGGCGCTGTGGCTGGTGCAACTGGCGGCCACATCGCTGGCCGCGAAGTTCATGCTGGGCACCTTCACTTTCGGCGGTTGAGAACGCTCAACCGGCCAGTTCAGCGCTGCGCTGGCTGGCGGCATCATCGAAGGCCACGTACAGCGACTCGGCGACCTGGCTCTTGATGGCCTTGGCGCTTTCCAGCCCGAGGACAAAACCTTCGGCCTTGCCACCCGCGCGGTTCAATTCAGCGGCCGATCCGGCCTGGGTAATGGCATCCCACAGTTTCATGGCCTGGGGACCGACGCCTTTGGGCAGGCTGATCTGCTCGATGCTCATAAAACCTCCTCAGGCAGAGGCGACAGGGCAAGCAGTGTGGCGGGTAAAAACTTGAACAGGGTCATGAGCGTTACCTTTTCGGCTGGAAGCCGGGAGCGCGTGAAACCACTGCCGGGGCGCCATGGTAGACCTGTGCCACGATTCCGGTAACCGCCAACGGCCAAATAGCCGCGGATTGGCACAATGGCCAGGGTCGACCAGGCTCACTCAAGCGAAAAATTATTTGGGGATGCTTGACTTCTCCTTCTTAATCAGTAAGATACGCCGCATTCCGCGATAGCTCAGTTGGTAGAGCAAGTGACTGTTAATCACTGGGTCCCTGGTTCGAGTCCAGGTCGTGGAGCCATCTTCCTACACTGATTGGCCAGCAACACTTCAAGGAGCGCCCTGCTCCTGCGGCGAATCAGTTCAGCGTCACCCTCCCCCAAGATCGATTCAGCGCATGCCAGACCGGCATGCGGATACGCGTTTGCGCTGCAGCCGATTGCCTGTCTCCGATTGCCTGGCGCCAGCGCCTGAAGTAGGCTGTGCCCCTTCTCACGTCAGCCGTCACGACTCATGTTTTTCCCCGCACAGCCCCATCACAGCTTTCTCTCGATGAGCCCATCGCAGACCTTCGCGGTGTCGCAATCCGACTGCGCGATCAATCGACGCCGCCGCAGCGTGCTGTTCGCCTTCACTTTCTCCCCTCACGCCTGAACCCCACCGTTGCGCCTGAAGCCGGCGCGGACCTGATACAGCTGCAGCGCTTGTTCGCCGCGCACCGCCCCATCCGCCGCTTTGCACCGCAGAAACCCGGCCCGACCTACGCCCGCGTATGCCGAACCGCAACCCTGCCCGAGCAAAAGCGCCGCGCCACAACAAACCGTTTTTAAGCACCCGCCCCGTCGGGTGCAGGTGTATTCCATGAATAAAACCCTGCTGGCCGCGCTGATCCTCGGCATCTCGATTGTCGGCCTGAGCATCGGCTCCACCGTGCCGGTCATTGCCTTGCGCCTGTATCAGGCCGGCGCCTCGAACACCCAGATCGGCATCATGTCGGCCCTTCCCGCCGCCGGCATGATGCTGTCGGCGTTCCTGGTGAACGGCCTGTGCCGGAAACTCAGCCGCCGGCAGATCTACCTGCTGTGTTTCAGCCTGTGCGCCCTCAGCATCGGTGCCCTGGAACTCCCCGGGATCAGCCTGACCGGCCTGGGGCTGGCACGGATCGTCATGGGCTTCGGCGCCGGGCTGATCATCATCCTGGGAGAAACCTGGGTCAACGAGATGGCCGCGGACGCCGTGCGCGGCCGAGTGATCGCGGTCTACACCACCTGTTTCACCGTGTTCCAGATGATCGGCCCCGGCCTGGTGGCCCTGCTCGGCACCGAGGGGCCGGCGGTGATCGCCACGGTCAGCACCGGTTACCTGCTGGCCATTGCGGTGATCTGGCTGACCCTGCCACGCCAGCGCCCCGTTGCCGGACACGCCACAAACAAAAGCTTCTCGGTGCTGGGCTTTATCCGGGTGGCGCCGGCACTGTGCGTGGGCATCCTGTTCTTCGCCTTCTTCGATACGGTGATTCTCTCGCTGTTTCCGGTCTACGCCGCGACCCACGGCTACGCCATCAAGCTCGCGGCGCTGATGGTCAGCATCATTCTGCTGGGGGATGCGGCGTTCCAGTTTCCTCTGGGCTGGCTGTCGGACAAGGCCGGACGCGCCGCCATCTACCTGGGCTGCGGCGTGGTGTCGTTGGTGATCGGCCTGGGGCTGCCATTGTTGATGAACTACCCGGCGCTGCTCTGGCCGAGCCTGGTGATACTCGGCGCGGCGGCCGGCGGGGTGTACACCCTGGCGATCATCCTGATCGGCCAGGAGTTCAGCGGCCCCGACCTGGTCACGGCCAACGCCAGCGCGGGCTTGTTGTGGGGTATCGGCAGCCTGCTGGGGCCGCTGCTCAGCGGTGCAGCCATGAGCGGTGGCGCCCACGGCCTGCCCTTGACGCTGTCGGCGGCAGCCGCCGTGGTGGTGCTGTTCGCCTTGGCGCTGGTCCGGCAAGGGCTGCCGGAGCGGGTCGCGGAGTAGCTAGCCGGCCAGGACTGGACTGATTGCGTCCAGCCTGGCGATTCGGCCGGCCCTAGACCTTGCTGGTTTCGACCGCGCCCGAGGCATGGGACGACGCCTGATGAGCAGCCGGAGCATGCTCGCCATGGGACGTATCCACCACCGGAATCTCGTTGCCCTCGGCATCGTGCAGCTTGCCGCCGCTGAAATAATCGCCCTCACGCAACGCTGCCAGGTCCTGGTAGCGCAGGGTGCGCTCGGACGCCACGGCAAACACCGATTGCTGGTCCGAGTTGCCCAGGGTGAAGTGGTTGAAGGTGAGGTTCAGCACAATGGCCATGATCGCCGAGGAGCTGATGCCGGAATGGAAGATGGTGGCGAACCAGCTCGGGAAATGGTCGTAGAAGTTCGGCGCGGCGATGGGAATCATGCCGAAGCCGATCGAGGTGGCAACGATGATCAGGTTGACGTTGTTGCGGTAGTCGACCTTGGACAGGGTCCGGATACCGCTGGCCGCCACGGTGCCGAACAGCACGATACCGGCCCCGCCGAGCACCGAAGTCGGTACGGCGGCAATCACCCGCCCCATGAACGGCAGCAGGCCGAGGATCACCAGGAACACCCCGCCGGTGGCCACCACATAACGGCTCTTGATCCCGGTCACCGCCACCAGCCCGACGTTCTGCGCGAAGGCGCTCTGGGTGAAGGAGCCGAAGATCGGCGCGATCATGCTCGACAGCATGTCGGCGCGCAGGCCGTTGCCCAGGCGCTTGGAGTCAACCTTGGTGTCGATGATTTCACCCACCGCGAGGATGTCGGCCGAGGTTTCCACCAGGGTCACCATGACCACGATGCACATCGACAGGATGGCGGCGAAATGGAAAGTCGGCATGCCGAAATGAAAGGGTGTCGGGAAGCCGAACATCGGCCCCTGGGTGACCATGGAGAAATCGGCCATGCCCAGGAACACCGCGATGATCGTGCCCACCACCATGGCCAGCAGGATCGACAGCCGCGAAATGGTCGCGCTACCAATCTTGCTTAGCAGCAACACCAGGACCAGGGTGATCGCCGCCAGGCCGATATTGGCCATGCTGCCGAAGTTTTCCGCATGGCTGTTGCCCCCCATGGCCCAGCGCGCCGCCACTGGCATCAGGGTCAGGCCGATGGTGGTAATCACGATGCCCGTGACCAGCGGTGGAAAGAACTTGGTGATGCGTGAAAACACCGGAGTGATCAGCAGACCGATCAACGAGGCGGCGATCACCGCCCCGAGAATCGACTGGAAGCCCCCTTCGCCACCGCTGCTGACAATCGCCACCATGGTCGCCACGCCCGAGAAGGACACGCCCTGGACCAGCGGCAGCTGACAGCCGAAAAACGGCAGGCCGAGGGTTTGCAGGAGAGTTGCCAGACCGCCGGCGAACAGCGACGCCGCGATCAGCAGACCGATGTCCGCCGGCGCCAGGCCCGCGGCCTGGCCAACGATCAAAGGCACCGCAACGATACCGCCGTACATGGTCAGGACATGTTGCAGGCCGTAAGCCATATTCGCGCCAAGACCCAGGTTTTCATCTTCAGGCCGTTGCGGTGAAACAGAGGGCGTTTTCATGGTTGGGGGGTTCCCTGGTTTTTGTTATGGGCACACTGTATTCAACAGTCGGGACAAATGTCTATAGAGTTGTATACACTTTATTCAGCGCCGCCCAACCTCAAAAACCAGCGAAACCTGATCGCCAGCCCCTGCCTTTTTCCCGCCGAACCCCGTCCCAGACAGCCACCCTGATAGAATCCCAGCCCCCGCGGCGCCCACATAAGTGACGCCCTCCGTCCGCGCATGGAAGCGATCGAATGAATCATCTCTGGCATACCTTCCGCCTCGCCTATGGCAGCTTCCGCACGGTGCTGGCCTTGCAAGGCTTTGTGCTGGCCGTGTTCAGCGCCAGCTTCGCCGACAGCCTGTGGCAAGGGTTCTGGGCTGGCCTGGGGACCTTTGCCCTGTTCGTCGCCGGCGGTGCGATATTCGGCTTTCTGCCCATGGCGCTGGCGTTTACCCCGCTGTACGCCCTGCTCTGCGCCAAAGGCCTCGCCAATTGGTTCAGCAGCCTACTGCTGGGGTTGTCGATCGCCGGTGTACTTTGCCTTCACCCGGCCTTGCGCCTGCTGATGCCGCTCTGGCTGCTGGACAGTGCGTTGATTGCGCTGCTGACTCACTGGACGTATCGCCGCCAGCTGAAGGATGGTTATGAGCAGATGCCTTTATGGCGCTGCCCCTGAGCTGCCTGGGGGCTTTGCTCAGCAAAAGGGTGCTCAGCCTGGAAGGAATCGCCACGTGAACAGATGCCTCTCGATCCTGATCAGCCCTGCATTGTTGATACTGGCGTCCAGTGCCCAGGCCGCGCCGGTCTGCGGCGATTTCCTGGCACGGATCGGCAACAAACCCGCCTATATCGAGTTCCTCGAATGTCACGCCGAACCCGAGTTGCAGACCAAGCCGCTGCGCGCCACCTACCGCCTGGCGGGGCGTGATGCCCAGGCCGCCGAACGCTACCTGGGCGAGCAGTTCCGGATGCCGCCCCTGCGGCGCTCCTGCTGTGTCTGGGATGCGCCGCCTGGCTTCTACCGCGACCCGCGCAGCCAGTTGGGCTACAGCCTGTTCATGGGGTCGGCGGAAACCTTCGTCGATCGACGCGAAGCCTGGGGGGATATCGACTATTTCTATCTGACTATCGACCTCGACACCGAGGAACCCTGAAGCCCGGACCGATCAGGCCGGTTGCGGCAGCGCGAGCAATTCGCCAAGGACCTCTCGCAGCCGCGGATGCTGCGGCACCCGAATGGCGAACTCGTTCTGCAACAGGGCAATCAACTCGTCGGGGTCGGTGATCTGCCGCCGCTCGCTGTCCTGACCCAGGCGATGCACGGCGTAGCTGCCGTTATTCAGGGTCCGGCGCAGGCCTTCGCCCATCAGCGCGACTTTCAGCTGACCGAGAAACGGCGAGTTCTTGTGGGTCGAGACGAACCAGTTACCCATTTCGTAATCCACGGCCTCCTGGCGCTGCAGGTCGAATACATACATCGCCCGCCACTCGCCGGCGACCTTGGCGCGCAGGGTGTAACTGCCATCACGTTCGGTGATTCGATAGGGCTCGTGGGGCGTGGCCTGCTCGTCCTCGGTATCGAGCAGCAGCGGCGCGGTGGGCACCATGCCGCCAAAGCCGACATCCGAAACATAACGCACACCGTCCAGGGTCAGCAGCACCAGGCGGTGAGCGCGCGCGGACCAGGCATCTTCCGGCCCGCCCATCACCACTCGCCCGGTAATGCCCCGCGCCTCATAGCCCAGGTGCTGCAACAGCACCTGGTACATCTGGTTGAGTTCGTAGCAGTAGCCACCACGGCCCTCATGCAGGACCTTGTGCTCCACCGAAGCCAGGTCGATCGGCACCGGCACGCGCAACAGGGTCGACAGGCTTTCAAAAGCGAAGGTGCTGGTGTGGCGCAACTGCAGCTCGCGCAAGGTCGTCAGGGTCGGTGGCGGTGCGCTGTCGTAGCCTAGCCGTTGCAGGTAAAGCGCGAAGTTCATCAGGTGGGGCTGGCTCATGGAGTTGTCCTTATGCATGAGGTGTCGCGTATCGGCGCTATGTATAAGCCATAAAAGCCCCGAACCGACAATTGATTTGGCCAATATCCCTGCTCGAAACAGCCCATGAATGGACCTTGCCAAGGCTTAGGTGTCTGCCTGTAATAGACGGCCGAAGCCCACTCCTTTACTGCTGGAAAAAACCTGCCATGGACATACTGGAAGGCCCGCGAATCCTCCTGCGACCGCTGCAACTCTCCGACGCCGACGCCCTGGTCAAGGCCGCCGAGGATGGCCAGTTGTGGAACCTGCCGTTCACCGTGGTGCCGTCCAGCGCGACGGTGGACGACTATTTGCAGATCGCCCTCAGCGGTCGCGACGCCGGTACTGTCCTGCCCTTCGCCACGGTCCTCAAGGCCAGAAACGAGGTGATCGGCTGCACCCGCTTCTGGAAGATCGACCGCAAGAACCGCAAGCTGGAAATCGGCAGCACCTGGATCGCCACGCGCTGGCAGAAAACCTTCGTCAACACCGAAGCCAAGTACCTGATGCTGCGCCATGCCTTCGAGATGCTCGACTGTGTGCGGGTGCAGTTCACCACCGACGAAATCAATGAAAAGTCGCGCAACGCCATTCTGCGCCTGGGAGCAAAACAGGAAGGCATCGTGCGTCATGAACGGATCATGCCCGATGGCCGCAAGCGCAACTCGGTGCGTTTCAGCATCATCGACGATGAATGGCCTGGCGTGAGGCAACATCTCGAACACAAGCTGGGCTAACCGGATCAGGACTGAGCGCCCAAAGGCACAGGCAACGAGCTGTCAGCGATCCGAGCGGGCCAACGGTTGGCTGACGCTCTCGATCGCCACCTGATTGCGCCCGGATTTCTTGGCCTGGTACAGCGCGGCATCGGCGTGCTCGAGGAACGCTTCGATGCTGTCGTGCCCGTTCGGCACGAAGCAGTAGCAACCCAGGCTGAGGGTGACTCGTGCAAAGGGCGAGCCGGTATGCGGGATGTTTTTCTCCATGACGCCGCAGCGAATCTGCTCGGCCATGGCCAGCGCCCCGTGCATCTCGGTATCGGGCAACAGGATCACGAATTCCTCCCCGCCATACCGCACCGCCAGGTCGGCCTTGCGCTGACAGCAATCCCTCAGCACCTGCGCCACCTCGGCCAGGCACTGATCCCCGGCGACATGGCCGTAGGTGTCGTTGTAGCGCTTGAAGAAATCGATATCGAGCATGATCAGGCTCAGCGGGCTCGCCTGCCGCCCGCCGCGCCCGAACTCGGTTTCCAGCGCCCGCTCGAGCAGCCGACGATTGGCCAGGCCGGTCAGGCTGTCATGGGTCGCGATCACCTCCAGCGCTGCCTGTGCGGTCCGCAGGTCGGCCTCGATACGCTCGCCGTTGCGTACCTGGTGCACGAAGACCCAGCCGAACAGGCCGATCCCCAATACCACCAGGGCGACAATGGTGCTGGACTGGTAGGCGCTGGCGTACCAGTCCTTGAGGACCGCATCCTTCGAACTCGCCGCGCTCACCACCAGCGGGTAGGCGTCCAGTTGCCGATAGCCGTAGAGCCGCATCTTTCTGTCGACCAGCGAACGAATCATCGCAGTGCCCGAAGAAGACTCAGGCAAGTACTTGCTGAAAATTTCCCCGCGCGCCAGGGATGCGCCGATCTGCCGCTCCTCCAGCGGACGCCGCGCCAGCAGGGTGCCATCGGACAGGGCGAGGAACATGCTGCCGTTGTCATCGATGTCGAAGCTTTTGAAGAACTGGTCGAAATAGGCCAGCCGGATACCAGCCAGCAGCACGCCTTCGAAATTGCCCTGCTTGTCGTTCAGGCGCCGCGTCAGCGGAATGATCCACTCGCCGTTTTCCCGACTGCGGATCGCAGGCCCGACGTGGGCCAGCAAGGAAGCGTTCTGCTGATGAAAGCGGAAGTAATCGCGATGGGCCACGCCTGCGCTGCGTGGCAAGCGCTCGAACGAGGTGACCACCCAATGCCCCGCCCGGTCGAACAGGAACAGGCCATGCAGCTGTTTGAGCGCTTGCGCCCTCTGCGCAAAGATCTTCTGCAGGAAAGGCTTCTGCTCAGGGCCATAACCATCCTTCTGAATCCAGTCGGCCAGGCTGGCCAGCACCAGGTCGGCCTCGATGAAGGTGTCCTCGGCCTGTTGCGCCATGGCCCGGGTCAGGTTCGACGAGGCGACCTGCGCCCGCGCCATATCGTAGTGATAGGACTGCGCCAGCTGCAGATAAAGCAGGACGCACAGGCACAGGCAAACCATCGAAATGAATACCACCGCGGCCTTGAGCAGCGGAAGCCGTTTCAAGGTTCGATCGGAGGCATGGTGAGGATCGTGAATCGGGATAGGCAAAGCATCATCCTGGCAGGGTAAGGCATCCAATGCAGCCGGGCCGGCCAATCCTAAGAGGTAATAGCGGACAGTTCAGGGTGGCGACGTCTGAAAATGTAGAGCATTTTTCTGATGCTCATCAGGGATATATAAAAAACACCCTGCCACAATACAAACATCGGCATCCAACAGATGGTCATGAATCGCTGGCCACCCTCCGCCAAGGTAAAGTACCTTCCGAGACTACACTTACCCTCACATCACGATAGGAAGTCGGAATGAGTAAGGTCGATGAACTCGCCGCAAGGCTGAAACAAAAACAGGACAGCTGGGCCAAGGAAGACATCTCGGCAGACAAGGCCATCGAGCTGTGGCCTGCACAGGTCTATGAGATGTACCACCAGGTCGAGACCTGGCTGACTCCACTTTCAGAGGTCGGCCTGAATATCCGGCGCGTCCCCACTCGCGTGTTCGAGAGCCACCCCTCTGGTGCGACCTTCAACTATGCCATCGATCAACTGCTGATCGAGGGCAACCACCAGAGCATCCTCCTCGACCCTATCGCCCGCTTCACCACAGGTGGCGCCGGGCGTGTCGAAATCCACGGCAAAGGCCCTGAACGCTACCTGCTGCGCAACGGCAGCGAACATGGAGAGGGGCACTGGCTGATCCAGACGGTTCCCGGCTCCGGTAAATCCAGGCCGGACCCGTTCGAACTCAATGAAGACACCTTGTTGTCCGTGATCCAGGAAGGCCTGGACCTCTGAACTCCGCTCAAGCGACTGCCCCTCGGGCAGTCGCGCCGCTGAAGCCGACGGCTAGAGCCGCCGCGCCGCACAATACGCCACTATCACCTGGGACAACGCAGCCACTATGCCCTGATCGGCATCCTTGGCCGTGAACAGCCGAAACTCCGCGTCAGGCAGTACCGGCAAGCCATGCTCAGCCCCCAATACCGCAAGCCCTTGCCCCAGCTGGCTGGTGGCTATCGGCGCCACCGCGAACCCGGACAGGGCCGCCGTGCGCAACGCCGCGGTGCTCGGGCAAAGCATTGCCGTGCGCTGGGCGATTCCCGCTTGCGCCAGACGCTGCAGGGCTACCGCCCGATAAGGGCATGGCTCGGGAAACAGCGCCAGTGGCAGCGGAGTCGGCAAGCGACCCACCAGATACGCGGAACTGGCCCATACCAGCGGCTCCTGCCACAACAGCAGGCCCGGCTCACGGGTTTCACACAGCGAACCTATGACCACCTCCAGGCCGCCCTGCTGCATGCGCTCCAGCAGCGTGCCGGGAATATTCACCTGTATATCGATTTCCATGCCCGGATACTGCGCCGCGAACTCCTGCAAAAGGCGCAGCAGGCGGGGCTCGACAAAGTCCTCGGACATGCCGATCCGCACCCGGCCGTGAAATGGCGAACGCGTCAGCTCGGCCCAGGCATCGCGGTTCAAGGCGAGGATGGCTCGCGCATAGGCCATCAGGCGCTCGCCATCGGCAGTCAAGTGCTGGGAACGCGTGGTACGGGTCAGCAGCGGCTTGCCGACCTGCTCTTCCAGGCGTCGCAGATGCCCGCTGACCGCCGACTGCGTCAGGTGCAGCCGTTCGGCGGCACGGCTGAAGCCTTCCTCGTCCACCACCGTTACAAAGGTCTTGAGCAACAGAACATCGAACATATAAAGATACGTGATCAATCAGCCATTTATTTACAATTTATATTCCGTAAATCGCTATGTTGCAATGTCGGCATTCCTCATCCGAGATGCCGTCATGACCCGCCTGCTGCATATCCAATGCTCCCCCCGCAAAGAGCGCTCCGCCTCGCAACAAATCGCCCGAGGTTTTATCGACCGCTATCAGACCCACCATCCACACACCGAAGTCAGCACCCTGGACCTGTGGAGCCTGGACCTGCCGGAATTCGACCAGCACGCCATGGACGCCAAGTACGCCGGCCTGCAAGGCATGGCCCTGTCCCCCGACCAGCAAGACGCCTGGAACACCCTCGAAACTCTCGCCGCCCACCTGCACCACGCCGATCTGCTGGTACTTTCCGTACCCCTGTGGAACTACAGCATCCCCTACAAGCTCAAGCACTTCATCGACCTGGTCACGCAGAAAGACATCCTCTTCAGCTTCACCGCCGAACACGGCCTGCGCGGCCTGCTGCACAACAAAACCGCGGTCGTCGCCTACGCCCGCGGCCTCGACTTCTCGCCGCTATCCGACACGCCTGCGGAACGCTTCGACTTCCAGAAGCCCTACGTCGAGGCCTGGTTGAAGTTCGTCGGCGTCACCCAGGTCCACGCGCTGATCGTGGAAAAGACCATCCTGGGGCATGAGGTGGATCAGGTGGCGCGGCGAGAGGCCGGGAATCGGGCCAGGGAACTGGCGGACAGCTTCAAGTGATTCAAATGCAGCGAACATTCGCCTAGCCATGCGGCTATCGAATCACACAAAAAAAGCGGGCGACCTTAAGATCGCCCGCTTTTTATTAGCCTGCCGTTGTTCATACAACCGACCGGAATATAGGAACCGAAGACCATTCAACTTCCTGGTACGCGCGCCCTTGCAACCCCGGAACTCCATTCCTGATAAACTTCCCCTCCTTCGCCTCACCCATCCAGATTGCCCAATGCTCTTATCTCCTGCTCCAACTGCCTCACTAGCCCTCTCCCGCCGCTTCTCCGTGGCGCCGATGATGGATTGGACTGACCGCCACTGCCGCTTCTTCCTGCGCCTGCTGTCCAAGCACGCCCTGCTCTACACCGAGATGGTCACCACCGGTGCGTTGCTCAATGGCGATCATGAGCGTTTTCTGCGTCACGACGAGTCCGAGCATCCCCTGGCGTTGCAGTTGGGTGGCAGTACGCCGGCGGATCTGGCGGCTTGCGCGCGGATGGCTCAGGAGCATGGTTACGATGAGGTGAACCTCAACGTCGGCTGTCCGAGCGATCGGGTGCAGAACAATATGATCGGCGCGTGCCTGATGGGGCATCCGGGCCTGGTGGCCGATTGCGTGAAGGCGATGCGCGATGCGGTGAGCATTCCGGTGACGGTCAAGCACCGGATCGGCATCAATGGCCGCGACAGTTATGAACAACTGTGCGATTTCGTCGGCCAGGTGCGCGAAGCTGGGTGCACCAGCTTTACCGTACATGCGCGGATCGCGATTCTTGAGGGGCTGTCGCCGAAGGAAAACCGTGACATTCCTCCCCTGCGTTATGACGTGGCAGCACGCTTGAAAGCGGATTTCCCCGAGCTGGAAATCATCCTCAACGGCGGCATCAAGACCCTGGAAGCCTGCCATGAGCATCTACAGACTTTCGACGGGGTGATGCTGGGCCGCGAGGCCTATCACAACCCCTACTTGCTGGCCGAGGTGGATCAGCAGCTGTTCGGCAGCACCGCACCGGTGATTTCCCGGGCCGAAGCGTTGGCGCAGTTGCGGCCTTATATCGCCAGGCACCTGGCCACGGGCGGCGCCATGCACCACATCACTCGCCATGTATTGGGGCTGGGCACCGGTTTTCCGGGGGCGCGCAAGTTCCGCCAGTTGCTCTCGGTGGACATTCACAAGGCCAAGGATCCGCTGGCGCTGCTGGATCAGGCCGGGCAGTTGCTCGAAGGTCGCTAACGATCACTCGGGTTGAACCTGATGGGTGTTTTGGCATCGTAGTAAACGGATAGCGCCCCAGCATTCAAACACCTGTTTTTCAGGTTGTTGCCCTTGGGGCTCGTTTAGGCATCCGGTTACGCATTCGCACCCTTGAGCGGCTGTCAGCGCTCGGGTAATGTCAACAGACCCACAGGACAGAGCACTCTCATGACTTCCAAGCTGGAACAACTCAAGCAGTTCACCACCGTGGTTGCCGACACCGGCGACTTCGACGCTATCGCCCGGGTCAAACCGGTAGACGCCACCACCAATCCTTCCCTGTTGCTCAAGGCCGCGGCCATTCCGGGTTACGCCGAGCTGCTGAACGCCTGCGTCAGTGACGTCAAGGGCGATGTCGGCCTGGCCAGCGACCGTTTTGGCGTCGCCGTGGGCAAAGAAATCCTGAAAGTGATCCCCGGCCGCATTTCCACCGAAGTGGATGCCCGCCTGTCGTTCGACACCGATGCCATGCTCAAGCGCGCCCATCGCCTGATCGAGCTGTACGACAAGGCCGGCATCGGCCGCGAGCGTGTACTGATCAAGATCGCCTCCACCTGGGAAGGCATCCGCGCCGCCGAGCAGCTGGAACGCGAAGGCATCCAGACCAACCTCACCCTGCTGTTTTCCTTCGCCCAGGCGATCGCCTGCGCCGAGGCCGGGGTGTTCCTGATCTCGCCGTTCGTGGGCCGCATCTATGACTGGTACAAGAAGGCCAGCGGCAACGACTACACCGGCGCCGACGATCCGGGCGTGCAGTCGGTGACCCGCATCTACAACTACTACAAGGCCAATGACTACAAGACCGTAGTCATGGGCGCCAGCTTCCGTAACCTGAACCAGATCGAGCAACTGGCCGGCTGCGACCGTCTGACCATCAGCCCGGACCTGATCGAGAAACTGGCCGCCGACACTGGCAAGCTGGAGCGCAAACTGGCGCCGGGCCACGCTGGCGAAGCTCGCCAGAGCCTGAACGAAGCGCAGTTCCGCTGGGCCTCCAACGAAGACGCCATGGCCACCGAAAAACTGGCCGAAGGCATCCGTCAGTTCGCCCGCGACCAGGAAAAACTCGAGGCACTGCTGGCCGCCAAGCTCTGACCGAGCGAGCGCCAACGCAAAAAGGGCGGACCCTCACGGGTTCGCCCTTTTTTATGTGCTGCCGCTTTATAGGATCAGTTGCGTTCCAGGGCATTCACCAGATCGTGGAAAGCCTCGCGGTTGGAGTCGTTCAAGCCCATGAGGATCTTGTGCGCCTCCAGCACCTTGAGCCGCACCACCTCTTCCGACTGGTCCTGGGATGGCAGGTCGGTCAGGCATTCCGGGCATGGGATCGGACGATCAACGATGTTGAACACCTGATCGAAGCCCATGGACTGCAGCAGTCGAGTGATGTCTTCGTGGGTGGTGACGACGGTCGGCAACAGGCCGACCTTCTGCCGCGACAGGATCGACAGCTTGGCCAGCAGGCCCAGGGTGGTGCTGTCGATGCTGCGGGTTTCGGTCAGGTCGATCACGATCGCCGAGAAGTTCAGCGCCGTGAAGATTCGCTCAATAGTCGCATCCAGCGCCGAACACAGGGTCAGGCGCACTTCACCGATAAACTTCAGGACAAAGGTGCCGTCCTGCTCGGCGAACTGGATTCTACCGGTACTCATTAAAGATTCCTGCTCAACACCAACAGGGCGATATCATCCGGCATCTCCCCTAGCGTGGCCAATCCAAAAACCTGCCGCAGACCATCCAGGCTGCCGCCGGCCGTTCTCACCCGTTCAGGTAAGGCGGCCTCTTTCTCTTTGAGTGTGGGTTCCGGCAAAAGGTCCAGAATGCCATCAGACATCAGCGTCAAGCTGAAGCTCGGAGGCAGTTCCAGAATGTGGTCTTCATAGGTGGCTTCATTGAACAAGCCTACCGGCAGACCCCGCCCTTCCAGGTAACGCACACTGTCTGGCGTGTACAACACAGGCAATGGCAGGTGTCCGCCAATGCTATAGGTCAACAAGCCCGTCTCCTCGTCGATGACGCCACCGACCATTGTCACGTGTTTGCCCAGCTTACAGCTGATCAGGCCACGGTTGATATGGCCCAGGACTTCCGACGGCTTGAATTCCGGCAAAGTGCCGTTGCGCTTGGACTCGAACAGCAAGCGCGTGGTCATGAACTTGAGCAGCACCGTGACAAAGGCCGAAGACGCGCCATGCCCGGAAACATCCGCCAGGTAAAAGGCTACGCGGCGCTCGTCGACACGAAAGTAGTCGACAAAATCGCCGGACAGGTACAACGACGGAATGATCTGGTGCGCGAACTTGAACTCATCGATGGTCCATGGGCTCACCGGCAGCATGTTCATCTGCACCTGGCGCCCGGCGTTCTGATCTTCCTGCAGCAGGCTCAGGCTGGCTTCGAGCTCGCGGTTGGCGGCTTCCAGCTTCTCCCGGTAGCGCTGGTTTTCCAGCAGCAGGCGCGCACGATCCAGGGCCCGGCGCACCGAGTGCTCCAGCACCGCGAGGTCTTCCAGCGGCTTGATCAGGTAGTCCGCCGCGCCCAGGCGCAAGGCCTCGACGGCATCGTTCATCACACCGGCACCGGAAACCACGATGACCGGGGTTTGCGGTTCGATGTCGGTTACCTGACGGATAAGTTCGAGGCCGCCCATCTGCGGCATGCGCAGATCGCAGATCACCAAGTCGGGCTTTTCCTGCTCGAACACCTGAAGTCCCTGCTGACCGTTACTGGCCTGCAGGACGCTGAAGCCACTGTCTTCCAAATAGGCCGCGAGGCTCGCGCGCACTACTTCGTCGTCATCGATTATCAGCAGCGTGGCACTGGTTTTTGGCATGTGGGCAAACGGCGCCAGAATTAGGTTGGCGTAGGTGGCTGGGCACGAGGCCTGGACACACACTACTGGATTCGCTTTCTAGCCACTCTGGAAATGGAGTCAGGGCCCGTAGCCCTGCACGCTCGACCATCAGAGGTGCCCTTCTAAGGCGCAGACGGTACTCCCATCCGCGGGGCGTTTCAAGCTCATGCCGATGGTCGCCGGACGTCTTTACACCTCAAATCACCGGGAGTTATAAGAACAGGCAAATCCGCAACTTAAACGCAGGTTGGAGCCTATGAGCCCAAACGATCGTGACTACAGTGAAAAGCGCGATTACATCCGCATGCGAGTGGATGCAGAGGTCACGCTGATCCACCAGGGCCAGGTGATTGCGGCCGTCTGCATCGACCTTTCCAGCAGTGGCATGCAGGTTCAGGCTCCGCGCTCATTCAAGGTCGGCGACCTGCTCAGCGTGCGTATCGATTCCGAGCACGCCGCCCTCAGGGGACTGGAAGCGGACACCGAAGTGGTCTGGGTCACCGAGCTGGAAGGCAAGGGCCAGAAACTTGGCCTTACAATCCTGAAGATGAGCTGATTCTAAGATCAACAAAAAAGGCGGCCCCAAGGGTCGCCTTTTTCATGGACAGGTCGCTTAAAAATCGTCTTCGACCTTGCCGTCCTTGACCTTGAATTCGCGGTTCTGCAGGTACGCATTGCGAATGAAGGTGTACTTGTCGCCACTGATCAGCTTCTCGCTCGACAGCAGGCTCGCGCGGGTGTCGACGACCTCCAGGGCAAACACGCTGTTACGCACCGGCACGTCGTTCACATAACGGTAACCGTCGGTGAAGCTGTCGACATACTTGGCCGGCGCATCGCGCAGGGTGCTCGGACCGAAGAACGGCAGCATCACGTAAGGACCACTGCCGACGCCCCAGTAACCCAGGGTCTGGCCGAAGTCTTCATCGTTACGTTGCAAGCCCATCTTGGTGCCCACATCGAAGAAACCCGCCACGCCGATGGTGGTGTTCATCAACAGCCGCGCGGTGTCGACGGCAGCGGCATGGGGCTTGGCTTGCAGGATATCGTTGGCCAGGTTGCCGACATCACCGATATTACGGAAGAAGTTGTGAATGCCGTCTTCGAGAAATTGCGGCGTTACTGCCTGATAACCTTGCGCCAGAGGTTTCAGCGCATAGGTGTCGATGGTGTCGTTGAACGTGAAGATCGGGCGGTTGATGCTTTCCCACGGATCGTCTTCCGCAGCGTGGGTCAAAACCGGCACCAGCAGCATGCCGGCACACATAAGCTGAGCGAGACGATTGCTCCAGCGCATAGCAGAAACTCCTTGGATTGTACTGTCGCGGGCGCTATGCCCTGGCGGTAAGCGCGCTAGTATAAGTCGGATATATCCATTTATGCAGCACTGGTGCAGTGCTTCGCCCTCTCCCCCTCATTTGCATGGCCTGTTCACAGGGATGTCATCCAACGGTCATCTGTCGTCGATACTCTTGCAAGGTATTTCAGGGACGTCACGATGCCTCACGCCGAAGCCTTGCCTGTATCCGCCCCCACCTTGACCGCCGTGCTCTTTGGCCTCAGCGGTTGCCTGGTGGATTTCGGCGCGCGGATGCGCCTGCACAGCGCCGACCACCCGGTCCTGGAACAGGCCCACGCCACTCACGGCGCCCTGGACATCCTGCACAGCCTGCAACATCAAGGCGTGCCTTGCGCCTGGCTTGACGAGTTGCCCGCCACCCTCAGCCAGCACCTGGCAAGCTCACTACCCGACTGGGTCACCCCGTCCCCCAACACAGGCTCCCGCTGGCCGGCTCCCGATGCCTGCTGGCAGGCGCTGATGGCCCTGAATGTCAGCCGCCTGGACGGCTGCGTGCTGGTCAGCGGCGAACCGCGCCTGCTGCAATCGGGCCTCAACGCCGGCCTGTGGACCATCGGCCTGGCGTCCTGCGGTTCGCTCTGCGGGATGAGCCCGACACAATGGCAGGCACTGAGCCAGCAGGAGCGCGAACTCAAGCGCGGCAAGGCCACCCTGCATCTATTCAGCCTCGGCGTGCACTCGGTGATCGACCATCTGGGCGAGCTGCCAACCTGCCTGGCCGATATCGGCCAGCGTCGCCAGAAAGGTGAAAAACCCTGACTTGATCAAGATCATGCACATTGCCCGCGAGTGGATTACGCTAAGGCTCAGACATGGACCTTTAGCGAATCGGCGCGGTCCATGGCTGTGCCTATCAATGAAGGGAGAACGCCATGCCTGCCCGCGAACTGCAAGAACAGCTCAATACCCTGCGCGAGCAATTGGAGCAGAACCCACCGCTTTCGGAAGCAGAACGCGCCAATCTGCAGGAATTGATGCAACAGATCGAGCTCGAGCTCAAACTGGAAAACGCCACTCAGGACACCAGCCTGGCCGACGGGGTCAACCTCGCCGTCGAACGCTTCGAGCTTGAACACCCCGCCATTGCCGGCACCTTGCGCAACATCGTGCAAACTCTCGGCAACATGGGGATTTAACCCCTTACAGACAAAAAAGCCCCGCTACCAGAGCGGGGCTTTTCATTACTGGCGAACCAGTCGGAAGTTGGCGAAACTCGCGGTTTCGGTGCTGCGGTACGGGTTGATGTCCAGGCCACCACGACGCACATAACGCGCATACACCGTCAGCTTCTCCGGCTGCAGCAAACGCTGCAGGTCGAGGAAGATCCGCTCCACGCATTGCTCATGGAAGTCCGAGTGCTGGCGGAAGCTCACCAGGTAGGCCAGCAGGCTGGCGTGGTCCAGCGCCGGGCCACGGTACTCCACCACCACGCTGCCCCAGTCCGGCTGGCTGGTGACCGGGCAATTGGATTTGAGCAGATGGCTGTGCACGCTCTCCTCGACGATCCGCGACCTGTCGCACTGCAGCAGTTCCGGACGCGGGTGTTCATAGCTGCTGACGCTGATATCCAGCTCGTCGATGCAGGCACCCGGCAAGGCCACCACTCCTTCCGCCTCCACTTCGCCCAGGCTGCGGATGCGCACGCCCACCGGCTTGCCGGCCGCCGCAGAGAGGTCGGCACGCAAGGTTTCCTCCAGGCTCTGGCGATCCGCGAAAGGGGTCTGGTTCAGTGAGTTGAGGTACAGCTTGAACGACTTCGACTCGATGATGTTCGGTGAATCCGCCGGAATGCTGAACTCGGCGATGGCCACCACCGGCTTGCCGGAGGGCAACAGCCAGGACAGCTCGAAGCAGTTCCAGAAGTCCACGCCTTTATAAGGCAGGGTGTCGGCGCTCAGGCCCAGCTCGGCCCATTTTGCCGCCCGCGGGATCGGGAACAGCAAGGATGGCGTGTAGGTAGAGACGTATTCACTGGACTTGCCCAGCGGCGAATGTTCGGCTGCGGGATGCATGGCGGAAACCTGACTGAAGAATCAGGCGATTCTATCAGTCTTTGCCTCCGCCTTTGAGCCCCAGGCGCTTACTGGCTGACCGTCAGCTTGCCGACCATGCCTGCCTGATAGTGCCCCGGGATATTGCAGGCGAACTCCAGGCTGCCGGCCTTGCTGAAGGTCCAGGTCAGCTCAGCGGTCTTGCCCGGCTCCACCAGCACGCTGTTCGGGTCGTCGTGCTTCATGCCGGGCATCGCGCCATGGCCCATGGCGGCGTGATCCATGGCCCCAGCGGGCATGTTCTTCATCGCGGTGGGCGTGAGCATGCCGCTCTGCTGCATCTTCAGCATTTCCTGCTGGTGCTCGGCATGCATGGTCGCGGTACCGATATTGAGCTCATGCAGCAACTGGCCCTTGTTGATCAAGACAAAACGCACGGTTTCGCCAGCCTTGATGTCCAGGCTCTTGGGGGTGTAGGACATGTCGTTCATGACCACTTCCACCGTACGCGTGGCCTTGGCCGCCGAGGCCGCCTGACCGAAATCGTAGGTCTGCGCCGGCGATGCCCAGGCCGGCGCACCCAATGCCAGCAAACACGCGGCCAGCGTCAACGAACGAGGTAAAACACCCTTGGACAAAAACATAATCGCACTCCAACAAGATGAGGTTCAGCTTGTGTGAAACTCTAAGGCCGCAGCGCTGCCAGCCAGCTGACTGCTAGATTACAACTTTGTCAGCTTGTGCCCTGCGGCCGTCACCCAGGGTATAAAGCCCGCGTTCCATTTGCCATGAGCCGCCCATGAAACTGCTGATCGTCGAAGACCAACCGAAAACCGGCCACTACCTGCGCCAGGGCCTGAGCGAGGCAGGCTTCAACGCCGAACTGGTGGCCGATGGCACCACCGGCCAACACCTGGCGTTGACCGGCGACTATTCCCTGTTGATTCTCGACGTGATGCTGCCGGGCCGCGATGGCTGGCAGATCCTGCAAGCCGTGCGCGGCGCCGGGCTGGAGATACCGGTGCTGTTCCTGACCGCGCGCGATGCCGTGGAAGACCGGGTCCACGGCCTGGAGCTGGGCGCCGACGATTACCTGGTCAAGCCTTTCGCCTTCTCCGAACTGCTGGCCCGGGTCCGCAGCCTGCTGCGTCGCGGCAGCTCCACGCCCCAGGAAACCACCCTGCAACTGGCGGACCTGCGCCTGGACCTGATTCGCCGACGGGTCGAACGCAACGGCCAGCGCATCGACCTCACCGCCAAGGAATTCTCGTTGCTGGAAATGCTCCTGCGGCGCCAGGGTGAAGTGCTGCCCAAGACGCTGATCGCCTCCCAGGTCTGGGACATGAACTTCGACAGCGACACCAACGTCATCGAGGTGGCGATCCGCCGCTTGCGCCTGAAGATCGATGACGATTACCCGAACAAACTGATCCACACCGTGCGTGGCATGGGCTACGTGCTCGAAGAGCGCCAGGCCTGATGCGCCGCTTGACCCTGAGTGGGCGCCTGGCCCTGTTGTTCGCCGGCTGCACCGCGGTGGTTTCGCTGCTGGCCGGGGTGCTGTTCAGCCGCGCCAGCGAAGCGCACTTCATCGAACTCGACCAGCAACTGCTGGAAGGCAAACTGATCGCCATGCGCAGCGCGCTGCTGGGCGCCGACGACCCGCAACGCTTTGCCGAACGCAAGGCGCAGCTGCAGGATGAACTCAGCCATCAACCGGACCTGACGCTGCGGGTCACAGGCGCGGATGGCGCCCTCTGGTTTGACAGCGCCAAGGGGTTGCCGGCCGCTCCGGCCCAGCCGACCGGGCTGCACAGCCTGCAACACGACGGTACCGCCTACCGCATCTACAGTGCGGCCCTGGAACCTGGCCAGGCCGGCTCGCCAGAGCTGACCCTGATGCTCGACATCACCCACCACCAGCACTTTCTGCAGCGTATGCAGCACCTGATCTGGCTGACCGTCGGCCTCTCGGCCCTGGCCACCGCGCTGCTCGGGGCCTGGGCCGCGCGCAGCGGCTTGCGTCCGCTGCGGCGGATGAGCGAGGTCGCCGCGGGCGTGTCCGCCAGCTCCCTGACCCAGCGCCTGCCGGAGCAGCAGATGCCCGGCGAACTGGCCGAACTGGCCCAGGCCTTCAATGCCATGCTCGGGCGCCTGGACGACTCCTTCCAGCGCCTCTCCGCGTTCTCGGCGGACATCGCCCATGAGCTGCGCACCCCGCTGTCGAACCTGCTGACCCACACCCAGGTCACCCTCACCCGCCCACGGGCGCTGGAAGACTATCGCGAAGCCCTGCACAGCAACCTCGAAGAGCTGCAATGGATGGCCCAGCTGGTCAACGACATGCTCTACCTGGCCAAGGCCGACCACGGCCTGCTGACGCCGAAACGCGAAGCCCTGGAGCTGGGTGAGGAAACCGACATGCTGCTGGAGTTCTATACGCCGCTGGCCGAAGACGCCGGTATCGCCCTCGGGCGCGAAGGCAGCGCGAAGATCCAGGGCGACCGCAGCATGTTGCGCCGCGCCCTTTCCAACCTGCTGGACAATGCCCTGCGCTTCACCCCGGCCGGCGGCGAAGTGCGGGTGCGGCTTGGCGAGACCGCCAAGGGTTCATTCCTGCGGGTGGAAAACACCGGCGAAGGCATTGCGCCTGAACGCTTGCCACGGCTGTTCGACCGCTTCTACCGCGCCGACCCGGCGCGCCATGAAGGCAGCAGTGAACATGCAGGCTTGGGACTGGCCATCACCCAATCGATCATCCGTGCCCATGGTGGGCAGATTCGTTGCCAATCGGCGCAAGGCCGGACGAGCTTTGTGATTGAGTTGCCGAGGCAGGAATAACGCAGGGTTGGCGAGCAAGCTCCCTCGTAGGAGCGAGCTTGCTCGCGATAGCGAGATTACGAATAACGCAATGCAGTCGCCGGCTCGACCTTCGCCGCGCGCCAGGCTGGATACAGGGTCGCCAGGAAGCTCAGGACAAAACCCGCGGTGCAGATCAGGGCCACGTCGCCGCCCTGCAGCTCGGAAGGCAGGTTGCTGACGAAGTACACGTCGGAACTGAAGATGTGCTGGCCGCTGACCCGCTCCAGCCAACCCACCAGCGCACTGACGTTCAACGCCGCGATTACCCCCAGCACGCCGCCGATCAAGGTGCCGACGATACCGATCACCGTACCCTGGACCATGAAGATCGCCATGATCTGCCGTGGCGTGGCGCCGATGGTGCGCAGGATCGCGATGTCCGCACCCTTGTCGTTCACCACCATGATCAGCGTGGCGATGATGTTGAACGCGGCCACGGCCACGATCATCAACAGCAACAGGCCGATCATGGTCTTTTCCATCTTCATCGCACTGAACAGGCTGCCCTGGGTGTGGGTCCAGTCATCGGCCTTGAAGCCAGCGCCCAGGCTGGCAGCGATGTCGCTGGAAACCTTGGGCGCGGCGTACAGGTCCTTGACCGCCAGGCGCACGCTCTGCACCTGGTTTGGCTGCCAATGCTGCATCTCGGCGGCATCGGCCACATGGATCAGCCCCATGGAACCGTCGAGCTCGGCCCCGACCTTGAACACGCCGACTACGTTCAAGCGCTGCATGCGCGGGGTGATGCCGCCCGGCGCGGAGCTGATTTCCGGCACGATCAGGGTCAGCTTGTCGCCGACATTCAGGCGAAAGCGCCGTGCCGTGATCTCACCGATCACCACCCCGAACTCGCCCGGCTTCAAGGCATCCAGACGGCCCTGGACGATGTGCTGGGCAACGATGGAGACCTTGCCTTCCTGGGCCGGGTCGATGCCGCTGATCTGGATCGGCTGCATCGAGCCCTTGTAGGAGAGCATGCCTTCCATCTCGGTGAACGGCACCGCGGCCGTCACCTCGGGATTTTTCATCGCCGCGGCGGCCACCGGCTGCCAGTCGTCGATCGGCTTGACGCCGACGATGGTGGCGTGGGGCACCATGCCGAGGATGCGCGAGCTCATTTCGCGCTGGAAACCGTTCATCACCGACAGCACCACGATCATCGCCAGCACGCCCAGGGCGAGGCCGATCATCGAGGTCATGGAGATGAAGGAAACAAAGCGATTGCGGCGCTTGGCGCGGGTATAGCGCGTGCCGATAAAGATCGATAACGGTCTGAACATTCGCTGGGGCACCGTATGGAAATTAAAGACCCAGCGCCTGTTTCAGGCGCCGGGCTGCGGCCAATCAGATGGGCGTCAGGAAACCTTCCTGCAGGTGCAGGACGCGGTCCATCTGGCGAGCCAGGTTCATGTCGTGGGTCACCACCAGGAACGCGGTACGCATCGAGGTGCTGAGTTCCAGCATCAAGTCCTGGATGCCTTGCGCGGTGTGGGAGTCGAGGTTGCCGGTCGGCTCGTCGAGCATCACCAGCCCTGGCTTGTTGACCAGGGCACGGGCGATAGCCACACGCTGGCGCTCACCACCGGACAGTTCGGCCGGCTTGTGCTCCAGGCGATGGGCCAGCCCTACCCGCTCCAGCAAGGCGGTGGCCCGCTGACGAGCTTCCGGGATCGCGGTCTTGCCGATCAGCAGCGGCATGCAGACGTTTTCCAGGGCGGTGAATTCCGGCAGCAGGTGGTGGAACTGGTAGACAAAGCCAAGGGCGCGGTTGCGCAGCAGGCCGCGGCCCTTCTCGCTCAGCGCCGAAAGCTCCTCGCCGTCGAGCCAGACGCTGCCCTTGGTCGGCGTGTCGAGGCCACCCAGCAGGTTGAGCAAGGTACTTTTGCCCGAACCTGAGGTACCGACGATCGCCACCCGCTCGCCCGGGTGCAACTCCAGTTGCAGGCCGGACAACACCACCACCGATTCCGGACCTTCCTCGTAGGACTTGCCCAGGTCGCGGCAGCTCAGAATTGCTTTTTCACTCATGCCCAACTCACTCATAACGTAGCGCCTCCGCCGGCTGGGTGCGCGCGGCACGCCAGGCTGGATACAGGGTGGCGAGGAAACTCAGGACCAGTGCCGCGCCGCAGACCATCAACACATCCTCGGCCATCAGTTGCGATGGCAGGTAGTCGATGAAGTACACGTCGGCATTGAGGAATTTGTGCCCGATCAGGCCTTCGAGGGCGGAGATCGCCGCGCTCACGTTCAACGCCGCGAACATCCCGACCACGGCGCCGATCAAGGTACCGATCACGCCGATCACCGTGCCCTGGACCATGAAGGTCGCCATGATGCTGGCCGGCGTCGCCCCCAGGGTACGGAGGATCGCGATATCGCCCTTCTTGTCGTTCACCACCATCACCAGGGTGGAGATGATGTTGAAGGCGGCCACGGCGACGATCAGCAGTAACAACAGGCCGATCATGGCTTTTTCCATGCGGATGGCCTGGTACAGGTTGCCGTGGGTACGGGTCCAGTCACGGGCGTAGTACTGGTTCTCGCCCAGTTGCTCGGCAATTTCCCAGGCGGTGCGTGGCGCCTGGAACAGGTCGTCGAACTTCAGGCGCAGGCCCTGCACCTGGTCCGGTTTCCAGCGGTGCAGGCGGCCCAGGTCGTCGAGGTTGGTCAGGCCCAGATAGCCGTCCAGCTCGCCGGCGCCGACATGGAAGATGCCGACCACGGTAAAACGCTTCATGCGCGGGAACATCCCGGCCGGGGTCACCGTGACCTCGGGCGCGACGAAGGTCAGCTTGTCGCCCAGGCCAACCCCCAGCTTGGTCGCGGCCTTGTCACCGATCACGATGCCGAAGCTGCCGGGGGCCAGGTCGTCCAGCTTGCCCTGCTTCATGAAGTTATCGATGATCGAAACCTGGCGTTCCTTGGCCGGATCAATGGCGTTGAGCAGGACTTTCTGCACCTGGCCGTTATTGGTCAGCAACCCCTGCATCTGGGTGAACGGCGCAACCGCCAGCACCTTGGGGTTCTGCTTGACCTTGTCGGCCAGGCCTTGCCAGTCGCTGATCGGCTCACCGGATTCGATGGTCGCGTGGGGCACCATGCCCAGCACGCGGGTGCGCATCTCATGGTCGAAGCCGTTCATCACCGACAGCACGACGATCATCACGACCACGCCAAGGGCGAGTCCGATCATCGAGGTCAGGGAAATGAATGACACGAAATGATTGCGGCGCTTTGCACGGGTATAACGCGTGCCAATAAATACGAAGAGAGGTCTGAACATGTCGGGGCTTGTTCGGAGGAAAAGAAGACGTCCTTGTGGCGGGTCCTGGTAAGCAGCTTTACACTCAGACCACCGCCGCTACCATGGGTTCGCCATGTCGACATTAGATGAAGAAGATCGCCGCGAATACTACCGTATCGAGGACACGATCGCACTGGAAATTAGCCCCTTGTCCGCCCACGAAGCGGCGAGCAAGGAAGTGTTGCAGGATGCGTCGCCGCTGTTCAACCTGCTCAGCGAGCTGCATCTGAGCGAATTCGAATCGCAGCACCTGCTGCGCCAGGTCAGCGAGCGCGACCGGACCCTGGCCAACTACCTCAAGTCCATGAACAAGCGCATCGACCTGCTTAGCCAGGTGGTGGCGCAGACCGTGCTCGGCAAGTTCGGCGAACCGCAGCGGGTGATTCTCTCCGAAGGCGGCATCGAGTTCGAACATCACCTGTCCTACCCGGCCGGCACCCACCTGGCGGTCAAGCTGCTGCTGATGCCCCAGGCCTTGGGCCTGTTGTTGCGGGCCAAGGTCACCCATTGCGAAACCCGCAGTTTCGGCACGTTCGAAATCGGTACCGAGTTCGAATCATTGACCGACGCCCAACGCCAGTTGCTGGCGCGCTATATCCTGCAGAAGCAAGCCCAGGAACGTCGCCAGGCCCGAGAACAGAACGACCCGGCAGCCGATTGACCTGCGGCCCCACCGCGCAGCACCGATCATCTAATGGAAAAATTTCCGTGAAGGAGCAATCGTGACCCTGATTTATGGCCACCGCGGCGCTAAAGGCGAAGCACCGGAAAACACCCTGACCAGCTTCCAGCAGTGCCTCAAGCATGGCGTGCGCCGCTGCGAACTGGACCTGCACCTGTCCATGGACGGCGAGCTGATGGTGATCCACGACCCGACCCTCAAGCGCACCACCGACCGCCGCGGCAAGGTGGTCGAACACAGCGCCGAAGAACTGATGTCCTATGACGCTCGCAAGGGCGGCCCGGGCTGGGTCACGCCCTGCCCGATCCCGCGCCTGGAAGAACTGTTCGAAAAATGCGACTTCGAGCACTGGCAGCTGGAGGTCAAGAGCGCCTCGCGCACCCGTGCCGCCACCACGGTGCTGGCGATTCGCGAGATGGCGCAGCGTTTCGGCCTGCTGGACAAGGTCACCGTCACCTCCAGCTCACGGGAAGTGCTCAAGGCGGCTGTCGAGCTGACCCCGGATCTGTCGCGCGGGCTGGTCGCCGAATACGCCTGGCTCGACCCGTTGAAGGTCGCGCAAAGCTACGGCTGCGAGATTCTGGCGTTGAACTGGACACTCTGCACTCCGGAACGGCTGCAACGGGCGCAGCGGCAGGGCTTGCATGTGTCGGTATGGACAGTCAACGAGCCTGCGCTGATGCGCAGGCTCGCCGACTTCGGCGTAGACAGCCTGATTACAGACTTTCCCGGTTTGGCCAGCGCCACGCTCGAGAGTTACTGAAATCGGTCTCCCCGGCCGGCTCAGGCCACCGGCCGGAGTCGCTCAAAAAAGCCGGTTGAGGCCGTCGTAAGCGGCTACCCGATAGGCTTCGGCCATGGTCGGGTAGTTGAACGTAGTGTTGACGAAGTACTTCAGGGTATTGAGTTCGCCCGGCTGGTTCATGATCGCCTGGCCGATGTGCACGATCTCCGAAGCCTGGTAACCGAAGCAGTGCACGCCCAGGACTTCCAGGGTTTCGCGGTGGAACAGGATCTTCAGCATACCTTGCGGCTCACCGGCGATCTGCGCGCGGGCCATGCTCTTGAAGAAGGCCTTGCCCACTTCGTACGGCACCTTGGCCTGGGTCAGTTCCTGCTCGTTCTTGCCGATCGAACTGATCTCCGGAATGGTGTAGATCCCGGTCGGCACGTCGTTGACGAAGCGCCAGCTGCCGTTGTCGACGATGCTGCCGGCGGCCGAACGCCCCTGGTCGTGGGCGGCACTGGCCAGGCTCGGCCAGCCGATCACGTCGCCGGCGCCGTAGATGTTCGGCACGCAGGTGCGGTAGTTCTCGTCCACTTCGATCTGGCCACGGCTGTTGACCTTGACCCCGATGTTTTCCATGCCCAGCCGGTCGGTATTGCCGGTCCGGCCATTGCACCAGAGCAAGGCGTCAGCCTTGATCTTCTTGCCCGACTTGAGGTGCAGGATCACGCCATTGTCGAGGCCTTCGACGCGGTCGTATTCCTCGTTGTGGCGCACGGTGATGTTGTTGTTGCTGAAGTGGTAGCTCAGCGCCTGGGAGATCTCGGAGTCCAGGAAGCTCAGCAACTGGCCGCGGTTGTCCACCAGCTCGACCAGTACCCCCAGGCCACTGAAGATCGAGGCGTATTCACAACCGATCACGCCAGCGCCGTAAACGATGAGTTTGCGCGGGGTGTGGCCGAGGCTGAGGATGGTGTCGCTATCATAGATACGCGGGTGGTGGAAATCGATATCGGCCGGGCGATATGGACGCGAGCCGGTGGCGATGATGATGTGCTTGGCCACCAGCTTCTCGACCACGCCGTTGGCGCAGACCACTTCGATGGTCTGCTCGTCGGCGAAGCTGCCGGTGCCGAAGAACACGTCGACCCGGTTACGCGCGTAGTAGCCGGTGCGCGAGGCGACCTGCTTGGAGATGACCTTCTCGGCGCTTTTCAATACGTCGGGGAACGAGAACCAGCGTGGCTCGCCAATGGCCCGGAACATCGGGTTGGTGTTGAACTGCATGATCTGCCGGACCGAGTGACGCAAGGCCTTGGACGGGATGGTGCCCAGGTGGGTGCAGTTACCGCCGACCTGGCGACGGCTATCGACCATCGCTACCTTGCGCCCAGCTTTCGCGGCGTTCATCGCCGCACCTTCTCCAGCGGGGCCTGAACCCAGCACCACTACGTCGTAGTTGTAGACAGCCATGCGTACTCCTCAGAACAGGCCGCGGCACCCGATGTGGCACCTGCGGCTAAATCATGCCGCGGCCAGCGGCATGAAGGATCAATTTGGCTCGGTTACGAACCCGGGCACAGTCTATAGAAGCGTCAACGCCGCGCACATTAACCCTTGGTCGCGTCGCCGGCTACTTTTGCCTGCGACATCGCGCCGCGGCACCGCGCAAGATTACTGCTTTTGTCCGGCAAACAGGCGATCAAACGCGCGGTTGCTGCGTGTGACGAAACCTGTATCGGCGCGAATCACAAAAAATGCGGCGATATCGTGTTTTTCCGCGTAATCCCAACCGCGCTCGGGGCCGAGGATCAGCAGCAGGGTCGACAGACCATCGGCCATCACGGCCGCGGGATGAATCACCGTGACCGAAGCCAGCCCATGCTCGACAGGCCTGCCGGTGCGGGCGTCGAAGGCGTGGGAATAACGCTGTCCATCGCGCTGGAAATAATTGCGGTAGTCGCCGGAAGTCGAGACCCCATAACCATCGACGGCGATGACCCGCTCGGCCAGCTGTCGATCGTCCCGCGGCTCCTCCAGGGCAATGCGCCACGCCGAACCATCGGGTTTCCTGCCGACGGCCTTGAGTTCGCCGGTGGCTTCGACCAGGTAACTGTCGATGCCCATTTCCGCGAGCCTGGCGGCAATCCGGTCCACCGCATGACCGGCGGCGATGCTGTTGAAATCCACCTCGACCGCGGCGTCCTTGCACAGCTGGTCGCCCTCGATACGCAGATGGGTATAGCCGACTCGCTGCCGCACCTGCGCCAGCGCCGTATCGCTCGGCACCGCCTCCCCGCGCCCCTGCGGACCGAAGCCCCAGAGGTTGAGCAACGGCTCGACCGTCAGATCGAAGGCGCCCTGGCTGTCCCGCGACAGCTGCTGGCCAACCTCGATCAAGCGCAGGACCGCCGCCGGCATCGCCTGGCAGCTATTGGCCGGCAGATCGTTGAAGCGCTCGATGTCCGAGTCGTTGCGATAGGTCGACATCTGCCGGTCGATCTGCGCAAGTATCCGCTCGACCTGGGCCTGTACCTCACTCGGCGCAGCCAGGCCTGCCCGCCTCACGTACTTGATCGAGTAGGTGCTGCCCATGGTCGGGCCGCCGAAGCTTTCCAGCGAATCGTCCCGATCACATCCAGCCAGGGCCATGACCAAAACGACAGGAAGCCCCCCTCGCACCCAAGATCCACCCAGCAAGACTTCACCTCCCGACACTCGATTTCCCTCTCGGCAGTCGCCGATCAGGGCCGGCCATTATGCGGCAGCCACCGCGGATTTGATGCAGGCCGAACCCGGCTCATCGCGAGCTTGCTCCTGCGGGTTTATTCCGCGAACTGGCGGGCAATAAATCCCAAGCCGTCCATCTACTTAGCAAGCAAGCTAAGAGTTTTTGTTGCCTCGGCAGGCTCAT
The DNA here is from genome assembly GCF_002843625.1 of Pseudomonas sp. 09C 129. Lineage (NCBI taxonomy): Bacteria > Pseudomonadati > Pseudomonadota > Gammaproteobacteria > Pseudomonadales > Pseudomonadaceae > Pseudomonas > Pseudomonas sp. 09C 129. The sequence goes on along the minus strand of NZ_CP025261.1, from coordinate 2,664,371 downwards.
ACACATATTGTTACAAACTGTCTGGCCTGCGGCTTAGCTACCTCAGACCGGGCAGCCAGGACGGATAACGACCAGGGATCGCTAACAAAATAGCCAAAGTGAGTGAATAAAATGTCCACGACCACGGGCAAAGGCAAGGCGATCTTTCGCGTTGTCAGCGGCAACTTTCTGGAGATGTTCGACTTCATGGTCTACGGCTTTTACGCCACGGCCATTGCCAAGACCTTCTTCCCTGCCGACAGTGCTTTCGCGTCATTGATGCTGTCGCTGGCGACCTTCGGCGCCGGCTTCCTGATGCGCCCGCTGGGCGCGATCTTTCTTGGCGCTTATATCGACCGTCATGGCCGGCGCCGGGGCCTGATCATCACCCTGCTGCTCATGGCCGCGGGCACCGTGCTGATCGCCTGCGTCCCGGGTTATGCCACCCTCGGCGTCGCCGCGCCGTTGCTGGTGCTGCTCGGCCGCTTGCTGCAGGGCTTCTCTGCCGGGGTGGAACTGGGTGGCGTCTCGGTTTACCTGGCGGAAATCTCCACCCCGGGCCGCAAGGGTTTCTTCGTCAGCTGGCAATCGGCGAGTCAACAGGCCGCCGTGGTCTTCGCCGGCCTGCTGGGCGTTGGCCTGAACCACTGGCTGAGCCCGGAACAAATGGGCGACTGGGGCTGGCGCATGCCGTTCCTGGTGGGCTGCATGATAGTGCCGGCGATCTTCATGATCCGTCGTTCGCTGGAAGAAACCCCGGAGTTCCAGGCACGCAAGCACCGCCCTACCCTGCAGGAAATCATCCGCTCCATCGGCCAGAACTTCGGCATCGTCCTGGTCGGCATGGCACTGGTGGTGATGACCACTGTGTCCTTCTACCTGATCACCGCCTACACCCCGACCTTCGGCAAGGCCGAATTGCAGCTGTCGGACCTGGACGCTCTGCTGGTCACCGTGTGCATCGGCCTGTCGAACTTCTTCTGGCTGCCGGTGATGGGCGCTGTCTCGGACAAGGTCGGGCGCAAGCCACTGCTGCTGGCGGCGACCGTCCTGGCGATCCTCACGGCTTACCCGGCCCTGTCCTGGCTGGTGGCCAACCCGAGTTTCAGCCACCTGCTGATCGTCGAGCTGTGGCTGTCCTTCCTCTATGGCTCGTACAACGGCGCCATGGTGGTGGCTCTCACCGAAATCATGCCGGTTGAAGTGCGCACCACCGGCTTCTCCCTGGCCTACAGCCTGGCCACCGCCACCTTTGGCGGCTTCACACCGGCGGCCTGCACCTACCTGATCCATGCGCTGGACAACAAGGCGGCGCCGGGGATCTGGCTCAGCGGCGCGGCGGTGCTGGGCCTGATCGCGACCCTGGTGCTGTTCCGCGGCAACAAGCATGAACTGCGCACTGCGCAGGCAGCAGTAGTGGGTGGCGCCTGATCGACCGCGAAAAGACCCGCCCAATCAACTCATCCCTCCAGCCATCAAACGCCACAAACAAAAACGCCCCGACAAGTCGGGGCGTTTTCATGTGCGGCTAAGGCTTAGCGCGGGAACGCAGGCGGGTTCACACCGGCCATGTCTTCCATCACGCGAACCACCTGGCAGCTGTAACCGAATTCGTTGTCGTACCAGACGTACAGAACAACGCGGTTATCCTGGGTGATGGTCGCTTCAGCGTCCACCACACCGGCGTGGCGCGAGCCCACGAAGTCGGTGGAAACCACTTCCTGGGAATTGACGAAGTCGATCTGCTTGTGCAGATCGGAGTGCAGCGCCATGTAGCGCAAGTACTCGTTCATCTCTTCACGGGTAGCGGCTTTCTCAAGGTTCAGGTTGAGAATGGCCATCGACACGTTTGGCGTCGGAACGCGGATCGCGTTACCGGTCAGCTTGCCGGCCAGCTCAGGCAGGGCCTTGGCGGCAGCGGTGGCAGCACCGGTCTCGGTGATTACCATGTTCAGCGCGGCGCTACGGCCACGACGATCGCCCTTGTGGAAGTTGTCGATCAGGTTCTGGTCGTTGGTGTACGAGTGAACGGTTTCGACGTGACCGTTGACGATGCCGAACTTGTCGTTCACGGCCTTGAGCACCGGCACGATGGCGTTGGTGGTGCAGGAAGCGGCGGAAACGATCTTGTCGTCAGCGGTGATTTCGGCGTGGTTGATACCGTGAACGATGTTCTTCAGCTTGCCTTTGCCAGGCGCGGTCAGAACGACACGGTCGATACCCGGGCAGGCCAGGTGCTGACCCAGGCCGTCGGCGTCACGCCATACACCGGTGTTGTCCACCAGCAGCGCGTCTTTGATGCCGTACTGGGTGTAGTCCACCTCGGTCGGATTCTTCGCGTAGATAACCTGGATCAGGTTGCCGTTGGCGGTGATGGTGTTGTTGGCTTCGTCGATGGTGATGGTGCCGTTGAACGAACCGTGCACCGAATCGCGACGCAGCAGGCTGGCGCGTTTGGTCAGGTCGTTTTCGGCGCCTTTGCGCACCACGATGGCGCGCAGGCGCAGGCCGTCGCCACCACCGGTTTTCTCGATCAGGATGCGCGCCAGCAGACGGCCGATACGACCGAAGCCGTACAGGACCACGTCGGTGCCTTTGCGGGGCGAAGCGTTTTGCTGGCCAACCACGTCAGCCAGTTCTTCGCGAACGAATTGCTCGGCGGTGCGGCCATTGCCTTCGTTACGGAATTTGAACGCCAACTTGCCCAGGTCCACCGAAGCCGCGCCGAGCTTGAGCTCGCTCATGGCCTTGAGCAGTGGGAATGTTTCGTGGACGGAGAGTTCGCTATCGTCGGAAGAGCGATGGCGAGCAAAGCGGTGAGCTTTGAGAATCGCGATGACAGACTGGTTGATCAGGCTGCGGCCATAGATCGAGCTCACCACATTGTTATTGCGGTAGAGCTGACCGATAAGCGGAATCATCGCTTCTGCGAGCGCTTCACGGTCGATCCATTCACCAAGACACTGGTCGGGCTTCTGAGTCACGGGAACCTTCCACATGTAGGGGCTGAAAAAAGGGGCTACATTATGCAGCCGAGTCCCCTGCGTAGCAATGCGCGCCTGTCGCGCGGAACGTAACAAAAACCCATCAGGAAAAAACACACCCCGCTCCAGCCCAGTAAATACGCGGGTTCCAGAAAGGCCTCATTTTGCGCGGCATCCCAGCGTTATCTGTAACCCTCCGTAACACCGCCCCGATTCGGCACTACATTTCCCGCCAAGAAACGCGTTTTTTTGTCATAACCACTACATTTTCCGCAACCGCGTAATAGACACATCAGCAACTGACAGCCGGTACGCCGGACCGCTACAATTACCGACTTTGTCGCAACGCTGGAGCTCAACCTTCCGTGCCCGTTCTGCGTCTACCGCAACTCCCTGCCGCCGCCGGCAAACAGCACTGGGGCAATCTGCCCGGTGCCGCCCTCAGCCTCGCCATTGCCGAGGCTGCCAGCGCCGCCAAGCGCTTCACCCTGCTGCTGACCGCCGACAGCCAAAGTGCCGAACGGCTGGAGCAGGAGCTGAGTTTCTTCGCCCCGGATTTGCCCGTGCTGCATTTCCCGGACTGGGAAACCCTGCCCTACGACCTGTTCTCGCCGCACCAGGACATCATCTCCCAGCGGATCGCCAGCCTGTACCGGCTGCCGGAGCTGGAGCATGGCGTGCTGGTGGTGCCGATCACCACGGCCCTGCATCGCCTGGCGCCGACCAAGTTCCTGCTGGGCAGCAGCCTGGTGCTGGACATCGGCCAGAAGCTGGATGTCGAACAGATGCGTACCCGCCTGGAAGCCAGCGGCTATCGCTGTGTCGACACGGTCTACGAGCACGGCGAGTTCGCGGTGCGCGGCGCCCTGATCGACCTGTTCCCGATGGGCAGCAAACTGCCTTATCGCATCGACCTGTTCGACGATGAAATCGAGACCCTGCGCACCTTCGATCCGGAAAACCAGCGCTCCATCGACAAGGTCGATTCGGTGCGCCTGCTGCCGGCGAAAGAATTCCCGCTGCAGAAAGAAGCCGTCACCCGCTTCAAGGCCCGCTTCCGCGAACGCTTCGACGTCGATTTCCGCCGCTGCCCGATCTTCCAGGACCTGAGCAGCGGGATCACCCCGGCCGGCATCGAGTATTACCTGCCGCTGTTCTTCGAAGACACTTCGACCCTGTTCGACTATCTGCCCCAGGACACCCAGGTGTTTTCCCTGCCGGGCATCGAGCAGGCGGCCGAGAACTTCTGGAACGACGTGCGCAACCGTTACGAAGAACGCCGCGTCGATCCGTCCCGTCCTTTATTGCCGCCCGCCGAGTTGTTCCTGCCGGTGGAAGACTGCTTCGCCCGCCTGAAAAGCTGGCCGCGGGTGGTCGCCAGCCAGCAGGACATCGAGGCCGGTGGCGGCCGCGAGCGCTTCCCGGCGCAGCCCCTGCCCAACCTCGCCATTGAAGCCAAGGCCAATCAGCCGCTGGCGGCCCTGGCCAATTTCCTCGATGAATTCTCTGGACGCGTACTGTTCACCGCCGAATCCGCCGGGCGCCGCGAGGTGCTGCTGGAGTTGCTGGAACGCCTGAAGCTGCGGCCGAAGACCGTCGACAGCTGGCCGGACTTCGTCGCTGGCAAGGATCGCCTGGCGATCACCATCGCACCGCTGGACGAAGGCTTGCTGCTGGACGATCCGGCCCTGGCGCTGGTGGCCGAAAGCCCGCTGTTCGGCCAGCGCGTGATGCAGCGCCGGCGCCGGGAGAAACGCGCCGACGCCAACAACGATGCGGTGATCAAGAACCTCACCGAGCTGCGCGAAGGCGCGCCGGTGGTACATATCGATCACGGCGTGGGCCGCTACCTGGGCCTGGCCACCCTGGAGATCGACAACCAGGCCGCGGAATTCCTCACCCTCGAATACGCCGAGGGCGCCAAGCTCTATGTGCCGGTGGCCAACCTGCACCTGATCGCCCGCTACACCGGTAGCGACGACGCCCTGGCGCCACTGCACCGCCTGGGTTCGGAAACCTGGCAGAAAGCCAAGCGCAAGGCCGCCGAGCAGGTGCGCGATGTCGCCGCCGAACTGCTGGACATCTACGCTCGCCGCGCGGCCCGCGAAGGTTATGCCTTCGCCGATCCGAAAGCCGACTACGCCACCTTCAGCGCCGGCTTCCCGTTCGAAGAAACCCCCGACCAGCAAACCACCATCGAGGCGGTGCGCGAGGACATGCTCGCGGCCAAGCCGATGGACCGCCTGGTCTGCGGCGACGTCGGCTTCGGCAAGACCGAAGTGGCGATGCGCGCCGCTTTCATCGCCGTGCACGGCGGCAAGCAAGTGGCGATCCTGGTGCCCACCACCCTGCTCGCCCAGCAGCACTACAACAGCTTCCGCGACCGCTTCGCCGACTGGCCGGTGAGCGTGGAAGTGATGAGCCGCTTCAAGTCCGCCAAGGAAGTGAATGCCGCGGTGGCCGACCTGGCCGAAGGCAAGATCGACATCGTCATCGGCACCCACAAGCTGTTGCAGGACGATGTGAAGATCAAGAACCTCGGTCTGGTGATCATCGACGAAGAACACCGCTTCGGCGTGCGCCAGAAAGAACAGCTCAAGGCCCTGCGCAGCGAGGTCGACATCCTGACGCTGACCGCGACGCCGATTCCGCGCACGCTGAACATGGCGGTGTCGGGCATGCGCGACCTGTCGATCATCGCCACGCCACCGGCCCGGCGCCTGTCGGTGCGCACCTTCGTCATGGAGCAGAACAAGAGCACGGTCAAAGAGGCCCTGCTGCGCGAGCTGCTGCGTGGCGGCCAGGTCTATTACCTGCACAACGATGTGAAGACCATCGAGAAATGCGCCGCCGACCTCGCCGAACTGGTGCCGGAAGCGCGCATCGGCATCGGCCACGGGCAGATGCGCGAACGCGAACTCGAACAGGTGATGAGCGACTTCTACCACAAGCGCTTCAACGTGCTGATCGCCTCGACCATCATCGAGACCGGCATCGACGTGCCGAGCGCCAACACCATCATCATCGAGCGCGCCGACAAGTTCGGCCTGGCCCAACTGCACCAGTTGCGCGGCCGGGTCGGTCGCAGCCACCACCAGGCCTACGCCTACCTGCTGACGCCACCGCGCCTGCAGATCACCCCGGACGCGGAAAAGCGCCTGGAGGCGATCGCCAACACCCAGGACCTCGGCGCCGGCTTCGTGCTCGCCACCAACGACCTGGAAATCCGCGGCGCCGGCGAACTGCTGGGGGATGGCCAAAGCGGCCAGATCCAGGCGGTGGGCTTCACCCTTTATATGGAAATGCTCGAGCGCGCGGTGAAAGCCATCCGCAAGGGCGAGCAGCCGAACCTCGACCAGCCCCTGGGTGGCGGTCCGGAAATCAACCTGCGCCTGCCGGCGCTGATTCCCGAAGACTACCTGCCGGATGTGCATGCGCGGCTGATCCTCTACAAGCGCATCGCCTCGGCCACCGACGAGGACGGCCTGAAGGACCTGCAAGTGGAGATGATCGACCGCTTCGGCCTGCTGCCGGAACCGACCAAGAACCTGGTACGCCTGACCCTGCTGAAACTGCAGGCCGAGCAACTGGGGATCAAGAAGGTCGACGGCGGCCCGCAGGGCGGTCGTCTCGAGTTCGCCGCCGATACCCCGGTGGACCCGCTGGCGCTGATCAAACTCATCCAGGGCCAACCCAATCGCTACAAATTTGAAGGCGCCACGCTGTTCAAATTCATGGTGCCGATGGAGCGTCCGGAAGAACGCTTCAACACATTGGAGGCGCTGTTCGAGCGCCTCACCCCGAAAACTGCTTGAAGGACGCCCCATGCGCCTGTTTCGCTCACTGACCTTGCTCCTGACCCTGGTCGCTCCCTCGGCGTTTGCCGACATGTATCAGGTCGAAATGATTCTGGTCCGGCAGAACGCGGTTCCCGCCATCGTCAGCCGCGCCGCCCCCGAAGACTGGGCCGCCGGCGCCCAACGCCTGGGCGCCGACAGCCAGCGCACCCCGGCGCTGGGCGGTGTGGTCGAGAAACTCACCGCCAGCGGCGACTACAGCGTGCTGATGCACAAGGCCTGGCAACAGGCGCTGGACGAAAACCCGGTGAAAGTCGCGGTCAGCGAGGGCCAGGAACAGTTCGGCCAGTTCCCGATCGAGGGCACCCTGACCCTCAAGCTCGGGCGCTTCACCGATGTGGATGCGCAGTTCTGGGTCAACCGGATCGACAGCAATGGCCTGGTGACCGCCAGCGAACGCCTGAAACAGGAAAGCCACACCAAGAACGGCCAGCTCAACTACCTCGACAACGGCCACCTGGCCCTGCTGATCAAGATCACCTCGCTGTCGGCCCCCACGCCGCGCGAGGCGCCGCCTGAAATCGTGGACTGACAGAAGTCCCTATGCCCCCGACCCTGACCAAACCCCTGGCACCTTCCTGGGTCAGCCGATTCAAGGAACAAGCCCTGGAGCGTGGCCGCCGCTACGCTCTGGAGAACCGCGTCAGGATCGTCCAGGCCGGCGACAGCGTCATCACCGCCAGTTGCGAGGGTTCGGGGGGCAACGTCTATCGACAGACCATCAGCCTGCGCGAGTCGGCCAAGAACACCTTGCTGATGGTCGAAGCCTCCTGCACCTGCCCGGTGCGCAGTAATTGCAAACACATTGCCGCGGTGCTGCTGAAAATCGAGGAGACCCTGGCCTACCCGGCGGCGGCGAAAGACGCCGAGCTGCTGGAAAAACTCCAGGCCGTCCTGGAAAACCGCAGCCCCGCCCCCCTGCCGCAACAGATCGTCGACAACGTGCAACCGGTGCCCCGGTTGTGGCTGGCCAGTATCGAGTTCAGCGCCTTCGAACCGCGCAACGGCAAGATGCAGCGCTACATCCAGCACCGTGCCGCGCTGTCGTTCAGCTACCTGGAGGAATACGTCAGCGGGCAGAAAAACGCCGACGTGGTGATTCGCCAGGAACACCAGACCCTGCGCATCAGACGCCAGCCGGAAGTCGAACAACGCTATCGCGAACAGCTGCGGGCGCTGGGTTTCAAGATCGCCACCCGGCAAAGCAAGGCCCTGCCGGAAAGCGCCGGCGAGCTGTATGAAATGGTCAACGACAGCGCCTGGCTGACCTTCACCCTCAACGAACTGCCCAAGCTGCGCACCCAGGGCTGGGAGCTGCAGATCGACGACGACTTCGGCTTCGACCTGACTGCCGTGGACGACTGGTACGCCACGGTGGACGAAGCGCCGGGGCGCGACTGGTTCGACCTGGAACTGGGCATCATCGTCAACGGCGAGCGCCTGAGCCTGTTGCCGATCCTGCTCAACCTGATGCGCTCCCACACCGAGATCCTCAACCCGGAACGCCTGGCCAGACGCCGCGACGACGAACTGATCCTGGTGAACATTCCCGGGCGCCCCAACTCGCCCAACGGCCCCCTGCAAGTGGCGCTGCCCTATGGCCGGCTGAAGCCGGTGCTGGCCACCCTGGGCGAGTTCTATCTGCAGGAACCCGGCGAAACCACACTGCGCCTGAGCAGTGCCGACGCGACCCGCCTCAATCCGCTGGAAGACCTGCCCCTGCTCTGGGAAGGCGGCGAGCACATCCGCTCCTTCGCCCAGCGGCTGCGCGACATCAAGGACTACTCGGCCCCCGCGCCGGAGGGCCTGAACGCCACGCTGCGCCCCTATCAGCTCGAAGGCCTGAGCTGGATGCAGTCCCTGCGCCAGCTGGAAGTCGGTGGCATCCTGGCCGACGACATGGGCCTGGGCAAAACCCTGCAGACCCTGGCCCATGCGCTCAGCGAAAAGAACGCCGGGCGTCTGGACCGGCCGTGCATGGTGGTGATGCCCACCAGCCTGATCCCCAACTGGCTCGACGAGGCGGCGCACTTCACGCCGCAACTCAAGGTCCTGGCCCTGTATGGCGCCGGCCGCCATAAGCACTTCGCCCAGCTGGCCGACTACGACCTGATCCTGACCACCTACGCGCTACTGCCCAAGGATGTCGAGCAACTTGCCGCCCTGCCCCTGCATGTCCTGGTGCTGGATGAGGCGCAATACATCAAGAACCCGTCGAGCAAGGCGGCCCAGGCCGCGCGCGCGCTCAATGCCCGGCAGCGCCTGTGCCTGAGCGGCACGCCGCTGGAGAATCACCTGGGCGAGCTGTGGTCGCTGTTCCATTTCCTGTTGCCCGGCTGGCTGGGTGACGTGAAGAGCTTCAATCGCGATTACCGCGTGCCGATCGAAAGGCACGCCAGCGAAGTGCGCCTGCAGCACCTCAATGGGCGGATCAAGCCCTTCCTGTTGCGCCGCACCAAGGAACAGGTAGCCACCGAACTGCCGCCCAAGACCGAGATCATCCATTGGGTGGAGCTCAATGAAGCCCAGCGCGATGTGTACGAAACCATGCGCCTGGCCATGGACAAGAAAGTCCGCGACGAGATCACCCGCAAGGGTGTGGCCCGCAGCCAGATCATCATTCTTGAAGCGTTGCTGAAACTGCGCCAGGTGTGCTGCGACCTGCGCCTGGTCAACGAAGACGCGGTGCCGGCGCGAGGCAGCTCCTCCGGCAAGCTCGACAGCCTGATGGAGATGCTCGAGGAACTGTTCGACGAGGGTCGGCGCATCCTGCTGTTCTCGCAATTCACCTCGATGCTGAGCCTGATCGAAGCCGAACTGAAGCGCCGCAATGTCGCCTACGCCCTGCTGACCGGACAGACTCGCGATCGCCGCACGCCGGTCAGGGACTTCCAGGGCGGCAAGCTGCAGATCTTCCTGATCAGCCTGAAAGCCGGCGGCGTCGGCCTCAACCTGACCGAAGCCGACACCGTGATCCACTACGACCCCTGGTGGAACCCGGCCACGGAAAACCAGGCCACCGACCGCGCCTATCGGATTGGCCAGGAGAAGCCGGTGTTCGTCTACAAGCTGATTGCCCGCGGCACAGTGGAAGAGAAAATCCAGCACCTGCAGCAGGAGAAGTCCGACCTGGCGGCGGGCGTGCTGGATGGGCGCAAGGCCGGGGACTGGAAGCTGCAGAGCGAAGACATCGAAGCCCTCTTCGCCCCGCTGCCCGACAAGAAAGGCGGACGCTGATCTGGAGCGACTGGTGCAGCCTGCGATCGGCTGTGCAGCAGACGTAAATACCGCGGATTCAGGTTTTGCGAGCGCTACGCACTCGGTCGCAGCCTGCGGCAGCGGCTACAGGTTTGCCGCGAGGACCCGCGCCAGCGTCGCCTGCACCTTGCCCATCCCGTCCTGCAACGCCTGCTCGATCTCGGCCATGGTAATCACCGCAGCGGACTTGCCCGCCGCGGGGTTCACCACCAGCGCCAGGCAGGCGTAATCCAGCTCCAGCTCACGGGCCAGCGCCGCTTCCGGCATGCCGGTCATGCCGACGATGTCGCAGCCGTCACGCTCCAGGCGGGCGATCTCCGCCACGGTTTCCAGGCGCGGCCCCTGGGTGCAGGCGTACACGCCCTGACTGCTGAATTCGCAGCCTTCGGCGGCCAGCGCGGCAATCAATTGCTGGCGCAGCGACTCGCTGTAGGGATAGCTGAAGTCGATGTGGGTGACCTGCTCCAGGTCGTCGGCAAAATAGGTGTGCTCACGACCGCTGGTGTAGTCGATCAGCTGATGCGGCACGCAGAAATGCCCGGAGCCCATCGCCGGATGAATGCCACCCACCGCGTTGACCGCCAGAATCGCCTCGGCGCCAGCCTGCTTCAGCGCCCAGAGATTGGCCCGATAGTTCACCTGATGCGGCGGGAAGCGATGGGGATGACCGTGACGCGCCAGAAACAGCACCTCGCGCCCGGCGTATTCACCCTTCTGGATATCCGCCGACGGAGCGCCATAGGGCGTATCCAGGGGCAAGGATTGGTGAATGCTCAAGCCTTCGAGCCGGGTCAGGCCGGTACCGCCGATAATCGCGTAGACCGTCATCGCAAAAGCCCTTAATCGATCAATTGGGCATCTTTGAGTGCGCCGAGCGCCGTCAGCCAACGCGGATCCTGACGATAGTCGGTGCAGGCAAACGCCTGGCCACGCATCCGCGCAATACGCGCCGACGGCGTCACTTTCAGACGCTGGGCCGCGCTCAGGGCCAGCTCGGCCGCCGCCCGGTCGTTACACACCAGGCCCATGTCGCAACCGGCCGACAGCGCCGCTTCGATCCGGCTCGCGGCATCGCCCACCACATGGGCACCGGCCATCGACAGATCGTCACTGAAGATGACACCGTCGAACTGCAATTCACCACGCAGGATCTCCTGCAACCAACGGCGGGAGAACCCGGCTGGCTGGGCATCGACCTGAGGGTAGATGACGTGGGCCGGCATCACCGCCGCCAGCTGCTTGCTCAGGCGCGCGAAAGGCACCAGGTCCTTGGCGCGAATCTCGTCGAGGCTGCGCTCGTCATTGGGGATCGCCACGTGGGAGTCCGCCTCGGCCCAGCCGTGCCCGGGAAAATGCTTGCCCGTGGCCGCCATGCCGGCGCTGTTCATGCCACGGATAAAGGCGCCTGCCAGCAAGGCGGCGCGCTCGGGATCGCCCTCGAAGGAACGGGTGCCCACCACGGCGCTGCGCTGATGATCGAGGTCCAGCACCGGCGCGAAGCTAAGGTCCAGGCCGACGGCCAGCACTTCGGTGGCCATGATCCAGCCGCACTGCTCGGCCAGGTACTCGGCATTCGGGTTGTCGGCAATGGCGCGCATGGCCGGCAGCCGCACGAACCCCTGGCGCAGGCGTTGCACGCGACCGCCCTCCTGGTCAACCGCAAGCAGCAGGTCCGGGCGAATCGCCCGGATGGACGCGCTCAGCTCACGCACCTGCCGCGGATGCTCGATATTGCGGGCAAAGATGATCAGCCCACCCACTTCGGGCTGGCGCAGGAGTTGGCGATCTTCAGCCGTCAGCCAGGTACCGGCGACATCCACCATCAAGGAGCCTTGCAGGCCTGTGGTCATAGCAATTCCTTAGTAACGAAGTACGCGCACGGCACCGCAATGAATGCTGGCGTGGCGCGGACGCACGAGCCCATTGCCGGCGGCAAGGCCCGGCAAGCGACGATCGGCGAAAGGTGTGAAGAGAGGTAGGAAACGAGAGTTGGCATGGGCGGCTAGCTTAGCGGATGTAAGCTGCCGCGCCCACCCGGACGGTCAGGCCTTGGCGACCGCCGGAGTCGATTTGCTGCGCGGCTTGAGCTGCGCCGTGGCCATGGCGTCGTCGGTGACGCCGGTTTCGGCGCGCATGCCGGCCGCAAGGAATGGCACCATCAGGCGCATTACCTGCTCGATCGAGGTATTGACCCCGAAGTCGGTCTCGGCAATCGCACGCAAGGCCTTGATCCCCGACATGCTGAACGCCGCCGCCCCCAGCATGAAGTGCACACGCCAGAACAGTTCGATCGGTGGAATACGTGGAGCGGCTTCGTTGACCAGCAGCATGTAGCGGCGGAACACCTTGCCGTACATGTCTTCCAGATAACGTCGCAGGTGCCCCTGGCTCTGGCTGAAGGCCAGGCCCAGAAGGCGCATGAAAATGGACAGGTCGTTGCCGCTGCGAGGCTGGACCACCAGGGCCTGCTCGACGAGGATTTCCAGCAGCTCTTCGAGGCTTGGCTTGCTGTCCGGCTTGGCCGAACGCCGCTCCAGCTCACGGTCGAGGCTGACGCAGAACGGCCCGAGGAAGCGCGAGAACACCGCCTGGATCAAGGCCTTCTTGGAACCGAAATGATAATTCACCGCCGCCAGGTTGACCCCGGCCTTGCTGGTGATCAGCCGCAATGAGGTTTCGGCAAAACCTTTTTCCGCGAACAACTGCTCGGCAGCATCGAGAATGCGTTCAACGGTTTCCGACTGGGCCATGGCTACTCCGCCTGACAAACACTTGTTTGAAACATACGTTTCAGCCCCAGCCTTGTCAAGCCTGCCTGTCCGTTTTGCGGCCGGTCAGTCAGCTATTTAATCATACCTGCCGCTTCCTGTAGCCAGCCACGCGACACCAGGCATGCGCAGCGGCGACCCGACCGTCCAGCGGCGATTGGAAAAAGGAGGATTGCCAAGCGGCATTCACTGTATATAATTCCAGTCACTGTATAAAAAGACAGAGCGATCGACATGCTAAAACTGACGCCACGCCAAGCTGAGATTCTGGCTTTTATCAAACGCTGCCTCGAAGACAACGGCTACCCACCGACCCGCGCGGAAATCGCCCAGGAACTGGGTTTCAAGTCGCCCAACGCCGCTGAAGAACACCTCAAGGCGCTGGCCCGCAAGGGCGCGATCGAAATGACTCCAGGCGCCTCCCGCGGCATTCGCATCCCGGGGTTCGAAGCCAAGCCCGACGACTCCAGCCTGCCCATCATCGGCCGGGTTGCCGCCGGTGCTCCAATTCTCGCCGAGCAGCACATCGAAGAGTCCTGCAACATCAATCCGGCCTTCTTCCATCCACGTGCCGACTACCTGCTGCGGGTTCACGGCATGAGCATGAAGGACATCGGCATTTTCGATGGCGACCTGCTGGCCGTGCACACCACTCGCGAGGCCCGCAATGGCCAGGTCGTCGTCGCCCGCATTGGCGATGAAGTCACCGTGAAACGCTTCAAGCGCGAAGGCAGCAAAGTCTGGCTGATTGCCGAAAACCCTGAGTTCGCCCCTATCGAGGTCAACCTGAAAGATCAGGACCTGGTGATCGAAGGCTTGAGTGTCGGCGTCATTCGCCGCTAAAGGAGGCTGTATGCAGTTCCCTCACACACCACAGCATGCACAACTGCCACTGTTCGAAGCGTTCATGGCCCAACCCCTGGCGCCTATCCTCAAAGAGGTCGTCGAATCGCCCTGGAGCAACGAACCGGAAGCCTTCAGTGAACTGTCGTTACGCGGTGCCGCCGGGAACTGCCTGAGCCTGCTGGCGCCCATCCTCAGGGAACTGAGCCAGGACCAGGATGCGCGCTGGCTGACATTGATTGCCCCACCGGCCAGCCTGACCCAGGCCTGGTTGCGGGATGCCGGCCTGAACCGCGAACGGATTCTGCTGCTGCACCCGCGCGGCGCCCAAAGCGCGCAACAACTGGCTTGCGAGGCTCTGCGCCTGGGACGCAGCCACACCGTTGTCAGCTGGCTCAACCCGTTGAACAGCAGCGCCCGTCAGCAACTTATCAGCGCAGCCCGCACGGGCGACGCACAAAGCCTGAATATTCGTCTGGGCTGACCGCTAGAAGCGTCGATGGACACGCTTGAATGACACAAGGCTTCTCCAGGATTGAGAAGCCGAAAGGAGGCGACGAACGACAGCAAAAAAACCGACAAACGGACTCAGTGAAGAATCCGTGGCCCCTCTTCTTTCTCCAATTCGCCTTCAACCAGGCGACCCGCCATCTGCACACCCACGCTCAACATGGCCTTGGCCACCTCGACATGCTGGCCTTGCAAGAAGGCTTTGGCATCTTCTGAAAAGTCCAGAGTGACCAGAGAACCCTCGTCCTCGGCCCTGCGCAGCTCGATACGACCGTCTGGCAATTCGACAATTTCTAGAAAGGACGTTGGCATAAAGGTCTGTTCTCCACGAAAGGCCGGGATTATATCAGTCATCACCCCGACCTCGCGCGGGCCCAAACGGTTTTCTTTATTGGCCTGACGTTACAAACAGGCATTTGCCGTCAGAAATTCGGCTTGTAATCAAAACTCGCGGCGGCTTCCTTATCGGAAAACGGCGTAATAGTCTGCTTCTTGTTGATGACCGTGTTGACCATCGAACTGGGGAACATCTGGATGCAGTTATTGAACTCCTCGACGGTCCGGTTGAAGACCGTAACGGCGGCTGCAATGTTCGCCTGCTGTTCGACGATTTCCTTCATCAACCCACTGACGATTCCCGCCGCCTTGAGTTCCGGATAGGCCTCAAAGGCCATATTCAGCCCCCCCACCAGTTCCCGAGTGGCCATCTGCGTCGACTTCAGAGCCTCACCACTGGCCGCCTCAGGCAACCTTCCGAGGGCCGAACGCAGGCCCACCACTTTCTCCAGCACGTTGCTTTCGTAGATCTTGAAGCTGGAAGCCTGCTCCTCCAGGGCATCCAGCACCTTGATCTTCTGCCGCTCATACACGAGCACATCGGCCCATGCGCGCTGAGCACGGTTCCCTGCTCCGACAATCTTGTTGTAGTAGTACCAGAGGAGCCAGGCCACCAGTATCGCTGTAAGAAGGATGATCATTTACTGCTCCATGTCCTGCGTTCTTTTCTTCGGTAGATTGAAATTGTCGTCATGCAACTCGGCAAACTGGTGCAACAGCTCCAGCACCGGCCTCAGGCGCGGCATCGTCGCCCCCTGCATCAAGCCGGCATGAAAGGCGACCGGCTCCGCAAGGCTTACCGCCGAGGTAGCGATGCCGACCACATCATCATTGTTGAAGCTCACGCATAGGCGGCTCTGGGAGGAAAACTCGAAACTGACGTCTTTCAACTCCTTGGCGATCTGCAGCAGCTTGAGCACGGTGACCGGCGTGGCGAAAGTCGCGCAGGCCATCTCCGTCGCGCCAGTCAGGGTGAAGGCAGAATTGAATTCCCGGGTCGTGGTCCTGTAGAGATACTCGCGATCCATGGCTCGATGCTTGTCACCACGAACGGCAACCTCGGCTGCCCAGGGAAAGTCGAACACCAGGCTATAGCGGTCATACCCAACATAGCGGGTTCTGGTTTCCCTTCGAGAACCGCCCTTGCCGTCGGAAACCGATACTTCGTAGGTTTCCATATCGACGTAATGCAGATGGTGGAAAGCGTAAGGCAGATCGTGCACCGCACCGTTATAAACGCCCAGCAGCGTGTTCTTGAGCTCACGGGAATAGTTACCCCGACGATAGTGCGCAAACTCATTCATCATCACGGCCAGAGTGAAAATCCCCGAAGCCGACGCATCATCTACGCCAGCGCTGAGCAGAGCCGCTTTGCGAATGATCTTCTGCGATAGCGCCTTCACCACATCCGGATGAATGAAGTGGTTGGCGCCGCGCCGGCGCATCAGGTAGATCCCGGGAATCAGCAACGGCCAGACCAGTATTCCGGCAATGCACAGGCACCAGGCCAGTTTTTTTGAATTGGGATCTGAACGACTAAGGACAATAGGTTCGGGAAAATCGCGAATCTGCTCCACCGCCTTGAGCAGATCCCGGGACGAAGCGGCCGCGGCCGCCAGACGATCGACACGATCGAACAGCGCAGGCAGCGCATTCGTCTCTGTAGCTGAAGCCATTACTCATCCTTGAATGATTGGTCGTACTCGAAGATATCCGCTAGCGGCGGCTCAACACTCATTCAGGCCGTCACGGAAGCGAATCGCCAAAGCCTTGAGGTTCTGACGCCATTGCTCCAGCTCTTCCCGGCTCAGCTGCGGTGCCTGCTCGTCTTCATCGAGGTTCACTGCGACAATCAACGGCTGGGTGACATCGCCCTTGGGTTTATGCGGCACCCGCGGTGGCTGGAACATCGCCGAATGGGCGGCCAGCAGCTTCGCCAGCCAGGTCTCCGGGTTATGGGCCAGTTCCACCAGCTCGGCCAGCTCGGGGATGGCGATGCTTTCCAGCACCTCACGGGTCAGCAGCAGCTCCGCACGGGGCGCATTGGCCTGCGGGAGGCGATAGAAGCCAGCAATTTCATGGCACAAGCCAAGCAGCGCGCCATACAAGTGAAACAACACCGACTCTCGTCCCGCCTGCACCAGCGCCTGAGCATTCATTGCCCCGCCCGCTTCGGCTCGCGCCAAGGCTTCCAGCGACAGGCCGGCGAAATAAATTTTCTGGTTGGTACGGGTATAGAGTTCGTGGGCCATGACGGCAATCTCCACAACGAATAGATACAGCAGGCTGGCCTTACAGTGTCATGGAACACTCCAGCCCACCGCAAGCCCAAAAGAAAGGCCGCGCACCCTTGAGAGGTTTACGCGGCCTTTTCAGAAGCGTCCGATGCGGACCTTAACGCTTGTCTTCGACCTTCCAGCTACCACCGTCGTAGAACGCGCGCCAACCAGTCGGCTTGCCGTCGACTTCAGTCTGCACGTACTGCTCCTTGGTCTTGCGGCTGTAACGGATCACCGCCGGGCGACCGTCCGGGTCCTTCTTCGGCGCTTCGCAGAGGAAGTGATACTTCGGATCGATCTCGTCCTTGTGCGGGATCAGCTCAAGCACCAGCGGTGCGCGGGTTTCACGGTTTTTCGGGAACTGGCTGGCCGCCAGGAACAGACCCGATGCCCCGTCGCGCAGGATGTAGGTGTCGTTGACCTTCTCGCATTTCAGCTCGGGCATCTTCACCGGATCCATCTTCGGTGGTGCCGCGTCACCGCTCTTGAGCAGCTTGCGGGTGTTCTTGCAGGTTGGGTTGGTGCACCCGAAGAACTTGCCGAAACGGCCGGTCTTGAGCTGCATCTCGCTGCCGCACTTGTCGCATTCCAGGCTCGGACCTTCGTAGCCCTTGATGCGATAGCTGCCCTCTTCGATCTCATAGCCCGCGCAATCCGGGTTGTTACCGCAGATGTGCAGCTTGCGTTTCTCGTCCAGCAGATAGGCGTCCATCGCCGTGCTGCAGATCGGGCAACGGTGCTTGCCGCGCAGTACCAGCGACTCGGATTCACCCTCGTCGTCCGCGGCGATCTCATCGCCCGGCACCAGGTTGACGGTAGCCTTGCAGCGTTCTTTCGGCGGCAGGCTGTAACCCGAACAACCGAGGAATACACCGGTGGACGCGGTACGAATCTGCATCGGACGGCCACAGGTGAGGCACGGGATATCGGTCATCACCGGCTGGTTGGCGCGCATGCCGCTGTCGCTGCCTTCGGCCACTTCGAGCTTCTTCTTGAAGTCACCGTAGAACTCGTCGAGGACGTTTTTCCAGTCGCGCTCGCCCTGGGCCACGTCATCGAGGTGCTCTTCCATGCCCGCGGTGAAGCCGTAGTCCATCAGGTTGGAGAAGCTCTCGGACAGACGCTCGGTGACGATGTCGCCCATCTTTTCCGAATAGAAACGACGATTGTGCAACGCCACGTAGCCGCGATCCTGGATGGTGGAAATGATCGCCGCATAGGTCGAAGGACGACCGATGCCACGTTTTTCCATTTCCTTGACCAGGCTGGCTTCGGAGTAACGCGCCGGCGGCTTGGTGAAGTGCTGGCTCGGGTCGAGCTTGATCAGTTTCAGCACATCGCCCTGCGCCATATCCGGCAGGACATCGTCGTCGCCCGGCTTGCTCATCTGCGGCATGACCCGGGTGTAACCGTCGAACTTGAGGATGCGGCCCTTGGCACGCAGCTCGAAGCCGCCAGCGGCGACGCTGACGGTGGTCGACAGGTATTGTGCCGGCAGCATCTGGCAGGCCACGAACTGGCGCCAGATCAGCTCGTAGAGGCGCTCGGCGTCACGCTCCATGCCCGACAGCTTGCTTGGATGGGTGTTCACGTCGGACGGACGAATCGCTTCGTGCGCCTCCTGGGCCCCTTCCTTGCTGCTGTAGAAGTTCGGCGAGGACGGCAGGTATTTGTTGCCGAACTCTTCTTCGATATAGGTCCGCGCCATCGTCAGGGCATCAGCCGAGAGGTTGGTCGAGTCGGTACGCATATAGGTGATGTAGCCGGCTTCATACAGACGCTGGGCCATCATCATGGTTTTCTTCACCCCGAAGCCCAGGCGGTTGCTCGCGGCCTGCTGCAGGGTGGACGTAATGAAGGGGGCCGACGGCTTGCTGCTGGTCGGTTTGTCTTCGCGCTTGGCGATGGTGTAGGTCGACGCCTTGAGCTTCTCCAGTGCCGCCATGGCCTGGGCTTCGTTCAGCGGCTTGAAGGCCTCGCCGTTTTCCCGCGCCACTTCGAAGCGCACATTGGCGCCCTTGGCGGTGCCGAGGTCGGCATGAACTTCCCAGTACTCTTCAGGGATGAAGGCACGAATTTCGCGCTCACGCTCCACCACCAGCTTCACCGCCACCGATTGCACACGGCCGGCAGACAGGCCACGGGCGATTTTCGCCCACAGCAGCGGCGAGACCATGTAACCCACCACGCGGTCGAGGAAACGACGCGCCTGCTGAGCGTTGACCCGATCGATATCCAGCTCGCCCGGCTGGGAGAAGGCTTCCTGGATCGCCTTCTTGGTGATTTCGTTGAACACCACACGCTTGTAGCGGCTGTCATCCCCACCAATGGCTTCCCGCAGGTGCCAGGCAATGGCCTCCCCTTCGCGGTCCAAGTCCGTTGCGAGATAGATGGTGTCAGCATCCTTGGCGAGCCGGCGCAGCTCTTCGATGACTTTTTCCTTGCCTGGAAGGATCTCGTACTTGGCTTTCCAGCCGTGGTCCGGATCGACTCCCATGCGCGAGACCAGCTGCTTGCGCGCCTTCTCCTTGGCCGACAGCGCCGGTGCTTCACCAGCAGCCGCCTTGCCACGCTTGGCGGCAGGCTCTTTGGCGGCGCTCGCCGAACCACTGGTGGGCAGGTCTCGGATATGGCCGATACTCGACTTCACCACGTATTGGTTACCCAAGTACTTGTTGATGGTCTTGGCCTTAGCCGGGGATTCCACAATGACCAGCGATTTGCCCATGGATCGGAAAATTCCTGAATTCGAGAAGTGAGAGGCGGTTGGCGCCTGACGCGGCACCGCTATATATAGTGGCAACAAGGTGAGGTCAAGCGCAGGGTTCTGCGCGACCTCAGCTTAAGGCTGCGAAAAAAGACTGGGTTCGGCCTGCACCAAAGCAAAGCGTGGCACCTGCTCGCCGTCAACCTCGACCGACTCCAGGAACATGCTCAAGGGGCGCACCCAAAAGCCGTAATCGCCATACAGGGCTTGATAGAACACTACTTCCTCTTCCGTCTCGGAATGCCGCGCCACGCTGAAAACGCGGTACTGCGGTCCCTTGTAATGCTGATAGAGCCCGGGTTGTAATTGCATGTTCTGGCCCTCGTGCAAAATAAAAAATAATAAATCTTCAGAAAAACAAAAACCGGGGCACTGGGCCCCGGCTTCCATCAACGCAACGCTTAAACGCGTTCGAAGACAGTGGCAATGCCCTGGCCAAGGCCAATGCACATGGTGGACACGCCAAAGGTGCCGCCATTCTGCTTCATGACATTGAGCAAGGTGCCGGAGATACGCGCACCGGAACAGCCGAATGGGTGACCCAGGGCGATCGCGCCGCCGTGCAGGTTAACCTTCTCGTTCATCTTGTCGAGCACTTTCAAATCTTTCAGCACCGGCAGAGCCTGCGCCGCGAAAGCTTCGTTGAGCTCGAAGAAGTCGATATCGGCGATTCCCAGGCCCGCGCGCTTCAGTGCTTTCTGCGTGGCCGGTACTGGACCATAGCCCATGATCGCCGGATCCACACCCGCCACCGCCATCGAACGGATCACCGCCAGCGGCTGGATGCCCAGGTCCTGGGCACGCTGCGCCGACATCACGATCATGCACGAAGCACCGTCGGTGATCTGCGACGAAGTACCGGCCGTCACAGTGCCGCCCTTCGGATTGAAGGCCGGCTTGAGGGCCGCCAGGCTTTCCAGGGTGGTCTCGGGACGAATGGTCTCGTCGTAGTCGAACAGTTTCAGGAAACCGTTCTCGTCGTAACCCTGCATCGGGATGATTTCGTCCTTGAACTTGCCTTCCACCGTCGCCTTGTGGGCGAGTTGGTGGGAGCGCAGGCCGAAGGCATCCTGTTGCTCACGGGTAATGCCGTGCATCTTGCCGAGCATCTCGGCAGTCAGGCCCATCATGCCCGAGGCTTTCGCCGCGTACAGGGACATGTGCGGGTTCGGGTCGACGCCGTGCATCATGCTCACGTGGCCCATATGCTCGACGCCACCCACCACGAAGACGTCACCGTTGCCGGTCATGATCGCCTGGGCGGCGGTGTGCAGCGCGCTCATCGACGAGCCACACAGACGGCTGACGGTCTGGCCGGCCGAGGTGTGCGGGATCTGGGTCATCAGCGACGCCATGCGCGCGATGTTCCAGCCCTGCTCCAGGGTCTGGTTCACACAGCCCCAGATCACGTCTTCGACTTCCGCCGGATCGACCTTGGCGTTGCGTTCCAGCAATTTGCTGATCAGGTGCGCCGACATGTCTTCGGCGCGGGTATTGCGGTGCATGCCGCCCTTGGAGCGGCCCATCGGAGTACGACCGAAGTCGACAATCACGACGTCTCTAGGATTCAAGCTCATATATTCACTCTCGCTCTAGTAGGGGGCGCTTAACCGAAGAAGCTCTGGCCGTTCTTGGCCATCTCGCGCAGCTTCGCGGTCGGGTGGTACAGCGCGCCCAGATCGGCGTACTGGTCGGCCAGGGCAACGAACTGGGCAACACCGATCGAGTCGATGTAGCGCAGCGCACCGCCACGGAATGGAGGGAAACCAATACCGTACACCAGGCCCATGTCGGCTTCGGCCGCGGTTTCGACGATGCCGTCTTCCAGGCAACGAACGGTTTCCAGGCACAGCGGGATCATCATCCAGTTGACGATATCCTCGTCAGTGACTTCACGCTGCTCGTACACGATAGGCTTGAGCACTTCCAGCACCGACGGGTCGGCCACTTTCTTCTGCTTGCCTTTCTTGTCGGCCTCGTAGGCGTAGAAACCCTTGCCATTCTTCTGGCCCAGGCGCTTGGCTTCGTAAAGCACATCGATAGCCGAACGACGATCGTCTTTCATGCGATCCGGAAAACCTTCGGCCATCACGTCACGACCGTGGTGGCCAGTGTCGATACCGACCACGTCCATCAGGTAGGCCGGGCCCATCGGCCAGCCGAACTTTTCCATGACCTTGTCGATGCGCACGAAGTCCACGCCGGCGCTGACCAGCTTGGCGAAACCGCCGAAGTACGGGAACAGCACGCGGTTGACCAGGAAGCCCGGGCAGTCGTTGACCACGATCGGGTTCTTGCCCATTTTCTTGGCGTAGGCAACGGTGGTGGCCACGGCCAGCTCGCTGGACTTCTCGCCACGGATGACTTCGACCAGCGGCATCATGTGCACCGGGTTGAAGAAGTGCATGCCGACGAAATTCTCCGGACGCTTGAGGGCCTTGGCCAGCAAGCTGATGGAAATGGTCGAGGTGTTCGAAGCGAGGATGGTGCCCTCCTTGACCTGGTCTTCGACTTCGGCCAGAACCGCTTGCTTGACCTTAGGGTTCTCGACGACCGCCTCGACCACCAGGTCGACGTGGCCGAAGTCACCGTAGGACAGCGTTGGGCGAATGCCGTTGAGCACTTCGGCCATCTTCGCCGCGGTCATGCGACCTTTATCGACACGGCCGACCAGCAGCTTGGCGGCTTCCGCCAGGCCTTGCTCGATACCGTGTTCGTTGATGTCTTTCATCAGGATCGGCGTGCCTTTGGACGCCGACTGGTAGGCGATACCGCCACCCATGATGCCGGCGCCGAGTACGGCGGCCTGCTTCACGTCCTGGGCGATTTCGTCGTAGGCCTTGGCCTTTTTCTTCAGTTCCTGGTCGTTCAGGAACAGGCCGATCAGGCTCTGCGCGGCAGAGGTCTTGGCCAGTTTGACGAAGCCTGTTGCCTCGACTTCCAGCGCCTTGTCACGACCGAAGTTGGCGGCTTTCTGGATGGTCTTGATGGCTTCGACCGGCGCCGGGTAGTTCGGGCCAGCCTGGCCGGCGACAAAACCCTTGGCGGTTTCGAAGGACATCATCTGTTCGATGGCGTTGAGCTTGAGCTTTTCCAGCTTCGGCTGACGCTTGGCCTTGTAGTCGAACTCGCCGGAGATGGCGCGCTTGACGGTGGCCAGGGCCGCTTCATGCAGTTTTTCCGGAGCGACGACAGCGTCGACCGCACCGACTTTCAATGCGTCTTCAGCACGGTTTTCCTTACCGGCGGCAATCCATTCGATGGCGTTGTCGGCACCGATGATGCGTGGCAGGCGAACGGTACCGCCGAAGCCCGGGTAGATGCCCAGCTTGACTTCCGGCAGGCCGATCTTGGCGCTGGAGGACATGACGCGATAGTCAGCTGCCAGGCACATTTCCAGACCGCCGCCCAGCGCGATGCCATTGATCGCGGCAACGGTCGGAACGTTGAGGTCTTCGAAATCGCTGAAAATCTTGTTGGCTTCGAGGTTGCCTGCGACAAGCTCTGCATCCGGCAGCTTGAAGTTGTCGACAAATTCGGTGATGTCGGCGCCGACGATGAAGACGTCCTTGCCACTGCTGACGATCACACCCTTGACCGACGCATCTGCCTTGATGGCGTCCACGGCCGAACGCAATTCGTTCAGGGTAAGACGGTTGAACTTGTTGACGGACTCACCCTTGAGGTCGAAATTCAATTCGACGATGCCACTTTCAAGAGCCTTAACCGTGATGGCTTTACCTTCGTAAATCATCAACTGATCTCCACGATATGGAAGCTGAACAGTACACGTCGGACGCTAACTTCTGACTCGGCAGCGACGTTTCCATCGATGCTACGCCAATCCGCCAGGCACACCCGCCAACGCGATAGTCGGGATTCTGGAAGAGCCGTCTGGTAATACAAACGCTCAATTCATACGCCCGTTTGATTTGGGTACGCCACATTCAGGCAAAATCCGACAATTGTCAATCGCCCAAAAGGTTGTTTGAAACGCGACTTCTTAGTCATTCCAGACGGGCATGCACCATCAACAAGCCTGCTCATCTCAGGACATTCATAGAATCAATCTTTAGAAAAGTCGCCCTAATACGTCGCCCCATAACCGATTCGCGGCTACGCTGGCACAATCCTGGAGCAAAAATATGGATGCCTGGCCGAAAACCAGGCGTAAGATCAGCGACAACTCTCATCCCCCGCCGCTCAGAACCAGGGGATCAGAAAGGATTTACCGGCCTGCCTGGCCAACCCAGCCCGACCTTGTCGGGCTTTTTATTGCCTGCTTTTCAATAACCTGTGCCATTGCAGCGCAGGTCATGCTTCACGCCAGCGCCTTGAGCACTGCGGCAATGTCTTGCAAAACACTGGCTTCGCCACGTTCGCCCCAATACAAGACGATCATCTGCCGGTCGGCCTCGACCTTGAACACGTTGGCCGGCAGCGTGCGAAAGTGCTCGAGCAAGGCAGGATCCGCACAGACTTCCCGCCATTGGTTGACCCACACGCCCGGCGCACTTTGCCAGTAGGCCCAGCAGGCCGGTTGTGTGCCGCGCCGCGGCCGATGGTATTGCGCACAGGGGCTTGGAGGCTGCGGATCCATCCAGTGCGGCCACTCCTGAGACGCCAGTTGCATGCCCAGGCCCATGCGGCGCGCCTCCATGCGCAGGGCGATCTGCCCGCTCTGGCGGCGCGACGGGCGCAGCCATGCCAGCGGGCTCAACACCACCGCGAGGATTGACACCACTATCCAGACCGTCATATCTGTACTCCCGATTCTTGATGAGCCGATTGATCCAGGTCGGAACCAATCCGCTTGAAACCAGCCATACTTGAAGCTATTGCAATCCTCAGGAGGAGCACCTCATGCCCTACCACCATATTCTGGTCGCCGTAGATCTAACCGAAGAGTGCGATCCTGTTATCCACCGGGCTCGCGAGCTGTCGGTCAGCAACAGCGCCAAATTGTCCCTGGTGCATATCGTCGAGCCAATGGCCATGGCGTTCGGCGGCGACGTACCGATGGACCTGTCCCAATTGCAACAGCAGCAGTTCGACCAGGCCAAGGAACGCCTCGATCGCCTCATCACCAAATACCCTGAGCTGTCCAAGGAATACAGCCACCTGACCTATGGCCAGCCACGCCAGGAAATCCATCATCTGGCCAAGGAACAGGAATGCGACCTGATCGTGGTCGGCAGCCATGGCCGGCACGGCCTGGCGCTGCTGCTGGGCTCGACCGCCAACGACGTGCTGCACGGCGCCCCTTGCGACGTGCTGGCCGTGCACCTGGTCAAACGCTGAGCCCGCCGGCGGAATGCTCCGCCCGCACCGGCCCTGCAAAAAGCCCGACATGAATGTCGGGCTTTTTTATTGCCGCCAGGTCACTCAGGCATCCAGCTCGGCCCAACGTTCGACCATCACATCCAGTTCAGCATTGAGCTGTTCCAACTGGGCGATGACCGCCGTGGTCTCGGCCGCAGGACGCTGATAGAAGCCAGCGTCGGCCATTTCCGCTTCCACGGTGGCGATCTGCTGCTCCATGGCTTCGATCTGGCCAGGCAACGCCTCGAGCTCGCGCTGCAACTTGTAGCTGAGCTTCTTCTTGGCCGCAGGTGCTTCCTGTGCCGCGGCAGGTGCCGCCGCCACAGGCGCAACCACCGCCGAGTTCAGCTCGGCCTTGCCCGACTTGTTCTCGGTCACGCCCAGCAGGCGTGGCGAACCGCCTTGGCGCAACCAATCCTGATAACCGCCGACGTATTCGCGAACCTTGCCTTCACCTTCGAACACCAGGGTGCTGGTCACCACGTTATCGAGGAATGCCCGGTCGTGGCTGACCATCAGCACGGTGCCCTGGAAGGTCAGCAGCACTTCTTCCAGCAGCTCGAGGGTTTCCACGTCCAGGTCGTTGGTCGGTTCGTCGAGCACCAGCAGGTTGGCCGGTTTGCTGAACAGCTTGGCCAGCAACAAGCGAGCACGCTCGCCACCGGACAGCGCCTTGACCGGCGTGCGGGCACGCTGCGGGCTGAACAGGAAATCCCCCAGGTAGCTGAGCACGTGGCGGCTCTGGCCATCGATATCGATAAAGTCGCGACCTTCGGCGACGTTGTCGATCACGGTCTTTTCCAGGTCCAGCTGGTGACGCAGTTGGTCGAAGTAGGCCACGTCGATACGCGTCCCCTCCTCGACCTTGCCGCTGCTCGGCACCAGGCCGCCCAGCATCAGTTTGAGCAGCGTGGTCTTGCCGGTACCGTTGGCGCCGAGCAGGCCGATACGGTCGCCGCGCTGCAGGACCATGGAGAAATTCTTGACCAGGAACGGACCGCCCGGATGAGCGAAGCTCACGTCTTCGAGCACCATGACCTGCTTGCCGGACTTGTCGGCGGTTTCCAGCTGGATATTGGCCTTGCCGGTACGCTCGCGACGCTCGCTACGCTCGACACGCAGGGCCTTGAGGGCACGCACACGGCCTTCGTTACGGGTGCGGCGGGCCTTGATGCCTTGGCGAATCCAGACTTCTTCCTGGGCCAGGCGCTTGTCGAACAGCGCGTTGGCCGTCTCTTCAGCCGCCAGCACGGCCTCCTTGTGCACCAGGAAGCTGGCGTAGTCGCCGTTCCAGTCGATCAGCCCACCACGGTCCAGCTCGAGAATCCGGGTCGCCAGGTTCTGCAGGAAGGAACGGTCGTGGGTAATAAAGAGGACGGCGCCCTGGAAGTCCTTCAGGGCTTCTTCCAGCCAGGCGATGGCGCCGATATCCAGGTGGTTGGTCGGTTCGTCGAGCAGCAGCAGGTCCGGTTCGGACACCAGGGCCTGGGCCAGCAGGACACGACGACGCCAGCCACCGGACAACTCGGCGAGGGTCTTGTCGGCCGGCAGTTGCAGGCGGCTCAGGGTGCTGTCCACCAGGGTCTGCAAGCGCCAGCCGTCACGGGCTTCGAGGTCATGCTGGACGTGCATGAGCTTTTCCAGATCGGCATCGGTGACGATGTTCTGGCTCAGGTGGTGATACTGCGCCAGCAATTCGCCAACGCCATCGAGGCCCTGGGCGACCACGTCGAACACCGTCCGCTCGTCGGCCACTGGCAATTCCTGCGGCAATTCGCCGATTTTCAGACCGGGCGCGCGCCATACGGAACCGTCGTCGGGCTTCTGATCGCCCTTGACCAGCTTCAGCATGCTGGATTTGCCAGTGCCGTTGCGGCCGATGATGCACACCCGCTCACCACGGGCGATCTGCCAGGACACCTTGTCCAACAACGGCATAGCGCCGAACGCAAGGGACACATCGCTGAATTTGAGCAGGGTCATGAGCTTCTCCAAAAACCGGGCGCGCATTCTACCTGAGTTGAGGCCTCAGAAGGCCGGCATTTTCACTCCTGAAGCACCCTGAACAACATTTGCAGCGAACTGGCGACAAGAGGCCGGCAAAGCTTTCACCCGCTGCTGGCAAAAGGCTAAGCTAGGGAATAATCAGTGTTGGCATTGTCGGCACTTGTCATGATTTCTCTGCCCGGATGTCTCATGCGCAGTCGCCTTTTCAGCCTTTTATCCTGCCTGCTTCTTTCTGCCTCTGCCGTGCACACTGCTCAGGCCGCGGACCTCTCACTCCAGCGTCAATATTACGATGAAGCCAAGCGCGCCCTGGCCAAGGGCGACTCCGGTCCGTATTTCCGCTACAGCCAGGTCCTGGCCGACTACCCGCTCGAGCCCTATCTGGCCTATGACGAACTGACCGCCCGGCTAAAGACCGCCAGCAACGCCGAGATCGAAAAGTTTCTCCGTGAACACGGCGACCTGCCCCAGGCCAACTGGATGAAACTGCGCTGGTTGCGCTGGCTGGCCGAACGCGGCGACTGGGCCACCTTCGTCAAGTATTACGACCCCAAGCTCAACTTCACCGAGCTGGACTGCCTGAACGCGCAATACCAGCTGGGCCACAACCTCAAGGCCGAAGGTTACGCCGCCACCGACAAGCTCTGGCTCAGCGGCAAATCCCTGCCCGCCACCTGCGACGCGCTGTTCGCCCAGTGGGCCGCCGAAGGCCAGTTGACCGAACAGAAGCGCTGGCAGCGCGCCAAGCTGGCTGCCGAGGCCCGCAACTATCCGCTGGCCAATAGCCTGGTCAACAGCATGACCACCCTCGCCCCTCAGGGTCGGCTGCTAGTAGACGTTGCCCAGAAGCCCGAACTGCTCAGCCAGCCGTCGCGCTTCACTCCAGCCAGCGAAGCCATGTCCGACGTGGTCGGCCTGGGTCTGCGCCGCCTGGCCCGCCAGGATCCGGACAGGGCCATGGCCCTGCTCGACGGTTATGCCAGCAGCATGCACTTCTCCCGTGACGAAAAAGTGGCGATCGCCCGGGAAATCGGCCTGACCCTGGCGCGGCGCTTCGACAGCCGCGGCCTTGAAGTGATGACCAAATACGATCCCGAGCTGCGCGACAACACGGTTTCCGAATGGCGCCTGCGCCTGCTGTTGCGCCTGGCTCGCTGGGAAGACGCCTACCAGCTGACCCGCAAGCTGCCCCAGGACCTGGCGACCACCAACCGCTGGCGCTACTGGCAAGCGCGCAGCCTGGAACTGGCCCAACCGCAGAACCCCCAGGCCCAGACCCTCTACAAAGGCTTGGCCAACGAGCGCGATTTCTATGGTTTCCTCGCGGCCGACCGTACCCAGCTGCCTTATCAGCTGAACAACAAACCGCTGGTGCTCAGCCAGCAGGTGATCAACAAGGTGCGCAATACGCCCGGCGTGCGGCGCGCCCTGGAGTTTCATGCCCGTGGCCAGATCGTCGATGGCCGGCGTGAGTGGTACCACGTCAGCCGTCATTTCAACCGTGACGAAATGGTTGCCCAGGCCAAGCTGGCCTATGACCTGAAATGGTACTTCCCGGCCATTCGCACCATCAGCCAGGCGAAGTATTGGGACGACCTGGACATCCGCTTCCCGATGGCCCACCGCGACACCCTGGTGCGCGAAGCCAAGGTCCGTGGCCTGCACTCGAGCTGGGTCTTCGCGATCACCCGCCAGGAAAGCGCGTTCATGGACGACGCTCGCTCGGGCGTCGGCGCGGCCGGCTTGATGCAGCTGATGCCCGGCACCGCGAAGGAAACCGCGCGCAAGTTCAGCATCCCGCTGGCCTCGCCGCAGCAAGTGCTGAACCCGGACAAGAACATCCAGCTCGGCGCCGCCTACCTGAGCCAGGTGCACAGCCAGTTCAACGGCAACCGGGTGCTCGCCTCCGCCGCCTACAACGCCGGCCCCGGACGCGTGCGCCAATGGCTCCGTGGCGCCGACCATCTGAGCTTCGACGTCTGGGTGGAGAGCATTCCGTTCGACGAAACCCGCCAGTACGTGCAGAACGTGCTGTCCTATTCGGTGATCTACGGCCAGAAGCTCAATTCGCCACAGCCACTGGTGGATTGGCATGAGCGGTATTTCGACGATCAGTAAGCGATAACGCCTCATAGAAAATGCCCGCAGCGATGCGGGCATTTTCGTTTCCAGCGCAAGATCAGGACACAGACTGGCCATCGCTGAACTGCAAGGCCGCCAGGCGCGCATACAGTGGATTGCTGGCGATCAGCTCCTGATGGGTGCCCACCGCCACCAGCCGGCCCTGATCCATCACCGCGATCCGGTCGGCGTTTTTCACCGTGGCCAGGCGATGGGCGATCACCAGGGTGGTGCGATTCTTCATCAGGCTCGGCAAGGCTTGCTGGATCAAATGCTCGCTCTGGGCATCCAGGGCGCTGGTGGCTTCATCCAGCAACAGGATCGGCGCATCCACCAGCAGCGCCCGGGCAATCGCCAGGCGCTGGCGCTGGCCGCCGGAAAGTCCCAGCCCCGCATCGCCGAGATGGGTCCGGTAACCCTCGGGCATGTTCTCGATGAAGTCATGGGCGTAGGCGATCCTTGCCGCCTCCCTGACCTGCTCCGGGGTGGCCGAGGGTTTGCCATAACGAATGTTCTCCTCGATGCTGCCGAAGAACATCGCCGGGCTTTGCGACACCAGGGCAAAACAGCGACGCACATCCTGCGGGTCGAGCTGGGTCAAGGGCACGCCATCGAGCAGGATGCGCCCCTGCTCCGGGTCGTAGAAGCGCAGCAGCAGATCGTAGAGGGTCGACTTGCCCGCCCCCGATGGCCCGACCAGCGCCAGGGTTTCTCCCTCGTGGATAATCAGGCTCAAGCCATCGACGGCGTAACTGTCCGGACGCGACGGATAAGAGAAGCGCAAGTTCTCCAGCACCAGTTCGCCCCGCACCCGCTCGGGCAAGCTGGCCGGGCCGTCGCTCGGCGGCTGGATCAGGTTTTCCGAACGCAGCAACTCGGCAATCCGCTCCGCCGCGCCGGCGGCCCGTTGCAGCTCGCCGATCACCTCGCTCAGGGTGCCGAAGGCACTGCCGACGATCAGGCTGTAGAAGACAAAGGCCGCCAGCTCGCCACTGGAAATACGCCCGGCGATCACGTCCATGCCGCCGACCCAGAGCATCACCCCGACCGCCCCCAGCACCAGCACGATCACCAGGGTGATCAGCCAGGCGCGCTGGACGATACGCCGGCGCGCGGTGTTGAACGCCTCTTCCACCGTCTGGGCAAAGCGTTGCTCATCCTGGGGCTGGTGGTTATAGGCCTGGACGGTCTTGATCTGGCCCAGGGTTTCCGCCACGTAGCTGCCGACATCGGCGATACGGTCCTGGCTCAAGCGCGACAGGCTGCGCACCCGGCGGCCGAAAATCAGGATCGGCGCCAGCACCAGGGGCAAGGCGATCACCACGATGCTGGTGAGCTTGGGATTGGTGACAAACAGCAGCACGATGCCGCCGATGACCATCAGCGCATTACGCAAAAACAGCGAGAGCGACGAGCCGATCACCGATTGCAGCAAGGTGGTATCGGCGGTCAGTCGCGACTGGATCTCCGAGCTGCGATTGTTCTCATAGAAGCCCGGGTGCAGGTAGATCAGGTGATTGAACACTTGCCGACGGATGTCCGCCACGCAACGCTCGCCAATCCATGACACCAGGTAGAAACGCACGAACGTCCCCACCGCCAGCCCCAGCACCAATAACAGAAACAGACCGATGGACTGGTTGAGCAAATCCGGCGACCCGGTCATGAAGCCCCGGTCCACCAACAGGCGGATGCCCTGCCCCATGGACAAGGTGATGCCCGCGGTCACCACCAGCGCCAGCAGCGCCCCCAGGGCCTGCCAGCGATAAGGCGCGATGAAACGACTGGCCAGGCGAATCGCCCGGCGTTGACGCGAAGAAAGCATGAAGTTCATCCGGGAGCACACCTGGGAACGGCCCCGCCCCATTCACCACCGCGTGATCCAGCAAGGCGATGAGGTTGAGCCCTGTTTGTCGGAACCGATTTTCCTGGAAACTGATTCTTGGAACCTGCATTTCCTGGAACTTGGGTAAATCAAAATGAGTCAGGTTAATTATGTCCGCCAACACTAGAGCCTAGATGCTATTGGTCTAAGGTCCGAGTGGAAGTCCACAGACATTTCTGTTGGACTGAGGACTCCCCGGATAGAAAACGCCGTAGTGGGACCTTGCAGGGAGTTGTCACAGCTTGGTCACCTGGCGGTTTTAAAGTAAGCGCACAACCTGATGAGGAGACAGGCCATGTCCTTGCAAAACAGCAGCAATGACAAGATTGAAGTGATTCGTACCCACCCCGACCAGTCTCTGGGATGCGCCATCATCGACGCTCAGGGGCGCGAAGTACCGATCACCGAAGACATGATCCAGAACGCCTGCCGCGAACTGGAAAAGCGACTGGTCAAGCCTGCGCAGCAAGATTGACACATAGCCTCACGTCCTCTTGACCCGGCCCTGAAGCCGGGTTTTTTATGCCTGCCGGATTCCTTGTCGCTCCGTCACAAACGACTGGGCTCGAGCCTTCAGCGAACCGACACCGCGCCCAAGGCCGAGACGATCTGCTGCAAGCCTGGCGCTTCGCCCTGGATGCGCACGGCCAACCCATCGATTTCACGTCGCGGCGGATAACCCTTGCGCAACGCATCGAAGGCCGCGCGCTGCTCGGCCACGCTGCCCACCAGGCTGCGGCGGAAATCCGCATCGTCGCGCCGCGGGTCGTAGACCGCTCGGCAGATCATCGCCAGGGACCAGGCCGGGTCGCTATGGGCATCGAGGCTCACCTCCGACAACCATGGCCGGGGCAGCAGGTCGCGCAAATGAATCGCTTGCGGCTGCCCAAGGTAATCGCACAGCGCCTGATAGATCTGCGCCGTCCCGCGCTGCCGGCCATCGAGGCTGTAACCGGCGATGTGCGGCGTGGCCAGCACGCACAGGTCGGCCAGGGCCACGTCGACCTGGGGTTCACCCTCCCAGACATCCAGCACCGCCTGCAGGTCTTCACGCTCGAGCAGCACTTCACACAGGGCAGTGTTATCCACCACCGCGCCACGGCTGGCGTTGATCAGCCAGGCGCCGGGGCGCAGTTGCCGCAGGCGCTGCTTGTCCAGCAGGTGCCAGGTCGGCAGCTCGCCGGCCTTGGTCAAGGGGGTGTGCAGGCTGATGACGTCGCACTGGGCGAGGATCTGTTCCAGGCTGACGTAGTCGCCACCTTCCGCCACCTGCCGTGGCGGGTCGCAGACCAGGACCTTCCAGCCCAGGCCGCGTAGCACCTCGATCAGCCGTCCACCGACCTCGCCCGCGCCCACCACGCCGTAAGTGCGTTGCGTCAGGTCGGCGCCTTCGATTTCCGCCAGGGTCAGCAGGCTGCCCAGCACATAGTCGACCACCCCGCGCGCATTACAGCCTGGCGCGCTGGACCAGCGAATGCCCGTCTCCTGGAAATACTCGAGGTCCAAATGGTCGGTGCCAATGGTGCAGGTACCGACAAACCGCACCTGGCTACCCTCGAGCAGGGCACGGCTGACCTGGGTCACCGAACGCACCAGCAGCACATCGGCGCCCTCGATGGCGGCGCGGTCGATGGCCCGCCCCGGGAAGCGGCGGATCTCGCCGAAACCGGCAAAAAAGGCATCGAGCAGGGGAATATTTTCGTCGGCAACAATCAGCATGGCAGGCTCCTTTCGCGGAGCCGCAGTTTAGGCGTAGAAGGCCATTTTCGGCCAGCGAGCAATCCACTCCGTCAACCGCCGCCAGCACTTACAAATCGACAACAGAGGTTTTTTCCTGACTCATCCGTCAATGCGTAGAATACGCCGCCCTGCGCATCAACCCTGTGGACGCTTCGCCTGTGAATTCCGTGACCAATACTCCTGCCACTTCCCTCAACCGCCCGGCCCGGGTGCGCCTTGAACTGCGCAGCCTGCTGGCCCTGGCCTTGCCGATCATGATCGCGCAGCTGGCGACCACGGCCATGGGCTTCGTCGATGCGGTGATGGCCGGACGGGTCAGCCCACGGGACCTGGCGGCCGTGGCGCTGGGCAACTCGATCTGGATCCCGGTGTTCCTGTTGATGACTGGTACCCTGCTGGCCACCACGCCCAAGGTGGCCCAGCGGGTCGGCGCCGGCACCTATGGCGAGATCGGCCCGATCGTGCGCCAGGCGCTGTGGCTGGCCCTGGCGGTCGGCCTGAGCGCCAGCCTGATTCTGGTCAATGCCGAGCCGGTGCTGCACCTGATGAAGGTCGACCCGACGCTGATCGGCCCCTGCATGGAATACCTGCACGGCATTGCCAGCGGCCTGCCGGCGGTGGCGCTGTATTACGTGCTGCGTTGCTGCAGCGATGCCCTGGGCCGCACCCGGCCAAGCATGGTCATCGGCCTGTTCGGCCTGGCCCTGAACATCCCCATCAACTACGTGTTCATTTATGGCCACCTCGGCGTGCCGGCCATGGGCGGCGTCGGTTGCGGCTGGGCCACGGCCATCGTGATGTGGGCGATGATGCTGGCCATGGCGGGCTGGACCCGCTGGGCCCCGGCCTATCAGAGCAGCCAGCTGTTCAAGCGTTTCGACTGGCCGCAATGGGCGGTGATCAAGCGTTTGCTGAGCGTCGGCCTGCCGATCGGCATCGCGGTGTTTGCCGAATCGAGCATCTTCGCGGTGATCGCCCTGCTGATCGGCAGCCTCGGCGCCACAGTCGTGGCCGGGCACCAGATCGCCCTCAACATCAGCTCCCTGCTGTTCATGATTCCGTATTCCCTGGGCATGGCGGTCACGGTGCGGGTCGGCCAGGCCCTGGGCGCCGGCAACCCGCATCAGGCACGCTTCGCCGCCGGCGTCGGCCTGGGTGCGGCGCTGGCCTTCGCCCTGTTCTCCGCGAGCCTGATCCTGCTGCTGCGTGAGTCCATCGCCTCGATCTACACCCCGGACACCGCGGTAATCCAGGTGGCGGCGATGCTGATCGTGTATGCCGCGCTCTACCAGTTCTCCGACGCGATCCAGGTGATCTGCGCCGGCGCGCTGCGTGGCTACCAGGACACTCGGGTGACCATGGTCCTGACGCTGCTCGCCTACTGGGGCATCGGTTTGCCGGTGGGGTATGTGCTGGGGCTGACCGACTGGTTCGGCCCTGCCAGCGGCCCGAGCGGGCTGTGGGAAGGCCTGATCGCCGGCCTGAGTTGCGCGGCGCTGATGCTGTCGATCCGCCTGGCGCGCAGCGCGCGCAAGCGGATCCGCATCAGCCGGGCGGCGGGTTAATCGGACTTCTTGCGAATCCAGTACAGATAGGTGCCGGCCTCTTCCTGCTGGGCGACCAGCTCATGGTCGAGGAACACGCAGAACTTGGGGATGTCGCGGCGGGTCGAGGGATCGGTGGCGATCACCTTGAGCAGGCCGCCGGGCTGCAGGTCACGAATATGCTGGTGCAGCATCATGACCGGCTCCGGGCAATTGAGCCCGGTGGCGTCCAGCGTGCCGTCGACCGGCGTATCGATGATTTGACTCATAACTCACTCCTGAAACTGGCCGGCATTGTCGCGCAATGCCGGCATCGACGCTATCTGTGGCATTGCGCCGCAACCACGATCAACGGGCCTTGGGCTTCTTTTCATCCAGCCGGCGCAGGTGGCAGGTCACTTCTTCGCGGTCGTGGTACAGCTGCTTGCAGCCAATGGCCACGCGAATGCCGCGGGCCTTGAAGCCGTCCTCGATCCGCTCGAGCAAGCGCTTCACTTCCGCGTAACGCTGCTTCATCGGCAGCTTCAGGTTGACCACCGCTTCACGGCAATGGCCCTCACCGATCCAGGTTTCCAGCAAGGCCGCGTTGCGCGCCGGTTTCTCGACGATGTCGCAGACCATCCAGTCCACCGGCTGCTTGGGCTTGAAGGTGAAACCGTCGGCCATCAGGTGCTGCACCAGGCCGGTGTCCATCAGGCTTTCGGCCATTGGCCCGTTATCGACAGCAGTGACCAGCATGCCGCGGTTGACCAGTTGCCAGGTCCAGCCACCCGGGGCGGCGCCCAGGTCGACGCCAGTCATGTCGCCGTGCAGACGCTCGCCCCACTGATCGCGAGGAATGAAATGGTGCCAGGCCTCCTCCAACTTCAGGGTCGAGCGACTAGGCGCCTCACGGGGGAACTTCAGGCGCGGAATGCCCATCGGCCACATGGCCGAATTGCCTGCGTCCGCCAGGCCGACAAACACCTCGCGGCCGCTTTTGAAGGTCAGCAGCAAGCGCGGCTTGCCGGCATCGTCCACCAGCTTGCCGGCCGCCGTCAGGGCCTTGCGCAGCGGTGCTTCGAATTTCTTGCAGAAGTTCGACAGCTCCTTGCCGTCATTGGTATCCAGCACTTCCAGCCACAGGCTGCCGCAGGTCGGGAAGCTCGCCAGGTGGGCCAGGATCACGCTGATGCGGTCGGTTTCCGGCAGATCGACGAAGACGCCCCGCGCCCATTGCCGCGGGAAGATCAGCTCGGCGAAACGCAGCTCGCGCATCAGGCGCTCGGCGCCGTCTTCTTCGCTGCACACAAACTCGGCACAGGCGGTGCTCGGCTTGGCCTTGGCGTACCCGGCCACGTTCAGGCGCGCGGCATGGTCGGCGATCTCGGAACAAACTTCGCCTTCGAAGCCCGGCCGGCAGTGCATAAAGAGGGTGTTCATCGAATCTCCTGGGCAATGGGCAATGAATCATGCGCAAACCTGCCCGAAGTGCGCGCAAAGCCTGTCACGAAAACCGGCGCATGATAGCCGAGTTCGGAACCTTGGACTTGTCCATAGAGTCCAGTTATTAGCCAGCTACTGAAAACAGGGCTAGGTTAAGAGCTCTGCCCGTCCCGTCAGGTCCGTAGCCGTGCGGACCAAAAGGAGTGATTCAATGCCGTCCCTCGATAGCCTGAAAACCCTTAAAACATTAAAAATCGACGACAAGACCTACCACTACTTCAGCCTGCCGGAAGCCGCCAAGCGCCTTGGCGATCTCGACAAACTGCCGATGTCGTTGAAAGTCCTGCTGGAAAACCTGCTGCGCTGGGAAGACGAAAAGACCGTCACCGGCGCCGACCTCAAGGCTCTAGCCGCCTGGCTCAAGGAGCGCCGCTCGGATCGCGAGATCCAGTACCGCCCGGCGCGGGTGCTGATGCAGGACTTCACCGGTGTGCCGGCGGTGGTCGACCTGGCGGCCATGCGCGCGGCCATGGCCAAGGCCGGCGGCGACCCGCAACGCATCAACCCGCTGTCACCGGTGGACCTGGTAATCGACCACTCGGTGATGGTCGACAAGTTCGGCAGCAACACCGCCTTCGAACAGAACGTCGACATTGAAATGCAGCGCAACGGCGAGCGTTATGCCTTCCTGCGCTGGGGCCAGAGCGCCTTCGACAACTTCAGCGTGGTGCCGCCGGGCACCGGGATCTGTCACCAGGTCAACCTGGAATACCTGGGCCGCACGGTCTGGACCAAGGACGAAGGCGGCCGCACCTACGCCTTCCCCGACACCCTGGTCGGCACCGACTCCCACACCACCATGATCAACGGCCTCGGCGTACTCGGCTGGGGCGTGGGCGGCATCGAGGCCGAGGCGGCGATGCTCGGCCAGCCGGTGTCGATGCTGATCCCGGAAGTCATAGGTTTCAAACTGACCGGCAAGCTCAAGGAAGGCATCACCGCCACCGACCTGGTGCTGACCGTCACCCAGATGCTGCGCAAGAAAGGCGTGGTCGGCAAATTCGTCGAGTTCTATGGCGACGGCCTGGCCGACTTGCCGCTGGCCGACCGCGCCACCATCGCCAACATGGCCCCGGAATACGGCGCCACCTGCGGCTTCTTCCCGGTGGATGACGTCACCCTGGAATACCTGCGCCTGTCCGGCCGACCGGACGCCGTGGTGAAACTGGTGGAGGCCTACAGCAAGACCCAGGGCCTGTGGCGCCTGCCGGGCAAGGAGCCGGTATTCACCGACAGCCTGGCGCTGGACATGGGCACCGTGGAAGCCAGCCTGGCCGGGCCGAAGCGGCCGCAGGACCGGGTCTCCCTGCCCAACGTCGGCCAGGCCTTCACCGACTTTCTCGATCTGCAGTTCAAGCCCACCAGCAAGGAAGAAGGCCGCCTGGAAAGCGAAGGCGGTGGCGGCGTGGCCGTGGGCAGCGCCGACCTGATAGGTGAAGTCGATTACGCCCACAATGGTCAGACCTACCGCCTGAAAAACGGTGCGGTGGTGATCGCCGCCATTACCTCCTGTACCAACACCTCCAACCCCAGCGTGATGATGGCCGCCGGCCTGGTGGCGAAAAAGGCTGTGGAAAAAGGTCTCAAGCGCAAGCCCTGGGTGAAGAGTTCGCTGGCGCCGGGTTCGAAAGTGGTCACCGACTACTACAAGGCCGCCGGGTTGACCCAATACCTCGACGCCCTGGGCTTCGACCTGGTGGGTTATGGCTGCACCACCTGCATCGGCAACTCCGGCCCCTTGCCGGAGCCGATCGAGAAAGCCATCCAGAAAGCCGACCTGACCGTCGCCTCGGTGCTGTCCGGTAACCGCAACTTCGAAGGCCGGGTGCACCCGCTGGTGAAAACCAACTGGCTGGCCTCACCGCCGCTGGTGGTGGCCTATGCCCTGGCCGGCAGCGTGCGCATCGATATCAGCAGCGAACCGCTGGGCGAAGGCAAGGACGGCAAGCCGATCTACCTGCGCGACATCTGGCCGAGCAGCCAGGAAATCGCCGAGGCCGTCACCCAGGTCAACACCCGGATGTTCCACAAGGAATACGCCGAGGTGTTCGCCGGCGACGCCCAGTGGCAAGCCATCGAAGTACCGCAGGCCGCGACCTACGTGTGGCAGGCGGATTCCACCTATATCCAGCATCCACCCTTCTTCGACGACATCGCCGGCCCGCTGCCGGTGATCAAGGATATCGAGGGCGCGCGGGTCCTGGCGCTGCTGGGCGACTCGGTGACCACCGACCACATTTCCCCGGCCGGCAACATCAAGGCCGACAGCCCGGCCGGCCGCTACCTGCGCGAGCAGGGCGTGGAACCGCGGGACTTCAACTCCTACGGCTCGCGGCGCGGCAACCATCAGGTGATGATGCGCGGTACCTTCGCCAACATCCGCATCCGCAACGAAATGCTCGGCGGCGAAGAAGGCGGCAACACGATCTACATCCCCACCGGCGAGAAACTGGCGATCTATGACGCGGCCATGCTGTACCAGCAATCGGCTACGCCGCTGGTGGTGATTGCCGGCCAGGAATACGGTACCGGCTCCAGCCGCGACTGGGCCGCCAAGGGCACCAACCTGCTGGGGGTCAAGGCGGTGATCGCCGAGAGCTTCGAGCGCATCCACCGCTCCAACCTGGTGGGCATGGGCGTGCTGCCGCTGCAGTTCAAGCTCGACCAGAACCGCAAAAGCCTGAACCTCACCGGCAAGGAAACCCTGGATATCCAGGGCCTGACCGGCGTCGAGCTGACACCCCGGATGAACCTGACCCTGGTGATCACCCGCGAGGATGGCAGCCAGGAAAAGGTCGAGGTGCTGTGCCGCATCGACACCCTGAACGAGGTGGAATACTTCAAGTCCGGCGGGATCCTGCACTACGTCCTGCGGCAACTGATCGCCGCGTAACGCCATGCTGCAACACCAACACCGCCTACGGGCGGTGTTTTTTTGTTTCACTTATTCATCGCCCGCGCCTCGTTATACTGGCCGCCCGCTCGTTCTATCCAGTAACCGCCGATGCAGGTTGCGCGAGCGGCTGATTCCATTCTTTTCGCAACAAGGATTTCACATGACTGTTCTGCCATGGATGTACCTGGCACTTCTCTCCATTGGTTACGCCCTGGCCCTGAGCTACGGCCAACTGGGCCTTTTGGCGGCGGTTTCCGTCGCCTTGCTGCTGTGCGCGGGCTTTGCCGTGCGCCAGCAGAAAAGCCCTTACGCGCGCTACCTGGGACACGGCCTGTTCGTGGTGCTGGCCCTGGCGCTGGCCATGCACTGGCTGCCCGGTTTCTACAATGGCCGGG
Organism: Pseudomonas sp. 09C 129; assembly: GCF_002843625.1. Taxonomy (NCBI): domain Bacteria; kingdom Pseudomonadati; phylum Pseudomonadota; class Gammaproteobacteria; order Pseudomonadales; family Pseudomonadaceae; genus Pseudomonas; species Pseudomonas sp. 09C 129. The sequence continues at coordinate 2,625,395 of NZ_CP025261.1, read as the reverse complement.
CGATCGGCCCGCAACGCTTCACCGCCGATGCCGTGCCGTTTTCCATGTACCTGAACCAGGACAAGCCGCTGATCGGCTTCTGGCTGTTGCTGGTCTGCCCCTGGATCATCGGGCGCCGCTCGCTGCGCCTGTCCCTCTACACCACCGCCCTGGCCTTGACCCTGACCGCCCTGGCGGCCCTGGGCGGCGCGGTGTTGCTGGGCATCATCAGTTGGGCGCCGAAATGGCCGGACCAGGCCTGGCTGTGGGTGCTGAACAACCTGCTGCTGGTCACCCTGGTGGAAGAAGCGCTGTTCCGTGGCTACATCCAGGGCGGCCTGAGCCGTCGCCTCAAGCACCTGCCCTATGGTGAAAACCTGGCACTGATGTGCGCGGCCCTGCTGTTCGGCCTGGTGCATGTGGGCGCCGGCTGGCAATGGTGGCTGCTGGCGAGCATCGCCGGGGTCGGCTACGGCCTGGCCTACCGCTTTGGCGGCCTGGGCGCCGCGGTGGCCACCCATTTCGGCTTGAACCTGCTGCACTTCGGGCTGTTCACCTACCCGATGCTCGCGGGTTGACCCCTGCGAAGCCGGGGCTCCCTGGACGGGCCTCGGCTTCGCCGCGCCCCCTCGCCCCTGCTTGCAAAATAAGGCCTCTGTCAATGAGGCACTTCTCAAATTACTGAAAAAAACCTCAATAATTGGCGAAGGCCGCCGACAACCTATCAAAGCCTTGCGGATAGAAAAACCATGCGTAACAACCAGCCCGTCACCCAGCGCGAACGTACCTTTCCGACTCAGCAACGGTTGATCTCCACCACCGATGCCAAAGGCGTGATCACCTACTGCAACGATGCCTTCGTTGAAATCAGCGGGTTTTCTCGTGAGGAACTGGTCCGCGCACCGCACAATCTGGTCCGTCACCCCGACGTCCCGGCCGCGGTGTTCGCGCACATGTGGGCCACCCTGAAACAAGGCTTGCCATGGATGGGCATTGTCAAGAATCGCTGCAAGACCGGTGACCACTACTGGGTCAACGCCTACGTGACACCGGTCTTCGAAGGCCAGCAAGTGGTCGGCTACGAGTCGGTGCGGGTCAAGCCCACCGCCGAGCAGATCCGCCGCGCCGAAGCGCTTTACCAACGCATCAACCAGGGCAAGTCGGCCATTCCGAAACGCGACAAATGGCTGCCGATACTTCAGGACTGGCTGCCATTCATCCTGATCAGCCAGCTGAGCTTCCTGATTGGCGCCTGGCTCAACTCTTCCTGGGGCTTTGCCCTCGCCGCCGGCCTTTGCGTGCCGCTCGGCCTGCTCGGGCTGAGCTGGCAACAGCGCGGCCTCAAGCGTTTGCTGCGCCTGGCCGAGCAGACCACCTCCGACCCACTGATCGCCCAGATGTACACCGACAGCCGTGGCGCCCAGGCGCGCCTGGAGATGTCGATCCTCAGCCAGGAAGCCCGCCTGAAAACCTGCCTGACCCGCCTGCAGGATACCGCCGAGCACCTCAACGAGCAGGCGCGGCAGTCCGACACCCTGGCGCACAACAGCTCCAGCGGCCTGGAACGCCAGCGCGTGGAAACCGAACAGGTGGCCACCGCGGTCAACCAGATGGCCGCCACCACCCAGGAAGTGGCCAGCCACGTGCAGCGCACCGCCGATGCCACCCAGGAAGCCAATCGCCTCACCGGGCGCGGTCGCGACATCGCCGGGGAAACCCGCGAAGCGATCCAGCGCCTGTCGGTGGTGGTGGGCGAAACCGGCCTGACCGTGACCCAGCTGGCCAAGGACAGCGACGAAATCGGTGGCGTGGTCGATGTGATCAAGGGCATCGCCGACCAGACCAACCTGCTGGCGCTGAACGCGGCCATCGAAGCGGCTCGCGCCGGGGAAATGGGCCGCGGCTTCGCGGTGGTGGCCGACGAGGTTCGCCAACTGGCGCAACGCACCAGCGAATCCACCGGGCAGATCCACACCCTGATCGCCAAGCTCCAGCAAACCGCCAGCACGGCGGTGCAAACCATGGACGCCGGACACCGTCAGGCCGAGGAAGGCGTGGCCCGGGTGCTGGAAGCCGACCAGGCGCTGGTGGGCATCAGCGAAGCGGTGGCCAACATCACCGACATGACCACCCAGATCGCTGCCGCCACCGAAGAGCAAAGCGCCGTGGCCGAGGAGATCAGCCGCAACATCAGCACCATCGCCCAACTGGCCGACCAGACCTCGGAGCAGGCGCAGCATTCGGCGCAACTCAGCGAAGAGCTGACCCGCACCGCCAACACGCAGTACTCGTTGGTCGAACGCTTCAACCGCTAAGCCGAAGCCAGACAAAAAACCCGGAAGGTTCGCCTTCCGGGTTTTTATTGCCTGTTTTCCAGCACCACGCGCGTCTTCTGTATCTGTAGGAGCGAAGCTTGCTCGCGATGGAGCTTGGCAGTCGCCACCGTTGTCGCCTTGAAAAACAATCACGAGCAAGCTTCGCTCCTACAGTCAAAAAAGCGTTCAGCCATTCAGTTGACGCAAAACCTCGGCAACTTTCTGCGCCGCCGCTTCCAGGTGCTGCTCATGGGTGAAGCCTGAGGCCTTGAGCGGTTTCAGGTCATGGTCGGCCGCCGCCAGCCAGAACAGCTCGATAGCCGGCGCCAGCGCATAGGCTTCGACCGCCGCCCGGTTACCAAGGGCGTCGCGCTCGCCCTGGACGATCAGGGTCGTGGTGCGCAATTCGGCCAAGTGAGCGACCCGCGGTTTCTCCGGCTTGCCGGCGGCATAAAACGGATACCCCAGGCACACCAGCGCATCGGCGCCCAGCTCATCGGCGAGCAAACTGGCCATGCGCCCGCCCATGGACTTGCCGCCGATGGCCAACTGCCCAGCGACATGAGGTCGCACCTGGGCATAGACCTCGCGCCAGCACTCCAGCAGCTTCGGCGCCGGGTTAGGCGGCCGTTTGCCACCATCGAGGCGACGCTGAGCCATGTAGGGAAACTCGAAGCGCAGGACGTTGACCCCATGCGCCGCAAGGCGTGCGGCCATATCGTTCATGAAAGCACTGTCCATCGGCGCACCAGCGCCATGGGCCAGGATCAGGGTCAGCGGTTCGCCGGCCAGCGACTGCTGCGCGACATCCCAGAGCCAGCCCCGTTCCCGCACGCACTGCGCCCATTGATCCCCGTCAATAACAGGCCCTTGCCGTTTGCCCATGCTTACCTCGCTTTTAGTCTGCCTATAACTCCAGAAGAAGTGAGCGCGCCTTGCCGTGCGCAGTCGCTTTCACTTCAGCTGAACCGTGGATGGGGAACCATGAACACTTCTATCAGTACCGCCTACAACTACAAGGTGGTCCGCCAATTCGCCATTATGACGGTGGTGTGGGGCATCGTCGGCATGGGGCTCGGGGTTTTTCTCGCTGCCCAGTTGGTCTGGCCCGAACTCAACTTCAACCTGCCCTGGACCAGTTTCGGTCGCCTGCGCCCGTTGCACACCAACGCGGTGATCTTCGCCTTTGGCGGCTGCGCCTTGTTCGCCAGCTCCTTCTACTCGGTGCAACGCACCTGCCAGACCCAACTGTTCGCGCCGAAAATCGCCGCATTCTGCTTCTGGGGCTGGCAGCTGGTAATCCTCCTGGCGGCCATCAGCCTGCCGCTGGGCTACACCAGCTCCAAGGAATACGCCGAGCTGGAATGGCCGATCGACATCCTCATCACCATCGTCTGGGTGGCGTACGCCATCGTGTTCTTCGGCACGGTGATGAAGCGCAACACCAAGCACATCTACGTCGGCAACTGGTTCTTCGGCGGTTTCATCATCACCGTGGCCATCCTGCACATCGTCAACAACCTGGAACTGCCCGTCAGTCTGACCAAGTCCTACTCGGTGTATGCCGGTGCGACCGACGCCATGGTGCAATGGTGGTACGGCCACAACGCGGTGGGCTTCTTCCTGACTGCGGGCTTCCTGGGGATGATGTACTACTTCGTGCCCAAGCAGGCCGAGCGTCCGGTGTATTCCTATCGCCTGTCCATCGTGCACTTCTGGGCGCTGATCACCCTGTACATCTGGGCCGGCCCGCACCACCTGCACTACACCGCGCTGCCGGACTGGGCGCAGTCCCTGGGCATGGTGATGTCGCTGATCCTCCTGGCACCGAGCTGGGGCGGCATGATCAACGGCATGATGACTCTGTCGGGTGCCTGGCATAAGTTGCGCAGCGACCCGATCCTGCGGTTCCTGGTGGTGTCCCTGGCGTTCTACGGCATGTCGACCTTCGAAGGTCCGATGATGGCGATCAAGACCGTCAACGCCCTCTCCCACTACACCGACTGGACCATCGGCCACGTCCACGCCGGCGCCCTGGGCTGGGTGGCGATGATTTCCATCGGCGCGCTGTACCACATGATCCCGAAAGTCTTCGGTCGCCAGCAGATGCACAGCATCGGCCTGATCAACGCGCACTTCTGGCTCGCCACCATCGGCACCGTGCTCTACATCGCCTCGATGTGGGTCAACGGCATCGCCCAGGGCCTGATGTGGCGCGCCGTCAACGAAGACGGGACGCTGACCTACTCCTTCGTCGAAACCCTGGTGGCCAGCCACCCAGGCTTCATCGTGCGGCTGGTCGGAGGCGCGATCTTCCTCTTCGGCATGTTGCTGATGGCCTACAACACCTGGCGCACCGTGCGCGCGGCCCAGCCTGCCGAAATCACCGCCGCTGCGCAGATGGCCTGAGGAGTCCGCCATGAAACACGAAGTCATCGAGAAAAACGTCGGCCTGCTGATGCTGCTGATGGTATTTGCCGTGAGCATCGGCGGTCTGACCCAGATCGTCCCGCTGTTCTTCCAGGACGTCACCAACAAGCCGGTGGAAGGCATGAAGCCCTACACCGCCCTGCAGCTGGAAGGCCGCGATATCTACATCCGCGAAGGCTGCGTCGGTTGCCACTCGCAGATGATACGTCCGTTCCGCGCCGAGACCGAACGCTACGGCCACTACTCGGTCGCCGGCGAAAGCGTCTGGGACCACCCGTTCCTGTGGGGTTCCAAGCGTACCGGTCCGGACCTGGCCCGGGTCGGCGCCCGCTACTCCGACGACTGGCACCGCGCGCACCTGTACAACCCGCGCAACGTGGTGCCCGAGTCAAAGATGCCGGCCTACCCATGGCTGGTCACCCAACAGGTCGACAGCAGCCACACCGAGACCAAGCTGCGCGCCATGCGCACCCTCGGCGTGCCGTACAACGACGACGATATCGCCGGTGCCGTCGCCTCCCTCAAGGGCAAGACCGAGATGGATGCCCTGGTCGCCTACCTGCAAGTGCTTGGCACTGCGATCAAGAGCAAGAGGTGAGCCATGGTTCTTGAACTCGATAGCGGCATGATCCGCGGGCTCGGCACGCTGGTGGTGATGATTGCCTTCATCGGCCTGTCGATCTGGGTCTTCAACGCCAAGCGCAACCCGGAGTTCGCCCAGGCACGCCTGCTGCCCTTCGCCGACGAACCTTCGCCGCAAGTGCACGGCAATCCATCTGATGACGCTCAATCCGAAGAGCACGCGACAAGGAGCATTCGGCCATGACCACCTTCTGGAGTACGTACATCTGCGTACTGACCATAGGCAGCCTGATCGGCCTGACCTGGCTGTTGATCGGCACGCGCAAGGGCGAGACCAAGGGCAGCGTCGACCAGACCATGGGCCACAGCTTCGACGGCATCGAGGAGTACGACAACCCGCTGCCGCAGTGGTGGTTCATGCTGTTCGCCGGCACCCTGGTGTTTTCCGTCGGCTACCTGATCCTCTACCCGGGCCTGGGCAACTGGAAAGGCATCCTGCCCGGCTATGAAAATGGCTGGACCGGTGTGCACGAGTGGGAAAAGGAAATGGACAAGGCAGACGCCAAGTTCGGCCCGATCTTCGCCAAGTTCGCCGCCATGCCCGTGGAAGAAGTGGCCAAGGATCCGCAGGCGCTGAAAATGGGCGGACGCCTGTTCGCTTCCAACTGCTCGGTGTGCCACGGCTCGGATGCCAAGGGTGCCTTCGGCTTCCCTAACCTGGCCGACAACAACTGGCGCTGGGGCGGCAACGCCGACACCATCAAGGCCACCATCATGGGCGGTCGCATGGCGGCCATGCCGGCCTGGGGTGAAGTGCTGGGCGAGGACGGGGTGAAGAACGTCGCGGCCTATGTGCGTCACGAACTCGCCGGCCTGCCGTTGCCCGCCGACAGCAGCGCCGACCTGGTCGCCGGCAAGCAGGCGTTCAGCACTACTTGCGTCGCCTGTCACGGCGCCAACGGCCAGGGCACGGAAATCATGGGCGCGCCGAACCTGACGCAACCGGCGGGCTTCATCTACGGCACCAGCCTGACCCAGCTGCAACAGACCATTCGCCATGGTCGCCAGGGCCACATGCCGGCGCAGAGCGAACTGCTGGGCAACGACAAGGTGCAGCTGCTCGCGGCCTACGTCTACAGCCTGTCCCACACCGCGGCCAGCCAGCCGCAGACCGAGACCCCAAGCGAGCAATAACCGCTCCACCCACTGCCGCATCGCTCGATGCGGCAGTTCCCTGCCTCTGCGCGACCAAGTGTCGCACCCTCTCTACCCTCTGCCTTTCCACTCTCCGGATTCAGGTCTAAGCTGCTTCGCAGTGGACTGGCAATGGCCGGTCACAGACCAGAAGTAGCCGTTCCATTCGAAGCCGTCGTTCGAGGACAGGCCGCAAAGGCTGGTGTATACCGGCTGTCGTGCCACTTACCGTCTGTCGCTCGCTCAATGGCTTTCCACACACCCGGTTACAACTGACCTGTACCCCCTCGCCTTTTTCATCCGCTGCGACATTTTGTCCTGGGCCGATTTTGTCCTTACTCCGCGCATGGAAAGGCCGCAGAATCAGCTTTTGAAAGCATTGACCCAGGTCATGGCGCGTTGCAATGACCCCCTGCTTTCTCCATACTTGCGGCCGATTTTTACTCCTAATAAAACACCCAAACCGTGGAACCTTAGAATGAGCACAGCAATCAGTCCGACTGCTTATAACTATAAGGTAGTCCGCCAGTTCGCCATCATGACGGTGGTCTGGGGGATCCTTGGCATGGGGCTCGGTGTCTTCATCGCCTCGCAACTGGTCTGGCCGGAGTTGAACTTCGGTCTGCCATGGACGACCTTTGGACGCCTGCGCCCGCTGCACACCAACCTGGTGATTTTCGCCTTCGGTGGATGTGCGTTGTTTGCCACTTCTTACTACGTCGTGCAGCGAACCTGCCAAACGCGACTGATTTCCGACAGCCTGGCGGCCTTCACCTTCTGGGGTTGGCAAGCCGTGATCGTCGGCGCGATCGTTACCTTGCCGCTGGGTTACACCACCACCAAGGAATACGCGGAACTGGAATGGCCCCTGGCTATCCTGCTGGCCATCGTCTGGGTCACCTACGGTCTGGTGTTCTTCGGCACCATCGTCAAGCGCAAGACCAAGCACATCTATGTGGGTAACTGGTTCTACGGTGCCTTCATCGTGGTCACCGCGATGCTGCACATCGTCAACCACGCTTCCCTGCCGGTCAGCTTCTTCAAGTCCTACTCGGCCTACTCGGGCGCAACCGACGCCATGATCCAGTGGTGGTACGGCCACAACGCGGTGGGCTTCTTCCTGACCACCGGCTTCCTGGGGATGATGTACTACTTCGTGCCGAAACAGGCCGAGCGTCCGATCTACTCCTATCGCCTGTCCATCGTGCACTTCTGGGCGCTGATCACCCTGTACATCTGGGCCGGCCCGCACCACCTGCACTACACCGCGCTGCCGGACTGGGCACAGTCCCTGGGCATGGCCATGTCGATCATCCTGCTGGCGCCAAGCTGGGGCGGCATGATCAACGGCATGATGACCCTCTCGGGCGCCTGGCATAAGCTGCGCACCGACCCGATCCTGCGGTTCCTGGTGGTGTCCCTGGCGTTCTACGGCATGTCGACCTTCGAAGGTCCGATGATGGCGATCAAGACCGTCAACTCGCTGTCGCACTACACCGACTGGACCATCGGCCACGTACACGCCGGCGCTCTGGGCTGGGTAGCGATGATCTCCATCGGCGCCCTGTACCACATGATCCCGAAAGTCTTCGGTCGCCAGCAGATGCACAGCATCGGCCTGATCAACACCCACTTCTGGCTGGCAACCATCGGTACCGTGCTCTACATCGCCTCGATGTGGGTCAACGGCATCACCCAGGGCCTGATGTGGCGTGCAATCAACGATGACGGCACCCTCACCTACTCCTTCGTCGAAGCCCTGCAGGCCAGCCACCCTGGTTTCATCGTGCGCGCCCTGGGCGGTGCGTTCTTTGCCGCCGGCATGCTGTTCATGGCGTACAACGTGTTCCGCACCGTTCGCGCCTCGAACCCGGCTGAAGCTGAAGCCGCCGCTCAGATCTCTGTAGTTGGAGCTCACTGATGAAGCATGAAGCAGTAGAGAAGAATATCGGCCTGCTGGCCTTCTTCATGGTCATCGCCGTCAGCATCGGCGGCCTGACCCAGATCGTCCCGCTGTTCTTCCAGGACGTCACCAACAAGCCGGTGGAAGGCATGAAGCCGCGTACCGCCCTGGAACTGGAAGGCCGCGACGTCTATATCGCCAACGGCTGTGTCGGCTGCCACTCGCAGATGATCCGTCCGTTCCGTGCCGAAACCGAACGCTACGGCCACTACTCGGTCGCCGGCGAAAGCGTCTGGGACCACCCGTTCCTGTGGGGTTCCAAGCGTACCGGTCCGGACCTGGCCCGCGTCGGTGGCCGTTACTCCGATGACTGGCAGCGTGCGCACTTGTACAACCCGCGCAACGTTGTACCCGAGTCGAAAATGCCGGCTTACCCGTTCCTCGTAGAAAACAAGCTCGACGGCAAAGACACCGCGAAAAAAATGGAAGTCTTGCGCACGCTCGGCGTCCCTTACACCGACGAAGACATCGCCGGTGCCAAGGATGCCGTGAAGGGCAAAACCGAAATGGACGCGCTGGTGGCCTATCTGCAAGGCCTTGGCACCATCATCAAAAGCAAACGGTGATTTAGATGGATATCGGGATGATTCGTGGCCTGGGCACCGTAGTGGTGATGGTGGCCTTCATCGGCCTGGCGCTGTGGGTATTCAGCCCCAAGCGCAAGTCCGAGTTCGAAGACGCGACCTTGCTGCCGTTCGCGGATGATCCCGAAGCCATCAAGCACGTCGAGCAAGCTTCTAGGAGTAACAAAGAATGACTACGTTCTGGAGTCTGTACGTCACAGTCCTCAGTCTGGGTACCATTTTCGCCCTGACCTGGCTGCTGCTGTCGACCCGCAAGGGCCAGCGCGCCGAGCAGACCGACGAGACGGTCGGCCACTCCTTCGACGGGATCGAGGAGTACGACAACCCGCTGCCGAAATGGTGGTTCATGTTGTTCGTCGGCACCATCGTCTTCGCCCTGGGTTACCTGGTGCTCTACCCGGGCCTGGGTAACTGGAAAGGCCTGCTGCCAGGCTACAACTACCTGGACACCGAAAAGCAGACCCCCTTCGCCAACGGCCAGACCGGCTGGACCGGCGTGCACGAGTGGGAAAAGGAAATGGCCAAGTCGGACGCCAAGTTCGGTCCGATCTTCGCCAAGTTCGCCTCCATGCCGATCGAAGAAGTCGCCAAGGACCCGCAAGCCCTGAAGATGGGTGGCCGCCTGTTCGCCTCCAACTGCTCGGTCTGCCACGGTTCCGACGCCAAGGGCGCCTATGGCTTCCCGAACCTGACCGACGCCGACTGGCGCTGGGGCGGCGAGCCGGAGACCATCAAGACCACCATCATGGGCGGTCGTCACGCGGTGATGCCGGCCTGGGCCGAAGTCATCGGCGAACAAGGCGTCAGCGATGTGGCCGCCTACGTGCTGACCAACCTCGATGGCCGCAAGCTGCCGGAAAGCGCCAAGGCCGACCCGGCCAACGGCCAGAAGATCTTCGCCGCCAACTGCGTGGCGTGCCACGGTCCGGCCGGTAAAGGCACCCCAGCCATGGGCGCGCCTGACCTGACCCACCCGGGTGCGTTCATCTACGGCTCGAGCTTCGCCCAACTGCAGCAGACCATCCGTTACGGCCGCCAGGGCCAGATGCCTGCCCAGGAACAGCTGCAAGGCAACGACAAGGTCCACCTGCTGGCCGCTTACGTCTACAGCCTGTCCCACAGTGACAAGCCGGCGGACGCCGAGTAAGGCAGACACCTTCGGGTAACAGAAAAGGCCCCGCCAATGTCCATTGGCGGGGCCTTTTTATTTTCCTCTCCCCTCACGTCCGTCGCTCTGCCCCCGCTTGAGATTGCCGCCTCCCCGCCAAGAGTAGTAACGTTGCTACATGAAATTTTTGTCGAGGATATGACGATGCCTACCACCACCATCTCCAGTCGCGAATTCAATCAGGACACAAGTGGTGCCAAAAAAGCCTCAAGAAACGGCCCGGTCATCATCACCGACCGTGGCAGGCCCGCCCATGTGCTGCTAAGCATTGAGGACTACGAAAAACTGAGCGGCCTGAACACCAGCATCGTCGACATGCTGGTCATGCCTGAAGCGCCTGAAATCGATTTCGAAACAGAGCGCGCAACCATCATTCCTCGCGAGATCGATCTGTCCTGATGTTTTTGCTCGATACCAACATCGTGTCCGAATTACGCAAGCCCAACGCTGATCGCAAGGTAGTGGCCTGGGCTCAGACCGTGGCGCCAACCAGCCTGTTTTTGTCAGTCATTACGTTATTGGAACTGGAAACCGGCATCCTGCGATTGGAACGCCGCGATCGCACCCAAGGGGCGCTGCTGCGTGCCTGGCTGGAACTGCACGTGATGCCCGCTTTCAATGGACGAATACTGGCCATTGACCCTGCTGTCGCGATGCGCTGCGCCCGATTGCACGTTCCTGATCGCAGTAATGAATGCGATGCCCTGATTGCGGCGACCGCCCTGGAACATGGGCTGACAGTCGTTACCCGCAACATCGCCGACTTCCAGTCCAGCGGTGTGCAACTGCTCAACCCGTGGAACGATTGAACGCGGTCGCGGCGAAAAGCGTCCATAATTCACAAGTCAATTGATTCAAGTCATTACACCATCAATTGATTTCCCCCAACGCGACCAAAGGTCGCACCCTTGAGCTAGAGCGACAGGCGTATCATTGCGCCACTGCAACACCCCTACTTGATCGCGGTCGGCACGTACTGACCGGGGCATTTCTCCACTGCCGTGGGATGCAATGATGAGCAACCAGATTCCGGTACATGACGTCACCCCTCCTGCCAAGAATTCGAACAACAGCGTAGACCTCTACGCCTCTCGGGAAAAAATCTACACACGCGCTTTCACCGGCCTCTTCCGCAACTTGCGGATGGTTGGCGGTGCGGCCCTGTTCCTGCTGTATTTCGGTACGGTGTGGCTCAACTGGGGCGGCCACCAGGCCGTCTGGTGGAACCTGCCGGAACGCAAGTTCTTCATCTTCGGCGCCACCTTCTGGCCCCAGGATTTCATCCTGCTGTCGGGGCTTTTGATCATCGCCGCCTTCGGCCTGTTCTTCATCACTGTGTATGCCGGGCGCGTCTGGTGCGGCTATACCTGCCCGCAAAGCGTCTGGACCTGGATCTTCATGTGGTGCGAGAAGGTCACCGAAGGCGACCGCAACCAGCGCATCAAGCTCGACAAGGCGCCGATGAGCGCCAACAAATGGCTGCGCAAGTTCAGCAAGCACAGCCTCTGGCTGCTGATCGGCTTCGTCACCGGCATGACCTTCGTCGGTTACTTCTCGCCGATCCGCGAGCTGGTCATCGACTTCTTCACCGGCCAGGCCGATGGCTGGTCGTATTTCTGGGTCGGCTTCTTCACCCTCGCCACCTATGGCAACGCCGGCTGGCTACGCGAACAGGTGTGCATCTACATGTGCCCGTACGCCCGCTTCCAGAGCGTGATGTTCGACAAGGACACCCTGATCGTCTCCTACGACCCGCGTCGCGGCGAAGGTCGCGGCCCGCGCAAGAAAGGCGCCGACTACAAGGCCATGGGCCTGGGCGATTGCATCGACTGCACCATGTGCGTGCAGGTCTGCCCGACCGGCATCGACATCCGTGACGGCCTGCAGATCGAATGCATCGGCTGCGCCGCCTGTATCGATGCCTGCGACAACATCATGGACAAGATGGACTACCCGCGCGGCCTGATCAGCTACACCACCGAACACAACCTGTCCGGGCAGAAAACCCATAAACTGCGTCCACGCCTGATCGGTTATGCGCTGGTGCTGCTGGCGATGATCAGCCTGCTGGTCACGGCCTTCTTCATGCGCTCGCTGGTGGGCTTCGATGTCAGCAAGGACCGCGTGCTCTATCGCGAGAACGCCGAAGGCCGGATCGAAAACGTCTACAGCCTGAAGATCATGAACAAGGACCAGCGCGACCATACCTACGTACTGGACGCCGCCGGCCTGCCGGACCTGAAGCTGCAAGGCCGGCGCGAGATCAAGGTGGCGGCCGGCGATATCGTCAGCATGCCGGTCGAGCTGTCGAGTTCGCCGGAACAACTGCCGTCGAGCACCAACGAGGTGAAGTTCATCCTCAAGGACGCCGACGACGAAAGCGTCCACGTTGAAGCCAAGAGCCGGTTCATCGGCCCACAAATTCGTTAAGAGAAGTCATCATGCCCGCAGCGACCGCCACAAGCCCCTGGTACAAGCACCTCTGGCCCTGGATCATCATCGGTATCCTGGCCTGCTCGGTGACCTTGACCCTGTCCATGGTGACCATCGCGGTGAACAACCCGGACAACCTGGTCAACGACAACTACTACGAGGCCGGCAAAGGCATCAACCGCTCCCTGGACCGCGAGCTGCTGGCCCAGACCCTGCAACTGCGCGCCAGCGTGCACCTGGATGACCTCACCGGCGAAGTCGACCTGCGCCTGAGCGGCAACAGCGCGCCCGCCACCCTGGAGCTGAACCTGATCTCGCCGACCCAGCCGGAAAAAGACCGCAAGATCACCCTCGCCCGCAGCGAAACCGAACAAGGCCGCTACATTGGCCAGTTGAGCGACAAGGTCGATGGCCGCCGGTTTGTCGAACTGCTGGGTGTCGAGGGCGACAAGACCTGGCGCATGTTCGAAGAGGAACAGGTCAGCCACGACAAGGACCTGCTGCTGGGTGACGAACCGCTGCAAGGCGCGGAACACCTGGACAAGTAAGCGCCCTCCGAACATCGCCGGCAGGCTGCTGCTTCCCAGGCAGCGGCCTGCCGGCGATGAGGTCCGCCCCTGGAACAAAGACCCGCGATGACCACGCCACTGCCCTGCTACCACTGCGCCCTGCCCGTTCCCGCCGGCAGCCGCTTCACCGCCGTCGTGCTCGGCGCCTCCCGCGAGTTCTGCTGCCCGGGCTGTCAGGCAGTGGCCGAAGCCATAGTCGCCGGCGGCCTGGAGAGCTACTACAGCCATCGCAGCGAAGCCTCGGCCAACCCGGAGGCGCTGCCGGTGCAACTGGTGGACGAACTGGCGCTGTACGACCGGGCGGACGTGCAGCAACCCTTCGTCCGGCATGAGGGCGAACTGGCCGAAACCACCCTGCTGATGGAAGGCATCAGCTGCGCCGCCTGTGGCTGGCTGATCGAGAAACACCTGCGCAGCCTGCCGGCGGTGGCCGAGGCGCGGCTGAACCTGTCCAACCATCGCCTGCATGTGCGCTGGGCCGACAGCCAGTTGCCACTGAGCCAGGTGCTCAGCGAGCTGCGCCTGATCGGCTACGCCGCACACCCCTATCAGGCCGACCGTGCTTCCGAGCAACTGGCCAGTGAAAACCGCCTGGCCCTGCGCCAACTGGGCGTGGCCGGACTGCTGTGGTTCCAGGCGATGATGGCGACCATGGCCACCTGGCCGGAATTCAATATCGACCTGAGCCCCGAGCTGCACACCATCCTGCGCTGGGTTGCGTTGTTTCTCACGACGCCGATCGTGTTCTACAGCTGCGCGCCGTTTTTCAAGGGCGCCCTGCGCGACCTGCGCACCCGCCACCTGACCATGGACGTTTCCGTATCGCTGGCGATTGGCGCCGCCTACATCGCCGGGATCTGGACCTCGATCACTGGCGTCGGCGAGCTGTACTTCGATGCCGTGGGCATGTTCGCCCTGTTCCTGCTGGCCGGACGCTACCTGGAACGCCGTGCCCGCGAACGCACCGCCGCCGCTACCGCGCAACTGGTGAACCTGCTGCCGGCCTCGTGCCTGCGCCTGGGCGCCGACGGCCAGAGCGAACGCATCCTGCTCAGCGAACTGCGCCTGGGCGACCAGGTGCTGGTGCATCCCGGCGCCATCCTGCCGGCCGACGGTAAGATCCTCGATGGCCAGTCGAGCATCGACGAATCCCTGCTCACCGGTGAATACCTGCCGCAACCGCGCAACATCGGCGATGCGGTTACCGCCGGCACCCTCAACGTCGAGGGCGCGCTGACCGTGGAGGTCCTGGCCCTGGGTCAGGACACGCGCCTGTCGGCCATCGTCCGCCTGTTGGACCGGGCCCAGGCGGAAAAACCGCGCCTGGCGGAGATCGCCGACCGCGCCGCCCAATGGTTCCTGCTGTTCTCCCTGATCGCCGCGGCCGCCATCGGCCTGCTCTGGTGGCAACTGGACGCCTCCCGGGCCTTCTGGATCGTCCTGGCCATGCTGGTCGCCACCTGCCCCTGTGCGCTGTCCCTGGCCACCCCGACCGCGCTCACCGCCGCCACCGGCACCCTGCACAAACTCGGCCTGCTGCTGACCCGCGGCCATGTACTCGAAGGCCTGAACCAGATCGACACGGTGATTTTCGACAAGACCGGCACCCTCACCGAGGGGCGCCTGGCCTTGCGCTCGATTCTTCCTGTGGGCGACCTCGACAGCCAGCAGTGCCTGGGCCTGGCCGCCGCCCTGGAAAACCGCTCCGAACACCCGATTGCCCGAGCCTTCGGCCGTGCGCCGCTGGCCGCGGAAGAAGTGCTGAGCATGCCCGGGCTGGGCCTGGAAGGACTGGTGGGCGAACAGCGTCTGCGCATCGGCCAGCCCGCCTTCGTCTGCGAGCTCAGCGCCTGTGCGGTCCCGGCGATGCCGGACGAAGCCGGCCAATGGCTGCTGCTGGGCGATAGCCAAGGGCCGCTGGCCTGGCTGGTCCTCGACGATCGCCTGCGCAGCGACGCTCCGGCGCTGCTGGCCGCCTGCAAGGCGCGCGGCTGGAACACCCTGCTGCTCTCGGGCGACAGCTCGCCGATGGTCGCCAGCGTCGCCGCCGAACTGGGCATCGACGAAGCCCGCGGCGGCCTGCGTCCCGACGACAAGCTGCAGGTGCTGCAACAACTGCATCGCCAGGGTCGCAAAGTGCTGATGCTCGGCGACGGGGTCAACGATGTGCCGGTGCTGGCCGCCGCCGATATCAGCGTGGCCATGGGCTCGGCCACCGACCTGGCCAAGACCAGCGCCGATGCGGTGCTGCTGTCCAACCGCCTGGATGCGCTGGTGCAGGCCTTCGGCCTGGCCCGCCGCACGCGTCGGATAATCATCGAGAACCTGCTGTGGGCCGGGCTGTACAATGGCCTCATGCTGCCGTTCGCCGCCCTCGGCTGGATCACTCCGGTATGGGCCGCCATCGGCATGTCCATCAGTTCGTTGACCGTGGTGCTCAATGCCCTGCGCCTGACTCGCCTGCCGCGTCAGCCCCAGGCCGAGGCCACGACCCAAACCCGCCCGCTGCCGGCCTGAGCCGCGCGGGCATGGAGCCTACCCATGCCAGCTCTCTACGTGATGATCCCGGCGGCGCTGCTGATCGTGGCCATCGCCATCTACATCTTCTTCTGGGCGGTCGACAGCGGTCAGTACGATGACCTCGACGGCCCCGCCCACAGCATTCTGTTCGACGACCAGGACCCCAAGCACACTGCCGCGGTCGACGAGGCCAAGGGCTCACCGACGGCCGAGCAGCCACCACACAAAGACCAGGCGCCGCCCCATGCTTGAGCTGGCACCGCTGCTGGTTTCCGCGGTGATTCTCGGCCTGCTCGGCGGCGGTCACTGCCTGGGCATGTGCGGCGGCCTGATGGGCGCCCTGACCCTGGCCATTCCCCCGGAGCAACGCAGCCGGCGTTTTCGCCTGCTGCTGGCCTACAACCTGGGACGCATCCTCAGCTATGCCACCGCGGGCCTGCTGATCGGCCTGGCCGGCTGGGCCGTGGCCAGCAGCCCGGCGGCCATGGCCATGCGCGTGCTGGCCGGCCTGCTGCTGATTGCCATGGGCCTGTACCTGGCCGGCTGGTGGAGCGGCCTGACCCGCATCGAAAGCCTCGGACGCGGCCTGTGGCGCCATATACAGCCGGTGGCCAACCGCCTGCTGCCGGTGTCGAGCCTGCCACGCGCCTTGCTGCTGGGCGCGCTCTGGGGCTGGCTGCCGTGCGGCCTGGTCTACAGCACCCTGCTGTGGTCCGCCAGCCAGGGCAATGCCCTCGACAGCGCCTTGCTGATGCTGGCCTTCGGCCTGGGTACCTGGCCGGTGCTGCTGGCGACCGGGCTCGCAGCGGAACGGGTCACCGCGCTGCTGCGTCGGCGCAGCGTGCGCATGGCCGGCGGCCTGCTGGTGATCCTGTTCGGCATCTGGACCTTGCCCGGTCCACATCAGCATTGGTTGATGGGGCACTGAGGCAACCCTTCCCGCTGCCTCCGCCCTTCGGCAGCGCCGACACAAGACTCGTATGACAGGTTCCGCGCCCCCGCCAGCCTTGATGCAAATCAAGATGGTCCGGGCGCCAACCCCCTAGACTCGCGAACACTGCCTGCCTACCGGGGGAATTCCCGCATGCTCGACGCCATTCGTTGGGACACCGATCTGATCCGCCGTTACGACCTGGCGGGACCGCGCTACACCTCCTACCCCACCGCTGTGCAATTCCACAGCCAGGTGGGCACCTTCGACCTGCTCCACGCCCTGCGCGAGAGCCGCAAGGCGCTACGGCCGCTGTCGCTGTACGTGCACGTGCCATTCTGCGCGAACATCTGCTATTACTGCGCCTGCAACAAGGTCATCACCAAGGACCGCGGGCGCGCCATGCCCTACCTGCAGCGCCTGGAACAGGAAATCCAGCTGATCGCCTGCCATCTCGACCCCGGGCAGAAGGTCGAGCAACTGCACTTCGGCGGCGGCACCCCGACCTTTCTCAGCCACGATGAACTGCGGCAGCTGATGAGCCACCTGCGCCAGCACTTCAACCTGCTGGACGACGATTCGGGCGACTACGGCATCGAGATCGATCCGCGCGAAGCCGACTGGTCGACCATGGGCCTGCTGCGCGAGCTGGGCTTCAACCGCGTCAGCATCGGCCTGCAGGACCTCGACCCGGCGGTACAGCGCGCGGTCAATCGCCTGCAGAGCCTGGAAGAAACCCGGGCGGTGATCGAAGCGGCGCGCACCCTGCAGTTTCGCTCGATCAACATCGACCTGATCTACGGCCTGCCAAAACAGACGCCGGACAACTTCGCCCGCACTGTCGAGGAAGTCATCAACCTGCAACCGGACCGGCTGTCGGTGTTCAACTATGCCCACCTGCCGGAGCGCTTCATGCCGCAACGGCGGATCAACAGCCACGAGCTGCCGGAACCGGCGGAAAAACTGCAGATGCTGCAGCGCACCATCGAACAGCTGACGGCTGCGGGCTACCGCTACATCGGCATGGACCACTTCGCCCTGCCCGACGACGAACTGGCGATCGCCCAGGAAGAGTCGACCCTGCAACGTAATTTCCAGGGCTACACCACCCATGGCCACTGCGACCTGATCGGCCTGGGCGTCTCGGCCATCAGCCAGATCGGCGACCTGTACTGCCAGAACAGCAGTGACCTGACCCAGTACCAGAATCTGCTGGGTGGCGCGCAACTGGCCACCAGCCGCGGCCTGGTGTGCAATCAGGACGACCGCGTCAGGCGCGCGGTGATCCAGCAGTTGATCTGTAATTTCAGCCTCGGCTTCGAGGCCATCGAGCAGCAGTTCAACATCGACTTTCGCGGTTACTTCGGCGACCTCTGGCCACAACTGCAAGCCATGGCCGAAGACGGCCTGATCAAGCTGAGCAACGAAGGCATTGAAGTGCTGCCGGCCGGGCGCCTGCTGGTGCGTTCGGTGTGTATGGTGTTCGACACGTATCTGGAGCAACAGAATCGACAGCGTTTTTCCCGGGTCATCTAAGGCGTCATGAGCCGCAACCTGACCGTTCGGCGCGGCAACTTGTCGCAGGTGACGGGCAAAAACTGTCGGGACAGACAAGGCGCAAACAAGCCTGATACTTGACGCTGGGATAATCGGCGGCTGCAAGTGACGGTCAGCGCTGGAAATACCCTGAATGGACTGCACGAGCGCATTTTTCCGCAGTGGCCTGGAAGCTACAAACGGACAGCTTTACGACTAAGCGCCAATACGGCACGGACTGGCCGGAACCTCCTCCCGTGAGTTACCCTTACGGCTTATGTGTGTTTTCCCACAAGGATTCTATTGAATGTCCGAGCCAGTAAAACTGCGCGCTCACAACCAGGCCCATTGCAAGGATTGCAGCCTGGCCCCCCTCTGCCTGCCACTTTCTCTGAATCTGGAAGACATGGATGCGCTGGACGAAATCGTTAAACGCGGCCGCCCCCTGAAAAAAGGCGAGTTCCTGTTTCGCCAGGGCGACGCCTTCGACTCCGTCTATGCAGTGCGCTCCGGTGCCCTGAAGACCTTCAGCCTCAGCGACGGCGGCGAAGAACAGATCACCGGCTTCCACCTGCCCAGCGAACTGGTCGGCCTGTCCGGCATGGACACCGAGATCCACCCGGTTTCCGCCCAGGCCCTGGAAACCACGTCGGTCTGTGAAATCCCCTTCGAACGCCTCGACGAACTGGCCCTGCAGTTGCCCCAACTGCGCCGCCAGCTGATGCGGGTGATGAGCCGCGAGATCCGTGACGACCAGCAGATGATGCTGTTGCTGTCGAAAAAGACCGCCGACGAGCGCATCGCCACCTTCCTGGTCAACCTGTCGGCACGCTTCCGCGCCCGCGGCTTCTCGGCCAACCAGTTCCGCTTGAGCATGTCGCGCAACGAGATCGGCAACTATCTGGGCCTGGCGGTGGAAACCGTGTCCCGGGTGTTCACCCGCTTCCAGCAGAACGCGCTGATCGCCGCCGAAGGCAAAGAGGTGCACATTCTCGACCCGATCCAGCTGTGCGCCCTCGCCGGCGGCTCCCTGGAAGGCTGAGGCAGAGCCCCGCCCGAGCCAAGCGGCTCGGGCGGGGCTATACTGGCGCGCTCCACTTCATGCCCGCCAGGACACCGCCACGATGGCCTTCGACTCCTTCGACATCAAATCCCTGATCCGCCCAGTCATCGACTTCCCCAAACCGGGCGTGATCTTCCGTGACATCACTCCCCTGTTCCAGTCGCCCAAGGCCTTGCGCCTGGTCGCCGACACCTTTGCCCAGCGTTATGTCGAAGAAGACTTCACTCACGTCGGTGCCATGGATGCCCGCGGCTTCCTGATCGGCTCGATCATCGCCTACCAGCTGAACAAACCGCTGATCCTGTTCCGCAAGCAAGGCAAGCTGCCGGCCGATGTGCTTGCCGAGGGTTACCAGACCGAATACGGCGAAGCCTTCCTGGAAGTGCATGCCGACAGCCTGTGCGAAGGCGATTCGGTGCTGATGTTCGATGACCTGATCGCCACCGGCGGTACTCTGATCGCCGCGGCCAACCTGGTGCGTCGCATGGGGGCAAAAGTCTACGAGGCCGCCGCCATTATCGACCTGCCTGAGCTGGGCGGTTCGCAACGCCTGCGAGACATGGACATTCCAACCTTCTGCCTGACGCAGTTCTCGTTGAGCGAGCGTTAAATCGCCGCCACTTGGGTTGTCAGGGCCGGCGCTATCGCGAGCAAGCTTCGCTCCTACAGAGATGGCGCCCCACGCCTTCAGCTGGCCTACAACCCCATCTGCTTGCTGATGATTTCGTTCATCACTTCCCGGGTGCCGCCGCCGATGGACAGGATGCGGTTGTCGCGATACAGCCGCTCCACCAGGCTTTCGCGCATGTAACCCAGCCCGCCGAGAATCTGCACGGCATCGTGGGTGATGCGGTCGGCGGTATCGGTGGCGAAGTTCTTGGCCATGGAAATCTCCTTGATCACGCTCTGGCCCGCCGCCATCTTAGCCGCCTGGCGATAAGTGAACTCGCGGGACACCTCCAGCGCGGTCGCCATCTCCGCCAGGCGATGCTTGATCACCTGGAACTTGCCGATGGGCTTGCCGAAGGCCTCGCGCTCCCGGGCCCACTTCAGGCTCTCTTCCAGCGCCAGCTGAGCGGTCATGTTGGCCATTAGCGCCAGCGCCAGGCGCTCGCTCTGGAAGTTGCCCATGATGCAGGCGAAGCCCATGTTCTCGACCCCGATCAAATGACTGGCCGGCACTCGGCAATCGTCGAAAAACAGCTCGGCGGTATCCGACGCCCACCAGCCCATCTTCTTCAGTTGCCGGCCGACGGTGAATCCCGGTGTGCCCTTGTCGATCAGCAGCAGGCTGATGCCGCCGAAACCGGGCTCGCCGGTACGCACCGCCACGGTGTAGAAATCGGCGCGCACGCCACTGGTGATAAAGGTCTTGCTGCCGCCGACACGGTAGAAGTCGCCGTCACGCAGCGCCCGGGTCTGCAGATTGGCCACGTCCGAACCGCCGCCGGGCTCGGTGACCGCCAGGGCGCTGATCTTCTCCCCCGCCAGTACCTGTGGCACCACCCGCTCGCGAACCTCAGGCCGCGCCCATTTGACGATCGGCGGCAAACCGATGTCCAGCGAACCCAGGCCCGCCACCAGGCCGCCGGAGCCACAGCGCATCAGCTCCTCGCTGGCGGCGATCTTGGCGAACAGGTCGCCCTCGTGGCTGCCCCCCAGGGCCTCGGGATAGCCGATACCGAGGATGCCGGCTGCGCCAGCCTTGAGGTACAGCTCGCGGGGGAAGCCTTGCGCCTCCTCCCACTGATCGATGTCCGGGAGGATTTCCCGCTCGACGAAACGTCGAACGCTGTCGCGGACCAACTGATGGCTAGGGTCGAAGTATTCCTGGCAGGCAGACATCGGCAAGCTCCTCTGAAGGTTGAGGAAACTTACCTAGCGCTTGCTTGGTTTTCAAGAAGGACCGTACGAACCGCCCTGTAGGAGCCAGCTTGCTGGCGATGCAGGCGACGCGGCGCGCCAGGTCGGGCGGCCATCGCGAGCAAGCTCGCTCCTACAGTAGTTTTTTGCTCACAGCCGAAACACTTACAGCGCGATCGGCTTGCGCCCGGCAAACGAGTGCGCCAGGGTGCCGCCGTCCACCAGTTCCAGCTCGCCGCCCAGGGGCACGCCATGGGCGATACGCGAGGTGATCAGGCCCTTGTTGGTCAACAGCTGGGCAATGTAATGGGCGGTCGCCTCGCCTTCCACCGTCGGGTTGGTGGCCAGGATCACCTCGGTGAAACTGCCTTGCTCTTCGATCCGCGCCAGCAGCTGGGGAATGCCGATGGCTTCCGGGCCCAGGCCGTCGAGAGGCGACAGGTGGCCTTTGAGCACGAAATAGCGACCGCGATAACCGGTCTGCTCCACCGCGTAGACATCCATCGGCCCTTCGACCACGCACAACAGCGTGTCGTCGCGCCGTGGATCGGCGCATTGCGGGCACAGGTCGTCCTCGGTCAGGGTGCGGCACAGGCGGCAGTGGCCGACGCCCTCCATGGCCTGGCTCAGCGCCTGGGCCAATCGCGTACCACCGCTGCGGTCGCGCTCCAGCAGCTGCAAGGCCATGCGCTGGGCGGTTTTCTGACCCACACCCGGCAAAGTGCGCAGGGCATCGATCAGTTGGCGAATCAGGGGGCTGAAGCTCATGGGTAAAGGTCCGACAAAACGACGAGACGCGGTTTATACCCGCGCCTCCGATTAGCGTCAAATGCTCAGTCCGGGGCGACCCGCACCACCAGCTTGCCGAAGTTGCGCCCTTCCAGCAGCCCGATGAAGGCTTGCGGCGCGTGCTCCAGGCCGTTTACCACATCCTCCTTGAACTTGACCTTGCCCTGCAGCACCCAGGGCGCCATGGCGTTGACAAACTCCGGCTGCCGATCGCCGTAGTCGTCGAACACGATAAACCCCTGGATGCGCACGCGCTTGGTCAACAGCTGGCGCTGCAACAGTGGCAGGCGGTCAGGTCCTGGCGGCAACTCCTGAGCGTTGTACTGGGCGATCAGCCCGCACAGCGGAATCCGTGCCTTGGGGTTGAGCAACGGCAGCACCGCATCGAATACCTTGCCACCGACGTTTTCAAAGTAGATGTCCACGCCCTCGGAGCAGGCCTGCGCCAGTTCGTCGGCAAAGTCCGGGCTGTGGTGGTCGATACAGGCATCGAACCCCAGCTCCTCGACCACATAGCGGCACTTGTCGGCACCGCCCGCCACACCGACCGCCCGCAGCCCCTTGATCTTGGCCACCTGCCCCACCACCGAGCCCACGGCGCCCGACGCCGCGGCTACCACCAGGGTTTCCCCGGCCTTGGGCTGGCCGATGTCAATCAGGCCCATGTAGGCGGTCATGCCCGGCATACCCAGCACGCCCAGGGCCATCGAAGGGCTGGGCAAACCCGCCGGCACCGGTATCAGGTTACGCCCGTCGCAAATGCTGTGGCTCTGCCATCCGGTGGCGCCCACCACCAGGTCGCCCTCCTGGAATTTCGGATTCAGCGAGCGCTCGACCCGGCTGACTGCGCCACCGGTCATCACTTCGTTGATTTGCACCGGGGCGGCGTAGGACGGCGCATCACTCATGCGCCCGCGCATATAAGGGTCCAGCGACAGGTAAAGGGTTTTGAGCAACACCTGGCCATCCGCCAGGTCCGGCAGCGCCACCCGCTCCAGGCGGAAGTTTTCCGGCACGGGTGCGCCCTGGGGCCGGGAGGCCAGAACAATGCGCTGGTTGAGGGTCAATGCTTGCGACATCAGAGCAACTCCTTATCGAGAATTGAATCGGACCATACAGAGTGCAGACCATCGTACTGCGATCGGCGTTCGATGTTTCTCTTCCCTCGCCGCTGCCGCAGGCTGTGATCGATTGCACGGCAACCGCAATCATCCAGCCAGACCTCATCGCCTGAATGACGACCGCTTCGCGCTCGATCGCAGCCTGCGGCAGCGGCTACAGGCGCCACAAACAAAAATGCCAGGCGCGATGCCTGGCATTTTCGAGTCCGACCGATGCGCGGGCGCGAATCAGAACGGCAGTTTCATACCCGGTGGCAGTTGCATGCCAGCGGTCACGCCGGACATCTTGTCCTGGCTGTTGGCTTCGATCTTGCGCACGGCGTCGTTGACGGCGGCGGCGAACAGATCTTCCAGCACTTCGCGGTCATCTTCGCTGACGCCTTCCAGCAGGCTTGGGTCGATGCTCACGCGCTTGATGTCGTGACGACCGGTCATGACCACGGTGACCATATCGCCACCCGCCTTGCCGGTAACTTCGGCGTTGGCCAGCTCTTCCTGCATCTTGGCCATTTTTTCCTGCATCTGCTGCGCCTGCTTCATCAGGCCGGCCATGCCACCTTTCATCATGGGAATCACCTCAAAGTACTTGGATAAAAACAGCGCCCGGCCTCAAGGCCCGGTGCCCTTCAGTTATTAACCCTGGCTGACCAGGGCCTCGACAGGTTCAATAGTATCGTGACGGACCACCGCGCCGAACTCCCGCACCATCTGCTGGATGAACGGATCGCCGTGGATCGACTCCTCGGCTTCGCGCTGGCGATTGGCCCGGCGGCGCGACGCGGCCTGGGCCGGGGTCTCCTGCTCGGGCTTGATCAGCTCGATGCTCACCGTCAGCGTGCGCTGGTGGTACTGGTTCAGGGCATCGTTCAGGCGCCGCTGCTGGGTGGCGTTGAACAGGGCGCTGTGGGCCGGGTCCAGGTGCAGCAACCAGTTGTCGCCCTCGGCGGCGATCAAGGTGCAGTTGGCGGCAATGCTCGCCGTCATCCCGGAAATCGGCAGCTTCGGGAACAGCTCCAGCCACTCCAGCGCCAGGCCGGTGGCCGGCTGGGCGGCTGGCAACGGCTCGGGTTCCGGCTCGGGATCGGCGGCGTGCTCGCTGGCCAGTTCGTCCAGGTAGCTGTAGGCCGAATCCATGTCCGGCTCGATGTAGTCTTCGTCCAGCGGCGGCTCGTCGTCCAGATCGATACCCGGTGTCGCGGCATCGACCTCGGCAACGCTGGGCTCCGGCACCGGGGCGCTGACCCATTCCGGCGCATCCGGCACCACGCTGTCCGGGGTCGGGGTCGGCATCGGAGTCAGCTCAGGCTGTTGCGCGGCGGTCTCCAGCACGGGCTCGACGGCCGGTTGCTGCGCGACGACCGGTTCGACCGGGTCGTTCCACGGCAGGTCGACCACCTCTTCGGCGACGACAGGCGCTACCTCTGGCGGCGTCTCGACCACCGGTTGCGGTGCAGGCGCCACCGGGGCTGCAGAAACAGGTGCGGGCGTTGCAACCGGGGCCGCGACAGGAGTGGCCTCGACCACCGGCGCCACAACCGGCGCGGCGGCAACTACCGGCGCAGCAACGGCTGCGCCAGCCACGGATTGGGCGGAATCAACTGTGGCCTGGCTGATCCCCACTGGCTTTAGCGGTTGTCTCGGCGCGTCTGCCGAGTCCGCTGGCCGGAAGGCCAGCATCCGCAGCAGGACCATCTCGAAACCGCCCCGCGGGTCCGGCGCCAGCGGCAAGTCGCGCCGGCCGATCAGGCCCATCTGGTAATAGAACTGCACATCTTCGGCCGGCAACGCCTGGGCCAAAGCCAGCACCCGATCGCGGTCGCCATGCCCGTTGTCGACACCGTCCGGCAAGGCCTGGGCAATGGCCACGCGGTGCAGGACATTGAGAATCTCCGACAGCACGCCGTTCCAGTCCGGGCCCTGTTCGGCCAGGTGGCGCACGGCCTCGAGCAAGGCCTTGGCATCGCCGTCGATCAGCGCATGCAGGACGTCGTAGACCTGGCCGTGATCGAGGGTGCCGAGCATCGCCCGCACATCGGCGGCCATGACCTTGCCTTCGCCGAAGGCGATGGCCTGGTCGGTGAGGCTCATGGCATCGCGCATCGAACCGTCGGCGGCGCGGCCCAACAGCCACAGCGCGTCGTCTTCGAACGGCACGTTCTCGACGCCCAGCACGTGAGTCAGGTGCTCGACCACTCGCTCCGGGGTCATGTTCTTCAGGGAGAACTGCAGGCAGCGCGAAAGAATCGTTGCCGGAAGTTTCTGCGGGTCGGTGGTCGCCAGAATGAATTTGACGTAGGGCGGCGGCTCTTCCAGGGTCTTCAACAAGGCGTTGAACGAGTGACTGGACAGCATGTGCACTTCGTCGATCAGGTAGACCTTGAAGCGCCCGCGGCTCGGGGCGTATTGCACGTTGTCCAGCAGCTCGCGCGTGTCCTCGACCTTGGTCCGGCTCGCGGCGTCGATCTCGATCAGGTCGACGAAACGCCCTTCGTCGATCTCGCGGCATACCGAGCAGGTGCCACAGGGCGTGGAAGTAATGCCTGTTTCACAGTTCAGGCATTTGGCAATGATCCGCGCGATGGTGGTCTTGCCCACCCCGCGGGTGCCGGTAAACAGATAGGCATGGTGCAGCCGCTGGCTGTCCAAGGCATTGATCAGAGCCTTGAGCACATGGGTCTGGCCGACCATTTCGCGGAACGAGCGCGGACGCCATTTACGTGCAAGAACCTGATAACTCATCGAAAACCGTCGCAACTGGGAAGCGGAAGCCCGTAATGCTAGCGGAGCAAGGGCGAAATTGCATCCGGTGCGCTCGTCTAATCTGGCTAAGCTGCTCTTTGTCGGGCTCGTCAGTGGCCTTTTCCTGCGTGGAGACTCTATGCGTTTAGCCTTGGGCGCCTTTCTGCTGGTTGCCATGAATGGTTTTGCCGCAGAACCGGCCCTGCGCTTCTCGATCCCCGACAGCTGGGCCATGCCCGTGGTACAGATCGAACACGGCCGGAGCACCCAGGGCATTCTCCACGACCTGATGGCCAGCCTTGCCACCCAGGTTGGCAACCCAGCCGAATTCCATGTCCTGGCCCGGGCCCGCGTACAAGCAGCCATGGATCATGGGGAAATCGATATCCGCTGCTATGCCGCCCAGTCCTGGCTGTCCAACCCGTCCGGCGATTACATCTGGAGTATCCCGCTGTTCGTCCAGCGCGACCTGCTGGTCAACCGCGAGCAGTCCCCGCTCCCGGTCATTCCCAGGGACCTGCCGACGCAGCCCATCGGCACCGTCCTCAGCTACACCTACCCTTCCCTGCAACCCTTGTTCGACAGCCGCCAGTTGATCCGCGACGACGCGCGCAACCAGGAACAGGTGCTGCAAAAACTCTGGGCCGGCCGCTACCGGTACGCGGTGAGCAACCAATGGACGCTGGACTGGTTCAATCAGACCCTGCCACCCGACCAGCAGTTGCACGGCGTAGCCATCCTCCAGGAACAGGCGGTCGGCTGCGTCATCCGCAACGATCCGGCGCTACCGGTGCAACGAGTGCTGCGCACTTTGTTGCGCATGAAGATGTCAGGAGAGATCGACGACATCATCGGCCTGTACACCGGCCGCAGGCCGACCGAGAGCGTCCCGCAAAGCTATGGGGCGCCGTAGCTGTCAGCCGGCTTCGTCCTGCGGACACCACTCCAGCGGCGGCAGGAAGGTCGCCACCCAGCCCGGCACCTCGCTGGCCGGCATGGGCGGGGCGATGAAATAGCCTTGCGCCACGTCGCAGCCCAGCGACATCAGCAACTCGCCGTGCTCCATGGTTTCCAGGCCTTCGGCCACCACCTGCCGGTCAAACGCCCGGGCCAGGCCGATCAGGGCCTGGGTCAGCGCCAGGTCGCCCTTGTCGTGCAGCATGTCGCGCACGAACATGCGGTCGATCTTGATGGTCTGGGTGCGCAAGCGCTTGAGGTAGCTCAGCGACGAATGCCCGGTGCCGAAATCCCCCAGGGAGAATTGCACGCCCAGCGCCTGGCAGGCCTCGAGGCAAGCGCTGACGTGCTGGAGATTCTCCACCGCCACCGCCTCGACGATTTCCAGGTCCAGCAACTGCGGGGCAATCTGCGGATGGCGCTCGAGCACCGCCTTGAGCCGGTCGACGAAATCCCCACGCTGGAAATGCCGCGCGGCGATATTGACGCTGATCGGCCAACGCTGTCCGGCCAACTGCCATTGCCGCAACTGGGCCATGACCTGCTCCATCACCCACTCGCCGATATCGACGATCAGGTCGGTTTCCTCCACCAGCGGCAGGAACTCCCGAGGCGCAACCATGCCCCGCTGCGGATGCTGCCAACGCAGCAGCGCCTCGAAACCCACCACCTCACCGCTGCGCATATTGACCTTGGGCTGAAAGTGCAGGCACAGCTCGCCGGCCGCCAGCGCCTGCCGGACCCGCTCCACTGTCTGGTGGGTGGCCTTGACCTCGCGGTCCCGCGACACATCGAACAAGTGGAAGCGATTGCGCCCGCTCTGCTTGGCCACGTACATCGCCTGGTCGGCATGCCGCAGCAAGGTGTCGGCATCGTCATTGTCAGCGGGAAACAGCGTGACGCCGATGCTGGCGCAGACGTTGATCTCCTTGTCCTGGATCTGATAAGGCGTGGCGATTACCCCCAGCACCCGGTGCAGCGCCGCCCGCAACTCGCGAATGTCACGCACATGACGCAGGATCAGCACGAACTCGTCCCCGGCCAGCCGCGCCACCACGTCTTCGCCGCGAATGATCGAGCGCAGGCGCGCCGCTACCTCCACCAATAACAGGTCGCCACTGGCATGCCCGTAGCCATCGTTGACCGCCTTGAAGCCGTCGAGATCGAGCATGCACACCGCCAGCGCAATGTTCTCCTTGCGCGAGTAGTCCAGCGCCTGGTTGAGCAGATCGGACAGAAAGGAACGGTTGGGCAAACCGGTCAGCACATCGTGCCCGACCCGCCATTGCAGCGAGTGCAACAAGCGCCGTTTTTCGCTGATATCGAAACGGATCGCCACATAACGCTGGACCCGACCAGTGGCCTCATCGAGCAAGGGCACGACAGTGCTGTCGACCCAATACAAGGTCCCATCCTTGGCCCGGTTGCAGATCTCGCCCTTCCAGACCTGGCCCAGGGCAATGGTGCGCCACATGCTGCTGAAAAATTCGGGAGGGTGCAGGCCGGAGCCAAGGATCCGGTGATTGGCGCCCAGCAGCTCTTCACGGCTGTAGCCGGAAATCGAACAGAACTGGTCGTTGACGTAAGTGATCCGGCCGGTCAGGTCGGTCTCGGAAAAAATGGCGGCTGCGTCCACGGCCCTGCGGTATTTCTCATCCATGAGTCTGGCTCACTGTCGCTAGCGGTTGAACCGCTCGACCAAGGCACGAGGCCCGGAAGAGATGTTTGGGCGTTCATCCTCACTCACTTCGCAAACCCAGGCAGGCTTAGGCTGCTGGTCCGAAGGTATCTGCTGAACAGAGGTGACCGGCACATTCAGACGCACGTTAAAACTCCATAGACAGCATTCGACAATGCCAGCCCAGACAAGCCGGCAAGAGGCCGACCGAGGAAAATGGCGCACCGTCTCGCCCCACCTGACGCAATTGCAACCGTACAGCGATCGGCACCGTCATTGACCTTCGAATCGACGAAGATCAACTAAAATCAGTCAGGGATCAGCCGAATTTGGCGGGTGGGACACTGGCAATCATCAGCGAGACGTTCGCGCCTGCGCCATACCCTCGATTCTGGTGAACAAGGAAAATGCAATGAGTTCTTGTTTCATCAGTTCATCTTCTGAAACTAGATCACCAAATGCCTGTCCGAAGCGTCGATTCTACGAATTGCATCACATTTTGCAAGGCAAGGTGATGAATCATGGCGTTGCCTAATGCAAAGATTTATCGTTAAGTTCTTGATTCTAAATGGGAATTGAGCGATGCAAATTTCAAGTTTGGGTCCAGCCATCAGGCGTTACCGCAAGGTAGCGGGGCTTACTCAGGCTGAACTAGGCGAAAAAACCGGTTTTGACCCTAAAACCATCAGCCGCTTCGAAACCGGCACCTACACCCCCAGTGTGGAAGCCCTGTTCCTGCTGGCCGATGTACTCGGGGTGAAGCTGAAAGCCTTTTTCGCAGATCTGGGCGACGAAGACGAACAGCGGGCGTATCTGTTCGGTGTCATTCACAAAGCCACCCCGAAGGACCTGGGAAAGCTGATAGCAGCGGTAGACCTGGCCTTGTCCAAGCCTTAGAGCCGAGCAACACGCAGAGGAGGCAGATCTATCGAAGCCGATAGCCTGCCTCCTCTTCATTTCCGCCAGACGACTCCTGACAGGAACTGACAGCGGCGCCCCTTAAGCTGGCGTGCGCAGCCCAACCTTCCCAGGAGTCCAGATGATCGCTACCAGCACTTACCTTCTGCTTTACGTCGACAGCCCCGCCACCAGCGCCAACTTTTACAGCCGCCTGCTGGACAGGCCACCGGTCGAGCTGTCGCCGACCTTTGCCCTGTTCATTCTTGATTCGGGGCTCAAGCTCGGCCTCTGGTCCAGACAGGATGTCGAGCCAGCCACCCAAGTCACCGGCGGTGGCGGCGAACTGGCCCTGGCCGTGGCCGATAAGCAGAGCGTCGACCTGCTGCACGGCCAATGGGCCGAATCCAGCGTGAACATTGCCCAGGCCCCGACCACCCTGGACTTCGGCTACACCTTCGTCGCCCTGGACCCGGACGGGCACCGGCTCAGGGTGTTTTGCCTCACCCCGGAGTGAACAGGAGCCGTGCCGATAGTGTCCGGCAGCACGGAGCGGCGCCGCGCCCAGCGCCCCTCCAGCTGCATCGCCATTACGCTGCCGAGGACGACCGCCGCCCCCACGATCACCGCGCCATGCACCCGCTCATGCAGGACCAGCGCCGCCAGCAGCATGGCGACCGGCGGTATCAGGTACATGGCGATGGATGCCCGGCTGACTTCGACCCGCGCCAGCACATAGGCCCACGCCAGGTAAGCCAACGCACTGGGAAACAGCCCCAGCAGCAATACCGCCAGGTTCACCCGCCACGGCGCCTGGACCACCGCGGCCGCCAGCCCCGGCCAATACAGGCTCAACAGCAAGGTGCCGGCCCAGACCATGTAGCACACGACGGTCAGCAGGTCGTAACGTCCCGAATAGCGCCGCTGCAAAACGAAGTACAAGCCCCAGGAGAAGGCCGCCAGCAGCACCAGCAATCCCCGGGGCTCGATCGACGCCACGCCCTGGTCGCCCCAGACCACCACGACCGCCCCCAGCAACCCCAGCCCGACACAACCCCAGCGCCAGCCGCTGACCGGCTCTCTCAACCAGAAAAACGCAATCAGAGTGCTGAAGATCGGCGCCGACTGCGCCAGCACACTGGATGCCCCCGCGCTCAAACCCTGCTGGCCATAGTTGAGGCTGACGTGATGCAGGGCGATGGCGAAAAAGCCCAGCACCAGCAACCAGGGCAGATCGCGCCAGCGCGGCAGGGAGATTCTTTTCACCAGGGCGATTGCCCCCATGAACAGCGAAGCAATCAGAAAGCGCAGCAACGCCAAATGGCCAGGTTCGTAGCCTTCCAGCCCAATGTGGATACCCACCGGGGAGTAGGCCCAACACAGAATGACCGCGGCGGTCGCCAGGACCAGCTTCAACGCAGGAGAGATGTTCAAGACGCAGACACTCGGCAGCACAAGAAAGGCCTTCAGTCTCCCGCCTGCCACAACTCACCACAATTAAGGGATACTGAGACCAGACCTCACTGGAAATGAGCAATGGAACTGAGCCAACTGAAAATGGTGAAAGCGGTCGCCCGCACCGGCAGCATTGCCCGAGCGGCCGAACAACTGCATTGCGTGCCCTCCAATATCACCAACCGCCTCAAGCAACTGGAAGGAGAGCTGGGCACCCGCCTGTTTATCCGCGCCGGCCGCGGGCTGAAAATCAGTCCGGACGGAGAAATCTTTCTCGGCTACAGCGAGCGCATCCTGGCCCTGGTGGATGAGGCCAAACGGGCGGTCGACCGCAAGGCCGAACCCAGCGGCATCCTGCGCATCGGCGCCATCGAATCCTGCGCCGGCGGGCGCTTGCCGCCCCTGCTGGCGGAATTCCATCAGCGCTTTCCACAGGTCACTCTGGAGCTGGTAACCGGCACCTGGTCGCAGCTGTTCGAGGAACTGCAACATCACCGGATCGATGGCGCACTGGTCGCGGTCGACACCCTTCCCCCAAAACTGGAGCGCACCGCCCTGTACAGCGAGCCGCTGGTGCTGGTTACCAGCGCCGACGCCGCGCCCGTGCTGAACCCGCGGGACCTGCAAGGCCAGACCCTGTTCATGTGGCCCGGCGGCTGCCCTTACCGCCGCGCCCTGGAGCACTGGCTGAACGCCCATGACGTGACCGCGACCCTCATCGGCTATGCCAGCTGGGGCACCATTATCGACTGCGTCAGCGCCGGTGCCGGCATGACCCTGGCCCCGGAAGGCGTGCTCGACCGCTACACCCTGTCCACGGGGCTGGCACGCTACCGCTTCGCCGATCTGCAGCCGATCGACATTCGTTTTGTCTGGAACAAGGAAATACAACGCCACACCGCACGGGACGCGTTTGCGCAGTTGTTGCAGGAACGATTGGGGAAATGAAACAAGCGACCGGCGAGAGGCCAGATCAGGATAAAACAGGGGGGAGAATTCAGAATATTCGTCGAGGACCGACAGAAGGCGTTATGGAGGCAACCCCACCAGCCACACCCCGGCACACAATGTCACCGCTGCGGCTGCTCCCTTCCAGGCCTGACCGGGTTCACGGCTGATCGTTGCGAGGGGACCAATGGGGTCACCATAACGATGCTCACCTGACGGCGAGCCGCGCCATTGTACCTATCTGCGGCGAAGTTACAACCGCTCTGTAAAGATTAAAAAATCTGAACGGCTTCAAGTACTTGGATCATTACCCCGCTCGCTTGTCGATTCCTGTAGCCGCTGCCGCAGGCTGCGCTCGACTGCGAAGCAGTTGCCAACCATGTGTCGAACAGCAACGAAACACCCTGTTGTCCGCCATTGCGGCCGCTGCGCGACCGATCGCAGCCTGCGGCAGCGGCTACAGGGACCGCGCAAGAGCGAGATGGCAGTTTTGCGACGAGCCGGCAGTCGATTTTTCGCTTTGTTTTGTAAGGGGTTTCCTAGAAACTCTGGAACGCCTTTGGGCGGGTTGTACCCCTGAATTTGATCGGGCAGTCTGCGGGGGTCGTTGCAATTTCAACGACCCGGATGTGGAAGTCTGGAGCTAAGGACGTACAACCCTATCAACAAGCACGGGCGCCTCATGGCACTGGTGAACTTGTTCTATGGCGGCTGTGCGTGGGGCACCTTCGGGTGCGCCGGATTCCTTTAGCTCCGGTCTTCCACACCTACGCACGGCTGCCACCCCTCATGTGGAAGTGAGATTTGGCAGTTCCTTAAATGCTAAAGGAATCGCACACATGAAAAAGCTCGTCCCCGACCCACCCTTCACTGCCCCGCGCCGACTACGCGATCCGGAACTGGATGCAGCCAATGCCTCCCTGCTCCTGTCGCTCAACGATCAGAAACAACCGCTGCTGGCGCAACTGCAAGAAACCCGCAGCCAGCCCTTCGGCCTGCATGATGCCCAGCAACGGCCGCTGTTCGCGGTGCAGGCCGGGGTGAATGCCGAAGAAGCCTTGATGCATGTCTCGCTGCTGCTCAAATGCGCCGAAGAAGTCTCGGATGAAATCACCGAACAGGGCAGCGGCATCGAACGCGGGCTGATCTGGTCCATGGTGCATTCCGTGGAGATGGCTCGCGCGGTGGTCGATGCCTTGCTCGATGGCGTGCGCACAGCTCGCTAACCGCCCTTGGTAGGAGCGAAGCTTGCTCGCGAAAACATCGCCGCGGTCTTCTGCCGGACCGAGTCGCTTGCATCGCGAGCAAGCTTCGCTCCTACAGAAGCAAGTGGTGGGCTCAGGCTTGTTCGAGTGCTTCGTCGGCCTTGCCGCCGGCCTGCTGGATCACCAGGTGGATGAAGTGCAGCTTGGCAATCACCGCCGGCGGCAGGATGAAGGGATAGAAATCCGGCTGGCCCATGCTGCGTGACAGTTCGTTGAGCATGCCCGCCAGTTCGATCCAGGCGTTAACAAAAGAGAGGAACGCCGGGCCGCCGGGATGCTGCGGGTCATACAGGGTATCCAGCGGGAACGGTTGGTAGTCGAAGTCCATTTCCCGGGCGCTCATGCCGAAGCCCAGCGCGGTATCGACCGCGTCCATCATGTGCAGGTAGTGGGCCCAGCTTTCCGCCCAGTCCTCCCAGGGATGCATGGTGGCGTAGGCGCTGACGCAGGTCTGCGACCAATCGCTCGGTGCGCCCTGCTGGTAATGCCGCTCCAGGGCTTCGGCGTAGCTTGCGCGTTCGTCGCCGAACAGCGCGCGACAGGGCTCCAGCCAATGGCTGCCTGCGATCAGGCGATCCCAGTAGTAATGCCCCACCTCATGCCGGAAGTGACCGAGCAAGGTGCGATAGGGTTCGCGCATCTGTACCCGCACCTGCTCGCGATACGCATCGTCGGCCTCCTTGATGTCGAGGGTGATCAGGCCGTTGGCGTGGCCGGTCATGGGCGCCCTGCCCTGCAGATCGATGCCGACAAAATCGAAAGCCAGGCCGGCCTCTTCATCCTCGGCCTTGGCGATCAGCGGCAAGCCCAGGCTCACCACTTGCGCCACCAGGCGGCGCTTGGCGATTTCCACCATGCGCCAGCGCTCGGGGTTTTCCGGCACGCCAAGGTCGGGAATGGTCCGGTTCAGCCTGCACGCCACACACAGGGTAGCGGCGCCATGCGCAGGCAGCAGCCAGTTGCAGGCCGCCGGGGTATCGAGGTTGGCACAGCGCCGGAACAGCCCGGCTTGCGGATCGACGTCCAGCCGCCAGGTATCGGCCTCCGGCCCTGGCTGCAGCGACGACAAGCGACTCTGCTCAGGCTGATAACCCAAGGCCGCCGAACAGGCCAGGCACTGACTGTTGCGAAAGAACAGCGATTGCCCGCAACGACACCGCCAGACCTTGCTGTTGCGGCTGCCCTCACGGACAAAGGGTGCGGCGATACGGGAACTGAGCTGTTCGAAGAAGCGGTACATGGCGATCTCTCCCTGGGCGTGCCAAGACTAGATCATGGGCAAGAGAGATTGTTCCATCGCCTTCAAGACGCTTCTGCCGGGGAACGCCATTCCGTGTAGCCGCTGCCGCAGGCTGCGATAAGGTCCGCAGGACCTTCCGGCGCCCGACAGAGCAACGCCCGCTGCGCGGTCGATCGCAGCCTTCGGCAGCGGCTACAGGGTTATACCGAGATACCGTGCTGGCCGAGGAAGGCCACAAAGGTTTCTTCGTCCAGCACCTTGAGGCCCAGCTCGTTGGCCTTGGCCAGCTTGGAGCCGGCACCGGGACCGGCCACCACGCAGTGGGTCTTGGCCGAAACCGAGCCGGCGACCTTGGCGCCCAGGCTTTCCAGCTTGTCCTTGGCCACGTCGCGGCTCATCAGCTCCAGCGAGCCGGTGAGCACCCAAGTCTGGCCAGCCAGCGGCAGCCCTTCCACCACTTTCTTCTCGCTCCGCCAGTGCATGCCGAAGGCTTGCAGCTGCGCCTCGATGGCCAGTGCCCGCTCGGCGTTTTCCGCGATGTCGAAGAACTCGCGCACGGCCTTGGCCTGCTTCTCCGGCAGGGTCTGGCGCATGTCCAGCCAGTCCGCCTTGACCACACCGTCGAGGGTCGCGAACTTGTCCGCCAGTTTCTGCGCCGCACCCGGCCCCACCGATGGAATGTTCAGCTTGTCGAGCATGCCGCCCAGGGTGGTGCTGGCAGCGAACTCGGCGCCCAGATCGCCCTGATCCTGCAACTGCAGCCCGCACTGCTGCGGATCGAGCAGGGCACCGATCACCTGCTGGTTATGGCTGTCCTCGAAGAAGCTGTGAATCTCGTGAGCCACTTCCAGGCCGATATCCGGCAGGTAGGTCAGCACTTCCGGCAAGGCCTGCTGCACGCGCTCCAGCGAGGCCAGGGAGCGCGCCAGGACCTTGGCCGTCTCCTCGCCCACATCGGGAATGCCCAGGGCGTAGATGAAACGCGCCAGGCCCGGCTTCTTGCTGTCTTCGATGGCCTTGAGCAGCTTGTTGCTGGAGACTTCGGCGAAGCCTTCCAGATCGATGATCTGTTCGTACTTGAGCTTGTAGAGATCGGCCGGCGAACCAATGAGCTTTTCGTCCACCAGCTGTTCGATGGTCTTGTCGCCCAGCCCTTCGATATCCATCGCCCGACGGGAAACGAAGTGGATGATCGCCTGCTTGAGCTGCGCGCCACAGGCCAGGCGACCGACACAGCGGTACACCGCGCCTTCGCTGATGGTTTCCTTGCCCTTGCTGCGCTTGATCAACTGCGTGCGCTCGACATGGGAGCCGCACACCGGGCAGGTCTGCGGGATATGCACCTTGCGCGCATTTTCCGGACGACGCTCGACGACCACCTGCACCACTTGCGGAATCACATCGCCCGCACGACGGATGATCACGGTGTCGCCGATCATCAGGCCCAGGCGCGCCACTTCGTCCATGTTGTGCAGGGTCGCGTTGGAGACGGTGACACCCGCCACCTTGACCGGTTTCAGACGGGCCACCGGGGTCACCGCGCCGGTGCGGCCAACCTGGAATTCCACGTCCAGCAGCTCGGTCAACTCTTCCATCGCCGGGAATTTATGAGCGATCGCCCAGCGCGGCTCGCGAGCCCGGAAGCCCAGCTCGCGCTGCGAGGCAATGCTGTTGACCTTGAACACCACGCCGTCGATTTCATAAGGCAAGCCGTTACGGCGCTCGCCGATATCGCGGTAGTAATCCAGGCATTCGTCGATCCCCTTGGCCAGTTTCAGCTCGCGACTGACGGGCATGCCCCAGTGCTTGAGCTGCTCCAGATTGCCGATATGGGTGTCGGCGATATCCGCAGTGACCTGGCCGATCCCGTAGCAGCAGAATTCCAGCGGGCGGCTGGCGGTGATCTTCGAGTCCAGCTGGCGCAAGCTGCCGGCCGCGGCGTTCCGCGGGTTGGCGAAGGTCTTGCCGCCAACTTCCAGCTGCGCGGCATTGAGCCGCTCGAAACCGGCCTTGGACATGTACACCTCGCCGCGCACCTCCAGGGTCGCCGGCCAGCCACTGCCGTGCAGCTTCAGGGGGATGTTGCGCACGGTGCGCACGTTGACGCTGATGTCTTCGCCAGTGGTGCCGTCGCCGCGAGTCGCGCCGCGCACCAGCACGCCGTCCAGGTACAGCAGGCTGACCGCCAGGCCATCGAGCTTCGGCTCGCAGCTGTATTCCACCGCCGCACCGCCACCGAACAGATCGCCCACCGGCAGGTCGAGCCCCTCGGTCACCCGGCGATCGAACTCGCGCATGTCGGTTTCTTCGAAGGCGTTGCCCAGGCTGAGCATGGGGATTTCGTGGCGCACCTGAGTGAAGGCCGAGAGCGCCGCGCTGCCGACACGCTGGGTGGGCGAGTCGCTGCTGACCAGTTCCGGGTGTTCGGCTTCCAGTGCCTTGAGTTCATGGAACAGGCGATCGTATTCAGCGTCGGGGATGCTCGGTTCGTCGAGTACGTGGTAGCGATAGTTGTGCTGATCCAGCTCAGCGCGCAGCTCAAGAATGCGGGTTTCGACGGCGGTCATGATGTTCTCTCAAAAAGCAAAAGAGCAGCCTAGGCTGCTCAATATTTGTCTGGGTGGGCCCTTCGGCCCTGTCGCGAGCCCGCTCCGGCAGGCCAAGGGTTATGCCGGAGCGGCTGGCTCGCGAAGCGCTCAGCGCTTCTGGGTCAGGGCGCGACGTTCGAATTCGACGATGCGCTGACGGTAGTGCTCGATGGTCTGGGCGGTCAGCACGCTGCGCTGGTCATCCTTCAGCTCGCCATTCAGTTCCTGGGACAGCTTGCGCGCCGCGGCCACCATCACGTCGAAAGCCTGCTTCGGATGACGCGGGCCTGGCAGGCCGAGGAAGAAGCTCACGGCAGGGGTGCTGAAGTGGTCGATGTCGTCCAGGTCGAATACGCCCGGCTTGACCGCGTTGGCCATGGAGAACAGCACTTCGCCATTGCCAGCCATGCTTTCGTGACGGTGGAAAATATCCATCTCGCCAAAACGCAGGCCGCTTTCCAGGATGTTCTGCAACAGCGCCGGACCCTTGAAGCCGCCGGCATCACGGCAGATCACGCTGATCACCAGCACTTCTTCGGCTTGCGGCTGGTCCTTGTCGGCGTAACCGGAAGCCTTGGTTTCATCCGGGAAGTCGTCGTCACGGCTGCTGAAGCTCGGGCCGCCGTCCAGATCCAGGTTGAGGTTCAGGTCGCCCTGCTGTGGCTCGCTGGCACGCTTGCCACGCTTGGAGCCAGATTCGCGCGGTTCGCGCGCCGGCGCGCTCATCGACGGCAGGTCGTGCTCGTCGAGTTGCGGTTCCTTATGGGTATCCAGCACGCGGGGCGGGCCCAGCAGTTCGGCACTGCTGTCGTCGTCCGGCAGGTTGGACAGGCTACGATCCAGACGGAATTTCAACTTTCCCTTGCCGCCGCGCATACGGCGCCAGCCATCAAAAAGAATACCGGCAATGACAATGATGCCGATGACGATCAGCCACTCGCGCAGACCGATTTCCATGTAATCCCGTGCCTCTATGAAAAATGCTGAAAAATAAGAGGTTTAGCAAACTGCAAACCGCTTTAAAACGTGGCGCCAACTCTATGTTCTGACTGGCCTTTTGCCCACGTATAGGAAAAATTGACATTAAACTAGCACGACCAAAGACAACTTTACACCGTCTGTCGCAACGGCTTCATTCAATATGTCGATCAGCCAGTACTCGGCACAGGTAAAAACCTCTTACTTGTCACTTACATACCGGCTGTGGTCGCCCGGATATCAGGCGTCCACCATCGCCATCGCCTCCTCGACATCCACTGCTACCAGGCGCGAACAGCCGGGTTCGTGCATCGTCACGCCCATCAATTGATCGGCCATTTCCATGGCGATCTTGTTGTGGGTGATATAGATGAACTGCACCGTCTGCGACATCTCTTTAACCAGCCTTGCGTAGCGTCCAACGTTAGCGTCATCCAGCGGGGCGTCAACTTCGTCGAGCATGCAGAACGGCGCCGGGTTCAACTTGAAGATGGCAAATACCAGCGCCAGGGCCGTCAATGCTTTCTCACCACCGGACAACAAATGAATGGTGCTGTTCTTCTTCCCTGGCGGACGCGCCATGATCGTTACCCCTGTATCGAGTAGATCTTCGCCCGTCAGTTCCAAATAAGCGCTGCCGCCACCGAAAACTTTTGGAAAGAGCGCCTGTAAACCGCCGTTAATCTGATCAAAGGTATCCTTGAAACGATTACGGGTTTCCTTGTCGATCTTGCGAATCACGTTTTCCAGGGTTTCCAGGGCTTCCACCAGATCGGCGTCCTGGGCGTCCAGATAACGTTTGCGCTCGGACTGCTGCTGGTACTCATCGATGGCCGCGAGGTTGATCGCCCCCAGGCGCTGAATGCGCGCGGCAATCCGCTCGAGTTCTTCCTCGGCCTCTTTCTCGCTGGCCTGCGCGGTCAGCGTGGCGAGCACGCCCTGCAAGTCGTAGCCGTCTTCCAGCAACTGGTCCTGCAAGGTCTTGCGACGCACGCTCAGGGCCTGCCATTCCATACGCTGCTGTTCGAGCTGGCCACGGATCAACTGCGATTGCTGCTCGGCCTGGGTCCGACGTTTTTCCGCGTCGCGCAATTCGCGGTCGGCATCCTCCATGGCGATCTGCGCGCTCTTGAGCTCGACGTCGACAGTCATGCGTTTTTCCAGCAACTCCTCGAGCTTCAGGCGCAGCTCTTCCAACGGCGCGGCACCCTCCTCCAGGTTCAGGCTGAGCTGTTCGCGCTTCTCTGTCAGGCGTTCCGATTGCAGCTCCAGGCGCTCCAGGGCCTGGCGGGTGGAATCGTGCTGGGCCTTGAGCGACCCCAGGCGCACCGCCAACTGATGAGCGTGATCCTTGTGCTGGCGCGCCTCCTGGCGCACCCGGTCCAGGCGCTCGCGCAAACTGTCGCGCTGGGCCAGCAGCAATTCGCGCTGCTCGGTGTCCAGGGCCATGCTGTCGAGGGCTTCCTGCAACTGCAGACGGGCTTCGCCCACTTGCTCGTGTTCCACCGCGCGCTGCTCGCCCAGCTCCGCCACTTCTTCATCCAGGCGGGTACGGCGCAGGGCCAACTGCTCGGCCTTGGCCTTGCCGGCGGAAAGCCTGGCTTTCAATTCACCCTGCTGACGGGCTTCGTCCTGCAACAGACGGCGCAGGTGTTCGCGACCGTTCTCTTGCTGGCGCTGTTGCGCACGCAGGTTCTGCAACCGGGTTTCCAGGTCTTCCACGCTGGCTTCGCGCTCGTCGCGCTCCAGGCTCAGTTGTTCGATTTCCTGGTTGCGCGCGAGCATGCCGCTTTCCGCTTCGCTGGCGCGGCGCACTCGCAGAAAATGCCGGCCGACCCAGAACCCGTCACGGCTGATCAGGCTCTCACCGGCCGCCAGTTGGCCACGCAGGGCCAAGGCCTGTTCAAGGCTTTCCACCGGCTTGACCTGGCCCAGCCAGGGCGCCAGATCGACCTGGGCATCGACCTTGTCCAGCAGGCTGCCCGGCATCCGCGCCCCCTCGCCCGCCAGCTGGAGCAGGCGCAGGTCGCCCTGCTCGAAGCCGGCCAGGTCGAAGCCGGCAAAATCGTCGACCAGTACCGCTTGCAGGTCGGCGCCGAGCACGGTTTCCACCGCCAGCTCCCAACCGGCCTCGACCTTCAAGCCTTCGGCCAGCCGCGGACGCTCGGCCAACTGTTGCTCCTGCAGCCATTGCGCCGCGCCGGTCCCCGGATTGAGCGCTGCCTGCTGCAAAGCCTCCAGCGAGGCCAGGCGCCCATTGAGGCGCTGCAACTCGCCCTGGGCCTGCTGCTGGGCCTGGGTCGCCTGATGCAGCTCCTGGCGCAGTTGCTCCAGGCGCTCGACTTGAGCGTCTTCGCTGGCCTGCAAATCTTCCAGGGTCGCCTCGCTGGCCGCGAGTTGTTCATTGAGTTCGAGGATCGCCGCGTCTTCCGGGTCGGCGGCGAGCAATGCACGCTCCTCCACCAGGCGCCGCTGGCGCTCGCCCAGGCGTTCCATGCTGCCTTCGAGCTGCTGGATACGCGACTGCTGCACCTCGGCCTGGCGTCGCGGTTCGGCGGATTTGAGGTTGAAACCGTCCCACTGCTCCTGCCAGCCGTGCATGGTGGTTTCGGCTTCTTCCAGGGCCGCGGCGGCCTCTTCGGCGGCGGCGCTGGTGACTTCCTGCTCGGGCTCGAGCATTTCCAGCTCTTCACCGAGGGTGGCGAGCAAGGTGCGGTCGTGGCCCAGGTGGGATTCGGTCTCCTGGCGTGCACGCTCGGCTTCGCGCAAGTCATCCTGCAGCTGGCGCAAACGCTGCTGGCCGTGCTGGATGCTCTGCTCGACCCGGGCGATATCGCCACCGACCGAATAGAAGCGCCCCTGTACCAGATTGAAGCGCTCGGACAGCTCATGGTGACCGTCACGCAGGCGCTCGATGGCGGCGTCGGCATTGCGTTGCTCCGCCACCAGGGCTTCAAAGCCGACTTCCTGGTTGCCGATGATCGACTCACGCTGGCCGACCTGATCGTTCAACGCCTGCCAGCGCAACGCCGACAACTGAGCCTTGAGCTGACGCTCCTCGGCTTTGTATTCCTGGTACTTCTCGGCCGCCTGGGCCTGGCGGTGCAGGCGTTCGAGCTGGCGCTCCAGCTCCTCGCGCAGGTCGGTCAGGCGCGCCAGGTTTTCGTGGGTACGGCGGATGCGGTTTTCGGTTTCCCGGCGGCGCTCCTTGTACTTGGAAATCCCGGCGGCTTCTTCGATGAAATTGCGCAGGTCTTCCGGCTTGGCTTCGATCAGCTTGGAGATCATGCCCTGCTCGATGATCGAGTAGCTGCGTGGCCCCAGGCCGGTGCCGAGGAAAATGTCGGTAATGTCGCGACGGCGGCACTTGGCGCCGTTGAGGAAATAGCTGTTCTGGCTGTCGCGGGTGACCTTGCGGCGGATGGAGATTTCCGCGTAGGCCGCGTACTCGCCGACCAGGGTACCGTCGGAGTTGTCGAAGACCAGCTCGATGCTGGCCTGGCTCACCGGCTTGCGGCTGGTGGAACCGTTGAAGATGACGTCGGTCATCGACTCGCCGCGCAGGTTCTTGGCCGAGCTCTCGCCCATGACCCAGCGCACGGCGTCGATGATGTTCGACTTGCCGCAACCATTGGGCCCGACCACCGCCGCCATGTTACTGGGGAAGTTCACCGTGGTCGGGTCGACGAAGGACTTGAACCCCGCCAGCTTGATGCACTTGAGCCGCACGCTCAGGCAACCGTCAAGGCGGCGACTACCAGATCGCAACTGCGCCGGGCATAGGCCGTCAGCACCAGGCGGATCGTCGGCAGGTCACGGGCCAGCACGGCGGCCAGCAGTTGCTCGAACAGGTCGAGGAATTCGCTCATTTCCGCCTTGCGCTGCTCCAGGGCCAGGAAATAGGCACGGCTCATCGCCGGCTGCAGGTTCTCGACGGTTTCCTGCAGATACGGGTTGTCGGCGAACGGGTAGGCGGCGCGCATCACATTGAAGCTGTCTTCGACGAAACTGCGGATGTCCTGGCGCTCGTAGGCGGCGATCAATCGCTGCTGGATCTGCAGGAACGGCGCCATGTCGGCCTGCAGTTCCCAGCCATTGGCCACCGAGTTGCCCAGCAGGATGTACAGCTCGCTCATCAGGGTGCACAGGCTCCGCACCTTGTGCGGGGTGAGTTCGGTCACATGGGCGCCACGACGCGGCAGGATGGCGATCAGGTGACGGCGTTCGAGGATCAGCAGGGCCTCGCGGACCGAGCCGCGGCTGACGTTGAGGGCCAGCGTGACCTTCTGTTCCTGAATGCGCTCCCCAGGCTTGAGCTCGCCGCGAATGATGCGTTCGGCGAGGTGGTGAGCGATTTGCTCGGCGAGGCTGTCCGGCGCCTTGAACGTCATGGTTTTCCTTCAAACTCTCAGATCGGTACAAGCGGCGCAGTGTAGCGCAATTGCTACCTCATGGCGGAGTGCCCAAGGGCCTGAATTTGGCACGGAATAAGCAAAAAGCACTGCGGCCCGGGAGGGTCAATACTGTTTGAAAGCGCATGTTGATCGGCAAAAAATGATTTCCTGACCTTTAAGTCAGAAAATCATTGACCGAAAAGTCAGACATGACTAAATTCGGCCCCAGTCGGTTAACAACAATAATGAGTCTGCGAGGCCTTCCGTGATCCAGTTTTTACTCAACCAGGAACTCCGTAGCGAGCACACCCTGGACCCGAATCTGACGGTGCTCAATTATCTGCGCGAGCATCTGGGCAAGCCCGGCACCAAGGAAGGCTGCGCCAGTGGCGACTGTGGCGCCTGCACCGTGGTGGTCGGCGAATTGCAGACCGACGACACGGGCGCGGAGCACATCCGTTATCGCAGCCTCAACTCGTGCCTGACCTTCGTCTCGTCGCTGC
This sequence comes from Pseudomonas sp. 09C 129, assembly GCF_002843625.1. Lineage (NCBI taxonomy): Bacteria > Pseudomonadati > Pseudomonadota > Gammaproteobacteria > Pseudomonadales > Pseudomonadaceae > Pseudomonas > Pseudomonas sp. 09C 129. The sequence goes on along the minus strand of NZ_CP025261.1, from coordinate 2,582,713 downwards.
ACGGCAAACAGCTGATCAGCGTCGAAGACCTCAAGCACCAGGGCCAGTTGCACAGCGTGCAGAAGGCCATGGTCGAATGCCACGGCTCGCAGTGCGGCTTCTGCACGCCGGGCTTCGTCATGTCGCTGTTCGCCCTGCAGAAGAACTCCGAACAACCCGACGCGCACAAGGCCCACGAAGCCCTGGCCGGCAACCTGTGTCGCTGCACCGGCTACCGCCCGATCCTCGCCGCCGCCGAGCAGGCCTGCTGCGGCAAGCAGCCGGACCAGTTCGACGCCCGCGAAGCCGAGACCATCGCCCGCCTGAAAGCCATCGCCCCCAGCGACACCGGCGAACTGAACAGCGGCGACAAGCGCTGCCTGGTACCGCTGACCGTATCCGACCTGGCCGACCTGTATGACGCCTACCCGCAAGCCCGGCTGCTGGCTGGCGGCACAGACCTGGCGCTGGAAGTCACCCAGTTCCACCGTCCGCTGCCGGTGATGATCTACGTCGGCAACGTCGCCGAAATGAAACGCGTCGAGCGCTTCGACGACCGCCTGGAAATCGGCGCCGCCACCGCCCTCTCCGACTGCTACGACGCCCTCAAGGCCGAATACCCGGACTTCGGTGAACTGCTGCAACGCTTCGCCTCGTTGCAGATCCGCAACCAGGGCACCCTGGGCGGCAACATCGGCAACGCTTCGCCCATCGGCGACTCACCGCCCTTGCTGATCGCCCTGGGCGCGCAGATCGTCCTGTGCAAGGGCAACACCCGCCGCTCCCTGGCCCTGGAAGACTATTTCATCGACTACCGCGTCACCGCGCGCCAGGAAAGCGAGTTCATCGAGAAGATCATCGTGCCACGGGCCAGCGCCCAGCAGCTGTTCCGCGCCTACAAAGTGTCCAAGCGCCTGGACGACGATATTTCCGCGGTCTGCGCGGCCTTCAACCTGCGTATCGAGAATGGCGTGATCGCCGACGCCCGCGTGGCCTTCGGTGGCATGGCCGCCACCCCGAAACGCGCCAAGCACTGTGAGGCCGCGCTGCTCGGCGCCCCGTGGAGCGAGACCACCGTCGAACGTGCCTGCGCCGCCCTGGGCGAAGACTTCACCCCGCTTTCGGACTTCCGCGCCAGCAAGGAATACCGCCTGCTCAGCGCCCAGAACCTGCTGCGCAAATACTTTATCGAACTGCAAACACCGCACATCGAAACCCGGGTGACCGCTTATGTCTAATCATCACAAAGTCGAGAAGACTCAAGCCGAACTGAGCGCCCTGTTTCAACAGGACCTGGCCACCGGCGTCGGGCGCAGCGTCAAGCACGACAGTGCCGCCAAGCATGTATCCGGCGAAGCGGTGTATATCGATGACCGGCTGGAATTCCCCAACCAGCTGCATGTGTATGCGCGCCTCTCGGACCGTGCCCACGCCAAGATCCTCAGCATCGACACCGCGCCCTGCTACGCCTTCGAAGGCGTGCGTATCGTCATCACCCACAAGGACATTCCGGGGCTGAAAGACATCGGCCCGCTGCTGCCCGGCGACCCGCTGCTGGCCATCGACGACGTGCAGTTCGTCGGTCAGCCGGTGCTGGCCGTGGCCGCCCGCGACCTGGAGACCGCGCGCCAGGCGGCCATGGCCGCGGTCATCGAATACGAGGACCTGGAGCCGGTCCTGGACGTGGTCGAAGCCCTGCGCAAACGTCACTTCGTCCTCGACAGCCACACCCACCAGCGCGGCGACTCGGCCAAAGCCTTGGCCAGCGCCGAGCATCGCCTGCAGGGCACGCTGCACATCGGCGGCCAGGAACACTTCTACCTGGAGACCCAGATTTCCTCGGTGATGCCCACCGAAGACGGCGGCATGATCGTCTACTGCTCGACCCAGAACCCCACCGAGGTGCAGAAGCTGGTGGCCGAGGTGCTGGACGTGTCGATGAACAAGATCGTGGTCGACATGCGCCGCATGGGCGGTGGTTTCGGCGGCAAGGAAACCCAGGCCGCCAGCCCGGCATGCCTGTGCGCGGTGATCGCGCACCTCACCGGCCAGCCAACCAAGATGCGCCTGCCACGGGTCGAAGACATGCTGATGACCGGCAAGCGCCACCCCTTCTATATCGAGTACGACGTCGGCTTCGACAGCACCGGGCGCCTGCATGGCATCCAGCTGGAGCTGGCCGGCAACTGCGGTTGCTCGCCGGACCTGTCGGCCTCGATCGTCGACCGGGCGATGTTCCACGCCGACAACTCGTACTACCTGGGCGACGCCACCATCAACGGCCATCGCTGCAAGACCAACACCGCGTCGAACACCGCCTACCGTGGTTTCGGCGGCCCGCAAGGCATGGTCGCCATCGAGGAAGTGATGGACGCCATCGCCCGCCATCTCGCCCTCGACCCGCTGGCCGTGCGCAAAGCCAACTACTACGGCAAGACCGAACGCAACGTCACCCACTACTACCAGACCGTCGAGCACAACATGCTCGAAGAAATGACCGCAGAACTGGAAGCCAGCAGCCAGTACGCCGAGCGCCGCGAAGCGATCCGCCGCTACAACGCCGGCAGCCCGATCCTGAAAAAGGGTCTGGCGCTGACCCCGGTGAAATTCGGCATTTCCTTCACCGCCAGCTTCCTCAACCAGGCCGGCGCGCTGGTGCACGTCTATACCGACGGCAGCATCCACCTCAACCACGGCGGCACGGAAATGGGCCAGGGCCTGAACACCAAGGTGGCGCAGGTGGTGGCCGAGGTGTTCCAGGTGGAGATCGACCGGGTGCAGATCACCGCGACCAACACCGACAAGGTGCCCAACACCTCGCCGACCGCCGCCTCCAGCGGTGCCGACCTGAACGGCAAGGCGGCGCAGAACGCAGCGGAAATCATCAAGAAACGCCTGGTGGAGTTTGCCGCCCGACAGTACAAGGTCAGCGAGGAAGATGTGGAGTTCCACAACGGCCATGTGCGGGTCCGCGACCAGATCCTGAGTTTCGAGGAGCTGATCCAGCAGGCCTATTTCGCCCAGGTCTCGCTGTCCAGCACCGGCTTCTACAAGACCCCGAAAATCTACTACGACCGTGCCCAGGCCCGTGGCCGGCCGTTCTACTACTACGCCTACGGCGCCGCCTGCGCCGAGGTGATAGTCGACACCCTGACCGGCGAGTACAAGATGCTGCGCACCGACATCCTGCATGACGTCGGCGCCTCGCTGAACCCGGCCATCGACATCGGCCAGGTGGAAGGTGGCTTCATCCAGGGCATGGGCTGGCTGACCATGGAAGAGCTGGTGTGGAACGCCAAGGGCAAGCTGATGACCAACGGCCCGGCCAGCTACAAGATTCCGGCAGTGGCCGACATGCCGCTGGACCTGCGGGTCAAGCTGGTGGAAAACCGCAAGAACCCGGAAGACACGGTGTTCCATTCCAAGGCCGTGGGCGAACCGCCGTTCATGCTCGGCATCGCCGCCTGGTGCGCGATCAAGGACGCCGTGGCCAGCCTTGGCGATTACCGGCACCAGCCGAAGATCGACGCACCGGCCACGCCGGAGCGGGTGTTGTGGGGCTGCGAGCAGATGCGCCAGCTGAAGGTGACGAAGGCCGTCGAGGCCGAGTCTGAACTGGCTCCGCTCTAGAACGAGGTGCGCCTATCGCGGGCAAGCCTCGCTCCTACAGACCCGTGCAGATCTGCAGGAGCGAGGCTTGCCCGCGATGAGGGCCGAACAGACAACAGCGAATGCTGAGGTGAAACATGTACAACTGGATCAGCGCCCTCGCCGACCTGCAAACCCGCGGTGAACCCTGCGTGCTGGTGACCATCATCGAAGAGCTGGGTTCGACGCCACGCAATGCCGGCTCGAAAATGGTCATCAGCGCCACCCAGAGCTTCGACACCATCGGCGGCGGCCACCTGGAATACAAGGCCATGCAAATCGCCCGCGAGATGCTCGCCAGCGGCAAGCAGGATACCCACCTGGAGCGCTTCAGCCTGGGCGCCAGCCTCGGCCAGTGCTGCGGTGGGGTAACGGTGTTGCTGTTCGAACCCATGGGCCAGGTCCAGGCGCAGATCGCGGTCTTCGGCGCCGGCCATGTCGGCCGCGCCCTGGTGCCGCTGCTGGCCAGCCTGCCGTGCAAGGTGCGCTGGATCGACTCGCGGGAACAGGAATTCCCCGAGCAGATCCCCCAGGGCGTGCGCAAGATCGTCAGCGAAGAGCCCGTCGATGAAATCGATGACCTGCCTGCTGGCAGCTATTGCATCGTCATGACCCACAATCACCAGCTCGACCTGGAGCTCACCACCGCGATCCTCAAGCGCAACGACTTCGCCTACTTCGGCCTGATCGGCTCGAAGACCAAACGGGTGAAGTTCGAACACCGCCTGCGCGAGCGCGGCTTCGACAGCGGCGTGCTGCAACGCATGCGCTGCCCGATGGGGCTCGGCGAAGTCAAAGGCAAGTTGCCTGTGGAAATCGCCATCTCCATCGCCGGCGAAATCATCGCCACCTATAACGCCAATTTCGGCCAGCACAGTGCCCGCGCCGAACCCATTGCCAAGCTACTGCCGGCCTCGCGCCGCAGCCATGCCACTCATTAAAAAGCCACGAACCGAGACTGCCTCATGCCTCTGACTCGCAAAGCCTACCGTGCCGCCATCCTGCACAGCATCGCCGACCCCGCCGAGGTCGGCATCGAAGCCTCCTACGAGTATTTCGAGGATGGCCTGCTGGTGGTCGACAACGGCCAGATCAGCGCCCTCGGCCACGCCAGCGAATTGCTCGCCAGCCTGCCCGCCGATATCGAGATCACTCACTACCAGGATGCGCTGATCACCCCAGGCTTTATCGACACCCATATCCACCTGCCGCAGACCGGCATGGTCGGTGCCTATGGCGAGCAGTTGCTGGACTGGCTCAACACCTACACCTTCCCCTGCGAAAGCCAGTTCGCCGACCAGGCCCATGCCGAAGAAGTGGCGGGAATTTTCATCAAGGAACTGCTGCGCAACGGCACCACCACCGCCCTGGTCTTCGGCAGCGTGCATCCGCAATCGGTGAATGCCTTTTTCGAAGCGGCCGAGAAGCTCGACCTGCGGATGATCGCCGGCAAGGTGATGATGGACCGCAACGCCCCCGACTACCTGACCGACACCGCCGAATCCAGCTACCTGGAAAGCAAGGCGCTGATCGAGCGCTGGCACGGCAAGGGCCGCCTGCACTACGCGGTGACGCCGCGTTTCGCCCCGACCAGCACCCCGGAACAACTGACCCTGGCCGGGCAACTGCTCAGTGAATACCCCGACCTGTACATGCAGACCCATATCAGCGAGAACCTGCAGGAAGTCGAGTGGGTCAAGGAGCTGTTCCCCGAGCGCAAGGGCTACCTGGACGTGTACGACCACTACCAGTTGCTGGGCGAGCGCTCGGTGTTCGCCCACGGCGTGCACCTGTGCGACGACGAATGCGCGCGCCTGGCGCAGACCGGTTCGGCCGTGGCCTTCTGCCCGACCTCGAACCTGTTCCTCGGCAGCGGCCTGTTCAACCTGCCGATGGCCGAGAAGCACAAACTGAATGTCGGCCTGGGCACCGACGTCGGCGGCGGCACCAGCTTCTCGCTGCTGCAGACCCTGAACGAGGCCTACAAGGTCATGCAGTTGCAGGGCGCGCGCCTGAGTCCGTTCAAGTCGCTGTACCTGGCCACCCTCGGCGGCGCGCGCGCACTGCGCCTGGAAGAGCGGATCGGCACCCTGCAGCCAGGCACCGACGCCGACTTCCTGGTGCTCGACTACAACGCCACGCCACTGCTGAGCTATCGCCTGAAACAATCCAAGAGCATCGCCGAGACGCTGTTCGTGCTGATGACCCTGGGCGATGACCGCACCGTGGCGCAGACCTATGCCGCGGGCAATCTGGTGCACCAGCGCTAAGTTGTTCCAGGCATAAAAAATCCCCCGTGATCGTTGGATTCCGGGGGATTTTTTTGTGCCTTTCAGGCCGTCATCGCGGGCAAGCCTCGCTCCTACGCGAACGTCGCAATCCGTAGGCGCGAGGCTTGCCCGCGAAGGGCCCGCGGCAATGTCTCAGAGCTTGGCGGGAGAGCGGCCCGGCTTCTTGGTTTGCAGCAGGTGCGAGAACACCGCATGCAGGTCGTCCGAGGCGCTTTCTTCGTCGAGGTTGAGCTTGCTGTCGATGTGATCCATGTGATGCATCATCAGGGTCACCGCCAGCTCCGCGTCGCGGGCCTCGATGGCGTCGATCAACTGGGTGTGCTCATCGTAGGAACAGTGCGAACGGTTGCCGCTTTCGTACTGGGCGATGATCAGCGAGGTCTGCGACACCAGGCTGCGCTGGAAGCTGATCAGCGGAGCATTCTTCGCCGCCTCGGCAAGTTTGAGGTGGAACTCGCCCGACAAGCGGATACCGGCGCCGCGATCGCCGCGGGAAAAACTGTCGCGCTCGTCGTTGACCATCTGCCGCAGCTCGGCAAGCTGTTCGGCCGTGGCGTGCTGCACCGCCAGCTCGGTGATCGCCCGCTCCACCAGCCGGCGCGCCATGAACACCTGGCGGGCTTCCTCGACACTCGGGCTGGCCACGACCGCGCCGCGATTAGGCCGCAGCAGCACCACGCCTTCATGGGCCAGGCGCGACAGCGCACGACGAATGATGGTACGGCTGACCCCGAAAATTTCCCCCAGCGCCTCTTCGCTCAACTTGGTGCCGGGCGCCAGGCGCTGTTCGAGGATGGCCTCGAAGATATGCGCGTAGACAATATCGTCCTGGGTCCCGCTGCGACCGGCCTTGCCTGCTCGCGGTTGTTTCTTGAGGGGTTGCAACTGTTCGTTCATGGGCACTCGAGTCGGGAGAACTGCGGCGAATTGACCGTGACTGTAATACGGCACAGCGGGTCGCTGACAAGTATCGCGTAAAAACAATGGCACATTGTACACAACCCATGGGGTCCATTCGCAATAACTGTATGGGCCACAGGCGGTCACAACGACTGTACGGCCATTTGCCGCCCTGGCTGTATTGCAATGAACGGTTACTTTTACGTTTAGGCTTGGCCCCTGCTTTCGTCACCCAACGCCCCTGCGCCGGGCTTTCGGGCGACAGATATCTTTATCAGAACAAGGAACAGTGCTCCATGTCCGACGCCTCCCTCGCGCCGTTACGCCCCCTGGCCGATACTTCGCCCTCGGCCGTAGTCGCCGGCTTCATCGCCATGATGACCGGCTACACCAGCTCCCTGGTGCTAATGTTCCAGGCCGGACAGGCCGCCGGGCTGACCAGCGGGCAGATTTCCTCGTGGATCTGGGCCATCTCCATCGGCATGGCCATCTGCAGCATCGGCCTGTCCTTGCGCTACCGCACCCCGATCACCGTCGCCTGGTCGACCCCCGGCGCCGCGCTGCTGATCACCAGCCTGTCCGGGGTGAGCTACGGCGAAGCCATCGGTGCCTATATCACCTGCGCGGTGCTGGTAACCATCTGCGGCCTGACCGGCAGCTTCGAACGCCTGGTCAAGCGCATCCCGGCCTCCCTCGCCGCGGCACTGCTGGCGGGCATCCTGTTCAAGATCGGCAGCGAGATCTTCGTCGCCGCGCAGCACCGCACCGGCCTGGTGCTGGGCATGTTCTTCAGCTACCTGCTGGTCAAGCGCCTGTCGCCACGCTATGCGGTGCTCGCCGCGCTGCTGATCGGCACTGCATTGGCCGGGGTGATGGGCCTGCTGGACTTCAGCCAATTCCACCTGGAAGTCGCCACGCCGGTGTGGACCACCCCGCACTTTTCCCTGGCAGCGACCATCAGCATCGGCATCCCGCTGTTCGTGGTGGCCATGACCTCGCAGAACATGCCCGGGGTCGCCGTGCTGCGCGCCGACGGCTACAACGTCCCGGCCTCGCCACTGGTCACTACCACCGGTATCGCCTCCCTGCTGCTGGCGCCGTTCGGCTCCCACGGCATCAACCTGGCGGCCATCAGCGCGGCGATCTGCACCGGCCCTCATGCCCACGAGGACCGCAACAAGCGCTACACCGCGGCGGTCTGGTGCGGGATTTTCTACGGCATCGCCGGGGTCTTCGGCGCCACGCTGGCGGCGCTGTTCGCGGCCCTGCCCAAGGAGCTGGTGCTGTCGATCGCCGCGCTGGCGCTGTTCGGCTCGATCATCAACGGCCTGAGTATCGCCATGAGCCAGGTGAAGGAACGCGAGGCGGCGCTGATCACCTTTATGGTGACGGCCTCGGGCCTGACCCTGTTCTCCGTCGGCTCGGCGTTCTGGGGAATCGTGGCCGGCGTGCTGACCCTGGTAATCCTGAACTGGAACAACGAATAAGCCTGTAGCCGCTGCCGCAGGCTGCGATCGCGACCGAAGGGCGCGCAAGGTCTCACGATCGCTGAAGCCCTTCGGGCTTATCGCAGCCTGCGGCAGCGGCTACAATCCGCCCACGCGAAATCCCGGAAAACAGGCCCGAGGCATATAAAGGTTCTGCGGGGGAAATAAATAGAGAAGGCTGTACAGCGACAGCCGTGAGTCGGCGACCCGGGCGGGCCACCGACTCAGCACATCAGGCTACCGGATTGATCGAGTTTTCCGGGTACCAGACGTCCAGCAGCGGGCTGACTTCAACGCTGGTCAGCTCGGTGCGGGCCTTGAGCCAGGCTTCGACCTTGGCACGTTGCTCTTCGCTGACCGAACCGCGTTTGCTCAGGCAAACCAGGCCGAAGTCATCGCCACCAACATAGCCGAGGCCGTTGGCTTCCATCGCTTCTTTCAGGAACGCGTCGAGGAAAGCGTCAATAGCCTCTTCGGCCAGATCTTCTTTGAAATCCAGGTTCAGCTCAAAACCCAGCTCCTGAAATTCATCTACGCACAGTTTTTTGCGCAGACGGCGGGAACGGTTAGTGGCCATGGAACAATCCTCATAAGTAATAACGGGCGGCACTTTACCAGTTTAAGCAACCGATTGCCTGACTCTATGAGGGCCTTGGCCTGCCATTGGGAAAAAAATAGCGCATTAGCCCGCCGCGGCACGGCACAAGCCGCTATACCTTGGGGCATAATGCCGACACTTTCGTGACCACTGAGGGAATTTATCGTCATGCCCTCGTCTTTTCTCCCCTCGGCTGTAGGGTTTTACTTCACATGATCAAATCTTTGCGTCCACTTTTTCTTGCCGGTCTTCTTCTGCCCCTGGCCATTTCCGTTTCCGCCGCCCCCGTCAACACCACCCTTTCGCCCAAGGTCCAACAGGCCCTCAAGGCCAGCAAACTGCAAGACAACGCCCTGTCGCTGGTGATGATCCCGCTCAGCGGCCCGGGCACGGCCACCGTTTACAACGCCGACGTGTCGGTCAACCCGGCCTCGACCATGAAACTGGTTACCACCTACGCCGCCCTGGAAATGCTCGGCCCGACCCACCAGTGGAAAACCGAGTTCTACACCGACGGCACCCTGAGCGGCGGCATCCTCAATGGCAACCTGTACCTCAAGGGCGGCGGCGATCCCAAGCTGAATATGGAAAAACTCTGGTTGCTGATGCGCGACCTGCGGGCCAACGGCGTGCAGCAAGTGACCGGCGACCTGGTGCTGGACCGCAACTTCTTCGTGCAGCCGCAGCTACCGCAGTTCAACGACGACGGTAACGACGAGAACAAGCCATTCCTGGTCAAGCCCGACGCCCTGCTGGTCAACCTCAAGGCCCTGCGCTTCGTGGCGCGCAACGATTCGGGCAAGGTGCTGATTTCCGTCGAGCCGCCGATTGCCAGCATTCGCATCGACAACCAGGTCAAGGCCATCGGCGGCAAACAGTGCACCGGCAACGTGCGCTACAACCCGGTCCCACAGGCGGACGGCAGCGTCACCGTGACCGTCAACGGCCAGCTGGGCGACGGTTGCAGTTCGCAGACCTACCTGTCGCTGCTCGACCACGCGACCTACACCGCCGGCGCCGTACGCGCCATCTGGAAGGAACTGGGCGGCAGCATCCAGGGCAAGGACCGCCTGGCCGCCGTGCCATCCAGCGCCAAGGTGCTGGCCCGGGCCTTCTCGCCGGACCTGGCGGAAATCATCCGCGACATCAACAAATACAGTAACAACACCATGGCCCAGCAACTGTTCCTCAGCCTCGGCGCGCAATACCGCACCGAAGCCGATGGCGACGATGCCAAGGCGGCGCAACGGGTGGTGCGTCAGTGGCTGGCGAAGAAAGGCATCACCGCGCCGCACCTGGTGATGGAGAACGGTTCGGGCCTGTCCCGTGCCGAACGGGTCAGTGCCCGCGAAATGGCCTCCATGCTGCAAGCGGCCTGGAGAAGCCCGTACTCGGCGGAGTTCATCAGTTCGATGCCGATCGCCGGCATGGACGGCACCATGCGCAAGCGCCTGAAGCGCACCGCGATGTCCGGTGAAGCCCACGTGAAGACCGGGACCCTGAACACCGTCCGCGCCATCGCCGGCTACAGCCGCGACAGCAACGGCAACACCTGGGCCGTGGTAGCGATTCTCAACGATCCGAAGCCCTGGGGCGCGTCCTCGGTGCTCGATCAAGTGCTGCTGGATCTGTACCGCCAGCCGAAACTGGCAGACACCGCTTCGACCCTGTAAGCCGTCACTCAGGTGGCGCGAGGGCAACCTCGCGTCACCCCACTTCCGCGTCCCTGCCTACCCCATCTCGGCCTCGACCCGGTCGCGCCCAGCCTGCTTGGCCGCATAGACCCCGGAATCCGCCCGCAGCAACAGCCCGTCGGCCCCTTCGTGCTCCCGCCAGCTGGCGATGCCGAAACTGGCCGTGACAATGCCCACGCCATCGATCGGCGAGCTGCGCAGCCCGCGCCACAGCTCCTCGGCCAGGACATAGGCTTGCTGGCCATCGGTGTCCGGGCACAGCACCATGAACTCTTCGCCGCCCAGCCGGCAAAACACATCCGTGCGCCGCAGACGAAGGCCGATGCGCTCACAGACGCCGCGCAGCACCATGTCGCCGATGGCATGCCCGTACTGGTCGTTGATCCGCTTGAAGTGGTCGATATCCAGCATGATCACCGCCAGGCTGCCCACCCCGCGCTCGACCCGCGCCATTTCCGTCTGCAGGCGCTCCTGGAAATAGCGGCGGTTGTGGATACCGGTCAGCGAGTCGGTGACCGACAGGGCCCGCAACTCTTCCTCGACCCGCTTGAGGTCGGAGATGTCCGACAGATAGCCATGCCACAGCACCCCGCCCCCTGCCAGCTTTTCCGGGGTCGCTTCACCGCGTATCCAGCGCAGGCCGCGCTGTGGCAACTGCACCCGATATTCCTCGCGCCAGGGGCTGAGTTTTTTCGCCGAGGTCCAGATCGAGCCGCGCACCCGGGCCGCATCGTCCGGATGAATACGCTCGAACACCGGGTTGGCATCGCGCTGCAACTGCTGTGGATCGATCTCGTAGATATCGCGGATGCCGTCACTGACGTAGCTGAAGCTGGAATGGCCTTCGGCATCCACCTGGAACTGATAGATGGCGCCCGGTACATGGGCGCTGAGTTTCTTCAGCAGGCGATCGCGGGCCGCCAGCGCCTCGTGGACCCGCTTGCGTTCGGTGATGTCGATACAAATCGCCAGGTGCCCGACCCATAAACCGTGATCGTCCAGGACCGGGGTGGCCAGCATATTCACCACCAGATGGCTGCCATCGCGGCGCATCAGGGTCCACTCGCGGGTTGCCTCGCCCCGCTCTTCGGAACCGTCCACCAGCATCGCCTGGCACATCGGGATCTGCCGGCCGTAACGCTGGCTCAGGGCTTGCGCGCGCGCATTCAGCTCCGCGGGCAGGTGCAGGCTTTCCAGGGTCAAGTGGCCCACCACCTCGGCGCTGTTGTAGCCGAGCATATGTTCGGCGCCGGCATTGAAGGTGCTGATCACGCCCCGCAGGTCGGTGGCGATGATCGCCACCTGGGTCGCCGCATTGAGCACGCTGCGCAGCTGTCCGTGGGTGCCGCGCAATTCCTGCTCCCTGGCCCGCAGCTCCCCGGTGCGCTGCTCCACCAACCGCAGCGCGCGCTGCCGCTGGCTGACCAGGACATACAGCAAGGCACTGAGCAGCAGGCTCAGCAGCGTGCCCAGGACCACCTGGCTGGACACCGAAGAATGGTTGGCCTGGAGGAACACCGCGCTGGGGCGGATGTTCACCTGGTAATCATGGTCGGCCAGGCTCAGCACCCGGCTCACCGCCAGTGGGCTGTCCCCCGGGCCGTTGCTCGATTCATAGAGTTTGCCGTACGACTCGGCGGTCGACAGGTCGATGATCTGCACGAACAGGTTGTCCTGACTCTGCTCGGGCAGACCATCGACCACCAGCTGACGCATGCTGATCACCGCGATCACATAACCGTAAGGCTCGGGGGGCGACATGGCCACATCGGCACGCAGGCTAACGGGAGTCGCCAGGATGATGCCGCGCGCGTAGGAAGGCTCGACTCCGACCAAGCGCACCGGCTGCGAAACCGCCACGCCGCCACGCCGCCGCGCCCGTTCGAGGGTGTCGCGACGCATTGGCTGGGCCAGCAGGTCGAACCCCAGGGGCGAGCCCAGCGGGCTTTGGGTCTGGCTGTAGAGCACCGGTATGTACTCATCGCGCTCGGCGGCTCGCTGCAGCTTGCCTTCGGCATTCAGGTCGGCAATGAAATAATCCGGCGCCCCCTGTTCCTGCGCCATGCGCTCGAACAGCGCACGCTCGGCACCGCTGACGCGCGGCGCCCAGGCGTAGGCCTGGGTACGATGCAAGAGCGGTTGGGTGTAGCCGTCGAAATCCTGGCGCGAGACCGCGCCGGAATTGATGAAGAAGCGCTTGAGACCATCCAGGCGCTGCTCCTGATCTTCGAAGCGCTCTTCGATGCGGCTATAACGTTCGCTGGCCAGCAGCTGGAAGCGTTGGCGCAACTGCTGCTGATACAGATTGAGGGTCGACCAGGCCAGCAGCCCGGTCAATACACAGCCAAACAGCAATACCACTAACGCGACCAGCCAGGCCGACACGTCTTCGCTGATGAAGCCCAGGATTTTCGGGCGTACCGAGTGCAACGACATAAGCAAAACTCATAACGCCAGCGAACGTGAGCGTCACATGGGCTTGCATTGAGTTATAGCTATTCGCCACTAATTTGGCTAGAGCAAAGAGCCTTGAAAATCAAGGCTCTGTGGATCCAATCAACCTCAGCGGGCGGTGATTTTCCAGGCCCGGTGGATCTTGCCGTTACGGGCGAAATCCGGGTCGATGGTCTTGGCGGTGATCTCCTCGACGGCATAACGCGCCGCCAGGTTTTCCTCGAGCTGGAACTTGCGGAAGTTGTTGGAGAAATACAGCACGCCACCGCTGGCCAACCGGGCCATGGCCAGGTCGAGCAGTTGAACGTGGTCACGCTGCACGTCGAACACCCCTTCCATGCGCTTGGAGTTGGAGAAGGTCGGCGGGTCGATGAAGATCAGGTCGAACTCATCGCGGCAGGTCTCCAGCCAGGCCATGACATCGCCCTGCTCCAGACGATTCTTGTCGGAGAAACCGTTGAGCGACAGGTTGCGTCGCGCCCAGTCCAGGTAGGTTTTCGACAGGTCGACGCTGGTGGTGCTGCGCGCGCCGCCCTTGGCCGCGTGCACACTGGCGGTGGCGGTGTAGCAGAACAGGTTGAGGAATCGTTTGCCGGCGGCTTCTTTCTGGATCCGCAGGCGCATCGGCCGGTGGTCGAGGAACAGCCCGGTGTCGAGATAGTCGGTGAGGTTGACCAGCAGCTTCACGCCACCTTCGCTGACCTCGGTGAACTTGCCCTGGGCGCTCTGGCGTTCGTACTGCTTGGTGCCGCTCTGGCGTTCGCGGCGCTTGATCACCACCCGGCTCTTGTCGACGTTCAACGCTTGCGGAATGGCCGCCAGGGCATCGAACAGACGGGCCTGGGCCTTTTCCGGGTCGATGGATTTCGGCGCGGCGTATTCCTGCACGTGCACCCAGTCGTGGTACAGGTCGATGGCCAGGGAATATTCCGGCATGTCGGCATCGTAGACGCGATAGCACTCGACGCCTTCGCGCTTGGCCCACTTGCCCAGCAGCTTGAGGTTCTTCTGCAGGCGGTTGGCGAACATCTGCCCGCCTTCGCTCAGGCGCGCCTGCTCGACCACGGGGGCTGGCGCCGGCGCCGGTTTGATCGGGTTGCCGTTCTTGTTGTACTGGCGCTCCTGCGGAACCAGCGGCGCCTTGTCGGCCTCGGCCTGTTCACGCTCGATCTGCCGTTGCTCCGGGGTACGCCGCTCACCAGTGACGAACTGGTCTGGCTGCACCTTGATCAACAGTAGCTTGCACGGCAAGGCGCCGTTCCAGAACGAATACTGCTTGTGGCTGCGGATGCCCATGCGCTTGCCCAGGTCCGGTGCGCCGGTGAATACCGCCGCTTCCCAGCCCAGGCAGGCCTGACGCAGGCGCTCGCCAAGGTTCTGGTAGAGATACAGCAGGCTGGCTTCGTCACCCAGGCGCTCGCCGTAGGGCGGGTTGCTGATCACCAGGCCTTTCTGGTTCTGGTCCGGGCGCGGCTCGAAGGTCGCCACTTCGCCCTGGTAGATCTTGATCCACTCACTGAGGCCGGCGCGCTCGACGTTGTTGCGCCCTGGCTGGATCAGCCGCGGGTCGGCTTCGTAACCGCGAATCCACAGCGGCGGCTTGGCCAGGCCGGCCTGGGCCCGCGCCTGGGCTTCTTCATGCAGCTTGCGCCACAGGGCCGGGACGTGACCGAGCCAGGCAGTGAAACCCCATTGCTCGCGCTTGAGGTTGGGGGCGATGTCGGCGGCGATCATCGCAGCTTCCACCAGGAAGGTCCCCACGCCGCACATCGGGTCGGCCAGGGCGCCGCCATTGGCCGCGATACGTGGCCAGCCGGAACGGATCAGGATCGCCGCCGCGAGGTTTTCCTTCAGCGGCGCCGCGCCCTGCTGCAGGCGATAGCCGCGCTGGTGCAGGCTGTGGCCGGACAGGTCGAGGGAGAGGATGGCTTCGCCGCGATCCAGGCGCAGGTGAATGCGCAGGTCCGGGTTGAGCTTGTCGATGGAGGGACGCTCGCCGGTCGGCGTGCGCAGCCGGTCGACGATGGCGTCCTTGACCTTCAAGGCGCCGAAGTGAGTGTTGTCGATGCCCGAGCCGTGGCCGCTGAACTCCACAGCCAGGGTGCCGTCCGCCAGCATGTGGTCCTGCCAGTCGACGTCATGCACGCCGTGATAGAGGTCTTCGGCGTCCTTCATCGGGAAGCGCTTGAGCACCAGCAGTACCCGGTTGGCCAGGCGCGACCAGAGGCACAGGCGGTAGGCGGTCTCCATGTCGGCCATGCCGCGCACGGCCGAGGTATGTTCGCGCGCGTCTTCAAGGCCAAGCCCGGCGGCTTCCTCGATGAGCAGGCCTTCAAGGCCTTTGGGACAGGTGAGGAAGAGTTCGTAGCGATCCGACATGGGAGTTCAGGGCCTTTAGCAATAAGTGAACGGACAACGCATCGTCCGCCCGGTTTTCAATCAAGCGCTTTTCTTGAAGAGCGCTCGCGTGGCACGAATCTGTGCCGTCCCGCCCCTGCTGTTCAGCTCGCCGCTAGCGGTGACCACTGAGGTCAAAAGAGCTTAGATGCCGGGGCAGATAATAAAGTCAGCGAAACAAAAGGTCATAACTCGACCTTTCATCGAATAATACCTGAGTGCAACGGAATGGAATTCTCACTAAAGCATTAAGCCCATCATCCAGTAAGAGGCTGATCAGAGCGAGGTTTGCCTGATCAACCCGATGTAAAGCAGGCCGTTCTTATGGCCTCAACATCATTATCGTTACGTCCTTATGACAAAACGATCATTCCCTCGTTGTGACGCATTGGTTAGAAATCAACTCAGGTTGGCGCCGCAATGACGCCAACGCCACGCTCGCGACGCCGGCAGCGAGCACCAACGGCAGAAGCATTCTGCCCGGCCTCAAACGAGGCCGACGGGACATAAGACAGTCAACAAGTGAGGGAAACACCCTATGAGAAGACTTAAGCGTGATCCGTTGGAAAGAGCATTTTTGCGCGGATATCAGTATGGCGTTCATGGCAAGTCCCGTGAGCTTTGCCCATTTACTCTACCGTCGGTACGCCAAGCCTGGATCAATGGCTGGCGCGAAGGACGCGGCGACAACTGGGACGGTATGACCGGCACTGCGGGAATCCACAGACTCAACGAACTTCACGCCGTCGGCTAAAACAGGGCACACATTCCGACACCAAAATCTGAATACGTAACGACTTAACCACGCACGTCCCATCCGGACGGCGGGCTGCGGCCCAGGGGCTCCTTTAAGGAGCCCTTTTTATTGGCCGCGCAAAAAGCCGCTGTCCTCAGCGCAACGCCGCGATCGCGTCCACCGACTCGCGAATCAGCGCCGGGCCCTTGTAGATGAAGCCCGAATACAACTGCACCAGGCTGGCGCCGGCAGCGATCTTTTCCGCCGCATGCTTGCCTTCGGTGATACCGCCCACCGCAATGATCGGCAAACGCCCGGCCAGCTCGCCCGCCAGCACCTTCACGGTGTGGGTGCTCTTGTCGCGCACCGGCGCGCCGGACAGGCCGCCCGCCTCGTCGCCATGCTCCATGCCTTCGACGCCAACGCGGCTCAGGGTGGTGTTGGTGGCGATGACCGCGTCCATTCCGGTCTCGATCAGCGCTTGCGCCACTTCGGCGGTTTCTTCGTCGGTCATGTCCGGGGCGATCTTGATCGCCAGCGGTACCCGCTTGCCATGCTGCACCGCCAGCTCTTGCTGACGCTGGCTGAGAGCGCCAAGCAACTGCTTGAGCGACTCGCCGAACTGCAGGCTGCGCAGGCCCGGGGTGTTGGGCGAACTGACGTTGACCGTCACGTAGCTGGCGTGGGCATACACCTTGTCCAGGCAGATCAGGTAATCATCCACCGCACGCTCGACCGGGGTGTCGAAGTTCTTGCCGATGTTGATCCCCAGCACGCCCTTGTACTTGGCCGCCGCCACCCGGGCCAGCAGGTGATCGACGCCCAGGTTGTTGAAGCCCATGCGGTTGATGATCGCCTCGGCTTCCGGCAGGCGGAAGATCCGCGGCTTGGGATTGCCCGGCTGCGGACGCGGAGTGATGGTGCCGATTTCGACGAAGCCGAAACCCAATTGGGCGAAGCCGTCGATGGCCGCACCGTTCTTGTCCAGGCCGGCCGCGAGGCCGACCGGGTTCGGGAAGTCCAGGCCCATGACCTTCACCGGCATCTGCGCCGGCGCCTTGCACAGCAAGCCATTGAGGCCCAAACGCCCGCCCGCGCCGATCAGGTCCAGGGACAGATCGTGGGAGGTTTCCGGGGAGAGTTTGAACAACAGCTGGCGGGCCAGGGTATACATGGGCGGGCTTGACTCGGTGGCGGCGAAATGAGGCGGCGATTATAGCCGGGCATGGGGGCCGCAGGCGAGGCACGCGGCGAAATCAGCGGTGAATGGCATATGCCTTGCACCACAACCTGCATCAGCACCCAGGCCAATGGCGGCGTGGGTCGAAAGACAAAGGCGTCGTTACCCCGCCGGCTCTGCCTGGCGTGCGGGTGCGACGTTTTTTTATGGAAGCTTTTTATCGAGGGCGCCACCCCATGAATGAACTCCCCGTCAGCCCGCTGGCCTGGGTCAACGGCAGCGATGCCCCGGAAAAGACCGCGATCAATCTCGGTTTCATGGCCTTGAGCGACTGCGCCTCGGTGGTGGTCGCCGCCACCCAGGGCTTCGCCCAGCCTTACGGCCTGACCCTGAACCTCAAGCGCCAGGCGTCCTGGGCCAACCTGCGGGACAAGCTGGTGAGCGGCGAGCTGGATGCCGCCCACAGCCTGTACGGCCTGATCTACGCCGTGCACCTGGGCATCGGCGGGGTCAACGCCAGCGACATGGCGGTGCTGATGGGCCTGAACCAGAACGGCCAGAGCATCAACCTCTCGCGGGAGCTGCAAGCCCTGAACGTGACCACTCCTGAAGCGCTTCACCGGCACGTGCACCAAAGCCGGGCAAGGCTGACCTTCGCCCAGACCTTCCCCACCGGCACCCACGCCATGTGGCTGTATTACTGGCTGGCCGCCCAGGGCATCCACCCGTTGCAGGACGTCGACAGCGTGGTGGTGCCGCCGCCGCAAATGGTCGCGCACCTGCAGGCCGGGCGCATCGACGGTTTCTGTGTGGGCGAACCCTGGAGCGCCAGCGCGGTGAACCAGAACCTGGGCTTCACCCTGGCCACCAGCCAGGCGATCTGGCCCGACCACCCGGAAAAAGTCCTCGGCTGCACCCGCGCCTTCGTCGAGCAGTACCCGAACACCGCGCGGGCTCTGGTCATGGCGATCCTCGAGGCCAGCCGCTTCATCGAGCAGAGCCGCGAGAACCGCCAGAGCACCGCGCAACTGCTGAGCGCCCGCGAGTACCTCGATGCGCCGCTGGACTGCATCGAGCCGCGCCTGCTCGGCGAATATACCGACGGCCTTGGCCACCGCTGGCAGGACCCGCACGCGCTACGCTTTCATAATGAAGGCGCGGTCAACCTGCCGTATCTGTCCGACGGCATGTGGTTCATGACCCAGTTCCGCCGCTGGGGCCTGCTGCGCGAAGACCCCGATTACCTGGGCATCGCGCGCCAGGTGCAGCAACTCGAGCTCTATCGTGAAGCCGCCACCGCCGTCGGCGTCGCGTCCTGGGGCCAGGACATGCGCAGCAGCCAGTTGATCGACGGCAAGCTATGGGACGGTTCGGACCCGGCCGCCTATGCCCGCAGCTTCCAGCTGCACGCCATGAGCGACAGCTCCCCTCTTCTCGCCAGCCGCTGACAGGAGCCCGAGACCATGTTGCGTATCCTGCTGATCAACGACACCGCCAAGAAGGTCGGTCGGCTCAAGGCGGCCCTGATGGAAGCCGGTTTCGAGGTGATCGACGAGTCGGGCCTGACCATCGACCTGCCGACGCGCGTCGAAACGGTGCGTCCGGACGTGATCCTGATCGATACCGAATCACCGAGCCGCGATGTGATGGAGCAAGTGGTGCTGGTCAGCCGCGACCAGCCACGGCCGATCGTGATGTTCACCGACGAGCACGACCCCGACGTGATGCGCCACGCCATCAAGTCCGGGGTCAGTGCCTACATAGTCGAAGGCATCCAGGCCCAGCGCCTGCAGCCCATTCTCGACGTGGCCATGGCCCGGTTCGAGAGCGACCAGGCCTTGCGCGCGCAGCTGCAGGCCCGCGACCAGCAACTGGCCGAGCGCAAGCGCATCGAGCTGGCCAAGGGCCTGTTGATGAAGATGAAAGACTGCAACGAAGAACAGGCCTACACCCTGATGCGCCGCCAGGCCATGAGCCGCCAGCAGAAGCTGATCCAGGTGGCGGAGCAGATCATCGCCATGAGCGAGTTGCTGGGCTGAAAGCTTGCGGTGCCGGTGCGGGCCCCATCGCGGGCAAGCCTCGCTCCTACGGAGAAGACCGTGAGTTTCTGCAGGAGCGAGGCTTGCCCGCGATCCGGGACACCTGGACTGCAACTCTTGGCACAAATCTGGCTATGTAATCGACACAGGTAACCAACGGCGGTTGCCCCACCTACGACAAAGACGTCGCACACCCTTCTCGCCCCAGGCGATGCGGGTTGCGGCGTTTTTTCGTTTTGGCCCCACAGCCCGGGGCCGGTGGAGCGGCCGTAATGGCGCCCCACGCAAAAGCTCATGACTCCTTTCGAGACTCTTAACAGCTGAGGTGCGCGATGAATTCAAGCTTCTGGAAATCCGGCCACACCCCGACATTGTTCGCGGCCTTCCTCTACTTCGACCTGAGCTTCATGGTCTGGTACCTGCTCGGCCCACTGGCCGTGCAGATCGCCGCCGACCTGCAACTGACCACCCAGCAGCGCGGGCTGATGGTGGCCACGCCGATCCTGGCCGGCGCCGTGCTGCGGTTCGCCATGGGCCTGCTGGCCGATCGCCTGTCCCCCAAGACCGCCGGGCTGATTGGCCAGGTGATTGTCATCGGCGCGCTGTTCTGCGCCTGGAAGCTGGGCATCCACAGCTATGAACAGGCCCTGCTGCTGGGGCTGTTCCTGGGCATGGCCGGCGCTTCGTTCGCCGTGGCCCTGCCGCTGGCCTCGCAATGGTATCCACCACAGCACCAGGGCAAGGCGATGGGCATCGCCGGGGCCGGCAACTCCGGCACAGTATTCGCGGCGCTGTTCGCGCCCTTGCTGGCCGGTGCCTTCGGCTGGAGCAACGTGTTCGGCTTCGCCCTGATCCCACTGATCCTGACCCTGGTGCTGTTCGCCTGGCTGGCCAGGAACGCCCCGGAACGGCCCAAGGCCAAATCCATGGCCGACTACTTCAAGGCCCTGGGCGACCGCGACAGCTGGTGGTTCATGTTCTTCTACAGCGTGACCTTCGGCGGCTTCATCGGCCTGGCCAGCGCCCTGCCCGGCTACTTCAACGACCAGTACGGCCTGAGCCCGGTCACCGCCGGCTACTACACCGCCGCCTGCGTGTTCGGCGGCAGCCTGATGCGCCCGCTGGGCGGCGCGCTGGCCGATCGTTTCGGCGGCATTCGCACCCTGCTGGTGATGTACAGCGTCGCGGCGGTATGCATCGCCGCGGTCGGTTTCAACCTGCCCAGCTCCTACGCGGCCCTGGCCCTGTTCGTATGCACCATGCTCGGCCTGGGTGCGGGTAACGGCGCGGTCTTCCAGTTGGTGCCGCAACGCTTTCGTCGCGAGATCGGGGTGATGACCGGGCTGATCGGCATGGCCGGCGGCATCGGTGGTTTCGCCCTGGCCGCGGGCATGGGCGCGATCAAGCAAAGCACCGGCAGCTATCAACTGGCCCTGTGGCTGTTCGCCAGCCTGGGCGTGCTGGCCTGGTTCGGCCTGCACGGGGTGAAACGCCGCTGGCGGACCACCTGGGGCTCCGCCGCTGTCACCGCGGCGCGGGTCTGAGCCGTCCATGAGCCTGCAACTGAGCCACGCCCAGGCCAGCGCCATCGGTCCGCGCGCGGAGAACCAGGACGCCTTGCGCCTGGTCACCCCGGCGCCGACCCTGGCCGCCAGCAAGGGCCTGCTGTTCGCCATCGCCGACGGTGTCAGCCAATGCGCCGATGGCGGCCTGGCCGCGCGCTCGACCTTGCAGGCGCTGGCGCTGGACTACTACGCCACCCCGGAAACCTGGGCCGTGGCCCAGGCGCTGGAACGCCTGCTGCTGGCGCAGAATCGCTGGTTGCAGGCCAACGGCGGCGGCCAGCCGCTGCTGACCACCGTCAGCGCCCTGGTGCTGCGCGGCCGGCGCTTTACCCTGGCCCATGTCGGCGATTGCCGGGTCTATCGCTGGCATGCCGATCAGTTGCAACGCATCAGCGACGATCATGTCTGGGACCAACCCGGCATGCAGCATGTGCTCAAGCGTGCCCTGGGCCTGGACCAGCACCTGGTGGTGGACTTCCTCGACGGCGAGCTGCGGGAAAACGAAAGTTTCCTGATGCTCAGCGATGGCGTCTGGGCCACCCTGGGCGACACCGCCATCGCCGCGATCCTGCGCGACCAGCCCGACCTCGACAGCGCGGTGCAGACCCTGGTCAGCGCCGCGCACCTGGCCGGCAGCCAGGACAATGCCAGCGCCCTGCTGGTGCGGGTCGAAGCCCTGGGCGAAAGCTCCATCGGCGACGCCCTGATTCACTTGCAGCAATGGCCACTGCCGCCGCCTCTCAAACCGGGCCAGCACTTCGAAGGCTGGCAGGTCGTCGAGGTGCTCGGACAGAGCCAGCAATCCCTGCTGTACCGCGTGCTCGATGCGCAACAACAACCCTGGCTGCTGAAAACCCTGCCCGGTCATCTGCACGACGATCATCAGGCCGGGCAATCGCTGCTGTCAGAGGAGTGGTTCCTGCGTCGGGTGGCCGGCCGGCACTTTCCCGAAGTGCATGCCGCGACCAGCCGCCAGCATCTGTATTACGTGATGCGCGAATACCCGGGGCAGACCCTGGCCGAGCATCTGCAACAACATGGTCCCTTGCCGCTGGCGCAGTGGCAGGACCTGGCCGAGCGCCTGCTACGGGCCGTGGGTCTGCTGCACCGCCGGCAGATCCTGCACCGCGACATCAAGCCGGAAAACCTGCTGCTCGGGGACGACGGCGAATTGCGCCTGCTGGATTTCGGCCTGGCCTATTGCCCCGGCCTGTCCGAGGACCAGGCGCACCTGCTGCCCGGCACCCCGAGCTATATCGCCCCAGAGGCTTTCAACGGCGTGGCGCCGACACCGCGGCAGGACCTGTACGCGGTAGGCGTGACCCTCTACCACTTGCTGACCGGGCATTTTCCCTACGGCGAAATCGAAGCCTTCCAGCGCCCGCGCTTCACCACCCCGGTCAGCGCCAGCCGCTATCGCCCGGACCTGCCGGACTGGCTCGAACAGAGCCTGGAACGCGCGGTACAGGCCGATCCGGCCCAGCGTTATGAAACCGCCGAAGAGTGGTTGCTGGCGCTGGAACAGGGCGAGCGCCGCAGCCTCAGCGTGCGCCCCAGACCGCTGCTGGAACGCGAGCCCTTGAAAGTCTGGCGCACCCTGGCGCTGGTCTCGCTGTTGCTCAACCTGCTGTTGCTGTACCTGTTCCTGCATCACTGACCTCACTGTTTTCCTGTAGCCGCTGCCGCAGGCTGCGACCGGCACCGCAGGGGCCGCAAAACCTGACGACGCGGTTTTACCCGCAGGTAGGGGATAGCGCCTTACGCCGGCTACGCCGTCGATCGCAGCCTGCGGCAGCGGCTACAGGGATAGCGCAGCGTGCGCCAGAAACGGGCAAGACGCTTTGAATCGGTGCAGAAAATCCTCCCTGCTGGCCAGAGGCAGGCTTTCAGCCCTGCTGAAACCGCCATTGGCGGAACTTGGCACAACCGCTGCATTAACTCTCCCAACAGCACATACGACCCGGCCTTCAACGACGAAGGATGGGTTTTCCCGAGAGAACGGGACCGGACAAAGGCGTCCTGCCAGGCAACTGGCGGGGCGCCTTTTTTGTTTGTGCAACGTTTATCGAGCCAGGCCCGGCATGCCCGACGGTCTGTCTACGCGGAGAGCGAAATGAACAAACTCAAGCTGGTGATGATCGGCAACGGCATGGCCGGGGTCCGTACCCTGGAAGAGCTGCTCAAGCTGAGCAATGAGCTGTACGACATCACGGTCTTCGGCGCGGAACCCCACACCAACTACAACCGCATCCTGCTCTCCCCGGTACTGGCCGGCGAACAGACCTTCGAAGAGATCGTGCTCAACGACCTGAGCTGGTACCTGGACAACCACATCAAGCTGCTGCTCAACCGCAAGGTGGTGCAGATCGACCGGGTCAAGCGCCGGGTGATCGCCGAAGACGGCAGCGAAGCCGAGTACGACCGCCTGCTGATCGCCACCGGCTCGACCCCGTTCATCCTGCCGATTCCCGGCAACGACCTGCAGGGCGTGATCGGCTACCGCGATATCGCCGACACCCAGGCGATGATCGACACCGCCAAGACCCACAAGCACGCAGTGGTCATCGGCGGCGGCCTGCTCGGCCTCGAAGCCGCCAACGGCCTGATGCTGCGCGGCATGGACGTGACCGTGGTGCACATCGGCGAATGGCTGCTGGAGCGCCAGCTGGACAAGACCAGCGGCCAGCTGCTGCAAAGCGCCCTGGAAAGCCGCGGCCTGAAATTCCGCCTGAGCGAACAGACCCAGGCCCTGCACGACGCGGGCAATGGCCGGGTCGGCTCGGTGCAGTTCAAGAACGGCGACATCATCCCCGCCGACCTGGTGGTGATGGCCGCCGGCATCCGGCCCAATACCGAGCTGGCGGAAAAAGCCGGGCTGCCGTGCAGCCGCGGGATCCTGGTCAACGACACCCTGCAGACCTACGACCCACGCATCTACGCCATCGGCGAATGCGCCAGCCATCGCGGCATCGCCTACGGCCTGGTGGCGCCGCTGTTCGAACAGGCCAAGGTCTGCGCCAACCACCTCGCTCAACTGGGCTTCGCCACTTACAAGGGCTCGGTGACCTCGACCAAGTTGAAAGTCACCGGCATCGACCTGTTCTCCGCCGGCGACTTCATGGGCGGCGAAGGCACCGAGACCATCACCCTCTCCGACCCCATCGGCGGCGTGTACAAAAAACTGGTGATCAAGGACGACATCCTGGTCGGCGCCTGCCTGTATGGCGATACCGCCGACGGCGGCTGGTACTTCCGGCAGATCCGCGAGAACCACGCCATCGGCGAGATCCGCGACCACCTGATGTTCGGCGAGAACGCCCTGGGCGATGTCGGCCACCAGGGCCAGGACAAGGCCATGAGCATGGCCGACAGCGCCGAAGTCTGCGGCTGCAACGGCGTGTGCAAGGGCACCATCGTCAAGGCGATCCAGGAGCACGGCCTGTTCAGCGTCGACGAGGTCAAGAAGCACACCAAGGCCGCCAGTTCCTGCGGCTCCTGTGCCGGCCTGGTGGAACAGATCCTGATCAACACCGTGGGTGGCGCGGCCGACGTCAAGCCGAAAAGCGAGAAAGCCATCTGCGGCTGCAGCGACCTCAACCACGGGCAGATCCGCCAGGCGATCCGCGAACAGCACCTGCTGACCATCGCCGGCACCATGAGCTACCTGAACTGGCGCACGCCCAACGGCTGCGCCACCTGCCGCCCGGCGCTGAACTACTACCTGATTGCCACCTGGCCGGGCGAAGCCAGGGACGATCCGCAATCGCGCCTGATCAACGAACGGGCCCACGCCAATATCCAGAAAGACGGCACCTATTCGGTGGTGCCGCGGATGTGGGGCGGCGTCACCACCCCCTCCGAACTGCGGCGTATCGCCGACGTGGCGGACAAGTACCAGGTGCCGATGGTCAAGGTCACCGGCGGCCAGCGCATCGACCTTTTGGGTATCAAGAAGCAGGATTTGCCCGGGGTCTGGAAAGACCTGGACATGCCCTCCGGCCACGCCTACGGCAAGTCCATCCGCACCGTGAAAACCTGCGTCGGCAGCGAGTTCTGCCGCTTCGGCACGCAGAACTCCACCCAGCTGGGCATCGAGCTGGAGCATGACCTGTTCAACATGTGGTCGCCGCACAAGGTCAAGCTGGCGGTCTCCGGCTGCCCACGCAACTGCGCCGAGGCCGGGATCAAGGACGTCGGCATCATCGGCGTCGACTCGGGCTGGGAGATGTATATCGGTGGTAACGGCGGGATCAAGACCGAGGTCGCGGAGTTCTTCGTCAAGCTGAAAACCGCCGACGAAGTGCGCGAATACAACGGCGCTTTCCTGCAGCTGTACCGCGAGGAAGCCTTCTACCTGGAGCGCACTGTGCACTACCTGCAGCGGGTCGGCATGGCGTACATCAAGCAGGCCATCATCGAAGACCCGCAACGGCGCAAGGCCCTCAACGAGCGCCTGCAATTCTCCCTGTCCTTCGAACAGGACCCGTGGAAGGAGCGCCAGGAACAGCCGCAGCTGAAAAAAGAGTTCGAGCCGATCCGCGTCAAGCAACTGGAGGTGCTGCCATGAACTGGCTGGATATCTGCGCCCTGGACGAGATCAACGCCCTGGGCTCGCGCATCGTCAACGGCCCCAGGGGCGATATCGCGATCTTTCGCACCAGCGACGACGAAGTCTTCGCCCTCGACGACCGCTGCCCGCACAAGGGCGGGCCGCTGTCCCAGGGGCTGATCTACGGCAAGACGGTCGCCTGCCCGTTGCATAACTGGCAGATCGACCTGGAGTCCGGCGAAGCGCAGGCGCCGGATATCGGCTGCGCCCATCACCATCTGGCGCGGGTGGAAAACGGCCGCGTGCTGCTGGCCCTGCGGGATGCCGGCTGATGAACCGCCAGACGACCGCCTCGACCTGCTGTTACTGCGGCGTTGGCTGTGGCGTGCTGATCGAGCACGACGGCGAACGCATCCTCGGCGTCAGTGGCGACCCGAGCCACCCGGCCAACCACGGCAAACTGTGCAGCAAAGGCTCCACCCTGCACCTGACCGGCGACCTCGCGGCCCGCGCCCTGTATCCGGAATTGCGCCTGGGCAAGGCCCTGGCGCGCAGCCGCACCGACTGGGACACCGCGCTGGAGCACGCGGCCAACCTGTTTGCCGAAACCATCGCCGAACATGGCCCGGACAGCGTAGCCTTCTATATCTCCGGGCAATTGCTTACCGAGGATTACTACGCCTTCAACAAACTGGCCCGGGCCCTGGTGGGCACCAACAACATCGACAGCAATTCGCGGCTGTGCATGTCCTCGGCGGTGGTCGGCTACAAACGCAGCCTGGGCGCCGACGCCCCGCCCTGCAGCTACGAAGACCTCGAACTGAGCGACTGCGTGATGATCGTCGGCAGCAACATGGCCTACGCCCATCCGGTGCTGTTCCGCCGCCTGGAGCAGGCCAAGCGCCTGCGGCCGCAGATGAAAGTGATCGTCATCGACCCGCGGCGCACCGACACCTGCGACCTGGCCGATTTGCACCTGGCGATCCTGCCCGGCACCGATGTCGCGCTGTTCCACGGCATCCTGCACCTGCTGCTGTGGCAGGACTGGATCGATCGCGACTTCATCCAGGCGCATACCGAAGGCCTGGCCGAGCTGAAGAACCTGGTCCACGACTACACCCCGCATATGGTCGCGCAGCTGTGCGGCATCAGCGTCGAGCAACTGCGCCAGTGCGCCGAATGGGTCGGCACCTCGCCGAGCTTCCTGTCGCTGTGGTGCATGGGGCTGAACCAGTCCAGTGCCGGCAGCGCGAAAAACAGCGCACTGATCAACCTGCACCTGGCCACCGGGCAGATCGGCCGCCCCGGGGCCGGCCCTTTCTCGCTCACCGGCCAACCGAATGCCATGGGCGGCCGGGAAACCGGCAGCCTGTCGAACCTGCTGCCGGGGCACCGGGACGCCGCCAACCCGGAGCACCGGGCTGAAGTCGCGGCCTACTGGGGTGTCGAGCAATTGCCGGCCAACCCCGGCCTGAGCGCGATCGAGCTGTTCGAACAGCTGCGCGGCGGCAAGATCAAGGCGCTGTGGATCGCCTGCACCAACCCGGCGCAATCGCTGCCCGACCAGAACACGGTGCGAGAGGCTTTGCTGGCCTGCCCGTTCGTGGTCCTGCAGGAAGCCTTTCGCACCACCGAGACCGCGGCCTTTGCCGACCTGCTGCTGCCCGCCGCCAGCTGGGGCGAGAAGGAAGGCAGCGTGACCAACTCGGAACGGCGCATCTCCCATGTGCGCCGCGCCGTGGCCGCACCGGGCGAAGCACGTCCGGATTGGGCCATCACCCTGGACTTCGCCCGGCGCCTGGAACAGCGCCTGCGCCCGCAACAGCCCAGCCTGTTCGCCCTGGATACGCCTGCCCAGTTGTTCGATGAGTACAAACTGCTGACCCGCGGCCGTGACCTGGACCTTTCCGGCATCAGCCACGCGCTGATCGACCGTATCGGCCCGCAGCAATGGCCCTTCCCCGCCGGCGCCGAACAAGGGACGCCGCGGCTGTACGTCGACGGCCGCTTCCCGACCGCCAGCGGGCGGGCGCACTTCGTCAGCGACCCGTATCGCGCGGCCAAGGAACAGCGGGATGCGCGCTTCCCCCTGACCCTGATCACCGGCCGCCTGCGGGATCAATGGCACGGCATGAGCCGCACCGGCACCGCGGCCCAGCTGTTCGGGCACGTCAACGAGGCCGTCCTCAGCCTGCACCCGGACGAACTGCGCCGGCAGAACCTGCAAGCGGGTGACCTGGTCTCGCTGAAAAGCCGTCGCGGCAGCGTGATAGTCGCGGTAGCGGATGACGACAGCGTGCGCCCGGGCCAGGCTTTCCTGCCGATGCACTGGGGCGATCGGTTTCTCAAGGGCGGCGTCAATGCCGTGACTCAGCCGGCGTTCGATCCACTGTCCAAACAGCCGGAACTCAAGCACAGCGGTGTACGCCTGGAACCGGTCCAGTTGCCGTGGCAATTGTTCGCCCTGATCGAAGGCGACGTGCAGCGGCATTTCGAAGCCCTGCGCCTGCTCTGCGAAAGTTTCGCCTACGTCAGCCTGAGCCTGGCCGGCCGCGAACGCCCGGCCCTGCTGCTGCGGGTGGCCAACGCCGAGGCGCCGGCGGCGCAACTGCTCAAGGACATCGACCAGTTGCTGGGGCTCAACGCAGGCCCGGTGCTGGCCTATGACGATCCTCGGCGCTCCATCGGCAAGCGGGTACGCATCGAACAGGGGCGGATCACCGCCATTCGCCTGGCCGGTGAAACCCTCGCCCGGCACTGGCTGCAGAACCTGTGGCTGGAAGGCAAGGCCGATGAGCAACTGCGCCGCTGGCTGCTGGCGCCGATGAGCGCGCCGCCGGGGGCGGCCGGGCTCGTCTCGAGCGGCAAGACCTTGTGCAACTGCAAGAACGTCAGCCAGAGCGCGGTCTGTGCCGGGATCTCCCGCGGCCTGGACCTCGATGGCCTGAAACAGGAGCTGGGCTGCGGCACTCAATGCGGCTCCTGCGTCCCCGAAATCAAACGTCTGCTGGCCAGCTCGGCACAGCCCGTCGCAATCCCCCTGTGAGGAAACAAACATGAGCGCAAAAGTCTGGCTGGTGGGTGCGGGCCCTGGCGATCCTGAACTACTGACCCTCAAGGCCGTGCGTGCCCTGGGCGAGGCGGATGTGGTGCTGATCGACGATCTGGTGAATCCGACGGTGCTGGAGCACTGCCCCCGGGCACGGGTTATTGCCGTGGGTAAACGCGGAGGCTGTCGTTCGACACCCCAGGCGTTCATTCATCGGCTGATGCTGCGCTACGCCCGCCATGGTAAGTGTGTGGTACGCCTCAAGGGCGGCGATCCGTGCATCTTCGGCCGTGGCGGTGAAGAAGCGCAGTGGCTGCAGGAACGTGGCGTCGAGGTGGAACTGGTGAACGGCATCACGGCCGGCCTGGCGGGAGCTACCCAGTGCGGTATCCCGCTGACCCTGCGCGGTGTCGCCCGTGGCGTCACCCTGCTGACGGCCCATACCCAGGACGACAGCAGCCTGAACTGGCAAGCCCTGGCACAAAGCGGTACGACGCTGGTGATCTATATGGGGGTGGCAAAACTGGGCGAGATCCGTGAACAGCTGATCGCTGGCGGCCTGGCACCGCATACCCCGGTGGCCATGATTGAAAACGCGTCCCTGCCCGAGCAACGACTGTGTCGGAGCGATCTGTACGCCATGCAGGACGATGCCCATGCCTTCCAGCTGAAAAGCCCGGCCATCCTGGTCGTCGGCGAAGTGGCCGCTTGCGGTGCACAACTGCCCGCCCTTTCCGAAGCGGCCCTGGCGGCGGCATTCTCGGCCTGACTCCAGGCGCGTTCATCAAATCGCGGACAAAGAAAAACCCGGCCTAGGCCGGGTTTTTCAAAGCTGCAAGCTACAGATTACTGAGCTTGTTGAGCTTGTGCTTCAACCTGCGCTTCTACGCGACGGTTTACAGCGCGGCCAGCTTCAGTTGCGTTGTCAGCAACTGGGCGGGACTCACCGTAACCAACGGATTGAACGCGGCTCGACTCAACACCGTACTGGCTGGTCAGAACTTGCTTAACGGCGTTTGCACGACGCTCAGACAGTTTCTGGTTGTAAGCGTCAGGACCGACGGAGTCAGTGTGACCTTCAACAACGGTGGTGGTTTGTGGGTACTGCTTCATGAAGTCAGCGAGGTTCTTGATGTCAGCGTAGCTGTTAGGCTTAACGACCGACTTGTCGAAGTCGAACTTCACGTCCAGCTCAACACGAACAACTTCAGCAACCGGAGCTTCTGGTTCTGGAGTTGGCTCTGGAACTGGAGCAGGAGCTGGAGCAACCTTGCCAGCGTTGCCGCCGAAGTTCACACCCAGACCAACCAGAGCGGAGTAGTCCCACTTGCCGTTGTCCATTGCGTAGTCGGCTTCAACGCCGGCACGAGCGAACAGGTTGTCGGTGAAGTAGTACTTAACACCGGTACCGATGATAGCCAGGGTCGACTGGTCGCGACCGCTGTGGCCGTCAGCCAGGACGTTGGTACGGCTCTGGTGACCGAAACCACCGGAAACGTATGGACGCAGGGAGTCCACGCCAGCTTGACCGAAGTGGTAGGTAGCCAGCAGGCTGCCGGTGTCACCTTTGATCTTCTGGTTGCCAGTGCCGTCGTTCGAACGGGTGTGGTTGGTTTTGTCGTAGTTCAGGTCCAACGACAGGTCATCGGTCAGGAAGTAGCCGATACGAGCGCCTGGGTTGAAGCCGTCTTCGATGTGCTTAACGCTGTCGTTGTACTGTTTTTTGTAAAACAGTTCACCCTCGACCGCGCCTTGGCCTTGCGCCAGAACGCCGAACGAAGTCACGGCAACAATAGAACCAATGGCAATGCCCAAGGTGTTTTTCAGTTTCATCCGTTAAATCCCCATCTGGTGATTGTAAAGCAGTCCCACATACCGGGGGACAACTCGGCGGTAAGTCTATCAGAACTTACCTAGACGTAAGAGATATTTGCGCCGAACTAAGTTTCAGCAATGCCTGCAAATTTCTCACGCAATTTATCAAGCGCACGCTTGTACCGCATTTTCGTAGCACTCAACCCCATGTGCATGATGTCTGCAATCTCCTGGAACTCCAGTTCTGCGACGAATCGTAGCACCAGAATCTCCCGATCGATCGGGTTCACATGCACCAACCAGCGGTCAAGTCCGCCCTTTTCCTCAGGTTTCGGCGCCTTATCTTCAGACGCTTCCTCGAGGGGATCAAGACTTAACGCATCCATCAAGCGGCGTTTCCGCCGTTCTTTCCGATACTGCGTGATGCATTCGTTGTACGTGATGCTATAGAGCCATGTCTTGAACTTCGATTTCCCCTCGAAGTTCTTGAGGCCATACAGCACCTTCAACATCACCTCCTGACAGACATCGTCAGCATCACGATCGTTCCCTAAATAACGTGCACAAACGTTGAAGAGGGTTCGCTGATAGCGTCGCATCAACTCTTCATACGCACGCGTTACGTGAAACAGCTCCGTGTGCGAGCGCGCAACCAACTCCTCGTCAGAGAGCTCACGGGGGTCATAGCGCGTGGATAGCGATTGGGCTTTATTCAAAACGAGTCGGGCCGACAGTCAGGTCAATGTCCACCGCAGCCCAGACACGGGCATTTTGCGGCGGCATACATTAGCAGGGTTTGCCGGGTTAGCGGCTACTTACATGCTGCTCCAGCATGATCCGATTGGAGAGCGAGACCAGCTCGCCCTCATCGGTCAGCAGTGTAGTCTTAACCGTGCCGATCTCCTCGATCTGCCCTTCGACCTCGCCAACTCGCACTTGTTGCCCAACCTGATACAACTCACGCACATAGATTCCCGCAAGAATCTGACCGGCAATATCCCGGCTTCCCAACCCCATGGCCAAGGCAACAGCCAGACCAACGGTAATCAAAACGATCACGATCACATGGTTGAGCAGGTCGGTTTTGACCTCCAACTGACTGATCGCAACGGAAATACTGATGATGATCACCAGGCCCTGGGCGATTCGCCCCAGGCCACTGGCGTAATCCAGACCGACCCCTTCGGCCGCTCCGCGCACCAGCCCATTGGCCAATTGCGCCAGCAATACCCCCACCAACAGCACCAGCGCGGCCCCGAAAACCTTCGGTAAATACAACGCCAGCATGTCGAGCGTAGCCGAAACCCGCTCCAGGCCAAGGGATTCTGCAGCAGAAACCAGAAAAATCAGTAATACGAACCAATACACGATTTTACCGATCAAGGTAGAAATCGGCACTTGCAGACCCGCCCGGGACAGCAGTTTGGTCAAACCGGTACCGCCCATCAAACGGTCCAGGCCCAGTTTGGCGAGCAATTTGGAAAGCAGGGTATCAAGCAGTTTGGCAACCACAAAACCCAGCAGCAGCACGACCAGCGCGCCAAACAGATTGGGAATGAAGTTCGCTACCTTGGTCCACAACGCAGTCATCGCAGTGACGAGGCTCTGAGTCCAGAGATCAAGTTCCATATTCAATCAGCCTTATCAGCAGTGCGAGCAGTAGGTTTACGACGGGAAACCGGCGAGATATGGGCCGATCCGTTATTCAGAGCAATCATCAGCGCCGGCAACCAGCGGCCGAGCAGACTGAACAGATCGCCCGCCCCCACCTGCCGGTTGGCGGTTTTCAGGACGCGGCCCAGGCACGCATCGTCGTCCCGGGTGGACGGTGTGGCCTTGAGCATGTCACGCAACGACTGTTCAAACGGATCGTGCATACGCACCTCTCGATATGTCAGTGAAAGACGCGATCAAAATTCCCTGGGTCACATAGTTCATGATCAGACCCAGCGCAAACGTCGGAATAACCACCACTGTCCCAGCGCGACCAGCGCCATCAGCAGGCAGGCCACCAGAAACCCGTAGGGGCTGTTGGAAAGCGGAATGCCTCCCACATTGATCCCCAACAAACCGGCCAGAAAACTCATCGGCAGAAAGATTCCGGTGATGATCCCGAAGCGAAACATGATGCGGTTCATGCGCACGCTCAGGCGCCGGTCTTCGGCCTCCAGCACAAGCCCCACGCGCTCTCGGGTCAATTCGAGCTCTTCCAGGTAGCGGGTCAGGCTGTTGTTCAATTCGTTCCAGTAATCGCCATCGTCATCGGCGAACCAAGGCAGCCTGATGCGGCTGAGCTGACCGAAAATATCCCGCTGCGGAGCGAGGAAACGCTTGAGTCCGGCAGCCCGTCGACGAATCTGCAGAATGTTGCTGTGCTCGGGGGTATACCGTTCGTCGGCATCCAGTTTTTCTTCCTCGGCATCGACCACTTCCGACAGGTCGCTGACCAGGTCCTGCACTTTATGGGTCAGGTACTCAGCCATATAAAGGATGAGCTCGGAGGCGGTTTTCGGTCCCTTGCCTTCGCCCAGTTGCACCAGCAGCTCATCGGTCGCGCGCAATGGCCGCAGGCGCAGGGAGATCACTCGCTGGGCCGAACCGAAGATGCGTACCGAAACCATGTCCTCCGGCTCGGCGCCCGGGTTGAGGTTGATGCCGCGTAAAAACAGCAGGAACTCGGAGTCCGGCAGCGCCAACAGGCGCGGCCGGGTATTTTCTTCGAGTAAAAGGTCACAGCTGAACTCGCTCAGACCGCTGGATTTACGCAGCCAGGTCTGGGTTTGCGGATGGCTGCGATCCCAATGCAGCCAGAGGCTCTCATGGGCTTGCAGCTGCAAGTCGTCCAGTTCAGTTCGGGCAATCGCACGCGCACCACCTTTACCATCCAGCACCAGGGCATGTACCAGCCCCCATTGCGCGTTGTCTTCCTCGAACATCCTCATCCCTTGCTTGGTCGACTGCTTATTCGGGCATTTTCAGCGGGCTTGGCGAAACGATCACGCCATTGTTGTCGGCATAGACATATTCGCCCGGACGGAACGTCACCCCGGCAAACGTCACCACCACGTTGAGATCGCCAATGCCGCGCTTGTCGGTTTTCATCGGGTGACTGGCCAGCGCCTGAACGCCCAGGTCGGTTTGCGCGATGACATCGACATCACGGATGCAACCGTAGATCACCAGCCCTTCCCAACCGTTCTTCGCCGCCTTCTCGGCCAGCATATCGCCCAGCAGCGCACAGCGCAGGGACCCGCCACCGTCGACCACCAGCACCTTGCCGTGGCCCTTGAGCTCGACCTGTTCCTTGACCAGCGAGTTGTCTTCGAAGCATTTGATGGTCACGATTTCGCCGCCGAAGGAGTCGCGGCCACCGAAATTGCTGAACATCGGTTCAACCACCTGTACCAGATCCGGGTAGGTGTCGCACAGGTCGGGAGTGAGGTAATGATTCATCGAGAAACTCCTGTAATGGAAAGAACACGTCGCGGTGTCGGAATTCGCAGGGTTCATGCTGAGTGATACGAGGGCAGACGGAGAATGTTTAACATTTCAGCTAGCCCTCACCATACGCCAATTTCAGCAGGCTCGGCGGCACGAACAAGATGCTTGATCGGCGACCGAATATGACCAGAACCGCTCAACGCGTCATATCTTAGCCGCAAGCGCATCGGAACGAAATGCTCTTGTCAGAGCCTGACAACTCAACTCGCGGCAGCCAGTTCGGTGCCCGACGCCAACAACGGGCTCTGCTGATCCTTCAACCATCGCGCGACCAAAGGCCAGACTTCGGCCTGGGCCGCTTTGCTCACCAGCATCTCCACATGGCCGAAATTGCCGCTGAACCCTTGTTTGCGTCCCAGGCAGACAAACTGCTTATGCTCGGAACTCAACTGGTCAAACAGTTTGCGACAAGCCCAGGTCGGATCCTGATGATCCCCCGCCGCACTCACTGCCAATACCGGCAGCGAAACATCGGACAAGCCGGCCCACCAGTCCTTCTGCCCATCGCCGAAACGCCCGAACAGCCCGTACCAGCGCATGCCTTCCAGGGCCAGGCCAATGGGCTCGTCCTCGGGACCGCGCTTGAGTCGCGAGCCGGACAACTGGGCAAAACGCTTGAGAATGAAACGACCG
Organism: Pseudomonas sp. 09C 129; assembly: GCF_002843625.1. Taxonomy (NCBI): domain Bacteria; kingdom Pseudomonadati; phylum Pseudomonadota; class Gammaproteobacteria; order Pseudomonadales; family Pseudomonadaceae; genus Pseudomonas; species Pseudomonas sp. 09C 129. Next base: position 2,548,198 of record NZ_CP025261.1, on the reverse strand, counting down.
CCCCACTCCACCGCCGGGATTTTCAATGGCCAATAGGTGCGGCTGACCTGACAGCCGAACAGCGCCGCCGACGCCACTGCCGGCTCTCCCAGGTACTGGCCGCCCAAGGCCGCCGCCAGGGTAATGCCACCCAGGGAATGACCAATCCAGTGCGGAACCTGGCCGCTTTGTTCCCGCACGAAGGCGCCAATGGCAGGCAGATCGTATTGCGCATAGTCGGCGACGCGATTCTTGCGGTAGTCGGCATTGCGTCGCGACAGGCCATGACCACGCATCTCGGGGATCCATACATCGAAGCCCATGCGCGCCAGATACGCGCCCAGGCCGATGCCCTTGGGCGAATACCAGAAACGCCGATTGGAGAAGCTGCCGTGCAGCAGGATCACTGGGACACCACGGGATTCGGGCTCATCCGCCATCCCCAGGCGGGTAACGGCCAGCTCGACCGTGGCGTCCGGGCTATTGCCGGGCTTCAGGCGGTAGACGTCTTCACTCAGGTCGCCTCGACGTTCGGCACTGATCAAGGCGACGGGAAACAGGTTGCTGCTGCTTTGCATAATGCTCTTGCACAAAAAAGGGCGGCTTCCAGATGGAGCCCGCCCTACTTGAATCTCAAAGCACTGGCCAGCCCGAAGGCTGGCCAGTGCTTCATTCCGCTTAGACCGCACCCTGCCCCTCGGCCAGGAAGAACCAGGTTTCCAGTACGGAATCCGGGTTCAGCGAGACGCTTTCGATGCCCTGCTCCATCAGCCACTTGGCCAGGTCCGGATGGTCGGACGGGCCCTGGCCGCAAATACCGATGTATTTGCCGGCCTTGTTGCAGGCGGCGATGGCGTTGGCCAGCAGCTTCTTGACCGCCGGATTACGCTCGTCGAACAGGTGCGCGATGATGCCCGAATCGCGGTCCAGGCCCAGGGTCAGCTGGGTCAGGTCGTTGGAGCCGATGGAGAAGCCGTCGAAGAACTCGAGGAACTCTTCGGCCAGGATCGCGTTGGAAGGCAGCTCGCACATCATGATCACGCGCAGGCCGTTCTCACCGCGCTTGAGGCCGTTTTCAGCCAGCAGATCCACCACCTGGCTGGCTTCGCCCAGGGTGCGGACGAACGGCACCATGATCTCGACGTTGGTCAGGCCCATGTCGTTACGCACGCGCTTGAGGGCGCGGCATTCGAGCTCGAAGCAGTCACGGAAGGCTTCGCTGATGTAACGCGAAGCACCGCGGAAGCCCAGCATCGGGTTTTCTTCTTCCGGCTCGTAGAGCTTGCCGCCGATCAGGTTGGCGTATTCGTTGGACTTGAAGTCCGACAGGCGCACGATGACCTTTTTCGGCCAGAAGGCCGCAGCCAGGGTGCTGATGCCTTCAACCAGCTTGTCGACGTAGAAACCGACCGGCTCGTTGTAACCGGCGATGCGCTTGTCGACGCTGTCCTTGATTTCATGGGGCAGGCCGGCGTAGTTCAGCAGTGCCTTGGGGTGCACGCCGATCATGCGGTTGATGATGAACTCCAGGCGGGCCAGGCCGACACCGGCGTTCGGCAGCTGGGCGAAGTCGAAGGCGCGGTCCGGGTTGCCGACATTCATCATGATCTTGAACGGCAGCTCCGGCATGGCGTCGACGGAGTTTTTCTTCACGTCGAAGCCCAGCTCGCCTTCGAAGATGAAACCGGTGTCGCCTTCAGCACAGGACACGGTCACGCCCTGGCCGTCTTTCAACAGTTCGGTGGCATTGCCGCAACCGACAACGGCCGGAATCCCCAGCTCGCGCGCAATGATCGCGGCGTGGCAGGTACGGCCGCCACGGTTGGTGACGATGGCGCTGGCGCGCTTCATCACCGGCTCCCAGTCCGGGTCGGTCATGTCGGATACCAGCACGTCGCCGGCCTGGACCTTGTCCATCTCCGACACGTCCTTGATGATCCGCACCTTGCCGGCGCCGATGCGCTGGCCGATGGCGCGACCTTCCACCAGCACGGTGCCGGTTTCCTTCAACAGGTAACGTTCCATGACGTTGGCCTGGGTGCGGCTCTTCACGGTTTCCGGACGGGCCTGGACGATGTACAGCTTGCCGTCGTCGCCGTCTTTGGCCCATTCGATGTCCATCGGGCACTTGTAGTGCTTTTCGATGATCATCGCCTGCTTGGCCAGCTCGCTGACTTCGGCGTCGGTCAGGCAGAAACGCGCGCGATCGGCCTTGTCGACGTCGACGGTCTTGACCGAGCGACCGGCCTTGGCTTCGTCGCCGTAGATCATCTTGATCGCCTTGCTGCCCAGGTTGCGGCGCAGGATGGCCGGGCGACCGGCTTGCAGGGTGCCTTTGTGGACGTAGAACTCGTCCGGGTTCACCGCACCTTGAACGACGGTTTCACCCAGGCCGTAGGCGCCGGTGATGAACACCACGTCACGGAAGCCCGACTCGGTATCGAGGGTGAACATCACGCCGGCGGTACCGGTTTCCGAACGCACCATGCGCTGCACGCCGGCAGACAGGGCGACCAGCTTGTGGTCGAAGCCCTGGTGCACGCGGTAGGAAATGGCACGGTCGTTGAACAGGGAAGCGAAGACTTCCTTGGCAGCGCGAATGACGTTCTCGACGCCACGGATATTGAGGAAGGTTTCCTGCTGGCCGGCGAAGGAAGCGTCCGGCAGGTCTTCGGCGGTGGCCGAGGAGCGCACGGCCACGGCCATGTCAGGGTTGCCCGCGGACAGCTTGGCGAACGCGGTGCGGATTTCGCTATTCAGTTGCTCGGGGAACTCGGCTTCCATGATCCATTGACGGATCTGCGCGCCGGTCTTGGCCAGGGCATTCACGTCATCGACGTCCAGGGCGTCGAGCGCGGCGTGGATCTGGTCGTTAAGACCGCTCAATTCGAGAAAATCACGATAGGCCTGGGCCGTCGTGGCAAAGCCTCCAGGGACGGATACACCGGCGCCTGCAAGGTTACTGATCATCTCGCCCAGGGATGCGTTCTTGCCCCCCACATGCTCTACATCATGGACGCCGAGCTTATCGAGGGAAACTACGTACTCTACCAAGGTGATCTCTCCACTAACTGTGTTGGAAAAGCTCAGAAGCCGGCTGCTCGGGGGAGCGCTTGCCAGCTGTATGGCCTGGACCTGGAAAATAAGTGAGAATGCGGGCCATTGGAGGCCGGCAAATCGCGCCTATCATATCCAAGATTCGTCACTAGCTTAAGGCCCAAGGTGCAAATGAAACGATCTGCTTTCTTTATCTCCGACGGTACCGGCATCACCGCTGAAACCCTCGGCCAGAGCCTCCTGGCGCAGTTCGAAAACATTACCTTCAGCAAAATCACGCGACCGTATATCGACAGCGTAGATAAAGCGCGGGCCATGGTACAACAAATCAACATCGCCGCCGAAAAGGACGGATTTCGCCCGATTATCTTCGACACCATCGTCAATCAGGACATCCGTGAGATCCTCGCGACGTCCAATGGTTTCATGATCGACATCTTCTCGACCTTCCTCGCCCCCCTGGAGCTGGAGTTGAGCGAGCACTCGTCGTACTCGGTCGGCAAGTCCCACTCCATTGGCGGCAACTCCAACTATATGGAGCGGATCGAGGCGGTGAACTTCGCCCTCGATAACGACGACGGCGCCCGCACCCACTACTACGACAAGGCCGACCTGATCCTGGTCGGCGTGTCGCGCTGCGGCAAGACCCCGACCTGCCTGTACATGGCCATGCAGTTCGGGATCCGCGCCGCCAACTACCCGCTGACCGAAGACGACATGGAACGCCTGCAACTGCCGACGGCCCTGCGCGCGCACCAGCACAAGCTGTTCGGCCTGACCATCGACCCCGACCGGCTCACCGCCATCCGCAACGAGCGCAAGCCCAACAGCCGTTATTCGAGCTACGCCCAGTGCGAGTTCGAAGTGCGCGAGGTGGAAAACCTGTTCCGCCGCGAGAACATTCCGCACATCAATTCCACCCATTTCTCGGTGGAAGAGATCTCGGCGAAGATCCTCGTGGAAAAAGGCGTCGAGCGGCGCTTCAAGTAGCGTTATCTGACCAATAGAAGGCTATCGCGAGCAATCGAGCGTCGACCGGCTGCTCCTGCATGGTTTACAAGATCTTGTAGGAGCGAGCTTGCTCGCGATCGGACCAACGGTCCGCCCTGCTCTCAAATCACCAACAGGTCCACGAACCGGTGCACCGCCGTGGCTTCCAGCTGCGCCTGGTCCTTGCACAGGGCAAAGATCTGCGCTGAACGCTGGGCCGTGAAGCGGGTGGCCAGGTTGGCCTTGAACTTGTCTTCCAGCAGCGCAATGCCTTCGGCGCGACGCCGGCGATGGCCAATCGGGTATTCCACCACCACCTGCTCGGTGCTCGAGCCATCCTTGAAAAACACCTGTAGCGCATTGGCGATGGAGCGCTTGTCGGCCTCCAGGTACTCGCGGGTGTAGCGCGGCTCTTCGACTATCTGCATCTTCTCGCGCAACTGATCGATGATCGGGTGGGCGGCATGGAAGCCGTCTTCATAGTGCTCGGCCACCAGGTTGCCGAACGCCAGCGGCACGGCGGTCATGTACTGGATGCAGTGGTCGCGGTCGGCGGCATTGGCCAGCGGGCCGACCTTGGAAATGATGCGGATCGCCGATTCGTGGGTGGTGATGACGATCCTGTCGATCTCGTGCAGGCGATTGCGCACCAGCGGGTGCAGGGTCACCGCCGCCTCGCAGGCGGTCTGCGCATGGAACTCGGCCGGGAAGCTGATCTTGAACAGCACGTTTTCCATCACATAGCTGCCGTACTGCTGCGACAGGCTGAAACGGCGCTGGTCTTCGGGCTTGAGCGCCAGGTCCTTGTTGGTGTGGCTGAACAGCACGTCGTAGAAGCCCCACTGCGGCGCACTCAGCACTCCCGGGATACCCATCTCGCCACGCAGGGCGATATCCGCCAGGCGCACGCCACGGCTGGTGGCATCGCCCGCCGCCCAGGATTTGCGCGAACCGGCGTTCGGCGCATGGCGATAGGTACGCAGCGCCTGGCCATCGACAAAGGCATGGGACAGCGCCGCCAGCAACTGCTCGCGGTTGGCCCCCATCAACTTGGCGGTGACCGCGGTCGAGGCGACTTTCACCAGCAAGACATGGTCGAGGCCGACCCGGTTGAAGGAGTTTTCCAGGGCAATCACCCCCTGGATCTCATGGGCCATGATCATGGCCTCGAGCACCGCGCGCATGGTCAGCGGCGCCTCGCCATTGGCCACGCGTTTTTGCGACAGGTGATCGGCCACGGCGAGGATGCCACCGAGGTTGTCGGAAGGATGGCCCCACTCGGCGGCGAGCCAGGTGTCGTTGTAATCCAGCCAACGGACAATGCAGCCGATATCCCAGGCCGCCTTGACCGGGTCCAGGCGCAAGCGGGTGCCCGGCACCCGCGCGCCAAACGGCACGACCGTGCCCTCCACTATCGGCCCCAGGTGCTTGGCGCACTCGGGAAAGCGCAGGGCCAGCAAGCCACAGCCGAGGGTGTCCATCAGGCAGTTGCGGGCGGTATCCAGAGCCTCGCGGGACTCGATCCGATAGTTCAGAACGTAGTCGGCGATGTCCTGCAGGACCTGGTCGTAATCGGGGCGTTCGTTCAGATCAACGTTGGCGCTCATGGGCAGTTCACTCCATCAAGGGTTGGGTTGCATCCTCAAGGTCAGGCTGATCGGGTTATTTTTTTATTCACCCCATTGTAGAAGCGAGCTTGCTCGCGATGACGGATGGACTGTCGAAATCGATGTCGACCGTGGTATCGCTATCGCGAGCAAGCTCGCTCCTACAGGGGCCGTTTATGATTTAGAACGCGTCGCCAGGCACACGTACCCAGCCTTCCATCAAGACCCGTGCGCTACGACTCATGATGGCCTTGGTCACGCTCCATTCGCCGTTGTCCTGCACGGCTTCGGCGCCGACGCGCAGAGTCCCCGACGGGTGGCCGAAACGCACCGCGCTGCGCTCTCCGCCGCCGGCCGCCAGGTTGACCAGGGTCCCGGGGATCGCCGCCGCCGTGCCAATGGCCACCGCGGCGGTGCCCATCATCGCGTGGTGCAGCTTGCCCATGGACAGCGCGCGTACCAGCAGATCGACATCCGCGGCCTGCACCGCCTTGCCGCTGGAAGCCTGGTAGCCCGCGGGCGGCGCGACAAAGGCGACCTTGGGCGTGTGCTGACGCTTGGCCGCTTCATCCAGATTCTGGATCAGCCCCATGCGCAGCGCGCCGTGGGCGCGGATGGTCTCGAACATCGCCAGCGCCTTGGGGTCGCCGTTGATATCGCCCTGCAGCTCGGTACCGCTGTAGCCGATGTCGCGGGCGTTGATGAAAATCGTCGGGATCCCGGCATTGATCATGGTGGCCTGGAAAGTCCCGACACCCGGCACCTCCAGGTCGTCCACCAGGTTGCCGGTGGGGAACATCGAACCGCCGGCGCCCTCTTCCTCGGCCGCTGGGTCAAGGAACTCCAACTGCACTTCGGCCGCCGGGAAAGTCACCCCGTCCAGCTCGAAATCGCCGGTTTCCTGGACCGCGCCGTTGGCCATCGGCACATGGGCGATGATGGTCTTGCCGATATTGGCCTGCCAGATGCGCACCACCGCCACGCCGTTCTGCGCAATGCGCTCGGCATCCACCAGGCCGCTGCTGATGGCGAAGGAACCGACCGCCGCCGACAGGTTGCCGCAGTTGCCGCTCCAGTCGACGAAAGGCTTGTCGATGGACACCTGGCCAAACAGGTAATCCACGTCGTGGCCGGGCTTGATGCTTTTCGACAGGATCACCGTCTTGCTGGTGCTGGACGTGGCGCCGCCCATGCCGTCGATCTGCTTGTCGTACGGGTCGGGGCTGCCGATCACCCGCAACAGCAAGGCATCGCGGGCCGCGCCCGGCAGCTGCGCCGCCTCGGGCAGGTCCTGCAGGCTGAAGAACACACCCTTGCTGGTGCCGCCCCGCATGTAGGTGGCGGGAATCTTGATTTGCGCTACGAAAGCCATGAGTTCTCGGTCCTGATAAAGACCGAGGGCGGCGCCTTGCGGCCCGCCCCCGGTACGTCACTTAACTGGCCACAGCCGATTCGAGGAAGTCCTGGGCAAAGCGCTGCAACACGCCGCCCGCTTCGTAGATCGACACCTCTTCGGCGGTGTCGAGCCGGCAGGTCACCGGCACCTCGACCCGCTCGCCGTTCTTGCGCTGGATCACCAGGGTCAGCGTGGCGCGCGGCTTGCGCTCGCCCACCACGTCGAAGGTTTCGGTGCCGTCGATGCCCAGGGTCTTGCGGTCGGTACCCGGTTTGAACTCCAGCGGCAGCACGCCCATGCCCACCAGGTTGGTGCGGTGGATGCGCTCGAAGCCTTCGGCGGCGATGGCTTCCACCCCGGCCAGGCGCACGCCCTTGGCCGCCCAGTCACGGGACGAACCCTGGCCGTAGTCGGCGCCGGCGATGATGATCAGCGGCTGCTTGCGCTGCATATAGGTCTCGATGGCTTCCCACATCCGGGTGACCTGGCCTTCCGGCTCGATCCGCGCCAGCGAACCCTGCTTGACCTTGCCGCCTTCCTGGACCATTTCGTTGAACAGTTTCGGGTTGGCGAAGGTCGCGCGTTGCGCGGTCAGGTGGTCGCCCCGGTGGGTCGCGTAAGAGTTGAAGTCCTCTTCCGGCAGGCCCATTTTCGCCAGGTACTCGCCGGCCGCGCTGTCGAGCATGATGGCGTTGGACGGCGACAGGTGATCGGTGGTGATGTTGTCCGGCAGCACCGCCAGCGGGCGCATGCCGGTCAGGCTGCGCGCCCCGGCCAGGGCGCCTTCCCAGTACGGCGGACGGCGGATGTAGGTGCTCATCTCACGCCAGTCGTACAACGGCTCGACCTTGGGCCCGGTGTCTTCGTGAATGGCGAACATCGGGATGTACACCTTGCGGAACTGCTCGGGTTTCACCGAAGCCTTGACCACCGCATCGATCTCTTCGTCGCTCGGCCAGATGTCCTTGAGGCGGATTTCCTTGCCGTTGGCGTCCAGGCCCAGCACGTCCTTCTCGATGTCGAAACGGATGGTCCCGGCAATCGCATAAGCCACCACCAGCGGCGGCGATGCGAGAAACGCCTGCTTGGCGTATGGATGGATACGCCCGTCGAAGTTGCGGTTGCCCGAAAGCACCGCGGTGGCATACAGGTCGCGGTCGATGATCTCTTTCTGGATCACCGGGTCCAGCGCGCCGGACATGCCGTTGCAGGTGGTGCAGGCAAAGGCCACGACGCCAAAGCCCAATTGCTCCAGTTCCTTGGTCAGGCCCGCTTCGTCCAGGTACATGGCGACGGTCTTGGAGCCCGGGGCCAGCGACGACTTGACCCAGGGTTTGCGGGTCAGGCCGAGCTTGTTGGCATTGCGCGCCAGCAGGCCGGCGGCGATCACGTTGCGCGGGTTGCTGGTGTTGGTGCAGCTGGTGATGGCCGCGATGATCACCGCGCCATCGGGCATTTGCCCCGGCACCTCTTCCCACTGGCCGGCGATGCCCTTGGCCGCCAGGTCGCTGGTCGCCACCCGGGCGTGGGGGTTGCTCGGGCCCGCCATGTTGCGCACCACCGAGGACAGGTCGAACTGCAAGCCACGCTCGTACTGCGCGTTCTTCAGGCTGTCGGCCCACAGGCCGGCCTGTTTGGCATAGTTCTCGACCAGTTGTACTTGCTCGTCTTCACGACCAGTGAGCTTGAGGTAGTCGATGGTCTGCTGGTCGATGTAGAACATCGCCGCGGTGGCGCCGTATTCCGGGGCCATGTTGGAGATGGTCGCGCGGTCGCCCAGGGTCAGCGCCGCGGCGCCCTCGCCGAAGAACTCCAGGTAGGCACCCACCACCTTCTGCTTGCGCAGGAACTCGGTCAGCGCCAGCACCATATCGGTGGCGGTGATGCCCGGTTGCAGCTTGCCGGTCAGCTCGACGCCAACGATTTCCGGCAGGCGCATCCAGGACGCCCGGCCGAGCATCACGCTTTCGGCTTCCAGGCCGCCGACGCCGATGGCGATCACGCCCAGGGCATCCACGTGCGGGGTGTGGCTGTCGGTGCCGACGCAGGTATCGGGGAAGGCTACGCCATCGCGCGCCTGGATCACCGGGGACATTTTCTCCAGGTTGATCTGGTGCATGATGCCGTTGCCCGGCGGGATCACGTCGACGTTCTTGAAGGCCTTCTTGGTCCAGTTGATGAAGTGGAAACGGTCTTCGTTGCGCCGGTCTTCCACGGCGCGGTTCTTGGCGAACGCATCCGGGTCGAAGCCGCCGCACTCCACCGCCAGCGAGTGGTCGACAATCAACTGGGTCGGCACCACCGGGTTGACCTGGGCCGGGTCGCCACCCTGGTCGGCGATGGCATCGCGCAGGCCGGCCAGGTCCACCAGGGCAGTCTGGCCAAGAATGTCGTGGCACACCACGCGGGCCGGAAACCACGGGAAGTCGAGGTCGCGCTTGCGCTCGATCAGTTGCTTCAGGGAAGCGGTCAGGGTCGCCGGATCGCAACGCCGCAGCAGGTTTTCCGCGAGCACGCGCGAGGTGTACGGCAGGCTGTCGTAGGCGCCGGGCTGGATGGCCTCGACAGCCGCGCGGGTGTCGAAGTAGTCCAGTCGGGTACCGGGTAACGGTTTACGAAATTCAGTGTTCATCGTCAGGACTCGGTCACGGTGATTGCAAAAGGTGGGGCTGGCACCGGCACTGAACCGCCCTCTGTAGGAGTGAAGCTTGCTCGCGAAGACGGAATGACATTCAACATCTATGTCGACCGTTACACCGCTATCGCGAGCAAGCTCGCTCCTACAGGGCTTTGGGTTCAGCCGGTGACGGCAGCCACCATTCAGCGACGTTCGATTGGCACGAACTTGCGCTGTTCAACGCCGACGTACTCGGCGCTTGGACGGATGATGCGGTTGTTGGCGCGCTGTTCGAACACATGGGCGGCCCAGCCGGTCAGGCGCGAGCAGACGAAAATCGGGGTGAACAGCTTGGTCGGGATGCCCATGAAGTGGTACGCCGAGGCATGGTAGAAGTCGGCGTTGGGGAACAGCTTCTTCTGCTCCCACATGGTCTTGTCGATGGCTTCGGAAACCGGGAACAACACCTTGTCGCCCACCTCGATGGCGAGCTTTTTCGACCAGCCCTTGATCACCTCGTTGCGCGGGTCGTTGTCTTTGTAGATCGCGTGGCCGAAGCCCATGATCTTGTCCTTGCGCTCGAGCATGCCGAGGGTGCCCTTGATCGCCTCTTCCGGCGAAGCAAAGCGCTCGATCATCTCCATCGCCGCCTCGTTGGCGCCGCCGTGCAGCGGGCCGCGCAGGGAACCGATGGCCGCGGTGACACAGGAGTACAAGTCCGACAGGGTCGAGGCACAGACCCGGGCAGTGAAGGTCGAGGCGTTGAATTCGTGTTCGGCGTAGAGGATCAGCGACACGTTCATCACCTTGGTGTGCAGCTCGCTCGGTTTCTTGCCGTGCAGCAGGTGCAGGAAGTGGCTGCCGATGCATGGCTCGTCGGTCACGCAATCGATGCGTTTGCCGTCGTGGCTGAAGCGGTACCAGTAGCACATGATCGCCGGGAAGGCGGCCAGCAGACGGTCGGTTTTGTCGCGCTGCTCGGAGAAATCCTGTTCCGGCTCGATATTGCCGAGGAACGAGCAACCGGTGCGCATCACATCCATCGGATGGGCGTCCGCCGGAATGCGTTCCAGCACTTCCTTGAGCGCCTGCGGCAGGTCGCGCAGCTTGCTCAGCTTCCGGGTGTAGGCGTCCAGTTGCGCCTGGGTCGGCAGCTCGCCGTACAGCAGCAGGTAGGCCACTTCCTCGAACTGCGCGTCAGCCGCCAGTTCGCGGACGTCGTAACCCCGGTAGGTCAGCCCGGCACCGGCCTGGCCCACGGTCGACAAGGCAGTCTGTCCGGCCACCTGGCCACGCAGGCCAGCGCCACTCAATACTTTTGCTTCGGCCATTGCTCTCTCCAATCTTGAATTTGTTAGGGAATCGGCAAATCGTCAAAACCAATACTGCTTTCTGTAGCCGCTGCCGCAGGCTGCGACAGGACCGAAGGTCCTCCTGCGTCGAGAGGCGCGCCGCGGCCGTGCCTGCCGATCGCAGCCTGCGGCAGCGGCTACAGGTTTTGCATCAGTAGTCGAACCGCGTTCGGGTTCAGCTTTTCTTCTGGGCGAACAGCGCATCGAGCTTCTGCTCGAAGGTGTGGTAGTCGATGCGGTCGTACAGCTCCATGCGGGTCTGCATGGTGTCGATCACGTTCTGCTGGGTACCGTCGCGACGGATCGCGGTGTAGACGTTTTCCGCCGCCTTGTTCATGGCGCGGAACGCCGACAGCGGGTACAGCACCAGGGAAACATCCACGGATTTCAGTTGCTCGGTGGTGTACAGCGGCGTGGCGCCGAACTCGGTGATGTTGGCCAGGATCGGCGCTTTCACCCGGCTGGCGAAGATCTTGTACATCTCCAGCTCAGTGATGGCTTCCGGGAACACCATGTCGGCGCCGGCTTCAATGCAGGCGGCGGCGCGATCCAGGGCCGACTCCAGCCCCTCCACCGCCAGGGCGTCGGTGCGGGCCATGATCACGAAGCTGTCGTCGGTGCGGGCATCCACCGCGGCCTTGATGCGGTCGACCATTTCCTGCTGGGAAACGATCTCCTTGTTCGGCCGGTGGCCGCAGCGCTTGGCGCCGACCTGGTCCTCGATATGAATCGCCGCCGCGCCGAACTTGATCATCGACTTGACGGTGCGCGCCACGTTGAACGCCGACGAACCGAAACCGGTGTCCACGTCCACCAGCAGCGGCAGGTCGCAGACGTCGGTGATGCGGCGCACGTCGGTCAATACGTCGTCCAGCCCGGTGATGCCCAGGTCCGGCACGCCGAGGGAGCCAGCCGCCACCCCGCCACCGGACAGGTAGATCGCCTTGAACCCGGCGCGCTTGGCCAGCAGCGCATGGTTGGCATTGATGGCGCCGACCACCTGCAACGGTCGTTCGCTGGCGACCGCATCGCGAAAGCGCTGGCCTGGAGTGCTCTTGTTGTTGGAACTCATGACTCACCTCGTGGAGTGGCTGTCTGCGGGGCGCCGTCCTGGTAATGACGGGCAATGTTGCGTTTGGAAGCGCCGATGTGACGGCGCATCAACAACTCGGCCAGTTCGCCGTCGCGATCGGCAATGGCATCGAGAATCCGGTGGTGCTCGGCGAACGCCTGGTGCGGGCGGTTGGGCGTGGCGGAAAACTGGATGCGGTACATGCGCACCAGTTGGTACAGCTCGCCACAGAGCATCTGCGTGAGGGTGCGGTTGCCCGCGCCCTGGATGATCCGGTAATGGAAGTCGAAATCGCCTTCCTGCTGGTAGTAGCCGAGCCCGGCCTGGAACGCCGCGTCGCGCTCGTGGGTATCGAGGACCCGGCGCAGCTCGTCGATTTCCTCGTTGGTCATGCGCTCGGCGGCCAGGCGGCAGGCCATGCCTTCCAGGGATTCGCGGATTTCATAGAGCTCGATCAGCTCGGCATGGCTCAGGGACACCACCCGCGCCCCGACATGGGGCACCCGCACCAGCAGGCGCTGGCCTTCCAGGCGGTGGATCGCCTCGCGCAAGGGGCCACGGCTGATGCCGTAGGTGCGCGCCAGTTCCGGCTCGGAAATCTTGCTGCCCGGGGCGATCTCGCCCTTGACGATGGCCGCCTGAATGCGTCTGAAGACGTTTTCGGACAAGGTTTCCGAATCGTCCTGCGTCACGGCGGGGGGATCGAGCTGATCCAGCATATTGTCGACACCTTGAAAATCAATGCGACAAAAACTAGCCAATACAACCGATGCAGTCAAAGGAAAAATCGATATTGTCGACAATCGTCTAATAACCCTTTGCACCAAACCGGCACAAAAGCCCCCGCCCCGCCGCTGGCGCCATAAAACCAGCATGCTAGAATGCCGCCCGCATTTGCCTGTCACATTAATAAGGCAGCACACGAGGGAGCTTGCGCAGCAATGCCAGTCGCCTTGAACTGAAGAACCCATGCAACGCACCAGGATCTATGAGACTCAAGGCCTTCTCCATACTGTTCTGCCTGCTCGGCGTGCCGGGCCTGAGTGCCGCCGCCGGCAAGACCGTTTACGGTCTGAATGAATACGCCAGACTGTCCGGGATCGACCTGGAAGTCGCCGCCAAGCTCGACACCGGCGCCAAGACCGCCTCTCTCAGCGCCCGCGATATCAAGCGCTTCAAGCGCAATGGCGAGTCCTGGGTACGCTTTTACCTGGCCATCGACGCCGCCCATTCCCACCCCATCGAACGTCCGCTGGCCCGCGTCAGCAAGATCAAGCGCCGCGCCGGCGACTACGACCCCGATGAGGAAAACAACAAGAAGTACACCGCGCGCCCGGTCATCGAGCTGGATATCTGCATGGGCGGTGCCCTGCGCAGCATAGAAGTGAACTTGACCGACCGCAGTGCATTCCAATACCCGCTCTTGATCGGTTCCGAAGCGCTCAAACGCTTCGATGCACTGGTCGACCCCAGTCTTAAATACGCTGCTGGCAAACCTGCCTGCGCCACCGACGCTCATACCGCAGAGTAATTCCAATGCGCTCTCTTACCCTCCATCTGAAAATCCTGATCGCCATCCTGGTGGTGCTGGGCATTTCGATCACGGCCTATCAGATTTTCGTGCTCGGCATCCCGGTGACCGAAGACGCCACCGACGACCTGTGGAACATCGACGCCAAGGTCGAGTTCGTCGCCAACGCCAAGGACCCGATCAAGATCCAGATGTTCGTGCCGCCCCTGAGCCGCGACTACGTCAGCCTGAACGAGAGCTTCATCTCCAATAACTACGGGGTGGCGGTGAACCGCGTCGACGGCAACCGCAAGGTGACCTGGTCGGCCCGCCGCGCCAAGGGCAACCAGACCCTCTATTACCGCCTGGTGCTGACCAAGCGCTACACCGCGGAAAAAGCCAAGATCAAGGGCCCGACCTTCCGCGACAGCATCGCCGTCGAAGGCCCGGAAAAGATCGCCGCCGAAGCCCTGCTCGCGCCGATCCGCCAGCATTCGGCCGACGTCGAGACCTTCATCAGCGAAGCCATCAAGCGGGTCAACAACACCAACGACGATAACGCCAAGATGCTCCTGGCGGGCGATCCGTCGCCGGCGAACAAAGCCAAGATCGTCGACCTGCTGCTGTCCATCGCCCACGTGCCGATGGAAAAGGTCCACACCATTCGCCTGGTGGCCGACCAGCCGCAGGCCCCGGAACTGTGGCTGCGCAGCTTCAACGGTACCGACTGGCTGTACTTCAACCCGGAAACCGGCGAACAGGGCCTGCCCAGCGACCGCCTGCTGTGGTGGATCGGTGACGACAACCTGATCACCGTCGATGGCGGCAAGAAAGCCACCGTCACCTTCAGCCTGAACAACAGCGAAATGAACGCCATTCGCCTGGCCAAGCTGACCGACGAGAACACCGACGCCAACTTCCTCGAATACTCGCTGTACGGCCTGCCGCTGCAGACCCAGCAGACCTTCATGATCATGGTGATGATCCCGATCGGCGTGCTGGTGATCCTGGTGCTGCGCAACCTGATCGGCCTGCAGACCCTGGGTACCTTCACCCCGGTGCTGATCGCCCTGGCCTTCCGCGAAACCCAGCTGGGCTTCGGTATCGTGCTGTTCACGGTGATCACCGCGCTCGGGCTGTCGCTCAGGTCCTACCTGGAACACCTGAAGCTGCAGATGCTGCCGCGGCTGTCGGTGGTGCTGACCTTCGTCGTGGTGCTGATCGCCGCCATCAGCCTGTTCAGCCACAAGCTCGGCCTGGAACGCGGCCTGTCGGTGGCCCTGTTCCCGATGGTGATCCTGACCATGACCATCGAACGCCTGTCGATCACCTGGGAAGAACGGGGCGCCGGCCATGCGATGAAAGTCGCCATCGGCACGCTGTTCGCCGCCTCCCTGGCGCACCTGATCATGAGCGTGCCGGAGCTGGTCTACTTCGTCTTCACCTTCCCGGCGATGCTGCTGATCCTGGTGGGCTTCATGCTGGCGATGGGTCGCTACCGCGGCTACCGCCTGACCGAGCTGATCCGTTTCAAAGCCTTCGTCAAGGCTGATTCATAATGTTCGGCCTGTGGAAGACCTGGAAGGCCCTGGAAGCCCGGGGCATCATGGGGATCAATCGGCGTAATGCGGACTACGTGCTCAAGTACAACAAGCGCAGCCTGTACCCGATCGTCGACGACAAGATCATCACCAAGGAACGCGCGATCGAGGCCGGCATCCATGTGCCGGAACTGTACGGCGTGATCTCCACCGAGAAGGAAATCGACAAGCTCGACGAGATCATCGGCGGGCGCAACGACTTCGTGATCAAGCCGGCGCAAGGCGCCGGCGGCGACGGCATCATCGTGATCGCCGACCGTTTCGAGGGTCGCTACCGCACGGTATCGGGCAAGATCATCAGTCATGAAGAAATCGAGCACCACATCTCCAGCATCCTCACCGGCCTCTATTCCCTGGGCGGCCACCGTGACCGGGCGCTGATCGAGTACCGGGTGACCCCGGACCAGATCTTCAAGAGCATCAGCTACGAAGGCGTACCGGACATCCGCATCATCGTGCTCATGGGCTACCCGGTGATGGCCATGCTGCGCCTGCCGACCCGCCAGTCCGGCGGCAAGGCCAACCTGCACCAGGGCGCCATCGGCGTCGGCGTCGACCTGGCCACCGGACTGACCCTGCGCGGCACCTGGCTGAACAACATCATCGCCAAGCACCCGGACACCACCAATGCGGTGGACGGCGTGCAACTGCCCTACTGGGACGGTTTCATGAAGCTGGCGGCCGGCTGCTACGAGCTGTGCGGCCTGGGCTACATCGGGGTGGACATGGTGCTGGACCAGGAAAAGGGCCCGTTGATCCTCGAGCTCAACGCCCGCCCCGGCCTGAACATCCAGATCGCCAACGACTGCGGCCTGACCCAGCGCACCCACGCGGTCGAAGCGCACCTGGCAGAGCTGAAAGCCCGCGGCATCAGCGAAACCGTCGAACAGCGCGTGCAGTTTGCCCAGGACCTGTTCGGCCATATCCCGGCGGTGGAAGGCTGATCCACAGCAACGGAAAACCCTGTAACCGCTGCCGCAGGCTGCGCCCGACCGCGAAGCGGGCGCCGCTTTCGACATCACCGAGGACCTTCGGTCCTTTCGCAGCCTTCGGCAGCGGCTACAGGGTATGCGGCGAGGCGGGCAATGCGTCGTAAACCGGGCAATCCCCGCCATCCCCACTAGGAGCAAATCCCTGAGGGGACTACAATCGCCAGCCGCGCTCCTCCGATGGCTGATCCGCCCCGCATGTCGACCTGCTCCGTACACCCGCTGCCCTATCGCACCAACCCCGCCGAGTATTTCGCGGCGATCCGCCATGCCCCTGGCGCCGTCCTGCTCGACAGCGGCCGGCCCAGTGCCGAACGCGGCCGCTATGACCTGCTCAGCGCCTGGCCACGGACGCAGTTGGCCGTCCTCAAGGACGAAAGCGGCGAAGATTTCCTGCAACGCCTGCGGCTCAACCTGGACCAATTGGGTCAGGCGGCGATCCCGGCGCCTTACCAGTTGCCTTTCGCCGGCGGGCTGATCGGCTACCTGAGCTACGACTTCGGACGCCATCTGGAACGCCTGCCCAGCCAGGCCCTGGATGACCTGCAACTGCCCGATGCGCGCTTCGGCCTCTACGACTGGGCGCTGATCAGCGACCATCAGCAGCGCACCAGCCAACTGGTGCTCCACCCCGCCCTCGCCGCCAGCGAACGCCAGCGCCTGATCGACCTGTTCGGCCAGGCGCCGGCCGGCGCCTACGACAGCTTCAAGCTCAGCGGGCCGATGCTGCCTGACCTCAGCGCCGCGCAGTACCAACAGGCGTTCGAGCGCATCCAGGGGTACATCCAGGCCGGTGACTGCTACCAGGTCAACTTCGCCCAGCGCTTTCGTGCGCCCTGCGCTGGCGATCCGTGGGTTGCCTACTGCGCGTTGCGCGCGGCCTGCCCGACGCCTTTTTCCGGGTTCCAGAGCCTGCCGGAAGGTGGCGCGGTGTTGAGCCTGTCGCCGGAGCGCTTCGTGCGGATCAGTGAGCGCCAGGTGGAAACCCGGCCGATCAAGGGCACCCGCCCACGCAGCCAGGATGCCGCCGAAGACGCGGCGAACGCCGCCGAACTGCTGGCCAGCCCCAAGGACCGCGCGGAAAACCTGATGATCGTCGACCTGCTGCGCAACGACCTGGGCCGCACCTGCCGCATCGGCTCGGTGCGGGTACCGGAGCTGTTCAGCCTGGAGAGTTACCCCAACGTGCATCACCTGGTGAGCAGCGTCACCGGCGAGCTGGCGGACGACAAGGACGCCCTGGACCTGATCGCCGGCAGCTTCCCCGGCGGCTCGATCACCGGCGCGCCGAAGATCCGCGCGATGCAGATCATTGACGAGCTGGAACCGACCCGGCGCGGGCTGTATTGCGGTTCGCTGCTGTACCTGGACGTGCGTGGCGAGATGGACAGCTCGATCGCCATCCGCAGCCTGCTGGTCAAGGATGGGCAAGTCTGCTGCTGGGGCGGTGGCGGGATTGTCGCGGACTCGGACTGGCAGGCCGAGTATCAGGAGTCCATCACCAAGGTGAAGGTCCTGCTGGAGACCTTGCAGGGCCTCTGATCTGTAGCCGCTGCCGCAGGCTGCGAACGGGCCGGGCCGCACTCGGAGTACGGCCGCGACGTACTCACTGGCGCCGAGGACCTGCGGTCCTATCGCAGCCTGCGGCAGCGGCTACAGCGATGCCTTTAGAGGTTCAACTCACGCTTCGACGCCTTGAGGAACTCCTGCTTCAGCTCGGCAAAGCTGTGCACCGCCGGGAACTGCGGAAACTCGCGAATCACGTTGTCCGGGGCATGGAACAGAATGCCGGCATCGGCCTCGCCGAGCATGCTGGTGTCGTTGTACGAATCCCCCGCCGCAATCACCCGGTAATACAGGCTCTTGAAGGCCAGCACCGACTGGCGCTTGGGGTCTTTCTGGCGCAGCTGGTAACCGGTCACTCGGCCGCTGTCGTCGGTGACCAGGCGGTGGCACAGCAGCGTGGGAAAGCCCAGCTGGCGCATCAGCGGCTGGGAAAACTCATAGAAGGTGTCGGACAGAATCACCACCTGGAAACGCTCGCGCAGCCAGTCGACGAACTCGATGGCGCCGTCCAGCGGCTTGAGGGTGGCGATCACTTCCTGAATGTCCGACAGCTTCAGGCCGTGCTCGTCGAGAATCCGCAGGCGCTGCTTCATCAGCACGTCGTAATCGGGGATATCCCGGGTGGTCGCCTTGAGGGATTCAATCCCGGTTTTTTCGGCAAAGGCGATCCAGATTTCCGGGACCAGTACACCTTCCAGGTCGAGACAGGCAATTTCCACAAGACACTCCCATTTGTATTGGTTATTCGAGCGAGCAAAAGGACTGCCGAACTCTAGCGATTCACCCTGGCCCACGCAACGCGAGGAGCGCGCCAGCCGGGGGCGGATTTTGTTACCATCGCCAGTATCTAGAGCGCTCAGCGCCACCGACCTGTAGGAAACCGCCCTGATGAGCCCATCGTTCAATGTCGCTGAACTCGCCGCGACCTATGCCCAAAAATCCGCCCAGGACATTCTCAAACTGGCGTTCGCCGAGTTCGGCGATGACCTGTGGATCTCTTTCAGTGGTGCCGAGGATGTGGTGCTGGTGGACATGGCCTGGAAGCTGAACAAGAACGTCAAGGTGTTCAGCCTCGACACCGGGCGCCTGCACCCGGAAACCTACCGCTTCATCGAGCAGGTACGCGAGCACTACAAGATCGACATCGAAGTGGTTTCGCCGGACCACGCCAAGCTCGAGCCCTTCGTCAAGGAGAAAGGCCTGTTCAGCTTCTACAAGGATGGCCACGGCGAGTGCTGCGGCATCCGCAAGATCGAGCCGCTGCGCCGCAAGCTGTCCACCGTCAGCGCCTGGGCCACCGGCCAGCGCCGCGACCAGAGCCCGGGTACCCGCAGCCAGGTGGCGGTACTGGAGATCGACAGCGCCTTCTCCACCCCGGAACGCACCCTGTACAAGTTCAACCCGCTGGCGCAGATGACCAGCGAAGAGATCTGGGGGTACATCCGCATGCTCGAGCTGCCGTACAACAGCCTGCACGAACGCGGCTTCATCAGCATCGGCTGCGAGCCTTGCACCCGCCCTGTGCTGCCGAACCAGCATGAGCGCGAAGGCCGCTGGTGGTGGGAAGAAGCCACGCAGAAGGAATGTGGCCTGCACGCCGGCAATATCATCAGCAAGGGCTAAAGCCCCAATTCCTCTTTCTTCTGTAGGAGCGAAGCTTGCTCGCGAGACGGTGTATCTGACACACCGCTTCGCTCCTACAGAAACCCCTCCTCCCGGTAAAAATCTTGTACACACAAGTGTCACCACAGGTGCCATTTTTGTGTGCACTTTATGCCTCTACGCCCCAAAAAGTTACACCCTCCTCCCTGGGCCATTCTCCACCGCGCTCCCCCCCTACCCCCTCGAAAAATAAATACCTGTTCGAACGGTCAATTTATAACTTCGTAATTTCAGTCATTTAGAAATTATTAAGAACAAAGCGAAATTATCGGTCGCTTGTTTAGATTGGGATCTGGCACGGAAGTGGCTTAAGTCGTTTCGCATCTTGTATACAACTTAAATAAAAAATACATACACTTTATATCCGCAAGCCGGGTTCCCGAATCCGCCTGCAGATGCCCAGAACCCAGTGATTCCCGGACTGCGCCGAAGACTGCCGAGCCTTGCGCTCAAGCACAGTCAGCGCGGGTCCGCGATCAGGAGCCTGCCGGAATGCGTACCAGTCCTTCCAATAACATCGCACTGGATTTGCCCTCCTCCCATACCCACGCCAACCTCGACCCCAGCATCGCCCACGGCACCGCTTCGCCGGTCGACCTCAGCCCGCGCCTGCACAATCGCGACCTGGCGCCGACCAAGGTCGAAGGCCGGCGCTGGGGTGGCTACAGCATCTTTGCCCTGTGGACCAATGACGTGCACAACATCGCCAATTACTCCTTCGCCATCGGCCTGTACGCCCTGGGCCTGGGCGGCTGGCAGATCCTCCTGTCCCTGGGGATCGGCGCGGCGCTGGTGTACTTCTTCATGAACCTGTCCGGCTACATGGGCCAGAAGACCGGCGTGCCCTTCCCGGTGATCAGCCGTATCAGCTTCGGCATCCATGGCGCGCAGATTCCGGCGCTGATCCGCGCGGTGATCGCCATCGCCTGGTTCGGTATCCAGACCTACCTGGCCTCGGTGGTGTTCCGGGTATTGCTCACGGCCATCCACCCCGGCTTCGCCGACTACGACCACAACTCGATCCTCGGCCTGTCGAGCCTGGGCTGGGTGTGTTTCGTGGCGATCTGGCTGGTGCAGTTGGCGATCCTCGCCTACGGCATGGAAATGGTCCGGCGCTATGAGGCCTTTGCCGGCCCGGTGATCCTGGTGACCGTTGCCGCCCTCGCCGCCTGGATGTACACCCAGGCCAACGCCAGCATCGCCTGGTCGATCCATGAGCCGCTGAGCGGTGGCGAGATGTGGCGCCAGATCTTCGCCGGCGGTGCGCTGTGGCTGGCGATCTACGGCACACTGGTGCTCAACTTCTGCGACTTCGCCCGCTCCTCGCCCTGCCGCCGGACCATCAAGATTGGCAATTTCTGGGGGCTGCCGGTGAACATCCTGGTGTTCGCAGCCATCACCGTATTGCTCTGCGGCGCGCAGTTCCAGATCAACGGCAAGATCATCGAAAGCCCGACCGAAATCATCGCCTCGATCCCCAACACCTTCTTTCTGGTGCTCGGTTGCCTGGCATTCCTGATCGTCACCGTGGCGGTGAACATCATGGCCAACTTCGTCGCCCCGGCCTTCGTGCTCAGCAACCTGGCGCCGAAATACCTGACCTTCCGCCGCGCCGGGCTGATCAGCGCGACCCTCGCGGTGCTGATCCTGCCGTGGAACCTCTACAACAGCCCGCTGGTGATCGTGTACTTCCTGTCCGGGCTCGGTGCCCTGCTGGGGCCGCTGTACGGGGTGATCATGGTCGACTACTGGCTGCTGCGCAAAGGCCGGATCAACGTGCCCGAACTGTACAGCGAGCACCCGCAAGGCGCGTATTTCTACAGCCATGGGGTCAACCTGCGGGCGGTGGCGGCATTCGTTCCCTCGGCGCTGATCGCCATCGTCCTGGCCCTGGTGCCGGGGTTTGCCAGCGTCTCGCCCTTCTCCTGGCTGATCGGCGCCGGCATTGCCGGTCTGCTGTACCTGATCGTCGCCAAACGCCAGCCCTACTATGCGGATGTCAGCGGCGAATCGATCGCCGTCGATAACGTCAGCCACTAACCTTGAACGGCCCGCCTGCGGCGGGCCCCGAATGCCTCAACGATAAGGACAGCCCATGCGAATTCTCGTGGTCAACGTCAACACCACCGACTCCATCACCCAGGCCATCGCCCGCCAGGCCCAGGCCGTGGCCGCGCCCGGCACCGAAATCATCGGCCTGACCCCACACTTCGGCGCCGACTCCATCGAAGGCAACTTCGAAAGCTACCTGGCCGCCATCGCCGTCATGGACCGCGTGTTGTCCTACGACCAGCCCTACGACGCGGTGATCCAGGCCGGTTATGGCGAGCACGGCCGCGAAGGCTTGCAGGAGCTGCTCAACGTGCCGGTGGTGGACATCACCGACGCCGGCGCCAGCACCGCGATGTTCCTCGGCCACGCCTATTCGGTGGTGACGACCCTGGATCGCACCGTGCCGCTGATCGAGGACCGCCTGAAACTCTCCGGCCTGTATGACCGCTGCGCCTCGGTTCGGGCCAGCGGGCTGGCGGTGCTGGAGCTGGAAGAAGACCCGGCGCGTGCCCTGGAAGCCATCGTGCGCCAGGCCGAACTGGCGGTCAGTGAAGACAAGGCCGAGGTGATCTGCCTGGGCTGTGGCGGCATGGCCGGCCTGGACGAACAGATCCGCCAGCGCACCGGCGTGCCGGTGGTGGACGGCGTGACCGCAGCGGTGACCATCGCCGAATCCCTGGTACGGCTGGGGCTGTCCACCTCCAAGGTGCGCACCTACGCCACGCCACGGCCAAAAACCATCATCGGCTGGCCAGGGCGCTTCGGGCGCTGAGCCTTCGCTTGTCGCGAGCAAGCCCGCCTCTATTAGGGAAGCGGGTTTGCGCGCCTCTTCAAACCGCGCTGAAGCGTTGCTCCAGGCCCTGCTCGGCGAACTGCTCGATCACGAAGTCGACGAAGGCCCGGGTCTTGCCCGGCAACAGTTTGTGCTCGGCGTAGTAGATCGAGATGTTGCCGTCGTCGACGTACCAGTCCGGCAATACCCGCACCAGGGTGCCGGCGCTCAAGTAACCGACGGCGAACGGCATGCTCACCAGGGCCACCCCCAGGCCCTGGGCGGCAGCGGCGCAGGCCGCTTCCGAATCGCTCATGGTCATCCGCGCCTTCAGGTTCAGCGGGCTTTGCTGCCGGGTGCGGCTGGTCAGGGCCCAGGAGCGCACCCGCCCGGTCTGTGGCGAGCGGATCAGGATGCCTTCGCAATATTGCAAGTCCTCGGGCTGCTCGACCGCCGCACAGCGCGCCAGATAGTCCGGCGAGGCCACCAGGATGCGGTGAGCCGGGGTCAGCCGTCGCGCCACCACCCCCTGGGGCAGCTCAAAGCCGCCGCCGATCGCCGCGTCGAAACCCTGGCCGATCAGGTCCACCTGACGGTTATCGAAATGCCAGTCCGGGCTGATCTCTGGGAAACGCCGCAGGAATTCGCCGAGCATGGGCACGATGTACAGCCGTCCGAACACCGTGCCCATGCTGACTTTCAGGGTGCCCGCCGGGCGCCCTTCGGCGCTGGCCAGGTTGGCCACAGCGTTCTGGATGGTGTACAGGCTGGCGCTGACCTCGCCAAGAAACAGTTTGCCGGCCTCGGTCAGGGTCAGGCTGCGGGTGCTGCGCTGAAACAGCCGGACCCCGAGCCGGGCCTCGAGCTTGGCCACGCTTTTACCCACCGCGGCGGGGGTCAGGCTCAAGCGTCGCGCGGCTTCGGCAAAGCTGCCGACTTCGGCGCTGCGCACAAAGCATTCGATGCTGCTGAAGGTTTCCATGGCGCCTCACTACAAACTTCTGGTTTACACAGACTAGAGCGATTCCTATCTACACAGCACCTAATTCGAGGTCGATACTCGACTCCAACCACAAGGCAGCCCGCCTTGGACTTTTTTGGAGAACGACATGACCACTCAATCTCTCAGCGGCAAAGTAGCCCTGGTTCAAGGCGGTTCCCGCGGCATTGGCGCGGCCATCGTGCAACGCCTGGCGGCCGAAGGCGCCGCTGTCGCCTTCACCTATGTCAGCTCCACCGCCAAGGCCGAAGCCTTGCAGGACAGCATCACCGCCGCTGGCGGCAAGGCCCTGGCGATCCTCGCCGACAGCGCCGATGCCGCAGCCATCAGCCAGGCGGTCGAGAGCACGGTCGAAACCTTTGGTCGCCTGGACATCCTGGTCAACAATGCCGGCGTCCTGGCTATCGGCCCGCTGGAAGACTTCAAGCTGGAAGACTTCGACCGGACCCTGGCCATCAACATCCGCAGCGTGTTCGTCGCCACCCAGGAAGCGGCCCGGCATATGGGCGAAGGCTCGCGCATCATCAACATCGGCAGCACCAACGCCGAACGCATGCCCTTTGCCGGCGGCGGCACCTATGCCATGAGCAAGTCGGCCCTGGTCGGCCTGACCAAAGGCCTGTCCCGCGACCTCGGCCCACGGGGCATCACCATCAACAATGTGCAACCCGGCCCGGTCGACACCGACATGAACCCGGCCCACGGCGATTTCGCCGAAAGCCTGATCCCGCTGATGGCCATCGGGCGCTATGGCCACGCGGAAGAAATCGCCAGCTTCGTGGCTTACCTGGCAGGCCCGGAAGCGGGTTACATCACCGGCGCCAGTCTGACGATCGACGGCGGCTTCAGCGCCTGATTCCTGCGCCCATGAAAAACGCCGGGCCACCCTCATCAGGTGGCCCGGCGTTTTTGTAGCCGCTGCCGCAGGTTGCGATCGACTCCACAGAAGGCGCCGCACTTGAGACCGCTGAAGCCCTGGCGGGCTTATCGCAGCCTGCGGCAGCGGCTACAGGTTCAGGACCACGCCAACTGAGGCAAACCACAGGCCGCCGGCTGGAACCCCTTCAGCGAACGCAGAATGGCATCGGCATGGGCGTACTTGGCGTCCGCCATCGCCGGATCGGGAATAGCAATCGCGGTCATCCCCGCCGCCTTCGCCGCGGTGACACCAAAGGGCGAATCCTCGAACACCAGGCAATCCTCGGGGGCAACGCCCAGGCGCCGTGCGGCGGTCAGGAAGATGTCCGGCGCCGGCTTGGCCGCGCCCACTTCCGGGTCGTCGGCGGTGACTATGGTGTCGAACAGCGCGAACCAGTCGCCGTGCAAGGTGGTTTTCTGGGCAAAAGACTGGCGCGAAGAACTGGTGCCCACGGCAATCGGCACGTTATTGGCCTTGAGGTGCTGCACCAGCTCCTGCGCGCCCGGCATCGCCAGCGCCCGGGGAAAGCGTTCGCGCATCAGTGGCTCGCGAATCACCAGGAACTCCTCGGGGGTGATCGGCAGGTCCAGGGCTTGCACCACGTAGCGGGCCAGGTCCGCGGCGCCACGGCCAATGATGTTCTGCTTGATCGTCCAATCAAAGGTGCGGCCATAACGATCGGCGATCAGCTGGGTCACCTCGGTGTAGATGCCTTCGGTGTCCAGCAGCAAACCGTCCATATCGAAAATCACGGCCTTGATCGGGCCCACATCATTCAACTGTGCATTCATCGCATCTGATCCGTTAACAAAAAACATCCCGGGGAGCGGCTCAGGTACGGCCAGTTTTTTGCCCGATTAAAGGGTTCAGCAGCATAGCCGCGGCGGATGACAGGGAGCAACCTCAGGCCAGCGCGCAGGCAGACAAAAGCCCGGACAGGTCGGGCTCACTGGTCTCGACATCATGAGTGAACAAAGCACGCTAGCGTCCTGCCCGTCCGCCGCCGCCTCCTGGCCCCCCGGTGCCACCGCCCGCGCTGCCGGTTCCACCACCGGCACCGCCACCGCCCATGATGGAACCATTGACGCCAGTGGAGCCCATGCCGCTGCCCTGACCGGAAGAGCCGCGCGACTTGTCGGCCCGTGAACGGCTGTCCGTGACACCTACACCATTCCCGCCCAGGGCTCCTGGTCGCAGCATGAGACCGTTGCCGGAACCGCCCTCGAACGACCGCAGCGAAGGATTGGCCGGGGCCCGTCCGTCAGCGGATTCTGCCAGGCTGGAGAAACAGAAAATCGACACCAGGGCGACCAGCACCAGGCTCAGCAGTTTTGCACGGCTCACGACGCGCCTCCCGGAGCGGTGCGCCGCTTGCCCCTGGCCGCCTTGCGCTGCGGCTCGGGTCGAGACAGCTCCTGCTCGGCGTTGGCATCCGGGAGGATCTGCTCGGGACTCAGCGCATCCGTGGGGGAAGGCAGCGGATATTCGGGCGTGTCATCCCGGTCGATTGGTTTCGGATCATGCTTCATAGGCACCTCACACCGCTCATGCCGGCGTGCTGGAAGCAGACTTCACGGGCCCTTTTCCTCCGACTCGTCTGCCTCATCGTCATCGCTCAGTGGGACCAGGGCGTCATCCATCAGCGAGCCTGGGTCTTCATTGCCCGGATCGTTGACCAGGGGCACGCCCGAGGAGTCGTCTTCTTTCTTGCCAGCAGTTTCCGGAGTCATGGCAAACCTCGTCGACACAATGTGTCCATCATTGAATTCGAGGGGCTGGAGCGATATTCGTTCCCATAAAAAAGCCCGGCACAAGGCCGGGCTTTTTTACACACTGCTGCAGAATCAATCGTGCTTGTGCTTGTGTTTATTCTTGTGCTTTTTGCCGCCGCCGGAGTGATGGCCATCGTCACCCATGCTGCTGCCCAAAGCGCCACCGGCCGCGCCGCCCAGGCCTGCGCCGATGGTCGAGCCAGTGCTGCCGCCCAGCTTGTTGCCGATCACCGAGCCACCGGCCGAACCCAGCCCGCCACCAATGGCCGCCTCGGTACGGCTGCCTTTACGGGCACCGACCGCGCTGCCGGCAGCGCCGCCAAGACCCGCACCCACCGCGGCGCCCGTGCTGCCGCCAATCTGTTGTCCCACCACATTGCCCAGCGCGCCACCCAAACCGCCGCCGACCGCAGCAGTGCCATCACCGGCGGCCATCGCACCTTGAGCAGCCAGAAGCCCCAAAACCAGAGCAGGCAGTGTTAAACGCATGATGTAAACCTCGAAAAAGATGCTGGAGAGTCATTCTATAGCGGTGTCTGACTAAAGCTGAGCGGCGACAGCAGAACGCTGTGATCCTTTTAGTCACAGTGTTGGACCGTTTTTGCGCAAAGAGTTTTCAGCCAGGCAAAAAAAAGCCCGCTGGGGAGACGGGCTAATAGGATTTGCTTTAACGGATGAGTCGAGCCTACGCAGTCGTTTGTGAATAAATTGTGAAAACCCCGCTACCCTGTGCAACGGATAAGACGAAAGGTCCAACTTCATTCAAATCAATCGCGGCGGCCCATTGTTCAGGTAACAAAAACCCCGCCCGGAAGCGGGGTCGTTCGGTATGTATGAAGGCTACCTTCTCTTAGGAAGCGCCGCTTTCGGGAAAAACTTTGTCTGGGTCACCCTGGGTAATGCACTGGCCCTGGTCTTGCCTACCGACGCCTTGGCCGGTGGCTCGCTGTCAAACGCTGCCTGACCGCAGCGCACCAGGTTGTTGATTGGGAACTCATCCCCGTTGTCCTCGATATAAGGATCGCTCATCTCCCTGCTCCCTCCAACAACCGGTCGATACCGGCAAGCACCTGACTGCCTAGAAAATATCGACCGTCACGGCGTTTCAGACTAGACGGTCATTTAAAGACTTGTAGTTCACGAGAGAAAAGACCGACGAATGGCCCAAGCTGGAGTTCTTCGTCCAAGGGTGTGGATCGTCGTTGAAAAAGGAGCTGATGGTGTGCATCAGCTCCTTTGCGACTGTGTTTCGCCTAGACCTTACGAGCGTAGTTGCTGGCCCCGAACCAGTCGACCACCACCACGGTTTCATCCCCCACCACCCAGGCGTCATGCCCCTTAGGCAGGGAGGTGATATCACCCGGCCCGGCGATGATTTCGGTGCCATCATCCATCAGGATCGCCAGCCTGCCGGCCACGTGATACTGAAAATGCGGTGCCTGGCAACTCGGTGTCTGCGCCAGCGGTTTAATGTCGTTCGACCAGCGCCAGCCCGGCTTGAACGTGAAGCGTCCCACTTCACACTGACCGATCTTCAGGATCTCTGCCTTGCCATTGGAAAACTCGCGGGTCTCATCCGGTTCGGAGAAGGATTTATGCTCGGTGACCTGTTCGTGCGTGGACATGATGGTGTTCTCGATTGAGTAGCTGCAAAGCCTGCCGACGCCGGCAATATCACCCCTCGCCCGCAGACAACCAGCATCGCCCCACTCGATGCGCATGACCATTCTAGACCTGAAAGCGTGGAGCGCCTGCGACAAACGCTAAACGTAAGGTTGCCCGCCAAACCCCCGAGGCAGACGCTGCAACCCGGCCATGGCCGTCAGCCGCTGGGTCCAGGCTGCACGCCAGTCGCTTGCCGCGTGCTCTGCCTTGGCTTTGCGCGCCGCCCGACGTGCCGCATTGCGCTGATTCTTACGGGCTTCCTTGAACACCTCGGTATTGCGGCAACTGCGGCATTTGACCCGCGCCGGCTCGGTGCTGGATATGAGATTGGAACCCTTGTGGCCGCAGGCCAGATGCCCGGCGACCTTGAAGTGAATGACCATTACGCGTCTCCTCGTAGCCAGTACGGGGCACAGAAAACCCCACGCTGATGCCCGCCTGATATCGGCGGAAAACCTCACCTTCAAGGTGACCTGACCGCCAGGTTTCGCAGGGGTAACAAAGCCAAAGACCACTCAAGTATCCAGCGTGATCGATACCTTGCTGGAGCAACTTTGGCTGTTGCGAACTCGTAATGATTTTGACCATCGCGGGGAAACGGCGTTCAGCAAAGAAGCCGCTCGCCCACTGCGGCGATTAAGCAGCCCCAGAAAGCACAAAACCCCTGATTTCTCGAGGAAATCAGGGGTTTTGCGTAGATCGAATATGGCGGTTGAGGAGGGATTCGAACCCTCGATACAGTTTCCTGTATACACACTTTCCAGGCGTGCTCCTTAAGCCACTCGGACACCCAACCGTGTCTCGTCAAACCGATTCAGTCTGTCGAGGCGCGCTAATGTAGTCGAAAGCTTTTCTGATGGCAAAGGTTTTTTTGAGAATTTTCATGCGCTTAAGACATTTCTTCGGATTGTGGTACTGCGCTGGCATCAGCGCCATGGCAAACCGGCCAATCTCTGGCCTGGCTGGCAGCTATATAGGAGGGCCGATCCGCGCCCCAGGTGGCCGGCTACGCTTGTCAGGCCAGAAAGGGCTGACTCACCAGTCAGTCACAGCGCTTTACCTGACCTGTGACCGTGGGTAACGTCTGCCCCACTTCAATACAAGGAATTGCGTCATGAGTGAGTTGATTTCTTACCACCTCGAAGACGGTATCGCGACCCTGACCTTGAGCAATGGCAAGGTCAATGCCATTTCCCCGGACGTGATTGCCGCCTTCAATGCCGCGCTGGACCAGGCCGTCACCGATCGCGCGGTGGTGATCATCACCGGGCAGCCCGGCATTCTGTCGGGCGGCTACGACCTGAAAGTGATGACCGCCGGCCCTAAAGAAGCCGTAAGCCTGGTGACCTCGGGTTCGACCCTGGCCCGTCGCCTGCTGTCGCACCCCTTCCCCGTCATCGTCGCCTGCCCTGGGCACGCCGTGGCCAAGGGCGCGTTCCTGCTGCTGTCCGCGGACTACCGCATCGGCGTCGAAGGCCCGTTCAGCATTGGCCTGAACGAAGTGCAGATCGGCATGACCATGCACCACGCCGGCATCGAGCTGGCCCGTGACCGCCTGCGCAAATCCGCACTGCACCGCTCGGTGATCAATGGCGAGATGTTCGACCCGCAAGGCGCGGTGGATGCCGGTTTCCTCGATAAGGTGGTGAGCGTCGAGGAGCTGCAAGACGCCGCCCTGGCCGCCGCGCGCCAGTTGAAGAAGATCAACATGACCGCCCACAAGAACACCAAACTGAAAGTGCGCAAGACGCTGCTGGAAGCCCTGGACAACGCGATCATCCTCGATCAGGAACACCTGGGCTGAAGCCTGGGCCCGCCGCCCACCAGCCCGACCTGCGCGTCGGGCTTTTTTATGCCCGCACCTTTATGCCCGCACCGCGAGAAAGACTGTGCGACGCTCTAGTTCGCCGCTGAGCAAAGAGTCGGAAACATGCGCTTAAACATCGGCCATCTTCTCCTTCTATACAGGTAATTGCCGAAAACAGTGCACATCCGTACACTGCGCCACCTTTTGTCCCCGGTGGGCCTGTAGATGCTGTATCTGTTTCGTATGTTATTGATGGGCCTGCATTTTGTTGCAGCGGGGATTCTCGGCGTAGTGCTGGGGCTATGCCGCCCGTTCAACCCGGATAACAGCCGCCTGTGCGCGCGCCTGTATGCCTTGCCGGCCATGTGCATCCTGCGCCTGCGGGTCAAGGCCGAAGTCGGGCCGCTGATGGACAAGCCCAAAAGCTGCGTGATCATCGCCAACCACCAGTCCAACTACGACCTGTTCGTGTTCGGCAACGTGGTGCCCCGGCGCACCGTGTGCATCGGTAAAAAGAGCCTGAAATGGGTGCCGCTGTTCGGCCAGTTGTTCTGGCTGGCGGGCAATGTGTTGATTGACCGTGGCAACGCGCACAAGGCGCGCCGCTCGATGCTGACCACTACCCACACCCTGCAACACAAGGACACCTCGATCTGGGTCTTCCCGGAAGGCACCCGCAACCTCGGCGAGGACCTGCTGCCGTTCAAGAAAGGCGCCTTCCAGATGGCCATCGCCGCCGGCGTGCCGATCGTCCCGGTGTGCGCCAGCAGCTACATCCGCCACATGCGTCTCAACCGCTGGCGCAGTGGCAGGATCCTGATCCGCTCGCTGCCGGCGATCCCCACCGCCGGGCTGAGCCTGGACGACATGCCGAGGCTGATCGAACAGTGTCGCGAACAGATGCGCGAGTGCATCGAGTCGATGGACCGCCAGCTACAGACCGCCTGAAAACAGCCCGCCGCGAGCGGGCTTTTTTATTGCCGGCGAACTCCGCCCAACAGGCTGACTCTGATCAGTCATGGGGCTAAGCTGCACGAAGTCTCACTCCTCATTTCGATAAGAAGAAGCGAACAGGAACCATGGGTAGAGTTGTTGCCGCCGCAGTCTACAGCGCGGGTAAAAAAGTCACTGACATCACCCTCGACGAAGGGGCGGCCTGGGCTGCCAAACCCGGGCACTTCGTCTGGATCGGCCTCGAAGAACCCAACGCCCAGGAACTGGCCAATCTGCAACGCCAGTTCAACCTGCACGAACTGGCCATCGAGGACGCCCTGGAAAAACACAGCCGGCCGAAACTCGAAACCTTCGGCGACGCGCTGTTTATCGTCACCTACTCCCCGGTGCGCGAAGCCGGCAAGCTGGAGTTCATCGAAACCCATATCTTTGCCGGCAATGGCTACATCATCACTGCCCGCAATGGCCACTCCAAATCCTATGGGTTCGTGCGTCAGCGCTGCGAGGCACGACCGCTGCTGCTGGAGCACGGCGAAGACTTCGTGCTCTACGCGCTACTGGATTTCGTCACCGAGAACTACCAGCCGGTCAGCGAAGCGATCCATGCCGAGATCGACGAACTGGAGCACAGCGTGCTGTGCAGTTCGCTCAACGAGGGGGATATCCAGCACCTCCACAGCCTGCGCCGCGATGTGCTGCGCCTGCGCCGTTATGTAGCGCCCATGGTGGAGATCAGCGAAGAGCTGCAGAAGCTCAGCTTCCCCTTTATCGACAAGAACATGCGCCCGTACTTTCGCGACGTGCAGATCCATGTCACCCGGCAGATGGAAGACCTGGCGACCTTGCGCGACATCGCCAGCCAGACCATCGAGATCGGCGTCCTGCTGGAGGCTTCGCGACAAAGCGTGGTGCAACGCAAGTTCGCCGCCTGGGCGGCGATCCTCGCGTTCCCGACCGCAGTGGCGGGGATCTACGGAATGAACTTCGACAACATGCCCGAGCTGAAGATGCACTACGGCTACTTCGGTGTGCTGGCGTTTCTGGTGCTGGGCTGTACGGGGTTGTGGGCGAGCTTCAAGCGCTCGGGGTGGCTCTGACAACGGAACCGGGCTGGACGCTCCTGCAAGGGCCTTGAGGCCGTTGTAGAAGCGAGCCGGCCAGCGATGCGGCTATGGATTCAAACCGATCCGGCCTGCGGCTTGTGCGCCACAAAACGCATCATCCACTCGGCAACGGTGCTGCCGTGATGATCCCGGTCCAGACTGGCGATGCCCTTTTGATAGACCTGTTCGCCCAGGTGCTGCTGGCGCAGGTCCAGCAAGGCTCGCGAATAGTCATGGATGAACTCCGGGTGGCCCTGGAAGCACAGCACCTGGTCATTGATGTGATAGGCGGCGAACGGGCAGAAATCGCTGGACGCGATCACCGTGGCGTTTTCCGGCAAGGCAGTCACCTGGTCCTGATGGCTGATCAACAGCGTCAACTCTTCCACCACCGGGCTCATCCACGGCGCCTTGGCCGCCAGCTTGTAGTTGTGGGTACCCACGCCCCAGCCCTGGGTCGCGCGTTCGCTCTTGCCGCCCAGCAGCAACGCCAGCAACTGATGGCCAAAGCAGATGCCCAGCAGTTTGTCGCCGCGCTGATAGCGCTCCAGCAGGTAGGTCTTGAGGGTTTGAATCCAAGGGTCGGTACCGAAGGAGTCGGCCTTGCTCCCCGTGACCAGGTAAGCGTCGAAGCTTTGGTCGTCGCTCGGGTAGTGGCCCTGCATCACGTTGTAGACGGTAAATTCGGCAGCGATGGGCTGCTGTGAAAACAGGCGCTGAAACATCTGCCCGTAACCCTGATATTGATCGACCAATTCTGGACGCAGGATGTCGGTTTCCAGAATGCAGATGCGTAGCGACATAAAAAATACCTGACACGTGATGGGAATAATGAACACCCCAGAGCCTGCCTTGAAACGCCCGATCAAGGCAAGCCCCGCGATGCATCACTTCAGTCCCTTCAGCCTCAGAACAACTGGCCCTTGGCGGCCTTCTCCAGCAGCAGCGCCGGCGGCGCGAAACGCTCGCCATATTGCTCGGCCAGGTACTGGGCCCGGGCGATAAAGTCCTTCAGGCCGTACTGGTTGATGAACTGCAAGGCCCCGCCAGTCCAGGCCGCGAAGCCGATACCGAAGATCGAGCCGATATTGGCATCGGCCGTCGAGCGCAATACGCCCTCCTCCACACAACGCACGGTTTCGATGGCCTGCACGAACAACAACCGATCGCGCACGTCCTGCGGCGAAATCTGCCCATCGGCTTTCTCGAAGCGGGTTTTCAGCTGCGGCCACAAGTGTTTCTGCGCCCCGGCCGGGTAGTCGTAGAAACCGCCGCCCGCGGCCTTGCCTGGGCGCTTGTATTCATTGAGCAGCAGGTCGATCACGGCGAAGGCCGGATGCTCCGGCAACGGCTTGCCTTCGGCCTGCAGGTCCTTGGCGGTCTGTTGGCGGATATGGCTCAGCAGGCTCAGGGAAACCTCGTCGCAGATCGCCAGCGGGCCGATCGGCATACCCGCCTTGCGCGCCTCGGTCTCGATCATCGGCGCGGCCACACCCTCACCGAGCATGGCGATACCTTCGTTGGTGAAAGTGCCGAACACCCGCGAAGTGAAAAAGCCGCGGCTGTCGTTGACCACGATCGGGGTCTTCTTGATCTGCTGGACGAAGTCGAAACCGCGCGCCAGGGTTTCGTCACTGGTCTGCTCGCCCTTGATGATTTCCACCAGGGGCATTTTTTCCACCGGGCTGAAGAAATGCAGGCCGATGAACTTGCCTTGATCCGGTACGGCCCTGGCCAGGCCGCTGATCGGCAAGGTCGAGGTGTTGGACGCAATCACCGCCTGTGCCCCCACCACCTGCTGCGCCGCCGCCGAGACCCTGGCCTTGAGCTCGCGATCCTCGAACACCGCCTCGATAATCAGGTCGCACCCGGCCAGGTCGGCGTCCTGCTCGGTGGTTCGGATCCGCGCCAGCGTGGCGTCACGCTGCTCGGCGCTCAATTGGCCACGGGCGACCTTCTTCTCCAGCAACGCCGCCGAATGGGCCTTGCCCTTCTCGGCCGCCGCCAGGCTGATGTCCTTGAGCACCACCTCGATGCCGGCCACAGCGCTGACATAGGCAATCCCGGCGCCCATCATCCCGGCACCGAGCACCCCGACCTTCCTGGTCACATAGGGCGCGAAGCCTTGGGGCCGGGAGCCACCGGCATTGATCTCGTTGAGCTGGAACCAGAAGGTGCCGATCATGTTTTTCGCCACCTGGCCGGTGGTCAGCTCGGTGAAATAGCGGGCTTCGATCAACTGCGCGGTATCGAAATCGACCTGGGCGCCCTCCACTGCCGCACAGAGAATTTTCTCCGGCGCCGGCAGGCAGCCCTGGGTCTTGCTGCGCAGAATCGACGGCGCGATGGCCAGCATCTGCGCGACTTTCGGGTGCGACGGCGTGCCCCCGGGGATCTGGTAGCCGGCCACGTCCCAGCGCTGCTTGGCCGCCGGGTTGGCGACAATCCACGCCCTGGCCTTGGCCAGCAGGTCGTCGCGGTCGCTGGCCAGTTGGTCGATCAGGCCGGCTTTCAGCGCCTGCTGCGGTCGGACCTTCTTGCCTTCCAGCAGATACGGCAGGGCTTTTTCCAGCCCCAGCAAACGCACCATGCGCACCACCCCGCCACCGCCCGGCAGCAGGCCGAGGGTCACTTCCGGCAGGCCGACCTGCAGCGACGAATCGTCCAGCGCCACCCGGTGATGGCAGGCCAGGCAGATCTCCCAGCCACCGCCCAGGGCCGCGCCGTTGATCGCCGCTACCACCGGCTTGCCCAGGGTCTCCAGGGCCCGCAGCTGGCCCTTGAGAGTCAGCACCATGTCATAGAAGGCCTGGGCTTCGGGCTTGCCGACCTTGATCAATTCATTGAGGTCGCCGCCGGCGAAGAAGGTCTTTTTCGCCGAAGTGACGATCACCCCGGCAATCGATTCCTGCTCGGCTTGCAGGCGGGCCACGCAGGCGGCCATGGCCTCGCGGTACACCGCGTTCATGGTGTTGGCGCTCTGGCCCGGCATGTCGATGGTCAGAACGACGATCTGGTCCTGGCCCTTTTCGTAACGGATGGCTTGGGTCATGAAAGTGTTTCCTTGAAGTCAGGGCTCAGAGGCGTTCGATGATGGTGGCGATACCCATGCCGCCACCAACGCAGAGGGTCGCCAGGCCGTAACGCTGGCGCCGTGCTTCCAGCTCGTCGAGCAAGGTGCCGAGGATCGCGCAGCCGGTGGCGCCCAGCGGGTGGCCCATGGCGATGGAGCCGCCATTGACGTTGACCTTGCCAGGGTCGATGGCCATGTCCTTGATGAACTTCAGTACCACCGAGGCGAAGGCCTCGTTGACCTCGAACAGGTCGATGTCCTCGACCCGCAGCCCGGCCTTGGCCAGCGCCTTGCGGGTGGCTGGCGCCGGCCCGGTGAGCATGATGGTCGGATCGGTGCCGGTGACCGCCGTGGCGACGATCCGCGCCCGCGGCTTGAGGCCCAGCGCCTGGCCCTTGGCTTCGGAACCGATCAGCATCAGCGCCGCGCCGTCGACTATCCCTGAGCTGTTGCCCGGGGTGTGCACGTGGTGGATGCGCTCGACATGGCTGTAGACCCGCAAGGCGGTGGCGTCGAAACCCATCTGGCCGATCATCTCGAAGCTGGGCTTGAGCTTGCCCAGGCCTTCGAGGGTGGAGTCGGCGCGTATGAACTCATCATGATCCAGCAGGACGATGCCGTTCTGGTCTTGCACCGGCACCAGGGACTTGCTGAAAGCCCCCGCCGCCCTGGCCCGCGCGGCCTTCTGCTGGGACTGCAGGGCAAAGGTATCGACATCCTCACGGCTGAAACCTTCCAGGGTGGCGATCAGGTCCGCGCCTATGCCTTGCGGGGTGAAATGGCTGTGCATATTGGTTTGCGGGTCGAGCACCCAGGCACCGCCGTCGCTGCCCATGGGCACCCGCGACATCGACTCGACACCGCCAACCACCACCAGGTCCTCGAAGCCGGAGCGCACTTTCATCGCGCCCAGGTTCACCGCCTCGAGGCCCGAGGCGCAAAAGCGGTTGATCTGCACTCCGGCCACGCTGACGTCCCAGTCGGCGACCAGCGCCGCGGTCTTGGCGATGTCGGCCCCCTGGTCGCCGATCGGCGTCACGCAGCCGAGCACGATGTCGTCGACCTGGCTGGTGTCGAGTTCGCTACGCCGCTGCAGGGCATCGAGCAGCCCGGCCAGCAGGTTCACCGGCTTGACGCTGTGCAAGGCGCCGTCGGCCTTGCCTTTGCCACGGGGGGTGCGTAATGCATCGAATATCAAAGCCTGGGTCATGACGTCCTCGAACCGCTGTGCAGATGAATGATGACAGGGCTCCCACTCTTGGCCCCGAGAGCCCCGGATTCAATGACCGATGCGCTCACTGACCTTGACGGTCACGCTCAGACGAACGGTAGTGAGCTAATGGATTCCGCCCGCCGCATAACGGAACTGTCTAGACAAAGGCCGGGCAAGAAGATGGCAATAAGCCTCATGCGTTTTTTAAAGCATTCGTCTATTAGCTGATATGAAATGGATCTAAGCCAAGGGTTACAAGGCCCCTAAGGTAGGAACTGTAGGCAGTGAATCGTTGCAGCCGGGTCTTGCCGGTGCACGCGTAAAAAAGGGACACATCGCCTGACCAGAGTGAAGCGGCAGGCATGCATTTGATGTTCAGGAATAACAACAAAAGGCATTCAGCCATGTTCAAGCATTCGAAAGTCCGTCAAGCGGGGCTCATTCTGTTCGCAACCACCTTGCTTCTGATTTTGCCGAATCTCACCAAAGTGATCGGCTAGAGGCGTGGCCATCCCGTCACGCAATTGCATCTTTGTGCTCCGGTTCGCTACCGAGGCAGGCGCTTGTGTGCCACTCTTTCTGACGCCGCGGCCACGCTGAATCAGGGTGTCGTCGCGCTTATCAGAAAACTGGAGACAGGCCGTACGCGCTGCTCTCCACCCCTGCGACGGAACAGCGATCAATTGAAATCTCTTATCCTCCTGTGCAGCGCCCTGCTGCTCACCACACCCGTGCATGCCGCGCAGCTGACCCTGGAACTGGGGGCCGGCAGTCGCACCTGGCAGACCGAAGAACTGCTCAAGCACCCTCAGGCCCGGACCGTCACCGTCAAGGATGACGTGTCGTACAAACGCGACATGAGTTACCGCGCGGTGCCGATCTCGGCCCTGCTCACCGACATCAAGGCTGATGACCATCTGCAGGCTGTCGCCCTGGACGGTTTCGCCGCCGAGTTGCCCGCCGCCCCCCTGCTCAACCAGGACGGCGCCCAGGCCTGGCTGGCCATCGAAGACCCGGCCAAGCCCTGGCCGCCCCTGGCTGAAGGCAAGCACAGCGCCGGGCCTTTTTACCTGGTGTGGACCAACCCGCAGGCCGGTCATATCAGCCCCGAGCAATGGCCGTTCGAAGTGGCGAGTATCAAGCGCCTGGCGCCGGTGGCCGAGCGTTTCCCGGTCCTGCGCCCGGACCCCAAACTGGCGGCCGGCGACCCGGTGAACCAGGGCTTCGCCCTGTTCCAGAAGAACTGCCTGGCTTGCCATCGCCTCAACGGCGCCGGCGACTCGCAGTTCGGCCCGGACCTGAATATCCCCTACAGCCCCACCGAGTATTTCGGTGCGGACTTCCTCAAGCGTTATATCCGTGACCCACAGAGCCTGCGCCGCTGGCCACAGGCGAAGATGCCGGCCTTCGCAAGCAGCGTATTGCCGGATGCCGAGCTGGAGTTGCTGGTGGGGTATCTGAAGCATATGGCGGGACGCAAGCAGCCTGGGCAATAAAGCTGGCTTGGGGAGGTGCTGTCCAGAATGCCATCGCAGGCAAGCCTCGTTCCTTACAGTCGGGCGTGCTCCCCGGCAAGCGCTCCATTGCAATGCAGTGGCTATCGACGGCATAGCCAGACTTGATTTCACCGCTTGGGCAAAACTGCGCAAAATTCGCTGCAGCAGCGCAGATGACTTCAGTACCACCACGGTGCGCAGTCGACGCCCCACCCTTCATGGCGCCAATGGCAGCCGGCCCCGGAATGTCCCCGACCGGTTTCCTCTCCTACCGGTCTTCCCTTTTGGCCACCCTCAGCGGGTGGCCTTTTTTTACCCGCTTTTTTGTAGGATCCCGGGGGCAGAAACGAAATCGGCCGACCCGAAGGTCAGCCGATGCTGAGTCTTGACGCTATTCATATGCACTAAACGAGTCGCCCTCGAACCTCCTGCTTCACGCCCCAACCTTCAATGATCCCGCCCAGGGGCGCGACCACCGCTTCAAAGTCCTGCTCGAAATCGCCGATGCCGCCGTAGGTGGCGTACATCACCTTGCTCAGCTCCAGGTACCAGGCGCCGTCATCGCGCACGCTGACCTGGGCATTCAAGGATTCACCGCGGAACTGCCCTGCCGCCCTGCGTGCCCGCTCCTCGTCCGGGAAAATGGCGTAGAACTCGATGGGATGGAATCGTGAAAAGTCGAAACCGCCTTCTTTCATGCGGCGCAGCACGCTGCTGCTGATGTCTTCTTGATAGGCTGTGCTCATGAAACGTCCTCCTCAAACCGATGGATAGACTTTCCGTACTCCCTTGCCTGTCACCGCACGGTGCAGGCTTGCGGCGAGAAGATCGCCGCCAGGAAACAAGCATGTAGCTGACAAGACCAGACCTTAGCGATTCATTCGCTGATCTCGAATGCAGAGTAGCGCCAAGACGCAGGCGCTGCCAAGGTCTGGGTTAAAGCTCGGTGGAGCTTTGCGCATTAAAGATTAAATCGGCGTAATGCTGAGGATTTGAATGCTGTTCTGATCTTTCAGGCTCTTGAGCGTAGGGTCGTCGGTGCGCCCTTCCAGATCGTTGAGGTCAAGCTCGGCCGGAACCGGCAGAAGCTTTGCGCGAATCAATTGTGCCGCCTCCTCCATGCTGGGCTGCTGCTCACAGTCGAACTGCTCGACTGACTGGACACCATGATCGTCAACGAAAGTGACTTGCCACTTTTGCATCAGTGCCTCCTTGATGAAGCCCATGGATGGACTCACAAGATGTCGACCCTGAAGAACCAAGGATCGTTCAAACCAAAGGCCCGGCGGTGCCATTAAAAAAGGCTGCCCTGGGGCAGCCTTTTCGCAACGATCGGCGCTTACGGTTTCTCGGCGCGCGCCTTCAATGCCTTGAGGGTGTTGAACGGCGCATCCACGACAAACTTGTTGGCCAGCCAGGACGGCACGCTGCCGCCCGGTTCGGTGTGCACCTGATAGGTCACTTCGACCTGGTCCGCGCCCTTGGGCACGAACTTCCAGAAGCCTTCGACCTGGGCGACACGCACGAAACCTTTCTCCTCGGGAAGGTAGGTCGGTACGCCTTCGAGCTTGCGGGTCAGGCTGCCATCGGCCGCTTCGCTGGTGGTGACGTGCAGCACCGAATCACGCGGCGTGACCGGCCATGGGGTGTTGAACTGGGTGTAGGTCCAGCTCTGCTCACCTTCGTGCTTGAGCAGTTTCTGCGACTTGCACTCGTGGATCCAGGCACAGGCGCCCGTCACGTCGTCCTGCAAAGCGCGCAGCTTGGCCACGCTGGTTTTCATGGTGGTCACGCCCCGGTAGGCCTTGTATTTGGAGCCGGCCACTTCACTCAAGGAGACCTTGATGCCGTCTTCATCCTTGGCCGTTTGCCAATCTTCGGCGTGGGCGGTTGCCGAGAGCAGAACGGTCAACCCACAGAGCACAGCAATTCGATGCAGCGAACCCATTGTCTTATTCCTTATTGTTGAAGTTCCGTTCATTTCAAACACTTCACGCCGCCGTCATTTGCTCCCACCAGCCCAACAAGCGGATAGCCTCTTCCCGGCTGTCGCCGCAGACTTCGACATCGGCCTGGAACGCACCACAGACGGCGGGCCGTTCGGGTTGGCCGAACAAACCGCACAGCAGTTCGACAGAAAGATGGATGCAACGTTCTCCGGCCGGTTTGCCATTGGGCATTCCAGGAATCGGGGTACTGATGGAAGGGGCAATGCAACAGGCGCCACAGCCTTCACGGCAGTTCATGACGACAAGCTCCTCGCGACGGGCAAAGTATTGAAATGACGCGGACTAGAGTAACCGCTAAAACAGCCGTTTGAAATTGGCCGCCCACTGGTTTTTATGCTCAGGCTCGCGTGACTGACCAGTCTCCGACAAAGCGTCAGGGCTGCGGGTCACAGTCAGGATGAGGGTTTACTGCTTGAACTCGAAATCCAGCGCCGCGCCTTCCACATCACGCCGTTCGTCATTGCGCAGCTGCAACTGCATTTCGTTGCTCAGCAGGCGGCCGTTGAGCTGGAACGGACTGTCGTCCTTGGGTTTCTCGCCGAACATCGGCGGCAGCAACGGGGTGCGCTTGGGCTGGTTGACCGAACCGATCGGCTGCAATTGCTTGACCATTTCCGGCGGCAGGCTCAGATCCACATTGGCCGAAGGCAAACGCGTCTTCACGATCTCACTGGCAGGCTTGGACTTGGAAGCGATCGGCGCGCGCCTTTTCTGTGCCTTGGCCTTGGGCTTGGCCTTGCTGGTCACTGCCGCCTTCTTTACCGGCGCGGCTTTCTTGGCTGCCGCGGTTTTCTGCGATTTATTCGCGGTGGCGCTTGCCGCGACCTTTTCCTGGGCCGGAGCCGCCAGAACGCTGGCCGTGCCGAAAGCACTCAATACACTGACCAATACCCAGGCAACAGGAAAAATCGCTTTCATAGAGAGACAACAGGATCGGCGGCAAAGAGCCATATGCTCGCCTGTTGACCGCGCGAAAACAAGCGCGGTAACCGATCCTTCAAAAACCGCCCGCAGCCTCCTGGCACAACTGGCTGGCCAACATGCCCAGGGTCATCAGTGCCCGTTCGGCCTCGCGATTCCATGGGGTACCGCAGTTGAGGCGAATGCAGTGGTTGAACTGCTCGGTATTACTGAAGATCAGCCCCGGCGCGATACTGATGCCCTGCTGCAATGCCCGGACATGCAATTCCTGGGTATTGACCCGCCCCGGCAGGCTGACCCACAGAATGAAACCGCCGTTCGGACGGGTAATCTGCGTGCCCTCCGGGAAGTACTGCTGCACCGCCAGCTGAAAGGCACTGAGGTTCTTGCGGTACTCCTGGCGGATGAAACGCAGATGCCGGTCGTAACCGCCGTTCTCCAGGTAGGCCGCGACGCCCATCTGGGTGACGCTGCAGGCCGAATGAGTGCTGAAGGTCTGCAAACGCTGGATTTCCTGCTGGAACTTGCCGGCAATCATCCAGCCGATGCGCACGCCGGGTGACAGGGTCTTGGAAAAGCTCGAGCAATAGATCACCCGATCCAGCCGGTCATAGGCTTTCAGCGCCTTGGTACGACCGACCTCGAACATCAGTTCGCCGTAGATGTCATCTTCGACCACCTGGATATCGAAATCCGAGGCCAGGCGCAGCAATTGTTTCTGCCGCTCTTCCGGCATGGTGCCGCCCAGTGGATTGCTCAGGCGCGTGGTCAGCACCAGGGCCTTGATCGACCACTGGTTGGCCGCCAGTTGCAGCGCTTCCAGGCTCATGCCGGTGGAAGGGTCGCTGGGAATCTCGATGACCTTGAGCCCCAGCAGGTCGGCCAGTTGCAGCAGGCCGTAGTAAGTCGGCGACTCCGCGGCGATCAGGTCGCCCGGGCGGGTCAGCACGCGCAACGACATCTGCAGAGCATCCACGCAGCCATGGGTGATCACCACTTCGGAGGGGTCGACCACCACGCCAGCGTCGCGCATGCGAATCGCCACCTGTCGGCGCAACGGCTCGAAGCCGGGGCTGAACATGTAGCTGAAGGCGCGCGGGCTGTGGAAACGGGTGACCTTGGCCAGTTGCTGGTGCAACGCCCGCACCGGCAAGTAATCGACGCTCGGCACCGCGGCGCCCAGCGGAAACACGCCTTCACGGCGCGACTCCACCAACACCTGATGAATGATGCTGCTGCGCGTCACCAGGCCCGGCCGTTCGACCCGGGCGATGTCCGGGGTCGGCGCGGTCAGCGCCGGGGT
This sequence comes from Pseudomonas sp. 09C 129, assembly GCF_002843625.1. NCBI lineage: Bacteria > Pseudomonadati > Pseudomonadota > Gammaproteobacteria > Pseudomonadales > Pseudomonadaceae > Pseudomonas > Pseudomonas sp. 09C 129. The sequence continues at coordinate 2,506,741 of NZ_CP025261.1, read as the reverse complement.
CTGGTGCACGTAATAGCCCGACTGCGGACGGGCGCGGATCAGCCCCTGGTCCTCGAGATTGGCGTAGGCCTGGAGCACCGTGGCATGGCTGACGTTGAGCTGGGAACTCATCTTGCGTACCGAGGGCACGCGTTCCCCGGGCTGGTACACACCACGACGGATATCTTCAGCCAGCTGCTGAGCGATACGTTGATAAAGCAAGAGATTGGTCATGACGCTGCACTCGATTTCACCGGCATTTTATTCTTGTGGATGACGATACCGGAACAGTTCATAAGTGTACTGGGACAGTTGCCACAATAGTCGACCGTACAGGGCAGTGTCAGCAAAAACTGTACTGTTTTGTGTGCCAATCGTCAGGCACAAAAAAACCCGGCTCCACGGGGGAAACCGGGTTGTCTTGAGCCGCCGCGGCTTAGCGCGCGGCGCCCAACTGGCCTTTCTCGTCGGAGAAGACAATTTCCACCCGACGGTTCTGCGCCCGCCCACGTTCCGAGGCATTGGCCTCGACCGGGTACTCATCGCCATAACCTTCGACCTGGACCCGTTTCTCCTCGACGCCCAGGTCGACCAGGATATCGGCCACGGCCTGGGCCCGGTCGCGGGACAGTTTCAGATTGCTCTGCTTATCGCCGGTGTTGTCCGTGTAGCCCTCGATCCGCACCACACGCTTGGGGTTCAGCTGGAGAAACTGCACGACCTTGAGCACAGTGCGGTTGGCCGAGCTCTTCAGCTCCGCTTCGCCGGTGTCGAACAACACATCGCCCAGGGTCATTACCAGCCCACGATCGGTCTGGGTCGTGGCCAGGTTGATGATCTGCTCTTCCAGCCACTTGCCCTGTTGCTGCACGCTCAGCAGCTTGGCCTCGCGCAGGGCCAGTTGCAGGCGCTGGCGTTCGAGTTCGAGCTTGGCCGCCTGCTCCTGGTTCAGCGCCTGGTTGGTGTGCTCGCGGGCGATTTCGCTGTAGCGCTGGCTGAGGTAGGCGTAGTGCACCACATCCGAACCGCTGCCCCAGTAGCTGGACAGGCGATCGGCCCGGGCCAGGGACTCACCGGCGCGGATCACATCCTTGGGTGCGATGCGCAGCACATTGGAATCTTCCTTGACCTTCTGGAAGTCCTCGCCGGCCTGTTCCAGCGCTGCTTCGCTGCGTTGCCCGGCACAGCCGTAGAGGCCGGTGCAGGCGATCAGCAGCACGCCACCCAATACTCGAGTCAGGCGATTCATTGGGCATCTCCCAACTGCTTGCGCAGACGAGTGATGCGGGTCTGGACGAGGTTCAGCTGTTCCTGGCTTTTCAGGGTCAGGACCCGCGCCTCGGCCAGGCGCGCATCCAGTTCCGCCTGCTCGGCACGCATGCGCGCGTGCTTGAACGACTCTTCCTGCATGTTGCGTTGGGCACGGGCGAATTTGTCCTCGGCCAGTTTCATTTCCGGCACATCCTCTGCCGTGGCTCCCACGGCCTTGGCCTGGGCCAGGGTTTGTTCGGTCAGGCGCATTTGTTCATTCGGCGCCGGATCGGCTGCGCAACCCGCCAGAGCCAGGACGGCCAGGGCAGCGAAAAGAGGTCGAATACTCACTAGAAATCCCTACTGTTTGGGGGTGCTGACAGGTTGCTGCAACTGTGCCTTCCAACGCTTGAGATTGCGCTGCAGCACGGCTTCCGTCAGACCGGACGCGGGCAATTCTGTCATCTTTTTCGCCAACTGTCCGCGCAACCATGGGTCGTTGCAGGCGGAGTTGTGCGAGATGGCCAGGAACAGGCCAGGTTTGTCGGCAGGCTGTGGGAATGCCAGCAGATCGTTGGCCATGCCCAGCGACTGGGCCAGGGCCATGCCGGCGTAGCGTCCGGCCAGTACGTACTCCACCTCCCCCAGCAACAGTTTCTGGAATGCCTGGGTCAGATTCGGCATGCGGGTCAGGCTCAATTGCTCCTTGGCGAAGGCCTCGAAGGGCGGCGTCAGGCGCGCCCTTTCCGACAATGCGCCGGTATGCCCATGCAGGTCCGACGGCTGGCTGTAGCTCAACGTCGAGCCCTTGCGGGTCCAGACCAGGAAATCGTTCTCCAGCAGCGGCGGATGAATGTAGTCCAGCGCTTCCAGCTCACTCACCGTCAGCGGCGCGTCGACCAGCATGTCCATGCGCCCGCTGCGCACTTCATCCAGGGCGGCAGAGCGTTTGCCGGCATACAACAACTCGACCTTGATCCCCAGTTCCTGCGCCACGTGTTGCAGCAGCTCGGCGCTGGCGCCAATCAGGTGGCTGGGGTCCTGCGGGTCGCGCCACAGATACGGCGGGGCATCCGGACTGCCGGTCACCACCAGGCGCTCGCATTTACCGGCGGCCATCGACGACAACGGCATCAGTGTCAGCCCCAGCAGCACTGACAGGCCACCCAGGCGGCGCAGATCCATGGCGAAATTCTCCCACTCAAATCCCAGACAATAAAAAAGCCCGGCCAAAAGACCGGGCTCTCTTATAAGTGAAGCCGCTGGATTAGACCAGCTTCTCCAGCTCTGGTACGGCTTCGAACAAGTCCGCCACCAGGCCGTAATCGGCCACCTGGAAGATCGGCGCTTCTTCGTCCTTGTTGATCGCAACGATCACCTTGGAGTCTTTCATACCGGCCAGGTGCTGGATCGCGCCGGAGATACCGACGGCGATGTACAGCTGTGGCGCAACGATCTTGCCGGTCTGGCCGACCTGCATGTCGTTGGGTACGAAACCTGCGTCGACCGCGGCGCGCGAAGCACCCACGGCAGCGCCCAGCTTGTCGGCCAGGGCGTACAGGTGTTTGAAGTTGTCGCCGTTCTGCATGCCGCGGCCGCCGGAAATGACGATCTTGGCAGCAGTCAGTTCAGGACGGTCGGACTTGGCCAGCTCTTCGCCGACGAAGCTCGACTTGCCTGCGTCATGAGCGGCAGCAACCGCTTCGACAGCGGCCGAACCGCCTTCGGCGGCAACCGGATCGAAACCGGTGGCGCGCACGGTGATGACCTTCACGGCGGCGTTCGATTGCACGGTAGCGATGGCGTTACCGGCATAGATCGGACGCTTGAAGGTGTCGGCGCTTTCTACCGAGATGATCTCGGAGATCTGGTCGACGTCCAGCTGCGCGGCAACGCGCGGCAGGATGTTTTTGCCGTTGGAAGTGGCGGCGGCCAGGATGTGGCTGTAGCCCTTGCCCAGCTCTGCAACCAGAGGGGCAACGTTTTCCGGCAGCTGATGCGCGTAGGCTGCGTTGTCGGCCGACAGGACTTTGCTCACGCCAGCGATTTTCGCGGCGGCCTCAGCCACAGCGCCAGCGCCCTGGCCAGCGACCAGGACGTGGATGTCGCCGCCAATTTTGGCAGCGGCGGCAACGGTGTTCAGGGTGGCCGGAGCCAGCACCTTGTTGTCGTGTTCAGCGATTACCAAGATAGTCATGATCAGATTACCTTCGCTTCGTTTTTCAGTTTCTCGACCAGTTCAGCGACCGACTTGACCTTGATACCCGCGCTGCGTGCAGCCGGCGCTTCGACTTTCAGGGTCTTGTTGGTAGAGGCGGTGGAAACGCCCAAAGCATCAGGAGTCAGCACTTCAAGCGGCTTCTTCTTGGCTTTCATGATGTTTGGCAGAGACGCGTAGCGCGGCTCGTTCAAACGCAGGTCGGTGGTGACGATCGCGGGCAGGTTCAGCGAAACGGTTTGCAGGCCGCCGTCGATTTCACGGGTCACGGCAACCTTGTCGCCCGACACTTCGACCTTGGAGGCGAAGGTGCCTTGAGCGTAACCGCTCAGGGCTGCCAGCATCTGGCCGGTCTGGTTGTTGTCGCTGTCGATGGCTTGCTTGCCAAGGATCACCAGTTGAGGCTGTTCCTTGTCGACCACGGCCTTGAGCAGCTTGGCCACGGCCAGGGAGTTCAGTTCATCAGCGGACTCGACGAGGATGGCACGATCGGCACCCAGCGCCAGGGCGGTACGCAGTTGCTCTTGAGCAGTAGCGGGACCGATGGAGACGACGACGATTTCAGTCGCTACGCCTTTTTCTTTCAGGCGTACGGCTTCTTCCACTGCGATTTCGCAGAAAGGGTTCATCGACATCTTGACGTTGGCGAGGTCGACGCCGGAATTGTCCGCCTTGACGCGAACCTTGACGTTGTAATCGACAACGCGTTTGACAGCTACAAGAACCTTCATGGATTCCTCGTTACTCTCCGGTGAAAAGAAAGTCGCCTAGGCGAACCTGGCGGTTGATGCTCATCGGGCACAAGGGCACCTCTAAAAACGCTGGCATGGACTCTTGCAACAGCAGACAGATGACCTTGCTCACGGGATGATGACCGTTCGTCAGTGGCGACTGATCGGTCATTCTTTATCGCGGCGTGTAAACTGCGCGTTGCGTCACCTTGTACTGCCTTCGCCCTGTCTTTAGAGGTGCTCTTGAAACCAACAGTCAGCCTACGGCGAGCGCAAAACCGACCGTATCTTGACCGGAACGCCTATTCTGGTCAATACGCCAAAATGGCCAGTCATAAGCCGCGCTTCTTTGATTTACATGGGCTGCAGCAAATTCAAACAAACGTTTGTATTGGACGCTAAGAGTGGTGTAGATATAATGCGCCGCCTAGAGAGAAAGGCGGGTCGTTCATTGTCCCCTCCCCTGTTTGGCGGAGAAAACCATCGATGCGACACCCAACCTCCAATTAGAAAAAAACCGTTGAGCCTTGAGTAGGAGATAGCCTAGTGGAACGCGAATACATGGAATTCGACGTGGTCATCGTCGGTGCCGGCCCCGCTGGCTTGTCCGCCGCCTGCCGACTGAAGCAGAAGGCCGCCGAAGCCGGTAAGGAAATCAGCGTCTGCGTGGTCGAGAAAGGCTCCGAAGTCGGTGCTCACATTCTTTCCGGCGCCGTGTTCGAACCGCGCGCCCTGAACGAGCTGTTCCCGGACTGGAAGGAACTCGGCGCCCCGCTGAACACCCCGGTCAAGCGCGATGACATCTATGTCCTGAAAAACGCCGACAGCGCGACCAAAGTTCCCGACTTCTTTGTGCCCAAGACCATGCACAACGAAGGCAACTACATCATCTCCCTGGGCAACCTGTGCCGCTGGCTGGCCCAGCAGGCCGAGAACCTGGGCGTGGAAATCTACCCGGGCTTCGCCGCCCAGGAAGCGCTGTTCGACGAGAACGGCGTGGTCCGCGGGATCATCACCGGCGACCTGGGTGTCGACCGCGAAGGCAATCCGAAGGAAGGCCTGTACACCCCCGGCATGGAACTGCGTGGCAAGTACACCCTGTTCGCCGAAGGCTGCCGTGGCCACATCGGCAAGCAACTGATCAAGCGCTTCAACCTGGACAGCGACGCCGACGCCCAGCACTACGGCATCGGCCTCAAGGAAATCTGGGAAATCGATCCGGCCAAGCATCAGCCAGGCCTGGTGGTCCACACCGCCGGCTGGCCGCTGGACATCATGGGCACCGAGAACACCGGCGGCTCCTTCCTTTATCATCTGGAAAACAACCAGGTGGTGGTCGGCCTGATCGTCGACCTGTCCTACAGCAACACCTACCTGTCGCCGTTCGACGAATTCCAGCGCCTCAAGCATCACCCGGTGCTCAAGCAGTACCTCGAAGGTGGCAAGCGCGTCAGCTACGGCGCGCGCGCCATCTGCAAAGGCGGCCTGAACTCGCTGCCAAAGATGGTGTTCAAGGGCGGCGCGCTGATCGGTTGCGACCTGGGCACCCTGAACTTCGCCAAGATCAAGGGCAGCCACACCGCCATGAAGTCCGGCATGCTCGCCGCTGACGCCGTGGCCGATGCGCTGTTCGCCGGTTCCGAAGGCGCCGACGAGCTGAACACCTATGTAGAAGCGTTCAAGTCCAGCTGGCTGTACGAAGAACTGTTCGCCAGCCGCAACTTCGGCCCGGCGATCCACAAGTACGGCGCCATCGTCGGCGGCGGTTTCAACTGGGTCGACCAGAACCTCTTCGGTGGCAAGCTGCCGTTCACCCTGCACGACACCAAGCCGGACTACGCCTGCCTGAAGCTGGCCGCGGACTGCAAGAAGATCGACTACCCGAAACCGGACGGCAAGCTCAGCTTCGACAAACTCAGCTCGGTGTTCATCTCGGGCACCAACCATGAAGAAGAACAGCCTTGCCACCTGAAGCTGACCGATCCGAGCATCCCGATCGGCAAGAACCTGCCGCTGTACGATGAGCCTGCTCAACGCTACTGCCCGGCCGGGGTGTATGAAGTGATCACCAAGGAAGACGGCGAGAAGCGCTTCCAGATCAACGCGCAGAACTGTGTGCACTGCAAGACCTGCGACATCAAGGACCCTGCGCAGAACATCACCTGGGTCGCGCCGGAAGGCGCGGGCGGTCCGACTTACCCGAACATGTAAGGCGTACGCTTGAAGAAAAAAGGCTCCCGAATGGGGGCCTTTTTTATTGCCGGCGCCACTGCCCTGCTTCTGTAGGAGCACAGCTCGCGTGCGATAAGGACTTGGCGATGTATCTGTCAGAACATCTCACCCTTCATCGCGGGCAAGCCTCGCTCCTCCAGACGAGCGCCCCCATCACGCTGCTCGCTCATCCCCCGGATTGCGCTCGAAGTAGCGCTTGTATTCACGGCTGAACTGCGAGGTGCTCTGGTAGCCCACCCGATGCGCCACCTGGGCCACGCCCAGCCCTTCTCCCAGCAGCAACTGCTGCGCCCTGAGCAAGCGCAGGCGCTTGAGGTACTGCACCGGCGACAGCAGCGTGCTGCGCTTGAAGTGCTCATGAAAGGTCGAGGTGCTCATGTTCGCGCAACGGGCCAGGGTCTCGACGTTCAGCGGCTCGGTGTAATGCTCGTGCAAGTGATTCAGCGAGGCGGAAATCCGCGCGAACTGCCCGTGCTGCTCCACCAGCGCGCGCAGCACATCGGCCTGCGGCCCGCGCAAGACGGTGAACATCAATTCGCGCAAGCGCGCCTGGCCCATCACCTTGCACTCCAGAGGATCGTGCAGGCAGCGCAGCAGGCGCTCCACGCAACCGCGCATCGTGTCGTCGAGCACCACCGAGGTCATCGACTCCGGGGTCTGCGCCTGGGCACTGCGCCCCGCGGCAACGCCCATCGCCAGCACCAGCTCGCCCAACAGCGCCCGGTCGATGGCGATGGACACCCCCAGCAACGGCGCATTGGGCATGGCGAAGGTCTCGCACTCGAAGGGCACCGACAGCGCCTGGATCAGGTAATGCCCAGCGCCGTACTCCAGGGTCCGCGGGCCCAGATACGCCAGCTTGCTGCCCTGGACGATGATCATCAGGCTCGGCTCGTAGATATGCGGGCCGCGGGCCACGTCGCAACTGGCTCGCAACACCTGGACCCCAGGCAGCCCCGTGGGAACGAAACCGTCGCGGGTCGCAAGAGGCTGGATCAGGGACACCAGGGTGGCATTGGCATCGAGATGGCGGGTCAACAACATGGGGAAAACTTCACGGGAAAAGGGATGAAAACATCATCGCAGGTCTGCACGCCAATGCCGCGCGCAAATGGCCGATGGCGGAGGAATAGGCATGACATGCCGAGGAATCGCCATGTTCGCGCCAGGGAGCGGCGCCGAGAATGGCCCGCCTCACCTGTCAGTGCTTTTGCGAGGTTCATCATGTACACAGCCATCGGTTACGCCGCCCAGTCCGCCACCACTCCCCTCGCCCCCATGAGTTTTCAGCGCCGCAGCCCGCGTCCCGACGACGTGGCCATCGAGATTCTCTACTGCGGCGTCTGCCACTCCGATATCCACCAGGCCCGCAATGAATGGGGCATCGCCGTGTACCCGCTGATGCCGGGCCACGAAATCGTCGGCAAGGTCACCGCCGTCGGCGCCCAAGTGACCAGGCACAAGGTGGGCGACCTGGTCGGCGTCGGCTGCATGGTCGACTCCTGCCGGCATTGCGAAGCCTGCGCCGCCAACCTGGAGCAATACTGCCTGGAAGGCCCGACCATGACCTACGCCACCCCGGACCGGGTCGACGGCAGCAACACCATGGGCGGGTACTCCGACAGCATCGTGGTCAACGAGCACTTTGTCGTGCGCATTCCCGAGAAACTCGACCTGGCCAGCGCCGCGCCGATCCTCTGCGCGGGCATCACCACCTACTCGCCGCTCAAGCATTACGGGGTGAAGGCCGGCGACAAGGTGGGCATTCTCGGCATGGGTGGCCTGGGCCACATGGGTATCAAGTTCGCCAAGGCCCTGGGCGCGCAAGTGACCCTGTTCACCCGTTCGGCGAGCAAGGCCGAGGAAGCCCGTCGCCAGGGTGCCGATCATGTGATCGTCTCCACCGATGCCGAGCAGATGAAGGCCGCGGCCGGCCGCTTCGACTTCCTGCTGGACACTATCCCGGTGCAACACGACCTCAACCCCTACCTGGATACCCTGCGTTTTGACGGCGTACACATCCTGGTCGGCCTGATCGAGCCGGTGGACCCGCCCGTGCACGCGGCCAAGCTGGTACTGGGCCGTCGCGTGCTGGCCGGCTCGCTGATCGGCGGCATCGCCGAAACCCAGGAAGTGCTGGATTTCTGCGCCGAGCACAACATCACCTGCGACATCGAAATGCTCGACATCCGCCAGATCAACGAGGCTTACGCGCGGATGATCGCCGGCGATGTGAAATACCGCTTCGTCATCGACATGGCGACCCTCAAGCAATAAACGCAGTCCCGTAGGAAGCTGCCCGCGATGGCGATGGACCTGGAAAAATGCCATCGCGGGCAAGCTTCGCGCCTATGGAAGCCTGAGTCGGCCGCCGAGTTCGGCGGAGATGCCAGCGGCGACCTGCTGATCGACAAAACCACCCCACTCGATGTCCTCCACGCCAACAGCGCCGCCCGTCTGCTGGCCGTCAACCAACTGCTGGAAAGCCTGTCGCGGCTAGACATGAAAGCCGCCGACAACACCGACTGCAACACCTGGCCAGCGCCATCCTGTTGCGCGACAGCTGCGATCTGCTGGATGTGATGGGCTGGCACCTGCAGGCCTGAGCCCTGGTCGAACGACGGCAGCCCTGAACTTGAGGGCTGCCTTGAGAATGGAGTGGACTGTCAGGATTGCTATCGCGAGCAAGCTCGCTCCTGCACGAAAGAAGCGCCGGGTAAATCAGCCCTGGGCGAACGCGCGCAGCACATCGCCATCCATGCGATACCTCACCCACTCTTCCTGGGGCTGGGCGCCCAGGGATTTGTAGAACTGGATCGCCGGTTCGTTCCACTCCAGCACGCTCCACTCGAAGCGCCCACAACCGTTGTCGCAGGCGATCCGCGCCAGGTGCCGCAGCAGCTGTTTGCCAGCGCCGCCGCCGCGTTGTGCGGGGGTGATGTAGAGGTCTTCCAGGTACAGGCAATTGCTGCCCAGCCAGGTGGAATAGCTGAAGAAAAACACCGCGAAGCCGATCGGCACGCCATCGCGCAGGCAGATCAGGCCGTGGGCCGTGGCGCCCTCGCTGAACAGGCTGCGCTCGATGTCGGCGACGCTGGCGATGACCTCATGGCGCGCACGTTCGTAATCGGCCAACTCCCTGATGAAGGCAAGGATTTGCGGTGCATCGCTGGGCACGGCTGGACGGATTTCGACGGACATCGGCGGGTCTCGGTTGGAAGGCAGGCGGCCATATTAGATCGACAGGGGAAGGACATGCACGGGTATTTCACAGGGATATGCCTGGAGGTCGTGGCGGGTGATTGTCCATGTCGGAATTGCCCGATACCTGTAGCCGCTGCCGCTGGCTGCGATCGGTCGCGAAGCGCACGGCACTTTTATCGGCGCCCGAAGGTCCCGCGGGCCTTATCGCAGCCTGCAGCAGCGGCTACAGTGTGCGCCTGTATTTTTTACTGCCTGGCTGAAATGACTTCCCACGCTTTTGCTCCCCTGCCCGATCTCGCCAACACCCTGCTGCCCCACGCGCTGGAGCCCGTCGACGATGGTGCCCACGACCTGTCGCACCTGCAGCGGGTGTGGGCCAATGCGCGGCGCATCGCCCGGGAAGACGGCGGCGATCTGCAAGTGCTGCTGGCCGCCACCCTGCTGCACGATTGCGTCGCCGTGGAAAAGAGCTCACCGCTGCGCGCCCAGGCCTCGCGCCTGTCAGCGGAAAAGGCCTCGGCCCTGCTGCACCGACTGGGCTGGCCCGAAGCGACGATCGCCGCGGTGGCCCACGCCATCGAAGCCCACAGTTTTTCCGCCGCAATCGAGGCTCGCACCCTGGAGGCGAAGATCCTGCAGGACGCCGACCGTCTCGACGCCCTGGGCGCTCTCGGCGTGGCCCGCACCTTCTATGTCGGCGGCCGGTTGAACCGAGCCTTCTACGATCCCCACGACCCGCACGCCGAACACCGCGACTACGACGACCTGAACTTCACCCTCGACCACTTCCACACCAAGCTGCTGCACCTGGCCGAGGGCTTCCAGACCGTGACCGGCGCGCGCCTGGCGCAGGTGCGCCATGCCCGCCTGAAGCGCTTCATGGACGAATTCATCGATGAGATCGGTGGCTGACTTACTCCACTGCTGGCTAATCCTGAAGCCTGCAAGATCACCACGACTCAGCAGGTCGGATGGTTGAAGCGATTGATCATGTTGCCGTAGGTGCGGTTGTAGCGGTTGGCCGAGCGGACGATGCTCGAACTCTGCATCTGTGCCGGCAGGTTCTTCATCGCGCCCTCGGGAGCGCGCTTGTACACCCCGTCCTTGACGTCGCGGACGATCGAACGCGACTGGCCGATGAACTCATTGATTTCCAGCATGCCGCCACCGCACGACTTGCCGCTCTGTGTGGCCTGGGCGCTGACCTTGCCATTCCAGCCCGCGGCCGCGTCGGCCACCAGTGCCAGGGACTTCTCGAAGGCTGCCAGGGCCTGCGGATCGTTCGGTTCGGCGAACAGCGTCTCGGCATCGGCGGTGTTGAGTTTGCCGTAGTAGATCAACCCGGCCCGGTAGTAGGCCGCGGTGTCTTTCGGCGCCTCATCGAATGCCTGCTTGGTCAGCGCCAGGTCACGCGCGCCCAGGCCGGCGTAGAAGTCCTGCTCCTTCTCGCTGACCGCAGTCAGGGCGGCCAGATAGGCCTGGCTCTGGCGACGGGCCAGGTCGCCGTTGTCGCTCAGGTAGCCCTTGGAAGTGGCGTAGGTCTGCAGTTCATGGCTCAACGGCGAGAGGGTTTTCAGCGCCGCGGAAAAGGCCTGGGCCGCCTGATCCACTTCCGGGATTGGCGTATCGATGGCTAGGGCGCCATCCAGGGCCCGGCTCAGGCGATCGATGAGGATATCGTTGCCGACGCTGAAAGCGGTGATCGGCGCCTTGCCCGTCAGGGCCGGCACCTCATACTGCTGGTAACGCTGGAGGAAGGTCTGGAAGGGTTCGCTGATGCTGTTCGCCGCACCGACGTACTGGTTGTATTTATCGATTTCCTGCTGCCGGGCATCGACCTGTGCCGCGGGCTGGCTGACCTTTTCACTCTTGTCACCACAACCGGCCAGCAGCACGCTGCCGCCCAACAGGGCCGCAGCCAAAAACATCCGGGTATTCATTGGTTCATTCCTTTAAAAACAGGCCACGACCACACCGCACGGCAGCGGCAGACCGGTGACGGGGTTGGATTTGCACAACAGGGGATTGATAGCGGGCGTACTGTGTCGATCAGCTGCCCCTGATCTGGGGCGCAAGAATCATCCATGAGCATCTCGCGAAAAGGCCTGACGACTCGTCAGACGCATCCATTTCCGGGGCAGGCATTGTGCGAGACTTCCCCCGCCCTGGCAAACCTTGGGCCGCCCAGGCCTGCCCCTCTTGCGCGAAATGCCGCGCTTCTGTGATAGCGATCACACCCTCTGGCAGGGTATCCAGAGCCCATCCGTCGATTCCCGGGCACTTATCGGCCTTTTTCCCGCCCCAACTTCAGGTACCCATTGCCAAAGGAGAGCCCTCATGCCTCGTGGAAGCAAAGCCAAATACACCGCCGAACAGAAGCGCAAGGCCGCGCATATCGAAGCCGGCTATGAAGCCAAGGGCGTGCCCAAGGACGAGGCCGAAGCGCGCGCCTGGGCCACGGTGAACAAGCAGTCCGGTGGAGGGGAACGGGCTGGCGGTTCCGGGCAACGCACACCGGCCTCGGAAAAAACCGCCGCGCGCCAGTCCTCGGCCAGGCGTGCCGTCGCCAGCCGTGAAGGACATGCCCGCAACAGCACGACGTCGCTGAGTACCCAGACGAAGGACAGCCTGCTGAAGGAGGCCCGAACGAAGAACATTCGCGGCCGCTCGACCATGAGCAAGCAGGAACTGATCGAGGCATTGCGCAAGGCGGGATAAACCATGGATCGCGAGCAGGCCTACTCCCGGCGGGAACGAGCTTGCTCGCGATCGCTCTCGTTCAGCCGGCAAACGCCTAGGCTCGGACGCTATCCCCATTGACCAGCGCATCCACCTCCGCAGCACCCGGCGCGGTGGCCGGCCCCCAGCGAGTCACCGCCAGGGCCGCCGCGGCGTTGGCCCGGCGCGCCGCCTGCACTGGCTCCAGCCCCTGCGCCAGCGCTGCGACGAAGACTCCGGCATGGGCATCGCCGGCGCCGTTGCTGTCCACCGCCCGGACCTTGAAGCCCGGCACATGGGCGCTATGGCCATGCTGGCTGACCCAGCAGCCCTGCGGCCCGTCCCTGACCACCAGCAACACCTCCTGCGACAGTTCGTCATGCAGGCGTCGCAGGGCTTCGGCGATGGTCGAGGTCCCGGCGAAGCGCAAGGCCTCGACGCTGTTGCTGGTCCAGATATCGATACGCGGCAGCAGCCGGCGCATGGCCGCGGAGTCCGGCGATTCCACCAGCGGGCCCGGATCGAACACCACCTGGATCCCCTGCGGCAAGGCCAGCAGCCAGTCCAGCAAAGCCTCGGCCTTGCCGACATGCAGCAGGCTGTAGCCGCTGACATAGACAAAGTCATCGGCCTGCACCGCGACACCGTCCAGGTCCTCAGCCGACAGCTGGCCTTCCACCCCGATATAGGAAATGAAGCTGCGTTCGGCCGTGGCTTCGGTCAGCGCCACGCACAGGCCGGTGTCCTCGGTGCGGCTGGCCTCGAGAGCGATCCGGATGCCCTCGGCGCGCATCGCCTCACGTGCCAGATCCCCGAAGCGGCCGTTGCCGTGTCGCCCCAGGTACAGCACCGGCAAGCCGTTTCGCTGGGCGGCAGCCATCACGTTGAAGCCGCCGCCGGCCTCGAAGCTGGCGGACTGCGCCAGCACATCGCCGCCGGAGCTCGGCAGGCGCTCCACGGACATCACCAGATCGACGATAACCTGGCCGGTGTGCAGCATTCTAGGCATTGGCATTCTCGACAAAAGCACCGCGGCGATCCCTGGCCCCGCCCAGCACGGCATACACGCCGCCGGCTACCAGGAAGGTGACGATCCAGCCCAGGCCGTTATGGCCCAGCCAGGAATCGGCCAGCGGCCCGGCGAACCAGACGTTCTCGGCGCTGGTGCCGATGGTGGTGAAGCTGAAACCCAGCACTATAGCCAGTGCCCAGGCACCGAAGGCCCGCCATTCGACACCGCCGCGATACCAGTAGGCGCTGCTCGGGCTGACGTCCAGCAGATCCTTGGGGCTGTAGTAATGACGGTGGATCAGGTCGACCACGAAGATCCCGACCCAGGCGGTTAGAGGCACCGCCAGCAAGGAAATGAAGGTAATGAACGGCCCATAGAAACTCTCGGCGATCAGCATGAAGTAGATGGAGCCGGCGAAGATCGCCACGATGTCCACCACCACCGCGTACACCCGCTTGACCTTGAGCCCCAGGGTCAGGGTGGTCAGGCCGGCCGAGTACACCGACAGGTTGTTCGACAGCAGCAGACCGCCGAAAGCGGTGATCAGGTACGGCACCGCCATCCAGGTCGGCAGCATGTCGCGAATCGCCACAATCGGGTCGGTGGCCGAGGCCAGGTCATCGTTGCCCACCGACAGCAGGCCACCCAGGGTAATCAGCAGCACCAGCGGAATGCCGGCACCGAAGGCCGCCGATGCCACCAGGCGCGAGGCCTTGACGCTGCTGTGCTGGTAACGCGACATGTCGGCACCGGTATTGGCCCAGCCGATACCGGTGCCCGCGGCCATGGTGCCGATACCGATGATCATCGCGCTCAACGGCGCCGGGGTGGCGTTGAACACCGCGCTCCAGTCGATGGTGGCGCAGAGGAAGCCGCCCACCAGCAGGTTCAGCGCGCCGAACACATAGGTGGCCCACTTCTGGATCACCAGCAAGGTGGCGTGGCCGAGGCCGGAGACGGCCAGGGTCAGCAGCACGAAAATGCCGATGAACAGCAGGGTCAGCAGCGGCGCACTCTTGGCTTCCACCGGCGAGCCGAACAGGATCGAACACAGCGACAGCAGGACGAAGGCAGCGGTAGTGGTGTTGACGGTTTCCCAGCCCACCCGCGACATCAGCGACACCAGGGTCGGGCCGATATTGCCGCGCACGCCGAAGATCGCCCGCGACAGCGTCAGGCTCGGCGCCCGCCCGCGACGCCCGGCGATGGAGATGATCCCCACCACCGCGAACGAACCGGCGGCGCCGAGGATGGCAACGATGATCGCCTGCCAGATCGACAGGCCACGAAAGGCCACCAGGGTCGCCCCCAGCGGCAAGCCGAGGATGCTGATATTGGCGGCGAACCAGACCCAGAACAGTTGCAGCGGATGGCCGTTGCACTCGCCTTCCGGCACCGGCTCGATGCCGCGGGTTTCCAGTTGCCCGGCGCTTTGCCCGGGGTTCGATGCACTCATGAAAAAGCTCCTGTTGCCCTTGTTGTGATTGTCGGCAATTTCGGAAGTCGATCAGACATCCCGGCACTCCTCGCCGTTTCCTGCTATCCATGGCAAAAATGCTTCAGCGACGGCTCGCGCACAGGTGGTGGGAACCTTGGCCATGCAGCCAGTCTTTAACGCAGGGCCAGCAGCCCCTGCACCAGCGGTTCGAGGTCCAGGTCGTTGACCTGTTTGATCTGCTCGATCAAGGCGGCCGGCCAGCACTCCATCCCCTGGCAGGCACCGAGCATCGCGCCGAGGATGGCGGCAATGGTATCGGTGTCGCCTCCAAGGCTCGCGGCCATGCACAGCGCCTCGAACGCCTGCAGCTCGCCGATGGCCACCTGATGCGCCAGGGCGAAGGACACCACCACCGATTCCTGGGACGCGACGGAGGTGCCGATCACGTCGTACAGCAGATCGGCCAGCAGCGCCTTGTCGCTTTCGACGCTGAGGGTGCGCGCCCAACTGATGCGCGTGGCGATACGGCCGCCAGCCACCCAGTGACCATGCCGCTCCGCTTCCAGGGCGATCTGCACACCGATCTGCAAGGCGTCACCCAGCGGCACGCCATTGATCCCGGCGGATACTACCGCCGCCACCGCCGCCGCGCTGGAGATACCCAGCGTGGTGTTATGGGTGACCTGGCAAGCTTCCACCACCGCGCGGATGAAGCCCTGGACATCGTCGACGTTCGCTGCGATGCCCACCGGGGTGATGCGCATCGCCGCGCCGTTGGTGGTGCCGTAGCGCCCGGCCTCTTCCGCGGTATGGCCGGCGAGGATCATCTCGATGGCGCGCTTGGTCGAGGGGCCCAAAAGGTCCTGGGAGCCCTTGGCCTGCATCGCCGCTTCCCACTCGATCAGGCTGCGGGCCAACGCCGCCGGTTCGATCCGGCCCTTGCCCGCGACCAGCAGGTCGCCGACCAGGATCGCCTGCTCGGTGTCGTCGGTGATCGAGCCCTTGGGCATGTTGGCGGCAATCGGCTGATCGGGGCCGGCGTCCTCCAGGCGATGGATGGCACCGAAACGCTGCTTGATCTGCTGTCGGCTCAAGGATTGGGTCGGCATGCCCAGGGCATCGCCCAGGGCCAGCCCGTAAAAGGCGCCCAGAGCGCGATCCAGCGGGATCATTTCTGCGCTCCGAATTCCAGGTGCAGGCGAAAGTGCAGCGGGTCGAGAAAACTCTCCACCTGTTCCATGAAACGCCCGCGGCGGTCATAGGTGGTCCGCAGGGCCTTGAGAAACACACTGCCGGCCGGACGTCCCAGCAGTCGTGCCTCTTCTTCACCCAGTGGCTCGGCGCCGATCCATTGATCGCCGCGCTCGCCGATATAGCCGTAGGCGGCCAGGGTAATGGTCAGGGAATCATCGATCAGCCCTACTCGCGGCAGGCTTTCCAGGCCTCCGGTGGCAGGCATCAGGGAACGTTCAAGGGAAACCACGGTGCCGTCGGTAGAGCGTCGGCGCCGGTCCAGGGCGATGAACTGGTCAGTGCCGAAGCGACTGAGCAGGTCGGGACGCTGCACCGCTTCCAGGCGCAGCAGCTCGGTGTTGATCAGCGCCCCGCTGTCCGCCAGGGCCTGGGCCCAGCCGTTTTGCTGGTCCAGCACCACACCGTCAAAGGTGACGATGGAGCCGACCCCGCTCTGGGTGGCGATGTAGTTGCGGCGTTTGAGTTCGGCCAGGGCCTCACGCAGGGTGCCACGACTCACCGAGAATTCCTGGGCCAACTGATGCTCGCCCGGCAGCAGGAAACCGTCCTCCATGAGGCCGCTTTCGATGCGTCGGATCAGTTCATCGACCACGCGTTTTTTCTTGTCAAATCGAACATGTCTAATCATGTACAAATTGATACCCGAAAGGGGATCTTCGTCGCAAGATATTTATTCGATCAACAAGAGGTTTCGCAGCTCAGGGCTCCAGGCCGATCGGGAAGAACACCCCGCCGCTCCAGACGCCCAGCCAGTTCTGACCGTCGATCGGACGGCTCACCGCCAGCTCCACCAGTTGGTAGAACACATTGCGGTGCACCAGCGCCTCCAGATTGCTGCGTACATGAACGTAAGGCGCCGGCTCCTGGGTCTGCGGGTCGATCACCACTCGCAGCGGATGCTCGCTGCCGGCGCTGACCTGCTCGTCGACGTTGGTGGTAAAGCGCAGGACCTGGGCCTCGCCTTCCCCTTCGACCTCCAGGGTGACGGCGACAAAAGGCGCGTCATCGACCTTGATGCCGACCTTTTCCACCGGGGTGATCAGGAAATAGTCGTCGCCGTCGCGGCGAATGATGGTGGAGAACAGCTTGACCATCGGTTTGCGGCCAATGGGGGTACCCAGGTAGTACCAGGTGCCGTCGCGGGCGATACGCATGTCGATATCGCCACAGAAGTCGGGGTTCCACAGGTGGACCGGCGGCAAGCCCTTCTGCGCCTTGGGAATCTGCGCCAACAGATCGTTGGCTTTGCCCGGACCACTCATGCTGCTCTCCTCGTGCTTGGCTTAATCGCTCAAGCCTAACAGGCTGCGGGCGTATTGTTCGAGCGGCGGGCCAAGCAGGTCTTCCGGCTTTTTGTCGTGGAACGTCAGTAAACCGCCACGACTGCGAATCCGCGCGGTGTCGATCAGATACTGGGTACTGGTCTCGATCAGCATGATCTGAATCACACCGTTGTCGATCCCCAGGCGATCCACGGCTTCCTGGTCGAACCATTCATCGGAGTTGCCGATGCGGTCGTCGGCCTTGGCGAAACGGGTGTACAGCAGGTAATGCGCACCCACCTCACGGGCCTCGGCCATGGCCTGGTCCAGACCTTCCGGCGCCCGGGCGCGGCGGACCATGGGGAAGTATTCGATAAAGCCCTTGAAGGCTTCCTCGGCCACCACGTTGGGGCGCGGGTAAGCGCTACCCGGCGGCGCAAAGGCGCCCTGGGCGATGAAAATGAACGAGTCCGGTTGAACGCGGAACGAGTTGGAGCGCTGGGTATTACTGTGATCGAGAAAACCCGCATCACTCATGTGATAGCGAACGCCCTCGCCCATATCGCTGACATTCATGCAGCCGCCGAGCCCCAAAAAAGCCAGCAGCAAAACCAGGCTACGCATCCTTCCCTCCAGAAGCCGGTGACGGAAAACCGGCGAATGGCCACGAGATGCAGCTTCCGCGCCAGCTCGGGCGCCTGTAGCCGCTGCCGCAGGCTGCGAATGGCTGCGCAGCAGCCACAAACCTGGTGAAGGCTATTGGCTGGAGAGAAATGGGGGCGTCTGGATTGGCGAGGGCTACGCCCTCGATCGCAGCCTGCGGCAGCGGCTACAGAGAGGCGGGATCAGGGAGAACGTTTAGCCGCCGATGATTTTCATCACCGTCGCACCACCGGAGAACGCCACATCCTGCTTGTCGCCCAAGGCTTTGACCAGCAGGCGCTGCAAGGCTGGCAGGGCCTGGTGGCGCGGTTTGTCCAGCAGATCGCCGACGTAATGCCGGTTACTCGACGACAGGCAACCGTGCAGCCAGCCGGTGGACGACAGCCGCAGGCGCGAGCAGGTCCGGCAGAACGGTACGCTTTCGTTGGCGATCACGCCGAAATGGCCCTGCCCCGGAATTTCATAGCGCACTGCGGTGGCGTCCACCGGCGCATCGGCCTGCAGGTATTCGTAGCGCTCGCCGATCAGGCTCAGCAGTTGCTGCAGGCTGACGAACTGCTGCAGGAAAGCGTTGGAATCGCTGGCCAGGTGGCCCATGCGCATCAGCTCAATAAAGCGCAGTTCATAGCCACGCTCCAGGCAGTAGTCGAGCAGCGGCATTACCTGGTCCAGGTTCTGCCCGCGCAGCGGCACCATATTGACCTTGATTTTCATGCCCGCCGCGCGAGCCTGGTCCATGCCGTCGAGCACAGTCGCCAGATCGCCGCCACGCGCAATGCTGCGGAAAGCCGAGGCGTCCAGGGTATCGAGGGAAACGTTGATGCGCCGGATACCGGCATCCACCAGCAACGGCAGCTTGCGTGCGAGCAATTGGCCATTGGTGGTCAGGCTGATGTCTTCCAGCCCCATTTGCCCCACCGCCGCCATGAAGGCTTCGAGTTTCGGACTGACCAGGGGCTCGCCGCCGGTGATCCGCAGGCGTTCGATGCCTGCGGCCTCGATCAGATAGGCCACGCCGCGCGCCATGGCCTCGGCCGACAACTCGTCCTGGGCAGCCACCAGCCGCTTGCCGTTGGGCACGCAGTAGGTACAGGCGTAGTTGCAGGCAGAAGTCAGGCTGATACGCAGATTGCGAAAACGCCTGCCTTGACGATCAACGATCATGGATGACTCCGGCGAAGGAAGAGTGAACCGACCAAAACCTGACTCAAAAATCAGGTTTTGGCAAGCCCCATGCCTGAGTATATTCCTGGGACACTGCGCCATATAGAAAAATCATGGCGCCATAAGGCCATTGAATGAATCAGCTGCCGGAGCTATCGGGGTCGCGCTTGCGCTTGTTGCCCATGCGCACGCCGATGTCCATCAGGAACTGGAAGAAGCCTTCCTGGTCTTCCAGCACGTTGCTCCAGAACGGCGAGTGATACAGCGCCACCGCGCCATGCACCAGCGCCCAGGCCGCGCAGTAGTGGAAGTAAGGCGGCACGTCTTCGAGCTTGCCTTCGCTGATGCGGCCCTTGATCAACAGGGTCAGGCGTTCGAAGTTGGAAGCACGGATCTTGTGCAGTTCCTCGACCATTTCCGGCACCTGGTTGCCCTTGACCACCTTCTCTTCCAGGCGATCGAACAGCCGGTAACGCTGTGGATCACGCATGCGGAATTCGAAGTAGGCCCGGGACAGGGCTTCCTTATCCTTGTCGACATCGGCAGAGTGCAGCAGCTCGTTCAGGTCGCGCTCATAATCGAGCATCAGGCGCAGATAAATCTCCGCCTTGGACTTGAAGTGCTTGTAGATGGTCCCTTTGCCGATACCAACGGCATCAGCGATCATCTCGACGGTGACGCTGTCTTCACCTTGATCGAGGAACAGCTTGAGCGCGGTATCGAGAATTTCTTGCTCACGGCGACGAAACTCACGGACCTTACGAGGTTCTTTCTGCATAAGAAAAGGTCTGTCGGGGTCAAAATCGAAGCCGCGTATTATGCCTAAATTGCGCCAAAATGCACGGATCATCCGACCATGACTATGTTTCTTGATGAATTTGTACAGGCCCCGGGCCTGCGTTATTTGAATCACGCAGCTGTCGCCCCCTGGCCAAATCGGGCCGCCGAAGCCGTGGCGCGCTTCGCCAAAGAGAACGTTTTGCTGGGCGCCCGGGATTATCCGGACTGGATGGCCCTTGAGCAACGCCTGCGCGAACGCCTGATGCGCCTGCTAAATGCACCGTCAACGGATGACATCGCGCTGGTCAAAAATACTTCGGAGGCGCTGTCATTCGTCGCCTTTGGTCTGCCTTGGGAACAAGGTGACCAGATCGTCATCAGCGACGAGGAATTCCCCTCCAACCGCGTCGTCTGGGAAGCCCTGGCCAGCCAGGGTGTGGAAGTGCTGCAGGTCGGCCTCAAGGGCGACGATCCGGAAGGCGCTCTGCTGGCCGCCTGCGGGCCGCGCACCCGGCTGATGGCGATCAGCGCGGTGCAGTTCGCCAGCGGCCTGCGCCTGGATCTGCAGCGCCTGGGCGCAGGCTGCAAACAACAGAACGTGCTGTTCTGCATCGACGCCATCCAGCAACTGGGCGCCCAACCCTTCGATGTCCAGGCCTATCAATGCGACTTCGCCATGGCCGACGGCCACAAATGGATGCTCGGGCCTGAAGGCCTCGGCGTGTTCTATTGCCGCAGCGAGCTGCGCGCGCAGCTCAAGCTCCATGAGTTCGGCTGGCACATGCTGGAACACATGGGCGATTACAGCCGCAGCGAATGGGAACCGGCCAAGAGCGCGCGGCGCTTCGAGTGCGGCAGCCCGAACATGCTCGGCGCCATGGCCCTGGAAGCAAGCCTGTCGTTATTGGAAGAAGTGGGCATGGAGCACGTGGCGACCTTGATCGCCGAACGGGTCCAGTGGCTCCAGGATGGCCTGAATGCTATCCCCGGCGTACGCCTGCACACCCCGCTCAACCCTGCCCGACGCGGCGGAATTTTCTCGTTCAGTATCGATGGCATCGATAATCAGGCAGTTCATGAGGCGCTGCAACAGCAGCAGGTGGTGTGTATTCCCCGTGGCCCAGGGGTTAGATTTTCACCGCATTTCTATACTGAAAAGCGCGTAATCGACGAAACTCTTGCCATCGTGGCTGATATCGCCCGGCAATGAGAACTCAAGCGAAGCGCTCGTATTCCAAATTTGTTTAAAAAACGAGCAAGGCCAACTGGACTGAATTCAATAGTGATCAATACTTGAAATGTCGGCGTGACATCTCCCCCAAGTGAAGCGCCGATGAAGGTACCAAGGGATGGCGTGCCTTTGTTTTACTCCTAATGGTCTTAACCCGGATTCACCCCCCAGAACCCGGGTTTTTTTTGCCTGCGATTCAGCCCTTGACGTGCGCCAGCGGGAACAGATGCTTGAAGTTCTCGGTGGTCTGTTCGGCAAAACGCTCGTAGGGCTCCCCACGCAGCATGGCCAGGAACTCGGCGACTTCACGCACGTACTGCGGCAGGTTGGGCTTGCCGCGATAAGGAATCGGCGCCAGGTACGGCGAATCGGTTTCCACCAGCAAACGGTCGGCCGGCACCTGGCGCGCCACGTCCCGCAGTGCATCGGCATTGCGGAAAGTGACAATCCCGGACAGGGAAATGTAGAAACCCAGGTCCAGCGCGGCCTTGGCCATGTCCCAGTCTTCGGTGAAGCAGTGCAGGACCCCGGCTTGCGGCAACGCCGCTTCACGCAGCAGGGTCAGGGTATCGGTGCGCGCGCCACGGGTGTGGACGATCACCGGCTTGCCGGTCTGCTGGGCGGCTTGCAGGTGCAGGCGGAAGGATTCCTGCTGCAACTGCGCGGCTTCCGGTTCGTAGTGGTAATCCAGGCCGGTCTCGCCGATGGCCACCACCCGCGGATGGTTCAGTTCCTGCAGCAGCCAGTCGAGGGCTGGTGCGGCGCCAGGCTGGACATCCAGGGGATGGACACCCACCGAGCAATCGACGTCGTCATAACGCTCAGCCAAAGCCTTGACGTCGGCCGCATTGTCGGCGCTGACGCCAATGCACAGGAAATGCCCGACACCGCGCTGACGAGCCGCGTCCAGGGCGGCATCCAGGGAGCCGTCATGAGCGGCGAGGTCGAGGCGATCGAGGTGACAATGGGAATCTACAAGCATAAGAAGCGACAACCACATTCGGTCAATGAACAGGCCGGCCCGAGCGGCAGCCGGCGATTCGGTTTGTTTCCAGGCGCCGCCGTCAGTTGCGGGCAGGCAGTGCGGCCCACTGCACCAGCAAGGCTTCGAGCAACAGCACCCGATTGAGGTTGGCCTTGTTCAACACCTTCTGGCGCTGCGCAAGGATCCAGTCCTGGATCTCCAGAACCTTGGCCTGGGAGGACTTCTGCGCGAGGTACTGCACCACTTTGCGCATATCGACCAATCCCAACCCCTCCTCGTCCTGCGTCAGCTGATAGCGCAGGATCAGGCTCGACCAGTCGCAGAACCAGTCGAACAGCAACAGCAAGGGTATTGCATTCCAGCCTTCGGCCAGCTGGGTCGGCGACTGTTGCTGCTTGAGCAACTTCTTCACCCCGTCGACCACCTGCGCCCGCTGCTCGCGCGCGCCCTGGGCCTGCAGGCTGACAGCCGCCAGGGGCGAACCGGCCGCCAGGGTCAACAGCTCGACCCGCTCCTCTTCCGAACAGTCCGGCAGGGCCTTGCTCAGCCATTGCAGGCTCATGGCCTCACTGGGCAGAGGACAGGCCTGCTGCACGCAGCGACTCTTGATGGTCGGCAACAAGCGGCTCGGCTGGTGGCTGACCAGCAGCAACACCGTATCGCCGGACGGCTCTTCGAGGCTTTTCAGCAGCGCGTTGGAAGCGTTGATGTTCATCGACTCCACCGGTTCGATCAGCACCACCTTGCGCCCGCCCAGTTGCGCGGTCTGCACCACGAAGCTGACCAGCTCGCGCACCTGGTCGACCTTGATCGCCTTGTCCGCTTCCTCCGGCTCCAGCACGTAGTTGTCCGGATGGCTGCCGGCCTGCAGCAGCAAGCACGACTTGCATTGCCCGCAGGCATCCAGTCCGGCCGGACGCTGGCACAGCAGACGCGCCATCAGGCGCTCGGCCAGCGCACGCTTGCCGATGCCCGCCGGGCCATGGAGCAGATAGGCGTGGGCATGCTGCGCTCGGCCCGCCAGCTGCTGCCAGAGTTCGTCCTGCCAGGGAAAGGCCTCAGCCACGGTGCAGCTCCAGCAATTTCGGCAACAGGGCGTCCAGTGCTTGCTGGACCTGGGACAGCGGCTGCGCCGCATCCACCAACAGGTAACGCGCCGGATCGGCTGCCGCGCGCTTCAGGTACGCCTGGCGTACCGCATCGAAGAATACCCGGCCTTCCAGCTCGAAACGGTCCAGACGGCCCCGGGCGCTGGCGCGGGCCAGACCCACTTCGACCGGCAGGTCGAACACCAGGGTCAGGTCGGGCCGCAGCTCACCCTGAACGAATTGCTCCAGGGTCGCGATGCGCTCAACGGACAAACCACGACCACCGCCCTGATAGGCGTAGGTGGAATCGGTAAAACGGTCGCACAACACCACCGCGCCACGGGCCAGTGCCGGACGAATCACCTCGGCCAGATGCTGGGCGCGCGCGGCGAACACCAGCAACAGCTCGGTATCGGGATTCATGACCTCGTCGCCGGGGGTCAGCAGCACCTCGCGGATCCGCTCGGCCAAGGGCGTACCGCCCGGCTCGCGAGTCAGTAACACCTCGATGCCTGAGGCGCGCAGGCGCTCGGCCAGGTATTCGCGGTTGGTGCTCTTACCCGCGCCTTCCGGGCCTTCCAGAGTAATAAACAAGCCAGTCACAGGCAGTCCTTAATCAAAGTCATTGCGGGCTTTTCGGCTCGGGCTCGACGGGAGTTTCGAGCGGTGCTTGCGGCGGTACTTCCGGGCTCACTTGGGGGGCCTCCTGAGAAGGCTCTTCAGGGGACTCCTGCGGAACCGCCTCGAGCGCCGTATCGGGTGACGCCGCCGGAGTCGACTCCGGAGCTTCGGAAGCCGCCGGGCTGCCCGCCGGTGCCGGGCTGGAACGATAATCGGCGCGACGCTTGAGCTGAAACTCGCGCACGGCATTGTTATGTGCATCCAGATCGTCGGAGAACACATGACTGCCATCGCCACGCGCCACGAAATACAGACTGCTGCCCGGCACCGGGTTGAGCGCGGCATGGATCGCCTCGCGACCGACCATGGCGATCGGCGTCGGCGGCAAGCCACTGATCACGTAGGTGTTGTAGGGGGTCGCTTCCTTCAGCAGGGCGCGGGTCAACTTACCGTTGTAACGCTCGCCCAGACCATAGATCACCGTCGGATCGGTTTGCAGCAACATACCCACCTGCATGCGGCGCACGAATACCCCGGCAATCTGTCCGCGCTCCTGGGGCACGCCGGTTTCCTTCTCCACCAGCGAGGCCATGATCAGCGCCTGATAGGGCTCGGTATAAGGCACATCGGCCGAGCGCTTGTTCCATTCCTTGGCCAGCACCTCGTCCAGGCGGCTGTAGGCTTTTTCCAGCAGCTCGACATCGGTCATCCCACGCACGAAACGGTAGGTATCGGGAAAGAACCGGCCTTCGGGGAAAACTCCGCCGTGACCGAGCTTTTCCATGACTTCACTGTCACTCAACCCATTCAGGGTCTGTTCGAGCTTGTCATGCCTGGCCAACGCCGCGCGCACCTGACGGAAGGTCCAGCCTTCCACCAGGGTCAGGCTGTACTGCACCACTTCACCACGCTGCCAGACCCCGATCAGGCCTTGCGCGGTCATCCCTGGGGTCATGCGGTATTCGCCGCTGTGCAGTGGCTGTCCTTCCATGTTGAAGCGCCAGTACAGGCGCAGCCAGAACGCGTCCTTGAGAACGCCATTGGCTTCCATACGGTTGAAGGTACCGCCTGGCGTCGAGCCAGCCGGCACGTCGAGCAATTGCTCTTGGGTCAGGTTGAGAGGCTGCTCCAGCGCCGAGTTCAACTTCCAGGCCGAGGCGCCCAGCGCCAGACCTGCCAGAACCAGTCCGGTCTCCAGCAGAAGCAATAGTTTACGTCTCACAAATCAGGCATCCAGTAGCGTGCGGGCAATGCGTTGCAGTTTACGGGTGAGCGGTCCGGCCGACCAGCGCAGCGCGCCACAGGCAAGCACCGGCCAAATGCCATAGACACTGTTGCAGACAAAGACTTCGTCGGCCTGTTGCAACTGTTCGAGACTGATGTCGGCGATTTCCGTGGGGATAGCCAACGACGCGGCCTGAAACAATATTTCAGCGCGCATCACTCCGGCGACCCCGCAACGACTCAGATCGGCCGTGAACAAGGCACCGTCGCGCACCAGGAACAGATTGCTGAACACGCCCTCGATCACCCGCCCGGAAACGTCGAGCATCAAGCCTTCGGCATGCTCGCTGTCCTGCCACTCGGAACGGGCAAGAACCTGCTCCAGTCGGTTGAGGTGCTTGAGGCCGGCGAGCAAGGGCTGCTCGGACAGGCGGGTGGCGCAAGGGAACAGTCGAACCCCCTGCTCGGCATGCGCCGCCGGGTAAGCGGCCGGCGCATTGCCCTGGAAGATTCGCCGCGGCTGCGCCCGCGGGTCGGCGGCATAACCGCGCTGGCTGTCACCCCGGGTGAGGATCAGCTTGAGCACGCCCTCCCCCAGCAGCGAGGCGTAGGCGGTGAGCTCGCTGCGGATCAACGCTTGATCGGCAGCGATGGCCAGGCGCGAACAGCCCTCGGCCAGGCGCAGCAAATGCCGCTCCAGCAACAAGGGCTGGCCCGCCCTTACCGCGATGGTCTCGAACAGGCCATCGCCATAAGCCAGGCCGCGGTCCTTGAGCGACAGAACGTCAGCCGGCTGACCGTCGACCCAGCAGTCCATCAGCCGGCGAACCGGCGGAACACCAGGGAGCCGTTGGTACCGCCGAACCCGAAGGAGTTGGACAGCACCACGTCGATGTCCATGTTGCGCGCGGTGTGTGGCACGAAATCCAGGTCGCAACCTTCGTCCGGCTCATCGAGGTTGATGGTCGGCGGCGCTGCCTGGCTGTTGATCGCCAGCACGCTGAAGATGGCCTCGATGGCACCCGCGGCACCCAGCAGATGGCCGGTCATGGACTTGGTGGAGCTGATCGCCAGCTTGTAGGCGTGATCGCCGAACACAGTCTTGATCGCCTCGGCTTCCGCCAGGTCACCGGCAGGTGTCGAAGTACCGTGGGCATTGATGTACTGCACCTGCTCGACGTTCAGCTTGGCGTCACGCAGCGCATTGGCAATGCAACGCGCCGCACCGGCGCCATCGGCGGGTGGCGAAGTCATGTGGTAGGCATCGCCGCTCATACCAAAACCGATCAGTTCGGCATAGATGGTCGCGCCACGGGCCTTGGCATGCTCCAGCTCTTCGAGCACCAGCGCGCCGGCACCGTCGGACAGCACGAAGCCATCACGGCCCTTGTCCCAAGGACGGCTGGCACGGGTTGGCTCGTCATTGCGGGTCGACAGCGCGCGGGATGCGCCAAAGCCACCCATGCCCAGGCCGCAGGCGGCCATTTCAGCGCCACCGGCGATCATCACGTCGGCTTCGCCGAAGGCAATATTGCGGGCCGCCATGCCAATGCAGTGGGTACCTGTGGTGCAGGCCGTGGAAATGGCGTAGTTCGGCCCCTGGGCACCCAGATGGATGGACAGGAATCCGGAAATCATATTGATGATCGAGCCAGGCACGAAGAATGGAGAGATTCGACGCGGGCCGGAATCATGCAGCGTGCGGCTGGTTTCCTCGATATTGGTCAAACCGCCAATACCCGACCCCATGGCAACGCCGATTCGCTCGCGGTTGGCATCGGTCACTTCCAGGCCAGCATTACGCACTGCCTGAAAACCGGCCGCCAAGCCGTATTGAATGAACAGGTCGAGCTTGCGGGCCTCTTTGACCGACAGGTATTCCTCGACATTGAAGCCCTTTACCGAGCCGCCAAAACGGGTGGAATAGGCAGAAAGGTCGGTGTGTTCGATCAGACCAATGCCACTGCGGCCAGCCAGAATGCCCTGCCAGCTGCTCGGAACATCCGTACCCAGTGGCGACAACATACCCATACCGGTGACTACGACGCGTCTACGCGACACAGCACTCTCCTTTTTCTAATGACGACACTTTGCATCAGGCCTAAAGAAAAAACCGCACGCCGTAACGGCAGTGCGGTTTTTCCATGACAGCAAAAGACGACTAAATACGATTAAGCCTGGTGGCTGGTAACGTAGTCGATAGCTGCTTGAACGGTAGTGATCTTTTCAGCTTCTTCGTCAGGGATTTCGGTCTCGAATTCCTCTTCCAGAGCCATCACCAGCTCAACGGTGTCAAGGGAGTCGGCACCCAGGTCTTCAACGAAGGAAGCGGTGTTAACAACTTCTTCTTCTTTAACGCCCAGTTGCTCAGCAACGATTTTCTTGACGCGCTCTTCGATGGTGCTCATACCTTGTTTTCACTCCTAATGGACAAATTCAGGCAGCTGGCCAGTGGGTAAGTGTATAGAAAGGCTTTTCAGCTTTTCAACTGAAAGCTTCACTCCTCAAACCCTTTGGCCACCTGCCTATAAATTGATTGCAGCTTTATAACGGATTTTAGACAGCTCGTATGACATTTTTTTGAAGCAATCCGTCACATTTAACTCACATGTACATCCCGCCGTTCACCGGGATTGTAGCCCCGGTCACGTATGCCGCACCGTCGGATGCAAGAAAAGCGACCACTTGCGCGATCTCTTGAGCCTGCCCCAGACGACCCAGCGGAATTTGTGTTTGCAGCGCTTCACGCTGCGCTTCAGGCAAGTCGCGGGTCATGTCGGTATCGATGAAACCCGGAGTCACCGAGTTCACGGTAATCGACCGCGAGCCAACCTCACGCGCCAGAGCACGGCTGAAACCTTCCAGACCCGCCTTGGCGGTGGCGTAGTTTACTTGGCCAGCGTTGCCCATGGCACCCACCACCGAACCAATACTGATGATTCGACCCCAGCGAGCCTTGGTCATGCCGCGCAGAACGCCTTTGGACAGGCGATACAGACTGTTCAGGTTGGTATCGATCACGTCGTACCACTCGTCGTCTTTCATGCGCATCATCAGGTTGTCACGGGTAATACCGGCGTTGTTCACCAGGATCGCCGGTGCGCCGAACTGCTCCTGAATGCTGGCCAGTACGGCAGCAACGGACTCGTCACTGGTGACATTGAGCTCAAGGCCTGCGCCCTGAATGCCGTTTTCCTTCAAGGTGGCAGCAATACCCTCGGCCCCCGAAGCGGAAGTTGCGGTACCCACAACGATCGCGCCCAGGCGACCCAGCTCAAGCGCGATGGCCTGGCCAATACCGCGGCTGGCGCCGGTAACCAATGCAACTTTACCTTGCAGACTCATGCAGGCTTCTCCTAATTCAGACCAACGCTGCGCGAGCGGCAGCGAAGGCATCTGGGGTGTTCAGGTTAGAGGTCGATACGCCTTCGGCGCAGCGCTTGTTGAGACCCGCCAGGACCTTGCCCGGACCACACTCGACCAACTGGGTGGCGCCCTTGGCGGCCAGGGTCTGCACCGACTCCACCCAACGCACCGGCTTGTACAACTGCTCCAACAGGTCGCGCTTGAGGGTTTCGAGATCCGGCGCCACATCGGCGCTGACGTTCTGTACCAACGGAATCTGTGGCGCCTGCCAGTTGATGGCGGCAATCGACTCGGCGAAACGCTCGGCAGCCGGACGCATCAGCTCGCAGTGTGATGGCACGCTGACAGGCAATGGCATGGCGCGCTTGGCGCCACGTGCCTTGCAACCCTCGATGGCGCGCTCGACAGCGGCCTTGGCGCCGGCGATCACCACCTGGCCCGGGGAGTTGAAATTGACCGCACTGACTACTTCGCCTTGTGCGGCTTCGGCACAAGCGGCCAGCACATCGGCATCTTCCAGGCCGAGAATCGCCGCCATGCCGCCCTGCCCTGCAGGAACAGCTTCTTGCATCAACTGACCGCGACGCTCTACCAGCTTCACGGCTTCGCCCAGAGTCAGGCTGCCAGCGGCAACCAGCGCGCTGTATTCACCCAGGCTATGGCCGGCAACGAATGCCGGGCGCGCCCCGCCTTCCGCCAGCCACAGACGCCACAGGGCGATAGAGGCAGTCAGAATGGCCGGCTGGGTTTTGTCGGTTTGATTGAGCAGCTCTTCGGGACCCTCTTGGGTCAAGGCCCAGAGATCGTAGCCCAGAGCATCGGAAGCTTCTTTGAAGGTTTCGAGGATCAACGGGTACTGTGCGCCCAACTCGGCCAACATGCCGAGGGACTGCGAGCCCTGTCCTGGAAAGACGAATGCGAGGGATGCAGACATGTAACAAGCCCCTAATGATCTTGTCGTCGGAGAATTGACGCCGCACCGTGGTGGACGCAAGAAACTGACAGTTGGATGGCCAATTGAACTGAGCGGTCACATTTAAGCATTTCCGAGTGCAAACGCCTAAAGCAACAGATCTTCGAGCCGCCCATGCAGGCGCTCCGGGAGGTTTTCCTGGATCTCGATCAACGCCCGTTGAATCGCACTCTGGAAACCCTGAACCCCTGCCGAACCGTGGCTTTTCACGACTATTCCCTGCAAGCCGAGAAAACTCGCGCCATTGTGTCGCGCCGGCGCCAGATCGGCCTGCAGACGCCGCATCAGCGGCAGCGCCAGAGCACCGACCACACGGGAAACCGCGTTTTGCTTGAACAGGGATTCGATGCGCGCGGCAATCATGGTCGCCAGCCCCTCGCTGGACTTGAGCAGGATGTTGCCGACAAAACCGTCGCACACCACCACGTCCGCCTCGCCGCGATACAACCCGTCGCCCTCGACAAAACCGATGTAATTCAGACCCCGGGCATTCTGCAGCAGGCTAGCTGCCAGCTTGACCTGCTGATTGCCCTTGATGTCTTCAGTACCGATATTGAGCAACGCCACTCGCGGACGAACGACCCCCAGCGTCTCGGCTGCCACCGACCCCATGACCGCGAACTGGAACAGGTGCTCAGCGCTGCAATCGACGTTTGCCCCCAGATCCAGCAGTTGGCAATAGCCGCGCTGGGTTGGAATAGCCGCCACCATCGCCGGACGATCGATGCCCGGAAGGGTTTTCAACACATAACGCGACAACGCCATCAGCGCACCGGTATTGCCGGCGCTGACACAGGCCTGGGCCTTGCCATCACGCAGCAGCTCTAACGCCACCCGCATGGAGGAGTCCGGCTTGCCACGCAGAGCCTGGGAAGGTTTTTCATCCATGCCAATGACTTCTGCGGCGGGCACAACCGTCAGGCGCGCGCGATCCACAGCCGAATGACCGGAAATCAGTTCTTCTAGAAGGAAAGGTTGACCGACAAGGGCCAGGTGCAGCGAGGGGGTGGCAGACAGGCAAGCAAGGCTGGCCTGAACAATGCTGCGGGGACCGAAGTCCCCGCCCATTGCGTCAATCGCGATGACTTGAGCGGACAAGGATTACTCGTCAGCGCCCTTATCGATCACTTTACGACCACGGTATACGCCTTCTGGCGATACGTGGTGACGCAGGTGAACTTCACCAGTGGTCTTTTCTACGGACAGGGTGCTAGCCTCGAGAGCGTCGTGCGAACGACGCATGTCACGGGCAGAGCGGGATTTTTTGTTCTGCTGAACAGCCATAATTGATTAACTCCTAAACGTTTGGGTCACGCTTTAACTGCGCCAATACACTGAACGGGTTGGACCGCGTTACCTCGTCCTCGCTCGGTTCGGGCTCATCGAGACCCGCCGGCTGCTGGCATTCTTCCGGATGATGAGCAGGCACGATGGGCAAGGCGAGCAAAAGCTCCTCCTCGATCAAAGCCTGCAGATCCAAAGGATCTTCGCCCAGTTCCAGCACGTCATAACCTTTCGGCAACGACTGGGTATTCGCACCCTCCTTCACCACAGCGTAACTGCATTCGCTGTGGATCGGCAGGGTGACCAGCTCAAGACAACGCTGGCAAACCATTTTGACTTCAGTGTCGATAAAGCTGTGGATCACCACAGATTTACGTTCATCTCGTTCAAAAACGAATTTAGCCTGCACCGTACCGACATCGTCGGAAAGCGGGTCGCAGAGTCTCTTCAAATCGGCCAGCAGCAGTTCACCTTGAAGGGTGGTGCCACGGTCAGCCAATTTGCGCGGGTCAACGTGAGGTGGAATCGGGTCATTCAACATAGGCGCAGCATTATAGGGATGCCCCCGGCCATGTCAAAGGAAATTCAGCCCTGTCCGTCACTTGCAAGCCCCGCTAGAATTCGCGGCCAGCCTCAGGAGATGCGCATGCTGCCTTTATTACTTGCCTCAAGCTCGGCCTACCGGCGCGAATTGCTCACTCGCCTGCGCCTGCCATTTACCTGCAGCTCTCCAGATATCGACGAAAGCCACCGCCCCGGGGAATCCGCCAGCGGCCTGGTCAAGCGCCTCGCCGAAGAGAAAGCCCGAGCACTGGCCATCACCCACCCGGGACACTTGATCATTGGCTCGGACCAGGTTGCAGTGCTCGGCGAGCGCATCATCGGCAAGCCCCACACGTTCGAAAAGGCGCGCGAGCAATTGCTCGCCGCCAGCGGCGCCAGCGTGACCTTTCTCACCGGCCTGGCGCTGCTCAACAGCAAGAGCGGCCACTGCCAGGTCGACTGCATACCCTTCACCGTGCATATGCGCGAGCTGAGCCCTGCCCGCATCGAACGCTACCTGCACGCCGAACAGCCTTATGACTGTGCCGGCAGCTTCAAGGCCGAGGGCCTGGGCATCAGCCTGTTCCGCAGCACCGAGGGCAGCGACGGCAGCAGCCTGATCGGCCTGCCGCTGATCCGCCTGGTAGACATGCTGCTCGCCGAAAGCGTGGAAATCCCCTGACCACCCACACTAAAAAAGCCGGCCATAGGGCCGGCTTTTTTTAAAACAGCGCAATCAACGCAGTGTCGGCCCCTGAAAGCCCATCCACATGGCCAGATGCTCGGCAACACTGGCACCCAGCTTTTTCGAGAAGCGATCGAAAGGCGATTCCTGCACGGTGAAATCCACCAACTCCTTCTCGCCGACCACATCCCGGGCAACCGAACTGGCACTCCCCAGCCCATCGATCAAGCCCAGTTGCAGCGCCTGCTCGCCGGACCAGACCAGACCGGAGAACAGCTCCGGATGATCCTTGTCCTTGAGACGCTCGCCACGCCCCTGCTTGACGCTGGCGATGAACTGGCGATGAGTGGTATCCAGCACGCCCTGCCAGAACTGGGTTTCCTCGGGCTTCTGCGGCTGGAACGGGTCCAGGAACGACTTGTGCTCACCCGAGGTGTAGGTACGACGCTCCACACCCAGCTTCTCCATGGTGCCGACGAAACCATAACCGGCCGCCGTGACCCCGATGGAACCGACCAGGCTCGCCTTGTCGGCATAGATCTGATCGGCGGCGCTGGCAATGTAGTAGGCGCCGGAAGCCCCCAGATCGGAAATCACTGCATACACCTTGATATCCGGATGCAATCCACGCAGGCGACGGATTTCGTCATAGACATAACCCGACTGCACCGGGCTACCGCCAGGACTGTTGATACGCAGCACAATGCCTTTGACCTTCGAGTCCTCGAAAGCCGCACGCAAGCCGGTCACGATGTTGTCGGCGCTCGCCGACTCCTTGTCCGCGATCACGCCCGTCACCTCGATCAACGCCGTGTAACCGGCCCCGCGGGTGGCGGTTTTTTCCATATCCATCAACGGCGTAAACAGCACCAGGGCCACAAGCAGATAAACAAAGGTCAGGAGCTTGAAGAAAATCCCCCAGCGCCGCGAACGCCGCTGCTCTTGCACACCGGCCAGCAGGGTCTTTTCCAGCAGCTTCCAGCTCTTGTCGTCAGCACTGTCGGCAGCCGATTTACTCGGCGCTTTCCATTCGTCGCTCATGCTTTTACCCCAAAAGACTCAATTGCCCCGCCGGCCGAGCCAGGCATGCAATTGAGGAAAACTATCGATAGACAGGCGCGGCTCGTAAGCCTGCAAGACTTCCAGCGATTGCGCGCCATAACTGACCGCAACCGATGCCATGCCTGCGTTACGCGCCATCAGCAGGTCGAAAGAGGAATCCCCCACCATCAACGCCTGCTCGGGGCGCACCTCGCAATGCGCCAGGATCTGCTCGAGCATCAACGGATGAGGCTTGCTCGCGGTTTCGTCGGCAGCGCGGGTGATGTCGAAATAATCTTCCCAGCCATGCGCCTTCAACACCCGATCCAGGCCACGCCGCGCCTTACCGGTCGCTACCGCCAGATGATATCCCTCGCGCCGGAAAGCTTCGAGAGACTGCACCACCCCGGCGAACAACGGAGAAGGCTCGGCCTCGAGAGCGATGTAGTGATTGGCATAGTGCTGGCGAAAATCTACCAGCTCGGCATCACTGATGTGCGGATACAGCGTGCGGATCGCCTCCGGCAATCCCAGGCCGATAATGCCCTTGACCGCAAAATCGTCGCACCGGGCAAACCCCGAACGATCGGAAGCCACATGCATGGCCTCGACTATCCGACCAATGGAGTCTGCCAGGGTGCCGTCCCAGTCGAAGATCAGCAGTTTGTAGTCAGGGTGCACTCAGGCGCTCCACGGTCTTGGCCCACATTTCATCCACCGGCGCCTGCAATTTCAGCTCGCCGCCATCGGGCAACGGCACGGTCAGCATGTAGGCATGCAGAAACAGGCGCTTACCGCCCAGGTCACGGATTTCCTTGGTGAAATCGTCATCGCCATACTTGCTGTCGCCGGCAATGCAATGCCCGGCATGCAGGGTATGCACACGGATCTGGTGAGTACGACCGGTCACCGGCTTGGCTTCGACCATGGTGGCGAAGTCACCGAAGCGGCGCAGCACCTTGAACACGGTCAAGGCCTCCTTGCCCTCTTCGTTCACTTCGACCATGCGCTCGCCGGAACGCAGGTTGCTCTTGAGCAGCGGCGCACGGACCTGCTTGATCGAGGTCGCCCAGTTGCCGCGCACCAGCGCCATGTAGCGTTTGTCGACACCATCGCCGCGCAAGGCTTCATGCAAATGACGCAGCATGCTGCGTTTCTTGGCAATCATCAGCAGGCCGGAAGTATCGCGGTCGAGGCGATGGACCAGCTCCAGCTCCTTGGCGTCCGGGCGCAACTGACGAAAGGCTTCGATCACCCCGAAATTCAGGCCGCTGCCGCCATGCACAGCGATGCCGGCGGGCTTGTTGATCACGATCAGGGCTTTGTCTTCATAGACAATCGAAGCCTCCAGGCGCTGCAACAAACCCTGCGCCACGGGCACGGGTTCGTCACGCTCCGGCACGCGCACCGGCGGCACGCGCACGATATCGCCCGCCTGCAGCTTGTATTCGGGCTTGATCCGGCCCTTGTTCACCCGCACTTCGCCTTTGCGCAAAATGCGGTAAATCAAGGTCTTGGGCACGCCTTTGAGCCGAGCGAGGAGGAAATTGTCGATTCGTTGGCCGGCATATTCCGGCGAGACCTCAAGCAGTTGAACGCCTGGGGTCGAGGGGGCATTAGTCGTCATGGCGCAAATGATAACAATTTTTTATGGAATTGAAGCACTTAATGATTACTGCTATAGTCGCGA
This sequence comes from Pseudomonas sp. 09C 129, assembly GCF_002843625.1. Lineage (NCBI taxonomy): Bacteria > Pseudomonadati > Pseudomonadota > Gammaproteobacteria > Pseudomonadales > Pseudomonadaceae > Pseudomonas > Pseudomonas sp. 09C 129. Next base: position 2,472,104 of record NZ_CP025261.1, on the reverse strand, counting down.
ACGCCGCCAAAAGCGGCCTGGACAGCGGACAAACGGCCAACAGCCGGCCCTGACCAACGCAATTCACCAGGATGCGAGGCCGTCCTACGGGGCTTTCGCTACGAACGGTGGAGTTTTGCAGTTGTAACAAGCGCAGGTGACATGAGGCCTGAAGCACGCCGAAAAGCAGAGTTTCCACTCGCCTTTCGAGCAAATATTCACGGCCAGTTCACAAAGTGCAGTCAGCTACGAACGAACCCGAGCGAGCGCTTCGGAAACACCGCCTAAATTAGCCATGATGCGTGAGCTCCCCTTTCGGAGCTCACGGTAAATGCCAACCCGCTGCGGATTCTGCGCGCGGCAGCACCCGAATTATCAGGGATACGTGTAGGGTGGAGATGCACAACCGTCGGACTGTGTAGCATTAGGCTTTATCAAGACGCTTCATCTCGTCCACAGTCGCCGGTTGATTCCTCCTCCTGATTGAGCTTTTGCTTAAGAGGTGCCTTTTGTCACCCCAGCAAGCAGGACGCGTGAGTCGCGAGTTCGCCCCAACTGGTCGGATTTCGCTAGACACTGGAGCGGCCAACCGCTCCTGACGCACCTGACACCGACCGTGAGAAGTCGTGTGTGCCGAACGCCGTTTCCGGCAGCCCGGAAACCGACGGTACTACATGAAAAGAATGCTGATTAACGCAACTCAACCCGAAGAGTTGCGTGTTGCACTGGTAGATGGCCAACGCCTCTACGACCTGGACATCGAATCCGGTGCACGCGAGCAGAAGAAGGCCAACATCTATAAAGGCCGTATCACTCGCATCGAACCAAGCCTCGAGGCTGCCTTTGTCGATTTCGGCTCTGAGCGCCACGGCTTCCTGCCCCTCAAAGAAATCTCCCGCGAATACTTCAAGAAAGCTCCCGAAGGCCGCGTCAATATCAAGGACGTCCTGAGCGAAGGCCAGGAAGTCATCGTTCAGGTCGAAAAAGAAGAACGTGGCAACAAGGGCGCAGCCCTGACCACCTTCATCAGCCTGGCCGGTCGTTACCTGGTGCTGATGCCGAACAACCCGCGTGCCGGTGGCATCTCCCGTCGCATCGAAGGCGAAGAGCGCAACGAACTGCGCGAAGCCTTGAACGGCCTGGTCGCCCCTGCCGACATGGGCCTGATCGTTCGCACTGCCGGCCTGGGCCGCAGCAGCGAAGAAATGCAGTGGGACCTCGACTACTTGCTGCAACTCTGGACCGCCATCAAAGAAGCCTCGCTGGACCGCGCAGCGCCTTTCCTGATCTACCAGGAAAGCAACGTGATCATCCGCGCCATCCGTGATTACCTGCGCCAGGACATCGGCGAAGTGCTGATCGACAGCGTTGAAGCCCAGGACGAAGCCCTGACCTTCATCCGCCAGGTGATGCCGCAGTACGCCAGCAAGATCAAGCTGTACGAAGACAGCGTTCCGCTATTCAACCGTTTCCAGATCGAAAGCCAGATCGAAACCGCCTTCCAGCGCGTCGTCGAACTGCCTTCCGGCGGCTCCATCGTTATCGATCCGACCGAAGCCCTGGTGTCCATCGACATCAACTCGGCGCGCGCCACCAAAGGCAGCGACATCGAGGAAACCGCCCTGCAGACCAACCTGGAAGCAGCGGAAGAAATCGCTCGCCAGTTGCGCCTGCGTGACATCGGCGGCCTGATCGTCATCGACTTCATCGACATGACCCCGGCCAAGAACCAGCGCGCCGTGGAAGAGAAAGTCCGCGAATGCCTGGAAGCCGACCGCGCTCGCGTCCAGGTCGGTCGCATCTCGCGCTTCGGCCTGCTGGAAATGTCCCGCCAGCGCCTGCGTCCATCCCTCGGCGAAAGCAGCGGCATCGTCTGCCCACGCTGCAACGGCACCGGCATCATCCGCGACGTCGAATCGCTGTCGCTGGCGATCCTGCGCCTGATCGAAGAAGAAGCCCTGAAAGACCGCACCGCCGAAGTTCGCGCCCAAGTGCCGATTCCGGTTGCTGCCTTCCTGCTCAACGAAAAACGCAACTCGATCACCAAGATCGAACTGCGCACCCGTGCTCGTATCGTCATTCTGCCGAACGACCATCTCGAAACGCCGCACTTCGAAGTCCAGCGTCTGCGTGATGACAGCCCGGAAGCCGGCATCAACCAGTCCAGCTACGAAATCGCCGCTGCCGCTGCCGAAGCCGAAGAAGTCCAGCCAGCCGCCGCGACCCGCACCCTGGTTCGCCAGGAAGCCGCCGTCAAGACCGCTCCAGCCCGCGCCAATGCACCGGTTCCAACCGAAGTGGCCGCCGCCCCGGTTGCCGCTCCGGCCGCCGTTGCCGAGCCAAGCCTGTTCAAGGGTCTGGTGAAATCCCTGGTCAGCCTGTTCGCCACCAAGGAAGAGCCAGCCGCTCCGGTCGTGGTTGAAAAACCAGCCACCGAGCGTCCTGCGCGCAACGAAGAACGCCGCAACGGTCGTCAGCAGAGCCGCAATCGCAACGGTCGCCGCGACGAAGAGCGCAAGCCACGCGAAGAACGCGCCCCTCGTGAAGAGCGCGCACCACGCGAAGCCCGCGAAGAGCGTCAGCCACGCGAAGTCCGAGAGGCTCGCGAGGAAGTCCAGGCCACCGCTCGCGAAGAGCGCGCGCCACGTCCGCCACGGGAAGAGCGTCAACCACGCCCACCACGTGAAGACCGCAAGCCACGCGGCGAGCGCGAAGAACGCGTGCGTGAACTGCGCGAACCGCTGGACGCTGCTCCTGCCGCTGCCGCCGAAGAACGCCCGGCTCGTCAGCCACGCGAAGAGCGTCAACCGCGCCCACCGCGTGAAGAGCGCCAACCTCGCGCCGAACAGGCCGCTGCCGTAGCTGAAGAAGAGCTGCTGCCGAACGAAGAGCAACTGCAGGAAGACGGTCAGGAGAACGCCGAGGGCGATCGCCCACGCCGCCGCTCCCGTGGCCAGCGTCGTCGCAGCAACCGTCGTGAGCGTCAGCGTGACGCCAACGGCAATGTGATCGAAGGTTCGGAAGAAAACAGCGAAGAGCCAAGCAGCGCCGATCTGGCCGCAGGCCTGGCGGTAACTGCTGCCGTTGCCAGCACCGTGATCAGCGCCCCGGCCGAAGCCCAGGCTCACGAGCAGGCCGAACGTGCCACCGCTGCCGTCCAGGAAGCTGCACCGACCGTCGAAGCACCGGTCGTCGAGGCCACCACTGCGGTAGAGATTCCAGCAGCACCGGCTGTTGAAGTCGCCCAGGTTCGTGAAGAACAGCACGAAGAACAGGCTGCACAACCTGCAATTGTTGCAGAACAACCTGCAGTCGTTGCCGAGCCAGTGGTCGAAGCGCCAGTCGCCGAAGCACCAGCGGCAGAGCCAGCCCAGGAAGCGCCTCGTACCTTCGAGCGTGCCGCCGGGGCGATCGTTGCCGAAGCGCCTGCGCCAGTCGCAGAAGTTGTGGCTGAAGCAGTCGTGGCTGCTGAACCTGTAGTTGCCGAGCCTGTGGCTGCCGCACCGGCAGCGCCGGTCGAGGCACCTGTCGCCGAAGTGGCTGCACCGGTTGTCGAGGCCGCTCCGGCCAGCGCCCTGACCAGCACCGGTCGCGCGCCAAACGACCCGCGTGAAGTGCGTCGTCGCAAGCGCGAAGCCGAGCGTCTGCAGAAGGAAGCCGAACTGGCTGCCGCTGCTGCCGCTGAAGCTCCGGTAGAAGCCGTAGTGGCCGCCGAGCCTGCGCCGGTGGTTGCCGAGGCGGTCGAGGCAGCTCCTGCTGCCGAACTGGCCATCGAGCAACCTGCGCCTGCCGCCGACGAAGCCCCGCGCTCCGTCGAAGAAGTGGTAGAGCACAAGCCCAAGGCCCAGGAAGAAGAGCACGAGCCTAAACCCCTCGTCTGATTCCTAGCCCGATAAAAAGCCCCGCCTGGTCACCCAGGCGGGGCTTTTTCATGCCTGCAATTCTTCGATCAACATCTTCGCCGCGAAAGCGAGCCCAGCGATCTCAACCGGTAAAAACCAACGCCTGCGGCGTATCCACATCCCACAACACGCCTGCATCCGTCAGTTCCACCTCGACGACCTGCCCCACGGCAAACAGCGGCCTGGCTCCTCGATCCCCGGTCAGGCCCTGCAACGCCTGCCCAAAGGCCGCGCCAAAAGCCACCGGGTGACCATAGGTCCCCTTATAAACAGGCACCCGGATCATTTGCTCGCTCAGCCCTTGCAGCACGCTCTCGATACTCGACGGCAGGATAAAGGGCATGTCCCCCAGCACCACCAGCCAGCCACTGGCATCGGCGCGGGCTGCGACGGCCGCCGCGAGGCTGTCGCCCATGCCCGGCGAATCCAGAAGCACCACCTGGCAGCCATAGGCTTCAGCCAAGGCAATCACCTCGGTTCGGTCCGGCGTTGTCACCATGACTCTACGGGTCAGCAGTTCGGGCAAACTCCTCAGGACCTGCTCGACTACCGGCCTGATCACCGCGTCTCGTCCCAGGCATGGAGCCAGCAACTTGTCTTGCCCGCCCCCCGCCGCCTGCCGATAACGACTGCCCTGCCCCGCGGCCAGGATGACCGCGCACAGCGACTCGCTCACGCACTCACCTGCGCAGTGACTTGAGGCGGCTTTTTCTGCAACAGGTCGATGCCGTTCTTGATGGCGACGATCTCCGACATCACCGACAGGGCAATCTCCGCCGGTGTATGACTGCCGATATGCAGGCCGATGGGCCCGTGCAAGCGTTCGATGGCCTGCGGCTCCAGCCCCAGCTGGGCCAGATTCTCCCGACGCTTCTGACTATTGATCCGAGAGCCCAGCGCCCCGACGTAAAACGCCCGGGAATTGAGCGCGGTCAACAGCGCCATGTCATCCAGCCGGGGGTCATGGGTCAGCGCGACAATGGCCGTACGCTCGTCGGTCTCGATATTCAGCACCGCATCGTCCGGCATTCCCGGCACAAAACGCCCGTGCTGCTCTTCCCAACCGTAGACAAACTCCTTGCGCGGATCGCAGATCAGTACTTCGAAGTCCAGCAGCCGCGCCATTTCCGCCACATACCGCGACAACTGCCCGGCGCCGATCAGCAACAGCCGCCAGCGCGGGCCATAGATCGCCCGCAGGGTGGTGTCATCGAAGCTCAGCACGTCGGTTTTGCTGGCCGGCTTTAGCAGTACTTCACCGCTGCTCAGGTTCAACTCCCGGGCGACGATTTCATGCGCCTCGCAACGAGCCAGCAGTTCCGCGACCCAGCCCGGATCGCCAACCCGCTCCTCGGTCAGGCGCAAGGTGCCGCCGCACGGCAGGCCAAAACGCGCGGCCTCCTCGCGGGTCACGCCATAGGTCACCAGTTGCACCGGCGGCCCGTCCAGAGGCAGGCGTCCATCGTGCAAACGGGCGATCAGGTCGTCCTCGATACAACCGCCCGAGACCGAGCCGATCACCATGCCGTCTTCGCGCAAAGCCAGCATGGCCCCCGGTGGCCGCGGCGCGCTACCCCAGGTCTGGACCACGCTGTACAAGGTCACGCGCTGCCCCGCGCGACGCCATTCCAGCACGCTGCGCAGGACATTCAGATCAACGCTGTCCATCAGGCCTTGCCCGCCTGTTGCCAGCCCTGCAGCTGGTAACGCACTGGCAGGTTGCGAATGCGCTTGCCGGTGGCGGCAAAGATCGCGTTACACAGGGCCGGCGCGATCGGCGGCACGCCCGGCTCACCGACACCGCCCAGCGGCACATCGCCTGGTGGCGTCACCAGGTGCACGGCGACTTCCTTCGGCGCCAAGGACATGCGCGCCACTTCATACATATGGAAGTTGTCCTGCTGGACCTTGCCGTCCTTGAAGCTGATCTCGCCCACCACCGCATTGCCCAGGCCCATCACACAGGCGCCCTCGAACTGCGAGCGGATACGCTCGGGATTGATCTGCGGACCGCAGTCCACGGCGATATCGGCCTTGTGCACGATCAAGGTGCCATCATCCTTGACCTCGACCTCGATCACCGCCGCCACGTAAGTGACGAAGCTGTAATGCACCGCCAGCCCCAGGCCGCGGCCCTTGGGCAGGCTGCGGCCCCAGCCCGCCGCCTTGGCCGCGGTCTCCAGCACGCCACGCATACGGGCGGTGTCGATCGGGTAACGCTCCGGCGACTCACCGTAGTTCCACTCTTCGCTCAAGGTCCGTGGATCGATCCGGCGATCCGGCCCGAGCAGTTTGAGCTGGTACTTCAACGGGTCCTGGCCCGCCTTATGGGCCAGTTCGTCGACAAAGCTCTGGATGGCGAAACCGTGGGGGATGTTCGACACCGAGCGATACCAGCCAACCCGGGTATGCGCAGCGGCCTCGGGGTTTTCCAGGCGCACGTTGGGAATCGCATAGGCCAGGTTGGTAAAGCCCATGCCCAGTTCGAAGGCGGCCTCATGGTTCATGCCCGGGGCGAACAGCGCGGTGATGCTCGGCGCCACGGTGCGGTGCAGCCAGCCGGACGGCATGCCGTCCTTGTTCAGGCTGGCCTTGAGGTATTCCGCCGACACGGTGTGGAAGTAGGAGTTGTGAATGTCGTCTTCGCGGGTCCATTGCACCCGCACGGCCTTGCCCGGCACTTCCTTGGCGAGAATCGCCGCCTCGAGGATGAAGTCGGGCTTGGATTTACGCCCGAAGCCACCGCCGAGCAAGGTGATGTTGACCGTCACCTTGTCGAAGGGAATGCCCAGGCGCTCGGCAATACGTTCGCGGGTCACCTGTGGCGCCTGGCTCGGAGCCCAGGCTTCGCACTGGCCGTCCTTGAAGCGCGCCACGGCGACCATCGGTTCCATCGGCGCCTGCGCCAGGTGCGGCAGGTAGTAGGAGGCCTCCAGGCTGCTGTCGGCGCTGCCCATGGCGTCGTCGATATTGCCGGTGCTGCGTACTACCTTGCCGGGCTTGAGCGCCGCGGCTTCCAGTTCCTTGCGGTAGGCAATCGAGTCGTAGCCGGCGTTGACGCCATCGTCCCACTCGATCTTCAACGCATCACGGCCCTTGATCGCCGCCCAGGTATTGCTGGCGATCACCGCCACGCCGCCCAGCGGCTGAAACTCGGAAGGCAGCGGGCGACTGTCGATCTGCACCACCTTGATCACGCCCGGCACCTTCAGCGCCGCGCCGCCATCGAAGGATTTGACCTTGCCGCCATAGACCCGTGGGCGCGCAACCGTCGCGAAGAGCATGCCGTCGAAATGCACGTCGGCGCCGTAGACCGCCTGGCCATTGACGATGTCCGCACCGTCGATGGCGCGGGTGCCCTCCTTGCCGATGTAGCGGAATTCGCTGGGTTGCTTCAGACGCAGGCTGTCGCGGGCCGGCACCGCCAGGGCGCTCGCCGCGGCAGCCAGGGCACCGTAGCCCAGTTCACGGCCGCTCGGCTGGTGGACCACTTTATGCAACTGCGCCCGGCACTCGGCCAGCGGGACTTTCCACTGCTCGGCCGCCGCCTGCTCGAGCATGGTCCGCGCCGCCGCACCGCAGCGCCGCATCGGCCCGTACCAATGGCGCATGCTGCGCGAACCGTCGGTGTCCTGGTTACCGAACAGCGCCTCGTCGCCCGGCGCCTGCCTGACCTTCACCAAGGCCCAGTCGGCCTCCAGTTCATCAGCGACCACCATGCTCAGGCTGGTACGCACGCCCTGGCCCATTTCCGAACGGTTGCAGAGCACGGTCACACTGCCATCGGCGGCGATGCTCACGTACACCTTGGGGTCATCGACCCAACCGTTGGGCATGCCGTCGGCACCGAACTTCTTCTCTTCGGCGAAAGCGTCCTGCCAGCCCCAGCTGGCCGCCAGCACCAGTGCGCCGGTAGCTCCGACGCCTTTGAGAAAACCGCGGCGGCTGAGGTTGCTCAGGGCAAAATCATTCGGCAGCTGGCTCATGCCTTGGCCTCCTTCAGGTGGGTGGAGGCCTGGCGGATCGCCGTCTTGATCCGGTTGTAGGTGCCACAGCGGCAGATGTTGCCGACCATGGCGGCCTCGATCTGTTCGTCGCTGGGGTTGGGGTTGACCTTGAGCAAGGCAGTGGCCGACATGATCTGCCCGCCCTGGCAGTAGCCGCACTGGGCCACCGCGCTGTCCAGCCAGGCCTGCTGCACGACTTTGCCGACCGGGTCGCTGTGCAGGTTGTCGATGGTGCTGACATTCTGCCCGACCACCGAGCCGATCGGCGTGATGCAACTGCGCGCCGGGGAGCCGTCGATATGGATGGTGCATGCGCCGCACAGGCCCATGCCGCAACCGAACTTGGTGCCGTTGTAGCCCGCCACGTCGCGGATAGCCCAGAGCAGCGGCATGTCCTCGGTGACATCCAGTGGGTGATCTTGACCGTTGAGTTTCAGGGTAATCATGGGCACGCCCGCATATTTTCCGTTTATGGGGTCGAGCAATCTGCCGTTGAGTACAACGACTTGCAGGAGCAGATCGACTCAGGCTAATGGGCTCTCTTATGAAGACGGGGAGTCTTCACCGGGCCTTTGGGGGTACAAATAGTTGCATTGTTAGCAGGCTAAGTTAAGCCGCAATTAACAAAAAAGCCTTGCAGGGTGTGAACCCGTGCAAGGCTTTGCTGGCGCGTCTTGAGCTTAGCTCAACAGGCTCAATAGAGATTGGGCTCCATCTCCAGCTGAACATGGAAGCGCTCGGCAATATCCTGCTGGATCCTTCGTGCCAGGCTTAACAGCTGCAAGCCCGTGGCACCGCCATAGTTGACCAGCACCAGCGACTGCAAACGATGCACCCCGGCATCGCCATCGCGGAAGCCCTTCCAGCCCGCCTGTTCGATCAACCAGCCAGCGGCCAGCTTCACCTGCCCGTCCGCCTGTGGATAACCCACCAGCCCCGCATGCCGCTGCCTGATCTCGGCCGCCAGCGCAGCGGACACCACCGGGTTCTTGAAGAAACTGCCGGCATTGCCCAGTACCGCCGGGTCCGGCAGTTTTTCGCTGCGGATGCTGCAAATGGCGCGACTGACATCGCTGGCCGTCGGCTGCTCGATGCCCTGCTCGCTCAAGCGCTGGCGCACCGGGCCATATTCCAGATGCAGATGCTCGCTGCGGGCCAGGGCAAAACGCACCCGCAGAATCAGCCAGCGGCCGGCCTCTTGCTTGAACAGGCTGTCGCGGTAGGCGAACTGACATTCCTCCAGGCTGAAATCGCGCAACTCGCCGCTCTGCCGATCCAGTGCGGTGAGGCCGGCGAACACATCCTTGATCTCAACCCCGTAGGCACCGATGTTCTGCATCGGTGCGGCGCCCACAGTCCCCGGAATCAGGCTGAGGTTTTCCAGGCCGGACAAGCCCTGTTGCAAGGTCCACTGCACGAAGGGATGCCAGGTTTCACCCGCTTCGGCTTCGACTACTACCTGCTGGCCATCGTCGCTCAGCAGACGAATACCGCGGGTACTCATGCGCAAGACCAGCGCTGGAATATCCGCGGTCAGCAGCAGGTTGCTGCCGCCGCCAATCACCAGCAGCGGCAGTCGATGCTGCGCCGAACAGGCCAGCGCCTCACGCACGTCAGCGTCGCTGTGGGCCTCGGCGAACAGCTGCGCGCGCACATCGACGCCGAAGGTGTTGAAAGGCTTGAGGGAAACCTGGGACTGCAGATGCAAGCTCATAGCCGCCCCTTCAGCTCGATCACCAGCCGGTCGCTGGCGTACTCGATCAGGTCCAGCACCTGCTCGAAACCTTGTTCACCGTCGTAGTAAGGATCCGGCACTTCGTCCACCGCCGCCTCGTAGCGGCGCAGGAACAGGTCCAGCTCGGCCTTGCCCTGGGCCGGCTGCAGCGCCTTGAGGTTGCGCAGGTTGCTCTCGTCCATGGCCAGGATCAGGTCGTAGCGAGCAAAGTCCGCGCTGCTGACTTGCTGCGCGCGCTGGGCCGACAGGTCGTAGCCGCGCAACAGCGCCGCGCGCTGGCTGCGCTTGTCCGGCGCCTTGCCGATGTGCCATTCGCCGGTCCCCGCGGACGCGACTTCGACCCGGTCGGCCAGCCCCGCTTCACGTAACTTGTGGCGCAGTACGCCCTCCGCCGTCGGCGAACGGCAGATATTGCCCAGGCAGACAAACAGAACCCGCATCAGGCCTCCAGCAGGCGACGAACGCGCTCAAGGTCTTCGGCGGTATCGACACCACCAGGCGGGGCTTCCAGGGCATCAGCGACATGGATACGCACGCCGTGCCACAAGGCCCGCAACTGCTCCAGCGACTCGGTGTTCTCCAGCCAGCACGGACCCCAGCTGACGAAGTCATGCAGGAAGCCGGCGCGGTAGGCATAGATGCCGATATGGCGGCGATAAGGCACGCCTTCCGGTAGCAGGTCGCGATTCTTCGCAAAGGCGTCGCGCGCCCACGGCAAGGTGGCGCGGCTGAAGGTCAGCGCCAGACCATTGATGTCGCTGACCACCTTGACCACGTTCGGGTTGAACAGGGTCTCGACGTCCTCGATCGGCTCGGCCAGGGTGGCCATGCTCGCTTCAGTGTGGGCGGCCAGGTTGGCGGCCACCTGGTCGATCACCGCCGGCGGGATCAACGGCTCGTCGCCCTGGACATTGACCACGATGGCATCCGCGGCCAGGCCCAGCTGGCTGGCGACTTCCGCCAGGCGATCGGTCCCGGAGTTGTGGTCCTCGCGGGTCAACACCGCTTCGGCGCCGAAGCCCTGGCAGGCTTCGACGATTCGCGCGTCGTCAGTCGCTACCACCACACGCTGGGCGGCGCTCTTGCAGGCCTGTTCCCAGACGTGCTGGATCATCGGCTTGCCGGCGATCATCTGCAGCGGTTTACCCGGCAGGCGGGTGGAGGCGAATCGGGCTGGAATGACAACGGTAAAGGCTGTGGTCATTTATCCAGGCGCTCGTCGGTGCTGAGGGTGCGGGCTTCGCTTTCCAGCATGACCGGGATGCCATCACGAATCGGATAGGCCAGGCCGGCGCCCTTGCTGATCAGCTCGGTCTTGTCGGCGCTGAGCTTGAGCGGTCCCTTGCAGATCGGGCAAGCGAGGATATCGAGCAATTTGGTGTCCATGAGAATTCCCTGGATAGAAGCGTTAAGGCAGAAGACGAGCGGGCAACAGGCGCATCAGCTGCGTATCGAACCAGGCCACGAAGGCCGGGGATGGCACAGCATCCACCGCCAGGTACCACCAGTCGGGAGCCGCGAAGGCACGGCACTTCACCGCATCCTTTTCGGTCATGACCAGCGGTAACGACGGAGTGAAACTCAGCGCCTGCGCGCTGTATTCGGCGTGGTCGGCGAAAGCATGCGGGACAGGCTGCCAGTGTAGCGTTTCAAGGGTAGTGAAGAAACGTTGCGGATTGCCGATACCGGCTACCGCATGCAATGCCTGCCCCGGCGCGAAGTGCTCAAGCCCGCGGCGCTCGCCGCTTTGCAGATTGACCAGGGCGGTGGGCACCAGGCGAAAGGCGAAGCCATCCTCGCGATCGTCGCTGGCGCCGTTGTAGAGCACTGCGTCGACGCTTTGCAGGCGCTCGACCGGCTCGCGCAGCGGCCCGGCCGGCAGGCAACGCCGATTGCCCAGCCCGCGCGCGGCGTCGATCAGCACCAGTTCGAGGTCGCGGGCCATGCGGTAATGCTGCATGCCGTCGTCGGAGAGAATCAGGTCCAGCGGCTCGGCGGCCAGCAGGGCTCGCACGGCGCGACTGCGATCGGGGTCGATCATCAGCGGCACGCCGCTGCGCTGGACGATCAGCAAAGGCTCGTCGCCGGCGACTGCGGCGCTCTGCTCGGCGGCGACCCGCCATGGCCACTGCGGCGGCTTGGCGCCGTAACCACGGCTGACCACGCCGACCCGCAGCCCGCTGCGCTGGCAATGCTCGATCAGCCACAGGATCAGCGGCGTCTTGCCGGTACCGCCCACGGTGATATTGCCGACCACCACCAGCGGCACCGGCGGCTGGTAAACATTGCCCTCACCGGCCAGGAAGCGTTCGCGCTTGCGCACCACCACCCGGCGATAGAGCCACTCCAGGGGCTGCAGCAGTTTCAGCGCGGGATGGCCGTTGTACCAGGCAGCGAGCAAGCGATCGGACATGGCCATCAGGGTGCTGGCGCCGCCTCGACGGTGGTCATGCGCAGATGGCTGAAACCGAGCTTGCCGGCGGCGTCCATCGCGGTAATGACGGCCTGGTGCTGGGCCTTGCCGTCGGCACTGATGGACAGCGGCAGGTTGGTGTCGCCCGCCGACTCCTTCTGCAAGGCTTCGATCAGGCTGGCCAGGTCGCTCTTGGGCAGCACCTGGTTGTTCACCGAAAACACCCCGTCGGCGCTGATGGCGATATCCAGTTGTTTGGTCTGCTGGTCTTCGGCCGGCGAGCCGCTGACGGCCTCCGGCAACTCGACGCGCAACTGGGTTTCCCGGGTAAAGGTGGTGGTCACGACGAAAAACAGCAGCAGGATAAACACCACATCGATCAACGACGCGAGGTTGATATCGATGGTTTCCCGTGGCTTGCGGCGGAATTTCACGCTTTGCCCTCGGCCAGATCGACGTCGCGGTCACCCTGCACCACTTCGACCAGTTTGATGGCTTCCTGCTCCATGCCAACCACCAGCTCATCGACCCGGCGTTGCAGGAAACGGTGGAAGAACACTGCCGGAATACCGACCATCAGGCCGGACGCGGTGGTGATCAGCGCCTTGGAGATACCACCGGCCAGCACCGCGGCATTGGTGGTCATCCCCGAGCCCATGAACGAGCTGAAAATATCGATCATGCCCAGCACCGTACCCAGCAAGCCCAGCAGCGGGGCCATGGCGGCGATGGTGCCGAGGGCATTGAGGTAGCGCTCCAGTTCGTGGATGACCCGGGCGGCGGCTTCCTCGATGCACTCTTTCATGACCTCGCGGCCATGCTTGGAGTTGGCCAGGCCGGCGGCCAGGATCTCGCCCAGGGGCGAATGGGCGCGCAGCTCCTTGAGCTTGTCCTTGTTCAGCTGTTTGTCCTTGATCCAGCGCCACACCTGGCCCAGCAGATGAGGCGGGGTAACGCGGCTGGCCCGCAGGGTCCACAGACGCTCGGCAATGATGCCGACCGCGACAATGGAACTCAGAATGATCGGCAACATCATCCAGCCGCCGGATTTGACCAATTCCCACACAGTGACAGTCCCCTCGAAAAAGTGCGCCACTCTAACATAGGGGCCGAATGCACCGAAGAACCTGATGTCGCATGCCTTCAGGCTTTAATAACTCACGGTTATTTAAGGAGATAGTGGCCATTTGCGCCAAAAGCGCCGCTGCGCCCGCAGGCTCGTCGGTTCGGTGTAAGTGCCCAGCATCAGCCGCAGCGCTCCCTGCTCCGCACTGTCGTAAATGGCGGTCCCTTGCTGGCGATAACGTTCGACGACCTGCGGGTGCGGATGACCAAACCCATTGCCGTGCCCACGGGAGATCAGCACCGCCGAAGGCGCAAGGGCCTTGAGCAGGACCGCGGACGACGAGCTGCGGCTGCCGTGGTGCGGCGCCTGCAACCAGTGGGTCTCGACGGCCAGCGGGGTATCCAGCAAGGCGCGTTCGGCCAGGGCATCGATATCCCCCGTCAGCAGTAAACGCTCGCCCTGGGCCTCGACCTGCATCACGCAGGACTTCTGGTTACCGTTCTGCGCACCCGCCCATTGCCACAGGGAAAAACGCACCCCGTCCCATTGCCACTGCTCGCCGCTGGCGCAAGGCTCTGCCGGTAAATAGGCCGGCAAACCCTCGGGATCGCCGCTGACCAGCCTGGCCACCGGCAAGCCTCGCTGAATGGCCTCGGCGCCACCGGCATGATCGGCATCGGCGTGGCTGAGCAGCATCAGGTCGAGGCGCGCGACGCCCAGCTTGCGCAAAGACGGCAGCACCACCCGCGCGCCCAGGTCGGAGTCCCCCAAACGCGGACCGGCGTCATACAGCATCGCGTGCTCGCGAGTCCGTACCAGCACCGCCAGGCCCTGCCCGACATCCAGTTGCCAGACTTCCGCCTCGCCATATGGCAGCGTGTTTTTCGGCGGGAACACCACCAACAGCAGCATCGGCCAGCCCAAGGGACGCAGCGGCACGCCCGCAGGCAGCAACAGCAGCAAGGCTCCCAGCGCGCTGATGCTCCAGGCCCAGAGCGGTATGGCCGGCGCTACCCACGTCGGCCACTGGGCAGCCAGCAGGGTCAGGCCGCGGAACAGCAGGTCCAGCAAGCCACCGGCCAGCCAGAGCAAACCTTCGCCCAGGTAAGGCACCGCCAGCAACAAGGTGCCGAGCAACGCCGGCGGCAGCACCAGCAGGCTGATCCAGGGTTCCGCCAGCAGATTGGCCAGCGGCCCGCTGAGACTGATGGGCAACCCCAGCGCCAGCAGCACCGGGCACAGGCCGATGGCGATCAACCATTGAATACGGGTCCAGGACTGCCACCAGCGCCAGCCCCCCAGGCGCCCGCCAAAGATCAGGATCAGCACCGCCACCGCGGTAAAGGACAGCCAGAAGCCTGGCTGCAGGCTGGCCAGCGGCTCGAACAACAGCACCGCATTCAATGCCAGCAAGAACGGCCACCAGGCGCCCAGGTGGCGAAAGCGCAGGCGCCAGATCAGCACCAGGGCCACCATCACACAGGCACGGCGCACCGGCACATCGAACCCCGCCAGCAACCCGTACCCCAGGGCCGAGGCGAATGCCAGCCCGCAGGCCCAGGGCAGCCAGGGCCAGCGTCCGGGCCACAGGCCGTAGCGGGCCAGCCCCGCCACCAGGGCGTACATCACTGCGGCCAGCAAGCTGATGTGCTGCCCGGAAATCACCATCAGGTGCACGGTCCCGGTGTCTTGCAAGACACGCCAGTCTTCCTGGCTCAACCCCGAACCGTCGCCCAGTACCAGGGCCGCCAGGCCGCCGGCGCGCCCGTGGGCATCGACTTGCAGCAAGCGCTGGCGAATGCGCGCACGCCAACTCTCCCGGGTGGCGGCCAGCAATTGCCCATCCTTGACCGTACCCGTGGCGCCGATGCGCTGGGCCAGCAGCCAGGCCTCGTGATCGAAGGCCTGCAGATTGACCAGGCCGGCAGGTCGCTTGAGCTTCACCGCCAGGCGCCAGCGTTCGCCGCTGTGCACCGACGGCCCGCCATACCAGGCCAGACGCAGGCGTTGCGGGATCCGGCCGCGCCGCGCCCGCCCGTCTTCCAGCTCGAAACGCACCAGCCCCTCGGCCTGCTGCGGCAGCCCCACCACTCGACCTTCGAGCCAGCGAGTTTGCCCGTCGAGCGGTTCCGCCAAACGATCATCCAGCGCCCATTGCGCGCTGATGCAGGCCCACGCCAGGCCCAACAGAAAAAGGGCCAATGGATAGGTGCGAAACGGCAACAGCATCAAGGCCACTACCGGTAGCACTGCCAGCCATCCGATCGCTGGTAGCGCCGGCAAAAAGCGCAGGCACAAAAGCCCCGCCGCCAACGCCAGCATCCCTGTGCGCATAAGCCCGTCCTTGAGCAGTTTTTGAGTGTTGTCACTCCTTGGCTTAGCTCAGCGGACCGGGCGCCGGCTTTATCATTTGTCACAAAGTCTGAATGGGCGCCTTCTAGAATCCGGGCATACTTGCCGCTTGAACTGACCGAGAAGCCTTATGCCCCGGCGCCTATTCAAACGTTACATGCCAGATCCGACCAGCATCAGGGAACACAAGTCCTTACGCTTTCTTGGCACGTTGCTGCATGACCCCAACCTCTGGCACCTCAACCGGCACTCCGTGGCGCGCGCCATGGCGGTCGGCCTGTTCGCGGCCTTTATGCCGATCCCGGCGCAAATGCTGCTGGCAGCCGTGCTGGCCATTTCCGTGCGCGGCAACATGCCGATTGCCGTGAGCCTGGTCTGGCTGACCAATCCGATCACCATGCCACCGGTGTTCTTCTGTACCTATCAGATCGGTGCCTGGTTGATGAACGTACCCGCCCGGACCCTGCCCGACGAGCTGACCTGGGAATGGATCAGCGGCGAACTCTCGACCCTCTGGCAACCCTTCCTGCTGGGCTCGCTGGTGGCTGGCCTGGTGCTGGGCGCCCTCGCCTATTGCCTGACCATGCTGTACTGGCGCTGGTGGGTCAGCCGGCAATGGCGCCGCCGCAAGCAGAGCCGACTGTAGAAACGCAAACGGCCTCCCGAGGGAGGCCGTTGTTGTTTCTGCGCGGGCTTACTGGCGCATGCCGCGACCACTGACCAGCAGGCGGGCACAACCGAAGTACAGGACCACGGTCGCCACCAGCATGAAGGTAATAGCCACGCTGATCTGGATGTCGGAAACCCCGAGGATGCCGAAACGGAAGGCGTTGACCATATGCAGCACCGGGTTGGCCAGCGACACCGTCTGCCAGAACGGTGGCAGCAGGGTGATGGAGTAGAACACCCCGCCCAGGTAGGTCAGCGGGGTCAGCACGAAGGTCGGGATGATCGAAATATCGTCGAAGTTGCGCGCGAACACCGCATTGATAAAGCCCAACAGGGAAAAGATCGTCGCGGTGAGGACCACCACCAGCAAGGTGATGCCCAGGTGATGCACCTGCAGGTGGGTGAAGAACAACGATAGCAGGGTCACGATCACCCCCACCGCCAACCCCCGCAGGACACCGCCCAGGGTGTAGCCGATAAGGATGGTGTGCGGCGACACCGGCGACACCATCAACTCCTCGATGGAGCGCTGGAACTTGCTGCCGAAGAAACTCGAGACCACGTTGCCGTAGGAGTTGGTGATCACCGACATCATGATCAGGCCCGGCACGATGTACTCCATGTAGGTGAAACCACCCATGTCGCCGATCTGCCGGCCGATCAGGTTACCGAAGATCACGAAGTACAGAACCATGGTGATCGCCGGCGGCAGCAGGGTCTGCGGCCAGATCCGGGTAAAACGCCGGACTTCGCGATAGACGATAGTATTCAGCGCGACAAGGTTGGGCCGTAGCTCGGAACTCATACCGCCACCTTCGACAGGTTTTTCTCCACCAGGGACACGAACAGCTCCTCAAGGCGATTGGTTTTGTTACGCAAGCTCAGCACTTCGATGTTCTGCTGGGCCAACTGGCTGAACAACGCGGTGATGCCCACGGCTTTGTCGACCTGGACTTCCAGGGTGTGGCTGTCCAGCAGCTTGCTTGGATAACCGATCAGTTGCGGCGCCACCTTCAGGTCGGTCTTCAGGTCGAGCAGGAAGGTTTCCACATGCAGCTGGCTCAGCAGCTGGCGCATGCTGGTGTTCTCGACGATGGTGCCGTGGTCGATGATGCCGATATTGCGGCACAGCTGCTCAGCCTCCTCCAGGTAATGGGTGGTGAGGATGATGGTGATGCCTTTCTGGTTCAGCTCGGTGAGGAAGGTCCACATCGAACGGCGCAGCTCGATGTCCACGCCAGCAGTCGGTTCGTCGAGGATCAACAGGCGCGGTTCGTGCACCAGGGCGCGGGCAATCATCAGGCGGCGCTTCATGCCGCCGGACAGCGAGCGCGACGGCACATCGCGCTTGTCCCACAAGCCGAGCTGGGTCAGGTACTGCTCGGCCCGCTCCTTGGCGACCTTGGTCGGGATACCGTAGTAACCGGCCTGAGTCACCACGATGTCGAAGGTTTTCTCGAACTGGTTGAAGTTGAATTCCTGTGGCACCACGCCGATGCAGCGCTTGAGCGCGGCGGGCTCGCGGTCCAGGTCATGGCCGAAGACATTCACCGTGCCGCTGGTCTTGTTCACCAGGGTCGAGAGGATGCCGATGGTGGTGGATTTGCCGGCACCGTTAGGGCCGAGCAAGGCGAAGAAGTCACCTTCGGCGACATCCAGATCGATACCACTCAGGGCCTGGAAACCGTTGCCGTAGGTTTTGGTTAGCTGCCGGATGGACAGAGCGGAACTCATATCGGATTTACGCACCAAGAAGGGAGAACATTATAAGTAAGGGCGGACCGCCTGCATTGCAACGGCGCCGGATACACCCAATGGTGCTTGCCGACGCCGCACAAGTACAGTCACCCGTATTGATAGTCAGTATTAAGTCAACGCAGTCATCACCGCCTTGCGGTAGGCCGGACGCTGTTGCAGGCGGGCGTACCAGGCTTGCAGATTAGACAATTGCGGGCGCTCGATGGGCATTTCGAACCAGGCATAAATGAAGCTGCCCAGAGGGATATCGCCGATGCCGATTTCCTCGCCGGACAGGTAGGGATGTTCGGCCAGGGCCTGGTCGACCACGGCCAGCAGTTCGCCGCAGCTGTTCAGCGCGGCATTGATCTTGTCCCAGTCCTGCTGCTGTGCCGGCGTGCGCAGCACACCCCAGAACAGGTGCCGGAAGGGTTCGGCGAAGGTCGAGGTGGTCCAGTCCATCCACTTCTCGGCCGAAGCCCGCGCCTGTACATCGCTCGGGTACCAGGCCGTGCCGGCGGCATGGCGCGCGGCGAGATAACGCACGATGGTGTTGGACTCCCACAGTACAAAGCCGTCGTCCTCGATCAGCGGAATCCGCCCATTGGGATTCATCGCCCGATATTCCGGGGTATCCACCACACCGAAGGCACCACCGGCATCCACCGCCTCGTAGGTCAGCCCGAGCTCTTCGGCGCACCACAATGCTTTCCTGACATTCGACGAGTTTTTCCGACCCCAGATCTTCAGCATGACCGCTCCTCAGTGATGAATGCCGAGGCAGTCTACGCCGGATCAGACCTGACTCAAATCACTCTGCATGTCGCCCAGCAGCAACGGCATCTGCTCGGCGAACAGATGCGGATAACACTTCTCCAGGTGTTTGAAGAAGAAGGTCTCGGGGACGTCGGCGAATTGTCCGTGGTCCAGCACGTATTCCATCATCTGCTCGCCCTGGCGATTGAACGGGTGGAACACGCTGTCATGACGGCCATCGAATTCCAGTGGCGCTACATCGTACATCTCGCAGAGTTTCCGGTTGAACGCCGGCGTGGCCTTGACCCAGCGTCCTTGCAGGTACAGCTCGGTATAGCCATGCATGGCAAACACATCACTGCGCAGCAACTCCAGCAAACGCGGGGTCGACAAGTGATTGCGCACGTCCGCCAGGCCGATCCGCGCGGCGATCCCGCAATGCCGCGCGCAGCCGGCAAGTAGGGTGGCCTTGGGCACGCAGTAACTTTCGCCGGTAGCCAGGGCATGGCTGCCACGCAGGGTCTCGGGGTCGCGACTGAAGGTGTAGGGGTTGTAGCGCACGGCCTCGCGCACCGCGTAATAGAGGTTCACAGCCTGCTCCAACGGATCGCTGCTGGCGCCACGATGAGTTTCCGCGAACTCCACCACCGCGGGGTGGTCACTATCGATGAAGCGGCTGGGACTCAGGTACTCGTGCATGGGGATGATCTCCGAGTGAAGTCCCGAGTCTAACGACGGCCTCATCCCAGCGATAACGACGTTTCGGCCAAATATCAGAGGCTGCCGCTTCGAGCCTGACAAGATCGACACGCTGCTGACCCGATGCCTGACGTCTGCGTCCGCTTCTTCTTACCGCTGCAAGCGCACTGCCCTGTCACCCCTTTTGTCGGATGCCGACTAAGCTCTGTGGGTGATTTTGCCCCTGGTTTCACGGAGGATTAAATATGCTGTTGTTGTGGATACTGGTTCTGCTGGTCGGTATTGCCTACCTGGCCCACCGCCGCATTGCGCCCCTGCCCGCCCTGGGTGTGGTGGCCGTCTACCTGCTGGCCATGGGCGCCTTCAGCCGTGCACCGGGCTGGCTGCTGCTGATCTTCTGGGTACTGCTGGCCGCGGTGGCGGCGCCCTTGCTACTGCCCGACCTGCGCCGCAAGTACTTCAGCGCCCCGCTGTTCAGCTGGTTCCAGAAAGTCCTGCCGCCGATGTCGCAAACCGAACGCGACGCCATCGATGCCGGCACGGTCTGGTGGGACGGTGAACTGTTCAGCGGCCGTCCGGACTGGGACAAGCTGCTGGCCTACCCGAAAGCGCAACTGAGCGAAGAGGAACAGGCCTTCATCGACGGCCCCACCGAAGAGCTGTGCGCCATGGTCAGCGACTGGCAGATCGGCCAGTCCATGGACCTGCCGCCCGCCGCCTGGGAGCACATCAAGCAACACGGTTTCTTTGCCCTGATCATCCCCAAGGAGTTCGGTGGCAAGGGGTTCTCCGCCTATGCCCACTCACAGGTGGCGATGAAACTGGCGACCCGCAGCGGCGACCTGGCGTCCACCGTGATGGTCCCCAACTCCCTCGGCCCGGCCGAGCTGCTGCTGCATTACGGCACCGACGAACAGCGTAACCACTACCTGCCGCGGCTGGCCCGTGGCGACGATATCCCCTGTTTCGCCCTCACCGGCCCGCTGGCCGGTTCCGACGCCGGCGCCATGCCCGATACCGGGGTGATCTGCAAAGGCCAGTGGCAAGGCGAGGAAACCCTCGGCCTGCGCCTGAACTGGGAAAAGCGCTACATCACCCTGGGCCCGGTCGCCACCCTCCTCGGCCTGGCCTTCAAGGCCTACGACCCGGACCATCTGCTGGGTGACGATGAAGACCTGGGGATCAGCCTGGCGCTGATTCCGACCGACACCCCCGGCGTGGAAATCGGCCGTCGCCACCTGCCGCTCGGCGCTGCCTTCATGAACGGTCCGAACTCCGGCAAGGACGTGTTCATTCCCCTGGACTTCCTTATCGGCGGCCAGGAAATGCTCGGCAAGGGCTGGATGATGCTGATGAACTGCCTGTCGGTCGGCCGCTCCATTTCCCTGCCGGCCGTCGGCACTGGCGCGGCCAAGTTCACCAGCCTGGTGACCGGCCAATATGCCCAGGTACGTGAGCAGTTCAATGTCCCGCTCAATGCCTTCGAAGGCATCCAGGAAGCCCTGGCCCGCATCGGCGGCAACGCCTGGCTGATGAACAGCGCGCGCATGCTCACGGCCAATGCCGTCGACCTGGGGGAAAAGCCCTCGGTGCTGTCGGCGATTCTCAAGTACCACCTGACCGAGCGCGGTCGCGAATGCATCGGCCACGCGATGGATGTGCACGGCGGCAAGGCCATCATCATGGGCCCGAACAACTACCTGGGCCGCAGTTGGCAAGGCGCGCCGATCTTCATCACCGTGGAAGGCGCGAACATTCTCTCGCGCAACCTGATGATCTTCGGCCAGGGCGCCATTCGCTGCCATCCGTTCGTGCTCAAGGAAATGGCCCTGGCCGGTCGCGAAGACCACGATCAGGCGCTGGTCGAATTCGACGGCCTGCTGCTCAAGCACATCGGTTTTGCCGTGGGCAACGCGGCCAGCACCCTGGTGCTGAACCTGGGCCTGGGGCACTTCGAACAGGCGCCGGGGGACAAGCTCAGCCAAGGTTATTTCCGCGCCCTCAACCGCCAGGCCGCGGCCTTCGCCATGCTGGCCGACCTGAGCATGATGTTGCTGGGCGGCGAGCTGAAGCGTCGCGAACGCCTGTCGGCACGCCTCGGCGATGTGCTCAGCCACATGTACCTCGCCTCCGCCGCACTCAAGCGCTACCACGACCTGGATTCGCCGGAGCATCTGCAGCCGCTGTTCACCTGGGCTATGGAAGAAAGCCTCGGCCAGTCGGAACGAGCCCTGGACGAACTGCTCGAGAACTTCCCTAACCGGGTGCTGGGTTGCCTGCTGCGGGTGGTGGTATTCCCGTTCGGCCGCCGTCACAAAGGCCCGTCCGACCAGTTGGACGCCGAGGTCGCCGCGATCATCGGCCGGGCCAAGGGCGACCCGACCCTGGAAGAGCTGCTGGCCGGCTGCTACCGCCCACAATCGGCGCAGGACCCGGTCGGCGCCCTGCAACACGCCTTCGACTCGTTGAACGCCAGTCACCCGCTGCAGAAAAAACTGCACGAGGCGCTGAAAAGTGGCCAGGTCAAACCGGTGGCCGGCGAACATGCCATCGACGCCGCGCTGGAGGCCGGCGTGTTGCAACCGGTGGAAGCCCAGACCCTGCGCGAGGCTGAAGCCGCCCGCCGCAAAGTCATCGATGTCGATGACTTCGCCAAGGAAGAGCTGACCCTGAGCGAAGGGAAAACCCGCTAAGGCGCAGGACCGTCAGGCGGATTATGAAACCGGGCGCAGGAGCTATATACTCCCGCGCCCGTTTTGCTGTTGAGGACTCATGTCATGTCCAACGTCGTCGCCGATCATCTCGTCCTGCTCGACCATTTGCGCAGTATCCTGGTCGCCGTGGGTGAAGCCGAGCAGGTTCCCGAAGAAAGCCATGCCTTGTTCCTGGAACGCTTCGACGAACTGCGCGCCTCGCTGCCGATCGACCCGATCGAAAGCCAGTACCTGGGCCAGGATCTGCTGTGCCAGGTGATGCAGCGTTATCCACAGGTCGCCCATCTGGTACCGCGCGACCTGCTGTGGTTCTTCGCTGGGGATTGCCTGCACTACATGCCCGACGAGGAAATCGACCTGTACCAGGCGCTCGAAGAGCGTCGCTACGAAGCCGAGCAGAATGATGAACCGTTCGACTGGAACCAGGAAAAGCAGCTGCTGGCGCTCTCCGCCCAGGACAGCAAGCACTGAGTCCGGCCCGGACACTACAAAGGCCCGCACGGTTGAACCGGCGGGCCTTTTTTCTACCCATGAGCGGCTGGCTCAACCCGCTCCATCGCCTTCGGGCTGTTCGTAGCCTTTCGCCTCCTGCTTGCCCTGCCGGCTCAAGGTCGGCTCCTTGGCCAGGCACTCCACCAGGTAATCGATGAATACCCGCAGCTTCGGCGGCAGGTAACGGGTTGGCGAATGCAACAGCCAGGCACCGCCATGGTAGGAAGCGAGAAACGTCCAGTCCGGTAGAACCTGCACCAGCAAGCCCTGCTCCAGGGCATGCCGCGCGGTGAAGTACGGCAAGCTGCCGATGCCGATATGCTCCAGCACCGCCCCCAGCCGTACCCCGGTGTGATTGGCCGCATAACGCCCACGCACGCCAACCGTCACCGACTTGCTGCCCTTCTTGAACTTCCAGCGCGCATCGCTGGGGGTTTCACCCAGGTAAATGCAACTGTGGTTGAGCAGATCCTGGGGATGGCTGGGCGTCCCGTGCTCGGCCAGGTACTGCGGCGTGGCGCACAGCATATGATCGATGGTCAGCAACTGGCGCCCGACCAGCCCCGCCGGCGGCCGATCGGTGATGCGGATGGCCAGGTCCACGTTGTCGTCGATCAGGTCGATGTTGCGATCTTCCAATAACAACTCGACATCGACCTTGGGGTAACGCCGCAGAAACTCGGGCATGTACGGATGCACGACAAAACGCCCCACGGCCTTGGGCACGCTGACCCGCACCAGCCCTTCGGCCTCGTGGGTGAACTGACCGCTGATTTCCATCACCGACTTGGCGGCGCTGACCATTTCGCTGCAGCGCTTGAGCACCTCCTCGCCCCCTTCGCTCAAGCGCAACTTGCGCGTGGTGCGTTGCAGCAAGCGAGTCGCCAGCGCCTTCTCCAGACGGGAAATGCTGCGACTCACCGCCGAGGGTGACGAACCCAACTGGCGGGCGGCTTCGGAGAAGCTGCCGACCTCGACGACCTTGACGAAAATCGCCATTTCGCCCAGCAGCGGAAGGGGGAGATTTATGCTCACAGCACAACAGTCCTTTGAGGTTTGAACGGATTATCACGCAATTCCGCCGCGCCATATAATTAAAAAAGGTATTTTAATAAGGGCACGGAATATGACGCTTCGCCTCTTTTTTCATAATGATGAACTCAAGGCCAACGTTGAAGTGCTCGAATGCACCCCGCAGGACAACGAATTCGCGGTGATCCTGCGTGCCACGATCTTTCATCCCCAAGGCGGCGGCCAACCCTGCGACACCGGCTGGATCGGCGAAAGCCAGGTGTTGCGCGTGGTCCAGGAACCCGAGCGAATCATTCATTACGTCAGCCAGCCGGTGCAACCGGGCATGGTCCAGGTCCAGGTCGATGAACAGCGCCGCCAGTTCAATACCCGCATGCACTCGGCCGGGCACCTGATCGGTCATTTCGGCGAAACCCGCGGCTGGGTCCCGGTCAAGGCCCATCACTGGCCTGGTGAGGGCCGCGTGTCCTTCAAGCCCGGGGACAGCCCGCAGGAACTCGACGTCGACAGCCTGCAGAGTGGCATCGATCACTGGATTGCCGCCGACCTGCCGCGCCTGGTCTCGCTGCGTGAAGGCTCGCGGGAAATCGGTTTCGGCGAGCTTCCCGCCTATGGCTGCGGGGGGACCCATGTGAAGCGCCTGAAGGAATTGGGCAACGTCACTATCGCCTCCCTCTCGCAGAAGAAAGGAATGCTTTCGGTTCACTACCACGTGGACTGATTCATCGGCGGTGTCGCCTTGCACATCACGCGACGCATCGCCTGACACAGGGGAAACCCGCGTGCGCGGGTTCGACGATTATCGGATAGAGGGATCTGCAGATGATGCTTGACGTCGAGCGTCTCGATGAGACGTGCATAAAGAAACTGGCCCAGGAACAAGTGCTCGCCCTGCGCATCAAGAATTTCCTGCCGCACACCCAGGCGATCCAGCTGGGTGACAAGATTCTCGCTCCCGGCTTCGAGGGCTACATCAACGCCCCCAGCATCGGGCGGATCGGCATGGCGTTTTATGAGGCGGAAAACCAGCCGCTGCTGATCGAAGACTATTTCGAACGCGCCACCGCCAACATCGCCGAACTGCGCACGCGTTGCGCGCCCTATGCGTCTCCCGTCGACACCCTGCGCTGCATGCTCGACGAGTCCTGGCCGGCCGGCGCCCACCTGGAAAACCTGTACGGGCGCAAGATGTACGTTGGCCTGTCGCGGGTGGTGAAACCCGGGGTGTGCTTCCTTGCCCATCACGACATTTTCGCCAAGGACGCCCCCGACAGCTTCCAGGCCCACAGCCTGGAGGCGCAGTTCGCCTGCAACCTCTACCTGAACATGCCTGACGCGGGTGGCGCCCTGCAGATGTGGAATCACGATATTTCCCCGGACCAGTTCGACGACATGCGCGGCGACAGCTACGGCATCGAGCCCGCCTTGCTCGGCACACCCTCGCTGGAGATCCGCCCGGAGCCCGGAGATTTCATCATGTTCAACTCAAGGCGCATGCACGCAGTCACCCCGGGGGTGGCCAACCCGCGCCTGAGCCTTTCCTTTTTTGTCGGCTATCGCGGCAGCTCGTCCCCCCTGACCTTCTGGAGTTGAAATGCTTTCCAACTATCTAGGCGAATTCCTGGCCCTGGCGACCATCCACTTTCTCGCCGTGGTGGCTCCCGGGCCTGACTTTGCCGTGACCATCCGCCAGAGCGTGCGCTTTGGCCGGGTGGTCGGGCTGTGCACGGCCATCGGCATCGGCGCGGGGATTTCCGTGCATGTGCTGTACACCCTGCTGGGGGTCGGTGCGCTGATGCATACCACGCCATGGCTGCTGAACGTGGCCAAGGTGGTAGGCGGCGCCTACATTCTTTATCTCGGGGTCAGCCTGTTGCGCAGCAAACCCAAGACATCGATCGAGGGCAGCGACACGAACAACGATCAGGTGCAGCGGCAGACCTTGCCCAAGGCCTTCATGACCGGTTTCCTGACCAACGCCACCAACCCCAAGGCCACGCTGTTCTTCCTGGCGATTTTCACCACGGTGATCAGCGCCACCACGCCCCTCAAGGTGCAGGCGCTCTACGGTGTATGGATGTGTTGTGTGAACGCGCTGTGGTTCGTGATCGTCGCGCTGTTCTTTTCCAGCCCGCGGGTGCGCTTGCTGTTCATGCGCATGGGCCACTGGTTCGAGCGAACCATGGGAGTGATCCTGATTCTGTTCGCCGGGCGCCTGATCCTGTCGATGTAAGCCGCATCCCAACGCCTTGCTCAAGCGAGCCGCCAGCAACTGGCGGCTCGACACAGGCTTGCTAAGTTCCGATCCCCGATCAGTTGGCGGATGACAAGGCCTGAAGCAAGATTCCCTGCGGTTTTGCCATTTCGTCCAGTACTGAAAAGTGCGTGCAGCCCGGCACGTGAATCAGCTGCACAGACTCTCCCCGGGCCAACGCCTGCTTGGCGTACTCATCAGACTGGCGGACCAGTTCCGACAGTTCGTCGGCACCTACCGCCACCCATGTATGGGCGCCCTTGCCGATATGGTGCAGCGGGCTATAGGCATTGATCTCCGCTTCCGAGAGACTCAGTTTCTGGTTGAGCCACGACAGGCTTATGGGTTCCAGGTCGACCAATGCGCTGATCGCCAGGACATCGGTCACCCATGGGTGCGAACGGAACTGGATCGCCAGGTGGCCTCCTGCCGAGTGCCCGCTCAGGACCACCTTGTGCCCCGCAATACCCAGGTGATCAACGTCGGCCTGAAGATGCTCGAGCAGGCTGCCAATTTCGCTGACGATCTGTGTCATCGAGGCTTGCGGCGCGAGCGTATATTCGGCCAGGACGACGTTGAACCCCGCAGCCAGGGGACCGGCGGCGATGAAGGCGAAATCTTCCTTGCTGCAATTCTGCCAATACCCGCCATGGATGAAGATGAACGTCGGGGCGTCGGCTTTGCCACAGGGCAACCAGTCATAACGCTGCCTGGAGCCGGTGCCGTAAGGCAGATCGAGCCGGCCGGCCACAGAGGCGTAGAAACTGGCGCTACGCGCCTGCAGGGCTGCGTAGATACCGGGGAAATCCGGCACTGCCTCAGTGTTGTTATACGCCGCATCGAGCTGGGCTTGATTCATGTCGCGATAGAGAATGGTCATGGTCATCTCCGATGGAAGGAATGTTTAAAAGGCTTGGTCAGCGGCCTGCGGTTGGTGCGGACGTGTCCGTCATCGGGCAGGAAGGTTTCAGGGGAGCGGCTTCGCTGTCCACGGCTGCTCTCTGTGAGAGGAATGCCACGCGTGGTTGGGGACTGTAGGCAGGGTGGTGGGCGGAACGCGGCTCGAATGCGCTAAAGAGTGAGTGGAGCCCAGGTCAGACGTAAATCAGCCGAATCTTAAATTTCTCTAGGATTTATCTTGCCATGGCCGCCCTGGGTGAACGGCGCAACGGCATATCAACTTGAAGCGGGGAGATACTCAGGCGGGGGCCATGCAGGCCAGCGCGATGTTGGGAAAGCCGGCGCTGAGTGCGTCCGGCCCGCTCAGTCAGCACCGCGATTATCCAGGATGGGGTGCTCGGAATACTGTCCTGATGACCGGTTCGCCGCGCTCAAGCCCGTGCAGGGGCTCGTTGAGTATTCTCCAGGGCCTGCCTCAGCACCTGCTGGGTCAGGGGCTTGAACACCACCTCATCCATCCCGGCGGCCAGGCAGCGCTGGATTTCCGCGTCCTCGGCACTGGCGGTCGCCCCCAGGATCCAGCAGCGCCGGCGCCCCTTCTCGCGCTCCATCTGGCGGATGCGCACGGTCAAGTCATAGCCGCCCAGACGTGGCATCTGGCTGTCGGTGATCAACACATCGTACTCGGCGGCCAGCCAGGCTTCCCACGCCGCCTGCCCATCCTCGACCAGCGTCACGCGATGCCCCAGAACCAGCAATTGCTCTTCCAGCGTCAACCGGCTGAACGCATTGTCCTCAGCAACGAGGATATTCAGCGAAAGCGGCTCCGTGCTCGCCTGCGGTACTTCTGCCGCGGCTTCGGCAGGCGCCTCGGCCAGAGGCAGTTGCAGGGTCACGCTGAAGCAGGAGCCTATATCCGGTTCACTGCTCAAGACGATAGTGCCGCCCATGAGTTCGACCAGCCGCCGGGTGATATTCAGCCCCAGCCCACTGCCAAAGGTTTGCCCGGCCTGAGCCGAACTGACCTGGGAGAATGGCTGGAACAATCTGGCCTGGTCCTGCTCCGAGATGCCGATACCGCTGTCGATGACCTCCAGCAACAGGTGCAGATGTTCTGCCTCCCGGCTGCCCGAGGCATGCAGCGTCACCCGGCCGCGCTCGGTGAACTTGATGGCATTGCTCAGCAGGTTGAACAGCACCTGTTTCAAATGCAGCGGGTCGATCAGCACCCATTGCTCCATGTCGCCGGTGAAGCGCATCTCGAACGCCAGCTGCTTCTGCCGCGCCATGCCGACCACCAGGGGCGCGATCGCTTCGATCTGGGCCTTGAGCAGCACGGCCTCGGGCGCCGAGTCGATCATCCCCGACTCGATCCGGTTCAGGTCGAGCACATTGCCGAGCAACAGCAGCAGACCCTGTGCCGCCTCCTGAGCGACGGCCAGCGACGCCAGGTCCAGCTCGCCCCGTTCGGCCTTCTGCTGCACCACTTCCTGCAGGCCGATGATGGCGTTCAGCGGGGTACGGATCTCATGGCTCATGGTGGACAAAAAGATGCTCTTGGCCTCGTTGGCCGCTTCGGCCTTCTCCCGCGCCAGCGCCAGCTCACCTTCGGCCTGGCGAGTCTTGCGCACCTGCCGGGTCAGGTAGAACCCCCAGATCAGCGACAACAGGACCAGCAAGCCGAAGACACCGCCAAGCCGGAGGATATTACTGCGATGATCCCGCCAGAAATGGCTGCCCAAGGTGGAAATACGCGGCTCCCACTGTTCCACGATGTCCGCCACTTCCTCCGGGGTGATCGCCACCTGGGCCTTCTCCAGGATGCTGCGCAGTTCTTCCTGCCCCTTCAGCACCCCAAGGCTGACCGGGCGGGAGAACTCGTCGAGAATGCCGATTACGCGCAAGCGGTTGTTGAAACGCTGGGCGGACAGGAAACGACCGGTGTAGTCACTGCCAATGAACGCGTCGCTACGCCCGTCGTCGACACTGCGCATGGCCTCCAGAAAGTTGGGATAGATCTGTAAGCGGATATCCGGATAGTTCTGCTGGATGATCTGATTGACGAAATAACCCGGGACGCTGGCCAGGCGCTTGCCTTGCAGGTCATTCAGGCTGTGGAAAGAACTGCCCTGGGTACGGGCTGCCTTGGGTCCGGCCATCAGTACCACCGAGCTCCTCAGATAAGGAAGAAGGATATCCATATAGGCCTCGGTGTCGGTGTCGGCAGACGTAACCGAGGTCATCAGGGTCTTGCCCTCGGTTATCTGCGCGTTCATCTCGGCATAATTCTGCGCGCGGACAGGGCGGAACGTCAGGCCGCTGCGCTGGCTGAGCAACTTGAGATAGTCGGGGCCGATACCCCGCACCTGCCCACTGTTGTCCAATTGTCCCAAGGCGCCGAGAGAGTCATGGACAGTCACCGGGATTTCCGGATGGGCGGTCAGCCAACGGTTCTCGGCGGGCGTCAGCGTCACGCGTTGCTGGGTCAGGCGCAGGCTGCTCCCCGCACTCCAATTGCGCAGAATACTTTCGCTATGGCGTGAGCGAATGGTCGGAAGGGCTCGTTCGATCACGGCATGCAGGCGAGTATCGGAGGCGCGCACCAGGAAGCCGAAACCACGGCTTTCCACCGGCGCGAAGTTTTCGATGTGCAGGTCCAGCAGG
Organism: Pseudomonas sp. 09C 129; assembly: GCF_002843625.1. Classification (NCBI taxonomy): domain Bacteria; kingdom Pseudomonadati; phylum Pseudomonadota; class Gammaproteobacteria; order Pseudomonadales; family Pseudomonadaceae; genus Pseudomonas; species Pseudomonas sp. 09C 129. The sequence continues at coordinate 2,442,733 of NZ_CP025261.1, read as the reverse complement.
TAGTTGATGTTGATCAGATAGTGGGCCGATACCGCATCATCGATCACCCCATCGACCTCTCCCAGGCTCAACGCCTCGAGCGCGCGCAGCGGCGAGGCGAATGGCAGGATCTGGCTGTACGGATAAACCGCGGAGACCTTTTCCTCGACACGGTAGCCGGCAAACACCCCCAGCCGGGTGCCGGGTGCCTGTGGGTCGTAAGGATGGCGTTCGGCTGTCACCAGCACCGGTTGGTTCGGTTCATAGGCCTGGGTCAGTAGCAGACCGTTATCCTCGGCATCCATCGCGGAGCCACCGCCGACCAGGTCAATCTCACCATTGTGCAGCGCGTCCAGCGCCGCCTGCCTGGAAGGGAATTGACGGACCTTGGGGGGGATCTCGAACAACAGGGCGAGGTAATCCGCGGTGATGCCCTGGAAACGATTGACGTCAAGCATGCCCAGCGGCGGATAGTCGGGCAATGCCACTCCGATCGTGAGTGGGCCTCTGCTTGCCAGCCACTGCCGGTCTACTTCACTCAGCCATGGCCGGCTGGTCACTGCCACCCTTGAGACGAGGGAAATATCGGGTTCCTGTGCGACCAGGGCGGGTGACAGAACAAGTAACAGGCAGAGAGCGACCATCCGACAACACGCTGGAATCATGGAATACCTTCCTTTGATCGAACCCCGGCAACCTGCGCAAATGGGCCGTTGTCCCACGAGCAACAGCGTCACCCTCTTATGGAGAGTGCCGCTTTGATCTGTGGCAATGGGGGATGGATCAAGAGTGATCCGTCGGTATTCTAGCCGGGCGCCGGCGGTTGTGACATCGAGCGGCGAAAGCCTTTCTCGACTATGCGCGCCCTTGTGCTCTGATGGACTCGGGAAGGCTGGACAGCAACTGGCTCGCGATAGCCATCCGATCGGGGCAGGCAACAGGTCGTCGAGCAGAAGAATATGTGCCCGCCACCGATGACGATCAGTTGTAGTTGAGAACGAAGCTCATGGTCGCATCGCCCTTGCCCGGTTTTATCTCGCCACCTGTCGGAACGTATTTGGCACTGCCGGAGAACCGGTAAATGGAGCCCTCCGCCACCTCTCTATTCCAATCGAGGGCGACGGACCTGGCAATATCGAACGGCAACTTGACGCCCTTGTTATTGACCAGGGAAATACCCACCCCCGACGCGACACCCGCCTGGCCCAGCTTGGAAAGCTTGAGCATGCCATCGGCCTGGGAGCTACCTTCGAAGTAGACTTTTACCGGAACCTTTGTATTAGGTTTCAAACCATCACAACGGACATCGAAGTTGAACGGCACCTCTCTGACGCTACCCTTGGCAATATTTTCGATGGTCTGTTTACCCATCGGTACATTGACCGCCGCCCCTACCGATTCGCATCCGGCGAAAAACACATCGTTGACCAGTTCGGTACCGCCTTGTGATCTGACCACAAGGGATCTGTCTCCCATTTGCCAGTTCACCTTGAGGTCCATCGGAACATTACCTGAGGCTACGGCGCGATTGGTACGAACGAATATCACATCGATGAACTTGGGAAGGATCGCTGATGAGCTTGAGCCAACAGAATAAGAGTATGGAGCACACCAAGTGTCGTCGTTAAAACTAAGCGCCAGGCAGAATTTAACACCGACGCCTTTAATACCGGTTTCATAGACCTTGGGCAGTGCCGATGGCGTAAACGCGGTATCTACTGTAATAGAAACATCAGTTTTACTGGAACAACTTGCCAGCCCACTCCAGAGGCTCGTTCTGTATGTTGCAAGTACCTGCCCAACGGGAGCAGCCTTGATGATCATTTTAGAGGGAAGAATCATATCCATTGTGAGTTGCGCTGGAGGATAGCCGGTCCAGGTGCAAGTAACTGCAAGTACATCCCGGGCACACAGGCTGGATAAAAATATCAAGATAAACATTATCTTGCGCACATATAGAGTTCCTTCCCAGGCCACATTAAGTGCCCAGATACACATCGATGATGACCCAAAAGAAGTAGCGAGAAAGTTCTCGTCGCCACTAATAAAAGACGCCAAGCCTCAGCTAGAGATAACACCGTCGTATTTGAGGATTCCACCGAAATCGCCAATGACTTCGAATTCAACCTTGAGGTCGTTAGCCTGGACGCCGCTCGGCAGTTCCGCCATCTCGACCCGGGAAGTCGCGGCCGGCGCGACCATATCGATCGGTGCGGTGAAACTCTTGCTTCCCATCCGCAACGTGATCGCGGCAAAAGACAAATGGAAAGCCGACGGGTTGGCCACTTCCAGATAGGGTTTGCCGTCTTTGGCAAGCAGGCGCCACTTCAGTTGCTGGGGGGCCTCCGCGACCTTGCCCGGTAGCCCGGCCGGCCGGTAGAACAGCTTGAGGCGCTGCTGCACGGCGATTTGCAGGGTGTTTTCCTCCCGGGACTTTTGCGGAATCTCCCGCACGTTCAGCCAGTACACCGACTCCTTGTCGGTCGGCAGGCCCTTGCCGCTGTAGAGGATGCGCAACACCTGCTGCTGTTCGCCAGCCAGGCGCTTGAGCACCGGGGTGATGGCGAAAGGCACATCCTCGCTCTTGTCGGCCGACTCGATCCAGGCCTGGAACATCAAGTCCTCGGTCGCGCTGTTCTTGATCACCAGGGACGCTTCCTTGCTCGGCGCCGCAAGCACCACACGGGTGTTTTCCAGGTTGATGCCAGCCTGGGAACAAGCAGGCAAAAACAGGGCGAAGCTGGCCAGAATCAATCCGGCGATGACTGGAGTCTTCACGGTAAATTCTCTACCTCGGTATGCGTCGAAGGGCGGCCCCCCCGTTGTTACGCGCCATGCAAAAACATCGATGGACTCGACGAAGCGAACCGTGCGGGTATTCGTGACGTTCGAGAAAGTCAGGAGGCGGGAAAACTACATTAGATAGGCGTCGTAATCAGTAGGACGATTCCTAAAAGGAACAAAATGCTCACTCACTATGCGAAAGCCGAAAAGAGCGAACAGAATAAGCAATCATCCTCAGAGCCCATATTGATGGATACCTATCTGCGCATCAGTGCTTTCTAAAAACAAGTGTTTTCGATCCATAAGCTCCAGATCGAAGGTATTTCTATTAGCCCTGACATTCAAAATTTCATGCCGTCATGGATCTGATATTTCCCGACATGAATGAAGTATCAACCCTGTCGGCTTACATCCTGATTTTAACTTAGAAACCCCTCTCACAGAACAAAAGCACCGCAACCCGAACTGCCCAGGCTCGACGATCGAGAAGGCCTGCCAGGCAGGCCTAAAGCCCTGGCCCGCTGATTGTGAGATGCCTCCCAAAGCGGAGAAAGCAGCGGTTCCCCCAGGGAATCGCGCTCCTGATTCTGCCACGCCATCGGGCATCAGGCTGCAAGGACTTCAATATGACGAGCGCAATAGCTTGCCCTCTTACTTCAACTAGGAAAGAGCCGTATACCAGTTAAGAAAGTTCTGGTTTTTTATTTTATTTCCTTTTGTTAATTAATAGACCCCTCTGAGCAACCAGGCATTTACATGCAAATAACTCCAGCCTCAACGCTGGCGCGTACAGGCTCGCAATCAACTCTCCCGCGAAATCAGATAATCCTTCGAAACAGTCGAATAGCCACTTTTTAGACGTTATGTAGCAGGTCTCATCTGACAAAAAAACTCATGGGTCTCCCTTGCTTGGAAGCCCATGAAATCAAGCGCGGCTTGAGACAAACAACTTCCCTCCCGCATGGAGGAAATGGCGCCCCGGCTTTGCGTGATCGCCTTGGCGCCTGCCCCGCATCCGTTGTACCCGTTCTGCTGGGGGGATCAGCAGAGTATTCATATAGAGGACGCACCATGAACAAAAGCTATGCACTGATCTGGAACCAGGCCACTGGTTGCTGGAACGTCGCCAGCGAAGGAACCCGGCGCCGAGGCAAATCCAGTCGCCTCAAGGCCGTGATCGCCGCCGGCTTCTCGCTGCTGGGCCTGCTGGCCCAGGCTCCGGCCTTTGCCTTGCCGAACGGAGCGGCGATAGTCGCGGGCGACGCCGGCCTCCATACCACGGTCGACGGCAAACACATGACCATCGACCAACAGAGCAACAAACTGATCACCAACTGGAACGAGTTCAGCGTCGCTGGCGACGAAAGCGTCAGCTTCCACCAGCCCGGTAGCCAATCGATCGCCCTCAACCGGGTACTCGGCACCAATGGCAGCGATATCCAGGGCCGTATCAATGCCAACGGCAAAGTGTTCCTGATCAACCCCAATGGCGTGGTCTTCGGCAAGTCCGCCCAGGTCAACGTCGGCGGCCTGGTGGCCTCCACCCAGAACATCAGTGACAAGGATTTCCTCGACGGTACTTACCGCTTTACCGGGAACTCCAGCTCTGCCGTGAGCAACGCCGGCCAGATCACCGCCAACGAGGGCGGCAGCGTCGCGTTGCTAGGTGCCCAGGTCAGCAACAGCGGGGTAATCCAGGCGCAGATGGGCAGTGTCGCACTGGGCGCGGGCAAGGACTTCAGCGTCAACTTCGACGGCAACGGCCTGCTCAACCTGCAGGTGAACGGTGCCGCGGTGGATGCCCTGGTGCAGAACGGTGGCCTGCTCAAGGCCGACGGCGGCCAGGTGTTGATGACCGCCAGCAGCGCCAGCAGCCTGCTGAAAAACGTGGTGAGCAACCAGGGCGTGATCGAGGCCAAGACCTTGCAGAACAAGGCCGGCAAGATTGTCCTGGACGGTGGCGACAACGGCATCGTCCAGGTGGCCGGACGCCAGGACGCCAGCGCCCTGGGCGGCCAGGGCAACGGTGGCGTGGTGGAAAACCGCGGCGCCCGGGTCGAGGTCCAACTGGCTGCGCAAGTGGATACGCACGCCGACCAGGGCACCACCGGCACCTGGAAGATCAGCACGGACGAGGTGAGTGTTTCCAAGGCAGAGAACGGCACGCGTGGCGGCAATACCGGCCCTACCCTGCACGCCGATACCCTGGCCCAGAACCTGGCCCGGACCAATGTCGAACTGAACAGCAAGGGCAACCTGTCGGTCAACAAGGCGCTGTCCTGGAACAGCGGCAACAAGCTCGGCCTGACCGCCGAGCGCGGCGACATCCAGGTGAACGCGGCATTGAGCGCCACCGGCAACGGCGCGGCCCTGGCCCTGAATGCCGCGCAGGGAGGCATTCGCCTGAATGACGATGTCGCGCTGACCGGAACGGGAGCGAGCCTGGAGCTGAACTCCAAAAACGGCCACAGCCTCAAGGATGACAAGAGCGTCACCCTCTCCGGTGCGGATGCCCGCTTCAGCGCCAACGGCGAGTCCTACCAGGTGGTGCAGAACCTGAAGCAGTTGCGCGATATCGAAAACAACATGAATGGCCGCTATGTACTGGGTAACCGGATCACCGGCCAAGGCAGCTTCAGGACACTTGGCGAAGGTCGCTCCTTCACCGGCAAGCTCGATGGCCTGGGCAATACCATCAGCGACCTGTCGCTCTATAGCAGCACCGCCTTTGTCGGGCTGTTCGGTACCAACCTGGGGCAGATCAGCAACCTGAACCTCGAACGCATTTCAGCCAGTGGTGCTTATTCCACCTACTACAACACCCAGGTCGGCACCCTGGCCGCGGTGAACATGGGTAGCATCCGCAACGTCAAGGCCAAGGACGTGCGGGTGACCGGAGCCTCTCATCTGAACTCGCTGGGTGGCCTGGTCGCGCTCAACCTGAACGGCGACATCGCCAACTCCTCGGCCAGCGGCCTGGTGATCGGCAACCAGTACACCTTTGCAATGGGTGGCCTGGTGGGCGAAAACGTCTCCAGCGCAGGTGGCGTGGCAAAAATCACCAATAGCCATGCCAATATCGCCCTCAGGGGGCAGATGAATTCTGGCTCCAGAGGCGCGGGTGGATTGGTGGGTTCGAACCGCGGAGTCATCGCCAATGCCTCCAGCACCGGCACGATCGACCTCGCCGGCGCCAACCTGAACATCGGTGGCCTGGCCGGCGAAAATACTGGCGATGGCAGCATCAGCAACTCCCGCTCCAGCACCAATGTCTCGGGTAGCCGGGCTGGTCGGATCGGTGGCCTGGTCGGCTCCAACCAGGGTTCGCTGGCCAACTCTCACGCCAGCGGCGACGTAACCGGCAATGGCACGGAAGCGATCGGCGGCCTGGTTGGCAAGAATCAGGGTGGCTCGATTGCCAACAGCTCTGCCAGCAACAACGTGTCCGACCTGTACAGCAAAAATGTGGGCGGCCTGATTGGCCATAACCAGGGCGGCCGCGTCGATAACGCGTTGTTCTCCGGCGCGGTGAAAGGCGGCAGGAATGCCAATATCGGCGGCCTGATCGGCACGAACCAGAATGGCTCGATCAGCAACAGCTCGGCCAAAGGCAATGTGTCCGGTCTGTACGGTAGCAATGTGGGTGGCCTGATTGGCTACAACCAGAACAGCCGTATCGATAATGTAACGGTGGCCGGCACGGTGAAAGGCGATAGCAAGGCCAATATCGGCGGGCTGATCGGCTACAACGAAAAGTCCTCCATCGCCAACGCGTCCTCCACCTCCCTGTCCGTTACCGGCGGCAATGACGCCCTTATCGGTGGCCTCGTCGGCTATAGCCTGAACAGCAATATCGCCAACTCATCGGTATCTGCCACAGTGACCGCCGGCAACGGCAGCCAGAGCGGTGGTCTGGTCGGTTACAGCAAAAATACCGATATCACCAACGCCTCGGCAGCCGTCCTGGTGACCGCCGGCGACAATAGCCAGGTCGGCGGCCTGGTGGGCCACAGCCAGGATGGCCGTATCATCAACGCCTCCGCATCCGGCACGGTGAGCAGCGGCAACAATAGCCAGGTTGGTGGCCTGGTCGGTTACAACCAAGACAGCAACATCACCAACGCCTCGACATCCGCCACGGTGAACGGCGGTGACGATAGCCAGGTCGGCGGCCTGGTTGGCAGACAGCAGGGCAAGGTCGCCAACTCCTCCGCCAAAGGTTCGGTCAACGGCGGTCGCTATAGCAGTGTGGGTGGCTTGGCCGGGATGAATGAAGGGGAGATCAGCAACTCCAAAACCACCAGTAACGTCAGCGGCGGTTACGGCGCGCGCCTGGGCGGGCTGGCGGGGATGAACTTCGGTACGCTGCGCCTGTCATCGGCAGGCGGCAAGATCGATGGTTCCCACGCCTCCGGACAGTTCTACGGTGGCCTGGTCGGCATCAACTTCAATTCGGACCAGCAATCCAGCAACAGCGTCTTTGGTGAAGCGACCAAGGTGCCGCAGGTTGGCCTGCAGTTCTGAGAGCTGAAGCTCTGCCCCCCGTCATAGGGAGGCAGGGCTTGTTGTCTGAGTGAAAAAAAGGGGGCAATGATTCAGCCGAATCATTGCCCCCTCTTTTTGCCTGGCGCCTCTCGGCGCCCTATTCCAGAGCTCTATTTCTCTGTCACGACCTCAGCACCGTCGGCGCCCGAAGCGCTGGACCGGGTCAGGCGGTAGATGGATGCGCAGTAGAGCAGCAGCGCCAAGGTCGCCAGCAAGCCGCCGGCCAAGCCGATATAGGCGAACCCGAGCTGGCCCCCTACCCAGCTGCCAAGCAGCGCGCCGCCACCGATGCCGATATTGTAGATCCCCGAAAACAGCGCCATTGCCACATCGGTAGCGTCCGGAGCGAGCACCAGGACCCTGGACTGCAGTGCCAGCCCGAAGCCCATGATCGCCATCCCCCAGATCAGGCTGAGCCCGCCCAGATACGAGACTTCACCGCTCAACGGCAACAGCAATGCCAGGCACAGAATGAGCAACGCCACCGTCACCAGCAGAAAGCGCTGCGGGCTATAGCGGTGAAACCTGCTGAACAACAGCGAGCCGAAGATACCGGCGCCACCGAACAGCAGCAGGATGAGGGTCACCACATCGCCACTCAAGCCGGCCACCACCTTGATGAAGGGCTCGATGTAGCTATAAGCCGTGAACTGCGCGGTGACCACCAGGGCCGTCAGCACATAGAGCGCCATCAGCGCAGGCCGCTTGAACAGCACCGGCAGGCTTCTGAGAGACCCCGAGTTCTGACTGGGCAACAACGGCAGGCTCCTGGCCAGCCAGAACACCAGCGCGGTAGCCAGGCCAGCAATCACGATAAAGGTGGTCCGCCAGCCCATGGCCTCGCCCAGCAACCTGCCGAGGGGAATACCCAGCACCATCGCCAAGGAAGTACCGGTGGCCAGCAAGCCCAGGGCCTGGACCTGTTTTCCCGGTGGTGCCAGACGCACCGCCAGGGACGCGGTAATGGACCAGAACAGCGCATGGGACAAGGCCACACCGACCCGGCTCAGCAACAGCATGCCGAAACTCGTGGCCAGCCCCGACAGGATGTGACTGGCGATAAACATCCCGAACAGCACGAGCAACAGCTTGCGTCGCTCGACGTTGCGCGTCAGCAACATGACCGGCAGCGAAGTCAGGGACACTATCCAGGCATAGAGAGTGAGCATCAGACCGACCCGGGCCGTCGACAGGTCGAAGCTGCTGCCGATCGAACTCAATAGCCCGACGGGGACGAACTCCGTGGTGTTGAACACAAAGGCCGCCAACGTCAGTGCGATGACCGCCCGCCAATTACCCTTAGTTGTCGCCACGGAGATACTCATTTAAAGGTGCACCACTCTATCGATGGTCAATCAGGCCCAGACCTTCGCAAACCCTGTGCCAAACGCCTACTCACAAAGACTGAGCGCACGGTCAGGAGCATGCAGGCGCCGAACAGGATCTGCGCCAGCGTACAGGACAAGGGGAAAGCAGCGTCATCCCGCACTACAGAGGAGCAATGGACCGAAACGCGGCCACTGCCGACGGAAACGAAAAAAGGGTCCCGAATGGGACCCTTTTTCGATGAGCTACAGACCTTTGATAATCTGTAGCTCTATGTTTGGAGCGGGAAACGAGACTCGAACTCGCGACCCCGACCTTGGCAAGGTCGTGCTCTACCAACTGAGCTATTCCCGCAAATGGCGTCCCCTAGGGGACTCGAACCCCTGTTACCGCCGTGAAAGGGCGGTGTCCTAGGCCACTAGACGAAGGGGACACGCTACCCGGAACACATGGTGTGTGTTTCGGTGTCCAGATCCGCCTCCGAAGACTTGGTTCTGGTTTCACTCAGCCCCGCCCGAAAGCAGTGCTGTTTAAAATTGGAGCGGGAAACGAGACTCGAACTCGCGACCCCGACCTTGGCAAGGTCGTGCTCTACCAACTGAGCTATTCCCGCAAATGGCGTCCCCTAGGGGACTCGAACCCCTGTTACCGCCGTGAAAGGGCGGTGTCCTAGGCCACTAGACGAAGGGGACACGCTACAACATTCACTCCCTGCCGCGTTTCGCTGTGTGCTTTACGCTGCAAGTGGCGCGCATTCTATGGATGGATTGGAGGGTCGTCAACCCCCTGATATAAATTTATTTAAATCAATGACTTCGGGGTGGTTTGCGAGCCCTTTCGGGCATTTGTGCAGCCTGTGCCTTGACGCCTATATTCTGACACTCGACAAGACGCTATAGTCCACATCCTTAGGTGATGGCAATATGAAACCAGCCAGACATTTCCTATATAAGCAGAGAATCGGCCTGTTTCTGCTCGTCGACCTGCGCTAGGCGCCCCAAGGCTAAGTCACTACACTCGCCACTCGTACGCGAACCCCAGAAAGAGGTCTTACACGGTGACACCACTCATGATCACCCTGCTAGTAGTAGCCGGGATCGTAATATTGATCGCCATTGGCTACATGAACCATGTGGTGGAAAACAATAAACTGGAAAAGGCCCGTACCAAGGTCGAACTCAATGACCGCCTGCGCCGCTGCGGCGAAATCACCGAGACCTTCCCCGGCCAGTTCATGTCGCCAGGGCTCAAGCTGCTGATGACCCGCCTGGAGCTCAACGTCGTTCAGCGTCTGTTGAACCTGAACAAGTCCGATGCCGCGCTCAAGGCGCGTATCGCCGAGTTGAACGCGCTGGTCGGCCAGGGCGAATCGATTCCGGTCAACAACCCGCCCTGCCCGATCCAGACCGAAGCCAAGGCCAAGGACGTGCGCTTTCTTCTGGAAGCCCTGCATGGCCAGGTGACTCGCGCCGCCCAGGACGGCTTCCTGCCGACCAACGAAGCCAAGCACTGGATCCGGGAAATCCGCCACATCCTGGTGCTGCTGCACATCGAGTTCTTCAACAACCTCGGCCAGTACGCCCTGCAGCAGGAACAACCCGGCCAGGCGCGCCTGGCGTTCGAGCGCGGTGTGCAATACCTGCGCAAGCAGCCGGATCCGGCGGTCTATCGGGAACAACTGGAGTACCTGGAAAAACTCCTGGCCCGCTCCAACGCGATGGTGCTGACCAACACCCAGCCGGTCGAAGGCGAGGTCAACCAATTGACCGAAGGCCTGAAGGTCGTCGAAGCCGACGCCGACTGGAAGAAGAAAGCCATTTACGACTGACCGGCAACAGCCGCGCGAGCAATACGCGCGGCACGGCCTACAGGCTGCGCCCCTGGCGGCGCAGCCTGTAGCAAGCATCAGCGGCATTACAACCGGAAATGCCCGACCATCCCCTTCAACTCCGCCCCCAACTGCGCCAGCTCGATGCTCGACGCCGCATTGCCCTGCATGGCCAGTGACGACTGATCGGCGCTGGCGCGGATGCTGGTGACGCTGCGGTTGATCTCTTCGGCGACCGAGCTTTGTTGCTCGGCGGCCGCGGCGATCTGCTGGTTCATCTGCTGAATCAGCGACACCGCCGTGGCAATGCTGCCCAGCGCGCTTTCGGTCTGCAGCGCATCGCTGACCGCCAGCTTGACCAGTTCGCCGCTGCTCTGGATCTGCTGCACCGAGGACTGCGCCGCCGAACGCAGGGCACTGACCAGGCGTTCGATCTCTTCAGTGGATTGCTGGGTGCGCTTGGCCAGGGCCCGCACTTCGTCGGCCACCACCGCGAAGCCCCTGCCCTGCTCGCCGGCACGCGCCGCTTCGATGGCCGCGTTAAGCGCCAACAGGTTGGTCTGCTCGGCGACACTCTTGATCACGCTGAGCACGGTGCCGATGTTCTGGATCTCGGCGCTGAGGCTTTCAATGCTGGAGCTGGCGCTGGTGGCCGAATCCGCCAGCTGTTCGATGCGCTGCATACTCTGGCGCACCACCTGCTGGCCACTTTCCACCTTGTCGTCGGCGGTCTGCGCCGCCTGCGCGGCTTCTTCGGCGTTGCGCGCGACGTCGTGCACGGTGGCGGTCATCTGGTTCATCGCAGTCGCCACCTGCTCGGTTTCTTCCTTCTGGCTGCTGACTTCCAGATTGGTCTGTTCGGTCACCGCCGACAGCGACTGGGCCGAGCTGGCCAACTGTTCGATGCCTGCCTGCAGGCCGCTGACAATACCGCTCAGGCCGCTGCCCATCTGTTGCATCGCCAGCATCAGCTGGCCGATTTCGTCCCGGCGCGTCACCTCCACCGTCGCGCTCAGGTCACCGGCGGCGATCTGCTGCGCCACGCGCATCACGCTGCGCAGCGGAGTGACGATCAAGCGGGTAATGATCCAGGCCGCCAACACGCCCACCAGCAACGCCAGGGCCGAAGACGCGACGATCAACAGCGAGTTCTTTTTCAGCTCCGCCTGCATCGACTGATCCTGCGCACCGTACGCCTGGTCGACCCGCTCCATCACCTGCGCGGCGCGCTCGTGCAGTTGCTGATAGACCTTTTTCTCCTGCGCCAGCAAGCCGGTGTATTCGGCGAGCTTCTCGCTGAAACCACCGATATGCCCGACCACTTCGTTGAGCACCGTCTGATAACCGGCGTCCTTGACCAGGGTCTTGAGCTGCTCGGCCTGGGCCAGGGCCTGGTCGGCCTGTTCGATCTTGCCCTGCTCGACCTCTTCCTCGCCCTTGCGGCTCTGGTCCAGGCGCACCCGGGCTTCGTTCATGGCTTGCAGCATCAAGCGCGAAACCTGACTGACCTGATTGGCCTGCTCGACGAACTCGCTGCCCTCCTTGCCGGCGGACTCCTTGAGGCTATAGGTGCCGTCATCAGCCAGACCGGCCTGCAGCACGTCGAGGTTGTTGGCCACGCTGGACACTGACCAACTGGCCATTTCCAGCGCCAGGTCCTTGGCCTGGGTCAGCTCGACGAACTCATCGAAGGCCTTGCGGTAAGCCCCCAGCGCCTGCTCGACATCGGTCATCACCGGCACATTCGCCGCCGAACGCTCCTTGAGCTGCGCCGCCAGAGCCAGCAGGCCATCGACGCCTTCGCGCAAGGCGTCCGCGGTTTTGGCGTCGCCGTGCAAGGCATAGTTCTGTTCGAGCAGGCGGACCTTGAGCAAGCCGCTGTTGAGTGACGACATCTGCTTGAGGCCATCGAAACGCTGGCTGATGGTCTGCAGGGACCAGACGCCGATGGCGGCTACCAGCGCCGTCAGCAGCAGCACCAGTGTGAAGCCGACACCCAGTTTTTTCGCCATGCCGAGGTTGGCAAAACGTCCGTTCGTGGCCGAATTCATTGCGCTCAGTCCCCTTCCAGTCCCCAATGGCAACAGGGCCATTGTCCAGTTTTGCAGGTTCGCAACGGGCTGCACTGGAGCACAAGTCTCTGGCGTCGGAATAATGGCAAAAAGCTACGTTCAGGTCGTTTTCAGAATGGTCGAGGTCGATCCGGTACAACCCAGGCAACGCTTGGTCACCAGGGCCGTCCCTAAGACAGGCGAGCGTCAGATGGCGGTGGCACCACCGTCGACCGCCAGCGCATGGCCGGTGGTGAAGGCCGCGCCGTCGCTGCACAGATACAGCACCGCGCTGGCGATTTCCTCGACCTTGCCGATCCGCCCGACCGGGTGCATGGCCGCGGCGAATTCGGCTTTCTTCGGATCGGCCTCGTAGGCACGGCGGAACATATCGGTGTCGATCACCGCCGGGCACACCGCGTTAACCCGGATTTTCTTCTTCGCATACTCGATGGCCGCCGACTTGGTCAGGCCGATCACCGCATGCTTGGAGGCGGCATAGATGCTCATCTTCGGCGCCGCGCCGAGGCCGGCCACCGACGCCGTGTTGACGATGGCCCCGCCGCCCTGGGCGAGCATCAGCGGCAACTGGTGCTTCATGCACAGCCAGACGCCCTTGACGTTGACTCCCATGATCGCGTCGAACTCATCCAGGGTGCCGTCCGCCAGCTTGCCCTTCTCGATTTCGATCCCGGCATTGTTGAAGGCATAGTCGAGACGGCCGTAGCTGCTCACCACCTGGGCCATCAGGTTCTGCACATCCGCCTCGTCGGTAACGTTGCAGCGCACGAACAGTGCCTCGCCACCGGCGGCGCGAATCAATTGCACCGTACCCTCGCCACCGGCGACGTCGAGGTCGGCCGCCACCACTTTCAGCCCCTGCGTGGCGAACGCCAGGGCCGTGGCCCGGCCAATACCCGCCGCTGCGCCGGTGACCAAAACGACCTGGCCGGAAAACGTCATGCTCATGGTGATGCCCTCGATGGAATGCATGGATCGGATTCGCCCAGTCTAGGCACAGGCAACGAGCACGCGGCAGCACTATCAGAGGGCCGGTTGCCCACTTATCCGCAATGGTGATGAAGGCTGCCATACCACCATCACGCCTCTGGATCGCCCCCTATTCGCTACAGCGGCAAACCTTGCGGCATCAGGGCTGAAGGTCTATCAACTAGGGTTCCATCGATCCTCGAGTGCCTGCCATGACCACCCAGACCAATCGCCAGTTTCTGCTCGCCAAACGCCCGGTGGGCGCGGCAACCCGCGAAACCTTTACCTACCAGCAGGTTCCCGTCGGCGAACCGGCGGCCGGGCAGATCCTGGTGAAGAATGAGTACCTGTCCCTCGACCCGGCCATGCGCGGCTGGATGAACGAAGGCAAGTCCTACATCCCGCCAGTGGGCATCGGTGAAGTGATGCGCGCCCTGGGCGTGGGCCAGGTGATCGCCTCGAACAACCCCGGCTTCGCCGTCGGCGACTACGTCAATGGCGCCCTGGGCGTGCAGGACTATTTCCTCGGCGAGCCGCGCGGCTTCTATAAGGTCGATCCGAAACTGGCGCCGCTGCCGCGCTACCTGTCGGCCCTGGGCATGACCGGCATGACCGCCTATTTCGCCCTGCTGGACGTCGGTGCGCCAAAAGCCGGTGAAACCGTGGTGCTGTCGGGCGCGGCCGGCGCGGTGGGCAGCATTGCCGGGCAGATCGCCAAGATCAAAGGCTGCCGGGTGGTCGGCATCGCCGGCGGCCAGGACAAATGCAAGTTCCTGATCGACGAACTGGGCTTCGACGGGGCCATCGACTACAAGAGCGAAGACGTCCATGCCGGCCTCAAGCGCGAATGCCCGAAAGGCGTCGACGTGTATTTCGATAACGTCGGCGGCGACATCCTCGATGCGGTGCTCAGTCGCCTGAACTTCAAGGCCCGGGTGGTGATCTGCGGCGCCATCAGCCAGTACAACAACAAGGAGGCGGTCAAGGGACCGGCCAACTACCTGTCGTTGCTGGTCAATCGTGCGCGCATGGAAGGTTTTGTGGTGATGGACTATGCGGCCCAGTTCGCCGCCGCCGGGCAGGAAATGGCCGGCTGGATGGCCAAGGGGCAGCTCAAGAGCAAGGAGGATATCGTCGAAGGCCTGGAGACCTTCCCGGAAACGCTGATGAAGCTGTTCAGCGGCGAGAACTTCGGCAAGCTGGTGCTGAAGGTTTGAACGTGGCTCTTTGAATCAGGCTGTCTGTACGATCGTTTCGCGAGCAAGCTCGCTCCTACAAGGGCCTATGCACTCTCTGTAGGAGCGAGCTTGCTCGCGATAGCGCGAAGCGCGCTTGCACTATCGCCGACAGCCAGCACTCCGCTGCCGGATTCAGGCCAGCTCGGCCACCACGGCCGCCAGGGCCTTGGCCGGATCCGCCGCCTGACTGATCGGACGGCCGATCACCAGATAGTCGGAACCGGCATCCAGCGCCTGGCGCGGGGTGAGGATGCGCCGCTGGTCGTCCTGGGCGCTGCCCGCCGGACGGATCCCCGGGGTCACCAGTTGCAGCGACGGGTGCGCGGCCTTCAGCGCCTGGGCTTCCAGGGCCGAACAGACCAGGCCGTCCATGCCGGCCTTTTCCGCCAGGGCGGCCAGACGCAGCACCTGCTCCTGCGGTTCGATATCCAGGCCGATGCCGGCCAGGTCTTCACGCTCCATGCTGGTCAGCACGGTCACGCCGATCAGCAGCGGTTTCGGGCCGCTGCGCTGGTCCAGCACTTCGCGGCAGGCCGCCATCATGCGCAAGCCGCCGGAGCAGTGCACATTGACCATCCATACGCCCATCTCCGCGGCGGCCTTGACGGCCATCGCGGTGGTGTTGGGGATGTCATGGAATTTCAGGTCGAGGAAGACTTCAAAACCCTTGTCTCGCAGGGTGCCGACGATTTCCGAAGCACAACTGGTGAACAGTTCCTTGCCGACTTTGACCCGGCACAGCTTGGGGTCCAGCTGATCAGCCAGTTTCAGTGCGGCGTCACGGGTGGGAAAGTCCAGGGCGACGATGATAGGAGTCTGGCAAGCGGACATGAAGGGGCTCTCAGGCAAGTCGAAATCGGCGCGGATTGTAGCGCAAGCGACGACGCTCCGGGACCCGATGATCGGTAATTCATCGCCAACGGCAGCTTGCGTATCGATAAAACCGTGCAAATGCCCGACCCTGGCGGTAATTGTGTCGAGCCCGATACACTCCCGACACGCCGGCAACAACCCGCCCGGCTACCCTCGCCAGCCGCAACACTCCCGAACAGCACTTCCAGCCCCAGGGCCGGACGCCTATGCTGAAGCCACCACCTCGCCGCCCATCTTTGTGGTTGGCAGCCTACCTGGCAGACGATCGCACGCATGCACAACATTCCAGCTCCCCTCAATGACGATCAGAAAGCACCTGGCACGGGTGACGACAAGCGCTGGAACACCCGGGCGCTGATCGTCGACGACGATGTACCGATCCGCGAACTGCTGATCGACTACCTGGCCCGCTTCAATATCCACGCCACCGGCGTGACCGACGGCGCGGCGATGCGCCAGGCCTTGCAGGCGGAACACTTCGACGTGGTGGTGCTCGACCTGATGCTGCCCGGCGAGGATGGCCTGTCCCTGTGCCGCTGGCTGCGCACCGAGTCGGACATCCCGATCCTGATGCTCACCGCCCGCTGCGAACCCACCGACCGGATCATCGGCCTGGAACTGGGGGCCGACGACTACATGGCCAAGCCCTTCGAGCCCCGGGAACTGGTGGCGCGGATCCAGACCATCCTGCGCCGGGTCCGCGACGACCGCACCGAGCAGCGGGCCAATATCCGCTTCGACAACTGGCGCCTGAACAGCGTGCTGCGCCAGTTGATCTCCGCCGACGGTCTTGTCGTACCGCTGTCCAACGCCGAATTCCGCCTGCTCTGGGTGTTCATCGAACGCCCGCGCCGGGTCCTGAGCCGCGAACAGTTGCTGGACGCCGCCCGTGGCCGCTCCATCGAAGCCTTTGATCGCAGTATCGACCTGCTGGTCTCGCGCCTGCGGCAGAAGCTTGGCGACGACCCGAAATCGCCGCAGTTGATCAAGACCGTGCGCGGCGAAGGCTACCTGTTCGACGCCCGAGACATCGGCTGATGCGTGGGCGCTTCGATACGCTGTTCGGCCGCCTGTTCGGGGTGCTGCTGATCGCGATCGTGCTCGCCCACCTGCTCGCCTTCTTCTGGTTCCGTCTCTACGGCCCGCCTCCGCGCCCGCCGGCCAGCGAATTCAGCGGCCAGCCACAGCCCGGCGGCGGGCGTTTCGAGCCGCGGCCACCACGTCCCTGGTTCGGCGGCCCGATCGTGCCGCTGACCTTCCAGTTCATCTCGCTGATCATCGCCGCCTGGTACGGCGCCAAGCTGTTGACCCGGCCGATCCAGCGCCTGAGCGATGCCGCCGAGCGCCTCAGCGAAGACCTCGACAGCCCGCCACTGGACGAGTCCGGCCCACGGGAAGCGCGGCAGGCGGCCCACACCTTCAACCTGATGCAACGGCGCATCCAGGAGCAGGTCAAGCAACGCGGGCGCATGCTCGGCGCGGTCTCCCACGACCTGCGCACGCCGCTGTCGCGCCTCAAGTTGCGCCTGGAACAGATCGCAGACAACAAGCTGCAGGGCCAGATGCGCCAGGACCTCGACGACATGATCAGCATGCTCGACGCGACCCTGAGCTACCTGCACGAACAGCGCACCAGCGAGGCCCTGCAGTGGATGGATGTGCAGGCGCTGGTGGAATCGCTCTGTGAAAACGCCCAGGACCAGGGCGCCGACGTGCAGACCGACGGCCATTGCGCGCCCCTGCAGGTGCAGCCGATGGCGTTGCGTTCCTGCCTGAACAACCTGCTGGACAACGCCCTGCGCTATGCCGGGCATGCCCGCATCAGCCTGCAGGACAGCCGCGAGCAGGTGCTGATCCGGGTCATCGACCATGGCCCGGGCATCGCCGAAGACCAGCGCGAAGCCGTGTTCGAACCCTTCTACCGGCTGGAAGGCTCGCGCAACCGCAATTCCGGCGGCGTCGGCCTGGGCATGACCATCGCCCGCGAGGCCGCCGAACGCCTGGGCGGGCAACTGCACCTGGAAGAAACCCCCGGTGGCGGCCTGACCACCGTGGTGCGCCTGCCCCGCGTCTGAGTCGCCCGTGTACCGGGCGGTACCCGGCTCCCGTCCACGAACCTTGCCCCCGGCGGCGTTAACGTCGCCGCCTGATCATCAGCCACCACCGTACCGCTGTAGCCGCTGCCGAGCAGCGGCTACAGGCGCTTGTCTTCGCCCCGCGCCTGGCTCGCGCTCCAGTCGGTCAACAGGCTGTAGGCCACGGCCAGCAGGGTCGGGCCGATGAACAGGCCGATGAAGCCGAACGCGATCAGCCCGCCGAAGACCCCGAGCAGCACGATCACCAGCGGCAGGTTGCCGCCGCGGCTGATCAGGTAGGGCTTGAGCACGTTGTCGACGCCACTGATGATGAAGGTGCCCCAGATACCGAGGAACACCGCCATCCCGTATTCGCCCTTCCAGGCCAGCCAGGCGGTGGCCGGAATCCATACCAACGGTGGGCCCATGGGAATCAGGCTGAGCAGGAAGGTGACGATCCCCAGCACCAGCGCACCCGGCACGCCGGCGATCAGGAACCCGATCAGGGCCAGGACTGCCTGGGCCGCGGCGGTGCCGATCACACCGTTGACCACCCGCTGCACCGTACCGGCCACCAGCTCGATGTAGTAGCCGGCGCGGTCGCCGATCAGGCGCTCCAGCAGCCCGTGGACGAACGCCGCCAGGCGCGGCCCGTCGCGATAGAAGAAAAATACGAAGACGATGCTCAGGGTCAGCTCGAGGATCCCGCCACCGATCTGCGCGCTGCGGGCCAGCAGCCAGTTGCCGACCTGCCCCAGGTAGGGCTTGATCGCCAGCATCATCGCCGCGCCCTGCTGGTCGATGCTGTTCCACAGCCCCACCAGCCGTTCACCGACGAAGGGCACGCCGGCCAGCCAGCTCGGCGCTGCGGGCAGGCCATCGACCTGCACATCCTTGATAAAGGCGGTGGCGTCACGCACATGGTCGGCCAGGTTGAAGCCGAGCCAGACCAGCGGCGCCGCCACCAGCAGCATCCAGCCCAGGGTCAGCACGGCCGCAGCCAGGGCCTCGCGGCCATTGAGCCAGCGGGTCAGCAAGCGCATCAGCGGCCAGCTGGCAAACGCCAGGACCGCCCCCCAGAACAACGCGGACCAGAACGGCGCCATGACCCAGAAGCTGGCGCCGAACAGCACCAGAAGCAGGATCTGCACCAACAGGCGATCATTATTGAGCATTTGGGATCTCGAGAAAGGTCAACTCACCAAGCGTAGGCGAACGGTGGATGCCCGTTCGCCCAAGCCCGTTCAATGCAGCGGTTCAGCGCAGCAGCTCAAGACGCAAACCAGGCGCCTCGCGGCTGCCGCTTTCCATGCGTGCCGCACGCACGCCCTGGCCGATCAGGGCCTGGCGCCAGGCTTCGGCATTCGGCCCGGAAACACTGACCCGCAAGGTGGTATCGAGGTTCAACCCGCGCGACAGCAAGGTCAGCCAGGTCGGCTGGGGCTCGCCGCCGAGCTTGGGCAGGTCCAGCTCGCCGGTGTCCTTGAGCTGGCGCAACAGGGTGGCCGAGGTCGGCAACAACTCGCCCAGGGGGGTGCTGGCGTCGAATTGCTCGACATGCAGGTACGCCCGGCGGTTGCCGCGGGTAATGCTGTACAGGGCCACCAGCGAATTGTCGTTGGGCGCGGCCAGGCGCAACAGCAGGTACGCCTGCTGGGCATCGGCGCCATACAGCTTGGCGTTGCCGAACACCTCGTTGGCCCACAGGCTGCTTTCCCCGCAATCGCGGGCCTGGCACCAGAACAACAGTTCGGCGCCCTGCCCCTGCAAGGCTTCGCGGGCGGCGGTAAAGGCCGCGGTCGAGGAATGTTCCGGCGGCAACTCGTAGGTCACCGAAGTCGTGGTGCCACGAGCGCCGACCTGGCCATCGAAACGCAGCTGGCCGCTGATCTTGCGGATCGAGCCCATGGGGTAGATCCGCTCCATCTCGGCCGCCGGACGATAGTCGACGATCTGCGCGTCAGGCATGCGCGGCACGATCGGCAAGTCATGGCTGCCGGGCAAATCGGCGGCGAACAGCAAGGGGCTGACAGCGGACAACAGCAGGACACTGAATAAACGCATGGGTGCTCTCATCGGATCAGCATGGCCTGGGCGCCCTTGATGACACTGGCGTCATCCGTGCGTTGCGGGACCAGCAGCCCGCGCTGCACCGCCGGCCGCGCCTCGAGGGTCGCCATCCAGCGTTGCAGGGCCGCCAGGCCGTCCACCGAAACCCCGGACCATTCATGGCCGCGCACCCAGGGAAAGGTGGCGATATCGGCAATGCTGTAGTCGCCGGCAAGGAACTCGACCTCCTGCAAGCGGCTGTCGAGCACCTCGTACAGGCGCCGGGTTTCATGCTGGTAACGATCGATGGCGCCCTGGAGCTTTTCCGGAAAATAACGGAAGAACACGTTGGCCTGGCCCTGCATCGGACCGATGCCGCCCATCTGGAACATCAGCCACTGGATCACCCGGGAACGGCCCTGGGGATCGCTGGGCAGCAGTTGCCCGCTGAGTTCAGCCAGGTAGATGAGAATCGCGCCGGACTCGAACACCGCGAAATCACCGTTGGCGCGGTCGACAATCGCCGGAATCCGGCCATTGGGATTGATCTTGAGAAAGCCTGGAGCCTTTTGTTCCTTCTTGTCGAAACTCAGGGCATGCACCGTATAAGGCAGGCCGAGTTCCTCGAGCACGATAGAGACCTTGTGGCCATTCGGGGTCGCAGCGGTATAGAGATCTATCATGGTTGTCTCCCATTTCAACCCGCCCAGCCTCGACAGTTGCCCGCTGCAAGTCAAGAAACGGCGAAAAACCTATTGAAACAGTCTGCAACAAGGGTGGCACCGTCTTCGTCGTTCAAGTGCAGGTGATGGCCTCCGGGCAGCTGTTCCCGGCTGAAGGGTAGCCGCTCCAGCAAGCCTGTGTGCTTGGCCAGCATGCCGTCGGCCGCCACCACCAGGTGGGCCGGACAGGCCAGGCGCTGGACGAACGTCAGGGCCTGCTCCTGGGTCAGGCGCAGCGGCGAAGCCAGGGTCAGGCGGCTGTCGCTGCGCCAGGTGTAGCCCCCCGGGACCGGCATCAGGCCGCGTTGCGCGAGCAGTTCGGCGGCTTCGCGGCTGACCGCGACCATGCCCTTCATCCGCGCCTCGATGGCGCGGTCCAGGGTGGCGTAGACCGGCTTGCGCTTGTCCCGCAGGTCCAGCTGGGCCTGCAGGGCCATGCCCATGCGCTCGGCGGCGTTTTCCCCGCTGGCGGTCGGCGGAATCACCCCATCGATCAGCGCCAGGTGGCTCACCCGCTCGGGCAACGAGCCGGCCAGCACCAGCGAGACGATCGCCCCCAGGGAATGCCCGAGCAGGCCAAAGCGTTTCCAGCCCAGTTGCTCGGCGACCTGCAACACGTCATACACGTAATCCCAGAGCGCATAGCTGGAGCCCAGGGGGCGGTGTCCGGAATGGCCATGCCCGGCCATGTCCAGGGCGACGATGCGCAAGCCACGCAGCCGGGGCGCCAGCCGCGCAAAGCTGTTGGCGTTGTCCAGCCAGCCGTGCAAGGCAATGACCGGCAGGCCGTCCTCGGGGCCGAACAGGTGCGCCGCCAGCTCGATATGCGGCAGGCTCAGGCGGACTTCTTCCACCGCGACGCTCATGCGCAGCTCCGTTCGGCGCGGGCCTGCCAGCGGCTGAAGAGTTTTTTCAGCAGGGCCGCAGTGTCCTGCGGGCGCTCCAGCGGGAACATGTGCCCGCCCGGCATGCTCAGGGACTCACCATGGGGCATGCGCCCGACACTGCTGGCGTGGTGCTTCATCACCACCCGGCTCTGGCGCCCGCGCACTACCGCCAGCGGCACCTTCAACTGCCGGGGGCGGCCCGGGCTGGTGTGCGGCACGCCGCGATAGATACTGATCTCGGTGGCCGGGTCGAAACGCAACCGCAAACGGCCGTCGACCTGATGCAGGCCATGTTGCAGGTAGGCGTCGAAACACTCGGGGTCGAAGCCGCGGAACAGGGTCTTGCCGGCAAAATACTTGCGCGCCGACTCCAGGTCGCTGAACTCCTCGCGGCGGCCCAGGGTCCGGCCGGCGGGAGTCAGGCGATCGATGAAACCGAACCGTTTGGCTGCGCGAATCACCCATTGATCGGCACGGGTCAGCACCGGCGAATCGAGCATCACCACCCCGCGATACAGCTCCGGACAACGCAGCGCCGCATGCAGATGCAGGACGCCGCCGAAGGAATGGCCGACACCCCACACCGGCTCGGCCTGCTGTTGCAGATGGTGGATCAGTTCGTCCACCAGGTTCAGCCAGTTGTCGTCCGCCGGAAAGCGCGGATCGTGGGCGTGCTGCTGCAAATGCGCCACCTGATATTCGGGTGCCAGGGCGGCGAACAACTTGCCATAGGTACCCGAGGGAAATCCGTTGGCGTGAGTGAAAAACACCTGTTGCGACATACCGGCTAACTCATGAACAAAAAACGATGGCTGATTGTCCGCATGCCATTACCCGGCGGCAATGACAGTAACGGTCAAGAATGATGACACTCCGCTTCAGCCTATGGGTACCACTCAACGTGCCGGCGGCGTCTGCCCCAGCGGCACTACGGCCATGGTCAGGCGCGATACGCAGCTGGCCTTGCCTTCGTCGCTGCAGAGGCGAATATCCCAGACATGGGTGGTACGCCCGATATGAATCGCCCTGGCCACCGCCGTCACCCGGCCGGAACGCAGACCGCGCAAATGGTTGGCATTGATCTCCAGGCCCACGCAGTAGAACTTGCTGGCGTCGATGCACAGGTAGCTGGCCATGGAGCCGACCGTTTCCGCCAGCACCACCGAGGCGCCGCCGTGCAGCAGGCCATAGGGTTGATGGGTGCGATGGTCGATCACCATGCTCGCGGTCAGGGATTCGTCGTCGAAGGACTCGAAGCGGATGTCCAGCACCTCACCGATGGTGTTTTTCTGGATCGCGTTCAGTTGCTCGATGTTCGGGGTGGTACGCCATAGGCTCATCACTGCATCCTTTAGGGAGGTTATCCGCGCTCAATCCTGCCACAGCACCGCTTCGGAACGCTCGCTCCACTCTTTGAAGCGCTCGCCGTAGGCGGCTTCGATGACATTGCGCTTGATCTTCAGGGTCGGGGTCAGAAAGCCGTTTTCCACCGCCCAACTGTCCTTCACCACCACCAGGCGGTGCAAGCGCTCATGTTTGTCGAGCGCGCCATTGACCTCGTCAAGCAGGCTTTCCAGGCTCGCATGCAGGCCACCACGGGCGTTGCCTGCGGCGTCCTGCAAACCGGCCGCGGACAACACGCACAAGCCCAGCGGCGCACTCAGGCCATCGCCGACCACGCACACCTGCTCGATCCGCGAATGCACCGCCAGGCGGTTCTCGATCGGCGCCGGGGCCACGTACTTGCCCTTGCTGGTCTTGAAGATCTCCTTGAGCCGCCCGGTCAGGCGCAGATTGCCCTCGGCGTCCTGCTCGCCCTTGTCGCCGGTGCGCAGGAAACCATCCGCGGTGACGGTTTCCGCGGTCTTCTGCGGGTCCTTGAAGTAGCCGAGCATGGTCGCCCCGCTACGCACCTGGACCTCTCCGGCCTCGTCGATCCGCACCTCGACGTCCGGGCAGGGCCGGCCGATCCAGCCGGGTACATGCTGGCCGCTACGGCCAATATGGGAATAACCGCAACTTTCGGTCATGCCGTACACCTCCAGCACGTCGAGGCCCAGGCGCTGGTACCAGTCCAGCAGGGTCTGCGGCACCGGCGCGGCGCCGGACAAGGCGACCCGCAGGGCGTCCAGCCCCAGCCCGGCCAGCACCTTGTGCCCGATCCGCTTGCCGATGAAAGGCAGGCCCAGCAGGAACTCCAGGCGCTTGGCCGGGACCTTGCTGTACACGCCCATCTGGAACTTGGTCCAGATCCGCGGCACGCCGAACAGCGCCGTGGGCCGCGCCCGCTGCAAGTCGGTGAGAAAGGTCTCCAGGCTCTCGGCGAAGAACACCGTCTGCCCGGTATAGATCGCCGCCATCTCGACGAACATGCGCTCGGCCACATGGCACAGCGGCAGGTAGGACAGCAGCCGGTCCGTCGGCCCGAGGCCGAACAGCTGGGTGCCGCGTGAAGCCGCGAAACCCAGGGTGCCGAAGCTGTGCATCACGCCCTTGGGCAGGCCGGTGGTGCCCGAGGTGTAGATGATGGTCGCCAGTTGCTTGGCGGCGGGGTTGGGGTCGTCCTGGATCGGCGAGCACTGCTGCAACTCGTCCCAAGTGAAGTCGAAGCGGCCTTCGGGACAGATCGGCAGGCTGATGGTGGGCAGCCCGGGCTTCACGCCGGGGGCCATCGCCGGCCAGTCGTCGAGCTTGCCGATGAACACCAGGGCCGACTCGGAATGCTCCAGCACCTGGGCCACCGAATCGGCAGTCAGGTTGGGATACAGGGGCACGGAAACGTGACCGGCCATCCAGATCGCCAGGTCGGCGATGATCCAGTGGGCGCAGTTCTTGGAAATGATCGCGACATGACTGCCCGGCGGCAGCTCGCGGGCGCGCAGCCAGTGGGCGGCGCAGCGGGCCTGGTGGCCGACGTCGGCCCAGGTCAGTTCTTCGACCCGGCCACCACCCAGGGGCTGGACCAGGAAACGTTGGCGGGGATGACGAGCTTCGCGCTCGTAGAACACTTCCAGCGGCAAACGAAAAGCAGCAGACATGCGACTCGCTCCTTTGTTTTTGTTCTGATCGTGAGGCTAGCCAACCAAGCACTTGCTCGGGCGACTATTCCACGCACAAAGGAACGCTGCAAGTTAAGAAATGTAGCGAAAAGAACAGATCGTGGTAGGAGCGAGGCTTGCCGCGATGAAGGCGGACGCGCTGCTTCGGACAGTCCGCGCCGCTTCCTTCGCGGGCAAGCCTCGCTCCCACGAGTTCAAGGGCTCTGGCTCAGGGATTCCTGATGCTGTTGAGGGTCATCAGGCCGGCCAGAGGCCAGTCGCCTTCGAGTTCCGCCAGGCCCGCGGTGTGCATCGGCTGGGGATTGCGCAGATGACCGTGCTGCAGAAAGCCGATCAGGTTGCCCACCAGCGGCTGGTGGCTGACCAGCAGCACGTTGTCCGCCGAGTCGAGCTGGGCGACCACCGACAGTGGGTTGTTGTCCGGTGTCAGCCAGGACACGGTGCGGATTTCCGCTTCGAAGCCCAGGGCTTCGCGTACCAGCTTCGCCGTCTGCTGCGCCCGCGCATAAGGGCTGGCGACGATCGCGCTGAGCGGCTGGCCGATCAGGTGCGCGGCGCTGCGCAGCGCCTCCTCGCGGCCATGCTCGGTCAGGTTGCGCTCGGCGTCGCTGCGCGCGTGAGGCTCGGCTTCACCGTGACGCAACACCCAGAGCTTCACAGCTTGGGCTCCTCGTCACGCACCGGATGGGGCGCCGGTGGCACCACATGCGGCGCTTCACCTTCAGGGGCCTGCGGGGCCGGCCAGTCGGCGAACGGCCAAGGCTTCTGGTCGGTATGGAAACTGCCGAAACGACCGATCTGCGCCAGGAACTGGCTCAGGCTGTCGCCGAAGTTCATCAAGCTGGCGCTCGGCGAGCCGTAGATCAGCCGGTAGATCAGTTGCACCAGCACCAGCGCGCCAAGGATGAATTGCGCCACTTGCCAGACCAGCACGAACACCAGCATCCACAGCACACGCAGCAGGATGGATTCGTACTTGGCTTCGGAATTCGTATCGTTCATGTCTCGCTCCTGTCCTGCTCAGTTGAAACCACTGGTGGAGATAAAATCGACATCGGTTTTCGGCTCGCCGCGCATCAGCAGCTCGATGACCTGGTTCAGCGTGCGCCCCTCAAACAGGATGGCATGTAATCCGGCCACCAGCGGCATATATACGCCCACTTCCTGCGCCTTGACCTTGAGCACCTTGAGGGTGTTCACGCCTTCGGCCACCTCGCCGAGCCGGTCCACCGCCTCTTCCAGGCTCAGGCCTTCGCCCAGGGCAAAACCGACCTGGTAGTTGCGGCTCTTGGGCGACGAGCAGGTGACGATCAGGTCACCGACCCCCGCCAGGCCGAGGAAGGTCATCGGGTTGGCGCCCTGGCTGACGGCGAAACGGGTCATTTCCGCCAGCGCCCGGGTAATCAGCATGCTCTTGGTGTTTTCCCCCATGCCCAAGGCCACAGCCATGCCGGCAATGATCGCGTAGACGTTCTTCAACGCCCCGCCCAGCTCGACGCCGAAGCGGTCGGCGCTGGCATAGACGCGGAAGGTCCGGCCATGCAGGGCCGCCTGCACACGCTGGCAGAGTTCTTCGTCTTCACTGGCAACCACGGTGGCGGTCAAGGCGTGCTCGGCCACTTCACGGGCCAGGTTCGGCCCGGACAGCACGCCGATCCGCGCTTGCGGGGCGATGTCTTCGAGGATTTCGCTCATCAGCTTGAAGGTCTGTGCTTCGATGCCCTTGGTCAGGCTGACCAGCAGCTTGCCGGCGAGCAACTGCGCATGGGGCGCCAGCACCGAGCGCAGGGCGCTGGAGGGCAAGGCGACAAAACACAGGTCACTGTCGTTCAGGGTGGCCAACAGATCGGTCACCGGCTCCACCGCCGGATGAATCTTGATGCCTTTGAGGTAACGCGGATTTTCGCGATGAATGCGAATGGCCTCCGCCTGCTCCGGGTCACGCATCCACTGCCGCACCCGATGACCGTTCTCGGCCAGCAGATTGGCCACGGCGGTACCAAAGCTTCCGCCTCCCAGGACCGCGATAGGGCGCTGTTCAGTCATATGCAATCCGTCAATCCATACAGTGGCGATGGCGGCATTATACGGGGCGCCCCTGCGGCGGCCAGCCCTGTGAACAATTAGGCACAAATGCCGGGAAAACACCGATTAGGACGGGAATGTCGGGGTTATCGACTGGAAAACCCGGTCATCTCGGTTAACATGCGCGGCAATTACTCGTTATCAAGGCTGTGCCGTGTATCCTGGCCCTCCCCTCTCCCGCCCATCCCTGTTGCTGGCGCTGCTTTGCAGCACCCCGGTGCTGGCCGACGATCTGTTCCTGGACAGCCAGCCGCTGCCGGAAATCCTCACCGCCACCCGTCTGAAACAATCCCCCGCGGCCGTGCCCGGCAGCATGACCGTGCTCGACAGCGAACTGATCAACGCCAGCGGCGCCCGCGATATCAGCGAGCTGCTGCGCCTGGTGCCGGGGATGATGGTCGGCAATATCAGCGGCAACCAGGCCGCGGTGAACTATCACGGCACCAATGCCAGCGAAGCGCGCCGCATGCAGGTGCTGATCGATGGGCGCTCGGTGTACCGGGCAGGCCTGGCCACCGTGGACTGGAGCGACATCCCGGTGGCCATGGAGGACATCGAGCGCATCGAGGTATTTCGCGGCCCCAATACCGTCAGTTACGGCGCCAACGCGCTGATGGCGGTGATCAACATCATCACCCGCTCGCCCGCCAACAGCCACGGCACGCGGGTCAAGGTCACCCGCGGCCAGCGCGGTATCAGCGACTGGTACGCCAGCCAGGGCACCGGCTGGGACAGCGGCGACCTGCGCCTGTCGCTGTCCGGGCAGGAGGACGACGGCTTCGACAGCGATCGCAACGGCACCGACTACCGCGATAGCCGGCGCTTGAACCGCTTCAGCCTGTCGGTCAGCCAGATGCTCGACGAGCGGCAGAGCATCGACTGGCAACTCAGCGCCAAGGAAGGCAGCAACCAGCGCCCCTATACCTACCGGCCGGTGTTCTCCGGCATCACTTCAGCCGGCTATAACTCCGACGTGATCGCCAAGGACTATGCCGGCTCGCTGCGCTGGAACCTCGACATCAACCCGGAGCACAGCCTTTATATACAAGGCTCGGCCCAGCACTGGGACCGCCAGCAGAACTGGCGCGCCTGTGACGCCGAAGTGTCGTTCAGCCCGGAACTGACCCGCCTCTGGCAGCTCAACCCGAACTACGCCGAACTGCTGGCCCGGCACATGGACAACTTCACTGGCTCCGGCGCCCCTCCAGGCACCGCGGCCGAACAGGCCCTGGCGAACCAGGTACTGACGCAATGGAAGGACGGCGCCAAACGCACGGTCTGCGGGGATATTGACCAGAGCGCCCGCGAATCGCGCTATGACCTCGAACTGCAGGACACCCTGAGCCTGTCCGATGGCGTGCGCCTGGTCAGCGGCCTGAACTATCGCTACGACCGCGCCGACTCGCAAACCTATTTCAACGGCACCCTCGACGACAGCACCTGGCGCGCCTTCGGCCAGCTGGAATGGCGCGCCACCGAACACTGGCTGTTGCAGGGCGGCGCCATGTTCGAGGACTCGCAACTGAGCGGCAGCTCGCTGACCCCGCGGGTGGCGGTCAACTATCTGATCAACCCGCGCCACGGCCTGCGGGCGGTGTATTCGGAAGCGATCCGCTCGCCGGACATGTTCGAGAACAACGTCAACTGGAGCTACCGGGTCACCAAGCTGAGCCCCACCGCCTACGGCCAGCCCAGCGCCCAGTACTTCGTCAAGACCCGCGGCCCGGGCAACCTCGACCAGGAACGCATGCGCTCACGGGAACTGGGCTACAACGGCTTTTTCGCCGATCTCGGGCTGAACCTCGATGTGAAGCTGTTCTACGACGAAATCAGCGGGATGATCAGCGAGCCGCTGCGCAACAACCAGTACATCGCCAGTAACAGCAACAGCTCACGCTTCGCCGGCACTGAAACCCAATTGGACTGGCGCCTGAACCCGGCGGACCGGCTGCGCCTGACGTACGCCTATGTCGACGCCGAAGCCAGCAACCCGCTGGACGAGCAATTGACCGCGCGCCACAGCGGCTCGGCGGGCTGGTTGCGCGACTGGGGCCAGGGCTGGTCCAGCGCACTCTTCTACTATGGTTCCAGCGCGCTCAACGGGTATCGCTTCGAACGGGTCGATACCCGCGTCGCCAAGCGTATCCCCTTGGGCAAGGGCAGCCTGGAGCTGGCCGGCGTGCTCCAGCAACGGCTCGACGACGAGCCCACTACCTTTGTCGACAACAACTATGACTCGCACCACGTCCTCTACTTCAGTGCGGAGTTGACGTTCTAGCATGAGCCACCGTCAGTCAGGGATGACGCCTGCCTTGAGCCGATTCCGGGTTCGCCTGCTGCTGTTCTGTTGCCTCTGGGGTGCATTCCCCGCATGGGCGGCCCAGGTGTTGCTGACTGGCGCCGAAGACAGCACCGGTGTGCGGGCCTTCGCCCAGGCACTGGCGCAACAGCGGCCACAGGACGAAGTGCGCTTCGAACTCCTGGCCAACCTGCCTGCCCCCGGTCAATTGCCAGTGGGCACCCGGCTGATCCTGCTCGACCCGGCCAGCCTGGAGTGGCGCCAGAAAGATACCCAGGGCCCGGCCACGCTGGTGCTGCGCATCGGCCGGATCCAGGCTCAGCAGCGCCTGGGGACAACGTCTTCGCCCCGGCTGAGCCTGTTATGGAGCGACCCACCGCTGGCTCGGCAATTGCGGCTGATCCGCAAGATCCTGCCCCAGGCCCGGCGGATCGGCGTGCTCTACGGCGCCGACAGCGAATTCCTGCTCAAGGAGCTGCACCAGGCCGCCCATCCCCTGGGGCTGGAAATCGTCGCCGAGCGCTGGGACGACACCAATGACAGCCGTCCGCTGCAAAGCCTGCTGAAAAGCAGCGACGTCCTGCTGGGGCTGGACGATCCGCAGCTGTACAACCCGAAAACCGCGAAGAACCTGTTATTGAGCAGCTATGCCCGGCAACTGGCGCTGATCGGCCCCAATGCCGGCTTCGTCAAGGCCGGCAGCCTGGCCAGCACCTACAGCGACCAGGAAGACTGGCTGCAGGTGCTCGACGATTTGCTGGACCGGCCCACGACCCACTGGCCGCGTACCCTGTATCCACAACCGTTCAAGGTGTTGAGCAACCCGCAAGTGGCACGCTCCCTGGGTGTCGAACCGATTGACGAGCAATCGGTGGCGACCCAGCTGGCCGAAGGAGAAAAACGCCCATGACCTTCCGTCGCCGTTGGGACATCAGTACCCGCACCCAGATCATCTGCCTCGGCCCGGCTCTGCTGCTGACCCTGCTGCTGATCAGCTTCTTTACCTTCGTACGGATCCAGGATCTGCGCCAGGAGCTGAACCACACCGGCCAGTTGATCGCCAACCAGCTGGCGCCGGCCACCGAATACGGGGTGATCTCGGGCAACAGCGAAGGCCTCGAGAGCCTGCTCAAGGCCACCTTGGCCACGCCCCATGTGCGCTTTCTCGAAGTCCAGGACAGCCGCAACAAGATCCTGGTGTACGTCGAGCAGCCTTCGGAGACCCACAACCGCTCACAGCAGGTCGAAGTGTTCCAGGCCCCGGTGCGCCTGCAACGCATCCAGCTCAGCAACGACTTGTTCCAGGACGACCCGAGCGCCAGCGTGAGCCCCAGCGAGGACTACCTGGGGCGGGTGATCGTCGGCATGTCCAACGACGCCTTCAGCCAGCGCCAGCAGGAGATTCTGTTCAAGGCCGGCATCCTCGCGCTGTTCGCCCTGCTGTTCACCTTCCTCCTGGCCCGCCGCCTGGCGGCCAGCCTGTCGCAGCCGATCAGCGCCATGGGCACCGCGGTCAAGGCCATTCAACAGGGTGACTTCAAGACTCCGCTGCCGATCGTCGACGACGCCGAGCTGGGCGATCTTTCGCGGCATATCAACAACCTGGCCGCCGGCCTCGAGCAGGCCAGCCGCGAGCAGCACCAGGCCATGGCCCAGTTGATCCAGACCCGCGAAGAAGCGGAGCGGGCCAACAACGCCAAGTCGGATTTCCTGGCGATGATGAGCCATGAACTGCGCACGCCCATGAACGGCGTGCTGGGCATGCTGCAACTGCTCGAAACCACCGAAATGACCGATGAACAGCACGAATACGCGGCGCTAGCCTCCGAGTCCACCGAGCACCTGCTCAAGGTGATCAACGACATCCTCGACTTCTCGCGCATCGAGCGCTCGGCCCTGGAGCTGGAGCACATCCCGTTCAACCTCGCCGAACTGATCAGCAGCTCGGCCCAGGCCTTCCAGCACAGCGCCGCGCAACGCGGGCTGGACCTGCAACTGCGACTGCCGCCCGGCATGGAGTCGCTGCAGGTCAAAGGCGACCCGACGCGCATCCGGCAGATCCTGGTGAACCTGATCGGCAACGCCTTGAAGTTCACCGAGCAAGGCAGCGTCACCGTCGAGCCGCAATGGCAGGCCCTGGACCACGAGCTGCTGTGGTTCACCTGCAGCGTGCGCGACAGCGGGATTGGCATCAGCACCGAAAGCCTGGAACTGATGTTCAACGCCTTCCAGCAGGCCGACAGTTCGATTTCCCGGCGTTATGGCGGCACCGGCCTGGGGCTGCCGATCGCCCGCACCCTGGCCGAACGCATGGGCGGCACCCTGCGCGCCCAGAGCGAGGAAGGCAGCGGCTCGGTGTTCACCCTGGAGATCCCGCTGGCGCTGTACCAGCAAAGCTTGCCGGTGCTGGCGCCACGGGTGCACAGCGGGCATGCCCATGGCGAAGGACGCAACGTACTGCTG
This sequence comes from Pseudomonas sp. 09C 129, assembly GCF_002843625.1. Classification (NCBI taxonomy): domain Bacteria; kingdom Pseudomonadati; phylum Pseudomonadota; class Gammaproteobacteria; order Pseudomonadales; family Pseudomonadaceae; genus Pseudomonas; species Pseudomonas sp. 09C 129. The sequence goes on along the minus strand of NZ_CP025261.1, from coordinate 2,411,480 downwards.
GTGGAAGACAACCCGGTCAACCAGACCGTGATCCAGGCCATGCTGCGCAGCCTGGGCTTCACGGTCAGCATCGCCACCGATGGCGCCCAGGCCATTCGCAGCGCCGAGAGCCTGATCTTCGAGGCGATCCTGATGGATTGCCGGCTGCCGCTGATCGACGGCTACGAGGCCACCCGGCAGATCCGCCAACTGCCCGGATGCGCCGATCTGCCGATCATCGCCTTGACCGCCAACGCCTTGCAGGGCGACCGCGAAGCGTGTTTGTCGGCGGGAATGAACGATTACCTGGCCAAGCCGTTCAAACGCACGGATCTGCAGCAAATTCTCCAACGCTGGGTGCAGTAGCGGCCACTTATCGACCATCTGCGACTGGCGTGGCGGGCGAAAGTGCGGCAGTCTTAGGCACCCGAACAGGCCCCTCACAGGGCCTGTATAATAATTTCAGTGCACAAGTGTACATTCATGTCCCTTGTGCTGTGACTTTCACCACAACGCAATAGTCTATGAGTAGGCTGCCGGCTCGAGGCATGAACGCTTCGATCGGCCGGGAAGATTTGCCCCACCCTGCCGCATGGGACTATTGAGGAGCTCGCATGACCAAACAAAACGCCTTTACTCGGGAAGATCTGCTGCGCTGCAGTCGCGGTGAGCTGTTCGGCCCAGGTAACGCGCAACTGCCCGCCCCGAACATGCTGATGGTGGATCGCATCACTCATATCAGCCAAGAGGGCGGCAAGTACGGCAAAGGTGAATTGGTCGCCGAGCTGGATATCACCCCTGACCTGTGGTTCTTCGCCTGCCACTTCGAAGGCGATCCGGTGATGCCGGGCTGCCTGGGCCTTGACGCCATGTGGCAACTGGTCGGTTTCTTCCTGGGCTGGCAAGGCCTGCCGGGCCGCGGTCGCGCCCTGGGCTCGGGCGAAGTGAAGTTCTTTGGCCAGGTGCTGCCGACCGCCAAGAAAGTCACCTATAACATTCATATCAAGCGCGTCCTCAAGGGCAAGCTGAACATGGCCATCGCCGATGGTTCGGTCAGCGTCGACGGCCGCGAAATCTACACCGCCGAAGGCCTCCGGGTCGGCGTTTTCACCTCCACTGACAACTTCTAAGGGTTATCCGCATGCGCCGCGTCGTTATCACTGGTCTGGGCATCGTTTCGTGCCTGGGCAATGACAAAGAGACCGTCTCCGCTAACCTGCGTGCAAGTCGCCCTGGCATCCGCTTCAACCCGGAATATGCCGAAATGGGTCTGCGTAGCCAGGTTTCCGGCTCCATTGACCTCAATCTCGAAGAGCTGATCGATCGCAAGATCTATCGCTTCGTCGGCCACGCGGCGGCTTACGCCTACCTGGCCATGAAAGACGCCATCGCCGACTCCGGCCTGACCGAAGAGCAGGTTTCCAACCCGCGTACCGGCCTGATCGCTGGCTCTGGCGGCGCCTCTACCCTGAACCAGATGGAAGCACTGGACATCCTGCGCGAGAAAGGCGTCAAGCGCGTCGGCCCATACCGCGTGACGCGGACCATGAGCAGCACCGTTTCCGCATGCCTGGCCACGCCGTTCAAGATCAAGGGCCTGAACTACTCCATCGCTTCCGCCTGTGCCACCAGTGCTCACTGCATCGGTACCGCCATGGAACAGATCCAGATGGGCAAGCAGGACATCGTGTTCGCCGGCGGCGGTGAAGAAGAACATTGGAGCCAGTCGTTCCTGTTCGACGCCATGGGCGCCCTGTCCAGCAAGCGCAATGACACCCCGGAACAAGCCTCCCGCGCCTACGATGCCGACCGTGACGGCTTCGTCATCGCCGGCGGTGGCGGCATGGTGGTGGTCGAGGAGCTGGAACACGCCCTGGCCCGTGGCGCGAAGATCTACGCCGAAATCGTTGGCTACGGCGCGACGTCCGACGGCTACGACATGGTGGCGCCAAGCGGCGAAGGTGCAATCCGTTGCATGCAGATGGCCATGTCCACTGTCGACGCACCGATCGACTACCTGAACACCCACGGCACCTCGACTCCGGTCGGCGACGTCGCGGAAATGAAAGGCGTGCGTGAAGTGTTCGGCGACAAGGCTCCAGCCATCAGCTCCACCAAGAGCCTGTCGGGTCACTCCCTGGGCGCCGCCGGCGTTCACGAAGCGATCTACTGCCTGCTGATGATGGAAGGCAACTTCATGGCCGGTTCGGCCAACATCGACGAGCTGGATCCGGAAGTAGCCGACATGCCGATCCTGACCAAGACTCGCGAAGACACCACCATCAACACCGTGATGAGCAACAGCTTCGGCTTCGGCGGCACCAACGCCACCCTGGTCCTGAAGCGCTGGCAGGGCAAGTAAGCCCCGCCTTTGCCACATGAAAAACGCCCCGACTGGTTCGGGGCGTTTTTTATTGGGCGGCTGTTTTCCCCCGCGTAAAAGCACTTACACCGAGAAACGCGCCACCAGGGTGTTCAGGTCCACCGCCAGCCGTGACAGCTCCTGGCTCGCGGCGCTGGTCTGGTTGGCCCCGGCCGAGGTCTGCATGGCCAGGTCGCGGATGTTCATCAGGTTGCGATCCACCTCCCTGGCCACCGCCGCCTGCTCCTCCGAGGCGCTGGCGATCACCGTGTTGCGCTCGTTGATCAGGGTGATCGCCCCGGCGATTTCCTCCAGCGCCGTCCCCGCCGCCTTGGCCAGCTCCAGGGTCGAGCGGGCCCGACTGTTGCTCTGCTGCATGGAGCTGACAGCCTGCTCGGTGCCCAGCTGAATGCCGCCGATCATCTGCTCGATCTCCTGGGTCGATTGCTGGGTGCGATGCGCCAGCGCCCGCACCTCGTCCGCCACCACCGCGAACCCGCGACCGGCATCCCCGGCCCGCGCCGCCTCGATGGCGGCATTCAGGGCCAGCAGATTGGTCTGTTCGGCCACCGAACGAATCACATCCAGCACCTTGCTGATGCCATACACCTTCTGCGCCAGCTCTTCGACCTGGGAGGCGTTGGCAGTCACGTCGTCGGCCAGGGACTCGATGGACTGTACCGTCTGGCGCACCTGCTCACGCCCATGCTGGGCAATCAGGTCGGACTGGCGGGAGGCTTCGGACGTTGCCACGGCATTGCTGGCCACCTCCTCCACCGCAGCGGTCATCTGGTTCACCGCAGTCGCCGCCTGTTCGATTTCCTGGCTCTGCTGGTGCAGGCCGCGGGTGGCGTCCTCGGTCACGCAACTGAGTTCCTCCGAAGCGGAAGCCAGCTGGCTGGAAGAGTCGGAAATACGCCGGATGGTCTCCCGCAGGCTGTGCTGCATGGCCTTGAGCGCCTGCAGCAGGCGCGCCGGCTCATCCTTGCCACTGATGCGAATGTCCTCAGTCAGGTCGCCACCGGCCACCACCTCGGCCACGTTCAGCGATTGCGCGAGCGGCAGTACGATGCTGCGGGTAAGCAACAGGGCCAGGACAATGGTCATCAGGCCAGCCACCACGACCATTACGACCACCCAGACCTTGGCGTTGCTGAACACCGCCCTGGCCAGCTCGGTGGCCAGGTTGGCGTTGTGCCGGTTGAGGGCCACCAGCTCGTTGAGGGTGCCCGCCAGCTCATCGGCCAGTTGGCTCATCTCGCCATTGACCACCGCGACCGCATCCTCGACACGCCCCTGTTGCGACAGCGCCATTACCTGGTTCTGATGCTCGAGGTAGCGCTTCTCGGCGGCCTTGTAGCGATCGAACAGCACACGCTCTTCCGGCAGCACAATCAGCGCGTTATAGCGCTCCTGGGCCACCGTCATGCCGCGCTTGATCTCATTGAGTTTGCTTTCGTTCTGCGCCAGGGCCTGGGGGCTGCGGTTGACCAGCAAGCGCAGGGTCAGCGCACGGACCCGCAGCAGGTCCTGATTCATTTCGCCCACCGACATCACACTGGGTAGCCAGTTGTTGTCGACCTCGTCGGACTGCGCGCGCATGTTCGACATCTGCAACAGGGCGAACGCCCCCAGGCCGAACACCATCAACGCCAGCAGGCCGAAGCCCAGGCCCGCGCGCGGTGCAATGTTGAGACTCCTGATGCTCATTCTCCGGTTCCTTCCAAAAGCGCTGCATTCGCCATACAGCGGGCTGCTGTTGAAGGTATCGGGTCACGGAAAATTTGCTTAAGACGAAAACGTGATATCAAAACGCCCAAGCACTCCGATGCCTGGGCGTAAACGATTCAGCGTACGGTAAAACGCTGCTGGACCAACAAACGGTCGCCCTGGAACACCATGAAACGCCACTCGCCTGGGATCACCTCATGACTCTCGGTGAACTCATAGGCCATGATGTCCTGCGGCGCGCCCGGCACCAGTTTCTGGGTCACTTCGAGCTTGTCGTGACGCTGGCCATCCGGGGTACGGATGCCCGGCGTGAAATACAACAGGGTCAGCGGCACATCCTCGGCCACCTTGCCGGCCAACTGATAACGCAGGCCGAACTTAGTGCCCAGCCGCGCGGGCACGATCTCGGTCTGCTCGATGTTTTCGTTGCTGCGCCGCAGCACCCGCTCACCCGACTGCAACGCGGCCTTCGGCCCCTCGAACACACCATATTCCACCGGTCCTTCGACACGGACTTCAGCACTGGCAAGGCCACTGAGCATCATCAGCGCCGCCAATGCGCTTAAACGGGTGAGGTGCATATCGCGCTCCTTGATTGAGATGGCGCGAGCCTATGACGCAGGCATGACAGGCTGATGACAAACCTGCATCACCAGCACCTTGGCAACGCCCACGAACCGGAGCCACCCAGGATCAACGTGCGCGCGGCAGCACGGCGAGGAAGTTGTCCCGGGCCACCTTGCGCGCCACGGCCTCCGGCAAGGCATCGAGGAAGGGATCGAAGCCGCGCATTTCCCGCCCCAGCTTGTTGAAACGCCCGACAACGTCCGAACCCAGCATGAAGCGCTCGGGAAAGCGCTCCACCAGCTTCAGCCACTGCGCCCGAGGCACGCCCTGCTCATCCAGCAGATATGGCCTGAGCACGCTCCAGGACAGGTCGATGTAGAGGTTGGGATAAGACTCGAGCATCCGCGCCAGGGTCGGCAGGAGAAATTCCAGCTGCACCTGATGCCGGTGGATCTCCATGCTGGTGCCCGCGTGGGCCCAGATAAAGCGCGTGTGGGGATGATTGCGCAGCGGCTCTTCGATTTCCGCCAGGTACAGCGGGTTCTTCTCGCGCTTGGAGGTGATGTTGGAATGCAGCATCACCGGCAGGTCGTTTTCCGCCGCCAGGTGATAGATCCGCGTCATCGCCTCGTTATTGGCCCGCGGTGTATCGCCGGAGGTCAGCGCGGTCAGGTCGTCGTGGCGGGTGAACACTTCGCCGATGCCCTGCCACAGCCCCGGATTGAGGTCGAGCATGCGCTGGATATGGGCGTCGGAGTTCTTGTCGTTGGGGTTGAAGCCGGACAGGAACGGATGAAAATGCTGGCGCTGCTCGGGCGTCAGGCGGTTCACCGCGGCAGCGACAATCACATCGGTGGCGCTGTACCAGTAGGCATCGGCGTCGTCGCCGGCGTAGTAGCGCGGCCGCTTGGGTTCGTCTTCATGCCATTTCTTGGCCACCGGGATACCGGAAATCATCACATGCTCGATGCGATTGTCGGCCATGGCCTTGAGCAGCTTGTCCATGCCCGCCGACTCCTGGAAGAAGTCGACGTAATGCAAGTGAGCATCGCTGTAGGCGTAGTCGCGGGCCTGGACCCAGGCGCTCGGCAGCAGCAACAGCAAGGTGCTCAGGTAGATCCAGTGCATGGGCGGGCTCCCGTCGGTTGACGCTGGGTAGACCCTGCCCCGCAGGTGACGGTTCAGAAAAAGGGGAACGCACGGCAAGCGTAATGCTCTATAACTGCACCACCTTTCAACGTCTGTTCCGACTGCTCACCACTGCCCGAGGTCCGCCATGACTATCACCGTCAACACCGAGTCCAGCGAAGGTTTCCGCCACAGCATCCAGATCGATGACCATCAATTGTTCGCCGACCTGCCCAAGACCCTGGGCGGCGAAGGCTCCGCGCCGGAACCCCACGACTTTTTCGATGCCGCCCTGGGTGCCTGCAAGGCCCTGACCCTCAAGCTGTATGCGCAGAAAAAAGAGATTCCGCTCACCGGCGTCACGGTCGAGGTCAAGCACGACAACAGCCAGGAGCAGAAAGGCAAATATGCGCTGCACGTCAAGCTGACCCTCAAGGGCGTGCTCACCGACGCCCAGCGTGAAGAACTGCATCGCGTCGCCGACCGCTGCCCGGTGCACAAGCTGATGACCACCGCCGAGGTGAGCATCGAGACCCACCTCTCCGAAGGCGCCTTCAGCCAATAGCGCCAAGGGTTGCACAAGCGGGTTATGCTCCCGGGCATAACCCGATCAGCCTGGAATGCACCATGAACACACCGCTCGTGATTCGCCCTCGCGCCGAGGACGTCGAAGGCCAACCCATCCTGCGTCCGCTGCCCTCGGCCCAATGCCGCAGCGTCGGGCCCTTCGTGTTTTTCGATCACATGCTGCAAACCCGCTACCCCGCGGGCAAGGGCATGAATATCCGCCAGCATCCGCATATCGGCCTGTCGACCCTGACCTACCTGTTCCAGGGGCAGATCCAGCACAAGGACAGCCTCGGCTCCGATCAGGTGGTGAACCCGGGGGATGTCAGCTGGATGACCGCCGGCAGCGCCATCGCCCACGTCGAGCGTACCCCGCAGGCGCTGATCGACAGCGACTTCAGCATGCACGGCCTGCAAGTCTGGCTGGCTTCGCCCAAGGCCCATGAACAAGGCCCGGGGCACTACAGCCATCACCCGGCCGCGACCCTGCCGGTCAGCGACAACCTCGGGGTCAAGATCCGCATGATCGCCGGCAGCGGTTTCTGCCTGGAATCGCCGGTGCCAGTGCTCTCCCCGACCCTGTATGCCGAAATACAGCTACAGACCGCGACCACCCTGCTGATCCCCGCCGAACATGAAGAGCGCGCCCTGTACGTGCTCGAAGGCGACGCCCAACTGGATGGCGAGCCCGTCGAACCGCACTCGCTGGTGATCCTGCCGGCCGGAACCACACCCACCCTGTTCGCCGACAGTGATTGCCATGCCGTGCTGTTCGGCGGCGCGCCGCTGGATGGTCCACGACGGATCAACTGGAACTTCGTCTCCAGCGACCCGGCCCGTATCGATGAAGCCCGCCAGCGCTGGGCTGCTGGCGATTGGCCGACGGTGCCGGGAGAAAGCGAACGAATCGAACTGCCCAAGGGCAAAGGCTCGCCGTCACCCCTGTAGCGCCGGGCGCTCGGTGATCCGGACAGGTCAAGCGCCGGGCCAGGCTTCCCCCGCCGCCTGGTTGCGCAACCAGGTACCGGCCGGCGCGAGCGGTTGCGGGTAGCCGGATCCCGGCCTATGGTCCAAGCGATGCATTGCCTGCGACCGGCGCGCGATGATTCGCCGTGGGTCGCCCATCCAGCGCAGCTTTGCGTAGCGAGGTGACGACATGCCGAACGACTCCCGTCCCGCCGTACTCGAACTGATCGGCAACACGCCGCTGGTGCGTGTCAGCCGTTTCGATACCGGCCCCTGTACGCTGTTTCTCAAGCTTGAATCGCAAAACCCCGGTGGCTCGATCAAGGACCGCATCGGCCTGGCGATGATCGATGCCGCCGAGCGCGATGGCCGCCTGCGACCCGGTGGCACCATAGTCGAAGCCACCGCCGGCAACACCGGCCTCGGCCTGGCCCTGGTCGGCCGCGCCAAGGGTTATCGAGTGGTCCTGGTGGTGCCGGACAAGATGTCCACCGAGAAAGTCCTGCATCTCAAGGCGATGGGCGCCGAAGTGCACATCACCCGCTCCGATGTCGGCAAGGGCCACCCTGACTACTACCAGGATATGGCCGCGCGACTGACCAAGGAGATTCCCGACGCGTTCTTCGCCGATCAGTTCAACAACCCGGCCAACCCGCTGGCCCACGAATGCAGCACCGCGCCGGAAATCTGGGCGCAGACCCAGCATGACGTGGACGCCATCGTGGTCGGCGTCGGCTCGGCCGGCACCCTGACCGGCCTGACCCGGTTCTTCCGCCGGGTGCAGCCGGACCTGGCCATGGTCCTGGCCGATCCGGTCGGCTCGGTGATGGCCGAATACAGCCGCAGCGGCGCCCTCGGCACGCCCGGTTCCTGGGCGGTGGAAGGCATCGGCGAAGACTTCATTCCGTCCATCGCCGACCTTTCCAGCGTGCGCAAGGCCTATTCCATCAGCGACGAGGAAAGTTTCGAGCACGCCCGCCAGTTGCTGCGCGCCGAGGGTATTCTCGGTGGCTCTTCGACCGGTACCCTGCTGGCCGCGGCTCTGCGCTACTGCCGCGAGCAGACTGAGCCGAAGCGGGTGGTCAGCTTCGTCTGCGACACCGGCACCCGCTACCTGTCGAAGATCTACAACGACCAATGGATGAACGACCAGGGCCTGCTGCAACGCAAAGGCTACGGTGACCTGCGCGACCTGATCGCGCGGCGCTTCGAGGACGGCCGGGTAATCAGCGTGGGGCCGGACGATACCCTGCTCACCGCCTTCCAGCGCATGCGCCTGGCCGACGTCTCGCAACTGCCGGTGCTGGTGGACGGGCAGCGGCTGGTCGGGGTGATCGACGAGTCGGACATCCTGCTGGGCGTGCACGAAGATGCTTCACACTTTCGCAAGACCGTGGCCAGCGCCATGACCGATCAGCTGGAAACCCTGCCTCCCGGCGCCAGCCTGGCCGAACTGGAGGCGGAACTCGACCGTGGCTTAGTGGCGATCATCGCCGACGCTTCGGGCTTCCACGGCTTGATTACCCGGGTCGACATGCTCAACCACTTACGGAGATCACTGCCATGAGCCAACAGGATGAAAGCGGCGCGCCACGCGCCTTCGCCACCCGGGTAATCCATGCGGGGCAAACGCCGGACCCTTCCACCGGGGCGCTGATGCCGCCGATCTATGCCAACTCCACCTATGCCCAGCAAAGCCCCGGGGTGCACAAGGGGCTCGACTACGGGCGCTCGCACAACCCCACGCGCTGGGCCCTGGAGCGCTGCGTGGCGGACCTCGAGGGCGGCACCCAGGCCTTCGCCTTCGCCTCCGGGCTGGCAACGATTTCCACCGTGCTCGAACTGCTCGACGCGGGCGCGCATATCGTTTCCGGCAATGACTTGTACGGCGGGACGTTCCGTCTCTTCGACAAGGTGCGCCAACGCAGCGCCGGCCATCGCTTCAGCTTCGTCGACCTGACCGATCTGTCGGCTTTCGAAGCGGCGCTGCAGGACGACACCCGGATGGTCATGGTCGAGACCCCGAGCAACCCCTTGCTGCGCCTCACCGATCTCGCCGCCATCGCGCGCATCTGCCGGGCGCGGGGCATCATCTGCGTCGCCGACAACACCTTTGCCAGCCCGTGGATCCAGCGTCCGCTGGAGCTGGGCTTCGATATCGTGCTGCACTCGACGACCAAGTACCTCAACGGCCATTCCGACGTAATCGGCGGTATCGCGGTGGTCGGGCAGAACCCCGACCTGGTCGAGCGCCTGGGCTTCCTGCAGAACGCCGTGGGAGCGATCGCCGGGCCGTTCGACGCCTTCCTCACCCTGCGCGGGGTAAAGACCCTGGCGCTGCGCATGGAACGCCACTGCAGCAACGCCCTGGAGCTGGCGCAATGGCTGGAACGCCAGCCACAGGTGGCGCGGGTCTACTACCCGGGCCTGCCGTCCCACCCGCAGCACGCACTGGCACGGCGGCAGATGCACGGTTTCGGCGGGATGATTTCCCTCGACCTGGACTGCGACCTGGCCGGCGCCAGGCGTTTTCTCGAGAGCGTGCGGATCTTCGCCCTGGCCGAGAGCCTGGGCGGTGTGGAAAGCCTGATCGAGCACCCGGCGATCATGACCCACGCCAGCATTCCCGCAGACACCCGGGCGCAGCTCGGCATCGGCGACGGGCTGGTGCGTTTGTCCGTGGGGGTCGAGGATGTGGAGGATCTGCGCGCCGACCTGGCCCAGGCACTGACGCGGATCTGAATGGCCGACAGGCACAAAAAAGCCCGCCTGGCGTACAAGGCGGCTCACTGAGAGCCGCATTGCATCGCCAAGCGGGCTTGTCGTTCCCGGGGCTCAGCCCTTGAACACTTCATCCAGCAGGTTGTGCATCGAGGTGAAGGCGCGACGGGCGGTCTTGGCGTCGTACATCATCTTGCCCGGCACATTGGCGTGCGGATCGGTGAAGGAATGCACCGCGCCGCCGTAACTCAGCAGTTGCCAATCCACCCCCGCGGCGTTCATTTCCTCTTCGAAGGCCGGCAATTGCTCTTTCGGCACCAGCGGGTCGGAAGCGCCGTGCAGCACCAGCACCGAACCCTTGATGTTCCGGGCGTCGGCCGGATTCGGCGTATCCAGGGTGCCGTGGAAAGACACCGCGGCTTTCAGCGGCGCGCCGCTGCGCGCCAGCTCCAGGGAGCAGCAGCCGCCAAAGCAGAAGCCGAAGGTGGCCAGCCGGGCCTTGTCCACCGCCGCTTCCTGCTGACTCTGCAGCGCCTCGAAGGCCGCCTGCATGCGCTTGCGTAGCAAGGCCCGGTCATTCTTCAGCGGCATCATGGCGGCACCCGCCTCGTCGCCGTTGCTCGGGCGGACCTGTTGCCCGTACAGGTCGGCGATCAGCACCACATACCCCTTGGCGGCGACCGCCTCGGCGATCTTCTCGGCACCGGCGCCGACACCCATCCAGTTCGGCGCCATCAACAGCCCCGGACGCGGGCCCTGCTGGCTGGCATCGAACGCCAGGCGGCTTTCATAGGATTGACCATCAATCTGGTAGACCAGGGAACGAACAGTGACTTGGCTCATTTCAGACTCCTGATTCAAAAACACCGGAATGAAAAAACCCGCCGAAGCGGGTTTTTATACAACGCAGTTAAACCGACAGTTCAACCAGCAGCTTGTTCAGACGACGCACATAGGCGGCCGGGTCTTTCAAGCTGTCGCCGGCCGCCAGGGCCGCCTGATCGAAGAGGATGTGCGACAGGTCGCCGAAGCGCTCGTCGCTCTGCTCGCCGTCGAGTTTCTCGATCAACGGGTGAGCCGGGTTGAATTCGAAGATCGGCTTGGAATCCGGCACCTTCTGCCCGCTGGCCTCGAGGATCTGGCGCATCTGCAGGCCCAGGTCCTGCTCGCCGATCGCCAGGATCGCCGGGGAGTCGGTCAAGCGGTGGGAAACCCGCACTTCGCTGACGGTATCGCCCAGGGCGGTCTTGATCCGCTCCACCAGGCCTTCCTTGCTCTTGGCGACTTCTTGCGCGGCCTTCTTGTCCTCTTCCGAGTCCAGGTTGCCCAGGTCCAGGTCACCACGCGCCACGTCGACAAAGCTCTTGCCGTCAAAGTCGCTCAGGTAGCTCATCAGCCACTCGTCGATGCGGTCGGTCAGCAGCAGCACTTCGATGCCTTTCTTGCGGAAGACTTCCAGGTGCGGGCTGTTCTTGACCTGCGCGTAGGTTTCGCCGGTGAGGTAGTAGATCTTTTCCTGGCCTTCCTTGGCGCGTGCCAGGTACTCGGCCAGGGAAACATTCTGCTCGCCGTCGTCGCCCTGGGTGGAGGCGAAGCGCAGCAGGCCGGCGATCTTTTCCTTGTTGGCGAAGTCTTCGGCCGGGCCCTCCTTCATCACCTGGCCGAAGTTTTTCCAGAAGCCCTTGTATTGCTCAGGCTCGTTCTTCGCCAGTTTTTCCAGCATGTCCAGCACGCGCTTGGTCAGCGCCGACTTCATGGAGTCGATGATCGGGTCTTTCTGCAGGATTTCCCGCGACACGTTCAGCGACAGGTCGTTGGAGTCGACCACGCCCTTGATGAAGCGCAGGTACAGCGGCAGGAAGGATTCTGCCTGGTCCATCACGAACACGCGCTGCACGTACAGCTTCAGGCCTTTCGGCGCTTCACGCTGGTACAGGTCGAATGGCGCACGGGCCGGCACATACAGCAGCGAGCTGTATTCCAGCTTGCCTTCGACCTTGTTGTGGCTCCAGCTCAGCGGGTTCTCGAAATCATGGGCGATGTGCTTGTAGAACTCCTGGTATTCCTCATCCTTGATCTCGGTACGCGGACGGGTCCACAGGGCACTGGCACGGTTGACGGTTTCCCATTCCTGCGCAGGCTTCTCTTCACCCTCGACGGCGGCAGCCTCTTTCGGCAGCTCGATCGGCAGGGCGATATGGTCGGAGTACTTCTTGATGATGTTGCGCAGGCGCCAGCCGTCGGCGAACTCGTCTTCGCCAGACTTCAGGTGCAGGACGATGCGGGTACCGCGGTCGGCCTTGTCGATGGTCGCGACTTCGAACTCGCCTTCGCCCTTGGAGGACCAATGCACGCCTTCGCTGGCGTCAAGGCCGGCGCGGCGGCTGAAGACATCGACCTTGTCGGCGACGATGAAGGCGGAATAGAAGCCCACGCCGAACTGACCGATCAGGTGCGAATCCTTCTTCTGGTCGCCGGTGAGGTTTTTCATGAAATCGGCGGTGCCGGACTTGGCGATGGTCCCCAGGTGGGTGATCACATCGTCCCGGCTCATGCCGATGCCGTTGTCTTCGAGGGTGACGGTCTTGGCCTCCTTGTCGAAGCTCACACGGATTTTCAGCTCCGCGCCACCTTCCAGCAACTCAGGCTTGGACAGGGCTTCGAAGCGCAATTTGTCGACAGCGTCAGAGGCGTTCGAGATCAGTTCGCGAAGGAAGATTTCCTTGTTGGAATACAGCGAATGGATCATGAGGTGCAGCAGTTGCTTTACCTCGGTCTGGAAGCCCAGGGTTTCCTTTTGAGTTTCCACACTCATGGTCATCAAACTCCAATCAGATGGCATAAGCCGCGCCCGGAGGGCTTACGGCGGGATGTCCACAGAGTTGGGGGCTATACCTGAGATTTCAAGACCCTGGACTTTCTTCGAGCTTGAAATGTGCGCGGGCGGTGGCAATCGGCTCCTCCGCGCTGCTCTGCCAGGCGGTGATGGCCACGTTCGCCACCCGCCGTCCCTGGCGGCAGACCTGGCATCGGGCATAGGTATCGCGAAATTGCCCGGCACGCAGGTAATCGAGGGAAAAGTCGATGATCTTCGGCACGCCCGGCGAGCCGGTGCCAATCAACAGATGCAGGGCCGCGGCCAGCTCCATGAATCCGGCGATCACCCCACCGTGCAGGGCCGGCAGCAACGGGTTGCCGATATTGTCGCGGTTGGCGGGCAGGCGAAACAGCAACTCATCGCCCTGCCGCGAACACTCGATGCCGATCAGTCTGGCGTAGGGAATCAATTGCAGCAGCGCGGCATAATCGCCTTGCTGGTGGGCATGCAGCACTTGCCTCTGGAAATCGTCGCTCATAGCTGCTCACCCTTGATGGCGCCGGCAAAACCTTTGCTGCCCTTGCCCATGCGCATGAAGGTGCCCACCACATGGGCAACAGGGTGCTCGGGGTCGTCCTGATAGGCAAAACCACGGGTGAAAATCACATCGGTGGTCACCCGGTAGCACTGGGCAAAGCCATACACGCTCTTGCCTGGCTGCGCCGGGTGCATGTAATCGATGCGCAGGTCCAGGGTCGGGCAGACCTCGAACTCCGGCAGGACGCACAAGGTCGCCATGCCACAGGCGGTGTCCATCAACGAGGTCAGCGCACCACCGTGGATCACTCCGGTCTCGGGGTTGCCGACTATCTGCGGGCTGTAAGGCAACATCAGGGTGATGCCGTCTTTTGAGGCGCTGTGCACGCTCATGGCCAATACCTGGCAATGGCGCAACGCCGACAAAAATCGCGTCGCACGCTCAAAAACAGGGTTTTGCTCCATAAGGAAATTCTCTAGTTGGTGTCAAAACCGCTCGGTTAACGCGGCAGGTAAAAGTTCCATATTGCTGGCACTTTATATATCTTTAACTTTCAAGGAACTTAACCTGTAGAGCCATGCTCGAAAGGCCAGAAGATATCTTCAATAAGGAGAAACACCCCATGCGTAAGACTTTAGCTATTGCCCTGATGCTGACCGCTTCCCTCGGTCTCGCTGCCTGCGATAAAAAATCCGAGGACAAAGCTCAAGATGCCAACCAACATGCTGAGCAAGCTCAACAGAAAATGAATGAAGCTCAGGATAAAGTGAACGAAGCTGCAAAAGAAAACGCCGAAGCAGCCAAAGATCAGGTTGAATCGAGCAAAGCAGCGGCTGAAGAAGCTGCCAAGGAAGCCGCTCCTAAAACCAACTAATCCGGTTTTAGTGCAGCAAAAAGAAAGCCCGCCTAGTGCGGGCTTTACTTTGTCTGCAATAACGCTAAGCCAACAGGCTGCGAAAAGTCGGACTAAGCATCAGCAGCAATGAGCAGAGCAGACCGATAAACCAGACCAGACTGCGCTGCCAGGCAAGATCCGCCCAATAGCAAAGCAGATAGATAACCCGCGTAATGACGAAGACAATCGCCAGGCCGTCGATCAGCCAGCCCTGAGTCTGGGTGGTATGGGCCATCAGGACCCCGACCGCGAATAACATGAAGGCTTCGAAACTGTTCTGGTGCGCCGCCACTGCCCGGGCACCGAACCCTGTGAGTTGTGTCTGTTGCTGGCGTGGCAGGTGATTGTCGTAACCGCCCTGCTCTTTCATCGCTCTGGCTACTGGTATGCGCGCCACGTAAATCAACAGCGCGCTGATAAACACACACCAAAACGCAATACTCATCAGGCTATCTCCTTGTTCGCCTCGGGCAATGGTGCCTCTGTAGGGGTATAGACCATCACGTCCAACACGTCGGAATGAAACTCCCGGCGGTACAGCACCAGCACCACGCCCGCGCTCATCAACATAAACAGCCAGGGGCTGACGAACCAGGCCAGCATGCTCATGCCGAAGTAATAGGAGCGCAGACCGAAGTTGAACTGGTTGGCGGCCATGGAAATCACCCGCGCGGCCCGCATTGCAAAGGCTTTTCGCTCCTGTTCGGAAACATGCCGCTCACCGATCATCGGTGCCGAACCCACGAGAATGGCCGCGAAGTTGTACTGGCGCATGCACCAACTGAAGGTGAAAAAGGCATAGACGAACACCAGGGCCAGGCACAGCAGCTTGATCTCCGACATGCCCTGGGAGGCTTGCTGCACCATGGGAATGTCGGCCAGCAGCGACACCGCACGCTCGGAAGCGCCAAGCACGGTGAGGATACCGGCGAGGATAATCAGGGTGCTGGAAGCAAAGAACGAGGCATTGCGCTCCAGGTTGCCGATCACGCTGGCGTCGGCAATGCGGTTATCGCGCAGCAGCATGCGGCGCATCCAGTCTTCCCGGTACAAATGCAGCACGCTGGCCAGGCACGCGGTGTCGCGGCCCTTCCACGTGGCGTAGCGGGTGTAGCCGCCCCAGCAGATGACAAACCAGAGGGCGGCGATGAGATGGATCAGGTTGGCTTCGACGAACGACATGCAGGTTCCCGGATAGGCGTTGGCAGAGTGCGGATACAACTGGCACTGCTTCGACGTTGATCGAGGAAAAAAGACACCATTGGCCGCCCATAAAAAATGCCCCGTATCGCGGGATACGGGGCATTTTCATGGCTACTCGGTGCCCGCTTGTGACAGGCCCCGGCAGATAGCGGTTTAGGCCAGCGCTTCGCTGCGCTTGCCCAGCAGGCGGTCGCAGGCTACCGCGACCACCAGGGTCATGACCGAAGGCACCAGCCACGCCAGGCCCTGCTCGCTCAGCGGCAGGTGCATCAACTGGGTTGGCATCCAGTCCGCCAGGCCGGCGCCCTTGAGGGCGTCGATCAGGCCGAACAGGAAGGACACCAGCATTACCGGACCGACGATGCGGCCTTGCTCATGCCAGAAGTCCTTGCAGAAGCTCAGGGCCACCAGGGCGATGCACGGTGGGTAGATCGCGGTCAGCACCGGGATGGAGAAGGCGATCAGCTTGGTCAGGCCCAGGTTGGACACCAGCAGCGAGAACGCCGCCAGGATGATCACCAGGGTCTTGTACGACAGCGGCAGTACGCGGCTGAAGTACTCCGCGCAAGCGCAGGTCAAACCGACCGCGGTCACCAGGCAGGCCAGGGAAATCAGCACGGCGAGGAAGCCGCTGCCCAGGGAGCCGAAGGTGTGTTGCACATAAGCGTGCAGCACTGCCGCGCCATTGGTGGCTCCGGCCGCGACTTCATGGCTGCCCGAACCCAGGCGGAACAGGCTGACATACACCAGCGCCAGGCCGATACCGGCAATCAGCCCGGCGATGATCGCGTAACGGGTGATCAGGCGTGGCGACTCGACACCGCGGGAACGGATGGCGTTGACGATGACGATACCGAACACCAGCGCGCCCAGGGTATCCATGGTCAGGTAACCATTGATGAAGCCTTGGGAGAACGGCGCCGCGACGTATTCGGGCGTCGCAACACCGATATCACCGGCCGGCAAGGCGAACGCGGCGATGCCCAGTACGGCCAGGGCGATGATCTTCAGCGGCGCGAGGAAACGCCCAACGGTATCCAGCAGGCGTCCCGGGTAGAGAGAGATGAAAAACACCAGCAGGAAATACACCGAGCTATAGAGGAACAGCGCCAGCGGGCTTTCGCCGGTCAGGGGCGCCAGGCCTACTTCGAAGGACACGGTCGCGGTACGCGGCGTCGCGAACAACGGGCCGACCGCCAGGTAGCAGACCGCCGCCAGCAGGCCACCGGCGATCTTGCCGATCGGGCTGCTTAGCGCGTCCATCGCCCCACCGACCTTGGCCAGCGCAATGACAGTCACCACCGGAAGCCCCACAGCGGTGATCAGAAAGCCCAGCGCCGCGATCCAGACGTTAGGTCCGGACTGCAAGCCGACGATAGGCGGGAAGATGATATTGCCGGCCCCGACGAACAGGGCAAAGGTCATAAAACCCAGTGCCAGAATGTCCTGGCCTTTCAACACTTTCATTAAGGAAATACCACACTACTGAATCGGAATTTAGAGAGGGATTTCCCTTATGGGTGAGGGAAATGCTGTCGGTCCGTATAGGACTGACCCGTTTAGCGCGCGGCTTCCTTGTGGGACGCAGACGCAAAAGAGGCGGCTAGACTACCGAATTTGTAAGACAAACGCACTGTTAGAGGGCGAACTGTCCGATCAGCGACATTTGCGTGTCGCGTTTACGTATCAAAAGCAGCTGCAAGGTACAAGTTTCAAGCGACAAGCTTCTCTTGCAGCTTGTCGCTTGAGGCTTTGCAACTGCTCTTAACGAACAAAGGCCACCCGAAGGTGGCCTTTGTTGGTGGAGCGTCAGCTAAGCGCGAGGCTTACTTGACAGCCCAGCCAGTCAGCTCGGCCAGGGCCTTGCCGATGTCTGCCAGCGAACGCACGGTTTTCACGCCTGCGTCTTGCAGAGCAGCGAATTTCTCGTCTGCAGTGCCTTTGCCGCCAGAGATGATTGCGCCAGCATGGCCCATGCGCTTGCCCGGAGGAGCAGTCACACCAGCGATGTAGGAAACAACCGGCTTGGTCACATTAGCCTTGATGTAGGCAGCCGCTTCTTCTTCAGCCGAACCGCCGATCTCACCGATCATCACGATCGCTTCGGTCTTCGGGTCTTCCTGGAACAACTTCAGGATGTCGATGAAGTTGGAGCCTGGGATCGGGTCACCACCGATGCCGACGCAGGTGGACTGACCGAAACCGGCGTCAGTGGTCTGCTTCACGGCTTCGTAAGTCAGGGTGCCGGAACGGGAAACGATACCGACCTTGCCTGGCAAGTGAATGTGACCTGGCATGATGCCGATCTTGCATTCGCCTGGAGTGATCACGCCTGGGCAGTTAGGGCCGATCAGGGTAACACCCAGCTCGTCGCACTTAACTTTAGCGTCCAGCATGTCCAGGGTAGGAATGCCTTCGGTGATGCAGACGATCAGCTTGATGCCGCCGAAAGCCGCTTCCAGGATGGAGTCCTTGCAGAAAGGAGCTGGAACGTAGATCACGCTGGCGGTGGCGCCAGTGGCAGCTACAGCGTCTTTCACGGTGTTGAAGACAGGCAGGCCCAGGTGCTCGGTGCCGCCTTTGCCCGGAGTTACGCCGCCAACCATCTTGGTGCCGTATTCGATGGCTTGCTGGGTGTGGAAACTACCTTGCGAACCGGTAATACCCTGGCAGATAACTTTGGTGTCTTTATTGATCAGGACGCTCATTATTTGCCCTCCGCAGCTTTGACAACTTGTTGAGCAGCGTCGGTCAGGCTGGTAGCAGCGATGATGTTCAAGCCGCTTTCTGCCAGTACTTTAGCGCCCAGTTCAGCGTTGTTGCCTTCAAGGCGAACAACAACCGGGATTTTCACGCCGACTTCTTTCACTGCACCGATGATGCCTTCGGCAATCATGTCGCAACGAACGATGCCGCCGAAGATGTTGACCAGTACTGCAGCGACGTTGGTGTCGGACAGGATGATCTTGAAGGCTTCGGTCACGCGCTCTTTGGTAGCACCACCACCTACGTCGAGGAAGTTGGCTGGCTTGCCGCCGTGCAGGTTGACGATGTCCATGGTACCCATGGCCAGGCCGGCACCGTTGACCATGCAGCCGATGTTGCCTTCCAGCGCTACGTAGTTCAGTTCGAACTTGGCAGCGTGCGCTTCGCGCGGATCGTCCTGGGACGGATCGTGGAAAGTCTTCAGCTTAGGCTGACGGTACATGGCGTTGGCGTCGATGTTGATCTTCGCGTCCAGGCAGTGCAGATCGCCATCAGCCTTGATCACCAGCGGGTTCACTTCCAGCAGTGCCAGATCGTGGTCCTGGAACAGTTTGGCCAGGCCTACGAAGATCTTGGCGAACTGAGTGACTTGCTTGCCTTCCAGGCCCAGCTGGAAAGCCAGCTCGCGACCCTGGAATGGCTGAGCGCCAACCAGTGGATCGATAGTGGCTTTCAGAATTTTTTCTGGAGTGTCGTGAGCGATTTTCTCGATGTCCACGCCACCTTCGGTGGAAGCCATGAACACGATGCGACGGCTCGAACGGTCGACGACAGCGCCCAGGTACAGCTCTTTAGCGATATCAGTGCACGATTCAACCAGGATCTTGGTGACTGGCTGGCCATTGGCGTCAGTCTGGTAAGTCACCAGACGCTTGCCCAACCACTGTTGAGCGAATGCTTTAGCGTCTTCTTTGCTGCGAACCAGCTTTACGCCGCCCGCTTTACCGCGACCACCGGCGTGAACCTGGGCTTTGACAACCCACTCGGAGCCGCCGATCTTGTCGCAAGCTTCTGCTGCTTCTTCCGGGGTGTCTACCGCGTAGCCTTTGGATACTGGCAGGCCGTATTCAGCGAACAGCTGCTTACCCTGATACTCGTGAAGATTCATGCTTTTTACCGTCTTCGTTAGGTACTGCGCATTCGGCGCTGCGCTCTTGATGAGTGCCGCGCCACCTGTGACCGCTCCTCACCGGACTCCCCTGCCCCGCATCCGCAGCCTGGGCTGCGGCACAGTGCATGAAGATTCCCGTGAGGTCGAGTCCAGCGGACGTTCCGCGGTGAGTCTTGCTCGCAAGGCTCACGACGGGCAATCCGCCGTGGTTTCTTATTGTCTTAACGCTTTTTGCGGTTGGCGATGTGGATGGCGCCGCCATTCACTGCCAGTGCTGCTTCGTGCAGGGCTTCGGACAGGGTCGGATGGGAGAAAACCATCATGCCCAGGTCTTCGGCGCTGGTGCCGAATTCCATGCCGATCGCACCTTGCTGAACCAGTTCTGCCGCGCTTGGGCCGATCACGTGAACGCCCAGTACACGGTCAGTCTTGGCATCAGCGATGACTTTTACGAAACCGCCGGTGTCGTTGGCTGCCATGGCACGGCCGCTGGCTGCGAACGGGAAGGTGCCGACGTTAACTTCAACGCCTTCAGCTTTCAAGGCCTGCTCGGTCTTGCCGACCCACGCGATTTCCGGGTGAGTATAAATAACCGAAGGGATCAGGTCATAGTTCATCTGAGCCTTGTGGCCCTTGATGCGCTCGACGACCATGATGCCCTCTTCCGAGGCCTTGTGAGCCAGCATCATGCCGCGAACCACGTCGCCGATCGCGTAAACGCCCGGTACGGTGGTAGCGCAGTGATCGTCAACGTGCACGAAACCGCGCTCGTCGAGGGTCACGCCGCAATCGGCAGCCAGCAGATCAGTGGTCACTGGACGGCGACCAACGGCTACGATCAGCTTGTCGAAAGTGATGTTCTGTTCGCCGTTGGCATCGGTGTAGGTCACGACCACTTCTTCGCCGTTGACCTTGGAGCCGGTGACGCGAGCGCCCAGCTTGATGTCCAGACCCTGTTTGGTCAGGGTTTTCAGCGCTTCCTTGGAGACGGCGGTGTCGGCAGCCATCAGGAAGGTGTCCAGGGCTTCCAGGACGGTCACTTCAGCGCCCAGACGGGACCATACCGAACCCAGCTCCAGACCGATCACGCCAGCGCCGATCACGCCCAGGCGTTTTGGTACGGATTGGAATTCCAGGGCGCCGGTAGAGTCGACGATCACTTTCTGATCGACCGGAGCCGGTGGAATGTCGATTGGACGGGAGCCCGGCGCCAGGATGACGTTCTCGGCTTCGATCACTTCCACCGAGCCGTCAGGCTTGGTGACTTCGACTTTCTTGCCGGCCAGCAGTTTGCCGTGGCCCTGGATGGAGGTCACGCCGTTGGCCTTGAACAGGGTGGCAACACCGCTGGTCAGGTTTTTCACGATATTGGCCTTGCGGCCGACCATCGCAGGCACGTCCATGGACACGCCAGCGTGGCTGATACCGTGGATCGCGAAACCGTCTTGGGCTTCGTGGAATTTCCAGGAGCTGTCCAGCAGCGCCTTGGAAGGGATGCAGCCGACGTTCAGGCAAGTACCGCCGAGGGCCAGCTTGCCCTCCTTGTCGGTATATTTCTCGATGCAGGCAGTCGTGAGGCCGAGTTGCGCAGCTTTAATGGCAGCTACATAGCCGCCAGGGCCTGCGCCAATCACTACCACGTCGAATTTCTGAGTCATGTGTCATTCCTTCTCGAATCAAACCGGACGGCCTCTTGTGGAGGCCGTCGTGGGACGAAGCTGTTCGTTTCGGCGAAAGGCCGATCATCGCTGATCGGCCCATGCTACGAAATCAGATATCCAGCAGCAGACGAGCCGGGTCTTCCAGCAGGTTCTTGATGGTAACCAGGAAGGTCACTGCTTCTTTGCCGTCGATCAAACGGTGATCGTAGGACAGAGCCAGGTACATCATCGGACGGATAACCACCTGACCGTTGATCGCCATAGGGCGCTGCAGAATGTTGTGCATGCCCAGGATCGCCGCTTGTGGCGGGTTGACGATCGGAGTCGACATCATCGAACCGAAAGTACCACCGTTGGTGATGGTGAAAGTACCGCCGGTCATCTCTTCCATCGACAGTTTGCCGTCACGGGCTTTCTTGCCGAAGGTGGCGATGCCGCCTTCGATTTCAGCCAGGCTCATCAGTTCGGCGTTACGCAGAACCGGAACCACCAGGCCGCGGTCGCTGGACACGGCAACACCGATGTCGGCGTAACCGTGGTAAACGATGTCGGAGCCGTCGATCGAGGCGTTGACCGCAGGGAAACGCTTCAGCGCTTCGGTAGCAGCCTTGACGAAGAACGACATGAAGCCCAGGCGTACGCCGTTGTGGGACTTCTCGAACAGATCCTTGTACTTCGAACGCAGGGCCATGACTTCGGTCATGTCGACTTCGTTGAAAGTGGTCAGCATCGCCATGTTCGACTGGGCTTCGACCAGGCGCTCGGCAACCTTGGCACGCAGGCGGGTCATCGGAACACGCTTCTCGACGCGGTCGCCAGCAGCGAATACCGGAGCAGCAGCGGCAGGAGCAGCGGCCTTGGCAGGTGCGGCAGCCGGAGCGGCTTTCTTGGCGGCAACGGCCGCAACCACGTCTTCCTTGGTCACGCGACCGCCTTTGCCGGTACCGGCAACGGAAGCGATGTTGATGCCGTTCTCTTCAGCCAGCTTGCGCGCGGCAGGAGCAGCGATTGGATCGTCTTCGCCTTCAGCGGCAGGCGCTGCGGCCTGGGCGGCAGCCGGTGCGGCAGCGGCTGGAGCAGCAGCGGCGGCAGCGCCTTCGGCGATGGAGCCCAGGACTTCGTCGGACAGAACGGTGTCACCTTCGTTCTTGACGATAGCGCCCAGCACGCCGTCAGCGGTGGCCAGAACTTCCAGCACGACCTTGTCGGTTTCGATGTCGACGATCAGCTCGTCGCGCTTGACGGCGTCGCCCGGTTTTTTGTGCCAGGTGGCAACGGTGCCATCGGCAACCGATTCCGGGAAAGTGGGGGCTTTGATCTCGATAGCCATTATCTGTGGTTCCTTAAATTCGGTTTCAGGTGCGCGAAGGCGTTAAACAGTGAAAGCATCTTGCAGCAGTTTTTCCTGCTGCTCGGCGTGCATCGACGCGTAACCGCATGCAGGTGCAGCAGAGGCTTCACGGCCCGCGTACTCGAGTACGAGCGACTTGTCGTGATTGCCAACGATGCGGCGCATGTGGTGCTGGCTGCAGTACCAGGCACCCTGGTTCATCGGCTCTTCCTGACACCAAACGACATGCTTGAGGTTGGTGTACGGAGCCAGGACTTCGTTCAAGTCGTCCTCAGGGAATGGGTACAGCTGCTCGATACGCACGACGGCGATGTCGTCGCGGCCTTCGGCACGGCGTTTTTCCAGCAGGTCGTAGTAGACCTTGCCGCTGCACAGAATCAGACGATTCACGTCTTTTGGATCCTGGGCATCGATTTCCGGAATAACGGTCTGGAACGAACCTTCCGCCAGATCTTCCAGGGTCGAGATGGCCAGTTTGTGACGCAGCAGCGACTTCGGAGTCAGAACCACCAGCGGCTTGCGCAGCGGGCGAATCACCTGACGACGCAGCAGGTGGTAGATCTGGGCCGGGGTGGTCGGCATGCAGACCTGGATGTTGTGCTCTGCGCACAGCTGCAGGTAACGCTCCAGGCGAGCCGAAGAGTGCTCCGGACCCTGACCTTCATAACCGTGCGGCAGCAGCATGGTCAGGCCGCAGAGACGGCCCCACTTGTGCTCGCCACTGGTGATGAACTGGTCGATCACCACCTGGGCACCGTTGGCGAAGTCGCCGAACTGGGCTTCCCAGATCACCAGCGCGTTTGGCGTGGTGGTCGAGTAACCGTATTCGAACGCCAGTACGGCTTCTTCGGACAGGAACGAATCGTACAGATCGAAACGTGGCTGGCCGTCGTACAGGTGCTGCAGCGGAATGTAGGTGCTGGCGTCTTTCTGGTTGTGCAAGACCGCATGACGGTGCGAGAACGTACCGCGGCCGATGTCCTGGCCGGTCATGCGAATCGGGTGACCTTCGAACGCCAGGGTCGCGTATGCCATGGTTTCGGCATAACCCCAGTTGATCGGCAGGCCGCCGGCTTGCATCTTCTGACGGTCTTCGTAGATCTTCGCGACCTGGCGCTGAACCACGAAACCTTCCGGCAGTTCCAGCAGCTTGGCGGACAGTTCCTGCAGGGTCTTCAGATCGAAGGTGGTGTCGTGACGCGCAGTCCAGGCGTGGCCCAGATATGGACGCCAGTCCACGAACAGCTCTTTGTTCGGCTCTTTGACCAGGCTCTTCACTACGTGCAGGCCGTTGTCCAGCGCGTTGCGGTATTCGTCGACTTTCGCCTGAACACGCTCGGCGTCGAGCACGCTTGCCTGGACCAGACGATCGGCATACAGCTCACGGGTGGTGCGCTGCTTGGCGATCTGCTGGTACATCAGAGGCTGGGTGCCGCTTGGCTCGTCCGCTTCGTTGTGGCCGCGACGACGGTAGCAGACCAGGTCGATCACCACATCGCGCTTGTACTGCATGCGGTAGTCGATGGCCAGCTGGGTCACGAACAGTACGGCTTCCGGATCGTCACCATTCACATGGAGGATCGGCGCCTGGATCATTTTCGCGACATCGGTGGCGTACTCGGTGGAGCGCGAGTCCAGCGGGTTGCTGATGGTGAAACCGACCTGGTTGTTGATCACGATGTGCACGGTGCCGCCGGTCTTGAAACCGCGGGTCTGCGACATCTGGAAGGTTTCCATCACCACGCCCTGGCCTGCGAAAGCAGCGTCACCGTGGATCGAGATTGGCAGAACCTTGTCACCGGTCTGGTCGTTGCGGCGATCCTGACGGGCGCGCACCGAACCCTCGACCACTGGCGAAACGATCTCCAGGTGGGACGGGTTGAAGGCCATGGCCAGGTGAACTTCACCGCCGGTGGTCATCACGTTGGACGAGAAGCCCTGGTGGTATTTCACGTCACCGGAGCCCAGTTCGACCTTCTTCTTGCCTTCGAACTCGTCGAACAGCTCGCGCGGGTTCTTGCCGAAGGTGTTGACCAGGACGTTGAGGCGACCACGGTGGGCCATGCCGATCACGACTTCCTTGGT
This sequence comes from Pseudomonas sp. 09C 129, assembly GCF_002843625.1. Lineage (NCBI taxonomy): Bacteria > Pseudomonadati > Pseudomonadota > Gammaproteobacteria > Pseudomonadales > Pseudomonadaceae > Pseudomonas > Pseudomonas sp. 09C 129. The sequence goes on along the minus strand of NZ_CP025261.1, from coordinate 2,387,031 downwards.
CCCGTAGGAACCGGAACGCTGGATCAGCTCGTCGAGCATCGGGATCAGGCTTTCGCCGCCTTCCAGGCCGAAACGCTTGGTGCCCGGGTACTTGGTGCCCAGGTATTTCTCGAGGCCTTCAGCTGCGGTGACGCGCTCGAGCAGATGACCCTTGATATCCGTGGAATAGGTCGGACGGCCGCGTACGCTTTCCAGACGCTGCTGGAACCACTGGCGCTGCTCGGAATCGGTGATGTGCGTAAATTCAGCGCCGATGGTGCGGCAATATGTCTGCTGCAACGCTTCGTGAATTTCGCGTAGGCTCGCTTCCTCTTTGCCGATGAACAGGTCGCCGGCACGGAAGGTCGTATCAAGATCGGCATTGGTCAAGCCGTAATGATTGATTGACAGGTCTGCAGGTGCAGGACGCTGCCACAGCCCCAGCGGGTCCAGCTGGGCTGCCTGGTGGCCACGCATACGGTAGGCCTGGATCAATCGCAGCACTTCAACTTGCTTCTTCTCGTGCTCGCTGCTCACGCTACCGGCGGATACCGGCTGGGCGCGGCGCTGGTTCTTTGCCAGCAACACGAAATGATCGCGGATTGTCGAGTGCGAAACATCGATGGCAGTGCTGCCGTCGGTAGGCAACTTCTGGAAGTAAGTGCGCCACTCTTCTGGCACAGCGTTAGGGTCGTGCAGGTAGAGCTCGTAGAGCTCTTCCACATAGGCAGCGTTACTACCGGATAGGTAGGCGCTGTTCCACATGCGCTGCATCACGCTTTCTTGCATGCTTGGTCACCCTCGGTTAGGGGAACACCACCGGCGAAGACACCGAGCAAACTTGCAAAAGTCCGAGTGCAGCGACCAAAACAAGCCACTTAGGATCACGCTGATAGTCCGGGTACCAGCCCGGATGCCCCTGCTTGTCTCATTTCTTCAAAATACGAGCGGCAACTTTGTGAGCTGCTGCTCAGCTTAAAACTACGGCGCCGGTTGAAGCCTGCGCCGTAGCCTCTACGGGTACAGCGGTCCTGCCTTTACAACAACTGGGTTACAGCAGCTGAATCACACGCCGCTCGAGAGCAGCATGTTACGTATGTGACCGATGGCCTTAGTCGGGTTCAGGCCTTTCGGACAAACGTTGACGCAGTTCATGATGCCGCGGCAGCGGAATACGCTGAACGGATCATCCAGCGAAGCCAGGCGCTCGGACGTCTTGGTGTCGCGGCTGTCTGCCAGGAAGCGATAGGCTTGCAGCAGGGCAGCTGGACCCAGGAACTTGTCCGGGTTCCACCAGAAGGACGGGCAGGAAGTCGAGCAGCAAGCGCACAGGATGCACTCGTACAGACCATCGAGCTTTTCGCGCTCTTCAGGGGACTGCAGACGTTCGATGGCCGGAGCCGGCGTGTCGTTCTGCAGGAATGGCTTCACCTTCTCGTATTGCTTGTAGAAGATGCTCATATCGACGACCAGGTCACGAATAACCGGCAAACCTGGCAGCGGACGAACAACCAGCTTGTTGTTCTTCACCACGGCAGACAGCGGCGTGATGCAGGCCAGGCCGTTCTTGCCGTTGATGTTCATGCCGTCGGAACCGCAAACGCCTTCACGGCAGGAGCGACGATAGGAGAAACCTTCGTCCTGCTCTTTGATCAGCGCCAGTACGTCCAGCACCATCAGATCCTTGCCACCGATGTCGACCTGGAAAACCTGGGTTTTCGGCGCGGAGTCGGTGTCAGGGTTGTAACGATAAACTTCGACTTGCAACATATCGATCACCCTTTAGTAAGTCCGGACTTTTGGTTCAAAAGTCGGAACAGTCTTCGGCGAGAAGTTAACGGCACGCTTGGCAACGCGCTTCTCACCCGGGAAGTACAGGGTGTGGCACAGCCAGTTTTCGTCGTCGCGGTCTTCGAAGTCTTCACGGGCGTGGGCGCCGCGGGACTCTTTACGCACTTCGGCAGCGATGGCAGTGGCTTCGGCCACTTCCAGCAGGTTCTGCAGTTCCAGTGCTTCGATACGTGCTGTGTTGAACGCCTGCGACTTGTCGTTGATCTTGACGTTGGCGATGCGGGTACGCAGCTCGGCCAGCTGGGCGATGCCCTTCTGCATGTATTCGCCGGTGCGGAATACGCCGAAGTAGTTCTGCATGCAGCTTTGCAGCTCGCGACGCAGGGTCGCCACGTCTTCGCCGTCGGTACGCTCGTTGAGGGCGGACAGACGTGCCAGGGCCGCATTGATGTCGGCGTCGGTGGCGTCGTCGTATTCGATACCGTCGGTCAGCGCTTTTTCCAGGTGCAGGCCGGCAGCGCGGCCGAATACCACCAGGTCGAGCAGCGAGTTGCCGCCCAGACGGTTGGCACCGTGAACCGATACGCAAGCCACTTCACCCACTGCGAACAGGCCAGGGATGATTTCGTCGTTGCCTTCGGCGTTCTGGGTGATCGCCTGACCATGAATGTTGGTGGCAACGCCGCCCATCATATAGTGGCAAGTCGGAACAACCGGAACCGGAGCAACCACCGGGTCAACGTGTGCGAAAGTCTTGGACAGTTCGCAGATACCTGGCAGACGGCTGTGCAATACTTCCTCGCCCAGGTGGTCGAGCTTGAGCATCACGTGGTCGCCATTCGGACCGCAACCGTTGCCGGCGATGATTTCTTTCACCATCGAACGGGCAACAACGTCACGACCGGCAAGGTCCTTGGCGTTCGGAGCATAACGCTCCATGAAACGCTCGCCATGCTTGTTGATCAGGTAACCGCCTTCACCACGGCAACCTTCGGTAACCAGTACACCGGCGCCGGCGATGCCGGTCGGGTGGAACTGCCACATTTCGATGTCTTGTACCGGCACGCCGGCACGCAGCGCCATGCCGACACCGTCACCGGTGTTGATCAGGGCGTTGGTGGTGGATGCGTAGATACGCCCTGCACCGCCGGTCGCCAATACGGTGGCTTTCGCGCGGATGTAGGTGGTTTCGCCGGTTTCGATGCAGATCGCGATCACACCGACGAACGCGCCGTCCTGGTTCTTCACCAGGTCAACAGCGTAGTACTCGTTCAGGAAGGTGGTGCCGGCTTTCAGGTTGCCCTGATAAAGGGTGTGCAGCAGCGCGTGACCGGTACGGTCGGAAGCCGCGCAGGTACGGGCAGCCTGGCCGCCTTTACCGTAGTCCTTGGACTGGCCGCCGAAAGGACGCTGGTAGATACGACCGGTTTCGGTGCGGGAGAACGGCAGACCCATGTGGTCCAGCTCGAAAACCGCGGCCGGGCCTTCCTGACACATGTATTCGATAGCATCCTGGTCACCGATATAGTCGGAACCCTTGACGGTATCGTACATGTGCCAGCGCCAGTCATCGTTCGGGTCGGCCGACGCGATGGCGCAGGTGATGCCGCCCTGGGCCGACACAGTGTGCGAGCGGGTCGGGAACACCTTGGTGATCACTGCAGTCTTGTGGCCGCCCTGGGCCAGCTGCAATGCGGCACGCATGCCGGCACCGCCGCCACCAATGATGATGGCGTCGAAAGAAATCGTTGGAATGTTAGCCATGAATCAGATACCCCAGAGAATCTGCACACCCCAGACGAAGTAGGCGAACATTGCAACGCCGCATACTGCCTGGAAAAGGAAACGTACTGCAGTCGCCGACTTGCCCAGCGCCATCGGCGTCAGGTAGTCGGTCGAAATGGTCCACATGCCGACCCAGGCGTGAGCGCCCAGAGCAACCATGGCCAGCAGGCTGAAGATACGCATCCAGTTGTTGGAGAACAGTGCGTGCCATTGCTCGTAGCCAAGGCCCGGGTTCGCAACGAGGTATCCGATCAGGAAGATGAAATAAGCCGCGAGAACGACCGCAGACACACGTTGTGCCATCCAGTCATAGAGGCCCGAACGCGACAGGTTCGTGACGTTAGTTACCATATCCAAACTCCTGCCAGAACGATTACCACCACGGATACGGCGATAACGATTTTAGAGCCCAGCTTGCCGCCTTCCAGCGTCTCACCGATGCCCATATCCATGATCAAATGGCGCACACCGGCAACCAAGTGATACAGCAAGGCGGACAGGATGCCCCAAATCACTAGCTTGGCTAGCGGACTGGTCAGACACGCTTTCACCTCGCCGAAGCCTTCCTCGGAGCTGAGCGACTTGTCCAATGCATAAAGCATGATGGCAAGGCTCACAAAGAGGATGACACCGGAAATACGGTGAAGGATGGACGTGTAAGCAGTGACTGGGAGTTTGATGGTCCTTAGGTCTAGGTTTACAGGTCGTTGGCTATTCACGGCTTTTTTCACACTGAAGAGCCCCTAACAATCAGGGCAAAGTTGTTGGGGAGTGCACTGGTCAGGTACCCACCACCCAGGGAGTGACGACCCCCATCAAACCGGGCCCGAAAGCCCATGGCGGTCGGTGGCCGAGTATAGACAGTTAGGCTACTAATGACAACGCAATCACCTTCCCCTAATAGCTCATTGCGTTAGGCGGATAAAAGGCGTAAATGGCGGGGAATTTCGAGGAAAAAGTCCGGTTAAAGCCTTCTGGGGCAAGACTTTAGGCAAATTGACATTCGGATTTATCTCACTATAGTGGTGCGGGCCCTGCGTGGGGGGTCTGTCTGATGATTTCAAGCATAAATAGGAGGCCACATGGCTGACAAAAAAGCGCAGTTGATCATCGAGGGCGCAGCCCCCGTCGAGCTGCCCATTTTAACCGGCACCGTTGGTCCCGATGTAATCGATGTTCGGGGCTTGACGGCCACGGGCCGCTTCACCTTTGACCCGGGTTTCATGTCGACCGCCTCCTGCGAGTCGAAAATCACCTATATCGACGGCGACAACGGCATTCTGTTGCACCGCGGCTACCCGATCGAACAGCTGGCTGAAAAGTCGGACTACCTGGAAACCTGCTACCTGCTGCTCAACGGCGAATTGCCGACCGCAGAACAGAAGGCCCAGTTCGTCGGCAACGTGAAGAACCACACCATGGTTCACGAGCAGTTGAAGACCTTCTTCAACGGCTTCCGTCGCGACGCCCACCCGATGGCGGTCATGTGCGGCGTAGTCGGCGCCCTCTCGGCCTTCTACCACGACTCCCTGGACATCAATAACCCGCAGCATCGCGAAATTTCCGCGATCCGCCTGGTTGCCAAGATGCCGACCCTGGCCGCGATGGTTTACAAGTACTCCATGGGCCAACCCATGATGTACCCGCGCAACGACCTGTCATACGCGGAAAACTTCCTGCACATGATGTTCAACACCCCGTGCGAGATCAAACCGATCAGCCCGGTGCTGGCCAAGGCAATGGACCGGATCTTCATCCTCCATGCCGACCACGAGCAGAACGCATCGACCTCCACCGTACGCCTGGCGGGCTCCTCGGGCGCCAACCCGTTCGCCTGTATCGCTGCCGGTATCGCTGCACTCTGGGGCCCGGCTCACGGCGGCGCCAACGAAGCCGTACTGACCATGCTCGACGAAATTGGCGATGTATCGAACATCGACAAGTTCATCGCCAAGGCCAAGGACAAGAACGATCCGTTCAAGCTGATGGGCTTCGGTCACCGCGTCTACAAGAACCGCGACCCGCGCGCCACCGTCATGAAGCAGACCTGCGACGAAGTGTTGAAGGAACTGGGCATCACCAACGATCCGCAACTCGAACTGGCCATGCGCCTGGAAGAGATCGCCCTGACCGACCCGTACTTCATCGAGCGCTCGCTGTACCCGAACGTCGACTTCTACTCGGGGATCATCCTCAAGGCCATCGGCATTCCGACCAGCATGTTCACCGTGATCTTCGCCCTGGCGCGTACCGTCGGCTGGATCTCGCACTGGAAAGAAATGCTCTCCAGCCCTTACAAGATCGGCCGTCCTCGCCAGCTGTACACCGGCTACGAGTCGCGCGACATCACCAAGCTGGAAGACCGCAAGTAAGACCTGTTGCCTTGCGCTAACGTCTTGACTGCAGCGGATACGGCCTCTTTATAGAGGCCGTATTTGTTTGTGCCCCCCTCCCCCGCCATTTCCCTGTAGCTGCCTGCATTCGGCCGCACAGCGGATGTGGAATGCCAACTCCACATCACTCTCACGCTGAACGAGCTTGCGAGCGCTGCGCACTCGATCGCAGGCTGCGCCAGCGGCTACAAAGGGCGACGCCAATAAATAATGCCCCTGTCTCTCGACAGGGGCACTGGTTTGCAACTCAGCTTATATATAGAAGCCGATACACAGGGGCCTTAGTGCGATACCGCCCCGCTGGCTCCCAGGCCGGTCTGCGAGCGTACGAACTGCGGGAAGAACAGCGCCCGCTCATTGTCAGCCGCAGTGGACTTGTCGGTGATGGAGAAGAACCAGATCCCGATAAAGGCAATGATCATCGAGAACAGCGCCGGGTACTCGTAAGGGAAGATGGCTTTTTCATGCCCCATGATCTGCACCCAGATGGTCGGGCCGAGGACCATCAGGCCAACGGCGCTGACCAGGCCCAGCCAGCCACCAATCATGGCGCCGCGGGTGGTGAGCTTCTTCCAGTACATGGAAAGCAGCAGTACCGGGAAGTTGCAGCTCGCCGCGATGGAGAACGCCAAGCCGACCATGAACGCGATGTTCTGGCTCTCGAACAGGATGCCCAGGGCAATCGCCAGCACACCCAGGCACACGGTGGTGATCTTCGAGACGCGGATCTCATCCTTCTCGTTGGCCTTGCCCTTCTTGATCACGCTGGCGTACAGGTCATGGGAAACCGCCGAGGCACCGGCCAGGGTCAGGCCAGCCACCACCGCCAGGATAGTGGCGAAGGCCACCGCCGAGATGAAGCCGAGGAACACGCTGCCGCCCACGGCATTGGCCAGGTGCACCGCCGCCATGTTATTGCCGCCGAGCAGAGCGCCCGCCGCGTCCTTGAACGCCGGGTTGGTGCTGACCAGGAGGATCGCGCCAAAACCGATGATGAAGGTCAGGATGTAGAAGTAGCCGATGAAGCCGGTGGCATACAGCACGCTCTTGCGCGCTTCCTTGGCGTCGCTCACGGTGAAGAAGCGCATCAGGATGTGCGGCAGGCCCGCGGTACCGAACATCAGCGCCAGGCCCAGGGAGAACGCCGAGATCGGATCCTTCACCAGGCCGCCCGGGCTCATGATCGCTTCACCTTTGGGGTGAACCTTGGTGGCTTCGGAGAACAGCATGTTGAAGTCGAAGTTGACATGCTTCATGACCATCAACGCCATGAACGAGGCACCGGACAGCAGCAGGACCGCCTTGATGATCTGTACCCAGGTGGTCGCCAGCATGCCGCCGAACAGCACGTACAGCACCATCAGGATACCCACCAGGATCACCGCCACATGGTAATCGAGGCCGAACAGCAGCTGGATCAGCTTGCCGGCACCGACCATTTGCGCGATCAGGTAGAACGCCACCACCACCAGCGAGCCGCAGGCCGACAGCGAGCGGATCTGGGTTTGCCCGAGGCGATAGGACGCCACGTCGGCAAAGGTGTACTTGCCCAGGTTGCGCAGGCGCTCGGCGATCAGGAACAGAATGATCGGCCAGCCCACCAGGAAGCCGATCGAATAGATCAGGCCATCGTAGCCGGAGGTGAACACCAGGGCGGAAATCCCCAGGAAGGACGCCGCCGACATGTAGTCACCGGCAATCGCCAGGCCGTTCTGGAAACCGGTGATTTTGCCCCCCGCGGCATAGTAGTCGGCCGCCGACTTGTTGCGCTTGGAGGCCCAGTAGGTAATGCACAGGGTGGCTCCGACGAACAGCACGAACATGATGATCGCAGAGACATTGAGGGGTTGTTTATGCACTTCGCCGGTCAGGGCGTCGGCCGCCCAGAGACTGGGAGCAAAGGCCGCGACGCTAAAAAAAGCCAATAGACGCCGGATCATTGCTGAGCCTCCTTGAGAATCGCATTGTTCAGGTCGTCGAATTCGCCATTGGCGCGTCGCACGTAGATACCGGTCAGGACAAAGGCCGCGACAATCAACCCGACACCAATGGGAATGCCCCAGGTGATGGATGATTCAGGACTGAGTTTTGCCCCCAGCACATGGGGTCCGTAGGCAATCAGCAGGATGAAGCCCGAATAAAGCCCGAGCATGATCGCCGACAGTATCCAGGCGAATCGTTCGCGCTTGCTGACCAGCTCCTTGAAACGCGAGCTGTTTTGAATCGAGAGGTAAATGCTGTCGTTCATTGTTTTTATCCTCGCAGCACAGATTTTAGTTGGAACCGAGGGTCTGTTGGCGCTTGGTGACGACCGCGACGGCGGCCCACTGGGTGCAGGGCAAGGCAAGAGGAACGCAGTTTGGTTGTTCCAAATAAGTTCCGAGTAACGCCGCCCTGCGCCCAGTGGGCCCCGTCCCTTCGGGTTGCGTGCCAACTTGCGCGAGGCTGCGTTGCGGGATTTGCCAAGGGAACAACCATTGGCGGCATCCCGCGCCTTGCCTCGCACAAGTTGGCCCAGCAACGCGGTTCGTCACCAAGCGTCAACAGACCCTCAGCCACTCTATGCAGCTCTGGAGCCGGTTCCAGACGACCTTAGTATTAGAACGACAGTACCCCTGACACGGGCTTTTGCGCCGGGCAAAACAAAAGGCCGCCGGGTGCGAACACCCGGCGGCCTCGAGACCTGCGAGCTAGACGCTTCCCGGTCAGTTAGCGGTCCACTCGGCAACGCGCTCAGGGTGCTTGGCCACCCAGTCCTTGGCCGCCGCTTCCGGCTTGGCGCCCTCTTGAATAGCCAGCATCACCTCGCCGATTTCATCCTTGGAGGCCCACTGGAACTTCTTCAGGAAAGCCGCAACCTCCGGCGCCTTCTTCTCCAGGCCTTTGCTACCGATGCTGTTGACGGTTTCAGCGGCGCCGTAAACGCCTTTCGGATCGTCCAGGAAGCGCAGCTTCCACTTGGCGAACATCCAGTGCGGCACCCAGCCGGTGACCGCGATGGATTCGTTCTTCTCTTCGGCGCGGGTCAACTCGGCAATCATTGCCGCGCCCGAGCTGGCTTGCAGTTTGTAGTCCAGACCGTAGTCCTTGATGGCCTGGTCGGTCTTGAGCATCACGCCCGAGCCGGCATCGATACCGACGATCTTGTTCTTGAAGGTGGTGTCACCCTTCAGGTCGGCAATGCTCTTGGCCTTGACGTACTCCGGCACGATCAGGCCGATTTTCGCGTCCTTGAAGTTGGGACCGTAGTCGACCACCTTGTCCTTGTTCTTGGTCCAGTACTCGCCGTGGGTCACCGGCAGCCAGGCCGACAGCATGGCGTCCAGCTTGCCGGTGGCCACGCCCTGCCACATGATCCCGGTCGCCACGGCCTGCAACTTCACGTCATAACCGAGTTTCTGCTTGATCACCTCAGACGCTACATAGGTGGTCGCCACGCTGTCCGACCAACCGTCGACATAGCCGATGCTCAGGGTTTTGCTATCGGCGCTGGCCAGGGTTGAACTGATCGCAAGTACCAGACCGGCACCTGCGCCTAAGAGTCGTCGCATCTTCATCGTTACTTCCCCGAAAGTGCTGCGCCCGACGGATGCCGAGCCGCGTCAACCTGTTGTTATGGTGCACAGCGCCCTCATCACGCCCCACCAACTTGCTCGAACATCAGCGCGATTGCCCTATGAGAGCTCTGACGCGTCGATCATCAACCTGACGCCAAAGGCGACCTGCTCTGACTGCGACCTCAAAACATTCAGCAACGACACCAGTTCGCCAGTAATCAGGGCATGCCCAAAACAGTCGCCCAATCCCGCCCGAACTTTGCATGGCAAAATCATGCAGGCCACCTGGGCAGCGGCAAATCCGGGTAAGATGCCCCGCTTTGTTTCCTGACGGCCTGACCATGCCCTCGATTGCCCGCTTCCCGCTCCTGCCCTATCTATTCGCCTGCCTGCTGGGAGTCTTCGCGCTCTGCGGTTTCTGGTACGGCCTCGGCCAGCCGGTGGTGCTGCCGGATGTCGCCAGCGCCAGCCACAAGCTGCAATGCGCGTCCTACACGCCGTTCGACAAGGACCAGTCGCCCTTCGACCAGCCGTTCAAACTGCGCCCGGAGCGCATGGACGCCGACCTGGCGCTGCTGGCGACCCGCTTCGAGTGCATCCGCACCTACTCCATGACCGGCCTCGAAGCCCTGCCGGACCTGGCGCGCAAGCACGGCCTGAAACTGATGATCGGCGCCTGGGTAAACAGCAACCCGGTGGACAGCGAAAAAGAGGTCGACCTGCTGATCGCCTCGGCCAATGCCAACCCGGACGTGGTGAGCTCGGTGATCGTCGGCAACGAAGCCCTGTTGCGCAAGGAAGTCACCGGCCCGCAACTGGCCAGGCTGATCAACAAGGTCAAGGCCCACGTCAAGCAGCCGGTCACTTACGCGGACGTCTGGGAGTTCTGGCTCAAGCACCCGGAAATCGCGCCGGCGGTGGACTTCCTGACCATCCACCTGCTGCCCTACTGGGAAGACGATCCGTCCAACATCGATGCCGCACTGAACCATGTGGCGCAGGTGCGCCAGGTGTTCGGCAACAAGTTCGCGCCCAAGGACGTGATGATCGGCGAGACCGGCTGGCCCAGCGAAGGCCGCCAGCGTGAAACCGCCCTGCCGAGCCGGGTCAACGAGGCCAAGTTCATCCGTGGTTTTGTGGTCATGGCCGAACAGAATGGCTGGCATTACAACCTGATCGAAGCCTTCGACCAGCCGTGGAAGCGCGCCAGCGAAGGTGCGGTCGGCGGTTACTGGGGGCTGTTCGATGCCGATCGCCAGGACAAGGGCGTACTCGCCGGGCCGGTGTCGAACCTGCCTTACTGGCCATTGTGGCTGGGCGTGGGCGGGGCGATCTTCGTTGCCACGCTGATCCTCGGTGGCCGGGTCCGCGGTACTCGCGCGGCGCTTACCCTGCCACTGCTCGGCGCCCTGGCTGCCTGTTCCATCGGCGCCTGGGGCGAGCTGGCGCGGGTCACCAGCCGCTTTGCCGGGGAATGGTTCTGGGCGGGCCTGCTGCTGGCCCTGAACCTGCTGGTGCTGGCCCACGCGGCACTGAGCCTGAGCACCCGCGCCGGCTGGCGCCAACGTATGTTCAATCGCCTGGAAAAGCATGCGGGCTGGCTGCTCGCCGGCGCCGGTTTCGCCGCCGCGGTGATGATGCTGGAGCTGGTGTTCGACCCGCGTTATCGCAGCTTCCCCAGCGCCGCCCTGCTCCTGCCGGCCCTGGTCTACCTGTGCCGCCCGGTGCGGGTGCCGCGTCGCGAAATCGCCCTGCTGACCTTTATCGTCGGTGCCGGCATCGCTCCCCAGCTGTATCGCGAAGGCCTGGAAAACCAGCAGGCCTGGGGTTGGGCCCTGGTCAGCGTGCTGATGGTCGCCGCCCTGTGGCGCAGCTTGCGGGCTCGCAAAGCCTGATGCCCGTAGGAGCGAGGCTTGCCCGCGATGGCAGCACCGCGGTGTAGCAGCAATACCGCGCCATCGTTCATCGCGAGCAAGCTTCGCTCCTACGCCACCGCGCGAGGCGCTCGCACCAGCCGCAAGGCGCCGATCACGATGGCAAACACCGCCAGACTGGTGTTGTAGAGCGCCAACGCCGGAAAGCCGAACAGCAGCGCCAGCACCGCCAGGCCCCAGCCGGAACGGCCCGGCACCACGAAGGCGATCAGGGACGCCGCCAGCGCCGCCCAGCCCATGACCTTGAAGTGGATCAGCAACCCCAGGCTGGAACGCGCCTGGCACTCCCAGCGGCTGGCCTCGTCGACACAGACGCCGACCCATCGAGCGTCCTCCATGAAGCCGTAGCGCACGCCATAACTGGCGGCCAGCCACAACGGCAGGACAACAAGCAGCAGAATCAGGGGAAGACGGCGGGACATGAAGCACTCCGATAAGCGAAAACGGCGCCCAGCATAATCGCCCGAGGCCGGTAAGCAAGCTTGTTACACAGATAACTGTTGAGCAAACAGCGGCAAAGTGTATCGTCTGGCAACTATTACCGCCGATCCGGCTTTGCGCTGCCTTGATCGTTTTTTGTGCCGTGCCATGGCACTTCGGCAGCAACCCGGTGGTCATAGCCTGCGAACTTCACCCGGCACCTTCCTCTACAGGGATTTAGTCATGCTCCGTTCCTTGCGCTTCGCTGCCCTGTTTGGCGGCCTTATTTCGAGTGCGTCCGCGCTCGCGGTCGACATCGATGCCGCCAGCTATGGCTACCCCTTGACCAATCCGTTCGAGGCGACCATTGCCACCACTCCGCCGGACCTGCGTCCGAAGCTGCCGAGTGACGACGACATCAATCAGGCGGACCGCAGCCTGACCTTGCGCCCCGAGCGCGAGTTCATCCTGCCGGACAACTTCTGGGCCGTGAAGAAGCTCACCTACCGCATCGCCGAGCAGGATCATGCCGCGCCGCTGATCTTCCTCATCGCCGGCACCGGCGCGCGCTATGACAGCAGCCTCAACGAGTACCTGAAGAAGCTCTATTACCAGGCCGGCTACCATGTGGTGCAGCTGTCCTCGCCCACCAGCTTCGACTTCATCAGCGCCGCCTCGCGGTTCGCCACCCCCGGCGTGACCAAGGAAGACGCCGAAGACCTCTACCGTGTGATGCAGGCAGTGCGCGCGCAGAACCCGAAACTGCCGGTCACCGACTTCTACCTCACCGGCTACAGCCTCGGCGCCCTGGATGCGGCCTTCGTCAGCAAGCTGGACGAAACCCGACGCAGCTTCAACTTCAAGAAAGTCCTGCTGCTCAACCCGCCGGTCAACCTCTATACCTCCATCACCAACCTCGACAAGCTGGTGCAGACCGAGGTCAAGGGCATCAATAACACCACCACCTTCTACGAGCTGGTACTGAACAAGCTGACCCGCTACTTCCAGCAGAAGGGCTACATCGACCTCAACGATGCCCTGCTCTACGACTTCCAGCAGTCCAAGCAGCACCTGAGCAACGAGCAGATGGCGATGCTGATCGGCACCTCGTTCCGCTTCTCCGCCGCCGATATCGCGTTCACCTCGGACCTGATCAACCGCCGCGGCCTGATCACCCCGCCCAAGTACCCGATCAGCGAAGGCACCAACCTCACGCCGTTCCTCAAGCGCGCCCTGCAATGCGACTTCGACTGCTACCTCACCGAGCAGGTGATTCCGATGTGGCGCGCCCGCACCGACGGCGGCAGCGTGCTGCAACTGATCGACCAGGTGAGCCTGTACGCGCTCAAGGATTACCTGCAGGACAGCCCGAAAATCGCCGTGATGCACAACGCCGACGACGTGATCCTCGGCCCGGGCGACCTGGGGTTCCTGCGCAAGACCTTTGGCGACCGGCTGACGGTCTACCCCCATGGCGGCCATTGCGGCAACCTCAACTACCGCGTCAACAGCGACGCCATGCTGGAGTTCTTCCGTGGCTAAACATTTCCTGCTCATCGCTGCGTTGTTCTGCGCAGGCTATGCCAATGCCGACAACAGCAAGGCCGCGACACCCGTGGTCGCAGACGGGGACGGCTTCACCCAGCCGCTCAAGCGACTCAAGTTCAACCCGGGCCTGGACCAGCGCGAGTTCGAGCGCTCGACCCTCAACGCGCTGAACGTCTACGACCCGCTGGAGTCGTGGAACCGTCGGGTGTACCACTTCAACTACCGCTTCGATCAGTGGGTGTTCCTGCCGGTGGTCGACGGTTACCGCTACATCACCCCGAGCTTCCTGCGCACCGGTGTGAGCAACTTCTTCAACAACCTGGGCGACGTGCCGAACCTGGTCAACAGCCTGCTGCAGTTCAAGGGCCAGCGCTCGCTGAACACCACCGCCCGCCTGCTGGTCAACACCACCCTCGGTATCGGCGGTCTCTGGGACCCGGCCACCCGCATGGGCCTGCCACGCCAGAGCGAAGACTTCGGCCAGACCCTGGGCTTCTACGGCGTGCCGGGCGGCGCCTATTTCGTCCTGCCGATCCTCGGGCCCTCGAACCTTCGCGACACCGCCGGATTGGCCGTGGATTACACCACCGAGTCGGCGATCAACTTCCTCAACGTGTCCGAGGTCAGTTCGAATCACCCGGAACTCTGGGTCCTGCGCGCTATCGACAAGCGTTATCAGACCAGCTTCCGCTATGGCCAGCTGGACTCGCCGTTCGAATACGAGAAAGTCCGCTACGTCTACACCGAATCGCGCAAGCTGCAAATCGCCGAGTGATCCCTCCAGGGCCCTGCCATCCGCGCAGGGCCCTTTTCTTCGCCCTCCCCTCACCACCTGTACCTTCTCCGGCCCCGGAAAAATCCTCATTGGAATTTTCCAGGCAAGTAGATACGATGCTAATCATTAGCTAGCTATCTATGTGCCTTGCAAATGAAAAGCCTCGCCCTGCGAATCCCCGATTTCTGGCTGGCCGTCCTGGCTCCCAGCCGCAACGACCTGCTGTTCGCCATCAGGAACATGATCGCCGGGGTCATTGCCTTGTACCTGGCCTTTCGCTTCAACCTCGAGCAGCCGCAATGGGCCCTGACCACGGTATTCATCGTCAGCCAGCCCAGCAGCGGCATGGTCCTGGCCAAGGGCGCCTTCCGCCTGCTCGGCACCTTTAGCGGGGCCGTGGCCTCGATCGTGCTGATCGGCCTGTTCGGCCAGGCGCCCCTGCTGTTTCTGCTGGCGATGGCGCTGTGGCTGGCCTTCTGCACCACCGGTGCCTCGCTGCTGCGCAATCACGCCTCCTACGGCTTCGTACTGGCCGGCTACACCGCAGCGATCGTCGCCCTGCCCGCCACCGCACATCCGCTGCTGGTGTTCGACCAGGCCGTGGCCCGCTGTTCGGAAATCAGCCTGGGGATCATCTGCGCGGCGATCGCCAGCACCGTGCTCTGGCCACGCCGGGTCGAACAGGCGTTGGCCACCCAGGGCAAGCTCGCGTGGCAAGCCGGCATGCGCGCCGCGGCCTCCGAACTGATCGGCCAGGACCAGCGCAAGGGGCTGCTGGAAGCCCTCGGCAAGCTGGTGGCGGTCGATGCCCAGCGCGATCACGCCTGGTTCGAAGGCCCCCAGGGACGGCGACGTTCACAGGCCCTGCGGGTGCTCAGTCGCGACTTGCTGAGCCTGCTGCGTGCGGCCCGTGGCGTGGCCCGCCAGCGGCTGATGCTCGACAGCGCGGCGAATGCCAGCGTGGCTCCCCTGATCGAACAGCTGGCCACGGCCCTGGAACACAGCCACGAGCAAGACATCGCCCAACTGTCCTCACGCCTTCAAGAGGCGCTGCAGGACCGCAGCTTGCCTCAGGACGCGCATCTGTGCCTGATGCAACTGGCACAAGTGCCGGTGCTGCTCGAACGCAGTGCGCAAACCCTGCAGGCCGTCGAGCAAGCCCGAGTGCCCGATGGCGCGCCTGGCGCCCTGTCCTGGCACCGCGATATCGAGCAAGGCATTCTCGGCGGCCTGCGCAGCGCCCTGGCGTTTCTCGCCGTGGCCGGCTTCTGGGTGCTCTCGGCCTGGCCCTCAGGCCTGGGCGCGGTATCGATCTGCGGGGTGGTGCTGAGCCTGTTCGCCGGCCGGGAAAACCCTTCCGCCTCCAGCCTCAACTTTCTCAAGGGCATCGCCCTGTCGGTGCCGGTCGCCGGCTTCGTCGGCCTGGGATTGCTGCCCGGTTGGGACGGTTTCCCGCTGTTGTGCGTGGGCCTGGGGGTGCCGCTGTTTTGCGCCTCGCTGTGCATGAGCAAGCCGCGGATGGCGCCGATCGCCTCGGCGTTCTGCATCTTTTTCATCAACAACGTCGGCCCCGGCAACCTGATGACCTACGACCTGGCCAACTTCCTCAACAAGGCCATGGCCACCCTGGTCGGCGTCGGCGTCGCGGTCCTGGTGTTCCGCCTGGTCAGCCTCAACCCCGGCGAACATCACTATCGGCGGATGTTCCGCGCCTCGCTGTTCGACCTGGCGCAACTCACCTCGCGCCCGCTGGAGCAAGCCGAGAGCTGGTTCGGCGGGCGCATGGCCGACCGCCTGATCCGCCTGGCGCGCTATTCCGAAAGCCTGCCCCAGGAACGCCGCCAGCACTGGGACAACGGCCTGCTCGGGCTCGACCTGGGCGACGAACTGCTGCAACTGCGCGCCAGCCTGGGCGCGGCGACCGGCGCCCTGGCCGTGGAACGCGGGCACTACCTGCAAAGCATCGCCACGCTGCTCAAGTCAGGCGGTCCGACGCCGCACCGCAGCGATCGACTGGACACTCCGACCGTCGCCCTGCTCAAGGCCCTGGAACAGGCGCCGCAACTGCCGGAACAGGATCTGGAAATGGCCAGGGCGGCGCTGCTGCAACTGCAATTCACCTGGCACAAATGGTGCCGCCTGACTCGCCACGAACCCGGCGTGGCGGCGGTTGCCCAGGGGTAATGAGCGGGCAAAAAAAACCGCCACGCGCCGGTGGCGGCGGGTGGCGGCATAACGCCCTGGGAAAGCCCCTCAGGCTTGCAGCAACGGGAACAGCGAAATCACCAGCAGCAACGCCATGCCGTAGTTGAACAGGCGCAGCCAGCGCGGATCGCGCAGGACGTTGCGCAGCACGCTGCCGAACCCGGCCCAGACCCCGACGCTCGGAGCGTTGATCAAGGCAAACAGGCTGGCGATCACTACCACGTTGAAAAAGTAACCCTGCAACGGCGTGTAGGTGCTGATGGCCCCCAGCGCCATGACCCAGGCCTTGGGGTTGACCCACTGGAACGCCGCGGCGCCCCAGAACCCCAGCGGCCGGCCCTTGCCGTCGACTTCCTGGGACACCGGCCCGGAACGGGCGATGTTCCAGGCCAGATACAGCAGATAGGCCGCACCGACGTAGCGCAGCACCTTGTACAGCACCGGGTAGGCCTCGAACACCGCGCCCAGGCCCAGGCCCACGGCCAGCACCAGCACCAGGAACCCCGAACTGATCCCGAGGATATGCGGCACCGTGCGGCGGAATCCGAAATTCACGCCCGAAGCCAGCAGCATGGCGTTATTCGGTCCGGGGGTTACCGAGGTGACAAAGGCAAACAAGGCGAAAGCCAACAACAAGTCGATCGACAACGGCATACAGTCATCCTGAGAAGTACATGCTCCGAACAGAGCCCTGAGTCATTGTTTTCGCCCCGGCGATCGCCACGGGCGAGGCTTATCCACGCTTACAGCAAGGACCCGATGAAACCTGCGGCGACCATCGCGTAGAACGCGCCGCAGACCAGGCCGAAAGCCTTGCGCGTGCGGACGAAAAACGGCTCCGCCGAACGCGCGGAAAAGGCCAGGGCATAGGCGCAGAAAATCACGAAACCGGCGACCGCACAGCTGCCCACCAGCACGAAGCTGGCCCAGGACGGCGCCGTGGCGCTGAGGCCGACGGTGGTCACGGTGAACCAGGTCAGGGCCGCCTTGGGGTTGGTCAGGTGGATGCCCAGCCCTTGCAGGTAGAACCCCAGCGTGCGGCTCTGTTTGGCCCGGGCGCGGTTGAGGTTGACCGCGCTCGAGCTCAGGGCACCGCGGATGGATTTGTAGGCCAGCCACAACAGATAGCAGGCGCCGAGGATCTTCAGCCAGACCAGCACCTGGGTGTTGGACATCAGCAAGGCCGAGACGCCCGCGGCCGTCATCGCGCCCCAGCACAACGAACCGGAAATGACCCCGGCCGCCAGCGCCAACCCCGGGGTACGCCCGTAGCTGAGCGAGGTGTTGGCAATCGCCAGGTTACCCGGGCCAGGGCTGGCGGTTCCGATGACATAAACGGCCATAGCAGCACCAAAGCTCGATAAATCAAACATTTGACGGTCTCTCGTAGAAGTCGCGGGAGCAGGGTTTACCAACCGGGGATGCCGCCCCGCGCGGGCCGGCATCCATCCTCGCTACTTGAAGCAGCGATGATCGGGTTCTTCGGCCCGGATCTTTTCCATCCAGGGCTTGAGTTCGGATTGCTTGTACAGCCGCTCGCCCCAGCGCTCGGGCGAAACCGGCAGCGGACGGCCTTGCAGGATGTAGTCGGTCAACAGATGGATGAACTGCTGCAGGCAATAGGCGCCGACATGCAGGCGCAGCGAAGACGCGGTTTCCGCCGGGGCGATATTGAAACGCGCAACATGGATGATGTCGCCGCTGTCCACCGAGGGCGCCAGGTGATGGCAGGTCGAGCCGTAGGTTTCATCCTGGTAGTAGATCGCGTAGTGCTGGCTGCCCAGGCCGCGGTACTTGGGCGGCGCCGGGTGCAGGTTGATTGCGCCCTTGCGGGCCCGCTGATAGATGCTCGGCGGGAAGATGAAGTCGCCACGATAGGAAATGATCCAGTCGCCTTCCCAGTCTTCCAGGTGATACGGATAGGGGTCGCCCGGGTCCCAACAGAACACTTCCAGGTTGGAAAAAACCGTCTTGGCGAATTCAACGCCGTGATCGCACCAGTCCATGGTGCACACCGACAATAGAACTTTGTCCTTGCATGGTTCGATGGTCTGCATAGTCTTTTCCACTATTGGCTGTTGGTACATTTCGAAAACACCCCCGGTCCGCCCTCCCGCTAACCCTGCTGGCAGGCCTCGACCACCGCCGTGAAGCGCTCGACCATTTCGGCGATTTCCGCTTCGCTGGAGATGAACGGCGGCGCGAACAGCACGTGGTTACCGTGAACACCGTCGGCGGTTCCGCTGCCCGGATAAATCAGCAGCCCTTGTTCCAGCGCCTGCGCCTTGAGGCTCGCGGCGTAACGGCCGCCACCGCGATAGGGCTCGCGGGTATTCCGGTCCTGAACGAACTCCACGCCGACGAACAGCCCACGCCCGCGCACATCGCCGACATGCTCGAAGCGCGCCAGGCACTCGCGCAGGCCGTGGCGCAGTTGCTCGCCGCGCAGGCGCACGGCCTGCAGCAGGTTCTCGTCCTCGATGACCCGCTGCACCTCCAGCGCAACGGCGCAGGCCAGCGGGTGGTTGACGTGGGTCTGGCCGTTGCCCAGTACCCCGGAGTTGCCCGCCATGGCCTCATGCACCTGGCTGCTGACCAGCAACGCCGAGATCGGCTGGTAACCGGCCGCCAGGCCTTTGCCGACCGCGACCATGTCCGGCACGATGCCGTCGTCCTCGTAGGCGAAGAACCTGCCGGTACGGCCCATGCCGGCCATCACCTCGTCGAGGATCAGCAGCACGTCGTGGCGCTCGCACACCGCCTTGATCTTGCGGAAGTACCCCGGCACCGGCGGCACCGCGCCATTGGTGGAGCCGACCACGGTCTCGGCGAAAAACGCCGCGACCCTGTCGCTGCCCAGCGACCTGATTTTTTCGTCCAGCTCCAGCGCCAGGCGCGTCCCGTACTGCTCGTCGCTTTCATCGGTCCCCTGATGGCGATAGGCATAACAGGGCGAGACGAATTCGGCGGCTCCCAGCAACGGCTCGAAGACCCCGCGACGCTGCAGGTTGCCGGATATCGACAAGGTCCCCAGGGTGCTGCCGTGGTAGCTCTGCTGCCGCGAGATAAAGATCGATTTGCCCGGCAGCCCGCGCTCGCACTGATACTGGTAGGCAATTTTCATCGCCAGCTCCATGACCTCGGAGCCGCCGGAGAGAAACTGCGCCTTGGCCAACCCGCCGGAGGCCCCCACCAGCAGGTCCGCCAACTCCTCGGCGGCGGCTGTGGTGAAGCTGCCGGCGTGGGCCCAACTGAGTTTTTTCGCCTGCTGCTCGATGGCCGCGGCGATCCGTGGGTGTCCATGTCCCAGGCTGGAAACGGCCACCCCGCCGCACGTGTCGAGGTAGCGTTTGCCCGAGGCATCCTCAAGCCAGACCCCAGCACCATTGACGGCGAGAATCGGTGAGGCATTCAAGTTCTTGTAGATGACCGTTGACATGGATCCGAGCCCTTGCAGTTATGCGGCCTAACGGGTGTTTTCCGGGTGGTCCCACGCCGTCGAGCCTTGATGGAAACGCTGGCTGAAGCGCGAGGAATTGAATATCCGGCGCGCCCAGCCGATCGGTAGCAACACCACAGCGAACATCAACAACGAAAGCAACCTGAGCATGGCCTTGTCTCCTGAATAAAAAGTGAGTGAGCGATCAGTCCAGCGGGATCTCGTTGCGCCAGTCGACCTCTTCGACGAACTCCGGCTGGGTCGTGCGCTCGAGAATGAAGTTGCCCAGTACCAGCACATCCATCTCGGTGCGCATGAAGCAGGCGTAGGCTTCTTCCGGCTTGCACACGATCGGCTCGCCGCGCACGTTGAACGAGGTGTTGACCAGTACCGAGCAGCCGGTGCGCTTCTTGAAACTGCGCAGCAGATGGGTGAACGGCGCGTTGTTTTCTTCGGTCACTGTCTGCACCCGCGCCGACAGGTCGACGTGGGTCACCGCCGGCAGTTGCGAACGGATCGAGTTGATGCTGCCCAGGCCACGCTCAGGGCCACCCGGCTTGCGCGATTCCTCGGTCTTGATCGAGTCGGTGACCTGCGAAACCATCAACATGTACGGACTCTTCTCGCAGATGTCGAAGTAGACCTGGGCGTCCTCGTCCAGCACCGCCGGGGCAAAGGGCCGGAAGGATTCGCGGTACTTGATCTTCAGGTTCATGGTGCGCTGCATCTCGGGATTGCGTGGATCGCCGAGGATCGAGCGCGCGCCCAGGGCTCGCGGGCCGAACTCCATGCGTCCCTGGAACCAGCCGACCACGGCGCCGTCGGCCAGGTGCCGCGCGGTTTCGTCATACAGCTCGGCACCCTCGAAGCGCCGGTATGGATACTGGTTGGCGTCGAGAAACGCCTGGATCTCTTCATCGCCAAAGCCCGGCCCCAACAGGCTGCCGCTCATGGCGTCGAGCTTCTTGCTGCCCAGGTGCGGGCGCCCGGTGCGCTTGACCGAATAATCCATGGCCGCCCCCAGGGCACAACCGGCGTCGCCGGCCGCGGGTTGAATCCAGATCGCGTCGAAACGTCCGGAACGGCTGAGCACGCCGTTGGCCACGCAGTTGAGCGCCACGCCACCGGCCAGGCACAGGTTGCGGTAACCGGTCTGCCGCACGGCCGCGGTGGCCAGCCCCAGCACCACTTCCTCGGTCACCTGCTGTACCGAGGCCGCCAGGTCGCATTCGCGCTGGGTGATCGGGCTCTCCGGCTTGCGCACCGGACCGCCGAACAACTCCTCGAATGCCTCGCCGACCATGCGCTCACCACGCAGGTACTCGAAGTACTTCATGTTCAGGGTGAAGGAGCCGTCGGCGCGGATGTTGATCAATTCCTTGCGGATCTTGTCGGCATAGATCGGCCGGCCGTAAGGCGCCAGGCCCATGAGCTTGTACTCGCCGGAGTCGACCTTGAAGCCGCAGTAATAGGTGAACGCCGAGTAGAACAGGCCGACCGAGTGCGGATAGGAAATCGAGTTCATCAGGTCGAGCTTGGAACCGTCGCCCTTCCAGATCGTGGTCGAATGCCATTCGCCGATGCCGTCGATGCACAGCACCGCCGCCTGCTCGAACGGCGACGGGAAAAACGCCGCCGCGGCATGGGAACGGTGGTGCTGCGAGGCGATGGTGAGCGGACCGGTACCACGCCCCAGTTCCTCGAGCTTCTCGTCGATGAACTTGAGCACATTGAGCTTCCAGCGGATCCATTCCGGCATGGTGCTGATGAAGGTGCGCGCGCCGCTGATACCGCCACTGGCGAAGGAGGAAATCATCCGCGAGAACTTTTCCTGCGGGTCTTCGTAGTAGACCACGGCGGTCAGCTCATCGAGGCCGATACCCTCGGCGTCCAGGCAGTACTTGATGGCATTGGCCGGAAACGCCGCGTCGTGCCGCACCCGCGTGAAGCGCTCTTCCTGGGCCGCCGCCACCGGCACCCCGTCCTTCACCAACGCTGCTGCGCTGTCGTGATAGAACGCCGAAATCCCTAATACGTAAGTAGCCATTTAAACGCTCATCCTCATAGCTTCATGCCAATCCATGGAAATTCCCTGTGTCTGTGCACAGTCCGTCATCCGTGCAACCAACTTGAGACCGGCAGGCTTTTTAATGCCGGAATCAACGACACCACCAACAACACACTCATTGAAATATTGAACAGCCGCAGCCGGTTCGGCTCGCTGAGAAAGCGCCGCAAATAACGTCCGAACAGCACCCAGACCATCGAGCAGGGCGAGCCGAAGAGAAAGAAGATCAAGGCGATCAGCAGGATCTGCGCACTGTAGGAACCGACCGGTGTGGTGTAGGCCAGGACCGCGCCCACCGCCATGATCCAGGCCTTGGGGTTGACCCACTGGAACAGCGCGGCGCCGGTGAAGCCCAGCGGGCGCCCGCCCTGGTCATCGAGATCGACCGTGGGCGCCGTGGCGATCCGATAGGCCAGGTACAGCATGTACAGGGCACCGACCACCTGCAGGATGTCGTGCAGGCTGGGATAACGATGGAATACCGCGCCGGCGCCGAGTCCCACCGCGATCAGCATCAGCGGAAAGCCGATGTTGATGCCCGCAACGTGGCGCAGGGTGCGGCTGATGCCGAAGTTGACCCCGGAGGACATCAGCATCACGTTGTTCGGCCCCGGCGTCACGCAGGTGGAAATCGCGAACAGGATGACGGCGTAGTAGTCCAGATTCTGCATGCCCCAGGCTCCGCTCAACGATAGTCTTCAAGGGTGCCGCGGCGACGAATGTCGACCGACACGCAATGGAAGCCGCCACTGAGGCTGCGGGCATGGCGCATTTTCAACGGCGCCACATCGATACCGTGTTTTTCCAGGGCGCGAATCAGCGGCACCTGCTGGTCGTTGATCACCGCCAGCGCCGGGTTGACCATGATGAAGTTCATGCCCTGCCAGATCGATGCGCGCGGGTAGGACCAGCAATAGCCGGTGTCGACCATTTCCGGCGCCCAGATGATGTCCCAGTTCTTGAACAGCGCCGGTACCTGGTCCTTGCGGATCCGCTCCGGACACAGCACCACCAGCCCCGGGCGGACCACGGTGATGGTGGTATCCAGGTGCGTGCCGTCGTACACGCCGCTCACCGGGTGCACCCGGTAACGCTCGCCCAGCACCCGCTGCAACCACTGGCAGCCCAATTCGTTGCCGCTGCGGGAAACCAGATAGAGGATGTCCTCGCCGATGCGGATTACGTTGGCGGCGTCGAAGATCGGCTCGTCATTGGCAATGATCGAGCCGTCCTTGGGGTTGATCCGGTAGGTGCTGTCCAGCAGCTGCGGCTTGGGCGCGGAGATCCAGTTGGAGCCGCTGGCAAAGTATTCGGCCAGGTGCCGGCGATAGGCGAACGGTTCCAGGTAACGGCTGCGCAGTGCCATCGGCGCCTCGATGATGGTCTGGCCGATGGGCAGCAGCACATCCCGCGGGCAGTAGTTGTATTCGCCATCGGTTTTCCAGGCTGGGGTGCCGAATACCGCGCGATGATCAGTGACGTCCGGGCGCCGCACTATGACCCCGTGGGAACGCAGAAAGGCGGCAAAGGCGTCCAGGTCCTCGCTGGCCTCCTCGATGACCTGCTGCGGATAGGGGCCGGATGGAATCTCCTCGATGTAATCGTGCTGCTCGCTGTAGTCCAGGGCGAACAGCCCGCGATCAGGCCGCGGCACCTGTGCGCCCTGGGCGACACCGACGATCATTTCTTCCAGCGGATCCCACTCGTTGTGCACATTGACCAGAGACATGGACACTCCTTGATGTTCAGGCCGTTACGCCCACCGGCACGGCAGGGACAATAGGTTCGTGATGAAACAGCGCCTGGTCCTCGCCCCGCGTCTTGCTCCGGGGCAGCACCGCACCCGCGGAGCCGATACCCAGGCGCCGCAACCAGGACGTCAGGCGGTCCGGCTGCGGTGCCAGGGACTCGTAGCCGACGCGGACCCGCTGCCAGTGCTCTGCCAGCTCCGCCGGCTTCGACGCGGCGGCCTGGCGCATGTAAGCGTCGATGGCGTCCACCGCCCAGGCCGAATGCCCGGTGGAGACGTTATCGATGGTGTTGTGCAGGTCGACGAACGCGGTGCTGAAGCCGTAGTGCCTGAGGAAGCGCCGGGCCGAGCGATAGCTGCCGCCCACCCCCGACAGCTCCATCGCCAGGTTCATGCCGAGGATTTCCGGCATGAAGGTCACCGGCAACTTGCCCAGGCACAGCCAGTAGACCGGCAAGCGGAACGACGCCTCGCGCAGCCGCTCATCCTCGGCGAACTCGCGGGCACCGGTGGGCGCCAGCTCCAGCCCCATCTGGCGCAGGCCGTCGCGGTAGATTTTCGGATGGTTCAACGCATAGGAGCCGTTACCCAGCTCATCCCAATAGGTCTGGAACAGCGCGTAACCGACATGGGACGAGGCCAGCGTCAGGTCGGTAAAACCCTGGAGCCAGGCGCCGTCGATCAGGGTCAGCGGTGCCAGTTGCAGGGTGGAGTCGACGATTTCTTCGCGCGACGGCATGGCCGCCGGGTCGCTTTCTTCGAACTCCTGGCCGTGGCGGTCGTGCTTGTCCAGCAACCATTCGCGCAAGACGCCGACATTCCAGGCTTCAGGCAAAGTGCGTTCGGAGCTTTGCAGCGAGCGCCGCGACTGTTCCAGCCAACGGGTCACATAAGCCTGGGCAAAAGCCTGGGTGCGCGGCGCCAGCGCCCTGCCCTGCAAGACGAAATAGGCCTCGCGCAAGCTCTTGGGCCACTGGCCCTGCTCTTGAGTGTCCTCGCCCAGCACCTGCCGAACCGCTGCATTGCAAGGGGTTGGCGCTGGTACTTCGGCAGCTTCCGCACGCTGGATCGGGCCGGACAGGCCATCGATCCACTTGCGGATGACGCTCAGGTCAGCCTCGCTGAAAATCCGGAACATGCGCCCGTTCGGCGCAACCAGTGTATTGACCAGCAGGCTCTTCTCGGCATTGCCCGGCACGATCAGGCGGCTGCGCGAAAGCATTTCCAGCAGCGGCACGGGGTCGACCTGGGCCTCACGCAGCCACTGCGCCAGGCTGCGGCCTTCCATCTTGTAATCCTGGTGATAGACCGCGCCGGCCCGGGCCATGCGCTGGATCATCTTGCCCATCAGGCGCTCGGGCGATACCGCGTCCCGGCAGTGCGCCAGCAATCGTTCGTTGAAGGTTTTCAGGGCCGCGAACAACCATTGGGCGCCCGCCTCCAGTTGCAGGCGGCGAAGGCTGCCCTGGCTGGCGACCTGCTCGCAGACCCACTGGGAGACTTCCAGCGCCGAACTGTCGCCCGCGCTTTCATCCAGCTGGTTCAGGTCGAGCCGGCGGACATCCAGTTGCTGCGCATCCAGCACCGACCACCATGGGCTCAGCCCCAGGGCACGCCAGGCATAATCGATGCCGCACAGGGTGTCGCCAAAGGCATCGCTGCGGCGGCTGACCGCTTGCAGCAATGCAGGTAATTCGAACAGTTCGTCAGGCAAGTCGGGGAGCGTGGAAAGTTCGAACGGCGAAACCGCATAGGCGGTCAGCCCCGACTGTACCAACAGCGATTTGAAGTGATCGGCGCGCGATGCCAGCGGCCGCCCGACGCCCACGTCGTGGGCCAGCAACTCCATGAGCTTGAGCTGCGCGCTGTCCTCGAAGACACCGGGGGCGCTCATGCCTTGCAACCAGCAGCCCAATACCGAGGCCAGTGGCGCCGAGTGCGCCAGCAGCGCCTCGGCGAATTCCCGTCGGTTGCCCAGTTCCGCGGCCTGGCTGGCCAGTTCGCGGTAAGCCCGGGCCTGCTCGTCACGCCAGTGCTCGATCTGTACCCGCAACTCGGCCAGGCCACCCGCACCGGCTTCACCCGGTGCGGCCAGGCCCATCAGTCGCCGAATACTGACATCCCCCAGAAAGCTCTCGGGATTGCTGACTGATCGATAAAACTGGCGCCACATACTGTTTACTTCCCTTCCAGGTTGGAGACCAAGGCAATCCATTGCCGGCCCTCAGTCATCGGCAAGCAATGACGTCGGGTGTCGAGATCAGAACATCGGGTAGATCGAAGAGTCCGGCTTCTTCTTTTTCTTCTTGCCGAACAGGCGTTGGAACAAGCTCTTGATGTAACTCATGGCAGACTCCTTTAAAGAACATCGAGGATGATTTTCGAGACGAAATCGTTCCCCTGGTCGGTGAAGTGAATACGGTCGACGAACAACCACTGTTCAGGCCGCAGGGCCTCGGACAGCAGCGGTGTAATGTTCACGAAACGCACGCCCATCTTCTGTGCGCCTTCGCGCAGGCGGGCGGCATAGGCCTCGCAGACGCTGGGCTGCAGGATGTCGCCATAGACCTCGCTGAAACTGCCGGCGCGATCCAGCTCGGCGAACAGCTGTTCTTCCTCGTCGCAACCCTTTTCCCGGACCCAGCCGGCCAGCGGCTGCAGAATGAAGGTCAGCTTGGCGCCCATGTCGGCCGCCAGTGCGCGCCAGGTATCCAGATGACGCAGGGTCAGGTCGGCGGCGTAGTCGATCTGCTCTTCCATGGTCGGTGGCGGCTCGGGCGTCGGCTCTTCCTGTTCCTTGCCGAGCAAGGCGCGGAACATGCCGCGCTTGGGGGCCTGAGTCTCCGGACGCATGGCGTCGAAGAACTGATTGCAGTTGAAGAAAGCGCCGTGTTCGCCACGGCTGCTGTGTGGCTGGCGGGCCAGCCCCAGGTTGTTGAACCCGGAAAACAGCACGATCTCGTCGACCTTGGGCAGCAAATGACGATAAAGGGTGAAAAGCGTCAGCTCCTGGGTCGAGTTGAAGCTGCGTCCGCCGAAGTTGATCCAGGGTTTGCTGTCCGGATCGTTCTCGGCCAGGCGCGAAGGCAGTGTCCAGGCATCCGAGCTGGCACCGATGCCAAACACGGTCGAGCTGCCGGCCAGCACCCGCACGCTCTTGGCGTGGCGGCTGTTGACCACCGAATACTGTATGCCCAGCAACTCCGAATAGCGGAAGCCCGAGGCATCTGTATTGACCACCTCCGAACGGTGGTCGGTAGGATGGAAGTACATCAAATAAGGCAGCCAGCGAACCTCACCACCGTCGGTGAATTTCTGCTCGTACTCAGCCATCTGCGGAGTCAGTTTGATCCTTGCCGTCATTACCCTGCTCTTCCTTGAGAAGTCATCGTCTAAAGTAGCCTGAGGGGGAAGCCCGTTCGGGGGGACTCTGAATTGCGCCGCAACTGTATTTAAGAACAACCAGTACAGCGCGATGCGGGCCATCTTCCCAAAGGCAACCACTGTCTTATAGGTACACGCCGGATGATTTTTCTCAGTACAGATTGCCTTTTCGCCCTGAAAAATTTTCAAAAAAAGTGAAATCTGTAACTTTTTATACGACAGATGAGTCGCTACAGTCCCCCGCATGACTCGATACCTGAATCTCGCCGAATACATCAGCAGCCGCATTGAGCAGGGGTTATACGGACCGGGGGAGCGTCTGCCTTCGGTGCGGGCCCTGAGCCTCGAGCACGGCGTCAGCCTCACCACCGTGCAACAGGCCTATCGGGTTCTGGAAAGCTCGGGACTGGCTATTCCCAAGCCCAAGTCGGGCTATTTCGTCCCAGCCGGCCGGCGCTTGCCGGAGCTGCCAAAGATGGGACGGCCGTCGTTGCGGCCTGTGGATATCTCCCAGTGGGACCTGGTGCAGGAGCTGATGCGCCAGGAGCAGAACGCCAATGCCATTCAACTGGGTTGCGGCATGCCCGACACCACCGCGCCGACCCTCAAGCCGCTGCTGACCGCCCTGGCGCGGATCAGCCGGCGCAGCGACAGCCCTAGCCTGCAATACAACCACCTGCAAGGTGTGCTGAGCCTGCGCGAGCAGATTGCCCGCCTCGGCGTCGATTCCGGTTGCCGCCTGACGCCTGCGGAAATCGTCGTCACCAGCGGCTGCCAGGAAGCCCTGTCCATCGCCATCCGCGCCCTGTGCGAACCCGGCGACATCGTGGCCATCGCCTCCCCCTGCTTCCACGGCATCATCCAGTTGCTCAAGGCCGCCGGCCTCAAGGCCCTGGAGATTCCCACCGACCCGGTCACCGGCATCAGCCTGGAAGCCATGGAAATGGCCCTGGAACAATGGCCGATCAAGGCCATCCAGCTCACGCCCAATTGCAACAACCCGCTGGGCTACATCATGCCGGACGATCGCAAGCGCGCGATGATCCGCCTGGCCCAGCGCTACGACGTGCCGATCATCGAAGACGATATCTATGGCGACCTGGCGTTCCGCTACCCGCGGCCGCGCACACTGAAGTCATTCGACGACGACGGGCGCGTGCTGCTGTGCAGTTCGTTCTCGAAAACCCTGGCGCCAGGACTGAGGATCGGCTGGATCGCCCCGGGACGTTACCTGCCGCAAGTGCTGCACATGAAATACGTCGGCTCCGGCACCACCGCTACCCAGCCACAGCTGGCGGTGGCCGAATTCATTGCCAAGGGTCACTACCTGCCGCACCTGCGGCGGATGCGCAAACAGTACCAGCGCCATCGCGACCTGATGACCGAGTGGGTCAGCCGCTATCTGCCGGAAGGCACCCGGGTCAGCAAACCCCAGGGCGGGTTCACCTTGTGGGTGGAGCTGCCGGACGAGTTCGACACCTACACCCTGAACCGGCTGCTGGAAGCCGAGGACATCCAGATCGCCAACGGCAATATCTTTTCCGCGGCCGGCAAGTACCGCAATTGCCTCAGGCTGAACTTTGCCGGCGTGCCCAACCGCAAGATCGAACAGGCGATCAACAAGATCGGCCTGGCGGTCGCGCAACTGCTCCCCGCCTGACACCCCTCGCACCTGCCCCTCGCCACCGCGGCGAGGGGCAGGTGCGAATCAGGCCCTGGCCGCGCGCCACAGCTTGCCGCCCAGCGACACCACGACCAGTACCGCGGCGCCGGCGATGATGCCGGCCACGGCATTGAGCAGCGTCGGCATGATCAGCGAAAACCCGCCAACCGCCTCGGCCGTGTGCGCGGTGACAGTCTCGATCCAGTGATGCGCCGCCGGCACGCCATGGGTCAGGATGCCGCCGCCGACCATGAACATGGCCGCGGTGCCGATCACCGAGAGGCTTTTCATCATGTAGGGCGCCGCGCGCAGGATCGCGCCACCGATGCTTTTCGCCACCTGGCCCGGCTTCTGCGTCAGCCACAGGCCAAGGTCGTCGAGCTTGACGATGCCGCCCACCAGGCCATACACGCCGACGGTCATGACGATGGCGATGCCCGAAAGCACCACCACCTGCTGCATCAACGGTGCGTCGGCGACGGTGCCCAGGGTAATGGCGATGATCTCGGCCGAGAGAATGAAGTCGGTACGGATCGCGCCCTTGATCTTGGTCTTCTCGAAGGCCACCAGATCGGTGGCCGGGTCCGCCACGGCTTCGATCAGTTGCTGGTGCTCGGCCTGATCCTCGGCCTTGCTGTGGAGAAACTTGTGGGCGAGCTTTTCAAAGCCCTCGAAGCACAGATAGGCACCGCCGAGCATCAGCAGCGGTATCACCAGCCAGGGCGCGAAGGCACTGATGGCCAGTGCCGCGGGTACCAGGATCAGCTTGTTCAGGAACGAGCCCTTGGCCACCGCCCAGACCACCGGCAACTCACGCTCGGCGCGCACCCCGGAGACCTGCTGGGCATTGAGCGCGAGGTCGTCCCCCAGCACCCCGGCGGTCTTCTTCGCCGCCATCTTGGTCATCAGCGCCACGTCGTCGAGTACCGCGGCAATATCGTCGATCAGCACCAGCAAACTGCTTCCGGCCATGGATCAGGGTTCCTTGAGGTGATAAATGCTGCGAAGCATAACGCGCAACGAGGGCCGCCGGGGCATTCTTGAGCCTCGCGCAAGGCCGGTGCTACCATGCGCAACCGCCCGAACAGGCAAGGAATCACCTGGTTTATGAGCACCATCCGCGAGCGCAACAAAGAACTGATCCTGCGTGCCGCCAGTGAAGAGTTTGCCGACAAAGGCTTCGCTGCGACCAAAACCAGCGATATCGCGGCCAAAGCAGGATTGCCCAAACCCAACGTCTACTACTACTTCAAATCCAAGGAAAACCTCTACCGCGAGGTCCTGGAAAGCATCATCGAGCCGATCCTCCAGGCTTCGACCCCGTTCAACGCCGACGGCGTGCCCAGTGAAGTGCTGAGCGGCTACATCCGCTCGAAGATTCGCATCTCCCGCGACCTGCCCTTCGCCTCCAAGGTGTTCGCCAGCGAGATCATGCACGGCGCTCCGCACCTGAGCCCGGACCAGGTCGAACAACTCAACGCCCAGGCCAAGCACAACATCGATTGCATCCAGACCTGGATCGATCGTGGCCAGATCGCGCCCATCGACCCGCACCACCTGATGTTCAGCATCTGGGCCGCGACCCAGACCTACGCCGACTTCGACTGGCAGATCTCGGTGGTGACCGGCAAGGCCAAGCTGGACGAGTCCGATTACGAAGCCGCCGCCCAGACCATCATCCGCCTGGTGCTCAAGGGCTGCGAAACGGACAAGTAAGCCAGCCCTTGTAGCCGCTGCCGCAGGCTGCGATAAGGCCGAAGGCCTTCAGCGATCTTCAGATCTTGCGCACCCGTTGTGTGCGATCGCAGCCTGCGGCAGCGGCTACACGGCTACACGGCTACAGATCAGGCGCTCACGCCCGCATCCGCCTGCAAGCCCTGCGCCTCGATGGCGCTGATCGCGCATTGCTCGTCGATGTCCGAGGTGTCGCCGCTGATGCCGATCGCCCCCACCACCGCCCCCTGCCGATCACGAATCAATACCCCACCCGGTGCCGGCACCACGCTGCCCTGCCCCAGGCTGTTGAGCGCGGCAATGAACGCCGGCCGCTGCTGCGCATCCAGCGCCAGCAGGCGCGAGCCCTTGCCCAGGGCGATCGCGCCCCAGGCCTTGCCGATGGCGATCTGTGGCCGCAGCAAGCTGGCCCCGTCTTCGCGCTGCAAGGTCACCAGATGCCCGCCGGCGTCGAGTACCGCGATGGTCAAGGGTGCCGCGCTGATCTCGCGGCCGAAGGCCAGGGCCTTGCCGGCCAGGCTGACTGCAACGTTCAAGGTTAAAGCGCTCATGGGTGCCGTCCTTATTTTGTTATTGGGAAAAATCCGGGAGTTCCGATAAGAAGATCGATACAACAAATAGAACACAACAAATTTTGTTTTTGTATACAATAATTTTCGTAAATCCCTGCTTCCGACGAAAAGCCGCCTGTTTACCGGCACCGGACGAACGCACCCCAGCGCTAGAGAAAATGGATTGACCTGCGACGCTCGCCGTGAATACACTCTGCGCAAAGCCACTTGTATACAATTACAAAACGTAAGAGGCACAAAACCATGAGCAAAATGAGAGCAATCGAAGCCGCCGTTCTGGTGATGCGCCGTGAAGGGGTCGATACCGCCTTTGGCATCCCGGGTGCCGCCATCAACCCGCTGTACTCCGCCCTGCAAAAGGTCGGCGGCATCGATCACGTCCTCGCTCGCCACGTCGAAGGCGCCTCGCACATGGCCGAGGGTTACACCCGCACCAAGGCCGGCAATATCGGCGTGTGCATCGGTACTTCCGGCCCTGCCGGCACCGACATGGTCACCGGCCTGTACAGCGCCTCGGCCGACTCGATCCCGATTCTCTGCATCACCGGCCAGGCCCCGCGTGCCCGCCTGCACAAGGAAGACTTCCAGGCCGTCGACATCACCAGCATCGTCAAGCCGGTGACCAAGTGGGCGACCACCGTCCTGGAACCCGGCCAGGTGCCCTACGCCTTCCAGAAAGCCTTTTATGAAATGCGCTCCGGCCGCCCCGGCCCGGTGCTGATCGACCTGCCGTTCGACGTGCAGATGGCCGAGATCGAATTCGACATCGACGCCTACCAGCCGCTGCCGCTAGCCAAGCCTTCGGCGACCCGGGTCCAGGTCGAAAAAGCCCTGGCCCTGCTGGATCAGGCCGAGCGTCCGCTGCTGGTCGCCGGTGGCGGCATCATCAATGCCGATGCCAGTGAGCTACTGGTGGAGTTCGCCGAGCTGACCGGCATCCCGGTCATTCCGACCCTGATGGGCTGGGGCAGCATCCCCGACGATCACCCGCAGATGGTCGGCATGGTCGGCCTGCAGACCTCCCACCGCTACGGCAACGCCACCCTGCTCAAGTCTGATGTGGTCCTGGGCATCGGCAACCGCTGGGCCAACCGCCACACCGGTTCGGTGGACGTCTACACCGAGGGCCGCAAATTCATCCACGTGGACATCGAGCCGACCCAGATCGGCCGGGTGTTCACCCCGGACCTGGGCATCGTCTCCGACGCCAGCTCGGCGCTGACCGTGTTCATCGAAGTCGCTCGCGAATGGCAGGCCGCCGGCAAGCTGAAGAACCGCAATGCCTGGCTGCAGGATTGCCAGCAGCGCAAATCGAGCCTGCAACGCAAGACCCACTTCGACAACGTGCCGGTCAAGCCACAGCGCGTGTATGAAGAGATGAACCAGGTGTTCGGCAAGGACACCTGCTACGTCAGCACCATCGGCCTGTCGCAGATTGCCGGCGCGCAGTTCCTGCACGTGTACAAGCCACGCCACTGGATCAACTGCGGCCAGGCCGGCCCGCTGGGCTGGACCATTCCGGCGGCGCTGGGGGTGGTCAAGGCCGATCCATCGCGCAAAGTAGTGGCGCTGTCCGGCGACTACGACTTCCAGTTCATGATCGAAGAACTGGCCGTGGGCGCGCAGTTCAAGCTGCCATACATCCATGTGGTGGTGAACAACTCCTACCTGGGCCTGATCCGCCAGGCACAGCGCGGTTTCGACATGGACTACTGCGTGCAGCTGTCCTTCGACAACCTCAATGCCCCGGAACTCAACGGCTATGGCGTGGACCACGTCGCGGTCGCCGAGGGCCTGGGTTGCAAGGCGCTGCGGGTATTCGAGCCGTCGGGCATCCAGCCGGCCCTGCGCCAGGCCCAGGAAATGCTCGAACAGTTCAAGGTGCCGGTGATCGTCGAGATCATCCTGGAGCGTGTCACCAACATCTCCATGGGCACCGAAATCAACGCGGTCAACGAATTCGAAGACCTGGCGCTGGTCGGCAACGACGCCCCGACCGCGATTTCCCTGCTCGACTGACCCCCTATGTAGCCGCTGCCGAAGGCTGCGATCGCATCCGCAGGATGCGCAAGATCTCAGGATCGTCGAAGGACTTCGGCCTTATCGCAGCCTGCGGCAGCGGCTACAGGGATTGATACCTCTACAGGAGACCACCATGCCGCGTTTTGCCGCCAACCTGTCCATGCTGTTCACCGAACAGGACTTCCTCGCCCGCTTCAAGGCCGCCGCCGAGGCTGGCTTCAGTGGTGTCGAATACCTGTTCCCCTACGAATTCAGCTCCGCCGAGATCAAGGCGCAACTCGACGCCCACGGCCTGACCCAAGTGCTGTTCAACCTTCCCGCGGGCGATTGGGTGAAAGGCGAGCGCGGCATCGCCTGCCTGCCGGACCGGGTCGAAGAGTTCCGCGCCGGGGTCGACCTGGCCATCGCCTACGCCCAGGTGCTGGGCAACACCCAGATCAACTGCCTGGCTGGCATTCGTCCGCAAGGTTTCGACGATGCCACGGTGGAAAAGACCTTCGTCGCCAACCTCAAGTACGCCGCCGAAAAACTCCAGGCCGCGGGCATCAAGCTGGTGATGGAAGCGATCAACACCCGCGACATCCCGGGCTTCTACCTGAACAACACGGCCCAGGCCCTGTCGATTCGCGAACAGGTCGGCAGCAGCAACCTGTACCTGCAATACGACATCTACCACATGCAAATCATGGAGGGCGATCTGGCCCGGACCCTGTCCGGGCACCTGGACGCGATCAACCATGTCCAGCTGGCGGACAACCCGGGGCGTCACGAACCGGGGACCGGCGAGATCAACTACCGCTTCCTGTTCGGGCACCTGGACAAGATCGGCTACCAGGGCTGGGTCGGCTGCGAATACAAGCCGCTGACCACCACCGAGGCGGGCCTGGGCTGGCTCAAGAGCCACAACGCAATCTGATCGGCAACCGCGTCATCGTTTATCGCTGTAGGAGCGAGCTTGCTCGCTCCTACAGAGGGCGTGCTACCTAACAAAAAGAGGATTTTCTCATGGCTAAAATCGGATTCATCGGCACCGGCATCATGGGCCACCCAATGGCCTCCAACCTGCAGAAAGCCGGTCACAGTCTGTTCCTGTCCCAGCACCACGACGCGGCCCCGGCCGACCTGGTCGCCGCCGGCGCAGTCGCCCTGGCCAGCCCCAGGGAAGTGGCCCAGGAAGCCGAGTTCATCATCGTCATGGTCCCGGATACCCCGCAGGTCGACGACGTGCTGTTCCGCGCCGACGGCGTGGCGGCGGGCGTCGGCCCGGGCAAGGTGGTGATCGACATGAGCTCGATCTCGCCGACCGCGACCAAGGCCTTTGCCGCCAGGATCAACGAGAAAGGCGCGCAGTACCTGGATGCCCCGGTATCCGGCGGTGAAGTCGGCGCCAAGGCGGCGACCCTGAGCATCATGGTCGGCGGCGACAGCCAGGCCTTCGAGCGCGCCCTGCCGCTGTTCCAGGCCATGGGCAAGAACATCACCCTGGTCGGCGGCAACGGCGACGGCCAGACCGCCAAGGTGGCGAACCAGATCATCGTCGCCCTGAACATCCAGGCGGTGGCCGAGGCCCTGCTGTTCGCCGCGAAAAACGGCGCCGATCCGGCCAAGGTGCGCGAGGCGCTGATGGGTGGCTTCGCCTCCTCGAAGATCCTCGAGGTGCACGGCGAGCGCATGATCAAGGGCACCTTCGACCCGGGCTTCCGTATCAGCCTGCACCAGAAGGACCTGAACCTGGCCCTGCAAGGCGCCAAGGAGCTGAACATCAACCTGCCGAACACCGCCAACGCCCAGCAAGTGTTCAGCACCTGCGCGGCCATCGGCGGCAGCAACTGGGACCACTCGGCGCTGATCAAGGGCCTGGAACACATGGCCAACTTCTCGATCCGCGACCAGTAAGAGAACGCCAGGAAATCCCCTGTAGCCGCTGCCGAAGGCTGCGATCGCCTGCGCAGCAGGCGTGCACTTGCACATCGCAGGAAGGTTCTTCGAACCTTATCGCAGCCTTCGGCAGCGGCTACAGGCTGCGTTACAGCCACACCTCGAATAACAAGAAATCCGGGAGCCCGCCATGTCGGTCGATCCGCAACAATTCCTCCGTGAGCTGTTCGCCACAGCCATCGACGCCGCCCACCCGCAGCACGTCCTCGAAGCCCACTTGCCCAGCGACCGCAGCGGCCGGGTGATCGTCATCGGTGCCGGCAAGGCCGCCGCGGCCATGGCCCAGGTGGTCGAACGCTGCTGGTTGGGTGAAGTCAGCGGGCTGGTCGTCACCCGCTACGGCCACGGCGCGCCCTGCGAAAAAATCGAAGTGGTCGAAGCCGCCCATCCGGTGCCCGATGCCGCCGGCCTGGCCGTGGCCAAGCGCGTGCTGGAGCTGGTCAGCGACCTCTCGGAACAGGACCGGGTGATCTTCCTCCTGTCCGGCGGCGGTTCCGCCCTGCTGGCCCTGCCCGCCGCGGGCATCAGCCTGGCGGACAAGCAGTCGATCAACAAAGCCCTGCTCAAGTCCGGCGCCACCATCGGCGAGATGAACTGTGTGCGCAAACACCTCTCGGCGATCAAGGGCGGCCGCCTGGCCAAGGCCTGCTGGCCGGCCACCGTCTACACCTACGCGATTTCCGATGTACCGGGCGACCTGGCCACGGTCATCGCTTCCGGCCCCACCGTGGCCGACCCCAGCACCTCGGCCGAGGCCCTGGCGATCCTCAAGCGCTATGCCATCGAGGTCCCGGCGGCGGTGCGCACCTGGCTGCAAAGCCCGGAGTCGGAAACCGTCAAGCCCGGCGACCCGAGCCTGGCCCGCAGTCACTTCCAGCTGATCGCCCGGCCGCAGCAGTCGCTGGAGGCCGCCGCGGTGAAAGCCCGCCAGGCCGGTTTCAGCCCGCTGATCCTCGGCGACCTGGAAGGCGAGTCCCGCGAGGTGGCCAAGGTCCACGCCGGCATCGCCCGCCAGGTGGTGCTGCATGGCCAGCCGCTGGCGGCGCCCTGCGTGATCCTGTCCGGCGGCGAAACCACGGTCACCGTGCGCGGCAATGGCCGCGGCGGGCGTAATGCCGAGTTCCTCCTGAGCCTCACCGACAGCCTCAAGGGCCTGCCCGGCGTCTACGCCCTGGCGGGCGATACCGACGGCATCGACGGCTCCGAAGACAACGCTGGCGCGATCATGGCCCCGGACAGCCATGCCCGCGCCGCCGCCCTGGGCCTGAGTGCCAGCGACGAGCTGGACAACAACAACGGCTATGGCTACTTCGCGGCCCTGGATGGGTTGATCGTCACCGAGCCGACCCGCACCAACGTCAACGACTTCCGCGCCATCCTGATCCTCGAGAGCCCAAAACATGACGCCTGACAAAAAGGTCAAAATCCTCGCCACCCTCGGCCCGGCCATCGACGGCATCGACGATATCCGCGAGCTGGTGCAGGCCGGGGTGAATATCTTTCGCCTCAATTTCAGCCACGGTGACCACGCCGATCACGCCCAGCGTTACCAGTGGATCCGCGAAGTCGAAAAACAGCTGAACTACCCGCTGGGCATCCTCATGGACCTGCAAGGCCCGAAACTGCGGGTCGGCACGTTCGCCGAAGGCAAGGTCCAGCTGCACCGCGGCCAGGCCCTGCGCCTGGACCTGGACAGCACCCCGGGCGACCAGCGCCGGGTCAACCTGCCCCACCCGGAAATCCTCAAAGCCCTGGAGCCGGGCATGGACCTGCTGCTGGACGATGGCAAGCTGCGCCTGCGGGTCACCGCCAAGCACGCCGACGCCATCGACACCACGGTGCTCAACGGCGGCGAGCTGTCGGACCGCAAGGGCGTCAACGTCCCACAGGCGCTGCTCGACCTCAGCCCGCTGACCGCCAAGGATCGTCGCGACCTGGAATTCGGCCTGGAACTAGGGGTGGACTGGGTCGCCCTGTCGTTCGTGCAGCGCCCCGAGGACATTCGCGAAGCCCGCGCGCTGATCGGCGACAAGGCGTTCCTGATGGCCAAGATCGAGAAACCCTCGGCGGTCACCCAACTGCGCGAGATCGCCGAACTGAGCGACGCGATCATGGTGGCCCGTGGCGACCTGGGCGTCGAAGTGCCGGCCGAAAGCGTGCCGCAGATCCAGAAGAACATCATCGGCACCTGCCGCCAGCTGGGTAAACCGGTGGTGGTGGCCACGCAGATGCTCGAATCCATGCGCTTCTCCCCCGCCCCGACCCGGGCCGAGGTCACGGACGTGGCCAACGCGGTGGCCGAAGGCGCCGACGCGGTGATGCTCTCGGCGGAAACCGCCTCCGGCGAATACCCACTGGAAGCGGTGCAGATGATGAGCAAGATCATCCGCCAGGTGGAAAGCGGCCCGGACTACCAGGCCCAGCTCGACGTCAGCCGGCCCCAGGCCGAAGCCACGGTGTCCGATGCCATCAGCTGCGCGATCCGCCGCATCAGCAGCATCCTGCCAGTGGCGGTGCTGGTGAACTACAGCGAGTCCGGCAGCTCCAGCCTGCGCGCGGCCCGGGAACGGCCGACGGTGCCGATCCTCAACCTGACGCCGAACCTGTCCACCGCGCGGCGCCTGACGGTGGCCTGGGGCGTGCACTCGGTGGTCAACGACCGCCTGCGCCAGGTCGACGAGGTCTGCTCCACCGCCCTGGAGATCGCCCAGGCGCAAGGCATGGCCAAACGTGGCGACACCCTGTTAATCACCGCCGGCGTGCCGTTCGGCCAGCCGGGCTCGACCAACTCGCTGCGCATCGAAACCCTGATCTGAGCATGTAGCCGCTGCCGAGCCTGCGAGGCTGCGCTCGAAAACGCAGTCTTCGCCAGGCCCGAGCACTGGACTTGCCTGTGGAACACGGCATTGCCTGATTGACGGCCGCTACGCGCCCGATCGCAGCCTCGCTGCGCTCGGCTGCGGCTACAAGAGCCACCCTCATGCCTTCAGAACACTTCAACGCGCACTGCCCCGACTGGGCCACCGCCCTGCTCAACGGCTTCAGCCAGATCTTCCTCCAGCGCCATCCGCTGTGCGGCCTGCTGTGCATGCTGGCCATCCTGCTGAGCGCTCCGGCGTTGCTCGGTGGCGCGCTGCTGGGCGGCGTGGCCGGGCTGCTCACCGCGCAGCGCCGGGGCTATGCCAAGGCCGACCGGCAAGCCGGGCTGTTCAGCTACAACGGGGTCCTGCTCGGCCTGCTCCTGAGCCTGCGCTTCGACTGGTCGGTGCTGCTGCCACCGCTGATCATCGCCTGCGGCGGCGTCAGTGCGATCCTCACCCGGCAATGGCTCAAACGCGCCCGCGATCAATATTGCCTACCGGCCTACACCGCGCCCTTCGTCGGCCTCGGCTGGTTGCTGCTGGGCCTGGCCGCGCCACTGCCTGCGGGTGCTGACGCGCCCTGGGTCGAGCCCGATGCGCTGGCGCTGCTGCAGGTACTGATCCAGGGGCTTGGCCAGGTGATGTTCCTCGAGCATCCGCTGGCCGGGGTGCTGATCGCCCTGGGGTTGCTGCTGGCTGATCGCCGGGCGGCCGCCTGGGCGCTGTTCGGTTCGGCGGCGGGCCTGGGCTTCGCCCTGCTGCAGCAGGGCCACGCCGGCGCCCTGCCGGGCCTTGGCGGCTACAACTGTGCCCTGGTCGCCCTGGCCCTGAGCCAGGACCGCCGCCGATCCTGGTTGGCCCTGCCGGGAATGCTCCTGGCGCTGCTGCTCGCCCCGGGCTTCGCCGCGCTGGGCCTGCCCGTTCTCACCGCACCCTTTATCCTCGCCTGCTGGCTGGTTCGCGCCGCGCTGCGGGTGCTGCGCCAGGCCGCCGTGGACAGCACGCCTTGCGCTACCGGGGCCAATCCCCCTAGGCTTCGCTGACCTTCGATTCAGGCGAACAACATGGACAGCAACACGGACAACAACCGGCACTGGCGCGAGCGTCTCTACATCATGATTTTCCAGACCGACACCGTGGCCGGTCGACGCTTCGACAGCACCCTGTTGCTGATCATCCTCGCCAGCCTGGTGATCGTGATCCTCGACAGCATCGACGAGGTGCATCAGAACTACGCCAATGTGCTGGCCTATATCGAATGGGGTTTTACCCTGATCTTCGCCATCGAATACGGCCTGCGCCTGTATTGCTCGCCCAAGCCGTTGCGCTACGCCTTCAGTTTCTACGGCTTGGTGGACCTGCTGGCCATCGTGCCGGGGATCCTCGCCCTGTATTACAGCGACGCCCAGTACCTGCTGATCATCCGGGTGATCCGCATGCTGCGCATCTTCCGCGTGCTCAAGCTCAGCCCGTATCTCAAGCAGGCCAACTACCTGATGTCGGCGCTGCGCGGCAGCAAGCAGAAAATCATCGTGTTCCTGCTCAGCGTATCGACCCTGGTCACGGTGTTCGGCACCCTGATGTATGTGGTCGAGGGGCCCGAGCACGGGTTCACCAGCATCCCCAAGGGCATCTACTGGGCCATCGTCACCCTGACCACCGTGGGTTTTGGCGACATCGTGCCGAAGACGCCGCTGGGCCAGGTGATTTCATCGATGGTGATGATCACCGGTTACTCGATCATCGCCGTGCCCACCGGGATCTTCACCGCGGAACTGGCCAATGCCCTGCGCGGCGAACAGCTCAAGCACGACTGCCCGGTGTGCAGGAAGAACGACCATGAGCACGGCGCCGCGTTCTGCTCGCGGTGTGGCAATGCGTTGTTCCCGAAAGTGGTTCAGGAAAACTGAATAAGCAAAGCACTTTTTAATCTTTAAAGAGATATACCGCCCCGGCTATAGTCGGCGGCAAATTGCCTTCACTCTCTAATAAAAGGAATGTGCAGTGAAAAAACTCGTTAGCGCCTCTCTCCTGGCCGCCGGCCTGGCACTGGGCAGCGCCGCCCAGGCCGCTCCGACCCTGCTCAACGTTTCCTATGACGTGATGCGAGACTTCTACAAGGACTACAACACTGCCTTCCAGAAGCACTGGCAGGCCGAGCACAACGAGAACATCACCCTGCAGATGTCCTTCGGCGGTTCCAGCAAACAGGCGCGCTCGGTGATCGACGGCCTGCCGGCCGACGTCATCACCATGAACATGGCCACCGACATCAACGCCCTGGCGGACAACGGCAAGCTGGTGCCGGACAACTGGGTGACCCGCCTGCCGAACAACAGCGCGCCCTTCACCTCGGCCACCGTGTTCATCGTGCGCAAGGGCAACCCCAAGGCCCTGAAAGACTGGCCGGACCTGCTCAAGGATGGCGTGCAGGTGATAGTGCCGAACCCCAAGACTTCGGGTAACGGCCGCTACACCTACCTGTCGGCCTGGGGTTATGTGCTGAAGAACGGCGGCGACGAGAACAAGGCCAAGGACTTCGTCGGCAAGCTGTTCAAGCAGGCACCGGTGCTCGACACCGGCGGCCGCGCCGCGACCACCACCTTCATGACCAACCAGATCGGCGACGTGCTGGTGACCTTCGAGAACGAAGCGGAAATGATCGCCCGCGAATTCGGCCGCGATCAGTTCGAAGTCATCTACCCGAGCGTCTCCGCCGAAGCCGAGCCGCCGGTGTCGGTGGTCGACAAAGTGGTCGACAAGAAAGGCTCGCGCGCCGCGGCCGAGGAGTACCTGAAGTACCTGTGGTCGCCGCAAGGCCAGGAAATCGCCGCCAACAACTACCTGCGCCCACGGGACCCGAAAGTCCTGGCCAAGTACACCGACCGTTTCCCGAAAGTCGACTTCCTCTCGGTGGAAAAAACCTTCGGCGACTGGCGCACCGTGCAGAAGACCCACTTCAACGATGGCGGGGTCTTCGACCAGATCTACGGCGGCAAATAACGCCCCCGGCCCATGAAAAAAGCGACCCTCGGGTCGCTTTTTTATTGCTCGCGCCTAAAGCCCGGCGGCTACATCGACCAGGGCGGCGCCCCGAACCTCGTGCAGCTCAGGCAACATCGCCTCCGCCTCGATCTCGATCAGCCACTCGGGCAAGGACAGGCCGCTGACGATGATCCACGAGGACGCCGGCGGCTGCTGGGGGAAACGCTGCAACAGCACCTGGCTGATCTGTTCCTGCTGGTCGCGGGCTGCCTCGGCAATGTAGATCCGCAGCATGACCACGTGACTCAGGTCGCCGCCCGCCGCCGCCAGGACCCGGGCGATATTGTCGAAACTCTGCTCGGTCTGCTCGCGCAGCCCCGGGCCGACGCAGACCTCGCGCTCATCGACACCCACCTGGCCGGACAGCAGCAGGCGCCGCCCACCGCGCACCTCCACGGCCTGGCTGAAACCGTACTGCAGGGAATTGAAGACACTGGGCGGATTGAAGACTGATGTGTGCATGGGACCTCCGCTGCGATAGACGACCGCAAACCCTAAACCAAGCCCCTGCACAAGACCATCCGAAACCAGGCCGTTGAAATACCTGGCAACGTAACCGCCAGCCAGCTACATCGGCGGCGTCACCCCATCCTTGCCGGCGGAGATCGATTGCGCGGTGAGCGTGCCGTCCGCGCTCTGGGAGACGAACATCACCACCTTGACCCCGGCCTTGAGCAGGCTGCGGTCACCCGGCACCAGGTTGACGATGGGCACATCGTCCGGCACCAGGATCGTCTGCTGGCCGCCCTTGTAGTTGACGGTCAGGGTCCGGCCGTTGCTCACCACCAGGTCGCCGACGCGGCCATTGGTCATGCTGCTGCCCTTGACCAGATCGAAAGGCCGATGACCGTCGCCGGTGCCGGCCATCTGCGGTGGAAACACATGGACCTCCAGCGCCTTGAGGCTGCCATCGGCCTGCGGCACGGCGGCCGAACCTATGTAGCTGCCGGGCTTGATGTCCTCGATATTGGCCAGGGTCACGGCGCGGACCTGGGTCTGTGGTGTGAGGTTGATGGTGACGTTCTCGCCACTGTTGACGTGCACCCGCACCGCGTCGCCGGCGATGCTGGTGATTTCCCCGCGCACGCCGATGCGCATGCCCGGCGCGTCCTGGGCCTGGGCCAGGCCGGCCAGCAGCAGTGCGCCGAGGGTGATCGCTTGGGCGCCGCCGAGCAGGCGGCGAAGACACAGATTCATGGGACGGGCTTCCTGTGATGAAAGGTGGCACAGAGGTCTAAACGAAAGCACTCCAGTGTCCGCGGAACAATGAGCGAGCTATGGAACTGAATGTAAGTAAATGTATCATCGCAACGCGATCCCGGTCGTCGTCTGCCGCTCTCGGCCG
Source organism: Pseudomonas sp. 09C 129 (assembly GCF_002843625.1). Lineage (NCBI taxonomy): Bacteria > Pseudomonadati > Pseudomonadota > Gammaproteobacteria > Pseudomonadales > Pseudomonadaceae > Pseudomonas > Pseudomonas sp. 09C 129. The sequence goes on along the minus strand of NZ_CP025261.1, from coordinate 2,344,823 downwards.
GCCCCGCCAGGCATTTATTCCTCCCGGGCATGAATGCTATCGCTCGTCAGCTTCTACCGCGTCACGGGCCAGCCCCTTAGCCTCGCCCGCATCCTTTTCGCTGCAACGAGAATCGCCATGACTTCCACGACCCAGGGGCTGCCCGCCGCCACCACGACCATGACCCGCGGCATGGTGCTGCTGTTCGCCTTCTGCTGCGGCGCCATCGTCGCCAACATCTACTATGCCCAGCCGATCATCGAGCTGATCGCCCCGGACATCGGCCTGAGCAGCACCATGGCCAGCCTGATCGTGTCCCTGACCCAGATCGGCTACGCCCTGGGCCTGTTCTTCCTGGTGCCCCTGGGCGACCTGCTGGAAAACCGCCGGCTGATGATCCTCACCAGCCTGGTGGCCATCGCCAGCCTGCTGGGCGCCGGGTTCACCGAGCAACCCAACGCCTTTCTGCTGGTCTCGCTGCTGATCGGCTTCAGCTCGGTGTCGGTACAGATCCTGATTCCCCTGGCCGCGCACCTGACGCCGGAGGAATCCCGTGGCCGGGTGGTCGGCGGCATCATGGGCGGCCTGCTGCTGGGCATCCTGCTGGCACGCCCGGTGTCCAGCGTGGTGGCCGACCTGTTCGGCTGGCGCGCAATGTTTATCGCCGCCGCCGTGCTGATGGCCGCCATCAGCCTGGTCCTGCTGCTGACCGTGCCCAAGCGCCAGCCTGCCCACAGCGCCACCTACGGCCAGTTGCTGGGTTCGTTGGGCACCCTGCTGCGCCAGCAACCGGTGCTGCGCCAGCGGGCGTTTTACCAGGCCTGTATGTTCGCCACCTTCAGCCTGTTCTGGACCGCGGTGCCGCTGGAGCTGGCGCGCAACCACGGCCTGTCGCAAAGCCAGATCGCCCTGTTCGCCCTGGTCGGAGCCATCGGCGCCATCGCCGCGCCCATCAGCGGACGCCTGGCGGATGCCGGCCACACCCGTGTCGCCTCGTTGCTGGCCATGCTGTTCGCCGCCTTGAGCTTCCTGCCGGCCTTTGTCCACCCGGCCTACAGCGTCATCGGCCTGGCAGTGACCGGCGTGGTCCTGGATTTCTGCGTACAGATGAACATGGTCCTCGGCCAGCGCGCGGTCTACGCGCTGGATGCCCATAGCCGTGGCCGCCTCAACGCGCTGTACATGACCAGCATCTTCATCGGCGGCGCGGTCGGCTCGTCGATTGCCAGCGCGGTGTACGAACACGCCGGCTGGCTGGGCATAGTCGGCGTCGGCAGCGCCTTGCCGTTGCTGGCCCTGCTGCGTTTCCTGGGCACTTCGCAGAAGGCGCTGCCTGTCACGGCCTGAGCCCGGGCTCAAGCCACAGCCTGATCGATGTCCTCACCGGTGCGGTCGCGAATCCACAGCAACACCAGGGTGGACAAGGCGACCGTCGCCATCATGTACCAGGCCGGCGCCAGCGCCTGCTCAGTCACCTGCAGCAGCCAGGTGACAAAAAACTGGGCGAAGCCGCCAAACACCGAGACCCCGATACCGTAGGCCGCCGCCATGCCGGTGGTGCGCACCGACTTGGGGAACATCTCCGGCAACATGGTGATGCCCGGCACCGTCTGCAGGGTCAGCAACACCGAGAGCAGGCCGATGATCAGCAGCAGGTTGAACAGGCTGGGGGCGGCGATCAGCCACTGGAAACACGGCACTATCACCAGCAGAGTCAGCAGGCGCGAGCAGAAAATCACCCGCTTGCGCCCACAGCGATCGGCCAGCCAGCCCACCAGCGGCGACAACACAAAACAGACCGCCCCCACCACCACGCTGGCCAGCAGGCTGGAGGTGGTCGGCAGGCCCAGCACCCTGGCGGCATAGGCCGGCATGTAAAAGGCGATGATCTGGGTCGAGACCATGGCCCCGAGCATCAGCAGCACGCTTTTGCCCAATGCCCGCTTGTGCTGGCCGAACAGCTCGCGCAGCGGACTGCTGCGGGCCGCATGTTCCCTGGCCTGCTGGCTGTGGGCAGTCGACAGCCCGAGCACCAGGGTGTCTTCCAGGTGGCGACGGATGTACCAGCCCACCGGGGCGGTGAGCATGCCGATGAAAAACGGCACCCGCCAACCCCACTCGCTCATCGCCTGTTGATCCAGCCCCGCCACCAGCGCCGCAACCATGATCGCGCCGAGGAAGATCCCCAGCGACTGGCTGCCGAACTGCCAACTGGCATAAAAACCCCGTTGCGATGCGGGGGCGTGTTCCACCAGCAGGGTGGTCGCCGCCCCCACTTCGCCACCGGCGGCAAAACCCTGGATCAGTCGCGCCAGCGCCATGATCAGGGGCGCGGCCATGCCGATCTGGCCATAGGTCGGGGTCAAGGCCATCAGGCCGCAGCCCAGGCCCATCAGGAACAGGGTCAGGGTCATCGCCGAGCGACGGCCGAAGCGGTCGGAGTAGGAACCGATCAGCAGCGCGCCGACCGGGCGCATCAGGAAACCCACGCCAAAGGTCGCGGTGGTCAGCAGCAACTGCCCGTAAGCGGACGCCGCAGGGAAAAACAGCGGCCCGATAAACAGCATCAGAAAGCTGAACACCGTGAAATCGAAAAACTCCAGGGCGTTACCGATAGTGGTACCGACAATCACTCGCCGACGGGAAACACACAGATTCGTCGCCGCAACCGGCGCGAAGGATTCGGAAACAACGGCCATGACATTCTCCTTGCAGACAAGGGCTACGCACCCACGACCGGCCGGGCCCGAACAGGTCCGGCCGGAGCGATCACCAGAGGCTGCGGGTCAGTCGACCGGCTCGAGAAAGGCACTCACCAGCTTCACCCAGTAGCTGGCGCCGTAAGGCAGGCAGGCGTCATTGAAGTCATAGGCCGGGTTATGCAACAGGCAGCCGCCCGCCGTCCCTTCGCCGTTGCCCATGATCAGGTAGCTGCCGGGACAGGCTTGCAGCATGAAAGAGAAATCCTCGCTGCAGGTCATCGGCTGCATATCGGCGACCAGCCCCTCCTCGCCCAGCCACTCCAGGGCCACCGCCCGCGCCAGGGCGGTTTCCCGCGGGTGGTTGTAGAGCACCGGGAACGCGTTGGCGCTGACCGTAACCTCGGCAGTCGCGCCGAATGCCTGGGCCTGGGCGTGGGCCAGCGCCTCGATGCGCTGTAGCAACAGCTCACGGGTCGTCTCTTTCAATGCCCTGACCGTCACCGCCAGCTCGACGCGAGTGGGAACCACCGACGAACTGCTGCCGCCGTGAATCGCCCCGACCCCGACCACGCCCATTTCCAGGGGCGGCAGGTTGCGCGCCACCACGGTCTGCAACGCCATGACCAGCGAGGCCGCGGCGACTATCGGGTCGACCGTGTCCTGGGGCATGGCGCCGTGACCGCCACGGCCGTTGATGCCAATCGTCACGGTGTCGGCCGAGGCCATGAACGGCCCGGGGAGAAAACCGAACTTACCCACCGGCAACCCCGGCCAATTGTGCATGGCAAAGACCGCATCGCAGGGAAACAGCTGAAACAGCCCATCCTCGATCATCTTCCGCGCGCCCACATGCCCTTCCTCGGCGGGCTGGAAGATCAGGCGCACGGTGCCATCGAAGTCGATGCTCTGGGCCAGGCACTGGCCGGCGGCCAGCAGCATCGCGGTGTGCCCGTCATGGCCACAGGCATGCATCTTGCCGTCATGCCGGCTGGCGTAGGGCAAGCCGCTGGTTTCCAGGATCGGCAAGGCGTCCATGTCCGCGCGCAGGCCGATGACCCGGTTGCCCCGGCCCTTGCGCAACGACGCCACGACGCCGGTGCCGGCCAGCCCGTGGTGAACCTCATAACCCCAGCCGCGCAGCTTGTCGGCGACCAGGCGGCTGGTTTCGAACTCCTCGTAGCTCAGTTCAGGATGGGCGTGCAGATGCTGGCGCAGCGCAACCATGGGCGTCGTCAGCTCGCGTATCTCAGGCAGGATCGTTGGGCTCGGCATGGGTTTCTCCTCAGCAGTGATAGATGGCCTGATCGTCGGCTGAGACGCTGTCAGGCTCTTGTAGGTCTTTCAGGCAGATCAGGCTGGCGGCCAGATCTGTGGGAACCAGTCCTGGCGCAGGCGCTGACCTGCTTGCATACCGTGGTCAGGGTACGGCGGCGAGGTCCTGCCAGGGCGCTCGGCATAACGCACGTCCTCGCCCAGCCAGCGCAGCGACAGCACGCGCCGGCGGGCCTGGCTGAGATTGCCGCGTGCGCCGTGCACGGTGCGGAAGTCGAACAGCACCGCGTCCCCCGGCTCCATCTGCCACTCCAGCACCTGCATGCCGGGTTCGACATCCGGGTCCGGCACCGGCCGATAGCGGCTGACATCCTCGTAAAAGCTGCTGTCGTCCTTCCAGCGCAGCGGCAGCACCCATTGCGGCCAGAGGTGGGAGCCGGCGATCAGGCGCAAGGTCGCCTCGCGCACCGGGTCCACCGGGATCCACAGGCTGACGGTCTGCTCGCCATCGAGAAAGTAATAGGGAATGTCCTGGTGCCAGGGTGTCGGCTTCTGGGTGCCCGGCTCCTTGACCAGTACATGATCGTGAAAGAACTGCGCACTGGGCGACTGCATCACCGCTGCCGCAATCGCCGCCGCGGGCGACTCACGGACCATGGCGACGAATTCGGGAATGCGCTCCCAGTTGCAGTAATCGTCGAAAAACCCACCCGGCTCGCCGGCCGCCACCACGTTGGTGGCATAGGGGCCCGGCTCGCGCTGGTTACGCTCGATACCTGCGGCGATCGACCCGACCCAGTCCTTGAACACACCACGTAGACAAATGGCGCCATCGCGTTGAAAAGCTGCGATATCCGCCGCTGATACCAAAGGGCTGACTGACCTGTTCATAGGGGCTCCTGCGTGACGGCCGCCATGATCGCGGCGACCACGGCCAGACTATTGCCCCAGGCTCATCCAAAAATAAAATAATATGATCCGATCTGGCTCCTCGGAATTTCTTATGAAGATCAGTCTGCGCCACCTGCGCTGCGCCCTGGCGGTCACCCGCCACGGCAACATCACTCAGGCCGCCGAGCATCTGAACGTATCGCAGCCGGCGGTCTCCGCCGCCCTCAGCGAACTGGAAGGACACCTGGGGCAAGTGCTGTTCATTCGCCAGCGCGGACAGGGAGTGACGCTGACGCCGTTCGGCCGCCTGGCGATGGACAAGGCCCAGCAGATAGTGGCCGGCGTGCATGAGCTGGAACGCCTGGCGGACCACGACGACACCTTGTCCGGCGAACTGATGCTGGCCTGCTTCGAGGACCTGGCGCCCTATTGCCTGCCGCAGCTGTTGCGCGGCCTCAAGGAACGCCACCCGGCGATCGAGGTGACGATTCGCGAATACGGCTTCGACCAGATCGGCAAGCAATTGAGCAACGGCAGCCTGGACGCCGCGCTGAGCTATGACCTGGGCTTGCCGGATGGGGTACAGAGCACAGTGCTGTGCGAACTGTCGGCCCATGCGCTATTGCCGGCCGAGCACCCCCTGGCCGGTCACCGCGAGGTCAGCCTGCGCCAGCTCTGCGATTACCCCCTGGTGCTGACCGAACAGGCCTACAGCTGGCAGCATTTCCTCGACCTGTTCCGCTTCCATGGCTTGCAGCCGCAAAACTTCAGCAAGACCTATTCTTTCGAACTGCAGCGCGGGCTGGTGGCCAACGGCTTTGGCGTGGCCGTGGCCTATACCCGGCCTTTCGGCGACCACAGCTATGACGGGCGGCCGCTGGCGATCCGGCCGATTGCCGAACCGCTGCCGCTGCAACGCATCGTGCTCGCCCAGTCCCGGGCCCGCAGCCATTCGCCGCTGGTCAACGCCCTGCGGGAACAGGCCCGGCAATGGTTCGGCGAAAGCCCGGGGTTTGGCTGGCACCCATAAGCGGCGCCGCGGCTCGACGGCGTTCCACACAACACTCGATCGTTCACACACAAGGAGTCCCAATGGACCGGCTGGCAGCCATGCAAACCTTCGTTCATGTGGTGGAAAGCGGGTCCTTTTCCGCCGCCGCCCGACTTCTGGATATCGGCCAGCCGGCCGTATCGAAAACCATCGCCCAGCTGGAGGCGCGGCTGGCGGTGCGGCTGTTGCTGCGCTCGACCCGCGGCCTGACGCCCACCGAGGCCGGCATGGCGTTTTTCGAGCGCGCCAGGCGGGCCCTCGAAGAGGCCGACGAAGCCGATTTCGCGGCGCGCGGAGCCGGTACGGGGCTGCGCGGCACGCTGCGAGTCTGCGCCGCGGTGACCTTCGCCCGCCTGCACATCGTGCCGCACCTGGGGACCTTTCTCGAACACCACCCCGAGCTCGACATCGACGTGGTGCTGGATGACCGCAATATCAATCTGGTGGAGGCCGGCATCGACGTCGCCCTGCGCATGGGCCCCTTGAGCGACTCCGGGCTGACCGCGCGGCGGATCGGCGAATGCCGGCGCGTGGTATTGGCCACCCCGGACTACTTCGCCCGCCACGGCGAACCCGCCTGCCCCGCCGACCTGAGCAAGCACCAGGCGATCGTCTACAGCCTCGGCGGCGGTGCCCACTGGCGCTTCGAACGGGGCGACGAACAGCAATCGGTGACGGTCCGCGGGCGGATTCGCGTCAGCGCCGCGGAGGGGTTGCGCGAGTCGGTGCTGGGCCATCAGGGGCTGACCATGGCCTCGCAATGGATGTTCGCCCCCGAGCTGGCCAGTGGCACGGTGCGCGAAGTGATGTCGGACTGGACGCTGCCCCGCCAGGAGCTATGGGCGGTGTTCCCTACCGGGCGGCTGACCAGCGCCAAGGCCCGGGCCTTCGTCGACTTTGTCCAGCAACTGCTGGCGCGCCCGGATGCCACTCAAGGTTGAGCGACGTCAGATTCGCCCACGTATCAGCACTTCGACCTTGGCCGCCTCGCCCCAGCGTTGGACCCGTTCGATCAGCGAAGGGTCGGTTTCGCCCACCAGATACAAGGTTTCGATCGATTGGGCAGCCGCCCACTCGACAAACCCGCACTGCTCGAAGGTGTCGATAGCCGCCAGCTGGAACTCGTTTTCGTAGAAGCCGGGCACCACGGCGACCTGGGCATCGACGGCACTGACTTCAGGCAGGAACGGACAGGCCAGGTGCACCACGTCCCACTTCGCCACACGCCAGTTGCGCAGCGCTTCGTCGAAGCGGCTGCGGGCGCCGCGGACAAACCCCAGGCCGTCGATCACCATGCGCCGGTTGATGATCATCCACACTTTGCGTTTGCGCGGGGCCTTGAGCAGCACCTCGCCGGTGACCTTCGAGGCGCGCAGGGCCAGGGCGAACACCAGCAATACTGGAACGAAGTAGCGATAAACCGTCTCCGTCTCGGTGGCGCGGGTCAGCTCATACAGCCTGGAAACCTCACCCCGGACCTTACGCTGGTCGCCCAGGGTTTCATCGAGGCGGCCGAGCCAGGCCAATATGGGCGGCGCCGAATACCGGGCGCGAAGCTCATCCAGCGCCTGGACCACCGTCCCCACCGAGAGCGCCGTCAGCCGCCCCTGCGCCGTTCTCTCTAGCGTGGCAAAACGCTGACAGAGCTCGCTCACCTGCGCGGCATCGGCGGCGCTATAGAGAGTCGCGGCGGCACGGCAATGATCCGGGCCCAGCAGATCGTCGATCTCGGCCTTGAGGCGCCTCTGGGTCGCGGCTTCATGGGATTCGGCCAGCCGATAGTCGCTCTGGAACCATTCGGTCCTGACGCTCTGGGTCTCGCTGATCAGGGCCAGCGAAGCCAGCAGCAGCCAGCCATAGTCCACGCGCTTCCAGCCGATCTCGCCCAGGGGAAAGACCGAGATGAAGCTCCAGCAGAAGAAGTAGTAGAGGAAGATGAACAGCACCAGCAAATACACCGGTGCCAGGGAGAAGTAGATCAGCTGCGGCACTTCGACATCGGCGAAGCCATGCAGGGCGAGCAACACAGCGACAACACAGAGCCAGAAGGCCATGGGCGCGAAATAGGGTTTGTTCAGGCTTTTCTTCATCGGGCGCTCGGATGGCGATACTCAGGAACACCCCGGGGTATCGGCCATCCAACCGACCGCTTGAACCGGACTCGCCCGCGGTCCGCTCAGTGGTCGCCGCTTACGGGGAGGCGCTTATTGAGAGCCGCTTACTGGAACTGGCGCCCCAGGCCCGACGGCACACCGTGGATATCGGTTTCTTCCCATGGCCCGTCGGGGCTGATGGAACGGCTCCAGCCGTTGTTCCAGCGGTAGTAGGTGCGCTGGCGGTAGAAGGTGTTGGTCTGGTTATCCAGCACATAGACGCCCAGGCGCGGATCCCAGTGGCTGTTGCCGCCCGGTGGCGGCGCGAAGCTCGCGGAAGTGCGCGGCAACGGCTTGGCCGGCTTGATCGGCGTGGCGGGTTTGCTCGGGGTGCCGGGCGTCGGCTTGGTAGTGGGTTGCGCAGGCGGAATCGGTGGCAACGTCTCGGGCGGCGTCGGCTGCTGGACCGCACAGGCGCTCAACCCCAGGACCAGTGTTAACAGGGTGATGCGGGCAATGGCGGTCATGGCGGCTTCTCTTATTTATCCGGGCTGTCGATGGTCAGTTGTTGCGGCGCGGTGGTGCTGCTGGCCAGGGGCTTGCTGCGACCGACCCACTCGCCGGCAGTCGGTTGGCCGGCGCGGGAAATGCGTGCAACCAGTTGGACTTCCGGGAAGTTCGACAGTTTCAACTGCGGCATCATCGCGTCGGCATCCCCCAGTTCCACCGTCACCGGCAGGTCGGCCACGGTCAGGCGCTTGGCCGCCAGCGGCGCCGGCGGCCCGGAAGTGGCGCGGGCAAAGATGAACACGCTGTCGCCCGGCTGTACCTTGGCTTTCAGCTCGGCGGCCAGGTCGACACGCACCTTGAGCAGCGCAGCAGCCTTGGGCGCAGGCGCCTGGGCCACTTTGCCGCCGCTGGCCAGCAGCTTCTCGGTGGCCCGGTCGATACCGCCCTGCAGCGCGGCGCGCGAGTTGTCGTCCGCCGGCAATTGCGCCAGCAGGCGGTTCCAGTAATCGATGGCCGCTTGATAACGCTCGCCTTCGAAGGCGGCGATTCCCAGCAGGCCGAGGCTGGTGACTTCCTTCGGGTCGGCCTTCAGCGCTTCGTCGGTCAGGGCCTGGACCTTGTCCGACCACCGCTTGCCGTCGGCGAAATACTGCGCCTGGGCCCACTGGCCGAGCAGTTCTGGCTGGCGCCCGGCCAGGGCCACGGTGCGCTCGAAGATCTTCGCCGCGTCCGCCGGGCGGTCCTGGGCCATGTAGGTACGGCCGAGGAAGTACAGGCCCTCGGCGGAATCCGGCTGGGCGGCGACCGCGCGCTCGAGGCGGCGGGTCATCTCTTCCATGGATTGCGGGGCCTGGGCGAATTCACGGGTCAGCTCGACCTTGTCGCTGGCGCCGAAATGCAGGTACAGGCCCAGGCCCAATAGCGGCACCAGCAGCGCCGCTAGCAACGGCAGCGGCTTGCCCAGGCGCGATACCCCAGCCAGTTCCGCGCCCTCGGTGTCGGCCAGCAGTTCGCGCGCGGCTTCGGCGCGGCCGCTGTCCATCTGCTCGGCGCTGAGCACGCCTTCGGCCTGCTGGCCTTGCAGCTCGGCCACGCGTTCTTGATAAAGCGCCACGTTCAGCGCGGTACGATCCTCTTCACGCTGGGCGCGACGGCCGCGTAGAACCGGGATCAGCAGAAAACTCAGGGCTACCAGGAGCAGCAGGCCTGCGGCGAGCCAGAAATCAATCATTCGCGGTCTTTATCCAACAGTTGGTCGAGGCGCTGACGCTCCTCGGCGGAAAGTGTGCTCGGGCTGTCGCTGCGCTGCACGCGCCGACGCCGGACGATCACGGCGATGATCACCACGCCCCCCAACAGCAGGCCGGCGGGGCCGAACCAGAGCAAGGCGGTCTTGCCGGTCAGGGCCGGCTTGTAGCGCACGAAGTCGCCATAGCGGTCGACCATGAAATCGATGATCTGCTGGTTGTCCTTGCCTTCGCCGAGCATGCGGAAGATCTCCTTGCGCAAGTCCGCGGCGATCGGCGCATTGGAGTCGGCGATGTCCTGGTTCTGGCACTTGGGGCAACGCAGCTCTTTGGTCAACTCGCGAAAGCGCTCGCGCTCGGCGTCGTTGGCGAATTCGTAGGTATCGATCGCGGCGTGGGCCACGCCAGCGATACTCAGGCCCAGGACGGCCGCGGCCAGCCAACGCTTCATGGCTTGGCCTCGTCGGCCAGGGCCTGATACTTGGCGGCCAGCTTCTCGCGCCACACCGTTTCGTCGATCACCCCGACGTATTTGTCGCGGATGATGCCCTTGGCGTCGATGAAGAAGGTTTCCGGCGCGCCGTACACCCCGAGGTTCAGGCCCAGGGTGCCCTCCTCGTCGCGAATATCCAGCTGGTAAGGGTTGTGGAATTCGACCAGCCACTTCAGGGCGTCGGCGTTGACGTCCTTGTAGTTGACGCCGTAGATGGTCACGCCCTGCTGCGCCAGCTTGTTCAGCACCGGGTGCTCGACCCGGCAGGAAATGCACCAGGTGCCCCAGACGTTGACCAGCGCCGGCTTGCCCAGCAGGTCGGCGCGGGTCAGGGTCTTGTCACCCTGCACCGACGGCAGGGAAAACTCCGGGAACGGCTTGCCGATCATCGCCGACGGCAGCTCGGCCGGGTCCAGGTACAACCCGCGGTACAGGAACACCGCCACCAGCAGGAACAGCGCCAGCGGCAACAACATTATCCAGCGTCTCATGCAGTGGCTCCTGTCATGCCCAGGGCTTCGCGCACCCGGGTTTTCACCTTGACCCGGTAACGCCGGTCGAGGGCCGCCAGCAGGCCGCCGAAACCGGTGAGCAGGCCGCCGAACCAGATCCAGCGCACGAACGGCTTGACGTGCACCCGCACGGCCCAGGCGCCATCGCCCAGCGGCTCGCCGAGGGCGACGTAGAGGTCACGGGTGAAACCGGCGTCGATGCCGGCCTCGGTCATCACCGAGTTCTGTACCGTGTAGAGGCGTTTTTCCGGGTGCAGCACAGCAACTTCCTTGCCGTCGCGGACCACCCGCACCGTGCCCTTGTCGGAGGTGAAGTTGGGGCCTTCGAAATGCTTGGCGCCCTCGAAGACGAAGTGATAACCGGCCAGGTCCATGGACTCGCCCGGCTCCAGGCGCAGGTCGCGCTCGGCGCTGTTCTGGCTCGACAGCACCACGCCCAGGGCGCAGACCGCGATGCCCAGGTGCGCCAGTTGCATGCCCCAGTAGCTGCGGGTCAGGCCCGGCAGGCCCTTGACCAGGCCTTTGTGGCGGGTCTTGTCGAAGATGTCGCGGACCCCGGCGAGCAACACCCAGGCCGCCAGCATGAAGGTCGCCAGCACTGCCCAGTTGAAGTCGCCGTAGACGATACCGGCCACCACCGCCAGTGCGGCGCTGCCCAGCAGCACCGGGGTCAGCATGCTTACCAGCCATTTCACCGGGGTGTCTTTCCAACGCACCACCACGCCCACCGCCATCACCACCATCAGCAGCGCCATCAGTGGAATGAACAGCGCATTGAAGTACGGCGGGCCGACCGACAGCTTGGCCCCGGTCAGGGCGTCCAGTACCAGCGGGTACAGGGTGCCCAGCAGGATCATCGAGGCCGCCACCACCAGCACCAGGTTGTTGCCCAGCAGCAGGGTTTCCCGCGACCACAGGTTGAAGCCGACCTGACTCTTGACCACCGGCGCGCGCAGGGCGAACAGGGTCAGCGAACCGCCGACCACGAACAGCAGGAAGATCAGGATGAACACGCCGCGCTCGGGGTCCGAGGCGAAGGCGTGGACCGAGGTCAGCACCCCGGAACGCACCAGGAAGGTCCCCAGCAGGCTCAGGGAGAACGCGGCGATGGCCAGCAGCACGGTCCAGCTCTTGAACACGCCGCGCTTTTCGGTGACCGCCAGCGAATGGATCAACGCGGTGCCCACCAGCCACGGCATGAACGAGGCATTTTCCACCGGGTCCCAGAACCACCAGCCACCCCAGCCGAGTTCGTAGTAGGCCCACCAGGAGCCGAGGGTGATACCGATGCCGAGGAATGCCCAGGCGACTATGGTCCAGGGCCGCGACCAGCGCGCCCAGGCCGCGTCCAGGCGACCGCCAAGCAAGGCTGCGATGGCGAAGGCGAAAGCCACGGAGAAACCGACATAGCCCATGTAGAGCATCGGCGGGTGCACGATCAGGCCGATGTCCTGCAGCAGCGGGTTGAGGTCGCGGCCGTCGCCGGGCACCTGCGGCAGAATCCGCGCGAAGGGGTTGGAGGTGACGATCAGGAACAGCAGGAAGCCGGTGCTGATCATGCCCATCACCGCCAGCACCCGCGCCAGCATCACTTGCGGCAACTGTCGGGAGAACACCGACACGGCGAAGGTCCAGCCCCCGAGGATCAGCGCCCAGAGCAGCAACGAGCCCTCGTGGGCGCCCCATACCGCGCTGAACTTGTAGTACCAGGGCAAGGCGCTGTTGGAGTTGCTGGCGACATAGGCCACCGAGAAATCGTCGACCATGAAGGCATAGGTCAGGCAGCCGAAGGCGAAGGTCAGAAAGGCGAACTGCCCCCAGGCCGCGGGCTGCGCCAGGCCCATCCACAGACGGTCGCCACGCCAGGCGCCGAGCAGCGGCACCACGGCCTGGACCAGGGCAAAACACAGGGCCAGGATCATCGCCAGATGGCCGAACTCGGGAATGAAGATTGCGGATGTCATCGCTCAGCCCTCCTTGGCCGGAGCCGGCGCCATTTGCCCACTGTCTTTCAGGGCCTTGGTCACTTCCGGCGGCATGTACTTCTCGTCGTGCTTGGCCAGCACTTCGTCGGCCACCACCACGCCGTCGGCGTTGAGCTTGCCCAGGGCGACGATGCCCTGCCCTTCGCGGAACAGATCCGGGAGGATGCCGCGGTAGGTGATGGTCACGGCCTTGTTGAAGTCGGTGACCACGAAGCGCACGTCCAGCGAGTCCGCCGAGCGTTGCAGCGAGCCCATCTGCACCATGCCGCCGGCGCGGATCCGCGTGTCATGGGGGGCTTCGCCGTTGGCGATCTGGGTCGGGGTGTAGAACAGATTGATGTTCTGTTGCAGGGCGCTCAGCGCCAGACCGACGGCAACGCCCACGCCGCCCAGCACACCGAGGATGATCAACAGACGCTTTTTACGCAGCGGATTCACTGATTGTTCTCCCGGCGCAGACGACGCGCCTCTTGTTGCAGGTAACGCTTGCGGGCCAGCAACGGCACCGCCACGTTGAGGATCAGCACCACCAGGCAGATGCCGTAGGCTGACCAGACATACAGGCCATGATGGCCCATGGCGAGAAAGTCGGCGAAGGACGAAAAACTCATGATGCCGCCTCCAGGCTGTTCTGCACTTCGGCCCTGACCCAGCTGGCGCGGGCTTCGCGCTTGAGCACTTCGAGACGCATGCGCAGCAACAGCACGGCGCCGAAGAAACAATAGAAGCCCAGCACGGTCAGCAACAGCGGCAGCCACATCTCGACGGGCATCGCCGGCTTTTCGGTGAGGGTGAAGGTCGCGCCCTGGTGCAGGGTGTTCCACCACTCCACCGAGTATTTGATGATCGGGATGTTGATCACCCCGACGATGGCCAGCACCGCGCAGGCCTTGGCCGCACTGTCGCGATTGCTGATGGCGTTGCCCAGGGCGATCAGGCCGAAGTACAGGAACAGCAGGATCAGCATGGAGGTCAGGCGCGCGTCCCAGACCCACCACGAGCCCCAGGTCGGCTTGCCCCAGATGGCCCCGGTGACCAGCGCCACGGCGGTCATCCAGGCACCGATGGGCGCCGCGCATTGCAGGGCGACGTCGGCCAGTTTCATCTTCCACACCAGGCCCACCACCCCGCACACCGCCAGCATCACGTAGATGGACTGGGCCAGCATGGCGGCGGGAACGTGGATGTAGATGATGCGAAAGCTGTTGCCTTGCTGATAGTCCGGCGGCGCGAAGGCCAGGCCCCAAACGACGCCGACGGTGATCAGCAGCAAGGCTGCGATGCTCAGCCAGGGCAACAGCTTGCTGCTGATGCCGTAAAACCACTTGGGCGAGCCGAGCTTATGAAACCAGGTCCAGTTCATACTGTTTCCATCACGGGTGCCGCGCGTTGTCACGCACAGCCAGGGTCTTTACTGATCAAAATTTGATCAGACCTCATTATTCGCCGACGCTGATCTTCAGGCCAGCCGCTATTGCAAAAGGTGTCAGCGTTACTGCCAGGGCGGTCAGGCTCCCAAGCCACAGCAGGTAACCGGTCGCCGGCATGCCCTGCAAGGCCGCCTGCAAGGCGCCGCTGCCGAGAATCAATACCGGGATGTACAAAGGCAGGATCAGCAGCGCCAGCAACAGGCCGCCACGCTTGAGTCCTACCGTCAACGCCGCGCCCACCGCTCCCAGCAGACTGAGCACCGGAGTGCCCAACAGAAGGGACAGCAACAGCACCGGCAGACAGGCTGTGGGCAGACCGAGCATCAGTGCCAACAGGGGCGCAAGCAATACCAGTGCCAGGCCGGAAAAGGCCCAGTGTGCCAGCACCTTGGCCAGAACCAGAAGAGGCAGGGGGTGCGGCGAAAGGACCCACTGCTCCAGGGATCCGTCCTCGAAATCACTGCGAAAAAGCCCGTCCAGCGAGAGCAAAACCGATAATAAGGCCGCTACCCAGACTAGCCCTGGAGACAAGGTTTGCAACAATTGTGTCTCAGGTCCCACCGCCAACGGGAACAGTGAGACAACGATGGCGAAAAACACCAGCGGGTTGGCCAGTTCGGCGGGACGGCGGAACAGCAGCCGGGATTCGCGGGCAACCAGCAGTCCGAAAACACTCATACGGCCCAATGCCCCAGATCGATGTCGCGATAGCCGGCCGGCAGGCGGCTCAGTGTGTGGTGGGTGGTGAGGATCACCATGCCGCCGCGTTCGCAGTGGCCGGCCAGGTGTTCTTCCAGTTGCGCCACGCCCTGTTTGTCCAGGGCGGTGAAGGGTTCGTCGAGAATCCACAGCGGCGGGCTGTCCAGGTACAACCGGGCCAGCGCCACCCGGCGCTGCTGGCCGGCGGACAGGGTATGACAGGGCACATCCTCGAAACCGCGCAGGCCGACCGCCGCCAGGGCCTGCCAGATCGCCTCGCGATCGGCGGGCTGATGCAGGGCGCAGAGCCAGCTGAGGTTTTCCTCGGGGGTCAACAGGTCCTTGATCCCCGCCGCATGGCCGATCCACAACAGGTTGCGCGCCAGCTCCGCGCGCTGGGCGTTGAGCGGCTGGCCGTTGAGCAGCACCTGGCCGCTGGTCGGCTGCATCAGCCCTGCCAGCAGGCGCAACAGGCTGGTCTTGCCGCTGCCGTTGGGACCGCTGATCTGCAACATGTCGCCGCTGGCCAGACGCAGTTCGAGCTTTTCGAAGAGCAGCCGCAGGTCGCGCTCACAGGCAAGCGCTACGGCTTCTAGAAGAGGACTGGTCAAATGATCGCGGGCCTTTACGGTTCAAGTCGGCGGTGGAGCAGCCGTTAAAGAGATGCAGAATAAACGCATCGGCGGCCTGTTCCAGAGAGCTGCGTCAAACTTTTGCGATGTTTTCGCCACGCTCCCCGAAGACGGGCGGCATTATACATGCGATGCCCTACTCTCAAGAGGGCTTATTTCTCCACAGGTTGTGTCCAGATGACAGGCGAAATCACCCTTCCTCCGCTGCCCCAACTGACGCCGGGAACCGTGCGCGCGCTGCCGATCAGCGGTGAGCTGCTCAAGTTGCTGCAGCCCCTGGAAGGCCTGATCGCCGCCGGCCAATCGGCCAAGGCCGAAGTACTGTCGCTCAAGCAGGCGGACCAGACGTTCCAACTGTTGCTCAAGCTGACCCTCGACAGCGGCCGGCAGACCACCGTCCAGGCCACCAGCAACCAGGCGCTGCCCCTGGGCACCAGCCTGGCGGTGACCCAGCCCTCGGCCGGCAACCTGGCCATCACCGTGCAGCAGGCGATTGCCGCCAGCGTCGCCACCCTGACCCGCCTCGACACCGCACAGCTTCCCGTGGGCACCCTGCTGCAGGGCAAGGTGCTGACCACCCAGCTACAACCCCAGGCAGCCGGACAACCGGCGGTCTACCGCTCACTGGTGAGCCTGCTCAACACCGCCTTGAGCGGCAGCACCCTGAGCATCGACAGCCCGCAACCCCTGCGCATCGGCAGCCTGCTGAGCGCCCTGGTGCAAGGCTCGCAGAGCTTGAGCTTCGTGCCGCTGAGCGGGCGTCAGGAGCAACTGGCGATCGCCCAGCAACTGGCCGCCCAGCAAAGCCGCCAGGCCTCGCTGACGGGCCTGATCAATGCGTTGCAGAACCTGCCGCCCTCCGACGACACCTCCAGCGAACTGCGCGCCGCGGTGGACAAGTTGCTCGCCGGCCTGCCCGACCTGCAGCAACTGAGCAATCCCAAGGCGCTGGCCCTGGCCCTGGGTAACAGCGGCGCCTTCTTCGAGTCGCGGCTGCTGGCCGGCGACAATCCGGCCCTGGCGGCTGACCTGAAAGGCAACCTGTTGCGCCTGATCGCCCAGATGACGCCGGGCCTGCCGGCCAGCACCAGCTTCAACGCGATCATTGCCGCCAACACCCTGGCCCAGGTGCTGCCGAGCTTCGTGCGCAGCGCCCTGGGGACCCTCGGCCAGGTCAGCGCCAGGCCCCAGCCCGGTGGCTTCCCCCTGCCCTCGCGGCTGCTGCAAAGCCTTGAGGAGGAAGGCGACCTGGAACACCTGCTGCGCCTGGCCGCGGCCGCTGTTTCGCGCCTGCAGAGCCATCAGCTGGCGAGCCTGGAACAGAGCGGCCTGACCGATGACGGGCGGCTGCTGACCACCTGGCAACTGGAAATCCCGATGCGCACGATGCAGGACGTCGTGCCCTTGCAGGTCAAGTTCCAGCGCGAAGACCCGGCGGAAAAGCCGCCCGAGGAAAAACGCGAGGAACGCGAACCGAAACAGCAGCTGTGGCGCGTCGAACTGGCGTTCGACCTCGAACCCCTGGGCCCGCTGCAAGTGCAGGCGCAATTGCTCAAGGGCCGCCTGTCCAGCCAGCTCTGGGCGCAGCGGCCGTTTACCGCGAGCCTGATCGAAAGCCATCTGGGCAGCCTGCGTGAACGGCTGCTCGCGTCCGGCCTGGATGTGGGCGATCTGGACTGCCATCTCGGCACACCGCCGCAGGGCCCGAAAACCCGACTGGAACAACGCTGGGTCGATGAAACCGCATGAATAATCCCAACCCGCCACGCCAGGCCATCGCCCTCAAGTACGACGGCCAGCACGCCCCCACGCTGACCGCCAAGGGTGACGACGAATTGGCCGAAGCCATCCTGAAAATCGCCCGCGACTGTGAAGTGCCGATCTATGAGAACGCCGAGCTGGTGAAACTGCTGGCGCGCATGGAACTGGGCGACAGCATTCCCGAGGAGTTGTACCGGACCATTGCCGAAATCATCGCCTTCGCCTGGAACCTCAAGGGCAAGTTCCCGGCCGGGCATGAGCCGCAGGAAGCGGCGCTGGAGAAAGATGTGACGGAAAGCGGGGAGGATTACTGAAGAGCTACAAGCTACAAGCTACAAGCTACAAGCTACAAGCTACAAGCTACAAGATTCCAGCTTGAAGCTTGCGGCTTGTAGCTTGCAGCTAGCTTCTATGTAACTTGCTCATCAACTCGGCCTCGGCCTGGGTCAAGCCGCAGGACTGAGTCAGTTCGTCGACGCTGGCGCCCATGCCCACCAGGCGCGCGGCCTGGGCGAAGGACAGGCTCGACGGATCGCGCTGTTCCAGCTGGGCCAGCTTGTCCGGCAACGGGCCGACCACCGCGCGCAGCTCATGCAGGTCTTCGCCCATGCGCACCGTACCGTTCTGGTAATCGTCGACGCGCTTGGCCAGGTCCTTGATGCGCTGATCGCGCAGCGCATCGCCCTGGGCCTGCTGGGCGGCGATCTGCCGCTGAGCACGGATATAGGCCAGGAACATCGCCAGTGTGCCTGCCCAAAAGAGGAACAGGACAATAACCGCAACCTCGAGAATCAATCAGATACTCTCCAGTTCCGACCACTCTTCTTCGCTCATCATCTTGTCCAGCTCAACCAGAATCAGCAGCTCGCCGTTCTTGTTGCACACGCCCTGGATGAACTTGGCCGACTCTTCGTTACCGACGTTCGGCGCGGTCTCGACTTCCGACTGACGCAGGTAAACCACTTCCGCCACGCTGTCGACCATGATCCCGACCACTTGCTTGTCGGCTTCGATGATCACGATACGGGTGTTGTCATTGACCTCGGTCGGCACCAGGCCGAAGCGCTGGCGGGTGTCGATCACGGTCACCACGTTGCCGCGCAGGTTGATGATGCCCAGCACGTAGCTCGGGGCACCCGGTACCGGTGCGATCTCGGTGTAGCGCAGGACTTCCTGCACGCGCATCACGTTGATGCCGTAGGACTCGTTATCCAGCTTGAAGGTTACCCATTGCAGGATCGGATCTTCGGAACTCTGTGCAGACGACGACTTATTCATACCCCTGACCCCTCAAAAAACCGTTGGAAACGGTGTGTGTTCTGTGTGGCCGCACCGTCGGCGCAGCCTGTTGTTGGTCTATATCGGCTTCGGCGCCGGTTTACTGATAGCCATGTGTTTCGCGCCGCCGCTGGCGATCAGCTCGGCCAGCTCGGAAACGTCCAGCAGCGCGCACATATGCTCGATGACCGTGCCCGCCAGCCATGGCCGCTGGCCACGGTGGCTGCGCCATTTGATTTCGTTCGGGTCCAGGCGCAACGAGCGGCTGACCTGATGCACCGCCAGCCCCCACTCGTAGCCCTGGACCGAGATCACGTATTGCAGGCCCTGGCGGAAGTCGTCGCGGTAGCGATCCGGCATCACCCAGCGCGCGGTATCCAGCACCTTCAGGTTGCCGGCCTGGCTCGGCAGGATCCCGAGGAACCACTCCGGCTGACCGAACAGCGGCGTCAGTTCATGCCCCGCCAGGGAGTAGATCGACCCCAGGCAGACCAGCGGCACCGCCAGGGTCAACCCGGCGACATCGAACAGCAGGCACTCGAAGGGTTCCGCCGCCCAGCTCGGCCGGTCGTCACCCGCCACCGGGGGTGGCGTGCTGCTGGGTGGCCGATGCACCTCGACCACCGGTTCGACCAGGCCTTGCAACAAGGGCGCAACGGTCGACACGGTGGCCGGCAATGGCGCGGGCGCCTCCAGCACGGGGGCGACCACCGCTTCCTCGACCCGCACTACCGGCGCGACAACCGCAGCCGGCGCACGCTGGACCTGGGCATCGCGAGCCTGTTCTTCGAGCACCGCGGCCTGGAACTCATCCAGGACCTCGCTCGACACCGCCACCTCTGCAACGGCTGCCTGAACCTGCGGCAGCGCCTCGGGAACCGCGAACTCTTCTTCGGTGGCGTCCTGCAGCAACGCGTCCAGGTAGGATTGCAGCGCCAACTGCGGCCGGGACGTGACGTCGACAGGACGGTTCATAAGGATGCCCACGGATAAAGCCCAGCACAGTGACCTGTAGGGTTTATCGGCCAGACCGGCAGCAGACTTGAATGCTCCGCCACGTCAGGCCACCTGCGGGACAAGTTGCTGGGCTAGCAGGTGCTTGAGCAAGGCGCGATAGGCCAGTACGCCGCGACTCTTGCCGTCGAACTGCGAAGGCGTCAACCCGGCCCGGCTGGCATCGCGCAGGCGCGTGTCGACCGGGATATAGCCTTGCCAGATCTCATCCGGGAACTTGTCGCGCAGCACCCGCAAGGTGCCCAGGGACGCCTGGGTGCGGCGGTCGAACAGGGTCGGCACGATGCTGAACGGCAGCGCCTGTTTGCGCGAGCGGTTGATCATCGCCAAGGTATTGACCATGCGCTCCAGGCCCTTGACCGCCAGGTGCTCGGTCTGCACCGGGATCACCAGTTGCTGGCTCGCCGCCAAGGCATTGACCATCAGCACGCCGAGCAACGGCGGGCTGTCGATCACCGCATAGTCGAAATCCTGCCACAGCTGCGCCAGGCTCTTGGCGATCACCAGGCCCAGGCCGCTCTGCCCCGGCGACTGGCGCTCCAGGGTAGCCAGCGCGGTACTCGAGGGCAGCAGGGAAATACGTTCGTCGCTGGTCGACAGCAGCAACTGCCCGGGCAAGCCCTCGGGAACGCTGCCCTTGTGCAGGAACAGGTCGTAGTTACTGTGTTCCAGGCTGTCGGGGTCATAGCCGAAATAGCTGGTCATGGAGCCGTGGGGGTCGAGATCGACCACGACCACGCGCTTGCCCGCCTCGGCCAGCAACCCGGCTAAAGCGATGGAACTGGTGGTCTTACCGACGCCACCCTTTTGATTGGCAACTGCCCAGACTCTCATTCAGATTGTTCCTCCCGGCAGGCACGGGCCCACCGAGAAATAGCACCCAGTTATAAAGCCGGTGACGGAGAATTGACGGCACTCTCGCGTCCCGGCGTCTTGACTGACGTAGGTGCAGTTTGTGTGCCAGCCCGCTTCAATGCCGCATCCGGTGTCGCATGGGCGGTGCCGGTGCCTGTCAGGCTGCGGCGTACGTCGAGATTGCGCGACACCACCAGCACCACCCGACGGTTGCGGGCACGGCCATCGGCCGTCGCGTTATTGGCTACCGGCTGGAACTCGCCGTAGCCCACCGATGCCAGGCGCTGCGGATTGACCCCCTGCATCGCCAACATCCGCACGATGCTCGCCGAGCGGGCCGACGACAGCTCCCAGTTGGTCGGATACTGCGCGGTCTGGATCGGCTGGTTGTCGGTAAAGCCCTCGACGTGAATCGGGTTGTCGAAGGGTTTGAGGATCGCCGCCACCTTGTCGATGATGTTGAACGCCAGGTCGCTGGGCATGGCATCGCCGCTGCCGAACAACAGGCTGGAGTTGAGTTCGATCTCGACCCACAGCTCGTTGCCGCGCACGGTCATCTGGTTGGAACTGATCAGGTCGCCAAAAGCCGCGCTGATATCGTCGGCGATGCTTTTCAGCGGATCGCTGGCACCGGCGATACCGGCGTCGGTCTGCTCGCTGTCCTTGACCAGCGGCTTGGCCGGGGTCACGGTCTGGGGCCGCTCCTCACCGATGGGAATCGGTTTGAGGGCGCGGTCCGAATCGGTGAACACGCCGATCAGCGCTTCGGAAATGACCTTGTACTTGCCCTCGTTGATCGAGGAGATCGAGTACATGACCACGAAAAAGGCGAACAGCAAGGTGATGAAGTCCGCGTAGGACACCAGCCAACGCTCATGGTTGACGTGTTCTTCATGCCGGCGACGACGGGACATAGTCCATTACCCCCATCAATCCATGAAGCCTTGCAGCTTCAACTCAATGGAACGAGGATTTTCACCTTCGGCAATCGACAGGATTCCTTCAAGCAACATTTCGCGATAACGCGACTGGCGCAAGGCTATGGACTTGAGCTTGGCGGCGATCGGCAGCAATACCAGGTTGGCGCTGGCCACGCCGTAGATGGTGGCGACGAAGGCCACGGCGATACCGCTGCCCAGCTGCGAAGGGTCGGCCAGGTTGCCCATCACATGGATCAAGCCCATGACCGCACCGATGATACCGATGGTCGGCGCGTAGCCGCCCATGCTTTCAAAGACCTTGGCCGCTTCGATGTCGCGGCTTTCCTGGGTGTAGAAATCCACTTCCAGGATGCTGCGGATGGACTCCGGCTCGGCGCCGTCCACCAGCAGTTGCAGGCCCTTGCGCGAATAGGTGTCGGGCTCGGCATCGGCCACGCCTTCCAGGCCCAGCAGACCTTCCTTGCGGGCGGTCAGGCTCCAGTTGACGACACGGTCGATGCCCCCCGGCAGGTCGACCCGCGGCGGAAACAGGATCCAGCCGAGGATCTGCATGGCCCGCTTGAAGGCGCTCAGCGGCGATTGCAGCAACGCCGCGCCGATGGTCCCGCCCAGCACGATCAGCGCCGCCGGACCATTGGCCAGGGCCGACAGATGACCGCCTTCCAGGTAGTTGCCACCGATGATGGCGACGAACGCCATGATGATCCCGATGAGGCTTAGAACATCCATCAGAGACAGGCCTCGACCAGGTGCTTGCCAATGTCGTCCAGGCCGTACACCGCATCCGCCAGCTCCGCCTTGACGATCGCCATCGGCATCCCGTAGATCACACAGCTCGCCTCATCCTGGGCCCAGACCGCGCTGCCGCCCTGCTTGAGCAGGCGCGCGCCTTCGCGACCGTCGGCGCCCATGCCGGTGAGGACCACCGCCAGAACTTTGTCGCCGTAGGACTTGGCCGCCGAACCGAAGGTAATGTCCACGCACGGCTTGTAGTTCAGGCGCTCGTCGCCCGGGAGGATTTTCACCGCGCCACGGCCGTCGACCATCATCTGCTTGCCGCCCGGTGCCAGCAGCGCCAGGCCCGGACGCAGGATGTCGCCATCCTCGGCTTCCTTGACGCTGATCCGGCAAAGCTTGTCCAGGCGCTCGGCGAACGCCTTGGTGAAGGCCGCCGGCATGTGCTGGATCAGCACGATCGGCGCCGGGAAGTTGGCCGGCAACTGGGTCAGCACTCGCTGCAGCGCCACCGGACCACCGGTGGAGGTACCGATGGCCACCAGTTTGTAGGCCTTGCGCTTGGGCGCCGGCGACGACGCGCCAGCGGCCGGCGTGCGGGCGGGAATCGGCGCCGGAGCCGGGCGCGCCGGGGCCGTGCCGCCGAAGCTGCTGGTGCTCGTTGGCGCGGGCTTCGGTGCCGCCGCCGGTTGTGGCGCCGGCGCACTGTAGCTGCTGAAACGACGGTTACTGCGCGAGATGCTATGGACCTTCTCGCACAGCAGTTGCTTGACCTTCTCGGGATTGCGCGAGATGTCTTCGAAGTTCTTCGGCAGGAAATCCACCGCGCCGGCATCCAGCGCATCCAGGGTTACCCGGGCGCCTTCATGGGTCAGCGAGGAGAACATCAATACCGGCGTCGGGCAGCGCTGCATGATATGCCGCACGGCCGTGATGCCATCCATCATCGGCATCTCGTAGTCCATGGTGATCACGTCCGGCTTGAGTGCCAGCGCCTGATCGATCGCCTCTTTGCCGTTGGTCGCGGTACCGACGACCTGGATATTGATATCCGCTGAAAGAATTTCCGAGACGCGGCGGCGGAAAAAACCCGAATCATCCACCACCAGGACCTTGACTGCCATAAACACTCCGTTAGGCGGGGCAAGGCAAATGGCCCCGCCCCTCCGGTATTCAAATACGCCGTGCGGCGTAACGCTTGAGCATGCTCGGAACATCGAGAATCAGGGCGATGCGGCCGTCACCGGTAATGGTGGCGCCCGACATGCCCGGGGTTCCCTGGAGCATCTTGCCCAATGGCTTGATGACGACTTCTTCCTGGCCGACCAGTTGATCGACGACGAAGCCGATCCGCTGGGTGCCGACCGAAAGGATCACCACATGGCCTTCGCGCTGCTCTTCGTGAGCGGCGGAGCTGACCAGCCAGCGCTTGAGGTAGAACAGTGGCAGCGCCTTGTCGCGGACGATCACCACCTCCTGGCCGTCGACCACGTTGGTGCGCGACAGGTCCAGGTGGAAGATTTCGTTGACGTTGACCAGCGGGAAGGCGAACGCCTGGTTGCCCAGCATCACCATCAGGGTCGGCATGATCGCCAGGGTCAGCGGCACCTTGATGACGATCTTCGAACCCTGGCCCTTGGTCGAGTAGATGTTGATCGAACCGTTGAGCTGGGAAATCTTGGTCTTCACCACGTCCATGCCCACGCCGCGGCCGGACACGTCGGAGATCTCGGTCTTGGTCGAAAAACCCGGGGCGAAGATCAGGTTGTAGCACTCGGTGTCGCTCAGGCGATCGGCGGCATCCTTGTCCATCACCCCACGCTTGACCGCAATCGCGCGCAGGACGTTCGGGTCCATGCCTTTGCCGTCGTCGGAGATCGACAGCAGGATATGGTCGCCTTCCTGCTCGGCCGCCAGCACCACCTTGCCGCCACGGGACTTGCCCGAGGCCTCGCGCTCTTCCGGCGACTCGATACCGTGGTCGACGGCGTTGCGCACCAAGTGCACCAGCGGGTCGGCCAGGGCCTCGACGAGGTTCTTGTCGAGGTCGGTCTCTTCGCCGACCAGCTCCAGGTTGATCTCTTTCTTGAGCTGGCGGGCCAGGTCGCGAACCAGACGCGGGAAGCGCCCGAAGACCTTCTTGATCGGCTGCATCCGGGTCTTCATCACCGCGGTCTGCAAGTCGGCCGTGACCACGTCGAGGTTCGACACGGCCTTGGACATGGCTTCGTCGCCGCTGTTGAGCCCCAGGCGCACCAGGCGGTTACGCACCAGCACCAGCTCGCCGACCATGTTCATGATTTCGTCCAGCCGCGCGGTATCGACCCGCACGGTGGTTTCGGCTTCGCTGACCGGCTTTTCCGCCGGGGCGGCAGCCGGAGCACGAGCAGGCGCCGCCGCAGCGGCTGGAGCCGGTTTTGGCGTTTCGGCCTTGGCTTCCGGCTTCTTCACTGCAGGCTTGGCAACGGCGGCAGGCGCCGGAGCCGTGACGGCCGTTGCGCTCCCCACGGTCGCCGCGGCAGCGGGCACTTCAGAGAACTTGCCCTTGCCATGCAGCTCGTCGAGCAGGGATTCGAATTCCTGGTCGGTGATCAGGTCGCTACCAGCGGCGGCCGCGCTTGGTGCTGCCGGCGGCACTGCCGCCGCCACCGCGGAGTCCAGCGCATCGACCGCAAAGTTGCCTTTGCCATGCAGCTGGTCCAGCAGGGCTTCGAATTCGTCATCGGTGATTTCGTCGCTGGCCGCGGCTTTTTCCGCAGCCGGCGCCGTGGCCGAAGGGGCCACCGCATCCGGTGCGAACTGGCCCTTGCCATGCAATTGATCGAGCAGCGACTCGAACTCGGCATCGGTGATTTCGTCGCTGGCCGCTTCGCTGCCGGCAACGGGTGCCGCAGGGGCAACAGCAGCCGGAGCTTCGGCCTCGGCCTTGGCGGCATTGAGCGAATCGAGCAACTGCTCGAACTCGCTGTCGGTGATATCGCCGGACTCGCTTTCGGTCGATTCGGCGACCGGTTCGGCAACGGCTTCAACAACTGTCTCAACCTCGGCCACCGGCGCGGCGACCTCCTCGGCCCCCGCAGGCTCGGCCAGGCGGGCCAGGGCAGCCAGCAGCTCCGGAGTGGCGGCGGTGATCTCGGTACGCTCGCGCACCTGGCCGAACATGCCGTTCACTGCGTCCAGCGCTTCGAGCACTACGTCCATCAGTTCCGCGTCGACGCGACGCTCACCCTTGCGCAGGATGTCGAACACGTTCTCGGCGATGTGGCAGCACTCCACCAGCTCGTTGAGCTGGAGGAAGCCGGCGCCCCCTTTTACAGTGTGAAAACCGCGAAAAATTGCGTTGAGCAGATCCGCATCGTCCGGTCGGCTTTCCAGCTCGACCAGTTGTTCGGACAGTTGCTCTAGAATCTCGCCGGCCTCAACCAGAAAATCCTGAAGGATTTCTTCATCGGCGCCGAAGCTCATGTATGGGTGCTCCTAGAATCCAAGGCTGGAAAGCAAATCGTCGACATCGTCCTGACCGGATACAACGTCTTCACGTTTATCGGCATGAATCTGCGGACCTTCACCCTTGGCCAGATGTTTTTGCGGATCTTTTTCAGCGAGGATCGATTCACGGTCATGTTCGATGCCGGCAAAACGATCGACCTGGCTGGCCATCAGGACCAGTTTGAGCAGGTTGCTCTCGACTTCGGTGACCAACTGGGTCACGCGCTTGATCACCTGACCGGTCAGGTCCTGGTAGTCCTGCGCCAGCAGAATGTCGTTGAGGTTGCTCGATACCGCGCGCGTGTCTTGCTCGCTGCGGGTCAGGAAACCGTCCACCCGGCGGGCCAGGTCGCGGAATTCCTCGGCGCCCAGTTCGCGGCGCATGAAACGCCCCCAATCGGCGCTCAGGGCCTGGGCTTCGCTGCTCAGGCCATTGACCAGCGGGGTGGCGCTCTCGACCAGATCCATGGTGCGGTTGGCCGCGGCCTCGGTCAGCCTGACCACATAGGACAGGCGCTCGGTGGCATCCGTGATCTGTGAAACTTCCTCGGCTTGCGGCATATGCGGGTCAATCTGGAAATTGACGATGGCGCTATGCAGCTCGCGGGTGAGCTTGCCGACCTCCTGGTACAGGCCGCGGTCACGGGTCTGGTTGAGCTCATGGATCAGTTGCACGGCTTCGCCGAACTTGCCTTTTTCAAGGCTGTCGACCAGTTCGAGTGCGTGTTTTTTCAGGGTCGATTCGAAATCGCCCAATGAAGATTCGTTGTGCTCCATAGCTCCCCCGTGGCGGAATGATTCCACTCTCAACCGATGCGTTCGAAGATCTTCTCGATCTTCTCTTTCAACGCCTGGGCCGTGAAGGGCTTGACCACATAACCGTTTACGCCGGCCTGGGCAGCTTCGATGATTTGTTCGCGCTTGGCTTCAGCGGTCACCATGAGTACCGGCAGGTGCTTGAGTTTTTCATCGGCGCGCACATGGCGCAGCAGATCGATACCGGTCATGCCGGGCATGTTCCAGTCCGTTACCAGAAAGTCGATGCTCCCACTGTTGAGGACCGGAATGGCGGTGGTGCCATCGTCAGCCTCGACCGTGTTGGTGAAGCCCAGGTCACGCAACAGGTTTTTTATGATCCGCCGCATCGTTGAGAAGTCATCAACGATGAGGATTTTCATGTTCTTGTCCAATTCGACCTCCAAGCAGTCTTAAACGCGTCCAGCACCTGAACGCGCCATTCAATCAATCAGGCAGAGCACTCAACGACTGCATGGAATACACACCGCAAGTCCGGCCACGTCGTGCCAGTCTCGTCCGCAGTGTCCCCCACACTGCCTGTCAGCGCGCTCGCCACTCTCCCAAACGCCCCCGCAAACGGGCCGCGCACTGGCTGTGTAACTGGCTGACCCGCGATTCGCTGACCCCCAGGACCTCACCGATTTCCTTGAGGTTCAGCTCTTCGTCGTAGTACAGCGCCAAGACCAGTCGCTCACGCTCCGGCAAATTGGCAATCGCGTCCGCCAGCGCGGCCTGGAAACGTTCGTCCTCCAGGTCGCGCGACGGCTCGAGATGAGCACTCGCGCCATCCTCATGCAGCCCTTCATGCTCGCCGTCCTGCAACAGGTCGTCGAAGCTGAACAGGCGACTGCCCAAGGTGTCGTTCAAAATCCCGTAATAATCGTCGAGACTCAATTGAAGTTCGGCCGCAACTTCATGATCTTTAGCGTCACGACCGGTTTTAGCTTCAATTGCGCGAATGGCATCGCTCACCATCCGGGTATTGCGATGTACCGAACGCGGCGCCCAGTCACCTTTACGGACCTCATCGAGCATCGCACCACGGATACGGATACCCGCGTAGGTCTCGAAACTTGCGCCCTTGCTCGCGTCGTACTTGGTCGACACTTCGAGCAGACCGATCATCCCGGCCTGGATCAGGTCTTCGACCTGGACACTGGCCGGCAGGCGCGCCAGCAAGTGATAGGCAATACGCTTGACCAGCGGCGCATAGCGCTCGATCAATTCGTACTGGCTGTCACGTGCCGACTTTTTGTAAAGGTTGTAGCCGCTGGCGCTCATAGCACCGGTCCCGCTGTCTGATGCACGAGCCGCTCGACGAAAAATTCCAGATGTCCACGTGGGTTGGCCGGCAACGGCCAGGTATCGACCTTCTGCGCGATGGCCTTGAACGCCAGCGCGCATTTCGAACGCGGAAACGCCTCATAGACCGCACGCTGCTTTTGCACGGCCTTGCGCACGCATTCGTCGTAAGGCACGGCGCCGACATATTGTAGGGCCACGTCCAGGAAGCGATCCGTGACCTTGGTCAACTTGGCGAACAGATTGCGCCCTTCCTGCGGGCTCTGCGCCATGTTGGCGAGCACGCGGAAGCGGTTCATGCCGTAGTCGCGGTTGAGCAGCTTGATCAGCGCGTAGGCGTCGGTGATCGAGGTCGGCTCGTCGCAGACCACCAGCAACACTTCCTGGGCCGCGCGGACAAAGCTGACCACCGAGTCGCCGATGCCGGCGGCGGTGTCGATCACCAGCACATCGAGGTTGTCGCCGATGTCGCTGAAAGCCTGGATCAGGCCGGCATGCTGCGCCGGGCTCAGATGAACCATGCTCTGGGTGCCGGACGCCGCCGGCACGATACGGATTCCACCCGGCCCCTGCAGCAGCACATCGCGCAGCTCGCAGCGGCCTTCGATCACGTCAGCGAGGGTCCGTTTGGGGGTCAGCCCCAATAGCACGTCGACGTTGGCCAGGCCCAGGTCGGCGTCCAGCAGCATGACGCGCCGGCCGAGCTCCGCTAGGGCCAGGGACAAGTTCACTGACACGTTAGTCTTGCCGACGCCACCTTTGCCGCCGGTCACCGCGATCACCTGTACGGGATGCATGCTGCCCATGTTCGTTCTTTACCTTGTCTTACTTAGACGGGGCCACATAACTGGCTGCGCGTTCACCAACGGAACAATGCCTGGCAGACCATCGATGTAGGTACATTGCAATCTTTTCATGATTCCCTCAGCCAACCCGCTTGGTCGGGTTGTGGTAGAGGTCAGCGAACATGTCAGCCATGGCTTCTTCGCTGGGTTCTTCCTGCATCTGCACGCTCACCGCACGACTGACCAGCTGGTGACGGCGCGGCAAGTGCAGATCGTCCGGAATCCGCGGGCCATCGGTCAGATAGGCAACAGGGAGTTCATGACTGATCGCCAGGCTCAACACCTCACCAAGGCTGGCGGTTTCATCCAGTTTAGTCAGGATGCAGCCGGCCAGCCCGCAACGCTTGTAGCTGTGGTATGCGGCGGTTAGAACCTGTTTCTGGCTGGTGGTTGCCAAGACCAGATAATTTTTTGCCCGGATGCCACGTCCGGCCAGGCTTTCCAGCTGCATGCGCAGGGCCGGGTCGCTGGCTTGCAGGCCGGCGGTGTCGATCAGCACCACACGCTTGCGCAGCAGCGGATCGAGGGCTTGCGCCAGGGACTGGCCCGGGTCGACATGGGTCACCGAGACGTTGAGGATCCGGCCCAGGGTCTTGAGCTGTTCCTGGGCGCCGATGCGGTAGCTGTCCATGCTCACCAGCGCGATGTTCTGCGCGCCGTACTTGAGTACATAACGCGCGGCCAGCTTGGCCAGGGTGGTGGTCTTGCCCATGCCGGCGGGGCCGACCATGGCGATCACACCGCCCTCCTCCAGTGGCTCGACTTCCGGGGTCACGATCATCCGCGCCAGGTGGGCCAGGAGCATGCGCCAGGCCTGACGGGGTTCGTCGATTTCAGTGATCAGCGCCAGCAGGTCGCGGGCCAGCGGACCGGACAAGCCGATACGCTGCAGGCGCCGCCACAGGTTGGCCTGCTCGGGCCGGCTGCCTTGCAGCTGGCTCCAGGCCAGGGAGCCGAGCTGGACTTCCAGCAGCTCGCGCAGGCCATTGAGTTCAAAACGCATCGAGTCCAGCGCCCGCTGATCGACAGCCGGCGCGGCGACTACCGGGGCCGGGCGCTGGGGTTCGTTGAATGTAGGTTCGATCAGCGGCTCGGCGGCGGTCAGCGGCAGGCCGGCGAACAGCTGGCGATTGGTGCTGGCATCGCCGTCGCCACGCAGGCTCAGTTCGGCCTGGGCGGTGACGATGCGCGACTGAGTCTTGCGCAGTTCGTCCTCGAGCTCCATGTTCGGCACCCGTGGCGCCAGCGCCGACAGCTTGTAATCCAGGGCAGCCGTCAGCTCGACACCGCCGGCGATGCGGCGATTGCCAATGATGGCGGCGTCGGCGCCCAGCTCATCACGAACCAGCTTCATGGCCTGACGCATATCGGCGGCGAAAAAACGCTTAACTTGCATAACCCACTACCTCAGCCGTTGGGCCCTACTGTCGCAACGATGGTCACTTGCTTGTTGTCAGGGATTTCCTGGTACGCCAACACGTGCAAGCCCGGGACCGCCAGGCGTCCGAACCGCGAGAGCATCGCGCGGACCGGACCGGCTACCAGCAGAATCACCGGTTGACCTTGCATTTCCTGGCGCTGCGCGGCTTCGATCAACGAACGCTGCAGCTTCTCAGCCATGCTTGGCTCCAACAGGACACCCTCTTCCGAGCCTTGTCCTGCCTTCTGCAGACTATTGAGCAAAATCTGTTCCAACCTGGGCTCCAAGGTGATCACAGGCAGCTCGGACTCAGTCCCTACAATGCTTTGCACGATGGCGCGCGACAATCCGACACGCACCGCGGCCACCAAAGCGGCAGTATCTTGACTCTTGGCGGCATTGTTCGCGATGGCCTCGGCAATGCTGCGGATATCGCGCACCGGCACCTGTTCGGCCAGCAGCGCCTGCAGCACCTTGAGCAGCTGGGACAACGAAAGCACGCCCGGCACCAGCTCTTCCGCCAGCTTCGGCGAACCCTTGGCCAGCAATTGCAAGAGCTGCTGGACTTCTTCGTGGCCGATCAGCTCGCTGGAGTGCTTGTACAGAATCTGGTTGAGGTGGGTGGCGACCACGGTGCTGGCGTCGACCACGGTGTAGCCCAGCGACTGCGCCTGGGCGCGCTGGCTGATCTCGATCCACACCGCCTCCAGGCCGAAGGCCGGATCTTTGGCGTTGATGCCGTTGAGCGTGCCATAGACCTGCCCCGGGTTGATCGCCAGCTCGCGATCCGGGTAAATCTCGGCCTCGGCCAGGATCACCCCCATCAGCGTCAGCCGGTAGGCGCTGGGCGCCAGGTCGAGGTTGTCGCGAATATGCACGGTGGGCATGAGGAAGCCCAGGTCCTGGGACAGCTTCTTGCGCACGCCCTTGATCCGCGCCAGCAATTGCCCACCCTGGTTGCGGTCCACCAGGGGAATCAGGCGATAACCGACTTCCAGGCCGATCATGTCGATCTGGGTCACGTCGTCCCAGCCCAGCTCCTTGGTTTCCAGGGCGCGGGCCGGCGAAGGCAGCAGTTCCTGCTGGCGCTTGACCTCTTCCAGCGCCTTGACCTTGACCACGTTCTGGCGTTTCCAGAACAGGTACGCGGCACCGGCCGCCAGGGCCGCCATGCTCAGGAAGGAAAAGTGCGGCATGCCCGGCACCAGGCCCATCACCGCCATCAGGCCAGCGGCGACAGCCAGGGCCCGGGGCGAAGCGAACATCTGCCGGTTGATCTGCTTGCCCATGTCTTCGGAACCGGAAGCACGGGTCACCATGATCGCGGCCGCGGTGGACAGCAGCAGCGATGGCAATTGCGCCACCAAACCGTCACCGATGGTCAGCAAGGCGTAGACCCGGCCGGCATCGCCGAAGGACATGTGGTGCTGGAAGATGCCGACCGCCATGCCGCCGATCAGGTTGATGAACAGGATCAGCAGGCCGGCGATGGCGTCACCGCGGACGAACTTGCTGGCACCGTCCATGGAACCGTAGAACTCGGCCTCCTGGGCCACTTCCGAGCGGCGGGCCTTGGCCTGGGCCTGGTCGATCAGGCCGGCGTTGAGGTCGGCGTCGATGGCCATCTGCTTGCCCGGCATCGCATCGAGGGTGAAACGTGCGCTCACCTCGGAAATCCGCCCGGCACCCTTGGTCACCACCACGAAGTTGATGATCATCAGGATCGCGAACACCACGATACCGACCACATAGTTACCGCCGATCACCACCTCGCCGAAGGCCTGGATCACTTTACCGGCGGCGGCGTGACCGTCCTGGCCGTGGAGCATCACCACCCGCGTGGAGGCCACGTTCAGCGCCAGGCGCAACAGGGTCGCCACCAGCAGGATGGTCGGGAACACCGCGAAATCCAGCGGCCGCAGGGCATACACGCAGACCAGCAGCACGACGATCGACAGGGCGATGTTGAAGGTGAAGAACACGTCCAGCAGGAACGGCGGCACCGGCAGCATCATCATGGCCAGCATGACCAGCAGCAACAGCGGCACCCCCAGGTTCCCTCGACTGAGGTCGGCCAGGTTAGTGCGAGCCGTACTGATTAACTGAGAGCGATCCACCGGTATTCCCCGTTCCCTTGAAGCAAACTTTTGACGCCTGGAGGCGGCGCAGGGCGGGTATTGCAAGAAGCCTTCCAACTTTTGCCTGGAAGGCAAACTGATTTATGGCGTTGCGCCATCAGTCGTCACACAAGGCGCTTTCGCGCCATCGCGAGCAAGCTCGTTCCTACGGCCGGGCGTGGACTCTGCTGGAGCGAGCTTGCTCGCGATAACGTCGGTACAGCCAACGCCGACCTCAGGAATCGCGACGCAAATCCGGCGGAATCGGCAGGTCCTTGAGCGGATCGGGACGCTTGCCTTTGCCGGCCCGGTGCTGGCGAATCTGATAGACATACGCCAGCACCTGGGCCACCGCCAGATAAAGCCCGGCGGGGATTTCCTGCTCCAGCTCGGTGGAGTAGTAGATCGAACGCGCCAGCGCCGGCGATTCCAGCAACAGCACTTCGTTGGCCACGGCGATCTCGCGGATCTTCAGCGCCAGGAAATCGCTGCCCTTGGCCAGCAACACCGGCGCCCCGCCCTTCTCGGCGTCGTACTTGAGCGCCACGGCGTAGTGGGTCGGGTTGGTGATGACCACATCCGCCTCGGGAATCGCCGCCATCATCCGCCGCTGCGACATCTCGCGCTGGACCTGGCGAATCCGCTGCTTGACCTCCGGACGCCCCTCCTGGTCCTTGTGCTCGTCACGCACTTCCTGCTTGGTCATCAGCAGCTTCTTGTAGCTCTGGTACAGCTGCACCGGCACGTCCACCGCGGCGATCAGGATCAGCCCGCAAGCCATCCACAAGGTACTCCAGGCCACCACTTGCACACTGTGGATAATCGCCTGCTCCAGCGGCTCGTGGGCGATCCGCAGCAGGTCGTCGATGTCCGAAGACAGCACCGACAAGGCCACGATCAGGATCACCACGAACTTGGCGAAGGCCTTGAGCAACTCGATCAGCGAGGTCGGGGACACCATGCGCTTCATGCCGCTGAGCGGGTTCATGCGGCTGAACTTGGGCGCCAGGCTCTTGGTGGAAAACAGCCAGCCGCCCAAGGAGATAGGACCGATCAGTGCCGCCAGCACCAGGGGCAGCAGGATCGGCATCGCGGCGATAATCGCGATCTTGCCCGAATGCAGCAGGTACAGGCCCATGGCGCCGGGGCTGAGCAGCACCTCGCGCGGCAGGGAGAAATTCAGGCGCATGATTTCCAGCAGGTCCCGGGCCACTCCCGCGCCGTAGATCAGCAGGCCGGCGGCGCCGATCATGGTGATCGCCAGGGTATTGAGTTCCTTGGAGCGGGCAATCTCGCCCTTTTCCCGGGAGTCCTTCTTGCGTTTCTCCGTGGGGTCTTCTGTCTTGTCCTGACCGCTCTCGCTCTCAGCCATGGTTCAACGCGCCTGCGCCAGGTTGCGCAGCAACTGCAGGGCCTCGACGGCCAGCGGTTGATACTGGTTGAGAATGTCGCCCAGGCTGACCCAGAAAATCACCAGGCCCAGTACCAGGGTCAGCGGAAAGCCGATGGAGAAAATGTTCAACTGCGGCGCCGCGCGGGTCATCACGCCAAAGGCAATGTTCACCACCAGCAGCGCGGTGATCGCCGGCAATACCAGCAACAGCGCGGCGCCCAGCACCCAACCCAGCTTGCCGGCGATGTCCCAGAAATGGTTGACCAGCAGCGCGCTGCCCACCGGCAAGGTGGTGAAGCTCTCGGTCAGCACCTCGAAGACCACCAGATGCCCATTCATGCCGAGGAACAGCAAGGTCACCAGCATGGTCAGGAACTGCCCGATCACCGCCGCCGAAACACCGTTGGTGGGGTCGACCATGGACGCGAAGCCCATGCCCATCTGCGTCGAAATGATCTGCCCGGCGATCACGAAAGCCTGGAAGAACAACTGCAGGGAGAAACCGAACAAGGCACCGATGATGATCTGCTCGGCAATCAGCAGCAGCCCGCCGAGATCCAGTGCATTGACCGCCGGCATGGGCGGCAGCCCCGGCACCACCACGACCGTGATGGCCAGGGTGAAATACAGACGGATGCGGGTCGGCACCAGGGTCGTGCCGAAGACCGGCATGGTCATCAGCACGGCGCCGATACGAAACAGCGGCAGCATGAAGCTCGCGACCCAGGTGCTGATCTGCGTATCGGTAAGCGCCAGCAGAGACATGATTCAGCCGATCAACTGCGGAATACTGCCGTACAACTGCAGGATGTATTCCATGAAGGTCTGCACCAGCCAGGGACCGGCGACGATCAGCGTCACCAGCATCACCAGCAGGCGCGGCAGGAAGCTCAGGGTCTGTTCGTTGATCTGGGTGGCGGCCTGGAACATCGCCACCAGCAAGCCCACCAGCAGGCTGGGGATCACCAGGATGGCGACCATCATGGTGGTCAGCCAGAGCGCTTCGCGAAACAGGTCTACTGCGACTTCAGGCGTCATAACGCGTCACCCGCCAACAAGGTTCTAAACACCACCGAAACTGCCCGCCAGGGTGCCGATGATCAGGGCCCAGCCATCCACCAGCACGAACAGCATGATCTTGAACGGCAGGGAAATGATCAGCGGCGAGAGCATCATCATGCCCATGGCCATCAGCACACTGGCGACCACCAGGTCGATGATCAGGAACGGAATGAAGATCATGAAACCGATCTGGAACGCGGTCTTCAGCTCCGAGGTGACGAAGGCCGGCACCAGGATCGTCAGCGGCGCCTGGTCCGGCGTCGCGATATCAGTGCGCTTGGACAGGCGCATGAACAGCTCCAGGTCGCTGCTGCGGGTCTGGGCCAGCATGAAATCCTTGATCGGCACCTGGGCCTTGGCCACCGCGTCCTGGGCGCTGAGCTTCTCCGCCAGGTACGGCTGCAGGGCATCCTGGTTCACCCGGTCGAACACCGGGGCCATGATGAACATCGTCAGGAACAGCGCCATGCCGGTGAGAATCTGGTTCGACGGCGTCTGCTGCAGGCCCAGGGCCTGACGCAGGATCGAGAACACGATGATGATCCGGGTAAAGCTGGTCATCAGCATGACGAACGCCGGAATGAAGCTCAGCGCGGTCATGATCAACAGGATCTGCAGGCTGACCGAGTATTCCTGCTGGCCGTCGGCATTGGTGCCGAGGGTGATCGCCGGGATCGACAACGGGTCGGCCGCCAGCGCCAGCGGCGCCGCCAGCATCAGGGCCAACATCAAGAGGAGGCGCAACGGCATTACTTCTTATCCTTCTGATCCTTGCCCAGCAGCTCCATCAGGCGCTGGGCAAACTCCGGAGTCGCCTGCTCGGTGCTCGGCACCTGCACCGGCTCCTTGAGCACATGCAACGCAGTGATGGTGCCCGGCGTCAGGCCGAGCAGAATCTGTTCGTTGCCGACCTGCACCAGCACCAGCCGGTCCCGCGGCCCAAGCGCCCGCGAACCGATCAGCTCGATGACCTGGCCCTTGCCGGCCGGTCCGGCCTGCTGCACCCGGCGCAACAGCCAGGCGAGGAAGAAGATCAGCCCCACCACCAGCAACAGGCCCAGCACCAGCTGGGTCAGCTGCCCGGCCACGCCGCTGCTGCCAACCGCTGGCGCGGCGGTACCGGCCACCGGCTCGGCGGCCAGGGCCCAAAGCGGCCAGGCCAGGAACAGCGCGAGTGCCTTTCTCACTTAGCGCAGCTTCTTGATGCGTTCGCTCGGGCTGATCACGTCGGTCAGGCGGATGCCGAACTTCTCGTTGACCACCACCACTTCGCCATGGGCGATCAGCGTGCCGTTGACCAGCACGTCCAGCGGCTCGCCGGCCAGGCGATCGAGTTCGATCACCGATCCCTGGTTGAGTTGCAGCAGGTTGCGAATGTTGATGTCGGTGCTGCCGACCTCCATGGAGATCGATACCGGGATATCCAGGATCACGTCCAGGTTCGGACCGTCGAGGGTCACCGGCTCGTTGTTCTTCGGCACGCTGCCGAACTCTTCCATCGGCAGGCGATTGGACGCTGGCACGCTGGCCGCATCGGCCGCCAGCAAGGCATCGATATCGTCTTGCCCGGCGTCGCCGGTTTCCTGCAGGGCAGCCGCCCACTCATCAGCCAGGGCCTGGTCTTCTGCGGAAGTCATTTCGTGTTCGTCAGCCATGTTGTCCTCGGCGGGCAAAAAATCATTAACAAAGCGAATTCATAACAACGCCGCTCAACGGCGCTCGATCGGCTCGATCACTTGCAGGGCCAGGTTGCCCTTGTGCGAACCGAGCTTGACCTTGAACGCCGGTACGCCGTTGGCGCGCATGATCATGTCTTCAGGCAGCTCCACCGGGATCACATCCCCTGGCTGCATGTGCAGGATGTCGCGCAGGCGCAACTGCCGGCGGGCCACCGTGGCGCTCAAAGGCACATCCACATCCAGCACGTCTTCGCGCAGGGCCTTGCTCCAGCGCTCGTCCTGGTCGTCCAGGTCCGATTGGAAGCCGGCGTCGAGCATTTCCCGCACCGGCTCGATCATCGAGTACGGCATGGTCACGTGCAGGTCGCCGCCACCGCCATCGAGCTCGATGTGGAAGGTCGAGACCACGATCGCTTCGCTCGGGCCGACGATGTTGGCCATGGCCGGGTTCACTTCGGAGTTGATGTACTCGAAGTTGACTTCCATGATCGCCTGCCAGGCTTCCTTCAGGTCGACGAAAGCCTGCTCCAGCACCATGCGCACCACGCGCAATTCGGTCGGGGTGAATTCACGGCCTTCGATCTTGGCGTGACGACCGTCGCCGCCGAAGAAGTTGTCCACCAGCTTGAACACCAGCTTGGCGTCGAGGATGAACAGCGCGGTACCGCGCAGCGGCTTGATCTTCACCAGGTTGAGGCTGGTCGGCACGTACAGCGAGTGCACGTATTCGCCGAACTTCATCACCTGCACGCCGCCCACCGCCACGTCCGCCGAACGGCGCAGCATGTTGAACATGCTGATACGGGTGTAGCGGGCAAAACGCTCGTTGATCATCTCCAGGGTCGGCATGCGTCCGCGGACGATGCGATCCTGGCTGGTCAGGTCGTAGCTTTTGACGCTGCCGGGCTCGGCGGCGTGTTCGGTCTGTACCAGACCGTCATCGACGCCATGCAGCAGCGCGTCGATCTCATCCTGGGACAGCAGGTCCTGCACGGCCATGTCGTGTTCCTACTGCAGTACGAAGTTAGTAAAGAGCAACTGCTCGACCACCACTTTGCCGACCTCTTTCTGCGCCACTTCCTGCACGCTGGCGGTGGCCTTCTGACGCAGCATTTCCTGACCGACCGGAGTCGCCAGGGTGTCGAAGCTCTGGCCGGAGAAGAGCATGACCAGGTTGTTGCGGATCACCGGCATATGCACTTTCAGCGCGTCCAGATCGGCCTGGTTGCGCGCCAGCAGGGTGATGCTCACCTGCATGTAGCGCTGGCGGCCGTTCTGTGTGTAGTTGGCCACGAAGGCCGGCGCCATGGGCTCATAGATGGCCGCCGGCTTGACGCTGCTGGTCGCCTCGGTCGTCTCGGCAGGCTTGCTCTGGGCACTGCTGTGCATGAAGTACCAGGTCGCCCCGACGGACAAACCGATCGCCAGCAACAAGGCCAGAACAATCAAGAGGATAAGCTTGAGTTTGCCTTTCCCGGCGGGGGTTTTCTCTGCTGCTTCGCTCTTCGCCATGCCAATAATCCGTCACTAATCGGGTTTTCACAGTCGCACGGCAAGGCAAGAGCAAGTGTTATGCCAGATTTGTCTGAACTGGGATGAACTGAAGGGATAGGGGAAGCGCAAAGCAGAAGATCGCCAGCCGCGGAGTCACACGGCTGGCGATCTTCTGTTCAATGACACCCGAAGCGGGTCAGGCGTAATAGTCGACGGCGCTGCTGCCGATGACCGTGCTGGTGCTGGTGGCGACTTCGGCGACGCTCGGCGGCAACTCTTCATCCACGCCATCCAGACGCCCGCCGCTGGCGCTGGTGCCGTTGCTGCGATGCTGCCCCTGCTGGGCCTGCTCCTGGCCACCCTGCCAGTTGCGCGACTGGTCGGAGACGTTGACGTCCACCTGCCCCATGCCTTGCTGGTGGAACATGTCGCGCAGGCGATGCATCTGCCCTTCGAGGGCCTCGCGCACGCCAACATGGGCACTCATGAAGGTCACCTGGGTCTGCTGGTCCGGCACCATGTTCACGCGAATGTCCAGGCGCCCCAGCTCGACCGGCTGCAACTGGATCTCGGCCGACTTCAGATTGACGCTGGACAGGTACATGACCCGGTTGACCACTTCTTCGGTCCAGCCGCTCTGATGCATGGCCAGCGGCTGGTTCACCGGGACGGCATTGGCGGTCTTGGGCGTGGCCGCCTGGGTCAGGGCTGCCAGGCGGTTGGCGAAATCGTCGACGCGGGTGTCGCTGGCAGCGCCCTTGAGGTCCTTGAGACCGTCATCGAGCAGGCCGCTGAAGGCCTTTTCGCCGCCCTGCTCGGTGCTGTCCTTGTCCACCTGCAGGTCCAGCATGTTGGCCATGCCGCTGGCGAAGGTCTGCGCCGAAGTCGGCCCATCATCGGCCACCACGCTCGGCGCCGCCTTGCTCTGCGCCTGGCTGGAAGCCGAGACATGGCCGCTCTGCTCCATGGCCAGGCGCACCACCGGCAGCGCATCCAGCGGATCAGCTTCAGGGTCGAATTCCGGATCGACCGGCACCGGCGTCGCAGTGCTGGTCACCACCGGTATAACCGGCTGCGCTTGCGGCTGCACTGGCGGCTGTGCCGGAACCGGCGCAGTCGCCACTTCTGGCTCGGGCGCCGGCAACGGCACCGGCACCGGCTGGGTCGCCTGCATCAGCGCCGGATCGAGGGTCGGGTCGACCGGCGTGCTCTCGGCCAGCGGCTGATCGCTGCTCGCGGCCTGGTCATCGGCGACTTTTTCGCCACTGGCAACAGCCTTGTCGGCAGGCAAGGTTTTGCCGCTATCGGCAACCGCAGGCTCGGGGGCGGCAGTCTTGCCCTTGCCCTGATCCACCTTGGCAGCGGTTTCGCCACCCTTGTCGCGAGCCGGCTTGATCGGGCCGTCGGCAGCCGCTACCGGCTTGCCGAGTGCCTCCTTGGCGAACACCCGGGCAAAGCTTGCGCCTTTGTCCCCGGGCTCGGCGGCGCTGGCCTGGGGGGTGGCGGAAGCCGCTTGAGTCTTGGCCTGGGAAGCGGCCTGAAGAAGCATGTTCGGGGTAAGGGGCATGAAAACGGTCTCCGCTGCACTGGGATCGTAGGTACAGTTGGGAGACTTGAGTGCAAAGGTCGAGCCAGCTTTGCTGGCTCGCGGGAAAAAGCCTGGGCTGCAGCGGTTTTTCAGCAGTGAAAACGCTGGCGTTCCTGCTCGCACAGCTGGCGGACAATGGCGAATTCGCCATCGATCTCGCCCACCAGCTGCTCGATACCGCGCAACGACGAGCCCTGGGCACGTTGCTCCAACTGATGACAGAGCTCGGCCAGGCGAATCGCCCCCATATTGCTGCTGCTGCCCTTGAAGCTATGGGCAGTGGCGACAAGTTGACGGGGGTCGTCGACCTTGTGCAACTGGCGCAAACGCTCTTCGGAGTCACAGAGGAAGGTGTCGAGCAACAACGGATACTCATCCTCCATGACTTCCTGCAATGCGTTCAGCACCTCGTGATCCAGATGAATCTCAGACACTTGCTCACTCCTTGATCAAGAATCGGCGAATTATGCCAGAGGCTCCCAAGAAAACTCCACGCAGGCACTACGACCGTCGTCGGACCAGCTGGCACGCCGGCTGAGCTGACGGATCAGGCTGACGCCGCGCCCGGAAAGACGGTCGCCATCGACGGGCCGCGCCATTACCCGCCCGACATCGAAACCACTGCCGCTGTCCTCGACCCGGATCAGCAAACGACCGCCAGCCCCTTGAGGCTCCACTTGCAGGTGCACCCGCACAAACCCCTCCTGCAAGGCTTCGAGGCGTACCGCGCGCTCCCGGTAATAGCGGGAAAATCCCTGGGCATCGCGCTTGAGGCTCGAGTCCAGGCCCAATACGCCATGCTCCAGGGCATTGGAATACAACTCGGCCAGCACACTGTAGAGCGCCCCGCTCTGCGCCCGCAGGCCATGCACTTCCAGCAGCAGCTGCAACAGGTAAGGCAAAGGGTTGAAACGTTTGAGGGTCGCGGCGCGGTACTCGAAACTCACCGACCAGTCCAGCGGGCAGGACTGACCGCTGTCGGAGTACACCAGCGCCGGCGGCGTCAGTTGCCGGGCCTCGAGGAGGCTGACCTCGACCATGCTCACGTCGTCCCGCGCATCCCCGCCAAACTCGCTCAGGGCCCGCTGGATCTCCTCGAACAACAGGTCCGGCTCGCGGTTGGCGGCAAACACCCGCTGCAGGCGCTCGACACCGAACAGTTGCTCGTTGGCGTCGCAGGTGTCGATCACCCCATCGGACAACAGAAAAACCCGGTCGCCCAGGGCCATGGGAAAGACTTCGGTGCGGTCGTCGAATGCCTCGGCGCCCAGCACCCCCAGCGGCAGATGGTGCGCCCCCAGCGGCACCCGCTCCCCGCTTGCCAGGCGATGCAGGTAGCCATCCGGCATGCCGCCGTTCCACACCTCCACCGCCCGCCGCTGGAAACTCAGGCACAGCAGCGTCGCACAACAGAACATGCCGACCGGCAGAATGCGCTTGAGCTTGGCATTCATCTCGCGCAGGGTTTCGGGCAGCCCGTAACCCTTGGCCGTCATGCCGTAAAACACCTCGGCCAGGGGCATCGCGCCCACCGCCGCTGGCAAGCCGTGGCCCGTGAAATCCCCCAACAGCACATGCATGTCGCCTGTCGGGGTAAAGGCAGCCAGCAGCAAATCGCCATTGAACAGCGCGTACGGCGACTGCAGGTAGCGGATATTCGGCGCGCTCAGGCAGCCGGAATGCGCCACCTTGTCGAACACCGCCTTGGCCACCCGCTGCTCGTTGAGCAGGTAGTCATGATGCTGGGTGATCTGGTCGCGCTGCTGCAGCACGGTTTCCTGCAGGCGCCGCAAGCGATCCATGGCTTTGATCTTGGCGGCCAGGATCACCGGGCTGTAGGGTTTTGCCAGAAAATCGTCGCCACCGGCTTCCAGGCAGCGCGCCAACGCCTCGCTCTGGGTGAGCGAGGTCAGGAAAATGATCGGCACCAGCGCTTCGCCAGCCAGACGCTTGATCTGCCGGGCGGCCTCGAAACCGTCCATCACCGGCATCATCGCGTCCATCAACACCAGGTGCGGGCGCTGCTGGACGAATAGTTCCACCGCCTCGGCGCCGTTACTCGCCGTCAGCACTTCGTGCCCCTGGCGCCGGACGATGCTCGACAGCAACATGCGGTCGCTGGTGCCGTCCTCGGCGATCAGCACGCACAGAGGTGCCTCACTCGACTGCATGTCGATCAACTGATGTCGAACAGCTTGTCGAAATTGGAAATGGCGAGAATCTTGCGCACGTCCGAGTTGCTGTTGATCACTCGCACGTCGGAATCGTCGCCGCCGGCGTGATCGCGCAGCAACAGGAGCATGCCCAGGGCGGAACTGTCGAGGTAGGTGGCGTCTTTCAGGTCCACCACTATGGAGTCGGGCCTTTTGTTGAGGCGCTCGTAGGACTCGCGAAACTCTTGATGACGGCCGAAATCGAAACGCCCCTTGATCGAAATCGTCAGTTTGTGCCCGTCCGGTGAAACTTCAGTAACGACTGACATGATTCGCTTCCTTGTGATTGGCAATCTGTACAAGGTTTAGCACCCCGTACAAGCCTGGGCAACCCGAACCGCCGAAGCGTCGCTGACGAGCGCCTGGCGGTGACGAGTGGGGTGGCGCTCAGTACGGATCCTGGCGCGGCAGGCGCTGGGACAGCTCGTCGAGCAGCTTCTGCTCGCGCTTGTCTTCCAGTTGGCGGGCCTCATCGATGTAGCGTTGCACCAGCTTGCGCAAACCCTCGACCCGGGCATAGGCCTGCTGCCAGGTTTCCCGGGCGCGGTTGAGGTTGTTCTGGTGCCAGGCCAGGCTTTGCCGCTGCTGGCCCACGGCGGTTTCCAGCTGATTGAGAAAGTGCTGGTAGTTCATCAGCCACTGGCCGGAAACCCCAGCACTGCCCCGCTCGATCCACTGTTGCTGGTATTCGGCACGAAAGCGTTCCAGGTCCCCCAGCTTGCTTTCCGCCAGGCGCACCTGGCCCTGGAAATGCCCCAGGCGCTGGGCGGCGGTGCGCTCGGCGCTTTCGGCCATGTCGACCACCGGCGCCAGACGCGCGGCACGGCTGTTGGCCATGACGAATTAACCGCCCGGCGCCGGAGCGAAAACCATCTCCAGATGGGCTTCGCTTTCACCCAGGCTGATGCTGTCGTTGAGCCCCTGGCGCAGGTACGCGACCATCGACGGCTGCAGCGAGATGGCGGCGTCGGTTTCGCGATCGCCGCCCGGTACGTAAGCGCCGACGCTGATCAGGTCGCGCGCCTGTTGGTAACGCGACCACAGCTGCTTGAAATACTGGGCGCGAGTCATGTGATCCGGGGTCACCACCGCCGGCATGACCCGGCTGATGGACGCCTCGATATCGATCGCCGGGTAATGCCCCTCCTCCGCCAGGCGCCGCGACAGCACGATGTGCCCGTCGAGTACGCCACGCGCCGAGTCGGCGATCGGGTCCTGCTGGTCGTCGCCTTCGGACAACACGGTATAGAACGCGGTGATCGAGCCGCCACCGGCCTCGGCGTTGCCCGCGCGCTCCACCAGTTTCGGCAGCTTGGCGAAGACCGACGGCGGATAGCCCTTGGTCGCGGGCGGCTCGCCGATGGCCAGGGCGATTTCCCGCTGGGCCTGGGCGAAACGGGTCAGGGAATCCATCAGCAACAGGACGTTCTTGCCCTTGTCGCGAAAGTATTCGGCGATACGCGTGCAGTACATGGCCGCGCGCAGGCGCATCAGCGGCGCATCGTCTGCCGGCGATGCCACCACCACGGAGCGCTTGAGCCCCTCTTCACCGAGGATGTGCTCGATGAACTCCTTGACCTCACGGCCCCGCTCACCGATCAGACCGACCACGATGATGTCGGCCTCGGTAAAGCGGGTCATCATGCCCAGCAGCACACTCTTGCCCACACCGGTACCGGCGAACAGGCCGAGACGCTGACCGCGGCCCACCGTCAATAATCCGTTGATGCAGCGAATGCCCACGTCCAGCGGCCGGCTGATGGGGTCGCGCTTGAGCGGGTTGATGGTCGGACCGTCCATCGGCACCCAGTCCTCGGCCTTCATCCCGCCTTTGCCGTCCAACGCACGGCCAGCACCGTCGAGGACCCGCCCGAGCATGCTCATGCCCATCGGCAGGCGGCCAGTATCGGCCAGCGGCACGACCCGGGCGCCGGGCGCGATACCGGCGACGCTGCCGACCGGCATCAGGAATACCTTGCTGCCGGAGAAGCCCATCACCTCGGCCTCGACCTGCACCGGGTGATAGCTGTCGTCGTTGATCACCATGCAGCGCGTGCCCATGGCCGCCCGCAGGCCTTCGGCCTCCAGGGTCAGGCCGACCATGCGCAGCAGGCGGCCTTCGAGAATCGGCTGGTTCGGCAGTTCGGTGGCTTCGGCGTAGCTGCTCAGGCGCTTGCCGAAGCTGGTGCGGTCAAGGCGCATCGGCAGGGTCCTGCGCGGGGTCGACAGGGTCGACATCCGCGGCGGGCTTGCCGGTGGCGGCCCCCAGCTCGACGCTCAGGTCCGATTCGGCGGGATGCAAAGCCTGCTCATGAAGCTGGTCGGACAGCTTGTCCATGATCTTGGCGATCCGGGTTTCCATGGTCGCGTCGATCCGGCTGTGCTCGGTCTCGACCCGGCAGCCGCCCGGCAACATGGCTTCGTCCTCGACGATGCGCCAGCTTTCCTCGTGGCGCTCGCGCAGGCTTTTGACCTGGGCGAAATCCTGCGGATTGATGTACAGCCGCACGTTGCCCACACCCAGCGGCAGCAGCTTGAGGGCTTCGCGCATGACGTGTTCGATCTGGCTGGAGTCGATGGCCAGCTCGCGCTGGATCACCTGGCGCGTCATGTGCTGCACCAGGTTGACCAGGGCCTTTTCAATCTGTGTGTCCTGCTCGGCGATGGGTTCGAACAGATTGCCCATCAGCGTTTCCAGCGCCTCCAGCTTGGCACTCAGGGCCACGTCGGCTTCCTGGCGGACCTTCAGCGTGGTGCTGTGGAAACCTTCCTTTTCGCCCGTGGCGAAGCCTTCGTTATAGGCTTCCTGGCGAATGCTCTCGAGCTCTTCGAGGGTCAGTGGCTGGACTTCTTCCAGCGGCACTTCCTCGATCTGCGCCGGCGGCTCTTCCACCGGTTCCGGCTCGGGCTCGGGTACATGGGGGTCGAAACTGGGCAGCGCCCAGACGTCGAAACCACCGACGTCCCGAGCGCGAATCAGGTCGCTGTGGGATTCATCACTGCTGGACGACATAACGCGACCTTAGATCATTTCTTCGCCGCCCTTCCCGCCGAGAACGATTTCTCCGGCTTCGGCCATACGGCGGGCAATGGTGAGGATTTCCTTCTGCGCGGTTTCCACATCGCTGACGCGCACCGGGCCCTTGGCCTCGAGGTCGTCGCGCAGCAGTTCGGCAGCCCGCTTGGACATGTTCTTGAAGATCTTTTCCTTGACGCCTTCGTCCGACCCCTTGAGGGCCAGGACCAGCACGTCGGAAGACACTTCGCGCAGCAATGCCTGGATGCCGCGGTCGTCGACATCGGCGAGGTTGTTGAACACGAACATGAGGTCTTCGATCTGGCCGGACAGGTCTTCGTCGACTTCGCGGATCGAGTCCATCAACTGGCCTTCGATCGAGCTGTCGAGGAAGTTCATGATGTCGGCAGCGCGCTTGATACCACCCAGGGTGGTACGCGAGGCGTTGGAGTTGCCGGCGAACTGCT
Source organism: Pseudomonas sp. 09C 129 (assembly GCF_002843625.1). Lineage (NCBI taxonomy): Bacteria > Pseudomonadati > Pseudomonadota > Gammaproteobacteria > Pseudomonadales > Pseudomonadaceae > Pseudomonas > Pseudomonas sp. 09C 129. The sequence goes on along the minus strand of NZ_CP025261.1, from coordinate 2,299,860 downwards.
TCTCGAGAATCTGGTTGAGTTCTTTCAGGGCGGCCGGCTGCACGGTATTGAGCGAGGAAACCCGCAGGATGATGTCCAGGCGCGCCTTGTGGTCGAAGTTGCCAAGCACTTCGCCCGCCTGGTCCGGATCGAGGTACGCCACCACGATCGCCTGGATCTGCGGGTGCTCGTAACGGATCACGTCCGCCACGGCGCGCGGTTCCATCCACTTCAGGCTGTCCAGGCCGCTGGTGTTGCCACCCAGCAGGATGCGGTCGATCAGGCCGTTGGCCTTGTCCTCGCCCAGGGCCTGGGTGAGCATCTTGCGCACATAGTCGTCGGAGCCCACGCCTAGGCTGGTCTGGTCGCCGACGATGTCGACGAACTCGCTCATCACCTGCTCGACCTGCTCGCGATGCACGTTGCCCATCTGCGCCATGGCCACGCCCACTCGCTGGACCTCTTTGGGGCCCATGTGGCGCAGCACCTGCGCGGCGTCGGTGGAACCCAGGGACAGCAGCAGGATCGCGGCCTTGTCGACCCGGGTCAGTTTGGCGGTAGCGGCTCGGTTATCACTCATCTGCGTTAATCCACTCTTTCACGACCTGGGCCACTCGACCCGGGTCTTCTGCCACCAGACTCTTGATTGCGTTCAACTGTGCGTCATAGCCTTCGCTCGGGCTAGGCAGCAGGATGCTTTGCGGGCCACCGAGGCTGACGCGATCGTTGGCCAGCTCGCCATCCAGGCCGCCCATGCCGCCGAGTTCGACATCGCTGCCCAGACCCGCCAGTTGCTTGCCCTTGCCGCCACCGGTGATGTTGTTGAGCACCGGACGCAACACGCCGAACACCAGGACCAGGATAAACAGCACACCCAGGACCTGCTTCACGATGTCCCAGAACCAGGGCTGCGAGTAGAACGGAATGTCGGCGATCACCTCGCCGCGATCGGCCGAGAACGGCACGTTGATCACGCTGACGCTGTCGCCACGGCTGGCGTCGAAGCCCACGGCGTCCTGCACCAGGCGGGTAAAGCGCGCCAATTCGTCGGCGCTCCACGGCGCACGGCTGGTTTCGCCGTTGGCCGGATTGACCTTGACCTGATCGTCCACCACCACCGCCACCGACAGCCGGTTCAGACGCCCCTGCTGTTGCTTGGTGTGGCTGATGGAGCGATCCAGTTCGAAGTTCTTGGTGGATTGTTGACGCTTGTCGTTCGGGTACGGCGCCAGCATCGGCTGGCCGGTGGCCGGGTCCATGATCTGCTGGCCGTTGGCATCCAGCAGCGGCTGGCCTGGCTGCACCATGCCGGCGGCAGCGGTGGCGCCACCGGTGGTCTGCGGTGCGCTGGCCGGCGACGGCGGCTGGTTGCTCAGGGCGCCAGGAACGCCTTGCGGGCCCAGGCTGCTGGAGCGTTGTTCGTTGACCGACTGCTCGCTGCGCAAGGCCGGCTGGTCCGGGTTGAACTGTTCGGAGGTCGACTCGACAGCACTGAAGTCCACATCGGCGGACACTTCAGCCTTATAGCGGTCGTTGCCGAGGATCGGCTGCAGGATGTTGTGCACACGCTGGGTCAGCATGCTTTCCATGCGGCGGCTGTAGTCGAATTGCTTGCCGGCCATGGTCAGTTCGGAGTTTTCCGCCTGGTCGGAGAGCAGGTTGCCCTTCTGGTCGACCACGGTGATCTGCGACTTGCTCAACTCGGGAACGCTGGTCGCCACCAGATTGACGATGGCCACCACCTGGCCCGGTTCCAGCGAACGGCCGGAATACAGCTCGACCAGTACCGAAGCGCTGGGCTTGCGCTCGTCGCGCACGAACACCGAGCTTTTCGGAATCGCCAGGTGCACGCGTGCGCCCTTGACGTTGTTCAGGCTGGAAATGGTCCGCGCCAGCTCGCCTTCCAGGCCGCGACGGTAGCGGGTCGCCTCCATGAACTGGCTGGTGCCCAGGCCCTGCTCTTTATCGAGAATCTCGAAACCGATATTGCCGTCGCCCGGAGCCACGCCGGCAGCGGCCAGCTTGAGGCGCGCGCGCGACAGGTCGTCGGCCTTGACCAGCAAGGCACCGGAGTTGGGCTCGACGGTGTAGGGAATATCGGCGGAGGCCAGGGTGTCCATGACCTGCTTGGCGTCCATGCCGGCAAGGCTGCCGTACAACGGACGGTAATCGGGTTGCTGGGACCACAACACCACGGCAAAACCAATCGCCACGCTGGCAGCCAGACCGACCATGAGGCCAACCTGACGCAACATGGTCATCTCGGAGAGGTTTTCCAGAAAGGACAACCCGAACAGCGGCGGCTTGCCTTCTGTCGGAGTGGCCTTGGCCGGTACGTTATCGGCGACTGCTTCTGCCATGACTCAATCTCGTCCTTAAACCGGCATCTGCATGATGTCTTGGTACGCCTGAACCAGCTTGTTGCGCACCTGGGTCAACGCCTGGAAGGACACACTGGCCTTCTGCGAGGAAATCATCACGTCGGTCAGGTCGACACCGCTCTTGCCGATCTCGAAGGCACTGGCCAGCTGGCTGGACGCCTGCTGAGTGTCGTTGACCTTGTTCACCGCCTGCCCAAGCATGTCGGAAAAACTGCTGCCGCTCACCTGCGACACCGCGGCCGATTTTGGCTGGGCCATGGCGTCCATTTGCATGGCCCGCATGTCCAACATCAACCGATTAAATTCAATACCTTGGCTCATGGTCTACTCTCTCCGACGACCCGCATTTTTTTGACACTCACGCAGCGGTTAGTGAGGTGTTAGCAACAAGGGTGCCAGCTCCGCGGCGACACCGAACAAAAGCCTGCATGGCTTCAGCCTTAAACGACTCATGTTGCAAACAGATACGCCTCGACATCCATTCCGGCATCGCGCATTTGCGCCAACTTGTAGCGCAAGGTTCGCGGGCTGATACCCAGGCGCTCGGCCGCCTCCTTGCGTCGGCCGCGCTCGGTGCGCAAGGTGTCGATGATCATCTGGAACTCCCGACGCCGCAGATCGTCGCCCAAGGCCCCCGCCGACTCGGCTGGCGGCAGCTCGGCCTCCACCGGCGCACTGCGCACCGTCGCCACCGCGGCGGGCGCCATGGCAGGCAGCGGCGCACAGGCCAGCGGTCCGCCCAGGCAGAAATCTTCCGGCTGGATCAGGCCACCCTGCTGCAGGATCAGTGCGCGCTGAATGGCGTTGTCCAGTTCGCGCACGTTGCCCGGCCATGGATAACCGAGCAGGCACGCCTGCGCTTCGGCCGACAGCCGCGCGGCGGCGTGTTTCATTTTATTGACGTGCTTGGCCAGCAGGCGCTCGGCCAGCGGCAGGATATCGGCGGTACGCTCGCGCAGCGGGCGCCAGGCCAGCGGGAATACCGACAGCCGATAGTAAAGGTCTTCCCGGAACCGCCCCGCCGCCACTTCGCCGGCCAGGTCGCGGTTGGTGGTCGCCACCACCCGGATATCCAGGGCGATGGGCTTGCGCGCCCCTACCCTCTCGACTTCGCGCTCCTGCAGCACCCGCAGCAGCTTGGCCTGCAGGGCCAGGGGCATTTCGGAAATCTCGTCCAGCAGCAGGGTACCGCCATCGGCCTGTTCGAACTTGCCGGGCTGGGCGGCGATGGCGCCGGTAAAGGCGCCCTTCTCGTGACCGAACAGCGTGGCTTCGAGCATGTTGTCCGGAATCGCCGCGCAGTTGATAGCGATAAAGGGCTGGCTGGAGCGATGGGACTGCTGGTGGATGTAACGCGCCAGCACCTCTTTACCGGTACCGGACTCGCCCGAGATCAATACGGTGGAATCGCTGCGAGCGACCCGCGCCGCCAGTTCGAGCAGTTGAGCGCTGGCCGGCTCGAATGCCACCGGCCCTTCGCCCTCGGCAGCCCCAAGGCAACCCAGGGCATGTCGCGCCACCAGATCCAGCAGGGCCTTGGGCTCGAAGGGCTTGACCAGGTAGTCGGCGGCGCCTTGACGCATGGCCTCGACCGCACGCTCGACCGCGCCATGGGCGGTCATCAGCAATACCGGCAATTGCGGCTGGCGCGCACGCAGCACGCCCAGCAACTGATGACCGTCCATGCCCGGCATGTTGACGTCGCTGACCACCAGGCTGAACGACTCGCCAGACACCGCCTCCAGCGCTTCCTCCGCACTGCCGACCGCCTTGTAGTCATGACCGGCCAACAGCAGCGTATCCGCCAAGGCTTCGCGCAGGGCGCGATCGTCTTCAACCAGTAGAACCTTGATTGCCATTACCTTCACTCCACTCCTTGAGCGCCGCAGAACAGTGGCAGAACCACCAGCGCACATGTACCGCGCCCAGGACGCGAGCGCAGCAGCAATTCTCCCTGATGGGCACGTGCCACCGCCTTGACGACTGTCAGCCCCAGTCCGGTTCCCGTGGTCTTGGTGGTGAAAAACGGTTCACCCAAACGCGCCAGTACCGCAGCGTCGATACCGCTGCCGCTATCGCTGACGCACAACCGCAAGCTGTTGCCACGGGTATAAAGATGGACCTTCAGGCGCACCTGGCCGGCACTGGCCTGGATCGCGTTCTCGATCAGGTTGAGCACCGCCCCCACCAGCGTGTCGCGACTGCACAGCAACTCGCCCGCATGGCTGTCGCACTGCCAGCGCACGGGCACGTCCTGCACATGGGTCAGGGCCGCCGCCTGCAACGACTGCAACAACGCCTTGGGCGTCACGCGATCGGTCAGCGGCAACTCGCCCCGGGCAAACACCAGCATGTCGCGGACCTGATGCTCCAGCTCATGCAACCGCTCCTTCAGCCGCCCAGCAAAGCGCTGCTGGGTGGCGACAGGCAGTGCCTGCTCGGTCAGGTGACTGGCATACAGCAGTGCGGCGGACAATGGCGTACGGATCTGATGCGCCAGGGACGCCACCATGCGTCCCAGGGACGACAGGCGCTCATGGCGGGCCAGTTGATCTTGCAGGTGACGGGTTTCAGTCAGGTCGTTGAGCAGCACCAATTGGCCCGGCTCGGCATCCAGCGAACGGGTGGCGATCGACAGCCGCCGCCCATCCTTCAACGAGATCTCATGGCCGTCGTCTTCCCGTGGCGCGAAACAACGAGCGATGACATGCCGCCAGAGCTCGCCCTCGAGAGGCAGGCCCAGCAGGTCGCAAGCGGCAGGATTGGCTTCGCGGACAATGCCCTGGGCGTCGATGACAATGACGCCGCCAGGCAACAGATCGAGGAGGTTTTGCAGGCGGTTGGCCAGACGCTCTTTTTCCGCCAGCTCCTGCATGCGCTGGGCGCTGACCACGGCCAGTTCGCCCTTGAGCTCGGTCACCCGAGCCTCAAGCATGCTGTAGGAGTCGGTAAGCTGGCTCGACATCTGGTTGAACAAGGCGAACGCCTGCTCAAGGCCAAGCCGGCTTGCCTGCTCTACGGACGACGTTTGCCCCTGGCTTTCAGGAACAGGAGACATCTGGGCGGCTTGGGGCATCGTGCTCTCTCGCGTGGCTGACCGTCAGTTAAACGGAACGTTGAGAGAGACTTAGCAATACCCGTGCCGGAAAAAAACCGCCCGGTTTTCAACAGGTTAAAAAACAGGCGTCAATCATCCGCCTGTTCATCACCCTCGCGACGGCTCATGCCGTACTTGCGCATTTTTTCCACCAGCGTGGTGCGGCGGATACGCAGGCGCTCCGCAGCCCGCGCGACAATGCCATTGGCGTCGTCGAGCGCCTGCTGGATCAGGCCCTGCTCCAGACCACCGAGGTAGTCCTTCAGGTCCAGGCCTTCCGGCGGCAGCATGGCGGTGGCGGCGAAGTCCGGCGTATGGCCATTGATCGCCACCCGCTCTTCCAGATCACTGCGCAGGCTGTCCACCAACTGCTCGTCTTCGTCGTCGACATAGCGGAATTTCTTCGGCAATTCGACCACGCCGATCACGCCGTAGGGATGCATGATCGCCATGCGCTCCACCAGGTTGGCCAACTCGCGGACGTTGCCCGGCCAGCCATGGCGGCAGAGCGACATGATCGCCGCGGAGTTGAAGCGGATCGAACCGCGCTTCTCGTGCTCCATACGCGAGATCAGCTCGTTCATCAGCAGCGGAATGTCTTCCACCCGCTCACGCAGCGGCGCCATCTCGATCGGGAACACGTTCAGGCGGTAGTACAGGTCTTCGCGGAAACTGCCGACCTCGATCATGCTCTCGAGGTTCTTGTGAGTCGCGGCGATAATCCGCACATCGACGCTCTGGGTCTTGTTGCTGCCCACGCGCTCGAAGGTACGCTCCTGCAGCACGCGCAACAGCTTGACCTGCATCGGCAGCGGCATATCGCCGATTTCGTCGAGGAACAGGGTGCCGCCGTTGGCCAGCTCGAAACGCCCGGCACGGCTGGTGATGGCCCCGGTGAAGGCGCCCTTCTCATGGCCGAACAGTTCGCTCTCCAGCAACTCGGCCGGAATCGCACCACAGTTGACGGGCACGAACGGCGCTTCGCGACGCTTGGAGTGATAGTGCAGGTTACGCGCCACCACTTCCTTGCCAGTCCCGGACTCGCCGAGGATCAGCACGCTGGCGTCGGTATCGGCCACTTGCTGCATCATCTGCCGGACATGCTGGATCGCCCGGCTGGTGCCGACCAGACTGCGAAAGAGGTTGGGTTCGCGATGGCGACCGCGCTCACGGGCCTGGTCGTACATCTCACGATAGACCTGGGCGCGATGCAGGGAATCGAGCAACTTGCTGTAGCTGGGTGGCATTTCCAGGGTGGAAAGCACTCGACGACGCTGGTCTTCCGGCAAGTCAATGGAAGAATTATCGCCCATTAACAAAACTGGAAGGAACTCATCCCAGGTTGAGAGTGTCTTTAACAGGCCCAAAAGTGCACCAGGAGCATTTACAGTCCCGATGAGGACACAGATTACTTCACGACTGGATGACAATGAGCCGACAGCCTGCTGCCAGTCATGGCTACCGCAGGGTAAATTTTCTTCGCCAAGAAAATTTAAAATCACCGCCAGGTCGCGGCGGCGGACGCTATCGTCATCAATCAGCAGAATTTTGGTTTCACGCCACATGCAATAGCAACTTCCCTAGTCAACTCAATGCCCGGAATCAGGGCAAGCTAGACGCTTGTAGGCATTTTGAGCCTGATAGACGTCTGAAATCTGAAAACAGCCACTAGTTAAGTCAAAAAAGCGTGCACAGTCAAATTTATGGCGCACTGGATTCGGATTAACTTAGGGGTTAATTAACCGAACAGATGGTAAACCTTTGCCGCGTTCTGTGCTTGATGGATCTGCGACATCTCGTCGACTATCGCCTGACGCTCCCCTGTCGTCACTTCAAGAAGCTGCCGATAAACCCCCAACAGTTCCTGCAAATTCTCGCGCAACGCGGCTTCATCTTCCGGAGATTCACTCAAGATGTCTTCCATGCAGGAACGGCAGGCCAGATCCAACTGACCGATCGCTTCCCAATTACGCTCGGCCAGGGCGGCGACCAGTGCTTCACGGGTTTCTTCGATGCGCTGCAATACAAGACTCATGGTGATCTCCTTAGAACTGCGGACCCGGCGCAGCGATGGCATCCCAGCCTTCCTTGACGGTGCGCAGCAGATCGGCGACCTCGTCGAGAATCTTTGGATCGGTCTTGATGTTCGCCTCGGTGAGGCGCGTCATCATGTAGGTGTACAAGCCATCCAGATCGCCCAGGGTGTCGAGTGAGTTTTCCAGATCGAGCCCTTCACGCAAGCCGCCGATAATGCCGATGGCCTTGCTGATGAACACACCCTTGCCGGGAATATCCTTGCGCTCCATCGCCCCCTTGGCCTGGGCGATACGATCCAGGCCGCCTTCCATCAGCATCTGCACCAGACGATGGGGGCTGGCTTCGGAAGTCTGCGCCTGGGCACCAATCTTCTGGTATTGCCGAAGGGCTAACATCGGATTCATGTTCTACCTCATCAAAACTCAAGGGTTCGTATAACCAGCGTATCGACCGGGCGTCAAAAAACTTTAGATCAAAAGCCAAAAGCCCGGAACGCTACAAACGTTGCCGGGCTTTTGGCGCCTGGTATCAATCAGCCTTTCTGTTGCGCAGTCAATGCCTCGAACATCGAGGTGATGTTGCTCGCGGTGGCTTTCAACTTGCCCACCAGGGTGTCCATGTCGTTGTACTTCTTGGTCAGTACCGTCGTCAGAGTTTCGATACGACGATCCAGGGCCTCCTGATCCAGGGTCAGCTTGGCCTTGGCCTTGTTCAGCTCAGTGGTGCGCTGATCGAGAACACCGCCAGTCTGGGCAAAAGGCTTGATGGCGTCGTCCATGCGGCTTAGCAGGCCGTTTTCACCGGTGAACAGGGTCTGCACCTCGCCACCCAGCTTTTTGTCGTTCATCGCCGCGGTGAACTTGGTGGAATCGAAATCCAGGGCACCGGTCTTCGGGTTGGTGGTAACCCCCAATTGCGACAGAACGGTCAGCTTGTCACCAGACCCGACCTCAGACAGCGGCGCACGAATGGCCGCCAGGATCGAACGCGGCAACGAGTCGCCGGTCAGCTGCGCCGGGATAGTCAGCTTGCCATTGTCATCCAGGGACGGCTTGGTCAGCGCGGTCACACTGTTGGCCACCGCGTTGTAGGCGTCGACGAACTTCTGGATCGAAGCCTTCAAACCATCGGTATTGGCCGCGACGGTGATGGTCGAGGTGCCTGGCGCGACCAGATTGAAGGTCATCCCGGAAACCGCCTTGTCCACGGCGTTGCTCTTGCTGGTCAAGGCCATGCCGTCAACAGTGAAATTGGCATCCCTGGCCAGGGCACCAATGGAACCGGCGGAAGTGGCGGTCATCGGCGAACCGGAAGCGCCCACGACGTTGCTACCGTCGATTTCCAGACCGGCAATGCCACTCAGAGAAATATCGGACCCCGCACCGGTAGTGGTCGAACCCACCACCAAACGCGATCCAAAGGAATCGGTCACGATGTTCGCGCTGATACCCGCGCTCTTGAGCGATGCGTCGGCGTTGATCGAGTCACGTACCGACTGCAAGGTAGCGCCAGCTTTTATATCGAGATTGTAGTTAGTGCCATTTTGACTGATTTTCAGGGTACCAGTCGGAATAGCACTGGTAGCGCCACCAGCGAAGGCAGCACTGGTGACTTTCGAGGCGGTCGCAAGATTGCCGACCGAGACGACATAGTTGCCGTTGACCGCGGTGTTGCCAGCGACCGCCGTTACATACTTGTTGTCGGAAGTGGTGGCGGCATAGCCGGGAAATTGCGGATTGGTCTTGCTGCTGAGTTCGGTAATGGTGGTCCGAAAGGTCGACAACAAAGACTTCAAGGTGCCGATGCCGGAGATGCTTGCGGTGTTGTTCGCAGTTCCCCGGTCGATCTGACCTTGCTTGGGCGCTTTGTCAGCGTTTACCAAGGCTTTGACGATAGCACCAGTATCGAGGCCGGAGCCTAGACCGGTACCCGGTAGAATTGGACTTGCCATGGAGATCTCCCTTCAGTGTGTCGCCGGTCTTTTGACCATTACAACGCCCAAAAGAACATAGCAACAAATTTCATGCCAGCTGTCAGACTTTAGCGCTGAACAACAAGCTGCTCGCATCATTCAAACTATTGGCCAACTTCAGGACTTCTTCGTTGGGGATCTGACGAATCACCTCACCGGAGTCGCTGGCAATGACCTTGACGACGACCTTGCCAGAAGGCTCGTCGATAGAGAATTCCAGATTACGTTTGACCGATTGCACAAACTTTTCAATTTCCTGAATGGCCATTTTCAGTTTGTCCTGCTCGGTTTGCGCACTCTTACTCTCTTCCTTGACAGTCGACAGCGCCACAACGTCCGCTTGAGGCTTCTCCACAGGCTTGTCAGCAACAGGCGTTGCCGGCTTGGCTGTTGGATAAGACAAGTTCAGCTTCATGCTCATATCCATGTCCATCACCTCTTAAAGTAAAAAGCGAGAGAGCGCGACCAGCGCACTCCCCCGCCAAAGCTTAGCCAGCTATTACTGAAGCAGTTTCAGTACAGCGGACGGCAGTTGGTTGGCCTGGGCCAGAACTGCGGTGGAAGCTTGTTGCAGAGTCTGCTGCTTGGTCATCTGCGCAGTTTCAGCAGCGAAGTCGGTATCTTGTACGCGACCCAGTGCAGCACTGGCGTTTTCGTTGATGTTCTGCAGGTTGGAAATGGTGCTGGTCAGACGGTTTTGTGCAGCACCGAGGTCAGCACGGCTGGAGTTGATGGTTGCCAGGGCCTTTTCGATTGCGTCGATCGAAGCCTTGGTGCTGGCTTCGGCGGTGGCGCTGCTGTTACCGGTGATGGCGATGGTTGCAGAACCTACGCTCAGAGTTGCAGCGTCGAAGCCGCTGGCCAGAGTGATGGTGATCTGGTTGGTAGCACCGGTGTTGGAACCGACCTGGAAGGTCATGGTGCCAGCACTGCCGTCGATCAGGTTCTTGCCGTTCAGGTTGGTCGACTTGGCGATACGAGTCAGCTCGTCCGACATCGAAGCGAATTCTTTGTTCAGTGCAACACGGTCAGCGGTACCGTTGGAGTCGTTTCGCGATTGAATAGCCAGTTCGCGCATACGTTGCAGGATGTTGGTGGATTCCTGCATCGCGCCTTCAGCGGTCTGAGCGATGGAGATACCGTCGTTGGCGTTTTTGATCGCCATGGTCTGACCGCGGATCTGCGAAGTCATACGGGTAGCGATTTGCAGGCCGGCGGCGTCGTCTTTTGCACTGTTGATTTTCAGGCCGGAAGACAGGCGAGTCATCGAAGTCGACAGAGCGTCGGAAGCGCGGTTCAGGTTCTTCTGAACGTTCAACGATGTGACGTTAGTGTTTACTGTTAAAGCCATGACGAATTCCTCGTTGGTTGGGTACTGCGGCTTCCGGCCCTGGCAACCGCCGGGTATGGCCTAGAGAACCTTCGTAATAGTTATCGTCGGCAATGCAAGTTGCTTTAGGGGATTTTCAAAAAAATTTGCCATCAGCGTGCCACCCCCCGTAAATCAAGGGCTCGGCATTTTTAAATACGTGGAAAAATGGCGCCAGGAAAATGCCGGAGAAGGTCCGGGCGCGGAGATCACCCGGGCAGGCAGGGAATGCCTCAGCCAGCAGAGAGGGAGCGCAGCACTTCAACGCATTCATATTGCAGGTAGTCGGCCAGGGCCAGCCAGTTTTGCCCTTGCTGACATTCGAACATCAGGCCAAGCAAAGTCTCCCAGTCCTGGCGCTGCGCTGGCGGCGCGGTATCGATCAGCGGCTGGATCGCCCCCATCAACTGGACCATGGTCACGGCCGTCTCGACATCGTGCCCCAGGCGGAAGCCCTCGGCGCATTGCTGCAAGCGGGCGATCAGCCCCTCGATCGCGCTCATTGACTGAACTCCGGATGATAGGTCGTCCCGGCAATCATCGCCCCGTCCCGACTGCTGTTATAGAAGCGCACCCGTGGATGACCGGCGATAAACCGCTCCAGCTCGCACAGGTAACTGCGGAAATTGAGTTGGGTCCTGACCCGCTGGCCATGCCCGTCCAGCACCCAGTGCCGGGCCGCGCCCAGCTGCGGCCCCAACTCGCCGTCGAGCCAGCCGGCATGCGTCTTGTTCATCGGGAAGGCAAAGTCGGCACCGAACAAGGTGACCTGCTCGGCGCCCATTTTTACCGCCAGGTCCACCGCGGGATGAATCACGCTGCCACCGACATACAGCTGCGCCTTGGGCAATTGCTCGCGTATCCGCGTGTAAATCGGGCTGGCGGAATACCCTACGTAACGCGGTCCCTGCCAGAGCGCCAGAATCTGCGGGTCGACCATCGGCAGATAGACCAGGGTGATGGCTGCCGATTTTTCTGGCGGCAGGTGCAGGCTGGAAATCCGGTGATCGATGCTGACCACGATATCCGGCTCGATCCCCTGTTTGAGCAATGGTCGGTAGGCGGTATCGACACAGATAAACAGGGGCCGCCGGGCCTGGGCGCGAATCTCGCGCAAGCGTTCGAAATGCCGCTCCAGGCTCGGCCCGGTGGCAATCACAAAGATCTCGCGCCCCGGCTGGCTACCGAACAGCTGCGCCACGTCATTGTCGCTGGCCACCAGCTCGGCACTCGCTTGCAGGCGTTGGGCGACCTCCGGGGAATCGACCACGAAGTCGCGGTTATTGAAGGCCAGGTGCACCTCACTGACCAGGCGATCGCGGATCTTGGCGTTGTAGTCATCCGCCAGCACCAGCTCGGAGGGCAAGGCGAAGAACGGCAGCTGGATTTCCGCCAGATCGCCGGCATAACCCAGTTCGACTCGAGGATCGTTCAACCAGGCCTGCTGATCGAGCAATTGCAGCACCAGCGCAAACACCGCGCCGTTCAAGATGTGCACCTGCAAGCGTTGCAGCGCCGGGTTTTCCAGCAGTATCTGCTGCAAGTCACCCAAGCCGGTGCCGTACAGATGGATCACCGGACTGTCGGCCGGCAGGCTCGCCGCCTGGATCCGAGCTTCCGCGGTGCGATCGTGGCGACTGGTGAGCTGAATGCCGGAAATACTCAAGGTCGAACCCAGCCCTTCGACCAGATCCGCCTGCAACGCAGCACTGTCCTCCGCCAGCAACCGCTCGAGCAGTCGCGGCCAGCGAGCCTGTATTGCCTGGGCATTGCCCTCGAAGCTTTCGCTCATGCTGTCTCGCCTATCTTCATGCAAAAAAAATAGCGCTCAGGGTACACCCTGGGCGCTATTTTTGGATGCCGCGGGATCAACTCATGGGCGATAGATAATTGCCGAGCCCCAGGACAGCCCTACACCGAAGCCACTCAGGGCCACACGTTGCCACTTCGACTCGAGCACGTGCTTTTCCAGCAGCAGCGGAATGCTCGACGATACAGTATTACCGGTCTCGACCATGTCCTTGATGAACTTCTCCGGCTCGCCTTCGAAACGGCGCGCCACGGCATCGACGATCGCCGCACTGCCCTGGTGGATACAGAACGCATCGATCTGCTCCGCCTTCAGGCCGGACTCATCCAGCAGCTCATTCAAATGCGCCGGGACTTTCAGCAGGGCAAAATTGAACACTTGGCGGCCATTCATGAAAAACACGCCATCGGTGACTTTCAGGTGCGGAGCGCCGGAACCGTCGGTGCCGAATTTGGCCTTGCCCAGCTGCCAGGGAGCGTCTTCGCACATCCAGGTAGCAGTCGCCGCATCGCCGAACAGCATGGTGGTGTTGCGGTCTTGCGGATCGACGATCTTCGAGTAAGGGTCGGCGGTGACCAGCAGGCCGTTCTTCAGGCCCGCGGCTTCCATGAAGCCCTTGAGCGCGTAGATGCCATAGACATAACCGGAGCAGCCCAGGGAAATATCGAAGGCCGCGACGTGGGTCGGCAGGCCCAGCTTGTCCTGGACGATGGCGGCGGTGTGCGGCAGGCCTTCTTCGTCGCCGTTCTGGGTGACGACGATCAGCGCGTCGATCGACTCGCGCGACAGTTGCGGGTTGTTGGCGAACAGCGCATTGACTGCTTCGACACACAGGTCCGAGGTTTCCTGCGTGGCGTCTTTGCGCGGCAGGAAGGCCGAACCGATCTTGCCCAGGATGAACTCTTCATCCTTTTCGAATTTTGCACCTTGTGCGTAATTGTCTACGCCGGCTACAGGCACGTAGCTCGCAATGCTCTTTATGCCAATCATTACGGCTTCCCAATAATAAACAGCTGAATACCCCGACCACCGGACCGGGGCTGCCGACAAACAGACATCCTGGCGCCCCTGACAGGCGACAGCGGGAAGAATAAAAGGCTATCACTGCGCCGTTTACCGGCCAGGCGCCATCTCCCCGGTCAATACAATACAGTGAAGATGCGCGTTATGACTCGCAGGTCACGCTATTTTGCCGAATCAGCCCTACAAACGGCTATTCGACAAATGCCCAATCCAGTGCGGTACCACGCTTGAGGGCCTGGCGCGCGCAACGCCCGAGGACCGCGTCGATGTGCTTGGGGGCCAGCCCCAGGCCCGGACGGATGGCCCGGACGTTATCGCTACTGAACACCTCCCCCGCCGCCATATCGCGGGTGACATAGAGGGAACGGCGGTACAACACCGACTGCCGCTCGGCCTCGGTCGCGCCGTAACGCACCTGGCCCAGGGCCTGCCAGGCACGTTCGGTTTCCACCACCAGGCTGTGCAGCTCCGCCGGTTCCAGGGAAAAACTCGCATCCACCCCGCCGGCGGCGCGGTCAAGGGTGAAGTGTTTCTCCACCACAGTAGCGCCCAGCGCCACGGCGGCCACTGAAACCCCGACTCCCATGGAGTGGTCGGACAAACCGACCTCGCAGCCGAACATCTGGCGCAGATGGGGAATGGTCAGGATGTTGCTGTTTTCCGGCGAAGCCGGGTAGGTGCTGGTGCACTTGAGCAGCACCAAATCCTTGCAGCCGGCCTCCCGGGCGGCGCGCACGCTTTCGTCCAGCTCGGCGATGCTGGCCATGCCGGTGGAAATGATCAGCGGCTTGCCGGTGGCCGCCACCCGACGAATCAGCGGCAGGTCGGTGTTTTCGAAACTGGCGATCTTGTAGGCCGGCACCTCGAGGCTTTCGAGGAAGTCCACCGCGCTCTCATCGAACGGCGTGGAGAACGCCAGCATCCCCAGTTCCCTGGCGCGGGCGAAGATCGGTGCGTGCCACTGCCAGGGTGTGTGGGCTTTTTCATACAGGGCATACAGCGAAGAGCCGGCCCAGAGACTGGCCGGATCCTTGATGAAGAATTCGCCGTGGTCCAGGTCCAGGGTCATGGTGTCGGCGGTATAGGTCTGCAACTTCAAGGCATGGGCGCCGGCCTTGGCCGCGGCCTCGACGATCTGCAGGGCAACGTCCAGCGACTGGTTATGGTTGCCGCTCATCTCGGCAATGATGAACGGCGGCGAGCCGGCGCCGATCGAGCGCGAGCCGATGTTGAAACTAGTCATTGGGGTTTTCCTTCGATTCACGCGTAAATTCGCCAGTGGCCGGTGCATCACCGACGCGGCGCAATGGGTTGCCGGTCATCTCGAACAGGGCTGTCGCCACCCGCGATGCACCCTGCCCGTCCACCAGTTGCCGGGAGCGCTGCGCCAGGCTCTGGCGCAACGGGTAATCGCCAACGAGCGCCGCGACCGCCTGGCGGATCAGCTCGACACTCACCTGCTCGCTGGGCCCCAGGTAGACATGCGCGCCCGCCTCGGCCAGCAGCCGGGCATTGGCCTCTTGATTGCCGGCCACGCTGATGCACAGGGTCGGCAGGCCCAGGGCGGCGCGCTCCCAACTGGTGCCGCCACCGGCGCCGATAAACAGGTCCGCTTCGGCCATCAAGCGGGAAAAATCGCTGACATAGGCGTGCAAACGCCAATGCCCGCGACCGGCCGCCAGTTCCTGCATCTGCGCCCAGGCCGGGTTGCCGGCCCCGGCGACAAAGTCCACCTGCAGGTCGTCGAACGCACTCAAGGCCAGCATCGTCTTGTGGGTCTGGCTGGCCGCATCGAAGCCGCCGAAATTCACCAGCACCCGACTCGCTCGCTCGCGAATGGCAATCGGCGGACAACGGAACTCCTCGCGCAGCAAGGCGAAGTGCGGCCCCAGCAACGCCCGGCACTCGGCGTCGATCAGGCCGGCATAGGCCTGGGGCGTGCCGCTGAAGTTCTGGTCGAGCAACAGATCGACCCCGTGCCGCCGGTTGGCCAGGTCATCGATGGCGGCAATCCGTGGTGCCCATTGCCGCGCCGCCTGCTGCCACTGCCGGTCGAGGCCGTAGTGATCGACCAGCACCCAATCGAATCGCGGCTGATCCTGCAACGCTGCCCGCAAGGCGGCGATATCCGACTGCCAGAGCAGCGGCGCCTCGATGTCTTGCGCGCATTCCCCCGGATAGCTCGCCGGCAGGGCGAACGTCTGGAAACCCAGTCCGGCCAGGTGATCCAATTGCTGCCCGGGCAAGCTTCGGCAAGCGAAAGCCACTGTGGCGCCCAGCTCGCGCAAAGCCCTGGCCAGGGTCAGGCAGCGGGCGATATGGCCGCTGCCAATGGTCGGCGAGGCGTCGGCCCGGATCAGCACTCTCACTCCAGCTCTCCACCGGCTTTCAGCGCCGCGTACAGATACTCCGCGCGCAGCCAGTCTTCCTCGGTGTCGATGTCCTGCACCAGATGGCGCGGCAGGATCACCGGCAGGCTGAGCGGGGAAAACACCAGGTCGCCGCGCAACCAGGCCTCGCTGCGCCCCCAATAGAACTGCCCGGCGTCCTGATAGGCCGGCGGCAGGTCCTGGGAGCGTGTGTTGCGAAACTCCGGATAAAGCGCAGTCAACGCGCCCTGCTCGTCCAGGGTCAGGGCGCGCTGCACCGGAAACGCAAAGCTGCACACGGAAAAGGCGAAGGACTTTTCAGGCTGAGCCTCCAGCGCCGCCAAGCCCTGGCGCAGGTAGCGCAGTTGCAACAAGGGCGCGGTGGCGTAAATGCAGCAGGCGTAATCGAAGGTCTCGCCACGCTCGCGCAACGCATTCAAGGCATGCACGATCACCGGCCCGGTGCCGGTGAAATCGTCCGCCAGCTCGGCCGGACGCATGAATGGCACCGTGGCGCCGCTGGCCCTGGCCAGCTCGGCGATCTCCGGGTCATCGGTACTGACCAGCACCTGATCGAACAACCCGCAGCGCAGCGCCGTGGCAATCGAGCGGGCAATCATCGGCACGCCGTCGAACGGCTTGAGGTTCTTGCGCGCTATGCGTTTGCTGCCGCCACGGGCGGGAATGATGGCGATGGCACTCAAGGCTGGGCGGGCTCCTGGATAAGCTGGCGCAATTGCTCGACCACATACGTCTGCTGCTCATCGTCCAGCGCCGGAAACAGCGGCAGGCTGATGGCTTCGCCGTAGTAGCGCTCGGCCTCGGGGAAATCCCCCGCGGCAAATCCCAGGTCGCGGTAATACGGCTGCAGATGCACCGGGATGTAATGCAGATTGACCCCGACCCCGGCCTCGCGCAATGCCTCGAACACCTCGCGATGGGTGCGGCGGATGCGCTCGGGCTGCAAGCGCACCACGTACAGATGCCAGGCCGACTGCGCCTGCTCCTGAGCCTGTGGCAGGGTCAGCGGCAGATCGGCCAGCAGGCGGTCATAACGGGCCGCCAGCTGCCGGCGCCGGGCAATGAAAGCGTCGAGCTTGTCCAGTTGGGACAAGCCCAGGGCTGCCTGCAGATCGGTGATGCGGTAATTGAAACCCAGCTCGGTCTGCTGGTAGTACCAGGGGCCGTGGCTGGGCTCGGTCATCTGCGCCGGGTCGCGGGTCATGCCGTGGCTGCGCAAGCGGCGCAAGCGGTCCGCCAACTGCGGGCTGTTGGTCAGGACCATGCCGCCCTCGGCGCTGGTGATGATTTTCACCGGATGAAAGCTGAACACCGTCATCGCCGCGAATTCGCCACAGCCCACCGGCCGCCCGGCATAGGACGCGCCCACCGCGTGGGAGGCATCCTCGATCAGCACGAAGCCATAACGCTGCGCCAGCTGCGCCATGGCACGCATGTCGCAGCTTTGCCCGGAAAACGCCACCGCCACCACCACCTTGGGCAGTCTGCCCGTGCGCTCGGCGGCCTCAAGCTTATGCGCCAACGCCCGGGCATCCATGTTCCAGGTGTGCGGGTCGATATCGACGAAGTCCACCTCGGCGCCGCAATAACGTCCGCAGTTGGCCGAGGCCAGGAAAGTATTGGGCGTGGTCCACAGCCGGTCTCCCGGCCCCAGACCGGCGGCCAGGCAGGCGATGTGCAAGGCCGCCGTGGCATTGCACACCGCCACGCCATGGCCGGCCTCGCAGCGAGCGGCCATGGCCTGCTCGAAGCGTTCGATGGTCGGCCCCTGGGTCAGCCAGTCGGACCGCAGCACCGCGACCACCGCATCGATGTCCGCCTGGTCGAGACTCTGGCGCCCGTAGGGAATCATGCCGGCAACCTGGCATGCAGCTCGGCGATCTGGCCCACCGAGAGGAAATGCGGATTGGTGTCGGAGCGGTATTCGAACGCCTCGCCCACCGGCCGCCCCTGTTCGCCCAGGCCGTCCACGGCAAAGTCGACGTTGACGTTGGTAAAGCGGATCGACGGCTGGATGGTGTAGTGATCGGTGAACTCCAGGGTCATGCGCGCGTCATCCAGCGGCACCATCAGCTCGTGGAGTTTTTCCCCCGGACGAATGCCCACCTGCTTGTGCGGCAGGTTTTGCGCCATGCCACGCGCCAGGTCGACGATCCGGATCGACGGGATCTTCGGCACGAAGACTTCACCGCCATGCATGCGCGAGAAGCTGTCGAGCACGAACTGCACCCCGTGATCCAGGGTGATCCAGAAACGGGTCATGCGCGCGTCGGTGATCGGCAACTCGCGGGCGCCTTCGGCGATCAGCTGGCTGAAAAACGGCACCACCGAGCCCCGGGAGCCAGCTACGTTGCCGTAGCGCACCACGGCAAAACGGGTCGGCTGGTCGCCGGCGATATTGTTCGCCGCGACGAACAACTTGTCCGACAGCAGCTTGGTCGCGCCGTACAGGTTGACCGGGCTCGCCGCTTTGTCGGTGGACAGGGCGATGACTTTCTTCACGCCGTTGTCGATGGCCGCGGCAATGATGTTTTCCGCGCCGTTGACGTTGGTGCGGATGCACTCGGTGGGGTTGTATTCCGCCGCCGGCACCTGCTTCAGGGCCGCAGCGTGCACCACATAGTCGATCCCGCGCATGGCCTGGCGCAGACGCTCGGCGTCACGCACGTCGCCGAGGAAATAACGCATGCAGGGCGCATTGAAGGTCTGCTGCATTTCGTACTGTTTCAGTTCATCGCGGGAGAACACCACCACCCGCTTGGGCTGGTATTGCTCCAGCAGGCGCCGGATGAAATTGCGCCCGAACGAGCCGGTGCCGCCAGAGATGAAAATCGATTTGCCGTTGAACATGTCTTGAGTCCTTTTTCCTGTCAGCCAGGCTTATGCGAGCAGCTGCGCCCAGTCGACACTGGCAGGAGCGCCAGGAGTGAAGCCCTTGCCGGTCCGGCTCAGGTTCTGGTTGCAGGCCACATCGTGTTCGAAGCGCGCCTGCCATTTGTCACGCAGCGCCGCCGCGACCTGGGTATCGTCCGCCAGGATGCCCGGATGGAGGATCTGCACCTGCGGGGTCCAGACCGTCAACAGGCCGGCATCGGCCACTTTCAGGCACAGGTCGACATCAGCGAATGCCTCGGCGAAGTGTTCTTCGTCCAGGCCACCGACAGCGTTGTAGGCCTCCTTGCGAATCATCAGGCAGGCGCCGGAGACCGCCGAATAGTTCTGCTCGGCGAGCAAACCATTCAGGTAGCCGCTGGCGCCTTTCGGCTCACCGGCGAACGCCGCCC
The DNA here is from genome assembly GCF_002843625.1 of Pseudomonas sp. 09C 129. Lineage (NCBI taxonomy): Bacteria > Pseudomonadati > Pseudomonadota > Gammaproteobacteria > Pseudomonadales > Pseudomonadaceae > Pseudomonas > Pseudomonas sp. 09C 129. The sequence continues at coordinate 2,280,518 of NZ_CP025261.1, read as the reverse complement.
CCAGATGCCCGTTCAACCCGAGAACCAGGCCAGCCGAGGTGGTCGCGCCCTTGGCGTCGACCAAGCGCGCACCGACAATCCCCACTTCCGGCCGCTGCGCCTGATTGAGCAGGCTCTCCATCCAGTCGGCATTGACCACTTCGCCGTTGGCCGCCAGCAGCACCAGGTACTCGCCCCGGGCCTCCTGGCTCGCCGCGTTGTACAGCGCCGAGGCGTTCAGGCGCCGCGGGCTGCGCAGCACGCGGATACGATCACCCTTCTGCTCCAGGCTGGCGAGCCAGTTGGCCAGCTCTTCGGACTGGCTATGGTTGTCGGCGATGACCACTTCGTAGCGTTGGTAGCGCGTGCGTTGCAGCACGCTGACCAGGCAACGCTGCAGCTGCTCCAGATTGTCCTCGCTGCGCAGGATGATCGAGGCCAGCGGACGCTCGGCATGGCCGTAGTTGATCTGGTAGACCCCAGGCTGCGCCGCGCTGACCTGGGCCCGGTAGCCACGGTTGCCCAGATGGCGGGTCAACGCCTGGCTTTGTTGGGTGTTCTCCTCCACCGTCGCGGCCTGGCCGAGCAACAGCGGCTCGGCCAAATGGGCCAGGCCGGCCAGCCCGCCGTCTTCGATCAGGCGCAGCAGCAGGTCGTATTCCATGGCCTGTGGAAAGGCCGTCGAATAACCACCGGCGGCCACCAGTACATCACGGCGAATCAGCCAGTGGCCGGCCATCAGGTCCGGCACGCTTTGCAGCAGGTCGAGGTTGACGCCCGGGCGGAACACATCCTTCAGCGCGCCATCGGCACCGTAGTGGATTTCGTCCATGGCCACCGCGCGGCAACCTTGCGCGCCGAGCAGTTCCAGGCTGGCGCGCAGCAGGCCGCTGGCGGTGAAACGCTCGCCGGCACGGGCCAGGAGCAACCAGTCGCGGGAGGATTGCGTCACGATCTGGTTGATGCGCTCCACATAGTTGCTGGTGCTGACCTTGACGAAATGCACGGTGTCCTGGGCGGTGGTGGTCGCCGGCAGGTCGCCCGTGGTGAAGACCACCACCTGGAAGGACCGGCAATGGCCGTTGACCAGGCTGTCGAAGGTCGCCTGCAGCTTGACCATGTCCGCGTCGAGGTCGAGCAGCAGGATGCCGAAGCTCGGGCCACCGTTGTGCCGGGCCAGGTGCTCGTTGATCGCCTTGAGCTGCTGCGCCTCGGGGTTGCGCGCCTCCAGCCATTTCAGCAGGCGCCCCGAAGGCATGTTTTCCAACAGCGCCGGGCTGTCCTGGAAAGGCAGCGACGCCAGGCGATCGGCCCAGGCCTGCAATTTGCGGGCATCGTTCTGCTCCTGAAGGTCCTGCCCCTCGCAAGCCAGCAGCGAGGCCGCCAGACGCTGGACCACCTCAAGGTTGAACAGGTTGCACGACAGCGCCTCCCACAGGCGGCTGCGCAAGGTGCGGTCGGTGTCGTTGGGTTGTACCTGCATCAGTTCCTGCTGCTTGAGCAGTACGCCTTCGAGCTCCTGCAGTTGCAGGCGGCCGGCCGGCATCCCATGCATGAGAAATTCGAACTCGGTCAACAAGTCGAACATCGGCTTGTTGTAGAACGGCATCTCGACGAACTGCTCCGGGCCGAACGAACGCACCGGCTCGGCCCCCGGCTCGACCCAGGCCGAACGGAAAATCATCTTGCCGTTGAGCGAGCGCCCGGTGAGCAGGCACTCGGCCATGGCCGTGAAGCTGTCCAGGGCAATCTGTTTGGCCCGCTGTGGGTCCAGGCCGCTCAAGCCGGTAGGCAACGACGCCAGGAACCCGGCGAACGCCTCGCGCTGGGCCACCGACTTGGCGTCGCCGTAGGTCAGCACCGTCAACACATCGGTGTTGTGCTCCGAGGCGTTGTAGTTGACTTCCCGCACGGCGAACGGGATCGGCAGGATCCGCGCCTTGGCCGAGGCCAGCAGGAAGAAGGTATGGCCGATCTCCTGCCATTCGAAACTGGTCCCCGGCGGCAGCAGGCTGTACCACTGTTGCAGCAGGTCGGTGCGGGTCACCGCGTAGAACGGCGGCAGGAAATGGCTCATGAACGCCATGACCCGCTCGCCGGCATCTGCCGAGGCGTAGTCCTCGATCACCCGGCAATCGCGGCGGTAGTAGTTCACCTCGGCGGCGCGGGCCAGGTACATCATCCCGTAGCCATGGCACAGGCCGTAGTCGGGGTTGGCTTCGAGAAACTCCACCGATTCGGTCAACGCGCCATGGAGCAGGAAGTCGTCGTCGGCGGCAAATACCATGTACGGCGTGGTCACCTGCCCGACACCGTAGGTGAGCTTGTCCTGCAGGCCCTTGTAGGTGTACTGCGGCAGATGCCGGTAGTCGACCTGGGGGAACTGCCCGGCCAGGCTTTCGTCGGCGTGCAGCGAAGAGTCCAGCACCAGGATCTTGCAGGGGTAGGTGCTGTAGTACTGCAAGGTGCGGCGCAAGAACGCCTTGCGATTGTGGGACATCACCACCAGCGTGAAACGCTCGCTCAACGGTGCGCTAGTGTTTTGAGCCTTGTCTTGAACCTGCATCAGTGTTTCCCCACAACCGGCAAAGTGCTGTTACCTGCAAACCATTGAATTCAACGAACGCGACGCAGATAGCCATCCGGCGCCACGGTGATCAGCAGCTTGTTCTGCATCTGGTAGTCGATCTCGAAGTCGCGGTTCTCTTCCAGGTAGGCCCAGACCGCGGTTTTCGGGTTGTCGCCCGGGCCCCATGGACGGTCCGGGAAGAAGTCCGCCGGCATGTCCTCGACCACGGTGTCCATCACCACGCAGTAGCTGTCCACCGACACCAGCGGCGCATACAAACGCAACTCCTCGAGCACGTGCTCGTGGGTGTGGTTGGAGTCGAGTACCAGAATCACTTTTTTGCCTTCGGCGGCGGCGCGCACCTTGGCGGCAATCGCCGGATCGATGCTCGAGCCTTCGATCATCGAAATGCGCTTGCTCATCGGATGGCTTTCGATGGCTTCGCGGTTATGCGCGCGGATATCCAGGTCGATGCCCAGCACTTCACCGTGGCCCTGCAGTTCGAGCAGCGAGGCGTAGTAGATGATCGAGCCGCCGTGGGCGATGCCGCATTCGATCACCAGGTCCGGCTTGACCCGCCAGATGATCTCCTGCATGGCCATCATGTCCTGGGGCAGCTGGATGATCGGGCGGCCCATCCAGGAGAAGTGATAGCTGTACTTGTGGCCGGCGGACTCGTTGAAGAAGTCGCGCGCCAGGCCCTTGAGTTTCTGGTCTTCGCCCTGGGCGCGGATCTGCTCCTGACACTCGGCTTCGAAGGCTTGGATAATGCTGTTGTCGGTCATGGTCGGGTCTCAATAAACGTCATTTGAACGAAGCGCTGTCGACTGCGTGATAGACATAACGCCCATCGGTCATGCGCTTGATTTCGTCGAGATAGTTGGAATTCATCACAAACAGGTGAGCGCCCTCGGACAAGGTCGCCATGGCCTCTTCGGGGGACGACACGCGAGCGCCGCTCAGGGGCAGATAACGGCCCTGCTTGGCCGGATTGATATCCACCACCTGGTCCACCGAAACGCCCGCGCGCTGCAGGAACAGCGAATAGATCACACCCTTGGAAGACGCGCCCCAGATCGCCGAGCCCGCCTCGGGTTGGGCCTGGATAATCTGCTTGGCCCGCTCGAGGCTGGCAGTGAAATCCAGCGGCATCTTCAGGCGCTCGACCGGCGTCTCGCCGGGCTCGCGCAAGGTGCCGAGGTCGGCCACCACGTACAGGTACTGGCCGCCGAACAGGTGGCCGGCTTCGTGCACTGTGCCGAACATCCGGCGCAGGTCGTCCAGGCGGAAGTAGTTGACGTGCTCGTAGAACACGTCGAACCAGGCGCGATGCTCGACGATCCAGTCGAAGCACGGCACTTCGATGTAGATCTGCCCGCCCTGGTTGGCCTCGGCCATCTGTGCCAGGAACGCCCGCGGGTCGGCAATATGCTCCAGCACATGGCGCAACACCACGGCATCGGCCGACAGGCCCAGGCCAGAGGTAAAGGGCGCCTTGATCACATCGGCGTTATCGCCTTCGTAGGCCGGGTCGATGCCGGTGATGCGATAGCCCCGCTCACGCAGCAGCTCAAGGAAATAGCCCTTGCCGCAACCGACCTCGATCAGCTCGCGACCCTTGAAATGCCGGGCGATGATGCCCTCGACATCCAGCAGGTGACGCTGGAACTGCGCCGAATGGGCCTGCTCGTTCTGGTAGTCGCTGTCGTAGCTCAGCTTGTCGGGGTCGAAGGCCTGGTTGAAGATCAGGCCGCTCTCCTCGTCCTGCACCAGCACCATGTCGGCACAGGCCGACGCCCTGGCGCTCTGCGCGTCGGCGAAGGTGCGATTCTGCAGCACCGGCAGGTCCATGACCCGATACAACTCATGCCCCATGTTCTGCTCCCAATAGTTGTTGCAGGCGCTCGTTCGCCCCCCAGAACGCCATGGGTTCGTGGGCGGGATAGGGGTAATGCCCCAGGTTCAGGCGGATCATCGAGCCGCGCTCGCGCACCCGTCGCTCGACCAGCGCACGAACCGATATCGGCTGGCCGCTGGAACAGTTGACCACCCCGGAAAAATCCCGCCGTTGCAGCAACGCCGCCAGGCTGGCAGCGGCGTCTTCGATGGCCAGGTAATCGCGCAGCTGTTCGCCGGCGGACATGTCGAACACCGCATCGCCGGCGTCGATCGCCCGGTCCAGGGCGGCCAGCAGGCTGTTGGGGTTCTGCCCGGCGCCATGCAGGTAGAACAGCCGCGCCCATTGCAGGGTGAAAGGCAGTTGCTGCTGCAGGTTTTCCAGGAACAGCCGCAGGCTGTGCTTGGCCAACCCATAGGGATTGCTCGGCTGCGCCGGCGTCTGCTCGTCGAGCGGACCGCTCTGCATACCGTATTCGAAACAGGTGCCGGTGATCATGACCTGGGGCACGCCCGCCTCGACCGCGGCCTTGATAAACCGGTAGTCGGCCATCAGGTTGTGCTCGAAGTGGAACAGCGCCTTGTAATTCGGCAGCCCCGGCCAGGCCAGGTGCGCCAGGGCATCGACGCCCTCGACCAGGGCGGCGATATCGGTGTCGGCGGCATGCACGTCCGCGGCCACCCGCTCCACCGCTCCAACCCAGGGCATGGCGGCCAGCTTTTGTGGGTCACGGGCCAGCGCCCGCACCTGGCAGCCGCGGGCCAGCAAGGCGGCGACCAGATGCCGGCCGACAAACCCGCTGGCCCCGGTGACCAGTACCTTCAGGCCACTCACAGCAGCTTCAACTCGGGCACGGCGATCACAAAACGCCCGCCCCACTGGCGAACGTGGGCCAGTTGCTCGCTGACTTCCGACAGCAGGTTCCACGGCAACACCAGCACATAATCCGGGCGCTCGCTATCGATACGCTCGGGCGCGACCACCGCAATCCTGCTGCCGGGCAGGAACTTGCCCTGCTTGTGCGGGCTGGCGTCGGCGACCCAGGCCAGCAAGTCCGGCTTGACCCCGGCGTAATTGAGCAAGGTGTTGCCCTTGGCCGCGGCGCCATAACCCACCACGCGCTTGCCTTCGGCCTTGGCCTGGAGCAGGAAGCGCAACAGGTCATGCTTGATGCGTTCCGCAGCGGGTGCCAGCGTGGCGTAGAACTCGGGGGTCTTCACGCCCGCGTCGAACTCGGTTTGCAACTGCTGCTGCACCGCCGGTTGCACGGCGCGGCGTTCGCCGTCCTTGCGCTGGACGAAAACCCGTAGCGAACCACCATGGGTGGTCAGTTGGCTGACGTCGAAGACTTCCAGTCCGTTACGCTCGCACAGTGCCTGCACGGCGGTCAGCGACAGATAGGAATAGTGTTCGTGATAGAGCGTGTCGAACTGCGCGCCGGCCATCAGCGTCAGCAGTTGCGGGAATTCGAAGGTGGCCACGCCGGTCGGCTTGAGCAGCGTCGCGAAACCGCCGAGGAAATCGTTGATGTCCGGTACATGGGCCAGCACATTGTTGGCCGCCATCAGGTCGGCGGCCCAGCCTTGGTTTTTCAGCTGCGCGGCAGTGTCGCGACCGAAGAACAGCTCACGAATCTCCAGGCCTTTTTCCCGCGCGGCTTGCGCGGTGCTGCGGGTCGGCTCGACGCCCAGGCACTTGATCCCGCGAGCGGCCACGTACTGCAACAGGTAACCGTCGTTGGCGGCGACTTCCACCACACGGCTGTCAGCCATCAAGCCAAAGCGCTCGACCATCTCGGCCACATAGCGCTCGGCGTGGGCCAGCCAAGTGCTGGAGAAAGAACTGAAATAGGCGTACTCGGCATCGAACAGGCTTTCGGCGCTGGTGTAATCCTCGGTCTGTACCAGCCAGCATTGCTGGCACACGGCGACCTTCAGCGGCACCCATTGCTCGGCCTGTTCAAGACGATCGGCATGCACATAGGCGTTGGACGGTGGCGAGGTGCCGAGGTCGATCAGCGGCAGGCTCAGCGGTGCGGCGCACCCACGGCAGTTCATAGACGCACTCCAGCAAAGTGTTGATCGAGCGCGGGATGGCTGGAATCCCGGGCCGACAGATTATTGACAGGCAACGGCCAGGCAATCGCCAGCCGTGGATCGTTCACCGACAGACCGCCCTCGTGCTCCGGCGTGTAATCGGCGCTGTGCAGGTAGAGCAGCTCGGCGTCGTCGGTGAGGGTCTGAAAACCGTGGGCGAATCCGGCCGGGATCAGCAGGCTACGGCCATCGCCGGCCTTCAGGTGCTCGGCGTGCCAGTGCAGAAAGGTCTCGGAGTCCGGACGCAGATCCACCGCCACATCCCACACCTCGCCGCGCAGGCAGGTGATCAGCTTGGCTTCCGGCGCATTGGCGTTCTGGTAATGCAGGCCGCGCGCACTGCCCTTCTCGCGGGTACAGGAATGGTTGATCTGACGGATATGAAACTCGCTGCCGAATGCACTCAGACTGCCTTCGCAGAACAGCCGGGCGAAATGTCCGCGCTGATCTTCGAAGCGCTTGTGCTGGACGCTGAACAGCCCGGCCAGCGGCAGCTGTTTCAAGGAAAACTCGCTCACAGCGCGCCCCGGTACAGGTTCAGTTGAGCGAGGGTCACAGCGCGCATGTCGTCGCCACGCTGCCAGGCCAGGTGCCAGTCCAGGGTCTGCGCCAGGCATTGCTGCAGCGACCAGCGCGGTTGCCAGGCCAGCAGCTGGCGTGCGCGGCTGCTGTCCAGGCGCAACAGGCCGGCTTCGTGCAGCTCGCTCGGCTCGATCCGCAGCCCGGGGGCGGCCGGCCAGCGCGCGGCCAGCAACTCGACCACTTCACCGACGCTGCACATGTCCGCTTCGCTTGGCCCGAAGTTCCAGGCCCCGGCGAACCGCGGCCCTTGTTCGTAGAGGCCGGCGGCCAGTTGCAGGTAGCCGGCCAGTGGCTCCAGGGCGTGCTGCCATGGGCGCACCGCCTGCGGGTAGCGCAGGGTCACCGGCTCGTCGGCCGACCAGGCCTTGAGCACATCGGGGATCAGCCGTTCCGGGGCAAAGTCGCCGCCGCCCAGTACGTTGCCGGCACGCGCCGTGGCCAGGGCCAGGCCGTGTTCGGCGTACTTGTCGGCCGGGAAGAACGACGCGGCATAGGACTGCGCCAGCAACTCGCAGCACGCCTTGCTGCTGCTGTAGGGATCATGCCCGCCCAGGGCTTCGTTTTCACGGTAGGGCCACAGCCATTCCTGGTTGGCGTAGACCTTGTCGGTGGTCACCAGCACACAGGCACGCACGCCGCCGACCTGACGGATCGCTTCCAGCAGGTTCAGGGTGCCCATCACGTTGCTGGAGTAAGTACCCAGCGGGTCGCGATAGCCCTCGCGTACCAACGGTTGCGCCGCCAGGTGCAGGACGATTTCCGGCTGCGTCTCGGCGATCAGCTCCAGCAAGGCGCCAAGGTCGCGCAGGTCGCCACGCTGGTCGTTGATACCCTCGGCAACCCGCGCCAGCTCGAACAGGCTCGGCTCGGTCGCAGGGTCCAGGGAGAAGCCACTGACTTCGGCCCCCAGGCTGTGCAGCCACAGGGTCAGCCAGCTGCCCTTGAAACCGGTGTGGCCGGTCAGCAGGACCCGCTTGCCGCGCCAGAATTGCGCGCTCAGTCCCACTGCTTCCATGGGGCCTCCCCGCTCTGCCAGAGTTGCTCCAGGTGGTTCTTGTCACGCAGGGTGTCCATCGGATGCCAGAAGCCGTCGTGCTGGAAGGCATGCAATTGGCCTTGCCCGGCCAGCGTGGTCAGCGGCTCGGCTTCCCACACCGTGTCGTCGGCCGTTAGCAGCGGCAACACCTTGGGCGACAGCACGAAGAACCCGCCATTGATCCAGCCACCGTCACCTCGGGGCTTTTCGGTAAAGCCCAGGACGCTGTCGCCATCGCGTTCCAGGGCGCCGTAACGGCCAGGCGGCTGCACCGCGGTGACGGTCGCGTGCTTGCCATGGGCCAGGTGGAAGTCCACCAGGGCGCCGATATTCAGGTCGGAAACGCCGTCGCCGTAGGTAAAGCAGAAGGCTTCTTCGTTCTCCAGGTAGCGCCCGGCCCGACGCAGACGGCCACCGGTCATGGTTTCCTCACCGGTGTCGATCAGGGTCACGCGCCAGGGCTCGCTGTAGTTCTGATGAACGTCCATACGGTTTTCCCGCATGTCGAAGGTGACGTCGGAGGTGTGCAGAAAGTAGTTGGCGAAGAAATCCTTGATCGCGTACCCCTTGTAGCCCAGGCAGATCACGAAGTCGTGAATACCGTGGGCCGAGTACTGCTTCATGATGTGCCAGAGAATTGGCTTGCCGCCAATCTCGATCATCGGCTTGGGCTTGAGATGGGACTCCTCGCTGATGCGCGTGCCCAGGCCACCCGCCAAAATAACTGCCTTCATCGTCTCCCCTCTTGTTCGTCACAGGGCTCTGCCAAGCTGTACCGAGCTTTTTGCGGGCCTTCTGGATAAAACCTTGTGCCGTTGGCGGCGCTTCGCTGTTTGACGCAAGCGCTCGTTTTATGGCGATTTCGAGGGGGCTTGCAGGAAACGCGCCAGCTCCTGGGTCCCGGCCCATGGCCCTGACACCGTGGAGAACCCGGAAGGCGACGCCACAAGGATCGCCTTCAGCAGCGAGAAAACCGGCGCACCCTCCCCCTCGATCGCCGCCATAAAAAAGCCAGGCATCGAAAGCCTGGCTTGTTTAGTTACCGCCCCGGATCAATCCGGCAACCACCCCTGCATCCACAGATTCAGGTTGTTGCCCCGCAGCATGTAGTCACGCAAGACTTCTTCGCGCAGCGCATCGCCCATGCGATAGCTGGCTTCGGGGTCGGCCAGGTGCATGCGGATCGCGCCGATCCATTCCTGGGTGCTGTTGCTTACGACCTTGGTACACGGCAGGTAGCCGCGATAGGCCTCGGTGTCGGTGCAGATCACCGGGTAACCGCAGGCGCCGTATTCCAGGAGCCGCAGGTTGCTCTTGCAGTCGTTGAAGATGTGGAACTCCAGCGGCGCCAGGGCCAGGTCGAGATTGAGGCTGGCCAGTTTGAACGGATAGGCCTGCAGGCCTATCACCGGGTGGAACTCATGCACGTAGGGCCGCAACTCATCCGGGCACATGCCGAAGAACACCCACTCGACTTCATTGGCCAGCTCGCGCACTGTCTCGGCGATGATTTCCAGGTCGCCCGTATGGCTGGTGCCGCCGCCCCAGCCCACCCGCGGCTTGCGGGAGGTTCCGCGGCGGCTGGTGAGGGTAGCCCAGGGGTCGGCCGGCAACATGTTCGGCACCACACGGATATCGCTGTGCATGCTCGACAAGACATCGGCCAGCGGCTGGGTAGTCACCACCACGCGGTCACACAGGGCTATGCCCTGGCGCAGCATCTCTTCGGTATTCAGCGGCTGGTTGCGCGCATGGGTGTTTTTCTTCGGCGCGCTGACCACATAGTCGTCGAGTTCAAAGACCCGCAGCGCACTGGAATACTTCTTCATGCGCAGGATGTCGCTCACCGCACCGTCGCTGTAGCGGCATTGCAGGATGATCGAGTCCGGGGCGATACGCTCGATTTCCACGGTCGAGGGCGATTCATAGGCCACCCGGCCGATCAGCCTGCCCGTCGCCTCCAGTTCGGCCAGCGGCGCCGTGACCCGATAGTGGCCCACCGCCGAACTGTTGACCGGCAAACCCAGTACCAGCGGCACAGCGCGGCTACAGAACGGATTCCAGTTATTGCGCAGGCCAGCCTCCAGACTGAAACTGGAGTAGCCCAGGCTCAACGCCGGGTTGTACGCCGGGTCGCGGGCGATTTTCGGCATCCAGCGACGATAGAATGTATCGTGCTCGCGCTCCTGCAAGGCCAATTGCCCGGGCTCTTGCGATACCTCGCGGGCGGCGGTCAGCAGCACGCTGGCATACGGCGTCCAGACCACCAGATAGCCGTTGTCATTGATCCGCAGGCACAGGTCGACATCACCCAGCCCGGAAACGTAATGGACCTCGTCGAGCCCACCGACGCTGTCGAACACTTCCTTGCGCACCATCAGGCAATCGCCGCTGACCGCACTCCAGCTCTGCGGCACCTGCAGACGCTGCATGTAACCGCGGGCGCTGGCGGCTTCGCCATAAAACGGCGAGCTTGCCGCCCCGGCCAGGCCAAGAATCAACCCGGCATGCATGATCGAACCGTCCAGGCCGAGCATCCGCGCACCGACCACACCGACCTCCGGACGCTGGGCATGATTGAGCAATTCGTCCAGCCAGTCGCCAGCGCCAATCAGGCTGTTCGCGCTGAGCAGCAACAGGTATTCGCCACGAGCCTGTTGCGCCGCGTAATTGCCAGTCGCCGCCGCACCGCCAGCACCGGCAAAACGCAGCACCCGCAGCATGTCCGCGCCCAGTTGCGCCATGGCCTGCAACCAGTCCGCCATGGCCGGGTCGCGGCTGCCACTGTCGACGATCAGGATCTCGTAATGGCTGTAGGCGGTCTTCTCGATCAGGCTCTCGGTGCAACGCTGCAGCGCTGCCAGCGAATCCCCGGCCTGGATGATGATCGAGACCAGCGGCCGCCGCGAGTGCAGATAGTCGATGTGGTTGATCAGTGGCAGCTCGTCGTGGCTGATCCGGTGCTCCACGCCGATGCGTTCCAGATGCGCACCGACCAGCCCGGCATTGCCCTCGATCACCTCGGGCAACGACAACCAGTCGGCATAGTTGAACAGCGATTCGAGCTGGATTTCGGCGATGTGCTCGATGGTTTGCGGCCCGGCTTCCTCTACCAGACGCCACAGCAGATCGTGGGGCGCCAGCTCGCCGAAATGCGCCTGGAACCCGCCCAGGGCCATGAAGCGCTGGCGCTCGAAGGCCAGAGCCCGCCCGACATAGGGATAGCCGCGCATCAGATCCAGGTTGAAGTCGGGCTTGAATACCGGGTCGCTGGATTCGCCGTCGACCAGCGCGCCTTCGTCGCTGTAGATGCACAGGGCGCCCGGGATCCCGGCGATGCGCTCGGCGAGGATCAGCAGCGCCGATTCCTTCAGGGTGTCGCCGGCGCGCAGCAGGTAAAACCAGTGGCAGCCTTCCAGTTGCGGCACCAGCGCATTGAGCTGCTGTGGCCACTGCGTTTCCAGCGGCAGTTGCAGCACGCGTTCGTGCTCCGCGCACTCGGCATCGGACAGGACCAGGATCGCCTGCGGCGCGTACAACTGCTGCGCCAGGCTCTGCAAGGTCGACTCCAGGGCCACGCCATCGGCAGCCACGTCGATCACAATGGGCACGATCTGCGGTCGCACCGGCCAGCTGCCGATTCGCTGCGGCAGATTGCGCTTCTCGGTCTCGGAGAAAGAGCGGATCGCCAGCCACTCCTGGTAGAACTCGGCATAACTTTCGCTCTCGCCGCCGACCCGACCACTGACCACGGTGTTGCGGTTGCCGAGCACCCGGGTCACGCAGAGTTCGTCCCACCGCCAGGATGGCTCGGACATTTTTGCCAGGTCGACAGAACGCACCCAGCCCGAGGCCGGGGCCGACTCGCCGCTGCGCGCGGCGAGCATCTGCGCCAGCCAGTCCCATTCAAGCTTCTCCGCCCGCTGCATTTCCGGCTGCTTGCTCAAGCGTTCCGGATACAGGCGCTCAGTGCTCAGCACGGTGTTGAGTAGCGCCAGGTTGCCACGCCGCATCAGGCACACGAACAGCGCCAGATCCAGCAGCGCGACAAACCCCGCGCCCTCTTGCGTCAAGGCCGGCAGCAACTCGAGCACATCGGCGCGGCGCATCAGGGTCGAACTGAAATTGCCGAGGAAGTTGCGCGGCGTGCTCTCGAGGATCGCCAGCATGTCGTCGCCCTTGAGCATGGCGTCATTCGGCGACAACCGGGCGTTCTCGACCCGCGGCGGCAGAATGAAGTTGCCGGCGTCGCTCATCATGCGCAAGCCGCAGACCAGATTGATCTCGGGATGATCGACCAGCACCTGGGCCTGCATGGCAATGCTCGGGGCGAACAGGCGGTCGTCATCGCAGAGAATCTTGATCAGCTCGCCCTGCGCCTCTTCGACGCAGCGCAGCAGGTTCTTCTGCATGCCCAGGCGCCGTGGGTTGCGCAGATAACGCACCGGATGGGGCGGCTCGGAGATGGCGTCCACCGCCTGACGGATCTCATCACCGGCCGAGTCGTCGCAGATGACGATTTCGACCCGCTCCCAGGTCTGGGCCAGCGCACTCTCGAACGCCTGGCTGAAGAAGCGCGGATTGAAGGCAGGGATGACGATGCTGACTAGCGGGCGTTGATTCACGACGGGAAACTCTCGAGCGGCGGGCCCGGCCTGGTCAGGCGGGCCGCAGAACCGCTTAATGAAGACGGTTGACGGCTCGACGGCGCGGCCGCGCTCACAGGAGCGCGACCGGACTCAGGCTCAGACCTTGTTGAACAGGCCCAGCTGGGCAATCTTGCTGAAGGCCAGTTGCGAGGCTTGCAGCATGGTCTGTTGCAGGGTCAGGCGGGTCATCACCTCGGCCGGGTCGGAATCGCGTATCGCCGACTGGGTCTGGGTGTTGGCCGAGCTCAGGCTCAGGTTGGTTTCGTTCTGAATCTCCAGCGCCGAACCCCGACCACCGATATCACTGACCGCGCTCGCCACCTGGTTGGCGCCGCTGGCCAGATTGGCCATCCCCGCCTGCAACCCCGCGTTGAGTTTCTGGATGGCGATCGGATCACCGTTGGTCGGTGTATCCAGCACCGTACGCAGCTGGCTAATGGTGTCGAGGACGTTCTGGGTCTGGTGGTTGTTGACCGCCACCACATACTGGTCGCCCGCCGCCGGCGTACCGCTGAAGGTGAAGCCCACGCCAGACGCCGTGGCAGTGGAGCCGGCCATGGTGCCGGTGGAAACCGGCTTGCTGTCGGCGGTCAACGGCGACGCGTACAGCTCGTAGTCGGTGGCGCTGGTGAACTTGAGGATCGCACCACCGCTCGGGAAGCTGGCGTTGTAGGCGTTGCTGTTGCTGACGCTGGCACCAGTGACTACCGCGGTCGACGGGTTGCCCGGACTGCGTGAGACGTTGAAGGAATCGGGCTTGGCCGCCAGGGTGAAGCTGTGACCGGCGATCTCCGTGTTCGGGGGGGTAGCATCGCCGGGTTTCAGGTTGATGCTCAAACGCAGATCGACGCCGCGGAAACTGACGGTCTGCGCTTCTGCGCCTTTGCTGGAGCTGAAGGAGCCATTCTGGCTGGCCTCGGATGTCACGTCGTTGCCGGCGCTGTCGGTGATCTTGAACTGAGTACTGCTGAGGAAGCTGATGGTGTACGGCTCGCCGCTGCGGAACTCGCTGTTGTACTTCGGATTCGAAGACACCTGGCCGTTGGACAGCGTCACCCGGCCATCATCCACCGCCGGAGCGGTCATGCTGACCTGGCTGCGGCTGGTGTTGATGGCTTGCTGGAAGGCGGCCCAGCCAGTGGTGTTGGTGGCCATGGACATAGTGTCGCCCACCGGCAGGTTCAGCGTGGTCTGGTCACCGTTGTAACTGTAGGTGCCGTCGGAGTTGCGGGTGAACGGCACGGTGTCGCCCTGGGAGCCGGCAAAAATGTACTTGCCGTTTTCATCCTGGGTATTCATCAGGCTCAACAGCTGCTCTTCGATCTGCGCCAGCTCGGCGGCGTTGGCCTTGCGGTCGGCGTCAGTGTAACCGGCGTTGCCGGCTCCGCTCGCCAGTTCCTGGGCACGCGCCAGAACGCTGGTGATGCTGGTCAGGACCGATTCGGCCTGCCCCAGGGACGCTTTGATCGAGGTGGTGTTGGCCGAATACTGGCTCAGCAGCGAAGCCTGCTGACCCAGTTGCAGCAGGCGCGAGGCGCCTACCGGATCGTCGGCCGCGGTGTTGACGCGAATCAGGCTGCTGGCCTCTTCGCTGCTCTTGACCGCATTGGCGAAGTTCTTCTGGTAGTTGGCAGCCGAGGACTCGTAAAACTGGGCGGTGGAAATACGCATGGACTACGACTCCTTAAAGGCTGTTGATCAGGGTGGCGAAGGTTTCCTGCGCCGCCTTGATGATCTGCGAGGACGCGGTGTAGTACTGCTGGTACTTGACCAGATTGCCGGTCTCTTGATCCAGGTCGACCCCGGACAACGAATCCCGCGCGCCCTTGGCGTTGGCCAGGATCGTCTCGGTGGCCGCGCTGTCGAGCTTGCCCTGGCTGGCCTTGGCACCGACGTTCTCCACCAGCTTGCCGTAGGCATCGACCAGGGTGATGCCCTTGCTGGCCGAACCGGTATCCACCGTCTGCTTGCTCTGCAGGCCCGCCAGGGCGGTGCCGTTGCGGTTGTCGGTGGAACCGGCGCCGTTGAACTTGACGTTCAGCCCTTCGCCTTCCTTCGGCGAACCGGCGACGCTCATTTCCACGGTGAAGGTTTTCTGCACCGGCGGTGTGCCGCCGTCGGTGATCGGGTTGCCGCTGGCATCGACCATCTTGATCTGCAGGTTCAGGGTGTTGTTCTGCCCCGGGACGATCGAACCGGTGCCCATCAACGTGCCCTTGGCATCGTAGTATTTGTAGCCCTGGCTGCCGCCCGCGGGGGCGTCGAAGACCAGCTTGACCGGTACCGAATTCTTGATCGCGGTCTGCATCTCGGTTTTGGCGGCCGAGTTGTAGATGTCCAGCGCCGGCTTGACTGTCGGCAGGCCCGGAATACTCAGCGAACCGGTGGCCCCCGGCAGTACCTCGGCATTCAGCGGCGCGGCGATGGCCAGGCGCTTGGCGTCGGTCAGCTCGGTCTTGATAGTGGTGGCCGCGTTACGGGTCGGGGTGATCTTGAAACTGTCGCCGGCGCTCATCGCCCCGCCGTTGAGGCTCAGGGTGAAACCGTCGATCACCGGTGGCGGCGTGGTGGTGGTGCTGAACGCGCCCAGGCTGGTGCCGTCGGAGCGCTTGACCGTGTAGTCGGTGGCGCTGGTGAAGGTCACCTGGTAGTCGCTGATGGTCAGCTTGCCGGTGTCCTTGATGGTCACGTCGAGGTTGCCCGAGCCTGCGCTGTTGTTGCCGTTGGCAATGCTGCGCTGGCTGATCAGGGCCGCACTGTTGATGTTGTTGAACAGTGCCGCGCCGAACTCGCCGTTCTTGTCGATACCTTGTCCGAGCTGGCTGTTGACCTGGTCGGCGATTACCAGGGCCACGCGCCCCAGTTCGTTCATCGCCGGGTCCAGCACCTCGTTGCGATAGCGCAGCAGGCCGCCGATCTCGCCACCGGTGACCACCGAGGTCACATCGATAGTGCTCGAGCCGCGATTGAGCTGCAGCGAGGAACGGGTCGGGTCGGTCTTGCCGGCGACCACTTCCAGCTTGCTGGTGGTGTTACCCACGACCAGCGGCTGGCCGCTGCCCAGGTACAGGTCGACGCTCGAGCCGCGCTCCGAGACATCCACCTTGACGAACTGCGACAGCTGGCGCAGCGTCTCGTTGCGCTCGTCAAGCAGGTTGTTGGGCATGCCGCCGCCACCGGAGACTTCGGAAATCTTCTGGTTCAGCAGGGCGACAGTGGCCGCCAGCTTGTTGACCTGGTCAGCCATGCTGCTCAGGTTGCCGTTGATGTTGGCGTTCTGCTCGTTCAATTGGCTGGAAACCGAGTTGAAGCGGTTGCTCAGGGCTTGCGCATCGCTGAGCAGCAATTGGCGCGAGGCGTCGTCGGTCGGCTTGGCGTTGACGTTCTGCATCGAGGCAAAGAACTTGGTCAGCGCGCCGGTGATACCGGTGCCGCTGTCCGACAGCAGCTTGTCCACCGGGGTGATCTGCCCCAGGTAGGCGGCGGCATCGCTGTTCAGCGAGGTGGTGGTCTGCAGCTGGGCGTCCAGATAGCTGTTGTACACCCGGCGCACGTCGGCCAGGGTGGTACCGCTGCCGATGAAGACATTGCCGTACTGGTTCGAAGCCTTGCTGCCCTGCACGGTCTGCTGGCGCGAATAACCGGCGGTATCGGCGTGGGCGATGTTGTTACCCGTGGTCATCAACGACATTTGGCTGGCTGACAGCCCCGACATCCCGATATTGAGCAAACTCATGATTCAGACCTTATAAATTCGTGGAAGCGCCCGCCGCAGCGTAGTTCTCGTAGCTCTTCATCTGCTTGGCAATCTGCGAAATCTTGCTTGCGTAGTCCGGGTCGGTTGCATACCCGGCCTTTTGCAACTCGCGTACAAACTGTTCGGGGTTATCGGCCGACTTCAGCACTTCTTGATAGCGATTATTGCTCTGCAACAAGGTCACCAAGTCGTGGAAGCTGTCCTGATACGAGGCATAGGAACGGAACTCGGCCGTCTCCTTGACCATCTGGCCATTTCTGAATTCGCTGGTGATCGCCCGCGCCTGGTCGCCCTTCCAACTGCTGCCGGCCTTGATGCCGAACAGGTTGTGGCTGCTGCTGCCGTCCTGCTGGCGCATCACCGATTTGCCCCAGCCGGTTTCCAGCGCGGCCTGGGCGACCAGGTAGCGCGGATCGACACCGATGCGGTCGGCGGCCTGCTGCGCCATCGGCAGCATGGTGGCGACGAATTCGTCCGCCGAGCTGAAGGCTTTCTTCGCCGGCGCCAACGGTGGCTGGGCCACGGCGCGACCGTAGATCTGCATGCGTCCGTGGGGCACCGCGGCAAAGCTGCGCGAGCTGTTCTTGACCAGCGCGTCGGTAGCGGCCGTGGTGCGTTCCGGCAAGGCCGTCCGGTTGGCGGCGGCACTGTCGGCCGACGGCACGATGCCCGCCAGCAGGCGATCGGTCAGCTTGCTCGGCAGGGAAATACGCCGCTGATTGAGCAGCGCCATATCGTTATGGGGACCGCTGTCGGCGGCGCGCTGCGGTTCCAGTGCACGAGACGCCCACAACGGGCGCTGACCATTGACCCGCGACAACGGCCCACCCAAAGCGGTGGTGCCGGCAGCGATGGCGGTTGGCGTCGCGACCTTTTCAGTCAGCGCGACCTTTTCAGCCTGGGCGCCGGGCAGGGTCGCCGCCGCGGCAGGATTAGTAGATTTGTTCTTCGACATCTGGCGCATCAGCACATCGGCCAGGCCGATGCCACCACCCTCGCGGGACATGGAAACCGCCAGCTGCTGGTCGTACATTTCCTGGTATTGCTTGGCCGCGGGCGTGTTGAGCGGGTTGTCCTTGCCCAGCGCTTCGGTGGCCGAACGCATGGACTTGAGCATTTCGTTGAGGAACAGCGACTCGAACTCCTGCGCCACCTTGCGCATGTTGGCGTCGCTGTTCTTGTCGCCGACCTTGAGCTGGTTAAGCCGGTTGAGGTCCGAGTAGGAACCCGAATCGCCGCTGCTGACCAGACCGCTCTTGCGAATATCCATGGCCCCTACCTCAAATCACGATCAGGTCGGCTTGCAGCGCGCCGGCCTGTTTCAAGGCTTCGAGGATCGCCATCAGGTCGCCCGGTGCCGCGCCGACCTGGTTCACCGCACGCACGATTTCGTCGAGGGTGGTGCCCGGGCCGAACTTGAACATCGGCTTGGCTTCCTGTTCGGCGTTGACCCGCGAGCGTGGCACGACCGCGGTCTGGCCACTGGACAGCGGGCCAGGCTGGCTGACGATCGGGTCTTCGGTGATGGTCACGGTAAGGCTGCCGTGAGTCACGGCGGCTGGCGACACCTTGACGTTCTGGCCGATGACGATAGTGCCGGTGCGCGAGTTGATGATGACCTTGGCCACCGCCTGCCCCGGATCGATTTCCAGGTTCTCGAGGATCGACAGATAGTCGACGCGCTGGCTCGGATCGAGCGGCGCGGTAACGCGAATCGAACCGCCGTCGATGGCCTGGGCCACGCCCGGGCCGAGCATGTCGTTGATCTTGTCGACGATGCGCTTGGCGGTGGTGAAGTCGGAACGGTTGAGGTTCAGGGTCAGGCTGTTGCCCTGGTTGAAACCGCTCGGTACCGCGCGCTCCACCGAGGCACCGCCAGGGATGCGACCGGCCGACGGAACGTTGACCGTGATCTTCGAACCGTCACGCCCCTCGGCGTCGAAACCGCCCACCACCAGGTTGCCCTGGGCGATGGCATAGACGTTGCCGTCGATCCCCTTGAGTGGCGTCAGCAGCAAGGTGCCACCGCGCAGGCTCTTGGAGTTGCCGATGGAGGACACGGTGATATCCACCTGCTGCCCCGGCTTGGCGAACGCTGGCAGATCGGCGCTCACCGATACCGCCGCGACGTTCTTCAACTGCACATTGCCGGAGCCCGGCGGCACCTTGATGCCGAACTGCGACAGCATGTTGTTGAAGGTCTGCAGGGTGAAGGGTGTCTGGGTCGTCTGGTCGCCGGTGCCGTTAAGCCCGACCACCAGGCCGTAGCCGATCAACTGGTTGGAACGCACGCCGGAAATGCTGGCGATGTCCTTCAGCCGTTCGGCTTGAGCGTGGCAGGCTGCCGAAAGCAACAGCGCAGCCAGCATGAGGCGTTTGAAATTCAACGTAGCCACCTAGAAAGGGAACAGCGGGCTGAGGAAGAAACGGTCGAACCAGCCCGGCTGGCTCGCATCGGCAAAGGCACCGGTGCCCGAATAGGTGATGCGGGCGTCGGCGACGCGGGTCGAGGAAACCGTGTTGTCGGTGGCGATATCGTCGGCGCGCACCAGGCCGGCAATGCGCACCAGCTCGTCGCCGGTGTTGAGGGTCAGCCACTTCTCGCCGCGCACGGCGATGATGCCGTTGGGCAGCACGTCGGCCACCGTCACGGTGATCGAACCGGTCAGGCTGTTGCTCTGGCCGGACTTGCTGTCGCCCTTGGTGGCCCGGTCGCCGCTGTAACCGACGTCCAGGCTCAGGTCGCCGCCGCCCACCGGGTTATTGGTGCTCAGGCCGCCACCGAAAAACGAGGTCAGGCCGATGCCGGTCTTGCTGTTTTTGTCGACCTGCGAGTTGGCATTCTTGCTCGCCTGGGTCCGCTCGTTGAGGGTGATGGTGATGATGTCGCCCACGCGGAACGCCTTGCGGTCGCTGTAGAGGTTCTGCTCGAAGCCGGCCTGGTAGATCGAGCCGTTGTTGGCCGCAGCCGGCAACGGAGTACGTGGCAACACCGGAGCGTAATACGGGTCATTGGGCTTCGGCGTCGGGGCCACGCAGCCTCCGAGCACGACGAACCCACTCAGTGCGAGAACAGATACAAAGCGATTCATGACCCTACCTCATGGTGTTGCAGGCGGCCGCTGGGCCGCCCCAGGACTTGATTACAGATTCTGCGTGACGAACGAGAGCATCTGGTCGGCGGTGGAGATCACCTTGGAGTTCATCTCGTAGGCACGCTGGGTGGTGATCATGTTGACCATCTCCTCAACGGTGCTGACGTTGGAGGTTTCCAGGGTGTTCTGCAGGGTGGTGCCGAAACCGTTGAGGCCCGGGGTACCGACTTGCGGCGCGCCGCTGGCGGCGGTTTCCAGGAACAGGTTGTTGCCCGTCGCTTGCAGGCCGGCCGGGTTGATGAAGTCAGCGGTCTGCAGGTTGCCGATCACTTGCGAGGCCGGGTTGCCGGCTGTGGTGATCGAGACGGTGCCGTCCTGGCCCACGGTGAAGGTCTGGGCGTCGTTCGGCACGACGATCGCCGGCTCCAGCGTGAAGCCGTTGGCGGTGACGATCTGGCCGTTGGAATCCAGGTGAAAGGTGCCGTCACGGGTGTAGGACGTGGTGCCGTCCGGTTGCAGGATCTGGAAGAAACCGCGGCCGTTGATGGCCATGTCCAGCGGCTGCTCGGTGGTCTGCAGGCTGCCGGCGGTGAAGTTCTTCTGGGTGCCGACGATGCGCACACCGGTACCCAGTTGCAGGCCCGACGGCAGCTCGCTGTCCTGGGTCGACTGGGCGCCAGGCTGACGCTTGATCTGATACAGCAGGTCCTGGAACTCGGCGCGATCACGTTTGAAACCCGTGGTCGAAACGTTCGCCAGGTTGTTGGAAATGGTGGTCAGGTTAGTGTCCTGGGCGGACAGACCTGTTTTGGCAACCCACAGAGCCGGAAGCATTCGATTCTCCTCGTGCGCCTGTTTTACGGCGCGACGTACTGGTAATTAGCTGATCTGCAAGACCCGAGCCATGGCCTGGTCGTCTTCTTTGGCGGTGTTCATCATCTTGATGTGCAGCTCGAACTGCTTGGAGAGCGCCAGCACCGAGGTCATTTCCTCGACCGCATTGACGTTGCTCGACTCGAGGAATCCCGAGACCAGTTGCACATTGGCGTCAGCCGCTGCCGGCTGGCCGTCCTTGGTATGGATCGAACCGTCCAGACCCTTGGTCATGTTCTTCAGGTCCGGGTTGACCAGCTTGATGCGGTCGACCTCGGCCATCACCCGTGGGCCTTCGCCCATGGCGCGGATGCTGATGGTGCCGTCCTGGCCGACTTCCACCTGCTGCTCCGGCGGCACGGCGATCGGGCCGCCGTTGCCGATCACCGGCATGCCGTTGCCGGCGCGCAGCACGCCCAGGGCGTCGATGTTCAGGCTGCCGGTGCGCACGTAGCTTTCACCGCCCTCCGGGGTCTGCACGGCGATCCAGCCATTGCCGCTGACCGCCACGTCGAGGTCGCGACCGGTTTCCACCAGCGAGCCCGGGGTGAAATCGGTAGCCGGCCGTTCGGACATGGCAAAGGCCCGCGCCGGAAAGCTGTCACCAAACACCGGCATCGAACGCGCCTGCTCCAGGTCGCGCTGGAAACCGTTGGTGGAGATGTTCGCCAGGTTGTTGGCATGCGCCTTTTGCGCCAGCGCATTCTGGCTGGCACCGGTCATGGCCACATAAAGGTACTTGTCCACAGTCTTTCCTCTGCATGTCGGACGTTTGCCGTCCACCGCTGTACTGCTGAGCCACAAGCAATAAGCGCACCAACTTGTTTTTCGGACGGCCGAAGGCAGGAAATCCGGGAACTTGAGGGCGTTCGAAGGGAATCGGCGGATTGTGTCAAAGACGAAAAACCGGCGCAGACATGCCGCTTACGGCAAGCCTCGGCCTCCAGGGCACTCCCCTGCCTCGCCGCTGCTCCTGTAGCCGCTGCCGCAGGCTGCGATCGAGGCCGCAGGACTCGCAAGGCTGGCAACGCATGACCTCGACCCGATCGCAGACTTAAGGTCTGGCGCCTGCTGCGCAGCCGATCGCAGCCTGCGGCAGCGGCTACAGGATTCAGTTTTTGTCGGTGTTCTTGCCGACTTCGTATTCGCGCAGTTTGTTGGCGATGGTGGTATGCGACACGCCCAGGCGCTTGCCCAGCTGGCGGCTGCTGGGGTGCTCGGAATACAGGCGTTCGAGCACCGCCTTTTCGAAGCGCCCGACGATGTCGTCGAGCCCGCCTTCCAGGGAGAAGTCACCAAGGGGTTGGCGCACGCCATAGTCCGGCAGGCGGATGTGCTCGGCCTTCACCGTACCGCCGTCGCACAGGGACACCGCCTGGAACAGCACGTTTTCCAGCTGCCGCACGTTGCCCGGCCAGTGGTAATGACTGAGGCGCTCCATGGCCGCTGGCGCCAGCCTGGGCAAGGCGCAGCCGATCTGCCGGCTGGCCTGGTCGAGGAAGTGCTCCACCAGCGGTGTCAGGCCGTCGAGGCACTCGCGCAGCGGCGGGATGTGCAACGACAAGACGTTGAGGCGGTGATACAGGTCCTGGCGGAACTCGCCGCGGGCGCACAGCTCGGACAAATCGACCTGGGTCGCACAGATCACCCGCACGTCCAGGTACACCTCTTCGTCGCTACCGACCCGACGGAAGCAGCCGTCCTGCAGAAAACGCAGGAGCTTGACCTGCAAGCGCGGGCTCATCTCGCCCACCCCATCGAGAAACAGCGTGCCGCCGGCGGTCAGTTCCAGCAGCCCGAGCTTGCCTTCGGCCCGCGCACCTTCGAAGGCCCCCGGCCCGTAGCCGAACAGCTCGGTCTCGGCCATGGATTCCGGCAGGCCGGCGCAGTTGAGCGCCATCAGCGGCGATTGCCCGCGCGGGCTGGCCAGGTGGCAGGCGCGCGCCAGCAGTTCCTTGCCGGTGCCGGTCTCACCCTCGATCAGCAGCGGCGCGTCCAGCGGTGCCATGCGCCGCGCTTCACGGACCACCGCGGCCATGACTTTCGAGCTCTGGAAGATGCTGTCGAAGCCTCGCAGTTCCTGCTTGCGCACGTTATAGATGCGCTCGCCGACCCGGTCCGCGCGGTGCAGCGTCAGCACCGCGCCGGCCATGGCCTCGCTGTCGTCGTGCTCCGATTGCAGCGGCGCGATGTCCGCCAGAAACACGTCACCCTTGACCTTGACCCGCAGGCCGTTGATCCGCGATTTGTTGGCCCGTACCAGTTCCGGCAGGTCGAAATCCTCGGCATAGCGCGACAGTGGAATCCCCGGCACCTCGTCCACCCGCACGCCCAACAGCTGCGCCGCCGCGCGGTTGGCGGCGACGATGGAACCGCCCATGTCGATGGACAACACCGGAAACTCCAGGGCCCCGAGCAAGGCATTGAGTTCCATGTGCCGTCGCTCGCTGGGCATCAGCCCGACCCGCTTGACCCCGAACACCCCGGCGATCGACTCGAACTTCGGCCGCAATGCCTGGAACTGCAGATTGATCAGGTTCGGGCAATGCAGGTAGATGGCATTGCCATGCTCCCCGCCCACCTCGCCCCGGGCCACGTTGATGCCGTACTCCACCAGCAGGTTGAGAATGTCGCGCAGGATGCCGATGCGATTCTGGCAGTGGACTTTGATACGCATAGAAGGAAGGCCCGAGACAGGTAATAGAGGGCGTGAATGCCAGAAAGCGGCACTTTTGGCACCGTTCGACAGGAACTTTCTGCGGTGTGACGCAGATAATCGTCAAGATTATGTGACAGTCGCCGACCTTTTCAAATCGACTATTCTCAGTAATAGCGGACCCGCAACGCTTTCGTAACGAAAACTTTACGAAATCAGCCCTGATCCGCCCATTACGTTCACGTCAACCTGCTGCATGGGCTGCAACCTTGGGTTATCTCTAGCGTCAACTGATAACAAGAAGCAGCCCCTGACAGGAGAGCAGCATGAAGCAGACGCAGTACGTGGCCCGCGAGCCCGACGCGCAAGGTTTTATCCACTACCCCGATGAAGAACACGCGGTGTGGAACACCCTGATCACCCGTCAGTTGAAAGTGATCGAGGGTCGCGCGTGCCAGGAATACCTGGACGGCATCGAGAAACTCGGCCTGCCCCACGACCGCATCCCGCAGCTGGGCGAAATCAACAAGGTGCTGGGCGCAACCACCGGCTGGCAGGTCGCCCGGGTGCCGGCGCTGATTCCCTTCCAGACCTTCTTCGAATTGCTCGCCAGCAAACAGTTTCCGGTCGCGACCTTTATTCGTACCCGCGAAGAACTGGACTACCTGCAAGAGCCGGACATCTTCCACGAGATCTTTGGCCACTGCCCGCTGCTGACCAACCCCTGGTTCGCCGAATTCACCCACACCTACGGCAAGCTCGGCCTGCAGGCCACCAAGGAAGAACGGGTGTACCTGGCGCGCCTGTACTGGATGACCATCGAATTCGGCCTGCTGGACACCCCGCAAGGCCAGCGCATCTACGGCGGCGGCATCCTTTCCTCGCCGAAGGAAACCGTCTACTGCCTGTCGGACGTGCCCGAGCACCAGGCCTTCGACCCGCTGGAAGCGATGCGCACCCCGTACCGCATCGACATCCTGCAACCCATCTACTTTGTGCTGCCCAACCTCAAGCGCCTGTTCGACCTGGCCCATGAAGACATCATGGCCCTGGTGCACCAGGGCATGCAGATGGGCCTGCACGCCCCCAAGTTTCCGCCCAAACCCAAGGCGGCCTGAGCGCCCTGCCCTCGCGCGGCGCTCATAAAACCCGTAATTTCCAACAAGAACCGATTTCAGGAACCCACCATGACCGCTCTCAACCAAGCCCATTGCGAAGCCTGCCGCGCCGATGCCCCACAAGTCAGCGACGAAGAACTGCCGGTACTGATCAAGCAGATCCCCGACTGGAACATCGAAGTGCGCGATGGCGTCATGCAACTGGAAAAAGTCTTCCTGTTCAAAAACTTCAAGTTCGCCCTGGCCTTTACCAACGCAATGGGTGAAATTTCCGAGGCAGAAGGTCATCATCCTGGCCTGCTCACCGAATGGGGCAAGGTCACCGTGACCTGGTGGAGCCACTCCATCAAGGGCCTGCACCGCAACGACTTCATCATGGCCGCTCGCACCGACGAAGTGGCCAAGACCGCAGAAGGACGCAAGTAATGCATTTCGACGCCATAGGCCGAGTACCCGGCGACCCGATTCTTGGCCTGATGGAGGCCTATGCGTCGGACAGCAACCCACGCAAGTTCGACCTCGGCGTCGGTGTCTACAAGGATTCCCAGGGCCTGACGCCGATCCCTCGGTCGGTCAAGCTGGCCGAGCAGCGCCTGGTCGACCGGCAGACCACCAAGATCTACATCGGCGGCCACGGCGACGCGGCCTTTGGCAAGGTGATCAATGAACTGGTGCTGGGCGCCGATTCGCAACTGATCGCCGAACGCCGCGCCGGCGCCACCCAGACCCCGGGCGGCACCGGCGCATTGCGCCTGAGCGCCGACTTCATCGCCCACTGCCTGCCGGGCCGTGGCGTGTGGTTGAGCAATCCGACCTGGCCGATCCACGAAACCATCTTTGCCGCCGCCGGCATCCAGGTCAGCCACTACCCTTACGTCGGCAGCGACAACCGCCTCGACGTCGAGGCCATGCTGGCGACCCTGAACCAGGTGCCCAAGGGCGACGTGGTACTGCTGCACGCTTGCTGCCACAACCCCACCGGTTTCGACCTGAGCCACGACGACTGGCATCGGGTGCTGGACGTGGTGCGCAGCCGCAACCTGCTGCCGCTGATCGACTTCGCCTACCAGGGCTTCGGCGACGGCCTGGAGCAGGATGCCTGGGCGGTACGGCTGTTCGCGGCCGAACTGCCCGAGCTGCTGATCACCAGTTCCTGCTCGAAGAACTTCGGCCTGTACCGCGACCGCACCGGCGCGCTGATCGTCTGCACCCGGGACGCGGAAAAGCTGCTGGACGTACGCAGCCAGCTGGCCCACATCGCCCGCAACCTGTGGTCCACCCCGCCGGATCACGGCGCCGCGGTGGTCGCCACCATCCTCGGCGACCCGGAGCTGAAAAGCCTCTGGGCCGACGAAGTGGAAGCCATGCGCCTGCGCATCGCCCAGTTGCGTTCAGGCCTGGTGGAGGCGCTGCAACCCTTCGGCCTGGCCGAGCGCTTCGCCCACATCGGCGTGCAACGCGGGATGTTCTCCTACACTGGCCTGACGCCGGAACAGGTCGGCAAACTGCGCGATCAGCACAGCGTGTACATGGTCAGCTCCGGCCGGGCCAACGTCGCTGGCATCGACGCCACCCGCCTGGACCTGCTGGCCGAAGCCATCGCCGAAGTCTGCAAGTGACACCCTGATCGCGAGCAAGCTCGCTCCTACAAAAGCACCTGCCTGTAGGAGCAAGCTTGCTCGCGATGCTCTTCAATGATCCCCCGCCCGATGAAACTCCTTTCATCCTAAAAGCCGTGATAAAAATCTTTTTGTCATTTCCAGTGCTGTATCCTGCCCAGGCTTTTTAAAAGCGCGGATCTACCCAGCGATTTAAAAAACAGACCTTGCGAGGAGCAACGAACATGCACGAGATTCCTAATCTCCCCTTCCCAAGCCTGCACGAAACTGAGCAGACAACCCCGCAACAAGCCGGCGCCCAACAGCCCGAGCCGAAAGAAGCCGCACCCGGTCACAAGGCCGACAGCGAAGACTGACCGCAACACCCAGACCGTGTGGAAAGCGCTCTTTGATGCGCTTTCCACACCGCCTGAAACCCGCTTTCGAGAACCGCCTCCATGACCGACGCCTTCAGCGAAACCCAAGCCAGCGTTTTGATCGGCACCGCCGAAAAGATGATCGAGATCTGGAACCGCCTGACGCCGGAAAAACAGGCCGCCCTGCTGGCCCGCTTCGGCACCCAGGAAAACGCCCTGGCCGCCCTGGTCACCACGCAATTGCTGGCCCCAGCCCAAGCCTGAACCCGTGGCGCGCAAAAACTTGCGCCAACCCATCGATTTCTCCACCTGAATCGTTTCAACCCTCGGTATCATAAGCAGCCTATCTATCTCTGCCGCGTCCGTGGACCTTTCCCATGCCAGATACCCAGCGCCCCTTGGCGGTCACGCTGCAAGTCGTCTCCATCGTCCTTTTCACCTTTATCGGCTACCTGAACATCGGCATCCCCCTGGCCGTGCTGCCGGGATACGTGCACAGCGAGCTGGGCTTTGGCGCGGTGATCGCCGGGCTGGTGATCAGCGTGCAATACCTGGCCACCCTGCTCAGCCGCCCCTATGCCGGGAAGATCATCGACAACCTGGGCAGCAAGCGCGCGGTGATGTACGGCCTGGCCGGCTGCGGCCTGAGCGGTGTGTTCATGCTGTTGTCGGCATGGCTGCACAGCTTGCCGGTGCTGAGCCTGGCCAGCCTGCTGGTCGGGCGCCTGGTGCTGGGCAGCGCCGAGAGCCTGGTGGGCTCGGGCTCCATCGGCTGGGGCATCGGCCGCGTCGGCGCGCAGAACACCGCCAAGGTGATTTCCTGGAATGGCATCGCCAGCTATGGCGCACTGGCCGTCGGCGCGCCGCTGGGGGTGTTGCTGGTGGATCGCCTGGGGCTGTGGAGCATGGGCGTGAGCATCATCCTCCTGGCGCTCCTGGGCCTGGCGCTGGC
The DNA here is from genome assembly GCF_002843625.1 of Pseudomonas sp. 09C 129. Taxonomy (NCBI): domain Bacteria; kingdom Pseudomonadati; phylum Pseudomonadota; class Gammaproteobacteria; order Pseudomonadales; family Pseudomonadaceae; genus Pseudomonas; species Pseudomonas sp. 09C 129. The sequence goes on along the minus strand of NZ_CP025261.1, from coordinate 2,253,284 downwards.
CTGGCCGAAACTGGCGGCGCCGATCGTCGCCGGCGAGCGCTTGCCGTTCATCCATGTCCTGGGCCGGGTGTTCCCTCACGGCTGCGGGCTGGCCCTGGGCTCGATCGGCTTTGGCACCATCGCCACCTTCATCACCCTGTATTACGCCACCCAGAACTGGTCCAACGCGGTGCTGTGCCTGAGCCTGTTCGGCGCCAGCTTTATCGGCGCGCGCCTGCTGTTCGGCAACCTGATCAACCGCCTCGGCGGCTTTCGCGTGGCAATCGCCTGCCTGTCGGTGGAAACCCTGGGCCTGTTGCTGTTGTGGCTGGCGCCGGATGCCCATTGGGCGCTGGCCGGCGCGGCGTTGAGCGGCTTCGGCTTCTCCCTGGTGTTCCCGGCGCTGGGGGTGGAAGCGGTCAACCTGGTTCCCGCCTCCAGCCGTGGCGCGGCGGTGGGTGCCTATTCGCTGTTCATCGACCTGTCACTGGGAATCACCGGACCGCTGGCCGGGGCGATCGCCGCCGGTTTCGGTTTTGCCTCGATCTTCCTGTTCGCCGCCCTCGCCGCCTGCAGCGGTTTGCTGCTGAGCCTCTACCTGTACCGCCAGGCGCCAAAGTATCGCGAGGAGCGCAGCGAGCGTTAGTAGTCGACCTTGCCGCGACCGGCCTTGATGTTGCCCCGCTTGCTCTTGGACTCCAGGCGCCGGGTCTTCGAGCCCAGGGTCGGCTTGGTCGGCCGACGCTTCTTCTCCACCTTGATGGCGCCGAGGATCAGCTCCACCAGACGCTCCAGGGCATCGGCGCGGTTCTGCTCCTGGGTCCGGTATTGCTGGGCCTTGATGACGATCACCCCGTCGCTGGTAATGCGACTGTCGCGCAGCGCCAGCAACCGCTCCTTGTAGAACGGCGGCAGCGACGAGGCCGGAATGTCGAAGCGCAGGTGCACCGCGCTGGAGACCTTGTTGACGTTCTGCCCACCCGCGCCTTGCGCGCGAATGGCGGTCAATTCGATCTCGGCATCCGGCAGATGCACGTTGTTGGAAATCACCAGCATGGAAAAGGCATCCGCTTTCAGGGCGTTCAGGATACCGCGCCTGCGGATTTGCAGCGCCCACAAAAAACCCGGCCAAAGCCGGGTTTTCCGTTACCGCGCGAGCCTCACTTCAGTGAAGCGTTGGCCGCCTGCAGGCTGTGCTGCGCGCTGCGCTTGTTCTTGATGCCGTAGCAGACCCACATGAAAGCGACCCAGACCGGAATCGCGTACACCGAGATCTGGATGCCCGGGATCATCAGCATGATGCCGAGGATGAACACTACGAACGCCAGGCAGACGTAGTTGCCGTAGGGGTACCACAGCGCCTTGAACAACGGCGATTGTTTCGTGCGGTTCATGTGCTGGCGGAACTTGAAGTGCGAGTAGCTGATCATCGCCCAGTTGATCACCAGGGTGGCGACCACCAGCGACATCAGCAGCTCCAGGGCGTGCTGCGGGATCAGGTAGTTGAGCACCACGGCGACGAAGGTCACCACCGCCGAGGCCAGGATCGACATCACCGGCACGCCGCGCTTGTCGATCTTCGCCAGGACTTTCGGCGCGTCGCCCTGCTCGGCCATGCCCAGCAGCATGCGACTGTTGCAGTAGGTGCCGCTGTTGTACACCGACAAGGCCGCGGTCAGGACCACGAAGTTGAGGATGTGCGCCGCGGTATCGCTGCCCAGCATCGAGAACACCTGGACGAACGGGCTGCCGCTGTAGGCATCGCCGGAGGCATTCAGGGTCTCCAGCAGGCTGTTCCATGGGGTCAGGGACAACAGCACGACCAGGGCACCGATGTAGAAAATCAGGATGCGGTAGATCACCTGGTTGATGGCCTTGGGAATCACGGTCTTCGGCTTGTCGGCCTCGGCCGCGGTAAACCCGAGCATCTCCAGGCCGCCGAAGGAGAACATGATGATCGCCATGGCCATCACCAGGCCGCTGACGCCATTGGGGAAGAACCCGCCGTGCTCCCACAGGTTGCTCACCGAAGCCTGCGGGCCGCCGTGACCGCTGACCAGCAGGTAGCTGCCCAGGGCGATCATGCCGACGATGGCCACCACCTTGATGATCGCGAACCAGAACTCGGCTTCACCGAAGACTTTGACGTTGGCCAGGTTGATCAGGTTGATCAGCACGAAGAACGCCGCAGCCGAGGCCCAGGTCGGCACGTCCGGCCACCAGTAGTGCACGTACTTGCCGACCGCGGTCAGCTCCGACATACCCACCAGGATGTACAGAATCCAGCAGTTCCAGCCCGACAGGAAACCGGCGAAACCGCCCCAGTACTTGTGCGCGAAATGGCTGAAGGAACCGGCCACCGGCTCTTCGACGATCATCTCGCCGAGCTGGCGCATGATCATGAAAGCGATGAAGCCGCAGATGGCGTAGCCGAGGATCATCGACGGCCCGGCCGACTTGAGCACGCCGGCGGAGCCCAGGAACAATCCGGTACCGATCGCGCCGCCCAGGGCGATCAGTTGAATATGGCGATTTTTCAGGCCGCGCTTCAGCTCGCCTGAATGCGAGTTTTGTCCACTCATGAAAAGGGTCTCACGCAAGGTTTGATGATGTTCGATAGACGTTGCAGCCGACAGCAGGCTTAAGCAGCGCGGATCAAACCCCAGCGCAGGCACCAGGAGTTCAGCGTTTGTTTAACGGTCATGCGTCACCTGTTTGTTTTTATCTGTGACGAAATCGAACCCACCACGCTTGTGACGTGGCGGAGTGAACAAGGCGGATAGCCTTGAGATTATTGGCCTTGGGAGCGTGTCTCGAGCATTCGAGCCAGAGCTCGTCACGCGTCGAAACCAGTCGTTGAGGCGCAAAATGCGCGGATACGCAGTTGGGTCACAGTTAAAACGCCGCGCATTGTACACCCCTGACTCCCTGCCGCCAGACGCGGCTTATCAGCGCGTCGGGTGCCGGAATCGCACGGGGCCAGCTCGATGCTCGGCATCGGCGGCAAGGTTCGGGACAGACCCGTCGGGGTCGTCGACGAAGGTACGACAGCAATCGCCCTTCGGAGGGAATCGGTTGAGGTGAGCCACGGCGTTCATTGCGCCTCCTTCTTGTTATGCACCTGCACACAGGCATGGGCTGCATCACACCTGCCTTGAGGCCGCGGAACAAGCGGCTTGGAGCCCGGCGGCGGGCTGTATCGAGGCAACAACGGAAGGTTTTTCTTACAGCGCCGAACAAGGGTCGATTCGATGAATCGATAGCGGGTTTTTCGTAAGCATTTCTTTACAAGGCGGAACGTATTTTTTCCACTTCAGATCAGTGACATCGGCGACTGCAAATTGACGGCCAGCGCTTTTTTATCTGTCTGCTCGCTCAGCTTTTTGTTTTTTCTTGATAATTTTCCAGCACAAAAACAGAACAAAAAGTTCAATAAAAATAATTCAATTATTTTTTTGCATTTCAAAAAACCCTGGACTAGGTTTCCAGCCACTTGCCGGACCACACCCCTGGCAAGCCGAGCGGCCACGTTGAGCAGTTGGGGCTTTCAAGCACTCCCCGTAGAACGCCCGAGCCGTCTCACCGACTGCTTATCCGAAACTGCTTTTATCCGAAAAAGTCATCTAGGAGATTCACGATGCAAGCACTGGAAAAAGACTTGGACACTGAACTGCAACTGGACGATTGGTTTGAAGCAGCGACCCACGAGGCCGCGGTGGAAATGATGCAGGCCGACGCGGTAGTACCGTTCGGCACGGCGATGTGGCCTTTGTAAAAAGGGCCTTCAGGCAGGAGCGGCCCGGCGGTCGCCCCTGCCTCCATCCGCTGTCTGTCAGGGAGGATCCATGGACAACACCGCTGCCATCCGGCATTTCCTTTACTACCTCGAACACCATCCGGCCCTGGCCGAGCGACAGAGCGCCAGGGTCCTGATCGGCCACACCGCCGAATATGCCGCCACCAGCGCCGCCATCATCGAGCAGGCCGGTGAGCCCTTCAGTTTCACAGCCCTGCGCCTCGACCTCGAACCCACCTCGGCGCTGGCCCAGGCCATCGCCGACTGCGATCTGTATATCTTCTTCTACGACTCCTCCACCCTCTCGCCGCCCCGCCCGCAAGGCCCGGAGTTCATCCAGGCGCTGCAGGGCGTGATGGCCGAGAACTGGAAGAAGTCGCTGCTGTTCAAGGACTACGGCGACTACTTCTACGACACCTTCAGCGTCGAGCCGCAACGCATCGCCGAGCTCAACGCGACCCTGATCCAGCATATGTCCGAGGCCACCACCCTGAGCTTTCGCGACGACCACGGCTCGTACTTCGAAGCACCGCTGGACAGCATCAAGAAGTGGACCAACATCAACGGCGTGGGCAACTACGACCTGGCGCCCGGAGAAATCGCCAGCCACAGCGAGGCCATCAATGGCCGGGTGAAATTCGTCGGCACCTTCCTCGGCACCATCCCCTTCGCGCGCAAGTACGGCGTGCTGCAATCGCCGCTGGAACTGTGGATCGACAACTCCACCATCAGCCGCATCGCCACCGACGTGCCGGGGCTGGCGGAGGACTTCAACAAATACCTGGATGCCAACCCATCCAACCGGCGCATCGAGGAACTGGGCATCGGCACCAACGAAGGAGTGAAAGACCTCTACGCGCGCAACTCGGGTTTCGAGGAGCGCCATTGCGGCCTGCACCTGGGGCTGGGCGGTGGCGCCAAGGGCAGCCATCACCTGGACCTGATCTTTGCCAGCGGGGTGCTGGCGCTGGACGACAAGCCGGTGTTCGATGGCAGGTTCGTGTTCTGAGCCTGTAGCCGCTGGCGCAGCCTGCGGCTACATAGAGGCAAAAAAAAACGCCAACCCTGAGGTTGGCGTTTTTTCTTGTCGCTTACAGCTTGCAGCTCAAGGCTGCCTCACTCGGGCTTGCGGCGACCGAACCCCGGGCGCTGGCCGGAACCGGCCGGGGCGCCACGGCGCTTGCCCGACGGTGCGTCCTTGTCGACCAGGACGATGCCCGGACGCTTGGACTTCGGCGCTGGCTTGGCCGGGCGCTTGGTGTCGCTCGGACGATCCGCCACTGGCGTACCACGACCCGATTCCCCCCGACCGGCAGCCGGACGCGGCGCCCGTGGAGCGCGCTCGCCATCCTGGCGTGGCGCGGGCTTGCGGCCTGGACGCTCGCCTTCGATCTGCGGCTCGCGCGACGGGCGCGGGGCACCAGCAGCAGGCGCGCCATGGGCCGGACGCAGAGTCCGCACGCGCTCGCTCTTGCCCACCGGGCGCGAGGATTTGCGCTGCATGCGTTCCAGCTTGTCCTTGCTCTTGGCGTTGAGCTGCGGCATCGCCACCGGCGTCAGGCCAACCTCGGCGCTGAGGACGTCCACTTCGTACTGGCTCATTTCGCGCCAGCGGCCCATCGGCAGGTCGGAGTTGAGAAACACCGGACCGAAACGCACGCGCTTCAGGCGGCTGACCACCAGGCCCTGGGATTCCCACAGGCGACGTACTTCACGGTTGCGGCCTTCCATCACCACGCAGTGGTACCAGTGGTTGAAACCTTCACCACCGGGCGCCTGCTGGATGTCGGTGAACTTGGCCGGGCCGTCTTCGAGCATCACGCCGGCTTTCAGGCGCTCGATCATCTCGTCGTCGACTTCGCCACGCACACGTACCGCGTACTCACGGTCCATTTCATAGGACGGGTGCATCAGGCGGTTGGCCAGCTCACCGTCGGTGGTGAACATCAGCAGGCCGGTGGTGTTGATGTCGAGGCGACCGATATTGATCCAGCGGCCTTCTCGCGGACGCGGCAGCTTGTCGAACACGGTCGGGCGGCCTTCCGGGTCGTCACGGGTGCAGATTTCGCCGTCGGGCTTGTTGTACATGATCACGCGGCGGACCGATTCGGACGCCTCTTCGCGCTTGATCACCTTGCCATCGATGGAGATGGCGTCGTGCAGGTCGACGCGCAGGCCAAGGGTGGCCTCTTTGCCATTGACCTTGATCCGGCCCTGGCTGATCCAGGACTCTACGTCACGGCGCGAGCCGACACCGATACGGGCGAGGACTTTCTGCAGCTTTTCGCCTGCTGGGCCGATTTCCTGTTGGTCTTGCTGATCTTCACTCATCTGGGCACCTCCCGGTGTGTCGATTCAGGCTTGAGCGGCCTGAACAGTAATAAAAACAGGTCTTGTGGCGAAGGGATCGCCAAAGGGTCGCGAATCATACGCTCATGGCGTCGGTTGCGCATCAGAGACTAGCCGATAAGTGGTGGCCTACCGATTTTTCCGCTGGCCGGTGGCAGCGCAGGCACCTGGGCGACCGAGGCGTCTCAATCGTCTTCGAGCAGGCGTCTTTCGTTCTCGATGGCCTCGGCCAGCGCCAGGGCTTCGGCCTCTTCGTCGCTCAGTTCCGGAGCCGGCGGTTCCAGCGCTGCCACGGCGGCCAGCAGCTTGGCGCGGGCTTCGGCGACGCCGAGCACATCGTCATCGACTTCCTGTTCGTCGTCGGCGTCCGCTTCGAGTTCGGTATCGTGCTCGACTTGTACTTCGGCTTCGGCACGAGTGTGCGCTTCGGCCCTGATCTCGGCGCCCACCTCGGCGCCGGCAATCACATCGTCCCCGGACGAATCCACCGCGCCATCGCGATGCAGATCGTCGAAGTCGGTCTTGATCCCCTCCTCCATCGAGTCCAGCTCCAGCAGCAAGGTGTGGAAACTGGTCTCTTCCTTCGGCTCTTCCGGCTCGGCACTGGCGTCGGCCAAAGCTTGCAGGCTGGCAGGCACCGGTGCGTCGTCGAAGTCGAGGACCGGCTCGGTTTCGATTTCGCGCAGCTCGGCCAGCGGCGGCAGGTCGTCGAGGTTCTGCAGGTTGAAATGATCGAGAAACGCCTTGGTGGTGGCGAACATCGCCGGCTTGCCTGGCACGTCACGGTAGCCGACCACGCGAATCCACTCGCGCTCCAGCAAGGTCTTGACGATCTGGCTATTGACCGCCACGCCCCGCACATCCTCGATTTCGCCCCGGGTGATCGGCTGGCGGTAGGCAATCAACGCCAGGGTTTCCAGCATCGCCCGGGAATAACGCTGGGGCCGTTCTTCCCACAAACGGCCGACCCAGGGCGCGAACTTTTCCCGCACCTGCAGGCGATAACCGGAGGCCACTTCCTTGAGTTCAAAGGCCCGCCCTTCGCAGGACTTGCCAAGAATGGTCAGGGCCTTCTTGAAGACCGCGGGGTCCGGCCGCTCGCCTTCCTCGAAAAGTTCGAACAGGCGCTCCATGGATTGCGGTTTTCCCGAGGCCAACAGAAAGGCTTCAAGCAGTGGCGCCAGCTCGCGGGGTTCATTCAGATTCATTGTTTCAGCTCGTTATTCGGCTCGTGCCCGCACATGGATAGCCGTGAAGGGCTCATTCTGTACCAGCTCGACCAGGGATTCCTTGACCAGTTCGAGGATCGCCATGAAGGTCACCACCACCCCCAGGCGTCCTTCTTCCGCGGTGAACAGCTCGACAAAGGGCACAAAACCACCGCCCTTGAGCCGCTCCAGCACCTCGCTCATGCGCTCGCGGGTGGACAGCGCCTCGCGACTGACCTGATGGCTTTCGAACATGTCGCCACGGCGCAACACCTCGGCCATGGACATCAGCACCTCTTCCAGGGCGACATCCGGCAACAACTTGCGCGCCCGGGCTTCCGGGGCGTCGAGCTTGGGCACTATGACGTCGCGGCCGACCCGGCTCAGGCCGTCGATACCTTCGGCGGCGGCCTTGAAGCGCTCGTACTCCTGCAGGCGACGGATCAATTCGGCGCGCGGGTCTTCCTCTTCCTCTTCCACCTCGGCCGAGCGCGGCAACAGCATGCGCGACTTGATCTCGGCGAGCATGGCCGCCATCACCAGGTATTCGGCGGCCAGTTCCAGGCGCACCGACTGCATCAACTCGACATAGCCCATGTACTGGCGGGTGATTTCCGCCACCGGGATGTCGAGGATGTCGATGTTCTGTTTGCGGATCAGATACAACAGCAGGTCGAGCGGGCCTTCGAAGGCTTCGAGAAATACTTCCAGGGCGTCCGGCGGGATGTACAGGTCCAGCGGCATTTCCATGACCGCCTGGCCATAAACCATCGCAAAGGGCAGCTCCTGCTGCGCTCCGGCCTGGTCGTCGACGTGTTCCACTGCGGACATTCAGGCCTCGACCATGAAGGGAGCCGGGTCGCCGCAGCCGATACGGATCACTTCCGGCTCGCCATCGGCCAGGTTGATCACGGTGGAGGCCATGATGCCGCCAAAACCGCCATCGATGATCAGGTCGACCTGATGCTCGAGCAGTTGGCGCATTTCATAAGGGTCGTTCATCGGCTCGGTTTCGCCGGGCATGATCAGGCTGACGCTCATCAGCGGCTCGCCGAGTTCGGCCAGCAGCGCCAGGGCGATCGGATGGCTCGGCACCCGCAGGCCGATGGTGCGTTTCTTCGGGTGCAGCAACAGCCGCGGCACTTCGCGGGTGGCGTTGAGGATGAAGGTATAAGGCCCAGGCAGATGCGCCTTGAGCAGGCGAAAGGTGCCGGTATCGATCTTGGCGAACAGACCCAGCTGCGACAGGTCGCTGCAGATCAGCGCGAAGTTGTGTTTGTCATCCAGTTGCCGCAGGCGCCGCACGCGCTCGACCGCGCTCTTGTCGCCGATCTGGCAGCCAATGGCGTAGGACGAGTCGGTCGGGTAAATCACCACGCCCCCTGAGCGGATGATTTCGACAGCCTGTTTGATCAGGCGCGGTTGCGGGTTTTCCGGATGAATCTGGAAAAATTGACTCACATTCTCTACCTGTTCAGACGGCGGCAATAATTGGGTCATGTTTGAACCGACACCAGAGCGGCGGCAGATCCTCCGGAACAGGGCGATACTCGCCTATCTCGGACCAGCCTCCAGGGCCATGAAAATCACTGCCGGCGCTCACCAGCAGACCGAACTCCCGAGCAAGGATGGCCAGGCTGCCCACCTGCTCGGCGGGTTGATGGCCGTTGACCACCTCGATCGCGTGGCCACCTGCTTGAATATAGTCGGCAATCAGGCGGCGACGTTTGCTGCGGGTGAAATCGTAATGCCAGGGATGCGCCAGGCTGACCCAGGCCCCCGCCGCGCGCAACGTCTCGACGGTTTCCTCGAGGGTCGGCCAGTGCTGCTTGACGTCGCCCAGCTTGCCGGCCCCCAGCCATTTGCGAAAAGCTTCGGCGCGGTCCTTCACGAAACCGGCGCGCACCAGGTAATCGGCGAAGTGCGGCCGGGCCGGCGCATTGCCGCTATCGCCCAGTTCCTGCTGGATCGCCCGGGCCCCTTCGAGGGCGCCCGGCATTCCTTTGAGCGCCAGCTTGCGGCTTATTTCTTCGGACCGCAGCCAGCGACCGTCGTGCAATTTGCCGATGGCTTCGACCAATGACGGTGCATTGACGTCGAAGCCGTAGCCCAGCACATGAATGGTCGCCCCACCCCAGGTGCAGGACAATTCGACGCCATTGACCAGTTGCATGCCCAGTTCATGGGCCGCCAGGCGCGCCTCGTCGAGGCCTTCCAGGGTGTCATGATCGGTCAGGGCCAGGACTCGCACGCCTTTCTCGAACGCACGCGCAACCAGAGCCGCGGGCGCCAGGGCGCCATCGGAGGCCGTGCTGTGGCAGTGCAAATCAACATTCACGGGACTGTTCAACCTCAAGTCAGCTGGCGCTTTCGCTACCATGGATGTTTGTTATTATGCCGCCACATCCTGCTTCTGGCTGCCACTGTGAAACAATTCATCGACTTCATCCCGCTGTTCCTGTTTTTCATCGTCTACAAAATCGATCCCCGAGTCGTCGACATTGCCGGTCAACAACTGACCGTAGGCGGTATCTACAGCGCCACGGCGGTGTTGATCATCAGTTCCCTGGTGGTCTACGGCGCGCTGTTCATCTCCCAGCGCAAGCTGGAGAAAAGCCAGTGGCTGACCCTGGTCGCCTGCCTGGTGTTCGGCAGCCTGACCCTGGCCTTCCACAGCGAGACCTTCCTCAAGTGGAAAGCACCGGTGGTCAACTGGCTGTTCGCCCTGGCCTTTATCGGCAGCCATTTCATCGGCGACCGCCTGCTGATCAAGCGCATCATGGGCCACGCGCTGAGCCTGCCGGATCCGGTCTGGACCCGCCTGAACATCGCCTGGATCGCCTTCTTCCTGTTCTGCGGCGCCGCCAACCTGTTCGTCGCCTTCACCTTCCAGAGCATCTGGGTCGACTTCAAGGTCTTCGGCAGCCTGGGCATGACCGTGCTGTTCCTGGTCGGCCAGGGCATTTACCTGTCGCGCCATCTTCACGACACCGAACCCACCACGTCGAAAACCGAGGACTGACATGCTTTACGCAATCATTGCTACAGACGTCGCCAACTCCCTGGAAAACCGCCTGGCCGCGCGCCCGGCGCATCTGGAGCGGTTGCAGCAGCTCAAGGCCGAAGGTCGCGTGGTACTGGCCGGGCCACACCCTGCCGTCGACAGCAATGATCCTGGCGCCGCGGGTTTCACCGGCAGCCTGATCGTCGCCGAATTCGACTCGCTGAACGCCGCCCAGGCCTGGGCCGACGCCGACCCTTACGTCGCCGCCGGTGTCTATGCCAACGTCGTGGTCAAGCCGTTCAAGCAAGTCCTGCCGTAAATCCTCTCCCCCGCGGTGAACCTTATCGGTTCATCGCGCTCTCAATCGCTCATTATTCTCGTTTGACTGCCGACAACCTGCCCAACACTCGATTGGAATCAGGAGTTGCGATGCGCCAAGGTCTGTTGTGCCTGTTGTTGGTCATGTTAACGATCGGGGCGAGCGCCTCCGCCGAAGAAACCACGGACCCTGGGCATTCGACGCCTTTGTCCCTGAGTGCCGGCAGCCAGATCAACGAATTGCAGCAGCGCCTCAAAGACAGCGAGCGCCAGCGTGAAGAGCTGACCCGGCAATTGCAGGGTGCCGACAGCGAGCGCGAAAGCGCCCAGCTGAGCCGCCTGCGCCAGGAGAATCAGCGCCTCAAGCTGCAACTGCGCGAAGTCCAGGCCAGTTCCGTGCCGCGCCTGCTGACCGAGCAGCAACAGTGGTTCGTCACCGGCGCCGGGGTAGCGCTATTGGCCCTGCTCTGCGGTATCTTCGCCAGTGGTGGACATAGAAAGCGTCGACAATGGCTAAATTGAGTGATTCATGAGCGACCTGTTACTGATTGACGATGACCAGGAGCTCTGCGAGCTCCTGACCAGCTGGCTGGGCCAGGAGGGTTTTCAGGTACGGGCCTGCCACGATGGCCTGAGCGCCCGTCGCGCCCTGGCCGATCACGCCCCGGCGGCGGTGGTGCTGGACGTGATGCTGCCCGACGGCAGCGGCCTGGAACTGCTCAAGCAACTGCGCAGCGACCACCCGGACTTGCCGGTGCTGATGCTCTCGGCCCGCGGCGAGCCCCTGGACCGCATCCTCGGCCTGGAGCTGGGCGCCGACGACTACCTGGCCAAACCCTGCGACCCGCGTGAACTGACCGCCCGCCTGCGCGCTGTGCTGCGCCGCAGCCACCCGACCGCGGTGTCCAGCCAGATGGAGCTGGGCGACCTGTGTTTCAGCCCGGTACGCGGCGTGGTCAGCATCGACGAACAGGACATCACCCTCACCGTTTCCGAAAGCCGCCTGCTGGAAGCCTTGCTCAAGCAACCGGGCGAACCGCTGGACAAGCAGGAACTGGCGCAGATCGCCCTGGGCCGCAAGCTGACCCTGTACGACCGCAGCCTTGACATGCACGTCAGCAACCTGCGCAAGAAGATCGGCCCGCACCCCGACGGCCGCCCGCGCATCGTCGCCCTGCGCAGCCGCGGCTACTACTACAGCCTCTGACTCTGAACAGATCCCTGGTCCTGCAGCCGCTGCCGCAGGCTGCGATAGGGCGCCGCCGTCCTGCATTCGCAAGATCCCCGCGAGCGTACCGGTCGTTCGCAGCCTCGCGGGCTCGGCAGCGGCTACAGGGGTTATGTCAGTTTCGCCAAAAAACGTCTTTACCCAAGCTTTACCCTTCGCTGACCGCCGCTGACCTTGCTCTGCGTAATCTGCACACATCCGGAACTGACCGGGAATGAGACAAGGAGATACACCATGCGCAAGACCCTGATCGCTCTGATGTTCGCCGCCGCCCTGCCGACCGTGGCCATGGCCATGCCGGAAGGCGCAGGCCCCATGGGGCCGATGGATGGCCCGCGCCACAGCGAACACATGCGGGGCAAAGGCCCTTACAGCCAGCTGGACCTGAGCCACGAGCAGCGCCAGCAGATCCGCAAGCTGATGGGTGAGCAGATGCACGAGCGCAAGCAGCTGGTGCAGAAGTACCTGGAAAAACTGTCGCCGGCCGACCAGAAAGCCATGAAGGACGAGATCGCCGCCAAGCGCCAGAAAACCGAAGCCGACATCCGCGCCCTGCTCAAGCCGGAACAGCAGAAAGAGTTTGACGCCATCCAGAAGAAACACGCCGAGCGCCGCGCCGAATGGGCCGAGTTCAAGGCCTGGAAAGCGCAACAGCCGCAAAAAGCGCAATAATGCTTTAGCGCTTATTCCACAGCCCAGTGGCGCTCCCACTGGGTTTTCCTTGTTTGAGGACTTCCCGTGCGTTCATTGTTCTGGCGCATCCTCGCCAGCTTCTGGCTGGCCATCACTCTGGTTGCAGGGCTGTCGATTCTGCTTGGCCACATGCTGAACCAGGATGCCTGGATCCTCAGTCGCCATCCGGGCCTCAATACCCTGGCCGAAGAGTGGACGCGCACCTACGAAGAACAAGGCGAAGACGCCGCCCAGGAGATCCTGGAGCAACGCAAGCACCAGTATCACGTCAACGTGCAAGTGCTCAACGACGCCGGCGACCCGGTGGTCCGTGGCACCTTCCCGCGCCGCGCGGCCGCCTTGGAGGCCCGGCAGAACAACGATGACCGGCGCCTGCCCTGGCGGCGCCTGACCGCCGAATACACCAGCCCGAAAACCGGCGAGACCTACCTGCTGATCTACCGCATCCCCCATCCGGAACTGGACGCCTGGCACCGCGACAGCCTGCTGTGGCCGCTGAGTGCCCTGACCATCGCGCTGGTGGTGCTGACCCTGTTCAGCCTGCTGGTGACCCTGTCCATCACCCGCCCCCTCAGCCGTTTACGCGGTGCGGTGCATGACCTGGGACAGGCCACCTACCAACAGAACAGCCTGGCCCGCCTGGCCGCCCGCCGCGACGAGTTCGGCGTGCTGGCCAAGGACTTCAACCGCATGGGCTCGCGCCTGCAAAGCCTGATCGGCAGCCAGCGCCAACTGCTGCGCGACGTCTCCCACGAGCTGCGCTCGCCGCTGGCGCGCCTGCGCATCGCCCTGGCACTGGCCGAGCGCGCCACAGTCGAGGAGCGCGAGCGCCTGTGGCCGCGCCTGACCCGCGAGTGCGATCGCCTGGAAGCGCTGATCAGCGAAATCCTGGTGCTGGCCCGGGTCGATGCCGACAACGCCAGCGCCGAAGAGGTGGACCTCAACGCCCTGCTCGATAACCTGCAGAAGGATGCCCAACTGGCCTGCCCGGAACAGCCGGTGAACATCCAGGCCGAATCGCAACTCAGCCTCAAGGGCTGGCCGACCATGATCGAGCGGGCGGTGGACAATCTGCTGCGCAATGCCCAGCGCTTCAACCCGGCCGGACAGCCGATCGAAGTACAGGCATTGCGTCAGGGGGACAGGATCGTGCTCAGCGTCCGCGATCACGGCCCCGGTGTGGAGGCCGAACATTTGCGCCAGCTGGGGGAACCCTTCTACCGCGCCCCGGGCCAGACCGCGCCGGGTCACGGGCTGGGCCTGGCCATCGCCCGACGTGCCGCGGAACGCCATGGCGGCAGCCTGACCCTGGACAATCATCCGCAGGGTGGTTTTATCGCCAGCCTGGCGTTGCCGTTGGTGCCAGGCGTTAGCGCTCAGGCCTGAAAAGCATCGCGGGCAAGTCGGAGCGAGGCTTGCCCGCGATTGGCTATCCGCTACACCGCGACTCTAGGATCAGGCCTTGCCCGACCAGGCGCTGACGAACTCCGCCGTATCCACCTTGGGCGCGACCCGTGGCTCGTTCAGTGGTGTGCCCAGATACAGGAAGGCGATGATCTCTTCACCTTCGCCCAGGCCAAGGCCCTTGGCGACATGGGGTGAATAGGACAGCTCGCCGGTACGCCATACCGCACCGATACCCTGGGCATAGGCCGCCAGCAGGATGCCGTGGGCGGCACAGCCGGCCGCCAACCGTTGCTCCGACTTCGGCACCTTGACGTGCTCCTGCAGGCGAGCCACCACAACCACCACCAACGGCGCGCGCAATGGCATGGCACGGGCCTTGTCCAGGGCCGCCTGGGTCACTTCGCCCCCCTGCAATTGCACCGCCTCCACCAGCAGCTCGCCCAACTGCTCGCGGGCCGCGCCTTCCACCGTCAGAAAGCGCCACGGCCGCAACTGGCCATGATCCGGGGCGCGCAATGCCGCCGCGAACAGCGCTTCGCGTTGCGCCGCCGTCGGCGCCGGGTCCACCAGACGCGGTACGGAAACACGGTTGAGCAATGCGTCGAGAGCCTCCATCGGCCACCTCCTGAAAAAAATGTCCGGCCATTCTACCGGGAAGTGCCTTCCGGGTGCCGGTTTACATGCTCTGCGCCGCAGGTAGAATGGCGCCCTCCTTATCAGCCCCGAGCGGACCTCATGGCGTTGCCGACCCTACGGATCATTGGTTTCATCATCGGCATTTTCCTGATCACCCTGGCCATCGCCATGGTCATTCCGATGGCGACCCTGGTGTTGTTCGAACGCACCGGCGACCTGCCGTCGTTCCTCTGGGCCAGCATGATCACTTTCGTCGCCGGCCTGGCCCTGGTGATACCGGGGCGTCCGGAACATGTGCACCTGCGTCCGCGGGACATGTACCTGCTGACGGTGTCCAGCTGGCTGGTGGTGTGCATCTTCGCCGCCCTGCCGTTTTTGCTGACCCAGCACATCAGCTACACCGACTCGTTCTTTGAAAGCATGTCCGGCATCACCGCCACCGGCGCCACCGTGCTCAGCGGCCTGGACAACATGTCGCCGGGCATCCTGATGTGGCGCTCCCTGCTGCACTGGCTCGGCGGCATCGGCTTCATCGGCATGGCGGTGGCGATCCTGCCGCTGCTGCGCATCGGTGGCATGCGCCTGTTCCAGACCGAATCTTCGGACCGCTCGGAAAAGGTCATGCCGCGTTCGCACATGGTGGCGCGGCTGATCGTGGCGGCGTATGTCGGCATCACCATTCTCGGCAGCCTGGCCTTCTGGTGGGCCGGGATGAGCCTGTTCGACGCGATCAACCACGCGATGTCGGCGATTTCCACCGGCGGCTTCTCCACCTCCGACAGCTCGCTGGCGCACTGGCCGCAACCGGCGGTGCACTGGGTGGCAGTGGTGGTGATGATCCTCGGCAGCCTGCCGTTCACCCTGTACGTCGCCACCCTGCGCGGCAACCGCCGGGCGCTGATCAAGGACCAGCAGGTCCAGGGCCTGCTCGGCATGCTGCTGGTGACCTGGCTGGTGCTCGGCACCTGGTACTGGTGGACCACCCAGTTGCATTGGCTGGAGGCCCTGCGTCACGTCGCGCTGAACGTCACCTCGGTGGTCACCACCACCGGTTTCGCCTTGGGCGACTACAGCCTGTGGGGCAACTTCTCGCTGATGCTGTTCTTTTACCTGGGCTTCGTCGGCGGCTGTTCCGGCTCGACCGCCGGCGGGATCAAGATCTTCCGCTTCCAGGTCGCCTACATCCTGCTCAAGGCCAACTTGAACCAGCTGATCCACCCGCGCGCGGTGATCAAGCAGAAATACAACGGTCACCGCCTCGACGAGGAAATCGTCCGTTCGATCCTGACCTTCTCGTTCTTCTTCGCCATCACCATCTGCGTGATCGCCCTGGCGCTGTCGCTGCTGGGTGTGGACTGGATGACCGCCCTGACCGGCGCGGCCAGTACGGTGTCGGGGGTCGGCCCGGGCCTGGGCGAAACCATCGGTCCGGCCGGCAACTTCGCCACCCTGCCGGACGCCGCCAAGTGGATTCTGTCCCTGGGCATGCTGCTCGGCCGGTTGGAGATCATCACCGTATTCGTACTGTGTATTCCGGCATTCTGGCGTCACTGACAGCGGCCCCGGATTCCTGCAATCGCGCCCGGTATTCGCCGGGCGTGGCATCGAACCAGCGGCGAAAAGCGCGGAAAAAGTTGCTCGGATCGGCAAACCCCAACAGATAGGCAATCTCCAGCAGGGTCATGCTCGGCTGCGCCAGGTACTGCTCGGCCAGCTCACGACGGGTGTCGTCGAGCAGGGTCTGGAAACTGGTGCCCTCCTCCTGCAGACGCCGTTGCAGGGTGCGCTGGGACAGGTGCAGGGTCTGGGCCACGGTTTCGCGCTTCGGCTCACCCTGGGGCAGCAACCGGCACAACGCCTGGCGGGCCTTGTGTGTCACCCGGCTTTCGGAGAACCGCGCCAGGTACTCACCGGCAAAGCGGTCATGCAGCCGCGCCATGGCCTCATTGGCGGTCGGCAACGGCGCTTCCATATCGGCCCGCTCGAAAATCAACGCATCGTAAGGCGCGTTGAACACCAGCGGCGCATGAAACGCCTGCTTGTAGGGCTCCAGATCGACCGGTACCGCCCCCTGCATCAGGACCTGGCGCGGCTGCAGCGTACGCCCGGTCAGCCAGCCACACAGCGCCAGCGCGCAGGCCAGCGAGGCTTCGGCACTTTGCCGGGTCGGCGGCAGATGATCGCCGTGCACCGTCAGAATCAGCGCATAACCTTCAGGTAAAAGCCGGAAACTCAGGTCAGCGCTTTCCGCGATGATCCGCTGATAGCGCACCAAACGCTGGAAACCCTCGACCAGGGTACGACTGGACATCAGGGCATACCCGGCCACGTTGAAGGAGGCCGGTCGCACCACCTTGCCCATGTTCAGGCCGATCGCCGGGTTGCCGGACTGCTCCACCGCACGCTGCCAGAGACGCGTCATCGAGTCCTGGGGGAAGCGTGCGTCCGGGTCGTCCAGCGCGGCATAGTCGAGCCCGATCTGCTTGAACAATGCACGGCAATCCAGGCCGTCCATCTCCAGAGCTTTGACAATTCCCATCGCCCAGCTTGCAGAAGTCGTTCGTTCGCTCATGGTGGGTTCTTTTACATGATGAGCCGCATGCCACGGCCGATTTCCCAAGGATACCAACCCATAGAGCGTAATTTACATCGCTTTATTTACAAGGGTTCCAGGCAGTTCATCTTAGCCAGTTAGGGATCGATAGAAGCTATGGGACTCCGCAATGCCAATATAATGGCATTGCGCCCTTCCATCTCGTGCTGTCCAATAGGCTGAATAGAATCCTATCGCCAATGGCAATCC
The DNA here is from genome assembly GCF_002843625.1 of Pseudomonas sp. 09C 129. Lineage (NCBI taxonomy): Bacteria > Pseudomonadati > Pseudomonadota > Gammaproteobacteria > Pseudomonadales > Pseudomonadaceae > Pseudomonas > Pseudomonas sp. 09C 129. The sequence continues at coordinate 2,235,863 of NZ_CP025261.1, read as the reverse complement.
GCATGAGCATCATGTAATGTGCATGCCAATTTATATACCGTTCCGTGCAAAGGACCGCAGCAAATGCTCCTGTTTTTTTCCGCTCTTCTACTGTGCATTCCTTTGCGAATCTTTGTTCCAGCTTTGGGTGTCGAGATTGCCCCGGCTGATGTACTGTGCCTATTTGCGCTGTTCTATGTATTAACAATCCACCCTAAAATAAACCGCTGGCTTCTTCTTAGTATTTTCCTGTCACTCACCTCACTAATCTTCGTCCAATCGATATACATGCCTGGCAATATCGGTCGCGCATTACTTTCCATGGCTTTTTTCTTCAAACCATATTTAATCTACCTGCTAGGACAAAGCCTTGGAGTACGAAACTTTCAGCCAGAAAAGTTCAACAAGACAATCATCTTGCTTCTTTCTATCACAGCCTTTGCAGCCACTGTCGACGCCATATTCGTCAAACATCATGTAGCTGCAATTGCAGAATTCGAAAGGATACCTGGAGAGTGGATTCTGGGCGGTATATTCGATCCTACTTTCTTTGGTTTGAAATTCCACGGCAGTAATGGCATCAATGGAATTGCCGTATTCTTTTCTTTTGCATTTATGACGTTGCTAGCGCTCGGCGTCGTTATGAAACCCGTAAAAAATGTAAAAATCATTGCATGCATCGGCATGCTATGTTGCTTGATTCTGGTTCTTGGCAGTGGCTCAAGACAAGCCGCCTTTGGCGTGCTGATCAGCGGTATTTGTTATTTGCTCATGGGAAAAATGACAACTAACAGACTATTTTGGGCGAACCTTTCCGGGGTTTTCGCGATACTGGTGACACTAGTCGTAATAACCTTCTTCTCACAATATTTCGTCGAACTGTTTGCGAAGGCTCGAATAATGGCCGAGAACATCTCCGATGGAAACTGGGACGCCGTATCCTCTGGAAGACTGGGTCTATATGTAATCCTTGTCGAAGATTTGTTAAAAAGCCCAATATTCGGCACCGGGTTCAGCGGCTATGGCATTTTCGACTCTGGACTGGGTTACTTTGAAAATGATGTCAGTACTTCCGGGTACACCCCTCACAATCAGTACCTGGGCGCACTGTGGAAAATGGGGGCTCTCGCGGGGATCTTCTACTTCGCCTTCCTTTGGAATATTACCCGCCCATTCTTTAGAAACCCACAAAAAACCAAGTACCAACGCAATCTATATATCGCGACAGCTATTCTTATCGTTCCATTTTTCACTGTATTCAATGTGTTCCAGGATGGCTTGTCCTCACCATCCACTGGACCATTACTGCTTTTCCTCATTGGTTACTACAGGCGAGGGCTCGAATTGAGCTATCTGGATACCAATGAGACTCCAGATAACAAACCGGCCCAGCCGGTTGATGCCAAGCTACCGACATAAGGTGGCTGGCAGCCCCCCTTGTGCGCTACAGCTAGCCAAGGTCACTACGAACCGCCTGCCCCGGCTGTCCCAATAGCTCACTGGCCCAACGCAAGCCTCCACCATCCAGCCGCCAGAGCGGCCCTCCCCTTGCTGGAGAACTCAGAAGAAACCCGGCACGTTACTCGAACCGGGCTTGCCGTGCCTGCGCTTCAAGGCTGCGGCGTCGGTTGGAGGAACATCCGCTGCAAGTTGCGTAACAGCTCATAAGGACTGAACAACAATCACAAGAATGTATCGCTGCTGGATATCTTCACCTGAGACAAAGGCAGATTAGGTGCGGAAGCATTTCTCAAAGACAAAAGGACTATGGCCATATAGCCTCTAAACCTTATTTCCCGAGTTTCATTCCAAGGATACTAAAGTGGCGCCTATTGTCACTGGCCCCAGCCATTGATGACTCTAGACTCAAATAAGCTCCCCGCAGAGCGTCCCGCTGGCAGAACAACAACCACAGAGATCGCAGTCGTGGATAACATCAAGCAGTTCAATAGCTTCGCCGAGTTCTATCCGTATTACCTGAGCGAACACAGCAACAGCACCTGCCGCCGCCTGCACTTCGTGGGCACGACCCTGGTGATCTTCATCCTCGCCTTCGCCATCGGCAAAGGCGCCTGGCTATTGCTGCTGGCCCTGCCGGTGGCCGGCTACAGCTTCGCCTGGGTCGGTCATTTCTTCTTCGAGAAGAACCGCCCGGCCACCTTCCAGCATCCGTTCTACAGCCTTGTGGGCGATTTCGTCATGTACCGCGACATGCTGACCGGCAAGGTGCCGTTCTAGGCCTGGCCGGACAGCAAGCCGTCCTGCACAGCCAGTGCAGGATTGGATCCAGGGCATAGACTCCCATCGTTGCGCAAAAAACAACAAGAGGATGGCCGATGAACGCTCACGCCCGTTTCACCCACATGAAGGATGGCACCCAGGAAGACTGGGCGATCATCGCCGCGGATTTCAGGGCCTATGCCAAGCAGTTGCCGGCGCGCATCGTGGCGCACCTGAAGTTGCTCGAGGGCGATTTTGGCGGCTTCCCGGTGGACCGCCTGAGCCACTCGCTGCAAACCGCCAGCCGGGCCTGGCATGACGGCCGCGACGAGGAATACGTGGTCTGCGCCCTGCTCCACGACATCGGCGACACCCTGGGTTCCTACAATCACCCGGACATCGCCGCGGCGATCCTCAAGCCCTTCGTCAGCCCCGAGAACCTGTGGATGGTGGAGAAGCACGGGATCTTCCAGGGCTACTACTTCTTCCATCACCTGGGCATGGACCGGCACCTGCGCGAACAATTCAAGGACCACCCGCTGTATCTGCAGACCGCCGAGTTCTGTGCCAAGTACGACGCCGCGGCGTTCGATCCAGGCTACGACAGCCTGCCCCTGAGCTTTTTCGAACCCATGCTCGAACGCCTGTTCGCCCAGCCGAAAAACTCGATCTACAAGGCGGCCATAAAGGAACACGCACCGGCCTGAGGACAGCTGAGCGGCCATCGCGAGCAAGCTCGCTCCTACAGGTAGGAGCGAGCTTGCTCGCGATACTATTCAGGCCAGCTCCGCGACCTTGGCCTGTTCGGCCTTGCGCTGCGCCTCCCGCGCCTGGGCGTCGGCCAGGCGATACAGTTCGATGGTGCCGTCCCAGTGCTCGATCAGGGCGGTGCACGACTCGACCCAATCCCCGCAGTTGAGGTAGTCCACCTCGCCGACCTTGCGGATCTCGGCATGGTGAATGTGCCCGCACACCACGCCGTGCAACTCACGCTTCACGCATTCGTGAGCGATGGCTTCCTCGAAGTCGCTGATAAAGCTGACCGCGGTCTTGACCTTGTGCTTGAGGTAGGCCGACAACGACCAGTAACCGTAGCCGTAGCGCGCCCGCCAGTGATTCAGCCAGCGATTGAGGGTCAGGGTGAACTCGTAGGCCGAGTCGCCGAGAAAGGCCAGCCAGCGATGGTAGCGGGTGATGACATCGAACTGGTCGCCATGGATCACCAGCAGGTGCCGGCCGTCGGCGGTGACGTGCACCGCCTCGTCCACCAACTGGATATTGCCCAGGATCAGCTTCGAATAACGGCGCAGGAATTCGTCGTGGTTGCCGGTGACATAGATCACCTCGGTGCCGCGCTTGCTCATGGTCAGCAGGCGGCGGATGACGTTGGTGTGTGCCTGGGGCCAGTACATGCCGCCGCGCAGCTTCCAACCGTCGATGATGTCGCCGACCAGGTAGATCCGGTCGGCGTGATAGCCCTTGAGGAACTGCGACAGATGCTCCGCCTGGCAGTCCCGGGTGCCCAGATGCACATCGGAAATCCACAGGGTGCGCACGCGTTGTTTACGGCTGGGTCTGGCGAGTTCGGCACTGGTCATGGGCACGCTCCTGCATTTTCTGCGAGCTTGCGCCCCAGCGATTAATCGCCTGTGACAGAAATACGGCAGTCCGATGACAACGCTGAAGCCCGGGCCGCCGGTGTAGACTGCCGTTCTGCCAAGGAGACTGCGATGAGACCGATCCTCACGCTACGCCAATACAGCCACGACCTGATCGTCCACAGCCACGAACACGCGCAACTGGTGTTCGGCCTGTCGGGCCAGCTCGACTTCGAGGTCGACGGCCAGGGCAGCCAGGTGGTCCAGCAGAGCTTCGTGGTGGTGCCTTCCGGCGCCCATCATGCCTGCGGCAGCCCCAACGGCAGTCGCTGCCTGGTGCTCGACGTACCCGACGAACATTGGCTGCTGCAATCGCTGGGCGATCACGCCGATGCCAGTCGCCGCCTACTCGACAACCCTGGGCGCCTGCCCCTGGATACGGCGCAGAGCCAGCTGGTCAACTGGCTCGCCGGCAGCCCGGTCAACGACCCGCTGATTGCCCAGCAAGGCGCCGTGCTGTTGCTGGCCAGCCTCAACCAGGCCAGCCCCGCCAGCGTCGGCGGCCGACGCCTGCCCTATGCGGCCTTGAATGCCCATATCGATAAACACGCCGCCCATCCGCTGCAAGTAGCCGACCTGGCGCAAATCGCCGGACTGTCCAGCGCTCGCCTGCATGCGCGGTTTGTCGCCGAATGCGGGCAGACGCCGATGGACTACATCCGCAGCCGGCGCCTGCACATGGCCGCCGGGCTGTTGCGCGATTCGGCACTGCCCATCGGCGAAATCGCCAGCCGCGTCGGCTACAGCTCCCAGAGCGCCTTCGCCGCCGCGGTGCTGCGCGAGTTCGGCGTCTCCCCCGGCAAGCTGCGGCGCGCGACGGGCCAGCGCTAGGCTGTCGACAAAAAACGCGAGGATCGCGACAGACCGGGTCCTGCCCAGGCTTTTAGACTGGCACCGCTCCGCTCAACCGTTTTGAAGGATTGAAATGACTCCGCGTACTGCCCTTGGCGCCCTGCATATCGGCGCATTGATGTTCGGCCTCACCGGTGTATTCGGCAAACTCGCCGCCGCTTCGCCGGCCATCATCGTCTTTGGTCGCGCGGCGTTCGCGGTGCTCGCCCTGGCGTTCTTCGCCCGCTGCGCCAGCAGCATCCGCTGGCAACGGTTGCAGGCCACGGACTGGTGGCGCCTGCTGCTCAGCGGCCTGCTGCTGGCCGGGCACTGGGTGAGTTTCTTCATCGCGGTGAAAGTCGCCGGCGTGGCCATCGCCACCCTGGGCTTCGCCAGCTTCCCGGCCTTCACGGTGATCCTCGAGGGGCTGATCTTTCGTGAGCGGATCCGCCTCAACGAGATCGTCCTGGTGGCCCTGGTCAGCGTCGGCCTGGTGCTGGTCACGCCGGACTTCGACCTCGCCAGCGAAGCCACCAGCGGGCTGCTCTGGGCCGTGGGATCAGGTCTGCTGTTCGCCCTGCTGTCACTGAACAATCGCGCCAGTTCCGCGCGCATCCCGGCGGTGCAGGCGGCACTATGCCAGAACGTGGTGGTTGCCTTGTGCTTGCTGCCGGTGGCGGCCCCAGGGCTGAGCGAGGTCCGGGCCCTCGACTGGTTGTGGATCAGCCTGCTCGGCATCTTCTGCACCGGCCTGGCCCACAGCCTGTTCGTCGCCAGCCTCGCGGTGATCAAGGCCCGTACTGCGGCGGTGGTGTTCGCCCTGGAGCCGGTCTACGGGATTACCGTGGCCTGGCTGCTGTTCAACGAGACGCCGACGCTGCGCATGCTGATCGGCGGCGTCTTGATCATCCTCGCCATCGTGGTCTCCAGCAGCCTGTCCGGCTCAAGCAAAAAAGCGCCAGTGGCAGAAGTCGCGTCTCACTGAGTGCGGTCGTTGTGGCCGAGGTCGCGCTGCGGATCGATCTGGTCGCGCACCCGCTGCTTGAGTACCTTGGCTTCGGGAAAACCGCCATCGGCCTTGCGTTCCCAGATCTGTACGCCGTCGCAGGTAATGCGGAACGTGCCGCCGGTGGCCGGCTCCAGGGACACCTTGCCCAGGTCGTCGCTGAAGGTGCTCAGCAGTTCCTGGGCCAGCCAGGCGGCGCGCAGCAGCCACTGGCACTGGGTGCAATAGGTGATGACCACTTCGGGTTTACGTTCTGACATGGTGCTGCCGACTCCTGGGCTCAAGGGCGTCGTTATAATAGCCGCCTTTATCGCTCGCCCCGAGATCCATGATGCGTCGTTTGCTGTCCTGCCTGCTCCTGTGTTTGCTCCCCGTGTTCCTGCACGCCGCCGAAGCGCCACGGCCGAAGATCGGCCTGGTGTTGTCCGGCGGCGCCGCCCGTGGCCTGGCGCATATCGGCGTGCTCAAGGCCCTGGAGGAGCAAGGCGTGAAGATCGATGCAATTGCCGGCACCAGCATGGGCGCGGTGATCGGCGGGCTGTACGCCTCGGGCTATAAGATCGACGAGCTGGAAAAACTGGCCCTGAGCATCGACTGGCAACAGGCGCTGTCCGACGCGCCACCCCGGGAAGACATACCGTTTCGTCGCAAGCAGGATGACCGCGACTTCCTGGTAAAACAGAAACTCAGCTTCCGCGACGACGGTAGCCTCGGCCTGCCGCTGGGGGTCATCCAGGGCCAGAACCTGGCGCTGCTGCTGGAAAGCATGCTGGCCCACGCCAGCGATACCCGGGACTTCGACAAGCTGCCGATCCCCTTCCGCGCGGTCGCCACCGACATCGCCAGCGGCGAGAAAGTAGTGTTCCGCAAGGGCCACCTGCCCCGGGTGATTCGCGCCAGCATGTCGATCCCGGCGGTGTTCGCCCCGGTGGAAATGGATGGCCGGCTGCTGGTGGACGGTGGCATGACCGACAACATTCCGCTGGATGTGGCCCGCGACATGGGCGTGGACATCGCCATCGTGGTCGACATCGGCACCCCATTGCGCTCGCGCCAGCAGTTGGCGACCGTGGTCGATGTGCTGAACCAGTCGATCACCCTGATGACCCGGCGCAACTCCGAGGAACAACTGGCGACCCTGCACAAGAATGACGTGCTGATCCAGCCGCCCCTGGCCAGCTTCGGGGTCACCGACTTCGGTCGCGCCCAGGAAATGATCGACGCCGGCTACCGCGCCACCCGCATCCTCGACACCCGCCTGGCGCCGCTGCGTCGGGCCGAACCGATGGATGCCGAACTCAGCGCCGCGCGCACGCCCAGCCAGCGCACCCCGATCATCACCGCGATCCGGGTGGAAAACGATTCGAAGGTCAGCGACGACGTGATCCGCTACTACATCCGCCAGCACATCGGCGAGCCTCTGGACCTGGGCCGGCTGCAGACCGACATGGGCACGCTGTATGGCCTGGACTACTTCGAGCAGGTGCAATACCGCGTGGTCCACAAAGGCAATGACCATACCCTGGTGATCAACGCCCGGGGCAAGCGCAGCGGCACCGACTACCTGCGCCTGGGGCTGAACCTGTCCGACGACATGCGCGGCGACAGTGCTTTCAACCTGGGCGCCAGCTACCGGGTCAACGGCATCAACAGCCTCGGCGCCGAATGGCTGACCCGGGTGCAGATCGGTGATCAGCAGGAGCTCTACAGCGAGTTCTATCAACCACTGGATGTCGGCTCGCGCTACTTCATCGCGCCTTACATCGGCATCGAGTCACAGAACATCGAAGCCGTGCTGGATAACGACCCGATCGCCGAATACCGCCTGGAACGCTACGGTTTCGGCCTCAATATCGGGCGCCAGATCGGTAACAGCGGCGAGATCCGCTTCGGTGTCGGCGAGGCCTGGGGCAAGGCCGATGTCCGCGTCGGCGACCAGGACCTGCCCAGCGAAAGCTTCAACGAGGGCTACTACGAACTGCGCTACTCGTTCGACTCCCTGGACAATGTCTACTTCCCCCATGAGGGCGAGGACATCGGCCTGTCGCTGCGCCAGTTCGAACCCAGCCTGGGCTCGGACAAGCGCTACCGGCAGTGGGAGTTCAAGCTGGACAAGGCCCTGAGCAGCGGCCCGAACACCTTTATCCTCGGCGGTCGGTATGGCCGGACCCTGGATGAGGCCGAAGTGGTGACCTCAAGCTTCGTGCTCGGCGGCGCCCGCCAGCTGTCGGGCTTCCGCCAGGATGCGCTCTCGGGCCAGAACGTCAGCCTGATGCGGGGCGTCTACTACCGGCGGCTGACACCCCGCTCCTACCTGCCCCTGGACTTCCCGCTGTATATCGGCGGTTCCCTGGAGCGAGGGCGGGCCTGGAACAACGACAACGAGTTCGACAGTGGCTACATCAACGCCGCCAGCATCTTCCTTGGTTTCGACACGCCGCTGGGGCCGCTGAATTTCAGTTACGGCATCAACGACGACAACCAGAAAGCGGTCTACCTCAACTTGGGCCAGACGTTCTGAGGCTTGGTGTCCGACTCGGCTTCGGCCTTGCTGCCGGCGCCCGGTTCGTCTGGCTCCTCCAGGCGCCAGACGATCGAATCGGCATTGAATGGCGCCGGTGCTGCGGTAGGAGACGCCGGAGCGCTGGAGGGCTCGGAAGGTGCGATCAGGTCCCAGTCGACATCGATCGACGGCTCGCGATCAACCAACCGATCTCCTGCCACGGGCTGTACCGGAGCAACAGGGGGCGTTGATCTGAACGACTCCTGGGCTGCCACCGTCGTCACAGCACTGGCCAGCGTTCGTGTGGGCCGACTCTCGGGGGCCGTCTGTGCCTCCGGTACGGCGGCGGACTGACGACGGCGACGCACGACCAACACCACCAGCCAGGCCGTCAACAGCAAGGCAGCAAGCATCAGCCAGGGATTCGAGCCTTCATCAGTCTCCGGGGCCTGTTCGGCTGGCTGGGATGGGCTGGCGGCGGTGGGTGTCGCGGCCCCGGGCGCCGGGGCAGGATGATCGGCAGGCTTGCTCCGGGCTTCGGCCAACTGACGTTGCAGCTCCACCAGCTGTTGCTGCTGGCGCGCCAGTTGTTCGTCCCGCAGCTGCAATGTGTTGCGCAGCTCTTGGGCCTGGTCCTGCAATTGCTGGTTGGCCTGCAGGGCTTGCACCAATTGTCCGGCCGCGGGATCGCTCGCTTTGGCCGCCGCGGGTGACGCCTGGGTGGCGATCGCCGGTTCGGGTTTTGCTACCCCCCTGACCGGGGCCGGCACTATCTCGGGGCTTCCCTGGGGATCGATCAGCAGCGTGTACTCGCGCAACTGCCGGCCATTGGCCTGGTTCACCTGCAGCAGGAAATCCAGGAACGGCTCGTTCACTGGCTTGCTCGACACTACCCGGATCACCCTGCGCTCGCCCTGCAGAACCTGGGTAAAACGCAAATCTTCGAGAAACGGCAAGCGCTCGATACCGGCCTGCTTGAACTCGCCGGCCGTCGCCAGGCTGACCGACAACTCGCCCTCCTCCAGGCCTTGCGCCTGCACCAGGGCGATCTCCGCCTCCAGCGGCTGGTTCAGCGCCGAATGCACGGTGATTTCACCCAGGCCCACCGCCGGGGCCGGGGACGAATACAAGGCCGCCAGCACCGGCAGAAGGAACAAGGAACGATTCTTCGCCACCCAGGACGACCCGACGAAACCGCGCAGAGCGGCCAGCAGACTCTGGAACATGAGCACCCTTTTTGAGGACCGAAAGCGACCACAGCGGCGATACGCTGGCTGCGCATGCCGCTGTGGACCTGGTATTTCTTATAGTCCGCCGGTGTCGGTAGCTCAAAAATCCGCGGCGCTAGTTATGCCTCAAGACTTTTCCAGATTGGCCAGGATGTGCGCATGAACCCGCATGCATACCCGCATATCCTCTTCATCGACACCGACGAACAATTCACTGCGCAGGGCTGTGGCGATGGTTTCGATCTGTTCGATCAAGGGCAGCGCCGGGGCGCACAGAACGATCTTCTTCGCCCGGCGATCCTCGACCACCGACTGCCGTTGCACCAAACCCTGGGTTTCCAGGCTGTCGAGCAGCCGCGCCAGGGTCGGTCCTTCGACGCCGACACTCTGGGCAAGTTCACGCTGGGTCGGGGCTTCATCGAAACGGGCGAGGTGCAGCAGCACCAGCCAGCGGGCCTGGGACAGGCCAAGTCCGGCCAGACGGCGATCCAGTTCGGCGCGCCAGCCTCGGGACATCTGCGCCAACTGCATGCCAAAACGGTGTTGATCGGTTAACGGCATAAACAACTCATGAGTTAGTAGACTGAAAATTAAGAAAAACTAATTATTAGTCAGCTAAGCATGACAGTTGCCGAGTGGCAAGGTTTGGCATGAACTGAATCGTTACATCTTGCCGCCGTGGGACTCACATCTCGAATTCCGATTCCAGCGCCGCACGCACGCAATACAGCACACCTTCCGGCACGCGACCGGCAAACAGCTCGGCCACTTCGCTCACCGAGGGCAGCTCGCCTTCGCCGTCGAGAAAGGCGTCCTGGATCTCGCCGAGCAGGTCTTCCGGCAGATCCAGCGCCTGCTCCAGGGATAGCTGCTGCTTGCCCACGGCTTCGGCGAGCATCGTGTAAACGTTCTTTTCCGAGCACTGCAATTGCCCGGCGATCTGCAGTGGCGTCATGCCGGCGCGGGCCAGGGTAATCAGCTCGTGGCGGATGTCGGCCACCACTTTCGGCGCCTCCACCTGGCCGCCCAACACTTCGAGGAATGCCTCGCCATAACGCTCCAGCTTGCGCGCGCCGACACCGCTGACCCGGGCCATTTCCGCCAGGGAGCCGGGCTGGCTGCGGAGCATTTCCAGCAGGGTGGAATCGGGGAAAATGACATAGGGCGGCACGCCATGTTCTTCCGCCAGCTTGCGCCGCAAGGCGCGCAAGGCTTCCCACTGTTCGCGCTCTTCGCCACGTACCAGTTGGCTGGCCTGGCTGGTGCTGCTCTTGGCGGCGATCTGCGGCTTTATGTCGCGGCGCAGCTCCAGGCTCACCTCGCCCTTGAGCAGCGGCCGGCAGCTGTCGCTCAGACGCAGGCCGCCGTAGCCTTCCAGATCGATGTCGGCCAGGCCGCGGGCCACCAGTTGGCGGAACAGCGAGCGCCATTCGCCTTCGCTGCGCGCCTTGCCCACGCCGAACACGGAAAGATGCTGATGGCCGAAGCTGCGGACCTTTTCCGTGTCCTTGCCCAGCAGCACGTCCACCAGGTGGCCGACACCATACCGCTGGCCAGTGCGATAGATCGCCGACAGCGCCTGGCGCGCCGGCTCGGTGGCATCCCAGGTCTGCACGCCGTCGACGCAGTTGTCGCAATGGCCGCATGGCTGTGGCATGTCTTCGTCGAAATAGGCCAGCAGGGTCTGGCGCCGGCAGCGGGTTTCCTCGCACAGCGCCAGCATGGCATCGAGCTTGTGCTGCTCCAGGCGTTTGTGGCGTTCGTCGCCCTCGGAATTCTGCAACATCTGCTTGAGCATCAGCACGTCCTGCAGGCCGTAGGCCATCCAGGCATCGGCAGGCAGGCCGTCACGCCCGGCACGCCCGGTTTCCTGGTAATAGGCCTCAAGGGACTTGGGCAGGTCCAGGTGCGCCACGAAGCGCACGTTGGGTTTGTCGATGCCCATGCCGAAAGCGATGGTCGCGACCATGATCAGCCCTTCCTCGTTGAGGAAACGCTTCTGGTGATAGGCCCGCAGCTCGCTGGGCAACCCGGCGTGATACGGCAGCGCCGGAAAGCCCTGCTCGCAGAGGAAGGCAGCAACCTCGTCGACCTTCTTGCGCGACAGGCAATAGACGATGCCGGCGTCGCTGCGTCGTTCGCTGAGGAACGCCAGCAGCTGCTTGCGCGGCTGCTCCTTGGGAACGATGCGATAGAAGATGTTCGGACGGTCGAAACTGGAGAGGAAACGCTCGGCATCCTGCAGGTGCAGGCGATTGACGATTTCCTCGCGGGTGCGCTTGTCGGCGGTGGCGGTCAGGGCGATGCGCGGCACCTGGGGGAACATTTCCGCCAGCTGGCCCAGTTGCAGGTACTCCGGACGGAAATCATGCCCCCATTGGGACACGCAATGCGCCTCGTCGATGGCGAACAGGGCGATGTCGAGGTTCTGCAGGAACGCCAGCATCCGCGGCTGCACCAGGCGCTCCGGCGCCAGGTACAGCATCTTCACCTCGCCCCGCCGGATGCGCGCGGCCAGGTCGCGCTGCTGTTCGGCGCTCAGGGTGGAGTTCAGCGCCGCCGCGGCGACCCCGAGTTCCTCCAGGGTCGCGACCTGATCGTCCATCAGCGCGATCAATGGCGAGACCACCACCGCCAGGCCTTCGCGCAGCAGGGCCGGGACCTGGAAGCACAATGACTTGCCGCCGCCGGTAGGCATCAGTACCAGGGCGTCGCCGCCACTGGCCACACGCTCAATGATCGCACCTTGGCGGCCACGGAAACTGTCGTAGCCGAAGATGTCCTTGAGGACGCGTTGAGCCTGTTCGAGCATGAAAAACTCCAAAAATCGCTGAAATCCCTGTGCGCAGGCTGGCCGAAAAGGCCACGGTTTTCACTGACAAATCCGTTAGCGGACTTTTCCTGGACCGTCACGACGCCTGCCGGGCATCACAAAACGCGCAAGTATACCCGAGCACTTGCCGGCGAAGGGTGCCGACAATGGACCGCCGGTAACCTTCAGGCTCAGCATGAAAAGTGGCTGCGCGCTGGGCGCCTTCGGCGCTACGCAGGCCATGCTGCGTTAAAAACAGGCTCGGAATGCTCATTTAGGAACCTAAAGTCGGATGCGACCCCAGCCGTTCCTCGCCTGTTTGCTCTATCGACCTTCGCTCGCCGACTTTTCCTGCAAACCCTGGAAGCGTGCAAATCTGCGCTGCGGCTGGCCTGGGCGCTCAAGAAGGCCTAGAATTCAGCATCGTTTATTCCCAAGGTAGCCCTTCAATGTCCTTCGCTGAGCAATTAACCCGCCTGCAAGCCTTCCTCGACGCCGATGAGCTGCATGACGAGGCGCTGGACTATGTGGCCGCCCACGGCTACCTGACTGCGCTGTCCATCTGTTCCGAAAGCGTGCCCGATCGTGAGTGGATCGACGCCCTGTTCGCCGAGGAGCCGCACTACAGCGACGCCGCCCAGCGCGAAGAGATCGAATCCACCCTGATTGCCCTCAAGGCCCACATCGCCCGCCAACTGGCTTCCGACGAAGAGTTCGAGCTGCCGTGCGACCTCGACCTCGGCGACGAGCCGGACGACTCCGACCTGCGCGGCTGGTGCATCGGTTTCATGGAAGGTGTGTTCCTGCGCGAAGCAGCCTGGTTCGAAACCGCCGAGGAAGAAGTCAGCGAGATGCTCCTGCCGATCATGGTCGGCTCCGGTCTGTTCGACGAACAACCCGAGTTCTCCGACATCGCCAGCGATGCCAACCTGATGGACGACATGATCGTGCAGATCCCGGAAGCCCTGACCGCGCTGTACTTGCTGTGCAACGCGCCGGACGAAAAACCGGCCATTCTCAAGCCCCGTCACCACTGAGTCACCGCCTATGGCCAAGCCCATAGGCAACCGCCCCCTGATCCTGCGTTACGTTCTGCTGGCCATCGGCTGGCTGAGCGTAGTGCTGGGGGTGACCGGCATTTTCCTCCCGGTATTGCCCACTACGCCCTTCCTGCTGCTGGCCGCCGCCTGCTTTGCCCGCAGTTCGCCGCGCTTCTATCGGTGGCTGGTGGAACATCCGCGGCTCGGCCCGTGGATCCGCGATTACCTGGACGGCCACGGCATTCCGCTCAAGGGCAAGGTCTACGCCATCGGCCTGATGTGGCTGAGCATCGGCCTGTCCTGCTACCTGGTGCCCCTGCCCTGGGCCCGCGGCTTCATGCTGACCAGCGCGGTGCTGGTGACGATCTACATCCTGCGCCAGAAGACCCTGCACAAGCCTTGAACCCGGCCCTGCGCATCGCCTTCCTCCGTTCGTGGCAACCCGACCAGTTGCCCATGCTCGCAAAAAATACCGCCTAGACTTCAGAAACCTGCATTCGAGCAGCCCGCCATGCCCGCACGTTCGCGTCGCCCCGAGTGGACACTGCTCCGGTTTCGGCTGGCCGGCTGGTCGCTGTTGCTGGTCTGTTTGTGGACCGACCCGGGCAATGTGCGGGCGAACTGGGAATTCGTTTCTGCCCTGAGCACCTTCGAGTACCGTCATCAGGTCCTGGGCCCGGCCCGGGAACGTCTCGAGGCCTGGAACCAGTTATTGCGGGACCTGACCGGGCGAGCGGAATACGAACAACTGAATGCCATCAACCGCTTCTTCAACCAGCAATTGAGCTTCAAGGAGGACCAGCGCACCTGGCAGCAGAGCGACTATTGGGCCACGCCGATCGAGGCCCTGCTCAAGGGCGCCGGGGATTGCGAGGACTATGCACTGGCCAAGTATTTCAGCCTGCGCAGCCTGGGGGTCTCCAGCGACAAACTGCGCCTCACTTACGTCAAGGCCAGGCGCGGCAACCGACCGCACATGGTCCTGGCCTATTACCCCAGCCCCGGCGCCGGACCGCTGATACTGGACAACCTCAGCAGCGACATTCGTTCCGCCGCCCAACGCCAGGATCCGAACCCGGTATACGCCTTCAATGCCGAGGGGCTGTACCTGCCCGGAGTGGCTGGCGACACGCGCAGCATCGACCCGAAAAAACTCTCGCGCTGGCAGGACGTACTGAAAAAGATGCGGGACGAGGGCTTCACGGTGGGTAATGGCTGATCCGACAAGGAGTGCCGAATGTCGCTACTCAAGCAACTGTTCATCGCCATCTGCCTGTTCCTGCTGGTGGCCTTCAGCGGCAGTTTTTTTGTCAGCCTGGAAAGCTCCCGCGAGCAGATGCTCAACCAGCTGCGCTCCCACGCCCAGGATGCAGCCACCGCCCTGGGCCTGTCCCTGACCAGCCAGGTCGACGACCCGGCGATGATGGAACTGATGGTCAGTTCGATCTTCGACAGCGGCTACTACAACAGCATCCGGGTGGTGAACATCGAAGACGAAAGCATGCTGGTGGAGCGTTCGGTGCCTGCCAGGATCGAGGGCGTACCCCAGTGGTTCGTCAGGCTGGTGAGCCTGCGCCCGCAGGGTGGCGACGCCCTGGTCATGCGTGGCTGGGAACAGGTGGCGCGGGTGGAAGTGCTGAGCAACCCGCAGTTCGCCCTGGCCAGGCTCTGGGACAGCAGCGTCGGCAGCCTGCTCTGGCTGCTGGTGTGCGGCTTGCTCAGCGCGGTATTCGGCGGCTGGCTGCTGCGGCGCCAGTTGCGGCCGCTGGACGCCATGGTCAAGCAGGCCGAAGCCATCAGTCATCGCGAGTTCCTCAGCCTGCCGACGGTGCCGCGCACGCCCGAGCTCAAGCGGGTGGTCCTGGCCATGAACCAGATGGTGGAAAAACTCAAAGCCCTGTTCGCCGAAGAGGCCGCGCGCAGCGAGAAACTGCGGGCCGAGTCCTATCAGGACAGCCTGACCGGCCTGGCCAACCGGCGCCTGCTGGACGAACAGCTCGGCGATCAGTTGCTGCTCAACGAGCAGAGTGGCGATGGTTATCTGCTGATGCTGCGGGTCAATGACCTCAGTGGCCTGAACCAGCGCCTGGGTGGCCAGCGCACCGACGCCCTGATCAAGAGCATCGGCGACCTGCTCAAGCGCATCAGCGCCCAGGCCGACCGCCGCCACTGGCTGGCGGCGCGCAATCGCGGCGGCGAATTCAGCCTGCTGACACCGGGCCTGGACAGCCGCGGCGCCGAGCGCCTGGCCATGGAAATCAGCGCCACCCTGGAGAACCTGCGCCTGACCGGGGCCAGCGACTGCACACCGGTGGCGCACCTGGGCATAGTCGCCTACCGGCCCGGCGACCCGCTGAGCGGCGTATGGTTGCGCCTGGACCAGGCGCTGGCGCACGCCCAGCAGCACCCCGAGCGTCCCTGGGCATTGCTGCAGGCGTTCGCCGCCGGCCCCAGCCAGCCGCAGCATGACTGGCGCGCCTGGATCGACGATGCCCTGAGCAGCGGCAAGTTGAAGTTGTATTTCCAGCCGGTGGTGCAGTGCGCCGACACCAGCGAGGTGCTGCATCACAAAGTGCTGGCGCGCTTGCTCGACCCGCAGGGCGAAGCCATTGCCGCCGGGCATTTCCTGCCGTGGATCGAGCGCCTGGGCTGGTCGGCACGCTTCGACCTGGCCATGCTCGAACACACCCTGGATTATCTGCTCGAGAATGCTTGGCCGCTGGCTCTGAGCCTGTCCGGCAGCACCCTGCGCGACCCCGACGCGTTGCGGCGGATCCTCGACCAGCTCAAGGCCCTGCCCGACCTGGCCAAGTTACTGACCCTGGAGATC
This sequence comes from Pseudomonas sp. 09C 129, assembly GCF_002843625.1. NCBI lineage: Bacteria > Pseudomonadati > Pseudomonadota > Gammaproteobacteria > Pseudomonadales > Pseudomonadaceae > Pseudomonas > Pseudomonas sp. 09C 129. The sequence continues at coordinate 2,219,755 of NZ_CP025261.1, read as the reverse complement.
GACGAACGCCAACTGCCCTCGGCCAGCGAGCTGCAGCAGTTGAGCCAGCGCCTGCGGGACAGCGGCTACCGGATCGGCCTGCAACATTTCGGCGGCAACTTCAGCCAGATCGGCAACCTCGCCCACCTCGGCCTGGCCTACCTGAAAGTCGATGGCAGCTACATCCGCGACATCGACCGGCAAAGCGACAAACAGCTGTTCATCGAGGCGATATTTCGCGCCACCCACAGCATCGACCTGCCGCTGATCGCCGAACGGGTCGAGACCCAGGGCGAACTGGACACCCTCAAGGCCCTGGGCCTGTTCGGGGTCATGGGGCGGCTGATCGGCCCACCGGAACCGATGTAGCCCCTTCCCCGCACAGCCCCGGCGCCAACCTCGGTCGAGGCTGGCGCCGGGCCCGCCGGGCCTCAGACGGTATCGACCTTCAACGAATGGTCATTGAGCATGCCGTTGATGATGGTCGCGGTATCCGCGCCCCCCGCGATCACTCCGCCCGCGCCCGGCGTCACCCCGTAGTGCTCCGCCAGGTTGACCCCGGCCAGATCGATGGTCTGGGTCGGCGAGGCCCCCGCCGCCGCGCTGACGTCGATACTGGTGATCAGCGACGGACCGCTGCCAGTGACCGTGAAGTGCAGGTAGTCATCCAGCGATGCGCTGCTGGCGTTCTCGCCCTGCAACAGTTGCGACAGGTCGAGTTTGTCGATACCCGGCGTGAAGTCGGTGACCAGGTCATGCCCGCTGTTGCCCTGCTGCCACTGGAAGGTGTCGCTGCCGCTGCCACCGGTCAGGGTGTTGTTGCCCATCCCGCCGATCAACAGGTCGTCGCCGCCACCGCCGTTGAGCACATCGTTGCCCAGGCCGCCGGTGATGATGTTGGCGTTGTTGTCGCCGGTCAGGGTGTCGTTGTAGTTGGAGCCCACCAGGTTTTCGATGGCGGTCAGGGTATCGGTCCCAGCGCCACCGGTGTTCTGCGCACCGAGCAGCGAGAGGTCGACCGTGACCCCGGCACTGGCATGGGCGTAGCTGGCGGTGTCGTTGCCCGTGCCGCCGTCGAGCAGGTCGTTGCCCGGCCCGCCGAACAGCAGGTCGTTACCCGCGTCGCCATGCAGGGTGTTGTTGCCGCTGCCGGCGATGAGCACGTCGTTGCCGTCGCCGGCATTGATCAGATTGTCGCCGCTGCCGGCCAGCAGCACATCGTCGCCAGCGGTGCCGGTCAAGGTATGGCCGTCCTGATAACTGATGCTCACCGCCGCGCTGTCGCTGCCGCCATGGCTGTCGCTGGCGGTGTAGGTGCCGTGGTAATCCGGCGTGGATTCCTGGCCGCCCGCGTAGTTGACGGTCATGGTCAGCTGGTAGTTTTCCGAACCGTTGGCGTTGCCGCCGCTGGGGTTGGTCAGGTTGGTGATGTGGATCTGGTAGATGCCGTCCGCCCCCGCGGTGAACGAGCCGCCATCGGCGATCGCGATGTAGGCCCCGCCATTGAAGGCATACTCCATGCCCACCCGGCCCGCCGTCAGGTTGTGATCCAGGTTCAGGGTCTCGCCCTGTTTCAGGCTGACGCTGATCACATCCTCATCGTTGTCATTGCCGTTGTTGATGCTGCCCAGGAAGCCGCTGATCACCACCGCGGCCGTCATCGCCGCCGTATTGGCATTGAACGAGGCCCGGGCGACGCTCAGGGTCTGGTTGGACCCTCCGGTGAAGCCGATGGTCTGCAGGCTGCCGGCGGTAAAGTCCGCCCCAGGGGACAGCCAGCCGGTGTTGAAACTCGTCGGCGCAGCCGTCAGCGGATCGCCGTTGGCATCACTGTCGTTGGCCAGCAGGGCATCGGCCGGCACCACGATAGTGCCCGACAGAATGTTGGTGATGATGTGGTCGTCGCCCGCCACCGGCGCCGCGTTCGGATTGACCTTGACCACCAGGGTCGAGCTGGCCAGGTCGCCGTCGTTATCGCTGACGGTAAAGCCGACTGTCTCGGTCAGCACCACGCTGGTGACGTTCTGCGAGCTGTAGGTGTAATCGCCGGTGTCGAGTTTCACCACCAGTGTGCCGCCGTTGTTGGTGGCGATGCTGAGGCTGTTGTCCAGGGTATCGAAGGTGCCGTGGTTGACCCCGCCGCTGAAGCTCAGCGAGCCCTGGTTGCTATTACCGTTGGGGTCATAGGTGTAGGTGGTGCCATCGACCACCAAGGTCTTGATGAAACCGCCGTCGGCGCCGAACGAGCCACCTTCGCCGAGCAGGCTGCCGGTGACCGGGGTGCCCTGTACCGTACCGGCCAGCACCGAGTCGAGCTGGTTCAGGTCGGTGACCACCACGGCATTGGTATCGATGTGGGTACTGCCGTCATAGGCCAGCGGGTCGAGGTTGCTGTTGCTGACACCGCTGCCCAGGCCGATTGCATAGTTCTTGATGCCGTTGGCGTCGAGGAAGGCTTTCCAGGCGGTCTCGTCGGCGGTGCCGATCTCCTGGCCATCGGTGGGTTTGCCGTCGGAGAAGAAATAACCGACGTTCTGCGCCCCGCTGATCTGGCCACTGGTGACAAACGCCAGCTTCGCCGCGGCCACGGCCGCATCGTAGTTGGTGCCGCCGCCCGCGGTCAGGGAGGCGATGATCGACTTGGCCGTCGCCACATCGACCCAGATCGGCGTCTTGTCCGTGGCGCTGCTGCTGAAGGTGACAATCTGCACCTTCACATCGCCCATGTCGTCGTACTTGTCGAGCAAGGTGCTGATCGCCTGCTTGGCCAGTTCCAGGCGCGACAGGCCGGGGACACCCGACGGGTCGGCCATGCTGCCGGATACGTCGATCACCAGCAGCAGGTTGGAATCGACCTCCAGCGCAGTGACCGCCCGCTCGCTGGCGACCGCCTGGGGTACATCGTCGACGATGCTGATCTGGATGGTGCTGGTGGTGGTATTGCCCACCGCGTCAGTAGCCTTGTAGGTGAAGCTTTCGCTCAGCACGTTCGGGCCGTCGTTGGCGTTCGGCGAGGTTTTCGGCGCCGAGGTCAGGGTGTAGCGGTAGGTGCCGTCGGGGTTGAGCAGGATCTGCCCGTAAGTGCCGGTGGCGCTGCCGACCAGGGTGTAGGTAATCGCACCGCTGCCGCCGGAGACCGAGCCGACCAGGGTGCCGGTGGCGGTTTCGCCGGTATTGCCCGGGTCACTGCCGGTCACCGTACCGGCCGCCAGGTCCTGGCCGTCCTTGCTCAGGTCCAGGGCCTTTTCGAAGACAGTGATGTCCTGGTCGGTGACCGCCCTGAGTTCGTTGCCGCAGATCTGGATGGTGATGGTGGTGGTGCTTTCATCGCCGTCCGCGTCACGCACGGTGTAGACGAACACATCTTGCGAATCAGGAGCGGTGACCGAGTTCGGATTGCTGTGATAGGTCGCGTTGCCGAAGGCGTCCAGGGTCAGCGTGCCATACAGGCCGTTGATGGAGGTGTTCAAGCCGCCAATGGCCGAGGTCGAGGTGTCGCTGCCGGCGCGCACGCCGACCACCGCGCCAGTGATTGCCGGGCCATCGGCGCCACCAATGTCGTTACCCAGCACGTTGCCGCTGAGGGTCGTGCCTTCGTCGGCCATCACCACATCAGGGTGAGCGGTGGGCAGGTCGTCGACGATATTCACATCCAGCACCCCGGAGGCGCTGCTGCCGTCGCCATCGCTGGCGAACACATTGAAATGCTCGGCGATGCTGTTGGCCCCCAGCCCCGTCGGATGGCTTTCATTGTCGAGCAGGGTGTAGCTGTAGGCGACGACACCGATACTGGCGTCGTAGCCGGTAATGGTCAGCACGTTACCCAAGGCCGTCAGGATCGATTGCGGGAAGCTCGCGGCCACCCCGCCCGTTACCACGTTGATCCCGCCCACCGTCAGGGTTTGCAGGCCGTCCGGTGCGTTGACCAGGAAGAAGCCGCTCTGGGTCAAGGCCGGGGCGTTGGGGCTGGTGCCATCGCTGAGGTGCTTCTCGTAGACCGTCAGCTCGCCGCCCTCGATATCCAGGCAGTGCAGGGTCACGCAGTCGTCGTTGTTATGGACGTTCAGCACCAGGTTGGCGGTGCTCGGGTCGCCATCGGCGTCGGTGAGGGTGTAGGCGAAGGTCTCGGTAGCGCTGCCATTGCCCTGCAAGGCCTTGAAGTCGGCGTCCGCGGTGTTGAGGGTGTAGGTGTAGGTGCCATCGGCTGCGAGGACCAGGGTGCCGTAGGTGCCGGTGAAGGTACCGGCGGTCACTGGGCCTGTGGGTACGCGGTCAGCGCCCTGCACGTCGTTGGTCAACACATTGCCGCTGAGCACCAGCTGGCTTTCCGAGGCCACGCCATTGCTGTCATCGACTGCCGTTGGCAGGTCGTCCACCACATTCACATCCAGCGAACCGCTGGCCGTGCTGCCATCGGCATCGGTCGCCACCACATTGAAGTGTTCGCTGAGGCTGTTGGCGCCATTGGCGGTTGGGTGATCCTCGTTGTCCGTCAGGGTGTAGCTGTAGCTGATCACCCCGGTGGCGGCGTTATAGCCCGTGATGGTCAGAGTGTTGCCCAAGGCCGTGGTCACCGATTGCGGGAAGCCTGCGGCCACCCCGCCCGTCACCAGGTTGATCCCGCCGACCGTCAAGGTCTGCAGGCCATCCAGCGCGGTCACAGTGAAGGTGCCGCTCTGGGTCAGCGCCGCGGCATCCGGGCTGCTGCCGTCCGCCAGGTTTTTCTCGTAGACCGTCAGTTCGCCGCCGTTGGTATCCAGGCCATCGAGGGTCACGCCGTCATCGTTGTTATGGATATTCAGCACCAGGTTGGCGGTGCTCGGGTCGCCATCGGCGTCGGTGAGGGTGTAGGCGAAGGTCTCGGTGCCGTTGCCATTGCCCTGCAAAGCCTTGAAGTCGGCGTCCGCGGTGTTGAGGGTGTAGGTGTAAGTGCCATCGGCTGCGAGGACCAGGGTGCCGTAGGTGCCGGTGAAGGTACCGGCGGTCACTGGGCCGGTGGGTACCCGGTCGGCGCCCTGCACGTCGTTGGTCAACACATTGCCGCTGAGCACCAGCTGGCTTTCCGAGGCCACGCCATTGCTGTCATCGACTGCCGTTGGCAGGTCGTCCACCACATTCACATCCAGCGAACCGCTGGCCGTGCTGCCATCGGCATCGGTGGCGACCACATTGAAATGTTCGCTGAGGCTGTTGGCGCCATTGGCCGTTGGGTGGGCCTCATTGTCGGCCAGGGTGTAGCTGTAGCTGATCACCCCGGTGGCGGCGTTGTAGCCCGTGATGGTCAGGGTGTTGCCCAAGGCCGTGGTCACCGATTGCGGGAAGCCCGCGGCCACCCCGCCCGTCACCAGGTTGATCCCGCCGACCGTCAGGGTCTGCATGCCGTCCAGCGCGGTCACGGTGAAGGTGCCGCTTTGGGTCAACGCGCCCGCATCCGGGCTGCTGCCGTCCGCCAGGTTCTTCTCGTAGACCGTGACTTCGCCGCCTTCGGCATTGAGACCCTGAATCACCACCGTGTCGTCGTTGTTGTGCACCTGCAACACCAGGTTGGCGGTGCTGCTGTCGCCGTCGGCATCGGTCAGGGTGTAGGTGAAGCTGTCCGTACCGTTGCCGCCGCCCTGAAGCGCGAGGAACGCCGGGTCGCTGGTATGCACGGTGTAGGTATAGGTACCGTCGGCGGCCAGCACCAGGGTGCCGTAGGTGCCGTTGAAGGTGCCGGCGCTGATCGGCCCGCTGGGCACCCGGTCGGCGCCTTGCACATCGTTGGTCAGGACATTGCCGCTCAGGGTCAGTTGGCTTTCCGAGGCGACGCCATTGCTGTCGTTGAACGCCTGGGGCACATCGTCGGTGATATTGATATCCAGCGAGTTGCTCGCCGAATCGCCATTACTGTCGCTGGCGACCACGGTGAAATGTTCGCTCAGGTTGTTGGCACCGTCGGCGGCGGAATGGATTTCGTTGCCGACCAGGGTGTAGCTGTAGCTGACCGTACCCGTGGCAGGATCGAAACCGGTGATGGTCAGGGTGTTACCGAGGGCGGTGGTGATCGACTGCGGGAAGCTGGCGGCCACCCCGCCACTGACCACGGCGATCCCGCCCACGCTGAGGCTGAGCAGCCCGTCGGGGGCGGAGACACTGAAGGTACCGTTCTGCACCAGCGCCGCGGGATTGCTCGCCGAGCCTTGGGGCAGATTGGCTTCGCTGAGGGTCAACTCGCCATTGGCGACCGACAGGCCGCCCAGGGTGACCGGGTTGTTCGGTGGGGGTGGGGGTGGCGGTGCGATACCGCCATCGTCGCTAGGCGGTACCGCGGCAATCCGCTCAGGCACGAACTCGGGAATGCCGTTGAAGCCCGCGGTGGGGAAACCAATGATCGGCTCGACCCGACCCGCGACTTCTTCAAGCAGTACAAAGGTATGCCCGCCACCCAGGGCGCCAGCGGTGCCACCCGTAGCCCCGGGGCCGGCCGCGGTGGCTTCGCCAGTCTGCGTCGGGTCGGCGCCGGCAGCGATGGCTTTCTGCAGTTGCTCGACATCGGTCAGTTGCGCCTCGCTGGGGGTCACGACTTCAGGAGCCTGCACATGGGGCGCCTGGTTCGCCAGCAGTTGCGGGGTCAATTGCAGGCTGCTGTCGCGCCCGAGGGTCAGTTCCTGGCCGTTCTGCAGATGCACGGCTACCGCGCCCTGCGCACCGGTCACCAGTTGATCCCCCGCAAACAGACGATCGCCTTCTACCAGAACGCGCCGGCTGCCATCCGCCGCTACCGCTACCACCTGCCCGATTACCTTACTGACGACACCGATTAACCTAGCCATGAGCACTTCCTCCGCTGCCGACCGCTATCGGCATCTGGTTGCACGGAAAAGTGCTATGGCGTTATCGGGTCACCGACGGGAAACGCCAGCCTGAAGGTTCGCTGATTGCTGCTCAGTCGAACCTGCGCACCGGCCTTCCCTCTCGCTCGTCCCTCGCTGGCCTGCTGTTTCTGCCGAAGGCAAAACCGAATGCAATCAAACGCATTCAGGCTTCGGACAGCCCTCCCGCGAAAGTCGCGACATGGATTCAAACACTGCAAGTGACAAAAAAATGTCGCTATAAAATCCGTATCGCACCCTCCCCACCGCTCCTCTCCCGCCCTATGTCGCAAATTTTGTTGAACCTTTTCAAGCCCCTGAAAAGCCCTCTAGAGCCTATAAATACGGGGCTTGCGAACTGAACAATGTGCTGGATTTCACAGAGTGCATAAGTTTTTTTCAGCATAAGCCTTATGAGAAATTCTTCTTAGCTTGCGCTCAGGATGTTCTTAGCTCTGTTGTTACAAGCCTGAAACGGTTTGACCTATAAAGTTCGTCATTTTTTTGGCGACTGCAAAGCACCATACATGGACCAGGGAGATGTACCTCATGCGCGTTTTTACCCCCCTCAGTAGCGCGATTTTATTAGCCATGGCCTGCATTCATCAGGCCCAAGCCATGTCTCTGACGGAGGCGATTCAAAGCACGCTGGACAACCACCCGGAACTGCGCGCGAGCCAGAACAACCGTCTGTCGGCTGATGAGGACGTCAAGGTCGCCAAAGGGGGCTTCTATCCATCGCTGGACCTGAATGCTGCCTATGGCCGTGGCTACAGCGACAACACCACCACGCGCGCGTTGGGCAACCATCACACCGAGACCCTGACCTATACCCAGTCGGAGTTGCGCCTGCGGCAAATGCTCTTCGACGGCTTCAATACCGCCAACGAAGTCGGGCGTACCCAGTCGGTCTCCAACTCGCGGGCCTACTACACCCGCGGTACCGCCGAGAGCCTGGCCCTGCGCACCATCGAGGTGTACCTGGAAGTGCTCAAGCGCCGCGAACTGGTGACCCTGGCCAAGAACAACCTGCAGGCGCACCTGCGGGTCAACGACCAGATCGGCCTGCGCAGCGAACGTGGCGTCGGCAGCACCGCCGACCTCGACCAGTCCAAGGCCCGTCGCGCCCTGGCGGAAAACAACTACGACACGGCGCAGGTCGACCTGGCCGACGCCGAGGCCAACTTCTTCAGCGCCGTGGGCCGTATGCCCGACGAACTGGAAAGCCTGCCTTCGGTGCGCGGCGAGATCCCCGCCAGCCTGCCGGATGCCCGGCAGAGCATGCTGGAGAACAACCCCTACCTGAAATCGGCCCAGGCCGACGTGCAAGCGGCCGAGAGCCAGTACGAAGTCGCCAAGTCGCCGTTCTACCCACGCTTCGATGCCGAGGCCGCGGTGGGCGCCAACGACAACGTGCAGGGCGACAAGGGCCACGACAATGAATGGCGAGTGGGCGTGGTGATGAACTACAACCTGTTCCGCGGCGGCAGCGACAAGGCCCGCCTGCAATCGGACGCGCACAAGATCAACCAGGCCATGGACATCCGCAACAACGCGCTGCGCATGCTCAACGAGAACATCACCCTGGCCTGGAACGCCATGCTCAACGCCAAGAAGCAGACCCCCACCGCTCGCGAATACGCTGAAACCACCACCCGCGTACGGGCCGCTTACCAGGACCAGTTCGGTCTCGGCCAGCGCACCCTGCTCGACCTGCTGGACAGCGAAAACGAGCTGTACAACGCCAACCGCCGCTACACCGAGGTGCGTTACACCGAGGAGTTTTCGATGTATCGCGTGCTGGCGAACATGGGCGAGTTGTTGAACAAGGAAAAAGTCGTGGTGCCAGCCGAAGCGATCGCCCAGACCGAAGTGAAGAGCGAAGCCCGTCTGCCTGAGATGCGTTAAGTCCTCGGAGGACTTCAATGTGACCAGCATGGAACCCGGGAGCTCAGGCGTCGATCCGCGCCTGAGCTTTGATGACCCGTTGTTGGACGGATTGTTGATCCTCTGCAAACTGCACGACTGCACCGTCAGCCGGGCCAGCCTCAGCGCGGGGCTGCCCCTGGCCCAGCAACGCCTGAGCCTGGACCTGCTGCCCCGCGCCGCGGCCCGCGCCAGCCTGCAGGCCCGCCTGCTGCGGCGTGAGCTGTCGGCGATCTCCAGGCTCAACCTGCCGGTGCTGCTGATCCTCAAGCATGGCCGCTGTGCGGTCCTGCGCCGCTGGGGCGATGACGGCCAGGCGCTGATCCTGCCCAGCGAAGCCGAAGGCGGCGAGCAATGGGTCAGCCAGGCGGATCTGAACGATGACTACAGTGGCCAGGCGCTGTTCGCCCGGCCACGCCACGAACTGGAAGAACTGCGCAATTCCCTGGTACCGCGGGTCGAAGCCTGGTTCCGCGACACCCTGAAACTCTCGCGCTGGCTGTACAGCGACGCGATCCTCGCCAGCCTGCTGATCAACCTCCTGGGGTTGATGGTGCCGCTGTTCGTCATGCAGACCTACGACCGCGTGGTGCCCAACCAGGCCACCTCGACCCTCTGGGTGCTGGCCATCGGCCTGTTGATCGGCACCGGCTTCGAGCTGGTCCTGCGAGTGGTGCGCGCCCATCTGCTGGACAGCGCCGGCAAGCGCACCGACGTGATTCTCTCCGCCACCCTGTTCGAGCGCATCACCGGCATGGCGATGAAAGCCAAGCCGGCGACCATCGGCGGCTTCGCCCAGAGCATCCATGACTTCCAGGGCCTGCGCGAGTTTCTCACCGCCGTGACCCTGACCAGCCTGATCGACCTGCCCTTCGCCGTGCTGATGCTGCTGGTGATCGGCCTGCTCGGCGGCTGGCTGGTGGTGATCCCGCTGCTGGCGTTTCCCCTGACCATCGTCTTCGCCATGCTGATCCAGGCCCGCCTGCGCGACACCGTGCAAAAGAGCCTGAGCCTGGGCGCCGAACGCCAGGCGCTGCTGATCGAGACCCTCGGCGGCCTGGAAACCCTCAAGGCCTGCAGCGCCGAAAGCGAACGCCAGCACCGGTGGGAAAGCACCCACGGCGCCCTCACTCGCCTCGACAGCCACGCGCGCAATCTCTCGGCCCTGGCCACCAACGGCACCCTGTTCATCCAGCAGTTCTGCGGCATGGCGACCATAGTCGCCGGGGTCTACAGCATCATCGCCGGCAACCTCAGCGTCGGCGCGCTGGTGGCCACCTACATGCTCGGCAGCCGGGTCCTGGCGCCGCTGGGGCAGATCGCCGGGCTGATCACCCGTTACCAGCAGGCGCAACTGACCATGCGCAGCACCGACGCCCTGATGGCCTTGCCCCAGGAACGCGATGCCCGCCAGCGCCCGCTGGAGCGCACGCAACTGCAAGGCGCGCTGGCGCTCAATCAGGTGACCTTCCGTTATCAGGGGCAGAATGCCGCGGCCCTGAGCAATATCAGCTTCAGCATGCAGCCCGGCGAACGCATCGGCATCATCGGCCGCAGCGGCTCCGGCAAGAGCACCCTGGGGCGCCTGGTCATGGGTTTCTATGCCCCCGAGGAAGGACAGTTGCTGCTGGACGGCCTGGACCTGCGCCAACTGGACGTGGCCGACCTGCGCCAGCAGATAGGCTATGTCGCCCACGACCTGCCGCTGCTGGCCGGCAGCCTGCGCGACAACCTGACCCTCGGCGCCCGCTACATCAGCGATGCGCGCATGCTCGAGGTCGCCGAGCTGACCGGAGTCACCGAGCTGGCCCGCCAGCATCCCCAAGGCTTCGACCGGCCGGTGGGCGAGCGTGGCCAGCTGCTGTCCGGCGGCCAGCGCCAAGCGGTGCTGCTGGCCCGAGCGCTGCTGCTGGACCCGCCGATCATGCTCCTGGACGAACCCACCAGCGCCATGGACAACAGCAGCGAAGACGCCCTGCGCCAGCGCCTGCACGCCTGGGTGCAAGGCAAGACCCTGCTGCTGGTGACCCACCGCACCTCGATGCTCAGCCTGGTGGAGCGGCTGGTGGTCCTGGACAACGGGCGGATCGTCGCCGACGGGCCGAAAGAAGCGGTCATCGATGCACTGCGCAAGGGCCGTGTCGGCTCTGCGGCGGTCTAGGAGTCGCCCCATGCCTGCCTCATCGCAATCACGCGGCTACTTCGCCAGCCTGCGCAAAAGCGCGGAAAGCGAGTTCATGCCCGAAACCGCCGGCGCCTCGCTGCAGGATTCGCCCCGCGGCTCGCGCATCGTCGTCTGGCTGACCACCGGACTGCTCGTCAGCGCCCTGCTCTGGGCCAAGTTCGCGGTGCTTCAGGAAGTCACCACCGGCGAAGGCAAGGCCATCCCGTCGAGCAAGGTGCAGGTGGTGCAGAACCTGGAAGGCGGCATCGTCACCGAGATCTTCGTGCGCGAAGGGCAGATGGTGAACAAGGGCGACACCCTGCTGCGCCTGGACGACACGCGTTTCCTGTCGAACAAGGGCGAAAGCGAGGCCGACCGCTATGCCTTGATGGCCCAGGTCGAACGCCTGTCCGCCGAAGCCGAGGGTCGGCCGTTCAAGCCGTCCGACGAAGTGGTGGCCAAGGCGCCCCAGGTGGCGGAGGACGAACGCTCGCTGTACGAACAGCGCCAGCGCCGCCTGGCCAGCGAACAACGGACCCTGAGCGAACAGCTGCGGCAAAAGACCCAGGAACTGGCGGAGTTCCGTTCGAAACAGGGGCAATTCAGTTCCAGCCTGGCCCTGCTCAACCAGGAGATGAACATGTCGGCGCCGCTGGTAAGTACCGGCGCGGTGTCACCAGTGGAGATCCTGCGTCTCAAGCGCAGCGCGGTGGAAATCCGCGGCTCGCTGAATGCCACGACCCTGGCCATTCCCCGGGCGGAATCGGCGATCAACGAAATCAGGAGCAAGATCGACGAGTCCGAACAGGGCTTCCGTTCCGACGCCGCCAAGGAACTCAACGAGAAACGCACCGACCTGTCGAAAATCACCGCCTCGAGCATCGCCATCGACGACCGAGTGACCCGCACCACCGTGACTTCGCCGGTGCACGGGGTGATCAAGCAGCTCAAGGTCAACACCATCGGCGGCGTGGTCCAGCCGGGCAGCGACATGCTGGAAATCGTGCCGCTGGAGGACAACCTGCTGATCGAGGCCAAGGTGCGGCCACAGGACGTGGCCTTCCTCCATCCCGGGCAGAAAGCCATGGTCAAGTTCAGCGCCTACGACTACACCATCTACGGTGGCCTGAGCGCCAAGCTGGAACTGATCGGCGCCGACACCATCGCCGACGACAAGGGCAACAGCTTCTACCTGATCCAGGTGCGCACCGACAAGAACCACCTGGGCGGCGACCTCAAGCCGCTGCTGATCATCCCCGGCATGGTCGCCACGGTGGACATCATCACCGGCGAGAAAAGCGTGCTCGACTACCTGCTCAAGCCGGTGCTCAAGGCGCGGACCGAGGCGATGCGCGAGCGCTGATACACCCGACCTGTAGCCGCTGCCGCAGGCTGCTCCGGGTCGCGCAGCGGCCCCTGGACCTGACACCGCGTACCTCCTGCAAGACCGAGGCGCCTGGATCGGCGCCCGCTTCGCGGTCGATCGCAGCCTGCGGCAGCGGCTACAGGTCTTTTGTCTGTTGGTGGTTACGTTGGTAGGTGTCTTCGCCCATTGCCGCGATCTGTCCGTCGATCAAGGCTTCGAAGGGCTTCAGCAAGGGCGCGAACGTGGCCGGTGCCTCCAGGACTTGCAGGGCCTGGACGATGGCCTCGATGGTCGACAGGGCCCCCGGCGCGGGCGCTTTGCGCAGCCGGTAACGGGACACCGTGCCTTCGGCCAGGGTCACCCGGGGCAACGCGGCCAGCAGCGGATTGAGGTGCAGCAACTTGCGCGCCTTGCGCCAGGTGCCGTCGGGCACCACCAGCAGCAAGGGCTGCTCGTCCGGCACGCTGGAATAGGCCTGCAATGGCTGCGCGTCCTCCGCCGGGAACAGCAGGCGCGCCTGATACCCGGGACAGTTCAACAGCTTCGGCAGATCGGCAAACACCTCGCCGACGATCAACTCGGCATTGTTCAACCCCAACGCCGCCAGCCGCGCGGTGTTCAGCGCGTGGCTCACTTCGCTGGGATGCTGCAACAGGAGTATCCGGGTGCGGCTGTCCAGCCGTGGAATCAGCGGGCACAGGCAATGGGTTTTCGGGCGCAGGCAACGCGGGCATTGAATTCTCGACATGGACGTCTCCTCAGGCCTGATTGAGCTGCGCCTTGAGCAGGTCGCGGAACGTCTGGATCAACGGTTCGCGGCTGCGCCCACGGCGGACGATCATCGAAAACGGCGCCTGATAACCGAAGGTCGCCGGCAGCAGCACGCGCAAGTCGCCCTTGTCGGCCCAGGCCTGGGCGTAATGCTCCGGCAGGTAGCCGATGTAGGCGCCGGACAGCACCAGGATCAGTTGCGCTTCCATGCTCTCCACCGTCGCCGCGCTGTGCTTGAAGCCGTGGCGCGCCAGCTCGGCCTGGCTCCAGTAGCCACGGCCGACCATGCGCTGCTGGGTGATCACCTGCTCGGGGATGCGCCGCTCGTTGAACAGCGGGTGCCGGCTGCTGCAATACAGCCAGTGCTGCTCGCGGTACAGCGGCATATATACCAGCCCGCTCATGCGCGTGGAGAACGCACCGATGGCCAGGTCCAGGCGGTTGTCCTGCACACCGAGCTGCAATTCGTAGGGGCTGAGTACCGACAGATGCAAATGCACCGCCGGGTGTTCCTGGCTGTAGGCACCGATGGCTTCGGCGAACGGCAGGGCCTTGTCGCTCACCGTCGAGTCGATCACCCCCAGGTTGAGGGTGCCGCGCAGTTCGCCCTTGAGCGCCGCGGCGTACTGCTCGAAACCCTCCAGCTCGCCCAGCAGGCGCAGGGTTTCCTGGTGGAACAGCTCGCCCTTGCTGGTCAGGCTGAAACCGCCGCGGCCACGGTGGCACAGGACCAGCCCCAGGGCCGACTCGAGCTGGCTCATGTAGGTGCTGATGGCCGACGTGGAGAGGTTCAGTTCGTGCTGGGCATTGGCGAACCCCTGATGCCGCACCACGCTGACGAAGATGCGCAATAGTTTCAGATCAGGTAAAGCGTTGGCCATGGGAGCTCCACAAGGAAAATCGACAACGGGGATCGGGTGTCAGGGTCATCCAGACCTCATTGGCGTTCCTTCATGAACAGCGTCGCGGCGCCGATTATGACCGCTGTGCGGCCAATCGCGGGCAAGCCTCGCTCCTGCTTCTGTAGGAGCGAGGCTTGCCCGCGAATGATCTCCGGTCCGGGCAGTGCCGCTCTCACAGGACCAGAGTCTATCCTTTACACCCGCCCTTAGTTTAGAAAAATCTGAACTAAGTATTTGCCCGTAGCGATTCTTCCCGCCCACTACATTTCGCAGAATCGGCCCCACTCGGTTTCGCCGGCAGTCATCGCCGCGCCACAAACCCCATAAATAAAACAACGATGAGGCCAATCCCGTGGACAAGATTCTCCACCAACCACTGGGCGGCAACGAAATGCCGCGCTTCGGCGGCATCGCCACCATGATGCGTCTTCCCCATGTACCTACCCCGGCCGGCCTGGATGCCGCCTTCGTCGGCGTACCGCTGGACATCGGCACCTCGCTGCGCGCCGGCACCCGCTTCGGGCCCCGTGAGATCCGCGCCGAATCGGTGATGATCCGTCCGTACAACATGGCCACCGGCGCCGCGCCCTTCGACTCGCTGAACGTGGCCGACATCGGCGATGTGGCGATCAACACCTTCAACCTGCTGGACGCCGTGCGCATCATCGAAGAAGCCTACGACGGCATCCTCGAGCACAACGTGATCCCGCTGACCCTGGGCGGCGACCACACCATTACCCTGCCGATCCTGCGCGCCATCCACAAGAAACACGGCAAGGTCGGCCTGGTGCACATCGACGCCCACGCCGATGTCAACGATCACATGTTCGGCGAGAAGATCGCCCACGGCACCACCTTCCGCCGCGCCGTCGAAGAAGGCCTGCTGGACTGCGACCGCGTGGTGCAGATCGGCCTGCGCGCCCAGGGCTACACCGCCGAAGACTTCAACTGGAGCCGCAAGCAGGGCTTTCGCGTGGTGCAGGCCGAAGAGTGCTGGCACAAGTCGCTGGACCCGCTGATGGCCGAAGTACGGGCGAAAGTCGGCGACGGCCCGGTGTACCTGAGCTTCGACATCGACGGCATCGACCCGGCCTGGGCGCCAGGCACCGGCACCCCGGAAATCGGCGGCCTGACCACCATCCAGGCGATCGAGATCGTCCGTGGCTGCCAGGGCCTCGATCTGGTCGGCTGCGATCTGGTAGAAGTCTCGCCACCGTATGACACCACCGGCAACACCTCGCTGCTGGGCGCCAACCTGCTATACGAAATGCTCTGCGTGCTGCCGGGCGTGGCGCGTCGCTGAGGCCCGGCCATGAGCGAGCGTGAGCAGGTCCTCAAAGCCGCCGCCGAGCTGGTGGCGGCCTTCGCCCGTAACGATCGCGAAGCCTACTTCGGTGCGTTCAGCACCGATGCCAGCTTCGTCTTCCACACCCTCGCCCAGCCCCTGCTGTCCCGCGACGCCTACCAAGCGCTGTGGGACAGCTGGCGCCGCGAGGACGGCTTCGAGGTGTTGTCCTGCACCTCGAGCAACGCGTTTGTCAGCCTGCAGGGGAACACCGCGGTATTCATTCATGACGTCGCCACCGAGCTGCGCATGCAAGGGGAGCAACACTTCAGCCAGGAGCGCGAGACCATTGTTTTTTGCAAACAAGGGTCCGGCACACAACAACAAGGCCTATGGCTGGCCTGCCACGAACATTTGTCCGCAATGCCGGAAGGGCTGCCACCCCCTTAGCCAGAAAGGTGACGCTCACGCACGATGAGCGCGCCCTAGTGATCGGAGCAGATCATGAATAACAACAACAAAGAAAAAAGCCTTAGCAGCATCGAAACGAACGGGGTCGAACAGATCCCCGACCATGAACGCGACGCCCGGCCCAGCGACCTGTTTCGCCTGATCTTCGGCGGCGCCAATACCTTTGCCACCGCCGTGCTCGGCAGTTTCCCGGTGCTGTTCGGCCTGTCCTTCCAGGCGGGTGTCTGGGCGATCGTGCTGGGCGTGATCCTGGGGGCATTGATCCTCGCGCCGATGGGCCTGTTCGGGCCGATCAACGGCACCAACAACGCCGTCTCTTCCGGTGCGCACTTCGGCGTGCACGGGCGGATCGTCGGCTCGTTCCTGTCGTTGCTGACCGCCATCGCCTTCTTCTCCCTCTCCGTATGGAGCTCGGGGGACGCCCTGGTGGGCGGCGCCAAGCGCCTGGTCGACCTGCCGGAAACCGACCTGACCCTGGGCCTGGCCTACGGCCTGTTCGCGATCCTGGTACTGACGGTGTGCATCTACGGCTTCCGCTTCATGCTGTGGGTCAACCGCATTGCCGTCTGGGCGGCGAGCCTGCTGTTCCTGCTGGGGATCTTCGCCTTCGCGCCGACCTTCGACAGCCAGTTCGCCGGTACCCTGGCCCTCGGCCAGGCGGGTTTCTGGGCGGCCTTCATCGGTGCCGCGCTGGTGGCCATGAGCAACCCGATTTCCTTCGGCGCGTTCCTCGGCGACTGGTCGCGCTACATCCCCCGCGAAACGCCGAAAGGCCGGATCATGCTGGCAGTGATCGCCGCCCAGATCGCCACCCTGATTCCCTTCCTGTTCGGCCTGGCCACCGCCACCATCGTGGCGATCAAGGCGCCCGACTACATCGCCGCCAACAACTACGTCGGCGGCCTGCTGGCGGTCTCGCCGAGCTGGTTCTTCCTGCCGGTGTGCCTGATCGCGGTGATCGGCGGCATGTCCACCGGCACCACTTCGCTGTATGGCACCGGCCTGGACATGTCCAGCGTGTTCCCGCGGGTGCTGTCGCGGGTCAAGGCGACCCTGTTGATCGGCGTGCTGTCGATCGCCTTCATCTTCATCGGACGCTTCGCCGCCAACCTGGTGCAGAGCGTGTCGACCTTCGCCGTGCTGATCATCACCTGCACCACCCCGTGGATGGTGATCATGCTGATCGGCCTGCTGGTGCGTCGCGGCTTCTACTGCCCGGACGACCTGCAAGTCTTCACCCGTGGCGAGCAAGGTGGCCGCTACTGGTTCCAGCACGGCTGGAACTGGCGTGGCCTGGGGGCCTGGATTCCCAGCGCGCTGGTCGGCCTGTGCTTCGTCAACCTGCCCGGGCAGTTCGTCGGTCCGCTGGGCAACCTGGCCGACGGCATCGATATCAGCCTGCCGGTGACCCTGGGCCTGGCCTCGCTGGTGTACCTGGCCCTGCTCAACCTGTTCCCGGAGCCGACCGCGGTCTACGGCCCCAACGATCCACGCAGCAAGAGCACGGATTCGCTCGGTAAACCGGTCATGCGCCAAGCCGCCTGACTCAAGCATGACCTGTAGCGGCAGGCTCGCCGGCAATCACGCCTCACACGACGGGTCCGCCAGATCGCGTCGCCTTGATTGCGGCAAGCCTCGCTTCTACAGCAAGCCACTATAAGAAAGACAATCGGAGACACGCCATCATGGCTTTAGATCTACTCGTCGTACTCATCTACGCCGCCGGCATGCTGGTGCTCGGCTATTACGGCATGCGCAAGGCCAAGACCCACGAGGACTACCTGGTAGCCGGCCGCAACCTGGGCCCGACCCTGTACATGGGCACCATGGCCGCCACCGTGCTGGGCGGTGCCTCCACCGTCGGCACCGTGCGCCTGGGCTATGTCCACGGCATCTCCGGCTTCTGGCTGTGCGCGGCGCTGGGCCTGGGCATCATCGCCCTCAACCTGCTGCTGGCCAAACCGCTGCTCAAGCTGCGGATCTTCACCGTTACCCAGGTCCTGGAAAAACGCTACAACCCGATGGCCCGCCAGGCCAGCGCGGTGATCATGCTGGCCTACGCGCTGATGATCGGCGTGACCTCGATCCTCGCCATCGGCACCGTGCTGCAAGTGCTGTTCGGCCTGCCGTTCTGGATTTCGGTGCTGCTGGGCGGCGGCGTGGTGGTGATTTATTCGGCGATCGGCGGCATGTGGTCGCTGACCCTGACCGACATCGTCCAGTTCGTGATCAAGACCGTCGGCCTGATGTTCATCCTGCTGCCGATCTGCCTGTACCGCGTCGGCGGCTGGGATGAGCTGGTGGCCAAGCTGCCGGCGTCCAGCTTCAGCTTCACCACCATCGGCTGGGACACCATCGTCACCTACTTCATGATCTACTTCTTCGGCATCCTGATCGGCCAGGACATCTGGCAACGGGTGTTCACCGCCAAGACCGAAAAAGTCGCGCAATACGCAGGCACCGTCGCCGGCTTCTACTGCATCCTCTACGGTCTGGCCTGTGCCCTGATCGGCATGGCCGCGCATGTCTTGCTGCCGGACCTGGACAATGTCAACAACGCCTTCGCCGCCATCGTCAAAGCCTCCCTGCCGGACGGCATCCGTGGCCTGGTGATCGCCGCGGCCCTGGCCGCCATGATGTCCACCGCCAGCGCCGGCCTGCTGGCCGCCTCCACCACCCTGACCGAAGACCTGTTGCCCAAGCTGCGTGGCGGCAAGCAGTCGAGCCTGGGAATCAACCGCCTGTTCACCCTGCTGACCGGCATCGTGGTCCTGGGCATCGCCCTGGTGGTCAACGACGTGATCAGCGCCCTGACCCTGGCCTATAACCTGCTGGTGGGCGGCATGCTGATCCCGCTGATCGGGGCGATCTTCTGGAAACGCGCGACCACCGCCGGCGCCATCGCCAGCATGGGCCTGGGTTTCCTCACCGCGCTGGCGTTCATGTTCAAGGACGGCCTGGACGCCAACACCCCGATCTACTACAGCCTGGCTGTCGGCCTGATCAGCTTCGTGGTGGTGAGCCTGCTGTCTCGTCGCCCGGCAACCCTGGCCAACGCGATCTAACCTCAGGTCAGACGCCGTACATTTTTCTTCGGCGGGTGCAGCGTCGGTGGCTGCACCCGTTTTTTTTCGCCTGGAGGAAAGTCGATGAAGATTGTCAGCCGCGACCGCTGGTTCGAAGTCAGAAGCCTGAGCGACGGGATTCGGCTGATCCACGAGCCCTATATCCGGCCGTTCTATCGCTGCAACCTGTGGCATATCCAGGGTCGCGACAGGGACCTGCTGCTGGACAGCGGCTCCGGCCTGGTCAGCTTGCGCGAACAGTTGCCCTGGCTCACCGAACGGCCCTTGCTGGCGGTGGCCAGCCATTGCCATTTCGACCATATCGCCGGGCATCACGAATTCCCCGAACGCCTGGTGCACCCGGCCGAGGCGCAGATTCTCGCCGCGCCTGACGGGGCCAATACCTTGTCGGCCGCCTTCGTTGGCGACGCGATGTTCGAGGCCCACCCGGATTGCCCGCTGTGCTACGCCGAATATCGGGTCAAGGCCGCCCCGGCGACGCGCCTGATCGAGGAAGGCGACGTGCTCGACCTGGGCAACCGTAGCCTCCAGGTGCTGCATACACCCGGCCATTCCCCCGGGGGGATCAGCCTCTGGGAAGCCGCCAGCGGCACCCTGTTCAGCGGCGACATCATCTACGACGGTCCGTTGGTCGAAGACGCCTACCACTCCAACCTGGAGGACTACGCTGCCAGCCTGAGACGCCTGTACCAGCTGCCGGTGCAGACTGTGCATGGCGGCCATTTCGGCAGTTTTTCGGGAACGCAGCTGCGCAGGATGATCGAGGATTGGATCCGCCGGCACCCATGAAGCTGTGCTGTACTGCACACAATCGCGCCCGCTTCAAAGACCATGCGCAGGCCCCTGGCGAAAAGAGCCAAGATGAAAAGAGCCGAAGTCCGACAAGCCGTGCATGACTTCATCAGCCGTCTGCTGGATGGCAACGACGGATTTGCCGACGATGTGAGCCTGCAGGAGCTGGGGTTGGACAAGCAGGATATCGAGGACCTGATCTTCCACCTGGAAGATCAGTTTGGACTGACCGCCTTCACCCACGAAGAAGACCAGATGCTCAAGGCGGCGAACAGCGCCAATGACTTGAGCCGGTTTCTGCTGAAGATTTCACGGCACTGAAGATTCCATGGCGCCAAGCACCATGGGCGGGTTACGTGCGGGGTGACTGGTTTGGATCAGAAGGCGGCAACCGTTCGCGAGTGAACCTGCCCTCGCGCGGCTGAAAAGTGGCGGGAGCAGGCTGGATGCCTGCCCCATTCCCGAGCCGATGGTTAGCGGCGACGCTGTTGCCGACGCCGTTGTTCGTCGTCTGTGCGGATTGGCACCGGCTGCAATGGCGGCTCGATCAGCCCCAGTGCGACCCCGAGGTCGTGAAGCCAGTTTTGCAGTTTCTCTTTCATAGTGCCCCCCTTAAGGGTCGTGCCTGGCGGCTGGGTTCTGAAGCCGCTTCGCTCTGATAATAGCGCTAACTTTCGCCCAGTGCTCCCCCCGGATAGCAATGATCTGTTACCGGATTAATCCGAATCAGCCAGCCCGTTTCAGGCCGTCGCCCGCTGATCCGTCTGACTCGCCTGTTGCAGTTCGATCCAGGCATTGAGGTTGGCGCCGAGCATGCCCTTGCGCCACATCAGCCAGGTGGTGGCACTGGCGAATGGCTCGGCCAGCGGGTGAACCGCCACACTCTCGCGACCGGGCAAGCTGGCGAGCATCGACGCCGACATCAGCGCCACCCCGGACCCGGCAATCACGCAGGCCAGCATTCCCTGATAGGACTCGATTTCTATCGCCCGCCCCATGGCCGCTTGGTAGTGGGCGAACCAGGACTCCAGGCGCAAGCGGTACGAGCAGCCGCGGCGAAAGGTAAATACCGCGCGCCCTTCGACATCCCGGGCACTGCGGATCGGCGGGTGGTCCGCTTCGCTGATCAACACCAGCTTTTCATCGCACAGCGGCACCCCGTCCAGGCTGGCCAGCTCCAGCGGGCCGTCCACCAGCACTGCATCCAGGCGCCCGGCCAGCAAGCCTTCGAGCAACTCGCTGCTGGGCGCCGATTGCACCTGCAGGTTCACCGCCGGGTAGGCGCGGTGGTAACGCGCCAGCAGCGCGGGTAATTGAATCGCTGCCGTGCTGTACATGGTGCCCAGTACGAAATTCCCGGCCGGCTGACCGCCCTGCACCGCCCCATGGGCCTCATCGCGCAGGGCAAACAGGCGCGCGGCGTAATCGAGCAGCACCTTGCCCGCCGGCGACAGTTGCAGCCGCTGCCGTTCCCGCAGGAACAGCTCGACCCCCAGTTGCTCTTCCAGTTGCTTGAGCCGCGTCGACAGGTTGGACGGCACCCGATGCAAGCGCTCGGCCGCCCGAGTGATGGAACCTTCCTCGGCGACCGCCTGGAAGATGCGCAACTGGCTGAACTCCACGACCATTCTCCAAAAGCGAACAAGTTACTTAATATTATTCATTTTTATAGAAAGTCAATCAGTCCTAGCCTGACGCTCATCGCCTCTTCGACGGAGCCCGGACCATGTCACCGCTGATTCGCTTACTCGCCAGTTTCATTGCCCTGATGATGGCCATGGGCATCGGTCGCTTCGCCCTCACCCCGCAACTGCCGCACTTGCTGAGCGAAGGTCAGGTCGACCTGACCGACACTGGCCTGATCGCCGCCGCCAACTACCTGGGGTATTTCATCGGCGCGCTGGATGCCATGTTCGCCCGCCGCCCGGCCCAGGTTCGCCGGCGTCTGTTGGGTGGGCTGTGGCTGTGCGTGCTGCTGACCCTGGCCTCGTCCTGGGCCGGCGGCTTCTGGGCGCATTCGGTATTGCGCTTCGGCACCGGCGTGGCCAGTGCCTGGGTAATGGTGATGATCGCCGCCCTGAGCCAGTCGCTGGCCCTGGCCGCCGGCCGGTCACGCCTGGGCGCCCTGGTGTTTGCCGGGCCCGGGCTGGGGATTTTCCTCACCGGCCTGCTGGCCCTGGGCTCGAACCTGCTGGGGCAAAGCTCCGCGATCCTGTGGCTGGTGTACGCCGCGGCCGGCCTGCTGATGCTGCTGGTGATCCTGCCGATCCTGCCGCAACCCGCCATGCCCGCACTGACCGCCCAGATGCCACACGCCTCGAACCACAGCGGCATCCCCCGCCTCGGGCTGATTTATGCGCTGTACGGCCTGGGTTACATCATCCCGGCAACCTTCCTGTCACAGATGGCCAGCGCACGCTTTCAAGGGCAATGGCAGGCCGACCTGTTCTGGCCGTGCTTCGGTCTGGCGGCGGCCATCGGCGTGGGGCTGGTCAGCCTGCGCCGACACAGCCCGAACGCCACCCGTCACTGGCTGATGGCGACCTTGTGGCTGCAAGCCGCCGGGGTCTTCGCCTGTCTGCTGGGCAGTGGTGCCGGCCTGGCGCTGGGGGTGACTCTTTGCGGCGCGCCGTTCCTGGCCTGCATGCAGTTGGTGATGCAGCGCTCGCGGGAGTTGGCGCCCCATGCGGCCCAGCGCAACGCCGGTTTGCTCACGGCCTGCTTCGCCATGGGCCAGTTGAGCGGGCCACTGCTGGCGGCCCTGAGCAGCCATTTCAGCGGTAGCCTGCAACCGGCGCTGATCGTCGCCGGCTGCAGCCTGCTGCTAGCGGGGGGCTTGCTGTTGAGGCAACAACCGCTTGCCCGGGAATGCCACGCCACGGCCTGAGCCTGGGGTTACAGCAGGCTGCGGATCCGCCGGCGCAGCCACTGTTCGGCGCTGACGAAGGTGATGCCCAGCAACACCAGCACCGCGCCAATGACGAAATTGAGGCTCAGGGGTTCGCCCAGCAACAGGACCCCGAAGGTGACACCGAACAGCGGCGTCATGAAGGAAAACACCGCCAGGTTGGCGGCCAGGTAACGGCGCAGCAGCCAGAACCAGGTCAGGTAGCTGAAAAAGGACACCACCAGCCCCTGGAACAGCACGCTGGCCACCGCCACCGGGGTCAGGTCGACATGGGTGACCTGGCCGCTCAGCACGGCGATCAGCAGCAGGCCGACAAAACCGACGATCAGCTGATAGAACAGGGTCAGGGTCGCTGGCGCCTCGGACAAGCGCGACGCGCGCACCACCACCGTGGTCGCGCCCCAGGCCAGGCCGGCCAGCACGCCCAGGGCGTCGCCAAGCAGCATGCGCGTGTCCAGGTTATCCAGCGAAATGCCGCCGGCGAAGGCCACGCCAATGCCGATGAACGCCAGCAGAATCCCCAGCCACTGCAAGGGCCTGAGGCGCTCGCTGGGCAGCAGCCAGTTCACCCCCAGCGCGGTGAAGATCGGCGCGGTATAGAGAAACACCGACATGTGCGCCGCGCTGGTGAGCTTGAGCCCTTCGGCGATAAACAGGAACTCCAGGCCAAACAGGCTGCCGGCCAGCAAACCGCCGCGCCAGGTACTGCCGATCTGCGACCAGCCGCCCTTCCAGCACATCAGCAAGGCCACCAGCAGCGCCGAAATGCCCGAACGCGCGGCCGCCTGCATCACCGGCGCGATATCCGCCGCGGCCCACTTGATCATCACCTGTTGCACGCCCCAGATCAGGCACAGCCCCAACATCACTTGCAGTGCGAAACCGTCGGCGCTGCGCCGCTCGATACTCACCGCAGCCCCTCGGGCAGATTCATAGACATGGCAGTTACTCGACAGAAACGACAAAGCCCCGGAACCGGTCCGGGGCAAAGAATGGATGTGCTGTCGATTATCAACCAAACGGACAGAAAAATACGCCTGGAAAAACACCTTTTCCTGGCCGCGGCCGTCAGCTCGACGCCGTCGGGCTCAGCCTCAGGGATGCCAGGGCCTCACGGCGCGCGAGGAGAAAAAACAGCGCACCACCGAGGAAACACCCGGTGAACCAGGCGAAGTTGGCCATCGGCTGCAATGCTGGCGTGAAGGTGATCGCCACGCCCATCAGGGTCGCCGGCACCAGCGCCTTGACCGCGGTCCAGTTGACCCCACCGCTGTAGTAATAACGCCCGTCCGGGCCGTCGTTGAACAGCGCGTCGATATCGATCTGCTGCTTTTTGATCAGGTAGTAGTCCACCAGCAGAATGCCGAACAGCGGGCCGATAAAGGCGGCCAGCACGTCGAGGGTGTAGTGGATTACCTGCGGGTTGTTGAACAGATTCCAGGGGGTGATGAAGATCGAGGCCAGGGCCGCGATCATGCCGCCCGTGCGCCAGCTGATCCGGCTCGGAGCGACGTTGGCGAAGTCGAAGGCCGGCGAGACGAAGTTGGCGACGATGTTGATGCCGACGGTGGCAGTGACAAAGGCGAAGGCGCCGAGCAGCACCGCGACGTCGTTGTCGATCCGCGCCACCGTGGCGATCGGGTCATGGAGCATTTCACCGAACACCGGCAGGGTGCCGGAGACAATGACCACGGTCACCAGGGAGAACGCCAGGAAGTTCACCGGCAGCCCCCAGAAGTTGCCGCGTCGTACATCCTGCATGCTGCGGCAGTAGCGGCTGAAGTCGCCGAAGTTCAGGGTCGGCCCGGAGAAGTAGGACACCACCAGCGCCGTGGCGACGATCACCTGGCCGAATGCCTGCCAGCCCGACAGCGACTTCTCCCCCAGTGTGAAGCTGATGTTGCTCCAGCCGGCCTTCCAGACGATCCAGCCGGCGAGGAGGAACATCACCGCGTAGACCACCGGCCCCGCCCAGTCGATAAAGCGCCGGATCGACTCCATGCCGGCCCAGAACACCAGGGCCTGGACCAGCCACAGCGCCAGGAAACCGAACCAGCCCAGGTAGGACAGCCCGGCAAAATGCGGCTCGGCATAGGCCGCCATGGCCGGGAAAAAGCGCAGCACCACAATGATCAGGGCGCTGGACGCCAGGTAGGTCTGGATCCCATACCAGGCCACCGCGATCAGGCCTCGAATCACCGCCGGGATATTCGCCCCGAATACACCGAACGCCAGCCGGCAGATCACCGGGTATGGCACCGCCGCCTGCTGGCTGGGCCTGGCCACCAGATTGGCGATCAGTTGCACGATGCAGATCCCCGCCAGCAGGGCCACCAGCACTTGCCAACTGGCCAGCCCGAGGGCGAACAGGCTGGCGGCGAACACATAACCGCCGACGCTGTGCACGTCGCTCATCCAGAAGGCGAAGATGTTGTACCAGTTCCACTTCTGCGGCAGCGGCCCCAGGTCCTGGTTGTACAAGCGCGGGCTGTAGCCCTTGGGTAGTTGCTCGGTCATTGCAAGGCTCCTTGTTGGACAGGCCCTGCCCCCGCGATTGACCTTGCGACCACACTGCGTACGGGAGCTGACATGAGTTGTATACGAAGCGCTACGCAGAATGCGTGCCATACCGGAAAAATCTGTAGGCGAACGGCGCGGATCGCTTGTCCATCAAGGGCTGGGGCTTGGCTGCACAACGATGATCAGCAGCCGGGATCAGTGGCAGACATGCCCACTGGCTGTGCACGACTGCCTGATATCAGTGCATCAGGAATGGCTTGAAACTGTATACAGCGACCATGACAACGATCGAAGACGCCGACTCTGACGTCCTTCAACGCAGCCAGGAAAAAAGCAATAAAAAACCGCTGCCGGAACCGGCAGCGGTTTTTTCGGACAGCCCCGTGGGTCGTTAGCGCCGCCGAAGGTTCTTCGACCGCAACTACGCCAGGGAGGAACGAATCAGATCAGTTCAATGCGGTCGGCATGAATAACGATCTGGCCATTCTTGTACAAGGCACCGATGGCCTTCTTGAAGTTGCCCTTGCTGACGCCGAACAGGCCACTGATCACCGTCGGATCGCTCTTGTCGCTGACCGGCAGGGTGCCATTGTTTTCCCGCAACTTGGCGAGGATCTTCGCGTTCAGGCTGCTGGCCAGTTCTTCGCCCACCGGTTGCAGGCTGAGGCTGATCTTGCCGTCGGCGCGGATCTCTTTGATGAAACCCTTTTCCTGTTTGCCCGGACGCAGGAACTTGAACACTTCGTTCTTGTGGATCAGGCCCCAGTGCTTGTTGTTGATGATCGCCTTGAAGCCCATATCGGTGCTCTCGGCCACCAGCAGATCGACTTCCTGACCAACCTTGTAGGTCACCGGAGCCTTGTCCAGGTAGCGGTCCAGACGGGCCGTGGCGGTGATGCGGCGGGTGTGCTTGTCGAGGTAGACGTGCACCACGCAATACTCGCCGGCGGTCAGCTGGCGCTTTTCCTCGGAGTACGGCAGCAGCAGGTCCTTGGGCAGGCCCCAGTCGAGGAACACACCGATACTGTTAACTTCCACGACTTTAAGACTGGCGAACTCACCGACTTGAACTTTTGGTTTTTCGGTAGTTGCAATTAACTTGTCGGCGCTATCCAGATAAACGAAAACATTCAACCAGTCTTCATCTTCACTGGGAATATCCTTGGGAATATAACGATTGGGCAGCAGTATTTCGCCATCCGCCCCGCCGTCCAGATATAAACCGAAGTTAGTGTGTTTAACCACTTGCAAACTGTTGTAGCGCCCGACTAAAGCCATTTCCAATACCCTCATTGCGTGGGCGGCATTCTACCCGGTTTTCCGCTCCTGGTTGGCCCGCGTCGCCGGATAGCAGCGGATATTTTCCTGAATGCCTTGATTTTTATGGCTTTGCGCCAGCAACCGGTTCCGCCCGTCAGGCCAGCCGGCAGCGACTTTTGCCTCAGCGCCGCCGAGCAAGCCGCTCTTTGTGCCATTGTCTTTATTTAAAACAGCAGCTTATGGGGATATCCCCGAGATCAACTTAGGATTATTCGGGAGTTTTCCACTGTTATTCCAGGAGGATATTTACCAAGCAATTGTCAAGCATTTCATGTATGATGGCTGGCCAAATTAATTTTCTGAAGGTTAATGGCCGCCATGCGTGTAAAAGCATCCAACAGCAAAGCAAAGCCAGCTCCAGCCGTTGAAACCAGCGAATCGATCAACGATCAGATTGCTGCTTTCCTGAAATCCGGCGGCGAGATCCAGCAAATTGCCAAAGGCGTCAGCGGCCAGACTTTCGGCCCGTCCAAGCAGATCAGCCTGGGCAAGAAGTAATCCCCCCGCCACACCTCCTGGTCCCTATGCGCTTTGAGCCTCAAAGCGCTAGGACTAGAGTTCTGACTCCTCCCCTCCCATAAAAATCGACGAACGGCCCTCATCCCCGAGGTTTCGCCGGTATCCTTGCACACGTCTAGATCGGGCATTCCAGTAGGTTCCGCGGTTCCTGCTCCTCGCATTTCATGGAGTGAAGCATGCTCAAACCCTCTCATATGCTGCTTGCCAGCCTTCTCGCCAGCCCCTTGGCCCACGGGCAGATCTTCCAGCGCGAACTGGGGGACTTCGACCTCAAGCTCAGCAGCACCCCGAGCCGCAGCATGGCCCAGGGCCTGGTCAAACCCTCGGCCACCGGCTCGTTCCATGGCGGCCTGGACCTGACCCATGACAGCGGCTGGTACATCGGCCAGTGGTCGCCGAGCATGGGCCTGGGCGAGAGCGACCTGGAAGTGGACTCCTACCTGGGCTTCAAGCGCCCCTTCGATCAGACCCTGGGTTATGAGGTGGGGATGATCCAGTACAACTACCCGCAGCTGGCCCCGCAGGACAGCCAGGAGTTCTATGGCGGCCTGACGCTGCTGGGCAGCCGCTTCGGCGCCGCGTTCAGCCAGGAACCGGACAAACGCAACAGCACCCTGTTCGCCGACCTGGGCGGCAACCAGCCCTTCGGCATCGGCGTCAGCATCAAGTACACCACTCATCAGCTGGGCAACCCGGTTTCGGTGAGCAGCGGCTACGTCAGCAGCTTCAACGACTGGTCGATCAAGTTCTCCCGCCCCTGGATGGGCATCGACCTGAAACTGATCTACAGCGACTCCAACCTCAACGGCAGCGATTGTTCGGCCTATTCTGGACATAACGCGCAATGCGACGGTCTGCTCACCTTCAAGGCCGAGCATTCGTTCTATTGAGCGGCTGAACTGCCGGAAGCTTTCCGGGTTCAGATAAGAAACCCATGCTTACAAACCCAGGCCTTCGCAAGGACTTGCCATGTCGCGCCGGCTGCAACACCTCACCCTGCTACTGCTGTTGAGCCTGGTGCTGACCTCCTGCAATCGTGTCGGCCTGGCTTACCGCAACCTCGATGTGATCATTCCCTGGACGCTCAATGACTACCTGGAAATGAACCGCGAGCAGAAAATCTGGTTCAACCAGCGTCTCAAGAAGCACCTGAGCTGGCACTGCAGCACGCAGTTGCCCGGCTACCTGGACTACCTGGACCGTCTGCAGCAGATGGTCGCACGCAATCAGGTCAACGATGCCGAGCTGCAAGATTTCACCCGCGGAGCCAAGCAGGCCATTGCCCAGACCGCCCGCGCGATCGCGCCTTCGGCCATCGAGTTGCTGCGGGGCCTGGACGACCGACAGGTCGCGGAAATGAAGGCGGCCTTCGCCAAGGACATGCGCCAACGTCGCAGCAAATACCTCAAGCCACCACTGGAGCAACAGATCAGGCTGCGCACCGAACGCATGGACAAGCGCCTGACTACCTGGCTCGGCCCCCTCACTCCCGAGCAGGCCCAGCAGGTGACGGACTGGTCAACGTCCCTCGGCGAACAGAACCAGCTCTGGCTCGCCAACCGGGCCAACTGGCAGGCACAGTTCAGCGCCGCGCTGGAGCAACGCCAGAACAGCGACTTCGACAGACGCATCGAGCGCCTGCTGGTGGATCGTGAAAGCTTCTGGACACCGGCTTATCGCCAGGCCTATGCCAACAGCGAACAGGCAGCGCGCAGCCTGCTGGTGGACGTGATGGCCAAAAGCACGCCAGCCCAGCGCGAGCATCTGCGCAACAAGCTGCAGAACGTGCGCAATGAATTCGAAGCGTTGAAATGCATGAAAGAAACCCGCCTGAAGTAACGCCTGAAGTGCTCTCGTCCCCATGGCAGAGCCTGAGCTCAGATCCCAGTTATAAGTCGCCATCCTGATTCAACCTCCCCCCATGAAAGGCATAGCCCCATCCATAACCACTCAACGGTATCGAGCAGGCAGGCGACCGTTGGGCGGAACCGTCCGGCGGCTGTCGATTTGCCCGCGGGAGAAACGACTAGCCTGTGTAGGCACTGTCGCCGCGCCACCTTTGCCGCAGGAGAAGACGTCATGCACCTCAACGATCATCCAGTCGTATCCCGGGAACAATGGATACAGGCCCGCAAGCAGCACCTGATTCACGAAAAGGCGTTCACCCGCCAACGCGACCAGCTCAGCGCCGAGCGGCGTGCCCTGCCCTGGGTGAAAATCGACAAGCCCTACCGCTTCCAGGGCCCCCACGGCGAACTGAGCCTGGCCGACCTGTTCGGCGATCGCAGCCAGCTGGTGGTCTACCACTTCATGTTCGCCGATGGCTGGGACGAAGGTTGCCCGGGCTGCTCCTTCCTCTCCGATCACATCGACGGCGCCAACCAGCACCTGGCCCACCACGACATCGCACTGGTGGCGGTGTCCCACGCGCCCTTCGCCGAGTTCCAGGCGTTCAAGCGGCGCATGGGCTGGAAGTTCGACTGGGTTTCGTCCGCCGGCTGTGATTTCAACTACGACTTCGGGGTCTGCGCCCGGGCCGACGAGGTCGCCGCCGGCACCGCCACCTACAACTACGAAAAAACCGACGGCGCCGAGGAAGAGCTGCCTGGCCTCAGCGTGTTCTATCGCAATGAAGCCGGTGAGATCTTCCACACCTACTCCACCTACGCCCGTGGCCTGGACCTGCTGGTGGGGGCCTACAACTACCTGGACCTGACGCCCAAGGGGCGCAACGAAGAACAGATCATGGACTGGGTCAGGCACCATGATCGTTATGACGACAAACCGGCCGCCAGTTGCTGCCATGGCGGGTCCTGAGCGCCGGACAGCGATCGCGGGCCTGCAGGAGCGGGCTCGCGATCACGTTCGTCCGGCCGACGGAAAAAACCCGCCCGGCACAAACCCGTGGCCTGGCCCCCGGCTAAACTTGGCTCCATGAGCCCCGCCTATCACAGCCTCCACGAATACACCCAACGCATGAACCGGGTGCTGGAGTATATCGACCAACACCTGGACCAGCCGCTGGAGCTGGCGGAACTCGCGCAGGTCGCGCATTTTTCGCCCTTTCACTTTCATCGCCTGTTCACCGCCTGGGTCGGCGAAACCCTGGGCGACTACCTGCGCCGACGCCGCCTGGCCTGTGCTGCCTATCAGTTAGCCAGCCATCCAGAAATGAGCATTCTCGACGTGGCCCTGGAAGTCGGCTTCAGCTCCGGCGAAGCATTCTCCCGGGCGTTCAAGCAGCATTTCTCGGTTACCCCGAGCACCTGGCGCAGCATCGAACCCAAACGCTGGCACCGCCGCCTCAGCGACGTCCGCGAACGGCGTCTGCGGGAATTGAGCAATCCTGATCAGACGCACATCCCGGCCTTCGACGATCCTGACGCCTTCATTCACCTGAAGGAGCCTTTGATGAACGTCACCCTCAAGGAACTGCCACCGGTCCGCGTCGCCTACCTGCGTTATATCGGCCCCTACGGGTCGGGCATCGGCACCTTCTGGCGCGACACCGTCGCCCCCTGGATGGTCGAAAACGGCCTGTTGGGCCGCGTGCGTTACGGCATCGGCCACGACGATCCCTACGTCACCCCACCCGAAAAATGCCGCTACGACGCCTGCGTCGAAGTCCCCGACGACTTCAAGGCCAGCGCCCCCGCCGTCGTCACCACCCTGCTCGGCGGCCTCTACGCCATCGCCCACTACCAAGGCAAAGGCCCCGACATCGCCGACGCCTGGACCGAACTGTGCCGCGACTGGCTGCCCAAGAGCGGCATGCAATTCGACGCCCGACCAGCGTTCGAGCGTTATCCGGTGGACGCGAAATATGACATGAAGACGGGGGAACTGGAGTGTGAGATCTGTATTCCGGTGAAGGCGTTGTAAGCCGCGCTGAGCGCGGGCGAAATGATACGGGGCAGTCTGTGCTGCCCCATTTTTTTGTGCCTCGGGAATGCTCGGTCTAGAGGCTATCGCTGGTAAAGAACCCGCCGCCCGTCGATCGGGAAGAACTGAACGAGCTGCTGGAACTTGCACTTTTAGCAAAGTGCCGGTATTGCCCGGAGCCATTCGCGGGAAGCCCTGTTCTGGAAAGTGGATGGGGCGTTTTAGCGGGTATTGGAGCTACCTGCCAAGCAGGCAGCGTCCTGCTGGATTAATCAGAAAAGCCCTACAGCCTGCAGTGCACTCCCCTTATTCCTGCCAACCACAGTGCGGCTTACAGTCGATGGGTCGCCCAGATGGCGACCGGGTTTGGCGACCCGAGAGACACAAGTAGGCTGCGTATTCTGCAATAAGGCAGAATACGCCCCTGCGAGCGCAGGCCTTTGCTTTATGGCAGCTGTGCGTGGGAGACCTTCGGGTCTGCCGGTTTCTTGTGTCGCCGGTTCGCCAACCTGCGTACAGCCGCCACCCATTCGTTTGGCGACGGATGAGTAGCGACACTCAGACAGGCACAAGGATAGAAACCATGAATCGCTACATGCCCATTACCGGCCACGACTGCAATATTCCCTACCTGCTTATCGATACCCAGGCACCTATTGACATACTGCACGAGGCCGCTGCTTATCGCATTCGCGCGGTGACCCAGTTGCTGGAAAGCTTTTCAGTAGCTGATGCCCCTCGTCATGAACCTGTTCTTCTTCAGGAACTGACACTGGTCTGTAGCATCGTGCTGCGTGACGGGTGTGATTTGATGGATGTGGCGGGGCGACGACTGCAAGAGCAACTTTCAACATAAATAGTAATGGGCGGCGTTGAGCCGCCCATTCGTCAATTACTTAAAGACATGCAACAGACGACTACTAGAACCATTAAACAACCCACATCATTGATTAACGAGTCGCTTAAGCAGCTAGCCCCATTTGTCCCACCACCTTAAAAAACAGAAACACAAAACCTAGCATTTAGCATTAATCTTTATAGACTACAAAAAAAAACAACAGGACAACTCACAAAAAAGCCAACTCATTCAACAAACAGAGCCTCGTAAACCTTAAAAGCCATCCAATAATAAAAGTGACCCGACTCGATTTCCCTGTGATCAGACAGGATTACTCGCATCATACTTCTCTGTAATAACAGGGATGCGTTCTTTAGGTTTAGTGACATCATAGACATGCTGTTCACAACCTTTACCGATGATCAAGAACTCTACCAGGTAAACTTTTTCCTTCTCGGGTTTGAAGCTCGAGCGCATAGGGCCACAGGCATAAACCAACCTTTCAGCAATACGATAGTAGTTGTTATCGTAAACCCGCGACTCGCCAATCACTTCAATCGACTGCCCAGAATCAGCCTGCAACTCCAACTGTGGGAAACGCTTAACGGCTGCGCTGTTGGCTACTTCGTTAAGCTTGGCGATCCAGCCAAATACCTGACCACGACCGGAGTCTACTACGGTGCCCAATATCTCCGGACGCTGATCCGGGTCAGAACCGCGCCGCACGGAGAACTGTACCGGGTAGGTGAATCCAGTCGATTTCATGATGACCTTCGCATGGCCGGCATCGGCCACAACCTTCTTTTGCTGCAGCTGGATACCATCCTTGAGCAGGCTTGGCGAAGAATCTCTGACATTGGAATGACAGCCTGTCAGGACCAACATCAAGGCTAAAATTTTGGCTATTTTCATTAGGAGAGTTTCCGTGAAGGTGTGAAATAAAAACTGAAACCATTATTTGCTTTCGTTGGCCAATCGGGACTTCCATCAGATTTCACCCACCTAGGATCAACGTCCAACTTCTTAGCAGTGGCCACCTGCGCTGGTGTCGGATTGGCTATGGGAACACGCATTCTGCCTTTTGCACCAATTTAACAAGGTGCTTGAACAAACCTTAACTTCCAATAATCACCACCCTGAACCCAATATCGCTCTATATCGGGTATCAAGAAGCTGAAATCTGAACATTTGGAAAGCCAATCCGGATACGCAAGATCTTCATGGAACCGACCAAAATCCATATGCATATATATCTTTCTGTCAAAATTTATATAGAACATCGGCAATCTAGATGCGAGCCGCCCAGCAAAACTGAACTCATCTGCATCCAACTCCACCCCCGACAAATAATATTCTTCAACTCGCCTCAACAATTTTCCAGCGTTGCATTTTCCATCTACATCAAAGATCCCCTTAAAATCCTCACTAACAAACACACATTCCCTTATGCCACTTATATACTGCAGAAAATTATCGGACGTCAGCTTTAAAACCCCTCCCCTAAACTCCTTACACGCCTGCACATATTGATCTTGCGTTATATAACCTTTACTCAAATACCCACGATAGTCTCTCTCCGCATCTAGCGAAAAATTATATTTATAATCCAAAACCCAATAACACTTTCCTTTGTTGACAAAAAAGCAGATGCTTTTTTTCCCGTTCCACATATCATCAAGTAACGCCTGATCAAAATTCAATTCCCAAACTCCTTTAAAAACGCCTCTTGAGAGTAAACACGTGCATTACTCGAATTCTTTTCAAGTAACGACTCCCATATTTTAGGGAGTTCCAGGGCAGTACCTGGCTTAGTGGGATCTACGATTTTAGGTGCTGATGGATCTCGTGGAATACCTGGGATCGGTCGTTGGGGTATCGCATTAGCCATAATTTCCTTATGGAGATTAGCATCCACATCAAATACAACTACAGAACCATCTGGATGCTTATTAGTTAAGTAAGTGAAATACCCCCCCAACAGATGCCGGTTTCTTTAGAGAGCACTTACTCAACTACATATGTAGTGAATTTATTTACCCCTCTTCTAAGTGCAATCTTCTACAGTTTGGACATCGATATACCGTAATAGCTCTTTCATCAAGAGCCTCATATCGCTGATCAGAAGAGAGCTCACCTCCATTATCCAATCTTTCCCCCATTCTCTCTATCGTCGACTCAGAAATTAAAGTCAGCTCGTAGTCTGACCACTCTTGGGAAAGGTTCATAACGTAACCGCATACACAAGAATACTTTGGCACAGCTAGTCCCCTCCAGAAGGCCGGTAAAATCGGACAACTACCCCATCAGAACCTTGGAAGAATATAGTCTTTATATTCTGAGCGTTAGTTTTTCCCAACATACAAGCAGCGATGGAGGACATAAGACTGCTTGTCGATTACGGCAAAACGGAGCTCCCCTAAGAAAAAGGGGACTCTTTAATTACTGCCAAAGACATAATAACCTGATCTGGTGCATCATTCAGATCTCCTCCACAGCCACTAACCTCTAAGCCACCATAATTTTTATCAGTGTAAAACCACTCTTCAGCACCATCAAACTCCAACCCTGTATATGGCAATAATTCCCGCACATAACTCCCAAGCCCAATGCCTCCTGACAACTCCCCTTGATATGAATTGACAGGCTTATCACCCAGATTAAGACACTCAAACATCCACGCTTTAATAGCATGGATTTTCCATCCACTAGTAAGTACGTGAAGCGCTCGCGTTTCAACACCAGGATGACTTTTGCTATCATAGTACAGACGCCAATTCGTCAGCTCTAAATCAACGACATAAAATCCATATCCACCATCCCCACTTGAATCAAATCTCTTCTCCATCCTCAAAACTGGAGAACCAACAAACCGATATAAACCTTCCACCTCATCAATAACATACTTACTAAGACTTCTCTCAAAGTCTTCCACATGCGCACCCAACGGGATTCCTGCAAGTGAATGAGATGGAACGACCGGAGCCGACCACGAGATAATAAAACAGTTAGTGCTTGTCATTGAGGCGTCCATAAATTTTGCGAAGCGTCAAATTTAACATTCTGCCCCTGCGGGTTCAGGTAAACCGTATTTTTATCATAAACAGGCTGTCCCCTCTCAAAAGTTGGCCGATATGTGGCAGGCTCAACAATCTTGATTTTACTACCATCCGCATAGGTCAACTTATAATATTCACCTATATGCGTTGACTGTTTAACAGCGCCAGCAGTTGACGGACTATATTGCACTTCTACAATTTTAGAAACCCCACCATCACTAGAGCTAACTTTAAATACCTGGGCATTACCAGAGGTACCGCTTTTAGTTGAAGACGTCACAATAAAACGGTCTAGGAGAAATGACTGTTTAAGATCATCTATCGACTTACCCCAAACACTTGTAGGAGCCTCGGCAATATTGCGAGGTATACCGACTTGCGCAGCAAGATTATTACGCAATCCCTCACGAGCAATAGCTGAGGTTGCAGGTATTTCTCTTTCAAGCTCACTTATTACCCCTCCAGTACCTTTGGCACCAAGGCTCTCAGCTTCCGCCGCCGCAACCTTCTTCGCCGCCCGCCTTTCCGCTACAGCTTCCAATATCGTCTTGAGAGTAGCCTTACCTCCGACCACTCCACCCAGCGACAGGATGACATCGTCGATAATACTCACCGACTCCGTATTCTTCACCGCCAGCGTCAATATCCGATCAGCGGCATTTTTCGAGGCTAGGTTGTTACTCGAGAAATCCAGGATTTCCTTGCTGTATGCCTCAGCCTGAGCTTTCCCATACTGCTTCCATTTTTCGGCCGCCGTCAGTTCGCCGTAATAACCCTTTCCAAGGCCGTTGAACAAACCTGAGTCATTAAACTGCTCTGGCGTCGAGGCGAACGCATAGACAGGGTTACCATAGGCAATGATCTGCTTGCCATCTGCCCAAGTCAGCGGGATTTTTTGATCCACCAACTGTTTTACGGCGTTTTTTGCAACATCCAGATCGCGCTTGAACCAATCCGTGGTCGGGTCACTCCCCCACTTCTCAACCAAGGCTTCCAAGCGCGCTTTTTCAACTGCGTCAATTTTTTCACCACTGGCGAGGAGGAGCAGATCCTCCCAAAGGGCGTCAGACTTCGGTTTGCCCAGTGTCTGCTCCAGCTCCTCGGCTTTTTTCTTCAGCAGCGGAAGTTCTTGATCACGATGATGCTGGCGATTATTAACCTCGACCCCTGCCCCGCTACCGCCACCTGCGATTGCTCCGGCAGTACCTCCCAGCGATCCGGCCGATGCTCCAAGCCCCGTGGCGATGAGTGTTGCAATAGCTTCCTGATTGCTCTGTTCAATACCACTTTTGCCCAAGGCCTCTGCAATCGCAGGCATCAGCGCCGCCGACGCTCCCGCTCCCAACGCACCGCTCTGTACAGAGCCGCTCGACAGCCCCATCGCAGCACCGGCCAAGGCGTGAAGCAATACCCGGGCAGCGCCACCTTCAGCCCATGCCGCTCGGCTGATGTCTTCGGTAGCATTGCGCTTCTGTGCATCGGCGTAATCACCAATCTTTTTGAAGGTGTCATTGGCCGTGGTATTGGCAACGATGCCAACTGCAGTCGTGCCACCAACACCTCCGAGGCCCGCCGCAATCAGGCCCGAGGCAATGTCAGCCATGATGCGTTTGTCACCACCGACGCTCCAGCTAGCAGCATCCGCAAGGGCCGTGTTGGCCTTCTCCTTCTCTTCAGAAGTTTTGGCTTTGCTTAGCAGCTCTTTAGCGGAATCCGCCTTGGCTTTAGCTATCAGATTGATGGTGGTACTCGCTAGCTGCGCAGAACTCTGGATCAGGTCCATGCGCTCCTGCATTTTCTTCTCGTCCGGCCGGTCAAGATGCTGATTCGCATTGCTGGTATCGCGATTCAGCCCCACCAGATCCTGGGCGCCCGCTGGATCACGAACCGTGATGGTGCCCTCGCTGATGGCACTGCGAGTGCTGCTGTGATCAGACTCCTTGAGCGCCAGCGGCAGGGTGCCACCGGTTTCCGAGTGTGCCCATTTCCTTTCGCTGTCCGGCGTCTGCGGTCCGCCCGGCTTGTCCCACTTGGTACTGGTGTAAGAAGCACTCAGACTGGCCGATTGGCTTTTGATCTCACTGGTGTTCTTGATGTCGCTGACGATCAAGCGACCTGTATCGAGATGGTTCTTGTCGGCACTGGCTTCACTGGCAATCACCGCGCCTTGCAGCTGGGTATTGGCCCCGACATAAATGTCGTATCCCCCTTTACCTGCATAGAGTCCGGTCTGGTCAGTCACCGCCTGGTAATCGCTGTTCATCTTGCTGCCAGCAATATTGCCGCTGGCGGTCACTATGGAGCCGTAGCAGAACGGCGGTACACAGATGCTGGCGCCGAAACCTCCACTCGTCTGTCGGTTTTTCTGATCAGCTTCGTCCTGCCGGGAGACGATATTGAGATTGCCTCCCACATCCGCCTTGATGGTATCGGCCCGTACCTGGGCGCCGGCCAAGGTGGTGTCCTGACCACTTTTCAGCATGAGCAAGCCGGTATCCACGGTGCTGTTGACCTGGGTAACCGAGTGCCCCTTACCCATGCCTTTGGCCATCTGTGCACCAAGATCCAGAGTGAAGCCGTTCTGATCACCAATATTGAAACTGGCGCCGATACTGGTCTTGCTGTTGCGGTTCTGGTTATCCCATTGCGCACGGTCCTGCGCGCTTTCCAGAGTGATGTCGTTTTTCGCCATCAACAGCGTATCTTTTGCCTTGAGGCTACTACCCACGACATGAATATCGCCCCGGCTACCCGGCGCGTCCCCTACCGCCGAAATGACCAGACCCGCACC
Source organism: Pseudomonas sp. 09C 129 (assembly GCF_002843625.1). NCBI lineage: Bacteria > Pseudomonadati > Pseudomonadota > Gammaproteobacteria > Pseudomonadales > Pseudomonadaceae > Pseudomonas > Pseudomonas sp. 09C 129. The sequence continues at coordinate 2,182,328 of NZ_CP025261.1, read as the reverse complement.
GCTGGTCAAGCTCGATTGCTTGGCCGTTTCACTCCTGTACTCGCTGGTACTTTTACTCCGGGTCGAACCCAACTCGGTCCCAATCTTGATAAGCGAACCACTGCTGTTGGCTGGCTTACCTTGGGATTGATTCGCCGCATCGGCGCTGAAGCTGTCGGCCGCGTTGTAGGCAGAGAGCAATGCCTGCGCCCCCTTGACCGCTTTCAAACGACTATCATCTGCATCCCTGGCCGCACGTACATCATTGCGAATGCTCTTGTACGTATCGACCACCATGCCACCGACTACCCGGCCCACTGCAAGACTCTTCGAGCTGTCGGTACTGCTTTGTGTGGCCGTTTCAGTGCCAGCGGCAATCGTCACGTCAGCACCGGTCAGGTACATGTTCTTGGTACTAACCAAATCACTGGCCACCACCTTCAACCCACGTCCGGCCTCCAGCCTCACGTTGCCTTCGCTCGAACCCACCGTACTGCCGGTCAAGGTGGTTTGCGCCGCCTTGCCCGTGTGATTACTGCTGCTGATCGACAGGTGCTGGTTACCGGTGATGTCGTCCACGCCCAGGTTGTTGGCGGTGAGTACGCCCATCAGGTCGCGGTTTTTCTGCTTGTGCAGCTCGCTGCGGGTGAAGGTGTTTTCGGCCGCATCGATGGTCAGGTCATTGCCGGCCTGAACGCTCAGGTCTTTGGTGCTGACCAGCGCGGAACCGGTGACGGTGGCATCGTGCTTGGCAACCACGTCCACGGTGTTGCCGGAAATGATGCTGCCGACCGCCTTGGTCTGGGTTTCCGCCAGTTTGTCCTGGACCTTGCTGGCCTTCAGGCCGCCCCAGCTGCTTTTGCTTTTACTGCTCTCGTGGCGCGCACTGTTGGAGTCGCTGACGGCCAGGATTTGCACGTCATTACCCGCCGTCAGCCGGGCAGCGCCTTTGTCTGCCGCGACTTCGCTGCCTTTGACCAACAAGTCGTTGCCAGCGATCAACACGCTGTTATTACCCGAGGTGACGGAGCTGCCGATATTGGTCGTACTCGCCACCTCATCAAGCCGACTCTTCTTGCCCGACGAGCTCTTCTTGGTCTTGCTGTAGAAGCTGTAGTTGCTGTCCTCCGCGGACTCCAGCGCCAGGTTGCCACCGGCCACCAGATACGCCTCATCCCCCGCACTCACCCGACTGGCAATCAGTTCCAGATCCTTGCCGGCACTGAGGGCCACGCTGCCACCTGCGGTCACCGCCGTGGCCACCTGACTGACCTTGTCCGACTGGCCCTTGTACTTCTTCGAGCTGGAGTACGAGTGTTGTTCGTCCGCTGCCGAGGCCAGGGTCAGGTTGCCGGTGGCGGCCATGGCGAGGTTGCGCTTGGCGTCGATCTGGCTGGCGATGGCCGACAGGTCGCGGCCGCTGTTGATCGTCAGGTCGCGGCCGCTGGTGAGCACCGAGCCGTGCTGGCTGGTGCTGGTGTGCAGGGAGTTGGTCCGGGTCTCGTTGTCCTGCTGTTCGACAGCGGAGAGGTTGGCGTCCCGGCCGGCGTTGATGGTGGTGTCACGCGCCGCTTGCAGTACGCCAGCGGCGTTATTGAAATCGCGACCGGCCTTGAGCGTCAGGTCATTGGCGGCTTCGATACGCGCGGCGCTGTCGAGGAAGTCACGCCGTTGTTGCAGATCGCCGCCGCTGTTCTGGTGGCTGGTGACCGTGCGTTCGTTGACCAGGTCGCCGTTGAGGGCAGTCAGGCTCACATCGCGACCGGCGATGATGCCGCCCGCCTTGTTCACCAGGTTGTTGCCCGCCAGCAGGTCCAGGCGATTGCCGGCTTCGATCAGCCCGCTGTTGACCAGGTCGTTGCCGGCCTTGGCCGAGAGGTTGTTGGTGGCGTGCAGGGTGCCGGCATTGAGCAGGTCCTTGCCGGCGATCAGGCTGATGTCCTGCCCGGCGATCAGCGCGCCGTTGGCGGCCAGGCGATTGTTGGCGTGGGCCATGTACAGCACCGGCACCAGCACGTTCTCGCCATTCACCTGATGCGATTCGAGCCAGACGATGTCGTGGGTCAGGGCCGCGACCTGCTCGGAGGTCAGCGAGGTGCCGATCGCCAGGTTGAGCTGCTGCTTGCTCTGCAGCGCGTTATCCATCAGGTACTTGAACAGTTTCTCGTCGGAGTCCTGGCCATCGATGAAACGTTGGCCGGTGCGGGCGACCACCGCCTGCTGGATCAGCCGTTGTTCGTAGAAACCGTCGCCCAGGCGTTTCCAGCTGTTGTCGGGGTTGTAACCCAGGTTCGACAGCAGGTAGTCCGAGCTCATGAACTGTTTCAGGTTGGTCAGCGCCGGGTTGGTTTCAACCAGGTATTTGTGCGCTTGAGGGGGATTGTCGAGCATCGGGATGCCCTGGACCCGCACAATGCTGCCTTGCACCTGTTGCGCCGGGGTACGGCTGTATACCGGCCCTTGAGTAGCCGTTCCACTGTCCGTCGGGGTCGTGACGCTAATCATCGGCAGACTGGCATCGACACCAGGCTGCACCGCGCCAACCTGCGCCAGCTTGCGCTCAGTCGCGGCCACCGGGGCCACCGGGGCCAGCGAATCGACCTGGAGCGCCCGCGCCTGACTCTGGGCCAGGTTCTGCTCGCGCTCGGCGAATCTCAGGCTGATGCTGCCCATGCTCCAGTCCATCGGTGCCGGGTTGCGCTGGGTCGCCGCGGTGTCGCCGGCTCCTTCGCTGCTCAGGCGGAACAGGCCGTGTTGCCCGACCGGCAACGTGAAGCCTGGCAGGGCCAAGGGGTTGACCTGCTGCTTGGCCAGATCCGGCGGCAATTGCGAGTTGATATAGATCGGCGTCGAATACTGACTGCCCGTCGAAGTGTCGCCGGTCTTCTTGCCGCCGCCGACATAGGCGTAGTAACCACGCACCACGCCGTTGTCGATCTTCTCCGAAGCGTTGAGCTGGACGCTGGCGCCGGACTGGATGATGGCGTCGAAGCGCTTGCCGTCGCTGCTTGCCAGAGCCTTGGTACCACCACCCGCCAGTTTTCGAGTACCGGTCATCAGGGCATTGAACCGCGCCAGGTCGGCTTCGAAGGTAGCAGACGGCTTGGTGCCATTTCGGGCATTGAAGGCAGCCACCGCAGCGACCGCACCTTGGTACTCATCCACATGGTTGTATTTGATGGTGGTGGTTTCAATGTCCTGGGGCACCACCCCCTGGTTCTTGATGCTGACGGCGTTGATCGCCAGGTTGCCGGAGGAGGCGATAAAACTGCTTTCGTTGCTCAGCTCCTGGGCACCGATGTCCAGCTGCCCGCCGCTGGAGATACTGGAGGCCGCCGTACTGGCGGTCACCTGCAGGCGATCACGCTCGGTGAGCTGCCAGACCGCATTACGCCGATTGCCATGCTTCTTGACATGGCATACCCCAAAGGGGCCGCACGGCAACTCAGTGATTGCGGCGTAGTACTTCTCGTGTTCCGAGTAGGTAAGGATGTCCATGACGTTCTTCACCGTCATGGCGCGAATGGTCATGTCACCCAGGCTTTCGAGGGTGCCGGAGCGGTTTTCCAGCAGGCTCGACTGGACCTGCCCGGCATTGGCGGCCACCAGCAGGCTGCCCATGCTGAAAACGTCGGCATAGCGATTGCTGAAGGTGTTGCCCAGCAACTGCATGTCGCCGCCGCTGAAGATCGAGCTGTGCTCGGCATCGCTGACACCGGTATTGAGCAGCGTCCCGGCATTGAGGGTCAGGGCCCCGGCGCTGCCGAGGGAGCCATAGTTATTGATCGCCCCGGCATTGACCGTCAGCCCCTGGGTGGAGCTCAGGCGTCCGCGATTGGTGAGTACCCCGCCGACATTGATCCGCGTGTTGCCGCCCCCGGTGATAGTCGCGGCGCCTGGCAGGTCGAGCTGGGCGGCGCCGAAGCTCATGTCGCCCAGGCTGGTCAGTCGCCCGTTGCCACCGTAGGCGCCGGACAGTTGCAGGCTCAGGCTGCCGTCACTGGCGATCAGGCCATCGTTGTTCCAGTTGCCGCCACCGCCTTCAAAGCTGTCGGAGGCCAGCAACTGGCCGCCGGCACTCTGGTAGAAGTTGTTGACGTTGACCTTCAGGCGTCCGGCCTGGATCACGCTGGTGTTGCTCCACGAATCGGCCGCGAGGGTCAGCCCCCCTTGGGTGACCAGGGTGCCGCCCGCCCCGCTGACGTTGGCCATCGAGATATCGAATTGCCCCTTGCCGGAGTGCAGCAGGGCGCCGCCGGCATTCTGCAAGCTCGTCGCGCCGAGGCCCAGGTCGGTACTGGCCACTTCGATGCGACCGTTACGGTTGTCCAGCAAGCCGCCGATCTGGAACAGGCTCTTGCCGCCGCTCCCGGCGGCCCGTAGCTGACCCTGAGCGTTGTCGATACTGGCCGCGCGAATGAGCAGCGCGGTGTCACTCTCGATAACCCCCAGGCGGTTGTTCAATGCACCGCTCAAGCCGAGATCGATGCCTTGACCGGCAACCTGCCCGCCCTTGTCACCGCCGTTGTCGAACGTAGTCGCGGTGACGCCAAGCTGGCCGCTGGCGTAAAGCCCGCCATTGCGGTTGTCGAAGCCGGCGGTGTTGACGATGACATCGCCCTGGCGCGCGGCAATGCGCCCCCCGTTGTTGTTCAGCCCGGCCAAGGCACGCAGGTTCAAGCGCTGGGCTTCGATCACGCCACGCTGGCGCTGGTCATTCAGGTCATAACCGTTGAGCAGCACGCCACTGATATGGGTTTCAAGCGCGCCCTTGAGGCTCGATAGCACCCCGCCACGGTTGTCGAGGTTGGCCGCGGTAATGCTGACCGCGCCGTCCTGACCGATGACCTTGCCGCCCTGGTTGTTGAAGTCGCCGCTGATATTCAGCGTCAGGCCGTTCTGGCTTTGCACCGCGGCCTTGCTGTTGTCGAGGCTGGCAGCCTTCAGCTCAAGGCCCGCATCACGGCTGTAAATCAAACCGCCCTGGGCATTCTGGACAGCTCCCGCGACAGTCAGGGTGGCTTGCCGGTTGGCCGCCACGGTGCCGTGGTCACGGTTGTCCAGGCTGTCGGCGTTGAAGGTCAACAGATCCTGGCCGATCAGTTTGCCGCCGCGGTTATCGACGTGGGCCGCGCGCTTGAGCAGCAAGGCCCCGTCACTGCTGAGGGTACCCAGGACGTTGTCCAGGCTGGCCGCCACGTCCAGGGTCAGGGCACCTTTGGTCGCCAGGCTGCCGCTACTGTTGTCCAGGCTGCCGGCGCGCAGATCGACCGATTGCAACGCACTGAGGTTGCCGGCCTTGTTGTTCAAGGTTGCCGCCTTGAGATCAAGGGTGGCACCACTGTCGAGCAGACCGCCGCCCGCGTTATTCAGCAGGCCGGCGACCGTGAGCGTCTGGCCGCCGACACTGGAGGCCACCCCTTCGCCGCTGTTGTCCAGGCTCGCAGCGCTCAGCTTGAGCGTGCCATTGCTGGCCAGGGCGCCGGCGCCGCTGTTCAGCAGGGCGCCACTGACGTCAACGGCCAGGTTGCCCTCCTTGCTGGAGAGCGTCCCGTGGTTGCGGTTGTCCAGGCTCCCCGCCTCGACGGTCAGGCCCTTGATCCCCGACACCAGGCCATTGGCATTCAGCAACTGGCCGGACACGACACCCAGCGCCGCCTCACTGATCAACTTGCCTTGGGTGTTATCCAGGGTGCGGCCCGTCAGCGTGAAGCCTTGGCGACTGGACAGGGTCCCCTGCTGGTTCTTCAGGTCCTGCAGTTGCTTGATGCTCAACAAGCCTTTGGCATTCAGTCGGCCGAGGCTGTTGTCGAGATCGCCATTGGCCAGGTCCAGGGTCACCGCGCCGTCGCCCAACAGGCGACCGCCACGCTGCGTCAGCCCCGTGATCTTGAGGTTCATGTCGCCCTTGGCCGACACTTCGCCGGCATCGCTCGAGTCCAACTGGTGCGCGGTCAACTCCAGCGCGCCTTTACTGTTGATCAGCCCGCTGTCCGTGTTGTTCAGCGCCTTGGCCGACAGGTTCAGCCAGTCACCCGCCAGCACGGAACCGTGACGGTTGTTCAAGTCACCACTGGCGATACTCAAGCCGTTGATGGCGTTGATCAGCCCCTGGTCCTGGTTGGTCAGTGGCCCCTGTACCGTCAGTTTCAGCCCCGAGCGGCTGGTCAACGCACCGGCGCTGTTGTCCAGGCTGGCGGCCTCTACCTCCAGCGCCGCGGCACCGATCTTGCCCTTGATGGAGCTGAGCGCCTGTTCGATACGCAGGGTCAACGCCTGGTTACCGAGCAGTTGGCCGCCATCGTTGTTCAGGCTCTTGGCGTTGAGTTCGTAGGCCGCGTCGCTGGAGATTTCGCCGTTGCGGTTGTCAACGTCACTGAGGTTTTTCAGCAGCAGCGCACCCGGCGCGTGAATGAAACCGTCCCGGTTGTTCAGCCGGCCATGGTTCAGGTCCAGGCTCAGGCTGGTGTTGCTGAACAGACTGCCGCCCTGCTGTTCAAGGCTGCTGACCTTCGCGGTCAGTGCCTTGTCACTGCCGATGCGCCCGGCCGCGTTGGTCAGTTTTGCCGCCGTCAGGTCCAGGGTGTCGCCACTGTCGAGGCTGCCGGCCTGGCTGTTATCGAAGTCGCCGGTGGTGACCTGTACCGCGCCCTTGCCGCTGATCACGCCTTTGTGGCTGTTGTCCAGGTTGGCGCTGCGCAACTGCACGCCCCCCTCGCTCACCAGCTTGCCGCCCACGTTGGTCAAGGCGCCACGAGCGCCGAGGTCCAGCTCAGCAGCGCTCATGAGACGACCGTCGCTGTTGTCCAGGGCTGCCGCGGCCACATCAAGGGTGCTTTGGCTATCGATCAGCCCTTGGTTGTTTTGCAGGTTGCCCTTGAGTGTGAGGTCCAGGCCTTGCTGGCTTTTGATTTTCCCACTGCGGTTATCGATACGCCCGCCCGTGATCGTCAGCTCGGCCAGCGCATTGATCAAGCCGGCAGCCTGGTTGATCACCTCATCGACCTTGAGCGTCAGCGTGTCATGGGCCTCGACCAGACCCTGGTCGCTGTTATCCAGCTGCTTGCCTGTCAGGCTCAGGCCGGCCTGGGTAGAAAGCTCGCCGCTTCGGTTATCGAGCGTATCGACCTTGAGTTTCAGCGCTTTTGTAGCCCCTACCAGACCGCCTTGGCGGTTATCGAGGCTCGCCCCCGTCAGGTCCAGCACGCCAGTGGCGATCAACTTGCCGCCCTGGTTGTCCAGGGTGCCGATCCGAGCGGTCACATCTTGTTTGCCGGAGATATCGGCAGCGCGGTTGTCCAGGCTGGCGGCGGTGAGCAGCAACGCGCCGTCGGCGACAACGGTGCCCCGCTGGTTAGCGAAAACCGTATCGACCTTCAGGTCCAAGTCGCCGGTCGTGCCGAGCACGCCATCAGTGTTGTCCAGGCTGGCGCTGTGGCTGTCGAGGGAACTGGCGCTGACCAGGCCCTTCACGTTGTTCAGGGCCTCGGCGATACGCAGGGTCAGCCCCTGGTCACTGATCAGCTTGGCACCGTTGTTGTCCAGGCTTTGCGCTTCCAGGCTGAAAGCCCGGGCGCTGGAAATCTCACCCTTTCGGTTGTCGACGCCCTTCAGGTTCTTGAGCAGCAGGGCTCCCGGCGCATGGATGTAGCCGCCCTGGTTATTGAGCTGTCCGTTGTTCAGGTCCAGGCTCAGGGCGGCTTCGCTGAACAGCTCCCCGTGTTGCTGATCGAGCCCGGTCACGCTGGCCGTGAGGTCCTGTGCGCTGCTGATGCTGCCACCGGCGTTATTGACCTGGGTGGCGATCAGGCCAAGGCTGCTTTCACTGCGCAGGCTTCCACCCTGGCTGTTGTTGAAGGTCGTCGCGGTGATTTGCGTGGCGTGCTTGCCGGACAGCAGGCCCTTCTGGCTGTTATCGAGAGGGCCGCTGGCGACAGTCAGGCCCTTCTCGGACTTGATGGAGCCACCCTGATTGAGCAGTTCGCCACGGCTGGTGATCGACAGGTCTTCCACGCTCTCAATACGGCCGGCGGTGTTCGTCAGTTTGCTGGTGCCCAGGGTCAGGGGGCGGTCGCTGCGGACCAGCCCGCGGGTGTTGTCGAGCCCACCGGCCAGGGTGATCTCCAGCCCGTTGTGGCTGTCGATCTCGCCATCGGTGTTATCCAGGCTCTGGCTGTTCAGCGTCGTGGTGCCCTTGCCCTGGATCAACCCCTTGCTCTGATTGATAAGACGGCCAACCTTCAGCTCCAGATCGCTACCGGCCAGGACTCTGCCGCCGTCACTGTTGTCGAGCTGCTGGCCGTCAACTTCAGTGGTGATTCCGCTGGACAGTTTTCCGGCGCGGTTGTCGATGCCCTGAACCTCTAGTTTCAGCGCTTTTGTCGCCGCGACCAGGCTGTTGTCCCGGTTGTCGAGAACACTGCCGATCAGCGTCAGGTTGCCTTGCGCCACCAGGGTGCCGCCCTGCTGTTGGAAGGTGTCGACGGTCGCATGTACATCGCCTTGGCTGGCGATCCGCCCCAGGGCGTTTTGCACGTTCTGAGCCTTGAGCGTCACTGGGCCGACGGCGCTGAGCAAGCCGCCGCGGTTGTCCAGGCGGGTACCGGTCAGGCCGATCCCTGCCTGACTGGTGATCACGCCTTTGTCGCGATTGTCGAGCTGGCGCACATCGAGTTGCAGGTGCTTGTCGGTGCGTACCTTGCCTGCGCGGTTGTCCAGCAAAGCCGTGTCCAGGCTCAGGCGATCCTTGCCGGTCAGGCTGCCGCCACGGTTGTCGAGACTACCAGCCTGCAGGTCCACTACGCCCTTGGCACCCAGGTCTCCTGCGCTCTGGTTATCGAACAGGCCCGCGATCCGCGTGGTCAGGCTGCCATCGCTGGCCAGGCTGCCTGCATGGCTGTTATCCAGGCTGGCGGCGCTGATGCTCACACGCTTGGCGGAACCCAGGACACCGCCCTGGTTGTTCAGGGCGCCGATCAAGCCGATGTTCAACGCCACGTCACCGGTGACCTGACCGCCGCTGTTGTCCAGGCTGTTGGCCGTCAGGGTGGTGATACCGACGCTGGAGACTTCGCCATCGTGGTTATTCAGATGGCCCAATGTGGCGCTGAGGTTGCCGTCGCCGCTGATCAGGCCCCGGCCGTTGAGCACCTGACCGGCCGTGAGTTCGAGACTACCGCTGCTCAGCACCCGCCCCTTGTTCTGGTTATCCAGGGTCGCGGCGCTGACGTTGGCGCTCTGCCCCGCACTCAAGGTCCCGCCCTGGTTGTTCAGCGCCTGTGCCGCGTTCACCCTCAGATTGCGGCTGGCGATCACGCTCTTGCCATTGTTATTGAGGCTCTGCGCGCTCAGGCTGACATCGCCATTGGCATTGCGGCTGTTATCGGCGTTGACCCCGACTTCGATGATGCCGCTGTTGCTCAGTCGCCCTCCGGCGCTGAGGCTGATGCTGTCGCGCGCGGCGAGGTTGTGCTGGCTGTTCAGGTCGCCCTGGGTCTGCACGTTGAGGGCGGTGCCGGCGTAAATCGGGCCCTGGGCCTGGAGGCTGGCCGCCTTGACCTTGACCGCGCCATTGGCCGCCGAGGCGTCGACCATGCTCAGATGGCCATTGGCATCGAGCTGGATATCGCCGCCGCTGGCGATCAACTTGCCGTCGAGTTTTACCCCGACCCCGGCCTCGGTGCCCACCAGCCTGATCGCCCCGGCGTACATGCCGCCCAGGGCCGAGGAGTCGATCGCCAGTTCCGGCTTGGCGCTGCCGTCGTCGGCGCGGGCCGTGGCGTTCAGGGTGCGGGCATCGACGTCGTTGCGGCCGGTGACGATGGTCAGGTTGTTCGCCTGGATCTCGGCATTGATCTTGGCGCTGCGGGTGATGATTTCGAAGCGGTCGACGTTGCTGGCGTTGAGCGTCGCACCGTCGATGGTCACCTGCCCCTGATCGACCTGGTAACGGCTGAGCTGGCCGTTTTCGATCACCGGCTTGCCGGTGGTCAGGGTGGCTTTCGGGGTGTTGATGAAGCCGCAGCCGTTGCAGCTGATGCCATAGGGGTTGGCGACGATCACATGGGCCGACTGCCCCGCCACTTCGGTGTAGCCGCGCAGCTGGCTCGGGCTGCCGCCGTTGACTTCGTTGAGGATGGTTTGCGCCGCGACGCCCTTGAGGTTCGGGTTGCCGACGATGATCCCGCCCAGCTGGGTGCTTTGCGTGCGGTCGGTGGCGTTGTTGAGGATCAGCCCCTGCTGGCCGACGTTGTAGTCGTGGAACTGGTTATGCGACAGGCCGCTGCCATTGGGCGTGGCGATATTGACGATGGGTACGCCGTTGCCCGCCTGGCCCAGGCTGGTGCCCGGCGCGCTGACCACGATGCCTTCCGCCTGAGCCCACAGCGGTTGCCAGAACATGGCGTTGGCCAGGATGAACGCCAGGCCGCGCTTGGGCAGGCCGCAGAAGTGCTCGCGGGTTTTCAGGACAGCAGAAGGCTGGCGGGCCAGGAAAGCGAATTGGCGAACATCCATGTCGAAGGTCTCGGAAAAACGCGAATCAGAGGAAGAAATCCAGGCGGAAGTAGATCGGCGCTTCGCGCTCGCTCAGGACATCCGGGCGTTCAAGGGAATGGGCGAAGGTCACGCTGGTCGCCAGGTGCCGGCCGCGGGCGAACAGCTCCAGGGAGTTGCTCGACAGGCGCCCGTGCTGCTCACCGTTGTAGCGATCGCCACGGATGACGCCCTGGTCGTAGCCCAGGCTGCTGCGGTACTCAGTGAACAGTGGCTGTAGCCAGGCCCAGGTCACCGGACGGCTCCAGCGCAGGTCGTTGCGCCAGTACCCGCCGCTGTCGCCGGACAGCGACTGATCCTTGTACCCGCGAATCGACGACTGCCCGCCCAGGCTGGTGCGCTGCGGGCTGAACAGCACGTCTTCGCTGCGCTGGCCGGTCATCAGGCTGCTGAAGCTGAACGACTCGCCCCACAGCTTGAACGGCTGCAGGTAACTGAGGGTGGCGGTGTATTTGCGGTAGCGCGCATTCGGCTCGCCGGGTCCCGGGTGGCCATTGTCCTGGGCGTCGAAGGCGCCAATGCCGTGCTGCATGCCCAGGTCGAGGTTGACGAAGGCACCGCCGATGCGCCGGCCATGGTTGATGCCGAACTGGGCTTCGCTGAGGCGATTGCTGCTCAAGGCCAGCTTGCTGTCTTCGATGAAGTTATTGGTGCGCAGGTAGGCCAGGCCGGCATTCAGCGAGGTCTTGCTCACCGCATCACGCAGGATCACCCGCTCGGCGCGCAACTGGTGGTTCTGGCTGTCGCCGGTCTGCTTGAAGCTGAAACCATTGGCCTGGGCCTGGGAGCGGTACTCACTCTGGCTGTAGGTGTAACTGAAGTTCCACCAGCCCCAGGGCAGGTTGTAATAGAGCATGGCGTTGTTGGAGGTGTGCTGGTGGTCGCTCATGGCATCGTGGCCACCGCGCAACATCAGCTGGTCGGCCAGCCCCAACGGGCTGTCCCAGTCGAAGGTGGTGCCCCACTGCTGCTCGCCGGTGCTGCGCTGGCCGTCGTTGCTGCGCGACAGGCCGGCGCGCCAAGGCTTCTGCGGGGTGTTCTTGACCAGCACCTCGCTGCCACCGACCTCCTTGCCGGGGGCCAGTTCCATTTGCGCCTGGTTCGACGGCAGGCGGTTGAGCTGGTCCACCAGTTGTTCGATTTCCCGCAGGTTGACCCGCTCGCCGACCTGGCCGGGAAAGGCCATGGCCAACTCGCGCTCCGATAGCCGGCTGCCCTCGGCTCCCTTCAAGCCTTCGAGCCGGCCCTCGACCACCAGCACCTTCAAGTGGCCGCCAGACAGGTCCTGCTGCGGCAGGTAGGCACGGCTGGTCACCAGGCCCTTCTCGAGGTAGTGGTCGGTGATGACCTTGAGCAGCTCGTTGAGCTGGCTGACACCCAGGCACTGGCCGATATAGGGCTTGAGCAGGCGCGCCTGCTCGGCGGCGGACAGGCTGTCAGCGCCCTTGAGCTCGATGTCCTTGATCGGGAAACAGCGGGTGTCGACAGGCGCGGTCGGCGCCGTGGGGGCGGCCTCTTTACCGGGCAGGTCCTTGAGTTCTTCCAGGCGCCGGCGCTGCTCTTCGAGCAGGCGATCCTGGCGTTCGCGGATCAGGTCGGTGTCACCGGGGGTGGGAGCGGCATGAACGAGGTGTAGCGGAGTCAAGCACAGCAAAGCCAGGCACAACCTCCCCGCGAGGGCGGGTGAGTACATGTTCGGTCCCTCGAGACGCATTAGTGTCAAAATGATATCAACATGTTAATTGGCCATCATTTTGACGTCAATCATTCATCCTGCCGGCTGATGCCGGAGAGAGGCTCTGCAACGGGGGTTCCAGCGAAGAACTTAAGTCGTCGAAGGGTCTGCCCCGATAAGGCCCAGCCAAGCCTGGTTCCGCCCTGAACTCAAGATCGCCCTCACCTGATCAACCGCTGAACTTTTCCAAGTTCCTGGCCCTCAACCGCATAACCCTGTCGCCCCGATCAAGAGGCCACCCCATGAAAGCGCTCCTCTCCCTCAGCATCGCCACCACCCTGCTCTGCGCCCTGCCCGCCTGGGCCTGCACCCTCGACGAGGCCACCGCCAAGCGTGAACAACTGGCCCAGGAAGTGGCCAGGCTCACCGAGCAGAACCCGGCCAAGGCCAAGGAAATCAACGACGAGTTGCAGAAGATGGACCTGAGCACGGCCAGCAAGGATCTGCCGGACAAGTGCCAGTTGATCGACCAGCGCCTGAAGGAGTTGGGCGCGGCCGAGAAGAAGGCCGACAGCTGATCGCCGGCCAATAAAAAGCCCGGACAGGGTCCGGGCTTTTTCTGTTGCGCTACGGCTTATTCGGCAGCCGGTGCTGGCTTGCGGCGCTTGAGCGGCGCCATGCCGTCCTGGCTGACCAGGGCATCGTTTTTCGGCCGGTTGGCGGTTTTGCGCTTGGTCGGGGCCTTGGCCGCGGTTTTTTTCTTGTCGCCCTTGGCGTCGGTCTTTTTCTTCTTCACGCCCGCGGCCTTGCCGGAGGCCTTGACCTTCTTCGGCCCGCCGTAGGTGCCTTTGACTTCCTTGATGGTGCGACGCTCGAAGTTCTGCTTGAGGTAGCGCTCGATGCTCGACATCAGGTTCCAGTCGCCATGGCAGATCAGCGAGATGGCCAGGCCGTCGTTGCCGGCACGCCCAGTACGGCCGATGCGGTGCACATACTCGTCGCCGCTGCGCGGCATGTCGAAGTTGATCACCAGGTCCAGGCCGTCGACGTCCAGGCCGCGGGCGGCGACGTCAGTGGCGACGAGGATTTTCACCCCACCCTGCTTCAGGCGGTCGATGGCCAGCTTGCGGTCCTTCTGGTCTTTCTCACCGTGCAGGACGAATGCCTTGTACTCCTGGGCCACCAGGCGGCCGTAGATGCGGTCGGCCATGGCGCGGGTGTTGGTGAAGACGATGGCCTTCTGGTAGGTCTCGTTGGCCAGCAGCCAGTTGACGATCTGCTCTTTGTGCTGGTTGTGGTCGGCGGTGATGATCTGCTGGCGGGTGGTGTCGTTCAGCTGGCTGACCGCGTTCAGCTGCAGGTGCTCAGGGTTGTTCAGGACCTTGGCGACCATCTCGCGCAGGCCCGAGCCGCCGGTGGTGGCGGAAAACAGCATGGTCTGCTGCCGGTTCGGGCACTCGTCCACCAGGCGCTGCACGTCGTCGGCAAAGCCCATGTCGAGCATGCGGTCGGCTTCGTCGAGGACCAGCACTTCCACTTCTTTCAAATCGAGGTTGCCGGCGTTCAGTTGCTCGATCAGGCGGCCCGGGGTGCCGATCAGGATGTCCGGCACCTTGCGCAGCATGGCGGCCTGGACCTTGAAGTCTTCGCCACCGGTGATCAGGCCGGCCTTGATGAAGGTGAACTGCGAGAAGCGTTCGACTTCCTTCAGGGTCTGCTGCGCCAGTTCGCGGGTCGGCAACAGGATCAGGGTCTTGATGCTGACGCGGATCTTCGCCGGACCGATCAGGCGATTGAGAATCGGCAGGACGAACGCGGCGGTCTTGCCGCTGCCGGTCTGTGCCGTCACCCGCAGGTCACGCCCCTGGAGCGCGAGCGGAATGGCCGCTGCCTGCACAGGCGTTGGCTCGACAAATTTAAGCTCGGCCACGGCTTTGAGCAGGCGTTCGTGCAGGGCGAATTGGGAAAACACGGGTGCTACCTCGAAGATATGCAAAAAAACAGCTGCATAGGGTAACGGTTTCGGGCGCGAAGGCCGAGTTTCTTTCACGCAAACCACGGTAAACAATTGGTTTTTGCCAGCGATTTGTCCTTAACGGTAACTTTCGACGGCTTAAATGTTCTAATCGATCCGTCTCGTCTCATAGAGGAAGCTTCTGACCCCATGGATTTCAAACAGCTCTGGCTCAACGTTCAAGACCTCTGGGGGGCGCTCGATGAGCACCCGCTCCTGCATTCCAGCCTGGCCCTGGTCATCCTGCTGGTGGTGGCGCTGCTCGTCGGACGAGTGGCGCGCTACCTGATCCTGCACGCGGTCAAGCTGCTCGGCCGCCAGCCGTCCCTGCACTGGCTCAACGATCTGCGCCAGAACAAGGTGTTCCATCGCCTGGCGCAGATGACCCCGTCGCTGGTGGTCCAGTTCGGCCTGCACCTGGTGCCGGAGCTGAGCAAGACCAGCCTGGTGTTCCTCGGCAACCTGGCGCTGGCCTTCACCATCCTGTTCCAGGTGCTGGCCATCAGCGCCCTGCTCAACGCCCTGCTGGACATCTACGCGCGCACCGAACATGCGCGCACCCGTTCGATCAAGGGTTATGTGCAGCTGGCGAAGATGGTGCTGTTCGTGTTCGGCGCGATCATCATCGTCGCCACCCTGATCGACCGCTCGCCGCTGCTGCTGTTGTCCGGCCTGGGCGCCATGTCGGCGGTGATCCTGTTGGTCTACAAGGACACCCTGCTGTCGTTCGTCGCCAGCGTGCAGCTGACCAGCAACGACATGCTGCGAGTCGGCGACTGGATCGAAATGCCCCAGGTCGGCGCCGACGGCGATGTGGTGGATATCACCCTGCACACGGTCAAGGTGCAGAACTTCGACAAGACCATCGTCTCGATCCCCACCTGGCGCCTGATGTCCGAGTCGTTCAAGAACTGGCGCGGCATGCAGCAGTCCGGCGGCCGGCGGATCAAGCGCAGCCTGTACATCGACGCCAGCGGCGTGCGTTTCATCAACGATGAGGAAGAAGCGCGCCTGGGCAAGGTCCACCTGCTCACCGACTACATCAGTCGCAAGCAGGCCGAGCTCAAGAGCTGGAACGAAGCCCAGGGCAATGTCGCCGCCATGTCGGCCAATCGCCGCCGCATGACCAACCTGGGCACCTTCCGCGCCTATGCCCTGGCGTACCTCAAGAGTCATCCGGACATCCAGCCGAACATGACCTGCATGGTCCGCCAGATGCAGACCACCGCCCAGGGCATTCCGCTGGAAATCTACTGCTTCACCCGCACCACGGCGTGGACCGACTACGAGCGTATCCAGGGCGATATCTTCGATTACCTGCTGGCGGTGATGCCGGAATTCGGCTTGAGCCTGTATCAACAGCCGAGCGGCAACGACCTGCGCGCCGGCCTGCTGCCGGCGGTGCTGGGCGCCAGTCATATCCCCGAAGTGGAAAAACGCGCGCTGTAATTCCCGCCTGATCGCCCCGTCCCCGGGGCGATCCCCCTCTATCTGCCTATCTGCCTATCTGCCTATCTGTAGGAGCGAAGCTTGCTCGCGATCCGCGCAGCGGCCTGCCCCCGCGGTGTCTGTCAGGTCGCTATCGCGGGCAAGCCTCGCTCCTACAAGGCAGTAGCGGTAGTCGCGTTTTTTACGCCGCGACGGCTGATCCACACCGCCGCCAGAATCACCAGCGCCCCGAGGAACAGGCGCCCCAGTTCTTCGTGCTGGTTCCAGATCAACAGGTTGATCAGCAGCCCCACCGGCACATGCAGGTTGTTCATCACCGCCAGGGTCGCGCCAGTGACCAGGCAGGCGCCCTTGTTCCACCAGTACAGCCCCAGCGCGGTGGACACCAGCCCGAGAAACAGCAGCACCGCCCATTGCAACGGCGCTTCGGGCAGGAAGTCCGGCTTGCCGAACAACAGGAAAGCTGGCAACACCACCGCCAGAGCCCCCAGGTAGAAGTAGCCGAAACGCCGGTAATGCGGCAGGTCGCTCGGATGGCGCGCCACCAGGTGCTTGTACAGCACCTGCCCGGCGGCGTAGGTGAAGTTGGCCAGTTGCAACAGCAAGAAGCCCATGAAGAAGTCCGGGCTGATGCGGTCGTAGCGGATCACTGCCGCCCCGGCCACCGCCACCAGCGCCGCCAGCAGGCCCCAGGGGTTGAAGCGGCGGTTGAGCGCATCCTCGATCAGGGTCACGTGCAGCGGCGTGAGGATGGTGAACAGCAGCACCTCCGGCACCGTCAGCACACGGAAACTCAGGTACAGGCAGACGTAGGTCACGCCGAACTGCAAGGCTCCGATCAGCAGCATGCCGCGCATGAACGCCGGCTCCACCTGGCGCCAGCGGGTCAGCGGGATGAACACCAGCCCGGCCAGCAGTACCCGGACCAGCACCGCGAAGTAACTGTCGACATGCCCGGCCAGGTATTCGCCGATCAGGCTGAAGGAAAACGCCTGGATCAGCGTGACAAAAAGTAGATAGCCCATGCTCGCCTCGTCTTGAAGAGGCGGCGACGATAGCGGTTTTGCCCCATCCGGCGCAAAACACCTCGCCTCCCCGTGCTTGCCGTAGCCGCTGCCGAGCCCTGCGAGGCTGCGATCGATGGCGCAGCCGTCGCCACACCAGGCGCCGCGCAATTCCTGACGCATCGCGGTCGCTGGGTTTACGGCTGCTACGTCGGAATGCCGCCCAACCCGATCACAGCCTCGCCAGGGCTCGGCAGCGGCTACAAAGAACGTGATAAATCGTGGGCAAAAAAAAGCCCGATCTCGCAAAGCGTTCAATCGGGCAGGAGCACTCAGGAGCAACAAGTGCAAAGGGAGGTTCGATGCGCAAACAAACTTGAAGGGGAGCGCAGGGCCTACTAGACCACTGCGCGATTATCTGGCGATTAACGGATCAGGCGACCTGGGCCAGTTTGGCGTTGGCCTGGTTCAGGCCCTTCTCCTGGAAGTCGCCGCCCAGGTTCATGCCTTCGGCGTGAATGAACTCGACGTCGTGGATCCCGATGAAACCCATGACCTGGCGCAGGTAGGGTTCCTGGTGGTCCGCGGTGCTGCCGGCGTAGATGCCGCCACGGGCGGTCAGCACATAGGCACGCTTGCCGTTGAGCAGGCCCTGGGGACCGGTCTCGGTGTACTTGAAGGTCACACCGGCACGCAGCACGTGGTCCAACCAGGCTTTGAGGGTGCTCGGGATGGCGAAGTTGTACATCGGCGCGGCCATCACCAACACGTCGGCGGCCAGCAGTTCGTCGGTCAGTTCGTTGGAGCGCTGCAGCGAGGCCTCTTCGATCTCGTTGCGCTGCCCGGCGGGTTTCATCCAGCCGCCCAGCAGGTTGATATCCAGGTGCGGCACCGGGGTTACCGCCAGGTCACGCACGGTGATCTGGTCGTCCGGGTGGGCCGCTTGCCATTGCTTGATGAAGGTCTGGGTCAGCTGACGGGAAACGGAATCCTGCTGACGGGCACTGCTTTCGATGATCAGAACGCGGGACATGGGATGTAGCCTCCATCGGGAATGCTGTAGGTCGATGGAGCGCAGATTAAACAGAGTCATATCGATGAAAAAGCGCAAATAACTGCTATAACCAATCAATAAATTCGTTTATAAGCGGAGCAGGTCGCGCACCCTGCTCCGCTTTGCGCTTATTTGGCGGTACAGGTCAGGTCGATGCGCAGCTTGATGATGCTGCGGTTGAACTTGGCCGTGGCGTTCTTGAACTTGCCGGCCGCCACTTCCACCTTGCGCGTGCGCGGGGCTTCGGGACCGTTGCGAAAGACCACCGTGCAGGCGGCGTCGGTGGTGCCGTAGTTGTTCACCTGGATCGAACCGATGTCGGCATCGGTGTCGTAGGCGGTGTAGTCGATGCTCACGCCTTCGAGGTGTTTCTTCACGTCGATGGGATAGGCGAACGCACTGAGCGGCAGCAGGGCCAGCAACACACAACAGAATTTTCTCATTCGGCAGTCTCCAATAAGGAGCGCCAGCTTAGGACAAGAGGAGCTCCTCATGAAAGCGCCCCGCGTTACCCTCGATCAATGGCGAACGCTGCAGGCCGTGGTCGACCACGGCGGCTTCGCCCAGGCGGCCGAAGCGCTGCACCGTTCGCAATCCTCTGTCAGTTACACCGTGGCGCGCATGCAGGACCAACTGGGCGTGCCGCTGCTGCGTATCGATGGGCGCAAGGCCGTGCTCACCGAAGCCGGCGGCGTGTTGCTGCGGCGCTCGCGGCAACTGGTGAAACAGGCCAGCCAGCTGGAAGACCTGGCCCACCACATGGAACAGGGCTGGGAAGCCGAAGTGCGCCTGGTGGTGGACGCCGCCTACCCCAGCGCGCGCCTGGTCCGCGCGCTGACCGCCTTCATGCCGCAAAGCCGTGGCTGCCGGGTGCGCCTGCGCGAAGAAGTGTTGTCCGGGGTCGAAGAAGTGCTGCTCGAAGGCGTGGCCGACCTGGCCATCAGTGGCTTCAATATCTCCGGCTACCTGGGCACGGAAATGAGCTCGGTGGAGTTCGTCGCCGTGGCCCACCCGGAACACGCCCTGCACCGCCTGAACCGCGAGCTGAATTTCCAGGACCTGGAAAGCCAGTTGCAGGTGGTGATCCGCGACTCCGGCCGCCAACAGCCGCGGGATGTCGGCTGGCTCGGCGCCGAACAGCGCTGGACCGTCGGCAGCCTGGCCACCGCCGCCACCTTCGTCGGCAGCGGCCTGGGCTTTGCCTGGCTGCCGCGGCATATGATCGAGCGCGAACTCCGGGAGGGCCTGCTCAAGGTGCTACCGTTGGACCAGGGCGGCAGCCGCCACCCGACCTTCTACCTGTACTCGAACAAGGACAAACCCCTGGGCCCGGCCACGCAGATCCTCGTCGAGCTGCTGCGCACCTTCGACACCGCGCCGCTGGACGCGCCGTTCGCCGCCCCGGAACAAGCCTGACCCCGTACTTGAACCCTCCACGCGCCTGAACAGGAATTCAGCCATGGCCTATTTCGAACACGAAGGATGCACCCTGCACTATGAGGAATACGGCCATGGCGAACCGCTGGTGCTGGTCCACGGGCTCGGCTCCAGCACCCGTGACTGGGAAAAGCAGATCGCCGAGCTGTCCGCCCATTACCGCCTGATCCTGCCCGACGTACGCGGCCATGGCCGCTCCGACAAACCCCGCGAGCCCTACAGCATCGCCGGGTTCAGCGCCGACCTCATCGCCCTGCTCGAGCACCTGAACCTGTCGCGGGTGCACTTGGTAGGCCTGTCCATGGGCGGCATGATCGCCTTCCAGGTCGCGGTGGATCAGCCCGGGCTGCTGAAAAGCCTGTGCATCGTCAACAGCGCGCCCGAGGTCAAGATCCGCAGCGCCAACGATGCCTGGCAATGGTTCAAGCGCTGGAGCCTGATGCGCCTGCTCAGCCTGGAAACCATCGGCATTGCCCTGGCCGGCAAATTGTTCCCCCTACCTGCGCAGGCCGAGCTGCGGCAAAAGATGGCCGAGCGCTGGGCAAAAAACGACAAACGTGCTTATCTCGCAAGCTTTGATGCCATCGTTGGCTGGGGGGTCCAGGAACGACTTTCGCAAGTCGCCTGTCCAACCCTGGTCATCAGCGCCGACCGTGACTACACCCCGGTCGCACTGAAAGAAAGTTATGTGAAACTGCTGCCCGACGGGCGCCTGGTGGTGATCGCCGATTCGCGTCACGCCACGCCGCTGGACCAGCCGCAACGCTTCAACCAAACCCTGCTCGAGTTTTTAACCGCAGTCGACACCACCACCCAGGATCACTGACCCATGCTGAAAAAAATCGCCCTCGTCGCCGGCTCCGTTCTGTTCGCTGCCAACCTGATGGCCGCCCAACCGGCCAAGGCGCCTCACGTCCTGCTGGACACCAGCTTCGGCAAGATCGAAGTCGAACTGGACCCGGTCAAGGCCCCGATCTCCAGCAAGAACTTCCTCGACTACGTCGACAGTGGCTTCTACACCAACACCATCTTTCACCGGGTGATCCCGGGTTTCATGGTCCAGGGCGGCGGCTTCACTCCGCAGATGGTGCAGAAGGAAACCCGCGACCCGATCAAGAACGAAGCCAGCAACGGTCTGCATAACGTACGTGGCACCCTGTCCATGGCCCGCACCTCGAACCCGAACTCGGCCACCAGCCAGTTCTTCATCAACGTCGCCGACAACGCCTTCCTCGATCCGGGTCGCGATGCCGGTTACGCGGTGTTCGCCAAAGTGGTGAGCGGCATGGACGTGGTCGACCAGATCGTCAACTCGCAGACCACCACCAAACAAGGCATGCAGAACGTGCCGATCGACCCCGTGCTGATCAAGTCGGCCAAGCGCATCGACTAATGTGTCACCGGGAGTCCCGGCGCGGCGCTGACACAGCGCTGCGCCTGCTTACTGATAAGGAGAGCCCGCCACGCGGGCGTCAGATCCCATGCTCTATCGTCGTTTTGAACAGCTGATCGATATTTTCCGCGACGCTCCCACTGCCGCTCCCCCCAACCGCGTACTGCCCTTCTACCTCTACTACATCAAGCAGGTCTGGCCGAGCTTCGTCGCCCTGCTGGTGGTCGGCCTGTTCGTCGCGCTGATCGAAGTGTCGCTGTTCAGCTACCTGAGCACGATCATCGACCTGGCCCAGGGTACGCCGAATGTCGAGATCTTCAAGACCCACGGCCTCGAGCTGGCCTGGATGGCGGTGGTCGCGCTGATCTTCCGCCCGCTGTTCGTCGCCCTGCACGACCTGCTGGTGCACCAGACCATCAGCCCGGGCATGACCAGCCTGATTCGCTGGCAGAACCACAGCTACGTGCTCAAGCAGAGCCTGAACTTCTTCCAGAACGATTTCGCCGGGCGCATCGCCCAGCGCATCATGCAGACCGGTAACTCGCTGCGCGATTCGGCGGTGCAGGCGGTGGACGCGCTGTGGCACGTGCTGATCTATGCGGTCAGCGCCCTGGTGCTGTTCGCCGAGGCCGACTGGCACCTGATGATCCCGCTGCTGATCTGGATCGCCAGCTACATCGGCGCGCTCTGGTACTTCGTGCCGCGGGTCAAGGAGCGCTCGGTGATCTCCTCGGACGCCAACTCCAAGCTGGTCGGCAGGATCGTCGACGGCTACACCAACATCACCACCCTCAAGCTGTTCGCCCACACCCACTTCGAGCAGAACTACGCGCGCGAAGCCATCGGCGAACAGACCGAGAAAAGCCAGCTGGCCGGGCGCGTCATCACCAGCATGGACGTGGTGATCACCGCCATGAACGGCCTGCTGATCGTCTCCACCACGGGCCTGGCCCTGTGGCTGTGGACCCAGTCGCTGATCTCGGTCGGCGCCATCGCCCTGGCCACCGGCCTGGTGATTCGCATCGTCAACATGTCCGGCTGGATCATGTGGGTGGTCAACGGCATCTTCGAGAACATCGGCATGGTCCAGGACGGCCTGCAGACCATCGCCCAGCCCATCAGCGTCAGCGACCGCGAGCAGGCGCCACGCCTGGCGGTGGCCAGCGGCGAAGTGCGTTTCGAGCATGTGGATTTCCACTACGGGAAAAAGGCCGGGGTCATCAGCGACCTCAACCTGACCATCCGGCCCGGGGAAAAGATCGGCCTGATCGGCCCGTCCGGCGCCGGCAAGTCGACCCTGGTCAACCTGTTGCTGCGGCTCTATGACCTGGAGAGCGGACGCATCCTGATCGACAACCAGAACATCGCCGACGTGACCCAGGAAAGCCTGCGCGAGCGGATCGGCATGATCACCCAGGACACCTCGCTGCTGCACCGTTCGATCCGCGACAACCTGCTGTACGGCAAGCCCGACGCCACCGACGAGGAACTCTGGGAAGCGGTGCGCAAGGCCCGCGCCGACGAGTTCATCCCGTTGCTTTCCGACGCCCAGGGCCGCACCGGCTTCGATGCCCATGTCGGCGAACGCGGGGTGAAACTCTCCGGTGGCCAGCGCCAGCGCATCGCCATTGCCCGGGTGCTGCTCAAGGATGCGCCGATCCTGATCATGGACGAGGCCACCTCGGCCCTGGACTCGGAAGTCGAGGCGGCGATCCAGGAAAGCCTGGAGACCCTGATGCAAGGCAAGACCGTGATCGCCATCGCCCACCGCCTCTCGACCATCGCCCGCATGGACCGCCTGGTGGTCCTGGAAAAAGGCCTCATCGCCGAGACCGGCAGCCATGCCGAGCTGTTGGCCCACGGCGGTTTGTATGCGCGCCTCTGGCAGCATCAGACCGGGGGGTTCGTCGGTATCGATTGATCCACCCCGCCCCAAAAAACGCCAGCACCCTTCGGGGTCCTGGCGTTTTTTTGCGCCACCCTTCACCCGTAGCCGCTGCCGAGCCCGTGAGGCTGCGATCGGCGGCGTAGCCGTCGCAAACCGGTGAATGCGCTCCTTCAGGCAGATCAGGGTTACAGGCTTTGCGAGCGCTGCGCGCTCGATCGCAGCCTTCGGCAGCGGCTACAAAAACGCTACATCAGGGCCCGACATTTTTTCGCTCCCCTGTAGCCGCTGCCGAGCCCGCGAGGCTGCGATCGGCGGCGTAGCCGTCGCAAGCCGGTGAATGCGCTCTTTCAGGCAGATCAGGGTTGCAAGATTTACGACCGCTGCGCGGCCGATCGTAGGCTGCGCCAGCGGCTACAGAAAACGCCAGAGCCCCGTGAACAGGGCCCTGGCGTTTTTTTTTGCACTGGATTTGTAAAAAAAGCCTGCTGTACTGAGCCTAGGTTCTGGAGCAGGGCCTGTAGCCAGGCTGCACGGCTGCATAACGGCTTTATCGGATCGATAAGGAATAACTTCTATGTCGCTGTTCAAACGTTCAGTCACTGAGTTGTTAGGCACCTTCTGGCTGGTATTGGGTGGTTGCGGCAGCGCCGTACTGGCGGCCGCGTTTCCGGATGTCGGCATCGGCCTGCTCGGCGTGGCGCTGGCCTTCGGTCTTACCGTGCTGACGATGGCCTTCGCCATCGGCCATATCTCCGGCTGTCATCTCAACCCCGCGGTATCCGTCGGCCTGGTGGTCGGCGGGCGTTTTCCGCTCAAGGAACTGCCCGCCTATGTCATCGCGCAAGTGATAGGCGGGGTGATCGCCGCGGCGCTGCTGTACTTCATCGCCAGCGGCAAGCCTGGCTTCGAGCTGGCCAGCGGGCTGGCTTCCAACGGCTATGGCGAACATTCGCCGGGGGGCTACTCACTGGCGGCGGGCTTTGTCAGCGAGCTGGTGATGACCGGGATGTTCGTGGTGATCATCCTCGGCGCCACCGATAAACGTGCGCCGGTGGGCTTCGCGCCGATCGCCATCGGCCTGGCGCTGACGCTGATCCACCTGATCTCGATTCCGGTGACCAACACCTCGGTCAACCCGGCGCGCAGCACCGGGCCGGCCTTGATCGTCGGCGGCTGGGCGATCCAGCAACTGTGGCTGTTCTGGCTGGCGCCGATTCTCGGCGCGGTGGTCGGCGGTGGCCTCTATCGCTGGCTGGGCAAGGAAGACAGCTGACAGCAACCCCGAGGGTCACGCCTGCCGATACGGCAGCGCGGCCCTCGCCTCTTCGGCGTAAGCCAGCACGCCCACCCGCTCCTGCTGGAGAAAATCCTTCACCGCCGCTTTCAAGCCGGGGTGTCGCAGGTAGTGCCAGGACCGGGTAATCACCGGCTCGAACCCCCGAATCAACTTGTGCTCGCCCTGGGCCCCAGCGTCGAAACGCTGCACCCCCTGGGCGATGGCGTAATCCATGCCCTGGTAGAAACAGGTTTCGAAATGCAGACGATCGAATTCCGCCAGGCAGCCCCAGTAACGCCCGTAGAAACTGTCGCCACCGATCAGGCTGAAGGCCATGGCTACCGGCCTGGCGTTCTGCTTGGCCAGCACCACGCGAATGGCCTCGGGCATGCGCTCGGCCAGCAGGCTGAAAAAGGCCCGGGTCAGGTAGGGTGACTGGCGCCGCACCGCATAGGTATTGGCATAACAGGCGTAGACAAAATCCCACTGCGCTTCGCTGAGTTGCCGGCCTTCGAGCCACTCGAACTCGATGCCCTGCCCCGCCACCTGTTCGCGCTCCTTGCGCATCTGTTTGCGCTTGCGCGAGCTGAGGGTATCGAGAAAGTCCTGGAAGTCCCGATAGCCGCGGTTCTGCCAATGGAACTGGCAACCCAGGCGCTGCAACCAACCGGCTTGCCCAGCCAGGGCGGCATCGGTAAAGGCGTCGGTGAAGTTGATATGGGCGCTGGAAAGCCCTTCGATCTCCAGGTAACCGGGCAGGCTTTGCAGCAGTTCAAGGCCGTCTTCCAGGCTTGCCGCCAGCAGCCGCGCGCCGCTGACCGGGCTGAAGGGCACGGCGCTCAGCAGCTTGGGGTAATACTCGATGCCGGCCCGGGCGCAGGCGTCGGCCCAGCCATGGTCGAACACGTACTCGCCGTAGGAATGCCACTTGCGGTAGCTGGGCAGCGCCGCGATCAGGCGTCCGTCTTGCACATGCAGCAGGTGCTCGGCCTGCCAGCCAGAGTTCGGGCCGAGGCTGCCGCTGTCTTCCAGCGCGCTGAGAAAGGCGTGGCGCAGAAACGGCTGGCCGTCACTGAGCAAACCGTCCCATTGCTGCGGATCGACGGCGGCCAGGCTGGTCAAGGATTGCAACGGCATTGGGTTCCCCGCGAGTGTGGTCCACGAACGCGCCGAGTATCGCCGATCACTGCCCCAGGTGCAGCAACAGGAAATCGATGAACGCCCGCGACTTGTGCGGCAGGTGCGAACTGTTGGGAAACACCACGTTCACCGACTGCGAAGGCAAGGCGTAGTCGGGCAGCAGGCGCACCAGCCGGCCGCTGGCCAGGTCGTCCTCGACCACCCAGCCGGGCAGTACCGACACCCCGAGGGACGACAGGGTCATGGCGCGAATGGCGGTGGAGGAATTGGATTCGAAATGATTGGGCCCGCTGACTTCGACCTGGCCCCGTTGCGGGTGGCTCAGGGTCCAGTTGGTGGGCCCTTGCAGGTTGCTGTTGGCGATCCACGGCACGCTGTTCAGGTCCAGGGGCTCGCCCACCGGATGGCGCGCCAGAAAGTCCGGGCTGGCCACCAGGACGATGTCGTAATCGGCCAGCTTGCGGCTCTTGAAAGCCGAGTCGGCGAGGTTGCCCAGGCGGATCACCAGGTCGAGTTTTTCCGCCACCAGATCATTCAACGAAGAGTTGAAGTTATAACAAAGACGGATCTCCGGATAACGCTCGGTGAACTTGGAAATGATCGGCAGTATATAGCGCTCGCCATATTCACTAGTTGAACTGAAACGCAACTTTCCAGAAATACGATTATGCCCATGCAGGACATTTTCGAAGGCATTGTCGATATCCGCGACAATCCCCTTGAACTCGTTATAAAAGTCCTGACCTATTTCCGTCAGGGATATATTGCGGGTATTGCGGATCAACAGGGTCGCCGACAAAACTTCCTCGAGCGCCTTGACATGCAGGCTGGCCATGGCTTTGCTGATGCACAGGTAGTTGGCCGCCTTGGTATAGGAGCCGAAATCGACAACCGCCAGGAATGTCTGGACGCGATTTAGATGCGTGTGCATGTTATAGCTCACCGTGTTGTAAATCATTGTCAAATTCCACCAAACAATGTTTCAAGTATAGGCGTATCGACACCCTCGGTCTATCGCTCCTATGATCCCGCCGCAAAAGGGAGATCATATGACTTATCGCTACAAAGTGGCTCTTATATTCCTCATCGGATTCTTTATCGACTGTATAAACATATTCATGTCGGCCGTGGCTTTACCGAGTATTGCCCATGAGATGCACGTCTCGACTTCATCCGTGGCCTGGGTGGCCAATGCCTATATTCTCGGCCTGACCCTGATCATTCCGGTGAGCACCTGGCTGGCCGGACGTTTCGGCAGCCGCGAAACCCTCACCGCCTCGATGCTGGTGTTCAGCACCGCCGTTTGGATGTGCGGGATGGCCGGCAGCTTCCATGAACTGGTGATCTGGCGTTTCGTCCAGGGCATCGGCGGCGGCCTGCTGATCCCGGTGGGCCAGGCCCTGACCTTCAACCTGTTCCAGGGCCCGCAGCGGGCCAAGATCTCCACCCTGGTGATGGCCGTCGCCCTGATCGCCCCGGCCATTTCGCCGACCATCGGCGGCGTGATCGTCGACAGCAGCTCCTGGCGCTGGGTGTTCCACAGCAACATTCCGTTCTCGCTGATCGCCGCTGCCCTGTCCTGGCTGTGGATCAAGGAAGCCCGGCCCGCCAGCCTGGCGCGCCCGGACATCAAGGGCCTGCTGCTGGTCAGCGCAGCCCTGGGCAGCCTGCTGATGGGCATGTCGCTGTACGGCGGCGACTACCCACCGCTGGCCGCCCTGAGCTGCCTGATGCTGGGGGTCACCTGTGTGGTGCTGTATGTCCTGCACTACCGCCGCTGCGACAACGCCATCGTCGAGTTGAGTCTGCTCAAGAGCAAGAAGCTCAGTACCTCGATCTTCATCTATTACGCGATTCCCGGAGTGTTCACCGGGGTCAACCTGCTGAGCATCTTCTTCCTGCAGAACAGCCTGCACTTCAGCGCCCAGCTGACCGGCATGTTCATGATCCTCTACGCCAGCGGCGCCTTCATCGCCATGCTGGTCTGCGGCCGGGTCTACAACCGCTTCGGCGCCCGGCGCCTGTTCACCCTCGGCATGCTCCTGCACAGCGCCGGCATCGCCACCCTGTACCTGGTCGACAGCGCCGCCGACCTGCCGATCATCGTCATCGCCTACTGCCTGATGGGCATCGGCGGCGGCATCGGCGCCAATACCGCGCAAACCACTTCGCTGATGGATTTCGAAGGTGCCGATACCCACAAGGGCAGCGTGATCTGGAACATCAACCGGCAGATGTCCTTCAGCATCGGCGCCGCGCTGTTCCTGATGATCTACAACCTGCTGCTCGCCCGCCTGGCGTCTACCCCGGCCTATCACCTGACCTTCGTCATCGCGGCGGTGATGGGTCTGTTACCCCTGTTGCAGATGAGCAACCTGACCACGCAAAAGGAATGTCATGCACAACACAATCGTTGAACAGGCCAAACACAGCATTCATGCGGTCCACGACCTGATCCACGCGGTCTTCACCGACCAGGACGGCAACGGCGCCGCCACCATCGACCGCCTGCTGCCGGCCTTCGCCGAGCACTTCAGCATGGTCACCACCGCAGGCGCCATCGTCAGCCGCGAGCAGGTCGAACAGATGTTCCGCGGCGCCGTCGGTGCCCGCCCCGGCCTGGAAATCCTCGTCAGCGACCTGCACACCGTGTGGCACGAAGGCCACAGCGCGGCGATCCGCTACAAGGAAACCCATCGCCTGGACCAGAAGGAAACCTCGCGCCTCTCGGTGGTGGTGATCCGCATCCATGAGCACTCGGCCCAGTGGCTGTACCTGCATGAAACACCGTTAAGCTGACAGCGAGTCACCCCATGAATTACCAGATCACCCAGTGCCTGATGCTCTCGCCAAGCATCAAGGAAATCACTCTGGCGCCTCTTGTGCCGGCCCCCTGCGAGACCACCGCCGGGGCCCACTTCAAATGGTGGATTCCCACGCTCGAGCAATGGCGTCACTACTCCCGGGTCGAACTGGCCGAACATGAGCTGCCCCCGGGCAGCCTGGTGTTCGCCATCCGCCTGAACCCCGACTCGCCCAGCAGCGCTTATATCCGCCAACTGAGCGTTGGCGATCAGGTACGGCTCGACGGCCCGTTCAATGCCTTCGACTACCAGCTGGACGACAGCGATGGCGCCGACATCGCCCTCGCCGGCGGCATCGGCATCACGCCGTTGACCGGCATCCTCGGGCATCTGCGAGCCCGGCAGCGCCCGGCGCGGCTGCACTATTTCGCCAAGAGCGCGGGCGACGCCGCCTATGCCGCGCAGATGCGCGAGCTGCTGCAGGACAGCCTGAGCCTGCACTGCTCCGATTCGGCCGAAGGGCGCCCGTCGGTGGCCGCGGTGCTGGGCCAGTTGCAACCCCGGGACCGCCTGTACGTCTGTGGCCCGCAAGCCATGCTCAACGACGTGTTCAGCCATGCCCAGAGCCTGGGTTTTCCCCGCGAGCGCATCCACTTCGAAGTCTTCAACACCTGCCTGGCCGAGGATGACCCCGGCTTCGCCGTGCACGCCGCGGACTCCGGCGTCGACCTGCGGGTGCAGCCCGGCCAGTCCCTGCTCGACGCCCTCGAAGAGGCCGGCCTGGAGCCGCTCTACGACTGCCGTCGTGGCGAATGCGGGGTGTGCGAGCTGGACGTGCTGGAAGGTGAAGTCGATCACCGCGATTTCATCATGAGTCCGCAGCAGGCCGCCTGCAGCAACAAGATCTACCCCTGCGTATCCCGGGCCAAAAGCCCAAGCCTGAAACTGGTCATCTAAAGAGAGAACCTCGTTGGACAACTACTTCAACGGCAAGGAAGTGCATCGCACGCTGTTCCTTGATCCGTCGCTCTTCGAGCGAGAACAACAACAGGTATTCGCCGCCAGCTGGTGCTACCTGGGCCATGAAAGCCTGGTCCCGAAAACCGGCGACTTCTTCACCGGCGAGATCGCCGGACAACCGCTGGCCATGGTCCGGCAGAAAAACGGCGAGATCGTCGTGCTGCACAACCGCTGCCCGCACAAGGGCGTGAAAGTGCTGGCCGAGCCGCAAGGCAATGTCGGCCGGTTCATCCGCTGCCCGTACCACGCCTGGACCTTCAAGACCGACGGCCAGTTGCTGAGCATCCCGGTGAAAAAAGAATACGACGACTGCGACCTCAGCAGCTGCGCCGCCCACAAGGGCATGCAGCCGGTGGCCGCGGTGGAGAACTACCGGGGCTTCGTGTTCGTGCGCCTCAAGGAGCAAGGCGTCGGCTTCAGCGAGTTCTTCGGCGACTCGCTGTCGACCCTGGACAACATGGTCATGCGCTCGCCCCAGGGACAGTTGCGCGCCATCGGCCAGCCCCTGCTGCACCGCCATCGCTGCAACTGGAAGATGGTGGTCGACAACCAGACCGACACCTGCCACCCGATGGTCGCCCACGAATCCTCGGCCGGCGAAGCCATTCGCCTGTGGAAGGAAACCGGGCACGACGGCCAGCCGCCGATGGCTGTCGAGCTGTTCTCGCCGTTCATGGCGTCCTACGAGTTCTTCAGCGCCATGGGCATCCGCACCTGGGCCAACGGCCATGGCCACACCGGCGTCAGCAACTCGATCCACAAGGCCTATTCGAGCATTCCCGGCTACTGGGAGCTGATGGTCGAGAGCTACGGCGAAACCCAGGCCGCGGCGATCCTCGACGACACCCGGCACAACACCGTGTATTTCCCCAACCTGATGGTCAAGGGACCGATCCAGACCCTGCGGGTGATCCGCCCGATCTCGGCCAGCGAAACCGTGGTCGAGTCGTGGATCTTCGAACTGGTAGGCGCGCCGGTGCAACTGCTGGAAAGAACCGTGCAGTACAACAACCTGATCAACTCACCATGCTCGATGGTCGCCCACGACGACGTGGAGATGTACGAGCGGGCCATGGACGGGCTGCGCAGCCAGGCCAACGACTGGGTGAATGTCGCCCGCCTGTTCGAACCGGGCGAAGCCTTTGAGCAGACCCAGGTGGTGTCCGGCACCAGCGAACGGGCCATGCGCAACTTCTACAACACCTGGCAGCAACTGATGCAGGCCCCAGACGGATCGACCGCCCATGGATAACTCGCCCCTCGAACAGCTGATCTACCAAGAGATCGCGCTTCTCGACCAACAGGATTTCGACGCCTGGCAACAGCTGCTGTGCGACGACTTCCACTACTGGATTCCCCTGCGCCACGACCAACCCTGCCCGTTGCGCGAATCCTCGCTGCTGTATGAGGACCGCTTCCTCACCACCCTGCGCATCAACCGCCTGGCCAGTGCCCGCAACTTCTCGCAGCAGCCCAAGAGCCGCGGCCTGCACATTGCCCAAAGGCCAACGATCAGCCTCGATGCGGATGGCCTGAGTGCCCATTGCCGGACCCCCATGCTGTATTGCGAAGCCCGGGGCGACAGCGAATGGCATTACCCGGTGACCGTGGAACACCAACTGCTGTGCCTCGCCGGCCAGTGGAAAATCCAGCGCAAGAAAGTCCTCCTGCTCAACCCTTCCCGCGCGTTTGAAAGCCTGCAGCTCATCATCTGATTTCCGAGACCCTTACCTGTGAACTCCTCCCACTCCGGTTTCGAAGAAACCCAAGGCACCCGCTCGTTCCCCAACATCGACCTGTTGTACGACTATGGGCAGTTCCTGCGCCGTGCCACCCAGGCCATCGGTCACCTGCCGCCGGCGATCGCCGACAAGCACGTCGGTATCGTCGGCGCCGGCCTCAGCGGCCTGATCGCGGCCTATGAACTGCTGCGCGCCGGCGCCACCCGCATCACCCTGTTCGAAGCCTCGAAAGACCACCTTGGCGGGCGTTTCCTGACCCAGTGCTTCGACGAAACACAACCGCAGTTCATCGCCGAGATGGGCGCCATGCGCTTCCCGCCGAGCGAAGTCGGCCTGTTCCATTACCTGGACCGCTTCGGCATCGGCACCACCGAGGCCTTTCCCGACCCTGGGGTGGTCGACACCGAAATCCACTACCGTGGCGAAACCCACCACTGGCCGGCCGGGGAAAATCCACCGCCGATCTTCAACACCGTGCACCAGGGTTGGAACGCCTTTCTCAAGGAAGGCGTGCGCCTGGACGACGGCACCTTCCTGGCGCCGCCGCTGCTGCTCACCGATCTTCTGGAAAAGCAGCAGTACGCCGAGGTGCAGCCGGAGTGGCAACGCTACCTGGACTGCTTTGGCGACCACTCTTTCTACTCGGCCATGGTGCAGATCTTCACCTCGAACAACCCGCCGGGCGGCAAGCGCTGGCGCAAGCCGGAAGACTTCCACCTGTTCGGTTCCCTGGGCATCGGCTCGGGTGGGTTCCAGTCGGTGTACCGGGCCTCGTTCACCGAGATCCTGCGCCTAGTGATCAACGCCTTCGAGGTCAACCAGCGGCTGGTGCCCAACGGCATTTCCACCCTCTGGGAGCGAATCGCCGACGAGGAATTCCATGGCATCGCCCTGCGCGACCGGATCTGCCGCACGCGCATCGAATCCATCAGCAAGGGCGCCGACGGGCAGATCCTGCTGCAAGGCTGCAACGGTGAAACCTATGGCTGCGACCGGGTGATCACCACCGCCACCACCCGCGCCCTGCAAGTCAACATGCGCCTCACCCAGGCCGAGCAGTTCGTCAATCGCGACGTGGCCCGGGCGATCAACGAAACCCACATGGTCGGCTCGTCCAAGCTGTTCATCCTGACCCGCGACAAATTCTGGCTCAAACATGGCCTGGCGCAGAACATCCAGACCGATACCCTGGTCAAGGGCGTCTACTGCCTGGACTACGCCCCGCAGGACCCGGACTCCTGGGGCGTAGTGCTGATCAGTTACACCTGGGAAGACGACTCGCACAAAATGGTTTCGATGACCGACAAGGTCCAGCGCTGCAAGCGCCTGGTGGACGAACTGGCGATGAGCGCGCCGCAGTTCGCTAGCCACCTGGTGCCGCTGGACGGCGACTACCAGCGTTACGTACTGGAATACGACTGGCTCACCGACAAGCAGGCCCTGGGTGCCTTCAAGCTGAATTTCCCCGGCGACGACCTGTACTCCCAGCGCCTGTTCTATCAGTTCAAGACCGCCCTCGACCCGCAGCAGGACACCGGCCTGTACCTGGCCGGCTGCGGCAGCTCGTTTACCGGCGGCTGGGCCGAAGGCGCGGTACAGACCGCCCTGAACGGTGCCTGCGCGGTGATCGCCAGCCTCGGCGGCGAACTGCTCGAAGGCAACCCGCTGTTCGATCTGCAATCGCACTTCCGCTATTGCTGAGCCCAGGCCCCTACCGACTTTCGTTGAGACTTTTTCATGTACAGCCAGCATTCGATCGAAGCGCTCGTTGACGGGTTTCGCCAGGGCAGCCTCTGCCTGGATTCCTGGCACCGCGCGCTACTCGAGCAATACGCCGACGCCAGGCACCTGAACAGCTTCATCAGCTTCGCCGCGCAGGCGTTCAGCGGCGACACCGGCACGCCAGAGCAGCGCCAGGCGCCGCTCTACGGCATCCCGGTTTCGTTCAAGGACAACATCAATGTCAGTGGCCTGGCGACCACCGCCGGCACCCCCGGCCTGGCCGACTACCAGCCGGCCGCGGACGCCGGCATCGTCCAGCGCTTCAGGGCGCTGGGCGCGCGGGTCGCCGGCAAGAACAACATGCACGAACTGTCGTTCGGCGTGACCTCGGCCAACCTGAGCTACGGCGCGGTGGTCAACCCGCGCCACCTGCAACACAGCGCCGGCGGCAGCAGCGGTGGTTGTGCCGCGGCCGTGGCCGCCGGCCTGGTGCCCTGCGCGGTGGGCACCGACACCGGCGGCTCGGTGCGGATTCCCGCGGCCTTCTGCGGTGTGGTGGGCTTCCGGCCGAGCACCGGGGCCTACCCGGGCGACGGCATCGTCCCGGTGTCCCAGACCAAGGACTCACCGGGCCTGCTGACCCGCAGCCTGGAAGACGCGCTGTTCGTCCATCGGCATCTGACCGGCACTTCCTTCACCGCGCCGACCGAGCCCAAGCGCCTGCGCATCGGCATTCCCCAGCGGTTCTTCTGGTCCGAGCTGGAGACCAAGGTGCACAGCGATTGCCGCGCGGCGATCGATAGCCTGGCCGATCAGGGCGTGGAAATGGTGCCGGTGGACGACCGCCTGATCGGCGAGATCAACGAAAGCATCCAGTTCCCGCTGCCGATCTTCGAGTTCTTCATCGACTTCCCGCGCTTCCTGCTGAAGGCCGGCTGTGGCGAGCGGTTCCTCGAGATCCTGGCGCAGATCCGCGACCCGCAGATCAAGAAGACCCTGATGGCGCAGTTGGAGAGCCCGGCCATTTCCTACGAGGACTACGTGCAGGCCTTGATGAGCAAGATCCGCCTGGATCGCGAATACGCCGGGCTGTTCCAGCAGCACCGCCTGGACCTGATCGCCTACCCGACCGTCAGCTGCACCGCGCCGCTGCTGAGCGACAGCGGCGCCCAGGAGCATTTCGAGCGTTTCGTGCGCAACACCGACCCGGCCAGCAACCTGGCGGCGCCGAGTATCAGCGTGCCGGTGGCCGAGCCGGGCAGCCTGCCGGTCGGGCTGTCGTTCGACGCCTTGCCCGGGCAGGACCACCGGCTGCTACAGATGGCGCAGCAACTGAGCCGCCTGCTGGCTCTGCGCTGATTTGTCGCCCGGGTGCACGGGAGCCGGCCTGCCGGTATTCCGCACACCCGAGGCGCCCCCTCGCTACCTCCAATAACAATTTCATTGCAGGCCTTGCCATGCGCGGTACGTCCATCGCTTCATCCCCTTCAACCTCCCACTGCACGGTCGCCGAACGCCGGCCTTCGGTCATCGGCGGCGCCATGATCATCGGCGGCACCATTGTCGGAGCGGGCATGTTCTCGCTGCCGGTGATGATGTCGGGGCTGTGGTTCCAAGGCTCCCTCGCGGTGCTGGCGCTGTCGTGGTTCTGCACCCTGCACTCGGGGCTGATGATCCTCGAAGCCAACCTCAACTACCGGCCGGGGGCGAGTTTCTCGACCATCACCCGCGACCTGATCGGCCGGCGCTGGAGCCTGTTCAACGGCGCCACCCTGGTGTTCGTCCTGTACATCCTGACCTATGCCTATATCTCGGCCAGCGGCTCGGTGATCCGCCACACCGCCCACACCCTGGGCCTGGAGATTTCCTCGCGCAACGGCGGCCTGCTGTTCGCCCTGGCGGTGGCCCTGGTGGTCTGGCTCAGCACCGCGGCGGTCAGCCGCATCACCACCCTGGTGTTCGGTGCCAAGATCCTCGCCTTCTTCCTGACCTTCGGCGGCCTGCTCGGCCATGTGCAGCCGCAGGTTTTGCTCGATCGCGGCAACCCGCAACCGGACTACCTGCCCTATCTGTTCATGACCCTGCCGTTCTGCCTGACCTCCTTCGGCTTTCACGGCAACGTGCCGAGCCTGATGAAGCACTACGGCAAGGACCCGCAGCGCATCCGCAACTGCCTGCTGATCGGCACCCTGATCGCCCTGGTCCTGTACACGGTATGGATGCTCTGCACCATGGGCACCCTGCCCCGCGAGCAGTTCAAGGACATCGCCCGCCAGGGCGGCACCATCGATGTGCTGATCAGCGCCCTGGGCAGCATGCTCGACAGCGCCCGGGTCGACCTGCTGCTGACCCTGTTCTCCAACTTTGCCGTGGCCTGTTCGTTCCTCGGCGTCACCCTGGGGTTGTTCGACTACATCGCCGACTCCCTGGGCTTCGACGACAGCCCCCGGGGCCGCCTGAAAAGCGCGCTGGTCACCTTCGCCCCGCCGATCGGCTGCGCGCTGATCTGGCCGGAAGGCTTCATCCTTGCCATCGGTTTTGCCGGCCTGGCGGCGACCGTCTGGGCGGTGATCACCCCGGCCCTGCTCGCCCACACCTCGCGTAAACGCTTCGCCAGCCCGCTGTACCGGGTCTGGGGCGGCACGCCAATGATCGTCCTGGTGCTGCTGTTCGGCCTGGCCAACGCCCTGGCCCACCTGCTGTTCAGCTTCGACCTGCTGCCGGTCTGGCGTTAGCCGGGAGACGGGCAAAAAAAAGCCCCGCCGAAGCGGGGCTGAAACGAAAGGAGCTTTAACGGATGAGAAAGAGCTCTTTACAGCGGTAAATGAACCTTAGAACACGTACTGCGCGCGAACGATGAAGCCGTCGCCGTCGTCGTCACCGGTACGCGCGGCTGGAGTACCACCGCTGGCGGCCGTGGCGTTGGTGACCTTGTCGGTCTTGGCCTTGACGTAGGTGGCGGAGATTTTCACTGCTTCGTTGGCGTACCAGTTCACACCCAGGTTGTGCACCTTGACTTCGGCATCGCCGACGTCGCGGGTCAGGCTGGCGGTGGTGATGTTGTCGTCTTCGACAGTCATGCTGTCGTAGCGATAGAACAGTTCCCAGGCGCCGAAGGCCTTGTTGGCCGGCTTGATGGCGTCGAACTTGCCCACCTTGTAGCCGCGGGATTCGCCGGTCAGGGTGTAAGCGCCCTGCACGTAGAAGCCGTGGCCCTTGATGTCTTCGTAGGCGTTGGAATCAGCCTTGGTCTTGCGGGTGATGTATTCACCCTGGATCGAGGCCGGGCCCATGGCGAACGCGGCTTCCAGACCCAGCGCGGTGTCGCGGTCGAAGGAACCGGCCGGCGAAGTCGAGCTGCCGCCCAGCACCGGACGGTTGCCGTTGGTGCCGGCATCGTTGCCGCCCAGGGTCTCGACGCCACGCATGCCCATGCGGGTGCGATAACGGGAGTCGAATGCGGTGTCGGAGACATCACGCGAAGCCACGTTCACACCGAAGTGCAGGACGTTGCCGGCATCGTGCATCGGAGCGAAGACGAAGCGACCGTTGACCTGCTTGACGCTGTCGCCGTCGGTGTCGTCGGTGTCCTTGCTGAACACGCCAGCCGAGGCATAGAAGGAATCGGCGAAGGTGCTGGAAGCCTGCAGGCCCATACCGTTCTGGTGGGTGTTGGCCCAGTCGATCATGTCGTAGGCGATGTTACGTTCCGGCGCGGTGACCCACTTGGAGCTGGTGGCTTTTTCCAGGCCGAAGTCCGGGTCGAAGCGACCGACCTTGATCGACACCGGCTTGAAGCCGTTGTAAGCCAGCGAGGCTTCGTCGAAGTAGCCGTTATCGGAGTCGCCGGTGTTGTGGGAGAAGTCGTAGTTGATGGTGTAGGCCCAGTCGGTGTACAGCACACCGGACAGTTCGAGGAAGGCGCGACGGAAGTAAGCGGCGTCGGCGCTGTCGCCGTTCTTGGTGTAGACACCGTCGAAGCGGCTGTAGTCGGCTTGCAGGCGGCCACCGAGCTTGAAGCTGAACTCTTTGTCTGTGGTGGCGACCTCAAGGCCGCCCTTGGTCTTGACTACGATATCGGCGCCATCGGTGGTGACGGTGCCAGCGAAAGCCTGGGCGGTAACTGCCAGGGCCAGGGCGCTGGCGGCAAAACCGGCGAAGTGCTTACGGATCATCGAAGATTTCCCCTAATTGGTGGTCTGTAGCGCTGGAAAAAACACGCGAGTCAGGCCCGCTTGTGTTGGGAGGGAATCTTGGCGGCGGGTTATTTCAGGGGAGTTGCCGATAGATAAAGATTTGATGACAGCGGAACTTTTTTACTTCCAAACGAAATAAGGCAAAAAGCCTGTACTAGAGCGCTCGGCGGGGTATTTGGGGAAAAACGAAACCCTGTAGCCGCTAGCGAAGCCCGCGATCGGCCGAACGGTCGCAGCGACTTCAAGATCGCTGAAGGCCTTCGGCCTTATCGCAGCCTACGGCAGCGGCTACAGGAACTCGTACACCTTGCAGGCGTTGGTGTAGCCGCTGGCGAAGCCTGCGATCGAGCGCGAAGCGGTCGCAGTGACTTCAAGATCGCTGAAGGCCTTCGGCCTTATCGCAGCCTGCGGCAGCGGCTACAGGAACTCGTACACCTTGCAGGCATTGGTGTAGCCGCTGGCGAAGCCTGCGATCGAGCGCGAAGCGGTCGCGCTCTTGAGGACCTTGAGGCTTCAGCGACTACGGGAGGATTGTCGGGTGAAATCAGGCGTTGCGCTTGCGCTCGGCGGCCAGGCGTTCGGCCAGCGCATCGATATCGGCGATGGGCGCTTGCGGCATCTTGCGCAAGGTGGCCTGCATCAGGCGCATCTGCCGCAGGAAACGCCGGCAATTGGGGCAGAACAACAGGTGATGGCGCTGGATCAGGCGCTGGCGAAAGCTCAGCTGACCATCGAGATAGTCGCTGGAACGTGCCACTTGTTCCTTGCAGGTCAGCATTGGCCGGTCTCCTCGAAGTGCTCCACCGTGGCAAAAATCTTCAGCCGCGCCCG
The DNA here is from genome assembly GCF_002843625.1 of Pseudomonas sp. 09C 129. Taxonomy (NCBI): domain Bacteria; kingdom Pseudomonadati; phylum Pseudomonadota; class Gammaproteobacteria; order Pseudomonadales; family Pseudomonadaceae; genus Pseudomonas; species Pseudomonas sp. 09C 129. Next base: position 2,145,150 of record NZ_CP025261.1, on the reverse strand, counting down.
GTGCAGCAGCACCCGGACATTGGAGAGGGAAATGTCCAGAAGATTACAGATCTCCTCCAGCTCCAGGCCCTGGCGCTCGCGCAGGGTCAACACGCTGCCTTGCAGTTCCGACAGGCTCAGCAAAGTGTGCTCCAGGCATTCGCGCAGTTCGGCCTCGGTAAGCAGGGCTTCCGGGGTGTCGGCGTGCCAGGCGAACGGCGCCACCAGCCAGTGCCCGTCAGAGGAAGAAAAACGCTCGTCGCCGATGGTGCCGTGGGGTGCCGGCAGGTCATCCAGCAGGACTTCGCGGCGGTTCTGTTTGTAGCGGCTTTTCGCCGAGTTGGCGGTGATGGTCAGCAGCCAGGTCTTGAGGCTGGAACGCCCCTGGAAACCGACCAGGTTGCGCACCACCGACAGCCAGGCATCCTGCACCACTTCGTCGGCGTGGCGCTGGCCGACAATGGCGTAGGCCACGGCGCGCATCGCGCTCTGGTAGGTGCCGACCAGTTCCTTGTAGGCCTTTTGCTCGCCGGCCAACAGGCGTTCAAGCAGTTGCGTGTCGTCAGCTGCGGACATTCATGCCTCGTAATCGGAATCCAGGATCGCAACCGCTGAATCCAGCGGCTGCGATCCATAAGACTGTCAACGCTTGCGCAGAAGCACACTGCCAATCGAATAACCGGCGCCGAACGAGCTGAGCACCGCCAGCGAGCCGCTGCTCAGGTCGTCCTGATTCTTGTGGAACGCGATCACCGAACCGGCCGAACTGGTGTTGGCATAGGTGTCGAGAATCACCGGTGCTTCTTCTTCGGTGGCCTCGCGGCCCAGCAGCTTCTTGACGATCAGGTGGTTCATGCTGAGGTTGGCCTGGTGCAGCCAGAAACGCTTCACGTCGCTGACGTTCAGCTGGTTTTCCTGCAGGTGCTCGGCAATCAGTTCCGCCACCATCGGGCAGACGTCGCGGAACACCTTGCGGCCTTCCTGCACGAAGAGTTTGTCCGGCGCGCCGATACCCTCTTCCGCGGCGCGGTTGAGGAAGCCGAAGTTGTTGCGGATGTTGTTGGAGAACTTGGTCAGCAGCTTGGTGCTGATGATGTCGAACTGGTACGGCGAGGTGGCCAGGTCTGCCCGCTCGATGATCACCGCGGTGGCCGCGTCGCCGAAGATGAAGTGGCTGTCGCGGTCACGGAAGTTCAGGTGGCCGGTGCAGACTTCCGGGTTGACCATCAGGATCGCCCGGGCCTGGCCCAGTTGCACGCTGTTGCAGGCCGCCTGGATGCCGAAGGTGGCCGAGGAGCAGGCCACGTTCATGTCGAAACCGAAACCTTCGATGCCCAGGGCTTCCTGGACTTCGATGGCGATGGCCGGGTAGGCGCGTTGCAGGTTGGAGCAGGCGACGATCACCCCGTCGATGTCCGCGGCGGTCTTGCCGGCGCGTTGCAGGGCCTGTTCGGCGGCGCCGATGGCCATCTGGCAGAGCACCGACCATTCGTCGTTGGAACGCTCGGGCAGGCGCGGGGCCATGCGCTGCGGATCGAGGATGCCGTCCTTGTCCATGACAAAGCGGCTTTTGATGCCGGAGGCCTTCTCGATGAAGGCCGCGCTGGATTCGGTCAGGGCCTGAACCTCGCCGCGCTCGATCGCTTGCGCGTTGTCGGCGTTGAACTGATGCACGTAGGTGTTGAAAGACTCCACCAGCTCTTCGTTGGAGATGCTGTTGGCCGGGGTGTACAGGCCAGTGCCGCTGATGACGACGTTATGCACGGTCGTTCCTCTATTCTGTTCAGGCAGAAGGTATTGGCACCGTCGTACCAAACCGTAAATGGTCTATCCCGACTGGCGGAATAGGACCTGACATCGCTTTATTCCGCTTTGCCCGGGCGGCGAACGCTCAAAACCGCGGGGCCGGCATTTATAACGGCGAAGTTTGCCATAAACGCCGGCGTTTAGCCCCATCGGCAAGCGTAGTCGGCGCAACATCGCCGATCCTGTAGCCGCTGGCGAAGCCTGCGATCGAGCGCGAAGCGGTCGCGCTCTTGAGGCCCTCGAGGCCCCTGCGGGGCCTTACGCAGCCTGCGGCAGCGGCTACAGCGCATCAGGCTTCCACCTGGCTCCACTGTTTGTTCAGGCGCTTGTCGGAAATCGGCGCCTTGGTGCCCAATTGCTGGGCGAACAGCGAGACCCGGTATTCCTCCAGCCACCAGCGGTACAGCTCCAGTTGCGGGTCGCGCTTGCCTTCCTGGGCATGTTTGCTCGCCCGCGCCTGGTACTGGTTCCACAGGCCGGCCAGTTCGGCGCTCCAGACCCGGTCCTTCTGCACCTGGCTGCCGAGCTTCTCAAAGCGCAGCTCCACGGCCTTGAGGTAACGCGGCAGTTCCTTGAGCCACTGCGCCGGGGTCTCGCGGACAAACTCCGGGTACACCAGATGGCTTAGCTGCGACTTGATGTCGTTCAGCGCCACCGCCTGGGCCAGGTCGATCTTGCCCTTGAAGCGCTTTTGCAGGCCATGCCAGAGCTTGAGGATCTCCAGGGTCAGGCGCGCCAGGCGCTCGGCGTGCTCGGTCCAGCTGCCGCGCTTGCGCTCGGCCAGCGAGGCCAGGCCGGCGCCATCGCGCGGCAGGCTGTCCTCGCCTTCCAGCACGCAGCTGTCGAGGCTGGCCAGCAGGATGTCTTCCACCAGGGCATCGACACGCCCCAGCTCGCGATACAGCAGGCCCAGCTCGGTCAGCCCCGGCAGCTTGTTGCGCAGGAACTTGGCCGGCTCGGCCAGCTGTTGCAGCAGCAGGCGCTGCAAGGCGCGGCGATGCTGGAACTCGGCTTCGGCCGGGGTCGAGAAACGCCCTTCCTTGACCGTGCCACCCTCTTCCACCAGCGCCGGATACACCGTCATCGACAGCCCGGCGATCTTCTGCTGGGTTTTCTCCGCCACCGCGGCGAACACCTTGGCTTCCACCGGCTGCTGGCTTTTCGCGGTTTGCGGCACGGCCAGGGCGGCCTGGCTGGCCTCGGCGAAACGCGCGGTCAGCTCGGCCAGGTCGCGGCCTTCGCCGAGAAACTTGCCCTGGGCATCGACGATTTCCAGGTTCATCCGCAGGTGGCCTTCCACCTGTTGCGCCGACTCGGCCCAGGCCTCATCGCTGACCCGCGCCCCGGTCATGCGCAGCAGTTCGCGGCCCAGGGCCTGGGACAGCGAACCCTGGGCGAAGTCGATACGCGCCAGGGCCGCCTTGACGAAGTCCGGCACCGGTACGAAGTTCTTGCGCAGCGCCTTGGGCAGGTTGCGCACCAGGGCGATGCACTTGGCTTCCACCAGCCCCGGCACCAGCCATTCCAGGCGTTCGGCGGGCAAGGCCGGCAGCAGCGGCGCCGGCACCCGCAGGGTCACGCCGTCCCGTGGATGGTTGGGCTCGAAGTGGTAACTCAGGGCCAGTTCCAGATCGCCGATCTGCAAGGTGTCCGGGTACTGCATGGCGGTGACTTCGCTGGCCTCGCGGGCCAGCACGTCTTCCTCGCGCATGATCAGCAACTGCGGGTCTTTCTGGCTATGCACCCGGTACCAGCTGTCGAAAGTCGCGGTCTGGTGGATCTCCGCCGGCAGGCGCGCGTCGTAGAAGGCGAACAGGGTTTCCTCGTCGGCGAGGATGTCGCGGCGCCGGGCCTTGGCTTCCAGTTCGTCGAGCTGCTCCAGCAGCCGCGTATTAGCGCTCAGGCACTTGGCTTTCGACTGGATTTCGCCACGCACCAGGCCCTCGCGGATAAACAGCTCGCGCGACACCAGCGGGTCCACCGGGCCGTAATGCACCGGGCGACGACCGACCACGATCAGGCCGAACAGAGTGATCTGCTCGTAGGCCACCACCTGCCCGCGCTTCTTCTCCCAATGGGGTTCGAAGTGGTTTTTCTTGATCAGGTGCCCGGCCAGCGGCTCGATCCAGTCGGCGTCGATCTTCGCCACCATGCGCGCGTAGAGCTTGGTGGTTTCCACCAGTTCGGCGGTCATCAGCCATTGCGGGCGCTTCTTGCCGATCCCCGACGACGGGTGAATCCAGAAGCGCCGCTGGCGGGCGCCGAGGTAATCGCCTTCCTCGGTCTTCTGGCCGATCTGGCTCAGCAGGCCGACCAGTACTGCCTTGTGCAGCTTCGGGTAATCGGCCGGCTCCTTGTTCAGGCTCAGTTGCAGGTCGCGGCAGATCAGGCTCAGTTGGCGATGGGAGTCGCGCCACTCGCGCAGGCGCAAGTAGTTGAGGAAATTCTTGCGGCACCAGTTACGCAACGGGCTGGCGGTCAGCGCCTGGCGCTGCTCTTCGAAGCCGCGCCACAGATTGACCAGCCCGGCGAAATCCGAGTCGGCGTCCTTCCATTGCGCATGGGCCTGGTCGGCCGCCTGCTGGCGCTCCGGCGGCCGCTCGCGCGGGTCCTGGATCGACATGGCACTGGCGACGATCAGCACTTCCTGCAGACTGCCCAGCTTCGCCGCTTCCAGCAGCATGCGGCCCATGCGCGGGTCCACCGGCAGCCGTGCCAGCTGGCGGCCCAGCGGCGTCAGCTGGCTGTTGCGGTCCACCGCCGAGAGTTCTTGCAACAGGTTGAAACCGTCGCTGATGGCCTTGCCATCCGGCGGTTCGATAAAGGGGAACGCGGTGATTTCACCGAGACGCAGATGGAGCATCTGCAGGATCACCGCCGCCAGGTTGGTGCGCAGGATTTCCGGGTCGGTGAATTCCGGACGGCCGTTGAAATCCTCTTCGCTGTACAGGCGCACGCAGATGCCCGGCTCGACCCGGCCGCAGCGGCCTTTGCGCTGGTTGGCGCTGGCCTGGGAAATCGCCTCGATGGGCAGGCGCTGGACCTTGGCCCGGTAGCTGTAGCGGCTGATGCGCGCGGTGCCGCTGTCGATCACGTAGCGGATGCCCGGCACGGTCAGCGAGGTCTCGGCGACGTTGGTCGCCAGCACTACCCTGCGGCCCGGATGCGACTGGAAAATCCGCTGCTGCTCGGCCGGCGACAGGCGCGCGTACAGCGGCAGGATCTCGGTGTGCTTGAGCTGGGCCTTGCGCAGCATTTCGGCGGCGTCGCGAATCTCCCGCTCGCCCGGCAGGAACACCAGCACGTCACCCGGGCTGCGGCGCTCGCTGCGCTCATGGGCGGCGATTTCATCGAGGGTGGCGAGGATCGCCTGGTCCACCGTCAGGTCGTCCTCGACCCGGTTGCCCTCTTCGTCCTGCTCCAGGGTCAGCGGGCGATACCAGGTTTCCACCGGGAAGGTACGGCCGGAGACCTCGACGATCGGCGCGTCGTCGAAGTGCTTGGAGAAGCGCTCCAGGTCGATGGTCGCCGAAGTGATGATGACCTTGAGGTCCGGACGCCGCGGCAGCAGGGTCTTCAGGTAGCCCAACAGGAAGTCGATGTTCAGGCTGCGTTCGTGGGCTTCGTCGACGATGATCGTGTCGTAGCGTTCCAGGTAGCGGTCGTTCTGGGTTTCCGCCAGCAGGATGCCGTCGGTCATCAGCTTGATCAGGGTGTTGGAATCGCTCTGGTCTTCGAAGCGCACCTGGTAACCCACCAGGGCACCCAGCGGCGTCGCCAGCTCTTCGGCGACCCGGCTGGCCACGCTGCGCGCGGCGATCCGCCGGGGCTGGGTGTGGCCGATCAGGCCGTGCTGGCCGCGGCCGATTTCCAGGCAGATCTTCGGCAACTGGGTGGTTTTGCCCGAGCCGGTTTCGCCAGCGATGATCAGCACCTGGTGCTTTTGCAGCGCCGCCTTGATCTCGTCGCGCTTGGCGGCGATCGGCAGGCTGTCGTCGTAGCGAATCGACGGCACGCTGGCGCGCCGCGTCAGCACCTGGGCGCAGGACGCCTGCATGCGCTCGACCCACTGCACAAGCTTGGCCTCGTCGGGCTTCTTGCGCAGCTCAAGCAGCTGCCGACGCAACCGGTGGCGGTCGGCAAGCATGGCGTGGTCGAGGTTTTTCAGCAGTTGGTCGATTGCAGGCGATTCGGAAGTCATAGGAAAGCAGCGGCAAGCTTCAAGCGAAAAGCCGCAAGATTAACGCAGCTTTACGCTTTTAGCTTGCAGCTTGTAACTTGCCGCTGCCCCTTCTATTCGTTATCCCGGTCCTTGCGCCGGTACGGGAACACATCGATCACCTTGCCGGCGCGAATGGCCTCCTGCAGGCCTTTCCAGTAATCGGCGTTGTACAACTCGCCGTGCAACTGGTCGAACAGCTTGCGCTGCCCGGCGTCGGCGAACAGGAACGGTGGGAACTCCTCGGGGAACACGTCCAGCGGGCCGATGGAATACCAGGGCTCGGAGGCCATCTCGTCCTCCGGGGTACGCGGCGCCGGGATGTGGCGGAAGTTGGCTTCGGTGAGGAAGCAGATCTCGTCGTAGTCGTAGAACACCACCCGGCCATGGCGGGTGACGCCGAAGTTCTTCAGCAGCATGTCACCGGGAAAGATGTTGGCCGCGGCCAGTTGCTTGATCGCCAGGCCGTAGTCCTCCAGCGCCTCGCGCACCTGGGCCGGGTTGGCGTGGTCCAGGTAAAGGTTGAGCGGGGTCATGCGCCGCTCGGTCCAGCAGTGACGGATCAGCACCGTATCGCCTTCCACCGACACCGTGGACGGCGCGACTTCCAACAGTTCCTCCAGGCACGCGGGGTCGAACTTGCCCAGGGGAAAGCGGAAATCGGCGAACTCCTGGGTATCGGCCATGCGCCCGACCCGGTCGACGCTTTTCACCAGGCGGTACTTCTCGATCACCGTGGCGCGGTCGACGTTTTTCGACGGCGAGAAGCGGTCCTTGATGATCTTGAACACGGTGTTGAAGCCCGGCAGGGTGAACACGCTCATGACCATGCCGCGCACGCCCGGGGCCATGATGAACTGGTCGTCTGTGTTGGCCAGGTGGTTGATCAGCGCCCGGTAGAACTCGGACTTGCCGTGCTTGTAGAAACCGATGGAGGTGTACAGCTCGGCGATGTGCTTGCCCGGCAGGATGCGCTTGAGGAAACCGATGAACTCCGCCGGCACCGGCACGTCGACCATGAAATAGGAGCGGGTGAAGGAAAAGATGATCGACACATCGGCTTCGTCGGTGATCAGCGCGTCGATCTGGATCCCCCGCCCTTCGCGGTGCAGCAGCGGAATCACCAGCGGCCACTGCTCGTCGTGGGTGTAGATGCGGCCCACCAGATAGGCGCCCTTGTTGCGGTACAACACCGAGGAAAACAACTCCACCGCCAGCTCCGGGTCCTTGCACACCCAGTCCGGCAGGTTCTCCCGCAGCTGCGACTCCAGGCGCCGCAGGTCGCCGGGCAGGTCGGCGTAGGCTTCGCTGAAGCTGTAGTCGACGAAGATCTGTTCGAGCATCGTCGACAGATGACCTTGCGGCCGGTAGGTGCGGGTCTGCGCGGCCCGGGCGCGGCGCAGGCTCGGCCGCGTGGTGTGGATGAACATGCAGCCGTCGCTGATCAGGTCATGGCTGAACAGGCCGCAGAAGGCCGAGTTGTACCAGGTCTCGGACAGCTCATCGTCGAAGCGCAGGTCGATCAGGCTGATATAGGCGCTTTTCACCAGCGGCCACTGATTGACGTCGAGCAGGGTCTCCAGGTCGAAGGTCGTACGCAGCCGCTGCACGGTCTCGCTGACCTTTTCCTCGTACAGGTTGATCCGTGCCGCCGAGGCGGTCTGCGCCTCCTGCCACTGCGCCTGCTCGAAGCGTGCCCGGGCACCGTCGGTGATCTGGCGAAAATGCTCGCGGTAATCGTCGAAGCCATCGAGGATCGTTCGAGCGATATCGGCGGCGGGCCATTTCTGCGGCATGGTGAGACCTCTGCGGGAATTCGGAAAGGCCTGAGCTTAGCCAGTGAACCGGGTACAGGAGAAGTGCAATTTTGCGCAGATAGCAAAGGCGGCCGCCAATTCAACCGCAAGATAGCGATTGCCCGCGTCCCGTCTCTCGGCAACACTCTCGCCCTGCTGAAAAAAGGGCCGTTGAACGGCCTATTAAAGGAGTTGCGCCGTGAGACTTGTCGATACCCTGCGTTTGTTGTCCCTGGCCGCGATCTGGGGCGCGAGTTTTCTGTTCATGCGCATCATCGCTCCAGTGATCGGCAGCATTCCCACGGCATTCTTTCGTGTCTCCATCGCCGCCACCGGCCTGCTGGTGATCCTCGCGCTGATGCGCATCAGCTGGGACTTCCAGGGCAAGTTCAAGACCGTGCTGCTGCTCGGCGTAATCAACTCCGGCATCCCCGCCACTATGTATTCGGTGGCGGCCCTGGTGCTGCCGGCCGGTTATTCGGCGATCTTCAATGCCACCACGCCGTTGATGGGCGTACTGATCGGCGGGTTGTTCTTCCATGAAAAACTGACCCCGCCAAAAATCGCCGGGGTCAGCCTGGGCCTGTTCGGCGTGGGCATCCTGACCCGCGCCGGCCCCATGGCATTCGACCTGGAACTGCTGCTGGGCGCGCTGGCCTGCCTGCTCGCCACCACCTGCTACGGCTTCGCCGGCTTCCTCGCGCGACGCTGGCTGGACCAGGCCGGCGGCCTCGACAGTCGCCTCTCGGCCCTGGGCAGCATGCTCGGTGCCAGCCTGTTCCTGCTGCCGGTCTTCGCCTACAGCGCCATCAGCCAGCCGCCCGCCAACTGGGGCGGCTGGAGCGTCTGGCTGTCGTTGCTGGGCCTGGGCCTGGCCTGCACCGCCTTTGCCTACATCCTGTATTTCCGCCTGCTGAGCTCGATCGGCCCGGTCAAGTCCATGACCGTGACCTTCATGATCCCGCCGTTCGGGGTGCTGTGGGGCGCGTTGCTGCTGGACGAGCCGCTGTCCATGGCTCACCTGTATGGCGGCGTGCTGATCGCCGCGGCCTTGTGGCTGGTCCTCAAGCCAGGGGCCCGGGTCGCCTCGCCCCGGGAACTGGCGGATCGCTGATCGCGTCGATTCCCCGGCATTGCGAGCGGTCCTGAAACATGGGCGCGCTCGCCACTTGCATGACAGTCTCGATCAGGCTTGAGCGGAATCGAACTGCCTATCGGACACCGTAACTTCCGACCTTCGGCAAAAGAACTTAAAACAATAAAAAATCATCACCTTCTAAAAACAAATACTGCTCTCTCAACAAAAACATCCCCTCAAGCAAAAAAAAATCATTACCCCGCCGTCTTTATTTTTTACCCCCTTCTTTCACCCCCTCGCCCAAACCCCATAAAACTTGAATGCAATTCGCAAAAGAAGCCCGCACCAGAGAGTTCCACTGATAACAACAACGAACTAACCATTACCAACAAAGATTATTCTCGATCACCATAAAGATATTTCTGAAAAGCTTCAAAAAAGTTCCCAACCTCTCTCCCCACGTATATTCCCGCCTTCTTCTTTATTAAGTTACCGGCCCGTTCACAACTTGCCCGGACAACTTGATCAGTTATTCAACGCTTATGAACAGATCACTCAGGCCGCACTGTTACAGCACCGGTCCTATTGCACTTCATAGCCAGAAAACTCCTCTCCCGGCCAAAAGGCGCTTCGCGCTTCCGTGCGGCCATCGAACGCTTTCAACCCCCGGCGCGCGCCGCTGATCCATAGCGCACTCAACGCCATTTTCCCCCTCCGACCACACAGGCACCGCCTTGGAAAAGAAAACCATGACACCCCATAATTTCAGCCCCTCCAGCACAGCGCTCGCCGTCGCCCTGGCGTTGAGCTCCTTCGCCCCAGCCGTATTCGCCACGACGAACTGGACCGGAGACGCCCATCACATTGTCTATGACGAAGACGGTAATCCCCATCGCGTCGACGACAGCAACGCCTGGGAAAACAGTGGCAACTGGAGCAACGGCGCTCCCGCCAGCGATGAGGCGGTCAACATCGACCGGCCGCTCGCCGGGCGCAACAACCAGGTCGCGCAACTGGACAGCGCGCGAACGGTCGGCAGCCTGAACGTCGGCACCGCCAACAATGGCCTGGGCCAGTTGAATGTCGGCGCCAACGGCAAGCTGAACATCGGTGACAGCTTCACCCTGGGCACCGTCCAGGGCGCCACGGGCAAGGCCACCTTCAACAACGGCGCGACAGTGAACACCGGCGGCGACCTGATCGTCGGCAAAGGCGGATCGGCCGACCTGACCCTCAAAGACGGCTCCAAGGTCCGCTCCCAGGGCGATACCCTGATCGGCGCAGACCGCGGTGCCTCCGGCACCCTTATCGTCGACAGCGGCTCGACGCTGACCAGCGACAAGCGGCTGGTAGTCGGCGGCGCCGGCAACGGCACCCTGCAGGTCAAGAACGGCGGCCAGGTAGAGAGCCAGGACAGCATCATCGCCGCCGACCTGGGCGCCAATGGCAGCGCCAGCCTCGATGGCACCGGCAGCCTGTGGAAGACCCTCGGCGACATGATCGTCGGCCAGGCCGGCAACGGCTCGCTGTCGCTTACCAACGGGGCCAAGGTGCAGACCGCTGGCAATACCGTCCTCGGTGCGCTCAGAGGCGGTAGCGGTACGGTCAGCGTCGACAACGGCACGCTGTCCACCGACAAGACCCTGATCGTCGGCGGCGCCGGCAACGGCACCCTGCAAATCAAGAACGGCGGCCAGGTCACCAGCCAGGACAGCATCATCGCCGCCGACCTGGGCTCCAATGGCAGCGCCAGCCTCGATGGCGCCAACAGCCTGTGGAAGACCCTCGGCGACATGATCGTCGGCCAGGCCGGCAACGGCTCGCTGTCGCTCACCAACGGGGCCAAGGTGCAGACCGCTGGCAACACCGTCCTCGGCGCACGCAAAGGCTCAAGCGGTACGCTCAGCGTCGACAACGGCACGCTGTCCACCGACAAGACACTGATCGTCGGCGGCGCTGGCAACGGCACCCTGGAGATCAAGAATGGCGGTCAGGTAAACAGCCAGGACGGCATCATCGGTGCCAACCAGGGCGCCAATGGCAGCGCCAGCATCGACGGCGCGGGCAGCCTCTGGGAAACCCTCGGCGACCTGACCGTGGGCCAGGGCGGTAACGCCAGCCTGGTGCTCGCCAACCAGGGCGTGGCCAAAGTCGGCAGCGGCATCCTACGGATCGCCGCCGACGGCACCTCCAATGCCGCTCTTTATGTGGGAGCGACCAGCGACAAAGCCGCCGACGCCAAGGGCGCGGGCAAGCTGGAAGCCAAACGCGTGGTCTTCGGCCAGGGCCAGGGCCTGGTCCAGTTCAACCACAACGACCGTGACTACCAGTTCGATGCCGGATTCGAAGGTCAGGGCCGCATCAATCATATCGCCGGGCAGACCGTGTTCAACGGTGACTCCAGCCGCTTCACCGGCCAGTTGAATGTCAAAGGCGGCGAACTGCTGCTGAACAACGTCATGGCCGGGCAAGTACAGGTCGACAAGAACGCCAGCCTGCACATCGGTGCCTTCAACGGCAGCCAAGGTGAAGTGCTCAGCGATATCGGCAACGATGGCAAGGTGGTGTTCGACCGTAACAACCAGTACCAGTACGACCACGTCATCTACGGCAGCGGCTCGGTCGAGCAGCGCGGCACGGGGACCACCGTGCTCACCGGCGAAAACACCTACAAGGGCGGCACGCTGATCAGCAACGGCACCCTGCAACTGGGTGCCGGCGCGAACGGCGGCAACAGCGGCTCGATCCTTGGCGACGTGCAGATCGACGCGCCCGGCAGCCTGGTGTTCAACCGTGCCAACGGCTACACCTTCGGCGGCGCCCTCTCCGGCACCGGCACGCTCTATAAGCGCGGCGCCGGGCGCACCGAGCTGAGCGGCGACAGTTCCGCCTTCCACGGCCGCAGCCTCGTCGAATCGGGCATCCTCGCCGTCAACGGCAAGCTCGGCGGCTCGACCGACGTGTATGACGGCGCGACCCTGGCCGGCAACGGCCAGGTCGGCAACGTCACCCTGCACAAAGGCGCGACCATCGCCCCCGGCAACTCCATCGGCACCCTGACCCTGGCCGGCGATCTCGACCAGCACAGCGGTTCGACCTTCCACGCCGAACTGCTGAGCACCGGGGCCAACGACCGGCTGCTGGTGAACGGCGCGGCGCGGCTCGAGGACGGCAGCATCATCAAGGCGGACAAACTCGACAGCAAACGCTACGAGCTGGACCGTCGCTACCTGGTGCTGGCGACCGAGAAAGGCCTGAGCGGGCGCTACAAGCTGACGGGCGATACCTGGGTCTCGACCTTCTATGACCTGGTGGACAACTACGACAGCCACAACGCCTACCTGGATGTGCAACAGACGCGCCTGTTCCAGGAAGCCGCCTTCACCCCCAACCAGCGGGCCACGGCCACTGCGGCACAAAGCCTGAAAGGCGCGGCCGTGCCGGCGCTGACGCCACCGGTGCACAACAAGCTGTTCGAGGCCATCGCCTATCTGCCCGATGACCACCAGGCACGGGATGCCTTCGATCAACTGTCCGGCGAGTTCCACAACTCCACCCGTTCGGCGCTGGTCCAGGACAGCCGCCTGGTTCGCGACGCGGCGAACACCCGCCTGCGCTCGGCGAGCGCCGCCCAGGCCCGTGACACCGCGAGCGACACTCACTCCAGCCTGACCCCGTGGATCACCACGCTGGGCAACTGGGGCGAAGTCAAGGGCGACAGCAATACCGCCAACCTGCGCAGTGACACCAAGGGCTTGCTCACCGGGGTCGATACCGCGGTCGGCGACCGCGGCCATGTCGGCGTGCTGACCGGCTACAGCCGCACCGAACTGAAGAGCTCGTCACGCGACTCCTCAAGCGACAACGACAACATCCACCTGGGTGTCTATGGCGGAACACAGGTCAGCGGCTTCGACCTGCGCGGCGGCATGGCGTACACCTGGAGCCGGATCGACGCCAAGCGTTCGGTGAACTTCGCCGGCTACAGCGACCACCTGAAGTCCAAGCATGACGCCAACACCCTGCAAGCCTTCGGCGAACTGGGCCGGCGCTTCGACCTCAGCCCTTCGGTACAGCTGGAACCCTTCGCCAACCTGGCCTATGTGCAGGTCAAGAGCGAAGGCTTCAAGGAAAGTGGCGGCCCTGCGGCCCTGCGCGCCAAGCACGCGTCGGACGAGCAGACCTTCTCCACCCTGGGTCTGCGCGCCAGCGCCGACAAGCAGCTGGACAACGGCAAGTTGCTCACCGTGTTCGGCAGCGCCGGCTGGAAACACGCCCTGAACGGCATCACACCGTCCAACACCTACCGTTTCGACGGCAGCGATGCGTTCCGTATCGAAGGTGCGGCCTACTCGCGCAACAGTGCAGTGGTCGAAGCCGGAGTGGAAACCCGGGTGACTCCCGAGCTGAGCCTGGGCGCCGCCTACAACGGGCAACTGGGCAGCGGTGCCAGCGAACATGGCCTGAGCCTGAACGCCAGCTACCGCTTCTAACCCCGCCCTGATCACGCAGCGGCGGCCCCGCCGCTGCGTGTTGTGGATTGACCGGCAAGATACACTTGCCGGTCTTTTTTTTGCCTTTCGTCAAGGCATGCCTCCAGCAACAACGGCGGCATCCGTGACGGTCATTCAATACCCGGCGCTCTAGCGCCGGGTATTGGCCTATACCTGTGTCATGGCGACGTCAAGGTAATCAGGTACATCCCCGAGTTGACCGGCTTGCCCACCTCATCGACCAGCGCATATTGCTGATCGTAGTAGCGCCCTTCCTTGCCGCTGTCCGTGACCAGCTTGACGTTGACTGGCGATTTGCCGATGGCCGTCACCGAGCTCGATGGGCCGACGCCGTGTACACGAATGTCGTTGCCGCGGGAAAACTGCGGGCACTGGCGAAGACTCAACGCCGCCCCGCCGTGGGCAATCGAGCTTGGCGTGCAAGGCTCCTCGACGATGCTGCCGTGAAAATAGATCGTTCCCTGGATGCTTTGAGGGGCTGCGGAACAGATTCCACTCAAGCCTAGAAACATACCGACACCTGCCAAAACCAGCTTGCTACTCATTCTGACTTTCTCCATTGGGCCTGAAGAGTATGTCGTCAGTGTAGAGGAAATCTTTAATTTTTAAGGTTTGTCCTATTCCCAAATAACCAATAAATAGGGTAAAAGCGAATACAAATTAATGGCAATGAGCCATCATTGCTATCGGCCAGCCCTGGCCAATCTGAAGGGCACACCCAGGCAAAAAAAGGCGCAGCCCTCGCTCAAGTCGAAAGCTGCGCCCGCCCCTCATGAATCAGCTGTTTTTGCGGAACACAAACACCAACCCAACGATGATCAACAGCATGCCAAGCACGCTCAGCAGTGCCAGCCGATTACCGAAGAACAGATAGTCCATCACGGCCGTCACCGCCGGCACCAAGTAGAACAGGCTGGTGACATTCACCAGATTGCCGCGAGCGATCAACCGGTACAGCAGCAGGGTCGCCAGCACCGAGACCACCAGCCCCATCCACAGCGCCGGGACGATAAAGCCGACGCTGTGCTCGAAGTGGAACGGCTGGAACGGCACGAACAGCGCGCACAGCAACAGCCCGGCCAGGTACTGCACCGGCAGGGTGCCCAGCGGGTTGTCGCTGATGCGCTTCTGCATGATCGAGCCCAGGGTCATGCTCACCAGGGCCAGCAGGCCGAAGAGCATCCCGGCCAGCGACATGCCGGCCAGGCCGATGCCCTGATAGACCACCATGATCAACCCGGCCAAACCCAGCGCCAGGCCGAACATCCGGCTCCAGGAGCGCTGACGCTCCATGATCACCACGGTGAGGATGGGTTGTACTCCCATGATGGTGGCCATCACTCCGGGGGTGACCTTCAGGTCCAGGGCCAGCAGGTAGAAGATCTGGTATGCCCCCAGCAACACCAGCCCGGTGGCCACCGCGTACAGCATCGGCTTGCGTCCGCGGGGCAAACGCAGCTTGAGCAGGGGAATCAACAGCACCAGCCCGCACAGGGCGATGGCAAAACGGAACAGCAGGAAGGCAAAGGGCGAGGCATGGGCCAGCCCCCATTTGGAGAAGATCGCCCCACTGCTCCAGAGCAGGACGAACAGGCTCGTGGAAGCCGCCGCAAGCGCGGACTTTTTCGATATGAACAACATGAATACCACCTGTAATCAGGCAAATAGCCAACTCAGCCGAGGCTGAAATTCAGTAGTTTTTTCTGGCGGGCGCGGGCAACAGCAGAGGTTGCCGATCAGCCCCGTACGACGACGCCCGGCGGCGATACGACGGCGCACACCGGCGTGCTACTGACAGGTGGGGGGTAATGACTGATCTGCACAGGCTGCGGGTTCCCGCACGGCACGACGCCAGCGTTGACCGCTGAATCGACTACCGCGTTGATGAGGGAATGAGGCATGTGCTGATCTTTCTGAAGTGGAAGGTGAATCTTCTGATACACCGGGCGCCGACTATAACCAGCGCCCGATATTCATTGCAACGCCTTATCCGAACAACCAGTAACCCAGGGCGGTCAGGACCACCACCGCCAGCACCGGACGCATGACGCGGTAGAGCTTCGGATTGCGGCGCTTCCATTGCTTGACCACGCCACTGATGCGATCGCTGAAGCGCTTGCTCCAGGCATAGGCCTGGTTGATCCCGCCGACGCGCTCGTCGTCGAGGTTCTGCGGCGCGGTGGCACGCCCCAGCCAGGCGCTGATCCAGCGGTTGATGCGGGTCATCAGCGGGTTGCTCAGCGGACGCTCGATGTCGCAGAACAGAATGACCCGGGTCTTGTCGGTCTCGTTTTTGACCCAGTGCACATAGGTTTCATCGAACATCACGTCTTCGCCATCGCGCCAGGCGTAGACCTGGCCGTCGACGAAAATCCGGCAGTCGTCGGAGTTCGGCGTGGACAGGCCCAGGTGATAGCGCAGGGAGCCGGCGAACGGATCGCGGTGCGGGTTCAGATGGCTGCCACCGGGCAGCAGGGCGAACATCGCGCCCTTGACGTTGGGAATGCGGCTGACCAGTTCAACGGTCTTCGGGCACAGCAACTCGGCCGACGGCAGCGGTTTGTCGTACCACTTGAGGTAGAAACGCTTCCAGCCCTTCTTGAAGAACGAACCGAAACCGGCGTCGTTGTTCTTCTCCGCAGCGCGGATGTAACCCTCGTCGAACAAATGCATGGCTTCGTCGCGGATCACTTCCCAGTTGTCCTTGAGCACATCCAGCTCGGGGAACTTGCTGCGATCCAGATAGGGCTTGGAAGGCACACCGGAAAACAGGTACATCAAGGCGTTATAAGGAGCGAACAGCGCCGAATGGTTGACGAACTGACGCAGCACCGGCAGTCGAGCCTTGCCGCGTAAATGCACGTAGAGAGTGCTGCCGATGAATAGCAGCAACACCGCGGACTTGGCGGCAAACGAAAGGCTCATGCAATATCTCCTTGAAATAATTACCGGCGGGGCAGCATTCATCCGGCATGGCAGCCGGCCATGATAAACACTCCTGGCCCCTGGAAAAACCCGCACAAACCGACAATCAGTGTTAACAGTCGTGCAATAAAACGCTGATTAACATACGCCAGCTGAACGCCAGCTGATGCAGGTCAGTACCCATGCAACATGCCCTGCAACGCCTTCGATCGCCGGCAAGCGGGCTCCTGCGGAGCCTGCCGGCGATCACCTTCCCACTGCCTTACTGCTGGTTCTCCTGCTCGGTGAACAGGTCGCTGAACAGCATGCTCGACAGATAACGCTCACCCGAATCCGGCAGCACCACCACTATGGTCTTGCCTTGCATCTCGGGGGTCTCCGCCAGGCGCACCGCCACCGCCATCGCCGCGCCGCAGGAGATGCCACAGAGGATCCCCTCCTCCTGCATCAGGCGCAGGGCCATGGCCTTGGATTCCTCGTCGCTCGCCAGCTCGACCCGGTCGACCATCGACAGGTCGAGATTGCTCGGCACAAAACCGGCACCGATGCCCTGGATCTTGTGCGGGCTGGGCTTGATCTCTTCGCCGGCCAGCTTCTGGGTGATCACCGGCGAGACGCTCGGCTCCACCGCCACCGACAGGATAGGTTTGCCCTGGGTCTTCTTGATGTAGCGGGAAACCCCGGTGATGGTGCCGCCGGTGCCGACGCCCGCCACCAGCACGTCCACCGCGCCATCGGTGTCATTCCAGATTTCCGGACCGGTGGTTTTCTCGTGGATCGCCGGGTTGGCCGGGTTATCGAATTGTTGCGGCATGAAGTATTTGTCAGGATCGCTGGCGAGGATTTGCGCGGCCTTCTCGATCGCCCCTTTCATGCCCTTGGCCGGCTCGGTCAGCACCAGTTCGGCCCCCAGGGCCTTGAGCACCTTGCGCCGCTCGATGCTCATCGACGCCGGCATGGTCAGGACCAGCTTATAACCACGGGCCGCGGCGACGAACGCCAGGCCGATACCGGTGTTACCCGAGGTCGGCTCGATGATGGTCATGCCCGGCTTGAGTTTGCCGCTGCTTTCCGCGTCCCAGATCATGTTCGCGCCGATCCGGCACTTCACCGAATAACCCGGGTTGCGCCCTTCGATCTTGGCCAGGATGGTGACGCCGCGGGGCGCGATGCGGTTGATCTGCACCAGCGGCGTATTGCCGATGGAATGGGCGTTGTCAACGAAAATGCGGCTCATGGCTGGGTCCTTGTACAGCGTGAAAGGAAGTCTTCAAGGGTATGCCTCGCACCCATGAGCGTCCAGTCGGGACGAACGTCTGCGATGCCGGGGAGTCAATCGCTATAAGGCACATGGCTGGAGACTCACGCTCATGAAACGTCGCTACAGTTGGCCCCTGTGGACCCTCGCCGGGGTGCTGGTGCTGCTGGTTGCCCTGCATATCGCCCTGCCCTATCTGGTGCGCGATTACCTCAATGACCGGCTCGCCAACATGGGCGACTACCGCGGCCAGATCGCCGATGTCGACCTGGCCCTGTGGCGCGGTGCCTACCGGATCAACGGCCTGAAAATCGTCAAGGTCGACGGCAAGGTGCCGGTGCCGTTCGTCAATGCACCGCTGGTCGATCTGTCAGTGAGCTGGCGTTCCCTGTGGTACGACCATGCGGTGGTGGCCGAAGTGCAATTCGTCGGGCCGCAGGTCAACTTCGTCGACGGCGCCAACAAACAGAACTCGCAAACCGGTGAAGGCACCGACTGGCGGGCCCAGCTGAACAAACTGCTGCCCATCACCCTCAACGAAGTACAGGTCAGCGACGGCAAGATCAGTTTCCGTAACTTCAACTCCAAACCGCCGGTGAACATGAGCGCCACCCAGGTCAACGCCAGCGCCTACAACCTGACCAACGTGGTCGACACCCAAGGCAAACGCGACGCCCGCCTCGAAGGCAAGGCCCTGCTGCTGGGCCATGCGCCCCTGGAAACCAACGCCACCTTCGACCCACTGAGCGACTTCCAGGACTTCGAGTTCCGCCTGCGCGTGCGGGATATCGAACTCAAGCGCTTGAACGACTTCGCCGCCGCCTATGGCAAATTCGACTTCAACGCCGGCCACGGCGACCTGGTGATCGAAGCCGAAGCCAACAAAGGCCAGCTCACCGGCTATATCAAGCCGCTGCTGCGCGACGTCGATGTGTTCAATTGGCAGCAGGATGTCGAGAACAAGGACAAAGGGATATTCCGTTCGATCTGGGAAGCCCTGGTGGGGGTCAGCGAAACCGTGCTGAAAAACCAGGGGAAAAACCAGTTCGCTACCCGGGTCGAACTCAAAGGCAGCGTACATCAGCGTGATATCAGCGCATTCCAGGCTTTTTTGCAGATTTTACGCAATGGTTTCATCGAGGCCTTCAATGCCCAGTATGAGCGTCCCAAACCATCCGCTGACTGAGTCACCACGTGACGCCCCATTCAGAGACTGAATGGGGCGTCTGCGTTCACAGTCGGCCGGGCGGCGCGCTATAGTCGGCCATTCGTGTTTTATTCTTCCGACCTGCTCGATGCACGTCGGCGTTACCGTTCGAGGAATTGCAGATGAAGTTCGAAGGCACCAGCGCGTACGTCGCCACCGATGACCTGAAGCTGGCAGTCAATGCCGCCATCACCCTGGAGCGGCCGCTGCTGGTCAAGGGCGAACCGGGCACCGGCAAGACCATGCTCGCCGAGCAACTGGCCGAGTCCTTCGGTGCCAGGCTGATCACCTGGCACATCAAGTCCACCACCAAGGCTCACCAGGGCCTGTACGAATACGACGCGGTGAGCCGCCTGCGCGATTCGCAGCTGGGCGTGGACAAGGTGCATGACATCCGCAACTACCTGAAGAAGGGCAAGCTGTGGGAGGCCTTCGAATCCGAGGAGCGGGTGATCCTGCTGATCGACGAGATCGACAAGGCCGACATCGAGTTCCCCAACGACCTGTTGCAGGAACTCGACAAGATGGAGTTCTACGTCTACGAAATCGACGAGACCATCAAGGCCAAACAGCGCCCGATCATCATCATTACCTCCAACAACGAGAAAGAGCTGCCGGACGCTTTCCTGCGCCGCTGCTTCTTCCACTACATCGCCTTCCCCGACCGCACCACCCTGCAGAAAATCGTCGACGTGCACTACCCGGACATCAAGAAGGACCTGGTCAGCGAAGCGCTGGACGTGTTCTTCGATGTGCGCAAGGTGCCGGGCCTGAAGAAGAAGCCTTCTACCTCCGAACTGGTGGACTGGCTCAAGCTGCTGATGGCCGACAACATCGGCGAAGCGGTGCTGCGCGAACGCGATCCGACCAAGGCCATCCCGCCGCTGGCCGGTGCCCTGGTGAAGAACGAGCAGGATGTACAGCTGCTCGAACGCCTGGCGTTCATGAGCCGTCGTGGCACCCGCTGAGAGGGCATTGTCATGCTGCTCAACCTGTTCAATGAAATGCGTGCCGCCAAGGTTCCGGTGTCGGTGCGCGAGCTGCTCGACCTGATCAATGCGCTCAAGCAGCGCGTGACCTTCGCCGACATGGACGAGTTCTATTACCTGTCCCGGGCGATCCTGGTGAAGGACGAACGGCACTTCGACAAGTTCGACCGCGCATTCGGCGCCTACTTCAACGGCCTGGAAAAACTCGACGACCACCTGCAGGCGCTGATCCCCGAGGATTGGTTGCGCAAGGAGTTCGAACGCTCGCTGAGCGATGAGGAACGGGCGCAGATCCAGTCCCTCGGCGGCCTGGACAAGCTGATCGAAGAGTTCAAGAAGCGCCTGGAAGAACAGAAGGAACGCCATGCCGGCGGCAACAAGTGGATCGGCACCGGCGGCACCAGCCCCTTCGGCTCCGGCGGTTTCAACCCGGAAGGCATCCGCGTCGGCGATGCCGGCAAGCGCCAGGGCAAGGCGGTCAAGGTCTGGGACCAGCGCGAGTACAAGAACCTCGACGACTCGGTGGAACTGGGCACGCGCAATATCAAGGTGGCCCTGCGCCGCCTGCGCAAGTTCGCCCGCCAGGGCGCGGCGGACGAGCTGGACATCGACGGCACCATCGATCACACCGCCCGTGACGCTGGCCTGCTGAACATCCAGATGCGCCCGGAACGGCGCAACAGCATCAAGCTGCTGTTGCTGTTCGATATCGGCGGCTCCATGGATGCCCACGTGAAGATCTGCGAAGAGCTGTTCTCGGCCTGCAAGACCGAGTTCAAGCACCTGGAGTACTACTACTTCCACAACTTCATCTATGAGTCGGTGTGGAAGAACAACCTGCGTCGCGGCTCGGAACGCACCTCGACCCAGGACGTGCTGCACAAATACGGCGCCGACTACAAAGTGATTTTCGTCGGCGACGCCGCCATGGCGCCCTACGAAATCACCCAGGCCGGCGGCAGCGTCGAGCACTGGAACGAAGAAGCCGGTTATGTGTGGATGCAGCGCTTCATGGAGAAGTACAAGAAGCTCATCTGGATCAACCCCTACCCGAAAGACACCTGGGGCTACACCGCCTCGACCAACATCGTGCGCGAACTGATCGAAGACCAGATGTACCCGCTGACCTTGCGCGGCCTGGAAGAAGGGATGCGGTTTCTCTCCAAATAGGATCCCATCCAACGCGATCCCTGTAGCCGCTGCCGCAGGCTGCGATCGGCTTGGGCGGCACTCCGACGAAGCAGACGCGCTCTTGAGTCCGCTTGAAGGCCCTTCGGGCCTTATCGCAGCCTTCGGCAGCGGCTACATCGGTTCAGACAAACCGCCGTAAAAACTCGATCTGCTGCCGATACGCCGTCTCCTGCACCACCGGCGTCAGGCGCACTTCGCTGCCCGGCAGGCATTGCGCCAGCCGCGCCAGCGCCAGGGGCGTCAAGGCCCCCAGCCGCGGATACCCGCCAATGGTCTGCCGGTCGTTGAGCAGCACGATCGGCTGGCCGTCCGGCGGCACCTGGATCGCGCCCAGGGGAATGCCCTCGGAGATCATCGGTGCCCCTTGATAACGCAGTGACGGCCCCAGCAGGCGCATGCCCATGCGGTCGGCGCGGCTGTCCAGGGTCCAGGCGCTGTTGAAGGCATCGAACAGGCTCTGCCCGCTGAACTGGCCGATCTGCGCCCCGAGAATCACCTCCAGCGGCGCCTTCGATTGCAGGTCCGGCAGTTGCTTGCCCGACAGCACCTTGAGGTTCACCCCCGCCCCGCAATACTCCAGCCGCGCGCCCGCGGCCAGTGGCCGGCCGAAGCCGTCGAGCCCGCCCAATTCCTCGCGGACCACGCTGGCGCAACTGCCCAGCACCTTGGGCGCATTGAAACCGCCGGGCGCCGCCAGATAGGCCCGCGCCCCCAGGTACGGCTGGGTGAAGCGCAACCGCTGGCCTTTTTGCAGGATAAAGCTGCGCCCCGGGCTGAGCGGACGCTCGTCGATACAGGCCCCCAGGTCGGCGCCCGCCAGTGCCAGCAGGCACAACTCCTCGGCGACCACGCTGAAACCGCCCAGGGTGATCTCGATCACCGGCGCATCCAGGGCGTTGCCCAGCAGCCAGTTGGCCCAGGACATCGACACCCAGTCCAGCGCGCCGCCCTGGGTCACGCCCAGGTGCCGCACGCCAAAGCGACCGGCATCCTGCAACAGGCACAAGGGCGTACTGGCTTCGATCGTCAGGCGGCTCATGCCAGTGCCTCCGGAAGTGGCGTGTCGTCACCGCCCAGGCGGATGAATTCGGCGTGGTCCACCGCGGCGAAACGCACACTGTCGCCCGGTTGCATCAGGCTGTAGCCATCGCGCTCGCGATCGAACAGGCGGCTCGGCGTACGTCCGATCAGGTTCCAGCCCCCCGGCGACACCACCGGATAAGCCGCGGTCTGCCGCTCGGCAATGCCCACGCTACCGGCCGCCACCCGCTTGCGCGGGGTATCCAGGCGCGGCACGGCCAGCACTTCGTCCACCAGCCCCATAAAGGCGAAACCCGGGGCGAACCCCAGGGCGAACACCTGGTATTCACGCTCGCTGTGGCAACGGATCACCTCGTTCACCGACAGGCCGCTGCGCCGCGACAACAGGCTCAGCTCCGGGCCGACGCTGAGGTCGTACCAGACCGGCAGCACATGGCGCTGGCCGCCGGTGCGCGAATCGGGGGTCAGGTCGGTCAGGGCCAGATCGATCAGTTCCCGCGCCTGGGACGGGCTCAGGGCCCGCAGGTCGTAGTGCACCATCAGCGTGGTATAGGACGGCACCAGATCGATCAACTGCCCGCCGAAGGCCGTCCGCAGGCGCTCGCTGGCAGCGAGCATCCACGGCATGTTGGCCTCGGCGATGGCATCGAACAGGCGCACCATCAGGCAATCGATGGCCACCACTTCAAGGCGTATTTTCATGCTGGCAACTGCGCAAGGGCCGCGCGAATACGCTGCACGGCGGCCACCGAACTGGCGTTGTCGCCGTGCACGCACAGGGTATTGGCCTGCAGGTGCAAGGCGCTGCCGTCACTGGCCAGCAGCGCGTCGCCGCGGGCGATGGTCAAGGCCTGGGCAATGATCTTTTCCGGGTCGTGATGCACCGCCCCCGGCAGTTGCCGCGAAACCAGGTGACCGGCGTTGTCGTAGGCACGGTCGGCGAAGGCTTCGAACCACAGGGTCACGCCGAACTCGTCGCCCAGGGCCTGGGCCGCGCCGTTGTCACGGGTGGCCATCAACATCAGCGGCAGTGTCTTGTCGTAGGCGGCAACCGCCTGGATCACCGCGCGCAGCTGCGCCGGGTTGGCCATCATGTCGTTGTACATGGCGCCATGGGGTTTGACGTAGCTCACCCGAGTGCCCTGGGCCCGGCAGATGCCGTCGAGGGCTCCGATCTGGTAGTGCAGCAGGTCCTGCAGTTCCTGGGCGCCGTAGGCCATGGAACGGCGGCCGAAACCGGCCAGGTCCTGGTACGCCGGGTGCGCACCGATGCGCACGCCATTGGCCAGGGCCAGGCTGACGGTCTTGCGCATGATGCTCGGGTCGCCGGCGTGGAAACCGCAGGCGATGTTGGCGCAATCGATGAACGGCATCACCTCGGCATCCAGGCCCATGGTCCAGTTGCCAAAGCTTTCGCCGATGTCGCAATTCAATAACAGGCGGCTCACGGTCAGTGCTCCTGTAGCGTTTGTCATGTTGGCTGCGGGGATCGCGCGGGATGCCCACAGATTATCAGTTAGCGCGCTTCGAGTTGTTTGCCACGGGTTTCCGGCAGGCTCAGGGCCGCCAGGACCACGATGCCGTAGGACACGGCGGCGAAGGTGCCGATGGCCGCGCCCAGCGGGATGTGCTGGCTGAGCAGGCCGATCAGCAGCGGGAACAGGGCCGCCAGCGCCCGGCCGCTGTTGTAGCAGAAGCCCTGGCCCGAACCGCGGATCCGCGTGGGGAACAGCTCCGTCAGGAAGGCGCCCATGCCGCTAAAGATCCCCGAAGCGAAGAAGCCCAGGGGAAAGCCCAGCCACAACATCACCGCGTTGCTCACCGGCATTTGCGTGTAGAGCAGGACGATGGTGAAAGAACCGGCGGCGAACAGGACGAAGTTCTTCTTGCGCCCGAGAATGTCGGTCAGATAGGCGCTGATCACATAGCCCACATAAGAACCGAAGATCACCATCGCCAGGTAGCCGCCGGTGCTCAGCACGCTCAAGCCGCGCTCGGTCTTGAGGAAGGTCGGCAGCCAGAACGTGATGGCGTAATAGCCGCCCTGGGCGCCGGCCGCGAGCAGCGACGCGCGCAGGGTGGTGCTGAGAATGCCGGGGGCGAAAATCTCGTAGAAGCGCGAGGGGTTGTCGGGCACTTCCCGGGCCCGGGTTTGCCGGTAGACCTCAGGGTCCTTGACCAGGCGGCGGACGAAGATCACGAAGATCGCCGGCAGGATGCCCAGCAGGAACAAGGCGCGCCAGGCGTCTTCCGGCGGCAGCAGGGAATACATCAGCGCATAGAGCAGTGCCGTGATGCCCCAGCCCAAGGCCCAGCCGGACTGCACCATGCCCACCGCCTTGCCGCGGTTTTCCGCGCGGATCACTTCGCCGATCAGCACCGCGCCGGCGGTCCACTCGCCACCGAAACCGAAGCCCATCAGGGTCCGGGCGATCAACAGTTGCTCGTAGTTCTGCGCCAGGCCACAGAGGAAGGTGAAGAAGGCGAACCAGAGCACAGTCAGTTGCAGGGTGCGTACCCGGCCGATGCGATCGGACAGGATGCCGGCGATCCAGCCGCCCAGGGCGGAAGCCAGCAAGGTGCTGGTGTGGATCAGGCCGGCCTCGGCGGAGCTGATGCCCCACAGCGCAATCAGGGTCGGGATGACGAAGCTGAGCATCTGGGTGTCCATGCCATCCAGGCCGTAACCGGCCTTGCAGCTCCAGAACGTGCGGCGCTCCTGCTGATTGATGTCGCGGTACCAGTCGAAGGGGCCGGCGCGGCCTTTGGCCTTGCTGGCGGCGAGCGTGTCGGGCGCACTCATGGCAAATCTCCACTTTATTAATATTGTTCTGGGTCCCGACGACGCTTATCGTGAGACGCAGCGATTTTTGGCGCCCGCGCCCTGCTCCGTCCAACTAATAAAAACCGCCTCCAGACATAAGAAAAGTTGATCGCATGAACCTCAAGTTTCTTGAAACCTTTGTCTGGGTGGCGCGCCTGAAAAGCTTTCGCCTGACCGCCGACAAACTCTTCACCACCCAGGCGTCGATCTCCAGCCGCATCGCCGTGCTCGAGGGCGAACTGGGGGTCAAGCTGTTCCTGCGCGACTCGCGCGGCGTGACCCTGACCCCGGAAGGCCTCAAGGTACTCGACTATGCCGAGCAGATGATGGACACCATGCAGGCGCTCAAACAGTCGATCGAGACCCGCTCGAGCAAGGTCGGGCGGATTCGCATCGGCGTCATGGACACGGTGATCCACACCTGGCTCAGCCCCCTGGTGGCGCGGATGATGGACAGCTATCCCCAGGTGGAAATCGAGCTGGTGGCCGACACCTCGCTGAACCTCTGCGACCAGTTGCAGAAAGGCTTTCTCGACCTGGTGCTGCAAACCGACCTGCTGCGCCAGGAATCCATTCGCAGCCTGGAACTGGCCAGCCACCCGATGGGCTGGATAGTCGCCAGCCACTCGATCTACAACCGCGAGTACGCCAACCTGGCCGAGCTGGCCCGGGAACGCATCATCACCTACTCGAAGAACTCCCTGCCGCACCAGGAAGTGCTGAGCCTGATGCAGGCCAACGGGGTGACCGCGCCACGGCTCAACTGCGTGAACTCGGTGTCGGCCATTACCCGCCTGCTGCGCGACGGTTTCGGCATCGGCGCCTTGCCGCCGGTGCTGGTCAGCGAGGAACTGGCGCGCGGCGAACTGACCCTGCTGGCCATCGACCAGCGCCCGCCGAACCTGCAGGTAGTGGTGTCATGGCGGGTGGGGGTCGAACTGGTGGAAGAGGTGGTGGTGCTGTGCCAGCAAGTGCTGGAGCGTTATGCGCAAAAGGTCGGCGAGAACTACATCGTCCTGGCGGGCTGATCCACCGAGAGGGCTTTATGTAGCCGCTGCCGAGCCTGCGAGGCTGCGAACGGCAACGCAGTTGCTGCGTAACCTGCATCCGCGATCTGCCTGGAAAAACGCGTCGGCTGGTTTACGACGGCTGCGCCGTCGATCGCAGCCTGTGGCAGCGGCTACATCACAAGCCCTTCAAGTCACGCTCTTCGATCGGCCGGCTCTGGCGCAGGCGCTTGCCGCCGAGCACCACCCAGTCGATCAGGCGATACAGGCATTCCAGGCCGAACGACAGCAGCAAGGCGCCGCTCATGGCCCAGATCATCGCTTGCGGGGTCAGCAGGATCTGGTAGCTGTAGCCGTTCCAGGTTTCCTGGCGGATATCCGGGTCGGCAGCCAGCACCACTTGCAGCAGGCGGATGTACCACGGGCCCTGCATGGCCTGGAACTGCTTGTCCAGGGCGCGCTGGCGAACCAGCAGATTGCCCAGGCTGTCGGCGTCGCTGCGAAACACCGGATCGTCGCTGGCCCGATAGTGGGCGACCAGCGCCTGCAGATCGCCCTTGAAGAACTGGTTGGCGGTGCCCTGGAACCCTTGCAGGCCGGCCTGGGCCTCGATCAGGTGAGCCTCGACGCGCTTGGCGTAATCGCTGATGAAACCCGGCACCTGTACACCGATCAACAGGCCCGCCGCAAACAGCACCAGCCGCAGATAACTGAGCAACATAGGGGATGTCCTTATTCGGTCTGGCCGTGCAGGACGCATTCACCGCGCCGCCACAGGCTCCATTGGCCCGGCTCGTAGCGAGTCCAGGTTTCGTTTTCGGTCAAAGGTTCGGTGGCGATCACCGTCACCACGTCGTTGGGCGTGGTTTCCGCCTGGAAGTCGACGATCACATCGACATCCTTCAGGCGGGCCGGGCCAAAGGGCGCGCGGCGGGTGATCTGCGCCAGCTTGGTCGAGCAATAGCAGAACAGCCAGTCGCCATCGCTGAGCAGGCAGTTGAACACGCCCTTGCCGCGATATTCGGCGCAGGCGGCCACCAGCGACGGTAGCAGTTCCTCGACTTCCACCGGCTCGGGAAAGGCTTCGCGCACCCGGTTGAGCAGGTCGCAGAAAGCCGCTTCGCTGTCGGTATCGCCCACCGGACGATAGAAGCTGGTGGGAGGCTGGAAGTCCGCCAGCTGGCCGTTGTGGGCGAAACACCAGTTGCGCCCCCACAGCTCGCGCACGAACGGATGGGTGTTGGACAGGCAGACCTTGCCGACGTTGGCCTGGCGAATGTGGCCGATCACCACTTCGCTCTTGATCGGGTAGCGCTGCACCAGGTTGGCCACTTCCGACTCGCTGCTCGCCGCCGGGTCCTGGAACAGGCGCAGGCCGCGGCCCTCGTAGAAAGCGATGCCCCAGCCGTCGCGATGCGGGCCGGTGCGCCCGCCGCGCTGCATCAGCCCGGTAAAGCTGAACACGATATCGGTCGGTACATTGGCGCTCATGCCCAATAACTCACACATGCTCGGACTCTCGCTTCAATGCGTGTTACAGGCGCGGTTCGATCCGCGAACGCTGGGGGTTGCTGGGCACTGGCGGGCGGCCGTAGCGATCGTCGCCGGCACCGCCGAAAGGCTGGTCGTCCGGCTCTTCGGCACGGGCCGCGGCCTTGGCGGCCTCGGCCTGTTCCTTGCGGGCCTTGGAGGCGCGCTCGATCGGCCAGCGGATCAGGACGAACACCAGGTAGATGCCGAAGGCGATCACGCCATACATGAACAGGTCGGAGACCGCGCGCCAGGCGTTGTTGCCGACCTTGAACAGCATGTCCAGGGCGGTGATGGCCACGGCCGGGGCGAACATTTCCTTGGCCGGGTCGACCACGGTCGGGCTGAACAGCAGCACCGCCACCAGCACTCGCAGCGGCTCGCGCAGCCAGCGCCACATCCAGCGGGTCAGGCGCATCCACACCAGCAGGCAGCCCAAGGCGGCGAAGGCGTAGAGCCCCCAAGCGATCAGATAGTCGTTCTCGGTCATGGTGTCCATGGCAAGGCAGGCAAAGAGGCGCTTATGATAACGGCTTTTCGCATGCCAGGCTGCACCGCCGTCTGCCGCGCCCTTAATTGTCACCGCCCCGAGAGCCCTTCATGCCCGTATCCGCCCACGTCACCAGCGCCCCGATCGCCCGCAAGGCCGAAGGCCCGGACCCGTACGCCTGGCTCCAGGAGCGCGACACCGATGCCGTGCTCGATTACCTGAAGGCCGAAAACAGCTACCAGGAAGCCGCCCTCGCCGACCAGGCGGCGCTGCGTGAAACCCTGTTCCAGGAAATCAAGGGCCGGATCCTCGAGACCGACCTGTCCCTGCCCTCCCCCTGGGGCCCGTACCTGTATTACACCCGCACCACCGCCGGCGACGAATACGCCCGGCACTACCGCTGCCCGCGCCCGGCCGACGACAGCCTGAGCGTCGACGAAAGCCAGGAACAGCTGCTGCTGGACCCCAACGAGCTGGCCAAGGGTGGCTTTTTCTCCCTCGGCGCCTTCAGCATCAGCCCCGACCACCAGCGCCTGGCCTACAGCCTCGACACCAGCGGCGAAGAGGTCTACACCCTGTTCGTCAAGGAGCTGTCCAGCGGCAAGGTCAGCGAACTGGCGTTCGCCGATTGCGACGGCAGCATGACCTGGGCCAACGACAGCCTGACCCTGTTCTTCGGTGAGCTGGACGACACCCACCGCCCGCACAAACTGTTCCGTTATCGCCTGGACGGCACCACCGCCGAAGAGGTGTTCCATGAGCCGGACGGGCGCTTTTTCCTGCATTGCTACCGCTCAAGCTCGGAGAAACAGCTGCTGCTGTCCCTGGGCAGCAAGACCACCAGCGAGGTCTGGGTACTCGACGCGGCGCAGCCGCAGCAGGCCTTCACCTGCCTGGCGCCGCGGGTCGAGCACCATGAATACGACGTCGATCACGGTTTGCTCGACGGCCAGTGGACCTGGTTTATCCGCAGCAACCGCGACGGCATCAACTTCGCCCTCTACCAGGCGCCGGACCAGGGCACGGTGCCGGGTGAAGCCGACTGGCAGAACCTGATCCCCCACAGCAATAGCGTGATGCTCGAAGGCCTGAGCCTGAACAGCTCGGCCATGACCCTGAGCCTGCGCGAAGGCGGCCTGCCGATCATCGAGGTGCACCCCGAGGGCCTGCCAGCCTATCGCGTGCAACTGCCGGATGCGGCCTACAGCCTGCATGTGCAAAACAGCCTGGAATTCGTCAGCCAGCGCATCCGCCTGCGCTACGAAGCGCTGAACCGTCCGGCGCAGATCCGCCAGCTGGATCTGGCCGGCGGCGCACAGAAAGTGCTCAAGGAAACCCCGGTGCTCGGCGTGTTCGACCCGGACGCCTATGTCAGCCAGCGCCTGTGGGCGACCGCGGCCGACGGCACCCAGGTGCCGATCAGCCTGGTGATCAAGCGCGAAGCCCTGGGCCGGCCGGCACCGCTGTACCTCTACGGCTACGGCGCCTACGGCGAAAGCCTCGACCCGTGGTTCTCCCATGCGCGCCTGAGCCTGCTGGAGCGCGGCGTGGCCTTCGCCATTGCCCACGTGCGTGGCGGCGGCGAGTTGGGCGAAGCCTGGTACCGCGCCGGCAAGCAGGAACACAAGCAGAACACCTTCAGCGACTTCATCGCCTGCGCCGAACACCTGATCGCCCAGGGCCTGACCACTTCCGAGCAGTTGGCCATCAGCGGCGGCAGCGCCGGCGGACTGTTGATCGGTGCGGTGCTCAACCAGCGCCCGGAACTGTTCAAGGCGGCGATCGCCGAGGTGCCGTTCGTCGATGTGCTCAACACCATGCTCGACCCCGAGCTGCCGCTGACCGTCACCGAGTACGACGAATGGGGCAACCCGGAGGAGCCCGAGGTCTACGCGCGGATCAAGGCCTACGCGCCTTATGAAAATGTCGAGGCCAAGGCCTATCCGGCGACCCTGGTGATCGCCGGCTACAACGACAGCCGCGTGCAGTACTGGGAGGCGGCCAAGTGGGTGGCCCGGTTGCGCGCCACCAAGACCGACGACCACCTGCTGCTGCTCAAGACCGAGCTCGGCGCCGGCCACGGTGGCATGAGCGGGCGTTACCAGGGATTGCGTGACGTAGCGCTCGAATATGCATTTGTTTTCAAGATTCTGGGCATTGCCTGAGGAACTCCGGCCGGCGCTCCTGTCTTAACCCAGGACCGCCGGCCCCGAGCCATACCGCACCTGCCCGGGACCGCAACAGACACAAGAAAAAGACCGTGACGACATGCCAGAACCTACCTTGTTGAACAATGAAATCCGCGACTGGCTGATGGACTGCGGATTGTTCGATCAGCTCTTGCCGGCCGACTTCAATGCCGCCGCCGGCTACTTCAGCATCAGCAGCATCGCCCAGGGCCAGGAGATCTTCCGCGAAGGCGATGCCGGCAGCTTCATGTGCATCATCCATTCCGGCCAGGTGGCGGTGCAGAAGACCAACAGCGAAGGCGTGCGCGTGACCATTGCCACCCTGCGCAGCGGTCGGGCCTTTGGCGAGATGGCGGTGCTCGATGGCGAGCGGCGTTCGGCCAGTTGCGTGGCCGCCAGCGATTGCCGGTTGCTCAACCTGGGCAAGGACTCGCTGGAGAAAATGCTCAACGACGCGCCGAAGATCGCCGCCAAGATCATCCGCGCCCTCGCCGTGTCACTGTCCAGGCGCCTGCGCATGGCCGACGGGCAGCTGCTGTCGCAACAGGTCTAGCTACCCGGGGTCCTGGTTTTCGTCTCGTTCTGCTGCAACCCTGGCAAGGTCTGGTCCTTCGGCGGCTTGGGCATGTCGATCGGCGGTAGCAATGGCGCACCGCCATGGGCCGTGGCCTTGGGGGTGCTGGGGGGCGTGACCTGCGGATAAGGGGTCGGGGTCGCGGTGCCGGGCGAGCCGGCGGCGGGGACCGGAGTCACGGGCACCGCCTGCAGTTCCTCGGCGTGCACGGCGCTCATCGCGAGCGCCGCACTTAGCAAGAGCGCTGCGCGGGCAATGACCGTTAGAATAGTGCGCTTCATCAATGGCTCCATCGCTATTGTCAGCCCTCAGGCTACTCCCAACCGGGGCGGTTTGCCTTCCTCATTGAGACCCTCATGAAACGTTTCGTTCTGCTGGACACCACCCCGATTCCCGAAAATGGCGGTGCCTTGTGCCTGTTCGAATACGGCGAGGATTTTGTCATCAAGATCCAGGGCGGCGACGGCGGGCAATTGATGAACACCCGCATGCACGGCTCCGAAGACGCCCTGGCGGAGATCCCCTGCCGCAAGGTCGCCGGGCGGCCGAATTCGCGGGTGCTGATCGGCGGCCTGGGCATGGGCTTCACCCTCGCCTCGGCCCTCAAGCACCTGGGCAAGGGCGCCGAAGTGGTGGTCGCCGAGCTGGTGCCGGGGGTGGTCGAATGGAACCGCGGACCGCTCGGGGAGAAATCCGGCCGGCCGCTGCTCGACCCGCGCACGGTGATCCGCCTGGAAGATGTGGCCAAGGTGCTGCAGGCCGAACCCCAGGGGTTCGACGCGATCATGCTCGACGTCGACAACGGCCCCGAAGGCCTGACCCAGAAGGCCAACAGCTGGCTGTACTCCGCCGCCGGGCTGGCGGCCTGCGCCAGGGCCCTGCGGCCCAAGGGTGTGCTGGCCGTGTGGTCGGCCAGCGCCGACAAGCAATACTCCGACAAGCTGCGCAAGGCCGGCTTCAAGGCCGAGCAAGTGCAGGTCTTCGCCCACGGCAACAAGGGCACCCGCCACACTATCTGGATTGCCGAGAAGCTCAAGGCCTGAGCTAAACTGGGCTCATTACCGTCATTAGTCTTTGCATAAAGGTGAACCCATGAGTTCGACCAACACTTCCAAGCTCGACCGCATCCTCGCCGACGCCCAGCGCGACCGCGAGATGGGCTACCGCGACAAGGCCCTGAAGATGTACCCGCACGTCTGTGGACGCTGCGCCCGCGAGTTCTCCGGCAAGCGCCTGAGCGAGCTGACTGTGCACCACCGCGACCACAACCACGACAACAACCCGCAGGACGGTTCCAACTGGGAACTGCTGTGCCTGTACTGCCACGACAACGAACACTCGCGCTACACCGACCAGCAGTACTTCGGCGAAGGCTCCCTGAGCACGCCGAAAGTCGCCAAGGCCACCCACAACCCCTTCGCCGCGCTGGCGGGGTTGATGAAGAAAGACGAAGAGTAACCTCCGCTCTTTCCGGTTCGACAGGACCGGTCTCTCGCGGGCAAGCGGCGCACCGGCAGACACTGATCCTGCAGATGCGCCGCTTGCCCGCGATGCATTTGCCGGATCCAACCGCCGGCCGACAATCCCCGTATAATCGCGATTTTTCTCGAAGGCACCCCGCTCGTGGCAAACAAAAGGTACAGCTGCATTGGTTTGTATAACCCCAAGTCACCGGAGAACGTCGGTTCGGTGATGCGCGCCGCCGGTTGCTATGGCGTCGCGTCGGTGTTCTACACCGGCAAGCGCTATGAACGGGCCCGCGACTTTGTCACCGACACCAAGAAGGTCCACCAGGACATCCCGCTGATCGGCATCGACGACCTGAAGAGGATCCTGCCCCTGGGCTGCGTGCCGGTGGCGGTGGAACTGGTGGAAGGCGCCCGCTCGCTGCCGGAATACACCCACCCGGATCGCGCGCTGTACATCTTCGGCCCGGAAGACGGCTCCCTGGACAAGGACATCCGCGACTGGTGCGAAGACGTGGTCTACATCCCGACCACCGGCTGCATGAACCTCGCCGCCACCGTCAACGTGGTGCTCTACGACCGCCTGGCCAAGGGCAACAACACCCGCTCCGGCCCCAAGTTCTGAGCACTGCTTCAAGTTCGCGGTACATTCGATGGAACGAGCGCCGCGCCAGCGCAGTCAGCTTTATATCCATCCCCCTGGAGACAGATCATGAGCGACAGCAAACAACTGGAACCCATCGCAACCACCCCTTTCCAGAGCCCGGCGGAGCAGAACGTACAAGGCTGGGAGCGCATCGGCTCGCTGGCCGGCGGCGTAGTAATGGTCGGCAAGGGCCTGCGCCGTGGCGGTGTGTTCGGCCTGATCCAGGTCGCCATCGGCGGGGTCGCCCTGGCCCGTGGCATCACCGGCCACAGCTCGGCGAAAAGCCTGCTGGAGAAGAGCCGCCAGGATATGAATAACGTGCGGGCGAAGATCGAGCGTGCCGGCGCGGAGCTGAAAACCCTCAAGGCCAATGCCGAGGCGGCCACCCGTACCGCGACCGTAACCGGCAACGATTCGTTGAAATCGCCCAAGGCCGGGGTTTGATCGGCGGCCTCGAACGCCGCGTTGAATGAACCGGCGCTATCGCGAGCAAGCTCGCTCCTACAGGGGATTGCGCAAAACCTGTAGGAGCGAGCTCGCTCGCGATGACCGCAAAGCGGTCGACCCCACTAGCGCAACAAATCGCTGTCGAGCACCTTCGACGAGCCGTCCAGCACGCTCTCGCTGAGCTGGATGAACTCTTTGGTGCTGACACGCTCCAGACGCATCACCGCCCGGGTCACGTCATCCAGCGAACGCTTGTTGCGGGTCTTCAGGCGGATCTCCCGATCCAGTTCCTGCAACAGCAGCACCGCCCTGGCCACCACCGGCGCGTCCACCTGTTCGCCACGCAGGCTGCTGACGCCGTGGCCGCTCTTGGCCAACCGGGTCTCCAGGGCCTGGTAACGCTCGTCGCTCATGCCGCCGGCGCGGCGCATCAATTCGATGGCGTAGTACTCCGCCAGGCCCTCGCCGATCCAGTCGCTGCGCTCGCTGTCATTGATCCGGGCAAAGACCTGGATCACTTCGCGCAGCAGCGGGCTGGCGCCGCTCTCGCTGACCAGCGGCAGGCGGCTGTGCAAGAACAGCGAATCGTGCCCGGCCAGGCTGCCGCGCCACATCGGGTCGGCCGCGCCGACGATCAGCAACTTGGTTGGATGACGGGGAAAGGTCGCCTGGATCTGCGGCCAGACAAAGGTCAGCAGGGTCAGCACATCCATGCGCCGCATGCCCTGCCCTTGCGGCGAGGCCACCGTGACTTCGGTCTCCCCCAGCCGGGTGCGACGACTGCCCAGGGCACCGGCCAGCACCCAGCCGGTGGGCCGGTCGAACAGGCGCGCGGGATTATCGATACGGAAACGGTTCTTGCCGATCCGCGGCCAGGCGGTTTCCACGCTTTTCCAGCCCGCGGGCAACTCGAACTCCAGGCGCGACATCAGCTCGATGCCGTCCTGCTGGTCGAGCTTCGCCGCCGGCACCAGCGTGTCGCCACGCAACAAGGCCCAGTGCGGGGTCATGCGGCTGTCGAAGCTGTCCTTCTTCAGGCTGTGGCTGATCCGCACCCGGTAGCTCAGGCTGGCCTTGCCGCCGGCCGGGCGCCATACGCCGCGCTGTACCGCGGGAGGCTTGGCCGCCCCGGGCTGCCATTGGCCATCGGCCTTGAAGTCGCTGTAATCGCCATGCGTACCCAGGTCGAAATCCAGGCTGCGCACCGCCGCGCCGTCCGCCAGGGTCAGACGCACCTCGGCCTGGTCGCTCTGCGGCAACAGGCGCACGTGGTAATCCAGATCGACTTTTTTCGCCGCCCACCCCGGCGCACTGAGCACCAGCAGCCAACCGGCCAGCGCCAGCCTTGCCCCCACAGCCATACACACTCCTTCGTGAAACAACCTTGAACGCGAGCGCGGCGTACCCTCAGCCGGCGCGGAAAATCAGATGATCTTCCCAGTCTTCCTCGGCCACGCTGCCTTCGGCGAGCATGCGTCCTGATTGGGAAATACGCTCGTGGTGCACCGCGTCGCGGTCACCGCACACCAGATGGTGCCAGAGCGGCAGGTCCTTGCCCTCGCTGACCAGGCGATAACCGCAGGTCGGCGGCAGCCATTTGAACTCATCGGCTTTGCCCGGGGTGAGCTGGATACAGTCCGGCACCGAGGCCCGGCGGTTGGCGTAGTCGCTGCACTGGCAGGTCTTCAGGTCCAGCAGTTTGCAGGCGATGCGGGTGTAGTAGACGCTGTTGTCTTCTTCATCCTCGAGCTTCTGCAGGCAGCACAGGCCACAACCGTCGCACAATGACTCCCACTCCTCCTGATCGAGTTGTTCGAGGGTTTTGCGGATCCAGAAGGGTTCAACTTTGGCGGCCATGGCTCAGGTAATCGGTATCGGACAGGGAAAAGGCCGCCAGTCTAGTGCCCAAGGCCCCGCGGGCCAAGCGCTGGCGACTGTCGGTAAGGCACTACTTGTCAGGTGGCATGCCGCGCAGTAGCTTTGCCTGTCGCAAAGACCCACGTCCGCGTGCCATTAGCGCTCGACCGCGTCGCACCGGTGAACCGCCCAGGGTCAGGACAAACCTCATTGCCCAGTTCAACTGCGCTCGCCGGTTTATCCACCTTTCATTCTCAAACGTAGCCAGGAATCTCTGTCATGAGCGCCAATCCCCGCGTTGCCGAGTACGCCATCCACCCGCAGTTCACCGAGCGCTGGTCGCCGCGCGCCTTCACCGGCGAAACCATTCCCGAGGAAACCCTGCTGAGCTTCTTCGAAGCCGCGCGCTGGGCGCCGTCGGCCTACAACTCGCAGCCGTGGCGCTTCCTGTATGCGCGCCGCGACACGCCGAACTGGGAACGTTTCCTCGGCCTGCTCAACGAGTTCAACCGTGGCTGGGCGCAGCACGCCTCGGCATTGGTGATCGTGATCTCGAAAACCACCTTCACCGCGCCTGGCGCCAGCGAGGAAACCCCGGCCCTGTGGCACACCTTCGACACCGGTTCGGCCTGGGGCCACCTGGCGCTGCAAGCCAGCATCAGCGGCTGGCACACACACGGCATGGCCGGGTTCGACCAGGAGCTGACTCGCAAGGAGCTGAAGATTCCAGAAGGTTATGCCCTGCATGCGGCCGTGGCCGTCGGCAAGCTGGGTGACAAGGCGAGCCTCGCCGAATACTTGCAGGCCCGCGAAGAGCCAAGCCCGCGTCGCCCGCTGAGCGAAACCGCGGCCGAAGGCGATTTCAGCCTGTAAACCAGCAACCTGTAGCCACTGCCGCAGGCTGCGATCGCCCACAACGTGGGCGCAGGATCTTGAGATCGCTGAAGTCCTTCGGACTTATCGCAGCCTTCGGCAGCGGCTACAGAGTCTGTGATTCCCCTCAATACCCGCGGGTGAAATCCACTTCGCCACGCAACGCCGTGTCGGCCTGATAGGCCCGCAGGTTGTCGATGAACAGCTGCGCCATCAGGGTCGGCGAGGTCGGCGCCGAGCTGTGGCCGGTCAGCAGCAGGCCCCAGGCGGTCCAGAACGGATGGCGCTGCGGCAACGGCTCCTGACGGCAGACGTCGATCACCGCCCCCGCCAAATGCCCTTCTTTCAAGGCTTCCACCAGATCCGCATCGACCACCGCGACCCCGCGACCGACGTTGATGAACAGGCCGGTCGGCTTGAAACGCTTGAACAGCGCCGTGTCGTACAGATCATGGGTGTGCGGGGTGTTGGGCAGCAGGTTGACCACATAATCCACCTCACCGACCAAACGTCCCAGGTCCGCCAAGGCCGCGACTTCGATAAACGGCGCCTGCTCCCGGGCTTCGCTGGCGATGCCGTACAGCTCGACGCCGAACGGCAAGAGGAACTGCGCCACACTCTGGCCGATATCGCCCGCGCCGACGATCAGCACCTTGCGCCCGGCCAGGCTCTGGCCCGTGCGGTTATCCCACTTGCGCTCGACCTGGCTGACCAGGCGCGCGAGGACTTCGCGCTCGTGGCCGAGTATGTAGGTGAGCACGTATTCGGCCATGACCTGGCCGAAGATCCCCACGGCACGGGTCAGCCGGTAATGGCGTGGCAGGCCGTCGGCGAGCAGCGGCGTGATACCGGCCCAGGTCGATTGCAGCCACTGCGGCTGGTGGCCCTGGCGCAACAGGGTGGCCAGCAGGTCCGGCTGGCCGAGCCAGACCGGGCAGTCCGCGGCCAGCTTCGACAATTCGGCGGAATCGCCGCTGGTGAGCACTTCCAGGTCAGGTGCCAGCTGACGCAACAAACGGGCATAAATAGCGTGATCGTGTTCGGCAATCAGAACGCGCATGGTTCAAACCTTACAAAACGGTGCAGGCAGCCACCGACGGAGTATCGCTCCATCGATCGCGGCAGCCGCCAGATAGAATCAGTTCCATTTTCAACGATGCCCCGGACAGGGCCTCTACAGGTGTCCGTCAGACCGGATCATTACGGCGCAGCAGCTCTTCGGGCAAGTGCTCGATGTACTCGTCCTCGGCCGGTGGCATCTGCAGGTGGTAACCCTGCTTCTCAAGGTTTTCCAGCACCTGGTGGATGTCCTCGCGCGACAGCTTGCGCTCCGGACTCAGCACCAGGTCGAAGGCGTGCTGCGGCTTGCCGAACGCCGCCAGCAGGTTTTCCGGCACGCGCTCCAGGGCATCGCTCTTGAGCACGTAGAGGTACATCTCGTTCTTGCGCGGGCTTTTGTAGATCGAGCAGATACGTTTCATGGCTGTTCTCCGGCGGTGGCCAGGCTGTCAAGCAGCGCCTGGCCCATCAATTCGCGGCGCCAGCCACGCAGCGAATCGGGCAATTGGTAGGGTCCATTGGGGAAGCCACTCTTGAGCAGGCTTTCCAGGGTTTTCTTGCGCAGCATCAGTTCCGGGGCGATACCCAGGCGCTCGGCTTCGGCCTGACCCACGGCGCGCAGGCGCTTGAGCAGGGGCGAGGCTTCCATCGGCAACGGCTCGGGGACGGCCGGTGGCCACTGGTCGGGGCCGACGCTGGCGGCACGCTTGATCAGGCCCAGCAGGAACTCGCCGTCCTGACGCACGGTGCGCGGGTGCATGTCTTCGATTTTCGCCAGGGCGCCGAGGTTGTCCGGCTGGCTCTTGGCCAACGGCCACAGCGAGTGCTCGCGCACGATCCGGTTGCGCGGCAGGTCCCGTGCCCGTGCCTCACGCTCGCGCCAGGCGCAGAGTTCACGCAGCACCGCCAGTTGCGCACGGGACAGTTTCCAGGCCAGCTTGGCCTCGCGGTAGACCTCATAGGGATCGACTTCGCGGCGCAGGTTGGCCACCAGCTCGGCGCCGTCTTCCAGCACCCAGTTGTATTTGTCCTCGGACAGTTTCGGCCGCAGCCGGGTGAACACCTCGGCCAGGTGCACGGCGTCTTCGGCGGCGTAGCTGACCTGGGTTTCCGACAGCGGGCGTTGCAGCCAGTCGGAGCGGGTCTCGCCCTTGGGCAACTCGATGCCCAGCACTTCCTGGACCAGCCGCGAATAGCCCATGGAGAAACCCAGGTTCAGGTAGGCGGCCGCCAGTTGCGTGTCGAACAACGGTGTCGGCAGGCTGCCGGTCAGGCGCAGCAGGACTTCGAGGTCCTCGCTGCAGGCGTGCACCACCTTGACCACCGCGCTGTTCTCCAGCAAGGCCGCCAGCGGCTGCCAGTCGTCGATGGTCAAGGGGTCGATGAGGTAAGCGCGCTGGCCATCGCCGACCTGCAACAGGCCGGCGATCGGATAGAAGGTGTCGACCCGCATGAATTCGGTGTCGAGGGCGACGAATGGCAGCTTCTGCCACTCGGTGCAGAATTGACCGAGGCTATCGTTGTCGCGAATCCAGTGAATATCGATGGCCACACGGCTCTCCCTTGAAGAATGGCGCGCAGTATATATCGCCCTTGGCGATTTCTGAGCATTCACTCGACAAGAGCCTGCGCGAAATCGGCGCCCGGGCCACAAGAATAATCCGAACGCCGTCGGCTACCCCTGTTTGCGCAGGACGTAAACCCGCCAGGCGGCGCAACCGGGAATGAAATCCTGGTGGCTGAGCACTTCGAACCCCGCGCCCTTGAACTCGGCCTCGACCCGCGCCCGGCTGACGTCCATGCGTGGAGCACGCTGCAACTGCAGGGTGTCGTTGCCCTCCAGCCGGTCGCGCATGACTTTCAAGCGACTGTCGATGCGCACCGCGAGGATCACCGAGTCGCGACTGACCCGATGGAATTCGCCCAACAACGCCAAGCGCGCCTCGCTGCTGGCGACATGGGGGAACAGTTGCAGGCAGACGATGCAGTCCACCGCGTTGGCCGACAGGCCGATGCTGAACGACGAACTCTGGAAAGTCCTGACCCGCCTGAGCAGGCTCGCCGGGTGATGGGTCTGGGCGTGGTTGAGCATGTCCTGGGACGGGTCCGCCGCCAGGATCACCCGATTACTGTGCTCGCCCAGCACTGGCCAGAAGCGCCCCGCGCCGCACGCGAGATCGAGAATCAGCCCCGGCTCGCCCGCCACCTTCAACGCGCGGCGAACCAGCCACTCGTCGCGCCACAACGACAGGCGCCGCCCCAGCCCGAGCGGGCGCTCGTCGCCACAGACGCGCGCATGCGCCTGGTCATAACGCCTGGCGAACTCGAGCTCGAGGGGGGATGGAGGGTGCGCGGACATGGATCTGCTGGCTCTTGTAAGTCTTGGATGAAAAACAGGTTACCGCCCCGATCGTGAAAAAAAGGTCGAACGCCGATCAAGGCTTCATTGCCGCGCCAGCACGCCGTCGACCACGCTGCCCCGGCAGCCGGCGAACAGGTCCAGATCGGACTGGTAGACCCGGCTGTCGACCTCCAGCAGACCGAGCATCGAGTGGAACAGGTTGTCCTGGCTCAGCGGTTTTTCCCGGCTCAGTTGCAGGCAGTGGGTGTCCACCGAGAAGGCCTTCTGATAGCTGTCCGAGAACCAGGCCAGCATCGCCACATGTTTCTGCTGCGACGGCGCGAGCATGTAGGGCGTGCCATGCAGGAACAGGTTGTATTCGCCCAGGGACTCGCCGTGGTCCGACAGATAGAGCATGGCGGTATCGACCTTGTCCTGGTTGCTGCGCAACAGGTCGATCAGGGTCGCCAGCACGTGGTCGGTGTACAGCAGCGTATTGTCGTAGCCGTTGACGATGCTCTCGCGGCTGCAATTGTTCAGGGCGTTGCTCTGGCACACCGGGGTGAAGCGTTCGTATTCCTTGGGGTAGCGCTTGAAGTATTCCGGCCCGTGGCTGCCCATCTGGTGCAGGACCAGCACGGTGTCCTTGTCCAGGGTATCGATGAAGTGCTGCAGGCCCTGGAGCAGGATCTCGTCGCGGCATTCGCTGTTGGCACAGAGCGCCGGGTCCTTGAGGTTGCTGACGTCGTCGAGGGTCACCCGGTCGCAGGTGCCCTTGCAGCCGGACTGGTTGTCCCGCCAGATCACCTCGAGCCCGGCGCGCTTGAGCACGTCCAGCAGCCCTTCCTCGTTCTTCGCCTTGCTGGCGTCGTAGTTCTTGCGCCCCATGTTGGAGAACATGCAGGGCACCGAGACCGCGGTCTCGGTGCCGCAGGACGACACATCGGTAAAGGCGATCAGGCCGTTTTCCTGGCTGAGTTTCGGCGTGGTGTCGCGCTCGTAGCCCAGCACGCCGAAGTTCTCGGCCCGGGCACTTTCGCCGACCACCAGCACCGTCAGCGACTTGCGCGCGTGGTTTTGCCAGGTCGGATTGCGCTGGGCATCTTCACCGATCTTGACGAAGGGCTGGCGCGCCGAGACCACTTGCTCACGCAGATAACCAAAGGAAGCGCCCACGTAGTTGCTCGGCACTATCATCAGGCGCAATTCATGGTGATTGCGAAACAGCGAGGCCAGCCCCTGATAGTTGGCCAGGGCGACCCCGCCAATGGCCGCCGCGCACATAACGGAAACCAGCAACTTGCTCAATAACTCGCGGTGCCAGCGACGATAATTGATCGGGGTTTTCCACAATAACCAGGAAGGCAATACACCCAGCAACAGAATATAAACAAGCAACTTCAGCGAGAGTAAGTCACGCACTTCCGTTGCATTGGTTTCGGCAAAGTTGCGAAACATTCCGGCATCTATCAGCACTCCGTACTGGCTCATGAAATAAGCCACGCCGGCACTGACCATAAACAATAAAACCAGCACCGGCTTAAGTACCCGGCGAAATGCCAGCCAAGTCAGGATAAGGTTGAACGCACAGAAGATCATCACCCCGAAGGCCACGCGCATGGCGATACCAC
This sequence comes from Pseudomonas sp. 09C 129, assembly GCF_002843625.1. Taxonomy (NCBI): domain Bacteria; kingdom Pseudomonadati; phylum Pseudomonadota; class Gammaproteobacteria; order Pseudomonadales; family Pseudomonadaceae; genus Pseudomonas; species Pseudomonas sp. 09C 129. The sequence continues at coordinate 2,104,213 of NZ_CP025261.1, read as the reverse complement.
GGGCGTCCGAGGCGGTAATGCTAAACAGGTGCTGCCAGAGCACAAAGTTGCAGCCAAGCAATAAAAAGGCGCAGGCAATCAACGTCACCCATTCGGGACGCAGGGGGTTGATGTTTAGCATGACGATCGACTTGTTCCTTGAAAGAAGTACGTCGTCAGGCCTGTTATTCAATGACCGCCCACGACAGCACGAACTTTAGGTAGCCGACCATCAACGTTTCGTGAAAAAGAAGCCAACAAATAGTTGGATAGCCCTTTGCCAAAACTTTTTTCGGTGAAAACGACCCGCGCGCACTGGCGAGCGATGCGCCTTGCCCCATTCGGGTCGAGCGCAAATAATGAGCCGCCCTCGGCCACTCCCTCGTCATCAAGGATCGACCGCATGAAAGCACGCCTTCTGCTCTGCTCACTGCTGACCCTCAGCGCCCCGGCCTTTGCCGCGCCAAGCACCTCGCACCTGGACCAGGTCATCGAGCGCGGCCACCTGAACGTCTGCACCACCGGCGACTACAAGCCCTACACCTACCTGCGCACAGACGGTGCCTACGAAGGCATCGATATTTCGATGGCGCAGTCCCTGGCGCAAAGCCTGGGGGTCGAGGTGAAGTGGGTGAAGACCACCTGGAAAACCCTGATGCCGGACTTCCTGGCAAACCAGTGCGACATCGCCGTGGGCGGTATTTCCGTGTCCCTGGAGCGACAGAAGAAAGCCTTCTTCAGCGACACCCTGGGCGTCGACGGGAAAATCCCCCTGGTGCGGTGCGCCGACAAGCAGCGCTACCAGACCGTCGAGCAGATCAACCAGCCTTCGGTGCGCCTGATCGAACCGCCGGGAGGCACCAACGAAGTCTTCGCCCGGGCCCACCTGCCCAAGGCCAGCCTGACCCTGTTCGCCGACAACGTGACCATCTTCGAGCAACTGCTGGAGAACAAGGCCGACGTGATGATCACCGACGCGTCCGAAGCGCGCTTCCAGCAGAAACTCAAGCCGGGGCTGTGCGCGGTGAACCCCGAGCAGTACCTGCAATACAGTGAAAAAGCCTTCCTGTTGCCACGGGACGATGTCGCCTGGAAAAGCTACGTCGACCAGTGGCTGCACCTGAGCAAGGCCACCGGTTTCTACAGCGGCGTGGTCAATCAGTGGCTGGCGGCGCCCACGCCCTGAGCCGTCAGCCGCTCGCGAAAAGCAGTCGTCAGCAGCTCGCGAAAAGCCTGGCACGCGGCGCTGCGATAAGCGCCCTTGCGCCCCAGCAGCGCCACGCTGCGGGGCGCCAGGGTCGGTTGCAGGATCACCGGCCTCAAGCCCGGCTGCTCCTGGGTAATGGCCAGCGGCAGGATGGTCGCCAGCTGCCCACGGCGAACGATTTCGACAATGGCGCCGATGGAGTTGGCTTCGATGGCGATGCGCGGCGTCATGCCCTGCTCGCGGCAATAACGGTCGATATGCTGGCGGGTGGCGAAATCGCCGCTGAGCAGCACCAGCGGCTGCCGCTCCAGCTCGGCCGCCGTCAGTTCCCGCGGTAGCTCGGGCTGCTGCTCGCGGCTGACCATCAGGCTCAGGCTCTCCTCGAACAACAGCTGGCTGTCGATGTCCGGCAGGTGCTGCCCGGAAAAGGCAATGCCCAGGTCCAGGCGGTCTTCGGCCAGGGCCGCTTCCAGTCGGTCCTGGGTCATCTCTTCAAGGCTCAGGGCGATCCCCGGATACCGCTGGTTGAAACGGGTCAACAGCGGCCCCGCCAGGTAAGTGCTGAAGGTCGGGGTCATGCCCAGGCGCAACGAGCCGCGCCGCAGATCCTGCACATCATGCATGGCGCGCCTGGCAGCCTCCAGGTCCTGCAGGGCCAGCCGCGCATAACGCACATAGGCCTCGCCGGCGTCGGTCAGGCGCACGGTGCGCCCCGAGCGGTCGAACAGCGGCGCGCCGAGGCTGTCCTCCAGTTGCCTGATCTGTTGCGACAGCGTCGGCTGGGACACGTGCAAGGCTTCGGCGGCGCGGGTGAAGTTGCCGTGCTCGGCGACGGCCAGCAGGTAACGGATATGACGTAGCAGCATGGTGTCTCCAGGCCAGGACCGCCAACTATAGGCAGTACTTATGGCCAGCATAACAAGCCAGTCTTGGACGCTATAGCTGAAATTTCCCATCCTTGCGCCATCAGCGATGCAAGGAGAACCACCATGCGGCACATCATCGACGGCTTCCTCAAGTTCCAGCGCGAAGCCTTCCCGAAACGCAGCGAGCTGTTCAAGCAACTGGCCACCACCCAGAACCCCGGCACCCTGTTCGTCACCTGCTCCGACAGCCGGGTAGTGCCGGAACTGCTGACCCAGCAGGAGCCAGGCGATCTGTTCGTGATCCGCAACGCCGGCAATATCGTGCCCTCCTACGGGCCGGAACCGGGCGGTGTGTCGGCCACCGTGGAGTACGCGGTGGCCGTGCTCGGGGTCAGCGACATCGTGATCTGCGGGCATTCGGACTGCGGCGCCATGACCGCCATCTCCACCTGCAAATGCCTGGACCATCTGCCGGCCGTGGCCAACTGGCTGCGCCATGCCGAGTCGGCCAAGGTGGTCAATGCCGCCCGCAGCCATGCCTCGGACGAAGCCCGCCTGGATGCCCTGGTGCGGGAAAACGTGATAGCCCAGTTGGCTAACCTGAAGACCCATCCCGCGGTCGCCCTGGCCCTGGAGCAGGGCCGGCTGAACCTGCATGGCTGGGTCTATGACATTGCCAGCGGCGCCATTGCCGCGCTGGATGGCCCAAGCCAGGGCTTCGTGTCCCTGGCCGAACACCCCGACGCCTGCGCCTTGGTCGGCAAACCGCGACACGCGGCGTGAGTGCTCTCTTTTCACAAGCCTTTTTCAACGGCTCGTTCAACAACCGTTTCACCATCCCCAACGAGGAACTCGACATGCTGCAATCCCAATTCGCCCAAGCCCCACGCCTGGCCCTGGCCGACACCATCATCGACGCCAAGGCGCGCAAGAACCTGTCGTGGCAACAGCTCACCGACGGCACCGGCCTGAGCCTGGCGTTCGTCACCGCCGCCCTGCTCGGCCAGCATGCCTTGCCGGCCGCGGCCGCCGACCTGGTCTGCAGCAAGCTCGACCTGGACCAGGACGCCAGCCGCCTGCTGCAAAGCATTCCGTCGCGCGGCAGCATCCCCGGCGGCATCCCCACCGACCCGACCGTGTACCGCTTCTATGAAATGCTCCAGGTCTACGGTTCGACCCTCAAGGCGCTGGTCCACGAGCAGTTCGGCGACGGCATCATCAGCGCCATCAACTTCAAGCTCGACATCAAGAAAGTCGAAGACCCGGAGGGCGGTTCCCGCGCGGTGATCACCCTGGATGGCAAGTACCTGCCGACCAAGCCGTTCTGATCGCCCGAGGCCCGCGCACCGTCGCGGGCCTCTGTAGCCGCTGCCGCAGGCTGCGATCCAGGCCGCAGGACTGGCCCGGGCAACGTGGTGCTTCCGGCAGACCGCGTGTGCAGGTTTGGGGGCTGCTTCGCAGCCCAGCGCAGCCTGCGGCAGCGGCTACAGGTGTTATTTGATTTCTAGATAGTCCTGCACACTTTCTGATTTGCTCCGGCCACGCCCCTCCCCGCCTAATCAGCGCCTGAATTGTTCAAGGTCTGGTTATGGAAAACGTTCGCGCGACAACCCGCCCCGTCTTCTGGCTGATGCTCAGCGTGACGCTGGTGGCCTTGAACCTGCGGCCGTCGATGGCCGCCGTCGGCCCCCTGCTGTCCGGGATTCGTGGTGATATCGCCCTGAGTTTCAGCGGCGCCGCGCTGCTGACCATGCTGCCGGTCATGGCCATGGGCCTGGCGATGTTCTTCGGCGTGCGCATCGGCCAGCGCCTGGGCGACCACCGCAGCGTGGTGGTTTCGCTGCTGGTCATTGGCCTGGCCACCCTGTCGCGGCTGTTCCTCGATTCGGCCGCCGAACTGATCCTCAGCGCCGTGCTCGCCGGCCTCGGCATCGCCCTGATCCAGTCGCTGATGCCGGCACTGATCAAGTCGCGCTTTCCCGAGAATGTCTCGCTGTTCATGGGCCTGTACGTCACCTCGATCATGGGGGGCGCGGCGGTCGCGGCGTCCTTTGCCCCGCTGGTGATGAGCCGCACCGGCAGCTGGCGGCTGGGCCTGGCGATCTGGGCGGCGCTGGCGGTCCTGGCGCTGCTGTTCTGGTACGCGCAACGGGCGGCCATGCCGAAACTGCCGGGCGCCGCGACGCACCACGAATCTTTTGCCGGCAACCGTCGCGCCTGGCTGCTGGCGATCTTCTTCGGCCTGGGCACGGCGTCCTACACCTGCGTCCTGGCGTGGCTGGCCCCCTATTACGTGGAACAGGGCTGGAGCGAACAGGACGCCGGCCTGCTGCTGGGATTTCTCACCGCCATGGAGGTGGTCTCGGGCCTGGTGACGCCGGCCATCGCCAACCACAGCCAGGACCGTCGCCGGGTGCTGGTGGCCTTGCTGGTGCTGATCATCGCCGGCTTCTGCGGGCTGATCCTCAGCCCCCGGCACCTGAGCCTGCTCTGGCCGTTCCTGCTCGGTCTGGGTATCGGCGGGCTGTTTCCCATGAGCCTGATCGTGTCCCTCGACCACCTGGACAATCCGCGGCGCGCCGGTGGCCTGACGGCCTTCGTGCAAGGCATCGGCTACCTGATCGCCGGCCTGTCGCCGCTGCTCGCCGGGATCATCCGCGACCGCCTGGGCAGTTTCGAATGGGCCTGGTGGTCGCTGACCGCGGTCATGGCGCTGATGATCCTGATGGTCCTGCGCTTCGATCCGCGGCACTACCACCGCCACTTCCAATGACCCGGAGAACGCGCTCATGAAGCCCACCAGCTTGCTCAACGCCCATCTCGGCATGCTGCTGTGGGCGGTGTTGATCGCCGCTTCTTTTTTCGCCGCGGCCCGGGTCAGCCAGGCCGTCGACCCGCTGTTGCTGACGGGCCTGCGCCTGCTGTTGTCGGCCCTGATGTTCGTGCCGGCGCTGTGGCTCAACGGCACGTTCCGGATCAACCGCGCCGGGCTGCGGGCGCATGCCATGCTTGGGTTGCTGCTGGCGATCTATTTCGCTTCGCTGTTCGAGGCCCTGCGGCATACCTCGGCGGTCAATACCGGCATCCTGTTCGCCCTGGTACCGCTGCTGACCCTGCTGTTCGAGGGCCTCCTGCTGAGCGACAACCCAGCAAAAAACCGCCTGTTGCCGATGCTGCTGGCGGCCGCCGGGGCCATGCTGCTGACCTTCAGGGGCTCGGGCCCCGAGGGCATGCCGTCGCTCTACGCGGTCGGCGTGTATGGAGTCGGTTGCCTGGCCATGGCCGGTTATTCACCGCTGAGCCAACGGCTAAAAGCCACCAGCCTGAAAGATCGCAGCCCGGCCGCCATGACCTTCTGGAACATGCTGTTCGGCGCGCTGTTCCTGTTCGCCTTCTGCCTGCCGGGTGGTGGCTGGCGCAGCGCCGTCCTGCTCACGCTCAACGACGGTGTGTGGCTGCTGTACCTGGCCTTGTTCGCCACCCTGGCGACTTTTTGGCTGCTGCACCGGGCCATCGGGGTGATCGCACCGGCCACGGTGATTTCCTACATCTACCTGAGCACCCTGTTCATCACCCTCTTCCACTGGTTCGGGCTGGGCCGGCATCCCTTGCCGAGCGAGCTGCTCGGCGCGCTGCTGGTGGGCCTGGGCATGCTCGCCCTGATCCTCGGCAGCCGCCGGCCAGTCCCGGTGCCCGGTTGAAGGCACAACACCAAGGGACAAGCCGCTACGCGCCGCGCCATACCGCACAGGTCGTGTTCTCGGAATTAATTGTCCCTTCGCTATCCGTGAAACCCCGGGGCAAGGATTCAATTAGGACGATCGTTCCGTTAGCATCAGGCAGGTTTGCGCACGACCGCGCGAGGTGCTCAACGAGACGGAACTGATGCTGAACAGTAACTTGCTTAGAAAGCTCGATATGCAGGACCTGATGGTGTTCGTCGCCGTGTACGAGCAAAGCAGCGTGACCGGGGTCTCGGAAACCCTGTGCGTGAGTCAGTCGACCGTCAGTTACTGCCTGAAAAAACTGCGCACCGGCTTCGAGGACGAGCTGTTCATCAATACCCGCACCGGCATGCGTCCGACCTACAAAGCCACCACCATGTACAGCCATGTGCTGAAGATTCTCGAGAGCATCAACCTGTGCCATTCCGGGGTCCAGGCTTTCGACCCGACCCGCCAGGCCGTTACCTTCAACATCTGCGCGCCGGAATACTTCGAACTGCTGATCCTGCCCCGCCTGCTCAAGGGCTTCGACTTCGCCGACCTGCCGGTGTCGGTCAATGTGCACAAGCTGGAAACCGACATCCCCGCCGAGGAACTGCGCGATGGCAGCCTGGACCTGGTGATCTGCTTCGGCCCGAACTTTCACCACAACCACCCCGACCTCAAGTCTCAGGTGCTGCTCGAGGATGACCTGGTGTGTGTCTTCGACAAGCGCGCGACACCGCCGCTGGAGCCGCGTTTCAGCCTGCAGTCGTTCGTCGAGCGCCGGCACGTCTACCCCACGCCCTGGACCTCGACCACCAACATGGTCGATGGCTGGCTGGCCCGCCAGGCCCACCGGCGGCAGATCGTCGCGCGCTCCAACAGCTACAGCGCGGCGCTGAAAATGATCACCGGCACCGACTTCATCCTGACCCTGCCGCGGCGCATCCAGGCGCTGCTGACCAACGACGCGGTGTTCAGCCATTGCGAAGCGCCCAACGGCCTGCCGGGCTTTACCCTGGACATGCAATGGAGCGCCCACACCGACCAGGACAGCGCCAACACCTGGTTCCGCGAGCAAGTGGTCAAGGTCTGCGCGCAGCAGGGCCTATTGTAGGTCCAGGCCCTGTGGCATTCCGGCTCAGTGGCCGATGCTGAGCTTGCCGTAGGACTCGCGGTCGATATCCAGGATCTCCACCGCCAGTTGCAACTCGACGCCAGCCGGCCATTCACAGAGTTCCTGCAGCACCGCCAGCAGGCTTTGCGAAAGCTGCTTCTTGATCTCTGGCGAACGCCCGCTGAGCAACGACAGCTTCACATGCACGAACGCCCGCTCGCCGAGGCCGGTGCCGACGCGAAACGTCTCGACCTTGCGCGCGCGGCTCTTGATGTCGTATTCAGCGAACTGCCCGGATGCCACCAACGCGTTGTTGAACCGCAGCAAGGCCTTGTCGGCATCCAGTTGCGACAGGTTGGCGGTGTATTCCATATGCAGATGAGGCATGGCGGAGCTCCCTGAAAGGTGGGGGTGAAAAGGCGCTCCATACTACACGCCTCGCGACCGCCTGCCTGAGTCCTCTACGAAGGGATAAGAGTTCAACGCGCCTTGAGCGGCGCCAGGTCACGGTCGCTCATGAACGCCTCCAGCCGCGAACGCAGCCAGCGTTCGGCCGGGTCGGTGTCGACATGGCTGAGCCAGACCATGGACAGGTCCAGGGTCGGGGTCTTGAACGGAAACGGCTCCTGGAACAACTGCCCCGACGCCGCCATGGCCGCCGCCGTGTAGTCCGGCAGGCTAGCGATCATGTCGGTCCCCGCCAGCAACGCCGGCAGCGAACTGTACTGCGGCACCGACAACACCACATGGCGCTGTCGACCGATCTCGGCCAGCCATTCATCGGCAAAGCCGCTGACATTGGCCGTGTGCGACACCAGCACATGCGGACGGGAACAGTATTCGTCGAGGGTCAGTGGCGTGTCGCTGGCATCGGCGCGCAGCACGCTGGGCTGGATATGCCGCAGCAGCTTGCGCTTGGCATTGGCCGGCAGCCCGCGGGTCTGGCTGATGCCCACGGTGATGTCGCCGGCGGCCAGCAGGTCCGGGATCCGCCAGTAGTCCGCGTGCTGCACCACGAACACCACCTTCGGCGCTTCCTGGCGCAAGGTCCGCAGCAGCGGCGGCAACAGGCCGAACTCGACGTCGTCGGACAAGCCGATGCGAAAGGTCATGGTGCTGCTGGCGGGATCGAAATCGTGGGTCAGGCTCAAGGCCGAGGACAAGGCATCCAGCGCCGGCGACAGGTGCTGGATCAGCTCCTCGGCGCGGGCGGTCGGCTCCATCCTGTGGCCCACACGAATGAACAGCGGATCGTTGAAGATCGCGCGCAAGCGATTGAGCGCCGAACTGATGGTCGGCTGGCCGAGAAACAGCTTCTCCGCCGCCCGGGTCACATTGCGCTCGAGCATCAGGGTTTCGAACACCACCATCAGGTTGATATCGGCCTTGCGCAGTTCGTTGCGATTCATCCGCGTGCTCCATCCCCAGGTCGGAGCCCAGTGTAGAAAGGCCCCGCAACGGCGTCTATCGCCATCGAAGGGGCTTGGTTCAACCCTGAATGACTCAGGGGAAGGTAAAGGTGAACTCCGCCGCGCCATCGGCGTCGCCGACCTTGACCTCGGCATCGCTGCCGGTGCGGATGTAGCCGGCCCGCAGCGGGATGATCGCGCTGTCGCCCACCCGTTGCATGTCGTAGCGGGTGCCGTCGTATTTGACCCGCTGCCCGTTCAGGTCGTTGATCATGATGATGCCGAAGCCCTTGGCGCTGTTGGGCGAAGCCGCCAGGTTGAGCACCGACGGGTCGGTGTGAGCGGCAACTTTGTCGGTGAAGGTGATCTGCGGCCTGGCATTCAATGCGCACTGGCTCAGTTCGATGCGAAACGGTACCGGCGACGAGGTCGAACCCACCTTGGGAAAATTGGCCAGGGAGAAACGCCCGAGCTTCACCGGGATGGTCCTGTACGACTCCACCACGCAGGTGTTGGGAACGGTGATCCCGCCTCCCCCGCCCATATTGATGATGGCGGGGCCCATCAACGAGTAGGGCTTGCGGCAGATGCCGATGGGCATGTTGTCGCTCGGGATGGTGACCTCCCCTCCCAGGCTGGCCACCCCCTTGAGCAGGTCGACCGCATACAGCATCAGCCCCGAGCTGCCGGCGACACGGTCGATCACCAGCTCGCCGCTGGGCAACTGGCTGGGGGGCACCGTGAGGATCAGCGATTGCAGATAGTTGGTCACCATCAGCGAGCGCTGGTTCTGGCCTGCGCTGGGGTCATAGATAACCTGGTTCTTTTCCAGCGCTACGGGTTTGGACACCTGGGTGATATTCCTGAGGACGCCGTCGGAGGAGTTCACCGCGATCTTGAAACCGATGCCGTCGATGTTGGTCGGGGCGATGGCGTCGGGCAGCGGTGTACCCGCGGTCCAGTATCCGGCAGAGACCAGCTCATGGGCCTTGTTACCCGTAGCCCCGCCATATCGGTAGTTGGTGATCAGGGCCACCGGTCGTTGCCACAGGACGGAGCCTACCGGCGTGGTGCTGGTCAACGGCGTCACTTCCACCCAGGGCCGGCCGGCACCGTTACTGAACGAGCAGTCGATCGCCTGGCTTTCCACCAAGGCGGCCTGGGCCGTCGCGCCGATCAAGCCCGGGAGCAGACAAGCCAGTACCTGGGCACTGCGGTAGAACCGACGTACGTGGCCGGCGGGCCTCAACGCCAATAGGTGGGTCATGGGGCCATTCTCCATACTCTGCTTGAGCCCGGCCGTGTTGGCCGACCGGGTTTCGTTGCTCATGGAAGACCCGCATCGCGGGTCATCCTGAAAGAGGTGATGAATCCTGAAAAACCGATACGCCATGCCGCGGCATGACGTATCGGGAACCCGCGATACCTGGGTATCAGCGGGTGGTGCCGAGGGTTACTGGATGATTCCCAGGTTCATGCCGGAAAGCGGTACCTGGGCAGCCTCGCCCAGTGCCGAGTTGTATTTCATCTCGCCATAGTTGACGCCGACCAGGCCGCCGTAAGTCTGGTAGCTCGGGTAATTGGCGTTGATCTTGCCACTGGCCACCGATTGACGAACTTTGCCCATGTTCAGCCCCACCAGGCCGCCGAGCCTGGTGTAGTAACCGCCGCTCACCGAGCCCAGGGCCAGGGAGTTGGAGATCTGGCCATGGTTCTGCCCCACCAACCCACCGATGTTACTGTCCCGATCACCGTAGACAGTGCCCTTGGCCGTAGCGGTTTCGATAGTCGAGCCCAGGGTGCGACCGTTGGTACCCACCAGGCCACCCACGAAGCTGTTGCTCCCGGCCCGGACTTCACCACTGGCTTCGACCGAACTCAGGTCACCGTCGTTGTTGCCGATCAGCCCGCCGACATTGCTGTTGCTGCCTGCCACGACCTTGCCGCGAGCCACGACGTGGCTGACGGTACCGCCGTAGTTGCTGCCGATCAGCCCGCCGGTATTGCTGTTGGCGCCCGCGGTGACATTGGCCAAGGCCTCGGCGGTGTCTATTTTGCCGTAGAAGTTCTGGCCGACCAGGCCACCGACATTGGTGCCCGAAGTGTCGTAGACCGTACCGCTGGTCTTGACGTCGTTCAGCGTGCTGTTCTGGTTGTAACCGATCAGCCCGCCTGCCGAGGCACTGCCGTAACCGTTGACCTTACCGCTGAAGCTGGACTCCCTGACCGCACTGTTGGTGTTGAACCCGATCAGGCCGCCAATGTTGCTGGCGCTGTGACCCTGCACCGTTGCCGAGGAGCTGGACCGCTCGACCGTGCCTGCCTGGTTGTAACCGATCAGCCCGCCTATATTCGTGCCCACATAACTGTACGAGTAGTTACCGACTGAACCGCTGCTGGAAGAGTCGGCGATATAACCGCCCCTGTTGGTACCGACCAGGCCGCCCGCACCACCAGCGAAGTTGCGCGCCAGGTACCCGCCGATGGCGACATTCGCCAAACTGTTGGTAATGCTCGCGGAACCCGCACCCCCTGAAACGTTTTCACCGACCAGGCCACCCACCGACGTGGTATAGCTGTTGCCATTCACGTAGGAGTTGCCCCCCACCGATGCGCGATCGATCGCACCGCCAGCATTGAGCCCGACCAAACCACCCACGACGTTGGTGTTCGAGGCGTTGGCGTTGACGCGCAGGCCAGTGGCGCTGACGTTGGTCAGGGTCCCGGTGTTCACCCCCACCAGGCCGCCGATATAGCTGAAGCCCACTCCGGAGGTAGTGCCATTGACGGTCATGTTGGCCAATTTCAGGTTACTGATACTGCCCGAGTTGCCGGCGAACAGACCAACCATAGGCCCGGTATTGGTCACCGTGAAACCGCTGACGGTATTGCCCAGGCCATCGAAGACGCCAGAGAAGGTGCCATTGCCACCAATGGACTTGAAGTTGCCGTACCCCTTGATGTCGGTCCCCAGGACATACAAGCCATTGAGGTTGTTATTGACCGCCTGCAACTGGGCGGTGTTTTGAATGACATCGTAAAGCGCGCCGTTCGAATCGAACGAGGCCCCGGTACCGGACAGAGTGACCTTCGCGTCCTGCCCCAGGGCATAGCCGCTGCCATGGTTCATCCCGAGGCTGGCATTGGCCCCACTGAGGGTCACGTTGCCGTTGAGCCGGATGGCTTTATCGGCATTCATCTCGACCCGGGCCTTGATACCGGTGCTGGCCAGTCCGCCATTGACCTCGATGTCGCGCTTGGAAGACAGCTTCAGCTGATTGCCACTGTTCCAGGTGACGGGACCACCCACCACCACATCGCCGGCACTGCTGGCCAGTTCGATATTGGTGGTCGCCAGGTTGTTCGACAAGGTATCGGCGTAGGCGGTGTCGCTGCCCGATGCCGCTGTCGGATTGACCTTGACCTCGCGCGAGGTGATCTTCCAACTGCCGGTCTGGCCGTTGCTGGCCTGGGTATTGACCCGGGTCGCCAGTTGCACCTCGGTATTCGCGCCTTTGGTCTCGATCACACCGCCATTACCCACGGCGCCGATGGCACTGGCAGTCATCGCCCCGCCCACCAGCACCTTGCCCATATCGCCGCCATCGAGGGTGATCTTGCCGGCTGTGCCACGCAGGGTATTGGCCTCGATGGTGCCCTGGTTGTTGACCACGGTCCGCAACATGTCGCCGGCACTCTTGGCGGTCATCAGCACCTGGCCGCCGTCAGCCTTGAGCAGGCCACCGTTTTTCACCAGGGCATCCACTGCGGCACCATCGACTTGCAGGTTGAGCAGGTTGTTGCCGTCGAAGTTCACGGTGAACTTGTCCCCCGCCCCCAGTACCACCCGCCCCATTTGCGCCTGGATCACCCCATCGTTGCGAACGTTGGTCCCCAGCAGCGCCACGTTGCCGCCCTGGTCGGCAATGATGTCGCCGTTGTTGATGATCTCCGCCGACGAGTTGCCCGAGAAATTGTATTTGCCGGCCTTGAAGTCATCGTCGCTGATGCTTCGGGTCGAAGCCACCAGACCACCCACGTTGACCTGGGCGCCCTGGCCGAACACTACGCCGTTGGGGTTGACCAGAAACACCTGGCCATTGGCATTGATCCGGCCCTGGATGTTACTGGCATTGGTTCCGATGACGCGGTTCAGCGCAACCGAGCTTTTACCGGGCTGGTTGAAGGTAACCCTCTCGCCCTTTGCGACGCTGAAGTCGTTCCAGTTGGTGATCAGCTTGTCGGTATGCTGGTTGATCGACATTTCCTTGTTATTGTCGAAGATCAGAATATCGCCCGTACCGTGCACCACAGTTCCCCCCGTCGGCAGGGCGAATGCCGAGGACATGGCGCCCGCTCCCAGCAGGCTGACAGCCGCCACGACCATCCCCTTGCGCGCACCCGACTTGCGCCGGCGACGTGCCCCTTCATGAGCCACATTCCAGCATGCCAGGGCCTGGTTCCAAACCAGTGCATACATTTTGTTCACGGTAACGCCCTCTTCACTAAAGAACGTTCTGCAAACCATTTGCAGAACGACACCACTCCTGCTACGAGCAGGTACTAGAAATATTGCGTCGCGTTCATCCAGACCTGGGGGCGGCGCTCCGGCTTGTCCCGGGTCTTGCCGTTGTCATGCAGCGGCCAGGCGAGCGTCAGGTTGACTTGCTGCGAAGGCCCCGCCCAGCTGGCACCGATACCGGTCGCCGTGATCCGGCGGGTATTGTTTTCGGAGGTCCAGGGTTGGCGATCGACCTTGACCGTGCCGTTGTCGGCGAAGGCGCTGAGCTGCCAGCGCGGGGCCAGGGCGTAGCGCAGTTCGGCACTGGCCTGCCAGCCCTGGTCGCCGCTGCCGGCGCCCAGTGGATAGCCACGCACACCGTAGGGACCGCCAAGGCCGAGCTTTTCCGAGTTGTCCAGGTTGCTGTTGGCCCATTGCGCACTCAGTCGGGTATAGAGCTGGAAACGGTCGCTCAGGCGCTGCAGGCGCGCAGCGTTGAGATTGAGCTTGGCGAACCCGCCCGAGCTGCCCGCGGTACGACCATCGCGAACCTCTTCCTCGGGGTCGCCAAAACGCAACCGGCCGCTGCCGTAGGACAGATCGAAGAAGTTCTGGCCTCCCCGGAAAAAACGGTCCTGGCTGTTGCCGCTGAGGCTCAGCGTCCACAGGCCGATCCGCTTGCGGTTACTGAATTCGAACAGGTCGATATCGTCGCGTAGCCGTTTGTCTTCGTATTGCAGTTGCGCAGTGAGGTCGAAGGTGCGACTGCGCACCAGCGGCTGGGCGACGAAAAAACTGCGGAAGCTGGCGGTACCGTGGTAGTCGAGGACCTCGAAGTCCCTGTACAGGCGGTAGCTCATTTCCGAGTACGCACCGCCGATGCGGGTCGACCAGGGCCCGACCGGTAACTGGTAGGCCGCACGGTAATAGCGCTGCGATTCGTCGCTGCGCATCGCCCGCAGGCTGAGCTGGTCGCCGAGGCGCAAGGGGTTGTTGAGGTTGAGGCTGCCGCCCAGGCGGTATTCACCGGTGTAGTAGCCACCGAAGTTGTCCGCCTCCAGGGTGCCGTTCAGCAGAGGCCCGGGCTCGGCGTCGATCACCAGGTCGGTGGTCCCGTACTCCTGGCCAGGACGCAAGGTGCCGCGAGCCTGGACCCCGGGCAGGTCGCTCAACAGCAAGAGGCTGCGCTCCAGGTCCGCGTCGTATACCGCCTCGCCGCTGTTCAGCGCCGACAACGGCGCATGCACCACCTGATCCAGGGCGCGCGAACGGTTCTGCACTTCGATGCGTCCGTAACGCCCCTCCACCACGGCGATCCGCACCAGGCCGTTTTCAATGTCCTGGGGCGGCAGGAAAGCGCGGGCCAGTACATAACCCCGCTTCTGGTAGTAGTCGGTAATACGCTGCGCGGCTGCGCGCAAACCGTTCAGGTCCAGCTCCTGGCCCTGCAGGTCGGCCAGCAGCGGCTGCAGACGCTCGGTGGCGAAAACCTGGTTGCCCTCGATGGCAAACGCCTGGACCTGCACCCGGATCCCGGAGGTGTCCGGGGCTGCGGGCGCGGCGGGCGTCTCGGCCTTGGGCAGATCCAGTTCCAGCTCCGAAGGGACTGGCTGGACCGGCTGGACCGACTCGATGTCACGCATCGCCTGACCGGCGCTAGGCACCTGCAAGGCCAGGGCGATATCGGGCACCGCCAGGGGCAGCAGCGCCGCCAGCACGAAACACGACCCACGCCGCCCCAGACTCATGCCCACCGGTCGCGCACCCTCGGGCGCTCGACCGCGACCGCATGACGACGCACTCGCCGCGAATCTGTCCATCGCAAAACTACTGTTGTAACCGCGCACTTCCACTCAGCGTCTCCCCGCTGTCTATCGCCACCTGGTAACGAACGACCGTCGCATTGGCGACGGCTGCCTTTTTTGTTGCGGGCAGGGCGATACGTGTCGTGCCGAAAGGCTCGAGCGTGATCCCCTGCCAACTGATCGATTGAGCCCCGCTGCCCAGTTCCAACTGCGGGATGGACACGTAGTAAGGCGCCCGGCTGGTGGCCTGCAGCGCCATCTGCCCGTCCGCTCCGGGTGCCTTGTCGAGGCTCCAGACCACTTGCCCGATTGCCTCGTCCGCCTTGCCGGCAAGGCCCGAAGGGCGGTACAGCAGCTTCATGCGCATGCGATAGGCCAGGCGCAGCACATTGCTGTCGCTGGTCGTCACCGGTGGCACTTCAAGGAAGTTGATCCAGAACACCGACTCGCGATCGCCGGGCAAGGGCTCACCGGTGTAACGCACCACCAGGGCGCTGCGCTGTTGCGGGTCGAGCCGTGAAATCGGCGGCGACAGTACGAACGGCACCGTCAAACGACTCGGGTCGGCGCGCGTATCCCCCCGGTCCAGCCAGGCTTGCAGGAGGATCGGCGCATCGCCGGTGTTGCCGACCCTGACCGTCAACGCCGGGGTATTGGCCGGGTAGATGAAGCGCGTACCGGTAATGGCCAGCGCCGCCTGGACGTCGGCGCAAAGCGACATCAGCAGCCAGGCCGCCATCAGGCCCTCACAGATTCGCCGAGCCATGGCCGAGGGGCAGCACAAGCCGCCTGCCTGTCGCATCAGCCGCTCCTCGCCTGAGCGGGCGCGCCGGCAGTGTCGGGAGGCAGCGGTCGGCATGGCAGGTCGAACACCTCATAGCCCTTCGCCTCAGCCGCCTTGGCAGACGCTGCATCGCGTTTGGACAAGCGGTAGTCGATCAGGCATTGCTGCCCAGGCTGATCACCCCATTCGACGCGGATCGAACCCTGGTCCTTTTCGCTGCGCAGCACCAGGCGACTGCCCTGTCCGACCGCGCCCATTTCCACCCCGCTCTCGGCGTCGGTCGCGCTCGCGGCAAACGGCAGGAGCGCGCCATTGGGTTGCAGGCTGTTGATCAGGAAAGAGCGCGCCTTGCGGGTCGGGTAAGACAGCATCACCACGGCTCCCGCCACCGGCGCGGTGTTGCGCGAACTGACCTGCAACTCGACGTCGTCGGGCATGCCTTGCGGGTCGATATCCACGGTATTGAGCTGGAAAGGCGTGAGGCTGGGCACCACCGCGTAACCGCTGCCATTCACCCGCGCGCCGCTGTAGCCGACACCTGCGCCCTTGGCATGAGGCGCGTAGACCAGGCCGCTGGTCTCGCTCAGGGTCTGGGCAAACGTCAGGCCGCCGGGGTGCAGGATCATGCCGCCGGACGCACCGATGGAGCCCTGGCGGTAATCGCTGCCCTGGGAAAAACTGGAACTTAAGGCCACCTGGGGCAAGGAATAATTGAGACTAGCGTTGTGGCTGGTTTCCCGTTGCTTGTCATCACGGGAAACGGACACGGCATAGGATGCTTTGCCCGCGTCGTCCACTGTCCCGGAAACGCCGCTGGTCAGATGAGTTCCGGTGCTCTGGTCGTGACTGACGAAGTTATTGAGCACCGTTGCGCCCCGGGTCTCACGGCCCAGCGGGATCGTAAGGGTCAAACTCAAGGTCGTATTGCTACTGACTGCCCGACGCCCTGAATACCGGTTCTGACCCAGCGTGCGCTGTACGGCGAAGGAATAGCTATTGCCCCGCCACTGATTGCTGTAACCCGTGGAAAAGCTCAGGGCCTTGCCTTGTCTGTTCCAATAATTGAGCGCCGAACCACTGGCATAGAAATGCCCGCCAGTGGCCTTCAACTGCTGACTGATATTCACATCCAGCCGGTCACGCATTCGGGAGAAGGCTTCCACCCGTTCGCCGCTCTCGACGAAGTCCTGCAACGCGACCGCGTCATGCAGTCCCAAATAACCACGGGTCGAGTAGCGATAAGCCAGTAACGAGAAGTTGGTACCGCTATTGGGCAGGTTCTTGCTATAGGACAGACGCAGGCTCGTCCCCTTCAGACGGCCCCTTCTGGGCACGTTGGTTTTGGCCTGGGTCACATCGAAAGCAAAGCCCCCCACATCGGTATTGAGCGCACTCCCCATCAGCACCGACATATAACTGCCCGTGACAGCACTGCCGATGTACCCGGTAATGTCGTTATCCAGACCGTGCTGGGCTGTCCCTTGCAGCACATACTGGTTATTGCCACGCAGTCCAGGATCGATGATCTGGCCGGCGGTGAAGCCATATCGGGAGTTTCCAGGACGCAGTAACTGAACAGTCGTGGCAAAGGGCACGATGAAGCTGCTGCTCTTCCCGTTAGCCTCGGTCACGGTGACGCTCAGGTCGCCACCGAAGCTGGCGGCCTGCAGATTGCTGATCTCGAATGGCCCTGGCGCCACCGAGGTTTCGGAGATCAGATAACCGCGCTGATAGACCGACACCTTGGCGTTCGAACTGGCTGTACCGCGCACCACAGGTGCGTAATAACGATCAGTGTCAGGAAGCATCCGATCGTCACTGGACAACTGCACACCACGGAACGACACCGAGTCGAACAGATCCGCATCGGTGGCGCTCTCTCCCACCAGCAGCTGCGAGCGCCAGGCCGGCAGTTCGGTCTGGGCATAAACTTGCCCGCGCTGATAATGGCCACCCGTTTGCGGCGACCAGGTCAGGGTGCCGTTATGCCGCAAGCGCACCGAGCCGGCATTGACCCCCATGTTCAGCCCGGCATAACCATTGGTCATGGTGCGGCCGCTGTTTTGCACGCTGAACAGGTTAGTGTTGTAGTTGAGTAGCCCCGCGGAAACGCCATGATCCCAATTGGCCGGATCGACGTAGGTTTTCGACAGGTTCTTCTGCAGGAAATATTGTGGGACCGAAAGATCGATCGTCAGCTCCTTGAGATCGATTTTCGTGGTGAGACCCGGAATGTAGCGAGCCAGGTCGGCGCAATAGGTGCCCTCCGGCATGCTTTCTGCGGAAGGTTGCGCCGAAGCCGCCTTGTCCAGATCGATACCAGCGCGGACCAGCAACGAACGCTCATAACAAGGCTGGCCGCCTTGCGGCCCATGCGTGTCGCGAAACTCGATGTTCTGCGTGGCACGCCACTGACCATTTACCAGCAGGTCGATACGGTAATTGCCCGGAATGAGAAAGCCCTGGCGCTCAAAGCGGCTGGTATCGATGGGGGCACCTTCGGTCTGAAACAACATCTGCGAATCGAATACCACGCCCTGCCCCGCGGGCTCGGCAGTGGAAGTTTCAGCCCATGTTTCAGTCGTCATGACAATAGCCGCCGTAGAAACAAGACATAGAAAAAACCGACCTGAGCTCAAACCGTACGAAACTAACGCACAAGCAAAAACAACCAGATAACTACGCTGGACGTTCAACATATTCGATACCGGCATGCAGCCAGGTCATAGAAATGACAGAACTGCAGGGTGAGAAAAGTTACAGGGACAACGGTTTTTCAAGTACGCGCCGCCCACCGAAGTCATTAATGACCTCGTAATGAACAGAGGCTTTTCGATAAGCCTGAGGAGCCTGTTCGGGCAATGAAAAAAAACCACTACTGAAAGGCGCGATCATTTCATCTTTAACTGCAATCCGTCGCCCATCCAGAGCAACTTCGACCTTGCCGAAAGAAACGTAATACGCCGTCGGATTGCTTACCTGAATCCCCAGGCGATGCCCGACTTTGCCTTTTCCATCCGAAGGACTGGCTTGCTTGAATTGCCAATCAAGCTTGTTCGCCACCAAGTCCACATCCGACTTCAAGTTCTTGGGTCTAAAGAACACTTTGATTCTAGTTCTGAACGTAAATTGCAAGACATTTTCATCGACTTCCTTGCGCGGAGGCGTTTCCAGCACATTGAGCCAGAACAAGGACTCCCGATCTTCTGCAAGTTTTTCACCCGTATAGGAAACACGCAGTGAAGCCGAACTACCCGGATCCAGACGGATCACCGCAGGGGACAGCAAAAATGGAACCTTTATTTCCTCGGGGCCTTTAGTTGAATCGCCATCATCAATCCAACTTTGGGCCAATGCAGCAGAGGCACCGGTATTGTTCATTTTTATAGTAACTTCACGAGCATCCGACGGATAAACCAGCCGAGTGCCCTGGATGACTACCGACGCCTGCACGATTCCAGAACATACGCCCAAGAACATGACGCCGAGAACGAAAGAAGAAAAAATACGCGCTTTCGGCGTCATGACCCACTCCTCGGGCGCTGGCCTTTACTTATACGACAGGGTGTATCGAACGAAGGAGTTACCCGAACCCGCGCCAACGCTAGCAGCGGTCGCGACATAGTTCGCCTTGAACTTCAGGGTTGCCGTGTTGCCTGCAACGGTGGCGACCTGTGGCGTGGCCTCCGACATACCGAGTGGGACTTTCGTGCCAGCAGCGACATTGTCGTTGTACACCTGAATCTGCACGCCGGTAGCAGGCGCGGCGCCGATCAGCTTGAGGTTTCCGGTCGCCGCGTCGACGTTGCCCACCTGGTCAAAATCAACGACGACCTTGGTTCCATTGGAACAATCCGCGCCGGACAGCACCAATTGGAAGCCCTTGAACGGAGAAGCATCGCCAATGGCCTTGAAGATCGAAGGAGAGATGCGCCCCAGTTCCACGTTGGTGACGTTGTCTTCACCCGGGGCCTTGCCGTTGATATTGCAAGTCACGTCAGTGATGCTGCCAGAGAAGTTAACCACGCCATCAGTGGCATGAGATAACGAAGGAACAAGTGCGGCAAGCATCAAGCTGGAAGTTGCCAGGGATAGTAAAGATGTTCGTTTCATGTGATTTCCTTGTTCACGTTGATCGGCAAAAGAAGTGCAATCTATTTGATCGTCCTCCCGGTTCAGCCATGACCAAATCACGCCAGCCATAGCAGCCCTAGCCTCTCTCATTCAAAGTCTAAGTCGATTGGTCGACAACAATAGCAAGCCCCCTTGGCAGCCCATGAAGGACGCCCAAAGGAAGCCGTAGCTTACCGATCAACCTTCGAATTTGAATTGAGAGACGGCCGAAGCACCCATCAGAAATATCTTAATAAACCGCCCATTGATTTCGTCTTTACTTATGAGGCAAGACTGTGTACTTCTTCAACGCATTGCGTTCAGCTGAACTCTGCCAAGTGCTCGCATCACAGTAGCCTGAGTCAGGCTAACTAAACTAATCAATAAAAATGAAAGGAGTCTACCCCGCCGGCCTGCGCAGTGAGCGCCGACAAAAGGCCCAACCTCAATGAGAAGAATTGAATATAGAGAGTAAAAATATAAAACCTACACGCATAATCAATATAGAGAGAGCACACTATGGGATCCATAGTAATAGTCGACGACCACCCCCTGGTCAGAGTCGCATTGAAAGTCATTCTTGAGCGTAATGGTCACAATATCGCCGCCGAGGCAGACAATGGCGTCGATGCCATTCAAGTCGTTCGCATACATAAACCGGACCTGGTGATACTTGACCTCGATCTACCGCAACTGGACGGGTTATCGGTACTCACTCACTTCAAGGCAAATAACTTCCTGGTAAAAACGCTGATATTGACTTCCAGTGACTCAAAGAATTTTGCCGTACGTTGTTTGCATGGAGGCGCAGCAGGTTTCATTTGCAAGGACGAAGCGCTGGATGAGGTCGGAGATGCAGTAAAGGCACTGTTATCGGGGCATACCTATTTCCCTGAAAGTTCTCTGCTCCTGTTGCAGGAAAGCATTCACACCAACCAGATGCAAAGTATTGCCGCTTCCCAGCTGACCAACAGGGAAATCACCACATTAAGGTTATTGGCACAGGGTCTTAACAATAGGGAGATTGCAGCGACTCTGCTTATCAGTCATAAAACAGTCAGCACTTACAAAGTAAGACTCTTGAAGAAATTCAACACCACCAACCTTCTGTCCCTGATTGAAATAGCCAGGCAGAAAGGAATCATATAGGCCTCTTGCGAAACCCAGCAGCGCATGGACATCTGTCCGTTTCAGAATCGGCGTCTTATCGGTTTTGCGACGGGACATCGAGTACTACTCCCTTAGAGCAGCAGAGGAATCAGCGCTCACGAGGCAGTTCTCTCAGATTGATTGGCCCATCATCCTGTATGGCTACAAGACAGATGTCCTTGAGGTTGAGCAACGCCTGCTCGACCAACTGCACCCTTTCCAACAGCACCGGCCAACTCCCCGCGAGACTGACGTCCCTCAACTGCTGGCAGCTGGAAATCAGCGGCTGGTACTTCAACACACAAGCTGCACCCGCCATCTTGTGGCACAGCCTGGCAATGGCCTGCCGATCGTTTTGTGCGCAGTACGCCCGCAACAACTCGAGGTCTTTGATCTGGTAGGTCCTTACGTCGTCTATGAGCCGTCGTGCGATTTGTTCATTGTCGCCAGCAAGGTCCATGAGCCTGCCAAGCACCTCTAGCAACGACACGGCGGAACCGACCCGGATAGCCTGAAGCACCTCGTCATCCGCGCTCACGCCCGCGTTGAAATCTGCCGCCTCCGGCGTTGCACCGGCCTGTACATCCAGCCTATTCATATCCGCCTCCCTGCCTCACCTGAATATGCCACGGTGCATTCACCGAATACGGGTCAGGCTAGGCAAAACTCCTTGAAGCGAATATCAGACATTTCTCAAAGCGCGGGACAGGCAACTTTGTTCAGGGGCGCCACGCCCCAGGCATCGAAATCCGGACAGCCTGAAAAATCCCGACAGAAAAATGCTCTGGAGTTTTTTTAATAACTGACACTGCAGTTTGCCGCTGCCCAGCACTGGCAGACGCAGCCAGCCCTTGCCACATAAGGGTTTCAGCTCATTGAGCCGCATCAGTGCCGGGTGCTTGCGAGCATTTCGCCAAAAACACATCGACATAATATTGACACCAAAACATCC
The DNA here is from genome assembly GCF_002843625.1 of Pseudomonas sp. 09C 129. Lineage (NCBI taxonomy): Bacteria > Pseudomonadati > Pseudomonadota > Gammaproteobacteria > Pseudomonadales > Pseudomonadaceae > Pseudomonas > Pseudomonas sp. 09C 129. Next base: position 2,082,624 of record NZ_CP025261.1, on the reverse strand, counting down.
GCCTGTCGGAATATTGGCACTTCGTACTGTTACTCCCGGTTAACACCTTTACAAGGCCTGACCCCACAACTAAACAACTATCAAACTGATATCAGGAAAGGCCGTATCCCTGAATCAGAACGACCCCAAGACACGGCTTCATCCAGCCATTACTTCAGGAGTCCCTTTCATATGGGTGCTCTCAGGCTATTGCGCACCATGCGCAGCGCAGCCCCGGGCTTGGGCCCATGTTCGCCCAACCGCGCCTGCGATTCGCTTCTCAAGCACGGCGAACTTCTTCACCAGCACGCCATCTGCGTCCCTCTTCCGGCAGGCCCAGGCGGCCGACGATGTCCGGGATCAGCTCGCACCGCTCCTTGACACCCTGAGCGGTACAAGCACGGGACTTCGTCCTGTCAACAGGACCTGGCAATTCTAAAAAAAGCATTTTCGGGAGAAAGACATGGCTACCACCACAACGACCAGCGGCGGCACCACAACCTCGTTTTCCAATACACCGCAGGCGCAGGACGACATTTTCACTACCGGCGTCATTGGCACGAGCAGCGCAAGCATCACTGAAGACCTGCTGGGAGTCGTGTATCTGGACGTCATGTCCAATGACCTGGGCGGCAATGCAAAGACACTCTGGTCACTCGATAACGCAACCAGCCTTTCTACTGCCACCAAGGTTTATGCTCCGGCCGATCTCCTGGTCCAGGACACGGGCAGAGTCGAGGCGACGAGTTCTGACACCAGCTTCAATGGTGCAAAAATCTGGATTACGTCCGATGGAAAAGTCGGCTACGACGCCGCGACTTTATCGACTGCTTTCAAGGCGCAACTTCAGGCGCTTGCTGCCGGAGCATCCCTGACAGACAGCTTTACGTATGCGATTCGTCTCGGCAATGGCACGCTCAGTTGGGCCACTGCGCAGGTGCAATTTGCAGGTGCGAATGACAGCGTGACGATGAGCCTTGGCGCCCAGGCCGGTACCGTAACCGAAGATGCGGCCACGACACCTAGCCCGACCGACTCGCACAGCGCGACGGGCACGATTGCGTTTAACGATGTCGATCTGAGCGACACGCATACCGCCTCTTTCGTGGCGGCGCCAGGCAATGCCACAGCGCTGGGCAACTTCGTCCTCGCTTCGGTGACTGAAGCCGCCAACGCGGCCAACGGCACCGTCAACTGGACTTATACCTTGAATAACGCGGCAGCCCAGTCCCTGGCCCAGGGGCAGACGGCCAGCGAAACTTATGTGGTCACCATCAGTGACGGGCATGGCTCGTCGACAACGCAGAATGTGATCATCACCATCACCGGCACCAACGACCAGGTGCAAATCACCAGCGGCGTGCAGGCCGGAGAGGCCAAGGAAGACAGCGGCGACTACGCTGCCAGCGGCAACATCACCTTTACCGACGCCGACCTGATCGACACCCACAGCGTTACCGTCACGCCGGGTGCTTCGGGCTACCTGGGCAGCTTCACTACAGACCCGCTGAACGACAGCACCGGCACGGGCAGCGGCTCGCTGGGCTGGCACTTCGCGGTAGACAACGCCGCCCTGCAGTTCCTGGGTGAAGGCCAGACCCTCACCCAGACCTATGACGTGGCGATCGGCGACGGCGCGGTGCAAACCGTGACCATTACGATCACCGGCACCAACGACCGGCCGACGCTGACGATTGCCGACACTGCCGGCGCCATGAGCGAAGGCAACGCTGCGGCCACACTGAGCGACAGCGGCGCCCTGAGCTTTGCCGACCTGGACAACATCGACGCGGTGACGGTGTCGCACACCGCCAACGGCAACATCGCCTGGAGTGGTGGCACGCTCAACGCGGGCGTGGCTTCGGCGCTGGTGGCCGGCTTCTCGGTCGATCAGAACAGCTGGGACTACAGCAGCAACCAGAACCTCGACTTCCTCGGCGCGGGTGAAACCATCACCTTCTCGTACACGGTCGTCGCCACCGATGACAGCGGCGCGGCAAACGCGACCTCGGCGACGCAGACCGTCAGCATCACCATTACCGGCAGTAACGACGCCCCGGTGCTCAGTTTCGCAACGGGCAATGATCTCGGCGCCGTGCAGGAAGACACTACCCTCAGCGTCAGCGGCCAGTTCAGCTCGGCTGATATCGATCACGCTGCCACGGCCACCTGGAGCATTGCCGGGTCAAACACCGGCACCTACGGCTCGATTACCGTGGACGGCACCGGCCAGTGGACCTACACCCTGGCCAACGGCACCGATGGCGTTGCCAGTGCCGTGCAGTCGCTGAAGGCGGGCGAGAGTCATGATGAGGTGTTCAGCGTGCAGGTCAGCGATGGCCTGGGCGGCGTGGATACCCAACTGGTAACCATTACCGTCACCGGGAGCAACGACGCGCCGGTACTCAATTTCGCCACTGGCAACGATGTCGGCACAGTGAAGGAAGACACCACCCTTAGCGTCAGCGGCCAGTTCAGCTCGACCGATATCGACCACGCAGCCACGGCCACCTGGAGCATTGCCGGGTCAAACACCGGCACCTACGGCTCGATTACCGTGGACGGCACCGGCCAGTGGACTTACACCCTGGCCAACGGCACCGATGGCGTTGCCAGTGCAGTGCAGTCGCTGAAGGTGGGCGAAAGTCACAACGAGGTGTTCAGCGTGCAGGTCAGCGATGGCCTAGGCGGCGTCGACACCCAACTGGTGACCGTCACCGTCACCGGCAGCAACGACCAACCAACCCTGACCATTGCCGACACCACCGGAACGATGAACGAAGGTGATGGCACTGCCACACTGAGCGACAGCGGCGCCCTGAACTTTGCCGATGTGGACAATACCGACACGGTGACGGTGTCGCACACTGCCAACGGCGACATCGCCTGGAGTGGCGGCATACTCAATGCGAGCGTGGCTTCGGTACTGGTCGCCGGTTTTTCGGTCGATCAGAACAGTTGGGACTACAGCAGCAGCCAGAACCTCGACTTCCTCGGCGCCGGTGAAACCATCACCTTCTCGTACACGGTGGTTGCCACCGATGACAGCGGCACGGCTAACGCTGCATCGGCAACACAGACCGTGACCATCACCCTCACCGGCACCAACGACCAACCAACCCTGACGATTGCCGACACCACCGGAGCGATGAATGAAGGTGATGGCACTGCCACACTGAGCGACAGCGACGCCCTGAGCTTTGCCGACCTGGACAACATCGACGTGGTGACTGTGTCGCACACCGCCAACGGTGACATCGCCTGGAGCGGTGGCACACTCAATGCGGGCGTGGCTTCGGCACTGGTCGCCGGCTTCTCGGTCGATCAGAACAGCTGGGACTACAGCAGCAGCCAGAACCTCGATTTCCTCGGCGCCGGTGAAACCATCACCTTCTCGTACACGGTGGTCGCCACCGATGACAGCGGCGCGGCTAACGCGGCTTCGGCGACGCAGACGGTCAGCATCACCATTACCGGCAGCAATGACGCGCCGGTACTCAGCTTCGCCACCGGCAACAATGCCGGCGCCGTGAAGGAAGACACCACCCTCAGCGTCAGTGGTCAGTTCAGCTCGGCCGACATCGACCACGATGCCACGGCCACCTGGAGCATCGTCGGAACAAATACCGGCAGCTATGGCTCGATCGCCGTGGACAACAGCGGCCAGTGGACCTACACCCTGGCCAACGGCACCGATGGTGTTGCCAGTGCCGTGCAGTCGCTGAAGGCCGGCGAAAGTCATGACGAAGTGTTCAGTGTGCAGGTCAGTGATGGCCTCGGCGGCGTGGATACCCAACTGGTGACTGTCACTGTCACCGGTACCAATGACGCTGCCGTGCTTTCCTCGGCCAGCGTCACGCTGAGCGAAACCAATGCTCCGCTGACCACCGGCGGCAGCCTGACCGTCAGCGATATCGACAGCCCGGAAAGCTTCCAGGCGCAAATCGACACTGCCGGCAACTACGGCCAATTCTCCATCGGCACCGGCGGTGCCTGGACCTACGTCGCCGATACCGCCCACAACGAGTTCGCCGCAGGTACCACCTACACCGACACCTTCGCGGTAAGCAGTGCCGACGGCACCCTCACTTCGGTCACGGTGCATATCCTCGGCACCAACGATGCCGCCGTGCTGTCCGCCGACATCGCCAACCTCACCGAGACCAATGCCGCCGTCGACATCTCCACCACCGGCACCCTGACCATCAGCGACGTCGACAGCGCCGCGACCTTCGTCGCCCAGACCAACACCGTCGGCAGCTACGGCCAATTCTCCATCGGCACCGGCGGTGCCTGGACCTACGCCGCCGACTCCGCCCACAACGAGTTCGCCGCCGGCACCACCTACACCGACACCTTCGCGGTAAGCAGTGCCGATGGCACCCTGACTTCGGTCACGGTGCATATCCTCGGCACCAACGATGCCGCCGTGCTGTCCGCCGACATCGCCAATCTCACCGAGACCAATGCCGCCACTGACATTTCCACCGCCGGCACCCTGACCATCAGCGACGTCGACAGCGCCGCGACCTTCGTCGCGCAAACCAACACCGCCGGCAACTATGGCCAATTCTCCATCGGCACCGGCGGTGCCTGGACCTACGTCGCCGATACCGCCCACAACGAGTTCGCCGCCGGCATCACCTACACCGATACCTTCGCGGTGAGCAGTGCCGATGGCACCCTCTCTTCGGTCACCGTGCATATCGCCGGCAGCAATGATTTGCCGACTATCACCTCCAACGGTGGGGGTGCGACAGCTTCGGCCAACGTGGCGGAGAACGGCACGGCAGTCACGACAGTGGCGGCAACCGATGTTGATCTACCCGCACAAACACTGAGCTACAGCATCGTCGGCGGAGCGGATGCCGCGAAGTTCTCGATCGTTTCAGGCACAGGCGCACTGAGCTTTATCTCTGCACCCAACTTTGAAGCGCCGGCGGATTCGGGAACGAACAATGTCTATGACGTGATTGTGCGGGCGTCGGACGGCACGCTGTTTGACGACCAGGCGATCGCGGTAACCGTGACGGGCGTCAACGACAACAGCCCGGTGATCACCTCCAACGGCGGTGGTGCGACGGCTTCGGTCAACGTGGCGGAGAACACTGCGGCGGTCACAACAGTGGTGGCGACCGATGCCGATCTACCAGCGCAGACGCTGAGCTACTCGATCCTGAATACGGCCGGGACGGACTTCGGCAAATTCTCGATCAGTTCCAGCGGAGTGCTGACGTTCAATTCGGCGCCCGATTACGAGAATGCCCAGGATGTCGGCGGCACCGACGGCGACAATGCCTACGTCGTGGACGTTCAGGTGGCCGACGGCAATGGCGGAACCGATACGCAGACCATTACGGTGAATGTGCAGAACGTCGTCGAGACGCCAGTCGACAGTGTGCCGCCAACGGTGACGGTGACGGGGACAGCCTTAGGCAGTTCGATCGGCTCGACGTCGACGGTCACATTCCAGTTCAGTGAGACAGTGAGCGGTTTCAACCTCTCGGATGTCTCGGTGACTACGACGAGCGGAGCGCCCCGCGGAACCTTCAGTAACTTTACCCAGGTCGATGGCGATACCTACACCGCGACGCTGACCAGAACGCTGGGCGGTAGCATAAAAGTCGACGTTGCCGCGAACAGCTACACCGACCTGGCGGGTAATCCCGGGGCTGCCGGGAGCAGTGCAAACCTTCCGGCAGGCGTTGCCGGCGAACCCATCAATCTGGCCCTCGACATTCCACTGGCCGAGATTAACGGCCCCGTAACGGTGGCCATCAGTGGCATTCCTTCGGGGTGGGTGTTCAATGCTGGAACCGACAACGGCGACGGCACCTGGACCGTGCAGACCAACGATCCCGGCGCCTTGACCGTGACAACCCCAAGCGACTTCGCAGGTGCGTTGGTACTTGATGTCAACATGTACTGGAGCAACAGTGACGGCAGCACCGCAAGCGCCTACGTGTTCAACAACGTCGAAGTCTATGCCCCAGGCTCGCCGATCTTTGCCTTGTCCGCTGATGACAACCTGACCGGTTCGTCCGGTGCCGACACGTTCGTCTTCGCCCAGCCAATCGGTAACAACCAGATCTACAATTTCGACGTCATGGCGGACAAGATCGACTTGATCGGCTTCACAGGCGTCACCACCTTCGCTGACTTGAGCATCAGCAACGACGTAAACGGCAATGCCCTGGTCAGCATCGGCTCCGGCCAGACGGTCACCTTGAGAGGTGTCGATGCAGCGGACCTGAGCGAAGCGAACTTCCAGTTCGATAGGGACCCGCTTACCAGCAACACCGGCACCCTCACCATTGCCGACGGCGCGATCATGCCGTTCGGTGGCAGCCTCGATAATAGCGGCACCATCGAACTCGGCTCCGCTGGCAACGAGACCCGTCTTGAGATTCTGTTCCGTGGCGCGACCTTGACCGGTGGCGGCCAGGTGCTGCTATCCGACAACGCGCAAAACGTGATTTTCGGCGGTAGCGCCGACACCGTGCTGACCAATGTCGACAACCGCATTTCCGGCGCCGGCCAGTTGGGCGCCGGGCAAATGATACTGGCCAATGCGGGGCTGATCCTCGCCAGCGGCTTGAACAGCCTGGTGCTCGACACCGGCACCCACACCATCACCAACAGTGGTGTGCTGGAGTCCACAGGCACAGGCGGCATGACGGTGGCGAGCACGGTCGAAAACACCGGCCATCTGTGGGCCAACGGTGGTGACCTGCACCTGCTGGCCGACGTGACCGGCAATGGCAGCGCAACCATCGACGGCAATGCCAGCCTGACCTTCGCTGGCGCCGCACACACCTCCGTAGCCTTTCACGGCGAAGGTGCGGGCTCGCTGGTGATCGCCCAGGCTGAAGCAGCGGGCTCGCTGGTCGGTATCCTCGGCCTCGAGAGCGATGACTTGCTGACGTTCGGCGATCTCGCTTTTGGCGCCAACACCCAGCTCAGCTACACCGCCAACGCCTCTGGCGCCGGTGGCCTGCTGATGGTGGACGACGGCGCACATCGAGCCGAGGTGAACCTGCTGGGGCACTACTCGGCGGAAGACTTCCAGGTCACCGACGGCGGCGAAGCCGGCACCCAAGTCAGTTACCACGGCGAATCCAGCGGCACACTGGTGGGCAGCATGCTCGCGGACACGCTCAGTGGCGGCGACGGCAACGACATCATCGTGGGTCGTGGCGGCGAGGACACACTCAGCGGCGGCGCGGGAGCCGACGTGTTCGCCTACCTCAACGCGCATGAAGGCGGCGACCATATCCTCGACTACAACTTTGCCGAAGGTGACACCGTCGACCTCTCCACGCTGCTCAACGCCAACTTCGTCAGCGGCACCAGCCAGGTAGCCGACTTTGTCCAACTGGCGCAGTCCGGCAGCGACATCACGGTGCAGGTGGATCCCGATGGCGCCAACAATGGCAAGCACTTCGTCGATGTGGCGGTGCTTGACCACACTGGCACGCCCAGCCCCGATCTGGTACGCACCTGGTTCGGGGAGGCCGACCATACGCTGACGGCGTGATGCATTGGGCTGGAGTTGACTGGGAGGGTCAGTATGCTCGATGTGAATCGAGTGGCCCCGCAGTCAGCTTTTCGAAATCCAAATGGGGGAACAAGCGGGGGGAATAAAAACAGCCAGAAACGACGAAGCCCCTGAAAACTTTAACGTTTTCAGGGGCTTCGGCTACTTCAATAATGGCGGAGAGATAGGGATTCGAACCCTAGGTACCCGCGAAGGTACAACGGATTTCGAATCCGTCCCATTCGGCCACTCTGGCATCTCTCCAACGGCGCGCATCATAACAGCACCTTTGCCCGAAGCGAAGCCCCTCGGGCAAATTTTTTCCGTGCTATCAGTCGGTTGCGTCGATTACAGCGGTACGCCCAGACGCTTTGCGACTTCTTCGTAGGCTTCGATCACATCACCGAGGCCCTGACGGAAGCGGTCCTTGTCCATCTTCTTCTTGGTGTCCTTGTCCCAGAGGCGGCAACCGTCCGGGCTGAATTCGTCACCCAGGACGATGGAGCCGTCGCTGAACACACCGAACTCCAGCTTGAAGTCCACCAGCAGCAGGCCAGCGTCGTCGAACAGCTTGCTCAGGACTTCGTTGACCTTGAGCGACAGTTCTTTCATGCGCGCCAGTTGCTCGGCGGTGCCCCAGCCAAAGGCCACGACGTGGGATTCGTTGATGAACGGGTCGCCCTTGGCGTCGTCCTTCAGGAACAGTTCGAAGGTGTATGGATTGAGCTTCAGGCCCTCTTCCACACCCAGGCGCTTGACCAGGCTGCCGGCGGCGTAGTTACGCACGACGCATTCGACCGGGATCATGTCCAGCTTCTTCACCAGGCACTCGTTGTCGCCCAGCAGCTTGTCGAACTGAGTCGGCACGCCGGCCTCTTCGAGCTTCTGCATGATGAAGGCGTTGAACTTGTTGTTCACCATGCCTTTGCGATCGAGTTGCTCGATACGCTTGCCGTCGAACGCCGAGGTGTCGTTGCGAAACAGCAGGACCAGGCGGTCGGCGTCGTCGGTCTTGTAAACCGATTTGGCTTTGCCACGGTAGAGTTCTTCACGTTTTTCCATGATGGGCTCCGCTTGCTAAGTAGGTGGGCTAGGCGATGTGGCGCCAGTCGAGCCCTGAATCTTGATCGGCCAGTTGCAGCCAGTCCGGGTCGCACCCGAGGGTGTCGACAAAACATTGCCGGGCCAGCTGCGGCAGGTTGTTCTTGCTGCTGAGATGGGCCAGTACCAGATGCTGCAGGTCCTGCCAGCCCAACTCGGCCACCAGGCTTGCGGCCTGATGGTTGTTCAAATGTCCCATTTCCCCACCGACCCGCTGCTTGAGGAAATACGGGTAGTAACCTCGGGCCAGCATGTCGCGGCAGTGATTGGCCTCGATCATCAAGGCATCCAGCCCGCGATAGCGGTCGATCACCGTGTTGCAGTAGGAACCCAGGTCGGTCAGCAGGCCAAAACGCCGCCGGCCGTCACTGAACACGTACTGCACAGGCTCCAGCGCATCGTGGGCGACGCGGGTCACGTCGATGCTCAAGGCACCGACCTGAAGCGTCTCGCCCCCGGCGAGAAAACCCGCAGCGTCCACCGGTTTGCGCATCCCGCGCAACGTGCCGCGACTGAGGTAGACCGGTAAATTGTAGCGCCGAGACAGTAAACCCACGCCATGCACGTGGTCGGCATGTTCGTGGGTTACCAGAATCGCGCTCAGCTGCGCGGGGGCTACCCCCAGGCGCAGCAGGCGCCGCTCGGTTTCGCGCAAGGAGAAACCACAATCCACCAGGACGTAGGTGTCGTCACTGGCTATCAGCGTGCCATTCCCTTGACTGCCACTGCCGAGAACGGCGAAACGCATCGGATCAGCCCAGGTTGTCCTGAATCACAGTCAAGACCTTGCGCGCCACTTCAGGCGGAGCAACGGTGTTGATGTCTTTCTCGACGGTGACCTGGACGTTGTCGCCCACCTTACTCAGGCGAACCTGATAACGCTCGGCGCGGGCCTCGATTTCTTCCTTGGCCGGTGCGCTGCCGAACAACTTGCCGAAGAAGCCCGGCTCGTCGTTTTTCTTCTCGGCTTTTTCCGCCAGGTTGATGTAGTACAGGCCCAGGCTGCGGTTGATGTCTTCAACGCGCCACTCGCCCTGTTCCAGGGCACGGCCGACGCTCGACCAGGCGCGGTCGAGGTCTTCGCCGAGGTTGAGCACCACGTTGCCGCTGCCGTCTTCGGTGAGGCTGACACGGCTAGGGGTATCGAAATCACGCGCGGCCAGCAGGGAGACCGAACCGCCCTTCTCGGCGCTGCGGCTCATGCTGGCGAGCATTTCGTCGACCAGCGCGGCATCCAGGCTGGTGTTGACCGAGCGGTTGGTGAAATCGACGTTGGAGGTGCTGCCGACAGGACGTTCGGCGCTGACCACGTAGACTTCACTGGTATTGCGCTGCACGCCTGGCTCGATACGCACCCGCACGCGGGTTTCGTTATCGGCCGAACCTACGCTGCCCAGGCGCTTGGCCATGGATGCGGAGAGTTCGTCGGAACGCTGCCAGGCGGTGGTGAACTCGCCGGTTTGCGGACGTTGTTCGTCAATACGGAAACCGTTGTCCTGGAAGAACTGCATGGCCACCGGCCAGACTTCGGCCGGGGCGTGCTGGGCCATGACCCAACGCGCATCGCCGCTCTTCTGCAGGGTGTAGTCGCTGGCATCGGCCACCGAGCCCAACGGCTGCGGACGCGGCACGATGTATTCGCCCTTGACGGTGTCGTCGGCCACATTGCGCGGAATCGGCAGCAGCGGATCGAGGCGCTTGGAGGTGCTGACATCCGACGGCAGTTGCATCGGTGCGGTCTGTTGCGCTTGCAGGTAATCGCTGCCGCGGTCACGGAAGTAGCCTTCCGGCCCCCAAATCCAACCGCAGCCACTGGTGCTGGAGATAATCAAGGCAAGTGCGGAAAGTCCGGCCAATCGCTTCATGCGTAGTACTTCCTCAATTAAACCAATACGCCGGACTGGCGCATGGCCTGCCGCAGCGGTTCGTGACAGGCAGCACTGAGCCAGGTGAGCGGCAGACGGATACCGTTCGCCATCAAGCCCATCTCGCACAGGGCCCATTTCACGGGAATAGGGTTGGATTCGATAAACAGAGTCTTGTTGAGCGGCATCAGCTTCTCGTGGATCGCCCGGGCGGTGGCGGCATCGCCACGCATCGCGGCGGCGCACATCTCGCTCATGGCTTTTGGCGCCACGTTGGCGGTCACCGAAATATTGCCCTTGCCACCCAGCAGGATCAGTTCGACGGCGGTTGCGTCGTCACCGGAGTACACCAGGAAGTCGCTGCTCACGCCGGCCAGGATGTCCTTGGCGCGCTGCAGGTCACCGGTGGCTTCCTTGATGCCGATGATGTTCGGCACGGTCGACAGGCGAATCACGGTCTCGGCCTGCATGTCGCAAGCGGTGCGGCCCGGCACGTTATAGAGGATCTGCGGGATATCGACGGCTTCGGCGATGGCACGGAAATGCTGATACAGGCCTTCTTGCGTCGGCTTGTTGTAATAAGGGGTCACCAGCAGGCATGCGTCGGCACCGGCGATCTTCGCATTGGTGGTCAGCTCGATCGCTTCGCGCGTCGAGTTCGCGCCGGTACCGGCGATCACCGGGATACGCCCTGCAACCTGAGCGACCACGCGACGAATCACTTCGATGTGTTCGTTCACATCGAGGGTAGCCGACTCACCTGTAGTGCCGACCGCCACAATGGCGTTGGTGCCCTCTTGCAGGTGGAAGTCCACCAGTTTGCTCAGGCTGTCCCAGTCGAGACGACCCTGTGCATCCATGGGTGTGACCAGTGCCACCATACTGCCCGCAATCATGCAACCGCTCCTGCCGGAAAAAGAGAGCGGTAATGGTACTGGCGCCAAGATGCTTGCACAAGCGAAGTACCGCGCTGCGAGCATTCCCCTGAGCGATGTATTTCGCTACCCTTCAGGCTTTGATCGGTACTGCTAAGCTTGTACGCCGGGTTCCAGCCTCCCTTTTCGGCATCCGAAGCCCCAATCCTGCGTTGCCGCCCTTCGCTCTCGCCTTTTATGGAGCTCGTCGCAACCTGGCGGTTCAGGGCTTCTGAAACCGCATCCGGACGTTTACCCAGTACTCAAGCCTGCAAAAGTATCGACCGCTCATCGCTTTAGGAATGCTGCATGTCCACCCCCACAGTCCGCGAACAATTCCTTGTCATCAGTGCCCTCGGCGCCAACCCCATGGAGCTGACCAACGTCCTGTGCCGCGCCAGCCATGAAAACCGCTGCGCCGTGGTGACCTCCCGCCTGACCCGCCATGGTGAGTGCAGTGCGCTGGTCCTGGAGGTTTCCGGCAGCTGGGATGCCCTGGCGCGCCTGGAGGCCGGCCTGCCGTCGCTGGCGAAGAAATACGCCTTCACCGTCAACGTGGTGCGCAGCGCGGCCCTGGAAAACCGCCCGCAGGCCCTGCCTTATGTGGCTTACGTCAGCGCCGCCTACCGCCCGGACATCGTCAATGAACTGTGCCAGTTCTTCATCGACCACCATGTCGAGCTGGAAAACCTGACCTGCGATACCTATCAGGCCCCGCAGACCGGCGGCACCATGCTCAACGCCACCTTTACCGTGACCTTGCCGGCCGGCACCCAGATCAGCTGGCTGCGCGATCAGTTCCTGGACTTCGCCGACGCAATGAATCTCGATGCGCTGATCGAACCCTGGCGCCCACAGAACCCAATGTAAGGAAGCCCCAATGGCCGTTGCCATCGACCAACCTGTTGCCCACTTCGAAGCCCCGGCCACCAGCGGTCAGACCGTCAGCCTGGCCGCGCTCAAGGGCAAGCAGGTGGTGATCTACTTCTACCCCAAGGACAGCACCCCGGGTTGCACCACCGAGGGCCAGGGCTTTCGCGATCAATACGCCGCGTTCAAGGCCGCCAACACCGAGGTGTTCGGCGTCTCCCGCGATGGCCTGAAGTCCCACGAGAACTTCAAGTGCAAGCAGGAATTCCCCTTCGAGCTGATCAGCGACAAGGACGAAGCCGTCTGCCAGCTGTTCGACGTGATCAAGCTGAAGAAGCTCTACGGCAAGGAATACATGGGCGTCGATCGCAGCACCTTCCTGATCGACAAAAATGGCGTGCTGCGCCAGGAATGGCGTGGCGTGAAAGTGCCAGGCCACGTGGATGCGGTACTGGCTGCTGCGCAGGCGCTGAACAAGGCCTGAGCGTGGTAGCCGACTAAAAGGTAACCGATTAAAAAAAGGGGGGCGGCTGATTCAGCCGCCCCCCTTTTTCATTTCCAGAGCAGGGCCGCTCTAGAGCAAGGGCGCCACAACCGGCTCCTTGCGCGGCCAGGCATCCAGTACCGCCTTGAACAGGGTGGCCAGGGGAATCGCGAAAAACACCCCCCAGAAGCCCCACAGCCCGCCAAACAACAGTACTGCACAGATGATCGCCACCGGATGCAGGTTCACCGCCTCGGAGAACAGCAGCGGCACCAGCACGTTGCCGTCCAGGGTCTGAATGATCCCGTAGACCGCCATCAGATAGATGAACTGGTCGCTCCAGCCCCACTGGAACAAGGCAATCAGCGCCACCGGCACGGTCACCACCACCGCCCCGACGTAAGGCACCACCACCGAAATCCCCACCAGCAGCGCCAGCAGGGCCGCGTAGTTCAGTCCCAGGGCCACGAAGGCGATGTAGGTCACCCCGCCGCAAATGACGATTTCGATCACCTTGCCACGAATGTAATTGGCGATCTGCCGGTTCATCTCCTGGGCCACCCGGGTGATCAGAGCCCGCTCGCGCGGCAGGTAACCGCGCACCCACTGGCTGATCATCGCCCGGTCCTTGAGGAAGAAAAACACCAGGATCGGCACCAGCACCAGATAGATCATGATGTTGACCAGCAGCGGCAGGCTGGACAGCGAGAAGGTCAGCGCCCACTGGCCGAACTTGCCGATCTCGCCGCGTGCCACCTCGATCGCCTGCAACACCTGTTCGTCGGACACCAGGTGCGGATAACGCTCCGGCAACAACAGAAGCAACGATTGCCACTTGGCGAGCATTCCCGGCAACTCGTTGAACAAGGTAATCAATTGATGCCACAACAGCGGTACGACGACCACGATGAACACCAGCAGCAGCCCCATGAACAAGGCAAAGACCAGGCCCACCGCCGCCCCACCAGGCAAACGCCAGCGTTCCAGCGTGAGCACCAGCCCCTGCATCAGATAGGCCAGCACCATCCCCGCCAACACCGGCGCGAGCATACCGCCCAGGGTCAGCACCGCGGTGAAGGCCAGGAACAACAGAACGGCCAGTACCACGGCCTCTTCATCGGAGAAGTAGCGCTGAATCCAGTCGCGTAACACTTTGAACATCAATGATCCTTAGACAGAGGCGCGATGATTTCCGGGGCGGTTCAGGCCTTCTTCAGCCAGTAACGATAGACCCCAGCCTCGTCTTCCTCGCGAAGCAGGGTATGACCGGCCAAACGGGCAAAGGTGCGAAAGTCGCGCTGGGAGCCGGCATCCGTGGCGATCACCTTGAGCACCGCGCCGCTGGCCAGGCGATTGAGTTCCATCTTGGCCTTGAGCAGCGGCAGCGGGCAGTTCAGTCCGCTGGCATCGAGCTCGGCGTCGTGGGCTACAGCATCAGTCATTGCGTCACTCCGGGAGGGTCGTCGAGGTGCCTAGAATATCTGGTCCAAGGCCTGGTGTCCGGCTACAGTAGACTCTTTGTCGACTAAGGCTTTGTGCATGACTTTTTTGCGCCCTACCCTGCTGACGCTCGCTTGCCTGCTCGCCTCACCAGGCTTCGCCGACGACCTGCCATCACTCGGTGACGCCAGTTCTGCCATTGTCTCGCCCCAACAGGAACACCAACTGGGCCGCGCCTGGCTGGCGTTGCTGCGCAGCCAGGTTTCGCAACTCAACGACCCGCAACTCAAGGATTACGTCGAAACCAGCGTCTACAAACTGGTCGAGACCAGCCAGGTCAACGACCGACGCCTCGAGTTCATCCTGATCAACAGCCCGCAGCTCAACGCGTTTGCCGCTCCCGGCGGGATTGTCGGGGTCAACGGTGGACTGTTCCTCAACGCCCAGACCGAAGGCGAATATGCCTCGGTTCTGGCTCACGAATTGGCGCACCTGTCGCAACGCCACTTCGCCCGTGGCGTCGAGGCTTCGCAACGCATGCAGGTGCCGATGATGGCCGCCCTGCTGGCCGGGATCGTGATCGCCGCGGCGGGCGGTGGCGACGCCGGGATCGCCGCCATTGCCGGCACCCAGGCCGCGGCCATCCAGGAACAACGGCGCTTCTCCCGGCAGAACGAGCAGGAAGCCGACCGCATCGGCATCCTCAACCTGGAAAAGGCCGGTTATGACCCGCGCTCCATGCCGACCATGTTCGAGCGCCTGATGCGCCAGTACCGTTTCGACGCCAAGCCGCCGGAGTTCCTGCTGACTCACCCGGTCACCGAATCGCGGATCGCCGACACCCGCAACCGCGCCGAACAGGCCAAGGCCGGCGGCAAGGAAGACAGCCTGCGTTACCAGCTGATTCGCGCACGAGTACAGCTGATCTACGAAGAGTCCCCCGGCATGGGTGCCAAGCGTTTCCGCGCCCAGCTCGACGAAAACCCGAAAAACGACATCGCCCGCTACGGCCTCGCCATCGCCCAGATCAAGGGCAGCCAGTTCAACGATGCCCGGGAAAACCTCAAGCAGCTGCTGGCCAAGCAACCTAACGACATCACTTACAACCTGGCCCAGATCGACCTGGATACCGCCACCAGCCGCTTTTCCGACGCCCAGGCCCGGGTAGATAAAATGCTTGCGCAGTATCCTGGCAACTACCCACTGAACCAGGTCAGGGTCGACCTGCTGCTCAAGCAGAATCGCCCGGCGGACGCCGAAAAGGCCCTGGAAAGCCTGCTCAAGACCCGCTCCGACGATCCGGACGTCTGGTACTCGGTGGCGGAAACCCGCGGTCTGTCGGGCAATATCATCGGCCTGCATCAGGCGCGGGCCGAATACTTTGCCCTGGTCGGCGACTATCGCCAGGCGATCCAGCAGCTGGATTTCGCCAAACGTCGCGCCGGCAGCAACTTTCCCCTGTCTTCACGGATCGATGCACGTCAGCGTGAGCTGATGGACCAGGAGCAGATGGTCAAGGACATGATGCGCTGAGCCCAACCGGCGCCCACAAAAAAGCCCGCCTCTTTCGAGGCGGGCTTTTTATTGCGCGATCAATCCGCTACACGGACTACTCGGCCAGCTTGAAGGTAATGAAGCTGGCACGTCCCTGACGCAGAACCCGCATCGATACCGAACGGTTCTTCGGCAGCGCCTGGGCGATTTCAGTGAAGTTCTTGGTCGAAGTGATCGCCTGATTGTTCAGGTGAGTGATCACGTCGCCCGGCTGCAGGCCGATCAGCGCGGCTGGGCCATCCTGAACTTCCTTGATCACCACACCGCCCTTGAGGTCGTAGGTTTTCTTCTGCTCATCGGTCAGCTCGACCACCGCAACGCCCAGACGGTTGCTGCTGCGCTCAGCACCGGACTTGCCAATGGCGTCCAGGGCCTTGTCTTCGTCCGGAATCGCACCAACGGTCAATTCGACGTTCTTGCGCTTGCCGTCACGAATCACTTCCAAATTGGCTTTCGCACCCGCCTTGAGGGCACCGACCAGATGCGGCAGGTCCGCCGACATGATAATCGGTTGACCGTTCATGCTCAGGATCACATCACCCACCTGCAAGCCGCCCTTGGCCGCCGGGCCGTCGTCCTGGATCTGGGCCACCAGCGCACCGGCCGGTTTCTCCAGGCCGAAGGACTCCGCCAGGTCTTTGTTCACTTCCTGGATAACCACGCCCAGCCAGCCGCGGCTGACTTTGCCACCGGCTTTCAGCTGGTTGGAAACGTCCATGGCGACATCGATCGGGATAGCGAAGGACACACCCATGAAGCCGCCGGAACGGGTGTAGATCTGCGAGTTGATACCCACCACTTCACCGGCCAGGTTGAACAGCGGACCACCGGAGTTACCTGGGTTGATCGGCACGTCGGTCTGGATGAACGGCACATAGTTTTCGTTCGGCAGGCTACGACCGATGGCACTGACGATGCCCTGGGTGACGGTGTGGTCGAAACCAAACGGCGAGCCGATAGCCACTACCCACTGGCCGGCCTTCAGGTCCTGGGATTTGCCCAGCTTCAGCACCGGCAGGTCCTTGCCATCGATCTTCAGCAACGCCACGTCGGAGCGTGGATCGGTGCCAATCAGCTTGGCTTTCAATTCGCTGCGGTCGGCCAGGCGGACCAGGATTTCATCCGCGTCGGCAATCACATGGTTGTTGGTCAGGATGTAACCGTCCGACGAAATGATGAAACCAGAACCCAGGGACTGGGCTTCACGCTGGCGATCACCCCGTGGCGAACGCGGCTGCGGCGGCATGCCACGCTCGAAAAACTCGCGCAGCATCGGCGGCAGACCTTCGAGGTCCGGCATCTGGGCGGAAACCTTGCGGTCCGGGAGCTTCTGCGTGGTACTGATGTTGACCACTGCAGGCGACGCCTGCTCGACCAGTTGTGTGAAGTCAGGCAAGTCCGCCGCCTGCGCGGTAACGGCCTGACCGAGCACCAGCACAGTAGCGAAAATGGAGAGATAGGATTTCAAACGTGGTATCGACATACGGCTCCCATTACAACGAGCGTGATTAAGCGATAGGGACAAGAAATACCAGGCGATTCGCGCAGTACTTTTGTCCCGGAAACGACAAACAAGGCCAGAACCTAGTGGCTCTGACCTATAAGAAAAAACAGGGGGTTTTGCAAATGAAAATGCTCACCGAACATTTAGATATCTCGATTGCAGAGCTGGCATTGCAGACCTCTTACACAACCAACATTAACGCTCGATGAACACCCGGGGCTTACTCACTGCGCCTTGGGCGCAGCGGCGTCGGTACGCATCGACAAGGCGATCCTTTCGGCGGTACCGATAGGTATCTCACCCACCACCGTTACCATCATTTCGCCTTCAGGCGTGGTCAGGCGTCGGGATACCGCCACGGTCGGACCCAGTTGAGTGCGGGTGTCGGTCACCGTCGCGCCATTGAGCGGTTCGAGGAACACCGAGAAGCGGGCCAGGCCATCGTCATACATGAGGCTGTTGACCATGGTCTTGGTGTCGGGATCTTTACGCGCACTGCTGCTGGTCAACTCGAAGCCTGGCGGCAGCCAGTCGGAATGCCAGGCCTGCGCAGCCTTCACCGCGGAGGCCTTGTCGCTGTCCAGGGCCACGGCCTTGCATTCGGCGCTGGCCTGCAGCTCGCTGTCCTTCGGCACATCCGCCGTATCCAGGCGAGTGAACTGGAAACGCTCGAGCAACTGCCCCTTATCGTTCAACAGCAGCGATTTCAGCGGCAGGCCCGTCTCGCGGTCCAGATGCAATTCAAAACCATAACGGTGCTGGTCCCGCGGGGTCAGGGAAACAATGACCGCGGAGCGCCCAGCCACACGCGACTTGCCGATGACGGCAAGGTCGTACCAATTCTTGAGTTTTTCTGGATCGAGTGAGTGGGCCGAAGAGTTGGGGGCGTCCCCCAGTCCAGCCACCAGCGTACCGCTGACACATTGGGTACGCCCATCAACACGCACAACCTCTTGAGCGGAACCGTCGAGCTGAATCAGTCGCTCGCGGACCTGGCCATCCTGGACGCGATGCCAGATGTTATGGGTAGAAAAACTACCATTACGCTCGTAGACGAAAGTACCCTGAAAGCTTTGCTGCTGTTCGGCTTGCCCAAGACGTTTCAACCAATCCTGAGCTTCGTCGGCGTGGGCTGGAACAATGAACCAGCCACTGAGCAGAAGCGAGAGTAGAGGGATGGCGCGCATGATCCTCCTTAACGGTTTTCCAGGCTCGCCGCACGAGCATAAGGCAGAGCGCTTTCAGTGCCCTTCAGTGCAGCTTGTTGAGCATGCTGACGCAGGTAGCTTGGCAGACGCTGATCGTGCCAGCCTGGCTGACCTTGCAATACGCCGTTGGCCATAGGGCCAGGGGCTTCCGAACTCTCATTGTAGCCGGCCAATACAGCTGGGCCTTTTACTTGAGGAGCGGCCAGGGTTGGCTGGTTCGATTGCTGTGCCAGTTCGACACCAGCGATCTCATCCTGGTTGTACAGGCGAACACCCGCCAATACGGCAACGGTCACCGATGCGGCAACAGCCAGGCGACCCAGGCTACGCCATGGACCACGAGTGGCCTTGGCCGGTACGGCTTCGTCAGCCAGCGCAGCAGAAACAGCCGCGGCGATGTCCAGACGCGGAAGCAGCAATTCCTTGTGCATGGCCGCCCGGGCGATCTGGTAACGAGCCCAGGTCTCACGGGTTTCCACTTCGTCGACGGCATTCAATACCCGACGTAATTCCAGTTCGTCCGCTTCGTTATCCATCACCGCGGACAGCGATTCCTGCAGGGCTTCACGACTCATGGCGGTTCCTCTCTTGGCTGTCGCCGCTGTCTCAGGTTTCCTGCAACAACGGCTGCAGGGCTTTGTCGATGGCTTCCCGAGCGCGGAAAATCCGGGAGCGCACGGTACCCACCGGACACTGCATGACGCTGGCAATGTCCTCGTAACTCAGACCATCGAATTCACGTAAAGTTAAAGCCGTACGCAAATCTTCTGGCAGTTGCTGAATGGTTCGATGGACGGTGCCTTCGATCTCATCCCGCAGCAATGCGCGCTCCGGCGATTCGAGATCCTTGAGGCCATGATCGCCATCGTAGAACTCCGCATCCTCGGAACTGACATCGCTATCCGGCGGCCGGCGGCCGCGCGAAACCAGATAGTTTTTCGCCGTGTTGATGGCGATACGATACAGCCACGTATAAAACGCACTGTCACCGCGGAAATTACCAAGCGCACGGTAAGCCTTGATAAAGGCTTCTTGTGCAACATCCTGGGCTTCATGGGTGTCGTGCACAAAACGCACGATCAACCCGAGAATTTTGTGCTGGTATTTCAGCACTAGCAGATCGAAAGCTCGCTTGTCGCCGCGCTGAACGCGCTCGACCAGCTGCTGATCCTCTTCCTGGGTTAGCATGAACACTCCTCGATAAGCTCGGAGGAGGCTTGCATAACTAAACGATCAGGCTTGCAAACATAGACTCGGGCTTTTCGCAAAAGTTCTCCCCCTCCAAGCAAGTTTCCTGCGGGCTCTGATTTGGCACGCACGAAAAACGCAGCGCGGGCAAGGCCGGCTGCGCGAATAATCCTGTCGTCGAATTGAGCTGCATGACCACGACACAAGTCCTGCATAAAACCGACGCTGTCCCTTCTATCAGGCAACCTTCTATTGAGTTTGGGGCCGTGTCAAAAGTTCCCAATCTTTATAGCCGTACGGAGCGAACATTGTGTAACCATGAAGAGAAAAAGGTTGCTACATCTTCGATACAGTCGCCAGCTCCCCGATTTGACGGAAAAATCGAGCCACCCATCACTGCCTCGCCAGACCGCTTTTCTCGCCCTCATAATTTCATAATGCCACGAAGGCACCGCTATTGTGCCGATCCCCCCCTCTATATACTAGTGGGCTGCATGGCTGCTTTGACTCGCCGATCCAGGCGTCTTGCGCCAACCCCGACCCGGGTCGCTTTTGAGCGGAATCTTCCAATGAGCCAACAGTTTCAACACGATGTTCTGGTGATAGGCAGCGGCGCTGCCGGTTTGAGCCTTGCGCTGACCTTGCCTGGTCATCTGCGCATTGCCGTATTGAGCAAGGGCGATCTCGCCAATGGCTCGACCTATTGGGCTCAGGGTGGCGTCGCGGCAGTGCTGGACGACACCGATACCGTCGAATCCCACGTCGACGACACCCTCAATGCCGGCGGCGGCCTGTGCCATGAAGACGCCGTGCGGTTTACCGTCGAGCACAGCCGCGAGGCCATTCAATGGCTGATCGACCAGGGCGTACCCTTCACCCGTGACGAGCAATCGGGCAATGAAGACGGCGGTTTCGAATTTCACCTGACCCGCGAAGGCGGCCACAGCCATCGCCGCATCATCCATGCCGCCGACGCCACCGGCGCGGCCATCTTCACCACATTGCTGGAGCAGGCCCGGCAACGCCCGAATATCGAACTGCTGGAACAACGGGTCGCCGTCGATCTGATTACCGAAAAGCGCCTGGGACTGGAAGGCGATCGCTGCCTCGGCGCTTACGTACTCAACCGCGCCACTGGCGAGGTCGATACCTACGGTGCGCGTTTTGTCATCCTCGCTTCCGGCGGTGCCGCCAAGGTCTACCTCTATACCAGCAACCCCGATGGCGCCTGTGGCGATGGCATCGCCATGGCCTGGCGCTCGGGCTGCCGGGTGGCCAACCTGGAGTTCAACCAGTTCCACCCGACCTGCCTCTACCATCCGCAGGCCAAGAGTTTCCTGATCACCGAAGCCCTGCGCGGCGAGGGCGCGCACCTGAAGCTGCCCAACGGCGAACGCTTCATGCCGCGTTTCGATCCGCGTGCCGAACTGGCACCACGGGATATCGTCGCCCGGGCCATCGACCATGAAATGAAGCGCCTGGGTATCGATTGCGTGTACCTGGACATCAGCCACAAACCGGAAGCCTTTATCAAAAGCCACTTCCCGACCGTGTACGAGCGCTGCCTGGAATTCTCCATCGATATCACCAAACAGCCGATCCCGGTGGTACCAGCCGCGCATTACACCTGCGGCGGGGTGATGGTCGACCAGCAGGGCCGCACCGACGTTCCGGGCCTGTATGCCATTGGCGAAACCAGTTTTACCGGCCTGCACGGCGCCAACCGCATGGCCAGCAACTCACTGCTGGAATGCTTCGTCTATGCCCGTTCCGCGGCAGCCGACATTCTCGAACAACTGCCGCAGATCGCCATTCCGATCGCCCTGCCCGTCTGGGACGCCAGCCAGGTCACCGACTCCGACGAAGACGTGATCATTGCGCACAACTGGGACGAACTGCGGCGATTCATGTGGGACTATGTCGGCATCGTACGCACCAACAAGCGCCTGCAACGGGCTCAGCACCGGGTCCGTCTGCTGCTGGACGAAATCGATGAGTTCTACAGCAACTACAAGGTCAGCCGCGACCTGATCGAGTTGCGCAACCTGGCCCAGGTCGCCGAGCTGATGATTCGTTCAGCCATGGAGCGCAAGGAAAGCCGGGGCCTGCACTACACCCTCGATTACCCGAACCTGCTGCCCGAGGCACTGGACACTATTCTGGTGCCGCCCACCTACGGCGACTGAACTTGAGCCGCACGCGCAGGCGCCGATGCACATCGGCCGCCTGCGCGTCCCGTGGCACACAGACCGACCTCACCCAGCGCTCGCCCGGCAGGCGAAAACGCAACACCACCAGCAGCGGCAGCGCCAGGCTGTCAGGCCGCAGTTGCACCGGCCGCCAGCCCTGCCCGGCGCACCACAACTGCCAGCCATCGGCATTACGACGCAGACCGCTGAAGGCCGAGGGATGATTCAGAAAAATCCGCCGCGGCAACGCCCAGACTCCGTGGCCCAGGCACAGCAGCACCCCGAGCAGACGGGCCCAGAGTGGAATATCGAGCATCAGCAAGGCGCCCAGCGCGAACAGCTGGGCCAGGAGATAGGCCGCCAGCAATTGCCTGGAAGGCTGCCAGCGGCATTCGAAGGCGTTACTTGGGTTGGACACGATCCAGGATCATGCGGACCATGCGTTGCAGCTCGGGATCTTCGGATTCGGAGCGTTCCATGAACCAGCCGAACATGTCCTGATCTTCGCATTCGAGCAGCCTGACGTAGCAGGCACGATCAACATCGTTCAGATGCGGATAGACTTCTTTCACGAATGGCACCAGCAACACGTCCAGTTCCAGCATGCCGCGGCGGCTGTGCCAGTAGAGGCGGTTCAATTCAACATCTTCGACCATGGAGCGCTCCTCAAATAGAGCGCAAGTATACAGCCCGACGGACACCAGAACAGTCGGCTTTGGTCGGTCACCACCCATCCTTTGTGAACTACCCATTTCAAGGGCGCCCCCTTATGATGTTCGCCAGACTTTTTACCCTGCGATGACCCATGGCTGATTCCGCTTTTTTCTGCTCCCTGTCCCACGAGGGCGTTCTCGCCGTCCGCGGCCCCGATGCCAGCAAGTTCCTTCAGGGCCAGCTGACCTGCAATCTCAATTACCTCAGCGATAGCCAATCCAGCCTGGGCGCCCGTTGCACCCAGAAAGGCCGCATGCAATCGAGCTTTCGCATCCTGCTCGAAGGCGATGGCTGCCTGCTGGCCATGGCCACCGAGTTGCTGGAGCCGCAACTGGCGGACCTGAAAAAATACGCCGTGTTTTCCAAGGCCAAGCTCAGCGATGAAAGTGCCCTGTGGGCGCGCTTTGGCCTGGGCAACGCCAATACGCTGCTGGCCGGTCTTGGGCTGGAGTTGCCGCCGGAAGACGGAGCGGTCGCCCGCAACGACGGCCTGATCGCCATTCGTGTTTCAGCGGACCGGACCGAGCTCTGGGCCCCCGCAGATAAAGCTGAGGTCCTGCGCGAACAGCTGTCCGCGCAACTGCCCGAAGGCGACCTTAATCAATGGTTGCTGGGCCAGATCCGCGCCGGCATCGGCCAGGTCATGCCGGCCACTCGTGAGCTGTTCATCCCGCAGATGCTCAATCTGCAGGCCATCGGCGGCGTCAGTTTCAAGAAAGGCTGCTATACCGGCCAGGAAATCGTCGCGCGCATGCAGTACCTGGGCAAACTCAAGCGCCGCCTCTACCGCCTGGCCTTGAACGCCGAAGAATTGCCGGAACCCGGCACCCCGCTGTTCTCCCCGACCCACGGCAGCGCCATCGGTGAGGTTGTGATCGCCGCGCGCGCCGAACAAAACATTGAACTCCTGGCCGTACTGCAAGCCGAAGCTGCAGAGGATGGCAATCTCCATCTTGGCGCGCTCGAAGGTCCCGGGCTGCACCTGCTGGACCTGCCTTACCAGCTGGATCGCGATCGAGAAATCCAGCGCTGATTGCCGCAACTTCCTGCAATACCCCTAGAGAACAGAAATGAGTGAGCTGGCGGAAAAGGTCCAACAGGATTTGGTTGAGGCCATCGACAACGATGACCTGGTTCTGCCAACGCTACCGGAAGTGGCCCTGCAGATTCGCCGGGCCGCTGAAGATCCGGAAATCAGCGTCAGTACCCTGAGCAAAGTGATTGGCCGTGATACGGCGCTGTCGGCGCGCCTGATCAAAGTGGTCAACAGCCCCCTGCTGCGCGCCACCCAGGAAGTCACCGACCTGCACACCGCGATTACCCGGCTGGGCGTCAACTACAGCAGCAACCTGGCCATCGGCCTGGTCATGGAGCAGATTTTCCATGCCCGCTCGGAGGTGATCGCGCAAAAGATGCACGACGTCTGGCGCAAAAGCCTGGAAGTGGCCGGCGTCAGTTATGCCCTGTGCCGCAGCCATACCCAGTTGAAGCCCGACCAGGCCGCCCTCGGCGGGCTGGTGCACCAGATCGGCGTACTGCCGATCCTGACCTATGCGGAAGATCACTATGAGCTGCTGTCCGACCCGGTCAGCCTCAACCACGTGATCGAGCACATCCATCCGTTGCTGGGCGACAAGCTGCTGCAAGTCTGGGAGTTTCCGGAACAGCTGGCCAAATTGCCGGGGCAGTACCTGGACTTCCAGCGCCAGTCCGCGCGCCTGGACTACGTCGACCTGGTGCAGGTCGCCAGCCTCTATTGCCACAAGGACACCGACCACCCACTGGCGAAGATCGATATCCTCAGCGTGCCAGCCTTCAAAAAGCTCGGGATCGACCCCGAGAACAAAGTGATGTGCAGCGATCTGGCCGAGTCGCGGTCAATGTTCTATTGAATCAATGCCCTACTGAACCTGTGCCACAAGCCTCTAGCCCGCGTTAAAACTCACCCGCACCTTCAGCCCCGCCTGCGCGCCATCGTGCAGGCTGATCTGCGCCAGATGGGCGCGACAGATTTCACCGACGATCGCCAGGCCCAGGCCGGAACCGGCGACATGGGGGTTGCGTCGGTAGAAGCGCTCGAATACCCGGTCGCGGTCTTCCAGGGGAATCCCCGGGCCGTCGTCCTCCACCTCCAGCACCGCCGGCGCGCTGACCCGCAGGATCACGTTTCCGCCCGGCTTGGTGTGGGCCAGGGCATTGTCCACCAGGTTGCTCAGCAGTTCGTTCAAGAGGGTTGGTTCGCCGCGCAGCCACACCGGCTCATCGGCTTCCAGGGCCAGGGCGATACCCCGGGCGTGGGCCAAGGGCGCCATGGCCATGCCCAACTCGCGGGCCAACTGGCTGAGATCAAGCAATTGCGCGCCGCCCTCGGCAATCGCCCGGGCGCCGTTTTCAATCCGCGCCAGGGACAACAGTTGATTGGCCAGATGGGTCAGACGATCGGTGCCCTGGGCGGCGCTTTCCAGGGTATTGCGCCAGGTCTCGGGCTCCGAGGCCCGCAGCCCCAATTCCAGGCGCGCCTTCAGCGCCGCCAGGGGGGTGCGCAATTCATGGGCGGCGTCAGCGATGAACTGCGCCTGACGCTCGAACTGGCCACGCAGTCGCTCGGTGAAGTGATTGAGCGCCCGCACCAAGGGCCACAACTCGCGTTGCACCTCGACCAGCGGCAAAGGCCGCAAGTCGTCGGGCTGGCGCTCCTCCACCGCGCTGCGCAAACGCTCCAGCGGACGCAACGCGGCGCTGACCGCGAACCACACCAGCAACAACGCACCGATGGCCAGCATGCCCAGGCGCAACAGGGTATCGGCCATCAGACTGCGCGCCATGCGGACCCGCGCCTCGTCGGTCTCCGCCACGCGAATCTCCGCCATGCCGTTCATGTTCGGCTCGCTGACCGCCTTGAGCAGGCTCACCACTCGGACGTTCTGCCCTTGATAAGTAGCATCGTAGAACCGCGCCAGCGCCGGATAATCGTCGGTGCGCGGCGTGCCCGGCGGCGGACCGGGCAGGTTTTCGTAACCGGAAATCAGCTTCTGATGGATATCGTTGACCTGGTAATAGATCCGCCCGGCACTGTCATAGGCGAAGGTATCGAGGGCGACATAGGGCACATTGGCGCTCAGGCCGCCGTCGCGCTGGGACAAACCGGCAGCGATGGTCCGGGCCGAGGCCAGCAAAGTCCGATCGTAAGCCGTATCCGCCGCCTCGCGGCCGTTCCAGTAGGCACTCAGGCCGCTGGCCAGCATCAGCACCACCAGCAGCAGCGCCAGGTTCCACAGCAGGCGCCAGCGCAGGCTGCTGGGCCTATGCATCGCGGCTTTCCAGCAGGTAGCCAAGCCCGCGGAAGGTGACGATGGCCACCGGCTGGCCGTCGAGTTTCTTGCGCAAGCGATGGACATAGATTTCGATGGCGTCCGGGCTGGCCTCTTCATCCAGGCCGAACACCTGGGACGCCAGTTGCTCCTTGCTCATGACCCGACCCGGCCGGGCGATCAGCGCCTCGAGTACCGCCTGCTCGCGGGAGGTCAGGGTCAGCAGCTCTTCACCCAGGGTAAAGCGCCGGGTATCGAGGTCGTAGGCCAGCACCCCGCAGCGCTGCACCCGCTCACCGCCGAGCACGCTGCGCCGCAGCAGGGCCTTGACCCGTGCTTCCAGCTCGGTCAGTTCGAAGGGCTTGGCCAGGTAGTCGTCCGCCCCCAGGTTGAGGCCGTGGACCCGGTCCTTGACATCGCTGCGCGCGGTCAGCATCAGCACCGGCAGGTTCTTGCCCCGGGCACGCAGGCGCGCCAGCACTTCGAAACCATCCATGCGCGGCAGACCCACATCAAGGATCGCCATGGCGTAATCCTCGCTGCCCAGGGCCAGGTCCGCGGCGACTCCGTCGTGCAGCACATCCACGGTCAAACCCGTGCTCTTGAGCGCCTGGGCGACACTTTCAGCCAGCTGCAGGTGGTCTTCGACGAGAAGCACACGCATGGATTTCCTACCTCGTTCAGGGGATCGACGGCACTTTTTATTGCCGCGGAGTTTACAGCCGGGACCGCTGCTGTGAAGCCCGAAAACCGTGAAAGTCTGCTGAAAGGTTAGCGAAAGGTTGGCCCTTTAGAGTCCTGTCACGGATTGTTTCGACTTCCGTGGCTACCTCCCGGTGGCCTCCCGAAAAACGCCTCGAAGCGTTTTCGCCAATAAGAACAATAACGGAGTACAACACGATGCTGTCCATGCAGCCTCAGGCTTGCCAGCCTGTTCGTTTTTCCCGTCTCAGCCACACCGCCCTCGCCAGCGCCGCCGCCCTTGCCGGTTTCTCACCGATCAGCCAGGCCGCCTTCTTCGAAGACAGCAGCGCCACCCTCGAAACCCGCAACATGTACTTCAACCGCGATTTCCGCAGCGGTACCAGTGCCCAGCAATCCAAGCGCGACGAATGGGCCCAGGGCTTCATGCTCAACCTGCAATCGGGCTACACCGACGGCACCGTGGGCTTTGGCGTCGACGCGCTGGGCATGCTCGGCATCAAGCTCGACTCCAGCCCCGACCGCACCGGCACCGGCCTGCTGCCGACCCACGACGACGGGCGCGCCGCCGACGAGTACTCCAAAGTCGGCCTGACCGGCAAAGTGAAAATCTCCGCCACCGAACTGAAGATTGGCAGCCTGATCCCGGAACTGCCGACCATCAAGCCCAACGACGGGCGCATCCTGCCGCAGACCTTCGAGGGCGGCCTGCTGACCTCCAGGGAAATCAAGAACCTGACCTTCACCGGCGGCCGCCTGGAGAAAGCCAAGGATCGCGACAGCACCGACTTCGAGGACATCGCCCTCAACAACAAGAACAGCCGCTTCGCCGGCACCGTCGCCGGCAAGCACTTCGACTTCGGCGGCCTGGACTACAAGTTCACCGACAAGATCACCGGCAGCTACCACTTTGCCCAGCTCGCCGAGGTCTACAACCAGCACTTCTTCGGCCTGCTCGCCTCGCAGCCGATGGGCCCGGGCACCTTCGCCACGGACCTGCGCTTCGCCGTCAGTGACGACCAGGGCCAGGCCCGCGGCGGCAAGATCGACAACAAATCCCTCAACGGCCTGGTGAGCTACGCCCTGAACGGGCATAAACTCAGCGCCGGCTACCAGCACATGTCCGGCGACAGCGCCTTCCCCTACCTCGACGGGGCCGACCCGTACCTGGTCAACTTCGTGCAGATCAACGACTTCGCCGGCGCCGAAGAACGCTCCTGGCAAGCCCGCTACGACTACGACTTCGGCAAGCTCGGCATCCCCGGCCTGACCTTCATGACCCGCTACCTGAGCGGCGACAACATCGCCCTGAAAAACGGCGATACCGGCAAGGAATGGGAACGCAACACCGAGATCAAGTACGTGGTGCAAAGCGGCACCTTCAAGGACGTCGCGGTGCGCCTGCGCAACGCCACCTACCGCTCCAACTATTCGACCCGCGATGCGGATGAAGTGCGCCTGCTGGTGAGCTACAGCCTGGCGCTCTGGTAATCGACCGACCTTGAGCAGGCGCCACGCCTGCCAAGGCCCCTGGCATGCAACACACAACAACAACTCCTGTGGAGACAAGCATGAACCCATCACTGCGTAAATTGGCCCTCGCCGCCGGCTGTATGCTGTTCGCCGGTCAACTGCTCGCCGCCGCCAGCGCCGAACCCAAGCGCCCGGAATGCATCGCCCCGGCCTCCCCCGGCGGCGGTTTCGACCTGACCTGCAAACTGGCGCAGAGCGCGCTGGTCAACGAAAAGCTGCTGACCAAGCCGATGCGCGTGACCTACATGCCCGGCGGTGTCGGCGCGGTGGCCTACAACGCGGTGGTGGCCCAGCGCCCTGCTGACGCTGGCACGCTGGTGGCCTGGTCCAGCGGTTCGCTGCTGAACCTGGCCCAGGGCAAGTTCGGCCGCTTCGATGAAAGCGCGGTGCGCTGGCTGGCCGCGGTCGGCACCAGCTATGGCGCCATCGCGGTGAAGAGCGACTCGCCGTACAAGACCCTCGACGACCTGGTCAAGGCGCTGAAGAAAGACCCGAGTTCGGTGGTGATCGGCTCCGGCGGCACCGTCGGCAGCCAGGACTGGATGCAGACCGCGCTGATCGCCAAGGCCGCCGGGATCAACCCGCGCGACCTGCGCTACGTGGCCCTGGAAGGCGGCGGCGAAATCGCCACCGCGCTGCTGGGCGGGCACATCCAGGTTGGCAGTACCGACATTTCCGACTCCATGCCGCACATCCAGAGCGGCGACATGCGCCTGCTCGCGGTGTTCTCCGACAAGCGCCTGGACGAGCCGGAAATGAAGGACATCCCGACCGCCAAGGAGCAGGGCTACGACATCGTCTGGCCAGTGGTGCGCGGCTTCTACCTCGGGCCGAAGGTCAGCGACGAAGACTACACCTGGTGGAAAGACGCCTTCGACAAGCTGCTGGCTTCCGAAGAGTTCGCCAAGCTGCGCGACCAGCGCGAACTCTTCCCGTTCGCCATGACCGGGCCGGAACTGGACGCCTACGTGAAGAAACAGGTGGCCGACTACAAGACCCTGGCCAAAGAGTTCGGCCTGATCCAGTAATCGCCCCTGTCTAGCGGCCCTGCCCCTTTCTCGGGGGCGGGGCCCAGGAGTTTCCCATGCTCTTACAACGCCTTTTCGCCTCGCTGCTGCTCCTGGTCTGCCTGGGCCTGGCACTGATGGCCTGGCCCTACCAGGCCGCCTTTTCCTACGAACCGGTCGGCCCGCGCGCCTTTCCCCTGCTGATGCTCGGCCTGATGGGCCTGGCGCTGCTGTACATGGTGTTTCGCCCGGCGCCGATCAAGCACAGCGAAGACGAGCCGCCACTGGACCGTGAAACCCTGACCAAAATCAGCATCTGTGTGCTCCTGCTGCTGATCTTCGCCGGTCTGTTCGAACCCCTGGGTTTCATTCTCAGCAGCATCCTGATCGGCATTCCGATGGCGCGCCTGTACGGCGGTCGCTGGGTGCCCAGCGCCGTGGTCACCACGCTGATGGCCATCGGTCTGTACGTGCTCTTCGACCGGGTGATGGATGTACCACTGCCCCTGGGCCTGCTCGACGTTCTGGAGAACTGATATGGATACGCTTGGCTATTTGGGCCAGGGTTTCGGCGTCGCGCTGAGCCCCTACAACCTGGTCACCGCCCTGACCGGCACCCTGATCGGCACCGTGGTCGGCCTGCTCCCGGGCCTGGGCCCGATCAACGGCGTGGCACTGCTGATCCCGATCGCCTTCGCCCTCGGCCTGCCACCGGAGTCGGCGCTGATCCTGCTGGCGGCGGTTTACCTGGGTTGCGAATACGGTGGCCGGATCAGTTCGATCCTGCTGAACATCCCGGGCGAAGCCTCCACCGTGATGACCACCCTCGACGGCTACCCGATGGCGCGCCAGGGCCTGGCCGGGGTGGCTCTGTCGCTGTCGGCCTGGAGCTCGTTCATCGGCGCCTTCATCGCCACCTGCGGCATGGTGATGTTCGCCCCGCTGCTGGCGAAATGGGCGATCGCCTTCGGCCCGGCGGAGTACTTCGTGCTGATGGTGTTCGCCATAGTCTGCCTCGGCGGCATGGCCGGCGATCGTCCGATCAAGACCTTTATCGCCGCGCTGATCGGGCTGTTCATGTCGTCGGTCGGCATCGACGCCAACAGCGGCGTGTACCGCTTCACCGGCGATAACATCCACCTCACCGACGGCATCCAGTTCGTGGTGCTGGTACTGGGCCTGTTCTCCATCAGCGAAATCCTGTTGCTGCTGGAAAAAACCCATCGCGGCCAGGAAGCGGTGAAAGCCACTGGGCGCATGATGTTCAACTTCAAGGAAGCGGCGTCGGTGTTCGTGGTGAACATCCGTTGCGGCCTGCTGGGCTTCATCATGGGCGTCTTGCCGGGTGCCGGCGCGACCCTGGCCAGCGCCGTGGCCTACATGACCGAAAAACGCATCGCCGGCGCCAGCGGCAAGTTCGGCCAGGGCGACAAGCGCGGCCTGGCGGCACCGGAAACCGCGATCGGCGCCTCGGCCTGCGGCGCCCTGGTACCGATGCTGACCCTCGGCGTCCCGGGTTCGGGCACCACCGCGGTGATGATCGGCGCCCTGTCGCTGTACAACATCACCCCGGGTCCGCTGCTGTTCCAGCAGCAGCCGGACATCGTCTGGGGCCTGATCGCCTCGTTGTTCATCGCCAACATCATGCTGGTGATCCTCAACATTCCGATGATCCGCGTCTTCACCCGCATCCTCGCCGTGCCGAACTGGGCCCTGGTGCCGGTGATCGCAATCATCACCGGGATCGGCGTCTACGCGGTGCACGCCACCACCTTCGACCTGTTCCTGATGGTCGGCATCGGCATCTTCGGCTACATCCTGCGCAAGCTGGATTTCCCGCTGTCGCCAGTGTTGCTGGGCTTTATCCTCGGCGGGTTGATGGAACAGAACCTGCGTCGCGCACTGTCGATCTCCAACGGCGCGATGGAAATCCTCTGGTCCAGCCCGATCACCGTCGGCGTCTGGGTGCTGACCGTGATCATGCTGCTGATGCCGATGATCCGCATCTGGCGCAAGCATTCGGCCCTGCAACGCGCCGTGGCCGATGTCTGAGGTCAGCTTCAAACAGTGGTGGGGTACGCCCCTGGTCGGTCTGGCCGGCGGTTACCTCGCCAGCCAGATCGGCTGGCCGCTGCCGTGGATGGTCGGCTCGTTGCTGGCGATCATCCTGGTGCGCTGCCTGACGCCCTGGCAATTGGGGGAAATTCCCGGCGGCCGCAAATGCGGGCAATGGGTGGTGGGGATCGGCATCGGCCTGCACTTCACACCAGTGGTGATGGAACAGGTCATGAGCCACTTCGGCCTGATCTTCTTCGGTGCCCTGGTCACCAGCCTGTCCAGCGTGGTCGGGGTCTGGCTGCTGCGGCGCACCGGTGAGGACCGGGCCACCGCGTTCTTCTCCAGCATGCCGGGCGGCTCCGGCGAGATGGTCAACCTCGGCGCGCGCAACGGCGCGGTGCTCAGCCGCGTGGCGGCCGGGCAGAGCCTGCGGGTGCTGGTGGTGGTCCTGTGTGTACCGGCGGCCTTCAAGTACCTGCTCGGTGAAGGCGTGCCCCAACTGCATCCGGCCAGCGTCGATTGGCGCTGGCTGGCCGTATTGTTTCCGGCGGGCGCCCTGCTCGCCTGGCTCTGGCAACGCCTGCGCCAGCCCAACCCCTGGCTGTTCGGGCCGCTGCTGGTCAGCGCCGCGGTCAGTATCGGCTGGGACCTGCATATCGGCCTGCCGGACGGCGGCAGCCAGATCGGCCAGTGGCTGATCGGCAGCGGCCTGGGTTGTCACTTCAATCGCCAGTTCTTCCGTCGCGCGCCCTCATTCATGGGCCGCACCCTGATCGGCACGGCGCTGACCATGCTGATCGCCAGCCTCGCGGCCGTGGCCCTGAGCGCCTTGACTCATCTGGACTTGCGTTCGCTGACGTTGGGCATGATGCCCGGCGGCATCGCGGAAATGAGCCTGACGGCCGAGACCCTGCAACTGTCGGTGCCGCTGGTGACGGCGATGCAGGTGATGCGCTTGCTGTTCGTGCTGTTTCTGGCCGAGCCGCTGTTCCGGCATTGGGACAAGAAACCGGACTGAAGCCGGTCCCCTGTAGCCGCTGCCGCAGGCTGCAATCGACCCCGAAGGGGGCGCGATGTTCAGCGTCGCCGAGGTCCTTCGGACCTATCGCAGCCTGCGGCAGCGGCTACAGGGTTTTGCGTTGATTCTGCAGGAGCGAGGCTTGCCCGCGATAACGGCCTTCAACCCCCCATCAAACCGCCGGCAACCGCCATTCGATCGGCGTCTCGCCATTCTGCTCGAGGTACTTGTTGGTCCGGCTGAAATGCCCGCAACCGATAAAGCCGCGGTAGGCCGACAGGGGCGACGGGTGCACCGAGGTCAGCACCAGGTGCTTGGTGGCATCGATCAGCTTCTGCTTGCTCTGGGCATGGGCCCCCCACAGCAGGAACACCAGGTGCGGCTGGTGCTCGCTCACCACTTCGATGATCCGGTCGGTGAAGTGCTGCCAGCCCCTGCCCGCGTGAGAAGCGGCGTTGGCCCGTTGCACGGTCATGGTGGTGTTGAGCATCAGCACGCCCTGGTCGGCCCAGCTCTGCAGGTAGCCGTGGTTGGGCATGTCGATGTTCAGGTCGCGCTTGAGCTCTTTATAGATGTTCACCAGGGACGGCGGCGCCGGTACGCCCGGCTGCACCGAGAAGCACAGGCCGTGGGCCTGGCCCGGGCCGTGGTAGGGGTCCTGGCCGAGGATCACCACCTTGACCTTGTCCAGCGGGGTCGAATTCAGCGCATTGAAAATCAGCGGGCCCGGCGGGTAGATCTCCTTGCCAGCGGCATGTTCCTGACGCAGGAACTCGCGCAACTCCGCCATATAAGGCTGGTCGAATTCGGCACGCAGCGCCTGCTTCCAGCTGGGTTCGAGTTTGATACGGTCGTCATCGGTCATGGTTGCACCCGGTAAAATCAATGGGCGCACCCTAGGAAAGCCCACCACGCTTGTCAATTGATCTGACGCAGAACCGCCACTTTCGCCTATAGCGATCATACTGAACGCTCAAATTCCCGATCGAGGTCACGATGAATCTGCACTTCGAAGAACTCACCGGCACCGACGGCGCGCGCATCGCAATTGCCAGCCTGGATGCCGAACACTCCCTCAACGCCTTGTCCCTGCCAATGATCCATCTGTTGAGCGACCGCCTGGAAGCCTGGGCCAAGGACCCGCAAGTGGTCTGTGTGCTGTTGCGCGGCAACGGCGCCAAGGCCTTTTGCGCCGGCGGCGAAGTGCGCAGCCTGGTCCAGGCCTGCCTGGCCCACCCCGGCGAAGTACCGCCGCTGGCCGCGCAGTTCTTCGCCGCGGAATACCGTCTCGACTACCGTCTGCACACCTACCCGAAACCGCTGATCTGCTGGGGCCACGGCTATGTGCTCGGTGGCGGCATGGGCCTGCTGCAGGGCGCCAGCATCCGCATCGTCACGCCAAGCAGCCGCCTGGCGATGCCGGAAATCAGCATCGGCCTGTACCCGGATGTCGGCGCCAGTTGGTTCCTCTCGCGCCTGCCGGGCAAGCTCGGGCTGTTCCTCGGCCTGACCGGCGCGCACATCAACGGCCGCGACGCCATCGACCTGGACCTGGCCGACCGCTTCCTGCGGGACGACCAGCAAGAAGCGCTGATCAACGGGCTGCTACAGCTCAACTGGCAGGAACAGACGCCGATGCAGCTCAACAGTCTGCTCAAGGCCCTGCAACAGGAGGCCGTCGAACAAATGCCCGCAGCCCAGTGGCTACCACGGCGCCAGCAGATCGACGAGTGGCTGGACGTCAGCGATGTACGCTGTGCCTGGCGAGCCATCAGCCAGTTGCACAATCACTCCGATGCCCTGCTGGCGCGGGCGGCGAAAACCCTCAGTGAAGGCTGCCCGCTGACCGCCTGCCTGGTCTGGGAGCAGATCCAGCAGGCCCGGCACCTGTCCCTGGCGCAGGTGTTCCAGATGGAATACACCCTGAGCCTGAACTGCTGCCGGCATCCCGAATTCAGCGAAGGGGTGCGGGCGCGCCTGATCGACAAGGACCACAAGCCCCGCTGGCACTGGCCGGACATCAACAGCATCCCCGACGCCGTGGTCGAGGCGCATTTCCACAAGGCCTGGGAAGGTCGTCACCCCTTGGCGGATCTGTCGGACTTCTGAAAACCAGCCATGAAAAAGCGGCGCTCCAGGCGCCGCTTGTTGGTTGTGGGTAGATCAGCGGTTGTGGTGGCGGTCACGGCGGTGATCGTCGCGACCGCGATCGCTCCAGTCTCGACCGCCACGCCGGCCGTCATGGTCGCGGCGGCCGTCATGGCGCCGATAGTCGTTGTTCCAGCCCTGGCGGTGGCCATCCCAGCCACGGTTTGGGTAGGCGCGATAAACGGCCCGCGGCGCCGACTGGTAGTAACGCGGTGCCGGCTGGTAATACCGGGGCTGGTAGTACCGCGGCGCTGGTTGGTAATAACGCGGCGCGTAATAGCCGCGACCGGAAGAATAATAGGAACCGCCGTAGTAGACCGGCGCCGGCGTCGTATAGACCTCAGAGCGGTAGTAAGTGGAACCTCCGTCGTAGTCGTAATAGGGAACGCAGGCAGAAAGAGCCAAACCCAGGAACGCAGTGAGAAGAATTCGACGATACATGGCGGCCTCCTGGACCGCTGATGGGCCATGCCAGCGACGCTGGCCGGCGGCAGCCAAGGATGTTCTGGCTGACGAAATATCTGACCGCGAAAACCGGGTCTGGTGCGATTTTGGTTACACCTTGATACAAGTCGCCAGGCAAGGATTTTGGATCCGAAAACGGCCGGTTTTCGCGGGCTGTATGCCATTGCTGGCGAGCGATCAAATGGCGCAGCTACCCGTCGGCGCGGCCACTAGAATGCTTGCATCGGGTCACGGCCACGGAGTCACCCATGCCGCTTAGCTCCCCGCTGTATTCGCAACGCTGGCTGATCATCACGCTCATCGCGCTGCTGGGCGGCGGTTTTATGGTCACCTCCTTGCTCAGCTATTACGCCTCGCGAACCTCGATCCGCGACAACATCGTCAACACCGAGCTGCCGCTGACCTCCGACACCGTGTATTCGGAGATCCAGAAAGACCTGGTACGACCGATCCTGATTTCTTCGATGATGTCCCGCGACACCTTCATGCGCGACTGGGTGATGGCTGGCGAACGCGATCCCGAGCAGATGACCCGCTACCTCAATGAGGTGATGACCCACTACGGCGCCTACACCGCCTTCTTCGTCTCCAACAGCAGCCTGACCTACTACCACGCCAAAGGCGTGCTGAAGAAAATCGCTCCTGATACCCCCCGCGACGCCTGGTATTTCCGGGTCCGCGACATGGCCACCCCGTATGAAATCAACGTCGATCCGGATCAGGCCAACCAGAACAACCTGACGTTTTTCATCAACTACAAGGTCTACGACTACCAGGACAATCTCATCGGCGCCGCCGGTGTCGGCCTCAAGGTAGATGCCGTGATCAAGCTGATCGACCGCTACCAGCAGCGTTATCAGCGCAGCGTGTATTTCGTCGATACCCAGGGCCGGATCGTCCTCACCGGGGCCGAAGGCGGCCCGCAGGGCGCTCGGGCCGGACAGTTGCTGTTCGAACTGGAAAACCTGCGCGACCTGCAGGCCAGGCTGCCCAAGCCCCACAGCGGCAACTATGAGTACAGCGCCCCAGACCAGCGGCACTTCCTCAATGTGCGGTTCATTCCCGAACTGAACTGGTACCTGCTCGTCGACAAGCGCGAGGACAGCGCCCTGGGCGATATCCGCCGCTCGCTGTATCTCAACCTGCTGATCTGCCTGGCGATCACCCTGATCGTGCTGACCCTGCTCAATGGCGTAGTCAGACGCTTCCAGCGCAAGATCGAAACCCAGGCCACCCTCGACAGCCTCACCGGCCTGCCCAACCGCCGCGGCTTCGACTTGCTGGCCGCCCAGGCCATGCTCGAAGCCCAGCGTGAGCCCAAGCCGCTGGCCGCCCTGCTGCTCGACCTGGACCACTTCAAACGCCTCAACGACACCTACGGCCACCTCGCCGGCGACCAGGTGTTGAGCGGCTTCGCCCGGCACCTGGCAAGCTGCCTGCGCCAGTCCGATATCGTTTGCCGTTGGGGCGGCGAAGAGTTCATCGTGCTGCTCAAGGACACCGACAGCGCCACGGCGCTGAAGATCGCCGAGAAAATCCGCCTGCTGATCGAGCAACAGCGCTACACCTATGAGGGCAGGAATATGCGGCTGACCGTCAGCATCGGCGTGACCACATTGCAGGCGGACGATACCCTGCACAGCCTGCTATCGCGCGCCGACCATGCGATGTACCGTGCCAAGCAGACCGGCCGTAACCGAACCTGCGTGGAAATGCCTCACTCCCGTTATGAATGAACCGACCCTGAACAACCCCAGCCTCTGCCCGGCCTGCGGCGCCCGCAACGACTGCAGCCTGGCCGACCCGCGTACCGCCGACCAGGCCTGCTGGTGCTACAGCGTGAGCATCGACCCGGCGGTGCTCGAAGCCCTGCCGCCGGAGCTGCGCGATCGCGCCTGCCTGTGCCCGCGCTGTGCCCGGGTCGATGCGCAACTGCAAGCGGCCGCCCGGCCGATCCCGTAAGATGCGCAGCCTTTTGCCAGCCTGCCGATAGCCATGCGCGTTGACCGTTTCCTCAGTAACCTGCCCCGCTTCAACCGCCAGCAGGTGCGCCTGCTGCTGGTGGCAAAGCGCATCCGTATCGACGGCCAGGTGGTCAGCGACCCCCATGCCGAGGTGCGCGAGTTCAGCCGGGTCGAGCTCGACGACGAAGTGCTGCAGGCCGGCAAGCCGCCGCGCTATTTCATGCTGCACAAACCCATGGGCTGCGTCAGCGCCACCCGCGATCCCGAACACCGCACCGTGCTCGACCTGCTGGACGAACCGGACAAGCACGAGCTGCACATCGCCGGTCGCCTGGACTACAACACCACCGGTTTGCTGATCCTCACCAACGATGGCAGCTGGTCGCGGCGCTTGACCCAGCCGCAGACCAAACTGCCGAAGCGCTACTACGTCGAGACCGAGCAGGACATAGGCCCGGAGTACGCCGAGACCTTCGCCCGGGGCCTGTACTTCGCTTTCGAGGACCTCACCACCCTGCCCGCCGAACTGCAGATCCTCGGCCCCCAGTGTGCGCGGCTGAGCATCATCGAAGGCCGCTACCACCAGGTCAAACGCATGTTCGGTCATTTCGACAACAAGGTCTTGCGCCTGCACCGCGAACGCATGGGACCGCTGGCCCTCGACGAAAACCTGGCGCCCGGCGAGTACCGGCCGCTGACCGATGAAGAAATCCGCCTGGTCTGAGCGCCTACAATTTCCGTAGCCGCTGTAAGCCATCGACGATGCGATGACCATTCAGCCGAAGTTGTCGAACAATTTACCAACGGCACTTGCGAGACGGCGTTCTCCCTGCTTGAATCAGTCCGTCGGCCGAAATGTGACCGATGAGTCACGAACATACTTCTAAGAAATCCTTTGCCGTCCGAGCCGCCTGTGCTCATTCCTGTTGTCCGGCAAATTGCCCGCCTATAACAACACCCGTCGACCATCTGTGCGGATCGACATGGGCTAAAAAATTCCAGGCGTATGCCTACCTGTCACAAATCTCGTGCACCCTCGGTTGCGCGCATACCCGCTTGCCAGGAGTCTTATGACATGAGGCCAGAAATCGCTGTGCTGGATATACAAGGTCAGTATCGGGTTTACACGGAGTTCTATCGCGCAGATGCCGCAGAAAAGACCATCATTCTGGTCAACGGCTCAATGGCCACCACTGCCTCTTTTGCGCAGACCGTGAAGAACCTGCATCCGCAATTCAATGTGGTGCTCTACGACCAGCCCTATGCCGGTCGTTCGAAAGCCCACAACAGGCACGAGAAAATGCTCACCAAGGAAGTCGAGGGGCTGATCCTGCTGGAGCTGATCGACCACTTCGCCGCCGAGCACGTGATGTCGTTTTCCTGGGGTGGCGCGCCGACGCTGCTCGCCCTGGCGCAGCGCCCGCGGCGCATTGAAAAGGCGGTGATCAGCTCGTTCTCGCCAGTGATCAACGAGCCGATGCGCGACTACCTCGAACGCGGTGTCGATTACCTCGGCAGCCGGGACGGCGACCGTGTCGGGCACCTGGTCAACGAGACCATCGGCAAGCACCTGCCGTCACTGTTCAAGCGTTTCAACTATCGCCACGTCAGCACCCTGGCCGAGCATGAATACGGGCAGATGCACTTCCACATCAGCCATGTCCTCAGCAGCGACCGCCAGTGCTACCTGAAAGCGGCGAAGAACATCGAGGTACCGGTGCTGTTCATGAACGGTGAATGGGACGAATACACCGCCGCCAATGACGCCCGGCTGTTCGGCAACCATGTCCGGCACTCGACGTTCAGCACCATCCAGGCCGCCGGGCACTTCCTCGACATGGAACACAAGGCCGCCTGCCGGGACAGCCGTAACGCGCTGATGGGGTTCCTCAAACCGACCCAGCACACCAGTCGTCCGCGTTATCACTACCTGCAGGACCACCATGCCCTGGCTATCTGAAGTGGCGTCATCGCGAGCAACTCGTCCCCTGCCCCAGAAGCGAGCTTGCCCGCGATAGACCGCAAGCCGGTCTTCGCCCCGTCGCCGCGATGACGGCGTAGAAGCGTGCCTGCGTGCATTTCCCACCGCTTCGCAAACACAGGCCCGGCAAAGAAAAACTTCAAATCCGCGCGCACTTCTGGTACAAAGTCAGCCGCTCCGAGCGGGTGTCGTATAATGGCATTACTCCAGCTTCCCAAGCTGATAACGAGGGTTCGATTCCCTTCACCCGCTCCACTTCATTCGAGTCCAGCGTCAGGCCCTGCCGACGCGGGATACAGAAACAAAAAAACCGGTCCTCGAGTGACCGGTTTTTTTATGGGCGCCTTATCAACCTGCGGCCACGATAAACGAGCGCGGAAATGGCAATAACCCCGAATAGCCCCGTGCTGTCCTCCAACGCCTCGGCCGGGTTCGCTCATCTTCAAAGATGACCATCGAGTACTCCTGTCGGTCCTCAACGCAATCAGCTTGGCCAGTACTTCGGCAGATATCGCGGTTCGAGAAGGATCCTGCAACACAGCCAGCGCTTTTATCCGCCGCGTTCCAAACTCGCTCTTTCTACACTTCAGCCTGCGGAGTTCCCCTGCCAACGACCGTCGGGCGGGCCAGGTATTGAACACATTTTTTTGGTAGGTATAGTAACCACCGGCATCACAAGGAGGTGATGTGGACAGTCGGTATTTGATCGGCCAAATCGTCGCAGACGGTTGGTATCTGGTCAGGGTCAGAGGCAGTCACCATCATTTCAGGCATCCCAGTAAACCGGGGCTGGTGACAGTGCCACATCCCAAAAAGGACCTGCTGAGAAAAACCGCCATCAGCATTCTGAAACAGGCGCTGCTTATGTGAAGGTGATTCACCGCGCCCTGGAGGTTCCGCACATGCTTTACCCGATTGCAATTTCAATGGGCGATGACGAACACGCCTGGGGGGTGGAAGTCCCCGATATTCCTGGCTGTTTCTCGGCCGGTGACGACCTCGACGACGCCATGGCCATGGCCCGCGAAGCCATCGAAGGGCACTTCGAGATTCTCGCCGAAGACGGTGCCCCCATCCCGCACGCCAACAAGGTCACCCTGCACGCGGCCAACCCTCAGTACGCAGGCTGCACCTGGGCGCTGATCGACATCGATGTCACCAAGTACCTGGGCAAGGCGCAGAAGCTCAACATCACCCTGCCCGGTTACTTGCTGAACCGCATCGACGAATACGTGCTGCATCACCCGGAAGCCAAGAGCCGCTCGGGGTTTCTCGCTTCGGCTGCACTGAAGGTTTTGCAGCAAGACTGAACACACCGCCCTGACCGAAGAACGTGAATAGCCAATAAGGCTGTTGGTGGCCGCTCAACGCTGGACCGGCTAGCGCTCGCGCAAAAGAAGAATCGGCCCGGCGTGGCCGATTCTTTTGTCCCCCAGCGCTGCCTCGGCAACGAACTGCAAACGAATATAAGCAAGGACCCATTCGGTATTTAAAGCCGCCCCACCCGCCCCGTTATAGTCGGCCCTCCCCAGGTTAAACAGACAGGAGGCCCAGGTGGCCAAGTCTTCTCCGTTGTTCGACTCGCTGCAGGCCGATATCGACGCCCTGGCCAGGCAACTGGGCGTCAGCTCGATCCTGATCATGCGTTCGCTGCCCCAGCACATGCAGGTCGAAGCTTCGGGCGGGCGGCATGAGGACACTTATCCGATTGGTGCCCAGGGCCAGAAAAGCAGCCTCGCGCACAACGGCCAGGCGCTGTATTGCGAGCGCGTGGTGGACAGCGGCCAGCCGCTGTACGTCAAGGATTCGCGCCTGGAAGCCGAGTGGGCAGGCAACGAGGACGAGGTCGAATTCGGCCTGAGCAACTACCTGGGTTACCCGGTGCGCGATGCCGATGGCGAGGTGTTCGGCACCGTCTGCGCACTGGATGAAAGCGCCAGGCAATACAGCGCCGAGGAACAGGCCGCGCTGGAGGCGTTCCGGCAAAAGGTCGAGGCCCTGCTCGCCCGTTCGCCGCGGTGAAACTTTAGTCGTACAGGTCGCCCACAGGCACGCGCGGACGAGTACGGCTAAGCCCAGGTCGCATCCGGCGCATCGGCAACGCTCGAAACTTCTACGATGAACCCTCGCCTTTCACCGTAGAGACCGCCCATGCGCCTGATCCTGCTCGCTCCCTTGCTCGCACTTTCGTTGGCCGCCGGCAGTTGCCTGGCGGGCCCGTCGTTCGATCATCTCTACGCCTTCGGCGACAGTTACTCCGACAACGGCGCCAGCGACCGCTTGACCCGGGACATGCTCGCCCAGCAGTTCAAGGACGCCCAGCAACTGCCCGGCGAGCTGTATTGGCAAGGCCACTGGAGCAACGGCCCGACCGCCGTGGAAGTACTTGCCAAAAGCCTGCGGTTGCCCCTCACCGACCACGCCGTTGGCGGCGCGAAAAGCGGGCAGAACAATTACTACGCCTGGATGACTGCGTACCGCGACACAGGAGTGAGCGGGCAGATCGACGACTACCTGGCCAACGCCAAAGGCCAGGCCGACCCTCGCGCGCTGTACTTCATCTTCATCAGCGCCAACGACTTTTTCGAGCATGCCGACTTCGGCCACAAGGAGCCGATCGACGAACTGGCCACCAGCAGCATCGACCATATCCAGAATGCCGTCAGTCGTCTGGCCAAGGCCGGCGCCAGGCATTTCCTGGTGGTCGGCAGCACCGACCTGCGCCATGCCCCGGCGGTGGTGGCCAGCGGGCAGAGCGAACAGGCGCTGCGCTATCAACGGATACTTGAACGGCAACTGCCGTCGCTGCTGGTGGCCGAGAGCAAAAAGCTCAATGTAAAAATCACCTACTTCGACCACATCGCCTTCAGCGATCAACTGCGCCGCCGGCCTGCCGAGCATGGCCTGGCCCAGCTCGACCGACCGTGCCAGCCGACCTATCCCGAGGTGAAGCCGGCGTGCGCCCATCCAGACGAATATTTCTATTGGGATGAATGGCACCCGACCCGCAAAGTCCATGCCCTGGCGGGCGAAGCCATGGCCAAGACCCTCGGCCAGGCCCGCTAAGGCACAGCCTCGCCGGCGAGCAGCAGGCCTGCCCTAGACGCAAAGCTGCAACGGGAACCGGTTCGCCCCGCTCCAGGCCAGGAAGCGTTCCTGCAGCATCGGCCTGGCGAGGAAATAACCCTGGGCTTCATCGCAACCGAACGTGTAGAGCATCTGCAAACATTTGAAACTCTCGATGCCCTCGGCCACGGTGCGATAACCCAGCTCGCGGGCCAGGCTGATGATCGAGCGGGTGATCTTCTGGTGCTGGGTGTTGCGCTCAAGGTCGGTGATCATCGATTTGTCGAGTTTCACCACGTTGGCCGGGATCTGGTGCAGGTAGGCAAAGTTGCTGTAGCCAGTGCCGAAATCATCGATGGCCACGTCCATGCCCAGCTCGCGAATGCGCGTCAATTGCGCCAGGACATTCGGGTTGGAACGCAGCCACTCGCCCTCGGTGATCTCCACTTCGAGCCGCCGTGGGTCGATGCCATGCAGCTCACAGGCGCGGCGGATCAGCTCGGCGATATCCTGGTCCTCGAAATCCTTGGGCGACAGATTGATCGACAGCTTGCAGCTCTCGGGCAGGCCCCAGGTGCGCAACTTGCTCAACACCGTATCGATGACCCAGCGGGTCACCTGATGAATCAGGCCGTTGCGCTCCATCACCGGAATGAACTCGGCGGGCGAGATCGGCCCCAGCCACGGATGTTCCCAGCGCAGCAAGGCTTCGGCACTGACCTGGGCTCCGT
Source organism: Pseudomonas sp. 09C 129 (assembly GCF_002843625.1). Lineage (NCBI taxonomy): Bacteria > Pseudomonadati > Pseudomonadota > Gammaproteobacteria > Pseudomonadales > Pseudomonadaceae > Pseudomonas > Pseudomonas sp. 09C 129. The sequence goes on along the minus strand of NZ_CP025261.1, from coordinate 2,040,093 downwards.
CGGGCAGGGCGAAACGTGGCTGGAACATCAGGTAGATCTGGCCACTGCGCAAGGCGTCGTTGAGGTCCGACGCCAGGTTGAACGCGCGGCGCTGGGCGTGATCGCGCCCGGCATCGTAATGCGCCCAGAAACTGCGCCCGGCCATGGCCAGCTCCAGGGCGAACATGGCCTTGCGCAAGGCATCGTCCACCGACTGGGTATCGATCTCGAACTCCACGGTTCCGGCGCATACCGTGGGAATCATGGGAAACCCCAGCCCGGGCGGCTGGCGACGCAGGCGACTGACCAGCGCATCGAGCAGTCTATCGAGCCCCTCGGCCGGCGCCGGCAGCAGGAAGCCGAAGCGCTTGACCGACACGTGATAGACCCGCACATGCCGCCCCAGGTACTCCTGCAAACGCAGCGCGAGAAAACGGATGATGGTCTCGAAAGGCGCCAGTCCCAGGGCCAGGGTCAGTTCGTGGGCCACCTTCATGTCCAGGGCATCGATCAGCACCAGCACGCGCTGTTCGCCGATGTGGTGCTCGACCAGGTCACGCAGGTCGCTCTGGAACTGCTCGCGATTGGCCAGGCCGCTGACCGGGTCGCGACGACGCTGGCGCTGGCGCTGCTCGACCTGCTCCATGACCATCGCCGCCATGTCCCGCAACTGCTGGCGTTCGACGATGCTCAACTGCTGCTCGACCTTGTCGATGATGCACAGGCTGCCGATGGCATAACCGGACGCGGTCAACAGCGGCGCCCCGGCGTAAAAGCGGATGCCCTGGCCTCGGGTCACCAGCGGGTTGTCCTGGAAACGCGGATCGAGCGCCGCGTTGCGCACCTCCAGCACTTCGCGGCCTTGCACCGTGAAGGCGCAGAACGACTGGCTGATGGGGGTCTGCGGCTCATCGAAACCCACCCGCGACTTGAACCACTGACGATCACGGTCCACCAGGCTGATCAAGGCGGTAGGCACCTTGAAGTACTCGGCCGCCATGCGGCAGATCCGGTCGAAATTCTCGCAACTGGCGGTGTCCAGCAACTCCAGGGCATGCAGGGCGGCCAGGCGCCGCTCCTCGGCAATCGCCTTATCGGGCATACACGACCTCGGGCCGGGACAACGCGATCATCACAATAAACAACCTATTCGCAGGGAGGCTGGAGGGGGAGCGACGGGGATGAAAGCGATAGTGGCATTAGGACATCCCGGCCACCAGAATGACTGACGGGCAGGCGCTTGCCAAACCCATCCGTCGGACGAACGGTATTGGTTACAAAAAAGCTTGGTTCTCAAGAGCTTCGGTCTAGAGCGCTTCGACGGTTTTCGACGTTGCTCTCAGGCGCCGAAACGAGCGATCGCCGCATCGACGAAGTGCCGCAGCTTAGCGGTCATCTGCCGGTCCGGCCGGTACAGCAGATGCATCGCGCGACTCGGCGCCTCATAGCCGGGTAGCAACTGCACCAATTCCCCCGCGGCCCGCGCCGGTTCGAGAAAATCCGCCGGCCCCAGGACGATGCCGAAGCCATCCACGGCCGCCGACAGCAGGGCCTTGCTCTCGTTGACCTGCAAGCGGCTGCGCACCTGAACCTCATGTATCTGGCCGTCGTGGCGGAACTGCCATTGGTTGTCCGCCGGCCGCGACCAGTAGGCGTACCCCAGGCATTCATGCTGTTCGAGATCGGCCGGAACCCGTGGCGTGCCCCGGGCGGCGAGGTAGGCAGGTGCCGCGCAGGCGATCAGGCGATAGGGCGCCAGCGGCCTGGCGGTCAGGCTGGAATCGGCCAGCGGGCCGATACGAAAGGCCGCCTCGTAGCCCTCCTCCACCAGGTCGATGTAGCGATCGGTGAGGTGCAGGTCGATTTCCACCTGCGGATGCTCGCGCAAAAACGCCGTCACGAACGGCATGAGGCTGTAGGAGCCGAAGGTCACCGGCGCACTGATGCGCAACTTGCCCCGGGGCGTGGCGTTCATGATCTGCGCCAGGGAATCGGCAGCCTGGGCTTCGCCGAGGATGTGCTTGCAGCGCTCGAGGTAGGCACTGCCCAGCTCGGTCAGGCTCTGCCGGCGCGTGGTGCGGTTGAGCAGGCGCGCGCCCAGCCGCTGCTCCAGCGCCGCCACATGCTTGGCGACCATCTGCGGCGACAGTCCCAGGCGGGTCGCCGCACGAGCGTAGGAACCGCTTTCGGCGGCCGCGACAAAGGCCTCCATGCTGGTCAGACGATCCATCATTCAACACTCCCAGTAACGAGACCAAGTACCAGGCGCTTATTTATCGCCATCTAGTGTCGAATCATCATAGCCGCTCGACCCTTTCAACGGAGCATGGACATGCGTATCGGCATTATCGGAGCAGGTTTTATCGGGCGCGCCGTGGCGCAACTGGCCCTGGCGGCGGGGCATGAGGCGATGCTCAGCAACTCCCGCGGCCCGCAGACCATGAGCAGCGTGGCCAGCGGCATTCGCGGCAGCCGCATCGGCAGCGTCGAAGACGCCGTACAGTTCGGCGAGCTGGTGCTGGTGGCCATCCCGCTGGCCCATTACCGTAGCCTCCCCGCGGCCCTGCTGGCCGGCAAGACGGTGCTGGACGCCAATAACTATTACCCAAACCGCGACGGCCATATCGAAGCCCTGGACCGCTTCGAAACCACCACCAGCCAATTGCTCGCCGAACACCTCGAAGGCGCCAGGGTGGTGAAGGTGTTCAATGCCATCCTCGCCCAGGACCTGCTGACCGACGCCCGCCCCGGCGGTGCCCCTGATCGCCGCGCCCTGCCGATTGCCGGCGACGATCCGCAGGCCAAGGCGCAGGTCGTGCAATTGCTCGACGAGCTGGGTTTCGACACGGTCGATGGCGGCGGCCTGGCGGACAGCTGGCGTTTCGAACGGGCCAAACCGGCCTACTGCATCCCGCTGGATAAACCGGGGCTGCGCGCGGCCCTGGCACAGGCGCAACGAGAAGTCGAACTGCCCGAAGGTTCGTGGCGCTCCTGACGCCAAGGCATGCAGCGTTCTGCGAGCGCAAAAAAAAAACGACCCGTTCGGGTCGTTTTCATAGGTTTGCCTGTGTGCCGGTTCGCCTTCGCTCAACTGGCCCAGCCACCCGCATGCAGGTGCCAGCCATCGCCGCGACGCTCCCAGAACGGGTGCACATAATGGTACCCGGGACGCAACGGCTCCCAGTGACCATGGACCGCCACATACTGCCGGCCATCCCAGTGCCAGTAAGCCCTGGACCAGACATAACCCGGGCGATGCATGGGCTCGACTTCGATGACCCGCACCGGCGGTGGCTGCGGCGCAACCACCTCGGCGTATTCCACCGGCGCCGCGCGTTCGACCACCCGCCGCTCATGCACCACCCGTTCCTGCACACACCCGGAGGCCACTACGACCACCGCCACCAGAGCCGTGTAACGTAACAACATGCTGCCTCCCCGGCGCTTGACGCCGACGCTTGAACTGCTGACAACGCCCCCTGCAACCACCCGGCTCCTGCCAGGCGTAAGACGTGTTTTAACAGCTCGAAACTGTCTGCTAGCTGAACTTGATAGCAGCAGGCAGATAGCGGCAGCAAGGTGGCGACAAACGGCCAGTCAGCGGCGGCAGATCAACGTCCTCGGGCGTCGAAATCCGCCCGGGTCATCTCGAAAAACTTGCTCGGCAGTCCCTCGAACTCGCCATCGCGCACAAAACGAAAACCCAGCTTGCGCGCCACCCCCAGCGAGGCCTCGTTCAAGGCATGGGCATCGGCGACGATGCGCTCGACCCTTGCCCCGAGAAAAGCGTGCTCGACGATGCGCCCCGCCGCCTCGGACGCAACACCCCTGCCCCACGCCCGGCGCACCAGGCGCCAGCCCATTTCCAGTTCCGGGCCGACAGCCTCGTAGGGAATGAACGACACCCAGCCGAGAAACTCCTCCGGCGCGGACTTGGCAAAGATCGCCCAATAGCCGCAGTGCTCACCAAAATCGCGCTCCATACGCGAACGCACGAAATCGCGGTGCTCCTCGCCACCGTCCCAGGGGCCGGGAAGGTAACGGGTGACGTGCGGATCGAGGTCCATGGCGATGCACGCCTCGAAGTGTTCGAGGGTACGCGGGCGCAGCAACAGGTTGGGGGTTTCGAAGTGAAGGTTCATCAACTGGATATCCGTATTCAGGAAGATTGAAACGAGCGATGAACGATAACAAAGCCCCCCCTGCTATCAGCTATAATTTCCCATCACTCGCACAGAGGGGCCGGATATGGAAAAGCTGAGTTTTCAAGCTAAAAAAGCCTACTTCGCCAAGCATCGTAAATCCAACTTCAGCGCCAGTCTGCGCCTTGAAGGTTTCGCCACATCGCTCAACGATGAGGAATGCAAACTGCCCTCCCGCAAAGCAGCACTCAAAGCCGTTCAACAACTCAAAGTGTGAATACCGACAAGTACGGCGTTGGCCATGACCCGGATTGCTACCCGGGAACCGATGTCCTGAAAAACCTCCTGGATTTGCGTGATGAGCGAGACCTCAACGAGGCAGAACGCTATCTCACCGAGAAGTGCGCAACGCAGTTCGAATTCCAGGAACCGCCCTACAGTCTGGCAACCTTGAAAGACATCCATCACACGCTGTTTTCGCGGATCTACAGTTGGGCAGGCGAACTGAGAACAGTGAAGATCAGCAAGGGTGGCAATCAGTTCTGTATCCCCGAGCGCATCGAACCGGAAGCGACCAAAGAATTCAGCCGGCTCAAGGCTGCAGGCTGGTTTGACGGTTATTCACGTGAACAGCTGGTAGTTGCCTGCGCCGAGTCTTACGGAACGATCAACGTCCTGCATCCCTTCAGGGAAGGCAACGGGCGAACCCAACGCATCCTTTTCGAATGGATCATCGTCAACGCCGGCTATGAAATCGATTGGTGGGCGGTTGACCAACAAGAATGGGTTGCAGCCAACATCAGTTCATTCCACGGCAATGGTCACCATCTGAATCAGATATTCGAGCGCTGCATCGGTATGCCGATTCAAGAAGACGTTCATTCATAGCCCGGAACTGAAACGATCACTTGTTGAACGATTACGGCCCCTCTGTAGATGAGCTTGCTCGCTACAAGAATCGCGGTTACTGCGCCAACAGCGCCTGGATATCGTTGAACAGCGCGCGGGGGATCTTTACGCCGTGTTGCGTGCTGCGGGCCCTGGCTTCGAAACGCCGCTGCGACGGCAGCCGCGCGCCCTGCCCCGTGATGGCCGCGAACAGTCCTTCGGCGCGTTCCAGACCTTTCTCGTAGTCCTGCCCCAAAAACACCTGCGGATCGAACGCCAGGATCAGCTCGCCATGGCAAGGCGCGGCGCCGACGCCAGCGTCGAAGGCCATGGACTCAGCGCTGGTGAGGTCGCCGATCAGGGCGCCGGCCAGCAGTTCGATCATCGCCGCCAGGGCTGAACCCTTGTGCCCGCCGAAGGTTTGCATGGCGCCTTGCAGGGCTGCCCTGGCATCCGTGGTCGGTTGGCCCTGGGCGTCGATGGCCCAATGCTCGGGGATGGCTTTGCCTTGGCGCGCGTGCAATTCGATATCGCCGCGGGCGATGGCGCTGGTGGCGAAGTCGAACACGAACGGCTGGCCCGCCGGCCGTGGCCAGGCGAACGCCAGGGGGTTGGTGCCAAACACCGGCTTGCTGCCGCCGGCCGGCGCCACCCAGCTGTGGCTGGGGTTCATGGCGATGCCCACCAACCCCTCGGCGGCAATCGCCTCGACCTCCGGCCACAGCGCCGAGAAGTGGAAACACCGCTTGATCGCCATGGCCGCCAGCCCCTGATTGCGGGCCTTTTCCGCCAGCAACGGCAAGCCGGTCTGGAACGCCAGCAAGGAATAGCCGTAGTGCGCATCCACCTCCAGCACGCCCGCGGAAATAGACCGCAGGCTCGGCTCGGCCAGCGGGTCGACCTTGCCCTCGCGCACGGAGCGCACACAACCCAGCAGGCGGTACACCCCGTGGGAATGGCACTCGTCGCGCTGGCCCTGGGTGATGACCTCGGCAATGGCCCAGGCATGGGCATTGGACAGGCCGTGGCGGGTCAGCACCTTGAGGGACAGGTCATGGACTTCGGCGAGGGAAAGAGTGACGAGATCGGACATGGGGCTTGTGCTCCGATAAAAACCGTGGGGGCCATAAAACCCGGCCCTATGGGGTTGAGGGTGAGAACGCCGCAGGCCTGCGGCAGCGGCTACAACGGGCGCTCGCCGTTGAGACGCTGTGGAACCTGCCAGGGGTTGTCGTTGCGCAAAGCCTGCGGCAGCAGTGCTGGCGGCAAGTCCTGGTACGACACCGGGCGCAGGAAACGCTGGATCGCCAGGCTGCCCACCGAGGTGGTGCGCGTATCCGAGGTGGCGGGGAACGGCCCGCCATGGACCATGGCATGGCCAACTTCGACACCGGTGCCAAAACCGTTGACCAGCAGACGGCCGGCCTTTCGCTCCAGCAACGGCAACAGTTCCCGGGCTTGCGGATGGTCGTCGTCACTCAGGTGCAGGGCGATGGTCAGCTGACCTTCCAGGCTCGCCAGCAGCACTTTCATCTGCGCGGCATCGCTGCAACGCACGATCAACGAGGCCGGGCCGAAGACCTCCTCGCGCAGTGCAGCGCGGGCCATGAAGGCCTCGGCCGATGTGGCGAACAGCGCGGCACGGGCCTGATAGCGCTGGCCATCGGCGCCCTGCCCCAAGGGCTCCACCTCGGCATGCCGCAGCAGCCGCTCGACGCCCTGGCAGTAGCTGCCATGAATACCTGGCGTCAACATGGTCTGCGCCGGCGCCAGCTTGAGCACGGCTGCCGCCGCGGCTTCGAATGCGCGCAACGCCGGGCTGTCGACCGCGAGGAGCAAACCCGGGTTGGTGCAGAACTGCCCGGCGCCCAGGGTCAGGGAGCCGACAAAGGCCTGGGCGATGGCTTCGCCGCGCTCCGCCAGTACATTGGCCAACAGCAGCACCGGGTTGATCGAACTCATCTCGGCATAGACCGGGATCGGTTCCTCGCGGGCCGCGGCGATCTTCATCAACGCCACGCCGCCGTTGCGCGAACCGGTAAAGCCCACGGCCTTGATCCGACTGTCCGCCACCAGCCCCTGGCCAATGCTGCGGCCGGCATCGAACAGCAGCGAGAACACCCCTTCCGGCAGCCCGTGGCTGTGCACCGCCTGCTGGATCGCCTGCCCTACCAGTTCCGAAGTACCGGGGTGCGCCGAATGCGCCTTGACCACCACCGGGCAACCGGCGGCCAGCGCCGAGGCGGTGTCGCCGCCGGCCACGGAAAACGCCAGGGGAAAGTTCGAGGCACCGAACACCGCCACCGGCCCGATGGCGATCTGGCGCAGGCGCAGATCCACCTTGGGCAAGGGCTGGCGCTCCGGCTGGGCCGGGTCGATGCGCGCCTCCAGGAAGCTGCCGTCGCGCACCACCGCCGCGAACAACCGCAGCTGGCCTACGGTGCGCCCGCGCTCGCCTTCCAGGCGGGCACGGGGCAAGCCGGTTTCGCTCATGCAGCGCTCGATCAGCTCATCACCGAGGGCGAGGATGTTGCCGGCGATGCTCTCCAAAAAAGCCGCCCGTTGTTCCAGGCTGATTTCCCGGTAGCGGTCGAATGCCGCCTCAGCCAGGGCACAGGCGCGTTCCAGGTCGTTCGGGCCGGCGCCGCCAAAACCCGGCGCCAGGATCTCGCCGGTGGCGGCAGCCAGTGCATGCACTTCGCCGTGGCCACCCCGCACGCGGGTTTGGCCGATCAGCAGTTGTCCTGTTACAGGCATGGGTTACCTCTCTGAATAAATGGCGTGAGCTGAATGGATGCCTGGGCTGTGCTCATTCGTCTGCCCCTTCCAACAGCAGCTTGCTGCCTGGCACCCCGGTGTTGGCGCCCCAGTAGTAGATGCACAGGGCCATGAGGGTGACGACCAGGGTGTCGTAGGGGTGAGTGAGCACACCGATCCCGCCGAAGCTGCCCAGGTAGGAAATGACCATGGTCAGGGCGTAAAAGGCGATCAGCCACAGGGACGAGCGCACCTGTTCGGTCAGGCTCAGGTGGTCGGTGGGCACCAGGCGCCTGCAGCCCAGGTAGATGACGAACATCAGGATCTGCAGGCCCAGCAGCCAGGACACCGTGCTCCAGCCGGACCAGTAGACGATCAGCGCGGCGATGACGAAGGACACCGGCCCCAACAGGCCGAAGCCACTGACCCGGAACGGCCGCGGCAGGTCCGGCGCACTCTTGCGCAGCGCCGCCACGCTGATCGGGGCAATCGCGTAACTCAGCACCAGGGCCGCCGACACCACATTGATCAGCGCTTCCCAGGACGGGAACGGCAAGGTCCAGAACACCGACAGGCCGAAGGTCAGCCACAGCGCCGGGCGCGGGATGCCGGACTGCTCGTCGATGCGAGTGAAGATCTTGAAGAAGGTCCCGGTCTTCGCCCAGCCGTACACCACCCGTGGCGTGGCGTTCATGTAGATGTTGCCGCAGCCGCTGGGGGAAATCACCGCGTCGGCCACCACCAGGTAGGCCAGCCAGCCGACGCCCAGGGTCAGGGCGATGTCGCGGTACGGCAGGGAGAATTGCTTGCTGATGCTGCTCCAGCCGTTGGCCAGCATGTCGGTGGGAATGCTGCCGAGGAACGCCAGTTGCAGCAGGCCGTAGATCAGGGTCGAGAGCAGGACCGAAAGGATCAGCGCGATGGGAATGGTGCGCTGTGGATTGCGCACTTCGCTGGCCACCGAAATGATCGGCGTCAGGCCCAGGTAGGCGAAGATGATGCCGCCGGCGGAGACCGCCATTTCGATGCCGGACAGCCCGAAGGGAGCAAAGCCCTGGACGTGGAAATTCTCCGCTTTGAAGAAGGTGAACAGCACGCCGATGACCAGCAGCGGCACGACGAACTTGAACAGGCTGATGAGGTTGTTGGACTTGGCGAAGGTCTTGACGCTGGAGTAGTTGAGCCAGAAGAACAGGCACAACAGGGCGAACTGCACCAGCCAGCCGAGCAGGGTCGGGTTGCTGTTGCCGGCATGGGTCAGCCCCGGAAACCAGGCCGCTGCGTATTGCCGCGCCGCCACCACTTCAATGGCCACCAGGCTGGAAAACGCGATCAACGTGATGAAGCCCATCAGGTAGCCCAGCAGCGGCCCATGGGAGAACACCGGATAACGCACCACCCCGCCCGCTCGCGGCAGGGCCGCGCCCAGTTCGCAATAGACGATGCCCAGCAGCAGGACGGCGAAACCGCCGAGCAGCCAGGAGAAGATCCCCGCCGGCCCGGCGATGGCCGAGACATGGCTGGCGGCGAACAACCAGCCGGAACCGAAGATCGCCCCCAGGCCGATGAAGGTGAGGTCAACCAGAGAGAGCTGTTTCTTGAATTTGCCTTGGCCTGACATAGGCGCGCCTTCTTATTGAGTTATTGGAGTAGGCAGATCGAATGTCGCGCCGGCCTCCTGCGAGCAGGCTGCCGACGGGGTGAAACACGGCACTGCGCGAGTGCCTGATGGTTCTTCTCGTGGACCAGGCCGCCCCGCGAGCCACTGCGCGGGGCGGCCTGTCGGCTGGCTTACAGACCGACGTCCGGCAACTGCGGACGCTCGGCCAGGGCCTTGGCGACTATCGCCTTGACCTCGGCCAGGGTCTCGCCCTGCAGGGCCAGGCGCGGCGGGCGGGTGATCGAGGAACCGCGACCGACCAGTTCCTCGCAGAGCTTGATGCACTGCACCAGGTCCGGACGCGCATCCAGGTGCAGCAGCGGCATGAACCAGCGGTACAGCGCCAGGGCTTCCTCGAAGCGTTTTTCCCTGGCCAGGCGGAACAGGGTTTCGCCCTCTTTCGGGAAGGCGTTGGACATGCCGGAGACCCAGCCTTCGGCGCCGACGGCGATGCTTTCCACCACCACGTCATCCAGGCCGGCGAACAGCACGAAGCGGTCGCCCACGGCATTGCGCAGGTCGATGAAGCGCCGGGTGTCGCCGGAGGAGTCCTTGAAGCAGACGATGTTTTCGCAGTCCTGCAGGGCGATCAGCACGTCCGGGGTGACGTCGTTTTTGTAGATCGGCGGGTTGTTGTAGACCATCACCGGCAGGTCGGTGCCGGTGGCAATGGCACGAAAGTGCGCGGCGGTTTCATGGGACTTGGCCGAATACACCAGGGCCGGCATGACCATCACCCCGTCGACCCCGACCCTGGCCGCTTCGCGCACCGTGTTGCGGGCGAACTCGGTGGTGAACTCGGCGATCCCGGCGATCACCGGTACGCGGCCGCCGGCGGCGTCCTTGGCGACCTCGATCACCGAGAGTTTTTCCGCGGTGCTCAGCGAGGTGTTTTCGCCCACGGTGCCGCACACCACCAGGCCCGACACACCGTCGGCCACCAGGTTGCGCATGACGCTGTGGGTGGCGTCCAGGTCCAGGGAAAAGTCGGGTTTGAACTGGGTGCTGACGGCAGGGAATACACCGCTCCAGTGGATGGCTTTACGGCTCATGGTCTTGTCCTTGTTGGTTGAGTCGGTCGGGGCCGACAGGCGTTGGAAACGAAAAACAGATTCCGCCTTTCACCGCCTCGCAGCTTGAGGTTTTTCCCGCTCAAGCAAGACGAAATCGGCACATTTACCCAATCGTCCACCGACCTTTTCCGTCCATTGCGCCTCCTTCGACCCGCCTGCCCCCCTGCACCAGCAGCCGCACTGCACACCTGTAGCCGCTGCCGAGGTACGAGGCTGCGATCGGCTGCGCAGCAGTCGTAAACCCGGCAATTCGGTTTGTCAGAGAGACCGAGGACACAAGGCTGGCGGCCGCTTCGTCGGAATGCCGCCCAACCCGATCGCAGCCTCGTACCTCGGCAGCGGCTACAGGATGGGCGAGCCTCACCACTATGCCGATTTCGTCATCCGCCGCAGAGAAAACCCACAAGCGATGCGGCCCTTTCCCGAGCCACTCTGTAGGCCTTTTCCGTCAGGTGCTGCCATGAAAAAAATAACCGTCATCGATTCACATACGGGGGGCGAGCCGACTCGCCTGGTTGTCGACGGCTTTCCCGACCTGGGCAACGGTTCGATGGCCGAACGGCTGGCGATCCTGCAAGCACGCCACGATCGTTGGCGCACGGCCTGCGTGCTGGAACCACGGGGCAGCGATGTGCTGGTGGGGGCCCTGCTGTGCGAACCCCAGGCGGCGGATGCCTGTGCCGGGGTGATCTTCTTCAACAACAGCGGTTACCTGGGCATGTGCGGCCACGGCACCATCGGTCTGGTGCGTTCGCTGTATCACCTGGGGCGCATCGAACCCGGCGTGCACCGCATCGAAACCCCGGTGGGCACCGTCAGCGCCACCCTGCACGACGACCTCTCGGTCAGCGTGCGCAACGTGCCGGCCTACCGATACCGCAGCGGCGTCGAACTGCAACTGCCCGGCCACGGCAAAGTCCGTGGCGATATCGCCTGGGGCGGCAACTGGTTCTTCCTGATCAGCGAGCATGGCCAGCGTATCGCCCTGGATAACGTCGAAGCCCTGACCCACTACACCTGGGTCGTGCGCGAAGCCCTGGAGACCGCCGGCATCAGCGGCGCCGACGATGGTGTGATCGACCATATCGAGCTGTTCGCCGACGACCCGCAGGCCGACAGCCGCAACTTCGTGCTGTGCCCCGGCAAGGCCTACGACCGCTCCCCCTGCGGCACCGGCACCAGCGCCAAGCTGGCCTGCCTGGCCGCCGACGGCAAACTCGCGCCCGGGGCGATTTGGCGTCAGGCCAGCGTGATCGGCAGCCAGTTCAGAGCCAGCTACGAGCAGGCAGGCGAGCAGGTCATCCCGACCATCCGCGGCACCGCCCACATCAGCGCAGAAGCCACCTTGCTGATCGAAGACAGCGATCCCTTCGCCTGGGGCATCGTCTCGTGAGCCAGCCGGCCGAAGCCGACGTCCTGGTGATTGGCGGCGGCATAGTCGGGGCCGCCTGCGCCCACGAAATGGCCCGCCGCGGCCTGCGGGTGCGGGTGCTCGACAACGCCAGCGGCGGCGCCACCGGCGCGGGCATGGGCCACCTGGTGGCGATGGACGACAACCGCGCCGAACTGGCGCTGAGTCACTACTCCATCGGCCTGTGGAACCAGCTGCGCGCGCAACTGCCGGCCACCTGCGCCTACCGCAATTGCGGCACCCTGTGGCTGGCCGCAGACGCTGCGGAAATGGACCTGGCCCGGGCCAAGCAAATCAACCTGGCCCAGCACGGAGTGGCGGGCGAATTGCTCGACAGCGCGACCCTGGCTGCACTCGAACCCCTGTTGCGCAAAGGTCTTGGCGGCGCCCTGAAGATCCCCGGCGACGGCATTCTCTACGCCCCGGCCACCGCCCACTGGCTGTTGCACAACACGCCAGGGATCAGCTGCGAGCGGGCCACGGTCAGCGCCATCGCCGACCACCGCGTGGCGCTGGATGACGGCCGCGTGCTGCGTGCCGAGTACGTGGTGCTGGCCAACGGTCTGGCGGCGAAGAACCTGCTGCCGGAGTTGCCGCTGCGGCCGAAGAAAGGCCATTTGCTGATCACCGATCGTTACCCCCGGCAGGTATCCCACCAACTGGTGGAGCTGGGCTACGCCGCCAGCGCCCACGCCAGCAACGGCACCTCGGTGGCGTTCAATGTGCAGCCACGGCCAACCGGGCAATTGCTGATCGGCTCGTCCCGGCAGTTCGACAGCCTCGACCCGGCCATCGAGCCCGAAGTGCTGACCCCAATGCTGCAACGGGCCGTGGCCTATCTGCCGGGGCTGGCGCAATTGAATGGCATCCGCGCCTGGACCGGCTTTCGCGCCGCCACCCCGGACGGCCTGCCGATCCTTGGCCAACATCCACGCCACACAGGCCTGTGGCTGGCGGTCGGGCATGAAGGCCTGGGCGTCACCACCGCCCCCGGCAGCGGCCGGCTGCTGACCCAATTGCTGCTCGGCGAACGGCCGGATATCGACGCCCAGGCCTATCGCCCCGCACGCTTCGCCGAGCTGACCGCCTCCCTGACTGGAACTGCCCCATGATCATTTACCTGGACCGTCAGGCGCTGACCGTACGCGATGGCCTGAGCGTCGCCGCCGCCGTCGCCGCCAGCGGCGACCCACGTACCCGAACCTCCTGCACCGGCCAGCCCAGGGCGCCCTTCTGCGGCATGGGCATCTGCCAGGAATGCCGCATGACCATCGACGGCCGGCGCCAACTGGCCTGCCAGACCCTGTGCCGCGAAGGCATGCACGTGGAGCGCACGCCATGAGTCAACAGCGCCTGAGCTGCGACATCCTTATCGTCGGCAGTGGCCCGGCCGGCCTCGCGGCGGCCCGGGCGGCGAGCCGCAGCGATCTCTCCATCGTCCTGCTCGACGACAACCCGCGCCCCGGCGGCCAGATCTGGCGCAACGGGCCGGGCGTCACGCTCGCCGGCATCGCCCGCGACGCCTTGCAGGTGCTGGAGCATCCTCGGTTGCGTTACCTGCCGGGCACCCGGGTGGTGGCCGGCGCCGGCGCCAATGCCCTGCTGCTGGAAAATGCCGAGCAGGCTTTGCTGATCCGCTACCAGAGCCTGATCCTGTGCTGCGGCGCCCGCGAACTGCTGCTGCCCTTCCCCGGCTGGACCTTGCCCGGAGTGACGGGCGCGGGAGCCTTGCAAGCGCTGCTGAAAAACGGCCTGACGCTGGCCGGCGAGCGAGTGGTCATCGCCGGCAGCGGGCCGTTGCTGCTGGCCAGCGCCGCCACCGCCCGCCAGGCCGGCGCCCGGGTGCAGGCGGTCCTGGAGCAGGCCCCGCTGGCCGCACTGGCGACATTCGCCGCCGGGCTCTGGCGCTGGCCGGCCAAGCTCGGCCAGGCCGCCGGGCTGGCCACCACGGCCTATCGCTACAACGCCCATGTGCTCGAAGCCCTGGGTGAAGATCGCCTGCAAGCGGTGCGTATCCAGCAGGGCGAGCAGGTTCGGGAAATACCCTGCGAACGTCTCGCCTGCGGTTTCGGGCTGGTGCCCAACACCACCCTGGCCAGTCACCTCGGCTGCCAGCTGCAGGCCAACGCCATTGCCGTGGATCGCTACCAGGCTACCAGCCTGGCCCAGGTCTACGCGGCCGGCGAATGCACCGGGGTCGGCGGCAGCGAACTGGCGAGGGTCGAAGGCGAGATCGCCGGGCTGGCCGCCAGCGGGCAGACCCGGGAGGCCATCGCGCTGATCCAGCGTCGGGCCCATTGGCAGGCTTTCGCCGAGCGAGTGCGGGAAACCTTCGCCCTGCGACCCGCGCTTCTGCGCCTGTCGCGACCTGATACGCTGCTGTGCCGCTGCGAGGATGTGCCCTACGCCGAGGTAGCTGGCGAAGCGAGCTGGGCCGAGGCCAAACTGCACAGTCGCTGCGGCATGGGCGCCTGCCAGGGGCGAGTCTGCGCCACGGCGGCACAGGCCCTGTTCGGCTGGGCCGCGCCGACGCCACGAGCGCCCCTGGTGCCGGCGCGGATCGAGACGCTGCTGATGGAATCGTCGACGCCCGGCGTGAAGTGAGGCGCAGACCGTTGCCGTGGGCCGCCCGCCAACGGCGCCGCGCAATTCAAGGATGAGCCAGTAGACCCAAAGTCGCGGGGCGCGCCCCGTCCCACAACAAGAGCAGCCCTTGATGATCGATACCGCTCAGCTGCACCGTCTGCCCGAAGCCATCGCCAGCCAGGCGCCCGAGGATATTCACGGCCTGCTGGGCAGCATGGCCCTGGTGATCCCGCTGCTCGACACCCTGCCCAACGCGGTGTTTTTCATCAAGGACCTGCAGGCCCGCTACCTCACCGCCAACCTGACCCTGGCCCAGCGCTGCGGCTTCAAGAACGTCGCGCCGCTGCTGGGCAAGACCTCGGCCGAGGTGTTTCCCGCCGTGCTCGGCCCGGTCTATACCGAGCAGGACCAGCGCGTGCTGCGCCAGGGCGTCACCATCAAGGGCCAGCTGGAACTGCACCTGTACGGCAGCCGCGAACCCGGCTGGTGCCTGACCCACAAGCTGCCGCTGCACGGACGCGACGGGCAGATCATCGGCATGGCCGGCATCTCCCTCGACCTGCAGGCCGCCCGCGACGCGCACCCGGCCTACCAACGCCTGGCCGCGGTGGACCGGCATATCCGCGAGCACTACAACGAAGCGATCCGCCTCGACGACCTGACCCATATCGCCGACCTGTCCATCGCCCAGCTGGAGCGCTACTGCAAACGCATCTTCCACCTCACCCCACGGCAGATGATTCACAAGGTGCGCCTGGAACACGCTTCGCGCCTGCTGCTCGGCGAACTGCCGATCACCGACGTCGCCCTGCAATGCGGCTACACCGACCACAGCGCCTTCAGCCGCCAGTTCAAGGCGCTGACCGGCATCAGCCCACGGCAGTTCCGGCAGAACGCCACGCATTGAGCGAAGTGTTTGCCCACCACCTGCTCATTCGCGGTAAAAGGTCGTGTACCCGAACAAAGCGTCGAACCCCGCCTTCCGGTAGATCGACAGCCCCTCCTGGGAGGCCTCCAGCACACACAGGCTCATCCCCTGTTTTTTCGCATACGCCAGCGCTTGTCGAATCAGTGCGCTGGCATAGCCCCGGCCCTGGTATTCGGGCCGGGTGCCGATATCATCCAGACGCGCCACCGCCTGCCCCAACGACAGGGTCAGCGAACTGACGGGCAGCGACTGCTCATATAGGGTGAAATGCATCAACGGCTGGCCGTTTTGCAGCGCCACCCGATGCCGGGCCAGGTATTGCCCCGCTCCCGCATCACCCGACTCGAAGGCACTTTCCACGGGATCGGCCCAATCCTCGAGCAGCTCATCGGTACAGCGAATGTCGAAGCTCACCGCCACATCCGGTGGCAATTCATGGACGCTCAGATCGACCCACATCGACGTGGTTCTATCGCCTTCCAACAAGTGCTGCTCCAGCAGCAGGTCACGGACCTGCGCCACCAGGTTATCCTGCACAACCACACAAAAAGGCAGCCCCGCGCGTTCAAGAAACCCGATGCCTGCAAGCACCCCCACGGCCAGGTCCGGCCCTGTTCGCTTGACGAACAGCAGGTTCAGACTGCTGGCGACAACACCCGTGCAGTACGCCGCAAGACTATCGTTAAAATGCCAGTTTTCTTGTGAAATGGCCGAGAAAAAAAGGTCCTCTGCCTGATGATAGAGAGCGACCGTACGGGACTGCGTAACGCTGGACATCGTGTTCACTCCTAAATCTGCTCGCGCCCCCTGTGTCGCGCTCTTCAATCCACGGTAACCCCGAGCACCTGGGCCCTCCAGAAAAATTCTGTTTTAGAGTGTGAAGGTGTGTGTTCGTCGATAGAGCAACCTGATCCGCTGGCGCGAAACCAGCCTGTCGCAGAGCTTCGAAACCGCGGTGGTGTTCTACAGGTTCATCAGTGGCCAGGGCAACGGCCCCCCACTCCACGCAAGGCCACCGCCTGAATGGCGGTTCCCAACCCCAGCAACCCTTGGGTGCCCAGCTGTCAGAAAGTGGACAACTAACACGGGTCGTCCGAAATCCTGGCCTGCGGCAGGCAGAGTGCCGCGCATTGACCCCGTCTACCGGCCTACTCGGTCCAACCCCGGCCAAAACAGGCTGTGGCCGGCCAGAGGTCCTTTTCCCTCGCAAGGGCACAGAAGGCACCCGGATGAATTTCGTGAACGCCAGGACTTGCGATGAATTATGATGCGCGCCCTTTCGGCTAGCGTTTCAGCGCAGGCTCACAGCGCCCCCTCGTTCGTAATCCCAGGTCAGGAACCCTACATGCTTCACCTCAGGAGCTTCACCCGAACGCTGCATCGACAGCAGATCGATGGCGTGACCTTCCATTTCGAGCCATCCCATCGGCACGAACTGGCCCCGCTGATACGGCGTTTTCTGGCCAAGCCCGAGCAATATCCCACGCTGGATATTCCGGAAGACACCCGGGGCGTGTTCCTGCTCGAAGGCGAACGCCAATGGGTGCTCAAGCGCAACCGCCTGACTCACTGGAAAAAGCAGCTGCAGAACTTCCTCGGCCTCAAGCGCAGCTTCGGCCTGCACGACCTGACCAATGAATTCATCAATCTGTCGGTGGTATCGGGCAAATCCGCCCTCTCGCCCCAGGTCTCGGCATTTGGCTACAAGGGGCGTTTTCCGTTCCTGCGCGAAGAGTACTTGCTGGTGGGTTTCTGGGCGGATCATTGCAGCGTCGACGACCGCCTGCTGGCCCATCCCGAGCAGGCTGAAACCCTGTTGTCGGCGATCTTCCGGCTGTTCGGCCAGATGCTCGACGACGACTTCGTGCACATGGACCCCCACCCGAAAAACATTCTGCTCGCCGCCGATGGCCACCTGCGCCTGATCGACTTCGAGTGCTGCGCCCACTCGGTACTCCACCGCGACTTCAGCCTGGGTTTCCTGCTGGGTTACTTCTACCGCTTCTGGTTCCGGCGCTTCATCGCGCAGCAGGATTACGACCGACTTTGCGAGGCGTACCTGAACGCGGAGCACCCCAACCTGGATCGCACCGTCTTCCAGCCGGTGTACCGGCGCTTTCGAGACCAAACCGTCTCACGCAGCACACGCTACCGCATCCTCACCTGCGCCCGGGCACAAGCGGCGTTCCAACGTGAAATCAGCGGCTTCCACGGCTAATCCGCGATCCCGTTCAAGTGCTCTTGATGAGTGTTTTTTTCTATCGCCAAGCGGCCCCTTTGGCGGATCTATACCGGGCAACGTCAGACAGCAGGCAGGGAGCCAGCTCGACTGAAGAGAAAAAGAATTTTCCCTCTACCGCCGCTGTCTGAATTTCAGATGCCGCCGCACAGGGGAAACGCCAATGAAATTCGCCAAACTCTCGCAGAAGCTGTCGCTGTGGGCCGGCAGTCCGGGGACCTTTCTGATCGCGCTGGCATTGATTGCAATCTGGGGCATGAGCGGGCCGGTCTTTGGTTTTAACGATACCTGGCAGCTGGTCATCAATACCTCTACCACCATCATCACCTTCCTGATGGTGTTCCTGATCCAGAACACCCAGAACCGCGATAACGACATCCTGCACTTGAAGATCGACGAACTGCTGCGCGCCACCAAGGATGCGCACAATGCGTTGCTGAGCCTGGATGGGCTGGATCTCGAGCAGTTGGAGAAACTGCGCCAGGAATACAAGGAAATCGGCGAGGGCGAGCCCTTGAAGCTGGATGAACTACCGCCGGAGCAACAGCAGAAGCCGAGTTGAGTCGATGCTGAAAATGCCAGGGAGAGACGGCGACACCGGACGCGACGCGCCTTCAGGTTAGGCCCGAAGGCGCATCGGCGGTGGGACGGCACTCAGCCATCCAACTGATCCAGGGGCTGGCCAGCTTTGAGGGCCTTGGCCATTTGCAGGTGATTGCGCAGTTTCGGCAGGGTCTCTTCGGCGAAGGCCTTGAGTTCGGGGACCTCGGTGATTTCGGCCTGTTGCTGGATCTGTTCGATGGCTTCTTCGGTGGCCTTGACCTGGCTCTCGGCATAGGCGGCATCGAAGGCTTCGCCTTCCGGAACCTCGGGGATCAGCGCCTTGGCCTTGTTGATCACTTCTTCCCGGGGCGCCACGGGTAGGTCGAGTTTCCTGGCGATTTTCGCCAGGTGCTGGTTGGCGGTGGTGCGGTCGTTGATGACCACGATGGTGTAGTCCTTGACCGCCTTGGAAGAGGTCTTCTGGTGGGCCAGGCGACTGGCTTCGATGTCTGCCATGCCCTTGGCCGAAGCCTCATCGATAAACTCCGCGGGGGACTGGGCGAATGCCGCGCTGGCGCTCAGGCCGAGCAGCAGCGCGAGGCAGGTGCGGGACAGATGGGTGGCCATGAAGCTCATGGTATCGGCCTCCTTTGATCAGTTGACGGCGCACGGCGCCTGCACAGAGTGAGAGTTTTCAGGCCATCGAAGGTTTGAAAAAGTTGCATCGGCCACGACGAACGGTTGGCAAAAAAACACCCTGATCGGCCGCTTCTTTCAGGCCCGGGACGGGCTCCGCTGGGCGCGCTTGGCCGCGTACATCGCCTCGTCGGCGTGCTTGAACAGCTGCTTTTCGTCATAGCCGTGTTCGGGGAACAGGCCGATGCCGATGCTCGGCAGAATGCTCAACTGATGGCCATCCAGGCGCAGCGGCTCGTCGAGCGCCCGGCGAATTTTCCCGGCGACGATGCCGGCATCTTCCGCATGCTGGATACAGCCGAGCAGCACCACGAACTCATCGCCACCGATCCGCGCCACGGTGTCGCTCTCGCGCACGCAGGCCTTGAGCCGGTTGGCCACCGCCTGCAACAACATGTCGCCGACGGCGTGGCCAAGTGTGTCGTTGACCTGCTTGAACCGGTCCAGGTCGACGTAGAGCAAGGCCATGCGCCCGGACTCGCGACGAGCACGGGCCAGGGCACTGCGCAGGCGCTCGCGGAGCAATTCGCGGTTGGGCAACTGGGTCAGCTGGTCGTACTGGGCCATGTACTGCAGGCGCGCATGCAGCTGCTTGCGCTCGATGGCGGTGGCGAGCTGGGCGCAGACGTATTGCAGCAGCTCCTTGTCCTGCTCGGTGTATCGCTCGTCGCCCGGCGCGCTCTTGACGATCAGCGCGCCGATGGTGCCTTTCTGCGAATTGAGTGGCACCCCGAGCCAGCAGGGCGAGTACGGGGCGGCGGCATCCGACGGCGGGGACAGCGGCCCATAATTGCCGGGAGTCAGCAGCAACGGCTGGCCACTGCGGATCACCTCGGTGCACAGGCTGCCGGTCAGCGTGCCCGGCTGCTCCGGACAACGCTCGCGGTCGTCGACGTGATAGGGAAAGCTCAGCGCCTGGCATTGCTCGTCGTACAGCGCGACGGAGAAATTCAGCGCCGGCAGCCATTCACCGATGATCCGGTGCACGCGCCGGAACAACGCCAGCAGGTCCTCGGTGGCATGGGCCGCTTCGGAAATCGCATACAGCGCCGCCTGCCGCGACTCGGCCTGCTTGCGCTCGGTGATGTCGCGGGCCACGGCGATGCGCAGCTGGTCGACCTCGGACCAGCGCGCTGACCAGAGGATATGCGCGACCTGCCCGTCCTTGCGCAGGTAACGGTTCTCGAAGTTGGGCATGGGTTCGCCAGCCATGATCCGCTCGGCGGCCTGCAGCGTGCGCAGGCGGTCCGCGGGGTGCACCAGCTCGATCATGCGCCGGCCGACCAGTTCGTCTGGCGTATAACCGAAAATCCGCTCGCAGGCGGCGCTGACGAAGACGAAACGACCCTCCACATCCACCGCACAGACGGCGTCCAGCAGAAGGTCGATGAAACTGGCCAGGGGCTCGGAATTGTTGGTTGCCATCAGGGAACGACACTGCCTGTGAAGATAAAGCGCCGAGTATCAATCCCTGGGTTCCGGCAGCGGCGCAAAGCCGTTGCTTGTCCGTGGCTGTCGCAACCTTGCGGACAGCCTTTATGCCTTGTTCGCCAGCAATCCCGGAACGGCATGCAGCAAGGCGTTGATGGCAAACCCGATGAACATCACGCCGCAAAGCCGGGTGATCGCCAGCTCGTGGCGCTGATACAGGGTCCGCACCCGCCGCGCACCGACGATGCCAATCAGAATAGCGTATGCGCCGATGCCGCCGAGGAAACTGAGGAAGATCAGCCAGGGCAGCATCGACCAGTTGAGCAGCTCGGCACGACTGGACAGCAGCGCGGTGAAAGTCGCCACGGCCACCGGGTACGCCTTGGGGTTGGTCAGGCCGAACAGGATGCCGTGCCAGAACGGCTGGCGCGCCGGGCCCTGGGGTTCCTGCCCGTTGCTGCGTTGGCTGCGGATCGCCCGCAGGCCGAGCCAGAACAGATAAAGGCCGCTGAGCACGCCGAGCACATCGAAGGCGCTGCTGCCGATCTCCTTCGCGCCGACGATGGCGATCAGCGCGGTGCTGCACCAGATCACGTCGCCCAGCAGATGCCCGCAGAGAAAGCCGGCCCCGGCGCGCCGCCCGCGCGCCGCGCCGATACCGAAGACCGCCAGCACGCCCGGCCCGGGAGTAATGCCGTAGATAAAGCCCGAGGCGAGAACGGCCAGTAACAGCGAAGAAGTCATGCCACACTCCGAAGCGCCGAAGGTGGCGCGGTTTTGATCGCAGGATTCTGCCGGCTTGCGCGCCCCCGCACCACCCCATAATGGTCGCCATAACGACAGCCAGCCGTCTTGAAGCGGCGGCGAGCGGTCATTCGTCGGTAAAGATCGTCATCCCGGCATAGGGCTGCTGCCGGCAGGCGCGCAAACGCGAGGCCAGATCGCCGACATGGGCTTCCAGCTGGTGGCCGTCGGGGTCGAGGAAATAGAACGAGGCGCCTTCGCTGCGGTTGTCGCGCCACTCCCGCACGCCAGCAGCCCGCAGGCGCTGGACGAACGCCAGGAAATGCCCGGCCTCGATGCCGAAGGCATAGTGGGTGTAGTCCGGCACTTCGGCCAAGCGGCGCGACGGGTCCAGCGACAGGCACAGCCACAGGCCCGGCAGCGACAGATAGGCGCCGCTGTCCCAGCTGGCATCCAGGCGCAGGCCCAGCAGGTCGTGGTAGAACCCCAGGCTGCGGTTCAGGTCGGTCACGGCGAGGGTCAGATGGTTGAGGCCGGTCAGCATGCAAAGTCCTTGTAAGAGGAAGGTCCTGAATCGTCTTGAATCAAAGCAGCGCTCGCACTGGACGAATGGCTCTGGCGGCGAGCCACGGGTGGCGATGTAGTGTGCTGCATCACAAACCACTACATCGAGATCACCCTGTCCGTCATGTCCTTGCGCCTGCCCGATGATCTTGCCAACTCCCTGGCTCACTTGGCCAAGGCGACAGGCCGCAGCAAGTCATTCCTCGCTGTGGATGCACTGAAAGAATATCTGGCCCGCGAAGCCTGGCAAATCGACGAGATCCAGAAAGCCCTGACTAAAACAGAGGCAGGCGACTTCGCCTGGTTCCCAATCGTCCTTACCTGATCCCCTACCGCGTACGTCAGGGACGCCTGCAGATACTGCGGATTTTCCATACCCGGCGCTTGCCGCCTGCCGGTTGGCAAGGCGACCGCCAATAGCTCGTGCATTGGGGCCTGCGGCGGTGCGCCCAGGACAGCAAGGGCCCGAGCGCGCGGTAGAACATCTGTAGGTATCAGAACGCGCTGCGGAAGATCTCTTCGATCTGGCGCTGGTCGGCGGTGCGTGGGTTGGTCAGGCCGCAGGCGTCTTTCAGGGCGTTGGCGGCCAGGACCGGAATGTCCGTCAGCTTGGCGCCCAGGTCACGCAAGCCGCTGGGGATCTCGACATCCCGGGCCAGGTTGCGAATGGCGCTGATGGCTGCCTGCGCGCCCTCCTCCGGGCTGAAGCCACGGATGTCCGCGCCCATAGCGTGGGCCACGTCGGTCAGGCGCCCGGCGCAGACCATGGCATTGAAACTCTGCACATGGGGCAGTAGCACGGCGTTGCACACGCCGTGGGGCAAGTCGTAGAAACCGCCCAGCTGGTGCGCCATGGCATGCACGAAACCCAGCGACGCATTGTTGAAGGCCATGCCCGCGAGGAACTGGGCGTAGGCCATGTTTTCCCGGGCGACCAGGTCGTTGCCGTCGTGCACCGCCTGGCGCAGGTTCTGGCTGATCATGGTCATGGCTTTCAGCGCGCAGGCATCGGTGATCGGGTTGGCCGCGGTGGACACATAGGCTTCGATCGCGTGGGTCAGCGCGTCCATGCCAGTGGCGGCGGTCAGGCCCTTGGGCATGGCGACCATCAGCGCCGGGTCGTTGACCGACAGCAGCGGCGTGACGTTACGGTCGACGATGGCCATTTTCACGTGGCGCTGCTCGTCGGTGATGATGCAGAAACGGGTCATTTCGCTGGCGGTGCCGGCAGTGGTGTTGATGGCGATCAACGGCAGTTGCGGCTTGGCCGAACGGTCGACACCCTCGTAGTCGCTGATATGCCCGCCATTGGTGGCGCACAGGGCGATGCCCTTGGCGCAGTCATGGGGCGAACCGCCGCCGAGGGAGACCACGAAGTCGCAGCTGCTCTGCTGCAATTGCGCCAGGCCCTTCTCGACGTTGCCGATGCTCGGGTTGGGCTTGGCGCCGTCGAAGATCACCGAATCGATGTCCTGCATCGCCAGCTTCTCGGCAATCATCCCGGCCACCCCGGCCTTGGCCAGGCCGGTGTCGGTGACGATCAGCGCCTTGCGAAAACCGTAGTTGCGAATCGCGACCATGGCCTCGTCGAGACAGTCGATACCCATGATGTTCACGGCGGGAATGAAAAAAGTGCTGCTCATGGCGCGTCCTCCAGGCTGGGATTGGATCAGCCGTGCCGATCCGGCAAATGCGCACAGGATCGACCCATCGGTCACGCGCGTTGTTGATCTGGCTCAAGGGTCGGTCGTGATAAAGTCGGCGCCCTGTACACCTTCTGCCTTGAGACGACGAACCGCGATGATGGATTTCCAGGAATTTGATGCCGACCTTGAAGACTGGAACGCCTTGCGCGCCAGCACGCCGATCACCGGCCTGCTGATCGGCAACGGCGCCAGCCGCGCGGTGTGGGAAGACTTCGCCTACGATTCGCTGTTCGAGAACGCCCGCACCGTCGAGGAAAAGCCCCTGAGCCCCTCCGAGCTGAGCGTGTTCGAAGCCCTGCAGACCCGCAGTTTCGAACAGGTGCTGGGCGCGCTGAAGACCACCAGCCGGGTCAACAAGGCCCTGGCCGTCAGCTCCGCGGCGCCGCGCAATCGCTACTACGCAATCAAGGAAGCGCTGATCAATACCGTGCACGCGGTGCACATTCCGTGGCGCCTGGTACAGCCGGCGACGCTGTCGCAGATCAACCAGGAACTGCGCCGCTACCGCACGGTGTTCACCAGCAACTACGACCTGCTCAACTACTGGGCGATCCAGCACGATGCCCAGGGCATCGACGACCTGTTTCAGGGCGCCGACCCGAGCTTCGACATCAGCCAGACCGCCAGCGAACGGACCCGCGTGCTGTACCTGCACGGCGGCCTGCATCTGGTGCGCAACCAGGACGGCACCGCGCGCAAGCTGGGTTCCACCGAAGGCACGCTGCTGGGCAACTTCGCCATCAACAACACCCTCAAGACCCTCGACGATGTGCCGCTGTTCGTCAGCGAGGGCCCGGTGGCGGACAAGCTCAAGACCATTCGCGGCAGCGACTACCTGTCGTTCTGCTACCAGCAGTTGCTGAATCACAGCGACGCGCTGTGCATCTTCGGCCACGACCTCGGCTCCCAGGACAGCCACCTGGTGAGTGCCATCCGCCAGTCCAAAGTGCGGACCCTGGCGATCTCGATCCAGCCGCGCAGCAAGGCCTTCATCCAGAACCAGAAGCGGCGCTACGCCAAGCTGTTCGCGGGGATGGAAGTGACGCTGCGCTTCTTCGATTCGAAGAGCCATGCGCTGGGCGATCCTGCGCTGTCGGTGCCGGTCGAGCGCTGAAAGATCGCGGGCAGGCGTCTGCGGAGCGCCACCTCTGTAGCCGCTGCCGAGCCCGCGAGGCTGCGATCGACCCCGAAGGGGGCGCACGGTGTTGAGATCGCTGAAGGCCTTCGGCCTTATCGCAGCCTTCGGCAGCGGCTACATCGTGTCCCTTATTCCTCGCCGCTGTGCACCACCACCAGCAACTGCGCCTGCACCTCGCCCACCGAGCGCAGGCGGTGGGGTTTCTGCGCGTTGAAGTGCAGCGCGTCGCCCCGGTTGAGGATCACCCGCTCGTTCATGAAATCCACTTCCACCTGCCCTTCGTGGACAAACAGAAACTCCTCCCCCAGGTGTTCCTTGAAGCTCTTGTCGGTGAACTCCCTGGGCGGGTAGATGATGAACGGCAACAGGCTGCGCTCGCTGACCTGATGCGCCAGCACCGCATAACCCGGCGCCTGGTCGTTGGCCGCCAGCGACTGGCGTTCGTCGCTGCGCACCAGGCTGTAGCTGTCGAGGCTGACCTTGTCTTCGGCGAACAGCTCCTCGACGTTCACGTTCAACGCCTTGGCCAGTTTCAACGCCGCGGCGATCGAGGGCGTGTTCAGGCCGCGCTCGACTTTCGACAGGTAGCTCTTGGTCATGCCGGATTTCTCGGCCAGGGCCTCCAGCGTCACGCCAAGTTTTTTTCTCAATAATTTCAAACGGATAGACATGTAGAACGGTTAACCCATCAAGGAGGCGACGATTTGTCCTTGCCAATGACACAAAGTGTCATATAGCCTCTTTAGTGTCATTTGCTTTCACCCAACGACCTTGCGAGCAGCGGGGGCTGGCAAATCCGACGTCCATTGCAACGACCAAAGGACACCGATATGGCCAAGACATTAGCACTACCCAAAGAGCAACTGGTCAGGCAAGCCCTGACCCAGATGCAAAACACCCTGGCGGATAATACGTGGACCGACCGGCAAAAGCTGGCCCTGACCTGCCGCATCCTGTTCGAGAACGGCCACGACTCCGGCCTGGCCGGGCAGATCACCGCCCGTGGCCCGCAACCGGGCACTTACTACACCCAGCAACTGGGCCTGGGTTTCGACGAGATCACCGCGGGCAACCTGCTGCTGGTCAACGAAGACCTGGAGGTGCTCGAAGGCCACGGCATGCCCAACCCGGCCAACCGTTTCCACAGCTGGGTGTACCGCGCCCGCCCCGATGTGAACTGCATCATCCACACCCACCCGACCCACGTCGCCGCGTTGTCGATGATCGAAGTGCCGCTGGAAATCTCCCACATGGACCTGTGCCCGCTGTATGACGACTGCGCCTTTCTCAAGGCCTGGCCAGGGGTGCCGGTGGGTAACGAAGAAGGCGAGATCATCTCCGCGGCCCTGGGCGACAAGCGCGCCATCCTGCTCTCGCACCACGGCCAGCTGTCCACCGGTGCCAGCATCGAGGAAGCCTGCGTGATCGCCCAACTGATCGAGCGCGCCGCCAAGCTGCAATTGCTGGCCATGGCCGCCGGCACCATCAAGCCAATCCAGCCGGAGCTCGGCCGCGAGGCCCATGACTGGATCTCCAAGCCCAAGCGTCACGCAGCCGCCTTCAACTACTACGCTCGGCAGAACCTCAAGCAACACGCCGATTGCCTGAACTGAACCCACCTCATTCGCTAAAGGAGCGTCGCCATGTCGAACGCCAACATTCACGGCATCATCGGCTACACCATCACCCCGTTCACCGCCAACGGTGAGCAACTGGACCTGGACACCCTCGGCCGTTCCATCGATCGCCTGATCGACAGCGGCGTGCAGGCCATCGCGCCCCTGGGCAGCACCGGCGAAGGCGCTTACCTGAGCGACGCCGAGTGGGACCAGGTCGCCGAGTTCAGCATCCGCCACATCGCCAGGCGCGTGCCGACCATCGTCAGCGTTTCCGACCTGACCACCGCCAAGGCCGTGCGCCGCGCGCGGTTTGCCGAGGCCAAGGGCGCCGATGCGGTGATGGTCCTGCCGACGTCCTACTGGAAGCTCAGCGAAGCCGAGATCCTCGCCCACTACCGCGCCATCGGCGACAGCGTCGGCGTGCCGATCATGCTCTACAACAACCCGGCCACCAGCGGCACCGACATGTCGGTGGAGCTGATCCTGCGGATCTTCCATGCGGTGGAAAACGTGACCATGGTCAAGGAGAGCACCGGCGACATCCAGCGCATGCACAAACTGCAACTGCTGGGCGAAGGCCAGGTGCCGTTCTACAACGGTTGCAACCCGCTGGCCCTGGAAGCCTTCGCCGCTGGCGCCAAGGGCTGGTGCACCGCCGCGGCGAACCTGATCCCGCAGCTCAACCTGGACCTGTACCAGGCGGTGCTGGACAACGACCTGGAGCGCGCGCGCGAACTGTTCTACCGCCAGTTGCCGGTGCTCGACTTCATCCTCAAGGGCGGCCTGCCGACCACCATCAAGGCCGGGTTGAACATGACCGGTCTGCAGGTCGGCGACCCGCGCCTGCCGGTGTTCCCGCTGAATGAAACCGGGCGCAATCAGTTGCAGGCCATGTTGAACGCAGTGCGCTGATCGGGCCCTGGCTGTAGGGGCAAGCTTGCGGGCCTCATCGCCGGCAAGCCTGGCTCCTACAGGTCCGCGCGCCCAGGCTTGCGTAGGAGCGAGGCTTGCCCGCGATAGCGCTGCATCAGGCACAACACACATTGCCTGGGCTCCCACAAAATCACCGCCCAACAAAAAGCCCGGCAGGTTGTCCTGTCGGGCTTTTTTGTTTCAGTGCAAAACGTCAGGCGGTCTTGTCTTTGATGGTCGTGCTCGGACCGTTGGTCTGCACGCTGGCAATGCCCGCGTCGCGCGCCGCCTCGGACGAATAGCGCTGGCTATTGCCGATGATCTGGTGGTTCGCGGCCTTGAGGTTGAAATAAGGTTTGCCGTCCTTGGAGACTTCCTTGGCGTAGCGGGCCTCGTTGGGACTGTTGGTCTGCACCGAAGCGATGCCGTTTTCGGCGGCGCTGCGGGAGGAATACAACTCACTCGTCAAAATGGTTTCAGCATTGCCAGCCTTGAGAACGAAGCGGAACTGCCCGTCACTGCTTTTGCTCAATTCATACCATCCAGCCATGGTCCTGCTCCTGAGTGTCCAAAGATGCGAATGCACTTCGGATTAAAGCTTGTCTTTGCCGGTTTACCAGCGTTTGGGGTGTGTTGCTGAGGCACGCAGCATCAGACAGGAAAAATCGCATCCGGTTCATGACGCGAAACTCATGCAGACAAATAGTAATAATTCTCGATATCATTCACGACCTTTCTGCCCGGCAGTACTTGCGAAGGATTTTCATGTCTCGCTTCAAGCCCGACCCCACCTCGGCGGACCCCGTCCGCGGGTTCTATGCGGACATCCTGCATTACCTGCGTAAACGCACGGACAACGCCTGCGATGCGGCGGACATGACCCAGGACGTCTTCACCCAATGGCTCGATTACCGCGACCGGGCCAAGGTCGAACAACCCCGCGCCTTTCTGTTCCAGATGGCGCGCAACCTGCTGCGCGACCACTGGCGCCGGCAGAAGGTCAGGCACAAAGTGCACCACGAACCGCATGCAACAGAACCCGAGCCGCTGGCCGACGAACACCACGAGCCACTGCCCGCGGCCCAGCGCCTGCAACGCCTGGAGCGCTTGAAGAGCGTGCTCGCCGAACTCTCGCCGCGCCGCCGCGAAGCCCTTATGCTGCACCGCTTCGAAGGCCTGAGTCAGGCGCAGATCGCCGAACGCATGGGCATCTCCCTGAGCATGGTGGAAAAACACATCGCCTTTGCCCTGCTGCACTGCAAGCAGCGCCTGGAGCAGGAACACGGCAAGGAGCAAGCCCAATGACCCGCCCCCGCGACCCTCAACATGAGCACGAGCAGCAGATCGACAGCATCGATGCCCAGGCGGCCGGCTGGTTCACCCGCAATCGCGACGATCGCAGCCAGGCCACGCGCGACGCCTTCAAGATCTGGTCCCGCGAACCGGCCCATGCCCGAGCCTACGCCGAGTTCGAGCGCTTGTGGGCCGACCTGGCCGAACTCGAACCACTGAACCAACCGACGCCGCTGCCGGTGCGCAAAAAGCCGCGCTGGCGCCCGGCCCTGGCGGTGGCCGCCGCATTGGTCTGCGCGCTGCTGGCCATCGAGCTGGGCGCCCCGCCGGCGATCCATTCGCAACAGATCGCCGCCCAGAGCACGGGCATGCGCAGCTTCAACCTGCCCGATGGCAGCACCCTGTACGTCAACGCCAACACCCGCCTGCGCATCGACTTCACCGCGCAGCAACGCAACCTCTACCTGGACCAGGGCCAGCTGTACCTGGAAGTGGCCGCCGACAAGGAACGGCCGCTGTGGGTGCATGCAGGCAACGCCCGGGTGCGGGTGGTCGGCACCGGCTTCGATGTGCGCCGCGGTGAGAAACAACTGGTGGTCAGCGTCGCCCACGGCCAGGTGGCGTTCGTTCCCGACGCGCAGAAGCCCGATTCGCTGCTGCTCGGCGCCCGCCAGCGCGGCATCTATGACTACGCCAGCGGCACCCTGCGGGAACAGGCGGTGAACCTCGATGAGGTCGCCGACTGGCGCGGCGGCCACCTGGCCTTTCGCAATCGCGACCTGGCCAGCCTGGTGGACGAGCTGAACCTCTATCGCCGCCAGCCGGTGTTGCTGGCCGATGGCGCGCTGGGCAACTTCAAGGTCTCGGGCAACCTCGATGTGCAGGACCCGGACGCCCTGATCAAGGCCCTGCCGGCGCTGATCCCGGTGAAAACCGTGGCCCTGGCCGACGGCCGCGTGCGTATCGAAGCCCGACGCTGAAACCTATATGCGAATATTTTGCATTCGCATATGAGGTTTTATTTTGCTGACGCGTCTTCCTCCGGTCTGCGTTGTTTACGCACACCTTTTCTGGCCTTTGTCGCCGCTCCGGGGGATTTCATGTTTCGCGCGCCTTATCACTTGCAGCTCATCTGTTCGCGTCCGACCCTGCTCGCCACCTGCCTGGCGTTCAGCCTGCAGGCCCAGGCCCAGGTTCAAGTCGAATCGTTCAACTTTGCCCTGCCCGCCCAACCGCTGGCGGCCTCGCTGAGCCAGGTGGCGCAGCAGGCGAAGATCCAGTTGCTGTTCGACGAAGAGTTGCTGCGCAACGTGAAGGCCCCGGCGCTGAAGGGCGATTTCAGCCCCGAGGCGGCGATCCGGCAACTGCTGGGTGGCAGCGAGTTCAGCCTGGTCAAGGTCGACAAGACCTACGTGGTGCGCCCCGCGGAAAACAGCAGCACCCGCAGTTCGGCGCTGCAGCTGGGGGCCATGAGCGTCATCGGCAGCGGCCTGGAAGTGGACTCCGCCACGGTCGGCCGCTCGACCCTGAACCAGGCCGAGATCGATCGCCACCAGGCCACCAACATTCCCAGCCTGATCGCCACCCTGCCCGGCGTCAGCCTCGGCGGCTCGCTCAAGCCCGGCGGCCAGACCATCAACATCTGGGGCCTGGGCGACGCCGAAGACGTGCCGATGAGCGTCGACGGCGCGACCAAGAGCGGCTTCGAACGCTACCAGCAGGGTTCGATCTTCATCGAGCCGGAACTGATCAAGCGCATCGAAGTGGAAAAGGGCCCGCACTCGCCCGAGACCGGCAACGGTGGTTTCGGCGGCACCGTGCACATGGAGACCAAGGACGCCCCCGACCTACTGCAGGAAGGCCGCGACAGCGGCGCCATGCTCAAGTACGGCTACAGCAGCAACAGCCATGAGCAGGCCTACACCGGCGCGGTGTACGGACGCACCGAGGACCGGCGTTTCGATGCCCTGGCCTACTGGACCAAACGCGACGGCGACGACATGAAGCTGGCCAGCGCCCAGCCGGACCCGCGCAACGCCTACCCGATCAACCCCAAGCGCCTGCCCAACACCGCCCAGGACCTGGACGGCGAGCTGTTCAAGCTGAACATGCAACTGACCGACGAACATCGCCTGGGCTTGAGCTACATGCGTTCCAACAGCGATATCTGGGCGCCCTTCTCGGCCAAGAGCTACCCGACGCCACCGACCCAGAGCGATATCGACAAGTACGGCTACGACGGCGCCACCCGGCGCTTCCTGGCCCAGCGCAATACCGTCGACACCACCTGGCAGGCCAAGTACCAGTACACGCCGCTGGACAACCCGTGGATTGACTTCGAGGCCAAGTACTCCGATTCCAAGACCGACCAGACCGACGAGCGCGGCCCGAACGCCTATACCCAGCCCGCCTCCGGTGGACGCAAGATCACCGTGGGTTACGAGGACAGGATCCTCTCGCTGAAAAACACCAGCCGCTTCAACACCGGCCCGCTGGAACATGCCCTGACCCATGGCATCCAGATCCGCAAGCACACCCGCGAGGTGGACATGTGGATGCCGGGCAAGACCTATGAGGTGCCCAAGTACAACAACGGGCATTACCAGCCGGGCTTCATGCCCCATGGCAAGGTCGACAACAACGCCTTCTATATCCAGGACGCGATCACCCTGGGCGACTTCACCCTGACCCCGTCCCTGCGCTACGACCATGTGCGCAACCGTGGGCAGAAAAACGACGCGCCGATCTATAACAGCCCCAACCCGGTGGTCGGCCACGATTATGGCGACAAGACCTACACCGGCTGGTCGCCACGGCTGTCGGCGTTCTGGACGGTCACCCCGCAATTCGCCCTGTTCGCCGACTACAGCAAGACCTGGCGCGCGCCAGTGATCGACGAGCAGTACGAAGTCCAGGCGCCGGGCACCACCCGCTCGGCCACCAGCCGCGACCTCGACCCGGAGCGCATCACCGCGTTGCGCGCCGGTAACATCACCAGCTTCGCCAATGTGTTCAGCGATGCCGATAGCGTGCAGATCCGCACCACCGTGTTCCGCAATGAGATCAAGGACGAAATCATGAAGAACCTGGGGATCGGCTGCCCCGAGCAACTGAGCAGCGGCAAGAACATCGGCCAGGTGTGCAACCAGCCGACGATCGGGGTCTACCGCAATATCGGCGACCTGACCATCAAGGGCTTCGAGGTCGAGAGCTTCTACGATTCGACCTACCTGTTCGGCTCGCTGTCCTACTCCTGGATCACCGGCAAGCATGAAGGCGCCTACACCAATCCCTGGGGGCCGAATGTCTGGGCGCGGGACATTCCGCCGCGCAAGTGGGTCGCCACCCTGGGGGTGAAAATCCCGCAGTGGGATGCGCAGGTGGGTTGGCAGGGCCAGTGGGTACGCCAGACCGACCGCGTGCCGAGCGACGTCTACCCGAGCGGCCCGGCCAGCGCCTTGGGCGACTCCTACTGGGACCAGTACGAGAACGACCGCTACAACGTGCAGGGCCTGTTCGCCAACTGGAAACCGCAGCAGCCGTACCTCAAGGGCACGGAAGTCAACTTCACCCTGGACAACATGTTCAACCGCGATTACCGCCCGCCCCTGAGCGGCGAAAACGCCTCCAGCCTTGGGCGTAACGCCAAGATCAGCGTGACCCGGTTCTTCTGACTGCATCCGGCTGCGGTGTACTCGATGCACCGCAGCATGCAGATCGCCCGCACCTGCCGCTGGCCGCCAAGGATGTGTTGCAAGCCTTTAGCCAAGCCCTCCTGCCCGCTCCTGCCGGGCTAAGATCGATCTCCCCCTGAAAACCACAGGGATGCCTTCGGGCGCTTTCAGTTGATTTCCTGTTGAATTCGTACGACAAGTATCGTACAAACGAGAAAGCATCATGGACAGAGGCTTCAGGCAGGTCCGGAGAGACCTGATCAGCGCGCTGCAAACGGAAAACTATCTGCATGCGGCGCGTGGCTCGATCGAGATCAAGAACCTGCTGGCCACAGGCGAGGTCTCGGCCCGGCAATTGATCGAGATCATCAGCGCCTGCAAGGGCACGGACCACAGTTGCAGCGCACATCACAGCGTCCCGGGCATCGCGGTCCATGTGCTGAAAAAGGCGGGCTGGTACATCAAGTTCTACTTTATCGAACCCGATGCGTGGTTCATCAGCGTTCACCGATGAGGGCACCCCATGAAACTTTTTCTGCAGGGCGACCGGGGCAAGGCGCTCTGTGAGCATTGCCAACAGGTCGTCGGCATCACCTACATCCGTCGCGACGTCCCTTTCAGCGATGGGCATGGCCAGGCCCGGGAGATCCTGGTGGGAGTCTGCGACCACTGCGCCACCACGGTGGCCATCCCGCCCCAGTCGACACCAGCGATCAAGGACGCCCGCAAGCAGCAACTGACCTCCATCGAGGCGCGGCTGCCTGCGGTCTACCTCGACGTCCTGGATGCCGCGATGCACTCCGTGGCCCAGGACGCCGGGGTGCAGATGCGCAAACTGTTCTTCAGCTACTACTTCAGCGCACCCGCCGTGTCTGGTCTGGAGCAGGTGCATAGCGGCTTCGCCGCGTATCTGGCGGAGCAGGTCGAGGCCCGCCAGTTGCCTGCCGCCCGTTCGATGAAGCGCCTGTCGCTGAAAGTGAACCATTATGTGGCCGAGGATCTCGCCCGCCTGCTGGAGACGACCCGGATGACCCAGACCGAGTTGCTGAAATCGCTGATCGCGCAGATTCGCCTGGATGTGCTCGAAGGGGGCAACCCGGCGGTGATCGCCGACCTGCGCCAACTGACGCGCCTGGCGCTCTAGCCCTCAGCCTTTACCCCTGCCAACGACCCTGCCCGCCAAGGAAATCCCCCAGCGCCGCACCAGATAGTTGTGCTCGTCCATCACTGAGTTCCACACGGCGATATGCCCCATGCGCTGCTGATAGGAACCGCCATCACGGGTTTCGCCGATATCGATCAGCGGCCCGCCGTCACTGCCCGGCAACTCTTCCCGGGCCGGCTTGCCGTCGTACCAGTAATCCCACTTCGGCGCTGCTCTGGTGATCGCGAGAGCACCCGCCCCACCAACTGCGCCACCTGTAGCCGCTGCCGAGCCTTGGCGAGGCTGCGATCGGGGCGCAGCCCCGCAAAACCTGACGACGCGGTATGCCTGGAACGATGCCGCCTGCTCAGTGGCTCAGGTGGCGCTCTCGGGTCCATCGCGAGCAAGCTTCGCTCCTACGGGTAGGGTGTTGTCCGGCTTGGCGTCCGCTACGTCGGAGTGCCGCCCAAGTCGATCGCAGCCTCGCCAAGGCTCGGCAGCGGCTACAGGGTGCGGGGTTATTGGGTGGCGCTGCGCACCACGCTGAGTTCCGGCGTGGCGCTGCGGCGCTGGCTCAGGTAGCGGGTGCAGCTGACCCGCAGGAACGAGGCGAAATTCACCACTTCGCCGCGGTAGTCCATCACCTCTTCGT
Organism: Pseudomonas sp. 09C 129; assembly: GCF_002843625.1. NCBI lineage: Bacteria > Pseudomonadati > Pseudomonadota > Gammaproteobacteria > Pseudomonadales > Pseudomonadaceae > Pseudomonas > Pseudomonas sp. 09C 129. The sequence continues at coordinate 2,006,314 of NZ_CP025261.1, read as the reverse complement.
AGAGCTTGGCGATCAGCTGGTTGGTGGTCATGCCATCGACCTCGGCGATTTCGCTGAGGATGTCCCAGAACTGGTTTTCCAGGCGCAGGGTGGTGACCACCCCGCAGATGCGCAGCGAGCGCGAACGGGACTCGTAGAGGATCGGGTCGGCTTTGACATAGAGCTCGCACATGCTGGGCGCTCCTCGGTTGTAGGGGTAGGACGATGGCGCTGCTTCCTGACAGAAAAGCAGCGCCGGCGGATCATCCGCTTACAGGGTGACTTGGGTGCCCAGCAAACCGAGGAAACCGGCCAGCCAGCTGGGGTGCGCCGGCCAGGCCGGGGCCGTCGCCAGATTGCCTTGGACGTGGCTGTCCGTCACGGGAATATCGATGTAGGTACCGCCGGCCAGGCGCACTTCCGGGGCACAGGCCGGGTACGCACTGCACTCGCGGCCTTCGAGAATGCCCGCCGCGGCCAGCAGCTGGGCGCCGTGGCAGACGGCGGCGATCGGCTTGCCGGCCTGGTCGAAGGCTTGCACCAGTTGCAGGACTTTTTCGTTCAACCGCAGGTATTCCGGGGCGCGACCGCCGGGGATCAGCAGCGCGTCGTAATCGGCGGCCTCGACCTTGGCGAAGTCAAAATTCAGGGCGAACTGATGGCCCGGTTTTTCGCTGTAGGTCTGGTCGCCTTCGAAGTCGTGGATCGCGGTGCGCACGGTCTGCCCGGCCTTTTTGTCCGGGCACACCGCATGCACGGTGTGGCCGACCATCAGCAGCGCCTGGAACGGCACCATCACTTCGTAGTCCTCGACGTAATCGCCGACCAGCATGAGGATTTTTTTCGCGGCCATGGAGATGACTCCTCTTCAAGGGAAAACAGGAGTATTCAAGGTAGTCCCTATCCGCGGGGCCGGGTAATAACCCGGTACTACGCCTCACCCCAGAAACGCATCAATACCCCGGCCCCGTAGGAACGAGGCTTGCCCGCGATAAAGGCGACGCGGATTGCCTGATACAACGCGTTATCGTTCATCGCGGGCAATCGAGCGTCGACCGGCCGCTCCTACAGAAGCCGAACTGTATGGATAACTCTGCGTACAGCTGTAACAGGGTGCCGCGGTGGGTTTATGGCTAGATAAGCGCACCTGCCCTTCCCCAATAAAAAACGGTTGTCATCATGTCTTCCCGCGAAAATACCGGCATGGCCCTGGGCCTGCTCGGCGTGGTTATTTTCAGCCTGACCCTGCCCTTCACCCGCATCGTGGTGCAGGAACTTCACCCACTGCTCAACGGCCTGGGACGGGCGCTGTTCGCGGCGATCCCGGCGGCGCTGCTGTTGCTCTGGCGGCGGGAAAAGTGGCCGACCTGGAAGCAGATCAAGGGTCTGAGCCTGGTGATCGCCGGGGTGATCCTGGGCTTTCCGGTGCTGTCGGCCTGGGCCATGCAGACTCTGCCGGCGTCCCATGGCGCACTGGTCAACGGCCTGCAACCCTTGTGCGTGGCGCTGTACGCGGCGTGGCTGTCCCATGAGCGGCCGTCGAAAGCCTTCTGGGGCTGCGCCGCATTGGGCAGCGCCCTGGTCCTGGGCTACGCGCTGATCAGCGGCGCCGGCAGTATCCAGGCCGGCGACTTGCTGATGCTCGGGGCGATCGCGGTCGGCGGCCTGGGTTATGCCGAAGGCGGCCGGCTGGCCAGGGAGATGGGCGGCTGGCAGGTGATCTGCTGGGCGCTGGTGCTGTCGACGCCGCTGTTGATCGGCCCAGTGTGGTACCTCGCGGCACAGCATCAGGGCGCGGTCTCGGCGAAGACCTGGTGGGCCTTCGGCTATGTGGCGCTGTTCTCGCAGTTCATCGGTTTTTTTGCCTGGTACGCCGGTCTGGCCATGGGCGGCATCGCCCGGGTCAGCCAGATCCAGCTGCTGCAGATCTTTTTTACCATCGCCTTCTCGGCGCTGTTCTTCGGCGAACAGGTGGAACCGGTCACCTGGCTGTTCGCCGTCGGCGTGATCCTCACCGTGATGCTCGGGCGCAAGACCGCTGTGCGTCCGGCACCGCTGATCACCGCGAAACTGTAGCCGCTGCCGTAGGCTGCGATCGACGGCGTAGCCGGCGCAAAGGCGGTATCCCGGCCCTGTCAGATGTAGCGCGTCGCCTGGTTTGCGGCCCCTGCGGTGCCGATCGCAGCCTGCGGCAGCGGCTACAGGAGCGTGATCAGCCCAGGTAGCCGTCGGCCCGCAGCAGGGTTTCCAGGCAGTGCTCGCTGATGTGGTAGAACGCCTTGAGCTCGCCGATCTTCGCCAGCAGTTGGGTCGGGTCCTGGGGCTCGGCGCGCTTGACCGCGAGGATCATCTTGTTTTTGTTGGTGTGTTCCAGGGAGATGAACTCGAAGACCTTGGTCTCGTAGCCGCAGGCTTCGAGGAACAGCGCGCGCAGGCTGTCGGTGACCATCTCCGCCTGCTGGCCCAGGTGCAGGCCGTATTGCAGCATCGGCTTGAGCAGCGCCGGGCTCTGCATCTGCGGGCGGATCTGCTTGTGGCAGCACGGCGAGCACATGATGATCGCCGCGCCGGAACGAATGCCGGTGTGGATCGCGTAGTCGGTGGCGATATCGCAGGCATGCAGGGCGATCATCACGTCCAGCTCGCTCGGCGCCACGCTGCGCACGTCGCCACACTTGAACTCCAGGCCCTGATGGTCGAGGCGCGCCGCCACGGCGTTGCACAGGGTCACCATGTCTTCGCGCAGCTCCACGCCGGTCACCTGCCCTTGCGCCTGCAAGGTGTTGCACAGGTAGTCGTGGATGGCGAAGGTCAGGTAGCCCTTGCCGGAGCCGAAGTCCGCCACCCGCACCGGCTGTTGCAGATCGATCGGCGACGAACTCAGCGCATGGCTGAAGACCTCGATGAACTTGTTGATCTGCTTCCACTTGCGCGACATCGCCGGGATCAGTTCGTGCTGCTTGTTGGTCACCCCCAGGTCGGTGAGGAAGGGCCGGCTCAACTCCAGGTAGCGATTCTTTTCGCGGTTGTGCTCGGCGGACGGCACTTCGCGCTGCTGCTGGGCCTTGCCCTTGAACAGCGAACTCTTGCCCTTCTTGCTGTATTCGAGCTGCACCTCATCGGTGAGCGACAGCAGGTGCGCGTTCTTGAACGACGCCGGCAGCAGCCCGGCGATCAGCGCCACGCCTTCATCGAGGGGGAAATTCTTGGTGATGTCGCGGGTCTTGTAGCGGTAGACGAAGGACAGGCACGGCTGCTCCTTGACCGTCAGTTGCTTGATGATCAGCCGCTGCAAATCCGCCTCGGCCCCCACATGCTTGGCCAGCACCAGTTTGATAAAGGCGTTCTGCGCCAGGCTGGTTTCCAGCAATTCGAGAAACTGGGCGTGATGATCCGGCGCGAGGCTGGCGGGGGTTGCAGTTGCGGACATGTAAAAGGTGCCTCGGGCGATGCGGGGTGTGAATCGGGGAATGGCGGGTATTTTAGGGGGGATGGCCCGCCGGGGCACGGAGTTATTTACCCGGCGGCGCAGAATTCCAGGCGATGGGGCCTCCTGTAGCCGCTGCCGAAGGCTGCGATCGGCCGAAAGGCCGTGGCGCTCTCAAGATCGCTGGAGGTCCTGCGGACCTTGCGCAGCCTGCGGCAGCGGCTACAGGAGCGGGGGAAATCAGGCCAGGACTACCAGGCGGTTGGGCAGTTCGTTGCGCACATGGGTCACCGGTACATGCACCTTGAGCAGTTCGCCACAGGCCTCGATGCAGTTGATGAAGCCTTGCAGGGTCTGCCCCTGCTTCACCTGCTGGGTGAAGGCCTGGACGATGGCGTCCCAGGTCTTGTCGTCGAGGCGCCTGGAAATACCCTCGTCCACCAGGATTTCCACATAGCGCTCGGCTTCGCAGACGAAGATCAGCATCCCGGTGCTGCCGACGGTGTGGTGCAGGTTCTGTTCGAGAAACTGGCGGCGGGCCAGGTTCGAGGCGCGCCAGTGGCGTACCGAGCGCGGAATCAGGCGAGTGGTGATCCGCGGGATGCGAAACACCAGGCAGAGCACGATAAAGGTCACCCATTGCACCAGCAGCAACAGGTGCATGCTCATCCAGCCGGTGGCGTAATGCACCACGCCCGGCACGATCAGCGCCAGCAGGCTGGCCCAGAGCAACGGGATATAGGCGTAGTCGTCGGCGCGGGCGGCCAGCACGGTGACCAGTTCGGCATCGGTCTGCTGTTCGACCCGGGCGATCGCCTCGGCGACCTGCCGTTGTTCGTACTCACTCAGTAGTGCCATGTCTTCCCATACTCATCGATTATTGTTAGTCACCAGCCGCCTGACGATCCGCCGCCGCCAAAACTACCACCGCCGCCGCTGAAACCCCCACCGCCTCCGCCGCCAAAGCCTCCGCCACCCAAACCGCCCCCGCCGAAGCCTCCGGAACCGCCACGCCCGCCGCCACCGCTGGGCAGGATGCCAAGCAACTGGCAGACGAAGATCGTCACGATAAACAGCAGCACCAGGAACACCAGGGCGCCGGGATGCCGCTCGAAAAACTCACTGCCACGCTCGCCGCCACCGTCATAGGCAGCGCTCGGCTCGTCCAGCGGATTGCCGCCCAGCACCAGCAACATGGCCGACACGCCGTCGCTGATGCCCTTGCTGAAATGGCCGGCCTTGAAGGCCGGGGTGATGACCTGGTTGATGATCACCGAACTTTGCGCGTCGGTCAGGCGATCTTCCAGGCCGTAACCGACTTCGATGCGCAGCTTGCGATCATCGCGGGCGACGATCAACAAGGCGCCATTGTTCTTGTCCTTCTGGCCAATGCCCCAGTAGCGCCCCAGCTGATAGCCGAAGTCCTCGATGCTGGTGCCTTGCAGGTCCGGCAGGGTCACGACCACCACCTGCTCGCCGGTGGACTGTTCGTGGGAGGCCAGTTCCTGGGTCAGTTGCTGGCGCACCGCCGGCTCGATCATCTGGGCGTTGTCCACCACCCGCCCGCTCAGCGCCGGGAACTTCAGCTCGGCCTGGGCCGTTATCGCAAACACCCAGAGCAACAGCACCAGGCCAACTCTCAACACGCGCATTGGAACCTCATCCGTGGTAACGCCGGGGCGGATCCCGCGGCCGCTCGCGCGATCCGCGGGTAGCCGCGGCTGATCAGAACTTCACTTCTGGGGCTTTGTCGGCGTCGGGGCTGGTGGCCTCGAAGGTCTCGCGCACCGGCAGGTTGCTGTACATCACGCTGTGCCACAGGCGGCCGGGGAAGGTACGGATCTCGGTGTTGTACTTCTGCACCGCGAGGATGAAATCGCGACGCGCCACGGCGATGCGGTTCTCGGTGCCTTCGAGCTGCGACTGCAGGGCCAGGAAGTTCTGGTTGGCCTTGAGGTCCGGATACCGCTCGGACACCACCATCAAACGGCTCAAGGCGCCGGTCAGCTGGTCCTGGGCCTGCTGGAACTGCTTGAGTTTTTCCGGGTTGTCCAGGGTGCTGGCATCGACCTGGATCGACGTCGCCTTGGCCCGCGCCTCGATCACCGCGGTCAGGGTCTCCTGTTCGTGCTTGGCGTAGCCCTTGACCGTTTCCACCAGGTTGGGGATCAGGTCGGCGCGACGCTGGTACTGGTTCTGGACCTGACCCCAGGCCGCCTTGGCCTGTTCGTCGAGGGTCGGGATGTTGTTGATCCCGCAGCCGCTGAGCAGGCTGCCGAGCAGCAGCAATGCCATCACGGGCCAGCTTGAGCGAAGGCTCTGTCGTACGTTCATGGTGGTGACGCTCCTTGCAACCTAGGGGATGGAACCTGTAACCCTTTGAATCGAGTGCATCGGGCATAATCTGCCGCCACCACTGGATTGCATCGGGCCAATCGGCTAAAAGATGCCCAGCGCGAAAAAGAGTTCAGAAGTGTGCTGCATTTATCCGAACAACAATAGTCGTTCCTTTATTAGCCGCTCTCCCAATTTTCGGCCGCTCGACGCGTACTGATCGCGTCTGTCTTAGGCCCTAGAGAACAATATTCATGAAGAAGCTGTGTTTGCTGGGTTTGCTGATCAGCCTGGCCAGTCACCCTGCCCTCGCCGCCACCACGCCGGTATCGGCCCAGGAAAAACCCTTTTCGGACGCGGTCCTGCAGAACAAGGACGCTTTCATCGACAACCTGCTCAAGCAGATGACCCTGGATGAAAAGATCGGCCAGTTGCGCCTGATCAGCATCGGTCCGGAAATGCCCCGCGAGCTGATCCGCAAGGAAATCGCCGCCGGGCGCATCGGCGGCACCTTCAACTCCATCTCCCGCCCGGAAAACCGGCCGATGCAGGACGCGGCCATGCGCAGCCGGCTGAAGATCCCGATGTTCTTCGCCTATGATGTGATCCACGGCCACCGCACGATCTTCCCGATCCCCCTGGCCCTGGCGTCGAGCTGGGACATGGACGCCATCGGCCGCTCCGGGCGCATCGCCGCCCAGGAAGCCAGCGCCGACAGCCTGGACATCACCTTCGCGCCAATGGTCGACATCTCCCGCGACCCACGCTGGGGCCGCACCTCCGAAGGCTTCGGCGAAGACACCTACCTGGTCTCGCGCATCGCCAAGGTCATGGTCAAGGCCTACCAGGGCGACAGCCCGAAGAACGCCGACAGCATCATGGCCAGCGTCAAGCACTTCGCCCTGTACGGCGCGGTGGAAGGCGGTCGCGACTACAACGTCGTCGACATGAGCCCGGTGAAGATGTACCAGGACTACCTGCCGCCCTACCGCGCCGCAATCGACGCCGGTGCCGGCGGGGTAATGGTGGCGTTGAACTCGATCAACGGCGTGCCGGCCACCTCCAACACCTGGCTGATGAACGACCTGCTGCGCAAGGAGTGGGGCTTCAAGGGCCTGGCGGTGAGCGACCACGGCGCCATCGTCGAGCTGATGCGCCATGGCGTCGCCAAGGACGGCCGCGAAGCCGCCAAGCTGGCGATCAAGGCCGGCATCGACATGAGCATGAACGACTCGCTGTACGCCAAGGAGCTGCCGGGACTGATCAAGTCCGGCGACGTCAGCCAGCGCGACCTGGACAACGCCGTGCGCGAAGTGCTGGCCGCCAAGTACGACATGGGCCTGTTCGCCAACCCGTACCTGCGTATCGGCAAGGCCGAGCAAGACCCGGCCGACACCAACGCCGAAAGCCGCCTGCACCGCAGCGATGCCCGCGATGTGGCGCGCCGCAGCCTGGTGCTGCTGAAGAACGCCAATGAAACCCTGCCGCTGAAAAAGGCCGGCAAGATCGCCCTGGTCGGTCCGCTGGCCAAGGCGCCGATCGACATGATGGGCAGTTGGGCCGCCGCCGGCGTACCGGCGCAATCGGTCACCCTGTTCGACGGCATGAGCCGCGCCCTGGGCGACCAGGCGCAGCTGATCTACGCCCGTGGCTCGAACATCACCGCCGACAAGGCGGTGGTCGACTACCTGAACTTCCTCAACTTCGATGCCCCGGAAGTGGTGGACGACCCGCGCCCGGCCCAGCAGTTGATCGACGAAGCGGTGAAGGCCGCGCAGCAGGCTGACGTGGTGGTGGCGGCGGTAGGCGAATCGCGGGGCATGTCCCACGAATCCTCCAGCCGTACCGACCTGCACATCCCGGCCAGCCAGCGCGAGCTGATCAAGGCCCTCAAGGCCACCGGCAAGCCGCTGGTACTGGTATTGATGAATGGCCGGCCGCTGGCGCTGCTCGACGAGAACGAACAGGCCGACGCGATCCTGGAAACCTGGTTCAGCGGCACCGAAGGCGGCAACGCCATCGCCGACGTGCTGTTCGGCGACTACAACCCGTCCGGCAAGCTGCCGATCACCTTCCCACGTTCGGTGGGGCAGATCCCGACCTACTACAACCACCTGACCATTGGCCGGCCGTTCACCCCGGGCAAGCCAGGCAACTACACCTCGCAGTATTTCGACGACACCACCGGTCCCCTGTTTCCGTTCGGTTATGGCCTGAGCTACACCACCTTCAGCCTGTCGGACATGGCCCTGTCGTCGACCACGTTGAACAAGAGCGGCAAGCTCGACGCCAGCGTGACCCTGAAAAATACCGGCAAGCGCGACGGTGAAACCGTGGTGCAGCTGTATATCCAGGATGTCGCCGGCTCCATGATCCGCCCGATCAAGGAACTGAAAAACTTCCAGAAAGTGCAGCTCAAGGCCGGCGAACAGAAGGTGATCCACTTCAGCATCAGCGAAGACGACCTGAAGTTCTACAACGCCCAGCTCAAGTACGCCGCGGAACCGGGCGAGTTCAAGGTCGAGATCGGCCTGGACTCCCGGGACGTCAAGCAACAGAGCTTCGAACTGCTGTAACCCTCCCCCTCGGCCTCGCTCCTGCCCCCCCATGTAGGAGCGAGGCTTGCCCACGATAGCGATTCTGCTGACACACCGCGTTGCCCGTATCGCCAGCAAGCTTGGCTCCTACAGAAGCCAAAGCCGCGCCGGGCCGGGTCAGTCGCGGCGATTGAGCAGGTTGACCACCAGCCGGTCCACCCAGCCCCAGATCCGTTGCTTGATCCGCCGCCACAGCGGGCGGTTTTTCCAGGCTTCTAGGCTGACTTCCTGGCTCTGGTCGAAGTCGGCGAGGAAGCTTGCAAGCACCGCATCGGTGAGCGGCAGGTCGAGGGCTTCGAGGTTGGCCTCGAGGTTGAAACGCAGGTTCCAGTGATCGAAGTTGCACGAGCCGATGCTCACCCAATCGTCGATCAGCACCATCTTCAGGTGCAGGAAACGCGGCTGGTATTCGAAGATCTTCACCCCGGCCCGCAGCAGGCGCGGGTAATAACGATGCCCGGCATAACGCACCGACGGGTGATCGGTGCGTGGCCCGGTCAGCAGCAGGCGCACGTCCACCCCGCGTCCGGCAGCGCGGCGCAGTGAGCGGCGGACCTTCCAGGTCGGCAGGAAATACGGGGTCGCCAGCCAGATTCGCCGGTGCCCGCTGTTCAGCGCGCGCACCAGCGATTGCAGAATGTCCCGGTGTTGCCGGGCGTCGGCATAGGCCACCCGGCCCATGCCCTCGCCCTGGGCCGGCACCCGCGGCAGGCGTGGCAGACCGAAGTTCGACGCCGGCTTCCAGGCGGTGCGATAGCGGTTGGCGATCCACTGCCGGTCGAACAGCATCTGCCAGTCGAGCACCAGCGGGCCGCTGATCTCCACCATGACTTCATGCCAGTCGCAGCTGTCTTGCAGCGGGTTCCAGAATTCATCGGTCACCCCGGTGCCGCCGACCACCGCCAGTTCCTGATCCACCAGCAACAGTTTGCGGTGGTCGCGATACAGGTTGCGCACCCCGCGACGCCAGCTCAGGCGATTGTAGAAGCGCAGTTCGACCCCGGCGCCCGTCAGGCGCTGGCGCAGACCCAGGGTGAAGGCCAGGCTGCCGTAGTCGTCGAACAGGCAACGCACCCGCACCCCGCGATCGGCGGCCTGGGTCAGGGCCTGGACCATGGCCTCGGCGCAGGCGCCCGCCTCCACCAGGTACAGCTCCAGTTCCACCTGCTCACGGGCCCGGGCGATCGCCACCAGCATCCGCGGGAAAAAACTCGGACCGTCGATCAGCAACTCGAAGCGATTGCCTTCACGCCAGGGAAAGACCGCGCCCGCCATATCAGCGCGCCGTGAAGATCAGCACCGCACCCACCGGCACCGACAGACTGATCGCCGACAGGCCGGCCGCCTTGCGCAGGGTTTCGAGCCCCGGCACCAGGTCGAAATCGGCGGCGTTGAGCACCAGCGGCTCCAGGGTCACCACCTGGAAACGCCGATCGTCCAGGCGCGTGGCCAGGAGCTCGGCGCTATATTCGTGCTGTTTGCCGTGCAGGGTGACATTGACCGGCAAACGCAATTCGATCTGCGCGCCGGGCGCCAGGTCGTTGATCGGGCGCAGGTTGATCTGTGCGTTGATCAGGGCATCCGGATGCCGCTCGATTTCGAACAGCTCCTTGCGCATGCGCTCGTCGCGCAGCGGAATCCCGCTGTTGATCGAGTCCAGCTCGACTTCCAGCTGCGCCATGCCCTTGGCGTCGACCTTGCCGTGCAGGACCAGGAAGCGCTGGACTTCGGAAACATTGGCGTTTTTGGTGGTGACGAACGACAGGCGCGAGGACTCGTTGTCCAGGTACCAGTTGGCCTGGGCCGGCCAGGCCGCGCAGGCCAGCAGCAAAGCGCCCAGGGCTTTGGGGAAAGAAGCGTTGAACATGGAAGACTCATGGGGTCGAGAAATCTGAGCCGAACCTTAACCGGCCCGCGCGCGCTTGCAAACAGCGACCAGCCCCGAACGGTGAATTCCGTAGCCGCTGGCGCAGGCTGCGAAAGGTCCGCAGGACCTCCTGCGCCCGCGAGAATGTCACGGCCGTGCCGGCCGATTGCAGCCTGCGGCAGCGGCTACAGGCTGCGCTCGACATCGTGGACAGTCGCCGCGAGGCTGTCCAGGTGCAAACTCAGCACCCGCTCCACCGGCGCCTGGTCCATCGGCCAGTGCAGGGCCATGCTGCCCACCAGCCGGCCCTGGTCACGAATCGGCAAGGCCACGGCGCGGATCAGGAACGGCAGCCGCACCGGGTACTCCCAATAACCTTCGGTGCGCTGGCCGAAACCCTGATGCTGGGATTGCTCGCAGGCGCGGTACTGGTCCTCCTGGGGCACCCGCTCGCGGACGGCCAGGCGCTGGACCTGCTCGTGATCCAGCTCGGCCAGGCACGCCTTGCCCATCGCCGAATGGAACAGGCTCGAATAGTGGCCGACGATCTGGCAGTTATGCGGATAACGCTTGCGCAGCACCGCCGGGATCGAACTTTCCATGACCTCCAGGCGCTCGCCGTCGAAACACGACAGGTCGACCACCAACCCGGTGCGCTCGCTCAACGCCTGCAACCAGGGCGCGGCACGCTCCACCAACTGCCGCTTGAAGCGTTGCTGCTGGTCGCCGAACAGCCGCCTGGCGCACAGCCGGTAGCGCCGGTCGCTCAGGCCACGATAGATCCAGCCCTGCTCCTGCAACGTCAGGAGCATGCGCGACACCGTGGCCTTGGGCAGCGCCGTCAGGTAATGCAGCTCCTCCAGGCCCAGGGCCTGGTGCTGGCCCAGCAGTTCGACGATCGCCAACGCCCGTTCGACCGAACGCACACTGCCGGTTTCTACCTTGCTGGCCATATGCCGACCTCCCTGATAAGCGGATGGATGAGCGTTTTACGCAGCAAGATGCGGGCCCGATAAACCCGCACACCCCGGTTCGAGGGTTACAACGGATGACCCGGCGGCCGGCGCCTGACCCACTGCGTCAGTTGTTCGTGGGCATGACCGAGCTGCAACACCGCCCGGTCGGCCTGGGCCGGGCCGATGATCTGCATGCCCATGGGCAAGCCCGCCGGGTTGAAGCCGACCGGCACGCTGAGGCTCGGCAGGCCGGCCAGGGTCGGGCCGATCACCACTTCCATCCAGCGATGGTAAGTGTCCATTTCCCGCCCTCCGACAAGGCGCGGCCAAGGCACCCCTGCATCGAAAGGGAACACCTGGGCGCTGGGCAACAGCAGGAAATCGTAACGTTCGAACAGGCGCTCCAGGGCCCGGTACCAGTCGCTGCGAATCTGCGAGGCCTGGTAGACATCCGCCGCGCTCAGGCGCAGCCCGCCCTCGACTTCCCACTGCGCCTCGGGCTTGAGCAGTTGGCGCTTCTGCGGGTCGGTATACAGCGGCCCCAGGTTGCCCTGGACCAGCCAATGCCGGTGCACCAGCCAGCACTGCCACAGCGCCGCCATGGAAAACGCCGGCTGGCAGGCCTCGACCTCGCAGCCCAACTGGCGAAAATCCCCCAGCGCCGACTCGCACAGCGCCAGCACGCCATCGTCCATGGCCAGATAGCCGTCGTAGTCCCCCAGCCAGCCCAGGCGCGTGCCGCGAAAGTCCCGCTGCAAAGGCTCGTTGAAGATCGCCGGGTCGTCCTTGAGCGACAAGGGCACCCGCGAGTCGTACCCGGCCTGAGTGGCCAGCAGGCGCGCGATATCGGCCACGCTGCGGCCCATCGGGCCCTCGGTGGCCAGTTGCTGGACAAACAGCTCCGGCGCCGGGCCGTGGGGCACCCGGCCCTGAGACGGGCGCAGGCCGAAGACATTGTTGAAGGCCGCCGGGTTGCGCAACGAGCCCATCATGTCGCTGCCATCGGCCACCGGCAGCATGCGCAGCGCCAGGGCCACCGCCGCCCCGCCACTGCTGCCGCCGGCATTCAACGTCGGGTCGTAGGCATTGCCGGTGGTGCCGAACACCTTGTTGTAGGTCTGCGAGCCCAGGCCGAACTCCGGCACGTTGCTCTTGCCGACGATGATCGCCCCGCTGGCCCGGACCCGCTCCACGCAGATGGCGTCATGGGCCGGGATCTGTTCGGCGAACAGCGGCGAGCCCAGGGTCGTGCGCAGCCCGGCGGTGGCCGCTAGGTCCTTGATTGCCTGGGGCATGCCGTGCATCCAGCCCAGGGACTGGCCCCGGTCCAGATGGCGGTCGCGCGCCTCGGCCTCGGCCAGCAGTACCTGGCGCTCGCGCAACGACACCAGGGCATTGACCCGGGGGTTGCAGCGCTCGATCCGGTCCAGGTAGGCCGACATCACTTCGCGGCAGGAAAACCTGCGGGCGTGGATCGCCCGGGACAGCTCGACGGCGCCCAGCTCGACAATGGGTCCAAGGTCTTGTATTGCGATATCCATCAAGGCTTCACCCCGAAATTCAGTGTGCTCGGTTTCTTCTCTTTGGGTGCCTCATGCAGGCAATAAGTGCCCAGCAGCGTCAACACGCAGGCAAACAAGACATAAAACGCCGGGGCCACCGGGGTGCCCAGCACCTTGCTGAGCCAGGTCACGATCAGCGGGGCAAAACCACCGAAGACCATGACCGCCACGTTGTAGGCCACCGATACCCCGGTGGAACGCACCTGCACCGGGAACTGTTCGGCCAGTGCCGTCGGCGCCGGGCCGAAGAAGCCGCCGATGGCGCTGCACAGCAGCACCTGCATCACCAGCAGCCGCTCGATCGAGGGCGCCGCGGCGACCCAGACATACAGCGGGTACACCATGACGAAAAACGCCAGGGTGAAGGCCAGCAATACCGGGCGCCGCCCCAGCCGGTCCGACAGAGCGCCGGACAATGGAATCACCACCGTCATCAGCGCCACCGCGAACATCTGCACCAGCAACACCTGGTCCAGCGGCAAGCCGAGGTTCTTGTGGGCGAAGGTCGGCATGTTCACCAGCACCACGTAGAACGACACCGTCGCCCCGCAGGCCAGGCCCATGGACACCAGGATGCTGCGCCGGTGCTCGCGCAGCACCTGCATCAGGCCCGGGCCGTTGCCGCGCACCTGCCTGCGAGCCTCGACGAAGGCTTCCGGCTCCTCCATGTACTTGCGGATCCACAGGCCCACCGGGCCGATCAGCAAGCCGATGACGAACGGCAGGCGCCAGCCCCACAGATCGAGGTCCTCGGGCGAGAACAGATGGGTGACCAACGCCACCATCGCCGCCCCGGAGAACACCGCCAGGCATTGCCCGACCAATTGCCAGGAGCCATACAGGCCCTTGCGGTGCGCCGGCGCGCTTTCCACCAGGAAGGCCGTGGCGCTGGCGTATTCGCCGCCGGTGGCGAAGCCCTGCAGCATCCGCGCGACCACGATCATCAGCGGCGCGCCCATGCCGATGGCCGCGTAGTTGGGGGCAAAGGCGATCAGGGCGATGGAGACGGTCATCAGGCGGATGATCAGTTGCATGGCGGCCTTGCGGCCTTTGCGGTCGGAATACATGCCCAGCAGGATGCCGCCCACCGGGCGCATGAAAAAGCCCACGCCGAAGGTGGCCAGGGCCATCAGCAACGAGGCGTATTCGTCGTCGGAGGGAAAAAACTGCCGGGCGATGATGCTGGCCAGAAAGCCGTAGACGATGAAGTCGTACCACTCCAGGGCGTTGCCGATCACCGCGGCGACCACTTGCCGGGTACGCGAAACACTGGAACTCGAGGTGTGCATGAGCGCTGTCCTTCTATTCTTGTCGGGCCTCTCGGGTAACGAGTCGGGCCCTTATGGGAAGTGCCGGGCGCCACGGCGCCCGATTCAGCGGCAGAAGAAAGGGAAAACTCAGGCCGGCTCGAGCCAGCTCTCGGCCAGCGCGGCCCAATAGGCGGCGCCGGTCAGCAGGATATCGTCGTTGAAGTCGTAGCCGGGGTTGTGGACCATCGGCCGGGACAGGCCGTTGCCGATGAACAGGTAGCTGCCGGGGCAGCGTTGCAGCATCCAGGCGAAGTCTTCACTGCCCATCAGCTTGCGCGTATTGCCGTCGACCGCCTGCTCGCCCAGCAGCGCCACACCCACCTGGCGGGCGAATTCGGTCTGCTCCGGGCTGTTGACCAGCACCGGATAGGCCGGGCGGTGTTCGATGCTGGCCGAGCAGCCAAAGCTCTGGGCCTGGGTGTGGATGATCGCCTTGACCCGTTCGAGCATCTGCTCGCGCACCGGCGCGTTCAGCGCCCGCAGGCTCAGGCGCAGCAGCGCCTGTTGCGGGATGACGTTGGCCGCCTCGCCGGCCTGCAGCGCACCGACCGTCACCACCGCCGCCTCCTGGGCATCGATGTTGCGCGCCACCACGGTTTGCAAGGCCATCACCACACTGGCCGCCGCCACCAGCGGGTCGACCGTCAGGTGCGGCATCGAGCCATGCCCGCCCACGCCTTCAAGGGTCACGGTGAGCAGGTCCTGGGAGGCCATCATCGGCCCTTCACGAAAGCCCAGGTGACCGGCCGGCAGCCCCGGCATGTTGTGCATGCCGAACAGCGCATCACAGGGGAAACGCTCCAGCAGGCCGTCGGCGAGCATCGCTTCGGCGCCGCCCTGGCCTTCTTCGGCCGGCTGGAAAATCAGGGTCAGGGTGCCGTCGAACTGGCGCGTGGCCGCCAGGTAACGCGCCGCGCCGAGGAGCATGGCGGTGTGGCCGTCGTGCCCGCAGGCATGCATGCAACCGCGGTGGCGGCTGCTGTAGGCCACGCCGCTGTTCTCGATGATCGGCAAGGCGTCCATGTCGGCGCGCAGGCCAAGCCTGCGCGGGCTGTTGCCATTGCGCAGCACAGCGACCACGCCGGTCTTGCCGATACCGCTATGCACTTGGTAACCCCACTCCTCCAGGGAGCGGGCGACCAGCGCCGAGGTGCGGTTCTCCTCGAAACCGAGCTCGGGATGGGCGTGGATGTCCTGGCGCACGGCGCGCAGGTCGCTGGCGACGTCGTCGAGCCAGGCAAAGATATGCGGGAAACGGGTCATGACGTATCTCCTCGGGCCGGGTGTAATCCCGTTCTTTTTTCGGAGCGTCTCACGGTGCGGCAAGGCGTGATCGCGGCGTGCCCTCAGATAACCGCGAGCCGTCGCCCGCGACAATCAAATGTGGTTCCACAGGGTGGAACCTTGTGTGGGGAGCCAATAAGCATGGGGCTGGAAGCCCCGGGAAAGGATTACCGATCTTTACGCGGTGCCGTTCAGGGTTCCAGTCGACAGCCCTGGCGTTCGCCCAGCCAGACCGCGCTGTGGCTGCGTCCCAGGCCGCTGGCGCTGACCCGCTTGTGCTCGGCATCGTCCTGCAGGCTTTTCAGTGGCAGGTACTGCTGCACATAACCTTCGCAGTACTCGGCGGCGTTGTGCATCACGTACCGGCAGGAGCAGTACTCCTTGGCGCTGTAGGCGCTGAGGATGTCCGGGAAGGCCCGCAGGGCGACCCGCTCACTCCAGCCCCAGCCGAGCAAGACCAACAGCGCCAGCAACAGCAGGCCGGCAAAGGGATGGCGCAGGAGCCATGGATGCCGGCTCATGGCTGCACCTGCCGGGCGAAGGCCGCCTGGGCCAGCTTGAGCAATGTGTTGTGGCTATAGCTGCCGTCGCGGTCGTCGGCATAACGCACGATCACCAGCCCGGCGCTGGGGATCACGTACAACGCCTGCCCCCAATGCCCCAGTGCCGCGAAGGTATCGGCTGGCGCATCCGGCCAGGGCGGCGGAGCTCCGCCAACGGCGCGGTTGAGCCACCAATGGCCGCCAGGCACCAACTCGTCCTGATTGGCCTGATAACCGGCGAACGGCGTGCGATTGAACTCGACCCAGTCCCTGGGCAGCAACTGGCGCTCGCCCCAACGCCCGTCGCGCAGCATCAACAAACCGACCCGCGCCAGATCGCGGGCAGTGAGGTAGGCATAGGAGGAACCGACGAAGGTGCCGGTGGCGTCGCTTTCCCACACGGCGTGGGTAATGCCCAGGGGCTCGAACAGCGCCTGCCACGGGTAATCGGCATAACGCTGGGCGCCCAGCATGCCTTTCAGGGCCGCCGACAGCAGGTTGCTGTCGCCGCTGGAATAGCGAAACACCTGCCCCGGCGGGCTGAAGGCCGGGTGCTCGGCGGTAAAGCTCGCCATATCGCCGTGGCCGCGGGTGTAGAGCATGGCCACCACCGAGGACTTGAGGGGCGCGTACTCGTAATCCTCCTGCCAGTCCAGGCCCGAGGCCCAGTGCAGCAGATCGGCCATGCGGATATCCGGGTGCTGGCGCAACGCCGGAAGAAAGCGGACGGCCTTGTCCTGCAACTGGAAACGCCCTTCGCCATAGGCCACGCCCAGCACCGCGGCCAACAGGCTCTTGCTGATGGACCAGGTCAGGTGCGGGGTGTCGGCGTTGGTCGGGCCGGCGTAACGCTCATAGATCAACTGGCCGTCACGGATCACCAGCAAGGCGTCGCTGCGGATGCCCAGGCGGGTCGCGTCGTTGCGGGGGGCGAAGGCATAGGCCTCCAATGCCTCAAGGGCCGGGCCGCTGGCCGCGGGGCCCTTGCTCCATTGCGCGCCGGGCCAGTTCTCGGCCCAGGCGGGTGGGAGCATCAACAGCAACGCAAGCAGCAGGGTCGAGCCTTTGAGCATGGCGGGAACTCGGGCAAGGGAACCCGCTGAGGGTAGACCAGGGAGATGACAGTTTTTGTCCGGCCGGCGCTCCCGCGACTCCCTTCTATTTATAGAGCCAGCGCCTTGGCCAGGCGTTTGCTCCGCGCCCCCGCCGCCAGGTCCAGCACCGCCCGATCGCGCTTCCACAATTCTGCCCATTGCGGCGGGCCATCGGCAAAGGCCTGCTCAAGGGCCGGTTTGAGCCCGTCAAACTGGGCGAACAGGCCACCCAGCAACACATGCCCGCTGCCCAGCGAGGGGTTCTGCCGGCTGACTTCCGCGCAACCGGCGAGCAAGGCCAGCAATTGCAGGAGCAGGGTCTGCGGCCAGTCGTTGTCCTGGCCGACGCCATACAGCCAGGCGGTCATGGCGCTGAGTACATAGATGTCTTCCAGGGTGCGGAAGGGTTTGACGTAGGCATCCCAACCGTCGCCCGCCAACAGCTCGCACAGGGCGTTATCCAGTTGCAGGCGGCCGTGGCTGATGTCCGGCATCAGCGGGATCGCCGGCAGCTTGTCGACCTTGACCCCGGGCTCGCCAGCATGGACCACCGCCAGGCTCAGGCGCGGCGACTCGCCTGGCGCTTCGCAGCGGGCGGCGATCAGCAGCCAGTCGGCGGCATCGCCGGCGGTGACAAAATCCTTGCGCCCGTTCAGGTGCAGGTTCTGCAGGCGGGTCTGCATGTCGGCCGGGCGCAGGCTGCGCTGCTCGGTGGCGCACAGCGCACCCAGGCTCAGCGGCGCGCTGGGCCAGAGCATGCGCAAAGCCGCCTGGTAGCCCACCAGGAAGGCCAGACCCGGGGTGGCCATCAACCGTCCGCCGCGCACCGCCAGTTCGAAGGGCGTCACTGGCCCCAGCTCCTCCAACAACGCGGCATAACCTTCGGCCAGGTCCAGGTGGGCGGGCAGTCGGCGACGGCTGTGCAGCAGGGCTTGCCAGGGCATAAGCGGGTCCTCAGGGGCTGTCATATAAGCATCACCAAAGCTTCATGGCGATGACACCGGGGCTACATAGCCTGACTTTGCACAACAAAGTCGATCGGCTGCAACCCAAGGCGGGTCAGTGGCCCGCACGGAGATTCACAATGACTCAGATCGCCCGCATCAGCGACACCGGCAATGAACGCCGCCTGCAAGCCGAGCGCCTGGTGGGCGCCGCGGCCCTGCAAGAAGCCCAGGCCCTGCGCTTCAACGTCTTCAGCGGCGAGTTCAACGCCAAACTGAAAGGCGCGGAACTGGGTCTGGACATGGATGACTATGATGTCCACTGCAGCCACATCGGCGTGCGTGACTTGAACAGCGGCCGCCTGGTCGCCACCACCCGCCTGCTCGACCACCAGGCCGCCAGCAGCCTGGGGCGCTTCTACAGCGAAGAAGAATTCAGCCTGCACGGCCTGGTCCAGCTCAAGGGCCCGATCCTCGAGATCGGCCGGACCTGCGTCGACCCGGCCTACCGCAACGGCGGCACCATCGCCGTGCTCTGGGGCGAGCTGGCCGAAGTGCTCAACCAGGGCGGCTACAGCTACCTGATGGGCTGCGCCAGTATCCCGATGCAGGACGGCGGCGTGCAGGCCCACGCGATCATGCAGCGCCTGCGCGAACGCTACCTGTGCACCGAGCACCTGCGCGCCGAACCGAAGAACCCGCTGCCGAACCTCGATATCCCGTCCAACGTCATCGCCGAAATGCCGCCGCTGCTCAAGGCCTATATGCGCCTGGGCGCGAAGATCTGCGGCGAGCCGTGCTGGGACCAGGATTTCCAGGTGGCCGACGTGTTCATCCTGCTCAAGCGCGATGAGCTGTGCCCGCGCTACGCCCGTCACTTCAAGGCGGCCGTGTGATGCGCCGGCTACGGGTCTACGGGCGCATCGCCCGGGTGCTGCTGGTGGTGGCGCTGGGCCTGAGCATGGCCAGTGTGTTCGGCGTGTTCGAGCGCCTGGGCGTCGCCCATTCCATGGTCCGGCGCCAGCGCTGGTCGCGCTTTTTCATGGCGCGCCTGAGCAATGCCCTGCCCTTCGGCGTGACGGTGCACGGCGAGGTGCCGAAGCAGCCGATGCTGTGGGTCAGCAATCACGTGTCCTGGACCGATATCCCGTTGCTCGGCGCACTGACACCGCTGTCGTTCCTGTCCAAGGCCGAAGTGCGCACCTGGCCGGTCGCCGGCTGGCTGGCCGCCAAGGCGGGCAGCCTGTTTATCCGCCGCGGTTCGGGCGACAGCCAGTTGATCCGCAAGCAGATGACCCGCCATCTGCAGCAGACCCACCCGCTGCTGATGTTCCCAGAAGGCACCACCACCGACGGCCGCAGCTTGCGTACGTTCCACGGTCGCCTGCTGGCCAGCGCCATCGACGCCGATGTGGCGTTGCAGCCGGTGGCCATTCGTTACCTGCGCGATGGCGATATCGATCCGCTGGCGCCGTTCATCGGCGACGACGACTTGCTGTCGCACCTGATGCGCCTGTTCGCCAACGATCAGGGCCGGGTGGAAATCCATTTGCTGCAGCCGATTGCCTGTCAGGGCCAGGAGCGCGCCGCGCTGGCGTTCCAGGCGCAACAGGCGGTGCAGAAGGTTCTGTTTGGCGACATCGCCCAGCCAGCCGAACCACGGCGTGCCGGCGACCTGATCGCTGCCTGAGCCTGGAGGAGCCGGCCTTGCCGGCTCCTACCGCGGCTGCATATGTTGCGCGGCGAATGCCTGCAACTGCGGGTAGAACGCCCGGAAGTCTTCGCTCAACGGCTGATACAGCCGCTCCAGCTCGCCCATCGCCGCCGCCAGTTCTTCCGGGCGTGACAGGCGCCGGGCAATCCCCCGCAACACCTGCTCCAGCACCTCGAACTCGCGGTAGGAACCCAGCCAGTCATGGGCGGCCATATGCGGTGCGATCTGCGCCAGACGCCCAGGCAACCGGGGTTCGGCCGCCAGCACCCGGTACACATCCGAAGTGAACAACTCCAACGGCCGGTCGGCATAAAGCGCCCAGTCCCGGGCCAGGCAGTGGTCGAAAAACACGTCCAGCACGATGCCGGCATAACGCCGGCGGGTCAGGGAAAAACGCGACAGCGACTCGCCCACCAACGGATGGCGGTCGGTAAAGATATCGATGCTGCGATGCAGCTGGATCGCCGCCTCGATTTCCGGGTCGAACTGGCCCTGCAGGCGCCCTTTGACAAAGTCGCCATACAAACTGCCGAGTAATTGACCGGGGCGCTGGCCGCCGAGATGCAGATGTGCGAGATAATTCATTCGCGCAGCTTAGCACCGCGCCTAACATATCGTTATAACCCGATATACCGATTAACGCTGATCTCAGATCAAAATCATATTGGTATATCGCGAAATAGCGATTTAAAGTTCGCCTCATCGCGATATAACGTTTTACGGAAAACGAGCACCGCCATGTCCATCGACCTCGACGAAATAATAAAAGCCCTGGCGCACCCAGTACGACGAGACATCCTTATCTGGCTCAAGGACCCGAAGGTCCAGTTCCCCGATCAGACCCACAACCACGAGTACGGCATCTGCGCCGGACAGATCGACCAACGCTGCGGCCTGTCGCAGTCGACCGTCTCCGCGCACCTGGCGACCTTGCAGCGGGCCGGCCTGATCAGCAGCCAGAAAGCCGGCCAATGGCACTTTTTCAAACGCAACGAAGATGTGATCCAGGCCTTCCTCGAGAAGCTGACCGCAGAACTTCGCATCAAAGACTGACAAGGACCCGACAATGCCCCTCTCGCTTCTCATCCTGGCCTTGAGCGCCTTCGCCATCGGCACCACCGAGTTCGTCATCATGGGCCTGCTGCCCGATGTGGCGAACGACCTGGGTGTGTCGATCCCCGGCGCCGGCTGGCTGGTGACCGGCTACGCCCTGGGCGTGGCGATCGGCGCGCCGTTCATGGCCCTGGCCACCGCCAGGCTGCCGCGCAAGGCCGCCCTGGTGGCGTTGATGGGGATTTTCATCGTCGGCAACCTGCTGTGTGCGCTGGCCAGTGACTACGACGTGCTGATGTTCGCCCGTGTGGTCACCGCCCTGTGCCATGGCGCCTTCTTTGGTATCGGTTCGGTGGTCGCGGCAGGCCTGGTGCCCGCCAACAAGCGTGCCTCCGCCGTGGCCCTGATGTTCACCGGCCTGACCCTGGCCAACGTGCTCGGCGTACCGCTGGGCACCGCCCTGGGCCAGCAGGCCGGCTGGCGCTCGACCTTCTGGGCGGTGACCGTGATCGGCGTGATTGCCCTGATCGGCCTGATCCGCTTCCTGCCCGCCAAGCGCGACGAAGAGAAGCTCGACATGCGTTCGGAACTGATCGCCCTCAAGGGCGCCGGGATCTGGCTGTCGCTGAGCATGACCGCGCTGTTCTCCGCCTCGGTGTTCACCCTGTTCACCTATGTCGCCCCGCTGCTGGGCGAGGTGACCGGCGTCTCGCCCCAGGGCGTGACCTGGACCCTGGTGCTGATCGGCCTGGGCCTGACCCTGGGCAACATCATCGGCGGCAAGATGGCCGACAAGAGCCTGTCGGGAACCCTGGTCGGCGTGCTGATCGCCATGGCCGTGACCAGCTCCGTGCTGACCTGGACCAGCGTCGCGCTGATCCCCACCGAAGTCACCCTGTTCCTCTGGGCCACCGCCTGCTTCGCCGCGGTGCCCGCCCTGCAGGTCAACGTGGTGACCTTCGGCAAGGCCGCGCCGAACCTGGTGTCCACGCTGAACATCGGCGCCTTCAACATCGGCAACGCCCTGGGCGCCTGGGTCGGCGGCAGCGTCATCGCCCACGGCTACGGCCTGGTCAACGTGCCGTTGGCGGCCGCCGCGCTGGCGGTCCTGGCCCTGCTGGTGACGCTGATTACCTTTCGCCAGGGCGGCAATGCCGAACTGGCTCCTGCCACCAACTGATACGTTCATCTATAGAAGGGTGTATTCCATGACGACTATTTTCGATCCGATCAAACTCGGCGACCTCGAGCTGGCCAACCGCATCATCATGGCGCCGCTGACCCGCTGCCGCGCCGACGAAGGCCGCGTGCCGAACGCGCTGATGGCCGAGTACTACGTACAACGCGCCTCCGCCGGCCTGATCCTCAGCGAGGCCACCTCGGTGACCCCGATAGGCGTGGGTTACCCGGACACCCCGGGCATCTGGTCCAACGACCAGGTGCGCGGCTGGAGCAACGTGACCAAGGCCGTTCATGGCGCCGGCGGCAAGATCTTCCTGCAACTGTGGCATGTGGGCCGGATCTCCCATCCGAGCTATCTGAACGGCGAAGCGCCGGTCGCGCCCAGCGCCATCCAGCCCAAGGGCCATGTCAGCCTGGTGCGTCCGCTGGCCGACTTCCCGACCCCGCGTGCCCTGGAAACCGCTGAAATCGCCGACATCGTCGACGCCTACCGCGTCGGTGCCGAGAACGCCAAGGCCGCCGGCTTCGACGGCGTGGAAATCCACGGCGCCAACGGCTACCTGCTCGACCAGTTCCTGCAAAGCTCCACCAACCAGCGCACCGACCAGTACGGCGGCTCCCTGGAAAACCGTGCGCGGCTGATGCTGGAAGTGACTGACGCGGCGATTGAAGTCTGGGGCGCCGGCCGTGTGGGCGTGCACTTGTCGCCCCGTGCCGACTTGCACGACATGGGCGATGAGAACCTCTCGGAAACCTTCACCTACCTCGCCCGCGAGCTGGGCAAACGCGGTATCGCCTTTATCTGCTCGCGCGAAAAAGAAGGCGCCGACAGCCTCGGCCCACAACTGAAAGAAGCCTTCGGCGGCCCCTACATCGCCAACGAACGCTTCACCAAGGACAGCGCCAACGCCTGGCTGGCCAGCGGCAAGGCCGATGCCGTGGCCTTCGGTGTGCCCTTCATCGCCAACCCGGACCTGCCGGCCCGCCTGAAGGCCGATGCGCCGCTGAACGACGCGCGTCCCGAGCTGTTCTACGCCAAGGGCCCGGTCGGCTATATCGACTACCCGACGCTGTAACAGGCCTCAATAAAAAAGCCCCGGATTCGCAAGAGCCGGGGCTTTTTCATGCACGTTCACCTGAAGGTGGGGCGCGATCAGCCGCGTTTGCGCTGGCCCCAGGCCACGGCCAGGCCGCTGAGGCAGATCACCGCGATCCCGACTATGGCGAAGCTGTCCGGGGTGTGATCGAAAATCAGGTAGCCGTACATGCCGGCGAACAGGATCTGCCCGTAGCTGAATGGCGCCAGCATCGCCGGCGCTGCATGGCGGAAAGCCTGGGTCAGCAACAGGTGGCCGAGCATGCCGCAGGTCCCTAGGCCGATCATGAACAGGGCATGCCCCAGGGTCGGCGTGCTCCAGAAGAACGGCAGCGCCGCGCTCATGATCAGGCTGTTGAGAATCCCGGTGAGGAAGTTGCTGGTGGTGGGGCTGTCGACACCGCTGAGCTTGCGGGTGAGTAACTGATAGAAGCCGAAACACAAGGCCGAGCACAGCGGCAGCAGGATCGCCGGGGTGAACAAGGCGCCGCCCGGACGAATCACGATCAATACCCCGACGAAACCGGCCAGCACCGCCAGCCACTGGCTGCGGGTCACCCGCTCGCCCAGCAGCGGTACGGACAAGGCGGTAACCAGCAAAGGCGCGAGGAAGTTGACCGCGGTGGCCTCGGCCAGGGGGATATAACGCAGGCCGGTGGTGAAAAACAGGCTGGTGCCGATCAGGCACAAGGCGCGCAACAGTTGCAGGCCCGGACGCTTGGTACGCACCACGGCGGAGAAACCGCTGCGCGGCACGAACACCACCAGCATCAACAGTGTGTGCACCACATACCGGGCCCAGACCACCATGACGATGGGATAGAACCCGGACAGGTATTTGGACAGGGTGTCATGACTGGCGAACAGCAAAACCGCCAGGCAAATCAGTGCTATACCTTTGACCGGTTGCTCGGTGCCCTTGTAAGCCGCGGTACTCACACTCATTCACATACTCGCAACAATTTCCCTACAAAATACGTAGCTCGCTATCTATCAAGATAAGGTCGGCACGTATATAAAGGCATCCCGGTGAGCCGTGACGAATGAAACATCGCGTTTTATAACGCGCAAACGTTGACATCTGCCGACGTAATTCCGCATTTTGTCTCAATTACGCAGGCTGGGACTCAGGCGCAGCATGTCCAATCCGGTATCGATCCAGCGCTCCGCTTCCTTATGGAGTTCGAAACTGTCCGGCGCCAACAGCCACTGATAAAGAATGCCATCAATATAGGCGTGGATGCTGATGGCCGCCCGGGCAGTATCGAGGTTCTCGGGCAGTTGTCCCCGCTTCACGGCATTGCGCAACCCCAGCTCGATATGCACGTTGCAATCCAGGCTGGCCGCGCGACGCTGGCGCCGCATGTCGCACATTTCATCGGTGATTTCGCACTTGTGAAACAAAATCTCATTAATGCGTCGGGTTTTCGGGTCCAGGGCAATTTGATGAAACAAATGAATCAGCAGCTTGCGCATGCACCCCAGCGGATCGACTTCTTCTTCGTCTTCACTGGCCCTGGCCATTTCATTCAGCGGCTCGCGCAAGGTATCGAGCATGGCCTGTACCAGATCCGCCTTGTTGCTGAAATGCCAGTAAATAGCTCCACGCGTGACACCGGCCAAAGTCGCGATATCGGCCAGGGTGGTACGCGCCACACCGCGCTCATAGAAGGCTTTTTCGGCCGCCTCGAGTATCTGTTTGCGGGTTTCTTGAGCTTCCTCTTTGGTACGACGGACCATGGCAGTAAACCTCGATCAGGATGTTTCAGCGATGCATGAAGCTCATCTGAATAAATATGGAACGGCATCTCGGGTGCCGTTTGCCCAGCCTACAATTCAACGTTTGCAACGGCTTTTGTAACCGAATGGGTACGCCGCCAAGGTATTTACAAACAACCATGAACGTAAGTATATTCCTTAGCAAGCTACTTATCCACTCAGCACCCGTTTTTTACCCTTCCACTTTTCGAGTGCGCATTTTGCGCGCCTGACCCGAGGATCTTCATGCAACTCAAGCCAGCTGTTACCGCTCTGGTCACTGCCGTCGCCCTGGCATCGCTGCTCAGCGGATGTAAAAAGGAAGAGGCGGCTCCCGCCCCACAAGCCCCTCAGGTCGGCGTAGTCACCCTGCAACCTCAAGCCTTTACCCTGACGTCCGAGCTTCCAGGGCGCACCACTGCGTTCCGGATCGCCGAAGTCCGTCCTCAGGTCAACGGCATCATTCTCAAGCGTCTGTTCAAGGAAGGCGGCGACGTCAAGGAAGGTCAGCAGCTCTATCAGATCGATCCGTCGGTCTATGAGTCGACCCTCAAGAGCGCCCAGGCCAACCTGCAATCGACCAAGTCGATCTCCGATCGCTACAAGCAGCTGGTCGACGAGCAAGCCGTAAGCCGCCAGGAATACGACACCGCCGTCGCCAACCGCCTGCAATCGGAAGCCGCGCTGCAGAGCGCCCAGATCGACCTGCGCTACACCAAGGTGCTGTCGCCGATCTCCGGGCGTATCGGCCGTTCTTCGGTCACTGAAGGCGCATTGGTCAGCAACGGTCAATCCGCCGCCATGGCAACCATCCAGCAGCTCGACCCGATCTACGTCGACGTCACCCAGTCGTCGGTGGAACTGCTCGAACTGCGCCGCGAGCTGGAAAGTGGTCGCCTGCAGAAGGCCGGCGACAACGCCGCCAAGGTCAAGCTGACCCTGGAAGACGGCAGCCAGTACAAGCTCGACGGCAAGCTGGAGTTCTCCGAAGTGTCGGTCGACGAAACCACCGGTTCCGTGACCCTGCGCGCGGTGTTCCCGAACCCGGAACACACCCTGCTGCCCGGCATGTTCGTGCATGCGCAACTGCAGGCCGGCGTGAATGCCGCGGCGATCCTCGCCCCGCAACAAGGCGTGACCCGCGACCTCAAGGGCACACCGACCGCCCTGGTGGTTGGTCCGGACAACAAGGTTGAACTGCGTCAGCTCAAGGCCAGCCGCACCGTCGGCAACCAGTGGCTGATCGAGGACGGCCTGAAGGCCGGTGATCGCCTGATCACCGAAGGGCTGCAATTCGTCCGACCTGGCGTCGAAGTCAAAGCCAGCGAAGCGACCAACGTTCCAGCCAAAAACCCGGCCACTGCACAGGCAACTGACAAAGCTGCAGGCGGCAAAGGGGAGTAAACCATGTCGAAATTTTTTATCGACCGTCCGATTTTCGCCTGGGTAATCGCCCTGGTGATCATGCTGGTCGGGGCTCTATCGATCCTCAAATTGCCGATCAACCAATACCCGAGCATCGCGCCTCCAGCGATCGCCATCTCCGTGACCTACCCAGGCGCTTCCGCACAGACCGTGCAGGACACCGTGGTCCAGGTCATCGAGCAGCAGCTCAACGGTATCGACAACCTGCGTTATGTGTCATCGGAAAGTAACTCCGACGGCAGCATGACCATTACCGCGACCTTCGAGCAGGGCACCAACTCGGACACCGCGCAGGTCCAGGTACAGAACAAGCTGAACCTGGCCACCCCGCTGCTGCCGCAAGAAGTGCAGCAACAGGGTATCCGCGTGACCAAGGCGGTGAAGAACTTCCTGTTGGTGATCGGTGTGGTTTCCGAGGACGGCAGCATGTCCAAGGACGACCTGTCGAACTACATCGTGTCCAACATGCAGGACCCGATCTCGCGGACCGCGGGCGTGGGTGACTTCCAGGTGTTCGGCGCCCAGTACGCCATGCGTATCTGGCTCGACCCGGCCAAGCTGAACAACTTCAACCTGACTCCGGTCGACGTGAAAACCGCCGTGGCGGCGCAGAACGTCCAGGTGTCGTCCGGCCAGATCGGTGGTTTGCCAGCCCTGCCAGGCCAGCAACTGAACGCCACCATCATCGGCAAGACCCGCCTGCAGACTGCCGAGCAGTTCAAGGCGATCCTGCTGAAGGTCAACGCGGACGGCTCGCAAGTGCGTCTGGGCGATGTCGCGGATGTGGCCCTGGGGGGTGAAAACTACTCCGTCAGTGCCCAGTTCAACGGTGCCCCGGCTTCCGGCCTGGCCGTGAAACTGGCCAACGGCGCCAACGCCCTGGACACCGCCAAGGCCCTGCGCAAGACCATCAGCGACCTGGAGCCGTTCTTCCCGGAAGGGATGAAAGTGGTATTCCCGTACGACACCACCCCGGTGGTGACCGAGTCGATCAAGGGTGTGGTTGAAACCCTGGTCGAAGCGATCGTGCTGGTGTTCCTGGTGATGTTCCTGTTCCTGCAGAACTTCCGCGCCACTGTCATCACCACCATGACCGTTCCGGTGGTGTTGCTGGGTACCTTCGGTATCCTTGCGGCCGCCGGCTTCAGCATCAACACCCTGACCATGTTCGGCATGGTGCTGGCCATCGGCTTGCTGGTGGACGACGCCATCGTCGTGGTGGAAAACGTCGAGCGGGTAATGGCCGAGGAAGGCCTGTCCCCCAAGGAAGCGACCAAGAAGTCCATGGGCCAGATCCAGGGCGCCCTGGTCGGCATTGCCCTGGTGCTGTCGGCGGTACTGCTGCCAATGGCGTTCTTCAGCGGTTCCACCGGTGTGATCTACAAGCAGTTCTCGATCACCGTGGTCTCGGCCATGGCCCTGTCGGTACTGGTTGCCCTGATCTTCACCCCGGCCCTGTGCGCCACCATGCTCAAGGCCATTCCCCACGGCGAACACGCCGCGCCGAAACGCGGCTTCTTCGGCTGGTTCAACCGTACCTTCGACCGCAGCGTCAAAAGCTACGAGCGTGGCGTGGGCAACATCCTGCGGCACAAGGCGCCTTATCTGCTGGCCTACGCGCTGATCGTGGTCGGCATGATCTGGCTGTTCGCCCGCATCCCGACTGCGTTCCTTCCGGAAGAAGACCAGGGCGTACTGTTCGCCCAGGTACAGACCCCGGCCGGCTCCAGTTCCGAGCGAACCCAGGTGGTAGTCGATGAAATGCGCGCCTACCTGCTGGACAAGGAAAAGGACACCGTGGCCTCGGTCTTCACCGTGAACGGCTTCAACTTCGCCGGTCGTGGCCAGAGCTCGGGCATGGCGTTCATCATGCTCAAGCCGTGGGACGAACGCTCCGTGGAAAACAGCGTGTTCAACCTGGCCGCCCGTGCCCAGCAGCACTTCTTCAGCTTCCGTGACGCGATGGTGTTCGCCTTCGCCCCGCCGGCGGTACTGGAGTTGGGTAACGCCACCGGTTTCGACGTGTTCCTGCAGGACCGCGCCGGTATCGGCCACGAGAAACTGATGGAAGCGCGCAACCAGTTCCTCGGCATGGCGGCGCAAAGCAAGATCCTGTCCCAGGTGCGTCCGAACGGCCTGAACGACGAGCCGCAGTACCAGCTGGAAATCGATGACGAGAAGGCCAGCGCCCTGGGCGTGACCATCTCCGACATCAACAACACCTTGTCGATTGCCCTGGGCAGTAGCTACGTCAACGACTTCATCGACCGCGGTCGGGTGAAGAAGGTGTACATCCAGGGTCAGCCTAACGCTCGCATGAGCCCCGAGGACCTGAAGAAGTGGTACGTGCGCAACAGCGCCGGGACCATGGTGCCGTTCGCCTCCTTCGCCAAGGGCACGTGGATCTACGGTTCGCCGAAACTGGCCCGTTACAACGGCGTGGAAGCGGTGGAAGTCCTGGGTGCCCCAGCACCGGGCTACAGTACCGGTGAAGCCATGGCCGAAGTCGAAGCCATCGCCAAGAAGCTGCCGGCCGGTGTCGGTATCTCCTGGACCGGTCTGTCCTACGAGGAACGTCTGTCGGGCTCGCAGGCACCTGCGCTGTACGCCTTGTCGCTGCTGATGGTGTTCCTGTGTCTGGCGGCGCTGTATGAAAGCTGGTCGATTCCGATCGCGGTCATGCTGGTGGTGCCGCTGGGGATCATCGGTGCGCTGATGGCAACCAGCCTGCGCGGCCTGTCCAACGACGTGTACTTCCAGGTGGGGCTGTTGGTGACCATCGGCCTGGCGGCGAAAAACGCCATTCTGATCGTCGAGTTCGCCAAGGAACTGCACGAAGAGGGCCGCAGCCTGGTGGACGCGGCGATCGAAGCCTGCCGCATGCGTCTGCGTCCGATCGTCATGACCTCCCTGGCCTTCGTGCTCGGTGTGGTACCGCTGGCCATCTCCACCGGCGCCGGCTCGGGTAGCCAGCATGCGATCGGTACAGGGGTGATTGGCGGTATGCTCACCGCGACTGTCCTGGCGATATTCTGGGTACCTTTGTTCTTCGTCACCGTGTCGTCGATGAGCCGCCGCAAGGCAATCGAAGCGCAACCTACCGAAACTCCTGAAGAGGCTGGCCAATGAGCAAGTCGCTACTCTCCCTCGCAATCACCGCCGCCGTGCTGAGTGGTTGCTCGCTGATACCGGATTATCAGCAGCCGCAAGCGCCGGTCGCGGCGCAATACCCGCAAGGGCCGGCCTATTCGCCTGCGGAGGCTGCCAACCAGGCAGCCGCCGAACAGGGCTGGCGGCAGTTCTTCCATGACCCTGCCCTGCAGCAGCTGATCCAGACCGCGCTGGTGAACAACCGTGACCTGCGGGTCGCGGCGCTGAACATCGACGCTTACGCCGCGCAGTACCAGATCCAGCGCGCGGATCTGTTCCCGGCGATCTCGGCCAACGGCAGCGGCAGCCGTCAACGCACCCCGGCACGGCTGTCGCAGACCGGTGAAGCGGCCATCTCCAGCCAGTACTCGGCAACCCTGGGTGTCAGCGCTTATGAGCTGGACCTGTTCGGTCGCGTTCGCAGCTTGAGCGAGCAGGCCTTGCAGACCTACTTCTCCAGCGAAGAAGCCCGGCGCAGCACGCAGATCAGCCTGGTGGCCAGTGTGGCCAACGCCTACCTGACCTGGCAGGCCGACAAGGAACTGCTCAAGCTGACCCAGGACACCCTGGCGGCCTACGAGGAGAGCTACCGCCTGACCTCGCGCAGCAACGAAGTTGGCGTGGCCTCGGCCCTGGACCTGAGCCAGGCGCGGACCTCGGTGGAAAACGCCCGGGTGCAACTGGCGCGTTATACCCGCCAGGTGGCCCAGGACGAAAACAGCCTGACCCTGCTGCTGGGTACCTCGATCCCGGCCAACCTGCCGAGCCCGCAGCCATTGTCGGCCGACCTGCTCAGCGAGTTGCCCGCCGGCCTGCCGTCGGAACTGCTGCAACGCCGTCCAGACATCCTCGCCGCCGAGCACAACCTGAAAGCCGCCAACGCCAGTATTGGCGCGGCACGCGCGGCGTTCTTCCCGAGTATCAGCCTGACCGCCAATGCCGGGACCTTGAGCCCGGATATGGGCGGCCTGTTCAAGGGCGGCTCGGGCACCTGGTCGTTCGCGCCGCAGATCAATATCCCGATCTTCAACGCCGGCAGCCTGCGCGCCAGCCTGGATTACTCGAAAATCCAGAAAGACATCAACGTCGCGCAGTACGAGAAGTCCATCCAGACCGCCTTCCAGGAAGTCTCCGATGGCCTGGCCGCACGCCAGACCTACAACCAGCAGTTGCAGGCCCAGCGTGACTTCGTCAATGCCAACCAGGATTACTACCGCCTGGCCGAGCGTCGCTACCGCATCGGTGTCGACAGCAACCTGACCTTCCTCGACGCTCAGCGCTCGCTGTTCAGCGCGCAGCAAGCGTTGATCACCGACCGGCTTGCGCAGCTGACCAGCGAGGTCAACCTGTACAAGGCCCTGGGCGGCGGTTGGAACGAGCAAGGTTCGCAGCAAGCGGAAGTGAGCAAAGAGGCACCGCCACTGAAGCTGTTCTGAGTGCATGACGCTTGAAAAAAACCCACCTTGCGGTGGGTTTTTTTATGGGCCGCAGACCGCCGTCACTTGTGTTCGTTAATCGCCCAAAACCCGCCAAGGCCAATTGAACAGGGCCGTTGATCCAACGCACCATTCCCCGCACCTACAAAAACCAATAACAACAGGTTCGTCATCATGACCCCGCGCCCTGCCCGCTCCGGCTGATTCCGTTCCCTCCACCCTCCCGGTTTCAACCTTGTCTGCAACCTGACGTTGCGGCAGCGCCCAGCCTCACCCCTAACAATTAGAGAGCCCGATCCATGAAGCCATCCACTCGCACTCCCTATTCACTGCTGCCCAGCCTGCTGGCTGTCAGCATCGCCAGCACGGCCCTGCCGGTCATGGCCGCGGAGTCCGGCTTTCTCGAAGACACCAAGGTCAACCTGAACCTGCGCAACTTCTACATCAACCGCAACTTCACCAACCCGGGCAAGGCCCAGGGCAAGGCTGAAGAATGGACGCAGAGCTTCATCCTCGACGCCAAGTCCGGCTTCACCCAGGGCACCGTCGGGTTCGGCATGGACGTGCTGGGGCTGTATTCGTTGAAGCTCGATGGCGGCAAGGGCACCGGCGGTACCCAGTTATTGCCGCTGGATCACGACGGGCGCCCGGCCGACCACTTCGGCCGCACGGGCGTGGCATTCAAGGCCCGCCTGTCGCAGACCGAGCTCAAGGTCGGCGAATGGATGCCGGTGCTGCCGATCCTGCGCTCGGACGACGGTCGCTCCCTGCCCCAGACCTTCCGCGGCGGCCAGGTCACCTCGAAGGAAATCGACGGCCTGACCCTCTACGGCGGCCAGTTCCGCGCCAACAGCCCGCGTGACGACAGCAGCATGAGCGACATGTCGATGACCGGCAAAGCGGCCTTCACCTCCGACCGCTTCAACTTCCAGGGCGGCGAATACAGCTTCAACGACAAGCGCACCCAGGTCGGGGTGTGGAACGCCCAGCTCAAGGACATCTACAGCCAGCAATACCTCAACCTGATCCACAGCCAGCCGCTGGGCGACTGGACCCTGGGCGCCAACATCGGCTTCTTCTACGGCAAGGAAGATGGCAGCGCTCGCGCCGGCGACCTGGACAACAAGACCTGGTCGGGCCTGTTCTCGGCCAAGTACGGCGGCCACACCTTCTACGTCGGCCTGCAGAAGCTCACCGGCGACAACGCCTGGATGCGCGTCAACGGCACCAGCGGCGGCACCCTGGCCAACGACAGCTACAACGCCAGCTACGACAACGCCCAGGAAAGATCCTGGCAGCTGCGTCATGACTACAACTTCGTCGCGGTCGGCATCCCCGGCCTGACCCTGATGAACCGCTACATCAAGGGCGACAACGTGCACACCGGCACCATCACCGACGGCAAGGAATGGGGACGCGAGAGCGAGCTGGCCTACACCGTGCAAAGCGGCACGCTCAAGAACCTCAACGTCAAATGGCGCAACTCGACCATGCGCCGCGACTTCAGCACCAACGAGTTCGACGAGAACCGCCTGATCATCAGCTACCCGATCAGCCTGCTGTAAGCCCACTCGCTCGCCCACACCAAAAACAAGGCCAGCCCCGTTCCCCGGGGCTGGCCTTGTTTTTGTAGGAGCGAAGCTTGCTCGCGATGATCGTCGACGATGGCGCGTATTGACGGGCTGAACGCGGCACCCTCAGGTTCATCGCGAGCAAGCTCGCTCCTACAGGGCAAACGCAGCGGCGCCGAGTTGCTCGGCGCCGCGTTTGTTTATAGGTCGTGGGTTATCAGCCGCGGGATTCGACGCCCAGTTCGTCCCACACCGACTCGGCGAGGTGGAAGGTCGCGTTGGCCGCCGGAATGCCGCAGTAGATCGCGCTCTGCATGATCACTTCCTTGATCTCGGCGCGGCTCACGCCATTGTTCGCGGCGGCGCGCAGGTGCAGCTTGAGCTCTTCGTTGCGGTTCATGCCGATCAGCATGGCGATGGTGATCAGGCTGCGGGTATGGCGCGGCAGGCCCGGACGCGTCCAGATATCGCCCCAGGCATGCCGGGTGATCATTTCCTGGAACTCCGAGTTGAACTCGGTCAGGGTGCTCAGGCTGCGATCGACATGGGCATCGCCCAGCACCGCGCGACGCACTTGCATGCCTTCGGCGTAACGTTGTTTCTCGTCCACGGGGGGCTCCTTAAATACGCTGGTCGGCCAGCAAAAATGCCACGACCCGCTCGCTGAACGCAGCGCCAGCCTGGACGTTGGACAGGTGCGCCGCATGGAACTCGGCGTATTCGGCGCCGCGCACGCGCTCCTGGATAAAGTGCCCGCCCGCGGGCGGCGTGACCGCGTCTTCAGTTCCGGACACCACCAGGGTCGGCGCCTCGATCGCCGACAATTGATCACGGAAATCCGCATCGCGCACCGCCGCGCAGTTGGCGGCATAACCCTCGGGCGAGGTGGCCGCCAGCATGTCGGTGATCAGCTTGGCCTGGTCCGGGTGCGCCGCGGCGAAGTCCGGGGTGAACCAGCGGGCGATCGAGGCATCGCGCAATGCGACCATGGCCGCCTGGCCATCGCGCAGCACGGTTTCGATGCGTGGATTCCATACCGACGGGTCGCCGATCTTCGCCGCGGTGTTGCATACCACCAGTTTGTTCAGGCGCTCGCCGGCATTGATACCCAGCCACTGGCCGATCAACCCGCCCATGGACAGGCCGCAGAAATGCGCGCGCTGGATATGCAGCGCGTCCAGTAGCGCCAGCACATCGTGCCCCAACTGCTCGATGCTGTAGGGGCCCTCGGTGACCAGGGATTTGCCGTGGCCACGAGTGTCGAAACGCAGCACCCGGAAGTGCTTGGTAAAGATCGGAATCTGGATGTCCCACATGTGCAGGTCGGTACCCAGGGAGTTGGACAGGACCAGCACCGGCGCATCGGCCGGGCCGTCCAGTTGGTAATGCAGTTCGCCATCGGCGAGTTGTACGAATCCCACGGCAGTCTCCTTCAGGCGTTCAAAGCTAAATGTTCGGCCACGGCGCGCTCGACCCAGGCGTGCGCCTGGCCGAGGTAATGCGCCGGGTCCAGCAGGCGATCCAGTTCCGCCGCCGACAGCTCGGCGGTCACTTGCGGCTCGTCCCCCAGCACCGCGCGCAGATGCCGCTGTTCGGCCACCGCGCGCTTGCAGCATTGCTCCAGCAGATGGTGCGCGGTCTCGCGGCCCAGGCGCTGGGCCAGAGCGATGCTCACGGCTTCCGCCAGCACCAGCCCCTGGGTCAGGTCGAGGTTCCTGGCCATACGCGCGGCGTCGACTTCCAGCCCATCGGCCACCAGCAGCGCCTGTTGCAAGGCGCCGGACACCAGGCAGCAGATCTCCGGCAGGGTTTCCCATTCGGCGTGCCACAGGCCCAGGCTGCGTTCGTGCTCCTGGGGCATGGCGCTGAACATCGTCGCCAGCAGCCCGGGAACCCGGGTCGCCGCGCCGATCAACACCGCCGCGCCCACCGGGTTGCGCTTGTGCGGCATGGTCGAGGAGCCGCCCTTGCCCGGCGCCGACGGCTCGAAGACTTCCACCGCCTCGGTCTGCATCAGCAGGCTGATGTCACGGCCGAGCTTGCCGAGGCTGCCGGCGATCAGGCCGAGTACCGAGGCGAACTCCACCAGCCGGTCGCGCTGGGTGTGCCAGGGCTGTTCCGGCAGGTTCAGTTGCAACTCCTCGGCCAGAGCCTGGGCAATCGGCAGGGCCTGCTCGCCCAGGGCCGCGAGGGTGCCGGAGGCCCCGCCGAACTGCAGCACCAGCAGGCGTGGCTTGAGTTGCGCCAGACGCTCGCGGCTGCGGGTCAGCGCCCCCAGCCAGCCGGCGATCTTCATGCCGAGAGTGACCGGCGTGGCATGTTGCAGCCAGGTGCGGCCGGCCATGGGGGTGGTGGCATAGCGCTGGGCCTGCGCGGCCAGGATGCCGCCCAGGCGCGCCAGGTCGTTGTCGATCAGGTTCAGCGCCTGCCGCACTTGCAGGACCAGCCCACTGTCCATCACATCCTGGCTGGTGGCGCCCAGGTGCACATAACGCTCGGCGCTGGCGTCGCTCTTGGCGATCTGTTTGCCCAGGGCCTTGACCAGTGGAATCGCCGAGTTGCCCGCCGTGGCGATAGCCTGGCCCAAGGCGGAAAAATCATAGAGCCCGGCCCGGCAGGCCGCCTCGATCGGCGCCACCGCAGCGGCCGGGATCACCCCGACCCGGGCCTCGGCCCGGGCCAGCGCGGCCTCGAAGTCGAGCATTGCCTGGACCCGCCCCTGGTCGCAGAACACCGCGCGCATATCGCGGGTGGTGAAGTAGGCATCGAACAGTTGGTTGCTCGCCGGTGTGCTCATAAACAATCCTTTGGGGCGTGCGTCCGCGACGGACGCACGCGGACAGGTCACAGATCGTGGTGCAGGTACGCCGCCTGCTTCGGCAGGCGCAGGCTGAACAGGAAGGCAATCGCCATCATCGCCGTCACGTACCAGTAGAAGGTGTTTTCCATGCCCAGGGATTTCAGGCCCAGGGCCACGTATTCCGCCGAACCGCCAAACAGCGCATTGGCCACCGCATAGGCCAGGCCGACCCCCAGCGCCCGCACTTGCGGCGGGAACATCTCGGCCTTTACCAGGCCGCTGATGGAGGTGTAGAAACTGACGATCGCCAGGGCCAGGGTGATCAGCACGAAGGCCAGGAACGGGCTGGTGATGGTTTTCAGGGTCAGCAGGATAGGCACGGTGCACAGCGTGCCCAGCGCGCCGAACCAGAGCATCGAGTTACGCCGGCCGATCTTGTCCGCCAGCATGCCGAACAGCGGCTGCATGCACATATAGAGAAACAGAGCGCCGGTCATGATGTAACTGGCGGTCTTGGCGTGCATGCCGGCGGTGTTCACCAGGTATTTCTGCATATAGGTGGTGAAGGTGTAGAAAATCAGCGAGCCGCCGGCGGTGTAGCCCAGCACGGTGACAAAGGCCTTCGAGTGATGCTTGAACAGCGCGGCCACGCTGCCGGCGTCCTTGTCTTCACGCATTTCCTTGCTGGTGGTTTCTTTCAGCGAGCGCCGCAGCAGCAGGGAGATAAGGGCCGCAATGGCGCCGATCACGAACGGAATCCGCCAGCCCCAGGCCTTGAGCTGCGCCTCGTCGAGAAACTGTTGCAGGATCACCACCACCAGCACCGCCAGCAATTGCCCGCCGATCAGGGTCACGTACTGGAAGGACGCGAAGAACCCGCGCTGGCCCTTGAGTGCGACTTCACTCATGTAGGTCGCGGTGGTGCCGTACTCACCGCCCACCGACAGGCCCTGGAACAACCGCGCCATCAACAGCAACGCCGGCGCCCAGGCGCCGATGCTGGCGTAGGTCGGCAGGAAAGCGATGACCAAGGAGCCGGCGCACATCATCAGCACCGAAATCATCATGGAATTCTTGCGCCCGTGCTTGTCGGCCACTCGGCCGAACAGCCAGCCGCCGATAGGACGCATCAGGAACCCGGCGGCGAACACGCCGGCGGTATTGAGCAGTTGCACCGTGGGGTCGTCGGAGGGGAAAAACGCCGGGGCGAAATAGATCGCGCAGAAGGCGTAGACGTAGAAGTCGAACCATTCGACCAGGTTGCCGGAGGAAGCACCGACGATCGCGAAGATCCTCTTGCTGCGCTCCTCGGTCGTGTAGTGACTGGTTAACGTTGTCATGGCTTTTCACTCTTTGGGGACGTGGTGAGTCTAGACATACTTTGTAACAGTCCCGTTCCGCAAGACGACCTTGGGGGGAGCGACCGGTTCAGCCTTATCGCGAACCAGCCCGCACTCCCCCCAGGCACACTCAATAATCGAAGAACACCGTTTCCGCGTCGGTACCCTGCAGGATCACGTTCCACTGGTAGTGGCCCGGTGCATCCGCCTTGGCCAGCAAGGTGGCGCGACGCTCTTCAGGCACGCAGGCCAGCAGCGAGTCGGTGGCGTTGGCCGGCTCGCCGTCGAAGTAGATACGGGTCAGCAGGTGCTTGACCAGGCCTCGGGCAAATACCAGTACCACCAGGTGCGGCGCCTGGGTCGAGCCTTTCAGGCCAGGTACGGTACCCGGCTTGATGGTGGTGAAGCGGAAACGCCCTTCTCCATCCACCGGCACCCGGCCGAAGCCCTGGAAGTTCGGGTCCAGGGCCTTGGCCTGATCGTCTTCCGGGTGGTCGTACTTGCCGAGCGCGTTGGCCTGCCAGATTTCCAGCATGGCGTCGTTGACGAAATCGCCGTTGCCGTCCACCACCTGGCCGCTGATCGCCACCCGCTCGCCGAGGGTCTCGGCCCGGGTCAGGTCTTCGCGGTTCAGCCAGGTCAGGCCGATGTGGTAGTACGGGCCGACGGTGTGGGATGTGGTCGCAGTCAGCGTCATCTTATTTCTCCATCGGCGTGGCATCGCGGCCGCGCAAGACGATGTCCCAACGGTAGCCGAGGGCGTAGGACGGAATGGTTTTCTCCAGGTCGAAGCTGGCGATCAGGCGTTCCTTGGCGCGGGTGTCCGGCACGCAGTTGTAGATCGGGTCGTAGGCCAGCAGCGGGTCGCCGGGGAAGTACATCTGGGTCACCAGGCGCGTGAGGATGCTCGGGCCGAACAGCGAGAAGTGGATATGCGCCGGACGCCAGGCGTTGTGGTGGTTACCCCAGGGGTAGGCACCGGGCTTGATGGTCTGGAACTGGTACCAGCCATCGGCATCGGTGACGGTGCGCCCGGTGCCGGTGAAATTCGGGTCCAGCGATGCGTCGTGCAGGTCGCGGTCGTGGTTGTAGCGACCGGCGGCGTTGGCCTGCCAGATCTCCACCAGGATCCCCGGCACCGGCAGGCCGTTCTCGTCCAGCACCCGGCCGTGGATGATGATGCGTTCGCCCTGGGGCTCGCCGGCATGCTGGGCAGTCAGGTCGTTGTCCTTGTCCTGCAGGTAATCGGCGCCGATGGTCGGGCCGGTGATTTCCGACAGCGAATGGGGCAGGAACACCAGCGGCTTGGACGGCGAGCGGGTGTTGGTGGATTTGTAGGCCGGGTGCAGGTAATCAGGCTGAGTACCTGGTTGCGGGCGCCGGTAACCGGGCTTGTCGGTCATGCTCGTTCCTCGTTCTTATAAGAAGCGCGTCAGACGCGCTCGATGGCCAATGCCAGGCCCTGGCCGACACCCACGCACATGGTCGCCAGGCCTTTTTTGCCACCGGTCTTTTCCAGGTGGTGCAGCGCGGTCAATACCAGGCGCGCGCCGCTCATGCCCAGCGGATGGCCGAGGGCGATGGCGCCGCCGTTGGGGTTGACCTGTGGCGCGTCGTCCGCCAGGCCCAGTTCGCGCAATACTGCCAGGCCCTGGCTGGCGAAGGCTTCGTTGAGTTCGATCACATCGAAATCGCTGACCGCCACGCCCAGGCGCTCGGTCAACTTGCGCACCGCCGGCACCGGGCCGATGCCCATCACCCGTGGCGCCACGCCGGCGCTGGCCATGCCCAGCACCCGGGCACGGGCGGTCAGGCCGTGCTTTTTCACCGCCTCGGCCGACGCCAGGATCAGCGCCGCCGCCCCGTCGTTGACGCCCGAGGCGTTGCCGGCGGTGACGGTCTTGTCCGGGCCGTTGACCGGCTTGAGTTTGCTCAGGGTTTCCAGCGAGGTATCGGCCCGCGGGTGCTCGTCCTGCTCGATAACGGTCTCGCCCTTCTTGTGGACGATACGCACCGGAACGATTTCCTCGGCGAAGAACCCGGCGGCCTGCGCCGCGGCGGTGCGCTGCTGGCTGCGCAGGGCGAACGCATCCTGGTCGGCACGCGACACCTGATAATCGTCGGCGACGTTGTCGGCGGTCTGCGGCATCGCATCCACGCCGTACTGAGCCTTCATCAGCGGGTTGATGAAGCGCCAGCCGATGGTGGTGTCTTCCAGCTTCATGTTGCGCGAAAAGGCGGTGTCGGCCTTGCCCATGACAAAGGGCGCGCGGGACATCGACTCGACGCCGCCAGCGATGGCCAGCTCCATCTCGCCACTGGCGATGGCGCGGAAGGCGGTGCCGATGGCATCCATGCCCGAAGCGCACAGGCGGTTGAGGGTCACGCCCGGAATGGTGTCCGGCAGCCCGGCCAGCAGCAGCGCCATGCGCGCCACGTTTCGATTGTCTTCGCCGGCCTGGTTGGCGCAGCCGAGGAACACCTCGTCCACCGCGCGCCAGTCCACCGACGGGTTGCGCTCGATCAGCGCCTTGATCGGCGCGGCGGCCAGATCGTCGGCCCGCACCGTCGACAAACCGCCACCAAAGCGGCCGATGGGGGTACGAATGGCGTCACAGATAAACACTTCGCGCATCAGGCTTCTCCCGGGGTTTGGCCATGGGCCGCGGCGGTGCGGGCTTCCAGGTCACGCAGGGCGGTCAGCTCGATCTCGGTCGGGGCGGCGGTTTCCGCCACCTGGTCGGCGAAACGGATCGCCCAGCCAGTGGCGGCGACCACCTGCTCGCGGGTCACGCCCGGGTGCAGCGAGGTCACCACGAATTCATGGGTGCCGGCTTCCGGCTCCATGATGCACAGGTCGGTGATGATCCCCACCGGCCCGGCCCCTGGCAGGCCCAGGCGCTTGCGCGAGTCGCCGCCTTCGCCGTGACCGACCGAGGTGATGAAGTCGAGTTTGTCGACAAAGGAACGCGACGACTGCTTGAGGATGATCAGCACGCTCTTGGCCGAGCCGGCGATCTCCGGCGCACCGCCGGCGCCCGGCAGGCGGACTTTCGGCTGGTGGTAATCGCCGACCACCGTGGTGTTGATGTTGCCGAAACGGTCGACCTGGGCGGCGCCGAGGAAACCGACGTCGATCCGCCCGCCTTGCAGCCAGTAGCGGAAGATCTCGCCGGTCGGTACCACGGTGTCCGCGGTCTCGGCCAGCTCGCCGTCACCGATGGACAGCGGCAGCACGCTGGGCTTGGCGCCGATCGGGCCGGATTCGTAGATCAGCACCACGTCCGGCGACGAGGTCAGGCGCGCCAGGTTGGCGGCCTTGGACGGCAGGCCGATCCCGACAAAACACACCGAGCCGTTCTGCAGGCGGCGGGCGGCGGCAACGGTCATCATTTCATTGGTGGAGTAAGTCATTATTTGGCCCCCGTTGCTGCGGCCAGCTTGGCCTGGAATTCGCTGAAGTCAGCACTGCCGCGGATGTATTCGTTGATCCAGGCGGTGAAGGTTTCACGGTCGCGGGCGATCGGGTCCCAGGCCTGGTAGAAGATGTTGTCGCGCTCGGTATAGCCGTGGGCGTAGGACGGATGGGCGCCGCCCGGCACATGGCAGACCGCGCTCAGGGCCCAGGTCGGCAGCACGCAGGCGTTCATCGGGGCGTTCAGGTCGTCGACGATTTCTTCCACGGTGACGATGCAGCGCTTGGCGGCCAGGGCGGCTTCCTTCTGTACGCCAAGAATGCCCCACAACAGCACGTTGCCCTTGCGGTCGGCTTTCTGCGCATGGATCACGGTGACGTCAGGACGTACCGATGGCACCGCCGCCAGCACTTCACCGGTGAACGGGCAGGTCACGCTCTTGATCAGCGGGTTGACCTTCGGCAGGTCGGAACCGGCATAAGCGCGCAAGACCGCGAATGGCAGGCCCGAGGCGCCCGCCACGTAGGCATTGGCCAGGTCGGCGTGGCTGTGTTCTTCGATTTCCAGGGGGTGCGGCCATTGCTTCTCGACCGCATCCCGCAGGCGATGCAGGGAGCCGACGCCCGGGTTGCCGCCCCAGGAGAAAATCAGCTTGCGGGCACAACCGGCACCGATCAACTGGTCGTAGATCAGGTCAGGGGTCATCCGTACCAGGGTCAGGTCTTTTTTGCCCTGGCGAATGATTTCATGACCCGCGGCCGTGGGGATCAGGTGGGTGAAGCCTTCGAGCGCGACGGTATCGCCGTCGTTGACGAACTGCTTCACCGCGTCGTGCAGCGAAAGGATTTCAGCCATGGGGGATCTCCCGATTGTTATTGAGCGACTGGAAGAAAAAGGCGCCGAAGGATGCGCCGGAGTGACTGAAGATTAAGCCGAGGGAAAAACCCAAACAATCCGATAATCGACTGAGCGTTCGTTTATCGAACAGATTGTTGTCTGACTATCGATTGTGCTGTGGCCGCTGCCGCAGGCTGCGATCGACCCGGGCCGCGTTCGGAGAACGGTCGCGAAGATCTCAGGATCGCTGAAGGCCTTCGGCCTTATCGCAGCCTGCGGCAGTGGCTACAGGTATTCAGCGCTCCCTTGAGGAGCGCCTTGCTGATTCGATCAGGTCGCATCCGCATGGCTGACCATGCCCTTGATCACCACCGCCGTGGTCGCCAGCGCGGCCGGGATCACCAGCGCGGTCAGCACTTGCTCGAAATTCCAGCCCAGCCCCAGCAGCGTGGCGCCCATCCAGGCCCCGAGGATCGCCCCGAAGCGACCGATGCCAAGCATCCACGACACGCCGGTGGCGCGGCCCTGGGTCGGATAGAAGCGCGCGGCCAGGGATGGCATCGCCGATTGCGCACCGTTGACGCACATGCCGGCGATCAGCACCAGGGTCGCCAGCAAGGTGATGTTACCCAGGCTTTGCCCGACCGCGTAGGCGAAGACCCCGGCCAGCAGGTAGAAGGTGCCGATGACCTTGTGCGGGTTGAAGCGGTCCATGGCCCAGCCCACCGCCACGGCGCTGAGTACCCCGCCGAACTGGAACAGCGCACCGATAAAGGCCGCCTGCTCCATGCTCGCGCCGCTGTCGCGCATCAGGGTCGGCAGCCAGCTGGTCAGCAGGTACACGATCACCAGCCCCATGAAATAGGTCAGCCACAACAGCAAGGTACCGACGCTGTAGGTCCCGGAGAAAATCACCGCAAACACGTTGCGCGCCTTCACCGTCTTCTGTTCCGGCACACTGAAGCTCGCGGCCTGGCCGACCGTGCCCGGCTCGATGGGCGCCAGGGCCCTGCGCACCTTGTCGGTGCCACGATTGCGCACCACCAGGTAACGCGCCGACTCCGGCAGCCAGACCAGCAGCACCACTGCCAGGATCAACGGCAAAATCCCGCCGATCAGCAACAGGCTGTGCCAGCCAAATGCCGGGATCAGCTTGGCGGAAAT
Source organism: Pseudomonas sp. 09C 129 (assembly GCF_002843625.1). Taxonomy (NCBI): domain Bacteria; kingdom Pseudomonadati; phylum Pseudomonadota; class Gammaproteobacteria; order Pseudomonadales; family Pseudomonadaceae; genus Pseudomonas; species Pseudomonas sp. 09C 129. Next base: position 1,964,476 of record NZ_CP025261.1, on the reverse strand, counting down.
GAAACCGCCGCCGGCCATGCCCAGGTTGAAACCACAGAACATGCTGGTCACCAGCAACGACTTGTGGCGCTCGGGGGTGTATTCGGACAGCAGCGTGGTGGCATTCGGCATGCCGGCGCCCAGGCCCAGGCCGGTAAGGAAACGCAGCACCAGCAACTGGTCGACATTACTGCTGTAGGCCGACGCCAGGCTGAAGGCACCGAACAGCAGCACCGCCCCCACCAGCACCACTTTGCGCCCGAAGCGGTCAGCCAGCGGGCCGGAGCCCAGCGCCCCGAAGACCATGCCGATCAGCGCGGCGCTCATCACCGGGCCGAGGCTGGCGCGGTCGATACCCCAATCCTGGGACAGCGCCGGCGCAATGAAGCCCATGGCCGCGGTATCGAGGCCATCGAGGAAGACAATCAGGAAACACAGGATCACCACCCGCCACTGATAGCGCGACAGCGGCTGGGCATTGATAAAGGACTGCACATCGAGGCAGTTCCCTACAGCGGATTGAGGCTGGTTCATTATTTTTATTCCACGCGAAAAACGCAGGCGCACAGGTGCCAGCCAGAGCTGGTCGGTTCAGATCGAAAAGGGTCTTGCGGGATCAGGCCGTCGGCAGGCGAAGGCAGAATAGAGGAGCGCGGCTGGGCGCGCGGGCGATGCTCATGGGGGGTTGGCCTCTTCATTATTATGGGGGCGTCACGCGGCCATTGCAGAGGCGGTGCTCCAGTGGCCGGATGACGCTGCCGCGACATTAATGAGGCAAGGGAAAGAGCGTCAATTCAGCAAGCGCGTATCTGTGCGTTTATCGAACAGCTTAAGCAGGCAGCCCTCAAGCGAACAATTGGGCGCTGAGGTCGCGACTGGCGCTGAGCAGGCCCGGCAAGAAGCGCTGCTCCAGCTCGGCGCGGCTGACGCGGCCGGCATGGGTACTGACGTTGAGCGCAGCCAGTACCTGGCCCGAAGCGTCGTACACCGGTACGGCGATCGAGCGCAGGCCTTGTTCCAGTTCCTGATCGACGATGCACCAGCCCTGCTGCCGGACCTGTTGCAGGCATTCGAGCAGCGCCTGCGGCGTGTGCAGGGTACGGCTGGTCTTGGCTTGCAGGTCGGCATGGTCGAGGTATTCGCGCAACGAGGCGTCATCCAGCGCCGCCAGCAGGATCCGCCCCATGGATGTGCAGTAGGCCGGCAGGCGCCCACCCACCGAGAGATCGACCGAGATCAGGCGCTGGGTGGTGGCCGAACGGGCGATGTACAGAATGTCGTCGCCTTCCAGGGTGGCCATGTTGCAGGCTTCGTGCAGTTGCTCGCTCATGCGGTCCAGGTAAGGCTGGGCCGATACCGCCAGCGGTGTGGAAGACAGATAGGCATGCCCCAGCGTCAGCACCTTGGGCAGCAACGAATAGGTGCGGCCATCGGTGGTGGCGTAACCGAGCTTGATCAAGGTATGCAGGCAGCGGCGCACGGCGGCACGGGGAATCTCCGTACGGTGGCTGATCTGGGCGATGGTCAGATGGCGCTTGCGCTCCTGAAAGGCCTGGACCACCGCCAGGCCGCGAGCCAGAGAGGTCATGAAATCCGGATCACCCGTCAGCGCCTGAATCCGCTTGGCCGGCGAAGCGACAATCGGCGGCGCGGCGGAAGCGAAGGAATTACGCAATTGATCGTTCATTTCAGGTTCTCTGCGACGGAAGTCCGGCTTATTACAAGCCGTACTGGAGAGGATGCACAAGCCTGCACGGCCAACATTGGGCGATTATCGAACCATCGACCGATAATCGCAATCCATCGCGATAAATGCCTGCCAGGCGATGTGCCGCTTTTTCGTCGCCAATAAAACTCTTCCGCATTAGTCCAGGCAACTTGTCAGGCCTTGTTACAGAACTGCTCTCGTCATCCGGATTAAAACTTTCGTGTAACAAAACCCTGATATCAAGTTGATGATTTTTAACTTATTGCCGATAGAGTTATTCATGGCCGCCGCTATAATGAGCAAAGTGATCACCGACGCTTTTCTGCGTCCGGCAGCATCATCAGGCTGCGTAGAGTAAATGACGCCTCCTGCAGCAAGCGCTTGACGCTCATCTCAATATGCCCGGCCAATGCGTTTGCAAAAAAGTAACTGTTGCTACGACAGCTGTTCTTGTCCGGTGGCGTGGCCGCATGCAACAAGAAGCGGTTTGGCGAGCCCCATCGCAATCCTGGCTCCTTTAATCGAGCCGAGTACGAGGCGGTTTGATAAACCCGATCTAGGCAATGCGTATCATCGGGATAATCTCAACTCAGTTAGGTAACACTGTGACGAAAGACGAACTGCGCGCGGAACTTGAGCGCCAGGAACAACGTTACAAGGAAGTTTACGGAGGCGAAGTCACCACCTACGCCGCCCAGCCTGAACCGGAACGCAAACCCTGGCGCAAGCGCGCCAGCGTTCTCGACCAGGCCTTCACCCAAGAACTGCAAAAGATGGAAAAAGAGCTCAAGGCAGACCAGCCGTGACGCTGTTCGCCTGAAACTTTCGCACGGCTCGATGCCCTTGCAGATAAAGGTCGATCGCAAGGTCGGCCTGGCATCCGCCGTGTTGCAGCGAATGGCCCCAAAGGGCTCAAAAAGTGTCATGGCACTGAAATTTCATACAAACGTTTGAGACGTTTGGCCCAGCGTTGTGCCCCTGGCCATAAGGATGAGCCCCAGTAAAATCAATGGCTTGCCCATGCCCCGAAAAAAGGCATGGCCATTGGCCTGCCTCCGGCTTTTTCGTTGAAGAATGTTACCAACCAGCACCTAGTGCATCGATTACCAGGGTTTTCTGGCATAATCGCGCCCCCTTATGACCGGGTCAGAAAACCTTCATGATCGATTTATTCAGCGGACTGGATGCTTGGGTGCTTGTGAGCCTCTTGCTCGCCCTGGCTTTTGTCCTCGCCTACGAGTTCATCAACGGCTTTCATGACACCGCAAATGCGGTTGCCACTGTTATCTACACCAAAGCCATGCCGCCGCACCTGGCCGTATTCTTTTCCGGTGTATTCAATTTCCTCGGCGTGCTGCTGGGCGGTGTCGGCGTGGCCTATGCCATCGTCCATCTGCTGCCGGTCGAGCTGCTGATCAATGTCAACACCGGTCACGGCCTGGCCATGGTCTTCTCGTTGCTGGCCGCGGCCATCACCTGGAACCTGGGCACCTGGTACTTCGGTATTCCCGCCTCCAGCTCCCACACCCTGATCGGTTCGATCCTCGGTGTCGGCCTGGCCAATGCCCTGCTCAACGACATCCCGCTGGGCGATGGCGTGAACTGGCAGAAGGCGATCGATATCGGTGCTTCCCTGGTGTTCTCGCCCATGGCCGGCTTCCTGATTGCCGCCCTGGTGCTGATCGGCCTGAAGTGGTGGCGCCCGATCTCGAAGATGCACAAGACCCCGGAACAACGTCGCAAGGTCGACGACAAGAAACACCCGCCCTTCTGGAATCGCCTGGTGCTGGTGATCTCGGCCATGGCCGTGAGCTTCGTGCACGGTTCCAACGACGGCCAGAAAGGCATCGGCCTGATCATGCTGGTACTGATCGGTATCGTGCCCGCGCAGTTCGTGCTCGACCTGAACAGCACCACCTATCAGATCGAGCGTACCCGCGACGCCACCCTGCACCTGAGCCAGTTCTATCAGCGTAACGAGGACTCCCTGGGCGAGTTCCTGGCCCTGGGCAAAAGCGTGAAAGACGACCTGCCAGGCAAGTTCCGCTGCAACCCGCAGCAGACCGAACCGACCATCGCCGCGCTGCTGGGCACCCTCAAGGGTGTCGCCGACTATCACTCGCTGCCGGCCGAAAGCCGTATCGAAGTGCGTCGCTACCTGCTCTGCCTGGATGACACCGCGAAGAAAGTCGGCAAGCTGCCGCACCTCGCGGCCCGTGAAAAGGCTGACCTGGACAAGTTGCGCAAAGACCTGACCGCCACCACCGAGTACGCGCCGTTCTGGGTGATCCTGGCCGTGGCCCTGGCCCTCGGCCTGGGGACCATGATCGGCTGGAAACGTGTGGTACAGACCATCGGCGAGAAGATCGGCAAGCAAGGCATGACCTATGCCCAGGGCATGTCGGCGCAGATCACCGCCGCCGGCCTGATCGGCATGGCCAATATCTTCAGCCTGCCGGTATCGACCACCCACGTGCTGTCGTCGGGCGTGGCGGGAACCATGGTCGCCAACAAAAGCGGCCTGCAAAGCGGCACCATACGCACCATCCTGCTGGCCTGGGTGCTGACCCTGCCGGCAACCGTGGCGCTGTCGGCCGGTCTGTTCTGGCTGGCCTCGAAAGCCCTCGGGACCTGATTCGTTCAGTCCGCGACAAAAAAGGTGCGCCCCTCGGGTCGCACCTTTTTTTGTGCCTGAAATAAATGAGGGCTTTGCCACAAAACACACAGGCAAAAAAAAGGGCAACCGAAGTTGCCCAAAATGCCTTGCGTGCTCGTTACCGGAAAGACTTAAGGTTTTTTGCGTTTATGCGCATCTTTCCAGATGAAAAATCCAAACCCGGCGAAAAACAGAACCATGAGGCCGACAGTCAGCACTCCGGCGATCACCACATTGTCGAAAAACATGACTGGCCTCCTGCTCTTGCCCTGTTGCGATGGGGCTAAGTTAACCAAAGAGGCGGCGGGGAAAATTGACCGGGGTCAATGGTCGCCCAAGACAGGACGACAGGGAGGGGAAATAACTGACTTACATCAACAGATCGCGCCCGGTTCAGCGCTTTTTCGGCTTTTTCGGTTTCTTCTTCGGTTTGCCCAGGGGCATTGCCTGCTCGAATGCCTGGCGCACTTCGTTCAGGCGCTTTTCCTTCAAGTCATGCACACGCTTGGCACGTTCGGCGTTCAGGTCGATCAGGTTGTCGTCTTGGCTCATGGCGTTGGCTTGCATCGTTCAGGTCTATGTCGACCGGAGCCTCTATATAGAGTGTGGCTACGGCCCTTGCGGGTTTGCCAATAATGCGGCGTGACGCGGCGGCTGACCAGTGATCGGCAGATATTCAGCGCAATTAAAGGTGGAGGCCCGTCGTTTGACCAGCACCGCGCGGATTGCGGTGTGTGATCCCCTGCTCCGCTCTCGCAGGTATTTAAAGAGCGGTATCTAAACCTCGACGTCGACCCACAGCCCCTGGCGTGGCGCGTCCTCGATCAGCGGCGCCACCGGCACGGTGTTGTCGGCATTCAACTCGTCCCCGGGCACAGCCAGGTGCAGTTCGGGATCGTCCGCAGCCTCGGCTTCACGCTGGCGTTTGTGCCTTTGCTGCTGGCGCTGCTGTTCTTCGCGCAGCAGTAGCGCCGACTGTTCGGCATCGCGCTTTTGCAGGTCGATGGTGCTTTCGTTGGAACTCTGTTGCACCGGCACCACCGGCGGGATATCCGGGCGCGGCCGGATCGGATCCTGCTGGGAGGTCACGGGCACGGCACTCAAGGGCAGCATCGGGGGCAGCATATTATTGGTCTCCTGTCGGCAGGCTGTCGGCTGCTGCGGGGGCGACTTGAGCCATCGGTCGCAAACTTGTGACCCAGTCGTCACCCGATAGTGCCCCGAGCCCCGACAAATGCGCCCGATACGCTACCTTCCAGCGTAGTTGTTTTTGTTAGAGTCCTTTGGCCTGAGGCCGCCGATCCGTTAACATAGTCGGCTTTTTCAAGGCGGGAGTCAGGCAGCATGGCGCAGCAGTATCAACCGGGGCAACGCTGGATTAGTGACAGCGAAGCCGAGCTAGGTCTAGGCACCGTTCTGGCACAGGACGGCCGCTTGCTGACCGTGCTCTATCCGGCCACTGGCGACACTCGCCAGTATGCGCTACGGAATGCGCCCCTCACTCGCGTGAGGTTTTCCCCGGGTGACACCATCACCCACTTCGAAGGCTGGAAAATGACCGTGCGCGAAGTCGACGACGTCGACGGCCTGCTGGTCTACCACGGCCTCAACGGGCAGAACGAAGTCGTCACCCTGCCGGAAACCCAACTCTCGAACTTCATCCAGTTCCGCCTGGCCAGCGACCGTCTGTTCGCCGGGCAGATCGACCCCCTGGCCTGGTTCTCCCTGCGCTACCACACCCTGGAACACACCAGCCGCCAGCTGCAATCGTCGCTGTGGGGCCTGGGTGGCGTACGCGCCCAGCCTATCGCCCACCAGTTGCACATTGCCCGTGAAGTCGCCGACCGTATCGCGCCGCGGGTTCTGCTGGCGGACGAAGTGGGCCTGGGCAAGACCATCGAAGCCGGCCTGGTGATCCACCGCCAGCTGCTGTCGGGCCGCGCCAGCCGCGTGCTGATCCTGGTCCCGGAGAACCTGCAGCACCAGTGGCTGGTGGAAATGCGCCGGCGCTTCAACCTGCAGGTTGCGCTGTTCGACGAAGAACGCTTTATCGAAAGCGATGCCGCCAACCCCTTCGAAGACACCCAGCTCGCCCTGGTGGCCCTGGAATGGCTGGTGGACGACGAGAAGGCCCAGGACGCGCTGTTCGCCGCCGGCTGGGACCTGATGGTGGTCGACGAAGCGCACCACCTGGTGTGGCACGAAGACCAGGTCAGCCCGGAATACGCGCTGGTGGAACAGCTGGCCGAGGTGATCCCCGGTGTCCTGCTGCTCACCGCCACCCCGGAACAACTGGGCCAGGACAGCCACTTCGCCCGTCTGCGCCTGCTCGACCCGAACCGCTTCCACGACCTGGCCGCCTTCCGCGCCGAGAGCGAAAACTATCGCCCGGTGGCCGAAGCCGTGCAGGAGTTGCTGGATAAAGGACGCCTGTCGCCCGAAGCGCACAAGACCATCCACAACTTCCTCGGCAACGAAGGCGAAGCCCTGCTCGCCGCCGTCAACGACGGCGACACTGAAGCCAGCGCGCGTCTGGTGCGCGAGTTGCTGGACCGCCACGGCACCGGCCGCGTGCTGTTCCGCAACACCCGCGCCGCGGTGCAAGGCTTCCCCGAGCGCAAGCTGCACCCGTACCCGCTGCCATGCCCGGACGAGTACCTGGAACTGCCGCTGGGCGAGCACGCCGAGCTGTACCCGGAAGTCAGCTTCCAGGCCCAGCCGGACGCCAGCGAAGAAGAGCGCTGGTGGAAGTTCGACCCGCGCGTCGAGTGGCTGATCGACCAGCTGAAAATGCTCAAGCGCACCAAGGTCCTGGTGATCTGCGCCCACGCGGAAACCGCCATGGATCTGGAAGACGCCCTGCGCGTGCGCTCCGGTATCCCGGCCACGGTATTCCACGAAGGCATGAACATCCTCGAGCGCGACCGCGCCGCCGCCTACTTCGCCGACGAAGAGTTCGGCGCCCAGGTGCTGATCTGCTCGGAAATCGGCAGTGAAGGTCGCAACTTCCAGTTCGCCCACCATCTGGTGCTGTTCGATCTGCCGTCGCACCCGGACCTGCTGGAGCAGCGGATCGGCCGTCTCGACCGGATCGGCCAGAAACACGTGATCGAGCTGCATGTGCCGTACCTGGAAACCAGCCCGCAAGAGCGCCTGTTCCAGTGGTACCACGAAGCGCTGAACGCCTTCCTCAATACCTGCCCGACCGGCAACGCCCTGCAGCATCAGTTCGGCCCGCGCCTGCTGCCGCTGCTGGAAGAAGCCGACGACGGCGAGTGGCAAGCACTGATCGACGAGGCGCGCACCGAGCGCGAGCGCCTGGAAGCCGAGCTGCACACCGGTCGTGACCGTCTGCTGGAGCTCAACTCCGGCGGTGCCGGCGAAGGCGATGCACTGGTGGAAGCGATCCTCGAGCAGGACGACCAGTTCGCCCTGCCGATCTACATGGAAACCCTGTTCGACGCCTTCGGCATCGACAGCGAAGACCATTCGGACAACGCGCTGATCCTCAAGCCGAGCGAAAAAATGCTCGACGCCAGCTTCCCGCTGGGCGACGACGAAGGCGTGACCATCACCTACGACCGCAACCAGGCGCTGTCTCGCGAAGACATGCAGTTCATCACCTGGGAGCACCCGATGGTGCAAGGCGGCATGGACCTGGTGCTGTCCGGTTCCATGGGCAACACCGCCGTGGCGCTGATCAAGAACAAGGCGCTGAAACCCGGCACCGTGTTGCTGGAACTGCTGTACGTCAGTGAAGTGGTGGCACCGCGCTCGCTGCAGCTGGGCCGCTACCTGCCTCCGGCCGCCCTGCGCTGCCTGCTGGACGCCAACGGCAACGATCTGTCGGCACGGGTCGCCTTCGAGACCCTCAACGACCAGCTGGAAAGCGTGCCACGGGCCAGCGCCAACAAGTTCATCCAGGCCCAGCGCGACCAGCTGACGCCGAAGATCAACGCCGGCGAAGCGAAGATCGCCCCGCGTCACGCCGAGCGCGTGGCCGAGGCGCAACGTCGCCTGGCCGCCGACACCGACGAAGAGCTGGCGCGCCTGACCGCGTTGCAGGCGGTCAACCCGACCGTGCGCGACAGCGAGCTGGTGGCCCTGCGCCAACAACGCGAACAAGGCCTGGCCATGCTTGAGAAAGCGGCGCTGCGCCTGGAAGCGATCCGGGTACTGGTAGCGGGCTGATCCCCCTGCTCTGCCGGTAAATGAAAAGGCCCGCACAATGCGGGCCTTTTTTTATCTGCTTCTGTAGAAGCACTGTTCAAGCCGCCACCGCCGCCCCCGCCGGCTCGCCCGGTACCAACCCGTCCTTCATCCGCTGCGCATCGCGCACGAAGCAGCGCGAGGCCAGGAACAGGAACAGCATGGTCAACAGCAACGCCACCGGGATCAGGTACATGGCGTCATGCAGGCCGACCGCCTTGAACGCCTCGGTCATCTGCCCGGCTCCTGCGGCGTACATCGCCGCATGGGCGAAGTGATCGGACAGCGCCCCCACCACCACCGGCCCCAGGCCTCCGCCCAGCAGATACAGGCCGGCGAAGAACAGCGCCATGGCCGTGGCCCGCAGACGTGGTTCGACCACATCCTGGATCGCCGTGTAAACGCAGGTATAGAAGTTGTAGGCGAACAGCCAGCCGACACTGAATACCGCGACGAATACCCCGATCTCGATGCGCCCGGCATGCAGGGCCCAGGCGGTGCACAGGGTCGAGATCAACATGCTGAAGGCGGCGAACAGCAACCGGCCATTGGCGACACGCTGGTGAATCTTGTCGGCGACCCAGCCGCCCAGGGTCAGGCCGAACAGGCCGGTCACCCCAACTATCACCCCGGTCGCCACCGCGGCTTCCTGTAACGGCATCAGGAAGTAGCGCTGCAACATCGGCACCAGGAACGAGTTGCAGGCGTAGGTGGCGAAGTTGAAAGTCAGCCCGGCCAGCACCAGCCAGAGAAAGGTCGGAATCGCCAACACCCGGCGGATCGGCCGGTCGACGCGCTCCTGGGAGACCTTGACGGCTTCCGCCGCCCCACGCTTGGGCTCCTTGATGAAGAACATGAACACCGCCAGCAACAGCCCCGGCACCGCGGCGATAAAGAACGGCGCGCGCCAGCTGTCGAAGGCCTTGACCATGGCGCCGATGGTGAAGAACGCCAGCAACAGGCCCAGCGGCAGGCCAAGCATGAAGATGCCCATGGCCCGGGCCCGGCGATGGGCCGGGAACAGGTCGCCGATCAGCGAGTTGGCCGCCGGCGCATAGCTGGCTTCGCCGATGCCGACGCCCATGCGCACGACGAGGAAACTCCAGAAGCTGCCCACCAGGCCGTTGACCGCGGTCAGCCCACTCCACACCGCCAGGCCCCAGCCCATGAGCTTGCTGCGCGACCCGGTATCGGCCATGCGCCCCAGGGGCAGGCCGGCAATGGCGTAGACGATGGTGAAGGCGGTACCGATGATGCCGATCTGGAAGTCGCTCAGGTGCCACTCCATGCGGATCGGCTCGATGATGATGGCCGGAATGGTGCGATCGAAGAAGTTGAACAGGTTAGCCAGGAACAACAGGAACAGAATGCGCCAGGCATTCGCCGCTTGGGTCGAGTTCTGCATGGGTCGGTCTCTTTATTGTTATTCGGCCAGACGCAACCGAGCCTGGAAGTTGCAATCTAGTCAGCCCCGCCGCGCTTGTCTGTAATGATTCGTAAGGCTGATACCAGGCAATCCGAAGCACAGGCCATCGACCGCGCTCGACGGCCGCCCGAACAACGCCATCGCCCCCGCCAAATTCGCCGAAAGCCCCCGGATACCGGGGCTAAAGCCCGATTTTTCAAGGGCTTGCACAGGGCCTGAAAAATACCTCGCGCGCCCCCTTCCCAAGGCCGTTGCGAAGCCTAGAATAGCGGCCTTGCTGCCCCCCTCATCAACCTCCTCCCCTTTGAATACGCCCATGTCCGAAGCCAGTCCGTGTCTGAATTGCGGTGCCTGCTGTTCACACTTTCGTGTGTCTTTTTTCTGGGGTGAATGCGCCTCTTCCGGCGGTACGGTCCCCGACGATCTGGTGGCGTCCATCAGCCCCAGCCGGGTCGCCATGCTCGGTACCGATTGCAAGCCGACCCGCTGCACCGCGCTGACCGGCGAGGTCGGCAAGGAAGTCAGCTGTTCGATCTATCACCAGCGTTCCAGTACCTGCCGCGAGTTCGAGGCGTCCTGGGAAAATGGCCAACAGAACGTCGATTGCGACGCCGCGCGCGCGGCATTCGGGCTCGCGCCCCTGGAGCCGACGCTGTACTTCGAACAGAGTGCTTAGCTCGATTGGCTATGGGATGAATTCCAAAATCATTTAAGTCAATCTGCCACCATCGCTCCCGGCCTTGCCTCGGCTCCCTATACTCACTCCCATTGGTCAGCCATCAGGGCTGGCCCTGGATGACTCAAGAAACGGGGCCTGCGATGGAATGGCTTGGTCTGCATTTTTTTACCGAGCTCCCCGAAGGCGGGCAGGTATTACTCACCTGCAGCCACAACCCCGTGCTGGTGATCCTCGCCTATCTGGTGGCCTGCGCTGGCAGCTTCGCCACCCTGGACATGGCCGAACGGGTGCGCCACGTCGACCTGGCAGCCGCCCAGCAACGCTGGCGCTGGATCGGCGCCTTCTGCCTGGCCGGCGGCATCTGGGCCATGCATTTCATTGGCATGCTGGCACTGCAAATCCCCATCGAAACCCATTACGACCTGCCGATGACCCTGCTGTCGCTGCTGATCGCGGTGATTGCATCCTGGCTGGCGATGAAGACCCTCAGCCATACCCAGCTGCAACTGTGGCGCTACCTGCTGGCGTCGATCTGGATCGGACTGGGCATCTGCGTCATGCATTATGTCGGCATGGCGGCGATGCGCTCACAAGCCACGGCCTACTACCAACCCGACCTCTTCGGCCTGTCGATTGCCATCGCCATCAGCGCGAGCCTGGTCGCCTTGCTGCTGTCCCGCTACCTGAGCAATGGCAGCGGCGTGCTCCACCAGCTGCTCAAATACGCGGCCAGCCTGCTGCTGGGGGGCGGCATAGTCGCCATGCATTTCACCGGCATGTGGGCGCTGAAACTGGTGATGCCAGTGGCGGGCACGCCTTCGATAGCGGTGGACGACAACCCCTTGCAACTGGGCCTGACCATCGCCGTCATCGCCCTGTTGATCATCGGTAGCAGCATCAGCGCGGCCCTGGCGGACAAGAAACTCCAGCACAAGGAACAGGACCTGCGCCGGGTCAACACCCTGTTGAGCCAACTGGACCAGGCCCGGGTGGCGCTGCAACAGGTGGCGCATTACGACGCCCTGACCAACCTGATCAATCGTCGTGGCTTCAATCAGCTGTTCGCCGAAAAGCTCATCGAAAAGACCGTGCAGGGCGGCATGCTGGCGGTGATGTTCCTCGACATCGATCACTTCAAGCGGATCAACGACAGCCTCGGCCACGATGCCGGCGACCAACTGTTGAAGGTGATTGCCGGCCATATCAAAAGCTCCACCCGCAGCCATGAAGACGTGGTGGCGCGTTTCGGTGGAGACGAGTTCTGCATCCTCATGAGCTTGAGCCACCGCGACGAAGCCCAGCACATGGCGCAACGCATCATGAACAAGATGAAAGAGCCCATCGAGCTGGCAGGAAGGCGCATGGTGATGACCACCAGTATCGGCATCAGCGTCTTTCCCGACGATGGCACAACCTGCGAAGAACTGCTCAAGCATGCCGACCTGGCGCTCTATCAATCCAAGGGCAGCGGTCGCAACAGCCTGCATTTCTTCAGCACCAACCTGAAGACCCGGGCGAGCCTGGAACTGCAACTGGAGGAAGAATTGCGCAACGCCCTGCGCCACGAAGCCGGATTGACCCTGTATTACCAACCCATCTACGACCTGGGCAGCCGCAAGGTCAGCAAGCTCGAAGCGCTGGTTCGCTGGCGGCATCCGTTGCACGGGCTGCTGGCCCCGGATCGCTTCATCGGGATCGCCGAAGCCAACGGGCTGATTGCCGAACTGGACAACTGGGTCCTGCGCAAGGCCTGCGAGGACCTGGCCGCCCTGTCCCGCCACGGCTTTGCCGAGCTGAAAATCGCGGTGAACTGCTCGGCCCTGAACCTGGCGCGGGAGGAGTTGGCCGAGGAGATCGCCAACACCCTGAGCAGCGCCGGTGTCGCGCCCCAGCGCCTGGAACTGGAAGTCACGGAAAACGCCCTGATGGGCAACATCGACAGCACCGTGGCCCTGTTGCGGCAGATCCGCAATCTTGGGGTGTCACTGTCGATCGACGACTTCGGCACTGGCTATTCGTCCCTCGCCTACCTCAAGCGCCTGCCGCTCAACACCCTGAAGATCGACCGCTCGTTCATCCAGGACGTGCCCCAGTCGACCCAGGACAAGGAAATCGTCCAGGCGATCATCGTCATGGCCCATACCCTGCACCTGCAGGTGGTGACCGAAGGCGTCGAGAGCCTGCAGCAGTACGAGTTTCTCGCCCAGTACGGCTGCGACTTCATCCAGGGTTACCTGCTCAGCCGGGCGCTGCCCCTGGAAGAGTTGCCCGGGGTGATCGACGAGATCGAGCAGCGCATGCTGCCCGCCGTCGCCGCGGTCAGCCCTCTGACGTCGGTTCGCGATACAGGCGGATCAGGGTCGCGGGATCCTGCTCCAGATAGCCCTGGCCGCCATGCAGGCGCATCAGTTGTGCAGCCAATCCGCTGATCGGCGTGGCCGAGCCCTGTTCGCGGGAGAACTTCACCGCCCCGTCCAGATCCTTGAGCAGGGTGCGCACATGCCATTTGATCGGTTCGAAGCGGCTTTCGGCCATCTGCGGGGCGAGAATCTGCAACGGCCTGGAATCGGCGAAACCACCGGCCAGCGCCTCCGCCAGCAATGACGCATCGACCCCGGAACGCTCGGCCAGCGCCACCACTTCGGCGATCACCAGGGCATTGCAGGCGACGATCATCTGGTTGCAGGCCTTGGTCACCTGGCCGGCGCCAACGCCGCCCATATGAGTCACCCGTTGCCCCAGATTGAGCAGGACCGGGCGCACCCGTTCGATATCCGCCGCCTCGCCGCCGACCATGATTGCCAGGCTGCCAGCCTCGGCACCGGGCGTGCCGCCGGACACCGGGGCATCGACCCAGCCCATGCCGGTGCTGCTGGCCAGTTGCGCGGCCATTTCCCGGGTGGCGGTCGGCTCCAGGCTGGAAAGGTCCACCAGCAGTTGGCCGGCCCGGGCTCCCTGGGCGATACCCTCGGCACCGAACACCACCTCACGCACCACCTCGGTATTGGCCAGGCACAGCAGCACCAGGTCCGCTGCCTCGCATAGCCGGGCCGGGGTCTCGGCCAGTCGCGCGCCCGCCTCCAGCAGCGGCGCGCATTTTTCCCGGTTGCGATTCCACACCACCAGGGGATAACCCGCCGCCAGCAGACGGCGACACATGGGCAAGCCCATCAGGCCAATACCGGCGAACCCGAGGGTGGGTAACGTTGCCATCATCTTGCCTCCTTTTGATTAAAGATCACCAAAAACTGGCCGATTTATCTGAGCTTAGGAAAGGATTCCCCCTAGCGGCCATCAGACTTATCCCTATCGCTGGGGCCAATATCGCGCTGTAAAGTCGCGAGATCCCACTTGATGGCTCTTTGATATCTTGTCACCGAGCCGACCAGTCCAGACACACGGCGCACAATGACTTCTAAAAACAATTCTGCCAACGCAGTATCCGAACTGACGCTGACCCCGGGCAGCCAGAGCTTTTCAGATTCGAAGCCATTGTCCAGCTCGCGCCCGCAGGCGCCCCAGCAATACCTCTACTTCACCGAAACCAACACCGACCGCATCCTCGACAACCTCGACGGCCTGCGCGACTCGGTATTTCCCCGCGCGCCGCACCTGGAAGACGAACTCGAGGCGCGCCGCGAGCAGGAGTTTCCCTCGGTCTGCCTGATCGGCCTGGGCCGCTGCGGGTCGAACATCGCCCTGGATGTGGCGGAGCTGGTGTACAACGCCCGCAAGTTCTACCTCAACGAATTCAACACCGACGACAAGGCCTATGCCGACAAGGGCTACAGCCCCGCCCAGTGGATCCGCCACAACCTGCGCCTGGGCCAGAGCAAGGCCAGCAAACCGGTGTTCCTGGTCGAGCCGCTGGTGATGCTGGGCGACCTGGACAAGGACATCGCCGGGCGCATCCGCTTCTCGCGCAAGGGCGAAAAAAGCGGCTTCATCCGCGACTACAGCAAAATGAAGATCATGGACCTCTCGGAAGTCCATGCCGGCGGCGCCGGCAACGCGCCGATCCTCGGCCAGTACCTGGCCAAGATCATCCTCAACAAGGACACGCAGCGCTTCTCCAGCCCCGACTGGAAAATGATCCACTCGTACCTGATCGACTCCTGCGGCATCAAGGCCAACCAGTCGCGCCTGTACTTCTCGATCTTCAGCGCCGGCGGCGGTACCGGTTCGGGCATGGCCTCGGAGTTCGGCCTGGCCCAGCAGTACTCGTACATGAACAAGACGTTCGACACCAAGCCGATCGACGAGCACGACAGCAAGAGCGGCCACTCCTTCGTCTTCGAGCCGATCTTCACCAGCGGCATCTGCGTACTGCCGAACATCTCCGATCACCGCAGCGAAATGTCCGAAGCGTTGCACATCAACGCCGGACGCTTGCTGTGCAAATACCTGTCGGAAGAATGGGACTTCTCCTACAACTTCGATAACGAAGACAGCAGCGAAGCCAGCGTCATGGGGCGCATCCGCCCATGGAACGCGATGATGCTGATCTCCAACGACATCATGCGTTATGCCGAAGAGAGCGATGACGGCAACATCCAGAACATCGACGTCAACGCCATGGAGAAGCACGCCAACCAGTACATCTCCCAGCAGATCTTCAACATCCTCACTGCCCAGGCGGTGACCACCGACTACGACCAGAACTACTTCCGCCGCGCCGGCATCGACATCGGCGAGACCATCCGCCTGGATGCCAACGACCTGTTCATGAGCCTGGCCGGCCCGGTGGCGATCGCCTATGCCGAGTCCGTGGTCCCGGAAACCCCGGTGCCGAGCGGCGACAAGTTCAAGGTGTTCGAGAAAGAGCCGCAGCGCCTGAACATCGACGACCTGTTCTTCCGCTCCATCGACCTGCCGCACTTCAACAAGGTGACCCAGGCCATCGAAGGCATCAGCCTGCTGCCGATCGAGTCCAAGCGTTATCGCGCGGCGCTGGAGCAATACAAGGCATCCGGTTACGACGCCGCCGCGCTGCACGACCTGCACTTCTTCAAGAACTGCTCGTCGGTGGTGTCGATCGTCTCCCTGCCCAAGGACTACAAGCTGTCGTACATGGACCTGAACCGGCTCAAGACCCACCTCAACAGCCTGTTCCCCAATACCACCCTCAAGCGTTACGCCCTGGTGATCGGCGCTTCGGCCAACCTGTCGCTGACCACCCTGATCGCCAAGAGCCCGTGCCTGTCGGACGACTTCCTGACCCTGATCGTGGCCTTTATCAAGCGTTGCTTCGCCCGCAACCCGTACCGCTTCGACGAGACCCTGGACAACTCGATCCTCGACTTCATCGTCAGCGAGGCATTCGATGAAAGCCGCATCGACGAGTTGCTCAACGAGTTCGAGAACCCGGCGAAGATCCTCGATACCAACTGGTACGCGATCAAGCCGATGTACGAGAAGAAGTACCGCGAGCTGATCAACGACAAGGACAAGTTCGTCTCGATCAACGACATCCGCCTGTCCCGCGATTGCGTGAAGAAAGCCATCAAGTACCTGCGCGAGATCTACCGCCACCGCATCGGCAAGACCAAGGTCATCTCGCTGAACAACCATACGGGCAGGACGGCTTACTAACCAGCTGCCCCCCTCACCTGTAGGAACAGCGGGTCGACGCTCGATTGCTCGCGATCAGCGGCATCGAGCTCAAGCGATGTCGACTAGGCTGGACGCGATCGCGAGCAAGCTTCGCTCCAGGGGAAATGGCGTTTACAGGGAAGTGATGTTAATCCCCTGAAACAATCAGGCAGCCCTCGGGCTGCCTTGCAAACTGTTCCCATTCCGCTTACGTCACCGTCAGCCTGAAATGGGTGGGGCCTTTCTCCACGGGCAACTTGCCAGCACCCTGATCGCGGTTACTCGGCTACACACTTTTAGCTGGAAAAACCAGGCACTATTTTGGTGCTCAATCTTCGCCCTGCGCCCTTTCCTGGACCAGAATCCACGGCGAAACCACCACCGCCCACAGCAGCGGATCGCGCTCCACCAGATCCAGCGCCCGCGTCGCAGACACCTTGCCCACCTTCTCGGCGGCCAGCCAGGCAGAGACTTTCTCGGCCTGGTTCTCGGCCATGGCCTCGGCTGCCTCGATCAAATCCAGGCTGGCGTCGACCCACAATAGGGCACCCTTGGCGAAGAACGGTTCCAGCTCCTTCCAGGTAATGGATGCGGTTTCACCAAGCAGCTTGGCATAGAGGGTGCTAGGTTCTTGAGTCATGGGCCTGTCCCGAAAAGAAATCGGCGCAATGATAACGTCGGTGCTCTGGCAGACAAACCCGGTTGCAATTGCGTCAACGATAGAGAAGTGCAGGAGAGCCAGGGATTGCTCGCTGAATACGGTCAAAACCCCGCCGCGATTCTGTCTTTTTCTTTCAATAAAGCGACACCCCCTGATTTTGCCCCCTGGCGCCAGCTTCCCAGGCTAACAATCGGCGCTCTACACTGTACCGGTACAGTTGCCGGGGGCATTTTCCGGGGATATCCAAGAGATATCTGACCCGGTTCTGCTGCTACGGCGCCAGGACTATAAAAATTACAACAGTAAGAGTGGAGCACTATGAATAAGGCTACTAAGCAGATTTCCAAACTGTTTGCCGCTATGGTTCTGGCCGGAGTCGCCAGCCATTCGTTCGCAGCTGACACCATCAAGATCGGCATCGCCGGCCCCAAGACCGGCCCTGTAGCCCAGTACGGCGACATGCAGTTCAGTGGCGCCAAAATGGCCATCGAACAAATCAACGCCAAGGGCGGCGTCGATGGCAAGCAGCTCCAGGCCGTCGAATACGATGATGCCTGCGATCCGAAACAAGCCGTCGCCGTAGCCAACAAAGTCGTCAACGACGGCGTCAAGTTCGTGATCGGTCACCTGTGCTCCAGCTCCACTCAACCGGCTTCGGACATCTACGAAGACGAAGGCGTGGTCATGATCACCCCCGCCGCCACCAGCCCGGACATCACCACCCGTGGTTACAAGATGGTGTTCCGCACCATCGGCCTGGACAGCGCCCAGGGCCCTGCCGCCGGCAACTACATCGCCGACCACGTGAAGCCGAAAATCGTTGCCGTGCTGCACGACAAGCAGCAGTACGGTGAAGGCATCGCCACCGCCGTGAAGCAGACCCTCGAGAAGAAAGGCACCAAGGTTGCCGTGTTCGAAGGCATCAACGCCGGCGACAAAGACTTCTCCTCGATGATCGCCAAGCTCAAGCAAGCCAACGTCGACTTCGTCTACTACGGCGGCTACCACCCGGAGCTGGGCCTGATCCTGCGCCAAGCCCAGGAAAAAGGCCTGAAAGCCAAGTTCATGGGTCCGGAAGGCGTGGGTAACGACTCCATTTCGCAGATCGCCAAGGACGCTTCCGAAGGCCTGCTGGTGACCCTGCCGAAATCCTTCGACCAGGATCCGGCCAACGTAGCCCTGGCGGATGCCTTCAAGGCCAAGAAAGAAGACCCGAGCGGTCCGTTCGTGTTCCCTTCCTACTCGGCTGTCCAAGTGATTGCCGAAGGCATCAAGGCCGCCAAGTCCGAAGACGCCACCAAAGTGGCCGAAGCCATCCACGCCGGTACGTTCAAGACCCCGACCGGCGACCTGAGCTTCGACACCAAGGGCGACCTGAAAGACTTCAAGTTCGTGGTCTACGAGTGGCACTTCGGCAAACCTAAAACCGAAGTCTCGCCTCAATAAGGCCCTGTCTGACTGACTGCCAATAAAGCCCACGGCGTGCCGTGGGCTTTGTTTTGCGAACGTATTGGGCCTGTTTTCCGTGATCCGGAAGCCCGCCCACCTGAAAATCTCAAAACCGTCATCAGCGGTTCGCTGGCAAAACCTGACCCGAAGTGGATGCAGATCCACGGGGCACAGGCGGGAAAATGACTCCACCAGTGAAATGCGTATCAGGTTTTTAGGAGCGCTGTAATGCCTGACCTCTATCACTTTTTCCAACAGCTGGTTAACGGTCTCACCGTTGGCAGCACGTATGCCCTGATCGCCATCGGCTATACGATGGTTTACGGCATCATTGGAATGATCAACTTCGCCCACGGCGAGGTGTACATGATCGGTTCCTATGTGGCGTTCATTGCCATCGCGGGCCTGACCATGATGGGACTCGACAGTGTCCCGCTCTTGATGACCGCGGCCTTCATCGCGACCATCGTCGTTACCAGTGCCTACGGCTACAGCATCGAACGGATCGCCTACCGCCCCCTGCGCGGCAGCAACCGTCTGATCCCGCTGATCTCGGCCATCGGCATGTCGATCTTCCTGCAGAACACGGTTCTGCTGGCGCAAGACTCCAAGGACAAATCCATCCCCAACCTGATCCCGGGCAACTTCTCCATCGGGCCGGGTGGCGCACATGAAGTGCTGATCTCCTACATGCAAATCGTGGTGTTCGTGGTGACCCTGATCGCCATGCTCGGCCTGACCCTGTTCATCTCCCGTTCCCGCCTGGGCCGCGCCTGCCGTGCCTGCGCCGAGGACATCAAGATGGCCAACCTGCTGGGTATCAACACCAACAACATCATCGCCCTGACCTTCGTGATCGGTGCCGCGCTGGCGGCGATCGCGGCCGTGCTGCTGAGCATGCAATACGGCGTGATCAACCCCAACGCCGGCTTCCTGGTCGGTCTCAAGGCCTTCACCGCCGCGGTACTGGGCGGCATCGGCAGCATTCCGGGCGCCATGCTGGGCGGCCTGGTACTTGGGGTGGCGGAAGCCTTCGGTGCCGATATCTTCGGCGACCAGTACAAGGACGTCGTGGCGTTCGGCCTGCTGGTTCTGGTGTTGTTGTTCCGGCCAACCGGCCTGCTGGGCCGTCCGGAGGTTGAGAAAGTATGACTAGGAATCTTCGACAGGCGTTCTTCAGCGCCTTGCTGGTGTGGGCCGTCGCCTACCCGATACTCGGTTTGAAACTGACCATCGTCGGCATCAACCTGGAAGTCCATGGCACCAGCCCCACCACCCTGATGATCATCGCCGCGTGTTCGGTGCTGATGTTCCTGCGGGTGCTGTTCGACCAGCAGATCAGCGCGGCCTGGAAGTCCTCGCCCAACATGCCGGTGATCCCGGCCAAGGCCAGTAACTTCCTGACCCTGCCGACCACCCAGCGCTGGATCATCATTGCGTTGATCATCGGTGCGCTGGTCTGGCCGTTCTTCGGCTCCCGCGGCGCGGTGGACATCGCCACCCTGGTGCTGATCTACGTGATGCTCGGCCTGGGCCTGAACATCGTGGTCGGCCTGGCCGGCCTGCTGGACCTGGGGTACGTCGGCTTCTACGCCGTGGGCGCCTACAGCTACGCGCTGCTGTCGCACTACTACGGCTTGAGCTTCTGGATCTGCCTGCCTATCGCCGGCCTGATGGCGGCCACTTTCGGCTTCCTGCTGGGCTTCCCGGTATTGCGCCTGCGCGGTGACTACCTGGCGATCGTGACCCTGGGCTTCGGTGAGATCATCCGCCTGTTCCTGCGTAACCTGACCGACCTCACCGGTGGTCCGAACGGTATCAGCAACATCGATAAACCGACGTTCTTCGGCCTGTCCTTCGAACGCCGGGCCGCCGAGGGCGTGCAGACCTTCCACGAGTACTTCGGCATCGAATACAACTCGATCAACAAGGTGATCTTCCTTTACCTGGTCGCGCTGTTGCTCGCGCTGTTCGCCCTGTTCGTCATCAACCGCTTGCTGCGCATGCCCCTGGGGCGTGCCTGGGAAGCCCTGCGTGAAGACGAAATCGCCTGCCGCGCACTGGGCCTGAACCCGACCGTGATCAAGCTGTCGGCCTTCACCCTGGGTGCCTGCTTCGCCGGTTTCGCCGGCAGCTTCTTCGCCGCGCGCCAGGGCCTGGTGACGCCGGAGTCCTTCACCTTCATCGAGTCCGCGACCATCCTCGCCATCGTCGTGCTGGGCGGCATGGGCTCGCAGCTGGGCGTGGTCCTGGCGGCCACCGTGATGATCCTGCTGCCTGAACTGATGCGCGAATTCAGCGAATACCGCATGTTGATGTTCGGCGCCATGATGGTGCTGATGATGATCTGGCGTCCTCAAGGCCTGCTGCCCATGCAACGCCCACACATGGAGTTGCGCAAATGAGCCGTGAGATCCTCAAAGTAACGGGCCTGAGCATGCGCTTCGGCGGCCTGCTGGCGGTCAACGGCGTGGCCCTGACCGTCAAAGAGAAACAAGTGGTATCGATGATCGGCCCGAACGGCGCCGGCAAGACCACGGTGTTCAACTGCCTGACCGGTTTCTACCAGCCCACCGCCGGCAGCATCCTGCTCGACGGCGAGCCGATCCAGGGCCTGCCCGGCCACAAGATCGCCCTCAAGGGTGTGGTGCGCACCTTCCAGAACGTGCGGCTGTTCAAGGACATGACCGCGGTCGAGAACCTGTTGATCGCGCAGCACCGTCACCTGAACACCAACTTCCTGGCCGGCCTGTTCAAGACCCCGGGGTTCCGCAAGAGCGAGCGCGAGGCCATGGAATACGCCGAGTACTGGCTGGAAAAGGTCAACCTCAAGGAGTTCGCCAACCGTCCCGCCGGCACCCTGGCCTACGGTCAGCAACGGCGCCTGGAAATCGCCCGCTGCATGATGACCCGTCCGCGGATCCTCATGCTCGACGAACCGGCCGCCGGCCTCAACCCGCGGGAAACCGAAGACCTCAAGGCGCTGATCGGCGTGCTGCGCGAAGAGCACAACGCCACGGTGCTGCTGATCGAACACGACATGAAGCTGGTCATGAGCATTTCCGACCACATCGTCGTGATCAACCAGGGCACGCCCCTGGCCGACGGCACGCCGGAACAGATCCGCGACAATCCTGAAGTGATCAAAGCCTACCTGGGGGAAGCGTAAATGCTGCAGTTCGAAAACGTTTCCACCTTCTACGGCAAGATCCAGGCGCTGCACAGCGTCAACGTCGAGATCCGCCAGGGCGAGATCGTCACCTTGATCGGTGCCAACGGCGCCGGCAAATCCACCCTGCTGATGACCCTCTGCGGTTCGCCGCAGGCCCACAGCGGCAGCATCCGTTACCTGGGTGAGGAACTGGTGGGGCAAACCTCGGCGCAGATCATGCGCAAGAGCATTGCCGTGGTGCCGGAAGGTCGTCGGGTGTTCGCCCGCCTGACCGTGGAGGAGAACCTGGCCATGGGCGGGTTCTTCACCGACAAGGGCGATTACCAGGAGCAGATGGACAAGGTCCTGGGCCTGTTCCCGCGTCTCAAGGAACGCTTCAACCAGCGCGGCGGCACCATGTCCGGCGGCGAACAGCAGATGCTCGCCATCGGCCGCGCGCTGATGAGCAAGCCCAAGCTGTTGCTGCTCGACGAACCGTCCCTGGGCCTGGCGCCGATCATCATCCAGCAGATCTTCGACATCATCGAACAGCTGCGCCGTGACGGCGTGACGGTGTTCCTGGTGGAACAGAACGCCAACCAGGCGCTGAAGATCGCCGACCGTGCCTATGTACTGGAAAACGGCCGGGTGGTGATGCAAGGCACCGGCGAAGCCCTGCTGACCGACCCCAAGGTGCGCGAAGCCTATCTGGGCGGCTGAGCACTTGCTGCAAACAAGAACGGCCCTGCGGGGCCGTTTTTTTTCGCCTGGAAATCGCCCCCCTGTAGCCGCTGCCGCAGGCTGCGATCGGGGCAACGCCCCGCACAGGCTGACCACTCGGAAGGCTCGGTACACCGTGCTGCCAGTGATTGCGCCGGCTTCGCCGTCGATCGCAGCCTGCGGCAGCGGCTACAGAAAAATTTCCACCGCGGCTTGTAACAAACCCCAGCGACCTTTCTCTAGAGGGGTAAGCAGGCACGAATGCCTGCCTACCCACTACCTTTTCTGGAGAAACACCATGACCGCTACCACTCGCACCCTGTCCGCCGCCGCCCTGGCCCTGGCCCTCGGTTCTGCCTTGAGCATCGCCGTGCTGCCGACCACCGCCCAGGCCGCCGACGACATGGAGAAATGCTTTGGCGTCGCCATGAAGGGCAAGAACGATTGCGCGGCAGGCGCGGGCACCACTTGTGCCGGTACCGCCAAGGTCGACCACCAGGCCAACGCCTGGAAGCTGGTTCCTAAAGGCACCTGCGAGAAAACCGCCAGCAGCACCTCGCCTACCGGTTTCGGCCAACTGCAAGCCTACAAAGCCAAGTCGTAAGCAACCTGCCTGAGTGTCGATGATGAACATGGCCGTACCACTCCCCCTCCATCCCGCCACTCAGGCGACCGTCTCCAGCCTGCCGCAACGCGCCGGGCTGGGGCTCAAGACCGAGCACTTTCGCCAGGTCCTGAAGGAACAGCCCGATATCGGCTTCTTTGAAGTCCATGCGGAAAACTACATGGTCGCTGGCGGGCCGTTCCATCACTACCTGGGGCTGATCCGCGAACAGTATCCGTTGTCGCTGCACGGCGTCGGCCTGTCGATCGGTGCCGAAGGTCCGCTGGACCAACAGCACCTGAAACGCCTGGCCGTGCTGATCGAGCGGTATCAACCCCAGTCCTTTTCCGAACACCTGGCCTGGTCCAGCCATGGCCCGGTGTTTCTCAATGACCTGCTGCCCCTGGCCTATGACCGGCCGACCCTGAACCGCGTCTGCGAACACATCGACCAGGTGCAGAGCACACTGCGCCGCCCCATGCTGCTGGAGAACCCGGCGACCTACCTGGAGTTTCGCCAGTCGAGCATGGACGAGGCCGAATTCATCCGCGAGGTGATACGCCGCACCGGCTGCGGCCTGTTGCTGGACGTGAACAATGTCTACGTGGCGTGCATCAACCACCGGCGCGACCCGCTGCCCTATATCGATGCCCTGCCGCTGCACGCGGTGGGCGAGATCCACCTGGCCGGGTTTGCCGAAGACACCGACAGCCTGGGCGACCGGCTGTTGATCGACGATCACGGCGCGCCGATCGATAACGCCGTATGGGCGCTGTACCTGCGGCTGCTGGAACGGATCGGAGCGACCGCGACCCTGATCGAGCGCGACAACCAGGTGCCGGCGTTTTCCGTGCTGCACGCTGAAGTACGCCAGGCGGATGAGCTGCTGCAATGCGCCAGGAGGCTGCCGTGAACACACAAGCCAGCTTCGCCAGCGCCCTGTTCGACTCCGAGCAACCCTGCCCTGCGGACCTGTACTGCGGCAACGGCGCCGACCCGGCCAGCCGCTTCGCGGTGTACCGCAACAATGTGCAGAGCTCGTTGATCAACGCCCTGGCCGATGCCTATCCGGTGGTGGCGCAACTGGTGGGCGATGAGTTCTTCCGGGCCATGGCCGCGCTCTACGTCAGGTGCTTCCCGCCCACCAGCGCCGTGCTCAGCGACTATGGCCATGACTTCGCCGATTTCATCGGCGGTTTCCCTCCCGCCGCCGGCGTGCCTTACCTGGCCGATGTCGCGCGCCTGGAGCGCCTGCGGGTCACCGCCTACCACGCCGCCGACGCCTGCCCGGTGCCACTGGCGCAGCTCGCGACGGCCATGGCCGAGCCGCAAACGCTGGGGCAATTGCTCCTGGAACTGCATCCCTCGCTCGGCCTGCTGAACTCGCCCTATCCGGTGGTCGATGTATGGGCCGCCCACCAGGGCGATGACGACTGGCAAGGCGTCGACCTAAAGAACATCGACCTGTGCCAAGGACAAGACGCCCTGGTACTGCGTCATGAGCTGGAGGTCGAGGTGTTCGCCATCGACGCCGGGGTCGCCTGCTTCATCCATGCCCTGCACCACTCGCAGCCACTGCAAGTCGCCGCGGCCAATGCCTTGGCTGTCGATCCGGCGTTCGAGCCGAGCCAGGCCCTGGCGCTGCTGATCGGTCGCGGCGCCATCACTCGCCTGTCCCCCCATTCCGAGGTCTGAACATGCACACCCACTGCACCAAGCATCACCCGCTCACCCATGGGGTGAACCGGCTCATCCAGCTGCTGGAGCGTATTCCCCACAGCCTGATCGCCTTTATCGCGCGCTTCTCCATTGCCGCGGTGTTCTGGAAGTCCGGCCAGACCAAAATCGAGGGCCTGGCCATCGACCTGTTCTCCGGGACGTTCGAGTTCGGCATGCCGCGCCTGGCCGACTCGACCATTCCCTTGTTCCAGAGCGAGTACCAGGTACCGCTGCTCTCCCCCGAACTGGCCGCACACCTGGCGGCATTCGCCGAGCATCTGTTCCCGCTGCTGCTCCTGGTCGGTTTCGCCACGCGCTTCTCTGCCCTGGCGCTGCTGGGCATGACCCTGACCATCCAGCTGTTCGTCTACCCTGACGCCTACCCGACCCACGGCACCTGGGCGGCGGTCCTGCTGTACCTGATGGCCCGCGGCCCCGGCAAGCTGTCCATCGACCACCTGATCGCCCGCCGCTATCGCTGAGCCCCCGCTGTAGCGCTGTAGCCGCTGCCGCAGGCTGCGATCGGCCCCGAAGGGGACGCAAGGTCTTGAGATCGCTGAAGGCCTTCGGCCTTATCGCAGCCTGCGGCAGCGGCTACAGGCGCAAACCGTCAGGTCAAAGGCGATCCAGCGCTTCGCCGCTGCGCTTGAACCAGCCGATCAGGTAATCGGCCAGGACCTGGGTACGCCTGGGCAACCCGCCCTGATACGGATGCACCAGGTACATCGGCATGCTGCGGGTCTGGTAATCGCGCAGCAGCCCGCGCAAACGCCCGTCGGCCAGTTCCGCCTGCAGCAGGTAGGACGGTAGTCGGGCGATCCCCGCCCCCACCAGCGCGGCCTTTTTCAGCAGGTTGTAGTGATTGCTGGCGAAAGGTCCCGACACCCGTACCCGAAACAGTTCGTGCTGCTGGTGATAGAGCCACTCCTCACGGCCGCTGTAATGGCTGTTGAGCAGGCAGCGATGCTCGGCCAGGTCCCTGGGCGCCTGTGGCTCGCCATACTGTTCCAGGTAAGCCGGGCTGGCGCAGGTCATCTCGTGCCAGGCCAGCAGCGGCCTGGCCACCAGTCGTTGGTCATTGGCCACTTCCGAACGGATCGCCAGGTCGAAACCGTCCCGGGACAGATCGCGGTAGTTGTTGTTCAGCTCCAGCTCGATCTGCACCTCGGAGTACTGCCGGGAAAACTCCAGCAGCAGGCCTTCGAAGAAAGTCTCGCCCAGGGACACCGGCACCGTCAGCCGCACCGGCCCGGCCATGTCGTCCTTGAGCCGCGCCAGCGCCTGGCGCGCCCGCTCGACCTGAACCAGCAGCGCCTGGGCCTGGGGCAACAAGGCGGCGCCCGCCGCGGTCAGGCTCAAGCGCCGTGTGGTGCGCTGCAACAGCACCACCGCGAACTGCGTCTCCAGGGCGCTGATGCGCTTGGACAATTGCCCCTTGCTGCACCCCAGTTGCTGGGCGGCCAGGGTAAAACTGCCTGCCTCGATCAGCACGGCGAACGCCGCCAGGTCATCCATCTCACTCATGGATTGTTTCCATTTGAAAACCAAAGGTTGCCTATTAACGCGCTAATCAACAGGAAAAACCAGCACTAGACTGCAACCTCGTTCAACCCACGCGAGGAACAACCCCATGAAAATTCTTCTGATCGGCGCCAACGGCACCATTGGTTCGGCCGTCGACAAAGAGCTGTCGCAACGCCATGAAATCATCCGCATCGGCCGCAACAGCGGTGATTTCCAGGTGGATATCAGCGACAGCGCCTCGATCCGCGCACTCTTCGAGCAAACCGGCACATTCGACGCGCTGATCTGCGCCGCGGGCAATGTCACCTTCGCGCCGCTGGGCGAGATGAGCGCCCAGCACTTCGCCCTGGGCCTGCAGGACAAGCTGATGGGCCAGGTCAACCTGCTGCTGATCGGCCGCGAGTTCGCCAACGACGGCGCCTCGTTCACCTTCACCTCCGGCATCCTCAACCGCGACCCGATCCGCAGTGGCGCCTCGGCGGCCCTGGTCAACGGCGCCATCGACGGCTTCGTCCGCGCCGCCGCCATCGAACTGCCACGCGGCCTGCGGGTGAACTCGGTGAGCCCGACCGTGCTGGAAGAAGCCATGGACAGCTACGCCCCGTACTTCCGTGGCTACAAACCGGTTCCCGGCGCCGATGTGGCGCTGGCCTACGCCAAGAGCGTGGAAGGCCTGCAGACTGGCCAGACCTTTATCGTCGGCTGACCCACGCCTCTGCAGGAGCGAAGCTTGCTCGCGATAGCGCTGCACCCGGCACACCGCAGCGCCTTCCTACAGAGACGTAAATGGATCCAGGGTTGTGATGAACGGTCAGGCTGCGTAACGTGGCGGCACTTGATTGGAGACCCGACGATGCGTGCCGCCCGTTCCCTTGTTTGTATTGCCCTGCTCCCCCTGTTTGCCGGTTGCCAGATGCTGTCGGTGTTCGATGGCCAGTCCCGGACGCAGTCCCAGGCCGGCCAGACCCGCATGCAGGGCACGCTGACCGCCGCCGACGGCCAGTTGCTGTTCAAGCCCTGCATCGGCGAGCAGCGTTATGTGGTCAAGGACAACGGCGGTACCAGCATCCTCCAGGAAGCTGCCAGCCTGGCCGACCAGCAGGGCACGCTGTTCGCCGACCTGCGCGGGCATTTCTCCCCGAGCAAGTCCGGCGGCGCCGACAGTGAAGTGGCGCTGAGCCAGCTGTACCGCATCGAACGCTCGAACGACGCCTGCAGCGATCCCGACTTCCCGCGCCTGATCCTGCGGGCCAGTGGCAAGTCCCCGGACTGGAACGTCGACGTCAGCGCCAAGGGCATGCGCATCGAACGCGCCGGCCAGCCGGCGCTGGCGCTGCCCTACCTGGAAGAGCAACTGGGCGACGGCCGTTTCAACCTCAGCAGCGAAGCCAACAACCGCCACGTCGAACTCTGGGTCGCGCCGCAGCGCTGCGTGGACAGCAAGACCGGCAGCGTGCAGCACCTGACGGCGGAACTGCGGGTCGATGGCCAGGTCCAGCGCGGTTGCGCCTATTTCGGCGGCTCGCGCAGCGACTGAGGCGACGGGCAACCGTTTTAACCTCACGGGGTCCGGGCTTTGCGGCTTATAATCGCCGGTTTGTAAAACCGCCCTGACGCATTGGTGCGTCCCGCGAACCGGACCCTGTCATGTTACGAATCACCGAACTCAAGCTGCCGATCGACCATCCCGATGAAGACCTGCGCCCTGCCATCCTGCAGCGCCTGGGCATCGCCAGCGAGGACCTGCTCGACTTCACCCTGTTCAAGCGCAGTTACGACGCGCGCAAGAAGTCATCCGAGCTGTGCTTCATCTATACCCTCGATCTGAACGTGCGCGACGAGGCCAGGCTGCTGCACAAGTTCGCCGACGACCGTAACGTCAACCCGGCGCCGGATGTCAGCTACAAGGTCGTCGGCCAGGCGCCCACCGACCTGGAACAGCGCCCGATCGTGGTGGGTTTCGGCCCCTGCGGGATTTTCGCCGGCCTGCTGCTGGCGCAGATGGGCTTCAAGCCGATCATCCTCGAGCGCGGCAAGGAAGTGCGCCAGCGCACCAAGGACACCTGGGGCCTGTGGCGCAAAAGCGTGCTCAACCCGGAATCCAACGTGCAATTCGGCGAAGGCGGCGCGGGGACCTTCTCCGACGGCAAGCTGTACAGCCAGATCAAGGACCCGAAACACCACGGCCGCAAGGTCCTGCACGAGTTCGTCAAGGCCGGCGCGCCGGAAGAGATCCTCTACGTCAGCAAGCCGCACATCGGCACCTTCCGCCTGACCGGCGTGGTCGAGAACATGCGCCAGCAGATCATCGCCCTGGGCGGTGAAGTGCGCTTCGAGCAACGGGTGACCGACGTGCTGATCGAAGACGGCCAGCTGGTCGGCGTCGAGCTCAACAGCGGCGAACAGATTCACTCGAAACACGTGATCCTGGCCCTCGGCCACAGCGCCCGCGACACCTTCCGCATGCTCCACGGCCGTGGCGTGTACATGGAGGCCAAGCCGTTCTCCGTGGGTTTCCGCATCGAACACCCGCAGTCGTTGATCGACAGCGCACGCCTGGGCAAGTACGCCGGTCACCCGAAGCTCGGCGCCGCCGACTACAAGCTGGTGCACCACGCGAAGAACGGCCGTTCGGTCTACAGCTTCTGCATGTGCCCGGGCGGCACCGTGGTGGCGGCGACCTCCGAGCCGAACCGCGTGGTCACCAACGGCATGAGCCAGTACTCGCGCAACGAGCGCAACGCCAACTCCGGCATCGTGGTCGGCATCACCCCGGAAGTGGATTACCCGGGCGGCCCGCTGGCCGGTATCGAGCTGCAGGAACGCCTGGAATCCCACGCCTTCGTGCTCGGTGGCAGCAACTACGAAGCACCGGCGCAACTGGTCGGCGACTTTATCGCCGGCAAGCCGTCCACCGCCCTGGGCAGCGTCGAGCCGTCCTACAAGCCGGGCGTCGCCCTGGGCGACCTGGCCCTGGCCCTGCCGGACTTCGCCATCGAGGCGATCCGCGAAGCGCTGCCGGCCTTCGAGCGGCAGATCAAGGGTTACTCCCTGCACGACGCGGTGCTGACCGGGATCGAGACCCGCACCTCGTCGCCGCTGCGCATTACCCGCGACGAATCGATGCAGAGCCTGAACGTGAAAGGCCTGTACCCGGCCGGTGAAGGCGCCGGTTATGCCGGCGGCATTCTGTCGGCCGGTGTCGACGGGATCCGCATCGCCGAAGCGGTGGCGCGCAATATCCTCGGCATCGAGGCGTAAAAAAAGGCCCCTTTACAGGGGCCTTTTCACAGGCAGGCTCGCTCCCCAAGGAGCGGGCTTGCAGCCTCAGATGCCAGCGCGCAATACGCTGGCCGGCAACGCCTCGCCACGTTCCACACTCGCCGCCACCGACTCGATCAAGGCCGTCAACTGGTAACCCTGGGCGGTCAGCCAGTCCTGATCGTAATAGGTGGTTGCATAACGCTCGCCACCGTCACACAGGATGGCGACGATCGAACCACTCTCGCCGGCCTGTTTCATCTGCTGCGCCGCCATCAGCGCGCCGATCAGGTTGGTACCGCTGGAACCGCCCACCCGCCGTCCCAGGCGCTGCGCCAGGTAATGCATGGCCGCCAGCGACAGGGCATCCGGCACCTTGACCATCGCATCGATCACCTTGGGCAGGAACGACGCCTCGACCCGTGGCCGGCCGATCCCTTCGATGCGCGAGCCGCAATCCAGGCGCAGGCTGGCGTCACCGCTCTGGTAGTAATCGAAGAACACCGAACGCTCGGCGTCGGCGCAGAGTACCCGGGTGCAATGCTGGCGATACCGCACATAACGCCCCAGGGTAGCGGTGGTGCCGCCGGTGCCCGGACTGGAGATCAGCCATTTGGGCTCCGGGTAGCGCTCGAAGCGCAGCTGCTGGAAGATCGACTCGGCGATGTTGTTGTTCGCCCGCCAGTCGGTGGCGCGCTCGGCGTAGGTGAACTGGTCCATGAAATGCCCGCCGCCCTCCCGGGCCAGGCGCTCCGACTCGGCGTAGATCTGCGTCGGGTCCTGCACCAGGTGGCTCTTGCCGCCGTAGAAGGCGATCTGCGCGATCTTTTCCTGGGACGTGGTGGCCGGCATCACCGCAATGAACGGCAAGCCCAGCAGGCGCGCGAAATAGGCCTCGGAAATCGCCGTCGAACCACTGGACGCCTCGATCACCGGCGCCCCGGGCTTGAGCCAGCCGTTACACAGCGCATAGAGGAACAACGAACGCGCCAGGCGATGCTTGAGGCTGCCGGTGGGATGGCTGGACTCGTCCTTGAAATACAGCTCGATGCCCGGCAGGCCCGGCAGGGGCAAGGGGATCAGGTGGGTGTCGGCGCTGCGCTGGAAGTCGGCTTCGATGATCCGGATGGCCTCGCGGGCCCACTGACGGTTGTCGCTCATGGTGTTTTCTCGTTGGCTCGAACGCCACACAGGACGCAGAAAGATGAAGTGCACCCAGCATAGGCGATCCAGGCACAAGGAAAATCGGGCGCTGCAACAGGCAAAAGTCCCCGGCCCGTCGGGATGGGGCCGGACATGTTAGGAAACATCCCCGGTCTCTCACAGGTACAGTTTTGAATCAATTGGATACACAACTGCTAGGCTGGTTTTCCAGCAGGCCGCTGCCGCGCTGCATATAACAAAAAAGAATATAACTTTTGTTTTAACAACTAACAGTACGGGTTAGGGTGTGCCACCTTTTTAGTTTTCTGATGGAGAGCGACCTTGCCTCTGCGTAGTACTTTCACGCGTTTCTTTCAGTTGGAAGCTGCCAGCGGTCTGTTATTGATTGCCGCTGCCGTGCTTGCCCTGATCATCAACAACTCACCGCTGTCCTGGCTGTACAACGGCCTGCTGGACACTCCCGTGGTCGCCCAGATCGGCGCCCTGAAAATCGCCAAGCCCTTGCTGCTGTGGATCAACGACGGCCTGATGGCCATGTTCTTCCTGCTGATCGGCCTGGAGGTCAAGCGCGAGCTCCTCGACGGCCACCTGTCCAAGCCTTCACAGATCGTCCTGCCGGGCGCCGCCGCCATCGGCGGCATGGTGGTACCGGCGCTGATCTACTGGTTCCTCAACAAGGACAACCCGCCGGCGCTCAGCGGCTGGGCGATCCCCATGGCCACCGACATCGCCTTCGCCCTCGGCGTGCTGGCCCTGCTGGGCAAGCGGGTTCCGGTGTCGCTGAAGCTGTTCCTGATGACGCTGGCGATCATCGATGACCTGGGGGCCATCATCGTCATCGCGATTTTCTACTCCGGCGCCCTGTCGACCCTGTCGCTGGTACTCGCGGCTGCCTGCCTGGCGGCGCTGGTGGCGATGAACCGCCTGGGGGTGGTCAAGCTCGGGCCGTACATGATCATCGGCCTGATCCTCTGGGTCTGCGTGCTCAAGAGTGGCGTCCACGCGACCCTGGCCGGCGTGACCCTGGCATTCTGCATCCCGCTGCGCACCCGCAATGCCGAGCCTTCGCCGCTGCTGAGCCTGGAACATGCGCTGCATCCGTGGGTCGCCTACGGCATCCTGCCGCTGTTCGCCTTCGCCAATGCCGGCCTGTCGCTGCAGGGCATCACCGTGGAAAGCTTCACCCACTATGTGCCCATGGGCATCGCCATCGGCCTGCTGCTGGGCAAGACCGTCGGCGTGTTCGGCCTGACCTGGCTGGCGGTGAAGATGGGGCTGGCCGCCCTTCCCGGCGGCGCCAACTGGGGCCAGGTGCTGGGCGTGGCGATCCTCTGCGGGATCGGCTTCACCATGAGCCTGTTCGTGGGTTCCCTGGCCTTTGTGCCCGGCAGCAGCGAATACGCCGGCATGGACCGCATGGGCATCCTCACCGGCTCGCTCTTCGCCGCCCTGATCGGCTACGCGGTGACGGCCGCGGCCAGCCGCAAGAACCCACAACTGCCGGCATAACCGCCGGCGTTGCCAGGGCTGAAAACACAAAACCCCGACCAGTTGCCTGGCCGGGGTTTTGTTTTGTCGCGGTTAACGCTTAGTGGGCGACACGGCTGGTGCCGTTGACGCTCATGATGCGTACGCGCTCGCCAACGCGGAACACTTCGTTTTGTTCAACTTGTTGTACATAGGCACGCATGCTGCCGTCGTCTTCACGCACGGTGATTTCCACGCCCTGGGTACGGGTCAGGCCTTCCTCGGTGGCGGAACCGATCAGGCCGCCCGCCACCGCACCGATGACCGCCGCCACGATGCTGCCTTTGCCGCCGCCGATGGCGCTGCCGCCAACGCCGCCGACCGCTGCACCAGCGAGGCCGCCGATCGGGGTCTTGGTGCCTTCGATTTTCACCGGACGCAGGGATTCGATGGTGCCCATGCGAACGGTCTGTACGCGACGCGCCTCGTCACGGGAGTAAGAGTCACCGGACAGATTGGATTGGCAACCGGTGAGCAACATGGCCATCGTGGAAAAGGAAGCAACCAGCAAAACAGACTTACGCATAGGATCAACTCCAAAGGACAGATAATCATTAAACTCCGCAGCTTGACGCCTGTCACGGCGTCGCCCGGATAAAATGTGTTCCATTCAGCAGCAGTACAGACTGCTTGCCTATAAAAACTCTTCACACGGTAGCGCTTATTTCCCGAGTTGCGCCACCGGCCAAAGGATTTTCCATGGATTACTTCATCATCGTCGTGACCACCGTTGCCGGCCTGTACTTCCATTGGTGGCTGTATGTACGGATCAAGCGCTGGATGGACCGGGACCTGGCGCTGTCGCTGGCCGGCGGGGACGAGAAGAAGAAATCCTTCATGCTGCAACAGCTGGCGAATGCTCATCGCCAGAAAGTAAAACGCCGGGACCTGCCACAGTGGCTAGAAGCCGCCGCGGCCGGTTATCCCGGCGAATGACCTGATTCCTGGTTCAGGGGGCCAGGCGCTCACGCACCCAGTCGGCACCTTGCAGGCGGTAGTTCAAGCGATCGTGCAAACGGCTCGCGCGCCCTTGCCAGAACTCGATGCGCTCCGGTAACAGGCGATAACCACCCCAGTGCTCGGGGCAATGGGGCTGGGTATCGCTGAAGCGCTCCTCGGTGTTCTTGAGCAAGGCTTCCAGCTCCTGGCGATCGGCGATCACCTGGCTCTGCGGCGATGCCCAGGCGCCCAGGCGGCTGCCCAGCGGGCGGACCTGGAAGTAGGCATCGGACTCCTCGGCGGTGACCTTGACCACCCGCCCCTCGATACGCACCTGACGCTCCAGGGCCGGCCAGAAGAAGGTCATGGCGGCAAAAGGCCGTGCGGCCAGTTGCTGTCCCTTGGCGCTGTCGTAATTGGTGAAAAAGGTGAACCCCTGCGCATCCAGCCCCTTGAGCAGCAGGATGCGGCAATGGGGGCGCCCCTCTTCGTCAACGGTCGCCAGGGTCATGGCGTTGGCCTCGACCGGCGGCTGCTCGGTTTTCACCGCCTGTGCGAACCACTGGTGAAACAGTGTGAAGGGCTCGACCGGAGCCTGGGCTTCGGTCAGTCCGTCACGGGTGTAGTCGCGGCGCATGTCCGCCAGTCCCTGGGTCATTGCAGGTTCCTTTTGCCCGATGCCTGATGAATCAGTTCTTCGCCTGTTCGGTCGCGGCCTTGGCCGGAGCCTTGGCAGTGGTGGTCTTCTTGGCGGTTTCTTTCTTCGCTACAGGCTTCTTGGCTGGGGCTTTTTTCGCCGGAGCGGCTTTCTTCGCCGCGACGGCTTTCTTCGAGGAAGCAGCAGGAACGACTGGTTTCACATCCTGTACGGCAACCAGTTCAGCCTCGGATGGAGTCGGCTGGTTGTACTTGCTCAGCAGGGCCAGCATGGTGCTGCGCTGGGTGACGATGATTTCCACGCGACGGTTCAGCGCACGCCCTTCGGCGCTGTCGTTGGCCGCACGAGGCATCACCGAACCCATGCCACGCAGCATCAGGCGATCGCGCTTCAGGCCAGTGAGGCTGAAAATCGCGGCGACGGACTGCGCACGGTCACGACTCAGCTTCTGGTTGGCCGCCGCGGCACCGGTGGTGTCGGCATGGCCCAGTACCAGCACGGAAGTCTTGGCGTCGGTACCCACGGCCTTGGCCACGCGGGTGAACGGGCTCAGGGTGACCGGCAGCAACATGGCCGGGCGATCCGGGTTGAACGAACCGTCGACCGGGGCGGTCACCACCAGGGTGTTCTCGCGACGCTCCAGTTGCAGGCGGCTGTCCTTGATGGCTTCACGCAGGCGCGGCTCGTAGTCGTCCAGCCAGGCCTGGGTGATTTTTGGATCCGGCATCGGGATGTCTTTAACATCTGCCTTGGTCGGAGACGTGGGCTGCTGATTGAAAGGCCACCACCAGTTGCCGGTCTCGGTCTTGGCGACCTTCGGGGCCGCTGTCGCGGCGTCCGCCTTGGCCTTGGCGTCGGCTACTGGCTCTTTGACTGCTTCTTTGCTCGTGTCCTTGGAAGGGAACGGCCACCACCAGTTGGTGGTTTCGGCCTTGGCGGCCGGAGCAGCGGCGGAAGCGGTTGCGGTTGCGTTTTCGACCTTGGCCGCTGCAGGAGCGGTCGCGGACTTGGCGGTGGATGTGGCGGCGGACTTGGCCGCGGAAACTTCGTTGGCAGCTGCTTTTGCTACCGGTTGCACCGCTTCCTTGCTGGCGGCCTTATCGGAACCGAAAGACCACCAGTGCCCTCCTTCTGCGTCATTTTGTGGAGTTTGTGCACAACCGGTGACAGTGAGGCAAAGAGCCAAGGCTAAAGACTTGTTCGACGACATGGGATATCCACAAAATGAGATCAAAAATTACGGTCTCTACGAACCGTACAAACAGACGCTTTGAAAGTATAAAAGCCACAGGGTTCCTTGCTGATGCTTTTACTCATGTTTAGGCAAAAAAATTCCTGACAGCAACTTTTTTACAGACAATCCGACAGAACCCTCACCAACTTCTGCGCCCTTGGATCCATTAGCACGTACGGACCCAGGGTATTGGTGACAAAACCGAAGGCCACATCGTACTCAGGATCGGCAAAGCCGATGGAGCCACCCGCTCCCGGATGGCCGAAGGCGCGTGGGCCGAGACCGAAGGTCGCGTTGGCCACCTGCGGCTGGTCAAGCATGCAACCCAGGCCGAAACGGGTCTGGGTCAACAGGGTCTTGTCCATGCCGACGCTGTGTTCGCGCGTCAGCTCTTCGAGCATGTCCGCTTCCAGCAGGCTGCCATCGAGCAGACCGCTGTAGAACCCGGCCAGGCTGCGGGCATTGCCATGGCCATTGGCCGCTGGCTGTTGCATGCGCCGCCATTCCGGCTTGTTGGTACTGGTCATGATCGACGGCGGGTTGGTGAACGCCCGGGTGGTCATGGCCGTGGGTTCGCGCATGGTCACTTGCAGCAGGCGCTGCGCGGCCGCATCGCCGACATTGCCCTTGCCCCGGGCGATGTGTGCCACGCGGTAAAACTCCTCGTCCGCCAGGCCGACATGGAAATCCAGCCCCAGCGGCCTGGCGACCCGTGCCACGATGGACTCGCCGGGACCGCGCCCGTCAGCCCGACGCAGCAGCTCACCCACCAGCCAGCCGTAGGTAATGGCCGCATAACCATGACCTTCACCCGGTGTCCACCAAGGAGCCTCCGCCGCGAGGGCATCGACCATGGTTTGCCAGTCGTAGAGCGCCTCCGGCGCCAGCAGCTCACGCAAGGCCGGAAGCCCGGCCTGATGGCAGAGCAACTGCCGCAGGGTGATCGCTTCCTTGCCGGCCGCGGCGAACTCAGGCCAATACCGGGCAACTGGCGCGTCCAGCTGCAACTTGCCTTCGGCCACCAGTTGCAGGGCGGTGACCGCGGTAAAGGTCTTGGTGCAGGAAAACAGGTTGGCGATGGTATCGCTGTGCCAGGCCTCGCTGCCGTCCTTGTCGGCGGTGCCGGCCCAGAGGTCGAGCACGGTTTCCCCGCCGATCTGAATACACAACGCCGCGCCGCGCTCCTGGGGATCCTCGAAGAGTGCCGCGAAGGCTTCGCGCACCGCCTCGAACTTAAGCTCGTAATGACCCTGAATCTGCACCCGTGACTCCCCCAGACCATGCTCTACAAAGTGGTGCGCATTGTTCCAGCCCTTGAGGGTTTTGGGAACAGAAGCGAGCCCGGTGGCGATCCACCGGAAGAATTGTTCAGAAATCGACAGACATTGAACGCATCGCGGGCCGGTCAGCCCCTACGGGTGACAGCAGAGGCGGACCGGCCCGCGTGAGGGAAGCCGTACCCTAAAGGCCTGGCTCAGCGATCAATGGCCATTGCCCGAATGACCACCCGCATGGCCGCCGCCCTGCCCTGCGCCCTTGCCATCATGGCCCGGCTTGCCACCATCGGCATGACCAGCGGTCTTGTCGGCCTCTGCCTTGGCCTTCCCGGCTTCCTTGCCCAACTGCTCAAGGGCCTGCAGGTTGCTCTTGCGCACGCTGTCGACAAACCCCTGGAACGGCACATCGGTAATGCCCACCAGGCCGAAATGGCCGTTCTCGCCGTCCAGCAGACGGCCGGTGACCGGTTGATCAAGGTACTGGAACCAGTGCACACCGACAATCGACGGCTCGTTCAGCGCCTGCTTGAGGAATTGGGTATAGGCCGGGCCGCGATCCTCCTCCCGCACCAGCTCGGTCACACCACCCCAGAATGGGCCGCGATCCCGGGAGCCGAAGTTGAACTCGGTGATCAGGACCGGCTTGTCCAGCGTGTTCAGCCGGGCAAAGTCGTAACCGTCCTGTGGCTTGAGGGTGTACATGTTGAAACTCAACACATCGCAATACTGGGCGCAGGACGCCACAGCCTCGGGGGTGCTGATGGCGAAGCGTCCACCCAGCAGCAGATGATTCGGCGCGTGCCATTTCAGCGAATCGGAAATGGTCTTGAAGTAGGTGTCGGCAAAGACCTTCTGGAAGTACTTGAAGTCGGCTTCGATCTCCGGATGCTCAGGGCTAGGCAAAGGCGGCTCGAACCCCGGGTCTTCCATCAGCTCCCAGGCGGTCAGGTTGATGCCCCAGGCCTTCGACAGGCCCTCCTGGTTACGGTACTTGTCGCGCAGTTGCTTGAGGAACGCACGCTTGGCCGGCACGTCGGTGGTCATGCGCAACGTGCCGTATGCCAGGGCATAACGCGACTTGGGGTCGTCGCCGGGGCCGGCCCAGGCCAGTTCGTTGTCGGCGAAGTAGCCGATCAGCCAGGGATCGTCGCGGTGATCGCGGGCGGCAATGGCCACGGCGCGCTCGGTGGCCATGGCGAAACGCGGATCGAACGGATCGGGCATGCCGCCCCACCAGTCGGTGCCGGTGCTGATGCTTGCATAGTCGCCGACGATCGACAGCGGCAAGGTGTAGGGCACGCGATCGTTCAGGCCCAGCGCCGGCGCGCTCCAGTTGCCGATGGTGTTGAAACCCCAGGCTTGCAGGCGATCCAGGGTGTGGCTGGCCCAGCGTTTCTGGTCCAGGGCTGCGGCAGGGCAAGCTGGCGCGGCTGGCGGCTCGGTGCCCGGCCCGGCCTGTGCCTCCTGGGCGTCGGCCTTGGCGGCATCCGCCACACCGGCCTTGGTTTCACTGCCCGGGGTGCAAGGCACACCGTAGGTGCGTTGCAGGTTGGCGCCATAGAAGTCGTACCAGCGACCGGCGTTGTAGGCACGGCCCTGGTCGGCGCCATTGCCGCCGCGGTTGTCGCCTTCGCCGTAATAACCGGCCAGCGGCTCGCCGACGTTGGGCAGTGTCGCGAACATCCACTCACGACCGGCAACGTAGGTCTGGCTATTGTCCGCCGCGACCGCATTGACCCCCAGGGAATAGAACGGATGCCCCTGGGGCGTCACCAGATACCAGCGGCCATCGCGCTTCTCGGTACGGAAGAAACCACTGGCCTTGAAGGCCGGCCCGTTGCTCCAGCCACCGAAGGTGTCCAGGGAGGCGCGCTCACGTTCGGCCAGCCAGGTTTTCAGTTGCTGTTGTTCCTTGCTCGCGGCGGCCTTGAGCTGCTCGTCGCTGGCGATCTTTTCCGGCCACTTGGCCCGGGTCGACTGGCCATAGGCATCCACCAGACCACCGTAGGCCGCCTTGGCCACCGCCTCGCCGTCCTGCACGCCGAAACGTTCGAGCAGGATGCTCTGGGCGGCTTTCGGTTGATCCATGGACAAGGTCACCGAGACCACCTGGCTACGGTCCAGCTCGCCTTCGCTGCTGGCCAGCAGTACGCGCTGGCCTTCGAAGGTCATCGGCATCGGCGGACCGGCCTTCATGCCCTGGCTCAGCGGCGAACTGGCAACCAGCGGCACCAGCAGGGTCTGCGCCGGGCCGGCCGGCAGGTCGATGCGACTGACCAGGGTCTTGCCGTCATTGCTCTGGATCTTCACGTACAGGGTCAGGGCCCAGTTCATCGCGCTCTGGATCCGCAGGCTCATGACCCCGGACTGCGACCAGTCCCAGGCACCGGTCTGCGGGGTCAGGCGCAGGCTGGGTTGAATCGCCGGATTGAAGGTCACCCGGCGCAGCACTTCGCCCTCGGCTGTCTGCTCCGCGTTGGCTTGCGGCAGGCTGGCATCCACTGTTGCCACCTGTACCACATCGGCAGGCCGGACAAAGTTGAACAGCGTCTGTTGCCCCGCGGGCGCGGCGAGCAGCGGCGTGGCGAACAGCAGAGCAAAGACAGCGGGTAACGAACGGCAAATCATAGGGACCTGGTGCTCCTTAACGGCCGATGAGCGGCCTGTGTGCAATCAGCGTGATATGCAATGGACAACGCGACCGGCCCACAGGCCGGCCGCGCTCAGGAAATTTCCCGGCGGAACGGCGGCAACGCATTGAGAATAGCCTTGCCATAACGCTGGGTGACCAGGCGCCGGTCCAGCAGGGTGATGGTGCCGCGGTCCTGTTCGGTACGCAGCAGGCGACCGCAGGCCTGGACCAGCTTGAGCGAGGCGTCCGGCACCGAGATTTCCATGAACGGATTGCCGCCCCTGGCTTCGATCCACTCGGCCAGCGCGGCCTCCACCGGATCGTCCGGCACCGAGAACGGGATCTTGGCGATCACCACGTGCTCGCAGTAAGCGCCGGGCAGGTCCACACCCTCGGCAAAGCTGGCCAGGCCGAACAGCACGCTGGAATCGCCGCCATCGACCCGCGCCTTGTGCTTGTTCAAAGTTTCCTGTTTCGACAGGTTGCCTTGAATGAACACCTGCTTGCGCCAGTCGCGGTCGAGGCCGTCGAACACGTCTTGCATCTGCTTGCGCGACGAGAACAGCACCAGGGTGCCCCGCGAGCCTTCCACCAGCTCCGGCAGGTCGCGGATGATCGCCGCGGTGTGGGCCGGCGCATCCCGTGGGTCGGCGCGCAGGTCGGGGACCCGCAGCACCCCGGCGTCAGCGTGATGGAAGGGGCTGGGCACCACCGCCGTCACGGCCTTTTTCGGCAGCCCGGCACGCATGCGGAAACGATCGAAGGAGCCCAGGGCAGTCAGGGTGGCGGAGGTCACGAGCGCGCCATAGGCCACGTTCCACAGGTTGCGACGGAGCATTTCCGCGGCGAGGATCGGGCTGGCGTTGACCTCGATGTCGAACAGCGAGCCGCTTTCCGCCAGGGTCAGCCAGCGTGCCATCGGCGGATTGTCTTCCGGGTCTTCGGTGGTGAAGGCGGTCCACAGCTCCCAGTTGCCCGAAGCGCGGGACAGCAGGCTGCCGAACAGCGGGTACCACTCTTCGGCCTGGTTGCTGGCGATGCCAATATTGACCTCGCCGTCCATGCCTTCCTTGAGCAGGTCGGTCAGGCGGGTGAACAGGTCGGTCAGGCGCGAGAAGCCTTTTTTCAGCTCGATGCCCATTTCACGCATATGGTCGGGGATCAGCCCGCCGACAAAACGATGGCGCGGCCGCTCGCGGCCTTCCATGTCTTCGCCGGTCTTGAAGTCGGCCAGTTGTTCGCAGGCGGTGAACATGAACTGCTGCTGGGTCTTGATCTCCCGCGCCAGCTCCGGCACCTGCTCGATCAGCTTGCCCAGATCGCCCGGCAACGGGTGCTGGGCCAGCAGCTTGGTGAGGTTCTTGGCGGTCTGCTCCAGCCAGTCGGCGGTGGAGCGCAGGCGAGTGTAATGGGCGAAGTGGCCGATGGCCTTGTCCGGCAGGTGATGGCCTTCGTCGAACACATAGAGGGTGTCGCGCGGGTCCGGCAACACCGCGCCGCCACCCAGGGCCAGGTCGGCCAGGACCATGTCGTGGTTGGTGACGATCACGTCGACCTTGCCCATGCCTTCGCGGGCCTTGTAGAAGGCGCACTGGCCGAAGTTCGGGCAATGGCGGTTGGTGCACTGGCTGTGATCGGTGGTCAGGCGCGCCCAGTCAGAGTCCTCCAGGGCGGTGGGCCAGCTGTCGCGGTCACCGTCCCATTTATTGCCGGCGAGCTTCTCGATCATGCTGGTGAACAGCTTCTGGCTGGCCTCGTCGACCTCGATCTTGAAGCCTTCTTCTTCGAACAGCTGGGCGGTGGCGGTTTGCGCGTGGCCTTCCTGCAGCAGCATGTCGAGCTTGGACAGGCACATGTAGCGGCCACGGCCCTTGGCCAGGGAGAAGGTGAAGTTCAGCCCGCTGTTGCGCATCAGGTCGGGCAGATCCTTGTAGACGATCTGCTCCTGCAGGGCGACGGTGGCGGTGGCGATCACCAGGCGCTTGCCGGCGGCCTTGGCGGTCGGGATCGCGGCCAGGCTGTAGGCCACGGTCTTGCCGGTACCGGTGCCCGCTTCCACGGCCACCACGGCCGGGTCGCCGGAGCGCCGGCCTTCGTCATCGGTGTCGACATCGCCCAGGACCTTGGCCACTTCGGCGATCATCAGGCGCTGGCCGTAACGCGGTTTCAGGCTCTTGGCTTCGAGAAAACGCGAGTAGGCGCCCTGGATCGTGGTTTTGAGTTCGTTGCTGATCATGGTTCTTCGGGCGCGAGAAACGCTGGATAAATTTTCAGTGGTTCGGATCGGCCGCTATCATACCCCGCTAATTCATCCCGCGCAGAACGGAGTACCCGAATGACAGCCTTTGCCCTTGCCTACACCCTGCATGTCCTGGCCGCCCTGGTCTGGGTCGGCGGCATGTTTTTCGCCTGGATGGTGCTGCGCCCCGCGGCGGTGGTGGCCCTTGAGGGGCCGGCGCGGTTGAAGCTGTGGGCAGAAGTGTTCCCACGGTTTTTCGTCTGGGTCTGGGTCGCGGTGGTGCTGTTGCCGATCAGCGGCGTCGGCCTGATCCACCTGCGTTTCAGCGGCTTCGAGACCGCACCGCGTTATGTGCAGGTGATGATGGGCCTGTATGTGGTGATGACCGCGCTGTTTATCCGGATCCAGTCGTTGCAGCTGCCAGCGCTGCGTCAGGCGGTGGCGGCCGAGGACTGGCCGACGGGGGCCACGACCTTGGGCAATATTCGGAAATTGGTAGGGATCAATCTGATCATCGGCCTGTTGCTGGTGGCCGTGGCGGCGGCCCGGCCGATGTTCTAAAAGCCGATACCGGAAAAAGCATCGCGGGCAGCCTCGCGCCTACAGACAGCACAATCGTGTAGGAGCGAGGCTTGCCCGCGATAGCGTCAGAGTCAGCAGCGCCTGTTCGAAGGCCGCCTACAGGCGTTGCACGGTTATCGAACCCGCGGGGCCTGCCGGCCCTGCATGGCCTTCGGCGCCAGGACGGCCACTCTTGCCACCGTCGGCGCGATAGACGAAGCAGCCTTTGGCCTTGCCACCGGCCCCGGGTTTGCCGCCCGCACCGGCCACACCGCCGGCCCCACCATCGACTAAGACCTTGATCTGCTCCGCCGGATAATCCCGCGGCAGCTCGACCCGCACCTGGGCGCCCGCCGCCCCCGGCTGGCCATCACCGCCGTTGTCGCCATCGGCGCCACGCCCGGCCTGGCCCCAGGTGCAACCCGGCTCCTCGCCGTTGGCGCCATCGAGGCCGACATAACCCGGCGCGCCGGTGCCACCGCGCGCATCCACCGAAAGCTCCCCGGCCTGCAGCGAGGTGATGCGCAGCGTCAGGTTACGTCCGGGCTTGGCCGCCTTCTCATAGGTCCCCGGAGCCCCGCGGGAGGTGATCTGGCTGCCGGCCTCCAGATCGGCATGGTCGATGTCCAGTTGCAGGCTTTGTTCAGCTGGAACGATAGCGATCCGCGCTTCGCGCCCCAGGCGCAACTCGCCGACCTTGACCTCGGTGACCGTGGACGGAATCAGCAAGGTGCCGTAGTCGGCCACTTCCAGGCGTTCCAGTTGCAGGCTGCTGGTGGTGTTGGGAAGGCGCATCAGGGAGTGGGTCTCGACCGTCACCACCTGGGCCTGGACCAGTGGGCTGCACAATGCCGCGAGCAGGCAGAGCTTACGCATGAGCGGCCTCCACAGGCTTCGCCGCCTTGAAGGTTTGCAAGTGGAAAATACCGGTCAGGAGAATCTGCAGGCGATCGCGCCAAGGGTGGGCACGGCCTTTGAGGCTGCCGTTGAACAGCAGCAACTCCATCAGGTGGGTCAGTAGCAACAGGCTGCCTGCCAGATTGAGCAACAGATGAATCGGATTGATCAGCGGGCTGACCAGATTAAATAGCACCAGCAACCAGAACAGCAGCGTCAACAACTTGCCCAGCCCCCAAAACACCTTCATATGCCCCCCTTTGCGAGTTTTTCTTTGCGCGCACAGTAACGACTTCGGCGAGGCATAAGCCAGAGGGCGGCGAAAATTCTCCCGCCGCCGCCTGCCAAGCCGCCCTGGCGCCTGGTGATCAACGCTGAATATGCAGCTCCACCCGACGGTTCTGCGCCCGCCCTTCTTCGGTGGCGTTGTCGGCGACCGGCTCGCTCTCGCCCTTGCCCTGGCTGGTCAGTTTGTCCGGTGCCAGGCCTTGGCTCAGGAGGAATGCGACGACGCTGCTGGCGCGGCGTTCGGAGAGTTTCTGGTTGTATTCATCCGTCCCTTGGCTGTCGGTGTGGCCGACCACCTTGATGCTCTGCACGTCGGCGCCCTGAAGCTTGGCCAGCAGCCCCAGCAGCTGGTTTTGCGCTTCGGGGGTCAGCTGCGCCGAGTCGAAGGCAAACAGCACATCGCCCTGATCGCTGAGGGTGATCACCTCGGATTGCGCCGCCGGCTCGGCTGCCGGTGCGGCCGGGTATTGCGGCAGCGGGCAGCCGCGGTTGTCGACCGGGGTATTGGCCGGGGTATCCGGGCAACGGTCACGGCGGTCGAACACGCCGTCATCGTCCTTGTCGCCATCCTGGGCGTAGCAGATCAAGCCACCGGTCACCAGGCCGAGCGCCGCTCCGCCCGCGGCCCAGCCACCGCTTTCAATGGCGCCCAGGCCGCCGCCCACCAGGCCGCCAAGCAGGCTGCAGACCGGCCACGTACGCTGGTTGAGGGGGGCAGTGCCGTCGCTGTGGGTAGCACAGCCTGTGAGCAGGCTGCCGAGCAGTAGAACCGGCAAGGCGGCTCGCGAGAGAAGACTCATCATGAATGCTCCTGTGTCACCGGCCCATACCGGTCACACAGGAGTAAAGACCCGCATGGGCGGCTGCACAAGCCGCCCATGCCAGGCAATCACGCCGGGCAATCAGCGGTTGATTTTGATTTCCGTGCGACGGTTCATCGCCCGGCCATCGGCGGTCTTGTTATCCGCAACCGGTTGGCTTTCGCCAGCACCGACGACCGAAACGAAACTGCTGCGGGGTACGCCCGCGCTGATCAGGTACTCGGTCACCGAGCGCGCGCGCTTTTCCGAGAGGCGCTGGTTGTAGGCATCGCTGCCCACGCTGTCGGTGTGCCCGGTCACGCGCAGCTGCGCACTCGGGGCTTCCTGTTTCAGGCGTGTGGCGATGGTGTCGAGCTTGGTTTTGTCAGCGGTCGTCAATTTGGCCGAGTCGAATTCGAAGTGCACGTCACGGATGACAATGGTCTCTTCCTTGACCACCACCACTTCCTCGACCACTGCTACAGGCTCTGGCGGGCAACCGTTGGCGTCCACTTGCACGCCTTTAGGCGTGCCAGGGCACTTGTCGCGGCTGTCCGGCACGCCATCGCCGTCTTCGTCGCCATCTCCATGCACCCAGCAATAACCGGCCGCGACGCCGGCGCCCAGCAAGGCGCCGTATCCCGCCCAGGACGAGCTTTCAATCGCGCCCAACGCAGCCCCACCGACACCCCCGACAGCAGCGCAGGTCGGCCAATCGGTTTTCTGCAAACCTGCGCAAC
The DNA here is from genome assembly GCF_002843625.1 of Pseudomonas sp. 09C 129. Taxonomy (NCBI): domain Bacteria; kingdom Pseudomonadati; phylum Pseudomonadota; class Gammaproteobacteria; order Pseudomonadales; family Pseudomonadaceae; genus Pseudomonas; species Pseudomonas sp. 09C 129. The sequence continues at coordinate 1,920,182 of NZ_CP025261.1, read as the reverse complement.
CAGTCAACACACTGGTTAGCAGAACCAAGGGTAATGCTGTCCGAACTATGCTCATCTAGTTATCTCCTGAGGGAATCGGCTTAGAACCGATTGGGGGAGTAAAGACCTGGCTTTAAATCTCCGCCAGCATCAGGCCGGCGGGCTTTGCCCCTGGATTTACCCAGGATCGGCTGTCATTTCAGACAAAACGGCTCTAGGCCCGCGGGTCCGGGCAGGCTAGTCTTTGCCACTCAAAGAGTGAGGAACTTCGATGACCGCAGGTATTTCTTCGCGCACGCCCCAGCAGGCCCTGGCCGCCCTGCTCGATCGCTACGCCCCGCAACAGCTGCTGCTGATCGGTGCCAGCGGGTTTCCGGCCCTGGAGGCGTTTCGCCAGGCACACCCCGAGACCGTCATTGCCCAGACAGCGCCCGGCCCATTGCCGGCGGAACTGGCGGCGCGCCGTTTCGACCTGGCGCTGGCGGTCGACTGCCTGGAGCATCTGCCCAAACGCGACGGCCTGAACCTGCTCGGCGGCATCCGCAACCTCAACGCCAGCCGCATCGCGGTACTGGCCGACCTGAACGCCTGCGGCTGGCAGGAGACCGACTTTTTCTCCCTGGCCCTGCAGGCCAGCGAACGTTTCCAGCGCGACGAACAGGTCCTGACCCTGTTCACCTACGATCTGCTTGAATACAAACAAGTGCCCGACTGGCTCAATTCCAGGTTCTGGGCGAACCCGGAAAACTTCGGAAAGTACTGGTGGTAATGCAATGAGTACCTCTATTTGTCCCTGCGGCAGCGGCAACCTGCTGGATGCCTGCTGCGGCCACTACCACGCCGGCCACCCCGCGCCCTGCGCCGAGGCCCTGATGCGCTCGCGCTACAGCGCCTACGTGCTGGGCCTGGTGGATTATCTGGTGGCCACCACGCTGCCGGCGCAACAGAGCGGCCTGGATCGCCAGTCCATCGGCGACTGGAGCGCGCAAAGCACCTGGCTGGGCCTGGAAGTCGAAAGCTCGGAAGTCTTCGGCGGCCAGCCGGAGCACGCCTTTGTCACCTTCACCGCGCGCTGGCACGACAGCCACGGCGAACACAGCCATCGCGAACGCTCATCCTTCGTGCAGAACAGCGGGCACTGGTATTTCATCGACCCGACCGTGCAACTCAAGGCCGGCCGCAACGACGCCTGCCCCTGCGCCAGCGGGCAGAAATTCAAGAAGTGCTGCGCCGGCTACTTCACCAGCTGAATACCCGCCCCTGAGCCTGTCCTCGCGTGCGCTCCATGGTTGCTAGACTGGGAGTTCAAACGGAGTAACGCCATGGTCGTTCAGCTGCGCGCACTACGGACCCTCGGACTGCTCACGGTGCTGGCGCTTTCAGGCTGCGCCTCGTGGTTCGTCGACGACACCCTCGACCCGCAGGTGCACCTGGTCAAGGTCGAGGTGATCAAGGCGAATTTGCAGGAGCAGCGCCTGCTCCTGCACTTTCGGGTCGACAACCCCAACGATGCCGACCTGACCGTCCGCGCCCTGGAATACCGGGTTCATCTTGGCGACGTGTTGCTGGCGGAGGGTGAGCATGAACACTGGTTCACCATCGGCCCCAAACACAGCGCCTACTTCCAGGTCCCCGTGCGCACCAACCTGTGGCCGCAGATTCGCCAGGTGGTGAAATGGCTGAAGGAACCGCAGCAACCGATCCCCTATCGTCTGGACGGTTTGCTGGAAACCGGATTATTCATCGGCCATGACGTGCACCTGGCGCGCAAAGGCGAGATAATTCCCGCCGATTTTATTCCGGAGCAACCTCGATGACCCAGCAACCCCATGTCCATGGCCCTGACTGCAACCACGATCATGACCACCACGATCACGACCACGGCCATGTTCACGGTCCGCATTGCAACCACGCTCACCAGGAGCCGGTGCGCAACGCCTTGAAAGATGTCGGCCGCAATGACCCTTGCCCATGTGGCAGCAGCAAGAAATTCAAGAAGTGCCACGGCGCCTGATGGCGTAACGCCCGGCCTTTATCTTCTGTAGGAGCGAAGCTTGCTCGCGATGCAGGCGCCTCGGACCTTACGGTGCCAAGACGTTCTGATCGCGAGCAAGCTCGCGCCTACAAGGGCGAGTGAAGAATCTGCTGGGTCGTGGTCACCGTCGCATACTCGCCATGCAGATTGCCCAGCGACATGGCATGCACCTCCTCGGCGCTGTGGGCCTGGCCGAAAAAGTCGGCCTTGTCGAAGGTGTAGCAGGCGTCTTCCACCACCCAGGTATCGAACCCCAGGTTGCCGGCGGTCCGCGCTGTCGACTCCACCGAGTTGTGGGTCGCCACGCCGACGATCACCAGCTGGCCGATCCCGGCCTTGCGTAAATCGGCCTCCAGGGTCGTGGCGCAGAAGGCATCCGGCACTTGCTTCTGGATCACCGCCTCAGCGCCCAGCGGCATGAACCGCTGCTGAAACTCCACTCCCGACTGCCCCGGCCAGAACACCGACTGCTCGCTGCGGGACAGGTGCTGCACATGGATCAACGGCCGCGCCGTCTGGCGCCAGTAAGCCAGCAACTCGACGATGCGTTCCTCGGCCTCGGGGTTGTTACGCCGCCCGAGCCGGGGATGCAGGATGCCCTGTTGCTGATCGATCAGGATCAGCGCCGCATTGGTCTGAAGCTCCATGCTGACTTTTCTCACCTTGGGTCATTGAATTCCACGCACTTCAACATCACCTCTCCCGACAGGCAAGCCGTCGAACGTAGACCGGACCACCGAATACCGCTGTTTGCTGTCCGTAGCAGAATGTCCTTCGTTTACCTGGAGAGTTCCATGATCGATCTGTATTACTGGACCACCCCCAACGGCCACAAGATTTCCCTGTTCCTCGAGGAAACCGGCCTGCCCTACAGCGTGCACCCGGTCAACATTGGCCAGGGCGAACAGTTCAAGCCCGAGTTCCTGAAGATCGCGCCGAACAACCGGATCCCCGCCATCGTCGACCATCAGCCGGCCGACGGCGGCGCGCCGCTGTCGCTGTTCGAGTCCGGGGCGATTCTGCTGTACCTGGCGGAAAAGACCGGGCAGTTCCTGCCCAAGGACCTGCGTGGCCGCCAGGAAGCCCTGCAGTGGCTGTTCTGGCAGATGGGCGGCCTGGGGCCGATGGCCGGGCAGAACCACCATTTCAGCCAGTTCGCCCCGCAGAAGATCCCCTACGCGATCAAACGCTACGTCGATGAAACCGCGCGGTTGTACGGGGTGCTGGACCGACGCCTGGCGGACCGGGATTTCGTCGCCGGCAGCGAATACAGCATTGCCGACATGGCGATCTATCCATGGGTCGTTTCCCACAAGTGGCAAAGCCAGAACCTGGAAGACTTCCCCAACCTGCACCGCTGGTTCAACCGCATCCTCGATCGCCCGGCGACCGCGCGCGCCTACGCCATCGCCGCACGGATCAACCCACCCAAATCCTGAGGCCCGATAGCCCATCGCCGGCCCGCCAGCTGCGGTAGTTGCTCCGTTTCGAGCAACCACCGGGCGGGCGGTGCGGGCTATTTACCCGGCAACGCAGAAATACTCTCGGCCCCCGCTTGCGCGGCACTCGCCTGCTCACTAACGTAGCGCCTTTATCGACGCTACCCCCCGCAGGAGCTTTGCCATGGCCTCGCCAGCCTTCTCACATTTTCTTCCCCGGTTCGGCGTTGCCGCGGCAGTGGCCGGCGTTCTCAGCCTGGCCGGTTGCCAGTCATGGAACACCCAGGACAGCCTGCCGCCGACCTCCGGCGTGCAGCCGCTCAAGGGCCTGGCCCAGAACGTTTCGGTGCGGCGCAATGCCATGGGCATGCCGCTGATCGAAAGCAACACCTTTCACGATGCGTTGTTCGCCCTGGGTTACGTGCACGCCAGCGACCGGATCAACCAGATGGTGACCCTGCGCCTGCTGGCCCAGGGCCGGCTGGCCGAGATGTCCGGCGCCGATGCACTGGACATCGACCGCTACATGCGCGCGGTCAACCTGAAGAACAGTGCCGGCGAGCTGTACAAAGCCTCGTCCCCGCGGATCAAGCGCTTCTTCGAGGTTTACGCCCGCGGAGTCAACGCCTACCTGTTCCGCTATCGCGACAAGCTGCCGCCGGACCTGGCCGCCACCGGCTACAAGCCCGAATACTGGAAGCCGGAAGATTCGGCGCTGATTTTCTGCCTGTTGAACTTCAGCCAGTCGGCCAACCTGCCGGAAGAAATCAACGCCCTGGTGCTGGCGCAGAAAGTCGGCGCCGACAAGCTCGCCTGGCTGACCCCAAGCTACCCGGACGAAGCGCTGCCGCTGGCCGAGAGCGACAAGCTCAAGGGTCTCAACCTGAATGTCCCGGGCCTGAGCGAAATCAGCAGCGCCGCCGGCAAGCTCGGCGAACTCAACCCGCTGAGCGTGGCCGGCGCCAGCAACTGGGCCATCGCGCCACAGCGCAGCCGCAGCGGCAGAAGCCTGCTGGCCGCCGACAGCCACTCGCCGGCGTGGAACCTGGTGCAGATCCGCGCGCCCAAGTACCAGGCCGCGGGCGCTTCGATCGCCGGCCTGCCGATGATCGTCCAGGGCTTCAACGGCCAGGTGGCCTGGAGCATGACCTCGGTCGCCGGCGACAACCAGGACCTGTTCCTGGAGAAACTCAAGCGCCAGGGCAATGCGCTGTATTACGAAGCCAACGGCAAATGGCTGCCGGCCGTGGTGCGTAACGAAACCTACTTCGTCAAAGGCCAGCGGCCGATTCGCGAGGCGGTCTATGAAACCCGTCACGGCGCCCTGCTCAACAGCGCCAGCAACCTGAGCGCCGGCTACGGCCTGGCCCTGCAACAGCCGGACCTTGCGGACGACAAGAGCCTGGATGCGTTCTTCGACCTGACGCGGGCGCAAAACGTGGAACGGGCCTCCGACGCCAGCCGCGAGATCCGCGCCATCGGCCTGAATATGCTGTTCGCCGATGCCAGCCATATCGGCTGGCAGGTCACCGGCCGCTTCCCCAACCGCCGTGAAGGCGAAGGCCTGCTGCCATCGCCGGGCTGGGAAGGCCGCTACGACTGGGACGGTTATGCCGACCCGATGCTCCACCCCTATGACCAGGACCCGGCACAAGGCTGGCTGGGCACCGCCAACCAGCGGATCATCCCCCACGGCTACGGCATGCAGCTGTCCAACTCCTGGTACTACCCCGAGCGTGGCGAACGCCTGGCCGAGCTGGCCGGCAGCGGCAAGCACGACGGGCGCAGCATGATCGCCATGCAGTACGACCAGACCACCACTTTCGCCGCCAAGCTGAAGAAAATGTTCGAAGCCCCCGGCATGGCGCAGCCCCTGAAGAAAGCCATCGACGCCCTGCCCGAAGCAGACCGCAGCAAGGCCCGCGAGGCCTACAGCCGCCTGATGGCGTTCGACGGCAAACTCAGCCCGGTGTCGGCCGATGCGGCGATCTATGAGCTGTTCCTGCAGGAAAGCGCCCGGCAGATCTTCCTCGACAAACTGGGCCCGGAGTCCAGCCCCGCCTGGAAAGCCCTGGTGGCCAACGGCGCGCTGTCCTACTCGGCCCAGGCCGACCACCTGCTGGGCCAGGAAGACAGCCCGTTCTGGGATGACAGCCGCACCCCGCAGAAAGAAGACAAGCCGGCGATCCTCGCCCGCAGCCTGGCCGCCGCCATCAGCGCCGGTGAAAGCCAGCTGGGTGGCGACCGCCGGGCCTGGCAATGGGGCAAGCTGCACAGCTACAACTGGAAGAACGCCAGTGGCCAGGTGATTCGCGGGCCGCTGCAGGCCGGTGGCGATCACAGCACCCTGAACAGTTCGCCGTACCGCTGGGGCCAGGACTTCAATGTGACCCAGGCTCCGGCACTACGGCTGGTCGTCGATTTCGGCCAGAGCGAACCGCTGAGCGTGATGAACAGCAGCGGCCAGTCCGGCAACCCGGCCAGCCCGAACTACCTGAACGGCATCGACGCCTGGCTCAAGGGCCAGTACCTGAGCCTGCCGCTGCAACCGCAGAACTTCGACCGCCTCTATGGCAAGACCCGCCTGACCCTGGCGCCAGGCAAGTAACACCGGCCAGCCCGTCCCTCTGCACAAGGGGCGGGCTTGCGCCCGGTAACGCTTCAATCCCCTCACCGATCCGGCCCTGCCACGCTCTCGGCAGCCGCGCCCTTTCCTGCGCGAAATCTCCCACGCGCCCTATTGATGCAAGGCTTCCCACACGCTCTTTTTTGGGGCGCAGCCGACCCACGGCAGGCTCTCGCACCACCTTTTAAAACAGTTGTTCGGGACTCTGGTTCGGAAATTGCTACTTTCATTAAGTCTGACGCTTTGCAGTAACAGTACTAATGCGCCACAAGCGCTCATATTGGTTTTTAGGGATTGAATAATGAAAAAAGCATTGCTGACCCTTTCTGCACTGGCTCTCTGCATGGCCGCCGGCTCCGCGCTGGCCAAGGAATACAAGGAACTGCGCTTCGGCGTTGACCCGTCCTACGCACCTTTTGAATCCAAGGCCGCCGACGGCAGCCTGGTCGGCTTCGACATCGATCTGGGCAATGCCATCTGTGCCGAACTGAAGGTCAAGTGCAAATGGGTCGAAAGCGACTTCGACGGCATGATCCCGGGCCTTAAAGCCAATAAATTCGACGGCGTGATCTCATCCATGACCGTCACCCCGGCCCGCGAGAAAGTCATCGATTTCTCCAACGAACTGTTCTCCGGCCCGACTTCCTTCGTGTTCAAGAAAGGTTCCGGCCTGACCGAAGACACCGCCTCGCTCAAGGGCAAGACTGTCGGCTACGAGCAGGGCACCATCCAGGAAGCCTACGCCAAGGCCGTGCTGGACAAGGCTGGGGTGAAAACCCAGGCCTACCAGAACCAGGACCAGGTGTATGCCGACCTGATTTCCGGACGCCTCGATGCCTCGATCCAGGACATGCTGCAAGCCGAGCTGGGCTTCCTGAAGTCGCCACAAGGCGCCGACTACGAGGTGAGCAAGCCAGTGGACAGCCCGCTGCTGCCGGCCAAGACAGCTATCGGTATCTCCAAAGGTAACAAAGAGCTCAAGGCGCTTCTGGATAAAGGTATCAAAGCGTTACACGACGATGGCACCTACGCCACCATTCAGAAAAAGCACTTTGGCGATCTGAATCTCTACAGCGGTAAATAAGCTCCTGGCGCCCATCCTCGATGGGCGCCTTTTTTATCGCCACAGGTCTCTGATTTATGTTCGAAGAACTTCTGCAAACCCTCGGGCTTTCCGCCTTCAGCCTCAAGGGGTTCGGTCCGTTGTTGCTGGAAGGCACCTGGATGACCATCAAACTCTCGGTATTGTCGCTGTTACTCAGTGTCCTGCTCGGCCTGCTCGGCGCCAGCGCCAAACTCTCGCGGCTGGGCCTGCTGCGCCTGCCCGCCCAGCTCTACACCACGCTGATCCGCGGCGTACCGGACCTGGTGCTGATGCTGCTGATTTTCTACAGCCTGCAAACCTGGCTGACCACCTTCACCAACTTCATGGAATGGGAATACATCGAGATCGACCCGTTCAGCGCCGGGGTCATCACCCTGGGCTTCATTTATGGGGCGTACTTCACCGAAACCTTCCGTGGCGCCATCCTCGCCGTGCCGCGCGGGCAGATAGAAGCCGCCACCGCCTACGGCCTCAAGCGCGGCCAGCGTTTTCGCTTCGTGGTGTTTCCGCAGATGATGCGTTTTGCCCTGCCGGGTATCGGCAATAACTGGATGGTGATGCTCAAGGCCACCGCGCTGGTGTCGATCATCGGCCTGGCCGACCTGGTCAAGGCGGCCCAGGATGCCGGCAAGAGCACCTATCAGTTGTTCTACTTCCTGGTGCTGGCGGCGTTGATCTACCTGGTCATCACCAGCGCCTCCAATATTGTCCTGCGCTGGCTCGAACGCCGTTATGCCGCGGGCTCGCGGGAGGCGGTGCGATGATCGAGCTCCTGCAGGAATACTGGAGACCTTTCCTCTACAGCGACGGCTACAACGTCACCGGCCTGGCCATGACCATGTGGTTGCTCAGCGCCTCGATCTTCATCGGTTTCCTGGTGTCGATCCCGCTGTCCATCACCCGGGTCTCGCCCAAGCTCTACCTACGCTGGCCGGTGCAGTTCTACACCTACCTGTTTCGCGGCACGCCGCTCTATATCCAGCTGCTGATCTGCTACACCGGGATCTACAGCATCGCCGCGATCCGCGCCCAGCCCGTGCTCGATGCGTTCTTTCGCGACGCGATGAACTGCACCATCCTCGCCTTCGCCCTGAATACCTGTGCCTACACCACGGAGATTTTCGCCGGGGCGATCCGCAGCATGGCCCACGGCGAGGTCGAGGCGGCCAAGGCCTACGGCCTCAGCGGCTGGAAGCTGTACGCCTACGTGATCATGCCGTCGGCCCTGCGCCGCTCGCTGCCCTACTACAGCAACGAAGTGATCCTGATGCTGCACTCGACCACCGTGGCCTTCACCGCGACCATCCCGGATGTGCTGAAAGTCGCCCGCGACGCCAACTCGGCCACCTTCATGACCTTCGAGTCCTTCGGCATCGCCGCACTGATCTACCTCACCGTGACCTTCGCCCTGGTCGGCCTGTTCCGCCTCGCCGAACGCCGCTGGCTGGCCTTCCTCGGGCCGACTCACTAGAACAAGGCAAATCATCATCCATGCGCCAACAGACTCATGATCTGCTCGCCCCGCTACCGGGGACCTCGCGCCAGATCCACAGCTTTCACTTCGGCCCCGAGCGGGCCGAAGGCAAGGTCTACATCCAGTCGTCGCTGCACGCCGATGAACTGCCGGGCATGCTCGTGGCCTGGCACCTCAAGGCACGCCTGGCGGAACTGGAGGCTCAGGGCCGCCTGCGCAACGAAATCGTCCTGGTGCCGGTGGCCAACCCGGCCGGCCTGGAACAGGTGCTGATGGACGTGCCGCTGGGCCGCTACGAGCTGGAAAGCGGGCAGAACTTCAATCGCTGGTTCCTCGACCTCGGCGAAGAGGTCGGCAACGACATCGAAGGCCAACTGGGCGACGATCCGCGGCATAACCGTGAAATCATCCGCGCCAGCCTGCGCAACGCCCTGGCGCGGCAGACCGCCGGCACCCAGTTGCAGTCCCAGCGCCTGGCCCTGCAGCGCCTGGCCTGCGACGCGGACATGGTGCTGGACCTGCATTGCGATTTCGAAGCCGTGGCCCATCTGTACACCACGCCCGAGGCCTGGCCGCAGGTCGAACCGCTGGCCCGCTATATCGGCTCGCAAGCTTGCCTGCTGGCCACCGATTCCGGCGGCCAGTCGTTCGACGAGTGCTTCACCCTGCTCTGGTGGCAATTGCAGCAGCGTTTCGGCGAGCGCTTCGCCATTCCCCACGGCAGCTTCTCGGTCACCGTCGAGCTGCGCGGCCAGGGCGACGTCAACCACGACCTGGCCAGCCGGGATTGCCAGGCCATACTGGATTATCTGAGCCATTTCGGCGCTATCGCCGGCGAGGCTCCGCCCATGCCCGAGTTGCCCTACCCGGCCACCCCGCTGGCCGGCGTGGAACCTGTGGCCACGCCTGTGGGCGGCCTGCTGGTGTTCACCGCCCTGCCCGGGGAGTACCTGGAAGCCGGGCAACAGGTGGCCGAAGTCATCGACCCGATCAACGATCGCGTCACCCCCATTCATTGCAGCTGCGCCGGCCTGCTCTACGCCCGCTCGCTGCGCCGCATGGCCACGGCCGGCATGGTGATCGCCCATGTCGCCGGCCGCGAAGCCTATCGCAGCGGCTACCTACTTTCGCCTTGAGGATGCATGCCCCATGTACAAACTGACCATTGAAGGCCTGCATAAATGCTACGGCGACAATGAAGTGCTCAAAGGCGTTTCGCTCAAGGCGAAGACCGGCGACGTCATCAGCCTGATCGGCGCCAGCGGCTCGGGCAAAAGTACCTTTCTGCGCTGCATCAACTTCCTGGAAACCCCGGACGACGGCGCCATGAGCCTGGACGGCCAGCCGATCCGCATGGTCAAGGACCGCCATGGCATGCACGTGGCCGACGCCGACGAGCTGCAACGGATTCGCACCCGTCTGGCCATGGTGTTCCAGCATTTCAACCTGTGGAGCCACATGACGGTGCTGGAGAACATCACCATGGCGCCGCGCCGGGTGCTGGGGATCAGCAAGAGGGACGCCGAAGACCGCGCCCGGCGCTACCTGGACAAGGTCGGCCTGCCCGCCCGCGTGGCCGGCCAGTACCCGGCCTTTCTCTCCGGTGGCCAGCAACAGCGGGTGGCAATTGCCCGAGCCCTGGCGATGGAGCCGGAAGTGATGCTGTTCGACGAACCCACCTCGGCCCTCGACCCGGAGCTGGTGGGCGAAGTGCTCAAGGTGATCCAGGGCCTGGCCGAGGAAGGCCGGACCATGATCATGGTCACCCATGAAATGAGCTTCGCCCGCAAGGTGTCGAGCCAGGTGCTGTTCCTGCACAAGGGCCTGGTGGAAGAGGAAGGCGCGCCGGAAGAGGTGCTGGGCAACCCGAAGAGCGAGCGCTTGCAGCAGTTCCTCAGCGGTAACCTGAAGTAAGCCAGGCGCCGCTATGGACAAAGGCCAGCCCGCCGGTGGAGTCCGGCGGGCTGGCCTTTTTTATGAATTGGCGTCAATCAGGCGACAGGAGCGGGAGGCGGTTCGTCCGGCAAGGTCGGTTCGCCAGGTTCGGTCGGCTCGGCGGGTTGCGGGGTGTCCGGGTCGGGTTGACCGGGAATGCCGCCTGCCGCGCTGGGGTGTGCCAGCAATGACCAGGCCAGGACGCCGACCTGATTGGGCTCAAGTCTGGCAAGTGTGGCGCTTATAAGCGGATCGATCTTCATGAGGCACTCCTGAGCTAAGCACGGTCCGCTGTGCGCAAACCGGGGCAGTCCCCTGATTAGAGTATCTGCCCGCTGAGGAATTCCCGCTATTCGTCAGACGACGAACTCAGGTACGCGGCAGGGTCACGCCACGCTGGCCCTGGTATTTGCCGCCACGGTCCTTGTAGGACACTTCGCACTCTTCGTCGGACTCCAGGAACAGCATCTGCGCCACGCCTTCGTTGGCGTAGATCTTCGCCGGCAAGGTGGTGGTGTTGGAGAATTCCAGGGTCACGTGACCTTCCCACTCAGGCTCGAGGGGGGTGACGTTGACGATGATGCCGCAACGGGCGTAGGTGCTTTTACCCAGGCAGATGGTCAGCACGTTGCGCGGAATGCGGAAGTACTCGACGGTGCGGGCCAGGGCGAAGGAGTTCGGCGGAATGATGCACACGTCGCTCTTGATATCGACGAAGCTGCCGGCGTCGAAGTTTTTCGGATCGACGGTGGCCGAATTGATATTGGTGAACACCTTGAACTCATCGGCGCAACGCACATCGTAGCCGTAGCTCGACACACCGAAGGAAATCAGCCGCTCCGCGCCTTCGCCGCGCATCTGGCGCTCCACGAAAGGCTCGATCATGCCGTGCTCTTGCGCCATGCGGCGAATCCACTTGTCCGATTTGATGCTCATGGCGGGTGTCCTGAAATAGCGAGGTGGAAAAATTCTGTCCGGCATCTTACCGGGGTGCGCCTGCGGGTTCAAAGTCTGGGCCGCTTTTCTCGCTGAAAGCCGCAATACTTGCGGGCTGGAAGGTATGTACGGCACCGCCAGTCACTAAAAGCGCGAATCCTTGGCAAAGAACATTGGCAGGTTCCGGAAAAAGGGTTAAGGTGGCGCCACTGTGCTGCTTGTGTCACTGAGAATCTCTACACGATGTTGAATTTCGATCCAACCATCTCCAAGAATTTTTCCTGCTCTTTGCACTCAGTCTCGGCCAGGGCTTTTCCTGAGTCGCAGTTAACTTTGTCCAAGGAGATACACCATGTCTAATCGCCAAACCGGTACCGTTAAGTGGTTCAACGATGAAAAAGGCTTCGGCTTCATCACTCCACAATCCGGTGACGACCTGTTCGTACACTTCAAAGCTATCCAATCCGACGGCTTCAAAAGCCTGAAAGAAGGCCAACAGGTTTCTTTCATCGCTACCCGCGGTCAGAAAGGCATGCAAGCTGAAGAAGTTCAAGTTATCTAACTTGTACTGAAACAGTAAAAAGCCCCGCCCTCAAAGCGGGGCTTTTTTGTGCCCGGATGTTTTTGCTTAATGGCACCCAGGCTATATGATCCGCCCCCTCGGACAATCATATGGAAACTGCAGGATGCCGTTCAGACACCGGAAGTTGTTGAGCGCAGCGGTGCTCACACTCGCCCTCCCTCTCGCACTCAACGCCACACCTCGCCCCGACCATCCAACGATCATCGTCGGCATGGACAGCGGCGCCAGCTACATTGCCAAGGACTCGCAGCAACAACCCGAGTTGCGACGCGCGGTACTGCTGGAGCTTTCCAGCGCCCATCGTTGCGGCAGCAACGAGGTTTACCTCACCCCCGAATCCTCAGGCATCCCCGCGGAGTCGTTCGGCCAGGTCCTGGAAGAAATCCAGCAACTGATCGATGACCAGACCCCACTCCTGCTGACCCTCTCGGACTGCGACGGGAAACGAGCCTTTTTCGAAAAGGTCCGGCCCTGCACCGCCCAGGAATGCGGCGAGCTGACCGCATCCCAGGTCGACGGCAAGCTCTACCTCGACGAGCGCTATGCGCCGACGGGCCAAGGCCAGGCCTCGTACTTCCTGACGATGCCGATGAGCTACGACAAGCGGCAAAAAGCCTGGAACGCGAGAATCTTCTACGTCGAATCAGGCACCCTGCGCCGGGACTATTTCGTCAGCGCCGAGGACTTCGTTTCGGGCAAGGCCGTTCATGCCTCGAAAACCTACTATCCGGACGGCCAGGTCCGCCACAGCGCTGGCTATGACCTCAATGGCAAACGCCAGGGAGAGGCGCTGACCTACTCCGAGAGCGGTGTCGTGGTTAAACGCTCGAACTATCGGGATGGCCTCCTCGAGGGCTGGCAGAGCACCTACCACGACAATGGAAAAGTCGCCGAATCCTACAACTGGCGCCAGGGCAAACGCGTCGACGGCGAATACCTGGAATACGACGAGAACGGCAAGCGGGTCGGGCGCATCACCTACCGGGCGAATCTGCCGGACGGACCGATCACCAGCTATTACCCGGATGGCAAGCTCAAAGACAGCGGACAGTTCGTTGCCGGCAAGAAAGTCGGCCCCAGCCCGTCCTATTACCCTGACGGCACACTGGAAAGCACCGTCGATTACGTGGACAACCAGCCCGTGGGGTGGCAAATCCAGTACCACCCCAACGGCAAGGTAAAGCAGAAGCAATTCAACGACGAACACGGCACCCAGCGCAGTTATGCCCTCTGGAACGAACAGGGCGTGCAAACCCTCCAGTGGCAATGGGATGAACAGCACCGCGAGCAGGGCGACTTCAAGGCCTGGTACGACAACGGCCAGCTCAAGGAGCACAAGGTCTACAAGGACGCGAAACTCGAAGGCCCCGCCGTCACCTGGTACGACAGCGGTCAGATGGAATCATCTACCGATTACCTGGATGGCAAAGAGCATGGCTGGATGCGCCTCTGGAACGAGGACGGCAGCCTGCAGAGCGAATGCCAGTACCAGACGGGCACCCGTCAAGGTGCATGCAGTTGAGGCTGACATAACGCAGCGCTATTGAGACAGCACTCTTGCGCTGCCAAACAAAAAAGTCCCGCGGGTGCAAACCGCGGGACTTTTTCATTTCCAGGCCTGCGAGCTTACCAGGCGACGCCAAAACCCGCGGTGTAGCGGGTCTTGTTGAGATCGCTGTCCTTGGTGCCACTGATGATGTCCCGTTCGGCCTTGAGGTTGAGCGACGCCCATTCCGTGACCTTGTAGCGCAGGCCGATCTCGGCATCCAGGGCGTAATCGGCAATATTGGACAGCGGCCGCCCCACCTCGCCATTGGTAAACAACTCGACCCGCTTGCCAATCAGGTAACGGTTGTAGTCCCACTTCATGGCCAGGGAATAGAAGTTGTCTTTGCCACCATCCTTGTACTCGTAGTCGGTGCGGTTGAGCAGCGAACCCAGGGAGAACGCACCCAATTCGTTATCCCAGAACTGGTAACCCGGACCGGTACCCACCACGCGCTGGCGCGCCAGCTCCTCGACCTTGTCACGCTTGTAATTCAACCGCCCTTGCCAGAACCATTTATCGGTGAGGAAGCGGTCCAGTGCGTATTCGCCGCGCCAGTTGTCGGTGGTGACCACTTCGTTCTGGAATTCGCGGTTGTACTCGCCTTCCGCCGTGTGCCGCCATTTGCCGTGGCGCGCCGAGGTCTTGAAGTCGATGTCGTAGTCGTCGGTGTCCTTTTCCGCCCGCTGATAATCCAGCGCCATGTCGACATTGCCCTTCCATACCAGGTCCTCGACCACCGGCTTGGGCTTCATGATCTGCTGGATGCTCGCCAGCTCGACAGTCTTCGGCGCCTCGCCATTGGCCAGGGTGACCTTGCCGTCTTCCGCCGCGTGCAGGGACTTGGCCTTCTCGCCGGTGTAGGCATCCTGCTTGACCAGCAGTTCCTGATCGCTCTCCAGCGTCTTGACCTGCTTCCAGTCGATCGGGATGGCCCCGGCATACTCGGTCTGGATCAATAACTTGCCACCGTCGAACACCTTGATCTTGCCACTCAGACGGTCACCGTTCTTCAACCAGACGGTATCGGCGAGCAAAGGCGTGGCGGTACTGAAAACGGCAAGGCACAGCAGGGTTCTGGACAACATAAACAGATACAAGGCTCGAGTTCGCGAAAAAAACCGGCATTATCCACATGAATAAAACCTCAGGTAGGGACTGACTCGACTATCTATAGTGAGTTCAATTCTCAATTGTTAATAAACCCTTTGTCCTACAGACGGTTTACAGGCCTGCATCAGGAAACCCGAACGTGATCGAACCGCTCGACGCCGACCAAAGCCCCGCCGAAATCCGACGCACGGCGCTCTACCTGACCCTGGCCCAGGTCCCGGAAGGCAAGGTAGTCAGCTATGGGCAACTGGCGGAAATGGCGGGCCTGGGTCGCGCGGCGCGCTGGGTGGGACGCACCCTCAGCCAGTTGCCCGCCGACACCACCCTGCCCTGGCACCGCGTACTGGGCGCGGGCGGGCGCCTCAGCCTGCCCGTGGGCAGCGCTTCGGGCGACGAACAGCGCGCGCGACTGCGTATGGAAGGTGTCTCGATCCTGAACAATCGTGTGGATATTCAGCGCCATGGCTGGCGTCCGGTAGAGCACAGCGGTTAGAGTGCGCGCTTTGTTTCCGTAATTCTTGAGGCAGACTCCAGCCCATGCCCCGTAAAACCTGGCGCGCCGCGCTCGCCGCCTATGCCAGCCCCTCGACGCTCGTGCTGTTGCTGCTTGGTTTCGCCGCCGGCCTGCCTTACATGCTGGTGTTTTCGACACTTTCAGTCTGGTTGCGCGAAGCCGGTGTGGCTCGCGAAACCATTGGCTACGCCAGCCTGATCGGTCTGGCCTACGCCTTCAAATGGGTCTGGTCGCCCTTGCTCGACCAATGGCGCCTCCCCTTGCTGGGCAAACTCGGACGACGCCGCTCCTGGCTGGTCCTGTCGCAATCGCTGGTGCTGCTCGGGCTGATCGGCATGGGGTTCTGCGATCCGCAAAAGCACCTGTCCTGGCTGATCGCCATTGCGGTTATCGTCGCCTTCGCCTCTGCCACCCAGGACATCGCGGTGGACGCCTACCGCCTGGAAATCGCCGAAGACAGCCGCCAGGCCGCCCTGGCCGCCGCCTATATGTCCGGCTACCGCGTCGCCGCCCTGCTGGCCACCGCTGGCGCCCTGTTCTTCGCCGAAGGTTTCGGCTCCACCGGTTTCAGCTATAAACACGCGGCCTGGACCGGCACCTACGTGCTGTTCGGCGTGCTGATGATCCCGGCCCTGCTGACCACCCTGTTCATGCGCGAACCGCCGGTGCCGCTGCGCACCCAGCTGTCGGCCGGGCGCTACAGTTTCGTGCACCAGCTGGTGTCGGTGTTCGTGCTGATCGTGCTGCTGGTGTCCGTGCCGGCGATGTTCACCCAGCTCTACAACACCGACTTCGCCAGCGTGCTGTTCGAAGGCGCCAGCCTGCTGGACCTGTTGCTGGAAGACCGGGCGTTCCTGCGCGCCATTCTCTATATCATCCTGACCTCGCTGTGCCTGTCGGCCATGGGCCGCCGCGGCCTGGCCCCGGTGCTGACGCCGGTCAACGACTTCATCCTGCGCTACCGCTGGCAAGCCTTGCTGCTGCTGGGCCTGATCGCCACCTATCGGATGTCGGACACCGTGATGGGCGTGATGGCCAACGTGTTCTACATCGACCAGGGCTTCACCAAGGACCAGATCGCCAGCGTCAGCAAGATTTTCGGCCTGATCATGACCCTGGTCGGCGCCGGCATGGGCGGCCTGCTGATCGTGCGCTTCGGCATCCTGCCGATCCTGTTCATCGGCGGCGCCGCCTCGGCCGCGACCAACCTGCTGTTCCTGATGCTGGCCGACATGGGCCCCAACCTGCAGATGCTGGTGGTGACCATTTCCCTGGACAACTTCAGCTCGGGCCTGGCCACCTCGGCCTTCGTCGCCTACCTGTCGAGCCTGACCAACCTGAAGTTCTCGGCGACCCAGTACGCCCTGCTCAGCTCGATCATGCTGCTGTTGCCGCGCCTGATCGGCGGTTATTCGGGGGTCATGGTGGAGAAGTTCGGCTATCACGACTTCTTCCTGATCACCGCCCTGCTCGGCGTGCCGACCCTGGTCCTGATCGCCCTGCACTGGTTCCAGGAAAACCGTCGCGCCGAACCGCCGCAAGCGCCCGAAGCCACACCGCCGGCCACGCCACCCGCTACAGCTGTCAGCGAAGAACCCTAGGAAACCCCGGGGCATACCGGCATTCACCCGGCGCCCCGACCTCCCCCGGCCGCAATCCTGTACGCCAACGGTTCTCGCCCGTACAATGCTTCGTCATTTCTAGTCTTCAGCAACCGACAACGGCCTACCATGCGCACCAGTCAATTTTTGCTCGCCACACAGAAAGAAACGCCTTCCGATGCGGTCGTGATCAGCCATCAGCTGATGCTGCGCGCCGGCATGATCCGCAAACTGGCCTCGGGCCTGTACACCTGGCTCCCGATGGGCCTGCGGGTGATGCGCAAGGTCGAAGCCATCGTTCGTGAAGAAATGAACGCCGCCGGCTCGCTTGAAGTGTTGATGCCGAGCACGCAGCCGGCTGAACTGTGGCAGGAATCCGGGCGCTGGGAGGAGTACGGCCCTGAACTGCTGCGCTTCAAGGATCGCCACGGTCGCGACTTCTGCGCCGGTCCGACCCACGAAGAAGTGATCACCGATCTGGCCCGCAACGAGCTGAGCAGCTACAAGCAGCTGCCGATCAACCTGTACCAGATCCAGACCAAATTCCGCGATGAAATCCGCCCACGCTTCGGCCTGATGCGCGGTCGCGAGTTCATCATGAAGGACGCCTATTCCTTCCACGCCGACCAGGCATCGCTGCAGGTCACCTATGACCGCATGCACCAGGCCTACTGCAACGTGTTCACCCGCCTGGGCCTGAAGTTCCGTCCGGTCGAAGCCGACAACGGCTCCATCGGCGGCGCCGGCTCCCACGAATTCCACGTACTGGCCGAGTCCGGCGAAGACGACATCGTTTTCAGCAACGGCTCCGACTACGCGGCGAACATCGAGAAAGCCGAAGCCGTGCCACGGGAAACCTCGCGCCCGGCGCCGAGCGAAGAACTGCGCCTGGTCGACACCCCTGACGCGAAAACCATCGCGCAGCTGGTGGAAGGCTACAACCTGCCGATCGAAAAGACCGTCAAGACCCTGGTGGTGCACGCCGAGGAAGCCGGCAAGCTGATCGCCCTGATCATCCGTGGCGACCACGAGCTGAACGAAATCAAGGCCGCCAACCAGCCTGGCGTCGCCAGCCCGCTGGTGATGGCTTCGGAAACCGAACTGCGTGACGCCATCGGCGCCGGCGCCGGCTCCCTGGGCCCGCTGAACCTGCCGCTGCCAATCATCGTCGACCGCTCGGTGGCCCTGATGAGCGACTTCGGTATCGGCGCGAACGTCGACGACAAGCACTATTTCGGCTTCAACTGGGAACGTGACATGCCGGTCCCGACCGTGGCCGACCTGCGCAATGTCGTCAGCGGCGACCCAAGCCCGGACGGCAAGGGCACCCTGGAAATCAAGCGCGGCATCGAAGTCGGGCACATCTTCCAGCTGGGCAACAAGTACAGCAAGGCGATGAAGTGCGAAGTGCTGGGCGAGAACGGCAAGCCGGTCACCCTGGAAATGGGCTGCTACGGCATCGGCGTGTCCCGCGTGGTGGCCGCGGCCATCGAGCAGAACAACGACGAGAACGGCATCATCTGGAGCGACACCCTGGCCCCGTTCCAGATCGCCCTGGTACCGCTGCGCTATGAAACCGAGCAGGTTCGCGAAGCCACCGACAAGCTGTACGCGCAACTCACCGCCGCCGGCTTCGAAGTGCTGCTGGACGACCGCGACAAGAAGACCAGCCCGGGCATCAAGTTCGCGGACATGGAGCTGATCGGCATTCCACACCGGATCGTGGTCAGCGACCGCGGCCTCGCCGAAGGCAACCTGGAATACAAGAGCCGTACCGAAGCCGAGGCGCAAGCGCTGCCGGTGGCTGACGTGCTGTCCTTCCTCCAAGCCCGTATCCGTCGCTGAAACCAGATAGAGAAGTCATGTTCAAGCGAAACACCTTAAGCCTCGGTGGCGCCGCCTTGTGCGGCGCCCTGTTGCTCAGCGGCTGTGCCAACCAGATGTCGCAACGCAGCGAGCACGAGGAACGTGTCGAGCGCAAATTGCTCGATCACAGCCTGCAGATCGATGTCGGTGAGCCTAAGGTGCTTGAGCTGCCGCAACGCCGGGTACGCATCCACGAGCAGAAGACCTTCGAAGTCACCGAGTTCGAAGTCACACGTCGCTACGATCGCTACACGCCCTATCAACCCTGGCGGGAGCTCTACGAGATCCCATTGGGTGCGGTAGCCGTGGTCGCGGGTGTCGGCGCCAACGTGGTCAATGTGTTTGCCCTGGGCAACCTGCCGGACAGCGTCACCAAGGACTGGATCAGCTACGGCGTGGCCGGGCTCAACCCGTTCATGAACGTGCAGTCCCACGGTCGGGCGCAGCAGAACCTGGCGGGGATCGATGAAGTCCAGCGCGACAAGCGCGTGGAGTATTCGAGCCTGCCCTGGAGCGAGCGTCCGGTGCAGGTCAAGGCCGGCAAGGAAACCCATGAGCTGAGCACCGACCGCAACGGCGTACTGCGCCTGAACCTGTTGGACAGCCCGTTTTCCGAACAGGACCTGAACCACATCGGCAAGCTGCAGATCAGCGTCGCGGATGCCCAGGACGACGTGCACTCCGACTCGTCGCTGGCCATCAGCAACACCCTGCGCGGCAAGCTGCTGGAAGCGCACAACCTGATCTACGACGACCTCGAAGATGACGAAGTGAGCCAGTGGGTGCACCGGGTCAAGCGTCTCTCCGAATTGGGTCTGGAAGAAGAAGCCAGCGAGCTGGAACAGAGCCTGATCGAGCTGACCCGCAACGATCCGGAACTGCAAAGCGAATTTCTCAAGTCGCTGACCAAGAACGCCGGCCGCCTGGTCGCCGATCCCGGCGCCCACTGACCGGATAACCATCGCGAGCCAGCCTGTTTCCGCACTGCGGGGGTGGGCTGGCTCGCGATGCTGTATCAGGAACGGCTGAACAACTCCAACTGCTCATGCCCGCCACGCAGATCCTGCAAACGTACACCAATCCCCAATAGCCGCACCGGCCTGTCCCCGCGCTTGAACGCCTGGGTCAAAAGCTGCCGGTAACTCTCCAGGTCCCGCCCTGCCCCCGCCTGTTCGAGCGTGGTCTGGGTGAAATCGTGAAACTTCACTTTGACGAAGGGCTTGCCCGGACGATAGCTGCTGTCGATTCGCTCGATCCGGCCGGCCAGGGTCTGCATCAGCTCCGGGAGTTTATCCAGGCAGCTCTGCAGATCGGGCAAATCGACGTCGTAGGTGTTTTCCACGCTGATGGACTGCCGGCGACTGTCGTTCTGCACCGGCCGCTCATCGATACCCCGGGCGAGGTTCCACAACCGCTCGCCAAAACTGCCGAACTCGCGCACCAGCGCCAGCTTGCTCCATTCGCGCAATGCCTCGCAGCTGACGATGCCCAGGCGTCCCAGCTTGTCAGCTGTGACCTTGCCCACGCCATGCAGCTTGTTGACCGGCAAGGCCGAAACGAAGTCCTCGACCTGGTCCGGGGTGATCACGAACAGGCCGTTGGGCTTTTTCCAGTCGCTGGCGATCTTGGCCAGGAACTTGTTCGGCGCCACCCCGGCCGACACCGTGATATGCAGCTGGTTGGAGACCCGGCGACGAATGTCCTGGGCGATGCGCGTGGCGCTGCCGGCGAAGTTGGGGCTGTCGGAAACGTCCAGGTAGGCCTCATCCAGGGATAAAGGCTCGATCAGGTCGGTGTAGTCGCGAAAGATCGTATGGATCTCTTTCGACGCTTCCCGGTAGGCCTCCATGCGCGGCTTGACGATCAGCAGGTCGGGGCACAGCGTCAGCGCATGCCGCGAGGACATGGCCGAACGTACGCCAAAAGCGCGGGCCTCATAGTTGCAGGTGGCGATCACCCCGCGTCGCTCCGCCGAGCCGCCCACCGCCATCGGCCTGCCGGCCAATTGCGGGTCGTCGCGCATTTCGATGGCGGCGTAGAAGCAATCGCAGTCGATGTGGATGATTTTGCGCTGCGTCATATAAAGGCAGAGTTCATGGAAGCAAGAGGTCGATCACAAGACAGGGCGACAGTATCTCACCGAGAACTGTATATAGCACCAGTAGTTTGATTTCTCCCGCCTGCCGCCAGAAAAATCGGAAGATGAATTTATTTTCTCAATCGGTCAAAGCCCCTCAATAGAGCTGAAAGCCTTATGCAGCATGCCTTCAGGGCCGATCCAGGGGCTGCATTTTCACGCTAAGCAATTGAACGAAAACAGTTTTTTTCGGTTAATCGGTTGACAGGCCGGCGATCCTCTGTAGAATGCCGCCACACAGACGCGGGATGGAGCAGTCTGGTAGCTCGTCGGGCTCATAACCCGAAGGTCGTCGGTTCAAATCCGGCTCCCGCAACCAAACATCAAAAAAGGCTACTCGAAAGAGTGGCCTTTTTTGTGCGCGCTCGTTTTGTTGTCGCGCAAAACAAAACCCTTTGCAGTACCGGGACTTAACCCGCCTTGCGAGTCATTCAACACTTATTTGACTCAATGGACCATTAACGGTTGACACTCCAGCATTCGTCTGTAGAATGCCGCCACACAGACGCGGGATGGAGCAGCCTGGTAGCTCGTCGGGCTCATAACCCGAAGGTCGTCGGTTCAAATCCGGCTCCCGCAACCAAACAACAAAAAAGGCTACTCGAAAGAGTGGCCTTTTTTGTATCTGTCGAAAAAATCTTTTCGCAACAATGACCTGGCAACCTCCTGTGAACCGTCAGTCACCTCCCCCACCCTTTCCAACCCGCTATGCTCATTGCCAGGCAGCCGCTTGAAAACGCTGGCCGTCCGGGCTCGCAGGGCCATGGTGAGACGCGTTAATATTTGAAACTATTTTTTCTGCAGGGATTGGTAACTTGGCTGGATACCCCCATCCTGTCGCGCACAATCCACGAGGTGATTGATGCGCGCCAACTCGTCTGACTCACAAGACACCGATACCGTTACAGCGAACCAACCGGTTGCTGCCACCCGCTTGCGCTGGCTGGAGCTACTGAGCAAATACCGCCAGCCCATCGGCATGGTCGTGACCCTGCTGCTGTTCGGCATCGCCCTGATTGCCTGTCGTCACCTACTCAGCGAGCTGGATCTGTATGCCCTGCATGATTCGATCCTCGACGTGCCCAAGCCGGCCCTGCTCGGCGCCCTGGCCGCGACCGTGGTCGGTTTCGTCATCCTGCTCGGCTACGAATGGTCCGCCAGCCGCTACGCCGGGGTGAACCTGCCGCTGCGCACCCTGGCCCTCGGGGGCTTCACCGCCTTTGCCATCGGCAACGCCATCGGTCTGTCGCTGCTCTCCGGTGGTTCGGTGCGTTACCGCCTCTATGCCCGGCATGGCGTGGGTGCCGGCGACGTCGCCCATATGACGCTGTTCGCCAGCCTGTCCCTGGGTTGCGCCCTGCCACCGCTCGCCGCCCTGGCGACCCTGAGCAACCTGCCCGCCGCCTCCGCCGCCCTGCGCCTCTCCGAAGGCCTGCTGGCCAGCATTGCCGGCGCCGTACTGCTGCTCTGCGCGATCCTGGTCATCGGTATCTACCGGCGCCGCCTGCCTGAACAGCCATTGCCGGACAACCTGTTGGTCAAGGCCGGGCGCCGTACCCTGCGCCTGCCTGGACGCCGCCTGACGCTCCTGCAACTGCTGATCACCGCCCTCGACGTCGCCGCCGCAGCCACCGTGCTGTATCTGCTGCTGCCCGAGGCACCGCCCTTCGGCGCCTTCCTGCTGGTCTACCTGCTGGCCCTGGCGGCCGGCGTGCTCAGCCATGTACCCGGCGGCGTTGGGGTGTTCGAAGCGATTCTGCTGGCCGCCTTCGCCGACAAGCTCGGCGCGGCGCCACTGGCCGCCGCCCTGCTGCTGTACCGGCTGATCTACGTGATCCTGCCGATGCTGGTGGCCTGCGTCCTGCTGCTGATCAATGAGGCCCAGCGCCTGTTCCAGACCCGTCAATCGCTGCGGGTGGCCTCGGGCCTGGCCGCACCGATCCTCGCGGTGCTGGTGTTCCTGTCCGGCGTGGTGCTGCTGTTTTCCGGCGTGACCCCGGAAATCGACACCCGCCTGCAACACATCGGTTTTCTGATCCCGCACCGCCTGGTGGATGCCTCGCACTTCGGCGCCAGCCTGGTCGGGGTGCTTTGCCTGCTGCTGGCCCAGGGCCTGCGCCGGCGCCTGTCCGCAGCCTGGATATTGACCACCATCCTGCTGCTGGTCGGTGCCGTGCTCTCGCTACTCAAGGGTTTCGACTGGGAAGAAGCCAGCCTGATGACCCTGACCGCCAGCCTGCTGGCGGTCTTCCGGCGCTCCTTCTACCGGCCGAGCCGCCTCACCGAACTGCCGTTCTCGCCGCTGTACCTGGTGGCCAGCGTCTGTGTGCTGGGCGCATCGATCTGGCTGCTGCTGTTCGCCTATCAGGACGTGCCCTACAGCCATCAGCTGTGGTGGCAGTTCACCCTCGACGCCGATGCCCCACGGGGCCTGCGCTCGCTGCTGGGGGCCGCGGTGCTGCTGGTGGTGGTGTCCCTGACCTGGCTGCTGCGCACCGCGCGCCCGGTGATTCACCTGCCCAATGGCGAGGAGCTGGACCGCGCGGCGAAGATCCTCATGGCCTCTTCCCAGCCCGACGGCGGCCTGTCCCTGACCGGCGACAAGGCCCTGCTGTTCCATCCCAACGACGACGCCTTCCTCATGTATGCCCGGCGCGGCCGCAGCCTGGTGGCGCTGTACGACCCGATCGGGCCGACCCAGCAACGGGCCGAGATGATCTGGCAGTTCCGCGACCTGTGCGACGTCCACCATGCGCGTCCGGTGTTCTACCAAGTGCGCGCGGAAAACCTGCCGTACTACATGGACATCGGCCTGACCGCGATCAAGCTTGGCGAAGAAGCCCGGGTCGACCTGAACCGCTTTGACCTCGAAGCCAAGGGCAAGGAGATGAAGGACCTGCGCTACACCTGGAACCGCGGTACCCGCGACGGTCTGGCGCTGGAAATCCATGAGGCCGGGCAGGCGCCGATGGACGAGCTGAAAGTCATTTCCGATGCCTGGCTGACCGGTAAGAATGTCCGCGAGAAAGGCTTCTCCCTCGGGCGTTTCAGCGAGGACTACCTCAAGCATTTCCGTATCGCGATCATCCGTTTTGAAGGACGTCCGGTGGCCTTCGCCAACCTGCTCGAGACCTACAGCCATGACCTGGCCAGCCTCGACCTGATGCGCGCCCACCCGGAGGCTCCCAAGCTGACCATGGAATTCATGATGGTCGGCCTGATCCAGCATTATAAAAACCATGGGTATGCCCGCTTCAGTCTGGGCATGGTGCCGTTGTCGGGTCTGCAACCCCGGCGTGGCGCGCCACTGACCCAGCGCCTTGGATCGATGGTTTTCCG
The DNA here is from genome assembly GCF_002843625.1 of Pseudomonas sp. 09C 129. Lineage (NCBI taxonomy): Bacteria > Pseudomonadati > Pseudomonadota > Gammaproteobacteria > Pseudomonadales > Pseudomonadaceae > Pseudomonas > Pseudomonas sp. 09C 129. The sequence continues at coordinate 1,895,954 of NZ_CP025261.1, read as the reverse complement.
TCGGGGTGAGCAGTTGTACAACTTCCAAGGGTTGCGCCGTTTCAAAGATAAATTCCAGCCTGACTGGGAACCTCGTTACATGGCCGTGCCCGCCGGACTGGATCCGCTGGTGGCACTGGCCGATACCGCCGCCCTGATTGCGGGCGGCCTGACTGGATTGGTGAAACGCTGATGATTCAACGCTCCTGGCGGTATGTATTAGCCACTCTGGTGGTGCTTGCCCTGATAGCAGGAGGCGGCTACTGGTACTGGAATCGTCCGGCACCACAACCGACCCTGGAACACCTGGCCCAGACCGATGGCTCGACCCTGACCCGTGTCACCCCGGCCGCCCAGGCCAAGGCCCGGGTCGCCGTGGCCGTCCTCGCCGACGAAGCCCTGACCGATACCCAACTCCTGGCCCTGAGCCGCGGCGGCGCGGCGCAGATCGTCCAGGTGATCCTGCCCAAGGACGACTGCAAGCTGCAGGAACAAGCCCTGCAGACCGCCCTTGGCCAACTCGCGGGCCCGGCGACCCTGGTCAGCGGCATCGGCCCTGGTGCCGCCCTGGCCTGGCGCTGGATCGCCACCCAGAACGACGACAAGGCCCAGGCCGTGTCGGTGGGCTTTACCATCAACCCGGCCCCAGGCTGCACCGACCCGTTGCCCAAGACCCTGGCCCACGGCCACTGGCTGGTGGCCTGGAACGACAACCCGGATGACGAAAGCGCCGGCTTCGTGCGTGACACCCCCAATGCCAGCACCAGCATCAGCGACTACGACATTCACCTGCCTCAGGTGCTGAACAACGAGCTGCGCAAGCTGCTGGTAGGTTCGGACAACGGCGGCCTGAACATCCCGGTGGTCGAAGTGCCGGCCGGCCAGGCCAAGGACACCGTGACCCTGTTCCTCTCCGGTGACGGCGGCTGGCGCGACCTGGACCGTGACGTGGCCGGCGAGATGGCCAAGATCGGCTACCCGGTGGTCGGCATCGACACCCTGCGCTACTACTGGCAGCACAAGACCCCGGAACAGAGCGCCACCGACCTGACCGAACTGATGCAGCACTACCGGCAGAAATGGGGCACCAAGCGCTTCGTGCTGACCGGCTACTCGTTCGGCGCCGACGTGTTGCCAGCCATCTACAACCGCCTGCCGGAAGCCGAGCAGCAGCGGGTCGACGCCATTATCCTGCTGGCCTTCGCCCGCACCGGCAGCTTCGAGATCGAAGTCGAAGGCTGGCTGGGCAACGCCGGCAAGGAAGCCGCCACCGGCCCGGAAATGGCCAAGCTGCCAGCAGCCAAGGTGGTGTGCATCTACGGCGAGGAAGAAGTCGACGAAAGCGGTTGCACCGACAAGACCGCTGTCGGCGAAGCCATGAAACTGCCGGGCGGCCACCACTTCGACGAGAACTACCCGGCCCTGGCCCAGCGCCTGGTCAGCGTCATCGAGAAACGCCAGGGCAAGGACAAGGTCGTCGAAGAGTGATCTGAGCGGCCCAGACAAGGCCCCCGCTGCCCACCGGCACCGGGGGCTTTTTCATCCTTGAAATCCCCCTCTGCGGGAGCGGAGCTAGCTCGCGATCAGCCCGGGCTGTCAGGTAGAGCGCCATCGCGAGCAAGCTCGCTCCTGCAGGGGAAAGCGCCCTCCTCCAACAAAAAAGCCCCCGTCACCACAGCGGTGACGGGGGCTTCTGCTGTCGCGCCAGCTTACATCTCGATCTGGGTCCCCAGCTCGATCACGCGGTTCACCGGCAGCTTGAAGAAGCGCAGGTTGCCGTTGGCGTTCTTGAGCATGAAGGCGAACAGCGTCTCGCGCCAGCGCGCCATGCCGACGATCTTGGAGGTGATGACTGTCTCGCGGCTGAGGAAGTAGGTGGTGCGCATCGGGCTGAAGTCCAGCTCGTCCAGATGGCACAGCTTCAGCGCTTCAGGCACGTCCGGCTCGTCGGTGAAACCGAAGTGCAGGATCACCCGGAAGAAGCCTTCGCCATAGGAATCCACCTCGAAGCGCCGTTGCGTCGGCACCCGCGGGATATCTTCATAGACCACGGTCAGCAGCACCACTTGCTCGTGCAGCACCTGGTTATGCAGCAGGTTGTGCAACAGCGCATGGGGCACGGCGTCGGAGCGCGCAGTGAGGAACACCGCGGTGCCCTGGACCCGATGCGGTGGCTGCACACGGATGCTGTTGATAAAGATCGGCAGCGGCAACGCACCCTCGCCGAGGCGGTCCATCAACAGTTCCTTGCCGCGCTTCCAGGTGGTCATCAGGGCGAACAGCACAATCCCCGCCAATACCGGGAAAGCACCGCCCTGGAAGATCTTCGGTACGTTGGCGGCGAAGAACAGCCCGTCCACCAGCAGGAAGCCCACCAGGATCGGCACCGTCAGCACCGGCGACCACTTCCACAGCAACAGCATCACCGCCGACACCAGGATGCTGGTGATCAGCATGGTCCCGGTCACCGCCACGCCGTAGGCCGAAGCCAGTGCGCCGGAAGACTCGAAGCCCAGCACCAGGAGGATCACCCCGACCATCAGCGCCCAGTTCACCGCGCCAATGTAGATCTGCCCCTGCTCCGCGCTGGAGGTGTGCTGGATGTACATGCGCGGGATATAACCCAGCTGGATCGCCTGGCGGGTCAGGGAGAACGCGCCGGAGATCACCGCCTGGGAGGCGATCACGGTAGCCAGGGTCGCCAGGACCACCAGCGGGATCAGGGCCCAGCTCGGCGCCAGCAGATAGAACGGATTACGTGCCGCTTCCGGGTTCTCCAGGAGCAAGGCGCCCTGGCCGAAATAGTTGAGCACCAGCGCCGGCAGCACCAGGGCGAACCAGGCGCGAGCGATCGGCTTGCGCCCGAAGTGGCCCATGTCGGCGTACAGCGCTTCGGCACCCGTCAATGCCAGCACTACCGCGCCGAGAATGGCCACGCCCATGCCCGGATGCACGATGAAGAACCGCACGCCCCAGACCGGGTTCAGCGCCTGCAGCACTTCCGGATGCTGGGCGATGCCGTAGATCCCCAGCCCGCCCAGGGTCACGAACCACAGGACCATCACCGGCCCGAACAGCTTGCCGATGCGATCGGTACCGTGTTTCTGGATCAGAAACAGCGCCACCAGCACGATCAGCGCCATAGGTACGACCCAGTGCTCGAGCCCGTCGAAGGCAATCTCCAGCCCCTCCACCGCCGACAATACGGAAATCGCCGGGGTGATCATGCTGTCGCCGTAGAACAAGGCCGCGCCGATCAGGCCCAGGATGACCAGGACCACCCGCAGCCTCGGATAGGGCGTCGACGCCCGCCGGGCCAGGGCGGTCAAGGCCATGATGCCGCCCTCGCCCTGGTTGTCGGCCCGCAGGATGAACAACACGTATTTGATCGAGACTACCCAGATCAGCGACCAGAAGATCAATGCAAGAATGCCGAATACACCGTCGTGGTTGACCGGGACCCCGTAATGCCCCGCGAATACCTCCTTCAAGGTATAAAGCGGGCTGGTCCCGATGTCGCCATAAACCACCCCGACCGCCGCCACCAGCATCCCCAGGGGCCTGGCCCTGGAATGCTCGCTGCCTACCGCCTGACTACTTGCCTGACCCATCCACCACTCCTACTACCCAGATCGGGGCTTCTTATAAAAGGCATGACATTCAAGACAACGCCAAGCTTGCAAGACTCTCGTGAATGCCAATGCAGCATGCGCCCTTTTACTTACAGTTACAGACGTTCTGTTGACTAGTAAGAATTCACCCGGGCGCAACGGCGCGAAGCATAGCGCAGCACTCGTCGTATTTCCCTGCAAAAAGCTGGTCAAGTGCGTCGGCCATCGCTAGAATTGCGCACTTTTTGATCAGAGGCGCCCCTAGCGCCCATCCGTCGCCAGCGGTTTTATCCAGATTGCCGAGCGGCCCGACACCTATACCGAGGTTAGACATGTCCACCCCTACCGCGCCAGCCAACCCCAAGGTCGGCTTCGTTTCCCTGGGTTGCCCGAAAGCGCTGGTCGACTCCGAGCGCATCCTCACGCAACTGCGTATGGAAGGTTATGACGTGGTGTCCACCTACCAGGACGCCGACGTCGTGGTGGTCAACACCTGCGGTTTCATCGACTCGGCCAAGGCCGAATCCCTGGAAGTGATCGGCGAAGCCATCAAGGAAAACGGCAAGGTCATCGTCACCGGCTGCATGGGCGTGGAAGAAGGCAATATCCGCGACGTGCATCCGAGCGTGCTGGCCGTGACCGGCCCGCAGCAGTACGAGCAAGTGGTCAGCGCGGTGCACGAAGTGGTGCCGCCAAAACAGGACCACAACCCGCTGATCGACCTGGTGCCGCCACAAGGCATCAAGCTGACTCCGCGCCACTACGCGTACCTGAAGATTTCCGAAGGCTGCAACCACAGCTGCAGCTTCTGCATCATCCCGTCGATGCGCGGCAAGCTGGTCAGCCGCCCGGTGGGCGATGTGCTGGACGAAGCCCAGCGCCTGGTCAAGTCCGGGGTCAAGGAGCTGCTGGTGATCTCCCAGGACACCAGCGCCTATGGCGTCGACGTCAAGTACCGCACCGGCTTCTGGAACGGCGCGCCGGTGAAAACCCGCATGACCGAGCTCTGCGAAGCCCTCAGCACCCTGGGCGTCTGGGTCCGCCTGCACTACGTCTATCCGTACCCGCACGTCGACGAGCTGATCCCACTGATGGCCGCCGGCAAGATCCTGCCGTACCTGGACATCCCGTTCCAGCACGCCAGCCCGAAAGTGCTCAAGGCCATGAAACGCCCGGCCTTCGAAGACAAGACCCTGGCCCGGATCAAGAACTGGCGCCAGATCTGCCCCGAGCTGATCATCCGCTCGACCTTCATCGTCGGCTTCCCCGGCGAAACCGAAGAAGACTTCCAATACCTGCTCGACTGGCTGACCGAAGCCCAGCTCGACCGCGTCGGCTGCTTCCAGTACTCGCCGGTGGAAGGCGCGCCGGCCAACGACCTGGACCTGGAAGTGGTCCCGGACGAGGTCAAGCAGGACCGTTGGGAGCGCTTCATGGCGCACCAGCAGGCAATCAGCTCGGCGCGCCTGCAACAGCGCATCGGCAAGGAAATCGAAGTGCTGATCGATGAAGTCGACGAACAGGGGGCCGTGGGTCGCTGCTTCTTCGACGCCCCGGAGATCGACGGCAACGTGTTCATCGACGGTGCCGGCGACCTCAAACCAGGCGACAAGGTCTGGTGCCGGGTCACCGACGCCGACGAATACGACCTCTGGGCCGAAGTCCTGTAAGGCGTAAAAAACCGCAAAGCCCCGCTCTCTTCGCGAGATGCGGGGCTTTTTTACGTCTATCGTTTGCTCAGGACCACGGATGCGTCACCACAAAGGAGCAGGCGGCATGCGCCATCATTCGGTCATCCATACCCCGAAACACAGCGACTACCCGGAACTGACCCGGGTCTGGGAGGCCTCGGTGCGCGCCACCCACGACTTCCTGCCGGACAGCTACATCGAACTGCTGAGAAACCTGGTGCTGAACCGTTATCTGGATGCAGTGATGCTGATCTGCACCCGGGACCAGCGCCAGCACATCACCGGCTTCGCCGGGGTCGCCGCCGGCAAGATCGAGATGCTGTTCATCGATCCCGCCCATCGCGGCCAGGGCCTGGGCAAGCAACTGCTCAGGTACGCCATCGAACACCTGAACGCCGACGAACTCGACGTCAACGAGCAGAATCCGCAAGCCCTGGGCTTCTACTTCAAGCAGGGCTTCGAGGTCATCGGTCGCTCCGAGCACGACGGCATGGGCCAGCCCTATCCGCTGCTGCACATGCGTTTGAAACAGCCCCAGCAGCAAGCGCTGCGCGGCTAAAAGCCACAGCGGGCAAATGGACCCGCGATTAACCGGCGCCGGGCAGGTACAATGCCTGCCCCCTTTTGCTACGGCCCCTGTCATGACTGACCCGATTCGTCTCTCCAAACGCCTCATCGAACTCGTCGGCTGCTCCCGCCGGGAGGCTGAGCTGTTCATCGAGGGCGGCTGGGTCACCGTGGATGGCGAGGTCATCGACGAGCCGCAGTTCAAGGTCGACACCCAGAAAGTCGAGCTCGACCCGCAGGCCAAGGCCACCGCGCCGGAGCCGGTGACCCTGCTGCTGAACGTACCGGCCGGCCAGGACGTCGACAGCGCCATGCAGTCGCTGAGCGCCGCCAGCCTGTCCGAGGAACACCGCTTCGGCAAACGGCCGCTCAAGGGCCACTTCCTGCGCCTGACCGCCAGCGCCGATCTGCAAGCCAATGCCAGCGGCCTGCTGGTGTTCACCCAGGACTGGAAGATCCTGCGCAAGCTGACCGCCGATGCGGCCAAGATCGAGCAGGAATACGTGGTCGAGGTGGAAGGCAAGATGGTCGCCCACGGCCTCAACCGCTTGAACCATGGCCTGACTTACAAGGGCCGCGAACTGCCGCCGGTCAAGGCCAGCTGGCAGAACGAAAACCGCCTGCGCTTCGCCATGAAGAACCCGCAACCGGGCGTGATCGCCCAGCTCTGCGAAGCGGTAGGCCTGAAGGTGGTCGCCATTCGCCGCATCCGTATCGGTGGGGTTTCCATCGGCAAGGTGCCGGTCGGGCAATGGCGCTACCTGTCCGCCAAAGAAAAATTCTAGGCCGACACCCATTCAGACGCCGCGCGTGCATGCGGCGCTCAACGTGAACAGACCAGGACTGTAGACATGATTCATAACGATGTACTGCGCAGCGTGCGCTACATGCTCGACATCAGCGACAAGAAGGTCGTCGAGATCATCAAGCTCACCGGCTTTGACGTGAGCCTGGACGATATAGTCGGCTACCTGAAAAAGGACGAGGAAGAAGGTTTCGTGCATTGCCCGGACGAGGTCATGGCGCACTTTCTCGACGGACTGGTGATCTTCAAGCGTGGCAAGGACGAAAGCCGTCCGCCGTTGCCGATCGAACTGCCGGTGACCAACAACATCATCCTGAAGAAGCTGCGGGTCGCTTTCGAGCTGAAGGAAGACGACATGCACGCCATCCTCAAGGCCGCCGACTTCCCGGTGTCCAAGCCAGAGCTGAGCGCGCTGTTCCGCAAGTTCGGCCACACCAACTACCGCCCGTGCGGCGACCAGTTGCTGCGCAACTTCCTCAAGGGCCTGACCCTGCGCGTCAGAGCGTAAGGCAGCTATAAGCTGCAAGCCTCAAGCTGCAAGCTGAAGTCCAAAGCTTGTCGCTTGTAGCTTGCAGCTTGAGGCTTACAAAATGACCTACAGCGTTTCCCCCATCGGCTTCGTGCGCTCCTGCTTCAAGGAAAAGTTCGCCATCCCGCGCCAGCCGCAACTGGCCCCGGCGGCCCGTGGCGTGCTGGAGCTGGTGGCACCCTTCGACCAGGGCGACGCGGTGCAGGGCCTGGAACAGGTCAGCCACATCTGGCTGCTGTTCCTGTTTCACCAGGCGCTGGAAGACAAACCGCGGCTCAAGGTCCGCCCGCCGCGCCTGGGCGGCAACAAGTCCATGGGGGTCTTCGCCACCCGCGCCACCCACCGGCCCAACGGCATTGGCCAGTCGGTGGTCAAGCTGGACAAGGTCGAGGCCAATCGCCTGTGGATCTCCGGCATCGACCTGCTGGACGGCACGCCGATTCTCGATATCAAGCCCTACGTGCCTTACGCCGACATCATCGACAGCGCGAGCAACAGCATCGCCAGCGCGGCGCCGCAGTTGATACCGGTGCAGTGGAGCGACAACGCCCTGCAACAGGCCCATACGCACGCTCAACGCCTGCAGGAGCCGCTGGTGGAGCTGATCGAGCAATGTTTGGCCCAGGACCCACGCCCGGCCTACCAGACGCCCACCCCGGAACGCGAATACGGCGCGCAGTTCTGGGATCTGGACGTGCGCTGGCACTACCCGCAGCCGGGCGTGATCCAGGTCCTGGAAGTGGTCCCCGCGCGCTGACCGGCAACCGGAAACGAAAAAGCCCGCGCTGCCTTCTCAGGCAACGCGGGCTTTTTTCTGTGCTGCGAGTCGCTTACTTCTCGACGAAGGCGCGCTCGATCAGGTAGTCACCCGGCTCGCGCATGCGTGGCGAAACGGTCAGGCCGAAGCTGTTGAGCACTTCGCTGGTCTCGTCGAGCATGCTCGGGCTGCCGCACAGCATGGCGCGGTCGTCCTGCGGGTTGATTGGCGGCAGGCCGATGTCGCTGAACAGCTTGCCGCTGCGCATCAGGTCGGTCAGGCGGCCTTCGTTCTCGAATGGCTCGCGGGTCACGGTCGGGTAGTAGATCAGTTTTTCACGCAGCGCTTCACCGAAGAACTCATTCTGCGGCAGGTGCTCGGTGATGAATTCGCGGTAGGCGACTTCGTTGACGTAACGCACGCCGTGGCACAGGATCACTTTCTCGAAACGCTCGTAGGTTTCCGGATCCTGGATGACGCTCATGAACGGCGCCAGGCCGGTACCGGTGCTGAGCAGGTACAGGTGCTTGCCAGGCTTCAGGTCGTCCAGTACCAGGGTACCGGTAGGCTTCTTGCTGATGATGATCTCGTCGCCTTCCTTCAAATGCTGCAGCTGGGAAGTCAGCGGACCATCGGGAACCTTGATGCTGAAGAACTCAAGATGCTCTTCCCAGTTCGGGCTGGCAATCGAGTAAGCGCGCATAAGCGGGCGGCCATTGGGCTGTTGCAGGCCGATCATCACGAACTGACCGTTCTCGAAGCGCAGGCCCGGATCGCGGGTGCACTTGAAGCTGAACAGAGTGTCGTTCCAGTGATGAACACTGAGGACACGCTCGTGGTTCATGTTGCTCATGTACGGGGGACTCCTGGAAAGTTGTCGGCGCCTGCTCTGCGACAAGCGAGCCGAGCGCAATTGCACAGCATTCTAATGGCGGCGACAATATCTGTTAACTGGATTATTAAGATAAGGGTTATCGGTTATATCGATATGCGATTTACTCTCCGTCAACTGCAAGTATTCGTCGCCGTCGCCCAGCAAGAGAGCGTTTCTCGTGCTGCCGGCCTGCTGGCCCTTTCCCAATCCGCGGCAAGCACTTCAATCACCGAACTGGAACGGCAATCCAGTTGCCAGTTGTTCGATCGCGCCGGCAAGCGCCTGAGCCTCAACGCCCTGGGCAAACAGCTGCTGCCCCAGGCGGTGGCGTTGCTGGACCAGGCCAAGGAAATCGAAGACCTGCTCAACGGCAAATCCGGCTTCGGCTCGTTGTCGGTGGGCGCGACCCTGACCATCGGCAACTACCTGGCGACCCTGTTGATCGGCAGCTTCATGCAGGTCCACCCGGAGAGCCAGGTCAAACTGCACGTGCAGAACACTGCGCATATCGTGCAACAGGTCGCCCACTACGAAATTGACCTGGGTCTAATCGAAGGCGACTGCAGCCATCCGGACATCGAAGTGCAAACCTGGGTCGAGGATGAGCTGGTGGTGTTCTGCGCCCCGCAGCACCCCTTGGCCAAACGCGGCCATGCGAGCATGGAGGAACTGACCCACGAAGCCTGGATTCTGCGGGAACAGGGCTCGGGCACGCGCCTGACCTTCGACCAGGCCATGCGTCATCATCGCAGCGCGCTGAATATCCGGCTCGAACTGGAACACACCGAAGCGATCAAGCGCGCGGTGGAGTCGGGGTTGGGGATTGGCTGCATTTCCAGGCTGGCGCTGCGCGACGCTTTCCGGCGTGGCAGCCTGGTGCCGGTAGAGACGCCGGACCTGGACCTGGCCCGGCAGTTCTATTTCATCTGGCACAAACAGAAATATCAGACCTCGGCGATGCGCGAATTCCTCGAACTCTGCCGCGCCTTTACCGCCGGGGTGCAGCGCAGCGACGAGATCGTGCTGCCGAGCATTCCTTAGATAAGGATCACGGCCCAGACCACGGTAATCATGCTCAAGGCCACGAGTTGCGCGGCGCTGCCCATGTCCTTGGCATTTTTCGACAGTGGATGGCGATCCAGGGAGATGCGGTCGATCGCCGCCTCGACCGCCGAATTGAGCAGTTCGACAATCAGCGCCAGCAAGCAGACAGCAATCAGCAACGCCCGCTCGACCCGGCTGACATTCAGCAGGAAAGACACGGGGATCAGAATCGCGTTGAGCAGCACCAGCTGACGAAACGCAGCTTCGCCGGTGAAGGCGGCCCGCAGGCCATCGAAGGAGTATCCCGAGGCATTGAGGATGCGTTTAAGACCGGTTTGACCTTTGAAAGGCGACATAAATAGGCAACTAGAACAATAAGGAATGGGCAAGCTAGTTCAACAAAAGTCAAAAAAGCGTGAAGAAAGAGCCAGTTACTGGCTGGAAATTGACTCAAGTTGTTGCAGGAACAGCGCCGCCTGAGTGCGGGTCCGCACCCCCAGCTTACGAAAGATTGCCGTCACATGGGCCTTGATGGTGGCTTCCGAAACGCTCAGCTCATAAGCGATCTGTTTGTTCAGCAACCCCTCGCAGACCATGGTCAGCACACGGAACTGTTGTGGCGTCAGGCTCGCCAGGCCTTCGCTGGCCGCCTTGGCCTCGGCGGAGACGCTGACCTCTTCGAAGGCCTGTGGCGGCCACCAGACATCGCCGTCGAGCACACTGCGCACGGCTTGTTGAATGACTTCGAGAGAACTGGACTTGGGAATAAAACCGCTGGCGCCAAATTCGCGTGAACGCACCATCACTGATGCTTCTTCCTGTGCCGACACCATCACCACCGGAATCTGCGGGTACTGACCGCGCAACAGCACCAGGCCGGAAAAACCGTAAGCACCAGGCATGTTCAGGTCCAGCAGCACCAGGTCCCAATCGGCCTTTTCGGTCAGGCGGGCTTCCAGTTCGGCAATGCTCGCCACTTCCACCAGACGGACATCCGGGCCGAGGCCCAAGGTCACCGCTTGATGCAGTGCGCTACGAAAGAGGGGGTGGTCATCGGCAATCAGGATTTCGTATGTGGCCATTTTTCAAATGATCCTGTTTTTTATGGGAGCACCGATGCATTCGGTCCTCGCCAAGGCAACACAGGTGCCAGCCAGAATGCTGCACCCAAAGAGCACGATCAACGCCAAGAGCCCGGAAATGCGGCGTTTCAAAGATCGGTCGCGCCCTAATCGGCGCCAAGCATGCCCAGCGAAGCCGGGGTGGTCAAGCTTCGAGCTGTGCGGCATCTTAGCTTGCTAACTAATAACAGTGCCATCATGCAAAGCCACGCCCGCGCGGCTGCGCCTCGATGCTGAGCGGGATGCTGGTGGCGCAGCTCTGGCCGAAAAAATTCCAGTCCCTTGCCTCAGGTCTTACAGAAAAGGCTTGAGGCGCGTGTGCGTCTCGTCGTCAGGGTCGATCTCAAGCTGGAACTTGGCCGACAGATAATGGGTGCTGAACACATCCAGATAAGCATCCAGCACTTCGCCGGCCTGCCGGTCCGCGGCCAACTCCAGGCACAGCGCCGCAACCTCCGCGGTACAGAAATGGTCATCGCGCTTGGAACGCCGCAGCTTGTAGCGCGACAACTGCTCGGGCTCCAGGCTCAATACCGGCAAGTGTTCAAGATAAGGGCTTTTGCGAAACATCTTGCGCGCTTCGCTCCAGGTTGCATCCAGCAGGATAAACAGCGGGCGCTTGCCCGCCTCCAGGCGGACTTCGTTCACCACCCGCTGTGGCGCGACGAACTCTCCGGGGAACACCACATAAGGCTGCCACTGGGGATCGGCCAGCAAGGCCAGCAATTGTGGGTCGACTTCTGTTCGCGACCAGGGGAACGCCATGGTGTCTTCTATGACATCGGCGATCAGCCAGCCGGTATTGCTCGGCTTCATGGGTTCGACGTCATGCATGATCAAGCACATCGCCGACTGCGCGGAAACCTTGGGGCGCCAGGCGCACATGCAGTGGCTGGGAATCACCCGACAGCCCGCACAGCGCTCCGCCCGGGAGCCCCGGGCGGTAAAAGGCCTGACGGCACGCGCAAGACGTTGAGCACGCAGGCGGGATACGGCATGACTCATTAGAAGCCGCCCTGGCAGAAAGAAGGAATCGACACGAAAAGAACTCGGAAAGCTGAAAATTCGCACAAGTTTATCAGAGCTCTCTGCTCAAACCTGTACCGCCTACCCTCGCTCCCCTATAATTCGCCGCCACTGAACGCACAGTCGCGTGGCTGGTCGAAGCATCAGTCACTGAACCAGGAGAGTTTCATGTTGCGCTTTATCGTTCCCACCGCCGCCCTTCTGCTGGCCTTGCCGTTCAGTGCCCAGGCTGCATCGCTGCAAGACTTCGAACTGAACAAGACTCTGCAGAAAACCGCCGAGGAAAGTAACGTCGGCACGCCTCGGGAAGTCAACGAGAACATCCTCGACCAGGGTTATACCGTCGAAGGCAAGGAGCTGATCAACCACCTCAGCGTCCAGGCCGAACACGCGGAAAAAATGCGCGCCAACCCCAAGGCGGTCTACCTGCAACTGGGTGCCAGCGTTTGTCGTGACCCGAACTACCGCAAGCTGATGGCCAAGGGCGCGATCATGCGCTACGAATTCACCGAGAACCGCACCAACCGCCCGGTCGCCTCGGCACGCTTCCAGGAGTCGGACTGCCCGGCCCCGACGAAGAAGAAAAAGTAATTCAGTGCCCCGCTGCGTGCCGCTGTTGATCATCGGCCCGCAGCTCCGCCAACAGGGCCTGCAAATAGCTCGAACGGCGCTCCCCACCTTCAAGCCGGCGTCGGCATTCCTCTTCAAGAGTCAGATGATTGGCGTCTGCCGCTGACTTCAGCAGTTGATACAGTTGCGCATCTATTTCCAGTACGACTTTGTGCATGACCAGCCTCCGTGCCCCACTCGCCATTACCTGCGCGACAACCCCGACCTGTGCATCCTGCCCTTTGACGCCAAGCTGTCTTGCTAGCGCTGTAACTTAGTAAATCAGAGCCTCCACCGGTCGGCATGCGTTCAGACAGGCGGTGAAAACGCCGCACGTCACCGCTAATAAGTGATTGCCAGCCCCGACTTTCAAGGCCCATGATCAAGTCAGCGCGAATCATCATGAAGGTCTAGATTTCAAAGTGTTCATGCTGAATTTTCCTGGGTGGATCCGGAGGCCGCCCAAGCGCGTCTTGCAGTGCACATGCTTTCTAAATCAAGGAATAGCAGAACCTGTATGGATGGCCCGCTGGCCACGTCAGGGTTTTTCCACCCTGGCGAATCAGCCGCCAAAGCCGGGCTGACAGCGACACATGCAGTGTCGTGATACCAACGAATGCTTCGTTCGTGTCAAAGGTTCTGTGCAGAAGGAGAAGTTGAATGCCTTACGAACCGAATGACCTCCTCAGTCGTCATTTTCAGAGCAACGGTATCGACCTCAGCAAGGTCGAAGAACAACTCAACCTGATCGCCCCCAACAGCCCCAACATTCCTCTTTATCGCGACATGATTCTCACCGTCCTGCGCATGGCCCAGGACGATCTCAACCGCTGGAACGCGAAAATCACCCTGCAGGCCCTGCGCGAACTGGAACATGCTTTTCGCGTGCTGGAGCAGTTCAAGGGCCGACGCAAGGTGACGGTATTCGGCTCCGCGCGCACCCCGATCGAACACCCGCTGTATGGCCTGGCGCGAGAACTCGGTGCAGCCCTGGCCCGCTCCGACCTGATGGTCATCACCGGCGCCGGAGGCGGCATCATGGCCGCGGCCCACGAAGGTGCGGGTCGCGATCACAGCCTGGGGTTCAATATCACCCTGCCCTTCGAGCAGCATGCCAACCCGACGGTGGACGGCACGGAGAACCTGCTGTCCTTCCACTTCTTCTTTACCCGCAAGCTGTTCTTCGTCAAGGAAGCCGATGCCCTGGTGTTATGCCCGGGTGGCTTTGGCACGCTTGATGAGGCGCTGGAAGTACTGACCCTGATCCAGACCGGCAAGAGCCCGTTGGTACCGGTGGTGCTGCTGGATGTCCCGGGAGGAACCTTCTGGCAAGGGGCGCTGGACTTTATCCACAACCAGCTCGAGAACAACCGCTACATCCTGCCAACCGACATGAAGCTGATGCGCCTGGCGCACAACACCGAGGAGGCGGTCGAAGAAATCAACCAGTTCTACAGCAACTTCCACTCCAGTCGCTGGCTGAAACATCAGTTTGTCATTCGCATGAATCACAAGCTCAGCGAACCGGCGCTCAAGCAGATGCAGACGGCTTTCGCCGACCTGTGCCTGAGCGATCGCTTCCATCAACATGCCTACAATGTCGAGGAGCACAACGAACCGGAGTTCAGCCATCTGGCACGCCTGTCGTTCACCTTCAACGCCCGCGACAATGGTCGCCTGCGCGAACTGATCGACTTCATCAACCTGCCGGAAAACTGGGCGATGAATCAGGCCAGGACGCCACAACGCAATAGAGAACCGATCAAGGTCACTTGAGCGGAGAAGCAGCGGCCCGCGCATTCGACTCGCGGGCCCTACAGGTCAATCGCCCACCCTTCGGCCGCTCAACAAGCGGCCGATCATGTCCATCGAATATCCCCGATACCCCAGAAAGCGGCCTTGTTTGGCACGCTCCTTGGCATCTATCGGGAAATGCCCGGCAAACTTGCGCCGCCAGACATCCTCCAGTTGTGCTTGCCAGTCGATGCCGCTCTCACGCAAGGCGAGTTCGATATCGGCACGCTGCAAACCGCGCTGGCTGAGTTCTTCGCGAATACGCATGGGGCCGTAGCCGGAACGGGCACGATAGGAAACGAAACTTTCGAGGTAGCGGGATTCGGATAGCAGCCCCTCTTCCGTCAAACGGTCAAGGGCTGTTTCGATCATCTCGGGAGAGGCGCCGCGCTGACGCAGTTTACGCGTCAGCTCGACTCGACCGTGCTCGCGTCGCGCGAGCAGGTCCATTGCGGTTCGCCGCACCGCGACGAGGGTATCGAGTACGGCGGTCATCGGATCGATCAGATATCCGCGTCGGCCATGTCATCGATGGTCTCGTTGACAGGCGAAGCTTTGACATCAGCGGTCGGAGCCAGCAGCTTGTCGCGAATCTGCTTCTCGAGGGCGTTACCGATTTCCGGGTTGTCCTGCAGGAACTTGGCCGAGTTGGCCTTGCCCTGACCGATCTTGTTGCCCTGGTAGCTGTACCAGGCACCGGACTTCTCGAGGAAACCGTGCAGCACGCCCAGATCGATGATCTCGCCGTTCAGGTAGATACCCTTGCCGTACAGGATCTGGAATTCAGCCTGGCGGAACGGTGGAGCCACCTTGTTCTTGACGATCTTGACCCGGGTTTCGCTACCGACGACTTCGTCACCTTCCTTCACCGCACCAGTACGACGGATATCCAGACGAACCGAAGCGTAGAACTTCAGCGCGTTACCACCGGTGGTGGTTTCCGGGCTGCCGAACATCACGCCGATTTTCATACGGATCTGGTTGATGAAGATCACCAGGCAGTTGGCGTTCTTGATGTTGCCGGTGATCTTGCGCAGCGCCTGGGACATCAGGCGGGCCTGCAGGCCCACGTGCATGTCGCCCATCTCGCCTTCGATCTCGGCCTTGGGCACCAGTGCCGCCACGGAGTCGATCACGATCACGTCGATGGCATTGGAGCGCACCAGCATGTCGGTGATTTCCAGCGCCTGTTCACCGGTATCCGGCTGGGAAACCAGCAGGTCGTCAACGTTGACCCCCAGCTTGCCGGCGTATTCCGGGTCCAGTGCGTGCTCGGCGTCGACGAAGGCGCAAGTGGCGCCCATCTTCTGTGCCTGGGCAATCACGGACAGGGTCAGGGTGGTTTTACCGGACGATTCCGGACCGTAGATTTCAACAATACGGCCCTTTGGCAGGCCGCCGATGCCGAGTGCGATGTCCAGACCCAGAGAGCCAGTGGAAATGGCCGGGATCGCCTGGCGGTCGTGATCGCCCATACGCATTACGGCACCCTTGCCGAATTGACGTTCGATCTGACCCAGGGCCGCAGCCAAGGCTTTCTTCTTGTTGTCGTCCATTAAAGTCCTCACGTAATCAATAAGGCCTGACGGCCAACACCTGTATAAGTAGCCAGTATTATTCCACAGCGTTCGTGGATCGCCTACCCCTGTTTTGAGATTTCTGCCGCGGCATGTTGCAGCAAGCCCTCTAGCGCGGCCCTCACCGTTTGTCGGCGGACGTCGTCCCGATTCCCGGCAAAGTGTCGGCACTCGGCCGTTACCGCCTCTCCCACGCCCCAGGCCAGCCATACGGTGCCCACCGGCTTCTGTGACGAACCGCCGTCCGGGCCGGCCACGCCGCTGACCGCCACGGCAAAACGCGCCCTGCTTTTGCCCTGCGCGCCCCGCACCATCGCCTCGACCACCTCGCGGCTGACCGCGCCGACGGAAGCGAACAGCGCTTCCGGCACCCCTAGCTGTTGGGTCTTCTGCCGATTGGAGTAGGTCACATAACCCGCTTCGAACCAGGCCGAACTCCCGGGAATGCGGGTGATGGCCTCGGCAATCCCGCCACCGGTGCAGGATTCGGCGGTGGTGACGTGGGTATTCAGAATCTGCAGGCGCCTGCCAAGTTCAGCGGCAAGCTGGGTGATTTCGTTCACGGTCCTCTCCTGATCGGGTTGGCGGAGGTCTTACCGTACACGAGCGATACGCGCTTGCAAGGCACGGAGCGGATCAAAATGTTTAGCGGTTCAACGCCCTGACGTAGGCCTGGCACGCCTGCAGGGCGATCAGTCCCTGGTCGCCGGCATCGGTGATGCCGATAATTCGTTGAGCATGCGCCGGGTCAAGTCGGGCTCGCGGGGCTCCATGAACCACGCCGCCGGTGGCGGGGGTGGCAGGCACCGGGCAGCCGCCGGCGCTGTCATCGGCGGCGAGGAGGACTGACAGGCGCAGATCAGCAGTGGCAAGACGGTCGCGCAGGCGACCTTGATCACGTTGTGCATCGTTCAAGGCTCGGTAATGGGTTTGGTCGCTGGCTTGCAGCTGTTGCTCCAGGGCCAGGCGTTTATCCTGCTCGTCCCGCTGCCGGGCAGCGGCCGCCAGGTTCAACTGATTCAGCGCTTCGCCGTGCAGCCTGGCCTGCTCCGCCAGTTGCCGGCCAAAACGCCACTCCTGAACCTGCCAGGCCAGCGTCCCCGCGACGCCGGCCACCACGGCCAGCAGCACGACGACAGCCATTGCCCGGGAAGACAGGGGCATCAGGCCGAAGGCTGGCATAACACCTCCCGCGCCCGCGCCCAGAGTTGCAGGCGGTCCTCCAGGCCGTTCAAGCCGCCGTTGATACGCCGGGTGATGCTGTTGAACTGGTCGCGGTCGGCCAGTTCGTTAAGACCGTTCTGCTGCCAGAACCAGGCGGCCGACTCAGCGGCCCACTGTGGCTGTTCCAGCAATTGCGGCAACGCCAGCAAACGCTCGTCACCGAACAGCCCGAGGCTGCATTGCCGGTAATTGTCGCGACCGGTGACCTGGATCAGACCGCGGCCACGGTATTTCTGGCCGTCGCCATCGGCCTCCGGGGTATTGCCCAGACGGGCCGCCAGGCTGCCGGTGTCGTATTTGCTCAGGTACTGGTCATTGCCCAGCTCCCGCACATAACGCAACTGCCCCGACTCATGACCGACCTGCGCGAGGAAGGCGGCCATGCGTTTGGGCGTGTTGATATGGCGGTTCAACATGGCGGTGTTAAGCGCAGAAACAAAAACGCCCGCTTGGGAGCGGGCGTTGGGCATGATCTTGAGGAGTTGTCCCTCGGTCACAGACATCAGTGTCTCCCTGACTTGGGTTCATTTGGCACGGAAGAAAGATCGCAAGGCATTCAACCGGCCACGGGGGGCATCCAGAGTTAGCACTGGCCACTCAATTTCAAGCGGATAACCCGGCTGCTGCTCGATACGGTTCAAGGCAACGCAATAGCGCTTCCACTCCAGTAAGGCAGATTGCTCCTCGGATGAGGCTTCTCCCAGTTCAAGGGCGTATTGAAGTGACGCCATGCGCAACGTCGCCTCAGCCAATTGTTTGTCCCGCTCACCTTGAGCGGCGAGTGTTGCCGCTGCCTGTTGTGCTTTTACATCAAGCTGCCAGGAACCCTCGCGCCAACTAAAGTACGGTCCCGGAGGCGCCGTTTTCGTAAATCCTTCTGGCAGGTCACCCACCTCGGACCACTCCACGGATTCACCCGTATCGGTGCTGTAGACCACACCACGCAAATCAAGAACTTGTTGAGGCCAGCCTCCGATAAGGGCCCATACATGACCAGACATTGGCTCATCGAGCTGCTGGTCCAGAGTTACAGCATTATTTGGCAACTGAATGCCCAAGCCAGGAATAAGGGGAAACTCAACAGGGCCGATCAGAGCCCCCGATGCATCAATCAGGTAGTTCATCATTTCGTCTCAGATCAGTTTCAACCGGCCAGGATAGGCAACGTTATGGGGACGCGCCTCTGCGCCTCCTTCGTTGGATAAACCGGTCCCCACAGGTGTGGTCCCAACCAACTGGTAGGGCAGCGTGTATCTCAGAGACCAGACCGACGTCTGGAAGACCGCTCCATTCGCAGCCCCTTCTCCCACTGCCACGGCCGTCGGCGTATGGATGTGCGCCCGATTCTGGTCTCGCTGGACAACGCCAGGATTACGACCCGGATCGATTCCGCGCCCTTCGTCCAGAACCCGCAGGAACTCACCCCGCCCTTCGGGGCCCCGAAACGTCAGTGTTCCATCACCGCTGCTCCAGCCACCTTCTGCACCGACTCGCGTCGCCTCGGTCCACATCATTCCCGACACCTTGGCGTGATCCCACAGCCATGGCCATTCGGCCCGGCTGAGAATCGCCCCGTTCAAGGCGCCATAACCACCGGGGCTGAAAGCGGTCGTCGTTTCAAAGACCGGACGCCCCAGAGGCGTGCCATCAAACCGACCTACCGGCCACCAACTTCCAGCACCATCACTGCGTAAATGCCACCAATCCCCTGCCCCCATAAGCACCAGGAAGGGATAACCAGCAGGACGCAAATGGGTGTGGAACTTGATGTTGTCAGTCCCCGAACATTGCACCACCAAGCGATTGCCACTGTTGTCCACGCGGCGCACAATAACGTCACGTACACCTAAACCTTCGTTGCTGGGAGGAAGCGTTATCGAAACTGTATCTGCCGCACCATTGATGAGTAGCAAACCCAGTTCGTCAGACTCCAGCAATCTGGAAACTGTAATATTTTTCACGACTGAAAGCATCGGGCTTGCTTTACCAACAATAACTTGCAAAGCCTTCAGCAACTGAGCGTTGTCGTTCTCATCCGGTGCTATTCCTGCGCTTTTTACTACCGCCAGTATCTCTTGAGTTACACCATTGCCCCATGCTGCAGGAATCAGTGATCCTGGAACACCAGAAATGGCATTTTCATCGATAAATCGGCCATCTACCAAGCCAACACTTGGAACACTATTCGGATAATCCATTACTTAAACCTTCTACCTCGAACACGACTGATCTTACCCAGACATCTTCCCTCCACCAGAACTGGCACACATGAAACATGCTTCAACCCAGCAATACCATCGGATAAAAACAAATCAACCCGTACATCTGGGTAGAAAGGCCAGAAATCATTTTTAATGAAAATACTAATATCCCGGCAATCACTCGGGTGGCGCTGGACGACTTTCTGGATTTGGAAAAACTGGGAATGGGGCCAGTCACGTAAAGACTGAATACAATTCAGAAACTCATAAAACTGAGCCTCGGAAAGCGTTGTATTTCGATTAATCAACTGCTCATCGAAATGGCGTTCGCAAAGCGGGTTCAGTAATCAGCATGGATGGAAATCCTCGAATGCAAACGTCTGCAAGCTGACCTCACTCACCGGGAGCCTCGGGCCACTCCACAGCCGTTGGAAACCCTTCTTGCTCCTGTACTCGCGACAGCAGTACCCGGTGCTTTTTCCAGGCACTCAGGGAGACCTTCTTGGTGGCCAAGGCCGCGATTTCCTTATCCGTGGCAATTTCAAGTTCCACGGAGTCCTGCAGGATATTCAGGTCAGCCTGCAACTTCTCTATTACGGAGTTGGCAACTGCGGTCAGCTCGGCGCGTTGCAACAGAACATTGCTCTTTATCATTTCCACCCCCGGCTCGGCGATATCACCAAATTCCAAAGCGACTGCACGTTCAAACAACTCCCGGCCATGAGGTTCCGGATCTTCAGGAGAGGCGGTGAATATGATTTCGCCAAGTGTGTCCTTGGTGTCTTCGAATATCACATGCAAGTTGAGCGTTGTATGAGCCTGGTCATTCCAGCAAGGTGTGCGAGCACTTAGTACTTTCATCATTTCAAGAAACCCTCAAGCATAGAGTTGTAGAGTCGGAGCTTGCGCCGTCCGTATTTCTGACGCCCCCCATAATTCGCCAGGTGCCAGCAGGCGCACCGCCCCAGTCATTGCCATCCGAAGCGGCGTACCTGCAATTCACACCCGCCACGAGAGAGCTAGGCCCGGTGCCGCCACCGCCGCCAAGAAGCAGGAGCGCATAGGAGCCAACCGCGCCCGTACCGGCCGTGGCCTGCGCAGCTACCGCCTTCCAGTTACCAATATGGTCGGTCCAGATAGCCCCAAGATCGGTAGCATCGACTTGCGCCTTGAGACCCGAGCCGTCGGACCAGCCCAGCATTACCACATTAGAAGTCTGACCATTCCCCCGCCCTGGCGTACAGGGGTGTAGCCGAGCTTAAGTTGAAGAGCATAAACACCATTATCGGAAGCCCTTCTGAAGTAGGGAGTGTTCGGGTCATTACTTGCAAAGCCGGCATAGGTAATCCCATCCCTCAGGACACGCTCCCCTAAAAAGGAATTAACCTGAGTCGCGGTATATGCGTCGGTAATGCCATAACCACCCAAAGTAGTCGCAGCCCTGGCTAGCCCCACATACTCGTTGTTGTTTTTATTGCGCATATACGGCGATGCCGAATTGCCGCTGGCAAAACCGGCAATAGAGCAGGCATCGGAACTGATCTTGGCATCCAGCAACCCATTGGTCGCCGTCTTGTTGTACACCTCGGAAACATCGGCCTTTTTCGCAGGGTCGAAGTTTCGCGAACACCACAGGCTGCCGAAGTTGGTGGCATCGACCTGGATAAGAACGTTCTGCCCATCCCAGCCGATATAGACCGAGTTGGTTAATTGGGTGCCGACCCCGCCCTGCTTGACGAAGGTATTGTTCGCCGCCGTTTTGCTGTAAGCATCAGTAATCGCATAACCATCCAGGGTCGTCGGGTTCGATCCCGAAGTCACCTGGCCGCGCGTATTGACCACTACTTTCCGGTATTCCCCGGCAGCCACTCCGGTAGCCCCGGCCATCAGTTCGAAAACCAAAGGCGTGGCCCCGACGGTAATCGGCCCCGTGGTGGTCATTTGCCAGATACGCGACTTGTTTACCTGCCCTTCATCCGTCCCGACAATAAAGTTGGACGTCACCTGATAATCCAGCGCCGCATCCGGCGCTCGCGCCCAGGAACCGGCCGAAACGATATAAAGCCCGTTCTGCGCCGCATTGGCCTGGTCCTTGACCAGTACACGATCGGCGACCGTGAGCTGCACGCCATCGATAGCTTGCAGACCGCTCAAGGCAACGGAGCCGGTGGTGGCAACACGTACGGAGTCCTTGAAATCCCGGGCAGCGAAACTCTGGATCGCCTGCAGCAATTGAGTGGTCGATGCCTCGTCGGGAACCAGGCCGGCCGATTTGATGACGTTCAGGATTTCCTGGGTAACCGCATTGCCCCAGGTAGCGGGAATCAATGATCCCGGGGTACCTGCCACCGGGTTTTCGTCGACAAACTTCCCATTCAGCAGCCCGACACCGGGCGTGCTCTTTGGATAATCCATTGCTCTATTCTCTAGTCATAATTGATGTTCGCCAGCCCATGGGCCGGAGCACTGGAGCCGAAACGTCGCCCCAGTGGCAGCGTCCGTCGGCGTTGAGGGGTCAAGGGAATTGCGCCTTCCAGGTACCGAATTGAGCGTCCCACGCGAGGCGCATGGAGCCCGATAACAGAAGTGCTCAGCTGCGGGCTATTTCCGTGCTCTGGCTACCTATGGCGAGCAGGCCATAGCACTGAAGCTCGGCGAACCGCTGGCCACCTGGGCGACCTTGAACGGCTGCTTGAAACGCAACACGGTGTTCCCGTTCAGTCGCCGGTAACCTTGCGAATCGCCTCGATCGCTGCCTCACAGAGGTCTTTCGCAGCCTCCTGCTTACCCTTGCTGGCCTGAGCCCGGATGCGCTCTTTTGCCTGCAAGCGCAGCGTGCGAAGTGCGAGCAGCTTGCTGCTGAGCTCGGCCGCCTTGTCGAGAATCTGGTCGGCCGCTTCCCTGGCGGTACGGCCTTTCACCACCCAGGCGCTTACCGCGAGAGGCACCGCCTTTTTCGGGTAGCCGGCCTCCTTGAACGCCTGGGCGTCGCTGGCGGCCTGGGCATACTCCATGGCACGCAGCGGGTCACCGCCGAGCATCTGCCGGGCAGTGTCAGCCTCTGCGTCCACTCGCCGGCAAAGTTGCTCCGCCTCCTGTTCGGCGATGATCGCGGCCTTCAGGGAGTCCAGCGACCACTGGCTACCGTCCCAGTAATGAGCAGCGGAGGGTGGAGGTCCATCGACCCGAGTCAGTTCGCCATCCAGTACGAAATGCAATGCCTCCCTCTGCTTCCATTGCTCGGCCGTCACCGGCAGGACGCTGTTGCCCTCGTCTGTCGCCGCGTAGGCCAGTACTTCAGTGTCCTGCCACTCGATGACCACCCCGGACGCAAGGCAGTAAAGAACTTGCTTACTCATATGCTCACCACTCAATGATCATCAGACCAGGAGCACCGCGCCCCCCCGAGACGGCCAAGGCACCAGACACATACCAGCCTCCCGCGCCGCTGCCGCCAGCGCCGAAGCCGTAGGCATCCCGTGCCGCGTACCCTCCCGATGTTCCATATCGACAGGCGCTGCCACCGCCACCGAATGGCCCGCTTGCGCCAGCCCCCGACAATCCCGCCGTCACCTGGGCCTGAGAATCGGTAGCATCGCCACCGGCGGGAAATCCCTCTCCCCCTCTTGGACCGGCCACACGGTCTACAGGAAGATTTGCCCCCGAGTTACCAGCGCCTCCGCCACTCAGCACCAGCAAAGCGCCTCCCACCCCCACAAGCGTGTTTCCTCCGCTTGTCGGGTTGCTGACTCCGCTGACGCCACCCACACCCGCCGCTCCAATCGTGATGGGGATCACTTGGCCAGGAGTGACGGTGACGGGTACCTTGATGGCCGGCTGGCCTGCACCGCCGCCGCTGCCACCGGATGCGGATCCGGTGGTTCCAGCTGGACATGAACCTCCCCCACCCCCACCCGCACACCCACTCAGCCAGATCTTCGTCACGCCCTCCGGCACGGTGAAGCTGCCATTGGCGGTGAAGCGCTGAATGCCGAGCCCTGCGCTCTTGCGGCTGATGCTGCGGATCGCGCTCAGCAGTTGTGTCAGGTTCGCCTCGCTGGGCGTCAGGTCGGCCGCCGTGATCACGGCCAGCAGTTCCTGGGTCACCCCATTGCCCCAGTCCGCCGGAATCAGCGAACCCGGGGTGCCGGTCAGCGGGTTCTCATCGACGAACCTGCCGTTGACCAACCCGGCACTGGGCACACTCTTCGGATAATCCATCGGTCTATCCCCTAGTCATAATTGATATGCACCCGCGTATGGGCCGGTGCGCTGCGGTGGATCTGGCATTCCAGGGCCGAGCCCGGGTTCATGCCGAAACGTTCGCCCCAGTAGCTGGCGTTGAAACGGCGGCCCAGGAGCAGTCGTCCACCGGTGTTGAGCGTCCACATGAATTGCGCCTGCCAGGTGCCGAAATGCGCTTCACCAAACCGTGCGCGGCCCATGCGCGGGGCTTCGTGCTCGGTGATGGTGGCGTTCGGATAGCCCTGGCTGCGGGCGATCTCGACGTAGTAGGCGAGCGCCTGGCTGCCGACAGCCAGCAGCCGCCGGCGCACGGCCAGGCGGCGGTCGTCGAACAGTGGGGTCGCACCCAGGCAGGGGTCGGGCAGGTTCATCACCCGCTCCCAATCCGGTACCAGCTCGCTGGCGCCCGCCGGGTCCATTTCATTGAGCAGGTCGGCAGCGCGGGCATCGAGACGGGCGAGTTCCTGGGACACGCCTTCGAGCACCTCCTCGAGCTCCGGCACCCGCTCCGGGTCCCAGGCCGGGCCGCTGGGCAGCAGGCTGCGCAGCTGGCTCTGGTATTGCGCGGCGGTTCTTACTCCAGCCATACGCAACCTCCGAACGTCAGCAACTGGTTACTGGCGGCGGGAACATCCGCGGCCGGCGCGCTGAGCCGGTGATCGTTCTCGCCGGCGGCACTGCTGATGGCCTCGCGGATATGGCTGATTAACAAGGTGTCGCCCAGGCCGGCCTCGCGGTTGTGCAGGTCGCGCAACTGGGCCTCGACCGCCGCGCGCACCGCGCTGGTGTCCGGCGACAAGCGCAGGCTGTAGGTCACGGGCGACTGCTGCGGCGCCAGCACATGCAACTCGGCCGTCACCGGACGCAAGGGTTCGATGTAGGCCTTTACCTCCGCCAGTTGCTCGGCATTCGGGATCGGTTGCGCATCGTCGTCGCGCATCACGAACAGGCCCACGGTGCCCGGCCCCAGGTAGCTGCCACGGCACCACGCCCGAGTAATCCCCGGGCACTCCAGCGCCCAGGTTTCATAGTCCTGGGCCGAGCCGCCGTGGGGGATGATGCGATAGGAGCGGATCACCCGGGCGCGCAGCGATTCCAGGCTTTCCGCGGCGACGCCGCCGCTCAGGCCGGGGGCGAGTACGGTGAAGGTGTTGCCGATGCCCTGGATCGGTTGCACCGGGATCAGGTTCAGGCCGGCCTCGGCGTTGCCCAGGGTGCCGGCGTCGAGGGCCTGGATGGTGGTGCTGTTGTTGCCGGCGCTGGTGGTGCGAGCGGCGGTGACTTTATAGGTGCGGCCGTCACTGGCCTGCAGCAGGGTATCGACGTCCAGCACCGCGCCTGCCGCCGCCGTGAAGCTCACCGAACCGCTGGCCGCCTGGGCGGCCTTGCGCGGCTGGTTCAAACGCAGCGCGGCGATGCGTTCCAGGGTTGACTCGTCGGCCTTGTCCGGCAGGATCTGATCGGCGATCCAGTCCAGGTAGCCGTAGAGGCCATAGGCGGCGCCACCGAGGGCGCGGGCCAGCACTTGCGCATCGGACTGGCGCAGCGCATCGCTGGCCAGGTCGCTTTGGGTGCGCTTGATCAGCACCGGCAGCGAAGGGGTATCAAAGGGCATAGGTCACCTGCCAACTGTTATCGGGGTTGATGTCCAGGCGTTCACCGTTGGCCAGGACCAGCGTCGTGCGCAGGTTCAGGCGCTGGTCGTCGAGACGTTCGCTGATGATCTCGACCGCGCTGCAATGGCCATCGTCGATCAGCCATTGCAGGGCTTCGCGGGCATAGAACTCGGCGTCGAGCTGGGTCTGGCGGGTCAGCTTGACCCGCCGCAGCAGCCACAGCCGCGAGCCAATGCGGTCGTCGGCCACGGTGGGAAAGCTGTCGCCCCACCAGCCGAAGCGCTCCTCGTCGTCCAGCGGGTCGTCGTCCGCCGCGCGACGCCAGGTGAACAGGCTGATCAGCACGGAACGGGTCAGTGCGCGGTGCAGGTCTTGGCTGATAAACATCATTGGCCTCCCGCCGGCGCGCCGGTCTGCCCGCTACCCGACTGCACGCCGCCATGCACGTGCTTGATCTGGCTGATGCCGCCAGCGACCTGGTCGCCCTGGGAGACGATCTTGCCGGTCTGGGTCAGGGTCGGGGTGTCGATATGCACCGCGCTGCTGGCGCGGATATTGAGGGTGGCGGTCTCGATGTCGATGATCCGCCCACGCTTGAAATGAATCTTGTCGCCTTCGTCGGTGTAGATCGCCACTTCGCCGGGGGCCAGGGCCTTGAGGCGAAAACGGCGGTCGGCGACCACCAGCACGATGGCATGGGAGCGATCGCCGCCGAGAAAGGTGGCGATGCCTTCGGCGCCGGCCAGCGGGTTGCTGGTGAAGCCGTAGGGTTCGAAGTGCTCCATGTCGTCGTTCACTTCGCCGGCGGTCAGGCGCATTTGCAGCGATTGCAGTTTGTTGGCCGAGTTGGCGAGCACGACAGTGCCGCGCGCCAACAGGCGTGTCAGTAGGCTCATGGTTTTTTCCTTGCCCCTTGTGCAGGAGCGAGCTTGCTCGCGATAGCGGCCTTACAGGCACACCGTGTCGCCCCCCATCGCGAGCAAGCTCGCTCCTACATTACCGGGGGGTTTTAGGCTTTCGGTGGCACCGGACTGGCGTCGAAGGTATGGGGCGGCGCCACCTGCAGGGTGGTGATCGAGCCCTGCTCGGAGAGCGAGTAGGTGACCTTGGAAATCAGCAGGTCCTGGTCGAAACCCAGCACCGGGTCGATCACCCGCACCAGGGTGTTGTGGCGCCACAGCTCGCCGTTGCTCTGGCGCCAGCCCTGCACCTTGTAGGTGCTGGTCAGGGCCTTGCCGGTGCGAATGGCGCTTTCCCAGTCGGCCCGTTGCTGGGCCAGCTCCTGGGTCAGCTGGGCTGGTTCGTTGATCACCGTGACCCGCTTGCGCTTGGCCGTGCCGTCGCTGGCCACGCCCGACACTTCGCTGACCGCGGCGCCGCTTTTCTGGTCGTTGCCCTTGTGCTGGCCGATCACCCGGTACTCGGAAAACACCTGGCTGAAGTCCATCGGCGCGCTGGCCGAGAGGATGTTCTTGCCCAACTCCAGCACATCCACCGCACGCCCGCCGCTGCCTGGCCGGGCCAACAGCACCCGGCCTTCGGCGTCGTCGGTGGAGAACACCCGGAACAAGGTCAGCAGGCGGTCGATGGACTGGAACACGGTTTCCCCGGGCACGATGCTGTGGCTGCTCAACCGCGTGGTTTCCGCGATCTCGCTGACCACCCCGACGCCGTAGGACGCGGCCAGGGCCTGGACGATTTTCAGCAGGCTCTGCTCGCGCCATTGGCCGGGCTGGTTGATCGCCGCGCAATCCACCAGGTCCTGGGTCAGGGAACTGCCCTCGATGCTCAAGCCGATCTGCCGACCGTCATAGCTGATCGGCGCCTTGAACACATGGCCGCTGAGCAACAGGTCGGCGCCGATGCGCACCTGGCACTTGGCGCCGGGACGGATGCGCTGGTCCAGGGTCTGCCCCGGCCATTGCCAGGTCACGTCGAGCTTGAAGGTGCGAAACTGCCGCTCCAGGTCGGCGCTGATTTCGACGCTTTTCCAGCCGCCGTAATCCTGGCCGTCCACCGTCAACAGCACCCGGTTATCGAAGTTGCCCATGGCTCACTCCCCCGCCACTTTGACGTTGGTCGGCGGCAGGAAGCCGGGATGGGCCACTCCGTTGCGCTGCTGCACTTCGGCCGCCCGGGTGGCATCGCCAAACAGCCGATAGGCAAGCACCACCGTCGGCAGGCTCTGCATCGGGTTCTTGACCACCAGCCGCACGCCGGACGAGGCCACCGCGGTGAGGTGGCCGTAGGCCAGCTGGCGCAGGCCGTTGAGCACCTCGTAGTGCACAGCGTCGGCTTTTTCCGCCGCCTGCCAGATCGCCTCGTTGATCGCGTTGCGCAGCGCCAGCACCTCGTCGGCCACCGGCACTTCCGCGCGGGTCACCGGCTGGATCGCCTGCTTGGCCAAAGGCGGCGTGCCGCTCAGCTTGACCGCCGGGGTCGCCACCGGCAGCGAGGCCACCGCCTGGACGATCCGCACCAGCACGGCGTCCTGCACCAGGTCGGCCATGGCTTGCGCCGCGGCTGTGGTGTCCTTGCCGGTGGTGAGTTTCGGCGTGTCGATCTTCTTCACCGCCTCGACCTGCTGCGAGACGTTGGCCAGCACGCCGCGGTAACCGTTGCGCGCATAGTCCTTGAGGTCCTTGATGTCCCCCAGCAAGCCCTTGAACTCAGCGCTCACTTCCTTGGGCAGGTCCTTGATCGCCCGCACCAGCAGGTTGAGATCGCGGTAGGTGTCGATCAGCGGCTTGAGCTCCTGCTCGATGGTCTGGTAGACCTCCTTGAGGCTGTTGCGCAGGTCGGCGATGCCGATGCGCGCGGCCTTGACCAGGGTCATGGCCTCCTCGAAGCGGCGCACCGCCGAGCCGATAAGGCTGTCGGCCGATACCAGCAACAGCTGGCGGGTGTTGACCGTGGCGCTGGGGAACTGCAACGGCTGGTCGGGGTAGAACTTCAGGGTGAAGGTCACCAGGCCGCCGTCCTGGCGGCTCTGGGTCATCTCGCATTCGCCGACCTTGACCTGCAGGCGCCCCAGCCACGGGTGCACCAGCTCACCGCTGCCCTGCTCCAGCGCCTGGAGCAGCTTGTCGCGCTGCTCCAGGCAATCGGCGCCGACGATGAACGCCGTCAGGTCGTGGGTCCGCGCCTGCCGCCCCAGGCTCTCGTAGAACGGCAGGTCACGCTGCGGGTACTCGTGCAATTGGCCCTTGTGGCCGACCGGGGTTTTCGCCTGGTCGACCCAGAACCCGACGCCACGAAACGACGCCGGCAACAAACGATCACGCCAGCTCATTGGAACCTCCTAGCGAAAGTGAGCGGTAGCCGACACGCGACGACAGCGCCACGCCGGGTTGGTTGATTTGCGGCGCGCTGGTACGCAGGCCCGCCGGGGCGTTTTCGAAGCTCACCGTCAGCCCGCCCTGCAATTGCGTGCGGTTGTTGGCCGCGCTCTGCTGCAACAGCGAGGTGGAGCTTTGCGGCAGGCCGGCGGAAAGCGCCGAAGAACCCGGCGCCGGCTGGCCGCCACCGAAGAACGCCGGCGCCAGCGCGCCTTTGCCTTCGGCATTGGTTTGCCGCTGCGCCTCGGTCAGGTTTTCCACCTTGCCGGTGACGCGGGCGACGAAACCGGCGAAACCACCGTCGAACAGTTCCCTGATCGGTGCGATCACCGCCTGCAGCCGTTGCCACAGGCCACTGAACCATTCGGTGATCGGCTCCCAGTTCTTGATGATCTGCCCCAGGGGCGACCACTCGAACAGGCCACGCATGAATTCGATGGCCGGCGCCGCCAGGGCTTTCAACACCTCCCAGAGGGCCGCGAACACATCGCTGATGGGCTGCCAGTTGGCAATGATCTGCCCCACGGGCGACCACTCGAACAGGCTGACAAAAAAGTCCTTGATGACCTGCGCCGCGCTTTTCAGAGTCGCCCAGATGGCGTCGAAGTAGGTGCCGATCGTGCCCCAGTTATTGATCACCATCCCCAGTGGCGAGGTATCGAACAACGTGACGAAGAAGTCCTTCACCTGTTGCGCCGGACCTTGCAGGCCGGCCCAGAGCGAAGCGAAGTAAGCGCTGATGGCGCCCCAGTTGTTGATCACCAGCCCCAGTGGCGAGCTGTCGAACAGCCCGATGAAGAAGGCCTTGACCCGCTGCGCCGGACCTTGCAGGCCGGCCCAGAGCGAGGCGAAGAAACCGCTGATCGCTCCCCAGTTGTTGATCACCATCCCCAGCGGCGTCCAGGCGAACAGGCCTTTGAGGAAGTCCATCGCCGGAACGGACAACGCCTTGAGCAACGCCCACAACGCGGAAAACAGGCCGCTCAGGGGCGTCCAGTTTTCAATCACCAGCCCCAGCGGCGTCCAGGAAAACACCTGCTTGAAGAAATCGACCACGGACGCGGCCATCGTCTTGAGCTGTTCCCAGAGGCCGGCAAAAAAGCCGGTGATCGATCCCCAATTGGCGATCACCATCCCCAGCGGGGTCCAGCCGAAGACCGTCTTCAACCCCGCCATCAACTGCGTGGCGGCGTCCTTGATGCTCGCCCAGAGGGTGACAAAAAACGCCGACAGCGGTTCCCAGTTGGCCACGATCAGGCCCGCCGCCACCGCGATCCCCAGGGCGATCAGGCCGATGGGCGAGGCCAGCAGGCCGCTGCTGAACAGGGTCACGGCGGACGAGGCCAGGGTCATGGCGCCGCGGATCGCGGTGAAGGCCAAGGCGCCGGCGGCGAGGCCCTGGACCAACTGCGGGTTGCTTTCAATGACCTTGGCCACAAAGCCCAGCAGCGGTTGCACGGCGGTCACTACCGAGTTGACCGCCGGCAGCAGCGCGCTGCCGAACTTTTGCGAGATGTCGTCGACGCTGTCGCTGAACGCCTTCAGGTTAGTGCCCGTCTCGCCCAGCACATCCTTGGGCGGTTCGATGCCCTGCGCCACCAGCTTGGCTCGCGCCGCCTGGTTCTCGAATTCGATGGCGGAATTGACTCCCGCCACGAAAGGCGCGGCCAGGCCACCGCCCTTGATCAGGCCGGAAAAATCCAGCCCGCCCAGGCCGCTGTCTTCGATGCTTTTCTTGAAGCGGCTGACTTTCGAACGCACCTCGCCCAACTCGGCGTCCAGTTTCTGCATGCCTTGCATGACCACCAGCATGTTCACCGTGGTCTGCACATTGGTCACGCTCAGGCGCTGTTTGATGCTCGTCTGATTCAAGCTTTGATTGATGTTCGCCATCACTGCACCTGCTGCATCGCATTGATCCGTTGCGCGTGCTCCAGGGACTCCCGGAGCACATCCAGTGGCCTGGCCATCATCTGTTCGGGGTCAACCTTCCAGAACCAGGCCAGGTCATAGGCAACCGCGATCAGGTCGCTGATGGCTCCGATGCCGCACTCATGAAAAAACTCGCGACCGCCCAGCTCAGGGCGTTGAGGTCAGCCAGGTCGAGCTGGTTGACCGAGGACGGAGGAATGCCGGCACAGACCGCGATGTACTTGGTCGCGACGTCCATGTCGAGGCTGACTTCTTCGCTCTTGTCGATCTTGTACGGCAGCGCCTTGATCGCCCGCACTTCCTGCACCGTCGGGCGGCGCAGGGTCAGTTCGGTCAGCGGCTCGCCGTGGGCTTCGATGGCCACACGCAGCTTTACGCTATCGCTCATTGCCAGGTCCCCTTGATGCCTTCGAACTTCAGTTCGATGCTCGCGTCGTCACCCTTGGAAACCGGCTCTTCCACCAGGTAGGCGCCGGCCAGGACGTAGACCTTGCCGTTGCTGAACTCGCAGGTGACGGTCATGTCGGAACCGGCCACCAGCTGCTTGAGCGGGAAGTCCGGGGTGTGCAGCGCCGTGACCTTGAAGGACGGGGCAATGTCGGTTTCCTTGTAGAAGCCCGGCACGATGGTTTCCCGTTTCACGGACATCAGCGGTGCTTCGCAGCCGCCGTTGATGGTCAGTTGAGCGCCGTCCACTTTGACGTAGCAGGTGCCCGCAATCAGTTGACCCATGGTGTTTCTCCCAAAAAATGAGCCCGCACCAGGCGGGCTGGAAAAGCGCAGTGAAAGAGGCTCGGCTTAGGCCGCCGCGTCGTACTGCAGACGGAATTGGTTGAGCAGCGCGAACACACGCAGGCCGTTGATGTAGTCCGGCGGGAACAGCACGTTGACCCGGCTCGGGTCCTGGCTGTCGCGCTCGACGATCAGGTGCTCGGCGAACAGCTCGGCGTTCTCCACGTGGCCTTCCAGTTCGAGCTTGGCGTACTGGGCGATCAGCTCGCCGCGGATGGTGCTCGGGGTCACGATCGGCTGGCCGGCACCGAAGCGGGTACCGTCGGCGGCCAGTTTGTGGCGCCCGTACTTGCTGGTGATCACGCTTTGCAGGCGGCGCACGATAAAGGCCGACTGGTGCATGGTTTCGCTGTCCAGGTAGGAGTTGTCGGCCTGGCCGTAGGCGTTCTTCTGGTAGGTGGTGATCGAACGCTGGATGCGCACGTAACCGCCTTCGTAGTAGGCGGTGGCGATGCCGTAGCTGAGCAGCGATTGACGCTCGGTCAGGGTGAAACGCTCGCTGGCCGGCGCCGGATCGACACCCGGCAGGCTGCCGCTCTGGGTCGGACGGCTGGCGTCGGCGGAGATGAACACCGAGGTGCGCGCGGCCAGTGCCGCGGCCTGCACCCAGAACGGCTGCGGTACGCCCGGTTCCAGGGCCTGGATGGTGATGTGCTGGTCGTTGCGTGCTTGCCCTGCCGCTACCAGGGTGCCGACGGTGCCGCGCTTGGCGCTGTAGACGTGACCGAACAGTTGCTTGGCCCAGGACCAGCGACCGGTGCTGTCATCCATGACGGCTTGCCAGGCGTTGAGGGTCGCGGTGTCGGTCCACGGCATGCAGATGAACTCGAAAGGTTCATCGCCCAGGGCCGCCAGTGCGGCAACCTGATCCGGCACGCCGGCGCCGCCGGCCATTTTGCCGACCGTCACGCTCAAGCCGGACGGGGTTTCTTCGCCATTGCTCTTGCCCAGGCGGTTGAGCTGCAGGCTGATGTCGTTAGCACTGTCGCCGGTCCATTTGGCGGTCAGGGTCAGGGTGCCTTCGACCGCCTCGGCGCTCACTGGCAGGTCGGCGGCGGCATTGATTTTCAGCGCCAGCGCGCTGGCGGCCTGAGCCGCGGTGGCGGCATTGACGATGGCGGCCTGAACCCGCACACCACCGACATACAGGTTGAGCACGCCGCTGGCGCTGGCGGTGCCGGTGAACTTCAGCTCGGCCTTGGCCACGCTGCCTTCGACGTTGTGCAGCGGCAGGCACCAGATTTCACCAATCGGGTCGGTCTTGCGCCAAGTCTCGTACATGGAGGCGAGCATCGAGCCCTGACCGCCGATGCTCTTGGCCAGCGCGACGCTGGACACCAGCACCAGCTTGCCGGTTTCGGCCGGCGCGACATTGTCGTTGACCTGGGCCACGATCAGTCGGCGCATGGCCGAAGAAGCGCTATTGGCCGCCGAATTGTCCATCTCGGCGTAGAACAGCGGCACACGAATGTCCGCCGGAATATTGCTGAATCCGATCGCCATTATTTGGCTCCTTGTGGTTTGGCCGCCTTCGCGGCCTTGAGGGTGATATCGCCATCGGCCAGACGCCGGCGCCACCAGGCGTTGTCGTCGACTTCACGGCCTTCCAGCGGCAGCAGGTCGCCGGCTTCGGGGTCCGGCACGGCGCGGCCCGCGGCCGGCAGCACAGTGATGCGTTTGCTCATTGCGTTACGTCTCCAGAGAAAGTCAGTTCCAGGCGCCCGTCGGGCCCCGGGTGTTGCAGGTTGGGGTCCGCCGGATCGATGGCATCGACCCGTACCGTGACCCCGGTAAAGGACGGCAGGCCGTCCAGTTCACGCTCGCGCCAGGTTTCCGCCGGCTGGCTGGCCAGGTTGCGTCCCAGCTGGAACTCGGCGAAAAAGCGCAGCTGATAGAACAACCGCGTGGCGCTGAGCGAAACCAGCTCGCCCCCGTCGTATTCGATCGGGTTGTAGTCCGCGCCCGGCTTGAACCCCACCAGCGCCCGCCACAACTCGGCACGCAGGCTTTCGAGTTGCTCCAGGGCCTGCCGGCCGTCGCTGGCGTCCAGCACCAGGGTGATCACCAAGCGGTCGCGGATGGCCTGGCGGGTAACGTTCTGCCCGGTGCTCGGGCTGGCCAGATCGGCGATCGGCGTCACATGGGCACTGGGGGTGGGCAACGCGGTATTGCTTTGCAACAGCGCGAGATCGACGCCGACGGCCACCTGATCGGCCAGGCCGGGGCAGTGATCGCGCAGTTGCGTGAGGATCGGAGTGATCTTCATGAAGAAGCTCCACAACGGGGTGAATGGGAAACCTTCAGGCGCGGCCACAAGCGATCGCCCAGGCTGCGGGCGCCCGGGCAACAGGATGGAGTCGTGGAAACAACGGCGCGCAAGATCAGAACAGCCGGGCAAGGCCCGGTAACTAGGGCTGTTGCTCCAGGCAGGTAGCCTCGATCAGGCAGCGATAATTTTTTTCGCGATTGCCGCTGGCAGTCACCTTGTCGATCGACCAGGTGCCCTGCATGAACCCCGGCCAGCTGTTGTCCAGCGACACCAGCCCCTCGGCCGACAGCGCCGGATCACCGGGGCAGTCGATCTTCAACTTGATCGCTTCGCGCTCGATTCGGCGCATGGCGCCCTGGGCTGCGCCGCGGGCCTCGCCCTCTGCCGGGTAACGCTGGCGCAGGACCTGGAAAGGAGCCTGCCCCAGGCTGACCACACGCTCCTTGCCGGCCGCCGAATCCCACCAGGTAGCCTTGCAGCCCTTGTGCTTGGCCCGGCCGTTTTCATCGATGCTGGCCGAGATGAACGCCGTATCCCCCGGGCGGTTATCCCGGGTCACGCTCAAACGCACCGGCGAAAGGATTTTCCCGGAGAGCGACTTCGCCTGCCCGCGCAGCGCCAGTACATACATCTCGTTGAACGGTTTGGTGACGGCATCGTGCGGGCGGGCAATACGCGTCAGAAAGCCCATGTCGGTCTCGTTGCACTGATCGACATGCGGGATCGGGATCGAGTCCAGTTCATGCGCCACCCGCGGTGAAAAACCGTGGCGCGAGGTCAGCTGGCGAAACAGCGCGCCGAGGGTCGTGGGGCCATGGCTGGCGGAGCGGCGCTGCTTGAAGCCGGTCGCATCCGCCACCTTGAAGGGGGCTGCGGTAGCCACCAGGGTCAGGCGCGGCGGGAACAGGTTGGGCGTGCGGCGGGTGATGACGAACTCGCCACGATCCACCAGCCCCGACTCCAGATAGCCCACCCGCAGGCCGACCTTCCCGCCCAGCTCGGGGAGCCCTTCCAGGCCTTCGATATCGAGGGTCAGCGAGAGCTGGTCGGACTCGATGCCCGCGGCGTCGATGTGGGTCCAGCTGATCAGCCGTTCGTTGAGGCGTGCGGCATTGGCGCCGTAGAGCTCAATGCTCGGGGTGAATCCCAGGGTCATGACGCCTCCTCAGTCCCAGGCCGAAACGGGCATTGCAGCCACCGGCCGCGACTCGATCTCGGGCACTGTCACCCAGACACCCGCCGGCAGCACCGGGCCTTTCTCGGCCAGCAGCGGATTGAGGCGCCAGAGCGCTTCCTCGACCGCATCGTCGCAACGTCCCACCTCGCGGTAGAGCAGCAGGTTGACCGAATCGCCGGCAATACTTCGAACCCTACGCATTGACGAATTCCTCGAGGTTGATGGTCCAGTTGATCACCAGCGCGGTACCGTCATCGATGATGGAAGTCTGCACCTCCGTCACCAGGTTGACGCGCCAGCGCCCCCAGTTGCGACCGATGCCATCCACCAACGGCAAGGGCACGCGAGCGGCCTGCAACTCGCGCAGCTGGTCCAGGCGCGCCATGCCCGTGGCGTACATCGACTTGCCACTGATCTGCAGCGTTTCCAGCTTCTGCCCGGCCTGCTGCGATTTCGGCTTGCTGGTGATGATGTCGATACTGGCCCAGCCACCGTCCGTCTTGCGTTCAAGCCGGTCGTAGGCGAAGCCGGTGGACAAGCCGAAAATGAAATTGCCCAACGCCATCTGCTGTCGCATCACATCACTCCATCGGTCAGGGCCGCGCCGCGCCGTACCGCGAGCGGGTTGCTCATCATCAGAGGCATGACCTGCATCTGCATTTGCTGGATCACCATGTCCACCAGTTGCCTGGAGGTGGCCTGATCCTGGCCGTAGATATTGACGACCGGGGCGAAGGTGACCTGCTGGCTGGAAGCCGAGCTGGCTGCGAGGTTCTTGCTCACTTCATCCGGCGACTTCAAGCGGTCCGCCGGCTCGCCTCCCAGGTGTCCACCTGCCTCCTCCCCCAACCGGCCGCCGGCCTCGCTACCCAACCAGCCGCCGATGGCGCCGCCGAGCAACCCGCCGACAGCCGTGCCGAGGATCGGCACGACGCTACCCAGGGCGGCCCCCAGCGCAGCACCGGATGCGCTGCCGGCCCAGGCGCCGCCCAAGGTGCCCAGGCCAGAGCCGATGGCCTTGGGGTCGCGGTTGCGCACCCCCTTGAACACATTCACGCCGGCCCTGAGCAGCTTGAGCGGTCGACTGGCCACGCGGCCGGCCACTGAACGCAAGCCGGCGAAACTGCCGCTCAATCCGCGACCGATACGGGAAAGCAGCCCGCCACGCGGAGCTGTTGCAGAGACGGCTCTTTTTGCAGGCTTTGCCGTCCTGGCTTGGTTTTTCTGCCTGTCTCTCTTCTCTTGCCTGTCGCGCTGCCTGCGCTCTCTTCTGTTGGGGCCGCGACTTTCAGTACCGCCCGCAGGGCCGCCACAGCAGCCTGCGCCTTCGCCGAACAGCTTGCCAATACTCGATGGCAGGCTCGGAGCCGCCAGGCTCAACAGTTTTTTCGCCACCTGGGTAAAGACTTCGTCCAGCACCGACTTGAGCAGGCGGCCCACCACCGGTGCGATGGCAGCACCCGCCAAGGCCAGGCCGGCAGCGATCTTCGGAAACTCCGTAGCCAGGCTGCTCAAACCATCGACCACCCCACCGATAGGCACCATCGCCCCTTCCGCCACCGGCGCGAGGGCGGAACCGAACGCGGTGTTCATCCGGTTCAAGCGGGCGTCGAAGGTATTCGCCTGGGCCGATGCGGACTGGCGTACCGAGCCCTTGTCGCCCAGCTCCGAGGTGGCGTACTGCTGCTTGTCGGCGACCTGCGCCAAGGCCTTTTGAACTTCAGGCAGCTGTTGCGACAGGCGCAACGCTGCTTCATCCGCGCTGCCGAACAGGGTAGTGGCCAACGCGGAGCGCTCCCGACTCGAAACGTCGGGCGCTTGCAGTGCCTCCAGCACCTTGGTCAGACCACCTGCCCCATCCAGCTTCAGCGGGTCGATGTGCAACCGTTGCAAAGCCACTTGCTGCGCCTCGGATTTGGGTTCTCCCTTGCCCAGCACGGCAGCGATACCTTTCAGCGCGGCCCCGGCATCGGCCTTTTGCGTGCCGGTGTTGAGCAATGCCGCCGTCAGCGCCGCCGCCTGCTCCGGGGCCAGCCCCACCGCCGTGGCGGCAGCGCCATGCCGTTGCAGGATCACCCCGATATCAGCCGCCTCGGCGTCTCCCGGACGCTTGCCGAGGTGGTTGGTCGCATCCGCCAGATCGAGGGCCTGGTTGCGGTCCAGCTTCATCGAGGTGCGCCAACCGGCCAGCATGTCCCCGGCATCCTTGCCCGGCATCTTGAACGCGGTTGCCATGAGCGCGGCATCACCGCCGAATGCCGTCAGGGTCTGCCGTCGGGACGCGCCTTTATCGTTCTCGATCCCTGCCTTGGCCGCGGCGTATTCAAGCTTCGCCAGATCAACCGCCGTGGTTCCACCCGCGGCGATGCCTGGATAACTGGCCATGCGGTAGTTGTCTTGCGCAAGTTCCTCACGCTCATTGCCGGGGAGAGAAACCACCCTCCCCAGATCGGCCAGCGCCGCATCCATCGCCATCGCCGACTTGAACAGGTCAGGCGCTTGAAGCCCGCCTGCGGCCTTGTCCGGGGCTTTAGCCTCGGCCTTGACGCTGCCGGCGAATGCCAGCTGCAACGGGCGTTGCGACGACAGCGTCAACTTCAACGAGTCGATGGCCGTGGTCAGCAAGCGAATGTCCACGCTGGCGGCATTCAGGGCCAGGACGAAGCTGCTGGATGACAGGCCGGCATCCGCCGGGCTCGCCACGGGGGCGCCTGGCTGCATGACGCCTACAGGCGCCAGCCCGTGCTGTTGCACGGTGGCGTTCTTGAGCGAAAACTGATTGTTCGCCATTTCGCTCTACTCCTCTTTCACGCCAAGGCGAGTGATCGCGATGTCGTAGCGGCGCAAGGCCTTGCCAGCGTCCCACTCCAGGATTTCCGCCTCACTTACCGAGTAAATGAGCGGCACCACATCGAGAATCACTTCGATGTCGCGCTCCGAAAGAAGGCCGCCGGTTTGTTTAAAAAATCGTCGATGCGCTCTTGCAGCTGCGTCCAGTCAGGCACGCTGAGCAGCGCCAGGTCGGGCAGCATCAGGCCGGTACAATGCGCGGTGATGAACTCGGCGCGCTCCTTGTTGGTCTTGAGCTTCTTCATCACCTTGGTCGCTCGCAACGCGGGCATTTCCAGGGTCAGGGACGTCAGGCGCCGGCCCGCCACATCGAGCGGCAACAGCAGGTCCACCTGGTCCAGGTCGCCCTGCGCCGAGGTATCGCCAGGGGTGTCGCTGGCCGTTTCAGGCTCGGCGCCCTGCTGGAGGAAGTACGCAGCCGGGCGTGTCGACATGTCATGGACGTACTGCGCGATGCTCACGTAGTCCGGCCGCTTGAGCTGGTCGAGCTCATTGGCCGACAACCCAGTGGCCAGCTTCGCCAGCTCGAAGAACTGATCGTCCTCATCATCGCCGGCGCGGGCCAGCGCTTCTTTCTGCGCGGCGTAGAACAATGGCTTGAGCTGAATCTGCGCGATCTGCGACTCATCGTCGGCGGTAATCGGGCACAGCAGGACATGGATCGGAGGCGTCCAGGACATGAATGAATTCCTTGATAAAAGGGGGTAGCAGCGAGTTGCTCGCGATTGGGGATTGAGCGACGACTGTGATGTGGCTGCTGCATTGCCATCGCGAGCAAGCTCGCTCCTACAAGAGTGTTGCAGGGGGTATTGCAAAGGGTGTTGCCAGGGGGTTACGGCATCAGCACCGCACGACGGGCGTCGCCGAGGATGTCGACGCCGCTGAGCACGAACTTCTGGGTGCGCACGTCGATGTCGATCACCGGCACGCCGTTCTCGATACGGTTGTAGGTACGGCAGGCGAGTTCCAGGGTGGTGGTGGGTTTTTCATTCATCTTCATGGCCGTTTCGGCCAGGGATTTCAGCTTGCCGCCCACGGTGTGGTAGGTGAACCAGGTCTTGCCATCCTGGTCCTGGCCCGCCTCGCGGACATTGAGCAGGATGTCGTCGCCCAGCTTCACGCCCAGCGCCAGCATGATTTCCGGCCCCAGGCCCTGCAGCTTGAGGGTGGCGGTGAGTGCCTTGCCGCTCTTGGCCATTTCTTCGGCGATAAAGCGCCCACCGGTCATCGCTTCCATTTCGAATTCGATCTTCGGCGGGGTGAACTCTTCCACGGTCGCCGACAACGGCAGGCCTTGCAGGGTGGCCGCGATGGCCTGTCTTACGCGGTTGGTAAACATTAGAGAACATCCTCCAGGAACTGCTCGATGATTTCATCGCGGGCGTTGAGCTGATACACCATGTGCTCGTTCGGCGCGTAGCGGCCGTAGTCGATGACCACGTACCAGGTACCGTTCTTGTACTTCTCGACGCTGTTCAGCTCGGGATGCAGGTACACGCTGCCGCCCGGGATGGTTTCGTCGGCGACCAGGGTCTGCAGCCAGTCGTTGATGCGCTTGACCTCCTGGTCCATGAAGGACTTGGTCAGGTTCTTGGCCATGGCTTTCTGCCCGGCCTTGACCAGCTTGCGGCTGATGGCGTCTTCCAGGCCGACATAGCTGATGAACTTGCCGGTGATGGAGCGGTTACCCAGCAGCGAGAAGCCGCCGAGCACGGTGCGGGCGTAGTAGCTGACGCCGTAGCGGTTGAGCAGGTCGCCCTCGGTCGAGGTGTCGAGAATGTTGTATTCCACGGTGCGCGAGACGTCTTCGGCGAAGGTCACCTGGTTGCCCGGGCTCTCCCACTGCTTGACCTTGGCCAGCGCGGCGATGGCCAGGCTCGACGGCGCCAGGAACACGTTCTTCTTCGCCGCCTTGGAGTACACGGCCGGCATGTTGTGCACCACCAGGCAGCGGTCGAAACCCAGGTCCGCGCCGCCCAGTTCCTTGCTGTAGGTCACCTGATCGGCGACCGCGGCGTCCTTGCCGTCGAGCACCACACGGGCCTTGATGCGCTTGCCGAAGGCAGCGAACTCACCGGCCACCGCCTTGGTGCCGGTAAAGCCCGGCGCGCCGATGATGGTCAGGTCTTCCGGGACACTGCCCAGGGCAGCCAGGCCGAGCTTGCGGCCGGTGGTGGCGTCGACGCCGCCGATCACGTTGTTGACGGTGTCGGCCGGGGTCGCGCCCTCTTCGACGATCACCACATAGACCGGGACCTTGACCACTTTGAGGATCTGGTACACCGCCTGGAACAGGGTGCCCGACTCAGCGCCGGTCGGGTCCAGCAGGGCCTGGGTGGTGAAGCTGTTGATGCGGAACGGCGCATTGCGCGGAATCAGCGGGTCGGCCTTCGGCGCAGTGCCGACCAGGCCGATGACGTTGTCACCCAGGCCACCCATGGCCTCGGGGGATTCGGTGGCATTGACGGTAATGCCGTTGTGCTCGAAGTTCAGAACCTCAGCCATGGTTATTCAGCCTTCTTGGCAGCGGCCTTCAAGGCCTTGGTGGATGGAGTGGCCGCTTCGGCCGGTTGGCGCGCCGCGAGGACGCTGGTCAGTTCCAGGCGACCGGCGGCACGCAAGGCGCTGGCCTCGACGTCGAGCAGGTCGAGCTGTTGGTCGACCTTCGACCAGTGGCCGCCGCCGGTGGGGAATGGCACGAGGACGGTGTAGGTTTGTCGGATGGACATGTGCGAATTTCTCCAGACGCAAAAGCGCCAGAGCCCCTCTGCGGGGCTTTGTGCGGGCGAAAAAAAACCGCTTTCGCGGTGGAGGTCTTACTTCAGGAAATCGGGCTTGACCGGCCAGGCAACCGCATCCGGATCACTGCCCTGATCGGGAATATCGCGCAGCCCCTGACGATAGGCAGTAAACGCCGGACGATTGGTCTCGCTCATGGGGTAGTCGGGCATGGCCGCGTAATCACTCGCCGCCAAGTCTTCATCGCGAGCCTTGCGAATCATTTCCCACTTGATGATCGGGTGCAGTTCAGCAGGTACAAAAGTTGGTTTCATTGTGCTTTTCCTTAACTAATAGCGAGCATGGTGCCCCAGTCGCCCGGGTCGGTGACTACGCCGGTGCAGGCACCGGCCAGCATGATTTCAATCAACCCGGTGCTCGAAGTACGCATCGGGTGCAGGTGGAAATAGGCACCGAATGCTCCAGAAGGAGAAACCACCGCGGAGCACCAACGCCATTTGCCTTTCTGCGAGCCGGTACTCCAGGCGCCACTGATCGAGCCATCAACGACACGCACGAAAGCGCCCAGGGTCAGATAAGAGTTCAATGGCACCGCGGCGGCGCCATTGGCCAGCGTCTGGTCAGTGGCATAAGGAAAGGCGAGCCAGGGACTGCTATCGGCCTCCGTCCATTTCATTTGCCAGACGTTGATCGCCCCGCGCCAATAGTCCGTTGCCCGGATATCGAAATTGGGGAACTGCTCCCGCACGTCGGCCTGAACCTTGAGCATGAACTCAACGTCTGCTGCCGGCCGGCCGGTGGCCTGGGACGTTGGGGTGATCGACCGCAACTTCGTCGCAGTGACCTGCCCATGAATCCCCCAGTTATCAATCAATGTCCCCGCACTATTGGGCAGTAGGGTGAAGTTCTTCGTGACGGCCAATCGAGGCAACCGGGTTTTCAGATCAAGAAGCTGCGAGTCATATTGTCGGCGGGCTTCTGCTACGGCCTGGTCGATCTCGCCAACCTTGCCTGTGACAGTATTCGTCAAATTATTCGCCGCGCTTACCACCGCGGCCAGTTGCTGTTCTGTACTCAAAGTCTTAACTCCTTAGATTCCATTGATCTTGCTCACAACGACACTTCCCATTCGGAGCCAAAGGACAGGCCATCGGCACCTGCGAAACCTGACTTGCTGATTTTCAAATGACCTTTTCTTCCAGCGCTCTCACACGAAAGAGCACCCCAAGCCCACGGGCCATGTTGTCGATGCTGGCCGCCGAAAGAGTGGCCAACTCCTCTGCCAGCAAGATGTTGAGATTCTCGGCCCCCACCACCACCGTCACGCTGTCCGCAGGCAACGGCGAAATATCCAGCGTGAACTTTTGCAGCACCCGTGCAGCACCGGCCTTGTAAGTCAGCAACTTTCCAGCCACCGAATACACCGCCAGCAGGGTGCCGCTGGCCAGGTAGAAACCGAACTCGCCGATCTCGTATTCGTCCGGACCGTCGAACAGCGCTGCCATCCGCAACTGGCGCGAGCCCAGGTCCTCGTAGTCCACGATCGCCACCCGCTGGCGCTCATCGCGCAGGGCTGTTTCCGTACCGTCCGGGTTGTAGCGGCCGGTACCGGCGCCGATGTGGGTGATCTCCCCTTTCAAGCCTTGGTTCTTTGCCGCCAACACTTCATCCAGACCGGCGGAAGTGAAGCGAACCAAGCGCGTAATGTCTTCTGTCATAGCTGCGCCCTGAGGTCGTAGTCGTTAATGGTGTAGTGCTGGGAAACCCCGGCACTGTTAAGGCGAGCGCCGAGTTCAAATTCAGGCAGCACTCCATCAAGAAAGAGTTCGCCATCACTCAGCGCTGTATCCATGCCGCCGCTCATGGTCAGCGAGCCGCGCAGCTTGACCTCGGGCAAGGCCCCAGGCTGGCTGTCATCGCTGATGCTCAGGCCAGGATCGGCGCCAGCGGCCAGTCGCAACCCACCCGTGGTTTGATGAACGATGGTGATGGTGCCTTCGTCGCGCTCGCTCTTGGCGGCGTTGATGCGGCGTATCAAGCGGTTGTGATCACCGCTGGACCAGTCGCGGACAATGATTGCCTGCACATCGAAGGTATAGGGATGCCCCTGCGGTCGCTGTTCGTACCAGGCCGCGATGTTGGGCATGAAGCCCAGGGACTCGACGGCGTGGCTCAATGCCTTGTTAGTCCCGGCCTGCCGCTGGATCTGCCAGGACAGCGAAACGGTGAGGCGCTTTTCGGCCTCACTGGCTCCCGCATCCCATTCGCTGACCCCGCGATCTGCCGCCAGATAAGGCAAGAAGTCCACAGGAGTCCGGGTAGGGCTCATCAGTTGGGGAAAAGGCGGGTCCACACGTTCGAGCAAGCGGGCGAAACCGAGATCGAGGGCCTTTTCCAGCGCTGAGCTATTGGCCGGCAGCAGGCTCAAGCGAACAGTGTCGTCACTCATAGGGTACGCACCTCCACTTCAACCTCCGTGCAATACGGCGCCTGGAAAGCCGTGGTCACGATCGGTTGCACCGGCTCGAGAATCTCCAGCTGTACCGCCCCTGCCGTATGCAGCGTGTAATCGATCCAGCTCGGATCCACCCGCCCTTCCAGGCGATGGCAGCTGTCGGCGTACGCCTGCAATTGCTGCTGCGTGGCGAGCTGGGTCAGTCCGGAATCGGGGCCCGGGTTGATCTTGGCCACCACGCGGATCTTGTAGGGCTTGATCTGTGCCGCCTGCACCGTCACCCGATCCGTTTCCGGCTTCACGTCCGGTCGCGCAAAGTGTTTGCGCACGCCTTCGAGCAGGTCCTCGGATGGGGTGCCGTCGCCTTCCCGCGAGAGCACGGTGACCTGGACTTCGCCCGGCGCGGTACGGCGTCCGTTGCCATCCTTGACCTGAGCGGCGAAACCGTCCGGGTCGAAGGTGTAGATGACGGTCACCACGCCCGCCTCGGTGGAATCCACCTTCACCGTCGGCCGCTCGCCGAGGGTGAAGACTTCGCGGCGGTACTGCATGCGCGAACCGGCGGCCGGCGCGTGGGGCGCCAGGTAATAGCGCAGGCGCGCATCTTCGTCGCTTTCATAGACCGCGGGCACCGGCGGAAAGGCCGCCGGATCGCCCGGGTCGAGCAACTGCCGCTCCAGGCCCATGTCCGCCAGGCGTGCATCGAGATTGCTGCCGGTGGCCCACCAGGCCAGCATCTGCTTGATGCGGGCGTTGTACTTGCGCTCATGGGTTTGCAGGCGCAGGCAGAAGGCTTCCAGCGCCAGGGTCAGCAGCTCGCTTTCGTTGGCCAGACTGGCCTGCAGCTTCTGCGCATTGGCGGGGGAACGCTGGGCCACGTAATCGACGACGAAGGTCTTGAACTCGGCGAGCAGTGGCTCGAATTCTTCGACTGTGACAATGACCGGCTCGGCCAACTGGTGTTCACCGGGTATCAGCATGCTCATGTCACGACCTCGAACGT
This sequence comes from Pseudomonas sp. 09C 129, assembly GCF_002843625.1. NCBI lineage: Bacteria > Pseudomonadati > Pseudomonadota > Gammaproteobacteria > Pseudomonadales > Pseudomonadaceae > Pseudomonas > Pseudomonas sp. 09C 129. The sequence goes on along the minus strand of NZ_CP025261.1, from coordinate 1,852,129 downwards.
CTGTTGGCGGTTTTTCCAGGTGCCGGCGAAACGCAACAGCAACCCGGCGCCGCGCCGGCTGGCGACTATGACCTGCGGCTCGAAATCGCCGATGCCGTTCTGCTCGTTGTAGAACGCCTGCGCCGCATGGCTCTGGGCGAGGATCAGCAAGTCATCGCCGAGGTTCTGGCCCAGCAGGTCGGGAATCAGCGAGCCGTACAACGGGCGCTTCTGCCGCGTGCCCAGCGGCGTGGTCAGGGCGCGGGTCGCGCGCTGCACGAACTGCAGCCAGTCATCGACCGCGGCGCCGGTGTTTCTATCGACTCCAATCATGGGAAGCCTCTTAATCAAGGGCTGATAACGCGGCCCTGGTGTTCCACCAGGGGGCCGCTGAAGTGGATGCCGGCGCTGTCGAGCAAGATGCCCACCGCGCCCAGCCGCAGCTCGATCGCCTCGGGCCTCATCGCCAGCCGGGCGGGCCCGATGCTCAACTCGACCGCCTCGCGGGAAGCGGTGAGCGCGGTCGGGCCATTGCTCCAGCTCAAGACATGGCCGGCATCGTCATAACTGCTTTGGGTGCCATCGGCGTATTGGCGGCGGGTCAGCGCGGCTAGGGTCGACACCGGTGGAAAGCGGTCGCAGTTGAGGCCGAACAGCGCCACCGACTGCGCGCCGCCGTCGCCGCCACCGTAGTTGAACAGCAGGCACTGCTCGCCCACGGAGGGAATGCGCGATTCGCTTTGCGCGCCGGCGCTGGGGTTGAAGAAGCGGATCGCCGGGGTCAGCAGCTCTCCGTGGCTGACCCGGCAGGTGTTGCTGGCCGCATCGACCGCCTGGCACACACCGATCCGACAATGGTTTTCCGTCCGCCGGTGCAAGTCATCGAGTTCGGTTTCCATCTCGGCCAGCCGCTCGATGATCGGGCCCAGCTGCATGCGCAGCAGCTCGTCAAACATGGCTCAGCCCTCCAGTGCTTGGTATTGGTCGGGGTCGTCGATGTTCGAGACTTCCCAGGTGCGGGCGAACTTCGGTATGCCGGTCGGGTCGTCCAGCAAGGGCTGCCCGAGGTACAGCGTCTGGGTGAACGACAGCGTCCAGGCCGCGTGCTGCTGCTCGCCGCGAATCAGGGTCGAAGGCAGGCCCTCGAGGTTCATCGGCAGGTCGCACTGCGCTGCCGGTAATCCCCAGCGGTTATCCGTGGCCAGATCCTTCAGCGCGCTGGCCAGATCACAGGGCTCGAACCCGGACCGCTCGGCCCCCACGGCCGCCACAACTTGCAGCGAGACTGTCAGGGCATGGGCGATACGCCCTTCCTGGCTGCGCATGCCCGGGGCATCGCGCTCGATCGCAATCAGCACCCAGGCCGGGTCGAGCAGACCATCGAAGTCCTGGTGACTGCCAACCTTGAGGCCAAGGCCAGCCCCTCGCAGGGTCTCGGCAATGGCGAAAAACAGCTGCGACGGCTTGTCGATGACTGCGGGCATAGAGAGGCCTCCTGTTCAGATATCAGGGGTTGAAGTTGCGCAGGAGCGCTGCGGATGTCGCGCGAGATAGAGGAACAGCGAATGCCGGTTTGGGCAGGATTCTCGATCGCCAGGTCGGCGAGCGACGTCAGGAACGGAATGGGTGATGCAACGGATGGCTCACGAGACTTCGCTGAGGTCCGGCATCACCGTCGATGGAGCCCCCTGCCCTGCGAGCGGTTCACCCTGATCGAATCAGGCGTACTTCTCGTTCAGCGCATACAGGATCGCGCAGGTTTCCACGTCCAGTTTCCCGGTATAGTTCTTCGGCCTGAAGTGCATCTGGAACGCCCGCACCAGCGACTGGAAGAAGTCATCCGTTGCCTGGGCCGGCACGCCATAGCCATAGGTGGCGAAGGTCTTGAGCACTTCGGCACGCTCGGGCAGTCCCGCGGCGCGGAATTGCTGGACGTATTTCTTCTTGGTCGGCTCGTCGTACCAGGCGCCAATGCCGGCTTTGTAGAGCTCTTTCCAGGGCAGCTTGGGGCCCGGATCGGATTTGCGGCCCACCGCGATATCGGAGTGGCCCACCACGTTTTTCGGCGACAGGTCCGGATAACGCTGGAGAATATTCAGGGCCAGTTGCTTGAGCGCCTCGACCTGGGAGCGTTCGTAATCCGGGAAGGTGAAGACGCCGTTGACGTCGGTGGCTTCGTTGACGATCTCGATGCCGATGGAAGTGTCGTTCAAGCCGCTGCGACCGGCCCAGTCACTGACACCGGCATGCCAGGCGCGGTCTTCTTCGGCCACCAGGTTGAAAATTCGTTGCTCCTGGAAACCCGCGGCCTGATACGTCGGATCCTGCAGCGCCGGGATCAGGTAATGGGCACTCGCCGCACCGGTGGTCAACGCCTTGACCGACGCCTCGAAATTCAGGGCCGTGTAATGCAGCACCAGGAAACGCACCCGCTTGTTGTAGGGCGCGAGGGTGCGGTAGCTGTTGTAGTCGATTGGGATCATGGTTTTGCCTCTCTTTGAAACGGATGGGTGTAAGGCGCTGGGCCGTATCTGGCGCCTCCCTGCCGGGAGGACCGATTGAGCTCGTTCAATACGAGTACGCGTCCTGCGTCAGGCGGGTATCACGGCAGCGTCGACTCAATGAATCGACGATCTGTTTTGGTCGTTATTCAGGAGTCCGAACGGGGATCCTTGGGCGGCACCTCACACACACCGAGTCGCTTGGCCGCCCAGCGCTCGTAGAGCCCGATGGCCACATCGGCGCCCGCCATGGCGGTCAGGCAACCGAAGGCGCCGGCGGTCCAGATCGATACGCCGGCGGCGTACAGCAGCATGATGGTCGAGACCCCGCAGATCACGCAGGCCCCGGAGCGCAGGGCCAGGCGCCGCAGCAGCAACCAGCCGCGGGCGCCCTCCTTGTCGGCGCGCCACATTTCGCCGGACACCCCACCCACCAGGGCAAGGACGATGACAAGCCAGATGGGCATGTCCAGCAACGCTTGTTGCTCGTTTGTCATGTCACTCCTCCTGAGTGGAAAAGGCCAATGCGCTGGCCCGGTAATCAATTGGCTTGTGTATCAACGGTGCATATCCCGGCATGGCCCACGGTAGGTAGGCATTCCAAAAAGCCCGGTCGCCCGGGCTTTTCAGTAATGCGGTCCTTCGCTTTCCTTTAAGTGGCTAAACGAAAAGGAAACTGACTTTTCGGCGCTACTGGCGCGGTACGAGTCCATTCAAATTGTTCCTCCGACCGCGGTCCCTGCCCGCCGGATAACTGTTCACGGTGCTTTACGCTGCACACCCGGGTCAGTTGCCAACCCTCTGAACCGTCGAGGCCGGTTCATCGCTGCCTTTGCTTTTGCCACTAAAGAGCGGTGTTGCTCGCCGCTGTCGGGCGGCTTGGAACGAATAATATGCATGAGTGCATATACAGTCAATGCACAAATGCATTTATTTATGCGCGGAAAATGCACCTGCGCATGAGCACCGCATAAATAAAGGCGTGGAGGGTTTTCCTCGGGGCACAAAAAAGCCCGCTCGATGGCGGGCTTTGGCGTTATGGGCTGCGGTTAACGGGCGTACATGCCCCACCAGAAAACGTGACCGAGGATGACGATCTGCTCTTCCTGCATTTCCTGGAAGCTGTAGTCCTCATCCGGGTGTTCGTCGCGGTTGAAGCTACGCAGGCGAATACCGGAAGGCAGGCGATAGAGCTGCTTCACCCGCAGCTGGCCGTTGTGGTTGATGGCATACAGGTCGCCGTCGATGATGTCGCCGATACCGCACTTGCCGGCATTGACCCCCACCGTGGCGCCGTCGCGCAGCACCGGCAGCATGCTGTTGCCGCGGACCGTCACGCATTTGGCCTGGTCGAACTGCACGCCATTGTGCCGCAGGCTGCGCTTGCCGAAGCGCAGGCTGGAGCGCTCGCTTTCCTCGATGACGAATCTTCCTGATCCCGCAGCCAATTCAACCTCGCGAAGAAAGGGGACCGACACCTCGTCGTCATCGACGGGGGTATCGTCGTCCCACAGACTTATGTCCTTGAGTTCCGAATGCGGATCGGCCGACCGGGCAGGAGCGACAGCCGCGCGTCCGCGCAGTTGATCGGTGCTCACCAGGAAGTACTCGGCGATCCGCGAGATGTGTTTGTCCGAAGGATCGACAATCTTGCCGCTGAGGATCCGCGAAAGGGTGGATTGAGGCACACCGGTACGCCGATGGAGTTCCGTGGGGGAAATGCCATCGCGATCGAGCAGCTCTCTTAAGACGGTAGAAACGTTGCGCTTTTGCATAACGCGCATATTGCGGGTTATTTTCGCCGACGGCAAATGCTAAAATGCATATCTATGCATAAAACACCCGAAATCCTACCGGGTTCATCCCTGCGAAGGTCGGACCGCCCATGGTAACCTTGCGCCCATCGCGAAAAAGCCGGGCCCATGCCCTCTGCTTTTGCCCACCCTTTCAACGAATCAACCTGACGACCCGATGAATAAAGCGCTCACCGATCTGTCCTCCCACACGCCGATGATGCAGCAGTACTGGCGCCTCAAGAACCAGCACCCCGACCAGCTGATGTTCTATCGCATGGGCGACTTCTACGAAATCTTCTATGAAGACGCGAAGAAGGCCGCCAAGTTGCTGGACATCACCCTGACCGCGCGCGGGCAGTCGGCTGGCCAGGCGATTCCGATGTGCGGGATTCCTTATCACGCCGCCGAAGGTTACCTGGCCAAGCTAGTGAAGCTCGGCGAGTCGGTGGTGATCTGCGAACAGGTCGGCGACCCGGCCACCAGCAAGGGCCCGGTGGAGCGCCAGGTGGTGCGGATCATCACCCCGGGGACCGTCAGCGACGAGGCCCTGCTCGACGAACGCCGGGATAACCTGATCGCGGCGGTGCTGGGCGACGAGCGCCTGTTCGGCCTTGCGGTGCTGGACATCACCAGCGGCAATTTCACGGTCCTGGAAATCAAGGGCTGGGAAAACCTGCTGGCCGAGCTGGAACGCATCAACCCGGTGGAACTGCTGATCCCGGACGACTGGCCACAAGGCCTGCCGGCGGAAAAACGCCGTGGCGTGCGCCGTCGCGCGCCTTGGGACTTCGAACGCGACTCGGCCCACAAGAGCCTGTGCCAGCAGTTCTCCACCCAGGACCTCAAGGGTTTCGGCTGCGAGAACCTGACCCTGGCCATCGGCGCCGCCGGCTGCCTGCTGAGCTATGCCAAGGAAACCCAGCGCACCGCCCTGCCCCACCTGCGCAGCCTGCGTCACGAGCGCCTGGACGACACTGTGGTGCTCGACGGCGCCAGCCGGCGCAACCTGGAGCTGGACACCAACCTCGCCGGCGGCCGCGACAATACCCTGCAGTCGGTGGTCGACCGTTGCCAGACCGCCATGGGCAGCCGCCTGCTGACCCGCTGGCTGAACCGCCCGCTACGCGACTTGAAAGTCTTGCAGGCGCGACAGACTTCGATTGGCTGCCTGCTGGACGGTTACCGTTTCGAAAGGCTGCAACCGCAGCTCAAGGAGATCGGCGACATCGAGCGGATCCTCGCCCGTATCGGCCTGCGCAACGCCCGCCCCCGCGACCTGGCGCGCCTGCGCGATGCCCTGGCGGCGCTGCCGGAACTGCAAGTGGCGATGACCGAACTCGAGGCCGAGCACCTGAGCCAACTGGCTGTGACCACCAGCACTTACCCGGAACTGGCCGCGCTGCTGGAGAAAGCCATCATCGACAACCCGCCGGCGGTGATCCGCGATGGCGGCGTACTGAAGACCGGTTACGACGCCGAGCTGGACGAACTGCAATCGCTGAGCGAAAACGCCGGCCAGTTCCTTATCGACCTGGAAGCCCGGGAAAAGGCCCGTACCGGCCTGGCCAACCTGAAAGTCGGCTACAACCGGATTCACGGCTACTTCATCGAATTGCCAAGCAAACAGGCGGAACAGGCCCCGGCGGACTACATCCGCCGCCAGACCCTCAAGGGCGCCGAACGCTTCATCACTCCGGAGCTCAAGGCCTTCGAGGATAAGGCGCTATCCGCCAAGAGCCGCGCCCTGGCCCGCGAGAAGATGCTCTACGAAGCCTTGCTGGAGACCCTGATCGGTCACCTGCCGCCGTTGCAGGACACCGCGGGGGCGCTGGCTGAGCTGGACGTGCTGAGCAACCTGGCCGAGCGAGCGCTGAATCTCGACCTCAATTGCCCGCGCTTCGTCAGCGAGCCGTGCATGCGCATCACCCAGGGTCGCCACCCGGTGGTCGAGCAGGTCCTGACCACGCCGTTCGTGGCCAACGACCTGAGCCTCGACGATCAGACCCGGATGTTGGTGATCACCGGCCCGAACATGGGTGGTAAGTCCACTTATATGCGGCAAACCGCGCTGATCGTGCTGCTGGCCCATATCGGCAGCTTCGTGCCGGCAGCGAGCTGCGAGCTGTCCCTGGTGGACCGGATCTTTACCCGGATCGGCTCCAGCGATGACCTGGCCGGCGGCCGTTCCACCTTCATGGTGGAAATGAGCGAAACCGCCAACATCCTGCATAACGCTACCGAGCGCAGCCTGGTGCTGATGGACGAAGTGGGTCGCGGCACCAGTACCTTCGATGGTCTGTCCCTGGCCTGGGCTGCGGCAGAACGTCTCGCCCAGCTGCGGGCGTACACCCTGTTCGCCACCCACTACTTCGAGCTCACCGTCCTGCCGGAAAATGAACCGCTGGTGGCCAACGTGCACCTCAATGCCACCGAGCACAACGAACGCATCGTGTTCCTGCACCACGTGCTGCCAGGTCCTGCCAGCCAGAGCTATGGCCTGGCCGTGGCCCAGCTGGCGGGGGTTCCGAGCGATGTCATCGTCCGTGCCCGCGAGCACCTGAGTCGCCTGGAAACCACCAGCCTGCCCCATGAAGCGCCGTCTCCGGTAGCGGGCAAGCCTTCGGTCCCGCAGCAAAGCGACATGTTCGCCAGCCTGCCGCACCCGGTACTCGATGACTTGGCCAAGCTCGATCTGGACGACATGACCCCGCGCAAGGCACTGGAAATGCTCTATACATTGAAGACACGCATCTAACGCTGATGCTTTCAAGCTGTTAGAATCTCGCGCGGTTTGGGATGCTGCGGACTATTAGCCTGGTCCGCAGACTATCGCTCCCGAACCTGGCGACCCCGTCCTGAAGGGGCTCCGCTGCCGCCGCCTGAGGAGAGAATTAGAAATGACCTTCGTCGTCACCGACAACTGCATCAAGTGCAAGTACACCGACTGCGTAGAAGTCTGTCCGGTGGACTGCTTTTACGAAGGCCCGAACTTCCTGGTGATTCACCCGGATGAGTGCATTGATTGCGCGCTGTGCGAGCCTGAATGCCCCGCTGTAGCGATCTTCTCCGAGGACGAAGTTCCAGAAGAGATGCAGGAATTCATTCAGTTGAACGTTGAGCTGGCCGAGATCTGGCCCAACATCACTGAAAAGAAAGATTCCCTGCCCGATGCCGAAGAGTGGGATGGCGTCAAAGGCAAGATCAAGGATCTCGAACGCTGATTACCTCGCGTTCCCCAAAAAGGCCCGTTGCGGGCCTTTTTGCTGTTCCGGATTCACTTTTACGCAGGCAAAAAAAGGGGCGGTATGACCCGCCCACCTTTTTTCCCTAGTCCCTGTGTTCCTTTTCATCGTCCTGATGAATCGCGTCCTGCGATGTCCTGACCATCATCCTTGATGGCTGTGTCTATCCGTTGACACAGGGCTGATATTAGAGAGTTTCCATGACAGAGCAATGGCACTGACAGGTAGAAAACGTGTCGAAGACTGTTCTAAGCATTAAAATAAGTTTTTATAAATCAACAAGATAACTAAAAACCTCAGATCAAACAGACAACTTTCATACTGCATAAAAACCGAACACTTACGAAAGAGTCAGCCTTTACTTACATGCTCGTTCAGCTATTGAACAGGCGCCTGCGTATTTCATCTGACTCCTATCTATTACCCAATAAAAAGCCCCGAACGTGTCGGGGCTTTTCACGGCAGGATCGCTCGTGCCGTTACTGGAACAGCGACTCGCTGGAGAGGCCGTTCTTCTCGAGGATCTCACGCAGACGCTTGAGACCTTCGACCTGGATCTGGCGTACCCGCTCTCGGGTAAGCCCGATCTCCAGGCCCACATCTTCCAGGGTGCTGCTCTCGTGGCCGCGCAAGCCGAAGCGGCGAACCACCACTTCACGCTGCTTGTCGGTCAATTCGGAAAGCCACTGATCGATGCTTTGCGACAGGTCGTCATCCTGCAGCAGCTCGCACGGATCGGTAGGACGATCGTCGGTGAGGGTGTCCAGCAGGGTTTTATCCGAATCCGGACCCAGCGAGACGTCGACTGAAGAAACCCGCTCGTTCAAGCCCAGCATGCGCTTGACCTCACCTACCGGTTTCTCCAGCAGGTTGGCGATTTCTTCAGGGGAGGGTTCATGGTCGAGTTTCTGTGTCAGCTCCCGTGCTGCCCGCAGGTAGACGTTGAGCTCTTTGACCACATGAATCGGCAGCCGGATAGTCCGGGTCTGGTTCATGATTGCCCGTTCGATGGTTTGACGGATCCACCAGGTGGCATAGGTCGAGAAGCGGAAACCGCGCTCCGGATCGAACTTCTCCACCGCCCGGATCAGACCGAGGTTGCCCTCTTCGATCAGGTCCAGCAGCGAAAGCCCACGATTGACATAACGTCGGGCGATTTTCACCACCAGACGCAGGTTGCTTTCAATCATGCGCTTGCGCCCGGCCGGATCGCCACTTTGCGACAGACGCGCAAAATGAACTTCTTCTTCCGGAGAGAGCAATGGGGAAAAGCCGATTTCATTGAGATACAGCTGCGTCGCGTCGAGCGCTCGCGTGTAATCAATGTATTTGTGTTGTTTCAATGAAGCGGAGTGTTTGGATTTGGCACGAACTGAAGGTACAGCAGATCCCTCATTCGACATCGAATCAGTGGCGATATCCGTCTCCATAAGGAGAACTTCATCGTCGATGTCAAACTCCGGCACTTCTTTACTGAGAGCCATTGTTATAGTCCTTTGGTGAGTTCGACCTCAGGCTCAAGCGACGCCTTTATCCTTGGCAACGCTGGAACCTGTTCCCTCTACGTGACGGAACAGGCTTGGTAACGGATCAACGACGTGGCAGGAATTGCAGCGGATCTACAGGTTTACCTTGTCGGCGAATCTCAAAGTGCAGTTTCACCCGGTCTGTACCAGTTGATCCCATTTCGGCAATTGTCTGTCCGACTTTGACCTGCTGCCCCTCCCGAACCAACAGCCTACGGCTGTGGCCGTAAGCACTGACGTAGGTATCGCTGTGTTTGATGATGACCAGTTCGCCGTAGCCCCTTAAGCCACTCCCGGCGTAAACCACCGTCCCATCAGACGCAGCTAAAACAGGCTGTCCCAAATCCCCGGCGATATCAATGCCTTTATTCAAACTACCGTTTGAAGAGAATTTTCCAATCAGAATACCGTTCGCAGGCCAGCCCCAGCCCTTTGGCGCGGGGCCTGCAGGCGGTAATGGAGCCGGCGCGGGCTGGCTCGCAATCGTTGGCGCGGCCCCTGCCGGACGACGAATTACCGTGGTTTTACTTGAAGAAGATGCACTGGAAGCCGACTTTGTAACCACGGCTGTCGGGGCCGAACCCGAGCGGCCGTCGAAGCGGATGGTCTGCCCCGGGTGAATGGTATACGGCTCGGCAATATTGTTGCGCGCGGCCAGGGCCTTGTAGTCCCAGCCATAACGGAAGGCGATGGAGAACAGGGTGTCGCCGCGACGAACCGTGTATTGCCCCGTGGTCACCGTCGGGCGCTGCGGTACCGCGCTGGTGCGATCGACGACCCGGGCGCTGCTCGACTTATTGCTCGAACAGCCGACCAACAGAGAACTCAAGACAAGGCCAATCACCAGTCGCTGAAAGCTTGTTGTACCCATACGCTGCGCAATGACTGTGAGACTCACCCGCCGCTCCCTTTGTGGTGGTTGAAGATAATTAGTGCCTGGCTCAGGCATGAAATGTCGCAAGTATAACCGGCTACCCACGCTTTATTCCCGGCAAAGCGAAATCGGCAGGCACCAGCATATCGATCAGGGTTCAAGGTTACTTAACCGATTGATCAAGCTGTAAGACCAAGCCGATCAAACAGAATTCACCCGTTCCAAACAAATGCTCAGGCCAATGGCCCGTTGAGCAAGGGAACGAAGCGAACCGAGCCGAGAACCTGCCGTGAAAACCCCTGCTCCTCACGAATGACCAGCATCAGTTGCTGCACTTCGCCGGCACCGACTGGAATCACCATCCGGCCACCGGGCGCCAATTGGTCCAGCAGGGCCTGGGGGATATCGGTGGCGACCGCCGTCACGATGATCCCGTTGTACGGCGCCAGCGCCGGCCAGCCCTCCCAGCCGTCGCCCCAGCGGAATACCACGTTGCGCAGGTTCAGCTCGACCAGACGCTCCTTGGCCCGATCCTGCAACACCTTGATGCGCTCGACCGAGAACACCCGCTCCACCAGTTGCGACAATACCGCTGTCTGGTAACCCGACCCGGTGCCGATCTCCAGCACCTTGTCCAACGGGCCAGCCGCCAGCAGCAACTCGCTCATGCGCGCCACCATATAAGGCTGCGAGATCGTCTGGTTGTGCCCGATCGGCAGGGCCGTGTCTTCATAGGCGCGATGCGCCAGGGCCTCGTCGACGAACAGATGCCGCGGTGTACGCCGAATGACTTCCAGTACCTGGGCGTTGGACAGGCCTTCATCGTAAAGACGCTGGATCAGGCGTTCGCGGGTACGCTGGGAAGTCATCCCGATACCGCGACGCAACAAATCGTCCTGTTCGCGAGCCATCAGCGCAGCCCCTCCAGCCAGCCATCAAGACTTCTGAAGGCATCATTGAAGGTGCGATCGAGCTGCAACGGCGTGATCGAGACATAGCCCTGCATGATGGCGTGGAAGTCCGTACCCGGGCCACCGTCCTCGGCGTCCCCTGCTGCGGCGATCCAATAACCGGCCTTGCCGCGCGGGTCGACCGTCTTCATCGGCGCCGCCGCCCGGGCGCGATGGCCCAGGCGGGTCAGCTGAATGCCGCGAATATGATCAAGGGGCAGATTGGGGATGTTCACGTTCAGCACGGTACGTGGTGGCAGATCCAGCTGCCCGTGGGCCTCGACCAGTTTGCGGGCGAAATAGGCAGCCGTCGGCAGGTTATCCACCTGACGCGAAACGAACGAAAAGGCAAACGCCGGCAGGTTCAGGAAACGCCCTTCCAGGGCTGCGGCGACGGTGCCGGAATACAGCACGTCGTCACCCAGGTTCGCCCCGAGGTTGATTCCGGACACGACCATGTCCGGATCGCGCTCCAGCAGCCCGTTGAGGCCCAGGTGCACGCAATCGGTGGGGGTGCCATTGATACTGATGAAACCGTTACTCAAGGTGTGCGGGTGCAACGGCCGATCCAGCGTCAGCGAGCTGCTGGCGCCGCTTTTGTCCTGGTCCGGGGCAATCACCACGCACTCGGCGTAATCCGCCAGCGCAGCATGAAGCGCGGCGAGACCGGGTGCTGTTACACCATCGTCGTTAGAAATCAGAATACGCATGGGCTGTCCGTCTGCCCCACCGGCACCAGATCGACGAGTTCACGCACCAATACGGTGGCGAAGCATCCGGCCGGCAGGACGAATTCCAGTTGCAGAATGTCAGGCTCGGGATAATGCCACGTCAACCCGCCAATGGGCAGCCGCAGGATGCGACGTTCGTGGCTCATTCCGGCTTTAATCAACCAATCGCGCAGATCCGCTTCGTCGGCAGCCACCTGCTGTTCCAGCAGCTGGGTCGCCCCGGCGGCAGGCGATTCGCCTTCGCCCCACTGCGGGCCGGTCGGGTGCAAGTCGAGGATGGCCAGGCGCGGATCGCTGCATTCGGCTTCGCCGGCCGGGAAAAAACTGCGGCTGTCGGTGAAGGCCAGCAGGTCGCCGACCTGGGCCCGTTGCCAGCTGCCATCGGCCACGCGCGCCGCCAGCACCCGGTTGAACAGATAGCTGCGCGCGGTGGAAAGCAGCCGCGAACGTACATTGCGCTGCTCCGGCAAGGCCTTGCGGGCGGCCCAATCGCGGGCATCGACCAGATTACCGCCGTTATGGCCAAAACGCTGGGCGCCGAAATAATTGGGGATGCCGTGTTTGACGATCGATTGCAGGCGCTCCTCGATCCCCGCCTTGTCTGCCTTCAATTCGGTCAGGCGCAGGGTAAAGCCGTTGGCCGCATGGGCGCCGCGTTGCAGCTTGCGCTTGTGGCGGGTCAGCTTGAGGATCTTCAGCGTGTCGTTTTCAGCCGCCGACAGATCGGGATCCGCCTTGCCAGGCAGTTGGATGCTGAACCACTGCCGGGTCAGCGCCTGGCGATCCTTCAAGCCGGCATAGCTGACGGTGCGCAACGGCACACCCGCGGCCTTGGCAATCCGCCGCGCCGCTTCTTCGGTGTTCAGGCCGCGCTTTTCCACCCACAACCACAGGTGTTCGCCTTCGCCGGTCAGGGGAATGTCCAGAACTTCGTCGACCTGGAAGTCTTCGGCCGTGGCCTTCAATACCGCACTACCCAGGGCTTGGCCATAGGCCCGCGGGCCCAACAGTTGCAGTTCGTTCATGCGCGCAGCAACAAGGCAACGGAATGCACGGCGATGCCTTCTTCGCGCCCGACGAAGCCGAGCTTTTCGGTGGTGGTGGCCTTGACGTTCACTTGATCCAACTCGACTTGCAGATCCGCGGCAATCAGCGCGCGCATCGTTTCAATATGGGGAGCCATCTTCGGCGCCTGGGCCACGATGGTGTTATCGACGTTGCCGACCTTCCAGCCCTTGGCATGGATCAGTGCGACGACATGACGCAACAGCGCACGGCTGTCGGCGCCCTTGAACTGCGGATCGGTGTCCGGGAAATGTTTGCCGATGTCGCCCAGTGCGGCAGCACCCAGCAAGGCATCGCTCAGAGCATGCAACAGCACGTCGCCGTCGGAGTGGGCGAGCAGCCCGAAGATGTGTGCAATACGCACACCGCCCAGAGTGATGAAATCGCCTTCAGCGAAACGGTGCACATCGTAGCCGTGGCCAATACGCATAAAAAAACGCCCTGATTGAGTCAGGGCGTGATTCTACCTGCTTTGGCGGACATTAGCCGCTCAGAGCGCGCGCATGATGCTGCAGGTGGTCGCCAATGAAACTGGCGATGAAGAAATAGCTGTGGTCGTAGCCGGGTTGCAGGCGCAACGTCAGTGGATGACCGGCGGCTTTCGCCGCCTGTTGCAGCACTTCGGGCTTGAGCTGATTGGCCAGGAAATCGTCACGATCGCCCTGGTCCACCAGCAACGGCAGCTTTTCACTGGCTTCCTGGATCAGCACGCTGGCATCCCATTCGCGCCAACGGGAGCGCTCTTCGCCCAGGTAACGGGAAAAGGCTTTCTGCCCCCATGGGCAATCCATCGGGTTGCTGATCGGTGCGAAGGCCGACACCGACTGGTAGCGCCCCGGATTGCGCAACGCGCAGACCAGAGCACCGTGGCCGCCCATGGAGTGCCCGCTGATGCCGCGCTTGTCCGAGGCCGGGAAATGCGCCTCGACCAATGCCGGCAGCTCCTGCACTACATAGTCATGCATGCGGTAATGCTCGGCCCAGGGCTGCTGGGTGGCATTCAGATAGAACCCGGCCCCCAGGCCGAAGTCCCAGGCGCCATCCGGGTCGCCCGGCACGCCAGGGCCACGCGGGCTGGTATCCGGCGCGACAATGATCAACCCCAGCTCGGCGGCCAGACGCTGGGCACCGGCCTTTTGCATAAAGTTCTCGTCGGTGCAGGTCAGGCCGGACAACCAGTACAGCACCGGCAGCTTGCCGCCCTGCTCCGCCTGCGGCGGCAGGTACACGGCGAACACCATGTCGCAGCCCAGCACCTCGGAATGATGCTTGTAGCGTTTGTGCCAGCCGCCGAAGCTTTTCTGGCAGGACAGGTTTTCCAGACTCATGGGCATTTCAGCCGCAGGCTTCAAGCTTCAAGCTGCAAGTTGGCGGTGATCGCTCTTGCAGCTTCCGGCTTGCAGCTTGCCACTGCTCCTTAGAAATGAATGACGGTACGGATGCTCTTGCCTTCATGCATCAGGTCGAAGGCCTTGTTGATGTCCTCCAGCCCCATGGTGTGGGTGATGAAGGTATCCAACGGGATTTCGCCGCTCTGGGCCATTTCCACATAGCTTGGCAACTCGGAGCGACCACGCACGCCACCGAACGCCGAACCGCGCCAGACGCGACCGGTAACCAGCTGGAACGGACGGGTGGAGATTTCCTGGCCGGCACCGGCCACGCCGATGATCACCGACTCGCCCCAGCCCTTGTGGCAGCACTCCAGTGCGGCACGCATCAGTTGCACGTTGCCGATGCATTCGAAGGAGAAGTCCACGCCGCCGTCGGTCATGTCGACGATGACCTCCTGGATCGGCCGGTCGAAGTCTTTCGGGTTCACGCAATCGGTGGCGCCCAGCTGCTTGGCGATCTCGAACTTGGCCGGGTTGATGTCGATGGCGATGATCCGGCCAGCCTTGGCTTTCACGGCACCGATCACCGCCGACAGGCCGATGCCGCCCAGACCGAAGATCGCCACGGTATCGCCGGCCTTGACCTTGGCGGTATTGATCACCGCACCGATCCCGGTGGTGACGCCGCAACCCAACAGGCAGACTTTTTCCAGAGGCGCTTCTTTAGGGATCTTGGCTACCGAGATTTCCGGCAACACGGTGTACTCGGAAAAGGTCGAGGTGCCCATGTAGTGGAAAATCGGCTGGCCTTTATAGGAGAAACGGGTGGTGCCGTCCGGCATCAGGCCCTTGCCCTGGGTGGCGCGGATCGCCTGGCACAGGTTGGTCTTGCCCGACAGGCAGAATTTGCACTTGCCGCATTCCGGGGTGTACAGCGGGATCACATGATCGCCCACGGCCACCGAGGTCACGCCCTCGCCGATGGCCTCGACCACGGCACCGCCTTCGTGACCGAGGATCGACGGGAAGATGCCTTCCGGGTCGGCCCCGGACAGGGTGTAGGCGTCGGTGTGGCACACGCCGGAAGCGACGACCCGCAACAACACTTCGCCGGCCTTGGGCATGGCGACATCGACTTCAACGATCTCAAGGGGTTTCTTGGCCTCGAAGGCAACGGCAGCGCGCGACTTGATCATCCTGGGTCTCCAGCGAATAAAAACGAGACAGGGAGTGTAAAACAGCGCCTGACGATGAATAATCCGGACAAAAGCAAAACATTATTGCTGTACAGGGATAATCACCATGAACGAGAACCGCTGGGAAGGCATCGACGAATTCGTCGCCGTGGCCGAGTGCAGCCAGTTCACTGCCGCCGCGGAGCGCCTCGGGGTGTCGTCTTCCCATATCAGCCGGCAGATCGTCCGCCTGGAAGAACGGCTGCAGACCCGCCTGCTGTATCGCAGTACCCGCCGAGTGACCCTGACCGAGGCCGGGCAGACTTTCTTGCAGCATTGCCAGCGCCTGCAGGACGGGCGCGAAGAGGCATTGCGCGCCGTCGGCGACCTGACCAGCGAACCCAAGGGCATGCTGCGCATGACCTGCGCGGTGGCCTACGGCGAGCGGTTTATCGTGCCGCTGGTCACCAGTTTCATGGGGCTTTATCCGCAACTGCGGGTGGATATCGAACTGAGCAACCGGCCCCTGGACCTGGTGCACGAGGGCCTGGACCTGGCGATTCGCCTCGGTCGCCTGCAGGACTCACGACTGGTGGCGACCCGCCTGGCGCCACGCCGCATGTACCTCTGCGCCTCGCCGTCCTACCTGGAACGCTACGGCCGCCCCCACAGCCTGTCGGAATTGAGTCGCCACAACTGCCTGATCGGCAGCTCGGACATCTGGCAGCTGGAGCAGGACGGCCGCGAGTTCTCCCAGCGGGTGCAAGGCAACTGGCGCTGCAACAGCGGGCAGGCCGTGCTGGATGCAGCGCTACAGGGGGTTGGCCTCTGCCAGCTACCGGATTATTACGTGCTGGAGCATTTGCATCAGGGCAGCCTGATTTCCCTGCTCGAGGCGCATCAGCCGCCGAATACCGCGGTGTGGGCGCTGTATCCGCAACAACGGCATCTGTCGCCCAAGGTGCGCAAGCTGGTGGACTATCTCAAGGAGGGGTTGGCCAAACGGCCGGAGTACAAGGATTGATCCGTAGCCGCTGCGGCAGGCTGCGATCGGCTACGCAATACCCGTCATAGCGGACAACGCGGTCGATCGGCTTGAAGTACATGACGACTACAAAAACGCGTCCCGTTCCGGGCCGTTCGCAGCCTGCGGCAGCGGCTACAGGGGCCCGCGAAAAGCTACGCTCAGCGGCGATTGGCCCAACGCTGGCGCAGCCACTCCAGGTCTTCCGGACGGGTCACCTTGAGGTTGTCCGAACGCCCTTCGATCAGGCGTGGCGCCTGGCCGGCCCATTCCATCGCCGACGCTTCATCGGTAATCGCCACATCCGCCACCAGGCTGTCGGCCAAGGCGCGATGCAAGGCGCCAAGACGGAACATCTGCGGCGTATAGGCTTGCCAGATCAGGCTGCGGTCCACGGTTTCCAGCACCCGTCCGTGCTTGTCGATCCGCTTCAGGGTGTCACGGGCCGGCACCGCGAGCAGGCCGCCCACCGGGTCATCCGCCAGTTCGCTCAGCAGCTTGTCCAGGTCATCACGGGACAGGTTCGGCCGTGCGGCATCGTGAACCAGCACCCAGTCTTCATCCGCAGCGCCCTGGGCATGCAGATGGAGCAAGGCATTGAGGACCGATCCGGAACGCTCCGCACCGCCTTCGACCCGCTGGATCCTTGGGTCATGGGCACAGGCCAGGGTCGGCCAGTAAGGATCGTCAAGCGCCAGGCTGACCACCAGCCCCTTCAGGCAAGGATGGTCGAGGAAACAGCCGAGGCTGTGTTCGAGAATAGTGCGCCCGCCCAGTTGCAAGTATTGCTTGGGACGGTCCGCGGCCATGCGGGCACCGACGCCCGCGGCAGGAATCACGGCCCAGAAGGCCGGTAACGACTGGATCATTGGGCCAACTGGTAGAGGGTTTCGCCCTCCTTGACCATGCCCAGTTCATGACGAGCCCGCTCTTCCACGGTCTCCATGCCTTTCTTCAATTCCATGACTTCCGCGTCGAGTACACGATTGCGCTCCAGCAAGCGCTCGTTTTCAGCGCGCTGATCGGCAATTTGCTGAGTCAGGTCGGTTACCTGCGCCAAGCTGCCATTCCCCACCCAGAGGCGGTACTGCAGGCCAGCCAGCAGCAAGAGCAAGACGAGGAACAACCAATTGGGACTGCGCATCGAATATCGGGTATCCAGTGAAAAAAGACAGCCATGCCAACAACTTCGAACCTACTGACAGCACGAAGCCTGGAAGAACCAGGCTTGTGCTCTTAAGGCATCAGATTAGTGGCAAAAATCTCGCTGATGCGATTTTTCTGACCCAATCCGGTGTCTTTGTACCATCTACCGCTTAACCGCGAAACTCGCTGCGGCCGTTGTACTTGGCTTTGCCATTCAATTGCTCTTCGATACGCAGCAATTGGTTGTACTTGGACACGCGGTCGGAACGGCACAGCGAACCGGTCTTGATCTGGCCAGCCGAGGTGCCCACGGCCAGGTCGGCAATGGTCGAGTCTTCGGTTTCGCCGGAACGGTGCGAAATCACTGCGGTGTAACCGGCAGCCTTGGCCATCTGGATGGCTTCCAGGGTTTCGGTCAGGGTGCCGATCTGGTTGAACTTGATCAGGATCGAGTTGGCGATCTTCTTGTCGATGCCTTCTTTCAGGATCTTGGTGTTGGTCACGAACAGGTCGTCGCCCACCAGTTGGGTCTTCTCGCCGATCTTGTCGGTGAGGATCTTCCAGCCAGCCCAGTCGGACTCGTCCAGACCGTCTTCGATGGAGATGATCGGGTAACGCTCGGTCAGGCCTTTCAGGTAGTCGGCGAAACCTTCAGCGGTGAACACCTGGCCTTCGCCGGACAGGTTGTACTTGCCGTCTTCGAAGAACTCGCTGGCTGCGCAGTCCAGAGCCAGGGTCACGTCGGTGCCCAGCTTGTAACCAGCGTTGGCCACGGCTTCGGAGATCACTTTCAGGGCGTCTTCGTTGGAAGCCAGGTTCGGCGCGAAACCACCTTCGTCACCCACGGCGGTGCTCAGGCCACGGGCCTTCAGCACGGCTTTGAGGTGATGGAAAATCTCGGTGCCCATGCGCAGGCCTTCGGAGAAGGACTTGGCGCCCACCGGCTGCACCATGAATTCCTGGATGTCGACGTTGTTATCGGCGTGCTCGCCACCGTTGATGATGTTCATCATCGGCACTGGCATCGAGTAGACGCCCGGTGTGCCGTTCAGGTTGGCGATGTGCGCGTACAGCGGCAGGTCCTGGTCCTGTGCTGCTGCCTTGGCCGCGGCCAGGGAAACGGCGAGGATCGCGTTGGCGCCCAGGGTGGCCTTGTTGTCGGTACCGTCCAGCTTGATCATTGCCTGGTCGAGGGCTTTCTGGTCGCTTGGGTCTTTACCCAGCAGCAGGTCACGGATCGGACCATTGATGTTGGCTACGGCCTTCAGTACGCCCTTGCCCAGGTAACGGCTCTTGTCGCCATCACGCAGCTCCAGCGCTTCACGCGAGCCGGTGGAGGCACCGGACGGCGCGCAGGCGCTGCCGATGATGCCGTTATCGAGAAGCACGTCCGCTTCGACGGTGGGGTTGCCACGGGAGTCGAGAACTTCACGACCTTTGATGTCGACGATTTTTGCCATTGTTGTAAACACTCCAAAGTTGACGAAAACGACGCAGCTGAAGGGAATCTCTTTACCATCGGCAAGCAGGGAACAGGAGGCAGACTTGCGGACGATAAGGCTCAGGCCCGCGGGCCTGAGCAATTAATCGTGCGGTACTTTACCGGAGAAATCGGTTTTACGCGGTCTCTACCGTCGGAAAACTCTTAACCAGTTCGTCCAGGGCCTTGAGCTGGGCCAGGAAAGGTTCGAGCTTGTCCAGACGCAGGGCGCATGGACCGTCGCATTTGGCGTTGTCCGGGTCCGGGTGGGCTTCCAGGAACAGGCCGGCCAGGGACTGGCTCATGCCGGCCTTGGCCAGGTCGGTGACCTGGGCACGGCGACCACCAGCCGAATCGGCGCGACCGCCGGGCATTTGCAGCGCGTGGGTCACATCGAAGAACACCGGGTATTCGAACTGCTTCATGATGCCGAAGCCGAGCATGTCCACCACCAGGTTGTTGTAGCCGAAGCTCGAACCACGCTCGCAGAGGATCAACTGATCGTTACCCGCTTCCTCGCATTTGCTCAGGATGTGTTTCATTTCCTGGGGCGCAAGGAACTGGGCTTTCTTGATGTTGATCACCGCACCGGTCTTGGCCATCGCGACCACCAGGTCGGTCTGGCGCGACAGGAAGGCCGGCAGCTGAATGATGTCGCAGACCTCGGCGACGACCGCGGCCTGGTAGGGCTCGTGGACGTCGGTGATGATCGGCACGCCGAAGGCTTGCTTGATGTCCTGGAAGATGCGCATGCCCTCTTCCAGGCCAGGACCACGATAAGAGGTCACAGAAGACCGGTTGGCCTTGTCGAAACTGGCCTTGAACACGTAAGGGATACCGAGCTTTTCGGTGACCTTCACGTACTCTTCGCAGACCTGCATGGCCATGTCACGGCTTTCCAGCACGTTCATGCCGCCGAACAGCACCATGGGCTTGTCGTTGGCAATCTCGATGTCGCCGACGCGGATGATCTTCTGTGCCATCGGGGTTACGCCTTCTTCTGGTGTTGAGCCAAAGCCGCCTTGACGAAGCCACTGAACAGCGGATGGCCGTCACGTGGGGTCGAGGTGAACTCAGGGTGGAACTGGCAGGCGACGAACCATGGATGATCCTGCGCCTCGACCACTTCAACCAGCGCGCCATCGCCGGAACGACCGGAAATTTTCAGACCGGCGTCGATCATCTGCGGCAGCAGGTTGTTGTTCACTTCGTAGCGATGACGGTGACGCTCGACGATCACGTCCTTGGCGTAGCAATCGTGCACCTTGGAGCCAGCTTCGAGCAGGCATTCCTGAGCGCCGAGACGCATGGTGCCGCCCAGGTCGGAGGCCTCGGTACGGGTTTCGACGGCGCCGGTGGCATCTGCCCACTCGGTGATCAGGCCGACGACCGGGTGACCACTGGCGCGATCGAACTCGGTGGAGTTGGCGTCTTTCCAGCCCATGACGTTACGAGCGAACTCGATCACGGCCACTTGCATGCCCAGGCAGATACCCAGGTACGGCACCTTGTTTTCGCGAGCGTACTGGACGGCGGTGATCTTGCCTTCCACGCCACGCAGACCGAAGCCGCCTGGAACCAGGATCGCATCGACGCCTTCAAGCAGCGCGGTGCCCTGGTTCTCGATGTCTTCGGAATCGATATAGCGCAGGTTGACCTTGGTGCGGTTGGTGATGCCGGCGTGACTCATCGCTTCGATCAGCGACTTGTAGGCGTCGAGCAACTCCATGTACTTGCCGACCATGGCGATGGTGACTTCGTGCTCGGGGTTGAGCTTGGCGTCGACCACCTTTTCCCACTCGGACAGATCGGCACCGTTGCATTGCAGACCGAAACGCTCGACGACGAAATCGTCCAGACCCTGCGCGTGCAGCACGGCCGGGATCTTGTAGATGGTGTCGACGTCTTCCAGGGAGATTACCGCGCGCTCTTCAACGTTGGTGAACAGCGCGATCTTGCGACGCGAGGACACATCCACCGGATGGTCGGAGCGGCAGATCAGCACGTCAGGCTGCAGGCCGATGGAACGCAGCTCTTTCACCGAGTGCTGGGTTGGCTTGGTCTTGGTCTCGCCAGCGGTAGCGATGTACGGAACCAGGGTCAGGTGCATCAGCATCGCGCGCTTGGAACCGACTTCGACACGCAACTGGCGGATGGCCTCGAGGAACGGTTGCGACTCGATGTCGCCCACGGTGCCGCCGATTTCTACCAGGGCCACGTCGGCATCGCCGGCGCCCTTGATGATGCGGCGCTTGATCTCGTCGGTGATGTGCGGAATCACCTGGATGGTGGCGCCCAGGTAGTCACCACGGCGCTCTTTGCGCAGCACGTGCTCGTAGACGCGACCGGTGGTGAAGTTGTTGTTCTGGGTCATGGTCGTGCGGATGAACCGCTCGTAGTGGCCCAGGTCCAGGTCGGTCTCGGCGCCGTCGTGGGTGACGAACACTTCACCGTGCTGGAACGGGCTCATGGTGCCCGGGTCGACGTTGATGTACGGGTCCAGCTTGAGCATGGTGACCTTAAGTCCCCGCGCCTCCAGGATGGCCGCCAATGAAGCCGAGGCAATGCCTTTCCCCAATGAAGAAACAACACCGCCCGTGACGAATATGTAGCGCGTCATGAAAAACCCTAGAAGTCTGCGTTAAAGCGGTCCGAGCCGCCGGGGAAAGCGAAGGAAGGCCGAAGCCCCCGATCACCTGCATTAATCACAGTGCACCTTTCAAAAAAACCGCCGCGTTGGGACAGACCGGAAGAAAAAACACCGGTACGTTGCTCGCTACACATTTTTTGGAATCGCCCAGCAAAGACTGCTTGGTAATCGGCAACTCCTGCAATTCAGGCGAATCCACAGAAGTTGTATCAAGAAGGGAGCGTAGTCTACCGGAAAGGGACTTTCAGCTCAAACCTTGATCGCTCGAAGGCGGCTGCCAATGCAATTGCCAACCTTCATGGGCATTTGCGTCAAGACCTGGCAGGTTCGCCACCGCGAGCAATTGCTCGCCTCGATACAGCAGCGGCAATCTGCCACGGACGAAGGCTGGCAGACCTGCCTCGTTGAGCAGACGCTTAAGGTCGCGGTGGCCGCGTCCTGGCAATTGCATCACCTCGCCCCCCTGACGGTAACGCACTTGCAAAGGTCCTTGCGGCGCGCCACCGATGAGTTGCAGTTGACCATTACCCGGCAACGACAGAGGCGCAGCGGTATCGACCCAACTCGGTGCAGACAGTACCGGTTGCAGCCAGCTATCCGACAACCACCAGACGCGCCCTGCCGCCCGCTGCAACTCGCCCTGCCCCAGCCGCCATACCGGACGGCTGTCGCACGCGGCATCGCGCAGCGTCTGCCAGCCCGCCCAGTGATCGCTGTCCGGCAGTGGCGTGAAGCGGCTCAACCAGTGACTCAGGGCATTGCGCTGACGCGCCTGCGACAAGCCGAGCAAAGGCGCCAGCGCCAGGGACGGCAACCTCAGCCATTCGAACTCAACGCCCTTGACCGCCTCTTGCAGATCGATAATGGCCAGCTCATCCAGCAACTCCCGGGCCTCACGCAAATGCGCCGCGCTACGCGCCATGCTGCTGGCAGCTTGTGGCCAGCGGGCGGTCAGCAACGGGAATACCTGATGGCGCAGGTAATTGCGGGAGAACTGCCGGTCCTGGTTGGAGGGGTCGTCGATCCAGTGCAACTGGTGATCCCGAGCGTAACGCTCCAGTTCGTCGCGGGAGACGTCGAGCAAAGGCCGCAGCAAATGCCCCTGTCCCAACGCACGCGACGCCGGCATGGCCGACAGCCCCCTGACTCCGGCCCCACGCAGCAGACGGAACAACAGGGTTTCCGCCTGATCGTCGCGGTGCTGGGCCGCCAGCAGCAACTCATTGCTGCCGGTTATCTCTTCGAACACGGCATAACGCGCTTCCCGCGCCGCGCGCTCGAGACTGGCTCCTGGTTGCACCTGCACCGCCACTACCTGCAACGGCACAGCCAAAGCCTCGCACTGGGCCCGGCAATGCTCCGGCCAGGCGTCAGCCGCAGCCTGAAGGCCGTGATGCACGTGTATGGCGGTCAAAGGGGGAAGACTGTGTCGCTGCCTGAGTTGGGCCAGCAGGTGCAGCAGGACGGTGGAATCGAGGCCACCAGAGAATGCGATGCGCCAGGCCGATCGATCCAGCCAGGGCAGGAGGCGTTGCAACAGTTTTTGCGTGAGGGCTGTATCGAATGGGCTCATGAATGGAGCGGATCCTGAGTAGAGACCGAGCGTGCTCGCAGTGCCTGAAAAGCCTCGACCTGAATGGCCGAGGCGCCCATTTCGCGAGCAAGCCCACCCCTACAAGGAGCGTCGATCTATCAGAGACCGTAGCTCATCAGGCGATCGTAACGACGGGCCAACAGGGTGTCGTTATCCATCTTCTTGAGCATCGCCAGCTGGGAAGTCAGCTCGGTACGGATCAGAGCGGCAGCGGCAGCCGGATCACGGTGCGCACCACCCAGTGGCTCGCCAATGACCTTGTCGACAATGCCCAGGCCTTTCAGGCGCTCGGCGGTGATACCCATGGCTTCGGCGGCATCCGGTGCTTTCTCGGCGGTTTTCCACAGGATCGAGGCGCAGCCTTCCGGCGAAATTACCGCGTAAGTGGAGTACTGCAGCATGTTCAGCTGATCGCAGACACCAATGGCCAGCGCACCGCCGGAACCACCTTCACCGATCACGGTGGCGATGATGGGGGTTTTCAGGCGTGCCATGACGCGCAGGTTCCAGGCGATGGCCTCGCTCTGGTTGCGCTCTTCGGCGTCGATGCCCGGGTAGGCGCCCGGGGTGTCGATGAAGGTCAGGATCGGCATCTTGAAGCGCTCGGCCATTTCCATCAGGCGGCAGGCCTTGCGATAGCCTTCAGGACGCGGCATACCGAAGTTGCGACGGACCTTCTCGCGCACTTCACGGCCTTTCTGGTGACCGATGATCATGACCGGCTGGTCGTCCAGACGGGCAACGCCGCCGACGATCGCAGCGTCGTCGGAGAAGTGGCGATCGCCATGCAGTTCGTCGAACTCGGTGAAGATGTGCTCGATGTAGTCCAGGGTGTACGGACGACGCGGGTGACGCGCCAGGCGTGCGATCTGCCAGCTGGTCAGCTTGCCGAAGATGTCCTCGGTCAGTGTGCTGCTCTTGTCTTGCAGGCGGGAGATCTCATCGCCGATATTCAGCGAATTGTCATTACCGACCAAGCGCAACTCTTCGATCTTGGCTTGCAGGTCGGCGATCGGCTGTTCGAAATCAAGAAAATTCGGGTTCATAGGCGTCCGTCTTGGGTCGACGTCCAAGAAAGCTTGGGCCGGCCGGTTGTCTATTCGCGCCCTACCTTAAGGGAGAGGCGCGTTCAGGTCGAGATTAAAAATTCGGGTCGAGATCGGCGCACTTTTATGGCGCCAGACCGTCAACGGTATTGGAGGAAGACGTTGTCTCGCCCGAACTGGTCACGCAGGGCTTGAATCAAGGCATCCGCCGGATCGATCCGCCAGGCTTCGCCGAACTGCAGCAAGGCCTTGGCGTCCTCCTTGGTGTACTCCATGGAGATCGGGCAAGCGCCGCGATGGCGTTTGCACAACTCCCCCAGCCAGCGTAGCTGATCGCCCTTGAGGGCTTCGGTATGCACCTTCAGGCGCAGGCTTTCCGCCAGATTGGTGCGCGCATCTTCCATGCTCATCACCCGCTTGACCCGCAGGCGCAGACCGCCGGAGAAGTCGTCGTTGCTGACCTCGCCCTCGACCACCACCATCGCGTCGGTCTGCAGCAGGGACTGGGCCGAATGGAAGGCCTCGGCGAACAGCGAAGCCTCGATCCGCCCCGAACGATCGTCAAGGGTAATGAACCCCATCTTGTCGCCCTTCTTGTTCTTCATGACCCGCAGGGCAATGATCATGCCCGCGACGGTCTGGGTATCGCGCGCCGGCTTCAGGTCGACGATGCGCTGGCGGGCGAAACGGCGGATCTCACCTTCGTATTCGTCGATCGGGTGCCCGGTCAGGTACAGGCCAAGGGTATCTTTCTCCCCTTTCAGGCGCTCCTTGAGGGTCAGTTCCTTGGCCTTGCGATGATTGGCGTAGACGTCCGCATCTTCTTCGACGAAGACCCCGCCGAACAGGTCGGCGTGGCCACTGTCGGCGGTACGCGCGGTCTGCTCGGCCGCCTTGACTGCTTCCTCCAGGGCCGACAACAGCACCGCGCGGTTGCGGTCGATGTTGGCCTGGTAAGCCTTGATTTCGTCGTGAAAGTAGGGTCCCAGGCGGTCCAGGGCACCGCTGCGGATCAAGGCATCGAGGGTACGCTTGTTGATGCGCTTGAGGTCGACCCGGCTGCAGAAGTCGAACAGGTCCTTGAACGGGCCACCTTCGGCACGGGCCTCGACGATCGCCTCCACCGGCCCCTCGCCCACGCCCTTGATCGCTCCCAGGCCATAGACGATGCGGCCGTCGTTATTAACGGTGAACTTGAAGTCGGAACTGTTCACATCCGGAGCATCGAGGCGCAGCTTCATGCTGCGCACTTCTTCGATCAGCACCACCACCTTGTCGGTGTTGTGCATATCCGCGGACAGTACCGCGGCCATGAAAGGCGCCGGGTGATGCGTCTTGAGCCACGCAGTCTGGTAGGACACCAGGCCGTAGGCGGCCGAGTGGGACTTGTTGAAACCGTAGCCGGCGAACTTTTCCACCAGGTCGAAGATGTTGCCCGCCAGGTCGGCATCGATATTGTTGTTGGCACAACCTTCGATGAAGCCGCCGCGTTGCTTGGCCATCTCCTCGGGTTTTTTCTTGCCCATGGCACGACGCAGCATGTCGGCCCCGCCAAGGGTGTAGCCCGCCATCACCTGGGCAATCTGCATCACCTGTTCCTGATACAGAATGATGCCGTAGGTCGGCGCCAGTACCGGCCGCAGGCCCTCGTACTGGTAATCCGGATGCGGATAGGCCAGTTCGGCGCGACCGTGCTTACGGTTGATGAAGTCGTCCACCATGCCCGACTGCAACGGACCAGGACGGAACAGCGCTACCAGTGCGATCAGGTCTTCCAGACAGTCGGGCTTGAGCTTTTTGATCAGCTCTTTCATGCCTCGGGATTCGAGCTGGAACACCGCAGTGGTCTCGGCCTTCTGCAACAGCTCGTAAGTCTTCTTGTCGTCCAGCGGGATGAAGTCGATGTTGACGTCGGGCAGGTTCTTTTTGACCTGCTCGCGGTTGATGGTCTCCATCGCCCACTTGATGATGGTCAGGGTCCGCAGGCCGAGGAAGTCGAACTTCACCAGGCCGGCGGCCTCGACGTCGTCCTTGTCGAACTGGGTCACCAGGCCGTCGCCGGCTTCGTCGCAGTAGATCGGCGAGAAGTCGGTCAGCTTGGTCGGGGCGATAACCACACCACCGGCGTGCTTGCCGACGTTACGCACCACGCCCTCGAGCTTGCGCGCCATTTCCCAGATTTCCGCCGCTTCTTCATCGACCTTGATGAAGTCACGCAGGATTTCTTCCTGCTCGTAGGCTTTTTCCAGGGTCATGCCGACTTCGAAGGGAATCATCTTCGACAGACGGTCAGCCAGGCCGTAAGACTTGCCCTGCACCCGCGCCACGTCACGCACCACCGCCTTGGCGGCCATGGAACCGAAGGTGATGATCTGGCTTACCGCGTTGCGGCCGTATTTCTCGGCCACGTAGTCGATGACCCGGTCACGACCGTCCATGCAGAAGTCGACGTCGAAGTCGGGCATGGAAACCCGTTCCGGGTTGAGGAAACGTTCGAACAGCAGGTCGTAGGCCAGCGGGTCGAGGTCGGTGATCTTCTGCACGTAGGCCACCAGGGAGCCGGCACCCGATCCCCGGCCTGGCCCCACCGGCACACCGTTGCTCTTGGCCCACTGGATAAAGTCCATAACGATCAGGAAGTAACCGGGGAACCCCATCTGGATGATGATATCCAGCTCGAAATTCAGCCGGTCGACATACACCTGGCGCTTGGCTTCATAGTCTTCGGTGGTGTCCTTGGGCAGCAGCACGCTGAGGCGCTCTTCCAGCCCGTCGAACGACACCTTGCGGAAATACTCGTCGATGGTCATGCCATCGGGAATCGGATAGTCAGGCAAGAAGTGCTTGCCCAGCTTCACTTCGATATTGCAGCGCTTGGCGATCTCGACCGTGTTTTCCAGGGCCTCGGGCAGGTCGCTGAACAATTCGGCCATTTCCTCGGCGCTTTTCAGGTACTGCTGGTCGCTGTAGTTCTTCGAACGGCGCGGGTCGTCGAGGGCACGGCCTTCACCGATGCAGACCCGGGTTTCATGGGCCTCGAAGTCTTCGCGCTTGATGAACCGCACATCGTTGGTCGCCACCAGCGGCGCGCCGATCTTGTCCGCCAGGGCCACAGCTGCGTGCAACTGCTCTTCGTCGTTGGGACGGTTGGTACGCTGCACTTCCAGATAGAAACGATCCGGGAACACCGCCATCCACTCGCGCGCCAGGGTTTGCGCTTCTTGCAGATCGCCAGAGAGCAAGGCGATACCGATCTCACCCTCTTTCGCGGCCGAGAGCATGATCAGGCCCTCGGCGGCTTCGGCCACCCACTCGCGCTCGATGATGATCTGGCCATTACGCTGGCCATCGATGAAGCCGCGGGAAATCAGCTCGGTCAGGTTGCGATAGCC
Source organism: Pseudomonas sp. 09C 129 (assembly GCF_002843625.1). Taxonomy (NCBI): domain Bacteria; kingdom Pseudomonadati; phylum Pseudomonadota; class Gammaproteobacteria; order Pseudomonadales; family Pseudomonadaceae; genus Pseudomonas; species Pseudomonas sp. 09C 129. Next base: position 1,824,624 of record NZ_CP025261.1, on the reverse strand, counting down.
GACGGCATTCATCACCAGCAGGCTGATGCGGCTCAGTGGATTCTCGGGATCCTTGTTCGACAGCCACAAGTCGGCACCACAGATCGGCTTGATCCCGGTGCCCATGGCCGCCTTGTAGAACTTGACCAGGGAACACATGTTGTTCTGGTCGGTAACCGCCACGGCGGGCATGCCCATGCCGGCCAACGTCTTGACCAGCGGTTTGATCCGCACCAGACCGTCAACCAGGGAATATTCAGTGTGCAGGCGTAGATGAACGAATGAAGCCGGCATAGTGATCCTGTAAGAAAGCGCGAAAACAACAAGGCCCGGATTGTACCGGGCCTTCGCTAAAACATCAGCCTCAGGACTGAATCTCGCCCACGTTCTCACGGGCTTCGTAGGCTTGGCGTACCGGCGCGAACGAGCGCCGGTGAATCGGCGTCGGCCCCAGGCGGGCCAGCGCTTCCAGATGAACGGGCGTCGGATAGCCCTTGTGTCCGCCGATGCCATAACCGGGGTAGATCAGCTCGAACGCCGCCATCTCGCGATCCCGGCTGACCTTGGCCAGAATCGACGCCGCGGCGATCGCAGGCACCTTGCTATCGCCCTGGACCACGGCTTCGGCAGGCATCGACAGTTTCGGGCAACGGTTACCGTCGATCATCACCAGTTTCGGGGTCACGCTCAGCCCTTCTACCGCGCGCTGCATGGCCAGCATGGTGGCATGCAGGATATTCAACTCGTCGATTTCCTCGACTTCGGCGCGGGCAATGCACCAGCTCAGGGCTTTCTCACAAATTTCGTCGTAAAGCTTTTCGCGACGGGCCTCGGTGAGTTTCTTCGAGTCGTTCAGGCCGAGAATCGGCCGACTCGGATCGAGGATGACCGCAGCCGTGACCACAGCGCCGCACAAGGGGCCGCGCCCTACTTCGTCGACACCGGCCACCAGGTCTTCGGCATCGGCCACCAGCGAGAAATCCAGTCCCATCTGCATCTTTTCGTTACTCATGCCGGTTTGCCAATCAGGTTCAACACCGCGTCAGCCGCCTGGTTGGAGGCATCCCGGCGCAAGGTACGATGGATCTCGTCAAACCCGCGGGTCTGCTCCTGGCCGTCTTCGATCAAGGGCGACAGGGTCTGGGCCAGGGCCTCTGCAGTGGCGTCGTCCTGCAGCAGCTCGGGAACCAGCAGGCGTTGGGCCAGCAGGTTCGGCAGGGAAATATAAGGGCTCTTGACCATGCGCTTGAGAATCCAGAAGGTCAGCGGTGCCAGGCGATAGGCGACGACCATTGGGCGCTTATACAGCAGCGCCTCAAGGGTCGCGGTGCCGGAAGCGATCAATACCGCGTCGCAAGCCGCCAGCGCCTGATGCGACTGGCCGTTGAGCAGGGTCAGCGGCAGGTCGCGACCGGCCAGCAGCTCTTCCAACTGAGTGCGTCGCTCGGGGCTCGCGCAGGGCATGACGAAACGCACCCCTGGACGCAAAGCGCGCAAGCGCTGTGCCGCGTCGAGGAACAAGGCTCCCAGGCGCCCGACTTCACCGCCACGGCTGCCCGGCATCAGGGCCACCAGCGGGCCCTCGGGCAAGCCCAGCTCAGTGCGAGCCGCGGCCCGGTCAGCCTCCAGCGGAATGGCGTCAGCCAGGGAGTGCCCGACGAACCGCACCGGCACGCCCTTCTCTTCATAGAATCTGGCTTCGAACGGGAACAGCGTCAGCATCAGGTCGCAACCTTCGCGGATCTTCAGCACGCGCTTTTGTCGCCACGCCCAGACCGAGGGGCTGACGTAGTGCACGGTCTTGATGCCGGCCTGACGCAACTTGAGTTCGATGTTGAGGTTGAAATCGGGGGCATCGATGCCGATAAACACGTCCGGCTTCTCGGCGATCAGGGTCTGAACCAGTTTCTTGCGCCGGGCCAGCAGTTCGCGCAAGCGTCCCAGGACTTCCACCAGCCCCATGACCGCCAGGCGCTCCATCGGGAAGTAAGAGGTCAGCCCTTCGGCCTGCATCAGCGGGCCTCCGACACCGATGAATTCAACGGCGGGATGCTGGGCCTTGAGCGCGCGCATCAAACCGGCGCCAAGAATGTCGCCGGAAGCTTCGCCAGCCACCAGCGCAATACGCAGTTTGCTCATGATTAACGGGTGATACCGCGGGTCGAAGACTGGATCGAGTCACGAAATACCGCGACTTCGGGAAATTGTGCAGCAGCTTCTGCTAACTCGACGAGCGCCTGATCGACAGTCAAGCCCTGGCGATACACCACTTTATAGGCTCGACGCAGGGCGTGAATCGCGTCTTCGCTGAAACCACGACGACGCATGCCCTCGAAGTTCATGCTGCGTGCCTCGGCCGGGTTACCGAACACTGTGACAAAAGCCGGAACATCCTTGCCGATCGCCGTACCCATGCCGGAAAAGCTGTGGGCGCCGATATGGCAGTATTGGTGAACCAGGGTGAAACCGGACAGGATCGCCCAGTCGTCCACATGCACATGGCCAGCCAACGCCGTATTGTTGACCAGGATGCAATGGTTGCCGATCACGCTGTCGTGACCGATATGGGCGTACGCCATGACCAGGTTGTGATCGCCGAGAGTAGTCTCGGAACGATCCTGGACAGTGCCGCGATGAATGGTCACGCCTTCACGAATGACGTTGTGGTCACCAATCACCAGGCGGGTTTCCTCGCCTTTGTACTTCAGATCGGGAGTGTCTTCGCCTACCGAGGAGAACTGGTAGATACGATTGTGCTTACCGATCCGGGTCGGGCCTTTGAGAACTACATGAGGCCCGATCACCGTACCCTCGCCGATTTCCACACCGGCGCCAACGATCGACCACGGGCCAACCTCAACGTCGTCGGCCAGAATGGCCGTCGGATCGATGATTGCGCGAGGGTCAATCAAACTCATAGTTTGCGTTCCGCACAGATGATTTCAGCGGAGCAGACTGGCTTGCCGTCGACCGAAGCCTGGCATTCGAATTTCCAGATCTGGCGCTTGCAGCTGATGAACTTGGCTTCCAGGATCAACTGGTCACCCGGCAGCACCGGCTGGCGGAAGCGCAGCTTGTCGGAACCGACGAAGTAATAGAGGGTGCCATCGGCCGGCTTCACGTCCAGCATCTTGAAACCAAGAATGCCCGCAGCCTGAGCCATGGCTTCGATGATCAGCACGCCCGGCATGATTGGATGCGCGGGGAAATGACCATTGAAGAAAGGTTCGTTGATGCTGACATTCTTGTAGGCACGAATGCACTTGCCCTCAACATCCAGATCCACTACCCGGTCCACCAACAGGAACGGGTAACGGTGAGGCAGGTATTCGCGAATCTCGTTGATGTCCATCATTTCGGGGGGAAGCCTGTAGTAAAGATTGGGAGCGTGCGACTAACGCACACTCCTCTAGCAAATCAAGGAGGCAGTCTAACGGCTGTGCACACTTGATATGGAAATGGTATCAGCCATCTGATGAAGCTTTACCGTCGGGGGTCACTTCCCCAACGCGCTTTTCCAGTTGCCGCAGGCGTCGCGCGAGATCATCGAGCTGACGGATGCGTGCCGCGCTTTTGCGCCACTCGGCAGCAGGCTGCATGGCTGTACCGGAAGAGTAGGCACCCGGCTCGGTAATCGAGTGGGTCACCATGGTCATCCCGGTCAGGAAAACGTTGTCGCAAATATCGATGTGGCCAACCAGCCCGACACCGCCGGCGAGCATGCAGTGCTTGCCGATCCGGGTGCTGCCGGAAATGCCGACGCAGGCTGCCATGGCGGTGTGATCACCGACCTGGACGTTGTGGGCGATCTGAATCTGGTTATCCAGCTTCACGCCATTACCAATGACGGTATCGGCCAGCGCTCCGCGATCGATAGCGGTATTCACGCCGATCTCGACATCATCGCCAATGGTGACACCGCCAATCTGCGCGATCTTCTGCCAGATGCCCTTCTCGTTGGCGAAACCGAAACCTTCGCCGCCCAGTACCGCACCAGACTGAATGACCACACGCTTGCCGATACGCACATCGTGATAAAGCGTCACGCGCGGAGCCAGCCAGCCGCCCTCGCCGATCTGGCAACGAGCACCGATAAAACAATGAGCACCGATCGTGACGCCCGCGGCGATTTGCGCGCCGCTCTCGACGACCACGAACGCGCCAACAGTAGCCGTTGCGTCGACCACAGCATCCTCGGCAATGACCGCAGTCGGATGAATACCGACCGGCGCCTTGGGCTTGGGATCGAACAGGTGGGAAATGCGTGCGTACGACAGGTAGGGATCGGCCACGACCAGGGCATCACCGGCATAACCTTCGGCATCCGCCGCCTTCAGCAGCACGGCGCCCGCCTGGCTGTCAGCCAGATACTTACGGTATTGGGGATTTGCCAAAAAGCTCAACTGAGCTGGGCCAGCCTCCTGCAAGGTGGCTAGCCCAGTGATTTCTTTCTCTGCGGAGCCACGCAGGGTGGCTCCGAGGAACTCGGCCAGCTGGCCGAGCTTTATAGTCGCTGTCATGGGTTACTTCAGCTGATTCATGCGCTCGATAACCTGGCGAGTGATGTCGTACTGAGGTTTGACATCAATCACTGCGCCACGCTCGAACACCAGGTCAAAACCACCTTTCTTGATGACTTCTTCCACGGCGCTGTCGAGTTTCGGCTTCAGTTGCTTGAGCATTTCACGATCGGCAACGGCTTTGGCTTCGTTCAGTTCCTTGGACTGGAACTGGAAGTCACGGGCTTTCTGCTTGAATTCGAGTTCCAGACGCTCACGCTCGCCTTGCTGCATCTTGTCGCCACCGGCAACCAGACGATCCTGAATGCCCTTGGCACTGCTTTCCAGGGTTTTCAGCTTGTTCAACTGCGGGCCGAACTTCTTCTCGGCATCCACTGCGTATTTCTTCGCAGCATCGGATTCCAGCAGTGCCATCTGATAGTTCAGCACGGCGATTTTCATGTCGGCGAAGGCCGGGCCTGCTACCAGGACAGTCGCCAGGAGAACCAATTGAGTCAACTTACGCACGATGCACTCCTACAAAATCCATTGTCGTTATCTTGGGTCGGACTCTTAGAAAGTCTGACCGAGGGAGAATTGGAACACCTGGGTTTCAGCGTCGTCAGGTTTCTTGATCGGCATCGCCAGAGCAAAGCTCAGCGGGCCCAGAGCGGTTACCCATGTCACGCCGACACCCACGGAACTGGCCAGATTGCTCAGGCTGATGTCGTTACACTGTGTATTGGACGGCGTGCCGTTGGTGTTGGTGGTCTTCTCACACTTGGAGTCGAATACGTTACCCACATCCCAGAACACGGAAGTCCGCAGCGAACGCTGATCCTTGACGAACGGCATCGGGAACAACACCTCGACACCACCCTGGATCAGCACGTTGCCACCGAATGGCAGGGCATCCTGGTCCGGGTCAAGCGAGGTACCGGCGTTGCCTGTCGCACCCACACCACGACTCGGAGTACTGCGAGGACCCAAAGTGCTGTCCTTGAAACCACGAACCGAGTTGAAACCACCAGCATAGTAGTTTTCATAGAACGGCAAGCCGTCGGTCGAACCATAACCGTCGCCATAACCCAGCTCGGTGTGCAGGCGCATGGTGTAGGTATCGGTCAGCGGCTGGAACAACTGGCCGCGGTAGTCGAGCTTGAAGAACGACAGGTCGCTACCTGGAGTAGTGGCTTCCAGCACCAGGCTTTGGGAATGACCACGGGTCGCCAGGACACCTTTGTTCAGGGTCGACTCGGACCAGCCGGCCGAAGCCTTGAAGTTCAGGTAGTTATCGCCTTCGCGGTTCACGAAGTCGAAGATTTCGTCGACGGTATAACGACCGGTCTTGATCTTGTCTTGCTGCGCGGTCAGGCCGAAGGTCAGACGCGAAGTCTCGCTGATCGGGTAGCCAACGCTGACGCCGGCACCCAGGCTGTCTACCGCATAGCTCGCCACGTCGACATCGAGGTCGTCGTAGTCAGTGGTGCGATAGAACGCGTTATAACCCAGGCTCACACCATCGGCGGTCCAGTAGGGGTCGACATAACCGAAGTTGTAACGGCTCTGGTATTCGCTGCGAGTCAGGCCGATGCTGACCTTGTTACCGGTACCCAGGAAGTTGTTCTGGGTGATCGAACCACCGAGGATCAGACCGGCGCTCTGGGCGAAACCGACGCTGGCGGTGATCGAACCGGAAGCCTGCTCTTCTACTGCGTAGTTGACGTCTACCTGGTCGTCGACACCTGGCACGGCCGGGGTTTCGACGTTGACTTCCTTGAAGAAGCCCAGACGCTCCAGACGGGTCTTGGACTGGTCGATCAGGTAAGTCGAAGCCCAGCCACCTTCCATCTGACGCATTTCGCGACGCAGCACTTCGTCCTCGGACTTGGTGTTGCCGCGGAAGTTGATGCGGTTCACATAGGCACGCTTGCCAGGATCGACCACGAACGTGATATCGACCGTGTGATCTTCGTCATGAGGCTGCGGAACACCGTTGACGTTGGCGAAGGTATAACCCTCGTTGCCCAGGCGGCGGGTGATCAGCTCGGAAGTGGTGGTCATCAATTTGCGCGAGAACACCTGGCCCTTCTCGACCAGCAGCAGCGACTTGACCTGGTCTTCAGGCACTTTCAGGTCACCGCTGAGTTTCACGTCACGAACGCTGTACTTCTCGCCTTCGTTGACGTTCACAGTGATGTAGACATGCTTCTTGTCCGGGGTGATCGAAACCTGGGTCGAAGCGATATCCATGTTGATATAGCCACGATCCAGGTAGTAGGAACGCAGGCGCTCCAGGTCACCGGACAGCTTCTCACGCGCATACTTGTCGTCGTTCTTGAAGAACGACAGCCAGTTGGTGGTTTTGAGTTCGAACAGTTCGACCAGGTCTTCGTCCGGGAATACGGTGTTGCCCACGACGTTGATGTGCTGGATGGCAGCGACGGTGCCTTCGTTGATGTTGACCTTCAACGCCACACGGTTGCGCGGCTGCGGAACCACTTCGGTATCGACGGTGGCCGAGTAGCGGCCCTGGGCGACATACTGGCGCTGCAGTTCGTTACGCACACCTTCAAGGGTCGCACGCTGGAAGACTTCGCCTTCTGCGAGACCGGATTGCTTGAGGCCTTTCATCAGGTCTTCAGTGGAAATCGCCTTGTTGCCTTCGATTTCGATACTGGCGACGGACGGACGCTCGACTACCGTGATGACCAGGACATTGCCATCGCGGCCCAGCTGGATATCTTGAAAGAAGCCGGTTTTGAACAGCGCACGTGTGGATTCCACCAGGCGACGATCGTCCGCCTGCTCACCGACGTTCAACGGCAAGGCCCCAAAGACGCTACCCGCGGAGACCCGCTGGAGGCCGTTGACGCGGATATCGGAGATAGTGAAGGACTCGGCGTGAACTTCGGCGATCATCAATACGGAGAGAACCGCAGTTAGCAGCAGACGTTTCATGAAGTCCTTTCTTATTCCAACTGGCAATAAAGAAACTGCCGCAAAATGCGGCAGATTCGCAATTCAGCGAAGCGTTACAGACGACCCAGATCGTTGACCAGGGCAAGCAACATCACCCCGACCACCAAGCTGATACCGATCTGTATCCCCCAACCTTGCACCCGATCCGACAAGGGACGACCACGCGCCCACTCGATCAGATAAAACAACAGATGCCCCCCATCCAGTACAGGAATGGGCAGCAAGTTCAGAACCCCTAGGCTAATACTCAGATAAGCAAGGAAATTCAAGAAATCAGCAACGCCCGACTGGGCAGAAGCGCCCGCCACTTTAGCAATGGTTATCGGTCCACTCAAGTTTTTTACCGAGAGCTCGCCGAACAACATTTTCTTCAGTGAATCGAGGGTCAGCACGCTCATGGTCCAAGTACGCCGGGCACCTTCGCCAATCGCAGCCAGCGGGCCATAACTGACCTCGCGAAGCATTTCCGGCGGCCAATCGACTGCCTTCACCCCAGCCCCCAGATAACCACTGGCAACTTTCTCTTTACCGCGCGCGGCCAAGGTCACCGGGACGTCGATTTGAGCACCATCACGCTCGACGCGCAGCACAATTTTGGTATCAGGACGTACACGCACCCAGTCGACGACCTGTTGCCAATCGGTCAGCGGCTGACCATCCAGCGTCAGCAAACGATCGCCGGTTTTCAGGCCAGCTGCCTGGGCCGGGCCTTTCGGGTCGAGCTCGGCCAGAACGGGGGCGAGCTCCGGACGCCAGGGGCGAATCCCCAGGGAACGAATAGGATCCGGCTCATCGGTCCCCTTGAGCCAATTGTCGAGCACCAGCTCACGGGGCGAATCGGCAGTCGAACCCTGCTCGCGAACCAACAACTGCAAGGTGCCGCTTTCGCCCAGACGCCGAACCAGCTGCAGGTTGACCGCCGACCACCCCAAGGTGGGTTCGCCATCGATTGCAACAATTTCCTGGCCGGAACTCAGGCCGGCCTTGGCGGCAATGCTTCCAGCCTCGACGCTGCCGATGACCGGACGCACCTGCTCGCTACCGAGCATCGCCAGCCCCCAGAAGAACACCAGCGCCAGCAGGAAGTTGGCGACAGGACCGGCGGCAACGATGGCGATACGCTGGCGCACCGACTTGCGATTGAACGACTGATCAAGCTGATCGACAGGCACTTCACCTTCGCGCTCGTCGAGCATCTTTACGTAGCCGCCCAGCGGGATGGCGGCAATCACGAACTCGGTACCCTGCCGGTCATGCCAACGCAGCAGCGGCATGCCGAAGCCCACGGAGAAACGCAGAACCTTGACGCCGCAACGACGCGCCACCCAGAAGTGACCGAATTCATGGAAGGTGACCAACACACCCAGGGCGATCAGGGTGCCGACAATCATATAGAGCGCGCTCATCTACTTTCTCCGCAATCCTATCCAGTGCCGATACGCTCAGGCTTGTCGCAATCCTTACCGGCCGTTGCGACCCAGCCACTGCTCAGCCAGGGCACGGGCTTTGGCGTCCGCCGCGAACACGGCGCTCAGTTCATCGACTGCAACAACCGGCTCAAGGCTTAAAACTTCTTCGATGATACTCGCGATCTCGGGGTAGCGGATGCGCCGTTCGAGAAACGCGGCAACAGCCACCTCGTTGGCTGCGTTCAACATGGCCGGAGCGCTGTTGCCAGCTTCCGCGGCCTGGCGCGCCAAACGCAAGCAAGGGAACCGCTGTTCATCAGGCGCCTGGAAATCCAGGCGTGCCACGGCGAACAGATCCAGAGGCGGCACGCCAGAGTCAATCCGCTCCGGCCAAGCCAGGGCATTGGCGATCGGCGTACGCATATCCGGGTTGCCCAACTGGGCCAGCACCGAACCGTCCACGTAGTCGACCAGCGAATGAATCACGCTTTGTGGATGAATCACCACTTCGACCTGGGCAGGCTTGGCATCAAACAACCAGCACGCCTCGATCAACTCGAGGCCTTTGTTCATCATGCTGGCCGAATCGACGGAAATCTTGCGCCCCATGGACCAGTTGGGGTGGGCACACGCCTGCTCGGGCGTTACCTGCTCCAGTTCGGCCAGCGGAGTTTGGCGGAACGGGCCACCGGATGCGGTCAGCAAAATACGCCTCACTCCCACATTGCTCAACCCACGGGAAAAGTCCGCGGGCATGCACTGGAAGATGGCGTTGTGTTCACTGTCGATAGGCAGCAATACCGAACCGCTCTTGCCCACCGCCTGCATAAACAGTGCGCCGGACATGACCAGTGCTTCTTTATTGGCCAGGAGAATTTTCTTGCCGGCCTCGACGGCAGCCAGGGTCGGACGCAAGCCCGCAGCACCGACGATAGCCGCCATGACCGCATCGACTTCAGGGTCGGACGCCACCTCACACAACCCCTCTTCGCCCACCAGTACACGGGTGCGCGAACCGGCATTGCGCAAGTCTTCCTGCAAGCTGCGCGCGGCAGCGATATGCGGGACGACGGCAAAACGGGGAGCGTGACGGATGCACAGCGCCAGCAACTCAGTCAGACGACTGAAACCGCTCAAGGCGAAGACCTGATAACGCTCGGGATGACGGGCAATGACGTCCAGCGTACTGAGGCCGATAGAGCCGGTGGCTCCGAGAACCGTAATCTGCTGTGGGCGACTCACAATGCAGCCATCCACAACAGCACGGCAAATACCGGAATGGCCGCGGTCAGGCTGTCGATACGATCGAGCACGCCACCATGCCCCGGCAGCAGGTTACTGCTGTCCTTGATCCCGGCCTGGCGCTTGAACATACTTTCGGTCAGGTCGCCGACCACCGAGATGAACACCACGATAGCCGCTCCGAGCAAGCCTAGAATGATCTGCCCGACGGACCAGCCCGCAACCAGACCGACCACCGCAGTGATCACCAGGCTCAGCAACAGGCCGCCGTACACTCCCTCCCAGCTCTTGCCCGGGCTGACCTGCGGCGCCAGCTTGCGCTTGCCGAACGCCTTGCCGGAGAAGTAGGCACCGATATCAGCGCCCCAGACCAGCACCATCACCGCCATGATCAACCAGTTACCCAAAGGCTGCTGCTTGATGAAGACCAGGCCTTGCCAGGCCGGCAGCAGAATCAGCAGACCGATCACCAGCTTGGCCGCGGCACCGGCCCAATGCTCGCTGGTGCGTGGGTAGGTGAGCACCAGGAAAGTCGCCAGCCCCCACCAGAGCACCGCTGCACCTAGCACCCAAGGCGCGATACCCGGCAGCAACTGCATCAGGAACAATAGCGCAGCGACCACTACTGCATAGGCAATACGGGTCGGCTGAGCCTCGAAGCCTGCCAGACGCGCCCACTCCCAGGCCCCAAGGGTCACCACCAGCCCGATAAACAGGGCGAAGGCCGAACCTTCGAGCAGGAAAAAACCGCACAAGGCGATCGGCAGCAGGATCAGTGCCGTGATGATTCGTTGTTTGAGCATTAAACCCGGGCTCCAGCCTCGACCTGCTCGCTCGTTTTACCGAAGCGGCGCTGGCGAGAAGCGTAATCGGCCAGCGCAGCGCGCATGGCATCGTGTTTGAAGTCCGGCCAGAACAGGTCGGAGAAGTACAGCTCGGCATAAGCCAGCTGCCAGAGCAGGAAATTGCTGATGCGGTGCTCGCCACCCGTACGAATGCACAGGTCCGGCAACGGCAGGTCGCCAGTCGCCAGGCAGGTTTGCAACAACTCAGGGGTAATGTCCTCAGGACGCAGATGCCCCGCCTGAACTTCCCGCGCCAGGCGCTGAGCGGCCTGGGCGATATCCCACTGACCGCCATAGTTGGCAGCGATCTGCAGAATGAAGCGGTCACTACCCGCAGTCATTGCCTCCGCCTCGCGCATTGCCGCCTGCAACTCAGGATGGAAACGCGAACGATCACCAATGATGCGCAGGCTGATGTTGTTTTCGTTGAGGCGCTTGGCCTCGCGGCGCAATGCTTTGAAGAACAGGTCCATCAAGGCACTGACCTCATCGGCCGGCCGCTGCCAGTTCTCACTGGAGAAGGCAAACAGGGTCAGCACCTCGACCTTGGCCTCGGCACAGACCTCGATCACTGCCCGCACGGCATCCACACCCGCCTTGTGCCCGGCGACGCCGGGCATGAAGCGTTTTTTCGCCCAGCGATTGTTGCCATCCATGATGATCGCGACATGGCGCGGCACCGAGGACGGCGCACTCTGCTTGGTCTTGTCCATTTAAAGCCCGACCCTTATACGGCCATCAGGTCCTTTTCTTTTTCGTCAGTTGCCTTAGCAATCTGAGCCTCGAACTCTTTGATCAGCTTGTCGATCTCAGCTCCGGCGCGACGCTCTTCGTCTTCACTGATTTCCTTGTCCTTGGACAGCTTCTTCAGATCGCCCAAGGCATCGCGACGAATATTGCGCACGGCAACACGGGCATCTTCAGCAGCAGCACGCGCCTGCTTGGTGAAGCCTTTGCGGGTTTCTTCAGTCAGCGGCGCCATTTTGATCAGCAGCAGCTCGCCAAGATTGGTCGGATTGAGGTTCAGGCCAGCACTGCCGATGGCCTTGTCGATTGCCCCAAGCATGTTGCGCTCGAATGGCACTACCTGCAGGGTCTGAGAGTCTTTCACAGTAACGTTGGCCACACCGCTCAATGGGGTGTCAGTGCCATAGTAAGGCACCATCACGCTACCCAGGATGCTCGGGTGCGCCTTGCCGGTACGGATCTGGCCAAACGCGTGAGCCAGCGACTCCAGGGACTTCTTCATGCGCTCTTGAGCGTCTTTCTTGATTTCGTTGATCATTGTTCGCCTTCCTCGATCAGGGTTCCTTCAGCGCCGCCATGCACGATGTTCAGCAGGGCGCCGGGCTTGTTCATGTTAAATACGCGCAACGGCATCTTATGGTCGCGGCACAGGCAGATCGCCGTCAGATCCATGACACCCAGCTTGCGATCCAGCACTTCATCGTAGGTCAGATGATCGAACTTCTCGGCATGCGGGTCTTTGAATGGGTCTGCGGTGTACACACCGTCAACCTTGGTTGCCTTGAGCACTACGTCGGCATCGATCTCGATCGCCCGCAAGCATGCTGCGGAGTCGGTCGTGAAGAACGGGTTGCCGGTACCGGCAGCGAAGATCACCACTTCCTTGGAGTTCAGATGGCGCATCGCCTTGCGACGGTCATAGTGATCGGTCACACCCACCATGGAAATGGCCGACATGACGATCGCCGAGATATTCGCACGTTCCAGAGCGTCGCGCATGGCCAGGCCGTTCATCACAGTGGCCAGCATACCCATGTGGTCGCCTGTTACCCGATCCATGCCTGCCGCGCTGAGCGCCGCGCCACGGAACAGGTTGCCACCACCGATGACCAGGCCGACCTGAACACCGATGCCCACCAGCTGGCCGACTTCCAGCGCCATGCGATCGAGCACCTTAGGGTCGATCCCGAACTCTTCCGAGCCCATCAGGGCCTCGCCGCTAAGCTTGAGTAGAATGCGTTTATAGCGAGCTTGATAACCACTGCCCTGCTGAGCCATTGCGAATCTCTCCTGCGGCGTATTTTAAAAATTCTCTGCAAGCTGTTTGCAGCCTGCGTTCACTCTAGCTTGACGCTGTCACAGCGCCATCAGAACACGACTTTGTAAACCGGTTCCGAAGGCAACCCAATAAATTGGTTACCCCATTTGAAAAGAGGCTGCGCGCGTGAGCGGGCAGCCTCTTTCGGGCGACAGTTGAAAAACCGTCTTACTGTTGCTTGGCAGCAGCCAGTTGCGCGGCAACTTCTTCAGCGAAGTTGTCTTCTTTCTTCTCGATGCCTTCACCTACCGCGAAGCGGGTGAACGAAACGATTTCTGCGCCGCCTTTCTTGGCCAGGGCACCTACGGTGATTTCTGGATCCTTGACGAAAGCCTGCTCAACCAGGCTGGCTTCGGCCAGGAACTTGCTGATACGACCACCGATCATTTTTTCAACGATTTCGGCTGGCTTGCCTTTCATCTTGTCTTCGTTCAGCTGCAGGAACACGGCTTTTTCGCGCTCGATGGCTTCAGCGGAAACTTGCGATGGCAGCAGGAACTCAGGGTTGCTTGCAGCCACGTGCATGGCGATGTCCTTGGCCAGTTCCACGGAACCGCCTTTCAGGACAACCGCAACACCGATCTTGTTACCGTGCAGGTAAGTACCGACCACGTCACCTTCAACGCGAGCCAGACGACGGATGTTGACGTTCTCGCCAGTCTTGCCAACCAGGACCAGACGATCGGCTTCTTGAGCTTCGATCAGCGGAGCGGCATCGGTCAGCTTGTCAGCGAAAGCTTTTTCCACGCTGGCAGCGACGAATGCCTTGAAGTCGTCCTGCAGAGCCAGGAAGTCGGTCTGCGAGTTGACTTCCAGCAGAACGGCGGCTTTACCGTCGTCCTTGATGGCGATGGCGCCTTCAGCAGCGATGTTGCCTGCTTTCTTGGCAGCCTTGATGGCGCCCGAAGCACGCATGTCATCAATGGCTTTCTCGATGTCGCCGCCAGCCTTGGTCAAGGCTTTCTTGCAGTCCATCATGCCTTCGCCGGTACGCTCGCGCAGTTCTTTAACCAACGCTGCAGTAATCTCTGCCATTTTCAAATTCCTCTTGGATAGGTTTTCAACCATTCCACCCGACTCAACGGGCGATCAATTCTTGAGCTGCGCTCTCGAAAACCCTTGATAGCCGCCACACATGACAAGAACTGCAGGGGCGCCATCGGTAAATGATTTCCGAGGTGGCAAAAAGGGGGCCAAGCCCCCTTTTTGCGTACTGAGTAAACGCTAAGCGTCAGTTACTCAGGCTTCAGCTGCCGGCGCTGGAGCGTCTTCAGCGAATACTTCGGTGCCGCCAGCAACGTTGTTGCGGCCACGGATCACGGCGTCAGCCATCGAACCCATGTACAGCTGGATGGCGCGAATGGCGTCATCGTTGCCTGGGATGATGTAGTCAACGCCTTCCGGGCTGCTGTTGGTATCGACAACGCCGATGACCGGGATGCCCAGCTTGTTGGCTTCGGTGATCGCGATGCGCTCGTGGTCAACGTCGATCACGAACAGTGCGTCAGGCAGACCGCCCATGTCCTTGATACCACCCAGGCTACGATCCAGCTTTTCCAGATCGCGAGTGCGCATCAGCGCCTCTTTCTTGGTCAGCTTGGCAAAGGTGCCGTCTTCCGACTGAACTTCCAGGTCACGCAGACGCTTGATGGAAGCACGGATGGTCTTGTAGTTGGTCAGCATGCCGCCCAACCAGCGGTGATCGACGTACGGCGAACCGCAACGTGCTGCTTCTTCAGCAACGATCTTGCCAGCGGAACGCTTGGTGCCGACGAACAGAATCTTGTTTTTGCCCTGGGCCAGACGCTCTACGAAAGTCAGAGCTTCGTTGAACATTGGCAGGGTTTTTTCAAGGTTGATGATGTGAATCTTGTTACGCGCGCCGAAAATGTACTTGCCCATTTTCGGATTCCAGTAACGGGTTTGGTGACCGAAGTGCACACCGGCCTTCAGCATATCGCGCATGTTGACTTGGGACATGATAGTTCCTTAATAAGTCGGGTTAGGCCTCCACGTATCCCAATGACCAACCAACAGCTTGTGCTGAGGGCACCCAGGTCATCGTGTCGACACGTGTGTGGGTTTAGGCTTTTCAGGGCATCCCCGGAAAGCGGCGCATTTTATACCACAAGAAGGGTAAAAACGGAACCCGGATTCTCATTTCCCCCGGAGGGCTTTTTTGCTCCCCCCTTGGAATCGGGCCAGAATGCTCCACTGTTATAGAAAGAAGCGACGCACAGAGCCTCAGATTTGCCCCGGGGCTCTGTTAGAATCGCACCTTTGAGGCTTTTGAAAGCGCGGCGACCCCACAGCGGGTTCAGCCTTCGATGCACCGTTTTCAAGCCATTCCGTGTTTATCCGCGCCACTGAGCGTCAAGAGAGCCTGTATGACCGTCACCCTCAAAACTCCCGAGGACATCGCAAAAATGCGTGTCGCCGGCAAACTGGCCGCCGAAGTGCTGGAAATGATTGCCGAGCATGTCAAACCCGGCGTGACCACCGAAGAGCTGGACCGCATCTGCCACGACTACATCGTCAATGTGCAGCATGCGATTCCCGCGCCGTTGAATTACAAGGGTTTCCCCAAGTCCATCTGCACCTCGATCAACCACGTGGTGTGCCACGGCATCCCGAACGAGAAGCCGCTGAAGGATGGCGACACCCTGAACATCGATGTCACCGTCATCAAGGATGGCTACCACGGCGATACCAGCCGCATGTTCCACGTCGGCACCGTGCCGGTCTGGGCCGAGCGCCTGTCGCAGATCACCCAGGAATGCATGTACAAGGCCATCGAACTGGTCAGGCCGGGCTGCCGCCTGGGCGACATCGGCGAAGTCATCCAGAAACACGCTGAAAAGAACGGTTTCTCGGTGGTGCGCGAGTTCTGCGGCCACGGTATCGGCAAGGTGTTCCACGAAGAGCCGCAGATCCTGCACTACGGCCGCGCCGGCACCGGCATGGAACTGAAAGCCGGCATGACCTTCACCATCGAGCCGATGATCAACCAGGGCAAGGCCGACACCAAGGTGCTGGGCGACGGCTGGACCGCGATCACCAAGGACCGCAAGCTCTCCGCGCAGTGGGAACACACCCTGCTGGTGACCGAGACCGGCTACGAGATCTTCACCCTGCGCAGCGATGACACCATCGCGCGCGTCTCGGCCTGATCCACGCAGCTGCGCCCTGACCTATAGATAGAAAGGAAAGCCAATCGATGCCGCAGGTGGATCCCGAATTGTTCGACCGCGGCCAGTTCCAGGCGGAACTGGCCCTGAAGGCAAGCCCTATCGCTGCCTTCAAGAAAGCCATTCGTCAGGCACGTGAAGTGCTCGACGAGCGCTTTCGCAGCGGACGGGATATCCGCCGGCTCATCGAGGACCGCGCCTGGTTCGTCGATAACATCCTGCAAAAGGCCTGGGACCAGTTCGACTGGAGCGACGACGCCGACATCGCCCTGGTGGCGGTCGGCGGCTACGGTCGCGGCGAGCTGCACCCCTACTCGGACATCGACCTGCTGATCCTGCTGGACAGCGCCGACCACGAGATTTTCCGCGACTCCATCGAACGCTTCCTGACCCTGCTCTGGGACATCGGCCTGGAAGTCGGGCAAAGCGTGCGCTCGGTGGAAGAATGCGCCGAAGAGGCCCGCGCCGACCTGACGGTGGTTACCAACCTGATGGAAAGCCGCACCATCTGCGGCCCCGAACGCCTGCGCCAGCGCATGCTCGACGTCACCAGCACGGCGCACATGTGGCCGAGCAAGGACTTCTTCCTGGCCAAGCGCGCCGAACAGAAAGCCCGGCACCACAAGTACAACGATACCGAATACAACCTGGAACCCAACGTCAAAGGCTCGCCCGGCGGCCTGCGGGACATCCAGACCATCCTCTGGGTCGCCCGTCGCCAGTACGGCACGCTGAACCTGCGGGCCCTGGCCGGCGAAGGTTTCCTGGTGGAAAGCGAGAACGCGCTGCTGGCCTCGTCCCAGGAGTTCCTGTGGAAAGTCCGCTACGCCCTGCACATGCTCGCCGGGCGTGCCGAAGACCGCCTGCTGTTCGATCACCAGCGCTCGATCGCCAAGCTGCTGGGGTTCGAGGGCAACGATGCCAAGCAGGCCATCGAAAGCTTCATGCAGCAGTACTACCGGGTGGTGATGAGCATCGCCCAGCTCAGCGACCTGATCATCCAGCATTTCGAGGAAGTCATCCTCGCCCCGGAAGACGAAGCGCCGCCGCAGCCGATCAACTCGCGCTTCCAGTTGCACGACGGCTACATCGAGGCGATCAACGCCAACGTGTTCCGCCGTACGCCGTTCGCCATGCTGGAAATCTTCGTGCTCATGGCCCAGCACCCGGAGATCAAGGGCGTACGCGCCGACACCATTCGCCTGCTGCGCGAAAATCGCCACCTGATCGACGACGATTTCCGCCACGACATTCGCAATACCAGCCTGTTCATCGAGCTGTTCAAGTGCGAGATCGGCATCCACCGCAACCTGCGGCGGATGAATCGCTACGGCATTCTCGGGCGTTATCTGCCGGAGTTCGGCCATATCGTCGGGCAGATGCAGCATGACCTGTTCCACATCTATACGGTCGACGCCCACACCCTGAACCTGATCAAACACCTGCGCAAACTGCAGTACACCCAGGTTTCGGAGAAATTCCCGCTGGCCAGCAAGCTCATGGCCAAGCTGCCCAAGCCCGAG
Organism: Pseudomonas sp. 09C 129; assembly: GCF_002843625.1. Taxonomy (NCBI): domain Bacteria; kingdom Pseudomonadati; phylum Pseudomonadota; class Gammaproteobacteria; order Pseudomonadales; family Pseudomonadaceae; genus Pseudomonas; species Pseudomonas sp. 09C 129. Next base: position 1,806,892 of record NZ_CP025261.1, on the reverse strand, counting down.
TTGATCTACCTGGCCGGGCTCTACCACGACATCGGCAAGGGCCGGCACGGTGACCACTCGGATATCGGCGCCGTGGACGCGGAAGCCTTCTGCATCCGCCACCAGTTGCCGCTGTGGGACACGCGCCTGATCGTCTGGCTGGTGCAGAACCATCTGGTGATGTCGACCACCGCCCAGCGCAAGGACCTGTCCGACCCGCAAGTCATCCATGACTTCGCCCAGGTCGTGGTCGACCAGACCCGCCTGGACTATCTCTACGTGCTGACGGTTTCCGACATCAACGCGACCAACCCGACGCTGTGGAACTCATGGCGCGCCAGCCTGTTGCGCCAGCTCTACACCGAGACCAAGCGCGCCCTGCGCCGCGGCCTGGAAAACCCGGTGGACCGCGAAGAGCAGATCCGCCAGACGCAAAGCGCGGCCCTGGACATTCTGGTCCGCGCCGGCACCGACCCGGACGACGTCGAGCAGCTCTGGGCGCAACTGGGTGACGACTACTTCCTGCGCCACACCGCCGGCGATGTGGCCTGGCACAGCGATGCGATCCTCCAGCAGCCGGCCGACGGCGGCCCGCTGGTGCTGATCAAGGAAACCACCCAGCGCGAATTCGAGGGTGGCACGCAGATCTTCATCTACGCCCCGGACCAGCACGACTTCTTCGCTGTGACCGTGGCCGCGATGGACCAGTTGAACCTGAACATCCATGACGCCCGGATTATCACCTCGAGCAGCCAGTTCACCCTCGACACCTATATCGTGCTCGACAATGACGGCGGCTCGATCGGCAACAACCCGCAACGCGTCAAACAGATCCGCGACGGCCTTACCGAGGCCCTGCGCAATCCTGACGACTACCCGACCATCATCCAGCGTCGAGTACCGCGTCAGCTCAAGCACTTCGCGTTCCCGCCGCAAGTGACTATCCACAACGATGCCCAGCGCCCGGTCACCGTGCTCGAACTGAGCGCTCCCGATCGCCCCGGCCTGCTGGCGCGTATCGGCAAGATCTTCCTGGAGTTCGACCTGTCGCTGCAAAACGCCAAGATCGCCACCCTGGGCGAGCGCGTGGAAGACGTGTTCTTCATTACCGACGCGCACAACCAGCAACTGTCCGATCCCCAGCTGTGCAGCCGACTGCAGGACGCCATCGTCGAACAGCTGAGCGTCAGCCACGAACCGCCTACCGCCTTGACGCGCCTGAGCTTCTGACCACGCGCCACGACCCGCTTTGAGTGAGACACCGCACCGATGAACAACGCTCTGAACCAGCTGCAGCCCTACCCGTTCGAGAAACTCCGCGCCCTGCTCGGCGGCGTCCAGCCCAACCCGGCCAAGCGCCCTATCGCACTGTCCATCGGCGAACCCAAGCACCGCTCGCCGAGTTTTGTCGCCGAGGCCCTGGCCAATAACCTCGACCAGATGGCCGTGTATCCGACGACCCTGGGGCTTCCAGCCCTGCGCGAAGCCATCGCCAGCTGGTGCGAACGGCGTTTTGGCGTGCCCGACGGCTGGATCGACCCGGCGCGCAATGTGCTGCCGGTCAACGGCACCCGCGAGGCGCTGTTCGCCTTCACCCAGACCGTGGTCAACCGTGGCGACGACGCACTGGTGGTCAGCCCGAACCCCTTCTATCAGATCTACGAAGGCGCGGCCTTCCTCGCCGGCGCCAAGCCGCACTACCTGCCGTGTCTGGATGAAAACGGCTTCAATCCGGACTTCGACGCGGTACCAGCCGAGATCTGGCAGCGTTGCCAGATCCTGTTCCTGTGCTCGCCGGGCAACCCGACCGGCGCGCTGATCCCGATCGAAACCCTGAAGAAACTCATCGCCCTGGCCGACCAGTACGATTTCGTGATCGCCGCCGACGAGTGCTACAGCGAGCTGTACTTCGACGAGCAGACCCCGCCACCCGGCCTGCTCAGCGCCTGTGCCGAGCTGGGACGCCAGGACTTCAAGCGTTGCGTGGTGTTCCACAGCCTGTCCAAGCGCTCCAACCTGCCGGGCCTGCGCTCCGGCTTCGTCGCCGGCGACGCCGAGATCCTCAAGGGCTTCCTGCTGTACCGCACCTACCATGGCTGCGCCATGCCGGTTCAGACCCAGCTGGCCAGCATCGCCGCCTGGAACGACGAAGTGCATGTGCGCGCCAACCGCGCGCTGTATCGCGAGAAGTTCGATGCGGTGCTGGAGATCCTGGCGCCGGTACTCGACGTGCAGCGCCCGGACGGCAGCTTCTACCTGTGGCCGAACGTGGCGGGCGACGACACGGCGTTCTGCCGCGACCTGTACGAACAGGAACATGTGACCGTAGTGCCGGGCTCCTACCTGTCACGCGACGTCGACGGCAGCAACCCGGGAGCCGGTCGGGTGCGCATGGCCCTGGTGGCGCCATTGGCCGAATGCGTGGAAGCCGCCGAGCGGATCCGCGATTTCGTGTTGCGCCGCCAGTAACTCCCCCCCTGTAGGAGCGAGGCTTGCCCGCGATAGAAACGACGCCGTACAACTGATACACCGCGTTATCGTTCATCGCGAGCAAGCTTCGCTCCTACAAGCAGACCGACGTTATTTCACCTGCCCCAGATTGGCCTCGCTGAGGTCCAGCTCGCCCAATACCTCGCGCAACACGTCGTCGCCGATCTGGTGCTGGCGGCTCAACCGATACAACTCCAGCCGCTGCGCCCGCAGCGCCTTCAAACGCAATTTGCGCTCCAGCAAGTCCATCTGAAACGCCAGCGCCTGGGCCTCGGCGGAATCGTTGAACACCTCCAGTTGATGGCGATACTCCGACATCAGCCGCCCCTTGAGTTCGGTGGCCAGCGCCGCCTGGGCCGCATCCGGCGAGCTGGCCCCATCGGCCACTTCCTCGGCCTCCAGGGCATGGATCGCCGCCTCGGCGGTTTTGCGCCAGGCGTCACGCACTTCGGCATGCCGCTTCTCATCAGGACTCTTCTGGATGCCCCGCAGTAACAGCGGCAAGGCGATACAGGCGGCCACCAGCGACAGCAGGATCACCCCGGCGGCAATGAAGATCAGCAGGTCGCGCTCGGGAAAAGCCTCGCCCGCTCCCAGCAACAGCGGCACCGACATGACGCCCGCCAGGGTCACCGCCCCGCGTACCCCGCCCACCGTCAGCAACCAGCAGGAGCGCGCGGTCGGCACCAGGGTCAGTTCGCCCTTGCCACGCCAGCGGCGCAACAGGCCGGACAGGCGCCAGATGCTTTGCACCCAGATGAACCGCAGCACCAGCAATACCAGGAAGATCGCTCCCACATCCAGGCAGCGATAGAACAGGGTCGGCCACAAGGTGGTTTCGTGGCTGACCACGGCCTTGATGATGTCCGGCAGTTGCAGGCCCAACAGCAGAAAGATCAGGCCGTTGAAGGCGAACTCCAGCAGCGACCAGACGCTGCGGTTGAGCAAGCGCGTGCTGGTCTGCCGGGGCAACAGATCGAGCCAGCTCTGCATCATCCCCGCCGCCACCGCCGAGAGGATGCCCGAGGCTCCCAGGCGCTCGGCCAGCACGTAGGCGGCGAACGGCAGCAACAGCATGAACACCACATGGGTCGCCGGGTCGTCCCAGCCGCGGGCGATCATCCAGGCTCGCAAGCGCCCCACCAGCCAGCTCAGGGCCACGCCGACCGCCAGGCCGCCGACGGCCACCAGGACAAAAGTCAGGCTGGCATTGGCCAGGGAAAACACCCCGGTCACGGCCGCCGCCAGGGCGAACTTGAAGGTCACCAGGCCGGAGGCGTCGTTCATCAGCGCCTCCCCCTGCAGCATGTGCATCAAGGGCGTCGGCAGGCGGTTCTGGGAAATCGCCGAGACCGCCACGGCGTCGGTCGGCGACAAGACAGCCGCGAGGGCGAAGGCGACCGGCAAGGGAATGGTCGGCAGCAACCAGTGAATGAAATAACCGGCCCCCACCACGGTGAACAGCACCAGGCCCACGGCCAGGGTCAGGATCGGCCCGCGCAGGCGCCACAGCTCGCGCTTGGGCATGCGCCAGCCATCGGAGAACAGCAGCGGCGGCAGGAACAGGAACAGAAACAATTCCGGGTCCAGGGCCACGTGCAGCCCCAGGGTGGGCCAGGCCAGCAACGCCCCGGCGGCGATCTGCAGCAGCGGCAACGGCAACGGAATCACCCTTCCGACCAGCCGCGAGAGACTCACCAGCATCAGCAGGATAAGGACGGTATAAGCGGTTTGCATAAAGCGGTTTTCCCAATCGATCAGCAGCGGACTTCAGGCAACAGGTTACCGTCGAAGTGCCATATTAGCCGCTTAAGCTGGGGCCTCGCCGCTGCACAAAAGTCGCAAGCGGCCCATGCCGCTGTCACACAAAGCTACAAAGCCGGGCCTTCGCCGACGCCGAACCGGCGCGGGCATGGCATAATCCGTGACCTTTAACTCCAGCATCTCAAAAGGGGGCAATTCCTTGACCGCTTCAAGCAAAACGTTGCACCTTTTCGGCATCAAAGCCTGCGACACCATGAAAAAGGCGCGCACCTGGCTCGATGAACACGCTGTCAGCTATGACTTCCATGACTACAAAGCGGCCGGAATCGACCGCGAACACCTGGCCCAGTGGTGCAACGAGCACGGCTGGCAGGTGGTGCTGAACCGTGCGGGCACGACCTTTCGCAAACTCGACGACGAACGCAAAGCCGATCTCGACCAGGCGAAAGCGATCGAACTGATGCTCGCGCAACCCTCGATGATCAAGCGCCCGGTGCTCGATCTCGGCGACCGAACCCTGATTGGCTTCAAGCCCGATATCTACGCGGCAGAAATCAAATAACGCCTGCCCGCTCAATTTTGTAAGAGGTAACAGCATGTCCACTACCCTGTTCAGCCTGGCCTTTGGTGTCGGCACTCAAAACCGTCAAGGCGCATGGCTGGAAGTGTTTTACGCCGCGCCCCTGCTCAAGCCGTCCGCGGAAATCGTTGCCGCCATCGCCCCGGTGCTGGGTTACAGCGAAGGCAACCAGGCCATCACCTTCACCACCACCCAGGCCGCAGAGCTGGCCGACGCCCTGAAAAGCATCGACGCCACCCAGGCCGCGCTGCTGACCCGCCTGGCCGAGAGCCACAAGCCGCTGGTCGCCACCCTGCTGGCCGAAGACGCCCAGTTGACCTCCACCCCGGAGGCCTACCTGAAGCTGCACCTGCTGTCCCACCGCCTGGTCAAGCCGCACGGCCTGAACCTGGCCGGGATCTTCCCGTTGCTGCCGAACGTGGCCTGGACCAACCAGGGCGCGGTGGACCTCGGCGAACTGGCCGAGCGTCAGCTGGAAGCCCGCCTGCGCGGCGAGCTGCTGGAAGTGTTCTCGGTGGACAAGTTCCCGAAAATGACCGACTACGTGGTACCGGCCGGCGTGCGCATCGCTGACGCCGCGCGTATCCGCCTGGGCGCCTATGTCGGCGAAGGCACCACCGTGATGCACGAAGGCTTCGTCAACTTCAACGCCGGCACCGAAGGCCCGGGCATGATCGAAGGCCGGGTGTCCGCTGGCGTATTCGTCGGCAAGGGTTCGGACCTGGGCGGCGGTTGCTCGACCATGGGCACCCTGTCGGGCGGCGGCAATATCGTGATCAAGGTCGGCGAAGGCTGCCTGATCGGCGCCAACGCCGGTATCGGTATCCCGCTGGGCGACCGCAACACCGTGGAATCGGGCCTGTACGTGACCGCCGGGACCAAGGTGGCGCTGCTGGACGAGAACAACCAGCTGGTCAAGGTGGTCAAGGCCCGCGAACTGGCCGGCCAGCCTGACCTGCTGTTCCGTCGAAATTCGGAGACCGGTGCCGTGGAGTGCAAGACCCACAAATCGGCCATCGAACTGAACGCAGCGCTGCACGCTCACAACTAAGCGTCACGCACCTCTACCTGCAGGAGCGAGGCTGGCCCGCAAAGCTTTGGGCTGCCTCGAGGCCCCCTTGGCGGGCAGCCTCGCTCCTACCGGTTACAGGTCCGGCGTATACCCGCCCATGTTCACCAGGGCCCGATAGCATGATGATTCCTTCTCCCTGGCGTGCCGACTTCCCGGCCATCGCCGCCCTGCAACGGCAGGACCAGACCTATCTGGACAACGCCGCCACCACGCAAAAACCCCAAGCCCTGCTGGACGCCCTGGCGCACTACTACGCCAATGGCGCGGCCAATGTGCATCGCGCGCAGCACCTGCCCGGCGCTCACGCCACCCAGGCGTTCGAGAACAGCCGACACAAGGTGGCGCAGTGGCTGAACAGCGGTGACAGCGGGCAGATCATCTTTACCCACGGCGCGACCTCCGCGCTGAACCTCCTGGCCTATGGCCTGGAACACCAATTCAACCCGGGCGACGAAATCGTCATCAGCGCCCTGGAGCATCACGCCAACCTGCTGCCCTGGCAGCAACTGGCGCACCGCCGCGGCCTCAACCTGGTGGTCCTGCCGCTGGACGACGACGGCCTGATCGATCTCGACGCTGCGGCACGCCTGATCGGCCCGCGCACCCGGCTGCTGGCCGTCAGCCAGCTGTCCAACGTGCTCGGTGCCTGGCAGCCCCTGCCGCAGCTGCTGGCCCTGGCCAAGGCGCACGCCGCCCTGACCGTGGTCGACGGCGCCCAGGGCGTGGTCCACGGCCGCCACGATGTGCAGGCGCTGGGCTGCGATTTCTATGTGTTCTCCAGCCACAAGCTCTACGGCCCGGACGGCGTCGGCGTGCTGTACGGGCGCACCGAGGCGCTGCAAGGCCTGCGTCACTGGCAGTTTGGTGGCGAGATGGTCCAGCAGGCCGAATACCAGCACGCCAGCTTCCGCCCCGCCCCGCTGGGTTTCGAAGCCGGTACCCCGCCAATCGCCAGCGTGATTGGCCTGGGCGCGACCCTGGATTACCTCAGCGGTCTCGACCAGGACGCTGTCAGCGCCCATGAAGCCGCGTTGCACGACTACCTGCTGCACGGCCTGCTGGCCCGCAAAGGCCTGCGCCTGTTGGGCAAGCCGCAGCTGGCGCTGGTCAGCTTCGTGGTCGATGGCGTGCACAACGCCGACCTGGCTCACCTGCTGACCGAACAGGGCATCGCCGTGCGCGCCGGGCATCACTGCGCTATGCCGCTGCTGAAAAGCTTCGGTCTGGCCGGGGCGACCCGCGTATCCCTGGCGCTGTACAACGACTCCGAGGACCTGGAGCGCTTTTTCGAGGCCCTCGATCAGGCCCTGGAGCTGTTGCGATGAGCCTGCCCGCCGAGGCCCTGGCCGCCCTCGACAGCTTTCAGGGCGCTCCCGGTTGGGAACAGCGCGCACGCTTGCTGATGCAATGGGGCGAACGCCTGGCACCGCTGAGCGACGCCGACAAGGTCGAGGCCAATCGGGTGCATGGCTGTGAAAGCCAGGTCTGGCTGGTGGGCACCTTGCAGGACGGTCACTGGCAGTTCGCCGCCAGCAGCGATGCACGCCTGATCCGTGGCTTGGTGGCCCTGCTGCTGGCGCGGGTCAACGGCTTGTCCGCCGAGGAACTGCAACGGGTGGACTTGCCGGACTGGTTCATTCAGCTGGGCCTGTCGCGCCAGTTGTCGCCGTCGCGCAGCAATGGGCTGAACGCGGTATTGCAGCGGATGCGCGAGCTGGCTGGCAACTACTGATCCAATCGCGATCTACCCGACCCGAATCTCTGTAGCCGCTGCCGCAGGCTGCGATCGGCTCCGCAGGAGACGTGCTCTTGAGGCCCCCGGAAGCCCCTTCGGGCCTTATCGCAGCCTGCGGCAGCGGCTACAGGAATCTATTGCGTCAGATGGGTTTGACTCTGTCCGCCGGGCGCCGCACGCCAGCCACCAGCTTGTCCACCGCCTTGGTCGCCGCGACCATGCCGAAAGTCGCGGTGACCATCATCACCGCGCCAAAACCGCCGGCGCAGTCGAGCTTCACGCCATCGCCGACAAAGCTCTTCTGCAGGCAGATGCTGCCGTCCGGTTTCGGGTAGCGCAGCTGTTCGGTGGAAAACACGCAAGGCACGCTGTAGTGACGGGTCACGGTGCGGGAAAACCCGTAGTCGCGCCGCAGGGTCGAGCGCACTTTCGAGGCCAGCGGGTCGTTGAAGGTGCGGTTCAGGTCGCAGACCTGGATCAGCGTCGGGTCGATCTGCCCGCCCGCGCCGCCGGTGGTGATGATCTGGATCTTGCGCCGTTTGCACCAGGCGATCAGCGCCGCCTTGGCGTTGACGCTGTCGATGCAGTCGATCACGCAATCGATGTTCGGCGTGATGTATTCGGCCATGGTCTCGCGGGTGACGAAATCCGCCACCGCATGCACGGCGCAGGCCGGATTGATCCCGCGCAGGCGCTCGGCCATGACCTCGACCTTGGCTTTGCCGACCGTGCTGTCGAGGGCATGCAACTGCCGATTGCTGTTGCTGACGCAGACGTCGTCCAGGTCGAACAGCGAGATCTCGCCCACGCCGCAACGGGCTATGGCTTCCGCCGCCCAGGAGCCGACCCCGCCGACCCCGACGATCGCCACATGGGCGGCGCGCAAGCGTTCCAGCCCCTCGATGCCATACAACCGGGCGACGCCAGCAAACCGCGGATCTTCTGTACTCATGACCATTACCCCAAAAACCGGCGCGCATTATAGGGCCGATGCCCGCCAAGAGCATCTTTGCCCTATGAATGGCAGTCGGGGCTGCTTTAATGAGGGAACAATCTGAAAATTTCGTCGCCGAGAACTTAAATCAAGTTGAATTGCCCAACCTGCGGCTTTCCCCTGTGCGCTGTACGCTCAGCCGAAGGCCAGTGTAGGATGCGCGCCGCTTGGCGCATGCCGACCGTTCCCCCGTTCCACACCCTTTGGAACCCGAAATAGCTATGTCATCGCGTAAATTTGGACTCAACCTGGTGGTGGTTCTGGCAATCGCCGCCCTGTTCACCGGCTTCTGGGCACTGGTCAACCGCCCGGTTTCCGCCCCCAATTGGCCTGCACAAATCTCCGGCTTTTCCTACTCGCCTTTCCAGCTGGGCCAGTTCCCGCAGAAAGACCAGTTCCCGACCGACGACGAAATGCGTCGCGACCTGGAGATCATGAGCAAGCTGACCGACAACATTCGGACCTACTCGGTCGACGGCACGCTGGAGAACATCCCCAAGCTGGCGGAAGAGTTCGGCCTGCGCGTGACCCTCGGGATCTGGATCAGCCCGGACCTGGAGCGCAACGAGCGTGAAATCACCCGCGCCATCGACATCGCCAACAACTCGCGCAGCGTGGTGCGCGTGGTGGTCGGTAACGAAGCGATCTTCCGCAAGGAAATCACCGCCGACCAGTTGAGCGTCCTGCTCGATCGCGTGCGGGCCGCGGTCAAGGTGCCGGTCACCACTTCCGAGCAGTGGCACGTCTGGAAAGAACACCCGGAACTGGCCCAGCACGCCGACCTGATCGCCGCCCACGTCCTGCCCTACTGGGAGTCCATCCCAATGGACAAGGCCGGGCAGTTCGTCCTCGACCGCGCCCGCGACCTGAAACAGATGTTCCCGAAAAAACCGCTGCTGCTGTCCGAGGTGGGCTGGCCGAGCAACGGCCGCATGCGTGGCGGCGCCGACGCCAGCCCGGCGGACCAGGCGATCTACCTGCGTAACCTGGTCAACAAGCTCAACCGCCAGGGCTACAACTACTTCGTGATCGAAGCCTTCGACCAGCCGTGGAAGGCCAGCGACGAAGGCTCGGTAGGCGCCTACTGGGGCGTGTTCAACGCCGCGCGCCAGCAGAAATTCAACTTCGAAGGCCCGGTGGTGGCGATCCCGCAATGGCGCGTGCTGGCCATCGGCTCGGTGGTCCTGGCGCTGCTGTCCCTGACCCTGCTGATGATCGACGGCTCGGCCCTGCGCCAGCGCGGGCGGACCTTCCTGACCTTCATCGCCTTCCTCTGCGGCTCGGTGCTGGTGTGGATCGGCTACGACTACAGCCAGCAATACAGCACCTGGTTCAGCCTGACGGTGGGCTTCCTGCTCGCCCTGGGTGCGCTCGGGGTGTTCATCGTGTTGCTCACCGAGGCCCATGAACTGGCCGAGGCGGTCTGGGTGCACAAGCGCCGGCGCGAGTTCCTGCCGGTCGAAGGCGACTCCAGCTACCGGCCGAAAGTCTCGATCCATGTGCCGTGCTACAACGAGCCGCCGGAAATGGTCAAACAGACCCTCAATGCCCTGGCCAACCTCGATTATCCGGACTTCGAAGTCCTGATCATCGACAACAACACCAAGGACCCGGCGGTCTGGGAGCCGGTGCAGGCCTATTGCGAAACCCTCGGCCCGCGCTTCAAGTTCTTCCACGTCGCGCCCCTGGCCGGTTTCAAGGGCGGCGCGCTGAACTACCTGATCCCGCACACCGCCAAGGACGCCGAAGTGATCGCGGTGATCGACTCGGACTACTGCGTCGATCGCAACTGGCTCAAGCACATGGTGCCGCACTTCGCCGACCCGAAAATCGCCGTGGTGCAATCGCCGCAGGATTACCGCGACCAGAACGAAAGCACCTTCAAGAAACTCTGCTACGCGGAATACAAAGGCTTCTTCCATATCGGCATGGTCACCCGCAACGACCGTGACGCGATCATCCAGCACGGCACCATGACCATGACCCGCCGTTCGGTCCTGGAAGAACTGGGCTGGGCCGACTGGTGCATCTGCGAAGACGCCGAGCTGGGCCTGCGGGTGTTCGAGAAAGGCCTGTCGGCGGCGTACTACCACGAAAGCTATGGCAAGGGCCTGATGCCGGATACCTTCATCGACTTCAAGAAACAGCGTTTCCGCTGGGCCTATGGGGCGATCCAGATCATCAAGCGCCATACAGCCAGCCTGCTGCGCGGCAAGGACACCGAGCTGACCCGTGGCCAGCGCTACCACTTCCTCGCGGGCTGGCTGCCGTGGGTGGCGGACGGCATGAATATCTTCTTCACCCTCGGCGCCCTGCTCTGGTCGGCGGCGATGATCATCGTGCCGCAGCGCGTCGATCCGCCGTTGCTGATCTTCGCGATCCCGCCCCTGGCGCTGTTCGTGTTCAAGGTCGGCAAGATCATCTTCCTCTACCGCCGGGCGGTCGGGGTCAACCTCAAGGACGCGTTCTGCGCGGCCGTGGCGGGCCTGGCGTTGTCCCACACCATCGCCAAGGCGGTGCTGTACGGCTTCTTCACCAGTAGCATTCCGTTCTTCCGCACGCCGAAGAACGCCGACAACCACGGCTTCTGGATGGCGATCTCGGAAGCCCGGGAAGAGCTGTTCATCATGCTGCTGTTGTGGGGCGCGGCGCTGGGCATCTACCTGGTGCAGGGCGGCCTGCCGAGCAACGACATGCGCTTCTGGGTGACCATGCTGCTGGTGCAGTCGCTGCCGTATGTGGCGGCACTGGTCATGGCCTTCCTGTCGTCGCTGCCAAAACCGCTTGCCGAAAGCGCACCGGTGGCGGCCGCATAAATCGCGGCAAAGCACTAAACGGCGGCCTCTGGCCGCCGTTTTGCTTTAAGATATCCGCCATTTTGCGCGCCTTGCCCCATTACCGTAGGAGCGAGGCTTGCCTGCGATAGCCACGACGCGGTTTGCCTGAGACACCCCAGGTTTTCCATCGCGGGCAAGCCTCGCGCCTACACATAACGCCTTGCACCGGAGTTTCCCCATGACGGCCCACGCCGACCTTTCGCCGACCCTGCAACTCGCCTGTGACCTGATCCGCCGCCCGTCGGTGACGCCGGTCGACGCCGACTGCCAGAAGCTGATGATGCAGCGCCTGGGCGATGCCGGCTTCAAGCTGGAGCCGATGCGCATCGAGGATGTGGATAACTTCTGGGCCAGCCACGGCAAGCACGAAGGCCCGGTGCTGTGTTTCGCCGGCCATACCGACGTGGTGCCCACCGGCCCGGTGCAGGCCTGGCAGAACGACCCGTTCGACGCGTTGATCGACGAGCACGGCATGCTCTGCGGGCGCGGCGCGGCGGACATGAAAGGCAGCCTCGCGGCGATGCTGGTGGCGGCCGAGCGGTTTGTCGCCGACTACCCGGACCACAAAGGCTCGGTGGCCTTCCTGATCACCAGCGACGAAGAAGGCCCGGCCCACCACGGCACCAAGGCGGTGGTCGAGCGCCTGGCGGCGCGTAAGGAGCGCCTGGACTGGTGCATCGTCGGCGAACCGTCGAGCACCAGCCTGGTCGGTGACGTGGTCAAGAACGGCCGTCGCGGCTCCCTCGGCGCCAAACTCACGGTGCGCGGCGTGCAGGGCCACGTGGCCTACCCGCACCTGGCCAAGAACCCGATCCACCTGGCCGCCCCGGCCCTGGCCGAACTGGCCGCGGAGCATTGGGACGACGGCAATGCCTTCTTCCCGCCCACCAGCTTCCAGATTTCCAACCTGAATTCCGGTACCGGCGCGACCAATGTGATCCCCGGCGAGCTGGTGGCGGTGTTCAACTTCCGCTTCTCCACCGAATCCACGGTCGAAGGCCTGCAACAGCGCGTGGCCACCATCCTCGACAAGCACGGCCTGGACTGGCATGTGGAGTGGGCGCTGTCGGGCCTGCCGTTCCTCACCGAGCCGGGCGCCCTGCTCGACGCGGTGTCGGCCAGCATCAAGGACGTCACCGGCCGCGAGACCAAGGCCTCCACCAGCGGCGGCACCTCCGACGGGCGCTTCATCGCCACCCTCGGCACCCAGGTGGTCGAGCTGGGCCCGGTCAACGCCACCATCCACCAGGTCAACGAGCGCGTGCTGGCCAGCGACCTCGACGTGCTGACCGAAATCTACTACCAGACCCTGATCAAGTTGCTCGCCTGATGCTTGCCTGCCCTATCTGCGCGGCGCCCCTGAGCGCCGTCGACAACGGTGTCGTATGCCCGGCCGGGCACCGCTTCGACCGCGCCCGCCAGGGTTACCTGAACCTGCTGCCGGTGCAGCACAAGAACAGCCGTGACCCGGGCGACAACCAGGCCATGGTCGAAGCCCGCCGCGACTTTCTCAATGCCGGCCATTACGCCCCGGTGGCCAGGCGCCTGGCCGAACTGGCCGCCGAGCGCGCCCCGCAGCGCTGGGTCGATATCGGTTGCGGCGAGGGTTACTACACCGCCCAGATCGCCGAAGCCCTGCCCCAGGCGGACGGTTATGCCCTGGACATCTCCCGGGAAGCGGTCAAGCGCGCCTGCCGCCGTGCCCCGCAGTTGACCTGGTTGATCGCCAGCATGGCCCGGGTGCCCCTGGCCGATGCCAGTTGCCAGTTCCTCACCAGTGTCTTCAGCCCGCTGGACTGGCAGGAAGCCAAGCGCCTGCTCAGCCCTGGAGGCGGACTGATGAAGGTCGGACCGACCAGCGGCCACCTGATGGAATTGCGCGAGCGCCTGTACGACGAGGTCCGCGAATACACCGACGACAAACACCTGGCGCTGGTGCCCGCGGGCATGGCGCTGCAACACAGTGAAACCCTGGACTTCAAGCTGACGCTGAGCAATCCGCAGGATCGCGCCAACCTGCTGGCCATGACGCCCCACGGCTGGCGCGCCAGTGCCGAACGCCGGGCCAGCGTGATCGAGCAGGCCGAGCCCTTCGAGGTCAGCGTGTCGATGCGCTACGATTACTTCGTGCTGCAATAACCCATTAATCCACGGCCTCGAGCAGCGACTCGAGGCCGAATAAATCCGCGAATGGATTTTTCAGACCCGCAGTGAGGACATCCATGCGCCAACCGGATATCGAGATTTACCTGAAAGACGCCGACGTCGACCACAAGGCCATCGCCGCCTGGCTCGGCGCGGCCCTGGGCCCGTGCAGCGACTGGGTGCAGAAAGGCCAGACCTACAAATGCAAGGCGGGCAGCGTGCCAGTGACCTGGCTGCCGAAAGCCGTGGGCAAATGGAACAGCCTGTACCTGGAAAGCGACCAGACGCCGTGGGACGACGACATCGCCTGTGCCCGCGCCGCCTTCGCCGCGCTGAACGTCGAAGTGCGCTGCGCACCGGGCAGCTGGGTCGAGGAAGAAGGTGAGGAATCGGCCGACCGCTGGATTCGCATCAGCGCCGACGGGGAAGAAGAGATTACCTGGCGTACCGCCTGATTCTGCTTACTGTAGGAGCGAAGCTTGCTCGCGATAGCGTTATCACGAGCACGCTTCGCTCCTACAAGGCACAGCGCTTACAAGCCGACTACATCCTCAGCCTGCAACCCCTTCTGCCCCTCTACCACGGCGTATTCAACCTGCTGCCCTTCGGTCAGCGAGCGGTGGCCTTCACCACGAATAGCACGGTAGTGGACAAATACATCGGCACCACCTTCACGCTGAATGAAGCCGTAGCCCTTGGCGTCGTTGAACCACTTCACGCTGCCGGTCTCGCGAGTTGCCATCAATCCATCCTCCGTCTTTTTATTATCAGTCGGCTTACTGAAACGAAGCCGTGAGAACTTTCGCCTGGACCTGGGTTTCTATTGATGGGCCCCGCATGCCCAGGCGTCAGTCGGGCGAGTATATGACAGGCAGAAAAACTCTCAACTCAATCTTGTTTGCCGCTTTTTTGCCGATTTTCGGTGAATCCGGCACACTAGCCGCCCCGAGCAACTGCTCGGTTTTTTCCACTAAAGCAGAAGCCGTATGACCCGCTCCCCGTTCCGCCGTCTTGTGTTTGGCACCTTGCGCCGACTGTTGTACCTCTGGGTTCGCTCGGAGACGATCAACCAGTCGTCCTTCACCCTCAACCTCGACCGCAGTCGTCCGGTGTTCTACGTCCTGCAAAACCCTTCGCTCACCGACCTTGCCGTGGTCGATGCCGAGTGCACCAAGGCCGGGTTGCCGCGCCCGGTGCTGCCAGTCTCGGTGGGTAACCTGCTGGAACCCGCCGCGTTCTTCTACCTGACCCCGGCCCCGGACTGGCTCGGCCGCCAGGACAAGCGCGGCGCGCCACCAACCCTGACCCGCCTGGTCAGCGCCCTGAGCCAGAATGCCGCCGAAGACGCGCAGATCATTCCGGTCAGCGTGTTCTGGGGCCAGTCGCCGGACAGCGAATCGAGCCCGTGGAAACTGCTGTTCGCCGACAGCTGGGCAGTCACCGGGCGTCTGCGCCGGCTGCTGAGCATCATGATCCTGGGCCGCAAGACCCGGGTGCAATTCTCCGCGCCGATCCACCTGCGCGAACTGATCGAGCACAACAAGGGCCACGAGCGCACCGTGCGCATGGCCCAGCGCATCCTGCGGGTGCACTTTCGCAACCTGAAGGCCGCGGTGATCGGCCCGGACATTTCCCACCGGCGCAACCTGGTCAAGGGCCTGCTGAACCAGCCGCTGGTCAAGCAGGCGATCCTCGACGAAGCCGAACGGGAAAAGATCTCCCCGGAAAAAGCCAAGGCCGTGGCCTTGCATTATGGCAACGAGATCGCCTCGGACTACACCTTCACCGCGATCCGCTTCCTCGAAGTGGTGCTGAGCTGGTTCTGGAACAAGATCTACGACGGGATCAAGGTCAACCACATCGAAAGCGTGCAGAAAGTCGCCCCGGGCCACGAAGTGATCTACGTGCCCTGCCACCGCAGCCACATCGACTACCTGCTGCTGTCCTACCTGCTGTTCCGCAACGGCCTGACCCCGCCGCACATCGCCGCCGGGATCAACCTGAACATGCCGGTGATCGGCAGCCTGCTGCGCAGGGGTGGAGCGTTCTTCATGCGCCGCACCTTCAAGGGCAACCCGCTCTACACCTCGGTGTTCAACGAATACCTGCACACCCTGTTCACCAAGGGTTTCCCGGTGGAGTACTTCGTCGAGGGCGGGCGTTCGCGCACCGGGCGCATGCTGCAACCGAAAACCGGGATGCTGGCCATCACCCTGCGCAGCTTCCTGCGCTCCTCGCGCATGCCGATCGTCTTCGTCCCGGTGTACATCGGCTACGAGCGCGTGCTGGAAGGCCGCACCTACCTGGGCGAGCTGCGCGGGGCGAGCAAGAAGAAAGAGTCGATCTTCGACATCTTCAAGGTCATCGGCGCCCTCAAGCAGCGTTTCGGCCAGGTGGCGGTGAACTTCGGCGAGCCGATCAAGCTGGCCGAGTTCCTCGACCAGGAACAGCCGGGCTGGCGCGCCCAGGAGCTGGGCCCGCAGTTCAAGCCGGCCTGGCTCAACGAAACCACCAACCGCCTGGGTGAAAAAGTCGCCCAGCACTTGAACGAGGCGGCGGCGATCAATCCGGTCAACCTGGTGGCCCTGGCGCTGCTGTCCACCAGCCGCCTGGCCCTCGACGACCGCGCCATGGCCCGGGTCCTGGACCTGTACCTGGCGCTGCTGCGCAAGGTTCCCTACTCGCCCCACACCACCCTGCCGGAAGGCGATGGCCGAGCCTTGATCGAGCACGTGAAGGACATGGACCTGCTGTCCGAGCAGAGCGATGCCCTGGGCAAGATCCTCTACCTGGACGAGCAGAACGCCGTCCTGATGACCTACTACCGCAACAACGTGCTGCACATCTTCGCCCTGCCGGCGTTGCTGGCGAGCTTCTTCCAGAGCTCGTCGCGCATGAGCCGCGAACAGATCCTGCGCTACACCCGGGCGCTGTACCCCTACCTGCAGTCGGAGCTGTTCATCCGTTGGTCCCTGGACGAACTGGACGGGGTGATCGACCAATGGCTGGAGGCCTTCGTCGAGCAAGGCCTGCTGCGCTTCGAGAAGGAGCTGTACCTGCGTCCGGCCCCAAGCTCGCGGCATTTCGTGCTGCTGACCCTGCTGTCCAAGAGCATCGCCCAGACCCTGCAGCGCTTCTACATGGCCATCTCGCTGCTGCTCAACAGCGGCCAGCGCAGCATCAGCGCCGAAGAGCTGGAAGACCTGTGCACGGTCATGGCCCAGCGCCTGTCGATCCTGCATGGCCTGAATGCCCCGGAGTTCTTCGACAAGAGCCTGTTCCGCCACTTCATCCAGACCTTGCTGGAGCAGGACGTGCTGCGCCGCGACGAGGCCGGCAAGCTGAGCTACCACGAACTGCTCGGCGAACTGGCCGAGGGCGCGGCCAAGCGCGTGCTGCCGGCGGAGATTCGCCTGTCGATCCGCCAGGTGGCCCTGCATCGCAGCGAAGATGCCGCCGAGCAGGTCGCCGCACCGCAGCAAAGCGACTAGATTCTTATCGGCGCCAGGCGGTTTCTGGCGCCCCCCGATACGGAGATCCAACATGAAAAAGTTCACCCTGCTCGCCCTTGCCACCCTGCTCGGGGCCTGTAACAGCATGCAACCTGCCAGCAAAGCCAGCCTCGATGGGGAAGTCTTCTACCTGCAACGCATCGCCCTGCCGCCAGCCGCCACCCTGAGCGTCAGCCTGCAGGACGTGTCGCTGGCCGACGCCCCCGCGGTGCTGCTGGCCGAACAGAAGGGCCCGGTCAAAGGCCAGGTGCCGCTGCCCTTCCACCTCAGCTACGACCCGGCCCAGGTCAAACCCGGGCACCGTTATTCGGTCAGCGCGCGGATCGAAGTGGCTGGCAAACTGCTTTTCGTCACCACCGAGCACAACGGGGTGAAACTCGACGGCAGCGATCCGCAACCGCTGAAAATCCGCGTCGATGCGGTTCGCTAATCCCTTCTCTCGAACAAGGAAGCTGCCATGCTCCGTTCTTCCCTTCGCTTCACCAGCCTGTGCGCCGGCCTGCTGATCTGTGCCAGCGCCCTGGCGCTGTCCCTCGGCGACCTGTCGCAGCAAGACGCCACCGGCGGCCTCAAGGACGCCCTGACCCAGGGAGCCCAGGTCGCGGTCAAACAACTGGGCACCGCCGGCGGTTTCAGCAACAACCCGGACGTGCGCATCGAACTGCCGGGCAACCTCGGCAAAGTGGCGAAGAAAATGAAGCAGTTCGGCATGGGCGCCCAGGTCGAGGAACTCGAGACCAGCATGAACAAGGCCGCCGAGGCCGCCGTGCCGCAGGCCCAGGCGCTGCTGGTGGATGCCGTGAAGAAGATGAGCGTGGAGGACGCCAAGGGCATTCTCAGCGGTGGCAAGGATTCCGCCACCCAGTATCTGAGCAAGACCAGCCGCGAACAGATCCGCGTGAAGTTCCTGCCGATCGTCAAACAGGCCACCGACCAGGTGGGCCTGGCCAAGCAGTACAACGCCTTCGCCGGCCAGGCCGCCACCTTCGGCGTGCTGGATGCGAAGAACGCGAATATCGAAAGCTACGTGACCGAACAGGCGCTCAACGGCCTGTTCGAGATGATCGGCAAACAGGAAGCGACCATTCGCGAGAACCCGGCGGCAGCGGCCACCAGCCTGGCGAAAAAAGTCTTCGGAACCCTGTAACCCCTACCTGTAGGAGCGGCCGGTCGACGCTCGATTGCTCGCGATCTAGACGCCGCGGTGTGCCTGACACACCGCGGCGTCTAAATCGCGGGCAAGCCTCGCTCCTACAGGCGAATCAGGTTTTCTTGACCCGGAACCACGCCGCATACAACGCCGGCAAGAACAGCAGGGTCAGCGCCGTCGCGACAATCAGCCCGCCCATGATCGCCACCGCCATCGGCCCGAAGAACACGCTGCGTGACAGCGGGATCATCGCCAGCACCGCCGCCAGCGCGGTCAGCACGATCGGCCGGAAACGCCTGACCGTCGCCTCGATGATCGCCTGCCACGGAGTGAGCCCGGCGGCGATGTCCTGCTCGATCTGATCCACCAGGATCACCGAGTTGCGCATGATCATCCCCGACAGCGCGATGGTCCCGAGCATGGCCACAAAGCCGAACGGCTGGCGAAACACCATCAGGAACAGGGTCACGCCGATCAACCCCAGCGGCGCGGTGAGGAACACCATCGCCGTGCGCGAGAAGCTGCGCAGTTGCAGCATCAGCAGGGTCAGCACCACCACGATGAACAGCGGCACGCCGGCCTTCACCGAGTTCTGCCCACGCGCCGAGTCTTCCACGGTACCGCCGACGTCCAGCAGGTAACCGTCCGGCAGTTCGGCGCGGATCGGTTCCAGGGTCGGCAGGATCTGCTGCACCAGGGTCGCCGGCTGTTCCTTGCCATAGATATCGGCGCGCACGGTGACGTTCGGCAGGCGGTTGCGGTGCCAGATGATGCCTTCCTCGAAGCCGTACTCCAGGGTCGCGACCTGCGACAGCGCCACGCTCTTGCCGTTGTCGGTGGGCACCGCCAGGCTCGACAGCAGCGACAGCTCGGTGCGTTCACGCAAGGTCCCACGCAGCAGGATCTCGATCAACTCGTTGTCTTCGCGGTACTGGCTGACGCTGGAGCCGGTCAGCGAGCTTTGCAGGAACTTCGCCAGGTTGGCTGTGCTCACGCCCAGGGCCCGCGCACGGTCCTGATCGATATTGAGGTAGACCACCTTGCTCGGTTCTTCCCAATCCAGGTGCACGTTGGTCACATGGGGGTTCTCTCGCACCTTGGCCGCCACCTTGCGCGCCAGGGCCCGCACCTCTTCGATGTGCTCGCCGGTGACGCGGAACTGCACCGGATAGCCCACGGGCGGGCCGTTTTCCAAGCGGGTAACTCGCGAGCGCAGGGCCGGGAACTGCTCGTCGAGGGTTTCGATCAGCCAGCTGCGCAGGCTTTCACGTTCCTCTATGGTCTTGGCCAACACCACGAACTGGGCAAAGCTCGCCGCCGGCAGTTGCTGGTCCAGGGGCAGGTAGAAACGCGGCGAACCGATACCGACGTAGGCCACGTAGTTATCGATGCCGGCATGATCCTTGAGCATGGCCTCCAGGCGCTTGACCTGATCGGCGGTGTTGCTCAGGGACGCGCCCTCGGCCAGTTTCAGGTCGACCATCAGTTCCAGGCGCCCGGAAGCCGGGAAGAACTGCTGCGGCACGAAGCGGAACAGCATCACCGAGGCGATGAACAACAGCACGGTCAGGGCGATCACGGTCTTGCGCCGGCGCACGCACCACTCCACCATCCGCCGCACCCGCTGATAGAACGGTGTGCCGTACGGATCGGGCTGGCCGTCGGCGCCGCCGTGCTTGGCCGCATGCAGCTTGGCCAGGTCCGGTAGCAGCTTCTCGCCCAGGTAGGGCACGAACACCACCGCGGCGATCCATGAGGCCAGCAGGGCGATGGTCACCACCTGGAAGATGGAGCGGGTGTATTCGCCGGTGCCGGACTGCGCCGTGGCGATCGGCAGGAAGCCGGCGGCGGTGATCAGGGTACCGGTGAGCATCGGGAACGCGGTACTGGTCCAGGCGTAGCTGGCAGCCTTGAGCCGGTCATAGCCCTGTTCCATCTTGATCGCCATCATCTCCACCGCGATGATCGCGTCGTCCACCAGCAAGCCCAGGGCCAGCACCAACGCGCCGAGGGAGATCTTGTGCAGGCCGATCCCCAGGTAATACATGGTGGCGAAGGTCATCGCCAGCACCAGCGGGATCGACAGGGCCACCACCATGCCGGTGCGCACACCCAGGGAAAAGAAACTCACCAGCAGCACGATGGCCAGGGCTTCCACCAGCACCCGGACGAACTCGCCGACGCCGGTCTTCACCGCGGCCGGCTGGTCAGAGACCTTGCGCAGCTCCATGCCGACGGGAAGGTTTTTCTGAATCCGGGCGAACTCCAGTTCCAGCGCCTTGCCCAGCACCAGGATGTCGCCGCCGTCCTTCATCGCCACCGCCAGACCGATCGCATCCTGCCCCATGAAGCGCATGCGCGGTGCCGGTGGATCGTTGAATCCGCGACGCACGTCCGCCACATCGCCGATGCGGAAGGTACGGTCGGCCACCCGGATCGGGAAACTGCTGATCTGCTCGACGCTCTGGAAATTACCGGACACCCGCAATTGCAGGCGTTCGCTGCTGGTCTCGAAGAAACCGGCGGTGGACACCGCGTTCTGTTCTTCCAGAGCCTGCTGCACCGCCGCCAGGGGCAGACCCAAGGTCGCCAGCTTGACGTTCGACAGCTCGATCCAGACCTTCTCGTCCTGCAAGCCCAGCAACTCGACCTTGCCCACGTCCTTGACCCGCTGCAGCTGGATCTGGATGCGATCGGAGTAATCCTTGAGCACCGCGTAGTCGAAACCGTCGCCGGTCAGTGCATAGATATTGCCGAAGGTGTCACCAAACTCGTCGTTGAAGAAGGGGCCCTGGATACCCGGCGGCAAGGTATACCGGATATCGCTGATCTTCTTGCGCACCTGATACCAGAGCTCGGGGATCTGCGCCGAGTGCATCGAGTCGCGCGCCATGAAGGTCACCTGGGATTCACCCGGGCGGGAAAACGAGACGATACGCTCGTACTCGCCGGTTTCCATCAGCTTCTTTTCAATACGTTCGGTGACCTGCCGGGAAACCTCCTGGGCCGTGGCGCCCGGCCAGCTGGTGCGGATCACCATGGCCTTGAAGGTGAAGGGCGGATCTTCGCTCTGGCCCAGCTTGGTGTAGGACAACGCCCCGACTATGGCCAGCAACAGCATCAGGAACAGCACGATCTGGCGGTTGCGCAACGCCCATTCGGAAAGATTGAAACCCATCGGGGATTACTCCTTGGCCGCCAGATTGACTACGCGGTTGGAGCGATCCACCGGGCGCACCTGCTGCCCCTCATGGAGCACATGCACACCCGCCGCCACCACCCAGTCGCTGACTCCGAGGCCTTCGAGTACCGGTACGCTCTTCTCGCCAAAGGCGCCGAGACGCACCGGGGTCTTTTTCAGGGTGTTGTTGGCGTCTACCCGCCAGACATAGGCGGCACCGTTTTCCGCGGTCACCGCCGACAGCGGCACCGACAGCGGCACACTGCCCGCTGTCTGAATGAACACTCGGGCACTCTGCCCCAGTTCGGCCGGGACCTTGCCGGCGGTAAAGGCAATGCGGGCGGCGAAGGTACGGGATCGTGGGTCGGCGGCCGGCGACAGCTCGCGGATCTGCCCGGCGAAGCGCTGGTCGGGCTGGCTCCACAGCTCCACCGACACCAGCTGGCCGATGCGGAAACGGCCGAAACCCTGCTCCGGCAGGCTGATCAGCACTTCCCGCTCGCCGTCGGTGGCCAGGGTAAAAACGGTCTGGCCGGCGGCAACCACCTGGCCGACCTCGACCGTACGCCGGGCCACGACGCCGTCCTGGGGCGCGCGCAGCACGGCGTAACCGGCCTGGTTGCTGGCCACGTCGAACTCGGCCTTGATCTGCTTGAGCCGGGCCAGACCGGAGCGATATAGATTCTCGGCGTTGTCGTACTGGGAACGGCTGACCAGTTGCCGATCCATCAGGGTCTTGTAGCGGTCACGCTCGGAGCGCACCAGGTTCAGGTTGGCTTCGGCCGCCGCCACCTGGGCCCGAGTGGCTTCCAGTTGCAGCCGCACGTCCTGCGGATCGAGCTCGGCCAATGGCTGATCGGCCTTTACCCGCTGCCCCTCATCGACCAGTCGTCGGCTGACCTTGCCCCCGATCCGAAACGCCAGGTCCGGTTCGTAACGCGCCCGGACCTCGCCAGGGTAGCTGTCCATGGCCTGCGCCGCGGGCTCTGGCAGCACCACCATGGCCGGGCGGACGGTGGTTTGCGCGGTTTCTTCATGGCCGCACGCGGACAGCAGAACGGCCAGGCTGACTGGCAACGCGAGGGATAAGGCATAGCGGAACATGGTGAGGGACCTTTCGCTAAGGGTGCTTCGAATAATTATACTGGTGGGTATGTTATTAATAGCAAACTCACCAGTCCAGTATTAAAGCGAAGAATGTCCGACAATCTTTCTACCTCAAACGGCCCCGGCCGCCCCAAGGACCTGGCAAAACGCCAGGCCATTCTCGAAGCCGCGAAAACGCTGTTTCTGAGCAACGGCTACGCCAATACCAGCATGGACGCGGTGGCTGGCGAAGCGGGTGTTTCCAAACTGACGGTGTACAGCCATTTCAACGACAAGGAGACCCTGTTTTCCGCCGCGGTGATGGCCAAGTGCGAGGAGCAGTTGCCAACGCTGTTCTTCGAATTGCCCGCCGGCATGCCGATCGAAAACGTGCTGCTGAATATCGCCCGGGGCTTTCACCTGCTGATCAACAGCGAAGAATCCTTGAACCTGCATCGCCTGATCATGGCCCTGGGCAGCCAGGACCCGAAGCTCTCGCAGATCTTCTTCGAGGCCGGACCGCAGCGCATGCTGCAAGGCATGGAACGGCTGTTGACCAGGATCGACCAGAGCGGCGCCCTGCGCATCGACAAACCGCGTAACGCCGCCGAGCATTTCTTCTGCCTGCTCAAGGGCGCGGCGAACTTTCGCCTGCTCTACGGCTGCGGCACGCCGCTGAGCGACGAAGCCGCCGAGGAGCATGTGCGGGAAGTGGTGGGGTTGTTCATGCGGGCGTATCGAGCCTGAAGACCCTATCGCGAGCAAGCTCGGTCCTACAGGTCATGCGCAGTCCCTGTAGGACCGAGCTCGCTGGCGAAAAAACCGATGAAGATCAGGCCTTGAGCGCCTTCTTCGGATAGATATCGTAACGGCTGGATTTGCCATCCAGCGCATGGCTCGGCTTGGGGCCTGCGATGCACGGCGCCTTGCGCGGGCGCTTGACCACCACCCGGTGGCTGGCCAAGGCCAGGGCGGCCTCCAGCAGCGCCGGGGCGTCCGGGTCGTCCCCGACCAGTGGGCGGAACAGGCGCATTTCCTTTTTCACCAGCGCGGTCTTTTCCCGATGCGGGAACATCGGGTCCAGGTAGATCACCTGGGGCGGCTCGCCCTCCCAGTTGCGCATCACCTCGATCGAGTTGCCCTTGAGCAGGCGCATGCGGGCCACGATCGGCGCCACCTCGAAATCCTCTCCCGCCCGGGCCAGGCCATCTTCCAGCAAGGCGCCGATCAAGGGCTGGCGTTCGATCAGGCTCATCTCGCAACCGAGGCTGGCCAGGACGAACGCATCCTTGCCCAGCCCCGCCGTGGCATCCAGGATCCGCGGACGCACACCCTGGGCGATGCCCACCGCCTTGGCGATCATCTGCCCACTACCGCCGCCATACAGCCGTCGGTGAGCCGCGCCACCCTCGACAAAGTCCACCCGCACCGGCCCTGGCGCATCGGCGCCGAGCTGCTGCAGTTGCAAGCCCTGCTCGCCGACCTGCAGGGCGAATTCCGCCTCGTCGATCTGCAATGGCAGCCCCAGTCGCTCGGCCCAGTGCGCCGCCTGCGGCTGGAATGCATCGGCCAAGGCCTCGACTTTGATGCGGCAGGCCGCTGGTTGCTCACTCATCTGAAAACACGCTCAAAAAATTAATGATCGGCAAAAGCTGCCGATAAAAGAACTATCCGGCATTTTGCCAGAGCTGAGCGTCGACCCGAGAGAAATGTCAGACATTCGAAGCCTATCCATTGGCGTCATATCGCCCCACGGCGATTACGGCCTAAAAAATTCCCAGGCACTGAGCGGCGTCAGCCATCTGTGGCAGGATTTTTTTGCCCAGGCGCTGGCCGAGCAACGCGGCGATGGCGCGAAGGTCACTGACGACAATTCTCCGGTGGCCGTGGACGGCCCGACCGAACCCCATGGCGGCAGCGACCTGCTGGCGCAAATCGTTACCCAGCGTCATTGCGACGTCCAGGACACCGAGATCCGTCCACCGGAACCGTTGTTCCTACCGATCGCCGAGTTCGAGACCGAGCTGCTGGACAAACCGTTTCCGCCGTTCCCGCCGGAAGAAATCGCCGCCCAGCAACACCAGCAAGACTTCGAAAGCGGCTGGGTGCGGCCCATCGTCCTCAATGCCGGCCAGCCCCTGCCCGAGCCTGGCCCGGCGCCGCAGCCGCGGCCATTGCACCTGCCGATCGCCGAATTCGAAATGGACCTGCTGGACAAACCCTTCCCGCCCTTCCCGCCGCAAGAGCTCATCGAGCAACAGAAGCAGTTCGATTTCGATACCGGCTGGGCGCGTCCGCTGATCCTGCAGAACCTGCGGATCGCCGCCTGACCTCAAGCCGGTTTCACCGACAGACCCACTACCGGCAATGGCGCCCAGCGGCAACCCGGCCGTTCAACCCTTGAACAACCGATTGATCTGCCCGAACGGCAACGCCTGGTCGGCAAAGTCGAAGCTGCCGTGGTCGCGGATTTCCTGCGCCGCCTGATAGAAGGCGCCATAGGCGGCCCGCGCCAGGGCCGAACCGACGCTGATCCGCTTCACCCCCAGCTCGCTCAACTGCGCCAGGGTCAATTTCACGCCACCCGACATCAGCACGTTGACCGGTTTGGGCGCCACCGCGCGGACCACGGCGATGATTTCCTCGGCCGAGCGCAACCCAGGCGCATACAGCACATCGGCGCCGGCCTCGGCATAGGCTTGCAGGCGGCGAAGGGTGTCCGGCAGGTCCTGCCGGCCATGCAGCAGGTTTTCCGCCCGTGCCGTGAGCACAAAGGGAAAAGGCAATTGCCGCACTGCGGCGACCGACGCCTCGATACGCTCGACCGCCAGCTTGAAGTCATAGATCGGATCATCGGCCCGGCCCGTGGCGTCTTCGATGGAGCCGCCCACCGCCCCGCAGGCGGCCGCTTGGCGCAGGGTCCGGGCACAGCCTTCGGGGCTGTCGGAAAAACCGTTCTCCAGGTCCACCGCCACCGGCAGGCTGCTGGCGCCGACTATGGCGCGAACGTTGCCCAGGGTGTCCTCCAGGGACAAGGCGCCTTCAGCGTCGGGGCGGCCCAGGGAGAACGCGAAACCGGCGCTGGTGGTCGCCAGGGCCTCGAAGCCGAGGCTGGCCAGCATCTTGGCGGAGCCCGCGTCCCAGGGGTTGGGAATCACGAAAGCCCGATCACGCTCATGCAGGGCCTTGAAGGTTTGGGCACGAAGGGTTTGCGCATCCATTGGCGGACTCCTGGACAGGGAAATGATCCCGTTCAGAGCAAGCCGAGTTGCTCCGCGGCGGGCTCTCTGTATAGCTCAGGCAAGGCTGGCAATCCAGGCAGGCGCTCCATCAGGCGCACATGGAAACGCCGCGCCAGCTCGGCAGCCAGGCGGTTATCGGCGGTGTGCAGGAAGATGTAGGGGGTTCGCCCTTCCTCGATCCAGCCGGCGACCTTGTCGATCCAGGGCTCCAGGAACGGATCGTTGGCCTCAAGCTCCGGATGACCGATAAAGCGCACCTGGGGAAACTGGGTGAAGGCGGCCGGGCGCGGCGGTACCTTGGGTTTCTTCGATTGCGCATGGAGCACCGACGGCTCGCTGGAAGTGCAACTGAACAAGGCGCGCGGGTCGAGGCAGATGCGCTCTACCCCACGATCCAGCAGCAGGCGGTTGAGCATGCGCTCGGCATCGCCCTTGGCGAAGAAATCCCGATGCCTGACTTCCACCGCCAACGGCCGCTCCAGGCCGTCGATAAAGCCCGCCAGTTCCGCCAGGCGCTGCGGTGTGAAGCTCGCGGGCAGTTGCAGCCACAGCGGCGAAACACGTTCGCCCAGCGGGCTGAGCAACTGCAGGAAGCTCTCGGCCGCGCCCAATTGTTCGCGCAGGTCGCCGCCATGGCTGATGTCGCCGGGAAACTTGGCGGTGAAGCGGAAATGTTCGGGCATGGTCTGCGCCCAGCGCTGCACCGTGGCCTCGGCGGGGCGCGCATAGAAGGTGGTATTGCCTTCCACGGCATTGAAGACCTGGCAATACAGGCCGAGAAAATCCGTCGGCCGCGCGCTTTCCGGGTACAGGTACTCACGCCAGGCGTTTTCGCTCCAGGAAGGACAACCGAGGTAATAAGGCAGCAACATCAGATGTGCAGGTCGAGACCCACCACTTCCATATCCCAATCGACGAAACCGGCGGTGGTCAGGTAGCTGGCCAGAGCGTTGGCGACGCTTCTTTTCATGGCGCGCTGGAAGATCATGTCCTGTGGACGGGCGGGAAGATTGCTGGTGCGCCCGGCAGAAGCCTGGGAGCGCGCCTGGGCAGGAGTCTCGGGTTGGACTTCGACGGCATCTGCGTCCTCGAGGGAGTCGTCCAGCAGCACGCTGCCTTTGCGAGGCTTGCGCTTGATGGGGTAGGACTGAGAGGAAATGCCGTCTATGCGCATAATCACATGCTCGATATCGATGATGGCAATTTAGCGGCACCTCGCCGACTACGCAAATGCCCGAGTGATAACTAGAACACAGAAAATGCAAAAGGTTTAAAAGCCACCGAAAACTGGCACGAAAACCTGACGATTGACACGCTCGCCACGCGGACTCGTGATGGCGAACAGCTCTGCAGCGGCCTGTCAGCGCGCTTTTGGCGTCGCCACCTTGTCCCGCAGGTACACCGGTTGCGCCTCATCCGCCGGGATCGCCTCGTCGCGCTCCCAGGCAAAGCGCGCCAGGGTCAGCAAATCTTCGGCGTGGGGCAGCATGCCCGCGTCCTGGCCACTGAGATTGACCCCGATACGCTCGGCGTAGCCCCAGCCGGTGCCCGCGCCGAACCAGTCGCCGCTGGCGTCCGCCGGCAACGCAGCGGCTTCCGGCGGCAGCACCGCTTCGGCCCCTGCCAGGCGCATCTCGCCCGCCACTTCGCGGTAGCAGCCCCAGTAGACCTCATCCATTCGCGCATCGATGGCGGCGGCCACCTGGGTCGCGCCGTGTTCGCGCAATGCGCGCTGCGCCAGCACCGCCAGGTTCGACACAGGCAGCACCGGGCGCTCCAGGGCGAAGGCCAGGCCCTGGACCACGCCGATGGCGATCCGCACACCGGTAAAGGCCCCGGGCCCGCGACCGAAGGCAATGGCATCGACGGCCTGCAGGCTGGTGCCGGCATCGGCCAGCAGTTTCTGGATCATCGGCAGCAGCTTCTGTGCATGCAGGCGCGGGATCACCTCGTAGTGGCTCGTCACCTTGCCGTCGTGCAGCAAGGCGACCGAGCAGGCTTCAGTCGCGGTGTCCAGGGCCAGCAAGGTGCTCATCGATGTTTCCATAAGGCAGAGGGAGTTGAAAAAAGTGACGCATTATAAACAGCAACGGCCCGCAAGCGGGCCGTTGAAGATCAAGCCGGTACGACTGATCAGCTCAGCGCTTCGAGCACCTTGCCGGTGATCGACTCGACCGAACCGACGCCCGCGATGTGGCTGTACTTCGGCTTGCCCTGGCTGGCGGCCAGGCTCTGGTAGAACTCCACCAGCGGCTTGGTCTGGGAGTGGTAGACCGACAGGCGATGACGCACGGTTTCTTCGGTGTCGTCTTTACGCTGGACCAGGTCTTCACCGGTGATGTCGTCTTTACCGGCGATTTTCGGCGGATTGTAGACGGTGTGGTAAACGCGGCCCGAGGCTTCGTGCACACGGCGACCGGCGATACGCTGGACGATCTCTTCGTCGTCGACGGCGATCTCGACCACGTTGTCCAGCTCGACGCCGGCTTTGACCAGCGCTTCGGCCTGAGGAATGGTGCGTGGGAAGCCGTCGAACAGGAAACCCTTGGCGCAATCGGCCTGGCTGATGCGTTCCTTGACCAGGTTGATGATCAGGTCATCGGAGACCAGACCACCGGCGTCCATCACGCTCTTGGCTTTCAGGCCCAGTTCGGTGCCGGCCTTGACCGCTGCGCGCAGCATGTCGCCGGTGGAGATTTGCGGAATGCCGAACTTTTCGGTGATGAACTTTGCCTGAGTACCTTTACCGGCCCCGGGAGCTCCCAGCAGAATTACGCGCATCGATGTGCTCCTCAATTTTTTATTTAGAAACGCTCGGATTCGCCTCGTGGGGCCAATCTCGGAAATGGGATAGTGGCCGCCCAAACGGCCAAAGGCTGATCAAGATACACAGCCGACACAGCGCACACAAGCAGCCGAAAGTCGGAGCAACCCGCCGCCTTTATGCCCTGGCGACAGGGTATTGCTGGTCGCAACCCCATAACAAAGTGTCGCCTGGCGACGGTCGCCAGCCCTCTCGGGCCAGCGCTCGAAGTACCGTGCCAAGCCACTGAAAACCCCGGCAATTACCTTAGCCGGTATTGCGCAAACCGGCGGCAATCCCCGCCACAGACACCAGCAGCGCCTGTTCCACCGGGCTGTCCTGGGCGCCGTCCTGGCGTCGCGAACGAGCCAGCAGTTCGGCCTGCAATAGATGCAGCGGGTCCAGGTAGGTATTGCGCAGGCGAATGAACTCCAGGGTGTCGGGGCTATGTGCCAGTAACTGCGACTGACCGGTCAACCCCAAGACCACCGAACACGCCTGCGACAATAAGTCGCGTAAATGCGCACCCAATGGCAGCAGCGCCGGTTCGACCAATCGTTCGTCGTAGGAACGGGCGATATCCGCGTCGGCCTTGGCCAGCACCATCTCCAGCATGTCGATACGCGTGCGGAAAAACGGCCACTGTTCGCGCATCTGCCCCAGCAACTCGCCCTCCCCGCGCTCCAGGGCCTTGCTCAAGGCGGTTTCCCAGCCCAGCCAGGCCGGCAGCATCAGGCGGGTCTGGGTCCAGCCGAAAATCCACGGGATGGCCCGCAGGCTTTCGATGCCGCCGGCACGCCGCTTGGCCGGCCGGCTGCCCAGTGGCAGGCGCCCCAGTTCCTGCTCCGGCGTGGACTGGCGGAAATACTCGACGAACTGCGGGTTCTCCCGCACCACCGCGCGATAGGCCTTCACCCCATCGTCGGCCAGTTCGTCCATCAGGTCGCGCCAGGCTGGCTGCGGCAGGGGCGGCGGCAGCAAGGTCGCTTCCAGCACCGCCGCCAGGTAGAGATTGAGGTTCTGCTCGGCGATGTCCGGCAGGCCGAATTTGAAACGAATCATTTCCCCTTGCTCGGTGGTACGGAAGCGCCCCGCCACCGAACCCGGCGGCTGCGACAGGATCGCCGCGTGGGCCGGGCCGCCGCCACGCCCCACGGTGCCACCGCGACCATGGAACAGCAGCAGCTCGACCTGCTGCTCACGGCAGATATCCACCAGTTTTTCCTGGGCCCGGTACTGCGCCCAGGCGGCAGCGGTGGTGCCAGCATCCTTGGCCGAGTCGGAATAACCGATCATCACTTCCTGCGGGCCCTGCAGACGCGAGCGATAGCCCGGCAGAAGCAGCAACTGCTCGATCACCGGGCCGGCGTTGTCCAGGTCGGCCAGGGTTTCGAACAGCGGCACCACGCGCATCGGCCGCAGCACGCCCGCTTCCTTGAGCAGCAGTTGCACGGCGAGCACATCGGATGCCGCGCCGGCCATGGAGATCACATAGGAACCCAGCGAAGCCGCCGGGGCCGCGGCGATTTCCCGGCAGGTCGCCAGCACTTCGGCGGTGTCGGCCGAGGGCTTGAAATAACCGGGCAACAGCGGACGACGGCTGCCCAGTTCGCGCATCAGGAAATCGATGCGCTCTTGCTCGCTCCAGTCGCCGTAGCGGCCCAGGCCCAGGTAGTCGGTGATTTCGGTCATGGCCGCGGTGTGCCGCGAGGAGTCCTGGCGCACGTCCAGGCGCACCAGGAACAGGCCGAAGGTCACCGCGCGGCGCAGACAGTCGAGCAACGGACCGTCGGCGATCACGCCCATGCCGCATTCGTGCAGGGACTCGTAGCAGAGCTCCAGCGGGTCCAGCAGCTCGCGGTTGTTCTGCAGCACCTGGGCAGTCGCCGGCACGCTACCGCTCAACGAGGCCTGGGCCCAGTTGCGGGTGGCCCGCAGGCGCTCGCGCAATTGCTTGAGCACCGCGCGATACGGCTCGGCGCTGTCGCCGGCCAGTGCCCGCAATGTCGCGTTGGCTTGCTGCATGGACAGGTCGGCAGCCAGTTGATCGACATCGCGCAGGTACAGGTCGGCGGCCATCCAGCGCGCCAGCAACAGCACCTCGCGGGTCACCGCCGCGGTGACATTGGGGTTGCCGTCACGGTCGCCGCCCATCCACGAAGCAAAGCGAATCGGCGCCGCCTCCAACGGCAAATGCATGCCGGTGGCCGCGTGCAAAGCCTGGTCGGCCTTGCGCAAATAGTTGGGGATGGCCTGCCACAGCGAATGCTCGATCACCGCGAAGCCCCACTTGGCTTCGTCCACCGGGGTCGGCCGGGTACGGCGGATTTCTTCGGTGTGCCAGGCCTCGGCGATCAGCCGCTGCAAGCGTGTCTGGATCTGCGCGCGCTCGGCCAAGGTCAGGTCGCGATGGTCCTGGGCAGCCAACTGCGCGGCGATGGCATCGTATTTCTGGATCAGCGTGCGGCGAGCGACTTCGGTGGGGTGGGCGGTCAGCACCAGCTCGATCTCCAGCCGTCCCAACTGCCGGGCCAGCGCCTCGGCGCCATGGCCTTCGGCCCGCAGGCGCGCCAGCAGTTCCGGCAGCACCCGCGACTCGAACGGCGCCGGCTGCGTCTCCTCGCGACGGTGAATCAACTGGTACTGCTCGGCGATGTTGGCCAGGTTGAGGAACTGGTTGAACGCCCGCGCCACCGGCAGCAGTTCATCCTCGCTGAGCTGGTTGAGGCTGGCGCTGAGTTCGGCATCCAGCGAACCGCGCCGGTCGGCCTTGGCACCCTTGCGAATCTGTTCGATCTTGTCGAGGAAACCCTCGCCATACTGTTCACGAATGGTGTTGCCCAACAGCTCACCCAGCAGGTGAACATCTTCGCGCAAGCGCGCATCAATATCGGTCATCTACCTGTTCTCCAGCGGACTCGGGGCTCCTGGTAAGCCCCAAGAGTGCCGCCAGCACATGGCTATTAGCAAGGGCGGTCTTGACGCGAACAGCTACGGGCAACACCGGTGCACGACGAAGCGCCTTTAAACCTTGCACGATGGAGCTAGTCTCAAGAGTAAGCCGCACAACGGCTTAGCGCCGGCACAGGCCGGTCACTCACCAAGCCCTGCCACAAGCAGGTGTTCATTGAGGTTGCCATGAAAATCCGTGAGCTCGCGCAACACTGGGAAGAAAACGCCAAGGGTCGCCTGACCCAGACCGGCTACACGATCTATCTGGATGTCGAAGCCGCCGCACGCCTGGCGGCAATTTCCGAGATGTATCCCAAACGCCGGACCGAGGAACTGCTCGGCGAACTGATCGGGGCCGCCCTGGAGGAACTCGAGACCAGCTTCCCTTATGTCCAGGGCCAGCATGTGGTCGCCACCGACGAAGAAGGCGATCCACTCTACGAAGACATCGGCCCTACCCCGCGTTTTCTCGCCCTGTCGCGGCGTTATCTGCACGATCTGTCGGCTCAGGCAGACGAGCAGAAACACTGATCCACGCCTGCATTTCTCACCGATAAGAGCGTTATTCCTGACCCCGGATCGGGTCAGGAGTACCCCTGCGCACGGCAAAAGTTCCTTATTTAGAGCCTTGTCCACACAGTCAGGAAATTTCCGGGCGATAGGCCATCTTCTCTGAACTATTCAAAAAAGCCTCGGGTCACAGCCAATAACCATCACTGGAACGGCCGTTTCATTTTCAACGCCCCCAGCCTTGTCGTCACTCAGCGTTACGGCGTCGGAACCGGGATGGATTTTGATGTTTTTCAGGAGTTATCCAATGGAGTTGAAGACCATGAAGATCAGCACTGCCAAATCCTCGTCAACCTCTCTGCGCGGGCTGAAACTGGCCGCGCTGGCTCTCGGTAGCAGCCTGGTCCTGGCCGGTTGCGCCGGTAATCCGCCAAGCGAGCAATACGCGGTGACGCAATCTGCGGTCAACAGCGCAGTCAGCGCAGGCGGTACCGAATTTGCCGCGGTGGAAATGAAATCGGCTCAGGACAAGCTCAAGCAAGCCGAGCTCGCCATGCACGACAAGAACTACGACGAAGCCCGGCGTCTGGCCGAGCAGGCCGAATGGGACGCCCGCGTCGCCGAGCGCAAGGCTCAGGCAGCCAAGGCCGAACAGGCATTGAAGGACTCTCAGAAAGGCGTTCAGGAACTACGTCAGGAAGGCATGCGCAGCGTGCAATGAGCCGCGGGCGCCGATTCCCACGTATTCGCAATCGATAAAAGGACGAAACCATTATGCGTAAACAACTGATGATCCCTGCCCTGTTGGCCCTGAGCGTAGCGCTGGCGGCATGCTCCACCCCGCCTAACGCCAACCTGGAAAACGCCCGGACCAACTACTCGGCCCTGCAGGCCAACCCGCAGGCCACCAAGGTGGCGGCCCTGGAGACCAAGGACGCCAGCGAATGGCTGGACAAGGCCGACAAGGCCTACCTGAACAAGGAGGACGAAAAGAAGGTCGACCAACTGGCCTACCTGACCAACCAGCGGATTGAAGTGGCCAAGCAGACCATCGCCCTGCGCACCGCGGAAACCCAGCTCAAGGACGCCGGCGACCAGCGCGCCAAGGCGCTTCTCGATGCCCGCGACGCGCAGATCAAGCAACTGCAATCGAGCCTCAACGCCAAGCAGACCGACCGCGGTACGCTGGTGACCTTCGGTGACGTGCTGTTCGCCACCAACAAGGCCGACCTGAAGTCCAGCGGCCTGGTCAACATCAACAAGCTGGCGCAGTTCCTGCGCGACAACCCTGACCGCAAAGTGATAGTCGAAGGCTACACCGACAGTACCGGCAGCGCGGCCTACAACCAGTCGCTGTCCGAGCGTCGCGCCACTTCGGTACAGGTCGCCCTGATCAAGATGGGTGTCGATCCGGCACGCATCGTCGCCCAGGGTTATGGCAAGCAATACCCGGTTGCCGACAACGGTAGCGTTTCCGGGCGCGCCATGAACCGTCGCGTGGAAGTGACCATTTCCAACGACAACCAGCCGGTCGCGCCACGTTCGGCCATCAGCGCCAACTAAGCCCGGCCCCGCACGATAAACCGTGCACCCAATAAAAAGCCCCGCCTTGATCGGCGGGGCTTTTTTATCCGGCAACCGGATCGCGGCTTGCGCTGGCATGCCGAGCAGTCACTGCTCCAGCTTCGGGGTTTCCTGGCCCATGCAGCGCACGGCGCGCTTCTTGTTGTTGATCAGCACGCCCGTCAGCCCCTTCTGCTCGGTGTCGAACAGCACCAGCACGCCATCGATGCATTGCGCCACCTCGGCCGCCGGCTCCAGGGACACCTTGTAGTCTTCGCCGGGCACGGTCTTGAGCATGGTGAAATCGTTGAGCAGCAGCGCATCCTCCGGCTTGGCGAAATGCAGGTAGCCGTAGTACCACAGGCACGCCACGGTGCCGATGATGCTGCAGATACCGGTGATGATCAGGGGGATAGCGTTACGTTCTTCGCTCATTGCGGACTCTCTGGAGGTTCTACGACTGGATTCAAAGGTGTGGGGTAATTGGGGATTTCGCCCAGGCGGCGCAGGCCGTTGAAATGCTGCGGGTCCTCAAGGTAACGCAACATCACCTGGCGCCAGACCGGGTCGGCGAAGGTCTGCACATGACCGCCTCGGGTCAGTTGCAGCACCCTGGGCGGGGGCGCAGCTTGATACAGACGGATGCCGTTGGAAAGCGGTACGAGGGAATCGTCGATGCTGTGGTAGATCAGCTTGGGCACGCCATCCAGGCGCGCCATGGCCTTGATCGCACTGTCGCCATCGGGCACCAGCCACGACAGCGGCACCTGGAACGGCCAGGTCATCCAGGACGTGCTCAGGGCAAAACGGCCCACCTCGCGGTAACTGGCTGGTACCCCGTCGAAGACAATGGCCTTGAGCTGGCGCTGGCGTTCCGGATGCTGCTCCACCAGATAGTGGATGGCCAGGGCGCCGCCCAGGCTCTGGCCCAGGACGATCAGCGGCTTGCCCTGGACCTCGGGCGCCCGGTCCAGCCACTGGAAGGCCGCGTCAACGTCCTGGTAGATCGCCGGCAGGCTCGGTTTGCCTTGCGACACCCCGTAGCCACGGTAGTCCACCAGCAGCACCTGGTAGCCCTGCTCCGGCAACCACCAGCTGCCGCCGAGGTGCCCGGACAGGTTGCCGCCATTGCCGTGCAGGTGCAGCACCGTGCCCTTGACCGGCACCCCGGCCTTGGCCGGCAGCCACCAGCCGTGCAAACGCGTACCGTCGGCGGCGGTCAGGGTGACGTCGCGGTAGTCGAGCCGGGCCTTGTCCGGAGTGAACGGCAGGCCCCGCTCGGGATAGAACAGCAGCGAGCTGCAACCGCTCAGGGTCAGCAGCAGGCAGACAATGCCGAGGACTCGCATCCGTTTGAAGCCTTATGCCGAGGGTGAAAAACGCCCCCTGTAGGAGCGAGCTTGCTCGCGATACGTGGTGTCAGGCACACCGCCATCGCGAGCAAGCTCGCTCCTACACAGGGGGTGGTTACAGGATGTTCGAGTAATCCGCCTCGATCCGGTCCAGGCTCAGGTGATTGAGGAAGTTGGAGAAGCACATCCACGCCGACAGCGCGTTCATGTCGCGGAACTGGTCCGGCAGGTACTTGGGCGGCACCACCAGGCCTTCGTCGACCAACTGGCGCAGGGTCCGCATGTCCTCCAGGGTAGTCTTGCCGCAGAACAGCAAAGGTATCTGCTCGAGCTTGCCCTTGCGCACGGCCAACTGAATGTAGTTGTAAACCATGATGAAGCCCTTGAGATAGGACAAGTCTTTGGTGAATGGCAGGCCCGTCGGCACCGAACCGCGGAACACCCGGCTGGCATTGCCGTAACTTTCGGCCATTTCGAAACCCTGTTCGCGGAAGAACTCGAACACCTGCATGAAATCCGCGCCCTCCTCCACCATGTGAATGGCGCGAGTGCGGTTGGTCAGCTTGCGCAGCCGGCTCGGGTAGGAGGCGAAGGTAATGATCTCCATCAGGATCGCCAGGCCTTCCTGGGTCACGGTCGACGAGGGCGGGCCCTTGGACAGGAAGGTGCAGATCGGCTGGTTCAGGCCGTTGAGGGTGGTGCCCACGTGGACCAGGCCTTCGTGGACTTCCAGGGCGCGCACATCGCGATCGTTGAACAGCGCGTCGGCGCGGATCTTGATGTAATCGGCGCCGGCCGCCGCGTCCGCGACTATGCCATCGGACTCGAAGACCCGGATGGTTTCCTCGGCCTCGCCGAACACCTTGTTCAGCCGGCTTTGCAGCAGGTTCACCGCTTCCTTGGCGCTCAGGGTCTTGGGTTCGTCCTTGAGATCGCCACGGCCGTCGATATTGTTCAGGTAATCCGAGAGCATCAGGCCCAGGTCGGCCAGGGTCGGGTCGCCGGCATGAAAGGCGTCGGAGGCCGCGCCGTAGAGCTCCTGGGAAATCAGCCCGAAGTCCTCGGTGCCACGGGCCTCGAGCA
This sequence comes from Pseudomonas sp. 09C 129, assembly GCF_002843625.1. Classification (NCBI taxonomy): domain Bacteria; kingdom Pseudomonadati; phylum Pseudomonadota; class Gammaproteobacteria; order Pseudomonadales; family Pseudomonadaceae; genus Pseudomonas; species Pseudomonas sp. 09C 129. The sequence continues at coordinate 1,770,862 of NZ_CP025261.1, read as the reverse complement.
TCCGCACTACCATGCGGTACTCCTTGCACATGCGCCGCATGATCTGCCCCACCGGGTTGAACTGGCCCAGCTGCCGGGTGATGTCACGCTCGATGTTCTGGAACTCCAGCTTCACCGCGCTGGAGTCGAAAGACAGCGGCCGGCCTTCGTAATAGGCACGGTCCACCGCCGGCATTTCCTTGCCATTGGCCTTGAGGAAACCTTTGCGGATGTTGTCATCCCACTTCACCGCATCCAGTACGCGGATCGGCGTCTGTGCCAGCACAATGCGATCGGACAAGGTGCGTATCGTCTGCTGGTAATCGTCCACCCCAAAACTCCCGTTAAAACGTCTGTACTGCGTTTACTTGCCTGCCCGCTGGAAGCGCGCCGCCTCGACGAACACGTCGGAGTTGGCGGGATCGTCCAGATAGGCGAAAACCTGTGGCAGCGCGCTGTCGATCAGCACGCCCTCGCCGTCCTTGGTGTCGAACGGTTCGCCCCGCAGGGCGTTCTGCCCGCGGGCCTGATTGATCTGCTCGAGATCGAGCTGGTAGAGCACCAGCTCGTGTTCGTCGGTCAACTCGAAACCGGCGATGGTGAAGTGCCCACCCAGCGCCTGGGGCACCGCCGCCGAGAGATACCAGCGGCTGCCGTGGCGGGAAACGGTGAACTCGTAAGTATCGTGCTGCTGCGGCTTGGCCTTGACGGAAGTGACGGCCTTGTAGCGGTTGTTGCCGATACGGCTCAGCTGCAGGGTGAGCGGTTCGCCCCAGGCATTCTTGCTGGTCCATTTGCCGAGCAACGCCGCGGGCGCAGCCTGGTCGGCCGGCAAGGGTTCCTTGAAGGACACCAGGCAGCCGCTGAGCAGCAGGAACGACAAGGCGATCACAACGCGCCAGGCTTTCATTCAACACTCCCTATCAGCAGTCGACCCGTAGCCGCTAGCGCAGCCTGCGTTCGGGCGGGCGGATCACACCGAGGCCAATACCAGGTGCATGTACCGGGTCAGAATGCCCAGCATGTCCTCGTCGGCCAGAGGCTCTGCCCCGTTGAGCAGGCCCTGATATTCCATCCGTCCGATTATAGACGTCAACACTTTGGCATCCTGTTGCGGCTCGCGGGAACCCAATACCTGGAAAAACTGGCAGGTGCCCTGCAGCAGGATCTGCTGGTGGGAACGCACCAGCAACGCCAGGCGCGGGTTGAGCAGCGCTTCCTGGCGAAACGCCTGCTCGGCCATCAGATGCTCGCGGCGGTTGTGCAGTTGGCGCTGCACGTAATCGGCGGTCAGGCGCGCAATGTCATCGGCCAGTTGCGCGCGGGACTGCGGGCTGCCGTCGCCATAGGCGACCATCTCCCGCAGCAAGCCCTCGTTGTTGGCCCACAGCTTGGCCATGAAGGCGGCGCTGCGCTCGACGTATTGGGCAAAGGTATCGGTGAGCAGGTCATCGATATCCTTGAAGTAGTAGGTGGTGGCCGACAGCGGCACACCGGCTTCGGCGGCGACCGCGCGATGGCGCACGGCGCGCACGCCATCGCGCACGACGATGCGCATGGCCGCGTCGAGAATATCCTGGCGACGTTGCTCACTGCCCTGTCGGCTGGCCTTGCGGCCCTGGTACTGAACACTTTCAGCGACCGCAGTGGCGATGCCAGCTGCACCTTCTTGAGCAATTGCACGGTTCACGACAGGTATTCCTCTCACATAAAAAATGAAAAAAGCAGTACGTCAGTGCCACACAGACAATAAAAAGCCGCCTGTTAGCGGCGGCTTTTTATTCAACATATTTACGCTTGCGGCCGCATGTGCGGGAACAGGATCACGTCGCGGATCGACGGGGAGTTGGTCAGCAGCATCACCAGGCGGTCGATGCCGATACCTTCACCGGCGGTCGGCGGCATGCCGTACTCCAGGGCGCGAACGAAGTCGGCATCGTAGTGCATGGCTTCGTCGTCACCGGCGTCCTTGTCGGCCACCTGGGCCATGAAACGCTCGGCCTGGTCTTCCGCGTCGTTCAACTCGGAGTAGGCGTTGGCGATTTCGCGGCCACCGATGAACAGCTCGAAACGGTCGGTCACGTTCGGGTTCTCGTCGTTGCGACGGGCCAGCGGCGAGACTTCGAACGGGTACTGGGTAATGAAGTGCGGCTGCTCCAGCTTGTGCTCGACCAGCTCTTCGAAAATCATCACCTGCAGCTTGCCCAGGCCTTCGAAGCCGAGCACCTTGGCACCGGCCTTCTTGGCGATAGCGCGAGCCTTGTCGATGTCGTTCAGGTCCTCAAAGGTCAGCTCGGGGTTGTACTTGAGGATCGAGTCGAACACCGACAGGCGGGCGAACGGCTCGCCGAAGTGGAACACCTTGTCGCCGTATGGCACGTCGGTGCTGCCCAGGACCAGCTGCGCCAGTTCGCGGAACAGTTCTTCGGTCAGGTCCATGTTGTCTTCGTAGTCGGCGTAGGCCTGGTAGAACTCCAACATGGTGAATTCAGGGTTGTGCCGGGTCGAAACGCCTTCGTTACGGAAGTTGCGGTTGATCTCGAACACTTTCTCGAAGCCACCGACCACCAGGCGCTTGAGGTACAGCTCCGGGGCGATACGCAGGAACATTTCCATGTCCAGGGCGTTGTGGTGGGTCTCGAACGGCTTGGCCGCCGCACCGCCGGGAATGGTCTGCAGCATCGGCGTTTCCACTTCCAGGAAGTCACGCTTCATCAGGAAGCTGCGGATATGGGCGATGACTTGCGAACGCACGCGGAAGGTTTCGCGTACGTCTTCGTTGACGATCAGGTCGACGTAGCGCTGGCGATAGCGCTGCTCGGTGTCGGTCAGGCCGTGGTGCTTGTCCGGCAGCGGACGCAGCGACTTGGTCAGCAGGCGTACCTGGGTCATCTCGACGTACAGGTCGCCCTTGCCGGAACGGGCCAGGGTGCCTTCGGCGGCGATGATGTCGCCCAGGTCCCAGGTCTTGACCGCGTCCAGGGTTTCTTCCGGCAGGGTCTTGCGGTTGACGTAGACCTGGATCCGCCCGGTCATGTCCTGGATCACCATGAACGAGCCACGGTTGAGCATGATGCGACCGGCAACCTTGACCGGGATTGCAGCCTCGGCCAGCTCTTCCTTGGTCTTGTCCGCGTATTGCTTCTGCAGGTCGTTGCAGTAGTTGTCGCGGCGGAAGTCGTTCGGGAAGGCATTGCCCTTGGCGCGCTCGGCAGCAAGCTTTTCCTTGCGCAGGGCGATCAGGGTGTTTTCTTCCTGTTGCAGGGCCTGGTCGAGTTGTAGGTCGCTCATGTCTTTAAATTTTCCATCACAGGTACGTTGCCCCTTGCCTGTGGCAAGGGATCGCGGGCCAGCCTCGCTCCTACAGAAGCGCGCCGTGCCCGCGGCATGGGTGTCGCGGCTTACAGCCCCGATTTCAGGCTGGCCACCAGGTATTCGTCGATGTCGCCGTCGAGCACCTTGTCGCAGTCACTGCGTTCGATGTTGGTACGCAGATCCTTGATCCGCGAGGCATCGAGCACGTAGGAGCGGATCTGGTGACCCCAGCCGATGTCGGACTTGGTGTCTTCCAGCGCCTGGGAAGCGGCGTTGCGCTTCTGCATTTCCTGCTCGTACAACTTGGCCCGCAGCATCTTCATGGCGGTGTCCTTGTTGGCGTGCTGGGAACGTTCGTTCTGGCAACTGACCACGGTGTTGGTCGGTACGTGGGTGATACGCACGGCCGAGTCGGTGGTGTTTACGTGCTGGCCACCGGCACCGGAGGAACGATAGGTGTCGATGCGCAGGTCCGCCGGGTTGATCTCGATTTCCACCTTGTCGTCGATCTCGGGCGAGACGAATACGGCCGAGAACGAGGTGTGGCGGCGGGCGCCGGAGTCGAACGGACTCTTGCGCACCAGGCGGTGCACGCCGATCTCGGTGCGCAGCCAGCCAAAGGCGTACTCGCCCTTGATGTGCACGGTGGCGCCCTTGATCCCGGCGACTTCGCCTTCGGACAGTTCCATGATGGTGGCGTCGAAGCCACGCTTGGAGGCCCAGCGCAGGTACATGCGCAGCAGGATGTTGGCCCAGTCCTGGGCTTCGGTGCCGCCGGAGCCGGCCTGGATATCCAGGTAGGCGTTGTTCATGTCCATTTCGCCGCTGAACATGCGACGGAATTCCAGCTTGGCCAGGGCCTCGTCGAGACGGGTCAGTTCGGCGACCACATCGCCTACCGCGCCTTCGTCGTTCTCTTCGACGGCCATCTCCAGCAGATCGCGGCAATCGGCCAGGCCACCGGACAACTCGTCCAGGGTCTCGACGATCTGTGCCAGCGCAGAGCGCTCGCGGCCCAGTTCCTGGGCGTATTCAGGCTTGTTCCAGACGTTCGGATCTTCAAGCTCGCGGTTGACCTCGGTCAGACGCTCATGCTTTTGATCGTAGTCAAAGATACCCCCGAATAGTTTCGGAGCGCTCGGACAGGTCCTTGATAGTGTTAAGGATCGGGTTGATTTCCATGGCAGGCAGCACTCGTTGGCGAACTTTTGAAAGCCGGCGAGTATAACGTAATCAAGCTGGTGCGGCAGCCCGCCTGGCGGCTTTAGGCCCCCGCGGTGGCGGTTTTTTTCACTCGATCCCCACCTGATTGCGACCATTGTGCTTGGCCAGATACAGGCCTTTGTCGGCGGCCGAGATCAATTGCCGGCAACTGGTGCTCGGCTGCGGCGTCATGGTGGACAGGCCGATGCTGATGGTCAGGCTCGCCCCTTCGGTCGGCGCGATATGCGGAATCTTCAGCGCGGCCACGGTCTGGCGCAGTTTCTCGGCCACCAGCCGCGCCCCACCGGGCGAGGTGTTCGGCAGCACCAGGGCAAACTCCTCCCCGCCATAACGCGCCGGCAGATCCGACGGTCGGCTGCTGGCTTCGCGGATCGCCGTCGCCACCTTGCGCAGGGCTTCATCGCCTTCCAGATGACCGAAGTTGTCGTTGTAGGACTTGAAGTAATCGACATCGATCATCAGCAGCGACAACTGGGTCTGGTCGCGCATTGCCCGGCGCCATTCCAGCTCCAGGTACTCGTCGAAATGCCGGCGGTTGGACAGGCCGGTCAGGCCATCGGAGTTCATCAGGCGCTGCAGCACCAGGTTGGTATCGAGCAGCTGCTGCTGGCTGACCCGCAGTGCGCGATAGGCCGCGTCCCGCTGCAACAGGGTCATGTAGGAGCGCGAGTGGTAACGGATGCGCGCCACCAGCTCGATATTGTCCGGCAGTTTGACCAGGTAATCGTTGGCCCCGGCGGCGAAGGCCGCACTCTTGATCAGCGGGTCTTCCTTGGTCGAAAGCACGATGATCGGAATGTTCTGGGTCGCCGGGTGGTTGCGGTACTCGCGCACCAACGTCAACCCGTCCAGGCCCGGCATCACCAGGTCCTGCAGGATCACCGTCGGCTTGATGCGGATCGCCTGGGCAATGGCCTGGTGCGGGTCGGCACAAAAGTGGAAGTCGATGTTTTCTTCATTCGCCAACCCACGCCGCACAGCCTCACCGATCATTGCCTGGTCGTCGACCAGCAGCACCATCGCAGCATTTTCATCGGTCTTAAAATCGTCGAGCTGTAAATCATTCATGGGTTGTCACCTGAGTTGCTACCTGGCCAGGACAGCTGCGTTTGTCGGTCATTTGGCAAATATCTCCAGCAATCGTGGAGCGATCTTGTCCAGTGGGCGAATCTCTACGGCAGCGTCGATGGCAGCGGCCGCCTTGGGCATGCCATACACCGCACTACTCTCCTGGTCCTGGGCGATGGTCAGATAACCCTGGTCGCGCATCAGTTTCAGGCCCTGAGCGCCATCGCGGCCCATGCCGGTCAGCAGTACGCCGACCGCATCGCCATTCCAGTAACTGGCGACACTTTCAAAAAACACATCGATCGATGGCCGATAGATCTCGTTTACCGGCTCGGCGGTGTAGGCCAGGGTGCCGTTCTTCAACAGCCGGATATGGTGATTGGTCCCGGCCAGCAGTACCGTACCGCTCTGCGGTGGCTCGCCTTCGCGGGCCAGGCGCACCTTGAGCCTGGAGGCGCTGCTCAGCCATTCGGCCATGCCTGCGGCAAACACCTGGTCGACGTGCTGCACCAGCACGATGGCGGCCGGAAAATGGGCGGGCAGCCCCTTGAGCAACACTTCCAGCGCCGCCGGGCCACCGGCGGACGAGCCGATCGCCACCAGGCCCTGGCGTTGCGCCATGGTGCGCATCGGCACCGGCGCCGAACGCACGTGGTTGCCGCGCTGCTGGCCGATCAGCCAGCCGATATTGAGGATCTTGCGCAGTAAAGGCGCCGCCGCTTCCTGCGCATTGCCGGCCCCCAGGGCCGGTGTATCGACCACGTCCAGCGCGCCATGTCCCATGGCCTCGAACACCCGATGCACGTTCTGCTGGCGATCCACCGTGACGATCACGATAGCGCAAGGGGTTTCGGCCATGATCCGGCGGGTCGCCTCCACGCCGTCCATCACCGGCATGATCAGGTCCATCAGGATCAGGTCGGGCGTCAGCTGCGCGCAGTACTCGACCGCCTCGGCGCCATTGGTCGCGACCCACACCACTTCATGCGCGGGTTCGAAGGCCAGGGCCCGGCGCAGGGCCTCCACGGCCATGGGCATGTCATTGACGATCGCGATTTTCATGCCCGCGCTCCTCCAATCAGCTCCACCACCGCATCCAGCAGGGCGTCATCATGGAAACTGGCTTTGGCTAGATAATAGTCGGCCCCGGCATCCAGTCCACGGCGCCGGTCCTCTTCGCGATCCTTGTAGGAAACCACCATCACCGGCAACGACTGCAGGCGATTGTCACGGCGCAGGAGTGTGACCAATTCAATCCCATCCATTCGGGGCATATCGATGTCGGTGATCAGCAGGTCGAAGTCTTCCGAACGCAAGGCGTTCCAGCCATCCATGCCGTCGACGGCGACCGCTACGTCATAACCACGGTTGAGCAAAAGCTTGCGTTGCAGCTCACGCACGGTGAGCGAGTCGTCGACCACCAGGATGCGCTTGCGCGCCGTCTCGGCCTGATGGCGGTTGTGCCGGGCGATGCGTTCCAGGCGGCCAGTATTGAGCAGCTTGTCCACCGAACGCAGCATGTCCTCGACGTCGACGATCAGCACCACCGAGCCGTCATCGAGCAAGGCTCCGGCGGAAATGTCCTGGACCTTGCCCAGGCGGTCGTCCAGCGGCAGCACCACCAGGGTCCGCTCGCCGATGAAACGCTCGACCGCCACGCCGTAGACCGCGTCGCGCTCGCGAATCACCACGACCTTGAGCGTGGATTCATTGTTCTGCCCCGCCGGGCGTTGCAGCAACTGGCTGGCCGCGACCAGGCCGACGTGGCGGCCTTCGTGCCAGAAATGCTGGCGTCCTTCCAGCTGGACAATGTCGTCGGGCTCCAGATCGCACATGCGTTCGATATGCGCCAGCGGGAAGGCATAGGCCTCTTCGCCGACCTCCACCACCAGGCTGCGCACCACCGACAGGGTCAGCGGCACTTCGAGGTGGAAACGACTGCCCTGCCCCGCCACCTGCTCCAGCTGCACCGCGCCACGCAACTGACGCACCATGTGCTGCACCGCGTCCAGGCCGACACCGCGCCCGGAGACCTCGGTGACCTTGTCCCGCAGGCTGAAGCCCGGCAGGAACAGGAAGGTCAGCAGCTCTTCTTCGCTCAGCTGGGCAGCGGTCTCGGCGGGGGACAACTGGCGCTCGACGATGCTCTGGCGCACCCGTTCCAGGTCGACGCCATTACCGTCATCGCTCAGCTCCAGCACCAGCAGCCCGGCCTGGTGGGAAGCGCGCAGGCGAATCAGGCCCTCGGCCGGCTTGCCCGCCAGCAGCCGCTGTTCGGGCGTTTCGATGCCGTGATCGACCGCGTTGCGCAGCAGGTGGGTCAGCGGCGCCTCGAGTTTTTCCAGCACGTCGCGATCGACCTGGGTCTTCTCGCCCTCGACCTCCAGGCGAACCTGTTTGCCCAGGCTGCGCCCGAGGTCGCGAACCATCCGCACCTGGCCCACCAGCACATCGGCGAACGGCCGCATGCGACAGGCCAGCGCGGTGTCGTAGAGCACCTGGGCGCGCTGGCTGGCCTGCCAGCCGAATTCATCCAGCTCGGCGGTTTTCTCCGTCAGCACCTGCTGGGATTCCGCCAGCAGGCGTCGCGCATCTTCCAGGGCTTCGAGGGCCTCCAGGCCCAGCACCTGCTCCTTGAGATGCCCATTGAGGTTTTCCAAAGCGCGCAGGCCGTTGCTCTGCAGGCGTTTGAGGCGCTGCAGAGCCGCCAGGTAGGGCTTCAGGCGCTGGGTTTCCACCAGCGACTTGCTCGACAGGTCGAGCAGGCTGTTCAGGCGTTCGGCCGTGACCCGCAACACCCGTTCGCCCCCCTCGGCGAGCTTCTTGCCCTTGTGCGTAATCGCCGCGGCTGTCTCTTGCAGCGTTTCCTGCAATACCTCCTGCGGCATCTCGAACGGCGGGACCTGTGGTTCGGGTTCGACCCGCGGGGCTTGCAGTTGCAGCTCGACCATGGGCGGCAGGTGCGGCTCGATCCGGGGCAGGACAACGCCCGCAGGCGCCGCGCCCGGCGAGCCGACCAACTGCTCCATAAGCGCCACGTAGGCGGCAATGTCCTGCTCACTGACCTCGCTGCCCGGCGTGGCGATGCGCATCAGGAAATCGGTGCCCTGCAGCAGCGCATCGATATGTTCGGGACGCAGGTACAGCCGCCCTTCCTGGGCGCTGACCAGGCAATCTTCCATCACATGGGCCACGCTGACCCCGGCGTCGACCCCGACGATCCGCGCCGCGCCCTTGAGCGAGTGGGCGGCGCGCATGCAGGCTTCCAGCTGGTCGGCCTGGGTCGGATTGCGCTCCAGCGCCAGCAGGCCGGCACTGAGCACCTGGGTCTGGGCTTCGGCTTCCAGGCTGAAGAGTTCGAGCAGCGAGGCGTCGCGCATTTGATCAGGGGTCATGTCAGGCTCCGGGTCACGGCGGACAGCAACTGCTCTTCATCCAGCCAACGCAGGCTGCGGCCCTTCCATTGCAGGACGCCACGGGTGTACTTGGCACTGGCCTGCTGGCCGGAAACCGCGGCGGCGTCCAGGGTACGCTCGTCGATGGCATGGATGCCCTCCACCTCGTCCACCGGCACCACCACCGGGCCGCCCTGGGCGGCGATGATCAGCATCCGCGGAATCACCCGCGCCCCCGACACGACCGTGCTGGTGGAGTCCAGCCCCAGCAGCTCCACCAACGACAGGCACGCCACCAGCGCACCACGCACATTCGCCACGCCCAGCAAGGCTCGCGAGCGCTGGTGCGGCAAGGAATGGATCGGCTGCAGCGGCGCCACTTCCACCAGGCAACGGGTGGCAATGCCCAGCCATTCCTCGCCCAGGCGGAACATCAATAACGAACGGGTGACGACATCCGTATCGGCCTCGACCGCTTGCTCATGGCGCTCCTGCTGCAATGCATAGCGGTCGAGCAGGCGGGTGGCCGCGGCGGAATACACCGAGCAATTGCGGCAATGCACATGCCCGGCCAGCAACGGGCAACTCTTGTCGCCGTGGATACCGATACGGTTCCAGCAATCGTCGATGGCCTGTGCATCTTCGTGAGTCACGTTCAACGAAACAGAGCCGCTCATGATTTACGCTCACTGTCTGCTGCACGGCCGCTGCGGGCCGCGCGCTCCTGCAATCGACGGGCACCGGCGACGTCGCCCTGGGAAGCCAGCAAAGCGGCCAGGTGCGCCAGCGCTTCGGCGTGCTGCGGATCCAGGTACAGGGCCTTGCGATAGAAACCCTGGGCTTCCAGGGCGCTGCCCGCCACGTCGCTGAGCAGCCCCAGCCAATAGAACACCTGCGCCACCGGCTCGTGGGTGTCCAGGTAATGCTCGCAAGCCACCCGGGCCTCGGCGCTTTTGCCTTCGTTGGCCAGGGCCGCGATGCTCGCCAGCAACGTCGTGGCATCGCTGGCCGGCCTGGTCGGCGCGGGGCGTTGGCTCGCCACGGCGGCACTGGAGAACGGTCGGCTGCGCACGGGAGGCGCGATGCTGCGCACCGGCTGGCGCGCCGGCAATGCGCTTGGGACAAAGGCCGGCGCGGGTTCGGGCTCGGGTTCGTTATGCCGGCTGAAGGCAAAGGACTGGGCAATGCCGATCGAGCGCATGCCCAGGCGGCCCAGCAGGCTGCCTTCGGCCGGGCCGATGAACAGCACGCCGTCGACATGCGTCAGGCGCTTGAGCACTTCGAACACCTGGCGCTGGGTCGGCTGATCGAAATAGATCAGCAGGTTGCGACAGAAGACAAAATCGTAGGGCGGCTCATTGGCCAGCAAGGTCGGGTCCAGCAGGTTGCCGACCTGCAGGCGCACCTGCTCGCGCACCCGCTCGCTAAGGCTGTAGCGCTCATCTTCGGCGGTGAAATGCCGTTCGCGAAAATCGCTGTGCTGGCCGCGAAAGGAGTTCTTGCCATACACCGCCTGCCTGGCCCGCTCGACCGACAGCGGGCTGACATCGAACCCTTCGACCTTGAACTGATGAGGGGCCAGCCCGGCATCGAACAGGGCCATGGCAATCGAGTACGGCTCCTCGCCGGTGGAACACGGCAGGCTGAGGATGCGCAAGGCCCGCATGCCCTTGAGTTCGGCAAGCCGCGAGCGCGCGAGTTTGGCCAGGGTCGCAAAGGATTCCGGGTAACGGAAAAACCAGGTTTCCGGAACGATCACCGCTTCGATCAGGGCCTGCTGTTCATCCCGCGAGCCTTGCAGGGTCTGCCAGTAATGGTCGGCGCTGGGCGCCTGCTGGGCGATGCTGCGCTGGCGTACCGCGCGCTCGATGATCGCCGGGCCCACCGAGGCCACATCGAGGCCGATGCGCTCCTTGAGAAAATCGAAAAATCGCTGGTCGCTGCTCATGACGACTCCCCGAGCAACGCCGGATCCAGCGGCAGCGAGGGAAACAGCAGCGCACGCACCTCGGAATCCAGCAGATCGTCGACACGCACCCATTGCAGCAGGCCCTGGGCGTCTTCGTAGACCGGGCCCAGGTACGGCGCATTGCGGTTATCCAGGCCGTAGGCCTTGAAGTCCTGCGGATTGCAACGCAGGGTGTCAGTGGCCTGCTCGAGGATCAGCCCCAGCAACTGAGCGGGCTGTGCCGCCTGCGGGTGGTAATGCACCAGCACCAGGCGGGTGCTGGTGCGCTCCTGCGCCGGCTCGCCAAAGGTCAGGGCACTCAGGTCGAGCACCGGCACCACCGCGCCGCGATGGGCGAAGACCCCGGCCACCCAGGACGGCGCCCGGGGAATCGGCTTGAGTTGCAGGCGCGGCAATACCTCGACCACCTCGATGGCCTGCAAGGCGTAACGTTCGGTGCCGATGCGGAACACCAGGAACAGTGCGTCTTTCGTCGCCGTCCCTGCGCCGCCTTTCGCTGCGAGCTCGTTCATCAGACTTTGAAACGCGAGACGCCGCTGCGCAGCCCCACCGCCACCTGGCTCAGTTCATCGATGGCGAAACTGGCCTGGCGCAGCGACTCGACGGTCTGGCTGCTGGCATCGCCCAGTTGCACCAGGGCGTGGTTGATCTGCTCGGCACCGGTGGCCTGGGCCTGCATGCCCTCGTTGACCATCAACACCCGCGGCGCCAGGGCCTGGACCTGATGGATGATCTGCGACAGCTGCTCGCCGACCTGCTGCACCTCGGCCATGCCGCGGCGCACTTCTTCGGAGAACTTGTCCATGCCCATGACCCCGGCCGAGACCGCCGACTGGATCTCCCGGACCATTTGCTCGATATCGTAGGTGGCGACCGCGGTCTGGTCCGCCAGGCGCCGCACTTCAGTGGCCACCACGGAAAAGCCGCGCCCGTACTCGCCGGCTTTCTCGGCTTCGATCGCGGCGTTGAGCGACAGCAGGTTGGTCTGGTCGGCGACCTTGACGATGGTCACCACCACCTGATTGATGTTGCCGGCCTTCTCATTGAGGATCGCCAGCTTGGCGTTGACCAGGTCGGCCGCGCCCATCACCGAATGCATGGTTTCTTCCATCCGCGCCAGGCCCTGCTGGCCGGAGCCGGCCAGCACCGAAGCCTGGTCGGCGGCGGTGGAGACTTCGGTCATGGTGCGCACCAGATCGCGAGAGGTGGCCGCGATTTCCCGGGAGGTCGCACCGATTTCGGTGGTGGTCGCCGCGGTCTCGGTAGCGGTCGCCTGTTGCTGCTTGGAGGTGGCGGCGATCTCGGTGACCGAGGTGGTGACCTGGACCGAGGAGCGCTGCGCCTGGGACACCAGGGAGTTGAGCTCGGTCATCATGTCGTTGAAGCCGGTTTCCACGGCACCGAATTCGTCCTTGCGATCCAGGTTCAGGCGGCTGGTCAGATCGCCCGTGCGCATGACGTCGAGGATCTTCACGATACGGTTCATCGGCGCCATGATCGCGCGCATCAGCAACAGGCCACACAGGCCCGCCGCCAGCACCGCCACCAGCAGGGAAACGCCCATGGTGACTTTGGCCGCGGCCACCGCATCGTCGATCTGCAAGGCGGCCGAATCGGCGACCCCCTTGTTCTCGTCGATAATGTCGTTGAGTTTCATCCGACCGGCGATCCAGGTGGGCGTCAACTGGTCATGGAACACGCGGACAGCCTCGGCTTCCTGATTACGCCGATGCAGATCCAGGACCATGGCCTGGATCTTGAGAAATTCCTGATGGCGTTTTTCAAACTCGTCGAACTCCAGCTGGTCGGTCTCACCGCGAAGCGTTTCCTTGTAGCTGGCCATGTATTTCTGCAGGCGTTGCTCGAAGCTTTTGAAATCGGCCTCGTCCTTGGCACTGACGCCCTTGCCTTCGTTCAGGCCGATGATTTCCTGGGTATGCAGGAAACTGTCGACCCACGAACCGCGAATCATCGAACTGAAATAGACCCCGGGAATGGCATCGGAGCGCATGCGGTCTTCGCCGGCCTCGATCTTCAACAAACGGGAGTACGAGGCTATGACCATCAGCAGCATGATGGTGATAATCACCGCAAAGCTCGCCAAAATGCGTTGGCGCAACGTCCAGTTCTTCACAGTCAGTCCTCGGGGCCATTCAAATGGTGGGGAGTATAGCCGAGGGCGTGCCATCATTTATCAGCGTATTGCGCACCACGTCTCACTCAGAGCGAAAGGCAGGGTCCGCTCTGGAGGGCTACTTTCCGCCAGATGACTCGAGCGCCGCCAGTGATGATCCGGCATAAGCAGAGGGCATTTCTGCCATCAAAGAGGGCGTGCGAAGCTTTCTCCAGCGCACGCCCGACTGGCGTCAAAGATTGGCCTGGCGCACCTGTTTTTCCAGTTCGAGTTTCAACCCCGGCTCCAGCTTGAGTTGACGCGCCAGCTCATCCAGATAGGCCTTTTCCATGAAGTTTTCCTCGTCCACCAGCATCACGCTGGCGACGTACATTTCGGCGGCCATTTCCGGGCTGCCGGCGGCACGCGCCACATCCGCCGGGTCCAGGGGTTTGTTGAGTTCGGCGTGCAGCCAGTGCTGCAGCTCCTGATCGTTGTCCAGCCGGGTGAACTCACCTTCGATCAGGGCGCGCTCGCGCTCGTCGATATGGCCATCGGCCTTGGCCGCGGCCACCAGCGCCTTGAGGATCGCCTGGCTGTGTTGTTCGACCTGTTGCGCGGGCAGGCGGTCGAGGGTCTGCGGCTCGCTTTTCGGCGCGCCGGCCTGCTGCGCCTGCCAGTTGCCGTAGGCCTTGTAGGCGATCACACCCAGCGCCGCCAGGCCGCCATAGGTCAGCGCCTTACCGCCGAATTTGCGGGCTTTTTTATTGCCCAGCAGCAGGCCCATGGCGCCGGCCGCCAACGCCCCGCCGCCAGCACCGGACAACAGGCTGCCGAGCCCGCCGGAACCGCCACCGAGTAACCCGCCCAGCGCGCCCTTGTCGGCAGCGGATGCCTTGTTCTGCTGCGCCCCGGTCTTGTTCTGCAACAGGTCCTGGCCAGACTTGAGCAGTTGATCGAGCAATCCACGGGTGTTCATCCAAACCTCCAGCAACTTGAGTTGATCGAATCAATAAGGCCACCAGCCTAGATCGAAGTGCCCCGATCCTGGGCTCGAGTGTGCTTCCAGATGTTGCTTCGCCAGGCTCGGTCGTATGCCTGGGCAGCCCTTCGATTAAAAAGATATACACTCGAAAAAATCGATAAAACCGCCTGACCGGTGATGCCCATGATGACCTTGCGCCAGATCCGTCACTTCATCGCCGTGGCCGAGACCGGCTCGATCTCGTCTGCCGCCCAGGCGGTGTTCATTTCCCAGTCGACCCTGACCCTGGCGATCCAGCAGCTCGAACAGGAAATCGGCGTCAACCTGTTCAACCGCCATGCCAAGGGCATGACCCTGACTCACCAGGGCCACCAGTTCCTGCGCCAGGCGCACCTGATCCTGGCCACGGTCGACAATGCCAAGCGCAGCCTGCAACAGAGCACCGACCAGGTGGCCGGCCAGTTGATCGTCGGCGTGACCAGCCTGGTCGCCGGTTACTACCTGGCAGACTTGCTCACGCGTTTCCAGCGCGCCTACCCCAATGTAGAAATCCGCGTGATGGAGGATGAGCGCCCCTACATCGAGCACTTGCTGGTCAGCGGCGAAATCGACATCGGGGTGTTGATCCTCTCCAATCTCGAGGACCGCCACGCCCTGCAGACCGAAGTGCTGACCCACTCCCCCCACCGCCTGTGGCTGCCCGCCCAGCACCCGCTGCTGGAACACGACAGCATCAGCCTGGCGGATGTCGCTCGCGAGCCGCTGATCCAGCTCAACGTCGATGAAATGGACCGCAATGCCCAGCGCCTGTGGTCCGGCGCCGGCCTGCAACCGCGCATCACCCTGCGCACCGCCTCCACCGAAGCGGTGCGCAGCCTGGTGGCGGCCGGGCTTGGGGTGTCGATCCAGCCGGACATGACCTATCGCCCCTGGTCGCTGGAGGGCGACATCATCGAGGCCCGGCCCATCGCCGACCTCAGCCAGACCCTCGATGTCGGCCTGGCCTGGCGCCGGGGCACGGCGCGCCCGGCGCTGGTCGACCCGTTCCTGACCGTGGCTCGTGAACAGCCCCACGGCGGGCGCAAGCCATCTATTTAATCGAACGCTGCGTTCAGTATTTGGTATTTGTCGAGCACCGGCCCCGCCACTAGTCTCTGATCATCCGTCCAGAGAGGGCCGGGCCTCCGTCACTGGAGAGCACCATGGCCATACAAGAAAAGAGAACCCGGAAAATGGCTGGCGCGCAGACTCCGTTGTCCACCGCTTTGTTGATCGATGGCGAATTGGTCGCCGGCCAGGGGCTTGTCGAACCTATCCTCAACCCGGCCACCGGCGAAGTGCTGACCCGGATCGCCGAGGCCAGCAGCGAACAGGTGGAAGGCGCGATCCTCGCCGCCCACCGCGCCTTTACCGACTGGTCGCGCACCACACCCCAGCAACGCTCGAACATCCTCCTGGCGATTGCCGATGCCGTGGAAAAGCAGGCCGACCACCTGGCCCGCCTGGAATCGCTGAACTGCGGCAAGCCGCTGCACCTGGCGCGCCAGGACGATCTGGGCGCCACCGTCGACGTGTTCCGTTTTTTTGCCGGCGCCGTGCGCTGCCAGACCGGCCAGCTCGCCGGCGAGTACCTGCCGGGCTACACCAGCATGGTGCGGCGCGACCCTATCGGCGTGGTGGCGTCGATCGCGCCGTGGAACTACCCGATCATGATGGCCGCCTGGAAGATCGCTCCGGCCCTGGCCGCCGGCAATACCCTGGTGTTCAAGCCGTCGGAGCATACCCCGCTGTCGATCCTGGCCCTGGCGCCGACCCTGGCCGAACTGCTGCCGCGCGGCGTGCTGAACATTGTCTGCGGCGGTGGCGAAGGCGTGGGCAGCCACCTGGTCAGCCACCCCAAGGTACGCATGGTGTCGCTGACCGGCGATATCGTCACCGGGCAGAAGATCCTCCAGGCCGCCTCGAAAACCCTGAAACGCACGCACCTGGAACTGGGCGGCAAGGCCCCGGTGATCGTCTGCAACGACGCCGACCTGCAGGCCGTGGTCGAGGGTGTGCGCAACTACGGCTATTACAACGCCGGGCAGGACTGCACCGCGGCCTGCCGGATCTATGCCCAGGGCGGGATCCATGACCGTCTGGTGGCCGAACTGGGCGCCGCCGTGAGCAGCCTGCGGTTCGCCGGCAAGCGCGATGCCGACAACGAGATCGGCCCGCTGATCAGCACTCGCCAGCGCGACCGAGTGGCCAGCTTCGTCGAACGCGCCCTGGGCCAACCGCATATCGAACGGGTGACCGGCGCGGCGGTGCATTCGGGCGCCGGCTTCTATTACCAGCCGACCCTGCTGGCCGGCTGTCGGCAGCAGGATGAAATCGTCCAGCGCGAAGTGTTCGGCCCGGTGGTCACCGTCACCCGTTTCGACGAGCTGGCGCAGGCAGTGGACTGGGCCAACGACTCGGAATACGGCCTGGCCTCGTCGGTCTGGACCCAGAACCTGGACAAGGCCATGCAGGTGGCGGCCCGCCTGCAATATGGCTGCACCTGGATCAACAGCCATTTCATGCTGGCCAGCGAAATGCCCCACGGCGGCTTGAAACGCTCCGGCTACGGCAAGGACCTGTCCAGCGATTCGCTGCAGGACTACAGCGTGGTGCGCCACATCATGGCCCGCCACGGCAATGACCTGGAATAACGGCACTAAGCTGATAACAAGCCCTTAGGGCGCGCTCCACCACGTTCACAACTGCCCCGACCATAATTTGAAGAAGAGGGTTTCCCCATGTTCGTGCACAAGACCGCACTGCTCAGTGCAATCACCACCGCCCTGCTGGCCAGCGCCAGCCTCCAGGCCGCCGAACCGCTCAAGGCCGTCGGTGCCGGCGAAGGCCAGCTGGATATCGTGGCCTGGCCCGGCTACATCGAACGTGGCGAGAGCGACAAGAACTACGACTGGGTCACCGGCTTCGAGAAGGAGACCGGTTGCAAGGTCAACGTCAAGACCGCGGGCACCTCCGACGAGATGGTCAGCCTGATGGCCAAGGGCGGCTACGACCTGGTCACCGCGTCCGGCGACGCCTCCCTGCGGCTGATCGTCGGCAAGCGCGTGCAGCCGATCAACACCGCGCTGATTCCCAACTGGAAAAACCTCGACCCGCGCCTCAAGGACGCGCCCTGGTACGTGGTCGACAAGCAGACCTACGGCACACCCTACCAGTGGGGCCCGAACGTGCTGATGTACAACACCACCGTCTTCAAGCAGGCACCGACCAGCTGGAGCGTGCTGTTCGACGCGCAGAACCTGCCGGACGGCAAGCCCAACAAGGGCCGCGTGCAGGCCTATGACGGGCCGATCTACATCGCCGATGCCGCGTTGTACCTCAAGAGCACGAAACCGGAACTGGGGATCCAGAATCCCTACGAACTGACCGAGGCCCAGTACAAGGCGGTGCTCGACCTGCTGCGCGCCCAGCAACCGCTGATCCACCGCTACTGGCACGACACCACGGTGCAGATGAGCGACTTCAAGAACGAAGGCGTGGTCGCCGCCAGCTCCTGGCCGTATCAGGTCAACGGCCTGGTCAACGAGAAACAGCCGATCGCCTCGACCATTCCCAAGGAAGGGGCCACCGGCTGGGCCGACACCACCATGCTGCACAGCGAGGCCAAGCATCCCAACTGTGCCTACAAGTGGATGGACTGGTCGCTCACGCCGAAGGTCCAGGGCGATGTCGCTGCCTGGTTCGGCTCGCTGCCAGCCGTGCCGGCGGCCTGCCAGGAAAGCCAACTGCTGGGCGCCGAGGGCTGCAAGACCAACGGCTTCGACCAGTTCGACAAGATCGCCTTCTGGAAAACCCCGCAGGCCGAGGGCGGCAAGTTCGTGCCGTACAGCCGCTGGACCCAGGATTACATCGCAATCATGGGCGGCAGGTGAGTTCCCTGTAGCCGCTGCCGCAGGCTGCGATAAGGCCGAAGGCCTTCAGCGATCTCAAGATCCTGCGCCCCCTTCGGGGTCGATCGCAGCCTTCGGCAGCGGCTACAGGTTCCTGCGCTCTTCGCCAAACCTGATTCCGCGCTTTCCCGGAGCACCGCACCATGACGCTTGCAGTCCAGTTCACCAACGTTTCCCGGCAGTTCGGCGAGGTGAAGGCCGTTGACCGGGTGTCCATCGATATCCAGGACGGCGAGTTCTTTTCCATGCTCGGCCCTTCCGGCTCGGGCAAGACCACCTGCCTGCGCCTGATCGCCGGTTTCGAACAGCCGAGCGCCGGCTCGATCCACATCCACGGGGCCGAAGCCACCGGGTTGCCGCCCTATCAGCGCGATGTCAACACCGTGTTCCAGGATTACGCGCTGTTTCCCCATATGAACGTGCGTGACAACGTGGCCTACGGCCTGAAAGTCAAAGGCGTCGCCAAGGCCGAACGCCTCAAGCGCGCCGAAGAAGCCCTGGCCATGGTCGCCCTGGAAGGCTACGGCGAGCGCAAGCCGGTGCAGCTGTCCGGCGGCCAGCGCCAGCGCGTGGCCCTGGCCCGGGCGCTGGTCAATCGGCCGCGGGTCCTGCTGCTGGACGAACCCCTGGGGGCGCTGGACCTGAAGCTGCGCGAACAGATGCAGGGCGAACTGAAGAAGCTGCAGCGCCAGCTCGGCATCACCTTCATCTTCGTCACCCACGACCAGACCGAAGCCCTGTCGATGTCCGACCGCGTGGCGGTGTTCAACAAGGGCCGCATCGAGCAGGTCGACAGCCCGCGCAACCTGTACATGAAACCGGCCACCACCTTCGTCGCCGAGTTCGTCGGCACCTCCAACGTGATTCGCGGCGAGCTGGCCGAACGCCTGAGCGGCAGCCAGCGGCCCTTCTCGATCCGCCCGGAACATGTGCGTTTCGCCGAAGGCCCGCTGCCCAGCCACGAGATCGAAGTCAGCGGCCTGCTGCACGATATCCAGTACCAGGGCAGCGCCACCCGCTACGAGCTGCAACTGGACAACGGCCAGACCCTCAGCATCAGCCGGGCCAACGACCAATGGCTGGACAGCGGCGCCCAGCACCAGACCGGGCAACGCCTCAGCGCGCGCTGGGCCCGCGCCGCGATGATCCCGCTGGCCGATACCCTGGCGAGCGGGGTGTGACATGAACACCCTGGCGATCACTTCCCAAAGCCCCGGCGGCTCGCCGCTGCGGCGCTTTTCCAACCTGCTGTACCGACGGCCGAACCTGTACCTGGCGCTGCTGCTGGTGCCGCCGCTGCTCTGGTTCGGCGCGATTTACCTGGGCTCCTTGCTGATCCTGCTCTGGCAGGGCTTCTACACCTTCGATGACTTCACCATGGCGGTCACCCCGGACCTGACCCTGGCCAACTTCGCCGCGCTGTTCCAGCCGTCGAACTTCGACATCATCCTGCGCACCCTGAGCATGGCCATCGCCGTATCGCTCGCCAGCGCCGTGGTCGCCTTCCCCATCGCCTACTACATGGCGCGCTACACCAGCGGCAAGACCAAGGCGTTCTTCTACATCGCGGTGATGCTGCCGATGTGGGCCAGCTACATCGTCAAGGCCTACGCCTGGACCCTGCTGCTGGCCAAGGGCGGCGTGGCCCAGTGGTTCGTCCAGCACCTTGGGCTGGAGCCGCTGTTGCAGTTCATCCTGGGGATTCCCGGGGTCGGCGGCAGCACCCTGTCGACCTCGCACCTGGGGCGCTTCATGGTGTTCGTCTACATCTGGCTGCCGTTCATGATCCTGCCGATCCAGGCCTCCCTGGAACGCCTGCCGCCGTCCTTGCTGCAAGCCTCCGCCGACCTCGGCGCCAAGCCGCGCCAGACCTTCATGCAGGTGATCCTGCCGCTGTCGGTGCCGGGCATCGCCGCCGGCTCGATCTTCACCTTCTCCCTGACCCTGGGCGACTTCATCGTGCCGCAGCTGGTGGGCCCGCCCGGCTACTTCGTCGGCAGCATGGTCTACGCCCAGCAAGGGGCAATCGGCAACATGCCGATGGCCGCCGCCTTCACCCTGGTGCCGATCGTGCTGATCGCCATTTACCTGTCCATCGTCAAACGCCTGGGGGCCTTCGATGCGCTCTGACTCAGCCAAGCATGGAGAACCAGCCTCGCTGGGCCTGCGCCTTGCCGCGTGGGGCGGGTTGCTGTTCCTGCATTTCCCGATCCTGATCATCTTCCTCTACGCCTTCAATACCGAAGACGCAGCCTTCAGCTTTCCGCCCCAGGGCTTCACCCTGAAGTGGTTCAGCGTGGCCTTCGCCCGCCCCGACGTACTCGAGGCCATCAAGCTGTCGTTGCAGATCGCCGCCATCGCCACCCTGATCGCCATGGTCCTCGGCACCCTGGCCTCGGCGGCGTTGTACCGGCGGGACTTCTTCGGCAAACAGGGGATTTCACTGATGCTGATCCTGCCCATCGCCCTGCCCGGGATCATCACCGGCATCGCCTTGCTGGCAACCTTCAAGACATTAGGGATCGAGCCGGGGATGTTCACCATCATCGTTGGCCACGCGACCTTCTGCGTGGTGATTGTCTACAACAACGTGATCGCCCGCCTGCGCCGCACCTCCCACAGCCTGATCGAAGCCTCGATGGACCTGGGCGCCGACGGCTGGCAGACGTTCCGCTACATCATCCTGCCGAACCTCGGCTCGGCGTTGCTGGCCGGCGGCATGCTGGCGTTCGCCCTGTCGTTCGACGAAATCATCGTCACCACCTTCACCGCCGGCCATGAACGCACCCTGCCGCTGTGGCTGCTCAACCAGCTCAGCCGGCCGCGGGACGTACCGGTGACCAACGTCGTCGCCATGCTGGTGATGCTGGTGACCATGCTGCCGATCCTCGGCGCCTATTACCTGACCCGCGGCGGCGAAAGCGTGGCGGGCAGCGGTGGGAAATAACCCTGTAGCCGCTGCCGCAGGCTGCGATCGACCCGCAGGGTCGTGGCGCCCTCCGGTTCGCTGAAGGCCTTCGGCCTTATCGCAGCCTGCGGCAGCGGCTACAGATCGCAGAACATCCAACAGATATTTCAGGAGAACAGCCATGCAAACCAAACTCTTGATCAACGGCCAACTGGCCAGCGGCGAAGGCCCTGCCCAGGCGGTATTCAACCCCGCGCTGGGCAAGGTGCTGGTGGAAATCAACGAGGCCAGCGAAGCCCAGGTCGATGCCGCGGTGCGCGCCGCCGACGCGGCGTTCCAGAGCTGGTCGCAAACCGTGCCGAAAGAACGTTCGCTGCTGTTGCTCAAGCTGGCCGACAGCATCGAAGCCCATGGCGAGGAGCTGGCCCGGCTGGAGTCGGACAACTGCGGCAAGCCGCTGAGCGCGGCCTTGAACGACGAGATCCCGGCGATTGCCGACGTGTTCCGTTTCTTCGCCGGCGCCAGCCGTTGCCTCAGCGGTTCGGCCGGCGGCGAATACCTGCCGGGGCACACCTCGATGATCCGTCGCGACCCGGTGGGAGTGATCGCCTCCATCGCGCCGTGGAACTACCCGCTGATGATGGTCGCCTGGAAAATCGCCCCGGCCCTGGCCGCCGGTAACACCGTGGTGCTCAAGCCCTCGGAGCAGACCCCGCTGACCGCCCTGCGCCTGGCCGAACTGGCGGCGGCGATCTTTCCCGCTGGCGTGCTCAACCTGGTCTTCGGCCGCGGCGCCACCGTGGGCCAACCGCTGGTGACCCATCCGAAGGTGCGCATGGTGTCGCTCACCGGCTCCATCGCCACCGGCTCGAACATCATTTCCAGCACCGCCGACAGCGTCAAACGCCTGCACATGGAACTGGGCGGCAAGGCACCGGTGATCATCTTCGACGACGCCGACATCGACGCCGCCGTGGAAGGCATCCGCACCTTCGGTTTCTACAACGCCGGCCAGGATTGCACCGCTGCCTGCCGCATCTATGCCCAGGAGGGTATCTATGAGCGCTTCGTCGAGAAGCTCGGCGCGGCGGTCGCCAGCATCAAATACGGCCTGCAGGGCGACCCGGATACCGAACTGGGTCCACTGATCAGCGCCCAGCATCGCGACCGCGTGGCCGGGTTCGTCGAGCGCGCCATCGCCCAGCCGCATATCCGCCTGGTCACCGGCGGCAAGGCGGTGGACGGCAACGGCTTCTTCTTCGAACCGACGGTGCTGGCCGACGCCCGGCAAGACGACGAAATCGTCCGCCGCGAAGTGTTCGGGCCGGTGGTCTCGGTCACCCGCTTCGCTGACGAGGCCCAGGTCCTGGGCTGGGCCAACGACTCGGAGTACGGCCTGGCGTCCTCGGTATGGACCGCCGATGTCGGCCGCGCCCACCGCCTCTCGGCGCGCCTGCAATACGGCTGCACCTGGGTCAATACCCACTTCATGCTGGTCAGCGAAATGCCCCACGGCGGGCAGAAGCTCTCCGGCTACGGCAAGGACATGTCCCTGTACGGGCTGGAGGACTACAGCGTCGTGCGCCATGTGATGTTCAAGCACTGACCGGCATCGCGGGCAAGCCTCGCTCCTACGAACCTGTACAACCCGTAGGAGCGAGGCTTGCCCGCGATGGTCACGACACGCATGAAAGAACGATGTGGCCAGGCCCGGCGGCCCGGCTAATAGCAATTACCGTCGGTTTCAGCACAGAACTCGTAGGGCGTGTTGCTGATGAACCTATCGAGCCAGTGGTGCTCCCAGTCCGGCCACTGAATGATGTAGGTCTTGCTGGCCTTGATGAACTCCAGGCCAAAGATGCGGATGCTGTTGTCGTCCTCGTACATCCGCAGGTCCAGCGACCAGTCTTCGATCAAGGGCGTGCGATAGACCCGTTGCGGCTCCTTGAGGTCGATGACTTGCAAGTAGCCCAGGCCGCCGAAAGGCACCAGCAGGCCACCGGCCGAGGCATGCTGCAGCAGGTAACGGCCGGAGGGGCTGGTGCTCGAATAGGGCTTGCGCTCGAGCACGGTGTTCAAGGCGCAGACGAACACCAGCGCGCAGGCGAACAGCAGTAAAACCAGCACCGTCAGCGTCTTCCTGTACTTCATCGCGCGCCCGCCGAAAAACTGCAATTCATTTGCCCGATCTCCTTGAAAGGCGGCTATTGAACGAGGTCTGGCCAAGCCGATCAAGTTGCGGCACCATCCGCCGCCACACAGCGCCAGGCTCCGCAGCCCGCGGCGCTGAAACCTCTCCGGCAGCCAGGATGCGCCCATGCCCTCGCGAATCGTCAGCCTGATGCTGCAAGTGGCCGTCTGGCTGGTGCTACCGTTCGCCGCCCTGCAACTCGGCCTGGTACTGACCGGCGCCGTCGCCGCGCCTTTTATCTCGGCCCTGGCGATCCCCACCGGGGTCCTGTCCCTGGTGCTGATTCAGATCAGCCTGGTGTATGCCGCCGCCAAAGGCTGGCACGCCTGCCGCATGCCGGCCCACTATCGCTGGCTGGGCCTGTGGCTGGGCTGCGTGCTGGTGCTGTGTGCCGTGCCGCGGTTCATGCCGTTGGCGGGGAGCGGCATATGAATCCCTGGACTCACGGGTGCCCCGTCGATCCTCCTGCTCGGCCAGCGATAGACCGGGGAGCGCGTGGCGGAAGTCATCCCGTCGACTGATTTTTTGCAGACAAGGCTTGCCAAGCATTCAGGTTCATCCTTTAATTGAGTGATCAGTCAATTAACTAATGAGCTCACATGCGCCCCGCCAATCCCCTGCAACGCGAAGCCAAGCGAACCGCCCTACTGGATGCCGCTGCCCAGTGTTTTGCCGAAGCCGGTTTTGTCGCCACCCGCACCGCTGACATTTGCAGCACCGCGGGCATGAGCTCCGGCAATCTGTTCCATTACTTCAGCAGCAAGCACGAACTGCTGTTGGCGCTGATCGCCCGGGAAGGTGAAGAGACCGCCGCCGCGATGGCTGCACTGGTCGCGGCTGAAGACCCGATGGCGGCCCTGTCAGGCTTCCTCGAGCACGTCTGCCAACTGGCCAGCGACCGCCATTACGCCGGCCTGACCCTGGAGATTTCCGCCCTCGGCCACCGCGACGAAGCCGTGGCACACCTGGTCAAGGCCAACGATCTGGTGTTGCGCGAAGGGCTCGCCGCTCTGGTGGACGCCGCAGGCCGAGCCGGGCAATTGCACACCAAACTGAGCCCCGAACAGGCCGCCACCTGGCTGGCCGCGCTGGTCGACGGCCTGTTCGCCCGGGTCGCCGCCGACCCGCTGTTCAACCCGCAAGACCAATCCCAGGTGCTGCAACAACTGGTGGCCCACCTGCTGCAAGGACGCTGACCCAGATGAACAGCCCCGCTCGCCCCGGCCTCGAGAAAATCACGTCCGCCACTCGCCTGCTGCACATCGATGCCCTGCGCGGGTTCGCCTTGCTAGGCATCCTGGCGGTGAACATCTGGGTGTTCACCGACCCTTACTACGGCGCCTCAGTGAGCAATCCGGCCTACCCCGCCGCCATCGATCACGCCATCCGCTTCCTGATCTCGACCTTGTTCGAAACCAAGTTCTACCTGCTGTTCTCCTTTCTCTTCGGCTACAGCTTCACCCTGCAACTGGCTTCGGCGCAGCGCTCGCAGAGCGCGTTCGTACCGCGCATGGTACGCAGGCAACTGGCGCTGCTGGTGATCGGACTGATCCACGGCGCCGTGCTGTTCTACGGTGAGATTCTGTCTCTCTACGCAGTGCTCGGCCTGGTATTGCTGGGGCTGCGCAACCTTTGCCCGCGACGCGCGCTCAAGCTGGCGGTGGGACTGCTGGTGTGCTCGGCGCTGATTTTCATGGCGCTGGGCCTGCTGCAACTAGCCGAAAGCAATTACGTCGGCAGCATGGAATGGGAACCCGTGGACAAGGCCTTCCTGCTCGGCTCGAGCGCCTTGGGCACCTTGAGCTTCAACCTCAGTCACCTGCCAGAGACCATCCTCGCGTTATGGCTGTTGCAGGGCCCCAGTACCTTGGCAATGTTCCTGTTCGGCTATGTAGCCGGACGCCGCGGCTGGCTGGTGGCGCCCTACGTCTTCGACGCCTGGAAGGACAGGTTATTGAGCCTGATGCTGCCCATCGGCCTCGGCGGCGCGCTCATCTATGGCTATACCGCCGCCTATGCCCCCGG
Source organism: Pseudomonas sp. 09C 129 (assembly GCF_002843625.1). NCBI lineage: Bacteria > Pseudomonadati > Pseudomonadota > Gammaproteobacteria > Pseudomonadales > Pseudomonadaceae > Pseudomonas > Pseudomonas sp. 09C 129. Next base: position 1,745,740 of record NZ_CP025261.1, on the reverse strand, counting down.
CGCTGGCCTGGAAGCCCTGGGATACGGCATAGGCCAGTTGACCGCCCCCCTGCTCACCGCCAGCTACGTGCTGCTGCTCCTTGGCGCGTTCAACTCGCCCCTGGGCGAACGAGTGTGCAGGTTGCTGGCCCCCATGGGACGCATGTCGCTGAGCAACTACCTACTGCAATCCTTGCTCCTGAGCCTGATATTCACCGGCTACGGCCTGGGCCTGATCAACCAGCTGGGCTCGGCCTGGATCCTGCTGATCGTGATCGCTCTCTACGCGCTGCAACTGTGGCTCAGCACCCTGTGGATGCGCGGCCATCAATATGGCCCTTGCGAATGGCTGCTGCGGGCCGTAACCCTCCTCGCCTGGCCGGCCTGGCGCAAAGCCCGCTGAAGATCAGGCCAGCCTGAGGTACAGATGGATGTCCTCGGGTTCCAGGCGATACAGCTCTGGATCGGGGGCCGCCAACAGCTCGCAGCCCAGGCGGCGATAGAAATCCACGGTATTGCGCGACGGCGTGGCCGAGACATACAGCCCCTCGCCGCCCATGCGCCGTGCCTGCTCGGCGGCCAGGCCGAACAAGCGCTGGCCCAGGCCACGCCCGCGATACGCCTGGCTGACATGCAGGAACTTCAACTGCCGCAGCTGCAGGCCGGCGTTGTGGATCACCAGGCAATCGACCACCGCGGCGGCCACCAGCCGGTGCTCGTCGAACACCCCGTACAGCCAGCCGCCGCGCTGTTCACACGCCTGCAAGACCCGCGCGTCATGCTCGGCTTCGCCGGGCGGCCAGCCGGTCACCACCTCGCGCTGGGGATAACCCAGCAGTTGCCCGTCCTGCAGGCGGTAGAACGCCTCGATCAGCTCTGCACGGTCAATCAGTTTGAACAGCGGGATGTCTTGCGGGGTCAAAGGGCGTTCATTGAGCATCTTGGTTTTCCTGAAGCCATCCGTGGTTTTACGTATCGATACACGCGGGGCATTTTTTGCCTCGGGCGAACCGATTATTCTATCCGCCCGCGGTTAAAAGTCCGTTGTGTTTGGCCGAAGGCATGACCGAACCTCCATTTCCGATCCAGCGCAGCCAGGAAGGGCTCGGGATCTCCTGACAAGGTTCACTTATGCATCGCAGGCATCTTCTGAAAGCATCCATGGCGCTGGCCGCCTACACCGGCCTGTCAGCCACGGGTCTGCTGGCCACCCGGGCCTGGGCGGGCGCCGCCGACGGCGAAGCGCAAGCCTTCGATTTCGAGATTCTCAAGGCCCGGGCCAAGCAGTTGGCCGGCAAGCCCTACGTGGACACCAAGCAGGTGCTGCCGCCGACCCTGGCGACCATGACCCCGCAGAACTTCAACGCGATCCGGTACGACGGCAACCACTCGCTGTGGAAGGAGCTGAACGGCCAGCTGGACGTGCAGTTCTTCCACGTCGGCATGGGCTTCAAGCAGCCGGTGCGCATGCACAGCGTCGATGCCAAGACCCGGCAGGCGCGGGAAGTGCATTTCCGCCCGTCGCTGTTCAACTACCAGAACACCAGCGTCGACACCGCGCAGCTCAAGGGCGACCTGGGTTTTGCCGGCTTCAAGCTGTTCAAGGCCCCGGAGCTGGACAGGCACGATGTGGTGTCCTTCCTCGGCGCCAGCTATTTCCGCGCGGTGGACAAGACTGGCCAGTACGGTCTCTCGGCCCGCGGCCTGGCGATCGACACCTACGCCAAGAAGCGCGAAGAATTCCCCGACTTCACCCAGTTCTGGTTCGAGACCCCGGACAAGGACAGCACCCGCTTCGTGGTCTATGCCCTGCTCGATTCGCCCAGCGCCACCGGCGCCTACCGCTTCGACATCGACTGCCAGGCCGAGCGCGTGGTGATGGACGTCGATGCGCACGTCAACGCCCGCACCGCCATCGAACAACTGGGCATCGCGCCGATGACCAGCATGTTCAGCTGCGGCACCCATGAGCGGCGCATGTGCGACACCATCCATCCGCAGATCCACGACTCGGACCGCCTGGCCATGTGGCGCGGCAACGGCGAGTGGATCTGCCGCCCGCTGAACAACCCGGCGACCCTGCAATTCAACGCCTTCGCCGACAAGGACCCGAAGGGTTTCGGCCTGGTGCAGACCGACCACGAGTTCGCCAACTACCAGGACACCGTGGACTGGTACAGCCGGCGCCCGAGCCTGTGGGTCGAGCCGACCACCGCCTGGGGCGAAGGCTCGGTCGACCTGCTGGAGATCCCCACCACCGGCGAGACCCTGGACAATATCGTGGCCTTCTGGACCCCGAAAACACCGCTGGCCGCCGGGGATTCGCTGAACTACGGCTACAAGCTGTACTGGAGCGCCCTGCCACCGGTGGGCACGCCGCTGGCGCGGGTCAACGCCACCCGTTCGGGCATGGGCGGCTTCGTCGAGGGCTGGGCGCCGGGCGAGCATTATCCGCCGGTCTGGGCCCGGCGCTTCGCCGTGGACTTCAACGGCGGCGGGCTGGAGCGGCTGCCGGAGGGCACCGGCATCGAGCCCGTGGTCACTGCGTCGAACGGTCAGGTCAAGGATTTCCACGTGCTGAAGCTGGACGAGATCCAGGGTTATCGCGTGCTCTTCGACTGGTACCCGACCAACGACAGCGTCGATCCGGTGGAGCTGCGGCTGTTCATCCGCAGCAACGATCGCACCCTGAGCGAAACCTGGCTGTACCAGTACTTCCCGCCGGCACCGGACAAGCGCAAGTACAGCTGATGCAGCACTATCTGTAGCCGCTGCCGCAGGCTGCGATGGGCCGCGCAGCGGACCCAGGCTCTTCAGTCGATCCGCGTCGCCCGATTTGCGACCGGTTCCCGGTCGATCGCAGCCTGCGGCAGCGGCTACAGGTTGCCCGCCAGCACAAAAAACCGGCCCTCACAGGCCGGTTTTTTTATGCCTCCGCGCAGCTCACTCGCGCAGATCCGACTCGTGAATCGGCTGGTCGCGATGGGTCGCGCGCTGGTACTGCGCCGGCCAGATCGCCTTGTGCCCGCTCAGGTCGTCGTCGGCGTGCAGCGGCCAGTACGGGTCGCGCAGCAGCTCCCGGGCGAGGAAGATGATGTCGGCCTGGCAGGTGCGCAGAATATGCTCGGCCTGGGCCGGCTCGGTGATCATGCCCACGGTGCCGGTGGCGATCCCCGACTCCTTGCGCACCCGTTCGGCGAAGCGGGTCTGGTAGCCCGGGCCGGTGGGGATTTCGGCATTGACCGCGGTGCCGCCCGACGAGACATCGATCAGGTCCACACCCAATGCTTTCAGGCGGCATGCCAGCTCGACGGTTTCGTCCGGATTCCAGCCGTCCTCAACCCAGTCGGTGGCCGACACCCGGACGAACAGCGGCAACTCTTCCGGCCAGACCGCCCGCACCGCCTCACACACCTGCAGGACCAGGCGAATGCGGTTATCGAAGGAGCCACCGTACTGGTCGCGACGCTGATTGCTCAGGGGCGAGAGGAATTGATGCAGCAGGTAGCCATGGGCGGCATGCACTTCGACCACCTTGAAACCGGCGACCAGGGCGCGTTTGGCCGAATCGACGAAGGCCTGGACGATCGCGGCGATCTGCCCTTCGTCGAGCTGGGTCGGCGGCGTGTGTTGCGGGTCGAAGGCAATCGGCGAAGGGCCAACCGGGACCCAGCCGCCCTCCTCGGGCTTGACGCTGCCGTGCTTGCCCAGCCAGGGCCGATGGGTGCTGGCCTTGCGTCCGGCGTGGGCCAGCTGGATGCCGGCAACCGCGCCCTGGGCGGTGATGAACCGGGTGATGCGTTGCAAGGGTGCAATCTGTTCGTCGTTCCACAGGCCGAGGTCCTGGGCGGTGATGCGCCCGTCGGCGGTGACCGCCGTGGCCTCGGTGAAAATCAGTCCGGCGCCGCCCACGGCACGACTGCCGAGGTGCACCAGGTGCCAGTCATTGGCCAGTCCATCTACGCTGGAGTACTGGCACATGGGCGATACCGCGATGCGGTTGAGTAAGGTCAATTGACGAAGGGTATAGGGCTCAAGCAGCAGACTCATGGGGCACCTCTCGATCAGTGGTCAGGCTCCAGGGTTCTGTTTGAAAAGTCGACGAGTGACTGGAAAGGAACAGCGCCCGCCCCCGCGGGAGAAAAAGGACAAAACGTCACAAGGCCAATCAAGCAGTGTTTAGAGCCTAGTCGACAACGGCGCGACCAGCAGGGTTCCGATGCACTTTGTCAGTGCCCGGCCTGGTACACCGCAGCGTCCTCTTCGCCGGCAAGCCTGGCTCCTACAGAAGCAGCGCCCACCGTTCGTAGGAGCGAGGCTTGCCCGCGAAAGCGTCCGCGCGGGTCAGCGCGGTTCGATATGGGCAATCATCAGTTGCACCGTTTCCTGGCCGCGGAACTCGTTGAGGTCCAGCTTGTAGGCCAGTTCCACCCAGCGGATGGTCGGGTTCGGCCAGATATCGCGGTCGATGCCGAAGGCAATGCCGTCGAGTTTCACCGAACCGCATTCGCTGCGCAGCACCACCTTGAGGTGGCGCTCGCCGACGACGCGCTGCTCCACCAGCTGGAACACGCCATGGAACAGCGGCTCGGGAAAGTGCTGGCCCCAGGGCCCGGCATGGCGCAGGGCGCGGGCCAGTTCGAGGTGGAACTCTTCCACCGCCAGGGTGCCGTCCGACAGCAGGCGCCCGGTCAGGTCTTCCTCGCGCAGCTGGCGGCGCACCTCGGCATCGAAGGCCTCGGCGAAGGCCGGGAAATTCTGCTCCGGCAGCGACAGGCCGGCGGCCATGGCGTGACCGCCGAACTTGCTGATCAGGTCCGGATGTTTGGCCGCCACCGCGTCCAGGGCGTCGCGGATATGAAAGCCCGGCACCGAACGCGCCGACCCCTTGAGCATGCCTTCGCCGGCGTCGGCAAAGGCGATGGTCGGCCGGTGGTAACGCTCCTTCAGCCGCGAAGCGAGAATCCCGATCACTCCCTGGTGCCAGTCGGGCTCGAACAGGCACAGGCCGAACGGCATTGATTCCACCGGCAAGTCCTTGAGCTGGGCCAGGGCTTCGCGCTGCATGCCCTGCTCGATGGATTTGCGATCCTGGTTCAACTCGTCCAGCTGGCTGGCCATTTCCCGCGCCAGGGCCATGTCATGGCTGAGCAGGCATTCGATGCCCAGGCTCATATCGTCCAGGCGGCCGGCGGCATTCAACCGTGGGCCAAGGATGAAGCCCAGGTCGGTGGAGGTGATGCGCGACGCCTCGCGCTTGGCCACTTCGAGGATCGCCTTGATCCCCGGCCGCGCGCGCCCGGCGCGAATCCGCTCCAGCCCCTGGTGCACCAGGATGCGGTTGTTGGCGTCCAGCGGCACCACGTCGGCCACGCTGCCCAGCGCCACCAGATCCAGCAGCTCGCCGATATTCGGTTGCGGCTTGGCTTCGTACCAGCCAAGGCTGCGCAGGCGGGCGCGCAGCGCCATCAGCACATAGAAGATCACCCCGACCCCGGCCAGCGCCTTGCTCGGGAACTCGCAGCCGGGCTGGTTCGGGTTGACGATGGCGTCGGCCGCCGGCAACTCGTGGCCCGGCAAGTGGTGGTCGGTGACCAGCACTTTCAGCCCGGCCGCCTTGGCCGCCGCCACGCCCTCGACACTGGAGATGCCGTTGTCCACGGTGATCAGCAACTGCGGCTTGCGCTCCAGAGCCACCGCGACGATTTCCGGGGTCAGGCCATAGCCGTACTCGAAACGGTTCGGCACCAGGTAATCGACATGGGCCGCGCCCAGCAGGCGCAGGCCGAGCAGCCCCACGGTACTGGCGGTAGCGCCGTCGGCGTCGAAGTCGCCGACGATCAGGATGCGTTCGCGCTGCTCCAGCGCCGTCACCAGCAAGTCGACTGCCGCCTCGATGCCCTTGAGCTGCTGGAACGGGATCAACCGCGCCAGGCTCTTGTCCAGCTCGGCCTCGGACTGCACGCCACGGGCGGCGTACAGGCGGGTCAGCAACGGCGGCAGATCACCGAGAAACGGCAGGGTGGCGGGCAACTCACGAGGTTCGATACGCATGGGGTGACAGAAGCTTCTCTTCGATACGGGGGATACGGCGAAACAACGCGGCGTGGCGAACTCAGCGTTCGCCCAACAGCCATTCCAGCTGGACTTCGTGCTGGCCGCGATCGTCGGTGACGAAGATCGTGCCTTCGCTGATCATCACGTCCCACTTGATAACGCGCGGCATGTCCTTGGCCAGGACTTCCAGGACGTCCTGAGGCACGCCGGCGATATTGAGGTTCTTCAGGTTCTTCACCGCGTCCACTACGCGGGTCTGCCACACGCGCAGGCTGCCGTAGGCCAGCAGGCTGGTGCGCTCGGTACGGCGCGAACACCAGGTCAGGCGCTCGGCGTCCGGCTGGCCGACTTCGATCCAGTGCAGCACGCGGTCGTCCAGGCTTTTTTCCCACAGGGCCGGCTCATCCACTTCCGACAGGCCACGACCGAACGACAGGTGTTCGTTGTACCAAAGGGCGTAGGCCAGCAGACGCACGGTCATGCGCTCTTCGGTTTCCGACGGATGGCGGGCGATGGTTTGCTTGACGCTTTCGTACACCCCGCGATCGAGGTCAGTCAGGTTCAATTCAAACTTGTAGGTGGTAGACGGCTGGGCCATGGACGGGGCTTCTTGATACGAGGAAAGGCGGCAAGTCTAACCGATGCACGCGCCAATCCACGAATCGCGCACCATCATCCTTTGGCGAGGGAGCGCCGGGCTATGTTAAAACGCTCTACCGTCCAATCTTTGTCCTACAAGGATCTTCCATGCCGCTTACCGCCAAACCTCTTGCCGGCCTGAAAGTCGTCGAACTCGGCACCCTGATCGCCGGCCCGTTCGCCTCGCGCATCTGCGCCGAATTCGGCGCCGAAGTGGTCAAGGTCGAATCGCCGGACGGCGGCGACCCGCTGCGCAAGTGGCGCAAGCTGTATGAAGGCACGTCCTTGTGGTGGTTCGTCCAGGCGCGCAACAAAAAGTCCCTGACCCTGAACCTCAAGCACCCGGACGGCCTGGAGGTGCTGAAGAAGCTGTTGGCCGAGGCCGACATCCTGATCGAGAACTTTCGCCCCGGGGTCCTGGAAAAGCTCGGCCTGGGCTGGGACACCCTGCATGCGCTCAATCCCAAGCTGGTGATGGTGCGCCTGTCCGGCTTCGGCCAGACCGGGCCGATGAAGGACCAGCCCGGTTTCGGCGCGGTCGGCGAGTCCATGGGCGGGCTGCGCTACATCACCGGTTTCGAGGACCGGCCGCCGGTGCGCACCGGCATTTCCATCGGCGACTCGATTGCCGCCCTCTGGGGCGTGATTGGCGCGCTGATGGCCCTGCGGCACCGTGAGGTGAACGGCGGCCAGGGCCAGGTGGTGGACGTGGCGTTGTACGAAGCGATCTTCGCCATGATGGAAAGCATGGTCCCGGAGTTCGATGTCTTCGGCTTCATCCGCGAACGCACCGGCAACATCATGCCCGGCATCACGCCCTCCTCCATTCATACCAGCGCTGATGGCAAGCATGTGCAGATCGGCGCCAACGGCGATGCGATCTTCAAGCGCTTCATGCTGCTGATCGGCCGCGACGACCTGGCCAACGACCCGGCCCTGGCCAGCAACGACGGCCGCGACAGCCGGCGCGACGAGCTGTACGGGGTCATCGATCGCTGGGTCAACTCGCTGCCGCTGGAGCCTGTGCTCGAATTGCTGAACCAGGCACAAGTCCCTGCCAGCCGCATCTTCAGCGCCGAGGACATGTTCAGCGATCCGCAGTTTCTCGCCCGGGAAATGTTCCTCCAGGCCAAGCTGCCGGACGGCAAGGCATTCAAGATGCCCGGCATCGTGCCGAAACTCTCGGACACCCCAGGCTCGTCCGAATGGGTCGGCCCCGCGCTCGGCGAACACAATGCCCAGGTACTGGGCGCCCTGGGCTACGACGAGCAGCAGATCAAAAGCCTGCGTGACAACGGCGCGATCTAGTTTGAAAAGCAATGCCTTTTACCGACAAGGATCAGCAGCCTGATGACCCCATGCCGTAGCAGGCGAATGATTCGTGGCATACGCCTGTTGTCGATGCTGCTGGCGCTCGGCGCCTGGTCACCGGCCAGCCAGGCCCGGGACACGCTGATCTGGGTGTTGCGCGACCTGCCGCCGATGACGATTTTCGAAGGTCCGCAAAAAGGCCTGGGCGTGATCGATCAGGCCCTGCCCGCGCTGATGGCCAGCCTGCCGGAGTACGACCATCAGTTCGTGCACGTCAACCGCGCCCGGGCCATGCAGATGCTCCGGGAACTGCCCTTCGTCTGCGATCCGGCGCTGCTGTTCACCCCGCAGCGGGCGCAATGGCTGGCGTTTTCCATCACCACTTTTCGCATGTTCAGCAACGGCCTGGCGGTACAGCGCCAGGACCGTCCCGACCTGCTGCCGTTTATCCATGACGGCCAGATCGACCTGGGCGCACTGCTGGTCAGCCCCCTGCACAATGTGGGCGTGGTGGCCGAGCGCAGCTATGGCGAACCGATCGACAGCCTGCTCAAACAGGCTCCGCTCGGCGCGCTGATGGCCCACTACGGCAACAGCGCCATCGGCAACCTGCTGCAGATGCAACGCCACGGGCGCCTGAAAGCCTTGATCGGTTACCAGACAGAAATCCGTTTCCAGGCGCAACAGCAAGGGATCGATCCCGATGAGCTGGAGTTCTACCCGATCCAGGGCATGCCCAGATACCAGTCAGTGAACGTCGGCTGCTCGAACACAGCGCAAGGCAGGCAGGCGGTGGAGCGCATCAACCGGGCGCTGCTCGAACTGCGCCCGCACACCTTGCTGGAGCTTTATGCCCAGTGGCTGGAACCGTCACGGCGCGAGCAATACCGCAGCGATGCCCTGGCGTTTTTCCGCGACGCGCCGCTGCGATAAAAAATCCGGGCAAAAAGAAACCCCGAGCAGTGGGGAGACGACTCGGGGTTAAACGTGGCCTGAAACCAGACCCGCGCAACAGGCGACAAGCACCGGAGCACAATGCTCGATCCTGTTGCCAAGGGTCTGACTGATGGCTTGCTGCGAAGGTTCCCGAAAATTCCAGTCAGCGTGCGCTGTCGAACGCCTTCTCCCGGGCCACATTGCGCAAGGCCGCGATGACACAGGGTTCCAGACGGCCTTCGGCGATCAATACGTCGCGATGCAGACCGTCGACGACATCGGTCAACTGGCGCTTGTCGGTCAACTGGGCCTGGCTGAACTCGCGCTCGACCACGATGGCCCCCAAGGCATTCTTCAGGGTCACCAGGCATTCCCCCTGCGCGCGCGGGGTCAGAGTTACCTGATACGGGCTCAAAGCTTCACCCAACAATAGGCTGATACTTTCCATCTCGATCACCACTCAATAGCTGGAATTAAGGCTCGAATACACCAATGCCGGTAGCTTTCTGGCATTCAAGTGACCATCGCCCAGAGAAGAAAGTTCGCAACCGCCAGCGGTTGCCGACCTGAGTCGATCCAGCATGCCCGCAAAACATGACAGATAAAAAACAGCCCGGATCAGACTAGAATCGGCACTCAAACCAGAAACGAACGCGACGGAGCCGGCTGATCGATCAGCGCCTCGACCTTCTTGTAGCGCAATACCGCCTGTTGGCAGGAATAGCGCCGAGGGTCGATCCGAACCGGCATCGCGACCTGCTCCCGAGGCGGATTTTCAGGCCTGGCGCAGGTCTTTCTGGCAGGTGGGGGTGTGGCCATGGGGGCCCTCTCCTCGAGCGGTTGGCAAAGCCCGGCGGCGCAGCGATGACGGTGCCCGGTTGCAGGGCCTGTCCGAAATGCTGCCTTCTCACCGGAGCGAGTCTTGAATCAAACGTCCAATAAAAAACTGCGGATCGTCCTGGCCGACGATCACCCGATTTTCCTCATCGGCCTGCGGGCCGTCCTGGAGCGCGACGACAACCTGGAGATCGTCGGCGAAGCCAGTTCCCCGACCGCCCTCGGCGAACTGCTGCAAAGCTGTCCCTGCGACGTACTGGTCACCGACTTCATGATGCCGGGCGAACAGCAGAACGATGGTCTACGCCTGATCGAGCAACTGCGCCGGCATCATCCCCGGCTGCCGATCGTGGTGGTGACCATGCTCAACAATGCCGGGCTGTTCCGTTCGATTCTCGACCTGGGCGTCTCGGGGCTGCTGAGCAAGGCCAGCCTGGCCGACGAGCTGCCAGCGGCGATCAGCCATGTGCGCCGCGACAAGGTGTTTGTCGCCCAGGCCATCCAGCAACTTCTCAGCCTGGCGGGCGAGGTCGGGCCGGATCGCTTGTTGTCCGGGGAACAGCTGTCGCCCCGCGAGCTCGAGGTCATCCGCCTGCTGGCGGCCGGACTGACGGTCGGGGAAATCGCCGCCAAGCTCAGCCGCAGCAAAAAGACCGTCAGCACCCAGAAGGTCAGCGCCATGCGCAAGCTCGGCCTGTCCAGCGCCGCGGCGCTGTACATCTACGTGCAGGAACACGGGCTCGCCTGAGCCCCGGCTCAGCCGGCCTGTTCGTCGAGCTCGTCATGCAAGCGCCGGGCGATCCACTGGCGCACGGCGACGGCGCTCATGGGCTCGGCGATGAAACAGCCTTGCAGGCGCGCCTGCCCCAGCTTCTTGGCCTCCTGATAGTCGGCGGCGCTCTCGATACCCGCCAGCACCACGCCCAGCGACATGCGCCGGGCCATGCTCATGGCGCCGGCCACCACGGCCGCCTTGCGCTCATCGCCAGCCAGCCCGCAGACGAAGGCCGGCGGGATCTTCAGCTCGGTGAACGGCAATTCCAACAGGCGCTGCAGGCTGGTGCCGCCGGTGCCGAAGTCGCCAATCGACAGCTTGCAGCCGATCATGCGCAGGCGCAGCAGGGCCTCCACATGGGCGATATCGGTTTCCAGTTCGGTGGTCTCGACGATTTCCAGGGTCAGCAGGCGTGCCGGCACTTCAAAACGCCGTAGCAGGGTTTCCAGCTGACGCGCGAAGTTCGGCAGTTCCAGCATGCCCACCGGGATATTCACCGAGATCGCCAGCGAACGGCCCATGACCAGGCGCACTCCGGCCGACAATTGCAGGGCCTGCTCCAGCATGAGCCAGGTGAAGGCTTCCTCCAGGCCGGCGAATTCGATCACTGGCAGGAACTCGGCGGGCAGCATCAAGCCGTGTTCCGGGTGCTGCCAGCGCGCCAGCGCCTCGACGCCCAGGACCTCGCCGTCCTGGCTGACCACCGGCTGGAAGTGCGCGACCCCATGACGCTGTACCGCCGCCAGCCCTTCCTCGGCGGTCGGCACCTCCGGCTGGAACACATCCAGGGCCAGGGTTTCGCGCACCTGGGCCAGCGACAAGTCTTGCGGCCCAGGCTCGAAGCATTGCTGGTACAGGCCCAGCAGTTCATTGAGCAGGGTGACCGAGGCCGGCTTGGGCAGACAGCCCAGCACATTCAGGCCCTGCTGCCGGGCCATGGCCGCGGCGCCTTCGCGGACATCCGCTTGCGCGTCGCTGAGAATGATCAGCGCCTTCGCCCGTTGCTGCTCTGCCAGGTAACGAATCAGCTCCAGCCCGTCGGCCTGCTCCAGGTACAGATCGCAGATGGCAATATCCACCGGCCCCTTGTTGTCCAGGGATTGTCGGGCGGCGGCAACGCTTTCGGCATTCAACACGTTGAACACGCCATTGGCGTTGAGCATCTGGTGCAGGGCCATCAACTGGAACGAATTGTCTTCAAGAACGAGCACTTTCAACCTGTGCATGGAACGACCTCCGATACGGCGAGAGCGGCGAGAATCCGCAGCGGGCCGGTACGTTAATCGCAGCGGGCAGGCCGCCCCATAAGACAAGTCTTAATCGCTACCCAGATGCGGCTCGATATCGCTGCGCAAGCAACCGATGGCCTCCTTCAGGCGCAGCCAGTGCTCCGCCAGCACCGCCGTCGAGCGGGCCCGGGCAACGGCCTCCAGGTCGATGCAGACCTGGGCCAGCGGCAGCGCATCGATCAGGCAGCACACCCCTTTGAGGCGGTGCGTGGACGCGCCGATACGCGCCCAGTCCTGCTCCAGCACCGCCGATTCCAGGGCCGCCTGCTCCTGCCCCAGGTTGCTCCACAGCTCGCGCAGCATGCGTTGCAGGATCGGCTCGTCCGCCTGGGTCATGGTGCGCAGGGTCTGGATGTCGAAGGACGGCGGCGGCAAGAAGCGCGCAAGCATCTGCGCCAACCGGTCCAGGGTCACCGGCTTGACCAGCAGTTCATCCATGCCGGCCTGCTCGCAGCGCTGCTGCTCATCCTCGAAGGCATTGGCCGTGCAACCGATCAGCGGGCAGGCGTCACGCCCTTCCCGGGCCTCGATCTGCCGTATCGCTTCGCTCAGCTGATAACCGCTCATGCCCGGCATGTGGCAGTCGGTCATCACCAGGTCGAACGCCTCGCCCTGCCAGCGCGCCAGCGCCACCTCGGCGCTGTCGAGCGCCACCACCTTGTGCCCGAGGAACATCAGTTGCTGGCTGAGCACCATGCGATTGGCGCGTACGTCGTCGACCACCAGCACCGACATGCGACGGCTCTGCGGGCGCTCGCGGGTCACCTGGGGCGACTGGCTGAAATCCTCGACCACCTGTTCCGGGTAAAGCTCAAGGGTCACGGTGGTTCCCGCGCCAGGTTGGCTTTGCAGCAGAATGCGCCCGCCCATCAGCTCCACCAGTTGCTTGCAGATGCTCAGGCCCAGGCCGGTGCCGCCCTGCTCCGGCGTCGTCTGCAGATGGGCCTGGATGAACGGATCGAACAGGCTCGCCTGCTTCTCGGGGCTGATGCCCGACCCGGTGTCGGCCACGCTGATGCACAAACGGTCGGCGCCATGTTCATCGGCCTGGCGCTCCACGGACACCCGCACCTCACCGGCCTGGGTGAACTTCAGGGCATTGCTCAGCAGGTTGTGCAGCACCTGGCGCAGGCGCAGCGGGTCGAGCCAGTAGAAGCCGTCCGCCGCCTTGTCGAAGGCCAGCGTCAGGTGCAGCCCCTTGTTGCGCGCGGTGACCTCGAACAATTGCTGTATGTCTTCGAAGAAGCCTCGCAGGGCCACGGTCTGCGGCGCCAGCTGCATGTGCCCGGCCTCGATCTTGGCCAGATCGAGGTTGTCGCCCATCAGGCCGACCAGCTCCTGTGCCGACTGGTAGGCCACGCGCAGCGCATCGGAAAACGGCATGCCGCGCAGGCGCGCCTGTTCCTTTTCCAGTTCCAGCAAACCGATGATCGCGTTCATCGGCGTGCGTATCTCGTGGCTCATGGTCGAGAGAAAGGCGCTCTTGGCATAGTTCGCCTGATCCGCCGCGCGACGCGCTTGCAGCAGCTCTTCCTCCAGGCGCTTGCGCTCGGTGATATCGATCCAGCCCCCCAGCAACCCCTGCAATTCACCCTGGGCGCTGTAGAACGGTACCGTCCATTGATAGACATGCACCGGGCCCCTTCTGGACTCGATCTGACGGTCGACGAACACCGACTCCTGGGACTCCAGCTGCTCCAGGAACTCGCGGTGCAACTGCCGGGCCGTGGCCTCGGGCAACACATCCAGCTCGGTCAGGCACAGCCCCTTGATCTGTTCCAGGCGCATGCCGGTCTGGGTTTCGTAGCTTTTGTTGCAGGTGATCAGGCGCCCGGCCAGGTCGCGGACGAAGATCGGGTTGGGGATACCGTCGAGCAAGGCGCGCTTGAACGCCACCTGGTCGTTGAGGCGTTGCTCGGCTTGCAGGCGCTGGCGGATCTGCCCCTTGAGCCGGGTGTTCCAGGCCAGGGACAGCAGGCCGAACAGGATGGCGGTGAAGGTGACCCAGTAGATCCACACCGGCACCCGCTGCCACATGGGCACCGGCACCGGGGTCACCCCGAGCCATTTCAGGCGGATGGCGCTGAGCTCGGCCACCGGGAAGGCTTCCAGGGCCTTGTTCAGAATGCTCAGCAGCTCGGGCTGGTCCCGGCGCACCGACAACTCGTCGGCCGACCACTTGCCTTCGACGCTGCGGCCGATGCGCAGCCCGTTCGCCGGATACCCCTGCACCTCGACTTCATTCTGGATGGTCGCGTCGGCCTCGCCATTGGCCACCAGGGCCCGCGCCTCCTGGTAGGTAGCGACCGAACGCAGGCGGACCTTCGGGTAGTTCTGCCGGACGTAGCTTTCCAGCGCATGCTTGGCCGGCAGCGCCAGCACCCGGCCCGCCAACTGGCTGAAGGTGTTGAGCTGGATGTCCTCGGCGCGGACCACGAACACCCAGGCCGAACCGCCGAAGGGGTGGGTGAAGTCGAGGAAGCCGCAGCGCTCGTCATTGGCCGACAAGGTGGTGTTCATCTGGGCCCGGCCCTTGAGCAGCAGGTCCAGGGTATGGGTCGTGGAAAAACTTTCCTCCTGGATGAACTGCAGGCCGGTCATTCTCGAGATGCGGTTGAGCAGGTCGATGTTCAGCCCGGTCCACTGGCCGTCCTTGTCCTTGAACACGTAGGGTGGGTACTGCTGGGAAGCCACCACCACATGCTGATGTTCGAGCAGCCAGGCGCGCTCCGCCTTGCTCAACTTGATCCGCTCGTCGCCGGTGCTGGCGCCCAGCCCAGTGGTCCAGCGGGCCAGGATTTCCCGGTCCGTGGAATCGTCGATGCTCTCCAGCGCTCGCTCGATCAGGCGGCTCAACAACGGGTCGCTCTGGCGCGTGGCGAAGGCAAAGCCGATCGGCGGCAGCCGGCTGCCGGTGCGGACCTGCAACCCCAGGTAAGGACGCAGCGCCTTGTAGGCACGGACGATCACTTCATTGCCGATAAAGGCATCGACATCCCCCTGATTCAGCGCTTCCAGGCCGCTGTACAGATTGGGCGAGAGAATGATCTGGCTGTGGGGATAAGCCGCGTGGGCGACCTTCGCGTCCGCATACCCTTCCAGCAGCACCACTTTCTTGCCGGCCAGGTCCTCGGGGATCTGGGCCTCGTCCCGGCGTACGACCACCACCGCCCGGTCAGGCATGTAGTCGCTGGAAAAGTGCAACCCGGTGACCCCGCGCTCGTAACCGTTGGCGCTGGTGAGGATGTCGATCGTGCCATTGCGCAGCGCCTCGACCGCTTGCTCGCGCTCGGAGAACCCCAACACCTCCATGGGCATGCCCAGGCGTTCGCCGACCAGGCTCAGGTAGTCGGCGCTGATGCCCTGGTAACGATTGCGGTCGCGCGTGATGTCGATCGGCTGGTAGTCATCGATCGAAATGCCCACCTTCAAGGTGCCACGGCCCGCCAGCCATTGCCGTTCGACCGGGGCCAGGGTGAGCGGCTCCAGTTCGACGAAGGCCGGCACCAGCTTGAAGGGCAGGTTCTGCGCCGCCATCAGGCACGGGGCCAGGGCCAGCGTCGCCAAAACCATCAATGTGCACAAAACCGGGCGCAGCAACATAAGCATCCTGTGGGTGATCCTCGACGCGTCGCCGCCCTATTCTAGATGCTCTGTCCTTGAGCTCTGGCCTTAAGTTCTGTCCTTGGAAGACGCGCCGCGATAAACAGCCTGTGTATAAAAAGACAAAGCCCGTCAGAGACGGGCCTTGTTGACGATCGATGTCAGTCGATCAGAGCGGTTTGCCGCGATTGCCGTGCTGGCTGACAAAGGCCTGGACGGCCTTCAGGTCGTTGGCCAGGACGGTGCAACGCTCTTCGCGCTCGAACAGATCGGACAGGTGCGCCGGCAATTCCAGGGCCTTGCCGATCCCGGCCTGCTCCACCGCTTCCGGGAACTTCACCGGATGTGCGGTGCCCAGCACCACCATCGGGATGTCCAGGCTGCGACGGCACTCACGGGCGGCCTTGACGCCGATCGCGGTGTGCGGGTCGAGCACTTCTCCAGTCTGGGCGAAGACTTCGGCGATGGTCTCGCAGGTCTGGGCGTCGTCCACGGCCAGGGAGTCGAACAGCTTGCGCGCTTCGGTCCAGCGCTCCTGCTCGACGCTGAAACCGCCACCCTGCTTGAAGGAGTCCATCAGCCCGGCCAGCGCGGCACCGTTGCGACCGTGCAGGTCGAACAGCAGGCGCTCGAAGTTCGACGAGACCATGATGTCCATCGACGGCGACAGGGTCGCGTGCAGGGTTTCCTTGACGTACTGGTTGCCGCTCATGAAGCGGTGCAGGATGTCGTTGCGGTTGGTGGCGACGATCAGCTGGTTGATCGGCAGGCCCATGTTGCGGGCCAGGTAACCGGCGAAGATATCGCCGAAGTTGCCGGTCGGCACCGAGAACGCCACCGAACGCGCCGGGCCGCCCAGCTGCAGGGCCGCGTGGAAGTAGTAGACGATCTGGGCCATGATCCGCGCCCAGTTGATCGAGTTCACCGCCACCAGGCGGGTGCCCTTGAGGAAGCCCTGGTCGGCGAAGCTGGCCTTGACCATTTCCTGGCAGTCGTCGAAGTTGCCTTCGATGGCGATGTTGTGGATGTTCTCGCCGAAGATGGTGGTCATCTGCCGGCGCTGCACTTCGGACACACGGTTGTGCGGGTGCAGGATGAAGATATCGACGTTGTCGCAGCGCTTGCAGCCTTCGATGGCGGCCGAACCGGTATCACCGGAAGTGGCGCCGATGATCACCACGCGCTCTCCACGCTTCTCCAGCACGTAGTCCAGCAGGCGACCCAGCAGTTGCAGGGCGAAGTCCTTGAACGCCAGGGTCGGGCCGTGGAACAGCTCCAGGACCCACTCGTTGCCGTTCAGCTGGCGCAGCGGGGCGATGGCGTTATGGGAAAACGCACCGTAGGTTTCTTCGAGGATTTTCTTGAAGTCGGCATCCGGAATGCTGCCGGTGACGAACGGGCGCATCACCCGGAAGGCCAGCTCGTGATACGGCAGGCCAGCCCAGGAAGCGATTTCCTCCTGGGTGAAACGTGGCAGGTTTTCCGGTACGTACAGACCGCCGTCGCTCGCCAGGCCGGCCAGCAGGACGTCTTCGAAATTCAGGGCCGGTGCCTGGCCGCGGGTGCTGATGTAACGCATATAAGCAAACCTTTGGTGTGGAGCTGCAAGCTTCAAGTGACAGGCGACAAGTCAAAGCGAATCGGCTTTTACTTGCAGCTTGCGGCTTGGCGCTTGCCGCTGAATTAATTCAGATGTTCGACGCGGATCCGCACGACCGGACCGACCACGCCCTGCAGGGCTTCCAGCGCGGTGATCGCATCGTTGATGCGCTGTTCCACCACCCGGTGGGTCAGCAGGATCATCGGCACCAGGCCGTCGTGTTCTTCGACCTCTTTCTGCATGATCGACTCGATGTTGATGCCGCGCTCGGACAGGATGCTCGCCACCTGGGCCAGTACGCCCGGGTGATCCTTGGCCTGGATCCGCAGGTAGTAGGCGCTTTCGCAGGCCTCGATCGGCAGGATTGGGTGCGCCGACAGCGAGTCCGGCTGGAAGGCCAGGTGCGGCACGCGGTTCTCCGGGTCGCTGGTCATGGCGCGAACCACGTCCACCAGGTCGGCGATCACCGACGAAGCGGTCGGCTCCATGCCGGCACCGGCGCCGTAGTACAGGGTGGAGCCGACGGCGTCGCCGTTGACCATCACCGCGTTGAACACGCCATTGACGTTGGCGATCAGGCGATCGGCCGGGATCAGCGTCGGGTGCACGCGCAGCTCGATACCGGCATCGGTGCGGCGGGCCACGCCCAGGTGCTTGATGCGATAGCCCAGGGCCTCGGCGTAGTTCACGTCGGCGGTGGTCAGCTTGGTGATGCCTTCGGTGTAGGCCTTGTCGAACTGCAGCGGGATACCAAAGGCGATGGACGCCAGGATGGTCAGCTTGTGCGCCGCGTCGATGCCTTCGACGTCGAAGGTCGGATCGGCTTCGGCGTAACCCAGGGCCTGGGCCTCGACCAGCACGTCTTCGAAGGTGCGACCCTTCTCGCGCATTTCGGTGAGAATGAAGTTGCCAGTGCCGTTGATGATCCCGGCCACCCAGTTGATACGGTTGGCCGACAGGCCTTCGCGGATCGCCTTGATGACTGGAATACCACCCGCCACAGCGGCCTCGAACGCCACGATCACACCCTTCTCACGGGCCTTGGCGAAAATTTCGTTACCGTGTACGGCGATAAGCGCCTTGTTGGCGGTGACCACATGTTTACCATGCTCGATGGCCTTGAGTACCAGCTCGCGGGCAACGGTATAGCCGCCCATCAGCTCTATGACGATGTCGATCTCAGGGTTCGTGGCCACTTCGAACACATCGTTGGTAATCGCAATACCGGTCGTTTGGAACTGAGGCTTTGGCGTGCGCATGGCAATTTGTGCCACTTCGATTCCACGCCCGGCACGACGAGCAATTTCCTCGGCGTTACGCTGAAGTACATTGAAGGTACCGCCACCGACGGTACCCAGCCCACAGATGCCCACTTTGACCGGATTCACTCTGAACTCCCCATGAAACGGCCGACACTAGGTCGGCCGTGGAAAACAGCCGCAAACCACACGGCTCTCTATTAATGACGCGTCGGCCACAACCGCCGCGCCATGATCGTCAAAGGCTCGACGACGCAGGATTATTTCGCGCCCAGCGCCAGTTTGGCGACTTGTGGCGCAGGCTGGTAGCCCGGAATCACTTGGCCGTCGGCCAAAACGATGGCCGGCGTGCCGTTCACCCCGATCGACTGGCCCAGGGCGAATTGCTTGGAAACCGGGTTGGCGCACTTGGCGGCCTTGATTTCCTTGCCATCGACCATCTTGTCCATGGCCGCTTTCTTGTCGGCCGAGCACCAGACCGCCTGCAATTGCTCGTCGCCCGGCGAACCCAGGCCCTGGCGCGGGAAGGCAACGTAACGCACTTCCACGCCCATCTTGTTCAGCTCAGGCACTTCGGCGTGCAGCTTGTGGCAGTACGGGCAGGTGGTGTCGGTGAAGACGGTGATGTGGGTCTTGGTTTCGCCGATGGCCGGGTAGACCACGGTTTCAGCGACCGGAATGGCGTTGATCAGCTTGGCCACGCCCAGGCGCTCGGTCTTTTCGGTCAGGTTGACCGGCTTGCCGTCCTTGAGCTGGAACAGGTAGCCCTGCATCACGAACTGGCCGTCGGCGCTGGCGTACAGCACGCGGCTGCCCTTGAGCTTGACTTCATAGACACCGGGCAGCGGGCTGGCGCTGATGCTTTCTACCGGGACTTCGAGCTGCAGGCCCTGGAGGCTTTTACGAATCGCTTTTTCGGCGGCGTCATCGGCCATAACAAAGGTACTGGCCAACGCAATGGCTGCGGCGGCGATTATCTGGGTCACGCGCATTGGGAACTCCTGAAGGCGGACAAATGGGACGGTCAGAACGCCCGTACTGGAACACCGGGTCATAACGGCCCACTTTGTAAACCGGCAAAGCCTACCACATAAGGCCCGCCTGGCGGGCTCCCGCTGAGCCAAGCCGGTCATTTGCCGATCAGCGCAGAACCGCTCCCGGGTCGCCGCAGCCGGTGTTCGCGGCGACCGACACCTCACTCAACCGCGAGGATGGTGCTTGGCATGCAGCTCCTGCAAACGGGCCCGGGCGACATGGGTGTAGATCTGGGTGGTCGACAGGTCGCTGTGGCCAAGCAGCATCTGCACTACCCGCAGGTCGGCGCCGTGGTTGAGCAGATGGGTGGCGAAGGCATGTCGCAAGGTGTGCGGCGACAGCGACTTGCCGATCCCGGCGACCTTGGCCTGATGCTTGATCCGGTGCCAGAAGGTCTGCCGGGTCATCTGCTCGCCGCGCTGGCTGGGGAACAGCACATCGCTGGGCCGCCCGCCGAGCAGCTCGCCACGGGCATCGCGCATGTAGCGCTCGACCCAGACAATCGCTTCCTCGCCCATCGGCACCAGGCGCTCCTTGCTGCCCTTGCCCATCACCCGCAACACGCCCTGGCGCAGGTTGACCTGCTCCAGGGTCAGGCTGATCAGCTCGGTGACCCGCAGGCCGCAGGCATACAGGACTTCAAGCATGGCGCGATCGCGCTGGCCGATGGCCTCGCTGAGGTCGGGAGCGGCCAGCAGGGCCTCGACATCGGCCTCCGACAAAGACTTGGGCAACGGCCGCCCCAACTGCGGCATGTCAACTTGCAGCGTGGGATCCACGGCAATCAGCTTTTCCCGCAGCAGGTAACGATAGAAGCCGCGCACCCCGGAGAGAAAACGCGCGGTCGAGCGTGGCTTGTAGGCCTGCTCCACCCGCCAGGCGAGGTGGTCGAGAATCAGCTCGCGACCGGCATTTACCAGCTCCAGTCCCTTTTCCTGTAGCCAGCCGTTGAACAACGCCAGGTCACTGCGATAAGCCTCGCGGGTGTTGTCCGAAAGACCCTTTTCCAGCCATAGCGCATCGAGGAAACGGTCTATCAGGGGATGGTCGATGGCAGGCATAAATACTCGAAAGGCGCGGCCTTGAGGCCGGGCGCAAATAAATAGTGAACTGTGCAGAGGGTCGCTAGTCTTTCATAGCCCGCTATTTCAAGGAACAGGGAGCTTCAATGAACGAACAACAGATTCTGTTGGCCTTTGGCGGCATAGGCGTGGCGGCAGTGGGCTGCCAATGGCTGGCCTGGCGCCTGAAACTGCCGGCCATTCTGTTCCTGCTGTTGAGCGGCATTCTCGCCGGCCCGGTCCTGGGCTGGCTCGACCCGCAGGAACTGTTCGGACCGCTGCTGATGCCACTGGTGTCGCTGGCGGTGGCCTTGATCCTGTTTGAAGGCAGCCTGACCCTGCACCTGTCGGAGTGGCGCGAGATCGGCAAGGTGGTGCACCGGCTGGTGACCATCGGCGCCCTTTCGACCTGGGCGGTGATCACCCTGGCCACCCACTGGCTGCTGGGCTTCGACTGGCTGCTGGCGCTGCTGTTCGGCACCCTGACCCTGGTCACCGGGCCCACCGTGATCGTGCCCATGCTGCGGGTGGTGCGGCCCAAGGCGTCGATCGCCAACATCCTGCGCTGGGAAGGCATCGTCATCGACCCGATCGGTGCCCTGCTGGCGGTGGTGGTCTACAGCTTCATCATCGCCAGCGCCGAGGGCCAGGGCCTGCAGCACAGCCTGATGACCTTCGGCGGGGTAATCCTCTGCGGCAGCCTGTTCGGCATCGTCGGCGGCTGGGTGCTGGGGACCATCATGCGCCGCCAGTGGCTGCCGGAATACCTGCACAACCTGGCCACGCTGGCGGCGGTGCTGGGCATCTTCATCGGCGCCAACCAGGTGATGCATGAGTCCGGCCTGCTGGCCGTGACCCTGATGGGCATGTGGATGGCCAACATGAAGGACGTCGACGTCCGGCACATCCTGCATTTCAAGGAAAACCTCAGCGTGCTGCTGATTTCCGGGCTGTTCATCCTGCTGGCGGCGCGCCTGGACCTCAACGCCCTGATCGCCCTGGGGCCGCTGGTGTTGATTCTGCTGCTGGTGATCCAGTTCATCGCCCGGCCCTTGAACGTGCTGCTGTCCACCGCTGGTTCGAACCTGAGCTGGCGCGAGCGGGCCCTGCTGGCCTGGATCGCGCCCCGAGGCATCGTTGCCGCGGCGGTCTCGGCGATCTTCGCCATTCGCCTGGACCAGGCTGGTCATGAAGGGGCGCTGCTGCTGGTGCCGCTGACCTTTGCCGTGATCATCGGCACCGTGGTGCTGCAAAGTGCCACCGCGCGGCCGCTGGCACGTCTGCTGAAGGTCGCGGAACCGGCACCGAGCGGCTTCCTGATCGTCGGTGCGAACGCCCCGGCGCGAGCCATCGGCAAGGCTCTGCAACAACTGGGCAGCCGCGTGCTGCTGACCGATTCGAGCTGGGAGAACATCCGGGCCGCGCGCATGGACGGCCTGCCGACCTACTTCGGCAACCCGGCATCGCAACACGCCGATGCCCATCTGGACCTGGTGGGGCTTGGCCATCTGCTGGCGCTGTCGCCCTCCGGCGAATTGAACACCCTGGCCTCCATGCGTTTTCGCCACGACTTCGGCCATCAGCGCCTGTTCGGCCTGGCCAACAGCCAGGAAAGCCGGCGCACCGACAAGCACCGGGCCAGCCATGAACATCGCGGGCACCTACTGGGTAACGAGACGCTGTCCTACAGCAAACTGGCCAGCCTGCTGGGACAGGGTGCGGAGCTGTACAGCACCAACCTGACCGAAGGTTTTGGCTGGGAGGATTACCAGGCGCTGCATGGTGAGCGGGCGACCCTGCTGTTCGCTCGCGACAACAGCGGCTGGGTGCATGTGCTGACGCCAGGCAGCGCCCTCAAGCCCTCCGCGGGCTGGACCCTGGTGGCGTTGATTCAGAAGGATACGGCGGCCTGATAGCCCATCGCGGGCAAGCCTCGCTCCTACAGAACGGTGAAATCCCGCAAGAGCGAGGCTTGCTCGCGATCAGTCGACAAACCCCGGCAGCACCGGTACCGGGCGCTTGTCGTCATCGATGGCGACAAAGCTGAACAGGCCGTGGATGGCCTTCTCTCGCCCATCGCAGCTCATGCTCTCGACGAACACCTCAACCTCGACCTTGAGGCTGGTATTGCCGACCTTCACCACCCGTCCCACCAGCTCGACGATGGATCCGGCGGCAATCGGGTGATTGAAGTCGATACGGTCGGTGGACACGGTCACCAGCGGCAGCCGGCAGAAACGGGTCGCGGCGATGAACGACACTTCGTCCATCCAGGCCAGCGCCGTGCCGCCGAACAGGGTGTTGTGGTGGTTGGTGGTCGACGGGAATACCGCCTTGGTCACGCGGGTCACCGACAGCTCGGTCCGGCGTTGGATTTCTTGCTCGCGGGGGCTCATGGTTCTACTGCCTGAAACACAATTCGGGGATAAATGACGGGCAACAAAAAAGCAGCCCGTAGGCTGCTTTTTTCTGCATCGGAAGCTGGACTTAAGCCAGTTTTTCCTTGATGCGAGCTGCTTTACCCGACAGGTCGCGCAGGTAGTACAGCTTGGCTTTACGTACGTCACCGCGACGCTTGACAGCCATGCTGTCGATTTGCGGGCTGTAGGTCTGGAAAGTACGCTCTACGCCAACACCGTTGGAGATTTTACGAACGGTGAATGCACTGTTCACGCCGCGGTTACGCTTGGCGATTACAACGCCTTCGAACGCTTGCAGACGGGAACGATCGCCTTCCTTCACTTTCACCTGAACGACAATGGTGTCGCCCGGGGCAAAGGCTGGGATCTCTTTGGTCATCTGCTCTGCTTCGAGTGCAAGAATGATTTTGTTGGTCATGCTGTGCTCCTAAGGTAAATCGTCAGATCTACCATCGATACGTTGTTAACTATCGTCCCGCTCGCGGATGTATTCCTCGAGCAGCTTCTTCTCTTCTCCAGAAAGCGAGCGGCTTTCCAGAAGATCGGCGCGTCGTTCATAGGTCCGACCAAGGGACTGCTGTAAACGCCAACGCCGGATGTGTGCGTGGTTGCCACTCAGCAACACGTCGGGAACACGCTGATCCGCATACACCTCCGGTCGGGTGTAGTGCGGGCAATCCAGCAGACCATCCGTGAAGGAATCCTCCTCCGCGGAATCCGCATGCCCTAAAGCTCCGGGCAGCAGTCGCGTAACCGCATCAATCAGGACCATCGCCGGCAGCTCGCCACCGGAGAGTACATAGTCGCCAATCGACCACTCTTCATCGACATGAGCTTCAATAAAACGCTCGTCAATGCCTTCATAACGACCGGCAATCAGGATCAATGCATCCTCATTCGCCAACTCGCGTACCGCCGACTGAGTCAGTCTGCGGCCTTGGGGCGACAGGTAAATCACCTTCGCGCCCTCCCCGGCTGCCTGCCTGGCCTGAACCAGAGCATCTTCCAGGGGCTTGATCTTCATCACCATGCCCGGGCCACCGCCAAATGGGCGATCGTCCACAGTGTGATGTCGATCCGTGGTGTAGTCTCGCGGATTCCAACAGGTCAGCTGCAAGAGCCCCTGTTTCACCGCGCGGCTGGTTATGCCGTAGTCGCTGATGGCGGAAAACATCTCGGGAAACAAACTGATCACTTCTACGCGCAGGCTAGCCACGTTCAGAAGTCCGCGTCCCAATCCACCTTCATCTCGCCCGCTGCCAGGTCGACGGCCAACACGCATTGCTCGGTATAGGGCAACAGGCGTTCGCGATCATCCAGGCTGCCAGCGCAAGGCTTGACCACCATTACATCGTTCGAGCCGGTCTCCAGCAGGTGATCGATCTTCCCGAACAGTTGTCCGTGAGTGTCGATGACCTTGAGACCTTGCAGCTGGTACCAGTAGTACTCGCCGTCGGTCAGTTCAGGGAACAGGTTGCGCGGCACGCAGATCTCATAACCAGCCAGAAGACGCGCTTCTTCACGATCATCGAGACCTTTGAGCTTTGCGACCAGGAATTTTTCATTCCCGCGTCCGCTGACCAGCTCAACCTGTTTCACGCTACCTTCGCGCTTGAGCGTCCAGGTTTTGTAATCCAACAGGTTTTTAATCGGATCAGTAAAGGAATAAACCTTCACTTCGCCGCGAACGCCGTGAACAGAGTAGATTTTGCCGATAACGATCAAATCATCAGCAGGAGCAGGCGTCGCGTTCATAGGGTTCAGGCTGCAGCCTTAGCCGATTCCTTCAACAGCTGAGCAACGCGCTCAGACGGTTGTGCACCAACGCTCAGCCAGTAGGCTACGCGCTCTTGGTTCACGGACAGGCGGACTTCTTGACCACGAGCGATCGGGTTGAAGAAGCCAACTTGTTCTTTGTGCGAACCGTCGCGTGGGTTGCGGCTGTCGGTCACGGTCAAGTGGTAAAACGGGCGCTTTTTGGAGCCGCCAAGGGCAAGACGGATTGTTAGCATGTGAACATCGTTCCTGTAGTCGGTGCTGCAAATCTAAATGCACAGCGGGCATGGGTGCCCGAAAGGCCGCATATTCTAAGGAATATCCGGACTTTTGCAAATGACTTTTTCCGGCGCCTACCGGCTGCCATCCAGATTTGCTATAGGGCCGTTGGCAACAACGGCAAGTCAGCTCCCGCCAAGCGCGGGTTTGCTGGAGGTCCCGCGTCCCCGCGGGAAACGCCGGCATGGCTGCCGGCGTGGATTCTTCAGATCTTCGGCATGCCGCCGCCGGGCAACATTCCGCCCATGCCGCGCATCATTTTCGCCATCCCGCCCTTGGCGGAGAATTTCTTCATCATCTTCTGCATCTGCTTGTGCTGCTTGATCAAGCGACCGATGTCCTGCACCTGGGTGCCGGAACCCATGGCGATCCGACGCTTGCGCGAACCGCTGATCAGCTCAGGGTCGCGGCGCTCCGCCGGGGTCATGGAGTTGATGATGGCTTCCATCTGCTTGAACTGCTTCTCGGCCGCGCCCTGGGCATTGCCCATTTGCGCCAGGTTCACGCCACCGATATTCGGCAGCTTGTCCATCAGGCCACCGAGGCCGCCCATGTTCTTCATCTGTTGCAGCTGGTCGCGGAAGTCTTCGAGGTCGAAGCCTTTGCCTTTTTTCAGCTTTTTCGCCAGCTTGTCGGCTTTTTCCTTGTCGAGGGTCTGTTCGGCCTGCTCGATCAGGCTGAGCACGTCGCCCATGCCGAGGATGCGCGAAGCGATACGCTCAGGGTGGAACGGTTCGAGCGCTTCGCTCTTCTCGCCCATACCGATGAACTTGATCGGCTTGCCGGTGATCGCACGCACCGACAGCGCGGCACCGCCACGGGCATCGCCGTCGACCTTGGTCAGGATCACGCCGGTCAGCGGCAGTGCGTCGCCAAAGGCCTTGGCCGTGTTGGCGGCGTCCTGGCCGGTCATGGCGTCGACCACGAACAGGGTTTCCACCGGCTTGACCGCCGCGTGCAACGCTTGGATCTCGTCCATCATGTCGGCGTCGATGTGCAGACGACCGGCGGTGTCGACGATGACCACGTCAATGAACTTGAGCTTGGCTTCTTTAATAGCCGCTTCGGCGATCGCGACCGGCTTCTGGCTCAGGTCGGACGGGAAGAAGGTCACGCCAATGTCGTTGGCCAGGGTCTCGAGCTGCTTGATCGCCGCCGGACGGTAAACGTCGGCGGATACCACCATCACGCTCTTCTTCTTGCGCTCTTTAAGGAAGCGCGCGAGCTTGCCGGCGGTGGTGGTCTTACCGGCGCCCTGCAAACCGGCCATCAGCACGACGGCAGGCGGCACGGCGCTCAGGTTCAAATCTTCGTTGGCCGCGCCCATCAGGCTTTCGAGTTCGGCCTGGACGATCTTCACGAATGCCTGGCCCGGGGTCAGGCTGCGCGACACTTCAGTGCCGACCGCACGTTCCTTCACCGAGTTGACGAAGTCCTTGACCACCGGCAGGGCGACGTCGGCTTCGAGCAACGCCATGCGCACTTCACGCAGGGTGTCTTTAATGTTGTCCTCGGTCAGCTTGGCCTTGCCGGTGACATGGCGCAGCGTCTGCGAGAGACGGTCGGTTAGGTTTTCAAACATGCGCGATCCTTTCAGGCCCTAAGTAGACCGAGGTAATGGCGGCTCGGGGCCCCTATATAAAGAGGTGCTCCGTGGGCAGGTCGCGGATTATAGCGAAGACTGCGTGCGACGCACAGCCGCCGTCTGGTTGCACGGTCTTTCGTGTGATGGCGGTTCTATGCCAAACTCAACGACTTTCGGGCTTGCCTAACAGGATTTATGCTCCCCTTGTCACCCAGCTTGCTAACCACCCTCGCCGCCGCCTGTCTCTATGCCGCTGCGACCCTCTATCAAGGCACTCGTCTGGCTCAAGCCGCCAAGACGAACAAGCGCCTGCTGGTCTCGCTCGGCATCCTTGCCCTGCTCGCCCACAGCGCCAGCCTCCTGACCCACCTGATGACGCCCGTGGGCCTGGGCCTGGACTTCTTCAGCGCCGCCAGCCTGATCGCCGCCGCGGTGATTGCCCTGACCCTGCTGGCCTGCTCGCGCATTCCGGTGGAGAACCTGCTGGTCCTGCTGTTTCCGCTGGGGGCGCTGACCGTGCTGCTGGCGCAGTTCGTGCCCACCGGCACGGTGCCGGTGATCGACGAAGAGCCAGGCATCCTCGCCCATATCCTGCTGTCGATCCTCGCCTACGGCATGTTCACCATCGCCGTGTTCCAGGCCCTGTTGCTGCTGGTGCAGGACCACCAACTCAAGCACAAGCACCCGTCCGGGCTGATCAAGAACTTTCCGCCGCTGCAGACCATGGAAAGCCTGCTGTTCGGCTTCCTCTGGGCCGGCTGGACCCTGCTTTCGCTGTCGCTGATCTCCGGCTGGCTGTTCGTCGAGAACCTGTTCGCCCAGCACCTTGTGCACAAGACCCTGCTGGCCTGCCTGGCCTGGGTGGTGTTCAGCGTGCTGCTGTGGGGCCGCAACCGCCTCGGCTGGCGCGGACACAAGGCGATTCGCTGGACCCTGGCCGGCTTCTGCCTGCTGATGCTGGCGTACTTCGGCAGCAAGCTGGTCCGTGAATACATCCTGCATATCTGACGAGCGGCGATAATGGACAACCTGCCCACAGAGCCGATGCTCGTGGTCCTGGCCTTGCTGGTGCTGTGGTCGGGGCTGTTCACCGCCATCGAAGCCGCCCAGCAACACCTGCTGACCCTGCGCACCGCTTCGCGCTCCGGCGACAAACCGCTGGCGCGCCTGAGCTTCCCGCGCGACAGCCTGATTCTCTGCAACACCCTGTGTCGGGTGCTGGCGGTCATCATCAGTACCTTGCTGGCGCTCCTGCAGTGGGCGGAAAACGGCCCCTGGCTGGCCTGCCTGCTCGCCACCAGCGTGTTGCTGGTACTCGCCGACTACCTCCCGCGCACCCTGGCCACCCGTTATCCGGATGCGATCCTCAGCCTGGGCAATACCCTGCTGGGCGTGCCGCTGAAGATCATCTACCCGGCGGCCTGGCTGCTCCACAGCATCAGCCAGCTGTTGCTGCGCCCCTTCACCCGCAAGGCCGGCGCCGTCAAGCAGAGCGAAGACGAACAGGCTGTCGACCCGGACGACGCCGAAGAACATGCCAACGGCCGGCCGCACCCGGTGTCGGGCATCCATGCCCTGGACAACATCACCGTCAATGACATCCTGGTGCCGCGCAGCGAGGTCGACGGGATCAACCTCGACGACCCCATCGCCGACATCATCGAACAGCTGCGCCTATCCAAGCGCACCCGCCTGCCGGTGTTCCACAGCGATATCAACCAGGTCGAGGCGGTCCTCAACACCCGCCAGATCCGTCACCTGCTGCCGGATGCCAGCCTGACCCAGGAGGCGCTGCTGGCGGCCTGCCACGAACCTTACTTCGTGCCGGAAAGCACCCCGCTGCAGTTGCAACTGCTGAACTTCCACAAGCAGCAGCGCCGCCTGGGCATGGTGGTGGACGAGTACGGCGAAGTGCTGGGCATCGTCACCCTGGAAGACATCCTCGAAGAAATCGTCGGCGAATTCGAAAGCGAGCACAGCCTCGACAACCCACATATCCATCCCCAGGCCGACGGACGTTTCGTGATCGAAGGCGCGGCCTCGATTCGCGAGCTGAACAAGAGCCTGGGCTGGCACCTGCCCTGCGACGGCCCGAAAACCCTCAACGGCCTGGTCACCGAAGCGCTGGAGACTATCCCCGACAGCGCCGTTTGCCTGAAGATCGGCCGCTACCGCCTGGAAATCCTCGAAACCGAGGACAACCGGGTCAGTCGCGTGCTGATCTGGCACACCAAGCCGCTCACCGCGCCCGCCCTGTAGCCCTGTAGCCCTGTAGCCGCTGCCGAGCCCGCGAGGCTGCGATCGACCGCGAAGCGGTCGCAAACCCTGCATCCACCTTCTGCCTGACACACCGCGCAGGCAGACTTTGCGCCGGCTGCGCCGTCGAACGCAGGCTGCGCCAGCGGCTACAGGGCGGCAAGTCGCGCTTGTTTGATCGTTAGGGGCCTTCCTATAATCGATCCGCTTACCCAAGCCCCGCAGCACCCGCGTGCTACCCGCACCCAGCGGCTTCTGCCCTGCTCCGCCCGCTTCTGGCAGGCCTCGCTCCCACCCCGAGCCGCGCCCGCGCCAAACCCACATCCCTGGGTGTTCGACCATAATAATTCGCTCCCATGGAGCACATGACTGTCAGGGATAACCGCATGACGACCAGCACCACTTACAGCGCCTCCGTGCCTGCCCAGCCGACCAACTCCGCCAGCCGCGTGGCCACCGCCAGCTTTATCGGCACCGCCATCGAGTTCTACGACTTCTACGTGTACGCCACTGCCGCCGCGCTGGTGATCGGCCCGGTATTCTTTCCGCAGACGTCCGGCACCGCCCAGATGCTCTCGGCGTTCCTGACCTTCGGCATCGCTTTTCTCGCCCGCCCCCTGGGCTCGGCGCTGTTCGGCCACTTCGGCGACCGGATCGGCCGTAAGTCGACCCTGGTGGCATCGCTGCTGCTGATGGGCGTGTGTACCACGCTGATCGGCGTGCTGCCCGGCTATGACAGCATTGGCGCCTGGGCGCCGATCCTGCTGTGCCTGCTGCGCTTCGGCCAGGGCCTGGGGCTGGGCGGCGAATGGGGCGGCGCAGCGCTGCTCGCCACGGAAAATGCGCCCAAAGGCAAACGCGCCTGGTTCGGCATGTTCCCGCAGCTGGGACCGTCGATCGGTTTTCTGGCGGCCAACGGCCTGTTCCTGACCCTGGCCATGAGCCTGAGCGACGAACAGTTCCGCTCCTGGGGCTGGCGGATTCCGTTCCTGCTCAGCGCCGCCCTGGTGCTGGTCGGCCTGTATGTGCGCCTGAAACTGCATGAAACCCCGGTATTCGCCAACGCCATCGCCCGCCAGGAGCGGGTCAAGATGCCGCTGGTCGAGCTGTTCAGCCAGTACTGGCTGCCGGTGTTGCTGGGCGCTGCGGCGATGGTGGTGTGCTACGCGCTGTTTTACATCTCGACGGTGTTCTCGTTGAGCTACGGCGTCGCGACCCTCGGCTACAGCCGCGAAACCTTCCTCGGCCTGCTGTGCTTCGCGGTGCTGTTCATGGCCGCGGCCACGCCGCTGTCGGCCTGGGCCAGCGACCGCTATGGACGCAAGCCGGTGCTGATCATCGGCGGCCTGCTGGCGATTCTCTCCGGCTTCACCATGGAACCGCTGCTGACCCAGGGCTCGACCTGGGGCGTGGCGCTGTTCCTGTGCATCGAGCTGTTCCTGATGGGCGTGACCTTCGCTCCGATGGGCGCCCTGCTGCCCGAGCTGTTCCCGACCCACGTGCGTTATACCGGCGCATCGGCGGCCTATAACCTGGGCGGCATTGTCGGCGCCTCGGCGGCACCGTTCTTCGCCCAGAAGCTGGTGGCGATGGGGGGATTGAGTTGGGTTGGCGGCTATGTGTCGGCGGCAGCGGTACTCAGCCTGATCGCTGTGCTGTGCCTGAAGGAAACGCGCAATAACGACCTGAACCAGGTCGCCTGAAAAGAGTGCTTCGCGAGCAAGCTCGCTCCTACAGGTTCAGCGCAACCCTTGTAGGAGCGAGCGGGCGGCGATCCGACTTGCCCGCGATGTTTTTTACAGCTCGACAACGACCGCCTGGGAAGCGCGAGTCGCCTTGGCCCGCGCGGCCTCGATCGACTCGTCGCGCGCCAGGGCCACGCCCATGCGGCGCTGGCCGTTGACTTCGGGCTTGCCGAACAGGCGCAGGGCCGTATCCGGCTCGCTCAGGGCCGCGCCCAGGTTGGCGAAAGCGGTCTGGGTCGACTGGCCTTCCACCAGGATCACCGCCGAAGCCGACGGGCCGAACTGACGGATCAACGGGATCGGCAGGCCGAGAATCGCCCGCGCATGCAGGGCGAACTGCGACAGGTCCTGGGAAATCAGGGTCACCAGGCCGGTGTCATGGGGACGCGGCGACACTTCGCTGAACCAGACCTGGTCGCCCTTGACGAACAGCTCGACGCCGAACAGGCCACGGCCACCCAGGGCCTCGGTCACGGCCCTGGCCACACGCTCGGACTCGGCCAGGGCTTTCGGGCTCATGGCCTGAGGCTGCCAGGACTCCTGATAATCGCCCTTCTCCTGACGGTGGCCGACCGGCGCGCAGAAGGTGGTGCCGCCAACGTGGCGCACGGTCAGCAGAGTGATTTCGTAATCGAAATCGATGAAACCTTCGATGATCACCCGGCCCTTGCCGGCACGCCCGCCTTCCTGGGCGTAGTCCCAGGCCTTCTGCACGTCGTCGACGCTGCGCAGCAGGCTCTGGCCCTTGCCCGAGGAACTCATCACCGGCTTGACCACGCAGGGGAAGCCCAGGTCGTCCACCGCCTTGCGGTAGTCTTCGAAGGTATCGGCGAAGTGGTAAGGCGAGGTCGGCAGGTCCAGTTCTTCGGCGGCCAGGCGACGGATGCCTTCACGGTTCATGGTCAACTGGGCGGCCCGGGCGGTCGGGATCACGGTGAACCCTTCGGACTCCAGCTCCACCAGGGTGGCGGTGGCGATGGCTTCGATCTCCGGCACGATGAAGTGCGGCTTCTCCGCCTCGATCACTGCACGCAGCGCAGCGCCGTCGAGCATGTTGATCACATGGCTGCGATGGGCAACCTGCATCGCCGGCGCATTGGCGTAGCGATCCACGGCAATCACCTCAACGCCCAGGCGTTGCAGCTCGATCACCACTTCCTTGCCCAACTCACCACAGCCACACAGCAAAACGCGGGTCGCGGTTGGCGACAATGGAGTTCCGATACGGGTCATCTGAAAGTCCTCAAAAAGGAGCGGATCATCGAGGGTCGCGCACCAGGCGGGCGGCCCATGGGGAAGAAAGCGCGGCATTTTACATGAACCGCGGGCTTTGGCCTCAGCTGGCGCACGCCGCCTTGCGCAAACGCCAGGCCATGGCCAGCCAGACCACGGTCACGCCGGCGAACTTCGACCCCAGCGCCGTGAGGATCACGCCCGGGGTCAAGGCGTCGATCAGTCCGAAAAAGATAAAGGTGTCCAGGGGAATGCTCAACGCCGAACTTATCCACAGGCGGTCGTGCAGTGGGCGCTTGGTGATGCTGAACACCAGCCAGTCGATGCACTCGGAGACCGCGAACGCCGTGGCGCTGGCCAGGGCGATGGCCGGGTCGGAGGTCACGTAGGACAGCACCAGCGCCACCAGCATGGCGACGAGCGCGCCATGGCCGAAGCGGGTCTGCACCATGTCCCGCAGGACGAACACCAGCCCGCCCCAGGCCGACCAGATGATGTCCAGGTGCGGAGCGGTAGAAAAAGCGTAGTTGATCAGTACGACACTGCCGATATAGGCGATCAGGAAGAGCATGGGGCGAAAAGTACCTGTCAGTAAGGCGCACAGGGTACTTCAGGCGGGTGGGATGGGCCAGACGGGAGCTGGCCCGAGATAGCCGTCTAGCCGGACTGGGTGCCGATCATCCACAGCACCCCGCTGGACTTGGCGCGCTCATGACACAGCGCCAGCACCTCACGGCGCTCGGCGTTGTCCATGCGGCTCCAGCGGGTGATCTCGCTCACCGTGCGCTGGCAACCGGTGCAGATATCGTCATCGTCCAGCGCGCAAATGCTCACGCAGGGCGAACGGACGGGTTTTTCGGGTTCGGTCATTGTTCTTGCTCGGCCAGATCGCGGGCGTAACGCTGGGAATTATGCACATAGTGCGCGGCGCTGGCTTCGAGCATCTTCTTCTGCTGCTCGGTCAGTTCACGGACCACCTTGCCCGGCGAGCCCATCACCAGCGAACCGTCGGGGATCTCCTTGCCTTCGCCGATCAGCGAGTTGGCGCCGATGATGCAGTTCTTGCCGATCTTCGCGCCGTTGAGAATCACCGCATTGATGCCGATCAGGCTGTAGTCGCCGACGGTGCAGCCATGCAGCATGGCGTTGTGGCCAATGGTCACGCCGGTGCCGATGGTCAGCGGAAAGCCCATGTCGGTATGCATCACCGTGCCATCCTGCACGTTGCTGTTCCTGCCGATCAGGATCAGCTCGTTGTCGCCACGCAGCACCGCGTTGAACCAGACGTTGGCCCCCTCCTCCAGCTTGACCTTGCCCACCAGCGTGGCATTGGGTGCGACCCAGCTTTGCGGGTGGGTTTCGACACGGGCGTCGCCCAGGCGGTATTTCATATTGTTGTCCTCAAGGCCAGGCAGGTTCATATACACAGTGGGGTTCAGGCCATACGAGCGATGGCTTCAAATATTGATAAAGCTTTTGGGCGGCTGGTGCAGGCTGATCTGGGCGTCATACAGCAGGTTGATCAGCTCGACGATCATGATCGCCGTCAGGCCCCAGATCTTGTACTCGCCGAAGCGGTAGCTCGGCACGTACCAGCTGCGGCCCTGATAATCGATGCGGTGGGTGTGCTCGCGCGGGTCCTGGCGGAAAAACTCCAGCGGCACGCTGAACACCGCGGCGATCTCGGCGTCATTGGCCAGGTATTCGACGTAATCGGGAATCACCCCGACATAGGGCGTGACCTTGATCCCGTGCAGGGAAATCAGCGGGCTCAGGGGGCCGATCACTTCCACCAGCCCCGGGGGCAGGCCGATTTCCTCTTCGGCTTCGCGCAGGGCGGTAAAAACCAGGTCGGGGTCTTCCGGGTCGCGGCGGCCGCCGGGGAAGGCCACTTCGCCGCCGTGGGTGGACAATCCTTTGGCGCGCAGGGTCAGCACCAGCTCGGGCTCGTCACTGCGGGTAATGGGCACCAGTACGGCGGCCTCGGGGAAACGTCGATCCGTCTCCAGCGGTCGCGGCGTATGGTTGCTTACCCGGTGCAGTAGCTCGTCCAGCATGAGTCTTCTCGATCTGTCGACTACCTTGCATCATGCACCAAACAAACCGACCGCCCAAGCCCCGATCCACGCCATGTCGCGTAACGACAACTTGCCGACAAAGCCCCGTGCACGCCAAGATAGGCGCAGCCTTTTCGGATACCCAGCATGAAATTCTGCAGCCAGTGCGGTCACCCGGTCACCCAGCGCATTCCCGAAGGCGATTCACGCCTGCGTTTTGTCTGCGACAACTGCCAGACCATCCATTACCAGAACCCGAACATAGTCGCCGGCTGCCTGCCTACCTGGGGTACCCAGGTGCTGCTGTGCCGACGCGCGATCGAGCCGCGTCGTGGCTACTGGACGCTGCCGGCCGGTTTCATGGAGAACGGCGAGACCGTCGAACAGGCGGCGATTCGCGAGACGTTCGAGGAGGCCTGCGCCCGGGTCCGCAACCTGAGCATCTATACCCTGATCGACGTCCCGCACATCAGCCAGGTGCATGTCTTCTTCCGCGCCGAGCTGGCGGACCTGGATTTCGCCGCTGGCGCAGAGAGCCTGGAAGTTCGGCTTTTCGAAGAAGCCGACATTCCCTGGTCCGAGCTGGCTTTTCGCACGGTCGGGCGTACCTTAGAATGTTTCTTCGCTGACCGGCGGAACGAGGACTACCCCGTGCGTTCCGAGTCCATTCCGCCCCTGGCTCAGCCTGCCCTCACTTAAACAACAAAACGTACGCGGCACCTGTGTACTCTTAGGGATATCGTTTCATGCGCTGGTTGCTCGCTCTTTTCTGCTACTCGGTTATCGCGGTCTCCCACGCCTCCGCGACGGATACCCTGAACGGCAAGGTCATCGAGAAAGTCCTGGTCCTCAAGTCGGCCCATCAGTTGCAACTGATCAACGACGGCAAACCCATCAAGACCTACCGCATTTCCCTGGGTAAACGACCCAAGGGGCCAAAGCTCATGGAAGGCGACAAGCGCACTCCGGAAGGCTTCTACTGGCTGGACTGGCGCAAGACCAGCGACCGCTTCAACCTGGCCATGCATATCTCCTACCCGAACATCAGCGATTCCGCCCGCTCGCGCCGCGAGGGCGTGGAGCCCGGCGGCATGATCATGATCCACGGTACCCCGGACAGCGAAGACTACCCCGAGCAGTACTTCCATACCCTGGACTGGACCGACGGCTGCATCGCCATGCGCAACGTCGACATGCGCGAAGTCTGGGGCCTGGTCCCGGACGGCACGATGATCGAAATCCGCCCCTGATTCCTCGCTGAAACGCCGCTAAAACACCTCCGTTACAAAAAAAATCGCAGGCCGCGCCGGCTTCGAAAGGTGAATACCAATTCCCGTTCGAAAAACCGCCGCCCCTGCGATTTTCGCATTCACGGCCAGACCGCCCTAATACCACTTTCCCAAACCATCCCCGCCAACGCCCATAAAGCGCCTGTTTTCGTGCGTCATCGTCACACTACTGGCGTTGACATGGTATTTAAGTGGTATTAGTTTTTGCCACATTACCGGGCGACAACAAACCAATAACGCATCGGAATCTCGACAGATGAACCACATCCTGGCCCTGCGCCCTGACGATACCCAGCCGACCCCGCTGTACCTGCAACTGGCGCGCAACCTTGAAGCCGCGATCCATGCCGGACAGTGGAAAGCCGAACAGGCCCTGCCCTCGGAACGCAACCTGAGCGAGATGCTCAATATCTCCCGCGTCACCGCGCGCAAGGCCCTGGAAGTGCTGTTCGAACAAGGCCTGATCCGCCGCAGCCAGGGCTCCGGCACCTTCATTACCCCGCGCCTGGAACAACCGCTGTCGCGGCTGTCGGGCTTCAGCGAAATGCTCCGCCTCAAGGGCTTCGTGCCCGGTTCCCAATGGCTGGAGCGGGAAATCACCACGCCGACCCACGAAGAACTGATCCGCCTCGGCCTGTCGCCGAACGACAAGGTGGCGCGCCTCAAGCGCCTGCGCAAAGCCGACGACACGGTGATGGCGATCGAAATGAGCACCCTGCCGGCCACGATCATTGCCCAGCCGGATGCCGTGGGCGACTCGCTCTACGCCTACCTCGATGGCATCGGCCGCCCGGTGGTCCGTGCCCTGCAGCACATCCAGGCGATCAACGCCAGCGCCGAGTTCGCCGCCCTGGTGGGCATCGCCCCCGGCACCGCGATGCTGCTGATGACCCGTGTCGGCTACCTCGAGGACAACACCCCGATCGAAGTCACCGACACCTATTGCCGCAACGACTACTACGACTTCGTCGCCGAGCTGCGTCGCTGAGCCTGGCCGCCGAGTCGCCAAGAATCCGTCCCAGAGAGCTGCCCATGTCCGAACACAACATCCTCACCCCACAAGGCTGGATTCGCGGCCGCCTGAACCACCGGGACGGCAAGGTCACCGGCATCGAAGGCAGCCCCTGCGACCCGGCGGACAACGACCTGCCCTACCTGCTGCCGGGCTTCATCGACCTGCATGTGCACGGCGGCGGAGGCAAGGACATCATGGAAGGCGCCCCGGCGTTCGAGACCATCACCCGCACCCACGTGCGTTTTGGCACCACCTCGCTGCTGGCCACCACCATGACCGCACCGACCGAGGAGATCACCCGGGTCCTGGGCGCCATGGGCGAATACTGCGAACAGCGCCCCAGCGGCAGCGCCCGGGTACTCGGTGTGCATCTGGAGGGCCCGTACATCAACCCGGGCAAGCTCGGTGCCCAGCCCAATTTCGCCCACACCGCACTGATGGCCGAAGTCGAGGCGTACCTGCGCCTGGCGCCGATCCGGGTGATCACCATCGCCCCGGAAATCGCCGGCCATGACGCGTTGATCCGCGCCCTCAGCGCCCGCGGTATCCGCATGCAGATCGGCCACACCCTGGGCAGCTATGAGGAAGGCGTGGCCGCACTCGACGCCGGGGCCACCAGCTTCACCCACCTGTACAACGCCATGAGCCCGCTGCATCACCGCGAGCCGGGCATAGTCGGCGCCGCCCTGGCCCACGCCCAGTACGCGGAACTGATCCCCGACCTGCTGCACGTGCACCCCGGCGCCATGCGCGTGGCCTTGCGCTCGATCCCCTGCCTGTACTGCGTCACCGACTCCACCGCGGCAGCCGGCATGCCGGACGGCGAATACAAGCTCGGCAGCCACACCGTGACCAAATGCCTGGGCGGCGTGCGTCTGCCGGACGGCACCCTGGCCGGCAGCACCCTGACCATGGACCAGGCCTTGCGCAACCTGGTGAAGATCGGCCTGCCCCTGGCCGAGGCTTCGCAACGCTTGTCACAGTTTCCCGCCGATTATCTCGGCCTGGCCGAACGCGGGCGCTTGCAGGTCGGCAGCTGGGCCGACTGCGTGTGCCTGGACCGCTCACTCACACTGACCGCCGTGATGGTCGAAGGAGAAGACATTGACTTCAAAAATGCTTGAAGAGGCGCTGTCCGCCGCCGCGGCCGTCGAAGGCCAGTTGCAGCACCTGGACCCGCAACTGATCGAGGTGGCCGGGCGCCTGAACCGCCAGCCGCCGCAAGTGGTGATGACCGTCGCCCGCGGCAGCTCCGACCATGCCGCCAGCTACTTCGCCTACCTGACCATGCAGCAGCTGGGCTTCCCGGTCGCGTCCCTGCCGATGTCGGTGGTGACCATGCAACAGGCGCCGCTGCGGGTCAGCGGCCAGGCGGCATTCGCCTTTTCCCAGTCCGGGCAGAGCCCCGACCTGGTCAACAGCATGCGCCTGCTGCGCAAACGCGGGGCCTTGAGCGTGGCCATGGTCAACGCCCAGGACACCCCGCTGGAAGCCGCCAGCGAGTTCTGCCTGCCGCTGCACGCCGGCGCCGAACGCAGCGTGGCGGCAACCAAGAGCTTTATCGCCACCCTCAGCGCCAGCGCCCGCCTGATCGCCCACTGGAAACTGGACGCGCAGTTGCTGGAAGCCGGCCTCGCCCTGCCCCAGGGGCTGCGCGAAGCCGCGACCCAGAACTGGAGCCCGGCCGTCGAGGCCTTGCGCGATAGCCAACGGTTGATGGTGATCGGCCGTGGCGCCGGTTTCGCCATCGCCCAGGAAGCGGCGCTGAAACTCAAGGAAACCTCGGCGATCCAGGCCGAAGCCTTCAGCAGCGCGGAAGTTCGCCACGGCCCGATGGCGCTGATCGGCGACAACTACCCGCTGCTGGTGTTCGCCCCACGGGGAGCGGAGCAGGCCGGCCTGATCAGCCTTGCCGCCGACATGCGCCAGCGTGGCGCCCGGGTGCTGCTGGCGGCGCCGGACGACATCGTCGAACGCGACCTGACCCTGGGCCGGGCCGAACACCCGGCCCTCGATCCGATCCTGGCGATCCAGAGTTTCTACGGCATGGCCGCAAGCCTTGCCGAGGCCCGGGGCATGGACCCGGACCAGCCACGGCACCTGAGCAAAGTGACCCGCACCCACTGAGCCTTTCCTTCAACGGATGAGTACTGCGCCATGCACAACAACAATAAAGACCTGACGCTCGGCGCTCCCTTGAGCGGCCCGGTGCTCACCCTCGCCAGGGTGCCCGACCTGGTGTTTTCCAGCGGCGCCATGGGCGACGGGATCGCCATCGACCCGCTGAACAACACCCTGCACGCCCCCTGCGCCGGCGTGGTGGTGCATGCCGCCCGCACCGGCCACGCGGTGACCCTGCGCGCCGACAATGGCGCGGAACTACTGCTGCACCTGGGACTGGACACGGTCCAGCTGCAAGGCGAGGGTTTCTCCATGCTGGTGCAGGAAGGCGCCCGGGTCAGCAGCGGCCAGGCCCTGCTGCGCTTCGATCTCGACCAGGTCGCACGCAACAGCAAAAGCCTGATCAGCCTGATGATCCTGACCAACGGCGAACACTTCCAGACCCTGCCCATCACCCTGAAATCGGTGAAAGTCGGCGAACCGCTGCTGCACATCGTGCCGCGCGCGGCCAATACGGCCCAGGCGGAAGCGGGTGACTCCTCGACCGACGAGGTGGAAGGCCAGACCCGGGTCAATCATCGCGGCGGCCTGCATGCCCGGCCGGCCGCGCTGATCCGCCAGACCGCCCAGGGCTTCAGCAGCAAGGCGCACCTGCATTTCAACGGCAAGTCGGCGTCCTGCGACAGCCTGGTCAGCCTGATGGGGCTGGGGGTCGGCGAGCAGGACGAGGTGCGGGTCAGTTGCCAGGGCAAGGACTGCAAGGCCGCCCTGCTGGCGCTGCTGGACGCCCTCGCCACCCCGCTGGCCGAAGACGGCCATGCCGCGGCGCCAGCGGTGAAGGCCGTCGCGCCCCAGCACCCCGCCGAAGCCGGGGTGATCCAGGGGGTCTGCGCCGCCCCCGGGCTGGTCTGCGGGCCGCTGTTTCACCTGACCGCCATGACCCTGCCCAAAGACAGCGGCGATCACCCGCCCCAGGAACAACTGCAGGCGCTGGACCTGGCCCTAGACAAGGTTCGTAGCGACATCCGCGGCACCCTCGACCATGCCCGGCAGCGCAAGGACAATCAGGAAGAAGCGATCTTCGCCGCCCATCTGGCCCTGCTCGAAGACCCGGCGCTGCTGGACGCCGCCCGCCAGAGCATCGGCCAGGGACGCGCCGCCACCCACGCCTGGAGCGACGCCATCGGCGAACAGTGCGAGATCCTGCTGCAACTGGGCAATGCCCTGCTCGCCGAACGCGCCAACGACCTGCGCGACCTGCAACAGCGGGTCCTGCGCGCCCTGCTCGGCGAGGCCTGGCATTACCAGTTGCCGGCCGGCGCCATAGTCGCGGCCCACGAGCTGACCCCGTCCGATCTGCTGCAACTGAGCGAGCAAGGCGCTGCCGGCCTGTGCATGGCGGCCGGCGGCGCCACCTCCCACGTGGCGATCCTGGCACGCGGCAAGGGCCTGCCCTGCCTGGTGGCCCTGGGCTCGGAGCTGCTCGATGTGCCGCAAGGCCAGCAAGTGGTGCTGAATGCCGACCACGGTCGCCTGGAACTGACGCCGGACAGCGCGCGTATCGAACAGGTCCGGCAGAGCCATCTGCTCCGCCAGCAGCGGCGCGAGCAACAACAGCAACAGGCCCAGCTGCCGGCCAGGACCCTCGACGGCCAGGCGATCGAGGTCGCCGCCAATGTCGCCTCCAGCCAGGAAGCCCAGGACGCCCATGCCAACGGTGCCGATGGCGTCGGCCTGCTGCGTACCGAGTTTCTGTTTGTCGACCGGCATACCGCCCCCGACGAACAGGAGCAGCGTCTGGCTTATCAGGCCGTGCTCGACGCCATGGGCGACAAGTCGGTGATCATCCGTACCATAGACGTGGGCGGCGACAAGCAACTGGACTACCTGCCGCTGCCGGTGGAAGCCAACCCGGTGCTGGGCCTGCGCGGCATTCGCCTGGCCCAGGCCCGCCCGGAACTGCTCGACCAGCAACTGCGGGCCCTGCTGCAGGTCAACCCGCTGCAACGCTGCCGCATCCTGCTGCCGATGGTCAGCGAGCTCGACGAACTGCTGCATATCCGCGAACGCATCGATTGCCTGTGCGCCGAGCTGGGGATCAGCCAGCGCCCGGAGCTGGGGGTGATGATCGAAGTCCCGGCCGCCGCCCTGCTCGCCGAGCAACTGGCCGAATACGCCGACTTCCTCTCCATCGGCACCAACGATCTGTCGCAATACACCCTGGCCATGGACCGTGACCATGCCGGCCTGGCCGCGCGGGTCGATGCGTTGCACCCGGCGCTGCTGCGGCTGATCGCCCAGACCTGCACCGGCGCGGCCAGGCATGGGCGCTGGGTCGGCGTGTGCGGTGCACTGGCCTCCGACCCGCTGGCGACGCCGGTGCTGATCGGCCTGGGGGTCAGCGAGCTGTCGGTGAGCCCACCGCAAGTGGGCGAAATCAAGGAGCGGGTCCGCCAACTGGACGCTGCGCAATGCCGACGCCTCAGCCATGAGCTGCTGAACCTGAGCAGTGCCTCGGCGGTGCGTCATGCCTGCCACCAACACTGGCCCCTGAGCTGAATAACAAGAACACCGGGAGACACGCCATGTACCAATTATTCATCGAAGGCCTGCAGCGCCTGGGCCGCGCCCTGATGCTGCCGATCGCGATCCTGCCGATCGCCGGCCTGCTGCTGCGCCTGGGCGACACCGACCTGCTGAACATCGCGATCATCCACGATGCCGGCCAGACCATCTTCGCCAACCTGGCGCTGATCTTCGCCATCGGCATCGCCGTGGGCTTCGCCAAGGACAACAACGGCACCGCCGGCCTGGCCGGGGCCATCGGCTACCTGGTGATGGTGGCGACCCTCAAGGTGCTCGATGCCAGCATCAACATGGGCATGCTCGCCGGGATCATCAGCGGCCTGCTGGCCGGTGCCCTGTACAACCGCTTCAAGGACATCAAGCTGCCGGAATACCTGGCGTTCTTCGGCGGGCGGCGCTTCGTGCCGATCGTCACCGGTTTCAGCGCCGTCGGCCTGGGGGTGGTGTTCGGCCTGATCTGGCCGCCGATCCAGCACGGCATCAACAGCTTCGGCCAGTTGCTGATGGAAAGCGGCAGCCTCGGCGCCTTCGTTTTCGGCGTGTTCAACCGCCTGCTGATCATCACCGGCCTGCACCACATCCTGAACAACATGGCCTGGTTCATTTTCGGCAGTTTCACCGACCCGGCCACCGGCGCCGTGGTCACCGGCGACCTGACTCGCTACTTCGCCGGCGACCCCAAGGGTGGCCAGTTCATGACCGGCATGTTCCCGATGATGCTGTTCGGCCTGCCGGCGGCGTGCCTGGCCATGTACCGCAATGCGCTGCCGGAGCGGCGCAAGGTGATGGGCGGGATTTTCCTGTCGATGGCCCTGACCTCGTTCCTCACCGGGGTCACCGAGCCGATCGAATTCGCCTTCATGTTCCTCGCCCCCATGCTGTACCTGGTGCATGCCCTGCTGACCGGCCTGTCCATGGCCCTGACCAACCTGCTGAACATCCACCTGGGCTTCACCTTTTCCGGCGGCGCCATCGACATGGCCCTTGGCTGGGGCCGCTCCACCAACGGCTGGCTGGTGTTCCCGGTGGGCCTGCTGTACGCGGTGATCTACTACCTGGTGTTCGACTTCTGCATCAAACGCTTCAACCTGAAAACCCCGGGCCGCGAAGACACCCCGGGCAGCGAAAAAGCCGCCATGACCAACAATCAGCGCGCCGGTGCCTATATCCAGGCCCTGGGCGGAGCGGACAACCTGATAACCGTCGGCGCCTGCACCACCCGCCTGCGCCTGGAACTGGCCGACCGCAGCAAAGCATCGGACAGCGACCTCAAGGCCCTTGGCGCCATGGCCGTGGTGCGTCCCGGCAAGGGCGGCAGCCTGCAGGTGGTGGTCGGCCCGCTGGCCGACAGCATCGCCGATGAAATCCGCCTGGCCATGCCCAGCGGCGGCAAGCCACTGGAACAGCCTGGCCCTGCCGCCGCCTTCGAAGCACCGCCAGCGGTGAGCATTGCGCCCCAGGAAGCCGTGAAATGGCTGGACGCCTTCGGTGGCAGCGACAATGTGCTGCAACTGGACTGCGTGGCCATGACCCGCCTGCGGGTGCAACTGGGCGACAACAAGGCGCTGTCGGAATGCCAGCTGAAGAACCTCGGCTGCCAGGGTTCCAGCCAGCTCGACGATGGTGTCTGGCACCTGCTGATCGGGGAAAAGGCCGCGAGCCTGAGCCAAGCCCTGGATAGCCTGATCAACCGCAGCGAGGTCAGCGCCAAGGTCTGACCCTCTCCTGCCGGAGAGCAGGCACAAAAAAGCCCGCTGACCGTTACCGGTTCAGCGGGCTTTTTCATGGGCGGGACCTTAGAAGTCTTCCAGACGCCAGACTTCATAAGCCGGTGTCTCGTAGGGATGGCTCTGCTTGAGGGCCATCACCACGCTATGGATCAACTCGTCGGCCACCACCAGCTCGACTTTCCATTCCTGCACCTGCTCGACCAGGCCGGTCTGCCCGAGAAACGGCTGGCTACCGTCCAACGGGCGAAACTGGCCCTGGCCCAGCACCTGCCACGCGCACTGGTCGTAAGCGCCGATCCGTCCGCCACCGGCGGCGAATACGGCGTTCTTGACCACATCCACGTGGCTGGGCGGGACGAAAAAGCTGAGCTTGTACACGGGCCTTAGTTCACCCACACGCGAGCGTTACGGAACATGCGCATCCACGCCGCATCTTCGTTCCACTCTTCCGGACGCCAGGAGTTCTGCACGGCACGGAATACCCGCTCAGGGTGCGGCATCATGATGGTGACGCGGCCGTCGCGGCTGGTCAGGCCGGTAATCCCGCGCGGCGAGCCGTTCGGGTTGGCCGGGTAGCTTTCGGTGACCTTGCCGTGGTTGTCGACGAAACGCAGGGCCACGCAACCGGACAGGTCGGCTTCAAGCAGCGCTTCTGCGCTTTCGAATTCCGCATGGCCTTCGCCGTGGGCGATGGCGATCGGCATACGCGAACCGGCCATGCCCTGCAGGAAGATCGAGTTCGACTCCTGGACCTGGACCATCGCCACACGGGCCTCGAACTGCTCGGACCGGTTGCGCACGAAGTGCGGCCAGAACTCGCTGCCCGGGATCAGCTCGTGCAGGTTGGACATCATCTGGCAACCGTTGCACACGCCGAGGGTGAAGGTGTCGCTGCGCTCGAAGAAGCCCTGGAAGGCGTCGCGGGCACGGCTGTTGAACAGTGCCGACTTGGCCCAGCCCTCGCCGGCGCCGAGTACGTCGCCGTAGGAGAAGCCGCCGCAGGCGACCATGCCCTTGAAGTCGTTCAGGTCGACGCGACCGGCGAGGATGTCGCTCATGTGCACGTCGATCGCGTTGAAGCCGGCACGGTCGAACGCCGCGGCCATTTCCACCTGGCCGTTGACGCCCTGCTCGCGCAGCACGGCAACCTGGGGACGCACGCCTTTCTTGATGTAAGGCGCGGCGATGTCCTGGTTGACGTCGAAGCTCAGCTTGACGCTCAGGCCCGGGTTGTCTTCTTCCAGCAGGACGTCGAATTCCTGCTCGGCACAGTCGGCGTTGTCCCGCAGGCGCTGGATCTGGTAGCTGGTTTCAGCCCACTGGCGCTGCAACAGGCGACGCTCGCCGGCGAAGATATTCTCGCCGTTGAAGGTGATGTTGATATGGCCGTTGTTGACCGGCTGGCCGATCACCGCCACGCAGTCGCCCAGGCCGGCGGCGCTGAACTGCGCCAGCACATCCGGGGTCGCGTCCTGGCGCACCTGGATCACCGCACCCAGTTCTTCGTTGAACAGGATGGCGGCGATCTCGGCCGAGCTCTCGGCCAGGGCGTCGAGGTTCAGGTTCAGGCCGCAGTGACCGGCGAAGGCCATTTCCACCACGCTGGTCAGCAGGCCACCGTCGGA
Organism: Pseudomonas sp. 09C 129; assembly: GCF_002843625.1. Lineage (NCBI taxonomy): Bacteria > Pseudomonadati > Pseudomonadota > Gammaproteobacteria > Pseudomonadales > Pseudomonadaceae > Pseudomonas > Pseudomonas sp. 09C 129. The sequence continues at coordinate 1,701,642 of NZ_CP025261.1, read as the reverse complement.
ACGGTCGTGGTAAGCCAGCAGGTGACCGTCGGCGTTGAGGCCCTGGATCACCGCGAAGAAGGCTTTCAGGTCTTCGGCGTCATCGACGTCCGGGGCCTGCTTGCCGAGCTTGCCGTGCACCTGGGCGAGGATCGAGGCGCCCATGCGGTTCTGGCCACGACCGAGGTCGATCAGGACCAGGTCGGTGGTGCCCTTGTCCATGCGCAGTTGCGGGGTCAGGGTCTGGCGGATGTCCGCCACAGGCGCGAAACCGGTCACGATCAGCGACATCGGCGAGGTCACGGTTTTTTCTTCGCCGTTGTCGTTCCAGCGCGTGGCCATGGACATCGAGTCCTTGCCCACTGGAATGGTGATGCCCAGCTCAGGGCACAGTTCCATGCCGACCGCTTTCACGGTGTCGTACAGCCGTGCGTCTTCGCCCGGGTGGCCGGCGGCGGACATCCAGTTCGCCGACAGCTTGATGTCGGAGATCTTGTTGATGCGCGACGCGGCAATGTTGGTCAGGGTTTCGCCGATGGCCATGCGGCCCGACGCCGGGGCGTCCAGCAGCGCCAGCGGAGTACGCTCGCCCATGGCCATGGCTTCACCGGTGTAGACGTCGAAACTGGTGGCGGTGACGGCCACGTCGGCCACCGGAACCTGCCATGGGCCGACCATTTGGTCACGGGCCACCAGGCCGGTGATGGTGCGGTCGCCGATGGTGATCAAGAAGCTTTTGCTCGCGACGGCCGGGTGATGCAGGACGCGCTCGATGCTTTCGCCGATGTCGAGGTTCGACGGGGCGAAATCGTCGCCCAGCTCGGCTTCACGAACCACCGAACGGTGCATGCGCGGCGCCTTGCCCAGCAGCACTTCCAGTGGCATGTCCACCGGGCTGTTGCCGAAGTGGCTGTCCGTGACCGTCAGATGCGGTTCGGCGGTGGCTTCACCGACGACGGCAAACGGGCAACGCTCACGTTCGCAGATGGCCTGGAAGCGCTCGAAGTCGGCCGGGCCGACGGCCAGAACGTAGCGTTCCTGGGATTCGTTGCTCCAGATTTCATGCGGGGCCATGCCCGGCTCGTCGTTTGGAATGTTGCGCAGTTCGAAACGGCCACCGCGGTCGCCGTCGTTGACCAGTTCCGGGAAGGCGTTGGACAGACCGCCCGCGCCGACGTCGTGGATGAAGCTGATCGGGTTCTTGTCGCCCAGCTGCCAGCAACGGTCGATGACTTCCTGGCAACGACGCTCCATTTCCGGGTTTTCACGCTGAACGGAAGCGAAGTCCAGATCCGCCGAGCTGGTGCCGGTGGCCATGGAGGAAGCGGCGCCGCCACCCAGGCCGATGAGCATCGCCGGGCCACCGAGGACGATCAGCTTGGAGCCGACGACGATCTCGCCTTTCTTGACGTGCTCTTCGCGAATGTTGCCCATGCCGCCGGCCAGCATGATCGGCTTGTGGTAACCGCGCACTTCATCACCGTGCGGGGTGGCGATCGACTGTTCGAAGGTACGGAAGTAGCCGGTCAGGGCCGGACGACCGAATTCGTTGTTGAACGCGGCGCCGCCCAGCGGGCCTTCGATCATGATGTCCAGCGCGGTGACAATGCGCTCAGGCTTGCCGTACGGCACTTCCCACGGCTGTTCGAAGCCCGGGATCTGCAGGTTGGATACGGTGAAACCGGTCAGGCCGGCCTTTGGCTTGGCGCCACGCCCGGTTGCACCTTCATCGCGGATCTCGCCACCGGAACCGGTGGATGCGCCCGGGAACGGGGCGATGGCGGTCGGGTGGTTGTGAGTCTCGACCTTCATCAGGATGTGCACCGGCTCCTGCACCGCGCCGTACTGGCGGGTTTCAGGGTTCGGGAAGAAACGGCCGGCGACATTGCCGACGATCACCGAGGCGTTGTCCTTGTAAGCCGACAGCACACCTTCGTTGTGCATCTGATAGGTGTTCTTGATCATGCCGAACAGGCTTTTTTCCTGGCTCTGGCCGTCGATGTCCCAACTGGCGTTGAAGATCTTGTGACGGCAGTGCTCGGAGTTGGCCTGGGCGAACATCATCAGTTCGATGTCATGCGGGTTGCGCTTGAGGCCCTGGAAGGCGTTGACCAGGTAATCGATTTCGTCTTCGGCCAGGGCCAGGCCCAGTTCGGTGTTGGCCTGTTCCAGCGCGGCGCGGCCACCACCGAGGATATCGATGGCGGTCAGCGGCTTCGGCGTGGCATGGCTGAACAGGCCGGCAGCCTGCTCCAGGTTGCCCAGCACGATCTGGGTCATGCGGTCGTGCAGAGTGTCGGCGATCAACTGCGCTTGCGCGTCGCTGAATTCACCGGCCACATAGAAGGCAATGCCGCGCTCCAGGCGCTGGATCTTACTCAGGCCACAGTTGCGGGCGATATCGCTGGCCTTGCTCGACCATGGCGAGATGGTGCCGAAACGCGGCAGCACCAGGAACAGACGACCGGTAGGTTCTTGCACCGGTACGCTTGGGCCGTACTTCAGAAGGCGCGCAAGCACCTGCTGTTCGTCGCCGGTCAGGACGCCGGTAACTTCGGCGAAGTGAGCGAATTCAGCATACAGGCCACTGACAGCTGGAACCTTCTGGCTCAGTTGCTCAAGGAGTTTGCTGTGGCGAAAGGCAGAAAGGGCAGGAGCGCCGCGCAGGATCAACATCTTCGGGACAGCCTCGGGAAGGGGGTGTGCTTTGAGGCCGTGCATTCTAGCCTAAACCGCCCGCGACGGCACCCGAAACGGCACGCCCGAGCGCGGCCAGACGTCGGCCTGCGCGTAGCACCCTGTGACAAAGGCTCGTCAGGACCATTCAGCAGGGTTATTTCACCCCTCTCCACGGGCCCCGAAGGCCCATTCCCTAGGGCTCTGGCCGGGGGCTGGAACCTCTAGCAGACAAGCCCTTCGCTGTCGAGATATGGCGGTTGTTGTCCTTTGCGTATACTGCGCAGATGTTTTCCCCTATGGCTTTACGTCCGCGCTGTGCCCGATGGCTCATCGCAACCGGACTCTTCCTGATGCTCAGTGCCTGCGTTGAGAAACCCAGCACGCTCGAGCGAGTAAAGGAGGATGGCGTGCTGCGGGTGGTCACCCGTAACAGCCCGGCCACCTACTTTCAGGATCGCAACGGTGAAACCGGCTTCGAATACGAGCTGGTGAAACGTTTCGCCGACGACCTGGGGGTGACGCTGAAGATCGAAACCGCGGACAACCTCGACGACCTCTTCGACCAGCTGGGTAAACCTAACGGCCCGGTGCTGGCTGCTGCCGGTCTGGTCAGCAGCGAGAAACGCAAGCAGCAAGTCCGGTTTTCCCACACTTATCTGGAAGTCACCCCGCAGATCATCTACCGCAACGGCCAGTCCCGCCCCACCGATGCGGGCGACCTGGTCGGCAAGAAGATCATGGTGCTCAAGGGCAGCACCCACGCCGAGCAACTGGCCGCACTCAAGCTGAAATACCCCGGCATTCAATACGAAGAGTCCGACGAGGTTGAAGTGGTCGACCTGCTGCGCATGGTCGACGAGGGGCAGATCGACCTGACCCTGGTGGATTCCAACGAAGTGGCGATGAACCAGGTGTATTTCGCCAATATCCGCGTGGCCTTCGACCTTGGCGATGCCAGCAACCAGAGCTGGGCCGTGGCCGCCGGCGAAGACAACAGCCTGCTCAACGAAATCAACGCCTTCCTCGACAAGGTGCAGAAGAATGGCACCCTGCAGCGCCTGAAGGACCGTTATTACGGGCATGTGGACGTCCTGGGTTATGTCGGCGCCTACACCTTTGCCCAGCACCTGCAGCAGCGCCTGCCCAAATACGAGAAGCACTTCAAGGCCTCGGCCAAGGAAGAAAAGGTCGACTGGCGCCTGCTGGCGGCCATCGGCTACCAGGAATCCTTGTGGCAACCGAGCGTCACCTCCAAGACCGGCGTGCGCGGCCTGATGATGCTGACCCAGAACACCGCCCAGGCCATGGGCGTGTCCAACCGCCTGGACGCCAAGCAAAGCATCCAGGGCGGCGCCAAGTACCTGGCGTACATGAAGGATCAGCTGGACGACAAGATCGAAGAGCCGGACCGCACCTGGTTCGCCCTCGCCGCCTATAACGTCGGCAGCGGCCACCTGGACGACGCCCGCAAGCTGGCGCAAAAGGAAGGGCTGAACCCGAACAAGTGGCTAGACGTAAAGAAGATGCTGCCGCGTCTCTCGCAGAAGCAGTGGTACAGCAAGACCCGCTATGGCTACGCGCGGGGCGGCGAGCCGGTGCATTTCGTTGCCAACATCCGTCGCTACTACGACATCCTGACCTGGGTCACGCAGCCGCAGCTGGAAGGCGACCAGGTGGCCGAGGGCAACCTGCACGTGCCGGGCGTGGACAAGACCAGGCCGACCCAGGAAACCCCGCCGCTTTAAACCCTCTGCGTAGAAAGCCGCTGCCGACGATTGCGACAAGTCCACAGGACTTGAACAACCGTAAAATCGCCACGACCGTTCCAGTCGATCGCAGCCTGCGGCAGCGGCTACAGAGTTTCCGTCAGGCCTTGGCCGCCGCCAGGATCAGCGCCTTCATCTCCGCCACTGCACCTTTGAAACCGACGAACAGCGCATGGGCCACCAGCGCATGGCCAATGTTCAACTCGTTGATGCCCTTGATCGCCGCGACCGCCTCGACGTTGTGGTAATGCAGGCCGTGGCCGGCATTGACGATCAGGCCCTGGCCCAGGCCGAAAGCCACGCCGTCGGCCACGCGCCGCAGTTCCTCGGCCACCTCGCTCGGCGTTTCGGCATCGGCATAACGCCCGGTGTGCAGCTCGATGGCTGGCGCGCCCACGCGGCGGGAGGCAGCGATCTGCCGCTCATCGGCGTCGATGAACAGCGACACTTCGGCGCCGATCTTCGACAGCCGCTCTACGGCCGCCTTGATCCGCGCTTCCTGCCCGGCGACATCCAGGCCGCCCTCGGTGGTCAGCTCCTGGCGGGTTTCCGGAACCAGGCAGATGTGCGCCGGACGGATGCGCTCGGCGAACGCCATCATTTCCTCGGTGACGCCCATCTCGAAGTTCATGCGGGTTTGCAGCACGTCCTTGAGCAGCAGCACATCGCGTTCCTGGATATGCCGGCGGTCCTCGCGCAGGTGCACGGTGATGCCGTCGGCCCCCGCCTCTTCCGCGTCCAGCGCCGCCTTGACCGGGTCAGGGTAACGGGTGCCCCGGGCCTGACGCAGGGTGGCTACGTGGTCGATGTTCACGCCAAGAAGAATGCGATTGCTGGTGGTCACGGAAGCGCTCCTGAGGAGTTAGAGATTCGGTGCACAGCATATAGTGTCCGCTGGCGAAAATAACTGCCGGCTTTCGGTCGCACGAGCAAGCCAGGCAGGATTCGAGCGTATTGGCGTAATGGGACGACTAGGGCTTGCGAAACAATTCGCGACTGACCAAGGGACGACCGCCCAGGTGCACCGCCAGTGCCTGGCGCATCAGGCGCTTGGCCGCCGCCAGCGCGCCGGGGGCGCTCCAGTCGGCTTGCGCCATGGCCAGCAGCTCGGTGCCGTTGAACAGGCCCGGTTGCAACAGGTGAACCTGCTCCAGGCCGGCATCCACCTGCAGGCGATACATGCCCTGCGCCTCAATCGGCGCGCCGTGGATATCCATGTCCAGGGCGAAGCCATAGCCCAGGTCGTCCAGCAGGCGCCATTCGAACGCACGCAGCAAGGGTTCGAGGGCGCGGCCTTCGGCCAAAGCCAGCAAGGTTGCCGCATAGTGCTCGAAGATCGCCGGATGCGGGTCTTCGGCGGGCAGCAGGCGGATCAGCAGCTCATTGAGGTAGAGGCCGCTGAACAGCGCCTCGCCGTTGAGCCAGGTGGAGGTTCCCGCGCTTTCCATGCGCCCGACGTTTTTCAGCTCGCCGCGCCCACGAAATTCGACTTCCAGCGGCACGAACGGCCGCGCCAGGGTCCCGGCCTTGCCCCGCGCGCCGCGCAACACCGCGCGCAGCCGCCCCTGGGGCGTGAGGAAGTCCACCAATGCACTGCTCTCGCGATAGGCGCGACTGTGCAGGACATAAGCGGGCTGGCCGATGGGAGCGTTACTGGACATAGGTGTCGGGGGGATCTCAAGGCTTGAGAAAGTGACAGGTCCACGGGGAGGTTCGTTGAACCTTTATCGCCAGCGGCTCGCCCCCTGCACGTTGCAGAAACGAGGCGCCGGCGACGGGGCAGGATTACAGGTCGCCGTAGCCCAGCGAACGCAGGGCACGCTCGTCGTCGGACCAACCACCCTTGACCTTGACCCACAGGTTGAGCATGACCTTGGAGTCGAACAGCAGCTCCATGTCCTTGCGCGCTTCCATGCCGATGCGCTTGATGCGCTCACCCTTGTCGCCAATGATGATTTTCTTCTGGCCGTCGCGTTCGACGAGGATCAAGGCATGAATGTGCAGGGTCTTGCCCTGCTGCTTGAACTCTTCGATTTCCACGGTGATCTGGTACGGCAGCTCGGCACCCAGCTGGCGCATGATCTTCTCGCGCACCAGTTCGGCGGCGAGGAAACGGCTGCTGCGGTCGGTGATCTGGTCTTCCGGGAAGAAGTGATCGTTTTCCGGCAGGTGCTTGGCGATCAGGCCTTCCAGGGCTTCCAGGTTGTGGCCTTGCTGGGCCGATACCGGGACGATCTCGGCATTCGGCAACTGCTCCTGCAACCAGGTCAGGTGCGGCATCAGCTCGGCCTTGTCCTCGATACGGTCGGTCTTGTTGATCGCCAGGATCACCGGGCCCTGCACGTACTGCACACGCTCCAGCACCAGCTGGTCTTCGTCGGTCCACTTGGTGCGGTCAACGACGAAAATCACCACGTCGACGTCTTTCAAGGCCGCCGAGGCGGTCTTGTTCATGTAGCGGTTCAGCGCCTTCTCGTTGCTCTTGTGCATACCCGGGGTGTCGACGTAGATCGCCTGGATGGCGCCTTCGGTCTTGATGCCGAGCATGTTGTGCCGAGTGGTCTGCGGCTTGCGCGAGGTAATGGCCAGCTTCTGCCCCAGGATATGGTTCAGCAGCGTGGACTTGCCCACGTTCGGACGGCCGACGATGGCGACATAGCCACAGCGTGTTGCGGTTGTATCAGTCATGGCCATTCTCCACGCCCAGGGCAATCAGTGCTGCGGCGGCCGCTACCTGTTCGGCAATGCGACGGCTCACACCCTGACCTCGGCTTTTTTCGTTCAGTAGGGTGATTTCACATTCGACGAAGAACGTCCGGCAATGGGGCTCACCCTGGATATCCACCACTTCGTAGCGGGGCAGTTCACAGGCACGCGACTGCAGGAATTCCTGCAGGCGGGTCTTGGGGTCCTTGTTGGTGTCGACCAGCGTCAGGCTGTCGAACTCGGACGTCAGCCAGGACAGCACGCGCTCACGCGCGACCTCCATGCCGGCATCCAGGTAGATCGCACCAATCAGCGCTTCCAGGGCATCGGCGAGGATCGACTCACGACGGAAGCCGCCGCTTTTCAACTCACCGGAGCCCAGGCGCAGGTATTCGCCCAGATCGAAACCACGGGCCAGTACGGCCAGGGTTTCACCCTTCACCAGGCGCGCGCGCAGACGCGACAGCTGGCCTTCGCGAGCCTGGGGAAAACGCTCGAACAGCGCTTCGCCGGCGACGAAGTTGAGAATGGCATCACCGAGGAATTCCAGGCGTTCGTTGTTGCGCCCGGCAAAACTGCGGTGAGTGAGGGCCAGGACCATCAGTTCCTGGTCCTTGAAGGTGTAACCGAGCTGACGCTCGAGACGGCTCAAAGAAACGCTCACGGTTTACCCACGCTGAGTTCGTGGTTGAATTTCACCACCTTGGAGACAAGGCACGAGGTGCCTGTGGCAATTAACGCTGTGTTCAAATCCACATCCTGAATATCGTTGACTGCTGCTTCTGGTGACGCCTGGGAGGCTGCCGAGCCTGGCGGGCCGGTGTTCTACAAGATCCAGAAAAGCATTCGGCGCTGTGTTCAACAGCGCCGTGTTTGATTACTTGATCAGGCCAACCCGCGAGAAATTCGGCAGGTGGCTGAGTTTCGGTTCGGGCCAGCTCATCCAGACTGCGAAGGCCTTGCCGACGATATTCTTGTCGGGAACCATGCCCAGCAGGTCCTTGGGAATGCTTGGGTCATCCCAGTAGCGGCTGTCGTTCGAGTTGTCGCGGTTGTCGCCCATCATGAAGTAGTGCCCGGCAGGCACGGTCCATTGACGATCCGGGGTGGCCCGGTAGCGGCTCATTTCCTTGCGGATCAGGTGCTCGGCGGCGCCGAGTTTTTCCTTGTAGAGCTCCGCGCTGCCCAGGGTACCCGGCTCGGAGCCGACCAGTTGCTCGGCGACCGACTGGCCGTTGACCAGCAGGCGCTTGTCGCTGGTGTAGCGCACTTCGTCGCCCGGCAGGCCGACCACACGCTTGATGTAGTTGACGTTCGGATCGCTCGGGTAGCGGAACACCATCACATCGCCGCGCTGCGGATCACCGACCTCGATGATTTTCTTGTCGATCACCGGCAGGCGGATCCCGTAAGAAAACTTGTTCACCAGGATGAAGTCGCCCACATCCAGGGTCGGTTTCATCGATCCCGAAGGAATCTGAAACGGTTCCACCAGGAACGAACGCAGCACCAGCACGATGAACAGCACCGGAAAGAACGATTTGCCGTACTCGACCAGCATCGGCTCCTTGTTCAGTTTCTCGATGACCAGTCCATCCGGCTGGCTGACGCTGCCCTGATAGTTGGTAATGGCGGCACGCCGACGCGGCGCCAGAAAGACCAGATCGAGCAACGCCAACAGACCGCAGACGGCGACGGCGATGACCAGCAACAGCGGGAAATTTAGCGACATAGGACCTAACTATCCAACCTGAGCACAGCAAGGAAGGCTTCTTGTGGAATCTCCACGTTACCCACTTGCTTCATGCGTTTCTTACCGGCCTTCTGCTTTTCCAACAGCTTGCGCTTACGGCTAACGTCACCACCGTAGCATTTGGCCAGTACGTTCTTTCTGAGCGCCTTGACGGTTGTCCGCGCCACAATCTGCCCACCAATGGCGGCCTGGATTGCCACGTCGAACATCTGCCGAGGAATCAGTTCCTTCATCTTTTCGGTCAACGCACGCCCTTTGTAGTGCGCGTTATCACGGTGCACGATCAATGCCAGGGCGTCGACCTTCTCACCGTTGATCAGCACATCCAGCTTGACCAGATTAGCCGATTGGTAGCGATCGAAATGATAATCCAGCGAAGCATAGCCACGACTGGTGGATTTGAGGCGGTCGAAGAAGTCCAGGACCACTTCGTTCATCGGCAGGTCGTAGGTCACCTGGACCTGGCTGCCGAGGAACAGCATGTCGTGCTGTATGCCGCGCTTCTCGATGCACAGGGTAATGACGTTACCCAGGTGCTCCTGCGGCACCAGGATATTGGCCCGCACGATCGGCTCGCGCATGTCTTCGATGGATGACAGATCCGGCAACTTCGATGGGTTATCGACGTAGATCGTCTCACCATTCTTCAGTTGCAGTTCGAAAATCACCGTCGGCGCCGTGGTGATCAGGTCCAGGTCGTATTCGCGCTCCAGGCGCTCCTGGATGATTTCCATGTGCAGCATGCCGAGGAAGCCGCAACGGAAGCCGAAGCCCAGTGCGTCGGAGCTTTCCGGGGTGTATTGCAGCGACGAGTCGTTCAGCGTGAGCTTTTGCAGGGCTTCGCGGAAGTCTTCGAAGTCGTCGGAGCTGACCGGGAACAAGCCAGCGTAGACCTGCGGCTGAATGCGCTTGAAGCCGGGCAGCACTTCGACGTCGGGGGTCGAGCTCAGGGTCAGGGTGTCACCTACCGGCGCACCGTGAATGTCCTTGATACCGGCGATGATGAAGCCTACTTCACCGGCCTTCAGGTCGGTGGTGGCGGTGTGTTTCGGGTTGAATACACCGACGCTGTCCACCAGGTGGATCTTGCCGGTGGATTTCACCAGGATCTTGTCGCCCTTCTTCACGCGGCCATGGCGCACGCGAACCAGGGACACGACGCCCAGGTAGTTGTCGAACCAGGAGTCGATGATCAACGCTTGCAGCGGATCTTCGATGTTGCCGGTCGGCGCGGGAATGGTGGTGACCAGGCGCTCCAGCACCTCGTCGACACCCAGGCCGGTCTTGGCGCTGCAGGTCACGGCGTCGGTAGCATCGATACCGATGATCTTCTCGATCTCTTCCTTGACCCGGTCCGGATCGGCCTGTGGCAGGTCGATCTTGTTCAGCACCGGCATGACCTCCAGGCCCTGCTCGATGGCGGTGTAGCAGTTGGCGACCGACTGCGCTTCCACGCCCTGGCCGGCGTCGACCACCAGCAAGGCGCCTTCACAGGCGGCCAGCGACCGGCTGACTTCATAGGTGAAGTCCACGTGGCCAGGGGTGTCGATGAAGTTCAGCTGGTAGGTGATGCCGTCGCGGGCTTTGTAATAGAGGGTAACGCTGTGGGCCTTGATGGTGATCCCGCGTTCCCGCTCAAGGTCCATGGAGTCCAGGACCTGGGCTTCCATTTCACGCTCGGCCAGGCCGCCGCACATCTGGATGAAGCGATCGGCCAGAGTCGACTTGCCATGGTCAATGTGGGCGATGATGGAGAAATTGCGGATATGACTCAAATCACTCACGGATCAACACTCAAAAAGGCTGCAGGCATAGCCCGCCGAAAAATAGCCGGGAATTGTACCTGATAGACGACGCAAGCGTCACGTTCGCCTGTCAGGGGCGCGCAAACGCAAAACGCCCCGGTCTTTCGACAGGGGCGTTTTGCGTAAGAGTGGCGGCATTGGCGCCGGTCAGCCGGCCCGGCGCAACAGCCAGACCCCGGCCAGGGCACAGATCCCGGCGGGAACCAGCACCGCGAACAGCGGCGAGAAACCGAATACCAGGCTCGACGGCCCCAGCAGGTCCTGGGCGATGCGGAAGGTGAACCCCACCAGCACGCCGGTGAACACCCGCTGGCCGAGCGTCACGGAACGCAGCGGACCGAAAATGAACGAGATCGCCATCAATACCAGGGCCGCGGTGACCAGCGGTTGCAGCACCTTGACCCAGAACGCCAGCCAGTAACGACCGTTGTTCAGGCCCTGGTCGGCCAGGTAATGGATATACCCCCACAGACCGCTGATCGACAGCGACTCCGGCGCCATCACCACAGTACTCAGCAATTGCGGGCTCAAGGCCACGTCCCAACGTTCCTGCGGGACGTTGATGACTTCGGTGCTGCCCTCGCGGAAATAGGTGGTGGTGACGTCGCTCAGCTGCCAGTAGTTTTCTTCGAAACGGGCCTGGCGAGCAAAGCTCGAGGACAGCATATGCCGCTGATCGTCGAAGTGATAACGGGTCACGCCATACAGCAGGCCGTTGGGTTGCACGGCGTTGATGTGGATGAACTCCTCACCCTGGCGGTGCCACAGGCCGCGCTTGGAACTTTGCGCGTCGCCCGAACCCTGGGCCAGCGCACGACTGGCCTGCGCCTGGCTTTCCGTGGCAGGAGCGACGTACTCGCCGATCAGCACACCCGCCACCATCAGGAACAGCATCGGCTTCATCACCGCCCAGACGATCCGCCCGATGGACACGCCAGCGGCCCGCATGATGGTCAGCTCACTGTTGCTGGCCAGGCTGCCCAGGCCGATCAGGCAGCCGATCAGGGCCGCCATCGGCAGCATTTCGTAAAGCCGGCGAGGCGCCGTCATGACCACGAAACTCAACACATCCATCACGGTGTAGTTGTCACTGACACTGCCCATCTCGTCGATGAAGGCGAACAGCGACGCCAGGCCGAGAATGATCCCCAGTACCGCCAGGATGGCCAGCAGGACACTGTTACCGATGTAGCGATCGAGCTTAACCACGAGCCACCTCCTTCATGCTGCGGCGGCTCGCCAGTTTCAGGCGCAAGGGTTCCCAGTACAGCAACCCGAGGCCAATCAATAGAAACAGTCCGTGTACCCACCACAGGCCCAGCGCCTGCGGCAGCTTGCCTTTTTCCAGCGAGCCACGGGCCGCGATCAGGATGGTCAGGTAAGCCATATAAAGAAGAATCGCCGGCAGCAGTTTGAGGAAGCGGCCCTGGCGCGGGTTGACCCGGGACAGCGGCACCGCCATCAAGGTCACGACAAACACCAGAAGCGGCAGGGAAATACGCCATTGCAGCTCGGCATGGGCGCGCAGGTCCGGGTTGCCGATCAGGTCGCGGGTCGGCATGGCGTCACGGTCGGTAACTTCTTCACTGACATCCGGCTTGGCCAGCAATACGCCGTAGGTGTCGTACTTGATGACCCGGTAATCGGCCTGGCCCGGGTTACCGTCGTAGCGATAGCCATTCTCCAGGATCAGGTAGCGGTTGCCGTCCGGACGAATGTCCTGGTGCCCCTTCTCCGCCACCAGCACCGAGATGCCTTGGTCCTTCTTGTCCTGGCTCAGGCGCTTTTCCGAGATGAACACGCCGCCCAGGTTGGCCCGGTCATCGGACAAGTGTTCGGTATAGGTCACCCGGGTACCATCGTTGAGCGCCTGGAAGCGGCCCGGCACCAGGGTGTCGAACTCGGTCATGGCGTCCTGCTTGTTCAGCAGCAACTGGAACTGATTGGCCCCCTGCGGCGCCAGGCTCAGGCTCAGCCATGCCACCAGCAGGGCCACCAGCGCGGCCGGGATCATGGTCATGCCCAGCAGGCGCTGCTGGCTCATGCCGGTGGCCGACAGCACAGTCATTTCGCTTTCGAGGTACAGCCGGCCGTAGGCCAGGAGAATGCCGAGGAACAACCCCAGCGGCAGGATCAGTTGCAAAAAGCCCGGCAGGCGAAAGCCCATGATCAGGAACAGCGAGCCCGGGTCCAGTGCGCCCGAGGCCGCTTGCGCGAGGTATTTGACGAAACGTCCGCTCATGATGATGACCAGCAGTACAGCGCTCACGGCGCTCAGGGTCAGCAACACTTCGCGGGATAGATAACGGAAGACGATCAAACCAGACACTCCAGGGTTGTCAGGCTAAGGCGGCCAAACAAGCAAACACGGCCCGTGAAGCCGAGCCGCCGAAAAAGATGGCGCATTATCCTGTGATTGCATGCGCCTGTCACTGCGCACGCTCACGCCGGCCTCTAAAGCGGCGAAGTTCACTCATGGGAGGGTTGTCAGCCTCGACCGCCCGGGTTCAAACTGGCGGCCCTGTCGTTGGCCGCTGCCGACGCCTCTCCTTAATAAAAGCTACAGACATGACAAGCCTGGCGCACGGCATTGGCCCTGCGCTCTTTGACCATTAATTCAGGGACCCGGACATGGAACTGGTTGTAAAAAGCGTTAGCCCGGAAACGTTGAAGACCGCCACCCTGGTGGTCGCCGTCGGCGAAGGCCGCAAGCTCGGCAGCGTTGCCAAACAACTCGACGAGCTCAGTGGAGGCGCCATCGGCGCGGTACTCAAGCGCGGCGACCTGGACGGCAAGGTCGGCCAGAGCCTGCTGCTGCACGCCCTGCCGAACCTGAAGGCCGAACGTGTCCTGCTGGTCGGTACCGGCAAGGACGCCGAACTGGGCGACCGCCCGTTCCGCAAGATCGTCAGTGGCATCCTCAATACCCTCAAGGGCCTGGGCGGCAGCGATGCCGTGCTGGCGCTGGACGAAGTGGTGGTCAAGGGCCGCGACAGCTACGGCAAGACCCGCCTGCTGGCGGAAACCCTGGTGGACGGCGAATACAGCTTCGACCAGTTCAAGAGCCAGAAGGCCGAACCGCGCGCCCTGAAGAAAATCACCCTGCTGACCATCAAGGCCGCGCTGGCCGAAGTCGAGCGCGCTGTGGCCCACGCCAAGGCGATCGCCAACGGCATGGCCTTCACCCGCAACCTGGGCAACCTGCCGCCGAACATCTGCCACCCGACCTTCCTCGGCGAACAGGCCAAGGCCCTGGGCAAGGAATTCAAGGCCCTGAAAGTCGAAGTCCTCGACGAGAAGAAGATCAAGGAACTGGGCATGGGCTCGTTCTATGCCGTGGGCCAGGGCAGCGCCCAGCCGCCGCGCCTGATCGTCATGCAATACAACGGCGGCAAGAAGTCCGAGAAGCCGTACACCCTGGTCGGCAAGGGCATCACCTTCGACACCGGCGGCATCAGCCTCAAGCCTGGCGCCGGCATGGATGAAATGAAGTACGACATGGGTGGCGCCGCCAGCGTGTTCGGCACCCTGCGCGCCGTACTGGAACTCAAGCTGCCGATCAACCTGGTGTGCATCCTGGCCTGCGCCGAGAACATGCCGAGCGGCACCGCTTCGCGTCCGGGCGACATCGTCACCACCATGAGCGGCCAGACCGTGGAAATCCTCAACACCGACGCCGAAGGCCGCCTGGTGCTGTGCGATGCACTGACCTACGCCGAGCGCTTCAAGCCACAGGCGGTGATCGATATCGCCACCCTGACCGGCGCCTGCGTGGTCGCCCTCGGCTCCCACACCTCGGGCCTCCTGGGCAACAACGACGAACTGATCGGCCAGTTGCTGAGCGCCGGCGTTCAGGCTGACGACCGTGCCTGGCAACTGCCGCTGTTCGACGAGTACCAGGAACAGCTGGACAGCCCGTTCGCCGACATCGCCAACATCGGCGGGCCGAAAGCCGGCACCATTACCGCTGCCTGCTTCCTGTCGCGCTTCACCAAGCAGTACAACTGGGCGCACCTGGATATCGCCGGTACCGCCTGGACCAGCGGCGGCAAGGACAAGGGCGCCACTGGCCGTCCGGTTCCCCTGCTGACCCAGTACCTGCTGGACCGCGCCAAAGCCTGAAACCTATGACCTCGGGGTGCGCCCACACGCGGCGCACTCCCGGGTTCAGGAACCGCAATGACCAAAGTCGACTTCTATATCCTTCCCAGCGCGGATCCTTCGGCGCGCCTGGATTTCGCCTGCAAGCTCACCGACAAGGCCTGGCGCATGGGGCACCGCATCTACCTGCATTGCAGCGACGCGGCCCAGCGCGATGAACTCGATGCCCGATTGTGGCGCTTCAAGGGCGAAACCTTCGTGCCCCACGGCCCCGCCGAAAGCGAACCGGATGGCCTGATCGTTCTCGGCCTGGGCGATGACCCCGGCGAGCACCATGACCTGCTGGTCAACCTGGACCTGAAAGTCCCGGCATTTGCCCAGCGTTTCGCCCGCATCGCCGAAGTGGTGGTGGAAGACCCGACTATCCGCCAGGCCGCTCGCGAGAGTTTCCGTTTCTACCGCGAACAGGGCTATCCTCTGCAAGATCACCGTTTACAGCGACTCTGAGCCATCGATGGACACTCCCAAACCGCTGCAAAAGTCCGCGCACCTGCTGGATGACCTCGAGTCCATCCGCCAACTGCTCGGCGATGACGACCTGCAACCTCCGCTGCTGACCGAGACCGTCGACGGCGAAGTGCAGATTCCGCTGCTGTTCGACATGGTCGGCGGCAAGCCTGCCGTCGAAACCCACGAACAGGCGCCGGCAGAACCACAACCGGCTTCCGCTCCGGTGGTCGAACCGCAACCTGCCCCCGTAGTTGCCGCGCCAGCCCCTACACCGACACCGAAACCCGCGCCAGCACCCAAGAGCCAGGATGCCCTGCTGCACCTGGACAGCGAACTGCGCGCCGCCGCGCAACTGATCATGCAAGATGTGATCGACGACTTCGCCCCGCACATCGAAACCGAGATCAAGCGCCGCCTCGATGCGCGGATGGAACGGCTGCTCGCCGCAGCTTCAAGCGGCAAGCTATAAGCAGCAAGTAAAAGCCAGGAAGGACGCCCACCTCTTGCAGCTTGCGGCTTGTAGCTTGCAACTGCCCCCCTCCGCTATACTTCCCGGCTTTTCCTGAATAAATGCCAATAGGGTCCCGCCGCGCATGGATAAGACCTACCAGCCGCACGCCATTGAAACTTCCTGGTACCAGACCTGGGAGTCAGAGAATTACTTCGCCCCGCAAGGCGCGGGCGACTCGTACACCATCATGATTCCGCCACCGAACGTCACTGGCAGCCTGCACATGGGCCATGGCTTCAACAACGCGATCATGGATGCCTTGATCCGCTTCCGCCGCATGCAGGGCCGCAACACCCTGTGGCAGCCGGGTACCGACCACGCCGGTATCGCCACCCAGATGCTGGTGGAGCGTCAGATCGAAGCCCAGGGCCAGAATCGTCACGATCTGGGTCGGGAAAAATTCCTCGAGAAAGTCTGGGAGTGGAAGGATCAGTCCGGCGGCAACATCAGCCGTCAGATCCGCCGCCTGGGCTCGTCCGTCGACTGGAGCCGCGAGCGCTTCACCATGGACGACGGTCTTTCCGAAGCCGTCAAGGAAGCCTTCGTGCGCCTGCATGAAGACGGCCTGATCTACCGCGGAAAGCGTCTGGTCAACTGGGACACCAAGCTGCACACCGCGATCTCCGACCTCGAAGTGGAAAACCACGACGAGAAAGGCTCGCTGTGGAACCTGCGCTACCCGCTGGCCGACGGCGCCAAGACCGCTGAAGGCCTGGACTACCTGATCGTTGCCACCACCCGTCCGGAAACCATGCTCGGCGACTCCGCCGTCGCCGTTAACCCGAACGATGAACGCTACAAGGCGCTGATCGGCAAATTCGTCGAGCTGCCGCTGGTGGGTCGTCGCATCCCGATCATCGGCGACGACTACTGCGACCCTGAATTCGGCACCGGCTGCGTGAAGATCACCCCGGCCCACGACTTCAACGACTATGAAGTCGGCAAGCGCCACAACCTGCCGCTGCTGAACATCTTCGACAAGAACGCCGAAGTACTGCCAGCCGCCCAGGTGTTCAACCTGGACGGCACGCTGAACGAAAGCATCGACGGCAAGATCCCGGCCGAGTTCGCCGGTCTCAACCGCTTTCAGGCGCGCAAGGAAATCGTTGCTGCGTTCGACGCCGCCGGCCTGCTGGTCAGCGTCGACGACCACGCCCTGAAAGTGCCGAAAGGCGACCGCTCCGGCACCATCATCGAGCCGTGGCTGACCGACCAGTGGTACGTCTCCACCAAGCCGCTGGCCGAGCCGGCCATTGCCGCCGTGGAAGACGGCCGCATCGCCTTCGTGCCAAAACAGTACGAAAACATGTACTTCTCCTGGATGCGCGATATCCAGGACTGGTGCATCAGCCGCCAACTGTGGTGGGGCCACCGCATCCCGGCCTGGTACGACGAGTCGGGCAAGGTCTATGTAGGCCGCGACGAAGCCGAGGTGCGCGCCAAGCACAACCTCGGGCCTGAGGTTGCACTGCAACAGGACAACGACGTCCTCGACACCTGGTTCAGTTCGGGCCTGTGGACCTTCTCCACCCTGGGCTGGCCGGAGCAGACCGAGTTCCTCAAGACCTTCCACCCGACCGACGTGCTGGTGACCGGTTTCGACATCATTTTCTTCTGGGTCGCCCGGATGATCATGCTCACCATGCACCTGGTGAAGAACGAAGACGGCACACCGCAGGTTCCGTTCAAGACCGTGTACGTACACGGCCTGGTACGCGACGGCCAGGGCCAGAAGATGTCCAAGTCCAAGGGCAACGTCCTTGACCCACTGGACATCATCGACGGCATCGATCTGGAAGCCCTGGTGCAGAAACGCACCACCGGCATGATGCAGCCGCAACTGGCGAAGAAGATCGAGAAGCAGACCCGCCAGGAGTTCGCCGACGGCATCGCCAGCTACGGCACCGACGCCCTGCGCTTCACCTTCTGCTCGCTGGCGTCCACCGGCCGCGACATCAAGTTCGACATGGGCCGCGTCGAAGGCTATCGCAACTTCTGCAACAAGATCTGGAACGCCGCGCGCTACGTGCTGGACAAGGGCGAAGACTGCGGTCAGAACGGCGAAGCCTACGAGCTGTCGCTGGCCGACCGCTGGATCATCTCCCAGTTGCAGCGCACCGAAGCCGAAGTGACCCGCCAGCTGGACCAGTTCCGCTTCGACCTGGCGGCCCAGGCGCTGTACGAGTTCATCTGGAACCAGTACTGCGACTGGTACCTGGAATTGTCCAAGCCGGTACTGTGGGACGAAAACGCGCCGGTCGAGCGCCAGCGCGGCACCCGCCGCACCCTGGTGCGCGTACTGGAAGTGGCGCTGCGCCTGGCCCACCCGTTCATGCCGTTCATCACCGAAGAAATCTGGCAGCGCCTGGCGCCGCTGGCCGGGGCCGAAGGCAAGACCATCATGCTGCAGCCTTGGCCGGTGGCCAATGAAGCACGCATCGACCAGGCTGCCGAAGACGACATCGAATGGCTCAAGGGCCTGATGCTCGGCACCCGTAACATCCGTGCCGAAATGAACATCGGTCCGGGCAAGCCACTGGCGTTGTTCCTGAAGAACGTCAACCCCGAAGACCAGCGTCGCCTGAGCGAAAACGAGACCCTGCTGAAGAAGCTGGCCAAACTCGAATCGATCACCGTGCTGAAGGCCGGCGACGAAGCACCGCTGTCCGCCACCGCCCTGGTCGGCGAGATGGAAGTGCTGGTGCCGATGGCCGGGCTGATCGACAAGGGTGCCGAACTGGCGCGCCTGGACAAGGAAATCCAGCGTCTGCAGGGCGAAGTCCAGCGGGTCGGCGGCAAGCTGTCCAACGCCGCCTTCGTCGACAAGGCCCCGGCCGAAGTCATCGACAAGGAACGCGCCAAACTGGCCGAGGCCGAACAGGCCCTGGGCAAGCTGGCCGAGCAGCACGCACGGATCTCCAGCCTGTAACGGCGATCCGAGCGGTAAAAAAGGGAGCCCTACAAAGGGGCTCCCTTTTTTGTGCCCGACCGAAAAGCTTATGCCTCTGTAGGAGCGAGACTTGCCCGCGAAGCGTTATTCCTGGCACACCGCGTTATCCTCGGCGGCTCCTACAGAGGCTACGTCGCCCGGGCAGATATGGGACAATGCACGCCACTTTGAGCCATACCCGAACCGATTTCGCCCATGACTGCCCCCCGCCCTCCCAAAGCTTCGCGCACCAAGCCTCAACCTGCAGCTCCGGCCAAGGCCGTCGCGCCACGGGAAAAGGCCAGCCTGCACCCGCGCAATCGCCATCAAGGCCGCTATGACTTTCCCCAGTTGATCAAGAGCACCCCGGAGCTGGGGGCTTTCGTGATCATCAATCCCTATGGCAAGGAGAGCATCGACTTCGCCAACCCGGCGGCAGTGCGGGTGTTCAACCGGGCATTGCTCAAGGCGTTCTATGGCATCGCCCATTGGGATATTCCGGCCGACTTCCTCTGCCCTCCGGTCCCCGGTCGTGCCGACTATGTGCATTTCCTGGCCGACCTGCTGGCCGAGCGTAACGAAGGCGTAATTCCCCGCGGCGCGGCGGTGCGGGTGCTGGACATCGGGGTCGGCGCCAACTGCATCTACCCGCTGATCGGCCACTGCGATTACCGCTGGCAGTTCCTCGGTTCCGACATCGACACCACCGCTCTCGCCGCCGCCAAGGCGATCGTCCAGGCCAACGGCCTGAACAAGGCCATCGGCCTGCGCCAGCAGAGCAACCGCAAGCAGATCCTGCTGGGGCTGCTGGAAAGCGACGAACGCTTCGACCTGACCCTGTGCAACCCGCCCTTCCATGCCTCCCTGGAGGAAGCCACGCGCGGCAGCCAGCGCAAATGGCGAGCGCTGGGCAAGGCCGATCCCAAGCGCAAGCTGCCGGTGCTGAACTTTGGCGGCCAGGCGGCGGAGTTGTGGTGCGAAGGTGGCGAAGCGCGCTTCGTGACCCAGCTGATCGGCGAAAGCGCCCAGGTGGCGCAACAGGTGTTGTGGTTCAGCACCCTGGTGTCGAAAGCCTCGAACCTGCCGGCGATTCAGGCCGCGCTGAAAAAGGCCGGAGCCCTGGAGAGCCAGGTGGTGGAGATGTCACAGGGACAGAAACAGAGCCGCTTCGTCGCCTGGACCTTCAAGGACAAGGCACAGCAACAGGCCTGGCGCCAGGAGCGTTGGGTTCAAAAGGGATAGATACGAGGGGCAAAACGGCGATTTACCTTGCGTAAATCGTTGCGGCCTTAGAGCCTGAAAACCGTGCCTGGAAGTGTTCCGAGGCACGGTCTTACTGCAGTCTTACTTGTTGATCGAGTCGGTCAGGCCTTTAGCCACAACCAGCTTGATAACTTTCTTGGCAGCGATTTCGATGGCAGCGCCAGTCGATGGGTTACGGCCAGTACGGGCAGGACGCTCGGTCACTTTCAGTTTGCCGATACCTGGCAGAGTGATTTCGCCGCCATTTTCCAATTGATCAGCAACGATCTGGGCCAGTTGGTCCAGAGCGTTACGCGCGGTGGTTTTCGGCGCGTCGATAGCTTCAGCGATATCAGCGATCAGTTGGTCTTTAGTAATAGCCATTGTGGTGTTCCTTCCCTATCAAATTCATTTGGATTGCAGAGTGCAGTGTCAGCCATCGAGCCAGATCTTGTGGATCTGGCACCCCGGTCACAACCACGAAAGATCGGGGTTATAGATACCGAAATCAGGGTTTGGTTCGACCTGACAAATGCTGAATGCACGCTTAACGCCGAGACATCGCGTAAGACGGGGCAAAACTAGCACAGAGACGGGGAAATATCCGCCTCTACCTAGCCATTTGGTCAGCTTTATTGCTCTAAATCCGTAAAAAAATGCATAAGCTTGACCCAGGCCGCCTTCCGCCCCCTTCAAACAGCGCCAAAACCAGCGGGTGCGGTACACTGGGCACTTTTTCGGGGAGTCACGCCCTCTCCCGCCAACCAGCCGAGAAGCCCATGCCGATCCGCCATTGCATCGTCCACCTGATCGACAAAAAACCCGACGGCACACCCGCAGTTCTGCACGCCCGCGATTCCGAACTGGCTGAATCCGCGGCCATCGAGAACATGCTCGCCGATCTCAACGAAAGCTATAACGCCAAACAGGGCAAAGCCTGGGGTCTGTTCCACCCGGAGTCCGGCGCTTTTCCCTTCAGCGGCTGGCTGAAGGAATACCTCGATGGCGGCCAGGACTTCACCGCCTTCAGCCGCGTCGCGGTCGAGCACCTGCAAAAGCTGATGGAAGAATCCAACCTGTCGGTCGGCGGCCACGTGCTGTTCGCCCACTACCAGCAAGGCATGACCGACTACCTGGCCATCGCCCTGCTGCACCACAGCGAAGGCGTGGCGGTGACCGACGAGCTGGACGTGACCCCGTCGCGCCACCTGGACCTGGGCCAACTGCACCTGGCCGCGCGGATCAACGTCTCCGAGTGGCAGAACAACAAACAGTCGAAACAGTACATCTCGTTCATCAAGGGCAAGAACGGCAAGAAAGTCTCGGAGTACTTCCGCGACTTCATCGGCTGCCAGGAAGGCGTCGATGGCCCGGGCGAGACCCGTACCCTGCTCAAGGCGTTCAGCGACTTCGTCGAAAGCGAAGACCTGCCGGAAGAGTCCGCCCGGGAAAAGACCAAGGCCCTGGTGGACTACGCCAGCAGCCAGGCCAAGCTCGGCGAACCCGTGGGCCTGGAAGAACTCTCGGAGCTGATCGACGAGGACCGCCCCAAGGCGTTCTACGATCACATCCGCAACAAGGACTACGGCCTGTCGCCGGAAATCCCGGCGGATAAACGCACCCTCAACCAGTTCCGCCGCTTCACCGGCCGCGCCGAAGGCCTGTCCATCAGCTTCGAGGCGCACCTGCTGGGCTCGAAGATCGAGTATGACGAAGAAGCCGGGACCCTGATCATCAAGGGCCTGCCGACCCAACTGACCGATCAGCTCAAGCGCCGCAACTGATGCTGCAGGGCGTGCTGAAGAAATTCCTGCTGATCCTGCTGGTGGTCGTGGCGTACCAGAACTGGGGCAAGCTCGAACACCTGTTCAACCCCTCGCAGGCCGCCTCCGAGCAGGTCCGGGCCAATGCCCGGGTGGTGCTCTACGCCACCGACTGGTGCGGCTACTGCAAGGCCACCCGGCGCTTTCTCGATCAGAAGGGCATTGCCTTTCGCGAGTTCGATATCGAGAAGGATGCCGAGGCGCGCAAGGCTTATGAAGCCCTGGGTGGACGAGGGATTCCGATCCTCGATGTAAATGGCACGCTGATCCGCAACTACGACCCGGACCAGATCATGGCGGCGTTGCAGCGCTAAACGCATCGCGAGCAAGCTCGCTCCTACAAGGGCCGAACAACCTCTGTCGGAACGAGCTTGCTTGCGATAGACCTGCCGCCTTATAGCGCCTCGATACGGAACCCGAAACGCGGGAAGTGCACATGCACCAATCCGCCGCGTGGGTCTTCGCGGCGCAGGATCAGCTCCTCGCGCCCGGCAAACAGCAATTCCCCTTCCACCGGATCGACGCCATAGTCGGTCGCTGCGATCCGCACCTGCTGGCCAGCCTGGAAACCGTTCGGATCGATGAAGGCTTCATCCGGCAAGGCTGCCGGTGTAGCCCTGCGCGCCACTTCGAGTGCCTCTTCGGAAGTCATGGCACTCGAAGCACCATGACCGAACCCCAGTACCCGGGCCAGCCACGCCGACACCGCCGGATAGGCGTCCACCAGCGGCGCAGTCACCGGCGTGCCCTTGAGGAACCACAGGGGGTGGGCCATGGCAAAGTCGGCAATCGACGGCTCGCCGAACAGGAAGTCGCCCTCCTCACGCTGCAACTGCAGCTCCAGGCGCGCCATGAGCGTCGGCCATTGATGCTTGGCCAACTCCAGCGGCACGCGGCTGGAACTGCCGCCGCTGAACAGCCCGGCGCGGTCGGTCATGAAAGCCTTGACCGCTTCCGGCGGCAAATGGCCGAAACGCACGGCCGCCGACTCCGGCTGGAACACCAGGCTCACCGTATGCTGGAACACCACCGCATCGGCCCAGGCCGCGAAGGTCGCGCTGACCATTTCCCGGCCCTCGGGAAACAGTGCCGGCGAGGCCTTTTCCTGCTCCAGCCGCCGGGCGATCAGCGCCGTGTCGCAATAGATATCGGCACCGACCTGCAACACCGGGGTCTTGCGATAACCACCCGTCAGCGCGGTGAGATCGGGTTTGGGCATCACCGGCGAGATCTTCACCGAGCGCCAGGACAAGCCCTTGAAGCCTAGCAACAGCCGGGCTTTTTCCGCGAAAGGCGAGGTCGGGTAATGATGCAGAATCAACTCTGACATGCTGGGGTCCACCGGATAAGTAGGAAGAACCAGCTTAGCGTGCAAACGCCTGGCAGCCCACCGCTCTGCCTGATGGCAACGTATCAGTCAGTTTGATAAGCCACGACGGCCGAGGCCACCAGGCATTCCTTGGCGCTTTTCCGGAGTTTCTTGATCAGCCGTTCCTGGCGCAGGGCTTCGCTCTTGTCGCGACAGGCTTCGGTGTAGACCAGCGCGATGGCCGGGCTGGAGAGGAAGAAGCGCGCGCCCTTGCCGCTCTGATGCTTGGCGAAACGCTTGACCGGGTCGTCGCTGATGCCGCAGTACAGGGCGCCGTTGGCGGCACGTACCAGGTAGACAAACCAGGGTTTGCTCACCACGGGTACAGATTCTGCGTCGTTGACGGGGGATGGGCTGGGGCGGGTCACGGTGATCGCGGCGTGTGGATAACAAGCCGCGATCTTACCAGAGGCGAAGATTCAGCGGCCGGCCTGGAAGGCTTTCAGGCCTTTGCGGGCCTGGGCGCGCACGGCGTTTTTCAGCAGCGGGGTCCAGCCGAGGACCAGGCCCTTGGTCCCCAGGGCCTGGCGGGCCCAGCGCCACATATTGAAATGATCGTGGTGCTCGCAGATCTTGCCGTCACGGAACACGAAACGCGCCTGGATATCGTTGACCACAGTATTGCCGGTCTGGCTGAACAGGTAAGTCGCCACCCAGTGGGCTTCGCCGCTGCGCTCGTCGGCGCGGACATTGTCGAAGACCAGGGAGAAGTCCTTGGCCCGGGTGGTGAGCATGCGCCACATGTCAGCGGCATCGCGGCCGCGCAGTTCGCCGAACGCCGGATCACTGAACAGCACATCCTCGGTGTAGCAGGCGGCCATGGCCTCGGCATCCAGGCGCTGGAAGGCGCTATAGAACTCAGTGATCAAGGCGCGGTGGGCGTCACTCATGAAACAGGCTCCGACTCGGGGAAAGATGCCTGCACGATAGTCTGCAAACCCGGGAAACACTATCGGCATTCGCCGCGCAAATACCGACAGTGGGTTGGCTCAGATTTTTTCGCTTTCGACCTGCACATAGAGCGAGCGCCCGGCCCCCAGGCCGGCGACTATGGCCCCCAGGCCGATCACCGCGAAAATCCAGCCCAGGGCCGTCCAGCCACCGGTCCAGTCGTGCACCAGGCCGACCGCGAACGGCCCCATGGAGGCCAGGGTGTAGCCAAAGCCCTGGGCCATGCTCGACAGATTGGCGGCCACATGGGCGTCCTTCGAACGCAGGACTATCAGGGTCAGCGCCAGGCTGAAAGTACCGCCCTGCCCCACGCCCAGCAGGATCGCCCAGCCCCACAGGCCATCGAGCGGGGCATACAGGCAGCCGAACAGGCCGCCGAGGGTAAGCAGCATCACGACTACGATCGCCAGGCGCTGGTCCTTGCCCCGCGTTGCCAGCCAGGGCGCGGCCAGCGAACTGGCGAGCTGGACGATCACCGAGCCGGACAGCACCAGCCCCGCCTGGGTCGGGCTCAGGCCGCGACCGATAAGGATCGACGGCAACCAGCCGAATACGATGTAGGCCAGCGAGGATTGCAGGCCCATATACAGCGTCACTTGCCAGGCCAGCGGGTCGCGCAGCAACCCGCGCACCCGATAGGCCACATGGTGCGCGCCCTGCCGCTTGCCGACCTGGGGCAGCCAGAACAGCGCCGCTACCAGCGCCGGCAGCACCCAGAAGCCGAGGCCCAGCGCCCAGCTGTTATCGAAGTGCTGGCTCAAGGGCACGGTCGCCCCCGCGGCCATCGCCGCGCCCAGGCACAGGGCCATGGTGTAGACGCCGGTCATGGTGCCCGCGTGTTTGGCGAAATCGCGCTTGACGATGCCCGGCAACAACACCCCGATCACGCCGATGCTGGCGCCACCGAGGATGCTGCCGGCGAACAGCCCGACATCCCCCAGGGAACTGCGCAGGATGATCCCGCCCGCCAGCGTCAGCAGGATGCCAAGCACCACGCGCTCGGCGCCGAAGCGCCGCGCCAGCACCGGGGCCAGGGGGGCGAACAGGCCCAGGCAGAGCACCGGCAAGGTGGTCAGCAGGCCGGCCTGGGCCGCCGACAGCCCGAGGCTGCGCGACACCTCGCTGAGCAGCGGTGCCATGCTCGACAGTGCCGGACGCAGGTTCAGCGCCACCAGGATCAGCCCCAGCAGCAACAGCCACGGGCGACTTGGGGCCGGGTGGCTCTGCTGGACCTCGGCATCGTCGGCTTCGGCGTCGATCAACAACTCTTCGAGCTCGGCCTCGCGTCGAGGGACAGCAATAGGTGGTGGGTTATTGGCCTGGTGGCTGGACATGGTGCTCTCGGTCTCAAGGTTCATTGATCAGCTGCCTGGAAATGGCCTTGGCCCGCTCCGGGTCGCGCTGCTCGACGGCGTCCAGCAGGTCGATGTGCAGATCGAACACCGCCTGGCGCCGGGGATGGATGTTCAGGGTCTGGCGCAGTTGCGCGCCGACCACGCTGGAGAAATAGCGGTACAGCTCGCTGAGGGTGGGATTATGCGCGGCGTCAACCAGGCGCCCGTGAAACACCAGGTCGCAGGCGATATAGCTCTCCAGATCGCCGTGATAGTGATCGCCACTGAGAGCCAGGGCTTCGCGCAACGCCAGCAGGTCCTGGTCGGTACGCCGCAGGGCCGCCAGGCCGATGGCCTCCGTCTCGATGATTTGCCGGGTTTCGCGCGCCTGCTCCAGGGAGCACTGGGACAGGGCCTTGAGGGTGTCCAGCGGATCGACCACCGCACGCAGGTAACTACCGTCGCCCTGGCGAATCTCCACCAGGCCGGAAAACGCCAGGACTCGCATGGCTTCGCGCACGGTATTGCGGCTGATGCCCAGCTCCGCCGCCAGCTCCGGCTCGGTCGGCAGGCGCTGGCCGATGCTCCATACACCGTCATTGATGCGCTGGCGCAGCTGTTCCAGGGCCTGATCGACCAGGGAACGTTTAATCAAAGGAGAATTTTCTGTCATGTGCTGTCGCCTTTTCATCCAATCATCGGATGAATTTTTTTGGCATATTAGTCAGCTTCGCATGGGTGAACAACAAAGCCGATGCATGCATGTAGCAAGCGGAAAGGAAATCCGATTGCTAAAAAAACCCTTTAAGGGTAATTTCATCTCGACTCCAGGTGTCTTATGGAAAAGCACACACCTCATTACGACCTGTCGGTGATCAAGGCGGATGTCGCCCGGCTGGGGGCAGCCGCCTTTACCCGGACCGCCCTGGTCAGCGGCCGACACCTCGGCCTGACCTGCCGGGACATGCAGCAGGTGATTGCCGGGCTGCAGGGGAAAATGCTCTACAAGTCGATGACCAGCTATCTCGATCATCGAATCTGGCAGGACGTGTATTACACGCACATCGATTCCGTGGAGCTGTACATCAAAGTCACTTACCGCCCCGGCGGCGGTCCCCCAGTGATCTCCTTCAAGGAGAAACACCCATGAAACAAAGACAATGCGTCAGCTGCGGTGCCCCGGCCGGCATGCAGCCGTTCAACAATCGCAGCGAGCTGATCGATTACAAGCACCTGCTGCGGCAAATCGACGGCCTGGATGGCTGGGAATGCCAGGCCTGTGGGGAAGTCGAATTCGACCCGACCAGCGCCGAACGCTACGCCAGCGCCGGCGACCAATTGCTGGAAGATTGCCGGCAGTTCATGGCCAGCGAGATGAAACGCATCCGCCGCAAGCTGCACCTCTCGCAGAAGGATGCGGTAAAGCTGCTCTCCGGCGGCGGGCACAACGCCTTCTCCCGCTACGAACGCGGCGAGGTCGCCCCGCCCCAGCCGCTGTTCATGTTGATGCGCCTGCTCGATCGTCATCCGCAGCTGATGGCCGACGTGCAGGCACTCAGCGAACAACAAGCGCCCGCGGCCGACAACGATCCGCACCAGGCACGCGTCGCGACGTCGTGAAATCCCAGGCAAAAATAAACCCGGCGCCAGGCCGGGTTCATTTTCAAGACGGTACCTGGATCAGTGCAGGATCTGGCTCAGGAACAGCTTGGTCCGCTCGTTCTGCGGGTTGTCGAAGAAGTCGTTAGGCGCGGCCTGTTCGACGATTTCCCCCTTGTCCATGAAGATCACCCGGTTGGCCACGGTGCGCGCAAAACCCATTTCGTGGGTCACGCAGAGCATGGTCATGCCGTCTTCGGCCAGACCGATCATGGTGTCCAGAACCTCTTTCACCATTTCTGGGTCGAGGGCCGACGTCGGCTCGTCGAACAGCATGATCTTCGGCTTCATGCACAGCGCCCGGGCAATTGCCACGCGCTGCTGCTGACCGCCGGAGAGCTGGCCCGGGTACTTGTTCGCCTGCTCCGGAATGCGTACGCGCTCCAGGTAATGCATGGCGATTTCCTCGGCCTTGCGCTTGGGCATCTTGCGCACCCACATCGGCGCCAGGGTGCAGTTCTGCAGGATGGTCAGGTGCGGGAACAGGTTGAAGTGCTGGAACACCATGCCGACTTCACGGCGGATCGCCTCGATCTGCTTGAGGTCGTTGGTCAGTTCCACACCATCGACCACGATGCGGCCCTGCTGGTGTTCTTCCAGGCGGTTCAGGCAGCGGATGGTGGTGGACTTGCCCGAGCCCGAAGGCCCGCACAGGACGATGCGCTCGCCCTGCTTGACGTTGAGGTTGATGTCCTTGAGCACGTGGAACTGGCCGTACCACTTGTTCACGCCCTGCATCTGAATAATGCCTTCAGGGCTCACAGGCTTTTTGATCGCTTCACTCATGGAGATACTCCTAACGCTTGTGGCCTGTGTCCAACTTACGCTCCAGATGCATGGAGTAGCGGGACATACCAAAACAGAAAATCCAGAACACCAGGGCCGCGAAGACATAGCCTTCGGTGGCCATGCCCAGCCATTTCGGGTCGGCGGCGGCTTGTTTCACGCTGTTGAGCAGGTCGAACAGGCCGATGATGATCACCAGGCTAGTGTCCTTGAACAGGGCGATGAAGGTGTTGACGATGCCGGGGATCACCAGCTTCAGGGCTTGCGGCAGGATCACCAGGCCCATGCTGCGCCAGTAGCCCAGGCCCATGGCCGCGGCCGCTTCGTACTGCCCCTTGGGAATCGCCTGCAACCCGCCGCGCACCACTTCGGCGATGTAGGCCGACTGGAACAGGATCACCCCGATCAGCGCCCGCAGCAGCTTGTCGAAGTTCATGCCTTCGGGCAGGAACAGCGGCAGCATCACCGAGGACATGAACAGCACGGTGATCAGCGGCACGCCACGCCAGAACTCGATGAAGGTCACGCAGACCACACGAATCGCCGGCATGTTCGAGCGTCGCCCCAAGGCCAGCACGATGCCCAGCGGCAAGGCGCCGGCGACGCCGACGGTGGCGATCACCAGGGTCAGCATCAGGCCGCCCCACTGGCTGGTGGCAACGTTGGCCATGCCAAACAGGCCGCCATGCAGCAGGAAGTAGGCAATGATCGGGTACAGCACCAGGAAGCTCAGGCCATAAATGGCCTTGTGCGGAACCCGGGCGATGAACAAGGGCGCCACGCCAATCACCGCCAGCCACACGGTCAGGTCCACGCGCCAGCGCAGGTCCGCCGGGTAGTAGCCGTACATGAACTGGCCGAAGCGCTGCTGGATGAACACCCAGCAGGCGCCCTCCTTGGTGCAGTCGGCGCGGGTGGTGCCCACCCAGTTGGCGTCGAAAATCGCCCAGCTGAGGATCGGCGGCACCACCAGGTAGATCAGGTAGAAGGCAAACAGGGTCAGCAGGGTGTTGATCCAGCTGGAGAACATGTGTGCCCGCATCCACGCCACGATCCCGATGCTGCTGCTCGGCGGTGGCATGTCGGGTTTGAAAGTATGAGTGCTCATGCGCGTTTCCTCACCGCTCGATCAGCGCAATGCGCTTGTTGTACCAGTTCATCAGCAGGGAAATGCTGATGCTGATCGCCAGGTACACGCTCATGGTGATGGCAATGACTTCGATGGCCTGGCCGGTCTGGTTGAGCACGGTACCGGCGAACAGCGAAACCATTTCCGGATAACCGATACCGGCCGCCAGGGACGAGTTCTTCGCCAGGTTCAGGTATTGGCTGGTCAGCGGCGGAATGATCACCCGCAGGGCTTGCGGGATGATCACCTTGCGCAGGGTCGGACCGTTGCGCAGGCCGAGGGAACGGGCCGCCTCGGTCTGGCCGTGGCTCACCGACTTGATCCCCGAACGCACGATCTCAGCGATGAACGCCGCGGTGTAGACGGTCAGGGCCAGGGTCAGGGCCAGCAGTTCCGGGATCAGCACCCAGCCACCGACGAAGTTGAAGCCCTTGAGCTCGGGCATTTCCCAATGCAGCGGGGCGCCGAACACCAGCGCGCACAGCGCCGGGATCACCAGGAACAGCGCCAGGCCGGTCCAGAACTTGTGGAACGGTACGCCGGTGTCTTCGAAGCGCTTGTTGGCCCAGCGGCACATCAGCACGATGGCGACAATCGCCACCACCAGGCTGATCACGAACGCCCAGAAGCCGTCGGCCACCAGTGCCGCCGGCATGTTCAGGCCACGGCTGCTGACGAAGAAGGTGTCGCCGAAGTTGTGGCTGTTGCGCGGCCCCGGCATGGTCAGGAACACCGCGAAATACCAGAACAGGATTTGCAGCAGCGGCGGAATGTTGCGGAACACTTCCACATACACGGTCGCCAGTTTGCTGATGATCCAGTTCTGCGACAGGCGCGCCACACCGACGATGAAACCGAGGATGGTCGCCAGGATCACGCCGATGAACGTCACCAGCAGGGTGTTGAGCAGGCCGATCACGAACACCCGGGCATAGCTGTCCGCTTCGGTGTAGGAGATCAGGTGCTGAGCGATGCCGAAGCCGGCGCTGCGCTCGAGAAAGTCGAAGCCGGAGGTAATCCCCCGGTGCTGAAGGTTGGTTTGCGTGTTATCGAACAAGTACCAGCCAAGCGAGATCACGGCCACAACGGTGATGATCTGGAATAGCCACGCACGCACTCGTGGATCGCTGAGACTGAGCCTCTGCTTAGGTGCGCCGATTGAGTTTTGCATGAAGTGCCCCGGAAATAATGGAACAAGAACATCACCCGGCGGTTGGCCCGCCGGGCGATAGAACCATCAGCGCACTGGTGGTGCGTATTGAATGCCGCCGTTGTTCCATAGCGCGTTCAGGCCGCGATCGATCTCCAGCGGAGTGCTCTTGCCGAGGTTCTTCTCGAACACTTCGCCGTAGTTGCCGACTTGCTTGACGATCTGTACCACCCAGTCCTTGCGCAGCTTCAGGTCCTTGCCGTATTCGCCGTCGGCACCCAGCAGACGCGCAACGTCAGGGTTCTTGGTGGACTTGGCTTCGGCTTCGACGTTCTTCGACGTGATGCCGGCCTCTTCGGCGTTGAGCATGGCGTAGCCCGTCCAGCGGATGATGGCCAGCCACTCGTCGTCGCCGTTACGCACGACCGGGCCCAGCGGTTCCTTGGAAATGGTTTCCGGCAGAACCACATAGTCCTTCGGCGAAGCCAGCTTGCTGCGCTGGGCGAACAGCTGGGACTTGTCGGAGGTCAGCACGTCGCAACGCCCGGACTCCAGCGACTTGGCGCTTTCATCGGAGGTGTCGAAGGTGATCGGGGTGTATTTCAGGCCGTTGCCGCGGAAGTAGTCGGACACGTTCAGCTCGGTGGTGGTGCCGGCCTGGATGCAGATGGTCGCGCCGTCCAGTTCCTTGGCGCTCTTGACGCCCAGCTTGTTGTTCACCAGGAAACCGATGCCGTCGTAGTAGGTGATGAAGCCCGGGAATTTCAGGCCCATGCCCGCGTCGCGGGAACTGGTCATGGTGGTGTTGCGCGACAGGATGTCGATTTCGCCCGATTGCAGCGCGGTGAAACGCTCCTTGGCGTTCAACTGGCTGAATTTCACTTTGGTCGCGTCGCCGAATACCGCGGCGGCCACGGCGCGGCAGATATCGGCGTCGATGCCGAGGATCTTGCCGGTGGCGTCCGGTACCGAGAAGCCCGGCAGACCGTCGCTCACACCGCACTGCACAAAGCCTTTCTTCTGCACCGCATCCAGGGTCGCACCCGCCTGCGCGAAGCCGCTCATACCCAGTACCGCGGCGGCCGTGACCACAGCCAGGGTGGATTTCAACATCTTCATTCAAACCTCCAGTTTTGCTCTTGTTGTGTCGGAGCTTGAGTCCTGCCGCACCCTTATGAGGCACTGTTGACCCGTGTTGGCTTTTTATAGGGTCAAGCGGCGTAGGACTTTAGCTATGAGTCTAGTAGGAGAAAATCCATTTAAGAGAAAACCCATACTCACCAAGCGACCGAACGGGCTGTAGCCCTTGCATGTTCGCGAAGCCCGTAGCGGCCACTGGCGAACGTCCATCATCGGATCTTTGCTATCCCACACCCGCCAGTAGCCTGATAGTGTTACCGGCAGGGTGAACGCAATCACTTCACGCAACGGCTATAGCAAAGCCCGTACCAGAGTGCCGGCTAAAGCGGTTCAGCCCGGGGTCAAGAGCAAAACTTGCAGCCTTGCGACATCTTCTTCACTGATCAACCGACCGCGCACCTCGATCACGCACCGCTTGGGCGCGTGCGCACATATTTGGAGCAACCATGACCGAGCCCTTGATTCTTCAGCCCAGCAAGCCCGTCGATGCCTGTGTGATCTGGCTCCATGGCCTGGGCGCCGACCGCTACGACTTCCTGCCGGTGGCCGAAGCGCTGCAGGAAAGCCTGTTGACCACCCGCTTCGTCCTGCCCCAGGCACCGACCCGCGCCGTGACCATCAATGGCGGTTATGCCATGCCCAGCTGGTACGACATTCTGGCCATGAGCCCGGCGCGCGCGATCAACCGCGAACAGCTGGACGAGTCGGCCAAACGCCTGAGCGACCTGATCGAAGAACAGCGCGCCAGCGGAATAGACCCTTCGCGGATTTTCCTCGC
The DNA here is from genome assembly GCF_002843625.1 of Pseudomonas sp. 09C 129. NCBI lineage: Bacteria > Pseudomonadati > Pseudomonadota > Gammaproteobacteria > Pseudomonadales > Pseudomonadaceae > Pseudomonas > Pseudomonas sp. 09C 129. The sequence continues at coordinate 1,669,542 of NZ_CP025261.1, read as the reverse complement.
CGGTTTTTCCCAGGGTGGCGCGGTCGTCCTGCACACCGCCTTCCTTAAATGGCAGGGCCCGCTGGGTGGCGTGCTTGCCCTCTCCACCTATGCCCCGACCTTCAGCGATGAACTGGAACTGTCGGCCAGCCAGCAGCGGATTCCGACCCTGTGCCTGCACGGCCAGTACGACGAAGTGGTGCAGAACGCCATGGGCCGCACCGCCTACGAGTACCTGAAACACCATGGTGTCACCGTGACATGGCAGGAATACCCAATGGGCCACGAAGTGTTACCCGAAGAAATTCGCGATATCGGCGCCTGGCTCGGCGAGCGTTTGCGCTGAATCGATAAGTTAGGTAGCCCGTTGAGCAATCCACTACGCCGCGCCCGATTCTTGCATTACACTGCCCGGCGTACATTCCTTAACCAATTGATGAGATGACCGTGCTCAAAGCACTCAAGAAAATCTTCGGTAAAAGCGAGGCTGAGCAGCTCGCGCCAGGCTCCAGCCCATCTTCCTCCAGCCCCAGCAGCCGTACCGACGGCCATCAGCCGGAACGGACCGCGCCCGCCTCCGTGGCCAGGCAAGAGCCGGTGGCCCCAGCCGCCCCGACGGCCCAGACCGCGCCGCGCAGCGACAAACCCAAGGCCGAACAGCCGCGCCGCCCACGCGCGCCGAAACCACCGGTGAGCACCTGGAACCTGGAAGACTTCGTCGTCGAACCGCAGGAAGGCAAGACCCGCTTCCACGACTTCAAACTCGCGCCGGAACTGATGCACGCGATCCACGACCTGGGTTTCCCCTACTGCACGCCGATCCAGGCGCAGGTACTGGGGTTCACCCTGGCCGGCAAAGACGCCATCGGCCGCGCCCAGACCGGTACCGGCAAGACCGCCGCGTTCCTGATCTCGATCATCACCCAGCTGCTGCAGACCCCACCGCCGAAAGAGCGCTACATGGGCGAGCCGCGGGCGCTGATCATCGCGCCGACCCGCGAACTGGTGGTACAGATCGCCAAGGATGCGGCCAGCCTGACCAAATATACCGGTCTCAACGTGATGACCTTTGTCGGCGGCATGGACTTCGACAAACAGCTCAAGCACCTCGAAGCCCGGCATTGCGACATTCTGGTGGCCACCCCGGGCCGCCTGCTGGACTTCAACCAGCGCGGCGACGTGCACCTGGACATGGTCGAAGTGATGGTGCTGGACGAAGCCGACCGCATGCTCGACATGGGCTTCATCCCCCAGGTACGCCAGATCATTCGCCAGACCCCGCCGAAAAGCGAACGCCAGACCCTGCTGTTCTCCGCCACCTTCACCGACGACGTGATGAACCTGGCCAAGCAATGGACCACCGACCCGGCGATCGTCGAGATCGAAGCCGAGAACGTGGCCAACGCCAACGTCGAACAGCATATCTACGCGGTGGCCGGCGCCGACAAGTACAAGCTGCTGTACAACCTGGTCAACGACAACGGCTGGGAACGGGTCATGGTCTTCGCCAACCGCAAGGATGAAGTGCGGCGCATCGAGGAACGCCTGGTACGCGACGGCGTGAACGCCGCCCAGTTGTCCGGCGACGTGCCGCAGCACAAGCGCATCAAGACCCTGGAAGGCTTCCGCGAAGGCAAGATCCGCGTGCTGGTGGCCACCGATGTCGCCGGGCGTGGCATCCACATCGACGGCATCAGCCACGTGATCAACTTCACCCTGCCGGAAGTGCCGGATGACTACGTGCACCGTATCGGCCGCACTGGCCGGGCGGGCGCCGACGGCGTGTCCATCAGCTTCGCCGGCGAGGACGACTCCTATCAGTTGCCGTCGATCGAAGCGCTGCTGGGTCGCAAGATCAGCTGCGAAATGCCGCCGACCGAGCTGCTGCGCCCCGTGGAGCGCAAACGCCCGAAAGCCTGAGCAGCATCGTTGTAGGAGCGAAGCTTGCTCGCGATGAACGATAACGCGCAGTGTCAGCAATGACGCCTCGCGGGCAAGCCTCGCTCCTACAGATACAAGCCTGCCCGCAAAAAAACGCAGCCCGACCACAGGCTGCGTTTTTTTTTCGCCTGGATATTGCCCGACAAAACTAAAAGTCCATAATGGACAAATTAGTTTATTTCTTGGGAGCACCCGCATGTCCAGCACGCCTTGCGTGATTACCCAGCCTCAAGCCCGCCGGTTGCTGGCGCAGGTCGACGTGCCGCAGATCCTGCGCAAGCTGTTCCACGACCTGGCCGCCGGGCTTGCCGTGCAGCCGGCGCAGCAACTGGTGGAGTTTCCCCAGGGCGCCGGGGACTTTATCAACTACCTGGGCGTGCTGGCCGAAGAGCGGGTCTACGGGGTCAAGACCTCGCCCTATATCGTCCGCGCCGAAGGTCCGCTGGTCACCGCCTGGACCCTGCTGATGTCCATGGACAGCGGTCAGCCGCTGCTGCTCTGTGACGCTGGCGAACTGACCACCGCGCGCACCGCGGCCACCACCGCCGTGGCCGTCGACGCCCTGGCGCCGGCCGACGCCAGGCACCTGGCGATCATCGGCAGCGGCCCCGTGGCCCAGGCCCACCTGCATTACGTGAAAGCCCTGCGCGAGTGGCAATCCATCCGCCTGTACTCCCCTGGCCTGGCCGGAAAATCCGCCGAGGACATCGCGCGCCTGAAGGCCCTCGACCCGCGCCTGCAGGTCGCCAGCCAGCTCGATGACGCCCTGCAGGACGCCGACGTCATCATGCTCTGCACCTCCTCCGCCGGCCCGGTGATCGACCCGCGCACCTTGCGCAAGCCGGCGCTGATCACCTCCATCAGCACCAACGCGCCACGGGCCCATGAAGTGCCACCCGCCGCGCTGAAGGACATGCAGGTGTATTGCGACTATCGTCAGACCACCCCCGGCTCGGCCGGCGAGATGCTGATCGCCGGCGAACGGCATGGCTGGGACAAGGCGGCGATTCTCGGCGACCTGCCCGAACTGCTCAGCGACCTGGCGCAACGACCGGAGCCGGGGCGCCACGTGTTCTTCCGCTCCATCGGCCTGGGCCTGGAAGACATCGCCCTGGCCAATGCGCTGTACCGCTTGCAGTGCACTCACTAAATACCAATGGAACACCAGCTGGCTCGCGATCGACGGCCCCGAGCGAACCACTGTGACAGGCTCAGGATCGATCGCGGGCAAGCCTCGCTCCTACAGACGCGCGTTATCCCCTTTTTTGGAGGCTCGAATGACCCAGGCAGACTTCATCATCATCGGCGGCGGCATTGCCGGTGCCTCCACCGGCTACTGGCTGTCGCGCCATGGCCGGGTGCTGGTGCTGGAACGCGAATCGCATCCGGCCTACCACTCCACCGGGCGCTCCGCGGCGCTCTATACCGCCGCCTATGGCACACCCCAGGTACGCGCCCTGACCCTGGCCAGCCGGGACTTTTTCGATGCCCCGCCGCAAGGGTTCTGCGAGCACCCGCTGCTGACCCCGCGCGGCGAAATGACCGTGGACTTCACCGGCGACCCCAGCGAGCTGAACAACCAGTACCTGAGCGCCAAGGCCACGGTGCCGGAAATGCAGCTGCTGAGCGCCGACGAAGCCTGCGCGCGCCTGCCGATCCTGCGTCGCGAGAAGGTCCACGGCGCCCTCTACGACCCAAGCGCCAGCGACATCGACACCGACGCCCTGCACCAGGGTTACCTGCGCGGTATCCGGCGCAACCAGGGTGAGGTGCGTACCGACTGTGAAGTGCTGGGGCTGAGCCGCGACGAACAAGGCCAATGGCAGGTACAGACTGCCGGCCAGACCTTCAGCGCGCCCATCCTGATCAACGCCGCCGGCGCCTGGGCCGACCAGGTCGGCGCCATGGCCGGCGCCCGGCCCCTGGGCCTGCAGCCGAAACGCCGCGCAGCCTTTATCTTCGCCGGCCCCGAAGGCGTCGATATCCACCATTGGCCGATGCTGGTGAGCCTCGACGAATCCTTCTACATGAAGCCCGACGCCGGCATGTTCCTCGGCTCGCCGGCCAACGCCGACCCGGTGGAGCCCCACGACGTACAGCCGGAAGAGCTGGACATCGCCATGGGCATCTACCAGATCGAAGAGGCCACCACCCTGACCATTCGCCGCCCGACCCGCACCTGGGCCGGCCTGCGCAGCTTCGTCAGCGACGGCGACCTGCTGGCCGGCTTCGACACCCAGGTACCGGGCCTGTTCTGGGTCGCCGCGCAAGGCGGCTACGGCATCCAGACCTCGCCAGCCATGGGCCAGGCCAGCGCTGCCCTGGTGCGTGGCGAAGCCTTGCCGGAGCAACTGGCGCGCTTTGGCCTGGACGCCGCCATGCTCTCCCCCGCCCGCCTCGGCTGACCCCGCTCAGTGACGTGCCCCAACGATTGCGGCACACTCGCAGCGCCCTGCCTCGCAGGGCGCTGACACCGCCTGGAGAACCACCCATGACCTCACCCGCGCAGGACCCTGCCCTGGATAACTTCCGGGCGATCGCCGATGCCATCGCCACGCTGTTCTTCCCCCATGCCGAGGTGGTCATCCACGATCTGCGCACGCAGAAGATCGACTACATCGCCAACAACATCTCCAAGCGCGAAGTGGGCGACGACTCCGCCCTCGAAGACATGCTCGGCGAGGATGCCAATGAGCGGAATATCGGCCCCTACGAAAAGCTCAACTGGGACGGCCAGAAGATCCGCAGCCTCAGCAGCGTGCTGCGCGACGGCAGCGGCCAGCCGCTGGCGGTGCTGTGCATCAACCTGAATATTTCGCTGTTCGAGAATGCCAAGGCAGCGCTGGACCTGTTCCTCTCGCCGAGCAAACTGATCCCGCAACCGGACTCGCTGTTTCGCGACGACTGGCAGGAGCGCATCAACACCTTCCTGCACAACTGGCTGCGCGAACGGCAGCTGGGCCTGAACCTGCTGACCCGCGAACACAAGCGCGAACTGGTGCTGGCGCTGCACGCCGAAGGCGCGTTCAAGGGCAAAAGCGCCGCCAACTATGTGGCCAATGTGCTGAACATGGGGCGGGCGACGGTGTACAAGCACCTGAAGGAATTGAAGGGCTGACAGCCTCTAAAAGCATCGCGGGCAAGCCTCGCTCCTACAAAACCGCAGGAGCGAGGCTTGCCCGCGATGGCGTCCTCACGAACGCCACACGACATCAGTCGCCGTAGATGTCGGACTTGAAGTACTTCTCGGAAATCTTCTGATATTCGCCACTGGCGCGAATGCCATCGATGGCGCTATTCAACTGGCCGACCAGCTCGGCATTGCCCTTGCGCACCGCGATCCCCGCGCCCTCGCCCACGTATTTCGGGTCCTTCAGTTCCGGCCCGACAAACGCATAGCCCTTGCCGCGCGGCATCGACAGGAAGTCATTCAGCGGAATGGTGTCCGCGAAAATAGCATCGAGGCGCCCGGCCGCCAGATCCATGTAGATCTCTTCGTTGTTGCTGTAGCGCTTGACGTTGATGCCCTTGGGCTCGAACACCTCGGTGGCGTAGCGGTCAGTGGTGGTCGCCCGTTGCACACCGACGTTCTTGCCCTTGAGACTGGCGTATTGGTCATCGACCGTGGCGCCTTCCTTCATCACCAGCCGCGAGGAAGTGAAGTAGTACTTGTGGGTGAAGTCGACCGACTTCTTGCGGTCTTCGTTGATGGTCATCGACGACAGCGCCATGTCGATCTTCTTCACTTTCAAGGAGGGAATCAGGCCGTCGAATTCACCCTCGACCCATAGGCACTTGACCTGCATCTGCGCGCACAGGGCATTGCCGATGTCGTAGTCGAAACCGACGATCTCGCCCTTGTCGGTTTTCGAGGCGAACGGCGGATAAGCCGCCTCGATGCCGATGCGCAGGGTTTTCTCGGCGGCGAACAGGCTGCTGCACGCCAACAGGCTCAGGGCCAGGCCACTGATGAGGGGGAGTTTCTTCATATTCGTTCTCTCGCGGGTTGTTGTTGGTTTGGCAAGACAGAAGAAAGGAGTGAAACAGTGGAGCCTTGTTTGTACTTGTAAATCCATACTGGACTTTTACGTATATTTCGTCAACGCAGCGGACGCAGGTCAGCCGGCCTTTGGTCGAGAGACAGAAATGGAAAAAAGCAGAGAAATAGGGGCGTAGTCGAGGGCGCCATCGCGGGCAATCGAGCGTCGACCGGCTGCTCCTACAGAAGCCATGCAATCCTCTGTAGGAGCGAGGCTTGCCCGCGATGAGGACTTGCGGTCAATACGGATGAATCAGGCAATCATTCTTTCCAACGGTCCGCCGCCGCATGATCGCTGTCGCGACCTTCCACCCAGCGCGGGCCATCGGCGGTGGTTTCCTTTTTCCAGAACGGTGCGCGGGTTTTCAGGTAGTCCATGACAAAGGCACAGGCGTCGAACGCCGCCTGGCGGTGGGCGCTGGCGGCGCCGACGAAGACGATCGGCTCGCCCGGCTCCAGCGCGCCGATGCGATGCAGCACTTCCAGCTTGAGCAGCGGCCAGCGCTGTTCGGCCTCGGCGGCGATCTTGCCGAGGGCCTTTTTGGTCATGCCCGGGTAATGCTCGAGAAACATCCCGGCCACATCCAGGCCATCGTTGAAATCACGCACGTAGCCGACAAAGCTCACCACTGCGCCGACGCCGACATTCGCCGCATGCATGGCGTTGACTTCCGCCCCCGGATCGAAGGCGCCCGATTGCACACGAATCGCCATGTCAGCCCCCGGTCACGGTAGGAAAAAACGCCACTTCGTCGCCGTCGCTCACTGGCTCGTCGAGCTGGCACAGGTCTTCGTTGCGGGCGCACATCAGGTTCTGCTCGCTGAGCACCTCGGCGCCCTCGCGTTGGGCCAGCAGGGCGCGCACATCGTCGACCGTGGCGAAATCGCCGGCGACCCGCAGCGAATCCACGCCCAGCGCCTCGCGATAGCGGGCGAAAAACTTCACGGTCAGGTTCATTGCTCACCCGCCTGGTAATGACCGCTCTTGCCGCCCAGCTTCTCCAGCAAGCGCACGCCTTCGATGGTCATGCCGCGGTCCACGGCCTTGCACATGTCATAGATGGTCAGCGCGGCGACGCTGGCGGCGGTCAGGGCTTCCATTTCCACCCCGGTCTGCCCGGCCAGCTTGCAGCGAGCAACGATACGCACACTGTCCTCGCCTTCGGCGCTGAGCTCGACCTTGACGCTGGTAAGCATCAGCGGATGGCACAGGGGGATCAGATCGCTGGTCTTTTTCGCCGCCTGGATGCCGGCGATGCGCGCCACGGCGAACACATCACCCTTGGGGTGACCGCCGCTGACGATCATTTGCAGGGTTTGCGGGAGCATGCGCACCCGGGCTTCGGCCGTGGCTTCGCGGGACGTCACGGCTTTGTCGGTGACGTCGACCATATTGGCGCGACCTTGGGAATCGAGATGAGTCAGCACAGCCTTACTCCTGATCAGGAAAGGCGATTGTAAACCCGAGGGTCAAATTTCCGCACGTTTGATTACGCGATCCTTGTAGCCGCTGGCGCAGGCTGCGATCGGCCGCGTAGCGGACGTGATCCGGACTTCCCCAGGGTTACCGGTGAAACGCAACAAGTCCTCTGGCGTCTGCTGCGCAGCCAATCGCGGCCTGCGGCAGCGGCTACAGAAGATTTCATCCAGGCACAAAAAAACGGGCGGCCTCGCGGCCGCCCGTCTGGTGAGGGTTACAGATGGGATTCGGCGTATTCGGCCAGAATCGAGCGTGGCACCCCTTGCAGGGTGATGTGCACCCCGTTGGGGAAGTCCTTGAAGCGTTCAGTGAGGTAGGTCAGCCCGGAGCTGGTCGCGGACAGGTAGGGGGTATCGATCTGCGCCAGGTTGCCCAGGCACACCACTTTGGAACCGGCGCCGGCACGGGTGATGATGGTTTTCATCTGGTGCGGGGTGAGGTTCTGGCATTCGTCGATCAGGATCAGGCTCTGCTGGAAGCTGCGGCCACGAATGTAGTTGAGGGATTTGAACTGCAGCGGCACCTTGCTGAGGATGTAGTCGACGCTGCCATGGGTGCTTTCGTCATCCATGTGCAGGGCTTCGAGGTTGTCGGTGATGGCGCCGAGCCAGGGCTCCATCTTTTCCGCTTCGGTGCCCGGCAGGAAGCCGATCTCCTGGTCCAGCCCCTGCACGCTGCGGGTGGCGATGATGCGCCGATAACGCTTGCTGACCATGGTCTGCTCGATGGCCGCGGCCAGGGCCAGGATGGTCTTGCCTGAACCGGCAGCCCCGGACAGGTTGACCAGATGGATGTCCGGATCGAGCAGGGCGAACAGCGCCAGGCCTTGATAGATGTCGCGCGGTTTCAGGCCCCAGGCTTCCTGGTGCAACAGGGGTTCCTGATGCAGGTCGAGAATCAGCAGCACGTCGGCGCGAATCTCCTTGATCCAGCCGACGAAACCCTGTTCGTCGATGATGAACTCGTTGATGTGCACCGCCGGCAGGTTGTCGGTGAGTTGCACCTGGTGCCAGGTGCGGCCGTGATCCTGGCGGGTTTCCACCTTGCTCACACGGTCCCAGAAGGAACCGGTCATGTTGTGGAAGCCGTTGGGCAGCAAGGCCACGTCGTCGACCAGCTGGTCGGTGCTGTAGTCCTCGGCGGCGATCCCACAGGCGCGCGCCTTGAGGCGCATGTTGATGTCTTTGGTCACCAGCACCACGCGCAGCTCCTTGTCGCGCGCGTGCAGGTCGATCAACTGGTTGATGATGATGTTGTCGTTGAGGTTTTCCGGCAGCAGGCTGTTGGGCTCGGAGCGTTTGCTCATGAGGATCGACAGCAGGCCTTTGGGGCCACTCTTGCCACGCTGGATAGGCACACCCAGCTCGACGTCTTCAGGCGAAGCCTCACCCAGGGTCTTGTCGATCAGGCGAATGGCCTGGCGGCATTCCGCTGCAACGCTGTGATGGCCGCTCTTGAGCTTGTCGAGTTCCTCCAGGACGATCATCGGGATCGCCACATGGTGTTCTTCGAAGTTCAGCAGGGCGTTTGGATCGTGAATCAATACATTGGTATCGAGTACATAAAGGATTGGCTGGTTGGAGGAAGGGCTACGTCCGTGGTCATCCATACTCGGTCACCTTATGTGGGGGCCAGTCGACGCAATACCATGGCGGTGCTGCGCCTCGAATTGACCGTCGAATTCACCCGCAGGGGTTCGAGTGAAGTGCACACAAAAGGAGTCTTGGGAGACGCCACCTGTGTTGCAGGTTTCGGCGGTCTGACTTCGTAATACTCCAAAACCTGTGACAGGAAAAAGCACTTTGACGCTTTTTTTAAGTTTATTTTGCAGAGTGACGAATAGCCCTTGGCGCGCTGCCCCGGCACCGTTAAAGTCGGAAGTCCGCCTGCCTCGAAATCCTGGCCAAAATCGGCAAAAACCTCCTCTCCCCCCGTAAATACGGACCTTTCGTCGTTTCTAGCGAAACGCGTCCTGACAATCCTCCCAACCGATTCCGCTCTGCGCCGTCTGCGTCAGCAACCAGGGCAATGCCGTCTTCACCGCGTCCTGCCGGGCGTTGAAATTGATCACCCCGTGCCGCCACAACAGCATCAGGGTCAGCACCCGCTGGCCGCTCTGCTCGCCCTTGAGCTTGCCGGCGCCGTCCTGCGGGTCGATGTCCCACAGCGCCACCTGCAAACCCTGTGCATTAAAGAAGGCCTGCGCATCCGCCCGGCGCTGGCCGTAGGGCGGGCGAAACAGCGGCACGTAGTTTTCCGGCAGCTTGCCCTTGGCCAGCTCGACGCTGCGCTCGATCGAATCCTGCCAGTCCTGCCAATGGCTGTGGGAACGATACTCCCAGCCCAGCACACCCACGCACTGCTGCGAATACAGGGCCTGCAGGCTGGCCACCGAACGCTGCTCCAGGCGGCTCTGCAACTCGCTGCCAAGCACGAAGAAGGTGCCGTTCATGTTCGACTTGCGCAGGTATTCGGTCAGCCACGGGGTGTTGTCCGGGGCGAGATTGGCAGCGCTGTCGAAGGTCAGCAAGAACAGCCGGTCATTGAGCTCGTCGCCATTGCGCTCGTAGTTGCCAAAACGCTCGATCTCGCTGGCGCTCTGGGGAAACAGCGCGGCCTTGCGCAGCAGTTCGTCCAGATACTGTTCATGGAAGGTCCGGCTCGGTTCGGCCCAGCGGGCGTAATAGGAGTCGTCGCCCAACTGGAACTTGCCGGCCTGCTCGCGCAGGGTGTCCATGTCTTCCACCAGGAAACAGAAGGAAGCGTCCTGGTCGCAGCTCTGCTGGGCGAAGTTGTAGTTGGTCAGCAATTGCCGCCAGAGCCGCTGGCGGACGGCATCGATCGACGCCATGTTGATAATCCGCAGGCCCAGGCGCTGCTTCAACGAAGCTTCATCCCAGGCCTCGCTGTCCAGCAGGGCGCGGGCGAAGGTGAGGATCTCCGCCCGCGACGCCACGTCGAACAGGGTCGGGTTGCCGAGTTGTTCCGGCCAGGTGCTGCGATCCAGGGTCGCCACCTCGTTCGGCGCCGCCAGGGCGCCGAAACTCAACAGCCAGATCGAAAGAAAAAACGCGCTGCGCAAAGGGATGTCTCCATAACAAAACCCGCGCGGCACTATAGCCGATGCCGGCCTCTCGGCCCTATTGCCTAGGCCGCTCCCCTTCCCTTTATAGAGAGCGGACACGCGCCTCCCTGCAGCAGACCATCGCCGACCAACGGACGACCGGCGGCATGCCCTATTGCCTTCATAGGTGGAGTCAAAGCGCCCAAGCCCCTAGAATCCCCCGACGCTTACAGGAGACGACTTCATGCTGATGGTGATTTCACCCGCCAAGACCCTCGATTTCGAGACCCCGCCCGTCACTCAACGCTTCACCCAGCCGCAGTACCTCGATCACTCCCAGGAACTGATCCTGCAATTGCGCGAACTGAGCCCGGCGCAAATCAGCGAACTGATGCACGTCTCCGACAAGATCGGCGGCCTCAACGCCGCGCGCTTCGGCAGTTGGACCCCGGCCTTCACTCCGGCCAACGCCAAGCAGGCGCTGCTGGCGTTCAAGGGCGACGTGTACACCGGCCTGAATGCCGAAACCCTGGGCGAAGCCGATTTCGATTACGCCCAGCAGCATCTGCGCATGCTCTCCGGCCTGTACGGCCTGCTGCGCCCGCTGGACCTGATGCAGCCCTATCGCCTGGAAATGGGCACCAAGCTGGCCAACGCCCGCGGCAAGGACCTGTACGCCTTCTGGGGCACGCGCATCAGCGAATGGCTCAACGAGGCCCTGGCCGAACAGGGCGACGACCTGCTGCTCAACCTGGCTTCCAACGAATACTTCTCGGCGGTCAAGCGCACGGCCCTGAACGCCCGGATCATCAATACCGAGTTCAAGGACCTGAAGAACGGCCAGTACAAGATCATCAGTTTCTACGCCAAGAAGGCCCGGGGCATGATGAGCCGCTTCGTCATAGAAGAACGCATCAACGACCCGGCGACCCTCAAGCAATTCGATGTCCAGGGTTACCGCTACAGCGCCGAACAGTCGAAACCCGACAATCTGGTTTTCCTGCGCGATCACGCACCGGAATAACGCACTCGGTCGATGCACTGGTTTCGCGCAAACGAGTGCGTCGACGAGCGGTCACTTTCCTCTTTGACTCCCGCCAAAACGCCAAACAATTGGCGCCAAAATATCTTCTTCTGAATTTATAACTTTTGTTTCACTCGACAGAGGTCATTTTTTTCAGTAGTGGCACACAAATTTTTTAGCGGTAGTGGCATAAAAATATCCCCGCGCTTTAACTCCCCATAACTAAAGGCTGAAATGGTAAGTGCTATCAATATGAAAGCAGTGCCATCTTTTGCAATATTTCAAGAAATTTCAGAAAACAGGATCAGCGGTCTGGAACTATGTCCTGAACCACCGCTCATACCACCGGTAACGATTCTCAGCGAGTTTGTAGGAGATGACTTACATGGGATCCAACGACAGTAGCGAAGTTGTCATATTGTCCTGACCTACTGCTCAGGAACTCGAACTCAGGGTCAATACACAGGAGATAATGCACCATTACTATCCCCTACAAGGCCATGGCATAGCCCGCCTTAAAGCGCTTCCGGGAGCGTGTAACTACCTGATTATCATGGGTCTGTTCCTATAAATCAGGATTATCGCCAACCTCGGAGCAGCCTTCCAACAGGAAGGACGGCAACATTTAAGGGCAGCCCCTACAACAAGGCCAAGTTGCGCACAACTTGAGTGCACTTATTTAGACACTCGGAACTTAGTCTGCCTGCACTGGATATTTCAACGCCTGTTCGTTGAACTTCCGAGTGCGTAATTACAGCTGGCAAACATTAACTCCGGCCATCTAATGGCGTGAATAACACAGAGGTAAATGCGATGCGCATCAGCATATTTGGTTTGGGTTACGTCGGTGCAGTATGTGCCGGTTGCCTGTCTGCACGGGGCCATGAGGTCGTTGGCGTCGATGTTGCCAAGGACAAGATCGATATGATCAACGCCGGTAAATCGCCGATCGTTGAACCGGGTCTGGGTGAACTTCTGGCGCAAGGTATTCAAACCGGTCGTCTGCGCGGAACCACCAATTTCGCCGAGGCGATTCGCGACACCGACTTGTCGATGATCTGTGTCGGCACGCCCAGCAAGAAGAACGGCGACCTGGAACTCAACTACATCGAAGCGGTATGCCGCGAGATCGGTTTTGTCCTGCGTGACAAGACCTCCCGCCACACCATCGTGGTGCGCAGTACCGTACTGCCGGGCACTGTCGCCAACGTGGTGATCCCGATCCTCGAAGACTGCTCCGGCAAGAAGGCCGGCGTCGACTTCGGCGTCGCGGTCAACCCTGAGTTCCTGCGTGAAAGCACCGCGATCAAGGACTACGACTTCCCACCGATGACCGTGATCGGCGAGTTCGACAAGGCTTCGGGCGACGTCCTGCAATCGCTGTACGAAGAACTCGACGCTCCGATCATCCGCAAGGACATCGCTGTCGCCGAGATGATCAAGTACACCTGCAACGTGTGGCACGCCACCAAGGTCACCTTCGCCAACGAGATCGGCAACATCGCCAAGGCCGTCGGCGTCGACGGTCGTGAAGTGATGGACGTGGTCTGCCAGGACAAGACCCTCAACCTGTCCCAGTACTACATGCGCCCGGGCTTCGCCTTCGGCGGTTCCTGCCTGCCCAAGGACGTGCGCGCCCTGACCTTCCGCGCCGGTTCCCTGGACGTCGAAGCACCGCTGCTCAACTCGCTGATGCGCAGTAACGAGTCCCAGGTGCAGAACGCCTTCGACATCGTCTCCAGCCACGACAAGCGCAAAGTCGCCCTGCTCGGCCTGAGCTTCAAGGCCGGCACCGACGATCTGCGCGAAAGCCCGCTGGTGGAGCTGGCGGAAATGCTGATCGGCAAGGGCTTCGACCTGAGCATCTACGACAGCAACGTCGAGTACGCCCGCGTCCACGGTGCCAACAAGGACTACATCGAGTCCAAGATCCCCCACGTCTCGTCCCTGCTCAACGCGGACTTCGACTCGGTGATCGACAACTCCGACGTGATCATCCTCGGCAACCGCGACGAGAAGTTCCGCGCCCTGGCCGAAGAAGTGCCGCATGGCAAACAGGTCATCGACCTGGTCGGGTTCATGTCCAAGGCCACCAGCGCGAGCGGCCGGACCGAAGGTATCTGCTGGTAAGCCGGCAGATTCGGGAAGCACGGCGACCGCTTCGCGGTTGATCGCGAGCAAGCTCGCTCCTGCAAGGATCGCATCGCACCTGTAGGAGCCAGCTTGCTGGCGATGGCGTCCGCCAGGGCGCCAACGCCACCCCGGCTTTTTTCGCCTGCCTTAACCCCATCGGGCCACCCCACAGGCTCGCCCGAGATCGAGACGGATGCAGATTATGCACAGGCTAAAGCACGGCCTACTCCAGGCCGCAGGTTGGCTGTTTTTCTTGAGTTTACTGATGGGTCTCGCCCTGGCGTTGCCCGCGTCCACATTCGACTCCGAATCGAAGGACTTCATCTTCCTGATTGGCGCCGTGGGTATCTGGCGCTACTCGATGGGTGCCACGCATTTCGTGCGCGGCATGCTGTTTCTCTACGTGGTCTACCCGCACCTGCGCCGCAAGGTCCGCAAGCTGGGCAAGGCCGCCGATCCGTCCCACGTGTACCTGATGGTCACCAGTTTCCGGATCGACGCCCTGACCACCGCCCAGGTCTATGGCTCGGTGATCCGTGAAGCCATCGACTGCGGCTTCCCTACCACCGTGGTCTGCTCGATCGTGGAGATGTCCGACGAGCTGCTGGTGAAAAGCCTCTGGGCCCGCATGAACCCGCCAGCCCACGTCAAACTCGACTTCGTGCGCATCCCCGGCACCGGCAAGCGCGACGGCCTGGCCTTCGGTTTCCGCGCCATCTCCCGCCACCTGCCGGACGACCGCGCCGTGGTAGCGGTGATCGACGGCGACACCGTGCTCGGCGAAGGCGTGGTGCGCAAGACCGTGCCCTGGTTCCAGCTGTTCGGCAACGTCGGCGGCCTGACCACCAACGAGTTCTGCGAAGTGCGCGGCGGCTACATCATGAGCGAATGGCACAAGCTGCGCTTCGCCCAGCGCCACATCAACATGTGCTCCATGGCCCTGTCCAAGCGCGTGCTGACCATGACCGGACGCATGTCGGTGTTCCGCGCCAGCGTGGTCACCAACCCGGACTTCATCGCCGACGTGGAAAGCGACTCGCTGCAACACTGGCGCCTGGGCCGCTTCAAGTTCCTCACCGGCGACGACAAGTCCAGCTGGTTCAGCCTGATGCGCCTGGGCTACGACACCTTCTACGTGCCCGATGCGGCGATCAATACCGTGGAACACCCGCCGGAGAAGAGTTTCATCAAGGCCAGCCGCAAGCTGATGTTCCGCTGGTACGGCAACAACCTGCGGCAGAACTCCCGGGCCCTGGGGCTGGGTCTCAAGCGCCTGGGGCTGTTCACCAGCGTGGTGCTGTTCGACCAGCGCGTGTCGATGTGGACCTCCCTGCTGGGCCTGACCGTGGCCCTGATCGCCAGCTTCAAGTACGGCACCGCCTTCATCCTGGTGTACCTGCTGTGGATCGGTATCACCCGCCTGCTGCTGACCCTGCTGCTGTCCTGTTCGGGGCACAGGATCGGCCCGGCCTACCCTTTGATCCTCTATTACAACCAGATCGTCGGGGCCCTGGTGAAGATCTATGTGTTCTTCCGCCTCGACCAACAGTCCTGGACCCGCCAACCGACTGCTCTGTCCCGTGACCTCGCCAGCTTTCAACGTTGGTTCAACACCTGGTCGTCTCGGACCATGACCTTCTCCGCCGGCAGCATTTTCGTCGCCGCGCTGCTGCTGATGGTCTGACCCGCCTTGCCTGAATTAACTAGGAAATCGCCCTTATGAACACCGCCGTGAACGTCAATGTAGTGCATGAATCCGAAGCCCAACGCCAACACGCCCGGGTCAAGATCCCGGCCAAGCTGCGCTTCTTCGGCCCCGACCGGACCCCAGTCGAGGCGCGGGTCATCGACCTCTCCGCCGGCGGCCTGAGCTTCAACTGCGGGCAGTTGCCGATCAAGGTCGGCGACGTGCACAAGGGCCGCCTGCAGTTCGTCATCGACAACCTCGGGCTGGCCATGGACGTGGAGTTGCAGGTGCGCTCCGTGGATCGCCAGAGCGGCCGGGTCGGCTGCCAGTTCCAGAACCTCGAGCCCCAGGACATCTCGACCCTGCGCCAGCTGATCACCTCGCACCTGGCCGGCGACATCGTGACCATGGGCGACGTGCTCGCCACCCTGCAGCGCGACAACTTCACCAAGGCGCGCAAGAGCAAGGACGCCGGCCACGGCATGAGCGCCCTGGGCCGCCTGCGCGCGGTGACCTTCAGCGCCGGGATCTTCGTCGTTGGCCTGGCGGCCTTCGGTTTCATCCTCAAGTCGGTGTACGGCATGTACTTCGTCAGCCACGCCCAGGCCGGCCTGGTCAGCGCGCCGGGGATGAACGTCACCATGCCGCGCGACGGCACCGTGCAGAGCCTGATCCAGGCCGACGGCGTGGCCGCCAAGGGCGCCCCGCTGGCAACCTTCAGCACCAGCATGCTCGACGTGCTCAAGGGCCACCTGAACGAAGACCAGCTGCAACCGGCCAAGGTCGAGGAGCTGTTCGGCAAGCAGATGACCGGCACCCTGACCTCGCCCTGCGACTGCACCGTGGCCCAGCAAATGGTTGCCGACGGCCAGTACGCCAGCAAGGGCGACGTGATCTTCCAGTTGGTCCCGCGTAACAGCCAGGCCAACGTCGAAGCGCGTTTCTCCTACCGCCAGTTCGCCGACGTGCGTCCGGGGACCAAGGTCAGCTTCCAGATCGCCGGCGAAGACGACGTACGCACCGGCACCATCGTCAGCAGCACCAGCCTCAACAGCAACGACCTGTCCTCGGACATTCGCGTGCAGATCAAACCCGACGCCCCGCTGAGCAGCTCCTTCGCCGGCCGCCCGGTGGAAGTCAGCAGCGACCGCGGCCCGTCCGTGAACTGGCTGATCGACAAAGCCATGGCTGCCGGTCTCTAACCATGACTATTCATACCCCACTCCCGATGACGAAAACGGCCCCTGTAGCCGCTGCCGCAGGCTGCGATCGAGTGCAACGCACTCGTGAAGGGGATGAATGCGGTCTGGCGAACACAGCGCGCCGTCCGGAACCCGTCCGCTACGCGGCCGATCGCAGCCTGCGGCAGCGGCTACAGGGTTCGGCATTGCTGTTGCCTCTGGTGACCGCCATGGCCCTGGCCGGTTGCGCCGGCCTGCCCGACCAGCGCCTGGCCAACGAAGCCCTGAAGCGCGGCGACACTGTGCTCGCGGAGCAGAACTACCGGCAGCTGGCGGACCTGGGTTACAGCGACGCCCAGGTCGGCCTGGCCGATATCCAGATGGAAACCCGCGACCCGGCGAAGATCAAGCAAGCCGAGGCGACCTACCGCGCCGCGGCCGACACCTCGCCGCGGGCCCAGGCGCGCCTGGGTCGCCTGCTGGTGGCCAAGCCCGGCTCCACCGAAGCCGAGCACCACGAAGCCGAAGGCCTGTTGAAAAAGGCCTTCGCCAATGGTGAAGGCAACACCCTGATCCCGCTGGCGATGCTCTACCTGCAATATCCGCAGAGCTTCCCCAAGGTCAACGCCCAGCAGCAGATCAGCCAATGGCGCAGCGCCGGCTACCCGGAAGCCGGCCTGGCCCAGGTGCTGCTGTACCGCACCCAGGGTACCTACGACCAGCACCTGGCCGAGGTGGAAACCATCTGCAAGGCGGCGCTGAACGTCACCGATATCTGCTACGTCGAACTGGCCACCGTCTACCAGAAACGCGGCCAGCCGGAGCAACAGGCCGAGCTGCTCAAACAGCTGCAGGCCGGCCACGCCCGCGGCGTCATCAGCGCGCAACGGGTCGACAGCGTGGCCCGGGTGCTGGGCGACGCCAGCCTGGGCAAGACCGACGAGAAAACCGCGCAGGCGCTGCTGGAGCCGATCGCTCCCGGCTACCCGGCCTCCTGGGTCACCCTGGCGCAACTGCTCTACGACTTCCCTGAACTCGGCGACGTCGACAAGATGATGCAGTACCTGGACAACGGTCGCGCCGCCGACCAGCCCCGCGCCGAACTGCTGCTGGGCAAGCTCTACTACGAAGGCAAGATGGTCCCGGCCGACGCCAAGGTCGCCGAAGAACACTTCAAGAAGGCCCAGGGCAAGGAAGTCGCCGCCGATTACTACCTCGGCCAGATCTACCGCCGTGGCTACCTGGGCCAGGTCTATCCGCAAAAGGCCCTGGACCACCTGCTGACCGCCGCGCGCAACGGCCAGAACAGCGCCGATTTCGCCATCGCCCAGCTGTTCTCCCAGGGCAAGGGCACCAAGCCCGACCCGCTCAACGCCTATGTCTTCAGCCAGCTGGCCAAGACCCAGGACACCCCGCAAGCCAACGAGCTTGCGCAACAACTCGAAGCCCAACTACCGCCAGGCCAACGCGCCGAGGCCCAACGCCTGCTGCAACAGGAGCAGGCCGTACGTGGCGCCTTGAGCCAGAACACGTTGGAACTGCACGCGTTGCAGGAAGAAGACGGTGAGGAATCCCTATGAAGTTCACTCCATCCAGCCACGCCAATCCTGTAACCGCTGCCGCAGGCTGCGATCGACCGCGCAGCGGACGTCGTCCAGGCGCCCGAGATCTTTCAGCCGCACCGCGTGCGCAGGTTTTGCGGCTGCTGCGCAGCCGATCGCAGCCTGCGGCAGCGGCTACGGGAAAACTGTTCAGCCTGTCGAAGCTGGGTGTGGCCCTGGGTTTTGCCCTGGTCTGGTCCAACCCGACGCTGGCGGCCATCACCGAGAGCAAGAACTTCGGCCTGGAAGTGAAAATCACCGGCCAGTCCGAAGACGACCGTGACCTCGGCACCCTGGGCGGCGGCGACGTCAATGGCGTCGGCCTCGACCTGCGTCCCTGGGTCTACGGCGAAAGCGGCAACTGGAGCGCCTACGCCATGGGCCAGGCGGTGACCTCGACCGATATCATCGAGACCGACACCCTGCAGCAGTCCGACGGCGCCAGCACCGAAAGCAGCAACAACAGCGACCGCAAGAGCAAGAAGAACTACCTGGCGATGCGCGAGTTCTGGATCGGCTACAGCGGCCTCACCCCCTACCCGGGCGAGCAGTTGAAGTTCGGTCGCCAGCGCCTGCGCAACGACGACGGCCAATGGCGCGACACCAACATCGAAGCCCTGAACTGGACCTTCGACACCACCCTGCTGCGCGCCAACGTCGGCATCGCCGAGCGCTTCAGCGAGTACCGCACCGACCTCAAGGAGCTGGCGCCGGAAGACAAGGATCGCCTGCACGTCTACGGCGATGTGGCCTACCAGTGGACCCCGGGGCATTGGGCTGGCGTGCGCGCGCACCACAGCCACGACGACGGCAAGCTCGACTACCCGGTTCCGGGCGAAGCCACCGACTCCCTGGACAAGCGCCAGAACGGCGACCTGACCTGGCTCGGCCTGGAAGCCAACAGCGACGCCTATAACTGGCGCAACACCAACACCGTCAACTACTGGGCGAGCATCACCGGCATGAGCGGCGACCGCGACAAGGTCAACGCGCTGAACGCCGACGGCACCCGCCCGGCCCAGGCCAAGAGCGGCGAGAGCCTCGATGGCTGGGCCACCGACCTCGGCGTGCGCC
This sequence comes from Pseudomonas sp. 09C 129, assembly GCF_002843625.1. Classification (NCBI taxonomy): domain Bacteria; kingdom Pseudomonadati; phylum Pseudomonadota; class Gammaproteobacteria; order Pseudomonadales; family Pseudomonadaceae; genus Pseudomonas; species Pseudomonas sp. 09C 129. The sequence goes on along the minus strand of NZ_CP025261.1, from coordinate 1,650,339 downwards.
TGCGCCTGGACCCGAAATGGCAGGTCGGCGCGGCCTACGCCCGCGCCAGCGGCGACTACGAACAGAACGGCCTGGAAAGCAACCGCTCGAACTACACCGGGACCCGCTCGCGGGTGCACCGTTTCGGCGAAGCCTTCCGCGGCGAAATGAACAACATGCAGACCGCCACCCTGTTCGGTTCCTGGATGCTCGCCGACGAATATGACGCCAGCCTGATCTACCACAAGTTCTGGCGCGTGGACGGCAACAAGCCGGTGGGCAGCAACGGTATCAACGCCGTGGAAAACAACTACGACGACGCCACCGGCGCCCTGCTCTCCAGCTCGTCCCTGCCGCTGCGCGATGGCGAGAAAGACCTTGGCCAGGAAGTGGACCTCGTGGTCACCAAGTACTTCAAGCAAGGCCTGCTGCCGGCCGCGCTCAGCCAGTCGATCGACGAGCCTTCGGCGCTGGTGCGCTTTCGTGGCGGCGTGTTCAAGCCGGGCGATGCCTATGGCAAGAACGTCGACTCGTACATGCACCGCGCCTTTGTCGACGTGATCTGGCGCTTCTGATGCGAGCCGCCAAGGGAGTGCCTGAGATGAACAGCCCGATGAACAGCCCAGCGATAAGAGGCTCGATCAGCCTGTTGGCCGGCGCCATGCTGCTGGCCAGCAGCGCCGCCTTCGCCAACGTCGAACCGGCTCCGGCCGCCACGTCCGGCAAGCAGCCGACCGTGGCCAAGGAGCTGCAACAGGCCAAGACCTACACCGTCAGCAGCGCGCCCACCGCGCCGCTGAACCTGGCCAAGCCGGCCCTGCCCGACCTCTCCGGCTACACCGCCGAAGCGGCGGCGGCGAAGATCGTGCGCAGCAAGCCCGGCAAGATCAGCGTGCGCCGCATGATGCAGGAAGACGCGCTGAAGGACTTTATCGGCGGTGATAACAAGATGGCCGAATGGGTGGTGCGCCAGCACGGCATCCCCCAGGCGATCTTCATCGACGACGGTTACGTCAACCTCAAGGAGCTGGCGAAGAAGCTGCCCAAGCAGTACATCAGCGAAACCTCGCCGGGCGTGTACCTGGCGCGGCTGCCGATCGTGGTCGGGCGCAAGGGCATCCTGGAAATCGACCAGCAGACCCAGGAACTGCGCCTGTCCCAGGAAGGCGGTTCGTTCCTGGTCAACGACGGCCAGCTGTTCGTGCGCGACACCAAGGTCACCGGCTGGCGCGAGAAGGACAACGGCCCGGCGACGTTCAACTCGCCCAAGGAATTCCGTCCGTTCCTGCTGGCCTGGGGCGGCACCGAGACCTACATCGTCAACAGCAAGATGGCCAGCTTCGGCTACGCCAACAGTAAGTCCTACGGCGTGAGTATTTCCCAGTACACGCCGAACATGGCCAAGGTGCTCAAGCGCCCCGAACCCACCGGCTGGATCATCGGCTCGGAGTTCTCGGACATGTGGTACGGCTTCTACTGCTACGAGACCCGCGACTTCGTGGTCAAGGGCAACACCTACAAGGACAACATCGTCTACGGCATCGACCCCCACGACCGTTCGCACCGGCTGATCATCGCCGACAACACCGTCTACGGGACCAAGAAGAAGCACGGGATCATCATTTCCCGGGAAGTGAACGACAGCTTCATCTTCAACAACCGCAGCTACGAGAACAAACTTTCAGGCCTGGTGATCGACCGTAACAGCGTGAACAACCTGATCGCCGACAACGAGATCTACCGCAACCACACCGACGGCATCACCCTCTACGAGAGTGCCGACAACCTGCTGTGGGGTAACAAGGTGATCAGCAACCGGCGCCACGGCATCCGCATTCGCAACAGCGTGAACATCCGCCTGTACGAGAACGTCGCCATGGCCAACGGCCTGACCGGCGTCTACGGCCACATCAAGGACCTCTCCGACACCGACCGCGACATCAAGCTCGACCCGTTCGACGCCCAGGTGTCGCTGATCGTGGTCGGCGGCGAGCTGGCCGCCAATGGCAGCGGCCCGATGTCCATCGACTCGCCGTTGAGCGTCGAGCTGTACCGCGTGTCCATGCTCGCCCCGACCAAGAGCAGCGGCATCAGCTTCTCGGGGATCCTCGGCGAGCGCCAGGACGAAATTCTTGACCTGCTGGTGCGCCAGCAGAAAGCCGTGCTGATCGACCCTGTCGAACGCCAGACCGAAATGCGCGATTGAGGATGACTGTCATGCGCCCACACCTGATCAAACTCTTGAGCCTCTCGGCATTGACCGCGGGCATTCTCGCCGCCAGTAACAGCGCTCGCGCCGATGAAACCCAGGCACCGAAGTTCACCGCCGAGCCCTGCTGCAACCTGTGCCCGGCGGCCCATGACGCGAAGAACTACACCACCCGCTACCAGCAGAACTTCACCACCCTGGTGCAAGCCCAGGGCGACTGGCTGTTCCGTACCCAGGAAGACCTGCGCACCGAATTCAACACCACGCCGGAAGGTTATCGCCGCCTGCAACAGCTGCACGACGCCTTCAAGAGCAAGGGCGTGGAGCTGGTGCTGGTCTACCAGCCGACCCGTGGCCTGGTGAACCGCAACAAGCTCAACCCGCAGGAGAAGGCCAGCTTCGACTACGACAAGGCCCTGAAAAACTACCAGGGCATGCTCGGCCGTTTCGCCCAGATGGGCTACGTGGTGCCGGACCTGTCGCCGCTGACCAACGAGCAACTGCCGGAGACCCTGCCGGCCCACGACTTCTACTTCCGCGGCGACCAGCACTGGACTCCGTACGGCGCCCAGCGCACGGCGAAGATCGTGGCGCAGAAGGTCAAGCAGTTGCCGGCCTTCGCCGACATTCCCAAGCGTGAGTTCGAGACCCACAAGTCCGGGCGCATGGGCAAGACCGGCACCCTGCACAACATGGCCGGCCAGCTCTGCGGCACCAGCTACGCGATCCAGTACATGGACCAGTTCACCACCGAACCCAAGGGCGAAGCCGGCGACGGCGACCTGTTCGGCGATTCCGGCAACCCGGAAATCACCCTGGTGGGCACCAGCCACAGCGGCAAGAACTACAACTTCGCCGGCTTCCTGCAGGAAGAGATCGGCGCCGACATTCTCAACGTCGCCTTCCCCGGCGGCGGCTTCGAAGGCTCCATGCTGCAGTACCTGGGCAGCGAGGAATTCCAGACCAAGCCACCGAAGATCCTGATCTGGGAATTCTCGCCGCTGTACCGCCTGGACCAGGAAACCATCTACCGGCAGATGATGGCCCTGCTCGACAACGGCTGCGAAGGCAAGCCGGCGCAAATGAGCGCCAGCGCCACCCTCAAGCCCGGCAAGAACGAGCTGATGGTCAACAGCAAGAACATGGACCTGCGCAACAGCAGCCACCAGGTCGATATCCGCTTCGCCGACACCTCGGTGAAAACCCTGCAAGCCACCCTCTGGTACATGAACGGGCGCCACGAGGACATCAAGATCGACAAACCGGAAACATCCGACACCGACGGGCGTTTCGCCTTTGAACTGCGCACCGACGAAGACTGGGCCTCGCAGAACCTGCTGGCGGTCGAAGTCCAGGGTCCGGAAGCCGGCGCCGCGGCACAGAAAGTCGAAGCGAAAATTTGCAAACGCAACGTATTCCCGGATGCCGGTCAACGCACCGCGCAAATCGGGCAATGAGGTTCCTATGCAAAGCAAAACGCTGAAACAGTTACTGGCACCGAGCCTGTTGAGCCTGGCGATGTTCGCAGGCGCAACCCAGGCCGCGGCCCCACTGCGCCCGCCCCAGGGGTATTACGCGCCGGTGGATAAATTCAAGAGCGGCGACCACAGCGAAGGCTGCGACGCCATGCCCGCGCCTTACACTGGCTCGCTGCAATTTCGCAGCAAGTACGAAGGTTCGGACAAGGCTCGCGCGACCCTCAACGTGCAATCGGAAAAGGCCTTTCGCGACAGCACCGCCGACATCACCAAGATCGAGCGCGGCACCAGCAAGCGGGTGATGCAGTTCATGCGCGACGGCCGTCCGGAACAATTGGACTGCACCCTGAGCTGGCTGAGCGCCTGGGCCCAGGCCGATGCGTTGATGTCCAAGGACTTCAACCACACCGGCAAGTCCATGCGCAAATGGGCCCTGGGCAGCATGGCTTCGGCCTACCTGCGCCTGAAGTTTTCCGACTCCCATCCGCTGGACACTCACCAGCAGCAGGCGCAGCAGATCGAGGCCTGGTTCAGCAAGATGGCCGACCAGGTGGTCAGCGACTGGGACAACCTGCCGCTGGAGCAGACCAACAACCACTCGTACTGGGCCGCCTGGTCGGTGATGGCCACCGCCGTGGCGACCAACCGCCGCGACCTGTTCGACTGGGCGGTGAAGGAATACAAGGTCGGTGCCAATCAGGTCGACGCCGACGGCTTCCTGCCCAACGAACTCAAGCGCCAGCAACGCGCCCTGGCCTATCACAACTACGCCCTGCCGCCGCTGGCGATGATCGCCAGCTTCGCCCAGGTCAACGGCGTCGACCTGCGCCAGGAAAACAACGGCGCCCTGAAACGCCTGGGCGAGCGGGTGCTGGCCGGGGTGAAAGACCCGGACGAGTTCGAGGAAAAGAACGGCAAGGAACAGGACATGACCGACCTCAAGGTCGACTCGAAATTCGCCTGGCTCGAACCCTTCTGCAGCCTCTACACCTGCGCCCCGGATGTACTGGAACGCAAGCACAAGATGCAACCGTTCAAGACCTTCCGCCTGGGTGGCGACCTGACCAAGGTCTACGACCCCTCGCACGAGAAGGGCAACAAAGGCTCGTAAGCGACACCTGTAGCCGCTGCCGAGGCACGAGGCTGCGACAAGGCTCGAAGAGCCTTCCGAGGTCCTCAAGAGCACGACCGCTTCGCGGCCGATCGCAGCCTCGTACCTCGGCAGCGGCTACGGACGAATGCAATACGCCGCCCCCGGTTTTTCACGGGGGGGTTTGGGGGGCTCTGGCCCTTTACTGTTGGTCAAACATGGAGAGATCGGGATGGTTTTCTCATCCAACGTGTTCCTGTTCCTGTTCTTGCCGATCTTTCTCGGCTTGTACTACCTGAGCGGGCAACGCTATCGCAACCTGCTGCTGCTGATCGCCAGCTATGTGTTTTATGCCTGGTGGCGGGTGGACTTCCTGGCGCTGTTCGCCGGCGTCACCCTGTGGAACTACTGGATCGGCCTGAAAGTCGGCGCCGCCGGCGTGCGCACCAAACCGGCCCAGCGCTGGCTGCTGCTCGGCGTGGGCGTGGACCTGGCCATCCTCGGCTATTTCAAATACGCCAACTTCGGCGTGGACAGCCTCAACGCGATCATCACCAGCTTTGGTCTGAACCCGTTCATCCTGACCCACGTGCTGTTGCCGATCGGCATCTCGTTCTACATCTTCGAGTCCATCAGCTACATCATCGACGTCTACCGCGGCGACACCCCGGCGACCCGCAACCTGATCGACTTCGCGGCGTTCGTGGCGATCTTCCCGCACCTGATCGCCGGCCCCGTGCTGCGTTTTCGCGACCTGGCCGACCAGTTCAACAACCGCACCCACACCCTGGACAAGTTCTCCGAAGGCTGCACGCGCTTCATGCAGGGCTTCATCAAGAAAGTGTTCATCGCCGACACCCTGGCGGTGGTCGCCGACCATTGCTTCGCCCTGCAGAACCCGACCACGGGCGACGCCTGGCTGGGCGCCCTGGCCTACACCGCGCAGCTGTACTTCGACTTCTCCGGCTACAGCGACATGGCCATCGGCCTGGGTCTGATGATGGGTTTTCGCTTCATGGAAAACTTCAAGCAGCCCTACATCAGCCAGTCGATCACCGAGTTCTGGCGGCGCTGGCACATCAGCCTGTCCACCTGGCTGCGCGACTACCTGTACATCACCCTGGGCGGCAACCGCAAAGGCACGCTGATGACCTATCGCAACCTGTTCCTGACCATGCTGCTCGGTGGCCTGTGGCACGGCGCGAACATCACCTACGTGGTCTGGGGCGCCTGGCACGGCATGTGGCTGGCGATCGAGAAGATGCTCGGCATCAACACTTCGCCGCGCAGCCTGAACCCGATCCGCTGGGTGCTGACCTTCCTGCTGGTGGTAATGGGCTGGGTGATCTTCCGCGCCGAGAACCTGCACGTCGCCGGTCGCATGTACGGCGCCATGTTCAGCTTCGGCGACTGGTCGCTGTCGGAACTCAACCGCGCCAGCCTCACCGGCCTGCAAGTGGCAACCCTGGTCGTGGCCTACGCCACCCTGGCGTTCTTCGGCCTGCGTGACCTGTATCGCAACCCGACGCCGGTCAAGAGCAAGCCTGAAATCAACACCGAGGCCGACGGTCCGGCCACCGCCCAGCCGGGGCTGATCAAGGCTGTACCGGGGGACAAGCCGGACAGCATCCACCAGCCGGGCTACACCGTGGGCGTCGAAGCCCAGGTCCAGCCGGCCTACTGGGTCGCCGACTGGCCGCGTTACGTGATGCGCACCCTGGTGCTGCTGCTGTTCATCGCTTCGATTCTCAAACTCTCGGCGCAAAGCTTCTCGCCGTTCCTTTACTTCCAGTTCTGAGGGATCTGACCATGACCCGCTCATTACGCGTCTTCTATATCGCCCTGTTCCTGGTGACCCTGATGGTCCTGGGTCTGTGGTCGGTGCGCAGCTTCTTCGGCTTCAGCACCAACAACGACGCCACCGTGCTCAACGGTCGCTGGGCCAAGGCCGTGGAAACCCACTACGACGACGAGTTCCCGATCAAGCGCCTGGGCACCAACCTGTGGGCGGCCCTGGACTTCAAGCTGTTCAACGAAGGTCGTCCGGGCGTGGTGCTCGGCCGCGACCAGTGGCTGTACAGCGATGAAGAGTTCCACCCGATCGTCAACGAAGAACTCAACCTGCAAGGCAACTACGCGCTGGTCGAAGGCGTACGCCAGGCCCTGAAAGAGAAAGGCGTGAAACTGGTGATGGCGATCGTGCCGGCCAAGGTGCGCCTGTACCCGGAACACCTGGGCGACGTCCAGCCGGCCAGCATCCACGCCAACCTCTACCAGGACTTCCACGCCCGGGTGGCGGCCGACAAGATCCTCGCCCCCGACCTGCTGGGCCCGTTGCAACAGGCCAAGCAGAACGGCCAGCAAGTGTTCCTGCGCACCGACACCCACTGGACCCCGGCCGGCGCCGAAGTCGCCGCCAACCAGTTGGCCAAGGCGATCGCCGACAAGGCGCCGCTGATGGGCCAGCCGCAACGCTTCGTCACCGAAGCCGAGCAGACCGTGGTGCACAAGGGCGACCTGCGCCTGTTCCTGCCCCTGGACCCGCTGTTCGAGAACCTGATGCCGGCCAAGGAGCCGCTGCAGAAACGCGTGACCCGTGCCGCCGACGATCAGCCGGCCGCCGACGACGCGCTGTTCGCCGACAACGAAGTACCGGTGGCCCTGGTGGGCACCAGCTACAGCGCCAACCCGAACTGGAACTTCGTCGGCGCGCTCAAGCAGGCCCTGCACAGCGACGTGGTCAGCTACGCCGAGGACGGCCACGGCCCGGTGTTGCCGATGCTCAGCTACCTGAAAAGCGATGCCTTCAAGAACAGCCCGCCCCAGGTGCTGATCTGGGAGTTCCCCGAACGATATCTGCCGGTCAATAACGAAATCGGCGACGCCGACCCGCAGTGGGTCGCAGAGCTCAAACAAGCCGGCGCCCGCCAACAGAACGTAGCTGCACTCAACAAATCCGAGACGCCCGATCGGGCGCAAAACTGAAAGAGAGGTGACACCCATGACTTTCACTATCACTCCGCGTCGTCTCGCCAAGGCAATCACACTGGCTGCCGGCATGAGCGTCCTGTCCCTGCCCGCCTTCGCCGGTGGCGACGCCGCGCTGTACGGCCCAACCGCACCCAAAGGCTCGTCCTTCGTGCGTATCTACAACGCCAGCAACCAGGAAGTCAGCGCCACCGTCGGCAGCACCAGCCTCAGCGACGTCGCGCCGCTGGCCAGCAGTGACTTCAGCTTCATGCCCGGCGGCGACTACACCGCCAAGGTCGGCAGCCAGAGCGTGCCGGTGAAACTCGCCGCCGACCACTATTACACCCTGGTCAACAACGCCAGCGGCCAGCCACAACTGATCGAAGAACCGCCGTTCAAGAACAAGCAGAAGTCCCTGGTCCGGGTGCAGAACCTGAGCGACAAGGCCCTGACCCTGAAGACCGCCGACGGCAAGACCGACGTGGTCCAGTCGGTGGCCGCCAAGGGCCGTGGCGAACGAGAAATCAACCCGGTGAAAGTCAGCTTCGCGCTGTACGAGGGCGAGAAAAAAGTCAGCGACCTCAAGCCGGTCGCCCTGGAGCGCGGCGAAGCCGCGGTGCTCTACGTCACCGGCAACGGCAGCAGCCTGTCGCCAGTCTGGGTCAAGCGCCCGGTCTCGACACGCTGATGAATCGATCGGGCAGGTGAAGGCCATTTCTGTAGCCGCTGGCGAAGCCTGCGATCGGTTGCGCAGCAATCGTGAAAACGGCTCACGCGGTCTTTCAGCAAGACCGTAGCGCCTGAATCACGACCGCTTCGCGATCGTTCGCAGCCTGACGGCAGCGGCTACAGGGATCGGCATACACCGCCCGGCAAGCAACAAAAACAAGAGAGTGAAACGACAGAACGCAGTAGCTCTAACCCAAACGATTTTTGAAGGAGTAACAACATGATTCCGGTGATCTTGTCAGGTGGTAGTGGCTCACGTCTTTGGCCGCTTTCGCGTAAGCAATTCCCTAAACAGTTCCTCGCCCTGACCGGCGAACACACCCTGTTCCAGCAAACCCTCGAGCGCCTGGTGTTCGAAGGCATGGACACACCGATCGTGGTCTGCAACAAGGACCACCGCTTCATCGTCAACGAGCAGCTGGCGGCGCGCAAACTCGAAGCGCAGCGCATCCTGATGGAGCCGTTCGGCCGCAACACCGCGCCGGCCGTGGCCCTGACCGCGATGATGCTGGTCAACGAAGGTCGCGACGAGCTGATGCTGGTGCTGCCGGCCGACCACGTGCTGGAAGACCAGAAGGCCCTGCAACGCGCCCTGGCCCTGGCCACCGTGGCCGCCGAGCGTGGCGAGATGGTGCTGTTCGGCGTGCCGGCGACCAAGCCGGAAACCGGTTATGGCTACATCAAGTCGACCAACGATGCGCTGCTGCCGGAAGGCGTGAGCCGCGTCTCGCACTTCGTCGAGAAACCCGACGTCAAGCGTGCCGCCGAGTTCGTCGAGGCCGGCGGCTACTTCTGGAACAGCGGCATGTTCCTGTTCCGCGCCAGCCGCTTCCTCGAAGAGCTGAAAAAGCACGACCCGGACATCTACGACACCTGCCTGCTGACCCTGGAACGCAGTGCCCAGGACGCCGACACCGTGGACGTCGACCCGGCCACCTTCGCCTGCTGCCCGGACAACTCCATCGACTACGCGGTGATGGAAAAGACCCAGCGCGCCTGCGTGGTGCCGCTGAGCGCCGGCTGGAGCGACGTGGGCTGCTGGTCGTCGCTGTGGGACGTGCATGAAAAGGACGTCAACGGCAACGTCAGCAAGGGCGACGTGGTGATCCAGGACAGCCGCAACTGCATGATCCACGGCAACGGCAAGCTGGTATCGGTGATCGGCCTGGAAAACATCGTGGTCGTGGAAACCAAGGACGCCATGATGATCGCCCACAAGGACAAGGTCCAAGGCGTCAAACAGATGGTCAACACCCTCAACGAGCAGGGCCGCAGCGAAACCCAGAACCACTGCGAGGTCTACCGTCCGTGGGGCTCCTACGACTCGGTGGACATGGGCGGGCGCTTCCAGGTCAAGCACATCTCGGTCAAGCCGGGCGCGTGCCTGTCCCTGCAGATGCACCACCACCGCGCCGAACACTGGATCGTGGTCAGCGGCACCGCCGAAGTCACCTGCGACGAGAACGTGTTCCTGCTCACCGAAAACCAGTCCACCTACATCCCGATCGCCTCGGTGCACCGTCTGCGCAACCCGGGCAAGATCCCGCTGGAGATCATCGAAGTGCAATCGGGCAGCTACCTGGGCGAAGACGACATCGAACGCTTCGAAGACATCTACGGCCGCTCCACCCCGGTGGAACGCGGTATCTCGGTGAAAACCATCGCCCAGTAATCACAGCGACAAGTTTCAAGCGGCAAGCTGCAAGTAAAAGCAGGGAGTCGTTGCCAGCAAGTCCTTGCCCCCCGTCCGACCGACTGCGTCCCCTATCCGCAGGCGGTTGGGCGGGGGATTTTTTTCAGGAGCAGCGGCAAGTGGCAAGCTTCAAGCGGCAAGCTAGATCAACAGCCATCCGCGGATACAAAAGGTTGTTTCAGGCTAAAAATATCGAGTTGACCACCCTCTCGCGGCTCCCTATCCTCGCGCCTGTCACGACTCATTCGTGATCGGGATTGACGGCTCGGTTGTTTTCTCAGGAACGCAGTTTTTCCAACTCTGTTTTCTTTTGGAGCCCTCCATGACCGACCGTATCGCTCTCACCAGCAACGAATCCTCCACTCCCACCCTGTTCATCGACACCCGTGCGCCCATGGACGAACTTCACGCCAGCGCTGCCTACCGCATCCTCGCGGTGACCCAGCTGATGGAAAGCCTGAGCCACATGGACACACGCGACGCCGATGCCACGGACCTCAGGCAAATCGCCCATGCCAGTGCCATCCTGCTGCGCGATGGTTGCGACCTGCTGGATGTTTTGGGGCGGAGTATTCGTCGTAGTGAATCTCTGACAGATCACTAAAAAATCGCAGCCTGCGGAAGCTCCTACGGGTGTACACGTCTCTTGCGTAGAAGCCACCGCAGGCTGTCTGACGACATGGTGCTCCCGATCTTGTACCAGGCTGCGTTTCGCCAATTCCTACATGACTTTTTGAAAACGCCACTGGTCGTTTCAGATAGCTCTCAACGACTTCATCCACCCCGCTCATTAGTGTTTCGCGAGGCTCAAAAACACAGCGAACACAGCGATGGCCGAGCAATCTTCCGGCAATAAATACACCACCGATTCCCGCGGCAAACCGACGCCAATGCCCCGCGTATTGCGCCCGACCAATCCCAACCCGCCGCTGCCGGGAGCGCGGCCGAAGAACCCCGCGATACTGGGCAGGCCGCAGACCTCTCCTCCCCCTACGGAGCCGGTTCGCCCATCCGCCCCAGCGGCGCCCGGCTTCTACGTCGTGCCCCAGAGCATGCCGCTGGCCGAACTGCAACGCCGTCTGTTCGACAGCCCGCCACCCGACGTCCTGGCCAAATACCTGTCCCTCAATCCGGGCCTTGGCGATACGGTCAAAGCCGGCAGCCTGATCGTGCTCAGCGATCCGGCCAACCACGCCTGCACCTACGAGGAAGCGCAACTCATGCAGGCCGCCGAACAGGTTAAGATCGCCCTCGAACCGCTGACGCCCGACGAAGCCGACTTTATGGTCCACCATCAGGCCGAGATCACCGGCTTTACCGGCCAGGCCTCGACCTGGCTGGGCATCGGCACCGCGACGATGGGCAAACACCTGGACAAACTGCGCGAGACCCTGCACGACATGGAACGTCTGCATCAGGACAGCTACCGCCAACACGGCCACTCAAATCCCCCGAGTTCTTCTCCCGGCGCCAGCAATTGCTCAGGCAACTGGACGCCCAACTGCTGAACTCCACCCGCCTGCGCGGCTACACCACCCTGGGCGACCACCCCAAGCTGAAAACCGCCCTCGGCCTCTCCAGCCGCAGCCTGGTCCATCAATGGGACAAGGCCGGTGGGCCCGGGCAGATACCGGGCTATGTCGCCCACGTAAAATCGGTCAGCCGTGCGGCGAAGTACATGCAGATGAGTGGGTATGTGGGGATTGCGCTGGGTGGGGTTTCGTCGGTGTTGAAGGTTCGGGAGGTTTGTCAGGCGGGGGCGGGGGATGAGAGTTGCAGGAAGGTTATGTTTACTGAAACGGGGAAGTTTGCGGGGTCAACCGCTGGAGGAATACTGGGTACTGAAACCGCAATGGCAGGAAGCAGATTTATTTGTGCTGCTCTCGGGGCCTCTACCGCAATTGGCGGAGTGCTATGTGTTGCAACCTTGGTAGGCGTAGGAGCATCCCTGGGAACAGATTCTGGTGATGTGATTGGGGAGAGGATTGGGGAAATCATTTATGAGCGCGCGCAGCCATGGTAGATGAGAAATTCTGGTATTCAGGGATCGCGCTTGTACTGCTCCTCTGTCCAGTTCTGCTAGCTCTTGCAAGTCTTACATTCAGCTACTACCTGAGTCGCCGCCACTTGAAAGAGATGCTGGTAGCCATGCAGGAGAGTTCTTACTTCTATGGATGGCTCGACAAGCTTCCCTATCAGGGATGGTTCGAGCGCATTCTGATGTTTGTCAGCGTTCGAGGAATGATGCTCTTCCCCAACGCCGGAGTTCGTAGAGGCTTTCTTTGTGCAAAGGATGTACGCAATTTCCCTCCACGACTGAAACACCTTCTGACTGTAAAGAATACGTTGGACGGCGTCGTGATCCTATGGACAGCCATTGTGTATACGTTTTTGAAGTTGAATAGCTGATGACCTCTATGGAGCTTTACACGTCTTGTGGGATGAAGGCATCCAAGACAGTTATTCAGGTGATGAGCCGGGAAAGAACTGAGGAAGTTATTTACGGGGTAATCCGACCATGATGGCAAAGAGTTTTTGGTATTCATGGTTAGGCCTCGTACTGGTCGCCAGTCCGCTTCTACTGTGCGTAATAAACCTCTCGTTCAGCTACTACCTGAGCCGTCGCTACCTGAGAGAAATGCTGGAGGCCCTGCAACGGAGCCAACACTTTTATCGCTGGGCCAAGAGCCTTCCCTACGAGGGATGGTTCACCCATTTTTTATGCTGGCCGCCGTTCGAGGATCGATGCTTTGGCCTGGTCCTGCGGCTCGTAGAGGCTTTCTTTCCGAGGAAGACATAGACAACTTCCCTCCCCATCTCCAACGCCTGTTAACTATCAGGAACTGGATGGATGTTGTGCTACTGACCTGGGGCTCGATCATGTATGCGTTGTTGAAATTAACAAGCTGACTTTCTCTAGCCAGGGAGGCATCTTTTCATCAGGTTTTATTTTTAAAGATGCACATGTACATCCTCGAGCGTCTCGAAGATCTCTTTCCCATCGGCGGCCAGTATATTCAGTTCGCCAAACACCGTTTCCCAGTTGCCCAGCGCTTCCAGCGTCTGATCGATGTAGTCGTCAGGCTTGAGAAACTTGTAGTCCGCACACAAACGCCTGATCGCCTTTCTGGAGGGGCGCCCCTGGCCGTCGAACGCGGTGGTGTGTTCTCCCATGCCGGTGGAGAAGGTAAGGTCGTACGCGGGCGCGAGAACCCATTGCCCCTCCAGGCCGTCCTGCCCCTCTTCGTACAGAAAGGCAAAGTTCTTCGCGTGATCGTCGTAGTTGTGGGCCAGGCCGTTGAACACCATGAGCCGGGCCATTTTCTCCACTTCCTTGGCGCTCTTGGTCAGTGCGAAAGTCAGCCTCAGCAAGTCCTTGTAGTCCAGGCATGGAATTCTGAAGTCCGCATGCAGAATCCCGGCAGCGGTCATCATGTGGACTTTCCGGTTGTGCTGTCGATCAAAGCGTCGAGTCGCAAAGAAGCGCTCGTTCCATCCCTGCTCCGAGGGCACTGTGATCAGTTCGCAATGGGCCATATCAACCCCGGCCGTGCGGGCCATGCGGGCATAGGCACATTCAATTGCGCCCATCGACCACGGCTCCTGAAGGGCTCTGAATTTCACGATCCAGTGCGCATAGCCCTCAGGCAAGGGTTCAAAGGCGGAAACCACATGGGACAGATCCTCCGAAAACGCAACGGCTGCCTTGGGACGCGCGCCCCCCGGTGAGCCACCGGCAATCCGCAGAGCCTTCAGGACCTCAACCGTCTCCCCCACCTGGACCTGGATCGAAGCCTCATACAACGCTGAAAGACTGATGGGCTCCCGAGCCACTTTTTCCGACATGGGGTAGTACTCGAGGGCGCCCATCCCCCGGTTGCCGATGTAGGCAAGCCGGTCGAGCTGAGTCAGGCCATGGGTGACCCGCGCGCCATACTCCGCAGTAAAAAAACGCCCCATCAGCAGCAACCCCCAACCGTCGGGAAGGGAATCGGCAAAGGCCCCATGGATACCGAGAAACAGATGGGTATCGGGCTGCTGCGGCTTCTCGTCGAAGGTCAGTTGGGGGGATAGGTTGAAACCCTGGGTCAACCAGTCCTTGGCGTAGGTGAAGTAGGTACCTTGGCGGTTCCAGCTAAGCAGCCCCACCTGCCGGCCATGCATGAAGACCCCCAACGCCTCGATCGGCTTGTATTTCTTGATGCCTGGTTCAGTCATCGGGTTCCCCTTTGGCGTTTTGAGTTTTGCAACTCAAACAGCGTGTTCGGTGAAGGTGGCTTGAACAGTTTGAGCATCGGATCGAGTTCATCCAAAGCTGCCGCGATCAGCACCATCGATTCGAGGGAAATTGCCCCATGCAGCTCGAAGCGCTTGATCGTCGAAGCGGGTACCCCGGATTTCTCGGCCAGGGTTCTGCGCGACAGGTTTTTTGACAATCTGAGGGCCTGTGCGTTTTTTCCGATCTCGGCCGTGATCTCGGACGGTGTGTACATAAAACGGGTAAGCGACATAACGCTGCGTCTGCCTCCGGCCTGCTGATTATGAATCAATCATATGGACAACATAGGATCCATTATAGTAAAAAATTAACAATAATAGACCCTATATTACCCATAACAAAAATATTGGCTACGAGGCATTGAGTAAAACGTAGCCAAGGCATCATCCATCGCCAACCCCACCTACGCTTAGGTAGGATGACGGCTCTATTTCCCCCGAGGTTCTCCTCATGTTCATCGGCGTTCTGCTGGTTATCACCTGGCTGATCCTGCTGGTCCGTTACCCCGCCAAGGCCTTGCCGGTGTCCATGGCCGCCGCTGTCGGGCTGGGCCTGGTGGCGGTGTGGGTGGTCTGGCTGGACAACCGCGAAGCCCAGCAACTGGCGCGCCTGGAATTGCGCATCAGTTATGCCCCCGAGCATTGCCCGGCGGATCGCCCGCTGCTGCTGAAGATGAACAACGGCAACGATGTGCCACTGACCGAACTGCGCTGGCGCGTCGCCGCCTACGCCCCGGGCGACACCGTGAACCTGGCCGACAACCAGTACAGCGCCCCGCGTTATCGCGGCCCCGGCGAGTTGCAGGCCGGCGCCAACTGGGAAGACTGCCTGCCCCTGCCGCCGCTGCGCCCCGGCTACCGCCCGCAAACCCTGGAGTTTCGCGCCGAACGTTTGCAGGGCAGTTTCTCCGACTGATTCCCCCCTTCCCTCTTTTTGTACAAGGACCGCGCCATGCCCGTTGCGCTGATCACCGGTTGTTCCAGCGGCATCGGCCGCGCCCTGGCGGATGCTTTCAAGGC
Source organism: Pseudomonas sp. 09C 129 (assembly GCF_002843625.1). Taxonomy (NCBI): domain Bacteria; kingdom Pseudomonadati; phylum Pseudomonadota; class Gammaproteobacteria; order Pseudomonadales; family Pseudomonadaceae; genus Pseudomonas; species Pseudomonas sp. 09C 129. The sequence goes on along the minus strand of NZ_CP025261.1, from coordinate 1,634,893 downwards.
CGCCGGTTTCACCGTCCTGCCCACCGCCCGCAGGGCCGAGGACGTGGCCATGCTGCGAGCCGCGGGTTTTGACGCGGTGCAACTGGACGTCAACGACGGCCCGGCGCTCACCGCCCTGGGCGAACGCATCAACCAGCAATATGGCGGCCTCGACCTGCTGATCAACAACGCCGGCTACGGCGCCATGGGCCCGCTGCTCGATGGCGGTGTCGAAGCCATACAGCGGCAGTTCGAAACCAATGTGTTCGCCCTGGTCGGCGTGACCCGGGCCGTGTTCCCGGTACTGCGCCGCAGCCGCGGGCTGGTGGTGAATATCGGCAGTGTGTCGGGCGTCCTGGTGACGCCTTTTGCCGGTGCCTACTGCGCCTCCAAGGCGGCGGTGCATGCCTTGAGCGATGCGCTGCGCATGGAACTGGCGCCGTTCGGCATCCGGGTGATGGAGGTCCAGCCCGGGGCTATCGCTTCGAGCTTTGCCAAGAATGCCGGGCACGAAGCCGAACAGCTGTTGACCGAACGATCGCCCTGGTGGCCCGTGCGCGAAGGCATCCGCGCACGGGCCAGGGCCTCCCAGGACCACCCGACGCCCACCGGCGAATTTGCCGCCAGGCTGCTCAAGGCCGTGCAGCAGGACAAACCGCCACGCCTGGTTCGGATCGGTAATGGCAGTCGGGCGTTGCCCTTGATGGCCAGTCTGTTGCCCAAGGGTCTGCTGGAGAAGGCGCTGATGAAGCGTTTTGGCCTGGGCGCAAAACTGTAACGGCCGATCACCGGCAGCGGAACGTCTTTTAGTCGCCTAGGTTGTACCCTCTCCCAATCCCAGTAGAATGCGCGCACTCGAGGCTCCCAGGGCCTCGATCAGGCCGCATGGATCGCTGGCGAACCGCTGAAACTCCCCCCTCTTCCATGCTCGCCGTCACTCAATCGTCGATCAGGGAATATCCATTGAAACCTCAACACTTGCTGCCGCTGGTACTGGCCACCGCGCTTATCGGCTGCGCGCCATCGCCAGACGAGGAGCTGAACGCCACCCTGCCCCAGCTCAGCCTCAAGGAGCTGTTGCCGCCAGCCGTCGCCAACGAGTACTGCAACCCCAAGCTGGACAGCGATCTGCTGTATGGCATCGGCTACCAGCTGTACAACGACGACAAACCCGAGCAGGCGCGCAGTTGCCTGATCATGGCCGCACCCACCCACGACCGGGCCCTGTGCTACCTGGCGAGCATCGCGGAACAGGACACTAGCAAGGACAGCGCCGAGCGCGACCGCGAAGCCTTCGGCTACGTGGCCTATTCCGCGCAGAAGAATGACTCCTGCGCCGAGTTCGGCATGTTCCAGAACTTCACCTACGGCATGCGTGGGCAGACCCCGGACAGCGACCTGGGCCTGCGCTGGCTGGAGCGTTCCGCGCGCCATGGCGATGCGGACGCGCAACAGACCCTGGTGCGCCTGCACAGCAACAAGAACAATCTGCCGCTGGCCTACAGCTGGGCCAGGGTCCTGGATGACAGCGCACAGATCGACGCCTTGAAACAACGGATGAACCCGCAGCAAATCAGCGAAGGCGAACAGGGCTTCGAGCAACTGGGCAAGATCGTCACCAGCAAGGACGCGGTGCGCAAAGAGGCCCGCGAGGAGAACATCGCGGTGTACTCGGCGAACATCCATATGGAATACCCCGAGACCTTCAAGGGCCTCTCGGTGGCCGAGCGTCATGCCCTCATGGAGCAGGCCGTGGCCACGGTGAGCGGCCGTCCCGAGTTCAGCACCCGTGGCCAGCTGTACGCTTATGTGATCATCGCGCGGCAGGCGCAATTGAAGCAGGCCGGCGTCGATGTGCTGCAGAACCCGCAGATCGTGGAACTGCTCAGCGATAAAGAGCTGGAAGTGGCGGATGCCGTGAAGAAAGCCGACGTGATCCTCGGCCAGGCCGCCCTGTAACAGCGGGAACACCGCCGGCCGCGCCTACAGGGGCCTTATACATGGCCGCTGTCTTGTAGGTGCCGGCTCCTGCAAGGGGACAGGGTCAGGTTGTTCACCCAGGCAATCCCAGTAGAATGCCCGCACTCCAATCGCAAGGAAGCGGCACCTCAAGCACGGAACGGCTGCACCCCGCCCCTGCTCATGCCCTCTTGACGTCCTCCCTTTTACGATTGAACCTCAGGGACTCTCCATTGAAATCTCGTAGCCTGCTGCCCTTGGCTATCTTCACTCTGCTGCTGGGCTGCAATGCCTCGTCACCGGACGAAAAGCTCAATAACTCCCTGCCGGACCTGAGCCTCGAACAGATCCTGCCCAAGGTCGAGGCCAACCAGTACTGCACGCCGGAGATGGACAGCGAATTGCTGCTCGGCCTCGGCATCCGCCTGATCGATGAGGACGAGGTGCTGTATGGCGCAGGCCGTACCTTGCTGGCGAGCAAGGAAATAAAAATGGCCCGCAGCTGCCTGATCATGGCCGCCCCCCGCTACACCACGAGCCTGTGCATCCTGGGCAGCATTGTCGGCGCCAGGCAAAACGACTACGACAAAAGCGAAGCCTTCAACTATATCGCCTACGCCGCCAAGCACAATGAATCCTGCGCGGAAGCAGGCCTGTACGACATCTACAGCGTTGGCAAGCTGGGCCATCCACCGAACAAGGAATTGGCCATGGGCTGGCTTGAGCGCGCCGCTCGGCACGGCGACCAGGAGTCGCAACAGGACATGGTGCGCTGGAGCAGCGAACAGGACAATTTCCCGGTGGCCTATGCCTGGGCCAGGGTCCTGAATGAGGCAAAAACAATCGAGGCAGTGAAGCGCAAAATGAGCCCTCGGCAAATGGCCGAGGGCGAGCAGCACTACACCCAGCTGCTCAGCCAACTCACCCCCGAAAAGGATATTGAGCAGGCGCTGCGCAAGGACCTCATCGCCCTGAGCTCAGGGGATCTGTACTACAGCCACCCGGAGGTATTCGAGGGCATGTCCCCTATGCAACGGCATGCTTTCGTGGCCCAGTTGGTGGACATGCTGGACCTCTACCCGAAGTTCCACACGCGCGGCCAAGTGGTGGCCTACGCCTTGATTTCCCGCCTTGTGCAAAGTACCGGGCCGGCCGTGGACCTGTGGCAGGACCCGGCACTGCATGCCTTGCTGGTCAATGATGACCTGAGCGTGGAAGACACCGTGGCCAAGGCCAAAACCATCCTGGCCAAGCGCAAGCAATAGCTTGAGAGGCTGGCGCTAGTTCTTTTGAAGCGCCGCCGAGGTGTCGCGTGCGCAAGGCCCAAGAGCCCTTTGCCGTTGCCAAACAGATGCTGCGGTTTCGGTTGTGCCCCCTCGCAATCCCAGTAGAATGCGCGCCTCTTGAGCGCTTGCGCTCAACACAGCATGGAATCGCTGGCGTCGACACTGAAAGCACGGAACTGCTCAAGCTCCCCCCTCTCCCGTCCTGTCCCTGCTGCATTCCATGCGCCTCTTCATTCAATCGCAGATCAGGGAATATCCATTGAAATTGTTCAACGTGCTGCCACTGGCATTGGCTGTCTTGCTGGCGGCTTGCGCCACCACGGCTCCAGAAAAAACCGAGCCGAAAGTCCCCGAACTGAATGACACCCTGCCCAAGCTGACGCTGGAAAGCGTCTTGCCCAAGGTCAGCGCCAACGAGTACTGCAACCCGGCCATGGACGCCGATGTGCTGTACGGCGCCGGTTACAAACTCTACGAGGCCGAGGACTACACGAACGCCAAGAGCTGCTTCGCCATGGCCGCGCCGAACTACACCCGGGCGTTCTGCTACCTGTCCACCAGCACCGATCAGGAAACGGACAGACCCAAGGCCGAGCGCGACCGCGAGTCCTTCAACTACATCGCCTACTCGGCGTCGCAGAACGATTGGTGCGCCGAGTACGGCATGTACGCCACCTACTGGTTCGGCGACAAGGACATCCCCCAGGACCGGCAGCTGGCGGTGCGCTGGCTGGAGCGCTCGGCGCTGCACGGCAACCCGGAGCCGCAGCAGAGCCTGGCCGACGCAGCCGAAGAGTCTGGCGACCTGGTGAAGACCTATGCCTGGCTGAAGGTCATCGATAACACCGAAGACACCAGCCAGCTGGATGCCTTGAAAGGCAAGATGAGCCCGGAGCAACTGGCCGAAGGCGAACAACGCTTCAGCGAGCTGAAGGCGCGCGTGACCAGCAAGCAGGTGATGTACGACGAGGCGCGAGCTGAGGAGGTGGCCATTTTCTCGGCCGAGATCCATTTCGATATCCCCGACCTGTTCAAGGGCATGACGACGGCCGAGCGCCAGGCCTTTGTCAAAACGGCCATCGCCAAGGCCCGGGACAGCGGCAAGTTCAAACTGCATTACGCGGTGACCCAGTACATCATCGTCTCGCGGCTGGCCCAGCAGCGTTACCCCAGTGTCGACGTGCTGCAGAACCCAAAGCTGGTGGTCGCCATCAACCACGTTGACGACGGCTTGGAGGCTACGGCGAAGAAGTCCCTGGCGATCATGCAGAAAAGCTACAAGTAACCCTCGCTCTCCAGCTCGATAGCGCCTGGTCGCCCGCCGGCTCCCGCAATATGTCGCGGGAGCCGGTTCGCCAGAGATGCCGCCCAGGCACGCCCGGCAGCGGCCCGATCACTGCGCATCCCCACCCTCCTTCACCACCACCGTGCAGGTAATCCCCGCCGCCAGCAGCACGCCTTCCGGCACCTCGTCGATATGGATGCGCACCGGCACGCGCTGGGCCAGGCGCACCCAGTTGAAGGTCGGGTTGACGTCGGCGATCAGCTCGCGGCTTTCCGGGTTGTCGCGGTCGTAGATGCCGCGGGAAATACTCTCCACATGCCCCTTGAGCACCTCGCCGCTCATCAGTTGCATCTCGGCCTTATCGCCGACGCGCACATGGGGCAGCTTGGTTTCCTCGAAGAAGCCGTAGACCCAGAACGAATGCCTGTCGACCACCGCCATCTTCGGCTCGCCGATGCGCGCGTAATCGCCGCGGTGCACGTTGAGGTTGGTCACGTAGCCGTCGACCGCGGCGCGCACCTGGGTGCGCTTGAGGTTGAGCTCGGCGGCCTCCAGTTGCGCCTGGGCCTGCTGGTAGTCGGCCAGGGCCGAGTCGGCGATGTTGCTGGCGTCGTCGCGGTTCTCCTTGGAGATCACCAGGTTGTCCAGGTCGGCGCGGCGGTGGGCGTTGACCTTGCGCATCTCCCAGGTGGCCTTTCTCGAAGCCACCAGCGACTGCGCCTGCTTGACCGCGATCCGGTAGTGCTCGGGGTCGATCTGCATCAGCAGGTCGCCCTTTTTCACCAGTTGGTTGTCGCGCACCGGCACGTCCACCACTTCCCCGGTGACGTCGGCGGCGACGTTGATGATGTCGGCGCGCACCCGGCCGTCGCGGGTCCACGGCGTGTTCATGTAATGCACCCACAGGGTGCGGCCGATCCACAGGGCCAGGGCCAGCACCAGCAGGGTCGCGAGCAGGCTGAAAAACTTTTTCATCAAAGGACTCTCAACGGTAGACAGTCAGCGCCATGGCGCCGAACAGACAGCAGAACAGGCTCAGGCGCAGCAGCGCCGGGTGCCAGAAAAAACGGTACAGGTCATAACCCGAGATGAAGCGGTCCAGGGCCCAGGCCAGGGCCGCGGCAATGAAGAACATCAGGGTCATGGTCGGCATGTACACGCCGTGGAAGGCGATTTCACGAGGCATGTTCAAGTCCTTGGGTCGGGGCCTGTACGGGCTGTGCGGCGTAGGCGGCCAGCGGCGATTGCGGGTCGAGCAATGAGCTGCGGATGAAGTGCAGGTAGCTCTTCACCCGGCGCAAGACCGAAGTATCGAAGTGCGGGGCGAAGGGCTCGTCGCTGGCCTGGACCCGGCCGATCGCGTGATCGACCGCGACCAGCGCGCGCGCAAGGTTGCTCTGGCCCGGTTGCAGGAACAGCCGTACCAGCGAACGGCCCATGACCCGGATCGCCTGGCGCCACGGCTGGGATTCGGCATAGGCCGGGTGCACCGGGAGGATCGCCTGCTCCTTGCGCAGCTCGATGATCGCGTGGCCCACCTCCAGCACCACGAACATCCAGCGCAGCAGCTCGCGCTGCACCTGCGGCTGCCCCGCCGCCAGGCCATAGGCCTGGTGCAGCAGGTCGCGGGTGCGGCTTTCGAAGCTCGACGCCAGGCCCTTGAGCTTGCCGCTGATGGCGTACACCACCTGGCCACGCAGGTCCTGCTCCAGACGGCGCCATAGCCAGCGGCTGTTGGGCGGCAGGATGATCGCCCCGGCGGCGGCGCAGACCAGCATGCCCATGACCATGGCGATGTAGTCGTTGATGAAGGCGTAGGGGTTGTAGACGGTCAGGTTGTCCGGCACCGAACCGGTGCTGAAGAAGATCAGCAGCCCCAGGCCGACCCCGGCGTACTGCGGGCGGGAAGCGAGGAACGAACCGAGCACGATCACCGGCGCCAGCATCACGCACAGCAGTGGAAAACCGTCGATCCAGGGGAACACGAAGAACATCTCGACGAAGCCGACCACGGCCCCGATCAAGGTGCCGCAGGCCATCTGGAAGGCCATGCGTTTCGGGTTCGGCGTGGCGGCCGAGAGGCCGACGGTGGCCGCCGCGATCAGGGTCATGGTGGCGCCGCTGGGCCAGGCGGTGGCGACCCAGTAGCTGCCGAGCACGATCAGGATGAACGAGGCGCGGATCCCCGAGGCGGCCGAGGCCAGCCAGTTGGTCTGCGGGGTGAAGGGCTCGTCCCAGCGCTCGCGTTCATGGCTGTGTTCGGCCAGGGATGCGTGGGTCTGGGCGTAGCTGTGCAGCTCGTCGACGAAGCGATAGAGCAGCTCATAGGCGGTGTGGAAATCCAGCTGCTCGGCATCGCTCGGCTCATGTTCCTGGAACAGCGCGCGCATGCTCCGCACCCGCGTCGGCAGCTCGGCCTTGTAGCTCGCCAGCTGCTCGGCCAGGCGCGCAGCATCGGGGCTGGTCAGGGCGCGGCCGGAGAAGCCGTCCAGCAGTTCGGCGAGGTCCTGCAACCCCGGTTTGGTCGCCGCCAGCACATACTCGGCGGCGCTGCTGCGCAGGCGTTCGAGCAACTGGTGCAGGGCGTTGAAACGGGTGGTGATGCCCATGAACTCGCTGTTCAAACGGCTCAGGCGACCGTTGCGCCGACGCATGTGCGGGTCTTCGAAGACGGTGACGCTGCGCAGGCCCTCCAGGCCCACCGCTTCGGCGATGAAACGCACGTTGCCGCTCTCGAACGCGTCGCGCTGGCTGCGGCCGCGCAAACCGTCGGTGACGAACAGGGCGAACACCCCGAAGCGCTGGTACAAGGCGTTGCGCATCGCCGCGCTGGCGGTCTGCGGCAGGATCGCGGCGCTGACCAGGGTCGAGCAGAGAATCCCCAGGGAGATCTCCAGCACCCGCCACACCGCCGCCATAAAGGCCCCGTCCGGATGGGCCAGGGCCGGCAAGCCGACCATCGCCGCGGTGTAGCCGGCCAGCACGAAGCCGTAGGCGCGGAAGTTGCGATAACGCGCGGCGCCGGCCGAGCAGATGCCGACCCAGATCGCCAGCGAACCGAGGAACAGTTCGGTGTTCTGGGCGAACAGGGCGATCAGCGCCACCATCACCGCCGACCCGGCCAGGGTGCCGAGAAACCGATAGAAGCTCTTGGCGAACACCTGGCCGCTCTGCGGCTGCATGACGATGAACACGGTGATCATTGCCGTGCGCGGTTGCGGCAACTCCAGGCGCATGGCCAGCCACAGGGTGAGGAACGCGGCGGCCAGGACCTTGAAGATATAGACCCAGGTCACGCCGTCGCTGCGTGCCCAGTCGAAGAAACCCCGGCGCCATTCAAGGGAGTACAGCCAGCGCAAGGGAGCAGGCAAGGGAGTCATGGGGGCTTACTCGGTGATCAGCACTTGGTGGTCGGCTTTTAATGGTCAGCTTTTAATGGTCAAAGATGGCCAGCGCCGCCGGAGTCTTGCTCGGTTGGGTCCGGCTGTCCTCGGGCACATCGCGCCCCGCCTCCAGGCCGCCGCCCAGGGCCGTCACCAGCTCGGCATGGGCGCTCAGGCGCGCGGCCTGGACCTGCTGCTGGATCTGCTGCTGGTGGAACAGCATGCCCTGGGCATTGAGCACATTGAGGTAGTCGGTGAGGCCGCGCTGGAAGGCGACCATGGCGATGTCGTAGGTCTTCTGCGCCGACGCCACCGACTCGGCGGCGAACTCGGCCTGCTTGTCCATGGACTCGCGGCGGATCAGCTGGTCGGAGATGTTCTTCAGGGCGTTGACCAGGGTCTGGTTGTAGTGGGCCACGGCGATGTCATAACCGGCCGCGGCCTCGCCCAGCTCGGCGCGCAGGCGGCCGCCGTCGAAGATCGGCAGGCTGATGGCCGGACCGACGTTGTAGTTGAGCTTCTTGCCGGTGAGGAACTCCAGCGCCCCGCCACCGGTGGCCATGTAGCCGAGGCTGCCCACCAGGTCGACGTTGGGGTAGAAGCCGGCGTGGGCGACATCGATGCCGCGGGCCTGGGCCGCCACCTGCCAACGGCTGGCGACCACGTCCGGGCGCTGGCCGAGCAGTTCGGCGGGCAGCGCCGACGGCAGTTTCAGTGGCGCAGCCAGGGACAGGCTCGGCCGTTGCAACTGCGCGCCCGCCCCCGGTCCCTTGCCGGCCAGGGCGGCGATCTGGTTGCGGCCCAGGGCGATTTCTTCGTCCAGGGCGTCCAGCTGGCGATGGGTTTCCGGCAGCGGAGTCTGCGCCTGGCTGACTTCGAAGTGGGTGCCGATGCCGCCGGCCAGGCGCTTTTGCGCCAGTTCAAGGATCTGTTCCTGCTGCTTCAGGGTGGCGAGGACGATGTCGCGCTGGGCGTATTGCAGCGACATCTGGATATAGGCGCGCACGACATTGTTCTGCAGTTCCAGCTGGGCCAGGCGCGCCTCGGCGGCGCTCATGTGCGCCAGGTCCACGGCACGCTCGCTGGCATTGCTTTCCCGGCCCCAGAGGTCGAGGGCGTAGCTGAAGCCGAGCGCGGCGTTGTTGTCCCAGGTGGTGCTGTTGGCCAGTTCGCCCGGGCCGTAGAACTGATCGGTGGGCCAGTTGTGGCGCTTGAGGGTAGCGTCGCCCTTGATCTGCAGCGACTCGGCCGACTCGGCGATGCCGGCCATGGCACGCGCCTGGCGCACCCGGGCGGCGGCCATGGCCATGCTCGGGCTGCCCTGCACGGCCAGGCTCACCCAGTGGTTCAGCTGCGCATCGCCATAGGCCTGCCACCATTGGGCGGCGGGCCAGCGGGCGTCGCGCGCGGCGCTCTGGATCGCCTCGTCGGTGGCCAGTGTATTGGCCGGTAGTGCCTTGCCCTGCGGGGCAATGCCCCCGGTTCCGATGCAGCCGCTGATTGCTAACGATAAAGCCCAAACACTGAGAGTCTTCAGCTCTCTGCTGATGCGACGCGGCACTGCTGCGAATTCCTGAAATAGGGAGAAGGCGGATCCCTGTAGGAGCGAGCGTGCTCGCGAGACGGTGTCACTGAGCCACCGCATTGCACGGGCTCCGGCAGCCGGCCCCTACAGATCGGCGCAATTCTAGGCGGCGGGCTTTACGGCGATAAGCTGGGATTCCTGTGAATCTTTATTACCGTTCGCGCGATAATCCCTTGGTGCAATAGCCAACAATCTGTTACTTCGTGTCACAATTTGCCATCTCCCCAGAGAGCACCCCATGGACACTTTGCAAAACATGCGTGCCTTCAGCTGTGTCGCCGAAGCCGGCAGCTTCACCGCTGCCGCCGTCCAGCTCGACACCACCACGGCGAATGTCTCGCGCGCGGTCTCCAATCTGGAGGCCCATCTGCAAACCCGCTTGCTCAACCGCACCACTCGCCGCATCGCGCTCACGGAGGCCGGCAAGCGCTACCTGCTGCGCTGCGAGCAGATCCTGGCCTACGTCGAAGAAGCCGAGGCCGAGGCCAGCGATGCCCACGCGCGGCCGTCGGGGCAGTTGAAAGTGCACACCATGACCGGCATCGGCCAGCACTATGTGATCGACGCCATCGCCCGTTACCGCAAGTCGCACCCGGACGTGACCTTCGACCTGACCCTGGCCAACCGCGTGCCGGACCTGCTGGACGAGGGTTACGACGTGTCCATCGTGCTGGCCAGCGAGCTGCCGGACTCGGGTTTCGTCTCCCAACGCCTGGGCATCACCTACAGCATCGTCTGCGCCTCGCCGGCCTACGTGAAAGCCAACGGCTGCCCGAGCAGCCCCAGCGACCTGTCGAACCATGCCTGCCTGCGCCTGGTGAGCCCGGTGATCGCCCTGGACAAATGGCTGTTCGACGGCCCCGAGGGCCAGGAAGGGGTCACCCTCAACGGCTCGCCGTTCCTGGTGAACTCCGCCGACGCGCTGAAAACCGCGATCACCAGCGGCATGGGCCTGGGCGTGCTGCCGGTGTACGCGGCCATCGAGGGCCTGCGCAACGGCACCCTGGTGCGGGTCATGCCCAAATACCGCTCCCAGGAGCTGAACCTGTACGCCATCTACCCGTCGCGCCAGTACCTGGACGCCAAGATCAAGACCTGGGTCGAGTACCTGCGCAACACCCTGCCGGAGATTCTCGCCGCCCATCAGGCGGAGCTGACGGCCTATGAACTGAGCGGCGGACTCAGCGGCGTGCGCCTGGCCCCTTGATCGGGGCTTTCTCATGTATCCCCCTGTAGCCGCTGCCGCAGGCTGCGAAAGGTCCGCAGGACCTCCTGCGGCTGCTGGAACGTCACGGCCGTGCCGGCCGATCGCAGCCTGCGGCAGCGGCTACATTCGCAGAATCATCCGGCCCTGACCGCCTGCGCAGCCGCTACAAAAAGCCCGTGGGGAATGTTAGCTTGCTTGGCATTCTCCTCTGCCTGACGAGCTTTCCCGCGATGAAAAAGACCGTACTTGCCTTCAGCCGCATCACTCCGGACATGATCGAGCGCCTGCGCCAGGACTTCGAGGTGATAGTGCCCAACCCCAAGCAGGGCGATATCGGCGCGCAATTCAACGAAGCCCTGCCCCACGCCCACGGCCTGATCGGCGTCGGTCGCAAGCTGGGCCGCGCGCAGCTGGAAAACGCCAGCCGGCTGGAAGTGGTCTCCAGCGTCTCGGTGGGCTACGACAACTATGACCTGGCCTACTTCAACGAACGCGGGATCATGCTCACCAACACCCCGGACGTGCTCACCGAAAGCACCGCCGACCTGGCCTTCGCCCTGCTGATGAGCAGCGCCCGGCGCGTCGCCGAACTGGACGCCTGGACCAAGGCCGGGCAATGGCAGGCCAGCGTCGGCGCACCGCTGTTCGGTTGCGATGTGCATGGCAAGACCCTGGGGATTGTCGGCATGGGCAACATCGGCGCGGCCATCGCCCGACGCGGTCGCCTGGGCTTCAACATGCCGGTGATCTACAGCGGCAACAGCCGCAAGCCCGCGCTGGAACAGGAGCTGGGCGCGCAGTTGCGTAGCCTCGAGCAGTTGCTGGCCGAAGCGGATTTCGTCTGCCTGGTGGTGCCGTTGAGTGAAAAGACCAAGCACCTGATCAGCCACCGCGAACTGGCGCTGATGAAGCCGGGCGCGATCCTGGTGAATATCTCCCGCGGCCCGGTGGTGGACGAGCCGGCGCTGATCGAAGCCCTGCAGAACGGCACCATTCGCGGCGCCGGCCTGGACGTCTACGAGAAGGAACCGCTGGCCGAGTCGCCGCTGTTCCAGCTGAAAAACGCCGTGACCCTGCCGCATATCGGCTCGGCCACCCATGAAACCCGCGACGCCATGGCCAACCGCGCCCTGGCCAACCTGCGCAGCGCCCTGCTCGGCGAGCGTCCGCAAGACCTGGTCAACCCGCAGGTGTGGAAAGGCTGATACCACTGCCTATCACCACCTGTAGCCGCTGCCGAGCCTGCGAGGCTGCGAAAAGGTCCGCAGGACCTTCAGCGATAGACCTGCAGAATCAGGTCGCCTGGTTTTGCGACGGCTGCGCCGCCGTTCGCAGCCTCGCAGGCTCGGCAGCGGCTACAGATTCAGATTCAAATCCGGATGCAGATGCAGGCACAAGTCTGGGCTTGCGGAACACCAGTACGTTGCCCAGCATCACCAGGACCAGCCCGGCCAGCGCCGGGGCGGTCCATTGGTAACCTTCGGCGAAGGCCGAGACATTCAGCGCCACCACCGGGAACAGCACGGTGCAGTAGGCCGCCCGCTCCGGGCCCATGCGGCCGACCAGGGTCAGGTAGGCGGTGAAGCCGATCACCGATCCCGGGATCACCAGATACAACAGCGAGCCGATGTAGCGCGCGTTCCACTCCATATCGAAAGGGATGCCCTTGACCAGGCAATAGCCCGCCAGCATCGCCGCGCCATAGGCCATGCCCCAGGCGTTGGTGGTCAGCGGCCTGAGGCCGGCTTTCTGCTGCAGGCTGGACAGCATGTTGCCCGCCGAGAAACACAAGGTGCCCAACAGCGCCAGGCCCAGGCCGAGCAGGGTTTGCGGGCTGGCGCTATGCCCCGCCAGTTCCGGCCAGAACAGCAGGCCCAGCCCCAGCAGCCCCAACGCCCCGCCCAGCAGTACGTTGCGGGCGATCTTCTGGGCGAAGAACACCCGGGCATTCAGGGCGTTCCACAGGGTCGCCGTGGAAAACACCACCGCCACCAGGCCGCTGGGAATCCACTGGCTGGCGTGCAGGAAACACATGAAGTTGATACAGAACAGGCACAGCCCCTGGGCCAGGCAGATCAGGTGCCCGCGGCGGTTCATCACCTGCAGCTTGCGGCTGAGCAGCAGCATGACGAACAGCACCAGGGCCGCCAGGGCGAAGCGATAGACGATGGACACCGGAATCGCCACCACCCCCAACTGCCACTTGAGGGCAATCCAGGTGGTGCCCCAGATCAGGACGGTGAGCAGATAAAGCGAGAGGTTCATGGCGAGAGACTCCTGTGCAGGGCAACCCAGTCTCAGGCCATTGCCTGCCCGGGCGCTTGCATAAACTTGCGCTTTTGTCGGTTGCCGGGCTGGCAGCGCGCCGCCCACGGAGTAGGATGCAGAACATCGTGTAGCCGCTGCCGACAGGCTGCGATCGGCTCCGCAGGAGACGTGCCCTTGAGATCGCTGAAGGCCTTCGGCCTTATCGCAGCCTATCGGCAGCGGCTACAGAATGCCGTTCAATTTCAGACCTGACCGCCATGCCCGCACTGGAAACCCTGCAAGTCTTTCAAGCCCTGAACCGCTCGCCCAATGCTCGCCTGGAGCACAGCGCCGAGCTCGGTGACGGCCTGGCCGCAGCCTTGTGGAGCAACCATCACGACGCCCAGGACTACGAAGCGCCGAGCCATCACACCCTGTCGTGCTACATCGCCGGCGGCACCGGGACCTTTCGCCGCGGCCAGCCGGGGACCAAGGGCGGTCCGGACAAACTGTGCATTCTGCCCGCCGAGCACCAGTCAGCCTGGGTGATCAACGGCGGGATCCGCCTGGCCCACCTGTATTTCAGCCCGGAACAATTCGCCCTGGGCTGCGTGACCCTGCTGGACCGCGAACCCCGCGAGCTGCAATTGCAGGAAACCACCTTCCTCGACGACCCGCAGCAGGCCCAGCGCTTTCGGCAACTGATCCAGCTGAACTGGGACGAGCCCGGCGAGCGCCTGCTGACCAGCAGCCTGGCCCACGAGATGCTCAGCCACGCCCTGCTGACCCAGGTCGGCCAGCGCCAGGGCCTGCGCCTCAAGGGCGGGCTGGCGGCGCACCAGCGCCGGCAACTGGTGGAATACATCGACAGCCAACTGGCCGAGCCGATCAGCCTCGGGCAACTGGCCGCGCGCTGCGCCTTGTCGGAATACCACTTCGCACGGATGTTCCGCGCAAGCTTCGGCCTGCCGCCCCATCAATACCTGCTGGCGCGACGCCTGAAACATGCCCGCGACCTGCTGCGCGGCACCCGCCTGCCCCTGGGCGAGATTGCCCTGGCCTGCGGCTTCGCCAGCGCCAGCCACTTCACCAACCGCTTTCGCCAGGCCCTGGGCGGCACGCCCGGAGAATATCGCCAGGCGTTTCTCGGCTGACGGCGAGTGATCGGCAGGCGTACCGCGTCGCACCTTTTCGCGGGCAAGCCTCGCTCCTACGAACGCGGCGCCTGTAGGAGCGAGGCTTGCCCGCGAAGACGGTGTATCGGTTACCCTCCGTCGTTCCAGGCTTTTACTGCAACAGCACCCGCGTCACCCGGTCTTCCAGGGCCTTGATCTGCGCGCCATCGGCACGGTAGTTGTTCGACAGCATCACCAGCACCAACCGGCGACCATCGGCCGCGCGCAGATACCCGGACAGCGACGACACGCCCTGCATCGAGCCGGTCTTGGCGTGCAGGTTATCCACAGCCTCGGTGCCTTGCAGGCGATAACGCAGGGTGCCGCCGGTCATGCGCTGGGCATCGCCGGCCACCGGCAGCGCCGCGTACCAGGTGGCGAACCAGGGCTGCTTGCGCGCCACCAGCAGCAGGTCGCTGAGGCTCTGGCTGGAAATCTGGTTGCGCCGCGACAGCCCGGAACCGTCCACCTGCACCAACCCTTGCGGGCTCAGGCCCTGGCGCCGCAGGAAGCCCTCGATGGCCGCCACCCCGGCAGCGGCGGTGCCGGCATTGGCGGTCTTGCGGCCCATGGCCTTGAGCAGCACTTCGGACATGTTGTTGTTCGACAGCTTGAGCAAGGGTGTGATCAGGCCCGCCAGCGGCATCGACGAGTGGCTGGCCAACACCCGGGCGGCGGGCGCCGTGGGCTGGCCGAGACGCACCTGGCCCTGCACCGTCACGCCCTGCTCGGCCAGCGCTTGTTGGAACACGTCCGCCACCAGGCGGGTCGGCTCCCACACGCTGACCCAGTTGCGCCGCGACTGCCCCGGCGGCAAGGCGCCGCTGACCAGCAGCAGATTGCTGCCATGCTCACGGCCGACCTGCAGGCTGTCCGCCGTCCCGACCCGGCCCTGATTGCGCAAGCTCATCAGCCGGTTTTCCGGGCTGACGCGCACCGCCAGCGGCGCTCCCGGCACCGTCGGTGCGGTTACCGCAACCAGTACGCTGCCGGCGTCGAAGTCGTCGTTTGGGGAGATATTGAGGGCGGAAATCTGCGCCGCGTAATACAGGCTTTCATCGTCGCTGGCCCAGTCGACACCGAGTCGTTGATCGTCGAAGGCGGTGTCGTCGAGCACCAGGTCACCCGCGACCTGACGAATGCCGGTGCGCGCCACCGCCGCCGCCAGCTCCTGATAATCCTTGGCCTGCATGCTCGGGTCGCCAGAGCCGCGCAGGTAGAGATTGCCCTGCAGCCGCTCGCCCTGTTGCGCACCGTCGCCCAGCACCTCGGAGGCGAAACGGTAGTCGGGGCCGAGGACGTCCAACGCGGCGGCGGTGGTCAGCAGCTTGAGGCTCGAAGCCGGGATCAGGCGACTGTCGGGGTTGTGCTGATACAAGGCCGCACCGCTCTCGGCATCGCGCACCGTCAGCGATACCGTGGCGCCCTGGAGCGCCGGGTCGGCCAGGACCTGATCCAGGTTGGCGGCGTACCGGGCGCCGGGATGGCTGGCGCAAGCCGCCAGCGACAAGGCCAGGAACAACCCCAGCCCGCGAGTGTAAAAACGATGTACTGAACCCATGAGAAAGGTATTTCCTTGATGACCTCGAACCCACCGCCGACAACCTTGCGGCTGCGGCGGGCGCCCAGATAACGATTGGCGAGGGGCCCGTGTCAACGAACAATCGCAGCCGACGCCTCAGGCCGGACGTTGCGCAGCGCTCATTGCGCCAACGCGACCAGCGGACTGACCAGCAGCCCCAGCCCGGCCGCCAGCAGCGCCAGGCGCGGCTGATAGGGCAACAACAGCACCAGCGACAAGGCGCTGAGCATCAAGGCCGCGCACCACTGCACCAGGCCGAAAGCCCAGCCAGCCGCCGCGATCGCCGCCCACAGCGAACCCGCCAGCAGCAACCAGCCGCCGAGGCGCAGGCCACTGCGGCGCCGGGCCGTGGGTTTGTAGCCCAGGAGTTCGGCGTGGTGACGGTCCATCGACAGGCACAACCCGGCAAAACCGGGATAACACAACAGCAGCGCCAGAAGCATTCAGTTCACCTCGGTTTCAAGGGCGGCCCGTCGCGAGCGGACGGCAGCGGAGGGATAGACGGCAGGACGCGACATCTTCCAGGCCGCCCAGGCCAGGAACAGCCCCGCCGCCAGGCAGGTCAGGTCGAACCCGGCCCGGACCCAGTCGCCGTGCACCAGGAAACCATCCAGCACATCGGGCACCGTCAGCGCATCGAGCAGCGGCACACTGGCCAGCAGCAACGCCGCCGCGCCCAACTGCTCGACCCAGGCCTTGCGCCCGCGACGCAGTGCGGCGTGCAGCAGGCTCAGGCCCCAGACGATAAAGAAGCTGTTCACTTCCCAGTCCGCCCGCCCGGCGAGGCTCACCGGCAACAGGCGGTTGGCCCAGAAGAAGGCGGCGACAGCCAGCACCAGGCCGGACATGCTGGCGATGTTCAGCACTTCCACCAGCCGCAACTCGAAGGGCGTCACGCCGCTCTTGGCATGCTTGAGCTGGCGCTTGCCGAGCCAGATCACCAGCCCGGTGCCGATCATCGCGGTGGCGGCCAGGCCGCAGATAAAGTACAGCCAGCGCAGCAGCGGCCCGGCGAAGAGGCCCATGTGCAGCCCGTAGAAACCGCCTCGGATAGCGACGATCGGCGACTGCGGCGGGGCAACCTGCAGCAGCTTGCCACTGACGCCGTCGAACGAAACCGCACTGCCAAAATCGCGAACCACCTGGTCGCCACCGTGGCGCATGACATTCACCGAGGCATTGGCATCCCCGGGATTGTTCACCGTGATACGCCCCACGCGGCCGCCCGGCCACTGCTCGCGAGCCTGTTGCAACAGTGGTTCGAGCTGCACCAGCGGCGCCGGCCGGCCCGCGGCCGGTGCGTTGCTGGTGGCGGGAAACGCCTCATTGAACAGTGCCCGGGTGTCTTCGCCGTAGGTGGCCAGGATGCTCGCCGGCATGACCATCGACATGAAGATCACCAGGCTGCTGTAGGTGATCATCAGGTGGAACGGCAGCACCAGCACACCCACCGCGTTGTGCCCGTCGAGCCAGGAGCGCTGGCCCTTGCGAGGGCGGAAGGTGAAGAAGTCCTTGAAGATTTTCTTATGGATGATGATGCCGCTGATCAAGGCAACGAACATCAGCATGGCCGCCGCGGTGGACAGCCAGCGACCCCAGGGATAGGGCATCTGCAACTGGAAATGGAAACGGTAGAAGAATTCGCCGCCGCGGGTATCGCGGGCCTGCAGCTCGGCGCCGGTGGCCGGGTCCAGCAGTTTCTGGGTAAAGGCGCCGCGCTCGCCGGGCTTGCCCGGAAATTGCCACATCACCGACAACACCGGCTCGCGGGCATCGGGCAGGTTGATGAACCAGCGCGAGGCACCCTGGGCGTGCTGCTGCAAGTAGCTCTGGGCGAGGATCAGGCTGGTCTCGTTGCTGACCGAGCGCGACGGCACTTCGGGCTGCATCCAATGGCTGATTTCATCCTTGAAGTAGGCCAGGGTGCCGGTCAGGAAAATCGCCAGCAGCAGCCAGCCGAATACCAGTCCGACCCAAGTGTGCAACCAGGCCATGGACTGGCGAAATCCCTCCTTCATGAGAGATTCATCCAATACGCCAACGCAGAAATCGCCGCCAACACCAGCGCCGCCAGCAGCAACCCGAACCAGGCCTGCCAGGCCGTGCGGCAGGCGAAGCACCAGAGCACCGCCACCAGGTAGAACAGGAAGGACGCCATCATGCCGCCGAATACCGCATCGGCGCGGGACACAGGGAGCAGCAGAGTCATGCAAATGCTGGACAACGCCGCCAGCAGGTAACCGCCGAACACCGCGGCCAGCACCCGTGAAGTCACGGCCAGACGATAGGAAAAAGGGATCGCAGCAACTTTGCTTTTCATGTTTCGACCTTGAAACCAGGACAGCCCGGCATTGGCAAATACCTCACGCGGGCTCAAGTCGGCGCAATATTAATGATAAATATTCTCATGTGCAAAAAATCACCACCCCACCGAGAGCTCTTCCGTCGGTCCGGGTTGATTGCCCAATGCCATGCCCGGCCACTACAATGCGAACAATTCTTGTTCTCTTAAGCATTTTCATGCTGCCGGAGCGTTCGGCTTGGCTCACTCCTCTACCGTCGAAGTCCTCTATCACGCCCATCACAGCTGGCTGAACGGCTGGTTGCGGCGTCGGCTCGGCTGCCCCGACAGCGCCGCCGACCTGGCCCAGGACACCTTCATACGGGTGCTCAGCGCCCGAGAAACGCCGTCGATCGTCGAGCCGCGGGCGTTCCTCACCACCATCGCCAAACGGGTGCTGTGCAACCACTACCGGCGCCAGGACCTGGAACGGGCCTACCTCGACACGCTGGCGCAGATGCCGGAACTGCTGGCGCCGTCCGAGGAGGACAAGGCGATCATCCTGCAGACCCTGATGGAGCTGGACCAGTTGCTCGACGGTTTGCCGCGCCTGGTGAAACGCGCGTTCCTGCTGGCCCAGGTCGATGGCCTGAAACACAGCGAGATCGCCCGCGAACTGGGGATTTCCATCGCCACGGTCAAGCGCCACCTGCACAAGGCAGCCCTGCGCTGCTACTTCGCCCTATGAACGCTGCACTCCCCCGCCCGCCGGACATCGGCGCCCAGGTCGCCGACCAGGCCGTGCACTGGCTGCTCGAAATGCAGGCGGGGCCGCTCAGCCCGCGCCAACAACTGGCCTGGCAGCAGTGGCACGACGCCCACAGCGAACATCAACGGGCCTGGGAACATATCCAGCGGGTCAACCAGCGGCTGCGCGGCCTGTCTTCGCCCCTGGCCCATGCCGCGCTCAACGTGCCGAAATCCTCCAGCCGGCGCCAGGCGCTGAAACTGCTGCTGATCCTCGGCGCCGGTTCCGCCGCGGCCTGGGGCTTGCGCGAACACAATCCGCTGACCCCGCTGATGGCCGACTACCGCAGCCCGGTGGGCCAGCGGCGCACGCTGCAACTGAGCGATGGCAGCCAGCTGCAGCTCAATACCGACAGCGCGGTGGACGTGAGTTTCGATGGCCAGCAACGGCTGATCCGGCTGTTGGCCGGGGAGATCCTGCTGACCGCCGCGGCCGACCGCCGGCCGCTGCTGATCCAGAGCGCCCAGGGCCTGCTGCGCCCGCAAGGTGCACGCTTGAACCTGCGCCAGTTCAGCCAGCGCACCCAGCTGGCGGTGTTCGAGGGCAACGTCAGCCTCAGCCCGTCGGATTATTCGGCAGCGCCATTGCAGGTAAGCAAGGGGCAACAATTGAGCTTCACCCGCAGCGCCTGGGACAACCCGCGGCCGCTGGACGCCGGCAGCGGCGCCTGGAGCGAGGGCATGCTGGTGGCTGCCCATATGCGCCTGGCGGACTTCCTCGACGAGTTGGGCCGCTACCGTCGCGGCCAGCTCAACTGCGATCCACGGGTCGCCGACCTGCTGATCTCCGGCAGTTACCCACTGGACGACAGCGAACGGATCCTCGACCTGCTGGAAATCAGCCTGCCGGTGAAGGTCCGGCGCTTCACCCGTTATTGGGTCACGGTCGAGGCCCGTGCCTGAACCTGTAGCCGCTGCCGCAGGCTGCGATAAGGTCCGAAGGACCTTCGAGGGCCTCAAGAGCACGTCCCCTTCGGGGTCGATCGCAGCCTGCGGCAGCGGCTACCAATCGGCACCGATTCAATGTTTTTTCCGACGTGCGAATTATTTTCATTTTGTGTGAGCCGTTTTCCAGCACTCGCGTGACAGAGAAGGAAAGCCCCCCTTGACTGCAACCTTCTCAGGATCGATGTCCATGCCCCAGCACCCCACTCGCCTTACGCCCCTTGCCCGTACCCTGCGCCAGTTGCTGCTGGGCGCCAGCCTGAGCTTTTCCGCCCTGCCGCTGGCCATGGCCGCCGACGGCCCGACGCGCGATTACCACATCGCGGCGGCGTCGCTGGAAAACGCCCTGAACCAGTTCGGCCGTGAGGCCGGGGTGCTGATTTCCTTCGGCTCCCAGGTCACCAGCGGCGTGCAGAGCCAGGGCCTGGAAGGCAGCTACACCACCGAAGAAGGTCTGAATGCCCTGCTCAAGGGCACCGGCCTGCAAGCCCGCGCCGAAGGCGGCAATGCCTTCAGCCTGCAACCGGTGAGCACCGAAGGCGCACCGGCGGCCCTGGAGCTGGGCGCCTCCAGCGTGGTCGGCGACTGGCTGGGCGACGCGGCGCAGACCAACGTCTTCGAGCATCCAGGTGCGCGGGATGTGATCCGCCGCGAAGAATTCGAACGCCAGGGCGCGACCCAGGCCCGCGACGTGCTCAACCGCATCCCCGGGGTCAACGCCCCGGAAAACAACGGCACCGGCAGCCACGACATGGCGCTGAACTTCGGCATTCGCGGGCTCAATCCGCGCCTGGCCTCGCGCTCCACGGTACTGATGGACGGCATTCCGGTGCCCTTCGCGCCCTATGGCCAGCCGCAGCTGTCCTTCGCCCCGGTCAGCATGGGCAACATGGACGCGGTGGATGTGGTGCGTGGCGGTGGCGCGGTGCGTTACGGGCCGCAGAACGTCGGCGGCATCGTCAACTTCGTGACCCGTGCCATCCCCGATGCACCCACGGTCAAGGGCGGCTTCCAGACCGAGACCAGCCCGTCCTCCAGCCACGACGGCTTCAAGACCACCGGCAACCTGCTGGCCGGCGGCACCGCCGACAACGGCCTGGGCAGCGCCCTGCTGTACTCCGGCACCCGTGGCGGCGACTGGCGCGAACACAGCGACACGCAAATCGACGACCTGATCCTCAAGGGCCATTACCAGCTCGACGACGCCAACAGCTTCAACGCCATGGCCCAGTACTACGAGGGCGAGGCCGACATGCCCGGCGGCCTCAACGTCGCCGACTACAAGGCCGACCCGTATCAGTCGACCCGTCCGTACGACAAGTTCTGGGGCCGTCGCACGCTGATCAACTTCGGTTATCGCTACCAGGAAGATCGTCGCGAATTCACCGTCAACAGTTTCTTCACCAAGACCCTGCGCAGCGGCTACCTGGACCAGGGCAGCTTCCTCTCGCTGTCGCCGCGCGAATACTGGGTGCGCGGCATCGAAACCCGCTTCGCCCAGGGCTTCGACCTGGGGCCGACCAGCCACGAGCTGGGCATCGGCTACCGCTACGTCAACGAGGCCGGCCACGAGTTGCGCTACCGCACGCCGATCAGCGCCAACCAGCAACTGCCGAGCACCAGCAGCCGCAACGACCGCGATACCCGCGGCGGCACCGAGGCCAATGCGTTCTTCGTCGACGACCGCATCGACATCGGCAAGTGGACCCTCACCCCGGGCATCCGCTACGAGATGATCGAGTCCCAGCAGACCAACAACCTGACCAACGTCAAATACAAGGGCGACTACAACACCGCGCTGCCGGCGCTGAATGTGATGTACCACCTGACCGACAGCTGGAACCTCTACGCCAACACCGAGGGTTCGTTCGGCAGCGTGCAGTACAGCCAGATGCCCAACCGTGTGAGCAGCGGCGAAGTGAAACCGGAGAAGGCCCGCACCTGGGAACTGGGCACCCGCTATGACGACGGCGCCCTGCGGGCGGAGATCGGCGCGTTCCTGATCAACTTCGACAACCAGTACGACAGCAACCAGACCAACGACTCGGTGATCGCCCGTGGCGAAACCCGTCACCAGGGCATCGAGACCAGCGTCAATTACGCGCTGGACGGCCTGAGCCCGGCACTGGCCGGTTTCGATCTGTACGCCACCTACGCCTACGTCGACGCCACCATCCGTGAGGACGGGCCGAACAAGGGCAACCGCGTGCCGTTCTCGTCCAAGCACAAGGGCACCCTCGGCATCGGCTACACCGAAGGCCCGTGGAAGCTGAACTTCGACAGCAGCTACCAGAGCAGCCAGTTCGCCGACAATGCCAACACCTCCGCCGAAAGCGCCGACGGCAGCACCGGGCGGATTCCCGGCTACATGCTGTTCAGCAGCCGCGCCGCCTACGACTTCGGCCCGCAACTGTCGGACCTGAGCGTGGCGGTCGGGGTGAAGAACATCTTCAACCACCAGTACTTCACCCGCTCGTTCGACGACAACAACAAAGGCAAATACGTGGGCGAACCGCGGACCCTGTACGTACAGACCTCCGTGGCGTTCTGATCCACGGCCACCACCTGGCAGTAGGAGCGAAGCTTGCTCGCGATAGCGTCCGGCCTGACACACCGCGCCGCCTTCATCGCCGGCAAGCCTGGCTCCTACAGAACAGCAAATCATTCCGCTCTGCAGGCACGCACTTGCTGGCGATGGCATCGAGGCTGACAAAACAGCTCGACATGTTTATCAAGGCGTTCAAGCCAAAAGATCAGTAATCAATTACAACGGCGCCAAAAATCAGCCGCTGATGACTTGCACCCTGTCATTCAGAAATAACCATATAACAAATCAAACCTATAAAAATCCGATGTTGGTTGCACACAGCAATGACGATGAATTGAAGGCAGTAGTCAGTCACGTGATGCCATCCTTTTCAGGAGTATCGATCTCACGGACAACCTCAATTGGAGCTTGCTATGCAAAACGACTTTACGTCCCCAACCTCTGTTGTCTTTTCTAACCGAGGTGCAGATATTGAGTTCAAACCCAGGAAGAAAAATGTCCTGATGAGAATCATATCTAAAACCTCCATTTGCAGTCAGTCTCTCGCAGCCGGCGGCTGCGAAGGGTGGAAGTGGTAAACATGATCGTTTGACAGTGGAGAACCTCTTTGCTTGCAAAGAGGTTCTGATAATTGGTTGAAAGCGAGCATGATCAATATGAGTTCAAACTTCTACTCTATTGCCGACTTTGATGAAGATAGCGTCCCTGGCTTCGCGGCAAAAGCCTACAAACTGACACTGCCTTATGTTACTCAATTCTTGACAGCCAGACACCCGCATCGAAATGGCGCTGTCTGTCCATTTATCGCTGGCGCTCTTAAAAACGAAACGCTGTATTTCAGCTTTGCCGACTTCCATGACCATCACGACTGGTCCGCCTTCATAGAACAATGCATCAGATTCATGGAAAGCAAGCGGAGTGATAATAAGCTTGGTCGTGCCTTGATCATCCTGCTTCCCGACGACTTCGACCTGGAGGCCTTGTTACGAATTCATGTAGATAACAAAGTAAAATGTGTAGAGTCCTTTTTAATGCTTGGTGCCCTCTACAAAGACAGCAATGCAAAAAGCCTTCACAGCCCTGACTTTTTCCCTCTGAGAACACCCACCCCAACTCTTGTGATGCGAGAAATTACCGCGGGGGACTTAGTTTTTCTTGAACCTAAGCATTACAGCATTTTTACCCGACTGAAGTTTCTTAAATCATATGTTCGTCGCTTCGAAAGCGACAAATCTTCAGCGTACGAAATGCGCCAGGCTTCTGTTTCAAGGAAGATCATCAAGCAATACAGCATAAAAATAGTTTTGGATTGCCTTTTCCGACTGGCATTGCTCTCTATCATCATCGGCAGCATCACTGTAGCTCTTAAAGGAGCCACGCATGTTTACCTCCAATAGGTATTTCATTTCAGGCATTGTGCTGATCATCTCTCAGCAAGTCTCCCTGGGCATATCAACCTATTATATTGCCATGGCTGGCGCGGCTCTTTCGCTGCAAGACTACCAACTGCTAAAGACTCGGATAATCCTTTTCTTCTCATTTGCCTTGCTGGGATACCTGATCAGTTCCGCAGTAGAGTTCATTTCTGCAAAGCTCAAGATTGATTTATGGGAGAAATACATCTTCTCCGTTTACGAGCATCTTCGCCACAATCAACCTCTTTCGTCTGAAGCAAACCGCAAGAATGTCCAGAGCTGGCTGGGCAGTGAAGTACCGACAACGCTGGATGGCACAGTCAATCTCTATTTCGGCATGACTTCCGTGTATAGCAATATCATAGTCACCCTCTATGTATTTTATTGGGTGCTCGGGCCCCACATCGCCATACTAATGGCAAGCTCCATTCTGATTTCATACTTTCTGGTAAAGGCCATGAAAAGCAGAATAAGTGTCTCCGCCACAGAAATACAACAGAAGAGGCTCAACGTAGTCAAGCGTGCAAGTTCGCTTTGGGATTACTACCTGAATGCAAACTCATCCATGATTGGCTACTCGGAGGCTTCTTCCAGATCATTGATCGCGGACTTCCTTAAATCCTCCCTGTACTACACCAGGCTTGAGCAATTGGCCGCGTGCTTGCCGATATGTATAGCCGTCGCAATAATTCTGATATACCTGCAAGGACTGCCTCTGAGCCAGTCTGTCCCTTGGGGGATGATCGTTGCGGTTTTACCGCGGTCCCTGCAGGTATTCGGAAATGTTCACTCAATGAGTTTGTATAACAGCAAGTACGTATACTTTTGCAAAAGAATCAGCAATCTGTTGAATTTCACCGATACATTGGAGCCACTGAACCTCAACAAACAAGTCGTTCGCGAAGATATATCGATTTGCAATACCGTGAATGGAAAGACCATCCCCATTGATCAATTGCTCGATGACATTCGCACAATCGCCAGTCTTAAAGGAAGATTTCTCGTGTCAGGCAAGAATGGTTCTGGAAAGTCGTCTTTTTTAAAACTGATCAAGTCAGAGTTTGCCGAGTCCATTTTGCTGCCAAACCACGTAAGCTTTCATGAAACCGACGCTCCACTTTCCACTGGAGAAAGTCAGGTTCAAAAGCTCCTTCATGTACTGAATCAAAAGGCCCGGATAATCCTGCTCGATGAGTGGGATGCAAATCTGGACAGCCAGAACAAGCTACGAATCGGCAACATCCTGAGCCAGAAAGCCGAGGAAATATTGATTATTGAAGTGCGGCATATTCAAGAGGCGATCTGAAATCGACTCCAAATGCCTACTGTCGAGCCCCTTGCCACGCAGGTATCCGCATTTGCCCGATCAGCCAACGACCTTTCGCGAACACAGCAGGATGAGCCTGGGTTGAGCTACAAAAAAAGGCCATCGCAGCGATGGCCTTTATGTGTCTCCCCCAATAATGAGGGCCTGCATTGGATGTCCAGCACCTACAAACATCAGCTGCGCAGCAGGCGCATGTTTTTGAACAGTAACTCAGCCGTCAGCTATTGAGCGCGGCCTGTTCGTTTTCCAGGAATTCCTCTTCAAGCAAGGCATCGGCCTGGCCTTCGCGGGCGCTTGGCGCTGCCGCGGCGCGCTTGTTGCGCAACCGGCCGAACAGGTGTTCCAGGGAATTCTCCAACTTGGTGGCCGCTCCTTCGATGGCCAGTTCCAGGGATTCGGCTTTGTGGGTCACGGAAATCGGTTGATGGCCTTTTGGCCGCGCCTCCAGTTGGCAGCGCAAATCGTGGGGACCGGGCTTGTCGCCGTTCTCGTCCCGCAGGTGAACCTCGACTCGGGTCAGGTCCTCCTCGTAGCGTTCGAGCGTGCTCTCAATGGTAGTACGTACCCACTCCTCCAGTCGGATGCTGCTTTGAATATGGTTATCGCTATTGACCTGGATTTGCATAGTTCTTCCCTTATTTCAGCTAGCTCGCGAGAGGAACCGCGTGCCCCTGAGGGCGTACTTTTTGCGGCCTCTTGGTTACAGAGTTGGGCAGAGCGCAGAACAATTCAACCCCTTAAAAAAGATAAATATCTATTCGCAAATAAAGCCGGACAAAGCGCAAAAGCGCTGTTAATGTCGGGAGTTGGGTCGCCTCACTCCCCTGTCCTTTCTGCTTACCCGTGTCCCCCTCCCAGCGGGTGCAAACCGCGAAATATCTCCGCCTCTTCCACCAGCCAGTCGTGCACCGCGCGCACGCCCGGATGGCTCAGCGCACCCGGCGCATACAGCAGCACATAACGTTTGTGATTGGGCACCGCGAGGCCGAACGGCACGATCAGGGTGCCGCGCTCCAGCTCATCGTTGAGCAGGGTACGCCGGGCAATCGCCACCCCCATCCCGGCGATCGCCGCCTCGATGGTCAGGTGGTTGCGATTGAAGGTGTGCCCGCGCCGCACATCCGCGCCCTCGCAGCCGATGGCATTGAGATAGAACTCCCACTCCGCGTACTCATAGCTGCCGCGCCAGGCGGTGATGTCGTGCAGCAACGGGAAATGCACCAGGTCCGCCGGGCCGTGCAACGGCGGCCGCCCGCGCAACAGCCCCGGGGCACAGACCGGAAAGATCTGTTCATCCAGCAGGGCTGTGGATAACAGCCCCGGATAGCTGCCGTCGTTGAGGTCGATGGCCAGGTCGAAATCGCCTTCGTGCAAGGCCACGCTGCTGTCCTCGGCCACCAGCCGCAGCTGAATGTCCGGAAAACGCTGCTGCAGCCGGGGCAAACGCGGGGTCAGCCATTTGCCGAGAAACGACGGGATCGAGCGCAGGCGCAAGGTGCCGCTGATCATTCCGGCATCCAGCCGGCGCAATTCGGCGTCGATGCTGCCATAGGCCTCGTTCACCGTGATCGCCAGCCGCTGCCCCTCGGCGCTCAGCTCCACCCCACGGGCGCGCCGGTGAAACAGGCGAAAGCCGAGCCGCTCTTCCAGCAGGCGGATCTGCTGGCTGACCGCCCCCGGGGTGATGTGCAGTTCTTCCGCGCAACGGGTGAACGACAAGTGCCGCGCGGCACAGGAAAACACATGCAGCCAGACGTAGGTCTGGGCATGAAACTGACGACTCATCGTTTAGTCCTGCTAAAGGCTGTCTTAGGAAAATTCGTTGGTCAGTCTTGACCGAGCTAGGCAGTATCGCCGACCTGACGCTCGGCCTACAAAAAATGGCAGCGATTTCTCTTCCATTGCTTGTAAGGCTTTAGCATGGCTATCAGTGTTTTCGATCTCTTCAAAGTAGGTATCGGCCCATCCAGCTCCCACACCGTCGGCCCGATGCGCGCCGCCGCGACCTTCGCCCAGGGGCTGTTCGAGCAAGGGTTGCAGGAGCAGGTGCAGCGGGTGGAAATCCGCCTGTACGGCTCCTTGTCCGCCACCGGCGTCGGCCATGCCACCGACCGTGCCTGCGTCATGGGCCTGATGGGCGAATGGCCCGACAGCATCGACCCGAGCAGCATCGGCCCGCGCATCCAGCAACTGCGCGAAAGCGGCGAGCTGAGCCTCGGCGGCCGCTCGCGCATCGCCTTCGACTGGCACCGCGACCTGCTGCTGCTCGACGAGAGCCTGCCCTACCACCCCAATGCCATGTCGCTGTCAGCCTTCGCTGCGGACGGCCTGCTGTGGCGGCAGACCTACTACTCCGTGGGCGGCGGTTTTATCGTCGAGGAAGCCGAAGTGGCCGAAGGCGCCCCGGCGGCCAACGGCGTCGAACTGCCCTACGACTTCAACAGCGCGGTGGAACTCCTGGCCCTGTGCCAACGGCACCAGTTGCGAGTCTCGGAACTGATGATGGCCAACGAACGGGCCTGGCGCAGCGACGCCGAAATCCGCAGCGGCCTGCTGCACATCTGGGCGGTGATGCGCGAATGCGTCGAGCAGGGCCTGCGCCACGAAGGCACCCTGCCCGGCGGCCTGGATGTGCCGCGCCGCGCGGCCAAGCTGCATCGCAACCTGCTGGAAATCGGCAAGCCCAACGTCATCAGCTCGACCCTGTCGGCCATGGAGTGGGTCAACCTGTTCGCCCTGGCGGTGAACGAGGAAAACGCCGCCGGCGGGCGCATGGTCACCGCACCGACCAACGGCGCGGCGGGGATCATCCCGGCGGTGCTGCATTACTACATGAAATTCAACCCCGAAGCGTCGGACGACGACGTGGTCGACTTCTTCCTCGGCGCCGCCGCGGTGGGCATCCTCTGCAAGAAAAACGCCTCGATCTCCGGCGCCGAAGTCGGCTGCCAGGGCGAGGTGGGTTCCGCCTGCGCCATGGCCGCCGCCGGCCTGGCCGAGGTGCTTGGGGCCACCCCGGAGCAACTGGAAAACGCCGCCGAAATCGGCCTGGAACATAACCTCGGCCTGACCTGCGATCCGGTCGGCGGCCTGGTGCAGGTGCCGTGCATCGAGCGCAACGCGATCGCCGCGGTGAAGGCAATCAACGCCACCCAGATGGCTCTGCGCGGCGACGGCAAACACTTCATTTCCCTGGACCGGGTGATCCGCACCATGCGCGATACCGGCGCCGACATGCACGACAAATACAAAGAAACTTCACGGGGCGGCCTGGCCGTGAGTTGGGTGGAGTGCTGAGGAGCGCTCCCTGACCGTCCGCCCCACGTGAGCCCGAGCAAAAATAATAACGAGGCAATACCGATGACCGATGTACGAACACCCGCTGCCGAAAACCCTGCCGTAGAGACCGCCCGCGACACCACGACCGCCAGCCAGGGCTGGAGCAAACACGACACCACCTGGATGCTCGGCCTGTACGGCACCGCCATCGGCGCCGGTACCCTGTTCCTGCCGATCAACGCCGGGGTCGGTGGCTTCTGGCCGCTGATCGTGCTGGCGCTGCTGGCCTTCCCGATGACCTTCTTCGCCCACCGCGGGCTGACCCGCTTCGTGCTGTCCGGGCGTTCCGGCGACATCACCGAGGTGGTGGAAGAGCACTTCGGCATCGGCGCCGGCAAGCTGATCACCCTGCTCTACTTCTTCGCCATCTTCCCGATCCTGCTGGTGTACAGCGTGGCGCTGACCAACACCCTGGGCAGCTTCATGGAGCACCAGCTGCACATGACGCCGCCGCCACGGGCGATCCTGTCGCTGGTGCTAATCCTCGGCCTGATGGCCATCGTGCGCTGCGGCCAGGGCGTGATCGTGCGGGCCATGAGCGTGCTGGTCTATCCCTTTGTCGCCGCGCTGTTGCTGCTGGCCCTCAGCCTGATCCCGAACTGGAACGGCGCCTTCTTCGCCTCGGCCAATAACGGCATGTCCACGCCGCTGTTCCTCAAGACCCTGTGGCTGGCGATCCCGGTGATGGTGTTCTCGTTCAACCATTCGCCGATCATCTCCGCCTTCGCCGTCGACCAGAAGCGCCACTACGGCGCCCAGGCCGAAGGCAAGAGCAGCGGCATCCTCGCCGTGGCCCACGGCATGATGGTGCTGACGGTGATGTTCTTCTGCTTCAGCTGCGTGCTGGCCCTGTCGCCGGCCGACCTGGCCGCGGCCAAGGCGCAGAACATCTCGATCCTGTCGTACCTGGCCAACCACTTCCAGACGCCGGTGATCGCCTATGCGGCGCCGCTGATCGCGCTGGTGGCCATCACCAAATCCTTCCTCGGCCACTACATCGGCGCCAGCGAAGGTTTCCAGGGGCTGATCGTGAAAAGCCTGCGCAGCCGCGGCCGGACCCTGTCGTCGCGCTGGCTGGAGCGTTGCACCGCGCTGTTCATGGTCCTGACCTGCTGGGCCGTGGCCACCTTCAACCCGAGCATCCTCGGCATGATCGAAACCCTGGGCGGACCGGTGATCGCCTGCCTGCTGTTCCTGATGCCGATGTACGCGATCCGGCGCGTGCCGTCACTGCGCCAGTATTCGGGCCAGCTGTCGAATCTGTTCGTGGTGCTGATCGGTCTGATCGCACTGTCAGCGATCATTTATTCGTTCATGCCCTGAAACGGGTAGCCAAAGAAAAACGGACCTATTGGTCCGTTTTTTTTCGCCCCCGGGTTTATTGGTCGACGGCTTTCCCGGCATGCCCTTTGCTTTGCAAGACCCGAGGAATACGGACGTTATCAAACCTCGGCGAACGGCCTGCCAGTGGTCTGGACATGCGAACTAATCCCGATCCCGGCCGGTCAATGACTGCACGATACAATCAGGCGGTGACGCACATGGACAACCCCTTTCAGCTGATTACCGATGCCTTCGCCCCGGAATACCGGGTCAACCTGAGCATCCAGGGCCTGGACGGCAGCATCATGCTGACCCTGTCCAAGGCCGGCCGGGTCGTGGCCAAACGCATGATCAGCGCCGAGCAGCGCAACGATCCACAGCGACTCAAGCGCCTGGTGCAAAGCATTCAGTTCGGCATCGCCATCGAGCAGGGCCACAGCGCCGTGGCCATCCTCGAAGCCATGACCAACAGCGACAGCTTCAAGCTGCCGCTGCCGGCCGCCAAGGGCCGGCCGCCCCTGAGCGTGGCGATTTAAAGCTCGCCCTTCTCCACTTCCGGGTGCTCGCTGGAACCCGCACCGACTTTGCGTTGCGGGTGTTCGATCTTCACCGACGGGAACTGCGACGAGGCATAGCGCACCACCAGGATCGAGAACGCCAGCAGCAGGATGCCGCCACACA
This sequence comes from Pseudomonas sp. 09C 129, assembly GCF_002843625.1. NCBI lineage: Bacteria > Pseudomonadati > Pseudomonadota > Gammaproteobacteria > Pseudomonadales > Pseudomonadaceae > Pseudomonas > Pseudomonas sp. 09C 129. The sequence goes on along the minus strand of NZ_CP025261.1, from coordinate 1,604,539 downwards.
GGTAGATGATCCCCAGGTCCGGCGGGTTGTGGTGCGACACGTTGGAGATCAGCAGGCGGGTCAGCGCAGTGATCGCCACGTAGATCAGGAAGCGCACCGGCATGTGGTTGGTCTTGAAGTAGATGCCGACCATGGCGCCCAGTTCGAGGTAGATGAACAGCAGGAGAATGTCATCGATCTTGATATGACCTTCTTCGAGCATCCCGAGAAATTCCATCACCGCCGCCCAGGCCGTCACCGCGCCGATGGCGAACAGCGCCAGGTAGTGAAAGGTCTCCACGAACAGGTTGCCCAGGGACTCGGCCAACTGATGGACGTTCTGCCGCAGTTTCTCGGCCCAATTGATTTTCACGATGGTTTTTCCTTAGGTCGACTCGACCGGATGATGCGGGTTGGACGTGACGGTTGTTCTGCATGCAGAAAAAAGGCCAGCGTCTGGGGAATGAGATGGCGGCCGGGGTCGGCTGGACACTTCTGTGGGGCTTTCAAGGGCGTCTTCGCGATCCGACTTGCCCGCGATGGGGATCGACGCGTAATCACCTGACAAACCCTGAAACCCGTCTAGATTAAAAAGCCACTATTCAAAGCATAAGGATTCGCTTATTCTTCTCGCCTGTATATAAATACAGTAGTAGCAAATACCCATTATCGTGAAGGCATGTGAGGTGGTGAATGGCCGTCGAAGTGGTATACCGCAGCAGCCGAGATCTGGAGCGCTTGTTCATGGATAAAGCCGAAGCTGACCGTCATGACAAAATGCTCGAACTGGCTGAATTGCTGGCGCAAGTGTTGCAAAAAGCTGTGCCGTCCCTGAGCGAGCAACAGGTGGAAGAAGCCGGGATCTACATGGCAAAGAACCGCGATGTGTTCGCCAAGGCCTTCAAGAGCCAGCCGGACGCCCTGTCCGAACTGCTCAGCGCGCCGGTTGCGGCAGCCGAGCCAGAGGCTCCGCTGGCAGCGCCGGAAGCCGCGGAACCCGCAGCACTGACCAAGCCCGCCAAGGCGAGCAAAGCCGCCAAGTAAGCCGGTTGCGAATCGAGAAGGCCCTGGGTATCCCGCCCAGGGCCTTTTTTATGCCTGTGGAAATCAGGCCTGACCGCTTTTGATCAATCTCCACACTCAAAATCGACGGTACTGAAGTCGGCCAGAAATACATGACGACTTAAGACCATCCTTAGTCTTCAGTTAGTGTCTGATCTGGTTTTAATACAGAACCATATAGAATATTACGCAATCAATGCAGCCATTTGTACTAATAAACGGCTTCATGTACCGCAACGAAAAGAAGTTATTCTTCAAAACATCCAAAGCCCCACCATAAAGCAGAAACACCACGCTCATTCAATATCAATAGCTTAACATCCCATTACAGGGCCATATCAGCAAAAACAAAGAACTGCCAAAAGCATGACGCGACCAGAACCCCATTAAATTTTCAACCATCATGACTTCACATTAAAAAGCTCAGTGCTACTCTCAGCGTTCCGTCTGAGCCATCAAACTTAAAGTTGACGGAAAACTTACACAAAAGGAATATTGTGATGAAGCAAATTGATGTTCTGATAGTGGTCGATGTTGAAGGTGCTCTGTCAAGCGGTGATCTATCAAATAATGTGTATATGATAGATACCAACAAATATGTTGGATCGAGTACCGGGGAGGGGACGAACGGACTCCACACGGCGTGTAAGGATGGACAGTTAATCAACTGGGGCGTTACAGGTGTCTCACCTTCAAGTGATGTACAGATCAGTCGCTTCGTCGGTCAGATGGTGAGTGACGGCACTTGCAATCCTAAGCCGTTCAACACCCCTGAGGGTGAGAGTGAGTTCTGGCAAGGCCGGGTCGAGGCGCGCGGTTTCAAAGGACGCAAGCAGTACTCGGTGGACCTTAAGTTGAATGGAAAAACATTAACCTTTGATCCGTATCTGGAGATCAAGCAATAGCTGTAAGCGTTGTGTTTCGATACCGACGAGGCTTACTGTACAAACAAATAATTTCGTGCACTTAGCCCCTGCTTTTTTTATAACGTCGGCTTTATTTATCTGAGTGCAACACTAGAAAAGCCCGCCCATTGCGTCGGGCTTTTCTACCCCCTATAAACACTTACTTTTACTGATGAAACATACCAATCCCACCGCCCAGATTTTCCGATGAAATAAACGACCTTCGCCAACACCGAATACATCAGCCAGTTTGGCTACAGTGATCTGCAAGACCGAGAAAGCCAAGACTCCAGTATGAGCTAAAGTTGCCCCCTTCCTAGGCTTCAGGTTGCTCCAGCGCTTCGACCAACGCCTTGAAAAACCGCGCCGCCTCGCCACCGGTGACCACCCGATGATCGAAGGTCAGGGACAGCGGCAACAGCGGATGCACCGCCACCGCGCCGTTCACGGCCACCGGCTCGTCGCGGATCACCCCGGCGGCGAGGATCGCCACTTGCGGCGGCACCACCACCGGGTTGGCATAACGGCCGAACAGGGTGCCGAAGTTGGACAGGGTCAGGGTCGCGCCCATCATCTCCTTGGGCGGAATCGAGCGTGCCTGCACATCGGCGCGCAAGCGCGTCACCCCCGCCTTGAGGTCCACCGCGTCGCGCTGGCCGACATTGCGCAGCACAGGCACGAACAAGCCATCGGGGGTGTCCACGGCGATGCCCAGGTCGAGGTGCTGGTGCTGCTTGATCGACAGGGTCTTGCCGTCGAACGCGCTGTTGAGCACCGGCTCCACCGCACAGGCCGCCGCCAGCGCCTTGGCCAGGCGGATCAACGGGTCGCGGGCCTGGCCCCAGCGGTGCAGGTCGGCATCGCCGTAAATCGTCACCGGCACCACCTCGGCGTGGGAGCGGGCCATGTTCAGCGCCATGCTCCGACGTACCCCGCGCAGCCGGTCGCCGCCGAACCGCTCGCGTTCCTGCTGCGCGGCGTTTTCCACATCGCTGCGGCTGATCAGCCCATCCTTGGCCGAACCGCTCAAGGCATTCACGTCCACGCCCAGTTGCCGGGCCAGTTGGCGCACCGCCGGCGTGGCGCGGACTGCCATATGCTCGCGGGTCGAGGGCGCGGCGCCGACAAAAAACCGGTCTTCCTGACTGGCCCCGCCACCTTCGAGGCGCCCGACCACGGTGCCGGCATCCGCCTCGCCTTCGTAGCCGAGCAAGGGTTCGCCGACATGCAGGATGTCGCCCGGCGCGCCGTAGGTTTTCGCCACCACCCCGTCATAGGGCGCGGGAATGTCCACCAGGGCCTTGGCGGTTTCCACCGACACCAGCAACTGATCGGCCTTGACCGTATCGCCGGCCCTGACGTGCCATTCGACGATCTCCGCTTCCTGCAGGCCTTCGCCCAGATCGGGCAGTTTGAAATATTTCATCGCAGCCTCCTCAGGCAAAGTTCAGGGTGCTGTCGCAGGCGTGAAGAATGTCTTCGACGCCGGGGATGTACAGCGACTCCAGGCGATACAGCGGCGGTGGAATGTCCGGCGCGGTGACCCGCAGGATCGGCGCCTGCAATTCCAGCAATACCCGCTCGTAGAGGCTGGCGGCAATTTCCGCGCCGACGCCGCAGGTGCGCGGCGCCTCGTGCACGATCACGCAGCGCCCGGTCTTGCGCACCGAGGCTTCCAGGGTGTCGAGGTCCAGCGGCTTGATGCTGGCGACGTCGATCACCTCCGCCGACACGCCCAGCTCGGCCAGCGCGTTGGCGGCCTGCAAGGTCTCGACGATGCTCGCGCCCCAGCTGACCAGGGTGATGTCGCTGCCTTCGCGCAGGGTGAAACAACTGTCCAGCGGCAGGCGCTTGCCGTCGTCCACCAGCGGTTGCGGGTTCATGCGGTAGAGCCGGGTCGGCTCGAGGAACAGCACCGGGTCGGGATCGTCGATGGCTGCCAGCAGCAGGCCGTAGGCCCGCGCCGGCGAGGACGGCACCAGCACCCGCAGCCCCGGGATATGGGCGAACAGCGCCTCGGTGCTTTCGCTGTGGTGCTCCGGCGCGCGAATGCCCGCGCCCATGGGCGTGCGCAGCACCATCGGGCAGGTGATGCGCCCGCGGGTGCGGTTGCGCATGCGGCTGGCATGGGACACCAGGTGCTCCATGGTCGCGTAGATAAAGCCCATGAACTGGATTTCCACCACCGGCTTCAGGCCTTGGGCGGCCATGCCGATCACCAGACCGCCGAGCATGGTTTCCGCCAGTGGCGAATCGATCACCCGCTTGAAGCCGAAACTGTCGCGCAGCCCCAGGGTGGCGCGGAACACCCCGCCGTTCACCCCCACGTCCTCACCCAGGACAATCACGTTCTCGTCCTCGGCCATGGCCCGGTGCAGCGCCAGGTTCACCGCTTCCAGCAGGCTGAATGTGCCGTTACTCATGGTCCGTACCTCCCGCACGCCGCGCCAGCCGTTCGAGGAACACCTCGCGCTGTTCGGCCAGGGCCGCCGGCCACTGTGCGTAGACATGGTCCAGTATCGACTCGGGGGCCTGGGTGCCCGCCGCCTCGAAGTTATCCACAGCACGCTGCACCAATGCCTGGCATTCCACCATCAGCGCCTGCTCGCGGTTTCCCTCCCAGACACCCTGCCCGACCATGAAGCGTTGCAGGCGTTTGATCGGCTCTTCCAGCCAGGCCTGCTTGACCTCATCCGCGGCCCGATAGCGCGTGGCATCGTCGGCGGTGGTGTGGTCGCCCAGGCGATAGCTCAGGCATTCCAGCAGCACCGGTCCCTTGCCATGCCGGGCACGCTCCAGGGCCACCTGCACCCGGTCGTACACCGCGAGCATGTCGTTGCCATCGACCTGCTCGCCGTGGAAGCCGGCGCCGATGGCCTTCTGTGCCAGGGTTGGCGCGCCGCACTGGATGCGCCGTGGCACCGAGATCGCCCACTGGTTGTTGTTGACCACGAACACCACCGGCAACTGCCAGGTGCCCGCCACGTTGAGGGCCTCGAGGAAGTCGCCCTTGCTGGTGGCGCCATCGCCACAGGTGGTCACCACCACCCGGTGCTCGCCACGGATCTTGAATGCGCTGGCCACGCCGCAGGCATGCAGGGCCTGGGTGGCGATCGGCACACAGATGGGGAAGTCCTCGGCCACCGCCGGGTCGGCGAAATCGCTGCCGCGCTCGTCGCCGCCCCAGTACAGCAGGATCTCCTCCATGCGCACCCCGCGCATCAATTGCACGGCAGTGTCGCGGTAATAGGGCACCAGCACGTCTTCGGGCCGCATCAGGCTGCCGATGGCCACGCCAATGGCTTCCTGGCCGAGGGTCGGCGCATAGGTGCCGATGCGTCCTGTACGTTGCAGGGCCACGGCTTTCTGGTCGAACAGGCGGGTCAGGACCATCTGCCGGTAGAGCCGGGTCAGCAGATTGAAGTCGTCGGCCCAGGTCGGCAGGTCGCCGAGCAACTGGCCGTCCGGGGACAAATAGCGGGTATAGGGAAGTGCAACCTTGTGAGGCATCACATGGCTCCTGGCACGCCGGGTCAGCGTGCAGTTGTTGCGCCTCGCGCTTGTGGCGCGGGGCTTACAGGGCGAAAGGCCGGGTAAGGCCCTCGCGCCTAGCGGTACAGCACGCGCTCTGCCAAGTCGTCGGCCACCCGCGCCGGGGAGCGCTTTTCAGCCTGGGCATGAGCGAAGACCTCGGTGAGCCGCTGGCTGATCTTCGACAGGTGGGCGGTGATGGTCGCTAGGTCTTCACCGCGATGCTTGAGCGAAACGTAGATCAGCCCGCCGGCGTTGATCACGTAATCCGGCGCGTAGAGGATGCCGCGGTTTTCCAGCTGGTCGGCGACCTGCAGGTTGGTCAGCTGGTTGTTCGCCGAGCCGGCGACCGCCGAGCAGCGCAGTTGCGCCACGCTGTGGCTGTTGAGCACGCCACCCAGCCCGCAGGGCGCGAGGATGTCGCACGGGGTGCTGAGCAAGGCTTCGTTGGCGATGGGATGGGCGCCCAGTTGCTCCATGGCCAGTTGCACCTTGCCGGAATCGATATCGCTGACCAGCAGTTCGGCGCCCGCGGCATGCAACTGCTCGGCGAGGGCGAAGCCGACATTGCCCAGGCCCTGGATCGCCACCCGCAAGCCTTCGAGGTTGTCGCTGCCCAGGCGCGCCATGGCGGTGGCGCGGATGCCGGCGAACACCCCCATGGCGGCATGCGGTGCCGGGTCGCCGGAGGCGGTGGTGCTGGTGACGTGCTGGGTGGTTTGGGCGATGCAGTCCATGTCGGCGACCGAGGTGCCGCTGTCGATGGCGGTGATGTAGCGGCCATCGAGTTGCTCGACGCAGCGCCCGAAGGCTTCGAACAATGCGGCACGGCTTTCGACGTGTGGCGGACGGATGATGACCGCCTTGCCGCCGCCGTGAGGCAAGCCGGCCAGGGCGGCCTTGTAGCTCATGCCCTGGGCCAGGCGCACGGCATCGACCACGGCACTTTCGTCGTCGGGGTAGGCAAGGTAACGACAGCCTCCCAAGGCAGGCCCCAGGCGGCTGCTATGAATGGCAATCACCGCCTTCAACCCGGTGGCCGGGTCAACGCTCAGGTGCAGCGATTCAAGGCGAGTGCTTTGCATGAGAGCGAACATCGTCGGGCTCCCGAATCACTTCTTGTAGTCGCCAGTATAGGCTTGTGCATGAAAATTGCTGGAGCGCGCGGGAATAAGCCCGGTGCCTTACCGGGCTTTAGGAAATAACCTGCTACGGCATGTGTGCGGCACTGGACGAACGCCCGCGACGGGGCTAAAACGAGGCATTCGCTGGAGATTTCGATGAACCCGCGTCAAGCTTTTTTCGCCTGCCTGCAACAGTCCCCGCCCGCCCTTTTCGAGGCGGCGCTGTGGATCGCCGCCGAGCACGACAAAGAGGTGTCGCCCGAGCAGTTGCTGCAAGACTTCAAGGAACTGCAACAGCGGGTCAGCGCAGGCTTGCCGCTGCTGCCGGTCAGCGAACTGGGCCAGCCGCTGCTGCGGCGCATGAACGACCTGGGGTTCCAGCAGGACGAGTTCTTGCCGCTGCGCCCGCAGGCGGCGCTGCTGGACAAGGTGCTGCACACCCGGCGCGGGCAACCGCTGGCGCTGGGGCTGATCGCCCTGGAGCTGGCGCGGCGCCTGGAGATCCCCATGGTCGGGGTCAACTTCCCCGGGCACTTTCTGTTGCGCGTGCCCGGTGCCGATCATCTGCTCGACCCTTGCGGCGGGCGCCGCCTGTACCCCAACGACTGCCGTGAGCTGCTGGAGCGCCAGTACGGGCCGAACATCAAGCTGGCCGCCGAGCACCTGGCCACGGCCAGCCCGCAGCAGATGCTCCAGCGTCTGTCGCGCAACCTGCGCCAGTTGCACCTGAGCCACGACGACCACCTCAATGCGCTGATCGATGCCGAGCGGGTCCTGGAACTGGGCAATGGCAGCGCCTCCGACTACCTGGCCCGCGCCAGCCTCTACCAGCACCTGGACTGCCCCAACGCCGAACGCTTCGACCTGGAGCACGCCCTGCTGCTCAGCGAAGACCCGATCCAGCGCCTGCGCCTGACCGAACGCCTGGGGCACCTGCCACCCAATACCATCGTGCACTGATGGGGCGCTCTGCCTCCCATGCCACAATGCCCGGCGACAACTCTCCGTTTGCTTCAAGGATGAACAGCATGAACAGCGCCGAACGCTTTCTTCAGGACTTTCACCAACGTCGCCCCGGCACCACGCCGCCGGCTTTTTCCGGGCTTAGCCTGCCGGGGCGCGGTTCATCCTACGAGATGCTGGCAGCCACGCTCGCCACCACTCAGCCTCGCGCACGGGTGCTGGACCTGGGCTGCGGCGACGGTTTCCTGCTGGATCTGCTGGCCAGGAAGTATCCCGATGCCCGGTTGACCGGCGTGGACATGAGCGCAACCGAACTGCAGGCGGCCCGCACCCGCCTCGCGAACCGCAGCGTGCTGCTCAATGAGCGGGCCCAGTGCCTGTCGATTGCCACCGGCAGCATCGATGCCGTGGTCTCGCACCTGGCCCTGATGCTAATGAGCGATATCGAACAGGTGCTGGGGGAAATCCATCGGGTTCTGGCCAAGGGCGGGCAACTCTCGGCCATCGTCGGCCGGGCCTTTCTGTTGGGCGAGCCGGGCCAGCACTACTTGCAGGCCTTTCGCACCGCCGCCCGACGCGACCAGCTCCGTCCCTTGCCCCTGGTGGATCCCCGTACTCAGTCACAGCGTGGATGGCGGGAGCTGTTGGGCCACAGCTTCACCTCGCTGCACTTCGAGGAACTGGACCTTGAGTGGACGCCCACCTTCGAGGAGCTCTGGGATTCGTTGGCAGAAACCTACGACCTGGATCGCCTGACACCCGCCAATCGCGCATTGATGAAGAGCGAACTGCGCACGGCCACACAACCCTTGCTCCGAGCGGACGGCACGCTGCTGACCGGCTGGGGGCTGCTGCTGATCCAGGCCAGGGCGGCATGACAGCCCCGCCCGGGCTCTGGCAGGATGCTCGGCTCACACCAGGGAATGGGCACAGCATGCTGATCAGAAAAGCTCATGGCGACGACGCGCAACGCGTCTTCGTCATTCGCAACCAAGCCATCAACCACCAGTGCAGCGGCCATTACCCCGCCGCCGACCTGCAGGTCTGGACCGCCGGCAGCCTGGGGGACTACTTCGTCGAAGTCCTGAAGAAGACCGGGCACGTAGCCGTCATCGACGACCAGATCGCCGCCAGCGGCATGCTCGATCCGGAGTCGGGGCAGGTCGATGCGGTGTTTGTCGATCCGGCGTACATGGGCCGCGGGATCGGCCGGCAGATGATGGACTACCTCGAACAGCTGGCACTGCAGGCCGGCCTACCGCACCTGATCCTGGACTCGACCCTGAACGCCGCAGACTTCTATCGCCACTGCGGCTTCGTCGGCGAGCAGGTTGCCCAGTACCATTCGCCCCGGGGCCTGACCCTGGCCTGCGTGCCGATGATCAAGCATCTGGCACGCTGAGCCCGCGCGCCTTCAGGGTTTGAGCGGCGCCTGCAGTTCTGGTGCAGGCCCCGCGCCTGCCGAAGGCGCCTCGGACGGCGAGCGCACCTGGATGATCAGCAGCGCCGCAATCACCGCCGGAATCGCGCAGAAGAAAAAGATCTGCTGCACCGGGATGTGCATCGCCAGAAGCAGGCTGCCGAACAGCGGGCCGAGGATCGAGCCGAAGCGGCCGACGCCCAGGGCCCAGCCGGTGCCGGTGGCGCGGACATGGGCCGGGTAGAAGTTGCTGGCGAAGGCGTTGAGGGTCAGTTGGCCGCCGATGATGCAGAAGCCGGCGGCGAAGACGAAGGCCACCAGGTAACGCGGATTATCGTGGTTCAGGCCCAACAGCAGGGTGCACAGCGCCGCCCCGGCCAGCACCGCCGAGAGCAGCCGTACCTTGCGTTGCAGGCGGTCGGCGAACCAGGCCATGCAGATCGCCCCCAGGGTGCCGGCGAACAGGAACATCGAGGTCACCAGGTTCGCTTCGTTCAGGCCAAGGCCACTTTCCAGCAGCAGCGACGGCAACCAGCTGATCATGAAATACAGCAGGATCAGGCTGACGAAAAAGGTCGACCAGATCAGCAGCGTCGGGCGCGCATAACCGTGGCGGAACAGCTCGATCACCGTGAGCTTGCTGCCCTGCTCGGCTTGGTTCTGCGCGGCCGAGGCGGCCGGTGGTTGCCAGTCCGGCAGCATGCGCGCGGTGACCTTGCGCAGGCGGGCATAAGGCGGCTGATCGCGCAGCAGGCGCGGCAACGACTCGGGGAGGAACCAGGCCAGGAAGGGAAACAGCAGCAACGGCGTGACGCCGCCGGCGAGGAACACCGCCTGCCAGCCGAAGCGGTCGATGAAACCCGCGGCGACAAAACCGCCGGCCGCGCCGCCGAAAGAGAAACCGCAGGCAGCCAGGGTCACCATCAGGGTGCGCAGGCGCGGCGGCGAATATTCCGACATCAGCGCCATGGCGCTGGGCATCGCCCCGCCCATGCCGATGCCACAGATAAAACGCGCGACCATCAGGCTGTTCAGCGAATCGGCGAACACCATCATCACCGTGAGGCTGGCGTAGACCAGCACGCAGGCCAGCAGAATCCGCCGCACGCCAAACCGGTCCGCCAGCGGCGTCACCGCCAGCGAGCCCAGGGTCAGGCCCAGCAGGTTGGCACTGAACACCGGACCGAACGCGGCCTTTTCCAGGCCCCAATCCTGGGCCAGGGCCGGCACCACATAACCCAGCACCTGGGCGTCGTAGCCGTCGGTGACCAGCAACAGGGCCAGGAGCAGAAGAAGCAACCACTGATAACGCGACACCGGACGGGCGTCGAGGGCCGCCCGGAAGCTGGCAATCTGATTGTGCATCGCAAGGTACCTGCTGTTTTTTATGGTTATGGAAGCCGGCAGACCGTCATTGCTCTTGGGCGACAAGGATCGGTCTTGTGTACATCTTCAGGCGCGGGAACACGCTGCTGCCGCAGGCCTGTCTCCTGTAGCCGCTGCCGCAGGCTGCGATAAGGCCGAAGGCCTTCAGCGATCCAGAGATCTTCGCGACCGTTCCGGTCGATCGCAGCCTGCGGCAGCGGCTACACAGGTCAGGCGGGCGTATCGGGCTGGTTGGCCGGGTGGGCCTTCTGGAACGCCGGATGTTCGGCGGCCAGGGCGGCGACCCGGCGAATCCGCGGGTAGGCGTCCAATGGCACCTTGAAGCGCTCAGCCGCGTACAGCTGGGGAATCAGGAAGGTGTCGGCCAGCCCCGGCTGCTCGCCGAAGCAATAACCCTGCTCGCCGATCAACTGCTCGACCGCCGCCAGGCCATTGCTGATCCAGTGACCGATCCACTCCAGCACCCGGGCCTCGTCGTAGCCCCACTGGCGCAGCAGGTTCTGGGTGCTGGAGTTGTGCAGCGGATGGATATCGCAGCCGATCAGCAACGCCACCGCCCGCTCGTGGGCGCGGGCCGCCAGCTCCTGGGAGAGCAGCGGCACCTGTGGATAACGTTCTTCCAGGTATTCGACGATGGCCAGCGACTGGATCAGCAGCTCGCCGTCATCGGTGCGCAAGGCCGGCACGCGGCCTTGCGGGTTGATTTGCAGGTATTGCGGCTGGCGGTTCGCACCGCCGCCGGCCGCCAACAGGTTGACCGGCAGCGCCTGGTAGTCCAGGCCCTTGAGCGCCAGCGCGATGCGCACCCGGTAGGACGCGGTCGAACGGTAGTAGGTATAGAGCTCCATGACGCGCACCTCTTCTTAACGGGAAGGCAGGACTTTACCGCGGCATTCGCCGAAACCGATGGAGGCGAAACCCTCGCGGCGGCAGCGGCCGCGCAGGATGATTTCGTCGCCGTCCTCAAGAAATTTACGCACTTCGCCGGACGCCAGTTCGATCGGTTTCTTACCGCCTTCGGTGATTTCCAGCAGGCTGCCGAACTGGTTGCTTTGCGGGCCCGACAGGGTGCCCGAACCGAACAGGTCGCCGGCCTGCAACTGGCAGCCGTTGACGCTGTGGTGAGCGACCATCTGCGCCACGGTCCAGTACATGTACTGGGTGTTGCTCAGGGTCAGGCGGTGGGCCGGCAGGCCTTGCTCGCGCATCGCTTCGGTGAGCAACAGCACTTCCAGCTCGATATCGAAACCACCGGCGGCCTGGTCGCGCTTGTCCAGCAGGTACGGCAGCGGCTGCGGGTCGCCTTCGGGACGTGGCGTCTGGGCACGGCGGAACGGTTCCAGGGCTTCGGCCGTCACCACCCAGGGCGAGATGCTGGTGATGAAGCTTTTCGACAGGAACGGGCCCAGCGGCTGGTATTCCCAGGCCTGGATATCCCGCGCCGACCAGTCGTTGAGCAGGCAGAAGCCGGCGATGTGCTCGGCAGCGTCGCCAATGGCGATCGGCTCGCCCAGCTCATTGCCCTGGCCGATCCAGATGCCCAGCTCCAGTTCGTAGTCCAGCCGCGCGCATGGGCCGAAGGTCGGCTCGCTCTGGCCGGCGGGCAGGGTCTGGCCCTTGGGCCGGCGTACGTCAGCACCGGAAGTACGGATGGTGGAAGCGCGGCCGTGGTAACCGATCGGCACGTATTTGTAGTTCGGCAGCAACGGGTTGTCCGGGCGGAACAGCTTGCCGACGTTCTGCGCGTGCTCGATGCCGACATAGAAGTCGGTGTAGTCATTGATCCTTGCCGGCAAGTGCATCTGGCAATCGGCGGCCAGGGGCAGCAGTTTCGCGCCCTGGGCCTCGACCTTGCCGCGCAGGCTGCTGCCTTCGCCGAGCAATTCCAGCAGGCGCTCGCGCAGGGCCACGCGGGCCGGGCGGCCCAGTTCGAAAAAGGCATTCAACTGGCCGCCACGGGTGGCATCCACCGCGGCCTTGGCCGGGCCCTCGAACAGCCCGGCGTCGAGCGCCGCTTCCAGGTCGAAGATGTGCTCGCCGATGGCCACGCCGCTGCGCGGCGCCGAACCCTTGTGGCTGAACACCCCCAGCGGCAGGTTCTGCAGCGGGAAGTCGGCATGGTCGTTGGCGGAGGCAACCCAGCTGCGGGTGATGGTTGGCTGATTCATGGGTTATTTCCGATTCGGGTTGAAGGTGGCGGGCAGCGAGGCCCAGCAAGCATCGTAGTCGTTCTGCAATTGCGGGCACTCCAGGGCGAACTGGCTCGGACGCAGCACCTGGCTGGTCTCGAACATGAAGGCCATGGTGTTGTCGATCTTGGCCGGTTGCAGCTCGGCGTTGATGGCCTTGGTGCAGCTTTCGCCATCCGGGCCGTGGGCGCTCATGCAGCTGTGCAGCGAAGCGCCGCCGGGCACGAAGCCTTCGGCCTTGGCATCGTAGGCGCCCTGGATCAGGCCCATGTATTCGTTCATCAGGTTGCGGTGGAACCACGGCGGCCGGAAGGTGTTCTCGGCCACCATCCAGCGCGGCGGGAAGATCACGAAGTCGAGGTTGGCCAGGCCGTGCACGCTGGTGGGCGAGGTCAGCACGGTAAAAATCGACGGGTCCGGGTGATCGAAGCTGACGGTGCCGATGGTGTTGAAACGGCGCAGGTCATATTTGTACGGCACGTTGTTACCGTGCCAGGCCACCACGTTCAGCGGCGAATGATCCAGCTCGCAGCCCCACAGCTCGCCGAGGAATTTCTGCACCAGGGTCGTCGGCTGCTTGAGGTCTTCGTAGTGGGCGACCGGGGTCAGGAAGTCCCGCGGGTTGGCCAGGCCGTTGCTGCCGATCGGCCCCAGGTCGGGCAGGCGCAGGGGCGCGCCGTGGTTTTCGGCCATATAGCCGCGCGCCTGCGGGTCCAGCAGTTCGACGCGGAACTTCAGGCCGCGGGGCAATACCGCGATCTCCAGCGGTTCGACTTCCAGCACCCCAAGCTCGGTGGCGATGCGCAGGCGGCCCTGTTCGGGCACCAGCAGCAACTCGCCGTCGGCGTTGAAGAACACCCGCTCCATGGAGCGGTTGGCACGGTAGGTGTAGATGCTGATCCCGGCGGGTTTCTGCGCTGCCGAGTTGGCGACCATGTTCACCAGGCCGTCGATGAAATCAGTGGGCTCGCTGGGGATCTCCAGCGGGTTCCAGCGCAGCCGGTTGGGGGTGATCTCGCCCAGCGGCCCGCCCGCCAGCTGGCGATCCAGCTTGACGAAGGCCGGGTGGTTGGCCGATGGCTGGATGCGGTACATCCAGGTGCGCCGCGCTTCGCTGCGGGCCATGGTGAAGGCCGTGCCGGAGAAGAGTTCGGTGTAGAGGCCGTAAGGGGCTTTTTGCGGGGAGTTCTGGCCGACGGGCAAGGCGCCTGGCAGGGCCTCGCTGGAAAACTGGTTGCCGAAGCCCGACTGGTACGCCAGCCCGGACACCGTGGAATCGAGGTTCATGGAGCCTCCTGGAAGTGGAGTTGGCAGCGGCCAGCGACTCCATGGGAAGAGCTCTCGGCACGCCTGCGTTATTTTTATCGTAATCCAATTACGGATAACGTAATTTGATTGGTATTGACCGTCAAGCTATAAAGACGCCCATTCGTCCCGGGATCACACCGCCTCCATGGAAAAGCCGCGCAGCACCAGCGACAGCAACGGTAAACAGAAAGTCCGCTCGGCCGAGGTCGGCACCGACATCCTCAAGGCTCTGGCCGAGCTGTCGCCGGCGACCTCGCTGTCGCGCCTGGCCGAACATGTGCAGATGCCGGCGAGCAAGGTCCACCGTTATCTGCAAGCGCTGATCGCCAGTGGTTTCGCCGAACAGAACACTGCCACCAACCACTATGGCCTGGGCCGCGAGGCCTTGCGGGTGGGCATGGCCGCGCTGGGCAGCATGGATGTACTGAAGGTCGCCGCCCTGCCCCTGGCCGAGTTGCGCGATGAATTGAACGAGACCTGCTTCCTCGCGGTATGGGGCAACCAGGGCGCGACCGTGGTGCATATCGAACCGGCCGTGCGCGCGGTGACGGTGGTGACCCAACTGGGTTCGGTGCTGCCCTTGCTCAGCTCGTCCACCGGGCTGGTGTTCGGCGCCTACCTGCCGAATCGCGAAACCGTCGATTTGCGCGAGCAGGAACTCAAGGCCCACGCACCCCATGCGCTGGCGGACGAGCAGGCCTATGCCGCCCTGTGCGAGCAGATCCGCCAGCGCGGCCTGCACCATGTGCACGGCCTGCTGATGCCCGGCGTGGATGCCTTGTCGGCGCCGGTGTTCGACGCCACCGGCAAGGTCGCCGCCGTGCTGACGGTGGTCGGCCCGACCTCGCTGTTCCACGCCGACGAAAACGGCCCGGCGGCGCAACGCCTGCTGGCCGCGTCCCAGGCGGTGAGCTGGCGCATGGGTTACCAACCCTAGACGCGGATCCATCCAATCGTCAGCTTTGCGGCCGCTGCGCGACCGATCGCAGGCTGCGCCAGCGGCTACAACAACCCCGACCTCTGTAGCCGCTGCCGAAGGCTGCGATCGGCGGCGCAGCCGTCGTAAAAGAGGGCCACGCGGTTTAGCAGATGCACCGCGCCGTCAGGTTTTGCGGCCGCTGCGCGACCGATCGCAGGCTGCGCCAGCGGCTACAACAACCCCGACCTCTGTAGCCGCTGCCGAAGGCTGCGATCGGCGGCGTAGCCGTCGTCAAAGCGGGCCGCGCGGTTTGGCGGGAGGCCGCGTTGTCAGAGTGGCGGCCCTGATATCTGTCCGACCACTACATCAATCCCAACGTCTTGGCCTTGGCCACGGCCTGGGTGCGGCGCTCCACCCCGAGCTTGCTGTGAATGCGCCGCGCATGGGTCTTCACCGTGTGCAGGGAAATGAACAATTGCTCGGCGATCTGCTGGTTGGAGCTGCCCAGGGCGATCAGTTGCAGCACCTCCAGTTCCCGCTGGCTCAGCGGGCTCTCCCCTGCCGCCAGCAGCGGCATGGGCGCTTCGGGTTCGGCCACCGGCTGGACGTCAAACATCCGCGGCTGACGCAGACGCAATTCATGCAGCGCCTGGTGCAGGTTGCACCGGGCACCGAGCTCCAGCCCCTCCTGCAGGGCCCCGGCGGACAACGCCCGATCCCCCAGCACAAAGGCGACCTCGGCCAGGGCCAGGTGCAACTCGGTCTGCAGGCACAGCATGCCCCGTTGCCGGGCCTGTTCGAGCAGGCGCTGCAAGTTTGCCACCGGTGCCTCGGCACGCTGCAGGTACACCTCGGCCAGCACCAGCAGGTACTCGATACGCGGAATCAGCTCGAGGGTGGCCGGTGGCGCCTGGCGCGCCTGGGGCCCGCGGTAGTGACGCAGCACCCGGCTCAGGGCCTCCTGGGCCAGTTCTGGCCGCCCCTGTTGCAACCAGAACACGCTGCTGACCTGCAGCAGCACGGCGCGGTACACCGTGTCCGGGATCTGCCGTTGCTGCATCAGCCGCTCGGCATCGCGCAGGCGCACAAACGCGTGGGCATAGTCGCCCTGGTTGGCGGCCAGGAACGCCTGGCCGAGAAACCCGTACAGGGCGCGCTTGTCGTGACTGAGCAGACAGCGTTCGAGCCCGCTCTGGAAGTGCCCGGCGGCCTGTTCCGCCTGCCCCTGGCGCAAGGCCAGGCGCCCTTGGCGCAAGGCGATACGACCCAGCAGCGGGCCGACCCGATAAGCCTGGCGACTCAACAATTGCTGCACATCGTCCAGCAGGCTCTGCGCCCTGTGGGGCACCCCACGCTGCTCCAGCAGTTGGGCATGGTCCAGCTCCAGCAGCGCTTCGAACAGCAATGAACCCTGGGCCCGGGCCAGGCACAGCGCCTCGCGGTTGAGCATCTGCGCCACGTCCAGTTCGCCCCGGAGCAAGGCCTGCTGGGTCAGGCCCGAAAGGCACAGCAGGCGGGTCGGCCAGGCATGGGCCGGCAGTTCGGTCAGCGCCTCGAGAAAATGCATCCGCGCCGGTTCCATCAACCCTTGCAGATGCAGCAGCCAGCCCTGCTGCGCCTGCCAGCGCGCCACCAGTTGCCGCTGCCCGGAGGCCGTCGGCTGCGGCGTGAAACGCGCCATCTGCGCCACGCAGTGTTGCGCCTGGTCGAAACGCCCGGCGAACAGCAAGGCCGCCGTCAACAGCCCGACCAACTGCGGGCTGCCGAGCAGCAGTTCCTCGCCCTGCTGCTCATGCAAACGCAACAGCAACACCACATTCTGCTGCTCGAACAGGTGCTCGAAACTGAAGTGCTGCAACAGGCTGACCGCCACTTCGTATTCCTGCGCCAGCAACGCCTGCTCGAACGCCGCCTGCCAGTCCTCCTGCGCGGCGAACCACTGGCAGGCACGGCGATGCCAGGAGCGTCCCGCCGGCCAGGGCTCGTCGCGCATCAGCCGGGCCAGGGGCGCGAACACTTGCAGCCACTCCGGCGCAGCCTCCCAGGGTTCGATGAAGCAGCCCAGTTCCTGCAATGTCCGCAGGTACTGGGCACCCTCCCCGGCGCCGAACAAGTGCTCGCACAACGCGGCATTGAAGCGCGGCAGGTGCGCCAGCACATGCCAGACCTCGGACAGCTCCGCCGGCAACACACTGAACAACTCGTGCTCCAGGTATTCCAGCAGGGTATTGGGCCGCCCTTGCCGGCACGGCGTGGCCACCAGCTCGCTGCCTTCGAGCAGGGCGATGCGCACCCCGGCGCACCAGCCGGCACTGCGCTGGAAAATCCGGCTGGCGGTGTGGATCGACAATGGCTGCGGCAATTGTTGCAGCAGTCGCTCGATGTCCTCCTGGGTGAACGCCAGCTCGGGCCCCGTGCATTCGTAGAGCTGGTCGTCGAGCAGCAGCCGCGGCCAGTTGCATTGCGGCCGGCGGCGGCCGCCCAGCCACCAGGTCAGCGCCGGGTTGCTGATCGCCAGCAGGCGGTCGAGCAGCAGGTCCAGCGGCGGCGCGGCGACCCGGCAATAGTCGTCGAGGAACAGCCAGGTCGGAGTCTGCACCTGCGCCAGATGGTCCAGCACGGCAGCTTCGTCCGATACGGCCAGGCCCAGCGCCCGCGCCAGCTCGCCGCACAATTGCAGCGGTGTCTGCGCGGCCCCGGCCTGGGGCAACCAGCACACCCGGCACCCGGGCGGCGCCTGCAACAGGCATTCGGCGAGCAGGGCCGTCTTGCCGCTGCCGGCCGGAGCACAGAGCAGTTTCACCCGGGCGGGCGACGCCAGGAGCGGGGCACTCAGACGGCTGCGGGACAGGTGATGGGAGGACAAACGGGGCAGGAATCCAGGACAGGGAGTCATGGCGGTCATTGCGGCGTGCCTTTTTATAGTTTTAGCCTGCGTGCCCCCACCCTAGCCTTGTCGCCGGTGCTTGTTGAGAAGTATTCAGCACGCTGATCCGCGCCCATAAAAAAGGCGACCGATCGGTCGCCTTTTGCCATCGTTTGTATCCCGGGCCTTACCGAACGCCGGTTGCGCGCAGGGCGGCCGGAGTGTAGTCGGCGGCCTTGGCGGCAAAACCGAACTCGAAGCTGTGCTTCTCTTCGTTCTTCATCCCCAGGGCGAGGTAGCGCCCGGCGATGATGTCGTACAGCGCTTCGAGGGTGTAGGCCGGCACCTGGGCGTTGTAATAGAACTGCGCATGCCCTTCGGCCACCCGCCACAGCTGGCCACGCCCGTCGTAGTGGTCCACCAGCGCCACCTGCCAGCTGTCCTCGTCGATGTACATGTGGCGCTTGGCATAGATATGCCGCTCGCTCGGCTTGACCGTGCCGACCACTTCCCAGACCCGGTGCAGCTCGTAGCGGGTCAGGTCCTGGTTGATATGCCCGGCCTTGATGATGTCGTCGTACTTGAGGCTCGGCGAATCCAGCTTGTAGCTGTTGTAGGGGATGTACATCTCCTTCTTGCCCACCAGCTTCCAGTCGTAGCGGTCCGGCGCGCCGGAGAACATGTCGAAGTTGTCCGAGGTGCGCAGGCCGTCGGCGGCGGTGCCCGGCCCGTCGTAGGCCACTTGCGGGGCGCGGCGCACACGGCGCTGGCCGGCGTTGTAGATCCACGCCAGGCGCGGCTCCTTCACCTGGTCGAGGGTTTCGTGCACCAGCAGCACGTTACCGGCCAGGCGCGCCGGAGCGGTCACCGCCTGCTTGAAGAAGGTCAGCACGTTGGCGCCTTTCTCCGGGTCCAGGTCGGGGATCTGCTGCGGCACCGCCACCTCCTCCTCGAAGCGGATCGGCGTGTAGCTGCCGTTGGTCTGCGGCGTGGCCTGGGTGATGATCCGGCGCAGGTTGCCGCCGCGATAACGGGTGGTGTGGTTCCACAGCACTTCCACGCCGGTCTTCGGAATCGGGAAGGCGTAGTAGCGGTTGCCGGTGAAATTGGCCAGGCCGTTGCCTTCGTTGATCGAGGTGACGTTCAGCGCGCTGCGCTTGGCCGACTCGTAGATGTCCGCCGGCAGGCCGACCGTGCGGTGGGTCGGGTAGACCGGGATCTTGTAGGTTTCCGGGTAGCGCTTGAACATCGCCACCTGGCCGTCGGAGAGCTTGTCCTTGTACTTGTCGACAGTGGCCGCGGTGATAGTGAACAGCGGCTTCTCGTTGGCGAACGGGTCGGCGAGGAAGCCCTTGGCATCCACCGCCCCGGCGTTCTTGCCGATACCGCCGGTCCAGGCCGGGATCGAGCCGTCGGCATTGCCGGCCTTTTCCGCGCCGAGCGGGGTCAGGCTGGTGCCGAGCTTGTCCGCTTCCTGCGGGGTGACCGCCGCCATCACATTGGCCGCCAACAGGGTCAAGGCCAGGGCGCCGCATTGCAAAATCGTCTTGCGCATAAAGTTGTCCTTCTTCAGGGCCGGATCAGAAGTTCACGCCGAAGCTCAACGCGAGGAAGTCGCGGTCTTTGAGGGTGTTGTAGTCACCGCCGAAAAAGTCGGTGTAACTGAGGCTGGCGGTGTAGGTGTTGCGGTAGTCGGCATCGACCCCGAGGCTCACCGCCTTGGCGCCTTCGTTGAACAGGCCATTGGGGCCGTAGCCGTTGACGTCGTGGGACCAGGACAGGTTGGGCTTGAGGTTGATCCCGGCGATCAGGTTGTTGTAATCGAGGATCGCCCGGGCGCGATAACCCCAGGACGTGGCGGTGACGAAACCGTCGGTATCGCCACCGAAACCGTACTGGCCGTAGACCGAATCGCGGCCGTAGCGCAGCTGGCTTTTCGACTCCAGGCCACCGACATGCACGATCGCCGCCTCGCCCACCAGGGTCAGGCGGTCGGCGCCCAGCACCTGGTCGAAGAACTGGGTCAGGGTGCTCTGGACCTGGGTGATTTCCTTGCGCCGGTAACCGGTGTTGTCGGCGCCCGCCGAGGTCCGCACCGGCGACGCCAGGCCACCGGCGATGGGGTTGACCAGGGCCAGAGTCAGGTCGTTGGTGTTGATCTGCACCGGGGCGTTGGGCCGGTAGCTAATCTCGCCGGTCCAGGCGGTGCCGGTGGGCAGCGTGGTGGAGAAGCTGGCGCCATACAGACGGATATCTTCCGGGTACTCGAGGTAGTACTGGCCGCGCCCGAGCATCACGCTCTGGGCCAGGGCCGAACCGGTGCCCGGGGCGATACGGTTGGCGGTGCTGACGATCCCCGGGATGCTCGCCAGGGTGCTGCTCCCGGCGGTGATGGTGCCAACCGTCGGGGTGCGCGCGTGGTAGTTCATGAAGTACAGCCCGTACTCGGTGTCGTCGCCCAGCCAGCGCAAGGCGGTGCCCCACTGCCCGGAGTCGCGGGCATCGCGGTCGCCGGCGCGGCCGATCACCACGCCTTCGGGGGCCACGGTGAAGCCCTGGCCGAACGCCGCGGCAATCGGTTGCAGCGGGCGGATCGCCGGGCTGCCGACGGTGTAGCCAGTGGTGCAGCCGTCCGCCACCACGTCGTTGCCGAAGAAGGTGCCGCAGTTGTCGACCACGGTCTGGTCCCACTCCAGCTGATAGAAACCTTCCACGGTCAACTGGTCGGTCAGGCCCTGGGAAGCGAACAGCATGTTCACCGGGATCAGGCCTTCCTTGATCTCGGCACCCGGGCGGCGAAACGCCGAGACGTCGATCGGGTTGATGCTGTTGATCGAGTTGCCGATGAAGGTGCTTTCGCCCCAGCTGACCACCTGCTTGCCGGCGCGCACAGTGCCCGGCAGGTCGGCGATGGAGTAGTTGTGATAGATGAAGGCATCGAGGATCTGCCCGCCGGACGACTTGGCGCCCTCCTTGCGGTTGTGGTCGCTGATGGGCTTGAACTCGCGGTCCTCGTCCTTGAGTTCGAAGTCGTACCAGTATTTGCCACGGACAAAGACGCCGGTGTCGCCGTACTTCAGTTCAAGGTCATGGATGCCCTTGAAGATCTTCGAAAAGGTCTCGCCCTTCTTGAAATTCAGGCGCCCGTCGTCGCCGGTGGAAGACTGCCCGCGACCACCGTTGGACACACCCACCAGGTCCTTGTCGGCATCGCGCATGCCCCAGCTGGCGCCGATGGACAGCGAAGAATCGAACTGCCCCTCGATCTCCCCGATGTTGAATGAAACGGCCTGCGCCTGGGCGCAGCCCCCCAAGGCCACCGCGACGGCCAGCGCCCGCGGTGTGAAGATGGCGCGCATTGTTGTTTTTGTCATGCGTCTTCCCCGGTGAGTGACAGAAGGCCTCACCCTACTGCCGGCGCACAGGAGCGATAAGCGCACCAAGGAGGTATTCGCGTTGTCGTTCGAAAGGATGAATGCCCCCGCCATTCGGACCTTTGCGCGGTGCATCGACGGGCTGGATGGATGGGTATCAGGTGGATGGATTGCGCCCTTGCGGGGCATGTCCGCGCGACGTGCACTACTATTGCCCAGGCTGTAACAGTCCTTGTCCACAATCGCTATTTTTCATTGCACAGCCAGCCCTTATTCTGGCCTCGCTCTCACGGCAAACAGCCACGCAGAGTCGCCCAGAGGTGTGATCACGCCACCTTGGGGGCAAGAGGATTCAGAAGGTTTGAAGCAACGATATTCAGATCTTCACCGGGTGTTCACTGACGTTGATTTGTTGCTCCTTGATCTAACGTCTTCCTTCGGCCGCTGCCTTGCAGCGGCCTTTTTTATGCCCGGTAGAAAGCCAAGTCGATACTCAAGATGTCTGCTCGCCGTGGCAATGGAAACGCTGCAACAGGCGATGGACTGACAGCGCCAGGGTCAGGCCAAAGGCAGTGATGAAGGCATAAGGCGAACAGCCGCGCAGGCCGCGGCTGTTCGGGTTGGCGGGCGCTGCTTCAGATCGCGTATTTCTGCAGGTTCTGCATCATCTCTTTCAAGGCTTCGATGTTGTCCTTGGGGTGCGCCGCGCCCTCGAAGTCGCAGATCTGCTGCCAGTGGGCGGCGACATCTTCCGGGGAAAAACCTTCACGCGGATCGAAGCCCAGGCCCAGGCTGCGCTCCCAGCGCACCTTGCCCATCCAGCCGCCGCCGACCTCGAACAGGCCGGAGGTCTCCTGGCAGTTCTCGCTGCCCAGGTACACCACCAGCGGGCTGACCAGTTCCGGCTTGAGTTGCTCGAACACCTGGGGCGGGATCAGCCCTTCGGTCATCCGCGTGCCGCCGGTTGGCGCGATGGCGTTGACCAGGATGTTGTTCTTGCGACCTTCGATGGCCAGGGTGCGGGTCAGGCCGTAGAGGCCGAGCTTGGCCATGCCGTAGTTGGACTGGCCGAAGTTGCCGTAGATGCCGGACGTGGACGCGGTGAAGATCACCCGGCCATAACCCTGCTCGCGCATGTGCGGCCAGGCGGCGCGGGTCACCTTGTAGGCGCCTTCGACATGGACGCGGTACACCAGGTCCCAATCGGCGTCTTCCATCTTGTGGAAGGTCTTGTCGCGCAGGATGCCGGCGTTGTTCACCAGCACATCCACCCGGCCGAAGGCATCCAGGGCGTTCTGCACGATCTTGTCGCCGTCGGTCACCGAATCGTGGTTGGCCTCGGCGATGCCGCCGGCTTCGCGAATCTGCGCCACCACCCGGTCGGCCGCCGAGGCATTGGCGCCCTCGCCCTGGGTCGAACCGCCCAGGTCGTTGACCAGGACCTTCGCCCCGTGCCGGGCGAACAGCAATGCATGAGCCTGCCCCAGACCGCCGCCGGCACCGGTGACGATCACGACTTTATTCTCGAAGCGCACAGACTCACTCATACCGAACTCCCACAGGCCAGATGGACAACAGACGGACAATGGCTTCGAGTGTCAGGCACGCGGCTGGCGGTCACAATAAACACGGCTGAAGCTGAATGGTGCGCAATAAGGCAGGGGGATGATCGAGGGGGAACCACGGCGTGGGCCGCATCGACGTCTGGCATGCACAGGCCAAGGCCGCAGAACCGCGGTAGCCACGGACAGCGCGGGGCGCTCAGGAGCAGGCCAGTTTTCGCGGTGGAAACTCCAGGCTTTCGCGAAAGGCCAGATAGTGCTTGAGCACCTGGACCGGGGCCTCGGTCTGCGGGTAGTGACCGATCCCGGCCAGCAGCACGGTATCCGGGGCGGGGATCAGTTGGCAGTAGCGCTCGACCATGTGCGCCCCGGAAATCGGATCCACCGCGCCGTCGATCACCCGTAGCGGCACCTCGCCGCGCTGCATCGCACTCACCCAACGGTCGCGCTGCACCCGGCGCTCGGGAATGTAGCCGATCAATTTATGCAGGATCCGCGGGCCGTTATTGGCCTCCACCAGGCTCCAGAAGTCATCCAGCACGCTTTCGCTGGGCCGGGTCTGCGGGCCGAAAATCTGGCTGAAACTCTTGGCCAGGCCCTCACGGCTGAAGGCGCGGCCGAGCATCCAGCCCAGCGGGCTGAGCAGCAGCTTCTGCGTCAGCACCGGGCGATGGGTTTCCGGAAACAGGCCGCCGTTGAGGAACACACAGCTGGCCATGTTGCAACGCTCTTCGTAGTGCCGGGCGAGCATTTCCTGGGCGACGCTGTCGCCATAGTCGTGGGCCAGCAGATGCACGGGGCTATCGACCCCCAGATGCTCGAGCAAGGCCTGCTGCAGGTCCGCCTGTTCCAGCAGGCTGTACTCGTGGTCCCGCGGCTTGGCCGAATCGCCAAACCCCAGCATGTCGCAGGCGATCACCCGATAGCGCTGCGCCAGGGGCTGCCACAGGTAATGCCAGTCCCAGGCGGCGGTGGGAAAACCATGGATCAGCAGCAGCGGCTCGCCCTGCCCCGCGGTCCAGTAGCGAATGGCATGGCCGCGAAACGCGAAGCTATGTCCGCGCTTGCGCCACACGCACAGAGGAATCTCGGCCATAGGCATCAGAGTTTATAACCCGCGTCTTGTTTATCGAGTTTGCGCAGCAGTGCCGGCCATGCCAGCGCGCCGCCCATGCCTTGAGCGCTTCTGGTGACCCCGGCGATCATCGCCTTGGCCCCGGCCAGAATCTGCGGCTCGATGGCGATCAGTTGCGCCGCACCGTTCTGCGCCA
This sequence comes from Pseudomonas sp. 09C 129, assembly GCF_002843625.1. NCBI lineage: Bacteria > Pseudomonadati > Pseudomonadota > Gammaproteobacteria > Pseudomonadales > Pseudomonadaceae > Pseudomonas > Pseudomonas sp. 09C 129. Next base: position 1,580,680 of record NZ_CP025261.1, on the reverse strand, counting down.
GCACCTGGATCTCGCAGGCGCGCTGGAAGGTGAACATCATCAGGAAGGTGTCGGCGATGGTGCCGCCACAGGTCAGCAGACCGTGGTTGTGCAGCATCAGGAAATTGCTGTCGCCGAGGTCGGCCTGCAGCCGGGCCTTTTCCTCGTGGTTCAGGGCCACGCCCTCATAGGCGTGATAGGCCAGGCTCGACAGCACGAACAGCGATTGCTGGCTGATGGGCAACACCCCCTGCTGCTGCGCGGACACCGCGACCCCGGCCGCGGTGTGGGTATGCAGCACGCAGGCCACATCGTGCCGCACTTCGTGCACGGCGCTGTGGATGGTGTAGCCGGCGGGGTTGATCTCGTAGGGGCTGTCCATCAGCTTGTTGCCGGCCTGGTCGACCTTCACCAGGCTGGAGGCGGTGATCTCATGAAACATCAGGCCGAACGGGTTGATCAGGAAATCTTCGGTGCCAGGGACCTTGGCGGAGATGTGGGTGAAGATCAGATCGTCCCAGCCATGCATCGCCACCAGGCGGTAGCAGGCGGCCAGATCGACGCGGGTTTGCCATTCGGCGGTGCTGACCTGGTCTTTCACACTCGATGTCGATTGAACGGAGGATAGGCTCACGGCAAGGACCTCAGTGACGGCAGTTTTTTATTATTTTTTCGGACGTGGGGATCAGTCTAGTCAGCCACCCGGGTTCGGGTAGTTGCCTTTGCAGCCAGCTTACTGACCGAGTGGGTCAGTGGTCATTTTAGTTGCAATCGGCACAGGTCAAACGTCAAAGCAACGACGCCAGTAAAGGGGCGGCGAACAGGTTCAGCAGGCCCGTGAGGACCATCACCAACCCAGCCACCGAGCCCTCTTCGCCGCCGACTTCATGGGCGCGGCTGACCCCCGCGCCGTGGGCGCCGACCCCGAACAAAGCACCGCGAGCCAGGGCGCTGCGCAGCGGCAGCCACTTGAGCAGGACACCGCCGAGCATGGCGCCGAACACCCCGGTGAACATCACGAACACCGCCGTCAGTTCGGGCACGCCGCCCAGGTCATGGGCCAGCGGCATGGCGAAGGGCGTGGTGATCGAACGCGGCACCAGCGACAGGGTCACCGAGCTGTCCAGGGCCAGCACCCGCGCCAGGCCGAAGGAGCTGGCGATGGACGCCGCACTGCCCGCCAGCATGCCCAGGAGCAAGGCCGACCAATGCCGCGCCAACAGCTGCCGCTGCTGCCAGATCGGCACTGCGAAAGCCACGGTGACCGGCCCCAGCACCAGCATCAGCCAATGGGTATTGGCGGCGTATTCGGCATAGGCGGTGTGCAGCGGCACGGCGATCGCCAGCAACAGGGCCGGCACCAGGATCAGCGGCGATAGCAGGTAGCGCCCGGTGCGCCGGTAGATCCAGCGGCTGAACAGATAGGCCGCGAGCGTCAGCAGCAGCCAGAACATCGGCATGGGCTCAAGCGTCATGGCGCATTCTCCAGCGGCACACCCATTCCACCGTGAACGCGGTGACCAGCATCACCATCAGCGTACTGGCGCCAATCACCAGCAGGATCCGCCAGCCGTCCTGGCGCAGCAGGCCACCGTAGTCCAGCAGGCTCATCAGCGCCGGAATGAAGAACAGCAGCATCTCGGCCATCAGCAGGCCCGCGCCCATTTGCAGCGCCGCCGGCTTGACCCAGCCCAGGGCGAACGCCAACAGCAGCAGGGCCAGGCCGATCACCCCACCAGGAATCGGCCACGCCAGCCACCCGGCCAACTGGCAGCCGAACAGATAAATAGCCAGCAACACCGCCAGTTCGGATAACAGGCGACCCAGGTGTTTCAAGGTGGAAGCGTTCATGGAATTCGGTCCTCGCAGGCCTGCATTTTAGGCAAGCGCCTGCCATCACCGAAGCGAATTGTTAGACTGGAAGCCATTCCAGAATGGAATTAAGAGCACGGACCCAAAACATGGACTTCAAACAACTGCGCAGTTTTGTCGAAGTGATTCACCAGGGCGGTTTCACCCAGGCCGCCAAGACCCTGCATATCAGCCAGTCGGCGGTGAGCAAGCAGATCGCCCAGTTGGAACAGAGCCTGGGCACGCCATTACTGGATCGCCAGGGCTCGCACATTCATCTCACCGCCGCCGGCAGCGTGGTGCTGCAACGCGCCGAAGGCATGCTGCGCCTGCGCAATGAGCTGCTCAGCGAGCTGGACGACCTGAGCTTGTTGGCCCGCGGGGAATTGCGTCTGGGCCTGCCCCTGCTGGGCAGCGACGCACTGTTCGCCGGCCTGTTCGCCGAGTACCGCAGGCGCTACCCGAACATCAGCGTGCAGTTGCTTGAAGGCGGCAGCCTGAATATCGAGCAGGCGGTGCTCAACGGCGAACTGGAGATCGGCGGCAGCCTGACGCCCAAGGACCCGACCTTCGCCTACCAGCCTTTCTGCGACGAACCTCTGGATGCCTTGCTACCGGCCGATCATCCACTGGCGATCAAGGCCCAGGTGCGCCTGGAGGAACTGGCGGACACGCCGTTCCTGCTTTATCAGCGCAGTTTCGTGCTCAACGACCGGCTGTTGCAGGCCTGTCAGCAGGTGGGGTTCACCCCGAAGGAAGGTGGCCGCAGCGGCCAGGCGGACTTTCTCGCCGCCCTGGTGGCCGCCGGGCAAGGCGTGGTGCTGTTGCCCAGCGTGGTGGCGCGCGGCCTGGTCCGGCCCGGCGTGGTACGCCTGACGCTGCAAGCGCCCGACTACCTGCGTTGGGACATCGCCTTCATCTGGCGCCAGGGCGCCTATCTGTCCAAGGCCGCGCAAGCCTGGCTGGCGCTTTTGCGCGAGCGGCCGGTCAGCCGCGCAGAGCGCTGATCAACTCGGCCAGCCAAGGCTCGGCGTCGGTTTCCGGGGTCACGCTTTCGCTGGCGTCCAGGCGCAGCATTGCCAGCACTTCACGCACGCCCAGCTCGGCGAACAGTTCGCGCATCTGCTCGCCACCGCCACAGAAGGTGTCGCCATAGCTCGAATCGCCCAGGCCGATCACCGCGCCGGGCAAACCGCGCCAGGCCGCCGGCAGTTGATCGCGAATGGCCGAATACAGCGGCAGCAGGTTGTCCGGCAGCTCGCCCATGCCGGTGGTCGAAGTCACGGCCAGGAACGCCTCGGGGCCGAACGCCTGGACATCCGCCAGGGTCGCGCGCGGGTTGTGCCAGGCCTCGAAACCTGCGGCATTGAGGAGTTTGGCGGCATGCCGGGCGACTTCTTCAGCCGTGCCGTACACCGAGCCGGAAAGGATGGCGACTTTCATCAATCTGATCCTGAAGCTGAGTAAAAGACTGGGATATTAACAGTTGCGCGAAAAAATCCAGCCTTGTAGCGTGATTTACCCATAATGGCCAGTGGACAGCTTCGCGCCATGTCTTAGAATTGCCGCCACCTGCCGATCGACTGCGGAAAGCCTCCGATGATCAACGCCCATCTGCTGCAACTGGTGATCAACGCCTCCAACGACGGGATTGTCGTGGCCGAACAGGAAGGCGAAGACAACATCATCATCTACGTGAACCCGGCGTTCGAACGGCTCACCGGCTACAGCGCCGACGAGGTGCTGTACCAGGATTGCCGCTTTCTCCAGTCGGGCGACCGGGACCAGCCGGCAATCCCGCTGATTCGCCAGGCCCTGGATAGCGGCCAGCCCTGCCGCCAGGTGCTGCGCAACTACCGCAAGGACGGCAGCCACTTCTGGAACGAACTGTCGATCACCCCGGTGTTCAACGAAAGCGACCAGTTGACCTATTTTGTCGGGGTGCAGAAAGATGTGACGGTCCAGGTCAAGGCCCAGCAACGGCTGGCGCAGGTGGAAAAGGAGCTGGCCGAAACCCGCGCGGAACTCGCCGCTTTCCAGGCGACGAGCGGCTCTAACAAGATGTCGAATTAGTTGTCAGTACGCTTAATCACCAATGATTTTGTCATCTTCCCCTTCGAGCAACATCATGCGCCGTGACGCTCTCCTCACCCAGGATGAACTGGACTTCATTCAGACCATGCAGCACAACCCGCAACTCAACGTGCGGGATGCGAACTCGAGCCTGCTGGTGAATGGGGGTTCACAGATCCGCGACCTGCTCACCCGCCTGGCGGCCAATGAGCAAGTGACTATCCAGGCGCACTTTGAAAACCAGCAGATGACCTTTCCCCTGCACCTGGTGGAAGACGAGTTCCACGCGCTGCATCTGCGCCTGGGCGTGCCGAGCATCTTCGAGGATGGGCCGAGGGTCCGCCCCTGGCGCCTGACGCTGGCGGAGCCGGTGGCCTTGGAAAACGCCAAGGGGCAGCCCACTGCGCTGTGGGTGCATGAGGTGTCGTTCAACAGCGTGTTGCTGGAAATCCACAACCGGGCCAAAGCGCCAAAGCAGTTCGCCCAGTGGTTCAGCCCGTCGGGCTACGAGCGCATCGCCCTGCGCGGCCGCCTCGAACGCCAGACCGACGCCGGCTTCTATGCCTATCGGTTGAACCAGAGCGACACGGATGAAACCGAGCGCCTGCGCCAGTTCATCCTGCAACAGCACCGCCTGGCACACCCCAACCTGCATATCTGAAATCGCAGCTTTTGGCTGCCTGGGTATGAGTTCAGGTATCGAGCGTACCGCTGAGAAACTGCCGCAGGCGCTGCATCATCAAACGCCCGTCACTCCCCAGGCAACCCACCGGCGAAGCGCTCAGGCTGTCCTGGGCCAGCTCGGCGACATCTCCCGCCAGCATCAGCGGACACTCCAGGGTCAGCGCCATGCGGTTCAAGCGTCGAGGCAGCTCCGGCGCCGGCGCGTGATTGGAAAACAGCACCAGCGCCTGGGGCTTGATCTTCTCGCAGACCAGGGTCAGCTCGTCGAACGGCTGCCCCGGCGCCAACACCCGGATTTCCAACTCGGCACTGCCCAGCATCAGCGCCGCCACCAGCAATTCCAGTTCCCGGCATTGCCCGGCAAGCGCCGCCAGCAGCACCGGGCGCAGCGCTTGGCCGCGCTGTAACAGCAGGCGCTGGGAGACCCGCGAACGCAGGAAGTGATCGAAGAACAGCCATTCGCTGGTGTGGCCGTAAGGTTCCTGGTGCTGCGCCAGCTGCCGCCAGAACGGCATGAGGATGTCCTGGAACACCACCGACAGCGAATAGCTGGAGAAGATCTGGCCGTACAGCCGCTCCAGGTGCGGCTCGTCGAAGCCGCCGACCGCCCGCTTGAGTTGCCCCTGCCACTGCTGGTAATCGCCCGATGCGCTGTCGCCCGGCATGGCCTGCGGCGCCTCGCGGGCGGCCCGGGTCTTGGCGAGGATCTTGCCGACCTTGCTGACCGCGACACCCCGATCGATCCAGCCGAGGATCTCGCGGACCGTCTCGACATCGTGCATCGAATACAAACGATGCCCACTTTCGGTGCGCGTCGGCTGGATCAATCCATAACGACGCTCCCAGGCCCGCAGGGTCACCGGGTTGATCCCCGTGAGCCGTGAAACTTCCCGGATTGGAAACAGATCGTCCTGCGAGGGTTGGTCGAGGGGCTGTGTCGGGCGGGAAAGTTCAGTAATAACGGGCATCTGGGCAGAAAACACCGATGGATAAAGTGACGGCCATTCTACTCCCCATCGGTGACAGTTCTTCAACACAGGGCAAAGCGACCGCTGCCTCTGGTGTATTTGTCACAATCAGGAATAATCCTTGCTTGCTTTCAAGACGCAGCCCAACACCCCGGTGCTGCGTCCGGCGTACGGCCTTACCCAGGCAGCGCATTGGTTTTACGGAGATACATAATGTCTACCTCACCCGTCACCCTGATGGTCGCCCGGCGTGTCGCCGATGGCCGTTACCAGGACCTGATCGCCTGGCTGCGCGAAGGCGAACAATTGGCCACCGACTTCCCCGGTTATCTCGGCTCCGGCGTGCTCGCTCCGCCGCCCGACGATGACGAATTCCAGATCATCTTCCGCTTCGCCGACGAGCAGACCCTGCACGTCTGGGAGCACTCCGCCTCGCGCACCGCCTGGCTGGCCCGCGGCAGCGACCTGTTCGCCCATCCCCATGAACACCGGGTCAGCGGTATCGACGGCTGGTTCGGCGCAACCGGCCAGCGCCCTCCGCGCTGGAAGCAGGCGGTGGCGATCTGGCTAGCGTTCTTCCCGGTGTCGCTGATCTTCAACTTCATCCTCAGCCCGCTGCTGGGCGAACTCAGCCTGGCGCCGCGCGTGCTCGTCAGCACCCTGGCCCTGACGCCGCTGATGGTCTACTGGTTCATTCCGCTGTCCACCCGCCTGTTGTCCGGGTGGCTGAACAGCACGCCGCCCCGTCCGCTGCCGGCAGCACCTTCCCCACAGAGCCACGTGTAGCACCGGCTCGCCGGCGATGAGCAATAACGCGGTCTGCCAGACAGACCGCGGCACCATCATCGCGGACAAGTCGGATCGCCGCCCGCCCACTCCTGCAGCGGCTTGGGCGAACCCCGCCTCGCGCTGGTATAGTTTTGCTCTACCTGCGACGCGAGCCGTTCATGACTACTTCCCCTGCCCCGATCCTGATCACCGGCGCCGGCCAGCGTGTCGGCCTGCATTGCGCATTGCGCCTGCTGGAAGACGGTCACCGGGTGATCATCAGCTATCGCACCGAACGCCCCGGCGTGCAGGCCTTGCGCGAGCGTGGCGCGATTGCCCTGTTCGCTGACTTCTCCAGCGAAGCCGGGATCCAGGCCTTCATCAGCCAATTGCGCGAGCACACCGACAGCCTGCGGGCGATCGTGCACAACGCCTCGCAATGGCTGGAGGAAACGCCCGGCCAGGAAAGCGCGGCCTTCGCCGACATGTTCAGCGTGCACATGCTCGCGCCCTACCTGATCAACCTGCATTGCGCCGACCTGCTGCAGCGCTCCAGCCCCGCCGACATCGTGCACATCGGCGACGACGTCACGCGCCGCGGCAGCAGCAAGCACATCGCCTATTGCGCCACCAAGGCCGGCCTCGACAGCCTGACCCTGTCCTTCGCGGCGAAATATGCCCCGACGATCAAGGTCAACGGCATCGCCCCGGCTCTGTTAATGTTCAATCCCGACGACGACGCGGCGTACCGCGCCAAGGCCCTGGCCAAGTCCGCCCTGGGCATCGAACCCGGTTGCGAGGTGGTCTACCAGAGCCTGCGTTATCTGCTCGACAACCCTTATGTCACCGGCACGACCCTGACCGTCAACGGCGGGCGGCACCTCAAGTAAGGCTTCCCGCGAGGACGTTGCATGACGCTTTCCCTGCCCCAGCACTACCGCGAGATCCTCAAGGGTCTCGGCGAAGACCCCGAGCGCGAAGGCCTGCTCGACACCCCGCAACGCGCGGCCAAGGCCATGCAGTACCTGTGTCATGGCTACAGCCAGTCGGTGGACGAGGTGGTCAATGGCGCGCTGTTCGCCTCCGACAACGATGAAATGGTCATAGTCGCCGACATCGAACTCTATTCCCTGTGCGAACATCACCTGCTGCCCTTCATCGGCAAGGCCCATGTGGCTTATATTCCCACCGGCAAGGTGCTGGGCCTGTCGAAGATCGCCCGGATCGTCGACATGTTCGCCCGCCGCCTGCAGATCCAGGAAAACCTCACGCGGGAAATCGCCGACGCGGTGCAGCGGGTAACCCAGGCCGCCGGCGTCGCGGTGGTCGTCGAAGCGCAGCACATGTGCATGATGATGCGCGGAGTCGAGAAGCAGAACTCGACCATGCACACTTCGGTGATGCTCGGCGCCTTTCGCGATTCGAGCACCACGCGCCAGGAATTCCTGCAATTGATCGGACGGAGCAAGTAGCAATGCCACAACTTCAGCCAGGAATGGCTCGCATCCGGGTCAAGGACCTGTGCCTGCGGACCTTCATCGGAATCAACGAGGACGAGATCCTCAACAAGCAGGATGTGCTGATCAACCTGACCATCCTGTATGCCGCGCAGGAAGCCGTGCGCGACAACGACATCGACCATGCGCTGAACTACCGCACCATCACCAAGGCGATCATCGCCCACGTGGAGGGCAACCGCTTTGCCCTGCTCGAGCGCCTGACCCAGGAAATCCTCGATCTGATCATGGCCAACGAATCGGTGCTGTACGCCGAGGTCGAAGTCGACAAACCCCACGCCCTGCGTTTCGCCGAGTCGGTGTCGATCACGCTTGCAGCGAGCCGCTAGCTACAAGCGGCAAGCTTCAAGCTGTAAACTTCCAGCCACCGCAATCCATCTTGCAGCTTGAAGCTTGCCGCTTGAAGCTGTCTCAGAGAGACCTATGACCCCCCAACAACGCCTGGAACTCGAAGCCGCCGCCTTCCGCCGCCTGGTCGCGCACCTGGACAGCCGCAAGGACGTGCAGAACATAGACCTGATGAACCTCGCCGGCTTCTGCCGCAACTGCCTCTCCAAGTGGTACAAGGCCGAGGCCGACGAGCGCCAGATCGAGGTCAGCCTCGATGACGCCCGTGAAGTGGTGTATGGCATGCCCTACGCCGAGTGGAAGAACCTCTACCAGAAAGAAGCCAGCGCCGAGCAGCAAGCGGCGTTCGCCAAAGGAAAACCCCATGACTGACCTGAACACCCTGCGCGCCAGCCTCAAGAGCGGCGAGCACGCCTTCGCCGACACCCTGGCCTTTATCGCCGCCGGCTACGACTACCAGCCACAGGCCTTCAACAACGGTGGCGTGGAAAACGCCGCCGGGCAGAACGAAGGTTCGTGCAAGACCCTGGGCCTGGCCCTGCTGGAAGGCTTGAGCGACGAGGAAGCGCTGTTGGCGTTCGGTGAGCATTACCGCTCGGTGCTGGCCACCCCTGAAGGCAGCGACCACGGCAATATCCGCGCGCTGATCGCCCATGGCCTGGCGGGTGTGAAGTTTGCCCAGCAGCCACTCAAGCGCCGCTGACCTGTAGGAGCGAGGCTTGCCCGCGATCCAGACAACGCGGTGCTGCAGATAGACCGCGTGGAGCCTATCGCGGACAAGTCGGATCGCCGCCCGCTCGCTCCTACTGAAACAACAGACACAAAAAAACCGGCCTGGGCCGGTTTTTTCATTGCAACGGTCTGAGAATCAAGCGTTCTGCAGGTCGTCCAGGTAACGCTCGGTATCCAGGGCGGCCATGCAACCGGCGCCGGCCGAGGTAATGGCCTGGCGGTACACGTGGTCGGCCACGTCACCGGCGGCGAAGATGCCTGCGATGCTGGTGGCGGTGGCATTGCCTTCACGGCCGCCCTGCACGACCAAGTAGCCGTCCTTGAGCTCCAGCTGGCCTTCGAACAGCGAAGTGTTCGGGGTGTGGCCGATGGCGATGAACACGCCGTCGACCTTGATTTCGTCGAAGCTGCCGTCGTTGTTCTTCAGGCGCGCGCCGGTAACACCCATGTTGTCGCCCAGCACTTCGTCCAGGTTGGCGTTCAGCTTGAGCTCGATCTTGCCTTCGGCAACCCGGGCATTGAGCTTGTCGATCAGGATCTTCTCGGCGCGGAAGGTATCGCGACGATGGATCAGGGTGACCTTGCTGGCGATGTTGGCCAGGTACAGGGCTTCTTCGACAGCGGTGTTGCCGCCACCGACCACGGCCACTGGCTTGTTGCGATAGAAGAAACCGTCGCAGGTCGCGCAGGCCGACACGCCCTTGCCCATGAACGCTTCTTCCGAAGGCAGGCCCAGGTAACGAGCGCTGGCGCCGGTGGCGATGATCAGGGCGTCGCAGGTGTAGGTCGCGCTGTCACCGGTCAGGGTGTATGGCTTGGCGGCGAAGTCCACGGCATTGATGTGATCGAAGACGATTTCGGTCTCGAAACGCTCGGCGTGTTCACGCATGCGCTCCATCAGCGCCGGGCCGGTCAGGCCGTGGACGTCGCCCGGCCAGTTGTCGACTTCGGTGGTGGTGGTCAGCTGACCGCCGGCCTGCATGCCGGTAATCAGCAGCGGCTTCAGGTTGGCGCGGGCGGCATAGACCGCGGCGCTGTAACCGGCAGGGCCGGAACCGAGAATAATCACACGCGAATGACGTACATCAGACATGACTCACTCCTATCGACCGGCCCGGATCACTGGCGCGGAACGCCGGATTGCCGGCTGGAATAAAAAAGGACGGCGAAAGCACTTGGGGAAGGCTTCAGGTTCGCCCGTCCGAAAAATAATGGGTGCAGCGTATAGAGGGGGCGAAGATTAAGGAAATACGGTTTAACAATCCAGCTCATAGGAGGTCTCTATCCGGTATCGGTGTATTTACCGGCGCCTTTGTTACAGTTGATGTCGACCTAACGACTGCGCTTTCGCCGGTGGGGCAAAGTCGGTAAGGTCGGCGCGTTTTCCCCCTGCACGGAGCTCCTTATGCCCGCCCCCGTTCTGTCCGGCCCGCAATACCTGCGCGAAGGCCTCAAGCTGGTGCTCAGCCCCGGCCTGCGTCTGTTCGTCCTTTTGCCCCTGGCCATCAACCTGGTGCTGTTCGTCGGATTGATCTATTTCGCCGGCCATCAGTTCAGCCTGTGGGTCGACACCCTGATGCCGTCCCTGCCGGACTGGCTGAGCTTTCTCAGCTACATCCTCTGGCCGCTGTTCGTGGTGCTGGTGCTGCTGATGGTGTTTTTCACCTTCACCATGCTGGCCAACGTGATTGCCGCGCCCTTCAACGGGTTTCTCGCGGAGAAAGTCGAAGTGGTGGTCCGTGGCATCGACGATTTCCCGCCCTTCAGCTGGGCCGAACTGCTGGCCATGATCCCGCGCACCCTGGCCCGGGAAATGCGCAAGCTGGGCTATTTCCTGCCGCGGGCCATCGGCCTGTTCATCCTGTCCTTCATTCCGGTGGTGAACCTGGTGGCCGCGCCGCTGTGGCTGCTGTTCGGCGTGTGGATGATGGCGATCCAGTACATCGACTACCCGGCGGACAACCACAAGCTGGGCTGGAACGAGATGCTCGCCTGGCTGCGGGAAAAGCGCTGGCAGAGCATGAGCTTTGGCGGGATCGTCTATCTGGTGCTGCTGATCCCGGTGGTCAACATCCTGATGATGCCCGCGGCGGTGGCCGGGGCGACGCTGTTCTGGGTGCGTGAGCGCGGCGCGGAGAGCCTGGTGGCCCAGCAACGCTGAGCGGGTCATAAATCCATCATCGCAACGTCACAATGACGACATGGCCTCGGTTGACACTGAGGCCATGACGACAGCTCTGCATATCACTCTGATCACCGAAACCTTCCCACCGGAAATCAATGGCGTGGCCAATACCCTTGGCCGCCTGTGCGATGGATTGCGCGCCCGTGGACACCAGGTGGAACTGATCCGCCCACGTCAGGGCGCCGATCAGAGCCGGATCAGCGACGAAGGTCTACTGCTGTGCCGTGGCTGGCCGCTGCCGGGTTATCCGGGGCTGCAATGGGGCCAGTCGTCGATGCACAAGCTGTTGCGGCGCTGGAAACGTCATCGCCCGGATGTGCTGTACATCGCCACCGAGGGTCCGCTGGGCCTGTCCGCGCTGCGGGCGGCGCGGCGCCTGGGGATTTCCGTGGTCAGCGGTTTCCACACCAACTTCCAGCAGTACTCCAGCCAGTACGGCCTGGGTTTGCTGACCCGCCTGCTGACCCACTACCTGCGCTGGTTCCACAACCGTTCCAAGCTGACCCTGGTGCCCAGCGCCAGCCAGCGCCTGGAGCTGGAGCGGCGCAACTTCGAACGCCTGGCGCTGCTGTCGCGCGGGGTCGACAGCCAGCTGTTCCACCCGGTCAAGCGCCTCAACGAACTGCGCCAAGGCTGGGGTCTGGGCAATGACGATATCGCGGTGATTCACGTTGGCCGCCTGGCGCCGGAGAAGAACCTGGGCCTGCTCAAACGCTGCTTCGCTCAGCTGCAGGACACTTATCCACAGCAGTCCATGAAATTGATCGTGGTGGGCGATGGCCCGCAACGCGCGGTCCTGCAGAGGGAGTTGCCGGACGCGGTGTTCTGCGGCTCGCAACGCGGCGAAGCGCTGGCCAGTCACTACGCGTCGGGGGATCTGTTCCTGTTCCCGAGCCTGACCGAAACCTTCGGCAACGTGGTGCTGGAGGCCCTGGCCTCGGGGCTGGCCGTGGTGGCCTACGACCAGGCCGCGGCGGCCCAGCATATTCGCCATGGCTACAACGGTGTGCTGGCGATGCCCGGGGACGAATGCGCGTTCTGCGATGCCGCCAGCTGGCTGCTGGAAGATCCCGAGACCTTGCGCCGGGTGCGCCTCAATGCCCGCCAGCACGCCAGCCGCCAGGGCTGGGCGGCGATCATCGAGCAGTTTGAAACCCAGCTGCGCGGCGCTTGCACGGAAGAAGTGGTGGTGTCTGAGGGGCGCTTGTTGCCCTGAAAACATCGCGAGCAAGCTCGCCCCTACATAGACAGTGCCCGTTGTAGGAGCGAGCTTGCTCGCGATAACGTTTCCCGGCTGCACTCAGACCAGCGTCATCAACGCCTCACGGCTGAACGGCAGGATGTCCTGCTCGCGACCGTCCCGCACCTTCTGCGCCCAGTCCGGGTCCACCAGCAACGCGCGCCCTACCGCTACCAGATCGAATTCGTCGTTGTTCAGACGCTCCAGGAGCTTTTCCAGGCTCGCCGGCTGCGCCACCTTGTCGGTGTTGACCATGAACTGCAGGAACTCGCCGTCGAGGCCGACGCTGCCCACGGTAATGGTCGGCTTGCCGGTGAGCTGACGGGTCCAGCCGGCCAGGTTCAGCTCGGAACCCTCGAACTCCGGCTCCCAGAAACGCCGGGTGGAGCAGTGGAAGATGTCCACACCAGCGTCCGCCAGCGGCTTGAGGAACTCGCCCAGAGCCTCGGGGGTTTGGACCAGGCGGGCGCTGTAGTCCTGCTGCTTCCACTGCGAAAAACGGAAGATGATCGGGAAGCCTGGGCCCACCGCGGCGCGCACGGCCTGGATCAGCTCGATGGCAAACCGCGAACGCTGGGCCAGGTCGCCACCGTACTCGTCGGTACGCTGGTTGCTGCCCTCCCAGAAGAACTGGTCGACCAGGTAACCGTGGGCACCGTGGATCTCCACGCCGTCCATGCCGATGTCCTGGGCATCCTTGGCGGCCTGGGCGAAGGCGGCAATCACTTCGCCGATGTCGTCCCGGGTCATGCCGTGGACCACCACCTGGCCATCCTTGAGTTTTTCCGACGGGCCGTAACCCGGCACGCTGGCGTCCGGCTCGGTGCCCAGGCGGCGCACATTGCCCACATGCCACAGCTGCGGAACGATCTTGCCGCCTTCGGCGTGCACCGCGTCCACCACCTTCTTCCAGCCGGCCAGGGCCGCTTCGCCATAAAAGCGCGGAACGTTCGGATAGCCGTTGGAGGCCTTGTGCCCGACCGTGGTGCCTTCGGTGATGATCAGGCCGACCCCGGCCGCGGCGCGACGACGGTAGTACTCGATGACTTTCGAGTTCGGCACGCCACCCGGGGAAAACGAACGGGTCATCGGCGCCATCACCACCCGGCTCGACAGCTCCAGGGCACCCAGCTGAAAGGGTTTGAACAAGGCTTGAACGGGCATGCGGTACTCCAGGGCTGACGGTCTTAATCGCGGGAAATGGCAAGTCGGGCGGGTACACCGACGGCCTTATGATGGCGATAATATTCCGTACCCCAGGCAACGCCCAGCACTATTGATCGGGGTGATTAAGGTGCCAAAGCGGAGGAAAGCGAAGGTGCGCGAACGCGCGGTAAAACCGGCCGGGCAGCGGGGCCCGGCGTGCAGATTCAGCTCAAGGCTTTTTCGATGGCCTGGATGACCGTCGAATCGTCGGGCGCGGTGCGTGGGGAGAAACGCGCCAGGACGCGGCCGTCCTTGCCCAGCAGGAATTTCTCGAAATTCCAGGTGATGTCGCCCGGGAATTCCGCCCCTTCGCCCGCCAGCAGACGGTACAACTGATGGCGCTCCGGACCGTTGACGTCCAGCTTGCTGCTCAACGGAAAGGTCACCCCGTAGTTGAGGCTGCAGAATTCCTGGATCTCCTGCTCGGAGCCTGGCTCCTGCCCGGCGAACTGATTACACGGCAGGCCCAGCACGCTGAACCCCTGGCCTTTGTATTGCTGGTAGAGGTTCTCCAGCGCCGCGTATTGTGGTGTCAGACCACACTTGGAGGCGACGTTGACCACCAGCACGACGTGCCCCTTGAAAGGCGCGAGCGGTAGCTCCTGACCATCCAGGGCTTTCAATTTAAGGTCGTGAAAAGCACTCATGACGAACTCCAAATTCCCGTGTTCTTGCAGAAAACAGCCACTCGACAGTACCGCCTGTTGCCCGGCGATAAAAGCCGCCGACTAAAAAGGCGCCCTCGGGCGCCTCTCCAGTCAGACTTGAGCTTAGCGCAGAAATCAGTGGTGATGGCCACCTTCGCCATGGACGTGACCATGGGCGATTTCTTCCTGGCTGGCGTCACGGATGTCGACAACCTTGACCTTGAAGTTCAGGCGCTGGCCGGCCAGCGGGTGGTTGCCGTCGACAGTCACGTCGTCGCCGTCCAGGTCGCGGATGGTGACGATCTGCATCTGGCCGTCCGGAGCGGAAGCGTGGAACTGCATGCCCACTTCCAGTTCGTCGACGCCTTCGAACATGCTGCGGCTCAGGGTGCTGACCAGTTCGGCGGCGTATTCGCCGTAGGCATCTTCCGGCTCAACGGCAACGCTCAGCTCGTCGCCGACGTTCTTGCCTTCCAGGGCCTTTTCCAGGCCTGGAATGATGTTTCCTGCGCCATGCAGGTAGACCAGCGGTGCGCCGCCGGCGGAGCTGTCGATGACCTCACCAGCGTCGTTGGTGAGGGTATAGTCGATGGAGACAGCCTTGTTGGCGGCGATCAGCATGGGGCGAGACCTTTTGCATAAGAATGAAGAACGTCCAAGTTTAGCGAAGCAATCGCCCGAAAGCGAACGGAACCCGGACAAACGGAACCTGACGCCAGGCTCGACGATCGTCGGCTTTCATCAGGATGAAGACGGCCACTGGGTCGTCGAGCTGTCCTGTGGCCATACCCAGCACCTGCGCCACCAGCCGCCCTGGCAATCCCGGGCCTGGATCCTGGATCCGCTCAAACGTGCGGAAAAAATAGGCCAGCCCTTTGCCTGCGGTTGGTGCGCACAAGGCTCGGTTAGCGCTAACCTTGGCGCCTGAATTTCCGGTAGAGCAGTAAACATAAGCGACTCACCGTTGCCATGCACCCGTCGAGAATCCGCATGCAAACTTTTTTTATCGCGCCCACCGATTTTGGTGTGGGTCTGACCTCCATCAGCCTCGGGCTGGTGCGTACCCTGGAACGGGCCGGCCTCAAGGTCGGCTTCTTCAAACCCATTGCCCAGCCTCACCCAGGCGATACCGGCCCTGAACGCTCGACCGAGCTGGTGGCCCGCACCCATGGCCTGAAACCGCCGCAGCCGCTGGGCCTGGCCCATGTCGAACGGATGCTCGGCGACGGCCAGCTGGACGAACTGCTGGAAGAAATCATCACCCTGTACCAGCAGGCGGCCGTCGGCAAGGACGTGCTGGTGGTCGAAGGCATGGTGCCGACCCGCAGCGCCAGCTATGCCGCACGGGTCAACCTGCACCTGGCGAAAAGCCTGGATGCCGAGGTGATCCTGGTATCAGCCCCGGAAAACGAAGTGCTCACCGAGCTGTCCGGTCGCGTGGAGTTGCAGGCGCAGCTGTTCGGCGGCCCGCGCGATCCGAAAGTGCTGGGGGTGATCCTCAACAAGGTGCGGACCGACGAAAGCATGGAGGCCTTTTCCGCCCGCCTGAAAGAGCACTCGCCCCTGCTGCGCAGCGGCGACTTCCGCCTGCTCGGCTGCATCCCCTTCCAGCCGGAACTGAACGCGCCGCGCACCCGCGACGTCGCCGACTTGATGGGCGCCCAGGTGCTCAACGCCGGCGACTACGAAAGCCGGCGCATGACCAAGATCATCATCTGCGCGCGCACCATGCGTAACACCGTGGAGCTGCTCAAACCCGGCGTATTGGTGGTGACGCCCGGCGATCGCGACGACATCATCCTCGCCGTGAGCCTGGCCGCAATCAACGGCGTGCCCCTGGCCGGGTTGCTGCTGACCAGCGACACCCTGCCCGACCCACGGATCATGGAGCTGTGCCGCGGCGCCTTGAATGCCGGCCTGCCAGTGCTGTCGGTGAGCACCGGCTCCTACGACACCGCCAACCAGTTGAACGGCCTGAACAAGGAAATCCCCATCGACGACCGCGAGCGCGCGGAGATCATCACCGACTTCGTCGCCAGCCACCTGGACGCCAAGTGGCTGCACCAGCGCTGCGGCACGCCGCGGGAAATGCGCCTGTCGCCAGCGGTGTTCCGCTACCAGTTGATCCAGCGCGCCCAGGAAGCCAACAAGCGCATCGTCCTGCCCGAAGGCAGCGAACCGCTGACCGTGCAGGCCGCAGCGATCTGCCAGGCGCGCGGCATCGCCCGTTGCGTGCTGCTGGCCAAGCCGGCGGATGTCGAGGCGGTCGCCCGGGCCCAGGGCATCGAGCTGCCGCCTGGCCTGGAAGTCATCGACCCGGACCAGATCCGCGAGCGTTACGTCGAGCCGATGGTGGCGCTGCGCAAGAGCAAGAGCCTCAACGCGCCGATGGCCGAACAGCAGCTGGAAGACCCGGTGGTGATCGGCACCATGATGCTGGCCCTGGACGAAGTCGATGGCCTGGTGTCCGGCCTGATCCACTCCACCGCCAATACCATCCGTCCGGCCTTGCAACTGATCAAGACCGCGCCGGGCTGCACCCTGGTGTCATCGGTGTTTTTCATGCTGTTTCCCGAGCAGGTGCTGGTCTACGGCGACTGCGTGATGAACCCGCACCCGAGCGCCAGCGAGCTGGCCGAGATCGCCCTGCAAAGCGCCGACTCGGCGGCCGCGTTCGGCATCACCCCGCGGGTGGCGATGATCAGCTATTCCAGCGGCGAATCGGCCAGAGGCGAAGAAGTGGAGAAAGTCCGCGAAGCCACCTTGCTTGCCCATGAAGCCCAGAGCTCGCTGCTGATCGACGGTCCGTTGCAATACGATGCCGCGGCCAACGAGGCCGTGGCCCAGCAACTGGCGCCCAACAGCCTGGTCGCGGGCAAGGCCACGGTGTTCGTGTTTCCCGACCTGAACACCGGCAACACCACCCACAAGGCCGTGCAGCGCAGCGCCGACTGCGTCAGCCTCGGGCCGATGCTGCAAGGCCTGCGCAAGCCGGTGAACGACCTGCCGCGCGGCGCCCAGGTCGACGACATCGTCTACACCATCGCCCTGACCGCGATTCAAGCCGCCAACCGACCCCTGGATGTGTAAATTGGATTTTCTACCTGCACCGCTGCGAGGCGTGATCGCCTCGCTGTTGTTGGCGCTCAACACCATCGTCTGCTGCACCCCGCTGTTCGTGGTGGCGATCTTCAAGTTGCTGCTGCCCTTCCCGGCGGCCCAGCGCTTCACCGACTGGCTGATGAGCCACATCCATGAAGCCTGGATCAGCAACAACAAGGCCTGGATGAGCCTGCTCGGGCACACCCGCTGGCACCTCAGCGGGCTCGACAGCCTGGACTACCGGCACTCGTACCTGATCACCAGCAACCACCAGAGCTGGGTCGACATCATGGTCCTGCAGTACGTGCTCAACCGGCGTATCCGCCCGCTGAAGTTCTTCCTCAAGCAGGAGCTGATCTGGGTGCCGGTGATCGGCCTGGCCTGGTGGGCCCTGGGCTTCCCGTTCATGAAGCGCTACTCCAAGGCCTACCTGGAAAAACACCCGGAGAAAAAGGGCAAGGACCTGGAGACCACCCGCAAGACCTGCGCGAAATTCCGCGACAACCCGGTGGGCATCTTCAACTTCGTCGAAGGCACACGCTTCACCCAGGCCAAGCACGCGCAACAGGCCTCGCCGTTCCGCTACCTGCTCAAGCCCAAGGCCGGCGGCATCGCCTTCGTGCTGGACGCCATGGGCGAGCAGCTGGAATCCATCGTCAACGTCACCATTCATTATCCGGCGGGCCAGCCGGGTTACTGGGACCTGCTGTGCGGCAAGGTCAACCAGGTGGTGGTGCATTTCGAGGAGTTGCCGATCCCGCCGCAGTTCATCGGCAAGAACTACGACCAGGATGGCGTGTACCGCCTGGAGTTCCAGGGCTGGATCAACCAGCTGTGGCAGAACAAGGACGCGCTGCTGGAACAGATGCATCGGGAGTATCCAGGCAAATAACGGGGCGCCTGCAAGGGCCTCATCGCGGGCAAGCCCCGCTCCTACGGAAGCAAGCGTATTGCTCCTGTGTAGGAGCGAGGCTTGCCCGCGATAGCTTTCTCAAGGCCACAAAAAAGCCCGCCGTCGATCACTCGACGGCGGGCTTTTCATTGGCCGCTAAAGCTTAGATCGCGCCACGCTTGCGCAGCAGTTCCAGCACTTGCTTGACGCCCTCTTCCAGCGACACGGACTGGGTATCGATCACCAGATCGGCATCCAGCGGCACGTCGTACGGGAAGGACTCGCCCGGGATGTTATCCCCGCCTGCGGCGTACAAGCCCTGCGGATCACGCTCGGCGCAAGCCGCCGGCGAGGCCTGGACGTAGACCGTCAGCAGACGCTCCTTGCCGATCAGGTCCCTGGCCTGTTCACGACCTTCCGCACTCGGCGCAACGAACGCCGCCAGGGTCAGCAGGCCGGCTTCGTTGAACTGGCGCGCCACGTGCGCAGCACGCCGCCAGTTCTCGGTACGCCCGGCGCGATCCTGGGGCAGTCCCTTGTTCAGGTCGTGACGCAGGTTCTGGCCGTCGAGGACGAACACCGCGCGGCCCAGGTCGAACAGCTTGCGCTCGACCGCGTAGGCCAGGGTGCTCTTACCGGCGCCGGACAGGCCGCTGAACAGCACGGTGGCCGGTTGCTGGCCGAAGCGCTGGGCACGCTCCTCGGTGGCGACATGGGCCAGCTTGCCATGATGCGTGCTGCTGCCATGCACCACAGGCTGGGCGACGATCATGCCGGCGCCGACAGTGCCGTTGGTCAAGCGGTCGATGACGATGAACGCACCGGTGGTGCGGTTGCTGTCGTAACCGTCGAGGGCAATCGGCGCGTCGAGAGCGATCTTGACCTTGCCGATCTCGTTCAGTTGCAGGGCGCTGGCCGGACCTTCTTCAAGGGTGTTCACGTCGACCCTGTTGACGATGCTGGCGATGGAGCCCGGCACGTAGCTGGTGGCGCGCTTGATGTCGTATTTCTTGCCCGGCAGCATCGGCTCTTCGGCCATCCAGACCAGCATGGCTTCGAAGCTGTCGGTCACCGGCGGTACGTTGTCGGCATGCACCAGCAGGTCGCCACGGGAGATGTCGATCTCGTCTTCCATGGTCAGGGTCACGGCCTGGCCCGGGCCGGCATGCTCCAGCTCGCCTTCGAAGGTGACGATGGATTTCACCCGGCTGCTCTTGCCCGACGGCAGCACCACGACTTCATCGCCCTTGTGCACGATGCCGCTGGCCAGGGTCCCGGCGAAACCACGGAAGTTCAGGTTCGGACGGTTCACGTACTGCACCGGGAAGCGCAGGTCGCTGAAGTTGCGGTCGCCCGCCACTTCCACGGTCTCGAGGATCTCCATCAGCGACTGGCCGGTGTACCACGGCGAACGCTCGGACTTGTTCACCACATTGTCGCCCTTGAGGGCCGACATCGGCACGAAGTGCAGGCTGGTGGGCTTCATCTTCAGGCCTTCGGCGAACTTCAGGTAGTCGGCCTTGATCGACTCGAACACGCCCTGGTCGAAGTCCTTGAGGTCCATCTTGTTGATGGCCACGACTATGTGCTTGATACCCAGCAGGGAGGCGATGAAGCTGTGGCGACGGGTCTGGGTCTGCACGCCGTAACGGGCATCCACCAGGATGATCGCCAGGTCACAGGTGGAAGCACCGGTGGCCATGTTGCGGGTGTACTGCTCATGGCCGGGGGTGTCGGCGATGATGAATTTGCGCTTGGCGGTGGAGAAGTAGCGGTAGGCGACATCGATGGTGATGCCCTGCTCCCGCTCGGCCTGCAGGCCGTCGACCAGCAACGCCAGGTCGATATCGTCGCCGGTGGTACCGACTTTTTTCGAGTCGCGGGTAATGGCTTCCAGATGGTCTTCGTAGATCATCTTCGAATCGTGCAGCAGGCGCCCGATCAGGGTGCTCTTGCCGTCGTCGACGTTACCGCAGGTCAAGAAGCGCAGCAGTTCTTTGCGTTCGTGCTGGGCCAGGTAGGCGAGGATGTCCTCGCTGATCAATTCGGATTGATGGCTCATTGCATTCAAGCTCCAAGCTGTAAGCTTCAAGCGGCAAGCTTGTCGGCGTACAGCTAGTCAGAAATTTTGTTGATCAGGCCGCAGAGCATTTTTGAGAGCTCGCGAGTTTCTGTAATCCAGTTTTCAGCCAGTGGGTCGGCTATGTAAGCAATGTCACGACCAATGAGGATCTGGGTACGTAGCTCCCCGCAAGAAGCCTTCGCGATCCAAAGAAAGCGAACTTTTTCTTTAATGCTGTGACGTTCCATGCCTTCTGCGATATTGGAAGGCACCGAAAGTGCAGACCGGGTAATTTGATCCTTGAAACCAAAGTCTCCGCATCCTGCAAGCTCTCTATAAATCCCCACTGCTAAACATCTGCTTCTCTGCCAAACAACCAGTTTCTCGAAGTCCATTGCGAGTCACTCGATAGCGGCTCGCAACAACCGGCTGCAAGCACCAAACTGCAAAATTACGCATACCGCCTTTAACTTGCAGCTTGCCGCTTGTAACTCGAAGCTTAAAAGTACCCCTGACGTTTCTTGTCTTCCATGGAACCGGCGCCATCGTGATCGATGACCCGGCCCTGGCGCTCGGAAGTTCGCGTCAGGAGCATTTCCTGAATGATGTCCGTCAGGCTTTCGGCCTCGGACTCCACCGCGCCCGTCAACGGGTAGCAGCCAAGGGTACGGAAACGCACCTTCTTCTTGACGATGCGGGCCTTCTCCTCGTCGGAGAGGTGCTCGAGGATGCGCTCGTCGTCGATCATGATCAGGGTGCCGTTCTTCTCGATCACTTCGCGCTCGGCGGCGAAGTACAGCGGCACGATCGGGATGCCTTCCAGATAGATGTATTGCCAGATGTCCAGCTCGGTCCAGTTCGACAGCGGGAAGACGCGGATCGACTCGCCCTTGTTGACCTTGCCGTTGTAGACGTTCCACAGCTCGGGGCGCTGGTTCTTCGGGTCCCAGCGATGCTTGCTGTCGCGGAACGAGTACACGCGCTCCTTGGCGCGGGATTTCTCTTCGTCACGCCGGGCACCGCCGAACGCCGCATCGAAACCGTACTTGTCCAGCGCCTGCTTGAGGCCCTCGGTTTTCATGATGTCGGTGTGCTTGGCACTGCCGTGGGTGAAGGGGTTGATGCCCTGCGCAACGCCTTCCGGGTTGACGTGGGTGATCAGTTCCAGGCCCAGCTCTTCGACCATGCGATCGCGGAACTTGTACATCTCCTGGAATTTCCACTGGGTGTCGACGTGCATCACCGGAAACGGCAGCTTGCCCGGGAAGAACGCCTTGCGCGCCAGGTGCAGCATCACGGCGGAGTCTTTACCGATGGAGTACAGCATCACCGGGTTGTCGAACTCGGCGGCCACCTCGCGGATGATGTGGATGCTTTCCGCCTCCAGCTGTTTCAGATGCGTCAGTTTGTCGACCATGGCTACTCACGAAAGCTTTCTTATGGACGGCCTGCGGGCCGTGTTCGAGCGGGGCATGCTAGCACAGCGACCTCTTCTAATCAGGACGCCAGCTAGATCGAAACGGTATATGAATATACCCGCCTGTTTGCTGTGTTTACGCCTCTCTGTAGCCGCTGCCGCAGGCTGCGATCGACTGCGCAGCAGGCGTGCTCTTAAAGGCCCTGCGGGCGTTGGTGCAGCCTGCGGCAGCGGCTACAGGACAAGGCTTTATATAGGGTTCGGGCAGTCGATGAACAAGTGTTCGAGGGCGAAGCGGCGGGCCAGGTAATCCCCCAGCGCCTGCACGCCGTAACGCTCGGTGGCGTGATGGCCGGCGGCGATGAAACTGATGTCGTTTTCCCGGGCGCTGTGGAAGGTCTGCTCCGAGGCCTCACCGCTCAGGTACAGATCGACCCCGGCCAGCACCGCCTGATCGATGTAGCCCTGGCCACCGCCGGTGCACCAGCCGACACGCCGGATCATCTTGCTGCCTTCGACCACCAGCGGCTCGCGCCCCATCACCTCCTGGACCTTGCGCGCGAAGTCCCGCGCGGTCATGGGCTCGGCAAGGGAGCCGACCAGCCCGACGATCTTCAGGTTGTCCGGGTCCAGCGGACCTTCCACGGTGATATCCAGCTGCCGCGCCAGCTGCACGTTGTTGCCGACATCCGGGTGCAGGTCCAGCGGCAGGTGATAAGCCAGCAGGCTGATATCGTGCTTGAGCAGGGTTTTCAGCCGACGCTGCTTCATGCCGGTGATGCAGGGATTCTCGCCTTTCCAGAAATAGCCGTGATGCACCAGCACCAGATCGGCATTGGCCTCCACCGCGGCATCGAGCAACGCCTGGCTGGCCGTGACGCCGCTGACGATGCGCAGCACCTGTGGCCGGCCTTCGACCTGCAGGCCATTGGGGCAGTAATCGGCGATTCGCGAACTGCCCAGGTAGCGGTCCGCTTCCTCTACCAGAGTGCTCAGGGCAACGGCCATAAAAGACTCCTAAATATCCCGTTCAGAGGCGCGCGCGGCCTCGTATAATGCGCGACATTATGGGCCGTCCCGGGCGGCCTGCAACCTCTCAGGACTTGCTCAATGCTCAAGGCTCTGCGTTTTTTTGGCTGGCCACTGTTGGCCGGCGTGCTTATCGCGTTGCTGATAATTCAGCGCTACCCGCAATGGGTCGGCCTGCCCAGCCTGGACGTCAACCTGCAGCAAGCTCCACAAACCAAGGCGCTTCGACAAGGCCCGGTGTCCTATGCCGATGCCGTGGCGATCGCCGCGCCGGCGGTGGTCAACCTGTACACCACCAAGGTCATCAACAAACCGGCGCACCCGTTGTTCGAGGACCCGCAGTTCCGCCGCTTCTTCGGCGACAACCTGCCCAAGCAGCAGCGCATGGAATCGAGCCTGGGTTCCGGGGTGATCATGAGCCCCGAAGGTTATCTGCTGACCAACAACCACGTGACCTCCGGTGCCGAACAGATTGTGGTGGCGCTCAAGGATGGTCGTGAAACCCTGGCCCATGTGATCGGCAGCGATCCGGAAACCGACCTGGCGGTCCTCAAGATCGACCTGAAGAACCTGCCTTCGATCACCGTCGGGCGCTCCGACAGCATCCGCATCGGCGACGTGACCCTGGCCATCGGCAACCCGTTCGGGGTCGGCCAGACCGTGACCATGGGCATCATCAGCGCCACCGGGCGCAATCAGCTGGGCCTGAACAACTACGAAGACTTCATCCAGACCGACGCGGCGATCAACCCGGGCAACTCCGGCGGCGCGCTGGTGGATGCCAACGGCAACCTGACCGGGATCAACACGGCGATCTTCTCCAAGTCCGGCGGTTCCCAGGGCATTGGCTTCGCCATCCCGATCAAGCTGGCCATGGAGGTGATGAAGTCGATCATCGAGCACGGCCAGGTGATTCGTGGCTGGCTGGGTATCGAGGTGCAGCCGCTGACCCAGGAACTGGCCGAATCGTTCGGCTTGTCCGGGCGCCCGGGCATTGTGGTGGCGGGGATATTCCGCGACGGTCCGGCGCAAAAGGCCGGCATGCAGTTGGGTGACGTGATTCTCAGCATCGATGGCGAACCGGCCGGCGATGGCCGTCGCTCGATGAACCAGGTGGCGCGGATCAAACCCAGCGACAAGGTCAGCATCCAGGTAATGCGCAACGGCAAGGAGCTCAAGCTCACCGCCGAAATCGGCCTGCGCCCGCCACCGGCGCCGGTCAAGGAAAAAGAGTAAAGGCATCGCCAGCCAGCTCTCTCCTATTGGAGCGAGCTGGCTCGCGATAGGGCTTACAGCTCGCCCAGGCCGTCGATCAGGGCCTGGTTCTGCTCCGGCGTGCCGATACTGATCCGCAGGAACTGGGCAATCCGCTCCTGCTTGAAGTGCCGGACAATCACCCCCTGCTCCCGCAGCTTGGCCGCCAGGCCCGCCGCATCGTGTTGTGGATGACGGGCAAAGATGAAGTTGGCGGTCGACGGCAGCACCTCAAAGCCCTTGGCGCGCAACTGCGCCACCACCTGCTCGCGACTGTCGATCACCAGCTGACAGGTCTTGGCGAAGTACTCGCGATCGTCGAACGCCGCCGCGGCGCCAACGATCGCCAGGCGATCCAGCGGGTAGGAGTTGAAGCTGTTCTTGATCCGCTCCAGCGCTTCGATCAGGTCCGGGTGCCCCACCGCCAGGCCGACCCGCAGGCCAGCCAGCGAACGGGACTTGGACAGGGTCTGGGTCACCAGCAGGTTCGGATAGCGGTCCACCAGGCTGATGGCGGTTTCACCGCCGAAGTCGATGTACGCCTCGTCCACTACCACGACCGAATCCGGGCTGGCCTTGAGGATCTGCTCGACGGCCTCCAAGGCCAGCAGGCAACCGGTCGGCGCGTTCGGATTGGGGAAGATGATCCCGCCGTTGGGCCTGGCGTAATCGGCTGGGCGGATCTGGAACTGCTCATCCAGCGGCACCGTCTCGAAGTCGATGCCGTACAGGCCGCAATACACCGGATAGAAGCTGTAGCTGATGTCCGGGAACAGCAGCGGTCGGTCGTGCTGCAGCAAGCCGTGGAAGATGTGCGCCAGCACTTCGTCGGAACCGTTGCCGAGGAACACCTGGTTGCTCTGTACCCCGTAATAGCGGGCCACCGCCTGCTTGAGCAGGTCGCTGTTGGGGTCCGGGTACAGGCGCAGGTTGTCGTTCAGTTCGCCCTGCATCGCGGCCAGCGCCTTGGGCGACGGGCCGTAAGGGTTTTCGTTGGTGTTGAGCTTGACCAGTTTGGTCAGCTTCGGCTGTTCGCCCGGCACGTAGGGCACCAAGTCCTTGACGAACGGACTCCAGAATTTACTCATGCTTATTGCCCCTGTTCCTGGTCAGCGATGATCCGGTATTCCGCACTGCGGGCGTGGGCGCTCAGCGACTCGCCACGGGCCAGCACCGAGGCGGTCTTGCCCAGTTCGGAGGCGCCCTGCTCCGAGCAGAAAATGATCGACGAACGTTTCTGGAAGTCATACACCCCCAGCGGCGAGGAGAACCGCGCCGTGCCGGAAGTCGGCAACACGTGGTTCGGGCCCGCGCAGTAGTCGCCCAGGGCCTCGGAAGTGTGACGGCCCATGAAGATCGCGCCAGCGTGGCGGATCTGCGGCAACCAGGCCTGCGGATCGGCAACGGACAGCTCGAGGTGCTCCGGAGCGATGCGGTTGGCCACGTCAATGGCCTGCTGCATGTCGCGCACCTGGATCAGCGCGCCACGGCCGTTGATCGAGGTATTGATGATTTGCGCGCGCTCCATGGTCGGCAGCAGCTTGGCGATGCTGGCGGCGACCTGATCGAGGAACGCCGCGTCCGGGCTGACCAGGATCGCCTGGGCGTCTTCGTCGTGCTCGGCCTGGGAAAACAGGTCCATGGCGATCCAGTCCGGATCGGTCTGGCCGTCGCATACCACCAGGATCTCCGAAGGGCCGGCGATCATGTCGATGCCCACCTGGCCGAACACGTGACGCTTGGCGGTGGCCACATAGATGTTGCCCGGGCCGACCACCTTGTCCACCTGCGGCACGCTCTCGGTACCGTAGGCCAGGGCGGCAACGGCCTGGGCGCCACCGATGGTGAACACCCGGTCGACGCCGGCGATGCAGGCCGCGGCCAGCACCAGTTCATTGACCTCGCCACGCGGGGTCGGCACCACCATCACCACTTCGGTGACGCCCGCCACTTTGGCCGGGATGGCATTCATCAACACCGAGGAGGGATAAGACGCCTTGCCACCCGGCACATACAGGCCGGCGCGGTCCAGCGGCGTGACCTTCTGGCCCAGCACCGTACCGTCGGCCTCGGTGTAGCTCCAGGAGTCCTGTTTCTGTTTTTCGTGGTAGCTGCGCACCCGCGCCGCGGCTTTCTCCAGGGCTTCGCGCTGGGCCAGGGTGATCCGGGTCAGGGCCAGTTCCAGGCGCTCGCGCGGCAGGATCAGGTCGGCCATGGATGCCACTTGCAGGCCGTCGAAACGCTGGGTGAATTCCACCAGCGCCGCGTCGCCGCGCTCGCGCACCGCCTTGATGATGTCCAGCACCCGCTGATTGACCGAGTCGTCAGACACACTTTCCCAGCTCAGCAGATGATCCAGATGATGCGCGAAATCCGGGTCAGCAGCGTTGAGTCGGCGAATTGCAGTGGGAGCGGTCATAGCGAGGGCCTCATTGAATGGCTAATGCTCAGGCACCCTAAGCTACCAGTCCATTCGCGCGGGCACCTGAGAAAATTGGCTATGACACGGATAGACGGGCGCGGCTGGCGCCGCGCGAGTGAATCAACCGCGGTGTCGCGACTCCACTGCTTTGCGCAGGGTGTCGATCAGTGCCTGGATGCGGGCGTGCTGCATTTTCATGGAGGCCTTGTTGACCACCAGACGGGAACTGATCATGGAAATCAGCTCCTGGGGCTCCAGGCCGTTGGCCCGCAGGGTGTTGCCGGTGTCGACCACGTCGATGATCTTGTCCGCCAGGCCGATCAGCGGCGCCAGCTCCATCGAGCCGTACAGCTTGATGATGTCGACCTGGCGGCCCTGCTCGGCGTAGTAGCGCTTGGCAACGTTGACGAACTTGGTGGCGACGCGCAGGCGGCCCTTGGGCTCGACCGCGCCGATGGCACCGGCGGTCATCAGCTTGCACTGGGCGATCTGCAGGTCCAGCGGCTCGTACAGGCCCTGGCCGCCGTATTCCATCAGCACATCTTTGCCGGCAACACCGAGGTCGGCGGCACCATGTTCGACATAAGTCGGCACGTCGGTGGCGCGCACGATCAGCAAGCGCACGTCGGCCTGGGTCGTGGGGATGATCAGCTTGCGGCTCTTGTCCGGATTCTCGGTGGGCACGATGCCGGCTTCAGCCAGAAGCGGCAAGGTGTCATCAAGGATGCGGCCCTTGGACAGTGCGATGGTCAACATGGGAAACGTAAGTCCTTATCAGGATACTCATGCCCGGTCGCAAATGGCGCCAGACACGCATCGAGCCTGAACACAGGCTCGACTTGGAACCAAACCTTGGGGCACGTCCCTGTGCCCATCATGCAAACTAGCCCGGTACGCGGCGGATCTTGGCGCCGAGCATCTGCAGCTTCTCTTCGATGCACTCGTAACCACGGTCGATGTGGTAGATACGATCGATCAGGGTGTCGCCTTCGGCCATCAGGGCCGAGATCACCAGGCTGGCCGAAGCCCGCAGGTCGGTGGCCATGACAGGGGCGCCCTTGAGGATTTCGGTACCGGTGACGATGGCGGTGTTGCCTTCGACCTGGATCTTCGCGCCCATACGGTGCAGTTCGTAAACGTGCATGAAGCGGTTTTCGAAGATGGTCTCGATCACCGCGCCAGTGCCTTCGGCAATGGCGTTGAGGGAAATGAACTGGGCCTGCATGTCGGTCGGGAACGCCGGGTACGGCGCGGTACGCACGTTGACCGCCTTCGGACGCTTGCCGTGCATGTTCAGCTCGATCCAGTCCTCGCCGGTGGTGACTTCGGCGCCGGATTCCTTGAGTTTTTCCAGGACGGCCTCGAGGATGGTCGGATCGGTGTCCTTGACCTTCACGCGGCCACCGGTCACGGCAGCGGCGACCAGGTAGGTGCCGGTCTCGATACGGTCCGGCATGACCTTGTAGGTCGCCGAGTGCAGGCGCTCGACACCGTCGATGGTGATGGTGTCGGTACCGGCGCCGGAAACCTTGGCGCCCATGGCGTTGAGGAAGTTTGCCAGGTCGACCACTTCCGGTTCGCGGGCGGCGTTCTGTAGCACGCTGCGCCCCTTGGCCAGGGCCGCTGCCATCATGATGTTCTCGGTACCGGTCACACTCACGGTATCGAAGAAGAAGTGCGCGCCGCGCAGGCCGCCTTCAGGCGCCTTGGCCTTGATGTAGCCACCTTCGACGTCGATCACCGCGCCCATGGCTTCCAGGCCGCGGATGTGCAGGTCGACCGGACGCGAACCGATGGCGCAACCGCCAGGCAGCGCGACCTCGGCTTCGCCGAAACGGGCAACCATCGGGCCCAGCACCAGGATCGAGGCACGCATGGTCTTGACCAGCTCATACGGCGCGACCAGGGTCTTGATGGTGCGTGGGTCGATTTCGACGCTGAGTTTCTCGTCGATCACAGGCTCGATGCCCATGCGACCGAACAGCTCGATCATGGTGGTGATGTCGTGCAGGTGCGGCAGGTTGGCGACCGTGACCGGGCCATCGCACAGCAGGGTTGCAGCCAGAATCGGCAGGGCAGAGTTCTTTGCCCCGGAAATGCGGATTTCGCCATCAAGACGAACGCCGCCGGTAATAATCAATTTATCCATAAGAATCTCGACGCCCTTGGGCTCAGGTGCGCTCGGCCCAAGCCGCGCTGCTGAAAAATTTCATAGTGACCGCATGGATGCTGCCATCGGCGATCCACGGGTTCAAATGGGCATAGATGCTCTGCTGACGCTTGACCGGACTCAAGGCCACCAGTTCGTCACTGATCACGTTCAGCTGAAAGTTGCAGCCTTCGCCCTCAACTTCTACCTGAACGGATGAAAGAGTCTCGGACAGCTTTCCTTCAAGGAAGCTCTTCACTTCGTTGGCCTGCATGCTCAACCTCAATCGGCGCCCTGTGCGCGCGGGTCGGACATCATACAAAAAAGCCCCGCGCCTGCGAACCCCGCATAGCAGGACTCTGACGGGGGGCTTGCTTGTCGATGGGTTGCTAAGGCTGCGCCAGCAGCTCGGTCAAACCGGAAACCTCGGCGATTTCGCGCATGTCTTCAGGTAACGCACGGATGCTGACGGCCTTGCCGGCTGCCGCGGCATCGCGCATGAAGGCCAGCAGCAACGACAAGCCGACGCTGCTGGACTTCTCCACCGCAGAACAGTCGAGCACCAGCACCGCCGCGGTGCTGGAGGCGATCAGGGCCTGCCCCTGCTTGCGCAGGCCCGGGCCGGAACGATAGTCCAGCACACCGCTGATCAGCAGTTCGCCGGCTTCACCCAGACGGACGGCCGACTCACTCATTTCACAACCTTCTCTGGAGAGTTTTCGGTCGATTCCTTGGCCTTGGCCACTTCGCCAGCCCAGTTGTTGATGGTCTTGTCCAGGTCATTGCCGTTGCGCTGCATGGCATCGGCGAACTGATCGCGGAACAGCTTGCCGATATTGATGCCGTTGATGATCACGTTGCGCAGCTTCCACTCACCATTGATCTTCTCCAGCGTGTACGACACGGGATAGATCGCGCCATTGCTGCCCTTGACCGTCATGCCGACGCTGGTACGGTCACCCGACTCGTCCCTGGCAGGGTCAACGACGATGCCCTGGTTGTTGTACTCCAGCAAGGCGTTGCCGTAGAACTGGAACAGGCCCTTCTTGAAGTTCTCTTCAAAGGTGCGCATCTGTTCCGGCGTGGCTTTACGCGAGTACTTGACCGTCATGATGCTCTTGGAAATACCTTCGGCATCCACGACCGGACCCACGATGCTGTTCAGCGCCGTATAAAAGTCCTGCGGGTCCTGTTTGTACTTTTCTTTGTTGGCGGCCAGGTCGGCCAGCAGACGGTTGGTGGTGTCCTGTACCAGATCATGCGCGGAAGGCGCCGCCACGGCGTGAGCCATCAACGGCAACGCCGCCAGTAATACCAACAGGCTACGTCGCAAGGTAGAGATCATGAAAAAATCCTCATTTGGCGTCTTTGCTAACGGTATTGAGCAGGAATTTACCGATCAGGTCCTCAAGCACCAGTGAAGACTGGGTGTCGTGGATGGTCCCGCCATCCTTGAGCAACGTGTCTTCGCCGCCGACGCTGATACCAATGTATTTCTCGCCGAGCAACCCAGCGGTCAGGATAGATGCAGTGGAGTCGGTCGGCAGGTTATCTACGCGCTTTTCCAACTGCAGCGTGACCCGACCGGTGAAACTGTCGCGGTCCAGATCGATAGCCGTGACCTTGCCGATGGTCACACCGGCCATGGTCACTTTAGCTCTGACCGTCAAACCGGCGATATTGTCGAAATATGCGTAAAGTTTATAAGTATCGGTGCTCGAGGTCGGGGACAAGCCACTGACCCGCAAGGCAAGCAACAACAAAGCCAGGATGCCAGCCAGCAGGAATAGGCCGACACCGATTTCCAGGGTGCGGTTTTGCATCAGAAATCTCCAAACATCAAGGCGGTCAGAATAAAGTCCAGGCCGAGTACGGCCAACGAGGCGTACACAACGGTCTTGGTAGTGGCACGACTGATCCCCTCTGAAGTGGGCTCGCAGTCATAGCCTTGGAATACGGCGATCCAGGTCACGACAAAGGCGAAAACGATGCTCTTGATGATGCCATTGAGCACGTCATCGCTGAACGTCACGCTGTTTTGCATGTTCGACCAGTAGGAACCTTCATAGACTCCCAGCCAGTCGACGGCCACCCACGAACCGCCCCAGATGCCCACCACGCTGAAAATGATCGCCAGCAACGGCAGGGAAATGAAACCGGCCCACAACCGTGGCGCGATAATGTATTTGAGCGGGTCGACACCGATCATCTCCAGGCTGGAGAGCTGCTCGGTGGCTTTCATGTTGCCGATTTCCGCGGTCAGCGCCGAACCGGCCCGGCCGGCGAAGAGCAATGCCGTGACCACCGGCCCCAACTCACGCAACAAGGTCAGGGCCACCATCTGCCCCACCGCTTGCTCCGAACCGTAGCTGGACAGGATATTGAAGCCCTGCAGCGCCAGTACCATGCCGATGAATATCCCGGAGACCACGATGATCACCAGGGACATCACGCCCACCGAATGCAACTGCTTGACCAGCAGGCCGAAGCCGCCGCCGATACTGCCGCGGCCGAACAACACATGAAACAGCATCAGGCTCGAACGCCCGAGCACCGCGAGAACGTCGATGCCCGAGTGGCCGAACAGACGAATTCGCTCCAATAAAGATACTTTGCGCATCAGCGCTTCCCCAGAAGATCTGCGCGGTAGTCCGGCGCTGGAAAGTGAAAGGGTACCGGACCGTCGGGGTCGCCTTTCATGAACTGGCGGATCCGCGGGTTATCGGAATCCATCAGCTCGTCGGGCGTGCCCTGCCCCAGCACCTGGCCATCGCCCACCACATAGATGTAGTCGGCGATGCTCGCGGTTTCCGCCAGGTCATGGGAAACCACGATGCTGGTAATACCCAGCGCGTCGTTGAGCAGACGGATCAGACGCACCAGCACGCCCATGGCAATGGGGTCCTGGCCTACGAACGGCTCGTCGTACATTAGGATCTGCGGGTCCAGGGCGATGGCCCGGGCCAGGGCCACGCGACGTTTCATGCCACCGGACAGCTCGTCGGGCATCAAGTCGATGGCACCGCGCAACCCGACCGCCTGCAACTTGAGCAGGACAATATCGCGGATCATTTCATCCGGCAGCTGGGTATGAACGCGCAGCGGAAAGGCGACGTTCTCGAACACATCGAGATCGGTGAACAGCGCGCCGCTCTGGAACAGCACGCCCATCTGCTTGCGGGCGTCGAACAGATCGCCGCGCGACAATTTGGGCAGGTTCTGGCCATTGACCCAGACTTCACCGCTGCTGGGGCGCAATTGCGCGCCCATCAACCGCAGGAGCGTGGTCTTGCCGCAACCGGAAGGCCCCATGATGCCGGTGACCTTGCCCCGCGGAATACGGATATCGACATTATTGAAGATGCTGCGCGCACCGCGCTTGAAGGACAGTCCCTTCAGCTCGACCGCGTAGGCGTTATCGGCACTCATCTAAACTCCTTGCGATGCAGCCTCTCACTCGGACGCTTGGCTCCCTGCCGGGAGTACATGCACCCAGGGCAGGCCGAACTGGCGGCGAACTATATCACTGCTGATACGGAGCCCCCAAGGCCGAAGCCATCCGCGTTCAGGATCACGACAGCCTAAAACAGGCTTTACAGGACAATTCCTGCCTATAGAAGGACAAAGGCTGACGAACTTGCGTGAGGGAATCGATCATTACCGCTATAATCGCCGCCTTTTCATCAGGCTATACGATTTCTGACATGAGCCAATCCAGCGACCTGATTCAATCGGCACAACGCACCATCCGCCTCGAGATAGAAGCCGTACAAGGCTTGCTGCCACATATCGACGCAGATTTCGTACGCGCTTGCGAGATGATTCTGGCCAGCAAAGGCCGCGTAGTAGTGGTCGGCATGGGCAAGTCCGGGCACATCGGCAACAAGATCGCCGCCACCCTGGCCAGCACCGGCACCACCGCGTTTTTTGTCCATCCGGCCGAAGCCAGCCATGGCGACATGGGCATGATTACCCGGGACGATGTGATCCTGGCCCTGTCCAACTCCGGCTCGACCAATGAAATCGTGACCCTGTTGCCGCTGATCAAGCGCCTGGGCATCCAGTTGATCAGCATCACCGGCAACCCTGATTCGCCACTGGCCAAGGCCGCCGAGGTCAACCTCAACGTCCAGGTCGAGCAAGAGGCCTGCCCGCTGAACCTGGCTCCGACCTCCTCGACCACCGCCGCCCTGGTCATGGGCGATGCCCTGGCCGTGGCGCTGCTGGAAGCCCGCGGCTTTACCGCCGAAGACTTCGCCTTTTCCCATCCGGGCGGCGCGCTGGGCCGGCGCCTGCTGCTGAAAGTCGAGAACGTCATGCATGCCGGCGAGCAACTGCCGCAGGTCCAGCGTGGCACGCTGCTCAAGGACGCCTTGATGGAAATGACCCGCAAGGGCCTGGGCATGACCGTCATTGTCGAGGCCGACGGGCGTCTGGCGGGGGTCTTCACCGACGGCGACCTGCGCCGCACCCTGGACCGCACCATCGACATCCACCACACCACCATCGATGAAGTCATGACCGTTCACGGCAAGACCGCCCGCGCCGAAATGCTCGCGGCCGAAGCCCTGAAGATCATGGAGGACAATCGAATCAACGCACTGGTCGTGGTGGACAAGGACGATCGCCCGATCGGCGCCTTCAACCTGTCCGACCTGCTGCGCGCGGGAGTCATGTAATGAGCACGGATCTGCTGCAACGCGGCAAGAACATCAAGCTGGCGGTATTCGACGTCGACGGTGTACTGACCGACGGTCGCCTGTACTTCCTCGAAGACGGCAGCGAATTCAAGACCTTCAACACCCTCGACGGCCAGGGCATCAAGATGCTGATGGCCACGGGCGTGCAGACGGCGATCATCAGCGGCCGCAAGACGCCGGTGGTCGAGCGTCGGGCGAAAAACCTGGGGATCCCCCACCTGTTTCAGGGTCGCGAGGACAAACTGGTGGTGCTGGACGGGCTTCTTGCCCAACTGGGCCTAAGCTATGAGCAGGTCGCCTACCTGGGCGACGACTTGCCCGACCTGCCAGTGATCCGCCGGGTCGGCCTGGGCATGGCCGTCGCCAATGCCGCCAGTTTTGTCCGTGAACACGCCCATGGCGTCACCCAGGCCCGTGGCGGCGAAGGCGCCGCCCGCGAGTTCTGCGAGTTGATCCTGCGCGCCCAAGGCAGCCTTGAAGCGGCCCACGCCGCCTACTTATAGAGCCTCCCATGCTGAGCAAAAAGATTCGCAACATACTGATCTTCGGCATCATCACCGTGCTGTTCCTGGCGGTGGGGTACTGGAACATCAGCCCGGAACGTTTCCTCGACAAGCCGGTCGCGCAGGTCGACGAAAGCGCCATCGACTACTACGCCATCAACGCCCGTAGCGTGCAGTACCTGCCCGACGGCAAGCTGCAGTACGAAATGACTTCCGACAAGGTCGAGCACCTCAAGGCCACCGAGGTGACCCTGCTGACCAAGCCGGATCTGCAGATGTATCGCGGCACCACCTTCCCTTGGCATGTCCAGAGCGAGCGCGGCGAAGTCAACCCGGACGGCACCGAGGTCGAGTTGATCGATTCGGTACGGGTTTCGCGCACCGACGAGAAAAATCGCAACCTGCTGATCACCACGACCCGCATGACAGTATTCCCGCAGAAGCAATATGCGCAGACCGATCAAGACGTTAGAATCGACGGCGCCGGCGGCGTGACGACTGGCAAGGGAATGAAAGCGTATTTGAAAGACGGCAGGATGAACCTGCTATCGAACGTAAGAGGACAGTATGAGGCTCGTTAAAACCCTCCCTATTTTGCTCGGTCTGGGCGCAGCACTGGGAAGCGTGAGCGCCTGGGCTCTGCCGAACGATAGCCAGCAACCGATCCGCATCCAGGCCGACGACGCTCAACTGGACGACAAGAATGGCGTAGCCACCTACAGAGGCGACGTGATCATCACCCAGGGCTCGATGAAGGTCACCGGCAATACCGTGACCATCACCCGCACCCAGACCGGTGATATCGACGTGGTGACCTCGGTGGGCAACCTGGCCTACTTCGAGCAGATTCAAACCCAGGGCGACACCAAGCCGGTCCAGGGCTACGGTGTGACCATCCAGTACCACGCCGCGCAGAACCGCGTCGTACTGATCGACCGCGCCAAAGTCGTCGACAAGGACGGCAACATCACCCAGGGCGAGAAAATCGTCTACGACACCAACAAGAAGCTGGCCAGCGCCGGTCGCGCCACCGGCAGCAAGGTCACCGAGTCGCGCCCACGGATCGACATGGTCATCCAGCCGAAAAAGAAAACTGACGAAAAGGCCCAGTAATGGCAACTCTGAAAGCTCAGCACCTGG
Source organism: Pseudomonas sp. 09C 129 (assembly GCF_002843625.1). Taxonomy (NCBI): domain Bacteria; kingdom Pseudomonadati; phylum Pseudomonadota; class Gammaproteobacteria; order Pseudomonadales; family Pseudomonadaceae; genus Pseudomonas; species Pseudomonas sp. 09C 129. The sequence goes on along the minus strand of NZ_CP025261.1, from coordinate 1,545,812 downwards.
CCAAGAGCTACAAGAGCCGCCAGGTCGTGCGTGACGTCAGCCTGTCCATCGACAGCGGCCAGATCGTCGGCCTGCTCGGCCCTAACGGCGCCGGCAAGACCACCTGCTTCTACATGATCGTCGGCCTGGTCCAGGCCGATCAGGGTCGCATCCTGATCGACGACCTGGATGTCAGCCACCAGCCGATGCACGGCCGCGCCCGTGCCGGGATCGGCTACCTGCCGCAGGAAGCCTCGATCTTCCGCAAGCTTTCGGTGGCCGACAACATCATGGCCATCCTCGAGACCCGCAAGGAGCTCGACAAGGCCGGCCGTCGCCAGGAGCTGGAAAGCCTGCTGCAGGAGTTCCACATCAACCACATTCGCGACAACCTGGGCATGAGCCTTTCCGGTGGTGAACGTCGCCGCGTGGAAATCGCTCGCGCCCTGGCCACCGCCCCCAAGTTCATCCTGCTCGACGAACCTTTCGCCGGCGTGGACCCGATCTCGGTAGGCGACATCAAGCAGATCATTCATCACCTGAAGGCCAAGGGTATCGGCGTGCTCATCACCGACCACAACGTCCGTGAAACCCTGGATATCTGCGAAACCGCCTACATCGTCAACGACGGTCAACTGATCGCCGAAGGCGACGCCGAAACCATCCTCGCCAACGAGCTGGTCAAGGAAGTTTACCTGGGCCATGAGTTCCGCCTGTAAGCCCTGAGGTGTTTGGCTGGTCGCCAGAGCGCCCGCCCCAATAAAACCCTGCTGTTTTTATTGTTACAGCGCTCTAGGCAAACACTTCAGTTTCAGGCATATAATTTGCTTATGTTTGGCGCTCACGCGCCCTGTAGTGGATGGCGCATGTGCGCCGGCGAATAAGGTGTTAAGCCCCTGCCATGAAACCATCGCTAGTCCTCAGAATGGGCCAGCAGCTGACGATGACACCGCAGCTGCAACAGGCCATCCGCCTGCTCCAATTGTCGACCCTGGACCTGCAACAGGAAATCCAGGAGGCCCTGGAGTCCAACCCGATGCTCGAGCGCCAGGAAGAAGGCGACGACTTCGATAACACCGATCCGCTGGCCGACAACGCCGAGCAGAAACCCAATACCGATATCCAGGAACCCTCCTACCAGGAAACCGCCCCGACGGTGGACAACCTCGAGGACGGCGAATGGAACGAACGCATTCCCAACGACCTGCCGGTCGACACCGCCTGGGAAGACGTCTACCAGACCAGCGCCAGCAGCCTGCCCAGCAACGATGACGACGAGTGGGATTTCACCACCCGCACCTCGGCCGGCGAAAGCCTGCAGAGCCATCTGCTCTGGCAGTTGAACCTGGCGCCCATGTCCGACACCGATCGCCTGATCGCCGTGACCCTGATCGACTGCATCAACAATCAGGGCTATCTGGACGAAACCCTCGAGGAAATCCTCGAAGCCTTCGATCCGGAACTGGACATCGAACTCGACGAAATCGAGGCTGTCCTGCATCGTATCCAGCAATTCGAGCCCGCCGGCATCGGCGCCCGCAACCTGGGCGAATGCCTGCTGCTGCAACTGCGCCAGCTGCCTGCCAAGACCCCTTGGCTGACTGAAGCCAAGCGCCTGGTCAGCGACTTCATCGACCTGCTCGGCAGCCGCGACTACAGCCAGCTGATGCGGCGCATGAAGCTCAAGGAAGACGAGCTGCGCCAAGTCATCGAACTGGTACAGAGCCTCAACCCACGGCCGGGCTCGCAAATCGAATCCACCGAAGCCGAATACGTGGTCCCCGACGTCATAGTGCGCAAGGACAACGAACGCTGGCTGGTGGAGCTGAACCAGGAGTCCGTGCCGCGCCTGCGCGTCAACCCACAGTACGCAGGCTTCGTGCGGCGCGCCGACACCAGCGCCGACAACACCTTCATGCGTAACCAGTTACAGGAAGCCCGCTGGTTCATCAAGAGCCTGCAGAGCCGTAACGAAACCCTGATGAAAGTCGCCACCCAGATCGTCGAGCATCAGCGCGGCTTCCTCGAGTACGGCGATGAGGCGATGAAACCGTTGGTCCTGCATGACATCGCCGAAGCAGTCGGCATGCACGAGTCGACGATTTCACGGGTGACCACGCAAAAATTCATGCATACCCCACGGGGCATTTATGAACTGAAATACTTTTTCTCCAGCCACGTAAGTACCTCCGAAGGCGGTGAATGCTCGTCCACGGCGATCCGCGCGATCATCAAAAAACTGGTCGCCGCGGAAAATCAGAAAAAGCCGTTGAGTGACAGCAAGATCGCTGGTTTACTGGAGGCACAAGGCATTCAGGTAGCCCGTCGTACCGTCGCCAAGTACCGTGAATCCCTGGGGATCGCGCCTTCCAGCGAACGGAAGCGGTTGATGTAGCCGCCGGGCTCGCCACAGCGTTCCAGTGGCAGGTCAATCGACCTGCCGCTTTATGCACTGGCAACGAAGGAGAAGCTGTATGCAAGTCAACATCAGTGGACACCAACTGGAAGTGACCGAACCTCTGCGCGCTTACATCGGCGAAAAACTCGACCGACTTGAGCGGCACTTTGACAAGATTACCAATGTGCAGGTAACGCTGGCCGTCGAAAAACTGAAGCAGAAAATCGAGGCCACGCTGCACATCCATGGTGGGGAAGTCGTCGCCAATGCAGAGCATGACGACATGTATGCCGCAATCGACTTGCTCACGGACAAGCTTGACCGCCAACTGAAAAAGCATAAGGAAAAGCAACTCCACCTTCTCCAAGGCACGGGTCGCTAACACTCCCCTCCCATGATCCGACTTGAAAGCATCCTGACCCCCGGCCGTTCCCTGGTGAACGTGCCGGGCGGCAGTAAAAAACGCGCCCTCGAACAAATTGCCAACCTGATCAGCCGCGAAGTGCCTGATCTGGAGATGCAAGATGTCTTCGAAAGCCTGATTGCCCGTGAAAAACTGGGCTCTACCGGTTTTGGCAACGGCATCGCCATTCCACACTGCCGCCTCAAAGGCTGTGAGTCGCCCATCAGTGCCCTGATGCACCTGGACGCTCCCATCGATTTCGACGCCATCGACGGCGCACCGGTCGACCTGCTGTTCGTACTGCTGGTCCCGGAAGCCGCCACCGATGCGCACCTGGAACTGCTCCGGCAGATTGCCAGCATGCTGGACCGCAAAGAAGTGCGCGACAAACTGCGCAGCGCCACCAGCAACGAAGCCTTGTACAAGGTTGTCCTGGACGAACAGAACGGTCAGTAATCATGCGCTTGATCATCGTCAGCGGCCGGTCCGGCTCAGGTAAAAGCACCGCCCTCGATGTACTCGAGGACAATGGCTATTACTGCATCGACAACCTGCCAGCCGGGCTGTTGCCCGAGCTGGCCGAACGGGCGTTGATCCACACCGAACTGACACAGCCCCTGGTCGCCGTGTCGATCGACGCCCGCAACCTGCCCAGCCACCTGTCGCGCTTCCCCGAACTGCTCGAGGAAGTCCGCAGCCGGCATATCCAGTGCGATGTGCTGTACCTGGACGCTGACGAAGAAACCCTGCTCAAGCGCTTTTCCGAAACCCGCCGCCGTCATCCCTTGAGCAGCAACAATCGCTCGCTGGCCGAGGCGATCCAGGACGAAAGCCACCTGCTGGGACCGATCGCCGACCTGGCCGATCTCAAGGTCAACACCACCAACCTGAACCTGTATCAACTGCGCGATACCATCAAGTTGCGCCTGTTGAACCAGCCGGAGCCGGGCACCGCCTTTCTGGTGGAGTCTTTCGGATTCAAGCGTGGCATGCCGGTCGATGCCGACCTGGTGTTCGATGTGCGCTGCCTGCCCAACCCGTACTGGAAACCCGAGTTGCGTGCCCAGTCCGGGCTCGACCAGCCGGTTGCCGAATACCTGGCCGCCCAGCCGGACGTCGAGGAAATGTTCCAGGACATCTCCAGCTACCTGCTGAAATGGTTGCCCCGTTTCGCCGCCAGCAACCGCGCCTACGTCACTATTGCCATTGGCTGCACGGGCGGCCACCATCGTTCGGTCTACTTGACCGAACGCTTGGGCCAAGTCCTGCAAAAGTCCCTGAAGAATGTCCAGGTTCGCCACCGCGACCTTAGCTGAAAGGATCTACCCCGCGATGCCTGCTCTGGAAATTGAAATCATCAACAAACTGGGCCTGCATGCCCGTGCCTCGGCAAAGTTCGTCGGCGTGGCCGGTCAGTTTCCTTGCCAGATCCGCGCAGGGAAAACGCCGGAGTCGATGGTCGACGGCAAGAGCATCATGGCAATGATGATGCTGGCCGCCGGCAAGGGCACCAGGATTCATCTGAAGACCGAAGGCGAACAGGAGCAGGAAGCGCTGGAAGCGCTGGTGGCACTGATCAACAACTTCTTCGACGAAGGCGAGTAAGGTCGGCAGGGCAAACCTCCCGAAAGGTACTCAAGCGAGTGCCGTATCCATGACCATCATCAAGCAAAAGCCGACACACAAGCCCAGGCTGGCCAGCTTCTCATGACCGTTGCGTCGGGATTCGGGAATCACTTCATGGGTCACCACCAGCAGCATCGCCCCCGCCGCCAACGCCAGCCCGAGCGGCAACAGCATCTCGGCCAGGCTCACCAGCCACGCACAAAGCAACGCGAACACCGGCTCCACCAGGCCTGAAGCGGCGCCGATCAGGAATGCCTTGACCCTGGACATGCCGGCGCCAGCCAGCACCAAAGCAATCACCAGCCCTTCCGGCACATCCTGCAAGGCGATGCCCATGGCCAGGCTGTCCGCCTCCGGCATGCCGCCGCCCGCAGACACACCCACGGCCATTCCTTCGGGAATGTTGTGGGCGATGATGGCAAACACAAACAGCCAGATTCGCGGCGGGATGACCGGATGCTCAAGGGTACCCACCAGTTTCTCCGGGTTGCCCCCCGAGACTTTGCGGTCCACCAGAAACAACCCCAAGGCACCGAGCATGATGCCGAAGCTGATCAGGCCACTCGAAGCCCAGGGCGACAGTCCGAGTTTTTCCGCCGCGGCAATCCCGGGCACGATCAACGAAAAGGCCGTAGCCGCCAGCATCACCCCGGCGCCGAATCCCAATAGGGCGTCACTCAGCGCCAGCGGCATCTTGCGAATGACCAGCACTGGCACTGCCCCCAGCGCGGTTCCCAGGGCACAGACCGCCCCACCCTGCAATGCACGCAACAAGCGCGGCTCCAGGTCCAGCCAGGACAAGCCCTGGGCAACCAGCAATGCAGTACCCGCCAACAGCAACAGCGAACCGAATGCGTAACGAAACATCCGCCCGCTGCTGATCGTCAGTGTTTCAGTGCCCATAGTCAGCCTTAGGTCTTTTTACAGGAGGGTGCTCAAACCAGTGCGGCCTGGTAGCGCTGGGCTACTTCAGGCCAATTGATCACGTTGTAGAACGCATTGATGTATTCCGGCCGCCGGTTCTGGTAACGCAGGTAATAGGCGTGCTCCCACACGTCCAGACCGAGAATCGGGGTATTGCCGTTCATCAACGGGCTGTCCTGGTTGCCGCTGCTCTCGACGACCAGGGTCTTTTGCGGGGTCACACTGAGCCAGGCCCAACCGCTGCCGAAACGCGTGAGCGCGGCCTTGGTGAAGGCCTCCTTGAAACTCTCGAAACCGCCCAGCTGCTCGTCGATCGCCTGGCCCAGCGCACCGTTCGGCTTGCCTCCGCCGCTCGGCGCCATCACCGCCCAGAACAGCGAATGGTTGGCGTGACCACCGCCCTGGTTGATCACCGCTGCACGCAGCTTCTCCGGCAATTGCTGGACCCCGGCCACCAGTTTTTCCACCGACCAGTCGGCCCATTCGGTGCCTTCCACGGCCGCGTTGAGGTTGTTGATGTAGGTCTGGTGATGCTTGGTGTAGTGAATTTCCATGGTCTGCGCATCGATGTGCGGTTCCAGGGCGTCGTAGGCGTAGGGCAATGCAGGCAAGGTAAAGGACATATCAATGTGCTCCGTAATGAGGGGCATTCGGGGTCGCGGTGCCGGCAGTCGATTGCGCGACATTGCTCTCCAGCAGGCGATGCGTACGGGGGTATTCACCGTGCTCACTGATGAAGTTGAGCAACTCGACATAGGTCTTGCTGCTCTGGCGCAGCGCGGCTTCCCGCAGCGCCGGCGCCAGGCGGCTGTCCTGCATGGTCTGCAACAACCGCTGATGGATGGCGCAGAGGTACTCCGCGCTCTCCTCCGGCTGGTTCAGGCGCAGGTGCAGGTCCGCCAGGTTGTGATGGGAGATGACACAAGCCGCCACCGCTTCGTCGGCATCGCTCCAGCGCTCGAACAACACCTGCGCCAGGGCCAGGGCCTGCAAGTAATACTCGCGGGCATCCACCAGGTCGCCCTGCATGAAGAAACGGTTTGCCCTTTCGATCGTGCGTTTCCAGTGCTCCATGGTGAACCTCCAAAGCAATGTCGGGATTTACACGCCGCCCGCGGTGAGTTTTTCCGGGTCGAGCAGGATCTCCAGCTGGCTGCGTGACAGATCAGTGTGTTCAAGGGCGACATCGATCACCGGGCGCCCCTGCTTGTAGGCGGTCTTGGCGATTTCAGCGGCCTTCTGGTAGCCGATGATCGGGTTGAGCGCCGTGACCAGGATCGGGTTGCGCGACAGCGCCTCCTTGAGCTTGGGCTCGTTGACCTTGAAGCTGGCAATCGCCTTGTCCGCCAGCAGGCGGCTGGAATTGGCCAGCAACTCGATGCTGCTCAACAGGTTCTGGGCGATGATCGGCAGCATGACGTTCAGCTCGAAGTTGCCCGACTGCCCCGCCACCGTGATCGTGGTGTCGTTGCCGATCACCTGGGCCGCCACCATCGCCGTGGCCTCCGGAATCACCGGGTTGACCTTGCCGGGCATGATCGAAGACCCCGGCTGCAGCCCTTCCAGCTCGATTTCGCCGAGGCCGGCCAACGGCCCGGAGTTCATCCAGCGCAGGTCGTTGGCGATCTTCATCAAGGTGACCGCGATAGCCTTGAGCTGGCCCGAGACCGCCACCGCGGTGTCCTGGGAGCCGATCAGGGCGAACAGGTTCTTGCCCGGGGTGAACTGCACCTGGGTCAGGCTGCTCAACTGCCGGCTGAAACCCGCGGCGAACTGCGGGTGAGCGTTGATCCCGGTGCCCACGGCCGTGCCACCCTGCGCCAGGGATTGCAGGCTCGGCAGCAGATCCTGCAGGTGACCGATATTGGCCTTGAGCTGCTGCGCCCAGCCTTCCAGCACCTGGCTCATACGCACTGGCATCGCGTCCATCAGGTGGGTGCGGCCGGTCTTGATGAAGGGATGGACCTCGACCGCCTTGCGCTCGATGACTTGCACCAGATGCACCAGCGCCGGCAGCAGTTGTTCGTGCAAGCCCAGCGCGGCGCTGACGTGGATGGTGGTCGGAATGATGTCGTTGCTGCTCTGCCCGCAGTTCACATGGTCGTTGGGGTTGACCGGTTCGCCGAGCAAACGGCTGGCCAGGGTGGCAATGACTTCGTTGGCGTTCATGTTGGAACTGGTGCCGGAACCGGTCTGGAAGATATCCACCGGGAAATGCTGCATGAAGTCACCTTCCAGCAGGCCCTGGGCAGCGTCGACTATGGCCTTGCCCTGGGATTCGCTCAGTTGCTTGAGTTCGACGTTGGCCTTGGCCGCGGCCGCCTTGGCCAGGATCAGCGCACGGATGAACTGCGCCGGCATGCGCTGGTGGCTGATGGGAAAGTTATCCACCGCGCGCTGGGTCTGTGCGCCATACAGCGCCTGCTCCGGAACATGCAGTTCGCCCATGCTGTCGCGTTCGATACGGGTATTACTCATCGGGAAATCCTTGCACCAGTTCGATAAGGGGAATGGATGGCAGCAACGAGCAGGTCGCCAACTGCCAGGCATGGCTTTGCCAGCGCTTGAGCCGGCATTTGCAGAAAGACAGGCGTTCCAGGTCACGCAACGGGCGCCAGGCCTGGTCCAGGCACTGGCTGCGCCAATGCCAGGGCAGCGCGGTATCGGTGGCGGTATCGAGCAGCAGGCGGAATGAAGTTTCGGCGATCAGCCAGGGCGAGGTGGCGGTGCAACACGCCAGATAGCGCCCTTCGGCCAGGTAATGCTCGATCAGGCGCGGCTCGTCCGGATCGAGGGCACAACGGATCTGGCGACTCATCCAACGCCAGCTTTCGAGGTAAGGCTGCTCGTGCAAGGCAGAACTCATGACCTGGGCTCATTCGATAATGAGATTTATTATTATATGATATTGAGAATCAAAACAAGCTCGCCCCCCCCTCCCTGTAGGAGCGAGCTTGCTCGCGATAGCGTTTTTTCAGACAAGGATGCGGCGCCAAGCAATGCGCTTCGCGAGCAAGCTCGCTCCTACCTGGATCGTCAACGTTCAAAAAAACCGGGCAATAAAAAAGCGCGCGCCCCGGACGGGACGCGCGCTTTCGCTGACGCCGTTACGACTTAGCTGCCAGCGACCGTCATGCGTTCGATCAATACCGAACCGGTGCGGATGTTGCTGCGCAACTCCAGATCGTTACCGACGGCGATGATCTGCTTGAACATGTCACGCATGTTGCCGGCAATGGTCACCTCCTGGACAGCGAACTGGATTTCGCCATTTTCCACCCAGAAACCGGCCGCGCCCCGGGAATAATCGCCGGTGACCATGTTCAGCCCGTGGCCCATCAGTTCGGTGACCAGCAGGCCCCGGCCCATGCGGCGCAGCAAGGCCGCCTGGTCTTCCTCGCCATGGGTGACGAACAGGTTGTGCACGCCACCGGCGTTGGCGGTGCTGGGCAGGCCGAGCTTGCGCCCGGAATAAGTTCCCAGCACGTAGGACACCAGTTCGCCGTTCTCGACGAAAGGCTTGGCGTAAGTGGCCAGGCCATCGCCGTCGAACGCCGAACTGCCCAGGGCGCGCATCAAGTGCGGACGCTCATCGATGGTCAGCCACTCGGGGAACAGTCGCTGCCCCAGCGCACCCTCGAGGAAGGACGATTTGCGGTACAGGTTGCCGCCGGAAATCGCTCCCAGGAAGCTGCCGAACAGGCCGCCGGCCAGTTCCGCGGAAAACAGCACCGGCACTTCGCAGGTCGGCACCGGGCGGGCGCCCAGGCGGCTCGCAGCACGTTGCGCGGCGCGCTGGCCGATGGTCACCGGGTCCGTCAACAGATGGCCCTGACGATTAACGTCATACCAATAGTCACGCTGCATCTGGCCGTCGGCCTCGGCGATCATCACGCAACTCAAGCTGTGCCGAGTCGAAGCATAACCGCCGATAAAACCGTGGCTGTTGCCGTACACACGGCAGCCCTGGTGGGTGCTCAGGGTGGTGCCGTCAGCGTTCTTGATCCGGCTGTCGGCGGCAAAAGCCGCAGCCTCACAGGCCAGCGCCTGCTCGATGGCTTGCTCCGGGGTTATGTCCCAGGCGTGGAACAGGTCGAAGTCCGGCACGTCCCGGGCCATCAGGGCGGCATCGGCCAACCCCGAGCTTTCGTCTTCCGAGGTGTGTTTGGCGATGGCCAGGGCCGCGGCGACGGTTTCGCGAATCGCCTCGGGACCACTGGCCGAGGTACTGGCCGAGCCCTTGCGCTGGCCGACATAGAGCGTGATGCCAAAGCCCTGGTCGCGATTGAACTCGACGGTTTCCACTTCCCGCTGGCGAACCGAAGTCGACAGGCCCTGCTCCAGAGAAACCGCCACTTCGCAGGCACTGGCACCCTGGCGCTTGGCCTCGGCGATGATCTGCTCGACTTGTTCCTGCAGTGCCGGCAAAGCCTGCGGGCCGACGCTTTGTGCTGCACTCATGGTTTTCTCCACTCAAATTCTGCTTTCGGTTAAGGCCTTCGAGCGACCGGGCCGGACAAGCGGCCCCCGACTGGTTATCATGGCGGCGTTTCTTTGCGGACTGCCACCATGGTTGATTCTTACGACGACTCCCTCGATGGGGAGAAAAGCAAATCCCAGGTCAAACGCGAGCTGCATGCTCTGGTTGATCTCGGCGAGCGCCTTACAACACTCAAGCCCGACTTGCTGAACAAACTGCCGTTGACCGACGCCCTGCGCCGGGCCCTGGCGGATGCGCCCAAGCATGTCGCCCATATCGCGCGCAAACGCCACCTGCAATTCATCGGCAAGCTGATGCGCGATCAGGACACCAGCGCGATCCTGGTGCTGCTGGACCAACTCGACGCCTCGACTCGCCAGTACAACGAACGTTTCCATGGCCTGGAGCGCTGGCGCGATCGCTTGATCGCGGGCGATGACGCGGTCCTGGAAAAGTTCGTCACCGACTATCCAGAAGCGGATCGTCAGCAGCTGCGCTCCCTGATCCGTCAGGCCCAGCATGAGGTGGCCCATAACAAGCCGCCTGCCTCCAGCCGTAAAATCTTCAAATACATCCGCGAGCTGGACGAGACTCAACGCGGCCTGCGCTGAGCCTCGACTCGGGTGGGTTGCCCGGCAACTCACCCGCCGCTTCACGTCTTAAGCGCCCGTGCCTCCCACGGTGATCGCATCGATCTTCAAGGTCGGCTGGCCGACACCCACCGGCACCGACTGCCCATCCTTGCCACAGGTCCCCACACCACTGTCCAGCGCCAGGTCGTTACCGACCATCGACACCCGGCTCATGGCTTCCGGCCCGTTGCCGATCAGGGTCGCGCCCTTGACCGGGGCGGTGATCTTGCCGTCTTCGATCAGATACGCCTCGCTGGTGGAGAACACGAACTTGCCACTGGTGATGTCCACCTGACCACCACCCAGATTGGCGCAATAGATACCCTTTTTCACCGAAGCAATGATTTCCGCCGGATCGCTTTCGCCACCCAGCATGTAGGTGTTGGTCATGCGCGGCATCGGCAGGTGCGCATAGGATTCGCGGCGACCGTTGCCGGTGCGGGCCACGCCCATCAGGCGGGCATTGAGTTTGTCCTGCATGTAGCCCTTGAGCACACCGTTCTCGATCAGGGTGGTGCATTCGGTCGGGGTGCCTTCGTCATCGATGCTCAGCGAGCCGCGCCGCCCGGCCAGGGTGCCGTCGTCGACGATGGTGCAGAGTTTCGAGGCCACCATTTCGCCCATGCGACCGCTGTAGGCCGAGCTGCCCTTGCGGTTGAAATCGCCTTCCAGGCCATGCCCCACTGCTTCGTGCAACAGCACGCCGGACCAGCCCGAACCCAGTACCACCGGCAAGGTGCCGGCTGGCGCGGGGATGGCTTCCAGGTTGACCAGGGCCTGGCGCAATGCCTCACGGGCATACCCCATGGCACGGTCTTCACTGAGGAAATAACGGTAGTCGGTACGCCCGCCGCCGCCATGGCCGCCACGCTCGCGGCGACCGTTCTGCTCGACGATCACGCTGACGTTGAAGCGCACCAAAGGCCGCACATCCGCCGCCAGGCCACCATCGGTGGAGGCCACCAGGATGCGCTCCCAGACCCCGGCCATGCTGACGCTGACCTGCTGGATACGTGGATCGAGAGCACGGGTCGCGGCGTCGACACGCTTGAGCAGCTCGACCTTTTCCGCGCGGCTGATGACTTCCAGGGGGTTGTCCGGCGCATACAGCTGGGCCACGTCCTGGGTGGTAAAGGCCTGCACGGTACCGTTCTGCCCGGCGCGGGAAATCGAGCGTGCGGCCCTGGCAGCCAGGCCGAGCGCTTCGAGGGTGATGGCATTGCTGTAGGCAAAACCGGTTTTCTCACCCGATTGCGCCCGCACGCCAACGCCCTGGTCCAGATTGAAGCTGCCTTCCTTGACGATGCCGTCTTCCAGCGACCAGGACTCGGAAATCTGCCCCTGGAAATACAGGTCGGCGGCATCGATACCCGGGCCGGCCAGATCGCCGAGCACGCCCTGCAGGCTTTCCAGGGTCACGCCACCGGGCGCCAGAAGGTGTTCACTGACAGAAGATAACAACCCGCTCATATGCTTTACGCCTTAAATTCGTCGTTCTTAAGCAAGTCGCTGCGCGCCTTGCGAGAAAAAGCGCCGGTGACTGGCCACCGGCATGCGCGCCCGGATGGACGCCTGTTCGCTGCTGTCGCGCTCGGCCAGCAGCACGGCCTCGCCTTGATCCTGCTGCGCCAGCACCCGGCCCCAGGGGTCGACGATGGCCGCATGGCCGAAGGTCTCCCGGGGCCCCGGATGAATGCCGCCTTGCGCCGCCGCCAGCAGGTAGCACTGGGTTTCGATGGCCCGGGCGCGGATCAATACGTCCCAATGCGCCGCGCCGGTCACGGCGGTGAACGCCGAAGGAGCGCTGATCAGCTCCGCCCCGGCGGCTCGCAATTCGCTGTACAGCTCCGGAAAACGCAGGTCGTAGCACACGGTCAGGCCAACCCGGCCCACCGGCGTATCCGCCACCACCACCTGCTCTCCATGAGCATAGTCATCCGACTCACGGTAACGGCCGCGATTGTCGGCCACGTCGACGTCGAACAGATGCAGCTTGTCGTAACGCGCCACTTGCTCGCCATGCTCGTCGATCAGCAGCGAGCAGGCCCGGGCCTTGGTCTCCGGCTGATCCACCGGAGGCAGCGGCAAGGTACCGGCGACTATCCATAACTTGAGGTCGCGGGCGGCCTGTTTCAACCAGGGCAGGATCGGGCCTTCGCCCCGGGCCTCCGCCCGACCGATGGCCGCCGCATCGCGGCGCCCCATGGCGGCGAAGTTCTCCGGCAGCACGGCCAGTCGCGCACCGCCGGCAGCAGCCTGCTCCAGCAGTTGGCGCGCCTGCTGTAGATTGGCCAGCACGTCGCTCTGGCTGACCATCTGAATCACCGCAAGAGACATGGCGCACTCCAGGTTGGATATGTGGCCATGCTACTCCATAGGCCCGGGCCGCGGTTTTTCAAAAAGGTTTGTCGAAGGTGATTTTCGGGTCCTTCCAGGGCCCCTTGACGCTGTACTGGACGCTGGCGAAGCGCGACACCCGGTCGCCGATCAGCTTGTCGATCAGGAACAGCGCCCCGCCGACCGCCGGCGCACCGACGATCAGCGCGGCGATCGGCAGGTTGTTGGTCACCGGCAGCGTCACCAGCAGCTTCGAATCCACCTGGTCGGCCACCAGATCCAGGGTGCCATTGAGTTCCAGGTTGCTCGACGGCCCGGTCAGGGTGATGGGTTCGCGGGTCACGTAGACACCGTTGCTGGCCACCAGCAAACCCTTGACCCGGTCGTAGCTCAGGCCCTTGCCGAACAGGTCGGAGAAGTCCAGGCGCAGGCGCCGGCCGATGGAATTGAAGTTCAGCAGGCCGAATACCCGCAAGGCCTGCGCCCCGCCTTCGACTTCCACGAACTGGCCCTTGCGCAGGGTCGCATCCAGGCTGCCCGAGAACCGCTTGGGCCCGACCCAGGCCGGCGAGCCAGGCCAGCGCCCGTCCACATCCAGGTGGAACTCTTCACTGGTCACGGTCGGCGCAAAGCCCCAGCCCTTGAGCACGTCCGCCAGGTTCTTGCCGCCCAGGCGGCCTTTGTACCAGCTGGTGGCCGCGCCGGGTTCGCCTTCCCAGCCGCCGGAGCCTTGCAGGACCATGCCCTTGAGGCCCAGGTCGAGGCTGTTGAAAGCCATGCCCTTGGCGGTCGGGCGCACTTTCAGCGACCAGGCGCCGATCAGGTCGTTGCCCTGGTACAGCTGATTGATCGAGAGATCCAGCGCCGGGACTTTCTTCGGGTCGACCGAGACCAGCGGGTCCGGCGCGTTTTCGTCGGCCTGCACCGTCGGATCGGCGGCCGGCAGGCGCACATATTGCAGATTGATCGCCATCGGCGCCGCCTTGGCATCGGGAATCGCCACGTTGCCCTTGGCTTGCTGGCTGTCGAGCTGCAGGGCCCAGGAGGACGGCTTGCGCGTCAACTGCACGCGGGCCTCGTCCAGGGTCGTGCCGAAACCGCTGAGCTTGCCGACCCGGAAGTCGGCGCCGCTGAGCAGCTGCTTGGCGCTACCGCCCGCGTCCTGCCCGGCATACCGATCGACCAGCGCCTTCCACGGCTCCACGTCCAGTTCCGACAGCACGCCGCGTACCCGCAGGCCCTTGGCCCCCGGCAGCACGGCATCGCCCTCGCCGAGGAACAACTCGCCACGGCCATCGGCAAAATTGCCGCTCGGCGCGGCGAAAGTAAAGTTGGCCAGATCGCCGTAATCGAACCAGTAACGCCGCTCGGCGCCCTGCAAGGTCATGCGCAATACGCTGTCACGTCCCTGGCCGGCCGCCATGCCGAAAGGCGCTGGCAAGTCGACGGCAACCCCCTTGAGGCTGGAGCTGACCATCAGTTGGCTGTCCGCGCCATCGAGGTTGAGCTGCAACTGGTAGGGAATGTCGCCGGAAACCGGCAGTGGCTGGTTGTATTTCAGCCACTCCGTGAGCTTATTGACCGACACCTGGCCCTTGGCAACGACCCGGGTATCGAGCTTGCCGGGGCGACCGTCGGCAAAGATCTGCGCGGTCACCGGGCGCTCGAAGGCCTGGGCGCTGATGCCCTGGCCGCTCAGCCCTTTGCTGCTGTCGAAGCGAAAATCGCCCTTGAGCTGGCTCAACTCCAGCTCCGGCTCGCTCAACTTGAGCCGTGCCTTGCTGGTCTTGAAGTCCACCAGCACCTTCGGTTCTTCTCCCTTGACCAGCGGGATATCCAGTTTCAGCTTGCCCTGCAGGTCGCCATCGCCCTGCCAGCCGGCAAAGGTCGGGCCCGTGCCGATCGGCGCTTCCTGAAGGATCTTCAAGCCATCGCCCAGGCCGCCGGCGAACTCGCCGTCGATAAACATGTGGGGGCTTTGCCCGGCGGGCACATGGGGAATATTGACGTAGACATCCTTCACCTGGGTGTCGAGCAACTGACCCTGGCTGGCCAGGATGCGCACGCCGCTGTCCTCGATGAACACATCGCCGCTGACCTTGCCGATGTGCGGCCAGCCCGGCTGGAAGGCCAGCTCGGCATCGTGCACCTTGAAGAACAGGCTGATGCTGCGCGCGGTGTCGGCTGCACCATGGTTCAGCGAACCCTGGTACTGGAAGAAACCTTCATCCACCGCGCCCTTGAGGATTGCCGTGCGCAGCCATTCGTCCAGGGCCGGGCTGAGCACCTCGGGCAGGTACTTGGCGGTATAACGACCGTCGCCATCGACCAGACCGACCCGCAGGTCCATATAGTCTTCCTGGGTGTGGTCGAAATGCAGGCGGATCAGGAAGTCGCCGGCGATCTTGCCCTCCTCGCCCAGGACCTTGAGGTACGGCGCGATCAGGGTGAACCCCTGCTGATCGAGCTTCCAGGTCAGCCGGGCATTGGCCTGCAGGTATTGCCAGGGCTTGGCGAAGATCGGGTCCAGGTGCAAGGCAAAGTCCTTGCTGTCCATGCGCAGCTCGCCCTGCCCCAGGTCGCCGCTGATGCTGCCGCTGACGTTACGGGCCGCCGGCGCGCCGCGATAGGCGTTGAACCCGATCTGCTCCAGGTTGGCGGCAAAACTCAGGCGCTGATCGCCGCTGACCTGCGGCCGGAAGTCGAACAGGATGTTGCGCAGCGCGCCCGTGACCTTGAGGCTGTCGATGAGGGTCGCGACCTTTTCCGACAACGGCGCCCAGGCATCCAGGACCGGCGTGATCGGCGTCAGGTCGAGGCGGTCGGCCTGCAAGTGCCAGAGTTCTTCGGCACTGTTGACGGTACCGGTCTGCTGCAGGTGCAGGCGGGACTCCCAGCGCGTCTCGCCGATGTTCATGGCCAGCGAGTCGAAGGCGACGCTGAGGCCCTGCTCGTTGCGCTGGAAATAGGCATTGAGCGCCAGGTTCTTCACGGTGACCGGTTTGCGCTCGTCATAGGCCCCGCTGACCTGCGGCGCGTTCAGGCGCGCGACCATGCTCTGCAGCAGGCCATCGCCCCAACTGAGCCAGAACTCGCCACCAGCCTTGAGTTCGGAGAACGTCCACTGTTGGGTCACGCGCGGCGGCAGCCATTTCGCCCAGTCGCTTTGCGGCAGGCTCAGGTAAGCGTCGGCCTGCCCTTCGCGCCAGGCGCTGGCGCGGATTCGCGTGCGCAAGCTGACAGCCAGAGGCTGACCGTCCGGCAGGGTCAGGCGCGCATCCAGGCGTTGACGGCTGGGGCCAACACGCAGATTGAGGCCGACGTAGGTCAAGGCAATCGCGGGATGATCGAGCGGTTGCAGGGTCACCTGGCTGTCGAGCACCGACAGCTCACTGACCATCTGCATGCGGTTGAGCAACTGCTCGGGGTCGAGAGGCTGGTTATCCTGCACCGGCAGACCCTCGAGCGCCCAGCGCCCATCCGGACCTTCCTTCAGGCTCAGGTTGAGGCCGCTGAATTCAAGGTGTTTGACCCGCAGTTGGCGCGCCAGGGCACTGCCAGGCAGGTCGGGCGCCACCCGCACCTGATCCAGGCGCAAGGCGTTGGCGCCCTCGCCGACTGTCACATCGTGGGCCAGCAGGATGGGCGAGAAACCGCTCCAGTTGCCTTCCAGCCGACCGATCTGCACCGGCATGCCCAAGGCTTCCTGAGCCTTGGCCTGGACCTCGGCACGATATTCGGCCACCAGCGGGGTCAGCTCCCGACCCAGGCTGACGTACAAGGCCGTCAGCACCAGCAGTAACGCACAAAGCCCCAGCCCCCAGCGGGTCAGAGCAGCGAGAAAGCGCATCAGACGCTCCATGTCAGTTGGCCCCCGTGGCAAGAGTCATGTGAAAACCGGGGCCAGCTGTATCCGGTAAATGTAGGGTACGCGGACTCAGAGCAGCACCACGTCGTATTGTTCCTGGGAATACATGGTTTCGACCTGAAAACGGATGGTCCGGCCGATAAAGGCCTCCAACTCCGCGACGTTGCCCGACTCTTCGTCGAGCAGCCGGTCGACCACTTTCTGGTTCGCCAGGACCCGATAACCTTCGGCCTGATAGGCCCGCGCCTCACGCAGGATTTCCCGGAAGATTTCGTAGCAGATGGTTTCCGGGGTTTTCAGCTTGCCGCGGCCCTGACAGCTGCTGCAGGGCTCGCAGAGCACCTGCTCAAGACTTTCCCGGGTACGCTTGCGGGTCATCTGCACCAGGCCCAACTCGGTAATACCAATGATGTTGGTCTTGGCGTGATCGCGCTCCAGCTGTTTTTCCAGAGTGCGCAGCACCTGGCGCTGGTGTTCTTCATCTTCCATGTCGATGAAGTCGATGATGATGATCCCGCCCAGGTTGCGCAGGCGCAGCTGGCGGGCAATGGCGGTCGCCGCTTCGAGATTGGTCTTGAAGATGGTCTCTTCGAGGTTGCGGTGACCGACGAAAGCCCCGGTGTTGACGTCGATGGTGCTCATGGCTTCCGCCGGGTCGACCACCAGGTAACCGCCGGACTTGAGCGGTACCTTGCGTTCCAGGGCTTTCTGGATTTCATCTTCGACGCCATACAGGTCGAAGATCGGCCGCTCGCCCGGATAGTGTTCCAGGCGATCGGCGATTTCCGGCATCAGTTCGGCGACGAACTGCGTGGTTTTCTGGAAGGTTTCCCGGGAATCGATGCGGATCTTCTCGATCTTCGGGCTGACCAGGTCACGCAGGGTACGCAGGGCCAGGCCCAGGTCTTCGTAAATGACGCTGGGGGCGCCGATGGTCTTGATCTGCGCGCCGATCTGGTCCCACAAGCGGCGCAGGTAACGGATGTCCATCATGATTTCGTCGGCGCCCGCGCCCTCGGCGGCGGTACGCAGGATGAAACCACCGGCTTCCTTGATGCCTTCCTGAGCCACGCAATCGCTGACCACCTGTTTCAGGCGCTCGCGCTCGGCTTCGTCCTCGATCTTCAAAGAGATGCCGACATGGGCGGTGCGCGGCATGTACACCAGGTAGCGCGAAGGGATCGACAGCTGGGTGGTCAGGCGCGCGCCCTTGGAGCCGATCGGGTCCTTGGTCACCTGCACCACCAGGCTCTGCCCTTCATGGACCAGGGCGCCGATGCTTTCCACCGCCGGCCCTTCGCGCAGGGAGATTTCCGAGGCATGAATGAATGCCGCGCGATCCAGGCCGATATCCACGAACGCCGCCTGCATGCCGGGCAGAACCCGGACCACCTTGCCTTTATAGATATTGCCGACAATCCCACGACGCTGGGTCCGCTCGACATGGACTTCTTGCAGCACACCGTTTTCGACCACCGCCACGCGCGACTCCATCGGCGTGATGTTGATCAGAATCTCTTCACTCATGGCAGGGTCTCGTTCAGGCATATTCACTATGGATGGCCGCATCGGTAGGTACGGCGCTTAGCGCACTGCAAGGTTTTGCCAACAGGGTATGCCGAAATGGCCAAGTAGTTCTGCGGTTTCGCATACCGGCAAGCCGACGACAGCGGAATAACTGCCATTGAGCCCTGCCACGAATACCGCCGCAAGCCCCTGGATGCCATAGCCGCCAGCCTTGTCGCGGGGCTCGCCGCTGGCCCAGTAGCGGGCCGCCTCGTCATCGCCGATCGCCCGGAAGCGCACCAGGCTGCGGACCACCCGCGACTCGCAGCGCTGGCCATCGAGCACGGCAATGGCGGTCAGCACTTCATGTTCGCGATCCGACAGAGCCATGAGCATCGACTGCGCATCGGCCTGGTCCAGGGGCTTGCCCAGGATCTGCCCATCAAGTACCACCGCGGTGTCGGCGCCCAGGACACAGGCCGCAGACTGGCCATCGGCGATCAGCGCATACCCGGCCGCCGCCTTGTCGCGCGCCAGGCGCTCGACATAGGCCGCTGGGTTTTCATCGGGGAGAGGGGTTTCATCGATATCCGCGCTGATGGCGGTAAAAGGCACACCGATCTGCGTGAGCAGTTCCCGTCGACGCGGCGAGCCTGAGGCGAGGTAAAGCGATTTCATCAAGACATCTCCCTGTCGAGGTACGGGCAAATGCCTGACCGAATCAGTTGATTTTGAAACGTCGGCGCAACCCGCGCAAACCGAAGCTGACCCAAGGCCAGAGCAAGGCACTGACCAATGCCGGCAGCACCAGTGCAAGGGTCGGTTGACGGTTACCGGTCAAGGCGCTGAGCCACAGCTGGACCAGTTGCGCCAGGCCGAAGATCACCAGGATCACCAGGCTTTGCTGCCACATCGGGAACATGCGCAAGCGCTGTTGCAACGACAGCACCAGGAAGGTGATCAGGGTCAGGATCAGCGCGTTCTGCCCCAGCAATGTGCCGTACAGCACATCCTCGGCCAGCCCCAGGCACCAGGCCGTGACCATGCCGACCTTGTGCGGCAGGGCCAGGGCCCAGAACGCCAGCAGCAAGGCCAGCCAGAGCGGGCGCAGGATTTCCATGAATTGTGGCAAAGGCGACACGCTGAGCAGCATGCCGATGGCGAAGGTCAGCCAGACCATCCAGCCGTTTCGGGACATTATTCTCTTCCTCCCGTGGGGGCCGGGGCCGCTGCAGGCGGCTTGGGCGCGGCGGGTCTGGTGGCGGCTGGCTTGACCGGAGCCGGATGGGCCACGGGTTTGACCGGCGTCGTGGCGGCTGGCGTCGCGGGTGCAGCGGCTGGTGCGGCAGGAGCGGTCGCGGTGGCCGGCGTCGCGGGCACGACAGGCTTGGGCACGGTCGCCGGGACCACCGGCATGGCGGTGCCGCCCTGCTGGTCCTGCGCTTCCTGAGCCTGGGCGGCATCGTTGGCACGCTCTTCGGCGGTGCGGTTATCGCTGAACACCAGCAACAGGTAACGGCTGCGGTTCAAGGCGGCCGTCGGCACGGCCCGCACTATGGCAAATGGCTGGCCGGAGTCATGGATCACTTCCTTGACCGTCGCCACCGGGTAACCCGCCGGGAAACGCTGGCCCAGGCCGGAACTGACCAGCAAGTCGCCTTCCTTGATGTCCGCGGTGTCGGCCACATGACGCAGCTCAAGGCGTTCCGGATTGCCGGTACCGCTGGCAATCGCCCGCAGACCGTTGCGGTTCACCTGGACAGGAATGCTGTGGGTGGTGTCGGTGAGCAGCAGCACACGGGAGGTATAAGGCATCAGCTCGACCACCTGCCCCATCAGGCCACGGGCATCGAGCACCGGTTGCCCGAGCACCACGCCGTCGCGCTCACCCTTGTTGATGATGATGCGATGGGTGAAGGGATTGGGGTCCATGCCGATCAGCTCGGCCACTTCGACCTTCTCGTTGACCAGCGCGGAGGAGTTGAGCAACTCGCGCAGGCGAACGTTCTGCTCGGTCAAGGCGGCAAGCTTTTGCATGCGGCCCTGGAGCAACAGGTTTTCGGTCTTGAGTTTTTCGTTTTCGGCGACCAGTTCGGTGCGGCTGCCAAACTGGCTGGCCACACCCTGCCATAGCCGTTGTGGCAGGTCGGTGATCCAGTAGGACTGCATCAGCACCAGCGACATTTGGCTACGCACTGGCTTGAGCAGTGTGAAGCGGGCATCGACCACCATCAGCGCGACCGATAGCACGACCAGCACCAACAGGCGTACGCCCAATGAGGGGCCTTTGGCGAAAAGCGGTTTAATAAGCCGCTCCTCCCAGGCAAATGTTCTCTTTATTCATACGGCTTCAAACCGGCCTGGAGCAGAATGACAGAAGATAAACGCCAACAGGCAGCACTGCAAAGTGCTGCCTGCGAGCGGAACACATGGATGCATCCGGCGCGATTATTCGCTGGAGAGCAGGTCCATGGTGTGTTTGTCCATCATTTCCAATGCACGGCCACCGCCGCGGGCTACGCAGGTCAGCGGGTCTTCGGCGACGATCACCGGCAGACCGGTTTCCTGGGCCAGCAACTTGTCCAGGTCACGCAGCAGGGCGCCACCACCGGTCAGCACCAGACCGCGCTCGGCGATGTCCGAAGCCAGTTCCGGAGGCGATTGCTCCAGCGCGCTTTTCACGGCCTGAACGATGGTTGCCAGGGACTCTTGCAGAGCTTCCAGCACTTCGTTGGAGTTCAGGGTGAATGCGCGTGGCACGCCTTCGGCCAGGTTACGGCCACGAACGTCGACTTCACGGACTTCGCCGCCCGGGTAGGCAGTACCGATTTCCTGCTTGATGCGCTCGGCGGTGGATTCGCCGATCAGGCTGCCGTAGTTGCGACGCACGTAGGTGATGATCGCTTCGTCGAAACGGTCGCCGCCGACACGTACGGATTCGGCGTAAACCACACCGTTCAGGGAGATCAGGGCAATCTCGGTGGTACCGCCACCGATATCCACGACCATCGAACCGCGGGCTTCTTCGACCGGCAGGCCGGCACCGATCGCGGCCGCCATCGGCTCTTCGATCAGGAACACTTCACGGGCACCGGCACCGAGGGCCGATTCACGGATGGCACGACGCTCGACCTGGGTGGACTTGCATGGAACGCAGATCAGCACACGAGGGCTGGGCTGCAGAAAACTGTTTTCGTGAACCTTGTTGATAAAGTATTGCAGCATCTTTTCGCAGACACTGAAGTCGGCGATCACGCCGTCCTTCATCGGACGAATGGCAGCAATGTTGCCCGGAGTACGACCGAGCATGCGCTTGGCTTCGGTACCGACAGCCACGACACTTTTCTGATTACCGTGGGTCCGAATGGCCACAACCGATGGTTCATTCAGGACAATACCGCGCTCGCGCACGTAAATAAGGGTGTTGGCAGTGCCCAGGTCAATGGAAAGATCGCTGGAAAACATGCCACGCAGTTTCTTGAACATGGGAAAGGGACCCTAGGCAACGCGTGGGTAAAAAAGTGCGGCAAACTCTAACAACGACAGGGATTTTGGGCAAGGCGCCAATATGTTAAATTGACCGCTTTTCTGTGCACCAACCCCCACAATCGCGGCCTTATGACCGTAGAAATGCGGTAGTGTTCCGACAATCTAACACACGGACGAGATCCGTTCTGTTTTCCACTGGAGAATCCCATGGCGCTTGAACGCTCCGACGTGGAAAAAATCGCTCATCTGGCCAGCCTTGGCCTCAATGAAGCCGATCTTCCACATATCACCTGCGACCTGAACAGCATTCTCGGGCTGGTGGATGCAATGCAGGCAGTCGATACCGACGGTATCGAGCCCCTGGCCCACCCGCTGGAAGCCAGCCAGCGCCTGCGCGCAGACGTTGTGACCGAGTCCAATCATCGCGAGGCCTATCAGTCCATCGCACCAGCGGTCGAAAACGGCCTGTACCTGGTTCCGAAAGTCATCGACTAAAGGGAAAGAGCCTGCAATGCATCACATGACCCTGGCCGAGATCGCCCGCGGACTCGCCGACAAGAAGTTTTCCTCCGAAGAGCTGACCAAGACCCTGCTGGCGCGCATCACCCAGCTCGACCCGCAGCTCAACAGCTTCATCAGCCTCACCGAAGATCTCGCGCTGCAGCAGGCCAAGGCCGCTGACGCCCGTCGCGCGAACGGTGAGAGCGGCGCCCTGCTCGGCGCGCCGATCGCCCACAAGGACCTGTTCTGCACCCAGGGCATCCGCACCAGCTGCGGCTCGAAGATGCTCGACAATTTCAAGGCGCCCTACGACGCCACCGTAGTCGCCAAGCTGGCCGCCGCCGGGACCGTGACCCTGGGCAAGACCAACATGGACGAATTCGCCATGGGCTCGGGCAACGAGACCAGCTATTACGGCGCGGCGAAAAACCCGTGGAACCTGGAACGCGTTCCGGGCGGCTCGTCCGGCGGTTCGGCGGCCGCGGTCGCTGCGCGCCTGCTGCCTGCCGCCACCGGCACCGACACCGGCGGCTCGATCCGCCAGCCGGCTGCATTGACCAACCTCACCGGCCTGAAACCGACCTACGGTCGCGTTTCGCGCTGGGGCATGATCGCCTACGCCTCCAGCCTCGATCAGGGCGGCCCGCTGGCGCGCACCGCCGAGGACTGCGCGATCCTGCTGCAAGGCATGGCCGGCTTCGACCCGCAGGACTCCACCAGCATCGACGAACCGGTGCCGGACTACAGCGCCAGCCTCAACGGCTCGCTGCAGGGCCTGCGCATCGGCGTACCCAAGGAATACTTCAGCGCCGGCCTCGACCCACGCATCGCCGAGCTGATCCACAACAGCGTCAAGGAGCTGGAAAAGCTCGGCGCCGTGATCAAGGAAATCAGCCTGCCGAACATGCAGCACGCCATCCCGGCGTACTACGTGATCGCGCCGGCGGAAGCCTCCTCCAATCTGTCGCGTTTCGACGGCGTGCGCTTCGGCTACCGCTGCGAGAACCCGGCAAACCTGGAAGACCTGTACAAGCGCTCCCGTGGCGAAGGTTTCGGCAGCGAAGTGCAACGCCGGATCATGGTCGGTGCCTATGCCCTGTCGGCCGGTTACTACGACGCCTACTACCTGAAGGCGCAGAAGATCCGTCGCCTGATCAAGAACGACTTCATGGCTGCCTTTAATGAAGTCGACATCATCCTTGGCCCGACCACGCCGAACCCGGCCTGGAAAATCGGCGACAAGAGCAGCGACCCGGTCGCTGCGTATCTGGAAGACGTTTACACCATCACCGCCAACCTCGCGGGTCTGCCGGGCTTGTCCATGCCCGCCGGCTTCGTCGACGGCTTGCCGGTCGGCGTGCAACTGCTCGCCCCGTATTTCCAGGAAGGCCGTCTGTTGAACGTTGCCCACCAGTATCAGTTGAACACTGACTGGCATACCCGCACACCAACCGGCTTCTGAGGAGAAACACATGCAATGGGAAGTCGTGATCGGGCTGGAGATTCACACCCAGCTCACCACCAAATCGAAGATTTTCTCCGGTAGCTCCACCGCCTTCGGTGCCGAGCCCAACACCCAGGCCAGCCTGGTGGACCTGGGCATGCCCGGCGTACTGCCGGTGCTGAACCAGGAAGCAGTGCGCATGGCGGTCATGTTCGGCCTGGCCATCGACGCCGAGATCGGCCAGCACAACGTGTTCGCCCGCAAGAACTACTTCTACCCCGACCTGCCCAAGGGCTACCAGATCAGCCAGATGGAACTGCCGA
The DNA here is from genome assembly GCF_002843625.1 of Pseudomonas sp. 09C 129. Classification (NCBI taxonomy): domain Bacteria; kingdom Pseudomonadati; phylum Pseudomonadota; class Gammaproteobacteria; order Pseudomonadales; family Pseudomonadaceae; genus Pseudomonas; species Pseudomonas sp. 09C 129. The sequence continues at coordinate 1,521,902 of NZ_CP025261.1, read as the reverse complement.
TCGTCGGCAAGGGCCACCTGGACATCCCGCTGGAAGACGGCACGGTCAAACGCGTCGGAATCACCCGCGCGCACCTGGAAGAAGATGCCGGCAAGAGCCTGCACGAAGAGTTCAATGGCGCCAGCGGCATCGACCTGAACCGCGCCGGCACCCCGCTGCTGGAAATCGTTTCCGAGCCGGACATGCGCAGCGCCAAGGAAGCCGTGGCCTACGTCAAGTCGATCCACGCCCTGGTGCGTTACCTGGGGATCTGCGACGGCAACATGGCCGAAGGCTCCCTGCGTTGCGACTGCAACGTCTCGGTACGCCCCAAAGGCCAGGCCGAGTTCGGCACTCGCTGCGAGATCAAGAACGTCAACTCGTTCCGCTTCATCGAGAAAGCCATCAATTCGGAAGTCCAGCGTCAGATCGAACTGATCGAGGACGGCGGCAAGGTGATCCAGCAGACCCGCCTGTACGACCCGAACAAGGACGAGACCCGTCCGATGCGCAGCAAGGAAGAAGCCAACGACTACCGTTACTTCCCCGACCCGGACCTGCTGCCAGTGGTCATCGAGGACTCGTTCCTCGACCAGGTACGCGCCACCCTGCCCGAGCTACCACCGCAGAAACGCGAGCGCTTCCAGGCGCAGTTCGGCCTGTCGGTCTACGACGCCAGCGTGCTGGCCACCAGCCGCGAACAGGCGGACTACTTCGAGAAGGTCGCCAGCATCGCCGGTGACGCCAAGCTCGCCGCCAACTGGGTCATGGTCGAGTTGGGCAGCCTGCTGAACAAGCAAGGCCTGGAAATCGACGAGGCGCCGGTCTCGGCCGAGCAACTGGGCGGCATGCTGCTGCGCATCAAGGACAACACCATCTCCGGCAAGATCGCCAAGACCGTGTTCGAAGCCATGGCCAATGGCGAAGGCAGCGCCGACGAAATCATCGACAAGCGCGGCCTCAAGCAGGTCACCGATACCGGCGCCATCTCCGCCGTGCTGGACGAAATGCTGGCGGCCAACGCCGAGCAGGTCGAACAGTATCGCGCCGCCGATGAAGCCAAGCGCGGCAAGATGTTCGGCTTCTTCGTCGGCCAGGCGATGAAGGCTTCCAAAGGCAAGGCCAACCCGCAGCAAGTGAACGAATTGCTGAAAAGCAAACTCGAAGGCTGACTGCAGTGTTGATGGCGGAGTTCGAAAATTCCGCCCCTGTAGGAGCGAGCGTGCTCGCGATTGCGTTGTCTCAGACAGGACGCTATCGCGAGCAAGCTCGCTCCTACTCTTGTATCTGGGGTCCCGTATTGATGAAACGCTTGCTGGGCTGCCTGGCCCTTTTCTCACTCCTGGCCGGCTGCGCCAGTCATGTCATCGACCCGCGGGGTTACGACAAGACCGGCGTCGCTTCCTATTACGGCGCCAAGCACCATGGCAAACGCACCGCCAGCGGCGAACCCTTCAACCAGCACGGCATGACCGCCGCGCACCGCGAGCTGCCATTCGGCACCCGGGTCAAAGTCACCAACCTCAATAACGACAAGAGCGTCGTGGTCCGGATCAACGACCGCGGCCCGCATACCCGTGGCCGCCTGATCGATTTGTCGCGTGCCGCCGCGCAACAGTTGGGTATGATCAGAAGCGGCACCGCCAAGGTGCGCGTGCAAGCCATCAGCGACTGACCCACGGAGCCCTGATCATTTTCGGATTAACCGATTTACCGCTGCTCAGCGTTCTCCAGTTGTTCAGTGGCCTGGTCCTGCTGGTCGCCGGCGCCGAATTGCTGGTACGCGGCGCGGTCCGCCTCGCCGCCCGCCTGCGCGTACGAGCGCTGATCATTGGCCTGAGCATCGTCGCCTTCGGCAGCAGCGCCCCGCAGATGGCCGTCAGCCTGCAAGCCACCCTGGCGGAAAACACCGATATCGCCGTCGGCAGCGTGATCGGCAGCGGCATCTTCAACATCCTGGTGACCCTCGGCCTGTCCGCCCTGATCATTCCGCTGCGGGTATCGCGCCAGCTGGTGCGGCTGGACATCCCGTTGATGATCCTCGCCAGCCTGCTGGTGTTCGCCCTGGCCTACAACGAAGAACTGACGCCCCTCGACGGCCTGATCCTGCTGGCGACCTTGATCCTCTACCTGGGGTTGCTGCTGCGCCAGTCGCGGCACTCGGCGCGCCCACAGTCCCAGCAAGGTTCCGACGCACCCCGCGCGCACTGGCTGAGCAGCCTGCTGTGGATGATCGGCGGCCTGCTCCTGCTGGTGTTCGCCGGCCATCTGCTGGTCGAGGCGGCGGTGGAAGTCGCCACCGACCTGGGGCTGTCCGAGCGCATTATCGGCCTGACCATAGTCGCCGTCGGCACCTCCCTGCCGGCCCTGGCCACCTCGCTGATCGCCGCCTTGCGTGGCCAGCGCGACATTGCCGTGGGCAACGTCATCGGCAGCAACCTGTTCAACCTGCTGGGGGTCCTGGGTTTCACCGCCCTGGTGGCGCCGACGCCCTTGTCGGTATCGCCCAATGCCGTGGACTTCGACCTGCCGGTAATGCTCGGCGTCGCGGTGCTGTGCCTGCCGGTGTTCTATTCGGGTTATCGGGTCACCCGCGCCGAAGGCCTGCTGTTTCTCGGCCTGTACCTGGCCTACGGGCTGCACGTGGTGTCCTTCACCACCGGCATGCCACTGGCTGGCAAGCTGGAAGACCTGATGCTGTTTTTCGTCCTGCCAGTGCTGGTGGCGTTCCTGCTGTTCAGTTCGCTGCGGGCCTGGCGCCGCCAACATAAAAAAGGGGAAACGCAATGACCGAGAATAAAAAGCCGGGCGTGGAAATGCGCCGCCAGGTGATGGGCGATGCCTTTGTCGATCGCGCCCTGGGCAACGCCACCGAGTTCAGCCAGCCGCTGCAGGACTTCGTCAACGAACATGCCTGGGGCAGCGTCTGGAACCGCGAAGGCCTGCCGCTGAAAACCCGCAGCCTGATCACCCTCGCCGCCCTGACCGCGCTCAAGTGCCCGCAGGAACTCAAGGGTCATGTCCGCGGCGCCCTGAATAACGGCTGCACGGTGGAAGAGATTCGCGAGGCGCTGCTGCATTGCGCGGTGTATGCCGGCGTACCGGCGGCGATCGACGCGTTCCGCGCCGCCCAGGAAGTGATCGACACTTACCAGAAGCCGGAATAACCCTTCCCGCTGTAGGAGCGAGCCTGCTCGCGATTGGCCAAGGGCCGCTGGTGGATTCACTGCCACATCGCGGGCAATCGAGCGTCGACCGGCCGCTTCTACAAGAGCACTAGATCCACCCGCCCCACTGCAGCAGGAAGATCCCGATATTGGTGGTCACCGCCGCCATCAGCGTGGTGATGACGATGATTGCCGCCGCCAGCTCATGATTGCCATTGGCCGCCCGGGCCATGACAAAACTCGCCGCCGCAGTCGGGCTGCCGAAATACAGGAACAGAATCCCCAGTTCCGCCCCGCGGAATCCGCAGAGCCAGGCCCCCAGGGTGGCGAGGATCGGCAGGCCGACCATTTTCACCAGGCTCGAACTCAAGGCCAGGTCGCCGCTCTCGCGCAACGCCGCCAGGGACAGGGTACCGCCGATGCAGATCAAGGCCAGCGGCAGGGTCATCTGCGCCAGGTACTGGCCAGACGTCTCCAGCCAGGTCGGCAGGCCGATCTGGAACACGGCGAAAGGCGCTGCCGCCAGGACGCTGATGATCAACGGGTTGCTGACCACGCTTTTGCAGATGCTCCACGGATCGGACTTGATCACCGGGCTGTACACCGCCAGGACGATGGTCGACAGGGTGTTGTAGAACAGGATCACCAGCGCCGCGAGAATCGCCCCGAGGGAGATACCGTAGTCGCCATACATGCTGGCCGCGAGCGCCAGGCCGATGACCCCGTTGTTGCCGCGAAAGGCGCCCTGGGTGTAGATACCCCGGTCTTCCCGCGGGCAGCGCCAGATCGCCCAGCCCCAGGCGAAGGCAAAGCTGGCCAGGGTGGCCACGGCGAAATAGATCAGCAGCCCGGGCTTGAGCGCCGAATGCAGGTCGGCATGCAGAATCCCGAGAAACAGCAGCGCCGGCATGGTGACGTTGAACACCAGGGCCGACGCTGTGTGGATAAAACCGTCGTTGATCCAGCCGATGCGCTTGAGCAGCACACCGAGAAACAACATGGCGAATACCGGCGCGGTGATATTCAGCGTTTCGAGAAAAATGGCCAGCATGCCGGGTCAACCTTGAACCTGTCGTTAGGTGGCTAATGATAAGCCAGCCCGCGCGCTTAAGCCCGATGGATTTGCCCTAACCGCAAGCTGATCCATCGGGCCGCAGGCGTTCGCGGCCATCCAAGGCCACGCCCGCGCCACGCCCGATCGCAGCCTGCACAGCACCACCATCCACCCACGCCCAGCACAACCCTGTAGCCGCTGCCGAAGGCTGCGATAGGTCCGCAGGACCTCCAGCGATTTCAAAAGCCACGCCCGCTCCGCGGTCGATCGCAGCCTGCGGCAGCGGCTACCCGGATTGCGACCTGCCATTCAACCGAGCCCAGCACAAACCCTGTAGCCCGTCAGGTGATCGGCGCCGGATTGAACAAGGTGATGTCGTTGTGCAGCTTGTGCCGTTCGGCCCAGGTCTGCTGCTTGCCACTGGCCACGTCCAGGTAGAAGTGGAACAGCTCCCAGCCCAGCTCTTCGATACTCGCCCGCCCGGTGGCGATGCGCCCGGCATCGATGTCGATCAGGTCCGGCCAGCGCTGAGCCAGTTCGGAGCGGGTCGAGACCTTGACCACCGGCGCCATCGCCAGCCCGTAAGGTGTGCCACGCCCGGTGGTGAACACATGCAGGTTCATCCCCGCCGCCAGCTGCAAGGTGCCGCAGACAAAGTCGCTGGCCGGCGTCGCGCAGAAGATCAGGCCCTTGCGGGTAAAGCGCTCGCCCGGCCCCAGCACGCCATTGATCGCGCTGCTGCCGGACTTGACGATGGACCCCAGGGACTTCTCGACGATGTTCGACAACCCGCCCTTCTTGTTGCCCGGCGTGGTATTGGCGCTGCGATCGGCCTCGCCCTTGGCCAGGTAGCGGTCGTACCAGTCCATCTCGCGCACCAGCTCCCGGGCCACTTCTGTGGATTCGGCGCGGGAAGTCAGCAGGTAGATGGCATCGCGCACCTCGGTGACTTCGGAAAACATCACTGTCGCGCCGGCCCGCAGCAACAGGTCCGAGGCATAGCCCAGGGCCGGGTTGGCGGTAATCCCGGAAAAGGCATCACTGCCACCACATTGCATACCGAGGACCAGCTCCGAGGCCGGCACGGTTTCCCGGCGCCGCTGATTGAGCTTCTGCAAACGCACTTCGGCCAGCTGCATGATCTGCTCGATCATCTCGGTAAAACCCTGGCTGGCGTCCTGCAGGCGGTACAGCCAGGGCTCGCTGAGGTCCACCGAGCTGTCGCCTTCGTGCATCACCTGCCCGGCCTGCAACTTCTCGCAGCCCAGGCTGATTACCAGGGCTTCGCCCCCCAGGTTCGGGTTGCGCGCCAGGTTGCGCACGGTGCGGATCGGGATATAGGCATCGGTGGCAGTGATCGCCACGCCGCAGCCATAGCTGTGGGTCAGCGCCACCACATCGTCGACATGGGGATACCTGGGCAGCAGTTCGTCCTTGATGCGCTTGACCGCATGATCGAGCACCCCGGTCACGCATTGCACGGTGGTGGTGATCCCCAGAATGTTGCGCGTGCCGACCGTGCCGTCGGCATTGCGATAACCCTCGAAGGTAAAGCCGTCCAGGGGCGCCTGGGCCGCCGGCACTTCGGTGGACAGCGGCAGACTGTCCAGCGGCGGCGCGCTGGGCATGCGCAACTGCTCTTCCCTGACCCAACTGCCGCGCAGGATCGGCTGCAAGGCATAACCGATGGTCTGGCCGTAGCGGATCACCGGGTCGCCTTCGGCGATATCTTCCAGCGCCACCTTGTGGCTCTGGGGGACGAAGTCCAGGGTCACCAGGCCGTCGGCGAACGCCGTGCCTGCCGGTACGCCCTGGTCATTGACCACAACCACCACATTGTCCCGCTCGTGCAGGCGGATGTAGCGCGGCGAATCGGAATGTTCAATCAACTGCATGACGCCGCCCCTTCAGGAATGCGCTTGGGAAAGTTGGGTCAGCTCGGGGCCGTTGCTCGGTGGATCCTTGAGCACCACGCGCTTGATCGGGCCGACGATCACCAGGTAGCTGAACACTGCCAGCAGCGCGTTGCAGCCGACGAACACCAGCGCCCATTTGAACGAGCCGGTGGAACTGATGATGTAGCCGATGACGATCGGCGTGGTGATCGACGCCAGGTTGCCGAAGGTGTTGAACAGGCCGCCGCTCAAGCCGGCGATCTGCTTCGGCGAAGTGTCGGACACCACCGCCCAGCCGAGCGCGCCCACGCCTTTGCCGAAGAACGCCAGGGCCATGAAGCCCACCACCATCCATTCGATGTCCACATAGTTGCAGGCCACGATGCTGCTGGAGACCAGCAGGCCGGCGATGATCGGCGCCTTGCGGGCGAAGGTCAGGGAATGCCCCTTGCGTAGCAGGTAGTCGGAAATCACCCCGCCAAGCACCCCACCGATAAAACCGCAGATGGCCGGCAAGGAGGCGATGAAGCCAGCCTTGAGAATAGTCATGCCACGCTCCTGCACCAGGTACACCGGGAACCAGGTCAGGAAGAAGTAAGTGATGCCGTTGATGCAGTACTGGCCCAGGTACACGCCGAGCATCATGCGATTGGTCAGCAACTGGCGCAGGTAGTCCCATTTCGGGCCGTCGCTGCGTTTGCCTTTGCCGTCCTGGTCCATGTCGACCATGCCGCCGTTGTCGGCGATGTGCTTGAACTCGGCCTCGTTGATCAGCGGGTGCTGGCGCGGGCTGTAAATCACCTTGAGCCAGACCAGCGAGAAGACGATGCCGATCACCCCCATCACGATGAACACGTGCTGCCAGCCGAAGTGATAGACGATCCAGCCCATCAGCGGGGCGAACAGCACCGTGGCGAAATACTGCGCCGAGTTGAAGATCGCCGAAGCCGTACCGCGCTCGGCGGTGGGGAACCAGGCCGCGACAATCCGCGCGTTGCCGGGGAAGGACGGTGCCTCGGCAAGCCCGACCAGGAAGCGCAGCATGAACAGCGCCACCACCGCGGTGGAGACGCCGAACTCACCGACATAACCCTGCAGCACGGTGAACAGCGACCAGGTGAAGATGCTCAGGGCATAGATTTTTTTCGAGCCGAAGCGGTCGAGCAGCCAGCCGCCGGGGATCTGCCCCGCTACATAAGCCCAACCGAATGCGGAGAAGATATAACCGAGGGTGACGGCGTCGATGCCGAGGTCTTTTTGCAGGCTGGAACCCGCGATGGCGATGGTGGCGCGGTCGGCATAGTTGATCGTGGTCACCAAAAACAGCATGAACAGGATCAGGTAGCGGACGCGAGTCGGCTTGGTCGCTTGCATATGGATGTACTCCCACTAGTTATTTTTATGCGGGTAAACATGCGTTTCATCGACCCCGCCGAGCCTCAGGCAACGGCCGGCGGGGGTACGGCGGGGCTTAGGATCCGATGTAGGAAGTCTTCACCACGGTGTAGAACTCCTGCGCGTAGCGACCTTGCTCGCGGGAACCATAGGATGAACCTTTGCGGCCACCAAAAGGTACGTGGTAATCGACGCCGGCCGTCGGCAGGTTGACCATGACCATCCCGGCCTGGGAGTGGCGCTTGAAGTGGTTGGCGTATTTCAGCGACGTGGTGGCGATGCCCGCCGACAGGCCGAACTCGGTGTCGTTGGCCATGGCCAGCGCCGCCTCGTAATCAGCCACCCGTACCACGTTGGCCACTGGGCCGAAGATCTCTTCGCGGCTGATGCGCATCGAGGCCTGGCTGTCGGCGAACAGGGTCGGCGCGAGGAAATAACCTTCGGTATCGCAAGTCACCAGGCCGCCGCCGCTGACCAGCCGCGCCCCTTCGGACTGGCCGATATCGATGTACTTCAAGTCCTGTTCGAGCTGCGCCTGGGACACCACCGGACCGATATCGGTGCCGGCCCGCAGCGCATGGCCGACCTTGATCGAACCCATGCGTTCGGCCATCGCCGCGACGAACCGGTCGTGGATGCCCGCGGTGACGATCAGCCGGCTGGAAGCGGTGCAACGCTGCCCGGTGGAATAGAAGGCACTCTGTACCGCCAGTTCCACCGCCTGCTTGAGGTCGGCATCGTCGAGGATGATCTGCGGGTTCTTGCCGCCCATTTCCAGCTGCACCTTGGCCTGGCGCGAGACGCAGCTGACGGCGATCTGCCGGCCCACGCCCACGGAACCGGTGAAGCTGATGCCGTCGACTTTCGGGCTGTTGACCAGGGCATCGCCGACCAGCCGGCCGCTGCCCATCACCAGGTTGAACACCCCGGCCGGGAAGCCGGCGCGGGAGATGATTTCCGCCAGGGCCCAGGCACAGCCCGGCACCAGCTCGGCGGGCTTGAGCACCACGCAGTTGCCGTAGGCCAGGGCCGGGGCGATCTTCCACGCCGGGATGGCGATCGGGAAGTTCCACGGGGTGATCAGGCCGACCACGCCCAGGGCTTCGCGGGTCACTTCGACGTTGACCCCCGGACGCACCGACGGCAGGTAATCCCCCGACAGGCGCAGGCATTCGCCGGCAAAGAACTTGAAGATGTTGCCGGCGCGGGTCACCTCGCCGATGGCCTCGGGCAGGGTCTTGCCCTCCTCCCGGGCCAGCAGGGTGCCGAGCTCTTCGCGACGGGCGAGGATCTCGCTGCCGACCTTGTCCAGGGCATCGCTGCGCGCCTGGATACCGGAAGTCGACCAGGCCGGGAATGCATCGCGCGCCGCATCGATCGCGGCATGCACCTGAGCCAGGTCGGCCTTGGCGTATTCGCCAATGACATCGGACAACTCGGACGGGTTGATATTGGTCGAGTAGTCGGCACCGGCAAGCCATTGGCCACCGATGTAGTTATCGAAGCGTTTTACCTCTGCCACGCGCCCTCTCCTTACACAAAAGCCTTACGCAAAAGGCCGCTGATTGCTCAGCGGCCCCGGGGATGGATTACTGCGCGCCCTGGGCGTCGATCAACGCCGCCAGCGCTGCATATTCTTCCGGCAACAGGTCGGTCAACGGCGCCCGCACCGGGCCTGCGTCATGGCCGACGATGCGGGCTCCGGCCTTGACAATGCTCACGGCATAACCAGCCTTGCGGTTACGGATATCCAGGTAAGGCAGGAAGAAGTCGTCGATGATCTTGCCGACCGTGGCGTGATCTTCCCGGGCAATGGCGTGGTAGAAATCCATCGCGGTTTTCGGGATGAAGTTGAACACCGCCGAGGAATACACCGGCACGCCCAGGGCCTTGTAGGCCGCGGCGTAGACTTCGGCGGTCGGCAGGCCGCCCAGGTAGCTGAAGCGATCGCCGAGGCGGCGACGGATCGACACCATCAGTTCGATATCGCCCAGGCCGTCCTTGTAGCCGATCAGGTTCGGGCAGCGCTCGGCCAGGCGCTCCAGCAGCGGCGCGGTCAGGCGGCAGACGTTGCGGTTGTAGACCACCACACCGATCTTCACCGATTTGCACACCGCCTCCACATGAGCGGCGACCCCATCCTGGCTGGCTTCGGTCAGGTAGTGCGGCAGCAGCAACAGGCCCTTGGCACCCAGGCGCTCGGCCTCCTGGGCGTATTCGATGGCCTGGCGGGTCGAGCCGCCGACGCCGGCCAGGATCGGCACGCTGGTGGCGCAGGTGTCGACCGCAGTCTTGATGATTTCCGAATATTCGCTGGCCGCCAGGGAGAAAAACTCACCGGTGCCACCTGCCGCGAACAGCGCCGAGGCGCCATATGGAGCCAGCCATTCCAGGCGCTTGATATAGCCCGCGCGATGGAAATCGCCCTGGGCGTTGAAATCGGTCACCGGGAAAGACAGCAGGCCGGAGGAGAGGATGGACTTCAGTTCTTGTGGATTCATTATTCGAACACCCTGGGACGCACATTGTGATGAAAAACACATCAGCCTTGGCTGAAGTTGTAAGTCATCGTACAACTTAAAAAACAATCGTCAACAGCAATTCGTCAGCCATCGCCAAAATACGCGGTAAAAAATACCTGCTTGACGAGTCAGGGTTTTGCTTTATGCTCGCAATTAACTGTATATACATACAGTTAATTTCTTGAAATACCTACGACATATCAAGGAGCTAGAAATGTCAGGTCTACACACTCAGCAGCGGGAACAGCTGCAACACAAAAGCCAGGTCGTTGCCGATCTGGACAGCCTTTTCAGCGAACGCGGCATTGCCATTTCCGGTGATGGCGACCACCTGGTGCTGATCGCCGACGGTCATCACACCATCAAGTATCACCAGCCCGGGCTCCTCCCCGCGGTACCGGGCAAAAACCTCAAGGCCCTGCCCCAGCTGCGTTTCGAGGGTGGCGAACACACCGCCATCGGCGATGCCACCCTGCTGCGTTTCGTCAAGGACGCCCCCGGCGTTCCAGCCTGGCAGGTCGAATTGCACCTGCCCAATGGCCTGGCCCTGACCTACGGCCAGGTGGTGGCGCTGGGCGGCGATTTCTACGGCATCCCCGACCAGCCGATCTGCGAAGGCGCGACGCCGGTGGATCGTTTGCAGCGTTTTACCGCCGCGTTCAACTCCCTCGCCGTGTTGCCAGCGGCCAAGGACGAGGCGAAACAGATTCTCGCGGTAATGCAGAAGGAAGTCGCCGCCGCCAACCAGGCGCTCAAGGACGGCAGGCAACCTCACGAAGCCTATGACGCCCTGGGAGATACGTTGTCCGAAGAGTGGAACAAGATCACCGGCGGCGGCAGCTTCGCCTCGGCGCTGTTCCCCCTGGGTCGCTACCTGAAGCTGGCGGCCAACAATGCCGACCATTTCGGCGAGTGGGCGCTGCTGGCCTATATCGCCGGGCACACCGCGGCCCTGCAGCAAGCGGTACTGGCGCACAAGAACGCCGACGAGAAGCAGCTGGAACTGGCCTACGCCATGAACGCCTTCGCCGATCACTTCCTCACCGACCTGTTCTCCGCCGGCCATGTGCGGGTACCGCGCAAGCAACTGGCGGCGGTGGTCACGCCGAGCGATCTCGGTTCGCTGATCACCCGCTTCATGCACGACGAGGACAGCAAGTTCGGCCTCAACGTCAGCAACGCCCAGGGCGACCGCTGGCATGCCTATGGCGACAAGCGTTATTTCGACACCCTCGACAGCAACAACCGCAAGCAGGTCAAGCTGGCCGTGCAACGCTCGGCGGACGAAATCTTCGAAAGCTACCTCAGCGGTGCGGCCCCGACGCCCGGCAACTTCACGGCGCTGAAGCTGTTGCCGGACCTGAACGCGGCGAAGAGCGGCAACTTTTCACCGCTGTTCGTGATGCAGGGCGACAAGGTGCTGCGACGCAGCGACGTGAACAACCTGAACGACACCAAGACCATCGACAACTGGTGGGGCTGGAGCACCTACCTGCTGCTCAAGGACTACAAGCCCAACAAGCCGGCGGGCTACCTGGAAGCACCGACGCTTGCTCCGAGCATCCAGGCCGATGGCTGGCAGAGCCAGACACCCAGCGAACCCAACTGGCTGCCCGGCAGTGCCGTGCGTTATGCCTTCAGCTACACCAACGGTTTGAACGAGTCGTACATCGGCCCGTGGTCCGCCTACGCCGAACTGAGCGAGCGCTTCCAGCCGACCCTGAATGTGCCGGTGGACACCAGCGGCGGTTCCAGCGGACGCAACATTTTCCGTCAGTTCCGCGGTGGCTCGCCGGAGCTGATCGCCTCGATCGACAAGACCGCCACCACCTACATCGACCGCAATGCCTGATAAGGACATCGACATGGCTATCAACCTGACTCTAGAACTGGCCTCGGGCCAATCCCTGCAGGGCGCGCCCCTGGAACTGCTGGTCAACGGCGCTCCCGTCGCGCGGGCAACCGTCGACCAGCAAGGGCATGTGACCTTCAATGCCAAACCCGGCGCCGGGCAACTGGCCGTGAGGGTGGATCGCTCGATTCTCAAAAACCGCTAAAAGCATCGCGGGCAAGCTTCGCTCCTACAGGGTCACCTCCCCTCACTGTAGGAGCGAGCTTGCTCACGATAAGAACCCAAGGGCAACGCAATAACCGCCCCAACCGCATTACCCGCGCTGCGCCTCTGCCTCTTCATGGGCATGTCGCAGCCGTTCGCGGCTGTTGGTCAGGTGCAGACGCATGGCCGCCCGGGCCGCGTCCGAATCCTGGCGGGCAATGGCTTCATAGATTTCTTCATGCTCGCGGCTCAGGCGGCTCATGTAGTGCTGCTGATCGTCGTGAGCCAGGCGTGCCGAATTCAGGCGGGTGCGCGGAATGATGCTGGTTCCCAGGTGGGTCATGATGTCGGTGAAATAGCGGTTACCCGTGGCCAGGGCAATCTGCAGGTGGAACTGGAAATCCGAGGCCACCGCATCGCTGTCGTGGGCCGCGCTTTCATTGAGGGCATCCAGCGCCGCCCGCATCGCCGCCAGTTGCTCGCTGCTGCGCCGCTGCGCGGCCAGCCCGGCCGACTCCACTTCCAGGCTGATGCGCAGTTCCAGGATCGCCAGCACATCGCGCAAGGTCACCACGGTCGCCGGATCGATCCTGAAGCCGCTCGGGCTCGGTGTGTCGAGCACAAAGGTGCCGATGCCGTGGCGGGTTTCCACCTGGCCGGCGGCCTGCAAGCGGGAAATGGCTTCGCGTACCACGGTCCGGCTGACGCCATGGGCCTCCATGATCGCCGACTCGGTGGGCAACTTGTCACCGCGCTTGAGCTGACCGTCGCGAATCTGCTCCGACAGCACGGTCACCAGCTCCTGGGCGAGGCTACGGCGCTTGCGTGGAAGGCGGGGCGCCGTGTTCTGGTTGTCCATGGTGAAGTTCTTTCTCCGAAAACTGATGACGCATCATAGCTCAGCCGGGTTGTACGATCACTGTTGACTACACCGTCACCGCCTGGTCGACCAGATGCCCGCGCTCGATGCGGATGTGCCGCGGGTGGAAACGCTTGAGGCTGCTGCGATGCCCGACGCTGACAATGCTCAGCCCCGGCAGCTGGTCGATCAGCGCCTGGTACAGGGTCGCCTCGTCTTCTTCGTCCATGGCCGAGGTGGCCTCATCCATGTACAGCCACTGCGGCGCATAGAGCAACGCACGGGCAAAGGCCAGGCGCTGCTGCTCGCCCGGGGACAACATGCGCTGCCAGTGATTGCTCTCGTCCAGACGAGAAACCAGGTGCGGCAGCCGGCAGGTTTCCAGCACCTGCGCATAACGCTCCTGCGGGTAGGTGTCGCCCGACTGTGGATAACTCAAGGCTTCGCGCAGGCTGCCGATCGGCAGGTAAGGCTTTTGCGGCAGGAACAGATAACGCTCGGCAGGCATGCGAATGCTGCCGTGACCGGCCGGCCAGAGCCGCCCCATCGCCCGCAGCAGGGTACTTTTGCCACTGCCGGAACGGCCGCTGAGCATCAGTCGCTCACCGGGAGTCACGGTCATCTCGGCACCGGCCAGCAGGTGCCGGCCGTCCGCCAGGTCCAGGCCAAGGTTATGCACCTGCAGGGTTTCACCCTGGCTCTGCACGTCGATGGCTGGCGCGCGCTCTTCGTTTTCGCTCATAGCCTGGCGGAAACTCAGCAGCCGGTCGCAGGTGGCGCGCCATGCCGCGAGCTCGGAATAGGCGGTGATGAACCAGCTGAAGTTCTCCTGGACGTTGCCGAATGCCGAGTTGATCTGCATCAGCTCGCCCAGTTCGATCTTGCCCGTCAGGTAACGCGGGGCCGCGACGATGAAGGGGAAAATGATTGCGATCTGGCCGTAGCCCGAGGTGAAGAAGGTCAGCCGCTTGGACACTTTCATGATGTCCCAGAAGTTGTGCCAGACCATGCCGAAGCGAGCGCTGAGGCGTTTGTTCTCATTCGGCTCGCCGTCGTACAGGGCAATGCTCTCGGCGTTCTCCCGCACCCGCACCATGGAAAAACGCAGGTCTGCCTCGAAACGTTGCTGGTTGTTGTTCAAGCCGATCAGGCGTCGACCGATCAGGTGCGTCAGCCAGCTGCCGACGGCGGCATACACCAGGGCGCACCAGAACATGTAGCCGGGAATGGTATAGCCGAAGACTTCGATACTGCCCGACACGCCCCACAGGATGATCGAGAACGACACCAGGCTGACCACGGTACGCAGCAGGCCCAGGGCGAGCCCCAGGGTATTGCTGGTGAAGCTGTTGAGGTCTTCGGAAATCCGCTGGTCCGGGTTATCGGTGTAGCCGCCCTGCTCCAGCTGGTAGTAGTTCTTGTGGCCCAGCCAGCGGGCGAAGTGTTTTTCCGTGAGCCAGGCGCGCCAGCGAATGGTCAGCATCTGGGTCAGGTAGAGCCGGTAGACCGCGGCCAGGATGGCCACCGCGGCAATTCCGCAGAAATACAGGATCAGTTGCCAGAACGCCGCCTCGTCCTTCTTTTGCAGGGCGTTGTAGAAATCCTTGTACCAGCTGTTGATCCACACCGAGATCGCCACGCTGAACAGGGTCAGGGCGATCACCGCGAACAGCAGCAACCAGGCCTTGCCCTTCTCTTCACTGCGCCAGTAAGGCGTAGTCATTTCCCAGACACGACGGAAAAACTGCCCGCGCACAGCATCGTTGACCGCGGAATACTCAGCGTTCTGATTCATCATCAAGGCTCGATTGGGATAGGGACAAGCATCGAGCCGATCATAGAGGATCGGCTCGTTTTTTCACTTGTCCTGAGGACATTCGTTCAGTCGCGGTTCAGCGGCGAACCGGGCGCTTCTGCAACTTGCGTTGCAGCGTTCGACGGTGCATGCCCAGGGCGCGGGCAGTGGCGGAGATGTTGCCTTCGTGTTCGGTCAGCACCCGCTGGATGTGCTCCCATTGCAGGCGGTCCACCGACATCGGGTTTTCCGGCACCAGGGTGTCGAGGTCGGCGTGCTCGGAGAGCAGCGCGGCCAGCACGTCGTCGGCGTCCGCCGGTTTGCACAGGTAGTTGCAGGCGCCGCGCTTGATCGCTTCGACTGCGGTGGCGATGCTCGAATAACCGGTGAGGATCACCACGCGCATTTCCGGATCGAGCTCTAGCAGCTTGGGCAGCAGCACCAGGCCGGAGTCGCCATCCATCTTCAGGTCCAGCGCGGCGAAGTCCGGCAGGTCCTGCTGGGCGAGGGCCAGGCCTTCCTCGGCGGAACCCGCGGTGCTGACGCGGAAGCCGCGACGGCTCATGGCTCGCGCCATCACCCGGGTGAAGGTGGCGTCGTCATCCACCAGCAACAGATGCGGCAGTTCTTCGCCTTCGACTTGGATTTCGTCACTCATGTTGGTCTCCTCGGGCGCCGTGGGGCAGGCGCAGCTCGGTGAGCGTGCCGCCTTCCTCATGACTGTAGAGTTTCACTGAGCCGCCGGCGCGTGTCACGCTGGCCTTGCTCAAAAACAGGCCCAGGCCGAAACCTTTGCCCTTGGTGGTAAAAAACGGTTTGCCGATCTGCTCGGCGATGGCCAGCGGCACACCGGCGCCGTGGTCACGAATACTGATGGTCAGGTTCTCGGCGTCCCAATCCAGCTGGACTTCCAGCCCTTCCGGACAAGCGTCTGCTGCATTGTTCAGCAGGTTGAGCAACGCCTGGGTCAGGTCCGGCGGCGGCGCCAGCCGCGGCATCGTGCCCTTGCCCAGCAATTGGAAGCGGTAGCTGGCTTCGGGGCGCATCAGGTGCCAGCGGTTCAGCGCTTCGTCGAGCCAGACAGTGACATCCTGCATCTCCACCGCCAGCCGGCGGTTGGCCTCGGCGGCGCGTACCAGTTGCTGCAGGGTTTCCTTGCACAGTTTGACCTGGTCCTGGAGCACGCCTAGGTCATCTTGCAGCATTGGGTCGAGGTGGTCCTGGCGCATTTCCTTGAGCAGCACGCTCATGGTCGCCAGGGGCGTTCCCAACTCGTGGGCGGCACCAGCGGCCTGGGTCGCGACAGCCAGCAACTGCTGGTCGCGCAGGCCCTCTTCGCGGCGGATCGCCCGCAGCTCCTCCTGCCGCCGCAGTTCCTCGGCCATTCTCGCGGCGAAGAAGGTGATCACCGCCGCGGCCAGGGCGAAGCTCAGCCACATCCCGTAGATCTGCAGGTTCTCCCGGGCGATGGGGAAAGTCTGCAGCGGGTAGAACTGCGCCAGCAGCAAGGTGTACATGGTCAGCGCGATACCGGAAAGGACCACCGAATAGCGCCATGGCAAGGTCACGGCGGCGATGGTCAGCGGCACCAGGTAATAGGAGACGAAGGGATTGGTCGAGCCGCCGGAGAAATACAACAGGGCGCTGTGGATAAACAAATCACAAGCCAGTTGCACGGCATATTCCAGCTCGGTGACCGGCCACGAGGTGCGCAGGCGAATGGCGGTGAAGGCGCAGAGGATCAGCGACAGGCCCAGGGTGACGGCCAGTTGCAGCCAGGGCAGCGGCAACAGGTCGAACCAGTAGGCGAGCCCCACCGAGCCAGCCTGAGCGGCCAGAACCAGGATGCGGATGAAAGTCAGACGCCAGAGGTTCTGGCGAGTGGCGGAAAGCAGTTGTACGGGGGCGAGCATGAGCTCTCCTGATGAGCGCTCCAGGCGGATCGCGACGAGTATAACCAAGCAGCGGCCCGGACAGGCAAAACTGCGGCAAACCGCCACAGTCTTGGGCAATGGCCAATCGCGGGCAAGCCTTGCCTGCAAAAACACCACCTGCCTGTAGGAGCGAGGCTTGCCCGCGACAGAGCGCAAAGCGCTCGCCATCCCCATCTCAGAGTCCGGCTCGAGAACAGATTACGACTGCTGCGCAGTCGAGCGCAGGCTTCGCCAGCGGCTACAAAAACCTCCGTAGTTGGCGTTGGGTAATAGATGTATAGAAGTTGTTAACGGGCCGAACCAGACAATAAAAGCTAGAGTCTGATGGTTTCACGCAGGCTGGGACCCAATACCTGCGGACCGCACTCAAGGAGTTTTCATGCATACATTCAGTCGCAGCGCCGCCCTTCTCGCCCTCAGCGCCGGCACCCTCGCCAGCCTGCCGGCCCTGGCCGCCGATGAGCTTCATTACAACCAGATCTCCCTGCGCGCCGAAGTCAGTCAGGAAGTGGCCCGCGACCTGATGATCGTCACCCTCTACAGCGAATCGCAGAACGCCGACCCGGCCAAGCTCGCCGCGGAAATCACCACCACCATGAACAAGGCCCTGGGCCAGGCACGCCAGGTCAAGGACATCACCTTGCGCCAGGGCAGCCGCAACAGCTACCCGATCTACGACACCAAGGGCCAGAAGATCACCGGCTGGCGCGAGCGCGCCGAACTGCGCCTGGAAAGCTCGGACTTCGCCGCGCTGTCCAAGCTCACCGGCGAACTGCTGACCGACCTGAAGATGGGCGGGATGGATTTCGCCATCGCCGACCCGACCCGCAAGGCCAGCGAAGACAAGCTGCTCAAGGAAGCGGTCGATGCCTTCAAGGCTCGCGCGCAACTGACCACCGAAGCGCTGGGCGGCAAGGGCTACAAGATCGTCAACCTGAACCTCAACAGCAACGGTTATCCACAACCGTACCTGCGTGGCCAGATGATGATGAAAGCCGCGGGCATGGATGCGGCGCCGGTCACTCCGGAAGTCGAAGCCGGTACCAGCCAGGTCAGCATGACCGCCGATGGCTCGATCGAAGTCCTGATGCCGTAACGTTTTCCCTGCCCGTCCCCAAAAAAACGGCGGTGACCTCCAGCACCAATGAGGTTACCGCGTTTTTTTTGCTACCCACTGTTTCAACCCAGCCTGAGGGACTCGCCCTTTTTTGGAATAGAGGGGCTGAACTCGGCCACATCGGTGATGCTAAAGTTACGGCCCCCGGTATGGCGCCTATCAGACGTCATTGACGTCCACCGGGTATACTGCGCCTTTCCTATAAGAGTCTCTCCAATGACCGCAGACCGCATCGGCGAACGCCTGCGTCGCTATCGCCGCGCCGCCAAGAAAACCCTGCGCCAGATCGCCAGCGAATCCGGCCTGACCGCCAGTTTCCTCTCCCAGGCGGAACGCAATCTCACCGGCGTCTCGATCTCCTCCCTGGTCAACATTGCCAAGTCTCTGAACGTTCCGCTGAACGCCCTATTCGACCAGCCGACCCAGGCACAACCCGACTCCCACGACGGCAAGCGGGTGCGCTACACCATCGAAGGCCAGCCCCTGGCCTACGAGCGGCTGTCCAGTTCCTTTCCCGGCAACCTGATCAACGCGGTGAAGATGAACATACCCGTGGGCTACCAGTCGGAACTGATTTCCCATGATGGCGCCGAGTTCTCCTACGTTCTTTCGGGGCAGATTATCTACACCATCGAGGGGCAGCAGTATCCCCTCGGCGCCGGCGACTCGGTGCACTTCGACTCGACCAAACCTCACTACCTGGCTAACGCCGGCAACGGCCCGGCAGAAGTATTGACCGTCACGACCATGGGCCTGTTCGACGACCATTCAGCGGCCTGAACCCGCCCCGTGGCCGCCTGCGCAACCTCACAGACACCCCGCGCGCAAGAGAAATGTTAGTCACGCTTAATTTTCGTTGACCACGATTTCAGCATGACTTAATTTCGGCATCGGCGAATCGTCAATCACCCCCACAACAAAGCGATCGCCATCGCCGCACAGGGTCCATGGGGCTGCATCCACTCCCCATAGAAGGCGAGTTGCCCCGGCCCACAAGGCCAATCCTCAGATATGCCCTAGAAAAAGAAAAAATGAGGTTTGCATGCGTAAGACCTTTCCGCTCCAGGTTTGGCAGACAGCGGGGCTGATCCTCGGCATCCCACTGTCGCACGCCACCCGCAACCTCCACAGTGACAACCTCACTGCGAGCCACAACGTCAACGCCGCCGCCGATGTGCTGTGCACCCGCCATCGCCTGCAAGGTCCCGGGCATCCGTTCTCCACGGCCTCCCTCACCAAACCGTCCTACTTCATCCGGTCAACCCAATGCGCCAAACACTTGCGCCAGGCAGGCAAGGCCAGGCGGTTCAACCAGAAGCCGGTCGACACCTGCTCCAGCGACGCACCAAGCGGAGGCACGACTCGCTCCGGATGCCCCGCAAGAAGGCAACCCATGCACCAGAAAAAACCAGCGCATAGGGCCAAATTCGTCAATATTTATACAAATGCGTCATTCCTGTACGTTCGTTCCACTCCTTGATACTTGTGACGGCCCCGCATCTTGCATTGGGTATGGGGCCTGCATAAGTATCGGCGGGTCGACTCATAAGGTCGCCCTCTACACCAAAAATGACAACAAATCATGAGGCAACCATGTTCAAACAAGCAGTCATTCCGCTTTTAGTCAGCGCCGGCTTGCTCGCCAGCGCACCCTTCGCCCAGGCGGCGACTAACCTGGTGTTCTGCTCCGAAGGGAGCCCGGCCGGCTTCGACCCAGGCCAGTACACCACCGGAACCGACTTCGACGCCTCAGCAGAGACCCTGTTCAACCGCCTCAGCCAGTTTGAGCGTGGCGGCACCGCCGTCATTCCTGGCCTGGCGACCAGTTGGGACATTTCCGACGATGGCCTGACCTACACCTTCCATCTGCGCGATGGGGTGAAGTTCCACACCACGCCGTATTTCAAGCCGACTCGTGATTTCAACGCCGACGACGTGCTCTTCACGTTCAACCGCATGCTCGACAAGGACATGCCGTTCCGCAAGGCGTACCCCACCGAATTCCCTTACTTCACCGACATGGGGATGGACACCAACATCACCAAGGTCGAGAAAGTCGACGACAAGACCGTCAAGTTCACCCTGAAAACCGTAGACGCCGCGTTCATCCAGAACCTGGCGATGAGCTTCGCCTCCATCCAGTCCGCCGAGTACGCCGACCAGCTGCTCAAGGAAGGCAAGCCGGGCGACATCAACCAGAAGCCGATCGGCACCGGGCCGTTCGTGTTCAAGAGCTACCAGAAAGACTCCAACATCCGTTACACCGGCAACAAGGAGTACTGGAAGCCTGAAGACGTGAAGATCGACAACCTGATCTTCGCCATCACCACCGACCCGTCGGTACGCATCCAGAAGCTGAAAAAGAACGAATGCCAGGTCACCCTGTTCCCGCGCCCGGCCGACCTCAAGGCCCTGGGCGAGGACAAGACCCTCAAGCTGCCGCAGCAAGCCGGCTTCAACCTCGGCTACATCGCCTACAACGTGATGCCTGTGCTCAAGGGCCGCACCGACGCCAACCCGCTGGCCGACCTCAAGGTCCGCCAGGCGCTGGACATGGCGGTGAACAAGCAGCAGATCATCGACTCGGTCTACCAGGGCGCGGGCCAGCTGGCGGTCAACGCCATGCCACCGACCCAGTGGTCCTATGACGACACCATCAAGGATGCCAAGTACGACCCCGAGAAAGCCAAGGCGCTGCTCAAGGAAGCCGGCATCAAGGAAGGCACCCAGATCACCCTGTGGGCCATGCCGGTGCAGCGTCCGTACAACCCGAACGCCAAGCTGATGGCTGAAATGCTGCAGTCCGACTGGGCGAAGATCGGCCTGAAGGTCAACATCGTCAGCTACGAATGGGGCGAGTACATCAAGCGCTCCAAGGGTGGCGAGAACCAGGCGATGATCATCGGCTGGAGCGGCGACAATGGTGACCCGGACAACTGGCTCGGCACCCTGTTCGGCTGCGACGCCATGAACGGCAACAACTTCTCCAAATGGTGCGACAAGCCGTACGACGCACTGATCAAGCAAGCCAAGGCCACCCCGGACGTGGCCAAACGCACCGAGCTGTACAAGCAGGCGCAACACCTCCTCAAAGACCAGGTCCCGATGACACCTATCGCCCACTCGACGGTGTTCCAACCCATGCGCGCCAACGTGCAGGACTTCAAGATCAGCCCCTTTGGCCTGAACTCGTTCTACGGCGTCAGCATCAGCAAATAAGGGTCTGCAACGGCGACGTCAGCTGACGTCGCCGTTGCCTTACCTGCCAGGACTGCCGGAACTCGAACGCTCTTCCTCTTGCTGCGCCCCATCGTGGTGAGTACGGGCATTTCGGAAGTTCCTTACATGTCTTTCAGGCTCTTTGGCATTTACTACCCATGCGGCGACCCCTACCGTCAAAGCATGGAGTGGTGCATCCATTGCCCGGCATTTGCTGCAAGCGAGACTTGGGATCAATGACATGACCGCCTCCGGATGGGGCGACTGCTCATCGATCAAAACAATAAAAAGGAAGAGGGATCGTCATGCGTCATTCCCTGGTTTTATCCGCCCTGCTGGGCACCGGTCTGTTGACCGCAACCTCCGCCAGCCTGGCGGCCGGCAACAGCCTGGTGTTCTGCTCCGAAGGCAGCCCGGCCGGCTTCGACACCGCGCAATACACCACCGCCACCGACAACGACGCGGCAGAGCCGCTGTACAACCGCCTGGCGGAGTTCGAAAAAGGCGCGACCAATGTGGTGCCGGGCCTGGCCACCCGCTGGGATATTTCCGCGGACGGCCTGCAGTACACCTTCCATCTGCGCGAAGGGGTGAAGTTCCATACCACGCCGTACTTCAAGCCGACGCGTGATTTCAACGCCGACGACGTGCTCTTCACCTTCAACCGCATGCTCGATCCCGAGCAGCCCTTCCGCAAGGCCTACCCCACCGAGTTTCCCTACTTCAACGGGATGAGCCTGAACAAGAACATCGCCAAGGTCGAGAAGACCGGGCCGTTGACCGTGGTGATGACCCTGAACTCGGTCGATGCGGCGTTCATCCAGAACATCGCCATGAGCTTCGCCGCGATTCTCTCGGCCGAATATGCCGACCAGTTGCTCAAGGCCGGCAAACCCAGCGACATCAACCAGAAGCCGATCGGCACCGGGCCGTTCGTGTTCAAGAGTTACCAGAAAGACTCGAACATCCGCTACACCGCCAACAAGCAGTACTGGGACCCGAGCCGGGTCAAGCTCGACCAGCTGATTTTCGCCATCAATACCGATGCCTCGGTGCGCGTGCAGAAACTCAAGGCCGGCGAATGCCAGGTCACCCTGCACCCGCGGCCGGCCGATGTCGAAGCGCTGAAAAACGACCCGAAACTGCAACTGATCGAAAAGCCCGGCTTCAACCTCGGCTACATCGCCTACAACGTTCGCCACAAACCCTTCGACCAGCTCGAAGTGCGCCAGGCGCTGGACATGGCGGTGAACAAGCAGGGCATCCTCAACGCCGTGTACCAGGGCGCCGGCCAGCTGGCGGTCAACGCCATGCCGCCGACCCAGTGGTCCTACGACACCAGCATCAAGGACGCCGCCTACAACCCGCAAAAGGCCCGTGAGCTGCTCAAGGCCGCCGGGGTCAAGGAAGGCACGGAAATCACCCTCTGGGCCATGCCGGTGCAACGTCCCTACAACCCCAACGCCAAGCTGATGGCCGAAATGCTCCAGTCCGACTGGGGCAAGATCGGCCTGAAAGTGAAAATCGTCAGCTACGAGTGGGGCGAGTACATCAAGCGCACCAAGAATGGCGAGCACGACATCAGCCTGATCGGCTGGACCGGCGACAACGGTGACCCGGACAACTGGCTCGGCACCCTGTACAGCTGCGACGCCATTGGCGGCAACAACTACTCCATGTGGTGCGACCCGCAGTACGACAAGCTGATCAAGCAGGCCAAGATCGTCACCGATCGCGAACAGCGCACGGTGCTCTACCAACAGGCCCAGCAGTTGCTCAAGCAGCAGGTACCGATCACCCCGGTCGCCCACTCGACGGTCAACCAGCCGTTGAGCGCCAAAGTCGAAGGATTCAAGGTCAGCCCCTTCGGCCGCAACGTGTTCTCGGGCGTCAGCATCGACCAATAAATGATTAGCCAGGCCGCTGGGGGCGATATTCGCCCCCACGCAAATCTGTTGCCTGAATTCGGCGATCAAGCCTCATGCAAACGTTTGCGATGCCTTGAATGAGTTGTAAAGCAAAAGCCGGTCAACCCAAAAAGACCGGCATAAAAATAAAGAAAGCAAAGGAGCTTCACCCATGAAACCGAGCAACACCGCGTTACTGGCCCTGGCCATCAGCAGCATCACGGCCATGGCCCATGCGGAAAGCGTGAGTCAGGAATTCGTTCCGACCGAACTGAACGGCACCAGCGCCCAGGCGGAGGCCAAGGGCTTCGTCGAAGGCCAGAGCCTGTCGGGCACGACCCGCAACTGGTACGCCAACGAGCTGAAGCGTCGTGACGACCGCTTCTCCTACAACCACAACGGCCAGCCGACTTCGACCCCACGCCGGATCAACTGGGTCCAGGGCACCATCCTCAACTACAGCTCGGGCTTCACCGAAGGCACTGTCGGGGTCAGCACCGAGGTGGCCGCCTACAACGCCATCGCGTTGGATCGTGACCGCAAGGACATCGCCGGCAAGAACAACCGTACCCTGACCCACTCCGACGGCGACGCTGTCGGCCAGTGGAGCAAACTGGGCCTGGCCAACGTCAAGTTCCGCGTCTCCAACACCACCCTGACCGCCGGTCGCCAGAACTTCAGCACGCCGATCGTCGACGTCATCGGCAACCGTGCCCTGCCTTCAAGTTTCGAAGGTGTGAGCCTGCACAGCGAAGAGTTCAACAACCTGTCGTTCGATCTGGCCGGTTTCGATCGCGTTTCGCCGCGTACCGAACAGAGCCTGTCGAAATTCCGCACCGAGTACTCCGCCACCGGCGTGGAAACCGACAAGGTCTACACCGCAGGTGTGAACTACCAGCCGTTCAAGAGCCTGAAAACCAGCCTGTATGGCGCCAACGTCAAAGACTTCTGGAACCAGTACTACTTCGGCGCCACCCACGAGCTGGGTGACAGCCAGGTACTGAGCCTGACCACCGGCCTGAACTACTACAAGACCGTCGACGAAGGTAAGAAGTTGATGGGCGAGATCGACAACGACACCTACTCGCTGTCGCTCGGCCTGACTCACCAGGCCCACAGCCTGACCTTCTCCTACCAGCAAGTGAACGGTAACGAGTACTTCGACTACCTGCATGAAACCAACGGTATCTACCTGGCCAACTCCCTGCTCTCGGACTTCAACGGCCCGAACGAGAAGTCCTTCCAGATCGCCTACGGTCTGAACATGGCCGAATACGGCGTGCCAGGCCTGAAGTTCAACATCTACTCGGCACGCGGCTGGGGCATCGACGGTACCCATTACCGCGGCACCGCCTACACCGATCCAGGCGCCCAGCGCGGTGACCTGAGCCTGATGGATGGCGAAACCCACTACGAATACGGTATTGGCGCGTCTTATGCAGTCCAGAGCGGTCCGCTGAAGGCAACCGCGATCCGGGCGACCTACACTACCCACCGCGCCAGCGAAAACCAGGCCGACGGCAACATCAACGAGTTCCGCCTGGTCACCACCATCCCGTTCAAGATTCTCTAAAAAACACATCGGCTGGTTGGCGAATTCATGACGAATTCGCCACTCCAGCTACTCTGGTTCAACCGATTGCAGAGGGTTCTAGATGAAAATGCTTCCCCTGAAAGCGGCCATCGCTGCCGCACTGCTGAGCGTCGCCGCAGGCGTCTCGGCCAAGCCCTTGGTGGTCTGTACCGAAGCCAGCCCGGAAGGCTTCGATATGGTCCAGTACACGACTGCAGTCACTGCCGACGCGGTGGCGGAAACCATCTTCAACCGCCTGGTGGACTTCAAGCCCGGCACCACGGACATCGAGCCGGCCCTGGCCGAGTCCTGGGAGATCAGCCCGGACGGCCTGATCTACACCTTCCACCTGCGCAAAGGCGTCAAGTTCCACAGCACCGATTACTTCAAGCCGACCCGCGAGATGAACGCCGACGACGTGCTCTGGAGCTTCCAGCGTCAGCTGGACCCGAAACACCCGTGGCATGACAAGTCCAGCGTGGGCTTCCCCTATTTCGAGAGCATGGGTTTCAAGGAACTGCTCAAAAGCGTCGAGAAAACCGACGACCACACCGTGGTCTTCACCCTGACCCGTCGCGAAGCACCGTTCCTGGCCGACGTGGCCATGGCCTTCGCCTCGATCTTCCCGGCCGAATACGCCGACCAGTTGCTCAAGGCCGGCAAGGCCGGCGAACTGAACAGCAAGCCGATCGGCACCGGCCCGTTCGTCTTCCAGCGCTACGCCAAGGACGCCCAGGTGCGGTTCAAGGCCAACCCGGACTACTTCCGTGGCAAGCCGCCGGCCGACGCGCTGATCCTGGCGATCACCACCGACAACAACGTGCGCCTGCAGAAGCTCAAGGCCAATGAGTGCCAGGTCGCCCTGTATCCGAAGCCGGACGACATCCCGAGCATCAAGGCCGACACCAACCTGAAGGTCGACGACCTGGCCGCCATGACCGTGGGCTACGTGGCCCTGAACACCACCAAGAAGTACATGAGCGACCCGCGTGTCCGTCAGGCCATCAACATCGCCTTCGACAAGGAAGCCTACGTCAACAGCCTGTACGGCAAGGGCAACGCGGTGGTCGGCACCGGCCCCTACCCGCCGACCCTGCTGGGCTTCAACACCAGCCTGGGCAACCCGGCCCGCGACCTGGACAAGGCCCGCGCCCTGATCAAGGAAGCCGGCGTGCCGGAAGGCACGGTCTTCACCCTGTTCACCCGCAACGGCGGTGGCCCGACCAACCCCAACCCGCTGCTCGGCGCACAGATGATGCAGTCCGACCTGGCGAAGATCGGCCTCAAGATCGATATCCGCGTCATGGAATGGGGCGAGATGCTCAAGCGCGCCAAGAACGGCGAGCACGACATGGTTTCTGCCGGCTGGGCGGGGGATAACGGGGACCCGGACAACTTCCTGACCCCCAACCTCAGTTGCGAGGCCGCCAAAAACGGCGAAAACTACGCTCGCTGGTGCAATAAAGCGTTCCAGAGCCTGATCGATCAGGCCCGCGCCGAATCCGAGCCGGCCAAACGGACCGCACTCTATGAACAGGCCCAGGATATTTTCGACAAGGAACAACCCTGGATCCCCATGGCCTATCCGAAAATGTTCACGGCAATGCGCAAGAACGTCGAGGGCTACCACCAGAGCCCCCTGACCACCAACAACTTCGCTACCACCCAGGTGAAGTAGATAAGAAACGCCCGGCATCCCTGACCCCAGGGGTGCCGGACACGCCTAACCGGCTGATGAGGTACACCAGAAGATGTTTAGTTTTATTGCCCGCCGTGTGGGGTTGTTGATTCCCACATTCTTCGGCATCACCTTGCTGACGTTCGCATTGATTCGCATGATTCCCGGCGATCCCGTGGAAGTCATGATGGGCGAGCGCCGGGTCGACCCTGAGATGCATGCCCAGGCAATGGAACGCCTTGGTCTGAACAAACCGCTGTATGCCCAGTACCTGGACTACATCGGCAAACTCGCCCAGGGCGACCTGGGTGAATCCCTGCGTACTCGCGAGAGTGTGTGGAGCGAGTTCACCTCCCTGTTCCCGGCGACCCTGGAACTGGCCTCGGCCGCGATGCTGTTCGCTGCCGTGATCGGCCTGCTGGCCGGGGTGATCGCCGCGCTGAAACGAGGATCCCTGTTCGACCACGGGGTGATGGGCATCTCCCTTGCCGGCTATTCGATGCCGATCTTCTGGTGGGGCCTGATCCTGATCATGTTCTTCTCCGTGAGCCTGGGCTGGACCCCGGTTTCCGGGCGGCTCGACCTGCTCTACGACATCGAGCCGAAAACCGGCTTCATGCTCATCGACACCCTGCTGGCCGATGACACCGGCGCCTTCTTCGATGCCCTGCACCACCTGATCCTGCCGGCCATCGTGCTTGGCACCATTCCGCTGGCGGTGATCGCGCGGATGACCCGTTCCTCGATGCTCGAAGTGCTGCGCGAAGACTACATCCGCACCGCCAAGGCCAAGGGCCTGTCGCCGGCGCGCGTGGTGTTCGTACACGGCCTGCGCAACGCGCTGATCCCGGTGCTGACCGTGGTCGGCCTGCAAGTCGGCACCCTGCTGGCCGGCGCGGTCCTGACCGAAACCATCTTCTCCTGGCCCGGCATCGGCAAATGGCTGATCGAAGCCATCGGCGCCCGGGACTACCCCGTGGTGCAGAACGGCATCCTGTTGATCGCCTGCCTGGTGATCCTCGTCAACTTCGTGGTGGACATCCTCTACGGCTTTGCCAACCCACGCATTCGTCACCAGCGCTGAGGACAATACTCATGAGCACTCCAACCTCCTCAGTAGCCGTATCCGCCGTGGCCGTGGATCAAAGCCTGCTGTACCCGTCGCCGTACAAGGAATTCTGGCAGGCCTTCTCGCGCAACAAGGGCGCGGTGGCCGGCCTGCTGTTCATGCTGCTGGTGATTTTCTGCGCGATCTTCGCGCCCTGGGTCGCCCCGCATAACCCGAGCGAGCAATACCGCGACTTCCTGCTGACCCCGCCGGTCTGGCTCGAAGGCGGCCAATGGCAGTTCATCCTCGGCACCGACGAACTGGGCCGCGACCTGCTGTCGCGCCTGATCACCGGTTCGCGCCTGTCGCTGCTGATCGGCCTGTCGTCGGTGGTCATGTCGCTGATCCCGGGCATCCTCCTGGGCCTGTTCGCCGGCTTCTTCCCGCGCCTGCTCGGCCCGACCATCATGCGTCTGATGGACATCATGCTGGCCCTGCCGTCCCTGCTGCTGGCCGTGGCGATCGTCGCCATCCTCGGCCCAGGCCTGATCAACACCGTGATCGCCATCGCCGTGGTATCGCTGCCGTCCTACGTGCGCCTGACCCGCGCCGCGGTGATGGGCGAGCTCAACCGCGACTACGTGACCGCCGCGCGCCTGGCCGGTGCCGGCCTGCCGCGCCTGATGTTCATCACCGTGCTGCCCAACTGCATGGCGCCGCTGATCGTCCAGGCGACCCTGAGCTTCTCCTCGGCGATTCTCGATGCCGCGGCCCTGGGCTTCCTCGGCCTTGGCGTCCAGCCGCCCACCCCTGAGTGGGGCACCATGCTGGCCTCGGCCCGCGACTACATCGAACGCGCCTGGTGGGTGGTGAGCCTGCCCGGCCTGACCATTTTGCTCAGCGTGCTGGCAATCAACCTGATGGGCGACGGCCTGCGCGACGCGCTGGACCCGAAACTCAAGAACGCCGCCTGAGGAGATTCCCATGTCACTGCTAGAAATCAAGAATCTCAACGTGCGCTTCGGCGACGCCCAGGCCGTTCCCGTGGTGGATGGCCTGGACCTGAACGTGGACAAGGGCGAAGTCCTGGCCATCGTCGGCGAATCCGGCTCCGGCAAGTCCGTGACCATGATGGCGCTGATGGGGCTGATCGAGCATCCCGGCATCGTCACCGCCGACGCCCTCAGCTTCGACGGCAAGGACATGCTCAAGCTCAGCGCCCGGCAACGCCGGCAGATCGTCGGCAAGGACCTGGCCATGGTGTTCCAGGACCCGATGACCGCGCTGAACCCGAGCTACACCGTGGGCTTCCAGATCGAGGAAGTGCTGCGCCTGCACCTGAAGATGTCCGGCAAGGCGGCCCGCAAGCGCGCCATCGAACTGCTGGAAAAAGTCGAGATCCCGGGCGCCGCCAGCCGCATGGACGCCTACCCGCACCAACTCTCCGGCGGCATGAGCCAGCGCGTGGCGATTGCCATGGCGATTGCCGGCGAGCCGAAGCTGCTGATCGCCGACGAACCGACCACCGCCCTGGACGTGACCATCCAGGCGCAGATCATGGAGCTGCTGCTCAACCTGCAACGCGAGCAGAACATGGGCCTGGTGCTGATCACCCACGACCTGGCGGTGGTCGCCGAGACCGCCCAGCGCGTGTGCGTGATGTACGCCGGGCAAGCGGTGGAAGTGGGCCAGGTGCCGGAGTTGTTCGACATCCCGGCCCATCCCTATACCGAAGCGCTGCTGGCAGCGATTCCCGAGCACAGCATGGGTGCCGCGCGCCTGTCGACGTTGCCGGGCATCGTTCCCGGTCGCTACGACCGTCCGCAAGGCTGCCTGCTCTCGCCGCGCTGCCCGTACGTGCAGGAAAACTGCCGCCAGCAGCGTCCAGGCCTCGACCCGAAAGCCGCCAGCCTCGCCCGCTGCTTCTATCCGCTGAATCAGGAGGTGGCGTAATGGCCGTCGTTCTTACCGCCCGCAACCTGACCCGTCACTACGAAGTGTCCCGCGGCCTGTTCAAGGGCCATGCGACCGTGCGCGCCCTCAACGGCGTGTCGTTCGAGCTGGAAGCCGGCAAGACCCTCGCCGTGGTCGGCGAGTCCGGCTGCGGCAAATCCACCCTGGCCCGGGCCCTGACCCTGATCGAAGAACCGTCTTCCGGCTCCTTGAAAATCGCCGGCCAGGAAGTCGCCGGCGCCGACAAGGCCCAGCGCAAGCAACTGCGCAAAGACGTGCAGATGGTGTTCCAGAGCCCCTACGCCTCGCTCAACCCACGGCAGAAGATCGGCGATCAACTGGCCGAGCCGCTGCTGATCAACACCCAACTGTCGGCCAGCGAGCGGCGGGAAAAGGTCCAGGCGATGATGAAGCAGGTGGGCCTGCGCCCCGAGCATTATCAGCGCTACCCGCACATGTTCTCCGGCGGCCAGCGCCAGCGTATCGCCCTGGCGCGGGCGATGATGCTGCAACCGAAAGTGCTGGTGGCGGACGAACCGACCTCGGCCCTCGAC
The DNA here is from genome assembly GCF_002843625.1 of Pseudomonas sp. 09C 129. Classification (NCBI taxonomy): domain Bacteria; kingdom Pseudomonadati; phylum Pseudomonadota; class Gammaproteobacteria; order Pseudomonadales; family Pseudomonadaceae; genus Pseudomonas; species Pseudomonas sp. 09C 129. The sequence goes on along the minus strand of NZ_CP025261.1, from coordinate 1,492,197 downwards.
GTGTCGATCCAGGCCCAGGTGCTGAACCTGTTCATGGACCTGCAGCAGGAGTTCAACACCGCCTATGTGTTCATCTCCCACAACCTGGCGGTGGTGCGTCACGTCGCCGACCACGTGATGGTGATGTACCTCGGTCGGCCGGTGGAAATGGGCCCGAAAGAGGACATCTACACCCGTCCGCTGCACCCCTACACCCAGGCGCTGCTGTCGGCCACGCCGACCATTCACCCGGACCCGGACAAGCCGAAGATCAAGATCGTCGGCGAATTGCCCAACCCGCTGAACCCGCCATCCGGCTGTGCGTTCCACAAGCGCTGCCCATACGCCACCGAGCGTTGCAGCAACGAAGAGCCGGCCCTGCGCCTGCTCGACACCCGCCAGGTGGCCTGCCACTACGCCGAGCAGTTCCTCGGCTGAGCCGGCAAAAAAAGGCGCCGCGGTGACCCGCGGCGCCTCACTCGTGTTGACCAAACCCCATCTGCCGGATTGCGCATCAGTCCGGCAGGAGGGGTTTCTTTTTTCCGCCAGCCTGGCTCAGCCCTGGCTAGCCTCGTCATCACTGTCGGGATCCGGCTCGTCGGTGGTCGAATCGTCATCGCCCTCGCTACCACCCTGTCCCTGATCGCCCGGCTCGGATTCCGACTTGGCGATCATCTGCACCCCGTTCTGCAAATGCCCCGGCCCCCAGAAACCCGGCACCCGTGCGGCCTGGTCGCCGGCCCAGGCCGCGGACATGCCCAGCGACAACAGCACCAGCACCTTGAGTAACAGCACACCCCGTTGGAAGACATTCATGTTGATTCCGTCCCTTTATGTAGGTGAATCAATGATGGCCACAGGCCCTGACCTGCAAGACGCGGCTTCGTATGAAACCTAGCCCCTGAAACCTAGCCCCGAAGCCGGCGCTTTTCCAGATAGGAAGCTAGCTATCCGCCCACTGGATAGACGGCTTTCGACTAGGCCTTAAAACCTGCGGTTATGCCCCGCGTCCGCAGGAGCTGCCGGTCGACGCTCGATTGATCGCGATGGGCTGCGCAGCAGCCCCAAAACCTGCCACCGCCGTTCTGCCGGGGAAAATTCATTGCCCGAACGGACATCATCGCGGGCAAGCCTCGCTCCTACGGGGAGAAGGCGTCGCAGCAGCAATGGAAATACTCGCGCAAAACCAGGACCTGCGCGCAGGCATATCAGATTCATCTGATTCATCGATATGCCCGGGATCGATAACATTCCTTCCCCCGGCTGAAACTTATCCACAACACCATCGAGCCCTATCGTCGAGCAGAACACTCAGCAGAGCAGGCTAATCGAACCTCTGCTCAAGGAACGGCAGGGAAAGCCCTGCCCCGCTCACTTTCGCGACCAGACAGGTACCCCATGCTCTTCAAGAAAATGTTATCGGCATTGGTTCTGGTTACCACGCTAGCCGGAGCCCATTCGGCTTTTGCCGCATGTAGCTGGTGGAATCAGCCGCCAGCTAAGATCACGACCCCTCCCCTGGCAGGCACCACTAGCTTGTCCCCGGCACCTATCGGCCAGGCCATGGCATCGCAGAAAATCAGTTTTTACTCTGGCAATGCCGAGATCGTGTACTGTGCAACCGGCGATAAATGGGGCATGAACCTGAATGTCTCTGGCCTGGAATCTGCCGGGTTGCCCAATGTGTACAAGACCAATGTTGAAGGCGTCGGAATAAGAATCGGCTTTGACAGCCCACGCAATGGGACCTGGGGGAGCGTCAAATACCCCCCGTTTGAGTCTCAAACCTATCCGAATTGGTTATATCCCCTTCCTTCCCAAGTGGTCATTGACTTTATCCGCACCGGCACCGCGGTGGGCAAGGGGCCGATCTCATTCAACTTCAGCGCCTATTTCCAGGCAACCGGTTTAACCCCGATCAATATTGTCGGTACGAACCTGAAGACCGAAGTGGTCAATAACATCTACTTCAGCGCCTGCGAAGCACAGGTCAAGAGCCTCATCGTCCCCATGGGGAAAGTCGCCTCCGCCAATATCCGTACAGGCAACACCCAGGCGCAGAACTTCAATTTGAACGTGTACTGCAAGGGCCTGCGCCCCACCCAGCCGGCGCCGGTCAAGATCTATTTCCAGGGCGCCACCACCAGCGATGGCCTGCTCAAGTTCAACGATGCCGGGCAAAGCCATGTCGCCAGCGGCGCGGCCATCGAACTCACCAATGGCAAGGGCACCCGGCTTCCCTTCACCCCGAGCCAGGCCCTCAACCTCGACTGGCAGCAGAGCCAACCCGACGCCGAGGTCTACCATTTTGCTGGCCAGGCCCGTTACGTCCCGAGCGGTGGCGAGGTGAAAGCCGGTAAAGCCGATGCGGTGGTCAGTTACGTGCTGGTGTACAACTGAGCCGGATCCCGCCCAGCGGCCCCAAAACCTGCCACCGCCGCTCTGCCTGAAAAAATTCATTGCCCGAACCGGCGCTTTCGCGGGCAAGCCTCGCTCCTACAACTGCATAGGGACATAAAAAAGCCCCGCTGTTTGGCAGCGGGGCTTTTGCTTGGGGCGTCGCTCAGACCTTAGTGATGCTCGCGGGTCGCGCGGAATTTCACGTCGGGCCAGCGCTCTTCCATCAGCGCCAGGTTGACCCGGGTCGGGGCCAGGTAGGTCAGATGACCGCCACCGTCCAGTGCCAGGTTTTCCACGGCCTTGTTGGAGAATTCCTCGAGTTTCTTCTTGTCGCTGCAATCGATCCAGCGCGCGGACCACACGGTGATCGGCTCGTAGGAGCACTCGACCTTGTATTCCTCTTTCAGGCGGCTGGCGACCACATCGAACTGCAGCACACCGACGGCGCCGAGGATGATGTCGTTGCTGCGCTCGGGGAAGAACACCTGGGTCGCGCCTTCTTCGGCCAGCTGTTGCAGGCCCTGGCGCAGTTGCTTGGATTTCAGCGGGTCCTTCAGGCGCACGCGGCGGAACAGCTCCGGGGCGAAGTGCGGGATACCGGTGAAGCCCAGGGCCTCGCCTTCGGTGAAGGTGTCGCCGATCTGGATGGTGCCGTGGTTGTGCAAGCCGATGATGTCGCCGGCGTAGGCTTCTTCGAGCTGTTCACGCTCGGAGGAGAAGAAGGTCAGCGCATCGCCGATGCGCACGTCCTTGCCGGTGCGCACGTGGCGCATCTTCATGCCTTTCTCGTACTTGCCCGAGCAGATGCGCATGAAGGCGATACGGTCGCGGTGCTTGGGGTCCATGTTCGCCTGGATCTTGAACACGAAGCCTGTGAACTTCTCTTCCTGCGGCTCCACGGTGCGCTCGTTGGCCACGCGCGCCAGCGGCAGCGGCGCCCAGTCGACAACCGCGTCGAGCACGTGGTCGACACCGAAGTTGCCCAGGGCGGTACCGAAAAACACCGGGGTCAGCTGGCCGTCCATGAACGCCTGCTGGTCGAACTCATGGCAGGCGCCCTGCACCAGCTCCAGCTGCTCGATGAAGCGTTCGTACTCGTCGCCCAGGTGGGCGCGGGCTTCATCGGAATCGAGCTTCTCGATGATCTTGGTTTCGGTGCGCTCGTGGCCGTGGCCGGGGGTGTAGACGATGATGTAGTCGCCCGCCAGGTGGTACACACCCTTGAAATCGCGGTAGCAACCGATCGGCCAGGTGATGGGCGCCGCCTTGATTTTCAGGACCGCTTCGATTTCGTCGAGCAGTTCGATTGGGTCGCGGATGTCACGGTCGAGTTTGTTGATGAAGCTGACGATCGGCGTGTCGCGCAGACGGCAGACTTCCATCAGGGCAATGGTCCGTGGCTCTACGCCCTTACCGCCGTCGAGCACCATCAGCGCCGAGTCCACCGCGGTCAGGGTGCGGTAGGTGTCTTCCGAGAAGTCTTCGTGGCCCGGGGTGTCGAGCAGGTTGATCATGTGTTCGCGATAAGGGAACTGCATGACCGACGTGGTAATGGAAATACCGCGCTGCTTCTCCATCTCCATCCAGTCGGAAGTGGCGTGGCGGTCGGACTTGCGGGACTTCACCGTACCGGCAACGGCAATCGCCTTGCCCATCAGCAAGAGCTTCTCGGTGATGGTGGTTTTACCCGCATCCGGGTGGGAAATAATGGCGAAAGTGCGGCGTTTCGCGACTTCGGCGGCCTGTTTGGTCATGGGAAATCGCCTGGCAGGTGATTCAAAAAAAGGGCGGCGAGTATAGCGCAAAGCAAGCTCCACGGACCACCGTTCGGCCCTCGCCCCTGCAACCCTTGCCCTGTAGCCGCTGCCGAGCAGCGCGAGGCTGCGATTGGCCCGGGCGGCATTGCGATGCGCTCTGTCAGGTATACCGAGGGGGCAGGTTTTGCGACGGCTGCGCCGCCGATCGCAGCCTCGCTGCGCTCGGCAGCGGCTACAGATGCCAGGCATCAGAGATATCGGAGTTATGGGATGGAGGGTGGCCAAACGCTGCCAAATATGGAACCTTTTAAAAGGTGGAGGCGTCCACTCCCCTGTTACGAGCATTCGTCAGGGGTAGAAAAATCAGCAAGTTAGCCTGACGAGGCTATGCGTATGGCTCGATCCCGCGCTGTTTCCAGCGCAGCGACGAGCTGCTTCTCGCGACCGTTCTTTTGGCAGCCAGGTATGGCCTTGCCACACGAAAGAATGCTCGCCGACATGAAAAAGGAGTCCGCCTGTGGCTATTCGCTATGGCAAAGGGCTGATAGGAGGCGCGGCGGTCATCGCTCTCCTGGCCCTGCTGGTCCACTGGATCGGCATCAGTACGATCGAACACTACCGCGACGATCTGTTGTTTTACCTGCAAGCCCATCTGTACCTGGTACTCGCTTCAATGTTCGCCGCCCTCGTGGTGGGGATACCCGCCGGCATCTTCCTCAGCCGACCGCAGATGGTCGGGCGTGCCGAGCGCTTCATGCAGGTGTTCAACATCGGTAACACCGTCCCTCCCCTGGCCGTCCTGGCCATCGCCCTGGGGATCCTCGGCATCGGCAGCGGGCCGGCCATCTTCGCCTTGTTCCTCGCCTCCTTGCTGCCCATCGTGCGCAACACCTACGAAGGCCTGAAAAACGTCCAGGGTTCCCTCAAGGAAGCCGCCGTCGGCATCGGCATGACGCCGCGCCAGGTGCTGTGGAAAGTCGAGCTGCCCAACGCCGTGCCGATCATCGTCGGTGGCGTGCGCGTGGCCCTGGCGATCAACGTCGGTACCGCGCCGCTGGCCTTCCTGATCGGCGCCAACAGCCTTGGCAGCCTGATCTTCCCCGGCATCGCCCTGAACAATCAGCCGCAACTGCTGCTCGGCGCGGCCTGCACCGCCTTGCTGGCGCTGCTGCTCGACGGCCTGGTGACACTGGCCAGCCGCCTCTGGCTGGAACGCGGCCTGCGCCCGTCTTAAGCCTGCGCGAAGGAATTCACATGAAAAAAATAGCTTTGATCATAGGCTGCGTCCTGCTGTGCGCAGGAATTGCCCAGGCCGCGCAAAAACCGGTGATCCGCATCGGCGCCCGGGTCTTCACCGAGCAGACACTGCTGGCGGAAATCACCTCGCAGTACCTGCGCGGCAAGGGCTACGACACCCGGGTCACCGGCGGCCTGGGCAGCAACCTGGCACGCAGCGCCCACGAAAGCGGGCAGTTGGACATGCTCTGGGAATACACCGGAGTGTCCCTGGTGGCGTACAACCACGTGACGGAAAAACTCGACAGCCAACAGTCCTATGAGCGGGTCAAGGAACTCGACGGGAAAAAAGGCCTGGTCTGGCTGACCCCGTCGAAATTCAGCAATACCTACGCCCTGGCCCTGCCGAAAAACGTCGCGGACGCATACCCGCAGATCAACAGCGTCAGCGACCTGAAACACGTCCTCGACGCCGAACGCCAGGACCACCACCTGATCGCCCTGGACACAGAGTTCGCCAACCGCTCCGACGGCCTGCAAGGCATGGTCAAGCTGTACGGCATGGACCTGACCCGCAAGAACATCCGGCAGATGGACGCCGGGCTGGTCTACACCGCCCTGCGCAACGGCCAGGTGTTCGCCGGCCTGGTCTACACCACCGACGGCCGGCTCAATGCCTTCAACCTGAAATTGCTCAACGACGACCTGCATTACTTCCCGGACTACACCGCGGCCCCCGTGGTGCGCCAGGCCTACCTCGACGCCCACCCGCAACTGGCCGCCGACCTCAAGCCACTGGCCGAACTGTTCGACGACGAAACCATGCGCCAGCTCAACGCCCGGGTCGACGTCGACCATGAAAGCCCATCCGCCGTTGCCGCAGATTTCCTGCACCAGCATCCACTGAATTGAGGGAGGAAAGAGCCATGGAATTTCTCAACGCCTTTTCCCATCTCGACTGGCAGCAAGTCATCCAGCTGACCTGGCAGCACATCACCCTGGTGGGCATCGCCGTGACCCTGGCGATCCTCTTCGGCGTGCCCCTGGGCATCCTGATGACCCGCTTCCCGAGCCTGGCCGGGCCGCTGCAAGCCAGCGCCACCGTGCTGCTGACCATTCCGTCGATTGCCCTGTTCGGCCTGCTGCTGCCGTTCTACTCCAAATTCGGTCTGGGCCTGGGGCCGCTGCCGGCGATCACCGCGGTGTTTCTCTACTCCCTGCTGCCGATCATGCGTAACACCTACCTGGCGCTGACCGGCGTCGAGCCGGGGATTCGCGAAGCGGCCCGCGGCATCGGCATGACCTTCGGCCAGCGCCTGCGCATGGTCGAGTTGCCGATCGCCGTGCCGGTGATCCTCGCCGGCGTGCGTACCGCGGTGGTGATGAACATCGGCGTCATGACCATCGCCGCCACCATCGGCGCCGGCGGCCTGGGTGTGCTCATTCTTGCTTCCATCAGCCGCAGCGACATGTCGATGCTGATCGTCGGCGCGGTGCTGGTCAGCCTCCTGGCCATCTTCGCCGACCTGCTTCTGCAATGGCTGCAACGTTCGCTGACTCCAAAAGGACTGCTCAAATGATCGAACTTCAAAACCTGACCAAGACCTTCCAAAGCAACGGCAAGACCATCACCGCCGTTGACTCCGTAAGCCTGACCGTCAATGAAGGCGAAATCTGCGTGTTCCTCGGGCCATCGGGTTGCGGCAAAAGCACCACGCTGAAAATGATCAACCGCCTGATCAAACCGACCTCAGGCAAGATCCTGATCAATGGCGAAGACACCACCGATCTGGACGAAGTGACCCTGCGCCGCAACATCGGCTACGTGATCCAGCAGATCGGCCTGTTTCCCAACATGACCATCGAGGAAAACATTGTGGTGGTGCCCAAGCTGCTGGGTTGGGACAAGCAGAAATGCCATGACCGCGCCCGCGAGCTGATGAGCATGATCAAGCTCGAGCCCAAGCAATATCTGCATCGCTACCCACGGGAACTGTCCGGCGGCCAGCAACAGCGGATCGGCGTGATCCGCGCGCTGGCGGCCGATGCGCCGTTGCTGCTGATGGACGAACCTTTCGGCGCGGTCGACCCGATCAACCGCGAGATGATCCAGAACGAGTTCTTCGAAATGCAGCGGGCGCTGAACAAGACCGTGATCATGGTCAGCCACGACATCGACGAGGCCATCAAGCTCGGCGACAAGATCGCCATCTTCCGCGCCGGCAAGCTGTTGCAGATCGACCACCCGGACACCCTGCTGGCCCATCCGGCGGACGAGTTCGTCAGCAACTTCGTCGGCCAGGACAGCACCCTCAAGCGCCTGCTGCTGGTGAAGGCCGAGGACGCCGCCGACAACGCGCCGTCGGTGAGCCCGGAAACGCCGGTGGCCGACGCCCTGGAACTGATGGACGAACACGACCGCCGCTACCTGGTGGTGACCTGCGCCGACAACAAGGCCCTGGGGTATGTACGCCGCCGCGACCTGCACCGCCAGGCCGGCACCTGCGCCCAGTACCTGCGCGAATTCAACGCCACCGCGGCCTACGACGAACACCTGCGGATCCTGCTGTCGCGGATGTACGAGTTCAACCGTTCGTGGCTGCCGGTGCTGGATGCCGAGCGGGTGTTCCTCGGCGAAGTGACCCAGGAATCGATTGCCGCCTACCTCAGCTCCGGCCGCTCGCGCGGCATGAAGACCAACATCGTCTCGCCGGCCGAGACAGCATTGGCCTGACCTGCCGCATCGGCCCGATCTTGTAGCCGCTGCCGAAGAATGAGGCTGCGATCGGCCGCAAAGCGGCCGTGCCCCCCTGCCCTCGGTGCCCTGATATACCGAGGTGCCGGGTCTGCGCCTGCTTCGCAGTCGATCGCAGCCTCGTACCTCGGCAGCGGCTACAGTGCCTCGCGACACCAGCCCGCACTCGACCGGGAACCGGGCGCCTCACGCCACGGATTCCCCACCCTGGGGAACATCAGCCTGTCATCTGGGTCGGTTACATAAATGACTGGCTCGGACCACGCGACGAACGCGTGCAAAAACGCGACATTTTTTGTTGATCTCAGGCCCCTCACGCCCTAAAGTTCGCGCCGAACGTCCATGCTGGAAACGATCCATCCGGCTCAAGTACTGACGACGAGACAGCAAGGCCATAGGGAAACCTTTTGCAGATCGTTTGAGAGCGTAGCGAGCGCAGGCAAGACAAGGCGGGAAGAGGCGAGGAAGCGGAGTTTACTGGTTGTAAATGAGCATTCCGAGCTTCTTCCCAACGCAGTATTGCTCGCGTAGCGCCGAAGGCGCACAGCACGCAGTAGCTCTCAAACGATCCGGGTGGCCTTTTTGCTTTCGGCGGCAATGCCTTGGGAAGTAGGCGAACCAAAGTGGGGATACGGAGGACGTTCATTTGCACCCATTGTTTTTACCCGTTTGCCATTAGGAGCTCCCAGGTATGTCGATTCAGGTCGAAGACTATTTCGCGCGCGAAACCTTTCAGAAAATGAAGGCGTTCGCCGACAAGCAAGAAACCCCGTTCGTGGTGATCGACACCCAGATGATCGCCCAGGCCTACGATGACCTGCGTGCCGGTTTCGAGTTCGCCAAGGTCTACTACGCGGTAAAGGCCAACCCGGCCGTCGAAATCATCGACCTGCTGCGGGAAAAAGGTTCGAACTTCGACATCGCCTCGATCTACGAGCTGGACAAGGTGCTGGGCCGCGGCGTCAGCCCGGACCAGATCAGCTACGGCAACACCATCAAGAAATCCAAGGACATCCGCTACTTCTACGAGAAGGGCGTGCGTCTGTATGCCACCGACTCCGAAGCCGACCTGCGCAACATCGCCAAGGCCGCGCCGGGCTCGAAAGTCTATGTGCGCATCCTCACCGAAGGCTCGACCACCGCTGACTGGCCGCTGTCGCGCAAGTTCGGCTGCCAGACCGACATGGCCATGGACTTGCTGATCCTCGCCCGCGACCTGGGCCTGGTGCCTTACGGCGTGTCGTTCCACGTGGGTTCGCAACAGCGCGACATCAGCGTCTGGGACGCAGCGATCGCCAAGGTCAAGGTGATCTTCGAACGCCTGAAGGAAGAAGACGGCATCCACCTCAAGCTGATCAACATGGGTGGCGGCTTCCCGGCCAACTACATCACCCGCACTAATAGCCTGGAAACCTACGCCGAGGAAATCATCCGCTTCCTCAAGGAAGACTTCGGCGACGAGCTGCCGGAAATCATCCTCGAGCCAGGCCGTTCGCTGATCGCCAACGCCGGTATCCTGGTCAGCGAAGTGGTGCTGGTGGCGCGTAAATCCCGGACCGCCGTGGAACGCTGGATCTACACCGACGTGGGCAAGTTCTCCGGCCTGATCGAAACCATGGACGAAGCCATCAAGTTCCCGATCTGGACCGAGAAGAAAGGCGAGACGGAAGAAGTGGTAATCGCCGGCCCGACCTGCGACAGCGCCGACATCATGTACGAGAACTACAAGTACGGCCTGCCGCTGAACCTGGCCATCGGCGACCGCCTGTACTGGCTGTCCACCGGTGCCTACACCACCAGCTACAGCGCTGTGGAATTCAACGGCTTCCCGCCCCTGAAATCCTTCTACGTGTAAGCGATACGCCGCAACAAAAAAGCCCATGACCAGTCATGGGCTTTTTTGTGCCTGCGCGATAAACGCTGAAAAAATGCCTCCGTAGGAGCGAAGCTTGCTCGCGATAGGCCGAAGGCCGGTGGTGGCCTTGATGCTGCCTTCGCGGGCAAGCCTCGCTCCTACAGAAGCTACAGCCGGGCTAATGCCTCGCGATCGGTTTCATTCCCTAACTGCGCCGCACGCTGGTGATACGCCAGGGCCAGGCCACGGATCTGTGGATGGGCCGCCTGCAACAAGGCGCCGCGGGCGACCCGCAGGAAATTCAGGTTGCCGCCAGCCAACGCCTGGTCCAGCCAACCCAGCGCCTCGTCGATACGCCCGGCATCGGCGAGCACCGCGGCATGGCTGAACTGCCCACGAAAATCCCCGCCCTCGGCGGAACGGCGATACCAGTCACAGGCCGCCGCGACATCCCTGGGGCAGTGACGCCCCTCCTCCAGATAACGGCCCAACAGGTTCATGGATTTGGCGTGACCCATCGCCGCCGCCCACTGGTAGCAGCTCAAGGCCAGGGCCTGGTTTTCAGCGACCCCGCGACCGGTGGCCAGCAGGTTGGCGTAGTTGTACAGCGCCCAGTCCAGCCCGGCTTCGGCGGCCTGGCGATAATGCCCGGCGGCGGCCTGGGCATCGGCCTCGCAGCCCCAGCCATGCTCGTGGCAACGCCCCAGCATGTTGCGCGCCATCAGCTGCCCGCCCTTGGCGGCGATCGCGAACCAGCGCAGCGCCAGCGCCTGGTCGCGCTCGATGCCCAGGCCATCGAGCAGGATCTGCCCGAGCAGCGCCTGGGCATCCGGCACGCCCTGCCCGGCCGCCAGCAGGATCGCCTGGGCGGCCCGGGCCGGGCTCTGTTCGAGCATGGCGCGCAGTTGCTCGCCGTCGAGGACTTCCTCGCGGCGTAACTGGAAACTCACGGCTTACACCTCGACCCAGCGACGCAACAGGTTGTGGTAGGTGCCGGTCAGACGGATCAGCGACGGATGCTCCGGCATGTCGCGGGTCAGTTGCTGGATCGCCTCGTCCATCTCGAACAGCAGGGCGCGCTGGCTGTCTTCGCGCACCAGGCTCTGGGTCCAGAAGAACGACGCGTAACGGGTGCCGCGGGTGACCGCGCTGACCTTGTGCAGGCTGGTGCCCGGGTACAGCACCATGTCGCCGGCCGGCAGCTTCACCCGCTGGGTGCCGAAGGTGTCCTGGATTTCCAGCTCGCCGCCGTCGTAGTCCTCCGGGTCGCTGAAAAACAGGGTCGACGACAGGTCGGTCCGCACCCGCTCGACGCTGCCCTTGGGCTGGCGCACGGCGTTGTCGATATGAAAGTCGAAACTGCCACCGGCGGTGTAGCAGTTGAGCAGCGGCGGGAAAACCTTGTGCGGCAACGCCGCCGACATGAATTGCGGGTGCTGCCACAGGCGCTCGAGCATCGCCGCGCCAATCTCCTGGGCCAGCGGATGGCCTTCGGGCAGTTGCAGGTTGTGCTTGGCCTTGGCCGACTGGTAACCGGCGGTGATCTTGCCGTCGGCCCAGTCCGCCTGCTTCAGGGCCTCACGGATACGCAGCACTTCTTCACGGGAGAACAGGCCGGGAATATGCAGGAGCATGAGGCAATACCTGAAAGCAAAGGGGGTGCAAATGATATTGATTCTTATTGCAAATGTAAAATGCGCATACGAATGAAAACGTAAAAACCGTAAAGCGAAATTGTAAAGAATGTAAATTCCGCGCGAATAGCAATATTTCGCAATTGATACATAGACTTGTTCGCCTTATATTCCGCCGCCTCAAATCCTTGGGGAGGGGAATCACCATGTCGCGCCAACCACCACAATTACCGCTCGGTTCACCACGCCTGCTGGCGTCTGCGATTGGCGTGGCGATCACCGCCGGCTCCGCAGCCCATATGGCTTTTGCCGCGGAAAACACCGAGAAGAAAGCCGCCGGCAATGCCATTTCCCTGGACGCCACCAGCATCACCGGTGAAGCCCAGGACCAGACGTCCTACCAGGTCGAAAAAGCCTCGTCGCAAAAGTACACCGCGCCGCTGGTCAACACGCCGCGCTCGGTCACCGTGGTGCCTCAACAAGTGCTCAAGGACACCGCCGCCACCTCGCTGCAGGACGCACTGCGCACCGTGCCGGGCATTACTTTCGGCGCCGGCGAAGGCGGCAACCCGCAAGGCGACCGTCCGTTCATCCGTGGCTTCGATGCCCAGGGCGACACCTATCTCGATGGCGTGCGCGATACCGGCGGCCAGAGCCGCGAGATCTTCGACATCGAATCGATCGAAGTCAGCAAGGGGCCCAACTCCTCCTTCGGCGGTCGCGGCTCGGCCGGTGGCAGCCTCAACCTGGTGAGCAAGACGCCCAAGCAGCAAGACTTCCTCAACGGCGGCTTCACCTACGGTTCCGACCAGACCCGCCGTTATGTGCTGGACGTCAACCGCCAGTTCCTCGACAGCGCCGCCTTCCGCCTGAACCTGATGAGCCACGAGCAGAACGTGGCCGGTCGCGACGCCGTCAACTACGACCGCTGGGGCGTGGCACCGTCCCTGACCTTCGGCCTGGGCACCCCGACCCGCGTCAACTTCAGCTACTACCACATGGAAAGCGACGACCTGCCGGATTCGGGCATTCCCTACGGCTACAGCTCGGCCAACGCCACCGCCCACAAGCACGACAAACCCACCGACGGCGGCGACAGCGACAACTTCTATGGCTTGAAGGATCGGGACTTCCGCAAGACCCGCGCAGACATCAGCACCGTCTCCATCGAGCACGACCTGAACGACAACATGACGCTGAAAAACACCCTGCGTCATGGCAACACCGGCCAGGACTACATCCTCACCCAGCCGGACGACAGCAAGTTCAACGTCAACAAGTACGGCACCGTGTGGCGTCGCGCCAACTCGCGGGTGTCCACCACCGAAACCACCACCAACCAGACCGACCTGTTCGGCGAATTCCAGGCCCTGGGCTTCAAGCACACCTACTCCACCGGCCTTGAGTTCACTGGCGAAGAGACTCGCGTCAGCAGCTACAACATCGCCGGCAACACCGCCAAGGTCTGTAACCCGGGCAGCATCCCCAGCTGCACCTCGCTGAGCAATCCGAACCCGGACGATGCCTGGACCGGCGACATCAGCCGCAACTACTACGGCACCAACACCAAAGCCACCAGCCGCGCGGCCTATGTGTTCGACACCATCGAACTCGATCCGCAATGGCTGCTCAACGTCGGCCTGCGCTACGACACCTTCGACACCGTGGCCAATACCGACACCGCCACCGGGCGCACCAAGATCAAGGACGACAGCCAGTTCTGGAACTGGCAGGCCGGCCTGGTGTGGAAACCGACGGACAACGGCAGCGTTTATGCCTCCTACGCGACCTCGGCCTCGCCAGCGGGCGGCCTGGTGGGTGAAGGCGCGGACGGCAACCCGCTGTCCGCCGGCGCCAGCGTCAGCGATCTGCAACCGGAAGAAACCGTCAACTACGAGCTGGGCACCAAGTGGGACGTGTTCAACGACCGCCTGTCCCTGACCGCCGCGGTGTTCCGTACCGAGAAGAAAAACACCCGCATCCTGGTGGATGCCCTGACCTACCAGAACGCCGGTGAGTCCCGCGTCGACGGCCTGGAGCTGTCGGCCAGCGGCAAGATCACCGACAAGTGGCAAGTCTTCGCCGGCTACAGCTACCTGAAAAGCGAGCTGGTGGACGCCGGCCTCAACGGGCGTAACGGGGTCGTCAGCGCCGGTTCGAACAAAGGCAATGAAATGCCGAACACGCCGAAAAACAGCTTCAGCCTGTGGACCACTTATGAAGTGCTGCCGAAGCTGACCGTCGGTGGCGGTGCGTTCTATGTCGACGAGGTGTATGGCGATGCCGGCAACACCGTGTATGTGCCGTCCTACACCCGCTACGACGCCATGGCCAGCTACAAGCTGAGCAAGAACGTCGACCTGCAGCTGAACGTGCAGAACCTTACCGACAAGACCTACTACGACAAAGCCTACTCGGCGCACTTTGCCAACCAGGCAGCCGGCCGTACCGCCTTGTTCACCACCAACTTCCACTTCTGACGGGTTTCACCTGTAGCCGCTGCCGCAGGCTGCGATCGGGGCGCAGCCCCGCAAAGCTGGCGCTGCGGTATGCCTGACCTGTACGGGCGTCGGGTTTGGCGACTGCTGCGTCGGAATGCCGCCCAAGCCGATCGCTGGAGGACCTGCGGTCCTATCGCAGCCTTCCGCAGCGGCTACAAACGCATGAGCCCCACCTGTTTCGGCAAGTGGGGCTTTTGTGCGTAAGAAAGAATGTTTCTCGACAACTCACGGCATAATGCGCGCCGTGGCACAGACTTAAGAACCAACGAGGCGGTCGATGTGTTGAAGAAAACCCTGTTCCAGTTGCACTGGTTTTTCGGCATCAGCGCCGGCCTGGTCCTGGCCTTGATGGGCATTACCGGAGCGACCGTGTCGTTCCAGGATGAAATCCTGCGTGCCCTCAACCCCTCCACACTGCAGGTGGAGAAACAGCCGGCCGGGGTCCTGCCGCCCGCCGAGCTGGTGGAAAAAATCCAGGCGGCCTCGGGCAAGACCGTGTCGATGCTCACCGTGGAAGCCGACAGCGGCAACGCCGCCCGCGTGTGGTTCACCCCGCCACCGGGCCAGCGCCGTGGCGAAATGCGTTATTTCGACCCCTACACCGGCGAATTCATGGGCGCCGCCCTTGGCCAGGACTTCTTCGGCCTGATGCTGCAACTGCACCGTTTCCTGGCCATGGGCGACAGCGGCCGGCAGATCACCGGCGCCTGCACCCTGATCCTGATTTTCTTCTGCCTGTCCGGCCTCTACCTGCGCTGGCCGCGCCAGGTGGCGAGCTGGCGCGCCTGGCTGACCCTGGACTGGGCGAAAAAAGGCCGTGGCTTCAACTGGGACCTGCACGCCGTGGCCGGGACCTGGTGCCTGTTGTTCTATCTACTGGCCGCGCTGACTGGCTTGTCCTGGTCCTACGAGTGGTACAACAAGGGCCTGAACAAACTGCTGGCCGACTCGCCACAGAGCCAACGCATGAAAAACCGGGGCGCGCCGCCCCAGGGCCCGGCGCCGACCGCCGACTACAACGCCATGTGGCTGGGCATCTACAGCACCGCCGGCAAGGACCTGAGCTCCTACAACATCCGCATGCCGGCGGTGGCCGGCCAGCCGGCGACCGTGTTCTATCTGCTGAAGAATTCGCCCCATGACCGGGCGCTGAACCAGATCACCATCGACCCGAACAGCGGCGTAGTCAGCCGCCATGACCGCTACAGCGACAAGAGCCTCAAGGCGCAGTTGCTGACCAGCATCTATGCCCTGCACGTGGGCAGTTACTTCGGCATTGTCGGGCGGATCCTGGTGACCATTGCTTCGCTGACCATGCCGCTGTTCTTCATCACTGGCTGGCTGCTGTACCTGGATCGCCGGCGCAAGAAACGCCAGATCAAGGACGCGCGCCAGGGCCTGAGCGCCGACACCGGCGATGCCTCGGCCTGGCTGATCGGTTTCGCCAGCCAGAGCGGTTTCGCCGAACAACTGGCCTGGCAGACCGCCGGGCAATTGCAGGCCGCCGGCGTACCGACCAGGGTCCAGCCGCTGGCCAGCGTCAGCGAGCAGGACCTGCTCAATACCCAGAATGCATTGTTCGTGGTCAGCACCTTCGGCGACGGCGAAGCACCGGACAGCGCCCGGGGCTTCGAGCGCAAGGTGCTGGGCCGCGCCCTGTCCCTGGACAACCTCAAGTACGCCGTACTGGGCCTGGGCGACCGGCAATACCCGCACTTCTGTGGTTTTGCCAAGCGCCTGCATGGCTGGCTGGCCGAGCATGGCGGCAACACCCTGTTCGCTCCGGTGGAAGTCGACAGCGGCGACAGCTACGCCCTGCGCCACTGGCAGCAGCAACTGGGCCAGTTGATCGGCCAGGCGCCGGTGGACCTGTGGCAGGCGCCCGCCTACGACAACTGGACCCTGAACCAACGCCTGCTGCTCAACCCCGACAGCAGCGGCTCCGGCGTCTACCTGCTGGGCCTCACCCCGGCGCAACCGAGCAGCTGGCTGGCCGGCGACCTGGTGGAAGTGCTGCCGCGCAATTGCGCGTGGGCCATCGAGTTCTTCCTCGACGGCCTCGGCCTGGACGGCAGCGCCACGGTGCAGCTCGACGGCCTGACGGAAACCCTGACCCAGGCCCTGGCCAGCCGCCAGCTCCCGGAAAACCGTGCCCACCTGGTGGGCCTGCATGCCCAGGCGCTGGTGGATGCCCTGGTGCCGCTGGCCATGCGCGAATACTCCATCGCCTCGATTGCCAGCGACGGCCAGTTGGAACTGTTGGTGCGCCAGGAACGCCACCCCGACGGCAGCCTGGGCATCGGCTCCGGCTGGCTCACCGAGCATGCGCCGGTCGGTTCGGCCATCAGCCTGCGGGTGCGGCGCAACAGCGGCTTCCATCTGCCGGCCGAGCCTTGCCCGCTGATCCTGCTGGGCAACGGCACAGGCCTGGCCGGCTTGCGCAGCCTGCTCAAGGCGCGCATCGCCGACGGCCAGCAAGACAACTGGCTGATCTTCGGCGAGCGCAACGCCGAGCATGACTTCTACTGCAAGGACGAGTTGCAGGAATGGCTGACCGCCGGCGACCTGCGCCGCCTGGACCTGGCCTTCTCCCGCGACCAGGCCGAGAAGATCTACGTCCAGGATCGCCTGCGCCAACAGGCCGAACGCCTCAAGCAATGGCTGGCCGACGGCGCCGCGATCTACATCTGCGGCAGCCTGCAAGGCATGGCCTCGGGCGTGGATCAGGTGCTCAACGAAGTGCTGGGCGCCGAGGTCGTCGAACGGCTGATCGAGCAAGGCCGCTATCGCCGCGACGTCTACTGACCCACTCCACGCTTCTGTAGGAGCGAAGCTTGCTCGCGATAGGCCAAAGGCCGGCAGCGGCCTTGATACCGCCATCGCGGGCAAGCCTCGCTCCTACATGACTACACCGGCTGCAACTTGCGCTCGAACACCGCCACCCCGTCCAGGTCCCGCAGCGTCACCTTCAACTCCCCACTCTGCCCTTCGATCTGCACCTCGCCGAAGAACTGGAACCCGGCGAACGGCGAGGTGTTCTGCGCCGGCGGCGCCTTCTGGAATACCACCTCCGGGCCGAAGGTCTTGTCCAGCGCGTTGGGCCCGAAACTGCCGGCATTCAAAGGCCCGGCGACGAATTCCCAGAACGGTTCGAAATCCTGGAACGCCGCGCGGTCCGGGTGGTAATGGTGCGCCGCGCAGTAATGCACATCCGCCGTCAGCCATACATGGTTGCGCACCTTGTGCTTGCGCAGGAACGCCAGCAACTCGGCGATCTCCAGCTCGCGGCCCTGGGCCGGGCCCGGATCGCCGTTGGCGATCGCCTCCCAGCGCGGCACGCCGGGGCTGACCTCGCCGTCCGGCACGCCAAGGCCGATGGGCATGTCGGCCGCCACCACCTTCCACTGCGCCTTGGAGTGCTTGAGCCCCTGCTTGAGCCAGTCCAGCTGCTCACGGCCAAGAAACGGCTTGGCCGCGCCAAGGTTGTCGTCGTTGCCGCCGCGATAGCTGCGCATGTCCAGCACGAACACATCCAGCAGCGGCCCGTAGCTCAACTTGCGATAGATCCGCCCGCCCTGATCGGCGCTCTGCAAGCGCATCGGCGCGTATTCCAGCCAGGCCTGCCGCGCGCGCCCCACCAGGGTGTGGATATCTTTGCTGGTGTAGCGCTCATCCAGCACCTTGCTCGGCGACCAGTTGTTGACCACTTCGTGGTCGTCCCACTGCCAGATCTGCGGCACCTCGGCGTTGAAGCGCCGCACGTTCTCGTCCAGCAGGTTGTAGCGGTAGTTGCCGCGGTATTCATCGAGGGTCTCGGCGACCTTGCTCTTGGCTTCGGTAGTGATATTGCGCCATACCCGGCCGTTCTCGGTGGTCAACTGCGCCGGCACCGGGCCGTCGGCGTAAATGGTGTCGCCGCTGTGGATAAAAAAGTCCGGCAGGCGCCGGCGCATGGCCTCGTAGATACGCATGCCGCCAATGTCCGGGTTGATGCCAAAACCCTGGCCGACGGTGTCGCCGCTCCACACAAAACGAATATCGCGGCGAGCCTGCGGCACGCTGCGCAAATGGCCGAACCAGGGCTTGCTGCGCACGCCGGTCTGCGCGTCCTCGAAATACACCCGATAAAAAATCGCCTGATCGGTGGGCAGCCCACCCAGCTCGACCCGCGCGGTGAAGTCGGTGCGGGCATCGGCCAGCGGCGAGACGAAGCGCCGCGGATTGCTGAACAGGCTGCGGGTATCCCACTCCACCACCATCCGCGCCGGCCGGTCGGTACGGCTCCAGACCATCGCCCGATCGCCAAGCAAGTCCCCGGACTGCACGCCATCGACCATCTTCGGCCGGTCCTTGGGCGACGCGATCACCGCCGGCGCCAGCCCCGGCAGCAACAACCCCGCCCCCGCCACCTGAATCAAACGCCGCCGACCGAGAGTGAAATCGCTCATGGTTGCTCCCTGACCACCTGTCAAAAGGCAACCTTAGTAGGCGGCGATGAAGGGGATATGACAAGGGACGGGGCTGGCAAATGTCATGGCTGCAAAAACGGGACGCGGTGTTATTCCCGGCACTGGCGGATGCTGGGGGATAAGCGTTGGGGCTGCCTATACGGCAGTGAACGCCTGTTCCGCGAGTGCAGACATTCGTTCAGGCTCGATCATCTGTGGCGAGCTGCTCGTAATCGAATGCTACCTGCCCGCCGCAGCTGTCAGCGTGTGCTCATTCAGGGTGATTCAAGGACGGAAAGGATCAGGCCCGCCATTTACTGTGGAGCAGGACAGCTCTTGGCGGCGGCCTGGAGCGCCTTTGCGTAGTCCACGTAGGTTTCTAGATCGTAAGGTTCGGCGGTTATTTCAAAGCTCGACTCTCCGTCGTAGCCGATCTCCTGCCAGACTTCCAGAGCCCATTTCCGACCATTCTGCGATGCTACCAAGTCAAAAGTATGGCTATTCAGATCACTGCTTTCACCTAGAAAGGAGTAGCGATAATGCAGACTCTTGTACCAGTTAGGTATCGCCGTAATTGCTCTAATGGCGTTTTTTGCGAGTCCCTTATCGGTCTCATTCAACTCATACATTTTGCCAATGATGAATTTTCCAGTTCGTTCTAGTTCTGCTATCGGTACAGGCAGCGGTTCTCGACTGATCAACCGAGAATACTGGCAGTCAAACACCCAGCGACCAGTCTTCACATAGTCGTCGGCGTAGATCACCACGCCGTTGCCCAAGTCCGTCTTGTATACGCTCGTCATTACTTTGAATCCGTAGTTGGCCGCAATCAGAAACAAAGGAGAAAAAATGCTAAAGGCTATCCAGAAGCCTTTACTTCGGTAAAAACTCAAAGTGGCCTCCCGGTACGCCAAGGGGTGTATCACCAGAAATCACGGGATTGATAGCGCCCATGGTCTGGTAAGTGAATTCGAGTAAACGATGGCTATTCTTTCGCTCCTTTTCCAGTGTTTCCCACTTCCTGCACCATTCTTTCCCAGGTGCTGCGTTGCCACTGATTCCGCAAAGATCGCCCATGCGGCGCTCCTCGAACGAACCCCAGGTGTTCTTGTAGTCCGAGCGTCGAACAAAGGCGTGCACCTTGATCTGCAGATGATTGGCCAGCAACTGCGCCAGGCTCTCATTCGTCTGCGAAAAGAACTGAATGCCGTCTTCGACGGGGAAGTCCGAGCGATTACCCATGCCGGTCCTACAGGCGTAACTGTCGATCTGCGCCGAACTGGTAAACGCCGAAGGTAAAATTTTACCGTAGCTCAGTACATCCAAGGACATTTGGAAGTCCCCGGCAAGCTGATAGCCAAAGGCGATCCGATGCGGCACGCCGTGGCTGAATAGCGATAGGTGTTCGATGGGGGATTGCTTACGGTCCTTGCCCTGGTTCAGGTAGTCGATCAGCTCCTGGACGTTGGCCACGCCAATAAAGCCAGCACCATAGGCATCAGCGGATTCACGTGCCGCACTGAGCATTGCTTCGCTGTATGACGGGGTGAACACTACCAGCGTCCGCGCCAGGGCGGGCTTGCTGCGCTTGAATTCGGCCAGTTCGCGCACAGCCTGGCCGATGAACATCATCTGGTTGCCCGAGCTTGTGTCGTGCTGGCTGCCGGCGACTGCGATTAGCTCGGGAGTCAACGGCTCCTTCGGGGTTGTTAAGGACGAACTGCCAGGTTGCACCAGAGCGCCCGAGAGCAAGGCGCGCTGCTCCAGTTGTGGATCGGCCAACAGCTCAGACATCAGCTGATCGTTCACTGAGCCGTCCGCGCGCACGGCACCTAGCTTGGCGAAGTCAACGATAGCCTGGATTGCTGCACCACCGAACTGGAAGCCTCCGAAAGTATCGGGGCTGCCCGAGATGATCGTTCCGCCGTGACTGGTAGGGCTGCCCAGGTGAGCCATTGGGCGCCCGTTCAAGATGATCGAGGGAAACCCCGTGGTGATAACCGCACCACAACCGCAAGTGTCACCGACTCGGGCGGCGCCCATGAAGTTGATGTTTATGTCACCAGAAGCGGAGGTAATTGGAGTGGTGCCATGACCGGGAAGTGGGCAGATGTGTTTGTCACCCAGGCGAGCAGAGGGGAGCATTTATCATCCTTGCGTTAACTGATCCGTGAGGGAGGCTCTGATTCTTTGCAACTCCCCGAACCTAGCAAGTGGCGAAAGGCAAGGCTGTAAGACGATTCTGAACTTTGATGAGGTGGCTGTTTTGGTAGTTCGCCTCTTACGGGTCTACAGACAAAAAAACGCCCCGACCGGGATCGAGGCGAGCTCCCACTCTACCGACCATTAACGCCAGTCGTTAACGCGAGTTGGGCCATACCTTCAATGCGTTTATGGCAGCTGCCTATTCGGCAGTGAACTACGCGCGGCGGGTGCGCGGGTTGTCGATATTTTTCTAAGCTGCCTATTCGGCAGTGAACTAGACAAATATCCCAATAGCACCATGATTTCAAAGAGAAATCATGCTGAACACCGTATTTACCCCTCTTTTCGGGGACCTTTGTAAGTGCTTGATTTACATAGGTCCGGAATCCGCTCGGAAAAAAGGGTCAGCGTCAGGGAGCAGAGCACCGGTGCTCAGACTAGCGTCATGGATTTGCTTTGTCTGACCCGACCAGCCGCGAATATCAAGAAGGATCGCAGCCAGCGGGCCGTTGCCGATCAGCGACGATTTCCGTCGAGCAAGGCATCCACCACTCCGCGCGCCATCTCCACGGAATGCACCAACGACCAGATCAGGCCACGCTCGATACCGCTGGCGTGTTCGGTGATCTCGTCGGAAACCTCCTCGGCGGATTTAAGCAGCATGGACACGTGAAGCAACGCCTCTTCGGCGCTGATGCCGGGACGGACGGTGAAGAGCGAATCCTTACCCGCAGGCCCCGCCGCGGTGGGTTTCAAGGCTGCGAGCAACGAACCTTCCACCGGATGGTTGGCCAGCGCCTGACAGACCTGCTCATTGGCCTGGTCGTGGTCTGGATTGCGGCGTGAGAACGGCAGGGAAACGGGTGGATCGGGGACGAGTTTTTTCATGGTGTAACTCCCGAGCAATGGAGCTTTCACCCGTCGCTGCTAAACGATTGAGGGTGGCAGCTGGACGCGGGTTAGCAGACCAGGGCTCAGGAACCCGGCGCACCCGAAGGTGCCCCACGTACAGCCGCCATAACAGACCAGCCAGAATGAAATCCGACCGTGAAGGCATGGTGTCTTAATACGCCTGAGACTTACCGAGCTGCTAAACCCGATCACTGAAAAACCAGTGACAAACCCGAGGCTAGACAGCGCCCTTCCCAGACGCAAGCGGCCCGGAGTTTCTCGGAAAAGCCTTACAAAGGAAAGCGAAGCGCCTCACTTTCAGACAGCGTCTTACACGACAAACCTGTCAGCCGCGGGACCTGATCGCGAGCAAGCTCGCACCTACAAAAGGCTCCGATATAACCGCGATCTCTGTAGCCGCTGCCGAAGGCTGCGATAGGACCGAAGGTCCTCCAGCGGGCTCAAGATCCTGCGCCTGCTGCGCAGTCGATCGCAGCCTCGCAGGCTCGGCAGCGGCTACAGGGTTTAGCGCCGACTGGTAGGTCGCGCATGCCTTTGGCTTTGGCTTTGGCTTTTGATTCTGCTCTTGATCCACCCGCCCCATCGGGAGGCCGAGCGGAGGTGTTCATCAGGGGGATGGCGCGCAGCGCCCCTCGACGCAGTCGAGGACATCGTATGGAGGTCGAAGCGAAGCCGACCGGAGTCGATGCCCCCTGAGGGACGCCGGAGCGAGGGAACCTGAGCGCAGCGAAGGCCGTACGCAGGGGCAAGCGTTTTTGCTTACTTTTTTGGCGTCTGAAAAAAGTGAGTCGCCGTAAGGACGAAACCGCCAGCAGCCGTGACCGCAGAAACGGATATGTACCCCGTCCAAAAAATGCAGCGCCAGCGCGAACGCCATCGCGGGCAAGCCTCGCTCCTACGGAAACGAGGCAAGCCCGCCTGAGGCACTCAGGCCTTGACCGGCTCCAGCGCCAGCTCAGCCGCCTCCGGCCGCTTCACCACCGCATACACCACCGCCGTCAACAAACTCCCCGCCACAATCGCCAGCAAATACAACAACGCATGATTGATCGCATTCGGAATCAACATCACAAACAACCCACCATGGGGCGCCATCAGCTTGCAGCCGAAATACATCGACAGCGCCCCGGTCAGCGCGCCGCCAGCGATGCTCGCCGGGATCACCCGCAACGGGTCCTTGGCGGCGAACGGAATCGCCCCTTCGGAGATAAAGCACAGCCCCAGCACCAGCGCCGCCTTGCCGGCTTCCCGCTCGCTCTGGGCAAACTTGCGCCGGGCGATAAAGGTGGCGATGCCCAGGCCAATCGGCGGCACCATGCCGGCGGCCATGGTCGCCGCCATCGGTGCATAACTCTGCGACGCCAGCAGCCCCACGGAGAAGGCATAGGCCGCCTTGTTGATCGGCCCGCCCAGGTCGACGCACATCATGCCGCCGAGCAATACCCCCAGCAGGATCGCGTTGGTGGTACCCATGCTGTCGAGGAAGTGGGTCAGGCCGGCGAGCATCCCCGCCACCGGCTTGCCGACCACGTAGATCATCACCAGGCCGGTGAACAGGCTGGCCAGCAACGGGATGATCAGGATCGGCTTCAAGGCCTCCAGGCTCTGGGGCAAGCGCGCGTATTTACTGATGGCCTTGGCCGCATAGCCGGCGATGAAACCGGCAATGATCCCGCCGATAAAGCCCGCGCCCAGGGTGCTGGCGAGCATGCCGCCGATCATCCCCGGCGCCAGACCCGGGCGGTCGGCGATGGAATAGGCGATGTAACCGGCCAGCAGCGGCACCATCAGCTTGAACGCAGTGTCGCCGCCGATCTGCATCAACGCCGCGGCCAGGGTGCCCTCCTCCTTGAACGCGGTGATGCCGAAGACGAAGGACAAGGCGATCATCAAGCCCCCCGCCACCACCATCGGCAGCATGAACGACACACCGGTCAGCAGGTGCTTGTAGACCCCGGTTTTCTCTTGCTTGGCCGGCGCCGCGCCAGCGCCCGCCGCTGCCGATTCCACCTGGCCTTCGGCCAGGGCCTTGTTCAGGGTCGCCTCCGATTGTTTGAGGGCGATGCCGGTGCCGCAGCGGTAGATCTTCTTGCCGGCGAAGCGCTCGGTGGGCACTTCGATGTCCGCGGCCAACAGCACCACGTCCGCCGCGGCGATGGCTTCGGCGCTCAACGGATTGCGCGCACCCACCGAGCCCTGGGTTTCCACTTGCAGCTCGTACCCCAAGCGCTTGGCGGTCTGCTGCAAGGCCTCGGCCGCCATGAAGGTGTGGGCCACGCCGGTCGGGCAAGCGGTGACCGCCACCAGCCGGGGCGCGTTCTTGCTGGCCGGCGCCGGCTCGGCCACGGCTGCGGCCGCGACATACACCTGGGCCTCCTCGGCGCCACGGCGCAGCACGCCGTCGACGTCCTGCAGGGCCACGGAGGGCGAGCTCTGGAACACCCGCTTGCCAACGAAACGCGACATGTCCAAAGGCCCGGTGCTGACCACCAGCACCCACTCGGCCGCTTCGAGGGTGGCGGCCGACAACTGCCGTTCCGGGTGCGCCTCGTCATGGACTTCGACACTGGTGCTCCAGCCCTGGCGCTGGGCCGCGGCATCCAGCAACCGGGCGCACAGCACACTGGTGACCATGCCGTTCGGGCAGGCGGTAACAATGGCTAACTTCATGACCAACCCTCTTATTGTTCTATGAGGGGATGAACGCGCACCCCCTGTTCAAGCTGTGCCAACTGCGCGGCATCGGTGATGCCGAAACCGATCTGGGTCACGGCCATGGCGGCGATGGCCGTGGCGGTGCGCAGAGTCTGTTCAAAAGCGTGGGCGCTGAGCAGGCCGTGGAGCATACCGGCCAGCAACGAGTCGCCAGCGCCGACGGTACTGGCCACGCTGACCTTGGGCGGCAACGCCTGCAGGGCTGGCGCGGCACTGAACCAGTTCACGCCTTCGGCGCCATGGGAAATCACTACATGCTCGACGCCCTGGGCGTGCAGGCGCCTGGCGGCTGCGGCCTGGGTCGCCAGCGACAGCAGCGGGCTGCCCAGGGCCTCGGCCAGTTCCTCGGTGTTCGGCTTGACCAGCCAGGGCCCGGCGGCCAGGCCGGCGCGCAGGGCTTCGCCGCTGGTGTCCAGCGCCACTTTCAGCCCCAGTGCCTTGAGACGGGTCAGCAAGGCGTGCAGCCATTGCGGGCTGACGCCGCGCGGCAGGCTGCCGGCCACCACCACCGCGTCATGCCCCGGGGCGATCTGTTCCAGGCGTTCGAGCAGCGCCTGTTGCGCCGCCGCGTCGACCTCCGGGCCGGGGCCGTTGAGGTCGGTGATGCGCCCATCCTGTTCGGCCAGCTTGATGTTGCTGCGGGTTTCCCCCGGCACGCGAATAAAGGCGTCGACAAAACCGCGCCGGGCGAACAACGCCTCGAAGGCCTGGGGATTGTCTGCACCAAGAAAGCCGCTGACGGTCAGCTGATGGCCAAGGTCGGCCAGCACCTGGGCCACGTTCACGCCCTTGCCGGCGGCGTGAGTGTGCATGGCTTCGCTGCGGTTGACCTGCCCCGGTTCCAGGCGCGTCAGCTGGACGGTGAGGTCCAGCGCCGGGTTCAGGGTCAGGGTAAGAATCTTTGCCATTACATGGCCTCCACAAGGGCGCGCACATCGTTCGCGCTGCCGACGGCCAGGGCCTGTTCAGCAAGGGTTTGCGCCTGGGTCAGGCTGAGTTCGCGAATGCGTGCCTTGACCTCGGCGATGCTACGTCCGGAGACGCTCAGTTCGTCCACGCCCAGGCCGACCAGCACCGGCACCGCCAGCGGATCGGCCGCCAGCTCGCCGCACACGCCGACCCACTTGCCGTGGGCATGGGCCGCGCGCACGGTGATGTCGATCAGTTGCAGCACCGCCGGGTGCAGGCCGTCGGCCTGGGCCGACAGGGTCGGGTGGCCACGGTCGATGGCCAGGGTGTATTGGGTCAGGTCGTTGGTGCCGACGCTGAAGAAGTCCACTTCCTTGGCCAGCACCGGCGCCAGCAAGGCGGCGGACGGCACTTCGATCATGATCCCCAGCTGCAGGTCAGCCACCGGGATTTCCTGGCGCAGGCGCTCGGTCATGTCGCGGGCGGCGCGCCATTCGTCGACGCTGCCGACCATGGGGAACATGATCCGCAGCGGGCGGTTGTCCGCCGAGCGCAGCAGCGCGCGCAGCTGGGCTTCCATGATCTGCGGACGTTGCAGGGTCAGGCGGATGCCGCGCACGCCGAGGAAGGGGTTTTCTTCCTTGGCGATCGGCCAGTACGGCAGCGGTTTGTCGCCGCCGACATCCAGGGTGCGCACCACCAGCGGCCGCCCGGCCAGGCCATCGAGCACGCGGCGGTATTCGGCTTCCTGGGTGGCTTCGTCCGGCGCTTGCGGGTGGGCCATGAAAATCAGCTCGGTGCGCAGCAGGCCAATGCCTTCGGCGCCGTTGTCCACGGCGCTGGTCACGCCCGCGCTTTCACCGATATTGGCGAAGACCTCGACGTGATGGCCATCAGTGGTGTGCGCCAGTTGATGGCGCTGTTCGGCGGCGGCCTTGAGCCGTTGCTCGCGGGTATCGCGCTCTTCGGTGGCCCGTTGCAGGGTGCCGGCATCGGCATCCACATGCAGGCGACCGCGCTGGCCATCGAGCAGCAGCGGCGTGCCCGGCTTGAGCAGCAGCACGCCAGCCCCGGCGCCGACCAGCGCCGGAATCCCCAGGGCGCGGGCAACGATCGCGCTGTGGGCGGTGGCGCCGCCACGGGCGGTAAGAATGCCGGCCACCCGCGCCGGATCGAGGCGCGCCACGTCCGACGGGCCGACCTCATCCATCACCAGGATGTAGGGTTCATCCGGCTCGACCGGGGTCTGCACTCCGCACAGCTGGGCCAGCACCCGGCGGCCGATGTCCCGCAGGTCGGCGGCGCGTTCGGCCAGCAGCGCATCGTGCAAGGCTTCCTGTTGCCGGGCGGCGGCTTCGATCACCGTCATCCAGGCCGCTGCGGCGCTTTCGCCCTGCTTGAGGCGGGTGTCGACTTCGTCGGTCAGTTCCGGGTCGTCGAGCATTTCCTGGTGGGTCACGAAAATCTCGCGAATCGCCTTGGCCTTGCTGCGCTGGATCAGGCCGTCGATGTCATGACGGACCTCGGCCAGGGCCTGTTGCAGGCGCTCGCGCTCGCTGGCGGTGGATTCGCCGCGCAACGGGTAGTCGAATGGCTGGATCACCTGGATATGCGCCGGGCCGATGGCGATGCCGGGCGCCGCCGGGATGGCCTGGACCAGGCTGCCGGAAGCCGGCGCGCTGATGGGCACCTCGATTTCTTCCGGCACTTCCTGGGGCGCACTGGCTTGCGCCACCGGCTCGACTTCTTCCCCCAGCCCTTCGGCGATGGCCGCCAGCAAGGCTGGCAGGGCGTCGGCGGCGATGTTCGGTTCGGCGATCAGCTCCAGGGTCTGGCCACGGCGGGCGCCGAGGCTCAGCAGCTTGCTCAGGCTCTTCACCGAGACGGCGGAGCCCGGTGTGTCGACGATGCGCACGCGGATCTCGCCCTCGAAGCTTTTCGCCAACTGCGCCAGGATCTTCGCCGGGCGCGCATGCAAGCCATGGGCGTTGGCCAGCACGATGCGCGCGCTCGGCCAGTCGGCCGGCAGTTCGCCACCCAGCACTTCCAGCACCGCACGGCTGCTGGTGGCCCGGCCCAGTTCATGGCCACGGCCTTCGATCAGCAGCGCGCACAGGCGCTCGAGCAGGGCCTGGTGGGCCTCGCCCAGGCTGGCCAGGCAGAACAGCCCGGCCAGGGGTTGGCCGAGGTAACGAATCGGTTTGTCCGGGGTGACGAAGGCCAGGCCCGGGCGCTTGACGGTCTGCTCGCTGTGCAGCCACCACAGGCCATCGCCCAGGGGCAGCGCCTCGACCTGTTGCAGCACGGCGGCAAAACCGTTGCTGACGCAATCGGCCTGGCGCAACAGGCGGGCGCCGCGCCATACCAGTTCTTCGAAATCTTCGGCGGCCACGCCCAGGCCGATCATCTGCGCATCCAGCGCCAGCTCCTGTGGCGCGCCTTGCAGCAGTTTCAGCAGGGCTTCGGGCGAGCTGGCGCGACGCAGGGCCTGGCCCAGGTCGGTTTCGCCGAGGGCGCGGGTCAAGAGTTGCAGCAGGCGCAGGTGTTCGTCGGATTTGGCGGCGATGCCGATCGCCAGATAGACGATCTGGCCATCGCCCCAGTCCACGCCCTCGGGAAATTGCAGCAGGCGCACGCCAGTGGCGAACACCTGGTCGCGGGTTTCCGGGGTGCCGTGGGGAATGGCAATACCTTGACCGAGAAAGGTCGAGCCCTGGGCTTCGCGGGCCTGCAGGCCAGCCAGGTAACCTTCGGCGACCAGGCCGTCGGCCACCAGTTTGTCGGCGAGCAGGTGCAGTGCGGCGGACTTATCCACGGCCGACTGGCCCATGGATATCTGCTCAATAGTGAGCTCGAGCATGCTTTCTCCTATTTAGCGCTGGGGCGCTAGGTATTGTTTTGAGTGAATCAGTCAGGCGGCGTTAATGCCACAAACGGGACCGTCGGCTTGGCAAGGCCCTGTTTCCGTTTGCTCATATTCCTAGAAAATACGCGTGCTGAAACGTTTAATCTACAATGACGGGCACGTTACTCGATAATCAATCATCCTTGAAGTCCTACCTGTCGGCTGCACGTTCCGACATTGGTCGCCTGCCCATATCGGTTAGGATTGGCGAAAATGTCGGGGCAAGCTCCAGAAAACAAGGAAAACCCGGGTTGAAACTCAGCGATATCGCCAGACTGGCCGGTGTGTCCGTCACCACCGCCAGCTACGTCATCAACGGCAAGGCCGAACAGCAACGCATCAGCAACGCGACCGTCGAACGGGTCCGGGCGGTGGTCGAGGAACATGGCTTCACGCCCAACCCTCAAGCCGCCGGGCTACGCAGTCGGCGGACCCGGACCCTGGGTTTCATCCTGCCAGACCTGGAAAACCCCAGTTACGCGCGTATTGCCAAGTTGCTCGAGCAAGGTGCCCGCGCCCGTGGCTACCAGCTGCTGATCGCCAGCTCCGACGATGCCCCGGACAGCGAGCGGCAGTTGCTGCAACTGTTCCGCGCGCGCCGCTGCGATGCGCTGTTCGTCGCCAGTTGCCTGCCGCCGGAGGATGACACCTATCGCCTGTTGCAGGCCCAGGGCCTGCCGATCATCGCCATCGACCGGGTGATGGAGCCGGAGTTTTTCTGCTCGGTGATCAGCGACGACCAGCAAGCCAGCCTGCAATTGACCCGCAGCCTGCTGCAGCCCCAGCCGCGGCAGATCGCCCTGATCGGCGCCCGCCCCGAGCTGGGCATCAGCCGCGAACGCGCCGCCGGCTTCAAGCAGGCGCTGGAAGGTTTCGACGGCCAGGTGCTGATCGAACAGGGCGAAGCCTTCAGCCGCGACTGCGGGCGCCAGTTGATGGAGGCGCTGCTGGAGCGCCTGGGCCATCTGCCGGATGCCCTGGTGACCACCTCCTATGTGTTGCTGCAAGGGGTGTTCGACGCGCTGCATGACTTTCCGCTCAAGTCGCGGCCGCTGCGCCTGGGCACCTTCGGCGATACCCAACTGCTGGACTTTTTGCCGCTGCCGGTGAATGCCATGGCCCAGCAGCACCAGCTGATCGCCGACAAGGCCCTGCAACTGGCCCTGGCCGCCATTGAAGAAGCCCATTACCAACCCGGCGTGAACGCCATCGCCCGGACCTTCAAGCAGCGCATTCACGAGGCTTGAACGTGGAACTGATCGACAGCCACACCCATCTGGATTTTCCGGATTTCGACGCGGATCGTCAGGCGCTGCTGGCGGCCAGCCGCGCCCTCGGCGTGCGGCGGATGGTGGTGCTGGGGGTTTATCAGCGCAATTGGCAGCGGCTCTGGGAGCTAGTGCAGAGCGATGCCGACCTGCACGCCGCCTTCGGCCTGCACCCGGTTTATCTCGACGAGCACCAACCGGCCGACCTGGTTGAGCTGGGCGACTGGCTGAGCCGCCTGGCGGGCCATCCGCAGCTGTGCGCGGTGGGTGAGATCGGCCTGGACTATTTTCTCGAACAGCTGGATCGCCAGCGCCAGCAGCAGCTGTTCGAAGCGCAACTGCAACTGGCCGCGGACTTCCAGCTGCCGGCCCTGCTCCATGTACGGCGCAGCCATGCCGCGGTGATTGCCACCCTCAAGCGCTTCAAGCTCAAGCGCGCCGGCATCATCCACGCCTTCGCCGGCAGCCGCGAGGAAGCCCGCGAGTACCTCAAGCTGGGGTTCAAACTGGGCCTGGGGGGCGCCGCGACCTGGCCGCAGGCCCTGCGCCTGCGCAAGGTCATCGCCGACTTGCCGCTGGACGCGGTGGTGCTGGAAACCGACTCGCCGGACATGGCGCCGGCCATGTACCCCGGCCAGCGCAACAGCCCGCAGCACCTGCCCGACATCTGCGCGGCCCTGGCCGAAATCATGGCCATCAGCCCCGAACAATTGGCGGCGGCCAGTACCGCCAACGCTTGCGCGCTGTTCGGCTGGCCCCACAGCGCCTGAATCAGACCCGGAACGCGCTGATCAACTGCTTCAACTGCACCACCTGCGCGGACAACTGGCGGCTGGCGTTTTCAGTCTGGTACGCGCCTTCGGCGGTGCGCTCGCCGGCGCGGTTGATCTCGACGATGTTCTGATCGATGTCGTGGGCCACCGCGGTCTGCTGCTCCACCGCCGCGGCGATCTGCTGGTTCTGGTCGACGATCATGCCCACCGCCCCGAGGATGTTCTCCAGCGCCTGCTGGACCTTTTCCGACTGTCCGACCGTGCCATTGGCCATCTGGTGGCTGATGCCCATGGCCTTGACCGCCGCCCCCACGCCGCCGTGGAGCTTGACGATCATCTGCTCGATTTCCTCGGTCGATTGCTGGGTGCGCTTGGCCAGGGTCCGCACCTCGTCGGCCACCACCGCAAAGCCGCGCCCCTGCTCGCCAGCACGGGCCGCTTCGATGGCGGCGTTGAGGGCCAGCAGGTTGGTCTGCTCGGCGATGCTCTTGATCACCTCCAGCACCCGGCTGATGGCCTGGCTGTCGCTGGCCAGCTGGTTGATCACCAGCACCGACTGGTCGATCTCGCTGGCCAACTGGGCAATGCTGCCTTGCTGGGATTCCACCAAGCCGCGCCCGCTGACGGTCTCGTCGTTGACGCTGTGGGCGCTGCTGACCGCGGCCGCAGCGCTGCGCGCGACTTCCTGGGACGTGGCGGACATCTGGTTCATCGCCGTCGCCACCTGCTCGATCTGGCTGCGCTGCCCCGCCACCGCCTGGTTGCTCTGGGCCGATACGGCTTCCACCTGCCCGGCCTGGTGCTCGACTTCGCCGACGGTCTTGCCCACTAGCTCGATCAGGTCGTGGATCTTCGCCACGGTGCCGTTGAACACAGTGCCCAGTTCCCCCAACTCATCGCGGCTCTGGGCATCGAAGGTGACGGTCATGTCCCCGGCCGCCACCTTGTCCATCATCGCACCCAGGCGTTTGAGGGTGGTGCGGGTCGAGACATAGAACGCGCCGTAGAGATAGAAGATCAGCAGGAACACCGCCGCCAGCGCCACCACCAGCAGCACCATGTGCGTGCGGTTCTGCCCCAGCCGTTGTTGCAGTTCCTCGCCGAGGAACTTCAGGGTCGCCTCGTTGAGCTGGTAGGTCTGCGCCATCAACCCGCTGACCTGGTCGTAAAAACCCTGCCAGGGCGCATCCAGGGTATCGGCCATCACCACCTGCTCTTCGAACAGCTCGCTGGCTTGCTTGAGGCTGCCTTTACTGGCGCTGGCCAGGGCGTCCAGCGCGCCCTGGGCGGCCTTGCTCGATCCCAGCGCATCCTGCAGTTTCAGGCCGTATTCGGCCTGGAGCTTTTCGATCTGCACCAGCAACTCGTCGAAACGGGTGCTGGCGGATGAGTTGAGAAAGCCTTGGCCCAGGGAATACGCGCCCATCGCCCGCCCTTCGCCGAGGACCTGGGTCACCTGGGGCGTGACGCTGGTCAGCAGTTCGCTCAACTGCCGCACATCGCTCTGGGTGTCGCGGCTCAGGCCCGACTGGCTGGCGATGATCTGGCTGAAAATCTGCGCACTGCCCAGGAGCTTGCCAATCAGCGCGCTTTTGCTTTGCAGCGAGCTTTCCGCCTGTTGCGCCTTGAAGGCGGCGATCATTTCATCGCGCTTGCCGTCGAACACGCCGATCTGCTCGGGGTCCACGGTGACCGCAGCCAAGCCCTGCAAGCGCTCAAGCACGGACTTTTCCAGGGTGCCTATCTTGCTCTCGATATCCCCGGCCTTGCCGGACTGCCCCAGGGTCGCGTTGATCTGCACCATGTTGTTCAGGGTTTCCAGGTCGCGGCGCAGGGTCAGGCTGCTGCCCAACAGGTCCAGGCTTTGCAGCTCGACCTGGGTGCCCTGGAATTCACGGTAGGAATCGCGCACCAGATAAAAGTTGGTGACCAGCATCGGCAGGAAAAACAGCACGCTGATCAGGCTGAACTTCATGCCGAAGCTCAGGCGGTTCATCAGGGCAATGGCGGGATAGAGCAAGCTCTTCACAAGAAGTCTCCCTTTTTGCTTTTATTTTTATTGGCAGGTACGCGAAGACGGCAGATAGCCACTATTTGGCGCTGCTTCTGTATAGCTCAAATCGGCAAAAGGGTTTGTAACTTAAGGTTAACCGCGGGGACGGCGGACGGATGGAAGGCTTCAGTTGCGCTGGCGAGACCGGGGCTCGCCAGCGCTCACTCGCGGCTCGTCGTCAGGGCAGCACGGTCCACAGGGCGAAACCGGCGTACCAGAGCACCGCGGCCCGCAGCAACAGTTCCCAGATCCGGTCCAGGCTGAGAATGCCGTCCGGCCCGGTGATCGGCGCGGGGATTTCCGCGGCGACCAGGCCGACCTTTTCCACCAGCTGCGCGGCGCTGATGTTCCAGTTCAGCAGTTCGTGGAGCATCACGCGGCTGACCGCGACGAAGTTGCCCACCAGGGCGAAGCTGGCCGCCAGCAGGCGTACCGGCAACCAGTCGAAGGCATGCCGCAGTTGCCCGGCGCGCTCGGCGACCGCCGGGTTCTTGCTGTGCTCGGCGGCCAGCGCCAGCAGGCGATAGCTCAATGCGGCCACCGGGCCCAGCAGGAAGTACCAGAAGATCACCGCGAAAAAGCTCTGGTAGGCCTGCCACAACAGGTGCCCCTGAACCCGCTCGAGCAACTGCTCGCCACTGTCGGCGCAGATATCCAGGTCGCGCTTGGCGACATGTGCCGCGGCTTGCAGGTCCTCGCGGCGCCAGGCATCGCGAAACGGTCCGAGTTCGCCCAGCAGGTCGCCCCGCCCCAGGCTGTAGATCACCACCAGCAGATGCACCGGCAACGCCAGCAGGCCGTAGGCCAGCGGCTCCAGTACCAGCAACAGCAACCCCAGCAGCACTGCCGGCAGCAGCACCAGCAGCGCCAGCACCCACCAGGGACGCTTGGCCAGACGCGGACTGGCCTCCTGCCCAAGCAATTGACGCAGCCACGGCTCGTCATGCTGAACGCGCTGGCGCAAGGCCGAGAACTTCTCGATCCAGACCGCCAGCAACAACACCAGAAAACTCATTGTCCTTCCCCTTCGTTCAGGGCCGCGCGATAGCGTACCCAGTCGAATCCGGGCCCCGGATCGGTCTTGCGCCCCGGAGCGATATCGCTGTGCCCACAAATCCGCTGTGGGGTAATGGCCTTGAAGGCCTGCCGCAACTGCCGGGTCAAGGCAACCAGCGCGTCGTACTGGGCATCGGTGAATGGCAGCTCGTCGGTGCCTTCCAGTTCGATCCCCAGGGAAAAATCATTGCAGCTTTCGCGCCCGTCGAACCACGACACGCCAGCGTGCCAGGCGCGGTCCAGACAGGAGACAAACTGAGTCACGGTTCCGTCACGTTCGATCAAAAAATGCGCGGACACGCGCAGGTCGGCGATCCCGGCAAAATAGGGGTGCTCTGTGACATCGAGACGGTTCTGGAAGAATTCCTGCACTTTGCCCGTCGCGAACTGGGCCGGCGGCAGGCTGATGTTGTGGATCACCAGCAGGGAAATTTCATCCGCGGGGCGTGCGTTGAAATTGGGTGACGGGCAATGGCGAACGCCGTGACACCAGCCGCTTGCGGGGTCCAACTGCATACCGATTCCTTCAACGAAGCCTGTGACGGCTCAGTATGCCGCGTTCCACGCCCAGGTTGCGATCACTTGCCGCGATTGAGTCGCTGCAAATTGCCGATCACCGATTCCAGCGCCCGATCGAACAGCAAGGTGTCGTCCAGCTCACGCACGGCCCCGCGCTGAAACTCCAGGGCCAGGCCGACCCGGGTGCGCTCCAGGACCTTCATGCCGGTGCGGTTGACGAAGATGTACTTGTCGCCGGGTTGCACGATGGCCGCCAGCTTGCAGCGCACGCTGTTGTCCTCGTCCTCGAGGAATTCGACCCAGGCCCCCAGCCGCAGCTGTTCGACCCGCAGCAACCCGGGATCGTTGGCCGCCAGCGCCAGGGGCGCGGCCTCCAGCGGGCCCTCTTCGGCACAGGGCAGGATGATGTGCTCCTCGACCGCGACCATCGCCGGCTGCTCGTCCGCCACACCTGGCCGATGCTGCCCGGCGTCCTGAGCAAAGTGCTCGAACGCCTGCAGGTGCAAGGCTTCCAGCTGGCTGAAGAACTCGCTGGTGGCGAACGGATCGAACGCTGCGCTGTTCAAGCCGTCGCGCAGCGCCTTGAGCAGGTCGGGCACCAGCGCCAGCAGCTGCATGGCGGCATCCGGATCGGTGTGACGCTGCACGCTCCAGATCAGTTGCTCCATGGTCTGCAGCCCCTGGCGCCATTCGCTGGACTGCTCGCCATGCTTGAGACAGGTCAACAGCAAGACCTTGCTCCAGGCCTGTTGCACGAACTCGACGACCGTCAGCGGCAGGACCTTGCCCAGCAACCCTTCGTTCAACGCCTGCTCGACGCGACGGCGCGCCAGTTCGGCCTTGGCCCGGCCCTCTTCGGCGTCACGGGTGCGTTGTTCCAGCAGCTCGCTGCGGCGCCGCTCGTCACTGGTGAAGGCGAGAAACTCGGCGAGCAGCTCGGAAAAGATCGCCGGGTCGTCGACGAAGTCGCTCAACAGCCGCTGCACCACCTGCTCGATGCGCAGGTACAGGCTATCGCGCTGATAATCGTCGCAACTGCCCCAGCCCATGGCCGCGGCGGCGATTTCATTGAGCAGGCGGCGTGCCGGATGGCTGCTGCGGCTGAAGAAACTCTTGTCCAGCACCGCGACCTTGAGCATGGGGATCTGCAAGCGGCCGATCAGGGTCTTCAAGGATTCCGGCAGGTTGCGATCGGCCAGGATGAATTCGAAGAGCATGGCCACCAGGTTGATCACGTCCTCGTCGGCCACCCCGACCACCCGCGACTTGCCGCTTTTCACGCTGACCCGGGTCAGCAGCTGTTCCAAGTGGTTGCGCAGGTCGAAATCGTCCTGGGTGCCCGCC
This sequence comes from Pseudomonas sp. 09C 129, assembly GCF_002843625.1. Lineage (NCBI taxonomy): Bacteria > Pseudomonadati > Pseudomonadota > Gammaproteobacteria > Pseudomonadales > Pseudomonadaceae > Pseudomonas > Pseudomonas sp. 09C 129. The sequence continues at coordinate 1,456,973 of NZ_CP025261.1, read as the reverse complement.
GGCACGTAGTGCTGCAGGTGAGACAGCAGGCGCAGCAGGTCACGGGTGGAAATGGGCTGGGTTTCGGCGCTCGCCTCGAGGGTCGGCACCACGCTGCCGCGGACATGCGACAGCAGCTCCTGCAAGGCGGCGAACACTTGCTGAACGCTTTCGTCCATCTGCGCCTCGCCGGGCTCCGGCGTGGCCTGGATACTCGCGGCCGCCTGATCGATAGACCGGCGCGCCGGCGCGGGCTTGAGCTCCGGCAACACGCCCGTGGCGGCCAACAGCTGATTGGCTTCGGCGTACAGCTGGTCGGCTTCGCTGAGCACATAACGTTCGAACAGCTTGAGAATGATCAGCTTGACCTTGATCTCCACCCCCAGGCTGCGCCCGGACTCGAGGAAATACTCGCAGAGCATGGCCGGGCCCAAGGGGTTGCTGCGGTCATCCAGGCGCTTGCCCAGCAGCGCGTTCAGGCGCGCGGTGAGCTGGCCAAGGGCAAAGCCGTCACGGTTGCCGGCCTTGGCGACCATCGCCTCGAGGGCCACGGTGCGCTCCAGGTCATCCCGGCAGGTGTCAGCGGGTGGGACGTAGGCGACGGCCTGGGCGATCGCCGGCGCAGGGTCGTACTGGACCAGGCCGACAAAGACCTCGAAGAGTTTTTCCAGGAAGCCGCGCTCGATGCTTTTGCGTTTCAGGCGCAGGTCGCGCATGGCTTCGAAAAAGGTGTTCTGGTCGACATTGTTCTGGGCCCGGTCGGCCATCTCGAACAAGGTGTCGTCGGCGTTATCGAACAGTTCCTGCAGGCCATGGCGCAGTTGCTGGGCGGCCTTGTCACGGACCTGAAGCAGAATCACAGGCAGGCGGGCGAGCGGCGAAGGGTTCGCCTGATCCGTAGCCACCTTGTGCAAAGGCACTACATTCCCGTCGTTGTGCATCCAAGCCTCCTGAAAGGTTTTCTCTGCCGCGCAATAAAAGGTCGGTCGACGCTCACAGTCGAGTCCCAGCAGGCATCGATACGCACCGCTGCATTTCAAATATTGGGGAGCCAAGCAAACGTCAAAGCTATGACGTCAATTAGAAGTCGGATTATCTGGCAAAAGCCCCTTCTTGTGCCAGCAGACTCTGCGCGGGCTTTGAAATAGTGCTCCTATAGCGACCGCCCTTTCTCGCAAACGGCTCATGCCAGGCGACCAAATGCAGGTACTGGAGGGGCGCCGCCTTGGGTTCGCTTGCGCCATGGCCCTATAATCGGGCCACTTTGTTTGTGGAGCCTGCTATGCCGAATCTACGCCTCGCCGACCTGACCGCCGAAATCGAAGCCAACGTGCGCCGTGCGTTGCTGGAAGACATCGGCAGCGGCGATATCACCGCGCAACTGATCCCGGCCGAACGCCTGGCCAAAGCCACCATCATTACCCGCGAAGCGGCGATCGTCAGTGGCACGGCCTGGGTTGACGCGGTGTTCCGCCAGCTCGATCCGCGGGTCGCCGTGCATTGGCAGGTGCGTGACGGCGAGCGCGTCAGCCCCAACCAGGCCTTGTTCCACCTCGAAGGTCCGGCCCGTTCGCTGCTCAGCGGCGAACGCTGCGCCCTGAACTTCCTGCAGCTGCTGTCCGGCGTGGCCACCCGCGCGCAGTATTACGCCGACTTCGTCGCCGATACCCAGGTCAAGTTGCTGGATACCCGCAAGACCCTGCCGGGGCTGCGCCTGGCGCAGAAGTACGCGGTGACCTGCGGTGGCTGCCACAACCACCGCATCGGCCTGTACGACGCCTTCCTGATCAAGGAAAACCATATTGCCGCGTGCGGCGGTATCGCCCAGGCGATCAGCGCCGCCCACAGGATCGCCCCGGGCAAGCCGGTGGAAGTCGAAGTGGAAAGCCTGGAAGAACTCAAGGAAGCCCTGGCGGCGGGCGCGGACATCATCATGCTCGACGAGCTGAGCCTGGACGACATGCGTGAAGCGGTTCGCCTGAATGCCGGCAAGGCCAAGCTGGAAGCCAGCGGCGGGATCAATGAAAGCACCTTGCGCCCGATCGCCGAGACCGGCGTCGACTACATTTCGATCGGGGCGATGACCAAGGATGTGAAGGCGGTCGACCTGTCGATGCGCTTGAGCCTCTGATTTTCAAAAGCCTGCGCGATACCCCCAAAGAAAAACGCCAGCCCCTGAAAGACTGGCGTTTTTGCATCAGTCGTCGATTTCGTTGAGTTCCAGGTAGTCCTGAAGGTCCATGCCCAGGGCCTCGGCCACCTCCTGATGGACCTCCAGGCGCATGGCCTTGAGCTCCTCGGGCGACTCGGCCACCAACTCCAGCACAAGCTCCCACGGCTCGATGCCGCGCGACTCCGCTTCGTCCTCGAACGCCCACTGGGCCTGCTGCTTCTGCTCCTGCGGGCTCAGGGCGCTGATTTCTTCCTGCAAGGAAGGCGTGGCAGCCAGGTACTTTTCAAGGGCTACGTCAATTCTGGCTTCTTTAGGAATCATCTCGTTCTCTCTGATCATGGGAATGGAAGATGGATCTGGATCGTTGGGATCTCTTTGCCGCAAAAAAGCGCTGTGAAAGCCGATTTATCTGGCCGTGAACCATTCGGGATCATCTGAAAACCATTCAGACAGGCTGCGAATATAGGACCTTTGTCTGCGGATGCATACGAATCGTTACAGCGCACCGACAAAAAACCTGTCCGTTCGCTCAAGGCACTTTCACGAAAAATACGTTGTTACACTCCACTCCCCGAGCCACCTTCTTGCCCCTGAAACAAGAAGGCAAGGACGCAGTCATAGCGATGTGCCATATCGGCACTTCACAAGGAAACCCAGTGATGTTCAGCCGCACTCAGCGTTCGTCCGCCTTCCTCGCCACCAGCCTCTCCACCCTGATCCTCAGCAGCCTGTCACTCTCCGCCCAGGCCGTCGAATTCAACTCCAGCAGCGCCTCGTACTCGGACAGGATCTCGGCCCTGCACCAGGAAGTAGACCTCAAGTACACCGTCCGCCCCAGCGGCTTCACCGTGGACGACCTGCAAAAGCTGCAGGACGGCCTCAAGAGCAGCAGCGCCGAACTGGAAAAGCTCAAGGACGTCGTCAACAGCCAGGCGCGCCTGATCGAAGAGTTCAAACGCAACACCGGCAGCAGCTCCAGCTCCACTGCCAGTGAGGTGAGCAACCTCAAGAAAACCACCGGCGAGCAAGCCAACCAGCTGAAAAAGCTGGAAACCCAGCTTGAAGAGTTCAAGCGCAACAGCGGCACAAGCTCCAGTTCGAGCACCAGTGAAGTGAACAGCCTCAAGCGCGTTACCAGCGACCAGGCCAACGAACTGGACAAGCTCGGCAAGCAGATCGAGGAGCTCAAGCGTGGCAGCAGTTCAAGCTCCAGCTCGAACTCCAGCGAACTGACCAGCCTCAAGAGCACGGTCAGTACTCAAGCCAGCACCCTGGATAAGCTGGCAAGTCAGATCGATGACCTCAAGCGCGGCAGCAGCTCAAGCTCCAGTTCGAGTTCCAGCGAGCTGTCCAGCCTCAAGAGCACGGTCAGTACTCAAGCCAGCACCCTGGATAAGCTGGCGAGTCAGATCGATGACCTCAAGCGTGGCAGCAGCTCAAGCTCCAGTTCGAGTTCCAGCGAGCTGTCCAGCCTCAAGAGCGAGGTCAGCAATCAGGGCCAGAACCTGGACCAACTCAAACGCAGCCTCGAGGACCTGAGAAGCAAGGTGAAGTGATTCAAAGCCAGTAAACACGACAAAGCCCGCTCGATGCGGGCTTTGTTGTATAGAAGAATCGAGTCAGATCCGCTCCCTAGGTCTTACGCACCCAAAAGCCACCTCACACCCGTGGCAGATGCTTGCTCACGCAATGAATGCCGCCGCCACCCGCGGCGATCGGGTCGATATTGACCTGTTCCACCACCCGCCCCGGATAAAGCCTGGCCAGCAGGTCCTTGCAGTACTGGTCCGCCGCCGCGTCACCAAACTGCGGAGCGATCACCGCGCCGTTGATCGGCAGGAAGTTGATGTAACCCGGCGCGAAATCCGGGTTGTCGCGGGTATACAGGTTGCTGCGCATCCTGGTCGGCGGCGGCAGGGTGTGGACCACCAGCTTGCGGCCATCGGCGTCGGTGGCGGCATTGAGGATTTCCAGGTGCCTGCGCGTCACGGCGTAGTCGTAGGACCCGGGGTCATTGTCCAGGTTGGCGATGACCACGCCGGGCTTGACGAAGCGCGCATAAAAATCGACATGGGCATCGGTGATGTCCTTGTCCTTGATACCCGGCAACCAGATGATCTTGCGCAGGCCGAGGTTGGCCTTCAGCTCGGCTTCGATCTGCGCCTTGCCCAGCCCCGGGTTGCGGTTGTCGTTGATCCAGCAGCTCTCGGTGATGATCGCGGTGCCATGCCCGTCCACCTCGATGCCGCCGCCCTCGCCCACCAGCGCGCTACGAACGTAGTCGGCCTCCATCTCCTCGCTCAGGGTATCGGCCACGCGGGTGTCGTTGGCCGAGGTCTGCTTGTCGCCCCAGCCGTTGAAGTTGAAATCCACCAGGCCCAGGCCGCCCGCGCCGTCGACCACGAAGCAGCCGCCGTAGTCGCGCACCCAGACGTCGTCCAGCGACAAGGTCAGGAAGTCGATATTGCTGGTGCCACACTTGCTCTTGGCCAATGACAGCTGGCTGGCGCGACACAGCACGGTCACCGGTTGATACTTGGCGATGGTCCTGGCCAGCAGGGCGATGGTGTCGTTCACCGCGCCCGCCCAGTCCTCCCAGACCCGGGACGACGCGCCGAAGGCCAGGATCACCCGCTCCTGCGGGCCGTGCTCGTCGGGCATGTACCAGTTGCCGGCCGAGGCGGCGAAAATGCGCGGGGCGCCAAAGCCGAGGCCAAGGGAGGCGGCGGCACCGACTCCGCTGGCCGCCATCAGCTGCTTGATGAAGTCACGGCGTGTAGACATGAGGTGTTCTCTGTTGAGTGAATCTCGAAGGGCGTGGCCACCCGATTACCAGGTGCCCGCCCTGCTCTGGCGGTTGCTGGCCTCAGTCGTGAAGGCTGGTCTTGAAGGTGGTCCAGGCGCGCATTCGCGCCCGCATGTCGCGCTGCGCAATGTCCTTGCCGGGGATCAGCCGCCCATAGGTGGCCGCGTCCACATAGATATCCGGATTATTGCGCATGTCGGCCGCCACCATCGGCCTGGCCTTGGCGCTGGAGGTGGGATAGCCGGTGGCGTTGCTGATCGCCGCCATGTTTTGCGGGCGCATGATGAAGTTGATCAGCGCATAGGCGTATTCCGGGTGGCGGGCATCGGCCGGGATGGCCATGGTGTCCATCCACACCGTGGTGCCCTCCCGCGGAATACGGTATTGGAAGCGCGCCCCCTTGCCGGCCTCGTCGGCGGTACGCTGGGCCTGGGTCATGTCGCCGCTGTAGCCGAGGGACAGGCAGATGTCGCCATTGACCAGCTGGGTCACCGGCTGCGACTGGAACTTGCGGATGTACGGCTTGATGCCCTTGAGCAACGCCACCGCCTCGGCCAGTTCGTCCGGCTTGCTGCTGCGCGGGTCGTGGCCCAGGTAGTTGAGCACCACGGCCAGCACTTCGTCGGGCGAGTCGATCATGGAGATGCCGCAATCGGCGAACTTCGCCGCGACCTCGGGCTTGAAGATCATATCCAGGCTGTTCACTGGCGCATTATTCAGACGCTTGTCGATCATCGCCTGGTTCCAGGTCAGGCCGATGGTGCCCCAGGTGTAGGGCACGGTGGCATTCCGCGAATGTGGATACAGGGCCTGCAACGTGCGCAAGCCGGGCTCGATGTCATCCAGGTGCTCGAGCTTGCCCTGATCGAGCTTCTGCAGGGCACTGGCGCGCATCAGGCGTTCGGCCACGGTGTCGCCGGGGAAGATCAGGTCATAACCACTGTGGCCGGACATCATTTTGGCTTCCAGCGTCTCGCTGCTGTCCATCACGTCGTAGATGACCTGGATACCGGTCTCGTGAGTGAAGGCAGCCAAGGTCTGCGGGGCGAAGTAGTCCGCCCAGTTGTACAGGCGCAGGACCTTGTCCTCGGCCTGGACGCTGAACTGCGAACAACCCAGGCCAAGGCCCAAGGCAAGCACCGACAGTTTCTTGATGAGATTCATCTTCAGGCTCCCTGGCGCGACCAGTGTTCATGGGTTCGGCAACCGTCCAGGCCCAGCAGCGGGCCGTACATTTCCGGGCGGCGATCCCGGTAGATGCCCCAGCTCAGGCGTTCCTCGGCCATGGCGGCAAGATCCAGCCGCTGTACCAGCACGCCCGTAGTGTCACGGTCAGCCTCGGCCAGCAGCTTGCCCTTGTGATCAGTGATGAAGGACGAGCCGTAGAAACTCATCCGCAACTGCGGATCGGTGGTTGCCGTCTCTTGCCCGACACGGTTGGCCGCTATCACCGGCAGGATGTTGGCGGCCGCGTGGCCACGCTGGGTCAGTTGCCAGTGGTCGCGCGAGTCCAGCCCGGCGGCGCCCGGCTCGGAGCCGATGGCCGTGGGATAGAGCAGCACCTGCGCGCCCATCAAGGCCAGGCAGCGGGCGGTCTCGGGGAACCACTGGTCCCAGCAGATGCCCACGCCTATGCGGCCGAAAGCGGTATCCCAGACGCGGAAGCCGGTATCGCCGGGGCTGAAGTACTCCTTCTCCTGGTAGCCGATGGCGTTGGGGATGTGGGTCTTGCGGTAGACGCCAAGCAGGCGGCCGTCGGCATCGGCCACCGCCAGCGAGTTGAAGAAGGCGTTGCCGGCACGCTCGAACCAGCTCAGCGGCAACACCACGCCCAGTTCTCGGGCAAGGTCGGCGAAGCGCCGGAGTACGGCACTTTTGCCATATTCCTGCGCCAAGGCCAGGTGCTTGTGGTCCTGCTCGATGCAGAAGTACGGGGTGGCGAACAGCTCCTGCAGGAGGATCAATTGCGCGCCCTTGGCGGCGGCTTCCCGCACCAGTTGCTCGGCCTGGTCGAGGTTGTCCTCCAGATTCCAGCTGCAGGCGAACTGGGTGGTGGCGACGGTCAGATGAGTCATGGCATTACCCCTTCAGCGGCCAGGCCGGTTGCTGCTGGGTGATGCAGTGCACACCACCGCCGCCGTGGGCCAGCTGGTTGATCCGCACCGGCACCACCTCACGCCCGGGGAAAGCCAGGCGCAGGGTCGCCGCGGCCTCGTCATCGGCTGCGATACCGTAGGCCGGCATGATGATCGCGCCATTGGCGATGTAGAAATTGGTGTAGGAAGCGCAGAACACCTCGGCCTCCTGGTCCACGGCATCGCTGGCTTCGAAGAGTTCGAGCATTTCGAAGCGGCGTCCCTGGGCATCGGTGGCCAGTTCCAGGGCGCGGCGGTTCTCGCGCACGACCTCGGCGTACACCGAAGATGAATCCCGGGTCGCGTCCACCAGCAGCACACCGGGTCGGGCGAAGGCGCAGACGCCGTCGACGTGGCCGTCGGTCATGTCGCCGGTCACGTAGTTGGGATCGCCGGGCAGCCAGATGGTTTTCTTCACGCCCAGCAGGCGCGCGAAGATCTCCTCCATTTCGGCCTTGCTCATGCCGGGGTTGCGGTTGCCGTTGAGCAGTACCGATTCGGTGGTGATCAGGGTGCCCTGCCCGTCCACATGGATGGCGCCGCCTTCGTTGGTCAGCGATGTGTCGAAGCATTGCAGGCCGAGGCTGTCGAGGATCCGCCGCGCCAGGCTTTGGTCCAGGTCGCAAGCCGACTTGCCGCCCCAGGCGTTGAAGCGCCAGTTGACTCCGGCCGTGCCCAGGCGCGGATGGCAGACGAAACTCGGGCCGGAGTCGCGGCACCAGCTGTCGTTGATTGCCAGCTCGACCAGCTCGATATTCGCTCCACACAACTCACGGGCTCGCGCCACTGCGCAGGGGTCAACCACCATCTTCACCGGTTCGAAACGGGCGATAGCGTTGGCCACACGGGCAAAGTCGACCTGCACCTCGGCCAGGGTCACGCCCCAGCTGTTTTCCCACAGGGCCTGGTTATGGGGAAAAGCCATCCAGGTGGCGGCGTGCTGTACCCATTCGGCGGGCATGAACCAGCCGTTCTGCGCATCGTTGAATTGCATACAAGTGCCTTCAGTTAAGATTTTGTTATCACTGAAAACCGCGACCGCGGCCATGACTTGTATGCTAGGCCTGTAAAAACGACCGAACAAACGATAGATTTTGTCGAATTCTGATTAGCTGGGCTTATCAATCATGCTTAAACACTGGCCACCCCTGAATGCCCTGCGCGGCTTCGAGGCCGCCGCCCGCCTGGGCAGCTTCCACAAGGCCGCCGAAGAGCTGCACCTCACCCAGTCGGCCATCAGCCAGCATATTCGCAGCCTGGAAAGTTTCCTCGAACAGCCGCTGTTCTTCCGCAACGGCCGCAGCGTGGCCTTGACCGATGCCGGCTTCGACCTGCTCAGCACCACCCAGTCGCTGTTGCAACAACTGGCCGTGGGCATCCGTCGCCTGGACCAGTACCGCAAACCCAATCAACTGGTGGTCAACACCACCCCGGCCTTTGCCCGCCACTGGCTGGTGCCGCGCCTGGCGGACTTTCACCGGCTTCATCCGCAGGTTGACCTGTGGCTGCTGACCACCGACGAAACACCCGACATGGCCACCCAGACCATCGACATCGCCGTGCGCGACGACCTCAGCGCCCAGGCCGAATGCAGCTTTCGCGTGTTGCTGGAAGACCGCCTGTACCCGGCCTGCCATCCCGCCTTGCTGGAACAGGCAGCGGACGCGCGCACCACCCTGCACGGCGAGCGCGAGATGGACTGGAGCCATTGGCAGGTACAGGGCGGCATCGACGTCGGCCAGCACAGCCAGGGGCTGAACTTCTCCGACCCCGGCCTGTTGCTGGACGCCGCCAGCCAAGGTTTGGGGATAGCCCTGGTCAGCCAGCTGCTGGCCGGCCGCGCCCGGGATCAGGGGCTGCTGGTGGCGCTGGCGGAGCAGACCGTACGCGGCCCGAACTGGAGCTGGCTGGTGCACCGCGACAGCGAAGGCGATGCCCTCACCCGCAGCTTCTGCGACTGGCTGGCCGGGGCCCTTGGCAAGGCTTGAGCAGGTTTCCTGGCGGAGCCGGGACATCCATCAATCGCCCGGGCACACATCACGAACACCAGAAACGACAAAGCCCGCACTGGGCGGGCTTTGTAGGTATCTGACAGGCATTCATGGATTGCTTGAAACGGCTGACTGGTGCCCGAGACAGGAATCGAACCTGCGACCTTCGCGTTACGAGTGCGCTGCTCTACCGGCTGAGCTACACGGGCGCTGGGCTAAACCTAGCACCGGGACCGGGGTTTTGCCATGTCACCCGCCCGACAGGGAGCAAGGCACAAACGGCACATAGCAAAACGCCCCGAACCAGTCGGGGCGTCTGCTTGTTCAGCTTACAGCGTCAGGGGTCTTAAACGCCCGAAGCCTTGGCTGCTGCCACGTCTTTGATGGACAGCTTGATACGGCCGCGGTTGTCCACGTCCAGCACCAGCACTTCCACTTCCTGACCTTCTTTCAGGATGTCGGTCACTTTCTCGACGCGAGCATCGCTCAACATGGAGATGTGAACCAGACCGTCCTTGCCAGGCAGGATGTTGACGAATGCGCCGAAGTCGACGATGCGCTCAACCTTGCCAACGTAGATCTTGCCGATCTCGGCTTCCGCGGTGATACCCAGAACGCGCTGACGCGCAGCTTCTGCGGCTTCCTTGGTTTCGCCGAAGATCTTGATCGAGCCGTCGTCTTCGATGTCGATCGAAGCCTTGGTCTCTTCGCAGATCGCACGGATGGTCGCGCCGCCTTTACCGATGACATCACGGATTTTGTCGGTGTCGATCTTCATCGCGATCATGGTCGGAGCGTTGGCCGACAGTTCGGTACGCGACTGGCCAATGATCTGGTTCATCTGGCCGAGGATGTTCAGGCGAGCTTCCAGGGCCTGGCCCAGGGCGATCTCCATGATTTCTTCGGTGATGCCCTTGATCTTGATGTCCATCTGCAGCGCGGTGACGCCTTTGGCGGTACCGGCTACCTTGAAGTCCATGTCACCCAGGTGGTCTTCGTCACCCAGGATGTCGGTCAGGACGGCGAATTTCTCGCCTTCCTTGACCAGGCCCATGGCGATACCGGCAACCGGTGCCTTCATCGGCACGCCAGCGTCCATCAGTGCCAGGGAAGCACCACACACGGAAGCCATGGAGCTGGAACCGTTGGACTCGGTGATTTCCGATACTACGCGGATGGTGTAAGGGAACACGTCGGCGGCTGGCAGCATGGCCTGAACCGAACGACGGGCCAGACGGCCGTGACCGATTTCACGACGACCAGCGCCACCCATGCGACCGCACTCGCCCACCGAGAACGGAGGGAAGTTGTAGTGCAGCATGAAGGGGTCTTTTTTCTCGCCTTCCAGGGTGTCCAGCAGCTGTGCGTCACGGGCAGTACCCAGGGTCGCGACGACCAGGGCCTGAGTCTCGCCACGGGTGAACAGGGCCGAACCGTGGGTCTTCGGCAGAACGCCGACTTCGATGTTCAGCGGACGTACGGTGCGGGTGTCGCGGCCGTCGATACGTGGCTTGCCGTTGACGATGTTTTCGCGAACGGTGCGGTATTCGATTTCACCGAAAGCGGCTTTGACGTCGCCGGCGGAAGGCTGGCCTTCTTCGCCGGACAGCTTGGCGACGACCTGGTCTTTCAGCTCGCCCAGGCGTGCATAACGGTCGGCCTTGACGGTGATGGTGTAAGCCTGGGAGATCGCTTCGCCGAACTCGGAGCGGATAGCGCCCAGCAGGTCGGTGGCTTCTGGAGCCGGAGCCCAGTCCCAGGTTGGCTTGGCGGCTTCGGCAGCCAGCTCTTTGACGGCCTGGATAACGGCCTGGAATTCGTCGTGGGCGAACAGTACGGCGCCCAGCATCTGGTCTTCGGTCAGCTCTTTGGCTTCCGATTCAACCATCAGTACCGCTTCTTCGGTACCGGCTACGACCATGTCCAGACTAGATGCCTGAAGCTGCTCGTAAGTCGGGTTCAGCAGGTAGCCGGTGCTTTCATGGAAAGCAACGCGGGCAGCACCGATCGGACCATCGAAAGGAATGCCGGAAATCGCCAGCGCGGCCGAGGTACCGATCATCGCAGCGATGTCCGGATCGGTCTTCTTGCTGGTGGAAACCACGGTGCAGACAACCTGCACTTCGTTCATGAAGCCTTCTGGGAACAGAGGGCGGATCGGGCGGTCGATCAGACGCGAGGTCAGGGTTTCTTTCTCGGAAGGACGGCCTTCACGCTTGAAGAAACCGCCAGGGATCTTACCGGCAGCGTAAGTCTTTTCCTGGTAGTGAACAGACAGAGGGAAGAAACCCTTGCCTGGATCGGCTTGTTTGGCGCCAACCACGGTCACCAATACGCTGACGTCGTCGTCAACGGTGACCAATACTGCGCCGGAGGCCTGACGGGCGATACGGCCAGTCTCGAGGGTAACGGTCGACTGACCGAACTGGAATTTTTTGATTACCGGGTTCACGGTGTCCTACCTTCTTTGTGGCTCTTGGGGGAACTGGTTTCTTGCGAAATTCTTGGGCAACTCCGGGAATCGGCCCGGCCTTTATTGTCCAGGTAAAACTACGGTCCAGATAAAACTTGAGGCTGGGAGCCTGCCATGCGCCTGCGGGAAACCCACTGACGCACGGCAAACAACCAACCTCTAGCGCAATCGCTGATTAGCGACGCAGACCCAGGCGACCGATCAGAGCGCTGTAACGGCTCAGGTCTTTGCCTTTCAGGTAGTCCAGCAGCTTACGACGCTGGTTAACCATGCGGATCAGACCACGACGGGAGTGGTGGTCTTTACCGTTGGCCTTGAAGTGACCTTGCAGTTTGTTGATGTTGGCGGTCAGCAGTGCAACTTGCACTTCTGGCGAACCAGTGTCACCAACAGCTTGCTGGTAGTCGGTTACGATTTGAGCTTTTTCTTCAACGCTGAGTGCCATTTGGCTTTCCTCTCAAAAGGCAGCGTTTCGAGAAACGCCACCAACAGGCCAGGGACAAATCCCCGTATCTATAAATGAGCTGTGACCGTGCCTGTTAACAGCCACCCTCTCCAGCCTGCGGTTACACAGGCTGGTTCCGGTCATTCCGACCGAATCAGTCGACGCGGCGCGATGCGCCCGTCTTCGCTCACTTCACCGATACCGATAAAGCGACCGTTGTGATCCTGTACCCGCACCATGCCGAACTTCGGTGCATCGGGAGCCCGTACCGGCTGGCCGTTGAGCCAGTAGAACGCGCTGTGCTCGGAGAACTGCAGCAGCGGCCAATCCAGCAGGCCGCTGTCCGATGGCATCAGGAAGCGATCCACCGCTTCGTTGCCGCCTTCGGCATGTACCGCTTCAAGCTCTTCCAGCGTGACGGTCTGGGCCAGACTGAAAGGGCCGGCCTGGGTGCGACGCAGTTCCGCGACGTATGCACCACACCCCAGCTTCTCACCGATATCCTCCACCAGGGTGCGGATATAGGTGCCTTTGCTGCAGTCCACCGCTAGCCGCGCAGTATCGCCTTCAAAGGCCAGTAATTCCAAGCGCGCAATAGTAACAGAACGCGCTTCGCGCTCCACCACTTCGCCGGCACGGGCCAGCTTGTAAAGTGGCTGGCCATCACGCTTGAGGGCTGAGTACATCGGCGGTATCTGGCTGATTTGCCCACGAAATTCCGGCAGCACCGCTTCAATATCGGCGCGACCAACGGTCACTTCGCGAGTCTGCAGGACTTCACCCTCGGCATCGGCCGTGGTGGTGGTCTTGCCCAACTGCATCAGGGTTTCGTAACCCTTGTCGGAATCGAGCAGGTATTGCGAGAACTTGGTCGCCTCGCCAAAGCACAACGGCAACACGCCGGTGGCCAGGGGATCGAGGCTGCCGGTATGCCCGGCCTTCTCGGCGTTGAGCAACCAGCGGACTTTCTGCAGCGCCGCGTTGGAGGTGAACCCCAGCGGCTTGTCGAGCAGGATGATACCGCTGACGTTACGACGGATACGCTTGACCTGAGCCACCGCTTACTCCTTGGCGTCTTCGGGTGTAGCGGCGTGCTGGCTGTCTTCGGCCACGGCGCGCTCGATCAGGGCCGACAGATGCGCACCCCGCACGACGCTTTCGTCGTAGTGGAAGTGCAGCTGTGGAACGCTGCGCAACTTCATCTCGCGAGCCAGCTGCATACGCAGGAAGCCGGCGGCCGAATTGAGCACCTTGATGCTCTGAGCGATATCGTCAGCGTTGTCCTGGCCCATCACGGTGATGAAGATCTTGGCGTGACCGACATCACGGCTGACTTCAACGGCGGTGATGGTGACCAGGCCGACGCGCGGATCTTTGACTTCACGACGGATCAGCTGAGCGAGCTCACGCTGCATCTGGTCGCCGATACGTTGGGTGCGGCTGTATTCTTTTGCCATGTCTTGTTACCTGTTGCTGCCTCACGGTGAAACCCGCAAGGTCTGAAAGCGGCAAACGCCCGGCCTGACAGAAGCCAGACCGGGCGTTGCGTTTAGAGTCCGGACGATGCGCCGTGCATTTGCATGCAACTGGCCATCATGGCTCTTGAAGTGCGCGAGTTAGAGGCTGCGAGCAACCTGAACCTTCTCGAAGACTTCGATCTTGTCGCCGACTTTGACGTCGTTGTAGCTCTTCACGCCGATACCGCATTCCATGCCGGCACGCACTTCGGAAGCGTCATCCTTGAAGCGGCGCAGGGATTCCAGCTCGCCTTCGAAGATAACGATGTCTTCACGCAGTACACGGATTGGACGGTTACGGTGAACGACACCCTCGATCACCATGCAACCGGCGATCGCGCCGAACTTCGGCGAACGGAACACGTCACGAACCTCGGCAACACCCAGGATGTTCTCCCGAACGTCGCTGCCCAGCATACCGGTCAGGGCTTTCTTGACGTCTTCGATGATGTCGTAGATCACGTTGTAATAACGCATATCCAGACCTTCCTGCTCGACGATCTTGCGAGCGCCGGCATCGGCACGCACGTTGAAGCCGAACAGTACAGCGTTGGAAGCCAGGGCCAGGTTGGCGTCGCTTTCGGTGATACCACCGACGCCGCCGCCGACTACGCGCACTTGCACTTCGTCGTTACCCAGGCCGTTCAGAGCGCCTTGCAGGGCTTCCAGCGAACCACGGACGTCGGATTTGAGGACGATGTTGAGCGTCTTCTTCTCTTCCTGGCCCATGCTTTCGAAGATGTTTTCCAGCTTGCCGGCGTGAGCGCGAGCCAGTTTGACTTCGCGGAACTTGCCTTGACGGAACAGAGCCACTTCACGGGCTTTCTTCTCGTCGGCAACCACGCTCATCTCGTCGCCAGCGTCCGGGGTACCGTCCAGGCCGAGGATCTCGACCGGAATGGCCGGACCTGCTTCCTTGATCGGCTTGCCGTTCTCGTCGAGCATGGCGCGCACGCGGCCATAGTTCGAGCCGACCAGCACCATGTCGCCTTGACGCAGGGTACCGTCCTGAACCAGTACGGTCGCCACCGGGCCACGGCCCTTGTCGAGACGCGATTCAACCACGACACCACGGCCAGGAGCCGAAGGAGTGGCGGTCAGTTCGAGCACTTCGGCCTGCAGCAGTACGGCTTCGAGCAATTCGTCGACGCCGGTACCCATCTTCGCGGAAACCGGAACGAATGGAGTATCGCCACCCCAGTCTTCGGAAGTCACGCCGTGAACCGACAGTTCGCTACGGATGCGATCGAGGTCGGCACCCGGCTTGTCGATCTTGTTCACCGCGACCACCAGAGGTACGCCAGCCGCCTGAGCGTGCTGAACGGCTTCAACGGTCTGCGGCATCACGCCGTCGTCCGCTGCAACCACCAGGATCACGATGTCGGTCGCCTTGGCACCACGAGCACGCATGGCGGTAAACGCGGCGTGACCCGGTGTATCGAGGAAGGTAACCATGCCGCGTTCGGTTTCAACGTGGTACGCGCCGATGTGCTGGGTGATGCCGCCGGCTTCGCCAGCCGCTACCTTGGCACGACGGATGTAGTCGAGCAGCGAGGTCTTACCGTGGTCAACGTGACCCATTACGGTCACGACTGGCGCACGAGGAACCGCTTCACCTTCGAACTTCAGGGACTCGGCCAGGGAATCTTCCAGGGCGGTGTCGCTGATCAGGGTCACTTTGTGGCCCAATTCTTCAGCAACCAGCTGGGCAGTTTCCTGGTCCAGTACCTGGTTGATGGTGGCCGGTGTGCCCAGCTTGAACATGAACTTGATGATTTCGGCAGCCTTGACCGACATCTGCTGGGCGAGATCGCCAACAGTGATGGTTTCGCCGATCTTCACTTCACGCACGACCGGGCCGGTTGGGCTCTGGAAGCCGTGAGCGTTGCGTTTCTTCAGCTTGGCCTTGCCGCGACCACCACGACGGAAGCCATCGCTTTCTTCGTCGGTGGTACGTGGGGCAACGCGTGGAGCCGGAGCCTTTTCCTTGACGGAAGCACGATGCGGAGCGTTTTTACGCTCGCCATCGCCACCACGACGGTTGTCGTCGTTACGGCTCTTGTCCGGGCGACGCTGCTCGTCCTTCTTGCGCACTTCAGCGACCGGCGCTGGAGCGACAACAGGGACATCTTCAACAATCGGCTCGGCAACCACCGCAGGTGCGGCAACCGCTTCAACGGCAGCAGGTTGCGCAGCAGCAGGCTGGCGACGCGCTTCTTCTTCGGCGCGACGCTTGGCTTCTTCTTCAGCCTTCTGACGTGCAGCATTTTCTACTGCGCGACGTTCTTCCAGTTCACGCTGGCGCTCGGCTTCGATTTCTTCCGGGCTGCGCTGTACGAAGACTTTCTTCTTGCGTACTTCAACGCTGATGCTTTTGCTGCCGGCCACGCGCAGGGTGCTGGTGGTTTTACGCTGCAACGTAATCTTGCGCGGTTCTTCCACTTTCGCCTTGTGGCTGCTCTTCAAGTGAGTCAGCAACGATTGCTTCTCACTGTCGGTCACATGTTCCTCGGCGGCGGTGTGCGGCAGACCTGCCTCACGCATCTGCTGCAACAGGCGCTCTACCGGTGTTTTGACCTCATCGGCCAGTTGTTTCACCGTGACTTGCGTCATGCACTTCTCTCCTCAGGCCGCGCCTATTACTCGAACCAATGGGCTCGGGCGGCCATGATCAACTTGCCGGCACGATCATCGTCAATGCCGTCGATGTCGAGCAGGTCGTCAATAGACTGCTCGGCCAGGTCTTCGCGGGTAATTACGCCGCGCACCGCCAGTTCCATCGCCAAATCCTTGTCCATACCCTCAAGCGAGAGCAGGTCTTCGGCCGGATGGGCGTCTGCCAGCTTTTCCTCAGTAGCGATGGCTTTAGTCAACAAGCGATCCTTGGCACGAGCGCGAAGCTCGTTGACGATGTCTTCGTCAAAGCCGTCGATGTTGAGCATTTCTTCCAACGGTACGTAGGCAATCTCTTCCAGGCTGGTGAAGCCTTCATCAACCAGCACCTGTGCCAGCTCTTCGTCGACTTCCAGCTCGTCGATGAAGTTGCGCAGGATGTCGCCGGTTTCAGCTTGCTGCTTAGCCTGGATGTCCGATTCGGTCATCACGTTCAGGGTCCAGCCAGTCAACTGGCTGGCCAGACGCACGTTCTGACCACCGCGACCGATGGCCTGAGCCAGATTGTCTGCGCCAACGGCGATGTCCATGGCATGGGCATCTTCGTCGACGATAATTGCCGCGACTTCAGCCGGCGACATGGCGTTGATCACGAACTGCGCCGGGTTGTCGTCCCACAGGACGATATCCACTCGCTCACCGCCCAACTCACCGGAAACGGCCTGGACGCGCGAACCGCGCATGCCAATGCACGCGCCCTGAGGGTCAATGCGCTTGTCTTTGGAACGGACCGCAATCTTGGCGCGCGAACCCGGATCACGGGAGGCAGCCATGACTTCGATCAGGCCTTCGGCGATTTCCGGCACTTCGATACGGAACAGCTCGATCAGCATTTCCGGCGCGGTGCGCGACAGGATCAGCTGCGGGCCGCGGTTCTCGGTGCGGATTTCCTTGAGCAGCGCACGAAGACGCACGCCAACACGGAAAGTCTCGCGGGAAATGATGTCTTCACGGGCCAACAGCGCTTCAGCATTGTTACCCAGGTCGACGATCACGTTGTCGCGGGTCACTTTTTTCACGGTGCCGGAGATGATTTCACCCAAGCGCTCGCGGTAAGCGTCAACGACTTGAGCACGTTCGGCTTCGCGGACTTTCTGCACGATGACCTGTTTGGCGGTCTGCGCAGCAATGCGGCCGAATTCGATCGACTCGATCTTTTCCTCGACGACATCACCGACTTTCGCGCCCGGATGGGTTTCCTGGACCTTGCTCGGCCAGGTTTCCACAGCCGGATCGTCCAGATCGGCTTCCTCGACTACCGTCCAGCGACGGAAAGTCTCGTAAGCACCGGTGTGGCGATTGATTTCCACACGCAGATCGACTTCGTCCTCGAAACGCTTTTTGGTAGCAGTGGCCAGAGCCAGCTCCAGCGCTTCAAAAATTACGCTTGCCGGTACACCCTTTTCATTGGATACCGACTCAACAACCAGCAGTACTTCTTTGCTCATCGTACGCCTCGCCTTTCGCAAGCCATTGGATCCGCGGGATCCGCGTCTCAGTCAAAACTGGGAATTATGTGGGCCTTGTCGATCATGTCGATCGGCAACAGGAACTCGTGGTCTTCCACCTGCACCACGACGTCCTGCTCCTCCACCCCGCGGAGAAGGCCCTGAAAATTACGCCGGCCTTCAAAAGGCGAGCGCAGCTTGATCTTCACTTGTTCACCGACATACTTGGCAAACTGTTCAAGGGTGAACAGCGGGCGTTCCATGCCAGGAGAGGAAACTTCAAGGGTGTATTCAACGGAGATCGGATCTTCGACATCCAGAACGCCGCTGATCTGACGGCTGACGATGGCACAGTCGTCCACCAGCACACCGCCTTCTTTATCGATATAAACGCGCAACAGTGAGTGGCGACCTTGAGCCGAAAACTCGACACCCCAGCATTCATAGCCAAGGGCCACGACCACCGGGGCCAACAAGGCCTGCAACTGTTCTAGCTTGCTCGACACCTGAACCCCCTCGTGCATGCTTGTGCAAATAAAAAATGGGCGAAGCGCCCATCCCGGAAACGCCGTTGAATAGCGGCGTTATAAAGTGTCCAGCTAACAAAAAGCCCCTGAAAAGGGGCTCCGCTAAAACTGGTTGCGGGGGCCGGATTTGAACCGACGACCTTCGGGTTATGAGCCCGACGAGCTACCAGACTGCTCCACCCCGCGACAAAGCTGGGGCGGAAGTATACGACCGATCCCTTTTTGGGTCAATGTAACCTTCCACCTACAAGAAAGCCCGCAACAGCGGGCTCTCCTGATAATTGGTACCGAGAAGGGGACTCGAACCCCTACACCCTATGGGCACAACCACCTCAAGGTTGCGTGTCTACCAATTCCACCACCTCGGCATAGACTACGTTACTGCGTGAAACTCTTCTTACTTCTGCTCTTGAGCTGGAGGTACGTCAGTCGCATTGGTTGCCGACTTTTGCTCTTGGAGCACCGGGACATCATCAGAAGCCGGTTTTTGCTTTGGCGCTTCAAGCACCGCTGGATCTGGCAAACCTACTTGAGTCAGCTCATGAGCTTTCTCTTTAGCAAAGTAACCTAACCCTAAGCTGGTTATGAAAAAACCTGCGGCAAGTATAGCAGTAAACTTACTAAGAAAGGTAGAGGAACCTTGGCTTCCGAACACAGTATTTGAAGCACCTGCTCCGAAAGACGCGCCAGCGTCCGCACCTTTACCCTGCTGCAGCAATACCAGAGCTACTACGCCCAGCGCACCCAGCAGATGAAAAACGACTACGACTGTTTCCAGCATTTTTTCAGTTTCCCGCGGCGCGACAAATCGCACCGAACTCATCTGCATTCAGGGAAGCTCCACCAATGAGCCCCCCATCGATATCCGGCATGCCGAACAGTTCGACCGCATTGGCCGCCTTCACGCTGCCGCCGTATAGAAGCCGCACACCTCGTGCCACTTCAGAATTCTCTGCCGCCAACTGCGCCCGAATGGCTGCGTGCACATCCTGGGCCTGTTGCGGCGAAGCAGTCAGCCCGGTACCAATGGCCCAGACCGGCTCGTAAGCGATAACGGCATTGGCAAACGCGCCAACACCCAACTCTTCGATGATGCTGCCCAGCTGACGCCCGACAACTTCAAGAGTCTTCCCGGCTTCGCGCTGCTCGAGGGTTTCCCCTACACACAAGACCGGCTTCAAGCCACAAGCCTGTGCTGCTGCAAATTTGCGATTCAGCGTACCGTCACGCTCACCCATCATCAGGCGACGCTCGGAATGCCCAACCAACACCAGGGAACAACCTGCATCCACCAACTGACTCGGAGCAATCTCTCCTGTCAGCGCACCTTGCATGGGCTCCACCGCAGAATTCTGCGCGCCGACCGAAATCGACTTGCCTTTCAAGCCATCAATCACTTGATTGATATACAAGCAAGGCGGGAATACCGCGACATCAACACCGCTAGGCAAGGCCAGATGACGCAGGCCATTGATCAGCTCAGCGACGCTGGCGCGGGTACCGTGCATTTTCCAGTTACCAGCTACCATAGGGCGACGCATGCTGTACCTCGTCGGTCAAAGTGGGCGCAGATGTTACCCAACCGCATCAACACTGGCAAGCCGAAATCAGGCAGAAACTTCCGCAACCAGTTTTGCCAGTTCGTCAGCATAGCCACGGACCTGGGCTTCATCATCGCCCTCGACCATGACGCGAACCAAAGGCTCGGTGCCCGACTTGCGCAGTAACACCCGCCCACGCCCAGCCATCGCGGTAGTGACGCGCGCGCAGGCCTCTTTCACAGCCGGATGCTCGACAGGATTGGCACCACCGCCAAAACGGACATTGATCAGAATCTGCGGACATTTGCGCAGCGCCTGACGCGACTGTGCCAAGCCTTCATCACGCCGCTTCAGTGCCATCAGCACCTGCAGGGCGGCAATGATCGCATCACCCGTAGTGGTGTGCTGGAAGCACACGATATGGCCGGAGTTTTCACCGCCTACCAGCCATTGGCGCTCAAGCAGCTCGGCAATGACATAACGGTCACCGACATTGGCGCGCACGAATGGAATACCCAGATCAGCCAAGGCCAGCTCGAGACCCAGATTGCTCATCAAGGTACCAACCACACCGCCCTGCAGTTTGTTACGCGCATGCAGGTCTCGGGCAATGATGAACAGAAGTTCGTCGCCGTCGACGATGGCGCCTGTATGGTCGACCATCAACACCCGGTCGCCATCGCCATCGAAGGCGATACCCAGATCGGCGTGCTCGGCCAATACCGCAGCCTGTAACTGCCCCATGTGGGTCGAGCCGCAATTGTCGTTGATGTTCAGACCGTTAGGCTGTGCGGAGAGCACCACTACTTCAGCGCCCAACTCACGGAAAACACTTGGCGCTACCTTGTAGGTCGCACCATGGGCACAATCGACAACAATCTTCAGACCCGCAAAGCTGGTACTGGAAGGAACGCTGCTCTTACAGAATTCAATGTAACGGCCCGAGGCGTCATTGATGCGCGATACCTTACCCAGCTTGCTGGACTCCACCACAGTCATCGGCGCATCCAGCAACTCTTCGATCATCAACTCGACTTCATCCGGGAGCTTGGTGCCTTCACCCGAGAAGAACTTGATGCCGTTGTCATCGTGAGGATTATGCGACGCACTGATCACAATCCCCGCCTCGGCATGGAAAGTGCGGGTCAGATAGGCAATAGCAGGAGTGGGCATCGGACCCAGCAGCATTACATCCGCACCAGCAGCGGACAGGCCCGCCTCAAGCGCAGACTCGAACATGTAACCGGAAATGCGCGTGTCTTTACCCACCAACACACGACAGGCACCCATACTGCGAAAGGCCATACCCGCAGCCCAGCCCAGCTTGAGCATGAAATCGGGAGTAATAGGGTACACGCCCACACGACCGCGAATGCCGTCGGTGCCAAAGTATTTCTTGCTCATAAGTGCTCCATCATTCTTATTCGGCTGATTCCACAGCTGTAATCATCCGCACGACATCCAGCGTCTCGGCCACATCATGGACCCGCAGGATCTTTGCGCCTTTGGACATTGCCAGAGCAGCAAGAGCCAGCCCGCCATACAGGCGCTCTCCGACAGGACGGTTCAATGCCTGACCTATCATGCTCTTTCGTGAAACTCCGACCAGCAGAGGTCGACCAAGGGCATGCAGGGCGTCCATATGCTTGAACAGGGTCAAGTTGTGCTGCAGGGTCTTCGCGAAACCAAAACCTGGATCCAGAATGATCCGTTCCGGCCCAATACCCACTGCAGCGCACTGAGCCATACGCTCAGCCAGGAACTCACCCACCTCCTTGGTTACATCCCGATACTGCGGATTGTCCTGCATATCGCCTGGCTCACCGAGCATATGCATAAGGCAAACCGGTAAGCCTGTGGCCGCCGCCGCATCCAGCGCACCATCCCGTCGCAACGAACGGACATCATTGATCAACCCCGCACCCAGGCGCGCAGTTTCGCGCATGACAGCAGGCGTGGATGTATCGACCGAAATAATGACATCCAGTTCTCGATGGATGCGTTCGACGATAGGTGCTACCCGCTCAAGCTCTTCAAGCGGCGATACCGCCCGCGCACCAGGACGAGTGGACTCGCCCCCCACATCGATGAGCGTCGCGCCCGCCAGCACCATACCTTCGGCATGGCGCAAGGCAGCATCAAGCTGGCTGAAACGGCCACCATCGGAGAAGGAGTCGGGAGTTACATTAAGAATGCCCATGACATGCGTATGGGCCAAATCAAGAACCCGGTTGCCGCAAGGCAACCGGGTCGAGGACGACATAGAAGTCATTTCAAACCTTAGTGGTCAGCAGCCGGGCCGCCGATCGGTGTCTCTGGACGTTCGTTCTGCACCACCGGAGGCGTGGTACCCGAGCCGCCCTCCCAATCGCGAGGCTCGCGAGGGGTACGACCAGCCATGATGTCGTCGATCTGCTCGGCATCGATGGTTTCATACTTCATCAAGGCATCGGCCATCGCATCCAGCTTGTCGCGGTTATCCGTGAGGATCTGCTTGGCGGTGCCATAGCACTGGTCGATGATGCTACGAACTTCGGAGTCGATCAGCTTGGCGGTTTCCGCAGACAGGCTTGCATGCTGGCTGCCAGCACTGCGCCCCAGAAAGACTTCGCCCTCTTCTTCGGCGTACATCAACGGCCCCAGCTTTTCGGAAAGCCCCCACTTGGTCACCATGTTCCGCGCAATCTGACTGGCGCGCATGATGTCGTTGGAAGCTCCGGTAGTTACACCGTCAAAGCCCAACGTCATTTCTTCCGCGATACGACCGCCGTACAGCGAACAGATCTGACTGATCAGCGCACGCTTGGACAGACTGTAGCGATCCTCTTCCGGCAGGAACATGGTTACACCCAGAGCCCGACCACGCGGGATGATCGAAACCTTGTAGACCGGATCATGCTCAGGCACTACGCGACCGACAATGGCGTGACCTGCTTCGTGATAGGCCGTGTTCTGCTTTTCCTTCTCGGACATGACCATGGATTTGCGCTCGGCGCCCATCATGATCTTGTCTTTTGCCAGCTCGAACTCTTTCATCTCGACAATGCGCTTGCCGCTACGGGCAGCGAAGAGCGACGCCTCGTTCACCAGGTTGGCCAAGTCGGCACCAGAAAAGCCGGGCGTACCGCGGGCAATCACTGCCGGGGCGACATCTTCACCCATAGGCACTTTACGCATGTGAACTTTCAAAATCTGCTCACGGCCACGGATATCCGGCAAACCAACCACAACCTGACGGTCGAAGCGACCAGGACGCAGCAGCGCCGGGTCCAGCACATCAGGACGGTTGGTGGCGGCAATAACAATGATGCCGTCGTTCATCTCAAAGCCATCCATCTCTACCAGCAGCTGGTTGAGAGTCTGTTCGCGCTCATCATGACCACCACCCATGCCGGCACCACGATGGCGACCAACGGCATCGATCTCGTCGATGAAGATGATGCACGGAGCATGTTTCTTGGCCTGTTCGAACATATCGCGGACGCGGCTGGCACCTACACCAACGAACATTTCGACGAAGTCGGAACCGGAGATGGTGAAGAATGGAACCTTGGCTTCACCAGCAATGGCCTTGGCCAGCAAAGTCTTACCAGTACCCGGCGGGCCAACCATCAGCACGCCGCGAGGAATACGACCGCCCAGGCGCTGGAACTTGCCCGGATCGCGGAGAAACTCGACCAGTTCACCCACTTCTTCCTTGGCCTCGTCGCAACCCGCGACATCCGCCAATGTGGTTTTCACTTGATCTTCGGACAACAGACGCGCCTTGCTCTTGCCGAAGCTCATCGGCCCGCCCTTGCCACCAGCACCACCCTGCATCTGCCGCATGAAGAACATGAAGACGGCGATGATCACCAGGATCGGGAAGCTGGCAACCAGTAGTTGGGTCCAGATGCTTTGCTGCTCAGGCTGCTTGCCTTCGACGACCACGTGGTTATCCACCAGATCACCGATCAGGCCGTTGTCCTGAATCGCAGGACGAATGGTCTTGAAGCTATCGCCATCGTTGCGCTTGCCGGTAATCACATAACCATCAACGGCTACGCGCTCGACCTTGCCATCCTTAACTTGCTGGATAAAGTCGGAATAGTTGAGGGTCTGCGGCTCGTTAGGGCTGGAGAAGTTGTTCATCACCGTCACCAGGACAGCCGCGATGATCAACCACAGGATCAGATTCTTTGCCATATCGTTCAATTAACTACCCTCTGAAGCAAGCTCCGCTGCTGGCGCGCGCTTCGCATGATATTCACCGACCTAACTTACTACATTACCTACAGCTCTGGCAGGCGCTGTCTGTAACCCTTTGTGAAACCCAGATTACACAATATTCGCTTAAGCCCCCGGGGCGAAATACGAAAAAACTATCAACCCGGTCAAAAACAACCTTTACTCGATACGCCCGCGAAAGCCACGTCCCAGCAGATACTGCTCGCGAGAACGATCACGGGAAGAACTCGGTTTGCGCATCACCACCTTGTCGAACATCTTGCGAACGTTCTTGTGGTATTCGTCGAAACCTTCTCCCTGGAAAATCTTTATCAGGAAGTCACCACCGGGACGCAGAACCCGCCCCGCCAAATCAAGTGCCAACTCGCACAGAAACATCGCCCGCGGCATATCTACGGCAGGCGTACCACTCATATTGGGGGCCATATCGGAAATCACAAGGTCCACCTGGGAATTTCCGACCGCCTCGAGGATTCGAGCCAACACTGCATCTTCGGTGAAGTCGCCCTGAATGAAGGTGACATCAGGGATGCTATCCATTTCCAGAATGTCGGAAGCGATCAGTCGCCCCTGCCCGCCGATCAGACGACTGGTCACCTGCGACCAACCCCCTGGTGCCGCGCCCAGATCGATAACACTCATTCCAGGACGGATCAGGCGATCCTTTTCCTGGATTTCCAGCAGCTTGTAGCTGGCACGCGAACGGTACCCATCTTTTTGCGCCATTTTGACGAATGGGTCGTTGAAGTGCTCTTTCAGCCAGTTATGGCTTGTCTTGGAACGGGCCACGGGCCACCTCAAAAAATAAAACGGGTCGTGATTAACTGGGCGGTCCCGGACGCGCTCGGGTAAACTGGCCGCCGCTTTTTACAAGATCAGACGCAGGGGTCAGATTATGCCGCTCACTCAAGAGCAGAAGAAACAGTACAAATCCATTGGCCACCATCTGAAACCAGTATTGACTGTGGCTGACAACGGTTTGACCGAAGGTGTGTTGGCCGAACTTGAACGCGCCTTGAGCGATCATGAGCTGATCAAGATCAAGCTCAACATCCTCGAACGCGAATCCCGCCTGGAAGCCATTGCAGAACTGTGCAAGGCCGGCAAAGCGGATCTGGTGCAGGTCATCGGCAAAATGGCGTTGATTTATCGCAAGAACGCCAAGGTAAACAAGCAACTGTCCAACGTCCATCGCTTCCACTGACGTCGACAGGGGTCAAGGGCGTGCTTCGCGCGCCCTGCCACTCCACCCAGGCACCGGCTGCAATACCAGCACCAGACCGGAAAAAGCCAAGACAAGATAGCTGAACAGCTGCCAGCGCTCGACATCCGACAGCCCGAAGCGCACCACGAAATACATCGTGCACGCACATAACGCCACCAACAGCAGCTGCCCTCGCATATCCCGCCACAGGCTCGCCAGCCCTTCAGCACGCACCAATACCAGCACCTGAAGAACGATGCATACCGCTGAAAAACCAACCAGCAGCGCATTCAGCACATTACCGATCTCTTCGATCAGCAGCGGCGCCAGGCCAATCTGGCCCAGCACCGGCAACAAGCCGACATGCAACAACCACACACCACCGACCCACAACATCTGAGTCAGTTGCCAAAGCATGGCGCCTGCATTCAGCAGGCGCCCTCGTTCAGACGTGGCGGACTTCGACAATCTCATACTCGATCACGCCGCTAGGCGTTTTAACGGCAACCACATCACCCTCTTCCTTGGCGATCAAGGCACGGGCAATGGGCGAACCTACAGAGATCTTTCCGAGCTTGATATCAGCCTCATCCTCACCAACGATCTGGTAAGTGACGCTCTCATCGGTTTCGACGTTGGCGATTTCGACGGTAGTGCCGAAAATCACCTTGCCTGTATGAGGAATGCTCGTCACATCGATGACAACCGAGTTTTGCAGGCGACCTTCAATATCACGGATGCGCGCTTCAACCATTCCCTGCTCCTCGCGGGCAGCATGGTATTCAGCGTTTTCCTTGAGGTCACCGAGTTCTCGAGCCTCACCGATGGCCTGACTCAAGCGTGGCCGCTCGACCTTGCTTAGGAACGTCAACTCTTCTTCCAGGGCCTTGGAACCCTGGACGGTCATTGGGTATTTATTCATGCCTTCAATCCTGCATGTAGATCCTGCAAGCGACGCACGGTCTTTTCCGGACCGAACTTGAGCGCCTCACAGATGGCCTCGCCCGCAGCAATGGTGGTGGTGCAGTAGATCTTGTGCTGCAAGGCGTTACGACGAATGGAATAAGAGTCAGCGATCGACTGACGACCTTCGGTGGTGTTGATGATCAGCGTGACTTCGTCATTCTTGATCATGTCGACCACGTGCGGACGACCTTCAGTCACCTTGTTCACACGGCGCACCTTCAGGCCTGCCGCCTCGATCAGCTTGGCAGTACCGGCAGTAGCGACCACTTCGAAGCCCAAGTTGATCAGATCACGAGCCACACCCGCAACCAGCGGCTTGTCGTCGTCACGCACGCTGATGAACGCGGTACCACCAGTCGGCAGCACTTCGCTAGCGCCCATCTGGGCCTTGGCGAAGGCTTCGCCGAAGGTGTCACCGACACCCATCACTTCGCCGGTCGACTTCATCTCTGGGCCGAGGATCGGATCGACACCCGGGAATTTGGCGAACGGGAACACCGCTTCCTTGACGCTGTAGAAGTTAGGAATGATTTCCTTGGTGAAGCCCAGCTCTTTCAGGGTCTTACCCGCCATGACGCGCGCGGCGATCATCGCCAGGGAGACACCGATGCACTTGGAAACGAACGGCACGGTACGGGAAGCACGCGGGTTCACTTCGATGACGTAGATCTGCTCACCCTGCAGGGCCAGCTGCACGTTCATCAGGCCGACCACACCCAGCTCCAGGGCCATCTTCTTGACCTGTTCGCGCATCTCGTCCTGGATGTGCGCAGGCAGCGAGTACGGCGGCAGCGAGCAAGCGGAGTCACCGGAGTGTACGCCAGCCTGTTCAATGTGCTGCATGATCGCGCCGATCACCACATCCTTGCCGTCGCAGACCGCGTCCACGTCCATCTCGATGGCGCAGTTGAGGAAGTGGTCCAGCAGCACCGGACTGTCGTTGGACACTTGCACCGCTTCACGCAGGTAGCGCTTGAGCTCTTCTTCTTCGTAAACGATTTCCATCGCCCGGCCGCCCAGCACATAGGACGGACGCACCACCAGCGGGTAGCCGATCTTGGCCGCGGCACGAATCGCTTCGTCTTCGCTGCGCACGGTGGCGTTTGGCGGCTGACGCAGGTTCAGGCGCTCGACCATCTGCTGGAAACGTTCGCGGTCTTCGGCACGGTCGATGGCGTCAGGGCTGGTACCGATGATCGGCACGCCAGCCGCTTCCAGGGCACGCGCCAGTTTCAGCGGAGTCTGGCCGCCGTACTGGACAATCACGCCTTTTGGCTTCTCGACGCGGACGATTTCCAGTACGTCTTCCAGGGTCACTGGCTCGAAGTACAGGCGATCGGAGGTGTCGTAGTCAGTGGAAACGGTTTCCGGGTTGCAGTTGACCATGATGGTTTCGTAACCATCGTCACGCAGCGCCAGTGCCGCGTGCACGCAGCAGTAGTCGAACTCGATGCCCTGGCCGATACGGTTCGGACCGCCACCCAGGATCATGATCTTGTCGCGCCCCGAAGGTGCAGCCTCGCACTCTTCCTCATAGGTCGAGTACAGGTAGGCGGTATCGGTGGCGAACTCGGCCGCGCAGGTGTCGACGCGCTTGTAGACCGGGAACACTTCCAGCTTGTGGCGGTGGGTACGCAGGTTCTTCTCGGTCACGCCCAGCAGCTTGGCCAGACGCTGGTCGGAGAAACCTTTGCGCTTGAGGCGGAACATCAGGTCGCGGTCGATGGCCGACAGGCCCAGAGTCTTGACCTTCTCCTCTTCCTTGATCAGATCTTCGATCTGCACCAGGAACCAAGGGTCGATCATGTTCATGCCGAAGATCTGCTCGACGGTCATGCCGGCACGGAACGCATCAGCCACGTACCAGATACGCTCGGCGCCCGGCACGGTCAGCTCGCGCTTGAGCACGTTCATGCTTTCCGGGTTGCTCAGGTCGAGCTTCGGATCCAGACCGCAGACACCCACTTCCAGGCCACGCAGTGCTTTCTGCAGGGATTCCTGGAAGGTCCGGCCGATGGCCATCACCTCACCCACCGACTTCATCTGAGTGGTCAGGCGGGCATCGGCCTTGGCGAATTTTTCGAAGGCGAAGCGTGGCAGCTTGGTCACGACGTAGTCGATGGACGGCTCGAAGGACGCTGGGGTCTTGCCACCGGTGATGTCGTTCGACAGCTCGTCCAGGGTGTAACCCACGGCCAGCTTGGCGGCGACCTTGGCGATCGGGAAGCCGGTGGCTTTCGAAGCCAGGGCCGAAGAACGGGATACCCGCGGGTTCATCTCGATCACCACCATACGGCCAGTGTTCGGGCAGATGCCGAACTGGACGTTGGAGCCACCGGTTTCCACGCCGATCTCACGCAGTACCGCCAGGGAGGCGTTGCGCAGTATCTGGTATTCCTTGTCGGTCAGGGTTTGCGCAGGAGCCACGGTGATCGAGTCACCGGTGTGCACGCCCATCGGGTCGAAGTTTTCGATCGAGCAAACGATGATGCAGTTGTCCTTCTTATCGCGGACCACCTCCATCTCGTATTCTTTCCAGCCGATCAGCGATTCGTCGATCAGCAGTTCCTTGGTCGGCGACAGGTCCAGGCCACGAGCGCAGATTTCTTCGAACTCTTCACGGTTGTAGGCAATGCCACCACCGGTGCCGCCCATGGTGAAGGACGGGCGGATGATGCACGGGAAGCCCAGCTTCTCGAGGACCGCATTGGCCTCGTCCATGCTGTGGGCGATACCGGAGCGCGGGCACTCCAGGCCGATCGCCTTCATCGCGGTGTCGAAGCGCGAACGGTCTTCGGCCTTGTCGATGGTGTCGGCATTGGCGCCGATCATTTCCACGCCGAACTTCTCCAGAACGCCTTCACGCTCCAGGTCCAGGGCGCAGTTCAACGCAGTCTGGCCACCCATGGTCGGCAGCAGAGCGTCCGGACGTTCTTTCTCGATGATCTTGGCAACGGTCTGCCACTTGATCGGCTCGATGTAGGTGGCGTCGGCCATGGCCGGGTCGGTCATGATGGTCGCCGGGTTCGAGTTCACCAGGATGACCCGGTAACCCTCTTCGCGCAGGGCCTTGCAGGCCTGGGCGCCGGAGTAGTCGAATTCGCAAGCCTGGCCGATCACGATCGGGCCAGCGCCGAGAATCAGGATGCTTTTAATGTCTGTACGTTTTGGCATGGGTTGTCACTCAAATCCGCAGGTCAGTCGGCAAGCCGTCTTGATCAAATCTCTGAAGCGCTGAAGGGGCCGCCGATGCCGGGGCCACCTTCAGGGGCGAGCACTCAGCGTCGCTTGGCCATCTCGTTGATGAAACGATCGAACAGCGGCGCCACATCGTTCGGGCCCGGGCTCGCTTCAGGGTGGCCCTGGAAGCTGAACGCGCTCTTGTCGGTACGTTCGATGCCTTGCAAGGTACCGTCGAACAGCGATTTGTGGATCGCCCGCACGTTGCCTGGCAGGGTGGCTTCGTCCACCGCAAAACCGTGGTTCTGGCTGGTGATCATCACTACACCGCTGTCCAGGTCCTGGACCGGGTGGTTGGCACCGTGGTGGCCGTGCCCCATCTTCACCGTCTTGGCGCCGGAGGCCAGTGCCAGCAGTTGGTGGCCCAGGCAGATACCGAAGACCGGGATCTCGGTTTCCAGCACGTCCTTGATCGCCTGGATGGCGTAATCGCAAGGCTCGGGGTCGCCAGGGCCGTTGGACAGAAACACGCCGTCAGGCTTGAGTGCCAGGACGTCGCTGGCCGGAGTTTGCGCAGGCACTACGGTCACGCGGCAACCGCGCTCGACCAGCATGCGCAGGATGTTCAGCTTGACGCCGTAGTCGTAGGCAACCACGTGGTACGGCAGCTCGGAAGCCTCGATGGTCGGATGACTGTCGGTCTTCAGGCTCCAGACGCTGGAGCGCCACTCGTAGCTTTCCTTGGTGCTGACGACCTTCGCCAGATCCATGCCTTTCAGGCCAGGGAAGCCGCGCGCTGCGGCAATCGCCGCTTCGTCGGAAATGTTGTCGCCGGCCATGATGCAGCCGTTCTGCGCGCCTTTCTCGCGCAGGATGCGCGTCAGGCGACGGGTGTCGATACCGGCGATCGCCACAACGTTGTTGGCTTTCAGGTAGTCGGACAGGGACAGGGTGTTACGCCAGTTGCTCGCAACCAGTGGCAAGTCGCGAATCACCAGACCGGCCGACCAGACACGATCGGACTCGGCGTCTTCCGGCGTGGTGCCGGTATTGCCGATATGCGGGTAAGTCAGGGTAACGATCTGTTGGGCGTAGGAAGGATCGGTAAGGATTTCCTGATAGCCGGTCATTGCGGTGTTAAACACCACCTCACCAACGGTTTGACCGTCGGCTCCAATGGCTTCGCCGCGAAAAATGCTGCCATCAGCAAGGGCGAGTATGGCTGGCTTAGTCAAGAAGACCTCCCGTAAATAAAGCCTGAAAGGGCGATCGCAGGTTGTAAAAAAGCGGAGTGACGTATGGACACGTCACTCCGCTTCTTCACCGAATTATTCTGCGCGCTTTTAGTGGACACACTAAAGCTGTAGCTTACAGAAAAAGGCTTTTTTGGTCCACCGCTAAAGAGCCTTAAAGGCAGAGGAATGCGACAGAACATCGCTTAGCGGGGTAAAACAGGGCTCAAGCGCGAAGCCTGGCCCTGTTTTGGATGCATCTCAACGCAGATCCAGCACATCCTGCATGTCATAAAGACCCGCCGGACGACCGTCCAGCCACAACGCAGCACGTACCGCCCCCTTGGCGAAAGTCATGCGACTGGAGGCCTTGTGGGTGATCTCCAGACGCTCGCCCTCAGCAGCGAACAACACCGTGTGATCGCCCACCACATCACCACCCCGGACCGTGGCAAAACCAATGGTCTCACGCTCACGAGCGCCGGTATGGCCTTCACGGCCATACACCGCGACCTTCTGCAGATCACGCCCCAGCGCATCGGCAATCACCTCGCCCATGCGCAAGGCAGTCCCCGAAGGCGCGTCGATCTTGTGCCGGTGATGCGCCTCGATGATTTCGATGTCTGCATCATCGCCCAGCACACGGGCCGCCATGTCGAGCAGCTTCAGCGACAGATTGACGCCAACGCTGAAGTTGGCGGCGAACACGATCGGAATATCCTTGCCCGCCTCGGCCAGCACCTGCTTTTCCTTGGCGCCCAAGCCCGTGGTACCGATCACCATGGCCTTGCCTGCCTTGCGGCAGAACGCCAGGTTCTTCAGCATCACTTCCGGCAGTGTGAAATCGATCAACACATCGAATTCATCGGCAACCTTTTCCAGGCTGTCGGACATCGGCACACCGATGCGCCCCAGCGATGCCAGCTCGCCAGCATCGGCACCGACCAACGAACTGCCAGGCCGCACGATCGCCGCGGTAAGCCCGGAGAGCGGCGAGCGCTGTTGCACAGCCTCCACCAGGTTCTTACCCATGCGCCCTGCGGCGCCCATCACAGCTATACGTCGCATGCTTCGCTCCTTACAGGTCGCCGAAGAAGCGCTTCACGCCTTCGAACCAGCCAGTGGTTTTCGGCGAGTGGGTATTGTCGTCCGCCAGGGAACCACGCAACTCTTCGAGCAATTCACGCTGACGACGACTCAGGTTCACCGGCGTTTCCACCGCAACCCGGCACATCAAGTCGCCAGCACCGCCACCACGCACCGGAGCCACACCCTTGCCGCGCACACGGAACTGCTTGCCGGTCTGGGTGCCCTCAGGGATCTTCAGCTTGACCCGGCCATCCAGCGTCGGGATTTCCAGCTCGCCGCCCAGCGCCGCGTCAACGAAGCTGATAGGCACTTCACAGAACAGGTGCTTGCCGTCGCGCTGGAAGATCGAGTGCTCACGCACATTGATCACCACATACAGGTCGCCCGTAGGGCCGCCCTGGGTCCCCGCCTCGCCTTCGCCGGACAGACGAATGCGGTCGCCGGTATCGACACCCGCCGGCACTTTCACCGACAGTGTCTTGTACTCTTCGACGCGACCTTCGCCATGACAGGAATCGCACGGATCGGAAATGATCTTGCCCTGGCCATGGCAACGCGGGCAGGTCTGCTGCACCGAGAAGAAGCCCTGCTGCATGCGCACCTGGCCGATACCGCCACAGGTCGGGCAGGTCACAGGCGAGGAGCCTTTCTTGGCGCCCGAGCCGTCGCAAGGCTTGCAGTTGACCAGCGTCGGAACGCGGATATTCACGGTGGTGCCGCGCACCGCCTCTTCCAGATTCAGCTCCAGGGTGTAGCGCAAGTCGCTGCCACGCTGAGCCCCGCCACGGGAGCCGCCACGGCCACCACCAAAGAAATCACTGAAGACATCGCCAAAGATGTCGGAGAAGTTCTGACCACCGAAGCCGGCGCCACCACCGCCCATGCTCGGATCGACACCGGCGTGACCGTACTGGTCATAAGCCGCGCGCTTGCTCGAGTCAGACAATACTTCGTAGGCCTCGTTGGCCTCCTTGAACATATCTTCCGACGCTTTGTCGCCGGGATTACGGTCCGGGTGGTGCTTCATCGCCAGGCGGCGGTAAGCCTTTTTCAGGTCGGCTTCGCTCGAGCCTCGCTCCACACCCAATACTTCGTAATAGTCACGCTTTGCCATAAGTCTTCGCACTCTTAAGGACGTTCGACAACGCTCTCCTGAGCCTCGTCAAACTCGTTGAGCCCCAATACAGGCCCGGACCCAACTCACGTCAATTCAACGATCCTGGTCTTGGATAGACGACCAACAGACTGGCCGACAACTGCGGTAATCCCGAACGGAAAGCAGGAGCATTTCCGACCGTACCGCCAGCGCGCGAAAAGAGCCGCACGCCGTAAAAAATTCGCTTGCTCCAGACACGCCAACGCGGGAGCAAGCTCCCGCGCGGCGACATCCTACCAGTCACCGCACAAAGGCAGTCAACCGGCCGACCAACAAGCAGTCTTACTTGTGGTCTTTTACTTCTTCGAACTCAGCGTCGACGACGTCGTCGGCTTTCTCGGCCGATTCACCCTGCGAAGCTGCGCCTTCTGCCGGCTGAGCCTGCTCGGCGTACATCTTCTGAGCGACCGGAGCGGACACTTTCGACAGCTCTTCGACCTTCGCGTCGATGGCAGCCTTGTCGTCGCCTTTGATAGCGGCTTCAAGGGCAACCACGGCAGCTTCGATCGCAGCCTTCTCTTCAGCAGTCACTTTGTCGCCCGCATCAGCGATCATCTTGCGAGTCGAGTGAACCAGGGCATCGCCTTGGTTGCGCGCGCTGGCCAGCTCTTCGAACTTGCGGTCTTCTTCGGCGTTGACTTCAGCATCACGAACCATCTGCTGAATTTCTTCCTCGGACAGACCGGAGTTGGCCTTGATCACGATCGACTGGGTCTTGCCGGTCGCCTTGTCTTTCGCACCTACGTGCAGGATGCCGTTGGCGTCGATGTCGAAGGTCACTTCGATTTGCGGCACGCCACGTGGAGCTGGTGGAATCTCGGCCAGGTCGAACTTGCCCAGGGACTTGTTCTGCGCGGCTTGCTTACGCTCGCCCTGCAGCACGTGAATGGTCACTGCGCCCTGGTTGTCGTCGGCAGTCGAGAACACTTGCGATTTCTTGGTAGGAATCGTGGTGTTTTTCTCGATCAGCGCGGTCATCACGCCACCCATGGTTTCGATACCCAGGGTCAGCGGGCTGACGTCCAGCAGCAGTACGTCTTTCACGTCACCGGCCAGTACCGCGCCCTGGATGGCAGCACCCATGGCAACGGCTTCGTCCGGGTTCACGTCCTTGCGTGCTTCTTTACCGAAGAAATCGGTGACCAGCTTCTGCACCAGCGGCATGCGGGTCTGACCGCCAACCAGGATCACGTCGTCGATCTTGCTGACGTCGATACCGGCGTCTTTCATGGCGATGCGGCAAGGTTCGATGGTGCGCTGAACCAGGTCTTCAACCAGCGATTCCAGCTTGGCGCGTGAGATCTTCACGTTCAGGTGCTTAGGACCGGTGGCATCTGCAGTGATGTACGGCAGGTTGACATCGGTCTGCTGGCTCGAGGACAGCTCGATCTTGGCTTTTTCAGCGGCCTCTTTCAGGCGCTGCATGGCCAGCGGGTCACCCTTGAGGTTCATGCCGCTTTCTTTCTTGAACTCGTCCACGAGGTAGTCGATCAGGCGGATGTCGAAGTCTTCACCACCGAGGAAGGTGTCACCGTTGGTTGCCAGTACTTCGAACTGGTGCTCGCCATCGACTTCAGCGATTTCGATCACGGATACGTCGAAGGTACCGCCACCCAGGTCATAAACGATCACGGTGTGATCGCCCTTGGCCTTGTCCATGCCGTAAGCCAGAGCGGCCGCGGTCGGTTCGTTGATGATGCGTTTTACATCCAGGCCCGCGATGCGGCCGGCGTCTTTGGTCGCCTGGCGCTGGCTGTCGTTGAAGTAGGCCGGAACGGTGATCACCGCTTCGGTCACAGCCTCGCCGAGGTAGTCTTCGGCGGTCTTCTTCATTTTCTTGAGGATTTCAGCCGAGATCTGTGGCGGAGCCATTTTCTGGCCGTTCACTTCAACCCAGGCGTCGTTGTTGTCAGCCTTGACGATCTTGTAAGGGACCATCTGGATGTCTTTCTGTACGACTTCTTCGTCAAAACGGCGACCGATCAGACGCTTCACCGCGTACAGGGTGTTGTGCGGGTTGGTCACGGCCTGACGCTTGGCCGACTGACCAACCAGGATTTCGCCATCGTTGGCGTAAGCGATGATGGACGGCGTGGTACGCGCGCCTTCAGCGTTTTCGATAACTTTTACGTTGCCGTTTTCAAGAATGGAGACGCAGGAGTTGGTAGTCCCCAGGTCGATACCGATAATTTTGCCCATGTTAACTCTCCCGAAACTTTAGATTTTGTTGCCGCAGCAGTGGTGGCCGACTGCGGTAGCACTTAAACGCTTGATCTATAAATGGGGGCCCTGCGCCCGATTTCAAGCCTTCTCGTCAATCGAAGGCGAAACCGGTGCGGGTGCCTTGCTGACCACGACCATGGCCGGGCGCAGCAGGCGACCGTTGAGCTGATAGCCCTTCTGGAACACCTTGAGAACGCTGTTCGGCTCGACGTCGGCACTTTCCTGCATGGCCATCGCCTGGTGCTGTTCAGCGTTGAACGGTTCGCCATGCGGATCGATCGCTTCCAGCTGATAACGCTTCAGGGTGTCCTGGAACATCTTCAGGGTCAGTTCGATACCTTCACGCATCGGGCGAATGCTTTCATCGTCCGGACTGGACAACTCAAGACCGCGCTCGAGACTGTCGATCACTGGCAGCAGGTCGCCAGCAAAACGCTCGAGGGCGAATTTGTGAGCTTTTTCTACGTCCTGCTCGGCACGGCGGCGGACGTTCTGCAGATCGGCCGCAACACGCAATGCCTGATCCTGAGCGCCAGCCAACTGCTCTTCGAGCACTTGCACACGAGCCGCCAGATCTTCGCCCGAGGCCTCGGAGGCCTGATTGGCGTCGAGATTTTGCGTATCCAGCGTCTGTTCGTCAGCCATAAAATTCTCCTTTCAATATCGTCCGCGAGCTCAACTCACGCTTCTGCCCCGGTATATGGGGTCGCATTTTCCAGGTTCAAGGGCCGCGCCCTTGGCAAAAATCATTGGACGGCCCCAAACGCCGGCCGCCAATTATTCCCGCACGCGATAAAAAAATCCGCCAAGCAAGTGAATCGAGCTAAGGCCGGGCATTGTCAGCCGAAAACAAAACACTGTATAAATAACCAGACCTAAAGCTTGGGAGCGGCCTTTATGCTGGTGCACCTGTCCGTACACAACTACGCCATCGTTGAGCATCTCGATCTGGAACTGGATCGCGGGATGAGCGTCATCACGGGTGAAACCGGCGCCGGCAAATCGATCATGCTCGACGCCCTGGGGCTGACCCTGGGTGATCGCGCCGACAGTGGCGTAGTACGCCCAGGTGCCGACAAGGCCGACATTCTCGCCACCTTCGACCTGGAAGACATTCCAGAGGCCCGCACGTGGCTCGCCGAACGCGACCTGGACAACGACAGCCCATGCATCCTGCGCCGGGTCATCACCGCCGAAGGCCGTTCCCGTGGCTACATCAATGGCTCCCCGTGTCCGCTAGGCGACCTCAAGGCACTCGGCGAACTGCTGATCGACATCCACAGCCAGCATGAACACCAGTCGCTGCTGAAAACCGATACCCACCGCCGCCTGCTCGACGAATACGCTGGCGCCACCGACCTGGCTCGCCAGGTATCGCTGGCGGCCCAGCGCTGGCGCCAGACCCGCCAGGAATTGGAGCGTCTGTCCAACTCCGGGGACGAGCAGCGGGCTCGCCACCAGCTCCTCAGCTATCAGCTGGAGGAACTGGAGAACCTCGCCCTGGGCGAAAACGAACTCGAACAACTGGAACTCGAACACAAGAACCTGACCAATGCCGAAAGCCTGCTGGGCATCTGCCGGCAGGTCGTCGAGCATTGCAGCGAAAATGATTCGGGCAACGTCCTCAGCGCCCTGACAGCGAGCCTCAATCGCCTGTCGAGCATCGGCAACACCTCCGGCGCCCTGGCGGAAGCCACCAACCTGCTGGCCAGCGCGCAAATCCAGGTCGAAGAAGCCGTCGGCGAACTGAATCGCTTCGTCGACCATTTCGATGCGGACCCGGCGCGCCTGCAACAACTGGAGGAGCGGCTGGACGCCATCTATACCCTGGCCCGCAAACACCGGATCCAGCCCACCGAGGTGGCAGCCATGCAGCAGAAACTGCTGGAGGAAATCGAAACTCTGGATGCCAATGACGAATCCATTGAGCGCCTGGGCGATGAGCTGAAATCCTATGCCCGGCACTATCACGAAAAAGCCAGGGAGCTGAGCGAGCTGCGCCAGCAGGCCGCAACCAGCCTGGCCAGCGCCGTCGAACAGGAAATCCAGCGCCTGGGCATGCCTGGCGGCCGCTTCACCATCGAACTGCACGCCAACAGCGGCGATGAACTGCAGCCCAACGGCCTCGAGCAGGTCGAGCTGCTGGTCAGCGCCAACCCCGGCCAGCCGCTCAAGGCCCTGGCTAAAGTCGCATCCGGGGGCGAACTGTCGCGGATCAGCCTGGCAATCCAGGTGATTACCGCGCAGACCTCTCGTGTCCCGACCCTGGTATTCGATGAAGTGGACGTCGGCATCGGCGGCCCGACCGCGGAGATCGTCGGCCAACTGCTACGTCGCCTCGGCGAGCGCGGCCAGGTATTGACGGTCACCCACTTGCCGCAGGTGGCAGCCCAGGGCCATCAACATCTTTTTGTGCACAAGGTGCGCGGCAGCGATGCGACTCACACCGCGGTTTCCAAACTGGGCAAGACCGAGCGGATCGAAGAGGTAGCGCGGATGCTGGGCGGCATCGACCTGACCAAGGAGTCGCTGGCCCACGCGAAAAAAATGGTAGTTACCGCCAAGGCTTGAGCCCCTGCCACTTTAATAAAGAGCAGAAAGCACGAAGGCGACCCTTGGGTCGCCTTCGATCGTTTCGCGGACTATGTCCGCGCGACATGCTTATTTCTTCGTGCGTACGTACAGCACCAAGTTGTGATCCACCAACTCGAAGCCATGCTTCTCGACAATCGCCTTCTGAAGCTTCTCGATTTCTTCGTCGAAGAATTCGATCACCTCACCGGAATCCACGTTGACCATGTGGTCGTGGTGACCGCCGTCAGCCAGTTCGAATACCGCATGACCGCCATCAAAGTTGTGGCGTACCACAAGGCCTGCTGCTTCAAACTGGGTCAGAACACGGTAAACCGTGGCCAGACCGACATCCTCGCCAGCTTCCATCAGCGCCTTGTAAACATCCTCGGCGCTCATGTGTCGCTGCTCGGCGGAATCGAGCATTTGTAGAATTTTGACCCGTGGCAGAGTCACTTTAAGGCCGGCTTTACGTAGTTCGCTATTTTCAACCATGGTCAGCTTTCTCGCGGATGCTGCTTCGCAGCTTCTCTTAATGCGGGTATGATCGGGGTTTACGTTGTCCCAGCCAAGATAGTGGAAGTCGCCCACCGATGCAAAACACCAAGCTCTTGCTAACCAGTTTCACCTTCGTGGGACTGCTCGCACTCGCCGGTTGTTCATTCCCCGGGGTTTACAAAATCGACATCCAGCAGGGCAATGTCGTCACGCAGGACATGATAGACCAGTTACGCCCGGGAATGACCCGCCGGCAAGTACGGTTTATCATGGGCAACCCTCTGTTGACCGACACGTTCCACGCCGATCGCTGGGATTATCTGTACAGCCTGCAACCAGGTGGCGGTGAACGCCAGCAGGAGCGCGTCAGCGTTATCTTCAACGGTAACGACCAACTGGTCAGCCTTTCCGGTGACTTCATGCCTGGCGTAAGCCGTGACGAAGCCATCCTGGGCAAGGACAGTGGCACCACCGTGACCGCCCCTACTGAAAACGCCGAGCAGCCAAAACCGGAAAAACCGGCCAAGCCTGGCTCTCTGCTCGATCAGATCCAGAAGGACGTCGACAACGTCGAGACCGTTCCGGTGCCAACGCCAGAACCTCTGGACACCTCGCCGCAATAATTTGTGGTGGAATAAAAAAGCCCGGCGAGTCCGGGCTTTTTGTTGCCTGTCGATTTGTTCAGGACTCTGAAGTACGAGCCCGGGCCTGCGCCGCCTTTGCCGCGCGCAGACGTCGGACCTCTTTAGGGTCAGCCAGCAGCGGGCGGTAGATTTCAATGCGGTCGTCCGCCCGAACCGGCCGCTTCCCCGGGTCCGCAACCGCTTTGCCAAAGATCCCCAGCGGACAATTGTCCAGATCCAATTCTGGAAATTGCGTGCCTATCCCACAGCCTTTCACTGCCGCACGAACAGTAGTCCCCGTTGGCACCGCAACACTGAGCAATACCTGCCGGTCGACCGCGGCATACACCACCTCGACTTCAATCATTGGCTCAAGCATGCAACTGCTTGGCCCGCTGACAAAACGCATCGACCAGGGTGTTGGCCGCCTGGTTGAACAAAGGCCCCAAGGTCGCGCGAACCAGTGGACCGGCGTAGTCGAACGACAAATCCAGGCTGATCTTGCAGGCCTTCTCGCCCAGCGGTTTGAAAATCCACACGCCGTGCAACTGGTTGAACGGCCCTTCCTCCAGGTTCATCTCGATCGACTGGCCCGGCACCAGGGTATTGCGCGTCACGAAATGCTGGCTGAGCCCGCCCTTGGCAACGGCCAGGCTGGCGCGCATCTGCACCTCACTGCTCTCCAGCACCTCGGCCGACGAGCACCAGGGTAAAAACTCCGGGTAGCGCGCCACGTCGTTGACCAGGTCGTACAAAAACTGCGCCGGATAAGGCAACAGGGCCGAGCGTTGAATATGTGTCGTCATGTCAGCGTCATTTCCACAACTGGGCGGCAAACACTATAAGAATGCCGATGGGCGCCACATAGCGCATCAAAAACAGGGTCAGGGCAAAAAGCAGCGGACTGCGGATCGACAGCTCATCACGAACCGCCTCGCGCCCCATTACCCAACCGGCGAACACCACAAAGCAGAGGCCACCCAAGGGCAACATGATCCGCGAGGTGAAGAAATCGATCACCCCAAAGAAATCCAGACCACCCGCCGCCCCCCATTGGTAGAGGTGGAAAGCCCCGCCTTCGTTCACGAAAAACTTGGCCTGCTGCCAGATATTGAAGGAGAACACCGTTCCCAATCCGACGAACCAGCAGGTAAACGCCAGCCAGAATGTCACCCAGCCGCGACGGATTCGAGTCCGCTCCACCAGGTAAGCCACCATCGGCTCCAGCAGCGAGATCGCCGAGCTCCAGGCGGCAATGGCCACCAGGACAAAAAACACCACGCCCATCAGCTGGCCGAACGCCACATTACCAAAGGCAAAAGGCAAACTGACAAACATCAGCCCCGGACCTTCACTCGGGTTCAACCCCGCGGCAAACACGATCGGGAACAGCGCCAGACCCGCCAGCAGCGAAACGAAGGTGTCCAGCAGCGCCACGCCGACAATAGTGCCGGAAATGGACGAATGCTTCGGCATGTAAGCGCCGTAGATCATGATGGAACCGACACCGACGCTCAGGGAAAAGAACGCATGCCCCATGGCCGGCAACAGGCCGTCGAGCAGTTTGTCGGTGCTGAAGTCGAACATGAAATGCACGCCTTCCATGAAATGCCCGGTGGTCAGGCTGTAACCCAGCAGGATCAGCAGCATCACGAACAACAGCGGCATCATGATCCGCAGGCTGCGCTCAAGCCCGGCCACCACGCCCTTGGCGATGACAGCCGCCGACAACAGCATGAACAGCGTGTGCCACAGCGTCAGCCGCCAGGGGTCGGCAATCACCGTGCCGAAATAGGCGCCGACCTGATCCGCCGTCACGCCCTGGAAATCACCACGGCCCATATCGATGATGTAGTCCAGCGACCAACCACCCACGACGCTGTAGAAGGAAAGAATCAACAAGGCCGTGATCATCCCGGCGAACGCGCCCCAGGACCACTTGGCCGAATGCCCGGCCTCCAGAGCCAGCGCCTTCAAGGCATTGGCCGGGCTTTGCCGGGCGCGACGGCCGATCAGGGTTTCCGCCAGCATCACCGGTACACCGATCAGCGCGATGCAGGCGAGAAATACCAGAACAAAGGCGCCGCCACCGTAGACGCCGACCATATAGGGGAATTTCCAGATACTTCCCAGGCCCACGGCAGAACCAGTCGCAGCGAGTATGAAAACCCAGCGACTGGCCCAGCCGCCGTGGACAGAAACCTTGTCCGTCGACATCAAAAACGCGCCCAACCGAGAAAAAAGAGGGCGCATTGTCCGGGATTCACTCAACCTGCTCAAGCACGCAGCTTCACCGTAGCCGACACGCGTGCAACTGCCTATAATGCCGCCCCTATGGCTAAACAGAAGAAACACCCAACAGGGACCATCGCGCAAAATAAAAAGGCGCGTCACGATTACTTCATCGAACATCGGTTCGAGGCTGGCATGGTCCTGGCCGGCTGGGAAGTAAAGAGTCTGCGTGCGGGCAAGGCACAACTGGTCGACAGTTACGTGCTGCTCAAGGACGGCGAAGCCTGGCTGCTGGGCAGCCACTTCACACCCCTGACCACCGCCAGCACCCATGTGATCGCCGACCCCGTGCGCTCGCGCAAACTGCTGCTCAACAAGCGCGAGCTGGAGAAGCTGTTCGCTGCCGTGCAGCAGAAGGGTTATGCCTGCGTGTGCCTGTCGCTCTACTGGAGCAAGCACATGGTCAAGTGCGAGATCGCACTCGGCAAAGGCAAGAAGGAATACGACAAGCGTCATACCGAACGCGAACGCGACTCCGATCGTGAGCTGCATCGCGCGGTGCGCAACAAGGGCAAGGAAGAGTAACGCCCTTCTGCCTTGATGCCATGATCGCAAGCCAGCTCGCTCCTACCAGGAGCGAGCTGGCCAGCGATGAATCTCCCAACTAAATCCCCTTGCGCCGCTCCGCCCGGGCCACGCGCTGCACTTCCTGACGCACCTCTTCCAGCACTTCCTGCACATACAGAATGTGCCGGCTGGAGACTTCGCGCGCCTGCTCGGCACGTCCTTCGATAATCGCCTGGTACAGATCGCGGTGCTGGCTGATCAGCATGTCGCGGGTTTCGGTGCGCTGCTTGTACATGCCGCCAATGTTGGTCACCACGTTGCGCTTGAGCAGATCGAACAGCCCGCGAATGGTGTGTAGCAACACGGCGTTGTGGCTGGCCTCGGCAATCGCCAGGTGAAATTGCGCGTCTGCCGCACCCTCTTCCGCCCGGCTCACATCCCCGGCCCGGGAATAGCAATCCTGCAGCTCCTCGAAGGCCGCGGTGAGCCGTTCACGATCCACCTCGGTGGCACGCAATGCTGCGTAATAGGCACATGAGGCTTCCAGGGTGTGGCGAAACTCCAGCAAGTCACGCTGGGCTTCAGGGTTGCTTTCCAACAACTGCAGCAGCGGATCGCTGAAGGTCGAGCCCAGCGACTCCACTACATAGTTACCGCCGCCCTGGCGACTGACCAGCAAGCCCTTGGCCGTGAGTTTCTGGATCGCCTCGCGCAACGACGGTCGCGAGACACCGAACTGTTCCGCCAACGCACGCTCCGCCGGCAGGCGCTCACCGGACTTCAGCGTGCCCTCGAGGATCATCCCCTCGAGCCGCTCGACAATGTCGTCAGACAAACGGCGCTGACGAATCTGATCAAACCCCATAACTCACTCTCCACGATCCCGACCGCGCGCCGGGCTCTCTATTCTGGCCTATCGGGGCTGTGCCAGCACCTATCAGAACGCAGGTTGGCGAGCGGATCAGATGCCATCTGCACCGCACCTTCGACAAAAGTTTTAGAGCGGCAAATTGACACACCGCTCACAAGGCTTTTACCCTAGCCAACAGCGATTGTAAATTGGTCTTACCAATTAACCAAATACGCTGACCAGTGCCTGACCAACAACAATTAGGGGCCACCCCATATGCAAACCTGGCAACAGCTTTACAGCCCGCTCGGCAGCCTCGGCCTGTCCGCCCTCGCCGCCGTCATCCCGATCGTCTTCTTCTTCCTGGCTCTGGCCGTGTTCCGCCTCAAAGGACACGTCGCCGGCAGCATCACCCTGGCGCTATCGATTCTGGTGGCGATCTTCGCCTTCCAGATGCCCACCGACATGGCGCTTGCCGCCGCTGGCTATGGATTTGCCTACGGTCTGTGGCCCATCGCCTGGATCATCGTCGCCGCCGTGTTCCTCTACAAACTGACGGTCAAGAGCGGCCAGTTCGAGGTCATCCGCAGCTCCGTGCTGTCGATCACCGACGACCAGCGCCTGCAGGTGCTGCTGATCGGTTTCTGCTTCGGGGCCTTTCTCGAAGGTGCCGCCGGGTTCGGTGCGCCGGTCGC
Organism: Pseudomonas sp. 09C 129; assembly: GCF_002843625.1. Classification (NCBI taxonomy): domain Bacteria; kingdom Pseudomonadati; phylum Pseudomonadota; class Gammaproteobacteria; order Pseudomonadales; family Pseudomonadaceae; genus Pseudomonas; species Pseudomonas sp. 09C 129. Next base: position 1,413,952 of record NZ_CP025261.1, on the reverse strand, counting down.
CATTACCGCCGCGCTGCTGGTGGGCCTGGGATTCAATCCGCTGTACGCCGCCGGCCTGTGCCTGATCGCCAACACCGCCCCGGTGGCCTTTGGCGCCCTGGGCATCCCGATCATCGTGGCTGGCCAGGTAACCGGCATCGACGCGTTCAAGATCGGCGCCATGACCGGCCGCCAACTGCCGCTGCTGTCGCTGTTCGTGCCGTTCTGGCTGGTGTTCATGATGGACGGCCTGCGCGGCGTCAAAGAGACCTGGCCCGCGGCGCTGGTGGCCGGCCTGAGCTTTGCCGTGACCCAGTACTTCACCTCGAACTTCATCGGCCCGGAGCTGCCGGACATCACCTCGGCCCTGGCCAGCCTGGTTTCCCTGACGCTGTTCCTCAAGGTCTGGCAACCCAAGCGTTCGTTCGCCGCGGCCACCGCCAGCGTCGGCGCCGCTGCCGTGCGCAACGGCGGTTTCGGCCAGCCGCGCACCACCCAGCCTTCGCCCTACAGCTTTGGTGAAATCTTCAAGGCCTGGTCGCCATTCCTGATTCTCACCGTGCTGGTCACTATCTGGACGCTGAAGCCGTTCAAGGCGATGTTCGCCGCCGGCGGCTCGATGTACAGCTGGGTATTCAACTTCGCGATTCCGCACCTGGATCAGCTGGTGATCAAAAGCGCACCGATCGTCGCCACTCCGACCGCGATTCCGGCGGTGTTCAAGCTCGACCCGATTTCCGCCACCGGCACAGCGATTTTCTTCTCCGCGCTGATCTCGATGCTGGTGCTGAAGATCAATTTCAAAACTGGTCTGACCACTTTGAAAGAGACCTTCTACGAACTGCGCTGGCCGATCCTGTCCATCGGCATGGTGCTGGCCTTCGCCTTTGTCACCAACTATTCCGGCATGTCCTCGACCATGGCCCTGGTGCTGGCCGGCACCGGCGCGGCGTTCCCGTTCTTCTCGCCGTTCCTCGGCTGGCTGGGGGTGTTCCTGACCGGTTCGGACACTTCGTCCAACGCCCTGTTCAGCTCGCTGCAAGCCACCACCGCGCACCAGATCGGCGTCAACGACACCCTGCTGGTAGCGGCCAACACCAGCGGCGGCGTGACCGGCAAGATGATCTCGCCACAATCGATCGCCGTGGCCTGCGCCGCCACCGGCCTGGTAGGCAAGGAATCGGACCTGTTCCGCTTCACCCTCAAGCACAGCCTATTCTTTGCCACCATCGTCGGCCTGATCACCCTGGCCCAGGCCTACTGGTTCACCGGCATGCTGGTGCACTGATCGCGACACCGAAAGAACCGGCGCCGGAGCACCCACCCGGCGCCTGCAACTCACAACCCGGTCTGCAAGGCTGCTGAAAGCTTGTCTCTCTATATTCAGCAGCCGCCGCAGACGGATAACCGGGACCACCCGGAGACACGCCTGATGAGCGAGCTTTTTTACAACGCCGTGCCTAACGCGACCCGTGTCGCACCGCCTTTGGCCGAACCGCGCCAGTACCCCAGCGAGAAACCGTCGCGGGTCTACCTGTTCGGCACCTGTGTGGTCGACCTGTTCTATCCCGAAGCCGGGATGGATGCGATTCACTTGCTCGAACGCGAAGGCATTCGCGTGGAGTACCCGCAAGGGCAAAGCTGCTGCGGACAACCGGCCTACACCTCGGGTTACACCGAGCAAGCGCGCACCGTGGCCCGCTCGCAACTGGCGCTGTTCGCCGGCGACTATCCGGTGGTGGTGCCGTCGGGTTCCTGCGCGGGCATGCTGCGCGAGCACTACGCGGACTTGTTCAAGGATGAGCCGCAGACCTTGAAGCAGGTGCAGGCCCTGGCCGAACGTACCTATGAGCTGGCGGAGTTCCTGTTGCACGTATGCAAGGTGCAGCTCAAGGACAGTGGCGAGCCGATCAAGGTGGCGCTGCACACCTCCTGCTCGGCACGGCGCGAGATGAACACCCACCTGCACGGTCGTGAGCTGCTGGCACAACTGGGCAACGTGGAACGGGTAGAACACGACCACGAAAGCGAATGCTGTGGCTTTGGCGGGACTTTCAGCGTCCGAATGCCGGACATCTCCGGCGCGATGGTCGCGGACAAGACCCGCGCGCTGAAGGAATCCGGCGCCCACCAGGTGCTGAGCGCCGACTGCGGCTGCTTGATGAACATCAACGGTTCGCTGGAGAAACAACGGGAAGCGCTGCGCGGCCAACACTTGGCCAGCTTCCTCTGGCAGCGTACCGGAGGTGCCGCATGAGCGCCCCGGAGCTTATTCCGACCCTGACCGTGTCGGACGATTTTCGCACCCGGGCCCACCAGGCCCTGGGTGACCGACAACTGCGAAACAACTTTCGCAGCGCCATGGATTCCCTCATGGCCAAACGTGCAGCGTCGTTCAGCGATGCCCACGAGCGCGAACACCTGCGGGCCCTGGGCAATGCGATCAAGGCCCGTGCGTTATCCAAGCTGCCCGACCTGCTCGAGCAGCTTGAACAGAACCTGACCCGCAACGGTGTGACAGTGCACTGGGCGGAAACGGTGGACGAGGCCAATGGCATCGTCCTCTCGATCATCCGGGCTCACGAGGCGCGGCAAGTGATCAAGGGCAAATCGATGGTCAGCGAAGAGATGGAGATGAACCATGTCCTCGCTGAACAAGGCATTGAATGCCTTGAGTCGGACATGGGCGAGTTCATCGTCCAGCTCGACCACGAGAAGCCTTCACACATAATCATGCCGGCGATCCACAAGAACGCCGGTCAGGTCGCGTCCTTGTTCCACGACAAACTCGGCGTGGAGTACACCAAGGACGTTGACCAACTCATTCAGATCGGCCGCAGGGTCCTGCGGCAGAAATTCTTCGAAGCGGACATCGGCGTCTCCGGCGTCAACTTCGCCGTGGCCGAGACCGGCACCCTGCTGCTGGTGGAAAACGAAGGCAACGGACGCATGTCGACCACGGTGCCGCCCGTGCACATCGCCGTCACCGGCATCGAGAAAGTCGTCGAGAACCTGCGCGACGTGGTGCCGCTGCTGTCGCTGCTGACCCGCTCGGCGCTGGGCCAGCCGATCACCACCTACGTCAACATGATCTCCGGCCCGCGCAAGGAGTATGAGTTGGACGGCCCGCAGCAAGTGCACCTGGTGCTGCTCGACAACGGTCGCAGCCAGGCCTTCGCCGACAGCGAATTGCGCCAGACCCTGAACTGCATCCGCTGCGGCGCTTGCATGAACCATTGCCCGGTCTACACCCGCATCGGCGGCCACGCCTACGGCGAGGTCTACCCCGGCCCCATCGGCAAGATCATCACCCCGCACATGGTCGGCCTGGCCAAGGTGCCGGACCACCCGAGCGCGTCTTCGTTGTGTGGCGCCTGCGGTGAAGTGTGTCCGGTGAAGATCCCGATCCCGAGCCTGTTGCGTCGCCTGCGCGAAGAGAACGTCAAGGCTCCGGACAGCCCCCATCAGGTGATGCGCGGCCAGGGCAGCAAGTACTCGCGCAAGGAACGTTTTATCTGGAACGCCTGGGCCAGGCTCAACAGTTCGCCGACCCTGTATCGCCTGTTCAGCCTGGCGGCCACCCGCCTGCGCGCGCTGACCCCGAGCAACGTCGGCCCCTGGACGCAAAACCACAGCGCACCGAAACCCGCCGCCCGGTCCTTGCACGACCTGGCCCGCGAGCATCTGGCCAAACAGGGAGAACGTCGATGAGCGCCAAACAGAACATCCTCGGCAAGCTGCGCAGCAGCCTGACCGGCACCACACCGATTGTGGATAACTTCGATGAGGCCCTGGTCACCGAGCCTTATACCTACGCACCGGAACAACGCATCCCGCAGCTGCGCAAGCAGATGGAAGCGGTGCACACCGAGATTCATCAGACCACCGGCCAGGACTGGCCGGCGCTGCTCGCCCGCCTGCTGGGCGAACGCCAGTTGCCGAGCCTGCTGATCGCACCGACCACGCCCCACGGCCAGCGCGTCAGCCAATACTGGGCCGAGCATCCCGGGCTGCCGACGTTGAAGGCCTACGATCGGCCCGTCGAGGAATGGAAAGCCGAGCTGTTCAACGACACCCCGGCCAGCCTCACCACTACCCTCGGCGCCATCGCCGCCACCGGCAGCCTGATCCTCTGGCCGACCCGCGAAGAACCGCGGCTGATGAGCCTGGTGCCGCCGGTGCATTTCGCCCTGCTCAAGGCCAGCGAGATCCGCGACAACTTCTATCAGGTCCAGCAGGAATACGCCTGGGCCCAGGGCATGCCGACCAACGCCCTGTTGGTGTCCGGCCCGTCGAAGACCGCCGATATCGAGCAGGTCCTGGCCTACGGCGCCCACGGCCCGAAAGACCTGGTGGTGCTGATTCTGGAGGACCAATGAGTCTACCGGCGGCTTTTCTACGTGATGCCCAACAACTGATCCCCCAGGAGCGGCGTTTCGATGACCCGCTCTCCACCCTGGCCTTCGGCACCGATGCGAGTTTTTATCGGCTGATTCCGCAACTGGTGATCCGCGTCGAGTCCGAAGACGAAGTGGTGGCCCTGCTCAAGCTGGCCCAGCGCGACCGCGTACCGGTGACCTTCCGCGCCGCCGGTACCAGCCTGTCGGGGCAGGCCATCAGCGATTCGGTGCTGCTGGTGCTCGGCGATAACTGGAATGGCCGCGAGATCCGCGACCAGGGCCAGCAGATCCGCCTGCAACCGGGGGTGATCGGCGCCCAGGCCAACGCCTGGCTGGCGCCGTTCGGACGCAAGATCGGCCCCGATCCGGCCTCGATCAACGCCTGCAAGATCGGCGGCATCGTCGCCAACAATGCCAGTGGCATGTGCTGCGGCACCGCGCAAAACACCTACCACACCCTGGCCGGCCTGCGCCTGGTACTGGCCGACGGCACTCGCCTGGACACCGAAGACGCCGCCAGCGTCGCGGCCTTTCGCAGCAGCCATGGCGAGTTGCTCGAACGCCTGGCCAGCCTCGGCCGCGAGACCCGCGCCAACAGTGAACTGGCGGCGAAGATCCGCCACAAGTACCGGCTGAAAAACACCACCGGCCTGTCCCTCAATGCCCTGGTGGATTTCGATGAGCCGCTGGACATCCTCAGCCACCTGCTGGTGGGCTCCGAAGGCACCCTGGGGTTTATCAGCGCGGTGACCTACGACACGGTGATCGACCACCCGCACAAAGCCTCGGCGCTGATCGTCTTCCCGGATGTGGAAACCTGCTGCAACGCGGTAACCGTGCTGAAAAACCAACCGGTGTCCGCCGTGGAACTGCTGGATCGCCGCAGCCTGCGTTCGGTGCAGGACAAACCCGGGATGCCGGCTTTCGTCCAGCAACTGTCCGCCAATGCCTGCGCGCTGCTGATCGAGTCCCGCGCGGCATCTTCCGCGCTGCTACAGGAACAACTGGCGCAGATCATGGCGTCCCTCGCCTCTTTCCCGGTGGAGAAGCAGGTCGACTTCACCGAAGACCCGAAGGAAAACGCCAAGCTCTGGGCGATCCGCAAAGACACCTTCCCCGCCGTCGGCGCGGTGCGCAAGACCGGCACCACGGTGATCATCGAAGACGTGACCTTTCCGGTGGAACAGCTGGCGATCGGCGTCAATCGCCTGATCGCGCTGTTCGACAAACACCGCTACGACGAGGCGATCCTGTTCGGCCATGCGCTGGAGGGCAACCTGCATTTCGTCTTCACCCAGGGCTTCAACAGCGCCGAGGAAGTGGCGCGCTACCAGGCCTTCATGGATGACGTGGCGCAGCTGGTGGCGGTGGAATTCGGCGGCTCGCTCAAGGCCGAACACGGCACCGGGCGCAATATGGCGCCCTTCGTCGAACTGGAATGGGGCAGCGATGCCTACCAGTTGATGTGGCAACTCAAGCGCCTGCTCGACCCCAACGGCATCCTCAACCCGGACGTGGTGCTCAGCGAAGACCCGCAGATCCACCTCAAGCACCTCAAGCCGCTGCCGGCGGCCGACGAGATTGTGGATAAGTGCATCGAGTGCGGTTTCTGCGAACCGGTGTGCCCGTCCAAGGGGCTGACCCTGAGCCCGCGCCAGCGCATTGTGATCTGGCGCGATATTCAGGCCCGCAAGCGCGCCGGCGTCGACACCACGGAACTGGAAGCGGCCTATCAGTACCAGGGCATCGACACCTGCGCCGCCACCGGCCTGTGCGCCCAGCGCTGCCCGGTGGGCATCAACACCGGCGAGCTGGTGAAGAAGCTGCGCAGCCAGCACGCCACGCACACCAAGGCGGCCGATTGGCTGGGCTCGCACTTCGCCACCACCCTGCAGGGAGCGCGGTTCAGCCTGCATGTGGCCAACGGCGCGCGGATGCTGCTGGGGGCGCCACGCCTGGCCAGGGTTTCGGCGGCGCTGACCAGACTGTCCAAGGGCCAGGTGCCGCAATGGACCAGCGCCATGCCGCAGCCGGAACGGGCCATTCGCTTCAGCCCGGCCGTCAGCGACCAGCGGCCACGGGTGGTCTACCTGGCGGCCTGTGTATCGCGGGTCATGGGCCCGGCGGCCGGGGACAAAGAGCAAAGCTCGCTCTACGACAAGACCCGCGGCCTGCTGGAAAAAGCCGGTTATCAGGTGGTGATCCCGGACAACGTCGAAAGCCTGTGCTGCGGCCAGCCGTTCGCCTCCAAGGGCTACGCGGAACAGGCCGAGCACAAGCGCCAGGAACTGATCGGCGCCCTGCTTCACGCCAGCCGCGGCGGCCTCGACCCGATCTACTGCGACACCAGCCCCTGCACCCTGCGTCTGGTGCAGGACCTGGGCGACGTGCGCCTGGACCTGTACGACCCGGTGCGCTTCATCCGCACCCACCTGATGGACAAGCTCGAGTTCACCCCTCAGGAAGCGCCGGTCGCCGTGCACGTCACCTGCAGCACCCAACACCTGGGCGAAAGCCAGGCGCTGATCGACCTGGCGCGGCGTTGCAGCAACAACGTGGTGATCCCGGAAGGCATCCATTGCTGCGGCTTCGCGGGCGATAAAGGGTTCACCACACCGGAGCTCAATGCCCACTCCCTGCGCAGCCTCAAGGACGCGGTGCAATATTGCAGCGAGGGCATCTCCACCAGCCGCACCTGTGAAATCGGCCTGAGCCAGCATGGCGGGATCGATTATCACGGGCTGGTGTACCTGGTGGACCGGGTGACCCAGCCCAGGCAAGCCTGATCGGCACCAGATAAAAAGGGGCGTTTCGCCCCTTTTTTTTACGTCCGCAGGTTCAGTGGTCGCGACCCTGGGCAGAAAAGTAGAACCCTGGCGAACCACCGCAGTCCACCGATCAAGCTCCCGAAAACGGGAGCTTCCTGAAATCTCGGCAGTTCGTACTGATGGCCAGCAGCGCCTGGCCCTTCAGTTCAAGGAGACGCCCATGAAACGCTCTGTACTGTTAGGCCTGTTCGTCACCGCTTCGATCCTGGCTTCCCCCGGCTTCGCCGGGAACCAGGAAGACCTGTGCCAGGTGAACCTGCAAACCATCCGTGATGCACGGACCACCATCCAGGCCGCGGACCTGCAGGCCAACATCGACGCCACCGTGCAACAAGCCCAGGCGGCCCAGGCGAAAAACACCGAGGAAGGCACCAAGGAATGCATCGCCCTGACCACCCGCGCGATCCAGAGCATCCAGAACAGCACCAAGGGTGAAGGCGGCGGCTAACAGGCCCCGCCTTCGGGATGGCCTTGCGGGCCATTTTGGCGTAGACTGTACAAACCTGCTGGTAATGCACAGCAGGTTCGGGGCCGTTTAGGATTCGACGCCGGTTGCGAAACTTTAGGTGCATGCCGAGTTGGTAACAGAACTCGTAAATCCACTGTTGCAACTTCCTATAGTTGCCAATGACGAAACCTACGGGGAATACGCTCTCGCTGCGTAAGCGGCGCTAGCCTTCCTTCTGGTACCTTCGGGTCCAGCAATCATCAGGGGATGTCTGTAAACCCGAAATGATTGTCATACAGAACAGAATCGCCGTGCAGTACGTTGTGGACGAAGCGGCTAAAACTTACACAACTCGCCCAAAGCACCCTGCCCGTCGGGTCGCTGAGGGTTAACTCAATAGACACGGCTACGCATGTAGTACCGACAGCGGAGTACTGGCGGACGGGGGTTCAAATCCCCCCGGCTCCACCAAACAAGCTAGACAAAAAAGGCACTTGGCGATTTTCGCAAGTGCCTTTTTTGTGCCTGAAGTGGGCTAGCTTGGCTCCGCAATGCCAGCTTAATGACGGCCTCCTAGGCACAGCTCGACGGCGTACAGACCTTGGCGGGGGCTTTCGTGATGGCCTCATCAGGCCAAACACTTCGGGCCCTTCCCTTTCCCACTCTAGGCAAAGGCTAGACAAACAGCTCCTTTGAGCGTCTGACTCAATGGTGCAAAGACCTTACCGCAACCCCGTCCCCTTACCGGGTGCGGTGCATCGCTTGGCTTGGGATACAATCACCGCCATTTAATCGGCATCCACTCCCTGGGTGCCCACAAGGGATTCCGCAATGCCCCTCACGCTGCAACAACTGGAACGCCATCTGTTCAAGGCTGCCGATATTCTGCGCGGCAAGATGGATGCCTCGGAGTTCAAGGAATATATCTTCGGCATGCTGTTCCTCAAGCGTTGCTCCGACGTATTTGAGGAGCGCTACGAGCAGGTCGTTGCCGATGAGATAAACGCCGGCAAGAGCAAGGCCGAGGCCTTTGTCACGGCGGAAAACCCGCGCTGGTATAAACGCGATGGCAATTTCTGGGTGCCCAGCCATTCGCGCTTCAGGTATTTGCTCAACGAAGCGCACATCAACGTCGGCGACGTGCTGAACAAGGCGCTGGGTGGAATCGAGGAAAACAACGTCTCCCTAGAAGGAGTTCTGGAGCATATCGACTTTACCCGCAAGGTCGGCCAGAACAAGATTTCCGACCAGAAATTGCGCCAGCTCATCAGCCATTTCGGTGATGTTCGCCTGCGCAACAGCGACTTTGAATTCCCCGACCTGCTGGGTGCCGCCTACGAGTACCTGATCGCCGAGTTCGCCGACTCGGCCGGCAAGAAAGGTGGCGAGTTCTATACGCCGCGCTCGGTGGTGCGGCTGATGGTGCACCTGCTCAAGCCGACCCTGGCCCACGATGTCTACGACCCCTGCTGCGGCTCGGGCGGCATGTTGATTGCGGCCAAGGAATACATCGACGAGCACGGCGAGGACGGCCGCAAGGCCAACCTTTTCGGCCAGGAATTCAACGGTACCGTCTGGTCCATCGCGCAGATGAACATGCTGCTGCACGGCATCAGCAACGCCTGGCTGGAAAACGAAGATACCCTGGCCGACCCCCGGCATATTGAGGACGGCGAACTGCTGCGCTTCGATCGCATCCTCACCAACCCGCCGTTCTCCATCAACTGGGGCCACACCGAGAAGAACCCGGATGGCAGCCTGGCCTGGAACCCGACCTTCCGTGAGGAGCGCTTCCGTTTCGGCGAGGTGCCGCCGGGCTCGAAAAAGGCCGATCTGATGTTCCTCCAGCACATGCTCGCTGTGTGCCGCGACGAGGGCATGGTCGCCACCGTACTGCCCCACGGCGTTTTGTTCCGTGGCGGTGAAGAACGCGGCATCCGCGCCGGCATTATCGAAAACGACCTGCTCGAAGCGGTGATCGGCCTGCCGGCCAACCTGTTCTACGGCACCGGCATTCCGGCCTGCATCCTCATCCTGCGCCAACAGAAGCAGGAAGGCGCCAACCGCATCAGCAGCAAGCCGGCTGAGCGCCAGGGCAAGGTGCTGTTTATCAACGCCGACCGCGAATACTTCGAGGGTCGCGCGCAGAACTACCTGCTGCCCGAACATATCGAGAAGATCACCACAGCCTTCGACGAATTCCGCCGGATCGACGGCCTCAGCGATGTGGTGGATATCGCCACCCTGCGCGACAACGATTACAACCTGAATATCCGCCGCTACGTGGATAACGCACCGCCACCCGAGCCGCATGATGTACGCGCCCATCTGCTGGGTGGTGTGCCCAAGGTCGAAGTTGAAGCGAAAGCCACACTGTTCGCCGCCCACGGCCTTGACCCACAAGATCTGTTCGTGGCGCGCGATGCCCAGTATTTCGACTTTTGCAGCGAGCTAAGCCGCCGCGCCGACCTCAAGCCGGCCATCGAAGGCAATATCGGCCTGCAGGCCAAAGAAGCCTCAATCCGTGACGTCTTCGAGAGCTGGTGGAGCGAGCACAGCCCGCGCATCACCGCCCTTGCGGGGAGGCTCGACGACAGCGCCGCGTTGGTTGAACTGCGCGCCGAACTGCTGGCCAGCTTTAGCCAGACGCTGGAAAGCATCGGCCTGCTCGATCCCTTCCAGGTCAGGGGCATCGTTGCCGGTTTCTGGTACCAGAGCAAATACGACTTCCTCGGCCTGATGGCTCGCGGCAGCCGGGGCGTGATCGATGCCTGGCGCACCAGCATCATCACCGCCCTGGAGGACAAGGCCAGCAAGCAAAGCCCGCTGGAGCACAAGTTGGTGAAATTCCTGCTGGGCGATTTCGTAGCTGGGCTGGCCGAACTGGAAGCTAAAAAGGCCGAACTGGATAGCCAGCTCAAGGCCGCCACCCCAACTAAGGGGGAAGATTTAGACGAGGCAGACAGCGCAGTGGATGCCGATGACGAGGCCCCCCCCATTGACGAAGCGCAGCTCAAGGCCTGGAAGGCCGAGCTGGCCAAGGTGAAGAAACAGCTCAAAACTCAGCAGGAAAACTTCGCCAGCCACCTGAATCAAGCCGTCGATGGGCTGGACGAGCAGCAAGCCGCCGAGCTGTTGCTGACTATCCTGCACAACGATATGCAGGCCATCGTCGAGCGTTATATCGCCGCCCAGCGCAAGCAGATCGTTGCCGCCTTCGAGAGCTGGTGGGACAAGTATCGGGTCACGCTGAACGAGATCGCGCAGAAACGCGATGCGGCGGCAGGAGCGTTGCAGGAGTTCCTAAAGGGGTTGGGCTATGTCTGAGCAGCGTACGCCGAGCCAGTTCCCATCAGTCCCTTTACGTGAGCTAGCTAGCCGTATTACCGACGGCTCTCATTTCAGCCCTACCCCACAGCAACATGGTTATCTCATAGCCAACGTTAAGGACATGAAATCGGGTTACATCGATTTCAGTTCCTGTACTCGAATATCCGCTTCTGCTTACCGCGAGCTCAACGCTACTGGATGCACCATCCGCAATGGAAACGTCTTGCTTTCAAAGGACGGTACCGTTGGGCGTGTTGTGGTTTATCAGCAGGATGATGAGATTGGGGCGCTCTCGTCTATCTGCATCATTGTACCGACCGAGGAAATCGACTCGGCTTACCTTGGTCATGCATTGCAAAGCGAGATTTGTGTCCGGCAGTTTGAAAACTTCATGTCGGGTAGCGCTCTCCGACGTCTGGTTCTGCGTGACATTCGAGCAATCGAGATACCAGTCCCAAGCGTTGAGCAACAGGAGGCCATCGCTCAAATCCTCGACACCCTCGACACCGCCATCCGCGAAACCGAGGTTCTGATCAATAAGCTCAAGGCCTTCAAGCAGGGGCTACTGCACGACCTGCTGACCCGCGGCATCGACGCCAACGGCCAACTACGCCCACCACAAAGCGAAGCGCCGCAGCTCTACAAGGAGTCACGGTTGGGGTGGATTCCGAGAGAATGGGAGGCGCTTCGGCTCGATACGGTTGCAGCACGTGGCAGCGGGCATACACCAAGCAAGGATGTTCTTTCCTACTGGAATGGTGGTGTGAAGTGGGTTTCTTTGGCCGACTCGCATCGCCTCGATCGGATCTACATCCACGAAACGGACAAGGAAATCAGCGAGCTTGGCATAGCCAACTCATCAGCTGTTCTTCATCCGGAGGGAACCGTCATTTTGTCCCGCGATGCAGGGATCGGTAAGAGCGCCATCCTCGGCTGCGACATGGCAGTGAGCCAACACTTCATGGCGTGGCGCTGCGGAGAAAAGCTGAACAACCTTTTCCTGTACTTCTACCTGCAGCGAGAAAAGCCCAAGTTCGAAGCTATTGCGATAGGAAGCACGATCAAAACCATCGGACTGCCATTCTTCAGGAGTTATGAAATTGCAGTACCTCCGCGCCAGGAGCAAGACCAAGGGGCCGCTATCCTGATGGAGGCTGAGCAGGGTCTGGCAGCGCATGCTACTGAGCTGGAAAAGTTACGTAAGCACAAGATCGGCCTGATGGACGATCTGCTAACCGGCCGCGTGCGCGTCACCCCGCTGCTGGAATCCATGCAACACACTGCTGTACCAACGGGAGCCTGATATGCCCCAGCGCCTGCCACTCCGCGAGTCCCTCACCGTCGAGTTCAAGAGCGACCGCAGCAAGCTCCCCGACCGCGAGCTGATCGAGGCACTGGTCTGCCTCGCCAACGCAGAGGGTGGCGAGCTATGGCTGGGCGTTGAGGACGACGGCACGCCCACCGGCCTGCATACCGAGCATCGCCTGCTGGAGGGCCTGGCCGGTATGGTAGCGGCGCGCACTTCACCGTCGCTGAACGTACAGGCCGAAGCGGTCGAGTTGGACGGCGTGACTGTGGCGCGCATCCATGTTCCCAAAGCCCAGGGTGAGGTGGCTACCACCAGTGGTGTGTACCTGCGCCGCCGCTTAAAGCACGACGGCACGCCCGAGTGCGTGGCCATGTTGCCCCATGAGCGCAGCAGCCGTGCGAGCAACTTCGGCCTGCTCGATGTCTCCGCCCAACCAGTGGCCGGCGCCATCCTGGCCGACCTCGACCCGCTGGAGCGCGAACGCCTGCGCCAGGCGGTACAACAATACGGCGGCGACCGCGTGCTGCTGGAACTGGACGACGAAGCCCTCGACGGCGCTCTGCTGCTCACCGTGCGCCAGCCCGACGGTTCGCGGGTGCCAACCCTGACCGGCCTGTTGCTGGTTGGCCGGGAAACCTCTATTCGCCATCTGGTGCCCACCCACGAATTCGCCTTTCAGGTGCTGGCCCAGCAGGCAGTGCGCTTCAACGAGTTCCGCCGCTTCCCGCTGCTCAAGGCACTGGACTGGCTAGAAACCAACTTCCGCCCTTACAACCCAGAGGAGGAGCTGCAGGTTGGCCTGTTCCGCGTGCCGGTGCCCAAGGTAGACCTCGGCGCCTTTCGCGAAGCCGTGGCCAATGCCCTGGTCCACCGCGACTACCACGGTCGCGGCGCGGTGCATGTGCGCCTGGAAGACGATGCCCTGGTGGTCAGCAACCCCGGCGGCCTGGTCGATGGTGTGACCCTGGCCAACCTGCTGGTGACCGAACCGCGCCCGCGCAACCCGGCCCTGGCCGATGCCATGAAGCGTATCGGCGTGGTCGAACGCTCCGGCCGCGGCGTGGACAAGATTTTCCGCGGCATGCTCAAGTTTGGCCGCCCGGCTCCGGATTACAGCTACACCACTGCCCAGAGCGTAGTGCTGCGCCTGCCCACCGCCGAGGCCGACCTGGACTTTCGCCGCCTGGTGGTCGAGCACGAACGCGCCACCCACGCCGAGCTGCCCATCGACAGCCTGATCGCCCTGGCCGCCCTGCGCGAAAGCAAGCGCGTCACGGCCGACGAGCTGGCCGTGCTGATCCAGCGCGACGCCACCAGCGCCAAACGCACCCTGGAAGCCCTGACCGAAGCCGGTTTGGTGGAAGCCCACGGTTCTACCCGCGGCCGCAGCTATACCCTGTCGGCCAGCCTGTACCAGGCAGTGGGCGACAAGGCCGCCTATACCCGCCAGGCAGGCTTCACAACCATTCAGCATGAACAGATGGTGTTGAACTATGTGCAGCAGCATGGGCAGATCCAACGCGCGGAAGTGATGGATCTGTGCCGGCTCTCGCCTGATCAGGCGGCAAAGCTGCTTAAACGCATGAAAGACAAGGGCGCACTGATACAGCAAGGTGAGCGACGCTGGGCGGTATATAAGCTCAGCTAAATATTTTTCTATGAGCCGCTATGAGCCGCTATGAGCCTGTATGAGCCCATACACGCCTGAACTGGATTAAAGGAGTAACCCTGTGGGCTGGGAACTGGAAGACGTCGAAAAACCTTTTATGGCTCAGTTGCAGGGGCTTAACTGGCAGCATACCGAGGGCAGCCTCGACGACCCTGCCATCACCGGCCGCAGCAGCTTCAGTGAAGTTATTCAGTGCGCCGCACTGGCCGAGCGCTTGCGTGCCATCAACCTGCGTGACGGTCAGCCCTGGCTGGATGATCAGCGCATTGCCGAAGCCCTGGCGGCCATTACCCATTTGGGTACCGGCAAGCTGATGGAAACCAACCAGACCGTCACGGAGCTGTTGCTCAAAGGTATCACCGTCGACGGCCTCCCTGGCTGGGAAGGCGGGCGTGGGCAGACCATCCAGTACATTGACTGGGGAACCCCGGCCAACAACCACTTCAGCGTGATCAACCAGTACCGGGTGGACTGCCCGCCGGGCTATAACAGCGGCAAGAAATTTATCGTCCCGGATTTGGTGTTGCTGGTGAACGGCATCCCGCTGGTGGTGGTGGAGTGCAAGAGCCCGTCCATTCCCGAACCGCTGGCCGAGGCTGTCGATCAACTGCGCCGCTACAGCAACCAGCGGAAAACGGCCTTCGAGGTCGAGGAGAACGAGGGCAACGAAACCCTGTTCGCCAGCGTGCAGTTGTTGATCGCCAGCAGCTACGACGAAGCCCGGGTGGGCTGCATTGGTGCTGGCTTCGCACACTTCTCTCAATGGAAGACCGTGGTTGGCCCCGATGGCAACGGCAGCGAGCAGGCGCTGGCCGAGCAGTTGGGTAAAGCCAAATTGTCCGAGCAAGAGCGCCTGGTGGCCGGCATGCTGACCCCAGCCCATCTACTCGATCTGACCCGGCATTTCATGCTGTTTATGCAGGTTGGCGGACGCACTATCAAGACGGTGTGCCGCTACCAGCAGTACCGTGCTGTAAACCGTACGGTTACCCGGATGAAGCACGGCCAAACGCGCCTGGAGCATGGCGAGAGCGATCAGCGCGGCGGCATCGTCTGGCACACCCAGGGCTCAGGCAAGAGCCTGACCATGGTGTTTCTGGTACGCAAAATACGCACAGATACGCAACTGCGTCGCTTCAAGATCATCGTGGTTACCGACCGCAAAGATCTGCAGAGCCAACTCGCAGCCACTGCCACGCTGAGCGGCGAGTTACCGGAGGTGGCCTCCAATATCGAGGGCGTTAAAGCCTTAGCGCGCCGCCAGGGCCCTGGCCTGGTGTTCGCCACCATCCAGAAATACCGCCTCCCCGAGCAAGACGAAGACGGGGTGACTCCGAGCTCTGCGCAAGTCGCTACCCTCCTCAAAGCCGCAGAAAAACCCGCGCTCTACCAGGTAAACAAACCGTTCGAGGTGCTCAACCACGACGAGAGCATTCTGGTACTGATCGATGAGGCACATCGCACCCAGGCCGGTGATCTGCAAGCGAACCTGCTGGCAGGTCTGCCCAACTGCGTACGCATCGGTTTTACGGGTACGCCGATCATCATGGGTAACAAGAAACGCACCCATGAGATTTTTGGTGCATTCATCGACAAATACACCATCAAGGAGGCCGAAGCAGATGGTGCGACGGTGCCGGTGCTCTATGAAGGACGCACCGCCCGAGGCGCGGTGAAAGACGGGGCGAACCTGGATGAGCTGTTCGAGGATTTATTCCGCGAACACAGCCAGGACGAACTGGAACTGATCAAGAAAAAATACGCCACCAAGGGCCATATCTTTGATGCTCCCGCGCTGATCGCCGACAAGGCCCGCGACATACTCCGCCACTACGTCACCAACATCCTGCCCAATAGCTACAAAGCGCAGGTGGTGGCCTACAGCCGGATTGCCGCCATCCGCTATTTCCATGCGCTGCAGGCCGCCCGCGATGAACTGCTGGCTGAGGCCGACGCGTTGCCCGCGAGCGACAAAGGCCTGGACGATGAAGCCCTGTGTCAGCTCCCCGCCAAGTTGCAGGCTCGCGTGCAGGCGTGGCGTTATCGCGACACGTTACGCGGCCTGGAGTTCGCACCGATTATTTCCGGGGCAAACAACGATCCGTCCGGGTGGAAAACCTGGACGGATGGCAGCAAGCACGAACAGCTGATCAAGCGCTTCAAAAAGCCCCTGAACCATGAACAGCCTGGCAAGACTGATCCCTTGGCCTTCCTGATCGTCAAATCGATGCTGCTGACCGGCTTTGACGCCCCCATCGAGGGGGTGATGTATCTCGACCGACCGATCAAGGAAGCCGAACTGCTGCAGGCCATTGCGCGGGTCAACCGGACCGGATTTGGTAAGCGCTGCGGCATCGTGGTCGACTACTACGGGGTCGCCAACCATTTGCGTGAAGCCCTGGCTGCCTATGCTGACGAGGATATCGAGGGCGCACTGAGCAGCATCAAGGACGAGGTGCCGGTGCTACGAGATCGTCATCTGCGCGTGGTGGATGTATTTCGTCGCCAAGGTATCGAGTCGCTGGAAGATATCGAAGCCTGTATTAACGCACTGGATTCGGAGAAGGTTCGCGCCGAATTTGCGGTGAAGCTCAAAGCCTTCCTCGACTCATTGGACACCGTACTGCCTCGCCCCGAAGGTTTGCCCTTCGTCAAAGATGCCAAGCGTCTGGCCTATATCCACGCTCGGGCACGCGGCCGCTACAAGGACCTGCCGCAACTGGGCAAGGATGTCGGCGCCAAGGTGCGCAAGCTGATCGACGATCACGTGATCTCGCTGGGTATCGACCCAAAGATCCCACCGATCCAGCTCACCGATGCAGACTTCGAGAAGCAGTTGTCGCGTAGCGTCAACGACCGCGCCAAGGCCTCCGAGATGGAGCACGCCATTCGCTCCCATGTGCGCAAGCACGCTGATGAAGATCCGGTGCTGTATCGCAAGCTGTCCGAACGTCTGAACGAGCTGCTCAAGTCGCTGGGCGAGCAGTGGGACCAGTTGGTTGAGCAACTGCAGAAGCTCATCAACGAACTGCGCAGCGGTCAGATGAGCGATGACAACAGCCCTCTGGACTTGCCCGAGCACTATGCGCCCTTCCTGCGAACCCTGCTGGATGTAGTAGCTGCCGACGCCAACCCACAGCCCGCTGAGCTGCTGCGATTGAAGGATGTCACGGTGGAATTGGTGGATCTGTTGGTGGGCGAGCTGCAAAGCCACCGCGATATCTGGAGCCCGCGTAAGCGAGCGGCCCAGGAAGAGCTGGCCGGCCAGCTATTCGATCACCTGATGCGGCTGCGGCCGCCCTTGGTGGATACCGACACGGCGGGGGTACTGGCTGACCGCCTGAGGGATCAAGCCAGAGCGAGCCATGAACGGTTGATGCAACTGTGAGCAATCAAATTCTTACCGTAGACGACCTGCTGTTAACGCTGCGTCGCAGTGCGCGGCGCAAGACACTGCAAATCACCGTCGAGCGCGACGGTGCACTTATCCTCTCTGCTCCGCCCGAGGTGGAGGAGCAGGCACTGCGGCAATTCGTAGCGGAAAAAAGCTTCTGGATTTACTCGCGCCTGGCCGAAAAGGAACGCCTGCAACGTGCTATTCCTACCAAGGAGTACGTGGACGGAGAAGGGTTTCTGTACCTGGGGCGAAGTCATCGCCTCAAACTGGTGGATGAGCAGGATGTGCCGCTCAAACTCTCAGCCGGCCGCTTCCGTCTACTGCGTAGCGAGCTGCCACGCGCACGGGAGCATTTTATCCGCTGGTACAGCGAACATGCCCGCAGCTGGCTGGCCCTGCGCGTAAAGAGTTACCAAGCTCGCCTGGATCTTTCACCTGGTGGGGTGCGGGTACAGGATCTTGGCTATCGCTGGGGCTCCTGTGGCAAGGGCGCGCAGTTGTACTTCCATTGGAAGACCATCCTGCTGCCCAAGCACATTGCAGAGTATGTGGTCGTGCATGAAATGGCGCACCTGCACGAGCCGCACCACACACCTGAGTTCTGGCTACGCCTGGAGCGCGTCATGCCAGACTACGCACAGAGAAAAACTTGGTTGGCGGAACACGGGATCGAAGTCGAAGGGGTCTGAAGCTCTTCCCCTGGCTGGGATCAGGCTTTGCCCGGTTTGACTGCCATTAGGGGAACTGAACCGGAATACTTGTCCTTCTGATGCCTGAGACTACGAACCGAAACGCCAGCCAACTTAGACCAAGCCTTCCTTCCCCTGGAGCAGCGTTAAGTCTCTTTCTATTGTGCGAACTTTCCTAGAAACTCCTAGCCGCTTGCGCCTGGTGTACCCGCTGGCTAGCCTCGTTCTGTCACTGCACATTCAGTGACCGGGTTTAGCAGCTCGCAATCGATTAGGCGCACAGCGCCGTCATCTACGTGGCGTTTTTTTGGGCTCCGTTTTATGGCGGCCGTGCGCAGGGCATCTTCGGGTGCGCCGGGTTCCTAATCGACCGGTACTGCTAACCTGCGAACGGCCGCCACCCTATCGTTTAGCAGCGACGGTGAAGGCTCCTACCCTCGATTAGGAGTTACGCCATGAAAAAGCTCGTCCCCGATCCTCCCCGTAGTGCTACCCACCGCGTCAGAAACCTCGAACACGATCTGGCCAATCAGCACATCCGGCAGAAGCTTTCAGTTCAGCCTGCTGATGTGTCTCTGATTCAGTCGCTCAAAAAAACCGTCAGTATCCCGGTGAGCCGCGATTCCTTGTTCTCGGTTCGGGAAGGCATCAACGCCGAAGAAGCACTGCTCCATGTCTCCCTGCTGCTGAAAAGCGCCGAGGAGGTTTCCGATGAAATCACCGAGCGCGGCAGCGGCATCGAGCGCGGTTTGATCTGGTCTATGGTGCACTCGGTGGAGATGGCGCGGGCCGTGGTAGACGCCTTGCTCGATGGCAGTCGCCACACGCCATCGCTGAAATAGAACGCCCCGCGAACGCACGGCGCGGCAGCATGACCTGCCGCGCTGTTCCTTAATGACAAACCTGCGCATGTGGAAAACAGACACGGCCTGAACGGGCCTGGAATGCTGGCCGCATTCGAATTCAACGCCCCCGCCAAACACTCAAAAAAGCACCTCCAACTCCACCCCCTCCGCCATCGCCCTATTCCCCACATCCCCCGGATGCAAGTGATCGCCCGAATCGATCTGCGGCAACAACCGGGTTGGCTGCCGCGGATCGCGGGTCAGCTGGTCGAAGTCGATCACCGCGTCGAATGCCTGCCCGGTGCGTATCCACTGGTTGAGCGCCTGGCGCAGTTGTTCCTTCGGGGCGCTGTGATAGTGCTCGATGATGCTGCCCTGCAGGGCGCCTTCGAAGGGCAACAGCGTGGTGCCGATGATGCGCAGGTTGTGGCGATGTGCCTGGTCGATCAGTTGTCGATAGCCGGCGATCAGCTCGTCCAGTGCAGGCAAGGATGCGTTGGGCGCGAAGGCGGTGCCGGGCCAACTGATGTCGTTGATTCCCAGCATGACGACCACGCTTTTCACCCCGGGCTTGCTCAGCACGTCGCGCTCGAAACGTGCCCGTGCGCTGGCGCCCATGCCGTCTTCGAGCAGGCGCGCGCCGGATATGCCGCCGTTGAGCACGGCGATGTTTTTGGCGGCCAGGCGCTGGGCGAGGAAGTCGGGCCAGCGGCGGTTGCTGTCCAGGGTCGAGCCGTTGCCGTCGGTAATGGAGTCGCCGAGCACCACCAGCGCCCGGCTGTCGAGCGGGGCGTCCACCAGGATGTCGCTGAGGAACAGCCGCGCTTCCACTTGCCGCTCACCCGCTAACTGCTGAGTGTCGACGTGGTTGCCCGCAGCAATAAAGGCGGTTTGCTTGCCGTCCCAGTGGAAGGTAGTCAGCGGCGTGGGCTGCGGCAGGTACAGCGAGACAACCAGCTCACCAAGGGCCGGCACCGCCAGCGCGACCGGATCGCTGGTGCGGGTTTCGCCCGGCGCGATGCTGATCTGTTCCTCACCGCCAAACGTCAGGACTTGTCCGGAGCTGGCGTGAATGGACTCAGCCTCCTCCACGGCCGCGACCCGCGCCGCGCCAATCCGCAGCGGCTGCTGGCCGTATTCATTGGAAACCACTACCCGTACCCGGCTTCCACCGACGCTGACGCGCAGCTTCTGCTGGACGGTGCTGTCGGCCAGGGTTGCGGGAATCCGCGTGGGCAGCGGCAGCTCGTTGCCCCAGGTCGGTTGCGGGCTGGCCATCCAGGTGGTGAGCCAGTTGCCCTGGGCCAGGGCAGGACCTGCGGTAAGCAGGGCCGTGACTATCAGCGGCAGGGAAAAGCTTGAGTGCAGGGCTTTCATCCGGGTAGCTCCTTGAGGCCGTAAGGCTGAGGCGAGCCAGATTGCTCCATTCGAAATAACCGTGATAGAAGGCATAACTTCATACAGCCCATTCCGATATCGAATACCCATGGACAGTCTCAAAGCGATGCATTGCTTCGTCCGCGCCGTCGAGCTGGGCAGCCTGTCGTCGGCCGCCCGGGAACTGGGCAGCACTCAGCCCACTGTCAGCAAGCTGGTGGCGGCCCTGGAACAGCAGTTGGGCACCCGCCTGCTCATCCGCGGCACCAGCGGGCTGACGCCCACCGAACAGGGCAAGCGTTTCTACGAGCGGGCGAAAGCCGTGCTGGAGGAATACAGCGAAGCGGTGGCCGAGGTACGCGGCCTGACCGAGCGCCCCGAAGGCGTGCTGCGGGTTAACGTGCCAGTGAGCCTAGGGGTGTTGCACCTCAATGCCTTGCTGCTGGCGTTCATGGCGCAATACCCGGACATCGAGGTGGAGCTGATCTTCAACGATCGCTTCGTCGACCTCACCGAGGAAAACGTCGACCTGGCCCTGCGCCTGGGCGGGGACCTGCCGCCAAACGCCATCGCCCGGCGCATCGCGACGTCGCCGCGCTACCTGGTGGCGGCCCCGGAGTACCTGCGCCAGCATGGGCCCTTGAACAGCCCGGCCGACCTGGGCGAGCACAATTTCCTGCGCTTCGCCTGGCTGGCGGCGGGCGATCGCCTGGAACTGAGCGGCCCGAGCGGCGAGAAGGCCAGCGTCACCCCCCAAGGGCGCTATCGGAGCAACAGCTCGTTGGCCATCCGCGACGGCGTGCTGCAAGGTGCCGGGCTCTGCATCACCCCGGCCTGGCTGGTCAGCGACCTGCTGGACAGCGGGCAGTTGGTGCGGGTCCTGCCCGACTGGAGCGGGCCAGCCAACGAGGCATTCCTGATCTACCCCGAGCGCCGCTACCGGCCCCTGCGCGTGCGTTTGCTCATGGAGTACCTGGCCGAGCGGGTGGCGCGGTTGCCGGGCTTCATTCCCTGAACCCAGGGCAAGCGCGTTGCCTGCGCCGGACACGATCAATGGCCATTACGATCCCCTTTTGGCCAACCCCGTGCTGTGAATCCCAGGGGCCGTCGGCAAGAATCGAACCCGGACCACCGACTCGAGTGACCTACGCTGTCACCACAACCGCCCTTGTGAACCTTGACCCTCTTTGTCCTTTGCCTTTCAAGGACCGCCTGCCGCGTACAGAACATAAAAACCATCGCCACGCTGGGGAAACCATTCATGGCCACTATGAAACGCATACTGAGTGCCACCGTTTGTGGGCTGTCGCTGCTGGCCGGCGCGGCACAGGCCGAGCAGCGCGAGCTGCGGGTGTACAACTGGGCCGACTACATCCTGCCGTCGGTGCCCAAGGACTTCGCCAAGAACAGCGGCATCAAGGTGACCTGGGACACCTTCGACACCAACGAATCCCTCGAAGCCAAGCTGCTGACCGGCAACTCGGGCTACGACCTGGTGGTGCCGTCGAACCAGTTCCTCGACACCCAGATCAAGGCCGGGGTGTTCCAGAAGCTCGACAAGTCCAAGCTGCCCAACTGGAAGCACCAGGACCCCGAGCTGCTCAAGCTGCTGGACAGCAACGACCCAGGCAACCAGTACGGCGTGCCCTACATGTACGGCACGGTGCTGATCGGTTTCAACCCGGCCAAGGTCAAGGCGGCGCTGGGCGACAACGCGCCGGTGGACAGCTGGGACCTGGTGTTCAAGCCGGAGAACATGGAGAAGCTCAAATCCTGCGGCGTGGCCATGCTCGACTCGCCATCGGAAATCCTGCCGCTGGCCCTGCATTACCTGGGGCTGGACCCCAACAGCCAGAACCCGCAGGACTATGAAAAAGCCAAGGAGCTGATGCTGAAAATCCGCCCCTACGTCACCTACTTCAACTCGGCCAAGTACATGACCGATATCGCCAACGGCGACATCTGCGTGGCCATCGGCTACTCCGGCAGCTTCTACCAGTTCGGCAATCGCGCCAAAGAGGCCGGCAACGGCGTGGTGGTGGACTGGCGCCTGCCCAAGGAAGGCGCGCCGATCTGGTTCGACACCTTCGCCATTCCCAAGAGCGCGAAGAATGTCGCCGAGGCCCATGAGTTCCTCAATACCCTGCTGGACCCGAAAGTCATCGCGCCCATCAGTGATTTCCTCGGTTACCCCAACGCCAACAAGGATTCGATTGCGCTGATCAACAAGGAGATCACCGGCAATACCGACCTGACGCCAACCCCCGAAGCCCTGAAAAAGCTCTATGTGGTGCAACCGCTGCCGCAAAAGCTGGAACGCGTGCGGACGCGAGTCTGGACTAGCATCAAGTCGGATAAATAATCCGCCCTCAGGCAGCCCCGCCCTGGGGTTGCCTGGCCTTCACTTCAGCTCGAACACCAGACAGGGATTGCCGTTCAAGCGCCCCTCGAACACCGGAGTCACCTGTTCCAACGCAGTTCCCGCCAGCAATGCCCGATCCTTGCGCGCCAGGATCACCCAGGCCGGACGCGGCAACGACGCCAGCGGCGACAGGTCGTCCTTGCCGATAAACCGCGGCTGCTCGTCGTGGTCCAGGTTCATCATGTAGCGCACCGCCCAGGTGTCTTTGCCCAGGTTGAGAAACACCAGGGTGCCGCGGTCCTCCCCACGCAGTTGCTCGACCTGAGCGACAAAACCCCGGGTGGCGAATTGCAGGTCCTTGGCCGGCTCGATCGCCTTCACCAGCAGCCACCACTGCGCCGCCAGGGCCAACAGGCTGAGCAGCACCAGGCGCCGCCCGGGCGCATTGCGAGTGGTTTGCCAGCCATGCAGCGCCAGCACCTGCAGGCCGAAAAACACCGCCATCATCAGCGGCAATGACAGCGCCGGCCAATAACCGTGCTTCTGCCAACTGTGCCGGCAGACCAGCAGCACCACCGCGCACAAGCCCGGCAACAGCACCATCAGGCCGAGATAAAACCAGCGCACCCTGAGCAGCCAGCGCTGCGGGTGGAGCAGGCCGTAAGCCGCGACCGCCGCGAACATCGGCACCATGGGCAGGATGTAATAGGCACGCTTGAAGTGCGGCACCGACAAGCCAAGCAGGATCATCAATCCACAGGCCCCCAGGCGCGCCAGCAGTTGCAGCTTGTCGTCGGAGTGCCGCGTGGACCATTGCCGACGCAGGACGAACAGCGTCGCCAGCGCCAGCGGCACCACCGGGAAGTACCGGTAGAGGCTGAGCTGAAAGTAGAAATACAGCGGCTCGCCGCTTTCATCGAGGCGCCCGCCGACCTGCATCTGGTAGACCTGTCGGGCGAAGGCTTCGCCGCCACTGAACTGCGCCAGTTGCATCAACGCCCACCAGCAGGCGGCCAGCAGGATCAGGCCGATCAGCCCATGGGCGAGTACCTTGCTCAACAGTCGCCAGCCGTCGCCCGGTGCCCGGCAAATACTCAATGCCCAGTAGCTGCAGGCCACGCCGCAGACCTCGATCAGCCCCAGGGGGCCGCGGATGGCGAAGGCGATGACGAACAGCGGAAAAATCGCGTACTGGCGCCATTTGGAACCCAGCTGCTCGCCGCTGTGCAGCAGGTAAAAACAGCCCAGGCACAGCAGCGAGACCATCTGGTCCAGGCATACCGAGCGCGACTTCTCCAGCCACTGGGTGGTCAGCGCCGTGAGCAGCACCGCCAGCAATGCCCAGGTGCGATCGAGCGGCGCCAGCAGGCGGTACAGCAGCGCCAGCACCCCGGCCGAGGCCAGCGCCGTGGGCAGGATATTGGCCAATTCGTTAGGCGCGCCGAACAGCTGGGCAAAGCCATAGCTGAACAAGGTGGCGGTGCCCGGATAGTCCGGGTAAGGCTCGCCGTAGGTGGTGGGAAACAGGCTCGCGCCGTGGCGGAACATCTCCTGCAGGAACAACCACCAGCGCCCGTCGAAGCCTTGCGCTGGCTGGTCCCAGATGCCGAAAGTGAACAGGAACAAAGCGAGCAGAAAGACGCCCAACATCTCGATGCGAATGCGGTGGTGGTCCATGGATGATCCGTCAGAGGGTGCGCTGCCCGAAGGCTTGGGCATGCCGGCTGCCATGTTGCAGCCGCAGGCCCTGAACCATCCCTGAACAGGCCGCAAAAAATCCCGGCCCTTCCATCAGCCCTACTCGCAAAGACAGGCTGGCGTCCCACTCCCTCCTGATCGCTCAGCCTGGCGTACTCAGTCCTCCTGCCGCAGAAACGGCAGCAGATGAGCAATAAAGGCCTCGGGCGCCTCCTCGGTAATGAAGTGGCCACACCCCGGCACTATCGCCCCCTGAAGTCTCAGGGCATTGCCCTTCATCGTCAGCAACGGCGCATCGTTAGTGGCGTGTTCGGCGCCAATCGCCAGGACCGGCATTGCCAGTGGGCGGCTGGCACGCTCGCGGTTCTGCCGGATGCTCTCGGGGATGGCCCGGTAATAGGCGAACCCGCCCCGCAGCCCACCGGGCACCGAGTAGGCTCTGACATAGGTCTGGACCGCGACCCGCTCCTGATGCACCGACCACTTTTCGAACATGTAAGCCAGGTACTGCGCCTCCCGCCCGGCGATCAGCACCTCCGGCAGGTCCTGCAACTGGTTGAACATGAAGTGCCAGAGAAAGATGTTCTGCCCCGCAGGCGCGAAGATCGACGGCGCCTCGGCCAGGCCGGGAATCACCGCCTCCGTCAGGGCCAGTTTCTCCACCGCCTGCGGATAGTCGCAGGCCAGGGCGTAGGCCACCCACATGCCGACATCGTGCCCCACCACCGAGTACTGGCTGTAACCGAGCGCCAGCATCAAGGCCTGCAAGCGAGACGCCGTGGTGCCGGTGTCGTAGCCCTGCTCGGGGCGATCGGACAAGCCCATGCCGGGCAGGTCGACCGCGATCGCCCGGTAACCCTGCCCGGCCAGCGCCTGCATGACATGGCGCCAGGTGAACCAAGTCTGCGGCCACCCGGGGATCAACAGCACGGGTTTGCCCTGGCCCTCACTGACATAGTGAATGCGCCCGCCGTCCACCTGTACGTAGCCATGGCGGTAGTCACGCCCGGCAAAAGCCTGCTGCTCGAAAAGATCCATGCTCAGCGTCCTTGATGGGAGGGCTGGGCAATGCCCAGCAGTCGGTTGATCTGGGCCTGGTCCAGCGGCGCGCCGGCGAAGTCGTCGAAGACTTTGTCCGTCACCTGGATGATGTGCTCATTGATAAAGGCCACGCCTTCGCGCGCGCCCTGCTCCTGGTCTTTCAGGCAGCACTCCCATTCCAGGGTCGCCCAGCCGGCATAGTCATAAAGCGCCAGCTTGGAAAAGATCCCCTTGAAATCCACCTGCCCGTCGCCCAGCGACCGGAACCGCCCGGCCCGCTCGGCCCAGGGCTGATAACCGCCGTAAATGCCCTGGCGGCCGGTGGGATTGAACTCGGCGTCCTTCACATGAAACATGCGAATGAACTCGTGGTAGATATCCAGGTAGTCCAGGTAATTGAGTTGCTGCAGGACGAAATGGCTGGGGTCGAAGAGCATCTTGCAGCGCGGGTGGTTGCCGACCCGCTCCAGGAACATCTCGAAGCTCACACCGTCATGCAGGTCCTCGCCAGGGTGGATCTCGTAGCACAGGTTCACCCCCTGCTCGTCACAGGCGTCGAGAATCGGCAGCCAGCGCTTGGCCAGCTCATTGAATGCCGAGTCGACCAGGCCTTCCGGGCGTTGTGGAAAGGGAAAGAAATAGGGCCAGGCGAACGAGCCGGAAAAGCTCCCCATATCGCTGAGCCCCAACCGGCGCGAAGCCTTGGCCGACAGTTTCAGCTGTTCGAGGGCCCACTGGGTCCTGGCGCCACTGTCGCCCCGCAGAGCCGCCGGGGCGAAGCCATCGCACAAGCTGTCGTAGGCGGGATGCACCGCCACCAACTGGCCGAACAGGTGGGTGGTCAGTTCGCTGATCACCAGCCCGTGTTCGGCCAGGGTGCCGCTGACCTCATCGCAATAATCCTGGCTGCTGGCCGCCAGGCGGACATCGAACAGGCGCTCATCCCAGGCTGGTACTTGAAGCGCCTTGAACCCCAGCCCCGCCGCCCATGCGGCAATGGCGGGCAGGGTGTTGAATGGCGGTGCCGCATCACTGAATTGAGCCAGGTGCAGGCTCGGTCCCTTGAGGGTTTTCATGGTTAACGCCCTATTGTTTGTCGTTCGACAAACAATAGGGCTGCCCTCGACACCTCGTCAATACGATGGCTTGATTTTTTTGTCGATCGACCAATAATTGGCAGCACTCCCTTTGCATCGAGAACTGGACATGGCTGGCAGACCCCGCGAATTCGACCGAAAGCAGGCCCTGTACAAGGCGCGTGATGTGTTCTGGCAGCGCGGCTTCGAGGCCACTTCCATGTCCGATCTGGTGGACGCGCTGGGCATTGCCTCGGCGCGCATCTATGCGGCCTTTGGCTCCAAGGAAGCGTTGTTTCGCGAAGCCATAGAACTCTACGAATCAGGCGACGGCGCCTTTGCCGATGCCGCCCTGGGCGACGACATCAGTGCCCGCGATGCCATCGAGCGCATGCTCAGGGAAGCCGTCGAACTCTATACCCAGCCCGACCGGCCCCTGGGCTGCATGGTGGTGTCCTCCGCCACCAATTGCTCGGCGGACAACGACGGCATCAGAGAATGGCTGGCCGAACACCGCCGCGACAGGACCCGCTCCATCATCGAGCGCCTGGAGCAGGCCGTGCGCGCTGGCGAGCTGCCCAAGCGCACCGACGTGATGTCCCTCGGGGACTGCTATGCCACGGTGCTGCATGGGCTGTCGGTGCAGGCCCGGGATGGCATCGGCAGGTCGCGCCTATTGGCGATGATTCCCATGGCCATGGCGGCCTTCGATGCGCAAACCGAAGCGGCCACTTAACACTTGCGAGCAGCCAATCGCGGACAAAAAAACGGCCCGGCGGGATCGCCGCCAGGCCGTATTCGAGTCATTACGCGATTTACAGAAAGACCGCCGAGAGCATGCCCAGCGCACCCAGGCAACAGCCGATCAAGGTGCCGCGCCCCGGCAACTCACGGAACACCGACCAAATCACCAGCGGTTCGAGCAGCAACAGCGAGGTCACCGACACCACCGTGATCATCCAGATATCGCCGACCGCCAAATAGCCCAGCCAATAGGCGCCAATCAGGCAGATACCGGCGAAACACATGATCAGTACGGGAAACGCCAGGTCCGGCCATGACGTGTTGCCCGTCTGCGCCAGGCGGGCGGCGACCACTTCGCTGTAGATCGCGCAGAACTCGCCCAGCACCATCAGCCCTACAGCAGAAACTCCGAGTAATTCTTTGGACATATGACAAACCCCTTGGTATTGAGAGCCAGATTTTTCAGCTCCCAGGCAGCAATGGCTCCGCTGACGGAGCCGCCATGACGATGCCGAGGGGTTTGCTCTAATTCAGTGACCGTGAGGAACCTGAACATGTCCATCTCCTGCGTGGTGGGTGGTACGGGCGCCCGCGAACGCCATGGACGATTGCGGACCGCTCTCTGTATAGGGTATTTCCGGGGTGGTCGACACGCGTTTTTTGTAGAGTTTTTGTCTGTTCGCCGCCACAGGGGCCAATGCCGCCAACCAGAAAAGCCTTCGCTACTCGGCCCGGAAGTTCCAGACGATCTCCACCACCCGCACCGCCAATACCAGGTACACCAGGAACAGCGCGACCTGCAGCAGCCGGTGATAGGGCAGCCTGGCCAAGCGGCGCAGGCCGTCGCTGACATTGAGCAGCATCAGCAGCGCCGACACCCCGATCAACCCCCATCCGGTCAGGCCGGAGCCGAACAGGCCCAGGAACAGGTGGTGGTCGCTGTGCAGCGCATTGGTCCCGGCGGCGAACAGCAAAGCGCAGACCAGCAGGTTCTTGACGTTGTCGAAGACCCGCGTGTTCAGGTCGCCGTCCAGCAGGTCCAGATACTTTCGCCACAGTTTGCGCATGTTCAAGGCACCTGTTCGGCCGCAGGAAAGAAAGACGCCCAGGGCGTTTTCAAAGATCAATCACCCGCCGGGCGCACCTCCCAGCGTAGTGACGATTGCCGCAACCTGCTTGCGGTCGTTCAACCCCATGCGGTACACCCCGTTCAACAAGGAAAACAGGCAGGAGCCTGCTGTTACCCAATCCTCCCTCGTTCACGATTTGTTAAGAATCGCCTCCGTATACTCGGACCGCCTGATCCTCCCCGGCGCAACCTCTTCGGCAGTCCCCTCATGTCGCGACCCGCACCGCTGTTGTTTCTGCTTGCCGCCCTGCTGTTCTTCTTCGCCCTGGGCAACCACCAGTTGCAGGGCTCCACCGAAGCCCGGGTCGCCGGGATCGCCATGCAGATGCACCTGGACGATGACTGGGTGACGCCGCGCCTGTTCGGCCAGCCCTTCCTGGAAAAACCGCCGCTGAGCCTGTGGCTCGACGCCAGCGCCATCCGCGTATTCGGTGGCACGCCGTGGGCGGTGCGCCTGGCCTCGGCCTTCGCCGGGCTGTTCAGCGTGATGCTGCTGTACGCCATGCTGCGCCGCTTCGGCCGCCCGCCAGCGGTGGCCTGGCTCGCCGGCGCCATGCTGGCGACCATGGCCAGTTACTGGGGCAATGTGCGCGGGGTCGGTGAAGACGCCCTGCTCAGCCTCGGCGTGACCCTGGCGCTGCTGGCGTTTTTCCACACCCAACGGCGCCAGGCCGAACGCCAGCCGGCCACTCTGGGCTGGCTGCTGTTCGCCCTCGGCATCGCCATCGCCACCCTGAGCAAGGGCGTGCTGGGCCTGGCGATGCCGGGCGTGGTGATCTTCGCCTGGCTGCTGGCCGACAGCCTGATCGAAAAGCGTTTCGCCCTCGGCCACTGGCTCAAACCCGCCCTGCTGACCCTGCTCGGCCTGGTGCCGCTGCTGATCTGGCTGTATTTCCTGTACCAGCGCGGGGGCCTGCAAGCCCTGGGCGAAGTGCTGTGGACCAACAGCGTCGGGCGCTTCGATGGCTCCTTTGTCGAGGCCGGGCATTACGAGCCCTTCTATTACTACCTGGCCAAGCTGCCGCAAGCCTTCCTGCCGTGGAACATCCTGGTCTACCTGGGCCTGTGGCACTTTCGCAAAAGTCTGGTGAAAAACCGCTACCTGCTGTTTTTCAGCCTGTGGCTCGTAGCCCAGTTCACCCTGCTGTGCCTGGCGTCGAGCAAGCGCACCGTGTACCTGATGTCGCTGACCCCGGCCGCGGCGGTGCTGGCGGCCGAATACGCGGCAGTGCTGTACGAACGCCTGCGCCAGCGCGCCGCGGGCGATGGGTTCTGGAGCGTCGTGGGGCGTCGGCGCCGCGGCCTGGCCCTAGGCGTGCTGACGCTGGTGGTGTGCAGTTACCTGGTGGCCGCGCAGTGGGCCGCGCCACGCGCCGATCGCCAGCTGTCCTTTGTACCGCTGATCAGCGAGATCCAGACGCTACAGGCCGCCGGGCAGCAGGTGGCGCTGTATCAGGCCAACGAACGCGCGGCCGGCGCCAGCGTGTTCTACACCCAGAGCCTGCTCAAGGACGTGCAGACCGTGGCCCAGCTGAATGAGTTTCTCGGCACCTCGCCGAACAACGTGGCGGTCATGGCCCTGCAGGAAGACCCCAAGCCACCGCTCAAGGTACTGAAGAAGGTCACGGTCAGTCGCCAGGCCTACTACTTTGTCGGCCACTGACCGGCACAGTGAGCGCCCATAAAAAAGGCACCCTCATGGGGTGCCTTTTTTTATCTCGTCGCCAGGCTTTCGCACCGGCGCCAGCATGGCTCACTGAACGGTTTTCAGCTTGACCACATCGCCGGAGACCTTGGTGGTGTAACCGCTCAATACCCAGGCCCAGAACCAGTTTTCCTGGATCTGGGTGTTGATCATCGCGTCACCGCCCTTGGCCTGGATAGCCGCGGTCTGGGCGCGGACGAAGCGGTTGTTCTGCCGGATTGGGATGACCCCGAACAGCATGATGCCGGTAGCCGTTGCTTCGCTGTGACCGACCACGGTGTACTGGCTACTATCCAGTTGCTGAGTTTTCATCGCGGTGCCGGTGCAGCCAGCCAGGGCCAGGACAACCAGCGCAGAGGCGGCGATTTTGCTCAAGTGTTTCATGCATGACTCCATAAACCAGGAACCCGGGAACTCTTTTCTCCGGGGCGCGCACCCTAACAGTTCTGGTCACCCAAAAAACATCGGCAAGCGCCAAAAATTGCGCCGGGGCCCTCTCCCGCCGGGCGCCTGGCATTGACGATTCAGTCAGCTACTGAAGCACCGTTATCGATCGGCGCCGCGGACTGCCCGGCCCCCGGCTCACTGTGCGCCAGCACCGGCTGCTCCAGGCGCGCGCGGCCATAAAACAGCAGCGCCGTCAGCAGGCAGGTGAGCCACACTACGATCCCCGCCCAGAAGGTATGGGACATGTAATGCCAGCCCTGCAGCACCCGGGTGGTGCCATAGACGAAACCCAGCAGCAGCGAGCCGTACAGTAGCGCCTTGGCGTGGCGCCAGCGATAACGCCGGGCCACGAAGTACAGCGCCAGCATGGTGAAACCGCCCGAGGCATGGCCGCCCGGCCAGCAGCGGCCGTCACCGGCGGTCTTCAACAGCTCGAAGTTCTCATACCACTCCTTGTGCTCGATCTTGCCGGCGTACTGGGTGGTTTCCACCGGGCAGTACACGCTGGTGTGGCCCTTGAGGTAGTGAATCGCCCCGGTGCACAGGGCGAAGGCCACCACCACGAACAGCAGGTCCCGGCGATGGCGCGCGGTAAAACGCAATACCGGCGCCACGCGGAGCTTCTCCAGCAAGGTCTTGCCGCGGCCAAACCTTGCGCCCTTGAACAGCGGCCAGACAAACGACAGCAGCAGCCCGATCAGCGCCAGCTCGCCGGTCCAGTTGGGGATGATCCGCGCCCACTTGTGGGTGATCTTCTCGAACAGATGGGAGTGATCCAGCGGGAAGGTCTGGCTCACCGGATCGAAGAACAGGTCGCTGAAGGCGATGTCGATCCGGGTCATGTCGAACATCAGGAACACCAGCGCCGCGCACAGCAGCGGCAGGCCGAGGTTCCATTTATAAAAGCTCCAGGCCGTAAAGCGGGGACGGGAAAACGCCGGCATAGTCAGAGTCTCGGACAAGGGACGGTCAGGGGCGGTTGAAGGCGACGGAACGCCAGTCGCTGGCTTCGATGAAGCCGAGCATGTGCGGACGCCCGTCGAGGGTATCGGTGGAGACGAACAACGAGGCGCCGTAGCCCAGGGTCGAAGACGGCAGCTTCAGCGCCTTCTCCAGCGCGGCCATGCATTCGCTGTGGGTCACCAGCACCAGGTTGCGCCCGGCCACCTTGTGCGCCAGGGCATCGCGCAACAGGCTGCGTTTGCAGTCGAACAGCCAGTCTTCGCCACTGCCGGCCTTGCTGAACATATAACCTGAGGTCTGTACCGCGCGGGTCAGCGGGCTGTGGTAGATGTCGGCCTTGTCCAGCCCCAGGTGCTCGAACTGCGCGCCGACCCCCACCGCCACGTCACGGGCACGGTCGGTGATGCCGTCGGGCACGTTCAGGCAGGCGGCCCTGGAATGGTCGCAACGCTCGACGTGACGAATCAGCACAATCATCTGGCCCTTGGCCCAGCCGGCGCTCAAGGCCCTGGCGCCGGCCAGGTTGCCGTGGGCCAGGTCCGGCACCGCCGCGGGCTTGAGCACAAAGAACACCAGCGGCAGCACCAGCAAGGCCACCAGGGCGATCACCAGGCTATTGCGATAACGGGCAAAACGGCTCGCGACGAGCGCGGGCTTTGCCACCGGAAGACTGAGTCCTGACGCCACGTGCGAGCCGCCCCTAAATGACCACCAGACATTGAGTTGAGCAGCGCAGCAGACGCTAACCGCCGCTCATGACAAATCGAGTGCGTGGCACCCGATCGAGGGTCGGACTTTAGGCAGCGAGGCGTGGCCGCCCAGTGAAACGGATGTGAAAAAAAGCTCAATCGGCCAGGCGGTTTCTGGAGCGAAATCAGGCCCTTGGAAAGCCCCAAAATGGTGCAAAAAACTAATGCGACGAAATCGTTTCAGCTATTGCCCTTGCCGCCGATACACACCTGCGAACAAATCCTTGCTGGCCACCAATAACAACAATCTTCCAGCGATACATGATCAAGCAGCACAACGTTCCTGGAGGAATTGCATGAATAGCTGGTTCGGCAACATCAGCGTCAACCTCAAGTTAGGCCTGGGCTTCGGCCTGGTCCTGGCCCTGACTACCATCCTCGCCATCACGGGCTGGACCAGCCTGGGCGGTCTGATCGACCGCAGCAACTGGATGAGCGACATCACCCAACTGAACGCCGGGCTGACCAAGCTGCGCGTGACCCGCCTGCAATACATGCTGACCAACGGCGACGAAACCGCCGCGCAGAATGTGCAGGCCTCCCTGGACGACTTCTCGGCCCAGCAACAGAAGCTGCAGAACAGCTTCAAGAACCCGGCCAACATCAAGCTGCTCAAGGAACAGGGCACCACCATCAGCGCCTACCAGGCGTCCCTGAACAAGATGCGCAACGCCTACCGCAACGCCAATGCTGCCCGCGCGGTGATGAACGGCAACTCGGAAACGGCGCGCAACCTGATCAACAGCATCACCACGCGCGTTCAGCAAATGCCCCTGAGCGACCAGCGCTTCGAACAGTTCCAGGCCATCACCAAGGCCCGTGAGGAGTTCCTGCTGGCGCGCTTCGAAGTCCGTGAATACATCTACAACAGCACCGCGGAAGCCGAACGCAATGCCGCCGCCCAGATCAACGCGGCGATCGCCGCGCTGGGTGGCCTGGACAGCCATTTCAGCAGCACCCAGGGCGATGCCCTGCGCCAGTTGAAAACCGCGCTGGATGACTACCGCACCTCCCTGCTGACCTTCAAGGCCGCGGTCAGCGAAGCCGGCCAGGCGCGCAAGGAAATGACCGAACAGGGCGCCCTGATCGTCAGCCAGAGCGAAGAGCTGTACCAGTTCCAGCTCGACCGCCGCGACGAAGAAAGCGTCCAGGCCCGCAGCCTGCAACTGATCAGCACCCTGCTGGCGCTGCTGGTGGGCATCCTGGCCGCGGTGATCATCACCCGCCAGATCACCCGTCCACTGCGTGAAACCATGACCGTGGTCGAGCGCATCGCGTCCGGCGACCTGACCCAGGACGTGCGCGTCACCCGCCGCGACGAACTCGGCGTGCTGCAACAAGGCATCGGCCGCATGGGCGTGACCCTGCGCGAACTGATCGGTGGCATCCGCGACGGCGTGACCCAGATCGCCAGCGCCGCCGAGGAACTGTCGGCAGTGACCGAGGAAACCAGCGCCGGGGTCAACAGCCAGAAGGTCGAGACCGACCAGGTGGCCACCGCCATGCACGAGATGACCGCCACCGTGCAGGAAGTCGCGCGCAACGCCGAAGAAGCCTCGCAAGCCGCGGCCGCCGCCGACGGCGAAGCCCGCGAAGGCGACAAGGTGGTGGCCGAAGCCATCGCCCAGATCGAACGCCTGGCCAGCGAAGTGGTGCGTTCCACCGACGCCATGAGCGTGCTGCAACAGGAAAGCCAGAAGATCGGCAGCGTCATGGACGTGATCAAGGCCGTGGCCGAACAGACCAACCTGCTAGCGCTGAACGCCGCCATCGAAGCCGCCCGCGCCGGTGAAGCCGGTCGCGGTTTCGCCGTGGTCGCCGACGAAGTCCGCGCCCTGGCGCAACGCACGCAGAAATCCACCGAGGAAATCGAAGGCCTGGTGGCCGGCCTGCAGAACGGCACCCAGCAAGTGGCCAACGTGATGAACAACAGCCGCAGCCTGACCGACAGCAGCGTCGACCTGACCCGCAAGGCCGGCGTCTCCCTGGAGAACATCACCCGCACGGTGTCGAACATCCAGTCGATGAACCAGCAGATCGCCGCCGCTGCCGAACAGCAGAGCGCCGTGGCCGAGGAAATCAGCCGCAGCATCATCAACGTGCGCGACGTCTCGGAACAGACCGCCGCCGCCAGCGATGAAACCGCCGCCTCCAGCGTCGAACTGGCGCGCCTGGGCAACCAGCTGCAAATGATGGTCAGCCACTTCCGCGTCTGACCCTCAAGGCCCTATCGCGAGCAACCTCGCTCGCGATAGGCCGCCCACCCTCCCCAATCCCTGTAGCCGTTGCCGCAGGCTGCGATAAGGCCGAAGGCCTTCGGCGGTCTCAGGACCTTGCGCCTGCTGCGCAGTCGATCGCAGCCTCGCGGGCTCGGCAGCGGCTACAGGGTTCGGGTTCCAGGTTCCAGGTTCCAGATTCCAAGGTTCGGGGTTCGGGGTTCGGGGTTCGGGGTTCGGGGTTCGGGTTCAGGCTTGCGTGGGCCGGCGGCCGCCGTCGAGCAGCGCATCCACCACACCCCGTGCCATCTCCACGTTATGGATCAACGACCAGATCAGGCCACGCTCCACACCGCTGGCCCGCTCGGTGATTTCATCGGACACCTCTTCGGCGGCCTTGAGCAGGATCGAAACGTGAAGCAACGCCTCCTCGGCGCTGATGCCTTCACGTACACAAAACAACGAATCCTGGCCAACGACAGTGCCCACGGTTGGCTTGAGCGCCTCCATCGGCGAACCATCACCACGATGCCGGCACAGCGCCTGAAGAATGCTTTCGTTGGCACGATCATGCTCAGGATTTCTACGCGAGCACGGAAGGGAAACGGGTGGATCGGGGACGAGCTTTTTCATGGTGGATCCTCTTGGAAATGGAGCCAACCACCTACCGCTGCTAAACGAATAAGGGTGGCGGCGGTACGCGGGTTAGCAGACCGGTCCAAGATTCCGGCGCACCCGAAGGTGCCCCACGCACAGCCGCCATGACAGCAAACAGCAACCGAACATCATTGGTTGAGCTGACAGCGATACCTGCGTGACTTGGAAGCGAGCTGCTAAACCCGATCACCGAAAACCAGTGACGAACCCGAGGCTAGACAGCCCCCTTCCCAGACGCAAGCGCCCCGGAGTTTCTCGGAAAAGCCTTACAAGATAAAGCGAAGAGCCTCACTTTCAGACAGCGTCTTACACGACAAACCTGTCAGCCGCGGGACCTGATCGCGAGCAAGCTCGCTCCTACAAAAGGCTCCGATATAACCGGTCTGTAGCCGCTGCCGAGCCCGCGAGGCTGCGATAGGACCGAAGGTCCTCCAGCGGTTTCAAAATCCCTGCGCCCCCTGCGGGGTCGATCGCAGCCTCGCAGGCTCGGCAGCGGCTACAAAATTTAGCGCCGACCGGCAGGTCGCGCATGGCGCAGCTTTTGATCTTGATCTTGATCTACCCGCCCCATCGGGAGGCCGAGTGAAGGCGTTCATCAGGGGGATGGCGCGCAGCGCCCCTCGACGCAGTCGAGGACATCGTATGGAGGTCGAAGCGAAGCCGACCGGAGTCGATGCCCCCTGATGGACGCCGGAGCGAGGGAACCTGAGCGCAGCGAAGGCCGTACGCAGGGGCAAGCGTTTTTTGGTTACTTTTTGCTGGGCCGGCATTCCGGCGTTTGAAAAAAAGTGACCCGCCGTAAGGGCGGAACCCTAAGTGGCCGTTACCGCAGCAACGGATATGTACCCCGTCCAAAAAATGCAGCGCCAGAACGGACGCCATCGCGGGCAAGCCTCGCTCCTACGGCAGCCAGCCCGAATTACTCGATCCGCCAAATCCGCACCGTGGCGTTCTTCAACTCCAACGACCACTCCTCTTGCGACAAACGAAGCCGCCGCAGCGTCTCCCCCATCTGCGTCTCTGCCACATAGTCCTTGGCAATCACCAGAATCAGAAACTTATTCCGAACCCCCTCCATCCGTCGCAACCGATGCAGATCGGCAAACACCGACCAGACCACAGACTCCCCCGGATCAACCTGCGGAAACCAGAGTCGCCCATCGCCATCCTCTCGCAGCACGGACCGGGTCTCGGCCATCCCCTTGCCCATCAGGCACTTGGGAAACGACACATCCCCCAAGCATTTCACCTCGGCCGCCATGTCGAGATCTTCCGTGTACAGGTCGACTTTGGTGCGTCCTCCAGCATTGCCGCCGGTCCAGACATCGGTATGCCCCTGCTGCCAGGCATACAGGCTGAGCTCCGCCTGAATCCAGTGCTCCCGGCAATCGCTCAGCTCCAGCACCTGCGCCATGCGCTCGCTGATCGCATCAAACGCCCCGAGAAAAACCTCCGGCCATGCAATGGCTGTGTTCATTTTTTTGGACTCCGTTCCTGAAAGGGTCAGGGGAGCTTTCACGCCCCCCAACGCGTGCCTGCCTCTTGCGTATCGGCACCCGCTGCAGCGTCTTGAACCCTGCGCCGCCGCGCCAGCCAGCCCGAGGCAAGACGAAGCCGCCCCTTACCGGGTCCCGCGCAAGCGCAACGCCGACGGCATGAAGTAAGCGTCTTCCGGCACCGGCTGGGCAAAGTCCACGGTCTGCGCCTCCTCGTTATCCAGGTTCTGCACGTAGTAACGACGCGCCTGCAGATCATGGAACACGTCCAGCGCGCTCCAGGTCGTCGGCAAGTCGTAGAAGTTCTTCAGATAGGCCATCGACACCCGCCACAGATCCCCGCGGCCATCGTATTGGTCCACCACCGCCGCGCCCCAGCTGTCCTCGTCGAGAAACAGCACTCGCTTGGAATAGATGTGCCGGGCATTGGGCTTCAAGGTGCCTTCCACCACCCACACCCGATGCAACTCATAACGGCTGTACTGCGGGTTGAGATGCCCGGCCTTGAGCAAATCGGCGTACTTCACCGCCGGGCTGGACACCTTGTAGTTGTTGTACGGAATGTAGATTTCCCGCTTGCCCAGCAGCTTCCAGTCGTAGCGGTCGGGCGAGCCGTTGAACATGTCGGTGTCGTCGGCCGTGCGCAACCCGTCGGACGCCGCGATCGGCGTGTCGTACGCCAGGTTCGGCGCGCGCCGCACCCGACGCTGGCCGGCGTCGTAGATCCAGGCCTGGCGGGCCTCCTTGATCTGGTCCAGGGTCTCATGCACCAGGGCGGCGCCACCGGCCAGGCGCGCCGGGCTTTTCACGAAGGCCAGGTAATAGAACAGGACGTTCTTCAAACCGGCGAATTGCCCGTCCTTGCGGTAGTAGTTGAACAGCCCTTCCTGC
Organism: Pseudomonas sp. 09C 129; assembly: GCF_002843625.1. Classification (NCBI taxonomy): domain Bacteria; kingdom Pseudomonadati; phylum Pseudomonadota; class Gammaproteobacteria; order Pseudomonadales; family Pseudomonadaceae; genus Pseudomonas; species Pseudomonas sp. 09C 129. The sequence goes on along the minus strand of NZ_CP025261.1, from coordinate 1,376,507 downwards.
TGCGAGGTCACCAGCGCGAAGCTGCCATTGCGCTGCACCGGCGCCTCGGAAGCGCGGCGTACCACATAGGTGCCGCGGTAGCGTGTGATGTGGTTCCACAACGCCTCGACCCCGCTTTTCGGGATTGGGAACGGCACCCCGCCGTAGGCGTCGGCAAAGCCGTTGCCACCGTCGAGCAGCTTGGCGCTGGTGGCGTTCCTGTAAGTGTTGTCATACACCCATTGCGGCGCCGAGCCGGAGCGGCGGCTCTTGTACACCGGCATCTGGAAGGTGTCCGGGTAGTTGTTGAACAGGGCGATTTCACCGGCGGTGAGGTTGGCCTTGTACTGTTCCAGGTTGGCCTTGGTGATGGTGAACAACGGCGTGTCGCCGGCGAACGGGTCGACATGGTGCTTGCCGGATTGATAGCCCTGGGGCGCCTGGGTGATGCCACCGTCCCAGGCTGGAATGGTGCCGGCCGCGTTGCCGGCACGCTCGGCGCCCAGCGGTGTCAGGCGGCCCTTGAGTGTTTGCGCCTCATCGCCGTTCGCCGCCAGGGCGCTGGCGGCGGCCATGCCCAGGGCCAGCGCCAGGCCGGCGTGGATCAATCGGTGCTTGTGCAACATGGATGCTCTCCGAAGCGGCTCGACAGGTGCCGCAGGCTGATGGCTCACAGGAAGTACTTGAGGTTGAAACCGATGTTGTCGCGGTCACGCACGCCGTTGTTCTGGCCACCGCCGAAAAACTCGGTGTACTGCAACTCGGCTTCCAGCTTGTTCTGGTAGTTGGCCTTGACCCCCAGGGTGTAGGCCTTGCGTCCCTCGATGAAGTTGCCGGCCTGGTAGGAGTTGCCCTCGAAGTCGTCCTTGTAGACCACGTAGGGCGACACGTTGACCCCGGCGTACACGTCGTTCCAGGTGCCGTTGAACATCACCGTGTAGCTGTAGGCGTTGCGGTTGACCTGATCGTCGCGCTCGCCCCCGGAGACGTAGGAAAAGTTGCCGGTGCCGGCGTAATAGCGGGTGCTGCCGTCATGGGCCGTGTATTTCAGGCTGCTGCCGCGCAGGTGTTCGGAGGCCAGTTCGAACACCCCGAACAACGAGTCGAACGACAGGCTTGGGCCGAAGTTGTAGATGCTGCCCAGGGAGGCGTTGAAGGCTTCGATCCGCTCGGCGTTATTGATCTCGCTGTCGAGCCGGACCATTTGCCCGCCGACATTCACGGTCCGGCCGGCCGCCGCGGCCGCCGCGCCATTGGCCAGGTCGCCGACCAGGTCGTTGGTGGCCGCGATGCCAATCGGCAGGTTCGGCCGGTAAGCCAGTTCGCCGAACACCGACGCCGGCCCCAGGGTGGTGTTGAAACTGAAGCCATACATGCGGATGTCTTCGGCGTACCGGCGGTGAGCCTGGATATTGCCCATCACGTCGGCCGTGGCCAGGCCGTTGGCCAGCGCCTCGGCCTGGCTGCCGGCCACCGGGCGCAGCAGATTGGCCAGGGCGTCCATGTCGACACCCTGGTACCCGCCCAGGTCGGCGGCAATGGTGGGCTCCTTGGCGTGATAGTTGACCAGGTACAGGCCGAACTCGGTGCTGTTGAGCGACTCGGCCATGTAGCGAAAGGCGAAGCCGTATTGGCCGTCGTTGCGCGCGTTGATGTCCTTGCCCACCGAGGCCACCTTGAGGGTGTTGCCGAATGCCGGGGTGATGCCGTTGGCGTACAGGCCGGTGCTGCGCAGCACGTTGCCCAGCACCGGGTTGTTGCCCAGGGACTCATACAGCCCGATGACGTTGCCGAAGCCCGGCACCGGGGTGTCCAGCGCGGTGCCGCTGAAGTTGTTGTAGGCCGTGCGGCCGCCGTCGGCGAACAGATCGGTCTGCGAATAGAAGGTGCCGACCGGGTCGATGCGCGTCTCCTTCCAGTTCCACTGGTAGAAGCTTTCCAGGGTCAGGTTGTCGCTCAGGCCGATGTTGAAACTGATGGCCTCCACCGGCATCAGCACTTCCTTGACCTCGGCGCCGGGCAGACGGTACTTGGCGGCGTCCACCGGGTTGGTGGTGTTGACCCCGCCGCGATAGAAAATCCCCTCGCCCCAGTTGAACACCTGGCGCCCGAGCCGCACCGACAGCGGCATCTGCGCCACATCCCAGTTGCCGTAGACATAGGCGTCGAGCATCTCCACGCGGCTGCCGGCGATGTCGCGGGTCTGGCTGCTGAAGTGATCGTCCCGGGGGTTGCTCTGGCTCGGCTGCGAGGGCTGGTTGTTTTTGTAGTAGTCGTTGCGCTTGTCCATGATCTGGGTGTCATAGAACGCCGTGCCGCGCACGAACATGCCGTAGTTCTGGTAGTTGGCCTCCAGCTCCGAAGTGATCTTGTAGACCTCCGAAGCCAGCCCGGTGTCGAAATTGCGATTGCCGTCGTTGGTGTTGACGTCATCGTTGCTCTTGTCCCGCCCCTGGACCCGCCACAGGCGGCCGTAGGACAAGGTGCTGTCGAACGAGCCGGTGACCTGGCTGTCCAGCACGCTGAACTCCAGGGCCTGCACCGCATCGACCGCGCACCATTGCAACACGCCCAGCAGCCCGACCCCGGCATAGCTGGGTGCCGCGTACCATTTGCCCGGTGCTCCCGGGTGCCGACTCCACACGCTGATCGCCATCGCTTGCATCCCCCTGACTGACTCTTGTTATTTTTCTGTCCGTTTGCGCTGCACTACTCGGTGCCTGGCCCGGCATCTGCCTCGATACCGGCGCGCACAAAATTGCGGCTGTGGGCGCCCAGGTTCCGGATCAGTTGCAACAGTTGCCCGTTCAGCGCCGCATGCTCATGAGGTTCCCGGGCCAGCGCGTTGCCGGCGCTGAAGCTCTGGTTGGCTGCCGGGGTCTGCAGCCACTGGCCGATGGCCTCGTCGAAGGCCGCGGCCTGGGCGCTGGATTCGGCGCTGATCACCTCGCGCGGGTAGTCCACCGAATAGGGCGGGTAGCTCGCGTCCCGCTCGGTGTCGGCATAGGCCGCCAGCATCGGGTGCGGCTGCCCGGCCAGCAGCAGGCCGTGCAGCCAGTTGAACTGGTATTTCTCCACTTCCGTGTGGCGGGTGGCCGCGCGTTCGATCGCGGCCTTCTTGTCCGCGTCGTAACCGGCCAGGGCCTTGCTCTCCATCAGCAGCATGTCGGCCAGGTCGACACCCGGCAGCGCCGTGGCGTGATAGGGCTGGGTCAGGTCCTGGATGTAATGCAGGCCCCAGCCGAGAAAGCGGTAACCCCAATAGGGATGCCCCTTGGCGAAGGCGAAGCGCGCCAGGTCGAGAAACTGATAGGCCCGCCAGTGCGGCCAGTTGCGTTGCAAGAACGGCGCGGCGGCATACACCACCGGGTTTTCGTGGAAGAAACCCATGTGGAACGGCGCCTGGGAGCTGTACTGGAAACGCGCATCGCCAAAGGGCTGCGGGCCGAAGCCATAGCGCGCGCCGACATCGCCGGGGTTGTCGCTGAACAGGTTGATGTCGTGGCCGTAGTCCGGCTCGTCGGCGGCGCTGGCCAGCACCGCCAGCGGCGCGACGCGCTCGGCGGGAGCCAGGGCAATGAAGCGCTGGATGTTCCAGGGCGAAAGGGTCTGCTCGACCATCACCTGGTCCGCCGCCAGATGCTGGCGCCGGGGCTGGTCTTGCCCGGCCATCGGCTGGATCGCCAGCGCCAGGTGGATCTTCGGGTTGAGCCGCAGCGCCTGGAGGAATGCCTGGCGCGGATTGTCCCCCGGCTGCTCGCCCAGCTTCAGCTCGTCCGGGCGCGGCGGATAGTGCGCGAAGTGTTCACGGGCAAACTGCTCCTGCCGCTCGAGCAGGACCACCAGCCCCGCATGCTCCTGCACGAGGAACGGCTCCAGGGCTTCGACCTCGACTTCGGGCGCGTCACGCAGTTGCGGCAACGCCTGCAAGGCCAGGTAGCTGCCCACGGTGTGGTTGGACCAGGCCTGGGCATCGGGCGCCATTGCGCAGGTTCCCCACGCCAGCCCCCACCACAGCGCTACAGACAACTTCATCGGCTTTTCGCTCTTATTGGATCAATCGGCAGTGGGGATCGAGCCTAACAACCGACCCCGGGCCTGACACTGTCCAATCTGGCCAAAAAAACTCTCCGATAGCGCCACGCCGTTGCCCGCGAATCCACGCAGCCGCCAACGCCGCGCGCCGGCAAAACCCGGGCGCGACAACCGCTGGCATGCGGCCGGGTTCAGGCCGGGTAACCGGTGATCTCGCGAATGCTGCGGTACAGCGGGCTGAGCTGGCGGTACATGCGCACATACACCTCGCGGTACAGCCGTTGATAGAGCTGCTGCGCCTGGGGTTGCGGCTGAAAGACCTCGGCGACGCGGGTCATGCCGGCAATGGCCGTGGGGAAATCCGGGTACAGGCCCAGCCCGACCGCACAGGCAATCGCCGCGCCAAGCCCGGAGGCTTCGTACACATGCGGACGCTCGGCGGGCAGGCCGAAAATGTCCGCCGTCAATTGCATGGCCGCGTCGCTCTGGGAACCGCCGCCGGCCACCCGCAAGCAGGTAATCGGGGTGCGGGTGCGCTGCTCGATGCGTTCCTTGCCCTGGCGCAGGGCGTAGGCCAGGCCCTCGAGAATCGCCCGGTAGATATGCGCCCGGGTGTGCACATCGCCAAAGCCGATCATCGCGCCCTTGGCCTCGACGCCCGGCTCGCGGATTCCGGGCGACCAGTAAGGTTGCAGCATCAGCCCCATGGAGCCGGGCGGCACCGCGTTGACCAGCGCATCGAACAACACCTCCGGCTCCAGCCCCTGCTCGCGGGCCTGCTGCATTTCCCGCAGGCCGAACTCCTGCTTGAACCAGCTGACCATCCAGTAGCCGCGATAGATCATCACTTCGCAGTTGTAATGGTCGGGCATCGCCGAGGGGTAAGGCGGGATCAGCGGGATGATTTCCCGGTAGCGGGACCGGGTGGTGGTGATGGTCGCCGTGGTGCCGTAGGACAGGCAGGCAGTGCTGCTGTCCTGCACCCCGGAACCCAGCACTTCACAGGCCTTGTCGGCCCCCGCGGCAATCAGCGGCAAGCCTTCGGGAATCCCGGTCAGCTGGCTGGCCGCGGCGCTGATATGCCCCAGGACCTCGCCCGGCTTGCGCAGGCTCGGCAACTGCTCGGGGCGCACCGCCAGGGCCTGCCATTTCCAGTCACGGGGCGCGGCCCAGCGCAGGCGCTTGTAGTCGAAGGGCAAAAAGGCCACGCAACAGCCGACCGAGTCGACAAAGTTCCCGGTCAGCCGATGGGTGAGAAAGCCCGACAGCAGCAACAGCTTGTCGGTGGCCGCCCAGACGTCGGGCTGGTGCCGGGCGATCCAGTTGACCTCGGCCTGGGCGCGAAAGTAGTCCACCGTGGCCTGGGCCCCGATCAGCTTGAACAGCCAGCTCCAGGGGCCCTTGAGGTCGCCCTCGACTTCGGTCTGGCGCTGGTCGAGCCAGAGGATCGCCGGACGCAAGGGTTTGCCGTCGGCATCGACGTTGATCAGGGTGCCGCGCTGGGTCGTCAGCGACACGCCGCGGATCTGCCGGCGATCGATGCCGGCCTGCTGCCACAACTGCTGGCAGGCCTCGCCGAGTTTGCGCCAGTAGTAATCGGGGTCCTGTTCGGCCCAGCCGGGCTGGCTGGAATAGTAGGCCTGCAACTCGACCTTGCCCTTGCCCAGCAGGTTGCCTTGCAGGTCAAACAACAGGGCCCGCACGCTCTGGGTGCCATTGTCGATCGCCAGCAGATAGGGCTTGTCGTTGTTCATGGATGGCTCTTGGGTAGGCTTCTATAGGCAACCTCGGGCAGGCTGTGATAACGCAGCCACAGGTCGTGATAACGCTGTTGTTCCTGTTCCCAGCGCGCGTCGTCCCAACCGAGCAGGGGCTGGCACAGGGCGCGGATCGCCGGCAGCTCGGCCGCCGCGCCGTTGGCCAGCAACAGGCCCAGGCGGGTGCGGCGCAGCAGCAGGTCGTCCAGGTGCAGGACCATCTCGCTTTGGGCGGCAAACGCCAGCTCGGCCCACAAGGTGTCGCTGCTGGCGACGCAGCCGCATCCCAGCTGCGCCAGCCATTGCGCCAGTCGCGGCAGGTCGCGCCCATGGCGCCCGGCCAGGCGGCGCAGCTGGCCGCTGCTCAGGCCCGCGACCTCCACCGCCGGCACGGCCGCGAACACCGCCGCGTCGGCATCGTCCAGGGTCCGCCCGAGCATCGCCGCACAGGCCTGCAACACCTCGAGGGCCTGGGTACGAAAGGTGGTCAGCTTGCCGCCGGCCAGGGTCACGCAGCCCGGCTCGCACCACAGCGCATGCTCGCGGGTTTCATTGGAAGGCTTGCCCGCCGCGTCGGCGCTGCCCACCACCGGGCGCACCCCGGACCAGGTCGACAGCACATCGGCGGCGCCGATGCGCGCCTCGGGAAATTGCTGCTCGCAGGCCGCCAGCAGATAGGCCAGCTCCTCGGCACTGATGCGCGCGCTCTGGTCGAGGTCTTCGCGGTGATCGAGGTCGGTGGTGCCGACCACGGTGGCGCCTTCCCAGGGAAACACGAACACCGGGCGCCGATCGCTGTCATGCAGGAAGCTGAATGCCTGGGCCACCGGCAGACGCCAGCCGGGCAGCAACAGGTGGCTGCCGCGCAGGGGCCGCAAGTGGCGGTTCTCGCCAGGCGGCGCGAAACGCCCGGCCCAGGCCCCGCTCGCCACCGCCAGCACCGCGCAACGCAGGGTCAGCGCCTGGCCGCTTTCCACGTCCTCGACCGACACCCCGCACACTCGCCCCCGTTCGCGCAGCACCTGCTGCACGCGCAGGCCATTGAACGCCTGGGCGCCATCGGCCCGCGCCTCGGCCAGCACCCGCATCACCAGCCGGGCATCGTCGGTCAGGGCATCGAGAAAACATGAGCCGCCCAGCAAGCCTTCGGCCTTGATGCCGGGCGCCAGGTAACGCATCTGCTCGACGTCGTGGAAACGATGGTTGCGCCGCCCGGCCAGGGCGTCGTACACCGCCAGCAGGCCACCGAACACCCGCGGCCCGGGAAACACACCGCGATAGTGCGGCATCAGAAAGCTCATGGGCTCCACCAGCCCGGGGGCTTCGTCGAGCAGGCGCTGGCGTTCGCGCACCGAATCGCGGGTCAGGCGCCATTGGCCCTTGGCGATGTAGCGCAGGCCGCCATGGACCATTTTCGAGGAGCGGCTGGAAGTGCCCCAGGCAAAATCGCGCTGTTCCAGCAGCAGGCAGCGCCAGCCATGCCGCGCCGCCTCACGCAGGATCCCGGCCCCGCTGATGCCGCCGCCGATCACGATCAGGTCCCAGCTCTGGCCCGCCAGGGTCGGCAGCTGAGCCTGGCGCCATTGCGCATTCCAATCCGTGCTCATGGGCCTTATTCCTCCAGCAGGGTGCCGGGGTTGAGGCGCCCGGCAGGGTCGAAGTGCCGGCTGAGGCTGCGCAGGGCGGCGATCGCCAGTTCGCCTTTTTCGTGCACCAGATAGGGCGCGTGGTCCTTGCCCACGCCGTGCTGGTGGCTGATGGTGCCGCCGTGCTCGACGATGGTCTGGCTGGCCGCATGCTTGAGCGCCTTCCAGCGGGCCAGGGTGGCCGGGTAATCCGCGGCCGGACGGAACACGTAGCTGGTGTAGATGCTCGAGCCTTCGCCGTAGACATGCGACAGGTGGGTGAAGACATGGACCTGTTCGCCTTCGGCCGCCAGGCAATCGCGCAGGCTGGCCTCGATGCGCTGCAACAGGTTGTCGACATTGCTCCAGTCGGTGGCGGTCTCCAGGGTGTCGACCACATAGCCGGCATGCCAGAGGCTCTCGCGCAGGTAGGGAAAACGAAAGCGGTTATGCGCCCACTTGTTGCCCAGCAAGGTGCCGGTGAACACCCCGCCGAAGGCCTTCAGGTGCTGCCTGGCCTGGCGCAGGGACAGGGCGTTCTGCTGGCGGTTGCCGGTCACGCCGAAGGTCAGCAGGCACTTGCCCTGCCCCGCCCCGCGCAGCTTCAGGTATTTCTCCAGCCAGGCGATCTGCCGCGGATGGCCGGCCAGGGCCAGCTGGGTCTCGGTTTCCACCGCGTTCGACAGCCGCAGCATGGACAGCGGCACCCGGGCCTGGGCCAGTTGGCGGATGGCCTGCAGCGCCTTGGGCCAGTCCGGCAGGAACACGCCATAGAAGCGCTCGTCCTCGACCAGCGCGCTGACCCGCACCTTGACCGAGGAAATGATCCCGAAGCGGCCCTCGCAGCCCAGCACCACCTCGCGCAGGTCCGGCCCCGCGGCCGACGCCGGGAACGCGGGAATCTGCAAGGGGCCGGCGAAGGTTTCCAGGGTGCCGCCGGCGAACAACTGCTCGATGCGCCCGTAGCGCAGGGACTGCTGGCCGCTGGAGCGGCTGGCGACCCAGCCGCCCAGGGTCGACAGCTCCCAGGACTGCGGGAAGTGCCCCAGGGTATAGCCGCGGGCGCGCAACTGGCTTTCCACCTGCGGGCCGCTGGCGCCGGGGCCGAAGGTGGCGATCAGGCTGCTTTCGTCCAGCTCCAGCAGGCGATTCATCCGCGCCATGGACACGGTCAGTACCGGCCGCGTCGAAACGGGTGGGTTGATGTGGCCGGCCACCGAGGTGCCGCCGCCGTAGGGGATCAGGCACAGGTCCTGCTGTTCGGCCAGGGCCAGCAACTGGCGAACCTGCTCGGCGCTATCGGGAAAGGCCACGCCGTCCGGGTAGCGCTCCAGCGTGCCTTCGCGCAGGGCCAGCCAGTCCGGCAGGCTCTGGCCGCGGGCATGCAGCAGCCGGTCATGGGCCTCGATGCTGTACAGCGCATGGGGCATCAGGCGCGACGGCGGCACCCGGGCCAACGCGGTTTCCAACGAAGCATCCGCCAGTCGGCTCCCCGCGCCGATACGCTGCGCAAGAAACCCCGCGCCCTGGGCGGGCAATTCGACCACCGTGCTTTGTTCGCCCCAGCCGTTCCAGCGTCGCATGCCTGTGCCCCTTGTGTCGTGCTTGTAAGTATTGGTTTTCAAGGCCCCCATACTAGTTCGCGGCGCACGGGTGTCACGGTCGCATCAGGCCAGTTCGAGTAGCCAATTGGGTCAGCCGGGGACAAGGGGCCCGAAGCATTTACTTTAGTCCCGCTTTCAAATTACCTTTCAGGGCGCCGACGCCTGCTGGAACAGCCTCCCACTCGGTTCCCGCGCGCGTCCATCCACGTTCCGGCGCCAGGAAACCCACCATGCACAGCCTCGGCTACACCTCGGTCCCACCGCTGCTCAAGTACCTGCGCTATGCCGAGCAGCTGGGTATCGCCATCGAACCTGCGCTGGCGGCCGCGGGCTTGCAGGCCGGGCAATTGAGCGACAACAGCCTGCGCCTGCCCGGCGAGGCCCATGAGCGTTTGCTGGACTATTTCTGCGAGCATTCGGCAGACCCGTTGTTCGGGCTCAACTCGGCGCGGTTCGTGCTGCCCAACTCGTGGAACGTGCTGGGCTACATCACCATGAACTGCGCGACCCTGGGCGACGCGATGAACCGGATCATGCCGTTCGAGAAGCTGGTGGGCGACATGGGCGTCAGCCGCGCCGAGCAGGTCGACGGGCAAATCCACTTGACCTGGAGCTGCCGCCACCAGCGCCCCACCTCGCGCCGGCACATGGTGGAGAACGTGCTGGCGTCGTGGCTGCTGTACGCACAGTGGATCGCCGATACCCGGTTGAGCCCCATCGCCGTGTGGTTCGAGCATTCGCTGCCGGCGGGGGCCGAGCTGGCCCAGTACGAGGCATTTTTCGGCAGCCCGGTACTGTTTGACCAAGCCTACTCAGCGCTGATCGCGCCTGCGCAATACATGCAGTTGCCCCTGCGCCAGGCCGACGCCCAGTTGCTGCGGACCCTGGAGGAACATGCCCTGGGCCTGATGGCCTCGCTAAGCGATGCGCCGCTGCCGCAGCAGGTGAAAAACGTCCTGCGCCAGCTGCTCAAGGAAGGCCTGCCACGCAAGGAGCAGGTGGCGAAACAACTGGCCACCTCCGTGCGCACCCTGCAGCGCCAGCTGCAACAGGCCGGCACCGGCTACCAGCAGATTCTCGATGACCTGCGCCAGGAGCTCGCCGAGCATTACCTGCTGCACAGCGATCTGGCGATTCACGATATTTCCCAATACCTGGGCTTTACCGAACAGCGCTCCTTTCACCGCACCTTCAAAAGCCGCACCGGCATGACCCCGGGAGAATTCCGCCACACCCAGCGAACCCCCTAACCCTGTAGCCGCTGCCGAGCCCGCGAGGCTGCGCTCGACCCCGCAGGGGGCGCAAGGTTCTTGGGAGCGCTGGATGACCTTCGGTCCTATCGCAGCCTCGCTGCGCTCGGCAGCGGCTACAAGGTGCCAGGCGCAAGGCGAGGTGCATCGCACCATTCCCTGTAGCCGCTGCCGAGCCCGCGAGGCTGTGATCGTCCCCGCAGGGGGCGCAAGATTCTTGGGGCCGCTGGAGGACCTGCGGTCCTGTCGCAGCCTCGCTGCGCTCGACCCCGCAGGGGGCGCAAGGTTCTTGAGACCGCTGGAGGACCTGCGGTCCTGTCGCAGCCTCGCTGCGCTCGGCAGCGGCTACAAGGTCCAGGCGCAAGATGCGAAGCGCTGGCTCAGACGCAAATGGCGTTGGTAAACACCAGCCGATTGCCGAACGGATCGAGCACCGTCAGGTCCTGGCTACCCCAGGGCATGGCCTGGATCTGTGGGTGGGCGAAGCGGTAATCCTTGGCCAGCAACTGCTGCTGGAAGGCTTCCAGCTCGTCGGTCTCGATGCGCAACGCAGAGCCCGGCGTGCTGTCGCCATGGTGCTCCGACAGGTGCAGCACGCACTCCCCACGCGACACCTGCATATACAGCGGGAAGTTGTCTTCGAAGCGATGCTGCCAGTCGAGCGTGAAGCCCAGGAAGTCGATATAAAACTCCCGCGCCTTGGCCTCGTCGAAAATCCGCAGGATGGGGGTGGTTTTGCCAAAGCTCATTGCGCGACTCCCTGATGAAAGATGTCCACGGTATAGCAGGTGGATGTCAGCACTTCGGCTAGGCCAAGGCTTTCTTTAATATCATCAGGCCATCATTGTGACGGCGTTCACCTATTCGGCACCGCACGCCTTCAGCCGTTGAACCCTTCACGCAAATCCCCTTGCCGCGCCAGGAAGCGCCCATGCCGGCGGCCATTGGCCTGGCCTTCGGCATAGCTGCGCACGCCGTTGACCCACACGCCGTCGATCCCCTCGGCCGCCTGTTGCGGGCTTTTGAAGTCGGCCACATCGCGGACCCGCGCCGGGTCGAACAGCACCAGGTCGGCCCAGTGCCCTTCGCGGATTTCGCCACGCTGCTTGAGGCCGAAACGCGCCGCCGACAGCCCGGTCATCTTGTGCACCGCGGTGTGCAGCGGGAACAGGCCGAGGTCGCGGCTGAAGTGCCCGAGCACCCGCGGGAAAGCGCCCCACAGCCGTGGATGGGGGAACGGGTCTTCCGGCAGGCCGTCGGAACCGATCATCGACAGCGGGTGGGCAAGAATGCGCCGCACATCGGCTTCGTCCATGCCGTAGTACACCGCGCCGGCCGGTTGCAGGCGCCGCGCGGCCTCCAGCAGAGTCGTGCCCCACTCGGCGGCGATGTCCATCAGGTCGCGGCCGCCCAGTTCCGGGTGCGGGGTGGACCAGGTGATGGTGATGCGAAAGGCGTCGGTGACCTGCTTGAGGTCGAGGGTCGAGGAACTGGCCGCGTAGGGGTAACAGTCGCAGCCCACCGGATGGTCTTTCGCCGCCTGCTCCAGGGAGGCCAGCAACTGCGGACTGCGCCCCCAGTTGCCCGCCCCCGCGCATTTGAGATGGGAAATGATCACCGGCGCCTTGGCCTGGCGGCCGATCAGGAACGCCTCATCCATGGCCTCCAGCACCGGCTCGAATTCACTGCGCAGGTGGGTGGTGTACACCGCGCCGAAGGCGCTCAGTTCCGCGGCCAGTTGCAGCACCTCGTCGGTCTCGGCCGAGAAGGCGCTGGCGTAGGCCAGGCCTGTGGATAAGCCGAGGGCGCCGTCTTCCAGACTGGCCCGCAACTGCTCGCGCATGGCGGCGATTTCCTCGGCCGTGGCGGTGCGATACAGATCGTCCAGGTGGTTGCTGCGCAGCGCCGTGTGGCCGATCAGCGCCGCCACATTGACCGCCGGCTGCGCGGCGTCCACCGCCGCGCGGTAGTCGCGAAAACGCGGGTAGACGAAGGCCGCCTGGCTGCCCAGCAGGTTCATCGGGTCCGGTGGCTCGCCGCGCAGATTCACCGGCGAGGCACTGATGCCGCAGTTGCCGACGATCACCGTGGTCACGCCCTGGCTGAGCTTGGGCAGCATCTGCGGCTGGCGGATCACCACGGTGTCGTCGTGGGTGTGCACGTCGATAAAACCGGGGGCCAGCACCCGCCCGGCGGCGTCGACTTCTTCGCTGGCGCGGGCGCCTTGCAGGTCGCCGATGCGGGCGATGCGGCCCTCGAGCAGGGCGACATCGGCGGGGTAAGCCGGGCGGTCGCTGCCGTCGATCACCAGGGCGTTGCGGATCAGGGTGTCGTAAAGCATGTCAGTCTCCCAGCGGCAGGCAATCGTCGCCGCCGCGGTAATCGTCCAGGGCCAGTTTGATCCGGCGCAGGCGTTCCTGGTTGTCTTCGGGCAGGGCCAGCGCCAGCTCAGTGGCCAGCACATCGATGGCCAGCAGCATGCCGTAGCGCGCGGCCGTGGGTTTGTAGATGAAGGAGGTTTCGGCGTTCTGCAGTGGCAACAGCACGTCCGCCAGTTCCGCCAGCGGCGAGTCGGCCAGGGTGATGGCGAGCACGCTGGCGCCGTAGCTGCGGGCCAGTTCGACGGTCTCCAGCAATTCGGGGGTGATGCCGGTCAGGGAGCAGGCGATCAGCGCGTGTTGCGGGCCCAGGGCCGCGGCGGTCACCCGCATCATCACCGGGTCGTGGCAGGCGGCGATGGGGTAGCCGAGGCGCACCAGGCGCACCTGCAATTCGTCGCTGCACAAGGTGGAACAGCCGCCCATGCCGAAGGCGTGAATCATCTGCGCCTTGCCCAGCAAGCGCACCGCATCGCGAAAGCGCGACTCGTCGAACCCCGCCAGGTGCTGGTGCAGGGTCGACTCGATATCGCCGACGATCTGCCGGTAGAAACCCGACTGCTCCGGGGTGCCCGCCGGGTCGAGAAAGCGGCTGCCGACGCCGCTGGCCTGAGCCAGTTGCAGGCGCAGGTCGCGACAGCCGACGCTGCGGGCAAACCGCGACAGGGTGGCGGCGCTGACTTCCGCCTGCTGCGCCAGCTGTTCCAGGCTGGCCGAGGCGGCGAAACCGACGTCATCCAGCATCAAGCGGGCGATGCGGCCTTCGCCGGCGCTGAAGGAATCCTGGCGGGAACGGATCTGGTAGAGGATGTCCATGGACGGCACCTGGGCTCAAAGCAATTGGGCAAGACCGACGGTCAGGGCGAAGGCGACCACCGAGATCAGGGTCTCCAGCACCGTCCAGGTCTTGAAGGTCTGGGTCACGGTCATATTGAAGTATTCCTTGATCAGCCAAAAGCCGCCGTCGTTGACGTGGGAGAAGATCACCGACCCAGCGCCGGTGGCCAGCACCAGCAGTTCCGGGTGGGGATAGCCCAGGCCGATGGCCACCGGCGCCACCACGCCCGAGGCGGTGGTCATGGCCACGGTGGCCGAGCCGGTGGCGATGCGCATCAGCGCGGCGAACAGCCAGCCCATCAGCAGCGGCGACAGCTGGAATTCATGGGCCAGGCCGACGATCTGGTCGGTGACCCCGGCGTCCACCAGGATCCGGTTCAGGCCGCCGCCGGCGCCCACCAGCAGGGTGATGCTGGCGGTCGGCGCCAGGCATTCGTTGGTGAACCTGAGGATCGATTCGCGGTTGAAGCCCTGGGCCAGGCCGAGGGTCCAGAAGCTCAGCAGGGTCGCCAGCAACAGGGCGATCACCGAGTTGCCGATAAACAGCAGGAACTGGTTGAGGCTGCTGCCCGGGGTGGAGATCAGGTTGGCCCAGCCGCCGATCAGCATCAGCACCACCGGCAACAGGATGGTGACCATGGTGATCGAAAAACTGGGCAAGCGGGTGCGCGGCTCACGGTCGATGAACTGGCGCGCCAGCGGGTTTTCCGCTGGCAGCTGGATGCGCGGCACGATGAACTTGGCGTACAGGGGGCCGGCGATGATCGCCGTGGGAATGCCGATCAGGATCGCGTACAGCAGGGTCTGCCCCACCGACGCCTGATAGGCCTGCACCGCCAGCATCGCCGCCGGGTGCGGCGGCACCAGGGCATGCACCACCGACAGGCCGGCGACCATCGGCAGGCCGACCATCAGGATCGACACACCGACACGCTTCGCCACGGTGAAGGCGATCGGCACCAGCAACACGAAACCGACCTCGAAGAACAGCGGCAGGCCCACCAGGAAGGCGATGCAGACCATCGCCCAGTGCGCGTTGCGCTCGCCGAAACGGTCGATCAGGGTCCGCGCCACCTGCTCCGCGCCGCCGGACTCGGCCATCATCTTGCCGAGCATGGTGCCCAGGGCCACCACCAGGGCGATGTGCCCGAGGGTCTTGCCGACACCCGCCTCGTAGGCCCCGACCACGCCGGACGGCGGCATCCCGGCCATCAACGCCAGGCCCACCGAGACCAGGGTGATGACAATGAACGGATTGATCCGGTAACGCGCGATCAGGACGATCAGCGCGATGATGGCGATGGCGGCATAGCCCAGCAGCCAGTAGCCCGATGCAGGTGTCATGCGGTACTCCTCGAAAAAGGGTCACGTCGAATGCTTGTGAAACTCATAAATCATTTCGTGACCGGATTTTCAAACCACATGAAACTAACTTTCGCGCAGAGACATGCTTTGTCGCGGACAGACAGGTCGTGTCGCGAATAATGAAAATTGGCGAGGGGTATTTTCATCCGCTGTAGCGGATGTCTGCTTCTTTCTGTAGGAGCGAGGCTTGCCCGCGATGGCGTCGTTTCTGACACATCGCGGGGCCTCGATCGCGAGCAAGCTTCGCTCCTACAGAAGCTTGCTCGTGATCGACGGGTTATTTGACGACTTTGCCCACGCCGCGTCCGCGCGGGTCGGAGGCCGTTTCCAGCTGGCGGCCGGTGACCCGGATCGCCTGGATATCGCCCATCTCCCAGCCCTGGTCTTCCAGGGTGTAGCCCAGGGCTTTCAGCTCGTCGGCGACCTTGCCGGTGAGCGGTGCGTAGGCGTCGTAGTAAATAGTGTCCTTGGGCAGCAACTGGTGATGCACGCGCTGCGCGGCCACGGCTTTCTCCAGCGGCAGGTCGAAGTCGTAGAGGTTGTTCAGCACCTGGAAGATCGAGGTGAAGATCCGCGACCCGCCAGGCGTGCCCAGCACCAGGGTGACCTTGCCGTCGCGGGTCACCAGGCTCGGGCTCATGGACGACAGCATGCGCTTGCCCGGCGCGATGGCGTTGGCGTCGCCGCCGACCACGCCAAAGGCGTTGGCTACCCCGGGCTTGGCGCTGAAGTCGTCCATTTCGTCGTTGAGCAGGAAGCCCGCGCCCTTGACCACCACGCCGCTGCCGTAGTCCCAGTTGAGGGTGTAGGTATTGCTCACCGCGTTGCCGTCGGCATCAACGATGGAGAAGTGCGTGGTCTGGTGCCGCTCCAGGCCCGGGCGGACTTTTTCGGTGGGCGAGATGGCCGTCGGGTTGATCTCGGCGGCGCGTTTTTTCAGGTAGGCCGGGTCGGTCAGCTGCTTGACCGGCACCTCGGAGAACGCCGGGTCGCCAAGGTAATCGGCGCGGTCGGCGAACACGCGTTTTTCGATTTCCGCCAGCAGGTGGATGTACTTGGCCGAGTTCAGCTCGACGCCCTTGAAGTCCGCCGTGCGTTCTTCCTTGATGGTCATCAGTTGCGCCAGGGCGACGCCGCCGGAGCTGGGCGGCGGCGCGGTGTACAGGGTGTTGCCGCGCCAGTTGACCTGCAGCGGCTCACGCCAGGCGACCTTGTAGTCCTGCAGGTCCTGCTTGGTGATCAGGCCTTTGTCGGCCTGCATCTGCGCCACCAGCAGGTCGGCGGTCTTGCCCTCGTAGAACTCCTTGGCGCCCTGGTCGGCGATGCGTTCCAGGGTCGCGGCCAGCTCCGGCTGGCGGAAGGTTTCGCCGACTTTCATGCTGCCGAAATAGTCGCCGAAGTTGGTGCTGTCCTTGAACAGCTTCAGCGCATCCTCGCGGTACTGATACTGCTTGTCGGCGACCTTGAAACCGTTTTTCGCATAGCCCACCGCCGGGGTGATCAGTTCGCTCCAGGGCAACTTGCCGAACTTCTTGTGCGCCTCCCACAGGCCCATCACCGTGCCCGGCACCCCGGCGGCGCGCGCGCCGACCAGGCTGAGGTTCTCGATCACCTCGCCTTTGTCATTCAGGTACATGTCGCGGGTCGCGGCCTTGGGCGCGGTTTCGCGGTAGTCGAGGAAGTAGGGTTTTCCGTCGATGAACAGGGTCATGAAACCGCCGCCGCCAATGTTACCGGCCTCGGGGTAGGTCACCGCCAGGGTGAAGGCGGTGGCGACCGCGGCGTCCACCGCGTTGCCGCCCTTCTTCAGAACCTGCGCCGCGACGTCGGCGCCATACTGGTTCGGCGCGGCGACCGCACCGCCCTCCAGCAACACAGCGAAGGTCGGCGAGCTGGCGGCGATGGCCGCTGTCAGAGCCAAGGTCTTAAATAGAACAATGCGCATAAGGTCCGTCCTTTTATTGTTTTTTGGCAGGTCGAACGATAGGGGCAAGATCGGGGGCGGAGCAATCGGCAAATAAAAACGGCCGCTTGAAGCGGCCGTCTGGCGAGGGGACGAGTGACGGTGGCTACGGTGCCGCGCTTGAGGCCGTCACGACCGTACCGGTCGATCGTCCGAACGCGACCCGAGCCTGCAGCAGCGGCTACAGGGATAGCGGGTCAGACCATCTCGTGGCGAATCCACTCCAGCACCGAGGTGCGCCGCGGTACCCAGCCCAGCAATTCGCGGGCGTTCTTGCCCCGCACGCGGCTGTTGGAACCCAGGCCGTAGTTGGCCATTTCATAGCCCCATTCGGCTTCGGCCTGGGCCAGCGGCCAGTCCTGCGGCGCGCCGAGGTGCAGGGCCTGGGCCATGGCGGTGGTCATGTCGATGAAGGAGGCTTCACCGCTTTCGACGAAGTAGAAGGTGCCCGGGATGTTGCGGGTCAGCGCCAGCAGGTACAGCGCCACCACGTCTTCGATATGCACGTTGGACCAGATGTTCTGCCCCGGCCCGACATGCCGCACCACGCCACTGTTGCGCGCCTGCTTGAGCAGCCGCGGCAGCTGCACGCTGTCGCGTTTCACGCCGAGGCTGTGGCCGTAGATCAGGGTGTTGCAGAGCACCGCCGAGTTCACCCCGTCCTTGGCAGCGGCCAGCACCAGGTTGTCGATGGCCACGCGCGCGGCCTTGTCGACGGTGGGCTCTGGCAGGTTGTTTTCCTGATAGACGACGTCGCTGACCTTGCCGCCCGAAGCGTCGCCGACGATGCTCGAACCGCTGGTGTGCAAGAAGACTTTATTGGAGCCCTTGAGGGCCGCGAGCAGGACTTCCACCGCTCCACGATGGTCGCTGCTGGCAGCGTTGATCACCGCGTCGGCGGCGCGGGCCTGTTCGGTCAGCACGACGCTGTCGTCCAGGCTGCCGAGCACCGGCTGGATGCCCAGGGCGCTGAGTTCGGCGGCCTGTTCGGCGCTGCGCACCAGGCCGGTGACTTGATGGCCGGCCTGGACCAGGCCGGTAGCGATGGAGCCACCGATAAAACCCGCGGCGCCGGTGACGAATACATTCATGGAGAAACTCCCTGGGTGGATAAGTGATGGCGCCAGTATCGACGGGCGACTCCTGCCGAAACAGGCAGGTTGGCCCAAATCACTCTTGCGCAGGGATCACGAATCAGGGATCGGTCTTCCCACGGAGATTGGCCGCTGCAGGAGCCGACTTGCCAGCGATGGCGCCTGCCCGGGCGGTGCAAGGCGAGCCGGTTCCTACAGCAGAAAGGCCTCAGCCTTCGAACAGCGGGTTAGCGTACTCGGCCAGCTTGCCCTGGATAAAGTCGAGGAAGCACTGGATGCGCAGGGCCAGCTGCGAGTTGCGGTAGTACACGGCGTTGATCGGCTGGCGATAGCCGCTGTTGAACTGGGCGAGGAGCGGCGTGAGGCGCCCGGCGCGGATGTCGTCGATGGTCATGAAGTGCGACAGGCAGGCGATGCCCTGCCCTGCCAGCGCCAAGTGGCGCACCGTCTCGCCGCTGGAGGCGCTGATGCCCGGCTGGATCGGCCAGCGGTCGCCGTGCACATGGCGCAGCGGCCAGTGGTTGAGGGTTTCGGTCTGGGTGAAGCCCAGCAGGGTATGGTCGCTCAGCTCGGCCACGCTGGCGGGTGTGCCGTGCCGCTTCAGGTAGTCGGGGCTGGCGAGGATGTGCAGCGGGCTGCAACCGAGCGCGCGCGCATGCAGGGTCGAGTCCGCCAGGGTGCCGATGCGGATCGCGATATCGGTGCTCTGCTCCAGCAGGTCGATGATCAGGTCGTTGCTGTTGAGCTCCAGCTGGATGTCCGGGTACAGGCTACGGAATTCGGCGATGTAGGGCACGATGGCATGCAGCATGAACGGCGAGGCGGCGTTGATGCGCAGGCGCCCGGACGGCGTCTGCTGGCGGGACGACAGGCGCTCTTCGAGCTCGTCCATCTGGTCGAGGATCAGCTTGGCCTGCTCGAAGAAATACTTGCCCTCCTCGGTCAGGTCCATGCGCCGTGTGGTGCGGTTGATCAGCGTGGTGTCGAGCTTGGTTTCCAGGCGCGACAGGGTGCGGCTGACCGCCGACGGCGTCTGCCCGACCTGCTCGGCCGCCGCGGAAATCGAACCGCACTCGATGACGCAGACGAAGATCTGGAGTTCGTCGGATCTGGCTTTCACGTAAGTCCTCTATCTCGGTTGGGCGCCTGTAGCCACTGCCGCAGGCTGCGATAAGGCCGAAGGCCTTCAGCGATCTCACGACCTTGCGCCCCCTTCGGTGGCGATCGCAGCCTGCGGCAGCGGCTACATCCTGTGTCAGGCTTGTGGCACGCCACCGATAGTAGCCGGATTTACGCGGGGAGGTTGAACACCGCCTTGAGGTGTTCTTCGTAGCGCTGCACGTCGGCCTCGATGTTCGGGCGCTTCATCACGTCGACGCAGAGGAAGGTCGGCAGGCCGCGCATGCCGAGGAACTGGTTGGCCTTGTGGAACGGGAAGTACACCGCGTCCACGCCCTTGGCTTCGAAGAAGTCGGTCGGGTCGTCGAAGGCTTGCTGCGGAGCGTTCCAGGTCAGCGACAGCATGTACTGCTTGTCGTGGATCAGGCCGCCGCTGCCGTACTTCTGCGAGGCATCGGAACGGGTGCGGCCGTCGCTGGCGTAGAGGCTGCCGTGGCCCTCGGTGAAGACTTCGTCGATGTACTTTTTCACGATCCACGGCGCGCCCATCCACCAACCCGGCATCTGGTAGACGATCACGTCGGCCCAGAGGAACTTGGCCACTTCTTCCTGGATGTCGTAGCCCTCGTCGATGTGGGTGACTTTGACGTCCACGCCGCCACGGTCCAGCACCGCCACCGCGGCTTCATGCAGGGTCGCGTTATAGCGGCCGTCGGAGTGGGCGAACTTCTTGCCACCGTTGAGCAACAGTACTTTTTTCATGATCCAGCCTCATCAGGAACAACCCTTTGGCGCTGCGCTGCAGGGCCGGGTCGAGAAAATTAAAAAACGATGGGGCGGAGAATATCGTTGAAAGACGATATGAATAAGCGCGATCCAGGCAAAAAGCATTTGACCAATACGCACGAATAGACGACGGATTCGTGTCGTAGAATTTTTAAAACTCCCTTTACTCAGGAACGCAGCATGTCCGAACAGCACGGTTTTATCCTTCACGCCAAGACCCGCCCGGAAATGTCCGAGGCCTTCGAGGCGCTGTTTCGCGCCTATGTCGAGCCGAGCCGCGCCGAACCTGGCTGCATCGAATACCACATGCTGCGCGACCAGCAGGACCCGAGCCTGTTCATCTTCTATGAGATCTGGGAATCCCAGGCGCACCTGGACGTGCACTCCAACTTGCCGCACATGAAGGCGTTCTTCGACAAGCGCATGGATTACCTGGAGCGCGACTTCGATATCCGCCGCATCGACATGCTCAGCCCGTCGTCCGCTAGCCGCTGATTAGTAGATGGGCACCCAGCAGGACCAGGCCGCTGAAAAACACCCGCTTGAACAGCACGGCGCTGATGCGCTGGCGCAGTGCCTGGCCCAGCCACATGCCGAGCAGGGCCGGGATCAGCGCCAGCAGCGAAGCGCTGAGTTCGCCGCCGCCCAGGGCGCCGCGCCAGTACAGGCCGGCCGCCAGGGCCAGGGTCGAGACGGTGAACGACAGCCCCAGGGCCTGCACCAGTTCGTCCTTGTGCAGCCCCAACGCCTGTAGATAAGGCACCGCCGGAATCACGAACACCCCGGTGGCCGAGGTGATGACGCCCGTCACCAGGCCACAGGCCGGGCCCAGCCAGGTTTCCATTCGCGGCCGCAGCCGCAGGGTCGGCAGCAGCAACCCGCTCAGGGCATAGAGCAGTAACGCCGCCCCCAGCGCCCGCACCACCCAATGCCCACCGTCGATGCCCAGCCACAGGCTGCCCAGGCCAGTGCCGATGAATATCGCCAGCAGCAGCGGCCACAAGCGCTTGAGCAACGTCCACAGATGCCCACCGAATGCCAGCTGCCAGACATTGGTCAGGGTCGCCGGGATGATCAACAGCGCCGCAGCCTGCGTTGGCGCCATAGCCAGGCCGAGCAGGCCCATGGCAATGGTCGGCAGGCCGAGGCCGATCACGCCCTTGATCATGCCGGCCAGGACAAAGGTGCCGATCACCAGCAAGGACAGGAGCAAACCGAGGTTCTGGTAAAACGCGAGGGAAGTGTTCATGGCGCTATCCTGCACCCGCGGCGGTGGGCTGAAAATCTGCCATATACTGAGGTAGCCTCTTGCTGGGCGAGAGGCTGTAGATTTTCAGTGGCTGTGATGGCCGCACAGCGGCGTTATCAAGGACACCCCCCATGCACTTCGACCTGACCGACCTGCGCCTGTACTTGAACATCCTCGACGCCGGCAATATCACCGCCGGCGCCAGCCGCAGCCATTTGTCCCTGGCCGCGGCCAGCGCACGAATCCGCGCCATGGAAGCATCCCTGGGCACCGAGTTCCTGCAGCGCGGCCGCCGAGGCGTGAGCCCGACGCCCGCCGGCAAGGCCCTGGCCCAGCACGCGCGCGGCCTGCTGCAACAGGCCGAGCACCTGCGCCAGGACCTGGCCGAATATGCCCGGGGCGTCAAAGGCCAGGTGCGCCTGTTGTGCAACACCACGGCGATCACCGAATACCTGCCGGAGCCGCTGGCGGACTTTCTCTGCGCCCACCCCAACCTCGACATCGACCTGCAGGAGCTGCCCAGCCAGCGCATCACCCACGCCCTGCGCCAGGGCGCGGCGGACCTGGGGATAGTCTCCGACGCGGTGGATACCCAGGACCTGCAGACCCTGGCGTTTCGCGACGACCCGCTGGTGCTGGTCCTGCCCGCCCACCACACGCTGGCGGACGGTCGGGCGGTGAGTTTCAGCGACAGCCTGCACCACGACTATGTCGGCCTCGCCGCCCACAGCGCCCTGGCCGTGTACCTGGAAGAACAGGCCTTGCACCTGGGGCTGCGGATGGCGATCCGCATCCGCGCCGACGGCTTCGACGGGGTGATGCGCATGGTCGCCCGGGGCGCCGGATTGGCGGTGGTGCCCCGCGCCGCCATCGAACGCCGGGGGCCGGATGCATCGCTCAAGGTGCTGCCGCTGGTGGAGGCCTGGGCGCAACGCAAGTTGCTGCTCTGCGCCCGCGACTTCAACGCCCTGCCGCCCTACGCCAAGGCCCTCCTGGAAGCGCTGGGACACCTGTAGGAGCAGCCGGTCGACGCTCGATTGCTCGCGAATAGCGTTCGTCGCAACGCTGCGGTAAATGGCCGCTGCGCGGATCGCGAGCAAGCTTCGCTCCTACAGGTTTGGGATCAGACCTTGGACGGGTTCAGCTCGGCGGCGGCCCGGGTTTTTCTGAAGCAGGCGAAGTAGACCGCCGTCAGGATCAGCAGGAACGGCACGCCGAACACCAGGGTCATCTTGAAGGCCTCGGTGAAGTAGGTGGTGATCATCACCGCGCCCATCAGCACCAGGCCCAGCAACGTGCTCCAGGGGAACAGGCGCATGCGGAACGACAGCTGTTGCTCGCCATGGCGCTGGTGGTAGCGGCGGAAGCAGTAGTGCGTGAGGAAGATCATGAACCAGGTGAAGATCGCGCCGAACATCGAGATCGCCATCATCAGGGTGAACGAGCTTTCCGGGTACAGCACGTTGATCAGGGTCGCCAGGCCGATGCCCGAGCTGGACAGCAGCAAGGCGTTCAACGGGATGCCGCTCTTGCTCAGGGCGCCCATGGACTTGGGCGCATAACCGCCGCGGGACAGGCTGAACATCATGCGCGTGGTGATGTACAGCTGGCTGTTCATCGCCGACAGCGCGGCGATCAGGATCACGAAGTTCATCACCCCGGTGGCGCCGGGAATGCCGATGGTCTGCATCACCGTGACGAACGGGCTCTGCGCCTTGCCGGCCTGGACCCAGGGCACGATGGCCAGCATCAGCGCCAGGGTCAGCAGGTAGAACACCACCAGCCGCACCATGGTCGCGCGAAAGGCCTTTTTCACCGCCCGCTGCGGATCCTCGGCTTCGCCGGCGGCCACCGCGATCATCTCCACGCTCAGGTAGCTGAAGATCGAGACGATCACCGCGACCCACATGCCCTGCACACCGTGGGGGAAAAAGCCGCCGTGGGCGGTGTAATTGTGCAGGCCGTAGTCGGCATTGCCGGAGCCGAACACCACGTACACCGCGAGGATGATGAAGCCGACGATGGCGGCGATCTTGATGGTGGAGAACCAGTACTCGAAATTGCCGAAGGTTTTCACGCTGATGGCGTTGAGCAGGATCAGCACGCTGGAGAACGAGACGATCCACACCCATTCCGGCACGTGGGCGAACCAGTACTTCATGTACATGGCGATGGCCGTGACCTCGGCGCCGACCGCCAGCACGATGGCCGCCCAATAGGCATAGCGCACCAGGAACCCGGCCAGCGGGCTGATGTAGAACTCGGCGTAGGCGCCGAAGGAGCCGGAGGTGGAATGGGCCACGGTCATTTCCGCCAGGCAGCCCATCAGCAGCAGAGTGATCAGCGCGCCGATGGCGTAGCTGAGCAGCACGCTGGGCCCGGCGTAACCGATAGCGTAGGCGCTGCCCATGAACAGGCCGGTGCCAATCGCCCCGCCGATGGCGATCATGCTCATCTGCCCGGCTGTGAGCTGGCGGCGCAAGCCCTGTTCACGATTGGAAATCGCTGCAAAACCCTTGTTGGTCGTGGTCACGTTTGTGAGCCTCTTTTATTGTTATTTGCACACGGAATGGCTTGGCTTGTAGCCGCTGGCGCAGCCTGCGATCGGCGACGAAGTCGTCGTGAAACCGGGCAACGCGGTGTTTCGGTTACACCGCGTGCACCGGTCTTACGCCTGCTGCGCCCGAACGCGGACCGAGCCGATCGCAGCCTGCGGCAGCGGCCACAGGGGGGGTGTTTCAGGTCACGCTGTGGCGGATCTGGAACTGCGGCTGGGCCCAGGTTTTTTCATCTAGGATTTCACCGAGGATCTGCACCGCGTCCCAGACTTCGCTGAAGCGGGTGTACAGCGGCGTGAAGCCGAAGCGCATGATCCGCGGTTCGCGGTAATCACCGATCACGCCCCGGGCGATCAGGGCCTGGATCACCGCATAACCTTCGGGGTGCTCGAAGCTGACATGGCTGCCGCGCTTGTCGTGTTCGCGCGGGGTGACCAGCTTCAGGCCATGGGCCGCGCAGCGCTGTTCCACCCGTTCGATGAACAGGTCGGTCAGGGCCAGGGACTTGCGCCGCAGGCTGGCCATGTCGGTCTGCTCGAAAATCTCCAGGCCGCACTCGACCATGGCCAGCGACGTGATCGGCTGGGTGCCGCACAGGTAGCGGGCGATGCCGCTGCTCGGCTGATATTGCACGTCCATGTCGAACTGCCGCGCATGGCCGAACCAGCCGGACAGCGGCTGCCTGACCAGATCGCAGACGGCCGGCGAGACCCAGGCGAAGGCTTGCGAGCCCGGGCCGCCGTTGAGGTATTTGTAGGTGCAGCCGATGGCGTAGTCGGCGCCGGCCTGCTTCAGGTCCACCGGCACCGCGCCGGCGGAGTGGGCCAGGTCCCACAGGCTCAGCGCGCCGCATTCGTGGGTCAGCGCGGTTACCGCCTGCATGTCGTGCATGTAGCCGGTCTTGTAGTTGACGTGGGTCAGCATGACCACCGCGGTGTCTTCGCCAATGGCCTGGGGCAGCGCCTCGGGGCTGTCCACCAGGCGCAGGGAATAGCCCTGCTGCAGCATCTCGGTCAGGCCTTCGGCGATGTACAGGTCGCTGGGAAAGTTGCTGCTCTCGCTGACGATCACCCGCCGCTGCGGCGCCTTGAGCGCCTGCACCCGCAAGGCGGCGCTGAGCACCTTGAACAGGTTGACCGAGGTGGTGTCGGTGATCACCACTTCGTTGGCATCGGCGCCGATCAGTTTGGCCAGGCGGTCGCCCAGGCGCTGCGACAGGTCGCGCCAGCCGGCAGTGTTCCAGCTGCGGATCAGGCCATTGCCCCATTCCTCGGCAATCACCTGTTGCGCCCGTTGCAGGGCCGCGACCGGGCGGGCGCCGAGGGAGTTGCCGTCGAGATAGATCACCCCGTCGGGCAGCGCGAACTGGTTGCGCAGCGGTGCCAGCGGGTCCTGTGCGTCGAGGGTCAGGCAGTGGTTTCTTGTTGTCATGGGAAGTCCTGTTTTCACTAAGGCATGCGGCGGCACACGCCATGCCAGGGGCGGCATCGGCGGCTGCGCGGTGAAGAAATAATGAACGAAGCCCTGGAGAATTTTCGTGCAAAATGCGCTATGAGAGCGGCACAGTCTCGAAGATTATTCGACTACAACTTAAAAAAACGCGGATAAATGCCAACCATGATTCTCGACTCGACAGACCTGCGAATCCTGCACTTCCTGCAACAGGACGGCCGTATCAGCAACCAGGAGCTGGCGGAGAAAGTCGCCCTCTCGCCCTCGGCCTGCCTGCGTCGCCTGCGCCTGCTGGAGGGCGAAGGCATCATCAGCGGCTATCGCGCGGTACTGAATGCCGAGCGTTTGGGGATCGAGCTGGAGGCCATCGTTCATGTGTCGCTGCGCCAGGACGTGGCGGACTGGCACGAGACCTTTATCAAGAAGGTCCAGCAGTGGCCGGAAGTGGTGACCGCCTATGTGGTCACCGGCGCCAGCAACTATGTGCTGCGGGTCCAGGCGCGCAACCTCAAGCACTTCTCGGATTTCATCGTCAATCACCTGAACCGCACGTCCGGGGTCACCGACATCCGCTCGGAAATCGTCCTGCAGAAAATCAAGGAGCAGGACGGCCTGCTGGACCTGGTGTTGCGCAAGTAACCGCTAGAAACCACCCAGGCGCCGCGCGTCGTGGCGCTGCAGGGTGACGCTGGGCGACTCGCCGAACAGCTTGCGGTATTCGGCGGAGAACCGCCCCAGATGGCTGAAGCCCCAGCCCAGGGCGATCTCGGAAATGGTCCGCGCCGAGCCGTGTTCGAGGATCTCCTGGCGCACCGCGTTGAGCCGGTACTTCTTCAGGTAGACCATCGGCGACAGGGCGAAATACTTCTTGAAGGCCTCGAACAGCTTGAAGCGCGAAACCCCGGCGGCGGCTTCCAGGTCTTCCAGGCCCAGCGGTTCGCGGGCGTTGGCGTGAATGTACTGGCGGGCGCGGACCAGGTAGTGGGGCAACTTGACCTCCAGCACCTCGCGCAGCTCCGCCGAGTAGTTGTTCGGCTGGGCCAGGATCAGGCCCTTGATCAAGGAGCTTTCCAGGTCCCGGGTGAAGGCCAGCTGTTCGTACAGCTCGCTGCTGCGCTCCAGCTCGGCGATGAAATAGCGCGCCATGCGCCACCAGGACGCCGACGCCCCCTCCACCGCATCCATCACCGCCTCGAAGCGCAGCGGCGCTTGCGGCGGGCGTTGCAGCAAGGCTTCGAGGGCCTCGCTCATGGCCGCCCGGGTAATCACCACCTGGACTTTGCGGCAGTCGCCGGAGATCGCCAGCATCTGGCTTTCATTGGGCGCGATGATCACCCCCTGGTCGCGGTTGGAACGCAGCAGCCGGCCGTCCTTGCTCAGTTCCTGATCGCCGCTCAGCGGCAGGCTCAGGCTGTAGCTGCTGAAGCGCTCGGCGTCTTCGATATCGATGGTGACGTCGGTGCCGTATTCGATGGTGCCCAGGGTCGTGGCCCGCGACTTGAACACGTTGGCGCTGTGGTGAAAGCGGATGCGTTCGGGGGTCGCGGTCTCGAGCCGATGCGGCCCGCAAATGCCGGACATCCAGCTTCTCGCCCCCTCGAGGTCGTAGCGATCGATACGAATATCGCGAAACTGCGAATCAGCCTTGCTATTCATCACGGCGCACCCACGGCAATATTTTTTTTGCGCGCTCTGACGGCGCGTCTGGCTTGAAGTACTGGCTTGCTTGCAACAGCCGACAGCAAGTTTTGCGCCACCGCCCGGCACTGCCAACCGACTGGATAGCAATCGCCGACTAAGTGGATAGAACCCGTCCACCCGGTGCGCAAAACCCACGCAAGACTGCGCCAAACAGTAGCTCATCGCGACATCGCGGTGCAGCCGTTGATCGCCTGGGGCGCAGGCCCTGGGTATTTCCACCACACCTCCAGCCCATGTAGCCGCTGTAGCCGCTGTAGCCGCTGTAGCCGCTGCCGCAGGCTGCGATCGACGACGCAGTCGTCGCAAGACCTGAGCCCGCGATCCTCCTGAAACACCGCGATACCTGGTTTGCGCCTGCTGCGCCCGAACGCGGACCGAGCCGATCGCAGCCTGCGGCAGCGGCTACAGATGAGCGTGGCCATGCAATTTTGTGGATGGCCTTGGCCGACTAAGCGGATAGCCACCTCTGCCCCGCACTCTCTCTAATGCATGCACCGATTGGCCTGAACAAGAAAGGTACTCACTCATGAGTGGTGCAAGAAACACAGAACAATGGAAAAGCTTCATCGACGGCTGCCTGGATTTTCGTCCGGACGACGGCGTATTCCGCATCGCCCGGGACATGTTCACCGAGCCCGAGCTGTTCGACCTGGAGATGGAACTGATCTTCGAGAAGAACTGGATCTACGCCTGCCACGAAAGCGAGCTGGCCAACAACCACGACTTCGTCACTATGCGCGCCGGGCGCCAGCCGATGATCATCACCCGCGACGGCGAAGGCCGGCTCAACGCGCTGATCAACGCCTGCCAGCACCGCGGCACCACCCTGACCCGGGTCGGCAAGGGCAACCAGTCCACCTTCACCTGCCCGTTCCACGCCTGGTGCTACAAGAGCGACGGGCGCCTGGTGAAGGTCAAGGCGCCGGGGGAATACCCCGAAGGCTTCGACAAGGCCACCCGCGGCCTGAAGAAGGCCCGCATCGACAGCTACAAGGGCTTCGTCTTCATCAGCCTCGACGTCCACGCCGACAACTCCCTGGAAGACTTCCTCGGCGACGCCAAGGTGTTCTTCGACATGATGGTCGCCCAGTCGCCCACCGGTGAGCTGGAAGTCCTGCCCGGCAAGTCCGCCTACACCTATGACGGCAACTGGAAACTGCAGAACGAAAACGGCCTCGACGGTTATCACGTGAGCACCGTGCACTACAACTACGTGGCCACGGTGCAACACCGCCAGCAGGTCAACAGCGAGAACGGCGGCGCCAGCGCCACCCTCGACTACAGCAAGCTCGGCGCCGGCGACGCCAACACCGACGACGGCTGGTTCGCCTTCAACAACGGCCACAGCGTGCTGTTCAGCGACATGCCCAACCCTGCGGTGCGCTCCGGCTACGCCACCATCATGCCGCGGCTGGTGGAGGAGTACGGCCAGGAAAAGGCCGAATGGATGATGCACCGCCTGCGCAACCTCAACGTCTACCCGAGCCTGTTCTTCCTCGACCAGATCAGCTCGCAGCTGCGGATCATCCGCCCGCTGGCCTGGAACAAGACCGAGATCATCAGCCAGTGCATCGGGGTCAAGGGCGAGTCCGACTCCGACCGGGAAAACCGCATCCGCCAGTTCGAGGACTTCTTCAACGTCTCGGGCATGGGCACCCCCGACGACCTGGTGGAATTCCGCGAAGCCCAGCGCGGTTTCCAGGGCCGCCTGGAACGCTGGAGCGATATCTCCCGCGGCAGCCACCGCTGGGAAACCGGGCCGACCCGCAACAGCGAGGCCATCGGCATCCAGCCGGCCATGACCGGTACTGAGTTCACCCACGAAGGGCTGTACGTCAACCAGCACCGCAACTGGCAGAAATTCCTCCTCGACGGGCTGGCCCGGCAATCCCTGAAACTGCGTGAGGTGTGAACATGAGTGCGCAACTGCAATACCGTATCGAGCAGTTTTTCTACCGCAAGTCCGAGCTGTGCGACGCCCAGGACTGGGATGCCTACCTCGAACTCTTCGACCCGCAGAGCGAGTTCCACCTGCCGCAGTGGGACTCCGAGCATGTCTACACCACCGACCCGAAACGCGGCATGTCGCTGATCTACTACGCCAACCGCTCGGGCCTGGAAGACCGGGTGTTCCGCCTGCGTACCGGCAAGGCCGCCTCGACCATTCCGATGCCGCGCACCCTGCACAACATCAGCAACGTGCGGATCGCCGAGTTGGCCGACGGCAGCCTGCAAGTGCGGCTGAACTGGCACACGCTGTTCTATCGCCTGGCCACCGCCGAGCAGTTCTTCGGCCATGCCACCTACAACCTCAAGGCCCACGGCGACAGCTGGCTGATCACTCGCAAGCATGTGCTGCTGCTCAACGACACCATCAATTCGGTGCTCGATTTCTACCACCTCTGACGGAGACCGGGCATGAATCACAAGGTCGCGTTCAGCTTTGCCGACGGCAAGACGCTGTTCTTCCCTGTAAACGCCAACGAAATACTGCTCGACGCCGCCCTGCGCAACGGCATCAAGATCCCCCTCGACTGCCGCGAGGGCGTCTGCGGCACCTGCCAGGGCCGCTGCGAATCGGGCAACTACAGCCAGGACTACGTGGACGAGGAAGCGCTCTCCAGCGCCGACCTGGAGCAGCGCAAGATGCTCAGTTGCCAGACCCGGGTGCAGTCCGATGCCACCTTCTACTTCGACTTCGATTCCAGCCTGTGCAGCGCCGCGGGGCCTGCACAGCTGGGCGCCACAGTCAGCGCAGTGCGCCAGGTCTCCGACAGCACGGCGATCCTGCAACTGCAGCTCGACGAGGGTCAGGCGGCGCTGGACTTCCTGCCGGGGCAATACGCCCGGCTGTCGGTCCCCGGCACCTCGAGCAAACGCTCCTACTCGTTCGCCAACCGCTCGGGCAGCCAGCAGCTGCAATTCCTCCTGCGCCTGCTGCCCGACGGGGCAATGAGCAATTACCTCCGCGAACGCTGCCAGGTCGGCGACCGCATCGAGCTGGAGGCGCCGCTGGGCGCCTTCTACCTGCGCCATATCGTCCGGCCGCTGGTGCTGGTGGCCGGCGGCACCGGGCTGTCGGCGCTGCTGGCCATGCTCGAGCAACTGGTCGCCGACGGCTGTACCCAGCCGGTGCACCTGTACTACGGGGTGCGCAACGTCGCCGACCTGTGCGAAACCGCGCGTATCGAGGCTTATGCCGGCCAACTGCCGGGCTTTCGCTACACTCCGGTGATCAGCGAGCCGACGGCGGACTGGCCGGGCAAGCGCGGTTATATCGCCGAGCATTTCGATTGCAGCGAACTGCGCGATGCTCCGGTGGACATGTACGTCTGCGGACCGCCACCGATGGTCGAGTCGATCAAGAACTGGTTGCAAGATCAGCAACTTGAGAGCGTTCAGCTGTATTACGAGAAGTTCACCGAGAGTAATATCTGATCCGTCCGCCGTCAGCCGCGATCTGGCCGCGAATACGGACAGATCCGATAACAATGAGAAGAGAGCGTGATTAGTGGATGACATCCTGAAACCCGGCGAACTCAAGCGTGGCTTGAAGAACCGCCATATTCAGCTGATTGCCCTGGGCGGGGCGATCGGCACCGGACTGTTCCTGGGCTCCGCCGGCGTGCTCAAGTCCGCCGGACCTTCGATGATCCTCGGTTATGCGATAGCCGGGTTCATCGCCTTCCTGATCATGCGCCAGCTCGGCGAAATGATCGTCGAGGAACCGGTGGCCGGGTCCTTCAGCCACTTCGCGCACAAATACTGGGGCGGTTACTTCGGCTTTCTCGCCGGCTGGAATTACTGGGTGCTGTACGTGCTGGTGGGCATGGCCGAACTCACGGCCGTGGGCAAGTACGTGCAGTTCTGGTGGCCGGAAATCCCGTCCTGGGTCAGCGCGGCGGTGTTCTTCGTACTGGTCAACCTGATCAACATGATGAACGTGAAGTTCTTCGGCGAAGCCGAGTTCTGGTTCGCCATCATCAAGGTGGTGGCCATCATCGGCATGATTGCCCTGGGCTGCTACATGCTGGCCAGCGGCAGCGGCGGCCCGCAGGCGGCGGTGAGCAACCTGTGGAGCCACGGCGGGTTCTTCCCCAATGGCGGCACCGGCCTGCTGATGGCCATGGCCTTCATCATGTTTTCCTTCGGCGGCCTGGAACTGGTGGGCATCACCGCCGCCGAGGCCAGCGAGCCACGCAAAGTGATCCCCAAGGCGATCAACCAGGTGGTGTACCGGGTGCTGATCTTCTACGTCGGTGCCCTCACCGTGCTGCTGTCGCTGTACCCCTGGGACCAGTTGCTGCAGACCCTCAACGCTTCCGGCGACTCCTACAGCGGCAGCCCGTTCGTGCAGATCTTTGCCCTGATCGGCAGCGACACCGCCGCGCACATCCTCAACTTCGTGGTCCTGACCGCGGCGCTGTCGGTGTACAACAGCGGCGTGTACTGCAACAGCCGCATGCTCTACGGCCTGGCCGAACAGGGCGACGCGCCCAAGGCGATGATGAAGCTGAACAAACAGGGCGTGCCATTGTTGGCCCTGGGCGTCTCGGCGCTGATCACCCTGCTCTGCGTGGTGGTCAACTACCTGGCGCCGCAAGAAGCCCTGGAACTGCTGATGGCGCTGGTCGTTGCCTCGCTGATGATCAACTGGGCGCTGATCAGCCTGACCCACCTGAAGTTCCGCAAGTCCATGGGCCAGCAAGGCATAGTGCCGTCGTTCAAGACCTTCTGGTTTCCGTTCAGCAACTACCTGTGCCTGGCTTTCATGCTGATGATCGTCAGCGTGATGCTGATGATTCCCGGCATACGGGTGTCGGTCTACGCCATCCCGGTGTGGGTTGCGCTGATCTGGGTGTTCTACCGCCTGCGGATAGCCAGGTCCGGCGCTCGCGCGGTGGCCTGACGTCTGCGGCACCAGCCCCGGTAGCCGCTGCCGAGCCCCGCGAGGCTGCGATCGGGCGCGCAGCGGCCGTAAAACAGGCGACCGTGTTCAGCCTGTCCCACCGCAGTGGCCGGTTTTACGGCTCCTGCGGAGCCGATCGCAGGCTGCGCCAGCGGCTACAGGGATTGGCATAAACAAAAAGGCCCGGCATTCGATGAATGCCGGGCCTTTTTGTTGGCCTGCCGCTTACAGCGTCGAACGTACGCGCCACAGCTCGGGGAACAATACGGTGTCGAGCATCTTGCGCAAATAGCCGACGCCTTCGGTGCCGCCGGTGCCGGGCTGGAAGCCGATGATGCGCTCCACCGTGGTCACATGGCGGAAGCGCCACTGGCGGAAGGAGTCTTCCAGGTCGATAAACTTCTCCGCCAACTGGTACAGGTCCCAGTAGCGCGACGGGTCGGTGTAGACCTCGCGCCAGGCGGCTTCCACCGACGGGTCATGCTGGGTCGGCGCCTGGCTGTTCAGGGCCAGGCGCTCGGGGTCGATGGCCAGCCCGGCCTTGGCCATCAGGCCGATGGCTTCGTCGTACAGCGACGGCGTGGCGATCGCCAGCTCCAGTTCCTTGAGCAGTTCCGGCCGATGGGCATGGGGGCGCAGCAGGGTCGCGCTCTTGTTGCCGAGGATGAACTCGATCTCGCGGTACTGGAACGACTGGAAACCCGACGAGTGCCCCAGGTACGGGCGGATCGACTTGTACTCGGACGGGGTCATGGTCGCCAGCACCGCCCAGGCGTGCACCAGCTGGTCGAAGATCCGCGACACCCGCGCCAGCATCTTGAATGCCGGTGGCAGCTGCCCCTGATGCACGTGCTCGCGAGCCGCCTTGAGCTCGTGCAGCATCAGTTTCATCCACAGCTCCGAAGTCTGGTGCTGGATGATGAAGAGCATTTCGTTGTGGTCCGGCGACAAGGGGTGCTGGGCATTGAGGATGCGCCCCAGGTCCAGGTAGTCGCCGTAGCTCATGGAGTCGGAAAAATTCAGCTCGGCGTTATGCCAGTTGCCGGGCGGCGGGTTGTTCGAATAGGGACATTGACTCATCGCGTGGGCTCCTCATGTCAGGTCGCGGCCGGTCGATCACCCGGCGCCGGTCTTGATCGAGGGCGCGCGGGGTCGAAGCTTCGTTGTTGTAAATACTATTGTAGGAATTATCGCGGCAAAGGCCGCAGGATGGCGCGCACCGGGCTCGCATCCAGATGAGCGAAACGCAGGGGGAGCGCGATCAGTTCGTAGTCGCCTTCGGCCACCTCGTCGAGCACGATGCCTTCGAGAATCGCCAGGCCATGGCGGGCCACGGCGTTATGGGCCTCCATGGTTTTCGATTGCTGCGGGTCGAGGGACGGGGTGTCGATGCCGATCAGGCGCACACCGTGGCTGGCCAGCAGTTCGACAGTCTCCTTGGCCACGGCGCTGAAATCCGGGTCCCAGGTGCTCAAGGGCGCCTGTCGATAGGTACGCAACAGCACCCGCTCGGGCAGGTTGTCCAGGTGCCCCTCCAGGTGCCGGGGCAAGACCAGCGGGCCACAACCCAGGCAATGCACGACCCGGCACGGGCCGAGGTAGACATCCAGCGGCACCTCGCCGATCGGCGCGCCATCGGCGCTGTAGTGCAGCGGCGCATCGACATGGGCACCGGTGTGCGGCGACAGGGTGATGCGCCCGACGTTCACCGGGCACTCGGGCCCGTATTGCCAGACCCGCTCTTCCTGGAATGGCGTATCGCCGGGCCAGGTCGGGGTCGCGGTACTCAGGGGCGGGCTGATGTCCCACCAGCTTGGGGTTGTGCTCATAGCGTTGCTCTCGGCCATTTCGACCTGAATCATACGAGCGATGCCCGTGAAGATTCTTGCGAAATGCTCCAGCGACCGCGAAATCTTTCGCATGAACTGCCAGGAAATCACTGATTCACGCTCGGAAATTTCAATGCAAACCGCGGCAACACTTCACGGGCGGGTACTGCGTTTCTGGGCACCCCGATGTCGAGTACAGACAACTGACCGGGCGCCGGGCGCTATAGGGTGCGACTTCAGTTCTCAGCCAACACCCCGGAGTCCTCATGACCGCGACTGCCCCCATCACCGTTCTGCGCGACACTCACCCGCTGCCGGTGCTCGATGCCTGCAAATGGGAAAAACTCGAAGGCGACCCGCACACCGTCAACCTCAACGCCTACACCAGCGAAGACGGCAGCAAGATCATGGGCACCTGGATCTGCACGCCCGGCAAATGGCGCGTGGACTATGTGAAATGGGAGTACTGCCATTTCCAGGAAGGCTACTGCGTGATCACCCCGGACGGCATGGACCCGATCCACCTGCGCGCCGGCGATATCTTCGTGGTCGAGCCGGGGATGAAAGGCACCTGGGAAGTGGTCGAGACCGTGCGCAAGTATTTCGTGTTCGCCTGATCCACCGCGCCACATCACTCTGCCTCTGTAGGAGTAGGGGGACGCCTAGTCCTTGCTCGCGATAGCGGTATGTCAGACGCAGCGCATTGCCTGCATCGCGGGCAAGCCTTGCTCCTACGAGTTATTTCTGCGGCTGATACTCCGACGCCGCAAACAAAAAACCGGGAGCCCACCCGACGTGAGTCCCGGAAAGTTTGCAGCGTTCACAGCGGTTGGCGAAACCTGCGCTCTTTAAAGAGCGCAGGCTTTGCAGTGCCTAGCTCGGCTTGCGATAGCTGTTGACGATAGCCGAGAAGTCCATGCCCCCTTCCCCGCGCTGGCTCATGGCCTGGTACAGCTGCTGCGCCACGGCGCCCAGCACCACGGGCTGGTGCGCCTGGCGGGCGGCCTCGGTGGCCAGGCCCAGGTCCTTGAGCATCAGCTCGGCGCCGAAGCCGCCGGTGTAGCCGCGGGCGGCCGGCGCGGTTTCGATCACGCCGGGCCAGGGGTTGTAGGTGTCGGAACTCCAGCAACGCCCGGTGGAGCTGTTGATGATGCCCGCCAGCACCTTGGTGTCGATCCCCAGGGCATCACCCAGGGCCATGGCCTCGCTGACACCGATCATCGAAATGCCCAGCAGCAGGTTGTTGCAGATCTTGGCGATCTGCCCGGTGCCCACTTCACCGCAGTGCACGATATTGCGGCCCATCTGCGCCAGCACCGGCTGCAGGGTGGCGAACAGTTCGGCGCTGGCGCCGACCATGAAGGTCAGGGTGCCCGCCGCCGCGCCGCCGGTACCGCCGGATACCGGCGCATCGGCCACGGCCACGCCTTGCTTGGCAGCCGCCGCGGCCACGTCGCGGGCGGTCTGCGGGTCGATGGTGCTGCAATCCACCGCCGGCGTGCCACGGGCGATACCGGCCAGCACTCCGTCGTCACCCAGCCAGACGCTGCGCACATGGGGCGCGGCCGGCAGCATGGTGATCACCAGCTCGCTGTCTGCGGCGGCGGCGCGCGGCGAGGTACTGATGCTGCCACCCAGTTCGGCCAGTTCCTTGAGCACGGCCTGGTTCAGGTCGAACAGGTTCAACTGATGCCCGGCCTTGAGCAGGTTGCGCGCCATGGGTGCGCCCATGTTGCCCAGACCGATGAATGCGATTTTCATGAGCGGACTCCTCAACGCAAATGGATGGTGGTGTTCACGCCATCGTTGACGCTGTCATCGTCGAACCAGCGACTGGTGACGGTCTTGGTCTGGGTATAGAACTGCACCACTTGTTTGCCATAGGGCCCCAGATCGCCCAGTTTGGAACCACGGGAACCGGTGAAGCTGAAGAACGGTACAGGCACCGGAATCGGGATGTTGATCCCGACCTGGCCGACATCGATTTCGGTCTGGAACTTGCGGGCCGCCGCGCCGCTCTGGGTGAACAGGCCGGTGCCGTTGCCGAAGGGGTTGCTGTTGACCAGGGCGATGGCCTGGTCGAGGGTGTCCACTTCCAGCACCACCAGCACCGGGCCGAAGATTTCCTGGGTGTAGATCTGCATGTCAGTGGTCACCCCGGAGAACAGGGTCGGGCCGACGAAGTTGCCCTGCTCGAAACCTGGCACCTTGACGTCGCGACCGTCCAGCTCCAGCTTGGCGCCTTCCTTGATGCCGCTTTCGATCAGGCTCAGCACACGCTCCTTGGCGCGCTTGGAAATCAGCGGCCCGACATCGGTGCCCGGCTCGCTGCCGGCATTCACCTTGAGTTTCTGCGCCAGCGCCTTGAGGTCCGGCAGCCATTGTTTCGCCGCGCCCACCAGGACCACCACCGAGGTGGCCATGCAACGCTGGCCGGCCGCGCCGAACCCGGCACCGACCAGGGCATTGAGCGCCTGTTCGCGGTTGGCGTCGGGCAGCACCACCGCATGGTTCTTCGCGCCCATCATCGACTGCACGCGCTTGCCGTGTTTGCCCGCCAGGTCATAGACGTGGGTGCCCACCGCGGTGGAGCCGACGAACGACACCGCCTTGATGTGTGGGTGGGTGCACAGCTTGTCCACCACGTCCTTGCCGCCATGCACCACGTTGAGCACGCCAGGCGGAACCCCGGCTTCCAGCGCCAGCTCCACCAGCAGCATGGTCGACAGCGGGTCCTGTTCCGAAGGTTTGAGGACGAAGGTGTTGCCGCAGGCGATGGCCATCGGGAACATCCACAGCGGAATCATCGCCGGGAAGTTGAACGGGGTGATCCCGGCGCAGACACCGATCGGCTGGCGCAGGGTGTAGGTATCGACGCCACCGGCGACGTTCTCGGCGAACTCGCCCATCTGCAGGCTGCCGATCGAACAGGCATGCTCGACCACTTCCAGACCGCGGAAGATGTCGCCTTCGGCATCGGCGATGGTCTTGCCCTGTTCGGCGCTGAGCACCTGGGCAATGCGCTTGGAGTGTTCGCGGATCAGCGCCTGCAGCTTGAGCATGATGCGCATCCGCGCGCCGATCGGGGTCAGTTTCCAGGTCTGGAAGGCGCGATGCGCGGCTTCGATGGCGGCGTCGACTTCATCCGCCGTGGCGAAAGGTACCTTGGCCAGCACCTGTTGGGTGGCCGGGTTGGTGATGTCGTGCCACTCGCGGGTCTGGGATTCGACCCACTGGCCGTCGATCAGCAGCTTGACCTGCTGCAAGGTAGTGCCGTCGGACTTGAGGGATGCGTTCATACGGGTCTCCTGACTTCTTGAGGTTCTTATGCAGGGAGCCAAGGCGTGGGACCGCCTTGAAATGAGGCGTGCGTCGCGAGTTGGTTGTCGGACTGTTTTTGGAGTATAGATGTGCAAACTTCTAATAAGAACGCACATAAAAGCCGGTCCATCATGCAAAAAAACATCACCTCCCTCGGCTCGCTGAACTGGGACGACCTGAAGTTTTTCCTCGAAGTGGCGCGCACCCGCAAGGCCAGCAGCGCGGCCAAGCGCCTGGCGGTGGACTACACCACGGTGTCGCGGCGCATCGGTTCGCTGGAGGGCGCGCTGGGCACCCTGCTGTTCGAAAAGTCCCGGACCAATGGCTTTGTCCTGACCGCCGAGGGCCAGCGCCTGCTGGGTTATGCCGAGTCGATCGAAAGCACTCTGCACATGGCCTGCGAACAGGTCTCGGGCTCGGGCGTGGCCCTGTCCGGGCATGTGCGCATGGGCTGTACCGAAGGTTTCGGCAGCTTTTTCATCACCCCGCAACTGAGCCATTTCGTCGACGCCTACCCGGCGATCTCGGTGGATATCCTGCCGCTGCCGCACTTCATCAGCCTGTCCAAGCGCGAGGCCGATATCGTCATCGCCCTGGAACGCCCGGAGCATGGCCCCTACGTCTGCTGCAAGCTCTGCGACTACCGTCTGCGGCTCTATGCGACCCAGGAATACCTCGACCAGCACCCACCGATCCGCCGCCCGGCGGACTTGAGCGAGCATCAATTCATCAGCTACGTGGACGACCTGGCGTTCAGCTCGGAGCTCTTGTACCTGGCCAACGTGCTGCCCGGCGCCAGCGCCAACCTGCGCAGCACCAGCGTCATCGCCCAATACGTGGCGGCCCAGCAAGGACGCTCGCTGGCGATCCTGCCGTGCTTCCTGGCAGCCCAGGACCCGCGCCTGCTGCCAGTGCTGCCGGAGGAAATAGACATCACCCGGCAGTTCTGGATGTACTGCCGCGAGGACCTGCGCAAGCTCAAGCGGATCACCCTGTTGTGGGATTACATCCGCAGCGTGACCGAACAGAATCAGGGCCTGCTGATGGGGCAGAGCCGGGAGATGGTGTTTGCCGACTCATAGTCCTGCAGAAAGATCAGCAGGCCCTGCCAAGGCTTTGTGGCAGGGATTGATCGTAATTGCCGGAGCCCGACAGACTCTCCATCCAAGTTCAGAATCGTCCTAAAGCCTTAGCCATCGCTACTTGCTAGGTTCGCGAAGCTCGACAAAGAGCCTCGCGGATCAGCTAATGCAAGGACGATAAATGCTTTCTTCTGCTCGCCTGGGCGACAAACACCTCTGCCCTCTTCCCGGTCACGGCACGACACCTATTGCTTGCGCTTCTGGTGACATCAACATCAACTTCATGGGAGCAGCCCGAGTCGGTGACACTTGCGGCTGTGGCGCGGTCATCACCACGGGGTTTCCATCGATTATCCTGAATGGTCGTCCTATGGCCCACT
Organism: Pseudomonas sp. 09C 129; assembly: GCF_002843625.1. Taxonomy (NCBI): domain Bacteria; kingdom Pseudomonadati; phylum Pseudomonadota; class Gammaproteobacteria; order Pseudomonadales; family Pseudomonadaceae; genus Pseudomonas; species Pseudomonas sp. 09C 129. The sequence goes on along the minus strand of NZ_CP025261.1, from coordinate 1,338,234 downwards.
TAGGGAGCCCCACCAGCCACGGCGGGACCATTATCACGGGCTCGGGTAACACCTTCGGCGGCTTTGTCTTTGAACCCACTCCTGACGCGGTAATCATTAACTTCGCAGCCCTCGGCGTGTTCCGCCCAGACGGCTCGGTAGACGATGAAAAGATGGCAACCTTGTTGGCTGACCCGAAGCTGATGGAGAAGGCTAGCGCTGCAAATGCCTTGGTTGATCCCAATGAGGCCTCTAAGGCGCCTGGAGAGAAGCCAGAAGAAAAGGTCTGTAATGACCCAGACCAGATGGAAGAACTGGCGAGCTACATTGCGGGCGAGATGAATACCAATATCAACAGCCCGTCTGTGCGACAAATGAAAGACCTCAACAGCTTTAGCCCAACAGCTGAAATGAAGAAGTATAAGGAACTTCCTTTCTATCTTCGTCTTGGTCAAAGCCCTGACTTCTACAGCTTAGCGCTGGGGAAGAGAGCGAAGGCTTTGGCTATCTGGACAGAGCGAGTCGGCCAGGGCCGGCCCTGGGACCACAAGCCGAAGCTGCAAGCGATGTTCAAGGATGTTTGGAACAAACAAGGGGGCTACGACTACTTCTATGACATCTGGTCGAACATCCACTATGGCTATGTTGGACTGGCTGGTGGACTCTCTGAAAGCGTCCTCTTGGACGGCGCAGGTATAGAGCAGATAGGGTCGGACGCTGCTCGGAAGGTTGAAGAGACTTTTGAAAAACCTAAAGCAGAATGGGAACGACCCGGTCCGCATCGCTCTGCTGATATCGAGGGCATGAGGGCCTGGGATGATGCACCTGACCGAATATCCATTAGTATCGGCGTGAAACTCTATCGACAACGCCCCAACGGAGGCATAACGGCAAAGATGATCATGGACGAAGTTCTTGCAGTACAACCGAAGGAATGGGGGGAAGGTATCCGTGTCCACAAATGTAAGGCCCATTAAATACAGGTACATTTTGGGCATTCTCTTTCTGCTACTGCTGTTCCCCTTTGTGTTTTGGAGGGTAGCGACCCCAGTGGTCACGGTTCACTACTCCAAGGAGGGAAAAGAGAAGCTTTCTATGACCTGGAATACCGAACACCGAATTTATCGGAGTGGACGCGGGGGCCTATTTCCAGGCGAGGCGACATCTGATTTTGGTCACATTTTTCCAGATGCAGGGTTCTTCATGGAGTTCTATTGGTGGAGTGATACGGGCCGTAATCATTGCGTCAATATCACCCCTAAATGGCGAAGAACGGATATTTACCTCGACCTAAATGGCAATATTGATACCAGCCCAGAGAGCGGCACGGATACGGATCGCTTGAAGAAGTGCACTACGGACCCTGCTGATCCTTAAGAACTCCAAGCATCACCACTATGAACTCACCCTGCCAGCACCACTGCAAGATCCACTCGGCACAGCCTGGTCCTGCTATCGCGAAGACCTAGCGGATCACCCTGCTGTGGGATCCGCAGTGTGAAGGAAGAATCAGGGCCTGCTGGCAAGACAGACCCGGTGATGGTCTTCGCCCATCAGTCGGCAATGACCACGATCGAGACGCGACGGTTTTCGGTGCGTCCGGCCACCGTGCTGTTGGAGGCCACCGGCTCGCTGCTGCCCAGGCCGCGCAGCTGGATGTTTTCTTCGCGCATGCCCGTGGCCACCAGTACCTTGCTCACGCTTTTCGCCCGGCGCAGGGACAGTTGCTGGTTGTAGCTTTCCCTGCCGGAGCCATCGGTGTGGCCATCGACCCGGACCTTGTCGATGTGCACGCTGACCAGCGCCTTGCCGATATGCTCAACGATGCCGGTGCTCGCAGCATTCAACCTATCGATGTCGCTGCCGAACAGCACCTTGCCGGACAGGCCGAAGGCCCAGCCCTCGTCCGTCAGCTCAAAGCCCTCCTGCTTGAGCACCGCTACTTGCTGCGGGGTCAGCCCCTTGGGCGGTACGCTCTGGCAACCGGTCAATGAAAGCAGCGCCAGCAACAGGCCGGTGGTGAAAAGTCGCAAGCAAGGTCGAGTCAGTGAAAACAAAGAATTAGCTCCTGGATTGAACGTGAACGACGGGGGGCTCCGACCCCGCGGTGTGTTGCCCGCCTCGAGAGACACGCTTGGCCTGATACATCGCCGCATCGGCGGCATTGAGCAGAGCTCCCGGGGTGGTGCCATGATCAGGGTAGACGGCAATACCGATGCTGAGTGAAGTCAGTACCGAAGTACTGCCCGGCAAGGCAATCGGCATCTCCATGCTGGCGATGATTTTTTCGGCGATACGCTCGGCATCCTCGATGCGGTGCAGCGGGGTCAGCAGAATGGCGAACTCGTCGCCCCCCAGGCGCGCCACCAGGTCTTCCTCGCGCAACTGCGCGCGCACCCGCGACGCCACCGCCATCAGCACCGCGTCGCCGGCGGCGTGACCGAAGTTGTCGTTGATGCCCTTGAAACGGTCACTGTCGAGAAACAGCACCGCCACCCGTTCGTTGAGCTTGCTGGCGCTGCGCAGCGCGCGGATCAGCCGGCCCTCGAAAAACGCCCGGTTCGGCAACCCGGTCAGGCTGTCATGGCTGGCCTGGTGGGCCAGGGTTTCGTTTTCGCTCTGCAAGTGGGTTTGCCAGGCTTCCAGCTCATCGAGCAGGGCATTGAAGTCGTTGCCCAGGTTGTCCAGTTCGGCAATTTCCGCCGGCGGCACCCGGACGTCGAATGCCCGCTCGCGGCGCGCGGCATGGGCCACATCGGCCAGGCTGCGCAGCGGCCCGGTAATGCCGCGCAACTGCCGGCGCGCCAGGTACAGCGCCACCCAGGCGCTCACCGCGATACACAGGACAATCCCCACCAGCCCACTGAGCAGGAAGCGCAGCAGGCTGCCGCCGTGCCCGGTCAGGGCGATGCTGCCGATTTCCTGGCCCTGATGCATGATCGGCACGGTGATGGGCTTTTCGAGAAAGGCCCGGGCGATCTGCATTTCCAGATCGGTCAGCAAACCGATTTCCGGCCGCTCCCAATGGGCCAGCACGCGCCCCCGGGCATCGAGTACCTGGGCATCGGCCACCTCTTCGGTGGAGGCAATCAGGGCCAGGGCTTCGGTCGCCGCGGCGCTGTCGTTGAACACCACCGCCGCTTCGACCGTGTAATTGATCGAACGCGCGATCAGATGCAGGTTGTGATCGGCATACACCCGCAACGCCAGCACCCCGAGCAATGTCAGGGACAGGCTGGCCATGGAAATGGCCAGCAGGGCGACAATCAGATGCCCGCGGCCAATGACCGAACGCAATGTAGGGCGAGCAGGAGATTTGAAGAAGCTCATGGCGCCGCCGGTCGACGACGGGAGAGTTGCAGCACGCTTGGATGAATCCGCACGCCACTGCGGGCCACCGAATCCAGGTTGACCTCGAATGACACCTGATTGTCACTGACGCGCAGGCAGAACAGGCTACCGACCGTGCACTGGTCGCCGCCCTCGCTGATGCTCAATACCGGATGACCGACCAGGGAAGTGAACAGGCGGGCGCGCTGGTCGTCGGTCAGCTTGCCGATGTACACCGCATCGCACTCGCTGACGATGGCCGGGTTGTCGGCCAGCAAGCGCCGCACCAGAACCGGGCGGCCCGTGGCCTGGGTCGTGCCCTTGACCAGGTCGTCGGTGTATTCGGTCGGCCCCACCACGCACAGACGCAATTGCGCCGGCTCCACCGGCCAGCGCGCATAACTGAGAATCCCCAGCACCACTTGAGTCACCGCCTTGGCGCGCTGGTCTGCCAGGCTGACAGCAGCAGGCTCGGGTTGCGCGACGGCAAAAGTGCTCAGCAGACAGACCAGGGCGGACAGCAGTACCTGCCTCCAACCCGAAAAGCGCTCTGTCGCCGAGACAGCCACGTTCATGCAGGGATTCTCTTTGATCTTCATACAATGATGCCGCAACGATAGCACAGCCGGTGAAACCGCCGCGAGGTTCCCAGGTATGGGTAGCAGGCTATTGGTTTAGAAAAAAATGAAGTAACGATTTGAGCCTTCCTATTCTTCATGCCTGCATCGCCTGCTTAAGATCGGCGCCAGAGAGCGAGCCGTCCAGACCGCCCTCGGTGAGACCGGATCCGCAGAGACCCGGCTCAAGGAATGTCTTTTGCTACTGCCCAGTATCGCCGCTTCGGCCCAGTGCCTTTGCGGTGCCATGAGTAGCCCAGGACATCTTTGAGGTTAGCCGATGCAACTGGAAATATTCCGCACACTCTGGGGCTATACCGCCAGCCCAGCCCAGGCCCTCGACGAGCTGCTGGCCGCCGGCTTCGACGGTATGGAAGCCCGCCTGCCTTTGCAAGCCCGCGAACGCGGCGAATTCGGCACTTTCCTGCGGGACAATCGCCTCGCCTACATCTGCACGGTTTTCACCGCCTACGACGTCCTGCCAAAACAGTCGGCCGCGTTCCAGGAACACCTGCTGGACCTGGAGCGCAAGCTCGCCTGGGCCGCCGAACTGGCGCCGCGCTTCGTCAATCTGCTGGCCGGCAACGACCGCTGGCCCCTGGCCCAGCAAGTGGAGTTCTTCGGCCAGGCCATGGAGCTGGCGCGCAAGCATGGCCAGTTCTGCAGCTTCGAGACTCACCGAGCCCGTTCGCTGTTCAATCCCTGGGTCACCCTGGAGCTGATCCGGCAATTGCCCGACCTGCGGTTCACCAGCGATATCAGCCACTGGGTCGTCACCTGCGAACGCCTGCTGGATGACCCCTTCGATGACCTGAGCGCCTTCGTCGAGCGCGTTCACCATATCCAGGCCCGGGTCGGCTATGACCAGGGGCCGCAAGTCCCGCACCCCGCCGCCCCGGAATATGCCCGTGAACTGGCGTTCCACCAGCAGCACTGGGAAGCCGTCTGGCATTCGCAAAAGGCCCGTGGCTATCAGGTCAGCACCCTGACCCCGGAGTTCGGCGCCGACGGCTACCTGCATCACCTGCCCTTCACCAACGTGCCGGTGGCCGACCTCTGGTCGCTGAACCAGTGGATGGCCAGGACCGAGCGCGAACACTTCGACCGCTTCACCCACTCAACCCGTCCGTGAGGTTCTTGCGTCATGCCCGAGAAGATCGATAACACCCCGGCCAAGGCCAACTTCAAGCACATTCCGGTGGTGGACATCGCCGGCCTGTTCAGCATCGAGCTGGAGCACCGACTGGCCGTCGCCGAGCAGTTGGGAGCGGCCGCCAGCGAAGTGGGCTTTCTCTACATCACCAGCCATGGCATCGACCCGCAGTTGATCGCCGGCCTGCGCCAGGCCGCCAGGGACTATTTCGCCCAGCCCCAGGACAGCAAGATGCAGCACTACATCGGCACCTCGAAAAGCCACAAGGGTTTCGTCCCCGAGGGCGAGGAGGTGTATTCCAAGGGCAAGCCGGATCACAAGGAAGCCTTCGACATCGGTTTCGAAGTCGCGGCCGACGATCCCCTGGTCCTGGCCAACACGCCGCTGCTGGGGCCGAACGAGTGGCCAGAACTGCCCGGCTTCAAGAAGGCGGTGCAAGCCTATTACGCGGCCGTCTTCGCCCTCGGCAGGCGCCTGTTCGGCGGGTTCGCCCTGGCCCTGGGCCTGGAGGAAAACTATTTCGACGCCCTGGTCACCCGCCCGCCTTCCAAGCTGCGCCTGATCCACTACCCGTTCGACGACGCGGCCCAGGATGCGCCAGGCATCGGCGCCCACACCGACTACGAGTGCTTCACCATCCTGCTGGCCGACAAGCCGGGCCTGGAGGTGATGAACAACCTGGGCCAGTGGATCGACGCCCCGCCCATTGCCGACGCCTTCGTGGTGAACATCGGCGACATGCTGGAGGTGATGACCGCCGGCGCCTTTGTCGCCACCGCCCACCGGGTGCGCAGCGTCAGCGAGGAGCGCTACTCGTTCCCGCTGTTCTACGCCTGCGACTTCCATACCCAGATCAAGCCTTTGCCGCAGTTCGCCAAGGCCTCGGACGACTACGAGCAGATCACCATCGGCGAGCACATGTATGGCCAGGCCCTGCAGACCTACCAGTACCTGCGCAAGCGCGTGGAGAACGGCGAGATCCTCCTGCCGGAAAAGGCCCGCAAGCCTTCGAGCTTCGGCCACCTGAAACACCAGTCGCAAGCGTCCTGACCACCCTTTTGCCCTTTGCTTCCATCCCCTGGAGAGACCCACGATGCTTAACAAAAACAACGTTGCTCGCCTGACCCTGCTCACCGCCGGCCTGTTGTGCGCCACCGCCGGCCTGGCCTCGACCGCGACACCCGGACAGCTGAAGATCGGCATGGAAATCACCTACCCACCGTTCGAGTCCTATGACAGCGAGAAGAACGTGGTCGGCTCCGACCCGGAACTGGCCCACGCCCTGGCCAGGCACCTGAACGCCAAGGCCGAGTTCGTCGACACCAAGTTTCCCAGCCTGATCCTCGGGCTCAACGCCGGTCGCTACGACGCGATCATTTCCGGCATGTACATCACCCCGGAACGGCAGACCCAGGCCATGACCATCGCCTATGCGAAAACCGGCGCGGCGATCATGACGTCCAAGGACAGCGGCCTGAATCCGCAAACCCCTGAAGACCTGTGCGGCCTGAAGGTCGGGCTGGAGCAGGGCACCACCTGGGTCAGCCAGTTGCAGAAGCTCTCCAGCGACTACTGCGTGCCGAACAACAAGGGCGCGATCAGTGTCAGCGAATACCCCTCGGCACCTGAGGTGACCCAGGCCCTGCTGTCGAAGAACATCCAGGCCCAGGTGGAAATCGCCGGCGCGGCGAAGATGATCGCCGAACGCACCCAGGGTCGGGTGGTGGTCACCAGCCAGCACCTGATCTATCAGCAAACCCTCGGCATCTTCGTCAAGAAAGGCAACGACGCCACCTACAAGGCGCTGCAGGAAGCCTTCGCCGAGAGCCGCAAGAACGGTGAGTACGCCGCGATCCTCGGCAAATACAACCTGGAACCGGTGACTGACTGACAAGCCACTGCGGCGCAGGGATGCGCCCGTGACCGGCCCCCGATCGAGCGCGCAGCGCCCGTCCTGATGCCTGCGATCCGAAGCCGCCCGAGGTGTTTATGCAATTCGACTGGTCCTACTTCATCTCCCTGTTCTCCCTGCCCAGCTTCTGGCACGCCTGCGTCACCGTGGTCCAGCTCAGCGCGCTGGCCTGGTTCATCGGCATGCTGCTGGGCTTTCTCCTGGCCTCGGCCAAACTCTCCACGGCCGCCTGGATCAGAACCCCGGCAGCGCTGTACATCTGGTTCTTTCGCAGCATTCCGCTGCTGGTGCTGGTGGTCTTCGTCTACAACCTGCCCCAGCTGTTTCCGGCCACCGGTTCGGTGCTGTCCAACCCCTTCTACTCGGGGCTGCTCGCCCTGGTGGTGACCGAAGCGGCGTACATGGCGGAAATCCATCGCGGCGGGCTGATCTCGGTGGCCAAGGGGCAGAAGGAAGCCGGCCGCGCGCTGGGCATCGGCCTGATCGGTCTGCAACGGCTGATCGTCATCCCCCAGGCCTTCCGCATTTCCCTGCCGACCCTGATCAACGAGTACATCACCGTGGTCAAGCTGACTTCGCTGATCTCGGTGATCTCCCTGACCGAACTGCTCACCGTCGGCCAGCGCCTGTATGCGCAGAACTTCCTGGTGATGGAGACCCTGGCCGCGGTGGCGGTGTACTACGTGCTGATCGTCACCCTGTTCGCCTGGCTGCTGCAGCGCCTGGAGCGCCACCTGGACCTGAACCTGCGCACCCCGCAAACCCTGGATGACGCCGGCACCGAGCGGCTCCGGCAACAGGCACAACCGCAGCACAGCCGCCCTCGCCCACGACCGGTAGCCGGCAGCGCCCCAGCCCTGCAACTGCAAAACATCCACAAGCGCTACGGCGATCATCAGGTGCTCAAGGGCGTCGACCTGAACGTCGTCAGTGGCCAGGTGATTTCCATCATCGGTCCGTCCGGCTCGGGCAAGACCTCGCTGATCCGCACCATCAACGGCCTGGAGCGCATCGACCAGGGCGAGATCGTGCTGTTCGGCAACAGCTTCATCAGCGCCGGCGACAACCTCAACAGCCCGCAGGTGCGCGAGGGCGTGCGGCACATCGGCATGGTCTTCCAGAACTTCAACCTGTTCCCCCATCGCTGCATTCTCGACAACATCTGCCTGGCGCCGCGTTACCACGGCAGCAGCAAGGCCTTGAGCGAGCAGCAGGCCTACGCCTTGCTGGACAAGGTCGGCCTGCTGGCCCACGCCCACAAGTACCCGCACCAGTTGTCCGGCGGCCAGCAGCAGCGCGTGGCGATTGCCCGGGCCCTGGCGATGGAGCCGCAGATCATGCTTTTCGACGAGCCGACTTCGGCCCTCGATCCCGAGCTGGTGGGCGATGTGTTGAACGTGATTCGCGACCTGGCCCGAGAGGGCATGACCATGTTGATCGTCACCCACGAGATGGACTTTGCCCTGTCGATTTCCGATCGGGTGATCTTCATGGAGGGCGGCAATATCCAGCTGGACGCCAGCCCGCAAGCGATCCGCGAAGAAGCGGCGGGGGAACGGGTCAGACGCTTCATGGGGCTGGAGCAGCCAAGCGCGACGGCACTGGCAGCGGCGCTCTGATCGAGTGCCGAACGCCAGTGCCTCGGCGTTCAACCCAGGTCGAGCATCAACCCGCTCAGGCGCTTGACCTTGCGCCGCACCGCCTCTTCGAACACCCCGGCCCGCGGCTCGATCAGGCTGAACCAGTCCTTGGCCCGGGTGATACCGGTGTAGATCAGCTCCTTGGTCAGCACCGGGTTCAACGCCTCGGGCAGGATCAGCGCGGTGTGGGCGAACTCCGAGCCCTGGGATTTGTGCACGGTCATGGCGTACACGGTTTCCACATCGTTGAGCCGGCTCGGCAGCACGAAACGCACGCCTCCCTGGCCGTCGTTGCGCGGGAAGGCCACCCGCAGCACCAGGCGTCCGTCTTGCGTGCCTTCGTGCTCGGGCAGTTTCAGGGCAATGCCGATATCGCCGTTCATCAGGCCCAGGCCGTAATCGTTGCGGGTCATCAGCACCGGACGACCTTCGTACCACTGCTGATCGCTTTCGATCAGCCGCGCCTTGAACAGGGCAGCGGTGATCCGCTGGTTCAACCCCTCGACACCCCAAGGCCCCTTGCGCACCGCGCAGAGCAACTGGAACTGGTCGAAGGCCAGCAGCACATCGCGGGCCCAGGCGGTCCAGCGCGGATCTTCCAGCGCTGTATCGGCAGGCGGGCGCTGGCCGCGCAACAGGCTCAGGTAATGCCGGTAACCCTGCGGCCCGTCGCCGTGGCCTTCCAGCAGCAAGCGCTCCAGGGCGCGGTCCTGCTCGCCCTTGAGGCTCAGGCCATACAGGTCGGCGTGGCTGCGGGCAGCCAGCAGCCGGCGCGCTTCCTCGGCCTGCTGCTGGTTGACCCAGCGCGCCAGCTGGCCGATACCGCTGCCTTCGCCGAAGCGCCGGGAGTGGCGCAGCATCACCACCTGCTGGGCCAGCGGGTGAGTGCCGGCGTTGTCTTCCTGCAGTCCGCTGTCCGCCAGTTGTTCGCCGCTGACGGCCTCGAGCCAGCTGCGGGTCTGCGGGCTGTACCAGCCGGCCTCAGCATCGCGGCACAGGTCGCCAAGCACCGCACCGGCTTCCACCGAGGCCAGTTGATCCTTGTCCCCGAGTAACACCAGGCGCGCGTGCACCGGCAGCGCATCGAGCAGATTGGCCATCATCTCCAGGTCGATCATCGAGGCTTCGTCGACCACCAGCACATCCAGGGGCAAGCGGTTGCCGGCGTGATGGCGAAAGTGCCGGGTTCCCGGACGATTGCCCAGCAGGCGGTGCACCGTGGTCACGTCGCTGGGGATCTTCTCGCGCACACTGTCGTCGACCGACAGGGAGCGCACTTGCAGGCTGATGGATTCGGTCAGGCGCGCCGCCGCCTTGCCCGTAGGCGCGGCGAGGCGGATGCGCAAAGGCTTTCCGGCTTCGACAGCCGGGGCCTGGAGCAAGGCCAGCAGGCGCACCACGGTGGTGGTCTTACCGGTTCCCGGCCCGCCGGTAATGATGCTGAAGGCGCCTCGGGTGGCCAGCGCACAGGCAAGCTTCTGCCAGTCCACCGGCCCCGCTGCCTTGGCCGCACCGAACAGACCGCCGAGGCGCTCGGCCAAATCCGCGGGAGTTTCCTCCTGCACCGCCAGGCGCTGGCGCAAGGCATTGTCAATGCGCCGCTCATAGGCCCAGTAACGGCGCAGATACAGGCGCTTGCCCGACAACACCAGCGGCCGCTGGCGGGCCTGCTCGCTCTGGTCGGCCGCCAACGCCACCAGGCGACTGGCCGCCAGGGCCTTGCACCAGTGTGCGCCGTCCAGCGTCGCCAGCACCTGCGACGGCAGTACCGCCGCCGTGCTTTGCAGGTCGCCTTCCGGCGGCAGGGACAGGGCGAAGTCCGGCTCCTTGAGGGTTTCGAACAGGTCCAGGCAAACATGCCCGTGGCCCAGTTGATGGCTGGTCAACGCCGCGGCCATCAGCACCAGTGGATCGCCTTGTGGCTCCAGTTCATGGAGGAAGCCTACGAAAGCCTTGTCCAGGGCGCGCAACCATCCGCGCTCGACCCAACGATCGAGCAACAGCAGCAAATCGCCGGCCCGAACCAGGGGCGCCAGGTCGGGCTGGGGTTCCAGCGGCGTCAGCAGATCCTCGATCACAGCAATACTCCCTGTTCCCACGCCGGCTCTGCCCTGGGCTGCTCGGGTTTGCCCTGGAACAAGCGGTCCAGGCGCTCGATCAGCTCACGGGGTGGCCGGGTGAAAAACACGCCGCGGCTGGCCGAGCCCGTGCCGCGCAAGAACAGGTACAGGGCACCGCCCATGTGCCGGTCGTAATCGTAGTCCGCCAGGCGCGCCCGCAACTGGCGATGCAGGGCCAGCAGGTACAGCACGTATTGCAGGTCATAACGGTTGTCGAGAATCGATTGTTCCATGGCCTGCTCGGTATAGGCGGCGTCATCCACGCCCAGCCAGTTGGATTTGTAGTCGGCCACGTAATAGCGCCCTTCATGTTCGAAGGTCAGGTCGATGAAGCCCTTGAACATGCCATTGAGCAGGACAGGTTCGGCGGTCACCCGAGGCACGCCTTGATGGGTGTACTGGCGCACCAACTCGTCGAGCTTGAGCACATCGACCTTGTGGCTGGCGAACCAGAACTCCATCTCGACCCGGTATTGGCTCAACTGTGCGAGCACCACCGGCAGTCGTCCCGTCCCGGCTGGCAAAGGCAGTTGCAACAGATGCCGCAACCAGTCGCTCAGGGTCTTGATCCAGCCTTGCCAACCGCGGCGATTGCAGCGCCGAGCGATGGCGTCCTCGATGGCGACGGGGTCGGCGGCGAACCCCTCGCCACCGGCCCACTCCAGCAGGCCGTGGAGGAAGGTCCCCGGGTTCGGCCCACGGGGGAAGCGATGGATGTCCGCGCCGCTGGCCACGACTTCACGCGGAGCATCGGGGTCGAGGCGTTCATCGTCGAAGAGTTTCTGCGCCTGCGGGCTTTCCGGCGCCTCGGTATTGCCGGCCCCCAGGCTGTCGCTGATGCGCAGAGCACTATAGGACGCGATCCACCAGTTCTCCGCGGCGCGCCGCTTGGGAGCCAGGGGCGCCAGCAGGGTGGCGTCGTTGCGCGGCGGATGGAAGCGGCTGTCGGAGGCGCCGGGCATTTCGCTGACACTCATGGCCTCGCAGCCTTGTTGCAGGTCTTGCAGCCAGCGCGCCAGGCCACTGGACTCGTTCAACAACGCACCGCCGCCCAACAGGTAGCCCAGGGCCGAGAGGTGCAGCACCGAGCTGTTGTGGTTGCCGCGCTTGAGGTCGGCGACACCCAGCCAGCAGGCATGCTGCGCGCGGGTCAGCGCCACGTAGAGCAGGCGCAGGTCTTCGGCCAGGCGTTCGTCGTCGGCCTGGGCAATCAGCTCCGGGGTCGGCCGCAGCGTCACCTGGGCCTTGCCCGACTCGTCGTGGTAGTGCAGCGGCAGACGACTGCCATCCACCGGCTTGGCCGAACAGATGAACGGCAGGAACACCAGCGGGTACTCCAGGCCCTTGGATTTGTGGATGGTCACCACCTTGACCAGTTGTTCGTCGCTTTCCAGGCGCAGGATCTGCTCTTCGCCAGCCTGCCCGGACAAGGCCAGGTGCTCGGCCAGGTGGCGGATCAGCGCTTGTTCGCCATCCAGCTCGGCGGCCGCCTGCTGCAACAGTTCGGACAGGTGCAACAGGTTGGTCAGGACCCGTTCGCCATCGCTGCGGGCGATCAGGGCCTGGGGCAACTGGAAGTCATGCAGCAGGCGTCGCAACATCGGCAGCACACCCTGGGTACGCCAGATCAGGCGATAACCGCGAAACTGCATGACCCGGCTCTCCCAGGCCAGCTCGTCCTGGTTCAGGCGCTCCAGCTCAACCAGCGGCAGGTTCAGGGTGATGGAGGCCAGCGCGGCGCGCAGCGGGCGCTCGATATCCGGTTCGGCACAGGCCTTGAGCCAGGCCAGCAGGTCGTGGGCTTCCTGGGCGGCGAACACCGAGTCCTTGTCCGACAGGTACACGCTGCGCACCCCGCGCGCGGCCAGTTCGCCGCGCACGGCCTGGGCCTCCTTGCCATCGCGCACCAGGATGGCGATGTCCGCCGGCAGCAGCCCCTTGAAGGGCTGGCCGTCGCGGGCGAAGCCGGTGCTGGCCTGCTGTCCGCCGTTGAGCAAGGCGACGATTTCGCTGGCGCAGGCCGCCGCCAGTTGCTGCCGATACAGCGCACCGGAAATGGCTTGCTCCGTGGACAGGTGCCAGACATTCAGCGCCGGCACCACCTGCCCTTCTCTGTGTAGCTGCTCCTTGCGCCCCTGGGAGGCCACCGACAGGAACGGCACCGGGTTCTCTCCGCTCTTTTCCCGGAACAGGAACGCGCCGCGTCCCTGTTCACGGGACTCGGCACGCTCGAATACATGGTTCACAACCTTGACCATGGCGTGGCTGGAACGGAAGTTGGTGCCCAGGGTATGCAAGCGGCCGCTGGTGGCCTGGCGAGCGCGCAGGTAGGTGTAAATGTCCGCCCCACGGAAGGCGTAGATCGCCTGCTTGGGGTCGCCGATCAGGAACAGCCCGGTCTCGGGGTTGTTGTCCTCGATGCGGTAGATACTTTCGAAGATCCGGTACTGCACCGGGTCGGTGTCCTGGAATTCGTCGATCAGGGCCACCGGGAACTGCTCGCGAATCAGCGTCGCCAGACGCTCGCCACCCTCGGCCTGCAACGCGGCGTCGAGGCGCAGCAGCATGTCGTCGAAGCCCATCTCGGCACGGCGGCGCTTCTCCTCCTCGAAGCGCGCGCCGACCCAACGCGCGGCGTGTTGCAACACCGCAGCGTCGGGGCTCGGCAGGGCATCGAGCGCGACCTTGAGCCCGGCCATGGCGTCCAGCGCGGGATGATCCGGCGCATCGCCTTTCCAGGCCTCGGCCATGCCTTCGGGGGTCAGGCGGCTGAAGCCGGTACCGATATCCAGTTGCTCTATGGATTCGTCTTCGGCCCAGGCGGTGATCTTTTCGAACCAGGGCTCGAAGTAACGCGCCTGCATTTTGCGGCCATCGACCGCCTTGCTGGCGACGCCTTGCAAGCAGATCTCCCGCAGTTGCTCAGCCCATTGCCGCCAAGGCGCCTTGAGCTGCACCAACGCCACGCGACGCTCCAGCAAGCAAGCTTCGATCAACTGCGCCGGCGTCTGCTCCGCGTCCACTTCTCGCTCGCTGCCAAACAGCGCGCGTACCCTGGGCAGCAAGGCCGCGGGCCCGCCCCAGTTGGCCCGCACCCAGTTCAACGCATCGCCCTGCATCGGGTAGCAAAACAGCCGCCAGTAGTCGCGTAGCACTTCGCCCAGCAGATCGCTGTGGTCGGTTTCCAGGGTCTGGGTAAACAGGCTGCCACTGTCGAACGCATGCTCGCGCAGCATGCGCTGGCACCAACTGTGGATGGTCGAGACCGCGGCCTCGTCCATCCATTGCGCGGCGATGTCCAGGCGGCTGGCGCAGCCCGGCCATTGTTCGGCGGCGAACTGATCGCGCAACTCGGCGATCAGCGCGTCGGGCGCGGCGGTTTCATCGCGGAAGAAGCGTGCGGCTTCAGCCAGGCGGGTGCGGATCCGCTCACGCAGTTCCTTGGTCGCCGCATCAGTGAAGGTCACCACCAGAATCTGCGGTGGCAGCAACTCGCGACCGAACCCGGCCGGCTCGCCGCCGTGCCCCAGCACCAGGCGCAGGTAAAGCGCCGAGATGGTAAAGGTCTTGCCCGTGCCGGCGCTGGCTTCGATCAGTTGGCTGCCTCGTAGCGGGAACGCCAGGGCCAAAGGTGCTTGCCGGGTCATGCGTCAGCCTCCCCATTGGCCGCGGAGCGCCAGGGCGCCTGTAATAGTGGGCGGTACAGCGCATCAACCCAGCCGCAGAAGGTTTCGTCGGCGATCAACGCGTTGTAGTCCGGGTACTGACGCGCCAGGGCCGGGCTTTCCCGACGTTCGCCATCGCTGGTCTGGCCATCGCCTTCATAAGCTTTGCGCGCCGCCGCTTCGGCCTTGCCCGGATCGCTCTGGCCCAACCAGGCAAAAGCGGTTTTCACGGCTACCGGCAACGGCTGGCACATGCCCGCCTGCCAGGCCAGCAGCAGATCGCCCAGGCTTTGCAGCGCCACATCGCGGTCCAGAGGCGGCAGCAACAAGGTGTCGTCGCTGGCCACCAGCGCGGTGGTCAAGGCATAACCGCTGGCACAGGCCACCAGATGATTGACCCAGGGCCGGGTCAGACGGTGCCATTTGCGGGTCTTGGGCGAGCCGATGCTGTTGGGGATGGTGGTGACCGACAGCAGCCCGCCGTCGCTACGTTGGTGCAGGCCGCTCAGCCAGCCTTCGAGTTTCACTTCCTTGAGTTCAAGGGTAATCGGCAAGGCGCTGGTGACCGGCGTTGGCCATAACTCCAGCAATTGCCGATAGCGTATCAACAGATCCGGCAAGGGCTCGATCAGCTCTCGTTGCAGGCTCTCGCCAAAACCGGCCATGGGTAACAAGCCGCTGGCTTGTAGCCGTTGCGCCTGGGCCTGCAGGGCCTGGTCCGGATCATCGGCGCAGTTCAACGCCGCCTCCAGCAGGCTGTCGCTCAGGCTGTAGCGTTGCAGCGCGTCGAGTACAAAGGGTTCCTCGTCGGCCAATGGCGCGTCGGCCGCCTCGAAGAACACCTTGAGGCGCTGACTGAAGAAATGCCGTACCGGGTTACGCAGGAAGTCCTGCAACTGCCCCAGGCTCAACGGCTCTTCCTGGACATAGGGCGCCAGAAGTTCGAGCGTTTGAGGAGCCGCTTGGGCCTGGTGCAACAGCTGCCACTCTCGGGCATAGCTGAACAGCCCATGGCCTTCATGGAAGTAGCGGGCACTGAAAGGTTGCAGTGGATGCTCCTGGGTCATGGCGTCGAGCAGATTGTCCTGGTCATTCGCCAGCTTCCAGCCACTGGCCAGGTGATCGCGCAACTGGCCGATCAGCACCGAGGCCGGGCGCTCGCTGTTGTCGCGAATGCTGCGACCGACCCAACTGACGTACAGCTGATCCCGCGCCGAAAGCAGCGCCTCCAGCAGCAGGTAACGGTCGTCTTCGCGCCGCGAGCGGTCGCCGGGCCGGTAGTCGCTGCCCATCAGGTCGAAATCCAGCGGCGGTTGCGCCCGCGGGTAGTCGCCGTCGTTCATCCCCAGCAGGCATACCAGCTTGAAGGGAATCGCGCGCATCGGCATCAACGTGCAGAAGTTCACCGCACCGGCCAGGAAACGCTGGGACAAGCGGCCCTGGTCCAGGCCAGCCAGCCAGGCTTCGCGGACCACGGTCAGCGGCAGCTCATCATGCAGGCCAACCGATTCGCAGGTTTCCAGCCAGGTTTCGCGCAAGTCTTCGAGTTGGCTCAGCAGGTAGTCGTCATGCTCGGTACTGGCCAGGAAGAATTGCTGCGTGAGTGCTTGCAGGCGTTCGCCCCACTGTGGCGGCGAAGCCGGTAAAGTGAGGTTCTGATACGCCATCTCCAGGGCATCGAGCAGAGCCACCAGCGGCCCGATCAGTGCCGCATCCAGGCCACCAATCTCGTCGTAAGGCTCGATCCCCTCGCAGGCATCGGAGCGTCCCACGGCGTAACCCAGCAACATGCGGCGCAGGCCGAAACGCCAGCTGTTCTGCTCCAGCTCCTCCGGCAATCCCAGGTCGGCCCGTTGTTCGGCGTTCATGCCCCAGCGGATGCCGGCGCCTTCGATCCAGCGATGCAAGGTCGGAAGATCGGCCTCATCAACGCCAAAACGTGCGCGTAATGCCGGAACATCCAGCAGGTCGAGGATTTCGCTGACGGGGAACCGGCTGTCCGGCAGCTTGAGCAGATGCTCCACGGCAATCAGCAGTGGGTCGCGGCCACGTTGGCCCTGGTCCGTCAGGGTGAACGGAATAAAACGTCGATCGTCACGCTCCAACTGGCCGAAGACCGCGCGAATATGCGGTGCGTAACTGTCGATATCCGGGACCATCACGATCACATCCCGCGGACGCAATTCAGGGTCCTCACTGAAGCGCGCAAGCAGCTGGTCATGGAGGATCTCCACTTCGCGCTGGGCACTGTGGGCAATGTGAAAACGGATCGACTTGTCCTGGTGCAGATCGACCGCCGGCCATAACTGGCGGGTTTCCTCCAGCGGGCGCAATTCGAGGATATCGTCCTGCAGCTGATTCAGCAGGGTCTGCGGCTGACTCTCGCTGAACAGGTCGATACGGCCGTCGCGAAAGGCCGAGCGATAGCTGTTGGGATCGTCATAACTGTCGAGCAGATTGATGTAGTCACGACCCTGTTTACCCCAGGCGGCGAGCAGCGGGTGGGCATGTTGATGCAGGGTCTGCGGATCAAGCACCACCGGCATTCCCGCCTTGCGCGCCTGACGCTTGTATTGATGGCGCAGCAGGTCCTTGTCGGCGACGATATCCGCCCAATGGTGACGACAAGGGTTGTGTACACACAGCAGTACCTGGCTGAAGCGGGCCAGTCCAGCTAGGGCTTCCAGGGCTTGCGCCGGCAGGGAGGAAATCCCGAAAACGATCACTCGCGAGGGCAACCCTTGTGGCGCCGTTTCCAGGCTGAGAATACGTTCGATGAAACGCTGGTGAACACCGGCGCGACTCTGCGCCATGCCCTCCTCCCCCACATCCAGCAACAACGCCCGCCACAGTTCGGCCTGCCAGCAGTTGGCGGGGGTCAGGGCCTTGGCTTCGCCTCGAGCGCTGCGTAGTTGATGCCTGCCTGCGGCCCAGTCTTCCAGCCAATCGGCGCGATAGACCTGATATTGGTCGAACAGGTCAGCCAGGCGCTCGGCCAATTGATAGCGCTTGCGCAGATCCGTGTCGTGAGTGAGGAAGCGTCGTAGAGGCTCGAAGTGCGGCTGATCGATCAGTTCGGGCAGAAGCCGCATCAGACGCCAGGTCAGCGGCGCTTTATCCAGCAGGGATTTAGGCGGGATTTCATCGCGTCCCAGCACCATGCGATAGAGCTGCCACATGAAACTGCCGGGGAGCTGCACATCGATGGCAGCAGCGATGCCACAGCCGCCCATGTCGTCATCCTCAGGATCCTCAGCCAAGGCCAGCTTCAGCCATTGGGCGATGCCGTTGCTCTGGACCAGGGCGATCTCATTCTCCAGCGGCGCCAAGGGGTAACGCCGCATCCAGCTGACCACCAGGCTGCGCAACTCGTCCAGGCGGTTACCGTGAACCACCATAAAACCAGCGCTGAGGGACGTGGCGTCCGGCATAAGGGCTTCCTTGGAAAATGCAAAAGCTAGGGCCGAACCTTAGCACTGTCACGCAGCGGTGACAGCTGAGAGGACCAACGTGAGTGTTGCGAGGAATGAGGCATTTTTTGTCGCACAAAAACAAAACCCCAATTGCTTTCGCAATTGGGGTTTCGGAATTTAATCTTGACGATGACCTACTCTCACATGGGGAAACCCCACACTACCATCGGCGATGCATCGTTTCACTGCTGAGTTCGGGATGGGATCAGGTGGTTCCAATGCTCTATGGTCGTCAAGAAATTCGGTGTGCCGAGTCGTCTTTCGACGCTTCAGCAAGTTGGGTATGCGATAGTTTGTGTGTTTTCTCGAACTTTCGGTTCGTTTCGTCTTCACACACCGCAATCTGGCTGTTAAGCGCAAATTGCTTGGGTGTTATATGGTCAAGCCTCACGGGCAATTAGTATTGGTTAGCTCAACGCCTCACAGCGCTTACACACCCAACCTATCAACGTCGTAGTCTTCGACGGCCCTTCAGGGAACTCAAGGTTCCAGTGAGATCTCATCTTGAGGCAAGTTTCCCGCTTAGATGCTTTCAGCGGTTATCTTTTCCGAACATAGCTACCCGGCAATGCCACTGGCGTGACAACCGGAACACCAGAGGTTCGTCCACTCCGGTCCTCTCGTACTAGGAGCAGCCCCTCTCAAATCTCAAACGTCCACGGCAGATAGGGACCGAACTGTCTCACGACGTTCTAAACCCAGCTCGCGTACCACTTTAAATGGCGAACAGCCATACCCTTGGGACCGGCTTCAGCCCCAGGATGTGATGAGCCGACATCGAGGTGCCAAACACCGCCGTCGATATGAACTCTTGGGCGGTATCAGCCTGTTATCCCCGGAGTACCTTTTATCCGTTGAGCGATGGCCCTTCCATACAGAACCACCGGATCACTAAGACCTACTTTCGTACCTGCTCGACGTGTCTGTCTCGCAGTCAAGCGCGCTTTTGCCTTTATACTCTACGACCGATTTCCGACCGGTCTGAGCGCACCTTCGTACTCCTCCGTTACTCTTTAGGAGGAGACCGCCCCAGTCAAACTACCCACCATACACTGTCCTCGATCCGGATAACGGACCTGAGTTAGAACCTCAAAGTTGCCAGGGTGGTATTTCAAGGATGGCTCCACGCGAACTGGCGTCCACGCTTCAAAGCCTCCCACCTATCCTACACAAGCAAATTCAAAGTCCAGTGCAAAGCTATAGTAAAGGTTCACGGGGTCTTTCCGTCTAGCCGCGGATACACTGCATCTTCACAGCGATTTCAATTTCACTGAGTCTCGGGTGGAGACAGCGCCGCCATCGTTACGCCATTCGTGCAGGTCGGAACTTACCCGACAAGGAATTTCGCTACCTTAGGACCGTTATAGTTACGGCCGCCGTTTACCGGGGCTTCGATCAAGAGCTTCGCGTTAGCTAACCCCATCAATTAACCTTCCGGCACCGGGCAGGCGTCACACCCTATACGTCCACTTTCGTGTTTGCAGAGTGCTGTGTTTTTAATAAACAGTCGCAGCGGCCTGGTATCTTCGACCGGCATGGGCTTACGGAGCAAGTCCTTCACCCTCACCGGCGCACCTTCTCCCGAAGTTACGGTGCCATTTTGCCTAGTTCCTTCACCCGAGTTCTCTCAAGCGCCTTGGTATTCTCTACCCAACCACCTGTGTCGGTTTGGGGTACGGTTCCTAGTTATCTGAAGCTTAGAAGCTTTTCTTGGAAGCATGGCATCAACCACTTCGTCACCTAAAAGGTAACTCGTCATCAGCTCTCGGCCTTAGAATCCCGGATTTACCTAAGATTCCAGCCTACCACCTTAAACTTGGACAACCAACGCCAAGCTGGCCTAGCCTTCTCCGTCCCTCCATCGCAATAACTAGAAGTACAGGAATATTAACCTGTTTTCCATCGACTACGCTTTTCAGCCTCGCCTTAGGGACCGACTAACCCTGCGTCGATTAACGTTGCGCAGGAAACCTTGGTCTTTCGGCGTGGGTGTTTTTCACACCCATTGTCGTTACTCATGTCAGCATTCGCACTTCTGATACCTCCAGCAAGCTTCTCAACTCACCTTCACAGGCTTACAGAACGCTCCTCTACCGCATCACTTACGTGATACCCGTAGCTTCGGTGTATGGTTTGAGCCCCGTTACATCTTCCGCGCAGGCCGACTCGACTAGTGAGCTATTACGCTTTCTTTAAAGGGTGGCTGCTTCTAAGCCAACCTCCTAGCTGTCTAAGCCTTCCCACATCGTTTCCCACTTAACCATAACTTTGGGACCTTAGCTGACGGTCTGGGTTGTTTCCCTTTTCACGACGGACGTTAGCACCCGCCGTGTGTCTCCCATGCTCGGCACTTGTAGGTATTCGGAGTTTGCATCGGTTTGGTAAGTCGGGATGACCCCCTAGCCGAAACAGTGCTCTACCCCCTACAGTGATACATGAGGCGCTACCTAAATAGCTTTCGAGGAGAACCAGCTATCTCCGAGCTTGATTAGCCTTTCACTCCGATCCACAGGTCATCCGCTAACTTTTCAACGGTAGTCGGTTCGGTCCTCCAGTCAGTGTTACCTAACCTTCAACCTGCCCATGGATAGATCGCCCGGTTTCGGGTCTATACCCAGCGACTAAACGCCCTATTAAGACTCGCTTTCGCTACGCCTCCCCTATTCGGTTAAGCTCGCCACTGAATATAAGTCGCTGACCCATTATACAAAAGGTACGCAGTCACAGAACAAAGTCTGCTCCCACTGCTTGTACGCATACGGTTTCAGGATCTATTTCACTCCCCTCTCCGGGGTTCTTTTCGCCTTTCCCTCACGGTACTAGTTCACTATCGGTCAGTCAGTAGTATTTAGCCTTGGAGGATGGTCCCCCCATATTCAGACAAAGTTTCTCGTGCTCCGTCCTACTCGATTTCATGACTAAGAGATTTTCGCGTACAGGGCTATCACCCACTATGGCCGCACTTTCCAGAGCGTTCCGCTAATCTCAAAGCCACTTAAGGGCTAGTCCCCGTTCGCTCGCCACTACTAAGGGAATCTCGGTTGATTTCTTTTCCTCAGGGTACTTAGATGTTTCAGTTCCCCTGGTTCGCCTCTTGCACCTATGTATTCAGTACAAGATAACCATCTTATGATGGCTGGGTTCCCCCATTCAGACATCTCCGGATCAAAGTCTGTTTGCCGACTCCCCGAAGCTTTTCGCAGGCTACCACGTCTTTCATCGCCTCTGACTGCCAAGGCATCCACCGTATGCGCTTCTTCACTTGACCATATAACCCCAAGCAATCTGGTTATACTGTGAAGACGACATTCGCCGAAAATTCGCGATTAAACTCACAAATTTTACCTTAGCCTGAACAACACCAGTGAAAGTGCTATCCAGTCTATCTTTCTATCACATACCCAAATTTTTAAAGAACGATTCTGATAAAGATCAGAAATCAACATTCACCATCAACTTGATGGAATGCTCATTTCTAAGCTTTAAACGATGGACACCAATCTGTAATGGTGGAGCCAAGCGGGATCGAACCGCTGACCTCCTGCGTGCAAGGCAGGCGCTCTCCCAGCTGAGCTATGGCCCCGTATCGCTACAGGGTGCACCAGTAATTGGTGGGTCTGGGCAGATTCGAACTGCCGACCTCACCCTTATCAGGGGTGCGCTCTAACCAACTGAGCTACAGACCCAATCGTCTTCTTCAATGAATCAAGCAATTCGTGTGGGAGCTTATGAAGCAGCTGATGTCGTCGATTAAGGAGGTGATCCAGCCGCAGGTTCCCCTACGGCTACCTTGTTACGACTTCACCCCAGTCATGAATCACACCGTGGTAACCGTCCTCCCGAAGGTTAGACTAGCTACTTCTGGTGCAACCCACTCCCATGGTGTGACGGGCGGTGTGTACAAGGCCCGGGAACGTATTCACCGCGACATTCTGATTCGCGATTACTAGCGATTCCGACTTCACGCAGTCGAGTTGCAGACTGCGATCCGGACTACGATCGGTTTTGTGGGATTAGCTCCACCTCGCGGCTTGGCAACCCTCTGTACCGACCATTGTAGCACGTGTGTAGCCCAGGCCGTAAGGGCCATGATGACTTGACGTCATCCCCACCTTCCTCCGGTTTGTCACCGGCAGTCTCCTTAGAGTGCCCACCATAACGTGCTGGTAACTAAGGACAAGGGTTGCGCTCGTTACGGGACTTAACCCAACATCTCACGACACGAGCTGACGACAGCCATGCAGCACCTGTCTCAATGTTCCCGAAGGCACCAATCCATCTCTGGAAAGTTCATTGGATGTCAAGGCCTGGTAAGGTTCTTCGCGTTGCTTCGAATTAAACCACATGCTCCACCGCTTGTGCGGGCCCCCGTCAATTCATTTGAGTTTTAACCTTGCGGCCGTACTCCCCAGGCGGTCAACTTAATGCGTTAGCTGCGCCACTAAGAGCTCAAGGCTCCCAACGGCTAGTTGACATCGTTTACGGCGTGGACTACCAGGGTATCTAATCCTGTTTGCTCCCCACGCTTTCGCACCTCAGTGTCAGTATCAGTCCAGGTGGTCGCCTTCGCCACTGGTGTTCCTTCCTATATCTACGCATTTCACCGCTACACAGGAAATTCCACCACCCTCTACCATACTCTAGCTCGCCAGTTTTGGATGCAGTTCCCAGGTTGAGCCCGGGGATTTCACATCCAACTTAACGAACCACCTACGCGCGCTTTACGCCCAGTAATTCCGATTAACGCTTGCACCCTCTGTATTACCGCGGCTGCTGGCACAGAGTTAGCCGGTGCTTATTCTGTCGGTAACGTCAAAATACTCACGTATTAGGTAAGTACCCTTCCTCCCAACTTAAAGTGCTTTACAATCCGAAGACCTTCTTCACACACGCGGCATGGCTGGATCAGGCTTTCGCCCATTGTCCAATATTCCCCACTGCTGCCTCCCGTAGGAGTCTGGACCGTGTCTCAGTTCCAGTGTGACTGATCATCCTCTCAGACCAGTTACGGATCGTCGCCTTGGTGAGCCATTACCTCACCAACTAGCTAATCCGACCTAGGCTCATCTGATAGCGCAAGGCCCGAAGGTCCCCTGCTTTCTCCCGTAGGACGTATGCGGTATTAGCGTCCGTTTCCGAACGTTATCCCCCACTACCAGGCAGATTCCTAGGCATTACTCACCCGTCCGCCGCTCTCAAGAGGTGCAAGCACCTCTCTACCGCTCGACTTGCATGTGTTAGGCCTGCCGCCAGCGTTCAATCTGAGCCATGATCAAACTCTTCAGTTCAAACATCTTTGGGTTTTGAGAAAACCCTAAACTTGGCTCAGCAATCGTTGGTTACATCTTTGATTTCTCGCGGAGTAACTTGTGATGCTGATAATCTTTCTGACTATCAGTCTGACTCCACAAGCACCCACACGAATTGCTTGATTCAGTTGTTAAAGAGCGGTTGGTTAAGTCTTTCGTCTCAACCGAGGCGCGCATTCTACAGCAGCCTCTGCATCTGTCAAGCGGTTATTTTAAGAAGTTCTCAAAGTTTCCTTTGCAACTTCAACCACTTGCGCTTCCGATCTCTCGTCAGCGGGAGGCGAATTCTACAGCGTTACACGCTGCTGTCAACACCTCTTTTTCTCCGCTTTCGACCGAGAAGATCGAATCGTTAACTCGGCGAAAACTTACTGCCGAATCAACTCCTTCGGGCTTCGATGAACTGAAGCGCAACCACTGCCGAAAACCGCGTAACTCGTTGAATCTCAAGGAGTTTTCCGTTTCGACTGCGCCGGAAGTGGGGCGAATTATAGACTTCCAGAATCTGCCGTCAACACTTATTTTCACAAATCTGTCATATCGGTCAAAACCGCCCCTAAAAGCAAAGGCCGCCCCAAGGGGGCGGCCTTTAATACCCTTCTACTAATTACAAGCTAGGGAAGGCGAACTGCGAGGCTTCATGGCTGGCACGCTGTGGCCAACGCTGAGTGATCGCCTTGCGACGGGTATAGAAGCGCACGCCGTCCGGACCGTAGGCATGCAGGTCGCCAAACAGCGAACGCTTCCAGCCGCCGAAGCTGTGGTACGCCACCGGTACCGGCAGCGGTACGTTGACGCCTACCATCCCGACTTCAATCTCGTCACAGAACAGACGCGCCGCTTCACCGTCACGGGTAAAGATGCAGGTGCCGTTGCCATATTCGTGATCGTTGATCAGTTGCATGGCCTCTTCCAGGCTGTTCACCCGCACGACGCACAGCACCGGCCCGAAGATCTCTTCTTTATAGATGCGCATTTCCGGGGTGACGTTGTCGAACAGGCAGCCACCAAGGAAGAAGCCTTCTTCATGGCCCGGCACGCTCAGGCCACGGCCGTCGACCACCAGTTTCGCGCCTGCCTTCACGCCATCCTCGACATAACCGCTGACCTTGTCCCGCGCCTGCCCTGTGACCAGCGGCCCCATGTCCAGGCCACAAGAAGTGCCGGCACCGATTTTCAGCGCCTTGATCTGCGGAACCAGCTTGGCCACCAACGCATCGGCCACCTGGTCGCCGACACACACGGCAACCGAGATCGCCATGCAACGCTCGCCGCAGGAACCATAGGCCGCGCCCATCAAGGCACTGACCGCGTTGTCCAGGTCGGCATCCGGCATCAGCACGGCGTGGTTCTTCGCGCCGCCCAGTGCCTGCACGCGTTTGCCGCGCTTGGTGCCTTCGGCGTAGATGTATTCGGCAATCGGCGTCGAACCAACGAAGCTCAGTGCCTTGACTTCCGGCGCTTCGATCAGCGCGTCCACCGCGGCCTTGTCGCCGTGCACCACACTCAGCACGCCTTTCGGCAGGCCGGCTTCCAGCAGCAGCTGGGCAATCAGCAGGGTCGAACTCGGGTCACGCTCGGATGGCTTGAGGATGAAGCAGTTGCCGCAGACGATCGCCAGCGGATACATCCACAGTGGCACCATCGCCGGGAAGTTGAACGGGGTGATGCCGGCAACCACGCCCAGCGGCTGGAAGTCGGACCAGGCATCAATGTTCGGGCCGACGTTGCGGCTGTACTCGCCCTTGAGGATTTCCGGAGCGGCACAGGCGAACTCGACGTTTTCGATACCACGCTTGAGCTCACCGGCGGCGTCTTCCAGGGTCTTGCCGTGTTCTTCGCTGATCAACTGGGCGATGCGCGATTCGTTCTGCTCCAGCAATTGCTTGAAGCGGAACATCACCTGGGCACGCTTGGCCGGCGGCGTGTTGCGCCAGGCCGGGAAGGCAGCCTTGGCGGCATCGATGGCGCTCTGGATGGTTTCGCGGCTGGCCAGCGGCAGCTTGTGGATCGCCTGACCGGTGGACGGATTGAACACATCGACCGCGCGACCGCTCTCGGTCACCAGTTCACCATTGATCAAATGCGGGATAACGCTCATCGGGGAACTCCTGAAGTTGTCCACAGGCGCCCACCAAGGGGCGCCTGCTCTATATAGATGACTTTGAATATGAGCCAAACCACGATGGCGCCTATAAGTACGCCATCGCGAGCAAGCTCATCTCCTACAGTTTTGGGGAATCAGTCGAGCTTGTTCAGCACTTCGCCGACGGCATCGAACAGACGATCCAGATCCTGCGGCTTGCTGTTGAAGGTCGGGCCGAACTGCAGGGTGTCGCCGCCGAAGCGTACGTAGAAACCGGCTTTCCACAGGGCCATGCCCGCTTCGAACGGACGCACGATGGCATCACCATCGCGCGGGGCAATCTGGATGGCGCCGGCCAGGCCGAAGTTACGGATGTCGATGACATTCTTCGCCCCCTTGATGCCGTGCAGCGCCTTCTCGAAATGCGGCGCCACGTCAGCGACGCTCTGCACCAGGTTTTCTTTCTGCAACAGATCCAGTGCCGCCAGACCGGCCGCGCAAGCCACTGGGTGCGCCGAGTAGGTATAGCCGTGGGGGAATTCCACCGCGTACTCGGGGGTCGGCTGGTTCATGAAGGTCTGGTAGATCTCGGAGCTGGCAATCACCGCGCCCATCGGAATCGCGCCATTGGTGACTTGCTTGGCGATGCACATCAGGTCCGGGGTCACGCCAAAGCTGTCGGCACCGAACATCTTGCCGGTACGGCCGAAACCGGTGATCACTTCGTCGAACACCAGCAGGATATTGTGCTGGTCGCAGATTTCCCGCAGGCGCTTGAGGTAACCCTGTGGCGGCACCAGCACGCCAGCGGAACCGGCCAGAGGCTCGACGAACACCGCGGCGATGTTGGAGGCGTCATGCAGTTCGATCAGCTTGAGCAGTTCGTCGGCCAGCGCGATACCGCCCTGCTCCGGAATGCCACGGGAGAACGCGTTGCTTGCCAGCAGGGTGTGCGGCAGGTGGTCGACATCCATCATCGCCTGGCCGAACAGTTTACGGTTGCCGTTGACCCCGCCGAGGCTGGTGCCGGCAATGTTCACGCCGTGATAGCCACGGGCACGGCCGATCATCTTGGTCTTGGTCGACTGGCCTTTCAGGCGCCAGTAGGCGCGCACCATTTTCACCGCGGTATCGGCGCATTCGGAACCGGAGTCGGTGAAGAACACATGGTTCAGATTGCCCGGGGTCAGTGCGGTGATTTTCTCGGCCAGCTGGAACGACAGCGGGTGACCGTACTGGAAGCCTGGCGAGTAATCGAGGGTGCCCAGTTGCTTGGCCACCGCTTCCTGGATTTCCTTGCGGGTGTGGCCGGCGCCACAGGTCCACAGGCCGGACAGCGAGTCATAGACCTTGCGCCCCTTGTCGTCGACCAGCCAGCTGCCTTCGGCGGCGACGATCAGGCGCGGATCGCGCTGGAAGTTGCGGTTGGCGGTGTAGGGCATCCAGTGAGCATCGAGCTTGAGCTGGCTGGCCAGGGAAGCCGGAGCGTTTTCATGCATGTTCATGGGGCAAAACCTCGCAGGGCAATAAGCGGCGCAGGGATCGGAAAGCGTTGTTGCAGCTAAGTTGCCACGGCTATAAAGTCGGTGAAATCCAACTTTTATAACCTTCAGTCAGTGGCCCACTAAACTATGAGCAGCCGTCGCGCCGACCCGCTGGCGCAAGTCAGCGACTTTGATATCCGCCTGCTGCGGATCTTTCGCAGCGTGGTCGAGTGCGGTGGCTTCTCCGCCGCGGAAACTGTGCTCGGCATCGGTCGCTCAGCCATCAGCCAGCAGATGAGCGACCTCGAGCAGCGTCTCGGCCTGCGCCTGTGCCAACGCGGACGCGCCGGTTTCTCGCTGACCGAAGAGGGTCGCGAGGTATATCAATCGGCCCTGCAACTGTTGAGCGCCCTGGAAAGCTTTCGTACCGAGGTCAACGGCCTGCACCGGCACCTGCGTGGCGAACTGATCATCGGCCTGACCGACAACCTGGTCACCCTGCCCCACATGCGCATCACCCATGCACTGGCGCAACTGAAGGAGCGCGGGCCGGACGTGCAGATCCAGATCCGCATGATCGCCCCCAACGAAGTCGAACAAGGCGTGCTCGACGGGCGCCTGCATGTCGGCGTAGTGCCCCAGGCCAGTGCCTTGTCCGGGCTGGAATACCAACCGCTGTACAGCGAACGCTCGCTGCTTTATTGCGCCGTCGGCCATCCGCTGTTTTATGTCGACGACAAGCAACTGGACGACCGGCGCCTCAACGAGCAGGACGCCATCGCCCCGACCTTCCGCCTGCCCGCCGAGATCCAGGCCCATTACCAGGCGCTCAATTGCACCGCCAGCGCTTCGGACCGCGAAGGCATGGCGTTCCTGATTCTCACCGGACGCTACATTGGCTACCTGCCGGACCACTACGCCAGCCTCTGGGTCCAGCAGGGACGACTGCGCGCGCTCAAACCCGGTTCACGTTTTTATGACCTGAGCCTGGCATCGGTCACACGCAAGGGCCGTCGCCCCCATTTGGTGCTGGAAAGCTTCCTGGACAGCCTGGCGGCCACCCGCTGAAAAAACCTACGACACTATAAAAGCCCCGCCCCCATTGCCCCATAACGGCAAACACAGGCAATAACCTGAGCACTTGGACAGCTTTTTGCAGGGCACGATGACCTTGAACCATCAGCCCTGAGTTCCCCGTCCATGCAGCCAGACACCTTGCGCCAAAGCGACCTGATCTACGGTCTCGACGATCGCCCGAAACCACTCGCCGCGATCCTCGCCGCCCTGCAGCATGTGCTGGCGAGTTTCGTCGGCATCATCACCCCGCCGCTGGTGATCGGCTCGACCCTGGGCCTGGGCGCCCACCTGCCCTACCTGATCAGCATGGCGCTGATGGTTTCCGGCGTCGGCACCTTCATTCAGGCGCGTCGGCCGTTCGGAATCGGCGCGGGGATGATCTGCCTGCAAGGCACCAGCTTTGCCTTCCTCGGCGCGGTGCTGTCCGCAGGTTTTCTGGTCAAGCAACGGGGCGGCAGCCCGGAAGACATCCTAGCGATGATTTTTGGCGTGTGCTTTTTCGGCGCGGCGGTGCAGATCGTCCTGAGCCGCTTCATCGGCCAATTGCGCCGGGTCATTACGCCGCTGGTCACCGGCATCGTGATTACCCTGATCGGTGTCAGCCTGATCAAGGTCGGCATCACCAACCTGGGCGGCGGCTTCAATGCCGCGGATTTCGGCGCGCCGGGCAACCTGGCGCTGGGCCTGTTGGTGCTATTGACCATCATCCTGCTGAACCGCTCGAACACGCCCTGGGTACGACTGTCGGCGATCATCATCGGCCTGGCCCTGGGCAGCCTCGCCGCCTGGTTCAGCGGCAAGCTGGTGCCCCAGGCGTTGCCCGACCTGCCGCTGATCAGCCTGCCGACACCCTTCCGCTTCGGTTTCAGCTTCGACTGGACGGCGTTCCTGCCCGTGGCGCTGATCTACCTGATCAGCACCCTCGAAACCGTCGGCGACCTGACCGCCAACTGCATGCTCGCCCGCCAGCCCATCAGCGGCCCTTCTTATATAAGCCGGCTCAAGGGCGGCATTCTCGGCGACGGCGTCAGCTGCATGATCGCCGCGACCTTCAGCGCCTTCCCCAACACCACCTTCGCCCAGAACAACGGGGTGATTCAGCTGACCGGCGTGGCCAGCCGCCATGTCGGGCTGTACATCGGCCTGTTGCTGTTTTGCCTGGGCCTGTTTCCACTGATCGGCGCGGTGCTGCAGCAAATCCCCAAGCCAGTGCTCGGCGGCGCCACCCTGGTGATGTTCGGCAGCGTCGCCGCGGCCGGCGTGCGCATCCTCGCCCAGGCACCGCTGGACCGGCGCAGCATGCTGATCATCGCCACCTCCTTCGGCGTCGGCCTGGGGATCGCGGCGCAACCAAACCTGCTGCACCTGTTGCCCAAGGTGGTGCAGAACCTGTTCGACTCGGCGATCACCAGCGGCGGCCTGACCGCAATCCTCATGTGCCTGTTGCTGCCGGAAGACCGGGCCGCGCTGCGTGACGCAAATCCGGCCGGCGAAAGCGACACCCTGGAACCGCTTTGAGGGTTTTCTGCCCATTAAGACTTGTCTGAGGCCTGTGGGTGCGCTATCAACGCACTGGTTGCACCCACAGAACAGCTCGGAAATGCCTATGACCCTTGAAGTCCCAGCCCACGCCGGCCCTCAAACCGCCAAGCCCGCCAGCCGTATTCGTCAGAAAAACGAAGAAGCGATCATCAAGGCCGCCGAAGACGAGTTCGCCCGTCACGGTTTCAAAGGCACCAGCATGAACACCATCGCGCAGAATGCCGGCCTGCCCAAGGCCAACCTGCATTACTACTTCACCAACAAGCTTGGGTTGTATGTCGCGGTGCTGAGCAACATCCTCGAGTTGTGGGACAGCACCTTCAACACCCTGACCGCCGAGGACGACCCGACCGAAGCGCTGACCCGCTACATCCGCGCCAAGATGGAGTTCTCCCGGCGCCAGCCGCAGGCCTCGCGAATCTTCGCCATGGAGATCATCAGCGGCGGCGAATGCCTCAGCGAATACTTCAGCCAGGACTACCGCGCCTGGTTCCAGGGGCGCGCCGCGGTGTTCCAGGCCTGGATCGACGCCGGCAAGATGGACCCCGTGGACCCGGTGCACCTGATCTTCCTGCTGTGGGGCAGCACCCAGCATTACGCCGACTTCGCCACCCAGATCTGCCGCGTCACCGGTCGCAGCAAGCTGACCAAGCAGGACATGGAAGACGCCGGCAACAACCTGATCCGCATCATCCTCAAGGGGTGCGGTCTCAAGCCTGCCTTATAAAGAACACAACGCATGCCCTTTACCCTCGCCGGCCTTTGCGAATACCGCGAAGAGATTCGCAAAAGCCGCTTTATCGCCCTCGCCGCGCCAATCAGCAGCGCGACCGAGGCCCAAGCCTTTATCGAACGGCACAGCGATCCCAATGCCTCCCACAACTGCTGGGCCTGGAAACTCGCCGAGCAATACCGCAGCAGCGACGACGGCGAGCCCGGCGGCACCGCCGGCCGCCCGATCCTCGCGGCCATCGAAGCCCAGGACTGCGATCAGGTCGCGGTGCTGGTGATTCGCTGGTACGGCGGCATTCAGCTGGGCACCGGCGGCCTGGCCCGCGCCTATGGCGGCAGCGCCAACAAATGCCTGCAAGGCGCCGAACGCATCGAGCTGGTCAGCCGCGTAGCCCTGCGTTGCGCCTGCAGCTTCAGCGAGCTGGCACTGGTCAAGCTGCGGGTCGCCGAACTCGGCGGGCTGCTGGTCGAGGAACACTTCACGGCCAACGGCGTAGAACTGCAACTGGCCCTGGGCGAAAGCCAGATCGCCACCTTGCAAAGCCAGCTGGCCGACCTGAGTCGCGGGCGCATCCTCTTGCAGCGCTGAGCGCACCAATACGCACCAACGCCTCGAAATTATCCTGTGCACAACGGCCCGGTGGATAGCCGACTTGCCCACACCTGCTGTGCACCCGACTGTGGATAACCTGAGCACACTTGCCTGTAACCCTTCTGTCACGTGGCTTTGCAGCGATTGCTCACTTTTCAGCCAATCACCCGCCAAAAACATATTTTTCAAATTAAAACAGTAAGTTAGCCTGGTTTATCGCTTTTAGAAGAAAGCCACACAGTGCTTATGCCCGGTCTTCGGGCTTGCACACAAATACTGTGGAACAAGCTGTGGATAACCCGTGCAAGGCTGCGCCAGCCGCATAGAGCGCAAGGCTTGCAGGCACCTGATCATTTTTCGACCAGACCGTTCGGGCAAAACCGCCGCCGTTTCAAGCTCCTTGCCCTGAACTGGTGCCAAACAGCGGTGCAGGTAACGAGCAAAGGGGGCACGAGGCCGCAGTTCATCGGGGTCTCGGTAGTTTCCTGACTCACTGGCCAGGAAATTGCTTTATCCACCGGCATAACGTTCAGCAACCCGAGTCCGTCATGCCCAACCCTGTTCCCATCCCCGCTGCAACACCCCGCCTGCAACTGCGCGGAATAACCAAGCGTTATCCCGGTTGCCTGGCCAACGACGGGATCGACCTGAGTATCCAGCCGGGGGAAATCCACGCCCTGCTCGGTGAAAACGGCGCCGGCAAAAGCACTCTGATGAAAATCATCTACGGGGTGACCCAGGCCGACTCGGGCGAGGTGATCTGGCAGGGGCAGCATCAGCTCATGCGCAATCCGGCCCAGGCGCGCAGCCTGGGGATCGGCATGGTGTTCCAGCATTTCTCGCTGTTCGAGACCCTGACCGTGGCGCAGAACATCGCCCTGGCCATGGGCACCGCGGCCGGCACACCGAAGCAGCTGGAACCGAAGATCCGCCAGGTCTCGCAGCGCTACGGCATGGCCCTGGAGCCGGAACGCCTGGTGCACAGCCTGTCCATCGGCGAACGCCAGCGGGTGGAGATCATTCGCTGCCTGATGCAGGACATCCGCCTGCTGATCCTCGACGAGCCGACCTCGGTGCTGACGCCCCAGGAGGCCGACGAACTGTTCGTCACCCTGCGCCGCCTGGCCAGCGAGGGCTGCAGCATTCTGTTCATCAGCCACAAGCTCGGCGAAGTCCGCGCCCTGTGCCACAGCGCCACGGTGCTGCGCGGTGGACGGGTTGCCGGGCACTGCATACCCGCCGAGTGCTCGGACCAGGAACTGGCGCGGCTGATGGTCGGCGAAGCCGCGGGCCTGATCACCGATTACCCGAAGGCCAAGGGCGGCGAGGCCTTCCTGCAGGTACAGAAACTCTCCTGGCCCAATCCGGACCCGTTCGGCTGCTCGCTCCAGGACATCGACCTGGACGTGCGCAGCGGTGAAATCGTCGGCATCGCCGGGGTCGCCGGCAATGGCCAGGACGAACTGCTGGCCCTGCTCAGCGGCGAACAGCGTCTTGGCCGTGCCGCGGCTTCCACCCTGCGCTTCGCCGGCCAGTACGTTGCCCATTTGCATCCCGATGCCCGCCGCCGACTGGGCCTGGCGTTCGTCCCGGCCGAGCGCCTGGGCCACGGCGCCGTGCCGGAACTGAGCCTGGCGGACAACGCCCTGCTGACCGCCTTCCAGCAAGGGCTGGTGAGCAAAGGCCTGATTCAGCGCGACAAGGTGCTGGCCCTGGCCGAGGACATCATTCGCCGCTTCGCGGTGAAAACGCCGGACAGCCAGACCGCCGCCCGCAGCCTGTCCGGCGGCAATCTGCAGAAATTCATCCTCGGCCGGGAAGTCCTCCAGCGCCCCAGGCTGCTGATTGCCGCGCACCCGACCTGGGGCGTCGACGTCGGCGCCGCCGCGACTATCCACCGGGCCCTGGTGGCCCTGCGCGATGCGGGCGCGGCGATCCTGGTGATTTCCGAAGACCTCGATGAACTGTTCCAGATCAGCGATCGCCTGGCAGCCCTGTGCAGCGGTCGCCTGTCGGCGCTCAAGGCCACCGCGGACACCAGCCTGGTCGAAGTCGGCGGCTGGATGGCCGGTCAGTTCGATACCCCCGTCCACTTATCCGCTCAGCCAGCGTAACGGAGCTGTTTATTTATGCTGCTTTCTCTCGAACCCCGCGGCCAGCAATCGCGCCTGATGCTCTGGTGCTCGCCGCTGTTGGCCGCGGCCCTGACCCTGGGCTGTGGCTCGTTGCTGTTCGTCGCCCTGGGCCACGACCCGCTGGAAACCTTGCACACCTTGCTGATCGCCCCGATCAGCGACCTGTATGGCGTCTCCGAACTGCTGGTCAAGGCCCTGCCGATCCTGCTCTGTGCCCTCGGCCTGGCCGTGGCGTATCAGGCGCGGATCTGGAACATCGGCGCCGAAGGCCAACTTCTACTCGGCGCCCTGACCGGCAGCGCCCTGGCGGTGAACATCATCGACCTGCAAAGCCGCTGGGCGCTGGTGCTGATCCTGCTCACCGGCACCCTGGCCGGCGCCGCCTGGGCCGGCCTCACCGCCTGGTTGCGCACGCACTTCAACGCCAATGAAATCCTCACCAGCATCATGCTCAACTACATCGCCCTGAACCTGCTGCTGTACTGCGTGCACGGGCCGCTGAAAGACCCGGCCGGGTTCAACTTCCCCGAGTCGGCGATGTTCGGCGATGCCAGCCGC
Source organism: Pseudomonas sp. 09C 129 (assembly GCF_002843625.1). Taxonomy (NCBI): domain Bacteria; kingdom Pseudomonadati; phylum Pseudomonadota; class Gammaproteobacteria; order Pseudomonadales; family Pseudomonadaceae; genus Pseudomonas; species Pseudomonas sp. 09C 129. Next base: position 1,304,830 of record NZ_CP025261.1, on the reverse strand, counting down.
CTGCCGCTGCTCCTGGAAGACGGCCGGGTGCATGCCGGGGTGTATTTCGCCCTGCTGGCCCTGGTGGCGGTGTGGGTGCTGCTGCAAAAAAGCTTCGTCGGGTTCCAGATCAAGGTGCTGGGGCTGGACAAGCGCGCCGCCGGCTTCGTCGGTTTTCGCGAGAAGCGCCTGATCTGGCTGGCGCTGCTGATCAGCGGTGGGCTGGCCGGCCTGGCCGGGGTGTGCGAAGTCACCGGCCCCATCGGCCAGCTGGTGCCCCAGGTATCGCCTGGCTATGGCTATGCGGCGATCACCGTGGCCTTTCTCGGCCGCCTGCACCCGATCGGCATTCTGTTCTCCAGCCTGCTGATGGCGCTGCTGTACATCGGCGGCGAGAACGCGCAGATGAGCCTCAACCTGCCGCAAGCCATCACCCAGTTGTTCCAGGGCATGATGCTGTTCTTCCTGCTGGCCAGTGACGTGCTGATTCTCTATCGGCCGCGCCTGAACCTGCGCTGGGCACGTCGCGCCGCCAACCCTTGCGTGCAGGCAGGAGCGCTGTGATGGATATCGATCTGTTGAGCAATATTTTCTACGCCATGATCCGCTGCGGTACGCCGCTGCTGCTGGTGGCCCTGGGCGAACTGATCTGCGAGAAGAGCGGCGTCCTCAACCTCGGCCAGGAAGGCATGATGCTGTTTGGCGCGGTGATCGGTTTTATCGTCGCCCTGAACAGCGGCAACCTGTGGCTCGGCGTACTGCTGGCGATGCTCGCCGGCATGCTGCTGTCATCGCTGTTCGCCCTGGTGGCACTGGTGTTCAACGCCAATCAGGTGGCCACCGGCCTGGCCCTGACCATCTTTGGGGTCGGGCTGTCGAGCTTCGTCGGCGCCAGTTGGGTCGGCAAACCGCTGGCCGGATTCGAGCCCATGGCGATTCCGCTGCTGAGCGAAATCCCCTTGATCGGGCGCATGCTGTTTGCCCAGGACCTGCTGGTCTACCTGTCCTTCGCCCTGTTCGCCCTGGTGGCCTGGGTGATCCTGAAAAGCCGGGTCGGCCTGATCATCCAGGCGGTCGGCGAAAACCCCGACGCGGCCAGCGCCATGGGCCTGCCGGTGCTGCGGGTACGCACCCTGGCGGTACTGTTCGGCGGCGCCATGGCTGGCCTGGCCGGGGCTTACCTGTCCCTGGCCTATACACCGATGTGGGCGGAAAACATGAGCGCCGGGCGCGGCTGGATCGCCCTGGCGCTGGTGGTGTTCGCCAGCTGGCGGGTGTGGCGCCTGCTGCTCGGCGCCTACCTGTTCGGCCTCGCCAGCATCCTGCACCTGGTGGCGCAAGGCCTGGGCCTGGCGGTCCCCTCGAACCTGCTGGCGATGCTGCCGTATGCCGCGACCATCCTGGTGCTGGTGCTGCTGTCCCGGGATGCGCTGCGCACCCGCCTGTATGCGCCGGTGTCGCTGGGGCAGCCGTGGCAGGCGGGGCGATAGGTAGCGTTCGGGCGGGCGTTATCGCGGGCAAGCCTCGCTCCTACGGAATCCCTGGCAAGGGCTCGAGGCGTCTGTCCTGCTCGCGAACCGGCCACAACTGCGCCACCGCCCAGGCCAGCTCGAAAAGCAGGATCACGCCGATCAAGGCCGTGCCACCCTGGGCCAGGGCGTAGATCTGCCAGGTGGCGAACAGCAGCCGGCCGGCGGCGTCGTAGCGTCCGAAGGCCCGCTGCGGATCGCGGATGCGCAGCACCGACCACACGCAGACGATCGAGCCCATCAGGTTGACCATCAGCATGTGCATGGGCTCGAACGGCGGCAGTGCGCCGGGCAGGTCGAGGGCCTGGCTCCACTGCTGCATCAGGCCGTGCAGGGCGAGAAAGCTCCAGGGGGTGACAAAGGCGGCGGTGACGATCAGGTCGTACCAACCGCTGGCCCGCACCAATTGACGGTATTGCGCTGTGCTCCACATAAAGGATCGCTCCGGATATTCAAGGAGCACACAAGCTAAAGCCTGAAGTATGCTCCAGGGTCAAGCCCTTCCGAGACTCCAGCATGCGCATCGGTGAACTTGCCCAGGCCTGCGCCGTCAGCCGCGATACCCTGCGCTTCTACGAGCAGCGCGGATTGATCGCGGCGCAACGCAGCGCCAACGGCTATCGTGAATACCCCAGCGACATGGTGCAGCTGGTGCTCTACATCAAGACCGCGCAGCGCCTGGGCTTCAGCCTCGGCGAGATCGGCAGCAGCGTTGCCGCGATCTGGCATGCCAGCGATCCGGACAGCGCCGTGACGCAGCTGCTGCAAGACAAACTGACCCTGATCGAGACCCGCATCAGCGAACTGGGCGAGTTGCGCCAGGAGCTGCGACAACGGCTCGGCCAGCGTTGCCCATTAAACCCATGATCTTCACTCATCAAGGAATCCCCGCATGCCTACGCCAAAAACCGCACTGATCATCGGCGCCTCCAGAGGCCTGGGCCTGGGCCTGGTGCAACGTCTGCTGGAGGCTGGCTGGCAGGTCACCGCCACCGTGCGCAACCCGCAAAAAACCGAGGCGCTCAAGGCCCTGGGCCCGGTCCGTATCGAGCAACTGGACATGGACGACCAGCAGGCGGTGATCGCCCTGAACCAGAAGCTCAAAGGCGAAGTGTTCGACCTGCTGTTCGTCAACGCCGGGGTCAAGGGGCCGGACGACCAGACGCCAGGCAAGGCGACCCTGGCGGAAGTCGGCCAGCTGTTCTTCACCAACGCCGTGGCGCCGATCAACCTGGCCCAGCGTTTCCTCCCGCAGATCCGTCCGGATAGCGGCGTGCTGGCGTTCATGAGTTCGGTGCTGGGCAGCGTGACCATGCCCGACGCGCCGGAGCTGGCACTGTACAAGGCCAGCAAGGCGGCGCTGAATTCCATGACCAACAGCTTCGTCACCCAGCTCGAGCAGAAGCTCACCGTGCTGTCGCTGCACCCGGGCTGGGTGAAGACCGACATGGGCGGCGAGGGCGCGGACATCGACGTCGAGACCAGCACCCGTGGCCTGATCGAGCAGATCAATGCCTATACCGGCAAGGGCGGGCACCATTTCGTCAACTACAAGGGCGAAACCATTCCCTGGTAAGCCTGCACCTGTAGCCGCTGCCGGAGGCTGCGATAAGGCGCGAAGAGCCTTCCCGCGGCTGACAGCGCAGCGCCCACTGCGTGGTCGGGCGCAGCCTTCGGCAGCGGCTACAGGACGTCATCGCGGGCAAGCCTTGCGCCTACGGAGGACGAGCTGGCCGGCGATAGACCGCAACGCGGTCTCGCCGTAAACTGCACCCCGCGTCGATCCTGACGCCCCTGGATCAGCAGACAGGGCAACACTGAGCTGGCTAACCTGAACCCACTTTCAGAGGAGCCGGCCACCATGCCTGCGACCCGTACCTGGTTAAAGAATCCCCTCGCCATTTTCACTGGCAATGCCCTCGACGCCCGTGGCGGCCTGGTGCTGCAAGACGGCCTGATCGTCGAAGTGCTCGGCGCTGGCCAGCAACCCGCCCAGCCCTGCGGGCAGGTCTTCGATGCCCGCGAGCATGTGCTGCTGCCGGGGCTGATCAACACCCATCACCACTTCTATCAGACCCTGACCCGCGCCTGGGCGCCGGTGGTCAACCAGCCGCTGTTCCCCTGGCTGAAAACCCTGTACCCGGTCTGGGCCCGGCTGACCCCGGAGCAACTCGCCCTGGCCAGTAAAGTGGCGCTGGCCGAACTGCTGCTGTCGGGCTGCACCACCGCCGCCGACCACCACTACCTGTTCCCCGAAGGCCTGGAAAACGCCATCGACGTGCAGGTGGCCAGCGTGCGCGAACTGGGCATGCGCGCCATGCTCACCCGCGGCTCCATGAGCCTCGGCGAAGCGGATGGCGGCCTGCCGCCGCAACAGACCGTGCAACAGGGCGAGGTGATTCTCGCCGACAGCCAGCGGCTGATCGCCGAGTACCACGAACGCGGCGCCGGCGCGCAGATCCAGATCGCCCTGGCGCCCTGCTCGCCGTTCTCGGTGACCCCAGAGATCATGGCGGCCAGCGCCGAGCTGGCGGCAAAACTCGACGTGCGCCTGCACACCCACCTGGCGGAAACCCTCAATGAGGAAGACTTCTGCCTGCAACGTTTCGGCCTGCGCACCGTGGACTACCTGGACAGCGTCGGCTGGCTCGGCCCGCGGACCTGGCTGGCCCACGGTATCCATTTCAACCCCGATGAAATCGCCCGCCTCGGCGCCGCCGGGACCGGCATCTGCCATTGCCCGAGCTCCAACATGCGCCTGGCCTCGGGCATCTGCCCGACCCTGGAACTGACCGACGCCGGCGCGCCCGTCGGCCTGGGCGTGGATGGCTCGGCCTCGAACGACGCCTCGAACATGATTCTCGAAACCCGTCAGGCCCTGTACCTGCAGCGCCTGCGCTACGGCGCCGAAAAGATCACCCCGGAGTTGGTGCTGGGCTGGGCCACCCAGGGTTCGGCCCGGCTGCTGGGGCGCAGCGATATCGGCGAGCTGGCCGTGGGCAAGCAGGCCGACCTGGCGCTGTTCAAGCTCGATGAGCTGCGCTTCTCCGGCAGCCATGATCCGTTGTCGGCGTTGCTGCTGTGCGGCGCGGACCGGGCGGACCGGGTGATGGTCGGCGGCCAGTGGCGGGTGATTGACGGGCAGGTCGAGGGCCTGGATCTGAAGGGCTTGATTGCCGATCACAGCCATGCGGCCCGGCAGCTGATCGCCGGCGCCTGACACCGGACGCGTTCGTGGGCAAGCCACGCTCCATGCATCTGTAGGAGCGAGGCTTGCCCGCGAAGCTTTTACAGCCCCAACAGCGACAACATGATGAAGGTCGCGAACAGCACGAAGTGAGTCATGCCTTCGATGGCATTGGTCTCACCGTCATTGAGGTTGATCGCGCTGACGATCAGGGTGATGAAGATCATCACCGTCTGCACCGGGGTCATCGCCATCTGGAACGGCTGGCCGGTGTAAAGCGCCATCGCCTCCATCACCGGCACCGTCAGGATCACCGTCGACAACGACGCGCCCAACGCAATGTTGACCACCGACTGCATGCGATTGGCTAACGCCGCGCGCAGGGCCGTGAGGATTTCCGGCGCCGCGGAAATCGCCGCCACCAGGATCGCCGTGATCACCGGCGGCGCGCCCGTGCCTTCCAGCCCCAGGTCGAGGGTCTTGGACATCACCTCCGCCAAGGCGCCGATCAGTACCACGCCGAACACCAGGGTGGCGATGGAAAACGCTAGGCTGACAGGCGCCGGCTGATCTTCTGTCGGTTCTTTCTTGCGGCGTTTTTCCGGGTAGCTGTAGCTGAAGAAGTAGCTGTGGGCGCCGACCTGCATGCGCAGGAACAGGGTGTACAACAGCACCATGGCGCCAATGGTGAAGGCCGAGTAGAGCTTCCACTTCGACTCGGGAATGAACTCCGGCACCACCATCGACACGCCCATGGCGGTGAGGATCATCACACTGTAGGAGCGGGCCGAGTCGTCGTTGTAGGCCTGCTCGCCATGCTTGATCCCGCCCATCAGCGCGGCCAGGCCGAGGATGCCGTTGATGTCGAGCATCACCGCCGAATAGATGGTGTCACGCACCAGGGTCGGCGAGGCCTCGTTGCTCATCATGATCGCCAGGATCACCACCTCCACCAGGACCGCGGCCAGGGTCAGGATCATGGTGCCGTAGGGGTCGCCGACCTTCTCCGCCAGCAGCTCGGCGTGATGGGCGACGCGCATAGAGGCTGCGACGATAAAACCGATCAGCACCAACCCGGAGATCAGCGCCACGCCCTGGCCGCTGTTGAGCAACGCATGCTCCAGCGGATAGGCAACCAACGCCGCGAGCAGCGCCAGCAACAGAAAACTTTCTTGCTTGAGTGAAGTGAACATTGCAGTCCTTTGACCGGATAAATCGAGCAGAAAGAGATGAGCTAAAGACTGCATGGAGTCACTAACGTTTCGTTACACCTTAGTGCACCAGTCAATGGCGTTGATGGGCGAGGGTGCACCGGGATGAGCCTTTGGTGATCCGGCGGGCCTCTTCGCGGGCAAGCCTCGCGCCTACAGGATCATGCAGCCCCTGCAGGCACGAGGCTTGCCCGCGCAGGCTTCACCCTGGTCCAGAAGATTTTGTTGTCCTGTTGGTCAGCTATTTGCATTGAGCCATTCAAGCCTTAGAGCCCAGCCATGCCCCACAACAAAATGGAGTCCGGATTCATGCATAAACGTGCGTTGCAAAAACTGCTGTGCGCCCTCACCGCGGCCATCGGCCTGAGCGTCTCGCTGGGCGCCAGCGCCGCCGATCCGTTGAAGGTCGGCTTCGTCTATATCGGCCCGATCGGCGACCACGGCTGGACCTATCAGCATGAACAGGGGCGCCTGGCGCTGGTGGAGAAGTTCGGCGAGCAGATCAAGACCAACTACGTGGAGAACGTTGCCGAAGGCGCCGACGCCGAACGGGTGATCCGCAACATGGCCAAGGATAAGTACGACCTGATTTTCACCACCTCCTTCGGCTACATGAACCCGACCCTGAAAGTCGCCAGGCAGTTTCCCAAGACCACCTTCGAACACGCCACCGGCTACAAGCAGGACAAGAACCTTGGCACCTACCTGGCCCGCACCTATGAAGGTCGCTACGTCGGCGGTTTCCTCGCGGCGAAGATGACCAAGAGCAAGAAGGTCGGCTACATCGCCTCCTTCCCGATCCCGGAAGTGATCCGCGACATCAACGCCATCCAACTGGCCCTGAACAAATACAACCCGGGCACCGAGATCAAGGTGGTGTGGGTCAACTCCTGGTTCGACCCGGGCAAGGAAGCCGACGCCGCCAACGCCCTGATCGACCAGGGCGCCGACGTGATCTTCCAGCACACCGACAGCCCGGCGCCGATCCAGGCCGCCGAACGCCGTGGCGTGTACGCCGTGGGCTACGCCTCGGACATGGCCCACTTCGGACCGAAAGCGGTGCTGACCTCCATCGTCAACAACTGGGGCCCGCACTACATCCAGGCCACCCAGGGCGTGCTCGACCACAGCTGGAAATCCCAGGACTACTGGGGCGGCCTGAAGGAAGGCACGGTCCAATTGCCGATCAGCGACCTGGTACCGGCCGACGTCAAGCGTGAGGCCGAGCAGATCATCGCCGACATCAAGAGCGGCGCCTTCCACCCGTTCACCGGGCCGATCAAGGACCAGGCCGGCGTGGAAAAACTCGCCGCCGGGGTCAGCGCCAGCAATGCAGAGCTCGCGTCGATGAACTATTACGTGGAAGGCATGAAGGCCGACATTCCGAAATGACTCGCCTGTAGCCGCTGCCGCGGGTTGCACCAAGTTCCGAAGGTCCTTTGCTCGATACCCAGAGCACGCCCCCTTCGTCGGAGTGCCGCCCAGATCGATCGCAGCCTGCGGCAGCGGCTACAGGGCAGTGAGTACCTTGAGAGCATTTATATGAACCAGCTGCCAATCATCGACATCAGCCCGCTCTACGGCGACGACGCCCAAGGCTGGAACAGCGTCGCCCAGCAGATCGACCGTGCCGGCCGCGAGTGGGGGTTCTTCTATATCAAGGGCCACCCGATCACCTCCGGGCGCATCGGCCAGTTGCTCGACGCCGCCCGGTATTTCTTCGCCCTGCCGGCCGCCGAGAAACTCAAGATCGATATCACCCAGACCCGCCACCATCGCGGCTATGGCGCGATCGCCACCGAGCAACTGGACCCGGACAAGCCAAGCGACCTCAAGGAAACCTTCGACATGGGCCTGCACCTGCCGGCCGACCATCCCGAGGTGCTCGCGGAAAAACCGTTGCGCGGCAGCAACCGGCACCCGGATATCGCCGGCTGGGAAACCCTGATGGAGCAGCACTACCTGGACATGCAGGCCCTGGCCCAGACCCTGCTGCGGGCCATGACCCTGGCCCTGGGCATCGAGCGCGATTTTTTCGACAGCCGCTTCAAGGAGCCAGTCAGCGTCTTGCGCCTGATCCATTACCCGCCGCGCCATACCGCCAGCAGCGACGAACAGCAAGGCGCCGGCGCCCACACCGACTACGGCTGCATCACCCTGCTCTACCAGGACAGCGCCGGCGGCCTGCAGGTGCGCAATGTCCAGGGCCAGTGGATCGACGCCCCACCCATCGAGGGCACCTTCGTGGTCAACCTCGGCGACATGATGGCGCACTGGAGCAACGACCGTTACCGGTCGACGCCGCACCGGGTGATCAGCCCGCAGGGGGTGGACCGCTACTCGATGCCGTTCTTCGCCGAACCCCATCCGGATACCCGCATCGAATGCCTGCCCGGCTGCCAGGATGCCGGGCATCCGCCGAAGTACCCGGTCACCACCTGCGCCGAATTCCTCTTGTCGCGGTTCGCCGATACCTATGCCTATCGCCGGGAACCGCAAGCGTCCTGATCGCCCGGCGGGTCAGGTTTTGCCGAATAGTCCGCGTGCGCCTGTAGAATGCCTGCCCTTATGGGCGCAATTGGAACCTGACGCGCCCGCGCAGCCCTGGGAAAACCCGGGGCCGGCGCCTGTCATCGAACCTTGCGGTGGGCTTTTCGCCGCAGGATGATGGAGCGCAATACGTTCACGCAGCGCTCGACTGCACCTGATGAGATCACACCCATGTACGACTGGCTGAACGCCTTGCCCAAGGCCGAACTGCACCTGCACCTCGAAGGATCCCTGGAGCCCGAGCTGCTGTTCGCCCTGGCCGAACGCAACAAGATCGCCCTGCCCTGGAGCGATGTGGAAACCCTGCGCAAGGCTTATGCCTTCAACAACCTGCAAGAGTTCCTCGACCTGTACTACCAGGGCGCGGACGTACTGCGCACCTCCCAGGATTTCTATGACCTGACCTGGGCCTACCTGCTGCGCTGCAAAGAGCAGAACGTCATCCACACCGAACCCTTCTTCGATCCGCAGACCCACACCGATCGCGGCATTCCTTTCGAAGTGGTGCTCAACGGCATCGCCAGCGCGCTCAAGGATGGCGAGCAGCAACTGGGCATCACCAGCGGCCTGATCCTCAGTTTCCTGCGCCATCTGAGCGAAGATGAAGCGCAGAAAACCCTCGACCAGGCGCTGCCGTTCCGCGAAGCCTTTGTCGCGGTCGGCCTGGACAGTTCGGAAATGGGTCACCCGCCGAGCAAGTTCCAGCGGGTGTTCGACCGGGCCCGCAGCGAAGGTTTCCTCACCGTCGCCCACGCCGGTGAAGAAGGCCCGCCCGAGTACATCTGGGAAGCCCTCGACCTGCTGAAGATCCAGCGCATCGACCATGGCGTGCGCGCCTTCGAGGACGAGCGACTGATGCAGCGCATCATCGACGAGCAGATCCCGCTGACCGTCTGCCCGCTGTCGAACACCAAGCTCTGCGTGTTCGATCACATGTCGCAGCACAACATCCTCGAGATGCTCGAGCGTGGGGTGAAGGTCACCGTGAACTCCGATGACCCGGCCTACTTCGGCGGCTACGTCACCGAGAACTTCCACGCCCTGTACACCCATCTGGGCATGACCCAGGACCAGGCCAAACGCCTGGCGCAGAACAGCCTGGATGCGCGCCTGGTCAAGCCGTAAACCAGCATCGCGGGCAACCTGCCCGCGATCCCCCTGTAGCCGCTGTCGAACCACCCGACCACGCCGCGACCGCACTATGTAGCCGCTGCCGAAGGCTGCGATCGATCTGGGCGGCACTCCGACGAAGCGGGCGCCGCTCTTGAGGGCCTCGGAAGGTTCTTCGAACCTTATCGCAGCCTGCGGCAGCGGCTACAGATCAAACGCCGACTTCGCTCAACTCCTCCAGCGTCTTGCCCCGGGTCTCCATCCCGAACAGCCAGACCACCGCCGCGGCGACCGCGAAACACAGCGCGCCCAGGGCGAACACCCCACCCTGCCCGGTCATCGGGAACACCACGCCGGTCACCAAAGGCCCGAGCAGCGACCCGATGCGCCCCACCGCCGAGGCGAACCCGGAGCCGGTAGCCCGCGCCGAGGTGGGATATAACTCGGGCGTGTAGGTGTAGAGCACCGCCCACATGCCGAACAGGAAGAACTGCATCAACAGGCCGGAGCTGATCAGCAGCGCCACGTTGCCGCCGAACACCGCGCTCTGCCCGTAGAAGAACGCCATGACTCCACCGCCCAGCAAGGTGATCACGCACACCGGCTTGCGCCCCCAGCGCTCCACCAGCCAGGCGGCCATGAGGAAGCCGGGAATCCCGCCGAGGGAAATCAGCACCGTGTAGTACACCGACTGAGTCACGGCGAAACCCGATTGCTGCAACAAGGCACTGAGCCACGAGGTCAGGCCATAAAAACCCAGCAGGGCAAAGAACCACACACTCCAGATCATCATCGTGCGCTGGCGATAGAGCGGCGACCAGATCTCGCGCAAGGCCGAGAAGAAGTGCCCCGGCACGCTCTCCACCCGCGGCAGGCGCACCGGCTCGGGCAGGTCCGCGTGCTGCAGCGAGGCGCGGACCTTATCCTCGATCCGCCGCAGCACCTGGTCGGCATCAGCGTGCCGCCCGGCCTGCTCCAGCCAACGCGGCGACTCGGGGATGAAGAAACGGATCGCCAGCACGAACACCGCCGGGATCGCCAGGACCAGGAAGATGTCGCGCCAGCCGATCAGCGGCAGCAGGAAGTACGAGAGCACGCCCGCCGCGACAAAACCCAGCGGCCAGAAGCCGTCCATCAAGGCGATATAGCGCCCGCGCCGCTTGGCCGGGATCATCTCCGAGAGCATCGACTGGGCGATGGGAAACTCCATGCCCATGCCGATCCCCAGCAGCACCCGGAACAGGGTCAGGCTGTCCACCGTCTGCGCCGTGGAGCACAGGTAACTGGCGATGCCCCAGAGCACGATGCTCCACTGGAACACCGGCTTGCGCCCGAAGCGGTCGGCGAGCATGCCCGACAGCGACGCGCCGACCACCATGCCGAAGAAACTCGAACTGGCCAGCAAGCCGGCCTGGGCCGTGCTCAGGCCGAACTCGGCTTTGATCGAGCCGAGCAGGAAGGTCATCATCGCCAGGTCCATGGAGTCGAAGAAAAACGCCAGGGCGATGATGATGAAAATGACCCGGTGATAACCGCTGATGGGCAAACGTTCCAGACGCTCTGCCGCACTGTATCCCTGACTTGCCATGCCCCGTCCCCCCGATTGAATGGTCTGCAATCGAGTGTGCAAGATCGACGCCGCCGCTCAGTGCTGGATGCGACCTGCCCGCACCCGGCAACGACGCCGCCGGTCAGGGTCAGTGATCGGCGTGGGTGGGCTTGGGGTAATGCGCGGAAACTTCAGCGCAGCGCGCCTGCAACATGTCCCGCAGCAGCTTCACCGGTTTGCTCAGTTGCGCCCGATGGGCGCACAACAGGTTCAACGGTGCCCATTCGCAGCGCAGCTCCGGCAGCAGCACCTTGAGCCGCCCGGCCAGCACATCGGCCGCCACGTCGAGCCAGGATTTGTAGGCGATACCCCGCCCCGCCACCGCCCACAGGCGCACCACATCGGCGTCGTCGCTGAAACGATCGCCGCTGACCGTCAGGCCGACCTCGCGCTTGCCGTCATGGAAACTCCAATGGTCATGCACCCGGCTGCCGAGCATGTAGAGCAGGCAATTGTGCTGGGCCAGTTGCTCCAGCTGACGCGGCTCGCCGTGGCGGGCCAGGTACTCGGGGGCGGCCACCAGCACCCGGCGGTTCTGCGGCGCGACAGGCAAGGCCACCAGGCTGGAATCTTCCGGTTCGCCGTAACGCAGGGCGATGTCCACCGGCTGGCGAAACAGGTCGGCGATACGGTCGCCCAGCAGCAGGCGCAGCGTGAGCTTGGGGTGCTCCAGCTGGAACTGGTCGAGCCAGGGCAGCAACAGATTGCGGCCGAAATCCGAGGGCGCGGACAGCTGGAGAACGCCGCTGACCTGATCCTGCCCGCTGGCCAGCAGGCGCCGGCCTTCCTCCAGGTTGCTCAGGGACGCGCGGGCATATTCGAGAAACCCTTCGCCCTCGGCGGTCAGGCGCAGGCTGCGGGTCGAACGCGCCAGCAGCCGGGCGCCGAGCTGCTGCTCGATACGCTTGAGCGCAGCGCTGGCCACCGCCGCCGACAGGTCCATGACCCGCGCCGCGGCGGACAGGCTGCCGAGGTCGGCGGCGCGCACGAACAATTGCAGGTCATCGAATCGCAGCATCTGGCTCACCGGGCATTATCAAAAAAATGTTGAAAGAGACTGCTGTTTTAGCCGGTTTTATCTTCAGGGGAAATGGCCAATGATCGGCCTACCGTCATATCAGCTCGTCACACCAGCCTTTGAAGGAACTCCCTATGTCGCAAGCTTTTACCGCCATCGCCACCCTTGTCGCCAAGAGCGGCCAGCAGGCCGTGCTCAAGCGCGAACTCAGCGCCCTGGTGCAACCGAGCCGTGAAGAAGCCGGCTGCCAGTTTTACAACCTGCATCAGGACGCCGAAGCCCCAGGCACCTTTTATGTACTGGAGCGCTGGAACGACGAGGCGGCCCTGGAATTTCACAACGCCACGGCGCACTTCCAGCATTTTCTCAGCCAGACCCGCGAGACGATCGAGCATTTCGAGCTCAAGCGCCTGCTGCTCCTCTGACCCAACCTTCATCTTCATCAGGAAAACCCACCATGAAAGCCATCGCCTACTACGCCTCCCTGCCGATCGACGATCCGCTATCCCTGCAAGACATCGAACTGCCGGAGCCGCTCGCCGGCCCGCGCGACCTGCTGGTGGAAGTCAAAGCCATCTCGGTCAACCCGGTGGACACCAAGGTCCGCCAGAACGTCCAGCCTGAAGGTGGTGCCGCCAAGGTGCTGGGCTGGGACGTGGCCGGGGTGGTCAAGGCGGTGGGCAGCGACGTCAGCCTGTTCAAGGCCGGTGACAAGGTGTTCTACGCCGGCTCGATCGCCCGCGCCGGTGGCAACAGCGAATTGCACGTGGTCGACGAACGCATCGTCGGCCATATGCCCAAGAGCCTGGGCTTCGCCGAAGCCGCCGCCTTGCCGCTGACCGCGATCACCGCCTGGGAACTATTGTTCGAACGCCTGCAGATCGCCGAAGGCCAGGCCGATCGGCAGCAGAGCCTGTTGATCGTCGGCGCGGCCGGCGGCGTCGGTTCGATCCTCACCCAACTGGCCAGCCAGCTCACCGGGCTCAAGGTCATCGGCAGCGCCTCGCGCGCCGAAACCCAGGGTTGGGTACGCGAGCTGGGCGCCGACCTGGTGATCGACCATAGCCAGCCGTTGAGCCAGGAACTGAAAAAAGCCGGCCAGGCCAGCGTCACCCATGTCGCCAGCCTGACCCAGACCGATACGCACCTGGACGAGTTGGTCGAGGCCCTCGCGCCCCAGGGCCGGCTGGCGCTGATCGACGATCCGAAAACCCTCGACGTGACCAAGCTCAAGCGCAAGAGCCTGTCGCTGCACTGGGAGTTCATGTACACCCGCTCGCTGTTCGAAACCGCGGACATGCAGGAGCAGCACAAGCTGCTCAATCGCGTCGCCGAGCTGATCGACGCCGGCACCTTGAAGACCACCCTGGGCGAGCACTTCGGCACGATCAACGCGGCCAACCTGCGGCGCGCTCACGCGTTGCTGGAAAGCGGCAAGGCCAAGGGCAAGATCGTGCTCGAAGGCTTCTGAGGCCGGAGCGGACGGCGTCCTGCCTGCGCTAAAAAGGGGCAGGATGCCGTCAGTCCGACAGTTGATCCTTGTCATACTTGTGACCGTATTCGGGTCTACACTGGGGGCCTTTGCAATGCAGTCTTTTACGCTAGGAGGTCAGCAATGAAGATCCTGATAAAAGAATTGGCAAAATCCAAAGGCACCCAATGGCAGGTTCAACTCGACCAGCATGCGGTGACTTTCCGCAGCGAGGCCGAAGCCCGAGCCTTCGCCAATACGCTGGAAACGCGTCTGCAAGCCCCCCACCGATTCCCCGAAAGCCAACAGCGCGCCGCCGGCTGATTACAGCTGGGCGGCTTGCAGCGCCCTGGCGTTCTGCAATTTGCGGGTGACCATCGCCAGCGTCACCACCAGAATCCCACACAGGCTGATGACCGTTGCCATCGGCACGGCGCTGCCATCGTGCAGCACGCCCACCAACGCCGCGGCGCCGGCCGCCACACTGAACTGCAGGCAGCCGAGCATCGCCGAGGCACTGCCGGCCCGCGCGCCCTGACCGTTCATGGCGCAGGCCGAGGCATTGGGAAGGATGCAGCCCAGGCTGGCGATACAAATGAACAGCGGCGCCAGCAGCGGCCAGAGTTGTGCCGGGTGCAGCGAACTGACGGCGAGCAAGGCCAGGCCACCCAACAGGTAGATCCACACCGTGCGTGCCAGCAGGAACGCCGGGCCACGCTTGGCCAGCAACCGCGCATTGATCTGCGCCACCAGGATGAAGCCGCCGGCGTTGATCCCGAAGAACCAGCCGAAATGCTCGGCCGGCACGCCATAGAGCTTGATGAAGACAAAAGGCGAACCGGCGATGTAGGCGAACATCCCGGCAATGGCGATGCCCCCGGTCAGGGCATGGCCGAGGAACACCCGGTCAGCCAGCAACCGACCGTACTGGCGCAAGGCCCCGGACAACGGCTGGCGCGGCACATGGGCCGGCAGGCTTTCCGGCAAGCCCAGGGCTACCGCCAGGCCGGCCAGGGCGCTGAACAGGGTCAGCATGATGAAGATCGACTGCCAGCCGTAGAGATTCACCAGCAGGCCGCCGAGCATCGGCGCCAGGATCGGCGCCAGGCCCATGACCAGCATCAGTTGGGAAAACACCTTGGCCGAACCCACCGCATCGCACTTGTCGCTGACCACCGCCCGGGAAATCACCATGCCCGCGCAGCCGCCCAGGGCCTGGACGAACCGCGCGCCGATCAGCCATTCCAGGTTCGGCGCGTAGGCACAGGCCAGGGACGCCAGGGTGAACAGCCCCACCCCCGCCAGCAACGGGATGCGCCGGCCGAAGCGGTCGGCCACCGGGCCGTAGGCCAGCTGGCCGATGGACAGGCCGAGGAAGTAGGCCGCCAGGGTCAGCTGAACGTGTTTTTCATCGGTGCCAAAGGCCAGCGCCATCGCCGGGAACGCCGGCAGATAGAAGTCGATGGCCAGAGGACCGAAGGCGCTCAGGGCGCCGAGAATCAGGATTGTGCGAAGGTTCATCAGGCATCCAGGTGCGGGTCGGTCGGCAGCCCGACAGTTTATCCGCGCTTGGAGGCCTTGAACATTCCGATAGGTCGCTAACTATTAAAAAGACCGGCTAAATCCGCTCAGGCCAGCTTGACCGCATAGCCTTCTTCGCTGATCAGGCTGATCACCTCGTCGGCGGACAAGCGGCTTTCCACACCCACTTCCCTGGCCCCGAGATCGACCTTGACGCTGGCCGCCGGATCCTTGCTCTGCACCGCCTGGGTGATGGCCCGGACGCAGTGACCGCAGGACATTCCTTCGACATTGAACACTTGCATGACGCTTCTCCTGTAGTGAGGGTTGTCGCCAGTCTCGACCTTGCCATCATGGCAAGGTCAAGTTCCGGATGCATCTGCCGGGCTGGCAATCGGCGACGCGCTCGGCCAAGCTTCACCCCTCAACGACACGACACTAGGAGATTCAGCCATGCGCTGGTCGGTTATCAGCCTGTTCAGCCTCCTCGGCCTGATCGCGGCATCCCCTTCGGTCAACGCCGCCGGTGAGGACTACGGCGTCCTGATCATTTCCCGGGAACGCCTGGAAGTCGCCACGTCCTGCGAAATCGGCCTGTACATCGAGGACCAGTTGGCGGGCCGGCTGTTCCAGGAACAAGCCACGTCCTTCAACCTGCCGCCGGGCAAAGTCTCGCTGCGCCTGAAACTGCTGCCGGGGCAGATGCCGGGCTGCAACCCGGGCATGCTCGCGCCAGGCTCCCAGGACATCAGCCTCAAGGCCGGCGACGTACTGAAGTTCCGCATCGCCATGAGCCCGTCGGGCCTGCTCCTCCAGCGCACCGGCCTGGGATACTGAGGCCCCGGGTCGTCGCCTGCGCCCTGTCCCTCCCCGGAACCGGCACGGGCGACGATCCGGGCGCTACCCCCGAGACAGATTGAAGCACCCCGCACCATGGCGCTTGACCTTGCCAGCATGGCAAGGTTGATCCTGTAGACCACCGTTTACAGGGAGTGTCAGTGATGTCCGAATCAACCACTTTTGACCTGCCGATTGCCGGCATGACCTGCGCCAGCTGCGCCGGGCGCGTGGAGCGCGCCTTGAGCAAGGTCGCGGGCGCTGCGGCCGTCAGCGTCAACCTCGCCACCGAACAGGCCCGTGTCCAGGCGCCCAGCGACAGCCTGCCGGCGCTGATGGCCGCGGTGCAGGATGCCGGCTACAGCGTGCCGGCCCACAGCCTGGAGCTGAATATCGGCGGCATGACCTGCGCCTCCTGCGTCGGCCGTGTGGAACGCGCGCTGAGCAAGGTGGCAGGGGTCACCCGGGTCAGCGTCAACCTGGCCAACGAACGCGCGCACATCGATCTGCTGGGCCAGGTCGATAGCGCCGACTTGATCGCCGCCGTCAGCAAGGCCGGCTACTCCGCCACCCTGTGGCAAGCCGAACACCCCGAGCGCGACGATCAGGAACAACGCCTGCGGCGCGAACGCTGGTCCCTGGTGCTGGCGATCCTGCTGGCCCTGCCGCTGGTACTGCCCATGGTGGTGCAACCCTTTGGCCTGCACTGGATGCTGCCGGCCTGGGCGCAGTTCGTCCTGGCCACGCCGGTGCAATTCATCTTCGGTGCGCGTTTTTATGTCGCCGCCTGGAAAGCCGTGCGCGCCGGCGCCGGCAACATGGACCTGCTGGTGGCCCTGGGCACCAGCGCCGGTTACGGCTTGAGCCTCTACCAATGGGCCATCACCCCCGCCGGCGGCATGCCGCACCTGTACTTCGAGGCCTCGGCCGTGGTCATCGCCCTGGTGCTGCTGGGCAAGTACCTGGAAAGCCGCGCCAAACGCCAGACCGCCAGCGCCATCCGCGCCCTCGAAGCCTTGCGCCCGGAACGGGCGATCCAGGTCGTCGATGGCCGTGAGCAGGAAGTGGCGATCAGCGCCCTGTGCCTGAACGACCTGGTGCTGGTCAAGCCCGGCGAGCGCTTCCCGGTGGACGGCGAAGTGGTCGAAGGCCAGAGCCATGCCGACGAAGCCCTGATCAGCGGTGAAAGCCTGCCGGTGCCGAAACAGCCCGGCGACCCGGTCACCGGCGGCGCCATCAACGGCGAAGGCCGGCTGCTGGTGCGGACCCTGGCCCTCGGCGCGGAAACCGTACTGGCGCGCATCATCCGCCTGGTGGAGGACGCCCAGGCCGGCAAGGCACCGATCCAGAAACTGGTGGACCGGGTCAGCCAGGTGTTCGTGCCGGCGGTGCTGGTGCTGGCCCTGGCGACGCTGATCGGTTGGTGGCTGTATGGCGCGCCGCTGGAAACCGCGCTGATCAATGCGGTCGCGGTGCTGGTCATCGCCTGTCCCTGCGCGCTGGGGCTGGCCACGCCAACCGCGATCATGGCCGGCACCGGCGTCGCCGCCCGCCACGGAATCCTGATCAAGGACGCCGAAGCCCTGGAGCGTGCCCATGAAGTCAGCATGGTGGTCTTCGACAAGACCGGCACCCTGACCTCCGGCACGCCACGCATCGCTCACCTGGATGCGGTCGACGGCGACGAAGACCGCCTGCTGCAACTGGCCGGCGCCCTGCAACGCGGCAGCGAACACCCGCTGGCCAAGGCGGTTCTCGACCTGTGCGCCGAACGCCAGCTGGCGGTGGCCGACGTCAGCGCCAGCCAGTCCCTGACCGGCCGCGGCATCGCCGGCACCCTGGACGGCCGCCAACTGGCCCTGGGCAACCGGCGCCTGCTGGAGGAAAGCGGCCTGCAAGCCGGCGACCTCGCGGCCTCGGCCCAGGCCTGGGAAACCGAAGGCCGCACCCTGTCCTGGCTGATCGAACAACAGCCGCAATCGCGGGTGCTGGGCCTGTTCGCCTTTGGCGACACCCTCAAGCCAGGCGCCCTGCAAGCGGTGCAGCAACTGAGTGCGCGCCATATCGGCAGCCACCTGCTGACCGGCGACAACCGCGGCAGCGCCAAGGTGGTCGCCGAGGCCCTGGGCATTGCCGACGTACACGCCGAAGTGCTACCCGCCGACAAGGCCGCCACGGTCACCGAACTGAAAAAGACCGGTGTGGTGGCGATGGTCGGCGACGGCATCAACGACGCCCCGGCCCTGGCCGCCGCCGATATCGGCATCGCCATGGGCGGAGGGACCGATGTGGCGATGCACGCGGCGGGGATCACCCTGATGCGCGGCGACCCGCGCCTGGTGCCGGCGGCCCTGGAGATCAGCCGCAAGACCTACGCGAAGATCCGCCAGAACCTGTTCTGGGCCTTCGTCTACAACCTGATCGGCATTCCGTTGGCGGCGTTCGGCCTGCTCAACCCGGTGCTGGCCGGGGCGGCCATGGCGCTGTCCAGCGTCAGCGTGGTGAGCAATGCGCTACTGTTGAAAACCTGGAAACCCAACGACCCGGAGGACGCCCGATGAACATCGGCCAAGCAGCCCGCAAGAGCGGCCTGAGCGCCAAGATGATCCGCTACTACGAGTCCATCGGCCTGCTCCGGCCGGCCCATCGCAGCGACAGCGGCTACCGCCTGTACGGTGACGACGACCTGCACAGCCTGGCCTTTATCAAGCGCTCGCGGGACCTGGGGTTTTCCCTGGAGGAAGTGGGCAAGCTGCTGACCCTGTGGCAGGACCGCCAGCGCGCCAGCGCCGATGTCAAAGCCCTGGCCCGCCAGCATATCGACGAGCTCAACCGGAAAATCGCCGAGCTGGCCGGGCTGCGCGACACCCTGCAGGACCTGGTGCAGCACTGCCACGGCGACCATCGCCCGGATTGCCCGATTCTCAAGGACCTGGCCTCCGGCGGATGCTGCGCGCCCCCATGACCTGTAGCCGCTGCCGCAGGCTGCGACAAGGGCCGAAGGCCCTTCTGGCGGTTTCAAGAGCAGCGCCTGCTTCGCAGTCGATCGCAGCCTATCGGCAGCGGCTACGTGATTCACGGGCACAAAAAATCCGGCCGAGGCCGGATTTTTTGTGCCCGTGAATCACTGCATCCAGGGCGGAGGCGGTGGTTCCTCGGACTTGGCCGGTGGCGCGTCGTCGGCCATGCGTATGGCCTGGCGCCGTTCCTCGTCCAGGCGCGCCGCCTCGATCTCCCGCAGCACGCCGCCGACATCCGCCAGTTCTTGCGGATCGTCGAACTCGCCGGTCAGGACGCTGGCCGGGTGCAGGGTGCCCGCTTCGTACAGGGCCCACATCTCCTTGGCGTAGCGGGTGCGTTTGAGCTCCGGGGCGAAACGCCCGAAGTAGGACGCCATGTTGCCGACATCCCGCTCCAGCATGCTGAAGGCGTGGTTGTTGCCCGCCGCATCCACCGCCTGGGGCAGGTCGATGATCACCGGGCCGTCGGGGGTCAGCAGCACGTTGAACTCGGACAGGTCACCGTGCACCAGGCCGGTACACAGCATCAGCACGATCTGGGAAATCAGGAAGGCGTGATATTCGCGGGCCTGATCCGGCTCCAGCACCACGTCATTCAGGCGCGGCGCGGCATCGCCGTATTCATCCGCCACCAGTTCCATCAGCAGCACGCCTTCGAGGAAGTCGAACGGCTTGGGCACCCGCACCCCGGCGTTGGCCAGGCGGAACAGGGCCGCCACTTCGGCGTTCTGCCAGGCGTCCTCGGTCTCCTTGCGCCCGAACTTGGACCCCTTGGCCATCGCGCGAGCCTGACGGCTGTTGCGCACCTTGCGGCCTTCCTGATACTCGGCCGCCTGACGAAAACTTCGTTTGTTCGCCTCCTTGTAAACCTTGGCGCAACGTAATTCGTTGCCGCAGCGCACCACATAAACAGCTGCTTCTTTACCACTCATGAGTGGGCGCAGCACCTCGTCGACCAGACCGTCCTCGATCAGGGGTTCAATGCGTTTTGGAGTCTTCATCAGCTTTTATCAGGGGTCCTTTATTACCAAACACGCGAATGTCACTCGTTATACGGCAATCCTCGCACCACGGGGAGAGGTTACCGACCTACGACAGTGCCGATGCACTCAATGTGCCAGGTCAACCCGTCATGTCGACAGGCTCGACCGACCAGGATCATAGCCCAGTGCTCGGCGGCTGCCCGTTACTAAAGGCCGGGGTAAATGTGACAGCAGCTGGCGAGCGCTTCGCGCTCGATCGCGAGCAAGCTTGCTCCTACAGAGGGGCCGCCACTGCGCAAACACCTGGCCCCTCAGCGCTCGACAATCGCCGTCACGCCCTGGCCACCGGCGGCGCAGATCGAAATCAGGCCACGCCCCTGCCCCGCCACCTCCAGCAACTTCGCCAGGTTGGCGACAATGCGCCCGCCGGTGGCGGCGAACGGATGCCCGGCGGCCAGCGAGCTGCCTTTGACATTCAGCCGGCTGCGGTCGATGGAACCCAAGGGCGCGTCCAGCCCCAGGCGGGTCTTGCAGTAATCTGCGTCCTCCCAGGCCTTGAGCGTGCACAGCACCTGCGCGGCGAAGGCCTCATGGATTTCGTAGTAATCGAAGTCCTGCAGCCTCAGGCCATTGCGGGCCAGCAAGCGCGGCACCGCGTAGACCGGCGCCATCAACAGCCCTTCCGCGCCGTGGACGAAATCCACCGCCGCCGCTTCGCCGTCGCGCAGATAGGCGAGGATCGGCAAGCCACGTTCCTTCGCCCATTCCTCACTGCCCAGCAGCACCAGGGACGCGCCATCGGTCAACGGCGTGGAGTTGCCCGCGGTCAGGGTGGCTTTGTCGCTGCGTTCGAACACTGGTTTCAACGACGCCAGCTTTTCCAGGGTCAGGTCCGGGCGCAGGTTGTTGTCGCGGGTCAGGCCGAGGAAGGGGGTCATCAGGTCGTCGTGCCAACCCTCGGCATAGGCGGCGGCCATTTTCTGATGGCTCTCCAGCGCCAACTGGTCCTGCTCGTCGCGGGGAATGTTCCAGGTTTGCGCCATCCGCTCGCAGTGCTGGCCCATGGACAAGCCGGTCCGCGGTTCGCCATTGCGCGGCAGTTCCGGCTTGAGGTGCCAGGGGCGCAGTTGCAGGAAAGTCATGAGCTTGTCGCCCAGGGTCTTGCCGCGGTTGGCTTGCAGCAGGATCTTGCGCAGCCCCTCGTTGACCCCGATCGGCGCGTCCGAGGTGGTATCGACGCCGCCGGCGATGCCGCATTCGATCTGCCCCAGGGCGATCTTGTTGGCCACCAGCAACGCCGCTTCCAGACCGGTGCCGCAGGCTTGCTGGATATCGTAGGCCGGGGTGGCCGGCGACAGCCGCGAGCCGAGCACGCATTCGCGGGTCAGGTTGAAATCCCGGGAATGCTTGAGCACCGCGCCAGCGGCCACTTCGCCCAGGCGCAGGCCGTGCAGGCGGTAGCGCTCGATCAGGCCTTCCAGGGCCGCGGTAAGCATGGCCTGGCTGCTCGCGGTGGCGTAAGGCCCGTTGGAACGGGCAAAGGGGATACGGTTGCCGCCGATAATCGCAACACGACGCAGCTGAGTCATGGAAAGCTCCCTATTCTGTGAGTGGCACAACCGACAAGCGTAGGTTCTGTAAGAAAAGTCGCCGAGCGGCGATCAGGCCGTTCATATGCAGAACCCAGCTTGTATCTCATGGACCGAACGACCAAAGGCCCCTCGTGGTCCACACTTTGAACCTCAGTTCCTGGAGCGTGTTCCATGTCAGATCGTTACATCGACTTCGCCAACTCGTCCATCGGCCACCGCCTGGTCGGGGCCCTTGGCCTGCCGTCGCCGGTACGTCTGGAGCGCTGGCAGGCCGGCCGCATGCGCCCGGTCGAGGGGGCGCTGCTGATCGGCGGCGGCCCGCTGACCCAGCAGGTCGGCGCCATCGCCCCGCGGCTGACCGAGAGCATCTACAGCTACGGCACCGATCCGACCCTCGCCACCGCCTGGATTCCCGGCCACGGCCCCAAGCTCAAGGCCGCGGTGTTCGACGCCAGCGACCTCCTGCAGACCGACCAGCTCAAGCAGTTGCGCGAATTTTTCCAGCCGCTGATGAAGAACCTCGAGCCCAGCGCGCACCTGGTGATTCTCGGCCGCGCCCCCGAAACCCTCGGCGATCCGTTCGCCGCCAGCGCCCAACGCGCCCTGGAGGGTTTCAGCCGCTCGCTGGCCAAGGAGCTGCGCAGCGGTGCCACCCTGCAATTGCTGTACGTCGGTGAGGGTGCCGAAAGCCAGCTGGAAGGCGCGCTGCGCTTCTTCCTCTCGCCGAAAAGCGCTTACATCTCCGGCCAGGCGATCCGCCTGACCCCCTGCGCCACCCAGGTCCAGGACTGGACCCGGCCCCTGGCCGGCACGCGGGCACTGGTCACTGGCGCGGCGCGCGGCATCGGCGCCTCGATCGCCGAGACCCTGGCCCGGGATGGCGCCCAGGTGGTGCTGCTGGACGTGCCCGCCGCCAAGACCGACCTCGAAGCCCTGGCCGCGCGCCTGGGCGGCCACGCGATCACCCTGGATATCTGCGCCGAAGACGCCGCGACCCGGCTGGTGGAACAGTTGCCGGACGGCATCGACATCGTGGTGCACAACGCCGGCATCACCCGCGACAAGACCCTGGCCAACATGACCCCGGAATTCTGGGACGCGGTGCTGGCGGTCAACCTCAACGCGCCGCAGGTACTGACCAAGGCCCTGCTGGACAGCGGCTGCCTGCACGACAATGGTCGGCTGATCCTGCTGGCGTCCATCAGCGGTATCGCCGGCAATCGCGGGCAGACCAACTATGCGGCGAGCAAGGCCGGGCTGATCGGCCTGGCCCAGTCCTGGGCCCCGCTGTTGCAAGAGCGCGGCATCAGCATCAACGCCGTGGCCCCGGGCTTTATCGAAACCCAGATGACCGCGCACATTCCGTTCGCCCTGCGCGAGGCCGGGCGGCGCATGAGTTCGCTGGGGCAAGGCGGCCTGCCGCAGGACGTCGCCGAAGCCGTGGCCTGGCTCGCCCAGCCGGGCAGCGGCGCGGTCAGCGGGCAAGCGCTGCGAGTCTGTGGGCAAAGCGTATTGGGAGCGTGAACATGAGCCTTCAATGGCATGAGCTGGATACTCCGCCGGACCTGCCCGAGCTGTACTGGAAGGCCGCGATCCGCCGCAAGATCACCGGCACCGAGCTGCCTGAATATGGCCTGCGCCGCCAGGTGAGCGTGCAACCGGCGAAGCTTGCGGCCTATCGCCAGGTCTGCGGCTTTACCGAGAACGGCCTGCTGCCGCCGACCTACCCCCATGTGCTGGCGTTCGCCCTGCAGATGCAATTACTGACCGCCAGGGACTTCCCCTTTCCACTGCTGGGGCTGATCCATCTGGCCAACCGCATTCGCGTGCTACGACCCATGGGTGGGGTCGGCAACTTGAGCATCGGGGTGCGTGCGGACAACGTGCAGCCCCATGCCAAAGGCGCGGTTTTCGATCTGTTGACCTACGTCGACGACGCCCTGGGACCGCTGTGGGAAGCACAAAGCCGGATGCTCTGTCGGGGTGTGCAACTGCCGGGCGAAGCACCGGCCGAAGAGCCGTCGGCCGAGGCCAGCCTCAGCGAGCTGACGCGCTGGCAAGCCCCCGCCGACATCGGCCGGCGTTACGCCCGGGTGTCCGGCGACTACAACCCGATTCACCTGAGCGCCATCAGCGCCCGAATGTTCGGCTTCCCCCAGGCCATCGCCCACGGCCTGTGGAACAAGGCGCGGACTCTGGCTGCGTTGAGCGAGCATTTGCCGGCGGCCCCTATCGAGATTGCCGTGGACTTCCGAAAGCCGGTGCGCCTGCCCAGCGAGGTGTGCCTGCTGGCAAGCGCCGCGGGCTCGAGCGGTGACCTGCGCCTGACCGGCGCGGGCGACCTGGAACATATGAGCGGGCACTGGCAACCGCTGGCCTGAGCCCGCCTCAACCGCGACGAATCAGGAACACGCCCGCCAGGATCAGCACCAGCCCGGCAATCTTGCCGAGGCTGATGGGTGCCTCGCGAAACCCCGCCCAGCCGAAATGGTCCAGCGCCAGGGCCATGCCCAACTGCCCGGCCAGCACCAGGGCCATGAACAGCATGGCGCCGATCCGTGGCCCGGCGAAGGCCGCGGTGGCAATGAAAAACGCCCCCAGCAGACCGCCGCACCAGTGCCACCAGGTCAGGCTTTTCAAGGCCGTCAGGCCGGGCACTTCGCGCTGGGCCATGGCCAGGACCAGCAAGGCCACGGTGCCGACAAAAAACGAGATCAGCGCCGCCGCCAGCACGCTGGAAACCTGCTTGGCCAATTGGCCGTTGATTCCCGCTTGCAGGGGTAAAAAAGCACCGGCAATCACCGGCAGGCAAAGCAGCCACCAGACAGGGGCAGGCATAAAGTTTCTCCAGAAAAAAAGCCAGGCCGCGGATTATAAGGCAAGTTGACGCCAAATTCGTGACGGGGTCGCCAGGCAATTAATTGTATATATATAACTTTCGTTGACGCCCCCTAATAGTTCTCACTTTAAAAAACACAACATACTGATTAACAACACCTTTTAAAAAACATATTCGCTTATCACACCTTTGGTATTAGTCCCTCCGCAGGAGCAAAAACAGTCAATATATAAGTTGTTAATACCAACTTGAGAATGGTGAAAAAAAGTACTTGGACCTTTTATAGCGGCTACGGACGAAAACATCTCCAGCAACAGAACTGGAGAGTTATCGAAGACAACAAAACGTTGTAACAGGTGCAAGGAATCTCACTCATGAAAACTCAAGTCTGGTTGAAAACAAGCACAGCGCTGGCCCTGATCCTGGCCCTCGGCCTGACCGGTTGCAGCAGCGGCGGTGGCGGCCACAAGAGCAGTTCCGGCAGCTCCTCGCCCGACAGCGCGGCAGGTACCGACAGTGGCTCTGGCGGCTCCGGCGATGGTTCGGGCGGTGCCGGCGGCACCGGTGGCGGCACCGCGGGCACAGGCGGGACCGGCGGAATCGATGGCGGAACTGATGGTACAGGCGGGATCGGCGGCGGTACGGGTGGTACAGGTGGAACCGGCGGCGGCACTGCAGGGACGGGTGGCACTGGCGGGACCGGAGGCACGGGTGGCGGTACCGGTGGAGGTGGCGGCACCGACCCGACCAACCCAACGGATCCGACCGACCCGACGACACCCACCACGACCCCGTTGGTCACCTCGACCCTGGTGTCCGACCTCGGCAGCACCATCAGCGGCGTCGGCGACGGTGTCAGCACCCTCAGCAGCGCGCTGGCTCCGCTTCCGGTAGTCGGCGGGGTCCTGCAAAGCGCGGTGAACACTTCCGGCAATGTGGTCGATACCGTAGGCGATGGCCTGACCAATGGCCTCGGTCAACTGGGCAGCGATCCACAGGCCTTGAGCAAGACCACGGCCATAGTCGGCAACGTGGTGTCGGACGTCGGCGATGGCGTCTCGGACATCAGCGGCAAGCTGGCCACCAGCACCAGCAGCATTCCCCTGGTGGGCGGCGTGGTCACCCGGGTGGCGCCGGTACTCGACGGCGTCGGCGACAAGGTCAGCATGCTCGGCGACACCCTCACCACCGTGACCAGTAGCGGCCCCCTGGGGACAGTAACAGACAAGGTCGGCAACAACCTGCTGGTGCCGGTCGTCACCCTGGCAGAAGGCCTGACCGGCAAGGTGGTCAGCGCCACGGGCCTGAGCGCTCCGGTCGGCAGCCTGATCGACAAGGTGGCAACGACCGTCGACGGCCTGGGCGACAAAGTCACCGCCACGGGCAGTGGCAACACGCTGACCAATACCCTGGGCGGCACCCTGAACAATGTCGCCACCACCATCGGCAATACCAGCAGCCTGACGACCGCCCCGAGCACCGGCGGGGGAACCATCGGCGGCACCGGCCTGCTGGAAACCGTCGGCGGTGCGGTGGTCAACCTGGGTACCGGCTTGAATGCCGGCAACACCAACACCCTGGTCAGCGCCACAGGGGTAAGCACAGCCTCGGTCGGCAACGTCGTAGCCTCGGTGGGCGGAGCCCTGGGCGGCACGGGTGTGGCCAATGTCGGCGCCACTGCGCCACTGGCCGGTGTCGGCGCCACGGTCGGCGCAGCGTTGAACCCGGTCACCACCACCGTCACCGGCCTGACCCAGCAAGTGGGCGCCACGACCGGCACCGGCACCCCCATCGCCGGCCTGCTCACCCAGGTAGGCGGCGCCGTCAGCACGGTAGGCACCACCCTCACCGCCAGCGCCCCCAACCCTGTGGTGAGCACCGTCGGCCAGACCGTGAACACCCTGGGGACCACGGTCACCTCGGTCGGGACCCTGGTCGACGGTGGCACCACTGGCGGCACTACGGGCAGCCTCGGTGGTGTGCTCGGCGGGCTGACCGGAACCCTGAGCGGCACCCGATAAGCGTTTTGCACCTGGCCGATTCGACGGCCCTACCTACAGCGCCTACGCTTGGTTGGAGACGAGGGATTCGATTGAGTCTCTCGTCTTTTTCTTGCCTGGAGCATGACGGTTGCAGTCCTTGATCAAGGCCAAGACCCTGACAAGCGCCGCCGACTGAAGTACCTCTCGCGTTGCTGCGACTTGACCATGGAGTGTCCTATGCGCGCTTTGGCTCCCTTGCTGTTAGTCTCGCTTTGCTCATACGTCCACGCCGAAAACCTTCCCAGCTTTCTCAATAGCAACGAAACCATCCGCAACCTGCCGGTACCCAACCTGCCGGCCGACGCCTACCGCCCCACGACCCCGGCGCCCAAACTGGCGCCCCCCAAGGAACCCCAGGCCCAGCCCCTGATGATGGGCACCACAGTCAACGTCAGCACCGTGCAGATCGAGGGCGGCACCCTCTATCCGCTGAGCGAGCTGGCAGAGATCTACAAGCCGCTGATCGGCCATGCAAGCACCCTGGGGCAACTGATCGAAGCCACCCGGGAAATCACCCGCCGCTACCAGCAGGACGGCTATCTGTTGTCCTATGCGTTCCTGCCGCAACAGAGCTTCGACCAGGGCACCGTGCGCGTAGTCCTGGTGGAGGGCTACATCAAGGACTACCAGCTGCAGGGCGATATCGGCCCGGTCTCGGCCTACCTCGACAAACTGGTGGCAAAACTCAAGGCCGAACGGCCGCTGACCCGCAAGACCTTCGAGCACTACACCACCCTGATGAGCCGCATTCCCGGGGTCACCCTGCAAGCCCAGGTGCCGCCACCGGGAACCACCGACGGCGCGGCCTACCTGATTGCCCAGGCCAGCCGCAAACCGTTCACCAGCAGCCTCAGCACCACCGACGACAACCGCAATGGCCTGCAAGCCCTGCTGGCGGTCAGCAGCAACTCGCAGACCTCCATGGGCGAGCAGGTAACCCTCAGCGGTCTGTTCCCGCCGGGGGACGATCACGAGCACTACTACCGCCTGGACTACAACCAGTTTCTCAATGACGAAGGCACCCAGCTGAGCCTGTACGGCACGCGCTACCGCGCCGACCCGGGGACCAATGTGCGGCTCGACAACGGCCTCGAACTCAAGCCCCGCCGGGAGAACGACCGCTACTCCATAGGCTTGAGCCACCCGGTCATCGCCGCCCCCAACGAGCTGCTGATCCTGGGTTCGCGCCTGTATGCGGTCAACGACAAGACCCGCTATCAAGTGGTGGGTTATCCGCAGAGCGTCGAACTGAAAACCGACATTCGCGCCCTGGCCTTCGAGGGCGACTGGCGCAAGGCCAATGCACGCCAACTAAGGATTCTCAGTGCCGGGGTGTACCAGGGGCTGGACGCCCTGGGCGCGAAGACCAACGACAACCTCTACGACCTGGACTTCTTCCGCGTGCGCCTGTCCGGCGTGCAGAGCGACAAGTTCTTCGACAACTGGCAAGGGGTGCTGTCGGCGGCCCTGTACTGGAGCCGCGACAACCTGCCCGACAGCGAGCGCGCGGTGTTCGGCGGGCAGAACTTCGGCCGAGGCTACCCCGACGACCAGGCGTCCGGCGACAAGGGTTGGGGCGCGGCCTACGAGGTGAACTACAGCTTCAATCGCGAAGACCGCTGGCTGCGAATCCTCCAGCCGTACGTGGTGCTGGATCGCTCGCGGACCTGGTTCAACGAACTGCCGGTCCAGGGCAACGACCTGTCGTCGGCCGCCGTCGGCCTGCGCTTTGGCGACGCCAAGTACTACAACATCTCCCTCGAAGCGGCCAAGCCGATGTCCGATGAAGCCCTGGACACCCACAACCGGCGCCCGCGCTACACCCTGAGTTTCAGCTACCAGCTGTAAAAAGCCCCTCAAGCCAAACGAAAGCGACCCGCTCCAAGGCGGGTCGTTGTGTTCAGGCGAGCATCAGAAGTCGTAGCGCACCTTGGCGCTGAAGGTATCGGCAGAGAAGTCGGTCTTGGTCAGGTAGTTGTACGAACCGCCCAGGCTCCAGGCACCGACGCGATAGGTCGCGCCCAGGCTCGTTTCATAACTGTCGCGTTCCGGCGATGCGCCGCTGGTGGTGAATGGCGTGCCCCCCAGGACAAAGGTCGAGGTGGTGTTGGCCTTGTCAGCGATGAAGTCGTGCCAGGCCATGACCCTGGCTTCCGGCTCCAGGCTGCCCCGGCCCAGATCGAACGCGGCGGCCAGGCGCGCGCCAATGCCCAGCTCGCCCACTTCATAACGCTGGCTGGCGACATTCAAGGCCGCCGAGCTGCCTTTTTCGCGGTACGAATCGATCATCACGTTGGCGTAACGGGCACCGACCTGCGGTTCGAGCAGCAGGTGCCGGTCAAGGCGCAGGCTGTAGCCGGCCAGGGCATTGACGCCGAAGATTTCACTGTCGTAATCGCCCTTGGCGCGGGTGCCGGCGACGTAGCGTTTGGACTCGTTGTCGTTCCAGCCGTACATCAACGAAGCGTCGACGAAGAAGTTGTCGTGGGTCCAGTCGCCATACAGGGTCAGGGCATGGCCGGTGACATCGGTCTTGTTGCCAGTGGAGGACTTCACGTCGCTGTCCAGGTAGCTGTAGGCCAGGCCCAGTGTCGTGTCGGCATTGAGCTGGCCGTCGGCACCCACGGCAATCCCGTGGCTGTTGGCGTCATAACCCTCGACACCCTTGCGGCTGTCCTGGTCGGCGTCACTGGACAGCGCCTGGAGCCACACGCCCTTCTCGGCCAACACGTCGCCCGAAGACAAGCCATTGCGAGCGCTGCTGGAGCGGTTGGTGATCACATTGCTGACCAGGTTCTGGCCACTGGTGGCGGCATGAATCACCCCACGGCTGACGTCCGGGCCCAGGGTCTCGGAGAGCCTGGCCAGCTCGGCATCCGAGGAGGCGCTGGCAAAGGCGCGAAACACCGGATCGTTTTCATCGAGCCGTGTCATCAGGCTGTTCGACAACGGCTTGATGGCGTTCGCGGCGTTTTGCGAGCCGTCCGCCTGGATGATGTTCTCCTCGACCACCGCAGGGTTCTTGGTGGTGACCAGCGCCTTCAGGTCATTGCCTTCGATGCCGAAGCTTTTGACTTCCAGCAACGCGGACGACGACACCACATTGGCGTTCTGCGGCTCTTCCCAAGTGCCGGTGTTGATCAGGGTGTAGCGCGTGCCATCGGCACCGGTGCGGAAATCGCTGGAGCGCGCCGCCAGTTCAATGCGGCTGCCTTCGCCGAAAGAAGTAGAGCCCGTGACCTTCAGGATCGGCGTCGTCGGGTGGGTATCGTTGTCCAGCAACAAGCGCAAGATGGCGGTCGAAGAGTCCAGGTCGAGCCCACCATCGAGGGTGGTTTGCGGGCGCAGCAGGGTCAGGCGGCCGTCATCGATGTCCACATAGCCGGCGCGAATGGTCGAGCCGTCGAAGCTCACCTCACCGCTGGCCAACACACCGGAAAGCCCAAGCAGATCACCCTTGACCTGCCCTCCCTGCCAGTAGAAATAAGTGTTTGGCTGATCGGCCCGGATCGCCGCGATGCCCCCTTCGATCAGGCCCTCGGTCTGGCTGATGGAGAACAGCACAGAGGGGTTGGCAAAGCTGACCACGTGTACGCCGATACCATCGGCGGCAATCGTGCCGCTGTTGACGATACCGTTGCTGACCCCGCCGTTGGAAACGGCATTTTCGATTTCGATGCCCTTGGCGCTCCGCCCACGAGCGGTGATGGTGCCGCGATTGTCGATGGTCGTTGCGCTGATGGCGCTGTCGCTGCCGATGCCGGTGGAGGTAGAGAACATCAACACGCCGTAGGCGCCCTCCCCCGTGACCGCAATCGTTCCGGTGTTGAGCACCTGGCCGGCGATGGTCGCCTGGTAGATATCCAGGCCGACGGCCCCCTCGGCCGCCACCGAAATATTGCCTTCGTTGATCAAGTCACCACCGATCTGGCTGCCGGAATGCAAAATGCCGCTCGGCGTGGCAGAAGCATCCAGGCCGTCGATCCGCACCGAACCGCGGTTGATGAAGTCGCCGGTAAAGGTCGAAGCGGTCGACGCCTGAGAAGCGAAGAACAACCCGGCCTGGGTCGAGCCGCTGCTGAAATTGACCGCCCCGTCATTGATAAAACCGCCCTGGACCGTCAACCCCCTGAAATCGGCGCCAGTGTTCTGCGACGTCCCGCTCAACCGCACATTGTCGAAGGTCTGCAGCGTGCTGTTCAAGGCACCGCCACCGAGGTCGTAGTTCAGGTCCGCCGCCATCGACGATGACGCATGGGGCACGGCGGCGGCCACAGACAGCGCCAGCAGCGAGCGGCGCAGGAATGAAGTATTCAATGGGGATATCCCTTCCAGAAACGCGGACGACAGGTTTCAGCAGGCGCGCCGGTGTCTTTCAGGCATCCCTACCGGCTTGTCGGCAAACGCCCGGACAAGCGGCGGCAAATGTACAGGAGCCATCATTATGACACCATCGAAAAATCACACCGACGGCGACGAAAACCGGGCATCGGGAGGAGCGCGAAGGTTCAGGGATTGACCAGATGGATACGTGGCAGCGGGAACAGCGTGTTCAGGGTTTCCAGCAGGCGCACGTGATAGATGGGTTTGCGGAACAGGTCCAGCACTTGCAGGCGCAGCAGGTCGCTGACGTCATCCATGTCGGCATGCCCCGAGGTGACGATCACCGGCAGGTGCTGGCGGGAGGTGTGATCGCGCAGGCGCCTGATCAGCGACAGGCCACTCTCCTCCGGCATGCGCAGGTCGGTGATGACCAGCGCGATGTCCGGGTGTTGAGTGAGATGGGCCAGGGCGAGCTTGACCGAGGTCGCGGTGAAGCAGCAAAAGCCTTCACCCTCCAGCAATTCGGCGAGCTCGAGCAGCGCGTCCTCTTCATCGTCCACGAGAAGAAGCTGCTGGCGTGGAAACGAAGAGGAGCTCATGGGCAATACCTGAAAGTGACTGAATACCGATGGGTATCGACGCCTCGATAAAGCCTTGAGGACCGGTGTTACGGGGTACTAGGAGCAGCAGCGCTAGTGTCGCCCTCCAACGCCCCTTGCAAAGTCGTGAAGGTGGTGGTGATAGCGCTTGAAATGTCAGGTACGAATGCCGCGATGGCCACGGCCACCATACCGGCGATAAGTGCGTACTCAATCCCTGACGCGCCCTCGTTATTCTTGAGGAAACGCAGGAGCCGGGAGGCCAGAAGGGTGATCCATTGGGTGGCGAGAATGAAGAACATCTAGTTTCTCCTCAACGCACTGAGTGTTGCAGCGTTGCAACATGATTCCCCTGTGCCACCACAGCATTGTCAACAAACTTCCAGCCAACAACTGTAAGAACGAATTAATCATTAAGTATTAGCTCGGCCCTTTGGCGTCAAAAAAAACGCGACATCGGACAGGGCACGGATGAGCCAAGTTATTTTCTCGACAGTAATGGCGTTTTGTTGCAGCTGTTCTACCTTCAAATAGCGAAATAGTTGCTTGTTCATAGCTGCCTGATTGCGAAATTGACTCATTGGATGTGCGAGTCGGTAATGCAGCGGGAAAGGGAGAGCCGTCATGAACAGTCGTATCACTATGGGGTTGGCTGGGGTGTTTCTGGTGGGGGCTCTCATTGCCGGTTACTGGGGCCTGGCATTGAGTCGCCGGCCCGCAGCGCAACCTGTAGCGCAGCCTTCCCCCGACGCCGTGCAAACCGTCGCTGCTTCCGCCGAAGATGCGACTCGCCAGCCCGTCGCGGTGCTGGTACGCGACATACCTCCGTTCGTTCCCATCAAGGCCGGCGATGTCACGCTGGAGCGGCTGCGCACCGCCCCCGCCGGCAGCCTCAAAAGCCTCGATCAAGTCATCGGACGCACGCCATGGCGGGCGCTGCCGGCAGGGACCTGGCTGAGCGAGGAAAGCTTCGAAGCCGGGGGCAGCGTGGCCCGCATGATCCGTGCCGACGAGCGCGCCCTGGCCGTCGCGGTAGACGAAGTCATCGGCGCCAGCGGGCAACTGAGCCCTGGCGACTACGTCGATGTGCTGCTGTTCCTGCGCCAGGACAGCAACAACCTGCTGCCCTCGGCCCAGGTCGTGGTGCCGGCCCTGCGGGTGCTGGGCATCGGCGAGCAACTGGGCCTGACCAACGATGGCAAGCCGGGCTCGCCGCCCGCCAGTGCCGAGGAAAAACTCAAACAGGATCAGCGTCGCCTGAACGCGCGCAGCGTGTTGCTGGCCGTCCCGGAACCCTTGCTGAGCCGCTTGATGCTCGCGGCTCAAGCCGGCGTGCTGCGCCTGGCGGTACGCAGCGCCGACGAGAAACGCCTGGCACATTACTGGGCCGGCGAAAAAAGCGCGTCGAAGCATCTGCAAAACGCCGACAGATCCTTGATCCAGTTCAACCAGTTGGCCCTGTCCACCCCCTCTCCCTCCACCACCAGAACGTTCGACGCCACATCGCGTCGCGCCCAGATAGAAGTCATACGCGGCATCGAAGCGAGTCAACAAACACCCTGATCATGCAAGGACACTTCTTCATGTCCAATGATTCCCGGCCCCTGCTCAAAGGCCTGATCCGACCCCTGATGTCGAGCGGTGTACCTGCCGAGGGCGACGCCCCGCTGTGTAAGCACGACCCGAACGGGTACTCCCTGGAAAACCGCAACTTCAATCAACGCAGTGGGCTATCGCAATGAGTCAGAACCTGAGCCAGACCTTCCTTGCGATCACCCGCAACGGCACCGACCTGGAATGGCTGCAAGGCGCCCTGGCGCCACTCGGGCAGGTGGTCAGCGCTGGCAGCGGCAGCCTCGACGAATTGCTGGCGCTGGTGGATGTGACATTCGCCAGCCTGGTCTTCGTCGGTCTCGATCGCGAGCATGTGGTCACCCAGTCGGCGTTGATCGAGGGCGCGCTGGAGGCCAAGCCGATGCTGGCCATCGTCGCCCTGGGCGACGGCATGGACAACCAACTGGTACTCAACGCCATGCGCGCCGGAGCCCGCGACTTCGTGGCCTACGGCTCGCGCTCCAGCGAAGTGGCCGGCCTGGTACGACGCCTGAGCAAACGCCTGCCCCAGGTCACACCGAGCACCCAGCTCGGCGGCCTGACCGTGCTCTACGGCACCCAGAGCGATGCCGATGGCGCCCTGCTCGCCAGCCATCTGGCGCTGGTGGTGCAGAAGAGCGGCCAGCAGACGCTGTTGCTCGACCTCGGCCTGCCGCGCGGCGACAGCCTGGCGCTGCTGGGACTGGAAAGCTCGTTCCACTTCGGCGATGCCTTGCGCCATCTGCGGCGCCTGGATGCGACCCTGATCGACAGTGCCTTCACCAGCACCGAAGCCGGGCTGCGGATCCTGGCCTATGCCGGCCATGACGAGCCGCTGGAACGCACCAGCGCCGCCGAGTTGTATATGCTGCTCAGCGCCCTGCGCCAGCACTTCCAGCACATCGTGGTGAACCTCACCGGACAACCGGACAGCGAAGCCCTGCGCACTTTCGTCGGCCATTGCGACAAGTTGCTCTGGTACACCGACCAGAGCGTGCTCGACTGCCGCCGCAACCTGGCGGTGCTCAATATCTGGCGTGAAAAAGGCATGAAGCTGGAACACGCCCGCCTGCTGGTCGACCGCTACCTGCGCGGGGTCGCTCCGGATGCGGAAACCCTGGGCAAGACCTTTGCCCTGGAAGTGATCGCGGTCCTGGCCTATAGCCCCGAGGTACGCCTCAACGCGAAAAACCAGGGCGTCACGCTGTTCGAGCTGGCCCCCCGCGAAGGCCTGACCCAAGCCCTGAAGACCCTCGGCGAGCGCCTGGCCAGACGCTCCCAAGGGCTGCCCACGGCGAAGCCCGGCTGGTTCGAGCGCCTCAGGGGAAGTCGATGAGCAGAGAAAAACTTTTCGGCGCCCAGTCCCACAGCCCGGTCGGCAACACCGATCACGAGGGCCTGAAACTGGTGCTGCATCGCTACGTCATCGACGCCATCGAAGAGTCGGGGAAAAACCTGCTGGAAGGTTCGCGCCAGGCTCTGGCGCATTTCATTACCGACAAGGTGGCCGAGTACATCTCGCGCCTGCACCTGGCGATCTCCCGCTATGAAATGGAGCGCCTGGCCGAAGAACTGGTGGACGAGCTCACCGGTTTCGGCCCACTGGAAGTCTTGCTGCGCGATCCGGCGGTGACCGAGATCCTGGTCAACGGCCCGCACCGGGTGTTCGTCGAGCGCGATGGCGTGCTGCACCAGAGCGACCTGCGTTTCATCGACGCGCACCATGTGGAGCGGGTCATGCAACGCATCCTCGCGCCCCTGGGCCGACGCCTCGACGAGTCCTCGCCCATGGTCGATGCACGGATGCCCGACGGCAGCCGGGTCAACGCGATCATCCCGCCGATCGCCCTCGACGGCCCTTGCCTGTCGATCCGCAAATTCCGCAAGGACATGCTCAAGAGCAGCGACCTGATGGCCATGCAGACCATCGACCAGGCGATCTTCGAATTCGTCCAGGAGGCCGTGGGCAAGCGTTGCAACATCCTGATCAGCGGCGGCACCGGCACCGGCAAGACCACCCTGCTGAATATCCTCAGCCAGTTGATCAACCCTCACGAACGATTGGTGACCATCGAGGACGTGGCCGAACTGCAACTGGGCCATCCCCATGTGGTGCGCCTGGAAACCCGTCCGCCGAACGCCGAAGGCCATGGCGAGGTCAAGGCCAGCGACCTGATCCGCAACGCCCTGCGCATGCGCCCGGACCGGATCATCCTCGGCGAGATCCGTGGCGTCGAAGTGCTCGATGTACTGACGGCGATGAACACCGGCCACGACGGTTCCATGAGCACCGTGCACGCCAACAATGCCCAGGATGCCCTGCTGCGCCTGGAAACCCTGGTGGGCCTGACCGGGCGCCAGGTGGCCGAACGCACCCTGCGGCAGATGATCTGCGCGGCCCTGGACGTGGTGATTCAACTGACGCGCCTGCCCGATGGCCGGCGCTGCGTCAGCGAAGTGGTGGAAGTGGTCGGCGTACGCGAAAACATCTACGTCACCAACACCCTGTTCCGTCTGAACCGACGTAGCGGTTTCGGCTTTCTGCGCGAAGCGGCCAACCCCGCTGGCGACAAGCTGCGACGCGACGCCGACCTGCCCGTCAACTGAGCCAGGGAGCGCCACCGCATGTTAGGTCCCGTGCTGCTTGCCCTCCTGTGCCTGACCCTGCTGGGGCTGTCGGGCTGGATGTTCTACAGCGGCCTGCGCCAGGCCCGCACCGCCCGGGTGCTCGACCGCCTGGCCCAGGGGCAACCGCAACCGAGCGTGGAAAAGACCTCGTGGAACCGGCTCGAAAGGGCCTTTCTGCGCGCGGGCCTCGGTCGTCCCACCGAACGCCTGGGGCTATGGCTGATGGTCTGGGCCCTGGGTTGCATGCTCGGGTATGGGCTGGGCATGGGGCCGGGGCTGCTCGCCCTGCTCGTCGCACCGCCTGTGCTGCTGCGCCTGTGCATCAGTTGGCTGTACCGACGGCGCCTCAAGCGCATGATCGAGCAGCTACCGCCATTGCTCGACCATGCCGTGCGCAGCCTCAAGTCGGGACGCACCCTGGCCGATGCGGTGCTGGGCGGCATCGAGGCCGCCGACAATCCGTTGCAGCACGCCATGGGCCGGGTCCAGCGCAACGTGCAGCTGGGGGTCAACCTGCCGGATGCGGTGGCGGACTTCGCCGAACTGTACGAGCGCGATGAACTGCGCCTGTTCGCCCTGGGGCTCAAGGTCAACCACCGCTATGGCGGCAATGCCAGCGAGCTGCTGGAAAACCTGATCAAGCTGATCCGCGAACGCGACCAGGCCGCCCGGCAACTGCGCGCGATGACCGGCGAAACCCGTATCACGGCGATGGTCCTCGCGGCCCTGCCGGTGTCATTGGCCGGCTATTTCCTGATAGCCAACCCGACCTACCTGATGAGCATGTGGAACCAGAGCGGCGGCCGGATGATGCTGCTGGCCGCCTTCGGTTTGCAGGTCATCGGCTGCGCGCTGCTGTGGCGCATGCTGCGGAGTGTTTGACATGACGGCCTTGCTGATCAGTGCACTGCTGTTTCTCGCGGCCATGCTGCTGGTGCTGGGCAGCTTGCTGGAACAGCGTCGGCGAACGCGTCAGGTGACCGAACGTCTGCAGGGGCACCTCGCGCGCGACAACACACTCGGCAACTGGCTGCACGTGCTGGGCGACAGCAAGGTCGGCCAGCACGCGGTCAGGCTCGACAATGAAACCCAGTTGCTGCTCAACCGCCTGGGCTGGCGCAGCGCGCGGCAACGCTCGCTGTTCGCCGCCTGCCAGATCGGCGCACCGATTCTCGCCCTGGGCCTGACCCTGGTGATCCAGGCAGTGTTTTTCCCGGCGGCGAAAAACCACTGGGTCGCCCCGCTGTTCGCCCTGAGCCTCGGTTACCTGTTGCCCAAGCGTCTGTTGGCCATGGCCGCCAGCAGGCGGCAGAAACAACTGGCGGTCGATATCTCCACCTTCATTCCCCTGGTGCGCATCCTGTTCGAGTCAGGCATGGCGGTGGAACAGGCCCTGCGGGTGTTGAGCAAGGACGCGCAGAAATTGCTGCCGGCCCTGACCCAGGAATTGCGCATGGTGCTGGCCCGGGTGGATTCCGGCCTGGAACTGGGGGACGAACTGAACAAGTCCGCGCGGCTGCTGGCCGTCGATGAGTTCACCGACACCTGCGTGATCCTGCAACAGCTGATTTACCAGGGCGGCGGGGCAATGAAGTCGTTGCAGTCGCTCAAGCTGCTGCTCGATGACCGGCGCCTGACGCGCCTGCAGGAATACATCTCGAAGATGTCGGCGAAAATGTCCGTCGTGATGATGCTGTTTCTCTTCCCGGCGTTACTGATCGTCCTGGCCGGCCCTGGCGTCAGCGCCATTGCCCGGGCTTTCGCCCACCAATAGAAGGATGCAGCGGCCTGCATGCGCAGCACACCCTCGCGACCGTCGGGGGGTGCTGCACATGGGGAGTAATCAGTGGGCGGTCACGCGCTGGCGCAACCCCGAGTTGCTGGGTGCCAGCGCCAATGCCAGTTGGGTACGGTTGTGCATATGGGTCAGGCGCAGCACCTGGGACACGTAGAGCTTCACGGTGTTTTCCGTGATCCCCAGTTCACAGGCGATCTGGTAGTTGGTCTGCCCCTTGCCTACCAGGCGGGCCACATCCAGTTGCCGGGGCGACAGCTGATTGAAGATCGCCGGGATTTCGATCTGCTCCGCCTCGCCGCCGCCCTGGTCCGACGCCTGCGTCGTCGGTGGCGCGAGTGGCGCGCGACGTACTTTGTCCAGATCCTGGTAAAGATCGTCAATGGATTCGGAAAGGAACTGCAGCTTCTGGTTCAGGTGCCCCAGCTGCAGGTTTTTCTGCCGCTCCTGCAACGTTTCCTCCTGGCGTTGCAGACCGGCCAGCAGCTCATCGAGGTCGATCGGTTTCTGGTAGTAATCGGCGATGCCGGCGCGCAAGGCCTTGATCACATCCTGCTTGTCGGCCTGGCCGGTGAGCATGATGGCCTCGAAGACCCGATGCTTGCCGGCGATACGCTGCAGCTCCTGCACCAACTGGATGCCATCGAGATCGGGCATGTGCAGGTCGCACAGTACCAGGCCGATTTCGGCATCTTCATTGAACTGCTGGATCGCCTGGCGGCTGGACTCACAAGGGACGCAGCGATAACCGCTGCCTTCAAGAAACTCGCAAAGCTCTTCGACTATCAACGGCTGGTCGTCGACCACGAGTACTTTGATGCGGGATACAAGCTTGTTCACGCGCAACTCCATGCCTGGCAAGCCCAAGACGAATGTTCCTGCCCTGCCGCGTCCACTTCGGGCAGGTACAGAATAAACGTAGACTACTTTCCGACTATGTACATAGAGATAGGCGGCACGACTAGCGGGCCCACAGCAGGGTCAGGGCCATGCCGACCAGGACGAAAGGGGCAAAGGCGTACTTTTGCCCCTGCCGCGGATCGAGGTATCGCAAGGACCTTGCCAGCGGTTGGTCGGCCGCGGGCAACAGCCTGGGCGCGAGCAACCACCACAGGCCGCTGGCCAACGCGGCACCGATGAAGGTACCCAGCAGGTGCGGGGGGTCGGACGCCAGCCCCAGGGCCGCCAGGAGCTTCACGTCGCCGCCGCCCATCCGGCCCAGCACATAGCCCGGCACGGTCAGCAGCAACGCCAGCAACAGCGCCTTGCCCCCCTGCACCGCGTCGGCGCCCAGCCAGGTGTTGCCGGCCCACAGCAAGTATCCCAGCGCCAGCAACGCGACACCCAGGGTCAAGCCGTTGGCGAGATGACGCTGGCGGATATCCTGCACCGCGCACAGCCCCAGCCAAGCCAATAGAATCCAATGCTGCATCGGTTAAAAAACATCCCTTCTGGCTGAATGATTCTATGCTGACTTGACCTACTAGCAGTCAGGGTAGACGCCGCCGTGAAAGTCGACCTGCCAGAAAAACAAAAAGGTGCCGTGGCCATCGAGTTCGCCATGGTCTTCATCATTTTTTTCGCCGTGTTTTATGCCCTGGTCAGCTACAGCGTGCCGCTGCTGATGGTGCAGTCCTTCAATAAGGCCACTGCCGAAGCGGTGCGGCGCAGCGTCGCCCTGGACCCCGCCACGCCCGGCTATGACGCCGCCCTGATAGCGCGCGCGAAGAACACCTTGCGCGAGCAACTGACCTGGATTCCACAGGCCTTCAACTTCAATGCCAACAACGCCAGCGATGCCACCGTAACTTACGCGGGTGGCCTGCTCACGGTCCGTGTCCACTACTCCACCGACAAGCTCAGACAGGTCATCCCCTTCCTGGTGCTGCCGGGCCTGGGCAGCGTGCCCGCCCTGCCCGCGAACCTCAGCGCCCAGTCGAGTCTGCAATTTTGAGCTCGGGCGACAAACTCCTCGGGCGTTTTCTCGGCCGGACGACGCCCCAGGCGCTTCCTCCCGCGCCGCCCCTGGCCACGCCCGGGGTCGGCCTGCTGGTGCACCTGGACCACAACACCCAGGTACTGCAAATGACCGGCCCGCTACGCCACGCCCTGGCCCAGCCGCCGGCCGCCGAAGGGCCGGCGCCGTTGCTGGACTACCTGCTGGCGCACAGCGCGCTGAGTGTCGAAGGCAGCCCTGGCGACTGGCAGGGGCACATGCTCGACCTGGACTTCCATGGTGCCGGCGGGCAAACCCTGCACCTGCGCGGCTGGGTGCAACCGTCTACCCAAGGCTGGCTCCTGCACCTGCTGGACATCGGCGACCTGTTGCTGGAACGCCAGCAGGCGCAGCAACGCCAGGACTGCCAGCAGTTCGCCGTGCAGATCAGCGAACAGCTGCGCCTGTGCAGCCTCTTTCGCCTGCCCGAGGTGCTGCATGAGCAACTCCATGCCCTGGCCCAGCACTGGCATATCCCCTGCCTCGCCCTGGCGCTGCTCGACGACCTGGAACAGGGCTGGTACATCCATG
Organism: Pseudomonas sp. 09C 129; assembly: GCF_002843625.1. Lineage (NCBI taxonomy): Bacteria > Pseudomonadati > Pseudomonadota > Gammaproteobacteria > Pseudomonadales > Pseudomonadaceae > Pseudomonas > Pseudomonas sp. 09C 129. The sequence goes on along the minus strand of NZ_CP025261.1, from coordinate 1,264,867 downwards.
GCCTGTATCAGGCCGCCGATGCACCGCAGCTGTGGCACAAGGGCCAGGTCCTGGGCACCGGGCTGGACAGCCTGAACGGCAATGCCCCGCAGTCGCTGATCTTCACTCAAGGCCTTGGCGAGCATCCGCGCCTGCAACGTGCGTTCGGCAGCAGCGAGGGCTTTGTCGTGCCCTTTCGCGACGATCACGGTGTCGCGGCCTGGCTGCTCTGCGGCTTCTACCCGGTACGCCAGCAGGCACCGCAGTTGAGCGAACGGGACTGGCTGCAATTGAGTGCCGCCCTGGCCGGGCCCTTGCTCGGACGCTTGCGCGAACAGCAGCACCATCACCAGCTGGAGCGCCTGGAGGCCTTGCAAGGTTTGCTCGGCACCGGTTGGTGGGAGTTGTTCGCGCAGGACAACGAGATCCAGCTGGCGCCGCAGCTGGCCCTCAACCTGCTGCTGGAACCCCAGACCCGACGCTTGTCGCTGCAGGCCTGGCTGGCCCTGATCCACCCCGCCGATCGCCAGGAACTGAGCAGCCGCTTGCAAGAGTTGCGACAGGGCAAACCGCTGCTGCTCTGCGTACGGTTGCAGCGGGCCGACCCGCAGTTGCCGGCCATCTGGTACCGCCTGCAGGGGCAAGCCCTGGGCATTGGCCAGAACCAGCGCTTCGTCGGTTTCATGCTGGACATCAGCGACATCAAGAACCAGGAGCAGCAGGCGGCCGCGGCCCACGCCCGGCTGGACAACCTGATCGCCCATTCGCCGGCGGTGATCTATGTCCAGCGCTATGTCGAGGGTGCGCTGCAGCCGACGTTTTTCAGCGACAGCCTGCAGCCGTTGCTCGGCTGGACCCTGAACGACTGCAACGACGACACACTGGCGGAGCGGGTGCATGCCGACGACCGCGACCGCTACTTCGAGCGCAACCGGCAACTGCTGCGCGAAGGCGCGGTGCGCAGCCGCTATCGCCTGCTCGACAGCCGTGGCGAATACCACTGGGTGCTCGACGAGGCCAGGCTGCTGCGCGACGACCTGGGCATGCCGGTCGAAGCCGTCGGCCTGTGGCTGGACGTCACCGACGCCACCCTGGCCGCCGAGCAGATACGACTCAGCGAGGAGCGTTACCGGATCCTGGTGGAAGACTCCCCGGCGATGATCTGCCGCTACCTGCCCGACCTGACCCTGACCTTCGGCAACCGCCCCCTGGCGACCTACCTGGAATGCCCGCCCGAACAACTGGCCGGAGCCAACCTCGGTGACTGGCTGTCCGCCGAACAACACGCCGCCTTCGTGCAACGAATCCGCCAGCTGACCCCGGAATTTCCGGTCAGCACCGCGGAAATCAACCTGCAACTGCCGGGGCGCGAACATGCCTGGTGGGTCTGGTCCGACCGCGGGGTGTTCGACGAGCAAGGACGCCTGCGGGAGATCCAGGCCGTCGGCCGCGACAACACCGAAGTCCGCCGCTCCCAGTTGCAACTCATGCAAAGCGCGAAGATGGCCACCCTGGGCGAAATGGCCACCGGGCTGGCCCATGAAATCAACCAGCCGCTGAATGTGATGCGCATGGCCATCGTCAACGTGCTCAAGCGCCTGAACAACGGCGACGTGCAACTCGACTACCTGCAGGACAAGCTCAAGCGCATCGATGCCCAGGTCCAGCGGGCCGGCCGGGTGGTGGACCATATGCGGGTGTTTGGCCGCAGCTCGGAGATCGAGCAACAACCTTTCGATCCGGCCCAGGCCGTGGAAGGCTGCCTGTCGCTGCTGGCCGACGGCATGCGCGGCAAAGGCGTTGAATTGCGTGTCGCGCCAATCGACTTCAACGTGCAGGTGCGGGGCCATGTCGATCAGCTTGAGCAAGTCTTGATCAACCTGCTGGTCAATGCCCGGGATGCGCTGCTCGGCCGGCGCGAGCAGGATCCGGACTTGCGGCCCTGGATCGCCATACGCGCCGAGCATGACGCGCAGCGGGTGCGGCTGCTGGTCGAAGACAATGCCGGCGGCATCGACCCGCGTCTGCTGGGGCGCATCTTCGAACCGTTCTTTACCACCAAGCCGGTCGGCGTGGGCACCGGCCTGGGGCTCTCGGTGAGCTACGGCATAGTCGAGAACATGGGCGGGCGCCTGAGCGTGAGCAACACCGGCGAAGGCGCCTGCTTCTGCATCGACCTACCGCTGGTACAGAGCGATCAGATCACCAGATAGGCCCGGCCGGTTTGGCCGCAGGTGATGTTGGCGCCCACCTCGACCTTGCCCAGATCGATGCCCAACACCGCCAGGACATTGTTCAGCAATGGGTCCAGCAACGGGCCGAGCAAGGCGCCGATAGCCGTGGCCAGCAGGCCGACCACGGTGTTCAACGCCGACAGCAAGGTATTGAGCACCACCCCGAGCAGGCTGCCGATACTGGGCGGATGCGTAATCAGAGTGATGCCGGTCAACGACGCACGCAGGCTGCTGACCACATTGGAGGCGGTCACGCTGTGCCAATCGTCGTCCGCCAGTTCCTGCTTCATTTTCGGCGGATTGACGAAGGTGAAATTCGGCTCGTGGGTGCCGGCGATCCACGTGTCAGCACCCGGCACGTCGATCATCAACTCGCTGCCGCCGCCGGCAAATGGGGTACGCGGCCCACAGAGGCCAGACAGCCGCTGGCAGGTCCTCGCGCCGATATCCACCAGCGGTAATGGGCTCACGCTGACCTGAGCGGTCGAAGACGCCCAGTTGCTGGCGTCCACCCGACCGACCTTGAGCTTGACCGCGGAGGTGGTGGTGTCGACGGAAAGGCTGTTGTCGCTGTCGCTGACGCAGGTATAGCCGGTGACATGACTGTCGCCGGCCGCCACTTCAAGGCTGACATCCAGGTTCGCACCGTTCGGCAGGATCAGCAGGTCAGTCTCTACGCAGGAGCCGCTGAACACACAACTGAAATTGAGGCTGAGAACTGTATTGAGCGTACCCACCAACGGCATCAGCAGAGCATTCACCGCCTGCAGCACGCTATTGATCAGTGTGAGATCCACGCTCAGCAACACCCGCACCTGAGCGGTACGTACATAGATGCGATTGGGTCCCAGCGGGTCGACAGCGGCCAGTTCCGGGTTGCCGATGGCGAACTCGGGAGGTGAAACGATCTTGACCCGGGTGGTGACGCCCGCCAACCCCAACACACTCACCGGCAGCTCGACGGCCGCGGCGCTCTGGCTGCTGGCCAGTTGCAGGAACGCCTCGACCAGGCTCAGCAATTGGACGTTGGCATCCAGCCCGGAGTCCGCAGTGCCGGTCTGCAACTTCAACAGGTCACCCAGTTTCACCGGAGCCGTATTGATGGCTGCAGCCTTGATGCTGCCCAGGGCCGTCAGGACCTCGGCGGTGGCGCCGTTCTTCTGGGCCACGCTGATGCTGGTCTGGAGCAGTTGGGTGACGTCGGTATCGACGTCGAGCAGTTCGCTGTAGTTTCCGGCGCTCACATTCAGGTCGACGGCCAACTGCTTCAGGTAACCGAGCAGGCTGATGTCGGTATCGACCAGACCCTGCCAACCGAGCAGGCTGACATTGATCGCGCTACCTGCGAGACCGCTGAGGGCGCCGTTCAACAGATTGAGGTCGACCAGCGTGCTGCGAATCGTCAATTGCGCCAGCGGTGGCTTGGGTTGAGCTGCTACCGCCGTGGCACTCAACGAGGTCGTGGTGCTGACGGGATTGTCGGAAAACAGATTGGTTACGCCGAGGGCGATGCTGGTGGGCACCGCTTCACTGACCACCACTCGGATGGCGCTGGCCTGGCTGGCGTTGGGGCTGAAGGTGCGCAGGTTGTCGGCACCGGTCTGCAGCGAGCCACAGGTGGCTGTCAGCGGTCTGTCGTCTCCCACCACAAAGCCGTTGCGCGCCGCGCTTTCTCTTGCAAATACCGTCGCGCTGAGCCCCGCCTGGCAATTGCCGCCCCGCGCCACCGCCTCCAATGCAGCGTTATCGGCCACCCGCTGCAACTCACGCTGATCCAGGTACAGGCGCCCGCTGTCGACCACCACCAGGGTGCACAACACCGCCGTGCTCAGCGCCAGCGCCCCTATCAGACCAATAGCGCCACGCTGCCGAGCCGGTCCGGAAAACTGCGTGCGGGAAAACATGAAGCACTCCTTTGCCGGCGCACCGCCGGGCGCAACCTCCGCTGGGTGAAAGGAGTGTAGTCAAGGCTGGAATACAACGCTGGCGACTTGCCAGCGCTGTGTTTGGGCATGGGGCAAGGGCCCGTGCAGCCCTCGCCCCGTGGTGGAATGCAGCAACTTACCTGGGCGGATAGTTCGCCAGGATCCGGCCGACGGTCTCCCTGATCGCCGTGCTGCGATCGGCGGGGTTCGGCGTGCTGCTGAGTATCTGCTCGTCGCTGCCGCGCCACACCAGCTTGCCGTCCTTGCCATCGAGCAGGTCGATCTGGATGGTGGCGACCTTGTAGGTGATGTTGCGGGTTTCGTTGTACATCGGCGCGCCCCAGTAGCCATTCCACGGGCCACCCCAGCCGCCGCCGTAATTGGTAGTGACCTGTTGCTGGCGGTTCTCGACGATCAGGTAGGTCTGGACGTTGAGATCGGCCTTTTTGCCCGCCGCGGCTGGACGCAGGCCGCGCTGGTCGAGCTGATCGCTGACGGCCTGGCGGATGCGCTGCTCGGTGAGGTCGCTCTTGATCCGCGGATCGTCGGGGCGGTATTGCAGGGCGGGTTCCTTGAAGCTCCAGCTGCGATAGGCCGCGAAGTCGCGGCTGGCATCGAAGTCATGGTTGACCTGGTTGGCGGCGCAGGCGCTGAGCAGCGCGGCCAGGGCCAGTAAAGCAAGAGGGCGGAACATGATGTTTCTCCAGAAGAGCAAATGCACCTGAAGGGATGTCGCTAACTAGGAGGATACGCCGCCATAGCCTTTTCCACAGCCTCGCGCAGCGCATCGGCGCGCTCGCTCAGGCTGCCCTGGCTCGAGGTTTCCGCACTGGCGCTCCACACCGGCTGGCCATTGCGGCCGTCGAACAGGTTGACCCGTACCACCACGACTTCCACCTCGTAGGTACGCACCACCGGCACTGTGTTGTACATGCCATAACCAGGGCCGTAGCGGTTGTAGCCATAACCGCCGTAACCGTAGCCGTAGTCGTCCTGGACCTGACGCAGGCGCTTTTCCAGGTGCAGGTCGGCGCTGACCCACAGGTCCGCCGGACGGTTGTCGTGCAACGGACGCAGGCCGCGCTGGTCGAGGGCGTTGCTGACCGCCTCGGCGACCTGCGCCGAATCGGCCCAGGCCGAGCCATTGGGCAGGCGCCCGTTGCGCCAGGCCCAACTGCGATAGCGCCCATAGTCGCGCTGGGGCGCGGGGTAGGCGCTGCGGTCGAAGGTCCCGGCCGCCTGTGGCGGCGCCGGCGGCAGTGGATTGGAACTGGCGACATAGGGGTTGGGGCTCTGGCAGGCCGCCAGCCCCAGGCACAGCACAAGCAAACCAGCGTGGCGTTTCATTTCGAGCTCCGCTCAGACCGGACGACAAATCCAGTGCAGGTAACGCCCAAGCCCGGCAAAGCTTGGGTGACGACGATGGGCCAATTCCATTTCCAACAGATCCAGCAACTCGGCGCGGGCCTGGAATTCCACCGGCATGTAGTCATGGAAAACCCGCACCCCGCTCTGGGTTTCGACCCGCCACAAGCCGTCGAGTTGCGCCGCCAGTTCCCGCGGATCGAGGGGCTGTTGCGGGGTCAGGCTCTGCTTCTCGCCGGCCATGTCGTTCTTGCGCATCTTGCGAAAGTGGCCCTTGAGCAGGTTGCGATAGATCAGCGCATCGCGGTTGTAGAAGGCCAGCGACAGCCAGCCGTCCTGGGTGGTCAGTTGATGCAGCACCGGCAGGATCGCGTGGGGCTCGGCCAGCCACTCCAGCACCGCATGGCACAGCACCAGGTCATAGGGTTCAGTGAGCTGGCCCAACAGGTCCTGCCAGGGCGCCTGGATAAAGGTCGCCTGTTGGCCGGCCTCGGCGAAGCGCTGGCGAGCGCCCTCGAGCATCGGTTCGGCCGGCTCGGCCAGGGTCACCTGATGGCCACGCTGGGCCAGCCACAGCGACATATGCCCCAGCCCGGCGCCGATATCCAGCACCCGCAGCGGGCGGTCCGGCAAGGCTTCGGCCAGGTCGGCCTGGAGCACCGCCAGGCGGATCGCGCCCTTGGCGCCGCCGTAGATCTTTTCGGCAAAACGGGTCGCCAGCTGGTCGAAATGACGGTCGCTCATCAGCTGAACCGCCGTTCGCTGTCGGCCAGCTTGCTGCGCACCACCTGCTCCAGGTCCAGGCCCAGTTCGCTGCACAGCAGCAACAGGTAGAGCACGATGTCACCGACTTCCTGGCCGGCGTGGGCCAGCTTGTCGGCCGGCAGTTGCCGCGACTGGTCTTCGCTCAGCCACTGGAATATTTCCACCAGCTCGGCCATCTCCACACTGGCGGCCATGGCGAGGTTCTTCGGGCTGTGAAATGGCCGCCAGTCATTGCGGTCGCGAATGGCGTGCAGGCGTTGGGTCAGTTCGTCTAGGTTCATCGGGGTCTCCTGAAGGCGTATAGCTTCGGGGGGATGGCGAATGAAGGCAAGGCCCGCACCACCCCCTCAATCGATAACGCTGAACTCGACCCGCGCCGTCTGCCCGCCTTCGTCCAGCACGCTGAGTTGATATGGCCCCAACCGTTCGAAGCTGGCGTTGATGCTGTCCTGGTTGGCACTCTCGCCCAGCGGCTCGCCGTTGACGAACCACCAGCGCCGGCCGCTGCCGCCCAGGGCCGACAGCTTGAGCCGCAGCAGTTCCTGGCTGGCCGCCGGGCGGCGCAAGCGATCGCCCTCGCGCACGCCGACGATGGACAACGGCGCCGCTGCCGCCAGGGCCGGCCCCGGGCACCCCGGGTCGTTGGCCGGCAGGCGCGCTTCACGCCGTTCGATGCGCGGCAGCCAGGGCTCCAGCGGCGCCGGCCACAGCGCGATATCCCGCACCTCGGCCCCCGGGCACTTGGCGTCGACCCGCAGGCCCTTGGCATTGACCCAGACTTTTTCCAGCAGGCCGACGCCCAAGGGTTGATCCGCCGCCTGCAAGGTCGGCGGCGTGGTGCCGTCCAGGGTCCAGGCGAAACGCTGGCGGCGGCAGTTCGGATCGCTGCGGCTCATGGGCTGGCCCAGCGGCCAACAGATCGCCGCCACCCCGACATTCATCGGCACCGGCTGCACCGGCGCGCTGATGCCGCGCTGGCTGTCGCGGTTGATCAGCACATCGTGCACTTGCAGCATCAACGGCGCTGCCGAAGCCAGGCCGAACTGGCCCGGCACCGGGGTGCCGTCCGGGCGGCCGATCCAGATGCCGATCAGGTAGCGCGGCCCGACGCCAATCGCCCAGGCGTCGCGAAAGCCGTAACTGGTGCCGGTCTTCCAGGCCAGCACCGGACGCTGCACCAATGCAGCCCTCGGGTCGCGGTCCGGGCGCGCCTGACCGCTGAGAATGCGCCGCACGATCCACGCCGAACCGGGTGACAGCAGCGGCCGCTCGCGCAACACATCGTCCGGTTGCAGGCGCAGGCTGGCGCTCTTGCCACCACGGGCGAAGGCGCTGTAGCCGCTGACCAGATCCTCCAGGCGGCTGCCGGCGCCGCCGAGAATCAGCGCCAGGTTCGGTTCCGCCAGCGCCGGCAGGGTCAGCGGCATGCCGCCGATGCGCATCTCGGCGGCAAACCGTTTCGGCCCGTAGGCTTCCAGCAGTTGCACCGCTGGCAGGTTCAGCGAGGTGGCCAGGGCGGTGCTGGCCGACACCGCGCCGCTGAAGCCCATGGAGAAGTTGCCCGGCCGGTAGTCGCCATACCGCCGTGGCACGTCCTGCAGCAGCGATTCGGAATGGATCAGCCCGGCATCCAGCGCCATGCCATAGAGGAAGGGCTTGAGGGTCGAACCCGGCGAACGCATGGCGCTGATCATGTCCACATGGCCGAAGCGCCGGGCGTCGTTGATATCCACCGAGCCCAGATAGGCGCGCACGGCCATGGTCTGCGCCTCGACCACCAGGATCGCCGCCGAGGTGTGTTCCGGCAGGCGCGCGCGCCAGCCCAAAAGCAGGTCTTCCAGGCGCCGTTGCAGGTTGGCGTCCAGGGTGGTGCGGATCAGCGGCGGGCTGTCCGGGCGATTCAGCCGGCGCGCCAGCAGGGGCGCCAGGCTCGGCTCCAGCCGCGGCGCCAGCAACAGGGGTTCCTGCAAGGCTTCGTCCACCGCCGATTGCGGCCAGACCTGGAACTGCGCCAGGCGCTGCAGCACCTTGTCCCGGGCCACCTGTGCCCGCGCGGCATGCCGGTCCGGGCGCAGCCGGCTCGGCGCCTGGGGCAGTACCGCCAGCAGCGCCGCTTCGGCGTGGGTCAGGTGCTGCGGCGACTTGCCCAGGTAAGCCCAACTGGCCGCGGCCACCCCTTGCAAGGTGCCGCCGAACGGAGCGCGGTTGAGGTAGAGCGTGAGGATCTGCTGCTTGCTCAGGTGCCATTCCAGCTGCGCGGTGCGCCACAGCTGGCGCAGCTTGCCGTGCCAGGTTCGCGAGTGAGGATCGAGCAGGCGCGCCACCTGCATCGACAGGGTGCTGCCGCCGGACAACACCCGCCCGCCCGTGAGGTTCTGCCAGGCGGCACGCGCCAGCGCCATCGGGTTGACCCCGGGATGGCTGTAGAACCAGCGGTCTTCGTAGGTCAGCAGCGCGTCCAGGTAATAGGGCGAGACTTCGTCGGTGCGCACCGGATAGCGCCAGACGCCATTGGCATCGGCAAAGCGCCACAGTGGCGTGCCATCCTCGGCCAGCACCACCCGCGCCAGGTCATCCTTGGGCAGCGGCAGCGGCCAGATGCGGTCGGCCAGCCAAAGCCCGGCCCACAGCAGCAACAGGCCGCCCAGCACGGTCCGCAGGATGCGCCAGCCTCGGCGACCGCTCGGTTGCGGCGATGGCAAGCCGGGCGACTGTGCCTGGCCAAATATTCGCCACCAAAAACTGCGCAGGCGCGATGCAACTAATCGAAAAATCAAACCCGCGAACCTCTATGCTTGGAACGGAACTCGCCAGCGCGATTGATGGCCAAAGGCTCAGGTCTGGCAAGCACGCCAACTTTTTCATCAGGATGCACGCATGCAGGTAGAAAGCTTCTTTGAATGGCTCGGCCAGGCGCTGGGCTCGGTCATACGGTTTATCGTCGATGGCCTCAGCGGTCTGTTCAACGCCCTGACCAACGCCGGCGGCAACTTTATCGACGGCTTGTCGCGGGCGCTGGGCATGGACACCTCGATCATCAGCATCATCACCCTGATCGTCGGGCTGATGCTGCTGTACTCGGCGGTCCGCGCCTTCATGCGCGCCTCGATCGTCATGGGCATCATCTGGCTGCTGCTGGGGTTGTGGCTGCTGAGCTGGGTGGTGCACTGACCGATAGACGACCGCTGCGCGGTCGTATCGCGAGCAAGCTCGCTCCTATATAAGGAACGCGCTTGCCGCGATCGCCCTTCTCAACGCCCCTTGATCACCATCTCCGGCAGGGTTTCACCCACGGCCTGCCAGTTCGGCCGGTACATCGACTCCACTTGCGGCGGCGGCACACGGTAAGTGCCGGGCGTGACTGCGCGTGCCAGGTACAGCAGGTGCGTGACGCTGTCGTAGCCGTCCAGGTTCAGCGCCGCCACGTAGCGGTCATCGCGGAATTCCTGGTGCTTGAGGCTGGCGTTCTGCATCGACTCGCGCCATTCCTTGACCTGGCTGCTGGCGTTTTCCAGGCTGGCGGCGCTCTGCGCCAGGTTCTGGTTTTCCAGTTCCAGGCCGGCCGGCAGCAGGTCCACCACCAGCGCATCCGGCACCCGTTGCTTGGCGCTGACCGCCAGGTGCACCAGCACCAGGTCGCCGCTGCCCAGGGCCCGCAGATTCAGTGGCTGGCCGTTCATCCCCAGGTATTCGCGCCGAATGCTCAGGTTCTCGCCACCGGCCAGCGGCGCCTGCTGTGGATAACCGGAAATGGTCAGTTGCTGGTACACCGGCTCGCTGCCCCGATTGCTGATCGACAACGGCGACGCCAGCAACGCGCCTTGCAGCTTCAGGCCGGGCTGGCTGTTGTTCAGCTCGCGGCTTTCGGCGCCACTGCTCAGTTGTGCGGTCCAGTTGGCTTCCGGCTTGCCCAGCAGGCCGCGACCGGCGAGGAACAGCGAGTTGCGCTCCTGGGTCGACAGGTACGGGCTGGCCGCCAGTTGGTCGGACAGCTCGAACAGCCGCTCCTCGCGCTTGCCCTTGGCTAGGTCGTGCTCTTCCAGCAGCGCCAGGATCAGCGCCTGATCCCGTAGCGGGCTGCCGTAGTCGGCCAGCCAGTCCTTGCTGTTGCGCGAAGCCGCCAGGCCCGCGGTCAAGGCCTGCTCGGCCCGTGGCTGGTCGCCCATTTTCTGCAGGGCGATGGCCAGCTGTACCAATGGCAGGCCGGAGCGCGCATCGGTACGCCGTTCGAACAGGCTGCGCAGCGCGCCCAGCGGCGCCTGCTGACTGCGCGCCAGCACCAACCCGGCGTAGGCCTGCACGGCAAAGCGCGTGTGCTCGGCATTTTCGCTGTAGTTGACCTCGATCAGGTTGCGCTCCTGCAGGTAACGCAGCAGGCGTTCGTTGGCCTTCTTCAGCGCCTCGGCCGGCACCGCGAAGCCCTGGTCGCGTGCCCGCAGCAGGAAGTCGGTGACGTAGGCGGTCAGCCAGTATTCCTCCTCGCCGTCCGCGCCCCACAGGCCGAAGCTGCCGTTGTAGCGCTGCATGCCCAGCAGGCGTTCGATGCCCAGCTCGATCTTGCGCTTGCGCTCGGCATCCGGCTCGCCTTCCAGGCCCAGGCGTTTCAGGCTGACGGCATCGGCGTACAGCGCCGGGTACAGGCCGCTGGTGGTCTGTTCCAGGCAGCCGTAGGGGTAGGCCTTGAGTGCGCGGATCTGCTCGCCGAGGTTCAGCGGCGGCCGGCTCGACAGGCTCAACAGTGCTTCACGCCCGGCCGGCTCGAATGCCGCCAGCTCGCCTTCCGGCAGGCTCCACGGCTGATCCTTGAGTACCGCGCGGTAATGCCTGAGCAACGCCGGGTAAGCCGGTCGCACCCCCAGGGTCCATTCGCGGCTGAACGGTGGCAGGCTCTCGCCCGGAAGGTCCAGGCCATTGACCAGCACCTTGACCTTGCCCTGGCCGAAGCCGCCCAGCGCCCGCACCGGAATCCGCAACGTGGTGCGCTGGCCCTGGGTCAGTTGCACGCTCTGACGGGTTTCGTTGACCAGCGCCAGCTGGCCTTCGGCGCTCAGTTGCACATCGAGTTTCTGCGCCTTGCCCGACAGGTTGGACAGGTCCAGCGCCAGGGTGGTCTGGTCGCCGCCGGCGAGGAAACGCGGCGCCGACAGTTCGGCGATCAGCGGCGCGGCGATCACCGTCTTGCCTTCGGCCATGCCGTAGCGTTCGTCGGTCCAGGCCTGGGCCATCAGGCGCAGTTCGCCGTTGAAGTCGGGGATGTCGACGCTGACTTCGCCTTCACCCTGCTCGTTCAGGGTCACCGGCGCGCTTTGCAGGGCGACTATGGTGACGCTGGTGTCCGGACGCTTGCCGCCCTTGGCCAGCGCCGCGTCGCCACCGAAGGCCAGGCTGGCCAGGCGGCCCTGGCCGGCTTCGATCAACTGGCCGTAGATATCCAGCTGGTCGGCGCCATAGGCCTTGCGCCCGAACAGGCTGGAGTACGGGTCCGGGGTCGGGTATTCGGTGATGTTGAGGATGCCCACGTCCACCGCCGCCAGCAGCACATGGGCCTGTTTCGGCACTCTGCCATCGGCGTTCCTGGCCTGGATCTTCACCTTGAGCGGCTGTTTGGGGCGCATTTTTTCCGGCGCCGTCAGGGTCAGGCCGAGCTTGCGCTGGGTACGATCCAGGGGCAGGTGCAACACGCCCACCGCGCGTTTCGGGGTGATGTTGGCCTTGCGCTCGCCGGGGCGGATCACCAGCGCACTGACGTACAGGTCGTGGCGCGCCCATTTCGGATCGAGCTTGATCGCATAGCTCTTGCCTTCGGCCGGTACGTCGATTTCCTGCCACCACAACGGACCGTCGCTGGACTCCACCAGCAGGTAGCCCTTGCCGGCGGCCGGCGGGGTCACCGTGACATTGGCGGTGTCGTCGTCGCCATACAGCGGTTTGTCCAGCGCCAGCTTGACCTGGTCGGGGCGCACCGCACCGCCTTCGGCGTTGTCCTGGGAACGGTAGCCGGCCCAGAAACGCAGGCTGCTGACCAGCCCGGTCTGCGGGTCTTCGACCTCGACGCGATAAGGGCCCCACTCCACCGGGAAGCTGACCTTCGCGCTAGCGCCGGCCTTGATACTCAGGACCTGTTCGTCCTGGGTGAGGAATTTCTCGTTGAAGTGATAACTCCAGCCGTCGCTTTCCGAGTAATTCCAGTAGTAGTCGCGGCGCTCGCGCACCAGGCGCACCTTGAGGTTGTCCGCCGCCAGCTTCTGGCCTTCATTGTTGGCCACCAACAGTTCGAACTCGGCCGGGCCGTCGCCGTCGGTTTCCGCACCGTCGAACAGCGCGCGCAGCCCCGGCAACCTGTCCGCTGGCCATACCGGCAGCACCACCCGCCGGGTGATCGGACGACCGCCCGACTCCTGCAGGCTGCCCTGGACGATCAGTTGCAGCGGCGAACGGGCCTCGGCCCATTTGCTTTCCAGGGCGATCAGCTCTTCGCCGTTTTCATCCAGCGTCGACTCCTCTATCTCCAGGTCCTGGCTCAGCTCTTCTTCGGTGACCGAGCCGAACTGGTAGCCCGGCAAGGCCTTGACCGCCTCGCGCAGCGGCCGCACATAGATCTGGCCGCTCAGGCGATTACCGGCGGCCGGGGCGCCATACAGGTAACGGCCGTTGACGCTGATCTCGACGGTCTCGTCCGGTTTGAGCGGTGTGTCGCTGCCCTTGAGTTCCAGCGCCAGGCGCTCGGGCAGGAAGTCTTCCACGAGGAATTCGTACAGTTGCGGCTTGCCGTCGCCGAGGTCGAACACCAGTTGCCAGCGCCCGGTCGGCGCTTCGCCGGCCAGTTGCAACTGGTACTGATAGAGCCCCGAGGCATCGGCGTCCCAGACGAACTTGCGGCTGACCTGCTCATCCGGCCGGCGCACTTCGACACTCACCGGCTGCGGCTTGACCGCATTGCCGTCCTTGTCCCGCAGCAGCGCGTTGAGCAGCACGGTTTCGCCCGGGCGATACAGGTCGCGGGGGCCGAACACGAAGAACTGCAACGGATGGGGCTGGGGGCCGCCGATATTGAATTCGGCCAGGTCCAGGGCGGCGCCGTTCAAGCGCAGCAGGCTGGTCTGCTCGCCCTGGTGGGCCAGCAGCACTTCAGCTTTCTTCGGCAGCGGCAACTCAGCATGGCCGCCCTTCTCGGTCTTGCCCTGGCCAAGCACGCGGCCATCGCCATCCAAGAGCTCCAGGCTGACGCCGTCCAGCGCCTTGCCGCCTTCCAGAGCCTGGGTGAAGACATCCAGGCGGTTCTGGTAACGGTGCACCGACAGGCCGATGTCGCTGAGGGTGAACAGGGTTGCCGGTTGCGAATAGTTGTAGGTGCCCGAGGCACGCATCACCGCCAGGTACACGCCCGGCTGTTGCAGCGGCTTGAGCCCGGCGATCGGCAGCAGCAGGGTTTCCCGGGTATTGCGCGCCGGATTGAGGTCGAAGCGGCCGCCATACACCAGGTCGGCCATCGGCAGCAGTTCCCGGGACTCGTAACTGTGCAGGCTGTTATTGCGCCCCCATTGGGCGAGGAACATCGGCAGCGATTCGGGCTTGATACGGAAGAACTCGACGTCGACCTTGTCGACGTTCAGCGCAATCACCGGCAGGCCTTCGGCGAGGCGGGTCGGCAACAGGGTGCCGCGGCTGGCGAACCCGACTGTGGCCTGCAGGTCGCGGGTTTCCAGGCGGCTGACGTATTCGGCAGCCAGGGTCGCGTCGTTCACCCCGCGCAGCCCGGCGTCGACGGTCAGCACCAGTTTGCGCTGCGGCTCGAGGTGGCGCAGGCGCAGCTCCATGAAGTTGTCCGACAGCTCCCAGGCGCCGTCGACCTTGCCGCTCTTGCTGTCCACCAGATGCAGCTTGTCGGCGAACTTCTGCTGCGGGTCCAGGGGCACCGAGAAACTCACCGACAGGGTGCTGGCCCCGTCGAGCTGCACCTCGGACACGTCCACCACGTTCAACTCGCGACCGGCGTAGCGTTGCTTGAGCACAGCGACATCCTGCACGGGCCGGGCCTTGGCCGCGGGCACTGCCGCTGTCGGAGCCGAAGGGGTCGCCGCCTTGTCGGAGGTCGAGGAATCGCAAGCGCTCAGCAAGGCCAGCGCACAGGCCAGGAACAATCCTTTGTTAAACATGGGGCACTCATTGGCAGGAGTATCGAAGGGTTGAACTATATCTCACCGCCGTCCGGCTGGCTGTGGCGCAGCGCACATTGATCGACAGAGGGCCTATCACCCGCAGCGTCTTTGTAGGATTCGGGCCGTGATCGGGATGGCATGGCCGGGCGGGCAAGCGGCTACAATGCCCGCTCTCAAGGAGCCTGCATGTCCAGCCTGATTTCTGCCTGGCGCCACCGTCCGACCCATGCTCGGGTGTGGGCGCTGGCCGCGCCGATGATTCTTTCCAATATTTCCGTGCCGCTGGTGGCGCTGGTCGACAGCACCGTCATCGGCCATTTGCCCCATGCCCACCAACTTGGCGCGGTGGCGGTCGGCGCCAGCCTCTATACCTTCCTGGCCTGGGCCATGGGCTTTCTGCGCATGGGCGCCACCGGCTTTGCCGCCCAGGCCGCCGGGCGCGCCGACGGTGCGGCGCTGCGGCAGATCCTGGTGCAAGGCCTGCTGCTGGCCATGGGTCTGGCCCTGCTGCTGGGCGCCATAGGCGTGCCGCTGAGCGGCGCGGCCTTGCAGCTGATGCAGCCTTCGGCCGAGCTGGACGAAATGACCCGCACCTTCTTCCATACCCGCTTGCTCGGGCTGCCAGCGGCGCTGGCCAGCATGGCCCTGGTCGGCTGGTTCCTCGGCACCCAGAACGCCCGGGCGCCGCTGGCGATCCTGCTGAGCACCAACCTGATCAACATCGCCCTCAACCTGTGGTTCGTGCTGGGCCTGGACTGGGGCGTGGCCGGCTCGGCCAGGGCCTCGGTGATCGCCGAATGGACCGGTGCGCTGATCGGCCTGGCCATGACCCGCCCGGCCCTGCGCGCCTACCCGGGGCAGATTGCCTGGGCGGCGTTGCAGCGCTGGGCCAGTTGGCGGCCGTTGCTGGCGGTCAACCGCGACATCTTCATCCGCAGCCTGGCGCTGCAATCGGTGTTCTTCCTGATCACCGTGCAAGGCGCGCGCCTGGGGGACGCGACCGTGGCCGCCAACGCGCTGCTGCTCAACGGCCTGCTGCTGACCGCCCACGCCCTGGACGGCCTGGCCCACGCGGTGGAAGCCCTGTGCGGCCACGCCATCGGCGCCCGCGATCGCCTGGCGCTGCGCCGCTCGCTGGTGGTCGCCGGCGGCTGGTCGCTGCTGGCCAGCATCGGTTTTGCCGTGCTGTTCCTGTGCGCCGGGCACCTGTTCATCGAGATGCAGACCGACATCGCCGAAGTGCGGCAGACCGCCTTCACCTACCTGCCCTACCTCGCCGCCCTGCCGTTGATCGCGGTCTGGAGCTACCTGCTGGACGGCCTGTTCATCGGCGCCACCCGCGCCCGGGAAATGCGCAACGGCATGCTGCTCAGCGTGCTCCTCACCCTGCCCTGCGCCTGGGCCTTGCAGGGCCTGGGCAACCACGGCCTGTGGCTGACGTTCCTGCTGTTCATGCTGGTGCGCAGCCTGACTCTGCTGGCCTTCGCCCTCGGGCTGCGCCGGCACGATGGCTGGTTCAGCCCGGCCCGCTGAGCTTTGCGGCGCGCATAAAAAAACCACCGCAAGCGGTGGTTTTTCTTGAGCCGTCGAAACCTCAGGAAGACAGGTACGACGAGCGGGTCAGGCCCAGACGCAGGGCGTCGAGGAACTGGGTACGCTCGCTGGCGCTGATCTTCGCGCTGGCCACCTTGTCGCGGTAATGAGTCATCAACTCCTCCGGCGACAAGTGCACGTAACGCAGCATGTCTTCGATGGTGTCATGGGTCTCGATCCCGGCGTGGTACACGGTGCCGTTCGGGTTCTGGTAGATGTTCACCGAGTCGGTATCGCCGAACAGGTTGTGCATGTCGCCGAGGATCTCCTGGTAGGCACCGACCAGGAACACGCCCAGCAGATAGTCCTCACCCTCGTTCAGGCCATGCACCGGCAGGCTGGTCTCGATGCTCTGCTCGTCGACGTACTGGTTGATCTTGCCGTCGGAGTCACAGGTCAGGTCTTGCAGCACGGCGCGGCGCAGCGGCTCTTCGTCCAGGCGATGCAGGGGGATGATCGGCAGGACCTGGTCGATGGCCCAGGTGTCCGGCAGGCTCTGGAACACCGAGAAGTTGCAGATGTACTTGTCGGCCAGCTTGTCGTTGAGTTCGTCCAGTACCTGGCGGTGCGAGCGCTGGCGCGCCTTCAGCGAGTTGTGCAGGCGCCGGCACACGGCGAAGTAGCACTGCTCGGCCAGGGCTTTCTCGGCCAGGGTCAGCTTGCCGTCGGCGTACTGGGCGGCCACGTCGCTCATGTAGTGGGTGGCGCGCCAGTAGGTTTCGGTGACCATCTCAATATCGGTCGGGCCCAGCAGATCCACCAGCCATTGCACGGTTTCCGGCAGGCTTTCCTTGTTCTCGATCAGCGGCACGTCGTCGTTGTGTTTCTCGACGTCGGTCACCTGCACCACCAGCATGGCGTGGTGCGCGGTCAGCGAACGGCCGCTTTCGGAGAAGATGTGCGGATGCGGCAGGCTCTGCGCGTCGCAGAACTCCTTGAGCATGCCGACCACGACACCGGCGTAGTCGTCCATGTCGTAGTTGATCGAACTGGCGTTGCGCGAGTGGGTACCGTCGTAGTCCACGCCCAGGCCACCGCCGACGTCGATGTGATCCACCGGCAGGCCGAGGTTGCGCAGCTCGCCGTAGTAACGAATGGCTTCCTTGAAGCCATGCTGGTAGTCCGCCAGGTTGGCGATCTGCGAGCCCATGTGGAAGTGCAGCAGGCGGATGCCCTGGTCCAGGCCGGCGCCGCGGAAACGCTCGACCACCGACAGCAGCTGCGCCGCCGACAGGCCGAACTTGGATTTCTCGCCACCGGTGTCGGCCCACTTGCTCGACGCCAGGGACGACAGGCGCACGCGCAGGCCGACCTGCGGCTTGACCTTGAGCGAGGCGGCCTCTTCGATCACCAGGGCGACTTCGGATTCTTTCTCGATCACGATGAACACGTTGTGGCCCAGCTTCTGGCCCATCAGCGCCAGGCGGATGAACTCACGGTCCTTGTAACCGTTGCAGACGATGGTGCCGCCTTTCGGCGCCAGCGCCAGCACCGCCAGCAGCTCGGGCTTGGAGCCGGCTTCCAGGCCGATGGAGACGTTCTGGGTGGCGATGATGTTCTCGATCACCGCTTCCTGCTGGTTGACCTTGATCGGGTACAGCGCGGTGTACTTGCTCTGGTATTCCAGGCGCTCGATGTTGGCGTCGAAGGCACCGGTCAGCTGGCGCACGCGGTCCTGCAGGATATCCGGGAAGCGCACCAGCAGCGGCAGGGACAAGCCGCTCTTGCGCAGCTCCTCGACTTGTTCGAACAGGTCGATGGGCGAGCTGTTCGGGCCGTTCGGACGAACTTCGACGCGACCGGCGTCATTGATCGCGAAATACCCGGCCCCCCAATGGCGAATCCCATAAACACTGCGGCTGTCCGCAACTGTCCATTGGCTGCCATCGTCTTTGCGTGTGCGTCGTACGGACATCGAAGTCCCCTATAAAGAAGTCATAGAGCGCCACCCCGGTCCGGGGCTGGCGCAGTCTAAAGAATGAAAATGACGATTAGCCTGCAACGAGGACGTAGACCTCGGTTACAGCGCTGAGTTTAGAAACCGGTCATGAACAGGCTCTGTGAAAACCATGAAGACGACGGCGAGCCTGAATCGGATCAGGGCTGCATCAAGTCGGGGGTGGTTTTCACAGAGGCTGCTAGCCGCCGGACTTCTTCGCCTTGAAACCGTGCTTGATCAGCTCTGCCAAGAGTAGCTCGACATGATCGCCCTGGATCTCGATGACGCCGTCTTTCAGCGCGCCACCGGTGCCACAACGTTTCTTCAACGTGGTCGCCAGCTCCTTGAGCGCGTCTTCGGCCAACGGCACGCCGGTGATGGTGGTCACCGTCTTGCCGCCGCGGCCCTTGCTTTCGCGACGCACGCGAGCGATGCCGTCGCCGGCAGGGATAACGGTTTGTTTGCAGATGCAGGCTGCCACCGGCTGGCTACAGTCCGGGCAATGTCGACCTGCGTCGGTGGAAAATACCAGGCCACCAAGGGCGGCGAAGGATGCGGCTTTTTTGGCCACCGGCAATCCTCTTGGGAGGACAAAGACTGGTCGAAGCACATGGCCTGTGCCATCGACCGCGAAGCCCCACTCAGGCAGGGGCAGCGCTACTGGACCGGTGCGCTTATATAAGAAGCAACGCCGGCTCAGCTTGAAAAAGGTCGCGCAGTGTAACGGCAAAAAGCCGACTTGCTAAGAGCCTAACCGCGCCAATTTATACAACTTTAGCGACGCCGCGCCAGATAGCGCTGCAAGGCCGCCAGGGAGTCCGGGCAATAGGGCTTTTCGGTGATTTCCCGCATCACTTCGTCGATCGCAATGAAGCGCGCTTCCAGCACCTCTTCCGGCTGCAGGCGCAGAGGCCCGTCCCAGACCGCCGAAAAGGCCGAGCACCAGAGACGATTGTCGGTGTCTTCGAAAAAGAAATGGTCATGGGCGGTCAATTCCACCCCGCTCACCCCCAATTCTTCCTCCAGCTCCCGGGCCGCCGACTCGGCGTAGCTTTCAACGGCCAGCACCATGCCGCCCGCGGCCACGTCCCAGTAACCGGGATAAATGGCCTTGCTCAGGGTGCGCCGATGCACGCACAGCTCGCCGGCGGAATTGAACAGCAGGATATAGGTGCCGCGCCCGATCAGGCCGCGCTCGCGCAACTCCGAGCGTGCCAGCGTGCCCAGCAACTGGTCTTCGCCATCGACCCAGGCGACTTGTTCGGCATCGGAGGCCGCGCGATGCGCGGCCTCATTGGAGGTAACCACCATGAATCAACCCTGATTGAGCAATTGACGCAAGTCGATGACAGCCGCGTTGGCGCGGGAAATATAGTTGGCCATGACCAGCGAGTGGTTGGCCAGCACGCCGAAGCCACTGCCGTTGAGAATCATCGGGCTCCAGATCGGCTCCTGGGACGCTTCCAGTTCACGGATGATCTGGCGCACGCTGACAGTGGCGTTCTTCTTGGCCAGCACGTCGGCGAAGTCGACCTCGATGGCACGCAGCAGGTGCGACAGGGCCCAGGCCTGGCCGCGCGCTTCATAGAACACGTTGTCGATCTGCATCCAAGGAGTTTCCACCACCTCTTCGTCGACCTGCGGCGACTGGCCCGGCGCCGGGGTTTCGGTTTTCAGCGCGGTGTTGAGCTTGACCCGGCCGACGCTGGCCGACAGGCGCTGGGACAACGAACCCAGGCGGGTCCCGACATCACCCAGCCAGTTGTTCAGGTTGTCGGCACGGGCGTAGAACAGCGCGCTCTTCTGGTTCGGATCGGACAGGCGTGCCTGGTAGCGGCTCAGGGAGTTGATGCCTTCCTGGTACTCGGACTCGCTGGACGGCAGCACCCAGCTCTTGTTGTCGAAGTTGAAGCGCGGCTCGGCCTTGGCCAGGTCGGCGTCCTCGGCGGACTGCGACTGGGAACGGGCGAAGTCCTTGCGCAGGGCCCGGGTCAGGTCGCGGACCTGCACCAGCACGCCGTATTCCCAGCTCGGCATGTTGTCCATCCACAGGCCCGGCGGGAAACGGTCGTTGGAGATATAGCCACCCGGCTTGTTCAGCAGGGTGCCGGCCACGGTCTTGAGGGTTTCCACCGTGGTGTAGCCCACGACCATCTGCTTGCCTTCCTTCTCGGCGGCAATTTGCGCGCCTTGCTGGACGGGGAACAGCGACGGTTCCTGGCTCCAGTACCAGCCCAGGGCACCGGCCACCAGCAGGTACAAGGCCACCAGGGTGCCCAGGGCGCGGCTGAACAGCAGGCCACCAAAGTAGCTGCGTGTCGCCGACTTGGGTTCGGCAGCACGATCCGGCGCGCTGCCCGCGCGGTTCTTCCAGTCCAGCATGGCTATATCCTTTCAATCACTTGGGTTCATCGGTTCGACCACAACCCTACTCCATCGTGCCTCGAACCGAGCGGATTAAAAATCATCCGCCGCGCAAGGCGCCACATGCCGGGTGTACATCGAGCGGCCACTATAAATGAAGCACAGTTCAGAACCTATGCGACCAGTCGGTCGGGAACTGAATAAGGTCGCGTTGCAGATTGTTGACGTACGACACTCGTACAATCCATAAGAGGTGCTAGCATAGAGCCACCAGTCGATCTCAGCATGCACCCTAACTAGTAGTCAGGATATGACCGAGCCAGAAGACCCCAGCCGTGAGCGCCTCAAGCACCACTTTGCCCAGCGGGTAATTCACCAGGCGCGTCAGATCCTCGAGATATGGCAGCGCCTGCAGCGCAGCGAATGGTCGACAGCCGACATGTCCGAACTCAGCGAGGCCAACCTGCGCCTGCTGCGTTTCGCCGAACGTTTCGAACAACCCGAACATACCCAGCTGGCGCGCAGCATCAGCGACTCGCTGGAAGCGGTGGACGCCAACCGCGGGCGCCTGAGCAGCGGCCTGATCACCGACCTCAACCGCCTGATGCAACGCCTGTCGCGCACCGGCCTGCGCCATGGCGACCAGTTGGAGCAGACCTTCCTGCCGCCCCTGCGCAAGCCGATCTACGTGATGCTGCAAGACCACGATCGCGGCGAGCGCCTGGCCAAGCAGCTGGAATTCTTCGGCCTCAGCGCCCAGTCCCTGGACAGCATCGCCGCGTTCCGCTCCTCGATGGTCGAGCGCTTGCCGGCGGCGATCGTCATCGACGTCGACTTCTGCGGCAACGGCATGGGCCTGCAACTGGCCGCCGAAGCCCAGGAAGGCCTGGAGCAGAAGCTGCCCCTGCTGTTCTTCAGCCTCCACGAAACCGACACCCCGACCCGCCTGGCCGCCGTGCGCGCCGGCGGCCAGGAGTTCCTCACCGGCACCCTGGAAGCCTCGAGCCTGCTGGAGAAGATCGAGATCCTCACCTGCGTCGCCCAGTACGAACCTTATAAAGTGCTGATCATCGACGACTCCCGCGCCCAGGCCCTGCACACCGAGCGCCTGCTCAACAGCGCCGGGATCATTACCCGGACGCTGATCGAACCGATCCAGGCCATGGCCGAACTGGCCGACTTCCAGCCGGACCTGATCATCCTCGACATGTACATGCCGGCCTGTACCGGCACCGAGCTGGCCAAGGTAATCCGCCATAACGACCGTTATGTCAGCGTGCCGATCATCTACCTGTCGGCCGAAGACGACCTGGACAAGCAGCTGGACGCCATGAGCGAAGGCGGCGACGACTTCCTGACCAAGCCGATCAAGCCGCGCCACCTGATCACCACCGTGCGCAACCGCGCCGCCCGCGCGCGCAACCTCAAGGCGCGCATGGTCCGCGACAGCCTGACCGGGCTGTACAACCACACCCATATCCTGCAACTGCTCGAAGACTGCAGCTTCCGCGCGCGCCGCGAAAACAAGCCGCTGAGCTTCGCCATGCTCGACATCGACCACTTCAAGCGGGTCAACGACAGCCACGGCCACCCCATGGGCGACCGGGTGATCAAGAGCCTGGCGCTGTTTCTCAAGCAACGCCTGCGCAAGACCGACTTCATCGGCCGCTACGGTGGCGAAGAATTCGCCATCGTCATGCCCGACACCGACCTGGAAGCGGCCTGCAAGGTGCTGGATGAAATCCGCCAGCGCTTTGCCGAAATCCATTACCCGGCCCAGCCCCAGGACCTGTGGTGCACCTTCAGCGCCGGAGTGGTTGAACTGCGGGAAGACTCCGACAGCCTGATGATGGCCAGCCAGGCCGACGAAGCGCTCTACCGTGCCAAGGACAGCGGGCGCAACCGGGTCCAGGCAGCGCGCCATCAAAGCGCCACTTTTTCACCGGAATCCACCGATTCGGTCATAACCCTGTAATACAAACGCAATAAGTTCAGGCGCTTACCATTCAAGTCGTTGGTAGGACGCGATGCGCCTGAAGCTGCTGACCAATCTCAATACCCTGCTATTAGTTGCCGTTTGCCTGGCCCTGGGCGCAACGCTCTGGTGGTCGCAACGCGCCCTCGAACGCCCCTACCTATTGATGGAGCGCTACCTGGGGCTGTCCCAGCAGTTCCAGAACCAGGTGGCGCGCAACATCGAGGACTACCTGGCCAGCGGCGACGCCCTGCGCCTGAGCAGCGCCAGCCAGGCCATCGAAACCCAGCAGGCCCAGCTCGACGAACTGCCCTCGGAACTGGCGCAAAGCCTGCGCCCGAGCCTGTCGGGCCTGGCCGAGTTCAGCAAGACCGACCTGCTGGCCGCCGGCAAACTGGCCGGCGATCCGCAAGCGCTGCTGCTGCAGGCCGAGCGCGAGCTGGGGGCCAGCCTCGAACAACTGAGCCAGTACGCGACCGGGGCGGCCAGCAATCCGAGCGCCGCGACCTACCTGCCGTTGCTGCTGACCGCCTCCCAGCACCTGGGCAAGCTGTCCCTGGCCCGCGACAAACTGGTGAGCAGCGGCCGCAGCGAACTGGCCGCCGATGTCGAGCGCGAAGTGAGCAACATGCGCGCCCAGGCCGAGCAGCTGGAAACCCTGCCGTTGCTGGGTGTCGCGGCCAGCAATGCGTCGAACACCGATGACTTCGCGGCCATGATGGGCCTGGAGAACACTGAGAAGGCCGCCGTCGAAGACGCCGGCATCGGCCTCAAGCGCGAACTCAACAGCCTGCTCGGCCGCTACCCCGCCGAGCTGAACCGCACCCGCGAACAGATCCAGAAACGCGCCGACCTCAGCGCCGCCACCCACCTGAAAATCACCGCCGTGCAGCAGGCCATCGCCGAACTGGAACCGGTCGTGCGCGCCCAGCACGGGCAGATCCAGGGCGAAGTGCGGCTGATGCAGGGCCTGATGATCGGCCTGATCCTGCTGATCGCCCTGCTGATCGACACCTTGCAGCGTCGGCTGGCACGGGTCCTGACCAATCTGGCGCCGGCCCTGTCGACCTGGGCCGAAGGCGACTTCAGCCGCGACATCCAGCTGGGCCGGACCAACCGCGAACTGCACGACATCGAAGAATCCCTGAACCGCCTTCGCGCCTACCTGGTGGACCTGGTGGGCACCATCCGGCAGAACGCCGAACAGGTCGCCGGCAGCAGCCGCGCCCTGGCGGAACTGAGCAGTGGCCTGCACGGCGGGGCCGAGCGCCAGGCCGGCGACACCGCGCAGATCCGCGACGCCCTGGGCGAGCTGGAAGCGACCATCCAGCAAGTCGCCGGCGATGCCAGCCAGGCCGCCGATGCCAGCCGCAGTGCCGGAATGGCGGTGGAACAGGGGCAGAAAGTGATCGGCCTGAGCCTGACCGGGTTGCATGCCCTGGTCGGCGAAGTACAAGGCAATGCGCAGATGATCGAACAACTGGCCGAGGAGTCGGCGACCATCGGCGGCGTACTCACGGTGATCCGCTCCATCGCCGACCAGACCAACCTGCTGGCCCTGAACGCCGCCATCGAAGCCGCGCGAGCCGGGGAAATGGGCCGCGGTTTTGCCGTGGTCGCCGAAGAAGTGCGCTCCCTGGCCCAACGCACGGCGGGTGCCACCGCCGAGATCCAGACCCTGATCGCCGGCCTGCAGGCCGCCGCCCGGCAATCGGTGGAAGGCATGCGCGCCCAGGTCGAACATGCCGAAGCCACGGCCAGCCAGGCCCAGGCCGCCGACGGTGCGCTGGATGAAATCGTCGGGGCGATCCAGACCATTTCCGATACCGCCATCCGCATCGCCGATGTCACGGCCCAGCAAAGCGGCGCCGTCAGCGAAATCCGCGACCACAGCGAGCGCATCCATCAATTGGGCGGGGATAACCTGCAACGCATCGGCGAAGGCCGCGAACAAGGCGAGAACCTGCTGGCCCTGGGCGGCCAGCTGCACACGGCGGTGCAGGCATTCCGCGTCTAGCCCTATAGTCCTGTAGCCGCTGCCGAGCCTGCGAGGCTGCGATCGAGGACGCAGTCCTCGCAAAACCGGCCTATGCAGGTTGCCTGAAAGAACGCGGTCGCAGGCTCGGCAGCGGCTACGGGGCGCATACGCATACCCCACCGCTCTCCGCTATCATGCGCACACCTTCGATTCGCGAGATTGCCATGCGTCGCCTGCTTTGCCTGATGCTGTTTGTGCTTGCCCTGCCGGCGAACGCCGCCGGGTTGCTGGACAGCCGCCCCAGTTCGACCCTGGGTTCGATCAACAACAGCGCCGACTTCCTGCCGGTGCGCGAAGCGTTCCAACTGAGCCTGCTGCAAAGCACGCCGCAGTCGATCAAGCTGCGTTTCGTCGCCACCGAGGGTTACTACCTCTATCGCCACCGCTTCCAGTTCCGCGCCGAGCCCGCCGATATCACCCTGGGTGCCGCCCAACTGCCCAAGGGCGAACAGAAACACGATGAGTTTTTCGGCGACGTCGAGGTCTACCACGGCATTGTCGATGTCGAACTGCCGCGCAGCGCCACGGACCAACGGGGCTTCACCCTGGCCGTGACCTACCAGGGCTGCGCCGACAAGGGCCTGTGTTATCCACCGGAAACCGAGCGTTTGCAGATCGATGGCGCGGCCTCCTCGGCAAATGCCTCAAGTGCCGGCGGCCCCGCTACCGACAATGGGAAAACCGCCTGGAGCTGGCGCGAACTGGCGCTGTTCTTCCTGGCCGGCATCGGCCTGACCTTCACCCCCTGCGTCCTGCCAATGCTGCCGATCCTGTCCGGCGTGGTCCTCAAGGGCCAGGTCGGCGGCTGGCGCGGCTTCAATCTGTCGCTCGCCTACGTGTTGCCGATGGCCGCCTGTTTCGCCCTGCTCGGCGCCTTGATGGGGCTGTTCGGCGCCCAGCTCAATTTGCAGGCACGCCTGCAATCGGCCTGGGTGCTGGTGCCCTTTGCGTTGTTCTTCGTCGTGTTCGCCCTGGCGATGTTCGATGTCTTCGAACTCAAGCTTCCGCGCTTTATCAGCCAGCGCCTGGAACGCATCGCCGGGCGTACCGAGGGTGGTTCGCTGTGGGGCGCGGCGATTCTCGGGGTGGTGTCCAGCCTGCTGGTATCGCCCTGCGTTTCGGCGCCGCTGGCAGGCGCCCTGCTGTATATCAGCGCCAGCGGCGACGCCCTGGGCGGTGCCCTGAAACTGTTCGCCCTGGGCCTGGGCATGGGCGCGCCGCTGTTGCTGGTGGCCACCGGCGGCGCGGCCTGGCTGCCGAAAAGCGGGCCATGGCTGGTCTACGTGAAAAACGCCATTGGCGTGCTGTTGCTCGGCCTGGCGATCGGCCTGCTGAGCCGGGTCTTGCCGGGCCAGATCAGCCTGTTGCTGATTGGCGCGCTGGCGGCCGGCGTCGGCCTGTTTCTCGGTGCCCTGGAGTTTGTCTACAAGGCACCGCGCGCGCGCCTGGCGCAGCTGGGCGGGCTGTTCCTGCTGTTTTATGCCCTGGCCTGCTGGTACGGCGCATTCAGCGGCCAGACCGACCCGCTCAGCCCGCTCGCCCGCCCACCGGTCGCGGCCACCAGCAACAGCGCCGGACAAACCAGCGCCGGCCAGTGGCAGACCATCACCACCCCCGGTGAGCTGGAGCAGGCCCTGGCCGATGCCCGGAATGCCGGTACCCCGCTGCTCCTCGACTGGTACGCCGACTGGTGCATCAGTTGCAAAGTCATCGAACGCGAGGTGCTCAACGACCGCCAGGTCGTCGAACGCCTGCAGGGCTACCGCCTGGTGCGCTTCGATATCACCGCCAGCAACCGCGAACAGCGCGCCCTGCTGGACCGCTACCAACTGTTCGGCCCGCCGGCGCTGATGTTCTTCGGCAAAGATGGCGTCGAACGTGCCGATGTGCGTGTGGTCGGCGAAATCAGCGCCGCGGACTTCGCTGAACGCATTGCTGCAGCAAATGACCGGATTTAGTCAGTTGGTCACATATTTTAGGTAAACATCGGTCATCGTGCTGCCTATTGCAGAGAACTGGACAGTCACAAAGGCTTTGCGGCATAGTCGCCGGGTTCTGATAACCGCACATTCCAATCACTGCGCAATAACAAGGAACGGCAGATGGCGACCCTACTGGTTCTTCACGGACCCAACCTGAACCTGCTCGGCACCCGTGAACCGGGGGTCTACGGTGCAGTCACCCTGGCTGAGATCAATCAGGACCTGGAACGCCGGGCCCGCGAGGCCGGCCACCATTTGCTCTACCTGCAAAGCAACGCCGAGTACGAATTGATCGACCGTATCCACGCCGCCCGCGATGAAGGCGTGGACTTCATTCTGATCAATCCAGCAGCTTTTACGCATACAAGCGTCGCATTACGTGACGCGCTGCTGGCGGTGAGCATCCCATTCATCGAAGTGCATTTGTCTAACGTGCACAAACGCGAACCTTTCCGCCATCACTCCTACTTCTCCGACGTTGCGGTGGGAGTGATCTGCGGCCTTGGCGCCAGCGGTTACCGACTGGCCCTGGAGGCCGCACTAGAGCAGCTTGAACAACAAGCTAAACGCCCCTGACCGACCCTTGGGAGTTGATGATTCATGGATATCCGTAAAGTTAAGAAACTGATCGAACTGCTGGAAGAATCCGGCATCGACGAGCTCGAGATCAAGGAAGGCGAAGAGTCCGTACGCATCAGCCGCCACAGCAAGACTCCAGCCCAGCAGTACTACGCACCGGCACCGATGGCTGCTCCAGTTGCCGCGCCTGCTGCTGCCGCTCCGGCCGCCGCTGCCGCACCAGCAGCTCCAGCTGCCCCAGCGCTGAACGGCACCGTTGCCCGTTCGCCGATGGTCGGCACCTTCTACCGCAAATCCTCGCCAACCTCGCCAGCCTTCGTTGAAGTCGGCCAGAGCGTGAAGAAAGGCGACACCCTGTGCATCGTCGAAGCCATGAAGATGATGAACCACATCGAAGCTGAAACCAGCGGTGTGATCGAATCCATCCTCGTCGAAGACGGCCAGCCGGTTGAGTACGACCAACCGCTGTTCACCATCGTTTGAACCGCGGAGAGCCAACGATGTCTGCGAAGTTGGAAAAAGTTCTGATCGCCAACCGCGGTGAAATCGCCCTGCGGATTCTGCGTGCCTGCAAAGAGATGGGTATCAAGACCGTCGCCGTTTACTCCAAGGCCGACAAGGAACTGATGCACCTGGGTCTGGCGGACGAATCCGTCTGCATCGGCCCGGCCTCCGCCGCGCACTCCTACCTGCACATTCCGGCGATCATCGCGGCCGCCGAAGTGACCGGCGCCACCGCCATTCACCCAGGCTACGGCTTCCTCGCGGAAAACGCCGACTTCGCCGAGCAGGTCGAGAACTCCGGCTTCGCCTTCATCGGCCCGAAAGCCGAGACCATTCGCCTGATGGGCGACAAGGTATCGGCCAAGCACGCCATGATCGCTGCCGGCGTACCTACGGTTCCCGGTTCCGACGGCCCGCTGCCGGAAGACGAAGAAACCGCGCTGCGCATCGGCCGTGAAGTCGGCTACCCGGTGATCATCAAGGCCGCTGGCGGCGGCGGTGGTCGCGGCATGCGCGTGGTGCATAAAGAAGAAGACCTGATCTCCTCGGCCAAGCTGACCCGCTCCGAAGCGGGCGCGGCGTTCGGCAACCCGATGGTCTACCTGGAGAAGTTCCTGACCAACCCACGTCACGTGGAAGTCCAGGTGCTGTCCGACGGCCAAGGCAACGCGATCCACCTGGGCGACCGTGACTGCTCCCTGCAGCGTCGCCACCAGAAGGTGCTTGAAGAAGCGCCGGCTCCGGGCATCGACGAAACCGCGCGCCAGGAAGTCTTCGCCCGCTGCGTCAAGGCGTGCATCGACATCGGCTACCGCGGCGCCGGCACCTTCGAGTTCCTGTACGAGAACGGCCGTTTCTACTTCATCGAGATGAACACTCGCGTGCAGGTAGAGCACCCGGTATCGGAAATGGTCACTGGCGTCGACATCGTCAAGGAGATGCTGAGCATCGCCGCTGGCAACAAGCTGTCGATCTCCCAGAAGGACGTGGTCATTCGTGGCCATGCACTGGAATGCCGGATCAACGCCGAAGACCCGAAAACCTTCATGCCAAGCCCAGGCACGGTCAAGCATTTCCATGCTCCGGGCGGCAATGGCGTACGCGTCGACTCGCACCTGTACAGCGGTTACGCGGTTCCACCGAACTACGACTCGTTGATCGGCAAGCTGATCACTTACGGGGCAACCCGTGAAGAAGCCATGGCGCGCATGCGCAATGCGCTGGACGAAATCGTGGTCGACGGGATCAAGACCAACATCCCGCTGCACCGCGACCTGACCCGTGACGAAGGCTTCTGCAAAGGTGGCGTGAACATTCACTACCTGGAGCACAAGCTGGCCGGTCAACACTGATCGACACCGCACCAGAACGACAAGGCCGCTTTCGAGCGGCCTTGTCGTTTCTGCCCCCTTGTAGGAGCGAGCCTGCTCGCGATAGGGCCATCAGCGACAGCGCGCATTTTCCTGGTGTTATGCGGCGCCCTTGCAGGCATCGCGAGCAAGCTCGCCCCTACAGAGAGGCGGTGCGGGCAAGTGGAAATGGTGCCTGGCGTGTCGTCTTCTGCGCCTCGCTCGCGTAAACTTGCGCGCTTCTCGCAGCCCGCTAGGCTGCACATTACATATTTCAAAGGTGCCCGCCATGCCTTGGCTGCAAGTCCGTCTCGCCATCAGCCCAGAACAAGCCGAAACCTACGAAGACGCTTTTCTCGAAGTCGGCGCCGTTTCGGTGACCTTCATGGACGCCGAGGATCAGCCGATCTTCGAACCGGAACTCAACACCACCCCGCTGTGGAACCACACTCACCTGCTGGCCCTGTTCGAAGACGGCACCGAGGCCGCCAGCGTGCTGGCCCACCTTGAGCTGCTGACCGGCAGCCCGCTGCCCGAACATCACAGCGAAGTGATCGAAGACCAGGACTGGGAACGCAGCTGGATGGACAACTTTCAGCCGATGCGTTTCGGCCAGCGCCTGTGGATCGTCCCGAGCTGGCACGCCGCTCCCGAGCCGGACGCGG
Source organism: Pseudomonas sp. 09C 129 (assembly GCF_002843625.1). Classification (NCBI taxonomy): domain Bacteria; kingdom Pseudomonadati; phylum Pseudomonadota; class Gammaproteobacteria; order Pseudomonadales; family Pseudomonadaceae; genus Pseudomonas; species Pseudomonas sp. 09C 129. Next base: position 1,235,452 of record NZ_CP025261.1, on the reverse strand, counting down.
TCAACCTGCTGCTCGATCCGGGCCTGGCCTTCGGCACCGGCACGCACCCGACCACCGCCCTGTGCCTGGAATGGCTCGACGGTCAGGACCTGAAAGGCTGCAACGTGCTGGACTTCGGTTGCGGTTCCGGGATCCTGGCGATCGCCGCCCTGCTGCTGGGCGCCAAACAGGCGGTGGGCACCGACATCGACGTGCAGGCCCTGGAAGCCTCCCGCGACAACGCCGGGCGCAACAACATCGCCGAAGCGCTGTTCCCGCTCTATCTGCCGCAAGACCTGCCGCAGGTCCAGGCGGACGTGCTGGTCGCCAACATTCTTGCTGGCCCGCTGGTTGCCCTGGCGCCGCAGTTGTCCAGCCTGGTCAAGAGCGGCGGACGCCTGGCGCTGTCGGGCATCCTCGCCGAACAGGGTGAAGAAGTCGCTGCCGCCTACGCCCGGGACTTCGACCTGGATCCGATCGCCAACCTCGATGGCTGGGTACGCATCACCGGCCGTCGGCGCTAGAATGGCCGCCTGTATAAACCGGATCGCCGCATGACCGACAGTTTCGTCACCCAGTGTCCGCATTGCCAAACCAGCTTCCGCGTCAGCCACGCCCAGTTGAGCGTGGCCCGGGGCGTGGTGCGCTGCGGCTCGTGCCTGCAGGTGTTCAACGCCGCACGGCAGTTGCTTGAGCAACGCGCTGGCAAGGACGCTGTCGTCACACCTCCCGCACCGACGGCCCCTGCTGAACCGCTGACCCCGCCGCCACCGCGCGCCATCAGCCAGAAGCAGTGGAGCGCCACCGAGCTCGACCTGGACAGCCTCGACCTGGACGAGGAACTGGCCAAGCTCGAACAGCGGGAAATCCAGCCGACCAAGGCCTTCGGCCAGGAACGCGCCTCCAGGGAAGACGCCCTCAGCGCCCGCCGCGACCAGCCGGATGCCGAAGAGGAACACTGGCCCGACAGCCTGTTCAGCCAGCCACCAGGCACCAGCGGCGACCTGAACGAAAAACCTGAACAGCCGCCCGTCGACGCCGGCCGCTCCGGGCGTACCGAACCGTCGCTGTCCTTCAACCTGGACGATCTGGAAGACGAACCCAAGGCGCCCTCCCTGCTCCTGGACGACGACCTGGAGCCCACGCCAGCGCACGGCTCCCTGAAGGCCGACGAGCCCGATGAGATCGAGCCGCCAGCCAGCCCGGCGCCACGCAACAAGCGCGGGCGCGCCGAGCCCGAGGCGCCGGACGCCGTGCTGCTGGACCTGGAAGACGACCCGATCCAGCTGGACTGGCAAAAGCGCCGCTCGCCCTGGGGCCGCCGCCTGCTCTGGAGCCTGTTGATCCTGCTGGCCGCCGCCGGCCTGGCGGGCCAGTACATCGCCTATCACTTCGACGAACTGGCGCGCCAGGACCAGTACCGCCCCTGGTTCCAGCAGTTTTGCCCGGAACTGGGCTGCACGGTGCCCTCGAAGGTCGATATCGGCCGCATCAAAAGCAGCAACCTGGTGGTGCGCAGCCACCCGGACTTCAGCGGCGCCCTGGTGGTGGATGCGATCATCTACAACCGCGCGCCGTTCTCCCAGCCCTTCCCGCTGCTGGAACTGCGTTTCGCCGACCTCAACGGCCATCTGATCGCCAGTCGTCGCTTCAAACCCGGCGAATACGTCAAGGGTGAGCTCGAAGGGGTGTCGGAGATGCCGCCGCAGACACCGATCCATATCGCGCTGGACATCCTCGATCCGGGCCCCAAGGCCGTCAACTACAGCCTGAGCTTTCACTCGCCCGAGTAAGGCGCGCCATCCGAGCAAAGGCCGCCCGGGATTGACGGCGGTTTTCTGACTGCTGCCCAGCGGACCAAACCGTTGGCAATAACAGAATAACTGTTCAGATTTTATCCAATTCAGCCTTTATCCAGTCATCGAGAGCGGGTATCATGCCAACCCTTTTTCGAACTCTCATGATCCGGCCCCACAACAGGGAAGTCCTATGTCGGCGGTACGCATCGGCCCATATACATTGCACAACGGCTTGATTCTCGCCCCCATGGCGGGCGTCACCGACCAGCCCTTTCGTCAGCTTTGCAAGCGGCTGGGTGCAGGCCTTGTAGTCTCGGAAATGGTCACCAGCGACATGAGTTTGTGGAACAGTCGCAAATCGCGCCTGCGCATGATCCACGAGGGCGATCCCGAGCCGCGCTCGGTACAGATCGCCGGTGGCGATGCACAGATGCTGGCGGATGCCGCCCGCGCCAACGTCGAGTTGGGCGCACAGATTATTGATATCAACATGGGTTGCCCGGCGAAGAAGGTCTGCAACAAGGCCGCCGGCTCCGCGTTACTGAAAGATGAAGATCTGGTGAACGAGATCCTGCAGGCCGTGGTGGCCGCAGTCGATGTGCCGGTCACCCTGAAGATCCGTACCGGCTGGGACCGGGCGAACAAGAACGGCCTGACGGTGGCGAAGATCGCCGAACAGGCAGGCATCACGGCATTGGCGGTCCATGGCCGGACCCGGGCCGACCTGTACACGGGCGTTGCCGAGTACGACACCATCGCTGCGATCAAGCAGGCGGTGTCGATCCCGGTCTTCGCCAACGGCGATATCGACTCGCCCGAGAAGGCCCGCTACGTCCTCGACGCTACCGGTGCCGACGGGCTGTTGATTGGCCGGGCCGCTCAGGGGCGGCCATGGATTTTTCGTGAAATCGAACATTTTCTGCGTACCGGTCAAACCCTGCCGGCACCTGAACTGTTCGAAGTGGAACGTATTCTGCTTGAGCATCTGGCCGCGCTGCATGCCTTCTATGGCGATGTCATGGGCGTACGCATTGCTCGCAAGCATGTGGGCTGGTATCTCGCAACTCTGCCGGGCGCCAGGGAGTTTCGCGCCCACTTCAATCGTTTGGAAGATACGGAAGCACAGTGCGCCAACGTTCGTGAGTTCTTTGCCGAGCGTTACAAGAGCCTGGTGACAGGGGACGGAGAAGGGGTGGCCGCATGACGATGATGACCGAGACTTTAGTGAGTGGAACAGCACCCGTGAGCGACAACGTGAATTTGAAACAGCACCTCAATACGCCGAGCGAAGAAGGCCAGACCCTTCGCGGGAGTGTCGAGAAGGCGCTGCACAATTATTTCGCCCACCTTGAGGGCGCGGCCGTCACGGACGTGTACAACCTGGTGCTCTCCGAAGTCGAGGCTCCTTTGCTCGAAAGCGTGATGAACTACGTCAAGGGCAACCAGACCAAGGCCAGCGAGCTGCTCGGTCTGAACCGCGGCACCCTGCGCAAGAAACTCAAGCAGTACGATTTGCTGTAAGCATTCAATCAAACCAGAAAGGCGCCCGCGTAAAACCGGTCGCCTTTTTTGCTGACTCCTTTGCTTTTGATGGAAATTGAGATGACCGACCAGACTACCCGCCTGCCGATCCGCCGCGCCTTGATCAGTGTTTCCGACAAGACCGGGATCCTCGAATTCGCCAAGGAGCTGGAAGCCCTGGGCGTGGAGATCCTCTCCACCGGCGGGACCTTCAAACTGCTGCAGGACAACGGCGTGGCCGCAGTGGAAGTCGCGGATTACACCGGTTTCGCGGAAATGATGGACGGCCGGGTGAAGACCCTGCACCCGAAAATCCACGGCGGTATCCTCGGTCGTCGCGGTATCGACGACGCCATCATGAACGAGCACGGCATCAAGCCGATCGACCTGGTAGCGGTCAACCTCTATCCGTTCGAAGCCACCATCTCCAAGCCGGGCTGCGACCTGCCGACCGCCATCGAGAACATCGACATCGGTGGCCCGACCATGGTCCGCTCGGCGGCCAAGAACCACAAAGACGTGGCCATCGTGGTCAACGCCAGCGACTACGGCCAGGTGCTGGAAAGCCTCAAGGCCGGCGGCCTGACCTACGCCCAGCGTTTCGACCTGATGCTCAAGGCCTTCGAACACACCGCGGCCTATGACGGCATGATCGCCAACTACATGGGCACCGTGAACCAGGCGGCCGAAACCCTGACCACCGAAGGTCGCAGCGAATTCCCGCGCACCTTCAACAGCCAGTTCATCAAGGCCCAGGAAATGCGCTACGGCGAGAACCCGCACCAGAGCGCGGCGTTCTACGTGGAAGCCAAGCCTGCCGAAGTCGGCATCGCCACCGCCACCCAGCTGCAAGGCAAGGAACTGTCGTACAACAACGTGGCCGACACCGACGCCGCGCTGGAATGCGTGAAGAGCTTCGTCAAGCCGGCCTGTGTGATCGTCAAGCACGCCAACCCGTGCGGCGTGGCCGTGAGCCCGGACGCCGAAGGCGGTATCCGCCAGGCGTACGAACTGGCCTACGCCACCGACACCGAATCGGCCTTCGGCGGCATCATCGCCTTCAACCGCGAACTGGACGCCGAGACCGCCAAGGCCATCGTCGAGCGTCAGTTCGTTGAAGTGATCATTGCCCCTTCGGTCAGCAACGAAGCCCGTGCCATCGTTGCCGCGAAAGCCAACGTGCGCCTGCTGGCCTGCGGCCAATGGTCGGCAGACCGCGTTCCGGCCTGGGACTACAAGCGCGTCAACGGTGGCCTGCTGGTGCAGAGCCGCGACATCGGCATGATCGGCGCCGACGACCTGAAAGTGGTGACCAAGCGCGCCCCGACCGAACAGGAAATCCACGACCTGATCTTCGCCTGGAAAGTGGCCAAGTTCGTCAAGTCCAACGCTATCGTCTACGCCAAGAACCGTCAGACCATCGGCGTCGGCGCCGGCCAGATGAGCCGCGTGAACTCCGCCCGTATCGCCGCGATCAAGGCTGAACACGCCGGCCTGCAAGTGCAGGGCGCGGTCATGGCGTCCGATGCGTTCTTCCCGTTCCGCGACGGCATCGACAACGCGGCCAAGGTCGGCATCACCGCGGTGATCCAGCCAGGCGGCTCGATGCGCGACAACGAAGTGATCGCCGCCGCCGACGAAGCCGGAATCGCAATGGTATTCACCGGTATGCGCCACTTCCGCCACTAACGTGGAGCGGCAAGTTTCAAGCTGCAAGCGGCAAGTAAAAGCAGACCGGAGTCGCTTTTGCTTGTGCTTGCAGTCTTCCCTAATTCAGAGCCGCACGCTGCACCCCCAGAGCGATACAGATTGCTCTCCACTTGCAGCTTGCGGCTTGTAGCTTCCTCCGAAGGAGTCTGACTTGAACGTTTTGATCATTGGTAGCGGCGGTCGTGAACACGCCCTGGCCTGGAAAGTCGCTCAAGACCCACGGGTCGAGAAAGTCTTCGTTGCCCCGGGCAACGCCGGCACCGCCATCGAAGCCAAGTGCGAGAACGTGGCCATCGACGTATTGGCCCTCGAGCAGCTGGCCGACTTTGCCGAGAAGAACGTGTCCCTGACCATCGTCGGTCCGGAAGTACCGCTGGTGGCTGGCGTGGTCGACCTGTTCCGCTCCCGTGGCCTGGATTGCTTCGGTCCGACCGCTGGCGCGGCCCAGCTGGAAGGCTCGAAAGCCTTCACCAAGGATTTCCTGGCGCGCCACAAGATCCCGACCGCCGACTACCAGAACTTCACCGAGATCGAGCCGGCCCTGGCTTATCTGCGGGAAAAAGGCGCGCCGATCGTGATCAAGGCCGACGGCCTGGCCGCCGGTAAAGGCGTGATCGTCGCCATGACCCTGAGCGAGGCCGAAGACGCCGTGCGCGACATGCTGGCCGGCAATGCCTTCGGCGACGCGGGTTCGCGTGTGGTGATCGAAGAATTCCTCGACGGCGAGGAAGCCAGCTTCATCGTCATGGTCGACGGCAAGAACGTGCTGCCCATGGCCACCAGCCAGGACCACAAGCGCGTCGGTGACGGCGACAGCGGCCCGAACACCGGCGGCATGGGGGCCTACTCCCCTGCCCCGGTGGTCACCGCCGACGTGCACCAGCGCGTGATGGACCAGGTGATCTGGCCGACCGTGCGCGGCATGGCCGACGAAGGCAACGTCTACACCGGTTTCCTGTACGCCGGCCTGATGATCGACAAGGCCGGCAACCCGAAAGTCATCGAGTTCAACTGCCGCTTTGGCGATCCGGAAACCCAACCGGTGATGCTGCGCCTGCAATCGAGCCTGGTGCTGCTGGTCGAGGCCGCCCTGGCCCAGGCGCTGGACAAGGTCGAAGCGCAATGGGATCCACGTCCGAGCCTGGGCATCGTCCTGGCCGCTGGCGGCTATCCTGGTGACTACGGCAAAGGCGCGGTGATCGAAGGCCTGGACGCGGCCGCCAAACTGGAAGGCAAAGTCTTCCACGCCGGCACCGCGCTCAAGGACGGTCAGGTGGTAACCTCCGGCGGCCGCGTGCTCTGCGCCACCGCCCTAGGCGAAAGCGTGGGTGCCGCGCAGCAGCAGGCCTACCAACTGGCAGCTAAGATCGATTGGCAAGGCTGCTTCTACCGCAAAGACATCGGTTACCGGGCCATTGCCCGCGAGCGTGGCGAAAGTCAGGAGTAATCCTGTCTTCCTGTCCGGCAAGGGCCCCAGGCCCTTGCCGGACGGCTCCAGCGCCGCGCATAGTTATAATCTGGCATCAACCTACGAAGGGATTTCGCCGTGCGCTGGCTCAGGACTGCCATAGGTTTCACCGTCACTCTGCTGACCCTGCTCTGCTTGATCCCGGCCCAGGCCGCACAAGGCAGTAACTGGGCCGTTTTGCTCGATGAACAGGCCGACCTGCAACTGAGCGATATCCGCTCCCCGCGCTACACCAATCAATTCAGCCCGATCGAACTGGAACGCATCACCGCCGCCGAACCCGGAGGCGCGTTATGGCTGCGTTTCAAACTGCAACCGGGCAAGCACGAACAACTGCTGCGGATCTTCGCGCCCGACCTGTCACGCCTGGACATGTATGTGCTGGACGGCGACAACCTGGTCGAGCAACTGACCTCCGGCACCCAGCAGCCCCAGGCCGAACGGCCTTTGCCCAGCAGTGACTTCATGCTGCCGCTGCCGCAGAACCAGAAGACCCTCGATGTCTACCTGCGCCTGGTCTCCGACCATCAGTTGCGCCCTTACATCACCCTGCAACCGGCGGTCATGACCGCGGCCAATCAAGGCCAGAGCGTGCTGTACGGCCTGCTGTTCGGCTGCATGGGCATGCTGATGCTGCACAACCTGGTGCGCTACGCCTACACCCGTTCGCGCAGCAGCCTGTGGCTGGCGTCCTGCGAAGCCCTGGTGATGCTCAGCCTGGCGCTGATGCTCAACCTGTTCGGCCCCTGGCTGCCGGACTGGCACGCGATACAGACCCCTGGCGCCTACCTGGCGCTGTTGCTGACCACCCCTTGCGGGCTGATGTTCGTCTATCGTTTTTTTGCCCCGCTGGGCCCGCACCCACTGAACAAGCTGCTGCTGGTCGACATCCTGATGGTCGGCCTGTGCAGCCTGTTGCTGCTGTTCGTCGATTCGCTCCCGCTGAACCTCATCACCTACGGCCTGGTGGCCCTGGTCGGCCTGAGCATGCTGTTCATCGCCGGTTATCACTGGCACAAAGGCTACCGCCCGGCGCGCTACTTCGTGGCCGGCATGGGCATCTTCAACATCGGCGCGCTGATCGTGCTGCCGGCGCTGCTGGGGCTGACCATGGTCGCGCCCCAGGGCCTGATCATCACCCTGCTGGTGACCATGTGCCTGAGCGGGTGGGCGATGAGCATCGCCCTGGGCGAGCGCCAGCGCAGCATCACCGAGAACGAGTTCAGCGTCAGCCGCGACCTCGCCGCCAGCAACGCCGAGGTCAATGCCAAGGCCGAGTTCCTGGCCAAGATCAGCCACGAGATCCGCACACCGATGAACGGCGTGCTGGGCATGACCGAGCTGCTGCTGGGCACGCCACTGTCGGTCAAGCAACGCGACTACGTGCAGACCATCCACAGCGCCGGCAACGAGCTGCTGACCCTGATCAACGAGATCCTCGACATCTCCAAGCTCGAGTCCGGGCAGATCGAGCTGGACGACGTGCAGTTCGACCTCAATGCACTGATCGAAGACTGCCTGAGTATTTTCCGCGCCAAGGCCGAGCAGCAGAACGTCGAGCTGATCAGCTTCATCCAGCCGCAGGTGCCGCGCGTGATCAGCGGCGACCCGACGCGCTTGCGCCAGGCCATGCTCAGCCTGTTGGAAAACGCCCTGAAGAAGACCGACGAAGGCGAGGTCCTGGTGGTGGTCGCGCTGGACGAGCGCACCAGCAAACCGCGCCTGCGCATCGCCGTGCAGGACAGCGGCCAGCCGATGGAAGCCGAAGAGCGCGATGCCCTGCTGCATTCGGAACTGCACAGCAAGAACTTCCTCGCCAGCACCCGCCTGGGCGGCAATCTCGGCCTGGTCATCGCCCGCCAGCTGATCCTGCTGATGCATGGCGAGTTCGGGGTCAAGACCAGCGCCAACCAGGGCAGCACCCTGTGGCTGACCCTGCCGCTGGACCCTGAGCGCCTGGAGCACCCGACGTCCGACCTGGATGGCCCGCTGCAAGGCGCCCGGGTGCTGGTGGTGGACGACAACGACACCTGCCGCAAGGTCCTGGTGCAGCAATGCAGCGCCTGGGGCCTGAACGTCAGCGCCGTGCCTTCGGGCAAGGAAGCCCTGGCCCTGCTGCGCACCAAGGCGCACCTGCGCGACTACTTCGATGTGGTGCTGCTCGACCAGAACATGCCCGGCATGACCGGCATGCAACTGGCGGCCAAGATCAAGGAAGACCCGAGCCTGAACCACGACATCCTGCTGATCATGCTCACCGGCATCAGCAACGCGCCGAGCAAGGTCATCGCACGCAACGCCGGGGTCAAGCGCATCCTCGCCAAACCCGTGGCCGGCTACACCCTCAAGACCACCCTGGCCGACGAGCTGACCCAGCGCAACAAGGGCCAACTGGTCCCCCATCAGCCCCATTCGCTGAGCGGGGTTGCGGTGCCGGTCAAGGTGCCGAGCGACTTCCGCATCCTGGTCGCCGAGGACAACAGCATCTCCACCAAGGTGATTCGCGGCATGCTCGGCAAGCTCAACCTGCAGCCCGATACCGCGAGCAACGGCGAAGAAGCCCTGCAAGCGATGAAGGCCCAGCGCTACGACCTGGTGCTGATGGACTGCGAAATGCCGATCCTCGACGGTTTCTCCGCCACCCAGCAACTGCGGGCCTGGGAAGTCGGCAACCAGCGCGTGCGCACGCCGGTGGTGGCGCTGACCGCGCACATCCTCACCGAGCACAAGGAGCGCGCGCGGCAGGCCGGCATGGACGGGCACATGGCCAAGCCGGTGGAGCTGTCGCAACTGCGCGAACTGATCGAACACTGGGTGGCGCAGCGCGATCAGCAGAACCGCACCACGGCGCAACCGTCCTGAGCCGACAGTCCGGCAAACGCCTGTTAAACTCCGCTCGCCCTCCTTCGCTGTGAGTTTGCGCCATGCTCCATGTGCTGTTCAGCGTGTACCTGAAGATGCTGGTGCTCTACAGCCCCTTCTTCGTCCTGTCCTGCTTCATCAGCCTGACTCGTGGCTACTCCAGCAAGGAGCGTCGGCGCCTGGCGTGGAACGTCGCCCTGGCGACCCTGGCCTCCAGCGTGCTGCTGTATCTGTTCGGACGAGTGATCTTCAATGTGTTCGGCATCACCGTGGACGCCTTCCGCATCGGAGCCGGCAGCGTGCTGTTCATCTCGGCCCTGGGCATGGCCCAGGGCAAGTCGGCGATCCAGACCGACAACGTGCAGCAGGACGTGACCATAGTGCCGCTGACCATACCCCTGACCGTCGGCCCCGGCACCATCGGCGCCCTGCTGGTGATGGGCGTCAGCCAGCCGCACTGGGACGACAAACTCACCGCGATCCTCAGCATCGCCCTGGCCAGCTTCACGGTCGGCGTGGTGCTCTACCTGTCCAACCGCATCGAACGCATCCTCGGCGAGCAAGGCTTGCAGATCGTCAGCCGACTGATGGGCCTGTTCGTCTGCGCCCTGGCGGCGCAGATCATCTTTACCGGGGTCAAGGGGTATCTGGGGTAGAGGCAGCGGCAAGCTTCAAGCTACAAGCGGCAAGAACGAGCGGGCTCACTGGGGACAGTGAGCCCGTGTTTTTTCTGGGGTGGACTTTTTATGCCTGCAGTTGCCACTGCAAGGCATCCAGGGCGTCGCAGCCGTCTTGCAGCAACAGGTGGGCGGCGTTGACGAAGTGAATCAGATCCTGATCGCCCACACCTTTGACACTCAGGCAATTGAGGCTGTGCATCAAATCCCGCGAAGCCTTGATGCGCTGTACCGCCCCGCCATGCAGATCGGCTGCGGGCGCGTTGCGGTCGAGGTGGAAAATTGGGGTGGGGGTGAGATTGCTTTGTAGTGGGATGAACTCGGTCATTGGGAAGCTCCATGGTTAGCATTTCTGCATTCATAGGCTCGCTTTCCGACCGGCTAAGATCGGCCGCCGATGCGTCGGCGACCGGGCAACTATGGCTTCGCAAAAAAACTGCGACAACCCTCAATGTGTTGCCATTCTTTCCCTCTGACGGCCCCCACGCTTCCTGTAGCCGCTGCCGAGCCCGCGAGGCTGCGATAGGACCGAAGGTCCTCCAGCGGTTTCAAGACCCTGCGTCCGCTTCGCGGCCGATCGCAGCCTCGCAGGCTCGGCAGCGGCTACAGGGTTAGCGCCGACCGGTAGGTCGCGCCCGGCTTTTGATCTTGATCTACCCGCCCCATCGGGAGGCCGAGTGGAGGTGTTCATCAGGGGGATGGCGCGCAGCGCCCCTCGACGCAGTCGAGGACATCGTATGGAGGTCGAAGCGAAGCCGACCGGAGTCGATGCCCCCTGATGGACGCCGGAGCGAGGGAACCTGAGCGCAGCGAAGGCCGTACGCAGGGGCAAGCGTTTTTGCTTACTTTTTAGGCGTTTGTAAAAAGTGAGTCGCCGTAAGGGCGAAACCGCCAGCAGCCGTGACCGCAGCAACGGATATGTACACCGTCCAAGAAATGCAGCGCCAAAACGGACGCCATCGCGGGCAAGCCTCGCTCCTACGGTGGTTCGAGGTTGCCTAAGGTTTCTGCCCGTACCACCTCGGCGTATACACCCATTCCCCACCTCCAGCCTTGGGGAATACGCAAGTAGTAGAGGAGCCAACCAACACCATGGTCCGCATATCCACCTGCTCCGGCGTCAGCTCGCCCAGGGTGATAACCCGCAACGTCTGCCCCGGACGGCCGATATCCCGCCCCAGCACCACCGGCGTGTCCGCAGTGCGGTGCTGGCGCACGATCTCCAGCGCGCGCCCCAGTTGCCAAGGGCGCGAGCGCGAGATCGGGTTGTAGAACGCCAAGGCCAGGTCGGCCTGGGACGCCAGGTCCAGGCGCTTCTCGATGATTGTCCAGGGCTTGAGGTTGTCCGACAGCGACAGCACGCAGAAATCATGCCCCAGGGGCGCGCCAGCCTGTGCGGCGGTAGCCAGGGAAGCGGAAACCCCGGGAAGGACTTCCAGCTCGACCTGATGCCAGCTCGGCTCGCTGGATTCGTGCAGCGCTTCCAGCACCGCCGCGGCCATGGCGAAAACCCCCGGGTCGCCGGAGGACACCACCACCACCGAACGGCCTTGGGCCGCGAGCTCGAAGGCGTGGCGGGCACGCTGCATTTCTTCGCGGTTGTCGGTGCAGTGCATGACCTGGTCGGCGCGGAACGGGCCGGCCATGCGCACATAGGTTTCGTAGCCGAGGATATCGTTGGCCCGCGCCAGTTCGGCTTTCACCGCCGGCACCATCAGTTCGGCGGCGCCAGGGCCCAGGCCGATCACCGCCAGGCGGCCACGGGGGCGGCCGATCTGCTGCGGGTCCAGCGGCTGGCTGGCCACGGCAATGGCGATGTCTTCACCCACGCTGAGCGGCGGCAACAGTTGCGGCACGGCCTGTTGCGCCAGTTCGACCACGCTGCTGGCGGCCGGGGCGAAACGCAAAGGTACGCCCAGCTCGGCGGCGGCTTCGCGCAAGGCCGGGCTGGCCATCTCGGTATCGGCGGCCAGCAGGCAAGCGACGGACTGCACGGCGATTTTGGCGGTGTGCAGGGCGGCTCGCAGATGCGCGGCGAGTTCGGGGCCGCTATCGCGAGCAAGCTCGCTCCTACAGGTGAGGGCGATGAGGACGCTGCGCGGATAGATCAGCAGCTCATTGGCGGATGGCTCGCACTCGGCGGAGCCGACGCGAATGGTCAGCCGGGCCTGTTGGTCTTCCGGCAACTTGGCCTCGGCCAGCCAGGGCGCGGCGCCTTCGATGCGCACGCTTTCACCGCCCAGCAGATCGGAGACGAAACGCTTGCCCAGCTCCAGATCACCCAGGGCATAGCCGCTCGGTGGGTTGAGCAGGCAGGTGCCGAAGCGCAGCTCGCCGCTGGTGGTGATGGCCGCCGCCACACCCAGGCCGGCGGCGATTTCCCGGGCCATGACGTTCACTCCGCCCAGGCCACCGAGCAACGGCACCACGGCGCTGCCGTCTTCGGCCACGGCCAGCACCGGCGGCTCCGCGCCCTTCTCCAGCAGCAGCGGCGCCAGGGTGCGGATGACGATGCCTGCAGCGCACAGGGCGATGATCGGCGTGTCCTGTTGATACAGCTGACGCAAGGTCGCGCCGAACTCCTGGTACGGGCGGTCGGCGCCCTCGACCCGTTCGGCCAGGCCGTGGATCAGCGCATCCGGGTACAGCTGCTGAAGCTTGCGCGCAGTCGCCAGGCTGCCTTGGCCAAGGATGACGATGGCCGGTGCGGAACGGGCCATCAACCTTGCCACCTTTCACCGGGCACGATGATCAACGAGAAATACGGCGAGGACATCGGCTGCACTTCATCCAGCGGCAGGATCTTCTGGTTGGCCATGGTCGCGCGCTCGACGTACAGCGCGCGCTCGGCCAGGCCCAGCTCTTCGAGCACCTGGCGCACCTTGGGGAAGTTGCGCCCCAGCTTCATCACCACCGCCGCGTCGGCATCGGTCAGGCGGCGCTTGAGTTCGTCATGGGGCAACACGCCGGAGAGCACCGACAGGCTCTGGTTGCGATACACCAGCGGCGCGCCCAGCACCGAGGCGCCACCGAGCATCGAGCACACCCCCGGCACCACTTCGGCCGGGTAACGCTCGGCCAGGCGGTCGTGCAGGTACATGTAGGAACCGTAGAAGAACGGGTCGCCTTCACAGATCACCGCCACATCGCGGCCGGCGTCCAGGTGCCTGGCCAAGTCTTCGGCGGCGCTGTCATAGAAGTCGCTGATCACTTGCTCATAGGACAAAGGCGCCGGCAGCACTTCGGTGGTCACCGGGTAGACCAGCGGCACCAGGGTCTGCGCGCCTTGCAGGTGTGCTTCGATGATGCCGAAGGCATTGCCCTTTTTACCCTTGGCGACGAAGTACGCCACCACCGGCGATTCGCGCAGCAGGCGCAGGGCCTTGACGGTAATCAGTTCCGGATCACCGGGGCCGACGCCCAGGCCGATCAAACGTCCAGGTTGCTGCATCATTCGATCTCCGTGGCCAGGGCGTTGACGGCGGCGGCGGCCATGGCGCTGCCGCCCAGGCGGCCTTGCATGATCACAAAAGGCACGCCGCGGCTGTCGGCGGCGAGCATCGCCTTGGACTCGGCCGCGCCGACGAAACCTACCGGGAAACCGAGGATCAGCGCCGGTTTCGGCGCGCCGGCGTCGAGCATTTCCAGCAGGTAGAACAGCGCGGTCGGGGCGTTGCCGATCACCACCACGCTGCCTTCCAGGTACGGCCGCCACAGTTCCAGGGCCACCGCCGAGCGGGTGTTGCCCAGCTCGCGGGCCAGCTCCGGCACGCTTTCGTCGCGCAGGGTGCAGATCACCTGATTGTTCGCCGGCAGACGGGCGCGGGTAATGCCTTCGGAGACCATGCGCGCATCGCAGAGAATCGGCGCGCCAGCGGCCAGGGCAGCGCGCCCGGCCTTACCCGCGCCTTCGGAGAACTGCAGGCCGTCGATGGCATCGACCATGCCGCAGGCGTGGATCACCCGCACCGCGAGCTTTTCCAGGTCCGCGGGGATGCGATCGAGCCTGGCCTCCTCGCGAATGATCGCGAAGGAGTTGCGATAGATCTCCTGACCGTCGCGGATGTAATCAATCATGGGTGTTGCTCCGTGGGCGGGCATCGAGCAATGCGCCGGCCGCTTCAAGGGAAAGGTTGCGTGCGTGCAGCGTGCCGAAACCCGGCTGCGCGGCATCGCGAAAATAGAGGTCGTAACGACCGGGGGCGACGGCCAGCAAGGTAGCCGGTGCCACATGGGCGGCGGCGCAGGAACGCGAGCAGCCGGACAGGTGCACGTCCAGCTGATGTCCGTGACGCTGGAGCAAGGCAGCCAGCTTCAGCGCGTCGCCCTTGGTGTCGGCCAGGGCCTTGCCGCAGCCGCTGGAACCGGTGCAGGCAATCAGGTGGGCCAGGGGCTGCTCTGGCGAGCAGAGAAACCCCAGCTGTTGCAGGCAGCGCGTGACTTCAGGCGCATCTTCGGCCCGCAGATTTGGCAGCAACAGGCTCTGCCAGGGCGTGAACCTCAGGCTGCCGTCGCCCCATTGCTCAGCCAGCTGCGCCGCGCCGCGCAGCATCGACGGGGCCAGCCGCCCCAGGGGCGTGACGGCACCGACATAGACCTGGTCCGGTTGCCGCTGTGGATAAGTGCCGATATGCAGCGGCTCGGAAGGGGCCACGCGCTGCCAATCGCCAATTCTGATCACCGGCCCCGGCAAGCGCGCGGACACCTGCGCCAGCAGCGCGTCCGCCGAGTGTTCCGCCAACAGCTGGCGCATGCGGGTCTGTTCGGGGCGGGCCAGGTCGAGGAACAGCTCCAGCACCGCCACCACCAGGGCCAGCCCATCCTCCAGCGCCACGCTGGCCAGGGGCCGGTCCCCAGGGCAGCCGGCCAGACCGAAGGCCAGCCAGGGCTCGCCCGCACCTTCGAACGCCGAAAGCCACAGGTCATGGGGATGCTCCAGCATGGCCAGGGCCTCGCCGCCGTCGAGTTGCACGGCGAACTTGGGCGACAACTCATGAAAGCGCGGATGGCTTTGCACAGTGGCGAGAATCTGCCCGGCCAGGGGACGGGTGTCGACGATCATCGTGCGGTCGATCCCGGCCGTGGGGCTGAGCATCAGGTTGCGCACGTCATCGCCGGCCGCAGTGGTCGGTCCCAGGCCGGCGGCCAGCAGATCGGCGATCAGCGCCTGATGTTCGGCGCCGATCCCGCGAATCTGCAGGTTGGCGCGGTTGGTCGCCTCGATCACCCCGCCGGCATAACGCTCGGCCGCAGCGGCCACCGCGCGGGCCTGGGCGATGCTGATCGCCCCGCCGGCCAGCTTGATCCGGCAGATACCGCCGTCCAGTGCCGGGACGATACGCAGCAACCCCGGACAGGCCGAGGGGCGTAAGGCGGTGGACATCGGGCGTTCGTTCAAGGGGGTGACCGGCTGTGTGGGAAAGGCGCTTCGTGGGCGAAGGCGCGGTATTATGCCTGCTTTGTCCGAAGGCATGAAAAGCCTGCCTGTCGGAAGAACAGGTTTTACCCTCGAGGAATAGCGATGTCGCCCTGGCTGACAGTAGTGGGAATCGGTGAAGACGGCTTCAAGGGCCTGGGCAAGAACGCCCGGCGGGCCCTGATGGGCGCTTCGCGGATCGTCGGCGGCCAGCGGCAACTGGACCTGTTGCCGGTGTGCATCCGCGGCGAGCGGCAGCTGTGGCCGAGCCCGCTCTCACTGGAGCCGGTGCTGGCCAAGCGCGGCGAGCCGGTGTGCGTGCTGGCCAGCGGCGACCCGATGTTGTTCGGCGTCGGCGCCAGTCTGGCGCGGCAGGTGGCTCATGAAGAAATGCATGTCCTGCCCTCGCCTTCCTCTTATTCACTGGCGGCCGCTCGCCTGGGCTGGCCGCTGCAAGAGGTGGTGACGCTCTCGGTGGTCGCCCGCCCCGTGGCGGCCCTCAGCGCCCAGCTGTTCAGCGGCGTGCGCCTGCTGGTCCTGAGCAATGACGGCCTCAGCCCCTCGGCCATCGCCGCGCTGCTGCGCGAACGCGGCTTCGGCCCGAGCCGTCTCAGCGTGCTCGAGCACCTGGGCGGCGAGGCCGAACGACGGACCGACAGTACCGCCAACGACTGGAGCGACCCGGCCATCGCCGACCTCAACCTGGTGGCCATTGAATGCCTGGCCGAGCCCGATACGCCGCGCCTGTCGCGCCTGGCCGGCTTGCCCGACTCGGCCTTCCAGCATGACGGCCAGCTGACCAAGCGCGACGTCCGCGCCATTACCCTGGCCCGCCTGGCACCTGTGCCTGGCGAACTGTTGTGGGATGTCGGCGCCGGCAGCGGCTCGATCGGCATCGAGTGGATGCGCGCGCACCCCAGCTGCCGGACCCTGGCCATCGAAGCCGACCCAGGCCGCCAGCAACTGATCGAACACAACCGCGACGCCCTCGGCGTGCCCGGCCTGCAACTGGTTCGCGGCAGCGCGCCCCAGGCGCTGGATGGCCTGGAAGCCCCGGACGCGATCTTCATCGGCGGCGGCGTGACCCGCCCCGGCGTGCTCGACGCCTGCTGGGCCCGGCTCAAGCCCGGTGGCCGGCTGGTGGCCAACGCCGTGACCCTGCAAAGCGAAACGACCCTGATGGCCTGGCGCGAACGGCATGGCGGCGAGCTGACCCGCATCCATGTCGCCCAGGCCCTGCCGCTGGGGGACTTCGACACCTGGCGCCAGGCCCTGCCCATTACCTTGCTCGACCTCGTCAAGCCGCTATGAGCACCCTGCCCTCCCCTGTAGGAGCGAGCTTGCTCGCGATCCAGACCACGCGGTCCGTCTGGCGGACGCTATCGCGAGCAAGCTCGCGCCTGCACAAGGCCGCGCGGCATGCGTGAAGAAACGGCGGAACAACCGGCCCCGCTGCGCAGCGGCCTGACCACCGGCAGCTGCGCCACCGCCACCAGCCTGGCGGCGGCGCGCCTGTTGCTCGGCGGCGCCAGCAGCGACGCCGTGGAGATCGTCCTGCCCAAGGGCAAGCAGGTGCAGATGCGCCTGGAGTTCTGCCGCCTCACCGACACCGGCGCCGAAGCCGGCACGATCAAGGATGCCGGCGACGACCCCGACGTGACCCACGGCGCCCTGCTCTATTCCCAGGTGCGCCTGAGCCCGGACAGCGGCATTCGTTTCATCGCCGGCCAAGGCGTGGGCACCGTGACTCGCCCGGGGCTGGTGCTGGGTGTGGGCGAGCCGGCGATCAATCCGGTGCCGCGCCGGATGATCAGCGAACACCTGGCAACCCTGGCCCGGGAACAGGGTTACCAGGGCGGCTTCGAGGTCACGGTCAACGTCAAGGATGGCGAAGCCCTGGCGCTGAAAACCATGAACCCGCGCCTGGGCATTCTCGGCGGCCTGTCAATCCTCGGCACCAGCGGCATCGTGCGGCCGTTTTCCTGCGCGGCCTATATCGCCTCGATCCACCAGGGCATCGATGTCGCCAAGACCAACGGCTACCTGCACATCGCCGCCTGTACCGGCAACGCCAGCGAAGACACCATGCGCCGCGTCTACGACCTGCCGGAAATCGCCCTGATCGAAATGGGCGACTTTGTCGGCGCCGTGCTCAAGCACCTGCGCAAAGTGCCGGTGGACAAGCTCAGCCTGTGTGGCGGTTTCGGCAAGATCAGCAAGCTCGCGGCCGGGCACATGGACCTGCACAGCCGCCACTCCAGCATCGACCTGCCGCAACTGGCCGAGTGGGCCGCGGCGGTCGGCGCCGACCAAACGCTGCAAAACGCCATCCGCGGTGCCAACACCAGCCAGCAGGCACTGGCCATGGCCAGCACCGCCGGCATCGCCCTGGGCGACGCGGTGTGCCAGCACGCCCTGGATTTCGCGCGCAGCGTGGTGCCGCCACAGGTCCAGGTCGAAGTCTTCGCCATCGATCGCCAGGGCGGCATCGTTGGCCATGCCGGAGCTTTTCGATGAAACCCATACTGCTGCTGGGCGGCGTGACCGAGGCCCTGGCCATCGCCCGGACCCTGGGGCCGGAGCACATCTATAGCCTGGCGGGCATCGGGCGCGTGCCCGCAGACCTGGACTGCCAGGTGCGGGTCGGCGGCTACGGCGGCGCCGAGGGCCTGGCCCGGTTCATCCGCGAGCAAGGCATCGAGCTGCTGCTGGACGCCACTCATCCCTATGCCGCCCAAATCAGCCAGAACGCCGCCACGGCCGCGCAGCTGTGTGGCATCCCCTGCTGGGCCCTGCGCCGACCGGCCTGGCAGGCGCAGGCCGGCGACGACTGGCGCGAAGTCCGCGACTGGGCCGAACTGGTCCAGGCACTCGAACCCTTCAAGCGCCCGCTGTTCACCCTGGGCCGCGAGCCCTTGCAGCATCTGCATGAGATCCCCGCCGGGCAGTTCTGGACCCTGCGCGCCCTCGACCCATACCCCGGCAATGACCGGTGCGAAGTGATAGGCGCACGCGGCCCCTTCCTGATCGACAGCGAACGCGAGCTGTTCGAACGCCGCCGTATCGACGTGCTGATCAGCAAGAACAGCGGCAGCAGCGCCACCGAACCCAAGCTGGAAGTGGCGCGCGAGCGTGGGGTGCCGGTGCTGATCCTGCAACGGCCGTCGTTGCCAGCCGTCGATCGGGAATTCCATGACCTGGACGAATTGCTCCAGGCCCTGCGCTGACCGCCTGGCCGCGCAAAACCCGGCCGATACATCGAGTTACCAAGTCCCCCGCTGAACGGTAGGACACAGCCCTGGCCGCCGCGCCACGGGACCTTCGCGTATTGAAGACAGAGGAAACACTTGCAGCGTTGGCCACGGACAGGCTTTGCGGCACGATCAAAGGCCTACCCATATAGTAACTTATTTGTTACCTTTAAGGCCGACGATGATCACAGTCGAGGAATACCAGCAAGAGAACCAGCGCAGCCCCTTCGGTCGCTGGTTCGAAACGCTGGATACCCAGGCAGCCGTCAAGGTTTCCACCGCGCTGCTGCGCCTGGAAATGGGCAACACATCCAACATCAAGTGGTTCGACGGGCTTGGCGAATACCGCATCGATTGGGGCCCCGGCTACAGAATCTACCTGATCCAGGAAGGCCGGCACCTGGTGATCCTGTTTGGCGGTGGCGACAAGTCCAGCCAGCAGGCAGACATCAGGCAGGCAAAAAAACTGATCGCCAAATTCCATCACCGCAAGAAGGCCGAACTGAAAACGAGGTGACACCCATGGCACTGACTCGAAGCTTCAAGCACAGCATTGCCGAACGCGCCGAGCGCGACCCGGCGTTTTCCCAGGCGCTGCTGGACGAGGCTGCTACGCTGTTTCTCAACGGCGAACCGGAGATGTCGCGGATCATTCTGCGCGACCTGGTCAACGCCACCGTCGGCTTCGAAGCCCTGGCCCGCGAGACCGCCAAGCCCAGCAAGAGCCTGCATCGCATGCTGTCCGCCAGCGGCAACCCGAGCATGGACAACCTGGCCGCAATCTTCGCCGCCATCCGCGCCAAGCTCGGCGTGGCCATCGAGGTCCGCGCGGTACCGGCTCACTGAGGAACGGCCAATCCAGGTGGCTCTGCGACACCACACCGCACGGCGCCTTTTTACTTATCCACAGCGATCAGGCTAAATACCCCCCTGTTCGCTCAACCTGACGGATCGTCACCATGTCCCGACAACGGCTCGCATTTGCCTGGATCGCCTGCTTCGCAGTGCTGTTCAACATGCTTGCCATGCCGCTTTCGGGAGCCATGCAGCAGGCCGATCGAGCACCTGCCGAGCAACTGTTGTGGGGCAGTTTCTGTTCCTCCAGCGGCACCAAACTGGTGGCGATCTCCCTGGGCAAGCTGGAACAGCAAGCCCCGCAGAACGACGATCACTCCACGATGCAGCACTGCTGGTGCTGTTCCGGCTCGGCACCCCTGGTCGCCCTGCCAGGCCATGCGCCGCAGTTGTATTTCGCCCGTTTCGAGTCCAACCGCAGCGTCGCGCCACCCGCGCTGGTCATGCCCACGCCACGCCAGCAATGGCCGAGCCTCAATCCCCGCGCTTCACCTCTGGTCTGATTCCACCTCGCAATTGATCTGCGTGTCGAATCGTTCTGGAGAACTGCCATGTTGAAATCCGTACAGGCCCTGCAAGCCCTGCTGCTGGCCGCCCTGCTGTTGCCCGCTGGTTTTGCCACCGCCCATGAATACCAGGCTGGCGAGTTGCAGATTGCCCACCCCTGGTCACAGGAGCTGCCGCCCAACGCACCGACGGTGGCGGCCTATTTCGTCATTCACAACACCGGCAAGAATGCCGACCGCCTGCTCGGCGTCGACTCGCCGATCTCGGGCAAGGCCGAGCTGCATGAACACGTGCAGCAGGGCGACCTGATGAAAATGCAGCAGGTGCCCAACGTGGCGATAGCCCCAGGTGCGACCGTCACCTTCGCCCCCATGGCCTATCACGTGATGCTGCTGGAGCTCAAAGACCGCAGCCTGCTCAGCGACGGCAAGCGCTTCCCGCTGACCCTGCACTTCGAGAAATCCGGCGACGTCACGGTCGAGGTGGCAGTGCAGAAGCAGGCGCCCGTGGGCAACCAGGAACACATGCACGCCCAATAAGCCCCGGCCATCGTTACCGTGAATGCCTTGCGCTCGCCTGGCACCCGGCGATCCGTGCGCACGCCCCTGAAAGTACGGCGCGGCAGCTGGATCAGCCTGTTCGCCATGCTGATGATCTTTATCGGTCCACTGATTTCCCAGTCGATGCCGATGGATCAGGCCATGCCGATGAACCTGTCCATGTCGATGGACATGAACATGGGCGAGCCCGGCTGCCACGGTGAAAACCCTCACGGCACGGAGCACGGCAAGGTCCAGGGCGAACACCATGCGCTCTGGGAAAAATGCGGCTATTGCAGCCTGCTGTTCAACTGCCCGGCACTGCCTGGCAGCCTGTCGTTCACAGCACTCGACAGTTCACCGTCCAGCCACTTCCTCACCCCCTCGCCGCGCCTGGGCCATGCCCGGCAGACGGTGTTCCCCGGCGCCCGGACCCGCGCGCCACCTGTCATTGCGTAAACCCCTCAACCGCACTTCACCCGGCCGACTGTAGAAAAGACAGCCGCAGGCTGCTGGCCGTGTTGTTTACGAAATGATTGATGGAACCTTTATGTCCAGGTTTTCTGCTGACACTCGCCTGTGCTCCGCCCAGGCCCCCGCTACCTTTGCCCTGAACGAACCTCGCGTACGTTTCAACCACGCCATCGCCCTGCTCTGCGGCGCCCTGCTCACGCCGCTGGCCCTGGCGGCCGAACAACCGGTGGATCACAGCCAGCACGGCGAAGAACTGAGCCCGACGGTGATCACCGCCATCGCCCCCAGCTCACCGCTGACCGTGGTCACCAACCCCAAGGATCCGCGCCAGCCGGTCCCGGCCAGCGATGGCGGCGACTACCTCAAGACCATCCCCGGCTTCGCCCTGGTGCGCAACGGCGGCACCAACGGCGACCCGGTGCTGCGCGGCATGTTCGGCTCGCGCCTGAACATCCTCACCAACGGCGGCATGATGCTCGGCGCCTGCCCTGGCCGCATGGACGCGCCGACCTCCTATATCTCGCCGGAAACCTACGACAAGCTGACGGTGATCAAGGGTCCGCAAACCGTGCTCTGGGGGCCGGGCGCTTCGGCCGGGACCATCCTCTTCGACCGCGAGCCGGAAAACTTCGGCGAGCTGGGTACCCGGGTCAATGCCAGCGTCCTGGCCGGCTCCAACGGCCGCTTCGACAAGGTGGTGGATGCCGCCGCCGGCGGACCGCGGGGTTACGTGCGGGTGATCGGCAACCAGGCCCATTCCGACGACTACAAGGACGGCAACAACGACACCGTGCCGTCGCGCTACGACAAGTGGAACGGTGACGTGGCCCTGGGCTGGACCCCGGACGCCGACACCCTGCTGGAGCTCACCGCCGGCAAGGGCGACGGCGAAGCGCGTTACGCCGGGCGCGGCATGGACGGCTCGCAGTTCAAGCGGGAAAGCCTGGGCCTGCGTTTCGAGCGTTCCAATATCGGCGAGGTGCTGGATAAGGTCGAGGCGCAGGTCTACTACAACTACGCCGACCACGTGATGGACAACTACAGCCTGCGCACGCCGTCCGGCACCGGGATGATGGCCGGCCCCATGGCCAGCAACGTCGACCGCCGCACCCTCGGCGCGCGGATCAAGGCCACCTGGCGCTGGGCCGATGTGCAGTTGATCAGCGGTATCGATGCGCAGACCAACGAGCATCGCCAACGCAGCGCCATGGGCATCGACACCTATAAGGACCAGCCGCGCACCAAGGACGCCGACTTCCATAATTACGGCGCATTCGGCGAACTGACCTGGTACGCCGCCGATCGCGACCGGCTGATCAGCGGCGCCCGAGTGGACCGCGCCTCGGCCAAGGACTACCGCCAGAGCATCGGTTCCGGAATGATGGCCAGGCCCAACCCGACCGCCGGCGATACCCGCGCCGACACTCTGCCCAGTGGTTTCATCCGCTACGAGCATGACCTGGCCGACAGCCCGACCACCGTCTACGCCGGCCTCGGCCACGCGCAACGTTTCCCGGATTACTGGGAGCTGTTCTCGCCGAAAATGGGCCCGTCCGGATCGGTCAACGCCTTCGATTCGATCAAGCCGGAAAAGACCACCCAGCTCGACTTCGGCCTGCAATACAAGACCGCGGAACTGGAAGCCTGGGCCTCGGGCTATATCGGCCAGGTACGCGACTACATCCTGTTCAACTACCGCCCCGGGATGATGGGCATGACCTCGCAAGCCGAGAACATCGACGCCCGCATCATGGGCGGCGAGCTCGGCGCGGCCTACAAGCTGACCGACAACTGGAAGGCCGACGCCACCCTCGCCTACGCCTGGGGCAAGAACAGCAGCGACGGCTCGCCGCTACCGCAGATGCCGCCGCTGGACGCGCGTTTCGGCCTGACCTACAGCGCGGACAACTGGAGCGCAGGTGCCCTGTGGCGAGTGGTGGCGGCGCAGAACCGCATCGACGAAAACAAGGGCAACGTGGTCGGCAAGGACTTCGGCAAGAGCGGCGGCTTCGGCGTGTTCTCGCTCAACGGCGCCTATCGGATCAACAAGAACCTGAAGGTCAGCACCGGCGTCGACAACCTGTTCGGCAAGGCCTACGCCGAGCACCTGAACCTGGCCGGCAACGCCGGGTTCGGCTACCCGGCCAATGACCCGCAAGCCATCAACGAACCGGGGCGCACGCTCTGGACCAAGGTGGATCTGAGCTTCTAAACACAACAACAAATGGAGCCGCTGCCGAAGGGCTGCGATAAGGCCGAAGGCCTTCAGCGCTATTGAGTACGTTGCGGCCGTTCCGGCCGATCGCAGCCTATCGGCAGCGGCTACAGAGAGTAATTGCCCATGCGGAGCATTCCCTGATGAGCCAACCGAAAGTGTCTTTCTACAACCTGGCCTGGCGCTGGCATTTCTACGCCGGACTGTTCGTGGCCCCTTTCATGGTGATGCTGTCCCTGACCGGGATCATCTACCTGTTCAAACCCCAGCTCGACCCGCTGATGTACGGCCACCTGCTGCAGGTGCCGGCGGGGCACCACATGCTCAGCGCCGATGAACAACTCCAGCGGGTCCGGGCCGCGTATCCCCAGGGCCATGTCAAACAGTACCTGCCGCCGCTCGAAGCCGGACGCAGCGCGCAGTTCGTGGTGCAGAAGGAAGGTGGCGAACTCAATGTGTTCGTCGACCCTTACCACGGCAATATCCTTGGCGAGCAAGACGCCAAGAACAATCTGCAAGCCATCGCCCGGGCCATTCATGGCGAGCTGATGATCGGCACCCTCGGCGACCGCCTGGTGGAACTGGCCGCGGGCTGGGGCATCGTCCTGGTGGTGTCCGGGCTGTACCTGTGGTGGCCGCGCGGCAAGTCTTCGGCCGGGGTGTTGTGGCCGCGGTTCAGCAGCCGCGGCCGTGTGCTGTGGCGCGACCTGCACGCCGTGGTCGGCTTCTGGGGCGCGGCGTTCCTGCTGGTGATGCTGCTCAGCGGGATGACCTGGACCGGCTTCTGGGGCAAGCAATACGCCGAGCTGTGGAATCGCTTCCCGGCGACGATGTGGAACGACGTGCCCAAGTCCGACCAGCAGGCCGGCGAGCTCAACACCGCCAGCCGCCAGACCGTGCCCTGGGCCATGGAGAACACACCGTTGCCGATGTCCGGCGACCATGCCGAACACATGGCCCACGGCGCCGCGCACGAAGGCCCGGCGGCGCCCACGGTCAGCCTGCAGCAGGTGCAGGACATCGCCACCCAGCGCCAGGTCGAAGCCGGCTACAGCATCACCTTGCCGACCAGCGCCAGCGGCGTGTTCACCATCGCCGTGTTCGCCGACGACCCGCGCAACGACGCCACCCTGCATGTCGACCAGTACACCGGCAAGGTCCTGGCCGATGTGCGCTGGCAGCAGTACAGCAACGTCGCCCGCGCCACCGAAGTCGGGGTGATGCTGCACGAAGGCAAGATGTTCGGCCCGTTCAACCAGATCGTGGTGCTGCTGATCTGCCTGATGATTCTGCTGAGCGCCGTCAGCGGCCTGGTGATCTGGTGGAAGCGTCGTCCTCAGGGGCGCCTCGGTGTACCGCCGCTGCGCCATGACCTGCCGAAATGGAAAACCGCGATGGCGATCATGCTGGCGCTGGCCGTGGCCTTTCCCCTGGTCGGGGCCTCGCTGGTGGCCGTGTGGCTGCTGGATCGCGTGCTGTTGTCGCGCTGGAACCGCTCGACTGAATCAGCCTCATCTTCATCATGAATCAGGCGAGATGCGCGGTTTAGAGGGATCTGTAGACTGCTGTCGGTTCAATTTACGACACGCATAATGTTACTTTGTAACATTAAAGTGTAAGATCCCCTACCCGCAGCCGCCCATGCTGCGGGTAACCCTCTCGAAGAAGCGACTCAGCCGCCCCGATGAACCGCCCGACAACTAAGCTCCTGGCGTCCAGCCTCTGCCTGCTGACCCTGAATCACTCCGCCCAGGCCGACGACGCCCCCCTGATACTGCCCACCGGCACCATCAGCGCGCCTGCCATCGATACGCAGGACATCAGCCTGCACACCCCGACCACCGCCGGTTCGCGCCTGGGCCTGAGCGCCCTGCAAACCCCGGCCAGCACCGAGAGCCTGAGCGGCGAGCGCATTCGCCAGCGCGGCGACCGCAGCGTGCAGGACGCGGTGTCGCGCAGCACCGGGATCAGCCGCACCGGCACGCCCGGCGACGGCGGCACTTCGTTGTCGGCGCGCGGCTTTACCGGCCAGGGTTCGGTGATGCAGCTGTACGACGGCAATCGCCTGTACAGCGGCATGGGCACCGTGACCTTCCCGGTGGACACCTGGTCGGTGGAGCGGGTGGATGTGCTGCGCGGTCCGGCCTCGGTGCTGTATGGCGAAGGCGCCACCGGCGCGGTGGTCAATGTGATCCCGAAGAAACCCTTCGCCGGCGAGATCGAAAACCACCTGCGCCTCGGCTACGGTTCCTACGACAGCCAGCAGCAAGCCCTCGACAGCGGCGGCTCGCTGAGCGACACCCTGAGCTATCGCCTGAACCTCAACCGCCTGCGCAGCAACGGCTGGATCGATCGCGGCGACAGCACCAGCGACTTCATCAGCGCGGCGCTGCGCTGGCAGGCCACGGACGACCTGGCGTTCACCCTCGCCCACGACTACGGCGACCAGCAGCCGATGAATGATTTCGGCACCCCGCTGGTCAATGGCCGCTTCCATGAGGGCCTGCGGGACAAGAACTACAACATCGGCAACGACAAGCAGCACTACAACGATCAGTGGACGCGCCTGACCAGCGAGTGGCAGCTTTCCGACAGCGTCAGCGCCAGCAACGAGCTGTATTACCTCAAGGCCCAGCGCCGCTGGCAGAACGCCGAGAACTACAGCTGGGACACCGCCGGCCAGCAGCTTCTGCGCAGCGGCAATTTCGCCATCAAGCACCAGCAGGAGCAGGTCGGCGATCGCCAGACCTTCACCTTCAAGCACAGCCTGTTCGGCCTCGACAGCCAGACCCTGGCCGGGGTCGATTACAACCGCATCCGCTTCCAGCTCAATAGCAACTCGCCGTTCAAGGATGCGCTGCCGGATGGCCAGCCGCTGGATCTGCAACACCCGGACAAGGGCCGCTTCGACAGCGCCTCGGCCTATCGCCCGCAATTCCAGAGCACCACCAAACAGATGTCGGCCTTCGCCGAAAACCGTACCCAACTGAGCGAGCGCTGGTCGCTGGTGACCGGCGTGCGCCGCGACTACGTGCAGGTGGATCGCGACAACCTGGTGGACGGCAGCCAGAGCGACAAGACCCTGACCGGCAACAACTGGAAGGCCGGGCTGGTGTTCGCCCTGACGCCGGACACCTCGTTCTACGGCCAGTACGCCACCAGCACCGACGGCGTCGGCGGCCTGATTTCCCTGAGCCCGAGCCAGCAGCAATACGACCTGGCCCGCGCCCGGCAGAGCGAGATCGGCCTCAAGCAGATGTTCTGGGACCAGCGCGGCGAGTGGACCCTGGCGGCCTATCACATCGTCAAGAAGAAGCTGCTGACCGACGACCCGGGCAACCCGACGCTCAAGCAACAGGTCGGCCAGCAATCGTCCCGTGGCCTGGAAGCCAGCCTCGAGCTGCAACTGCCCCACGCCTGGCAACTGCAAGCCAATGCCGCCATCGTCAAGGCCGAGTACGACGACTTCCAAGAACAGGTCGGCAACCAGTTCGTCTCGCGCAGCGGCAATCGCCCGGTGGACGTGCCACGGCGCACCGCCAACCTGTGGCTGAACAAGGCGGTGACCGATAACCTGCGGGCCGGCGCCGGGGTGCGTTATGTCGATGCCCGCTACGCCGACCTGGCCAACCGCAACGAGCTGCCCAGCTACACCGTGGTCGACGCGGTGCTGTCGTGGAAAGCCCTGCGCGATACCACCTTCGGTTTGCAGCTGAACAATCTGTTCGACCGGCAATACGCGCAAAGCCAATACAATGAGGGCCAGCAATGGATCCTCGGCGAACCGCGGTCGTTTTTCGTGACCGCCGATTACGCCTTTTAACCAATACCTGTAGCCGCCGCCGAAGGCTGCGATCGGTCTGCGCGGCACTCCGACGCAGCACACGCGCTCTTGAGGTCCTCGGAAGGTCCTGCGGACCTTTTCGCAGCCTTCGGCAGCGGCTACAGGGCATCACACGGACACGGCATGACCTCGCTGAACCTCACCAACCTGGCCTGGACACCCCTGGGCCAGGGCCACTGTCATCACCAGTTCCAGCTGCGTGAGGCCAGCCTGCGCGTGGCGCCGGGGGAATTCGTCGGGCTGATCGGACCCAACGGCAGCGGCAAGACCAGCCTGCTGCGCTGCAGCTATCGCTTCAGCCGGCCGGACCAGGGCGAAGTCCGGCTCGATCACTACAACGTCTGGAAGCAGACGCCGCGCTGGTGCGCGCAACGCATCGCCGTGGTGTTGCAGGAGTTCCCCGATGCCTTCGGCCTGACCGTCGCAGAAGTGGTCGCCATGGGCCGCACCCCGCACAAGGGCCTGTTCGACGGCGACAGCGCCGCAGACCGCGCCATCGCCCGCCAGGCGCTGGAGTCGGTGGGCCTGCTGGGTTTCGAGGCGCATGCCTTCGCCACCTTGTCCGGCGGGGAAAAGCAGCGGGTGATCCTGGCTCGCGCCCTGGCCCAGCAACCGCAACTGCTGATCCTCGACGAGCCGACCAACCACCTCGACCCGCGCTACCAGCTGGAGCTGCTGCAACGGGTCAAGCGCCTGGGCATCGGCACCCTCGCCAGCATCCACGACCTGAACCTGGCCGCCGCCTTCTGCGATCGCCTGTACGTGATCGATCACGGACGCATCGTCGCCAGCGGCACGCCCGAGCAAGTGCTGACGGTCACGCTGCTGCGCGAGGTGTTCGGCGTCGACGCCCTGGTCGACCGACACCCGCTGTCCGGCTACCCACGAATCACTTGGATAACCCAACCATGACCCCGCGCGTCTCCCTCAACTGCCTGATCCCTGCCGGCCTGGCCCTGTCGCTGCTCGCCAGCCAGGCCTGCGCCGAAGCCACCCGTTACCCGCTGACCGTCCACAGTTGCAACCGCGAGGTGACCTTCAAGGAAGCACCGAAGCACGCCCTGAGCCACGACATCAACATGACCCAGATGATGCTCGCCCTGGGCCTCAAGTCGCACATGGTCGGCTACAGCGGCATCAGCGGCTGGAAGGCGGTGACGCCCGAGATGCAGGCCATCCTCGACGGCCTGCCGGAGCTGGCGGCCAAGTACCCGTCGGTGGAAACCCTGCTCGACGCCAATGTCGATTTCTTCTTCGCCGGCTGGGACTACGGCATGCGCGTCGGCGGCGACCTGACCCCACAGACCCTGACGCCGCTGGGCATCAATGTGCTGGAGCTGACCGAGTCCTGCGCCTTCGTGATGAAGCGTCCGGCCGCCAGCCTCGACGACACCTACAACGACCTGCGCAACCTCGGGCGAATCTTCGACGTGCAGGACCGCGCCAACCAGTTGATCGCCGGCATGCAGCAGCAGGTCGCCGCGATCCAGCAGGACCTGCCCACGGAAAAACCGCGGGTGTTCCTCTACGACAGCGGCGAAGACCGCGCCATGACCTCCGGCCGCCTGGGCATGCCCCAGGCGCTGATCGATGCCGCCGGTGGGCGCAACATCCTCGACGACGTCGAGGCCAGCTGGACCCGGGTCAACTGGGAAACCGTGGTCGAACGCAACCCGCAGGTGATCGTGATCGTCGACTACAGCGAAGTCACTGCCGAGCAGAAACAGCAGTTCCTGCTCAACAACAAGGCGCTGCAATCGGTGGATGCGATCCGTAACCAGCGCTTCATCGTGATCCCTTACGTGCAGGCCACGCCGGGCATCGATAACGTCGAAGCGGTGCAAACCCTGGCCAAGGGTTTCCACGGCGCATGATCGATCGTCGTTATGCCTTGTTGCTGGCAGCCCTCGGCGCGTTGCTGCTGGCGTCCTGCGTGCTGTCCCTGGGCTTCGGCTCGGCGCGGGTGCCGGTGGACGTGGTCTGGCGCATCCTGCTGCACAAGACCCTCGGCCTGGGCGAGGCGGACTGGAGCGCCGGGCAGGAACATATCGTCTGGCTGATCCGCGTGCCACGCATGCTGCTCGGGGCCCTGGTCGGCGCCGGGCTGGCCTTGATCGGCGCGGTGCTGCAAGCCGTGACGCACAATCCGCTGGCCGACCCGCACCTGCTCGGCGTGACCTCCGGCGCCACCCTGGGCGCGGTGATCGTGGTGCTGCATGTGGGTGAAATCGTCGGCCTGCTGACCCTGCCCATCGCCGCCTTTATCGGCGCGTTGGCGAGCATGCTGCTGGTGCTCGGCATCGCCGCGCGCCACGGCCGGCTCGACAGCGACCGCCTGCTGCTGTGCGGGGTGGCGGTGTCCTTCGTGATGATGGCGGTGGCCAACCTGCTGCTGTTCATGGGCGACCACCGCGCCAGCTCGGCGGTGATGTTCTGGATGCTCGGCGGGCTGGGCCTGGCGCGCTGGGAACTGCTCGCGGTGCCGGCGGCCAGCGTGCTGCTGGGGCTGGTCCTGCTGTTGGGCATGGCACGGCCGTTGAACGCGCTGATGGCCGGCGAGCAGACCGCGGTGACCCTCGGCCTGAATGCCCGCAACGTGCGGCTGCGGGTGTTCCTGATCGCGTCCTTGATGACCGGGGTGCTGGTGTCCATCAGCGGCTCCATCGGCTTCGTCGGGCTGATGGTGCCGCACATTGCCCGGCGTCTGGTGGGCGCCGAGCATCGGCGGCTGTTGCCGGTGTGCGTGCTGCTGGGCAGCGTGTTCCTGGTCTGGGTCGATGTCGCCGCCCGCACCCTGATCGCCCCCGAAGACCTGCCCATAGGCGTGGCCACGGCGGCCATTGGCGGGCTGTTTTTCATCGGCCTGATGCGCCGCCGCTGAAAGGCGTCCTACAGAAGAACAATGTCCGACGAAGCCCTGTAGCCGCTGCCGCAGGCTGCGCTAAGGCCGAAGGCCTTTGGCGATCTTGAAGCCGTGCGCGCCCTTCGGTCGCGATCGCAGCCTGCGGCAGCGGCTACAGGTCATCACTGGCACCAGCGCGGCGCATTCGTGCGCACCAAAGACGCCTGACGGCCCCGCATTGGTGCGCCAGCTTTCTCCCCCACTCCGTAAAAGCGACGTTTTCATGCCCTGTGCCGACTAGGCACACCCCTTGCAAAACAGCCCTTCAGTAGTCCGCATCTGCCAACCAAGAAAACTCATAAGTTCATGGAGATCGCACAATGAAGCGTCGCAGCTTGATCAAGGCTTTCACACTCACGGCAAGCATTGCCGCGATGGGCATGACCTGGACCGTCCAGGCCGCCGAGACCATCAAGGTCGGCATCCTGCATTCGCTGTCGGGGACCATGGCGATCTCCGAAACCTCGCTCAAGGACATGGCGCTGATGACCATTGACGAGATCAACGCCAAGGGCGGCGTCAACGGCAAGCAGCTCGAGGCGGTGGTGGTCGACCCGGCGTCGAACTGGCCGCTGTTCGCCGAGAAGGGCCGCCAGCTGCTGACCCAGGACAAGGTCGCCGTGGTGTTCGGCTGCTGGACCTCGGTGTCGCGCAAGTCGGTGCTGCCGGTGTTCGAGGAACTCAACGGCCTGCTGTTCTACCCGGTGCAATACGAAGGCGAAGAGATGTCGCCGAACGTGTTCTACACCGGCGCGGCGCCTAACCAGCAGGCGATCCCGGCGGTGGAATACCTGATGAGTGAAGACGGCGGCAGCGCCAAGCGCTTCTTCCTGCTCGGCACCGACTATGTCTACCCGCGCACCACCAACAAGATCCTGCGCTCGTTCCTGCATTCCAAGGGCGTGGCCGACAAGGACATCGAAGAGGTCTACACCCCGTTCGGCCACAGCGACTACCAGACCATCGTCGCCAACATCAAGAAGTTCTCCGCCGGCGGCAAGACCGCGGTCATCTCCACGGTCAACGGCGACTCCAACGTGCCGTTCTACAAAGAGCTGGCCAACCAGGGCCTGAAAGCCACCGACGTACCGGTGGTGGCCTTCTCCGTGGGCGAGGAAGAACTGCGCGGCATCGACACCAAGCCACTGGTGGGCAACCTCGCGGCCTGGAACTACTTCGAGTCCGTGGAGAACCCGGTGAACCAGAAGTTCGTCGCCGACTGGAAAGCCTACGCCAAGGCCAAGAAGCTGCCGGGCGCGGATAAAGCCGTGACCAACGACCCGATGGAAGCCACCTACGTCGGCATCCACATGTGGGCCCAGGCGGTGGAGAAAGCCAAGTCCACCGACGTCGACAAGGTCCGCGAAGCCCTGGCCGGCCAGACCTTCGCCGCGCCGTCGGGCTACACCCTGACCATGGACAAGACCAACCACCACCTGCACAAGCCGGTGATGATCGGCGAGATCCAGCCGGACGGTCAGTTCAACGTGGTCTGGCAGACCGAAGGCCCGATCCGCGCCCAGCCGTGGAGCCCGTTCATCCCGGGCAACGACAAGAAGCCGGATTACGCGGTGAAGAGCAACTAAGCAACGGATGGATGCCGGCCGCCGCTCCCGCGTCCGGCACAACCTCTGTAGCCGCTGCCGCAGGCTGCGATAAGGTCCGCAGGACCTTCGAGGCCCTCAAGAGCACGTCCTCTGCGAGGCCGATCGCAGCCTGCGGCAGCGGCTACAGACCCACGCTCCGCGCAAGGCCATTGATATGCCCACTGCCCTCTACCGTTTCATTCTCGCCTGCCTGCTGTTGCTGCCATTGGCCGCCAGGGCCGGCGACGCCGAAGACTTCGTCGCGGCCAACGCCACGCAACAGGCCAGGCTGCTGGAAAGCTGGGCCGCGCAGCCCGACCCGGCGCGCCTCGAACTGCTCGGCGCCTTGCAGCAAGGCCAGCTGACCGTCGATGGCCAAGCCAAGACCTTGCGCCTGAACAATCGCCTGCGGGGTCTGATCGACACCGCCATGGCCAGCCATCAACTGCTCGCCGCCGACGCAAAAGTCCGCCTGGCCGCCGCGCAGCAGTTGCAGAAAAGCGCCAAGCCGGCGCAGCTGAAATTCCTCGATGCCAGCCTGGCCGCCGAACAGGACCAGGGCGTACATGACGCCCTGAGCCTGGCCCTGGCCAACCTGCAACTGGTGGACGGCGACCCGGCCGTGCGCCTGGCCGCGGTGCGTCTGCTGGGTGAAACCGGCGACCCGCTGGCCCGCACCCGCCTCGAAGGCCTGCTCGAACCCGGCGTGGAAGCCGATGCCGGGGTGCGCACCGCCGCCGAAACCAGCCTGGCCCAGGTCAAGCGCAAACTGCTGGTGGGCGAAGTGCTCGGCCAGGCCTTCAGCGGCATGTCCCTGGGCTCGATCCTGCTGCTGGCGGCCCTGGGCCTGGCGATCACCTTCGGCCTGCTCGGGGTGATCAACATGGCCCACGGCGAGATGCTGATGCTCGGCGCCTACTCCACCTACATGGTGCAGCTGCTGTTCCAGCGCTACGCCCCGCAGGCCATCGAGTTCTACCCGCTGATCGCCCTGCCAGTGGCGTTCTTCGTCACCGCCGGCATCGGCATGGCCCTGGAACGCACGGTGATCCGCCATCTCTACGGCCGGCCGCTGGAAACCCTGCTCGCCACCTGGGGCATCAGCCTGATGCTGATCCAGCTGGTGCGCCTGGTGTTCGGCGCGCAGAACGTCGAGGTGTCGAACCCGGCCTGGCTGTCCGGCGGGATCCAGGTGCTGCCCAACCTGGTGCTGCCCTACAACCGCATCGTGATCATCGCCTTCGCGCTGTTTGTCGTCGTACTCACTTGGCTGCTGCTGAACAAGACCCGCCTGGGCCTGAACGTGCGCGCGGTCACCCAGAACCGCAACATGGCCGCCTGCTGCGGCGTGCCCACCGGAAGGGTGGACATGCTTGCCTTCGGCCTCGGTTCCGGCATCGCCGGTCTCGGTGGCGTGGCTCTGAGCCAGATCGGCAACGTCGGCCCGGACCTGGGCCAGAGCTACATCATCGACTCGTTCCTGGTGGTGGTGCTCGGCGGCGTCGGCCAACTGGCCGGTAGCGTGTTCGCCGCGTTCGGCCTGGGGGTAGCCAACAAGATTCTCGAACCCCAGATCGGCGCCGTGCTCGGCAAGATCCTGATCCTCGCGCTGATCATTCTGTTTATCCAGAAACGTCCGCAAGGCCTCTTCGCATTGAAAGGACGGGTGATCGACTGATGAATCAGCCTCTATTGGTTACCGCTACACAAAAGGCCGGGCCCAAGGTCTCGGTCGCCGTCGGCGCGCTGATCCTGGCGGTGCTGCTGGCCCTGCCGCTGCTCTCGCTGCTGGCGCCGGACAACCCGCTGCACGTCTCGGCCTACACCCTGACCCTGGTGGGCAAGATCCTCTGCTACGCCATCGTCGCCCTGGCCCTGGACCTGGTCTGGGGTTATGCCGGGCTGCTGTCCCTGGGCCATGGCCTGTTCTTCGCCCTCGGCGGCTACGCCATGGGCATGTACCTGATGCGCCAGGCCGCGGGGGACAGCCTGCCGGCGTTCATGACCTTCCTCTCGTGGACCGAGCTGCCGTGGTACTGGAGCGGCACCGGCAGCTTCCTCTGGGCCCTGTGCCTGGTGGTGCTGGCGCCGGGCTTGCTGGCGCTGGTGTTCGGTTTCTTCGCCTTCCGCTCGCGGATCAAGGGCGTGTATTTCTCGATCATGACCCAGGCCCTGACCTTCGCCGGCATGCTCCTGTTCTTTCGCAACGAGACCGGGTTTGGCGGCAACAACGGCTTCACCAACTTCCGCACCATCCTCGGCTTCGGCATCACCGAGCCCGGGACCCGCGCGGTACTGTTCCTGGCCACCGTGCTGTTGCTGGTGGCCAGCCTGTATATCGGCTGGCGCCTGGCCCGGAGCAAGTTCGGCCGGGTGCTGACCGCGCTGCGGGACGCGGAAAACCGCCTGATGTTCTGCGGCTACGACCCACGCGGCTTCAAGCTGTTCGTCTGGGTGCTGAGCGCGGTGCTGTGCGGCCTGGCGGGGGCCTTGTACGTACCGCAAGTGGGCATCATCAACCCCAGCGAAATGTCGCCGACCAACTCCATCGAGGCTGCCGTGTGGGTCGCCCTGGGCGGTCGCGGCACGCTGATCGGCCCACTGCTCGGCGCCGGCGTGGTCAACGGCATGAAGAGCTGGTTCACCGTGGCCTTCCCGGAATACTGGCTGTTCTTCCTTGGCGCGCTCTTCATCATCGTCACCCTGTATTTGCCCAAAGGCATCATCGGCTTGCTGAAGAAAAGGGGCGAATCATGAGAATCACACCGACGGCCGAATTCATGCTCGAACCTATCCTCGATGCCAACAAGGATGCAGGCGCCAGCCGCGACGCCATCGGCCTCGGCCAGGCCGCCGGCAAGGGCCTGAACACCCGCCACGGCACCATCCTGACCCTGGAAGACATCAGCGTCAGCTTCGATGGTTTCAAGGCGCTCAACGACCTGAACCTGTACATCGGCGTCGGCGAGCTGCGTTGCATCATCGGCCCCAACGGCGCGGGCAAGACCACCCTGATGGACGTGATCACCGGCAAGACCCGGCCCACCCACGGCAAGGCCTGGTTCGGCGAAACCCTGGACCTGACGCAGATGAGCGAGGTGCAGATCGCCCAGGCCGGCATCGGCCGCAAGTTCCAGAAACCCACGGTGTTCGAAGCCCTGAGCGTGTTCGAAAACCTGGAGCTGGCGCAGAACACCGACAAGTCGGTATGGGCCAGCCTGCGGGCGAAACTCTCCGGTGAGCAGAAAGACCGCATCGACGAAGTGCTGGAAACCATTCGCCTGACCGCCTCGGTGGAACGCCAGGCCGGCCTGCTGTCCCACGGCCAGAAGCAGTTCCTGGAAATCGGCATGCTGCTGATGCAGGACCCGCAGTTGCTGCTGCTCGACGAGCCGGTGGCGGGCATGACCGATGCCGAGACCGAGTTCACCGCCGAGCTGTTCAAGCGCCTGGCGGGCAAGCATTCGCTGATGGTAGTGGAGCACGACATGGGCTTCGTCGGCTCGATCGCCGACCACGTCACCGTGCTGCACCAGGGCAGCGTGCTGGCCGAAGGGTCGCTGGAACAGGTGCAGGCCGATGAACGCGTTGTTGAAGTTTATTTGGGGCGATGAATCGGCCAGCTTCAAGCCGCAAGCTTCAAGCGGCAAGTGAACAGCAAAGCCATGCACCTCGCTCTTACTTGCAGCTTGAAGCTTGCCGCTTGAAGCCCTACTAACGGAGTTCCAATGCTACAGGTCCAACACCTTCATCAGTACTACGGCGGTAGCCACATCCTGCGCGGCCTGAGCTTCGAGGCGAAGGTCGGTGAAGTCACCTGCCTGCTCGGACGTAACGGGGTGGGCAAGACCACCCTGCTCAAATGCCTGATGGGCCTGCTGCCGGCCAAGGAAGGCACGGTGAACTGGGAAGGCCAGGCCATCACCGCCTACAAGCCCCATCAACGGGTGCATGCCGGCATCGCTTACGTGCCCCAGGGCCGGGAAATCTTCGGCCGCCTGACCGTGGAAGAAAACCTGTTGATGGGGCTTTCCCGTTTTGGCGCTAAGGAGGCCAAGGAAGTGCCGGCCTTCATCTACGAGCTGTTCCCGGTGCTGCTGCAAATGAAACAGCGGCGCGGCGGCGACCTGTCCGGCGGCCAGCAACAGCAGCTGGCCATCGGCCGGGCCCTGGCCAGCCGGCCACGGCTGTTGATCCTCGACGAGCCCACCGAGGGCATCCAGCCGTCGGTGATCAAGGAAATCGGCGCGGTGATCAAGAAACTCGCGGCCCGCGGCGATATGGCGATCCTGTTGGTGGAGCAGTTCTACGACTTCGCCGCCGAACTGGCCGACCAGTACCTGGTGATGTCCCGGGGCGAAATCGTCCAGCAGGGCCGCGGCGAAAATATGCAAGCCGAGGGTGTACGCGGCCTGGTTACCATCTAAGTTACGATCTAGCCTGTAACGTCCAGACACTAAGCACAAACCATGAACCTGCCAGCCCACACCGCCCTGTTCACCCCCAGCTGGCACGCCGAGCTGGAACTCGGCTACGCCCGCTTTGGCGACAGCACGCGCCCGGTGCAGCGCCGGCACAAGGGCCCGCTGCGGGTGCAGAAGCACCTGTATGCAGAAGGCCCCGAGGTCTGCCAGCACATCATCGTGCATCCGCCCGGCGGAATTGCCGGCGGCGACCGCCTGCAGATCCGCGCCAGCGTCGACCGCGATGCCTGGGCGCAGCTGACCAGCCCCGGCGCCGCCAAGTGGTATCGCGCCAACGGGCCCGCCTATCAGACCCTGGAATTGAACGTCGCCGCCGGCGCCACCCTGGAATGGCTGCCCCAGGAAACCATCGTGTTCAGCGCCGCCCAGGCCGAACTGAGCACCCGTATCGAGCTGCAAGGCGACGCCCGGCTGTTCTACTGGGATGTGGTGGCGCTCGGCCGCCCGGCCAGCGACGAGCGCTTCGACCTCGGGCATTTCCAGTCGCACCTGGACATCCGCCGCGACGGCCAGTTGCTCTGGCACGAACGCCAGCGCATCGGCGGCGGCGACGGTTTGCTCGACTCACCGATCGGCCTGGACGGCCAGCCGGTCTTCGCCACCCTGCTGGCCACCGGCGAAATCGACAGCCAGCTGCTGGAGCGTTGCCGTTCGCTGCCTCATGCCGTGCGCGGCGACCTGACGCAACTGCCCGGCCTGCTGGTGGCCCGCTGCCTGGCCAGCGAAGCGCTGCTGGCCCGCGCCTGGCTGATCGACCTGTGGCGCCTGTTGCGCCCGGCCCTGCTGGGGCGCGAGGCGCTGCCGCCGAGGATCTGGAACACATGACACAGCGACACGACTTTCCTGTAGCCGCTGCCGCAGGCTGCAATCGTCCGCGTAGCGGGCGCCAAACCAGACGCCGCGGTGTATCAGGCAGATCGCGTCAACCAGGGTGCGTCTCCTGCGGAGCCGATCGCAGCCTGCGGCAGCGGCTACGGATGCATCGCGCCATGCCCCCTTTCAACGGCTCAACAACGGATTTTGAACGATGGACCTGACCCCACGCGAAAAAGACAAACTGCTGATCTTCACCGCCGGCCTGGTGGCCGAACGGCGCCTGGCCCGTGGCGTGAAGCTCAATTACCCGGAAGCCATGGCCTATATCTCCGCGGCGCTGCTCGAAGGCGCCCGCGACGGCCAGACCGTGGCCGAGCTGATGCACTACGGCACCACCCTGCTGACCCGCGAACAAGTAATGGAAGGCATCCCGGAGATGATTCCGGAAATCCAGGTGGAAGCGACTTTCCCCGACGGCACCAAGCTGGTCACCGTCCACCAACCGATCGCCTGAGGCCGCCCATGACGTACTCCATCCGCGATGCCGTGCATGCCGACCTGCCGGCGATCCGCGATATCTATAACGACGCCGTACTCAACACCACGGCGATCTGGAACGAACAGGCCGTGGACCTGGGCAATCGCCAGGCCTGGTTCAGCGCCCGCCAGGCCCAGGGTTATCCGATCCTGGTGGCGGTCGACGCCGACGAAAGCGTGCTCGGCTATGCCTCGTTCGGCGACTGGCGGCCCTTCGACGGCTTCCGCCATACCGTCGAGCACTCGGTGTATATCCGCAACGACCAGCGCGGCAACGGCCTCGGCCCGCGCCTGATGCAAGCGCTGATCGAACGCGCCGGGGCCTGCGACAAACACGTGATGGTCGCGGCCATCGAAAGCGGCAATGCCGCCTCGATCCGCCTGCATGAACGCCTGGGCTTCGTCACCACCGGCCAGATGCCGCAAGTGGGCACCAAGTTCGGGCGCTGGCTGGACCTGACGTTCATGCAATTGACCCTCGATCCGGGGGCGCCACCGCCCACCGTCCACAAGGAGTGATACCCGATGAACGCCGCCCAACTGCGTCGAGTCCATGCGGAGAGCTTTGCCCACTATCGCCAGGGGTTGATTGATCTGTTGTTCGACGCCGTGGGCCACGGCGCCTCGGTCGGATTCATGGCCGACCTCGACGAGGAACAGGCCCGCGCCTACGTCAACAGCGTCCAGGCCAGCGTGACCGACGGCAGCCTGCTGCTGTGGGTGGTGGTGCAGGACGAGCGGGTCCTGGCCAGCGTGCAACTGGCGCTGTGCCAGAAGCCCAACGGCCTCAATCGCGCCGAGGTACAAAAGCTGCAGGTGCGCCACGACGCCCGCCGCCGTGGCCTGGGCCAACAGTTGATGCACGCCGTGGAACAGGCGGCGCGCCAGCACAAGCGCGGCCTGCTGTACCTGGACACCGAAGCCGGCTCGGACGCCGAAGCCTTCTACAGCGCCCAGGGCTACACCCGCGTCGGCGAACTGCCGAACTACTGCCAAAGCCCGGACGGCACCTACAGCCCGACCGCCATTTACTTCAAGACTCTGGGGCAACCCGTATGATTCCAGGCCAATACCAGATCCAGCCCGGCGACATCGAACTCAACACCGGCCGCCGCACCCTCAGCCTGAGCGTCGCCAACAGCGGCGACCGGCCGATCCAGGTGGGCTCGCACTATCATTTTTTCGAAACCAACGACGCCCTGACCTTCGACCGCGCCGCCAGTCGTGGCATGCGCCTGAACATCCCGGCCGGCACCGCCGTGCGCTTCGAGCCGGGGCAGACCCGGGAAGTCGAGCTTGTCGATCTGGCTGGGTTGCGGCGAGTTTACGGGTTCGCGGGACGAATCATGGGCGACTTGTAGACTTCAGCCGCAAGTCTCTAGCTGCAAGCTGCAAGAAAAAGCACTTCGCGGCGCTCCCCCTACATTGTTTTTACTTGAGGCTTGCAGCTTGAAGCTTGCAGCTCATAGGCGAGGATCATGGCAATGAAAATCAGTCGTCAGGCATATGCCGACATGTTCGGCCCCACCGTCGGTGACAAGGTGCGCCTGGCCGACACCGAGCTGTGGATCGAAGTCGAGAAGGACTTCACCACCTACGGCGAAGAAGTGAAGTTCGGCGGCGGCAAGGTGATCCGTGACGGCATGGGCCAGGGCCAACTGCTGGCGGCCGAGGTGGTCGATACCCTGATCACCAACGCGCTGATCATCGATCACTGGGGCATCGTCAAGGCCGACGTCGGCCTCAAGGACGGGCGCATTGCCGCCATCGGCAAGGCCGGCAACCCGGACATCCAGCCCGACGTGACCATCGCCGTCGGCGCCAGCACCGAAGTCATCGCCGGCGAGGGCATGATCCTCACCGCCGGCGGCATCGACACCCATATCCACTTCATCTGCCCGCAGCAGATCGAAGAGGCGCTGATGAGCGGCGTCACCACCATGATCGGCGGCGGCACCGGGCCGGCCACCGGCACCAACGCCACCACCTGCACCTCGGGGCCGTGGCACATGGCGCGCATGCTCCAGGCGGCGGACGCGTTCCCGATGAACATCGGCTTCACCGGCAAGGGCAACGCCAGCCTGCCGGAACCCTTGATCGAACAGGTCAAGGCCGGAGCC
This sequence comes from Pseudomonas sp. 09C 129, assembly GCF_002843625.1. Taxonomy (NCBI): domain Bacteria; kingdom Pseudomonadati; phylum Pseudomonadota; class Gammaproteobacteria; order Pseudomonadales; family Pseudomonadaceae; genus Pseudomonas; species Pseudomonas sp. 09C 129. The sequence continues at coordinate 1,195,890 of NZ_CP025261.1, read as the reverse complement.
ATCGGCCTCAAGCTCCACGAGGACTGGGGCACCACCCCGGCCAGCATCGACAACTGCCTGAGCGTCGCCGACCAGTACGACGTGCAGGTGGCGATCCACACCGACACCCTCAACGAATCGGGCTTCGTCGAAACCACCCTCGGCGCGTTCAAGGGCCGCACCATCCACACCTATCACACCGAAGGCGCCGGCGGCGGCCATGCCCCGGACATCATCAAGGCCTGCGGTTTGCCCAACGTGCTGCCGAGCTCGACCAACCCGACCCGGCCGTTCACCCGCAACACCATCGACGAACACCTGGACATGTTGATGGTCTGCCACCACCTCGACCCGAGCATCGCCGAGGACGTGGCCTTCGCCGAAAGCCGCATCCGCCGCGAGACCATCGCCGCCGAAGACATCCTCCACGACCTGGGCGCCTTCTCGATGATCAGCTCCGACAGCCAGGCCATGGGCCGGGTCGGCGAGGTCATCACCCGCACCTGGCAGACCGCCGACAAGATGCACCGCCAGCGCGGCCCGCTGCCGGGCGACGGCGCCGGTAACAGCAATTTCCGGGTCAAGCGCTACATCGCCAAATACACGATCAACCCGGCGATCACCCACGGCATCAGCCACGAAGTGGGCTCCATCGAAATCGGCAAATGGGCCGACCTGGTGCTCTGGCGTCCGGCGTTCTTCGGGGTCAAGCCGACATTGATCCTCAAGGGCGGGGCCATCGCCGCCAGCCTGATGGGCGATGCCAACGCCTCGATCCCGACCCCGCAACCCGTGCATTACCGGCCAATGTTCGCAAGCTACGGCGGCAGCCGGCACGCCACCAGCCTGACCTTTATCAGCCAGGCCGCGCTGGCGGCCGGGGTGCCGCAACAATTGGGGCTGAAAAAGCAGATCGCGGTGGTCAAGGGCTGCCGCGACGTGCAAAAGAGCGACCTGATCCACAACGACTACCTGCCGGATATCGAGGTCGACCCGCAGACCTATCAGGTCAAGGCCGACGGCGTGCTGCTCTGGTGCGAACCGGCGGAGGTGTTGCCGATGGCGCAGCGCTACTTCCTGTTCTAGAAAGCTGGCTGTTCTAGAAACCTGGATCCAACGGGCGCCCATCCGGGCCGCCCAACGGTCAGCAAAGCCGGACGTCTTACCGTGTTGAACGGCTCAATCGCGACTAGAATTCGACAGGCCGCCCTCACTCTGCTGCCTGACAAGGTTCCCGGCCATGCGTCTACCCGATTTCATCGTGCAACAGGTTGATCGCATCGTTGATGAGTGGGAGCGGTTCGCCCGATCCATTGCCCCCGATACCGACTCCCTGACCCGCCTGCAATTGCGCGACCACGCCAAGTCCATCCTGCTGGCCGCCGCTCGCGACATGCGCACTGCCCAGACCGCCAGCGAACAGGCCGCCAAGGCGCGAGGCGAAGGCCCGGAAAAGACCCCGAGCCTCGACGAAGCCGCCGCCAGCCATGGCGAATTGCGGCACAACGTGGGCTTCGACCTGGTGCAGATGACCTCGGAATTCCGCCACCTGCGCGCCTGCGTGATCCGCCTCTGGGTCGCCAGCCTGGAGTCGCCGGAACTGGCCTATTTCCAGGACATGATCCGTTTCAACGAAGCCATAGACGAAGCATTGGCCGAGTCCACCGCGGCCTATGCCGAACAGGTCAACCGTTCGCGGGATATCTTCCTGGCGATTCTCGGCCACGACCTGCGAACCCCCTTGCAGGCGGTGAGCATGTCCACCGAGATGCTGGCGCGCAAAGTCGCGCTGGACGCCGATGCGCTGGCCTACGTGTCGCGGATCAAGAGCAGCTCCCGGCACATGGCGACGATGGTCGGCGACCTGCTGGAGTTCGTGCGCAGCCGCCTGGGCAGCAGCCTGCCCATCGAGCCGGCGCCCATGGACATGGCCAGTGCCGCCAAGGCAGCCATGGACGAAGCCTGCGCCGGCTGGCCGGACTGCACGCCGGCGCTGAACTTCCATGGCGACAGCCATGGCATCTGGGATCGCGGGCGCATCGAGCAGATGCTGCAGAACCTGATCGGCAACGCCCTGCAGCATGGCAGCAATAACCACACCGTGACCGTCACCCTCACCGGCGCCGCCGAGCAGGTGCTGCTGACCATCCACAACTACGGCCCGCCGATCCCCAAGGAAGCCTTGAGTACCCTCTTCGATCCGCTGGTACGCAGCGCCAACGAAGAACTCGGCAGCTCCTCCACCAGCCTCGGCCTGGGCCTGTTCATCGTCAAGGAAGTGGTCACCGCCCACCAGGGCAGCATCGAGGTCAGCTCCAGCGAGGCCGATGGCACCACCTTCACCGTGACCCTGCCGCGGGTGTCCCACGCCGAATAGTCGTAGAGAGCAAACGGCCGACATACCCGTAGCCGCTGCCGAGCCTGCGAGGCTGCGCTCGACCGCGGAGCGGTCGTAAACCGGGCACTGCTTTCCTTCAGGTAAACCGCTAATACAGGTTTTGCGAGGACTCCGTCCTCGAACGCAGCCTCGCGAGCTCGGCAGCGCCTACAGACGCTCGTCACTCGCTGAGCAGACGCCCCAGGCGCTGCTTGAGCATCTGGTTTTCCGTGCGCAATTCGCGGACTTCATCGAGCAGTTCCAGCGCCAGGGCGACGCCTTCCCACTCCAGTTCCAGATCACGCCGCAACTTGGCGGCGCGCTTGGCGACCGCCAGTTCGTAATCGGTGAAACGCCAATCCCGTGGCGCCGAGCCATGGGGATCGAGGATCCCGTGCTCGACGATTTCCATCACATAGGCGGCCGGCAGATCGGCCACCTCGCAGAACTCTTCCATATCCAGCTGAACGATCAGGGTGCTCATGGTTAGCGACTCCTTGTTTCAGATCAGAATGGGTTGCAGATCAGAAATGCTCCCGCGGATTGAAGGCGGCCTTTTTCGCCAGCTCCTGCCACAGCGCCTTGACGTCGTCGCCGGAGGCCTTGGGCATCACGGCCTTGAGCTGCACGAACAGATAACCGCGATGCCCGGCCTTGTTCAGCAGGCCATGGCCCTTGGCGCGCAGGCGTTGGCCGTTCTGGCTGCCGGCCGGCACCTTGAGGTTGATCTTGCCGGTCAGGGTCGGCACCGCGACCTCGGTCCCCAGCGCCAGCTCCCAAGGGGCCAGCGGCAAGGTGATGATCAGGTTCTCGCCCTCGATATCGAACTTCGGATGGGGCGCGAAACGAATGGTCAGGTACAGGTCGCCATTGACCCCGCCACCGACACCCGGCGCGCCCTGGCCCTTGAGGCGGATACGCTCGCCGTCGGTGACGCCGGCCGGGATCTTCACGTTCAGGCTCTTGCTGGTGTTGCTGACGTGCTGGCCGGCAGCGTTGTACTGCGGCACCTTGAAGCTGACCTTCTTCGACTCGGCCGACAGGGTCTCTTCCAGGAAGATCGGTAATTCCATTTCCACGTCTTGCCCCCTGCGCCCGGCGCTGCGCGATTGTCCACCGCCGAAACCCGGCCCGCGGTTGCCGAAGATCGAACTGAAGAAGTCCGAAAAATCCCCGCCATCGCCGAAACCGCCGGCATCCGCGCGACCCTTCCAGCCCGGTGGGCCCTGGAACGGCTGGCCGTGCTGGCCGTAACGCCGCAGATCGTCGTATTCGGCCCGCTTGTCCGCGCTTTTCAGCGCTTCGTAGGCTTCCGACGCGTCCTTGAACTTGGCTTCGGCGTCTTTTTCCTTGCTGACATCCGGGTGGTATTTGCGCGCCAGCTTGCGGTAGGCGGCCTTGATCGCCTTGTCGTCCGCCGTCGGCTCCACCCCGAGAATCTTGTAATAGTCTTTGAAGTCCATCTAAGGATCACCATCCGTTATCAATATGGCGCGGCGGGACGTACAGCATGCACTCTTGAACAGCGTCAAGGCTGATCGATCTCAATACTGTGACTCACGCGGCGCAGCAGAAGTTTATCGGCAGCTGGCGGCGGTTCTTGCGACCGCCCGATGGCTGCCCGGCCCATGCCTGCAAGTTTGGGGTGAAGAATAGTCTTTCAAGGCTTGCGGGTTTCGATTTAGCGGATAGTCGGCCTTCGATTCTGCGAACGACTGGCATACACTGCGCGGCCGTTTTTTCCAACCGGAACTCGAAAGACATGAAAAACGCATCTGCGGCCCGTGCCTGCGGTATCGACTTCGGCACGTCCAACTCCACGGTCGGCTGGCTGCGCCCCGGCATGGAAACGCTGATTGCGCTGGAGGACGACAAGATCACCCTGCCGTCGGTGGTCTTCTTCAACATCGAAGAACGCCGTCCGGTGTATGGCCGCCTGGCACTGCACGAATACCTGGAAGGCTACGAAGGCCGGCTGATGCGCTCGCTGAAGAGCCTGCTGGGTTCCAAGCTGATCAAGCACGACACCAGCGTGCTGGGCACGGCGATGCCGTTCAAGGACCTGCTGGGCCTGTTCATCGGCCAGCTCAAGAGCCGCGCCGAAGCCGCCGCCGGCCGGGAGTTCGAGGAAGTGGTGCTGGGTCGCCCGGTGTTTTTCGTCGATGACGACGCCGCCGCCGACCAGGAGGCCCAGGACACCCTGGTGGAAGTGGCGCGCAAGCTGGGCTTCAAGGAAGTCTCCTTCCAGTACGAGCCGATCGCCGCGGCCTTCGACTACGAGTCGACCATCGAGCGCGAAGAGCTGGTGCTGATCGTCGACATCGGCGGTGGTACCTCCGACTTCTCCCTGGTGCGCCTGTCGCCCGAGCGCCGTGGCCTGGACAACCGCCACGAGGACATCCTCGCCACCGGCGGCGTGCACATCGGCGGGACCGACTTCGACAAGCAGCTTTCGCTGGCCGGCCTGATGCCGCTGTTCGGCTACGGCAGCCGGATGAAGAGCGGCGCCTACATGCCCACCAGCACCCACATGAACCTGGCGACCTGGCACACCATCAACTCGGTGTACTCGCAGAAGTCCCAGCTGGCCCTGGGCAGCATGCGCTACGACATCGAAGACACCGGCGGCATCGACCGCCTGTTCAAGCTGATCGAACAGCGCGCCGGGCACTGGCTGGCCATGGAGGTGGAAGAGACCAAGATCCAGCTGACCCACGCCGACAACCGCGTGGTGCCCCTGGACCGTATCGAGGCCGGCCTGAGCGTGGACCTGAGCCGGGCGCTGTTCGAGTCGTCGATCGACAGCCTGCTGGAGCGCATCCGCGGCAGCGTCACGCAACTGCTGGGCGATGCCAATGTCGGCGTCGGCCAGGTCGATACGGTGTTCTTCACCGGCGGTTCCAGCGGCATCCCGGCCCTGCGCCAGAGCGTCGCGGACATGCTGCCCAACGCCCGCCACGTCGAAGGCAACATCTTCGGCAGTATCGGCAGCGGCCTGGCGATCGAAGCGAAGAAACGGTACGGATAAAAGCAGCGGCAAGTTGCAAGCTACAAGCCGCAAGTAAAAGCAGAAGCCTTATCTGCCTCAAACTTGCGGCTTGCAGCTTGCAGCTGCTTTTAAACCAACCCCGCCAGCTTCAATTCACTCTTCAGATAGGCGTAGTAAATCGGCCCGGCCACCACCCCCGGCAGGCCGAACGCCGCCTCGAACACCAGCATCGCCAACAGCAACTCCCAGGACTTGGCACTGATCTGCCCGCCGACGATCCGCGCGTTGAGGAAGTATTCCAGCTTGTGGATAAAGATCAGGTAGCCCAGCGCCGCCGCGGCCACCCAGATCGACAGCGACATGCCGACGATGGTGATCAGGGTGTTGGAGATCAGGTTGCCGATCACCGGCAACAGCCCCAGCAGGAAGGTCAGCACGATCAGGGTCTTGGTCAGCGGCAGCTTGACCCCGAACATCGGCAGGATCAGCGCGAGGAAGATCCCGGTGAAGAAGGTGTTGAGCAGGGAAATCTTGATCTGCGCGAAGACGATGTTGCGAAAGGCCTGGACCAGCAGGTGCAGGCGGTCGAACAGCGCGGCCGCCAATGGCTTGCGCTTGGTCAGGTCGGGCACGCGCTGCAAGGCGATGATCGCCCCCAGCACCATGCCGATCAGCAAGGTCACGAACATGTGCGCCGCGTCCTTGCCCACCAGTTGCAGCTCGCTCAGGTGCTTGCTGGCCCAGGCGCCGATGGCCACCTGGAACTCCGCCGCGCTGGCCGGCAGATAGGAGTCGAGGAACGGCGGCAGCTGGCCGCGCGCCTTGTCCACCACCGTCATGAACTTGTCCAGGGAAGCCCCCGGGTTCTCCGCTTCGTGCAGCAGGAAGCTGATGGCGCCGGCGAACAGCAGCGTCAGCACGCTGACCACCAGGGTGCCGAGCAGGGCCACCGCCAACCAGCGCGCCCGCCGACCTTCGATCAGCCGTTGCAGTTGCGGGGTGAGCATGTTGACCAGTTCGAACACCAGCAGGCCCGCCAGCAGGCTCGGTAATAGCCGCAACGGTATTACCAGCAACAGGCCGCCGAAGATGATCACCCAACTGAACAACAACAGATGACGCTGAGAAAACGTTGGCATACAGCCTCAAACAAACAGCGTGAAAGGATTGGCAGTCTGCCAGCGTTGCACTGGCGATGCGAGGCCGACAGGCGCGGGTTTGCTGGCGATCAACGATACAGGGTGTGTCAGGCAAACCGCCGCGACCGGACCGTGAACAAGCTCGCGCCTGCGAGGGAGAAGGTTATTGCTTCTTCAGGCACGTGCTCATGAAGGTCTTGCGCTCATCGCCCTTGAGGGCTTTGGCAGTGGCGTCGGCGTTGCAGGTCTTCATCCGTTCCTGCGGGGTTGCCGCGGCAGCCGGGGTGGCTTTCAGGCAGGTGCTCATAAAGGCTTTGCGTTCATCGCCCTTGAGGGCTTTCGCGGTGGCGTCGGCGTTGCAAGTGGTCATTTTGTTCTGCTGGGCGGTGGCGGCAAAGCCTTGGGAACAGAGCAGCAGACCGACCATCAACAAAGGGATACGCAGCATCTTCATGGAGTTTTCTCCTTGTTACCGCACCGACGGGCGCGGCCTCCAGCGCAGTGTAGACAAACCCTGTTACAGGTTCACCTGTTCTGTAGGCTGGTGCGCCGGTACTGCTCGGGGGTGCAACCGGCCTGGCGCTGGAACATCGCGATAAATGCCGAGGCGCTGCTGTAGCCCATGTCGAACGCCACCTCCTGGACACTGCGCGCGCTGTCCAGCGCCTCGATGGACGCCAGGAAGCGCAGGCGCTGGCGCCACTCGCCGAAACTCATGCCCAGCTCGCGCACGAATTGCCGGGCCAGGGTGCGTTCGCTGACATGAATCTGCCGCGCCCAATCGGCCAGCGCACGGTTATCCCCCGGGGCGGCCTGCAACGCTTCCAGCACTCCGAGCAAAGCCGGGCTGCTGGCATACGGCAGGTAACCGTCATGCACCGGCGCCTGTTGCAACTGGTCGAGCATTACCTGGGCCAGGCGGCCGTCCGCTTCCTGCTCGGGGATCTGCACATCGCGCGCGGCGAAGTCCTTGAGGATCGCCTTGAGGATATCGCTGATGGCCAGGGTACAGGCCTGCTGCGGCAGCGCCTGGCACAACTGCGGGGCCAGGCACACGGCGCGGTACACGATCGGCTGCGGGCTATAGAAACTATGCTCGGTACCCGGCGGAATCCAGATGGCGTACTGCGGCGGCGACATAAAGCGCTGGCCGGCGATTTCCATGTGCATCACGCCATGGGCCGAGTACTCCAGGCAACCCCAGGGGTGGCGATGTTCCAGCGCATGGCTGTGGGCGTCGAAATCGGCATAGCGGAAGTACACCGGCGCCGGCAGACCGCTGAAGGGCAGCAGGTCGATGTGTTTTTTGCTCATGCTGTCCGGATTCAGGGGCGGGTTGTCTGGATCGAAGTATAGGCCTGGATCCAGACAGAGGGATAATCACCCTTCATCAACGTTCTGGTTTTCCTCATGCAATACGCTTATCCGTTACTGGCCGTCTTTATCTGGGCCGGCAATACCGTCATCAACAAACTGGCGGTCGGGGCGATCTTCCCCGCGGAGATCGGTTTCTATCGCTGGCTGCTGGCCGGCCTGTTGTTCACGCCGTTCATGCTCAAGGCAGTGGTCGCCCATTGGGCGGTGATCCGCCCGAACCTGGGCAAGATCTTCATCCTCGGCGTGCTGGGTATGGCGGTGTACCAGAGCCTGGCCTACTTCGCCGCGACCCTGACCTCGGCCACCAACATGGGCATCATCCTCTCGCTGATGCCGCTGATGTCGCTGGCCATGGCCATCGCCAGCCTCGGCCAGCGCCTGACGGCCGGCGCCCTGGCCGGTGCCGTGTTGTCGTTTGCCGGGGTGCTGGTGGTGGTGTCGTCCGGCAGCCTCGACGTGCTGCTGGAACAGGGGGTGAACCTGGGCGACGCGATGATGCTGATCGCCACCCTGGCCTACGCGATCTACAGCACCCTGCTGAAAAAATGGCAGCTGCGCCTGCCGCCGCTGGTGCTGCTGTACCTGCAGGTGCTGGTGGCCGTGGTGGTGCTGTTTCCGCTGTTTCTGGCCTCGCCGAAAACCGGCCTGACCCTGCACAACATTCCCCTGGTGCTCTATGCCTGCCTGCTGGCCTCGATGCTCGCGCCGCTGGCGTGGATGCAGGCAGTGGTACGCCTGGGACCGAGCCGCACCACGCTGTTCTTCAACCTGCTGCCGCTGATCACCGCGCTGATTGCCGCCGTGGTGCTGCATGAACAGCTGGCGTTGTATCACCTGGTGGGTGGGGTGCTGACCCTGGGCGGGGTGATTCTGTCGGAACGCTGGACCACCGCGCTGGGGCGCAAGGCCAGCGCCGCCTGACAGATCGTCATCGCGAGCGTGCTCGCGATACACCTCAAGACCGCCACATCCCTCTCTGGCTATACCCCCGCCGCCTTCAACCGCTGCGCATGCTCGACGAACAGCCGGATCGGCTCGGCGCCCTTGCCCACCAGCCCCAGCGACTGGTTGACGATATCGAAGTGGTCCAGGGGGTAATCGTCGCCAATCACCGTGCCCAGGTGCGAGCTGTAGCGGCCGACCATGCCATCGCACTGCCCGGCCTCGCGGACAAAGGTCCTGGCGAACAGCCGGCAGGTGCGGTTGGTGCCGTCGAACAGGTTGCGCCCGCGATTGGTCTTGCCCGGCTGCAAGGTGCCGGACCAGGAGTAGTAGCGCACCCCGTTGACCTCTTCCGGCCCCTGCCCGCCCCAGGTGTCCGGCAGGCCCTGGGGGTACTGGCGATTGAACAGCGCCACGCCCTCGCTGGTCAGCGAGCGGTGCGAGGCATGGATATCCGCCGGCAGCTTCGGCCCGCGATAGCCGGTGTCGAGCCAGCTCATCAGCACGGCCATCACCCGCAGGATAAAACTCAGCACGCGCCCGCGCAGGGTGTCGATGGAATGATGGCGTTCAATATAGTCGGCCAGCTCCGAGCCATGATTGGGCCCGGCCACCGAAGTCACCGAGGCCACCCAGTCCGGGCGTTTGGCCGCGGCATAGCGGGCGGTGAGCGAGCCCTGGCTGTGGCCGATCAGGTTGACCTTGTCCGCGCCGGTTTCGCGGCGGATCTCCTCAATTCGCGCCAGCAATTGCTCGCCGCGCACCTCCGTGGAGTGCAGCGGCGAGACCTGCACGGCAATCACCGTGGCCCCGCCGCGGCGCAACGCCGACTCGATACCGAACCAGTAGGAGTACAGCACCAGCCGGATAAACCCCAGCATGCCGGGGACCAGGACCAACGGGTAACGCGTGGCAAGCTCTTGGGACATGGGAACATCCTTGTGATCGGACTTGTATCAGGGACCGCGGCGCCCGAGGCTGGATGCAGACAGCAGCCAAGAGCATCGACAGCCAAGATGACAGCTTCACGACCACTGTATGACATTCCCCGGGTTCCATCCCTTCTACTTCAACCCCACTACCCCGGCCACGATCAGCCCCACCGACAGCAGCTTGACCAGCGTCAGGCTCTCCCCCAGCAAGGCGAAACCGAGGAACACCGTGCCCAGGGAGCCGATGGCGGTCCAGATCGGGTAGGCGATGCTCACCGGCAGTTCACGCATCGCCAGGGTCAGGAAGTAGATGCCGCCCAGCGCGGCCACCACCGTCAGCAGCGATGGCCACAACCGGGTGAACCCCTCGGCGTACTTCATGCCCATGGCGAAGGTGACTTCGAAGGCGGCGGCGATCAGCAAGAACAGCCAGGCCATGTCGCCTCCTCAGAAGGTCCGCGCCAGTGCCAGCAGGCGCTGCTCGGCTTCGGCGCAGGACACCTGGAACGTGCGCTCGGCCGACTCCTCGCCTTCGGCCGCGACCACCGTGACGTCGTCGATACCGATAAAGCCCAGCGCCGTGCGCAACCATGGATCGGCATGGTTCATGGCCTCCAGCTCGCCGCCCGGGCCGAAGCCGAAGCCGCCGCGACTGGTGACGATCAGCGCTTTCTTGCCCCGCACCAGCGGCTCGTATTGGGCGATGCCGTTGTCCTGGACGGTATTGAAGGTCAGGCCCAGGCGCACGATCTGGTCGACCCAGGCCTTGAGGCCGCTGGGCACGCTGAAGTTGTACATCGGCGCCGAGATCACCAGCAGCTCATGTTCCAGCAGCTCCGTCACCAGCTCGTCACTCAGGGCCAGGTCGGCCTGCATCGACAGGGGCCGCGCCTGGGGTTCGGGATAAAACGCCGCGGCGACGAAGGCCTCGCTGACATGGGGCAGCGAAGCGCGACCGATTTCCCGGCGGGTCAACCGGCCCTGGGGATGGGCCTCGAGCCAGGCCTGGAGAAAGCGCTCCGTCAGCCGCCGCGAATGGGAACGTTCACCACGGGGGCTGCCATGTACTGCTAGAATTCTGCTCATCTGTCATTCCTCATCCTGGATCATTCTGGAAGACCGTAAAAGCCTTCCTGGGCGAGGAATAAAGCTATTGATGCAGGCCCCCTGGAACAAATGAGCAATAGTTGATCAGGATGAATCCATTTCACCCATAAGGTGACCCAGTATGTTTGCCAACCTGCCGTTGACCGCCCTGCGCGCCTTCGAATCGGCGTCCCGGCTCCTGAGTTTCAAGGCCGCCGCCGAGGAACTGTCGGTTACGCCCACGGCGATTTCCCACCAGATCCGCTCCCTGGAAAGCTGGCTGGGCGTGCCGCTGTTCCAGCGCCTGCCGCGCCAGGTGCGCCTGACCGAATGCGGCGAACGGCTGTTTCACAGCCTGCACGGCGCCTTGCTGGAAGTGGCGCAGAGCGTCGACAGCCTGCGCCCGCAACGCAGCGGCGCGAACCTGATGATCTCCACCACGCCGGCCTTCGCCGCGCTGTGGCTGGTGCCGCGCCTGGGGCGCTTTTATGCCCGGCACCCGAACATCAACCTGCGCCTGGACACCAACTGCGAGGTCATCGACCTGCAACAGGATGCGAGTGTCGACCTGGTGATCCGCTACAGCCTGGACGACTACCCCAATCTCTATGGGCTGTGCCTGTTCGACGAGTGCTTCGCGGTCTACGGCTCGCCGGAGCAGGTGGTCCAGGCCCGCGAGCAAACGCCGACGCTGATCAGCGTGCGCTGGCACAATTCCAAGCTCTACGCCCATGGCTGGGAGGCCTGGTGCGACAAGGCGCAGGAAAGCTGGATGCAGGGCCGCCCGGTGATTCGCGAATACGACGAGGAACACTACGCCCTGCAGGCGGCCATTGCCGGCCAGGGCCTGGTGCTGGCCAGCAATATCCTGGTGTCGGAAAGCGTGACCAGCGGCCTGTTGCTGCCGTATCGCCCGGAGATCCATGTCGACGGCGCGGGCTACAGCGCCTTGTGCGTACCCGGGCGCGAACGGCATCCGCCGGTGCGGGCGTTTTTCCAGTGGTTGCGCGAAGAGGCCCAGGCGGCCGGGCATCCGCTGCTCGCCGCTGGCTAATGCCCCAGGGACCAGGCAGGAGCGAGCTTGCTCGCGAAAAGATCGCCAAGGATGACCAGTTTTGGCAGACAGGTCGCCGCTTCGCGGCTATCGCGAGCAAGCTCGCTCCTACAGGAAAACTCCGTTTGCTCTCAACGCGTCGGCTTGACCGCCACCGGCGCCTTGCCCGAACGCATCTGCTCGAGTAGCGGCGCGCACTGGTTCGGCTCGCCGCCGCTCGGAGCCACCAGCGCCAGCAATCCGGCCGCCGGCCCGGCGATCACCCCCAGCGCCACCATGCCGGCGCCGCGCAACATCAGCGGCACGGCCTCGACCCCAGCCTCCGGCTTGATGAACTTGCCTCGCACATAGAGCGGCGAGCGCAGGGAGAACAGGCGCAGGCCCTTGGATTCCGGAGTGATGGTCAGGTCCAGTTGCTCGCTGGCCATGTTCGCGGTGCCGTCGATGTAGACGATCGCGTTCTCGGTATCGAACACGAACAGGCGAGTGGTGGCCAGGCCGGTCTTGATGCCGAAGTCGGCGGCGGCGCAATTGATCTTCACTTCCTTGTCGCCAAACATTTTGCCGATCACATAGTTGCCGACGTTGAGCCCGGCGATCTCCATCAGGCTGCGGCTGATGGCGCCGTCGTTGATCAGCATCTTCAGCTCGCCGTTGGCGCTGCCGAGCAGGGCCGCCACCGAGTTGCCGCGCCCGGCGATATCGGCATCGCCATTGAGTTCGCCGAAGCTGGTTTTCATCGGCTCGAAGGTCGGGAACAGCTGCTTGAGCTTGAAGTTGCGCGCGGTCAGCTTGGCACGGCCTTCCAGCGGCGTGGCCTGGCCGTTGAGGCGAATCTGCGCATCCAGCTTGCCGCCGGCCACGCCGAAACGCAGCGGCTCCAGGCTCAGGCGCCCGTCGTCGAGCACCAGGTGGGTGTACAGGTCGGTGAAGGGCAAATCGGCGCTATGGACGATGCGCTTGCCGGTGAACTCGACATCGGCGTCCATGTCGCGCCAGCGCTCGGTGCGGAACTCTTCCACCGGCAGCACCTTGTCCGCCGGCTGCTTGCTGTCGCCGCCCCGGGCCTTCTGCTTGGCGTTGGAGTCGGCGCCGATCAGCGGCGCCAGGTCGCTGAACAGCAACTGATTGGACACCAGCGCACCAGTCAGCTTGGGCCGCGGCTGGCTGGCGACGTAGGTCAGGTTGCCGTGGATGTCGCTGTCGCCGATCTTGCCGTTGAAATCCTGGTACTGGAACTTCGCCCCGGCCGGGTCGCGCAACTGCGCGCTCAGGTGGCCATCGGTGGCATAGGCCGGCGAGTCCGGCAGGGTCACGCCAGTCAGCGGGTACAGGTTGCCCAGGCTGGTGCCGGCGAGCTTCATGCGCAGATCCAGGGCGCCGAGGTTGAGCGGGTCGGTCAGGGTGCCGGCCAGTTCGACGCGGGTATCGCCGATCGTTGCCTGAACTTGCAGCGGAAACGGCTTGCTCGCGTCCTGCAGCGCCAGCAAGCCGCCGATCTTGCCGGAGCCGGTGAGCGCCTGGCCGTGATATTGCCCCTTGGCCTTGAAGGCAAAGGCGTAGGACTGGGGAGCCGCGCCCTTCTCCTCGGCTTTCTTCGCCGCCTTGTCGCCAACGATGTCGCTGAACGGAATCGGCTTGCCCAACGGGTCGATCAGCAGGTCGAGGCGGGTTTTCAGGCTTTGGTCATTGAGGATGACATGGCCTTTGTCGAAGCCGATGGCGCCGATGTCCACCACCCAGTTGGAGGGTTCGGCGTTCGGGTCTTTCGGGTCGAACTGGAAAGTCCAGTTGGCGCGGCCGTCGGCCAGGCGTTCGAGGGCGGCGTTCGGCTCGGTGAGGTCGATGCGCGGAATGCGCACGCGCTGCGCCAGCAATGCCAGGGGCGAAATGCGCAACTCGACGCGCTTGAGGCTGACCATCTGCGGCACCTTGGACCAGTCGGGGTTGCCCAGGGTCAGGTCTTCGGCCACCACATGCGGCCACGGCACCCAGGCCCGCCAGCCGCCTTCGTCAAGTTCGCGCTGCCAGATCACCGCCAGGTTGCCGTTGATGGCGAAGGGGCGATGCAGTTCTTCGGAGACTTTGGCATTGAGTGGCGGCTTGATCCGGTTCCAATCGAAGAACGCGATGATCAGTACCAGCACGGCCAGCAGCAGGAAAAGGCTACCGACTGTCCAGGCGAGAATTTTACGAGTGCGCGTCATTGCACGGGGCTCCTGACTACCTGACGGGCGCCTGGATGGTGACGCCCTTATGAACTGCCGGGGTTGAAATCCACCGGTCATGGAAACTAGGACTGACAAACGGCCCGCAGGTTTAACCCGAAGCCGCGAATCAGACACAAAAGCACGGATTTTCCTGACCGAAGCGCCAGCTTGGCGTTACCGCCGCCGCACTTTTGCGAGGCGCAGATGGGTCGAAAATACCCACCCCGGTGCAAAACCCTTCTTCGGAAACGCCCGTTCTAGAGCCCTCGGGCAGAACAATCAATTCTGTTGATTATTACCATTGTCTTTATGAACTTTTATATCGATTTTGCGCGCGTAACATTGGCTCCGTACCCACTTTATCGCCCTCCCAAGGAGCAACCCATCATGAAACGCCAATTACTGCTTAGCCTGACCCTCTCGATCCTGGCAGCCAACGCTTTCGCCCTGCCAGCCGCTGAACAGGCTACCCCCCAAGTCAAGGCCAGCACCTCGGTATTCACCCAGACCCTGGCTTCCGACGGCGGCGACCGCACTCCACAAGGCCAGACCCTGGCTTCCGATGGCAGCGACCGCACCCCACAAGGCCAGACCCTGGCTTCCGACGGCAGCGACCGCACCCCACAAGGCCAAACCCTGGCTTCCGATGGTGGCGACCGTACCCCACAAGGTCAGACCCTGGCTTCCGATGGCAGCGACCGCACCCCACAAGGCCAAACCCTGGCTTCCGATGGTGGCGACCGTACCCCACAAGGTCAGACCTTGGCTGAAGACGGCTTCGATCGCACTCCCCTGGGCCAGGCTGTAGCCGAAGGCGGCCGTGATCGCCTGGAAGAGAAAGGTCTGGTTTAAGACGGCAACGACCGTTTGGCCTAATGCAACCCAGCTGTGAGTCAAGCCCATGATGCCTCTACAGAAAAGCCCGGTCCCTGGATCGGGCTTTGTTTTTTCCTGAGCCGCGCCGTTTTTTTTCTGCGTCCACCGCTCCGATCCAGGTCTCGCCTTCAGCCTACCGCCCCCACTAGGTTCGACGCCGGCAAAGTTGATTTGCTAGAGTGCGCCGCTCTCTTGATCAGAAAACCAGCCCGCCGATGCTGCCCCGCGCCGAACAGAAACAACAGACTCGCAACGCTCTGATGGACGCTGCCCGCCACCTGATGGAATGCGGCCGCGGATTCGGCAGCCTGAGCCTGCGCGAAGTGGCGAAAACCGCCGGCATAGTGCCGACCGGTTTCTACCGGCATTTCGACGATATGGACCAACTCGGCCTGGTACTGGTCAGCGAAGTCGGCCAGACCTTTCGCGAAACCATCCGCCTGGTGCGCCATAACGAATTTGTCATGGGCGGCATCATTGATGCCTCGGTGCGGATCTTCCTCGATGTAGTGGCAGCCAACCGCTCGCAGTTCCTGTTCCTCGCCCGCGAGCAGTACGGCGGTTCGCTGCCGGTGCGCCAGGCGATCGCCAACCTGCGGGAAAACATCAGCGCCGACCTGGCGGCCGACCTGACCCTGATGCCCAAGCTGCAACACCTGAACATCGCCGACCTGACGGTGATGGCCGACCTGATCGTCAAAAGCGTGTTCGCCACCTTGCCGGACATCATCGATCCGCCTGCGCAAGCCCTGCCCGAGCACCTCACGCCCCAGGCGAAAATCACCCAGCAACTGCGTTTCATCTTTATCGGCCTCAAGCATTGGCAAGGGCTGGGCAGCACCGAATAACCCCCGCCGCTGCGCTCAACCGCACAACCTCCTCCACCACCTCATCTGCCCGCCATGGCTCGCGCCAGAGCGGCGCTTCGCCGCGCATCAAAAAACAGCACAACGCACCAAGTCAGTGCTATAAATCAGCGCACGCCCTGAATTTGTAACAAAATAAAACAAAAGCCTGCCCCATTTTCAGGCGCTTTCCACCCGTTTCCGATCAGACCGCGCGATTGGCAAGGCACTTGCTCTACACCCTGCATCGCTCATAGCTGGAAGCCTTCCAATGCTGGTGATTCATCGCAGAATCGCGCCGCAACCCGACTGGTCCGCCGAGTTGCACCTGACCTTCGAAGCCCGCAGCAAAAGCCGCTTGCGCTGTTTTAGTGCCGACGGCGAAGACGTCGGGCTGTTTCTGGAGCGTGGCCAGCCGCCGCTGCACGACGGCGAATGCCTGCAAGCCGAAGACGGCCGGATCGTGCGGGTCTGCGCGCGTCCGGAAACCCTGTTGCATGTCACCTGCCGCAATGCCTTCGAACTGACCCGCGCCGCCTACCACCTGGGCAACCGCCACGTCGCCCTGCAAGTCGGCGATGGCTGGCTGCGCCTGCTCGACGACTATGTGCTCAAGGCCATGCTCGAACAGCTCGGCGCCAATACCGAAACCATCGAGGCGCCGTTCCAGCCGGAACACGGCGCCTACGGCGGCGGCCATCATCATTCCCGCCACGGCGACGAGGACTTCAACTACGCGCCGCGGCTGCATCAGTTCGGCGTGCGCCCATGAACCCGGCCTGGGCCCTGCTGCGCCTGGCCAGCCCACAACTGCCGATTGGCGGCTACAGCTATTCCCAGGGCCTGGAAATGGCCGTGGAACAGGCCAGGGTCAACGACCCGCACAGCGCCCGACGCTGGATCGGCGACCAGTTGCTGCTCAACCTGGCGCGCTTCGAAGCACCGCTGTTGCTGGCCCATTGTCAGGCGGCCACCGACGAGGATTGGGCGCAATTGCTGCAGCTGTGCCAGGAACATCGTGCCAGCCGCGAAACCCGCGAGCTGCACCAGGAAAGCCGGCAAATGGGCTATTCCCTGCAACAGCTGCTGAACGGCCTGCCGGAGCTGGATCCGCCGGCCCGCGCCTTTCTCGCGCAGATCGCCGAGCCGCATCTGGCCCTGGGCTGGGCCCTGGCCGCGCGGGCCTGGCGGATCAGCCCGCAGGACGCCCTGGCCGCCTGGCTGTGGAGCTGGCTGGAAAACCAGCTGGCGGTGCTGATGAAAACCCTGCCCCTGGGCCAGCAGGCTGCTCAGCGCATGACCAGCGAACTGTTGCCGTTGCTGCAAGAGGCCCAGCGCAATGCCTCGAACCTCGACCCCGAACATTACGGCAGCGCCACCTTCGGCCTGTCCCTGGCGTGCATGGCCCATGAGCGCCAGTACAGCCGCCTGTTCCGCTCCTAGGTCTTTTTAGTTTGGCGCCTTTTACTTGGTGCCTTTTATTGTGGAGAGTCACATGAACGCACAACCTCTGCGCGTCGGCATCGGCGGCCCGGTGGGCTCCGGCAAGACCGCCCTGACCCTGGCCCTGTGCCTGGCCCTGCGCGAACGCTACAACCTGGCGGTGGTGACCAACGATATCTACACCCGCGAAGACGCCGACTTCCTGGTGCGCAACCAGGCCCTGGCGCCCGAGCGCATCATCGGCGTGGAAACCGGCGGCTGCCCGCACACGGCGATTCGCGAAGACGCCTCGATCAATCTCGAAGCGGTGGATCAGCTGAACCGGCGTTTTCCCGGCCTCGACCTGATTCTGGTGGAGTCCGGCGGCGATAACCTGTCGGCGACCTTCAGCCCCGAACTGTCCGACCTGACCATCTACGTGATCGACGTGTCGGCGGGCGACAAGCTGCCGCGCAAGGGTGGCCCGGGCATCTGCAAGTCCGACCTGCTGGTGATCAACAAGATCGACCTGGCGCCCCTGGTCGGCGCTTCGCTGGAGATGATGGACGGCGATACCCAGCGCATGCGCGGTGGCAAGCCGTTCGTCTTCAGCAATCAGAAGACCGGCCAGGGCCTGGAGGAAATCATCGCCTTTATCGAACGCCAGGGACTGCTGATCGCGGCCTGATCGCTCTTTTCAAAAAGCTCAACAAGGAAGCCTGTCCATGACACTCAAACGCATTCTCGGCACCCTCGCCCTGCTGCTGACTCCAGCTTTGGCCTTCGCTCACCCGGGCCACGGCGACAACGGCCTGATGGCCGGCATCAGCCACCCGATCGGTGGCCTCGACCACTTGCTGGCGATGGTTGCGGTCGGCCTGTGGGCCGCGCAGCAGCAAGGCGCGGCGCGCTGGGCACTGCCCTGCACCTTCGTCGGCACCATGCTGATCGGCGGCGTGCTGGGTTTTGCAGGGCTGAACCTGCCGGCCCTGGAAAGCGGGATCGCCGCCTCGGTCCTGGCCCTCGGCCTGGCCGTGGCCCTGGCGGTGCGTCCGCCGTTGAGCCTGGCGGTGGCCGCCACCGCGCTGTTCGCCCTGTTCCACGGCGTGGCCCACGGCCTGGAACTGCCGGACATGTCCAGCCCCTGGACCTATGCCGCAGGCTTCGTCGCCGCCACCGCGGCACTGCACGCGGCCGGTTACGCCGTGGTCCGGGTCCTGCCACAGGCCGCTGCGCCGCTGGTGCGCCTGGCGGGCGCGGCGTCCGCCGCGACGGGCGTGTGGTTGCTGGCCGGCTGAGTCGCCCAATACCGGCGCTCCTGTAGGAGCGCCGGTCGAAGCTCGATTGCTCGCGATGCGTTCTTGGCGACATACCCCGTCGCCTGGATCGCGAGCAAGCTTCGCTCCTACCCCGCACACCACGATCCCCGGGGCCTTCTCTGCTACCATGTCGCGCATTCCACCCTGCCGTGACGACGCCAGCCAATGCCCGATGTTTCCAGCCCCACTTCCCCGTCTGAATCGACCGCCCTGTTTACGGCCGTGCAACAGCATTTCCACAGCGTGATCGTGCCGCTCTGGCAGGGGCCGGGCTGGAATCCGGAACTGGCGTTGCCCTTCGAGGCGCTGGACGCCGAACATGCCCCGCTGCCGCCTCAGCGTTATCGGGCCATGGCCTGCGCCCGGCAGCTGTACCTGTTTTCCAGCCTGATCGGCGATGGTCGTACGCCGCTTGCCGAAGCGCGCGCCGCAGCGCTGTTCCGTTCCCTGCAACGGCACTTCCACGATGCCGAGCACGGTGGCTGGTTCTACAGCATCGATGCCCAGGGCGCGCCGCTGGACAGGCGCAAGGACCTCTACACCCACGCCTTCATCGTCTTTGCCTGCGCCCATTACTGGGCCAGGGTCCGCGAGCCGCTGGTGGAATCGGTGCTCAATGCCGCGCTGAAAGTGGTGGCCGAACGTTTTGCCAGCGGCGATGGCCTGTACGAAGCGGTCCTCGCCGAAGACTGGTCGTCCCTGGCTTGCGGCCCCTTGCAGAACCCGCTGATGCACCTGGCCGAAGCCTTCCTCGCCACCCTGGCCGTGCGTGACGACGCCGCCGTGCAAAGCGCGCTGCTGGCCCTGTGCACGGCCATGCAGCAGCGCTTCATCGAGCCACGGCATGGCCTGATGATGGAGAAACCGCTGGGGGCTGTGGATAACTGGTTCGAGCCGGGGCACCAGTTCGAATGGTTCTTCCTGCTGCAATCCTCGGCCTTGCTGCGCGGCTGCCCGCTGCACGCCTCGCTGGAGCGGGCCTTCGCCTATGCCGAGCAGGTTGGAGTGGATAACTCCAGCGGTGCGGTGAGCGGGATGCTGAGTGTCGAGGGCGACGTGCTCGACCCCACCCAACGCATCTGGGCCCAGGCCGAATACCTGCGCGCCCTGACCTTGCGCCAGGACAGCGCCGAACGCCTGCAGCACCAGTTGCTGGCGCTGCAACGACACTTCCTGCATGCCAAGGGCTGGAACGAATGCCTGGATGCCCATGGCGTACTCAGCCGCCGGGACATGCCGTCAACCACGCCTTATCACCTGGCGACCTGTTATCTCGGCCTGGCTGAATACTTCGGCTGATCTTTACATCGCTATCGCGAGCGAGCTTCGCTCCTACAGAAAAGGGCATGCCTGTGTAGGAGCGAAGCTCGCGATTGCGCGCCTGCGCTCAGGAAGGCCTCAGGCAATCCACTTGCGATCGCCGGTAAAGCTGATGGTCAGCCAGCGCGCCGCATCCGCCTTGCCGAGCTGTGTGGATATCTCCTCGCGCAGCTTGTCCAGCGTCGCCACGCCCTGCAATGGATAGTCCTGCGGCAGCACGATGTGAATCTCGATGAACCGCGCCCGTCCGTGCTTCTGCACATACGAGACGTAGTCGGCAAAGCCGTGCTCGACTGTCGCCTCGTCCATCACTTGGCGAACCTTGTCATCCAGTTGGTCCGGGACAATTCCCAGTACATCGCGTAACGCTGGCTTGAGGATATTGAGGGCCGGCGCGAGCATGCTCAGGGCCAGCAGGATCAGGATCGACGGGTCGACATAAGCGGCCCACTGGCCATAACCCTGGGTCTTGAGCAGCAACGCGATGAGAAAGCTCACCAGCAAGCCGATCGAGAGCATCGCGTCCACCAGCCAGCTGACGTTGTCGAACTGGATCAACGAGGATTTCAACGTGCGATTGCGATAACGGACGTAGAAGAAATAGGCGAAGCAGACGACGCTAAGCACCATCGCAAAAGGGATCACCAGGCCCAGTTCGATCTCGCGGCCACCGTTGATGATGCCGAACATACCGCTGAGAAAGGCGTAGATCGCAATCAGCAACAAAAAGCTGCCTTCGATCAGCAGCACCATCGGTTCCAGGTGCCAGAAGCCGAACTGAAAGCGCTGGTTGCTTTCCTTGGCGATCAGCTTGGCGGTGATCAGCATCAAGACCTTGATGACGGTCGCGATCAGCGAAAAAAAACCATCGAACAGAATCGATTGGGAACCGGAAAAAAAACCCGTGACGATAGCGGCGATCGCCACGGCGAACATCAGGATGGTCGATTGTTTGAGCAGTACCTGCTCACCTCGGTTACTCACATTTCCTCCTCGAGAACCTTTGAATTCGCGGCCTTGATGCAAGGCTGCGGTGGGTTGCGGAGCGGGAGTCTACCTTGTGCGGGCTGATTCAGGCCTGAACGGCTGTGTTGCCAAACGCATCGGCACGCGGAGTGTAGCCGCTGCCGCAGGCTGCGATAAGGCCCGGAGGGCCTTCGGCGATCTTGAAGAGCACGCCCTCTTCGAGGTCGATCGCAGCCTTCGGCAGCGGCTACAGGGGGAGCATTCAGCCCTTGGCATTGCGCTCGATGGCGAAGCCGGCCCAGGTCTGGCTCACCGGCATCAGTTCCAGGCTGTTGATATTGACGTGGGCCGGGGTGTTGAGCACCCAGAAGATGGTGTCGGCGATGTCCTGCGGCTGGATCGGCTCGGCACCGGCGTAGGTGGCGTCGTAGCGCTCCTGGTCGCCTTTGAAGCGCACCAGGGAGAACTCGCTTTCGCACAGGCCCGGCTCGATGTTGGTCACCCGCACACCGGTGCCTTGCAGGTCGCAACGCAGGTTCAGGGAGAACTGTTTGACGAACGCCTTGCTCGCGCCATACACGTGGCTGCCCGGATACGGGTAGTTACCGGCGATGGAGCCGAGGTTGACGATGCCGGCGCCGCGGCCATGGGCGATCAGCCGTGGCAGCAGCAGGCGGGTGCTGTACATCAGGCCCTTGATGTTGGTGTCGACCATGGTGTCCCAGTCGTCCAGGTCGCACTTGGGCGCCGGATCGACCCCCAGGGCCAGGCCGGCGTTGTTGATCAGCCCGCGCAGCTTGGCAAAGGACGGCGGCAGGTTGGCGATCGTTTCTTCCATGGCCTTGCGGTCCCGCACATCGAGCACCAGGCCGTGCACTTCGGTCTGCTTCGACAGCTCGGCGCACAGGGCGTCGAGACGCTCTTCGCGGCGCCCGGTCAGCACCAGCGACCAGCCGGCCTCGGCAAAACGACGGGCACAGGCTTCGCCAAAACCGGAGGTCGCGCCGGTAATAAACAGGGTGGAAGTCATGGTGTTCTCCTTGCTGGGCGTCGAACCGCCGTGGAAATGAAAAATCGTTTCGCAGCATGCCCGGCCTGAATCGCAGCGGCAACCGGAGGTTGTGCGAGCCCGGCTATCAGCCTCCCCTGTAGCCGCTGCCGAAGGCTGCGATCGGTCTGGGCGGCATTGCGTTCGAAGAGGGCGTGCTCTTCAAGATCGTTGAAAGGCCCTCCGGGCCTTATCGCAGCCTTCGGCAGCGGCTACAGAGACGCAACTGTACAAAAAACGACCAACAACCGCCAAGCCAGGCAGGTCGTGGCCCGCAGCCACATGCACGCACCTTATCCACAGGACGCTCCACAGTCTTTGGGGGCAAGTGCAAAAGTCCGCAAGCCGCTATCCACAGGGGCTGCAGGCGGTTTTAGAAAGTTTTTTGCTTGACCTGGGCATGGCGTCCATGCAGCCCCGACCGATACAGGCGACCGAACGGTCAGGCAAGGGATGGCTTCAAGCCAGTAACGACGCTGCCTCGGCGAGTCTTTCCAGAGTTTAATCACAGACTTATCCACAGGCTTGTCCAGGGGGGTTCCGCCCTTTGCCTGCGACAATAAAAAGGTTGACAACGGCCGCTCAAGGTCCGGCAAAAACGCCTGATCAAAAAACGATCGACAGCCTGCAGGCCACGCCATTCAAGGCGTCCAGCCAGCTACTCCCACGTTACCCACAGCCAGTTCCACAGCAAACGGGGACAAGTCAAAACCTTGGCAAAACAACTATTTGCAGCGTCTTTATGCCGCGCTTTGCCAGCTTGCGCAGAATGTTTTCCACAATTTGCGTTTTCTGCTGTGGACAAGGTCATCCAGCCTCTGTAGGAGCGAGCTTGCTCGCGAAGAACCGGAGAACGACGCGTATATCCAGACAGCCAGCGTCATCGTTGACGAGCATCGCGAGCAAGCTCGCTCCCACAAGATCAAGGGGATAAAAAATGCCCCGGCGGCGTGAGCCGGCGGGGCAGGTCTTATCCACAGTACACAGGCTCAGTGCCCGCCCAGATACGCGTTACGCACCTCCTCGTTGACCAGCAGTTCCTGGCCGGTGCCGCTCAGGCGGATCTCGCCGTTGACCATCACATAGGCGCGGTCCGACAGCTTCAACGCGTGGTTGGCGTTCTGCTCGACCAGGAAGATGGTCATGCCGGTGGAGGCCAGCTCGCGCAGGGTGGCGAAGATCTGCTTCACCACGATCGGCGCCAGCCCCAGGCTCGGTTCGTCCAGCAACAGCAGCTTGGGACGGCTCATCAGCGCGCGGGCGATGGCGAGCATCTGCTGCTCGCCGCCGGACATGGTCATGGCCCGCTGGGTCCGACGCTCCTTGAGCCGCGGGAACAGTTCGAACATGCGCTGCATGTCTTCGCTGGCGTACTTGTCGCCGATGGGGATGGTGCCCATCAGCAGGTTCTCTTCCACCGTCATGTCCGGAAACACCCGGCGCCCTTCCGGCGACTGGGCGATGCCGTTGGAGGCGATGTAGTGCGAGGACTTGTGGGTGATGTCCACACCGCGGTAGATGATCTGCCCGGACTCGGCCCGCGGCTGGCCGAAAATCGACATCAGCAGCGTGGACTTGCCGGCACCGTTGGAGCCGATCAGGCTCACGGTTTCACCTTCGTTGATGTGCAGCGAGACTTTCTTCAGGGCCTGGATCGGCCCGTAGTACACGTCCAGGTCCTTGAGTTCGAGGATAGGCGCAGTCGTCATACCAGTTCCTCTTCGTCCGCACCCAGGTAGGCGGCAATCACTTTCGGGTCGTTGCGGATCGCTTCGGGCCCGCCCTCGGCGATCACGTTGCCGTGGTCGAGCACCACGATATGGTCGGAAATACTCATCACCATGCCCATGTCATGTTCGATCAGCACCACGGTCAGGTCGTGCTCATCGCGCAGCAGCCGGATCATCGCGCTGAGCGCTTCGGTTTCCTGGGGGTTGAGGCCGGCGGCCGGTTCGTCGAGGCAGATGATCTGCGGCCGGGTGCACATGGCGCGGGCGATTTCCAGGCGGCGTTGCTGGCCGTAGGACAACTCGCCGGCCAGGCGGTTGGCGCAGTCCACCAGGTCCACCACCTCCAGCCAGTAGAAGGCGTGGTCCAGGGCGTCGCTTTCAGCCTTCTGGTAACCCTTGGTATTGAGGATGCCGGACAGCAGGTTGCGGTTGACCCACATGTGCTGGGCCACCAGCAGGTTCTCCAGCACCGACATTTCCCTGAACAGGCGAATGTTCTGGAAGGTCCGCGCCAGGCCCGCCCGGTTCACCAGGTGGGTACCGCCGAACATCTTGTAGAACAGTCGGCTGGCAAAGCGCTTGGGCGACACGAAGTCGGTCGCGCGAAACGGCTCGCCCAGCAGCTTGATGACGTTGGTCGGCTTGCCTCGGGTATTGAGGGCGATGTGCCCGCCCGTGGCCTTGTAGAAACCGGTCAGGCAGTTGAACACCGTGGTCTTGCCGGCGCCGTTGGGGCCGATCAGGGCGAAGATGGAGTTGCGCTTGACCTCCAGGCTGACGTCGCTCAGGGCCTTGATGCCACCGAAGTGCATCATCAGGTTCTCTACCTTGAGAATGACTTCATCGCTCATGGCACGCTCCTCTCGACCAAGGCACCTTTACGCGGGGTCACCCCGGTACGGCTGATACGAATCAGGCCTCGCGGCCGCCAGATCATCATTAACACCATGAGAATGCCGAACAGCAGCACCCGGTACTCGGAGAAGCTGCGCAGCAGTTCCGGCGCCACGGTGAGGACGAACGCCGCGATCACCACGCCCACGGTCGACCCCATGCCGCCCAGGACCACGATGGCCAGGATCAGCGCCGACTCGAAGAAGGTGAAGGACGAGGGGTTCACGAAGCCCTGGTAGCTGGCGAAGAACACCCCGGCCAGGCCGGCGGTGGAAGCGCCGATGGTGAAGGCCGAGAGCTTCACCAACACGTGGTTCAGGCCCATGGCGCGGCAGGCGATCTCGTCTTCGCGCAAGGCTTCCCAGGCCCGGCCGACCGGCATGCGGGTCAGGCGGTGCTTGATGTAGAGCACCAGCAGCACCACGATGAACAGCACGATGTAGATGAACAGGAACTTCAGGTTGGGGTTGTATTCCAGGCCGAAGAACTCATGGAACGGCACCCCGCCATCCTTCGCCCGCCGAGTGAATTCCAGGCCGAAAATGCTCGGCGACGGAACCGGCATGCCGTTCGGGCCGCCAGTGAAGGACAGCCAGTTGTTGAGGATCAGGCGGATGATCTCGCCGAAGCCCAGGGTCACGATGGCCAGGTAGTCACCGTGCATGCGCAACACCGGGAAGCCGAGTATGCACCCCGCCAGCGCCGCGGCGAGGGCCGCCAGGGGCAGCACGGTCCAGAAGCCCAGGCCCAGGTACTGGTAACCCAGCGCCAGGCCGTAGGCACCGATGGCGTAGAACGCCACGTACCCCAGGTCGAGCAGCCCGGCCAGGCCGACCACGATGTTCAGCCCCAGGCCGAGCAGCACGTAGATCAGGCCGAGGATGACCACGGTCAGCAGGTACTTGTTGGCAAAGAACGGGAAGACGATAGCGATCACGATCAGCGCCGGGATGATCCAGCGCAGCCGCGACTTGTAGTCCGGCGCCCGCACATGCACGCCGGAGCCGGTGCTCTCGAAACCCTGGAGGATCTTCAGCCCCTTGGGCGTCTGCAGGAACAGGCTCAAGGCGAAACGGCCGATCATCACGATCGCCACCAGCCAGCCGACGCGGGCCGGTTGCAGGTTGAAGCTGTAGCCCTCGAGTACCACGCCCACGATAGGACCGAACACGATCAGCGAGATCAGCCCGGCCAGTACGGCGTCGATGAGGCTCTTTTTGATATCAATCGGTTTATTGGCAGCAGACATACTTATACCTTCGCCACGAGTGGGCGACCCAGCAGGCCTTGGGGACGGAAGATCAGAATCAGCACCAGCAGCGAGAAACTGAACACGTCTTTGTAGTCGGAGTTGATCAGACCGGAGAACAGCGACTCGGAGATCCCGAGGATGATCCCGCCGAGCATCGCGCCCGGCAGCGAGCCGATGCCGCCGAGTACCGCCGCGGTGAACGCCTTGATGCCGATGATGAAGCCGGCATAGAAGTCGAACGTGCCGTAGTTCATGGTGATCAGTACGCCCGCCAGCGCCGCCATGGCGGCGCCGATGATGAACACGTAGGAAATCACCCGGTCGGTGTTGATCCCGAGGATCGAGGCCATCTTGCGGTCTTGCTGGGTGGCGCGGCACATGCGGCCGAGCTTGGTGTACTTGATGATGTAGGTGAGCACGGCCATGCCGGCGAATGCCGCCACCAGGATGAAGATCTTGGTGTAGGTGAGCTGGACGAAACCGGTGCCGATGTCGACCTTCCAGGCGCCGGCCAGCAGCGTCGGTACACCTTGTTGCTTGGCGCCCTGGCTGATCTGCGCGTAGTTCTGCAGGATCAGCGAGATACCGATGGCGCTGATCAGCGGCGCCAGGCGGGTGGAGTTACGCAGGGGTTTGTAGGCGACGCGCTCGATGACCCAGCCATAGATCCCCGTCACGACGACGGTGAAGACCAGGGTACCGAGAATGAGTAGCGGGAAGGATTCGATGCCGAAGTAGGCCAGCAGAGCCAGACTGATTGCCGCGAGGTAAGCGGAAATCATGTAAACCTCGCCGTGGGCGAAGTTGATCATGCCGATGATGCCATAGACCATTGTGTAGCCGATGGCGATCAGACCATAGACGGACCCGAGGGTCAGTCCATTGATCAGTTGCTGCAGGAAAATACCATCCATAACGCAATCTCACGCATTTGAGAGACTGCACACAGCGGATACGACGGCCTGGGGTTCAACCACCCGCGCAACACGACAGTTGTGCAGCTCTACGAGAAAAGACAGGTACTGCACGGACACGCATGCAGCAGGCCTGCGCCCTCCCTGGAGGAAGGACCGGCCTGCCCAGACGCTCATGTCACTTCTGTTTTTCCAGCTGGTGGTATTTGCCGTCCTTGTCCCACTGGTAAACCACGTAGTCGGAGACTTTCAGGTCGCCCTTGGCATCCCAGGTCTTCTCGCCCATCACGGTTTTCACCGGGTTGGCCTTGAGCCACTTGGCGGCGTCCTCGCCCTTGTTGGACTTGGCCCCGCCGAAGCCGGCAGCCAGTGCCTGGACCGACGCGTAGGCGTACAGGGTGTAGCCTTCAGGCTCGGTGCCGGCCTTGCGGAAAGCGTCGACCACAGTCTTGCTGTCCGGCAGCAGGCGCGGGTCGGCGCCGAAGGTCATGTACACGCCATCGACGTATTGCGGACCGCCAGCGGTGGTCACCAGTTCGTCGGTGACGATACCGTCGTCGGACATGAACTTGACGTCTTTGAGGCCCTGCTCGCGCATCTGGCGTACCAGCGGACCGGCTTCCGGGTGCAGGCCGCCGAAGTAGACGACATCGGCACCGGCGGCGCGGATCTTGGTGACCACGGCGCTGAAGTCTTTCTCGCCGCGGGTCAGGCCTTCGTACAGCACCGGCGTCACGCCGCGCTTGCTCAGCTGTGCCTTGGTGGCGTCCGCCAGGCCCTGGCCGTAGGTGTCCTTGTCGTGCAGGACCACGACTTTCTTGCCCTTGAGCACGTCGACGATGTAGTCGCCGGCGACGATGCCCTGCTGGTCGTCACGCCCGCACATGCGGAACATGGCGGAGAGGCCGCGCTCGGTGACCTGTGGGTTGGTGGAGCCCGGGGTGATGGCGATCACGCCCGCATCGCTGTAAACCTCGGAAGCCGGAATGGTCGACGACGAGCAGAAGTGACCGACCACACCGGCCACCTTGTCCTGGTCCACCAGGCGGTTGGCCACGGCCACGGCCTGTTTCGGTTCACAGGCGTCGTCGCCCTTGACCAGGACGATCTTCTCGCCGTTGACGCCGCCCTTGGCGTTGATCTCGTCAGCCGCTGCCTGTGCACCCTTCATGTACTGCTCGCCAAATGCCGCGTTGGCGCCTGTCATGGGACCCGCTACGCCGATCTTGAGGTCGGCCTGAGCAAACGCAGAAACACCCAACGCAGCTGCCACTGCGAGGGCCAGAAAGCCTTTCTTGTAAAACGTCTGGGACATGAGGTGGTGCTCCAAGGTTTTTTTAGTTGGCACTGCGACTTCACCGAATGCTCAGAGCAAGGGCCGTGCCATTGGTTTTTTATTCTGAAAAAAGTCGCTCTTTTATTGTTATTTCGACTGTTTCGAGCCCTTTTTTATTGGGCGTGCAACCGTCTAAACCGCGGAAGGTGAAACCTTACAAAACATCAGGCGCAACCCGACTGCGCCATCATTGCAACCGCGACGCAAATCAACGTGCAACCAGCCTGTAACAGCCTGCGTAACCGAACTGCACACTACTGGTGCAGGACTGCTACGCCCCGCACCACTACAGGCTAGTCGCTGCGCCGAAAAGCGCCGCACCCGGCAACATATTTCCTTTGTCAGATAACGATCCGCAGGCACTGGCCCGCGTGATACAGGGAGAACCCGGCCTCGTACAGGCAACTGCGCAAGCCCACGCCAGCCAGGGGCTGCATGGGGGCGAAGGGAATCGGCAAGGCCTGAGGATTTCCGTTACACAGGTAATCGGCGAACGCCTTGCCGACCACGGTGCCGGTGGTCACGCCCCGGCCGTTGTAGCCGGTGACCGCCACCAGACCGGGCGCCGGCTCGAACAGACGCATCAGGTGATCGGGGGTAAAGGCGATGCAACCGGTCCAGGTGCACTCCCACTCCACCGCTTTCAGGTAGGGGAAATAGTGCTGTTGTACCCGGTCGGCCCAGGCCTTGAGGAACCAGGCCGGCTTCTGGTTGCCATTGCCCAGGCTGCCCAGCAGCAGGCGGCCGTCGGCGTCCCGGCGAATGCTGCTGAGCACCTGGCGGGTGTCCCAGGAGCCCTGGCCACCCGGCAGGATCCGCTGCGCCGCTTCCTCGGTCAGCGGCCTGGAGGCGACCTGATAGTAGTAACCGGGGAAAAAATTGCGCCGCAGTTCGGTCCAGTCGCCCTCGGTGTAGGCATTGGAGGCAATCACCACCTGCTCGGCCAGCACCGAGCCCTGGGCGGTCTGCACCGACCAGCGCTGGCCCTGGCGTTCGAGACGGGTCACCGGCGAATGGTCGAACAGTTGGCCCCCCAGGTCGACCGCGGCCTTGGCCAGGCCACTGACATAGGCCATCGGATTGACCGTGCCGGCCCGGCGATCGAGCAAGGCCGCGGCGATCTTCCTGGTGCCGGTGGCGGTTTCACAAGCCGCGCCAGTCAACAGCTCGACCGGCGCGCCCCGGCGCTTCCACTGGGCTTCCCGGCTGCGCAGGTCGGCCTCGCCCCGGGCGTTGTGCGCCATGTGCAGGGTGCCTTCGCGGCGCAGCTGGCAATCGATGCGGTATTTGTCGATCAGGCTGAACACCAGGGCCGGCGCCGCCCCCAGCATGCGGTTGAGCTGGCTGCCGACCGCCTCGCCGAAACCGGCCTCGATCTCGTCCGGCGGGATCCACATCCCGGCATTCACCAGCCCCACGTTGCGTCCCGAACCGCCGTGACCGGTTCGGTGGGCTTCCAGGACACAAACCCTCTTGCCCTGCTCCAGCAGGTGCACGGCGGCCGACAGGCCGGTAAAACCCGCGCCGATCACGCAGACATCCACCCTGACCTCGCCCTTGAGCGAGGCATTGTCAGGCCTTTGCGGCGTCAGTTTTTCCCACAGGCATTCTTCGCGTAACGGCATTGCCAGACTCCGAAATCAACGAACCACAGACCATGAACCAGCACCTCCCCTGTAGTCGCTGCCGCAGGCTGCGATCGACCGCTACGGTCGCGGCGAACTGAAGGCCGCCGCAGGCTCGACAGGAGATCGGGAACCAAGCTCCTTCGGAGCTTATCGCAGCCTTCGGCAGCGGCTACAGCGCCCGGCAGGCGGGCGCGATCGGGGTCGATCAATCGAAGGTAATACCCTGCGCCAATGGCAACTCCAGCGAGTAGTTCACGGTGTTGGTCTGCCGGCGCATATAGGCGCGCCAGGCATCGGAGCCGGACTCGCGGCCGCCGCCGGTTTCTTTCTCGCCACCGAAGGCGCCGCCGATTTCCGCGCCGCTCGGGCCGATGTTGACGTTGGCGATGCCGCAGTCGCTGCCCACCGCCGACATGAACTGCTCGGCCTCACGCACATCGGTGGTGAAGATGCAGGACGACAGGCCTTGCGGCACGGCGTTGTTCAGGCGCAGCGCTTCGGCGAAATCGCTGTAGCCCACCACGTAGAGGATCGGCGCGAAGGTTTCGCTGCACACCACGTCGCTCTGCTCCGGCATCTCGACGATCGCCGGCGACACGTAATAGGCGTTGGGGAACTGGTCTTCCAGCTGGCGCTTGCCGCCGAACACCCGGCCACCCTCGCTCAGGGCCTGCTCCAGCGCATCCTGCATGTTGTCGAAGCTGTGCTTGTCGATCAGCGGGCCGACCAGGTTGCCTTGCAGCGGATGGCCGATGCGCACCTTGGAATAGGCGGCCTTGAGGCGGGTGACGATTTCGTCCTTCACCGATTCATGGGCAATCAGCCGGCGCAACGTCGTGCAGCGCTGGCCAGCGGTACCGACGGCGCTGAACAGGATGGCGCGCACGGCCATGTCCAGATCGGCGCTCGGCCCCAGGATCATCGCGTTGTTGCCGCCCAGCTCGAGGATGCTGCGGGCGAAACGCGCGGCGACTTTCGGCGCCACTTCGCGGCCCATGCGGGTGCTGCCGGTGGCGCTGATCAGGGCCACGCGCGGGTCGTCCACCAGCGCTTCGCCGGCGTCGCGCCCGCCGATGATCACCTGGCTCAGGTACTCGGGGGCATCGCTGAAGTTCTTCAGCACGCGTTCGAACAGCGCCTGGCAGGCCAGGGCGGTCAACGGGGTCTTTTCCGAGGGTTTCCAGATCACCGGGTTGCCGCAGACCAGCGCCAGGGTGGTGTTCCAGGCCCAGACCGCGACCGGGAAGTTGAACGCGCTGATCACCCCGACGATGCCCAGCGGGTGCCAGGTTTCGCGCATGTGGTGGCCCGGGCGCTCGGAGGCGATCGTCAGGCCGTACAGCTGGCGCGACAGGCCGACCGCGAAGTCGCAGATGTCGATCATTTCCTGCACTTCGCCCAGGCCTTCCTGAGTGATCTTGCCGGCTTCCCAGGACACCAGCTCACCGAGGTCGGCCTTGTATTCGCGCAGCACTTCGCCGAACTGGCGCACCAGCTCGCCGCGACGCGGCGCCGGCACCTTGCGCCACAACTCGAACGCATGCTCCGCGCGACTGACCTGCTGCTCCACCTCGGCCGCGCCCTGCCAGTTCACCGAGGCGATGCGGCTGCCGTCGATCGGAGAATGCACGGGCTGCTTGCCCGATTGATACAGGGCCGGGTTCACACCAAGACGATCAAGCAATGCGGCAACCATGGGTCACTCCTTACAAATGGAAAGCAAAAAGTCGTAGCCGTTGACACAGCCATTCAGGACTGTAGTTGTAGCCGGCCCGAGACTTGCCAACAAACGACGATTAGGCGAGATATCATTCCGTTTATTCATGCTGCGCAGCCGGGACAAGAACAAGGAACCCTCGATGCTGAACAAACGCTACCTGCCCTCGATCACCGCCCTGCAGTGTTTCGAGGCCGTCACCCGGCACCTGAGCTTCACTCGCGCCGCCGAGGAGCTGAACCTGACCCAGAGCGCGGTCAGCAAGCAGGTCGCGCAGCTGGAAGAACTCCTGCAACACCTGTTGTTTCGCCGGGTACGTCGGCGCCTGCAATTGACTCCGGCCGGCGACCTGTACCTGGTGGAAGTGCGCAAGATCCTCTCGCAGATCGAGATGTCGACCCACTACCTGCGCTCCTACGGCGGCGAAACCGAAGTCCTGCGGGTGTCCACCCCATCGACCTTCGGTGCGCGCTGGCTGGTGCCGCGCCTCAAGGGCTGGCGCCTGCGCCACCCGCAGATCCATCTGGACCTGTGCAACGAGCAGGAAGCCGACGACCTGCTGCAGGGCCGCAGCGACATGGCGTTCTACTTCGGCCAGGGTTCGCGCCCCGGCACCGAGTGCCTGAAACTGTTCGGCGAAGAGCTGGTGGCGGTCTGCGCCCCGGGCAGCCTGCCGCAGAAGCCGTTCACCGACCCGACGCAGCTGGCCGAGCTGGTGCTGCTGCAACTGGCCTCGCGGCCGCAGGCCTGGCATGACTGGTTCGACAGCCAGGGTTACCACACCGAGCACAGCTATCACGGCCCGCGCTTCGAAACCTTCTACATGTGCATCCGGGCCGCCCAGGTCGGCTGCGGCGTGGCCCTGCTACCGCGGTTCCTGGTGGAAGAAGAGCTGGCCGAGGGCAAGCTGGTGCTGGCCTGGGACTACGCCATGCCCAGCCACGATGCCTATTACCTGGCCTACCCCGAACATGCGGCCGAAGTGCCCAAGGTACGGGACTTCGTACGCTGGATGCTGGAACAGATCGACAGCCCGGCGCCGGCCTGATCCGGGATGAGTGCAGGCCGCACGGGCGCTATCGCGGGCAAGCCTCGCTCCTACAAGAGCAGCACCGTACCTGTAGGGGCGAGGCTGCCCGCGATGGGGCCATCAGCCTCGACATCGTCCCCAAGCAAAAAACACTGGCAAAACCCACGGCGGATATGCGCCACTACTGCCTTCATTGAACAAGCTGGAAAGCCGCGCCCTTGATCGCGGCCAGCATGGAGATTCCCGTTATGAGCGAGAGTGTGTTTGCCGATCGCATCGTGCAGAACCTGCTCGACACCGACTTCTACAAACTGACCATGATGCAGGCGGTGCTGCACAACTACCCCAATGTGGAAGTCGAATGGGAATTCCGCTGCCGCAACAGCGAGGACCTGCGCCCCTATCTGGCGGAGATCCGTTATCAGTTCGAGCGCCTGGCCGACCTGAGCCTGAGCGCCGACCAGTTGAGTTTTCTCGAGCGCATCAGCTTCCTGAAACCGGACTTCCTGCGTTTTCTCGGGCTGTTCCGCTTCAACCTGCGGTATGTGCATACCGGTATCGAGAACGGCGAGCTGTTCATCCGCCTGCGCGGGCCCTGGCTGCATGTGATCCTGTTCGAAGTGCCGATGCTGGCGATCGTCAGCGAGGTGCGTAACCGCTATCGCTACCGCGAAGTCGTCCTGGAACAGGCGCGCGAACAGCTGTATCGCAAGTTCGACTGGCTGAGCGCCAACGCCAGCGCCGATGAACTGTCGCACCTGCAGGTGGCCGACTTCGGCACCCGCCGGCGCTTCTCGTACCGGGTCCAGGAAGAAGTGGTGAACGTGCTCAAGCACGACTTCCCCGGGCGTTTCGTCGGCACCAGCAACGTGCACCTGTCCCGCGAGCTGGACATGAAACCCCTGGGCACCATGGCCCACGAATGGATCATGGCCCACCAGCAACTGGGGCCGCGGCTGATCGACAGCCAGATCGCCGCCCTCGACTGCTGGGTCCGCGAGTACCGCGGCCTGCTGGGGATCGCCCTGACCGACTGCATCACCACCGACGCCTTCCTCAACGATTTCGATCTGTACTTCGCCAAGCTGTTCGACGGTTTGCGCCACGACTCGGGCGACCCGATCGCCTGGGCGGAAAAAGCCATCGCCCATTACCTGAAACTGGGCATCGAGCCGATGAGCAAGACCCTGGTGTTCTCCGACAGCCTGACGCTGCCCAAGTCCCTGGAGATTTTTCGTGCGTTGCGCGGTCGGATCAATGTCAGCTTCGGTATCGGCACCAACCTGACGTGCGATATTCCCGGTGTCGAGCCGATGAGCATCGTGCTTAAAATGGCCGCCTGCAATGGCCAGCCCGTCGCCAAGATCTCCGACGAAGCGGGCAAGACCCATTGCAAGGATCCCAACTTCGTCGCTTATTTGCGCCACGTTTTCCAAGTACCTGCCGCCCTTTCTGGCACATCAAGCAAGGAGTGAATCATGCAAGCCGTACAGCGTGAGATTGCTGAACAGCTCAAGGTCCAACCCCCTTTCAAGGACCAGGCCGATCTCGAGGCAGAAGTCGCCCGGCGGGTCGCGTTCATCCAGCAATGCCTGCTCAATTCCGGGCTCAAGGCCCTGGTGCTGGGCATCAGCGGTGGCGTCGACTCCCTGACCGCGGGCCTGCTGGCCCAGCGGGCGATGCGCGAACTGCGCGCCAGCAGTGGCGACCAGGGCTATCGTTTCATCGCCGTGCGCCTGCCGTACGACGTGCAGTTCGACGAACACGATGCTCAGGCCTCGGTGGACTTCATCGAACCCGACGAGCGCCACACCGTGAACATCGGGCCGGCGGTCAAGTCCCTGGCCAATGAAGTGGCGGCCTTCGAAGGCCATCAGGCGGTAACCCGGGACTTCGTCCTTGGCAACACCAAGGCACGCATGCGCATGGTCGCGCAGTACACCATCGCCGGCGCCGCCCACGGCCTGGTGATCGGCACCGACCACGCCGCCGAAGCGGTGATGGGTTTCTTCACCAAGTTCGGTGACGGCGCCTGCGACCTGGCCCCGCTGAGCGGGCTGGTGAAAAACCAGGTGCGGGCCATTGCCCGGCATTTCGGCGCGCCGGAGTCGCTGGTGGAGAAGATCCCTACCGCCGACCTGGAAGACCTGTCTCCCGGCAAGCCGGACGAAGCGTCCCACGGTGTGACCTACGCCGAGATCGACGCCTTCCTCCACGGCCAGCCGGTGCGCGAGGAGGCGTTCAAGATCATCTGCAACACCTACAACAAGACCCATCACAAACGCGTGATGCCATTCGCGCCATAAACAGCCCGTAGCCGCTGCCGAGCCTGCGAGGCTGCGCACGGCCGCAGAGCGGTCGCCAAACCAGGCGCCACGTTATGTTCGATGGACCGCGTGGGCAGGTTTTGCGAGGACTGCGTCCTCGTACGCAGCCTCGCAGGCTCGGCAGCGGCTACAAGTCTGTATACGCAGTTCCAGGCACAAAAAAAGCGCCCCGCAGGGCGCTTTTTCATCACACCGAATCAACCGATCACTTCAGCACCACAGCGCCTTTCATCATCGAGTTGTGGCCCGGGAACGAGCAGAAGAACTCGTAGCTTTCGCCAGCGGTCAGCTTCGACACGTCGAAGGTCACCGAGTCTTTTTCGCCGGAGCCGATGATCTTGGTGTGGGCGATGACGCGGCTGTCGCCTTCTTTCAGGTAGTTCTTGTCTATGCCGGCGGCCATGCCGTCGGTAGCGATACCGGCCATGTCCGCGCTTTTGCTCAATACCCAGTTATGGCCCATGACGTTCTTCGGCAGGCTGCCGGAGTGGGTCAGGTTCACGGTGAAGGTCTTGCAGCTCTTGTCGATGGTGATTTCCTTCGTGTTGAAGGACATCTGGTCGGTGGAGTCGACATCGACCTTACATTCGGCGGCCATCAGCTGGCTGCTGGCCAGTGTCAGCAGGGATACCGCAACGAGTTTGGCAAACATGGTGAATCTCCAAGGCAGGGTTAACAAAATCCATCTGAATCCATGAAGGTGAAGACTGCCTGAATTTTTCACAAGTTCCTATGATTTACATCAAGAAATTGTATACAACTTTGCGCTATCGGCCTGATCGAGAGAATCAAACAGCCAGCCGCCAGCCGCGGGCCTATGCTCGGCGCACATCACTATCGGAGTGTCTGCCATGCACCTCAACAGTCTGTTCCGCAGCCTGCTCGCCGCCTATGCCTGTGGCGCCAGCGGCACCTATGAAAGCCCCCGCGGCGAGGATTGACCCTTGGAGCGCGGCCGGCCAGCCATTACTCTGTGGCCCTCACCGACCATGGAGTAAGGCATGTCTTTAGCGTCTGTATGCGTGTTCTGCGGTGCCAGCACCGGCACCAACCCGGCCTACCGCGAGGCCGCCGAAGCCCTCGGGCGCCAGCTGGCCGAGCGCAAGCTGACCCTGGTCTATGGCGGTGGCGCCGTCGGCCTGATGGGTATAGTCGCCGACGCGGCCCTGGCGGCTGGCGGCGAAGTCATCGGCATCATTCCCCAGAGCCTCAAGGACAAGGAAATCGGCCATCCGGGCCTGACGCGCCTGGAGGTGGTCGACGGCATGCACGCCCGCAAGGCACGCATGGCCGAGTTGAGCGACGCTTTTATCGCGCTGCCGGGTAGCCTGGGCACCCTGGAAGAGTTGTTCGAGGTCTGGACCTGGGGCCAGTTGGGTTACCACGCCAAGCCCCTGGGGTTGCTGGAAGTGAATGGCTTCTACGAGAAGCTCACGGGTTTTCTCGATCACATCGTCGGCGAAGGCTTCGTTCGCGCCCCGCACCGTGACATGCTGCAGGTGAGCGAATCGCCGCGCAAACTGCTGCAAGCCCTGGAAGCCTGGCAACCCACGGTAGTCCCCAAATGGGTCGAGCAAAAACCCGATTAACCGCCAGGCCCCGATACAAGGCAGAATACGCGCCGCTCAAACCTCACCTTCGACCCCAGAGGATCGCCCATGGCTAAACCCAATTACTCCTTCGCCAAACGTCAGCGAGACCTGGCAAAGGAGCAGAAGAAAGAGGAAAAGCTGCAACGCAAGAAAGCGGCCGCTGAAGAAGCCGGCGCACCAAGCCCGGACACAGAAGACGACGTGGCCGTCGACAACGCCGATGCAGTAGACGATCAGACCCCCAAGGCCTGAGACCCGCCAGGCCCGATACCTCTATCAGGCCCTCGGGATCTGGGGTCGGCCATCCGTTGCCGACCCTCGGATACCCAACGCTTTGACAATCGAATCGCGATAACCCTGTGGCAAGTTGGCCGGTAGTCGGTCCGGCGCGAACAGGCCGATTTCCTTGTGCTCGTGGCTGATGGTCGGCACAAAACCGCCCAGGAGCCGGCAGCGATAGGTCGAGATAAACACATGCTTGCCGGGGATGACTTCGAACAGGTACGAATCCAGCGGCTCGCCCACCGCCACCCGCACGTCCAGCTCCTCCTCGATCTCCCGCGCCAGGCATTGGGGCGCCGTCTCCCCCAGCTCGATCCGCCCGCCGGGCAGCTCCCACTCGTCACGCTCGTTGAGCATCAGCACCACCAGCCCCTCGGGGGATTGCAGCACGCCCTTGATCGATACCGGGAACATAAGTAACTCCTGTAAAGCCTGTAGCCGCTGCCGAAGGCTGCGCTCGGGCGCGTAGCGGCCGTGTTTTTTTAGACCGCTGGAAGGTTCTGCGAACCTTATCGCAGCCTGCGGCAGCGGCTACAGTGAGATCCGTTCATTCAGCGGCATCACCGTCACCCGCACTTCCGGGTCGTGGCTGCCGCCGCCGAGAATCACCCCGCGCAACGGCGACACATCGGAAAAATCCCGGCCCCAGGCCAGGGTGATGTGCTCCAGCGCCGGCTGCACGTTGTTGGTCGGGTCGAAATCCACCCAGCCGAGCACCGGGCAGAACACCGAAACCCAGGCATGGGAGGCATCCGCGCCGATCAGACGTGGCTGCCCCGGTGGCGGCTGGGTCAGCAGGTAGCCGCTGACATAACGCGCCGCCAAGCCACGGGAACGTAAACACGCCAGCATCAGGTGGGCGAAGTCCTGGCAAACCCCGCGCCGCCGCTCCAGCACTTCCACGAGCGGCGTCGCCACCTGGGTGGCTTCGGCATCGAAGGTGAACTCGCTGAAGATCTTTTCCATCAACGCTTGCACCCCCAACAACAACGGACGCCCGGCGGGGAAACAGCTTTCGGAGAACTCGACGAAGCTTTTCTTCAAGTGCACATAAGGCGACTCGAAGCGGTAACGACACGCCTCCATCAAGGCCGCGGACAACGGCCGGCTGCTGTAGGTCAGCGCACTGCGGGTGGCGTCCCAGGGCAATGAACGGGTGAAATCCAGCGTGGGCCTGGCCAGCACCTCCACCGTCAGCTGCGCATTGACCAGCAGCTCGTCATGGGGCCGCTCGAACGCCAGCCGGGTCAGTGGGTTGCCGAACACGTCCAGCTCGTCGCGACGGGTGGTGGGGTCGGGGCTGATCAGCAGTTCCTGCTGGCTGCAATGCTGCCAGGCGCAGGCGCGCGGCCACAGGTGCGCCAGCTGCTGGGCCAGGGAAACCGGGCTGTCGTAGTGGTAATGGGTATCGTGGAAGATCTGGTAATGAGCGCTCATCAGACGGATACCGTTCGTTGGCTGACATCGTCGACATGGGCGAAATGCCGCAGCGCCAGGCGGTCGGAGACCTGCCCGCTGGCATCGGCGATTTCCTGCAACAGGTCGGCCAGGCCTTCGAGCGCCGCCCGCACGCTGGCCTCGCCGAACAGCGGGTTTTCCAGGCAGCCCAGGTCGAAGCGCCCCAGACGCCCCACCAGCTTGGGCAAACCGGCCTCGCGCGGTACGCCGAACTCGTCGTTCAAGCGATTGAGGGTCCGGGTCACCAGCTTCAGCTGGAACAGCACCGCATGGGGGTTCTGTTCGTCGAGCAGCAACAGGTCGAGCACCGGGATCAACTGCGCCACCGCCAGGTAGCGGGAACGGTAGGTGATGCTGCTGTTGCCCAGTTCCAGCAGCCACTCCAGCCCGGCCTGGTCGAACGCGGTGGCGCTGCGCAGGAAGGCCGCCAGGCTGCTGCTGAGAAACTGCAGGCGCTCGATGCGCCGGCCAATCATCAAAAAGCGCCAGCCTTCGTCGCGGGTCATGTCGTCCAGGGCGAAACCCGACAGCGCCGCCAGGGACATCACCAGGCGGTTGAGGAAGTCCAGCAGCTCGCCGAAGTCCGGCTCGCGGGCTTCCAGAGCCAGGGCTTCGCGCTGCAATTCCACCAGCGCCTGCCAGTTTTCCCGCGAAAGCTTGCCGCGCACCTGGGACGCCGCCCACTGCAGGCGCTGCAGGTTGGAGCGCAGGCTGAAGGACCAGTCGTCCCCCTGCAGGGCCGCCAACAAACGCTCGGGCAGTTCGCCTTCGTCCGGCAGCAGCATCAGGCTTTCGCCCAGCTCGACCGCCGCCTGCAAGGCCTGCGGGTCATCGCCGTCGACATAGCGCGCCAGCATGATCCGCAACAGCCGCGCACTGCCATCGCAACGCTCGCAGTAACGGCCGAACCAGAACAGGTTTTCCACCACCCGCGACGGCAGGTACGGATCGCGCCGCACCAGTTCATGCACGCCGATGGTCCGCTGGCCTTTCCACTGTTCGCCGCTGGGCGCACGTTCGCCCAGCACCCAGGTGTCCTTGCTGGCGCCGCCGCGCTGCATCGATACCACCTCGGCATCGGCCTCGGCGGCCACCCGGGTCAAGCCGCCCGGCAGTACCCGGTAACCATCGCGGCTGGCCACGGCATACACCCGCATGCCGATGGCCCGCGGTTGCAGCTGGCCGTCCTCGGCCTGCCAGACCGGCGCCTGGGACAGTTGCGCCAGCTCCTGGGCGACATAGGCATAAGGTCGCGCCCGCATGCGTTCGGCCAGGGCCTGGCGTTCTTTCTCGCAAAGGTCGCGACCGAACAATGGGGCAAAGCTCTGGGACGGGAACGCCGGCTTGATCAGCAGTTCCGGGAGTTTCTCCAGGGCCTGGGCCAGCACCGGCGCCTCGCCGCACCACCAGGTGGCGACGGACGGCAGAATCAGTTCTTCGCCGAACAGGTGCTCGCTGATCTTCGGCAGGAAACCCAGCAGGCCTGGCGACTCCAGCACGCCGCTGCCCAGGGCATTGGCCACCAGCACCCGCCCCCGCCGCACCGCCTCCAGCAGCCCCGGCACGCCGAGGGCCGAGTCGGTGCGCAGTTCCAGCGGGTCGCAGAAGTCGTCGTCGAGCCGGCGCATGATCGCGTGCACCCGCCGCAGGCCGCTCAGGGTCTTGAGGTAGACCGTGGCGTCGCGCACCGTCAGGTCGCCGCCCTCCACCAACGGATAACCGAGCTGGCGCGCCAGGTACAGGTGTTCGAAATAGCTCTCGTTGAAACGTCCCGGGGTCAGCAGCACGATCAGTGGCGCTTCGTCGTCCCGGGGCGCCTGGCGGGCCAGGGTTTCCTGCAGGGTGCGGAAGAACCCGGCCAGGTGCTGCACCTGCAGATCGCGGTACAGGTCCGGAAAGGCCCGGGACACGATCATGCGGTTTTCCAGGGCGTAGCCGGCACCGGACGGCGCCTGGGTGCGGTCGGCGGTGACCCACCAGCGCCCGTCCGGGGTGCGCGCCAGGTCGACCGCGTACAGGTGCAGGAAGGCGCCTTCCGGCGGCTGGATGCCCTGGCACGGCCAGAGAAAGTTGTTATGGCCGAAGACCAGCTCGGCCGGCAGCAGGCCCTCGCTGATCAGCCGCTGGGGGCCGTACAGATCGGCCAGTACCGCATTGAGCAAACGCGCCCGCTGCGCGATCCCGGCGGACAGCTGCTGCCATTCATCGGCGGCGATCACATGGGGCAACAGGTCCAGTTCCCACGGCCGGTCGGCGCCCTTGGGGTCGGCATAGACGTTGTAGGTGACGCCGTTTTCCTGGATCTGCCGGGTCAGCAGCGCCTGGCGCTGCATCAACTGCGCCGGTGTGCTGCGCTGCAACTGGTCGAACAGCCGGCGCCAGTGCGGGCGCACCGCGCCGCTGGCGTCGAGCAGTTCGTGGTAGGTACCCGCCGTCAGCGGGTAGTGGTCAAGCAGGTCAGGCATGGAAAGCTCGGCAGACGGCAAGGTAAGTCAGATTAACGCAGACACATGACGCCCGGATATGCGAAACATCCGGGCGTCGCGTCTGCTTTAGAAACGTCGCAAATCGAGTGTCATCGGCAACTCGTCGTTGATCGTCAGGCTCGGCACCGACAAGGTGCCGGGGCTATGCCCCAGGCGGAAGAAGCGCGCCATGCGTCGGCTCTCGGCCTCGTTGGCATTCACCGGCAGGCTGTCGTAGTTGCGCCCGCCCGGGTGGGCCACATGGTATTGGCAACCGCCCAGGGAACGCTGCATCCAGGTGTCGAGCAGGTCGAACACCAGGGGCGCATGCACCGGGATGGTCGGTTGCAGGCAGTTGAACGGCTGCCAGGCCCGATAGCGCACCCCGGCGACGAACTCCCCGACTCGCCCGGTAGGCTGCAGTGGCACCGCGACACCGTTGCAGGTCAACAGGTAGCGCTGCGGCGCCAGCCCGGTGAGCTTGACCTGCAGGCGCTCCAGCGATGAGTCGACATAACGCACCGTGCCGCCAGCGGAGCCCTCCTCCCCCAACACGTGCCAAGGCTCCAGGGCCTGGCGCAGCTCCAGTTCGACACCGCCGACCGCATAATCGCCGACCTTGGGGAAACGGAACTCCAGGTGCGCGGCGAACCACTCGGCCCGCAACGGGTAGCCGGCGGCGTTGAGCTCGACGATGACATCGGCGAAGTCCTGCTCGATGAAGTGCGGCAACAGGAAGCGGTCGTGCAGCTCGGTGCCCCAGCGCGCCAGCTTGGCCGGTGCGTAGGGCTCGCGCCAGAAGCGCGCGACCAAGGCCCGCAGCAACAGTTGCTGGGCCAGGCTCATGCGCGCATGGGGCGGCATTTCAAAGGCGCGCAGTTCCAGCAGGCCCAGGCGGCCTGTAGCGCCATCCGGCGAGTACAGCTTGTCGATGCAGAACTCGGCGCGATGGGTGTTGCCGGTGACATCGATCAGCAAGTTGCGCAGCAGCCGGTCGACCAGCCACGGTGGGCACTCCTCGCCCGGTTCGGGCATCTGCGCGAAGGCGATTTCCAGCTCGTACAACGCATCGTTGCGCGCCTCGTCGACCCGCGGCGCCTGGGAGGTGGGGCCGATGAACAACCCGGAGAACAGATAGGACAACGACGGATGGTTGTGCCAGTAGCTGATCAGGCTGCGCAACAGGTCCGGCCGGCGCAGGAACGGCGAATCCGCCGGCGTCGCGCCACCCAATACGAAGTGGTTGCCGCCGCCGGTGCCGGTATGGCGCCCGTCGATCATGAATTTCTCGGTGGTCAGGCGGGTCTGCCGGGCTTCCTCGTAGAGGAATTCGGTGCGCTCCACCAGCT
Organism: Pseudomonas sp. 09C 129; assembly: GCF_002843625.1. NCBI lineage: Bacteria > Pseudomonadati > Pseudomonadota > Gammaproteobacteria > Pseudomonadales > Pseudomonadaceae > Pseudomonas > Pseudomonas sp. 09C 129. The sequence continues at coordinate 1,154,035 of NZ_CP025261.1, read as the reverse complement.
CGTCCCAACTGGCGGACGGCTGCACGTTGACCTCGATCACGCCCGGATCGGGGGTGACGCGGAAGTTGCTCAGGCGCGGATCGCTCGGCGGCTCGTAGCCCTCCAGCAGCACCGGGCAATGCAGCTCCTCGGCGGTGGCCTCGATGGCGCTGACCAGCTCCAGGTAATCCTCCAGGCGCTCCAGGGGCGGCATGAACAGGTACAAGCGCCCGCCCCGCGCCTCGGCGCAGAACGCGGTGCGGGTCAGCCAGTCGGCGGACTGGTCGATCTGCGGCACCCGCTCATCGGCCTCGGCCGCTTCGCCGTGTTCGCGCAGTTGCGCACTGTCCGGCAGCTCGGGCAGCTCCTGGTTCGGGTCGGTGGGGTGCACATAGGGATACTCCGCCGCTGTCACCCAGGGCTGGGACGCCAGCGGCAGGCGATAACCCAGGGGCGAATCCCCCGGGATCAACCGGCAATGGGTATCGCGCAGGTACCAGCGGCCGCTCTGCCACTGGTCGCCCCTCGCAGTACGGGCCAGCGGCAGGACCTGGCCGATAACCTTGTCCAGGCCCTGACTGAACACCTTGCGCAGGCGCGCCCGCTCCAGCTCGTCCGCCAGCCGCGAATCCTCGGCGCTGACGTTCTGCGGCAAGGTGCCTTCACGCCACAGGTAGTAGAAATTGTCTTCGTAGGCCGGGAATACAAAGCGCGCGGGCAGCTTCAAGCGTTCGGCGACGCTGGCGAGGAAACGCCCGGCCAGCTCGCTGTCGGCGCCATAGTCTTCATGTTCGTCGGCAATCAGCGCGGCGTTGTGCCAGATCGGCACGCCGTCGCGGCGCCAGTAGCAGTTCAGCGACCAGCGCGGCAATTGCTCGCCCGGGTACCACTTGCCCTGGCCAAAGTGCACCAGGCCCTTGGGCGCGTAGTGGTTGCGCAGGCGCTGGAACAGCTCGGCGGACAACCGGCGCTTGTTCGGCCCGAGAGCCGCGGTGTTCCATTCGGCGCCATCCGGGTCGTCGATCGAGACGAAGGTCGGCTCGCCGCCCATGGTCAGGCGCACGTCGCCTGCCAGCAGGTCGGCATCGATCTGCCGGCCCAGGGCCTGGATCGCCAGCCATTGCTCCTCGGTGTAGGGCTTGGTGACCCGCGGCGCTTCCCAGACCCGCTCCACCGACATCTCGTGGCCGAACTCGCATTCACAAGGCTCCACCAGGCCGCTGATCGGCGCCGCCGAGGACGGATCGGGGCTGCAAGCCAACGGGATATGCCCTTCCCCGGCAAACAGCCCGGAAGTGGCGTCCAGGCCGATCCAGCCGGCGCCGGGCAAGTACACCTCGCACCAGGCGTGCAGGTCGGTGAAGTCGACCTCGGTGCCGGACGGGCCGTCGAGGGATTTGACGTCGGCGGTCAGCTGGATCAGATAGCCGGAAACAAAGCGCGCGGCCAGCCCCAGGTTGCGCAGCAGTTGCACCAGCAGCCAGGCGGAGTCGCGGCAGGAGCCGGAAGCCTTGTCCAGGGTCTGCTCCGGCGTCTGCACACCGGGCTCCATGCGGATCAGGTAGCCGATGTCTTCGCTCAGGCGCTGGTTCAGGGCCACCAGGAAATCCACCGCCGGTATCGGCGTGCGGTCGATGCCCTCAAGGTACGCCTTGAACTTCGGCGTCAGTGGCAGGGTTTCCAGGTAAGGCGCCAGCTCGCGCTGCTCGTCGGCGGCATAGGCGAAGGGGATTTTCTCGGCGTAGGGCTCAAGGAAGAAATCGAACGGATTGAAGACCGCCATCTCCGCCAGCAGATCGACTTCGATCCGCAGCTCGTCGGTCTTCTCCGGGAAGACCAGGCGCGCCAGGTAGTTGCCCTGGGGGTCCTGCTGCCAGTTGATGAAGTGCTGCTCGGGCTGAACCTTCAGCGCATAGGAGAGAATCCGCGTGCGGCTATGGGCCGCCGGACGCAGGCGAACGATCTGTGGGCCGAGTTCGACCGCGCGGTCGTAGCGGTAATGCGTGACATGGTGCAATGCGACATGGATCGACACGGCGTGCCTCCTGCGGGCCTGAACGTACACGAAAGCGCGCAAGACTTATGCCAGAGCACCAGTCCCGGGGCTTTCCCCAACGGCTGTGGGCAGTACAGCACCAAAAGCGAGCGGTGCGTGCTTCGGCGTGCGCAGGGTTGCACATAAATGTGGCGACAGGATGTAACCGGCGGTCAGCGCACCCGCTTCAGGCCGGCTTCCAGTCGCTGCAGGCGCCGGCGTTTGCGCGCCGCCACTTGCAGCACCTTGAGCCCGCGCTGGTAGCGCCGGGTGCTCATCAGGTACAGCCCGGCCAGGGGAATGCACAGGACAAAGGCCGGGAACAGTCGCTGGCGGGAGTCCAGCAGGACCAGCAGCGCACATGCGAGGCAGAACACCAGCGCGCCGAACAAGGCCCAGGCGCCACGCGGGTAGCCGCGGATCACCAGCATGAAACACAGGCTCATCAGCAGGCCAGCGCCCAGCATGGCCATCGCGGCGTAGTTGGCGACCTGGAAGTCACGGGGGAAATACAGATGGGGCACCTGCGCGGCGGTCAGCGAGATGCTGAAGACCGTCGTCATCATCACCGCGATGTGAATCACCCCGAAACGCCGCACATAGGGCTGCCAGGCAAGCCATTCGGCGGTCTTGAGGCGTAGCAGCCGGTCTTCGACTTGCCGTTGTTGCGGGGTTTTGCGGCGACGTAACACGCGGCGCTTCCTTGAGTTGATGCCAATCCTGGGGGCGCACCTTAACAAACCCGAACGCCGAAATGCACAACGCCAACCCTGGGGTTGGCGTTGTGTCTGTGGCATTGGGTCCGTACAGCAGTGGCCTTAGCGGGGCACGACCGGTTTGCGGGCCGGCTTCTTGCCTTTGCCCTTGGCCGCATCCGTGCGTTCCTTGGCGGCCTGCTTGTTGCGGGCCATCGCGGCGGCCTTGGCCTGTTCGCGCTTGTCCCACGGGTTGCTACCGTCGCTGCCGCGTGGAGGCAGGCCGGTGTGCTGGGTAAGAATTTTGGTGGTTTCCTTGGCCACTTTGTGGCTGCCAGCCGGCGTCGAGTTCTTGCGACGGGCGCTCTGGTAGCTGTCGGTCGACGGCTGATGCAAAGGAATCAACTGGTTCTTGCCCGGCCCGATCAGGTCGGCGCGACCCATGCGGGTCAGCGCTTCACGCAGCATCGGCCAGCCTTTCGGGTCGTGGTAACGCAGGAACGCCTTGTGCAGGCGACGCTGCTCCTCGCTCTTGACGATGGTCACCCCGTCACTCTTGTAGGTGACCTTGCGCAGCGGGTTCTTGCCCGAGTGGTACATCGCGGTGGCGGTGGCCATCGGCGACGGGTAGAACGCCTGCACCTGGTCGGCGCGGAAACCATTGCCCTTGAGCCACAGGGCCAGGTTCATCATGTCTTCGTCGGTGGTGCCCGGGTGCGCGGCGATGAAGTACGGAATCAGGTACTGCTCCTTGCCCGCTTCCTTGGAGTACTTCTCGAACATCCGCTTGAACCGGTCGTAGCTACCGATGCCCGGCTTCATCATCTGGTTGAGCGGACCTTCCTCGGTGTGTTCCGGGGCGATCTTCAGGTAGCCACCGACGTGGTGGGTCACCAGTTCCTTGACGTACTCCGGCGACTCGACCGCGAGGTCGTAGCGCAGGCCGGAAGCGATCAGGATTTTCTTCACCCCCGGCAAGGCGCGGGCGCTGCGATACAGCTGGATCAGCGACGAGTGGTCGGTGTTCAGGTTCGGGCAGATGCCAGGGAACACACAGGACGGCTTGCGGCACGCGGATTCGATTTCCGGGCTCTTGCAGGCGATGCGGTACATGTTCGCGGTCGGGCCGCCGAGGTCGGAAATGACCCCGGTAAAACCTGGAACCTTGTCGCGAATCTCTTCGATCTCGCGAATGATCGACTCTTCGGAACGGTTCTGGATGATCCGCCCTTCGTGCTCGGTGATCGAGCAGAAGGTGCAGCCACCGAAGCAGCCACGCATGATGTTCACCGAAAAACGGATCATGTCGTAGGCCGGGATCTTCTCCTTGCCGTACGCCGGGTGCGGGATGCGCTGATACGGCATGCCGAACACGTAGTCCATCTCTTCGGTGGTCATCGGGATGGGCGGCGGGTTGAACCAGACATCGATCTCGCCATGCTTCTGCACCAGCGCACGGGCGTTGCCCGGGTTGGTTTCCAGGTGCAGCACGCGGTTGGCGTGGGCGTAGAGCACCGGATCGTTACGCACCTTTTCCATGGACGGCAGGCGGATCACGGTCTTGTCCCGGGTCATCTTCGGGCTGGCCAGGATCTGCACGACCTTGGCTTCCTGGGGATCTTCGACCGGGCCCTTTTCCTGCTCGATGGCACAGGCCTGGGTGTCCTGGGTGTTGACGTACGGGTTGATGATCTTGTCGATCTTGCCCGGACGGTCGATACGCGTGGAGTCGACTTCGTACCAGCCCTGCGGCGTGTCACGGCGAATGAACGCGGTGCCGCGCACGTCGGTGATGTCTTCGATCTTGTGCCCGTAGGACAGGCGCTGGGCGACTTCGACAATCGCCCGCTCGGCGTTGCCGTAGAGCAGGATGTCGGCGCTGGCGTCGATCAGGATCGAGTTGCGCACCCGGTCCTGCCAGTAGTCGTAGTGGGCGATGCGGCGCAGGGAGGCTTCGATGCCGCCCAGGACGATCGGCACGTGCTTGTAGGCTTCCTTGCAGCGCTGACTGTAGACCAGGCTGGCGCGGTCCGGACGCTTGCCCGCCAGGCCACCCGGGGTGTAGGCGTCGTCGGAGCGGATTTTCTTGTCCGCGGTGTAGCGGTTGATCATCGAGTCCATGTTGCCGGCTGCGACGCCGAAGAACAGGTTCGGCTCGCCGAGCTTCATGAAGTCGTCTTTGGACTGCCAGTTCGGCTGGGCGATGATCCCGACGCGGAAGCCCTGGGACTCCAGCAGCCGGCCGATGATCGCCATGCCGAACGACGGGTGATCGACGTAGGCATCGCCGGTGACGATGATGATGTCGCAGGAATCCCAGCCGAGCTGATCCATTTCCGCCCTGCTCATCGGCAGGAACGGCGCCGGTCCGAAACATTCGGCCCAGTACTTGGGATAGTCAAATAACGGCTTGGCTGCTTGCATGTCGATGACCGGTATAGGTGTAGATGAGGGCGCGTTTATTTACAGAGAAATTCGCGGGCGCGGAATATAGCACAAAAAATAACCAATTCCGACGACTATGGTCGGAAATCGGTGGCCTGTAGCCGCTGTCGCAGACTGCGATCGGCTGCGCGGCAGACGCAACGCTCACCCATCGAACGAAGGCCCTGCGGCCTCTGTCGCAGCCTGCGGCAGCGGCTACGGCTGTTTATTCGTCGTCGTCGAAGTTGTAGCTGCCCGGCGCGAGGTTCTCGAAGCGGGTGTACTTGCCGATGAACGCCAGGCGGATAAAGCCGATGGGGCCGTTCCGCTGCTTGCCGATGATGATCTCGGCAATGCCCTTGTGCTCGGTCTCGGGGTGATACACCTCGTCCCGGTACACGAACATGATGACGTCGGCGTCCTGCTCGATCGCTCCGGATTCCCGCAAGTCGGAGTTCACCGGGCGCTTGTTCGGGCGCTGCTCAAGGGAGCGGTTGAGCTGGGACAAGGCCACTACCGGGCAGTTGAATTCCTTGGCCAGGGCCTTGAGGGAACGGGAGATCTCGGAAATCTCGTTGGTCCGGTTGTCGCCGCTGGAACCCGGGATCTGCATCAGCTGCAGGTAGTCGATCATGATCAGGGCGATGTCGCCGTGCTCACGCACCAGGCGGCGGGTCCGCGCGCGCATTTCCGAAGGGCTGATACCGGCGGTGTCGTCGATGAACAGCTTGCGATCGTTGAGCAGGTTGACCGCCGAGGTCAGGCGCGGCCAGTCGTCGTCTTCCAGCTGGCCGGAACGCACCTTGGTCTGGTCGATACGGCCGAGGGACGACAGCATACGCATGATCAGCGATTCGCCTGGCATCTCGAGGGAGTACACCAGCACCGCCTTGTCGCTGCGCAGTACGGCGTTTTCCACCAGGTTCATGGCAAAGGTGGTCTTACCCATGGACGGACGACCGGCGACGATGATCAGGTCGGCGGGCTGCAGGCCGCTGGTCTTCTCGTCGAGGTCGGTGTAGCCGGTGGACAGGCCGGTGATGGCGTTGTCGGTGTTGAACAGGGTGTCGATGCGGTCGATGGCCTTGGTCAGCAACTCGTTGACGCCCACCGGGCCGCCGGTCTTCGGACGCGCTTCGGCGATCTGGAAGATCTGCCGTTCGGCTTCGTCGAGAATCTCTTCGGCGGTGCGGCCTTCGGGGTTGAAGGCGCTGTCGGCGATCTCGGTGCTGATGCCGATCAGCTGGCGCAGGGTGGCGCGCTGGCGAACGATCTGCGCATAGGCCTTGATGTTGGCCACCGACGGCGTGTTCTTCGCCAGTTCGCCCAGGTAACCCAAGCCGCCGACCTGGGACGTCTGGCCTTCCTTGTCCAACTGCTCGGACAGGGTCACGACGTCGATCGGCATGTTCTGATCGGCCAGCTTGGCGATCGCACGGAAGATCAGGCGGTGGTCATGTCGATAGAAATCGCCGTCGGAGACTTGATCGAGCACCCGCTCCCAGGCGTTGTTGTCCAGCATCAGACCACCGAGCACGGCCTGTTCGGCCTCGATGGAATGTGGCGGCACCTTCAGGGCAGCGGTTTGCAGATCGTATTGCTCGGGAGCGGAGATATCGTTCATGGCCACTTGGTTTTTTAGGAAAAGCAGGGGTTTGAAAAACTGAGGGTACAGAAAGACAAAGGGCACGACCTGTAAACAGGATCGTGCCCGATGTTACCGGCTAGCTCCCGAGGGTGCCAGCCGACAAGTACTGCTTAAGCTGCTACCACGACAACGCGTACGGTAGCTTCAACTTCAGCGTGCAGGTGCACGGCTACGTCGAATTCACCTACGTTGCGGATGGTGCCGTTCGGCAGACGAACTTCGCTTTTTGCAACTTCAACGCCGGAGGCAGTCAGTGCATCAGCGATGTCGTGGGTGCCGATCGAACCGAACAGCTTGCCTTCGTCACCAGCGGTGGCAGTGATAGTCACTTCCAGCTCAGCCAGTTGGGCAGCGCGAGTTTCGGCAGAAGCCTTTTTCTCTGCAGCCAGTTTTTCCAGCTCGGCACGACGCGCTTCGAACGCAGCCAGGTTGGCAGCGGTAGCAGCGGTGGCTTTGCCGAAAGGCAGCAGGTAGTTACGGCCGTAACCAGCCTTAACGTTTACCTTATCGCCCAGGTTGCCCAGGTTGGCGATTTTTTCCAGCAGGATCAGTTCCATTTGGTAATAACCTCTTAACTTTTAACCTTCACCGTTCGCAGGACCGTTATCGGCGTCTTTCGGCGCCGAACGACCGCGAAAATCAATCAGGCTGTCGACTATGGCCAACACCACGAGCAACGGATAGATCAGCTGCATAAACAGCAACAGCGTTACGTACAACCCCACCAGCCAGAACCTGGCCAGTCGCCCTTGCGCCACCAGCCCGTGAATCAGGGCCAGCCCAGCGAACACCAGCGGTACGCTGCACAACGGCGTCAGCATCGCCATCTGTGGACCGAGGTTCGGTCCCAGCAGCATGCAGGCCAGCAGCAACATCGCCAGTCCCAGCGGGAGCTTGATAGCGCGAAACTCGCGCCCAAAACCACCCGGGTTGTACAACAACGCCTGCCAGTAGCGCCCGACAATCAGGCTCAGCACACTGACGACCTGCAACAAAGCCGCAATCAGGCCGGTCAGGACCGGTGCGATCAGTGAGGCGAGACGAGCCCGCTCTTCAACCGACAGCTGCTGGTAGAGATCACCGAGGGCCAACGGCAGGATTTTTACCAACTCCTGCGAGAGCATCTCGATCTGGGGGCGGTAAGCCACACCCAGCACTCCAGCAAACACCAGGCCCAGCGCTATGCTGACCAGCAGCACACGGTTCCAGGATTCGCTTGCGCGCAAAACCAACGCAAGGCCCGAAGACCCGAGCAACACCATGAGTGCGCGTGGATCGTCGGAATACAGCCACCAGAACAATGCTGGCAGCAATCCCAGGGCGAGGACACCAAGGGCGTCGCTCAAACCGCGCCGCAGGAGCACCAGGCTTCCCGCAGCAGCACCCAACCAATACAACAACGGCAATGCCGCACATCCGGCCACTACCAGAGTGGCCTGCATACGGCCGCGCATGATGAACTCAGCTAAGGCGCGCATGCATTCAATCCCTTACTACTTGTCGACTGCCCGGTCTCAGCGGCCGTGGCTGTCGGTGTAGGCCAGCAGGGCCAGGAAGCGGGCGCGCTTGATAGCGGTGGCCAGCTGACGCTGATAACGAGCTTTGGTACCGGTGATACGGCTTGGAACGATTTTGCCGGTCTCGGATACGTAGGCTTTCAGAGTGTTGAGATCTTTGTAATCGATCTCTTTCACGTCTTCAGCGGTGAAGCGGCAGAATTTACGACGACGGAAGAAACGTGCCATGTAATTGGCTCCTCAAAAGGTCCGTGGATTACTCGTCAGCGTTATCGCTGGCGTCGCTGTTATCGCTGTCATCGCCATCGGCGCTGTCAGAATGCTCAGGACGGTCACGACGCTCACGGCGCTCACTGCGGTTCTCTTCAGCCTTGAGCATCTCGGATTGGCCAGTGATGGCTTCTTCGCGACGGATGACCAGGTTACGGATCACAGCATCGTTGTAACGGAAGTTGTCTTCCAGCTCAGCCAGGGCTTTACCGGTGCACTCAACGTTCAGCATCACGTAGTGAGCCTTGTGAACATTGTTGATTGCGTAGGCCAGTTGACGACGGCCCCAGTCTTCCAGACGGTGGATTTTGCCGCCGTCTTCTTCGATCAGCTTGGTGTAACGCTCAACCATGCCGCCGACTTGCTCGCTCTGGTCAGGGTGGACCAGAAAGATGATTTCGTAATGACGCATGAATGCTCCTTACGGGTTGTAGCCTGCCGCTCAAAAGCGGTCAGACAAGGAGTGAATGACACTTGTGTGTCTTGCCTCAGAGATAGGCACATATGCGCCTGCCGCAACGGCAAGGGGCGCAATTGTAGAGAAGGGGGAACAGCGGCGCAAGGCAATTGGTGATTATTTGAACAATCAGTGCCGACCCATAAACCTGTAGGAGCGAGCTTGCTCGCGATAGCGGCACATCTGACACACCGCATCGCGAGCAAGCTCGCCCCTACCGATAGATTGGATCAAGCTTTTTTGGCGGCAGCCTTGGCCTTGGCCGCACGCTGGCGCGTGGCCTCGAACAGGCACACACCGGTAGCCACGGAAACGTTGAGACTGCTGACGCTACCGGCCATCGGCAGGCGCACCAGGAAATCGCAATGCTCGCGGGTGAGGCGACGCATACCCTTGCCTTCGGCGCCCATGATCAGGATGGTCGGCCCGGTCAGGTCCTGGTCATACAGTTCCTGCTCGGCTTCGCCAGCCGTGCCGACGACCCACAGGCCGCGCTGCTGAAGCTTTTCCAGGGTGCGCGCGAGGTTGGTCACGGCCACCAGCGGAATCACTTCCGCGGCGCCGCACGCCACTTTACGCACGGTCGGGGTCAGGGTCGCCGATTTGTCTTTCGGCACCAGCACCGCCAGCGCACCGGCCGCATCGGCAGTGCGCAGGCAGGCGCCAAGGTTATGCGGGTCGGTCACGCCGTCCAGCACGAGAAGCAGCGGCGCACCCTCGGTACGGTCGAGCAACTCATCGAGCATCGCTTCGCCCCAGACCTGGCTTGGGCTTACTTCAGCCACGACGCCCTGGTGAACGCCTTCGACCCAGGCATCCATTTCGCGACGCTCGGCCTGCCCGACCGCCACGCGATTCTGCCCGGCCAGGTCCACCAGCACCTGTACACGCGGATCGCTACGGCCTTCGGCCAGCCAGATCTGCTTGACGCGCTTGGGGTGGTGACGCAGCAATGCTTCTACAGCGTGCACGCCGTAGATCTTTTCCAACTGACTCATGACTTGGCCTTGGGTTTACGCGCCCCGCCGCTTTTCGTTGCAGGACCTGCGCCCGCTTTCGGCGGACCTTTACGATGTTTGCTCGGCTTGCTGGACGCCGGCTTTCCGGACTTTCCCCCAGACGCCGCTTTACCGCCGCTCTTGGCTTCGGCCAGCAACGCCTGCTTCATTTCACGACTCTTGCGCACTTCGGCGTTTTTCGCCGCCGCATCGCTGGAGCGGTAGGCCTCGACCGGCTTCTCCTTGGCCGGACCACGACGCCCGGCCTTGGCTGGGGCAGGCTCGGCAGCCGTCTTGGCCGGAGGCGCATCGACAGCGCCACGCTTTTTGCGACCGATCGGTGCGCTGATGGTTTTTTCCGCCATCTCGAAGTCGATCTTGCGCTCGTCCAGATCGACGCGCATGACCCGCACTTCCACGCTGTCACCCAGGCGGAAGCTGCGGCCGGTACGCTCACCGGCGAGGCGGTGATGCACGGGATCGAAGTGGTAGTAGTCGCCCGGCAGCGCCGTGACATGCACCAGACCTTCGACATAGATATCGGTCAGTTCGACGAACAGGCCAAAACCGGTCACAGCAGTGATCACGCCCGGGAAGGCCTCGCCCACGCGGTCTTTCATGTATTCGCACTTGAGCCAGTTCACCACGTCGCGGGTCGCTTCGTCGGCACGCCGCTCGCTCATCGAGCACTGCTCGCCAAGCTGCTCGAGAATCGCCTCGTCGTAGGGATAGATGCGCGCCTTCGGAATGCTCATCGCTCCGGCACGACGCACATGAGGCGTGTTCTGCTTGGAATGGATGACACTGCGAATCGCCCGGTGCGTCAGCAGGTCCGGGTAACGGCGAATCGGCGAGGTGAAGTGGGTATAGGCTTCGTAGTTCAGGCCGAAGTGGCCCTGATTGTCAGCGCTGTACACCGCCTGGCTCAAGGAGCGCAGCATCACGGTCTGGATCAGATGGAAGTCCGGACGATCCTTGATGCTTTCCAGCAGGGCCTGGTAGTCCTTCGGCGTCGGGCCGTCCTTGCCTTTATGCAGGGACAGGCCTAGCTCGCCGAGGAAGGCGCGCAGTTTTTCCAGGCGCTCTGGCGGCGGACCGTCGTGAACGCGATAGAGCGCGGGGATTTCGTGCTTCTTGAGGAATTCGGCGGTGGCCACGTTGGCCGCCAGCATGCATTCCTCGATCAGCTTGTGCGCATCGTTACGGGTAGTCGGACGAATTTCGGCGATCTTGCGCTCGGAGCCGAAGATGATCCGGGTTTCCTGGGTCTCGAAGTCGATGGCGCCACGGGTATGACGGGCACCGAGCAGAACCTTGTACAGCGCATAAAGCTGCTTGAGGTGCGGCACGACATCGGCGTATTCGCCACGCAGCTGCTTAGCCTCGCTGGTTTTCGGCTGCTCGAGGATAGTGCTGACCTTGTTGTAGGTCAGGCGCGCCTTGGAATGGATCACCGCTTCGTAGAACTGATAGTCGGTCATCTCGCCGGATTTGGAGATGGTCATCTCGCACACCATGGCCAGACGATCGACTTTCGGGTTCAGCGAGCACAGGCCGTTGGACAGCTGTTCCGGCAGCATCGGCACCACGCGCTCGGGGAAATACACCGAGTTGCCGCGCACCTGAGCCTCGGCATCCAGCGCCGAACCGATCTTCACGTAACTGGAAACGTCGGCAATCGCCACGTACAGCTTCCAGCCACCGCCGAACAGGCGCAGCTTGCCAGGCTTGGCTTCGCAATAGACCGCATCGTCGAAGTCGCGAGCGTCTTCGCCGTCGATGGTGACGAACGGCAGATCACGCAGGTCGATGCGCTTCTCTTTGTCCTTCTCTTCGACTTCCGGCTTGAGCTTGCCGGCTTCCTTCAGCACCGCCTCGGGCCAGACGTGAGGAATATCGTAGGTGCGCAAGGCAACATCGATTTCCATGCCCGGGGCCATGTAGTTGCCCACGACCTCGACCACGTCGCCTTGCGGCTGGAAGCGCGGAGTCGGCCAGTGGGTGATCTTCACCTCGACGAACTGGCCGATCTTGGCGCCGGCATTGCGACCCGGGGTCACCAGCACTTCCTGCTGGATCTTCGGGTTGTCCGCCACCACAAAACCGATTCCGCCTTCTTCGAAATAACGGCCGACGATGCTCTCGTGGGCACGGGACACTACTTCGACGATCATGCCTTCGCGGCGACCGCGGCGATCCAGACCGGAAACCCGGGCCAGTGCACGGTCGCCATCGAACACCAGGCGCATCTGCGCCGGGCTCATGAACAGGTCGTCGCTGCCGTCATCGGGAACCAGGAAGCCGAAGCCGTCACGGTGACCACTGATACGGCCGAGGATCAGGTCGAGCTTGTCCACCGGTGCATATGTGCCGCGACGGGTGTAGATCAGTTGGGCATCGCGCTCCATGGCGCGCAGGCGGCGGCGCAGGGCTTCGATCTGGTCTTCTGTGGTCAGACCAAACTCTTCGACCAACTGTTCGCGGTTAGCAGGCGAACCCCGATCAGCAAGGTGCTGAAGGATCAGTTCGCGGCTAGGGATAGGGTTTTCATATTTTTCCGCTTCACGAGCGGCCTCGGGATCGAGGGACTGCCAATCGGCCATTAGATAAATTTCACCTTGTCTATATGCGGGTTAGTTTGGCATACGCGTATTGAAACGGGAAATTTCAGGCTAAGACAGGCTCCGAAAAGTCCTTTAGAGGCTTCAGAACCATCCTGCAAAAGCCGTCGGCAAATTTTTTTCAATATTTTCAAGATCAGGGGTTTACAGCTCAAAAGGTGGTCCGTATAGTGCGCGCCATCGACGACGGAGACGTTGCCGATACTGCCCAGATGGTGAAATTGGTAGACACGCCAGCTTCAGGTGCTGGTGGCCGCAAGGCCGTGGAAGTTCGAGTCTTCTTCTGGGCACCAATTCAGAGCTGTAGATCGCTTGAATCTTCAGGCTCCTCCAAAAACCCGCGAAAGCGGGTTTTTGCATTCTAAGTGTTTGATTTATTGAATCTAAGTCAAAACAGGGCTTTACAGATTCAAAGGCGCTCCGTATAGTTCGCCCCATCAACAGCGGCAACGCTGCTGATACTGCCCAGATGGTGAAATTGGTAGACACGCCAGCTTCAGGTGCTGGTGGCCGCAAGGCCGTGGAAGTTCGAGTCTTCTTCTGGGCACCACATTCAAGTTTCACAGCATAGCTGTGAAGCCTCACAAAAACCCGCGAAAGCGGGTTTTTGCGTTTCTGGCCCACAACAATCATTTCCCCCGCCCAAGCGCCCCTCCTTCAGGACTATCCGGCCCGCCAAGCCGCACATGAGAAACAATATCGTTTATGATTGTTACAAGTTTTTGCGGCACCACAGTGAGGAACCCTGCGAATGATGTTTAGAAACATCCCCCTTCCAACATCCCTTCTGCGTGGCTTGACCATCACTTTGCTGGGCCTGGCCCTGGCATCTCCATTCACTCAAGCAGCCGATCCGGCTTCCCTGACGCTGTACAACGGCCAGCACAAGGAAGTCGGCGACGCCATCGCCAAGGCTTTCGAGGCCAAGACCGGCATTCACGTCAATGTGCGCAAGGGCAGCAGCAACCAGCTCGCCAGCCAGATCGTGGAAGAAGGCGAGCGCTCCCCCGCCGACGTGATCTACACCGAAGAATCGCCGCCCCTGAACAAACTCGGCGAGCAAGGCCTGCTGGCCAAGACCGATGCTGCGACCCTTGAAGTCCTGCCCAAGGACTACGTCGCCGGTAACGGCACCTGGATCGGCATTACCGCCCGAGTTCGCGTGGTAGCGTTCAACCCGAAGCTGATCGACGAAAAAGACCTGCCTGCATCAGTGATGGAGTTCTCCCAGCCACAATGGCAAGGCAAGGTAGGCTTCGTCCCCACCAGCGGTGCATTTCAGGAACAGGCCGTGGCAATCATCAAGCTGCACGGGATGGACGCCGCCGAAGAATGGCTGACCGGCCTGCGCGCTTTCGGCAAGACCTACAGCAATAATATGGTGGCCTTGAAGGCCGTGGAAAACGGCGAAGTCGCCACCGTGCTGGTGAACAACTACTACTGGTTCGCCCTGCAACGGGAGAAAGGCCAGCTTGACTCGAAGCTGCACTATTTCACCGGCGGCGATGCCGGCGGATTAATCACCGTATCCAGCGCCGCGGTACTCAAGTCCAGCAAACACCCCAAAGAAGCCCAGCAATTCCTCGCCTATATGGCCAGCGAAGAAGGCCAGCGCGTAATCACCCAGACCACCGCAGAATATCCGCTGCGCAAAGGCCTGGAGTCGGATCGAGGCCTCAAGCCGTTCAGTGAACTGCAAGCGCCGAAAGTCACCCCGGCCGACCTCGGCAACGCCGAAGAAGCCCTGGAACTGGAACGCGAAGTCGGCCTGAACTGATGAGCCGATCGCTGCCCGCCCCCGCCTCGCGCACGAACTGCATACCGAGGCGCAAGGGGCCATCGATCTGGCTGCTGCTACCGGTTCTGTTGCTGGTCGGGCTCAGCCTGCTGCCATTGCTCTATGTCGGGCTCAAGGCCTGGCAGGCTGGCTGGGCCGAAGCCCTGCACCTGCTGTGGCGCCCCTATGTATTCGGCCTGCTGCGCAACACCCTGCTATTGCTCATTGGCGTGACCGTTACCTGCGCTATCGTCGGCCTGTCCCTGGCCTGGCTGCTGGAACGCAGCGACTTGCCGGGGCGACGCCTCTGGGGCGTGATCTTGTGCCTGCCCTTTGCCGTACCGGCCTTTGTCAGCAGCTTCACCTGGGTCTCCCTCAGCGCCAGCTTCGAAGGCCTGGGCGGGGCCATCCTGGTCATGAGCCTGTCCAAGTACCCGCTGGTATTCCTGCCTGTGGCGGCTACCCTGCGCAATCTCGACCCCTCCCTGGAGGAATCGGCCCGCACCCTCGGGCAGAATCGCTGGGGCGTTTTCTTCCGGATCACCCTGCCCCTGCTCTGGCCCTCGCTGCTGGCCGGTTCGCTACTGATCGCCCTGCACATGCTGGTGGAGTTCGGTGCACTGTCGATTATCGGCCTGCAAACCTTCACCACCGCGATCTACCAACAGTTCGAACTGGAGTTCAGCAATGCCAACGCGGCGATGCTTTCCGCCGTGCTGCTAGCGCTGTGCCTGGCCCTGCTGTGGCTGGAGTTGCGGGTTCGCGGCAAAGGCCGCCATGTACGAACCGGCCAGGGCGCGGCGCGACATGCCGAGCAGGTGCGCCTCGGCAAGTGGGCAATTGGCGGACAACTGTACTGCGCGCTGCTGACCCTGATCGGCAGCGGCATTCCGCTGGGCATGCTGGCGTACTGGCTGGCCGTCGGCTCATCAGCCGCTTTCCCGGTAGCTGCCATCAGCGAAGCCCTGCTCTCCTCCCTGGCGCTATCGTTGGGTGGCGCGGCGCTGTGCCTGGTGCTGGCGGTACCGGTCGGACTGCTGGTGGTGCGCCACAAGGGCCGCCTGGCACTCTGGGCCGAACGCCTGCCTTACCTGCTGCACGCCCTGCCAGGCTTGGTGATCGCCCTGACGCTGGTGTTCTTTGCCCTGCACTACGTGCCAGCGCTGTATCAGACCTCAGCCCTGTTGCTGATCGCCTACGCCCTGCTGTTCCTGCCCCTGGCGCAGGCACCGATCCGCACCGCCCTGAACAAGGCGGCGCCGCAACTCGAGGAAGCCGCCCGCACCCTGGGCGCCTCCTCATTCACGGCCTTCTGCCGCGTGACCCTGCCGATCATTTTTCCGGCTTTGGGCGCCGCCTTTGCCTTGGTATTCCTGGATGCCATGAAGGAGCTGACGGCCACCCTGCTACTCAGCCCGACCGGACTGAATACACTGGCAACGGAAGTCTGGGCGCACACGGCGAATGTGGAGTTTGCCGCCGCAGCGCCTTATGCGGCGCTGTTGATCTTGGTATCGGGACTACCGGTCTATCTGCTGACGACACGGATGTATCTGAGCCGCTGAGCCCACTCCTACAGAAAGCTTTCTGTAGGAGCCCCGCCCCGAGCATTCAAGCCTCGTGAACACTCAAGCCCGGAACTGCCCCAGGCTGGCCTTCAATTGGGCTGCCAGGCTATCCAGTACCTTGCCGCTGGCCGTGGTCTCCACCACAGCCTGAGCTGCCCGCTCAGCCTGGGCATGGATGGTCTCGACCCTACCGCGCACCGCTTGCGCGCCCTGAGCCTGATGGGCAGCCGCCTGGGTCGCCAGGCCAATCGCCGCGTGCACCTGCTCCACCGACGACTGCACCGATTGTTGCAGCCGCGCACTGTCGCGCAACACCAGCAACCCTTCGCTGGCCTGCCTTCCAGCCTGGCCGATCGCCGCCACCGCCTCGCGCGCGCCCTGCTGCAGCGCACCGATATGCGCCTGGATATCGCCGGTAGAGCTTTGCGTCTTGCTCGCCAGCGCCCTGACCTCATCGGCTACCACCGCAAAGCCGCGCCCGGTTTCCCCGGCCCGCGCCGCTTCAATGGCCGCATTCAAGGCCAGCAGGTTGGTCTGCTCGGCAATCCCATGAATCACCGTCAACACCACCTCGATCTGTTCGCTCTGCTGCGCCAGGCGCTCGATGACCTTGGCCCCCGTGTCGACCTGCCCCGCCAGTGCCTCGATCAGACCGCCCACCTGGGCCGAGGTCCGAGTGTTTTCGTCGGTCGCCTGACGGATCTCCACCACCTGCTGCAAGGCCGCCTGCATCGCCTGGCTTTCCGCCTGGGCTTCGTCAGCCATCTGCGACAGCGCCCGCAAACTCTCCGCCACCTCGTCACGCTGGGCCTCGGCCGCGGCGTCCGCCCCAGCATTACGCAGGCTCATCGCGCCGATTTCGACGCCAGTACGCTGCGCCACATCGCCGGCCTCACGCACGATCGGCTGCAACTTGTCGACAAAACGATTGACCGCCGAGGCCATGTCGCCGATCTCATCATTGCTGTTGAGCTGGACCCGCTTGGTCAGATCACCCTCACCGGCGGCCAGATCGTTTAGCGCGGCGATCAGCAGATGCAGCTTGCTGACCACTCGCCGCCCCAGCACCACCGCCAGCAACAGCAAGACCCCGCAGCCGACCAGCGCCAGGCCCATGCCGATGCGCCAGCGCAGGGTGGCCGCCGCGTCCTGCACGGTACCCGCGGTGTTGGCCTGCATGTCCGAAGCGGTGGTCTGCGCCGACTGCAGGCGCGCACGCATGGCCGCCGAACTGTCCGCCGAAGCGCCCTTGAGGCTATCGCCGACCAGCTGATCGCTGCTGGCGATCAAGGCCTCGAAACGCTTGTCCAGCGCCGCCACATCCGCCTCGACCGACGCCGTGGAAACCCCCATCAGCACCTTGCCGATCTCCACGCCGTTAGGACTGATGGAGGCTTCCAGGTAGTAGACCGATGGATCGTTCTTGGCCGCGTCCAGCACCTTGTCCAGGGCACGCTCGCCCTTGCCCTTTTCCAGCAGCGCCTTGTTGATCGGGTTTTCCCGGTTCAGATAGCGGGTCAGGTGCTCGCCATTGGCATCGTCGTACACCACGAACAGCACGTTGGGATTGCGCTGGGCGCGCCGGGCGAACTCGGAGAGGGTCGGAACGTCGCTGTCCCACATGGCGCGCGGGGCCACCGAAGCGAGCAACTGGGCCATATCGTTGGCTGAATCCTTGAGATCCTTCTCCAGCGTTGCGCGCAATTGCGCCTGCTCCTCTTCCAGGCGCGAGGAAAGCCCGGCGGTCAAGCGTTGCCGGGTGTTGCTGGAAAGGCTTTCCAGGCTCGAGGTGACCTCACGAGCCGCCTGCTCCAGTTCGCCGGACAGCTTCTGGCTATCGACGCCCAGACGAGCGGCCAGATCCGCCTCCAGCGCCGTTACCGTGCTCCGGGTCAGGGCAACGGCAACCAGCACCTGCACCAAAAGGGCGATACCAAGGGTAACGAACACAGGCCGCAACAAACGGCTTTGTAACAGTGAGAGAACGGCCGACACAGGAAATCCCTCTACTTCAACGCCATCAAATTGATGGCACTCTGGAAGAGCAAATCACAGCAAGGGTCGTGCCGCTCGGCAGGCAGAAACGACAAAGGCCCCTATGAAGGGGCCTTTGTTTTTTACATCAACAGCTTATCAAGCAAACGGGTGACGCAGAACGATGGTCTCGTTGCGGTCCGGGCCTGTCGAAATAATGTCGATCGGCGCGCCGACCAGCTCTTCGATACGCTTGATGTAGGCACGGGCAGCGGCCGGCAACTCTTCCAGGGTCTTGGCCCCCAGGGTCGACTCGCTCCAGCCTGGCATCTGCTCGTATACCGGCTCCAGGCCGATATAGCTGTCTGCGTCGGTTGGCGCGTCGATGACTGCGCCATCCTGGTTTTTGTAACCCACGCAGATGTTGATGGTTTCCAGGCCGTCCAGTACGTCCAGCTTGGTCAGGCACAGGCCCGAGATGCTGTTGACGTCGATGGCGCGACGCAGGATGACGGCATCGAACCAGCCGCAACGGCGGGCACGGCCGGTGGTTGCACCGAACTCATGGCCACGCTTGGCCAGGAAAGCGCCCACGTCATCGAACAGTTCGGTCGGGAACGGACCCGAACCTACACGAGTGGTGTAGGCCTTGGTGATACCGAGGATGTAGTCCAGGTACATCGGGCCAACGCCCGAACCGGTGGCGATGCCGCCGGCAGTGGTGTTGGAGCTGGTGACGTACGGGTAGGTACCGTGGTCGATGTCCAGCAGCGAGCCCTGGGCGCCTTCGAACATGATGTCCTTGCCCGCGCGACGCAGCTGGTGCAGCTCGGCGGTCACGTCCAGCATCATCGGCTTGAGCAGCTCGGCGTACTCCATGCACTCGTCGAGCGTCTTCTGGAAGTCGATGGCCGGCTCTTTGTAGTAATTGACCAGTACGAAGTTGTGGTAGTCCAGCAACTCGCCCAGCTTCGCGGCGAAACGCTCGCGGTGGAACAGGTCGCCGATACGCAGGCCGCGACGAGCGACCTTGTCTTCGTAAGCCGGGCCGATGCCGCGACCGGTGGTACCGATCTTCTGCTCGCCGCGGGCCTTTTCACGCGCCTGATCCAGCGCTACGTGGTAGGACAGGATCAGCGGGCAGGATGGGCTGATACGCAGGCGCTCACGCACCGGTACGCCTTTCTCTTCCAGCTTGACGATTTCACGCAGCAAGGCGTCCGGCGCAACCACCACGCCGTTGCCGATCAGGCACTGGACGCCTTCGCGCAGCACACCCGAAGGGATCAGGTGCAAGACGGTTTTCTCGCCGTCGATCACCAGGGTGTGGCCAGCGTTGTGGCCACCTTGGTAGCGCACTACGGCGGCAGCATGTTCGGTCAGCAGATCAACGATCTTGCCTTTGCCCTCATCACCCCACTGGGTGCCCAGGACTACGACATTCTTACCCATAACACTTGTCCTCATTCGCGCAAACTTGGTGCCGGCAACGGCCGGCGGGAAAACTCAAGAAGCCAGCGGCAATACTTGCCAAAGCCCGTTCTGCTGAATCAATTGCCGGTCGCAGTCCGCTTCACGGGCGGCGGCCAATGGTTGTCCAGGCAAGGCCTGAACCACGCGCTGACCCTCACTGCGCAACTGGCAAACCTGCTGCCAGAGGGCTGCATCCGTACTGTCCGGCATCCAGATACCGCCAGACGGTAGCTCGATCTCAGCACGCCCCAGGGTCACCAGGGTTTTCAAATCGGTAGAGAAGCCGGTTGCCGGACGGGCGCGACCGAAGTCGGCGCCGATGTCGTCGTAACGACCGCCCTGGGCAATGGACTGGCCAACGCCCGGCACGAACACCGCGAATACCACACCGGTGTGGTAGTGGTAGCCACGCAACTCGCCCAGGTCGAAGTACAGCGGCAATTCAGGGAAACGCACGGAAAGACGCTCGGCAATCGCCAACAGGTCGTCCAGGGCCGCCAGCACCGGCGCCGGCGCATTGGCCAGGCGTTCGCGGGCTGCAGCCAGTACTTCACGGCCGCCGCACAGGTCGACCAGCGCCCGCAGCATGCCGGACAGGTCGGCCGGCAGGCCTTCGGTCAAGGTAATGACTTCATCGATGGCCTTGCGTTGCAGGGCATCGAACAGCTGCTGTTCCACTTCGCCGGAGAGACCGGCCGCGCGGGCCAGGCCACGGTAGATACCGACATGCCCCAGATCCATGTGCACATCCGGCACATCGGCCAGTTGCAGCATCGCCAGCATCAGGCTGATGACTTCTACGTCGCTGCTCGGGCTCGCATCGCCATACAACTCGGCACCCAGCTGGATCGGGCTGCGCGAGGATGACAAGGCACGCGGCTGCGCATGCAGCACGCTACCGGCGTAACACAGGCGGCTCGGGCCTTCACGACGCAGGGTATGCGCATCGATACGGGCCACCTGCGGCGTAATGTCGGCGCGGAAACCCATCTGCCGACCCGATTGCGGGTCGATGACCTTGAAGGTACGCAGATCGAGGTCCTGGCCCGCGCCAGTCAGCAAGGATTCCAGGTACTCGATATGAGGGGTCACGACGAACTCGTAACCCCAGCTCTGGAACAGATCCAACACCTGGCGACGCGCAACTTCAATGCGCGCCGCCTCAGGTGGCAGTACTTCTTCGATGCCATCTGGCAGCAGCCAGCGGTCTACCGTTGCCATTACGCCATTCCCCTGTGATCCAGGCGGCCAGCCTATGGGCGGGCCTTGAGTGAAGCAGAAAATGATCGGCCCATGTGCAAACCACGCGCATGGGCGACGGGGCGAAAAGCCTGAAACCGGCTTCGCCACTCACTTTCCTCGAAAAAACTGTCGAGTCGTTCAACTCGTCGTCTTGCACCAACAACCACAATCAAACGTGCAGACGCAAAAAAGCCGGGAATTTCCCGGCTGCCGCATCATACACTCGTTTTCCCAAAGGATCACCCCGCCAGACACTTTAGCCGCCGGGCGGGGCGATTCAGGTCAACGTCGCATCAAGGCTTGGCCTTTTCCAGGTAACGGAAAAAGTCGCTGCTTGGGTCTAGGACCATGACGTCGGATTTGTTCGCGAAGCTTTCACGATAGGCACGCAGGCTACGGTAGAAACCGTAGAATTCCTGGTCCTGACCGTAGGCCTTGGAGTAGATGGCTGCGGCCTGGGCGTCGCCATCACCGCGAATCTCTTCCGACTCACGATAGGCTTCGGCCAGCAGTACGCGGCGCTGACGATCGGCGTCGGCACGAATACCTTCCGCCAGCTCGTTACCCTTGGCGCGATGCTCACGCGCTTCACGCTCACGCTCGGTGCTCATACGCTCGAAGACGCTGCGGTTCACTTCCTTCGGCAAGTCGATGGTCTTGACCCGGACATCGACCACTTCGATGCCAAGCTCTTTCTCGGCCATCTTGTTGAGCGAAGCCGTGATGTCCGCCATCAGCGCATCACGCTCACCGGAAACCACTTCGTGCAGGGTGCGCTTGCCGAACTGGTCACGCAGGCCCGACTCCAGACGACGGGAAAGACGCTCGTCGGCGATCTGCTTGAGGCCGGAAGTCGCGGTATAGAAACGCTCCGCATCCTTCACGCGCCATTTGGCATAGGCATCGACCATCACGGCTTTCTTTTCCAGCGTCAGGAAACGCTGGGTCGGTGCATCCAGGGTCATCAGGCGAGCGTCGAACTTACGCACCTGGTTCACATAGGGCACTTTCACATGCAGGCCCGGCTGAACGTCAGCCTGGACCACACGACCGAACTGCAGCAACACCGCGCGCTCGGTCTGAGCGACGATGTAGAAGCAGTTCCAGGCAGCGATCGCCACGACGACGCCAACGATAAGGGCGATCAGCGATTTATTGCTCATCAGCGACTCTCCCTGGTACGCGCTTGCTGTTGCTGCAGATCAGCTGCCGCACGCGCATTCGCTTCGTTGCTGCTGGCTGCTGCGCCGGTCACCGGAGCACTGGTGCTACGGCCACTTTCGACCATTTTGTCCAGCGGCAGGTACAGCAGATTGCTCTGGCCGTTCTTGTTGCCGGTCACGAGAACCTTGCTGGTATTGCTGAAGACTTCCTGCATGGTGTCCAGGTACAGACGCTCACGGGTCACTTCAGGCGCCTTGCGGTATTCGGCCACCAGCTTGGTGAAGCGATCGGCCTCACCCTTGGCGCGGGAAACCACTTCGCCACGGTAACCGTTGGCATCCTCGATGATGCGCTGGGCCTGACCACGGGCTTCCGGCACGACGCCGTTGGCGTAGGTTTCAGCCTGGTTGCGCGAACGCTGCTCGTCTTCACGGGCACGGATCACGTCATCGAAGGCTTCCTGCACTTCACGCGGTGCCGCTGCGCTCTGTACGTTCACCTGGGTAACGGTGATACCGGTGCGATAGGTATCGAGGAAGCGTTGCAGACGCTCCTTGATTTCGCTGGCCATCAACTCACGACCTTCGGTCAGCACCTGGTCCATCGCGGTGGAACCCACTACGTGGCGCAGCGCACTGTCGGTGGCGTGCTGCAGGCTGATTTCCGGCTGATCGACGTTCAGCACGAAGTCCTGCAAGTTGCTGATCTTGTACTGCACGGTCAGCGGCACTTCGACGATGTTCTCGTCTTCAGTCAGCATTTGACCCTGCTTGGTATAGGCACGCTCGCGCGTGACGTTTTCCATGTACTTGCGATCGATCGGCGGGAAGTAGATGTTCAGGCCCGGGCCGACGGTTTCGTAGTACTTGCCGAAGCGCAGTACCACGGCCTGCTCCTGCTCGTCCACGACATACACCGCGCTGTACAGCCACACGGCCGCCAGCACGACCAGACCGATACCGAGCAGGCCGAGACCGCCGCCCTTGCCGGAACTGCCACCATCGTCACCACGTTTCTTGCCACCACCGAACAACCCATTCAGGCTTTCCTGCAGCTTGCGGAAGGCCTCGTCGAGATCCGGTGGCCCCTTGCGGTCGCCATTGTTGCGGCGCTTACCACCCCAAGGATCCTGATTATTCGAGTTGCCACCCGGCTCATTCCAAGCCATAGCGCTCTCCATCTGATAAAGCAAAGACGCACCCACGGCGCGCCGACCAATGCTACAGAATGCCTGCTACAGCGGCACAACCGCTTTCTCAGGCTTTTATTGCAAAGTGTGTTGCTCGATGAACTCCAGCGGCTGCATGCCTTCGCGGCTTACCAGTCGATTCAGCTCGACTCGCGGCAAGCGGACAGCCAGCAGACTGACACCTTCCTCGTCGTGATCTTCTTTCTGCACTGCGCCCAACTCGAAGAACTGCGCTCGCAGTCGAGCAAAACGCTGCGGCAAGCGCAAGGTGCCTACAAACAAATCCTCACCGAGCAACTCGGCAATGGCCTGCTTGAGCAGGTCCAGCCCTTGCCCTTCACGAGCCGACAACCAGACCCGCTGCGGCTTGCCATCGGCATCGCGCTGGATCTGCGGGTCTACTCCCTCGAGCAAATCGAGTTTGTTATAGACCTCCAGTATCGGCAAGTCCTGGGCCCCGATCTCGCCGAGCACCACCATGACCTGTTCGATCTGGGCCATGCGCTCCGGCTCATGGGCATCGATCACATGCAACAGCAGGTCGGAGTTGCTCGACTCTTCGAGCGTAGCCCGAAACGCCTCGACCAGTTTGTGCGGCAGATGACGAATGAACCCCACGGTATCGGCCAACACGACCGGACCAAGATCGTCCAGTTCGAGCCGGCGCAAGGTCGGATCGAGGGTGGCGAACAGTTGGTTGGCCGCAAACACATCGGACTCGGTCACGGAGTTGAACAAGGTGGACTTGCCGGCGTTGGTGTAGCCCACCAACGATACCGAAGGAATGTCGGCACGCTTGCGCCCGCGACGGGCCTGCTCACGCTGGCTGCGAACTTTCTCCAGCCGGGCCTTGATCTGCCGCAGGCGAACCCGCAGAAGACGCCGGTCGGTCTCGAGCTGGGTTTCACCCGGACCACGCAAGCCGATACCGCCCTTCTGCCGCTCAAGGTGAGTCCAGCCACGAACCAGACGGGTACTCATATATTCAAGCTGGGCCAGTTCTACCTGGAGCTTGCCTTCGTGAGTGCGGGCGCGCTGGGCGAAAATATCGAGAATCAGACCCGTGCGGTCAATCACGCGACACTCGAAAGCACGTTCGAGGTTACGTTCCTGACTGGGTGTGAGGATGTGATTGAAAATCACCAGGTCGACCTGTTCGGCTTTGACCAGGTCGCGTAATTCTTCGACCTTGCCGCTGCCAACCAGGTACTTGGCGGTTGGCCGATGACGCGGCACGTTAACAAACGCGACGGTCTCGGCGCCGGCCGATATTGCCAACTCCTGAAACTCCTGCGGATCTTCGCGCGCCTCAGGGTCCTGACCATCCAAGTGAACGAGAATTGCACGTTCACCACCACCGTGGCGCTCAAAGAACAAAGGAGACTCCTATCAGGCGTTACCTGGCTCAGCGTCACCCTGTTCGGATTCGGATGCGCTAGGCAGGCGAATTGGACGAACCGGCACCACTGTCGAGATAGCGTGCTTGTAAACCATTTGGCTGACGGTGTTCTTCAGCAGGATGACGAACTGGTCGAAAGACTCGATCGTACCTTGCAGCTTGATCCCGTTGACCAGATAGATGGAAACCCCAACTTTCTCTTTACGTAAAGTATTCAAGTAAGGGTCTTGTAGCGAATGCCCTTTTGACATGTGCCGCACTCCTTTAAGGATCAATAATAAAAAATCGGAAAACAGATGGCTAAAACCGCCCCACCCCCAAGGATAGACGGCAATTGCAAGGACTCAGCTCAATATGGAGACCGTTCCCAGGTATTTCAAGGCGCGTGGCAGATTGTCGCAATCCAGGCTGTCCAGCCAGTGTAAATCAGCCCAGCTGCGTAACCAGGTGAACTGGCGCTTCGCCAATTGGCGCGTGGCAATGATGCCGCGCTCCTGCATCTCGGCGAATGTCAGCTTGCCATCCAGATGATCCCAGACCTGTCGGTAGCCTACAGCACGTATAGACGGCAACCCGGCATGCAGGTCACTTCTAGAGCGCAGAGCTACGACCTCGTCGACGAATCCCTGTTCCAACATAATTGTGAATCTTTGTGCAATACGCTCATGCAGTACCTGACGGTTTGCCGGGGCAATGGCCAAGTTCGCGACAGTATAGGGCAATTGTCCCCGTCCCGAAGCGGCTGCTTCAGTACTTTGCGCAGATTGTCGCAGTCTGTGGGCGGTCATGCTCAGGCCGCTGACCCGATAGACTTCCAGCGCCCGGGTCAGGCGCTGCGGATCATTGGGATGAATCCGCGCCGCCGATTCGGGGTCGATTATCGCCAGTTGGTCATGCAAGGCTTGCCAGCCAAGGCGTGCGGCCTCTTCTTCCAGCTCCGCGCGAACCTGTGGGTCGGCCGGCGGCATGTCTGCCAGGCCTTCGAGCAAAGCCTTGTAATAGAGCATCGTGCCGCCCACCAGCAGCGGAATCTTGCCGCGCGCGGTGATATCGGCCATGGCGGCCAGCGCATCGGTGCGGAAATCCGCCGCCGAATAGCTCTCGGCCGGGTCGAGAATATCGATCAGACGGTGTGGAAACTCGGCCAGGATTTCCTTGGACGGCTTGGCGGTGCCTATGTCCATGCCACGGTAGACCAGCGCCGAATCGACGCTGATCAGTTCGCAAGGCAGAACCTTGGTGAGCTCGATGGCCAGGTCGGTCTTGCCAGCGGCAGTCGGGCCCATCAGGAAGATCGCTGGAGGAAGCTGGCTCATCAACGACCGCGCAAGAAGAGTTTGTCCAGATCGTCCAGGCCCAACTGGGTCCAGGTCGGTCGGCCATGGTTGCATTGACCGCTGCGCTCGGTGTTTTCCATGTCGCGCAACAAGCCGTTCATTTCCGGCAGGGCCAGGCGGCGATTGGCACGGATCGCACCGTGGCAGGCCATGGTACCCAGCAACTCGTTGAGGTGCGCCTGGATACGATCGCTGGTGCCGTACTCCATCAGGTCGGCCAGGACGTCATGCACCAGGCGATTGGCTTCCGCCTGCTTGAGCAAGGCCGGAATCTGCCGGATCGCCAGCGATTCCGGGCCCAGGCGCTGCAACTCGAAGCCCAGGCGCTGGAACCAGCCGACATGCTCCTCGGCACAATCCGCTTCGCGCTGGCTGACCGCGATCGACTCCGGCACCAGCAGCGGCTGGCCACTCAGGCCTTCGCTGGCCATCGCCACCTTCAGGCGCTCGTACATGATCCGCTCGTGGGCCGCGTGCATGTCCACCAGCACCAGGCCCTGGGCGTTTTCCGCGAGGATATAGATGCCTTTGAGCTGCGCCAGCGCATAGCCCAGCGGCGGGATATCGCCCTGGGCATCCGGCAAGGACGCTGCGCCGGATTCCGGCAGTGGCGCGAAGAACTCACGATAGGCGCTTTGCGCCTCGGCCGCCGGCAGCACTGGCTGCGGACGCGGCGTGTACTGATACTGATAACCCGCGCCCGAGCCAGTCCCCGGCGGATTGAACGCCGGCTGGGCCTGCGGCTGCTCCAGCGTCATGTTCGCCGCCAGACGCATTTCACCCTGGGGGCCGAACTCGCCGGCCTCGATCCCGCTCGGCCGCACGATGCCGGCGACCGCGGCCGGCGCCGCCAGATGGTCTTCCGGTCGGACATCGCCGAGGGCGCGATGCAGGGTGCCATACAGGAAG
Source organism: Pseudomonas sp. 09C 129 (assembly GCF_002843625.1). Classification (NCBI taxonomy): domain Bacteria; kingdom Pseudomonadati; phylum Pseudomonadota; class Gammaproteobacteria; order Pseudomonadales; family Pseudomonadaceae; genus Pseudomonas; species Pseudomonas sp. 09C 129. The sequence continues at coordinate 1,127,359 of NZ_CP025261.1, read as the reverse complement.
TCGTGGACCATGCGTCCGTCGCGAAAGCGCACTTCGTGTTTGGTCGGGTGCACGTTGACGTCGACCACCGCCGGGTCGACTTCGAAGAACAGCACAAAGGTCGGATGCCGGCCGTTGAACAGCACGTCGCGGTAAGCCTGGCGCACCGCATGGGCCACCAGCTTGTCGCGCACCGCACGACCGTTGACGTAGAAATACTGCAGGTCCGCCTGGCTGCGGGAAAAGGTCGGCAAGCCTACCCAACCCCACAGATGCAGGCCATTACGTTCGACCTCGATCGGCAACGCCTGCTCGAGAAAGCCCGAACCGCACACCGCCGCTACACGCCGCGCACGCGCCACATCATCGTTGGCTTCATGCAGGCTGAGAACGCTTTTACCGTTATGGCGCAGGTGAAAAGCCACGTCGAAACGCGCCAGAGCCAGGCGCTTGATCACTTCCTGCAGGTGATCGAACTCGGTTTTCTCGGCCTTGAGAAACTTGCGCCGGGCCGGGGTATTGAAGAACAGGTCGCGGACTTCCACCGAGGTACCGACCGGATGGGCCGCCGGCTGCACGCGCGGGGCCATGTCGCGGCCTTCGGTTTCCACCTGCCAGGCCTGATCGGCGTCGCGGGTACGGGAAGTCAGGGTCAATCGCGCGACCGAACTGATGGAAGCCAGTGCCTCTCCACGAAAACCCAGGCTCATGACCTGCTCCAGGTCCTCAAGGTTGCGAATCTTGCTGGTGGCGTGGCGCGCCAGGGCTAGCGGCAGATCGTCCGCGGAAATGCCGCTACCGTCGTCGCGTACCCGCAGCAACTTGACACCCGCCTGCTCGACATCCACATCGATACGCTTGGCCCCGGAGTCCAGGCTGTTCTCCAGCAATTCCTTGATCACCGAGGCCGGACGTTCGACCACCTCACCGGCGGCAATCTGGTTCGCCAGTCGCGGGCTGAGCAGCTCGATCCGGGCGCTGCTGATGACTGCGTCATTCATTCCTTGGCCGCCAGTTCTGTACCCGGGATGGTGAGGGTCTGACCGATTTTCAGCTCATCGCTGCTCAGGTTGTTGGCGCTGCGCAGGGTGGCGGCGGAAACCTGATAACGCACGGCGATCATCGCCAGGGTTTCCCCCGGGCTCACGCGGTGGTCGCGAGGTCCCTGGGCAATCTTCCCGGAATCACGCAGCCAGGCGATGTAGGTGCCCGGCGGTGGATTCTGCTGGAAGAACTGCCGCACACCGCTGCTGATGGAGCGCGCCAGTGCCTGCTGGTGGCTGACAGTGGCCAGCTTGGACGCTTCGTTGGCATTGGAGATAAAGCCGGTTTCCACCAGGATCGACGGAATGTCCGGAGACTTGAGCACCATGAACCCGGCCTGTTCGACGCGCTGCTTGTGCAGCGGGGTGACCCGGCCGATGTTGCTGAGTACTTTCTGGCCGACGTTGAGACTGGAAGTCAGCGAGGCCGTCATGGACAAGTCCAGCAGTACTCCGGCGAGCATCCGGTCCTTGTCATCGAGGCTGACGTTGCCGGCCCCGCCGATCAGGTCGGAACGGTTTTCGCTGTCCGCCAGCCAGCGGGCCGTCTCGGACGTGGCGCCACGGTCGGAGAGCGCGAACACCGAGGCCCCGAAGGCCGCGCGGGACGGTGCCGCGTCGGCGTGGATCGAGACGAACAGGTCGGCGCCTTTCTTGCGGGCGATCTCGGTGCGGCCGCGCAGCGGGATGAAGTAGTCGCCGGTACGGGTCAGCTCGGCGCGGAAGCCCTTGAGGCCGTTGATCTGGCGCTGCAGTTCGCGGGCGATGGCCAGCACCACGTCTTTCTCATGCTGGCCGCGCGAGCCGGAGGCACCCGGGTCCTCGCCACCGTGACCGGCATCGATGACCACGACGATATCGCGCTTGCCGGCCGGGGCCGGTGGCAGCTTGATCTCAGGCTTGGTCGGCGTTACCGGGACCGCCGGCACAGTCGCGACATTCGGCGCGGGCGGCGGCGTTGGCGCGGCGTCGGCCGGGTTGTCGAACAGGTCGACCACCAGGCGATTGCCGTACTGGGCATTGGGCGTCAGGGTAAAACTCTTGGGGGTGACGGCCTTTTTCAGGTCGATGACCACCCGCAGGTCGGTAGGCGTGCGCTGGGCCGAACGCATGGCGGTAATCGGCGTATTCGCCGTGGAGACATTCAGCGGCCCGCCGAGGGTCGCACCGTTGATATCGATCACCAGACGATCAGGGGCCGTCAGGGTGAAGACGCTGTGCTGGACCGGCCCGGACAGGTCAAATACCAGTCGAGTGTTATCCGGTGCCCGCCACAGGCGAACGCTACGGACCTGTGTAGCGGCCAGAGCGTCGACGGCCAATGCCGTAAGCAACAGTCCTACGACAGCAACCAACGCGCGAATGCGCATACCTAACCCCATCAATTATTTGAATTCCAACGCCAAAGCGGCACACCAGGCCTCGCCACGCGAGCCTTGCGACAACAAATGCAGGGAACGCCCGCTGTTATGCGGGCTAATGGTAATGGTCAGGTCCGGCTTTGGCAAAAAGCCCGCACCACGCTGGGGCCACTCGATCAGACACAGTGCATCCCCCTCGAGATAATCGCGGATGCCGAGAAACTCCAGCTCTTCCGGATCGACCAGGCGATAAAGATCGAAGTGGAAGACCCGCACATCGCCGATCTCGTAGGGCTCGACCAGGGTAAAGGTCGGGCTTTTCACCGCGCCGGCATGTCCCAGGCCACGGATGAGCCCCCGGGACAATGTGGTTTTCCCCGCCCCCAGATCACCTTCCAGAAAGATCACACCCCCCCCTTGAGTGACCTGCGCCAGGCGCGCGCCAAAGGCGATCATGGCGTCTTCGTCTGCCAGATACAGGGTTATTTCAGACACGATGATTGTTCCTCCAGCAACTGACGAATGACCGGGATCAGATCGCTGGCCGCCAGCCCCCGGCCCAATTTACCTTGATGCTCGCCCGCGACGGCATGCAGCCAGACCGCCAGGCAAGCACTATCGAACGCCGGCATCCCCTGGGCCAGCAGCGCTCCGACCAGACCGGCCAGCACATCCCCCAGGCCCGCCGTGGCCATGGCCGGATGCCCCCGGTCGCAACGGGCCAGGCGGCCATCCGGGCTGGCTACCAGACTTCCGGCGCCCTTCAGGATAGCGACAGCTGTGTATTTTTTGCTCAGTGCCCGCGCGGCGGCCGGGCGATCCGCCTGCACCTGCGCGGTTGAGATTCCCAGCAGCCGTGTGGCCTCCCCCGGGTGCGGGGTGATCACGCTGCCCGACGGCAAGGTCAAACCGCCTTTGGCCAGCAGATTGAGCGCATCGGCATCCCAGACCTGGGGCCGCGGCGCATTGGCGGCGGCAGATAAAAGGCTGCGCCCCCAGGCCGCCTGCCCCAGCCCGGGCCCCGCCACGATGATCGAGGCCTGCTCCAGCAAGCCCATCAGCTGGTTGGCCGAGTCGGTGCCCAGGGCCATGACCTCCGGGACCCGCGCCAGAGCGGCCGCAACGTGCTCGCTGCGGGTCGCCAGAGAAACCATCCCGGCACCGCTGCGCAGGGCGCTCTCGGCGCAGAGCAGCGCCGCGCCGCCAAAACCGCGATCGCCGCCGATCAGCAACAGGTGCCCGAACTGGCCTTTATGGGCACTTGGCGAACGGGCAGCCAGCCGCGGCAGCGTGTTGGGCATCAACGGCTGAATGTCGGGTAAAGGGTGTTTTGTCTGCGGCATGCGTCTTCGGGCTCCGATGTCTGGCAGAATTATACGCACCTCAGCCCCGGTTTCTCTCGCCTCATGCCTGCCATTACCACCGATCTGCCCGCCCTCGCCCAATCGATCAAGGATTGGGGCCGCGAGCTGGGCTTTCAGCAAGTCGGCATCAGCGGCCTGGACCTGGCCGAGCATGAGCAGCACCTGGAGCGCTGGCTCGAGGCGGGCTACCACGGCGAAATGGACTACATGGGCGCCCACGGCAGCAAACGCTCCCATCCGGACGAACTGGTGCCCGGCACCCTGCGCGTGGTGTCCCTGCGCATGGATTACCTGCCCGGCGACACCCAGATGGCGCAGCGCCTGGCCCAGCCGGAAAAGGCCTATGTCTCGCGCTACGCCCTGGGCCGCGACTATCACAAGCTGATCCGCAAGCGCGTGCAGCAACTGGCCGAGCGCATCCAGAAGGAAATCGGCCCGTTCGGCTATCGCGCCTTCGTCGACAGCGCCCCGGTGCTGGAAAAAGCCATCGCCGAACAAGCCGGGCTCGGCTGGATCGGCAAGAACACCCTGGTACTCAACCGCAAGGCCGGCAGCTATTTCTTCCTCAGCGAACTGTTCGTCGACCTGCCCTTGCCGGTGGACGAGCCACACGCCACCGAGCATTGCGGCCGCTGCACGGCATGCCTGGACATCTGCCCGACCAAGGCCTTCGTCGGCCCTTATGTACTGGACGCCCGGCGCTGCATTTCGTACCTGACCATCGAACTGAAAAACGCCATTCCCGAAGACCTGCGCCCGCTGATCGGCAACCGGGTGTTCGGCTGCGACGATTGCCAGATCGTCTGCCCGTGGAACCGCTTCGCCCGCCCTTCCGGCGAAGGCGACTTCAAGCCACGCCACAACCTCGACAATGCCGAGCTGGCCGAACTGTTCATGTGGGACGAGGACAAGTTTCTCAGCAGCACCGAAGGCTCGCCGCTGCGCCGCGCCGGCTATGAGCGCTGGCTACGCAACCTGGCGGTGGGGCTGGGTAACGCACCGTCGAGCATTCCGGTGCTGGAAGCCCTGAAAGCCCGGCGGGATTACCCATCAGAACTGGTGCGCGAACACGTGGAATGGGCGCTGAAGCAGCATGCCAGCCGTCATTGCTCGTCGTTGTAGACGAACTTGGGCATTTCCCAGTGGAAACGGATCGCCAGCAGGCGCAGTAGGAAACCGCCGAACAGAGTGATGAGGATCGACTGCTCGCCGGGCAATTGCAGATAGATGCAGAGCATGTAGCACCAGGCCGCGGCGAACGAGACGCTGGCATACAGTTCGCGACGGAAAATCAGCGGAATATCGTTGCAGAAGATGTCCCGCAGGATGCCGCCGAACACCCCGGTAATCACCCCGCTGACCGATGCCACCACCATGCCGTGGCCCATTTCCAGGGCGGTCATGCAACCGATCAGGGTGAACGCCACCAGCCCCACGGCGTCGAGCACCAGGAACAGCGAACGCAAGTGGCGCATCAAGGGCGCGATGAAGATCGTCACCAGGGCCGCGACCGAGGTCAACACCAGGTACTCAGGGTGCTTGACCCAGGTCAGCGGGTAATGCCCCAGCAGCACGTCACGCACCGAACCGCCACCCAGGGCCGTGACGCAGGCGATCAACACCACCCCGAACCAGTCCATGCCGCGACGACCGGCGGACAAGGCGCCAGTCATGGCTTCGGCGGTAATGGCAATCAGGTAAAGCATCAGCAGCATGATGGCGGTCCTTACAGGAAGGCGCGCAGTCTACTCAGTTGCTGCCGGCACCAAAAGGGGGCGCCGGCTGGAATTGCTGGAGCCCCCGGAGCGATCTATCGCGAGCAAGCCTTGCGCGAACCCGTAGGAGCGAGGCTTGCCCGCGATGGCGTCAGAACAGACGCCAGCGCACCATCAGAGCTTGATGAAGTGCTTGCGGTAATGCTGCAACTCGGCGATCGACTCGCGGATGTCGTCCAGGGCCAGGTGGGTGCTGCCTTTCTTGAAGCTGTCGCGCACGTCCGGCGCCCAGCGGGCCGCCAGTTCCTTGAGAGTGGAAACGTCAAGGTTGCGGTAGTGGAAGTAGCTTTCCAGTGCCTTCATATGGCGGTACAGGAAGCGGCGATCCTGGCAGATGCTGTTGCCACAGATCGGCGACTTGCCCTTGGGCACCCACTGCTCCAGGAAGGCGATGGTCTGCGCTTCCGCTTCAGCCATGCTGATGCGGCTTTCACGCACGCGCTGGGTCAGCCCCGAACCGCCATGCTGGCGGGTGTTCCACTCATCCATGCCGGCGAGAATTTCATCGCTCTGGTGGATGGCGATGACCGGACCTTCAGCCAAGGTATTGAGATTGCTATCGGTGACGATGGTCGCCATCTCGATGATGACGTCGGTATCAGGGTTCAGACCGGTCATTTCCAGATCGATCCAGATCAGATTCTGCGGGTTTTGCATGTGTGGGCTCCTCGGCGTAGTTGCGCAGTTTAGCCTAGAGGGACCTGCCGGCGTGCTAAACTCGCGGCCGTTTTACCTAACCGCCGCATTATCGACACGGAACACCAATGGCCAAACGCCAGCTCAATCGTCGCCAAAACTGGCGCATCGAAAAGATTCAAGGCGAACGCGCCGCCCGCGCCGCCAAACGTGAATCCTCTGCCGTCGAAGCACTGGAAGGCGGCGATCTCGGCCCCGAACAGACCGGCCTGGTGATCGCCCACTTCGGTGTGCAGGTCGAGGTCGAGGCGCGCGAGGGCGAACTGGCCGGCCAGGTGTTCCGCTGCCACTTGCGCGCCAACCTGCCGGCGCTGGTGACCGGCGATCAGGTGGTCTGGCGTCCGGGCAACCAGGGCATCGGTGTGATCGTCGCGCAACTGCCGCGCCACACCGAGCTGTGCCGTCCCGACAGCCGCGGCCAGCTCAAGCCGGTGGCCGCCAACGTCGACATGATCGTGATCGTCTTCGCCCCGCTGCCCGAACCCCATGCCAACCTGATCGACCGCTACCTGGTCGCCGCCGAACATGCCGGTATCCGCCCGCTGCTGTTGCTCAACAAGTTCGACCTGATCGACGAGCAGAATGCCCCCGCCCTGAACGCCTTGCTGGCGGTCTACCGGCAACTGGGCTATCCGGTGCTGGAAGTCTCGGCGCACCACGGCAATGGCATGGAACAGTTGCAAGCACAGCTGGACGGACGGATCAGCGTGTTCGTCGGCCAGTCGGGCGTGGGCAAGTCGTCGCTGGTGAACAGCCTGCTGCCGGAAGTCGAAACCCGCGTCGGGCCTTTGTCGGAGCTGTCCGGCCAGGGCACCCACACCACCACCACCGCGCGCCTGTTCCACTTCCCGGGCGGTGGCGAACTGATCGACTCCCCGGGGATTCGCGAATTCGGCCTGGGCCACGTCAGCCGCGCCGATGTCGAAGCGGGCTTCATCGAGTTCAACGACCTGCTGGGCACCTGCCGTTTCCGCGACTGCAAGCATGACCGCGAACCGGGCTGCGCCCTGCTCAAGGCCCTGGAAGACGGCCGGATCCAGCAGCAGCGGATGAACAGCTATCGCTCGATCATCGCCAGCCTGCCGGACAGCAGCTATTAATAGGTAGCCCCCACGCAGAAACAAAAAAGGCCGCGATGATCGCGGCCTTTTTCATGGGCCCTCTTTTATAGGGCCTGTTGCCAGCGGTTACTGCGCGGCTGGAGGCGTAGCGGCGGGTGCAGCCGGGCCTTCGGTCTTCGGCGCTGCGTCATCGAAGATATTCAGGCGCTCGCGCAGCTCATGGGCCGGCAGCGGCTCCTGCTCCGGCGGCAAGGCGTTCGGGTCGACCGGCACTTCGCCTGGGGCGCCCTGGCCCTGGGTCGGTGCCGGGGCCTCGGGAGCGACTTCGCCTTCGATCGCGCGCTGGGCCTTTTTGGTCAGCACCACGATGTCGATACGCCGGTTGATCGGGTTGAACGGGTCCTTACGATCGAACAGCGACGACGAGGCATACCCCACTACGCGAGCCACCTGGCCGTCCGGATAACTGCCCGCCACCAGCGCCCGACGCGCGGCGTTGGCACGGTTGGCCGAAAGCTCCCAGTTGCCGAAATCGCCGGTGCCCGAGTAAGGCTTGGCATCGGTGTGACCGCTGATGCTGATCTTGTTCGGCACTGCCTTGATGGTGTCGGCCATGGCCAGCAGGATGTCCTCGAAGTACGGCTTCAGGCGCGCACTGCCGGAGTCGAACATCGGCCGGTTTTCCGAATCGATGATCTGGATACGCAGGCCGTCCGGAGTGATCTCGAACAGGATCTGGTCCTTGAACTTCTGCAATTGCGGGTTTTCTTCGACCTTGTTCTGCAGCTCTTGAAGCAACAGTTCCAGACGCTCTCTTTCCACCTGCTCGGCCATGCTCTCGACCTGATCGGTGTCGACCGTGACCTTGTCCGGCTGCGGCTGCGACTTGATCTCGGGGTTGAGCGTGTTTTCCGGCGCCAGCTCGGGAGAACCGCCCAGGTCGATGATGTAGGGCGTGCCGCTTTCCGAGAAGCCGATCGGGTCCTTGAAGTAACCGGCGATGGCGATCTTCTGTTCCGGGGTGGCAGTGGACAGCAGCCACAGCACCAGGAAGAACGCCATCATCGCCGTGGCGAAGTCGGCGAAGGCGATCTTCCATGCCCCGCCGTGATGCCCGCCGGCAAAGCGCTTGACGCGCTTGATGATAATCGGCTGATTGTTTTCCATGGCTTAGCGACCGCGAACCGCTTGTTCCAGCTCGGCGAAGCTCGGACGGTGCGCCGGGTACAGGACCTTGCGCCCGAACTCCACGGCCAGCGAGGGCGGCATGCCGGAAGCCGAGGCCACCAGGGAGGCCTTGATGGCTTCGTAGACGTTCAGCTCTTCCTTGGCGTCATGCGCCAGGGAATGGGCCAGCGGGCCGAAGAAGCCATAGGCCGCGAGAATACCGAAGAAAGTACCGACCAGCGCCGCACCTACGTGCAGGCCGATGGACTTCTGGTCGCCATCGCCCAGGGACGCCATGGTCACCACGATACCCAGTACCGCCGCAACGATACCGAAACCCGGCATGCCGTCGGCGATGCCGTTGACCGCATGGGACGGATGTTCGAGGTCTTCCTTGAGGCTGAACAGCTCCATGTCGAACAGGCCTTCCAGCTCGTGGGGAGCCATGTTGCCGGAGGACATGATGCGCAGGTAGTCACAGATGAACGCGGTCATGCGCTCGTCTTTGAGCACGGATGGGTACTTGGCGAAAATCGGGCTGGCGGCGGCGTCTTCGATATCGCCCTCGATCGCCATCATGCCTTCGCGGCGGCTCTTGTTGAGGATCTCGTAGATCAGGCCCAGCACTTCCAGGTAGAAGGTCTGGGAAAAACGCGAACCGAACATCCCCAAGGACTTCTTGAGCACGTGCATGGTCATGTAGCCGGGGTTCGCCTGCAGGAACGCCCCCAGCGCGGCGCCGCCGATAATCAAGACCTCGAAAGGCTGGATCAGGGCGGCAATCTTGCCGTGAGAAAGCACGTATCCGCCGAGCACGCTCGCGAACACGACGATGATGCCGATAATTTTAGCCATAGGTAGGAAGGTACTTACTGAGTCGGGTTCAAGGTCATATTCGGAAGTTCTTAAAACTCTTCTTCTACTTATCGGCAAAACTGCGCCAGACTATAGGCCGTTAAGGCGAAAAGCCAGTTTGGCCCGCTCTGGGCGTGTTTACAGCAGACGATGATTGCGCCCAGCCATGTCTAATGAAACGACAGTCCCAACTACCGCCCCCCACTCCCTCGAATCCTGGATAAAGCTGCTTGACGCGGTCCGCCTGCCGGTGCCGCAGGCCAGCCATGACCGGGTCTGCAAAGCCATCAGGGACAATCGCAGCTCATTGCGCGACATTGCCGACCTGATGCAGGACAGCCCCGCGCTGGCCTTGAGCGTGATTCGCGAAGCCAATCGCCACACCCACGGCAGCATGAGCGAGCCGGCCGAGAACCTCGAGGTCGCCCTCAACCGCCTGGGCCTGGCGCGTACCGAAGAATTGCTCGCCCGCCTGCCCGCGCAGCCCGAGCAGGAGATCCCGGTCGGGCTGCGCCAGTTGCAACTGATCAGCCAGCACGCGACCCAACAGGCCAACGGCTTTTTCGCCGGTCGCCTGGCCAGGCTCTGGCAGGACATTCACTGGGGCAGCCTGCTGTTTCTCTCGCCGCTGTGGTCCTTGGCGCTGGCCTATCCAAAACTGCTCGAAGAGTGGGAGCTGCGTGTCGTCCATAAAGCCGAACCGGCCCAGGAGGTCGAGCAGGAACTGTTCGGCGTCGGCCTGCTTCAGTTGGGCCAGGCCCTGGTGGAGGTCTGGCACTTGCCGATCTGGGTACAGCAAGGCTACCGCCTGCTGATCGACGAGCAGGACCAATTGGTCAAGGCCCTGCATATCGCCCGGGACAACGCCCACCCGTTGCACCAGCGACAATGCCTGGATGCCGATCCGGCCCTGCAGCGCTGGCTGAACCAGCCGGCCAACAGTGTGCTGCTGGCCAACGCCCTGGCCCTGTCGGCGCAAGAGTCCTGGAACGGCCCGCACTGCATGCGCTGGCAATACCTGACCAGCCTGTACCTGCAGATGCCGATGGACGAACTGCAACAACAGTTGCACCAGCAAGCCACGCAGAGTGCCCGGCATCACCGCATGCCCGATCTGTGGCATCCGGCCGAGGCGCTGCTCTGGCCCTGGGAGGCCCGGCGCGTGCATCGCGGCGAGCTCCCGGTTCCCGCACCGACCGCAGAAGATCTGGCCAAGTGGCGCAAGCAATGCGGCGAATTGCTGGTGGAACCCAGCCGCTTCAGCAATGCCATGCACCTGACCACCTTTGCCCGCGACGCCCTGGTGGCGTGCGGCATGCGCCGGGTGATGCTGCTGATGGTCGACCGCACGCGGACCCAGTTGCGCGTGCATCAGATCGCCGGGCTGCCTGCGCCCGCCATGAACCTGGCATTGACGATCAACCAGAGCAGCGTATTGCAAAGGCTGCTGGACGCTCCGGCGCAAGTGCGCCTGACGCCGACCAACAACGCCCAGTTCTCCGCCCGTCTGCCCGCCAGCCTGCGCACGCTGTTTCGTGGCGAGCACCTGCTGATGCGCTCGGTGCCCAGCAATGGCCGGGTAATCATGCTGATCATCGCCGACCAGGGCGGCCAACCCTTCTCGGAAATCTCCGTACAGGCGTTCGGCAAGACCGCGCAGTGCATCGAAAAGGCCCTGCACAGCTTTACCAACCGCAGCCGCTGACGCTTGCGCTACAATCCCTCCCTTTGTGCCCTGGAGACCTCACATGCCTGACTTCTCTGGCTTGCCGCTGGTGATCGAGCCGAGCGACCTGTTCCCTCGCCTCGACGCCCGCGAACTGATTCTGGTGGACCTGACCAGCGCCGCCCGCTATGCCGCGGGCCATATCCCCGGCGCGCACTTCGTCGACCCCAAGCGTACCCAGCTCGGTCAGGCACCGGCGCCAGGGCTGATGCCGCCACAGGCAGCCCTTGAGGCCCTGTTCGGCGAACTAGGGCATAACCCGGACGCGGTCTACGTGGTCTATGACGACGAAGGCGGCGGCTGGGCCGGGCGCTTCATCTGGCTGCTGGATGTCATCGGCCACTCCCGTTACCACTACCTGGACGGCGGGCTGCTGGCCTGGCTGGCCGACGGCCTGCCGGTCTCGAATGAAGTCCCGGCGGCCGTCGGCGGCCCTGTCGCCCTGACCCTGCACGACGAACCGACCGCCACCCGCGAATACCTGCAAAGTCGTCTTGGCGCGGCCGACCTGGCGATCTGGGATGCCCGCGGCCCCCTGGAGTACTCGGGAGAGAAAGTCCTCGCCGCCAAGGGTGGGCACATTCCCGGTGCGATCAACTTCGAGTGGACGGCGGGCATGGACCCGGCGCGCAACCTGCGGATCCGCAGCGACATGCCGCAGATCCTCGAACAGCTCGGCATCAGCAAAGACAAAGAAGTGATCACCCACTGCCAGACTCACCATCGCTCTGGCTTCACCTATCTGGTGGCCAAGGCGCTCGGTTATCCGCGAGTCAAAGGCTATGCCGGTTCCTGGGGCGAATGGGGCAACCACCCTGACACGCCCGTAGAGATTTAAGGTTTTAAGGACAGTTAATGAAAAAGCGTTTGTTTATCCTCAGCCAGTACCTGCTGCCTCACCACCTGCTGTCGCGCCTGGCCGGCTGCATTGCCGAGTGCCGCGTGCGCTGGTTCAAGAATGCCTTCACCGCCTGGTTCGCCAAGCGTTATCAGGTGGACATGTCCCAAGCGCTGGTGGAAGACCTGACCGCCTATGAGCACTTCAACGCCTTCTTCACCCGCGCGTTGAAAGACGGTGCCCGCCCGCTGGACCAGACCCCGGGCGCGATCCTCAGCCCGGCTGACGGCGCGGTCAGCCAGCTTGGCCCGATCGAGCACGGTCGGGTATTCCAGGCCAAGGGTCACAGCTTCAGCGTGCTGGAACTGCTGGGTGGCGACTCGGCCCTGGCAGCCCCGTTCATGGGCGGCGATTTCGCCACCATCTACCTGTCGCCGAAGGACTACCACCGCGTGCACATGCCGCTGGCCGGCACCCTGCGGGAAATGGTCTACGTGCCGGGACGGATCTTCTCGGTCAACCAGACCACCGCGGAAAACGTGCCGGAGCTGTTCGCCCGCAACGAGCGTGTGGTATGCGTTTTCGATACCGAGCGCGGCCCGATGGCCGTGGTCCTGGTCGGCGCGATGATCGTGGCCTCGATCGAAACCGTCTGGGCCGGCCTGGTGACTCCGCCCAAGCGCGAACTGAAGACCGTGCGCTACGACGAAGCCGCCCGCGCGCCGATCCACCTGGAAAAGGGCGCCGAATTGGGCCGCTTCAAGCTGGGTTCCACCGCGATCGTGCTGTTCGGGCCGGAGCAAGTGCAGTGGGCCGAAGAACTGGCGGCCGGCTCGCCGGTCCAGATGGGCCAGAGCCTGACGTCGGCAAACGCCTGAGGCGGTTGACTGCGCAATGAAGAGCGAACAGCTCCAGGCGCGATGAAGCCCCGCCAGTTCGGGGGAGTGTCCGAAGAATGCCGCCGGTCTTTCGACAGGCGGCTTTTTTTGCCCGTCGCAGGCTCCCGACGCAGTACCACTGGGGCCACTAGAACAACAAGCTCAGCATCTCGCTCAGGGCACGATCCGTCGGGTGCGACGAACGGCTTTTCTGCTTCAGGCTCTGTTGCAGGCAGTCGATAAAACACATCGCGGCATAACTGTGGGTATGCCCCTGATGACTGATGATGCCCATGGCCTGCCTATCCATCTCCTCGCGCAGCGCCAAGGCTTGCACATGGGGCTGGAAGCCATGGCACAGCAACAATGGCTCCGGGCCGAAGCTCAACATGCCGGCTTGCAGCACCATGCTCGACAGCAGGGTCATCGAATGGGCACAGATCAATCGCTCGGGACCGATGCCCAATCCATGCCGACCGAACAACGAGTGCATCACCTGCTCATAAGTGACCGGGCTGTAGTTGACCACCCATTCCTGCTCCAGCAACTCCTCCAGGGAACTGGCCCGCAACGCCGGATGGCCATGGCGGGCGAAGACCCGACAAGGGTGGGTCAACAACGGCTGGCAATGGAACTCCTGGGCGGAAATGCTGCTGAACAGCGGGCCGATGGCGAAGTCCATTTGACCATCCCGTAGCAGGGGCAAGGCTACCGCCAGCAATCCCTCGAACAATTCCAGGCGAATCTCCGGCATGCGCTGGCGAAACAACCCCACCACATCCGGCAACAGCGTTTCAGCCAGCCAGGGCGTGACCCCGACGCAGAGGCGGGCCGCGTGCTGGCCGCGCAAAGCGGCCAGTTCATCCTCGGCTCGCTCCAGTTGCCTGAGCACCTGCCGGGCATGCTTGAGCAGTACCCGTCCGGCATCGTTCAGCCGCGTACCGCCGGCATGGCGTTGTAGCAAGGGCAACTGCTGTTCGGCCTCCAGTTCGCGCAAGGTCTTGCTGACCGCGGCTTGCGACAGGGCCAGCGCCTTGGCAGCGGCGCGGATGCTGCCGTGCTCCGCCATGGCGATCAATGCCTGCAACTGATGGATCTTCATTGTTCCTCTCCCACCATCAACCAGAAGTGCTACTGACAACTTTTTTGCGCCTTCCCGGTGTTCTGGGTTGCTTCTAGTATCCCCAGGCCTAGGTCATAACCCCAACAATAAAAAGGAGACATCGCCATGGGCGCGTCCACCATCTTGCCCGGTATCCGTGAAATCACCCCATCCATGATCGCCCTGCGCCATGAGATCCATGCCCATCCCGAATTGGGATTCGAAGAGTTCGAGACCCGCGCCCAGGTGATTCGCTGCCTGCAGAATTGGGGCTACGACATTCACGAAGGGCTGGGGGAAACCGGCGTGGTCGGCACACTCCGCAATGGAGAAGGGCCCGCTATCGGCCTGCGCGCCGACATGGATGCCCTGCCGATCCAGGAAACCACCGGCCTGCCCTGGGCCAGCCGGGTCGAGGGCAAGATGCACGCCTGCGGCCACGACGGCCATACCGCCATGCTGCTGGCCGCGGCCTGGGACCTGGCCAAGCGCCGGCCTTTTCGTGGCACCCTGCACCTGTTCTTTCAGCCGGCCGAAGAAGGTCATGGCGGCTCCGGGGCCAAGCGCATGCTGGATGATGGCCTGTTCGATCTGTTCCCCTGCCAGGCGATTTTCGCCATGCACAATATGCCGGGGGTGCCCCTGGGCAAGCTGGGCTTCCTGCCTGGGCCATTCATGGCCTCCACCGATACCGCCACCATCCGCATCCAGGCCACCGGCGGCCACGGTGCGATGCCGCACAAGGCCGTGGACCCGATCGTGGTCTGTGCCTCCCTGGTGATGGCCCTGCAAAGCATTGTGTCGCGCAACGTGCCCCCACTGGAGACGGCCGTAATCACTGTGGGGGCGATCATGGCCGGCGAGGCCCCCAACGTGATTCCGGAAACCGCGCAAATGCGCCTGAGCATACGCGCCTTGTGCCCGGACATCCGCGAGCTGTTGCGTCAACGCATCGTGGCCCTGGCCGAGGCCCAGGCCGCGGGATTTGGCGCCCGTGCCGAGGTGGATTACGAGTATGGCTATCCGCTGCTGGTCAATGACGTCGCGGCGACCCGGCTGGCCGAGGCAGTGGCGCGAGACTGGCTCGGGGAGGAAGGGTTGGCGACGAACATGCAGCCGCTGACCGGCAGCGAGGACTTCGCCTTCTGGTTGGAGCAGGTACCAGGCTGCTACCTGATTATCGGCAATGGCGACGGCGAAGGCGGCTGCATGGTGCATAACCCAGGTTATGACTTCAACGACCAGGCCCTGCCGATCGGGGCAAGTTACTGGGTCAAGCTGGTGGAACGCTATCTGGCCTGACTCCGGGAGCACTTGCCATGACCACTTTACAGAAAGCGCCGGTGCTCAATGCGTCGGCTCCCAGTCGGCGCGCAATTATCGCCATCACACTGGGCAACGCCCTGGAGTTCTACGACTTCATCGTCTACAGCGCCCTGGCCACCTTGATGGGGCGCCTGTTCTTTCCATTTACCGATGAACCCTTGTTGCAATTGATGCTGTCGCTGGCGGTATTTGGCACCGGTTTTATCAGCCGGCCCATCGGCGGCATCCTGATTGGCCTGTATGCCGACCGTCGAGGCCGCAAACCGGCGTTGCGACTAAGCCTTTGGCTGATGGCCATTGGTTCGCTGCTGTTAGTGATCGCCCCCACTTACGCCCAGGCCGGCCTGCTGGGCCCGCTGCTGGTGCTGCTGGCGCGCCTGGTGCAAGGCTTTGCCGTGGGTGGCCAGGTCGGTGCGGCCACCTCCATGCTGATGGAGTACGCCAACGACCGAACACGCGGCTATTACTGTAGCTGGCAGCTGTTGAGCCAGGGCCTGGGGGTACTCTGCGGCACATTGGTGGTGGCGTTGCTGGGCGCAGTTCTGTCACCGGAAGCCATGGACAGTTGGGGCTGGCGGATGGTGTTCGCGGTCGGCGTGCTGACGATTCCGGTAGGTGAATACATTCGCCACCGGCTGGATGAAACTGCCGCCGTTAGCACCAGCTCGCCCCAAGGTGAGCCTGCGCCAGACCAGGAACCGGCGGGGCCGTTGCTGCGCCAGCACTCGCGGCAGATTATCGCCGGAGTGTTAGTGGCGGTGGGAGCAACGGCACCGACCTTTATCATTAGCCACTACCTGGCCAACCACGCCGTGACCTTGCTCGGCATGCCCCTGTCGGTGGCGATCTGGGCGGCCTCGGCGTCGGCACTGCTGACGGTGCTGCTGTCGGTCCCGGCGGGGCGATTGAGCGATCGGATCGGCCGGCGCCGATCGATCCTGCTGCCGCGGCTGGCGTTGCTGGCGCTGATCTACCCTGGCTTCCTGCTGCTGCATGCCATGCCCGGCTTGCCAATGCTGCTATTGGTAGTCAGCCTGCTGAGCGTGCCTTTGGTATATACCTCGGTACCCTCCCTTGCAGTGTTGCCGGAGCTGTTTCCACGCCGCATCCGTGCCAGCGGCATGTCCATCGTCTATTGCCTGGGAGTCATGGTGTTCGGCGGTTTTGCGCAGTTCTTCGCCTCTGGCCTGATCAAGCTCACGGGCGACCCCAGCTCGCCGGCCTGGTATGTGATGGTCTGCATTCTGTTGTCGCTGATCGGCCTGGCCATGGTGCCGGAAACCGCGGGCAAAGCCTTGGACTAGGCCTCCCGCTGCCGGCCTGGAGAGCATCGGACCGGCAGCGGACTCAGGTTCCGCGGTGCGCAGCCTGGCGACGGCGCACCTCCTACTGGATCAACTTTGGCCGTCGCGATCGCGGAAGCCCAGCAGATACAGCACGCCATCCAGGCCCAGGGTGGAGATCGCCTGCTTGGCCGACTGCTTGACCAGCGGCTTGGCGCGGAAGGCCACGCCCAGGCCGGCAATCGCCAGCATCGGCAGGTCGTTGGCGCCGTCGCCGACCGCGATGGTCTGCTCCAGGCGCAAACCTTCCTTGGCGGCCAGCTCGCGCAGCAGATCGGCCTTGCGCTGGGCGTCGACAATCGGCTCGACCGCGACACCGGTCACCTTGCCGTCGACCACTTCCAGCTCGTTGGCGAATACGTAGTCGATCCCCAGCTTGGCCTGCAATTGCTTGGCGAAATAGGTGAAGCCACCCGAGAGGATCGCAGTCTTGTAGCCCAGGCGCTTGAGCTCGGCGAACAGGGTCTCGGCCCCTTCGGTCAGGCGCAGCGATGCGCCGATGGAGTCCAGCACCTTGATGTCCAGGCCCTGGAGCAAGGCCAGGCGCTCCTTGAAGCTGGCGCGGAAATCCAGCTCGCCGGCCATGGCCCGCTCGGTGATTTCCGCTACGCGGTCACCCACGCCGGCCGCCTTGGCCAGTTCGTCGATGACTTCCGCCTCGATCAGCGTCGAGTCCATGTCGAACACCGCCAGGCGGCGGTTGCGACGGAACAGCGAGTCTTCCTGGAAGGCGATGTCGACGTTCAGCTCTTGGGCGACGCTGAGGAACTCGGCACGCAATGCCTGCGGATCGGCCGCTTCGCCCCGCACGGAGAACTCGATGCAACCCTTGCCCTTGTCGGCCGGGGTGTCCAGCGGCATGCGCCCGGAGAGGCGATCGATGTGGTCGATGTTCAAGCCGTACTTGGCGGTGATCGAACTGACGCGCTGCAACTGCTCGGCCGTGACCTTGCGGGTCAGCAAGGTGACGATATGGCGCTTCTTGCCCTGACCGCGGACCCACTGCTGGTAATCCTCTTCGGAAACCGGCGTGAAACGGACCTGCTGGTCCAGCTCATAGGCGGTGAACAGAATGTCCTTGAGCACCGACGAACTCTGCTCGTTGTCCGGAATTTCAACCAGGATGCCGAACGACAGAGTGTCGTGAATCACCGCCTGACCGATGTCGAGAATGTTCACACCACCCTGGGCCAGAACGCCGGTAATGGCCGCAGTGAGACCCGGACGGTCTTCACCAGTGATGTTTATCAGGACGATTTCGCGCAAGGCGCACCCCCGCAGGTGGAAAAAAACCGCATTCTACCCACTTTCAGTGACCATCGGGCACAGCCAGCGCTTTGCCGGTCTAGGGCCTGTCGCTATACTGCGCCTCAACTTCACGGACAAAAGAGCCGAGCTCAGTGAACCGGCCCACGCCAGTTAAAACCGATAACTTCTTCCTGCTGATCTTCCGTGCACTGCGTCACCGCCGTGTACCGATTGCATTGCGCATTGCCAGCCATAACGTGATCCTGGTCGCCCTGGCCCTGGTGATCTATGCCTGCGTGATGGGCCTGCAGTTCAAGCAGGCCATGCACGAACAGGCCGACGCCCTGGGTCAGAGCCTGACCACCCAGACCGCGACCTCGGCCACCGAGCTGTTGGTGTCCAACGACATCCTCAGCCTCAACGTGCTGCTGAATAACCTGACCAAGAACCCGCTGGTTGCCCATGCGGCGATCTACAGCGTGGACAACCGCATCCTCGCCGAAGCCGGTCAGCGCCCGAAAAGCAGCCTGCTGGGGGAAACCGAAGGCGTCTACCAGACCAAGATCACCTTCCAGGACGTGACCGCGGGCAACCTGCGCATCAGCCTGGACATGGAACAATTCCAGCAGCCGATGACCATCAGCCTGCAGAGCATGGGCATTCTCAGCGCGATCCTGCTGGCTTTGGCCCTGGCCTTGAGCCTGCGCCTGGGACGGCACATCTCCACACCGCTGATGCAACTGCGGGTCTGGCTGCGGGATATCGACGAAAACACCCCGGCCACCCAGCGCCAGGACGAGATTGGCGACCTGGCGCGCCAGCTGCACGCCAGCTTCGCCCCCGAGAAGGTCGAGCCGGAACCCGAACCGCAAGCCGAGACCGACGATACCGACTACGACGACAGCGAAGACGCGGAACCGACCTTCGAGGTGCGCAACCTGCGTGACCCGAGCTTCGATGAAAGCGTTCCCGTAGCCGGGCTCAAGCCCGCGCCACGGCACGTGGTCAGCGCCGAAGAGGACCTGGTCGACGATGAAGACCCGTTCGCCGACCTTCGCGACAGCTCGTCCACCGCGACCGCTGCCAAGCCGATCGTGAAACCCACGGTACCGGCACAGCCGCAGCACAGTGCGGTCCTGGCCGTGCAACTGGGCGCCCAGGAGCAACTGCGCCGCCTGCCCCGCGCCCGCCTGACGGAATTGCTGGAACGTTATCGCGACTGCCTCGACCAGGCCGCCTCGCTGTACCAGAGCGAACTGCACACCCTGAACGACGGCAGCACGCTGATGCTGTTCCACAGCGAAGACAGCGGCGACGACTACCTGACCAATGCCATCTGCTGTGGCGAGTTGCTGCGCGCCCTGGGCCACGCCCTGCAAATCGAAGTGGCCGACAGCGGCATCACCCTGCAGCTGCAACTGGGCCTGACCCTTGGCGAAGAGCTGTTCGGCCTGAGCCAGATCGACCTGCTGCTGACCGAGACCGCCCAGGACGCCCTGGCGCTGTCCCAGCACAGCCGCAACCTGCTGCTGGTCGAGCGCAAGATCAACGATGACGCCCTGATTCGTCAGCGCGCGCGCATCCGTCCGATCGCCAGCCCGGAAGGCGCCTGCTGCGTCGAACGCCTGATGGAGCCCTACCCATCTATGCTGGAACGGCAACTGGCGCGGATGCACGAGACCCGGGCCAAGCTCTAAGCCAGCCGCCCAACAAAAAGCCCGCAGCGATGCGGGCTTTTTTGTGGCTGCGGCACAGTCGTCGCGAGCAAGCCAGTCGCCCCTCTGTAGGAGCGAGCTTGCTCGCGATACTCCATCAAGGGCGCACCATTACCTCAGGCTCAACCTGCCCCCCCCAGAAACGACAAAGCCCGCTGATCAGCGGGCTTTGTCCTGGAACCGCAACACTCAGAAGCGGAACACTTCCATATCCGTGCGGATAGGCGTGGCCATTGGAATCTTCGGCTGCTTCTCCTGCTCGGCCGGCTTTGCCGCCGGCGCAGGCGCCGCCTTGCGGGGTACCTCGGCTACCGTAGGCTGGTTGGCCAGCGGCTTGAGGGCACCCGAGAGCTGCTCGGCCAGGCGTTGCAGCAATACGCCCTGGGCCTGGACCTGGGACGCGGTGGTACCCGCATGCTGCTCCTGCAGATGAACGATACGGTTGTCGCGAACCTGCCCACGGCGATCGATCAGGCGCCATTGCGCATCGAGAACCGCCGGTTGCGAGGCGCCCGAATCCAGGCGAGTGATCGACAGCAAAACCTGCACATCCGGAGTGAAGCCGGTGCTCGCCGGCGCCAGCACTACACGCTGGCTGTCCAGCTGGCCGGCGACCTGACGCAACAACAACTGATCGATATCGGAAGACAGGCTGCCGGCCCAGCGACCGTCGGTCGAAGCCTGCAGGCTGCCGTCGTTCTGACGTTGCAGCAAGGTTTCACGTTGCAGGTAGTCGGCAACCAGTACCGGCCCCAGCAATACGGCCATACCGGCGCTTTGTGCCGGTTGAGCTGGACTTCCGCTGTCCAGCTGATACAGCGACACCGGCTGGTGTACGCTGCAACCCGCCAGGCCAAGAACGCCAGCGAGCAAGAAAACAAGAGGAAGGCGCAGAGCAGTCATCATCCCATCCAGGTGGCGGCCACAAGGCTAGCCACAGTGTAAATACTCAAAATAACCCTGAATAACGCTCAGCCACGCCGGCGCTTGAAAGCGCATATCATCCGTGAATATGCGCCATGACTCCAGTGTTGTAGCGCCGATCTACCGGTTAAATCGCAGATCGGACGCTCTAACCCGCATCAATTGAGAGTTTCTACCAACAACGCATCCACTCGCTGGAAGCCCCGTGGCAGTTTGTTCCCCCGGCGACCGCGCTCGCCCTTGTAATGTTCGAGGTCATCGGCCTTGAGCGACAGGGTACGTTTTCCGGCCTGCAGCACCAGTGTCGCGCCTTCCGGCAGTACCGCGATATCGGTCACGTACTCCTCGCGGCTGGCCACTCGCTCACCCGGAATCCCGATGATCTTGTTGCCCTTGCCTTTGCCCAACTGCGGCAGGTCGCTGATCTTGAACACCAGCAAACGCCCTTCGGTGGTCACCGAAGCCAGCCAGTTCTGTTCACGATCGCTCACCGGCCGCGGCAACAGCACCTTGGCGTTGTTCGGCAGGCTCAACAACGCCTTGCCGGCCTTGTTCTTGGCTTGCAGATCCTCGCCCTTGACCACGAAGCCGTAACCCGCGTCGGAGGCGATCACGTACAGCGCCTCGTCGTCCGGCAGCAGTACGCATTCGAAACTGGCCCCAGGCGGCGGCGTCAGGCGCCCGGTCAGCGGCTCGCCCTGGCCACGGGCCGATGGCAGCGTATGCGCCGCCACCGAATAACTGCGCCCGGTGGAGTCGATAAACACCGCGAACTGGTTGGAGCGCCCGATGGCCGAGGTCTTGAAGCCGTCGCCGGCCTTGTAGGACAGCCCCGTGGCGTCGATATCATGCCCTTTGGCGCAGCGTACCCAACCTTTTTCCGACAGAACGATGGTGACCGGCTCGGTCGGCATCAGCTCATTTTCCGACAGGGCCTTGGCCTCGGCGCGCTCGACGATCGGCGAACGACGGTCGTCGCCGTAGGTTTCGGCGTCCTGCAGCAATTCGGTGCGCACCAGCTTCTTCAGCTTGGCTTCGCTGTTGAGCAGGGCTTGCAGCTTGGCCTGCTCCTTGAGCAGCTCGTCCTGCTCGGCGCGCAGCTTCATCTCTTCCAGCCGCGCCAACTGACGCAGGCGGGTATCGAGGATGTAGTCGGCCTGCACTTCGCTCAGGGCGAAACGCTCGATCAGCTTGGCTCGCGGCTGGTCCTCGGTACGAATGATGTGGATCACTTCATCCAGGTTGAGGTAGGCGATCAGCAAGCCGTCCAACAGGTGCAGGCGGCGCTCGACCTTGTCCAGGCGGAACTGCAGGCGGCGGCGCACCGTCAGTACGCGGAACTCCAGCCACTCCACCAGCAGGGCGCGCAGGTTCTTCAGTTGCGGCTTGCCGTCCAGGCCGATGATGTTGACGTTGACCCGGTAACTGGATTCCAGCTCGGTGGTGGCGAACAGATGCTGCATCAGCTCGTCGGGATCGACCCGGTTGGAACGCGGAATGATCACGATCCGGCATGGGTGCTCGTGGTCCGACTCGTCGCGCAGGTCGGCGACCATCGGCAGCTTCTTGGCCTGCATCTGCGCGGCGATCTGTTCCAGCACCTTGGCGCCGGACACCTGGTGCGGCAGCGCGGTGACGATGATGTCGCCATCCTCAATGCGATAGACGGCACGCATGCGCACCGAACCGCGACCGGTTTCATAGATTTTCAGCAGGTCGGCGCGCGGCGTGATGATTTCCGCCTCGGTCGGATAGTCCGGACCCTGAATGTGCTCGCAGAGCTGCTCGACCGTGGCCTTGGGCTCATCCAGCAGGCGCACGCAAGCGGTGGCGACTTCGCGCAAGTTGTGCGGCGGCACGTCAGTGGCCATGCCCACGGCGATACCAGTGGTGCCGTTGAGCAGGATATTCGGCAAACGTGCCGGCAATACCAGGGGTTCCTGCAGGGTACCGTCGAAGTTCGGCCCCCAGTCCGCGGTACCCTGGCCCAGCTCGCTGAGCAGCACTTCGGAGTAACGCGACAGGCGCGCTTCGGTGTAACGCATGGCGGCGAAGGACTTGGGATCGTCCGGCGCACCCCAGTTACCCTGGCCGTCCACCAGCGTGTAGCGATAGCTGAAAGGCTGCGCCATCAGCACCATGGCTTCGTAGCAGGCCGAGTCGCCGTGGGGGTGGAACTTACCCAGCACGTCACCGACCGTACGGGCGGACTTCTTGTGCTTGGAATCGGCATCCAGCCCCAGCTCACTCATGGCGTAGACGATACGCCGCTGTACCGGTTTCAGGCCGTCGCCGATATGCGGCAAAGCACGGTCCATGATCACGTACATGGAGTAGTTGAGGTAGGCATTTTCGGTGAAGTCAGCCAGCGATCGGCGTTCTACGCCATCCAGGCTGAGATCCAGGGAGTCGCTCATGCGGGCCTCATCAGTTCGTTGTCTGGCGCAGCAGCAAAGTGCCGCCGCGCTGGGTAAATTCAAGTTTTTTCAAAGCGCTCATGCCCAGCAACACCTGCTCGCCACCCAGGCCCGGCGCGACCAGCGCACGGACATCGCGCAGGACGATATCGCCCAGTTGCAGGCGGTCGAGGCGGGTTCGATAACCCTCGCTACGACCGTTGGCGGTACTCAGGGTCACCGGTGCGCCCTTCTCCAGGCCAAGACGCTCGGCCAGCCCGGACGGGATCGACACATCGGTCGCTCCGGTATCGAGCATAAAATTCACCGGCTGGCCGTTGATCTGGCCGCTGGCGACGAAATGCCCCTGGCCGTTGTCGACCAGTTTCACTTCGATGTAACCCTCATGTTGTTGCGAAGTGACGACAGCATTGGGGTTCTCCTGACGCTGTTCCCACTCGCCAAAAAACCGTGTCGCCAGGAACAGGCCGGCGCCCCAGGCCAGCACCAGCAGCACGCGTCCGGCACGTTTGCCCGGTGGCTGCTGGCTCACGGCTTGGCACTCCAACCGCCCTCGGGCGCGGCGAAGCGCCAGACGATCGGGCGTTTTTCACCGTCGGCACGGGCTCCGGTGTTGTTATCCACACCAATCCAGGCGCCGTCGGCATCCACCACCAGGGCCTCGGTCAGGCCATAGGCCTGTGGATAACGCCGGTTTTCCTGCAACGCCTCGGCGGCAAACGACCAGCAACGCTCGACCTTGGCCGTCGACGCATCACGACGACAGACCTGGAACGCATTGCGCTCGAGGGTGAACAACTTGCCCTCGAACAGCGACAGGTCGGCGAAATCCCGGGACACCGCCTTGGCCTTGGGCATCTGCGGCGGCTGCATTTCCAACCCGGCCTCGCTGAGCAGCACACAGCCGCCGTCGCAATCCCAGACACTCTGCTGGCGCTTGATCAACAGCAGCCCGCGGCGCTCGCGCTCGGCGGCCAGCCAGATCCGGTCGCCGGCCGGGTTGACCGCCAGGCCTTCGAACAGGGCATTGAAGTGCAGCAACATACCGCTGGCCCGCGCTTCGCGCACCATGATCGGCGAAATCTTCAGCCAGGCGGCCGAACCCGTCGGCGGCAGCTGCAACACTGCCGCATGGGACTCGCTGACCACATACTTGTTGCCGGCGCTGTCGCAGGTAATGCCCTCGAAATCCAGGTCGCCGCCGCGCACGAACGACGCGACCCAGGTACGCGAGTTCAAGCCCCAGGGCAAACCGCTGTCCGGCACCGGCGGCACATCGATGCGCACGGTCTCGGCCTGCCAGACCCGATCGCTGGTATCGAGCCGATAGATCTGGTCGTCGTCGCGGTCGGAGACCGTCCACAGCGCCTTGCCACACAACGCCAGCCCCGACAGGTTACCGCCACGCATGCCGTCCACCGGATGCTCGGCCAGCAGCCTCAACTCGGGCAAGGGGTCGGCCATCGCCGAGGTTGCCAATAGCAGTAACGCCAGGGCAAAGCCTCTGCGCATCAGGCCAGAACCTCGGCCAGGTTGCCCTTGGACTCCAGCCAGCTCTTGCGATCGCCGGCGCGTTTCTTCGCCAGCAGCATGTCCATCATTTCCGAGGTCGCGGCGAAGTCTTCACCGAGGGTCAACTGCACCAGGCGCCGGGTGTTCGGGTCCATGGTGGTTTCGCGCAGTTGTGGCGGGTTCATTTCACCCAGGCCTTTGAATCGGGTGACCTGCGGCTTGCCACGCTTCTTCTCGGCCACCAGGCGATCGAGAATGCCATCGCGCTCGGCTTCGTCGAGGGCATAGTAGATCTCCTTGCCCAGGTCGATGCGGTATAGCGGCGGCATCGCCACGTAGACGTGACCGGCATCCACCAGCGGACGGAAATGCTGGACGAACAGCGCGCAGAGCAGCGTCGCGATGTGCAAGCCGTCGGAGTCGGCGTCGGCGAGGATGCAGATCTTGCCGTAGCGCAGCTGGCTCATGTCCTCGGCGCCCGGGTCGACCCCGATGGCCACGGCGATGTTGTGCACTTCCTGGCTGGCCAGGACTTCGCTGCCGTCGACTTCCCAGGTGTTGAGGATCTTGCCGCGCAGCGGCAGGATCGCCTGGAATTCCTTGTCCCGCGCCTGCTTGGCCGAACCACCGGCGGAATCACCTTCCACCAGGAACAGCTCGGAACGCATCGGGTCCTGGCCGGCGCAATCCGCCAGCTTGCCTGGCAATGCCGGGCCCTGGGTGATGCGCTTGCGCTCGACCTTCTTGCTGGCCTTGAGGCGACGGCCGGCGTTGCTGATGGCCAGCTCCGCCAGTTGCATGCCCAGTTCCGGGTTGGCGTTGAGCCACAGGCTGAACGCGTCCTTGACCACGCCCGAAACGAAGGCGGCCGCCTCGCGGGACGACAGGCGTTCCTTGGTCTGGCCGGAGAACTGCGCGTCCTGCATCTTCATCGACAGAACGAAGGCGATGCGCTCCCAGACATCTTCCGGTGCCAGCTTCAGGCCACGCGGCAGCAGGTTGCGGAATTCGCAGAACTCGCGCATGGCGTCCAGCAGGCCCTGGCGCAAACCGTTGACGTGGGTACCGCCCTGGGCGGTCGGAATCAGGTTGACGTAGCTTTCCTGCACGCTGTCGCCGCCTTCCGGCAACCACAGCAGGGCCCAGTCCACCGCTTCCTTGTTACCGGCCAGGCTGCCGCAGAAAGGCTCGGCCGGCAGGCGTTCGAATTCGCTGACCGCGTCCACCAGATAGGAGCGCAGGCCGTCTTCGTAATGCCACTCGACCTTCTCGCCGGTGCCTTTGTCTTCGAAGCTGACCAGCAGCCCCGGGCACAACACGGCCTTGGCCTTGAGCACATGCTTGAGGCGGCTGACGGAGAATCTCGGCGAATCGAAGTATTTCGGATCCGGGGCGAAGTACACGCTGGTCCCGGTATTGCGCTTGCCGACGCTGCCGACCACTTCCAGCTCGGTGGCCTTGAAGCCGTCGGCGAAGGTCATCTGGTATTCGTTGCCATCACGCTTGACCCGCACCCGCACCTGGTTCGACAAGGCATTGACCACGGAAATACCCACCCCGTGCAGACCGCCGGAGAACTGGTAGTTCTTGTTGGAAAACTTGCCGCCCGCATGGAGCTTGGTGAGGATCAGCTCGACACCGGACACGCCCTCTTCGGGGTGAATGTCCACTGGCATGCCGCGACCGTCATCGGACACTTCCAGGGAATGGTCGGCATGCAGGATGACCTGGATCGACTTCGCGTGCCCCGCCAGGGCTTCGTCGACACTGTTGTCGATGACTTCCTGGGCGAGGTGGTTCGGCCGGGTGGTGTCGGTGTACATGCCCGGGCGTTTGCGCACCGGGTCGAGGCCCGAGAGGACTTCGATGGCGTCTGCGTTATAAGAGCTAGCGCTGGGAGTGGCCATGGGGTCTCGTCGTTAGTCGTTCAATGAAATAGAAGCGAGGGTTCACAGCGAGGTGAAATCGATCGCCTGGTACTGATCCGGGCCGATGCCGGCAAAATTCAACAACGCCGGCAATTGTCCGGCAAAACCCTGGAAACTATGGTCGCCGCCGGCCTGGATGCGCAAGGCACAGGCTCGGTAATACAGCTGGGCGCTGCGATAGTCCAGCGTCTCGTCACCTGTCTGCAGCCAGACCTGGAACCGCTGCGGGTCCTGGGGCGCCGGCACTTCCAGCTCGGCCAGGGCCGTCACGTGGTCGTGGGTCAGTTCCCAGGTTTCCCCGGTATAGAGGTTGGTCTGCGTGCCCAGAAAGCCGTCGAACATCCGGTGCGGACTGACCGCGGGGTTGATCAGCAGGGCTTTCAGGCCGTGACGCTCGGCAAGGTGAGTCGCATAGTAGCCGCCGAGAGAGCTGCCGACCAGCAGCGGCCGTCCGAGTTCGGCAATCGCCTGTTCCAACTGGCCAATGGCCTCGCGTGGATGATGATGCAAGGCCGGCACCCGCAGCTGTTCACCGCGGCCGAGCGCCTCCATGACAGCGATCAGCTGGCTGGCTTTCTTCGACGCCGGTGCGCTGTTGAAGCCGTGGATATACAGGATCGAACCGGACATGCGCACTCCCTTTGCATCGTGCAAAAAGGCGCAGTTTACAGGGTGTATCGCCGCTTGACTTGTGTTCAGGTGTATCCCTTTGTCCTGCCGCCGCAGACTGCGGCTCCGGGCCGGAATCAGTAGCCGTCGCTGCCGTAATCGACCTGAAAATCGAAGCCGGTGACCCGCTCGACACCGGTTTCCAGGCGCCCGTCGGGCAGCAGGCGCAGCCAGCGATAACCCGGCGCGGTCTCACCGACCTGGAAATCCTCGCTGCCCGGTTCGAACTGGATGCAGGTCGAGGGCGACGCCAGCAGGCGCAAAGGCCCTTGCTGGCGGTCGATTTCCTGATGCACATGGCCCCAGAGCACCGCGCGCGCCTGTGGAAAGCGCTCCAGCACGGCGAACAGCGCATGCGGATTGCGCAGCCCGATGGGCTCCATCCAGGCACACCCGATGGAGACTGGATGATGGTGCAGGCATACCAGGTGATGGCGTTCGGGGGCTTCGCTCAGGGCACTGGCGAGCAGCTGCAATTGATCGTCCTGCAGATAGCCCGGCACCGAACCGGGTACGGCCGAGTCGAGCAGGGTGATCCGCCAGTTGCCGATATCCACCACCGGCGCCAGCAACGAACTCTGGGTCGCCGCCTGCGCCATGATTTGCGGCTCGTCGTGGTTACCGGGAATCCAGCGCGCCGGCGCCGGAATCTGCCGGGTCATGTCACGAAACAGCTGATAGGACTCCAGCGTACCGTCCTGGGACAAATCGCCCGTGGCCAGCATCAGGTCGATCCGCGGTTGCTGTTCCAGCACCAGATCGATCACCCGCTGCAGGCTGTCGCGGGTATTCATGCCCAACAGCGTGCCGTCCGCTTCGGCGAACAGATGGCTGTCGGACAACTGCACCAGCAACACAGGATCGTCGGTGGTCAGAGTGGATACGCTCGGCAAGGCGGCCTCCCAGGGCGTGTCACGGGAAGTGAGGAATGGGGGCAATTATGCTGGGGGAAATTCAAAAGAGGAAACCGGCGAACCGGACGCAGTTCACATCTACCGCACGGCCTCGAACTCATGACCGCAAGCCAGGCAGTGGCTCAGCCATTCACCGAGAAATACATTGAGCTGGGCCTTCTCGTCCGGCTGGTGCATGAAGGCATTCGGATACGGATAGATGCCACGAAAGCGCCGAGCGTGCTCGGCACTGATGACCTCGGCCATGCGCGCGTCGTGGTAGACCTGGACCTCCAGCTGCGGCACCGGCAGCCAGGGCAGGCTGTGCTCCTGACGCACCTGCAGGGTGGTGGTGTAGGGACAGGCCAGCAGCACCTCCAGCGCCAGCACGCCCAGCATCTGGTCGCCCTGGGTCACCGCGATCCGCCGCGCCACCGGCTGGTTGCGCATGTCGGGCAACAGGCGCATCAGTCGGGCATAGTTCGCCTCGCAGGACGCTTGCAGCCCCACGAGATCGACCCGATAGCGATCGCGCACTTTGTTTACGACCATAACCCCCTCACTTCAACGCGGTTCAAAGCCAGCCATTGCAAGGCAATAATGCTCGCCGCGTTGGAAATCCGCCCATCCCTTACCGCCTGCAGTGCGTCTTCGAAAGCCCAGACCGACACACGGATATCCTCCGCCTCTTCCTCCAGCCCGTGCAGGCCACCGGCACCGCTGCTGTCGCAGCGCCCCAGGTACAGATGCACGAACTCGGTACTGCCCCCCGGCGACGGGAAATACTGGATCATCGGCCACAGCGCGGAGAATGTCAGTCCAGCTTCCTCCTGCGCCTCGCGGTGAGCAACTTCTTCCGGCTGCTCGTCCTTGTCGATCAGACCGGCGACCAGCTCGATCAACCAGGGGGTCGCGGTTTTCCCCATGGCGCCGACGCGAAACTGCTCGATCAACACCACTTCATCGCGTTGCGGATCGTATGGCAGGACGCAGACAGCATCGTGACGGACAAAGATTTCACGACTGATTTCGCGCCCCATGCCACCGGCGAACAGCTCGTGGCGCAGGTGCACACGGTCGAGCTGATAAAAACCCTGGAAGCATTTCTCGCGCCGAACGATATCGACAGTGGTCGGCGTGGTGTTGGCAAAGTCCGTCATAGCAATCCTCGTTTCCTGCAATTCGATCCGAGGCTCCCCCTCGACTTCGCGCCATCCTAACGCGCCGCTGACCGATGATGCAGCCCCTTTGCCATCAGCGGGATAGACGGCAAGGGGGCAAACCTAATCTAATTGCCTCTATTGAGCTTAGTGGCGAACTGATTGCCCCGCAGGCAGTCGAAGCCGGTAACTTTTGCCTACCTCTGGTTTATCAAGGACGCACATGTCGCTTCTTAAAATCGCCTCCGTGGCTTGCCTGGCCCTGACTCTGGGCGCCTGCCAAAGCCTGTTCCAACCCAGCTATCAAAAGCCCCTGCAAAGCACCAGCGACAAGTCGGAACAGATCAAGCCCGGCTGCAGCAATCAGGATTGCCCGCTGGTGAACATCGACACCGTGCACTTCGCCGACGAGCCGCAGCTGGATGCGCTGATTGAAAAGCGCCTGCTGCAGATGACCCGCACCACCGCGGACCAGGCCGTGCCAGCGACGCTGAGCGCCTATCGGGAGAAGTTCCTGCGCGAGGCCGACAGCCGCAACAGCATGTACCTGCAAGCCAAGGTACGCGAACAGCATGACGGCCTGGTGATCATCGAACTGGCCAGCTACCTGGACACCGGCGGCGCCCACGGCACGCCCGGTCGCGGCTTCATCAACTACTCCCGCGAGCTGCACAAGGAACTGACCCTGTCCGACATGCTGCGCCCGGGCCAGGAAGCCGCGTTCTGGAAAGCCGCCCAAGTGGCTCACAACAGCTGGCTGATCAGCACCAAGCTGGACCAGGAGCCGGAGTTCATCAAGAGCTGGCCGTTCCAGAAAACCCCGAACGTGGCGCTGACCTACGGCGGCGTGATCCTCAAGTACAACGTGTCGGTGATCGCGCCTTACGCGCTGGGCCACATTGAACTGAAGATCCCTTACAACCGCCTGAACGGCATTCTCAAGCCCGAGCTGTTTCCTGGCCGTGGCTGAAGGCCCATCCCAGCAGCCCCTGCAGCAGCCCTGCCAACACCAGTGACGGCAGGGTTGCGCCAACATCCGGATAGAAGTTGGCCAGCAGGTGATAGGTGCTGACCCCGCCCAGCCAGGCCAGCAACGCCGGCCAGCGCCACCCCACGGACAGTTCCTGTGCACTGCGCTTGCGCAGGATGAAGTGATCCACCAGCACCACGCCGAACAGCGGCGCGAACACCGAGCCGATCAGCAGCAGGAAGTTCTGATACTGGGCCAACGGCGCCAGGCAGGCGATCAGAGTGCAGAGCACGCCAATGGCCAAAGCCAGGTGCTCGACTTTCAGACGCAACAGAATGCCGCAGGAAACCGCGGCCGAATGGATATCGGCAAAGGCGTTTTCCGACTCGTCCAGCAGGATCAGCAACAGCGGAATCCCCAGGCCCGCGCCGGCCAAAGCCAGCAGCAGCGCATTGACTTCGCCACTCGGCGCAAAGGCCAGGGTGTAGGCCACGCCCAGGCTCATCAACCACAGATTGCCGATAAAGAACCCCAGCGCCGTACCACCAAAGACATTGCGCGCACGCTTGCCGAACCTTGAGTAGTCGGCAATCAGCGGCAACCACGACAGCGGCATGGCGATCGCGATATCGAAGCCCACGCCGAGCGGCATGGAGCCGTCGCCGGCCTGGGCCCAGAGCGCGGCCAGATCGGCCTTGGCGAACAGGTTCCAGGTCAGCCACAGGCAGGCCGCCAACAGCAGCCAGATGCCCCACTTGCGCAGGACCTTGCGCACGAAAGTCAGCGGCCCGCTGACCGCGAGCAAAGTCGCCAGTGCGCCGAAAAACAGGGTCCAGAGCAAAGGACTGGCCAGCAGGCTGCCTTCGCTGAACGCACGAGTGCCCAACAGGCTGGCGGCATCGCGCATGACGATGATCTCGAACGAGCCCCAGCCCACCAGTTGCAACAGGTTGAGCAACGCCGGCAGGCTCGCGCCGTAAGTACCGAGGCTGAGCTTGAGCGCCGCCATGGACGACAGGCCGGTATCGCTGCCGATCACCCCGACCGCCGCGAGCAGCAAGACGCCGACCGCCGTACCGAGAAAGATCGCCAGCAAGGCACCGGACAGGCCCAGGCCTGGCGCCAGCAGCGCGCCGGTCTGCAACACCATCAGGCCGATGCCGAGGGAAAACCACAGGGAAAACAGATCGCGCGCGCCGAATACGCGCCTGTCTGCGGGGACCGCGGTGTCTGGTGAATAAGTGTTCAAGACGGTTATCTCGGGGCAGGAAAAGGGCGCGTTAGCTGCAAGCCTCAAGCTGCAAGAAAAAGCAGGACCACTTTTGCCTTTAACTTGCAGCTTGCAACTTGTCGCTTAAACCTTCTTGTACAGCTGGCTGCCTTCCTGCTTGAAGCGCTCAGCCTGCTCCGCCAGCCCCTTGGCGACATCCACGTCCACCGCTTCGATGCGCTGGTTGGCCGCGTACTCACGGACCTCCTGGGTGATTTTCATCGAGCAGAACTTCGGCCCGCACATGGAGCAGAAGTGCGCGACCTTGGCCGAATCCTTGGGCAGGGTCTCGTCGTGGTAGGCGCGCGCGGTGTCCGGGTCGAGGCCGAGGTTGAACTGGTCTTCCCAACGGAATTCGAAACGCGCCTTGGACAGCGCGTTGTCACGGATCTGCGCACCCGGGTGACCTTTCGCGAGATCCGCAGCGTGCGCGGCGATCTTGTAGGTGATGATCCCAGTCTTCACGTCATCCTTGTTCGGCAGGCCCAGATGCTCCTTCGGCGTCACGTAGCAGAGCATGGCGCAGCCGAACCAGCCAATCATCGCCGCGCCGATACCGGAGGTGATGTGGTCGTAGCCCGGGGCGATGTCGGTGGTCAGCGGGCCGAGGGTGTAGAACGGCGCCTCGTCGCAGCACTCCAGCTGCTTGTCCATGTTCTCTTTGATCAGTTGCATCGGCACGTGGCCAGGGCCTTCGATCATGCACTGCACGTCATGCTTCCAGGCGATCTTGGTCAGCTCGCCGAGGGTTTCCAGCTCGCCGAACTGCGCTTCGTCGTTGGCGTCGGCGATCGAGCCCGGACGCAGGCCGTCGCCCAGCGAGAAGCTGACGTCGTAGGCCTTCATGATTTCGCAGATTTCGTCGAAGTGGGTGTAGAGGAAGTTTTCCTTGTGATGCGCCAGGCACCACTTGGCCATGATCGAACCGCCGCGGGAGACGATGCCGGTCACGCGCTTGGCGGTCAGCGGCACATAGCGCAGCAGCACGCCGGCGTGGATGGTGAAGTAGTCGACGCCCTGCTCCGCCTGCTCGATCAAGGTGTCGCGAAACAGCTCCCAGGTCAGGTCTTCGGCCACGCCGTTGACCTTCTCCAGCGCCTGGTAGATCGGCACGGTACCGATCGGCACTGGCGAGTTGCGGATGATCCACTCACGGGTTTCGTGGATGTGCTTGCCGGTGGACAGGTCCATGACGGTGTCCGAACCCCAGCGGATGCCCCAGGTCAGCTTCGCCACTTCTTCTTCGATGGACGAACCCAGGGCGCTGTTGCCGATGTTGCCGTTGATCTTCACCAGGAAGTTGCGGCCGATGATCATCGGTTCCAGTTCGACGTGGTTGATGTTGGCCGGAATGATCGCGCGACCGCGGGCGATTTCCTCACGGACGAACTCGGGGGTGATTTCTTTCGGGATGCTGGCGCCGAAGCTGTGGCCGGCGTGCTGTTGATCGAGCAGACCCGCGGCGCGAGCCTCTTGCAGCTTCATGTTTTCGCGGATGGCGACGTATTCCATCTCGGCGGTGATGATGCCCTTGCGCGCGTAGTGCATCTGGCTGACGTTGGCCCCGACCTTGGCCCGGCGCGGGTTGTTGACGCGGGCAAAGCGCAGCTTGGTCAGCTCGGGATCGGCGAGGCGTTCCTGGCCGAAGTTGGAACTCAGGCCCGGCAGGCGCTCGGTGTCGCCACGGTCGTCGATCCAGGCCGAGCGCACATCGCCCAGACCGTTGCGCACGTCGATCACCACGTTGGGGTCGGTGTACGGGCCGGAGGTGTCATAGACGGTGACCGGCGCGTTGATCTCGCCGCCGAAGTCGGTCGGGGTCACGTCGAGGCTGATTTCGCGCATCGGCACGCGAATGTCCGGGCGCGAACCCTGGACATAGATTTTTTGCGAGCGGGTAAAGGGCTGAACCGACTGCTCATCGACCTTGGCCGATTCGCTAAGGTGGGTAGCGTTTTTTAATTTTGTAGTCATCACGGGCTCTCCAGACAGCATCCAGGCAGTGGATTTTTGTCGGAGCGAACCTGTAACGAACGGACGCAACCATGGCTGGAGCCAGAGGCGAAAACCAGCTGGTGCAGTGCTTGGTGCTCGAGGGGTGTTCGATTGTCGAACAACATCCCGGACGAAGCACAAGAGGACTCGCCGGGTGACGAGAAATCTTGTTCCCTACGCAGGCGCTAACCTGATCAGGTTCAACGGGATCCGGATTATCCGATCTCAGCCTCATAGCAAGGCACCCCGACAAGAACCCGGCCAGTCTAGACAAAGCCGGTGCAGAACGCCAACCCCACGGCAAACAGCATGATGAATGGCGTAAATGCAGGATTGTTGCCCTTCGCAGGCGCATCTACACTCGCTCAGGTTGCGTCGAACCTTGACGCTGCACAGGCCGAGACTTAGCCTTGGCGCCAGAATTATCCTCGTAATATCAACTCTAGGGATCGCCGAATGCTGCGCAAACTCTCACTGGCCATCGCCGTGTCTTGTGCGTCCAATGGAATGGCCTGGGCAGCAGAAGCGCCCCTGACCACCAAAACCGACCTGGTCAGCGTCTACCAGGAGGCGGTGGACAACAACGCCGACCTCGCCGCCGCCCGCGCCGATTACGACGCACGCAAGGAAGTGGTGCCACAGGCGCGCGCCGGTTTGCTGCCCAACCTCTCGGCCGGTGCCGACCTGAACAACACCCGGACCAAGTTCGACGAGCCGTCGATGACCGCCACCCGCAGCGGCACCGTGTACCAGGCGACCCTGGCCCAGCCGATTTTCCGCGCCGACCGCTGGTTCCAGCTGCAAGCGGCCAAGGACGTCAACGAACAAGCCGCGCTGGAACTCTCGGCCACCGAGCAGAACCTGATCCTGCAAAGCGCCGAGAGCTACTTCTCGGTCCTGCGCGCCCAGGACAACCTGGCCTCGACCAAGGCCGAAGAGGCCGCCTTCAAGCGTCAGCTCGACCAGTCCAACGAACGCTTCGACGTCGGCCTGTCGGACAAGACCGACGTCCTGCAATCCCAGGCCAGCTACGACACCGCGCGGGCCAACCGGATCCTCGCCCAACGCCAGGTGGATGACGCCTTCGAAGCCCTGATCACCCTGACCAACCGCCAGTACAACGCGATCCAGGGCATCGTCCACAGCCTGCCGGTGCTGGCGCCGGCCCCGAATGACGCCAAGGCCTGGGTCGATACCGCGGCCAAGCAGAACCTCAACCTGCTGGCCAGCAACTACGCGGTCAGCGCCGCCGAGGAAACCCTCAAGCAGCGCAAGGCCGGCCACGCCCCGACCCTCGACGCCGTGGCGCAATACAAGAAAGGCGACAACGACGCCCTCGGCTTCAGCAACCCGGCCCCGCTGGGCCAGCGTTACGGCAGTGACGTCGAACAACGCAGCATCGGCCTGCAACTGAGCATTCCGATCTACAGCGGCGGCCTGACCAGCTCCCAGGTCCGCGAGTCCTACTCGCGCCTGACCCAGAGCGAGCAGCGCCGTGAAGCCCTGCGGCGCCAGGTGGTGGAAAACACCCGCAACCTGCACCGCGCGGTGAACACCGATGTCGAGCAGGTCCAGGCCCGGCGCCAGTCGATCATCTCCAACCAGAGCGCCGTGGAAGCCACGGAAATCGGCTACCAGGTCGGTACGCGCAATATCGTCGACGTGCTCGACGCCCAGCGCCAGCTGTACACCTCGGTGCGCAACTACAACAACAGCCGCTACGACTACATCCTCGACAACCTGCGCCTCAAGCAAGCCGCCGGCACCCTCAATCCGGGTGACTTGCAGGACCTGTCGCGCTACCTGAAAGCCGACTACAACCCGGACCGCGACTTCCTGCCGCCGGACCTGGCCAAGGCCGCGGCGGAACAGCTCAAGGCCCGGCCGGGGCAGTAACCTGTAGCCGCTACCGCTGGCTGTGATCCTGTCCGCAGGACACGCAAAAAGGCCACCGCGATTCGATTGAATGGCGGTGGCCTTTTTTACGACCGTTCCGGTCGATCGCAGCCTGCGGCAGCGGCTACAGCAAGCGATCCAACCCGTCGAGCAGACGCTGCAGGGCGCCCTGATTGCTGCGCATCACCCGCAGTCCGGCATCGGCCATCTTCTGCGCATCCCGGGGCAACTCGAACAGGCGCTGCACCGCCACCGCCAGGCCATGGGCATCGTCCACTTCCTGCAGGGCGCCCGCCTCGCGCAGCATCGCCGCGATCTCCAGGAAGTTGAACAGGTGCGGCCCGCTCAGCACCGGCTTGGAAAGGGCCGCCGGCTCCAGCAAATTGTGCCCGCCATTGGGTACCAGGCTACCGCCGACAAAGGCGCTGTCCGCCAGGGCATAGAGAAACAGCAGCTCGCCCATGGTGTCGCCCAACAGCACCGAGGTGCTGGCGCTGACCGGCTCGGCGCTCGAGCGGCGAATGGTCTTAAAGCCCTGCTGCCGGCACAGCTCGAACACCGGATTGAAACGCTCCGGATGACGCGGCACCAGGATCAGCAAGGCATCCGGGTGGCTGGCCAGCAGTTGGCGATGAGCAGCCAGCACCACGGCGTCTTCGCCTTCATGGGTACTGGCGGCGATCCACACCGGGCGTTCGCCGGCTTGCCATTGCTCGCGCAGCTCGCTGGCGCGCACCAGCAGTTGCGGGTCGACGCTCAGGTCGAACTTGATCGAGCCCGTCACCTCGACTGTTTCCGGGCGCGCGCCCAACAGGCGAAAACGCTCGGCCTCGGCCTCGGTCTGCACCGCGAACAGGCTCATTTCAGCGAGCATCGGTGCGGTCAGCCTGGCAAAGCGCCCATAACCCCGGGCCGAGCGCGCCGACAACCGCCCATTGGCCAGCGCCACCGGAATCCCGCGCCTGGCGCACTGGTGAATGTGATTGGGCCACAGCTCGGTTTCCATGATCACCGCCAGCTTCGGCCGGACCCGATCGAGAAAACGCGCGGCGGCGCAAGGCAGGTCGTAAGGCAGGTAGCAGTGCTGAATGCGCGGCTCGTTGGCGAACAGCGCCTGGATACGTTCCGATCCCGTGGGGGTCATGCAGGTGACCGTGATCGGCAGCTGTGGATAACGCGCCAGCAAGGCACGGATCATCGGCGCGGCGGCGATGCTCTCGCCTACCGACACCGCGTGCACCCAGATCCCGCCCGGCTGCATCGCCGGCAGCCCCCAGGAAAAACGTTCGCCAATCCGCCGGGCATAGGCCGGCGCCTTGCGCGCCCGCAGCCACAGACGAATCGCCACCAATGGCAGCCCCAGGTAAAACAGCGCGGTGTAGAGAGTTCTATTCATGGCGGCGGAGTTTATCGGCTTTTTCAGCCAATCGCCCGCAAGTGCACGGCAAAACGCTCCGCCAGCCAATGCGCCGCCGGCCCCAGGGGTTCATCGCGGCGCCAGACCAGTTCCACCACCAGTGCCGGCGGGGTCCACTCGCTGGCCAACTCGACCATCTGGTTCTGATAGGCCGGGTACTGCACCACATGCCGCGGCAGCCAGGCCCAGCCCAGGCCGCGCATCAGCAGCTCGGCCATCGCGTAGAAGCTGTCGGCGCGCCAGACTTGCGGGCTGACCTGCTCGCCACTGGGGTAAGTGCTCAACTGCGGAGAAATCAACAACTGTCGATGCCGCCCCAGTTGCTGGCGATCCACCTGTTTCTCGCCGGCCAACGGGTGCCCGACCGCGCACACCGTGACCATCTCGACGCTGCCCAGGGCCCGTCGCTCAAGGGCCTCGGACATCTGTTCATGGTGAAACAGCAAACCGAGGTCGGCCCGACGGTCCAACAGCTTGCGCGCCACATCACCCTGGGCGCTGCTGGCCAGTTGAACCTCAAGACTGGGGAAACGTTCGGACAACGCCTCAAGGCTATCGAGCACCGGCTGGAAAGGCATCGCCTCGTCCAGGGCCAGCCGCAAGCGCGCCTCCTCACCCCGCATCAACGCCAGCGCCCGCCCGTTCAAGCGCTCGCATTGGCGCAGCACTTCCCGCGCCTCCGCAAGCAAGGCACGACCCGCCTCGGTGAGTTTCGGCTGGCGACCGCTGCTGCGCTCGAACAAGAGCACGCCGAGATCGGCCTCGAGCAGCGCAATCGCGCTGCTGACCGCCGATTGCGCCTTGTGCTGGTCACGGGCCACCGCGGAAAACGAACGTTGCTCGGCGACGCTGACGAACAGCCGCATCTGCTCCAGATTCCACTGCACATTCATAAGGCAACCCATCTTCAAAACAGATAGGTAATGACTTTACCCCATCTGCACAATCTCTAGAATGCCGACCTCATCAAGCAAGCCCAAACACGAGGACTCTCCCATGAACGCTTACACCTACCTGGCCATCGCCATCTGCGCCGAAGTGATCGCCACTGTTTCGATGAAAGCGGTCAAAGGCCTGAGTACTCCACTGCCGCTGCTGCTGATCATCGTCGGTTACGGCGTGGCCTTCTGGATGCTGACCCTGGTGGTGCGCACCGTGCCGGTGGGCGTGGCTTACGCGGTCTGGGCCGGCATGGGCATTGTCATGGTCAGCGTGGCCGCGCTGTTCCTCTACGGGCAGAAGCTGGATATCCCGGCAATGCTCGGCATGGCCCTGATCGTCCTGGGCGTGGTGGTGATCCAGCTGTTTTCCAAGACCGCCGGGCACTGATCCATGACCACTGCCGCAGGCCCTTCAAGAGCGCGACCGCTTCGCGCTCGATCGCAGCCTTCGGCAGCGGCTACACAAAGCGCTTCGCCAAGCGCGCCCCTGCCAGTTTGATCGCCAACAAAGCCTGCGCGGCTCGAGCCTGTATACTGCGCCCCTAGTCTTGAACACTGAGGTCGCTGCATGCCATCCGTTATTTCCACCGACGTGCTGATTGTCGGCGCCGGAGTCGCCGGCCTCTGGCTGAACGCCCGCCTGCGTCGCCAGGGCTTTTCCACCGTGCTGGTGGAGAGTGCCAGCCTCGGCGGCGGACAAAGCGTCAAGTCTCAGGGAATCATTCACGGCGGCGCCAAGTACGCCCTGCACGGCGCCCTGACCGGCGCCTCGGAAGCCATCGCCGACATGCCGCGCCGCTGGCGCGAGGCCCTGGCCGGCAACGGCGAGCTGGACCTCTCCGGCGTGCGCCTGCTGTCCGAGGCCCATTACCTGTGGTCCCCCGGCACCCTGGCCGGCAACCTCACCAGCTTTTTCGCCAGCAAGGCCGTGCGTGGCCGTGTCGATCAGGTCAAGGGCGACCAGTTGCCGCCGGCCCTGCAGGACCGTCGCTTCAAGGGCAAGGTGTATCGCCTGGCCGAATTGGTGGTGGACGTGCCGAGCCTGATCGGACGCCTGGCCGAACTGGGCGGCGATAGCCTGCTGGCCGGGCAGAAGATGGAACCCCTGCGGGAAAACGGGCAATTGCTGGGCCTGCGGGTCGATGAGCGGGAAATCCGCGCGCAACGCATCGTGCTCAGCGCCGGCGCCGGCAATGCCGAGCTGCTGAGCAGCCTCGGCCTGAGCCAGCCGGCCATGCAACGCCGGCCGTTGCACATGGTGATCGTCAAGGGCCCGAGCCTGAAACCGCTGTACGCCCACTGTCTGGGCGGCGGGCCGAAGCCGCGGATCACCGTGACCACCCACCCGGCTGCCGACGGCCAGTGGGTCTGGTACCTCGGCGGCGACATCGCCGAAGCCGAAGGCGTGGCGCGCGAGCCGGCGGCGCAGATCGCGGCCGCCCAGAAAGAACTCGGCAACCTGTTGCCATGGGTCGATCTCAGCCAGGCGCAATGGGCCACCCTGCGGGTGGACCGCGCCGAGCCCGCGCAGTCGGGCCTGACCCGTCCGGACAATGCCTTTCTCGCCGAACAGGACCGCCTGCTGGTCGGCTGGCCGACCAAGCTGGCCCTGGCCCCGGACTTCGCCGACCGGGTGTTCGCCGCCCTCGAGCGCGACGGTATCAAGCCGGGCCCCGCGACTGCGTTGCCGACGCTGCCGAAACCCGCCATCGCGCAACCGGCCTGGGAGCAACTGCTGCCATGAGCCAAGCGACCCTGCACGACCTGCATCGCCCCTTCGGCAGCACCGGGCTGCTGGTCTCCCCACTGGGCCTGGGCACCGTGAAGCTCGGGCGCGACCAAGGGGTGAAGTACCCCAACGGCTTCCAGATTCCGGATGACGCCGAAGCCCGCATGCTGCTCAAGCTGACCCGCGACCTGGGCATCAACCTGATCGACACCGCGCCGGCCTATGGCCGCAGCGAGGAGCGCTTGGGCCCGCTGCTGCGCGGGCAACGCCAGGACTGGGTGATTGTCAGCAAGGTCGGCGAAGAGTTCGAAAACGGCCTGTCGCGCCACGACTTCAGTGCCGCGCATACCCGCCTGTCGGTGGAGCGCAGCCTGCAGCGCCTGGAAACCGACTTCATCGACCTGGTGCTGGTGCATTCCGACGGCAATGACCTGCACATCCTTGAGCAGTGCGAGGTGTACCAGACGCTGGCCGAGCTCAAGCAGGAAGGCAAGATCCGTGGCTTCGGCCTCTCCGGGAAAACCGTCGAGGGCGGCCTCAAGGCCCTGGAACAAGGTGACTGTGCCATGGTCACCTACAATCTGAACGAACAGAACGAGCGAGCCGTCATCGATTACGCCACAGCCCACGGCAAGGGCATTCTGGTGAAAAAAGCCCTGGCCAGCGGCCATGTGTGCCTGAGCCCCGGTGTCGACCCGGTGCGCGCCAGCTTCGAACTGCTGTTCGATCAACCGGGCGTCGCCAGTGCTATTGTCGGGACCATCAATCCGTTGCACCTGGCCCATAATGTCGCCACTGTCGCGCAGGTGTTGCGCAAGAACTGATGCCGCCCACGCGGCCGACCCCGACGCAAGAAGGAGCCGACATGCCGCGTACGCTCATAAGAAAGAACCCCAGCAACTTCAAGACCCTGCCGCTGTTCGTCGAAGCGACGCCCGAAGGCCTCAGCTACCAGAGCGTCGGCATGCCGCTAAACTTTGCGCAGACCCTGCAGCGCCGGCGCCCGGTTGCGGTGGCCGACGCCGAGCGCTTCGCCCTGGAGCTGGCCAACCTCGGCGTCTCGGTACGCCTGACCCTGCATTGGCAGAACCGCGACTATTGGGTGCTGGTGCGCCAGCGCCGGCAGGATCGCGGCGACGTGGTGCTCAAGCTGATTTCCGGCTACGTCCCGGCCCATGAGCTGAACCTGCCGCTGCATACCGCCATCCAGGAAATCGCCGAGGAATGCCTGCTGGAAACCCCGGAAGGCTGGCTCGGCGGGCGCTTCAACGACACCTGGCTGCCCGCCCCTTACTCGGCGGCCCTGCATTATCGCGAGGCCCTGCCCTTTCGCCTGACGCCGCTATCAGGCGCGGCACGCCCGGTACGCTGCGCCAACCTGCAGTTGCTGGAACGGCCGCGGGCCTATGTGCACCTGCCCACCGCTTCACTGCAACTGATCTATGACCTGCGCCTGGACGTGCCGAAAGAGGCCAAGTCCCTGAGCCTGTTCCATGTCGACGAACGCCTGGAGGGCGACCAGCTGGTGGCTCGCCTGGATCGCAAGCGCCCGGACCTGTACCTGATGCCACTCAAGGACGGTCAGCCCTGCGCCGAGCTCTATACGTTGAAGAAGGATCAGTTGCACCCGGCGAGCACCCGCGGCCTGTATCTGGCCGAAAGCTTCGCCCGGCAGCAAGGCTGGCTGGTGCGTGACGAGCGGATTCGCTGGAAGGACTGGCTGAAGCAGCAGGGATTGAGCGCGCCGGAGAAGGACTCCAAACTCCAGCGTCTTACCGGCAAGGCACGGCAGATATTGCGCAAGATGGTACCGACCAAGACCAGCCGGCAACGTTGAGCGCCTCCCGCCCACTCCAGCTTTCGCGAGAGTGGGCGGATTGGCGGCAAGCCTTATTCGGTCTTGCGGATCTTCTCGACTATGGCCGTGGTGGAACTGTTCTCCACCAGGCCCAGCACCTTCACCACACCGCCATAAGCCTTGACGATATCGGCGCCGACCACCTGGTCGACCGAGTAATCCCCGCCTTTGACCAGCACGTCCGGCTTGACCTGGGCCAGCAGGTTTTCCGGAGTACCCTCGGGGAAACTGATGACCCAGTCCACCGCGCCCAGGCCGGCCAGTACTGCCATGCGCCGGTCGACGCTGTTGATCGGACGGCCCGGCCCTTTCAGGCGGCTGACCGAGGCATCGTCGTTGATCGCCACGATCAGGCGATCGCCTTGGGCCCGCGCCTGCTCGAGGTAGGTCACGTGGCCGGCATGGAGGATGTCGAAACAGCCGTTGGTGAAGACGATCTTCTCTTTGTGCGCACGCGCATCGTCGATCGCCAGCAGCAGCTGGTCGAGGCTCAGCACACCGCGCTCGGAACCTTCTTCACGCTGGATCGCGCGACGCAGCTCCGGTGCGCTGATGGCCGCGGTACCCAGCTTGCCGACCACGATGCCGGCGGCCAGGTTGGCCAGGGCCACCGCGTGCGGCAGCTCTTCACCCGCCGCGATTGCCGCCGCCAGGGTAGAAATCACTGTATCGCCGGCACCGGTGACGTCGAACACTTCACGGGCCCGGGCCGGCAAGTGCAGCGCCGGGTGGTCGGGACGCAGCAGGGTCATGCCGTGTTCGCCACGGGTCACCAGCAAGGCGCCCAGTTCCAGGTCGTGCATCAGCTTGGCGCCTTTGCTGACCAGGTCGTGCTCGTCGATGCAACCGCCGACTATGGTTTCGAACTCGCTGAGGTTCGGGGTGATCAGGCTGGCGCCGCGGTAAATCGAAAAGTCCTTGCCTTTCGGGTCCGCCAGCACCGGGATGCCACGGGCACGCGCGGCCTGGATCAGCGCCTGATGATTCCTCAGGGCTCCCTTGCCGTAGTCGGACAACACCAGCACCTTGATGCCGTCCAGCAACCGGTCGACTTCAGCGCCCAACGCCAGGGCGTCGGTGGCGAAAGGTTCTTCGAAATCGATACGCAGCAGTTGCTGGTGCCGGCTCATGACCCGCAGCTTGACGATGGTCGGCTGGTGGGCAATGCGTTGGAACAAGGCGCGTACGCCCGCCCCCTCAAGACTGTTGGAGAGACTGTCGGCAGCCTCGTCGTCGCCGGTGACGCCAACCAGCGAGGCCGGTGCGCCGAGCGCGGCAATGTTCAAGGCAACGTTCGCGGCACCGCCCGGGCGGTCCTCGATTTGCTCGACCTTGACTACCGGTACCGGCGCCTCAGGGGAAATCCGTGAGGTACCACCATGCCAGTAACGGTCGAGCATGACATCGCCGACCACCAAGACAGGGGCTTGATCGAATCGCGGCATGGACAACTTCATGGAGCAACCCACATACAAAATGAACAGGGGCGCGATATTAACACAGGGTGAACGCTGCCTAGTTCTACCGCTGCACGAGTATTCGCGATCGACCCAAACTGTTCATTTATTGAGCAAAAGCGCCATGAGCCGGTCTGTCGCGCAGGCCAGTCCAACCGTTTCGGTATCGATCTCGCAGTCAGGATCCAGTGGCGCTTCATAGGGGCTGTCGAGCCCGGTGAAGTCCCGGAT
Organism: Pseudomonas sp. 09C 129; assembly: GCF_002843625.1. NCBI lineage: Bacteria > Pseudomonadati > Pseudomonadota > Gammaproteobacteria > Pseudomonadales > Pseudomonadaceae > Pseudomonas > Pseudomonas sp. 09C 129. The sequence continues at coordinate 1,084,615 of NZ_CP025261.1, read as the reverse complement.
ACGCCCTTCGCTCGCCGCCTGATAGAGGCCTTTGGGATCGCGTCGGGCACAGACAGCGAACGCAGTGCTCACGTACACCTCGAGAAATTCGTCCGCCGCGAACAAGGCCCGGGCAGCGGCGCGCTCCGCGCGAAACGGTGATATCGCCGAAACGATCACGATCAACCCCGCCTCCACCATCAACCTCGCCACCTCGGCCAGGCGCCGGATATTTTCCTTGCGCGCCTCGGTGTCCATGCCCAGGTCACGACACAGGCCACCGCGCACGTTGTCGCCATCGAGGACAAAGGTATGCAGGCCCTGCCCGTTCAACCGCAACTCCAGCAGGTTGGCCAGGGTCGATTTGCCGGCGCCGGACAAACCGGTCAGCCAGATACAGCGCGGGCGTTGCTGCTTGAGCGCCGCCCGCTCGATCGCGGTCAGGGACAGGCTGCTGGGGCGGATGTCCGGTTGTGGGCAACGCGGTGGCAGGGGCTCATTCATAGCCGAGCATCTCGTAGTCGCGCTGGTAGGCCCGACGCACCAGTCGTCGGGTGCGCACCGTGCAGAAGTCCCGGGCAGGCGCCTCGCTCCGTTGCCGCGATTCATTGAGATGCGGCAGAGTCCTGCTCACGCCCAGATGCTCGCTGAGCAACTGATAGTCGCGCTGCAGGTGCTCCTGATAGCCGATGAAGTCCATGTCCAGGCGTCCCATGGAGTCCACCAGAAAATCGGTCTGCGGGGCGAAGTGCAGTTGCTTGTGGATATTTTCCGGGTGCAGCCAGCGACCGACAAAATCATCGAAATCGCGATAGTGGCTGACCAGCCGCTGAGCGGCCTGGTCGCGACGACTGAGCTCGTTGCCACGCAGAAAGGCATAGGCCGAATAGGCCCGCTCCAGGGGATCGCGGACCACGGCGAACTTGAAACTGCTGGCGAATTGCTGGGGAAACTGTTGCTCGTACCAGTACAGGGGCAGATGGCCGGGCGTCCAGCCGTCGAACAATGCCGAACACAGGCTGCTCCCCGCGCACTTGGGCACATGGATGAACACACAACCGCGCTGACGGAATGGCGCCGGAAAACGGACGTTGGCGGACATGGCCTTGTTCACCACCTGCCGGTCCACCACCGACAGGCGCCCAAGCAAAAACGCCCGTTGCGACTTGGGCAATAACTTCCACAGATAACGTTGCAGCATTCCAGTACCCGCGCGACGGGGTTGGCCCCCTCGATTCAGTCGACGATTGAGGCTGGAACCATAACAAGCACGAGGCGCTGGATTATTTAGGCTTGGTCAAGACTGTAAGGGGCGGGATACAAAGACCGCCGGCGCATTGCACGCCGGGGCTGTTCCAGGGTGGGCAGTGCCCACCCGGGCGCTGGCTCAGGCAATGCCTTCGGAGGCAGGCTCGTCCAGGCCCATGGCATGCAGACGCGAGTAGTAGCCGTTCTGCGCCAGCAGGTCGACATGAGTACCGCGCTCGACGATCCGCCCCTGATCCATGACCAGAATCAGGTCGGCCTTCTCGATGGTCGACAGGCGGTGTGCGATCACCAGGGTGGTGCGCCCCTTCATCACCTTGTCCAGGGCCGCCTGGATATGCCGCTCGGATTCGGTATCCAGGGCCGAGGTAGCCTCGTCGAGAATCAGCAACGGCGCATTCTTCAACAGGGCTCGGGCAATCGCCAGACGCTGGCGCTGACCGCCGGAGAGCAGCACGCCGTTCTCGCCGACCTGGGTGTCCAGGCCTTCGGGCAACTGCGAAATGAAGTCCATGGCATAGGCATCCGTCGCCGCCTTCTCGATGTCTTCCCGCGGCGCCCCGGCCAGGTCGCCATAGGCAATGTTGGCGGCCACGCTGTCGTTGAACAGGGTCACATGCTGGGTCACCTGGGCCACATGCCGGCGCAGGTTGCGCAGGCGGTAATCCTCGATTTCCACGTCATCGAGGAGAATCTGCCCCGTTTCGTGGTGATAGAAGCGCGGAATCAGGCTGGCCAGGGTCGACTTGCCGCTGCCGGAGCGGCCGACCAGCGCGATCATCTGCCCGGGAGCCGCGCAGAAGCTGATGTCCTTCAGCACTTCCCGGTCGGTGCCCGGATAGGTGAAGCTCAGGTTGCGCACGTCCAGGCGACCCTCGATGCGCTCACGCTCGATCTGTCCCCGATCGACTTCAGGCTCGACGTCCAGCTGTTCGAAGATGCTTTCCGCGCCCGCCACGCCTTTCTGGATGGTCGAACTGACTTCCGAGAGCTGGCGAATCGGCTTGGGCAGCAGGCCCGCCGCGGTGATGTAGGCCACCAGGTCGCCCGCGGTGGCATCGCCACGCAGGAACAGCACCAGGAACATCAACACCGCCATGGCGGAGTAGATCACCAACTGCAGCATCGGCGTGTAGACCGCACCGGTCTTGGTCATACGCAGCTGTTTATCGGTGTTGCTCTGGCTGGCGTCGACGAAACGCTGCTGCTCGTAGCTTTCGCCACCGAAGCTGCGAACCACGCGATAGCCTTGAATGGTCTCGGAGGCCACATGGGTCACATCGCCCATCGCCACCTGGATCTTCTTGCTCTGCTTGCGGAATTTCTTGCTGGTACTGCCAACCATGATCGCAATCAACGGCAGGATCGCCAGCATCACCAGGGTCAGCTTCCAGTTCATCCACAACAGGTAAACGAACAGGAACACTACCGTCAGGCCTTCGCGAATCACCACCTTGATGGCGTCGGTGGCGGCACCGGTGACCATGGTGACGTTGAAGGTGATGCGGGAAATCAGATGCCCGGAGTTATGGGTATCGAAATAGCGGTTCGGCAGGACCAGCAGCTTGTTGAACAGCTCGACCCGCAGGTCATGCACCAGCCCCAGGGAAACCTTCGCCAGGTAGTAGTTGCCGAGGAAAGAGCCGAGCCCCTGCCACGCCGCGATCAGGATGATCAGCAGCGGCACCGCCATCAATAGTTGCAAGTCGCGCAGATAGGGAACGTTGGGGAAGAGCACCGCTTCGGGATTGCTCAAGCCGTCGACGAAATATTTGAGAATGCCCGCCAGCATCGGCTGGGTGGATGCAAATATCACGAAGCCCACGATACTCAGCAGGAAAATGCCTATGTAGGGTTTTACATACCCCAACAGCCGAAAATAGATTTTCAGGCTGGAATCCTGTTCCGCTTTGAGCGGTGCATCACTCATCGTCGAGCTCACTGTTTAGGAGGAACGCGGGATTTTATCACAGCCTGTGTGACCGCCCCGTGCCCAGACCAAAACAGTGGCCAGACCGATCGGCAGCCAACTGATGAACCATTCGGCGCGAGGGGTCCCCGTCAGGCTCGCAGCATCGAACTGCATGGCCAGGAAAGAGAACAGCCAGATCCCGATGACGCCCCGACCATAAAGCGTTTCACGGGCGCGCCAGGCTTCGCGCAAGACGGCAAACCAGGCCACGATCCAGAGCAATAGTCCGGGGATACCCAGTTCAATGGCAATGTGGGTGAACAGGTTGTGGGCATGGTCGAATGTCAAACCGTCGACCAGCACGTCATAGCTCGAGCCCAGGCCGAGGCCTGTCCATGGATGTTCGGCGATCATCTGCAGACTGGCCATCAGAATCTGCGGGCGAAAGGAAACCCCACGTGCCATGACCAAAGGTTCGAGAAACCAGAACGCCAGCATCGCCAGCAACAATGCCGCGGCCGCGAACATACGGCTGAGTCGGTCGCGGCACCAGATCGGCATCGCCAACACGGTCAGGAACAGAGCCAGGGCAGCACCACGGCTCTGGCACAACACGACGAACGCGCCGAGCAGCGCCAACGCTACCAGCCATACCGCTTGAAGAGAACGAGTGCGCGGCATCCAATGCAGCAACCAGATAGCAGTGAGGCCAATGACATAACCGCCCAGGATCGGATGGCCCAACTCGCCCAGCCCTTCCAGGCGTCCCCACCAGACATTTCCATGAATCCAGTAGAACTGGATAATGGACAGTAAAGCCGTCACCGCAAGCCCTATGCCGCCCCACTGCATGACAGTAATCACCCGCTCCGGGCGGGCATTGGCGAAAATCGGGAAGAACAGCAGGAACACCGCGATGTACAGCAAGCGCTTGGCCTCGCGTGACGGGTCCGCCGCTTGCGTCCATGTCAGGCTGATCAGCCCCCATATCGCCAGTCCCAGCAATGCCAGACCAATCCAGCGCTGGGAACGCCACCATTCGATCAGACGCTCACGTGCGGACCAGGCCAGAATCATTGCCGGCAACCACAGGAAGGCCACCAGCCCCTGCTGGTAGATCTTGTTGGTGGGCGCCAGTGCGATGGCCAGCAAAAACCATAGCAACCCGATTGTCATCCATACTTGCGCCCAACGTGTGGCCTGCATCTATTCGCTCCTAAATGGTTCACCAGCCAAACCGGCATGGTTAAAACAACAACTTTTCGGCATCATTGCCCGTCACTGTGCCCGCCACTTCGACAAGGCTTCCTACGATGCAATGCTCCCGGCTTCCCCAAGCCACTTTGAATCAGATGATTGAAGGCGCCAGGATTCTGGAGGCCGACAGTTACGGCCCGAAAGTCTACCTGTTGCAGGATGGGAATATTCTGAAACTGTTCCGGCGCAAGCGTCTTTTTTCATCCGCCCTGTTTCGGCCCTATTCGACGCGCTTCATCGACAACGCCGCACGCCTGGAACAACTCGGCGTTCCCACGCTGCAGGTTCTGGACTTCTACCGCCTGGAACAACCCGGCATGACCGCGGTGCTTTACCGACCGCTGCCAGGCGAAACCCTGCGCCAGGTCGCCAGCAAGGAAGGCTTCGACTGGCAGCAGACCTTGCCGGCCCTGGTCGAGCTGATTCGTAGCCTGCATACCTCGGGGATCTACTTTCGCTCGCTGCACCTGGGCAACATCGTCATCACCCCGGATAACCGCTTCGGCCTGATCGACGTGGCCGACATGCGCTTCTTCCGCGGGCCATTGCCGCGTCATTTGATCAAACGCAACCTGCAACACTTCGCCCGCTATATTGCCCGGGAGAAGCTGAATGGGAGCTTTCCGATACAAGCATTGGAACAGGCCCTACTTTCGGCATGACAGCAGGGTAGTGGCCGCCTGGCTGAAGCGCTGCCAGGCCAGGTCGGGGGCCAGAGCAGCGTACTGATCCGCCGCGATGCTCTGGGCGGGCAGGCCGAGGGCCTGAAGAATCGCCTCTTGCCAGGCGTCGATATCATTCACCGGCGCATAACGCCCGGTTTCAGCCAACTGCTCACGGAACACTGGCAAATCGCTGGTCAATACCGGCACACCGGACATCACTGCTTCCTGCAGGATCAGCCCCAGGCCCTCGTCCAGCGACGGGATGGCCACCCAGTCGAATGCCTTGTAAAGCATCGCCGCATGCTTCAGATGCCCAGGCAGCGAAACCTTGTCTTGCAGGCCCAGCCGGTTGATGCGGGCCTCGAGCGCTGCGCGATTCGAACCCTCGCCGATAATCACCAGACGCATCTCCGGCCGGCTCGCCAGGGCCTTGGCGAAGGCCTCCAACAGGCAAGCAAAACCCTTATCGTCCACCAGACGCCCGACCGCGCCGAATACCGGAGCATCGCCCGCGGGCAGGCCGAGGGTGGCCCGGGCCTCGGCACGCGGTAGCAGCCTTGCGTTGAACTCGTGCGGATTGAACGCGCTGCGCAAGGCCGTCACCGGCATCTGCAAATCGTCTTCGAGGGATGAAGCCAGGGTCTGCGAAACAGCCGCGAGAGTCAGCTGCGAAGCGGGGAACTGCCGGAACAGCTGTTGATCCTTGCGGTGCAAGCGCGTGGAACCATGGATCACCACCACCGCACGCATGTGCGGCAATGACTTGAGGACCGGCAACAAGGTACGCGCCACCCCCAGGCCATCGAGCAACAACACCTGGGCATCGCTTTCCCGCAACGCCTTGCGAAAACTGTCCCGCAGCCAGGGTTTGAGCAAGCGCCAGAAATGCTTGCCCTTCAGCCGCGCCGACGACAGGTTCCACTCCCGGCATTCCCCCACTTCGGCAACGCATCCGGTGGACGAGCCTTGCAGCAGCCAGGTCTTGACCACAGTGCCTGGCTCGGCCTGAGAGAGGATCTGCTGGTGAACCTTGTGAACGGAGGCAAATGCACTGCCGCCTGCCCACATGATGTTGAGAATGCTCATTGGGCACATAGCCCTTTCGCGGTATTCGGGAAAGTGAAACCGGTAGAACTAATTGATAAACCAGCCAATACCGACTCCAACCAACAGGACTAAAACAAGCTTGATTTGCTCGCGACGACTGCGCCGAGCCTTACGCTGCCGCTCGGCGGCAGTCTCCACATGCAGACCGAAGCCTGTATGCAGCACCGCGTCGCCTTCCAGGCTGACAGCTGTCAGGTTCAGCTCAGCATAGCGCTTGGACAGCGCTTTCTCGCCTCCGTGCCCGGCGAAAGGCGCGCACAGTCGATACTCTGCCAGCCGGCGCAAGCCCGGGTTCAGGGAAAAGCTCTGCCACTCGGGTTTGTCGGAGATCAGCGGATAACAAGGCACACCACCGATCAACTCGCGGGCACCCAAGTGGATGTAAGGGCTATGGATTCGCAGGTCGTGGGCATAACTGCGCAACCAGACCTGCAGGATGTCCGGGCGCCGCTCGAGAATCGCTTTCGAATCCTCGACAAAACCCGGGCGGTAGAACTCCCAGTCGTCTTCGCAATGGAAGATGTAGGGGGTCTTGACCTGCTCGTAGGCCAGGTCGATCGACGCCAACTGACCGAGCTTCGGCCGGTTGACGAAGAAGGTACAGTGATCTTTCCAATGGGCAGGCACAGCCGTACGCACCCGCTCGTCGCCAGCATCTTCGGTGATGAAGACTTCGCGGATCGGCGCGCTGTTGAAGCGATCGAAACTCTCCAGCGTGAGCTTGAGCAGGTCCAGGCGACCGCAACTGGTGACCACCAACGTGATGTCACTCTCTTGACTAAACTGCACTTGATTCTCACCTACGACAAAGTGCGATCACTATTAAGGGCTCGGTGACCGCTGTCAAACACCCAGTTTCGAGCGTACGCGCTCGATAAAGCTCAAGGGTGCACGAGGCCGCAATGCGGGCTGGAGTTCCTCGACGATGCGCTGCCCGATACGGGCGAAGCTGAACTGAGAGACCGCCATATCGCGGCCGTTTCGCGCGATGCTCTGCGCCAGGGCCGGATCGGCGCGCAACATGGCGAGTTTTTCCTGCAATTGCGGGATGTTCTGATAAAAGACCACGTTGTGCAGGTCCTGCAAGCCCAGCGCGCGGTTTTCCGCCTCACCCTGGTCGAATGCCAGCAACACACAGCCACAGGCCATGGCCTCGAAGTTCTTGATCATGTATTCGCCCATGCCGACGTCGGCACTGACGAAAAAGCGGATACGGTTGAGGGTGTCGCAATACTCTTCACCCGACTTGGTCCGCGTCACCACCAAGGGCTCGACCTGGCCGAGTTCGTCGAGCAGCGCCTTGCGCCCGCTGTAGGCCACGCTGTTGGTGCTGCCGACGAATGCCAGCTCGATATCCCGCTCGCGGCCCTGATCCTGCAGCAGGGTCTGGTCGTAGCCCTTGGGCACGAATACCGCGTCGAAACCTTCCTCGCGCAAGCGCTCGCTGACCATGAACCCCGAACTGATCACCCGCGCCCACGGCAGGCGGCGGTAGTGCGCGCTGAACTTGCCGGTGTACTTGCAAGGGATGTAGTTCTGGTAGGCGTCGTGCTCGAGGATCACCAGGTTGGGAATGCTGCGGATGAAGCTCGCCTGGCGGATTTCCTGCTTGAAACGCAGGAAGAACACGATACGGTCGTAGCGCGATACATCCACCTCACGGCGGAAATAGCCACGCAGGTTGCGCTGCTCGTCACTGCTCAACCACCGCAGGTCGCATTCGCAATGGGCGGCAACGCCTTCGTACAGGCGGTCCAGAATGGCCCGCTGTTCTTTCTGCACCAGAAATAGAACCTTCATCATCTTCCTTGCAGCCGTGAGCAACCGGACAAAAGAGCGAAACTACCCTGGCCGACAGGCAAAAGGGTGTCATGCAATATCAATTTACAAACGCCAGAACAGCTCATGCCGGCGTACCGCCTTGCGGAAAAACTCGTTCTCGCCATAAGGCGAAGCGGCGCGGCCAGCCAGCACACGCTGCAGGACCCGTCGCAGCCGGCGCTTGAACGGCGCTCGCGGCTGCAGGTCGTGCATCATGCCCAGGGCCATCGCCTTGTCCCGTTGCTGTTCGACCGACAGCGGCAAGCAGCAGGGCCTGAGCACCTGGGCCGGGTCGAACACCGGCGGCAGGGCAATGCCCGCCCCTGAATCGCCCATCGGCCAGCGGTCGTTGTCATGCAAATGGTTGGCATAACCGAGCAAGGTGGTCGGCTGCCACTCCAGCCCCTGCAACGCTTCCAATACCGCCTGCTGGGCGCAGATGTGGTCCGGGTGCGGGTCGAGTGTCGGATGCGGCAGCACTATCACCTCGGGGCGGGCCTTGAGCAACAGCGCCCGCAGGTCGGCCAGGAGATTGTTCCAGGTCGGCGCGCCATCGGCATCCGCCGGCAACGGGAACGGGTTGAACTTGCGGAACAGGCGGATATCCGACAGTTCGGCCTCGCGGGACGCCACAGGCCGGTTCGGCGCCGCCTGCATGGCCGGCAGTTGCAGGCAGAAATACCCCAGCTGCACACAACGTTCCTCGGCGACCCCGGCCCAACGCGGCACCGCAATGCTGTCCCAGGCCCGCAGCCGACCCTTGATCCGCGCCGCATCTGCAGCGTTCATGCCCATCTGCCGGTAATGCTCGGCTTCGATCTCGCCCGCGGTCAACGTGACGATCCAGGCTTCGTCAGCCTGGCTGTACAGACCGAAGGCCGCCAGTTCGGCATCGTCGGCGTGGGGGGCGATGACCATCACCCGCTGGTGGCGATAGTCCGGCTCACGGAACACCGACAACAGCGGTTCGCCGTGCACCCGACAGAAACGTCCGCGCAATTGCAGCTCGCCGCTGGCCAGAGGTCGGGCCAGCCCGCTGAGGTTGAGATAACGCAGGCCGTTCACGCCACGCTCGAACGTCTGCCGATCCTGCTCCGCCAAGGAGACGGAGGGGTCGAAAAAGCGCCCCAGCCAGCTGCTGCTGACCTTTACCGCGAGGATCAGGGTTTCGTCCCCCGCCAGGTCGATCGCCTGGTCCAGCACCAAGCGCTGCTTGTCCAGGTGGACCTTGGGCTGCTCGGTGCCGAACGGAAAGCTGTACTGATAATCGTCCCGGGGCGAATAAAACAGATGGTCGGCGAACCAGGCCTCATGGGCCACCCAGGCCAGCACCGCGAGCAGCAGCGGCAGCCACCAGGCCACCAGCACACCGATAGCCACCAGTACCAGCAGGCCGATCAGCAGGCCCAGGCGCTTCTGCCGGCGATGGCGTTTGAGCAACTGTTGCTTGCGACTCGGAGGCTGATTCATACCGTGAACACCGGAACCGGATTGCACCAACGATCCTTGTATTCGCGATCGGCGCGACCGAAGGAGAAACGCAGCGGCTTGTCGATGGCCCGCGCCTGCTCCCAGGCGCTTTGCGTATTGAGGAAACTCAACACGCTGCCGGGGCTGAACTCGCGGGTTTCAGGATCGACGCCACCGTTGATGTATTCGACGCTGATCCACTCCGGCGCTTCGACCCGGTACACCAGCTGAATGGCGATCGGCGCATCGTTGAGGAAAATCACCGAGCCGATCAGCAACTCGCGCAGCAACTCGATGACTTCGGCCATGCGCTCGGCACCGGTGGCCGGGAACCCCCAGCGCCGCTGGAACAGATCGCAGTAGATGGCCGCCAGCTCCTGGCTGGAGAACTCGCTGACCGGGCGCACCACGCCGCCCGCCTCTTCCAGCAAGCGCAGTTCGCGGCGCTGGTTGTAGCGGAACTTCTTCGACAGCTCTTCAGGTGTGCGGGCCATGGCCAATTGCTCGGCCTGGAGCTTGAGGGTGCTGAACCGGCCCTGGTTCAAGGCCGACAGATAACGACCGCGATGACGCAGCGGGGCCTGGGTCTCAGGCGCCGCCGGCAGGATCAGCTCGGCGTTGCCCAGGTCGAACAGGCCTTTCTTGCCACGGCGCTTGAGCACGTCCTTGGACAGCGCCAGGTCGCGCCCCCAGGTCGGGATCGCCGCCCGCAGTTCACCGGCCTGTTCCCAGGCCAGGTAGCGGACCGGGATGCCCGCCAGGTTCGCCAGGCGCTCCACCACCAGCGGGTGGGTGGCGACGCTGCCGCCAAAACGCTGCCAGGCGGCGGCATAAGTCGAGGCGTCGACGACCGACCAGCCACGCTCGCGCCAGCCTTGGAATCGATTGAGCATCAGGGCCTCGCGGTCAGATCGGTAACTTGCGGCAGACGCCAGAAGGCGTCGCGTACAGCACGGTCGGAGAAGCGCTCGCGCAGGCGCTCGAACATCAGCTCGGCGCACAGCAAGCGCTGGTTCTCATCCATCCCGGCCAGGTGTTGCAGGCCCTGGGCCATATGCTCGGCATCGCCCAGCGGGAACAGGATGCCGACGCCTTCGACCACTTCCTTGGCACCGCCACAGGCCGTCGCCAGCAAAGGCACGCCAGCGGCCATGGCCTCCAGCAGCACCATGCCGAATGGCTCGTGGTCGGAGCTCAGGGCAAAGGCATCGAAAGCACGGAAATAACGCCGGGCTTCTGTGACCTGGCCGAGGAACAGCACGCGGTCGGCAATGCCCAGCTCGCGAGAAAGGTCCTTGAGGTTCTGCTCCAGACGCCCGCTACCGAGAATCGCCAGCTGGCTTTCCCGAGGCAGCCCCGGCAATGCCGCGGCAAACCCGCGCAGCAGGGTGGCCTGGTCCTTGTCCGGGTGCAGACGCCCGACATTGCCGACGATCCAGGCGGAAGGCGACAGCCCCAGTTCCTGGCGCGCTTCGGCCTTGGACAACTGGGTAGCCTGCAAGGCTTCGACGTCGATCCGGTTGTACAGCGTCTGGATCCGCGCCGCCGGCCATTGTGGCAGGCAACTGCGCATGTCATCGCGCACCGCGTCGGACACGCCGAGCAGGCTCAGGCGCTTGCGGAACAGGTTGGCGAACAGGCGGCGACTGCCGCGCTGGTAATCGCCAAACGCGTGATGCACGCCGATCACCGGCAACGCGGTGCCCAGCAATGCGATGTAGATCGGCTTGAAACGGTGGGCGATGCAGAAGCTGAAGTTGCGCGACGCGGCAATCTTGCGCAGGTCGCGTATCGCCCCCAGCTTCAGGCCACGAATGGCCTTGGAGCTGTATTCCATGAACAGCACTTCGTCGCTGGCACAGGCATCGGCCACCTCGGCATCGGCGACCCCGGTGAGGAACACCGTGGTCACGCGATAGCCGCTGCCCGCGAACAGGCTGGCATATTGCCGGGCACAGTCCAGGAACGGCCCGTCATAGCCGTGGCAGAACTGCAGGACGTGGCGCTCAGCCGAGCGTGTCATAAGGATCCACGCCGTCTTTGACTACCAGGATGTCTTCCATGATCAGGTACTGCAGATCGGAGCCGAAGAACATGTTCAGGGCGTCGGTCGGCGAGCAGATCATCGGCTCGCCACGGCGATTGAGCGAGGTGTTCAGCGACACGCCGTTGCCGGTCAGGACTTCCAGGGCCTTCATCATGTCGTAGTAGCGCGGGTTGTATTCGCGCTTGAGCACCTGGGCCCGGGAAGTGCCGTCTTCGTGGACCACTTCCGGCACACGGGTCTTCCACTCTTCCGCCACTTCGAAGGTGAAGGTCATGAATGGCGCCGGGTGATCGACCTTGATCATCTGCGGACCGACGGTGTCGAGCATCGACGGGCAGAAAGGCCTCCAGCGCTCGCGGAACTTGATCTGCTCGTTGATGCGGTCGGCCACGCCGGTAGCGCTCGGGCAACCGATGATCGAACGACCGCCCAGGGCGCGCGGACCGAACTCCATGCGGCCCTGGAACCAGGCCACCGGGTTGCCGTCGACCATGATCTTGGCGATACGCTCGGGGGTGTTGTCGATCTGGCGCCAGGCCGGCTTGTTCGGGTGGCGGGCACAAGCGGCGATCACGTCTTCATTGCTGTAGGACGGGCCGAGATAGACGTGTTCCATCTTCTCCACCGGCACGCCGCGAGCGTGGGAAACATAGGCCGCGGCACCGACCGCGGTACCGGCATCGCCGGACGCCGGCTGCACGAACAGCTCTTTGACTTCCGGACGGGCGATGATCTTCTGGTTCAGCTTGACGTTCAGCGCACAGCCGCCGGCAAAGGCCAGCTTGCCGGTTTCCTTGAGGATGTCGCCCAGGTAGTGGTCGATCATCTGCAGCGCCAGCTTCTCGAACAGCGCCTGCATGCTGGCCGCGTAGTGGATGTACGGCTCGTCGGCGATATCGCCTTCGCGCTTCGGACCCAGCCACTCGATCAGCTTCGGCGAGAAGTAGAAACCCTTGCCCTTCTCTTTATAACGGCGCAGGCCGATGACGTTGGCGTAATCGGTGTTGATCACCAGTTCGCCGTTTTCAAAGCTGGCCAGGCGGGAGAAATCGTACTTGCTGGCATCGCCGTACGGCGCCATGCCCATGACCTTGAACTCGCCGTCGAGCATCTCGAAGCCGAGGAACTCGGTGATCGCGCCATACAGGCCGCCGAGGGAGTCCGGATCGAAAAATTCCTTGATCTTGTGGATCTTGCCGTTTTCGCCGTAGCCGAAGAAAGTCGTGGCGTACTCGCCCTTGCCGTCGATCCCGAGGATCGCGGTCTTCTCCTTGAAGCCGGAGCAGTGGTAGGCGCTGGAAGCGTGAGCCAGGTGGTGCTCGACCGGCTCGATCTTGATCTTCTTCGGATCGAAGCCCAGTTGCTCGAGGCACCAGACGATCTTGTTGCGATAACGCTTGTAGCGGCGGTTGCCCATCAGGATCGCGTCGAGGGCGCGGTCCGGGGCGTACCAGTAACGCTTGGCGTAGTGCCAGCGGGCCTTGCCGAACAGGCTGATCGGGGCGAACGGAATCGCCACCACGTCAACGTCGGAAGGCTTGATGCCGGCCTGCTCCAGACAGAACTTCGCCGATTCGTAGGGCATGCGGTTCTTTGCATGTTTATCGCGTACGAAGCGCTCTTCTTCAGCCGCCGCCACCAGCTTGCCGTCGATGTACAGCGCTGCGGAAGGATCATGGCTAAGGGCGCCGGACAGGCCAAGAATCGTCAATGCCACAGGGGTCTAGCCTCGTTTAGTCTGCATGCGGGCGCGATGCGCCTTGAAAATGATGTGTGCTCGCAAGGGGCGAGAAACAACGAAAGGGCGGGATTATAACGTAAAAGAAGGGGCAAGCCTCTAGCGACAAGCGCCAAGGCTGAAGCGCCTCACTCCCTGTAGCCGCTGCCGCAGGCTGCGATAAGGCCCGCAGGGTCTTCCGAGGGCCTCAAAAGCAGCGCCTCCTGCGGAGTCGATCGCAGCCTGTGGCAGCGGCTACAAGTCGCAGGTCAGCCCATGGACGATTCGGCGGTTTTAGGCAGGCGCTGGTCGATGACCTGATACAGCGCGCTGCTTTCTGGCCAGTTACGCATGAAGCGCGCACGGTCGCGGGCGTAGGCCGGGGCGAAGCTGCCGAGGCTGTGGTGCTGGCACATGGAATCCAGGTCGATCAGCGCCCAGCGGTCCTCTTGCCAGAACAGGTTGTGCCCCTTGAAGTCGCCATGGCTGATGCGTTCGCGGATCAACTCGGCAAACAGCCGGTCCAGCGCCTGCAACTCCGCTTCCGGAGCCGCGCCGCTGTCGATATAGGGCGCGAAGCGTTCGATGATGTCCGGCCCCGCCAGGTATTCGGTCACCAGATAGGCCCGACTGCGCAGCCAGAGAAAACGCTTCTCCAGCAAGGCCAGCGGCTTGGGCGTGGCAATGCCGAGGAACGCCAGGCGATTGCCCTCCTGCCACGAATGCCAGGCCCGGCTGGGACGCCAGAAGCGCTTGAGCCAATGGGCAAAACCCTTGATGTTGTAGCGCTTGACCACCAGGGTGCGGCCCGCCACTTCGACCCGGCCGACGCTGGCGGCGCCACCGGTCTTGTACAGGTGCCCCTGGTCCAGCAGCGCGTCGGCCTGCTCCAGCACCGGCAGCATCGCCGCCTCTTCCTCGCGCCGAATCGCCCGCAAGGCGAAGGGCCCGCGCAGCACGCTGAACAGGGTGCACTCGCGACCGACCTTGTTGAGGAAATCCTTCAAGCGCCAGCTGCGCACCTTGTCCACCTGCTTCTGCAAGGCTTCCAGCGGCAAGGCATGCTCGGCATTGTTCAGCAGGTAATGCACCAGCAGCTCTTCGGTGAAGGGCTCCAGGCTCTTGGGCAGCTGGGCGAAAAACACCCCGAGGTTTTCCAGGACTTTCTGCCGGGACAGCGGTTTGCCCGCCTGTTCCACGCAGATCCCGGCGCCGTCGATCAGGTACAACTTGCCCTGATGACGCAGCAGGTTGTCCAGATGCAGGTCTTCCTGCCACAGGCCCTTGCCGTGCAATTCGGCGATGGCGGCCAGGGCTTCGGCGAGTACCGCCTGCTGCTCATCAGCCAACGCTGGCAACGATTCCACCTGTTTCCAGGCATCGCCCAGGCTCTCGGAGCCTTCCAGGAACTCGAACAGCAGCCAGCCGCCCTCGCCTTCCTTCAGGCCGTCTGCCAGCAGCAACGGCGTGGTCATGCCCTGCTCTTCAAGCAAGCGCACGCCTTGCAGTTCGCGCTGGAAATGCCGCGCCGCCTTGGCCCCCACCAGTAACTTGGCCAGCACCGGACGCCCGCGCCATACACCGGCGCCGACGTAGCGCTGCCCCGGCAGCACCCGCAGCAGGCTGAGCAACTGCAGCGTGGCCGGCCCGGCAGCGTCGGCCAGCTCCAGGCTCAACGGCAGGCTTGGCGCGCGACCGGCCCGTTCAAGTTCGGACAGACGCATCAACGAGTCTCCTTGTGGCTGCGGCGTGCACTCAGGCGGTTCAGCCAGGCATCGACCAGCGAGCTGTCCCGCGGCTGATCCAGATAGGTCGCAAGCAAGGCGCGCACATCGCTCTCACTCCAGACCGGGGCGCGACGCAACAGCGGCTCCAGGTCCTTGACCCGGTCACGCTGGCCGAACAACAGCGGACGGGTCTTTTCCAGGTCGATCAATTGCGCCTGGTAACCGTCGCCGGTAGCCCGCAGGAAAATATGCTTGGGATAAAAGCAGCCGTGCACCTGGCGCACCGCGTGCAACTGGCGCGCCAGCAGGCCACAGGCCCGCAGGATCGCCGCGTGCTGGTCCGGGCTGAGCTGCGCCCATTGCTGCAGCAGCGAATCCAGGTCGTTCCAGCCATCCAGCGCCCGGGTCAGCAGGATCGCCCGGGTTTCGCCAGCCACCTTGCGCTCGCCAAAGAAGGCCGCCTGCAGCGCTGGAATGCCCAACTGCTGGTAGCGGCTGATATTGCGAAACTCGCGGGCGAAACTCGGCTCGCCGAACGGCCGGTGCAGGGTCCGCGTCAGGTAGTTGCTCTGGCGCTTGAGGTAGTAGCCGTGGCCTTCCAGGTCAAGGCGATACACGCTGCTCCAGCCCCCACCATCGGTGTTGGGCTCGTCCACCGCCTCAAGTTGCTTGGCCCACAACGCGTCGAAGCTGTCGAGGCCGTGGCGCTCCAGCAACGCACGGTCCTGAGCCGCCAGGAAATCGGTCATTCGCGTCCCTCGAAAAATCTCAGCACATGCCGGATGCGGCACTTGTCCGCGGCATTCAGCCGGGTGCGCTGGCGGTACTGCAAATAGAAGCGCAGGCGCTGGGTGGCGGACAAATGATACTTGGCCACCTTGTCCAGGCACGCCAGGTCCTTGGTGATCCGGTACTTGAGCCAGAAACCGCGCCAGAAATCGCCATTGGGGCAATCGATCAGGTAAAGCCGGACCTCATCGTCGATCAGCAGGTTGCGCCACTTCAAGTCGTTATGGGTGAAGCGATGCTCATGCATGATCCGCGTGTAGCGCGCCAGCTGCTGGCTGACCCGGTCCACCCAGGCCCGATCGGCCAGCAGCGGGTCGTTGCGCTCGGCCAGGACCGACAGGTCTTCGGTGCGTGGCAGCTCGCGGGTGATCATCGCCCCCCGGTCGTAAGCCAGGCCACGGCGCTCCAGACCCCAGGCCACCACCTCCGCCGTGGGAATGCCCCACTTGGCGAAACGCTTGAGGTTCTGCCACTCGGACTTGACCCGCGGCTTGCCCAGATAGCGCCGCAGGTTCTTGCCGGCGCCGGTGTAGCGCTTGACGTAATAGTTGATGCCGTTGCGTTCGACCCGGATGACCTCCGACAACGGGTCGCGGGTCAGGTGTTCGCCCTCGAGGGCAAAGACCGCATCCAGACTGCCGAAGTCCTGCGCCAGCTCCTGATATCCAGGTTCAAGGTTCCAACCCGCCATCAGAGCGCATCTCCGTATCGCTGCTTGCGTGCGTAGAGCTTGTTGGCCTTGCCCTCCAGCCAGGCCAGCAGAGGCGCTTCGTCGCTCAGGATCTGGCGCAACGGCTGCTGGAAATAACCCTTGAGGAAGCGCAGCTTGTCGCGCCGGGTCAGGCCGATATCCAGTGCCGAGAAATACAGCGCCGCCAGGTCCTTGTCGCGCCAGCGCCGGGTGATGGCCGGGCGGGTCTGGGCGCGGTGCAGGTCGATCACCGAGAGCTTGAAGTCATCCGGCGTCACCGGCTTGTCGGTGTGCAGCAGGAAGTGGCAGATGTAGCAGTCACGATGGTTGACCCCGGCGCGGTGCATCATGCCGGTCATGCGCGCCACTTCGGCGATCAGCGCGCGCTTGAGCCTGGGCTGCGGCGGCTGCTTGACCCAGTCGATGCTGAAGTCTTCGAGGCTGATGGTCGGCGCCAGCTCCTCGGTGACGATGAACGAATGCTGGTTGGCCGGGTTGCTGCCGCGTTCGCCATAGGCGACGGCGGTCATGGTCGGCACACCGGCTTCCTGCAGGCGCTGGATGGCCTGCCATTCCTGGCCCGCGCCGAGCACCGGCAGCTTGACGGTGAGCAGGTTCTTGAAGATCTCGCCCCAACCGATACCGCGGTGAATCTTTACGAAGAACCCTTCGCCAGCCACCTCGGTACGCAAGGTACGGCGGGCTTCCAGTTCACGGTAGACCTGGCCGTCCAGACGCTCGACTTCGGCGAACGCATCGCGCCCGGCCCAAAGGGTCTTGAACGGTTCGGCAAGAATCAACTTCATCAGTGTTGCTCCGCCAGAATCACATCCGCAGCGTGCTGCGGCATGCTATAGAGGTCGGCCGTCTCGGCGAACGCCAGGCCGTTACGGCTCCAGGTCGCGCGTGCAGCGTCGTCGGTCAACATGGTGTTCAGGTATTGATTGAGCTGTCCCTGCTCCAGTGGCTCGTCCAGTACCAGGCCGCTGTCGGCCTCGGCGATGTAATGGGCATAACCGCAGACCGCGCTGACCAGCACCGGCAAGCCGGCCACCAGCGCTTCCAGCAACACGGTGCCGGTGTTTTCGTTGTACGCCGGGTGGATCAACAGGTCGGCGCCCAGCAGGAAACGCGGAATATCACTGCGCCCCTTGAGGAACTGCACATGCTCGCCCAGGCCCAATGCCGCGCTCTGTAATTGGAATACTTTGGGGTCGTCCTGGCCAATTACAAATAGCCGGGTGCGTTTCTTCAGCTCCGGCGGCAAGGCAGCCACAGCCTTGAGGCTGCGATCCACGCCCTTGGTCTTGAACCCGGAGCCGATCTGCACCAGCAGCAAATCATCGTCTTTCAGGGCGAACTCGCGACGGAATTCGGCGCGGATCTCGGCCGCGTTGGCCGGCGCGCGACGGTCCTGGGCGATGCCTGGCGGCAGCAGGTGGAAACGCTCCACCGGGGTGTCGTAATGCTTGATGAACAGCGGCTGCTGGACCTCGGAAATCATCAGCACTTCGGTCTTGGCGTCCCGGGCGAACACCGCCCGCTCGTATTCGGCGAAGTGCCGGTAGCGGCCCCAGCGGCGGTACAGCGAGTGGCGCAGGTTCTGCGCCTTGTCTTCGAAGCAGCCGTCGGCGGCGTAGTACACGTCCAGGCCGGGCATCTTGTTGAAGCCGATCAGGCGGTCCACCGGACGCTTGGCCAGGTCGGCCTCCATCCAGGCGCTGAGCTTCTCGTTACGACGATGGTTGAAGAACGCCTTGACCGGCGCCACCAGCACCTCGAAACCCGGCGGCACATCGCCTTCCCAGATCAGCGTATAGACGCGAATCCGGTGCCCGCGTTTCTGGCACTCCAGGGCGATGCGCATGAAGTCCCGTTGCAGGCCGCCGAACGGGAAGTATTTATAAAGGACAAAAGCCAATTGCATCAGCGCAGCTCCTCAGCCAGTAACAACCTGCTCAGCCGGCTGGCGACACGCTCAGGATTCAGACGCGTGAAGCACAGCGGCCACTCGCGTTTCAGGTCGAACCGCCGCTGATCTTCAGCCGTCGGTTGATAGGTGCATTTTTTCTGCAGGCACGGCGCGCAGGGGAAGTCGCTGGCCATGTGGATCTGCGCCTTGCCATAGGCACCGGTCAGGCCCGGGTTGGTCGGACCGAACAGGGAAATGGTCGGCACATCCAGCGCCGCGGCGAGATGGCCAAGCCCGGTATCCACCGCGACGCAGGCCCGGGCTTGCGCCAGCACCTTGGCGACGCCCGCCAGGTTCAGCTTCGGCAGCACCGTGGCGTTGCTCAGGCCCTGGGCAATACGCTCGGCCCGGGCCTTCTCCGCCGGGTTGCCCCACGGCAACTTGACCTCGACGCCCAACTGGCCCATGCGTTCGGCCAGCTCGCGCCAATAGGCTTGCGGCCAGTGCTTGGTGTCCCAGGTGGTGCCGTGCAGGAACACCACGAACGGCTTGGGCCGCGGCAACTCCACCAGTTTCTCGACGTTCAGGCCGTAATCGCCCAGGCCTTGGGGCAAGTCATACCCCAGCGCCACGGCGAACAGCTGGCGCACGCGCTCCACGGCATGCTGGCCGCGGGCGACGGCCAGGCGCCGCGAGTAGAAACGCGCCGCCAGGGGCTCGCGTGCCGACTGCTTGTCCAGGCCGGCCACCGGCGCCTTGACGTAGCGCGTCAGCCAGGCGCTTTTCAGCAAGCCCTGGGCGTCGATCACCAGATCGTACTTGGTGGCACGCACGCTTTGCTTGAAGCGCCGCCACTCGCCACTCTTGATGGTCTGCCAGATGTTCTTGCGCCAGCGGCGAATCGCCACCGGGATCACTTTATCCACAGCCGGGTGCCAGGTCGGGATTTCCGCGAACCCCTCTTCCACCACCCAGTCGAACTTGATCCCCGGGATCGCCCGCGCCGCATCGGTCAGCGCCGGCAGCGCATGAATCACGTCGCCCAGGGAAGAGGTCTTGATCAACAGTACCCGCACTTACCGAACCTCGACCGCGGTGCCTTGCAACCGCTGCAAGGCCTGGTCCACCGAGTCGGGCAGCAGCTGGCGCAGGCAGTTGTAATGGCCAAAGCGGCAGGTGCGATCGAAGCACGGGCTGCACTCGATGCCCAGGCGCACGACCTCGACCTGGTCGGCCAGCGGCGGGGTGAACCCCGGAGACGTCGAGCCGTACACCGCCACCAGCGGGCGATTCAGCGCCGCCGCCACGTGCATCAGCCCGGAGTCGTTGGACACCACGGAATCGGCGCAGGACAACAGGTCGATGGCCTCGGCCAGGGAGGTGCCGCCGCAGAGGTTGACCGACTCTTCGCGCAGCCCAGGAATCAGCCGGGCGCGAATGTCTTCGCCGACCACGTGATCGTTCTTCGAACCGAACAGCCAGACCTGCCAGCCCTCGCGGATCTTCAGCTCGGCAACCTTGGCGTAATGCTCGGACGGCCAGCGCTTGGCTTCGCCGAACTCGGCACCCGGACATAGCGCCAGCACCGGGCGGTCCAGGGTCAGGCCGAACTTGGCCAGCGCCGCTTCGCGGCTGGCCGGATCGATCTGCAGGTCGGGACGCGGATACGGCTTGGGCAGCTCGGCGCCCGGCTCGTAAGCCAGGGCCATGAAGCGCTCGATCATCAGCGGATAACGTTCTTTGTCCAGCGTGCGCACGTCGTTGAGCAGGCCGTAGCGGAACTCGCCACGCCAGCCGGTGCGTTGCGCGATGCCGGCAAAAAACGGCACCAGCGCCGACTTCAGCGAGTTGGGCAGCAGGATGGCCTGGTCGTACTGGCCGACCAGGGATTTGCCGATGCGCCGACGAGTCGCCAGTTCCAGCACGCCGTGGCCGAGCGGGAAGCTCAAGGCCCGCCGCACTTGCGGCATGCGCTCCAGGATCGGCCGGCTCCACTCGGGGGCCAGCACGTCGATCTCGCATTGAGGATGGCGCTGTTTCAGGCACTGGAAGAGTGTCTGCGCCATCACCATGTCACCGACCCAACTGGGCCCAACGATCAGAATATTCATGTGGTTTCCAAAAACGAACCGGGGAGGCTTACGCCTCCCCGCCTCGAGAATCCAGCCCTGCGGCATTCACCGCCAGCTCATTGTGGACGAGCCGCAACCTGGCTCGCCGGATACATTTGTGGCAACGCAGCGCACGCTGCCTAGCTTAGCCCCAGCTCGCGCCAAATCCGCAATACCTCCCGTCGCTCGCTGGCGAACTGGTCGCCGGCGATGACCCCGGCCTCGTTCTGCAAGGCCTGGCGGTGAGCCGCGGAGCGGTAGGCCTTATAGACCTCGCGCAACAGACTGGCGTCGGTCGCGGGCATCAGCCCGACTTCCTCCAGACCTTCCAGAATGCGGATATTGTCGGTGTAGCGCAGCAATGACGGGTGCTCTTGCGACCACGCCAGGGCCGCGTATTGCACCATAAATTCGATGTCGACGATACCTCCGGCGTCCTGCTTGAGGTCGAACGGCGCCGTGGCCTCGAAGGCATTTGCCGCGGTTCCGGCAGCCGTCGCCCTGGTCCCCAGGTTGTCGCGCATCTTGGCCCGCATCTCGCTGACCTCCTGCTGCAACTTGGGCAGGTCACGGGCACGACCCAGCACCGCCGCCCGCACTTTCTCGAAGGCCTGGCCGACATCCTGGCTACCCACCAGCACCCGGGCACGCACCAGCGCCTGATGCTC
Source organism: Pseudomonas sp. 09C 129 (assembly GCF_002843625.1). Classification (NCBI taxonomy): domain Bacteria; kingdom Pseudomonadati; phylum Pseudomonadota; class Gammaproteobacteria; order Pseudomonadales; family Pseudomonadaceae; genus Pseudomonas; species Pseudomonas sp. 09C 129. Next base: position 1,063,476 of record NZ_CP025261.1, on the reverse strand, counting down.
CCAGGTCCAGGCCTCGTTCTCCTGATAACGGGCGAAAGCCCCCAGCGAACTCACCAGCAAGCCCGACGCCCCGGACGGCCGCAGGCGCATGTCCACTTCGTACAGTTGACCGGAGTTGGTCTGGGTGGTCAGCAGGTGAATGATCCGCTGGCCCAGGCGGGTGAAGAACTGCGCGCCGTCGATCGGTTTCGGCCCATCGGTTTCCGCCTGCGGATCGCCGTCATGGATAAACACCAGGTCCAGGTCGGAACCATGCCCGAGTTCCAGGCCGCCGACTTTCCCGTAACCGACAATAATGAAGCCGGGATCGCACAAGGTGCCATCGGTGCGCTGCGGAGCGCCGTATTTGGCCACGGTCTGGCGCCAGGCCAGGGCCAGCACCTGTTCGAGGATCGCCTCGGCCAGCCAGGTCAGGTAATCGCTGACCTTCATCAGCGGCAGGCTGCCGGCGATTTCCGAGGCTGCCACCCGCAGGCGGTGAGCCAGCTTGAAGTGGCGCAGCGCTTCCATCTGCTGCTCCAGGTCGTCCTCGGGGATGCGCGTCAGGCGTTCGCGCAGCTCGGCGGCCAGCTCCGGCGCCAGTGGCGGCTTGAACAGCCGGCCTTCGTTGAGCAATTCATCGAGCAGCAGCGGGAAGCGAGTGATCTGTTCGGCGATCCACGGGCTGGCGGCACACAGGGTCAGCAGGCGGCGCAAGGCCCCGGGATTCTCGGTGAGCAGCACCAGGTAGGCGGAGCGCCGCGCCACCGCCTCGACCAGCGGCAACACCCGCTCCAGCACCAGGTCCGGATCGGCATGCTCTACCGCCTGGGCCAGCAGGCGGGGAATAAAGGCGTCGAGACGCTCGCGCCCCAAACGCTGCATGGCCCGCAATTGCGGGCTGCCACGCAGGCCGGCCAGCGCCCTGAGCGCCTTGGGCGCGTCATTGAAACCGCCTTCCTGCAACTGCCGGCAGGCAGCTTCCTCGTCCTGGGCTTCCTCCCACAGCGGCAGCCATTCACCGCCGACCACCACTTCGCACTCGTGGCCTTCGTCTTCATCCGGGTCGGCGATCACCTGACGGAAGTGCCATTCCACCCGACCGCGCCAATACATCAGCCGCTCATGGAACGCCGCCCAGTCGGCAAAACCCAGCATGAAGGCAATACGCGCCTGGTCCTGTGGATTGTCCGGCAGCATCTGCGTCTGCCGGTCGGCGATCGCCTGGATCGCATGTTCGGTGTAACGCAGGAATTCGTAACCTTCACGCAGCTCGGCGATCACCGCGGGCGGCAGGTAACCCTGCCCCTCCAGGGTGGTCAGCACCTTTAATAGAGGACGCTGCTGCAGGCTCAGGTCGCGCCCGCCGTGGATCAGCTGGAAAGCCTGGGCGATGAACTCGACTTCACGAATCCCGCCGGAGCCCAGCTTGATATTGTCGGCCATGCCCTTGCGCCGCACTTCCTGCTGGATCAGCTGCTTCATGGTGCGCAGCGCTTCGATCGCCGAGAAGTCCAGGTAACGCCGATAGACAAAGGGCCGCAGCATGTCGAGCAACTGCGCGCCGGCGATCTGGTCACCCGCCACCACCCGCGCCTTGATCATCGCGTAGCGCTCCCAGTCGCGGCCCTGATCCTGGTAGTACTGCTCCAGCGCATTGAAGCTCAGCACCAGGGCGCCCGCCGAACCGTAGGGCCGCAGGCGCATGTCGACGCGGAACACGAAACCGTCGACGGTCATCGGGTCCAGCGCCTTGATCAGGCGCTGCCCCAGGCGGATGAAAAACTCCTGGTTATCCAGCGCACGCTTCACGCCCACGGTCTCCCCGCCTTCGGGGTAGGCGAAGATCAGGTCGATGTCCGACGACAGGTTCAGCTCGACGGCGCCCAGCTTGCCCATGCCGAGGATGACCATCTGCTGCGGCTCGCCGCTGCGTCGACCGGTGGGAACACCGAACTGCTCGCAGTGGCGCTGGTACAACCATTGATAGGCCTGGTCGATGCAGGCGTCGGCCATGTCCGAGAGGTCGCGACAGGTCTGCACCAGATCCGCCTGGCGCGTCAGGTCGCGCCAGATGATCCGCACCTGATGACGATTGCGCTGACGCCGCAGCACCCGCCCCAGCTCGTCTTCGCTGGTGGCCTGCTGCACCGCCGCGGCGATCTGCGCGCATAGCTCGCCTGGGCCGAAGCCGCGGTCGAGTTCGCCGCCGCGCACCAGCTCCAGCAACATCAAAGGGTCACGAAGGCTCTGTTCAATGAAAAAGTCGCTGGCGGCGCTCACCCGGGCGAACTCGGCCCAGCGTTCGGGGGTCCAGGCGGCGAGCCCGTGATCGTCGTCCAGGGTCGCCACGGCGCTACGGAACGACTGCTCCGCACGGCTGACAAAAGGCAGGAGAGTCGCTGGGAGTTCGGCAAGCGCGGGCAGGCTCATGGGCTATCCTTGATCGGCGTAGAAAGGGGCGGTCGGGGCAAATTCTGCGGGCGCGGCCCTTGAAGGACTGTCGAACAAAAGTTAGAAATAGCTGAATTTTTTATTATTTTGGCAGCCAACATCAAATTCTTACCCATTGGTGTTGGAAATCGACCAACAGTAACGATTATTCTCACAACGCAGCAGGAGGCCACAAGCCAATCTTCTGTAGTTTTACTACTCGTCTATACATTCAAAAGGCTGAAATGGCCGACGATTTGTAGTAAAACTACACGCCGCCGTATCAACCTCCGGCAATCCAAGAATTTTATCGTCTGCCCACAAGGCCAGTCGCAAACTCAGGCAACCGATTCTGGAAGCCTTTCCGCCCTGGAGCAAGCCATGCAAGACCTCGATCCCGTCGAAACCCAGGAATGGCTGGACGCCCTGGAATCGGTTCTCGACAAAGAAGGCGAAGACCGTGCTCACTACCTGATGACCCGTATGGGCGAACTCGCGACCCGCAGCGGCTCGCAACTGCCCTACGCCATCACCACGCCGTACCGCAACACGATTCCCGTCACCCACGAAGCACGCATGCCTGGCGACCTGTTCATGGAACGCCGCATTCGCTCGCTGGTACGTTGGAACGCGTTGGCCATGGTCATGCGTACGAACCTGAAAGATTCTGACCTGGGCGGTCACATCTCCAGCTTCGCTTCCAGTGCGACGCTGTATGACATCGGCTTCAACTACTTCTTCCAGGCGCCAACCGAAGAACATGGCGGCGACCTGATCTACTTCCAGGGCCACGCCTCCCCTGGCGTCTACGCTCGCGCTTTCATGGAAGGCCGCATCAGCGAAGACCAGATGAACAACTTCCGTCAGGAAGTGGATGGCAACGGCCTGTCCTCCTACCCGCACCCATGGCTGATGCCTGATTTCTGGCAGTTCCCGACCGTCTCCATGGGTCTGGGTCCGATCCAGGCGATCTACCAGGCACGCTTCATGAAGTACCTGGAAGCCCGCGGTTTCATCCAGCCGGGCAAGCAGAAAGTCTGGTGCTTCATGGGCGACGGCGAGTGCGACGAGCCGGAATCCCTGGGCGCGATCTCCCTGGCCGGCCGCGAGAAGCTGGACAACCTGATCTTCGTCATCAACTGCAACCTGCAGCGCCTCGACGGCCCGGTTCGCGGCAACGGCAAGATCATCCAGGAACTCGAAGGCGTGTTCCGTGGCGCCCAGTGGAATGTGAACAAGGTCATCTGGGGCCGTTTCTGGGACCCACTGCTGGCCAAGGACACCGACGGCATCCTGCAACGCCGCATGGACGAAGTCATCGACGGCGAGTACCAGAACTACAAGGCCAAAGACGGCGCCTTCGTACGTGAGCACTTCTTCAACACGCCAGAACTCAAGGCGATGGTCGAAGACCTGTCCGACGACGAAATCTGGAAACTCAACCGTGGCGGCCACGACCCCTACAAGGTCTATGCGGCCTACCACGAGGCGGTCAACCACAAAGAGCAACCGACCGTCATCCTGGCCAAGACCATCAAGGGTTATGGCACCGGCGCCGGCGAAGCGAAGAACACCGCGCACAACACCAAGAAAGTCGATGTCGACAGCCTGAAGTTGTTCCGCGACCGCTTCGACATTCCGGTCAAGGACGAAGAGATCGAAAACCTGCCGTTCTTCAAGCCGGAAGAAGGCAGTGCCGAAGCCCGCTACCTGAGCGAGCGTCGTGCCGCACTGGGCGGTTTCGTGCCTCAGCGTCGCGCCAAGAGCTTCAACATCCCGACCCCGCCACTGGATACCCTCAAGGCCATCCTCGACGGTTCGGGCGACCGCGAAATCTCCACCACCATGGCCTTCGTGCGAATCCTCGCGCAGCTGGTCAAGGACAAGGAAATCGGCCAGCGCATCGTCCCGATCATCCCGGACGAAGCCCGTACCTTCGGTATGGAAGGCATGTTCCGTCAGTTGGGCATCTACTCGTCCGTCGGCCAGCTCTACGAGCCAGTCGATAAAGACCAGGTGATGTTCTACCGCGAAGACAAGAAGGGCCAGATCCTCGAGGAAGGCATCAACGAAGCGGGCGCCATGAGCTCCTTCATTGCAGCCGGTACTTCGTACTCCAGCCACAACCAGCCGATGCTGCCGTTCTACATCTTCTATTCGATGTTCGGCTTCCAGCGTATCGGCGACCTGGCCTGGGCCGCTGGCGACAGCCGTACCCGTGGCTTCCTGATCGGCGGTACCGCCGGCCGTACCACCCTCAACGGTGAAGGCCTGCAGCACGAAGACGGTCACAGCCACATGCTGGCGGGCACCATCCCGAACTGCCGTACCTTCGATCCGACCTATGGCTACGAGCTGGCGGTGATCATCCAGGACGGCATGAAGAAGATGACCGAAGAGCAACAGGACGTCTTCTACTACATCACCGTGATGAACGAGTCCTACCAGCAGCCAGCCATGCCGGCCGGTGTCGAGGAAGGCATCATCAAGGGCATGTACCTGCTCGAGGAAGACACCCGCGAAGCGGCGCACCACGTACAGCTGATGGGCTCCGGCACCATCCTGCGCGAAGTCCGTGAAGCGGCGAAGATCCTGCGTGAAGAATTCAACGTGGGCGCGGACGTCTGGAGCGTTACCAGCTTCAACGAACTGCGTCGCGATGGCCTGGCAGTCGAGCGCAGCAACCGTCTGCACCCGGGCCAGAAGCCTAAGCTGAGCTATGTCGAAGAGTGCCTGAGCGGCCGCAAGGGCCCGGTCATCGCCTCTACCGACTACATGAAGCTGTTCGCCGAACAGATTCGTCAGTGGGTCCCGTCCAAGGAATTCAAAGTCCTGGGCACCGACGGTTTCGGCCGCAGTGACAGCCGCAAGAAGCTGCGTCACTTCTTCGAAGTCGACCGTCATTTCGTGGTGTTGGCAGCCCTGGAAGCCTTGGCTGACCGTGGTGACATCGAACCTAAGGTCGTGGCCGAGGCCATCACCAAGTTCGGTATCAACCCGGAAAAACGCAACCCACTGGACTGCTGAGGAGATTTTTTGTGAGCGAACTCATTCGCGTACCTGACATCGGCAGCGGTGAAGGTGAAGTAATCGAACTGTTTGTGAAGGTCGGCGACCGTATCGAAGCCGACCAGAGCATCCTGACGCTGGAATCGGACAAGGCGAGCATGGAAGTTCCGGCGCCCAAAGCCGGCATCATCAAAAGCCTGAAAGTGAAGCTGGGCGATCGCCTGAAAGAAGGCGACGAGCTGCTGGAACTGGAAGTCGAGGGTGCCGCTGCCGCGGCGCCAGCGGCCGCCGCTCCAGCTGCCAAGGCCGCGGAAAAACCAGCTGCAGCGCCGACGCCTGCCGCTCCTGCTGCTGCGCCTGCCGCCGCTTCGGTTCAGCAAGTGCACGTGCCGGACATCGGCTCGTCGGGCAAGGCCCAGATCATCGAGATCCAGGTCAAGGTCGGCGACAAGGTCGAGGCTGATCAATCGTTGATCACCCTGGAATCCGACAAGGCGAGCATGGAGATCCCATCGCCTGCCGCTGGCGTGGTCAAGGCCATCAGCGTCAAGCTCAACGACGAAGTCGGCACCGGCGACCTGATCCTGGATCTGGAAGTGGCAGGTGCTGCGGCCCCTGTTGCGGCCGCTCCGGCCCAGGCGGCTGCTCCGGCACCTGCCGCTGCGCCTGCTCCTGCGGCAGCTCCGGCTGCCCCAGTGGCCGACAGCGTCCAGGACATCCACGTCCCTGACATCGGTTCGGCCGGCAAGGCCAAGATCATCGAAGTGCTGGTCAAGGCTGGCGACAGCGTTGAAGCCGACCAGTCGCTGATCACCCTCGAGTCCGACAAGGCCAGCATGGAAATCCCATCGCCAGCCGCCGGCATCGTGGAAAGCGTTGCGATCAAGCTGGACGACGAAGTCGGTACCGGCGACCTGATCCTCAAGCTGAAAGTCAAAGGCGCGGCACCTGCTGCTGCCCCGGCCCCAGCTGCCGCGGCTGCGCCAAGCGCTCCGGCACCTGCCGCTGCTGCTCCGGCTGCTGCACCTGCTGCCGCCCCGGCCGCTGCACCTGCCAAGCCTGGCGCCAAAGTTCACGCAGGTCCTGCAGTGCGTCAACTGGCCCGTGAGTTCGGCGTCGAGCTGAGCGCTGTTGGCGCCAGCGGTCCGCACGGTCGCATCCTCAAGGAAGACGTGCAGGTTTACGTCAAAGCGATGATGCAAAAGGCCAAGGAAGCGCCAGCTGCTGGCGGCGCAACCGGTGGCGCGGGCATCCCGCCGATTCCGGTGGTGGACTTCAGCCGCTTCGGCGAGATCGAAGAAGTGCCGATGACCCGCCTGATGCAGGCTGGTGCATCGAACCTGCATCGCAGCTGGCTGAACGTGCCTCACGTCACCCAGTTCGACTCGGCCGATATCACCGAGCTGGAAGCCTTCCGGATCGCCCAGAAAGCCGTTGCAGAGAAGGCCGGCGTCAAGCTGACCATCCTGCCGCTGCTGCTGAAATCCTGCGCGCACCTGCTCAAGGAACTGCCGGACTTCAACAGTTCGCTAGCGCCTAGCGGCAAAGCGATCATCCGCAAGAAGTACGTGAACATCGGCTTCGCGGTCGACACCCCGGATGGCCTGCTGGTACCGGTGATCAAGAACGTCGATCAGAAGAGCCTGCTGCAACTGGCTGCCGAAGCCGCTTCCCTGGCTGAAAAAGCCCGGACCAAGAAGCTCTCGGCGGACGACATGCAGGGTGCCTGCTTCACCATCTCCAGCCTCGGTCACATTGGCGGCACCGGTTTCACGCCGATCGTCAACGCACCGGAAGTGGCGATCCTCGGCGTTTCCAAGGCCACCATCCAGCCAGTCTGGGACGGTAAAGCCTTCCAGCCGAAGCTGATGCTGCCGCTGTCGCTGTCCTACGATCACCGCGTGATCAACGGCGCCGCTGCCGCACGCTTCACCAAGCGTCTGAGCGATCTGCTGGCGGATATCCGCACCATCCTGCTGTAAGACTCGGCCGGCTTCCCTGTCATGGGGAAGCCGGCCGTTGCACCCTTTTCGAGCGCCACGCTCGTACCTCAACCCCGTCGATTTGGCGGGGCTTTTTTTTGCCGAAAAATCGCTGTAACCAGCCGCCAAAGCCCGGTAAAACACCGGGAAAGATTAGCGTTCAGAAATCTTCCGTTCTGCCGATAGATTCTTATAGCACTTAGCCTTCATCTCACTTGTCAGTCAGTGCCGCATGATGCAACCTTGCCGCAGGCAACAGTAAAGAGGGCGCGAGCCCGGCGCGATCAGCATTTACCAAGCGAGTTTCCCCATGAAAAGCCAACCCGATGCCGCCAGCCGTATGGTGGCCGAGGTAGTGACGCAGTTGCCCGTGCCCTCGCGGCTCGGCATGCTGCGTTTCGAACGGCTGAATGAAGCGAGCTGGGCCCTGCTGTTTCTCGACCCGAACTGTGAACGCCAATTCGGCCTGCCCGCCGTCGAGCTCTGCGCCCTGGTCGGCTCGCCCTATGCCAGCCTGATGGAGCCGGAAGCCCGTTATCAGCTGCACGATGCGATCCAGCAGCAACTGACCCACAGCCCGCATTATCTGATTCGCTACACCCTGCACACCGCCAAGGGCTCACTCAGCCTGCTGGAACTCGGCGAAGCCTACAAACAGCACAATCGACACCTGCTGCGTGGCTATTTCCTGGTGGTCGACGGCCTGCTCGAGAACGTTCAGCCGCTCTCCGCGCCCGACCTGGAAACCCAGAACAGTCGCCTGCAAATCGCCCTGGAACTCAATCAGCGCGCCCAGCAGGAACAACTCCAGCACCTCGAACGGGTGCGCGCCCAGCAAGACCTGATCCTGCTCCTGGCCCGCCAGCGCTACAGCGCCAACAACTCCCTGCTGGAAGCCGCCGAGCTGATCACCCGCAGCGCCTGCGACATCTACGAAATCGACTGTGCCAGCATCTGGAACCTGGAAGGCCAGTCGCTAGTGCCCATCTGCGCCTATCACCGCGACCTGCAGGAATACATCCTGCCGGAGACGATCGACGCCAGCGACTTCCCCGACTACCTCGAAGCCCTGCACACCAGCCGGGCCATCGATGCGCACAATGCCATGCGTGACCCGCGCACCCGGGAAATGGCCGAGAGCCTGCGCCCGCGCAATATCAACGCCATGCTCGACGCCAGTATCCGCATCGACGGCCAGGTGGTCGGCGTGCTGTGCCTGGAACAAGTGGGCAACACCCGCGCCTGGCAATCCGATGAAATCGCCTTTGCCGGCGAGCTGGCCGACCAGTTCGCCCAGGTCATCAACAACCACAACCGCCGTACCGCCACCAGCGCCCTGCACCTGTTCCAGCGCGCGGTCGAGCAAAGCGCCAATGCCTTTCTGCTGGTCAACTGCGACGGCGTGGTGGAGTACGTCAACCCGAGCTTCACGGCGATCACCCAGTACAGCACCGAGGAAGTCCACGGCCATCGGCTGGCGGAACTGCCGGCGCTGGAGAACCTCAGCGAACTGCTGTTCGACGCGCCCTCCAGCCTGGCCAAGAGCAACAGCTGGCAGGGCGAGTTCAAGAGCCGGCGCAAGAACCTGGAGCCGTACTGGGGCCAGTTGTCGATCTCCAAGGTCTATGGCGACAACCGCGAACTGACCCACTACATCGGCATCTACGAAGACATCACCCAGACCAAGCTCGCCCAGCAACGCATCGAGCGCCTGGCCTACACCGACAACCTGACCAACCTGGGCAACCGCCCCGCCTTCATCCGCAACCTCGACGAACGCTTCGCCCGCGACAGCGACAGCCCCATCAGCCTGCTGCTGGTGGACATCGACAATTTCAAGCGGATCAACGACAGCCTCGGCCACCAGACCGGCGACAAGCTGCTGATCAGCCTGGCCCGGCGCCTGCGCAACAGCCTGAGCCCGAGCGGCAGCCTGGCGCGCTTCGCCAGTAACGAGTTCGCCGTGCTGCTGGACGACACCGACCTGGAGGCAGGCCAACAGATCGCCAGCCAGTTGCTGATGACCCTCGACAAGCCGATGTTCGTCGACAACCAACTCATCAGCGTCACCGGCTCCGTGGGCCTGGCCTGCGCACCGCTGCACGGCCGCGACCCGCAGACCCTGATGCGCAACGCCGGCCTGGCGCTGCACAAGGCCAAGGCCAACGGCAAACATCAGGTGCAGGTGTTTACCGAGGCCCTGAACGCCGAAGCCAGCTACAAGCTGTTCGTGGAAAACAACCTGCGCCGCGCCCTGACCCAGAACGAGCTGGACGTGTTCTACCAGCCCAAGCTGTGCCTGCGCAGCGGACGCCTGCTGGGCCTGGAGGCGCTGCTGCGCTGGAACCATCCGGAAAAGGGCATGATCCGTCCGGACCAGTTCATCAGCGTCGCCGAAGAGACCGGCCTGATCATCCCGATCGGCAAATGGATCGCGCGCCAGGCCTGTCGCATGAGCAAGCAGCTCACCGCCGCTGGCCTGGGAAATCTGCAGGTGGCGATCAACCTGTCGCCCAAGCAGTTTTCCGACCCGGACCTGGTGGCCTCCATCGCCAGCATCCTCAAGGAGGAACAGCTGCCCGCCTCGCTGCTGGAGCTGGAACTGACCGAAGGCCTGCTGCTGGAAGCCACCGAAGACACCCACCAGCAACTCGACCAGCTGAAAAAGCTCGGCCTGACCCTGGCCATGGACGACTTCGGCACCGGCTATTCGTCGCTGAGCTACTTGAAGAAATTCCCGATCGACATCATCAAGATCGATCGCAGCTTCATCCATGAAATCCCCGCCAACCAGGACGACATGGAAATCACCTCGGCGGTGATCGCCATGGCCCACAACCTGAAGATCCAGGTGGTGGCCGAGGGCATCGAAACCGCGGAGCAGCTGTCTTTCCTGCGTCGCCACCGCTGCGATGTCGGCCAGGGCTACCTGTTCGACCGGCCGATCCCCGGCTCGGAGCTGATCGACAAGCTCAAACGTTACCCGCGCGGCCCAATCGCCTGACAGCGCCGTAACACTCGGGCAAACTGCGGGTCTGGTTAATTACTCAATCCCACCCTGACTGAGAGGACTGATCATGGTTCTGCGCTCGGAAATTCTGGTGAACAAAAACGTGCTACCTACCAAAGAACAAGCCCTGCCTGGCCGCGAAACCCCGATGACCGTGCCAGCCGAACACTTCGTCAACGGCAACCCGCTGCTGGGCCCATTCCCGGGCAACGTGGAATTCGCCATCTTCGGCCTGGGTTGCTTCTGGGGCGCGGAACGCAAGTTCTGGCAGCGCGAGGGCGTGTTCAGCACGTCGGTGGGCTACGCCGGCGGCTTTACCCCGAACCCGACCTACGAAGAAGTCTGCTCGGGCCTGACCGGCCACAGCGAAGTGGTGCTGGTGGTCTACGAGCCGGAGAAAGTCAGCTATCAGGAACTGCTGGCGATGTTCTGGGAACTGCACAACCCGACCCAGGGCATGCGCCAGGGCAACGACATCGGCACCCAGTACCGTTCGGTGATCTATGCCACCAACCCGACCCAGCTGGAGCAGGCCAAGGCCAGCGAAAAAGTGTTCCAGGCCGAGCTGACCAAGGCCGGGCTGGGCGCCATCACCACGGAAATCGAAGAAGCCCCGACCTTCTACTACGCCGAGGCCTACCATCAGCAATACCTGGCGAAGAACCCGGAAGGCTACTGCGGGATCGGCGGCACAGGCGTGACCTGCCCGATCTGAAAGCAGCGGCAAGCTACAAGCTGCAAGCTGCAAGCTGTCCTGCTTCAGCTTGTAGCTTGCAGCTTGCAGCTTGTAGCTCCCCCCATTATTCGGCGATCAGCCAATCCATCTGCCAGCCGCCCTGGGTCTGGCCCAGTTTCTGCGCCAACCACGGCAGCAGCTCGCGCAACTCCTCTTCCAGCCCCCACGGCGGGTTGGCAATCGCCAAGCCCGAGCCGTTCAGGCTGTTGGGCGTATCCAGCGGATGCACCAGCAGTTCCACACGCAGCAGCTTCGGCGCGCCGGTACCGGCCAGGTCCTGGTAGAAGCGGCGCAGCGCCCGTTGATCCTTGACCGGGTACCAGATGGCCGCCACGGTCTGGCGCATCCGGCCGATGGCTTCTTTCAACGACGCGGCGCAACGCTGCATCTCGTCGAGCTGTTCGAACGGCGGGTCGATCAGCATCACCGCGCGCTTCTCGGCCACCGGCAGCAGCGCCCGCGCCACATGCCAGCCCTCGCCCAGGTGGACCGCCACCCGGCGATCGCCCTTCATGTTTTCCTTGAGCAGCAACCCGTCTTCCGGATGCTTCTCGTTGAGCAGCACCCGGTCCTGGGAACGGGTCAGGCGCCGCGCCAGCTCGGGCGAGCCCGGGTAATAACGCAGTTCGCCATCGGGGTTCATCTTGTGCAGCACCGCCATGTAGTCGGCGGTCAGCGCTGGCAGGTCCTGCTCGCCCCACAGGCGCGCGATGCCTTCCAGGTACTCGCCGGTGCGGTTGGCCTGATCGCCCTGGAGGTCGTACAGGCCGATGCCGGCATGGCTGTCGAGGTAGGCGAACGGCTGCTCCTTGCGCGACATCAGGGCGATCAGGCGGGTCAGGGTCAGGTGTTTGAAGACGTCGGCGTGGTTGCCGGCGTGGAAGGCGTGACGATAGTTCATGGTTGCTCCTGCGCAGGGGGCGAAGTTTACCCTGTGCCACGGCCGGCGTCAGGTCGTGTCGGGAGCTTCCACGGCGCAGGCACGCCCATAAAAAAGCCCGCATCCCAGGGAATGCGGGCTTTTCGAATCACTGCAGGGTTAGCGCCTCAGCGGCTCCCGATCAGTGGTTGAGCTTGTAGTCTTTCTCGGCCGCCTCGAAACGCTGGACCATGCCGGTGCTCGGCGCGCTCATCTTGCTCACCAGCAGGATGGCCAGGCTGGCGAAGATGAAGCCAGGGATGATTTCGTACAGGCCCAGCACATTGAAGTGCTTCCACAGGATCACGGTCACGGCGCCGACGATGATGCCGGCCAGCGCGCCGTCGCGAGTCATGCCTTTCCACAGTACCGAGATCAGCACCACAGGACCGAAGGCTGCGCCGAAACCGGCCCAGGCGTAGCTGACCAGGCCCAGTACGCGGTTTTCCGGGTTGGCGGCCATGGCGATGGCGACCAGGGCAACCAGCAGCACCATGGCGCGACCGACCCATACCAGCTCCAGCTGGGAAGCATGTTTACGCAGGAAGGCTTTGTAGAAGTCTTCGGTCAGGGCACTGGAGCACACCAGCAACTGGCAGCTCAGGGTGCTCATCACCGCCGCCAGGATGGCCGACAGCAGCACACCGGCGATCCATGGGTTGAACAGCAGCTTGGCCAGTTCGATGAACACACGCTCGTGGTTCTCGGTCACGGGACCGGCCACTTCCGGGTGTGCCGAGAAGTAGGCGATACCGAAGAAGCCCACGGCCACGGTGCCGCCCAGGCACAGGATCATCCAGGTCATGGAGATGCGACGGGCGTTGGCGATCGACTTGACCGAATCCGCGGCCATGAAGCGTGCCAGGATATGCGGCTGGCCGAAGTAGCCCAGGCCCCAGCCCATCAGCGAGATGATGCCGATGAAGGTGGTGTTTTTCAGCATGTCGAAGTTGCTTGGGTCCTGGGCTTCGATCGCCAGGAAGGTGGTGTCGACGCCACCGGTGGCCAGCAGCACGATGATCGGCGTCAGCAGCAGGGCGAAGATCATCAGGGTGGCTTGTACGGTGTCGGTCCAGCTCACTGCCAGGAAACCACCAACGAAGGTGTAGGCGATGGTCGCCGCGGCACCGGCCCACAGGGCGGTCTCGTAAGGCATGCCGAAGGTGCTTTCGAACAGACGGGCACCGGCGACGATGCCGGAAGCGCAGTAAATGGTGAAGAACACCAGGATCACGATCGCGGAGATGATCCGCAGCAGCCCGCTCTTGTCCTCGAAGCGGCTGGAGAAATAGTCCGGCAGCGTCAATGCATCGCCGTTGTGTTCGGTTTGTACTCGCAGACGACCGGCGACGAACAGCCAGTTCAGGTAGGCACCGACGATCAGGCCGATGGCGATCCAGCTCTCGGACAGGCCGGACATGTAGATGGCGCCCGGCAGGCCCATCAGCAACCAGCCGCTCATGTCGGAAGCACCGGCGGAAAGCGCAGTCACCACGCTACCCAGGCTGCGGCCACCGAGGATGTAGTCAGAAAGGTTGTTGGTAGAGCGATAGGCCATGAAGCCGATCAGCACCATAGCTGCGATGTAGATCACGAACGTGATCAAGGTTGGATTGCTTGCACTCATTGAGTTACGCCCTGGCTTTGTTTTTATGTAGCGGCGGTCAGCACCACCGCTCTCAAACGACTACGTTTGAGAGACGGTTGGGTACTCCGCGCATTTATGACTGATGTTTCCCCAGGAAAGCCACCAGCCGATGAACCGGTCGCGAGGGCCGGTTGCACCTTGGGCGCGAATGCTATTCAACAATTCAAAGAAGGTGCAACCTGTTTCGCGAGAATAAGTTGCACCCAAGCGATTTTTCCGGCGAACGCCCCGTTTTTGCTCCTTTTTGGAGCAAAAACTCATCGCGACAGAATTAAAAGCACCAAGCAGAAGCGCCGCCCAGGGACCGGAAATTAATTCCTGATGAGCTGTCTATTATTCCGATAAAAAACAGGTTGCACCCGGTTGCACCTCTCTCGGCTCACGGCTAATCTTGCCGCCAGCTGATGCCACGCAACCGTGGTAAACATGAGGATAAAAATATGGCTACCACCACCCTTGGGGTCAAACTCGACGACCCGACCCGCGAACGCCTGAAGGCTGCCGCAACCTCGATCGATCGCACGCCGCACTGGCTGATCAAGCAGGCAATTTTCAATTACCTGGAAAAACTCGAGGGTGGTGCAACCCTGACCGAGCTGAGCGGTTCGACCCGCACCGACGGCGATGACGCTGGCGAAGTGCAGACCGACCACGCTCACCAGTGCTTCCTCGAATTCGCCGAAAGCATCCTGCCGCAATCGGTGCTGCGCGCCTCGATCACCGCCGCCTACCGCCGCCCGGAACCGGAAGTGGTGCCGATGCTGCTGGAGCAGGCGCGCCTGCCGGCCACCATGGCCGAAGCCACCAACAAGCTGGCCGCGACCATCGCCGAAAAACTGCGCAACCAGAAGAGCGCCGGCGGCCGTGCCGGTATCGTCCAGGGCCTGCTGCAGGAATTCTCCCTGTCATCCCAGGAAGGCGTGGCCCTGATGTGCCTGGCCGAAGCCCTGCTGCGCATCCCGGACAAAGGCACCCGTGACGCGCTGATCCGCGACAAGATCAGCACCGGCAACTGGCAGCCGCACCTGGGCAACAGCCCGTCGCTGTTCGTCAACGCCGCCACCTGGGGCCTGCTGCTGACCGGCAAGCTGGTCGCCACCCATAACGAAGCCGGCCTGACCTCGTCCCTGAGCCGCATCATCGGCAAGAGCGGCGAGCCGATGATCCGCAAGGGCGTCGACATGGCCATGCGCCTGATGGGCGAGCAGTTCGTCACCGGCGAAACCATCGCCGAAGCCCTGGCCAATGCGAGCAAGTTCGAAGCCAAGGGCTTCCGCTACTCCTACGACATGCTCGGCGAAGCGGCACTGACCGAGCACGACGCGCAGAAATACCTGGCGTCCTACGAGCAGGCCATCCACTCGATCGGCAAGGCTTCCCACGGTCGTGGCATCTATGAAGGCCCGGGCATCTCGATCAAGCTCT
Source organism: Pseudomonas sp. 09C 129 (assembly GCF_002843625.1). NCBI lineage: Bacteria > Pseudomonadati > Pseudomonadota > Gammaproteobacteria > Pseudomonadales > Pseudomonadaceae > Pseudomonas > Pseudomonas sp. 09C 129. The sequence continues at coordinate 1,048,335 of NZ_CP025261.1, read as the reverse complement.
CGGCCCTGCACCCACGCTACAGCCGCGCCCAGTACGAGCGCGTGATGGACGAGCTGTACCCGCGCCTGCTGTCGCTGACCCTGCTGGCCAAGCAATACGACATCGGCCTGAACATCGACGCCGAAGAAGCCGACCGCCTGGAGCTGTCGCTGGATCTGCTCGAGCGCCTGTGCTTCGAACCGCAGCTGACCGGCTGGAACGGCATCGGCTTCGTGATCCAGGCCTACCAGAAGCGCTGCCCGTATGTGATCGACTATGTGATCGACCTGGCGCGCCGCAGCCGTCACCGCCTGATGATCCGCCTGGTGAAAGGCGCCTACTGGGACAGCGAGATCAAGCGTGCCCAGGTCGAAGGCCTGGAAGGCTATCCGGTGTACACCCGCAAGGTGTACACCGACGTGTCCTATATCGCTTGCGCCCGCAAGCTGCTGTCGGTACCGGAAGTCATCTACCCGCAGTTCGCCACCCACAACGCCCACACCCTGTCGGCCATCTACCACATCGCCGGTCAGAACTATTACCCGGGCCAGTACGAGTTCCAGTGCCTGCACGGCATGGGCGAACCGCTGTACGAACAGGTGGTAGGCAAGGTCGCCGATGGCAAGCTGAACCGTCCGTGCCGCGTGTACGCCCCGGTCGGCACCCATGAAACCCTGCTGGCCTACCTGGTCCGCCGCCTGCTGGAAAACGGCGCCAACACCTCGTTCGTCAACCGCATCGCCGACCAGTCGATCTCCATCCAGGAACTGGTGGCCGACCCGGTCAGCCAGATCGAGCAGATGGCGACCCTGGAAGGTGGCTTCGGCCTGCCGCATCCGCGCATTCCATTGCCGCGTGATCTGTACGGCAGCGAGCGCGCCAACTCCGCCGGCATCGACATGGCCAACGAACACCGCCTGGCGTCCTTGTCCTGCGCCCTGCTGGCCACCGCCCACAACCACTGGAAAGCCGCGCCGATGCTCGGTTGCGCTTCCAGCAGCGAAACCCCGGCGCCGGTCTTGAACCCGTCCGATCACCGCGATGTGGTCGGCCATGTCCAGGAAGCCACGGTCGAAGACGTCGACAACGCCATCCAGTGCGCGCTGAACGCCGCGCCGATCTGGCAGGCCACGCCGCCGGCCGAGCGCGCCGCGATCCTCGAACGCGCCGCCGACCTGATGGAAGGCGAGATCCAGCCGCTGATGGGCCTGCTGGCCCGCGAAGCCGGCAAGACCTTCGCCAACGCCATCGCCGAAGTGCGTGAAGCCGTGGACTTCCTGCGCTACTACGCGGTGCAGGCTCGCAACGATTTCAGCAACGACGCGCACCGCCCACTGGGCCCGGTGGTCTGCATCAGCCCGTGGAACTTCCCGCTGGCGATCTTCAGCGGCCAGGTCGCCGCCGCCCTGGCCGCTGGCAACCCGGTACTGGCCAAGCCGGCCGAACAGACGCCACTGGTCGCCGCGCAAGCGGTTCGCCTGATGCTCGAAGCCGGCATTCCGGAAGGCGTGCTGCAACTGCTGCCGGGCCGTGGCGAAACCGTCGGTGCCCGCCTGGTCGGCGACGATCGGGTCAAAGGCGTGATGTTCACCGGTTCCACCGAAGTCGCGCGCCTGCTGCAACGCAACGTCGCCGGCCGCCTGGACGCCCAGGGCCGACCAATCCCGCTGATCGCCGAAACCGGTGGCCAGAACGCGATGATCGTCGACTCCTCGGCCCTGACCGAACAAGTGGTGATCGACGTCGTCTCCTCGGCCTTCGACAGCGCCGGCCAGCGTTGCTCGGCCCTGCGCGTACTGTGCCTGCAGGAAGACTCTGCCGACCGCGTGATCGAAATGCTCAAGGGCGCCATGGCGGAAAGTCGCCTGGGCAACCCCGAGCGCCTGTCCGTGGACATCGGCCCGGTGATCGACGCCGAAGCCAAGGCTGGCATCGAGAAACACATCCAGGCGATGCGCGACAAAGGCCGCAGCGTGTATCAGGTGGCGATCGCCGATGGCGAAGAGATCAAGCGCGGCACCTTCGTGATGCCGACCCTGATCGAGCTGGAAAGCTTCGACGAACTGCAACGGGAGATCTTCGGCCCGGTGCTGCACGTGGTGCGCTACAAGCGCAAGGACATCGACCAGCTGATTGCGCAGATCAACGCTTCCGGCTACGGCCTGACCCTGGGCGTGCACACCCGCATCGACGAGACCATCGCCAAGGTGATCGACAACGTCAACGCCGGTAACGTCTACGTCAACCGCAACATCGTCGGTGCCGTGGTCGGTGTGCAGCCATTCGGCGGCGAAGGCCTGTCGGGCACTGGCCCGAAAGCCGGCGGCCCGCTGTACCTGTACCGCCTGCTGTCGACCCGTCCGACCGACGCCATCGAGCAGTCGTTCGCCCGTGGCGATGCCCTGAACGCCCCGGACGTGCGCCTGCGCGATGCCATGAGCAAGCCGCTGAACGCCCTGCAAGCCTGGGCCGACAGCAACAAGCTGGCGGACCTCAGCGCCCTGTGCGTACAGTTCGCGGCGCAGTCGCAGAGCGGTGTCACCCGCGTCCTGGCGGGCCCGACCGGGGAACGCAACAGCTACGCCATCCTGCCGCGCGAACACGTGCTGTGCCTGGCGGAAGTCGAAGGCGACCTGCTGACTCAACTGGCTGCGGTCCTGGCCGTGGGTGGCTCGGCGGTCTGGCCGGAAGGCGAACCGGGCAAAGCGCTCTACGCCCGCCTGCCTGCGGAGGTGCAAGCGCGCATCAAGCGCGTGGCCGACTGGACCAAGGACGACGCGGTGTTCGACGCGGTCCTGCATCACGGTGATTCCGACCAGCTGCGCGCGGTCTGCCAGCAAGTGGCCAAGCGTGCCGGCGCCATCGTTGGGGTTCACGGCCTGTCGCAAGGCGAAACCTCGATTGCCCTGGAACGCCTGGTGATCGAGCGCGCCTTGAGCGTCAACACCGCGGCGGCCGGCGGTAACGCCAGCCTGATGACCATCGGCTGAAGCCGATAGTCCGCGGCATGAAAAAGGGCGCCCTCACCGGCGCCCTTTTTTTGCCCGATGCAATTCCCTGTAGCCGCTGCCGCAGGCTGCGATCGACCGGAACGGCCGTAGCGATTTCATTGCCGCCGAAGTCCCTGCGGGACTTATCGCAGCCTTCGGCAGCGGCTACAGAGGCTGTGCCTGTTTGGCATCTTTATCACCCGTATCAATCTTGCTGTTCAGCGTTTATTCACCCGCCTAGACTCGGCTCATTCCCTATAAAGCAGGTAGGCCGCCATGTCCGAGACGTTGCTCAGTTCCCGCAATCTGGCTTTCGAGCTGTATGAGGTCCTCGATGCCGAGGGCCTGACCCAGCGCGAGCGATTCGCCGAGCACAACCGGGAAACCTTCGACGCCGCCCTCGGCACCGCGCGCAGCATCGCCGAGAAATTCTTTGCCCCGCACAACCGCAAGGGCGACGAAAACGAGCCACGTTATGAAGACGGCAAGGCGATCCTGATTCCGGAAGTCAAACCCGCGGTCGATGCCTTTCTCGAAGCCGGCTTCCTCAACGCCGCACGCAGCTTCGAGGCCGGCGGCATGCAGCTGCCGACGCTGTTGTCCCAGGCCTGCTTCGCGCACTTCCAGGCGGCCAACGCAGCCTCCACGTCCTACCCCTTCCTGACCATGGGCGCGGCCAACCTGATCGAAAGCTTCGGCACCGACGAGCAGAAACGGCGCTTCCTGCAGCCGATGATCGACGGGCGCTTCTTCGGCACCATGGCCCTGACCGAGCCCCATGCCGGCTCGTCGCTGGCGGATATCCGCACCCGCGCCGAACCGGCGGCGGACGGCACCTACCGGCTCAAGGGCAACAAGATCTTCATCTCCGGCGGCGATCACCCGCTGTCGGAAAACATCGTGCATATGGTGCTGGCCAAGCTGCCGGACGCGCCGGCCGGGGTGAAAGGCATCTCGCTGTTCATCGTGCCCAAGTTCCTGGTCAACGACGACGGCAGCCTGGGCCAGCGCAACGACGTGTTGCTGGCCGGGCTGTTCCACAAGATGGGCTGGCGCGGCACCACCTCCACGGCGCTGAACTTCGGCGATAACGGGGGGTGTGTCGGCTATCTGGTGGGCAAGCCGCACCACGGCCTGAGCTACATGTTCCAGATGATGAACGAGGCGCGGATCGGCGTCGGCATGGGCGCGGTGATGCTCGGCTACGCCGGCTACCTGTACTCCCTGGAATACGCCCGCGAACGCCCGCAAGGTCGCCTGCCGGACAGCAAGGACCCGACTACCGCGCCGGTGTCGATCGTCCAGCACGCCGACGTCAAGCGCATGCTGCTGACCCAGAAGGCCTATGTCGAAGGCGCTTTCGACCTCGGCCTGTACGCCGCGCGGCTGTTCGACGACACCACCACCCTGGCCAGCGAAGACCAGCGCAAGCAAGCCCACGAACTGCTGGACCTGCTGACGCCCATCGTCAAATCCTGGCCCTCGGAGTTCTGCCTGAAGGCCAACGAACTGGCGATCCAGATCCTCGGCGGCCACGGCTACACCCGCGAATACCCGGTGGAACAGTATTACCGCGATAACCGCCTGAACCCGATCCATGAAGGCACCCATGGCATCCAGTCACTGGACCTCCTGGGGCGCAAGCTGGCGCAGAACGGCGGTGCGGGCCTCAAGCAGCTGATCCGCCTGATCGCCGACACCAGCGAGCGGGCCCGGGCCCACGACGCCCTGACGGCACTGCGCCAACCGCTGGAAAAACTGGTGGCGCGCCTGCAAAGCGTGACCCTGGGCCTGCTCAGCGATCTGGCCCAGGGCAAGGTCAACAGCAGCCTGGCCAACTCGGCGCTGTACCTGAAAGCCTTCGGTCATGCGGTGATCGGCTGGCGCTGGCTGGAACAGGCGATTCGCGCGCAGGAAGGCCTGGCCAAGGGCAACCCGGCGGATGTGGGTTTCTACAAGGGCAAGCTGCAGGCGGCGCGTTACTTCCTGACCTGGGAAGTGCCGGCCTGTCATCACGAACTGGCCTTGCTGGAAGCGCGGGACGATACCTGCCTGGGCATGCAGGACGAGTGGTTCTGAAGCGCTAAAAGCATCGCGAGCAATCGAGCGCCGCCCGGCTGCTCGCGAAAACAATCAGTCCGACACAACCGCAACGGCGTTGCAGGTTGTGGGTAAACCCATCAGTTCTGGCTGATGGTCTTGGAGATCACTTCGACCGTGGCGCTGACTTGCTCTTGGTAACGGTCGAGCTCCTGCTGATGACGCTTTTGCATCTCGAGCTGCTGGGAGCACAGGTTCATCGCCGCCAGCACCAGCAAGCGGTCACCGATCAGCGTCGGGTATTTCTTCTTGGTCTCGGCCAGGGTGGCCTTCAACATCAATGCGGCGTCCAGCAGGGTCTGCTCTTCCCCGGCCGGCGCCTTGATCGAGTAGTCCTCGCCGAGAATCGAGACGACTTTTACCCCGTCGGCACCCTGCCTCATGCGCTGACAGGACCGGCGCTGACGCGCTCGACCAAGGCCTGGATGCGGGCCGCGGTGGCGCCTTGTTTCTCTTCCTGTTCCATCAGGCTCAGTTGCAGGCTTTCGTTCTCATCCTTGGCCTGGGCCAGTTCTGCCTTGAGGGTTTCGTTCGTGCCCGACAGTTCCTGGTTCTGTTGCACCAGATCACTGACAAGCTGTTCCAATTGGCTTAGGGATGCTTCCAACATTTTGATTTTCCGAGCATTTTTCAAAGGGCGCGTACGATAAAGAAAAGTCACCCCGGATGCCAGATTTTCCCGGCGCAACGCCTTGATTTGCCTGGCGGGTGACCTTGCCTGCGAACTTTAAAGACTGTCATTCCCCCATCTGGTTCCTGACACTTCGTCGCTCATCAGATCTTTCTGAAACTCTCGCTCCTGCTTCAAGAATCCATTTTTCCGCGCGATAGGTCTGGGGAGCCCTATCAACCACCGCGGCATGGATTGCGCATTCTTGAGGTAGATCCCCATGTCTCTTCGCAACATGAACATTGCACCGAGGGCATTTCTCGGCTTTGCATTCATCGGCTGCCTGATGCTGTTCCTGGGCATCTTCGCCCTGAACCAGATGAGCAAGATTCGCGCGGCGACCGTCACCATTTCCACCGACAACATGCCCAGCATCCAGAGCATCGATGAGTTCACCCAGCAGATGCTGCGGCTGCAGGTGCTGTCCTATCGCCTGGTGATCAACCGCGGTCCCGAGGTCCAGGCCAAGACCCGCGAGTCGCTCGAACTCGGCAACCAGCAGATCGAAAAAATCCGCACCACCTATGAAAAGCTGGTCAGCAGCCCGGAGGAAAGCGAGGCCTACGACCACTACCTCAAGCTGCTGGCCGAATACCGCAAGCTCGAAGAGCGCATCAAAGAGCTGTCGCGCAACAACCAGCTGGGTGAGCTGCAAGAGATGCTGAACAACGAGTTGATGAAGAACTCGCAGCAGATCAACAAGGTTCTGAACCTGCTGGTACAGATCAACAGCCAGCGCTCCAAGGCCGCCAACGAGCAGGCCGCCGAGGAATACGCTTCGGCATTCAACCTGGTAGTCGCCCTGCTGATCCTGTCCACCACCCTGACCGTGGTGTTTGCCTGGTTGCTGACCCGCAGCATTACCCAACCCATCGCCAGCGCCTTGCATGCCGCGGAACACATCGCCGAAGGCGACCTCACCCAAAGCATCCGGGTCAACGGGCGCGACGAACCCGGACGCCTGCTGCAGGCCATGGCGAGCATGCAGGAAAAACTGCGCCAGACCCTGTTGCATATTTCCGGCTCCGCCAGCCAGTTGGCTTCCGCCGCGGAAGAACTGAACAGCGTCACCGACGAAAGTGCCCGCGGCCTGACCCAGCAGAACAACGAAATCGAGCAGGCCGCCACCGCCGTGAACGAGATGACCTGCGCCGTCGAAGAAGTCGCGCGCAACGCCGTGAGCACCGCCGAGGCCTCGAACGACGCCACCCAGTCGGCCAGCGAAGGCCGCAACCTGGTGCGCGAGACCGTCAGCGCCATAGAGCTGATGAGCAGCGAAGTGCAGAGTTCGGCCAACAGGATCAGCGAACTGGCCGAGGAATCGCGCGACATCGGCAAGGTGCTGGACGTGATCCGCGGCCTGGCCGACCAGACCAACCTGCTGGCCTTGAACGCCGCGATAGAAGCCGCCCGGGCCGGCGATGCCGGACGCGGGTTCGCCGTGGTCGCCGATGAAGTACGTGCCCTGGCCCACCGCACCCAGCAGTCCACCAGCGAAATCGAGCGCATGATCGGCAGCATCCAGAGCGGCACCGAGCATGCCGTCGAGTCGATGCGCACCAGCACCGAGCGCGCCGACTCGACCCTGAGCATCGCCCGCGGCGCCGGCGGTGCCCTGGACACCATCAACACCGCGGTCAACGAAATCAACGAGCGCAACCTGGTCATCGCCAGCGCCGCCGAGGAGCAGGCCCTGGTGGCCCGCGAAGTGGACCGCAACCTGGTGAACATCCGCGACCTGTCGGTGCAATCGGCCACCGGCGCCAACCAGACCAGCGATGCCAGCCACGAGCTGTCACGCCTGGCCGTGGACCTGAACGGCATGGTGGCGCGATTCACCCTGTAATGCCCGGCCAATCGCGCTGATCGCCACCTGCGCCAGCCACTGCGGAACGCCATGAAGTCCGTCGGTGGCCGGCGCCAGGCGACGCTTTTCCGCCGCCTGTAAATAGGCGCAAAAGCTTTTTGACAGCATCGTATTTCAACAGGTTAGAATCGCTGGCACGCAGACTGCATGGTCAGTTTGTGCCCGCCTTTCTGCTTCTGGAGTACTGCCTTTGAATGCGACGACCATCAACAGCCTGTTCTTGATCGGCGCGTTGCTGGTAGGTGCGAGCATTCTGGTGAGTTCCCTTTCGTCCCGCCTCGGCATCCCGATCCTGGTGATCATCCTGGCCGTGGGCATGGCCGCCGGCGTCGACGGTGGCGGCATCATCTTCAACAACTATCCGACGGCTTACCTGGTGGGTAACCTCGCACTCGCGGTGATCCTCCTCGACGGCGGCCTGCGCACCCGGGTCTCGAGCTTCCGTGTGGCGTTGTGGCCCGCCTTGTCGCTGGCCACCGTCGGCGTGATGATCACCACCGGCCTGACCGGCATGGCGGCCGCCTGGCTGTTCGACCTGAACCTGATCCAGGGCCTGCTGATCGGCGCCATCGTCGGCTCCACCGACGCCGCGGCGGTGTTCTCGCTGCTGGGCGGCAAGGGCCTGAACGAACGGGTCACCGCCAGCCTGGAGATCGAGTCGGGCAGTAACGATCCGATGGCGGTGTTCCTCACCGTGACCCTGATCGACATGCTCGCCAGCGGCCAGACCGGCCTGCACTGGAGCCTGTTGGGGCATCTGCTGCGCGAGTTCGGCATCGGCGGCCTGATCGGCCTGAGCGGCGGCTGGCTGATGCTGCAACTGGTGAACCGCATCAACCTGGCCACCGGCCTGTACCCGATCCTGGTGATCGCCGGCGGCCTGGTGGTCTTCGCCCTGACCAACGCCCTGCACGGCAGCGGCTTCCTCGCGGTGTACCTGTGCGGCCTGGTGATCGGCAACCGCCCGGTGCGCAGCCGCCACGGCATCCTGCATATGCTCGACGGCATGGCCTGGCTGTCGCAGATCGGCATGTTCCTGGTGCTGGGCCTGCTGGTCACGCCCCACGACCTGTTGCCCATCGCCCTGCCGGCGCTGGGCCTGGCGCTGTGGATGATCCTGTTCGCCCGTCCGCTGTCGGTGATGGTCGGCCTGTTGCCGTTCAAGGCCTTCCACGGCCGCGAGAAAGCCTTTATTTCCTGGGTCGGCCTGCGCGGCGCGGTACCGATCATTCTCGCAGTGTTCCCGTTGATGGCCGGGCTGCCCGAGGCCCAGCTGTACTTCAACCTGGCCTTCTTTATCGTGCTGGTGTCCCTGCTGGTGCAAGGCACCAGTCTGCCGTGGGTCGCCAAGTTGCTGAAAGTCACGGTGCCACCGGAGCCGGCGCCGATCTCCCGCGCCGCCCTGGAGGTGCATGTCACCAGCGAATGGGAGCTGTTCGTCTACCGCCTCGGCGCGGAAAAATGGTGCATCGGCGCGGCGTTGCGCGAGCTGAAAATGCCCGAAGGCACCCGTATCGCCGCCCTGTTTCGTCACCAGCAACTGCTCCATCCGTCGGGTAGTACGGTGCTGGAAGCCGATGATTTGCTCTGCGTCATCGGCCATGAACACAACCTGCCGGCCCTTGGAAAACTCTTCAGCCAGGCGCCGCAACGGGGCCTCGATCTGCGCTTCTTCGGCGACTTCGTTCTCGAAGGCGACGCCCAGCTGGGCGCGGTTTCGGCGCTGTACGGGCTGAAACTCGAAGGGCTCGATCCGGACATGCCGCTGAGCCGCTTCATCACCCAGAAAGTGGGGGGTGCTCCAGTGGTCGGCGACCAGGTGGAATGGAACAACACCATCTGGACGGTTGCCGTGATGGAGGGGAACAAGATCAGCAAAGTGGGCGTCAGATTCCCCGAAGGAAGTCGCCCGGGCCCCGGACTCTTCCTCTAAACTGCCTAACTTCTCATCCAGCTTGACCGGTCTCTATGCCAACCCTGCGTACCCTTTTCGCCATTGCCCTGCTGGGCCTGAGCCTTTCTGTCGGCCCACTGCAAGCGGCCGAGCCGCCCAGTGCCGAGTCCGTCCAGCAGAGCCTGGATAAAATCGCCGAGCGCAAATTGCCGGAGGCCGATCAAAAGGCCCTGCAAGCGGTGCTGCAACAGACGCTGACCCAGCTGTCGAACAAGCAGGATTACGAGCAGCGCCTGAACGACCTCAAGCAGCAGCTGAGCAATGCACCGCGCCAGACCAGCGAAAACCAGCGCGAGCTGACCCGCCTGAAAGCCACCAAGGTGGTGCCGGTGGCCCAGCGCTACGCCAACCTGCCGGTGTCGCAGCTCGAACAACTGCTGACCGAACGCACCACCCAGCAGGGCGACATGCAGAAAGCCCTGGCCGAGGCCAACAGCCTGGCCATTACCGCGCAGACCCGCCCCGAACGCGCCCAGGCCGAGATCAGCAGCAGCCAGACCCGCACCCAGCAGATCAATACGATCCTCAAGAACGGCAAGGACTCCGGCAAGCCGATCAACGCCGACCAGCGCAATCAGCTCAATGCCGAACTGGCGGCGATCAACGCGCTGATCCCGTTGCGCCGCCAGGAGCTGGCCGGCAACAGCCAGCTGCAGGACCTGGGCAACAGCCAGCACGACCTGCTGATGGAAAAGACCGCGCGCCTGGAGCAGGAAATCCAGGACCTGCAGACCCTGATCAACCAGAAGCGCCTGGCCCAGTCCCAGGAAACCGTCACCCAGCAATCGATCGAAGCGCAAAAGGCCGGCAGCAGCAGCCTCCTGGCCACCGAAAGCGCGGCCAACCTGAAGCTCTCCGACTATCTGCTCAAAAGCACCGACCGCCTCAATGAGCTGACCCAGCAGAACCTGCAGACCAAGCAGCAACTCGACAGCGTGACCCAGAGCGATGCCGCGCTGGACGAGCAGATCAGCGTGCTCAAGGGCAGCCTGCTGCTGTCGAAGATCCTCTATAAACAGAAGCAGGCGCTGCCGCACCTGCGGCTCGACCGCGACCTGGCGGACCAGATCGCCGACATCCGCCTGTATCAGTTCGAGGTCAACCAGCAACGCGAACTGATCAGCAGCCCCAGCAGCTATGTCAACAACCTGCTGGCGACCCAGCCGTCCGAGCAAATCACCCCGCAGCTGCGCAAAACCCTGCTGGACCTGGCCATCACCCGCGCCGACCTGCTGGAACGCCTGAGCCGCGAGCTGAGCGCCCTGCTCAACGAATCCATCACCCTGCAGCTCAATCAGAAGCAGCTGCTGAGCACCTCGCAAAGCCTGCGCGCGACCCTCGACGAACAGATGTTCTGGATTCCCAGCAACAAGCCGCTGGACGGCGAATGGCTGCAAGCTGTGCCGCTACGCCTGGAAAAACAGGTCACCACCCTGCCCTGGTCGTCCAGCCTGAGCGAGCTGGCCGACGGCCTGGCGCAACGGCCGCTGCTGTTCCTGCCATTGCTGCTCCTGATCGCGGCCCTGCTGTGGCGGCGCAAGAACCTGTACCAGCGCCTGACCAAGGTTCACAAGGACATCGGTCACTTCAAGCGCGACAGCCAATGGCACACGCCGCAGGCGATCCTGGTCAACATCCTGCTGGCGATGCCGGTCGCCCTCGGCCTGGCGCTGTGCGGCCTGGCCTTGCAGATCGACGCCCGCGGACAGAATGCCAACCTCGGCGCGGCGCTGTTGCAGATGGCCCAGGCCTGGCTGGTGTTCTATACCGCCTACCGGATCCTCGCCCCCGGCGGCGTGGCGGAACTGCACTTTCGCTGGGAAAAGCCCCAGGTCGAATTCCTCCAGGGCTGGATCCGCCGCCTCGGGCTGGTGGTCATGGCCCTGGTGGCCGTGGTCGCCGTGGCCGAACATCAACCGGCGGCACTGGCCGATGACGTACTCGGCATCGCCGTGGTCCTGACCTGCTACGCCCTGATGGCCTGGCTGCTCAGCCGCCTGCTGCTGAGCAGCCCGACGCACCAGAACGCCTCGCTGTTCCGCAAGGCGGTGGCGGTGCTGTTCACCGCGCTGCCGATCGCCTTGTTCATCGCCGTGTGCTTCGGCTACTACTACACCGCGCTGAAGCTCAGCGACCGCCTGATCAATACCCTGTACCTGCTGATGTTCTGGCTGGTGATCGAAGCCACTTTCGTCCGCGGACTGGGCGTCGCCGCCCGGCGCCTGGCCTACCAGCGGGCCCTGACCAAACGCCAGGCCGCCAAGGAAAGCGGCGACGGCGAAGCAGTGGTCGAAGAGCCGACCCTGGACATCGAGAAGGTCAACGAACAATCCCTGCGCCTGATCCGCCTGGCCCTGCTCGGTGGTTTCATGGCCGGGCTGTACTGGGTCTGGTCGGACCTGATCAGCGTGTTCTCCTACCTGGACAACATCACCCTCTACGAATACACCAGCGGCACCGGCGCCAACATGAGCATGGTGCCCATCAGCATCGGCGACATGCTCGGCGCGCTGATCATCGTCGGCATCACCTTCGCCCTGGCGCGCAACCTGCCGGGGCTGCTGGAGGTGCTGGTGCTGTCCAGGCTGAACCTGGCCCAGGGCAGCGCCTACGCGACCACCACGCTGCTGTCCTATGTGATTGCCGGCGTCGGCTTCGTCTCGACCCTGTCGACCCTCGGCGTCAGCTGGGACAAGTTACAGTGGCTGGTGGCTGCGCTGTCGGTGGGCCTGGGCTTCGGCATGCAGGCGATCTTCGCCAACTTCATCTCCGGCATCATCATCCTGTTCGAGCGGCCGGTACGCATCGGCGACACCATCACCATCGGCAATCTGTCGGGCACGGTGAGCAGGATCCGCATCCGCGCCACCACCATCACCGACTTCGATCGCAAGGACATCATTGTCCCGAACCAGACCTTCATCACCGGGCAACTGATCAACTGGTCGCTGACCGACACCGTCACCCGGGTGACCCTCAAGCTCGGCGTCGACTACGGCTCGGACCTGGACCTGGTCAAGGAACTGCTGCTCAAGGCGGCCCGCGATAACCCGCGGGTCCTGAAAGAGCCCGAGCCCCATGTGTACTTCCTCAACTTCGGCGAAAGCACCCTGGACCACGAATTGCGCATGCACGTGCGCGAGCTGGGGGACCGCAACCCGGTGCTCGACGAGGTCAACCGCTTCATCAACCGCGAGTTCAAGAAGCAGCACATCAACATCTCGTTCCGCCAGATGGAGGTCTACCTGAAGAACCTCCATGGCCAGGAATACAAGATGGTGCCCATCGAGCCGGAGACCAAGACCATTGTCCCGCTGCCCGACGGCAAACCGCTGCAGGAACCGCCTCCCAGCAGGCTCGACTAAGGACGCTATCCCTAGCAGAATGCTCGGACATTCTGCTGGAGATGGCCGTTGAAAGCCCTCGACGAACTGACCTTCGACAATCGCTTCGCCCGCCTGGGCGATGCGTTCTCAACCCATGTGCTGCCCGAGCCGATCGACCGCCCACGCCTGGTGGTGGCCAGCCCGGCGGCCATGGCGCTGCTGGACCTGGACCCCGGTGCTGCCGAAAGCCCGGTGTTCGCCGAACTGTTCGGCGGGCACAAGCTGTGGGCTGAAGCGGAACCCCGGGCGATGGTCTATTCCGGGCATCAGTTCGGCTCCTACAACCCTCAGTTGGGCGATGGTCGCGGCTTGCTGCTGGGCGAGGTGTACAACGCCGCCGGCGAGCACTGGGACCTGCACCTCAAGGGCGCCGGCCAGACCCCCTACTCGCGCATGGGCGATGGCCGCGCCGTACTGCGTTCATCGATCCGCGAGTTCCTGGCTTCCGAGGCGCTGCACGCCCTGGGTATTCCAACCACCCGGGCGCTGTGCGTGATCGGCTCCGACACCCCGGTCTGGCGTGAGAAACAGGAACGCGCGGCGATGCTGCTGCGCATGTCGCCCAGCCATGTCCGCTTCGGCCACTTCGAATACTTCTATTACACAAAACGCCCCGAGCAGCAGAAACAGCTGGGCGAGCACGTGCTGGCGATGCACTTTCCCGAGTGCCTGGAGCAGCCCGCACCCTACCTGGCGATGTTCCGCGAAGTGGTCGAGCGCAATGCCGAACTGATCGCCAAGTGGCAGGCCTACGGTTTCTGCCACGGGGTGATGAACACCGACAACATGTCGATTCTCGGCGTGACCTTCGACTTCGGGCCGTTCGCCTTCCTCGACGATTTCGATGCGCATTTCATCTGCAACCATTCCGATGACCAGGGGCGCTACTCGTTCAGCAACCAGGTGCCAATCGGCCAGTGGAACCTCAGCGCCCTGGCCCAGGCGCTGACGCCCTTCATCAGTGTCGAGGCCCTGCGGGAAACCCTCGGCCTGTTCCTGCCGCTGTTCCAGGCCCATTACCTGGACCTGATGCGCCGCCGCCTCGGCCTGACCAGCGCCGAAGACGAGGATCAGAAGCTGGTGGAACGGCTGCTGCAACTGATGCAGGGTAGCGGCGTGGACTACAGCCTGTTCTTCCGTCGCCTGGGGGATGAGCCGGCGGAACTGGCCCTGGCCCGGCTGCGCGACGACTTCGTCGACCGCCAGGGCTTCGATGCCTGGGCCGATCTGTACAAGGCCCGGGTCGCCCGTGATCCGATCCAGGGTCAGGAGCTGCGCCGGGAACGCATGCACGCGGTCAACCCGCTGTACATCCTGCGCAATTACCTGGCACAGAAGGCTATCGACGCCGCCGAACAAGGGGACTACTCCGAGGTGCGCCGCCTGCACGCGGTGCTGAGCAAGCCGTTCGAACAACAGGCCGGCATGGACAGCTACGCCGAACGACCGCCCGAATGGGGCAAGCACCTGGAAATCAGTTGCTCGTCCTGACCCTCAGATAAAGACCTCGGCCGAAACACCGAAGCGCTCGGCCAGCCAGCGGATCTGCCGCAGGTTGAGCTGGCGCTTGCCGCTCAATACTTCCGAAACCACCGACTGTGCACCCACGCCTGGCAGATCGCTCTGGGTCAGGCCGTGTTCGTGCATCAGGGAGCGCAAGACGTCAACACCACTGGCTATCGGCATCGGTCGATGCTCTTCGTCGTAGGCTTCGATCCAGTCGCCGATGATGTCCACCAGCGAAGTCACTGGATGGTTCTCGTCCTCTCCCATGAGATCCAGCAGTTCATCCAGCGCCGCGACCAATGCATCGTAATCGGCTTCGGTCTTGGGTTTACGCAACACAGGCGCCACGAAATGCCAATGATCCGCCGCCTGCTTCACCAGAACGTTCATCTGGTCTCCTCCTTCCACCTGCCTTTGTCGTATTCGTGATGGTCCAGCACGTGCCTGATAGAGAGACGTCGTACTTCATAACGCACCACGGCGATGATTCGTAACTTGTTGCCACCAATATCGAAGACGTGAAACGCCCCCACTTTGTCGGTGGCCGGAAATACCGCCTTGATGGCTGCAAAATCGGCCGGATTGAGGCTTTTGGCTTTTCTGTACCAGGTTTCCAGCGCATTGGCCGATTGTGGCCAGCGGCTCTTGGCCTCCCAGATTCGTTTGGCGGTGATGATATGCATGCAATGTCCCTATCGCATATTGCTATAGACGGTAGTGTCGGAAGCGTGCCATAGCAAGTTGCTATGCGCCTGAACAGACCAACGGCATAAACCCGCGGCTCCGTTTCAGCCTAGATTCGCCAGCCGCCACGCAGCTCAAAGATGTATGAAGGAATGCAACAGACTCGCCCCTCGCTTGATAAACCCCGCGCCAGACTCCAGATCATGCCCATCGCCCACTTTCCTGGAGCCCCCCTCATGTCCGATCCACTGCTAATCCCCTGCCCTCACTGCAACGGCCTCAACCGCATCCCCGCCGAGCGCCTGGGCGATCAGCCCAAATGCGGGCGCTGCAAAGGCCAGGTGTTGCTGAACCAGCCTTTCGAACTGAAACAAGGCGACTACGCCAGCCAGATCAAGGGCGACCTGCCGTTGCTGGTGGATGTCTGGGCGGATTGGTGCGGGCCGTGCAAATCCTTCGCGCCGGTGTTCGAGCAGGCGGCGGCGCAATTGGCAGGCAAGTGCCGGCTGGCCAAGCTCGACAGCGAGGCCAACCAGCAATTGTCGGCGCAGTTGGGAATTCGCTCGATTCCGAGCCTGATTCTGTTCAAGAACGGACGGGAAGTGGCACGCCAGAGTGGCGCCTTCCCGTTACCGCAGCTGATGAGCTGGCTGCGTAGCCAGGGCATCTGACCGCTATCGAAATCGCCTTGAACTGTAGGAGCGAGGCTTGCCCGTGATAACGGTCTGACAGCCGACGACGATGTTGAATGTCAGGCACTCATCGCGGGTAGGCCCCGCTCCTACGGAAGAAGGTCAGGCGCTTTCCAGCAGGTTGTGCAGGTCAACGAACTGCTGGGTCAGCTTGTGCCGGGGGTCGAGGTGGATCAGCGGCAGGCTGGCCTGGTGGGATTCGCGCATGCGCACCGAACTGGCCAGGTACACCGGCAATACCGGCAGGCCCTCGGCGATCAGTTCATCGAGCATTTGCTGGGGCAGGCTGGCGCGGGCCTGGAACTGGTTGACCACGATGCCTTCGACCTGCAAATCCTCGTTGTGGTCGTCCTTGAGCTCTTCGATTTCCGCCAGCAGGCCGTACAGCGCCTGGCGGGAAAAGCTGTCGCAGTCGAAGGGAATCAATACGCGATCGGCGGCAATCAGCGCCGAAACCGCATAGAAGTTCAAGGCCGGCGGGGTGTCCAGGTAGATCCGGTCGTAGTCCTCGGCCAACTCGTCCAGCAGTTTGCGCAGCTTGTTGATCTTGTGCTTCGCCTCAAGCTTGGGCTGCAGATCCGCCAACTCGGCGGTGGCCGTCACCACATGCAGGTTGTCGAACGGCGTTTCGTAGATATCGACCTGATTCTTCTTCGAGAACGGTCCGGAAGACAGGGTCTGCTTGAAGAAGTCGGCGATCCCCATGGGGATGTCGTCGCCGGTCAGGCCGGTGAGGTATTGAGTGGAGTTGGCCTGGGCATCCAGGTCCACCAGCAGCGTGCGATACCCCTCGCTGGCGCTCACGGCCGCCAGATTGCAGGCAATGCTCGACTTGCCGACTCCCCCTTTCTGATTGAACACCACGCGCCGCATGTCAGAACCTCCCTGCATCAAAGATCACCGAGTGTAGTAGCCAGTACCGCCGCTTCGCTACCTCGCTGACGGCGGACCGCCAAACCAGTTCCAGTGGCCAGAATCAGCCTAGACTTTCTTGTAAAGCCCCCGCGCTCCCGACCTGTACCATTCGATAATGGCCAAATGACACTTTTCTGCTGTCGAGCGGGTCATTTTCACTGAGCGAAACATAACCAATGTTTGCTACCAGCCAGTCACACCGGGATAATGCGCGCCACTCGGCTGTAGCTCCGTGGCAGGTGAGTCGCGATCGAAACGCCTGACCACGTCAAGTAAGCCCGCAGGGGCGGGATGAATTTTCAAGTGATCAACTTCAACATCGCCCAATGGCGCGCGTGGGCCCCTGGGCTCGAAAGCGTGGACGATTGGCAGGCCTGGAGCCGACAACCGGTCGTGCTCCAGAGCAGTGATGCGGCCCCGGACGTGTCGTTTCTACCGGCCATGCAGCGCCGGCGCCTCAGCCGTCTGGCGCGCATGGCCTTCAGCGTGGGCTGGCCGCTGGCCGAAGGCCTGGAACAGCTACCGTTGGTCTTTATTTCCCGGCATGGCGAAACGCCGCGCACCTTCGACATCCTCAGTGACCTGGCGGCCGGCCAGCCGTTGTCCCCGACCCAGTTCAGCCTCTCGGTGCACAACGCGGTGATCGGCCTGTGGTCGATCATGCGTGGCGAAACCAGCGAAATGACCGCCCTCGCCGCTGCCGGCGACGGCCTCGAACACGGCATGCTAGAGGCCGCGGCGCTGCTTGAGGAAGGCGCCCCGGCGGTGCTGCTGGTGGTCACCGAAGAGCAGCCGCCCGCCGCCTATGCCACCTGGATCGACGACGTGCCCTTCCCCTATGCGGTCGGTCTGTTGCTGACCCCCGGCCAGCAGTGGCAACTGACGCTCGGCACCGCCACCGAGGGAGCGCCGCGCGCCGAGTGGCCCCATGCCCTGAATCTCTTGCGTACCCTGCTCGGCGAGCAAACCTTTTGCCAACATGCCTGGAAGAACCGTGTATGGAACTGGCAACGCAACCTGTAAACACAAAACCCCGCGACGCCTACTACTGGCGCCTGGTCGCCACGGCAGCGAGCTTCGCCTTGTTCGGCCTGGGCGGCCTGTGCCTGCGCCTGGTGATTTTCCCGCTGCTCGCCTGCCTGCCCGGCGATGCCGAAGCGCATCGCCAGCGCGCGCGTCGCACCATCGGCCGGCTGTTCTGGCTGTTCATTCGCTTCATGGCCCGCAGCGGCGTGCTGACCTATGAAGTCGAAGGCGCACAAAAGCTCGGCCGCCCCGGACAAATGATCATTGCCAACCACCCATCGCTGATCGACGTGGTGTTCCTCATCGGCCTGGTGCGCAACGCCAACTGCGTGGTCAAGCAGAGCCTGTGGCAGAACCCCTTTACCCGCGGCCCGATACGCGAAGCCGAATACATCAGCAACGACGGCAGCATGGACATGCTCGACGCCGCCGGCGAAGCCCTGCGCAACGGCCAGACCCTGGTGATCTTCCCCGAGGGCACCCGCACCCCGCCGGGCCAGGCGCCGGCCTTTCATCGGGGGGGCGCGGCAATCGCCTTGCGGGGTGCGAGAATCATCACCCCGGTGGTGATCAAGGTCAGCCCGACCACCCTGACCAAGGCCGAACCCTGGTATCGCATCCCGATGCGCCGCGTGCACTTCAGTTTTCGCGTCGGAGCCGATATAGACCCGTATGCCTTTGCCGCCCAAGGCCCCGCACCGCAGGCCTCGCGCAAGCTCAACGATTATTTGCATCACTACTTCATTAAGGAGCTCGCCGAAGATGAGCGATCTGCACCAGGAAATTAAAATGCTGATCATCGATGCCCTGGGCCTCGAAGACATCAGCGTGCAAGACATCGGCAACGAGCAGACGCTCTTCGGTGAAGGCCTGGGCCTGGACTCGGTCGACGCCCTGGAGCTGGGCCTGGCGATCCAGAAACGCTACGGCATCAAGATCGACGCCGACGCCAAGGACACCCGCAATCACTTCACCAACGTGGCGAGCCTTGCGGCGTTCGTCACTGCAAAACAGGCAGCTTGAGACCGGACCATGCAAACTCGTGACGACATCTTCAACACCCTGCGTGATGCCCTGGTGGAACTCTTCGAACTGGAACCGGAACGCGTAAGCCTGGAATCCAACCTGTATCAAGACCTGGAAATCGACAGCATCGACGCCGTCGACCTGATCGATCACATCAAGCGCAAGACCGGCAAGAAAATCGCCGCCGAGGAATTCAAGTCGGTGCGTACCGTCAATGACGTGGTCGAGGCGGTATACCGTCTGGTCCAGCCGGCCGCATGAGCCGGCTGATCGGCCTTGGCCTGCTGCTGGCGGGCCTGTTGTATCCCTTTGCGGTGTATTTCGGCATGGAGCATTTCGCGCCATGGCAGTTCGGCCTGTTGCTCGGCGGCCTGTGGCTGGCCCGGGCCCTGACCGGCGAACGGCGTCCCGGCAGCCTGTGGATGGCGGGCGCCGCCCTGGCCTTCTGCCTGCTGCTGGCGCTGTTCGATAACCCGTTGTTACTGCGCTGGTACCCGGTGCTGATCAGCGGCTTCATGCTCACGTTGTTCGGCCTGAGCCTGAAATACGGCCCGCCGGTGGCTGAACGCCTGGCCCGCCTCAGCGAGCCTGCGCTGCCGGAAAAGGCGATTCGCTATACCCGCCAGGTGACTGTCGCCTGGAGTGTGTTTTTCCTCTGTAACGGATTGCTCGCTGCGGCCCTGACCCTATGGGCGCCGCTGAGCTGGTGGACGTTGTACAACGGCCTGATCTCCTACGGGTTGATGGGTTTGCTGTTTGCCATTGAATGGCTGTTACGACAACGCGTACGAGGCCGCGCATGAATTGGATAAAGCTTGAGCAGCTGCTGCTCAAGTCGTTGCCGGAACGGGCCGTCACGGTCGAACCGGCACTCGATCACAGCCACCTGCGGCACCAGGCCCTGAGCCTGGCCGCGGGCTTGCAGGCCAGGGGCGTACAGCGCCTGGCCCTGCACCTGGAAGATGCCGCCGAACTGGCCATCGCCCTGCTCGGCGCCTGGCGCGCCGGGGTCAGCGTGCTGCTGCCCGCCGACCTGCAACCGCAGACCCGGCAACGCTGGTCGACCCAGGTCGATCTGTGGCTGACCGACCAGCCGGGCGATGCCCACTTGGCCGACTTCGACTCGCCACCATTGCCCGCCGCCGAACTCGATCTCGACGGCTGCCGCCTGAGCCTGTGCACCTCCGGCTCCAGCGGCGAACCCAAGCGCATCGACAAATCCCTGCACCAGCTGGCCAACGAAGTCGAGGCCCTGGAGCAACTGTGGGGTGAGGGATTGGGCCAGGCCTGCATCATCGGCAGCGTCGCCACCCAGCATATCTACGGCCTGCTGTTCCGTGTGCTCTGGCCGCTCTGCGCCGGGCGCACCTTCGTGCGTCGGCAGTTGCCGTTCCCGGAAGACCTGCAGCGCGCCAGCCGCGAACACCCAGCCTTTGCCTGGGTCGCCAGCCCGGCCTTGCTCAAGCGCATGGGCGACAACCTCGACTGGCCGGCCCTGAGCCCGGTACGCCGGGTGTTTTCCTCTGGCGGCGCGCTGCCTGCCGACGCCGCGCAAGGCCTGCACCAGCGTCTTGGACAATGGCCAACGGAAATCCTCGGTAGCTCGGAAACCGGCGGCATCGCCTGGCGCCAGGGCGACAGCCTGTGGCAAGCCTTCGCCGGGGTCGAGCTGAGCCAGGACAGCGACGGCGCCCTGCTGATCGCCTCGCCCTACCTGCCGACCGGGCATGTCGAACACACCGCCGATGCCGCGCGCATCGCCGCCGATGGGCGTTTCGAGCTGCTCGGGCGCCTGGACCGGATCGTCAAGCTGGAAGAAAAACGCATTTCCCTGCCGATGCTGGAACAGGCCCTGGCCGAGCATGCCTGGGTCGCCGAAGCGCGCCTTGGGGTGGTCCGGGAAAACCGCGCTTCCCTCGGCGCGCTGCTGGTCCTCAGCGAACAAGGCCTGCACGCCTTGCGCAATCAGGGTCGCAGGACCCTCACCCAAGCGCTGCGCCAGCACCTGAGCCAGCATTGCGAGGCCCTGGCGCTGCCGCGCCGCTGGCGCCTGCTGCGCCAGTTGCCCCTGAACAGCCAGGGCAAGCTGCCCCAGGCCGACATCGAAGCCCTGCTGCTGGCCCCGCGCCCGCGGGCGCCGGAAGTGCTGGAACAGCTCGAGGCCGACGGCGAATGGAGCCTGCAACTGGCGATCCCGCCGGACCTGGCCTACTTCAGTGGCCACTTCCCCCAGACCCCGGTGCTGCCGGGCGTGGTCCAGGTGGACTGGGCATTGGCGCTGGGCCAGCAGTTGCTCGATCTGCCGGGGCGCTTTGCCGGCATGGAAGTGCTGAAGTTCCAGCAACTGGTGCGCCCCGGCGACCAGGTGCAATTGCACCTGCGCTTCGATCATGAGCGCGGCAAACTCTACTTCGCCTATCGCAATGACAGCGCCGCCTGCTCCAGCGGCCGCATCCTGCTGGAGAACGCCTGTGGATAAGTTATTGACCCCAGGCAAGCGCAGCCCCCAGCGGCTTCTTGCAGCCGCTGCCGAAGGCTGCGATCGGCCGCGCAGCGGACGCCCGGGAGGCAACCCCCATGCATAACCCCTGCGCCGTGATCCCGGTCTATAACCATGAAGCCGCCGTGCCGACGGTGGTCGAGGCCCTGCTCGCCAGCGGCCTGCCCTGTGTGCTGGTGGACGACGCCAGCAGCCCGGCCTGCGCCGCCGTGCTGGAGCAGTTGGCCGAGCGCGAACAGGTGTTCCTGGTCAAGCTCGCGGTCAACCAGGGCAAGGGTGGCGCGGTCATGGCCGGGCTGCGCGAAGCCTCGCACCTGGGTTTCAGCCACGCCCTGCAAGTGGACGCCGACGGCCAGCACGACCTGCGCGATGTGGATAACTTTATCGCCACCTCCCGCACCCACCCCGAAGCGCTGGTCTGCGGTTATCCACAGTACGACGCCAGCGTGCCCAAGGGCCGCTTTTACGCGCGCTACCTGACCCACGTCTGGGTCTGGATCAATACCCTGTCGTTGCAGATCCCCGACTCCATGTGCGGCTTCCGGGTCTACCCCCTGCCGCCCATCCTGGCGCTGATCGACTCGGTGAAGATCGGCCAGCGCATGGATTTCGACACCGATATCCTGGTGCGCCTGTCCTGGCGCAACCAGCCGATGCGCTGGTTGCCGACCCAGGTCCGTTACCCGGCGGATGGCCTGTCGCACTTTCGCCTGTTCCACGACAACCTGCTGATTTCCAGCATGCACGCCCGGCTGTTCTTCGGCATGTTGCTGCGCGCGCCGCTGATCCTCTGGCGACGGTGGCAAGCATGACGGCGCTACACGACAAGCAGGACAAGCAACATTGGGCCGAGCACAAAGAGCGCGGCAGCTTCTGGCTGATGAAGCTCACCGCCTTCGGCGTGCGCGTGCTCGGGCGCCGGGTGTTGAGCCCGGTGCTGTACATCATCGTGTTCTATTTCTTCCTGTTCGGCCGCGGCGCCCGCCGCAGCGCCTGGTTGTACCAGCAGCGCCTGGCCGACTGGAGCGGCAAGGCCGAGCTGCGTCCCAGCCACTGGCGGGTGTTCGGCCAGTTCATGGCCTTCGCCGATTCCCTGCTGGACAAGCTCGACGTGTGGAACGGCAAGCTGCGCCTGGAACAGATCGAGATCGTCGACCCGGCCCGGCTGCGCGACCAGTTGCGCGGCACCCGCGGACAGATGCTGGTGGGCGCGCACCTGGGCAACCTGGAAGTCTGCCGCGCCCTGGCCGAGCTGGGCGAAAAGGTCACCATGAACGTGCTGGTGCACACCAAGCACGCCGAGCGTTTCAATCGCCTGCTGGGCGAGGCCGGGGCCACCAACCTGCGGCTGGTCCAGGTCAGCGAGCTGGATCCGGCGGTCATGCTGCAACTGAGCCAGCGCCTGGATCGCGGCGAATGGCTGGCGATTGCCGGCGACCGTGTACCGCTGCATGGCGGGCGCAACGTGCGGGTGGATTTCCTCGGCCATCCGGCCCCTTTCCCACAAGGGCCGTGGCTGCTGGCGGGCCTGCTGAAATGCCCGGTCAACCTGCTGCTGTGCCTGAAAAACAATGGCCGCTATCGAGTGTTTCTCGAACCCTTCACCGAGGCCGTGGCGTGGAAGCGCAGCGACCGCGAACAGGTCATCGCCCAGTGGACTGCCCGCTACGCCGAGCGCCTGGGCCAGTACTGCCTCGAAGCGCCCCAACAATGGTTCAACTTTTACCCTTTCTGGAAGACCGATGACGACGCATCCGCTTGAGCCGGTAACCTTCGGCGAACTCCCTTTGCGCATCGAAGACGTGCTGGCCCTGGCCAACCGTCAGGCGCCGACCCGACTGCAAGGCGACAGCGCATTCCGCCAGCGCATCGCCAGGGGCGCGCAATTCCTCGATTCGCTGCTGGACAAGGAAGGCGTGATCTACGGCGTGACCACCGGCTACGGCGACTCCTGCGTGGTCGCGGTGCCGCTGCAGCACGTCGAGGCGCTGCCCCGTCATCTGTACACCTTCCACGGTTGTGGCCTGGGCAAGCTGCTGGACGCGCAAGCCACCCGCGCGGTGCTGGCGGCGCGCTTGCAGTCGCTGTGCCATGGCGTGTCCGGGGTACGCGTGGAACTGCTGGAGCGCCTGCAGGCGTTCCTCGAACACGACATCCTGCCGCTGATTCCCGAAGAAGGCTCGGTGGGCGCCAGCGGCGACCTGACGCCGTTGTCCTACGTGGCCGCGACCCTGTCCGGCGAGCGTGAGGTGATGTTCCGCGGCGAGCGCCGGACCTCGTCCGAGGTGCACCGCGAGCTGGGCTGGGAGCCGCTGGTGCTGCGCCCGAAAGAAGCCCTGGCACTGATGAACGGCACCGCGGTGATGACCGGCCTGGCCTGCCTGGCCTTCGCCCGCGCCGACTACCTGCTGCAACTGGCCACGCGCATCACCGCGCTGAACGTGGTCGCCTTGCAGGGCAACCCGGAGCACTTCGACGAGCGTCTGTTCGCCGCCAAGCCGCACCCAGGGCAGATGCAAGTCGCCGCCTGGTTGCGCCAGGACCTGGCCATCGACGCGCCGACCGCGCCGTTGCACCGCCTGCAGGACCGCTACTCGCTGCGTTGCGCGCCCCATGTGCTGGGCGTGCTGGCCGACAGCCTGGGCTGGCTGCGCGGTTTTATCGAGACCGAGCTGAACAGCGCCAACGACAACCCGATCATCGACGCCGAAGCCGAACGCGTGCTGCACGGCGGGCACTTCTACGGCGGGCATATCGCCTTCGCCATGGACAGCCTGAAGAACCTGGTGGCCAACGTCGCCGACCTGCTGGACCGCCAGCTCGCGCTGCTGGTGGACGAGCGCTACAACCACGGCCTGCCGAGCAACCTGTCCGGCGCGCCGGCGGACCGCGCCATGATCAACCACGGCTTCAAGGCGGTGCAGATCGGCACCAGCGCCTGGACCGCCGAAGCGCTGAAAAACACCATGCCGGCCAGCGTGTTCTCGCGCTCCACCGAATGCCATAACCAGGACAAGGTGAGCATGGGCACCATCGCCGCCCGCGATGCGATCCGCGTGCTGGAGCTGACCGAACAGGTCGCCGCCGCCACCCTGCTGGCCGCCAACCAAGGCGTCTGGCTGCGTGGCCGGGCCGAGGACACGCGGCCGTTGCCGCCGGCCCTGGCCGCCATGCACCAAGAGCTGGCCAAGGACTTCCCGCCGGTGATCGAGGACCGCGCCCTGGAAGGCGAACTGCGCCTGTGCCTGCAACGCATTGCCGAGCAACACTGGAGGCTGCATGCGTAGTCGGGGCGTGCTGCACGCGGACACCGAGATCCAGGTGCCGTTTTTCGACGTCGATACCATGCACGTGGTCTGGCACGGGCACTACGTGAAATACCTGGAAGTGGCGCGCTGCGCCCTGCTCGACAAGCTCGGCCACAACTACCAGCAGATGCGCGATTCCGGCTACGCCTGGCCGGTGATCGACCTGCAACTGCGTTATGTGCGCGGCGCGGTGTTCGGGCAGAAGCTCAATGTCCGCGCCAGCCTGGTGGAGTGGGAAAACCGCCTGAAGATCAACTACCTGATCAGCGACCTGGAAACCGGCGAACGCCTGACCCGCGCCAGCTCGGTGCAGGTGGCGGTGGAGATCGCCAGCCGCGAGATGCAACTGGCCTCGCCCAAGGTGTTTGTGGACGCCGTTACGAAGGTTCTGTCATGAGCCCGATCTTGTGCCTTCGTAACCTCTGTAGCCGCTGGCGCAGCCTGCGATCGGCTGCGCAGCAGCCGCAAAACCTGAGCCCACGATGCCAGGCCGATAACGCCGGGCGCCCGCTGCACAATCGATCGCAGCCAGGCGGCAGCGGCTACAGGCTGTTGGGCCTGTTGTTGGCGCTCAGCTTCAGCTCGTTGGCCAATGCCTTCGACCTGCAACAGCTCAGCGACCAGCTGGCCAAGCCCGAGGTGATCCACGGCAGCTTCGTCCAGGAGAAACACCTGCGCGCCCTGCCCCAACCGCTGACCAGCAGGGGCAGCTTCGTCCTGGCGAAAAACCATGGCCTGCTGTGGCTGCTGAAAACACCGCTGCAACAGGACTACCGCATCACCGGCCAAGGCATCGCCCGCCGGGACGGCAGCGGCTGGCAAATGTTGCCGAACAAGAGCGCCGGGGCCGAACAGAACCGCCTGTTCCTCGCCGTGCTGCAAGGCGACAGCAGCGGCCTGCAACGGGACTTCGAGCTGGCCCTGGCCGGCGACGCCAAGGCCTGGAAACTGACCCTGACCCCACGTTCGCTGCTGCTCAAGCAGGTGTTCAACCAGATCAACATCGACGGTGGCGAACTGGTGCAGCGCATCGAGCTGCTGGAAACCCAGGGCGACAGCACCGTGCTGAAGATGCACGACAGCATCAGCAACCAGCCTTTGAGCGACGCGGAGCAACATGACTTTGCCGAGTGAACGCTGGTGGCCGCGGCTGTTCCTGCTCCTGCTGGTGGCCGTGCTGGCCCTGGCCGGCTGGCAATGGCGTCATGGCGCGCCGCTGTCGGCCAACCTCATGGAGCTGGTGCCGGGCACCGACCCCGATGCCCTGGAGCTCAAGGCCGAGCAACGCATGCAGGAGCCGCTGAACCGCGAAATGCTGGTGCTGGTGGGTCACGCCGAGCGCCAGCAGGCCATCGCCATGGCCCAGCGCCTGGGTGAGCAATGGCAGGCCAGCGGGCTGTTCGAGAAGGTCCAGTGGAACCTGCAGGCCGACCTGCCGGCGCTGCGCACGCAATTGCTGCAAGGGCGCCTGGCAATGCTTGGCACCGCCGACCGCCAGCAGTTGATCGAGCACCCCGACGCTTTTATCCAGCAACGCGTCCAAGCGCTGTTCGACCCCTTCAGCGGTTTCAGCCTGGTCCCGAGCCAGGACGACTGGCTGGGCCTGACCGGACGCATCCAGAACAGCCAGCCGCAACGTGGCGCGGTGCAACTGGACATCGGCAGCGGCACCCTGGTCGCCGATGCCGACGGCAAGAGCTGGGTGCTGCTGCGAGCACGCACCACCGGCAACGCCTTCGACATGCAGCTGCCGCTGCAGGTGGCGGCCCTGCTCCAGCACAGCCGCGAACAGGCCGCCGAGGCCGACGCCCATCTGCTGGCCGCCAGCGGCCTGCTCTACGCCGCCAACGGCCAGCAACAGGCCTCCCGCGAGATCACCTGGGTCGGCGGCGGCGCTACCGTCGGCATCCTCCTGCTGCTGTTGCTGGCCTTCCGGCGCTGGCGGGTGTTGCTGGCGTTCGTGCCGGTGCTGGTGGGCATGCTGTTCGGCGCGGTGGCCTGCGTCGCCCTCTTCGGCCATATGCACGTGATGACCCTGGTGCTGGGCTCGAGCCTGATCGGCGTCGCCGTCGACTACCCGCTGCACTACCTGTCCAAGAGCTGGAGCCTGCGCCCCTGGCACAGCTGGCCGGCGCTGCGCCTGACCCTGCCGGGGCTGAGCCTGAGCCTGGCCACCAGTTGCATCGGCTACCTGGCATTGGCCTGGACACCGTTCCCGGCCCTGACCCAGATCGCCGTGTTCTCCGCCGCCGGGCTGCTGGGTGCTTACCTGAGCGCGGTGTGCCTGTTGCCTGCGCTGCTGCGCGGCGTCGAACTGCAACCGGCGCAATGGCCGCTGCGCGTAGCCGAGTGGCTGCTGAACCTGCGCACCCAGTTGCTCAAACGCGTGTCCAGCCCCTGGCTGCTGGCGCTGGTGATCGCCTTCTGCGCCGGTGGCCTGTGGCAGCTGGAGAGCAAAAACGATATCCGCCAGTGGATCGGCGCGCCGCCACAACTGCAGAGCGAAGCCCAGACTATCGCGCGGATCACCGGCTACCAGCCCACCAGCCAGTTCTTCCTGGTGCGCGGCGCCGATCAGCCACAGCTGCTCGAACGCCTCGGCGCCCTGAGCGAGCGCCTGGAGCAACTGGTCAACCTGGAGAAACTCCAGGGCTACCTGTCGCTCAACCAGCTGGTAAGCCTGCCCAGCGAGCAACAGCGCCTGCGCCAGGCCCTGGACGAGCTGCCGCGGCACTGGCAGCCGCTGCTGGATCTCGGAGTACCGGTGGCGGCCCTGAACGCGGAACTCGCGCAATTGCGCACGCTGCCCAGCGAAGACATAGACGCGGCCCTGCAAGGCCCGCTGGCCGAGCCTTACCGCACCCTGTGGCTGGGCCCCACCGACCACGGCGTGGCGGCGATGGTCAGCCTGCAGGGGCTGAACAACCCACAGTTGCTGCGGATACAGGCGCAGGATCTGCCGGGGGTGCAACTGGTGGACCGCCTGGGCGACCTGAACCAAGTGTTCGCCGCCACCCAGGTCAGCGCCGCCGAGCTCAAGCTCGCTTCCTGCGTGCTGATCGTTGTGCTGCTGATCCTGCCGTTCGGCCTCGGTGGCGCCCTGTGCCTTGTCGCCCTGCCGCTGCTGGCAGCCCTGTGCAGCCTCGCCAGCCTGGGCTGGCTGGGGCAACCGCTGACCCTGTTCAGCCTGTTCGGCCTGTTGCTGGTGACCGCCATCAGCGTCGACTACGCCATCCTCATGCGTGAACAGGTCGGCGGGGCCGCCGTGAGCCTGCTCGGCACCTTACTTGCGGCGCTGACCACCTGGCTGTCGTTCGGCCTGCTGGCGATTTCCAGCACCCCGGCGGTCAGCAACTTCGGCCTGTCGGTGAGCCTGGGCCTGGCCTTCAGTTTTATCCTGGCGCCCTGGGCCGGTCGCCAGCGCCATCGCCAGCCCGTCACGGAGCCCGTCCTGTGATGACTGCCCTGTTCTGGCTCATGGCGCTGCTGCTGTTCGCGCTCGCCACCCGTATCGGCAGCCGTTTTGGCCTGATCCCGATCGTCAGCCAGTTGCTGCTGGCGACCTTCGGCCTGCCGCTGCTGATGCTGTTCTGGATCGAGCCGCACTGGCAGCTGAGTGGCGCCCAACTGGTCTCGCCAGTCTGGCTGAAGAACCTCTACGGCTTGAGTTTCGCCCTGCTGCTGGGGCATATCCTCAGCGATGTGATCGACCTGCGCCTGGACCGCCAGAGCCTGAAAATCGCCCTGCCGAGCTTCGCCATTCCCTTCGCCTGCGGCCTGGCCACGGCGGTCTGGCTGTTGCCGGCGCAACCCTGGCTGAGCTCCCTGGCGGTTGGCCTGCTGTTCGCCATTACCGCGATTCCGGTGCTGTACCTGTACCTGCGGCACATCGACTACCCACCGCTGGCCACCCGGCGCCTGGTACAGACCGCGATCCTCATCGACCTCAGTTGCTGGACCCTGTTCGGCGTCGCCCAGGGCAGCCTGCACCTGAGCAGCCTGCTGCTACCACTGGCCGCAGCCTGCCTGCCGCTGCTCCTGCGCGGCCTCGGCCTGCGCCAGCCGCTGCTGCACAGCCTGGGTTTCTTCGGCCTGCTGGTGGTGGCCGAGCACTACAGGCTCAACGCGCTGATTTTCGGCATCGGCTACCTGCTGTGCATGGCCGCCCTCAAGGTGCCGCTGGTGCTGCCGTTAAAGGCAGCCTGGATGAGCCGTTTGCAGACCTTTATCGCCATCCCGCTGATCCTTACGTTCGGCATCGTGCAGATCAACGTGCACAGCGCCATGGACAGCCTCGGCTGGGTGCAGCTGGGGGCCTTGCTGCTGTTGCCGATTGCCAGCAAGCTGCTCGGCAACTGGCTCGGCCTGGGCTGGGCCGGCGCCTCCTTCAAGGGCGCCAGCCGCTGGCGGGAAAGCCTGCTGCTGAACATTCGCGGGCTGAGCGAGATCGTCTTTCTCAACCTGCTGCTGCAACAACAGCTGATCAGCCCGGCGCTGTACTTCGCGCTGATGCTCATGGGCCTGATCGCCACCCTGATGCCGGCCCTGGCCGGGCTGCACCGAACACCTTTGGTCCCTTTGAATCAGAACATCGCCGAACCGGCAAGGAGCCCCAGTGCCAACAGTTGAAATGGAACGCCGCCAGATTGTGGTGATCGGCGCTGGCCCATCGGGCGCCATCGCCGCCGCGCTGCTCAAGGGCAAAGGCCACGACGTGCTGATCGTCGAGCGCCAGCATTTCCCACGGTTTTCGATCGGTGAAAGCCTGCTGTCCCACTGCCTGGATTTCGTCGAAGAGGCCGGCATGCTCGAGGCGGTCAACGCTGCGGGCTTCCAGCGCAAGAACGGCGCCGCGTTCGCCTGGGGCGAGCGCTACAGCGCTTTTGATTTCGGCGACACCTTCAGCGAGGGCAAGCCCACCACCTTTCAGGTGCAACGCGCCGACTTCGACAAGCTGCTGGCCGATCAGGCCGCCCTGCAAGGCGTTGAACTGCGTTATGGCGAGGCCATCGTCAGCGCCGACTTCAACCTGGCCAGGCCGCAGTTGCAGGTGCTGCGCGAAGACGGCAGCGAATACCGAGTGGAAGCGGACTTCGTCCTCGACGCCAGCGGCTACGGCCGCGTGCTGCCACGCCTGCTGGACCTGGAGGCGCCCTCGAACTTCCCGGTCCGCCAGGCGGTGTTCACCCACATTGAAGACCGTATCGACAGCCCGGCCTTTGAGCGGGAAAAGATCCTCATCACCACTCACCCCAGCAAACGCGATGTGTGGTTCTGGACCATCCCGTTCAGCAACGGCCGCTGCTCGGTCGGCGTGGTGGCGGCCAAGGAGCATTTCGACGGCCGTGGCGACGACCTGGACCAGTGCCTGCGCGGTTTCATCGAGGAAACCCCGAGCCTGGCCAAGGTCCTGCACAACGCCGTCTGGGACACCCCGGCGCGGGCCATCGGCGGCTACTCGGCCAACGTCAAGACCCTGCACGGCCCGGGCTTCGCACTGCTGGGCAACGCCGCGGAATTCCTCGACCCGGTGTTCTCCTCCGGCGTGACCATCGCCATGCGTTCGGCGAGCATGGCCGCTGCCGTGCTGCATCGGCAGTTACAGGGCGAAAGCGTGGATTGGGAAAGCGAATTCGCCATCCCCCTCAAGCGCGGTGTCGACACCTTCCGCTGCTACGTCGAAGGCTGGTACGCCGGCACCTTCCAGGACGTGATCTACCACCCGGGCAGCTCACCGGAAATTCGCCGGATGATCAGTTCGATCCTCGCCGGTTATGCCTGGGACGAACGTAACCCCTTCGTCAGCGAGCCCAAGCGCCGGCTGCGCATGCTCTCGGAAATCTGCGCCATGGAGGCTCCATGAGCGACGCCCAGCCGCAGTACCTGAGCGCCAGCTACGTCGAGGAAACCCGCTTCGGCTTCTGGTTCCTGCGCAGCCATACCTGGCAGCACCATGTGCTGCGGGTGGCGATCAACGACCTGCACCGCCTGTTCGACAACCAGCCGCCGAGCAACCCGGTGCTGCTGGATGCCGGCTGCGGCCAAGGCAAGTCGTTCCAGTACCTACGCCAGGTGTTCGCCCCGCGGCGCCTGATCGGTCTGGACGCCGACCCGCACAGCCTCAGGCTCAGCAGTGAAGAAGCGGCGCGCCAGGGCTTGCAGGTCGAGCTGATCGGCAGCGACTGCGCGACCCTGGACGTGGCCGATGCCAGCGTCGACCTGCTGTTCTGCCATCAGACCTTTCACCACCTGGTGGAACAGGAAAAGGCCCTGGCCGAGTTCTATCGCGTGCTCAAGCCGGGCGGTTACCTGCTGTTCGCCGAATCCACCGAGGCCTACATCGACACCTGGGTAATCCGCTGGCTGTTCCGCCACCCGATGCATGTGCAGAAAAGCGCCGCGCAGTACCTGGAAATGATCCGTCGACAGGGTTTTGAATTCACCCCGCGCAATGTGTCTTATCCCTATCTGTGGTGGAGCCGTGCCAAGGACTTCGGGCTGCTCGAACGCTTCGGCCTGCGCCGCCCGAAACCCTTTGGCCAACGGGAAGAAACCCTGGTCAATGTGGTTGCCCGCAAACCCCTGCACGAAGGTGCCGCTGGATGATCCGTGCCCTGCTCGTCGGCTGCCTGCTGTTGCTGAGCGCCTGCGCCAGCCAGCCGCCGCTGCCCGAGAAAACCCCGAGCCTGGCCCTGCCGCTGCAACTGCACGTCGAGCGGCAACAGGCCGGGCAGCGTCAGGACTGGCTGCTGGTGATCCAGGCCGAAGGGCCGGGCATCCGTTGGTCGCTGATCGACCCGCTGGGCATTCCCCTGGCGCGTCAGCAACTGATCGCCGGTCGCTGGCAGGCCGACGGCCTGTTGCCGCCGAACCCGGAGGCCCGCGAACTGTTCGCCGCATTGCTGTTCGCCCTGACGCCCGCGGGCGAACTGCGAGATAATTATCCAGCCGCCCGGCAGCACGGCGCGCAGCGTGACCTCGTCCCGCACTGGCAGGTCCGCTATCGCCAGGCTCTGGATTTCCGTCTGGAGTTGCCTCGTGGCTTGCACTACCACATCAGCCCGCTGACCGCCGAGAACGCCTCATGACGGCCTACCTGAATGCCCTCGGGGTGATCTGTGCCCTTGGGCGCGACAAGCAGCAAGTGGCCCGCAGCCTGTTTGCCGGCGACTGCTCCGGCATGCGCGCCGCAGCCGGCTGGGTGCCGGAGCGCAGCGTGCCCGTCGCCGCCGTCCAGGGGCCGCTGGCGAGCATTCCGCCGCCGCTGAGGCAGCAGGGCAGCCGCAACAACCAGCTGCTGCTGGAGGCCGCCCAGCAGATCCGTGGCGACATCGACCAGGCCATCGCCCGCTACGGCCACAGCCGCATCGGCATCGTCCTCGGCACCAGCACCTCGGGCATCGACGAAGCCAGCCGCGGCATCGCCCATTACCTGCGCGACCGGCACTTCCCGGCCGATTACGACTACCGGCAGCAGGAACTCGGCGCTCCGGCGAATTTTCTCGCCGACTGGCTCGACCTCAGTGGCCCGGCCTATGTGATTTCCACCGCCTGCACCTCCAGCGCCCGGGCGCTAATGAGCGCCCGCCGCCTGCTCGACCTGGGCCTGTGCGACGCGGTGCTGTGCGGTGGCGTCGACAGCCTGTGCAAGCTGACCCTCAACGGTTTCTCGGCCCTGGAGGCGGTGTCCGCGCAGCGCTGCAATCCGTTCTCGGTCAACCGCGATGGCATCAATATCGGTGAAGCCGCCGTGTTGTTCCTGATGAGCAAGGAAACCCTCGGCGCGCAACCGATCGCCTTGCTCGGCGGCGGCGCCAGCTCCGACGCGCACCATATTTCCGCCCCCGAACCCAGTGGCCGCGGCGCCCTGCAAGCCATGCAGAAGGCCTTGCACAACGCCGGCCTGCACGCCGGACAGATCGGCTACCTGAATCTGCATGGCACGGCCACCCAGCACAACGACGCCATGGAAAGCCTGGCGGTCGACCAGTTGTTCCCGGCCGGTGTGCCTTGCTCGTCGACCAAACCCATGAGCGGCCATACCCTGGGCGCCGCCGGGGCCCTGGAAGCGGCGTTCTGCTGGCTGAGCCTGTCCAGCGACAACGCCGCACATGCCCTGCCGCCCCATGTCTGGGACGCCCAGGCCGACCCGCAACTGCCGCCGCTGCATTGGGTCACCGCCACCACACGTCTGGAGCAGAACGCTCCGCGCTGCCTGATGAGCAACTCCTTTGCCTTCGGCGGCAACAACGTCAGCCTGATTATCGGAGACGCCCCATGATTGACTGGCCGCTCGCCGAACTGCTGCCCCACGCGGGCGACATGATCCTGATCGATCAGGTCCTGGGGTTCGATGAAGAGCAGATCCGCACCCGCCTCACCGTCAAGCCCGATGGACTGTTCAGCCGTGCCGACGGCAGCCTGCCGGCCTGGGTCGGCATCGAACTGATGGCCCAGAGCGTCGCCGCCTACGCCGGCTGCCATGCGCGCCAGAAAGGCCAGGCTGTCGAGCTGGGGTTCCTGCTCGGCACGCGCAAGTTCGAATGCAATGTGGAACACTTCCCCGCCGGCAGCGAACTGCAGATTCACGCCTTGCGCTCCCTGCAAGACGACAACGGCATGGGCGTATTCGAATGCCACCTGAGTGCCCCCGGCATTCAGGCCGTCGCCCGCCTCAACGTGTTCTGTCCGCCACAGGCGGACAGCTACCTGAACGAATCACCCGCTTTATCAACAGGAGTCCAGCCATGACTGAATCCATATTGGTCACCGGCTCCAGCCGTGGTATCGGCCGTGCCATCGCCCTGCGCCTGGCCCAGGCCGGCTATGACCTGATCCTGCATTGCCGCAGTGGCCGCGGCGAAGCCGAGGCCGTGCAGGCCGAAGTCGAGGCCCTGGGGCGCCAGGCGCGCATCCTGCAATTCGATGTGACCGACCGCGCCAGCTGCAAGGCCGCTCTCGAAGCCGACGTGGAAGCCCATGGCGCCTACTACGGCGTGGTGCTCAACGCCGGCCTGACCCGCGACGGCGCGTTCCCGGCCCTGAGCGAAGACGACTGGGACACCGTGCTGCGTACCAACCTCGACGGCTTCTATAACGTGCTGCACCCGCTGATCATGCCGATGATCCGGCGCCGCGCGGCCGGGCGCATCGTCTGCATCGCCTCGGTGTCCGGGCAGGTCGGCAACCGTGGCCAGGTCAACTACAGCGCGTCCAAGGCCGGCCTGATCGGCGCGGCCAAGGCCCTGGCCATCGAGCTGGGCAAACGCAAGATCACCGTCAACTGCGTGGCGCCAGGCTTGATCGACACCGCCATGCTCGACGAGAACGTGCCAGTGGACGAGCTGCTGAAGATGATCCCGGCCCAGCGCATGGGCACCCCGGAGGAAGTCGCCGGCGCGGTGAACTTCCTGATGTCCGCCGAGGCCGCCTACATCACCCGCCAGGTGCTGGCGGTCAACGGAGGCCTGGTCTGATGAAACGTGTGGTCGTCACCGGCATGGCCGGCATCACTTCGCTGGGCAGCGACTGGGACACCATCGTCGCCAACTTCGGCGCCAACCGCAGCGGCATTCGCCGGATGGACGAATGGGATCGCTTCAGCGAGCTCAATACCCGCCTGGCCGGCCCCGTGGACGACTTCAAGGTACCGGCGCACTGGACCCGCAAGCAGCTGCGCAGCATGGGCCGGGTGTCGCGGCTCGCGGTGGGGGCCGCCGAGCAAGCCCTGGCCGATGCCGGCCTGCTGGGCGACGAGTCGATCAAGGACGGGCGCATGGGTGTGGCCTGTGGCTCGTCCACCGGCAGCACCGACGAGATCAAGGCGTTCGGCAACATGTTGCTGAACTCGGTGGCCGAAGGCCTCAACGCCAACTCCTACGTGCGCATGATGCCGCACACCACCGCGGCCAATATCAGCATCTTCTTCGGCCTCACCGGCCGCCTGATCCCGACGTCCAGCGCCTGCACCAGCGGCAGCCAGGGCATCGGCTACGCCTATGAGGCGATCAAGTTCGGCCGCCTGCCGCTGATGCTCGCCGGCGGCGCCGAAGAGCTGTGCCCGACCGAAGCCATGGTGTTCGATGCGCTTTACGCCACCAGCCTGAAAAACGATGCCCCGCACACCAGCCCGCGGCCCTACGACAGCGACCGCGACGGCCTGGTGATCGGCGAGGGCGGCGGCATGCTGGTACTCGAAGAACTGGAGCACGCCCTGGCCCGTGGCGCGCATATCCATGCCGAGATCGTCGGCTTCGGCAGCAACGCCGATGGCCAGCACACCACCCGTCCGGAGCAGGCCACCATGCGCCGGGCCATGGAGCTGGCCCTGGAAGACGCCGGCCTCGAGCCTTCGGCCATCGGTTACGTCAACGGCCACGGCACCGCTACAGAACAGGGCGACATTGCCGAAACACTGGCCACCAGCAGCCTGTTCGGCAGCCGGATGCCCATCAGTTCGCAGAAGAGTTTCCTCGGCCACACCCTGGGAGCCTGTGGCGCGCTGGAGTCCTGGTTCAGCATCGAGATGCTCAACCGCGACCTCTACGTGCACACCCTCAACCTCGACACGGTGGACCCGCGTTGCGGCGAGCTGGATTACCTGCGCGGCGAATTCCGGCAGATGAGCTGCGAATACGTGATGAACAACAACTTTGCCTTTGGCGGCGTCAACACTTCGCTGATTTTCCGCCGCTGGCCTCAATGACGTTACCCCCCGGAGAAAATGGAATGTCTTCCCTGCTTCGCGCCTGCCTGATCGTGCTGGCCCTGCTGACCTGTGTCTCGTGCACCAGCAAGCGCATGTACACCCCGGACCGGGTCCTGCCCGCCACCCTCAAGGCCGACCACGAGGAAATGAAACAGGCGATCCTGAAAAACCTGGTCGCCCGCAAATGGACCGTGCAGCGCATCAGCCCGGAGCTGATCCAGGCCGAGATCACCGTGCGCGAGCAGTACCACGTGGAAATCGACATCCAGTACACACCGACCCACTACAAGATCCTCTACCGCGACAGCCGTGGCATGAACTACGCGGACGGCAAGATCCACAAGAACTACATCCGCTGGGTGCGCCTGCTGGACAAGGGCATCCTGCGCGAGCTGAAGGACAACCAGAACGAGCGGACCGCGCAACAGCTGTCCAGCTCGGCCCAGGCGATTGCCGCGCCTAATTGAGCGCCAGCCGCCCCCCTTTCTATGTCAAGGAGACCACCATGCAACTGAAGACCCTGGCCGCTGCCGCCACCCTGCTGCTCTGCACCCTGCCCGGCGTCAGCCAGGCCCGTGATACCGCGCTGTATCTGCCGTTCGACAAGGTCGTCGCCGAAGCCATCAGCACCGGCAAGATCGACGGCAGCGTGAAGTTCTACCTGGCCGGCAACAAGCCAGCCGGCAAGGTCACGGTGGTCAGCGCCGGCGCGGTCACCAACAAGAAGACCAATGCCTTCAACAAGAGCGACGAAGTGGCCTGCGAATGGGTCCTGCAATCGGCGCTGATCACCCTGCACCAGGCAGCCAAGAAAGTCGGCGCCAATGCCGTGACCGACATCGCCAGCTTCTACAAGAGCAACGAGCGCAAGGACGCGAAAACCTACGAATGCCACGCGGGCGCCCTGATGGCAGGCGTCGCGCTGCGCGGCGATCTGGCGAAGGTGGAGTAAGGCGCCTGTCGATGAAATCGGCATGACCTGATCCACAGTTTCCATGCCCCGGAAACGACAAAGGGCGCCTTTCGGCGCCCTTTCACTTACAACTCGGCCTTGCGGGTCAGCAGCTCGACAAAGGCCTTGGCCATTGGCGAACGCTGGTCGGTACGCTGCGCCAGCCACACCGCCGAGACCGCCTCGGGGTCGAGCAGCGGTCGATAGACCACGCCGTCGATGCGCATGCGCTGGTAGGACGCCGGCAACACCGAGACACCCAGCCCCGCCGCCACCAGGCCGATGATGGTCATGGCCTCGCCCGCTTCCTGGGCAAAGTGCGGGGTGAAGCCGACATCCCGGGCCAGGGTCAGCAACTGCGCATACAGGCCGCTGCCGTAGCTGCGCGGGAAGAACACGAAAGGCTCGTGGGCCAGGGCCGACAGCGCCAGGCCGGCTTCGCTGCCGGCCACCAGCGGGTGCTTGGAGCCCAGCACCGCCACCAGCGGTTCGCGCAGCAACTCCACCACGCTCAGGGAATCCGGCAACGGCAACGGCCGCATGATCCCGACCTGGATCGACTCGTCCAGCAGCGCCTCGGCCACCTGGGTGCTGCTCATCTCCCGCAGCTTCAGGTGCACGTCGGGAAAACGCTGGCGAAAGGCGAAGATCGCCTGGGGGATGCTGGAGTTGAAAGGTGCCGACGAGGTGAAACCGATCTTCAGTTCGCCCAGCTCCCCACGTTGCGCCCGGCGGGCCACATCCGCGGCCTTGTCGACCTGGGCCAGCACCTGTCGTGCCTCATCGAGGAACAGCCTGCCGGCCTCGCTGAGCTCGACCCGACGATTGGTACGCTCGAACAAACGCGCGCCGACCTCCTGCTCCAGCACCTGGATCTGCTGGCTCAAGGGCGGCTGGGAGATGCCCAGGACCTGTGCGGCGCGGCCGAAATGCAGCTCTTCGGCCACCGCGATGAAGTAACGCAGGTGACGCAATTCCATGATCGCCTCATTAGGTCGTAAAACATATCAATCAGGTCGAACAATATATTGGAAAGAAACATTAGCCAGCTATATGCTTTTTTCCATTGCCTGACCGGCCGCGCTCCCCCCGAGGTCCCCCGTGAAAACCGCTGTCGCTCCACTCGCCCACGAACTCCCTCCCACCGCCCTCGATGAGGTGGTCGCGCAACTGAACGAGGTCTACATCGAAAAAGGCACGCCGATGTTCATGCGCACGGTGCTGGCGCTGTTCTGCGGCGGATTCGCCACCTTCGCCCTGCTCTACTGCGTACAACCGATGATGCCGCTGCTGTCCCGGGATTTTTCCATCAACGCCGCGCAAAGCAGCCTGATCCTCTCGGTCGCCACCGGCCTGCTGGCCATCGGTCTGCTGGTCACCGGGCCGATTTCCGACCGCATCGGCCGCAAACCGGTGATGGTGGCCGCCCTGTTCGCCGCCGCGCTGTGCACCCTCGCCAGCGCCCTGATGCCGAGCTGGCACGGGGTGCTGCTGATGCGCGCGCTGGTAGGGCTGTCCCTGAGCGGCCTGGCGGCGGTGGCGATGACTTACCTGAGCGAAGAGATCCACCCACAGCACATCGGCCTGGCCATGGGCCTGTACATCGGTGGCAACGCCATTGGCGGCATGAGCGGTCGCCTGATCACCGGGGTGCTGATCGACTTCGTCAGCTGGCACACGGCAATGCTGGTGATCGGTGGCCTGGCGCTGATCGCGGCGGCGGTGTTCTGGAGAATCCTCCCCGAATCGCGCAACTTCCGCGCCCGCTCGCTGCACCCGCGCAGCCTGCTGGACGGCTTCACCATGCACTTTCGCGATGCCGGCCTGCCGCTGCTGTTCCTCGAAGCCTTCGTGCTGATGGGCGCGTTCGTCACGCTGTTCAACTACATCGGCTATCGCCTGCTGGCCGCGCCGTATCACATGGATCAGGCCTTCGTCGGCCTGCTGTCGGTGGTGTACCTGTCGGGGATCTACAGCTCGGCGAAAATCGGTGCCCTGGCCGACCGCCTGGGACGGCGCAAAATGCTCTGGGCCACCATCTCGCTGATGCTCGCCGGCCTCGCCCTGACCATGCTCAGCGCGTTGCCGGTGGTGATCATCGGCATGCTGATCTTCACGTTCGGCTTCTTCGGCGCCCACTCGGTCGCCAGCAGCTGGATCGGCCGGCGCGCCCTCAAGGCCAAGGGCCAGGCCTCATCGCTGTACCTGTTCAGCTATTACGCCGGGTCGAGCATCGCCGGGACGGCGGGCGGGGTGTTCTGGCACATGGCCGGGTGGAACGGCATCGGCCTGTTTATCAGCGCCCTGCTGTTGGTGGCGCTGCTGGTGGCGTTGAAGCTGGCCAAACTGCCGCCACTGGCCACTCGGTAGTTGCTAAACGAACATGCCGGCGACCACCCCCCGCGATCCATACGCAGGGGCCGGTCGCCGGCATGGCGATAGCTGAAGACTGTCGATCGGCTTACTTGACGATCTCCACCAGGTCGACGTCGATCTCACGCTTCATCAACCCCTTCTCGACCTCACCGGTCAGCCTGACCTGGGTCTTCTCGTTGAACGCCACTGGCGGCAGGTCTTCGTCGTCGATCTCGACAGTGATGGTGCCGCTGGCATCCTTGAATTCGTACTTGTCGTCATTGTTCAGCTTCTTGACCACATGGCCCTGCAGCACCACCGGCGTATCGTCCGCGGCATCGTTGGCCGCCGCGACGCTGGTGACGGCCTGGGCGCCAGGACCGGTGTAGCCGACAGCCAGGGCGGCGGTGCTGAACAGCGGAGCGAGCAACAGAACGAGGTAACGGGTTTTCATGGCAGTGATCCAATGTGGGTTTCGATAGCGTCAGATTAACCAGTCAGGCTGAATTGAAACTTAATCCGCCAGGCCGTTTCCCGGGACTGTGTGCAGAGGCAAAAAAAAGGCCCGGCGAATGCCGGGCCTGGTTATCGGGTCGCGATCACTGGTGATACTGCGCCGACAGTTCGTGCACCGCGCGCAGGAAAGCGCCGGCGTGCTCCGGGTCGACTTCCGGGGTGATGCCGTGGCCAAGGTTGAACACATGGCCGCTGCCCTTGCCGTAGCTGGCGAGGATGCGCCCGACTTCGGCACGGATCGCTTCCGGCTTGGCGTAGAGCACCGTCGGGTCCATGTTGCCTTGCAGGGCGACTTTGTTGCCGACCCGCCGGCGCGCTTCGCCGAGGTCGCAGGTCCAGTCCAGGCCCAGGGCGTCGGCACCGGCGTCGGCAATGCTTTCCAGCCACAGGCCGCCGTTCTTGGTGAACAGGATCACCGGCACCTTGCGCCCTTCATGCTCGCGGATCAGGCCGCTGACGATCTTGCGCATGTAGGCCAGGGAGAACTCCTGGTAGGCCGCCGCCGACAGGTTGCCGCCCCAGGTGTCGAAGATCTGCACCGCTTGCGCGCCGGCCTTGATCTGGCCGTTGAGGTAGCTGACGACCGACTGCGCCAGCTTGTCCAGCAGCAGGTGCATGGCTTGCGGGTTGTCGTAGAGCATCGCCTTGGTCTTGCGGAAGTCCTTCGACGAGCCGCCCTCGACCATGTAGGTGGCCAGGGTCCAGGGGCTGCCGGAGAAGCCGATCAGCGGCACGCGGCCGTTGAGCTCGCGGCGGATGGTGCTGACCGCGTCCATCACGTAGCCCAGGTCCTTGTGCGGATCCGGGATCGGCAAGGCCTCGATATCGGCCAGGGTGCTGACGACCTTCTTGAAACGCGGGCCTTCGCCGGTTTCGAAGTACAGGCCCTGG
Organism: Pseudomonas sp. 09C 129; assembly: GCF_002843625.1. Classification (NCBI taxonomy): domain Bacteria; kingdom Pseudomonadati; phylum Pseudomonadota; class Gammaproteobacteria; order Pseudomonadales; family Pseudomonadaceae; genus Pseudomonas; species Pseudomonas sp. 09C 129. The sequence goes on along the minus strand of NZ_CP025261.1, from coordinate 1,008,310 downwards.
CCCATGGCGTCGGGGATGGTCAGGATGTCGGAGAAGAGGATGGCCGCATCCAGTTGTGGATAACGGTCCAGCGGTTGCAGCGTGACTTCGCAGGCGAACTCCGGGTTCATGCACAGGCTCATGAAGTCACCGGCGTTGGCACGGCTGGCGCGGTATTCAGGCAGGTAGCGCCCAGCCTGACGCATCATCCACACCGGGGTGACGTCTACGGGTTGCTTGAGCAGGGCACGAAGGAAACGGTCGTTCTTCAGGGCAGTCATGTCGGCATCCGGAAAAAAAGTGCGGGCATTTTCTCAGAGCGCGACGCAAAAGGCACGGCGAGAGCCGTGCCTTTTATCTATCGGGTCAATTTGTCGCGCCACAAGTGCCGCTTCTGTAGCCGCTGCCGCAGGCTGCGAACGACCGCAAGGCGGGCGCAGGATCGTGAGATCGCTGAAGGCCTGCGGCCTTATCGCAGCCTGCGGCAGCGGCTACAGGGATGGCCTTTGCTGTATCAGACGCCCAGGTAGTCGAGGATCCCTTCGGCGGCGTTGCGGCCTTCGAAGATCGCCGTCACCACCAGGTCGGAACCGCGCACCATGTCGCCACCGGCGAAGATCTTCGGGTTGCTGGTCTGGTGCTTGTACTGGCCCTGCTCCGGCGCCACGACGCGGCCCTGGCTGTCGGTCTGGATGCTGAACTGCTCGAACCACGGCGCCGGGCTCGGGCGGAAACCGAAGGCGATGACCACGGCGTCGGCCGGGATGACCTCTTCGGAACCCGGGATCGGCTCGGGGCTGCGACGGCCACGGGCGTCCGGCTCGCCGAGACGGGTCTCGACCACCTTCACGCCTTCGACCTTGTCTTCGCCGACGATGGCGATCGGCTGGCGGTTGTAGAGGAACTTCACGCCTTCTTCCTTGGCGTTCTTCACCTCTTTGCGCGAGCCCGGCATGTTCGCTTCGTCACGACGATAGGCACAGGTTACCGCCTTGGCGCCCTGGCGGATCGACGTGCGGTTGCAGTCCATCGCCGTGTCGCCGCCACCGAGGACCACGACCTTCTTGCCCTTCATGTCGACGAAGTCTTCCGGCGACTTTTCAAAGCCCAGGTTGCGGTTGACGTTGGCGATCAGGAAGTCCAGCGCGTCGTGCACGCCCGGCAGGTCCTCGCCGGCAAAGCCGCCCTTCATGTAGGTGTAGGTGCCCATGCCCATGAATACCGCATCGTATTCTTCGAGCAGTTGCTCCATGGTCACGTCCTTGCCCACCTCGGTGTTGAGGCGGAACTCGATGCCCATGCCGCTGAAGACTTCGCGACGATTGCTCAGCACGGTCTTTTCCAGCTTGAACTCGGGGATGCCGAAGGTCAGCAGGCCGCCGATTTCCGGGTTCTTGTCGAACACCACCGGGGTCACGCCACCGCGCACCAGCACGTCGGCGCAGCCCAGGCCCGCCGGGCCCGCGCCGATCACCGCGACCCGCTTGCCGGTCGGCTTGACCTTGGACATGTCCGGGCGCCAGCCCATGGCGAAGGCGGTGTCGGTGATGTACTTCTCCACCGAACCGATGGTCACCGCGCCGAAGCCGTCGTTGAGGGTGCAAGCACCCTCGCACAGACGATCCTGCGGGCACACCCGGCCGCAGACTTCCGGCAGGGTGTTGGTCTGGTGCGACAGCTCGGCGGCGGCGAGGATGTTGCCCTCGGCCACCAGCTTGAGCCAGTTGGGAATGAAGTTGTGCACCGGGCACTTCCATTCGCAGTACGGGTTACCGCAACCCAGGCAGCGGTGGGCCTGGTCGGCCGACTGCTGGGGTTTGAAGGGCTCGTAGATCTCCACGAACTCTTTCTTGCGTTGACGCAACAGTTTCTTCTTCGGATCCTTGCGCCCGACCTCGATGAACTGGAAGTCATTATTCAGACGTTCAGCCATTACTAAAACCTCTTAACAGCAGCTCAAAGCTACAAGCTTCAAGCTGCAAGACAATCACGTGTGCAGGCATATCGCGCACTGCTGTTAACTTGCGGCTTGAAGCTTGCCGCTTGCAGCTGCGTCGTTATTGCGGATTCGCACGAGTACTGGAGAGCAGAGATTTCAAGCTCGCCGCCTTAGGTTTGACCAACCAGAAACGACGCAAGTAGTCATCGAGGTTCTCGGCCAGGTTACGGCCCCACTCGCTACCGGTTTCCTCGACGTATTCGTCCAGCACGCGCTGCAGGTGGCTGCGATAGGCTTCCATCGCTTCGCCGCTGATCCGCTGGATTTCCACCAGCTCGTGGTTGACCCGGTCAACGAAGGTGTTGTCCTGGTCGAGCACGTAGGCGAAACCGCCGGTCATGCCTGAGCCGAAGTTGTAACCGGTCTTGCCCAGCACGCAGACAAAACCACCGGTCATGTATTCGCAGCAGTGATCGCCAGTGCCTTCCACCACGGTATGGGCACCGGAGTTGCGCACGGCGAAACGCTCGCCCGCGGTGCCGGCGGCGAACAGCTTGCCGCCGGTAGCGCCGTACAGGCAGGTGTTGCCGATAATCGCGCTGTCCTGAGTCTTGTAGGCGCTGCCTTGCGGCGGAACGATCACCAGCTTGCCGCCGGTCATGCCCTTGCCGACGTAGTCGTTGGCGTCGCCTTCGAGGTAGAGGTTCAGGCCGCCGGCGTTCCACACGCCAAAGCTCTGACCGGCAGTGCCCTTGAAGCGGAAGGTGATCGGCGCCTTGGCCATGCCTTGGTTGCCGTGGACCTTGGCGATTTCGCCGGAGATCCGCGCACCGATGGAACGGTCGCAGTTGCAGATGTCGAGCGCGAACTCGGCACCGCTGAGGTCGTTGATCGCAGGCTTGGCCATGGCGACCATTTTCTCGGCCAGCAGGCCCTGGTCGAACGGCGGGTTGCGATCGACCTGGCAGAACTGCGGCTTGTCCGCCGGGATATGGTCACTGCCCAGCAACGGGGTCAGGTCCAGATGATGCTGCTTGGCGGTCTGGCCTTCGAGGATTTCCAGCAGATCGGTGCGACCGATCAGCTCTTCCAGCGAACGCACGCCCAGCTTGGCCAGCCACTCACGGGTTTCCTCGGCGACGTAGGTGAAGAAGTTCACCACCATCTCCACGGTGCCGATGTAGTGGTCCTTGCGCAGCTTCTCATTCTGAGTCGCGACGCCGGTGGCGCAGTTGTTCAGGTGGCAGATACGCAGGTACTTGCAACCCAGGGCGATCATCGGCGCGGTGCCGAAGCCGAAGCTTTCGGCGCCGAGGATCGCCGCCTTGATCACGTCGAGGCCGGTTTTCAGGCCACCGTCGGTTTGCACCCGGACCTTGCCGCGCAGGTCGTTGCCGCGCAGGGTCTGATGGGTTTCCGCCAGGCCCAGTTCCCACGGCGCACCGGCGTACTTGATCGAGGTCAGCGGCGAGGCACCGGTGCCACCGTCGTAGCCGGAGATGGTGATCAGGTCGGCATAGGCCTTGGCCACGCCAGCGGCGATGGTGCCGACGCCGGCTTCCGCCACCAGCTTCACCGAGACCAGCGCCTGCGGGTTGACCTGCTTCAAGTCGAAGATCAACTGCGACAAGTCTTCGATGGAATAGATGTCGTGGTGCGGCGGTGGCGAAATCAGGGTCACGCCCGGTACCGCGTAACGCAGCTTGGCGATCAGGCCGTTGACCTTGCCGCCCGGCAGCTGGCCGCCTTCGCCGGGCTTGGCGCCCTGGGCCACCTTGATCTGCAGCACTTCGGCGTTGACCAGGTATTCCGGGGTCACGCCGAAACGGCCGGTGGCCACCTGCTTGATCTTCGAGCTCTTGATGGTGCCGTAGCGCGCCGGGTCTTCGCCGCCTTCACCGGAGTTGGAACGCGCGCCCAGGCGGTTCATGGCTTCGGCCAGGGCTTCGTGGGCCTCCGGCGACAGCGCGCCCAGGGAGATGCCGGCGGAGTCGAAACGCTTGAGGATCGATTCCAGCGGCTCGACTTCGCTGATGTCCATCGGCGTGTCCAGGGTCTTCACCTTGAACAGGTCGCGGATCATCGATACCGGGCGGTTGTCCACCAGCGCGGTGTATTCCTTGAACTTGGCGTAGTCGCCCTGCTGCACGGCGGCTTGCAGGGTGTTGACCACGTCCGGGTTGTAGGCGTGGTATTCGCCACCGTGGACGAACTTCAGCAGGCCGCCTTGCTGGATCGGCTTGCGCGGGCTCCAGGCTTCGGCAGCCAGGGCTTTCTGCTCGGCTTCGATGTCGACGAAACGCGCGCCCTTGATGCGGCTCGGCACACCACGGAAGCTCAGCTCGCAGACTTCCTCGGACAGGCCGATGGCCTCGAACAGCTGCGCACCGCGGTAGGACGCGATGGTCGAGATACCCATCTTCGACAGGATCTTCAGCAGGCCCTTGGTGATGCCCTTGCGGTAGTTCTTGAACACCTCGTAGAGGTCGCCCAGCACTTCACCGGTACGGATCAGGTCGCCCAGCACTTCATAGGCCAGGAACGGATAGACCGCCGAGGCGCCGAAACCGATCAACACCGCGAAATGGTGCGGATCGCGCGCGGTGGCGGTTTCCACCAGGATGTTGGAGTCGCAGCGCAGGCCCTTCTCGGTCAGGCGGTGGTGCACCGCGCCGGTGGCCAGGGACGCGTGGATCGGCAACTTGCCCGGGGCGATATGGCGGTCGCTGAGGACGATCTGGGTGCGACCGGCGCGCACGGCTTCTTCGGCCTGGTCGGCGACGTTGCGGATCGCCGCTTCCAGGCCGAGGCTTTCCTCGTAGTTCAGGTCGATGACCTGACGCTCGAAGCCCGGACGGTCGAGGTTCATCAGCGAGCGCCACTTGGCCGGCGAGATCACCGGCGAGCTGAGGATCACGCGGGAAGCGTGCTCAGGCGATTCCTGGAAGATGTTGCGCTCGGCACCGAGGCAGATCTCCAGGGACATGACGATGGCTTCGCGCAGTGGGTCGATCGGCGGGTTGGTGACCTGGGCGAACTGCTGGCGGAAGTAGTCGTACGGCGTGCGCACACGCTGGGACAGCACGGCCATCGGCGTGTCGTCGCCCATGGAGCCGACCGCCTCGTAGCCTTGCTCGCCCAAGGGACGCAGCACCTGATCACGCTCCTCGAAGGTGACCTGGTACATCTTCATGTACTGCTTGAGCTGGTCGACGTCGTAGAACGCCGAACCGTGGTCGTTGTCTTCCATGGTCGCCTGGATGCGCAGGGCGTTCTTGCGCAGCCATTGCTTGTACGGATGACGGGACTTCAGGCGGTTGTCGATGGCGTCGGTGTCGAGGATCTGCCCGGTTTCGGTGTCCACGGCGAAGATCTGGCCCGGGCCGACACGGCCCTTGGCAATCACGTCTTCAGGCTGGTAGTTCCAGACGCCGATTTCCGATGCCAGGGTGATGAAACCGTTCTTGGTGGTGACCCAGCGCGCCGGGCGCAGGCCGTTACGGTCGAGCAGGCAGACGGCGTAGCGGCCGTCGGTCATGACCACGCCCGCGGGGCCGTCCCACGGTTCCATGTGCATGGAGTTGTATTCGTAGAACGCACGCAGGTCGGCGTCCATGGTCTCGACGTTCTGCCACGCTGGCGGAATGATCATCCGCACGCCACGGAACAGGTCGATACCGCCGGTGACCATCAGCTCCAGCATGTTGTCCATGCTCGAGGAGTCGGAACCCACGCGGTTGACCAGCGGGCCGAGTTCTTCCAGATCCATCAGGTCGTTGGTGAACTTGGTGCGCCGGGCCTGGGCCCAGTTACGGTTGCCGGTGATGGTGTTGATCTCGCCGTTGTGGGCGAGGAAGCGGAACGGCTGCGCCAGCGGCCATTTCGGCAGGGTGTTGGTGGAGAAGCGCTGGTGGAACACGCAGATCGCGGTTTGCAGGCGCGGGTCACCCAGGTCCGGATAGAAGGCGGCGAGGTCCGCCGGCATCATCAGGCCTTTATAGATGATGGTCTTGTGGGAAAAGCTGCAGATGTAGTGGTCGGTATCGGCGGCGTTGGCTACCGACGAACGACGACGGGCGCTGAACAGCTTGACTGCCATGTCCTGGTCGCTCAGGCCTTCGCCGCCGATGTAGACCTGTTCGATCTGCGGCAGGCGCTCCAGGGCCAGGCGGCCGAGAACGCTGGTATCGATCGGCACTTTGCGCCAGCCGATCAGTTGCAGGCCTTCGGCCAGGATCTCGCGGTTCATGTTCTCGCGAGCGGCTTCGGCCTTGGCCGGATCCTGGTTGAAGAAGACCATGCCCACGGCATATTGCTTGGGCAATTCGACACTGAAGGTTTCCTGGGCAATGGCTCGCAGGAACGCGTCAGGCTTCTGAATCAGCAGACCGCAACCGTCGCCGGTCTTGCCGTCCGCGTTGATCCCACCGCGGTGGGTCATGCAGGTCAGGGCCTCGATGGCCGTTTGCAAAAGGGTATGACTGGGTTCGCCCTGCATATGGGCTATCAGACCGAAACCGCAGTTATCCTTGAATTCATCTGGTTGGTACAGACCTGCTTTCATAGACACTTTCTCACCAGGCTGCCTCTTGTCGAGACAAATTTCTTTTCAATTCAACCAGTTACCATCCACGCCGAACGTACGCCGGCTTTGCGGGGGCAAAAGGGAGGTCATTGTACACACCGACACAGACGCTCACAAATTTGGCGACGAAATGTCGCAAATCTATGTCGCATTTATGAAAGGTTTAAAGCGATATGCTGTGCTAGTCAAAACTTTTTTAGTTCGGACCGCGACGACTCAAAAGCTACTGTGACGCAGACACCACAAGGCACGCGGCCTTTAAGGCAGCATGCGCATGCGGATTTTTTTGAGGTGCTGGGAGAGGCGGCCTGGGTAAGGCCGCCGAATCTTCAGCGAGTTGCTGCCAGTTCCTGTTGGACGCTGGCGACAGTGCGAGGCCAAGGTTTACCAGCCTGAACCTTCGCTGGCAAGGCCTTGATAGCGGTAACGGCTGCATCACGGCTGCTGAAGCTGCCGTAAGTGATCACATACAGCGGTTTGCCGTTGAGGACTTTCTTGAAATAACGGTACTGAGCGCCCTGCTCCTTGACGAAGCTCTGCGCCGCGGCTTCGGAACTGGTGCCCAGGATCTGCACGACGTAGTTGCCTGGCGCCTGACCGGCGTACCAGCTACCGCCGGTGGCGGCCTTGGCTACGGTGACAGGTTTCTCGGCTGGCTTGGCAGCCGGTGCAGCCGGCTTGCTGACCGGAGCAGGCGCAGGCTTGACCACTGGAGCCGGCTTGGCGGCAGCGACCTGAGTCGGTGCCGGGGTCGGACGGGCTTCAGGCGTCGGCGCTGGACCGGTCGGCACGCCGGCTGGCGGTGCAATGGTGGTCACGGTCGGCGGCGTGGCGCTGGAGCCTTCCACCGGTACGCCATCGTCACCCTCGGTGATCCCACCGGCGGCTTCGGCCAGAGGACCGCGCATCACCGGTTGCGACTGGCCGACCAATGGCAGCGGCATTGGCTGGGAAGAACCGGCGAACTCGACAGCCGGGCTGCCATTGCCGTTCGGTTGTGGCGTCTGGCCCAGCGGCAGCTGAGCCTGTTCGTTGGCTGGCGCACCAGCAGTACTTGGTGCCTTGCTGCGACCCGGCATCAGCCAGGCAGCGGCAACGGCCACCACTACGACTGCGGATATCGCCAATACGTGTTTCTTCGGCATGTTGAACCCCATACTTGGACGCTTGACCGCTGAGCGGCTGGCAATCATGGCTTCGATCATTGCATCCCGGGCGACCTGGTTGATGTTGCCAGGCCAGCCATCGGAGCCTTCGTGAATATCACTGATCTGATCCGCGGAGAAAAGTTCGATACCCCGTCCTGCGCCTTCGAGACGCTGCGCCAGGTATTCGCGGGTTTCTTCTTCGGTGTAAGGCTGCAGTTCGATGACATGGAAGCGCTCTTCTTCCGCACTCAGCTGCTCCAGGCCGGCAATCAGCGACGACTCGCCGAACAGGAACACATGCGGGCGACCTTCCGGAGCACCGGCGGCAAGCGCCAGCAGCGCCTCGAGCGCCGACTCGTCGAGCTGCTCGGCGTCATCCACCAGCAGATAGACTTCCTGGCCGGTCAGGGCCAGTTGCACCACTTGCGCCAGGATCGGGCCGATTTCGGCCTGCTCGACGTTCAGCGCCTGGGCCACCTGCCGCAGCACGCCCGCCGCGTCGCCGGCACCGCGGGCGGAAACCACCACGCTCTGTACCGATTGCTTGTTGGTGCTGGCTACCAGCGCCTGACGCAGCAGCGTCTTGCCGCTGCCCTGCGGGCCGGTCACGACCAGCAGCAACTGGCTGTAGCGCGCCAGGTGATGCAGTTGCCCCAGCACCGGCTTGCGCTGGGCGGGGAAAAACTTGAAGCCAGGCACCCGTGGAGCGAAAGGGTCATGGCTCAATTGATAGTGGCCGAGGAAAGCCTCGTCGGCATGCAAACTAGTCATGGGGATCTTATTAACCTTTAAGCTGAGCCAGGGCGCGGTAATCCGCTCCCAGCGTGGCCTGTAAAACCTCTTTCGGATAATCGTCGGTCACTACGGCTTCGCCCATGCGGCGCAACAGCACCAGACGCAAACGACCATCGATCACTTTCTTGTCAATTGCCATGTGTTCGAGAAAATCCGCCTCGGTCATTTCCTCGGGCGGAATGACCGGCAAGCCTGCGCGCTGGAACAGGCGAATGCCGCGGTCACGCTCCTCGGCGCTAATCCAGCCAAGGCGTGCGGACATCTCCAGTGCCATTACGGTGCCAGCGGCAACCGCTTCACCATGCAGCCAGACACCATAGCCCATGTGGGTTTCGATGGCGTGGCCGAAGGTATGCCCCAGGTTCAGCGTGGCGCGCACACCGGACTCACGCTCGTCGGCGCCCACCACGGCCGCCTTGGCCGCGCAGGAGCGTTCGATAGCATAGGTCAGCGCCTGCTGGTCCAGGGCTCGCAAGCGGTCGACGTTGTCTTCGAGCCAGGTAAGGAAGGGCTCGTCGCAGATCAGACCGTATTTGATGACTTCCGCCAGGCCGGCCGACAGCTCGCGAGGCGGCAGGGTATTGAGCGAGGCGGTATCGATCAGCACCACGTTCGGCTGATAGAAGGCACCGACCATGTTCTTGCCCAGCGGATGGTTGATACCGGTCTTGCCGCCCACCGACGAATCGACCTGGGACAACAAGGTGGTAGGAATCTGGATGAAATCGACGCCACGCTGGTAGCAGGCGGCGGCAAAGCCGGCCATATCGCCGATCACCCCGCCGCCAAGGGCGATGATCGTGGTGCGGCGATCGTGGCGTGCGGTCAGCAGGCCATCGAAAATAAGCTGCAGGGTTTCCCAGTTCTTGAACGCTTCGCCGTCGGGAAGAACCACCGAGATCACCGAGAACTGGGCGAGGCTGCGTTTCAGACGCTCAAGGTACAGCGGCGCTACGGTTTCATTGGAAACGATCGCCACTTGTCGCCCGGCGATGTGCGGAGCCAGCAACTCGGGCCGGTCCAACAAACCTTCGCCAATATGAATCGGGTAGCTGCGCTCGCCTAGATCGACCTTAAGTGTCTGCATGTGTCCCCACAGTGAAGATGGAAGCTGGTGTCCTGCCTTGCATTAACGACTGGCATCGCCTGGCTTTCTGACGCCGCGCAATAGCCATGCGCCACAACCGCGAGCGATCATGGCAAGGCGCCGAGGATAGCGCATTTCACGCTGCGCATTAACGGGGAGGCAGTTGCTGCAGGCGGTCCAGTATGTCCAGCACCACCATGCGCGGTGGCCGTTCATCGGTTTCAACCACCAGGTCGGCGATTTCCCGATAAAGCGGATCGCGAATCGCCAACAGGTCCCGCAGGGTCTTCGCCGGATCGGCCGTGCGCAGCAGCGGTCGATTGCGATCCCGTGCAGTGCGACCGACCTGCTGCTCCACCGAAGCATGCAGATAGACCACACGCCCCCCGGCATGCAGCGCCAGACGGTTGGCTTCGCGCATCACCGCGCCGCCGCCGGTCGCCAGGACCACGCCATCGGCGGAGCACAGCTCGGCGATCATGACCTGTTCCCGATCACGAAAGCCCGGCTCACCTTCTTTATCGAAGATCCACGGGATATTGGCACCCGTGCGCAACTCAATTTCCTTATCGGAATCTTTGAATGGCAGGCGCAGCTCTTTGGCCAGCAAGCGACCAATGGTGCTTTTTCCAGCCCCCATTGGCCCAACAAGAATCAAATTTCGCACAGAATCAACGACTCACAGCAATCGCCTGGTTGTTCATGATACGCGGAGTGAGAAATACCAGCAGCTCGGATTTTTTCTCCGACACCACGTCACGCCGGAAAAGGCGGCCAAGATACGGCACATCGCCGAGAAATGGCACCTTATCTACAACCTTGCTTTGCGTATTGGAGAAAACTCCACCGATGACGATGGTCTCTCCATCGTTGATCAGGACCTTGGCGTTGACCTCGTTCTTCTTGATCGGCGGCACGTCCTGGACTTTGTTCAGGTAGTCCGGCTCGTCCTTGGTGACCTTGACCTCCATGATGATGCGGTTATCCGGGGTGATCTGTGGCGTCACCTCCAGGGACAGCGAGGCCTCCTTGAACGACACCGAGGTCGCCCCGCTGGAGGCGGCTTCCTGATAGGGGATTTCCGTGCCCTTGAGGATCTTCGCCGTCTCCTTGTCGGACGTGACGACCTTGGGCTGGGAGACGATTTCCCCGTTACCGGTCTTTTCCATGGCTGTCAGCTCAAGGTCCAGCAACACATTGTCGGTGATGAAGGCGATACCCAGGCCGGAGGTATTGGCGGTAGTGCCCAGGTCGACGAACGGTGAGTTGCTGCTGGTGCTGCCCGGCGTGCCTATGGTGGAGGAACCGTTGGTGCCGTTGCTGACCCCCGAGGCATTCCAGTTGCCCTGGTTCTGGATCGAGCCGCCCCAGCGCACGCCCAGGCTTTTGTCGTAGTCGACGTTGGCCTCGACGATCCGCGCTTCGATCATCACCTGGCGCACCGGGATATCCAGCTGGCTGACGATCCGCCGCAGCTCGTCCAGGCGCTCCCGGGTCTGGTAGGCGATGATGTTGTTGGTCCGCTCATCGACAGTGATCGACCCGCGTTCGTCGGACTTGTCCTCGGCGCGGGTGACCGACTGGAACAGCTTGGCGATCTCCGCGGCCTTGGCGTAGTTGACCTGCAGCAGTTCGCGCCGCAATGGTTCCAGGTCGGCGATCTGCTTCTGCGACTCCAGTTCCTGGCGTTCGCGGGCAGCGATTTCATCGGCCGGCGCCACCAGCAACACGTTGCCCACCTTGCGCTTGTCCAGCCCCTTGGTCTTGAGCACCAGATCGAGGGCCTGGTCCCACGGCACATTCTGCAGGCGCAAGGTAATGCCGCCCTGCACCGTATCGCTGGCCACCAGGTTGAGGTTGGTGAAATCGGCGATCAGTTGCAGCACCGAGCGAACCTCGATGTCCTGGAAGTTCAGTGAGAGCTTTTCGCCGTTGTAGGCCGAGCGCTCGGCGTTGCGTTTCTGCAGGTCGCCCGAGGTCATCGGCCTGACGCTCACCGTGAGTTTGTTGTCCGTCTGGTAGGTCGAGTAATCGAAAGTGCCGCCGGGCTCGATAGTGACGATGGCCTTGCCGGACTCCGCCCGGGCGCTGACGAACTGCACGAGGGTGGCGAAATCCTTGACGTCCAGCCTGACCCGCAGGGGCTCGGGCAGGCGGGCCTTGGCGAAGGTGAGGACGAGCTTGCCGCCGCGCTCCTGTATATCCGGGCTCATTCCCGAGTCGGAGAGATCGATCAGCACATTACCTTCGCCTTGCTCGCCGCGCTGGAAATCCACGCTGCGAATCGACCGCCCCACGGAAGCCACGGCCTTGGCCCGCCCGGACGCGACAGCCGGCTGCCCCGGCGCACTCAGCGCCGCCGTCGCCCCTTGGCCGATCACCACAAACAGCTGATTGCCGGCGACCCGAGTGCTGTAGGGCGCCAGCGCGACCAGATTGACGACGACCCGGGTACGCTGCCCCGATTCGACCACCGTCACGCTGCGCGCATTGCCATTGCCCAGGTCACGGCTCTTGTCTGCCAGCTGGCTGACAACACCAGGCAGATCGAGGGCGATCCGCGCTGGCTGGTCGGTGGTATAGCCGCGCGGCTCGGGCACCGGCCCATCGAAGGTGAGTTTCAACTCCAGGCGATCCCCCGGCAGTGCCGCGACATCCAGGGCCTTGAGGCTGGCCGCCATGGCCATCGGTGAAAGCAGCGCCATCCATAGCGCAATACCGAAGGCTGAAAAGATCCTGTTCATGATGCGAGTTCCACTATGAGTGTTCTTTTAATGGAATGGTCCGTGGTCGCTCCAGCCACGCTCCCGCTCCATCGGGAACAATCTCGACCACCTCGACCTGTGAATCGCTGATCGCGACAATCCGCCCGTCGTTACGCCCCAGGTAATCGCCGACCTTCAGCCGATGCACGCCACCGGCGCCACGCAACAGCGCAAAGAAGCCGGAAGCATTGGAAAGGGTGCCCACCATCTCGAACTGTTCGATGCTGAAGCCCTCGAGATACTGCTTGCTGCGGTTCGGATTCGGCTTGACCGCAGGCGAGCCTGCCCGACGTGCCGCCAGGTCCACCCTGACCGCAGGCTGAAACGGGCTGCGCAAGGGTGCGGCGTTATAGGTGAACGTTGGGTAAGACCCGAATGCCGGCATTGGTTCAATCTCGCCGGGCGACTGCAAGCGCGCCTCGTTCATGTAGGCATCCAGATCACTGAAGTCGTCATCGTTGCCACAACCAGCCAGCCCGACAAATGCCAGCACCAGCAACAAGCCGTGAGCGCGCTTCATGGGCGTGGCACCTTGTAGCGGTAAGTCCTGGCCAGAATGTTCATGCGCAGGTTCGAACCGACCTGCGGCGTGACCGGTTTGATCTCGAAATCATGCAGGGTGACGATTCGCGGCAAACCGGCCACGCCGCTGACGAAAGTCGCCAGTGCGTGATAGCCGCCGGTAACCCTGATCTGGATTGGCAATTCGACGTAAAACGGCTGGACCACCTCCGGCAACAGCTTGATCTCTTCGAACTCCAGCCCGCTGCCAAGCCCGGTGCGGCTGATGTCTTCAAGCAGGCCCGGCACCTCGGTATCGCTGGGCAACTGGCGCAGCATGAGGTCAAAGGCGGTTTCCATGGCCTTCATCTGTTCGGTGTAAGGCCCGAGGTTGGCCACCAGGCGCGCCTTGCTGGCGAACTGCTGTTTCAGCACGGCCTCGTCCGCCCGGCGCTGGTCGAGTTGCAGCAACAGGTCCTTGAGGTACAGGTTGTAGCCGAGGGCCAGTACCAGCAGCATGACCAGCGCCACGACCACGCCTTTGACCAGCGCCGGCCACGCCCCCATGTTGCTCATTTCCAGCTCGCCGAGATCGATCCGGCGCATCTGCGCCCACCCGCCGGACAGGTTCATTGCCCTTCCTCACCCAGGGCGGGCCGGGTCTGATGGACGGTCAGCTGAAACACATTGACCTGGTCGGCGTTGTCCGCCCCGGCGGCCTTGACCTCTGTCAGGCTCGGCGCATCGAACCAGTCCGAGGCGTCCAGGTTGCGCATCAGGTCCGAAACACGATGGTTCGATTCGGCCGCCCCGGTGATGGAAAGAGTCTGCCCGCTCATCCTGACATCGGTGAAATACACCCCGTCCGGCAGGGTGCGGGCCAATTGGTCGAACATCCGCGCACTAGTGGAGCGATTGCCTTGCAGGTCCTGGATGATCTTCATCCGTTCCACCAGTTGCTCGCGATGCAGCTTCAACTCGCCGATCTTGGCGATCCGTTGATCGAGCAAGGTGATTTGAGCGCCTACGTGATTGTTGCGCGCCAGTTGCCTGTCGATCGCCCGGTCGATGATCCTGTCGCCCGCGAACAACACACCCAGGGCCACCGCCACAGCCGCCGCCAGGGCCAGGAAAAAGTGGCGACGCCGCTGTTCGCGCCGCGCCTCGCGCCAGGGAAGAAGATTGATCCGCGCCATTAGTCGAAACTCCGCAAGGCCAGCCCGCAGGCGACCATCAAGGACGGGGCTTCGCTGACCAGGGCCGCGGCGTCGACCTTGGCGCCGATGCTCATGCCAGCGAAGGGGTTGGCGATCAGCGCAGGCAAGCCCAAGCGCTGCTCGATCAACGGGACAAGCCCCGGAACCGAGGCGCTGCCACCCGCCAACAGGATGGAGTCGACCTGGTGTTGCGGGGCGGAGGCCTGGAAAAACTGCAACGAGCGCGAAACCTGTTGCACAACCGCCTCCTGAAAAGGTTGCAGCACCTCACTGGCGTAATCGTCCGGCAGGCCACCCTGCTTTTTCGCCAGGCCGGCCTCTTCTTTCGACAGCCCGTAGCGACGCTGGATGTGTTCGGTCAGTTGGTGTCCGCCGAACAACTGCTCACGGGAATAGACGATCTGCCCTTCATGCACGATGCTCAGGGTGGTCAGGGTGGCGCCGATATCGACCAGCGCCACGGTCCGGGCAGCCGGCGAGCCAGCCGCCAGGGCGAACGAACGCTCCAGCGCGCAGACTTCCAGGTCCACCACTCGGGCCGTCAGCCCGGCGAGCTCGAGCGCCGCCTCGCGAACTTCGATGTGCTCCTTGCGGCAGGCCGCCAACAGCACATCGACGCGTTCGGGATTGCGGGCCGAATAGCCGAGGACGTCGAAATCGATGGCGGCCTCGTCCAGCGGATAGGGAATGTACTGGTCGGCGTCGACCTTGAGCTGGCTTTCCCGATCGTCGTCGGACAGCCCGGCCTCCATCTCGATGACCTTGCTGATCACCGCCGAGCCGGCCATCGCCAGCGCCGCGTGCTTCGCACCCGGCCGGGCCCTGGCCAGCAGGCGAGACAGGGCATGCCCGACCCCTTCAGGCTCGACGATGTTTTTTTCGACCACGGCATTGGCCGGCAACGGCTCCACGCCATAGGCCTCGACCCGAAAACGGCCACCGACACGGCTCAATTCAAGAAGCTTGACCGAGGTGGAGCTGATATCGATCCCCAGAAGGGAACTCGCCTTTTTACTGAAGAGTCCTAGCACTACCAATTCCCTATGACTATCCGTGACTTACGGACTCTGGAATGTCCATTGCGTTCAATCACCACGTCTTGACAGACGGGCAAATGACGCCCTTGGCGGAAAAATGCTTATAATGCCCAGCGATTTTTCCGCGATTTATCTGCTGCGTGAGCCGATTCCTGACTGTGAATACCTGACGCCCAATTCATTCCTTTCTCTGGAAATCCAAAAGCCTTGATTCGTCTGCTGAAGTTTTTCGGGTGGTCCATCGTCGCTGTGTTCTGCGGGCTGCTCCTCGCTCTCTCCGGCGCGTTTCTCTATCTTAGTCCTGGGTTACCGTCGGTAGAGGCGCTCAGAAGTATCCAGTTGCAGATTCCCCTGCGGGTGTACAGCAGCGACGGCAAGTTGATTGCAGAATTCGGCGAAATGCGCCGCACTCCAATCCGTTTCGCCGACATTCCCCCCAACTTCATTAATGCGTTACTAAGTGCTGAAGACGACAATTTCGCCAACCACTACGGCGTCGATCCCAGCAGCCTGATGCGTGCCGCGACCCAGCTGGTCAAGAGCGGGCACATCCAGTCCGGCGGCAGCACCATCACCATGCAGGTGGCAAAGAACTTCTTCCTGAGCAGCGAACGCAGCTTCTCGCGCAAGACCACCGAGATCCTCCTGGCCCTGCAAATCGAGCGCCAACTGACCAAGGACGAGATCCTCGAGCTGTACGTCAACAAGATCTACCTGGGTAACCGCGCCTACGGCATCGAGGCCGCGGCCCAGGTGTATTACGGCAAGTCGATTCGCGATGTCAGCCTGGCGCAGATGGCGATGATCGCCGGCCTGCCCAAGGCACCGTCGCGCTTCAACCCGCTGGCCAACCCGGCGCGCAGTAAAGAGCGCCGCGACTGGATCCTCGGGCGGATGTACAAGCTCGGCAAGATCAGCGAGGCGGACTACACCGCGGCGATCAACGAGCCGCTGAATGCCAGCTATCACGTGCCGACGCCGGAAGTGAACGCACCGTACATCGCCGAGATGGCCCGCGCCGAGATGGTCGGTCGTTACGGCAGCGACGCCTATACCGAAGGTTTCCGCGTCACCACCACGGTACCGAGCGACCTGCAGGAACTGGCCAACACCGCCGTCCATGAAGGTCTGATCACCTACGACCAGCGCCATGGCTATCGCGGCCCCGAGTCGCGCCTGCCCGGCAAGACCCACGCTGCCTGGGCCCAGGAACTGACCAAGCAACGCAGCATCAGCGGCCTGGAACCGGCGATCGTCACCCAGGTCGACAAGAACGGCCTGCAGGTACTGACCCGCACCGGCGAAGAGCACGTAGGTTGGGACAGCATGAAATGGGCGCGCCCGTTCCTGAACACCAACAGCATGGGCGCCGCTCCCAAGCAGCCGAGCGATGTCGCCCAGGTCGGCGACCTGATTCGCGTGCAGCGCCAGGCAGACAACTCGCTCAAGTTCCGCCAGATCCCGGTCGTTCAGGGCGCACTAGTGTCCCTCGATCCGCAAAACGGCGCCATTCGCTCGCTGGTGGGCGGCTTCGCCTTCGAGCAGAGCAACTACAACCGGGCGCTGCAGGCCAAGCGCCAACCCGGTTCCAGCTTCAAGCCGTTCGTCTATAGCGCCGCGCTGGACAATGGCTACACCGCCGCCAGCCTGGTGAACGATGCGCCGATCGTGTTCGTCGACGAGTACCTGGACAAGGTCTGGCGTCCGAAAAACGACACCAACACCTTCCTCGGCCCGATCCGCATGCGCGAGGCGCTGTACAAGTCGCGCAACCTGGTTTCGATCCGCCTCCTGCAGAGCCTGGGCGTGGACCGCACCATCGACTACATCAGCAAGTTCGGCTTCAACAAACAGGACCTGCCGCGCAACCTGTCGCTGGCCCTGGGCACCGCGACCCTGACCCCGATGGAGATCGCCACCGGCTGGAGCGTGTTCGCCAACGGCGGCTACAAGGTCACGCCGTACATCATCGACAAGATCGAAAGCCGCAACGGCGAAACCCTGTTCACCGCCAACCCGCCGAGCGTACCGGCTGGCGACACGGCCAGCAGCGGGATAGCGGCACCGGCGCAGCAGGGCTTCACGGTGGACAACGTCCCTGGCGAAACCCCGAGCCAGGCCCCTGTACAGGCACCTGCGGTGGCCGAACGCATCATCGATGGCCGCACCACCTACATCCTCAACAGCATGCTGGAAGACGTAATCAAGCTCGGCACCGGGCGACGCGCCCTAGCCCTGGGCCGCACCGACCTGGCCGGCAAGACCGGGACCACCAACGAATCCAAGGACGCCTGGTTCTCCGGCTACAACGCCGACTACGTGACCACGGTCTGGACCGGTTTCGACCAGCCGGAAAGCCTGGGACGCCGCGAGTATGGCGGCACCGTGGCCCTGCCGATCTGGATGAACTACATGGGCGCCGCCCTCAAGGACAAGCCGGCCCATACCCAGGCCGAGCCGGAAGGCATTCTCAGCCTGCGGGTCGATCCGGTCAGCGGCCGCGCCGCGACACCGGGCACGCCGAACGCCTACTTCGAACTGTTCAAGAGCGAAGACACCCCGCCTTCGGTCAACGAACTGGGCAATGGCTACGCCCCTGGCAGCCCGCTGCCGGCGGACGAGTCGGCGCCGATCGATCTGTTCTAGAGAGCAGTCGCAAGCTGCAAGCTTCAAGCGGCAAGAAAGAGCAGAGCGGCGCCGCCTTTCTCTTGCAGCTTGAGGCTTGAAACTTCCCCATAAAAAAACCCGGCTCGAAGGCCGGGTTTTTTTATGGGCTGCTATTTAGCCGTTGAACACGTCATCCACGCTTTTGAGCGGGTAGTTCTTCGGATACGGCAGGGTCGCCACGCCGGTCTCGATCGCGGCCTTGGCCACGGCATCGGAGATCACGGTGATCAGACGGGCATCCATTGGTTTCGGAATGATGTACTCACGGCCGAATTCCAGCTTGATGCCGCCGTAGGCGTCGCACACTTCCTGAGGCACCGGCAGCTTGGCCAGTTCGCGCAGGGCGTTGGCCGCGGCCACTTTCATTTCTTCGTTGATGCGCTTGGCGCGAACGTCCAGGGCACCACGGAAGATGAACGGGAAGCCCAGCACGTTGTTGACCTGGTTCGGGTAGTCCGAACGGCCGGTGGCCATGATCACGTCGTTGCGGGTGGCGTGTGCCAGTTCCGGGGCGATTTCCGGATCAGGGTTCGAGCAGGCGAACACGATCGGGTTGGCAGCCATGGAGCTCAAGCCTTCGGCGCTCAGCAGGTTCGGGCCGGACAGGCCAACGAACACGTCGGCACCTTTGAGGGCGTCAGCCAGGGTGCGCTTGTCGGTCGTGTGGGCGAAGACCGCCTTGTACTGGTTCAGGTCGTCGCGCTCGGAGTGGATCACGCCGGTACGGTCGACCATGAAGATGTTTTCGATCTGGGCGCCCATGCTCACCAGCAGCTTCATGCAGGAGATGGCGGCGGCACCGGCGCCCAGGCAGACGATCTTCGCGTCCGACAGGGTTTTGCCAGCGATTTCCAGGGCGTTGATCATGCCGGCCGCAGTCACGATAGCGGTGCCGTGCTGGTCATCGTGGAATACCGGAATGTCGCACTGCTCGATCAGGGCGCGCTCGATCTCGAAGCACTCTGGCGCCTTGATGTCTTCCAGGTTGATGCCACCGAAAGTGATGGAGATGCGCTTGACGGTGTCGATGAAGGCTTGCGGGCTTTCGGAGTCGACTTCGATGTCGAATACGTCGATGCCGGCGAAGCGCTTGAACAGCACGCCCTTGCCTTCCATCACCGGCTTGGAGGCCAGTGGGCCGAGGTTACCCAGGCCGAGAATCGCGGTGCCATCGGAAATGACTGCAACCAGGTTGCCCTTGCCGGTGTATTTGTAGGCCAGTTCAGGATCGCGGGCGATTTCGCGTACTGGTTCGGCTACGCCGGGGCTGTAGGCCAGCGACAGGTCGCGGGCGGTAGCGGTGGCCTTGGTGAGCTCGACACTCAGTTTCCCTGGACGGGGATTGGCGTGATATTCGAGAGCGGCAGTTTTCAAATCAGACATGTGGGCATTCCGCTTTTTACTGTTGGACAGACGGACCGCCGAGGATACGCGTGTCGCAAAGTCCCTACAAGACTGACCAGTCACCCCTGTCAAGGCCCGCAGGCTACGACTTTGGGCCAAGAGCCACGGAACACAAGGGATAGACTGTTCACAATCGAAATAAAAAATGTCTACAATTTTTTATTTATTGAACCATCTGGAACATTCCGGGATGGGTCAACGGCAACATCCAGCGCGCCTGACCCGATTTCAAACCACCCTTGCGTGAACGGTCGAGCACCCAGCCGCGCGCCTCGATCTGCCGCCCCGGCAGGCGATCCAACTGCACGCCAGCGAATTGGCCAAGCAGATTGGGTGCAATGCGCAATACAACCGAATCCTGCAATTCGATCCAGACACCGCCCCGATTGCGTTGCACCTTGCTCACCCGACCACTGAGCAGCGCAAATCCGGAGGCCTTTATCTGATCCGCTTTCAGTACAGACGATTGCCGCCACAGCCCCAGCCGGGCCTGCCGGGCGCTACGCTCGGCGGCTTGCTGGCAGTTGAACAAATCGACGTTCGGCGCGACCGCCACCTGGTAGCCCAGGCCCTCGGCAAGCAATTGCGCCTCAAGGTTGGCGCCGTCGGCACCATAGACATGGGCCAGGGTCCGCCCATAGTGATCCCTGCTTTCCCGACCGGGAAGCAGGCCGACTCGACCGTTGCTGGCCTTCACCAGCGCCTGCAGGCGCTGGCGGGCGGCAACCGCGAAGGGCTCGTCGGTGCGGCCTTTCTTGCCCAGTTCCGGCGCATTGAGGCCGATCATGCGCACGCTGCGGCCATCGACGAGACGCAAGGTGTCGCCATCGACCACCCGCTGGACCTGCACAGAGGCCAGCCCGACCGGCGCCGGGCAGAACGCCTGGGCGCTGGAGAGCCAAATCGCGGACACAAAAAAGGCGCCCGCAAGGGACGCCTTTTTCATCAGCGAGGAGAAGCTGAAACAGCTTTCCAGACCGATCAGCCTTAGGCCTTTTTCGCGCCGAAAGCGCCGAAACGGTCGGCGAACTTCTGAACGCGGCCGCCGGTATCCAGAGTCTTCTGCTTACCGGTGTAGAACGGGTGGCATTCGTTGCAAACGTCGATCGCCAGCGGCTTAGCGAAGGTCGAACGAGTTTCGAACTTGTTGCCGCAGCTGCAGGTTACGGCAACTGCTGGGTATTCTGGATGGATATCGGCTTTCATGGTGTCTTCCTCAGGCTAGCGTGCCGCCACCCAACACTATTGTTGAATACCGCACGTAATTAGGCCGCGGATTCTACCAGACCTTTGCGATCACGCAAGCTGTCCCTTGCACCGACCGTCTGCTAGGCTCCGGGCCTTCTTCACCGCCCGTTCAATGAGATTTCCCCGCGTGCCCGACGCCATTTTGCGCCTCGCCCTGCCCTCCCCCCTGCGCCGCCTGTTCGATTACCGGGCCCCTGCCGGCGTACTGCGCACCCAGCTGCATCCGGGCATGCGCCTGCGAGTGCCATTCGGTCGCCGGGAAATGATCGGCATCCTGGTCGAGGCCACGGACAGCAGCGAAGTCCCGGTCGATAAACTCAAACCGGCACTGGCCCTGCTGGACGCCACCCCGCCGCTGCCGCCCGCGCTGTTCAAGCTGTGCCTGTGGACCGCGCAGTACTACCAGCACAGCCTCGGCGATACCCTGAGCTGGGCGCTGCCGGTCCTGCTGCGCCAGGGCGAGCCGGCCGAGGCCCGGCAAGAACGCTTCTGGTCGGTCAGCCCCGGCGCCAGTCTCGACGACCCACGCATCGCCCGCGCCCCACGCCAGCGCGAAGCCCTGGCGACCCTGGCCCAGCACCCTCACGGCGTCGCCCACCAGTTACTGAGCAAGCTGATGCTGAGCAAGGACAGCCTGGACCTGTTGCTGGCCAAGGATCTGGTGCAGGTGGAAGTCCGCCGGCACGCTCCGGGCGAACGCCACGAACATTGGCTGGCCCAGCCGGAACTGCCGCTCAACAGCGAACAGCGCGCCGCCTATGAGGCCATCCGCTCCGGCTTCGACAGCTATCACGCCTTCCTGCTGGCCGGGGTCACCGGCAGCGGCAAGACCGAAGTCTATCTGCAGCTGATCCGCGAAACCCTGGAAGCCGGCAAGCAAGCGCTGGTGCTGATCCCGGAAATCAACCTCGGCCCGCAGACCCTGGCGCGCTTCGAACAACGTTTCAACGCCCGCATCGCCCTGCTGCACTCGGCGGTCAACGACCGCGAGCGCCTGGATGCCTGGCTGGCAGCCCGCGACGGTGAGGCCGACATTATTATCGGCACCCGCTCGGCGCTGTTCACGCCGATGAAGAACCCCGGGCTGATCATCATCGATGAAGAACACGACGGCTCCTATAAACAGCAGGAAGGCCTGCGCTACCACGCCCGCGACCTGGCCCTGGTCCGCGCCCGCCAGGAAAACATCCCTATCGTGCTGGGCTCCGCCACCCCGTCGATGGAAAGCCTGCACAACGCCTACACCGGCCGTTATGGCCTGTTGCGGCTGAACGAGCGGGCCGGTGGCGCCAAGCAGCCGCGCTTCCTGCGCCTGGATGTGAAGAGCCGGCCGCTGGACAGCGGCATTTCCGGCCCCATGCAACAAGCCATCGGCCAGACCCTGGCGGCAGGCCAGCAGGTGCTGGTGTTCCTCAATCGCCGTGGTTTCGCGCCGACCCTGCTGTGCCACGACTGCGGCTGGATGTCCGAGTGCGAACGCTGCGACGCGCGGATGACCGTGCACCAGCGCTACGGCGAGTTGCGCTGCCACCACTGCGGTCACTCCGAGCGCGTGCCGCGGCATTGCCCGAAATGCGGCAAGGTCGACCTGCGCCCGGTCGGCGCCGGCACCGAGCGCGCCGAGGAGCGGCTGGCAATCCTGTTCCCGGACTACCCGGTGCTGCGGGTCGATCGCGACAGCACCTCGCGCAAGGACGCGATGAACCAGTTGTTCGCCACCATCCAGAAGGGCCAGCCCTGCATCCTCGTGGGCACCCAGATGCTCGCCAAGGGGCACCACTTCCCGCGGGTGACCCTGGTCTCGATCCTCGATGCCGACGGCGGCCTGTTCTCCGGCGACTTCCGCGCCAGCGAACGCATGGCGCAGCTGATCGTCCAGGTCGCCGGGCGGGCCGGGCGGGCCGAAGAGCCAGGCAAGGTGATCATCCAGACCCACCTGGCCGACCACCCGCTGCTGGTGCAGCTGACCGAGCAAGGTTACTTCGCCTTTGCCGAGCAGGCCTTGAGCGAACGCCGCGCCGCCGGCCTGCCGCCGTTCGCCCATCTGGCGCTGCTGCGCGCCGAGGCGCACAAGCCGGGACAGGCCGAAGGCTTCCTCGACGAAGCCTGCGGCGAGGCCGAGCGCTTGCTGGCCGAGATGAACCTGGGCGGTATCGAATTGCTGGGGCCGGTACCGGCGCCCATGGAGCGCCGCGCCGGGCGTTATCGCGCGCAACTGCTGTTACAGGCCAACGCCCGGGCGCCGCTGCACAAGCTGTTGAGTCACTGGCTGCTGGCGCTGGAACAGATGCCCAGCGGACGCCAGGTACGCTGGTCGCTGGATGTTGACCCTGTGGACCTGTATTGATAGAAGAACGGCCATCTCAGGCAAGCGCACCTCTGTAGGAGCGAGCGGGCGGCGATCCGACTTGTCCGCGATAAGGCCCGAACAGCCACCGCACAGCCGGCTATAGTTGGCAAGCCCGTCTTCGCAACGGATAATGCCCAGTTTTTCCACCTGCGCATCGAAGCGCCGCCGCGCCAGCGGTTGAAAGAGAAGACCATGAAAGACACCATTCGCCAGCTCATCCAGCAAGCCATCACCCAACTCGTCACCGAAGGTGTGTTGCCAGAAGGCCTGACGCCGGCGATCCAGGTAGAAAACTCCCGCGACAAGACCCACGGCGACTTCGCCAGCAACATCGCCATGATGCTGGCCAAGCCGGCCGGCATGAAACCACGCGACCTGGCGGAAAAGATCATCGCCGCCCTGCCCGCCGACGAACAGGTCAGCAAGGCCGAGATCGCTGGCCCCGGCTTCATCAACTTCTTCCAGAACACCCAGGCCCTGGCCACCCGGCTGGATGCCGCCCTGGCCGACGCCCACCTCGGCGTGCGCAAGGCCGGCGCGTTGCAGCGCACCGTGGTCGACCTGTCGGCACCGAACCTGGCCAAGGAGATGCACGTCGGCCACCTGCGCTCGACCATCATTGGCGACGGCGTGGCGCGGGTCCTGGAGTTCCTCGGCGATACCGTGATCCGCCAGAACCACGTGGGCGACTGGGGCACCCAGTTCGGCATGCTGATGGCCTACCTGCAGGAAAACCCGATCACTAGCGACGAGCTGTCGGACCTGGAAAACTTCTACCGCGCCGCCAAGCAGCGCTTCGACGAATCCGAAGAGTTCGCCGACCGTGCCCGCGGCCTGGTGGTCAAGCTGCAGGCCGGTGACGCGGACTGCCTGGAACTGTGGACCAAGTTCAAGGACATCTCCCTGTCCCACTGCCAGAAGATCTACGAACTGCTGAACGTCAAACTGACCATGGCCGACGTGATGGGCGAAAGCGCCTACAACGACGACCTGATCAACGTGGTCAACGACCTCAAGGCCAAGGGCATGCTGGTCGAGAGCAACGGCGCCCAGTGCGTGTTCCTCGACGAGTTCAAGAACGCCGAAGGCGAGCCGCTGCCGGTGATCATCGTCAAGGCCGACGGCGGCTACCTGTACGCCACCACCGACCTGGCCGCCGTGCGCTACCGCAGCGGCAAGCTCAAGGCCGACCGCGCACTGTACTTCGTCGACCAGCGCCAGGCCCTGCACTTCCAGCAAGTGTTCGCGGTGGCCCGCAAGGCCGGCTTCGTGACCCACCCGATGGACATGGAGCACATGGGCTTCGGCACCATGAACGGCGCCGACGGCCGTCCGTTCAAGACCCGCGACGGCGGCACCGTGAAGCTGATCGACCTGCTGACCGAAGCCGAAGAGCGCGCCTACAGCCTGGTCAAGGAAAAGAACCCGGAGCTGGCCGAGGCCGATCTGCGCAACATCGCCAAGGTGGTGGGCATCGACTCGGTGAAATACGCCGACCTGTCCAAGCACCGCACCAGCGACTACAGCTTCAACTTCGACCTGATGCTGAACTTCGAAGGCAACACCGCGCCTTACCTGCTGTACGCCTACACCCGCGCCGCCGGTGTGTTCCGCAAGCTGGGCAAGGACTTCAGCGAAGTGCAGGGGCAGATCACCCTCGAAGCCGCCCATGAGCTGGAGCTGGCGGCCAAGCTGGCGCAGTTCGGCGAAGTGCTGAACGGCGTGGCCGACAAGGGTACACCGCATATCCTGTGCACCTACCTGTACGACGTGGCCGGGCTGTTCTCCAGCTTCTACGAGAACTGCCCGATCCTCAGTGCCGAATCGCCGACGCAGATGCAGAGCCGCTTGCGCCTCACCGAGCTGACCCGTCGTACCCTCAAGCAAGGTCTGGAATTGCTGGGCCTGAAAGTTCTGGAGCAAATGTAAGTTGGCTGCCAAGAAAAAACCTGCACCCAAGCGTGGCGCCAGCCGTTACCAAGCTCCTGCGAAGCAACCGATTCCGGGTTGGTTGTGGATGGCCATCGGCCTGGCCGTGGGCGCCTTCATCGTGTTCCTGATGAAGCTGGAGCCAGGCAAGGGCGGTGACAGCGTCAAGCGCGAGCGGCTGGAGCAACAGAAAACCACCAAGATCGCCGAGGCCAACAAGACCCCGCCGAGCCCGCAGCAACCGGTGAAGCCGAAGTACGACTTCTATACCCTGCTGCCGGAATCGGAGGTGATAGTGCCGCCGGAAGCCGTGCCGGAAAAAACCCTGCCGACGCCGCAGACTGCGCCAGTGGTTCCGACCACCCCGGTGACCCCGGCGGAAGCGGCGAAGATCGATACCGCACGAGCCCAGGCGGCCCTGGCCGGCATCACCCCGCCGCCCGCACCACCGGTGGCGCAGGTGGCGAAGGCCGCGCCGGTGACCAGGTTCTTCCTGCAGGCCGGTTCGTTCCGCAAGCAGACCGATGCCGACAAGGTCCGCGCGCAGATCATCCTGCTGGGGCAATCGGTGTCCGTCGAGTCCGGCACCGTCAAGGACGAGACCTGGTACCGCGTACTGGTCGGCCCGTTCAGCAACCGCGAACAGCTGACCACCGCGCAGAAGCAATTGGCCGGCGCCGGCTTCAGCAACCTGCTGTTACAACAGCGCCAGAGCCGCTAAAGCGGCTGATCGCGAGCAAGTCCGCTCCGCATCCCCTGCAGGAGCGGACTTGCCCGCGATGGCGTCCTCCCCCGGCTTCCACTCTCCCACCAAGAAATACCGCTCGTCCCACAACCCCCGCCGCAGTTGAAAAACCCCGCGTCACCCCCATATGAGTTCCCATCAGGGCATTTTCGCCCCGCAGCGTGGAGACTCTCCCCTTGACCACCATCGTTTCAGTCCGCCGCTTCGGCAAAGTCGTCATGGGCGGCGACGGCCAGGTTTCCCTCGGCAACACCGTGATGAAAGGCAACGCGAAAAAAGTTCGCCGCTTGTATCACGGCCAGGTCATCGCCGGCTTTGCCGGGGCCACTGCTGACGCCTTCACCCTGTTCGAACGCTTCGAAGGCCAGCTTGAAAAGCATCAGGGGCATCTGGTACGCGCCGCCGTCGAACTGGCCAAGGAATGGCGTACCGATCGCTCCCTCAGCCGCCTCGAAGCCATGCTCGCGGTCGCCAACAAGGACGCCTCCTTGATCATCACCGGCAACGGTGACGTGGTCGAGCCGGAAGACGGCCTGATCGCCATGGGCTCCGGCGGCGCCTACGCCCAGGCCGCGGCCAGCGCCCTGCTGAAGAAAACCGACCTGTCGGCCCGCGAAATCGTCGAAACCGCCTTGGGCATCGCCGGCGACATCTGCGTATTCACCAACCACACCCAGACCATTGAGGAGCAGGATCTCGCGGAATAAGCCTGTTTCGGCCATCGCGCCACGGCATTCATTCTTGCTTGAGGACCGCCAATTACTATGCCCATGACTCCCCGCGAAATCGTCCACGAACTCAACCGCCATATCATCGGCCAGGACGATGCCAAGCGCGCCGTCGCCATCGCGCTGCGTAACCGCTGGCGCCGCATGCAGCTGCCTGAGGAGCTGCGTGTCGAAGTGACCCCGAAGAACATCCTGATGATCGGCCCGACCGGTGTCGGCAAGACCGAGATCGCCCGGCGCCTGGCCAAGCTGGCCAACGCTCCGTTCATCAAGGTCGAAGCGACCAAGTTCACCGAAGTCGGTTATGTCGGCCGCGATGTTGAATCGATCATCCGCGACCTGGCCGATGCCGCGATCAAACTGTTCCGCGAACAGGAAATGACCCGCGTGCGCCACCGCGCCGAAGACGCCGCCGAAGAACGCATCCTCGATGCCCTGCTGCCGCCGGCGCGCATGGGTTTCAGCAACGAGGACGCCGCCCCGGCCCAGGACTCCAACACCCGCCAGCTGTTCCGCAAGCGCCTGCGCGAAGGCCAGCTGGACGACAAGGAAATCGAGATCGAAGTGGCTGAAGTCAGCGGCGTCGACATTTCCGCGCCACCGGGCATGGAAGAGATGACCAACCAGCTGCAGAGCCTCTTCGCCAACATGGGCAAGGGCCAGCGCAAGAACCGCAAGCTCAAGATCAAGGACGCGCTCAAGCTGATCCGCGACGAAGAAGCCAGCCGCCTGGTCAACGATGAAGAACTCAAGGCCAAGGCCCTGGAAGCGGTCGAACAGCACGGCATCGTGTTCATCGACGAAATCGACAAGGTTGCCAAGCGCGGTAACTCCGGTGGCGTCGACGTATCCCGCGAAGGCGTCCAGCGCGACCTGCTGCCGCTGATCGAAGGCTGCACCGTCAACACCAAGCTGGGCATGGTCAAGACCGACCACATCCTGTTCATCGCTTCCGGCGCGTTCCACCTGAGCAAGCCGAGCGACCTGGTGCCCGAGCTGCAAGGCCGCCTGCCGATCCGCGTCGAACTCAAGGCGCTGTCGCCGGAAGACTTCGAGCGGATTCTCAGCGAGCCTCACGCCTCCCTGACCGAGCAATACCGCGAGCTGCTGAAAACCGAAGGCTTGGTCATCGAGTTCCAGGCGGACGGTATCAAGCGCCTGGCGGAGATCGCCTGGCAGGTCAACGAGAAGACCGAGAACATCGGTGCCCGCCGCCTGCACACCCTGCTCGAGCGCTTGCTCGAAGAGGTGTCGTTCAGCGCCGGCGACCTGGCCAGCGCCCACAACGAAGAGCCGATCCGCATCGACGCCGCCTACGTCAACAGCCACCTGGGCGAATTGGCGCAGAACGAAGACCTGTCCCGCTACATCCTCTAAGCGGCAAGCCATAAGCTTCAAGCTGCAAGTTGACCGCCGTCATCTTGTAGCTTGCGGCTTGCAGCTTTAAGCTGCCCCCATGACCAGACTTCCCACCGCCATCAACCTGCACAAAGCCTCGAAGACCCTGACGCTGACCTACGCGCCAGACGAGGTCTATCACCTGCCCGCCGAATTCCTGCGGGTGCACTCCCCCTCCGCCGAGGTCCAGGGCCACGGCAAACCCATCCTGCAGTTTGGCAAGATCGGCGTCGGCCTGACCAAGGTCGAACCGGCCGGTCAGTACGCACTGAAATTGACCTTCGACGACGGGCATGACAGCGGCCTGTTCACCTGGGACTACCTGTACCAGTTGGCGGTGCGTCAGGACGATCTGTGGAAGGATTATCTTGCCGAACTTCAAGCAGCCGGAAAGTCCCGCGATCCAAATGAGTCTATCGTCAAGCTGATGCTCTAGATCAGACCTCTGAAGCTTTAGAGGGCATTTTCTAGATTCATCTGTTTGAATGCTGGGCTGCATGGCCAACGATTGGCCTGCTTGCGAAAAAAATTAAACTCGGGTAACCAATGGAGCTGGCAAGTTCCCTGCAGTGTTCTCTGAACAAAAAAGCAGTAATGCAGAATCAACGGTCACCCGAGCAGTAGTACCTGGCATCTTTGCTGTGTGACTACACAGCAGGTCCGGTACTCGTCTCAGGACAATGGAGCGTCGTAGATGAGTAACAAGAATAACGATGACCTGAAACGCCAAGCCTCGGAAAATACTCTGGGCCTGAATCCGGTCATCGGTTTACGTCGGAAAGATCTGCTTACCTCTGCTCGTATGGTGCTGACCCAGGCCATCAGACAACCGCTGCACAGCGCCAAACATGTGGCCCATTTCGGCGTCGAATTGAAGAACGTGATGTTTGGAAAATCGACGCTGCAGCCGGAGAGCGATGACCGTCGCTTCAACGATCCGGCCTGGAGCCAGAACCCACTGTACAAGCGTTATCTGCAAACCTACCTGGCGTGGCGCAAGGAGCTTCACGACTGGATCGGCCAGAGCAACCTCTCCGAACAGGACATCAGTCGCGGCCACTTCGTCATCAACCTGATGACCGAAGCCATGGCGCCGACCAACACCGCCGCCAACCCCGCGGCGGTCAAACGCTTCTTCGAAACCGGCGGTAAAAGCCTGCTCGATGGCCTCTCCCATCTGGCCAAGGACCTCGTGCACAACGGCGGCATGCCGAGCCAGGTCAACATGGACGCCTTCGAGATCGGCAAGAACCTGGGCACCAGCGAAGGCGCAGTGGTGTTTCGCAACGACGTGCTGGAACTGATCCAGTACCGCCCGGTGACCGAACAGGTGCACGAGCGCCCGCTGCTGGTGGTGCCGCCACAGATCAACAAGTTCTATGTCTTCGACCTCAGCCCGGACAAGAGCCTGGCGCGCTTCTGCCTGCGCAACGGCTTGCAGACCTTTATCGTCAGTTGGCGCAACCCGACCAAGGCGCAGCGCGAGTGGGGCCTGTCGACCTACATCGAAGCACTGAAAGAAGCGGTCGACGTGGTCACCGCCATCACCGGCAGCAAGGACGTGAACATGCTCGGCGCCTGCTCCGGCGGCATCACCTGCACTGCGCTGCTGGGGCACTACGCAGCCCTGGGCGAGAAGAAGGTCAATGCCCTGACCCTGCTGGTCAGCGTGCTCGATACCACCCTCGATACCCAGGTGGCGCTGTTCGTCGACGAGCAGACCCTGGAGGCCGCCAAGCGTCACTCCTATCAGGCCGGCGTGCTGGAAGGCCGCGACATGGCCAAGGTCTTCGCCTGGATGCGGCCCAACGACTTGATCTGGAACTACTGGGTGAACAACTACCTGCTGGGCAACGAGCCGCCGGTGTTCGACATCCTGTTCTGGAACAACGACACCACCCGGTTGCCCGCGGCCTTCCACGGCGACCTGATCGAAATGTTCAAAAACAATCCGCTGATCCGCCCCAACGCACTGGAAGTGTGCGGCACGCCGATCGACCTGAAGCAGGTCACCGCCGACATCTTCTCCCTGGCCGGCACCAACGACCATATCACCCCGTGGAAGTCCTGCTACAAGTCGGCCCAGCTGTTCGGCGGCAAGGTCGAATTCGTCCTCTCCAGCAGCGGGCATATCCAGAGCATCCTCAACCCGCCAGGCAACCCCAAGTCGCGCTACATGACCAGCGAAGAGATGCCGGCCAGCGCCGACGTCTGGCAGGAAAACTCGACCAAGCACACCGACTCCTGGTGGCTGCACTGGCAGGCCTGGCAGGCGGAGCGTTCGGGCAAACTGAAAAAGACGCCGAGCATTCTCGGCAACAAGGCGTATCCAGCGGCCGAGGCGGCGCCGGGTACTTATGTTCATGAACGTTAGCCGATAGCAAGCCTGTAGGATCGGGCCGCTTGCGAGCATGCTGCTGCGCAAGCGACTCTCCCCTACAGGCAACGATTCCACCAACAGGGCCAAGGCATGCCTCAACCGTTCATCTTTCGCACCGTCGACCTGGATGGCCAGACCATCCGCACCGCGGTACGCCCAGGCAAGCCTCACTTGACACCCTTGCTGATCTTCAATGGTATCGGCGCCAACCTGGAGCTGGTGTTTCCATTTGTCCAGGCCCTGGACCCGGACCTGGAAGTCATCGCCTTCGACGTACCGGGCGTGGGTGGCTCCTCGACGCCGAGCCGCCCCTACCGGTTTCCCGGCTTGGCCAAGTTGACCGCGCGCATGCTCGATTACCTCGACTATGGGCAGGTCAATGTGGTCGGGGTGTCCTGGGGCGGGGCACTGGCCCAGCAGTTCGCCTACGACTACCCCGAACGCTGCAAGAAACTGGTGCTGGCCGCCACCGCCGCAGGCGCCTTCATGGTGCCGGGCAAACCCAAGGTGCTGTGGATGATGGCCAGCCCGCGGCGCTACATCCAGCCCTCCCATGTGATCCGCATCGCCCCCCTGATCTACGGCGGCTCGTTCCGCCGTGATCCCAACCTCGCCGCCGAACATGCCAGCAAGGTCCGCTCGGCGGGCAAGCTGGGCTACTACTGGCAATTGTTCGCCGGCCTCGGCTGGACCAGCATCCACTGGCTGCACAAGATCCACCAGCCGACCCTGGTGCTGGCCGGCGACGACGACCCGCTGATCCCGCTGATCAACATGCGCATGCTGGCGTGGCGCATTCCCAATGCCCAGCTACACATCATCGACGACGGGCATCTGTTCCTGATTACCCGGGCCGAGGCCGTGGCGCCGATCATCATGAAATTCCTCGAGGAGGAACGGCAACGGGCAGTGATGCACCCGCATCCGACGCCGTTCAGCGGTACGTAGCAAAAAGCGTCTGCCGACAGGATCGTCGCGCGCAGGATGGTTCAGGACCGACTATGGTGTTTGTCTTGGTGTGCTTGTTGATGGCTTGACGAAGGAGTGTTGAAGCATGCGAGACAAACCAACGGCGGGCTCGTTGCCCACGCCCGCCACCTACATCACTGCCCAGAGTGCCATCACCGGCCTGCGTGGCCGTGACTTGTTGTCGACTCTGCGCAGCGTGGCCACTTATGGCCTGCGCAACCCGGTGCACAGCGCCCGCCATGCCTTGGCGCTAGGTGGCCAATTGGGCCGTGTACTACTGGGCGAAACACTGCACAAACCCAACCCCCAGGACAGCCGGTTCTCCGATCCGACCTGGAGCCTGAACCCGTTTTACCGACGCGGCCTGCAGGCCTATCTCAGTTGGCAGAAGCAAATCAAAAGCTGGATCGACGACAGCGGCATGAGCGCGGACGACCGGGCTCGCGCGCACTTTGCCTTCAACCTGCTCAACGATGCGGTGGCACCGTCCAACACCCTGCTCAATCCGCTGGCGATCAAGGAAATCTTCAACTCCGGCGGCAACAGCGTGATCCGCGGCATCGGTCATCTGGTCGACGACCTGCTGCATAACAACGGCCTGCCCAGCCAGGTCACCAAACAGGCCTTCGAGGTCGGCAGGAGCCTGGCCACCACCCCCGGTTCGGTGGTGTTTCGCAACGAGCTGCTGGAACTGATCCAGTACAAGCCGATGAGCGAAAAACAGTACGCCCGGCCCTTGCTGATAGTGCCGCCGCAGATCAACAAGTTCTATATCTTCGACCTCAGCCCCACCAACAGCTTCGTGCAGTTCGCCCTGAAAAACGGCCTGCAGACCTTCATCATCAGCTGGCGCAACCCCGATGTCCGGCATCGTGAATGGGGCCTGTCGAGCTATGTCGAGGCCGTGGAGGAAGCCATGAATGCCTGCCGGGCGATCACCGGCAGTCGTGACGTGAACCTGATGGGTGCCTGTGCCGGCGGCCTGACCATTGCCGCCCTGCAAGGCCACCTGCAAGCCAAGCGACAACTGCGTCGGGTCTCCAGCTCCACCTACCTGGTCAGCCTGCTGGATAGCCAGCTGGACAGCCCGGCGACCCTGTTCGCCGACGAACAGACCCTGGAGGCAGCCAAGCGCCGCTCCTATCAACGCGGCGTGCTTGACGGTCGCGACATGGCCAAGGTGTTCGCCTGGATGCGGCCCAACGACCTGATCTGGAATTACTGGGTCAACAACTACTTGCTGGGCAAAGAGCCGCCGGCATTCGACATCCTCTACTGGAACAACGACAACACCCGGCTGCCGGCTGCCTTTCATGGCGATCTGCTGGACTTCTTCAAGCACAACCCGATGAGTCATCCCGGGGGCCTGGAAGTGTGCGGCACGCCAATCGACCTGCAAAAGGTCACGGTCGACAGCTTCAGCGTCGCCGGCATCAACGACCACATCACCCCTTGGGATGCGGTGTATCGCTCAACCCTGCTGCTGGGCGGCGACAAGCGCTTCGTGCTGTCCAACAGCGGGCATGTGCAGAGCATCCTCAACCCGCCGAGCAACCCCAAGGCCAACTACGTCGAAAACGGCAAGCTCAGCAGCGACCCGCGAGCCTGGTACTACGACGCCAAGCACGTCGATGGCAGTTGGTGGACGCAATGGCTGGAGTGGATCCAGCAGCGTTCCGGCGCCCAGCGCGAAAC
Source organism: Pseudomonas sp. 09C 129 (assembly GCF_002843625.1). NCBI lineage: Bacteria > Pseudomonadati > Pseudomonadota > Gammaproteobacteria > Pseudomonadales > Pseudomonadaceae > Pseudomonas > Pseudomonas sp. 09C 129. Next base: position 975,744 of record NZ_CP025261.1, on the reverse strand, counting down.
CCTGATGACCCTGGGTAACCAGAATTACCCACCGATGGAGGCGGCGCCTGGCACCTACGTGCGCGTCCGCTGAATTTCCCCGCGCCGCGGCCCTAGGGTCGCGGCCTGACTGAACAACCAAGAAGACTGGATGAAAACCCGCGACCGGATACTCGAATGTGCCCTGCTGCTGTTCAATCACAAGGGCGAACCCAATGTCTCGACCATGGAAGTTGCCAACGAAATGGGGATCAGCCCCGGCAACCTCTACTACCACTTTCACGGCAAGGAGCCGCTGGTCCTCGGGTTGTTCGAGCGCTTTCAGAATGAGCTGGCGCCCCTGCTCGATCCGCCCGCCGATGTGCACCTGGCTCCCGAAGACTACTGGCTGTTCCTGCACCTGATCGTCGAGCGCCTGGCGCACTACCGCTTCCTGTTCCAGGACCTGTCCAACCTGGCCGGACGCCTGCCGAAGCTGGCCAAGGGAATTCGCAACCTGCTCAACGCCCTGAAGCGCACCCTGGCCTCGCTGCTGGCCAGGCTCAAGGCTTCGGGCCAACTGGTCAGCGATACCCAGGCGCTGGGGCAACTGGTGGAACAGATCACCATGACCCTGCTGTTCTCGCTGGACTATCAGCGCATTCTCGATCGCGAGGGCGAGGTACGGGTGGTGGTCTACCAGATCATGATGCTGGTGGCGCCGCACCTGTTGCCACCGGCGAAACTGGCCACCGAGCAGATGGCCCTGCGTTACCTCGACGAACACGATTGACCAGCGCCGCAAGAGCCCCACGAACAAAAACGCCCGACCTTTGCAGGCCGGGCGTTTTTGTATGCCCCGAAAAACTCAGGACTGACTGGTTGGCGTCGCGGGTGCTGGCGCAGCAGTCGGGGTGACAGCAGGGGTTGGCGCCACTGCGGAGTTCGCAGGGCTGACCGGTGCTGCCGGCTTGGCGGCAATCGCAGGCTTCGGTGCAGCGGCCTTGGGTGCTGCCGGTTTCTTCACTGCTGGTTTCTTCGCCACCGGTTTCGCAGTGGGCTTGGCCGCTGGTTTTGCCGCAGGCTTGGCGGCTACCGGCTTGGCGGCAGGTCTTGCAGCCGGCTTGGCCGCCGCAGTTTTGGCTGCCGGTTTCGCCGCAGGCTTGGCTGCTGCCTTGGCCGGAGCCTTGGCTGCCGGCTTGGCCGCTGCTTTAGCCAGAGGCTTGGCCGCCGGTTTGGCCGCTGCAGTCTTGGCCGCGATCGGAGCCACCTTGGCGCCTGTGAGTTTTTCGATCTGTTTGGTCAGGGTGTCGACCTTGCTGTGCAGTGCCTTGACTTCATTGCGGCTAGGCACGCCCAGACGCGAAATGGCACTGTTCAAACGTTTGTCGAATGCACCTTCCAGCTCGTCCCACTTGCCCAGCGCGCGGTCCTTGACGCCACTGATGCGCGATTTTGCCGAGCTCGCAGAGTCCTTGGCGGCGTCGACTGTCTTGCCGACAGCGCTTTTGGTGAGCTTCTCGGCTTTCTCGCCATCCTTGACCAGCGACTCGAAAAGCTTGCTGCCGTCAGTGTCGATTTTCGAGTACACGCCTAAACCAGCAAGCCAGATTTTACGGGAGTAGTCTTCGACCTTCCCGATCCACGAGCTGCCTTCTTTTTCAGTATTCTTTTTACCAGCCATCCCGTTCTCCTTAATGTTTACGCGCGACACGTTCGAGCAATGCCGTCAGCTCATCGAGCTTAGCAGAGAGTGTCTCAACGTCATGTTTAGACGGAATGCCGATGCGATTCAAGGCACTTGCGACGCGCGTGTCAAAAGCCTTCTCGACTTTATCCAGTTGCACTTCGACTTTGCCTCTGAGACTGGTGACATCCCCCTTCACACTATCAATCTGACTGTTGGCGGCCTCAAGTTGTTCAGTCACAACTTTTTTGCCTTTCTTTTCAACAGTTTGACCAGCCTTAACGAGTTCTTGAAAGTACTCGCTGCCCTCTTGGCCAACCTTGGTGTAGGCACCCAGGCCTGCCAGCCAGATCTTGCGGGCATAGGATTTGACTTCACTCAGAGTGGTTGATGCGGCATCAACTTTTTTCTTCAGAATTACTTTGGCCATAGTGCACCTCACGCGCAGAAGGTTTGAGGAACTGCCCGCAGGAAAGTGGGCTCAGGCACAAAGTAGTGAGAAAAATTAGAATCGGCACCCTAACCAATGTCATAAAAGAGTGGACGATTATTGGAAAAGCCAGCTCGCCAACGATGCTTTCCCAGGCGTCATGACAACACCCGAAATCGCCGGCAAGCCGACTTCCGCGAAAGCGCCTCAGACTAGGGCTTTATCCAGCGCCTTTTCAATTTCCGACTTGATCATGCCGCTCATGGCGGACATCAACAGGCCCAGCTCGACATCGACCCTGATCGAATCGTCGCCCACCAGCACCGCACCTTTGACCCCCGAACGCTTGAGGTTCAGGGTATCGCCCGACCACTGCGGCTCCAGGCCATACTGATCGGCCAGTTTCTGCGCCAACTGGTCAGCCTTTTCGCGGGCTGCCTCCTTACCCAGGCCGTGGGCACGCTCAACACTTATACGGGCCATTGAATGACTCCTGATTTATCGGGACTTGCCTTGAGCGTCTTGAGCTGCGCTGCGTCAAAACGCCCCGGCGCTTCACTATCTTACATTCAGCCTTGCCAAGACAAAGACCGCCACCGGGATTAGAATGTCCCGCATTCTCTTTTGGTGACAGCGATATGACTGATCAGCGCAAAGGCAGCGATGCCGAACCCACCACTCACTTCGGCTTCAAAAACGTTCCGGAAAGCCAGAAGGCGGAAAAAGTCGCTGAGGTGTTCCACTCGGTAGCCGCCAAGTACGACCTGATGAACGACGTACTGTCCGGTGGCATGCATCGCCTGTGGAAACGCTTCACGATCGAATTGTCCGGCGTTCGCCCCGGCAATCGGGTGCTGGACATCGCCGGCGGCACCGGTGACCTGACCCGCAAGTTTTCCCATCTGGTGGGCCCTACCGGCCAGGTGGTTCTGGCCGACATCAACGCCTCCATGCTCAAGGTCGGTCGCGACCGCCTGCTCGACAAGGGCGTGGCCGGCAACATCGAATTCGTTCAGGCCGACGCGGAAAAACTGCCGTTCCCGGACAACCATTTCGACGTCGTGACCATCGCCTTCGGCCTGCGCAACGTGACCCACAAGGAAGATGCCCTGCGCTCGATGCTGCGGGTACTCAAGCCCGGTGGCCGCCTGCTGGTGCTGGAATTCTCCAAACCGACCAACGCCCTGATGTCCAAGGTCTACGACGCCTACTCGTTCGCCTTCATGCCACTGGCCGGCAAGCTGATCACCAACGACTCGGAAAGCTATCGCTACCTGGCCGAATCGATCCGCATGCACCCCAACCAGGAAACCCTGAAGTCGATGATGGTCGAGGCCGGTTTCGATCGCGTGACCTACCACAACATGACCGCGGGCATTGTCGCCCTGCACCGCGGCATCAAACCCTGATGTTGTTCAGCGGCCTGCTCGCCAGCGTCGAACACGGCCTCAACCGTGTACTGCGTCTCGACAGCACGGCTTTGCCACGCTTGCAGCCTTTGAACGGCAAGGTCATTGCCGTCGATTGCCGCAGCCCGAGCGTGCAGTTGTTCGTCATTCCCGGCGATGAGGGCCTGACCCTCGCCGCGCATTGGGCCGCCGACGCCGACTGCACCCTGCGGGCGCCGGCCTCGAGCCTGGTGCGTCTGGCCCTGAGCCAGGACAAGACCGCGGTGCTGCACGGTCCCGAGGTCGAGCTGGAAGGCGACAGCGGCGTGCTGCTGGAGCTGGCGGCCGTCCTCCAGGACCTGGAGCTGGACTGGGAATACGAACTCTCGCGCTGGCTCGGCCCGGTGGCCACCCAGCTGTTCAGCGGCCATATCCGTAGCCGCGCGCGCTGGTATCGCCAGGGTTTCGCCAGCCTGAACCAGAACCTTGCCGAATACCTGGCCGAAGAGTCGCGCACCCTGGTAGGCCAGCGCGAAGCCGAAGCCCGTTTCAGCGAACTGGACCGGGTCAAGCTCGACCTGGAACGCCTCGAGGCGCGCTTCGAGCGCCTTTCCCGATCCCTTGACCCAAGCGATAACGCATGAAGCTGCTTGCCGTCCGCCGTTTGTTGCGCATCCAGCGCGTCGTGATCCGCTACCGCCTCGATGACCTGCTGTTCGCCCTGCCACTGCCCTGGTTCCTCCTGGCGCTGCGCTACGCCTTGCCCTGGCGCTGGTTCCCGCGCAAGCCACTGGAACTGAGCCGCGGCGCACGCCTGCGCCTGGCCTTGCAGGACCTGGGACCGATCTTCATCAAGTTCGGGCAGATTCTCTCGACCCGCCGCGACCTGCTGCCCGAAGACATCGCCGACGAGCTGATGCTGCTGCAGGACCGCGTACCGCCCTTCGACTCGAAGAAGTCGGTGGCGCTGATCGAGGAGCAACTGGGCAAGAAAATCAGCGAGGTGTTCAGCCGCTTCGATATCGAGCCCCTGGCCTCCGCCTCGGTGGCGCAAGTCCATGCCGCCCAGCTCAAGAGCGGCGAAGAAGTGGTGGTCAAGGTCATCCGCCCGGGCCTCAAGCCGGTCATCGCGCAGGATCTGGCCTGGCTGTTCATCCTCGCCCGCGCCGCCGAGAAGGTCTCGGCCGACGCCCGCCTGCTGCACCCGGTGGACGTGGTCAGCGATTACGAGAAGACTATCTACGACGAACTCGACCTGTTGCGCGAAGCGGCCAACGCCAGCCAGCTCAAGCGCAACTTCGAAGGCTCGCCACTGCTCTACGTGCCGCAGGTCTACTGGGACTGGTGCCGGCCGAAAGTGCTGGTCATGGAACGCATCTACGGGATCCAGGTGACCGACCTGGCCACCCTCGCCGACCAGCGCACCGACATGAAAATGCTCGCCGAGCGCGGCGTGGAGATATTCTTCACCCAGGTGTTCCGCGACAGTTTCTTCCACGCCGACATGCACCCGGGCAACATCTTCGTCAGCACCGTGCAGCCCTGGAGCCCGCAGTACATTGCCATCGACTGCGGCATCGTCGGCAGCCTGACTCCGGAAGACCAGGACTACCTGGCCCGCAACCTGTTCGCGTTCTTCAAGCGCGATTACCGGCGCGTGGCGCAGTTGCACATCGATTCGGGCTGGGTGCCGGCAGAGACCAAACTCAACGAATTCGAAGCGGCGATCCGTACCGTGTGCGAGCCGATCTTCGAAAAACCGTTAAAGGATATTTCCTTCGGCCAGGTGCTGATGCGCCTGTTCCAGACCGCTCGCCGCTTCAACATGGAAGTGCAGCCGCAGCTGGTGCTGCTGCAAAAGACCCTGCTGAACATCGAAGGCCTGGGCCGCCAGCTGTACCCGGAGCTGGACCTGTGGAACACCGCCCAGCCGTTCCTCGAACGCTGGATGCGCGAGCGCGTCAGCCCGAAAGCCTTGCTGGGCAACCTGCACAGCCAGGTCGAGCAACTGCCGCACCTGGCCAACATGACCCGCGACCTGCTCGAACGCATGTCCCAGCCCCATGCCCAGGACCCTTCTCCTCCCTGGAAACGGCGCAAGGACGACTGGTTCCTGCGTCTTCTCGGCGCGGCGCACCTGGGCGGTGGGGCGATCCTCGCGGCCGGCGGACCGCTGAACGGGCTGGGTCACTGGCCGGCTGGAATCATGATTGCCGTGGGCTTGTATCTGGTCGTGCGCCGATAGCCAGCCGGGCTAGCGGCTGGCACACTGTTTCCCATCGCCGAGGCTCGACGAGCGCGTCGAGCCCTGTTGTCGGAGTCGAAGATGAAAGATTGGCTGGACGAGATCAAATGGGACGCTGACGGCCTGGTGCCAGCCATCGCCCAGGATCACAAGACCGGGCGCGTGCTGATGATGGCCTGGATGAACCGTGAGGCGCTGAGCCTGACCGCTGCCGAAAACCGTGCCATCTACTGGTCACGTTCGCGTGGCAAGCTATGGCGCAAGGGAGAAGAGTCCGGGCATGTGCAAAAGCTTCATGAAATGCGCCTGGACTGCGATGCCGACGTCATCATCCTGATGGTCGAACAGATCGGCGACATTGCCTGCCATACAGGCCGCCAGAGCTGCTTCTACCGCGTTTATGAAAACGGCGACTGGAAAACGGTCGATCCGGTACTCAAAGACCCGCACGCGATCTATCAAGCAGGACACTGAACATGAGCGATACCCTGACCCGTCTGGCCCAGGTGCTGGAAGAGCGCAAAGGCGCCGCCGCCGACACTTCCTATGTCGCCAGCCTGTACCACAAGGGCCTGAACAAGATTCTGGAAAAAGTCGGCGAGGAATCGGTGGAAACCATCATCGCCGCCAAGGACGCCGCCCACAGCGGCGACTGCAGCGATGTGATCTACGAAACCGCCGACCTGTGGTTCCACACTATGGTCATGCTCGCCCAGCTGGGGCAGCATCCGCAGGCCGTTCTCGATGAACTGGACCGGCGCTTCGGTTTGTCCGGACACGCCGAGAAAGCCTCGCGTCCGTCCGCCTGAACATCATTTAGAGAGGAAACGCAGCATGGGCATTTTTGACTGGAAACACTGGATCGTCATCCTGGTTGTCGTGGTGCTGGTGTTCGGCACCAAGAAACTGAAAAACCTCGGCACCGACGTCGGCGAATCGATCAAGGGCTTTCGCAAGGCCATGAACGACGACGAAAAACCCGCCGAACCCGGCGTGCCACCGACCGCACAGCCTGCTCCGCCGGTCCAGCCGCAAAGCGCTCCGTTGAACCAGCCGCACACCATCGACGTGCAGGCGCAAAAAGTCGAAGAGCCGACCCGCAAAGACTCGTGAGCACTGACTAATGTTTGGTATCAGCTTCTCTGAACTGCTGCTCGTCGGCCTGGTGGCCCTGCTGGTGCTCGGCCCCGAGCGTCTGCCGGGTGCCGCGCGCACGGCAGGCCTGTGGATCGGCCGCTTGAAGCGCAGCTTCAATGCGATCAAGCAGGAAGTTGAACGGGAAATCGGTGCCGATGAAATTCGTCGGCAACTGCACAACGAACACATTCTGTCGCTGGAACAGGAAGCGCGGAAGATCCTCAATCCGACCCAGCAACAGCCGACACCGGTCGAGCCCGTGGCCGAGCAGAGCATTCATGCGCCCGCCGCGGCGCCTGAAGCACCAGCCAGCGCGACCACGGCGAGCCCCACTGCCGCAACTGCACCGGCCGAACCGGCTGCGCCCGTGACAACGCCTGTCACGCCAGCCCCCCACGACCCTACTTTGCCGCCGCGAGCCCCATGAGCGATATTCCGGAAAACGACCAACATATGCCGCTGGTGTCGCACCTCACCGAGTTGCGCACCCGGTTGCTGCGCTGCGTGGCGGCGATCTTCCTGATCTTCGGCGGGCTGTTCGCCTTCACCCAGCAGATCTACACCATCGTCTCCACGCCGCTGCGCCAGTACCTGCCGGCGGGCGCAACGATGATCGCCACCGACGTGGCGTCGCCGTTCCTGACCCCGCTCAAGCTGACGATGATGGTCTCGCTGTTTCTGGCGATCCCGGTGATCCTGCACCAGATCTGGGGTTTCATCGCCCCCGGCCTGTACAAGCACGAAAAGCGCATCGCCGTACCGCTGCTGGTCTCCAGCATCCTGTTGTTCTACATCGGCATGGCCTTCGCCTACTTCCTGGTGTTCCCGCTGATCTTCAAGTTCTTCGCCGCGGCCACCCCGGCCGGCGTGGAAATGATGACCGACATCACCAGCTACCTCGATTTCGTCATGACCCTGTTCTTCGCCTTCGGCGTAGCGTTCGAGATCCCGGTGGCGGTGGTGCTGCTGGTGTGGATCGGCGTGGTCAACGTCGCCTACCTGAAGAAGATCCGCCCGTACGTGATCATCGGCTGCTTCGTGGTCGGCATGATCCTGACCCCGCCGGACATTTTCTCCCAGACCTTGCTGGCAGTACCGATGTGGCTGCTGTTCGAGATCGGCATCCTGTTCGGCAGCCTGATCAGCAAGCGCGGCGACCATCCGGACGACCAGCCGGCTGAAGACCACAACGACCAGCCGCCAGCGACCCAAGCGTGAACCTGCTGCTTCTTGAAGAGGCCGACTTCATCGCGGCCGACCGGGTGATCCTGCGCGATCGCCGCCTGACCCACATGCAGGAAGTCCATCGTGCCGCGGTGGGCGACAGCCTGCGGGTCGGTCGTATCGGCGGCCTGATGGGCTCGGCCGAACTGCTGCGCCTGGAGCCCGGGGAAGCCGAACTGCGGGTCAGCCTCGACCAGCCGCCGCCGACCAAGCTGCCCCTGACCCTGGTGCTGGCCCTGCCCCGTCCGAAAATGCTCCGCCGGGTGCTGCAAACCGTCGCCGCCATGGGTGTGCCTCGGCTGGTGCTGGTGAACAGCTATCGGGTCGAGAAAAGCTTCTGGCAAACCCCTTTCCTCGAACCCGAGGCGATTCGCGAGCAACTGATTCTTGGCCTGGAACAGGCCCGCGACAGCGTGCTGCCGGACGTGGTCATCGAAAAACGCTTCAAACCTTTCGTCGAAGACCGTCTGCCAGCGCTGGTCGAAGGTACCCTCGGCCTGGTCGGCCATCCCGGCCAGTACCCGGCCTGCCCTCGCGGCCTGGATGAGCCGGTGACCCTGGCCATCGGCCCGGAAGGCGGCTGGATCCCCTACGAAATCGACCTGCTGGGCAAGTCCGGCCTGCAACCGGTGCAGCTCGGCGAGCGCATCCTGCGGGTCGAAACCGCCGTCACCGCCCTTCTCGCCCGCCTCTTCTGATTAGCCCCCACTCCCGTAGGAGCGAGGCTTGCCCGCGATAGCACTGTGCCTGACACGGCACCATCGCCGGCAGCCTCGCTGCTGTTGCACGGATGCTTCAGATTAATCTGACGCAGCCGATAGCCTTGGTACAAAACCTATTAATAGCCCAAGGGAGTTCGCGGCATGTACCGTTGGTTAGCCCAGAGTCTGGGAAATGTGAGCGTCAACCTCAAACTCGGCGTTGGCTTCGGCCTGGTGCTGCTACTGACCCTGTTGATCACCGCGACCGGCTGGCTGGGCCTGGGCAATGTGATCGAGCGCGGCGACAAGCTGGGCTACATCTCCAGCCTCAACGAGCTGACCAAGGACCTGCGCAACGCGCGCCTGGACTATGAAATGCGCCGTGGCGAACAAGGCCCGGGGCCGGTCAGCGAGCTGCTGACCAAGCTCGACGATGGCTTGCAACGCGCGCGCAAGATGCTGGAAATGCCTGAAAGCATCGCCATGATCGACCAGCAGATCGCCGCCGTCAGCGAGTACAAGCTGGCCTTCGCCGACATGACCCGCGCCACCGCCAGCCGTGAAGCCGCCCGCGCCAAACTGGGCGCCACCGCCGATAACGCCGTGGCCCGGGTGGCCGAAGTGGAGAAATCCATGCTGCAGGGCGACAGCGTGGCGCAATTCAACAGCGTCATCGACCTGAGCAAGCTGATCCAGCAGGCGCGCTTCCAGGTCCGCGGCTACACCTACAGCGGCAAGGCCGAGGCCGAGCAGCCGGCGCTGGACGCCATCGACAACGCCCTGAACAACCTCGCCAGCCTGCCGGCCAAGCTGCCGGAACAGCACCTGGCCAACCTGCAACAGGCCACCGACGCCCTGAAAGGCTATCGCTCGGCGGTCAGCGACTTCCGCGACTCCCAGGTGGCCAGCGCCGCCGCCCTCAAACGCATGGCGGCCCAGGGCGACCGTCTGATGGACGTCAGCAAGCAGCTGACCGCCGCACAAACCCACAAACGCGACAGCGACGCTGCCCAGGCCAGAAGCACCCTGGCCATCGTTACCGCGCTGGCCCTGCTGTTCGGCCTGGTCGCCGCCTGGAGCATCACCCGGCAGATCGTCATCCCGCTGCGCCAGACTCTCAAAGTGGTCGAGCGTGTCGCCTCGGGCGATCTCAGCGAGAACCTGCAGGTCGAGCGGCGCGACGAGCTCGGCCAGCTGCAACGGGCGATGCAACGCATGACCCTGAGCCTGCGCGAGCTGATCGGCGGCATCAGCGATGGCGTGACCCAGATTGCCAGCGCCGCCGAGCAGCTGTCGGCAGTGACCGAACAGACCAGTGCCGGGGTCAACAGCCAGAAAGTCGAGACCGATCAGGTCGCCACTGCCATGAATGAAATGGCCGCCACGGTCCAGGAAGTCGCGCGCAACGCCGAAGAAGCCTCGGAAGCCGCGGTCGCCGCCGATCAGCAGGCCCGCGAAGGCGACAAGGTGGTCGGCGAGGCCATCGCACAGATCGAGCGCCTGGCCGCCGAGGTCGGCAACTCCACCGCCGCCATGGGCCACCTGAAGCAGGAAAGCGACAAGATCGGCAGCGTGCTCGACGTGATCAAGTCGGTCGCCCAGCAGACCAACCTGCTGGCCCTCAACGCCGCCATCGAAGCCGCCCGCGCGGGCGAAGCCGGTCGCGGTTTCGCCGTGGTCGCCGACGAGGTGCGCAGCCTGGCGCAGCGCACCCAGAAGTCCACCGAAGAGATCGAGGAACTGATCGTCGGCCTGCAGAACGGCACCCAGGAAGTGGCCAACATCATGGACAACAGCCGCAGCCTGACCGACAGCAGCGTCGCACTGACCCGCCGTGCCGGTGGCTCGCTGGAAAACATCACCCGCACCGTCTCGGCGATCCAGGCGATGAACCAGCAGATCGCCGCCGCGGCCGAACAGCAGAGCGCGGTGGCCGAGGAAATCAACAGAAGCGTGCTGAACGTGCGCGACGTGTCCGAGCAGACCTCGGCAGCCAGTGAAGAGACAGCGGCCTCCAGCGTCGAGCTGGCGCGCCTGGGGACCCATCTGCAGACCCTGGTCGGGCGCTTCCGGGTTTGATCCGCACCCTGTAGCCGCTGCCGCAGGCTGCGATCGCCCCGAAGGGGCGCAGCGATCTCAAGGCCGTCAGATGTTCGGCCTGAGATCGGGAACCAAGGCCCTTCGGGCCTTATCGCAGCCTTCGGCAGCGGCTACAGGGCGTATTGCCAAGCAGGGTATCGGGGTGGGTTACAGGACCTGACGCAAAAACGCCTGGGCCCGCGGGTCTTTGGGTGCATCGAAGAACGCCGCTGGCGAGGCGTCTTCCAGCAATTTGCCGTGATCGAAGAACAGCACCCGATCCGCCACCTCCCGGGCGAAGCCCATTTCGTGGGTCACGCAGACCATGGTCATGCCTTCCAGGGCCAGGGTCTTCATCACATCCAGCACTTCGCCGACCATTTCCGGGTCCAGCGCCGAAGTCGGCTCGTCGAACAGCATGACCTTGGGTTCCATGGCCAGCGCCCGGGCGATGGCCACGCGCTGCTGCTGGCCGCCAGAGAGCCGCGACGGGAATTCGTTGGCCTTCTGCGCGATACCGACCTTCTCCAGCAACGCCAGGGCCTTGGCCTCGCGCTCCTGCTTGCCGCGCTTGCGCACCACCTTCTGCGCCAGGCAGAGGTTTTCCAGCACGGTCATGTGCGGGAACAGGTTGAAGTGCTGGAACACCATGCCGACTTCGCGGCGATAGGCATTCACATCGGTCTTCGGGTCGGCCAGTTGCAGGCCGTCGATGCTCACCGAGCCGGAATCGAACTGCTCCAGGCCGTTGAGGCAACGCAGGAAGGTCGACTTGCCGGAACCGGACGGACCGATCACCACCAGCACTTCGCCCTTGGCCACGCGGGTGGTGACGTTATCCACCGCGCGGACCACCTGGCCCCGGGTGTCGAAGACTTTTACCAGATCGCGAACTTCAATCACTTTGCGCGAGCCTCCGCTCAAGCCGGCTGGCCATCTTCGACAGCGGCAGGTTGATCAACAGGTACAGGGCCGCCACGCAGAACAGGATCTCGAACGGCGAGAACGAGGTGGTGATGACTTCACGTCCGCTCTTGAGCAGTTCGGTGATGGCGATCACCGATACCAGCGAGGTGTCCTTCACCAGGCTGATGAACTGCCCGGCCAGCGGCGGCAGCACGCGCTTGAAAGCCTGCGGCAGCACCACATGGCGCATCGACTGGCTGGCGTTCAGGCCCAGGGAGCGGGCCGCCTCATTCTGGCCGCGAGCGATCGACTGCACGCCGGCGCGGACGATTTCCGCCACATAGGCACCGGTGAACAACGACAGCGCGGCGATCCCGGCGAACTCGCGGGACAGGTTCAGCACCGTGCCGATGAAGAAATAGAAAATGAAAATCTGCACCAGCAACGGCGTGCCGCGTACCAGTTCGACATAGATGGTCGACAGATCGCGCAGGGTCGGGTTGTTCGACAGCCGGCAAAGCCCGGTCGCCAGGCCGATGAACAGCCCCAGCACCCCGGACACCACCGACAGCCACAAGGTGGTCCACAGGCCCAGCAGCAGCGGTCCGGCCGCCCAGTGACGGGTCACGCCGATCACATCGCCTTCGGCCACATCGTCGCCACGGGCAACTTGCAGGCTGTTCTCGTCGACCGTCAGCTGTTGCTCGTCGCCCGCGTCGTTGCGCAGCGTGACTTCGGCCTTGCCGCCTTTGCGCACCAGCTCGCTGACGGTGGAGATGTCCGCCGCCCGCTGCGATTCCTCGGCCTGGTAGGCGAAGTACTGTGGTACGCGGTTCCAGCGCCACTCGTAGGACATCAGCGAGGTGGCGTAGTACAACGCGCCGGCCAGGCCGATCAGCACCAGCACGGTCAGTACGTGCCAGGGCCATTGGGCTTTTTTATGTTTGATCACTTTGCAGGTTCCAGCCGTTTGCAGCGGGGAGGTTCGGTATTGCCGATCAGGACGCCATCGCGAGCCGGCTCGCTCCTACAGGAATTGCATGAATCCGTAGGAGCGAGGCTTGCCCGCGAATGGGGGCGACTCGGTCTGTCTGACCGAGTGTTATTCCATGTCCTTGAGCCACTCGGTGCTCTTGAACCACTTGTCATGGATGCGATCGTAGGTGCCGTCTTCGTGGATCTGGTGCAGGAAGTTGTTGATGAAGTTGAGGCTGTCGTAGTCACCCTTCTTCAGGCCGAAGGCCAGGGGCTCATAGGTGAACGGCTTGTCGAGGAACGTAAGCTTGCCGTTACCGACCTTGCTCAGCGCCACCACGTTGTACGGGGCGTCGTAGATAAAGGCGTCGGCCTTGCCGTTGACCACGTCGAGCACGGCTTCCTGCTCATTGTCGTAGCCGTGGTACTTGGCCTTGGCAATCAGCTTCTTGGCGACCATTTCGCCGGTGGTGCCCAGCTTGGAGGTGATGCGGTAGTCGGCGCTGTTCAGGTCTTTATAGGACTTGATGGTGCCTTCCAGCTCCTTGCGGATCAGCAGGGTCTGGCCGACCACGATGAAGGGTTCGCTGAAGTTCAGGCGCAGGTTGCGTTCCTGGGTCAGGGTCATGCCGCTGCCGATCATGTCGAACTTGTCGGTCAGCAGGGCCGGGATGATCCCGTCGTAGCCGGTGGAAACCAGCTCCAGCTTGACGCCCATGGCCTTGGTCATGGCCTTGAGGATATCGACCTCGAAACCGATGATCTCGCCGCGCTTGTTGGTCATCTCGAACGGCATGTAGGTCGGGTCCATGCCGACTTTCAGCGTGCCGCGCTTGACCGCATCATCGATGGCGCCAGCCTGGGCTGCATTGACCGCCAGCATTGCCGTGACGCCGAGCAGCAGCATCGAGAGATACTTCTTCATCTTCAAGTCCCCTGAACCCATTTTATTGTGAGGTGAACCCGCGGCCGGTTTTCCCTTGGAAAACCGGCAGATACGGACACCATGGGCCCGCTCGCGGCAATTCGGGGTGCGATGCTAACTCACCCGCCTATTTGCACAAGGGCTTGACCAGGATTTGTTGTTACAGAGGGGACGACAATTTCCCTGTAGCCGATGCCGCAGGCTGCGATAGGTCCGCAGGACCTCCTGCGATCTCAAGATCCTGCGCCCCCTTCGGTACGGAATGCCGCCCAATCGATCGCAGCCTGCGGCAACGGCTACAAGTGCGAACCCACAAACAACAACGCCCTTGAGAGTGCTCTCAAGGGCGTTGTCATCAGGCCGGTTGGGCGATTGTCGTTGGCGGTCGCAACGGCAACAACGGTGCATGAGGATCTTCATCCACCGATTGCCGCCAGGCGCTCAGCCAGTCGGCGTGGCCTTCGCTCCAGACCTGCTCGTGCAGGCGGGCCAGGGCCACCGGATCGCTCAGCAGCGCCAGGCGCTCGCCGTTGTTCAGCGCCGCCGGCCCGACTTTCAGCGCATGGCGGACACGTTCGATACGCAGCCACTCGATCGGCTCGGCCAGGCCGTGCCGGGACGTCGCCAGGGCGCAGGCCAGGGCGTTCTGCTGCGGATCGACCACTGCCCGGATGAAACCGTCGTTCAGCGCATGCCAACGGTTTTCATGGGTGTACTGGTCGGTGGACAGCAGTTCCTGGGGCGGCGCGTATTCCTCGGGGATCAGGAACAGGCTTTCGTCACGGGACTTCAGGCCCAGGCCGACGCGGCTGGAAATCACCGACACCGGGATCGACAGCATCAGCGAGCCGACGATCGGCACCAGCCACCAGAGGAAGCTCGGGTTCAGCCAGATCACCAGCAGCGCCCAGCAGAAGCCCAGCAGGGTCTGCGGACCATGGCGGCGCACCGCTTCGCTCCACGGCGTGGAGTCGTCGTCACGTTGTGGCGAGTTCCAGGTCGCGGCCCAGCCCAGGAACGCGGCCAGCACAAAACGGGTGTGGAAGATCATGCGTACCGGCGCCAGCAGCATGGAGAACAGCATCTCCAGCAGCATCGACAGGGTCACCTTGAACTTGCCGCCGAACTCTTTCGCGCCCTTGGCCCAGATCAGGATGATGCTCAACAGCTTCGGCAGGAACAGCAGCACGATAGTGGTCGAGAACAGCGCGATCGCCTTGTCCGGATGCCATTGCGGCCACAGCGGATACAGCTGGCGCGGCTCCAGGAAGTACTGCGGCTCCATCAGCGTGTTGACCGCCAGCAGCGCCGTCGACAGCACCAGGAAGAAGAACCACAACGGCGCCGACAGGTAGGACATCACCCCGGTGAGGAACACCGCACGGTGCACCGGGTGCATGCCCTTGACCAGGAACAGGCGGAAGTTCATCAGATTGCCGTGGCACCAGCGCCGGTCGCGCTTGAGCTCGTCCAGCAGGTTCGGCGGCAGCTCTTCGTAGCTGCCCGGCAGATCGTAGGCAATCCACACGCCCCAGCCGGCGCGACGCATCAGCGCCGCTTCGACGAAGTCGTGGGACAGGATCGCACCGGCGAAGGCGCCTTTACCGGGCAACGGCGCCAGGGCGCAGTGCTCGATGAACGGCTTCATGCGGATGATCGCGTTGTGGCCCCAGTAGTGGGATTCGCCCAGCTGCCAGAAGTGCAGGCCGGCGGTGAACAGCGGGCCGTAGACGCGGGTGGCGAACTGCTGCATGCGCGCATACAGGGTGTCCATGCCCGAGGCTTTCGGCGCGGTCTGGATGATCCCGGCGTCCGGAGTGGCTTCCATCAGGCGCACCAGGCTGGTCAGGCATTCGCCGCTCATCACGCTGTCGGCGTCGAGCACCACCATGTACTTGTAGTCGCCACCCCAACGGCGGCAGAAGTCGTCGAGGTTACCGCTCTTGCGTTTCACCCGACGGCGGCGACGGCGATAGAAGATCTTACCGAAACCCTTGGTTTCGCGGCAGACGTCCAGCCAGGCCTGTTGCTCGGCCACGCAGATATCGGTCTCGTTACTGTCGCTGAGCACGAAGAAGTCGAAGCGGTCCAGGTCGCCAGTGGCCGCGACCGACTCGAAGGTCGCCCGCAAGCCGGCGAATACCCGCGGCACGTCTTCGTTGCAGATCGGCATGACCAGCGCGGTACGGGCATCCTTGGGGATCGGCTCGTTGCCGGCGCTTTTGCCGGAAATGCGGTATTTGTCATGCCCGGTGAGCAGTTCGAGGAAGCCCATCAGCGCGGTCCAGAAACCGGCCGAGACCCAGCAAAACAGGATACCGAACATGATCAGAATGCTGGTTTGCAAGGCGTACGGCAGTACCTGGGTGGCGGTCTGCATCAATGGCTGACGCGTGATTTCTTCCAGGTCGACGAACGACCAGCCCTGGTACGGCATGATGCCTTTCATGTACCAGCCGGCGACGATGGTCTGGCCAAGCATCAGCAGCAACAGGATGTAGCGACGGATCGAACCGACGGTGCGCCAGCGGGCGGCCGGCAGCACGTTCTGATCTTTCGGTGGCTGCGGCGGATTGGTCCGACCGGTCAGGCGCCGCCAGCCACGCACCAGGATATTGGTGCGCCATGGCTCGGGAACGACCTTGGTCCGACGAATCGGCGGCGTGGCCTTGAGGCACACACGACCGCTGGCGTCGAGCGCCAGCATCTCGGCATCGAGCAGTTCCTCGGCGGAACCCAGGGTCAGCCGGCGGCCCACCGAGGCCTGGGCGGCATCGGCGGGCGCGTCGAACGTCGACGACGACAGGCGTTCGTGCAGTTCACTGAAGGACTTGCAGCCCGCGAGTTCCGCGCGCTGCTCATCGGTCATTGGCAGGTGCGCCAGATACTCGGAAAGAGTCTCTGGCTGTACTTGAGCGTTACTCATCGGCAGGCAACTGGTAGCTCCAGGTCTCGGTCAGGACTTGCTCGGTCGGGACAGATTCCGGTGTGGCTGGGGCCGCCTCGGCAGCAGCAGGCTGCTTGGCGTCTTTGTGGTTCTTGGCGTCCTTGGCCGGCTTGGCTTCGGCTTGCTTGGCATCCGCCTCTTTCTTCTCCTGCTGCTTGGCGGCGACTTTGTCGGCCTTGGCAATGGAGGCGCTGGAGGCTGGCGACACGGCCTTGGCCGGCTCGACAGGGGTGGCGTTCTTGACCAGGGCCGCGCGCATCTCGGTGGATTTGCTCGGGTCCTTGATCTTCATCCGCAGAGTCAGGCGCCAGCCCTTGGTTTCAGGGTTGTAGCGCACGCTGTTTTCCACCAGCTCGGCGTTGTCGCCGACGCTGACTTGGCTGCGCACCTCGGTGTCTTCCGGCAATGCCGCCAGGGATGGACCTTCGAAGTCCACCAGGTAGGCCACGCTGCCGTCCGGTTGGCGGATCAGGTTGGATTGCTTGACGTCACCGGTGGAGCGCAGGGTCTGCTCGACCCAGGAGCTGTCCGGCGAATGCAGGGAAGCTTCGTCCATGGTCCAGTGCAGGCGATAGGCGAAATCGAACGGCTGGCCTGGCTCAGGCTGCTTTTCCGGGCTCCAGAACGCCACGATGTTGTCGTTGGTTTCGTCCGCGGTCGGGATCTCTACCAGGTCGACGGTGCCTTTGCCCCAGTCGCCCTTCGGCTCGATCCAGGCGCTTGGACGCTTGTCGTAGCGGTCGTCGAGGTCTTCGTAGTGGCTGAAGTCGCGGCCACGCTGCAGCAGACCGAAACCACGCGGGTTTTCCACCGAGAAGTTGCTCACGGCCAGGTGTTTCGGGTTGTTCAGCGGACGCCAGATCCACTCGCCGTTGCCGGCATGGATCGACAGGCCGCTGGAATCGTGCAGCTCGCGGCGGTAGTTGAGGACTTTCGACGGCTGGTTGGCGCCGAACAGGAACATGCTGGTCAGCGGGGCAATACCCAGCTTGCCGACCTTGTCACGCAGGAACATCCGGGCCTTGACGTCGACGATGGTGTCGCTGCCCGGACGCAGGGTCAGGCGATAGGCGCCGGTGGCGCGCGGCGAGTCCAGCAGGGCGAAGATCACCAGATGCTTGTCGGTCGGCTTGGGTTGCTGGATCCAGAATTCGGTAAAGCGCGGGAATTCCTCACCGGACGGCAGCGCGGTGTCGATGGCCAGGCCACGGGCCGACAGACCATAGACGTGCCCCTTGCCGACGACGCGGAAGTAGCTCGCGCCGAGCATGGTCATGATTTCGTCCTGCTTGTCCGCCTTGTTGATCGGGTACAGCACGCGAAAGCCCGCATAACCGAGCTGCTCGGTGGCCTTGGGATCGAACTTGAGGTCGCCGAAGTCGAAGCGAGTCGAGTCGTATTTGATCTCTTCGACGGTGTTCGTGGTGATTTCGTTGATTTTCACCGGCGTGTCGAAATGCATGCCCTGATGATAGAAGGACAGCTTGAATGGGGTTTTCTGCTTGGCCCACTCGGCCTTTTCAGGCAGGAAGCGGATTTTCTGATAGTCCGCGAACTTCATCTCACGAAATTCGTTCGGCAGGTTACTGCGCGGAGCCTCGTACTTCTGCCCGGCCAGATCCTTAGCCTTGGCCGATACATCATCCAGATTGAATGCCCAGAGTTGGCCGGCGCTAAGCAGGCAAAGCAGTGCAGAGCCCGTCACCAGTGCGTTTCGTAACCGTTTGGCAGACAATTTTGGTGCATTACAGGGACTAACAATCACGAGCAACCCTCGCCGAAAACAGATCAAAAAACCAACGGCCAGCTATCTATATGCCAGGTTGGCGAGCATTGTTCCGACTCCGATGGGGCTAAATGATTCCCCAAACGGTCCCGAACAAGTCTCTACCTAAGTCAAAAACGGACCAACGAACGCTGATCCCCGTAGCGCGCGATTATCTAGTAGCCCGCGTTACAACGCATCAGGGGCGACCAAGTATTTATCGCGAAAAACGCCTATTTTCGGCCGGTTCCGGCCGAAAAAGATGTTTCAAGCACTTTCAGGTCTGTAACAGGAAGGTTACCGGGCCATCATTGACCAGATGGACCTGCATATCCGCCCCGAAGCGCCCTGATGCTACTTTGCCATGCAACTGTTGCGCCTTGCATAACAGATAATCAAAAAGTTCTTCACCGAGGGCCGGCGGTGCCGCCGTGGAAAAGCTCGGGCGCAGGCCGTTCTTGGTGTCCGCGGCCAGGGTGAACTGCGAGACCAGCAGCAAACCGCCGTCCACATCGGCCAGGGACAGGTTCATCTTGCCCTCGGCATCACTGAATACCCGATAGTTAAGCAGCTTGTGCAGCAGTTTGTCGGCACTGGCCCGAGTGTCCTCGGGCTCCACCGCCACCAGCACCAGCAAACCCTGGTCCACCGCCCCGACGATTTCCCCCGCCACTTCGACCCGCGCGCCGCGCACGCGCTGTAACAGCCCCTTCATGCTTCTTCGGGCGGCAGGTCGAGCAGGCGCCGGGCCATCTGATCAGCGGCACGCACCAGCGCATCGGTGATGCCCGGTTCGGACGCAGCGTGACCGGCATCGCGGATCACCTGCAGCTCGCTGTTCGGCCAGGCCTGGTGCAATTCCCAGGCATTGTCCAGCGGGCAGATCACGTCGTAGCGACCATGCACGATCACGCCCGGCAGGTGGGCGATCTTGCCCATGTCGCGAATCAGCTGGTTCGGCTCGAGGAACGCATGGTTGGTGAAGTAGTGGCATTCGATCCGGGCAATCGACAGCGCGCGCTGCGGCTCGGAGAAACGATCGACCACCAGCGGGTTCGGCCGCAGGGTCGCGGTCCGCCCTTCCCAGATCGACCAGGCCTTGGCCGCATGCATCTGGGCGATCTGGTCGTTGCCGACGAGACGCTTGTGGAAGGCGCTGAGCAGGTCGTCGCGCTCGTCCAGCGGGATAGGCGCCACGTAGTCCTGCCAGTAGTCGGGGAACAGACGGCTGGCACCGGCCTGGTAGAACCATTCGATTTCCTGCGGACGGCACAGGAAGATCCCACGCAGAATCAGGCCATGAACACGCTCAGGATGGGTTTGCGCATAAGCCAGGGCCAGGGTCGAACCCCAGGAGCCGCCGAACACCACCCATTTTTCGATGCCCAGGTGCAGGCGGATCCGCTCGAGGTCGGCGACCAGGTCCCAGGTGGTGTTGTTTTCCAGGCTGGCGTGCGGGGTGGAGCGCCCGCAACCGCGCTGGTCGAAGGTGATGATGCGGTACAGGTTCGGGTCGAAGTAACGGCGACTCTGAGCATCGCACCCGGCTCCCGGGCCACCGTGGATGAACACCACCGGCAAGCCTTCCGGGGATCCGCTCTCATCGACATACAGTACATGGGGTTCGTCGACAGCCAGATCGTGCCGGGCATAGGGTTTGATCTGCGGGTACAAAGTCTGCATTGCGCGCTCCGTAAGGGGTCGAGGTCATCCCTGGGGGGACTTCAATTATTCTGCCGTCCGGCATCATAAACCCGAATTACGCAATGAGCATGTCCTTGGAAAAAATGCGGTTGTTCCCCCCGGAAAGCCAGACGCACCTGTAGCCGCTGCCGAAGGCTGCGCTCGACTGCGCAGCAGGCGCAGGATCTTGAGATCGCTGAAGGCCTTCGGCCTTATCGCAGCCTGCGGCAGCGGCTACAGGGCTTCCTGTCGGCTTCAGCGCCCGTAACGCTTCTGCCCCCAGGCCAGCAGCCCTTGCAGCAGCTGCTTGAGCACCACCTGGGTCGGCACCGCCAGATCGTCGCGGTAGCGGAACGGCTCGAACTCTTCCATATAGGTGCTCTGCGCCAGCTCCAGCTGCACGGCATGGATGTTCTCGGCCGGGTTGCCGTAGTGCCGGGTGATATGGCCGCCCTTGAAACGGCCGTTGAGCACATGGCTGTAGTCGGCATGGCGGGCGCAGACCGCTTCCAGCTGGCTGGCCAGTTCGGCATCGCAGCTGGCGCCATTGAAGGTGCCCAGGTTGAAGTCCGGCAGCTTGCCTTCGAACAGATGCGGGATCAGCGAACGGATCGAATGCGCATCGAACAGCAAGGCATAGCCGAACTCGGCCTTCAACCGTGCCAGCTCCTGCTGCAAAGTGCCGTGATAAGGCGTCCAGACCTTCTCCAGGTAAGTCGCCCGTTCCTGCTTCGACGGCTCCAGCCCCTCACGGAACAGCGGCACGCCATCGAACAGCGTGGCCGGGTACAACCCGGTGGTGGCACCGACATAGAGAGGCTTGTCGTCGGATGGGCGATTGAGGTCGATGACGAAACGCGAATACTCGGCCGCCAGGGTGCTGGCGCCTAGTTCCTCGGCGAACGCGTAGAGCTGGGGAATGTGCCAGTCGGTATCCGGCAGGCTTTGCGCCTCGGGGATCAGCCCGGCCTCGACCGCCGGTGTCAGGCGCAGGCCAGCGTGGGGCATGCTGATCAGCAGCGGCACCCGGCCTTGTTTGAAGTTCAGAACCTTATCCACAACCCTTCTCCTATAAATCCACTTCAACGCCGTGGCGCACGACGCGTTTTTCCAGGTCACCGCCCAGCCAGTAGGCCAGGTCGGCGGGACGATCGATCTGCCAGGCGACGAAGTCCGCCACCTTGCCGGCCTCCAGCGAACCGTGGGTCCGCTCCATGCCCAGCGCGGTGGCCGCATGCAGAGTCACACCGGCCAGGGCTTCTTCCGGGGTCATACGGAAACAGGTGCAGGCCATGTTCAGCATCAGGCGCAGGGACAGCGCCGGCGAAGTGCCGGGGTTGAGGTCGCTGGCCACGGCGATCTTCACCCCGTGCTTGCGCAGCGCATCCAGCGGCGGCAGCTGGGTTTCGCGCAGGAAATAGAACGCGCCCGGCAGCAGCACGGCGACGGTGCCGGCCTCGGCCATGGCAATGGCGTCCTCCTCGGTCATGAACTCCAGATGGTCGGCCGACAGCGCGTGATAACGCGCCGCCAGGCTGGAGCCATGCAACGACGACAGTTGCTCGGCGTGCAGTTTCACCGGCAGGCCAAGCTTGTGCGCGGCGATGAACACCCGCTCCACCTGCTCCGGCGAGAACGCCAGGTATTCGCAGAACGCATCCACCGCGTCCACCAGGCCCTCGGCCGCCAGGGCCGGGAGCATTTCGGCGCAGATGTGCTCGATGTAGTCGTCCGAGCGCTCGGCGTATTCCGGTGGCAAGGCGTGGGCCGCCAGGCAGGTGCTGCGCACACTGACCGGCAGCTCGGCGCCCAGGCGCCGGATCACCCGCAGGATCTTGCGTTCGCTGGCCAGGTCCAGGCCGTAGCCGGACTTGATCTCGACGCTGGTCACGCCGTCGCGCAGCAGGCTTTTCAAGCGCTTGCGGGCGCTGTCGAACAGTTCGTCCTCGCTCGCCGCGCGGGTGGCCCGCACGGTGCTGGCGATACCGCCACCGGCGGCGGCGATTTCGGCGTAGCTCACCCCTTGCAGGCGTTGCTCGAATTCGCCGCTGCGGTTGCCGCCGAATACCGTGTGAGTGTGGCAGTCGATCAGGCCCGGGGTGACCCAGGCCCCCGCCAGGTCATGCAGCTCGGCATAGTTACCAGCCGGGACCTGATCGCGCGGGCCGATCCACTCTATGAGCGCTCCTGACGTCACGATGGCGGCATCCTCGATGATCGAGTAAGCACCTTGCGCCATGCTTGCGACGTGACAGTGTTGCCAGAGAGTTTTCATCCGAGGACTCCGTTAGTTATCGATGGGACAAAGAAGGGTCGCGGTGCACCTGGACCGCCTGACCGGCGGCCGGCTTGACCCACAACAGATAAGCGATCACCAGCAGCACGATCCACACCGCCCCCACCGCCAGCGCCGCCTGGGTTTGCGGGAAATAACCCAGCACGCCGAAGACGAACAGCATGAACACGATGGCGGCTGCCGGCGCCCAGGGCCAGAACGGCACCGGGAATTTCAGTTGGGCGACCTGCTCGGCGCTCATCGAGCGACGCATGGCCACCTGGGTGACCAGGATCATCAGCCAGACCCAGACCGTGGCGAAAGTAGCGATCGAGGCAATCAGCAGGAACACGTTTTCCGGAATCAGGTAGTTCAGCAGCACACCGCCCAGCAGCGCGGCGCCCATGACCACCACAGTCATCCACGGCACGCCGTGTTTCGACAGTTGGGCAAAGCCTTTTGGCGCCTGCCCTTGCTGGGCCAGGCCGTACATCATGCGTCCGGCGCCGAAGATGTCGCTGTTGATCGCCGACACCGCCGCCGAGATCACCACGATATTGAGGATGGTCGCCGCCGAGCCGATGCCCAGGTTGTCGAAGATCTGCACGAACGGGCTGCCCTGGCTGCCGATCTGCGGCCATGGATAGATGGCCATCAGTACGAACAGGGTCAGCACATAGAACAGCAGGATGCGCATCGGCACCGCGTTGATCGCCTTGGGGATGACCCGCTGCGGGTCCTTGGCTTCACCGGCGGTGATACCGATGATCTCGATGCCGCCAAAAGCGAACATCACCACCGCGAACGAAGCGATCAGGCCGCCGATGCCGTGGGGCATGAAGCCGCCGTGGGCCCAGAGGTTGGCCACCCCGGTGGCCTGCTCGTTGCTGGCCGAACCGATACCGAACAACATGATGCCGAAGCCGGCGAGGATCATCGCGACAATCGCGCCGACTTTCAGCAGCGACAGCCAGAACTCCATTTCGCCGAAGACCTTGACGTTGCACAGGTTGAGGCCGCCGATCAGGAACACGATGCCGAGCACCCAGACCCAGCGCGCCACTTCCGGAAACCAGAAGCCCATATAGATGCCGAAAGCCGTGACGTCGGCCAGGCAGACGATGATCATTTCAAAGGCATAGGTCCAGCCGAGGATAAAGCCCGGCAGTGGTCCCAGGTAATTGCTGGCGTAGTGGCCAAACGAGCCGGACACCGGGTTGTGCACGGCCATCTCGCCCAGCGCGCGCATCACCATGAACACCGCGGCGCCACCGATCAGGTAGGCCAGGAGGACCGCGGGACCGGCCATCTGGATGGCCGAGGCAGAACCATAGAACAGCCCGGTGCCGATCGCCGACCCCAGCGCCATGAAGCGAATATGTCGGGCGGACAGCCCGCGTTTCAATCCTTGAGCTTGCTGTTGCATTTCTCGTTCCTAATTATTTTTATCGGAGAAAACCCAAACCGTAGCCGCTGCCGAGGTACGAGGCTGCGATGGGCTGCGCAGCAGCCCCCGACGGCGGTCCTGCGGACCGCTTCGCAGCTTCGTACCTCAGCAGCGGCTACGGGCATGGTCGTTACAGGCTCGGCAGCAACTTGGCCGGCAGCAGCTCGTTCAGGCAACGGGACGCCAGCAGTTCGCCCGCGGCATTGATGTCCGGGGCGAAGAAGCGGTCCTTCTCGTAGAACGGCACTTTGCTACGCAGGGTGGCACGGGCCTTTTCCAGCTTGGTCGAGGTCTTCAGGCCATCACGCAGGTCCAGGCCCTGGCAGGCCGCCAGCCATTCCACGGCGAGGATGCCACGGGTGTTTTCGGCCATTTCCCACAGGCGCTTGCCAGCGGCGGGCGCCATGGACACATGGTCTTCCTGGTTGGCGGAAGTCGGCAGGCTGTCCACCGAGTGCGGATGGGCCAGCGCCTTGTTTTCGCTGGCCAGGGCCGCGGCGGTCACCTGGGCGATCATGAAGCCGGAGTTGACCCCGCCATTGGCCACCAGGAACGGCGGCAGCTGGGACATGTGCTTGTCCATCATCAGCGAGATGCGGCGCTCACTCAGGGAACCGATTTCGGCGATGGCCAGGGCCATGTTGTCGGCGGCCATGGCCACCGGCTCGGCGTGGAAGTTGCCACCGGAGATCACATCGCCCTCGGCGGCGAACACCAGTGGGTTATCCGACACGGCGTTGGCTTCGACCACCAGCACCTCGGCGGCCTGGCGGAACTGGGTCAGGCAGGCGCCCATGACTTGTGGCTGGCAGCGCAGGGAGTACGGGTCCTGCACCTTGTCGCAGTTCTGGTGCGACTTGGAGACTTCGCTGCTGTCGCCCAGCAGGTCGCGGTAAGCCGCGGCGGCGTCGATCTGGCCTTTCTGGCCACGGGCGGCATGAATCCGCGCATCGAACGGCGAACGCGAGCCCAGCACCGCCTCGACGGTCAGGCCGCCGCAGGCCAGGGCACCGGCGAACAGGTCTTCGCCTTCGAACAGGCCGCGCAGGGCAAACGCGGTGGAAACCTGGGTGCCGTTGAGCAGCGCCAGGCCTTCCTTGGCCGCCAGGGTCAGCGGCTTGAGGCCGGCCACGCTCAGGGCTTCGGTGGCGTCCAGCCATTGGCCTTTATAACGGGCCTTGCCTTCACCCAGCAGCACCAGGGACATATGCGCCAGCGGCGCGAGGTCGCCGGAAGCGCCCACCGAACCCTTGAGCGGGATATGCGGGTAGACCTCGGCGTTGACCAGGGCAATCAGCGCGTCGATCACCTGGCGGCGGATACCGGAAAAACCACGGCTCAGGCTGTTGACCTTGAGCACCATGACCAGGCGCACCAGAGCGTCGCTGATCGGCTCGCCGACACCGGCGGCATGGGACAGCACCAGGGAGCGCTGGAGGTTTTCCAGGTCTTCGCTGGCGATACGGGTCGAGGCCAGCAGGCCGAAACCGGTGTTGATGCCGTAGGCGGTGCGGTTCTCGGCGAGGATCTGCTCGACACAGGCGACGCTGGCGTCGATCTGTGCCGAGGCGCTGTTATCGAGGCTGAGGGTTACCGGCTGTTGGTAGACGGCACGCAGTTGGGCCAGGGTCAGTTGGCCGGGAATCAGATTTAGCGCAGTCACATTTATGCTCCTTTTGAGAGTTTGTTATTAACTACCAGTCGCTCCGGAAGCTTCCGTTGTCCGTCGCAGCCCGCCGTTTGTGAGCGAGTGGCGCCTTGGCACGCTGGTTTTTCGTGGAAACCGTTGTCTTGGAAAATCCTGTTCTTGCAGGGCGCGCTTCAGCGCACGCCCGGTAAAACCTCCTGCAGCAAGGCCGGAGCCTTGAGCAGCGCCGTCGCGCTGGCGATGTCCGGGGCCAGCCAGCGATCCTGGTCATAGGCCGGAACCCGCTGGCGCAGGAGCTTCCAGGCCGCCTCGGTGCCGGCACCGAAACGCTGCTCCTTGAGAAACTCGAAGGCCTGGGCCGCCAGCAGGTATTCGATGGCGAGGATCTGGGTGCAGTTTTCCAGCGCGCGGGAAAGCTTCAGCGCGGCGTTGGTGCCCAGGCTCAGGTGGTCTTCCTGCAGGCCGGAGGTGACGTAGTTGTCGAGCACCGCCGGTTGCGCCAGCTGGCGGTTTTCCGCGCACAGCGAGGCAGCGACGTACTGGACGATCATCATTCCGGAGTTGACCCCGGGGTTGCTCACCAGGAACGCCGGCAAACCGCTGACATGGGGGTTGATCAGGCGGTCCAGGCGGCGCTCGGCGATCGAGCCGATCTCGGCCATGGCGATCGCCAGAAGGTCCGCCGCCAGTGCCACCGACTGGCCGTGGGGGTTGGCCTGGGACATCACCCGGTAGTTGTCCGGAGTGCCCAGCACCATCGGGTTGTCGGTGACCGAGTTGAGCTCGGTTTCGACCTGCTGCGTCGCGTGCGCCAACTGATCGCGGGCGGCGCCGTGAACCTGCGGGATGGAACGGATGCTCAGGGCATCCTGGGTGCGGATGCCTTTGCTGGCGGCAATCACTTCACTGCCGTCGAGCAAGGCGCGCAGGTTGATGCCGACCTGCTGCATGCCCGGGTGCGGCTTGAGCGCAATGATCTCGGCATCGAAGGCGGCGATCTGCCCGCGCTGGGCCTCGAAGCTCATGGCGCCGATCACGTCGGCCCACTGCAGCAGGCGCGTGGCGTCGGCCAGGGCCAGGCAGCTCAGGCCGGTCATGCACGGCGTACCGTTGACCAGGCACAGACCGTCCTTGGCCCCCAGTTGCACCGGTTCCAGGCCTTCCGCCGCCAGCGCCTGCTCGGCCGACACCACCTGCCCGCGATAGCTGACCTGGCCGACGCCGAGCAAGGCGATGCTGATATGGGCCATGTGGGTCAGGTAACCCACCGAGCCCTGGGACGGCACCTGCGGGGTGATGCCGCGATTGAGCAGGGCCAGCAGCGCCTCGACCACCCGGCGATGCAAGCCGGACTTGCCGTGGCTGTAGTTGACGACAGCCGCGCACATGATCGCCCGGGTCTGCTCGTCGGCCAGCGGCGCGCCCACGCCACAGGCATGGCTGAGCAGGGTGTTGCGCGACAGCTGGCTGAGCTGTTCGTCCTGCAGCGAAACGTTGCACAGCGCGCCAAGGCCGGTGTTGATGCCATAAGCGCGTTCGCCGCTGACGACGATGCGCTGGACGATGGCCTGGGCATTCTCGATACGCGCCCAGGCCTGGGCCGACAGCTCGAGCTGCGCGCCATGCCGGGCTACGGCGACCACATCCTGCCAACGCAACGGGGCATCGGCGATAACGATTTTTTCAGCCTGCGACATCTTCGACCTCACGGGTACAACCTGAACATTGATGCAGCTTTACCGCCGCCTTCGCGGGCAAGCCTCGCTCCTACAGGGGAAGAGGCCCGCCCCAAGCCTTCAAACCACCGCCGCGCGTCGCTGCACGAAACGGTCGACATACTCGTCCGCCGGCGAATGCAGGATCTCTTTCGGCGTGCCGACCTGGATCAGCCGGCCATCCTTGAGGATCGCGATGCGGTTGCCGATGCGCACGGCCTCGTCGAGGTCGTGGGTAATGAAGACGATGGTCTTGTGCAGGGTCTTTTGCAGCTCCAGCAGTTGGTCCTGCATCTCGGCGCGGATCAGCGGGTCGAGGGCGCTGAAGGCCTCGTCCATCAGGATGATGTCGGTGTCCGCCGCCAGGGCGCGGGCCAGGCCGACGCGCTGGCGCATGCCGCCGGACAGCTGGTGCGGGTACTTGTTCTCGTAGCCCTTGAGGCCCACGGTGTTGATCCAGTGCAGCGCGCGCTCGGTGCAGACTTCCTTGCTCTCGCCCCGCACCTTGAGGCCATAGGCGGTGTTTTCCAGCACGGTCTTGTGCGGCAGCAGGCCGAAGCTCTGGAACACCATGCTGATCTTGTGCCGGCGAAATTCGCGCAGGGCTTCCATGTCGTATTGCAGGATGTCCACGCCATCCACCAGGATCGCGCCACTGGTCGGGTCGATCAGGCGGTTGAAGTGGCGCACCAACGTCGACTTGCCGGAGCCGGACAGCCCCATGATCACGAAGATTTCGCCAGTGCCGATGCTCAGCGACAGGTCGTTGACCCCGACCACGCAGCCGGTCTCGGCCAGCACCTGGTCCTTGGTCTTGTTCTGGCGAATCATGTTCAGCGCGTCGGCCGAACGGTTGCCGAAAATCTTGAAGACGTTCTTGACTTCGATCTTGCTCACGATTGCGTCGTTCATTTGCTCACCTCATGGCGTGGACGACCATAGGCTTGGGTAATACGGTCGATGACCACGGCCAGAATCACGATCGCCAGACCGGCTTCCAGGCCACGGCCGACGTTGAGGGTCTGGATGCCCACCAGCACGTCTTCGCCCAGGCCACGGGCACCGATCATCGAGGCGATCACCACCATCGACAGGGCCATCATGGTGGTCTGGTTGATCCCGGCCATGATGCTCGGCAGGGCCAGCGGCAGTTGCACGCCGAACAGTTGCTGCCAGCGGTTGGCGCCGAAAGCGTTGATCGCCTCCATGACTTCGCCGTCGACCTGGCGAATGCCCAGGTCGGTCAGGCGGATCAGCGGCGGCGCGGCGTAGATCACGGTGGCGAAGATCGCCGGCACCTTGCCCAGGCCGAACAGCATCAGCACCGGGATCAGGTACACGAAGCTCGGCATGGTCTGCATGATGTCCAAGAGCGGCATCAGCACCGAACGCAGGCGATTGCTGCGCGCCGAGAGGATCCCCAGGGGAATGCCGATCAGCACCGAAATGAAGGTCGCCACCAGCATCAGCGCCAGGGTCTGCATCAGCTTGTCCCACAGGCCGACCGCGCCCACCAGGAACAGCAGGCCGACGATCACCGCGGTGGTCACCAGCTTGCGGGTCGAATGCCAGGCGATGCCGCCGACGATCGCCAGCATCAGCCACCAGGGCGCCAGGCGCAGCAGGCCTTCGAGGTTGACGATGGCCCACAGCAGGGTGTCGGAGATGTGGCGGAACACATCGCCGTAGTTGGTCACCAGCGAATCGACCCAACTGTTGACCCAGTCGGCGATGGAAAACGTGAAGCTTTCAGGAAACATAGAGAGACTCTCGATCAAGTGGGTTGTGGTGAAGCTCCCGGCTACCGCTCAGGCAGCCGGGAAGGCTCTACCTACAAGGCCGCGTCGATTTTCTTGGCTGCGTCGTCGCTCACCCATGCGTGCCAGACTTCAGGATGTTCCTTGAGGAAAATTTTCGCCAGCTTCGGCGATTCGATACGTTCCTTCGCCATGCGACCCAGGTTCTGATTGAGCAGGTCGATCGGCAGGTTGACCTTTTCCAGCACGGCCACCAGCTCAGGCGCTTCCTCGTGGAAGGTCTTGGACAGGCCGACCTTGATGGTCACGCTCTTGTCCACGCCCGGCTTTTCTTCCAGCTTCACCAGGTCGACCTGGCCCATCAGCGGGGTTGGCGACCAGTAGTAGAACAGGATCGGCTCGCCACGCTTGTAGCTCGACAGTACCGCGGCATCCAGCGCCGGGCCGGTGCCTGGGCGGAAGTTGGTGTAGCTGCTTTCCAGGCCGTAGCTTTTCAGCATCTCGCTGTTGTCCAGCTCGCAGGTCCAGCCGGCCGGGCAGTTATAGAAACGGCCCTTGCTCGGCTCTTCCGGGTCCTTGAATACGCTGGCGTACTTGCCCAAATCGGCAATGTTCTTCAGGTCCGGGGCCTTGGCTTCCAGCTTGCGCTTGGCATCGCCTTCGATCACGTAGCGCGGCACGTACCAGCCTTCGATGGCGCCCACCACCGGGGCGCCGACGCCGACCACCTTGCCGGCCTTCTCGGCCTTGTTCCAGACCTCGCTGCGACCGACCCACTCCTCGGCGAAAACCTGGATGTCATTGCTGCTCAGGGCGTTCTCCATGGTGATGGAGTTGCCTGGCAGGCTGTCGGTCTTGCAGCCGTAGCCTTTTTCCAGGACCACTTGCAGCACGTCGGTCAGCAACATGCCGCTTTCCCAGTTCAGGCCGGCGAATTTCACCGGTTTGCCGGACTCGCACCAGCCGGCCGCCTGGGTAGCGCCGGCGCTGGCCAGCAGGCCCATGGAAAGCAAAGTGGTCAGCAGGGTCTTATTCATTTTCATTGTGTGACGCTCCCAATCATTGAAATGGATTACGGCAGTCAAGAGGCATCCAGCCCGTCCACGTCCAATCAGGTCTAGACCGCAGTAGCGCGGCCTGCCCCACTCAGCTTTTGTTCTGTGATCGAGTCCTGCTCTACCGGCAGGATCAGGCGATCGGGTACGGCGCCATGCCATTTTTTCGCGCAGACGTAATACAGCGCCGCGGGAACCACCAGGCCGACGATCCAGGAGATATCCACGCCACCCAGGGTTTCCACCAGCGGGCCGGTGTAGAACTTGGTGGCGATGAACGGCAGCTGCACCAGCACACCGATCACATAGACGCTGATACCGAGGATGTTCCAGCGGCCATAGCGACCGTTCGGATCGGCCAGCGCCGGCACGTCATAGTGCTCGCGGGTAATGCAGTAGTAGTCCACCAGGTTGACCGCGCTCCACGGGGTGAAGAAGGCCAGCAGGAAGAGGATGAAAGACTTGAACGCACCGAGGAACGAGTGCTGGCCAAGCAAGGCGATCAGGGTCGCGGTACCGACGATGACCAGCACGAACACCAGGCGTTGCAAGCGCGTCACTTCCAGGTGGCCACGAAAGCCACTGATGATGGTGGCAATGCACATGAAGCTGCCGTAGGAGTTCAGCGTCGAGATGGTGATCTTGCCGAAGGCGATGCTGAAGTACAGCAGCGCCGCAGTGGCACCGCTGCCGCCCAGGCCGACGATGTAGGCCACTTCGTGGCCGGCGAACTGCCCGTCGGCCATGGCCGCGGCGAACACGCCGAGCATCATCGCCACCTGCGCGCCGATCACCGAGCCTGCGCCAGCGGCGAGGAAGGTTTTCACCGAGGAGGTCTTGCTCGGCAGGTAGCGCGAATAGTCGGCCACGTAGGGGCCGAAAGCGATCTGCCAGGACGCGGCGAGCGACACCGCGAGCAGGAAGCTGCTCCAGCTGAAGTGGCGGATTTCCAGGAGTGCGCCAATGTCGGTCTGGCTCATCAGGCGACTGAACAGATAAACGAAAGCGATCACGCCAATGACGCTGGCGGCGCGACCGATGAAATGGATCACCCGGTAGCCAAGCACCGTGACCAGCACGATGACGCTGGCGAAGATCAGGATGCCGACACTGTCGCTGACCCCGAACAGCTGGCCCAGCGCCTGGCCGGAAAGCACCGTGCCGGTGGCGGTGAAGCCCAGGTACATCAGGCAGACCAGGACGATCGGAATGGCCGCGCCATAGACGCCGAACTGAACCCGACTGGAGATCATCTGCGGCAGGCCGAGCTTGGGTCCTTGCGCCGCGTGCAACGCCATCACACCGCCGCCCAGCAGTTGCCCGATGAGCAGGCCGATCAGCGACCAGAACACATCACCGCCCAGCACCACCGCCAGAGCGCCAGTGACGATGGCGGTGATCTGCAGGTTAGCCCCCAACCACAGGGTGAACTGGCTGTAGAGCTTGCCGTGGCGTTCAGCCTCGGGGATGTAGTTGATCGAGCGCCGTTCGATCAGGGGTTTGGAGCTATCGCTGGCCGTGGACATCGTTATTGTTCTCCCGGGAGATTCTTGTCATGTCAAAGCACTGCTACATGGACCGAGCCGCCGCACTGCAGCGTGCGACGGCTTCTTCCCTAATCCTGGCGGCAATCCGCCGGGAGCTTACTTGCCAGTGATCATCGGCAGGTTCAGGCCCTGTTCCTTGGCGCAGTCGATGGCGATCTGGTAACCGGCATCGGCGTGACGCATGACACCGGTACCCGGGTCGTTATGCAGCACACGGGCGATACGCTCGGCCGCTTCGTCGGTACCATCGCAGACGATCACCATCCCGGAGTGCTGGGAGAAGCCCATGCCGACGCCGCCGCCGTGGTGCAGGGAAACCCAGGTCGCGCCGCTGGCGGTGTTCAGCAGGGCGTTGAGCAGCGGCCAGTCGGACACGGCATCGGAACCATCCTGCATCGATTCGGTTTCGCGGTTCGGGCTGGATACCGAGCCGGAGTCCAGGTGGTCGCGACCGATGACGATCGGCGCCGACAGCTCGCCGCTGCGCACCATTTCGTTGAACGCCAGGCCGAGCTTGGCGCGCAGGCCCAGGCCAACCCAGCAGATACGCGCCGGCAGGCCCTGGAAGCTGATGCGCTCGCGCGCCATGTCCAGCCAGTTGTGCAGGTGCGCGTCGTCCGGGATCAGTTCCTTGACCTTGGCGTCGGTCTTGTAGATGTCCTGCGGGTCGCCCGACAGCGCGGCCCAGCGGAACGGACCGATGCCGCGGCAGAACAGCGGACGGATATAGGCCGGCACGAAGCCTGGGAAGTCGAAGGCGTTCTCGACGCCTTCTTCCTGGGCCATCTGACGGATGTTGTTGCCGTAGTCGAAGGTCGGGATGCCCTGCTTCTGGAAGTCGAGCATGGCCTTGACGTGCACAGCCATCGATTGCTTGGCCGCCTTGACCACCGCGGCAGGCTCGGTCTTGGCGCGCTCGCGGTACTGCTCCCAGGTCCAGCCGGCTGGCAGGTAGCCGTTGAGCGGGTCGTGGGCGCTGGTCTGGTCGGTGACCATGTCCGGACGCACGCCGCGACGGACCATTTCCGGGAGGATTTCAGCCGCGTTGCCGCACAGGGCGATGGAGATCGCCTTGCCTTCGGCGGTGTACTTGGCGATACGCGCCAGGGCGTCGTCCAGGTCTTTGGCCTGCTCGTCGACATAGCGGGTCTTCAGGCGGAAATCGATGCTGGTCTGCTGGCATTCGATGTTCAGCGAGCAGGCACCGGCCAGGGTCGCGGCCAGAGGCTGGGCGCCGCCCATGCCGCCGAGGCCGGCGGTCAGGACCCAGCGGCCCTTGAGGTCATCGTTGTAGTGCTGGCGACCGGCTTCGACGAAGGTTTCGTAGGTGCCCTGGACGATGCCCTGGCTACCGATGTAGATCCAGCTGCCGGCGGTCATCTGGCCATACATGGCCAGGCCCTTGGCATCCAGTTCGTTGAAGTGTTCCCAGGTGGCCCAGTGCGGTACCAGGTTGGAGTTAGCGATCAGCACGCGTGGGGCGTTGCTGTGGGTCTTGAATACGCCGACCGGCTTGCCGGATTGCACCAGCAGGGTCTCGTCGTCATTCAGGTTGGTCAGGCTCTCGACGATCTTGTCGTAACACTCCCAGTTGCGCGCGGCGCGGCCGATGCCACCGTAAACCACCAGCTCTTTCGGGTTCTCGGCGACTTCCGGGTCGAGGTTGTTCATCAGCATGCGCAGCGGCGCTTCTGTCAGCCAGCTCTTGGCGGTCAGCTTGTTGCCGCGGGCAGCGCGAATTTCGACGTTCCGGTATTTCGTAGGTTTATTCTCAGTCACGAAAAAACTCCTCAGCGATCAATCCAAACCAACCCAGGCAGTGGGCGAGCGTGCCTGCGCGCAGGGCGCTGCGCAGCAAGCGAATCAGGGGACGCTGCGAAGAGTCTTCAGTGACTCATACGCATACGTCTTTACTTGTACATACAAGCATATGCAATCGATCGGCCAACTCGTTTAATGAGCCTTCAAGAAAATCGTGAAACCGGTGAAGACGCCCTTGGATCAAGGGTTTCAGCGTCGATTATTTTTTCGCGGGGATTATGGCTAGAGGCGGGAGAGCTGTTACTTCGCCAGGGCTTTGCGCCACGCTGGGGCGTTCGGTAACAAATTGGTGCGCGAGGGAAACAACATCAGGGAGGGAGAGAAACAGGTGGGCTTGTAGCCGCTGCCGAAGGCTGCGATCGACTCCGAAGGAGACGCGCTCTTGCAGGCCGGAAGGCTCTTCGAGTCGAGCGCGACCCCGGCCTATCGCAGCCTGCGGCAGCGGCTACAGGTCAGATGGCTGTCAGTTCGATCACGCAGCAAGCGCCGCTGACGGTGACTTCCCGCAAGCCGGGGTTACCGAGCAGTTGCAGGCAGTCATGGCGCTCAAGCAAGGCGGCGACACCGCCACCCAGGTCGGCGCGCATTTCCTCGGCCACGCTGAATACCAGCACCGTGCCGGCCTGGGTGAAGAAACGCTGGCCACCCTGCAGCCATTGCAGGCGAGCGCTGTAGCGGTCCGGCGCGTAGATCAGGTTGAAGTCGCGAATCGGCCCGTCGATCAGGGTGCACGCGACCTGGCTGGCGCCACTGAAGGCAAAGGGGTCCAGCGGTAACAGTGCCCGGGTGTCCTCGCCGTCCACCGTCAGGGCCATGCCCGCGCCTTGCAGCACGGTGATGATCCGCTGGTAGCCGGCGAAGCTGGAGAAGCCACCGGACTCGCCGATATCGGCGATCGACAGCCGCCAGCCGAAACCTTCCAGGCCGACGCCGGCGTCCCGGGTGATCTCTTCGGTACTGCCGCCACCGTTCTTCCATGGCATGCGCGGGTAGTTGGCCGCGCGCAAAACGTTCAACTGAGTCATTGATGCCCCTTACTTATGAAACCGCCCTTCCAGGCTGTGACGAGAACCCGGGTGGATCAGGCGCGCGGCGGTTACCGGCTGGCGGCCAGACCAGGTCCGGCGGCGAATCAGCAGGCACGGCTCGCCGCGCTCGATCTGCAGCAGCTTGCACTCTTCCGGCTCGGCCAGAATCGCCTCGACCACATGCTCGCCTTCGGTCAGCGGTGCGACCTGGTTCAGGTAGGCGTAGGGGGTCTGCAGGGTGAAGTCCTGCTTGAGGTAGTCCGGTGCCACCAGCGCGTTGACGAAGCGGTCCTCGATCTGCACCGGGATATCGTTCTCGAAATGCACGATCAGCGAGTGGAAGACCCTCTGCCCTTCTCGCATTTCCAGGGCCACGGCGCGCTCGGAACCGGCTGCCTCTTCCCCCAGGGTGATGACCTTGCACGTGTGGCGATGACCGCGCGAGGCGATCTCATCGGCAATGTTGTGCACCTCGAACAGCGCCGACTGGCTTTTCGGTTCGGCGACGAAAGTCCCCACGCCCTGCATGCGCACCAGCAGGCCTTCGGCGGTCATCTCGCGCAGGGCGCGGTTGATGGTCATGCGGCTGAAACCCAGCTGGCTGACCAGCTCGCTTTCCGAGGGCACGCGGTAATGCGGCGGCCAGTTTCCACTCTCGATCTGCTGGGTGATCATCTGCTTGACGCGGGCGTACAGGGGCGCCGGACTATCGCCCAGATGGGCGGCCAGCGGGGAGTTGGCGGGCGGAGTCGGCACGGGAAATCCTTGTTGGCTGAAGAAAGAGGCTAGCTTGCCGGAGTTTACCGAGCAGGCAAACGTCTGTATATGTATATACAAATAACACACGACGGGGTGCTTGAACCATGTCCGCCTTCTTTGCCGAACGCGCACTGCTGCCTAACGGATGGGCCAACAACGTACGTCTCGAGGTCAGCGCCGACGGCCTGTTGACCCACATCCAGGCCGATGCCAGCGCAGAAGGCGCCGAGCGGCTACAAGGCCCGCTACTGCCGGGCATGCCCAACCTGCACTCCCATGCGTTCCAGCGGGCGATGGCCGGGCTGGCGGAAGTGGCCGGCAACCCCAACGACAGCTTCTGGACCTGGCGCGACCTGATGTATCGCCTGGTGGGCAAGATCAGCCCGGACCAGCTGGGCATCATCGCCCGTCAGCTGTACATCGAAATGCTCAAGGCCGGTTACACCTCGGTCGCCGAATTCCACTATGTGCATCACGACACCAACGGCCAGCCCTACGCCGACCCGGCCGAGCTGTCCCTGCGCATCAGCCAGGCCGCCAGCGCCGCCGGCATCGGCCTGACCCTGCTGCCAGTGCTGTACAGCCACTCCGGTTTCGGCGGCCAGGCGCCCAACGAAGGCCAGCGCCGCTTCATCAACAGCACGGAAAACTACCTCAAGCTGCAAAGCCGCCTGCAACCGCTGCTGGCCCGGCAACCGGCCCAGCAGCTGGGGCTGTGCTTCCACTCGTTGCGCGCGGTCACCCCGCAGCAGATCAGCGAAGTGCTGGCCGCCAGCGACAAGCAGTGCCCGGTGCATATCCACATTGCCGAACAGCAGAAGGAAGTCGATGACTGCCTGACCTGGAGCGGGCGCCGGCCGCTGCAATGGCTGTATGAAAACACCGCGGTCGATCAGCGCTGGTGCCTGGTCCATGCCACCCACGCGAATGCCGAAGAAGTCAGCCTCATGGCGCAAAGCCGAGCGATTGCCGGCCTGTGCCTGACCACCGAAGCCAACCTCGGCGACGGGATTTTCCCAGCGGTGGATTTTCTCGCCCAGGGCGGCCGCATGGGCATCGGTTCCGACAGCCATGTGTCGCTGAGCGTGGTGGAAGAATTGCGCTGGGCGGAATACGGCCAGCGCCTGCGCGATCAACGCCGCAACCGCCTGTATCGCAACGACCAGCCGATGGTTGGCCGGACCCTGTACGACGCCGCTCTGGACGGCGGTGCCCAGGCCCTGGGACAGCCGATCGGCGCCCTGGAAGTGGGCAAGCGTGCCGACTGGCTGGTGCTTGACGGCAGCGATCCTTACCTGGCCACCGCCGAGGGCGACGGCATTCTCAACCGCTGGCTGTTCGCCGGCGGCGATCGCCAGGTGCGCGATGTGCTGGTCAACGGTCAGTGGGTCGTGCGCGACGGACGTCACGCAGGCGAAGAAGAAAGTAATCGGGCCTTTACCCAGGTGCTGCGCGACCTGCTCGGCTGAAGCCCGTCACCGCGGGAGCCAGCACGCTGGCTCCCGCATGGATTCACTTCGAGGTCTTGGCCATCGCCTTGTCCGACACTCGCCAGATCAGGCGGGTGGTGTCATAACCCTGCTGGCGCGCCCTGCTCAGCAGGTCCTCACGAACCGCCTCGCTGACATTCGGCCGGCGCGACAACAGCCACAGGTATCGACGATCCGGGTTGCCGACAATGGCGGTCTTGTAGTCGTCGCTCACATACAGCACCCAGTAGTCGCCCTTGGCCAGGCCCGGTATCAACCGGGAAAACCAGGTATCGAATTCGACCCACAGCTTGTCGGTTTTATCCGGCGCCTGCGGCGTTGCCGTGCCCCGCACCTCTTCCCATTGCCAGTTGGCGGTCAGGCAGCGGTTGAGCACCGCCATATTGCCTTCGGGCAGCAAGGTGTAGCGGGCTTCGGATTGCGCGCAGTTACGTTGGAAATACATCGGCAAACGCGCCAGCTCGTACCAGGTCCCTTGGTAACGCTTGAGATCGACGTGATTCGCGGTCTTGGGCGCCAGTGAATCGTCCCGGGAAGTGGCGCAGCCGGCCAACAACAGGCCGGCCAGAAGAGTGACTAGCAAACGCATCATTATTTTTCTCCCGTGGGCACGTGGCCCCGGTTTTTTTTACTTCAGGCCTTGCCCGGAAAACATCAGCACTTTGTCACCGGCGTACTGCACGCTGATAAAGCTGTTCTTGTCACCCCAGGTGCAGCTGGACATGCCCAGCGCGCCGGAACAATCGGTTGGTTTGCCCAGCAGTTTTTCAACTTCGGCCTTGGGCATGCCGGCCGACAGCTTGGAATAGTTTTCCTGATTGATCTTGCCGCATGCAGCCAACAGCACGCAGAACGACAACAGAGCGAGAGAACGCAGGGACATGGTGAAACTCCTGGGCGAACGGGGGGATGGCATGCTGCCAACCAGAAGCTTAGAAGAGAAAAGCCCCATCTGGTTCCCCAGCCAGACGCCTATTTATTGTGACGCAGCGCCCAGCATTTCCTCCGGAATCAACCACTTTGCGGGGGCAAAACGCATTTCGTCGGGCAGACGTCGGCGTGCCTCATTTTTCATGATGGCCAGTCGACATAAAAGCAGCGCAAAAGCTGCCGTTATGGCAAATTGACGCCCCCTCGCTGACCACCCTTTCGCGGTAGTTCACCTAATGACCAGAAACATGAAATTCAGCCATAAGATCCTGCTTGCCGCCGCTCTTGTGGTCGCCGTTGCGTTCGCCTGTTTTATCCTGTTCAACGACTATCGACAGCGCGAGGCCCTGCGCAGCAGCAACGAGTCCTCCATGCAGGAACTCGGCAGCCTGACCAGCAGCAACATCCAGACCTGGCTGGAAAGCCGCATCCAGTTGCTGCACACCCTGGCCCAGCAGATCGCCGTGGACGGCAGCGGCGCCGACGACCTGAAACGCAGCGTCGGCCTCCCCGCCTACGCCAGCAACTTCCAGCTCAGCTACTTCGGCGGCCAGGACGGCGCGATGTTCTCGGTCCCGGCGGGCAACCGCGCGCCCGACTACGACCCGCGAGCCCGTGGCTGGTACAAGGCGGCCAACTCGGCCCAGCAGACCATCGTCACCGAACCCTACATCGCCGCCTCTTCCGGCAAGCTGGTGATCACCGTCGCCACCCCGGTGCAGCACCAGGGCAGCTTCATCGGCGTCGCCGGGGCCGATATCGACCTGTCCAACGTCAGCGCCATCATCAACTCGCTGAATTTCGGCGGCCATGGCCAGGCGTTCATCGTCAGCGCCGGCGGCAAGATCCTGATCCACCCGGACAGCAAGCTGGTGCTCAAGAACCTCAGCGACGCCTACCCCAATGGCGCCCCGCAGGTCGGCCCGGGCCTGAAGGAAGTCGAGCTGGACGGCAAGACCCAGTTCATCTCCTTCACCCGCGTCAACGGCGTGCCAGCGGCGGACTGGTACGTGGCGCTGGTGCTGGACAAGGACACCGCGTTCTCGATGCTCAGCGAGTTCCGCACCTCGGCGATCATCGCCATGCTGATTGCCGTAGTGATCATCATCAGCCTGCTGGGCATGCTGATCCGCGTGCTGATGCAGCCGCTGCACCTGATGGGTCGCGCCATGCACGACATCGCCGAGGGCGAAGGCGACCTGACCAAGCGCCTGACCATCCATGGCCACGACGAGTTCGGCACCCTGGGCGTGTCGTTCAACCGTTTCGTCGAACGGGTTCACGGTTCGATCCGCGAAGTCGCCTCGGCCACCGGCCAGGTCAACGAAGTCGCCCTGCGGGTGGTCAGCGCCTCGAACTCATCGATGTTCAACTCCGGCCAGCAGGCCTCGCGCACCAGCAGCGTCGCTGCGGCCATCAACCAGCTCGGCGCCGCCGCCCAGGAAATCGCCCAGAACGCCGCCCTGGCGTCGCAGCACTCCAGCGATGCGCGCAACCTGGCCAGCGAAGGCCAGGCCGTGGTCGACCAGACCATCGCCGCCATGCAGCAGCTGTCGGCGAAGATCAGCGACTCCTGCGGCCATATCGAAACGCTGAACAGCAACACGGTGAACATCGGGCAGATCCTCGAAGTCATCACCAGCATCTCCCAGCAGACCAACCTGCTGGCCCTCAACGCCGCCATCGAAGCCGCCCGCGCCGGTGAGGCCGGCCGTGGTTTCGCGGTGGTCGCCGATGAGGTGCGCAACCTCGCCCACCGCACCCAGGACTCGGCGCAGCAAGTGCAGAAGATGATCGAGGAACTGCAGGTCGGCGCCCGCCAGGCGGTGGACACCATGACCGAAAGCCAGCGCGAGAGCGCAAGCAGCGTCGGCATCGCCAACCAGGCCGGCCAGCGCCTGGGCAGCGTGACCCAGCGCATCGGCGAGATCGACGGCATGAACCAGTCCGTGGCCACCGCCACCGAGGAGCAGACCGCCGTGGTGGAGTCGATCAACGTCGACATCACCGAGATCAACACCCTCAACCAGGAAGGCGTGGAAAACCTGCAGGCGACCCTGCGCGCCTGCGCCGACCTGGAGCAGCAAGCGGCGCGGTTGCAGCAGTTGGTGGGCAGTTTCCGGATTTAACGATCAGCAACACTCAACTCGTCTGGCGCGGCGCACACAGGACTGAATAAAGACTAAACTCAGTCCTGCTTCCCCAGACGAGATGCTCCCATGAAGCTTTCCTCTCAGATCAAACCGATCAGTTACCTGAAAAGCCACACCGCCGAGATCGTCAAAACCATCACCGAAAGCTGTGAGCCCATGATCATTACCCAGAACGGCGAGGCAAAACTGGTGGTCATGGATGTGAAAAGCTTCGAGCAGCAGGAAGAAACCATGGCGCTGCTGAAGATCCTCGCCCTCGGTAATCGTGAGATCGATGAAGGCCAATTCCGCGATGCCCAGGACGTGTTCGACGAACTGGACCAGGCCGACCAACCGTGACATTCAAGGTAGTGCTTCTGCATTCGGCGGAAACCGACCTCATCGAGTTGCGTACCTACCTCACCCAGCGGCTCTCCACCGCTACCTGGCACAACAGCTACAGCAGCCTGAAACAAGCCATTCGCCAACTGGCCACCCTGCCCTACGCCGGGGCGATTCCCGAAGAACTCGAACAACTGCATGTCGGCCACTACCGACAGATACTCTCGGGGATGAATCGAATCATCTATGAAGTACGAGACGCTACCGTCTACATCCATGTCATCGCCGATACCCGCCAAGACCTGCAAACCTTGCTGATGAAGCGGTTACTGCGCGCCAGGCGCTAAGTATTCATGGGTCCTGAAGCCCTATCGCGGGCAATCGAGTGTCGACCGGCCGCTCCTACGGATGCATACACGCGCCTGTAGGAGCGAGGCTTGCCCGCGATAGCGATTACAGAACGCAGAAGAACTAGAAGCTGGAACCCGGCTCGCGCAGGAATGCCAGTTCCTCCGGCGTCGACTCACGCCCGAAAATCTGGTTGCGATGGGGAAAGCGCCCGAAGCGGGCGATGATTTTCTGATGCCGTTCGGCGTAGTCCAGCAGATCGGCGAACACCGGCTGGTCGGCCAGTGGCTGCTCGTCGTGCAAGGCGGCGAACCTGGAGATCGCTTCGTTCTGCACCGCCAGGTTTTCGCAATGCTCGAACACCAGGTAGATAAAGCTGCGCTGCATCGGCGCCAGCTGGCGGTCGAAATCCGCGGCAATACCCTGGGCCACCAGCGCCTGGGCGCGCAGATCGCCGGCAAAGCTCTTGGGGGTTTCGCGATACAGCATGCGCGGCAGCTGGTCGAGCAGCAGCACCAGGGCCAGCCAACCTTGCGGGCGTTGCGCCCACTCGGTCAATCCGCCGGCCAAGGCCTGTTCCACCAGATCCCCGAAACGCTCGTGCGCCTCGAGGTCCTGGCTGTCGCGCTTGCCAAACCACAGCCTGCCCTTTTCAGCCTTGATGTCCGCGGGTTTCTCGGCCGAACCGAACCACCAGTCGAGCAAGGGCTGCCAGGGCGCGGCCATGGGTTATTCCTTGTGGTAGGCGGTGACGCGGGCGACTTCTTCCTTCGAGCCGAGGAACACCGCTACGCGCTGGTGCAGGCCTTCAGGCTGGATGTCGAGAATGCGCTGGTGACCGTCGGTGGAAGCGCCGCCCGCCTGTTCCACCAGGAACGACATCGGGTTGGCTTCGTACATCAGGCGCAGCTTGCCCGGCTTGGATGGCTCGCGGCTGTCGCGCGGGTACATGAACAGGCCACCGCGGGTCAGGATGCGGTGCACGTCGGCGACCATCGCGGCCACCCAGCGCATGTTGTAGTTCTTGTTCAGCGGGCCTTCTTCGCCCGCCAGCAATTCGCTCACGTAACGCTGCACCGGCGCTTCCCAGTGACGCTGGTTGGACATGTTGATGGCGAATTCCTGGGTGCTTTCAGGAATGGTGATGTCTTCGTGGGTCAGCACGAAGCTGCCCATTTCGCGATCCAGGGTGAAACCCTTGACGCCGTCGCCCAGGGTCAGCACCAGCATGGTCTGCGGGCCGTAGATGGCGTAACCGGCGGCAACCTGCTGGGTGCCTGGCTGCAGGAAGGCCTTTTCATTGAGCGGTTCGTTCTGGCTCAGGTATTCGTTCGGGCAACGCAATACCGAGAAGATCGTGCCGACCGGGGCGTTGATGTCGATGTTCGACGAGCCGTCCAGCGGGTCGAATACCAGCAGGTACGCGCCTTTCGGGTATTTGCCCGGGATCTGGTAGGCATTGTCCATTTCCTCGGACGCCATGCCGGCCAGGTGGCCGCCCCATTCGTTGGCTTCGAGCAGGATCTCGTTGGAGAGCACGTCGAGCTTCTTCTGCACTTCGCCTTGGACGTTTTCAGTGCCCATGCTGCCCAGAACACCGCCCAGGGCGCCTTTGGACACGGCATGGCTGATCTCCTTGCAGGCACGCGCCACCACTTCGATCAGGAAGCGCAGATCGGCAGGAGTGTTGTTGCTGCGGGTCTGCTCAATCAAATAGCGACTCAGGGTAACGCGGGACATGGACGGCTCCGGAGGAATGGGGGGCTAAAAACCCGCGCAGTTTAACGCGAGTCGGGGTGCATTTCCTCCTATGAGACGAGATCCGCCACAGAGAGTTCATGCATGGGGTTGAGCGTAGCCCGAAATCCGATCCGTAGCCGTTGGCGCAGGCTGCGATAGCCTGCGCCCTTTAGACGCTACGGGGACCGCCGAGCGGCCTATTCCAGAGCCTTCCAGATCTGTGTGGCGTACTCGCGAATGGTCCGGTCCGAAGAGAACCAGCCCATGCGCGCGCTGTTGAGCACCGCCGAACGCCACCATTGATTGCTGTCGCGCCAGCGCTCTTCGACATGCAGCTGGGCATTCCAGTAGGAGTCGAAATCGGCGCACACATGGAAGCGGTCATAGTCGACCAGCGAATCGATCAGCCCGGAGTAACGGGCCGGATCGTCCGGCGAAAATACCCCGCCACGAATCGCCTGCAGCACATCGTTGAGACGATGGGAGGCGGCGATGTCCGGCACCGCGCTGAATTCGCCATTGCGTTTACGTGCCTCCACCTGCTGGGCGCTGAGGCCGAAGATGAACATGTGCTCGGCGCCGACCCGCTCGCACATCTCGACGTTGGCGCCGTCCAGGGTGCCGATGGTCAGCGCGCCATTGAGGCCGAACTTCATGTTGCTGGTGCCCGAGGCCTCGAAACCGGCAGTGGAAATCTGCTCCGACAGGTCCGCCGCCGGGATGATGCTTTCGGCCAGGCTGACGTTGTAGTTGGGCAGGAACACCACCTTGAGCAGGCCGCGCACGGTCGGGTCGTTGTTCACCGTGCGGGCGATGTCGTTGCTCAGTTTGATGATCAGTTTGGCCTGGTGGTAACTGGCCGCGGCCTTGCCGGCGAAGATCTTCACCCGCGGTACCCAGTCGATTTCCGGCTCGGCGCGGATCGCCTGGTACAGCGCCACCGTGTGCATCAGGTTGAGCAGTTGGCGCTTGTACTCATGGATCCGTTTGACCTGGACGTCGAACAGCGCCGCCGGATTGACCGCGATGCCCAGCCGTTCATGGATGATCGCCGCCAGCGCGCGCTTGCTGTGCAGGCGCTGTTCGGCGAACTGCTTGCGAAAGGCCGGCTTCTCGGCGAAGGGTTCGAGCTTGAGCAACAGCTCCTCGGGGTTGTCCAGCAGCTCCGGGCCCACGGCTTCGACCAGCATCGCCGTCAGCTTGGGGTTGGCCTGGTACAGCCAGCGGCGGAAGGTGATGCCGTTGGTCTTGTTGTTGATCCGCTCCGGATACAGCTTGTGCAGCTCGGAAAACACCGTGCTGCGCATCAGCTGGGTGTGCAGGCCGGACACGCCGTTGACGCTATGGGAACCAAGAAACGCCAGGTTGCCCATGCGCACCCGGCGGCCGTTATCTTCTTCGATCAGCGACACCGCACGCAGCACGTCGAAGTCGTGGATGCCCTTGGCCCGCAGCGAATCGATGTG
This sequence comes from Pseudomonas sp. 09C 129, assembly GCF_002843625.1. Classification (NCBI taxonomy): domain Bacteria; kingdom Pseudomonadati; phylum Pseudomonadota; class Gammaproteobacteria; order Pseudomonadales; family Pseudomonadaceae; genus Pseudomonas; species Pseudomonas sp. 09C 129. Next base: position 932,194 of record NZ_CP025261.1, on the reverse strand, counting down.
CTGGGCGTTGATCAGGTAAATGATCTGCATGTGCCGCGGCAGCATGCGTTCCATCAGGCCCACCGGCCAGGTTTCCAGGGCTTCGGGCAGTAGCGTGTGGTTGGTGTAGGCCAGGGTTTCGACGGTGATCTGCCAGGCCGCGTCCCAGGCGATGCCGTGCAGGTCCACCAGCTGGCGCATCAACTCGGCCACGGCGATCGACGGGTGCGTGTCGTTGAGCTGGATCGCCGCATGCTCACCGAGGCTGAGCACCGAGTCGTGCATGTTCTTGTGCCGACGCAGCAGGTCCTGCAGGGACGCGGAGACAAAGAAGTATTCCTGGCGCAGGCGCAGTTCCTGGCCGGCTTCGGTGCTGTCCGCCGGGTAGAGCACCCGGGAGATGCTCTCGGCCCGGGCCACCTCGGCCACCGCGCCCAGGTGGTCGCCGGCGTTGAAGCGTTCCAGGTGCAGGTCTTCCATGGCCCGCGCCCGCCACAGGCGCAAGGTGTTGACGCTGGCACCGCGCCAGCCGACCACCGGGGTGTCGTAGGCCACCGCGCGCACGGTTTCCGCCGGCCACCAGACCTGCCGGGCGTGGCCGGCCTCGTCGGTGACGGTCTCGACGCTGCCGCCGAAGCCGATCGAATAGATCACTTCGGGGCGCTCGAACTCCCAGGGGTTGCCGAAGTCCAGCCAGTGCTCGGTCTGCTCCTGCTGCCAGCCATCGACGATGGCCTGGCGGAACAAACCGTGTTCATAACGAATGCCGTAGCCGTGGCCGGCGATGCCCAGGGTCGACATGCTTTCCATGAAGCACGCCGCCAGGCGGCCGAGGCCACCATTGCCCAGCGCCGCATCCGGCTCCAGCAGGCGGATGCGTTCCATATCGACGCCCAGGTCGTTCAGCGCATCGCGCGCCACGTCCAGCAGCCCGAGGTTGCTCAGGCTGTCGTAGAGCAGGCGACCGATGAGGAACTCCAGGGACAGGTAGTAAACGCGTTTCTGGCCCTTGCGGTAGATCTGCCGCGTATGGTCCATCCAGTGCTCGACCATGTGATCGCGCGCCGCCAGGGCGATGGCTTCGAACCAGTCATGGTCGAAGGCGTGGTCCGGGTCTTTGCCCACCGCGTAGGTGAGTTTGGTCAGGACGGCGTCGCGAAAAGCGGCCACCTCAGCGTCACGAACTTGCAGTTCCTGAGTCATGAATACGACCTCGAGCGAGATAGACAGTGAGCATGGAATTGTCTGAGCCTAGTCGGTCTGACAGGAGCCAAAGACTCTGGTTCGGTGCGTCGTGCGATTGCCCGAGCAGAGGCGGCGTCTCCCGCGGCAGCTGGCAAAAATGATGCAGATGCCGTGCCGACCCTCGCACTCCCCTTGGGCAGGCGCAAATTCCGTTAAATGGTTGTTCAAAAATCCACCAGTACCGGTATGATCGCGCGCCCTGATACACACGCTGGAAACAAGCCTGATGAAGTCCAACCTGATCGCCGCCGCGGAAATCGACCGACTCGATACCTGGGCCAAGTATTCCGCGCCCATGTGCGGCTCCTGCATGTCCAGCTGCTGCACCCTGCCGGTGGAGGTCAAGATCAAGGATCTGATCCGCATCGGCATCGTCGACGAATTCGAGCGCGGCGAGCCGGCGAAGAACATCGCCAAGCGCCTGCAGAAGGAAGGCATCGTCGAGCGCTACAACCAGAAGTCCGAAATCTTCACCCTGCAGCGCATGAGTAACAACGACTGCCTGTATCTGGATCGTAAGAGCCGCCTGTGCACCATTTATGACAAGCGCCCGGACACCTGCCGCAACCACCCGAAGATCGGCCCGCGCCCAGGCTATTGCGCGTACAAGCCCAAGCCGGTGGAGCGCCCGACCAACACCAGCAGCCGGACCCTGGAACGCTTCTGAGCCTCGACCTGCGCCTGCAACCCCGTTCCCCGCGTAACCCTGCCGCCCTGTAGCCGCTGCCGAGCCTTGGCGAGGCTGCGATCGGCTGCAAAGCAGCCGCAGTACGGGCCACCGCAGAGTTTCAGATACACCGTTTTACGACCGCTACGCGGTCGATCGCAGCCTCGCAGGCTCGGCAGCGGCTACAGGACCCGAGCTTTTTCACAGATCAAAAAAAACGCCCCCGGCCTTTCGACCGGGGGCGTTTTCATTCAGCCTGAACTAAAGGATCAGTTCTTGGCTTTCTTGGCAGCGCGGGTACGCTCGCCTTCGTCCAGGATCTTCTTGCGAAGACGGATGGACTTAGGAGTCACTTCGCACAGCTCGTCGTCCTGGATGAATTCCAGAGCCTGTTCCAGGGTGAAACGAACCGGCGGAACCAGGGCGATGGTTTCGTCCTTGCCCGAAGCACGCATGTTGTCGAGCTTCTTGCCTTTGGTTGGGTTCACACCCAGGTCGTTGTCACGGCTGTTCAGACCAACGATCTGACCGTTGTAGATTTCCTGGCCGTGCTCGACGAACAGCTTGCCGCGCGCCTGCAGGGTTTCCAGGGAGTAGGTCAGGGCCTTGCCAGTCTCGACCGAAACCAGTACGCCGTTCTGACGACCGGACATGTGGCCGGACTTCATCGGAGCGTAGCGATCGAAGATCGAGGTCAGGATGCCTGCACCGTTGGTCAGGGTCAGGAACTGGTTACGGAAACCGATCAGACCACGGGCTGGAATGTTGTATTCCAGGCGTACACGGCCCTTGCCATCCGGAACCATGTTGCTCAGGTCGCCCTTACGCAGACCCATTTCTTCCATGACCTTGCCCTGGGATTCTTCAGGGATGTCGATGGTGACGTTTTCGAACGGTTCCTGCTTCACGCCGTCGACTTCACGGATGATCACTTCAGGACGGCCAACGCCCATTTCGAAACCTTCGCGACGCATGGTTTCGATCAGTACCGACAGGTGCAGCTCACCACGGCCGGAAACCTTGAACTTGTCGGCCGAGTCGCCTTCTTCAACGCGCAGTGCAACGTTGTACAGCAGCTCTTTGTCCAGACGTTCCTTGATGTTACGGCTGGTCACGAACTTGCCTTCTTTACCGCAGAATGGCGAGTCGTTGACCTGGAAGGTCATGGAAACGGTCGGCTCGTCGACGGTCAGCGGCTTCATCGCTTCGACAGCGGTCGGGTCGCACAGGGTGTCGGAGATGAACAGCTCGTCGAAACCGCTGATGCAGACGATGTCGCCGGCAGCCGCTTCTTCAACGTCCACACGGTGCAGACCGTGGTGCCCCATCAGCTTCAGGATACGGCCGTTGCGCTTCTTGCCGTCGACGTCGATAGCGACAACCGGGGTGTTCGGCTTGACGCGACCGCGAGCGATACGGCCAACGCCGATCACACCCAGGAAGCTGTTGTAGTCCAGAGCGGAGATCTGCATCTGGAACGGACCGTCACGGTCAACGGCCGGAGCCGGAACGTTGTCGACGATCGACTGGTACAGCGGGGTCATGTCTTCGGCCATGTCGGTGTGGTCCAGACCGGCAATACCGTTCAGGGCCGAGGCGTAGACGACTTTGAAGTCCAGCTGTTCTTCGGTGGCGCCCAGGTTGTCGAACAGGTCGAAGATCTGGTCCAGAACCCAGTCAGGACGCGCGCCTGGACGGTCGACCTTGTTGATGACCACGATCGGACGCAGGCCGGCTTCGAACGCCTTCTTGGTCACGAAACGGGTTTGCGGCATAGGGCCGTCTTGAGCGTCGACCAGCAGCAGAACGGAGTCGACCATCGACATTACGCGTTCAACTTCGCCGCCGAAGTCGGCGTGGCCCGGGGTGTCCACGATGTTGATGTGGTAGCCGTTCCAGTTGATGGCGGTGTTTTTCGCCAGGATGGTAATACCGCGCTCTTTTTCCTGGTCGTTGGAGTCCATCACGCGCTCGTCGTTGAGCTCGTTGCGCTCCAGGGTGCCGGATTGACGCAGGAGTTTGTCTACCAGGGTGGTTTTACCGTGGTCAACGTGAGCAATGATGGCGATGTTGCGTAGATTTTCGATCACTTGTGTATCTCGATCAGAGGATTCGGTGTGCTGACAACTGCTGGCAGCGATTAACAATAGAGTCCGGCAAGGCCGTTACAGCTTGACGGTGGCGTCGGGGGGCCGGTGACGCAAGCCACAGGCAAACAGCCCCGGGCACTTAGCTCGGTCTATAAACGCGCACATTGGCATGTCCCTCACTGAGCAGATGGTGAGCATGCAGGCGACTCATGACGCCTTTGTCGCAATACAGCAGGTACTGGCGAGTAGGGTCCAGTTCCTTGAAGCGTGCATTCAATGCATAGAACGGCAGCGCTTTTATCTCGATGCCAGAAAGTGTCAGCGGGTCGTCTTCCTGAGCATCCGGATGACGGATGTCGATCACGATCTGGCCCGCCAGCGCCTCGCTGACTTCTTCGATCTGCAAATCCTGGCCCAGTTCGTCGATCACCCGATCGATCGGCACCAGTTTGGCCCGCTCGATCGCACGCTCGAGCACCGCCATGTCGAATTCTTTCTCTTCATGCTCCACGCGATGGCGCTTGGCGTGGGTCTTGGGGTTCACCGAGATGACCCCGCAGTACTCCGGCATGTGCTTGGCGAAGTCGGCGGTGCCGATTTCGTTGGCCAGGTCGATGATGTCCTGCTTGTGGCTGGCGATCAGTGGGCGCAGCACCAGCTTGTCGGTCACGCAGTCGATGACCGAGAGGTTCGGCAGGGTCTGGCTCGACACCTGGGAAATCGCCTCGCCGGTGACCAGCGCGTCGATGTGCAGGCGGTCGGCGATGCTCGACGCGGCACGCAACATCATACGCTTCAAAATGACGCCCATATGACTGTTGTCGACTTTGCCGAGGATTTCGCCGAGCACTTCCTCGAACGGCACGCTGACGAACAGCACGCGCTGGGAGCTGCCGTACTTCTTCCAGATATAGTGCGCGACTTCCATCACGCCCAATTCGTGGGCACGCCCGCCCAGGTTGAAGAAGCAGAAGTGGCTCATCAGGCCGCGACGCATGATCTGGTAGGCCGCCACCGTGGAATCGAAACCGCCGGACATCAAAACCAGGGTCTGCTCCAGGGCGCCCAGCGGGTAACCGCCGATGCTGTTGTGCTGGCTGTGGATCACGAACAACCGTTGGTCGCGAATTTCCATCCGCACTTCGATTTCCGGCTCTTTCAGGGAAATCCCGGCTGCGCCGCACTGTCGGCGCAGCTGGCTGCCGACGTATTTCTCCACGTCCATGGAGCTGAATTCATGCTTGCCGGCACGCTTGCAGCGCACGGCGAAAACTTTCCCCGACAGCGCCTCGCCAAAGTGCTGCTTGCACTTGGCGACTATGTCGTCGAAGTCGCCCAGCGGGTATTCATCGACCTGCAGGAAATGCGCGATGCCCGGCATGCAACTCAGACGCTCGGTCATCTCCTTCAAGGCTTTCGGCTCGCTGACGGCGGTTTCCAGCTCGAGGTTGTCCCACACACCATTGACCACCACAGCCGGGTCCAGATCGCGGAGCACGGCACGGATGTTCTTGGCCAGCTGACGGATGAAACGCGTCCGTACCGGGCGGCTCTTGATGGTGATTTCCGGGAAAACTTTAACGATTAGTTTCATGAAAACAGCGCGCGCTGGGCCAGCCGAAAAAGGGGGGCGCGGATTATAGCGGAAATTGCTCAAGGTTTAACCAATTAATGTGCACTCGGTTTTTCGTGCACCAAAACAGGTCATAGCCAGATAAAAACGCAACATTGCGGTGCGCCGGTTTGCCAATCTGGCCCAAATAGCGCCCGGAATGCGTGAGTTTGGGGCATAAAACCCAACTCGGGGCACTGGCATGCAATTTGCTCCCTTGTGAGGCAGGTTGCCATGGCAGAGTATCTGCGCCGGCATCACCCACATTCTAAGGGCACACCAACACTCGCCCGAAGCCACCCGGAGGACACTATGTCGAAGTCGGTTCAACTCATCAAAGATCATGACGTCAAATGGATTGATCTGCGCTTCACTGACACCAAAGGCACTCAGCACCACGTGACCATGCCGGCCCGTGATGCGCTGGATGACGATTTCTTCGAAATCGGCAAAATGTTCGACGGTTCCTCCATCGCTGGCTGGAAAGGCATCGAAGCCTCCGACATGATCCTGATGCCGGTTGACGAAACCGCCGTCCTGGACCCGTTCACCGAAGAGCCGACCCTGATCCTGGTCTGCGACATCATCGAACCTTCGACCATGCAGGGCTACGATCGCGACCCACGCGCCATCGCCAAGCGTGCCGAGGAGTACCTGAAGTCCACCGGTATCGGCGACACCGTATTCGTAGGTCCAGAGCCTGAGTTCTTCATCTTCGACGAAGTGAAGTTCAAGTCCGACATCTCCGGCTCCATGTTCAAGATCTTCTCCGAGCAAGGCTCGTGGATGTCCGACCAGGACGTGGAAGGCGGCAACAAAGGCCACCGTCCAGGCGTCAAGGGCGGCTACTTCCCGGTTCCTCCGTTCGACCACGACCACGAAATCCGTACCTCCATGTGTAATGCCATGGAAGAAATGGGCCTGGTCATCGAAGTTCACCACCACGAAGTGGCGACTGCCGGCCAGAACGAAATCGGCGTGAAGTTCAACACCCTGGTCAACAAGGGCGACGAAGTTCAGACCCTCAAGTACTGCGTACACAACGTGGCCGATGCCTACGGCCGCACCGCGACCTTCATGCCTAAGCCTCTGTACGGCGACAACGGCTCGGGTATGCACGTGCACATGTCCATCTCCAAAGATGGCAAGAACACCTTCGCTGGCGAAGGTTATGCCGGCCTGTCCGACACCGCCCTGTACTTCATCGGCGGCATCATCAAGCACGGCAAGGCCCTGAACGGTTTCACCAACCCTTCGACCAACTCCTACAAGCGTCTGGTCCCAGGCTTCGAAGCTCCGGTCATGCTGGCATACTCGGCTCGCAACCGTTCCGCTTCGATCCGTATCCCTTACGTGTCAAGCCCTAAAGCCCGCCGTATCGAAGCACGCTTCCCGGACCCGGCTGCCAACCCATACCTGGCCTTCGCTGCCCTGCTGATGGCCGGCCTGGACGGTATCCAGAACAAGATCCACCCTGGCGACGCGGCCGACAAAAACCTGTACGACCTGCCGCCTGAAGAGGCGAAAGAGATCCCACAAGTTTGCGGCAGCCTGAAAGAAGCCCTGGAAGAGCTGGACAAAGGTCGTGCGTTCCTGACCAAAGGCGGCGTTTTCAGCGACGACTTCATCGACGCTTACATCGCCCTGAAAAGCGAAGAAGAAATCAAGGTCCGTACCTTCGTACACCCACTGGAATACGAGCTGTACTACAGCTGCTGATCCGGTAGCGCCGCCCCACGCGGCGTGACATGCTACGTAACAAGAAAAAAGGCCTCCCTCGGGAGGCCTTTTTTATTGCCCGCCCATAGCCCCGGAGCATTCCCCCGGGCTATTCATCCATGGATAATCCGCGCCTCTGGCGCCCTCTGTCCGGCGCCTCGACGAAGGGATTCGTATGCAGTGGACTCGTTCTCTCGGCCTGATCGCCTGCCTGGCGTTCGGCAGCACCCAGGCCGCTCCTTTCTATGCCGGCAAGTCACTGGCCCACCCGCTGATCACCGGCCTGCCGGAAAGCTCGGCGACCCTGGCCTTTATCAAGCAGGGCGGCGGCGTCAAAGGTTATTACTCGGTCGACCCGGACGAGAGCCAGCCGCAGCTGCTCGACGACTTCGGCGATGCAACCATCGAGTCGGTGTTCAACATCGCCCTGGACGATGAGTCCCTGACCCGCCTGGTGCTGTTCAAACAGCGCGGCCAATACCGCGTGCATGCCTATCGCTATAACGAAAGCGACCACCTCTACCAGCGCCTGGAAAAACTGCAACCCGCCCTGGAGCGCATCGCCAAAGACCGCAAGAAACTCGATGCCCCGACGGTGAAACAGGCCCTGCGCCAACTGACACCGCTGAACTACAGCTACTTCTACGAAGACTCGGGTATCGAGGAATTCGACCGGCTCGACCATTCGGCCGGCACCCTGGTGGGTTACTTCGACCAGAACGGGCAGCCCATCACCGCCCATCCGCCCGGAGCTGAGCAGTACAGCTACAAAAAGACCTTCGCCGAAAAGGACGGACGCTTTCTCACCGCCACCTACTGGCGCGGCGAAACGCCTGCGCTGGAGGACGAGCCCCTGCTGTACAACTACCGGGCCAGCCGCATCGCCTGGGAAACCGAACCGCAGCGTTTCACTGGCAGCGAGGACGGGGCCTGCGTGGAATACTCCGACTCCGGCGGTGCCGTCGCCGCCCAGGGTGCCTATGCCCACGGCCAACGCACCGGCGAATGGAGTTTTTCCAGCCCGGACGAAGGCTGGAACCATGGCCGCTATGTCGATGGCAAGCGCCAGGGACAATGGACCGAAACCTACCGCTGGCAATCCGCAACGGGCGAGTATCGGGACAATCTGCGTGAGGGACGCTGGGTGCTGTCCTACGACGAAGGAGGCGAATCCGCTGTCACTGGCTTCCAGACCTATGTCCATGGCGTGCTCAACGGTCCGAGCGAAGAGAAGCTGGACGGCTTCACCGAAAGCGGCAGCTACCGCAACGACAAACGCGAAGGGCCATGGGTTACCCAAGCAGGTCGCGGCAACTTCGAGAACGACCTGAAAAGCGGACCCTGGATACTCAAGACGGACAAGGGCCATAGCCAGAGCGTGAACTTCGTCGCCGATAAAAAAGAGGGCGAGTTGCGCGAAACCGACGCCAACGGCGTGCTGGTCCTGATCGAGCATTACCAGGCAGATGTGCTGTCCGGCACCCGCGAAGGCTATAGCCCCAGCGGCAACCTGCAGTACTCGCAGCACTATGAGAATGGCAAACGGGAAGGCCGCTCACTGGGTTACAGCGAAGACGGCAAGCTGATCAGCGATATTTCCTGGCACAACGATCGGTACGAAGGCCCTCACCTGACCTTCCTGCGCGACGGGACGCCGGCCACGGTCGGGCGCTTCGAGGGAGGGCGCTTTGTCGGCCTGATGAAACAATACGATCAGGACGAAGTGCTTTATGAAGAAGCCAACTGGTGCCGCTTCGACAAGCTCGGCTCAACCGTCGAACGCTGCGGAAAACAACGGCGGTTCACCCACGGAAAGCTGTCCTGGGAAACGGACTTTCTCTTTGGCAGCCCCCAAGGCTCCATCGAGTACAACTATGAAACAGGCCAAAAGATCCGCGAGAAGATCATCGGCGACAATGACCAGATCACTCAGCGCACCTACTACGACAATGGGCAGGTCGAGTGCCAGAAAAACTCGGTGGGTTTCACCTGGATGACCATCAACCAGCAACAGGTGAAAAGTCATGAGTCCAACGGCCAACTGGTCGGCGAACAGCTGTGCTATCACCGCAACGGCGCGGTCAAGAGCCGCGAACTGATCGACAACGGCTTGAGCGCCTGCCGGATCGTCTATGACGAAAGCGGCCAGCGACTCTCTTCCAGCCCGACCGGTTGCGGAGCGCCCGCGACTGCCGCGGCCGGCCAATGACCCACCTTGCATCCGGCGCTTGCCAGGCACTGCGGTTTTGCGTGCATCATGGCCGCCGACTTGTCCCCAAGAAGCCGAGACTGCCCATGACTTCGCGATTCTGCCTTGCCCTGTTGACCCTGTTGCTGGCCGGTAATGCCTGCGCCGCCCCCGCCACCCTCGGCCCTCTGCTGGCCACCCTCGAAGAACGCCTGGCCATTGCCGACCAAGTGGCCCTGAGCAAATGGGACAGCCACAAACCGGTGGAAGACCGCCCGCGCGAGCGTGAGGTGATTGCCGGCGCGGTGGCGCAGGCGCCGGCCTACAAACTCGACGGCGCGGCGGTGGAACAGTTCTTCGCCGCGCAGATCGAGGCCAACAAGCTGGTGCAGTACGCCCATCTGTCCGAATGGACCTTGCAAGGCCAGGCGCCGGACACGCCGCGCCCGGACCTGGTGGGGCAGATCCGCCCGCAACTCGACCGGTTACAAAAACGCCTGCTGCAGCAACTGGCGGATTTCAGCCCCTACCGCAACGACCCGCAGTGCCCGCAATGGCTGGCCCAGGCCACCCACGGCGGCGACCGCCCGGCGCTGCGCCAGCTGGCGCTGGTCCGCGCCACCGCCGAGCTTTGTGTGTCCAAAGGTTGAAGTGACGAACCTGGGCCCGGTTCGCGGCTCTATGCTGGAGGCAGTTTCATCTTTGCAGCCGCCGACCCAAGCGCCCAGGAAAGCCGCCATGCGTGTGCACTGTCTCTACCTGCTGTTGCTGACCGCCCTGCCGGTCGCCGCGCAGATCTACCGCTACACCGACGCCCACGGCAATACCGCCTACAGCGATCAGCCGCCGGCCGGCGTGCCTGGTCAGGCCGTCGAGCTGGCGCCGCTGAATCGCATTGAGGCACCCCGGCCGACCACACCGCCCGGCGTCGAGCCAGTGCAAACACCTCCCTCCAGCGCACTGGCCTACACCACCCTGGAGCTGAGCGGCGTACCGAACGGCGGAGTGATCCGCGCCAACAACGGCTCCTTCAATGTCGAGGTCAGCCTGCAACCGTCCCTGCACAACGAACATCGCCTGCGCCTGCTGCTGGACGACCAACCCTATGGCCAGCCCGGTAACCTGCCGAGCCTGCAACTGGTGAACATCGACCGCGGCGAGCACCGCCTGGCGGTGCAGGTGCTCGATGGCGAGCGGGTGGTGCAGCAAAGTCCGACGCTGACCTTCACCCTGCAACGGGTTCATCGGCCCTGAGGTTTTGGCGCGCCGAAATCTGCGGGTACAGGCGCCGCTCATGCTCAAGTAACCAGCGTTTGCGCCAGAGCGCGCCGCCATAACCGGTGAGCGAACCGTCGGAACCTATCACCCGGTGACAGGCAATCACGATGGCGATCTGATTGGCGCCATTGGCCCGGGCCACGGCCCGCACGGCGGAGGCCGAACCGATGCTGCTCGCCACCTCGGCATAACTATGGCTAGTGCCCGGAGTGAAACAACGCCGAGCGGTAGATCAGGCGCGCTCGATCACCATGGCTACACCCTGGCCCACGCCCACGCACAGGCTGACCACGGCGTAACGCTGGTGGTTGCGTTGCAGGGTACGGCAGGCGCTCAACACCAGCCGGGCCCCGGACGCGCCCAGTGGGTGGCCGATGGCGATGGCGCCGCCATTGGGGTTGACCCGCGGATCGTCGAAATCCAGGTCCAGGGCCTTGAGGCAAGCCAGCACCTGCGGCGCGAATGCCTCGTTGATCTCGATCAGGTCGAGCTGCTCCAGGCCGATGCGGGCCCGCTGCAGCGCCAGCAGAATCGCCCTGTGCGGGCCGATACCCATGAACTGCGGCTCCACGCCGACCGACGCCGACGAGAGGATGCGCGCCATGGGCGCGACCCCATGTTCCCTCCCGATCTCACGGCTGCCGAGCAGCAACACCGCTGCGCCATCGTTGATCCCCGAAGCGTTGCCGGCGGTCACCACGCCCTCCGCGAACAGCGTCGGCAAGCGCGACAGGGCCGCCAGGTCGGAGCGAGGGCGCGGATGTTCGTCATCGCAGACGGTCAAGGCCGGGCCCTTGCGCCCGGCCGCCACCTCGACGGCCATGATCTCTCCGTCCAGCACTCCGGCCTGCAAGGCCGCCTGGTAGCGCGCCTGGGAAGCGGCGGCGAAGCGATCGGCGTCCTCGCGGTTGATGGCATAGAGTCGGGCCAGGTTATCGCCGGTCTCGGGCATGCTGTGGTTGCCGTAGCGTTCGACCAGCCGCGGGTTGGCGAAGCGTGCGCCAATGGTGCTGTCGGCCACCTCCTGGGTCCGGCTGTAGGCACTCTCGGCCTTGGCCATGATGAAGGGCGCGCGGGACATGCTCTCGACCCCGCCGGCCAGGTACAGTCGGCCTTCGCCGCAGGTGATCGCCCGGGCCGCGTCGATCACCGCCGACAGGCCGCTGGCACACAGGCGGTTGACCGTCTGCCCGGGCACGCGCCAAGGCAGCCCGGCGCTGAGCAAGGCATTGCGCGCCAGGTTGCGGCTGTCCTCGCCGGCCTGGTTGGTACACCCGAGGATCACCTCTTCCAGCACCTCGGCCGGTAGCCCCGAGGTTTCCAGCAAACGCGCCAGCAACGGCCCCACCAGGTCGTCCGGGCGCACGCTGGCGAGGCTGCCGCCATGCCGGCCGAAGGGGGTTCGCAAGCCGCTGTAGATATAGGCATCAAGCATGAAAGGACTCTCGCAGCAGTAGGGATCGGCAGGCCTCAGGCCGGCAGCGGGTTTTCCGGCTGGCGCAGGGACAGGCCCAGCAGGGCCCGACGGCGCAACCAGCCGCTGGGGCGATAACGCGGGTCGCCCGTGAGGGCGTGCAGGCGCTCGAGGATCTGCAGCAGGCGCTCGGGGCCCAGTTGGTCGCCCCACTCCAGCGGCCCCAGCGGATAGCCGAGGCCCAGGCGTACCGCGGCGTCGATATCGGCCACCGAGGCGATGCCCTGCTGGGCAATGTCACAGGCCAGGTTGACGATGGACGCCAGGGTGCGCTGGACGATGAAGCCGCAGCTGTCGCGGATCAGCGTCACCGTGCCGCCGTCGGCGCTGAACAGCGCGTGGGCGGCGTGCTGCATGTCTTCACGGGTCGCAGGGTTGAGCATCAGGCAGCGCTGGCTGTCGAGCGCGGTCAGGGTGTCGATCGCCACAGTGCGCGACGGGTCCATGGCATGACGCAGGGCCGCTTCGCTGGCGTCATCGCCCAGTGGCGCCACCAGGCACAAGGCCGAGGTGGAAGGCCGCAGGCCGTTCTCGACCCGGGCCCCCAGGCGTTCGAGCAGGTCCAGCAGACGCAGCCGGCCGACCTCGTCGTCGGCGGCGATCCACACCGGCGGCAGCACCGCGCAAGAGGGCACGGCCTGTGGCGGGCGCCGCGTATCGCCTGGCTCGTCGTAGAGGTAGAAGCCCTGCCCGCTCTTGCGCCCCAGGTGCCCACCCGCCAGCATCAGCCGCAGCACGGGGTGAGGCCGATAACGCGGCTCCTCATAGAACTGCCGGTAGACCGACTCCATCACCGGCACGCTGACATCCAGACCGATCAGGTCGAGCAGCTCGAACGGCCCCATGGCGAAACCGGCGCTGTCGCGCAGCAGCGCATCGATCCGCCATGCAGGGGCCACGCCCTCGCTGAGGATGCGCAACGCCTCGGTGCCAAAGGCCCGCCCGGCATGATTGACGATAAAGCCGGGAGAATCCTTGGCCCGCGCCGGGTAGTAGCCGATGGCGCGGACCAGCTCCTGCAAGCGCGCGCCGACGCGGGTGGCAAGGCCGTCGATCACCTCGACAATGCGCATCCGCGGCACCGGATTAAAGAAGTGCAGCCCGGCGACGCGTTCCGGATAGCGGCACACCGAGGCAATCGCGGTGATCGACAGCGACGAGGTATTGCTCGCCAGGATCGCGTCCGGTGCCAGCACCTCCTCCAGTTGCCGAAACAGCTGCTGCTTGGCCGCCAGGTCCTCGACTATCGCCTCGATCACCAGTTGGCAGTCACGCAGCGCGTCCAGGCTGTCGACCACTTCCAGATTGAGCATGGCCGCCGCGGCGTCCTGCGGGGTGATGCGGGCCTTCTCGATCTGCTGGGCAAAGATCGTCGCCAGTTGCTCCCGGGCCATGCCCGCGGCACCCGGGCGCGCATCGAACAAAAATACCTTGAGCCCGGCCATGGCCATGACCTGGGCGATGCCCCGGCCCATGGCGCCGGTGCCGACCAGGCCGATGCGTTGCAATGGTTGTGTGGTCATTTCCCCTGGTACTCCGGTTTGCGTTTCTCAAGAAAGGCCTGCATGCCTTCGCGTTGGTCATGGGAGCCGAACAGCAGCTGGAAAGCCTTGCGCTCCAGCACCAACGCCTGCTCCAACGGCAGGTCCATGCCGGCCAGCACCACCTCCTTGATCTGCGCCACGGCCAGCGGCGGCATGCCGGCGATGCTGGCGGCCAGGGCCAGGGCCCGCGGCAGGGTCTCGCTGTCCGCCACCACCTCGCTGACCAGGCCCAGGCGCAGCGCCTCGTCGGCCGGGACCTGGCAACCGGTGAGCAGCAGGCGCAGCGCCTGGAACTTGCCGATGGCGCGCAGCAGGCGCTGGGTGCCGCCCGCCCCGGGCATCACCCCGACCTTGATTTCCGGCTGGGCAAAACGCGCCGAGTGGCCGGCGACGATCAGGTCGCAATGCATCGCCAGCTCGCAGCCACCGCCCAGGGCGTAGCCGTTGACCGCGGCGATGACCGGCTTGCGGCACGCCGAGATGGCTTGCCAGTGGCGCTCGGCATACCGGGCATAGAGCTGCAGCGCGCTGGCGTTCACCAGCTCGCTGAGGTCGGCGCCGGCGGCAAACACCGTATCGCCGCCAGTGAGTACCACGACCCGGGTATCCGGGCAGGTGTCCAGGCGGCGAAAGTGCTCGGCCAGCTCCTCGCGCAGCGCCATGTTCAGCGCGTTGAGCGCCTGCGGGCGGTTCAGCCGCAGCAGCGCCACGCCCGGTGCGGGGCGCTCCAGCAGGACCAGGGGTTGGGGGCTAACGGACTCGGGATTCATGGAGTCTCCTGATTCAGATAGGAACCTGAGAAGCGCGCCAGAGGCCCGGTCGGGACTCTGGGCGCAGCCCTTCACTCGCGGACGATGCCGTGCTCGAACAGGTTTTCGATCGTCTGGTTGTCGAGGCCCAGGTCTTCGAGAACCTCGCGGGTATTCGCGCCCAATGCCGGCGGAGCACTGCGATAGCTGGCCGGGGTCCGCGACAGCTTCACCGGCGAGCCGACGCCGCGGTAGTCGCCGATCTCCACCAACAGGCCGCGATGCCGGGTATGCGGGTGCGCGACCACCTTGTCGATCGAGGCAATCGAGCCGCAGGGCACGCCCAGGCGGATCAGCCGTTGCGCCAGGGCCGTGCCGTCGTGCTCGGCCAGGCGCGCCTCCAGCGCCTGCTTCAGCGCCTCGCGGTTGACCGAGCGACAGCCGTTGTCGGCGAAGCGCGGGTCGTCCAGCAAGGCGCCGGCGTCCAGCTGTTCGCACAACTTGGCGAACTGCCGGTCATTGCCGACCGCCAGGAAGATCGGCTCGGTGCCGGTGCGGTAACTGTCGTAGGGCGCGATATTCGGATGGGCGTTGCCGGTGCGCTGCGGGGTCTTGCCAGCGGCGAAATAGTTGGCCAGATGCGGGTGCAGCAGGGACACGCCGCAGTCGTACAGGGTGATGTCGAGGGACTGCCCCAGGCCGCTGCGGTGGCGTTCGTTGAGCGCCAGGAGAATCCCCGCCAGGGCATTCAGCCCGGTGACCATATCGACGATCGGCAGGCCGATGCGCAGCGGGCCGCTGTCGGCTTCGCCGTTCACGCTCATCAGCCCCGCCATCGCCTGGATCACCGCGTCGTAGCCGGGCAACCCGCCCAGCGGGCCGTCACCGCCAAAACCGGAAACCGCGCAGTGGATCAGGGTCGGGAAACGCTGGCTCAGCACCTCGGCATAACCGATGCCCCAACGCTCCAGGGTGCCGGGCTTGAAGTTCTCCATCAGCACGTCGGCGTCTTCCAGCAGGCGCATCAGCAGCTGGATGCCCGCGGGTCGGGACAGGTCCACGGCGATCCCCTGTTTGTTGCGGTTCACGCCCCTGAAATACGAAGCGTCGGCGCCCTCGAAAGGCGGGCCCCAGCCGCGGGTCTCGTCACCGCTCAGGGGCTCCAGCTTGATCACTTCGGCGCCGTGGTCGGCCAAGGCCTGGGAGCAGTAGGGTCCACCCAGCACGCGGCTGAGGTCGATGACTTTAAGGCCGGCCAGGGCCCCTTTTGAATGGTTCATGGCAGTTCTCTGACAAAAATGGGCAAGGCCGTTCAGGCCGGCAACAGCTGCATCGCATCGGCTTTCGACAGCGCGCTCTCATTGGCCAGGAGCGTCAGCAGCTCAGGCTCAATCGATGCCTCCGGACGCAGCGGATCGCGGGGCAGCAGCTTGTGCTGGAGCAGCAGATGGGCCAGGGCCAGGCGCCGGTAATCGGGGGCCTGGCGGCTCGCTTCCCAGGCCATGAAGATCGCCGTGGCAGTGTGATAAAGGGCACTGCCGGCCAGGCGCACCTGGTCGTCGCGGCGCTCTTGCGCGACCTTTTCGATGGCCGCGACCGCACGTTGCAGGACCGTCTCGAACAGGCGCTGGCTGGCCGCCGGCAGGTCGGCCTCGGCGAGCAGGCCGGCGAGGTAGTGCCGCAGCGGCTCCAGGGCCTGCTCGCGGGTCACGGCGCGGGCGATGTCCAGCGCGACGATGTTGCTGGTGCCTTCCCAGATCGAGCCCAGGTGGGCATCGCGCACCAGCCGCGCATCGCTCCACTCCTCGATGTAGCCAACCCCGCCGCGTACTTCCATGGCGTCCCCGGTGACCCGGCGCGCATCGCGACAGGCGCGGAACTTGATCAGCGGGGTGAGGATGCGCACGCACTTGCGCGCCGCCTCGTCGCCGGCATCGGCCTTGGGCAGCAGCGTGGCGATCTGCATGAACATCGAACGGGCCTGCTCGGCGGGCAGCATCATTTTCAGCAGCTGGCGCTGCATCAACGGCATCTCGATCAGATGGCGGCCGAAGGCCCGGCGCTGGCGGGCGACATACAGCGCCTCGTTGACCCCGCGACGCATCAGCCCGGCGGCCCGCACCCCGTTGGACAGGCGCGACATGTTGATCATGTCGGCCATCTGCTGGAAGCCGCGGCCGACCTCACCGATCAGGTAGGCGGTGGCGCCGTCCAGGCTGATTTCACCGCTGGCCATGGAGCGGCTACCCAGCTTGTCCTTCAGGCGCAGGATCCGGTAGGCGTTGCGCGAGCCATCGGGGCGGACCTTCGGCAGCAGGAACAGGCTGACCCCCTTCATGCCTTCCGGCGCATCTTCCGGACGGGCCAGGACCATGGCCAGGTCGGCGTCCGGGTTGGAGCAGAACCACTTGTCGCCGAACAGCCGCCACTCGCCGTTCTCCAGGCGCGCGCGGGTTTCAGTGCGCGACACGTCGGAGCCGGCCGCCTGTTCGGTCATGAACATCGCGCCCTGGAACAAGCGGTCGAAATCCCGCGAGGCCAGGGACGGCAGGTAGCGCGCCACCAGCTCCGGCGAGCCGAACTTGCGCAAGGTACGGGTCAACGAGTCGGTCATGCTCACCGGGCAGCACAGGCCGAACTCGGCCTGCACGAAAAGGAAGGTCAGGGCGTACTTGACCAGCGGCAGCACCGGCTCGGCGCAATGACTCATGGAGGCCAGGCCCAGCTCGGCATAGGCGGCGCGCTCCAGGGCGATGAAATCCGGGTGCTTGTAAATGCTCTGCAGGTCTTCGCCACGGCGGGTGCGCGGCCGCAGTTGCGGCGGGTTCTTGTCCGCCGAGAGTGCCAGCACATCCAGCTCGCCACCGGCCCGCGCACCGAGCTGGCGCAGGCTCGGCAACCACTGGGCGTACAGTTGCGGCGCCAGGTAGACCTTGAGCAGGGCCGCCAGCCCGGCATCGCAATCGAACAGGTTCAGGCCTCGGCTATCGGGGATATTCAGGGTGTCTTGGGCGGGTTCAGGCAGGGCAGTCATGGCGTCTCTCCAGGCTCTTGTGCCCCGAGACTAGAGTCGCCATCGATAAGTATCTAATACAAAATCAATCCACTACGATAAGAAAACCAGATCGTAAAGCGAGGACGCCAGCATGGATCTCAAACAGCTTCGTTACTTCGTCGCGGTCGCCGAAGAACTGCATTTCGGCCGGGCCGCCACTCGCCTGTTCATCTCCCAGCCGGCCCTGAGCTTCGACATCAAGAAGCTCGAAAGCCAGCTGGACGTGCAGCTGCTGAGCCGCAACAACAAGTCGGTGAGCCTGACCAACGCCGGCCAGGTGCTGCTCGACGAAGCCCGCTACCTGCTGCTGCGGGCCGAGCAGGCGCGGCGCCTGACCCTGCGTTCGGCCCAGGGTTTCGTCGGCCGGCTGAGCATTGGCTTCGTCAACTCGATCCTGCACCGTGGCCTGCCGCAAGCGGTGAAGACCTTCGAGCAGGATCACCCGGACACCGAGATCGTGCTGATGGAGATGAACAGCGCCGAACAAGCCCAGGCGCTGCAGCGCGGGCAGATCGATATCGGCTTCGTGCACTGGAGCCACTTTCCCGAGAGCATCCGCGGCGAGCCGGTTCTCGCCGAGCCCTTCCTCTGCTGCCTGCCCCAAGGTCACCGGCTGGCGGACAAGGCGCGCATCGACCTGGCGCAGCTGGCCAACGATGACTTCATCCTGTTCCCACGCAATGTCTCGCCGCATTACCACGACCTGATCATCGCGCGCTGCGTGGCGGCCGGGTTCAGCCCGCGTATCCGCCACGAAACCCGGCTCTGGCAAACGGTGGTGGCGATGGTGGCGTATGAAATGGGCGTGGCCCTGGTGCCGCAGACCCTGGCGGGCACCTGGAAAGAGGGTGTGCATTACTGCGAAATCAGCGGCGACGGGGCGTTGTCCGAGGTCCACGCCATCCGTCATGCCGACAACCCGTCGGCCGCCGCGGAGAGTTTCCTGACTGTGCTCAAGGCCCTGCAAAAGCCCGTGGCACCGGGGCTTTGAGGGCTGTCGACCATACGAAATCCCGTATCACACAATAAGATTTAATCATTATTTTTTTCATTCCTGCCTGTATAGGCTCCGTGCCGTCGGACCTTGCAAGTACGTGATGCGCCCATTCGTGCAATGAGTATCCGGAGCCGTCGTCAGACGAACCTCCCGCGGCGCAAATAACAATAACAACATGCAGGAATTGAATATGAATGCCGCCCAGCACGCTGCCGCGCACAAGAAAGCCCGCAAGGCAGGAATCGCTTCGTTCATCGGCACCACCATCGAATGGTATGACTTCTACGCCTACGGAATCGCCGCCGCGCTGGTCTTCGGCAAGGTGTTCTTTCCCGCCGACTTGCCTGCGGGCACCGCCACCCTGCTGTCGTTTTTGACCCTCTGGGCCGGCTTCATCGCCCGCCCCATCGGCGGCATCATCTTCGGCCACCTGGGCGACAAGATCGGGCGCAAGACCACCCTGGTGATCACCCTGATCATGATGGGCGTGGCCACCACCTGCATCGGCCTGCTGCCGACCTACCTGCAGATCGGTATCTGGGCGCCGATTGCCCTGGTGGTGCTGCGCATCATCCAGGGCATCGCGGTGGGCGGCGAATGGGGCGGCGCCATCCTCATCGCCAGCGAAAGCGCGCCCAAGGGCAAAGGCATTCTGTATGCGGCCTTCGCCCAGCAGGGCTCGCCGGCTGGCAACCTGCTGGCGACCCTGGTGTTCTTCGGCCTCAGCGCCCTGCCCGCGCCGGACTTTTTGCTGTGGGGCTGGCGCATTCCGTTCCTGCTCTCGGCGGCACTGGTCCTGGTGGGCATGGTGATTCGCCTCAAGCTCGAAGAATCGGACGACATGAAGCGCCTGATCCAGCAGAAAAAGACCGTCAAGCTGCCGATCCTGGAGGTCCTGCGCAAACACTGGCAGATCGTGCTGCTGGGGGCCGGCGTGCTGCCGATCATCCATGTCACCTACTTCAAGAGCACCTTTGCCCTGTCCTGGGCCACCAAGGAGCTGGGCTACAGCCAGAGCACCTTTCTCAGCGTGATCGTCATCGCCCTGGTGGTGCAGTTCATCACCCAGCCCCTGGGCGCGGTGCTGGTTTCCAGGATGGACATGCGCAAGGCCGTGGTGCTGATGCTGCTGCCGGAGTTCTTCCTGATGCCGGCGATGTTCTTCGCCGTGGAAACCGGCGTCTACTGGATCGCCGTGCTCGGCATGTGCCTGGCCACCGTGCCGCACTCGATGTTCTATGGCGCCGTCGGCGGCATCCTGGCCCGCGCCTTTCCGACCAGGGTGCGCTACAGCGGCCTGTCGATTTCCTACCAGCTCTGTTCCTTGCTGGTGGGCGGCGCCACGCCGGTCCTGGCCCAGGGCATTCTCAACAACACCGGGAGCATTCTCGGCGTGGCCATCGCCTCCGCTGGCTATGCCCTGGTGTCCCTGGTGTGCATGCTCCTGCTGCTCAAGCGCATCGGCCACAACGCCGCCGACCTGTCCACCGCCGAGCAGGCGGACGCCGACGAACTGGCCCGGGAACCCCGCGCCACGCTACCGGACGAGGAGCCGATCGCGACGCAGCAGGGTATCGACAAGGACCCACATCCCGCCCACTGAGACGCTATCCGCCGCACACTTCCAGGCCCGCCAGCACGCGGGCCTTTTTGCGTGCGCGGCGAATTCTGGACCGGCGCGCGGCTAGCCATTCTTTAGCGCAGCCTCGGATAAATCGCACTATATTGGTGCATCAAGCTGCACCTGCACCCATCCGCAGCCCATTTTGGTTCGAAAGTACCCAGCGCAGCCGGCAAAGCGCTGCGAAACAGAACTTTAAACGTCTGTTTCAGGGCTCGAGCGCTTCTTTTCGGAGCCTTGGTTTGGTTTTTGCATTTTCTCGATACCAGCGCCTTGTTCGCGCGCGCAATCCTGGGCCGGCCCGGGATTGCCTTGTTTCAAAAGAGGTCAACATTTACCCATGACCATCAGCGATCAACTACACCGCTTGCTACTCGACAACCTGACCACCGCGACCATCCTGCTCAACGCCGACCTGCGCCTTGAGTACATGAACCCGGCGGCGGAGATGTTGTTGGCCATCAGTGGCCAGCGCAGCCATGGGCAATTCATCAGCGAACTGTTCACCGAGTCGGCCGAAGCCCTGAGCTCCCTGCGCCAGGCGGTGGAACAGGCGCACCCGTTCACCAAGCGCGAAGCCATGCTCACCGCGCTGACCGGCCAGACCCTGACCGTGGACTACGCGGTGACGCCGATCCTGAGCAATGGCGACACCCTGCTGTTGCTGGAAGTCCACCCCCGTGACCGCCTGCTGCGGATCACCAAGGAAGAGGCCCAGCTGTCCAAGCAGGAAACCAGCAAGATGCTGGTGCGCGGCCTGGCCCACGAGATCAAGAACCCCCTCGGCGGGATTCGCGGCGCCGCCCAGTTGCTGGCCCGCGAACTGCCGGACGAGAACCTCAAGGACTACACCAACGTCATCATCGAAGAGGCCGACCGCCTGCGGAACCTGGTGGACCGCATGCTCGGCTCCAACAAGCTGCCGTCGCTGGCGATGTGCAACGTGCACGAAGTGCTGGAGCGCGTGAGCAGCCTGGTGGAAGCCGAAAGCCAGGGCTGCATCACCCTGGTGCGCGACTATGACCCGAGCATTCCCGATGTACTGATCGACCGCGAACAGATGATCCAGGCGGTGCTCAACATCGTGCGCAACGCCATGCAGGCCATCAGCAGCCAGAACGAGCTGCGTCTGGGCCGCATCAGCCTGCGCACCCGCACCATGCGCCAGTTCACCATCGGCCACGTGCGCCACCGCCTGGTGACCAAGATCGAGATCATCGACAACGGCCCGGGGATCCCCGCGGAACTCCAGGAAACCATCTTCTTCCCCATGGTCAGCGGCCGTCCGGACGGTACCGGGCTGGGCCTGGCCATTACCCAGAACATCATCAGCCAGCACCAGGGCCTGATCGAGTGTGACAGCCATCCCGGCCACACCACGTTCTCGATCTTTCTGCCACTGGAACAAGGAGCCCCATCGACATGAGCCGTAGTGAAACCGTGTGGATCGTCGATGACGACCGTTCTATCCGTTGGGTTCTGGAGAAAGCCTTGCAACAGGAAGGCATGACCACCCAGAGCTTCGATAGCGCCGATGGTGTGATGAGTCGCCTGGCCCGCCAGCAACCGGACGTGATCATTTCCGACATCCGCATGCCCGGCGCCAGTGGCCTGGACCTGCTGGCGCGGATCCGCGAGCAGCACCCGCGCCTGCCGGTGATCATCATGACCGCGCACTCCGACCTGGACAGCGCTGTCGCCTCCTATCAGGGCGGCGCCTTCGAGTACCTGCCCAAGCCGTTCGATGTCGACGAAGCGGTGTCCCTGGTCAAGCGCGCCAACCAGCACGCCCAGGAGCAGCAGGGCCTGGAAGTGATCCCCGCACTGGCCCGCACCCCGGAAATCATCGGTGAAGCGCCGGCGATGCAGGAGGTGTTCCGCGCCATCGGTCGCCTCAGCCACTCCAACATCACCGTGCTGATCAACGGTGAGTCCGGTACCGGTAAAGAGCTGGTGGCCCACGCCCTGCACCGCCACAGCCCGCGGGCGGCTTCGCCGTTCATCGCCCTGAACATGGCGGCGATCCCCAAGGACCTGATGGAATCCGAGCTGTTCGGCCATGAAAAAGGCGCCTTCACCGGCGCGGCCAACCTGCGGCGCGGGCGCTTCGAACAGGCCGACGGCGGCACCCTGTTCCTCGACGAGATCGGCGACATGCCGGCCGACACCCAGACCCGCCTGCTGCGGGTGCTGGCCGACGGCGAGTTCTACCGGGTCGGCGGGCATACGCCGGTCAAGGTCGACGTGCGCATCATTGCCGCGACCCACCAGAACCTGGAAACCCTGGTGCACGCCGGCAAGTTCCGCGAGGACCTGTTCCACCGCCTGAACGTGATCCGCATCCATATCCCGCGCCTGTCGGACCGTCGCGAAGACATTCCGACCCTGGCCAAGCACTTCCTCAGCCGCGCCGCCCAGGAGCTGGCCGTCGAGCCCAAGCTGCTGAAAAGCGAGACCGAGGAATACCTGAAGAACCTGCCGTGGCCCGGCAACGTGCGCCAGCTGGAGAACACCTGCCGCTGGATCACCGTGATGGCTTCGGGTCGCGAGGTGCATATCAGCGACCTGCCGCCGGAACTGCTGAGCCTGCCCCAGGATTCGGCGCCGGTGACCAACTGGGAGCAGGCCCTGCGCCAGTGGGCCGACCAGGCCCTGGCACGCGGCCAGTCGAGCCTGCTGGACAGCGCGGTGCCGAGCTTCGAGCGGATCATGATCGAGACTGCCCTCAAGCACACCGCCGGCCGCCGCCGCGACGCCGCCGTGCTGCTGGGCTGGGGCCGCAACACCCTGACGCGCAAGATCAAGGAGTTGGGGATGAAGGTCGACGGCGGGGATGACGACGACAGCGACGAGGGCTGAGCCGCGTAACCCCCTGTAGCCGCTGCCGCAGGCTGCGATAAGGCCGAAGGCCTTCAGCGATCTTGAGATCCTGCGCGCCCTTCGGTCGCGATCGCAGCCTTCGGCAGCGGCTACAGTGCAAGGCATTCGGGCTGTGCCGAATGACAGATCCAATCGCGGGCAAGCCTCGCTCCTATAGATGAAGGGGTTCTGTAGGAGCGAGGCTTGCCCGCGAAGCTTTTTGTGCACCGCAATGGTGAGCCTGCACTGCCCGAATGCGCGGCTGGACGTGGGATTTCCCGGTGGGTGATCTCGATTTTTCTCGCAAAAACATCTCCACACAACGGCGAAAGCCCCGTAAACCGGGGCTTTCAGATTTTCTTGAAAATTCGCTTAACCGTTTAAGCCGAAATTGGCACGCCCCCTGCAAAGACAAGATCATGAGTGCAGTCACTCACCCATTTTGGGGACCTTGGTACAGGCAGGCCGAGAATCCCCTTCTTTACACCCGGAACCCATACCGCTCGCAGCGACGGGTTCCACCCGGTTTGGGGAACCCTGGTACAGGCAGGCCAGGGATTCCCTCTTTAACACCCGGGCTCATCACGCTCACAGCGACGAGCCCCCACCCGTTTCGGGAACCTTGGTACAGGCAGGCCGGGGATTCCCTCTTTACACCGGGCCCAGCGCAATCAGCGCGGCCCTCACGCTTTTGGGGACCTTGGTACAGGCAGGCCGGGAATCCCCTCTTTTATTCCTCGCGCAGCTGGACTTCCAGGCGCCAGCGCCCGTCGACCTCGCTGCCCGACCACTCGGCGTGCAGCGCTCTTGCTGCGACCACGTTCAGCAGCAACCCTTCCTCAGCCGCCCGCACCCGCCAGTTGGCATCCTTGTCGTTGATCTTCAACTGGCCCTTTTGCGCCCGCCCCTCGGCCTCGAACAACAGCGCCACGGCCCCGTCGATGTGCTCGCCATGGACCTTGGGCTCGTTGTTGAACCACACCACCAGGGCATTGGGCTGGGCCTGCACTTCCTGCAGCTCGGTGGGGTCCGGGGTGGTGAGGCGACCGATCATCAATCCGACCATCACGCCAAAGATCGCCAGCGAGCCGAATACCCGCAGCATTAGCTTCGGCCGGACGTCCGCTTCAGGCGTAGAATGCGGCCTGTCTTTTTCTTCGGAGCCGTGCATGTTTCACGTCATCCTTTTTCAACCAGAAATTCCGCCGAATACCGGCAACGTAATCAGGCTGTGCGCCAATAGCGGCTGCCACCTGCATTTGATCGAACCGCTGGGTTTCGAAATGGACGACAAGCGCCTGCGCCGGGCCGGCCTCGACTACCACGAGTACGCCACCCTGCAGCGCCATGCCGACCTCGCCAGCTGTCTTGAAAGCCTAGGCCATCCGCGCCTGTTCGCCTTCACCACCAAGGGCTCGCGACCTTTCCACGACGCCAGCTTCGCCGAGGGCGATGCCTTCCTGTTCGGCCCGGAAAGCCGTGGCCTGCCCGCCGAGGTACTGGACGCCCTGCCCGCCGAACAACGCCTGCGCCTGCCCATGCGCGAAGGCTGCCGCAGCCTGAACCTGTCCAACACCGTGGCGGTGGCTGTCTACGAAGCCTGGCGCCAGCTGGGGTTCAAATAAGCCCCCCACCTCTGCACGACTCCTTGTAGCCGCTGCCGCAGGCTGCGATAAGGCCGAAGGCCTTCAGCGTGCTCAAGACCTGGCGCCCCCTTCGGAGGCGATCGCAGCCTTCGGCAGCGGCTACAGGTTTGGCGCCGCTCTCGGCGTCAACCTCGAAACCTTGGGCCCGAACATGAAAAAAGCGCCTGAAACGGCGCTTTTTTCATGGAACCCGGCAGCTTATTGAACGGTGCCTTCACCGGCTGCCTGCAGGCGTTGCAGCTCTTGCGCGTACAGCGCGTCGAAGTTCACCGGAGCCAGCATCAGGGCCGGGAACGAACCGCGGGTCACCAGGCTGTCCAGCGCTTCGCGAGCGTACGGGAACAGGATGTTCGGGCAGAACGCACCCAGGGTGTGGCTCATCGAAGCGTCGTCCAGGTTCTTGATCAGGAAGATACCGGCCTGTTGCACTTCGGCGATGAACGCCACTTCGTCGCCGTTCTTCACGGTGACCGACAGGGTCAGCACGACTTCGTGGAAACCCTCTTCCAGCGCCTTCTGACGGGTGTTCAGGTCCAGGCCGACGCTCGGCTCCCACTGCTGGCGGAAGATCGCCGGGCTTTTCGGAGCTTCGAAAGACAGGTCACGCACATAGATACGCTGCAGCGAGAATTGCGGTGCGGATTCGTCTTCGGTCGCAGCGGTGTTCTGTTGGTCAGTCATCTCAGATCCTTCTTGATCTCGGGGTCATGTAGGGTTTGCTGAACTTGGGTGGTCAGTCAGGCCGCGAGCAGCGCGTCGAGCTTGCCGGCGCGCTCCAGGGCGAACAGATCGTCACAACCGCCCACATGGGTGCTGCCGATCCAGATCTGCGGCACGGACGTGCGCCCGGCCTTCTGGGCCATTTCGGCACGAACCTGCGGCTTGCCGTCGACCTTGATCTCTTCGAAGGCTACGCCTTTGTTCTCGAGCAGGTACTTGGCCCGCGAGCAGTAGGGGCAGTAATCGCTGGAATAGACGACGACAGTAGCCATATCACTTCACCAGCGGCAGGTTGTCGGCTTTCCAGCTGCCAACGCCGCCGGACAGCTTGGCGGCGGTGAAGCCGGACTTCATCAGCTCGCGAGCGTGGGTGCCGGCGTGCTGACCCAGGGCGTCGACCAGAATGATGGTCTTGGCCTTGTGCTTTTCCAGCTCGCCCACGCGGGCGGCCAGTTTGTCTTGAGGGATGTTCAACGCGCCGACGATATGGCCCGCGGCGAAGTCCTTGGTCGGACGGATATCGATCACCACGCCCTGCTCGCTGTTCACCAGCGCGGTCAGTTCACGGGTGCTGAGGCTGCGGCCGCCGCGGCTCAACTCGTGAGCGATCAACAGAGCCAGCAAGATGACGAAGGCGCCGACGAGCAAGTAGTGTTCAGTGGCGAATTGAATCAGGTGAGCAACCATCAAGGAGGTTCCAGGGCGTTAAAATGTCGGCCAGTATACACAGCCCTCCGGGTCGGCCAAACCCCGCCCGGCGGTGACGCCACCGGAACTTCGCTTTAAACTGCCACTCCCTTTTTCCAACATTCTCCCAATCCAGCCACGAGTGGAATCTATGACTACCACGCCTAAACCTTTGGTCCTGATGATTCTGGATGGCTTCGGTCACAGCGAGAGCCACGAATCCAACGCTATCTATGCAGCCAAGAAGCCGGTCCTCGACCGCCTGTGCGCCAGCGTGCCGAACGGCCTGATCTCGGGTTCGGGCATGGATGTCGGCCTGCCGGACGGCCAGATGGGCAACTCCGAAGTCGGCCACATGAACCTCGGTGCCGGCCGCGTGGTGTACCAGGATTTCACCCGTGTCACCAAAGCCATCCGCGATGGCGAGTTCTTCGAGAATCCGACCATTTGCGCCGCCGTGGATAAAGCCGTGGCCGCCGGCAAGGCCGTGCATATCCTCGGCCTGCTGTCCGATGGCGGCGTGCACAGCCACCAGGACCATCTGGTGGCCATGGCCGAACTGGCCTTCAAGCGTGGCGCCGAGAAGATCTACCTGCACGCCTTCCTCGACGGCCGCGATACTCCGCCGAAAAGCGCCACCTCGTCGATCGAGCTGCTGGATGAAACCTTCAAGACCCTGGGCAAGGGCCGCATCGCCAGCCTGATCGGCCGCTACTTCGCCATGGACCGCGACAACCGCTGGGACCGCGTGGCCCAGGCCTACAACCTGGTCGTCGACGGCAAGGGCGAATTCAACGCCGCCACCGCCCAGGAAGGTCTGCAGGCCGCCTACGAGCGTGGTGAGAGCGACGAATTCGTCAAGGCCACCACCCTCGGCGAGCCGGTGAAAGTCGAGGACGGCGACGCCGTGGTGTTCATGAACTTCCGCGCCGACCGCGCCCGCGAGCTGAGCCGGGTGTTCGTCGAGGACGGTTTCAAGGAATTCGAGCGCGCCCGCCAGCCGAAACTGGCCGGTTTCGTCATGCTGACCCAATACGCGGCAAGCATTCCGGCCCCTTCGGCCTTTGCCCCGGGCAGCCTGGAAAACGTGCTGGGCGATTACCTGGCGAAAAACGGCAAGACCCAGCTGCGCATCGCCGAAACCGAAAAATACGCCCACGTGACCTTCTTCTTCTCCGGTGGCCGCGAAGAGCCGTTCCCGGGCGAAGAACGCATCCTGATTCCGTCGCCGAAAGTCGCCACCTATGACCTGCAGCCGGAGATGAGCGCGCCGGAAGTCACCGACCGGATCGTCGACGCCATCGAAAACCAGCGCTACGACGTGATCGTGGTCAACTACGCCAACGGCGACATGGTCGGCCACAGCGGCGTGTTCGACGCCGCGGTCAAGGCCGTCGAATGCCTGGACCTGTGCGTCGGCCGCATCGTCGATGCCCTGGAAAAGGTCGGCGGCGAAGCCCTGATCACCGCCGACCACGGCAACGTCGAGCAGATGTCCGACGCCTCCACCGGCCAGGCCCACACCGCCCACACCAGCGAGCCGGTGCCGTTCATCTATGTGGGCAAGCGCGACCTGAAAGTCCGTGAAGGCGGAGTCCTGGCCGACGTGGCGCCGACCATGCTGAAACTGCTGGGCCTGCCGCAGCCCGCGGAAATGACTGGCACTTCGATACTGGTCTGATATCAAAAAGACCGAATAATGGGCCGCAAACGGCTTTTTATGACGAACGCCTCAAAGCAGTTGGCTTTGAGGCGTTTTTTTTGCAGCGAGGGGCGGGCATACTAGGCCGTCCCTTTCCCTGGTGTCGCCCGCCTCTATGCTTCGCGCCCTGATTACCCTTGCTCTGATCTGCCTGCTCCAACCGGCCTTCGCCGACGAGCGCGCGCAAACCCAACAGCAGTTGGACGCCACGCGTCAGGATATTGCCGAGCTGAAAAAGCTGCTGGGCAAGCTGCAGGAAGAAAAATCCGGCGTGCAGAAAGACCTGCGCGGCACCGAAACCGAGATGGGCAAGCTGGAAAAGCAGGTCGATGCCCTGCAGAAAGAGCTGAAGAAAAGCGAATCCGAGCTGCAGCGTCTCGATGAGGAGAAAAAAAAACTCCAGAGCGCGCGCATTGAACAGCAACGACTGATCGCCATCCAGGCCCGTGCGGCCTACCAGAACGGCCGCCAGGAGTATCTCAAGCTGCTGCTCAACCAGCAGAACCCGGAAAAATTCGCCCGCACCCTGACTTATTACGATTACCTGAGCCAGGCCCGCCTGGAGCAGCTGAAGAATTTCAACGAGACCCTGCGCCAGCTGGCCAATGTCGAAAAGGAAATCTCCCTGCAGCAAGCCCAGCTGCTGGTGCAGAAAAGCAGCCTCGACACCCAGCGTGAAGAACTCGACAAGGTCCGCAAGGAACGCCAGGTGGCCCTGGCCAAGCTCAATGATGACGTGAAGGCCCGTGGCGACAAGCTCAAGGCCCGCGAACAGGACCAGGCCGATCTGGGCAAGGTCCTGAAAACCATCGAGGAAACCCTGGCCCGCCAGGCCCGCGAGGCGGAAGAAGCGCGACAGAAAGCGCTGATCGCCCAGCAGGAAGCCGAAAAAAAGCGTTTGCGTGAGGCCCAGGCCAGTGCCGACGAGAGCCCGAGCAAGCCGCCCCGAGCGACGCCCGGCCCCTTGGTTTCCAGCGCAGGCGCCTCCTATGGAGGCCCTTTTGCTTCATCCCGGGGAAAACTTCCATGGCCGGTTGATGGTCGACTGCTGGCGCGCTTCGGCGAAAGCCGCGGCGACGATGCTCGGACCAAGTGGGACGGGGTGATGATCAGCGCCTCGGCCGGCAGCCAGGTGCATGCCGTCCATGGCGGCCGTGTAGTGTTCGCCGACTGGTTGCGCGGCGCCGGCCTGCTGGTGATCCTCGACCATGGCAACGGCTACTTGAGCCTCTACGGACACAACCAGA
This sequence comes from Pseudomonas sp. 09C 129, assembly GCF_002843625.1. Taxonomy (NCBI): domain Bacteria; kingdom Pseudomonadati; phylum Pseudomonadota; class Gammaproteobacteria; order Pseudomonadales; family Pseudomonadaceae; genus Pseudomonas; species Pseudomonas sp. 09C 129. The sequence continues at coordinate 903,115 of NZ_CP025261.1, read as the reverse complement.
CGCTGCTTAAAGAAGCGGGCGATATCGTCAAGGCCGGCGAGTCCATCTCCACTGTCGGTAGCAGTGGCGGACAGGGCGCGCCTGCACTGTACTTCGCTATTCGCCAGCAGGGTCGCCCAAGCGACCCGGCACAATGGTGCCGCGCGCAAGGATAAGCGCGCCATCTCATTCAGGAGTTCGTTCGACATGCTGCATTTGTCCCGCCTCACCTCGCTGGCCCTGACGATCGCTCTGGTGATCGGTGCGCCCCTGGCGTTCGCCGCCGAAACCGCTCAGTCGGCAGCCGCCACGACCACCAAGGCGCCATTGCCGCTCGAAGAGCTGCGCACCTTCGCCGAGGTCATGGACCGGATCAAGGCCGCCTATGTCGAACCCGTCGACGACAAGACCCTGCTGGAAAACGCCATCAAGGGCATGCTCAGCAACCTCGACCCGCACTCGGCCTACCTCGGCCCTGAAGACTTCGCCGAGCTGCAGGAAAGCACCAGCGGCGAGTTCGGCGGCCTGGGCATCGAAGTCGGCGCCGAGGACGGCATCATCAAGGTGGTGTCGCCGATCGACGACACTCCGGCGTCCAAGGCCGGCATCCAGGCCGGCGACCTGATCGTCAAGATCAACGGCCAGCCGACCCGCGGCCAGAGCATGACCGAAGCCGTGGACAAGATGCGCGGCAAGATCGGCCAGAAGATCACCCTGACCCTGGTACGCGACGGCGGTGCACCGTTCGACGTGACCCTGGCCCGCGCCACCATCCAGGTGAAGAGCGTGAAGAGCCAGCTGCTGGAGTCGGGCTATGGCTACATCCGCATCACTCAGTTCCAGGTCAAGACCGGCGAGGAAGTCTCCAAGGCCCTGGCCAAGCTGCGCAAGGACAATGGCAAGAAACTCAACGGCATCATCCTCGATTTGCGCAACAACCCGGGCGGCGTGCTGCAATCGGCGGTGGAAGTGGTCGACCACTTCATCACCAAGGGCCTGATCGTCTACACCAAGGGCCGCATCGCCAACTCCGAGCTGCGCTTCTCCGCCACCGGCAAGGACGAAAGCGAAGCGGTGCCGATGGTGGTGCTGATCAACGGTGGCAGCGCCTCGGCTTCGGAGATCGTCGCCGGCGCCCTGCAGGACCAGAAACGCGCGGTGCTGATGGGCACCACCAGCTTCGGCAAGGGCTCGGTGCAAACCGTGCTGCCGCTGAACAACGACCGCGCGCTGAAGATCACCACCGCGCTGTACTTCACGCCGAACGGCCGTTCGATCCAGGCCCAGGGCATCGTGCCGGACATCGAGGTGCGCCGCGCCAAGATCACCAGCGAAGCGCAGGACAACGAGTACTTCAAGGAAGCCGACCTGCAAGGTCACCTGGGCAATGGCAACGGCGGCGCCGACAAGCCGACCGCTTCCGGCAGCAAGCCCAAGCCGATGCCACAGGACGACGACTACCAGCTGGCCCAGGCCCTCAGCCTGCTCAAGGGCCTGAGCATCACCCGCAGCAAGTGATGGAAGCCATCGCGAGCAAGCCCGCCGCCTCCTCTGCAGGAGCGAAGCTTGCTCGCGATAGCGCCCTGATGACCGCCACACCCCGCCAAGGCTTTACCCGAACCCTATGCTTCAAACTTCCATGATCACTCACCGCCAACCCCTCCCACGGTTGTCGTGGAGGCTCATGATCGGGCTTCTGTGCCTCCTCGCCTTCACCTCGCTCCAGGCCGCCGAGCCCGCCCCGCGCAAGGCCTACCTGAGCCTGATCATCGACGACCTCGGGCAGAACCTGCCCCGCGATCGCCGCGTACTCGCCCTGCCCGGCCCGGTGACCACGGCGATCATGCCCGACACGCCCCACGCCGCCGAGTTCGCCCGCGAAGCCCATCGCGCCGGCAAGATCGTCATCCTGCACATGCCCATGGACCCGGCCACCGGGCCCTTCGCCTGGCACCCCGAGCTGCCCATCGAAGAGCTGGAAAAGCGCCTCAACGCCGCCTTCAAGGCCGTGCCCTACACCAGCGGCATCAACAACCACATGGGCAGCCGCATGACCTCCCAGTCCCAGGCCATGGCCTGGCTGATGGGCGAGTTGCAGCGCCGCCACAAGTTCTTTGTCGACAGCCGCACCAGCGCCAAGACCGTGGCCGCCGCCGAGGCGCAGAAGATCGGCCTGGCCAGCGTGTCCCGCGATGTGTTCCTCGACGATGAACGCACCGAAGACGCCATCAGCCATCAGTTGCAGACCGCGATCAACCTGGCGCGCAAACAGGGTTCGGCGGTGGTGATCGGCCATCCCTACCCGCAGACCCTGGCCGTGCTCGAACGCGAACTGCCCAGGCTCAAGGCCCAGGGCATCGACTGGATCGATATCAAGTTGATGATCAGCGTGCGCAGCAACAAGGCCATGGCCGGGCACGGCAAGGACGGGGTCTATCGGTGAAGCAGCTGCAAGCCTCAAGCTGCAAGCTTCAAGTCACTTGCAGCTCCAAGCTTGCAGCTTGCGGCTGCCCTTCTACAGATAACGCCCCATGATTTCTTCCACCACGCCTTCCTCGCGCAGTTGATCCAGCGCGGCCTGCAGCCGGGCGACGGTCTCGTCCGGGACTTCTTTGTTCAGCGCCAGGTACAACTGGGCGCTGTGGAAGCGCAGCACAGTCTTGAGCCCGGTCACACCTTCCTGCCTGGCCAGATAGCGCCCGGCGGGGTCGCCGGTGGCCCATAGGTCGATCTGTCCGCCGACCAGCTTCCTGGCGTTGTCCTGGTCCCTCAGCACCACCAGCGGCTTGAGTCCTTGCTTGGCCAGGGTCTCGGCAATGGCGTCGCCCTTGTAGGCGCCAATCCGGTATTTGCGCGCCTGCTCCAGAGATTGCAGGGCGATCTTGCTATCGCCCCGGGCCAGCATGATCCAGTCATCCGGGCCGATGGGGCCGACCCATTTGAACAGCGGCTCCCGGTCCGGCAGCCGCGCCATGACAAACACGCCATACCCCGGCTGCTCCAGGGCGAGCTTGTAGATGCGCTCCCAGGGAAAACGCAGGGTCAGGCTGTAATTGATCCCGGCACGCTTGAACATTTCGCGGACGATATCCACGGCGATGCCGTTGATATTCTCGCCCTGGGCAAAGTTCTTGCCGTTCTTGGCCATGTTGTAGGGGGGGAAATTTTCCGTCAGCAGCACCAGGGAGGTGCCTGGCGTTTGCGCTGCGCGAGCGCCTGCGGCGAAGAGGACCGAAGCGCTGACAAGAACAAGAAGAAGACGTTTGAACATGACGGGCTACCGGAATCCATGGCGTGCCCAAGAGTGCCGCGAGCCCGCCATGCTGTCCAGTGGCTACCGCACGACGATGCCGCGGTGCGCCATATAAGCCTTGGCTTCCGGAACCGTGTACTCGCCGAAGTGGAAGATGCTCGCCGCCAGTACCGCGCTGGCGTGGCCTTCGAGGATGCCGTCGGCCAGGTGCTGCAGGTTGCCGACCCCGCCCGAGGCGATCACCGGAATGCCCAGGGCATCGCTGATGGCGCGGGTCACACCCAGGTCGAAGCCGTTCTTCATGCCGTCCTGGTCCATGCTGGTCAGCAGGATCTCGCCGGCGCCCAGGCCTTCCATCTTCTTCGCCCACTCCACCGCGTCCAGCCCGGTAGGCTTGCGCCCACCGTGGGTGAAGATCTCCCAGCGCGGGGTTTCGCCCGGCCCGGAAACCTTCTTCGCATCGATGGCGACGACGATGCACTGCGAGCCGAAATGCTGCGCCGCTTCGCCGACGAACTCGGGGTTGAACACCGCCGCGGTGTTGATCGAGACCTTGTCCGCCCCGGCATTGAGCAGGTTGCGGATGTCCTGCACGGTGCGCACGCCACCGCCCACGGTCAGCGGGATGAACACCTGGCTGGCCATGCGCTCGACGGTATGCAGCGTGGTGTCGCGGCCATCAACGCTGGCGGTGATGTCGAGAAAGGTAATCTCGTCCGCGCCCTGCTCGTCGTAGCGACGGGCAATTTCCACCGGGTCGCCGGCATCGCGGATGTTCTCGAACTTGACGCCCTTGACCACCCGGCCGTTGTCGACATCGAGGCAGGGAATTATGCGTTTGGCTAAAGCCATGGTTAATCCTCGAGTTGCAAGCTTCAAGCTTCAAGCTGCAAGAAAGAGCGGATCGCGTTCACGCTCCTGACTTGCAGCTTGCAGCTTACGACTTGGAGCTGGCCGCGTAGCCATCACAAAATGCTTGAGCCTCTGCCACATCCAGCGTGCCCTCATAAATCGCGCGGCCGGTGATGGCGCCAATGATCCCCGGAGCCTTGGCGTCCAGCAGGGCCTTGATGTCGCCCAGGTTGTGGATACCGCCGGAAGCGATCACCGGGATCTTGGTGGCAGCGGCCAGGGCGGCGGTGAAGGGTACGTTGCAGCCCTGCATCATGCCGTCTTTGGCGATGTCGGTATAAACGATGGCGGACACGCCGTCGGCTTCGAAGCGCTTGGCCAGGTCGATGACCTGCAAGCTGCTGACCTCGGCCCAGCCGTCGGTGGCGACGAAGCCGTCCTTGGCGTCCAGGCCGACGATCACCTTACCCGGGAAGGCGCGGCAGGCTTGCGCAACGAACTCCGGCTCTTTCACCGCCTTGGTGCCGATGATCACGTAGCTCACGCCAGCCTTGACGTAGTGCTCGATGGTTTCCAGCGAGCGGATGCCACCACCGATCTGGATCGGCAGGTTCGGGTAGCGCTTGGCGATGGCGGTGACCACTTCGCCGTTGACCGGCTGGCCTTCGAAGGCGCCGTTCAGGTCGACCAGATGCAGACGGCGGCAGCCGCCCTCCACCCACTTGGCAGCCATGCTCACCGGGTCATCGGAGAACACCGTGGAATCTTCCATGCGGCCCTGGCGCAGACGTACACAGGCACCGTCTTTAAGATCGATAGCGGGGATAATCAGCATGCTTTTTCCTTCGTCAAAAGAGCGGCAAGCTGCAAGCGACAAGCTGCAAGCATGCGGTGTACCAATTCTTGCAGCTTGAAGCTTGCGGCTTGCAGCTGCTCCTAATTTTTTTCGAGCGCCCACAGGTCGCTTTCGATGCTTTCGAACCGCTCTTTGAGCTGGGCCTGCACATCGAAAATCGCCCTGTTGTAATAGTGCGGAGCAATTTCGCGGGTAAAGAGTTCAAGAATCTCGGCCGCCTCGAACGAGCCCAGGTCGAGCTCGAAGCGATCTTCCATGAAGCGCTGGATCTTGTGATTGGCCTCACTCTCCTGCTCGGGGGTGAGGGTCAGGATCGGCGCCTTGGTCTTCTTGACCGCCATTTACCAGCGACCGTCCCACGCCGCGAAGTTCTGCAGCAATTGCAGGCCATGGGTATGGCTTTTCTCCGGGTGGAACTGCACGGCGAAGCGCGAGCCCTCGGCCAGTGCCGCGGCGAAATCGACCCCGTAGTGGCCGCTACCGACCACCTGCCGCGCGTTGCCGGCGGCGATGTAGTAGCTGTGCACGAAGTAGAAGCGCGCCAGGTCCGGGATGTTGTGCCACAGCGGGTGGCTCACCGCCTGTTTCACTTCGTTCCAGCCCATGTGCGGGACTTTCAGGTGCTCGCCGTCCTCATGCAGGCCCTTGCCGAAGAACTTCACCTGGCCGGGGAACAGGCCGATGCAGTCGACGCCGTCGTTCTCTTCACTGCGGTCGAGCAAGGCTTGCATGCCCACGCAGATACCGAGGAACGGACGGTCCTGGCTGACTTCACGCACCAGCGCGTCGAAGCCCAGGCGACGGATCTCCGCCATGCAGTCGCGAATCGCGCCGACGCCGGGGAAGACCACCCGGTCGGCTTCGCGAATCACATTGGCATCGCTGGTGATCAGCACCTTGCCGGCGCCAACATGCTCGAGGGCCTTGGCCACCGAGTGCAGGTTGCCCATGCCGTAATCGATAACCGCGACCGTCTGCATTACAGCACGCCCTTGGTCGAAGGCATCTGCCCGGCCATGCGGTCATCCAGCTCCACGGCCATGCGCAGCGCGCGGCCGAAAGCCTTGAACACGGTTTCGATCTGGTGGTGGGTGTTGTGCCCACGCAGGTTGTCGATGTGCAGGGTGACGTTGGCGTGGTTGACGAAGCCCTGGAAGAATTCCTGGAACAGGTCGACATCGAAGCCGCCCACGGTGGCGCGGGTGTAAGGCACGTGCATCTGCAGGCCAGGGCGGCCGGAGAAGTCGATCACCACGCGCGACAGCGCTTCATCGAGCGGCACGTAGGCGTGGCCGTAGCGACGGATGCCCTTCTTGTCGCCGATGGCTTTGGTGAAGGCCTGACCCAGGGTGATACCGACGTCTTCCACGGTGTGGTGGTCGTCGATATGCAGGTCGCCTTTGCTTTCGATATCCAGGTCGATCAGCCCGTGACGGGCGATCTGGTCCAGCATGTGCTCAAGGAAGGGAACCCCGATATCGAATCGGGCCTTTCCGGTGCCATCCAGGTTGATCGAGGCTTTGATCTGGGTTTCCAGAGTGTCGCGCTCGACGGACGCCTTACGTTCGGCCATCACCAGCTCCGCAAAATCATTGGGCGAAAAAGGCGAACATTATAGGCCGGACGGCGGCTAAACAGGAACACACAGGACAAGATCCTGACGGGCTGAAGCCAATAAAGCCGGGGCTGTACCTGTCATGACAAGCAATATGCAATCTGTAGCCGCTGCCGCGGGCTGCGATCGGCCCGGGCCGCGTTCGGAGAACGGCCGTGGCGATTCTGAAATCGCTGAAGGTCCTGCGGACCTTATCGCAGCCTTCAGCAGCGGCTACATCCTTGCCAGAGAAGCCTTAGTGGAACAACACCGCGGTCTTCTGCAGGGTGACCCACACGCCCCACGCCAGCGGAATACCCACCACCAGCCAGGCGGCGACCGCCAGCGGCACGCTGCCGGACGAGGCCTTCCACTCCAGCACGGTGGTGCTGTCCGTGCCCTTGTCATGGCCCAGCGCCTGTTCAGCGGCCAGCTCGGCGTCGCTCATGAAGTACTTGTCGGCCACCGGACGCACCAGCAGGTTGCACAGGAAACCCAGCACCAGCAGGCCGGCGAGGATGTACAGGGTGATGTCGTAGGCCGCGGCACGCTCGACGCCGATGCTCAGCTGATATTCACGCAGGTAGTTCACCAGCACCGGACCCAGTACACCCGCCGCCGCCCAGGCGGTCAGCAGGCGACCGTGGATCGCGCCCACCATCTGGGTGCCGAACAGGTCCGCCAGGTAGGCCGGAACCGTGGCGAAACCGCCGCCGTACATCGACAGGATGATGCAGAACGCCGCCACGAACAGCGCGACATTGCCCAGGTGCCCGAGGTTCGGGATCAGCGCGTACAGGGCAAAGCCCAGGGCGAAGAACACGAAGTAGGTGTTCTTGCGTCCCAGGTAGTCGGAGAACGACGCCCAGAAGAAGCGGCCACCGATGTTGAACAGGCTCAGCAGGCCGGTGAAGCCGGCGGCGATCGCGGCGATCGACGCCAGTTGCGAGGCGTCCAGCTGACCGAAGGCCAGCTCATTGCCCAGCAGCTTGCCGGCGAAGACTTCCTGCAACAGCGGCGAAGCCATGCCGAGGATGCCGATACCCGCGGAAACGTTCAGGCACAGCACCAGCCATACCAGGCGAAACTGCGGGGTTTTCCAGGCCACGTTCACATGCACGTGACGGTGGGTGATCATCGCGTTCGCGGCTTTTTTCGCCGGCGGGGTCCAGCCCTCGGGCTTCCAGCCGGTCGGCGGCACGCGGTACGACAGCGCACCACCGATCATGAACACGAAGTAGATCGCCGCCATCACCAGGAAGCTCTGCCAGACGCCGACGCCGGTTGGCGAAGCGAAATGGCTCATCAGTGCCGCCGCCAATGGCGCACCGACCATCGCGCCACCGCCGAAGCCCATGATCGCCATGCCGGTGGCCATGCCGCGCTTGTCCGGGAACCATTTGATCAGGGTCGACACCGGCGAAATGTAACCCAGGCCCAGGCCGATACCGCCGATCACGCCGGAGCCGAGCCACATCAGCCAGATCTGGTGGGTATAGATACCCAGCGCCGAAATCAGCAGGCCGCCGCACCAGCACAGCGCCGACACCACACCGGCCTTGCGCGGGCCGGCGTGCTCCAGCCAGCCGCCCCAGATCGCCGCGGAGCAGCCGAGGAAAATGAAGAACAGGGTATAGATCCAGCCGAGCATCGAGATCGGCCAATCGCACTGGGACGAAAAGACCTGCGCGATAAAGCTCATGTCCGGGGCGCAGGCCACCGGGGCGGTCACGCCCAGGGCCTTGGACAGCGGCAACCAGAACACCGAGAAGCCGTAGGCCATGCCGATGCACAGGTGGATGGCCAGGGCGGCCGGTGGAACCAGCCAACGGTTGAAACCGGGCTTGGCGATGATGCGTTCTTTGGACAAGAACGCCGGCTGGACGGCAATCGCGCCCGCCTCGGTGCTAGTGCTCATGAGTGTTTCCCCCAATTATTGGAATTATTCGCCGGCCACTCTCCACTCACGACCTTTGCACGCAGACGTGGCCGTTTTATCGAGTGAAGCTCCATAGAGTGCGACTTTTGGTCGCGGAAGGGCAGATGAACTGCGAGAGATTACCATTTGCTCGTGACAGAAAAAGCAAACTGCCATCACCTTTTCAGCGTCATCTGCTCCGAAAGACGGCAATAACGCTGCTGTAGGAGCCAGGCTTGCCGGCGATGGGTGTTATGCGGTGTGTCAGGCAGAACGCTTCGCGGGCAAGCCTCGCTCCTACAGAAGCCTGCCCCTCGCCAGCCCGCGCGCTGCTCTCGATAATGGCCAGCCATTCCTTCGCTCTGCACAGGATTCCCCATGCCCATCGTTGTCGAGTCGCTGAAACAAGCCAGCTATCAGGATCAACAGGACCTGCAGAAGATCTACCGCGACGCCCCGCCCTGGTTGTTCGCGCCGCAGCGCGACGATATGGAACTGATCGAGGCCGCCCTGGGCGACGGCAGCCTGATCGCCGGGCGCTTCAACGACCGCCTGCTGGGCGCCACCCGCCTGCAACGGCACCAAGACGTCTGGCACCTGTCCCAATTGTGTGTGCGCAAGATCACCCGGCGTCGCGGCGTGGCCGAGCGACTGGTGAGCGAAGCCCGGACAATGGCCGCCCGGCACGGCGCCACCTTGCGCCTGCTGGCCCCCGCCGGGCACCTCGAAGCCCAGGCGCTGGCGGCCAAGCTGCAGATACCGCTGGATGTGCTGCAAAGCGATCAGTGACCAGTGGCCAGGTCCGGGGCGTTATACTCCCCGGCTAAATTCGAATTCGACACTACAAGGACTCGCCCATGAAAGCGTTCGGCAAAATCCTGGGTCTGGTACTTCTCGGGCTGTTGCTGATCATCGTGGCTCTCGGCTTCGCCCTGACTCACCTGTTTGATCCCAACGACTACAAAGAAGAAATTCGCCAGATAGCCCGCGACAAGGCCCACATCGAGCTGACGCTCAATGGCGATATCGGCTGGAGCCTGTTCCCCTGGCTCGGCCTCGAACTGCATGAGGCCGGCGTCGCCACCCTGGCCAACCCGACCCAGCCGTTCGCCGATCTGCAGATGCTCGGTTTGTCGGTCCGCGTGCTGCCGCTGCTGCGCCGCGAAGTGCAGATGAGCGATGTGCGTGTCGAAGGCCTGAACCTGCGCCTGACCCGCAACAAGGATGGCCACGGCAACTGGGAAGACATCGGCAAGGTCGCCCCCGCCGACAAGCAGGCCGCAACCCCGGCCACCAGCACCGGCGAAACCACAACCACGACCCCGGCCACCACGGAAAAACCGGCGCAGCCGATCCGCCTGGATATCGACAGCCTGACCGTGAACAACGCCCGGGTGGAATACAACGACGAACAGAGCGGCAAGCAGTTCACCGCCGAAAGCATCCAACTGAGCACCGGCCCGATCCACGAAGCGACCAATACCCCGGTCAAGCTCACTGCCTTCCTCGCCAGCACCCAGCCGGCCGTGCGTGTGCGCACCGAGTTGAAGGGCGAGCTGCGCTTCGACCGCGTCCTCAAGCGCTACCAGTTCGAAGACATGAAACTGTCCGGCGAAGCCGCCGGCGATCCGCTGCAAGGCAAGACCCTGACCTTCGCCGCCCAGGGCCAGCTGTTGCTGGACAAGGCCGCCAACGTCGCCGAATGGAACAGCCTGAAGCTCTCGCTCAACCAGCTGCGCGCCATCGGCGAGCTCAAGGTCAACGACCTGGACAAGACCCCGCAGCTCAACGGCGGCATCTCCATCGCCCAGTTCGACCTGGCCAAGTTCGTCGACAGCATCGGCCAGACCCTGCCGGCCATGGCCGAAGGCAGCCTGAGCAAGGTCGAGCTGGTCAGCCGCCTGTCCGCCACGCCGAACAGCATCGCCCTGGAAAACATCAACCTGAAACTCGACGACAGCAGCTTCAGCGGCCGCCTGGCGGTCGAAGACCTGGCCAAGCAATCGCTGCGCGCCCAGCTCAAGGCCGACACCTTCGACGTCGACCGCTACCTGCCGCCGAAGTCCGCCGAAGCCAACAGCGCCGCGGTGGCGCGCAAGGCCGAAGTACAGAGCAGCGAAGCCAGCGCCGTCGCCGGGGCCGGCAACTCGCCACTGCCGGACGCGCCGACCAAGGGCGCCTGGAGCACCGAGCGCCTACTGCCGGTGGAACGCCTGAGCAAGCTGGATGTGGACGCCGACCTGAGCTTCGGCCAGTTGACCCTGGACAAGCTGCCGATCCACAACGCCACGCTCAAGGCCAACGGCCAGGGCGGCCTGCTGAAACTCGAAGGCCTGCGCGGCGAGCTGTACAACGGCAGCTTCGAAGCCAACGGCAACCTCGACGTGCGCCAGCCAACGCCGCAGCTGAGCCTGCAGACCAGGATCAACCGGGTACCGGTGGAACGCATCCTGGAAAGCCAGGGGCAGACCCCGCCGGTCAAGGGCCTGGTGACCCTCGACAGCAACCTGACCAGCAGCGGCAACAGCCAGAAAGCGCTGGTCGATAGCCTCAACGGCAACGCCAGCTTCGTCGTCAACAACGGCGTGCTGCTCAATGCCAACCTCGAACAGCAAGTGTGCCAGGGCATCGCCACGCTGAACCGCAAGACCTTGAGCAGCGAGCCGCGGGGCAAGGACACACCCTTCCAGGAACTCAAGGGCAACCTGACCCTGCGCAACGGCGTGGCCAGCAACCCGGACCTGAAAGTGCGCATCCCGGGCATGAGCGTCAAAGGCAATGGCGACATCGACCTGCGCGTACTGGGCATGGATTACCGTGTCGGCATCGTCGTCGAAGGCGACAAGAGCGACATGCCGGACCCGGCCTGCCAGGTCGGCGAGCGTTTTGTCGGCATCGAACTGCCGCTGCGCTGCCGCGGCCCGCTGGAACTGGGCGCCAAGGCCTGCCGCCTGGACCGCGACGGCCTGGGCCAGGTCGCGGCCAAGCTGGCCGGCGATCGCCTCAGCGAAAAACTCGATGAGAAGCTGGGCGACAAGGTCAGCCCGGAACTGAAAAACGCGCTCAAAGGGCTGTTCAAACGATGAGGGCCGAGCAGTTCGCACCGGCGGTACTGGACTGGTACGACCGCCATGGCCGCCATGACCTGCCCTGGCAGCAGGAGATCAACCCGTATCGGGTATGGGTCTCGGAAATCATGTTGCAGCAGACCCAGGTCAGCACCGTGCTCAACTACTTCGACCGGTTCATGGCCTCGCTGCCGACGGTCCAGGCCCTGGCCGCCGCGCCGGAAGACGAAGTGCTGCACCTGTGGACCGGCCTGGGTTACTACACCCGCGCGCGCAACCTGCAAAAGACCGCGAAGATCGTGGTCGCCGAGTATGGCGGCGAGTTTCCCCGCGACGTGGAAAAACTCACCGAACTGCCGGGCATCGGCCTGTCCACCGCCGGCGCCATCGCCAGCATCAGCATGGGCCTGCGCGCGCCGATCCTCGACGGTAACGTCAAGCGGGTGCTGGCGCGCTTTACCGCGCAGGAGGGCTACCCGGGCGAACCCAGGGTGGCCAAGCAGCTGTGGGCCGCGGCCGAGCGCTTCACCCCGCAGACCCGGGTGAACCATTACACCCAGGCGATGATGGACCTGGGCGCCACCCTCTGTACCCGGAGCAAACCCAGCTGCCTGCTGTGCCCCCTGGAAAGAGGCTGCGAAGCGCACATGCTGGGCCTGGAAACCCGCTACCCGATTCCCAAGCCACGCAAGACGGTCCCGCAGAAACGCACGCTGATGCCGATGCTGGCCAACCACGAAGGCGCCATTCTGCTGTACCGCCGGCCCTCCAGCGGCCTGTGGGGCGGTTTGTGGAGCCTGCCGGAGCTGGACGACCTGGCGGACCTGGAACACCTGGCTTCGCAGCACTCGCTGGAGCTGGGCAAGCAACAGGAAATGCCCGGGCTGGTGCACACCTTCAGTCACTTCCAGCTGGCCATCGAGCCCTGGCTGGTGCAGGTCCAGGCATCTACCCATCACGTGGCCGAGGCCGACTGGCTCTGGTATAACCTCGCCACCCCGCCGCGCCTGGGCCTTGCCGCCCCGGTGAAAAAGCTGCTCAAACGCGCGGCCGACGTATTGAACGCAGGAGAGTTGCAATGACCCGCACCGTAATGTGCCGCAAGTACAAAGAACAATTGCCGGGCCTGGAGCGTCCTCCGTACCCGGGTGCCAAGGGCCAGGAGATTTTCGAGCACGTGTCGGCCAAGGCCTGGGCCGACTGGCAGAAACACCAGACCCTGCTGATCAACGAAAAACGCCTGAACATGATGAACGCCGAAGACCGCAAATACTTGCAGGGCGAGATGGACAAGTTCTTCTCCGGCGAGGAATACGCCAAGGCCGACGGCTACGTGCCGCCGTCCGAGTAATTGCGCTCAAATCGGGGCGGGAACGTAAGCGGCGGTAATAATTAAACTTTTTTTCAAAACTTGCTTGACGCCCCCCCGAAAAACCCGTTTAATGCGCCCCGTTGCCCAGATAGCTCAGTCGGTAGAGCAGGGGATTGAAAATCCCCGTGTCGGCGGTTCGATTCCGTCTCTGGGCACCACTAATACCGAAACCCCTGAATCGCAAGATTCAGGGGTTTTTTATTGCCTGCGATTTGATGCGCCTGTTTTCAGCATTGCAGCCTTCACTCAATAACCTTCATTCCAATGCAGGTTGAGGTCGCGAATGCCCGCCACTTTCATATCCACCGCGCTGCGCTCGGTACGCCCGCCACGGGTGGCGACAACCTGGTACTTGCCGGCCGGCAGTTGCACAAAGACGATGGGGCCCACCTGATTCAGGGTCAGGACCGGCTGCCCTTGCGGGTTCTGGATCGCCAGGTCGACATCCGAGGTGTATTTGTTTTCCGGGCCGACGGAAAAGGTCATGTGCAGGTTGTACCCCTTGGTCTGCAAGAGCGTCCGCGATTCGTCCAGGCCGATACCGCCGGACAGATAGGTAATGCCGTTCTGCTGCTGAGGTTCCAGCTGCACGCCCGCCGGGTCGATGGGTTCGTTGCTGGGGGTGGCAGACTGTACGCTGAACGGCGCGAGTGACAGGAACGCCGCGAGAACGCCTGTTACGACACTCAAGTAAAAGGACTTCATGATGAGCACTCCCGGGTTCGTCTCGAACCATTGAATGGGAACGCCACCGCCAAGAGCCCAGCCCCAGAACGGCAGCGTCCGGGTCTCCCCTTTTCATCTTGAATAGCCCAGCTACGCCTCAGGCAAACGATGCTCGAATGAACAGCCCGTAAGCGTCATGCATCCGTGATCGCCCCCAGGCCCTGATATTCAGTGTACGCCCCGATACCAGGCCGTTTAGATCGATTCGGTGTGAGGCTTTTAACCAAAAGTACCTAGCAGCGGCGCCAATACCGACGGTTGCCACGGCGCGGACAAGGCGGTTATTAATGCTTGCACCTAAAAAGAGCCGACACGCCTTTTCGCCCGCAAAGGAATACGCGCCGATGACCGTGCAATCCCCGCCCTCACCCCTGCACCCGGCCAGCACCGTGACCAGCAGCCCCGGCACGGCTTTCCGCGAGCCTGCCGCCGATGGCTTTATCCTGGGTGGTTTCACCTGGCGCCATGCCGAACCGGACCCCGCACGCCCGGTGGTGATCATCAATGCCGCCACCTCCGTGCGTTGTCGGCACTATTCGCGGTTCGCCGATTACCTGTTCAGCCATGGCCTCGACGTCATCATCTACGACTACCGCGGCATCGGCGAGTCGCGGCCGGCCTCGATGCGCAAGTTGAAGGCGTCCTGGTCGGACTGGGGCAGCCTGGACTTCGAAGCCATGCTGCAACGCGCACAGCGGGAATTCCCCGGCCAGCCCATCGACGTGGTCGGGCACAGCTTCGGCGGCTGCGCGGCAGGGCTGGGCGCATCCGGGCAGTTGATCCGCCGCGTGGTGACAGTGGGCGCGCAGTTCGCCTACTGGCGCGACTACGCCCCGGAAAGCCGCTGGCGCATGCTGGGCAAATGGCATGTCGTGATGCCGCTGCTGACGGCGATTTACGGCTACTTCCCCGGCAAGCGCCTGGGCTGGCTGGAGGACACCCCCGCCGGCGTGGTGCGCGACTGGGCCACGCCCACCGCGCACTATCAACGGCGGCCCAGCGGGCGCCACCTGGCGCGCCGGGATCCGGCGCTCCCCTTCGCCCGGGTCAAGGCGCAACTGCTGGCCATCAGCATCAGCGACGACCCTTACGGCACCGTGCCGGCCATCGAGCGCCTGCTGGGCTACTTCACCGCCAGCCAGCGCAGCCATTGGCGCATCGAACCCGAGGACATCGGCGAGCGGGAAGTCGGGCACTTCGCGTTTTTCCGCAGCCATTACCAGGACCGCCTGTGGCCGATCGCCCTGGCCTGGCTGCAACACGCCACATTGCCCAGCGACACCCCGGGACGCCTGATCAGCGGTAGCCGTTGAGCGTGCCAGGCAGCGCATTTACTGGCATCCTCTGCCGCCTGAAAGCCAGGCCGGACACTGTATCCATCCCTGGCCCCCTCTTTGCGCAAAAGGTACGACGCCCATGGCATCTGCGAACAAGCAACACAAAAGAGCCCAGCGGGCGAAAACCAAGGCCAAGCAGAACCGCACCCAGCGCAACGCTGCGCCGGTGGAGCTGGACCCGAACGACGACCGCATCGACTTCGAATCAGTGGACCTGACTGAGCTGTTCAAGAAGATGATCGACGCCGAGAAGACCAGCCAGCAGGCGATGTGCGCGGCGTTCCTGGAAGACCCGCTGCTGGAGATCGTCTACGAGCAGGAAGGCGAGGAAGGCGCCATGGACTTCATCCTCGCCGCCCTGATCGAGTACCGCCAGTGGTCCACCGAGAGCGACGAGGCCGGCGCCCTGGCCTGGATCGAAAGCCCGGAGTTCCAGGCCGCCTACCTGGCCGCCTCGGAAGCCCTGATGCAGAAATAAGCCTCAACACAATCTGTAGCCGCTGGCGCAGCCTGCGGCTACAGCGCGCCCTGCATGACCCTCACTGCTGCGTCGAATGTTCAATCGTCATCGCGGGCAAGCCTCGCTCCTACGGATCACCTTCATCTGTAGGAGCGAGGCTTGCCCGCGAAAGCCTCGGTACAGGCCATAAAAAAGGCCGCTGTCAGCACTGACAGCGGCCTTTTTCGTTACCGGGAAAAACTCAGGCGCGGCTCAATACACCGGCCGCCTGCTTCTCCAGCTTGCGCCGACGCGCAACCAGCAGGCCCGCCGCGATCACGACGATGCTCAGCAGGCCGGTGGCGACGATCTCCATACGGTGCCCTTCCTGGAACAGCATGATGGTCAGTACCCCGACGATGAACACGATCACCGCGTAGGTCAGGCCCGGGAACAGCCACATGCGGAAGGCGATCTTCTCGCCGGCCGCCGTGCGTTTCTGGCGCATGCGCAGCTGCGATACCGCGATCACCAGGTACACCAGCAAGGCAATGGCGCCGGAACTGGCCAACAGGAAATTGAACACCGCGGCGGGTGCCACGTAGTTGGCGAATACCGCGAGGAAGGCGGCTGCGGTGGACAGGATCACCGCCCAGTAAGGCGTGCCGCTAGTGTTGGTGCGCTTGGCCGCGGCCGGGGCGTCGCCGCGCTTGCCCAGGGAGAACAGCATGCGCGAGGCGGTGTAGAGCGCCGAGTTCAGGCAGCTGGTCACCGCCACCAGCACCACCAGGTCGACGATCAGCTTGGCGTTGGGGATGCCCATGCGATCGAGCACGGTCTGGTAGGAACCGACCTGGGCCAGGCTCGGATCATTCCATGGCACCAGCGACACGACGATAAAGATCGACACCAGGTAGAACAGGCCGATCCGCCAGATCACCGAATTGGTGGCCTTGCTGATCTGCTGGCCCGGGTTCTTCGATTCGGCGGCGGCGATGGTGACGATCTCGGTGCCCATGAACGAGAACATGGTGGTCAGCATGGCGGCGAGTACCGCGCCCATGCCGTTGGGCAAAAAGCCCTGGGTATCGAACAGGTGCGAGACGCCGCTGACATTGCTGGTCGGCAGCAGGCCGAAGATCGCCAGCAGGCCGAGCACCACGAAGCCGATGATCGCCACGACCTTGATCAGGGCGAACCAGAACTCGAACTCACCGTAGTTCTTCACGCTGAACAGGTTGGTCGCGGTCAGCAGCAAGGTGATGACCAGGGTAAAGGCCCAGATCGCTATATCAGGGAACCAGGCATGCAGGATGGTCGCGGCGGCGTTGGCCTCCAGCGGAATCACCAGCACCCAGAACCACCAGTACAGCCAGCCGATGGTGAAACCGGCCCAGTGGCCGATGGCGCGGTCGGCATAAGTCGAGAAGGAACCCGTGTCCGGCGAGGCGACGGCCATTTCGGCCAGCATGCGCATCACCAGCACCACCAGGGTGCCCGCGGCCGCATAGGCCAGCAGCACGGCAGGGCCGGCTTCGGCGATGGCGTGGCCGGAACCGACGAACAGCCCGGCGCCGATTACCCCGGCGATCGACAGCATGGTGACATGCCGCGGTTTGAGCCCCTGTTCGAGGTCATTGGAGGTCTGCGTACTGCTCATTGAAACTACCTTTGCGAAGAAAGCGAAAGCGTCCACCCGGCCTGGATATTCTTTCTCGTAAAAAGAATCCAACAGGGCGTTCTTTATTTCTTACGCAAGATTTGCGCCAAAATGTTACAGACTCCCAGCCGGCGCGGCCTGCGAAGGCGACCGACGGATGAGCGCAAGTCCTTGAGATTAATGGCCTTGCGCCAGAACGTTACCGCACCACCCATTTGTAGAACGAAGCAGCGCACCAGAAACACACACAAAAAGTGTGCGACGCACAAATAGAGGGCGGATACGCAACCTTTGGCCGTTTTACCCTTCCAACACCTGGCCAAAGCTGGCACCATCGCGCCTTTTTTTACGCGACACCCGCTGGGAACAGGGTTCAAACGGGCGTTCGGTTGTTGACGGGGCGACAGTCTGCTGTGCCGATGCGACAACCTGTCACACGCCGTCTGCTTACACCCTGAAGCGCTGTTGGCTGTCATTCGAACGCTATGCTAGGTTGGCGCCTCGCCAGAAAAGCCGCTACCAGCAGGAGCGCAATGAACTCATGAGGACCGCACATGGCTGAGGCCACGCCCGCGCTTGAAATCCGCAACTTGCACAAACGGTACGGCTCGCTGGAGGTACTCAAGGGTGTCTCGCTGACCGCACGCGACGGCGATGTGATCTCGATCCTGGGTTCCTCCGGTTCCGGCAAGTCCACCTTCCTGCGTTGCATCAACCTCCTGGAAAACCCACACCAGGGCCAGATCCTGGTGGCCGGTGAAGAACTCAAGCTCAAGGCCGCCAAGAACGGCGAACTGGTTGCCGCCGACGGCAAGCAGATCAACCGCCTGCGCAGCGAAATCGGCTTCGTGTTCCAGAACTTCAACCTCTGGCCGCACATGAGCGTGCTCGACAACATCATCGAGGCGCCGCGCCGGGTGCTCGGCCAGAGCAAGGCCGAAGCCATCGAAGTGGCCGAAGCGCTGCTGGCCAAGGTCGGCATCGCCGACAAGCGCCACGCCTACCCGGCCCAGCTCTCCGGCGGCCAGCAGCAACGCGCCGCCATCGCCCGCACCCTGGCGATGCAGCCCAAAGTCATCCTGTTCGACGAGCCGACCTCGGCACTGGACCCGGAAATGGTCCAGGAAGTGCTCAACGTGATCCGCGCCCTGGCCGAAGAAGGCCGGACCATGCTGCTGGTCACCCACGAAATGGGCTTTGCCCGTCAGGTCTCCAGTGAAGTGGTGTTCCTGCACCAGGGCCTGGTGGAAGAGCAAGGATCGCCACAGCAGGTGTTCGAGAACCCGCTTTCGGCACGCTGCAAACAATTCATGTCCAGCAACCGCTAACGGAGCAACACGCATGCAGAGCTATAAGAAATTCCTCCTGGCCGCTGCCGCCACTCTGGTGTTCTCGGCCAATGCGATGGCCGCCGACAAACTGAAGATGGGCATCGAAGCGGCCTACCCGCCGTTCAACAACAAGGATGCCAGCGGCCAGGTCGTCGGTTTCGACAAAGACGTCGGCGATGCCCTGTGCGCCAAGATGAAAGTCGAGTGCGAAGTGGTCACCTCCGACTGGGACGGCATCATCCCGGCCCTGAACGCCAAGAAGTTCGACTTCCTGATCTCCTCGATGTCGATCACCGACGAGCGCAAGCAGGCGGTGGACTTCACCGACCCGTACTACTCCAACAAGCTGCAGTTCATCGCGCCTAAAGACAAGGCCGACTTCAAGACCGACAAGGCTTCCCTCAAGGGCAAGATCATCGGTGCGCAGCGCGCCACCCTGGCCGGCACCTGGCTGGAAGACAACCTGGGCGACGACATCACCATCAAGCTCTACGACACCCAGGAAAACGCCTTCCTCGACCTGACGTCCGGCCGCCTGGACGCGATCCTGGCCGACAAGTACGTCAACTACGAGTGGCTCAAAAGCGAAGCGGGCAAGCCTTACGAGTTCAAGGGCGACCCGGTTGAAGAAAGCGACAAGATCGGCATCGCCGTGCGCAAGAACGATCCGATCCGCGAGAAGCTCAACGCCGCCCTGAAGGAAATCGTGGCCGACGGCACCTACAAGAAGATCAACGACAAGTACTTCCCGTTCAGCATCTACTGATACTGACTGGCCTGCCCGGCGCCCTCCCCGAGGGCGCCGGTCCTTAGCAAAGCCTGCCGCGACTTGAATAACCATCCATGAATATCGATCTCTACGGATTCGGCCCGGCGCTCGCCGCTGGCGCGCTGATGACCGTCAAGCTGGCTCTTTGCGCGCTGAGCCTGGGGCTGGTGCTCGGCCTGCTCGGCGCCTTGGCCAAGACTTCCCCGTACAAGCCGCTGCAATGGCTTGGCGGCACCTATTCGACCCTGGTGCGCGGCGTTCCCGAGCTGCTCTGGGTGCTGCTGATCTACTTCGGCACCGTCAACCTGATGCGCGCCCTGGGTGAGTTCTTCGGCAACCCGGAGCTGGAACTCAACGCCTTCGCCGCCGGGGTCATCGCCCTCGGCCTGTGCTTCGGCGCCTACGCCACCGAAGTGTTCCGTGGCGCGATCCTCGCCATTCCCAAGGGCCATCGTGAGGCCGGCGTGGCCCTGGGCCTGTCGAAATGGCGGATCTTCACCAGGCTGATCATGCCGCAGATGTGGCGCATCGCCCTGCCGGGCCTGGGCAACCTGTTCATGATCCTGATGAAGGACACCGCACTGGTGTCGGTGATCGGCCTGGAAGAAATCATGCGGCACTCACAGATCGCCGTGACCGTGTCCAAGCAACCTTTCACCTTCTATATGGTGGCGGCCTTCATGTACCTGGGCCTGACCGTGCTGGCCATGACCGGCATGCATTTCCTGGAAAAACGCGCCGCTCGCGGCTTCGCGAGGAGCGCCCAATGAACTGGGAAGTGATCATCAAGTGGCTGCCCAAGCTGGCCCAGGGCGCCACGCTGACCCTGGAACTGGTGGCCATCGCGGTCATCGCCGGGCTGCTGCTGGCCATTCCGCTAGGCATCGCCCGCTCGTCACGCCTGTGGTACGTGCGCGCCCTGCCCTATGCCTACATTTTCTTCTTCCGCGGCACGCCGCTGCTGGTGCAGCTGTTCCTGGTCTACTACGGCCTGGCGCAGTTCGACGCAGTGCGTAACAGTGCGATGTGGCCGTACCTGCGCGATCCGTTCTGGTGCGCCACCGCCACCATGACCCTGCACACCGCGGCCTATATCGCCGAGATCCTGCGCGGGGCGATCCAGGCCATCCCGCCGGGCGAGATCGAAGCAGCGCGGGCGCTGGGCATGTCCAAGCCCAAGGCGCTGTTCTACATCATCCTGCCCCGGGCGGCGCGCATCGGCCTGCCGGCCTACAGCAACGAAGTGATCCTGATGCTCAAGGCCAGCGCCCTGGCCAGCACCGTGACCCTGCTGGAACTGACCGGCATGGCCCGCACCATCATTGCCCGCACCTACCTGCCGGTGGAGATCTTCTTCGCCGCCGGGGTGTTCTACCTGCTGATGTCCTATGTGCTGGTGCAAGGCTTCAAGCTGCTGGAACGCTGGCTGCGCGTCGAGCAGTGCCAAGGCCGCTGAACCGTTCGCTCCTACCGGCGCCCCGCTAACCTGTAGGAGCGAGCCTTGCTCGCGATCGCCCTCCCCAGACACCGCCGAGCCCAGCATGCCCTCCATCCTCCAAGGCCCCGAACTCCTCAGCCGCTTCCAGGCCCTGGACCGCTTCCTGCTGGACCATCAATCGCTCTGGCGCCCACGCCCCTTCACCGAGCCGCAGCTGCCCTGGGAAGCCCGACACCGCGAACTCGCCCAGTGGCTGCGCCAGCGCAGCCTGGACGATGCCGAGGTCAGCCATAACCACCCAGAACGGCTCGATGCTCCCGCGCCCTTCCCCGATCTGGCGCGGACCGCCGCCGCGCTCGGTGCCGTGGCCGAGCTGCCGATGCACGAGGTGCCAGCCGCCCGCCAGCGCCTCAACGTCGATGTGCCCGGGCGCAAATGGCAGCAGATCGAAGCCTTCGCCGCCTGCCTGGAATTCACCCAGGCACCCGGCCACTGGCTGGACTGGTGTTCGGGCAAGGGCCATCTCGGCCGCCGCCTGCTGCAACCCGGGCAACGGCTGACCTGCCTGGAATACGACCCGGCGCTGGTCGCCAGCGGCCGGCAGTTGAGCGAACACCATCGGCTGCCGGCCAGCCACCTGCAGCAGGACGTACTCGCCGCCGACGCCGCTGCCTGCCTGAGCGCCGAACACACCCCGGTGGCCCTGCACGCCTGCGGCGACCTGCATGTACGCCTGATGCAACTGGCCAGCGAACGCGGCTGCCGCCAGCTGGCTATCGCGCCCTGCTGCTACAACCGCATCAGCCACGCCGAGTACCAGCCGCTCTCCGGCCCGGCCAAGGGCTCGGCGCTGCAACTGTCCCTCGACGACCTGGGCCTGCCCCTGAGCGAGACCGTCACCGCCGGCGCCCGGGTGCGCCGCCAACGCGACAGCTCCATGGCCCGCCGCCTGGCCTTCGACCTGCTGCAACGGCGGCTGCGCGGGGTCGACGAATACCTGCCCACCCCGTCGCTGCCCGCCAGCTGGCTGGACAAACCCTTCGCCGACTACTGCCGCGACCTGGCGGCCCTCAAGGACTTACCCACAGTCGGTCCGCAGGACTGGCCGGCGCTGGAAGCCGCCGGCTGGCAGCGCCTGGCCCAGGTGCGCAACCTGGAGCTGCTGCGCGGCCTGTTTCGCCGGCCCTTGGAGCTGTGGCTGGTGCTCGATCGCGGGCTGTTTTTGCAGGAACAGGGTTACCGCGTGCAACTGGGCCTGTTCTGCCCGGCACCGCTCACCCCACGCAACCTGATGCTGCTGGCGGAACATGGATAAGTTGGATCCATCATCCTATCCAGCCTGTGGATAACTCTGTTGATGAAATCCCGCCAAAGCCGCTGAAAGCGCCTGCTACAGCCTCAATACAGAGCTGGTCATTTTTTGTTCATAAAAATAAATCAGCGAAAAAACAGCCAGTTGCGGCGAGTTGAGAACGGATCCACAAAATCAGCGAAAACAGCCGCGCGACAGCCATCGATTGTGCATAAGCGTCAATGCCAAAGGACATAACAGCCGAAAACCGGCACCACAGGCGCGGCAAATTGCGCCGGTCGGCGACGCTTGTTATACAGACGCAGGCGCTCGCGGGCGCGTCCGATCCAGAACCTTTGTGATTGACGGGAAAAGACAGTGACGTTCATTTCTTATGCACAAAATTTCGAAGACATCCGCCTGTGGCGCGCGCTCAAACATATTGAAAACGGCTTCTACATCGACGTCGGCGCCAACCACCCCACCGCCGACTCGGTGACCCGCGCCTTCTATGATCGCGGCTGGCGCGGTATCAACGTCGAACCGGTGCCGAGCTATTACCACGCCCTGTGCCAGGAGCGGCCCAGGGATACCAACCTGCAATGCGCCGCCGGCGACAACGCCGAGGCCCTGACCTTCTACGGCATCGCCGACACCGGCCTGTCCACCCTCGACCCCGCCATCGCCCAGCAACACAAGGACGCCGGCATGCCGGTGCAGACCCAAATCGTCAGCTCACGCACCCTGAGCGATATCTGCGAGGCCCACGTCGGCGGCCCCATCCACTTCCTCAAGATCGACGTCGAAGGCCACGAAGAAACCGTGCTGCGCAGCATGGACTTCAACCGCTGGCGGCCGTGGATCCTGCTGATCGAAACCCCATGGAACCGCGACCAGGCCTGGGAAACCCTGGTCACCGGCGCCGGCTACCACCCGGTGGTGTTCGACGGCATCAACACCTTCTACCTGGCCGAAGAACACCTGAACCTCAAGGGCGCCTTCGACATTCCGCCGTGCAACCTCGACGAATTCCAGTTCCGCCCCGGCCACCGCTTCGTCGCCCCCGCCACCGACCTGGAACAGGCCCTGATCGCCGAACGCCAACGCGCCGACCGCGCCGAAGCTGCACTGCACGCCCTACGCAACAGCCGCTCATGGCGCGCCCTCGAAAAACTCAAGAAAGTGCTGGTCCGCGGCTAGAGCCCGGCACAAAGCAAAAATAGTCAGATTTCAGGGGTTTACAGAACCCCGCCAATCGCTATAATCGTCGCCCACACGCCGGTATAGCTCAGTTGGTAGAGCAACTGACTTGTAATCAGTAGGTCCCGGGTTCGACTCCTGGTGCCGGCACCATATAAAACAAGGCCTCGCAGCGATGCGGGGCCTTGTCTTATGTCCCGCACGTAACAACAGACGTAACAAGCCCTCCGCGCGTACACGCATGCGCGCCTCATGTGCTGGGTTCCCGGCCATGGTATTGGGGGAGTCTGCAAAAAGAGTAACATCAGTAACCTTGACCGCCGAACTGTCGCAAGCCATTGAAAAGGCTCAGCTTTTACGGAGCGGGCAAGAGTAATCTTTAAGTAACCTTGAAGTAATCTGATTACTCTTTTAAAAGGTGATTTTTGCCATTCTTAAAAGCCTTATAAATCAGGCACTTACAGAAAAATTACCTTTTTGATTACTCCTTGGTTACTACCTTTTGTAATCAGCGAAGCCCCAAACGACGCGGGCTCCAGCCAATCCCCCCGCTCGATTACTGAAATTACTCTTTCTACAAAGCCCCCCCTATCCAACCTCTGGAAGCCATCCAGGGATAAGCCGTATTTGCCCCTCCTGTGCAGGGATTCGCAGGGAAAACAGGTCCAGGCAACCCTCTACCCGGCCCAGTGCCTGCACCGCCGGTATGGCTCCGCAGGGGCGCAGAAAAAACGACACATTTAGCCCGCCGGCGTGGCGGGGGGAAGTCGGCGCGCGCCAGGGTCAAAGTACCGCAGCCCCTCCCCGATGTAGCACGCCACTCCCCCGGGCCGATCTTCACGGTTCTGGGCTGAGGACGCACAGCGAGTGGCCGGTCACAAATTCGAAGTCTGACTTGGCGGGTTATTCGTCGCGTTTCCTTGCATTTACTTGTGTAAACACGGGGGTTTTGATAGTTTTTGATGAACAGGCGACATTCATTTCAGCCTTCGTTGGTAGCTATGCCGAAACTATTGGTCAATCATTCCGACATTCGTGAAGCCTTCGCTCATCTGATGCGTTCAGCTGAGAACACGAACATGTATGGGAATCTCACCGGATCTCAGCGGATCTCCGATATCAGTGCGGACGCGCAATGCGTGCTTGCGCCTGGCTATCGCCTCATTCGCGTAGATCATCGTATGCGCCCAACCAGCGATGAGTTCGAGATTGCCCTGGTCAACGACATTGAACATTCGGTGGTCTACTACAACCGGGTAGTGATCTCGGCTATTGCGGATCTGAATTGCCGCCCAGCGACTCAGAACTTGGTGTGGCGTTCGCCTAACGCCCAACATGCAGCTGTCCTTCGTGATGTAGCTCACAAGGTGTTCTTCAATTACGTGCTGGAGCGTTACGACGTAATCTTGTCGGACAACCAGCAGACTGGGGAAGGAAAGTTCTTCTGGCAACGGCAGATGTCCAACGCCTTGGCTTTCGGCCTGCACGTCTACTACTACCAGATGATGACGGCTCTGCTTCAGCCAATTCTTACCCAAGATGATCTGAATAATCTTGAGGACCAGCTTTGGTCTGAGCATGATGATCAGCAGTATCACTTGGCGCTTATCTCTAAGGTCGAGCTCCCAGCAGCGCTGCTCATCACGAATGCTGGTGAAGCCTGACTCCAATTAAAAAACCGCCATATAGGCGGTTTTTTTTGTCTTCGAAATTGGACTTCACTCCTGCGCCGGCACCTCATACGGCCGAAAGCGCACCACCTCTTCCCCCAGCCAATCGTTGATTTGCAACAGCCTTGCCTGCTCCGGCTCCAGTTCGTTGACTGCCCACACCTGGGCCGCATCGCGGATCGAGCCGAAGCCCCCGGCGTTCTGCGGCACCACTCCCATCAGTTGGGGCGGGATACGCAGCATGGCCAACTGGTCGTCGCGGCTGATGTTCTTGATTGCGCCGAAGTCATCCTTGGCCGCCACCTCGCTGATCGGGATCAGCTGAATGCCGTCCTTCTTCCCGCCCGGGGCGTACATGAACAGGTTGCGGAAGTTGCCCGGCCCCTTGCTGTTCTTCATTGCCGAACGCAGGTCGGTGACGAAGTCCTCGTTCTGGGCGGCGTCGGTCATGTACAGGATGAAACCGGCATGGCTGCCGTTCTGGTAATACTTGCGGCGGAACAGCGTGGCGTTCTCGTTGAGCAGCGCACTCTGCAGGGCGGGCAGCCACTCCGGTAGCCCATAGATCTCCTGATTGAT
This sequence comes from Pseudomonas sp. 09C 129, assembly GCF_002843625.1. Taxonomy (NCBI): domain Bacteria; kingdom Pseudomonadati; phylum Pseudomonadota; class Gammaproteobacteria; order Pseudomonadales; family Pseudomonadaceae; genus Pseudomonas; species Pseudomonas sp. 09C 129. The sequence goes on along the minus strand of NZ_CP025261.1, from coordinate 877,783 downwards.
ATCCGCGACCCGCAGGTGACACACGCTGCCGCGCTTGAACTCGTGCTCATCCTTCCAGCCGCGCACCTGGTAGTAGGTTTCGAGGTCGGTACCGCGGCGCATGTACTTCGCCAGGCACGGCTGCAGCCCGTGGGCCTGGCGTAGCATGTTGTCGCGCTTCTCCAGGTAAAGGTTGCCCGCCCACCCGCAGTCCATAACGATCTGCTCGAAAGCCTGACGGCTCAGCAGCCGGTGCGGGATAAACGTCCGAGCCAGCGCGTTGCGCTTGAAGATCAAGCCCGACCACAAGTAGATGCCCGCCTTCGACGACTTCGCCAGGCCGTCCAGCGATACTGGCGGCTCATACCACCGCCCATTGGCCCAGCATTCCAGGTAATCAAGAATCTCTCTGCCATCAAGTACCGGCGTTGGGTCGCCGAAGGTAAAGGCCATCGACTGACCGCCCTCGCTCTTGACCATCAGTTCGCCTTCGCGCACCTGGTTCGTGGTGGCCACCTGCTGGTTGCGGTTGCGCCGTTTGCTCATCAGTAAATCTCCATGATTCCGGTGTTGGCCACGGTCTGGCCCTCCAGCGGCTCGTTGTGCAATGCGTGAAAGAGCGCCCACGCCAGGTCGGCGTGACCGGTGCTGTCGTTGCGCCCCGCGGTGTATGTAAACTGCCGCCCGCCAGGGGTGACGGTCTTGCGGATGGCCATCAGGGCATGAGCCAAGTCAGTCCAGCCGGCGTCGAACTCCAGACGTCCCTTGCTGACCACGTCCCAGGCCTTCATCACCAAGCGGGTCTTGACCTCGGGGTTGTATGAGAACGTCTTCAATCCGGGGAAGAACGGGCGCACAAGCTGGGCCACCGCGCTGCCGATGCCGGTAACATCGATGCCGATATAGTTGACCCAATAGCGCAGCGTTACCTGGCGGATCGTCTCGGCCTGGGCGGTGAAATCCATCCCGCGGAACTGATGCCGCTCCAGAACCCGGAACTTTCCACCCGGTACCAGCGGAGGAGCCACCACTATCAGGCCGGCGGAATCCCCCGACTCGGCCGGGTCATAGCCCACCCACACTTGGCGGCTGTCGAACGGTCGCTGAGCAAACGGCTTGTAGTCTTCCCATACCGACCAACTGTCCACCATGCACGGCTGCAGCAGATTCAGCGGGAAGATACTGGCGCCATCGTCAACGAACTCGCACATCAGCAGGTTCTGGAAGGCGGCTGCGTCGTACTCCATACGCAGTTCGTCGATGTCGAACAGATCGCAGCCACGGTCCTCAGCGTCCAAAATGGTGACGATTTGCCGCCAGATCCGGTCCTCGCACAGCTGGCCCTGCTGCAGCGCGTCGTGGCTTACGTCCAGTTTGAGGTGCTTGGCCGACGGCTTGCCTTTGTTGAAGCGCTCACCAGTCCAGAACGTATAGGCTTCGTGCGCCATCGAGCTGGGCGTAGAGAAGTAGGTCCGGCGGTACTGTTTCTGCATCGCCATGCCGGACGCGACCTTGTTCAGCTCATTGAACTTGAAGGTCCAGAAGAATTCGTCGAAGTAGAAATTGCCGTGGTAGCCCTGGGCGGTGCGGGCGTTGGTGCCGAGGAAGTGCATCTCGGCACCGTTCGGCAGAATGATCGGATCGCCGGTCAGGTCCACCCCGACAACCTCGCGGGCGAATGCCTGAATGTAGGCCTTGAATATGTGCGCCTGGGCCTTGCTGGCCGACAGGAATATCTGGTTTCGCCCAGTGGTCAGCGCATCGATTAGTGCCTCGCGGGCAAAGTAGTAAGTTGCACCGATCTGCCGGCTCTTGAGGATGGCCCGGGTGCGTTGGTTGCCAGCCCGGTACCAGTCTTTCTGGTAGTCGAAACAGCCATCGAGAAACGCCTCGACCAGCTTCTCGACCATCTCCTCTGGGATGTCGTTGCGCTTGGGTTTACGCTTCTCCCCGGCGTTGCGCTTCAACAGTTCAGGGTTGAGCTCGGACTCGGTACCACCGTCCTGGAAGCGCTGAATGCGCGCCTGCCGTTCCAGTTGCCGGTGGAGCAGGTCAATTTCCTTGTAGTCCGAGCCGGACTTCGGGTCCTTAAGGATCAACTGCACCAGGCGGGCCTCGGTGGCGGCCTGGATGCGCTCCAGCGGGCTGGCCCGGTCCCACTCGTCGCGAGCTTTCCAGCTGTGTAGGGTCTTTTCCTTCTCGCCGATCAGCTCGGCAATCTCGCACACGCGGTAGCCTTGCCAATACAGGTGCTTGGCGTGGCGGCGGTGATCGGTGGGCAAATCGACGATAGCGTTCATGGCGCCGATGCTGCCGTTCGCGCGCGCGAGTCCCTATCGCCTTCCCCTGTAACGCTCCGCGCTACAAGTTCGCCGCGTTGCCGCGCCCCGCTCCACTGTCGACCATGCCTCCATCGCAACGGCAACCGCCGCCACCGCATCGAGGACAGCCCGCATGGCCGCAAGCAACGCACCCGCCAAAAAATTCCGCTCCAACTGGTTTCGTGTGGCCGTCGAAGGCTCCACCACCGACAAACGCAAAATCGAACGCTCCTGGCTGGAACAGGCCGCGAAGAATTTCAACCAGAACACCTACGGTGCCCGCGTCTGGCTGGAACACTTCCGCAGCCTGCTGCCCGACAGTCCCTTCAAGGCTTATGGCGACATCACCGCCGTCAAGGCCGAAGAGGTTGAGATCGCCGGTCAGAAGAAGCTTGCCCTCTTTGCCCAGATCGAACCGACCCCCGATCTGGTGGCCATGAACAAAGCCAAGCAGAAGATCTATACATCCATCGAGATCGACGAGAGCTTCGCCGACAGCGGCGAGGCCTACATCGTTGGCCTGGCGGTCACCGACTCCCCCGCCAGCCTGGGTACTGACGTGCTCGCTTTCTCGGCACAGAAGCCGGATGCAAGCCCGTTCAAGGATCGCCACTACTCCGCGACCTCTATGTTCACCGAAGCCCTTGAGGCTGAACTCAAATTCGAAGAGCTGGCTGACAGCGAGAACAAGGTCTCCGGCCTGTTCAAGCGCGTCACCGACCTCATCGGCAAGAGCAAGGACAAAACCGTCAAGGATGACGCCCAATTCTCCGAACTGAGCGAAGCCGTCGAGGCTCTCGCCTCGTACGCCAAGGAGCAGGGCGGCGCCTTCACCGCCGAGCAAACCAAGCTCGCAACTCTGAAATCCGCCCACGAAAAACTGGCCGGCGAGTTTGCCGACCTAGTCAAGCGCCTGGGTGATACCGAAGACCACAGCCAGCAGCAGCGCCCAGTCGCCATCGGCGGCACCGGCCAGGCCCTGACTGACTACTGACTTCAGACACAACATCGCCGCCCACTCGGAGCACACCATGCGTAAAGAAACTCGAATTGCCTTCAACGGCTACCTGGCCCAACAGGCCAAGATCAACGACGTAACCTCGGCCACCGAGAAGTTCACCGTCGCGGCTGCCCCGCACCAGAAGCTTGAAAGCGCCATTCAGGAGTCCAATGACTTCCTGAAAAAGATCAACATCATTTCGGTGGACGAACAAACCGGCGAGGCCATTCTGCTCGGCGTCAATGGCCCAACCGCCAGCCGTACCAACACCTCGCAGAATGCCCGCAACCCGCGCGACCCTAGCGCAATGACGAAGTGCCCTTACTCCTGCAAGAAAACCGACTTTGATACCGCTTTCCCCTACGCCTTGCTCGATGCCTGGGCCAAGTTCAAGGACTTCCAGGTCCGGCTGTCCAGTTCCATTGCCGAACGCCAGGGCCTGGACCGCATCATGATCGGCTTCAACGGCACCAGCGCTGCCGCGGCTACCGATTTGGCGGCTAATCCGCTGCTGCAGGACGTCAACAAGGGCTGGTTGCAGAAAATCCGTGAGGTGGCTCCTGAGCGCGTCCTGGACCACGGCGCGACACCTGGCAAGGTCACCATCGGCGCCACCGGCGACTACAAGACCCTCGACGGGCTGGTCTTTGATGCCGTCCAGATGCTGGACCCGTGGCACCGCAAGCGTCCTGACCTGGTTGTAGTCGTTGACCGTGCTCTGTTGCATGAGAAGCAACTGGCCGCAGTTGAGAAAGGCGCGGCCTCCAACCAGGAAGAAAACGCCGCTGGCGAGGTCATCAAAAAAGGTCGTCTGGGCAACCTTCCGATTGAGGATGTCCCGTTCTTCATCGAAGGGGGTGTGATGATTTCTACCCTGTCCAATCTGTCCATCTACGTGCAGACCGGTGGCCGCCGTCGTCACCTGAAAGATGAGCCAGAGCGTGACCGTGTGGCGGACTATCAGTCCTCCAACGAGGACTACGTCATCGAGGACCTGGGACTGGTCGCCCTGGTCGAAAACATCAAGCGGGTATAAGTCATGGCCCTCACCCTCGCCCAAAGCAACTACTTGCGTAAGTGCGCAGCCAAGGAGGCCGCAGCCGTCGCCCCCTTGGCCCACATGGAGGGAGCCACCAGCTACGAGGTGATGCTGGCCAAGCTCCAGCAAGACCAATTCCGCCTCAAGCAGGTCCAGTCGACCCAGCGTAAGGCCGTAGTTAAGGCCACGATGCTTGGCGAGTACGTGCCATATGTCGAGGGCGTTCTCTCCGCTGGCCAGGGTGCCCAGGACGACGTCTTGGTCACCGTCATGGTCTGGCGCCTCGACGCGGGAGACTTCGCTGGCGGCCTCGACATCGCCGCCTATGTGCTGGAACACGGTCTTAAGACGCCCGACCGTTTCACCCGCACGACCGGCTGCCTGGTGGTGGAGGAAGTGGCCGAGGCCGCGCTCAACGCCCAGAAGGCTGGCGACAGCTTCCCGCCGGCGATCCTCACCCGCACCGCCCTGCTCACCGAAGACCAGGACATGCCTGACGAGGTCCGCGCCAAGCTGATGCTGGCTCTCGGTCGCGCCACCCTGGCAGACCTCACCGAAGAAGAGCCAGGCCAGCCCGGCGAGATCCAGGCCGGTATCGACCTGCTCAAGCGAGCCATCCAGTTGAACAACAACTGCGGCGGCAAGAAGGATCTGGAGCGCGCCGAGCGCCTCCTCAAGAAACACGCTGGCCCAGCCAGCTAACCGAGCGTTCCCCCGCAACCCCGGCGGCTCGGGGCGGATCAACAGGCTTACTCCTTGGCCTTGCTGTGAAGCCCCGACCACCGCCGACTTATTCAAGGCCTGAGCATGAGCGAATTTGCAGACCAGTACCTGTGCGCCTTCCGGCAGACACCTGCAGAGACAGAGTTGCATCAGGCCGCTAAACGCTATGTGAGCGAGGCCGAGGCCTACGACCGCACTGTCTGTACCGGCCCCATCAGCAAGGACGGCATCCTACCGGCCACCCCGCGCGAGCTTGCCCTGGTAAACCGAAACGCTCATGCCCTGCTGACCAGGATTGCCGACGCGCATAGCCACCTGTTTAGCCGCGGTGAACTGCTGCGCGAAATTAGCCGAGTTGATCGGCTGGGAGCGCCTGCATGAGCGGATTCGTCGCCGGCGGCGTCCCGACCGCCGCCTACCCGATCAGCAACACCGCCTTCTGGCCAGAAATCGACGGCCAGAAGCTGCGCGCCGCTATGCGTATCGACGACAGCGTCACCGACGCCAGGCTCGAAGTAGCCACCGTCAACGCCATGATCGAAGCAAACCGAGAGCTTGCCGGCTACCGGGCTGCCCGTGAGGCCGAGGGCCACGCCGCGCTGGCCGACGTACCGGCCGATCAGATCAAGGGCGAGAGCCAGCTGCTGCACCTTTATCGTCGTGTCATCTATAGCAACGCCATTGCTGAGCTGATCGAGCGCTACCGAGGCTTCGACGCCACCAACAGCGGCGAGCAGAAGATCAGCGAAGAACATAGCAACAGCGACGAGTTGCGCCGCGATGCCCGTAAGGCCTTGCGAACCCTGCTCGGCATCAGTCATGCCACCGTGGAGCTGCTCTGATGGCCGCCGTTATCGCCGCCCAGGGTGACACCGTAGACAGCATCTGCTGGAGCTACTACGGCCGCACCGCTGGCGTCACCGAGGCAGTGCTGGAGGCCAACCCGGGCCTCGCCGACCTCGGCCCGATCATTCCCCATGGCACCCGCGTAACCCTACCGGATGCAGCACCACAAGCCGAACAGCGCCAAGTGGTGAACCTATGGGACTGATTGAACCCACCAACCCTGGACAATGGAATGAAGCGCATGCCTGACCGTCCCGACACCTGGGCCTGGCTCGCCGCCTGGCTCGAACAGAACTGGCCGACGCTGTACGCCGGCCTCCTGGCGCTGATCATTGCCGCCCTACGGGTCATGTACGGCGGGGGCACCTTGCGCCGGATGGCAGTCGAGGCGCCGCTTTGCGGTGCCCTGGCACTGGCCACCAGCCATGGCTTGTCATTGATCGGCATTCCAGCATCCACAGCGCCATTTTTCGGCGGGGTTATCGGCCTGCTTGGCGTAGAGGGTACCCGTGCCGCGGCGAAAAAGATCTTCACCCGCAAGGTAGAGCAGCTATGAGCGCAACCCTCCGTCACGGCGACCGCGGCCAGGCTGTGCGCCTGCTGCAGAAGCAACTCAACCAGCAAGGCGCCAAGCTATCCGTCGATGGTGACTACGGCGACGCAACCGAGAAGGCCGTCCGCGCCTACCAGCAAAAGGTCGGCCTGGTCGACGATGGCATAGCCGGTGCGAAAACCCAGGCCTCCCTGGCCGGTGCCGACTGTAGCAAGCTGCTGCTCAAGGCTCCGCTGGTAAACGCCGCCAAGCGCCTGGGCGTTGAGATCGCCGCGGTGATGGCCGTCAACGAGGTGGAAAGCCTCGGCGAGGGTTTCCTGGCCAACGGCAAGCCCAAGATCCTGTTCGAGCGCCACGTCATGTATCAGCGCCTGGCACTGCCTCGCCATGAGAGTGACGATGCGGCCGCTCTGCAGGCCCATGCAGACCAACTGGCCGCTCTGCACCCCAATCTGGTCAACCCAAGCCCGGGCGGCTATGCCGGCGGCACCGCCGAGCACCAGCGCTTGGCCCAGGCTCGCCTGCTTGACGCCATCAGCGGTGCCGAGTCCGCAAGTTGGGGCGCGTTCCAAGTCATGGGCTACCACTGGCAGCGCCTTGGCTATGCCAGTCTCGACGACTTCCTCACCCGCATGGCCAAAGATGAAGCCGAGCATCTGGAGGCCTTCGTCCGCTTCATTGAAGCCGATCCGGCCCTACACAAGGCCCTCAAGGCCAAGAAGTGGGCCACCTTCGCCAGGCTCTACAACGGCCCGGCATACGCCCGGAATCTCTACGACGTGAAACTTGAGCGTGCCTATGAACGGCACGCGGCCTGCGGTTGTGGCCAGGAGCTGGTGGCATGATCGATCTCGAAGCGGTGCACAAGCTCAAGGTAAAAGATGGCGATGTCCTGGTCGTTCCAGAACACACCAGCTACGAAGATGCAGAGCTGCTGGCCGAGGCCCTGCAGTTTTTCGACCCGGGCTGCCGGGCAATTGTGATTCGCGGCCCTGTTGAGCAGCTCGACATCGGCACAATGAACAAGCTCGGCTGGTACCGCGCGTGAGCACCATTCGCCAGATCCTGCTGGGCATCGCCCTGGTTGGCGTCCTCGGCCTGCTGCTCTGGGTTCAGCAACTGCGCGTAGACAATGCAGTAACGGCCGCGGGCCAGGCGAAGGACGACGCCAGGACGGCCCGGGACAATGCCGACGCCCTGCTGCAGACCCTGGTCAACGAACGTGACGCCCAGGCCCAACTGCGCGCGCAACAGGACCAGCTGCGCCAGGGCCTGGCGAAACGTGAGCGAACGATCGAGGAGTTGAAACGTGAGAATTCAGAACTGCGCGTTTGGGCTGATCAGCAGCTGCCTGATGCTGCTCGCCGGTTGCGCGAGCGCCCCGCCCTCACCGGCGCCGACGCTTATGGTCGTTGGTTGTCCGGCCGTGGTGCCCTGCAGCCTGCAGGCGACAGCGCCGGGAAATAACGGCGAATTGCTCACCGACCAAGACGCCACAGAAGCCGCCTGGGCCGAGTGCGCCGCTCAGGTGGACATGATCTATCAATGCCAGCAGAAGGCCCCCAAGCCATGAACAAGCCCAACAGTCTGCGCACTCACATGCTTGCAGCCGTGCCCGAGCTCAAGAACAACCCCGACCGCCTGCTGGTGTTCATCGACAACGGGACAATTCGCAGCACCGCGGCGCACGGCCTGTCCTTCGAGTACGCCTACACCTGTCACATGATCCTCACCGACTACGCCGGCCATCCAGATGCTGTGGCCATCCCGCTGCTGGCCTGGCTGATGGTCAATCAGGCCGAACTGCTCGCCAACCTGGAGAAGGGCAAGACCGCCATCACCTTCGAGGTGGACATTCTGGACAACAGCAAGGTCGACCTGTCCATAAAGTTGCCGCTCACCGAACGCGTGATCGTCAAAAAGCAGCCTGACAACACCCTGCAAGTCGACCATCCAGACGAGCCGCAGCTAGAACCATACCTGCCGGCCGGGAACTGGCAACTGTTCGCTGGCAACTCCCTGCTGGCCGAGTGGGTCAGCACCGAGCAGACCGGCGGCGATATCGCAAGCCCGCAGCCGGTGCGCTATGACTGACAACCTCAACGCCCTGGAAGACTGGGCCGGCGTCCTGCTTGCGCGGCTGGAGCCGACTGCTCGCCGGCGGCTCACCCACGATATCGCCCGCGACCTGCGCCGCAGCCAACAGCAGCGCATTGCCACCCAGCGCAACCCGGACGGCAGCGCCTACGCCAAGCGCAAACCCCGCCAGCTGCGCGGCAAGGTCGGGCGCATCAAGCGGCAGATGTTCGCCAAGCTGCGCCAGGCCAAACACCTCAAGCTGCAGAGCACTTCGGACAGCATCGGAATCGCGTTCCTGGAACGCACCGCCCGTATCGCCCGAGTCCACCAGTACGGGCTCCGCGACCGCCCCGGGCGAGGCAGCCCCGATGTGCAGTACGAACGCCGTGAACTGCTCGGGCTCACCGATGCTGACCTGGATTTGATCCGCGACCGCCTCCTCAACCATCTCACCCGCTGACCGTTTGCTGTAGCGCCTGCCGCTACAGGCCCGCCGCCGTGCGTCACGCGCGCGTGAGCGGCAGCATCAGCGGCATGAACCAGATCGCCGAACTTGCCCGCCTGCTGGAAAACCTGATCCGCCTCGGAACCATTGAAGAGGTGCAGATGCGGCCGCCTCGCGTACTTGTAAAGTCCGGCAACATCACCACCACCTGGCTGCCCTGGACAACCCTGCGCGCCGGTGAAGACCGCGAATGGGACCCACCCACCAAGGGCGAGCAGGTTGTAATTCTCAGTCCCTCCGGCATCCTCGCTCAAGGCCTGGTCATCACCGGCCTTTTCAGCGACCTGATCCCCGCAAACGGCGACCGTGAAGGCCTACACCGCCGCACCTACCGCGACGGCGCGGTCATCGAGTACGACAGCATCGACCACCGCCTGAGCGCCATCCTCCCGGACGGCGGTGTTACCGACATCAAGAGCACTGGCGGCATCAACATCGAGGGACCGATTACCCATATCGGCGACTACACCCAGCAGGGCAACCAGACCATCACCGGCAAAATCACCGTCACCGACGACGTGCTCGCCGGCGATATCAGCCTCAAGAAGCACAAGACCAAGGGCGTCATGCCTGGCGGCGGCATCTCGCAGGAGCCGACACCATGATCGGCATGAGCGCCACCAACGGTCGCACCCTCACAGACAGCAAGCACCTGGCGCAGTCCGTTGCCGACGTGCTCACAACGCCCATTGGCAGCCGCGTCATGCGGCGCGAATACGGCAGCCTGCTGGTGGACCTGGTCGACTGGCCGCTCAACAGCGCCACCCGCCTGCAGGCCTACGCCGCCACCGCCACAGCTCTCATGCGCTGGGAGCCGCGTATCCGTCTCAGCCGCATACAGCTGAGCCTGGGCGAAGTCGCCGGCCAGGCCATCCTCGACCTGGAAGGCACCCTTACCGATAGCAATGAGCCGCTCAGCCTGCGCGTGCCGCTCAGCCTGGGAGCCTTCGCATGAGCAGCACATTTACCCCTATCGACCTGGCGCAGCTGCCGCCACCAGACGTCGTCGAGCAAATCGACTACGAGCAGATCCTCGCCGAACGTAAGGCCTACGCCATCAGCCTCTGGCCGGCGGAGCAGCAAGCCGAGGTGGCTGCCACCCTGGCGCTGGAATCCGAGCCACTTACCAGGCTGATTCAGGAGAATGCCTACCGGGAAACCCTCTGGCGCCAGCGCGTCAACGAGGCCGCCCTCGCCGTCATGCTGCCCTTCGCGAAGGGCGCCGACCTGGAGCAGATCGCGTCCCGCTTCAACGTCAAGAGGCTGACCATCGTCCCGGCCAATCCAAGCGCCGTGCCGCCGGTGGCCGCTGTCATGGAAAGCGACGACGCCCTGCGCGAGCGCACCCAGATGGCCATGGAAGGCCTCAGCACCGCTGGCCCACGCAACTCCTACATCTTTCACGCCCGCAGCGCTGACGGCCGGGTAGCCGATGCCACGGCGGAAAGCCCCGCTCCAGCTGAGGCCCTGGTCACTGTGCAGAGTGCACTCGGTAATGGCGCTGCCAGCGCAGAGTTGCTCAGTATTGTCGCTGCATACCTGGGCGACGAGGACCGCCGCCCCGTGGCCGACCGTCTGACGGTGCAGAGCGCCCAGGTGCTGAACTACACCGTCACGGCCGTGCTCCACCTCAACACCACAGGCCCGGAAGCCGAACCAATCCGCGCCGCCGCGGAGGCCCGCGGGCTCGCCCTGGTCAACAAGCGCCGTCGCCTGGGCATGGAGGTCAACCGCTCGGCCCTAGACGCCGCCCTGCACATTGAGGGCGTCAAGCGCGTTGAGCTGCCCGGCTGGTCCGATATCGTTGCGACTCTGCAGCAAGCGCCCTACTGCACCGACTTCAGCGTGACGGTGGCCGAGTAATGAGCCCCCATCTGCTGCCGCCCAATGCCACCCAGCTGGAACGCCTCGCCGCCGAAGCCTTGGCACAGATCAAGCGTGTACCGATTCCGCTGCGCCAGCTGTGGAACCCGGACACCTGCCCAATCGACCTGTTGCCCTATCTGGCCTGGGCCTTCTCTGTCGACCGCTGGTCCAGCGCCTGGCCCGAAAGTGCCAAGCGCGCCGCCATCCGGGCCGCCTACTTCATCCACGCCCACAAGGGCACCATCGGCGCGCTGCGCCGAGTGGTCGAGCCACTTGGCTACTTGATTGAAGTCGTCGAGTGGTGGCAGACCGTGCCGCCCGGGCCGCGGGCAACGTTCGCACTCAAGGTCGGAATTCTGGAAACCGGTATTACCGAGGAGATGTACCAGGAACTCACCTGGCTTATCGACGATGCCAAGCCCCTTACCCGGCATCTGACCGGGTTGGCTATCAGCCTGGAGGTCACTGGTGAAGTCCATGTCGGCGTTTGCCTGAGCGAAGGCGAAGTAATCGACATCTACCCGCCCATGCAGAACGACATCGAGATTAGCGGTTACATCTATCAAGGCGGCCGCGAACAACACATCGAAACCATGGACATCTACTCATGACAGACCAAAACACCCAGTTCTATTGCATCCTCACTGCCGTAGGTAAAGCCAAGCAGGCCAACGCGACCGCGCTTGGCATTCCCTGGACCTTTGCCCAGATGGGGGTTGGCGATGCCAACGGCGCGGACCCCACTCCCACAGAGCAGCAAACCCAACTGATCAACGAGCGCCGCCGAGCGCCGTTGAACCAAGTGATGATCGATCCGAACAACGCGAACGTCATCATTGCCGAACAAATCATCCCGGATGATGCCGGTCCCTGGTGGATTCGCGAGACTGGCCTCTATGACGCTGCCGGCGATCTCGTCGCTGTCGGAAAATGCCCGCCTACCTACAAGCCGTTGCTGAGCCAAGGGTCGAACAAAACCCAAGTCATCAGGATGAACCTGATTGTCAGCAACACGGCAAACATTGAGCTGAAAATCGACCCCAGTGTCGTATTGGCGAGCCGGGCCTACGTCGATGCCAAGGTGCTGGAAGAAATCAACAAGCTCGACAGCAAGCAATCTGTACGCGCCGCAACCACGGCCAACATCGCACTAGCAGGGCTTCAGTCGGTCGATGGTGTGGCCCTGGTGGCCGGCGACCGGGTACTGGTGAAAAACCAGACTGCTGCGAAGGACAACGGCTTGTACGTCGCCGCGGCCGGGGCATGGACGCGCACAGCAGATGCAGACTCGAATGCAGAGGTCACGTCGGCGATGCTGGTGTCTGTCGAGCAAGGCACGACCCTGGCCGACACGCGCTGGCAGCTGGTGACAGACGGCGCGATCGTCCTCGGTTCGACGGCCCTGGTGTTTCAGAACATCACTCAAGGCTTCGCAACGATCAACTCGCCGGCGTTGATCAACCCGACGGCCAATACGCCGCCGCAGTTCGATAATTCGAAGGCGCTTGCGACAGCGGAATTTGTTGTACGGGGGCTCGGTAGCTATCGCGGCGGCAACGGTATTTCAGCAAGTCGGATGTTAACCGCCGATGATATCGGTATGCGGTTGGAGTTGGCGGCCGGCGTCACAGTGACAATGCCACCGACCGCCTCAGTTCCTAACGGTGCGGCTGTATTGATATCTGCAGGGCCACAGTCAACAACTTCGCGAGTGACTGTCGCGGCGGGGGACGAACTGGCCATGAGCAACTTAGCCGTGCCATTGCCCTACACGCTCGCGCCGGGCGGGGACTTTATCGCGATACGAGAGGCGAATGTATGGCGCTGTCACTTCGGTAGCGAAACGCTCAGGTCCTCGCCAATTTTTGCGGCTTTGCTGGGGGAAAGTGGCTATCAAAAGTTGCCGAGCGGCGCAATTTTCCAATGGGGGAGTGCTGTTTCATCAGGTTCGGCGTCGGGGAATTGGTCTGCAACGTTACCCGTGGAGTTCCCGAATGCCTGTCGAACAGCATTGATCCTAGGAAACGGAGGGCCGACTTCTTTCTCCCTGGTTTCTAAGAGTCGTAACACGCTCGTGGCCACTGCAATGCTGTCTACGACTGGTGCAGCAACTACAGGTCTCGGCGGATACTTTTTCGCTGTAGGGGCATAAGAGGTGGCTATGTTTGCTTCAAAAGCTAATCGCAGTTTTTACGATGTCGAGATTCATGGGGCCCGTTTAACCATGATCCAAGATCCTGCCTGGATCAGGCCGACGATAGATATTGTCATCCAGCCGGGAGAGTCGGCATGGGTTGGTGATGAGCTGATGGTGAACAAGGGGAGTGAGCCAATAACGCTCCACGATGTTCCTGATATGGGGGCAGTTCCAGGCATGCTTGAGGTCGATAACCCGGACTGCTTGATCCCTGATGATGCTGTAGAAATCACGTCTGAGTATCACGCCGAGCTGCTGGCCGGTCAGTCCGAAGGCAAGGTTATCGCTTGGGGTGATGATGGCATTCCGGGGCTTGCTGATCCTCCGCCGCCTAGCGATGAAGAGTTGGCTACTGCTGAACGGTATTGGCGTGATCAGCAGTTGTCTGAAACTGACGGAGTTGTGACGCGGCATCGCGATGAGATTGAGGAAGGTGTCGCAACCACGCTTGCAGCAGACCAGTACGCTGCACTCCAGGCGTATCGCCGGGCACTCCGCAACTGGCCGGAGACAGGGGAGTTTCCCCTGATCGATCATCGGCCGACAGCACCACCGTGGCTGGCCGAGCAAATCCAATAACGCCCTTCGGGGCGTTTTTTGTTTCCTCGTCCTGTAGCGCGGCTCCTTACACTCTCCGGCGCTCGGCTGGCTTGCGCGCGCGCGTCATCCTCAAGGCTCACTGATCTGCCACTCGCCCCGCAGGAGCCTTCCCATGGCAACCGACTACCATCACGGCGTCCGCGTCCTCGAAATCAACGAGGGCTCCCGCCCCATCCGTACTGTTTCCACCGCCGTGGTGGGCATGGTCTGCACCGCCAGCGATGCCGACCCCGCGGTCTTTCCTCTCAACAAGCCGGTGTTGCTTGCCGACGTGCTCACCGCGTCCGGCAAGGCCGGCGAACTCGGCACGCTGGCCAGCAGCTTGGACGCCATCGCCGACCAGGCCAGCCCTGTGACGGTGGTAGTGCGCGTGGCCGATGGTGAAGGTGCAGACGCAGCCGCCAAGCAGGCCGACCAGACCAGCAAGATTATCGGCGGTGTTACCGCTGGCGGGTCGTATACCGGCCTCAAGGCACTCCTGGCAGCCGAGACCCAGCTGGGCGTCAAACCGCGCATTCTGGGTGTGCCTGGGATGGATACGCTGGCCGTCACCACTGAGATGGTCGGCATCGCCGAGAAGCTGCGCGCCTTTGCCTACTCCAACTGCTGGGAATGCGAGACCGTTTCCGACGCTATCGCCTACCGCGAGAACTTCGGCGCCCGCGAGCTGATGCTCATTCACCCTGATTTCGTCTCCTGGGACACCGTCACCAATGCCAACGCCCCGGCCAATGCCGTGGCACGCGCCCTGGGCCTGCGCGCAAAGCTCGACGAGCAGATCGGTTGGCACAAGACCCTGTCCAACGTGCCAGTTAACGGCGTTTCGGGCCTGTCCAAGGACATCTACTGGGACCTGCAGAACCCAGCCACCGATGCCGGCCTGCTCAACGCCGCCGAAATCACGACCTTGATTCGCCGCGACGGCTTCCGGTTCTGGGGCTCGCGCACCTGTGCGAATGATCCGCTCTTTGCCTTCGAGAACTACACCCGCACCGCCCAGGTGCTGGCCGACACGATGGCCGAGGCGCACCTCTGGGCCATCGACAAGCCGATGCACCCGAGCCTGGTGCGCGACATCGTCGAGGGCATCAACGCCAAGTTCCGCGAGCTGACACGCCTGGGCTACCTGATCGGCGGCGAGTGCTGGTACGACGAGGCGGTCAACGACAAGGACACCCTCAAGGCCGGCAAGCTATTCCTGGACTACGACTACACCCCAGTCCCGCCGCTCGAAAATCTCATGCTGCGCCAGCGCATCACCGACCGTTTCCTGGTCGACTTCGCCGCCCGCGTGGCTGCCTAACCCATTCACCCGCGCGGCCCCGGCCGCGCAATAGGAGAGCCCGACAATGGCACTGCCCAAAAAGCTCAAACACCTGAACCTGTTCAACGACGGCAACAGCTACCTGGGCGTAGCCAAGGCCGTCACCTTGCCCGTTCTGGGTCGCAAGCTGGAGGCCTATCGGGGCGGCGGCATGGATGGCCCGGTGAAGGCCGATATGGGCCACAGCGACGACGGCCTGCAGCTGGAATGGACCCTCGGTGGCTGGGACCTAATCGCCCTGCGCCAATACGGAGCAGTCAAGGTCGATGCCGTACAGCTGCGCTTTGCTGGCTCAGTGCAGCGTGACGACACCGGCGAAGTCAGCGCGGTTGAGATCGTCACGCGCGGCCGGCATGAAGAGATCGACTTCGGCGACGCCGAACCGGGCGAGGACACCGAGCACAAGATCACCACCGCCCTCAGCTACTACAAGCTCACCGTTGACGGCCAAGTAGTCGTCGAAATCGACCTGCTCAACTTCATCCTCGTCGTTGACGGCGATGACCTGCTGGCCGAGCACCGCAAGGCGCTCGGTATCTAACCCCACCGCCCTCCGGCAAACCGGCCGGCGGGCAACATATCACCAAGGAGCAACCCCATGGCCACTACTGACACCACCGAAAAGCCCCAGGATCCGAACAACACCATCGTCATTCTCGACACGCCGCTCAAGCGCGGCGACAGCACCGTCGACAGCATCACCCTGCGCAAACCCATGAGCGGCGAGCTGCGGGGCGTCACGCTGGTCGACCTGGTGCAAATGGACGTGCTCGCGTTGCGCAAGGTTCTGCCACGCATCAGCATCCCGAGCCTCACTGACCATGAGATCGGCACCATGGACCCCGCCGACCTGATGGCCTGCGGCATTGCGGTATCTGGTTTTTTGCTGCAGAAGTCGGCCAAGGAGGCTGTCCTCGCTGCATAGAGGACGCCATGGCTGACCTGGCCATGGTGTTTCACTGGACGCCGGCGGACATGGACCCGCTGGCGCTTTCTGATCTGATCGAATGGCGCGAGCGGGCCAGAATACGCTGGGAGAAAAGCAATGGGGCGTGACCTGAAACTTGAAGTTGTTCTCCAGGCCATCGACCGTGTCACACGCCCCATTCGCGCAATCACCCAGGGCAGCATCGGCCTCGGCCGAGCCCTCAAGGACTCCCGCGACCAGCTCAAGCAGCTGCAAGCACAGCAAGCCGACATCAGCAGCTGGCGCACCCTGCGCGCTGCCAGCGAACAAACCGACACCGCCCTACAAGCCGCCCGAGATCGAGTAAAGGCCCTGGGCAGGGACATGGCCAGCACGGGCGCGCCTACTCGCCAAATGACGCGCGATCTCAAGGCCGCGATCCGTGAGGCCACGGCTCTCAAGAAGCAACACCAGGAACAGCAGGTTCAGCTCCAGGGGCTGCGCACCAAGCTCGGCGCCGCGGGCATCAGCACACGCAACCTCAGCCAGCAAGAGCGCGACCTGCGCCAACGCATCGACCAGACCAACCAGACCATCAGCGAACAGACCAAGCGCATGCAGGCACTGAGCCGGCAGGCGCGGCAAACTGCAGCGGCCAAGGCTCAGTTCGAGAAGGCCCAGCATGTAGCGGGCAGCATGGCCGCCGGTGGCGCTGCTGGCGTCGCCTCCGGGTATGCCCTGGCCAAGCCCCTGCAGGGCATGGTCGATGCCTTCGCCCCAGCCGAGAACGCTGCCACCCAGCTCAAGGTGGCGATGATGGACAAGAACGGCCAGGTCGCCGCGGACTTCACGCGCATCACTGAGCTGGCAAACGGACTGGGCGACCGACTGCCCGGGACAACTGCTGACTTTCAAGAAATGATGACCATGTTGCGCCGGCAGGGCATCAGCTCACAGTCGATCCTGGGCGGCACCGGCGAAGCCGCAGCCTATCTCGGGGTACAGCTGCAGAAACCTGTAACCGCTGCCGCAGAGTTCGCAGCGAAGATGCAGGACGCCACTCGTACACCCGAGAAAGACATGATGAGCCTGATGGACACAATCCAGCGGGCCTACTACCTGGGCGTCGACGACAACAACATGCTCCAGGGCTTCAGCAAGATCAGCCCCGTCATGGACATCATCAAGAAGCAAGGCCTGGAGGCAGCCAACACATTTGCCCCGCTGTTGGTGATGATGGACCAGACCGGGATGGCTGGAGAGTCCGCCGGCAACGCCTACCGCAAGGTGTTCCAGGGCGCGATGGATACGAGCAAAATCAAGAAGACCCTCGACGACTTGAAAACACTGAAGGGCATCGACCTGTCCCTCAACTTCACAGACGGCAAGGGAGAGTTCGGTAGCATCAAACAAATGTATGCCCAACTCAGCAAACTCAATGCCCTGAATACCGAAACTCGCCTGCAACTGATCAAGGACCTGTTCGGCGATGACAGTGAAACCCTGCAAGTCCTCAATACGATGATGAGCAAGGGAATCGCCGGCTATGACGAGGTCGCGGCCAAGATGAAAGACCAGGCCGACCTGCGAACCCGCGTTAACGAGCAACTGAGCACCCTCACCAACACGATAGAGGCCGCCCAGGGTAGCTGGACCAATGCCATGTCGGAGATCGGCGCTACCATCGCGCCAGAGCTCAAGGACCTGATTAACGACCTGGGCAATGTCGCTGTCAGCGTCAAGGAGTGGGTGAAAGCAAACCCTGGACTCACCGCTGCCATTTTCAAGACTGCCGCCGGGCTGGCGCTACTGCTCGCCGTAGGTGGAGCAATCGGCATCATGCTGGCGAGCATGCTCGGCCCGTTTGCGATAGTGCGTTACGCCCTAACTCTAATTGGCATCAAGAGCCTGGGAGCTGCTGCAGCGTTCAAGGGGGTTGGTGCTGCCCTACTCTGGGTAGGCAAGGCCATTCTGTTGGTCGGCCGAGCGCTCCTGATGAACCCTATCGGCCTGGTGGTAACCGCCATTGCTGCAGCGGCATACCTGATCTACACGAACTGGGAACCCGTGAAGGCGTTCTTTCTGGGTCTGTGGGCCGAGATAAAGGCGGGCTTCAATGGCGGCCTCACCGGCATCCTGGGCCTGATTGCCAATTTCAGCCCTATCGGCATGTTCTATCGGGCCTTCGCCGCGGTAATGAACTACTTCGGCGTCGAGTTACCGGGCAAGTTCACGGACTTCGGCAGCATGCTGATGCAGGGCATGGTCCAGGGCATTACCAACGGCCTGACTGCAGTCAAGGGAGCCATTACCGGCGCCGCCGATAGCACCGTGGGCTGGTTCAAGGAGAAGCTCGGCATCCATTCACCGTCGCGCGTATTCGCCGAGCTGGGCGGCTTCACCATGGCCGGCCTTGAGCAGGGCCTGGCGAACAACCAGGGCGGCCCGCTGGCCGCAGTGGTGGACATGGGCAAGAAGCTCGTCGCCGCCGGCGCCGTGACCCTTGGCATGACCGGCCCTGCAACTGCAATGGACAACCAGCTGGGTGCTGTGGTGGATATGAGCAAGACGCTCACCGCCGGCACCGTACCCCCTGGTATGACCGGCCCAGCAATCGCAATGGACAACCGCGCGCCCCTGGCTCCAGCGAGTGGCCGCTCCGGTGGTGTGGTCGTGCAGGGCGACACCTACCAAATCACTATCCAGGCGACGCCTGGTACCGATACCGCCGGCCTGCGCCAAATGCTCAACCAGCTCCTGGACGAACGCGAACGCAGCAAGTCCGCGCGTGTCCGTTCGGCCCTGCAAGACAAGGATTGACCCGTCATGATGATGTCCCTCGGCATGTTCGTATTCAGCCTGGAGACCCTGGCCTACCAGGAGTTCCAGCGCCAGACAGACTGGCGCCACGGCAGCACCTCGCGCATCGGCACAAATCCTGCCCGCCAGTACCTGGGCCGCGGCGACGACAGCATCACCCTACCCGGCGTGCTGTTGCCCGGGCTGGTCGGCAGCCCGCTCAGCCTCGATACGTTGCGCATGATGGCCGACACCGGTAAGGCCTGGCCCCTGATCGAGGGCACCGGCAAGCTCTATGGAATCTGGGTGATTGAGTCCATATCCGAGACGCGGACCATTTTCTTTCGCGACGGTGCGGCACGCCGCATTGAATTCACCATCAAGCTGGTCCGCATCGACGACGGCCGCGTCGACCTCCTCGGCAGCCTCACTGGCACAGTGGGCAACGTCCTGAGGGGAGTGCTATGAGCGTGCTGGAACAGGCAGGAGATCTGCTGAACAGTGCAGCCCAACGCTACCGCGAGGCCACCGCCTATCCCCGGCCGATCTGCCGCGTGGTGGTCAACGGCCGCGACATTACCCTCGATATCGAGCAGCGCCTGGTCAGCATCGAGCTCACCGATAACCGCGGCATGGAAGCGGACCAGCTCGACATCAATCTCAGCGACCACGACGGCCTGCTGGCCATCCCGCCCAAGGGCGCCAGCGTGCGCCTGTGGCTTGGCTGGAGCGATACCGGACTGGTCGATAAAGGCAGTTTCACAGTGGACGAAACCGAGCACAGCGGCGCCCCTGACACGCTCAGTATCCGGGCCCGTAGCGCAGACCTGCGCGGAGGGCTCAAGGTCAAGCGGGAACGCAGCTGGCACAGCACCACGCTCGGCACCGTGATTGGGGCCATCGCCTCCGCTCATGGGCTCGCTCCAGTGGTCAGTGCGGCGCTCGCCGCCCTCGAACTGCTGCACCTGGACCAGGCCAACGAGAGCGACGCCAACCTACTCACGCGCCTTGGCCAGGAGCATGACGCAATCGCGAACATCAAGGCCGGCCGGCTGCTATTCATGAATACTGGAAAGAGCACGACAGCCAGCGGCCTGACACTGCCGCACGTTGTGCTCACCCGCGCAGATGGCGACCAGCACCGTTTTCTCCAGGCCGACCGCGACGCCTACACCGGCGTCAAGGCTTACTACTACGAGGTCAACAGCGCAGCGAAGAAAGAGGCCATTGCCGGCGGCGGCGAGAATCTCAAGGAGCTGCGCCACACTTACGCCGACCAGTCCAGCGCCATTCGAGCCGCCCGCGCCGAGCTCAAGCGCCTACAGCGTGGTACCGCAACCCTCAGCTACACCTTGGCGAAAGGGCGCCCAGATCTGACCCCGGACCAGACCTATAGCCTGTACGGCATCAAGGCCGAGATCGCAGCCATTGTCTGGCTCGGCGGCAACATTCGGCACAGCTTCACGCCGGAATCATTCACCACCAGCCTGGACCTGGAGTCGAAGTTGCCAGACGGTGACGACATCGAACAACTGGCCGAGCACAAGGACAACTACACCGGCATCGTCGCCTGGTACCGCGAGGAGAAGACAGGGGCACAGAAGAAAATCACCGCCGGCGATCAGACCTCGCCGCGGCGCCTCACGCACCTCTACGCCAGCAAGTCCAGCGCACAGCGAGCGGTGGATAGAGAATGGAAGAGGATGCAAGCCAAGAAAGTTTGAGCTCAAAAAAAACCCGGCGCCTGGCCGGGTTTTGTCTATTGTGGAGGCAGTAGCGCATCGAGAAACCGAATAATGTCGCTCTGACTTTGCTCATCAAGCCGCCGGAACATCAACACGATCATCCGTTCGCGCTGATTCAGTTCAAGCTGCTTGAGCTTCTGGGCCTGGTTGGTCTGCACCTCTTTCATCACCGACATGTGTCACTCCATTCAACACGTACGAGCACCCGGCACCAGTTTCGGCGCCGACCAAAGCACCCGGGGAATGAGCGATTTTCAGCATGATTTGGCGTGCCACCAGCCTACGAAAGGAAAATCAGGCACAAATTCACGCGCCACGGCAGAGAGACTGGGCCAGTTGAACGATATTGCTGTAGTCCATTTTCACGCCCGGCAACGCGGGGTCAGGCTTGGTGATGTCCTGGCCATCGGCCCACGAGTGTTCTTTCGCCACACTACGCGCGCTTCCATTCAATGCGTAGATAGTCCCGTCTGAGGTTCTCGCCAGCGCTTTTGGCGACTGTCCCTCACACAACAGGTCAACGGAATCTACCGTGAATGGCCAAGGCCCCTTGTAGTCCTTGCTGGAAATCTTCTGCACTTTCTCATCAGCACCACAACCTGCCATCACCAGCGCTACGGCCAATAGTGCCGGCCTGGAAATCCCTTTAATCATCATCACTCCCTATGGTTTACGGCTGAACGCCTTCAGCAAGCGCATTACCGCACCTTTGTCCTCATCGTCCAGATCCCTGACGCGGCTCACAATCTCAATCTCATCGGTGGCCAGCTCTCGTTCGGCCACCGGCAGACGCTGTCCAGTAACAACGTACAGGACATCCACGCCTGCTGATGCGGAGTGACTCAACAGCAGAGCCCCCGCTTCGCGAGAGCCAGCCTCATAGCTGGCCAGGGTCCGCTTGGAAACCCCAACGAGGCCGGCAAATTGCTCTTGAGTGAGATTGAGACGCTTACGTTCGGACTGAAGGCGCGCACCTATTTCTTCAGAAAGATGCACAAACGTTCCCTCTGCCTATTTACAAATGAACAATCGTGCATCATCCTTCGCATACCACTACACGAACTTGCACGATTCCCCACTATGCACGCCACCTGTATATCCGAGCAAGCCTGCAAAGACGCGCGCAAACGCCTTGAACAGCAAGGCGTCACCGTTAAAGCGTTCGCACTGCAGCACGATCTCCATCCCAGCACTGTCTACGCCGTTCTCCTGGGCCAAAAGAAATGCCTGCGAGGCGAAGCGCACCGGGCGGCCGTCGCGCTCGGCATCAAAGAAGGCGTGGCTGCACAGTAGTGCCGCCGGCTCAAGGAGGAAACGAGAACATGACGCGCTCAATTCTTGAAACACGCCGGCAGGTAGTTCTGGAAGTGATCAATGCCTACCCGGGCGGCCGCGAGTGTGCAGCCGCCCGCCTGGGATACCCGCTCAAGAAGTTTGATAACCACGCATACGAAAACGCCGGACACCGGCCGCTCACCGACGAGCAGCTGCACATGCTCGAGCACGACGCCGGCACAACCTTTCTGCCCGACTTCGTCTGCAGCCTCTACGGCGGCGTCTTCGTACTCATGCCCGGACGGGCCGAGCTGGACAACGTCGAGTTGTACCGCATGGCCCTGGACGCAGACCTGAAAGAGGGCCGCGTCGCCCAGGTGATTGCCAAGGCATTGGCCAACGGCAACATCGACGAGGGCGAGCTGGCCGAGATCGTCGCCGCCCACCGTGCCCATATTGCCGCGCTCCATGCCGAGGTAGGCGCCGTCATCACACTGCACAGGAAGTCCCGGCCATGAGCACACCCAGCAACGGAGGCTACAAGTGCCTGTGCCCGGCCTGCGGTAGCCGTATGCGGATTCGCAACAGCGAAGCGCAGACTCCGAACTTCAAGACCATGTACGGCCAGTGCATGAACATCTTGTGTGGCGCCACCTATACCGGCTCGCTGTCCTGGGACTACGCCTTGAGCCCGTCCGGCATCGACCGCCCCCGCATGGTGCTGCCAATTGCCCCTTCTGTTCAGCGCATGCAAGCGCTGCGCGACAGCCGCCAGAAAACCAACCAGCTCGACCTACTCGATGCCGTGGAGGCCACCGCATGAACACCGCCATGCCACTTACCAGCGAAAAGGATTACCGCTACAGCATGCAGCTGGCGGCCTTGGGTTTTCTGCTGCGCCACCAGGCCGAGCACCTGGGCGACCAGGGCGACCTGTTCGAGCGTGCCACCAACCACCTGGTAAACACCCTTGAGGTGCCTGCCTTCATGGCGGCCGATCTGGTCCACCTCGCCATGGGACAAATGACCGAGGGCAAGGCCTCCCGGTTGTTCCGTCTGGAGGCCGATCCGGCCGGGGCCGCCGGCGGCGGCATAGTCCACCTGGTGGACGTGCTGTCCGGTGATCGCGTCCCGATCCCTCTGCGCATCCTGCCGCATCGATTCCAGGCCTACCTGGCCACCCAATAACCACAAACGCCCAGGCCCACTGTCGTGGGGTTGGGGAAGCTATATCCGCGATTCGAGGTTGTCGTCATGCCAGAAGCCATTGCCATCCAGCTGGACATGCCCAAGCCCGTGGCAGAAGCCCTGCTCACCAGCCTGCGCTGCGAGCTGCGCCGCGGCATGACTGAGCACTGGTACGACGACCGTTACCGGCAGGTGCCGGAGTTCCTGCGCAGCAACCGAATCCTCGACGACCACCCGGCACTGGCCGGGCACAAACGCACGATCGGCGCGCTGAAAGCCGCCCTCGACGCCAACCACTAAGGCCCGCACCGCTATGCAAATGAAAGAGAAAATCAGGGTCGAGGTGCTCAAACGCCTTGAGCGCGACTACGAGCTCAAGCACATGACCGGCACCAATTACATGCGCAAGGGCAAGTGCCCTGCGCACAGTTGCGGCAAGAAGACCCTCTACACCTTCCACGACTCGCCTTGGATGCTGATCTGTGGCCGTCCGGAAAAGTGCGGCCACCGGGTCCACGTCAAGGACATCTACGACGACCTGTTCAACGAATGGAGCAAGACCGCCCCTTCTACCGTGGAGAACCCCACCGCCACGGCTCGCGCCTACCTGGAGTTCGCCAGGGGCTTTCGCTTGGAATTGATCGAGGGTTGGTACAGCCAGGAAACCTACTGGAGCCGTGACCACAATGCCGTCAGCGCTACCGTGCGTTTCGCTCTGGAAAAGGGTGGTTACTGGGAGCGCCTGATCGACCGGCCCGAGCGGTTCGGTAAGCAGAAGGCCCGCTTCAAGCCAGGGGAGAGCTACAAGGGCGTCTGGTGGTGCCCGCCAAGCGTTGACCTGCTGGAGGTGGACGAGCTGTGGATTAACGAGGGCATCTTCGACGCCATCGCCCTGCTGCACCACGACATTACTGCCGTGTCGATGATGTCGAGCGCACCGTTTCCAATCGAGTCACTCAAGGCGCTGATTAAGCTACGCCAGGAAGCCGGCCAGCGCCTGCCAAAACTGGTCTGGGCGCTGGACAACGAGCCCGTTGCCCGGGCTAACGTCCGTCGCTATGCAAAGGAGGCCACCGAGCTGGGCTTCACCTGCGAGGCGGCCATGATTCCGCAGCGCGGCAGGAAGGTGGATTGGAACGACCTGCACCAGCGTTGGACCTTCATCGAAGGGGACGACGAACGCGCCAAGCGTATCCAGAACGACCTCGACGAGGCCCGCCATGAGGGCGCCCTGCTGCTGGCCGATACGGCCGAGGAGAAGGGCCTACTCATGTACGACTGGAAGCCAAAGGCCGAATTCTCCTTTTCATTCAAGAACAAGCTGTATTGGTTCAAGTTCGACCTGGAGAAGTACGACCGCACCATTCGCGAGCTGGAAAGCTCGGATAAGCACGACGACCAGTTGCTCAGCGACCGCCAGCGCCGCGACAAAGCCCTACGCCAGTGCGGCGCCGTGGTCCGCATTGCCAGTTGCTACTTCCAGGCGCTGTATTACATGCGCAACGACGTGACCGACGAGGCCTGGTACTACTTCCGCATCGAGCGTCCAGACGGCCCAGCTATCAAGAGCACTTTTACCGCGCCGCAGCTGACGTCAATGCCTGAGTTCAAGAAGCGTCTGCTCCACGTCTCGAATGGCTCCATGTACACCGGCAACTCCATGCAGTTGGAGCGAATGCTCGAACCTCAGCTCGACCGGCTGAAAACCGTCAACACCATTGACTGGATCGGCTACAGCCGCGAGCACGGGGCCTACGTCTTCAACGATATCGCCATCGCCAACGGCAAGGTCTACAAGCTCAACGAGGAGGACTTTTTCGAAGTTGGCCCACTGAGCATCAAGTCGCAGAGCCAGTCGCCTGTGCTGCAGATCAATACCGACTTGAACAGCTATAACGAGGGCTGGTTCGACGTGTTCTGGCGCTGCTTTGGCGTTCGCGGCACGGTCGTGCTGACCTGGTGGCTGGGCGCGCTACATGCTGAACAGATCCGCCAGCTGCAGAAGTCCTATCTGTTCCTGGAGCTGGTCGGCGAGGCTGGCTCAGGTAAAACCACGCTGGTGGAGTTGCTGTGGAAACTGGTGGGCCGCACTGAGTACGAGGGCTTCGACCCTTCCAAAGCGACCCCGGCCAGCCGGGCGCGCAACTTCGCCCAGGTGGGAAACCTGCCGGTCGTGCTGATCGAGTCAGAGCGTGAACAGAAGGATGGTCAGCCGGTTAAGCACTTCGACTGGGACGAGCTCAAGACCGCCTACAACGGCCGCAGCGTCCGCTCCACCGGCGTCAAGAACAACGGCAACGACACACGCGAGCCGCCTTTCCGGGCCGCCCTGTTGATCGCGCAGAACAACCCGGTCAATGCCTCCGAGCCGATCCTGCAACGCCTTGGCCACGTCCACCTTACACGTGAGCACCAGACGCCGGAAACCAAGCTCCTGGCCGAGCAGCTGGAGCGCATGCCCATCGAGAACCTGAGCGGCTTCCTGATCAAGGCCATGCAGCGCGAGCCGGAGATCGTGAAGCTATTGGACGAGCGCACCTCTGGATACGAGCAGGAGCTGCTCGCTATCCCTGGTATCCGCACCGTGCGTATCGCCAAGAACCACGCTCAGCTGCGCAGCTTGGTCGATGCGCTGGCCCTGGTGGTACCGCTCGGCGCCGAACGCGCCGCCCTGGTGCATGCCGAAATCGCCCACATGGCCGAGGAACGCCAGCAAGCCATCAACGCCGACCACCCGACCGTGCGCGAGTTCTGGGACCTGTTCGAGTTCCTCGACGGTATGGGCGACGGCGACGTCGGCAGCCTCAACCACTCCCGCAAACCCGGTTTCATCGCGGTGAACCTCAACGAGTTTGTCGAGACTGCAGCGAACAAGCGTCAGCAGGTGCCCCCTATTAGCGAGTTGAAGCGGCTGCTCAAGACCAGTAAGGCGCCCAAGTTCCTGGAATCGAATAAGGCCATCAACTCCGCGCGGAAAACCGACGCATTCAGCCCAAACAAAACCGTCCGCTGCTGGCTGTTTCAGCAGGTGTGACACCCCGCCAGGGCGCGGCAACGCCCGGGCATCAACCCCAAGGAGAAGCACCATGCAACGCGACAACGACCACGACGAGTTCCACCAGGACAGCCGGCGCGAAACCCTCGCCACGCTGGCCATCAGCGGCCTGACGCTGGTGGTACTGATCGCCGCCGGCTACCTGACCCCCAACCTGCTGGCCATCGCGGCCCGCTAACCCAAGTGCCCAGGCGCGGCAACGCCTGGGCCAACCCAAGGAGAAGCACCATGCAAACAAACGAACTGAAAGCAGCCATCCGTTTCGACGACTTCTGGACCGTGTTTGGTGCCCAGGGAGTCATCGCCATGGCGTGGTGGCTCGGCGCAGGATTCGCGCAGTCGATCCGGTCGGAGCACCAGAGCTACCCATTTCTGCATATCACTGGTGAACCGGGTAGTGGCAAGACCCTCCTGCAGAGCTATCTGGGGAAATTGCTCGGGGAAGAGTCATTTTCAGCCTGTGCGCCTGAGCACGCCACCCGCGCCGGACGCCTTCGGCTGCTTGCCAAAGCAGGGAATCAGGTCGTTGCCTATGAAGCAACGCGCCTGCCACCACGGGACGAGGATGAGGACCGGTTCGACTGGGACGAGTTGAAGCCTCTCTACTCGAAGGGCACCGCCATCCATTACGGCGGCGCAAGCGGTATGGAGGGAGCCGAATTCAAGGGCGCAGTAACGATCTGCAGCAACGAACAGCTCCAGTGCAGCGAAGCCCTGGAAAGTCGGATTGTGCGCGTCTTTCTGGTTGGCCCCCAGAACTACCTGGAGGCGCCCCAACAGTCTGAAGACCTGCACCAGCTCTCTGCCAAACAGGCTGGCGCTTTCGGGCGTGCTGTGGATCAACAGTCCGATGCGTTGCTCTGGACCTTCAACCAGCAAGCCCCCTTTCACACTAAGGCACTTCTGGAACAGCACTCCGACCAGTTAAGCCCGCGCGCCGCCAAAAACGGTGGGCAAGTGATGGCCCTTGTAGACGTGCTCAGCCTGCTGATCGACCTCACCCGTGAGCAGCGCAAGAGGGTCATGGATCAAATCACGTACAGCGTTTGTTCCTGCTTCGTTCCGTACTGATCGAATCACACGCCCAGGCGCGGCAACGCCTGGGCACCATCCCAAGGAGAAGCACCATGCAGAGTTACTACTACAAATCCGAGGCCCCCGAGGTGGTGGCCATCGTCCAGGAGTTCTACCAGGCGAAAGACCGGCTGAATGAACAGCTGGTCAAGCTGGGCGAAATCTTCGGCGGCAAAGTTGCACCCATGTGCAGTATCGACTCGCACTTCGCCGGCGGCGTGAAGCTGCCCGCCGACCGCGCGCTGGACGTTCACTGGCGTCGACCTGATGAATGGGGGTTTCGCACCCTGCGGAATGAGGCAGTTCTGCCAAAGGGGCTCAGCAAGGAGCAGCGTGCAGGTATCCGCGCTGAGCACGAGAGGCTGCGCGCTCAGTGGAAAGAGCACTGCCCTGAAAGCCTGAGCAGTCACGGCTTCTGGGAGCGCCTCACCATCAACACCGGCAACTTGCTGCTCTGCGGGGGTATCAAGTTCGAGCATCAGGGCGCCGCGTACTTCCACCTCGGATTCAGCATCGACCAGATAGAGCACGAGGAGAATATTGCGGCGGGCAAGCCATCATCCGGATGGATCAGCGGCGCGGTCGAAATCCTACCCCGTGAGTACGAGGCAGCCCGCGTGGCAAAGCTGGGTGAGCGCGCATGAACACGCCAGCACTCAACGATTTGAGCATGGTTCTCGCCTTCGAGGACTTGGCCGACATCAACAGCTGGCCGACCGCACGCAATGAGGCAGGCACCGGCTACGTCGACCCGATTACCCAGGCCCGCTGGGAAGGATTCGAGCTGGCCCACGGCCCGCACGGCGTCCAATCCGCAGGCCAGCAGCTGTACGCGGAAATAAAGAAGTCGAGCAAGTACGCACATCAGGCGAGCTTGGCAAAGAGCCAGGGAGAGTACCCGTTTCAGGTTCGGGTCCTGAACGACCACGGCGGAGAGTATTGCGTCGCCGGCGGACCTGGCAGCCAGTACCGGCTACGCGACGTGAACCTCTATGTCATTTCGGACGGAAGGAAGATTCGTATCAACTGACACCGGCCAAGCCGGAGAAGAAGCGGCGTCTGGGGGCGGCAACCCCCAGACGCCAACCAACCCCAAGGAGAAGCACCATGCAAGCACAAACCCCCGAAGTCAGCACCGAACAGGCTACCACGCCAGCGCCAGAGCTGCGCCTCGTGTCCGTCGAGCAGTTGAAGAAGATCCACCGCGACCTGGACGCCTGCCAGAAGGTCATCTGGCTGGCCGGCTGCCGCCCGCGCGTGCCCAACGGCTTCGCCCCGTCCTACGTCACCGACGCCCAGGATCGACTCAAGGAGATTGAGACTCTACTCGCCGCCTCTATGCCAGCAGCGCTACAGGGGCTAGATGACACTGCGCGCCTCGACTTTATGCTTGAGAAGCATCGCAAGGTAGTGGTCGAACTCATCCCCGGAAAACGCCATGAGGTCTATGTCGAGGAAGGGTTTATGAGCGACAAGCAATACCCCGCAGTTATCCATACCGGAGATTGGGCCAATGGCACGGCCGCCGTGAAAGAGTTGAAGCGTAAGGCAATCGATGCCGCCATCGCAGTCCAGGCTGGCCAGGAGGCGCCCCATGCGTGAACGTCCGACCATGGCCAGCCACCGCCTTGACCTGCCCAGCATCTGCGACATCTGCGGCAAGGCCCGCTCCACCCGCAAGCACACCAGTTGCAGCCGCATCCGCCAACAGCGGAAGAGCGCCGAGTGGGCTACCTACATGGACAACATCGCCGCCAAGAAAGCCCAGGGAGGTCGCCGCCATGCGCGCTAATCAGCGGATCACCTATGGCAGTGTATGCAGCGGTATAGAGGCGGCGTCCTTGGCCTGGGAGTGCCTGGACTTCAAGCCTCGCTGGTTCGCCGAGATCGAGCCCTTCCCCTCTGCCGTGCTGGCACACCGCTGGCCGCAGGTTCCCAACCTGGGTGACATGACCAAGATCGCCCGCGAAGTGCTGCTCGGCAGCACCCATGCACCGTTGATCCTCGTCGGCGGTACCCCATGCCAAGCGTTCAGCGTGGCCGGCATGCGCGCCGGCCTGGCTGATCCTCGCGGCGCCCTGACAATCAAATATGTGGAGTTGGCCGATGCAGTTGACCATGTTCGCCCCGCCGGAGACGAGTGCATCGTCGTCTGGGAAAATGTCCCCGGTGTCCTATCCGACAAAGGCAATGCGTTCGGGTGCTTCCTCGGGGCCCTGGTGGGCGAATCCGATGCGCTCGTCCCGCCAGGGGGAAAATGGACGGACGCTGGTTGTGTGTATGGCCCCCGGAGAGCAGCCGCATGGCGGGTGCTGGATGCCCAATATTTCGGCCTGGCCCAACGACGCCGCCGTGTGTTCGTTGTCGCAAGTGCTCGAGCAAGGTTCGATCCCGCCGCGGTACTTTTTGAGTCCGAAGGCGTGCGCCGGGATACTGCGCCGCGCCGAGGTGAGGGGCAAGACGTTGCCGGTCACGCTCCATTCGGCCCTGCTCTTCAGTGCGGGTGCGGGTACGTCTACGGCTGCAGCCTAGGCGAATACGGCTGCCCAAACTGCGAGGGAGACGAAGGCCCGGGCGTCGAAGTCATGGCTGGCGTGCCAGCGTTCGGGGGCGAGAACCAGAGCAGTCTGTTCCAAGCTGGGGCCTTGACCGCCCACGGCGTGCGCAACGACTTCGCGTCGGAGACGTTCTGCATCACCCCGACGCTGGCAGGCGGCGCGCGCAAGTCTGGCGGTTACAGCCTCGATGACATCCCACTGACTGCCGGCACCCTGCAGGCGAGCGGAAAGGCCGCAGGCAGCGCTACTCAGCAGGATGCCGAGGCCGGGTTGCTGGTGGTGCACGGTACTCAAGACCCAGACATCTGCATTGACCAAGTACACCCTCTTGGCCGTAACAGCGGCCAGGAGAACGCAGTCCTGGTGTTCGATCCGACGCAAATCACCAGCGCCGCCAACCGGAGCAACCCGCGACCAGGCGACCCTTGCCACACCCTTGCCAACGGGCAGCAACCGCCGACGCTTGCTGGCCAGCAGGTACGTCGACTGACCCCGCGCGAGTGCGAGCGCCTGCAGGGCATGCCGGACGACTACACCTTGATTCCCTGGCGCGGCAAGCTCGCCGAGGAATGCCCAGACGGCCCGCGCTACAAGGCTATCGGCAACAGCAAGGCGGTACCGGTGGTGCGCTGGATCGGCCGGCGGATCAAGCAACAACTGGAGGTGGCCCATGGCTGACCTTTTCTACCTTCAAGACAGCCGCAGCAACGTCGGTAGCCGGGCCATGTTCTGGAGGAACGGCGGCGGCTACACCTCCAACCTGGACGAGGCCGAACTCTTCACCAGGGAAAAAGCGGTGCGACAGTACGAGTGCCGCGAAACGGACCTGCCTTGGCCAAAGGCCTATGTCGAAACCCGGACAGAGATTGGCGTCGACAGCCAATACATCACCAAATCGGAAGCCGCTGCGGATCGCAACGAGGACGGCCGCATTTATGTGTCCTTCGTGCACAACTGGGACGGCAACGACCTGGTGTGGATCAGCGGTACCGGCGCGCCGACGTCAAACTTGGAAGAAGCCATTCACCCAGGGGCAGCGGAATCGGAGCATTATCTAAAGCGCGGGTTTGAAGTGTGGCCGTGTGGTTACATCGTCATGCGGTCACGCAACGTTGTCCGCGCCGACCAACTCAATCACAAACAAGCGCTCCGGGGTGCCGCCCTTAAGCTGCCCAAAGTGAAACGCCAGCGGATCCGCCGCTACACCGTCAACTGCGGCGGCTGCGGTCGCTTCCTGAGCGAACGCCAGGTTTACGGTAACTGCCCGAACTGCGGGGAGGGCAATGCGCCATGAGCCGCGTCGTGTTCCTCCAGGGCGGCCGTCGTTGTGGGCGCTCGAAGAGCCTCCTGCCGTTGCTCCAGTACGCCCAGGGCAACGGCTGGAAGGTGGTCCAAACCAACGGCGGACACCTGCGTTTCACCAAGCCAGAGCGTCCGATCATCCATACCAGCAGTACGCCGAGCGATTGGCGTGCTGTTCTCAACGCCTTGGCCATGCTGGCCAGGGCCGACCGCTTCGTTTTCCTGGAGCTTAGCCATCCTAAGCGAGAAGCCGGCCGCGGAGTTTCTCGGCAGAGGTCACCGACCGGCGGCGATACACTGGAGGCCCAGCCATGAGCGGAGCCACCGGCGTGCTCACATTCGAGGATCTCAAACGCATCACCGGCTACGTCCGGCGCGCTGACGTGGAGCGGACCCTGCACGACCAGGGTATCCGCTTGTTCAGGGGCCGCACCGGCCCCTGGACTACCGTGGAACTTATCAACCAGGCCGGCGGGCTACGGCCGGCGCCCCAGGAGCAGTACGGCGTCGAGATTCTATGAGGCAATCCAGGAAGCGAAAGCACAACCCGAACATCCCCACACACATCGACCAGGCCGCTATTCCAGCGGCCGTTTTCTATGACCATCGCGGCAAAGGCACCTGGTATACCCTCGATCGCGACGAGGCCGGCCGGCAGCGCCGGCAGAACATTGCAACGCCGCTGGCCAACCTGTCGGAGCTGCACCGAATCATGGAGGAGCGCGCCGGCATTGATCGTGACAGCCTCCGCTACATGTGCGAGCAGTACCATGAAAGCGCCAGGTTCAAACGGCTCAGCATCAAGAGCAAGGACGACTACGTTTACTCCCGGGGCGTCCTCCTCAAGATTCCCACCAAGCTCAACAAGCCCCTCGGTGACCTTGCCGTTCGCAAGTTCACCCCTGCGCTGATCCAGCGGATCATCGACAGCATTGCCGACGAGGGCACGCCATCAAAGGCAGCCCATGCCCTGCGCTACTTGCGACTCGTCATGCAGTGGGGCCGTAACCGTGGGTTCCTGGACGGCAACCCCGCCCAGGGCATCGAGGCGCCGATTGAGCGCAAACAGCGCCGCCTGCCCTCTCCCGCGGTCATGCAACGCCTGATCGAGCGGGCCAGGGAGCTTGGGCAACTGAAGCGCGGCCAGGCCGGTGCCTGCCCTGCTTATCTCAGCTATGTGATGGAGATTGCCTACCTGTGCCGCCTGCGCGGTATCGAGGTCGTCACCCTGACAGATGCCAACGAGCTGGCCGAGGGCGTACTCACCAACCGGCGCAAGGGTAGCCGTGACAACGTTGTTCACTGGACGCCGCGTCTGCGCGCTGCCTGGGAAGGCGCCAAGGCCTATCGCGCCCTGGTCTGGACACGGCAGAGCACCGCCGTGCCGAACGTACCCGAGAAACGCAACATCATCGTCGCCGCCCATGGGGGCGCACTTCGCAAGTCCAGCTTTGACACGGCATGGCAGCGCTTCATTACTGCCGCACTGAAAGCCGGCATCATCACTCCTGACCAGCGCTTCGCTCTGCACGACCTCAAGCGCCGCGGTATCACAGACACACCTGGTACCAGGGCTGACAAGCAGCTCGCCAGCGGTCACCGCGACGGGTCCATGCTCGACGTCTACGACCTCAGCGTCCCCACAGTCGCCCCGTCTGCCCTCTAACCCCCCGCCAGCCTACGTAACAGACGTGCCGGATACCGCATGGAATCCGGCCTCTGTCGCCCCTCTTACGTAACAAGGATTCCGCTAAGTGGTTGATTTCACTACAGAGAGCAGGGTCCTTGTAATCAGTAGGTCCCGGGTTCGACTCCTGGTGCCGGCACCATACAAGGTTGCAGAGAAGGCTTTCAAAATCTCTGGAACCCCCGAAAAACCCGCCTTCTGGCGGGTTTTTTCGTTTTGGGATTCTGCAAAAGCGATGATCTTGTCGCTGAATCGACCTGTGCTGTGCTGTCAATAACGCGACTTTGGCAAAAGTTTTACGCTAGTGTTTCCCTGCGGGCCAAGACGGTTTTCCCGTGCATTGCCTTTAAAAACAGGTGCGAACACTTATGACGAATGCCACGCCATCCATCAAACTCAGCACTCTTCGGCAAATAGCCCCCTACCTGAGCATGCGTGGGGTGTCGCCGCTGGAGTTCTTTCGGCGTTACGGCATTTCCCCTCATGTTTTTCAAAACCCTGATGCCTGGGTACCGCGAGCGGCCTGTTTTCATATAGCCAACGAAATGGCAGCTATCGCACAGGACCCCTTCGGCGGTGCCTGTGTGGGGCATCTGATCGAAGTACGCTCGCTCGGTGCCTGGGGCGAGTTGATATTGGGCTCGACCAACCTTGCTCAGGCTTGCGCAACGGCGGCGATCTATACGGACCTACTGCATCAAGGAGGAGAAGTAGAAATCGTCACCGAAGGCCGTACGACGAAACTGATCCACCAATTTACCGGACAGCACGGGGCTGATCCGAAGCAAGTCATTCTCGGCACGCTTGCGCTGCTTAGAAAAGTACCTCTCATGTCCGGTGAGCCTGGCGCCATACGCGTGCATCTGCAAAACCCGAGGGAAAGAGGCGATGAGGCGCTTGAAGAATACCTGGGGCCGAATCTCGAAATGAACGCGCAGTACAACATGATCGAATTCGACCGTGAGCTGCTCGACACACCCCTGCAACCTGTTCGGGATGATGCCTGGAAAGTCACCGAAGCCTTGAAGTCGACAGCACAAGCAGCGGGCGTGCTCATCGAGCGGATATCGGACCAGGATCAATCCAAACTTACCGCTATCTCAAGAAACATCGGACTGTCTTCTCGAACGCTGCAGCGCCGTCTCAAGTATTGCGGCATCGACTTCGAAGATCTACGCGACGAGACGCGGCGCAGCGAAGCACTTCAACTAATTGCCAGCGGTAAATACACCGCGACCGAAATTGCCTACATGGTGGGTTACAGCGATCAAGCGCACTTTACTCGAGCCTTCAAACGCTGGACCGGGAACTCGCCGTCGCGCTACCGCTCGGCCTTGAAACATGATTATTAAAATTCAAGACAGCGTCTTCGCCTGACCACTTGCTCCCTCTCCCACCCGCCCCTTCGGCCCACTTCGGGCTAAGCCTTCCAATAGCCTCGAACTACCGGGATAGGGCTTGCCGTCCTGACCTGAACAGCCATTTCTGTACGAGCACCGCCGGCAAGCTGATCGGTAGGTAACGGCTTGGCCTTTTGGCATCAAATGGCAAGTTTCCATCGAGACGTTCTTATACAGTTTGAAAAGGTAATGCCAACCCCAGCAAGCGCTGCAGCGAGCAACTCATGCACAAGAACAGCCTGAAGCCGGGGAAGGGAATCACTTCTTATAAGATCAAGAGGTTTAAATGTCCTACTCATCCACGGCCTGCATCGTCGCCCTGACGCTGGCAACTTTTGCGAGTGCAAACGCTCAGTCATCCGCTGATGCAGCGACGCCGGTGGGTGTCGATAACTTTGTCCGTGCCGAGTCCGATCTGTACATGGGCAAAACGGTGACGAGTGGAGGCTTTGGTCAGTTTGTTCATAACCGTGAACCGGTTCCTATCGACGCTCAGGATGTCGTCCGAATGAATCGGGACACCCTCTACTCATCAGCGGTGTTCGATCTCGATGCCGGTCCAGTCACGATCACTTTGCCTGAGGCCGGTGAGCGGTTCATGTCGATGCAAATGGTCAACGAAGATCACTACGTACCCGCCGTCATTTACGGTGCCGGTCGCCATACGCTGACGAAAGAGGATATTGGCACACGCTATGTTTTTGTCGCTGTGCGCATTTTCTTCGATCCCACGGATCGCGAAGATCTTGAGCAGGTGCATGAGCTGCAGGACGCAATCAAGGTCAGCCAGGCCAGGCCAGGGGAATTCGCAGTACCAAAGTGGGATCAGGCGAGCCAGAAAAAGATGCGGGATGCCCTGGCTGTCCTGGGTTCGACAATTGCCAACTACAACCAGTCCTTTGGCCCTAAAGGTAGCGTCGATCCGATCCAGCACTTGATCGGAACTGCGACGGGGTGGGGAGGAAATCCGAGCAAGGACGCCATCTACCTCGGCGGTGTGATGCCGCAGAACGATGGGAAAACCGTTTACCGTCTCAAAGTTGGACAGGTCCCGGTCAACAGCTTCTGGTCTGTGAGTGTTTACAACGCAGACGGATACTTTCAGAAGAACCCATATGACCTCTACTCGCTGAATAACCTCACTGCCAAGAAAAGCGATGATGGCTCGATTGTCATCCAGTTCGGTGGTTGTGACGCAAAGATCACTAATTGCCTGCCCGTTATGCCCGGTTGGAACTATACGGTCAGGCTTTATCAGCCGAGCAACGAAATACTGAATGGCCAATGGCGTTTTCCACAGCCGCAGCCCGTCGTTCTATAAATTCAATCATTCAAATAATGACTGGTTATTTAGATCAATTGGCTGACGCCTTAGTAGCGTTAGACGCAACGGTTACCAAGTTTGATATGGCTTATTAAGTCAGGGATGGCTCTGGACTACAGAGTTCACACCAAAGGAACTAAACAATGACAAACAAAGACCATTCAAATTCTTTCAGACACCCGCTGATGTTCATCATGGGTGCAGCCCTCGCATTGACGCTGGTGTTACCTGCACATGCAGCCCTTGACGATTCAAACGGCACTCCATCCGTGACGGTAGGCGGCGGAGTTGCCTTTGGCCCGTTGTACGAAGGCTCTTCACACTACGCCGCGTTCCCGTCGCTGAAACTGAAAGCGGTCTTGCCTACCGAAGACTGGGGCACCTTTACCGCGGCCTTCCCGGATGGGCTGCGCTGGGACTTGCCGGGGCTGGCTCCTTTCGGAGTGGCCCTGCTGATCGGTTATGACCAGGGGCGCAAGGAAAGAATTCATACCCTGGACGGCCGCGATGAATACTTGAAGGGAATGGGCAACCTGGACAGCACCGCCCTGGTCGGGGCGGAAGCGTACTGGATCCTGCCGGCCGGCCGCCTGTTCGTGCGCGGCCTGCAATCGAGCCAGAACCGTCATTACGGTGGCGAAAGCCTGGGGCGCACGGCGTACCTGGAAGCCGGGGTCGCCACGGCATACCCACTGTCTTCGACCTTGACCCTGGACTCGACGCTGTACGGCACCTGGAGCAATGAGAACGACATGATGGCGCGCTTCGGCGTCACGGCCCAGCAAGCCGCACGCACCCGGTTCGATGAATACCGCCCGGGTGGCGGGATGCGCGACGTGACCTTGAAGCTGGGCCTCACCTGGCAATGGCAGCCACAGCTGGCACTGGAAGGCGGCATCAAGACCTACGCCCTGGTCGCCGACGCCCGCGACAGCCCGCTGACGGGAGAGAAGGTCGGTGCCGGTGCCTATCTGAACGCTCTATACCGTTTTTGATAAACCGGTAATACCGGCGCCATCCGATACAGGGATAGATAAAGGAATGATCGATGAAAAAACTACCTAAGCAGTTGGGGATGACCGCGTCCCTGGCCGGCCTATTCGGGTCGGGACTGCTGCTCGCCGAAGATGCCGCCACCCAGGTCACGGACCCTCACTTCAAGCTGGCTCCAGGCTATCTGGACCCGGCTGACTTGCCAGTGCGCCTGGCGCTGCTCGGTGCACCGCCAAAACCAGACTCCGCGGCGCTTGCGCGGGATGAGGAAGCACGGCGTGCGGCGCTGGCGCTGCGTGGCACCGCTCGGGAGAAACTCGCGGCAACGGATGCGGCGCTGTCATTCCCTGGCCCGGCGAAAACATTCTCCTGCGCGCTGGGCACGCCGATCACCGAGAAAAGTACACCGCATCTTTACACCTTGATGCAGCGCACCCTGACCGATGCAGGCGGCTCCACCTACGCCGGGAAGAATGCCTACAACCGTACCCGTCCTTTCGTGGTGCATAACCAAAGCACGTGCCGCAAAGACATGGAGCCACTGCTGCGCACGGATGGTTCCTGGCCGTCCGGCCACTCTGCCGCGGGCTGGGCCTGGGGCCTGGTACTGGCTGAGATCAATCCGGCACGCGCCACCGAATTGATGACCCGTGGCCTGTCATACGGCCAGAGCCGGGTCATCTGCGATGCGCACTGGCAGAGCGACGTGGATGCAGGCCGCATCATGGGGGCCGCCACGGTGGCGAGCCTGCATGGCAATCCGGCGTTCCTGGCGGACCTGGCGGCCGCGAAGGAGGAGGTCAAGGCTGCGCAAAAGGCGGGCCTGAAGCCTGCAGAGGACTGTGCGGCCGAGGGCGTGGCGCTCTCGCTGACCCAGCACTGATCGGAGAAACACCATGATGCACAGTGACAACCCACGCTCGCCGTTGCGGTGCAAGCACGCGGGCCTGGCGCTGCTGGTCAGCGCCTTGACGGCCGGATCCAGCCTGCCGATGGTGGCCATGGCGGCGGATGCTGATGGCTGGCAGTTCAACGGCGGGCCTTACCTGTGGGGCGCCGGGATCCGTGGGCACGTGGGCCACCGCAGCACCGGGACCCAGTTTATAAAATCCGACTTCTCCGACATCGCGCGTAGCGTCGATATGTCGGTGATGCTGATGGGCGAGGCGCGGCGCGGGCCCTACAGCGTACTCGCCGACCTGATGTACATCGACACCGACACCCGCAACCGTCTGCCAGCGGGCGCCCCGGCGTCCAAGCTTGAGGTGGAAAGCAAGACGGCCTCGGGATTCCTGGGGGGCGGATACCAGGTGTTGGGAGATGACGATCATCGGTTGGACGTCGCGAGCGGCGTGCGCGTCTGGTACAGCAGCACCACCATCACCCTGCATGGCGGGCCTGCTGGCGGCCTGTCCGGGTCCGACAAGGCCACCTGGGCCGACGCCATGGCGGGGCTGCGTGGGCACTATGCCGTGAACGAGCGATTCTGGTTGTCATCCTGGGGCATGGCGGGCGCCGGCCAGTCGCGGGAAGACTGGGACCTGGCCGCGCTGGCGGGCTGGGAGTTCTTGCCGGGCTTTTCTGCGGTGGCCGGTTACCGGGCCATGGGGGTGAATTATCGCCATGACGGTTTTGTCTACGACATTGTCCAGAAGGGGCCACTGTTGGGGATCAGTGGGCGATTCTGAGGCTTTCATGTCATTACGTTTTTTTCTGGTACCCATACGCAGTATGTCAAAGGCCAACCTTCGGGTTGGCCTTTGTGCTTTCCATGATCAGCTTTTTCGAACATCCCGTTCGATATTTTCTCATATTCACAGAAGCCAATTAGATCGATCATGCGCCACGACTCACGCAGATGCAGGTGCAACAGTGGGATGGATAACTAACCTGATCGCCTATTTAACAGGCCGTCAGTCAGCTCAAGACACACCTCAAGAGGAAGTACGCATGGCTAAGGTATTGGTTCTTTATCATTCGATGTACGGTCATATCGAAACAATGGCCCAGAGCGTGTCGGAAGGTGCCCGGAGCGTTCCCGGGGTTGAAGTCACCCTCAAACGCGTACCCGAGACCATGGACCCGGAAGCCTTCAAGGCTGCCCATGGCAAAGTGGATCAGAGCGCTGCGGTTGCCACACCAGGCGAGCTGGGCGACTACGACGCAATCATCCTGGGTACTCCGACCCGCTTCGGCAATATGTCCGGCCAGATGCGCAACTTCCTCGACCAGACCGGCGGGTTGTGGGCCAAGGGCGGCCTGGTTGGCAAGCTCGCCAGTGTATTCACCTCGACAGGTACCGGCGGCGGCCAGGAGATGACCATTACCTCCACGTGGACCACCCTGGCTCACCACGGCATGATCATTGTGCCCATCGGTTACAGCTCGCCAGCCTTGTTCGATACATCCAGTGTCGGCGGTGGCACGCCTTATGGCGCATCCACCATTGCCGGTGGTGACGGCTCGCGCCAGCCTGATGCCCGGGAACTGGAGATCGCCCGCCATCAAGGCCAGTACGTGGCCCAGCTGGCGGTCAAACTGAGCAAGTAACAAATCGCCAGGTGAGCGCTGAAGCAGACACTGCATAAGCAGTGTCTGGATTCGACTCCCGGCGTGGCACTCTACAGAACAAAGCCCTCGCAACGATGCGAGGGCTTTGTTGTTTCTACCAGACGTACATTGTTCTAGCGGCTCTTGAGTTATCCACACCTGCCGCTCATACAAAACATAATCGTGGCTCCGTCGCACATCGGTCCGGCTATCCGGGAGCGGACAACTGATCTTGCAATACGAGTAAGCCGGCATCCATCTTGATCAACGTGCCCAAATGAGGCATCGCGCTCTATCGGCAAAGCTCAATTCAAAAGAGTTATAGAGGCCGCCAGTTTTAGCTACTCCCAAACTTGCTGATCATTGCTTTGGTGGCAGGCAGTCAGCCTGTAGAAAAACCATCGAATAAGTGAAATGCCTATCGAAAGACAGGGGCGGAGTACCGGGGGCGGTCCACTCCGCATAATTGCCTGTCATGGCGGTAGGGCTGTCCAGCTTACCCATCGCCATGCTCGCAATGGTACCGATCTGGGAGATAGGAATACTTCCATACCAATGGACATCTTTTTCGTTCTTGAACCAGTTGCCGTTCCAATTTGGCTCGCTTGTGGAATACCACGTGTTATCGGCTTTTAAGCAAACCGTCTGAACAGTCGCCGCAGCTCCGCCTGGAATGGTGAACGTCGACATCCGCCATAAGCCAACAGGCGAACTATCAGCGTGAGCTGCGCCAACAGCCCCAGCAGCAAGGCCGAGCGAAAGCACAAAACGGATAAAGCTTCCCTTCATAAATTTTCTCCATGGAAACATGTTGCATTGAGTTGAACTGGATAGAATTCCAGTCAAAATAACTGTACATACATACAGTATTTCGACGCAACCCCATGCCGATGAAATTTCTCCGGAAGGCCAATCATTTGTCCCCTACAAGGCATGCACAAAAGCTCGGCAGGCTTTAAGCACAAGGGCTGCCAGATTTCCTACGGGCAACAAACCGCTAATACCCACTTCACCAGGCCAATTCGAACAGAATGACTCACGCCCCTCAGATTGCCCTATGTGCCCGCAGCCCCCGGCCGGCAAGGCGTTGACAGGGGCGGTGCTATACTTTTTTAGCTAGCGATCAGCGTGCGGTGTTATCCAGAGCGGCAGGAAAACGCTCTGGAATTTCAGATAACGACTGCAGAAAAAATGGGGGCCTCTGCGACGATGAAGTAGGAGGTGACTCATGAACCGACACTTTTACATCAGCGATAA
This sequence comes from Pseudomonas sp. 09C 129, assembly GCF_002843625.1. NCBI lineage: Bacteria > Pseudomonadati > Pseudomonadota > Gammaproteobacteria > Pseudomonadales > Pseudomonadaceae > Pseudomonas > Pseudomonas sp. 09C 129. The sequence continues at coordinate 837,637 of NZ_CP025261.1, read as the reverse complement.
TCTCGACGAGCTGGAAACCGTTGAAAGCGAACTGGAAGCCAGCGGCATCAGTACCGAGCAGATTCATGTGCTCAGCGACCGGGATGCGGATGTGGAACAGCATCACCTGCATGATGTGAACTCACTCATGAAGCAGGATGTCGTTCACTCCGGCGAGATTGGCGCGGTCATTGGCATACCGCTCGCGGCATTGGTACTGCTCGGTGCTTATCTGGCAGGTTGGACCGAGTCCGCGGCAGGCTGGGTGCCGTTCATCTTCCTGGCGATCGTGATCCTGGGCTTCTGTATCTGGGAAGGCGGCTTCTTCGGTATCCAGGTGCCCAATGCCCACTTCAGCAATTTGAAAAAGACGGTAAGGGACGGCGAGCACATTTTCTTCGTGGACGTCGAACCCGCTCAGGAGCCAATCCTGGATCAGGTCATCAGCCATCACCCACAACTGCAGGTCGCCGGGACCGGCGCAGCAGCGCCTCACTGGATAGTGGCCTGGCTGCAGAAATGGCATCAGTTCAAGCGCACGATATAGGACGCTGCGGCGCTTGAACGCTGGAGGCGGAAGCCGGTCATTGCCCGAGGAAAATCCCCCGGGTGGAAAACACGTAGTCCGCCTCGGCGGCCATCAGGCCAACCAGCACCAGCAGGCACAACGGCGGGACGAGGATCGCGTAGACCATCGCCAGGCGCTCCCAGGCCATGTGCATGAAGATGGAAACGATCAGGCCGGCCTTCAACAACATGAGGACCAGGATCAGCGACCACCTGAAGTAGCCCTGGAAGTGAAAGTAGTCGACCAGGTAGGACAGGGTACTGAGTACGAACAACAGCCCCCAGATCTTCAGGTACAGGCTCAGTGGATGCTGTTGACCTTGTGCATGTGCCATCGCCGATACTCCTCTGCGGGCTCACCATAAGTAGAAGAAAGCGAAGATAAATACCCACACCAGGTCCACGAAGTGCCAGTACAACCCGGCGATCTCGACGATCTGATAGTTGCCGGAGCGCTCGTAGTCTCCGCGCAACACCTTGAAGGCGACGATGCACAGGTAGATGACGCCGACCGATACATGCAACCCGTGGAAACCGGTAATCATGAAAAAGCTGGCGCCGAACTGCGCGGCGCCCATGGGGTTCGACCAGGGGCGCACGCCTTCGGCGATGAGCTTGCTCCACTCGAACGCCTGCATGCTGACGAAGGTCGCACCGAAGGCCGCGGTCGCCAGCATCAGGGCCGCGCATTTGCCGCGGACACGGCGATAGGCGAAGTTCACGGCCATGGCCATGGTGCCGCTGCTGCTGATCAGCACGAAGGTCATGATGGCGATCAGGATCAGGGGGATTTCAACGCCGCCGATGGTCAGGGCGAACACCTCGCTGGGGTTCGGCCAGGGGACGGTGGCACTGATGCGCACCGACATGTAGCCGGTCAGGAAGCAGGTGAAGATGAAGGTGTCGCTGAGCAGGAAGATCCACATCATCGCCTTGCCCCAGGGCACCCGCTTGAACACATCCTGATCCGAGGCCCAGTCGGTGGCGATGCTCTTCCACCCCGCTACCAGCGTATCGGGTGGGGGCGGGACGGGATCTTCCGGAGCTGTTGCTGAGGGCAATGCCATGGCTTCACCTCAGGCCGCAGAATGCGGCGATGGCTTGATAGGTTTCCGGCGTGCTGGTCAGCAGGACGAAGAGGACGATCCACAGCCCCAGCAGGTAGTGCCAGTAGATCGCGCAGAGCTCCACGCTGGACGCCAGTCGCGACAGCGGAACCCGGCGCAGGAACCTGGCGCCGACTCTGCCCCAGGCCACCAGGCCTCCCAGCAGGTGCAGCCCGTGTACGCCGGTCAGCAGATAGAAAAAGCTGTTGGCCGGATTGGCGGAGACGAAATAGCCCCAGTCGACGAACTGCTTCCAGACCCAGAGTTGCCCCCCGAGAAAGGCGATCGCGAAGACACCGCCCAGGGCGAAGCCGAGGGTGGCCCCGTTCAATGCATCCCGCCGGGCGGCCAGCCGCGCCCACTGCAGGCTGATACTGCCCAGCACCAGCAGGAGCGTGTTCAGCCAGAGTTGCCGGGCACTGGCCAGCGGCGCCAGGGGCTCGGTCAGAGGCTGCCAGTCCGCCATTTGCGAACGCGCGATGAAGGCCAGCAGGAACAGCAGGAACAGCGAGGTCACCACCACCAGGAACATGCGCAGGCCCACTTTTGCGGCTTTCGCCCTGTCCAGGCCTGCCGGTCCCCAAGAGTGCTCGGGGGGCTGGCTCCAACGGCCACCGGCGCCGGCGCTTTCGGTATTTTTCAATAGCGGCCCGTTCATGGTCTTTCGCCCGCGATTCTGGCTTCTGCGCTGTTCTGCCTCATCTGCTCCAGCTCCTGGGCAGAAACCGTCTGTGGCACGAAGTCCTGCTCTATCCCGGGCACGCTGTAGTCATAGGCCCAACGGTGCACCACCGGCAGCTCCGGCCCCCAGTTGCCATGTACGGGCGGGGTGTCCGGCGTCTGCCATTCCAGGCTGGCCGCCCCCCATGGGTTCGGGCCCGCCGGCTTGCCTTTGAAGGCACTCCAGGCCAGGTTGAAAAGGAACAGCAACTGGCATACCCCGACCGTCAGCGCGACAACGGTGATGAACGCATTCAACTGCTGCGCCGATTGCGGGATGAAGTCGTAGTTCTGCCAGGCGTAATAGCGCCGAGGCATGCCCAGCAGGCCCAGGTAGTGCATGGGGAAGTAGATGCAGTAAGTACCCAGGAAAGTTATCCAGAAATGCAGCTTGCCCAGGGTGTCGTTCATCAGGCGCCCGGTGATCTTCGGAAACCAGTGATAGATGGCGCCAAATATCACCAGTATCGGCGCGACCCCCATGACCATATGGAAGTGGGCCACCACGAAGTAGGTGTCCGACAGCGGGATATCCACAATCACGTTGCCGAGAAACAACCCGGTGAGGCCACCGACCAGGAAGGTGACGATAAAGGCCAGGGCGAACAGCATCGGCACCGTCAGGTGGATGTCGCCATGCCACAGGGTCAGCACCCAGTTGTAGACTTTCAGCGCGGTCGGCACGGCGATGATCAAGGTGGTGGCAGCGAAAAAGAAGCCGAAGTACGGGTTCATCCCGCTGACGTACATGTGGTGCGCCCAGACCACGAAGCTCAGCACGCCGATGGCAATGATGGCCCACACCATCATGCGGTAACCGAAGATGTTCTTGCGCGCATGGGTGCTGATCAGGTCGGAGACCAGGCCGAACGCCGGCAGGGCGACGATGTAGACCTCCGGATGGCCGAAGAACCAGAACAGATGCTGGAACAGGATCGGGCTGCCACCCTGATGCGCGAGCTGCTGCCCCATGGAGATCACCGCCGGCATGAAGAAGCTTGTGCCCAGCAGCCTGTCGAACAGCATCATCACCGCGCTGACGAACAAGGCCGGAAAGGCCAGCAGGGCCAGGATCGAGGCCATGAAGATGCCCCAGACGGACAGCGGCATGCGAAACAGCGTCATGCCGCGCGTACGGGCCTGCAGCACCGTGGTCACATAGTTCAGCCCGCCCATGGTGGCGGCGACGATGAAGATCGCCAGCGATACCAGCATCAACACGATGCCCCATTCGGTCCCCGGGGTGCCCCGGGTGATGGATTGCGGCGGATAGAGTGTCCAGCCCGCCCCGGTGGGCCCGCCCGGGACGAAGAAGCTGGAAAGCAGCACCAGGACCGAAAGCAGGTAGAACCAGAAGCTCAGCATGTTGACGTAGGGGAAGACCATGTCCCGGGCGCCAATCATCAGCGGAATCAGATAGTTGCCGAAGCCGCCCAGGAACAGGGCCGTCAGCAGGTAGATGACCATGATCATGCCGTGCAGGGTCATCGCCTGGTAATAGGTGCTGGCGTCCATGAACTCGAGGCTGCCGGGAAAGCCGATCTGCATGCGCATCAGGCCGGACAGCACCAGGGCGACGAGCCCCACGGAGATCGCCGTCAAGGAATACTGGATGGCGATGACCTTGTGGTCCTGGCTCCAGATATAGCGCGTGAAGAAGCTCTTCGGTTCGTGCAGGACTTCTGTTTCTGCATGCTCGACATAAGCCATCAGGTCATCCTCCGGTAAGTTTCGGAGCATTTCCGGCTAGTTACGGCGACTTGCCCGATTCCACCTTGCCGGCATCCGCGTCGACAGCAGCTTTCGACTTGATGAAGGCGATCAGGGCGTCCAGTTCCTTGTCATTGGGGGTAAAGGTCGGCATCACCGCGGCGTAACCCTTGACGATCGCAGCACCGGGGTGGCGCACGGAATCCTTCAGGTAGCCCTCATCGACCTTGATCTGAGAACCATCGGCCAGGGTTTGCGTCTTGCCGTACAAACCCTGCCAGCCCGGGCCGATACCCTGGCTGCCATCGACGCTGTGGCAGGCCAGGCAACCCAGCGATTCGGCCAGCCGCTGTCCCTGCGCCGCCAGCTCATTCTGTGCGTCTGCAGGGCCTTGTTCTTTCTGCCCCACGGCACTCAGCGACTTGATGAAAGCCACCACGGCGGCCAGTTCATCTTGAGTGAAAGTATAGGCCACCATGACCGGCGGATAGCCCTGGACCAGCTTGGCCTGCGGCTCGAGAATCGACTCCTTGAGGTAGGCTTCGTCGACCTGGACGCGGGTGCCATCGGCCAACTGCTCCGAGCGGCCGTACAGGTCCTTCCAGCCCGGGCCCAGGCTGGTGCTGCCGTCCTGGCTATGGCAGGCGCGGCAGCCATGGCTTTCCACCAGTTGGCGGCCTTTTTCCAGCAGGCTGTCCCGGCTCGGCGTGGCGACGTTCGTCAGCGTCTGGGCAAAGGTCGGCTGGCTAGCGAACCATTGGTCGAAAGCGCCCTGCTCCTCGACGACCAGATGGCCGCGCATGTTGTAGTGGCCCACGCCACAGTACTCGGCGCACAGCACTTCAAACTTGCCGAGCCGGGTCGGGGTGAACCAGAAGTGGGACACCATGCCCGGCACCATATCCATCTTCGCGCGCATCTGCGGAATATAGAAATCGTGCAGTACATCCTTTGCCCGCAGCAGGACTTTTACCGGCCGATCGATGGGCAGGCGCACTTCATTGTTCATGATCAGCACATCGTCCTGCCCGGCAGGGTCATTGCGATCAAGACCGAAGGGATTGCCGGGATCGATCCATTTGACATCCGCCTTGCCGAGTTTTCCGTCACGCCCGGGAAAGCGAAACGCCCACTGCCACTGCTGGGCAACCACTTCGAGCTGGGTAGCCTCTTGCGGCACCTGGACGAAATCGTTGTAGACCACCAGGCCGGGCGCGAGCATGCCGATGATGCCCAATGAAGTGAGGATGACCAGCCACCCTTCCAGCTTCCGGCTTTCCGGCTGGTAGTGCGCCCGGGCACCTTCGCGATGACGGAAGCGAATCACGGCGATGGCCATGAACAGCGTGATGGCGATGAAAAAGATTCCGGTGATGACCAGGGTGATCAGCAGCGTGGTGTCTATCGACCCCCAGTTGGAGGCAGCCGGCGTCATGTGCCAGGGAGCAAGCAGGTGAAACAGCACCGAAGCGACAACGACTAGAACCAGGATGATTGCTATCGCCATTTTCTCGTCTTCCTGTGCCGGTTGTTCTGTGGCCATGCAAACGCAACGTCGCCCAACCGCAGCGCCACACCGATGCCTAACCCTCCTCCCAAGCCTGCTGGAACATTGCCTCTATCCCCGGGGCAAATCTTCTGAAAAGTATAGTGCGCCCCGTCGGACGTGCGCCGCCGGGCCCCGACACGACACAAGGCCAGGAGGTTGTGGCATTACCACGTCCCTTTCCCCTGATGGCCATCCCCAACACCTGCCAACCATGCTCAAATAGCCCCCGCGTTTTCTGCCACCCGCCACATCCGATCCGGAGCCGAACATGAAAAACACCGCCGCCCTGACCTTGGCCCTGATGCTTAGCCTGCTGTCGCTCCACGCCCAGGCAGAAGCAGTGGGCGATGCCGAGGCCGGTGGCAAGCTGTTCAAGCGCATCTGCGGTGGCTGCCACAATATCGGGCCTTCGGTGCGCAGCTCTTTCGGACCGCAGCTCAATGGCATTTTCGGGCGCACTGCAGGGAGCGTGGCGGACTATCACTACTCCGACGCGATGAAGTCCTCCGGCATCGTCTGGACCCGCGACAAGCTGGTCGCCTACCTCGAAGACCCAAAGGCCGTGGTGCCCGGTACGCGGATGATCTTCTGGGGGCTGAGCGATCAGGAGAAGATCGATAATCTGCTGGCTTATCTGCAGAGCTTTCAGGCGCAACAGCCCTGAGTGACCTGACAAATCAAAGCGGCCCCAAATCCTCAACGGGCGCTTCGCGCCCGATCGCAGCCTGGCGGCAGCGGCTACAGGGAGCCGCGGTGCTGGACGGGGCAACACCCACAAAAAAGCCCCGAACCAGTCGGGGCTTTTGCTATTGCCGGCCCAGTATCAGGCCGCGATCAGGCGTTTATCAGAACACGTTGATCGGGTAGTCGACGAACACACGCAGTTCGTTACCGCTGTCGTTGTAGCCACTGGATTTCTGCGATACACGCAGGATCGAGCTACGCACCTTGACGCTCAGGTCCTTGGCCGGGCCGCTCTGGACCACGTACTTGAACTGGTTGAAGATTTCGCGCTCGGTACCGCCGGTGGTGGTGGCGCCCTCACTGTTGGTGGCGGTGATGTTGTCACCACGCACATAGGCCAGGTTGTAGGTCAGGCCCGGTACGCCGAAGGCGCCGAAGTCCAGACCGTAGCCCAGCTGCCAGCTGCGCTCGTCTTCCGCGTTGAAGTCGGACCAGTAGGAGTTCGCCAGGTAGATGGTGTTGCCACCGTCGCCCACACGGTGCTGCTCTTTCTGGTAGCCGCCGTAGGCGTAGCCCAGGTTGCTGTCGCCGGTGCTGCGCTGGTGCGCCAGGGTGAAGGAGTGCGGGCCGGTGGCGTAGGTGGCTGCCAGGCTCCAGATCTTGTTGTCCTGGCCACCTGCTTCTTTGAACTCGGCGTAGGACTTGTCCAGCTTGGTGCGATAACCGTTGAAGTCGAAGGTCAGGGACTGATCTGTGGCCAGCGGGAACACGTAGTTCAGGTTCACGTACTGCTTCTTCAGCACGTCTTCGACGTCGGAAGCGTACAGCGAGCCCTTGAACTGTTCGGTGAACTGGTAGCTGCCGCCCAATACGTTGATCGACTTCAGGCCACCGCTGTCACGGCCTTCGGCGCTTTTACGCGACTCGGCGGTGAAACGACCGGCGTTCAGCTCCAGGCCCTTGATCTCTTTGGAGGTGATCAGGGTACCGGTGTAGCTTTCCGGCAGCAGACGACCATTGTCGTAGCTCAGTACCGGCAGGGCCGGCATCTGGTCACCGTAGGTCAGGACGGTGTTGGACAGGCGGAATTTGACCGCGGCGCCGGCCTTGGCCAGGTCTCCTGCCGGGCTCTTGTTGCCGCCTTCGCTTGGCTTGAAGAAGTCGATGCCCTGGCCGCCGCTGTGGCTGCCTTTATCCAGGCGCAGGCCGTACAGGCCGAAGGCATCGACGCCCACGCCGACGGTGCCTTGGGTGAAGCCCGACGAGAAGGTACCGATGGCCGCTTGACCCCACTCACGCTGGTCATCGTTACCGTTCTTCTTGTCGCGATTGATGTAAGCGTTGCGCAGCAGAATTTTCAGGCTGCTGTCTTCGACAAAACCCTTGGACTCAGCCTGGTCGTTAGCCATAACTTGAGTACTGCTCAGAATCCCCAGTGCGATCAGACCGATCCGCTTGTTCAACATTTTATTTTCCTTATTACGGGTTGATGACGCGCTGTGGTGCTCCTTTGAAACGGCGCTTAAGCGCTCTTTTTTCAGGCCAGAACAAAAAGACCCACCCACGAAGAATCGCGGTGGGCCTTTTATTATTGGAAGGTCATGGCCGTTGGCCACAGGCGTTGGCGCGAATCCTATCCGCGCCCTGAACAGTGTGTCAATTTCAAGAATCGTCTGAAAATAGGCAAAAATCGTCTAAGAACTTAACGATCCTTGATGGCCAGTTGCACGGTATGGCTGTCGACGAACTGTTCGAAGTGCGTGACCTTGCCATCTTTCAACGTCCACAAATGGGCCACGCGGGCATTCAGCGGTTTGCCCGTGGCTTTATAGACGCCGCTGTAGTTGCCGTAGGCGAACACCTTGTCGCCCTGGGCCACATAGTTCTCGACAGTGAAGGCAAACCCCTCCCACTCGGTGGCCAGGCGCTTGAAGACATTCTCCACCACGGCATCGAAGCCGACGTAGGTGCCGGCGTAGGGAAAACCTGCCGCTTCGGTCCAGCGCGCATCCGCAGCCAGGGCGGCGGCGGTGTTTTTCGCGTTCTCCTGGGAGTTGGCGCCTTCGTAGGTGCTTTTGATCAGTGCCAGGTTATCCATGGGCGACTCCGCAAATCAAGTGGGGGTTCAAAGGGCGCAACCGTTCAGGCCACAGGCCTGCAGGCTAGGTGAAAGCTCGACCTCTGGCGAACCGAAGGCTTCGCTCAGCCAGGCGGCGAACGCTTGCGGCTTGCCCAGCCAGGGGCTGATATCGAGCAGCCTGAACTGACCGTCCTGCTCCAGCACCAGGGTCGGAAAACCCTGGCCACCGACCCGGGCCAACAAGGCGCGGCTGGCCTTGATGTGCTCGTTCAGGCTGTTCGCCGCGGCGTACTCGAAGGCTTCCTCGAACTCGCCGCGCTCAAAGCCCAGGCCTTCGGCGAGTTCCAACAGAACATCGACATCGGCGATGCGGCGCCCTTCGACGTAGTGGGCCGTCTGCAAGCGCCCGAGCAACTCCAGGCCGCGCCCGGCGAGCGCCTGCGCCGCCAGTACCGCGGCAATCGGCGGGGCCGAATCGAACAGCGCCGAATAGTCGCGCAGCAAACCTTCGAAGTAAGCCTCGCCGAACGGCTGCCCGGTGTATTCGGCAATGCGCCGGTCATGGGGCATGACGTAGTCGCGCAGTTGCGGCGAAACCTGCTGGCAGTTGCGCCCGGTCATCATGCCGCCGCCATGGGCCACCACCGGCAGCACTGCCTGGGCCGCCTGCACCAGCGGTTTGGCGCCGTAGCACCAGCCGCACAAAGGATCGTAGATGTAATGAAGGGTCGCTGCCGACATGCAAGGCTCCGGGACAAAGGCCGATAAATTCGATGGCGGCAGACTATGCCTGTGGCCCACGGCGAAAAACGCTGGAATGGCTTTTAGTCTGTTTCGGGAATCGGTCGAATCGGCCATGTATCCACTGCATTTCAATCAAGACACAAATTGAAACAATCCACCCAGGGAACTTTTCAAGAATAATTAACGAAAGTAAATAGCAAGCATTACCATTCGCGCCGACTGTTTCTTTCCCCTTCTGGATGCGTTTTTCCATGCCTGCCCCCTTCCGCCTGACTCCCCTCACCCTTGGCTTTTGCGCCTCGCTGACGGCCGGCTTCACCTGCGCCGCCCCGACCACCCTGCCGGCTACCGCCATCAGCGCGCAAGTCGATGCCGACGACCCACGGGTCAAGGAAGTCAGCACCGCGACCCGCACCGCCACGCCGGTGCGCTACGTGCCGCAAGCCATCGACTCGGTGAAGACCAGCAACCTGCTGGACTACGGCATCAACGACCTGGGCACGGCCTTGAGCGGCATTCCCAACGTCAGCAGCGGCGCCGACACCCGCTTCGACAGCCTGCGTATTCGCGGTTTCGACGCCAGCAACGACTTCTACCTCGACGGCGTCCGTGACGACAGCCAGTACGTGCGCGACCTGCACAACATCGAGCGCATCGAGGTGCTCAAGGGCCCGGCGGCGGTGCTTTACGGCCGTGGCAGCCAGGGCGGGATCGTCAACCGGGTGAGCAAGCTGCCGCAGTTCGGCCGCCACTCCAGCGTCGAAGTCAAAGGCGGCAGCGAAGACCTGCGCAGCCTGTATGCCGACCTCAGCGCCGACCCCAGCGAGAACATCAGCCTGCGCCTGAACATGGGCAACCAGGACAACAACAGCTTCCGCGACGGCGTCAGTGGCAGTCGCCAGCTGTTCGCGCCGTCCATGAGCTGGCAGCTGACGCCGGACCTGAACTGGCTGGTGCAGTACGAGTACAGCCGCTACAACCGCACGCCGGACCGCGGCATCCCGGGGATCGACGGGCGCCCGGCGGACGTGAGTCGCGACACCACGTACGGCGACCCGCGCGACTACATCGACGACAAGTCCCAGTCGCTGCGCTCCAAGCTCAGCTACGAGCTGAACGACAACTGGCAACTGCGCCATACCCTGAGCCTGTTCAAGCTCAACAGCGATTTCGACAACACCTACCAGACCGGCTACGACAGCCGCACCAAGCGGGTGAACCGCCAGCGCTGGCAGCAGGACCTGAACACCCGCAACCTCTACAACAACCTCGAAGTCGAAGGCACCTTCGATACCTTCGGCCTCGAGCACCGGGTGCTGACGGGTGTCGAGCTGGGCAGCCAGCGACGCGATCCTAAGCTCTATACCGCAGCGGCGGTCAGCGCCGGTGGCCAGGCCGTGCCGTCCCTGGACCCGTTCAACCCGGATAAAAACATGCGGCATACCGGGAAAATGGTGGCGTCCAGCTACAACCACAGCGAGGTGGAAAGCCGCGCCGTGTATGTCCAGGACCAGTTGCGCCTGAACGATCAGTGGCAAGTGCTCGCGGGCCTGCGCTACGACAACTTCAACGTCGAGACCCACAACAAACTGCTGGATATCAAGGACGACCGCGACAGCCACAGCACCAGCCCGCGCCTGGGCGTGGTCTGGACCCCGCTGGAGAACCACTCCTTCTACGCCTCCTGGAGCAAGAGCTTCTCGCCGGTCGGCGGTGGCCTGATCGGCATCACCCCCAATGCCAACGGCAACAGCAACGACCTGAGCCCCGAGCGCACCCGGCAGAAGGAAATCGGGGTCAAGAGCGACTGGCTCGACGACCGCTTCAGCACCACGCTCGCGGTCTATGAGCTGGAGCTCTACAACCGTCGCAGCCGCAGCGTGGAAGACCCGAACGTGATCCTGCTGACCGGCCTGCAGCGCTCCCGCGGCGTGGAACTGACCGCCGCCGGCAAGATCGTGGGCAACTGGTCGATCCGCGGCGGCATCGGCCTGCAGGACGCGACGGTGGTCAAGAGCAACAACGGTGACGAGGGCAACCGGGTGAACAACGTGGCCAAGCGCAATGGCAGCCTGTTCGTGACCTGGAAGCCGGAAATGGGCTGGTACGCCGAGACCGGCCTGACCCTGGTGGGCGATCGTTATGCCGATAACGCCAACACCGTGATGCTTCCGGGTTATGGCCGCTGGGACGCCCTGGCCGGCTTCCGGCAGAAGGACTGGGACCTGCGGGCCGCGCTGAACAACATCAGCGACCGCACGTATTACTCCTCGGCCACCAGCGCCGGGCAGATCCAGTTCGGCGATCCACGCAGCCTGGTGGTAACCGGCACCTACAGCTTCTAAAAAGCAGCCATGGATACGGCCGCCATCGCCTGAGCGCGGTGGCCGGCTTTGCGTCCGCTGCGCGGCCGATCACAGCCTTCGGCAGCGGCTACAAAAACCTCGACCTTGTACCCTGCTCACTCCCTGTAGCCGCTGGCGCAGCCTGCGATCGACGGCGCAGCCGGCGCAAAACCCGGCTACACCCTTCCTGCTGACGGATCGCGGTGGCAGATTCGCGTCCGCTGCGCGGCCGATCGCAGCCTTCGGCAGCGGCTACATTCGCGCAAAAAAAAGCGCTGCCATCCGGGCAGCGCTTTTACCAATCCGTTGTTTGCTTATCCTTCCAGCACATCCCACAGCGCTTCGAGTTCGGCCTCGCTGAACAAACCAGCAGGGTAACGATCGAGGATCATCCGGCGCGGGTCGGTTTCCCGGACCTGTCGCGTTCCATTGCACTTCAACCATTGCGCCAGAACCTGAAGCGACTCGCTATTTATTGCGGAAGTCCGCTCGCTGACCCTATTCATTTCCAGCGTTCTCTCCCGGTTTGTGAGCGGCTAACTTATCCAAGGTTTATGACAGAACATCGCAGTTCCACCCGCCTCGGATTGACCTCGCGAGAGATACAAGAGCTATGCCAAGGTCTCGCAATTGCCAGCTTCCGGATCCAAAAAAACCCGCAGTCCATCAGGGCTGCGGGCTTGCCGGGCGACGCCGGATTGGATCCATATAACCGCCCGTCAATCAGGCGTCATGGGCTGTTACAACAACACTCAAACCTTGTGCGGCGCCGGTTGCTGTTGGGTAAGGCAATGGATATTTCCGCCCCCCAGTAACAACTCGCGACCCGGCACCATCACCACTTCGTGTTGCGGGAACAGGTTCTGCAGGATTTCCTTGGCCTGGGCATCCAGGGGATCGTCGAAACTCGGAGCAATGATGCCGCCGTTGACGATCAGGAAGTTCACATAGGAACCGGCCAGGCGCACCGACGGATTACGCTCCTGGGTGCCATCCACCGGGTCGACGCCCGCGCACTCTTCTTCGGTGGCGTACAGCGGTCCGGGAATCGGCATTTTGTGCACCGTGAACGGGCGACCCTTGGCGTCGGTGCTGTCTTGCAGCACTTTCAGCGCCGCCTGGCAGCGCGGGTAGTTCGGGTCCTGCGGGTCGTCGGTCCAGGCCAGCAATACTTCGCCCGGGCGCACGTAGCAGCAGAAGTTATCCACATGGCCGTCGGTTTCGTCGTTGTACAGGCCGTCCGGCAGCCAGATGACTTTATCCACAGCCAGGTTGACGCTGAGCACCGCTTCGATCTCGGCACGGTTCAGGTGCGGGTTGCGATTGCGGTTGAGCAGGCATTCCTCGGTGGTGATCACCGTGCCTTCGCCGTCGACGTGAATCGAGCCGCCTTCGAGCACGAAACCCTCGGTGCGGTAACGCGGGCTGCGCTCAATCTCGAGGATCTTGCCGCCCACCTGCGAGTCACGGTTCCACGGCGAATACAGGCCGCCGTCGAAACCGCCCCAGGCGTTGAAATCCCAGTTCACGCCACGGACTTCGCCCTGCTCGTTGATGACGAAGGTCGGGCCGGTATCGCGGACCCAAGCGTCGTCGCTGGACATCTCCACCAGGCGGATATTCGGCACGTCCAGGCGGGCCCGGGCGTTTTCATACTGGCCCGCGGAGACTGCCACGGTTACCGGTTCGAAGCGGGCGATGGCCTTGGCCACCGCTACGTGCGCGGCTTGCGCCGGCTTGCCGCCCAGGCGCCAGTTATCCGGGCGCTCGGGCCAGATCATCCAGGTCTGGGTCTGCGTCGCCCACTCGGCGGGCATGTAGAAGCCGTCGGCGCGAGGGGTGCTGTGCAAAGTGGTCATGGGTTCAGGACTCCAGGGAACCGTCGAGGGTTTTGATCGCGCTGTACAGGTTCGGCCGACGGTCGCGGAACGAACCCCAGGCGCTGCGAATGTGTTCCAGCTCGTCGAGGTCGAAACTGTGGACAAGAATACCTTCTTCAGTCTCGTTCAGTTCTTCAACCTTCTCGCCGAACTGGTTGGCGATGAACGACGAGCCGTAGAAGGTGATGTCGTAGCCGTCCTGCTCTTCGTTGCCGATGCGGTTGCTGGCGATCAGCGGCATCAGGTTGGCGCCGGCGTGGCCTTGTTGCACGCGCTGCCAGTGGTCGCGGGACGAGATGCTCGTGTCGTGGGGCTCGCTGCCGATGGCGGTCGGGTAGAACAGAATCTGTGCGCCTTGCAGCGCCATGCTGCGGGCGCACTCGGGGAACCACTGGTCCCAGCAGATGCCCACGCCGATTTTCGCGTAGCGGGTGTTCCACACCTTGAAGCCGGTGTCGCCCGGATTGAAGTAGTACTTTTCGTGATAGCCGGGGCCGTCCGGGATGTGGCTTTTACGATAAATCCCGAGGTTGCTGCCGTCGGCGTCGATGATCGCGATGCTGTTGAAACGCGCCCGCCCGGCCAGTTCATAGAAGCTGATCGGCAGCACCACCTGCAGCTCCTTGGCGACTTTCTGGAAATGTGCGATGGCCGCATTGCTTTCCACCGGAGTCGCCAGCTGCAGGTAGTCCGGGTTCGGCTTCTGGCAGAAGTACGGGGCCTCGAACAGTTCCTGGATCAGGATGATCTGCGCGCCTTTGGCGGCGGCCTCGCGGACCAGCTTTTCCGCGGTCTCGATATTGGCTTCGAGGTCCCAGGAACAGGCCATCTGGGTTGCGGCGACGGTAACGATACGGCTCATGGATCATCTCCTGGGCAGCAGCAAAGGACCGAGGGTGGCATCGGTCGATGACAGAAAAAGGGCAAGGCCGAGGCGGTTTGATCATGACCTGGGCTGAGGCAGTTTATATCCGATAAAAATCGACTTTAAAAGCGTAAAAATAAATTAGCCAAAAATAAACCCCTATAAACATCGATTATTATCGATATTTATAGGGGTTTAGGGGTATCAGTACCGACGCTATCGCGAGCAAGCTCGCTCCTGCAGGGCACACCTTTCTATGTAGGAGCGGGCTTGCTCGCGATCCGAATGCTGGGCATTCGAGTGGGGCCTAGAGCCCCTCCTCCAGCACCTTGGCCAACATGTCGACAAAGAAGTCGACGCTCTGGCGCGTGGTGACCATCGGTGGCTTGATCTTGAGGATGTTCAGGTCATCGCCGGTGGGCTGCATGAAGATCCCCAGCTCGCGCAGGCGATCGCACAGCAGGGCGGTCTCCTGCGTGGCCGGCTCCAGGGTCTGGCGATCGCGGATCAGCTCAAGGCCCAGGTAGAACCCCGAGCCATGCACCGCGCCCACCAGCGGATAACGCTCGATCAGGGCTTCGAGGCGCTGCTTGAAGTGGCTGCCGACCACCTGGGCGTTTTCCCAGAGTTTTTCTTCCTGCATCACGTCCAGCACCGCCATGCCGATCCGGCAACTCACCGGGCTGCCGCCGGCCGAGGAGAAGAAATAACCCTCGGCCTCCAGCGCTTCGGCGATCTCCCGGCGGGTGATCACCGCCCCCAGCGGCTGGCCGTTGCCCATGCCTTTGGCCATGGTGATGATGTCCGGCACCACGCCCTGCTCTTCGAAGCCCCAGAAAAACTTGCCCATGCGCCCGTAACCGACCTGCACCTCATCGGCGATGCACACCCCGCCCTGGGCGCGGACCAGCGCATAGACCTGCTTCAGGTAACCCGGCGGCAGGGCGATGCCGCCAGCGTTGCCATACACCGGCTCGCAGATGAAACCGGCCAATTGGCGATTCTGCTCCGCCAGTTTGGCCAGGTTGTGTTCGACGCTGCGCACGTAGTCCGCGGTGCTGTCCTGGCCGCGGAACTCGCCACGATAGGTATTGGGCGCGGTCACCGGATGTACCCAGTCCGGGCGGCTGCTCAGGGCCTGGGGGTTGTCGGCGATCGAGGTGGACACCGCATCCGCGCCCACCGTCCAGCCGTGATAGGCCTCCAGCACGCTGAGCAGGTCGCGCCCGCCGCTGTAGGCCCAGGCCAGGCGGATCGCCAGGTCGTTGGCCTCGCTGCCGCTGTTGACCAGGAACACCCGGTCCATGGAGTCCGGCGCCAGCTCCAGCAAGCGCTCGGAGAACTCGGCAATCGCCGCGTAGTGGAAACGCGAGTTGGTGTTGAGCAGCGACCATTGGCGCGCGGCCTCGGCGGCCATCCGTGGATGGCCATGGCCGAGCACCGCGACGTTGTTGAGCATGTCCAGGTAGGAACGGCCCTGCATGTCGATCAGGTGGTTGCGCCAGCCGCGCTCGATGCGTGGCGGGTCGACGTAATAGTGCTTCTGCGAACGGGCGAAACTGGCATCGCGGCGCGCCAGCAAAGCGTGCGAGTCGAGCTCCGGCTCGGCGTCGCAGGCCAGGCCCAGCAGCGCCGCCGGCGACGGGCACAGCGCCTGCCATGCCGCGGCGCGCGAGGGCGTGCAGAACAGTGGCGGATCGAGTTGCGCGCCACGGCACAGCTGGACCTTGAGCCCGCCATCCACCGCCCCCAGGACCTGGCCTTTGACCAGTGCAGCGCCGGCATGCACCGAGGGCGTGACGCCCCACAGCCGCACACTCAATTGCGGGCCATCGAGGCGCAACACACCGTCGGTGGCGCGGTGCAGCACCCCGGCAAAAGGCGCTTCGACCGCCGTGCCCGACGGTACCTGCAACTGCACATGCAGCGGGAAGGTGTCCGGCTCGACCGCACTGTCCGGGCAGGTCCGGGACAGGCGGTACTGCCCATAACGACTGGCCGCCAATCCATGGGCCGCCGCGGCCTGCTGCAACAGCCGGGTATCGATCTCCGGCAGCTCCCAGTTGCCGGCCTCGAAATGCGGGCTGAGCACGCCCAGGTCGATCAGGGCGAACTCGCGCCCCACCAGGCCCGGCAGCAAGGGGGCGAAACCTTCGCTGGCGATGGCCGGCAGAGACTGGCCGACCGCCGCGAGGATCGCCGCTTCCATCAACTCGAACGGCACCGAGGTGGCGACGCGGAAGATCTCCCATTCGTGGCTCAGGTTGTCGCGGCTGTACTGGTTGCCCGGGTCGATGCTCACCTGCTGTTCGCCACTGAGCACCAGCACCGCGGCGCGGGCCACGATCAGCGGCCACAGCGCCAGCAGCTCGGCCTGCTGCAGTGGATTGACCGCGTGATAAGCGCGGACCGCCGGCAGGATGCAGAACGGATCGCCCTCGGCATGGTGCAGCAGCGCCGCGCAGGTCACCGACAGGTCAGTGATGCGCCAGGTGCGGATCAGGTCGCCGAAATCGATCACCCCCTGTACCTGCCAGTGGCGCTGGGCGTCACGCTGCCAGACCACGTTGTCGTCGGTGATGTCCAGGTGGATCGCCTGCACCGGCAACTGCTCGGCCAGGCGCTGCACACGGCGCTCGGCCTGCTCGGTCACTTCGGCGATCAGGCGGCGTTGCTGTTCGTCGGCGATCACCGGCAACAGGTGATCGATCAGGCTATGGGCATGGCGCGCGTCCCATTGCAGGGTGCGTTCCAGGCCCGGGTGCTGGAAGTCCGCCAGGGCCAGGTCCATCTGCCCGCACAACCGGCCGAAGCCGGCTGCCAGCTCGGGGCCCAGGTGCTTGAGGTGGGTCAGCGGCTGGCCTTCGATGTAGTCGAGCAGGCGCACATGCAGCGCCTGGCCGTCGACTTCAAGGGACAACAGGTCGGCGCCGTTCTTCGCCGGGATCACCCGAGGTACGTGCAGCTCGGGGTGGCCGCCCAGGTGCTTGAGCGCCGCATGTTGCGCCTGCAATTCCAGGGCGGCGTAGTCGCCGCGGCAGATCTTCAGGACAAAACGCCCCCGGGGACTGTCGAGCCGGTAGTTGAGATCCTGCTGGCTGCCCAACGATTGCAGCGTGCCGCCAAGGCCGTAGTGCACTTCGAGCAGGTCCAGCGCCTGCTGCGGGGTGACTTGCGGACCGGGCAGACTGGCGCGGTGAATCAACGTGGCGAGCAACATGGAACGACCCCTGGAATTATTGTCAGATGCGTATATCGCCACTGCGCCAGGCGTTACGCAACCCCCTGGCCCGGGCAGCCGACAAGGGCTGCACCGCCGCCGGGAAGGCAAACAGGATGCCAATACCCGGGCCAGACATCGGCGGCCCTTGCAGCGGCCGCTGGCTGCCGACAAGCTATGCTCCATTCGCGACTCCATGTCTTAGGGAAGAAGGCCTACCCATATGCGCATTCTCGTTACCGGCGGTGCCGGTTTTATTGGATCGGCGCTGATTCGCCACCTGATCCGCAACACCGAACACGAGGTGCTCAACCTCGACAAGCTGACCTACGCAGGCAACCTGGAGTCGCTTTCGAGTATCGCCGCCGACACCCGCTACGAGTTCGTCCAGGCCGATATCGTCGACCAGGCCAGCGTCAGCGCCCTGCTCGCGCGTTTCCAGCCCCAGGCGATCATGCACCTGGCCGCCGAGTCCCACGTCGACCGCTCCATCGACGGTCCGTCGGACTTCATCCAGACCAACATCGTCGGCACCTACAGCCTGCTGGAAGCCACCCGCGCCTACTGGCAGGCCCTGCCGCCGACGGAAAAAAGCGCCTTCCGCTTCCACCACATTTCCACCGACGAGGTGTATGGCGACCTGCACGGCGTCGACGACCTGTTCACCGAAACCACGCCCTACGCCCCCAGCTCGCCCTACTCCGCCAGCAAGGCCGCGTCCGACCACCTGGTCCGCGCCTGGCAACGCACCTACGGCCTGCCGGTACTGGTCACCAACTGCTCGAACAACTACGGGCCGTTCCACTTCCCGGAAAAACTCATCCCGCTGGTGATCCTCAACGCCCTGGCCGGAAAACCGCTGCCGGTGTACGGCAACGGCCTGCAAGTGCGCGACTGGCTGTTCGTCGAAGACCACGCCCGCGCCCTGCTCAAGGTGGTGACCGAAGGCGTGGTCGGCGAGACCTACAACATCGGCGGCCACAACGAACAGACAAACATCGACGTGGTACGCGGCATCTGCCAACTGCTGGAAGAGCTGGCGCCAGGCAAGCCCGAAGGCGTGCAGCACTACGCCGACCTGATCACCTTCGTCCAGGACCGCCCCGGCCACGACCTGCGCTACGCCATCGACGCCGGCAAGATCGAGCGCGAACTGGGCTGGGTACCGCAAGAAACCTTCGCCAGCGGCCTGCGCAAGACCGTGCAGTGGTACCTGGACAACCAGGAATGGTGCCAGCACGTGCAGGACGGCAGCTATCAAGGGCAACGGCTCGGTTTCACTGACTTCAAGGATCTGATCGCATGATGAAAGGTATCGTTCTGGCGGGTGGCTCGGGCACCCGCCTGCACCCGATCACCCTGGGTGTGTCCAAGCAACTGCTGCCGGTCTACGACAAACCGATGATCTATTACCCGATCTCGGTGCTGATGCTGGCCGGCATCAAGGACATCCTGCTGATTTCCACCCCCCAGGACCTGCCGCAGTACCGCAACCTGCTGGGCGACGGCAGCCAGTTCGGGGTGCGCTTCAGCTACGCCGAACAACCGTCGCCGGACGGCCTGGCGCAGGCGTTCCTGATCGGCGAGCAATTCATTGGCGACGACCCTGTGTGCCTGATCCTCGGCGACAACATCTTCCACGGCCAACACTTCACCGAGAAGCTGCAGAACGCCGCGGCGAAACCCTCCGGTGCGACGGTCTTCGGCTACTGGGTCAAGGACCCGCAGCGCTTTGGCGTAATCGACTTCGACGCACAGGGCAACGCTCTTTCGATCGAGGAAAAGCCTCTGCACCCCAAGTCCAGCTACGCCGTGACCGGGCTGTATTTCTACGACAACGCGGTGGTCGAGATCGCCAAGGCGGTCAAGCCTTCGGCGCGCGGTGAACTGGAAATCACCGACGTCAACAATGCCTACCTGCAACGCGGCGACCTCAGCGTCGAACGTTTCGGCCGTGGCTTCGCCTGGCTCGACACCGGCACCCACGACAGCCTGCTGGAAGCCTCGCAGTACGTGCAGACCATCGAGCACCGCCAGGGCCTGAAAGTCGCCTGCCTCGAGGAAATCGCCTACAACCAGGGCTGGATCGACCGCGAGCATCTGCTCGAACACGCCAAGTACTTCGGCAAGACCGGTTACGGCCAATACCTCTATAGCCTGGCGGGGGAAACCCAATGAAGGTCCTGGCCACCGAACTGCCCGGCGTGCTGATCATCGAGCCCAAGGTGTTTGGCGACGAGCGCGGTTTTTTCTACGAGAGCTTCAATGCCAAGGCGTTCGAAGAAGCAACCGGCGTGCGCACCCAGTTCGTCCAGGACAACCATTCGCGCTCGCAAAAGGGCGTGCTGCGTGGCCTGCACTACCAGATCGAAAACACCCAGGGAAAACTGGTGCGGGTGGTCGCCGGCGAAGTACTCGACGTGACGGTGGACATCCGTCGCAGCTCGCCGCACTTCGGTAAGTGGGTCGGGGTGCGGCTGTCCGCGGACAACCATCGCCAGCTGTGGGTACCGGAAGGCTTCGCCCATGGTTTCGTGGTGCTGAGCGAGTACGCCGAGTTCCTCTACAAGACCACCGACTACTACACCCCGGCGTCCGAACGCTGCATTCGCTGGGACGATCCGACCCTGGCCATCGACTGGCAACTCACAGGCCCGGCGCAGCTCTCGGCCAAGGATCAGGCCGGCAAATTGCTCAGCGAAGCCGAGCTGTTCCCATGAGCGGCCGGTTGAAGATCCTCATCAGCGGCCAGCACGGCCAGGTCTCCCAGGCCCTGCAACAGCGCCTGGGAAACCAGCATGAATTGATCGTGCCCGGGCGCGGCCTGCTCGACCTGACACGCCCGGACGCCATTCGCCAGCAAATGCGCAGCCTGCGCCCGCAGCTGATCATCAACGCGGCCGCCCACACCGCCGTTGATCAGGCCCAGAGTGAGCCGGAGCTGGCCTTTGCGATCAATGCCAGCGCCCCCGGGGTGCTCGCCGAGGAAGCGCGGGAACTGGGCATCCCGCTGATTCACTACTCCACCGATTATGTCTTCGACGGCAGCAAGCAGGCCCCCTACACCGAAGACGATGAACCCCACCCGCTGAGCGTCTACGGCCAGAGCAAACTCGCCGGCGAACGGGCCATCGCCGCGGCAGGTGGCGAACACCTGATCCTGCGCACCAGCTGGGTGTATTCGAACACCGGCAAGAACTTCCTGCTGACCATGCAACGCCTGCTGCAGGAAAAACCGCACTTGCGCGTGGTCGCCGACCAGATCGGCGCGCCTACCTGGGCCGGCACCATCGCCGCCAGCACTGCCGCCCTGATCGAGCGCTGGCAGGCCGGCCAGCCAGGAGCCTGGGGGACCTACCACCTGACCGCGGCTGGCGAGACCTCCTGGTTCGGCTTCGCCCAGGCCATCGGCGAGCACCTGCTGGCCCAAGGCAAAACCTGCGCGACCCTGGAGGCGATCCCCTCCAGCGCCTATCCGACACCCGCGCCACGGCCGCTGAACTCGCGCCTCGATTGCCGCCGCCTGGAGCGCGAGTGGGGCGTGCGCCAGCCTGAGTGGCGCAGCGCATTGCACGAGTGTCTTGCCGAGCAGGGGTAGGCATAATGCGCCTGTACCCACAGGCGCATGTCCCTCATGACCCCACCTCTCCCTCGACGCCCCCGCTGGCGTAGCCTGGCTTTGCTGGCCCTGTGCCTGGCGCCGCTGCTGTGGCCGCTGGAGCACCTGGCCGAGCGTTATTACCGCAGCGAACTGGCGGGCCAGAACCGCCAGACCCTCGACCTCTACGTCGCCAACCTGCTGGGCACCCTGCACCGCTATGAGGTGCTGCCGCAGATTCTCGGCGAGCTGCCAGCGTTGCGTGCGGTCCTCGGTGCGCCGGACGATGGTGTGACCCAGGGCAACGCCAACCGCCTGCTGAAAAACATCAGCGCCCAGACCGGGGCCGAAGTGATGTACCTGATGGACACCTCCGGCGACACCCTGGCGGCGTCCAACTGGGACAAGCACGACAGTTTCGTTGGCCGCAATTTCTCCTTCCGCCCCTATTTCAGCGAAGCCATGGCCGGACGCCTGGGGCGTTTCTTCGGCCTGGGCACCACCTCGGCCAAGCGCGGTTATTTCTTCGCCGCCGCCGTGCGCAACGGCGAGAAAATCATCGGCGTGCTGGTGGTCAAGGTCGACCTGGACCACACCGAAAGCCTCTGGGGCAAAACCCCCGAGCAACTGGTGGTCACCGATCACAATGGCGTGGTGATCCTCACTTCGCGCGCGGAATGGCGTTTCCGCTCGACCCGCCCGCTGACTGAAGACGAAAGCCAGGCCATCGTCGCCATCCAGCCCTACCCGACCCGCGATCCACGGCCGTTGAACCTCGACTCCAATGCCTGGCTGACCCAGACCCGGCAGATCGACGAAACCGGCTGGAGTGTGAGCATCCTCGCTCCGCGTACCCTGATCGATCGCCCGGTGCGCACCGTGGTGGCGGTGGGCGGCGCCACGCTGCTGGTCTTGATGCTGCTGCTCGGCTTGATGATGCAGCGCCGTCGCCACTACCTGGAACGCATCGCCTTCGAAGCCAAGGCCCGGCGCGAGCTGGAAATGCGCGTGGCCGAACGCACCAGCGACCTGGAAGGCCTGAACCGTCGCCTCAAGCAGGAAGTGCTGGAGCGCGAACACGCCCAGCAGGAACTGGTGCGCGCCCAGGACGACCTGGTGCAGGCCGGCAAGCTCTCGGCCCTGGGCACCATGTCGGCGAGCATCAGCCATGAGCTCAACCAGCCGCTGGCGGCGATCCGCAGCTACGCGGAAAACGCCGAGGTGCTGCTGGACCACCAGCGCACCGAGGACGCCCGCGGCAACCTCAAGCTGATCAGCGAACTGACCGGGCGCATGGCCTCGATCATCGCCCACCTGCGCGCCTTTGCCCGCCGCGACCGCCACGCGCCGGAAAGCGTCGCCCTGCAACCGGCGCTGGACGATGCCTTGGCACTGCTGGCCAAGCGCCGACGGGCGATGGAAGTGGAGCTGATCCGCGACCTGCCGGCGGCCACCCTGTGGGTCGAGGCCGGGGAGACGCGGCTGCGCCAGGTGCTCGGCAACCTGCTGGCCAACGCCCTGGACGCGCTGACCGAAAAAGGCCCGCCGCGCAAACTCTGGCTGAGTGCCGAATCCACCGCCACGGGCGTCAATCTGTACATTCGCGACAACGGCCCGGGCTTCTGCATGGAGGCCCTGGGCCGCGCCGGCGAGCCTTTCTACACCACCAAGACCCGTACCCAGGGCCTTGGCCTGGGCCTGGCGATCTGCGACACCCTGATGCGCGCCTTCGGCGGTGAACTGTCGTTCTCCAACCACCGCGAAGGCGGCGCCCTGATTACCCTGCGGCTGCGCGCCGGCGCGCCGGGAGTGAGCCTGCAACCGTCCGAGGACCGCAGCGTATGAGTACACCGATCACCAGTGACGTGCAGGTGGTGTTGATCGACGACGATCCGCACCTGCGCCAGGCCCTGAGCCAGACCCTGGACCTGGCCGGGCTGAAGATCCTGCCGCTGGGCGAAGCCCAGGGCCTGGCCGCGCGCCTGGAGCGCGACTGGCCGGGGGTGGTGGTCAGCGACATCCGCATGCCGGGCATGGACGGCCTCGAACTGCTCGGCGAACTGCACGGCCAGGACCCTGAGCTGCCGGTGCTGCTGATCACCGGCCACGGCGATGTGCCGCTGGCGGTGCAGGCAATGCGCGCCGGGGCCTATGACTTCCTGGAGAAACCCTTTGCCAGCGATGCCCTGCTCGACAGCGTGCGCCGCGCCCTGGCCCTGCGCCGCCTGGTGCTGGACAACCGCAGCCTGCGCCTGGCCCTGAGCGATCGCCAGGAGCTCAGCGCGCGGCTGGTCGGGCTGTCGGCGCCGATCCTGCGTCTGCGTGAACAGATCGGCGCCTTGGCGGCGACCAAGGCCGACGTGCTGATCCTCGGCGAGACCGGCGCCGGCAAGGAAGTGGTGGCGCGGGCGCTGCACGACCTGTCGAGCCGGCGCAACGGCCCGTTCGTGGCGATCAACGCCGGCGCCCTGGCCGAATCGGTGGTCGAAAGCGAACTGTTCGGCCACGAGCCGGGGGCCTTTACCGGTGCGCAGAAACGCCGCATCGGCAAGTTCGAATTCGCCAACGGCGGCACGCTGTTCCTCGATGAAATCGAAAGCATGAGCCTGGACGTGCAGGTCAAGCTGCTGCGCATGCTGCAGGAACGTGTGGTGGAACGCCTGGGCGGCAATCAACTGATCCCGCTGGACATCCGCATCATCGCCGCGACCAAGGAAGACCTGCGCCAGGCGGCCGACCAGGGGCGTTTCCGCGCCGACCTGTATTACCGCCTGAATGTCGCGCCGCTGCGTATTCCACCGTTGCGCGAGCGTGGCGAAGACGCCCTGCTGCTGTTCCAGCATTTCGCCGACGAGGCCAGCTCCCGCCACGGCCTGCCGCCCCACGAACTGCAACCTGGGCAGCGCGCCCTGCTGCTGCGCCACAGTTGGCCGGGCAATGTGCGCGAACTGCAGAACGCCGCCGAACGCTTCGCCCTCGGCCTGGAACTGGCCCTGGACAACAGCGCGGCGGATGGCGGCTCCTCGCAGCCGGCGCCGACGGTGGTCGAGGGCGGCCTGAGCGAACAGGTGGAGAACTTCGAAAAGAGCCTGATCGCCGCCGAGCTGGCCCGCTCCCACAACTCCCTGCGCAGCCTCGCCGAAGCCCTGGGTATTCCGCGCAAGACCCTGCATGACAAACTGCGCAAACACGGCCTGAGCTTCGGCGACAGCGGCGCCAGTTCGGGCGGCGACGATATCGAGTGAGCGATGCCGACTAATCTTGTTAATGCACCATTTCACCACCGAGGCCCTGCATGAACCGCGACAGTCGTCACCTGGAATCCATCCTCCATCACGACATTCCCCTGACGCGGGACATGGGCCTGAAAGTGCTCGACTGGCACGCGCATGAGCTGCGCCTGCAACTGCCGCTGGAAGCCAACGTCAATCACAAGAGCACCATGTTCGGCGGCAGCCTGTATTGCGGCGCGGTGCTGGCCGGCTGGGGCTGGCTGCACCTGCGGCTGAAAGAAGCGGGGATCGACGACGGGCACATCGTGATTCAGGAAGGGCAGATCAATTACCCGCTACCGGTGACCAGCGACGCCACGGCCATCTGCGCCGCGCCGAGCGAAGAGGTGTGGCACAGGTTCGTGACCATGTATGAGCGCTACGGCCGCGCGCGGCTGATCTTGCACACCCGGGTGGTGAATGCCGGCAGCGATGAAGATGCGGTGCGCTTCACCGGGCAGTACGTGTTGCACCGATGAACCTGTAGCCGCTGGCGCAGCCTGCGATCGGCTGCGCAGCAGTCGTAAACGGCCAGCGCGGTGTGTCAGACGGAATATCGCCAGTCGATCCACGGCCGCTTCGACGGAGTACCGCCCAGCCCGATCATTGGCTAAGCCAGCGGCTACAAGGATCAGCCGCGCGCCAGCTCCAGCAAGCGCCCACGCCATGCGGCCTTGGCCGGCAGCGCCAGGAAGAAGCCATTGAGCAGCGACTCCCGCGCCGGGTAGCAGAACGGCGCGCCACTCAGATCCAGCACCTCGCCTCCGGCGCCCTCCAGCACGCCTTGGGCCGCCGCGGTGTCCCACTGCGAGGTCGGCGCCAGTCGCGGATAACAATCCGCCGCGCCTTCGGCCAGCAGGCAGAACTTCAACGAGCTGCCGATGTTCGCCAGTTGCAACTCGCCCAGGGTCGCGCTCAACCCGGCCAGCAGACGCTCCTGCTCGGGGCTGGTATGCCGACGGCTGGCGACCACGGTGAAGGCTTCGCCCGCCGTCAGGCTATCACGCACCTGGATCGCCACCGGCGCCTGGCCCTTGTCCGCGCGCCAGGCACCGAGGCCGGCGCCGCCGAAATAGCAGCGACCGCTGGTCGGCATCGATACCACGCCGAACACCACCCGCCCGTCTTCGATCAGGGCGATATTGACGGTGAACTCTTCGCTGCCGGAGATGAACTCCTTGGTGCCGTCCAGCGGGTCCACCAGCCACCAGCGCTGCCAGCCGGCACGCACGTCCTGGGGAATGTCGGCGTCTTCTTCGGAGAGCACCGGGATGCTCGGGTCCAGCGCGGTCAGGCCTTGCACGATCAGGTGGTGGGCCGCCAGATCGGCGGCGGTCACCGGCGACTCGTCGGCCTTGCTGGTGACGGCGACGTTGGCGCGCCAGAACGGCAGGATCGCCTCGCCCGCCTGCAAGGCCAGGTCGATCACCGGCGCCAGCAACGGATGGGGAAAATTCATCGATGGTTCACTCATGCTTGGAAGGCGCCGCGCTGGGTCAGCAGATCGCGGGCCAGGTACAGCGCGGCCAGGGCGCGGCCCTCGGTGAATTGCGGGTTCTGCGCCAGGCTCGACAGCTCGCGCAGGTTGATCTTGTCCACGCGCATCGGCTCGGGCTCGTCGCCCTCCAGCCGTTCCTCGTAGAGGTCGGTGGCCAGCACCACCTGGATCTTCTGGCTCATGTAGCCGGGGGACAACGACAGCTCGGTCAGGTGTTCCAGTTGCCGCGCACCAAAACCGGCCTCCTCCTTGAGCTCACGCTCGGCGGCGGCCAGCACATCCTCGCCAGGCTCGATCAGGCCCTTGGGCAGCGACAGCTCGTAGGCGTCGGTGCCGCCGCAATATTCCTCGACCAGCACCGCGTGATCGGCATCGAGCATCGCCACGATCATCACCGCGCCATAGCCCGCGCCCTTGCCCACCAGGCGCTCGTAGGTGCGCTCCACACCGTTGGAAAAGCGCAACTGCACCGCTTCGACGCAAAACAGACGGCTGGTGGCGACGATCTCGCGGGCGAGTACGGTGGGTTTCTGGCGCATAAAAGGCTCCTTGGCGTGAACGCGCTACTATAACGCGGCTTTCCCGATTGTTTGTGTCGGATATCTTTCTACCGTTCGAGACGTTTTCCATGCCTTCACTGCCCTGGCGCGACATCGATACCGTTCTGCTGGATATGGACGGTACCTTGCTGGACCTGCACTACGACAACCACTTCTGGATGGAGCACCTGCCCCAGCGCTATGCCGAGCTGCATGGCGTCAGCCGCGCCATGGCGGAAATGGAATTGCAGCCGCTGTTCGAGCGTAACGCCGGACAGTTGCAGTGGTATTGCCTGGACTTCTGGAGCGCCGAACTGAAACTGCCGGTGCGCGAACTGAAGCTGGAGACCGCCCACCTGATCGCCCTGCGCCCGGACGCCGACACCTTTCTCACGGCGATCAAGCAGGCTGGCAAACGCGTGGTGCTGATCACCAATGCGCACCGTGATTCGTTGTCATTGAAGTTGGAAAAAGTCGAGCTGGCGCCCTATTTCGAACGTTTGATCAGTTCCCACGATTACGGCTTCGCCAAGGAGAACCCGCAGTTCTGGGATGCGTTGCAAGCGGATATCGGCTTCGATCCGGCACGCAGCCTGTTTATCGACGACACCCTGCCGATCCTGCGCAGCGCGCGGAATTTCGGCGTGGCCCATCTATTGGCGGTGAGTGAACCGGACAGCCGCAAGGGGCCGAAAGACACGGCGGAGTTTGCCGCGGTGGGGGATTATCGAGCATTGATCGAAGGGTTGTAGAGCAATCCTGTAGCCGCTGCCCCAGGCTGCGATCGACCGTGAAAGGGTCGTAGCGATGTTGATCGCCAAAGGTCCTTCGGACCTTATCGCAGCCTTCGGCAGCGGCTACAGACCGAGCATTACTCGGGAATGCGCAGTACCTGGCCCGGATAGATCTTGTCCGGGTGCGACAGCAGCGGCTTGTTGGCCTCGAAGATCTTGTTGTACTTGTTGGCGTCGCCGTA
Organism: Pseudomonas sp. 09C 129; assembly: GCF_002843625.1. Lineage (NCBI taxonomy): Bacteria > Pseudomonadati > Pseudomonadota > Gammaproteobacteria > Pseudomonadales > Pseudomonadaceae > Pseudomonas > Pseudomonas sp. 09C 129. The sequence goes on along the minus strand of NZ_CP025261.1, from coordinate 810,305 downwards.
CACGGCCTTGGAAATGGCGCTGAGGGTGTCGCCTTTTTTCACGGTGACGAAACGCGCGGCAGCCGCCACAGGACCGGTGACGGTGATCTGGTCGTCGACGCTGCCGACTCCTTCGATGTTGCCCACGGCCAGCAGAATCTTTTCCTTCTCTTCCTGACTGGCCACTTCGCCGGTCACGATGACCTTGTCGCCTTCCACGGTAGCCTGGACGTTGGGGTTACCCAGGCCGACCTTGGCGATGTGATCCTTCAGCTGTTCGCTCGCATTGGCGTTACCCGGCGTCAACAAATCGATAAGCTTTTCGCCCGCTTCTTTCACAAAGCTAAAAATACTCATGGTGCACACTCCTTGGGTTTTATGGGTCCAGACGCGAAAGACTAGACCAGCCTTGAGAGACGAGGTTCAAAATCGACCAATGACTCTCTGCCCGGCAAGCACGCTAGAATCGCCTCCCCCCAGCGCCCAGGAAGCGAAGATGGACATCAAGCAGCTGAAATTCCTCATCGCTCTCGACGAAACCCGCCACTTCGGCCAGGCCGCCGCGCGCTGCCACATCACCCAGCCGACCCTGTCCATGCGCCTGCGCAACCTCGAGGAAGAACTCGAGCTGCCGCTGGTCAACCGCGGCCAGCGTTTCGAGGGCTTCACCGCTCCGGGGGAACGGGTGCTGGCCTGGGCCCGCAGCGTGCTGGCCGCCTACGACGGGTTGCAGGCCGAGGCGGCCGCCTGTCGCGGCAATCTGGTCGGCACCCTGCGCCTGGGGGTGGTACCGCTGTCGAGTTTCGACCCGCTGCCACTGATGCAGCGCCTGCACCAGGCGCACCCGAATGTGCGCTTCGAGTTGTCGGCGCTCAGTTCCGAGCAGATCCTCGAACAGCTGGCGAGCAATCGCCTGGATATCGGCGTTTCCTATCTGGAGCGCCTGGACAGCGAACGCTTCGAATCCCTGGCCCTGGGCGAAACCCGCATGGGCCTGCTCTACGACCAACGCTTCTTCAGCTTCGGCGAACAGCCCCTGAGTTGGGAGGCGGTGATCGAACTGCCGCTGGGCATGCTGACCAGCGGCATGCATTTTCGCCAGTCCATCGACCATAACTTCCACAGTCGCGGCCTCACCCCTCAACCGCTGCTGCAGACCGATGCCGTGCATCAATTGCTGCAAGCCGTACATGGCGGCCTGTGCTGCGCGATCATGCCGCTGGACGGCGGCCTGGAAGCCCTCACCGAGCACCTGCGCCTGCAGCCCATAGCAGACGCCAACACCCTGGCGCACCTGGGCCTGATCATGCGCCGCAGCGCACCGCGCTCGGCCCTGGCCGAGGCGTGCTTCGCCCTGCAGCAGAAATCACCGAGCGAGTCTTGATCGACGGCATCTATCGGCACATCAGTACTAGCAATTAGACGCGACACTTTGACGCGCTTAGTCTTAGGGCTGGATATTCCGCCGGTGATGCCCCATGAAACCCCAGCGCCCGGCTTGCGCGACGCCCACTGCGAAAACACCCGCGCCCGCCGCCAGCCAGAACTACCGCTACAGCAACCTCGACCACACGGAATCGGCCAGCACCGCGCTCGCCGAGGAAGTCGCGCTGGCGATCGCCTATAACGGCATCAGCCAGGCCGTGATGCTGGTCACCCCCAGCGACCTCGAAGACTTCATCGTCGGCTTCAGCCTCGGCAGCGGCATCATCGGCGACGCCTCGGACATCTACGACCTGCAACTGAGCGGCAGCGGTTCGGCCCAGTACGCCCAGGTGCAGATCTCCAGCCGCGCCTTCTGGAATCTCAAGCAGCAACGCCGGCAACTGGCCGGCACCAGCGGTTGCGGCCTGTGCGGCGTGGAAGCCGTGGAACAGGCCCTGCCGGACCTCAAGGTGCTGCCCGGCGCGCCATTGCCGCCCGCCCAATGGCTCGATGGCCTGCGCCAGCGCATCAGCGCCTTCCAGCCCCTGGGCCAGCACTCCGGCGCGGTGCATGCGGCGGTGTTCATGAACGCCCAGGGCGAGTTGCTGCTGGGCCGTGAAGATATCGGCCGGCACAACGCCCTGGACAAGCTGATCGGCGCGTTGATCCGCCAGAACATACCTACTGCCGGCGGCGTGGCCATCGTCACCAGCCGTTGCAGCCTGGAACTGATCCAGAAAGTCCTGCGTGCCGGCATCCAGACCCTGGTCAGTCTGTCGGCCCCCACCGGCCTGGCCCTGCAATGGGCACGCCGGCACAACCTCAACCTCATTCACCTGCCGCAAAAAAGTGCGCCACGGGTCTATAGCCCTGCGATGGAGAAACAAGCGTGACCACTCATCACCAAGCCGACCAGACACCCACCCCGCGCTACAAGCCCTACAAGGGCCCGGCCGGCGGCTGGGGCGCGCTCATCAGCGTCGCCCAGGCCTGGCTGACGAGTGACAACGCCCTGAAAAACCTGCGCATGATGCTCAAGACCAACCAGAACGGCGGTTTCGACTGCCCGGGCTGCGCCTGGGGCGACTCGCCGGAAAGCGGCATGGTCAAGTTCTGCGAGAACGGCGCCAAGGCGGTGAACTGGGAGGCCACCAAACGCCGCGTGGATGGCAAGTTCTTCGCCAAGCACAGCGTCAGCTCGCTGCTGGAGCAGAGCGACTACTGGCTCGAATACCAGGGCCGCCTGACCGAGCCCCTGAGCTACGACGCCGAAACCGACCGCTACAAGCCCATCAGTTGGGAAGCGGCCTTCGCCCTGATCGGCAAGCACCTGCGAGCACTGCCCAACCCGGACATGGCCGAGTTCTATACTTCGGGCCGCGCCAGCAACGAAGCGGCGTACCTGTACCAGCTGTTCGTGCGCGCCTATGGCACCAACAACTTCCCCGACTGCTCGAACATGTGCCACGAAGCCAGCGGCGTGGCCCTGGCGCAAAGCGTCGGCGTCGGCAAAGGCACCGTGACCTTCGACGACTTCGAGCATGCCGATGCAATTTTCGTCTGGGGCCAGAACCCCGGCACCAACCACCCACGGATGCTCGAGCCGCTGCGCGAAGCAGTGAAACGCGGGGCCCAGGTGGTGTGCATCAACCCGCTGAAAGAACGCGGCCTGGAACGCTTCCAGCATCCGCAGCACCCGATCGAAATGCTCACCAATGGCAACAAGCCGACCAACACCGCCTACTTCCGCCCGGCCCTGGGCGGCGACATGGCGGTGGTCCGCGGCATGGCCAAGTTCCTCCTGCAATGGGAACGCGACGCCCAGAAGACTGGCGCGCCGGCGGTGTTCGATCACGACTTCCTCAACGAACACACCGCCGCCGTACTGGATTACCTGGGCGTCATCGACGACACCCCATGGGACGACATCGTCGAGCAGTCCGGCCTGACCCTGATGGAGATCGAGCGCGCGGCACGCATGTACGCCAAGGGCAAGAACGTGATCATGTGCTGGGCCATGGGCATCACCCAGCATCGCCACTCGGTGCCGACCATCCAGGAAGTCGCCAACCTGATGCTGCTGCGCGGCAATATCGGCCGTCCGGGCGCCGGCCTGTGCCCGGTGCGCGGCCACAGCAACGTGCAGGGCGACCGCACCATGGGCATCAACGAACAGCCGCCGGTGGCCTTCCTCGACGCCCTGGAGCGGCGCTTCCAGTTCAAGGTGCCACGCGAGAACGGCCATAACGTGGTCGAGGCGATCCACGCCATGCTCGAAGGCCGTTCGACAGTCTTCATCGGCCTGGGCGGCAACTTCGCCCAAGCCACCCCGGACAGCCCGCGGACCTTCCAGGCCCTGCGCAACTGCGATCTGACCGTGCAGATCAGCACCAAGCTCAATCGCAGCCACCTGGCCCATGGCAAGGAAGCGCTGATCCTGCCGTGCCTGGGCCGTACCGACATCGACCTGCAGAGCGAAGGCCCGCAAGCGGTGACCGTGGAAGACTCCTTCAGCATGGTCCACGCCTCCAACGGCCAGTTGCAGCCGCTGTCGCCACAGATGCGCTCAGAACCGTCGATCCTCGCCGGCATCGCCGCCGCTACCCTGGGCAGCCGCCCGGTGGACTGGAACTGGCTGGTGGCCGACTACAGCCGTATCCGCGACCTGATCGCCGACACCATTCCCGGCTTCAAGGACTTCAACCAGCGGGTAAAAAACCCTGGTGGCTTCTACCTCGGCAACTCGGCCGGCGCGCGGCGCTGGAACACTCCATCGGGCCGCGCCAATTTCCGCCCGAACCTGCTGCCAAAGGATCTGGTGCACGAACGCACCCGCGCCACCGGGCAGTTGCCGGACCTGATCATGCAGTCGATGCGTTCCCACGATCAGTACAACACCACCATCTACGGCCTGGACGACCGCTACCGTGGCGTGAAGGGCCAGCGCGATGTGCTGTTCGTCAACGAAGCCGACATCATCCGCCTGGGCTTCAAGCCGGGGCAGAAAGCCGACATCGTGTCGTTGTGGGATGACGGCCGCGAGCGTCGGGTCAAGGGTTTCACCCTGCTGGCCTTCGATATTCCGGCTGGGCAGGCCGCGGCCTATTACCCAGAGGTGAACCCGCTGGTGCCGCTGGAAAGCATCGGGGACGGCAGCTACACCCCGACCTCGAAGTTCGTCGCGATCCGCCTGGAAGCGGCCAGCGACAGCGGCTTGATCATGGCCCGGTCGGCCTGATCGACGAAATCGCTGGCCCTGTAGCTGCTGCCGCAGGCTGCGATAAGGCGCGCAGCGCCTTCCAGGGCCCTCAAGAGCAACGTCTCCTACGGAGCCGATCGCAGCCTGCGGCAGCGGCTACAGTCAGGAGGTTCCAGCGGCGGCGAAATCGCAGGCACAAAAAAGGCCGCTTCCATCCAGAAGCGGCCTTTTCCAAGTAGCTACAGACTCGCAAAAATAGGATAAGTTCCCTACTAAAAACAATAAGTTACGAGATTGTGTACAACTCGTGCTATTCGTCGGATTTCGATTGTAAGCGCCTCAACACAGCCTCAGGATCGCGCCGTCATCCCTTTGAGGCTCCTCTATGAAGTTCTCCTCGATTCTCTTGTTGTCCCTTGGCCTGGTCAGCGGCGTCGCCTCTGCCGGCGGCACCACAGAAGCAGGTGTGGGCGGCGCATTGGGCGGGGTTCTAGGCTCGGTCGTCGGTCAGTCGATTGGTGGCAACACCGGTTCCACCATCGGTGCCGCACTGGGCGGCGCGGGCGGCAGTGCCGTGGGTGCCGACAGACGCAGCCGTGGCGAAGCCGCTATCGGTGGCGCGCTAGGCGCAGCCGGCGGTAACGTGGTCGGTCGCAGCGTGGGGGGCACCACTGGCAGCCTGATCGGCGCAGCCGCGGGCGGTGGCGTCGGCGGCGCACTGGGTAACCACATGGGCAACTCCAGCGATCGTGACGATCGCCGTTACCGCGATCGCGACTACGACGACCGTCGCTACTACCGCGACGGCCATCCGGGTCGTGGCCATGCCTACGGGCATCGCAAGCACAAACGTCACTGGCGCGACTAAGACCTGAAACGGTCGCAACCCGCTGACACAAAGACCGCAGCCTGACGGCAGCTCCTGTCAGACAGGGTTCATCACCCCCGGGATGAACCCCAAGGAGCCACCCGAAGCAGGCTACGGTCTTTTTTGTGCCTTACACCAGCAAGCGCTCCAGCGCTCCACGCAGCCCGGCGGGAATCCCTACCGGCTGATTCGATGCCCGATCGACGAACACATGCACGAAGCGCCCCGCCGCGCAGGCATCGGTTTCCCCCGCCTTGAACACCGCCAGCTCGTACTGCACCGAACTGTTGCCCAGCTTGCCGACGCGCATGCCGATCTCGATGCGCTCGGGGAAAGCGATCGAGGCAAAGTAATCGCAGGCCGAACTCACCACAAAGCCCACCACCTCGCCGTCATGGATATCCAGGCCGCCCTCCTCGATCAGGTAGGTGTTCACCGCCGTGTCGAAGAAGCTGTAGTAGGTGACGTTATTCACATGACCGTACACATCGTTGTCGTGCCAGCGCGTGATGATGGGCTGGAAGTGGCGGTAGTCGGTGCGTTGCGGCATGCGGTCGGTCATTGGCGGGTTCTCGGAGGCAAGGTGTCTGGAAAGCGACCATGGTGTGGTCGATCAGGCGACGCCTATTTCAACCGATGGCCCGATGATCGGCAAACCCTTTGCCAGCCTGCACCAGCTCGTCAATCAACCGCGCCGGCTTCCAGTGCGCGCCCGACTCGGCTTGCAGCCGCAGCAGCCCTTGCTGGATGGACACCAGCCCCTGCTGGTCCGCCCAGCTCATCGGCCCGCCCTTGTCCGCCGCAAAGCCATAACCGTTGAGGTACACCAGGTCGATGTCGTGCGCCGAGCCGGCAATGCCTTCCTCGAGAATCTTCGCGCCTTCGTTGACCAGCGCCAGCAGGCAGCGTTCGAGGATTTCCTCGGGGCCGATGTCGCGACGACGGTAGCCCAGGCCTTCGCTGACCTCCTGAACCAGGGCATCGACCTGCACATCGTGCTCAGCCTGACGACTGCCGGGCTCGTACTGGTAATAACCCTTGCCACTCTTCTGGCCAAAACGACCCGCCTCGCACAGGCGATTATCCACCTGCACTTCGCGCGCCTCCTGGCCTTTGCCGGCCAGTTGCCGGGCACGCCATTCCAGGTCGATGCCGACCACGTCGTACATGCGGAACGGGCCCATGGCAAAACCGAAGCCCTGCAATGCGGCATCCACCTGATAAGGGAAAGCCCCTTCCAGCAACATCTTGCGCGCCTCCAGCACATAGGTGCGCAACATGCGGTTGCCGATGAATCCAGGGCAGTTGCCAGACACCACACTGACCTTGCCCATGCGCTCGCCCAGCGCCAGCGCGGCCTCGAGCACCTGCGGCGCAGTCGCGGCGCCCCGGACGATTTCCAGCAGCTTCATGATATGGGCCGGGCTGAAGAAGTGCAGGCCCAGCACCTGTCTTGGGCGCCGGGTGACTGCGGCGATGGCGTCGATATCCAGCGCCGAGGTATTGCTGGCGAGAATCGCCCGCGGCTGGAGCAGGCCATCGAGTTCGCGGAAGATTTGCTGCTTCAGCTCGAGGTTCTCGTAGATCGCCTCGATCACCAGGTCCACATCGCGGATCGCCGGATAATCCGCCGCCGCGCTTATCCGGGCCCGGCGCGCATCGGCCTCTGCCTGATCGATCCGCCCCTGACGCACGTTGTGTGCATAAGTCTCGGTCACCGCTGTCAGCGCCTGTTCGAGCATCTGCGGGTTGTTGTCCACCCACTGCACCGCGACCCCGGCATTGGCCAGGCACATCACGATCCCGCGGCCCATGGTCCCGGCACCGATCACCGCGGCGCGCTGAATATCGATCTGGCTCATAGTGGCTCCCCTGTAGGTGGCTCAAAGACGCAAACCACCATAATCAGGCCCAGGACATTTTTGAAATTTATTCCTGTGATGAGCGGCATTCAGCAGATGGATCGGGCAGGTATCAATCCTGGAGATGATGTTCGGCCCAATCGCGCACTTCGGCGTAGGGATAATCCTCGAGCACCGCGAAACCCGGGATCGACCGCGCCTTGAGTTTGGTGAACAGCGGCACGCTGATCCCACAGAGGAAACGCGTCAGCCGTTCCGCCCCTGGAACCGTGCCGCTGTATTGGTGGTGCCTGTGGATAAATTCGCCACACAGCGCTTCGAAGTTTTTATCCACAAGCGCTGGCAAGGCTGGCGGCTCCGGCAGGCGGGCCACCTGGCCATGGCATACCGAGCAATGCCCGCACCGCTGCGGTGCCTGGTCGTCGCCGAAATACTGCGCCAGGCGATACCCCAGGCACTGCTCGGTGGCGAACAGTGCGAGCATCGCGTGGATCCGCGCGATCTCGCTGCTTTCGTGCTGTTTGAAGTAGGCATGCAGTTGCTGGCTCAGGGTCGCGGCATCGAAGCCCGTCTCCAGCAGGTTGTAGACCTCGGTCATCTGCTTGCTTTCCAGCTCGACCCAGCCCTTTTCCTGGAAGTAGTCCAGGGCCTTCACCACCCGGTTACGCTCGGCCTGATGCTGCTGATACAGCGCGTCGAAATTCACCGTGGCCCAGGTCCGGGCACGGCTGGAGGTCTCGATGATCGCCGCCACGAAGTCCCGGCGCTCACCTTCGAAACGCGCCAGCAGCGCCTGGGGTTCCTCAAGGAACTTGAAGCGGTATTCGGCGAAGTAGGCGTAACGCGGCGCGATCAGGCCGCGCAGTTCCAGCTGCACCAACAAGGTCTTGAGCGGCAGCTGGCGGATATTGCTCTGGTCCGCCAGCGGCCCCAACAGGAACTCCCACTGCCCGTCGGGCGCCGCGCCCTGCAGCTCGTCCAGCACACAACGAATGCCTTCCAGCTCCGGCGTGTCGCCGTAGACGAAGTTTTCCAGCACGTTGAGGCTGTCGCGGTTGGCCAGCACCAGGCAGTCCGAAGGCTGGCCATCACGCCCGGCACGACCGATTTCCTGGCTGTAGTTCTCGATGGATTTGGGCAGGTCGAAATGCACCACGTTGCGGATGTCGCTTTTGTCGATGCCCATGCCGAAGGCGATGGTGGCGACGATGCAATTGGACTGACCCGCCATGAACTGACGCTGGATGGCCTCGCGCTGCTCATGGGGCAGGCCGGCGTGATAGGCCTGGGCCTGGATGCCGTTGCGACTCAGATGCTCGGCGATGTGCTCGGCGGTTTTCTGCAAGGTGACATAGACGATGCTCGGCTGCCCGGGACGCTCGCCCATCCACTGCACCAGGCGCCGGCGCTTGTCCTGGCCACGCACCGGCTCCACCAGCAGGTTGAGGTTGGGCCGGTAGAAACCGGTGGTCACCACATCCTGCCCGGCGATGGCGAATTTCCCCTGCATGTCAGCGATCACCTTGGGCGTGGCGGTAGCGGTCAACAGCAGTGCCTGGGGAATGTTGAACTGGCGCTGGTAGTCCGGCAGCTTGAGGTAGTCGGGGCGAAAGTTATGGCCCCATTCGGAGATGCAGTGCGCCTCGTCCACCACCAGCAGGGAGATCCGCACCTGCTGCAGGAAGTTGCGAAAACGCTCGTTCTTCAGGCGCTCCACCGAGATCATCAGGATCTTCAACTCACCGGAGCGCGCCCGCGCCATGACCTCGTTGGCGTCATCGCGGCTCTGCGCCGAATCGATGCTCGCCGCGGCGATGCCGTGCCGTTGCAGGAACGCCAGCTGATCCTGCATCAGCGCCAGCAACGGCGAGACCACCAGGGTCAGGTGTGGCAGCAACAAGGCCGGCAGCTGGTAGCACAGGGACTTGCCGGAGCCCGTGGGAAAGATCGCCGCCGCCGAGCGCCCGGCCAGTACCGCGCTGACCGCCGCCTCCTGGCCGGGACGGAACTGTGGATAACCGAAGACCTGTTCGAGGGTGTCGTGCATGAGCTGTCACTCCTTTGACCGCTGACATGCCTTGCAGACTGGCACAGGGTCGGGAAAAGGTCGGGGAAGAAAGGATACGGGATGATACAGGGAGGCGGAGAATACTGTCCGGCTGGGGTTATGCGGAGTTTTTCAGGGTGTATCGCGAGCCACCAAGCACCCGATGGCTCGCGATAAAAGTCGTGCTCTTACCGCGTCGCGCGGCAATCCACCCACTTCACACCATTGCTTTTGTTCGCGGCGATCAGCGTCGGCACTGCGGCAGGCGCCTTGTTGTGAATATCGTGGAACAAAATGATCCCCCGGCGCCACAGCAGCATCAGCGTCTGCACCCGCTGGCTCGCCGCACTGGCGCTGATGCTCTTGCTCCAGTCCTGGGAGTCGATGCCCCAGAGCATCACCTTGATGCCCTGGGCCTTGAAGAACGCCGGGCTGTCACTCGAACGCTGGCCATAAGGCGGGCGGAACAGCGGCTGGTAGTCATCCGGCAACGTGCCGCGCACCAGAGTCGCGGAACGGGTGATGGACTGCTGCCATTCGCTCCAGGCGCTGTGGGACTTGTGCGCCCAGCCATGCAGGGCAACGCACTGGCCGCTGTACAACTCGCGCATCTGCGCCGGCGACGACTTGCGCAGACGCGCCTGGAACGGCTCGCCCAGGACGAAGAACAATCCGTGCAGGTCGTTGGCCCGCAGCACATTGGCCAGCGTATCGGTGTGGCCGCCCGCGGCTGTCGGGCCGTCGTCGAAGGTCAGCAGAAACTGCCGGTCCGCCAATTCGTCGCCCATCAGCTCGGCGCTGTCGAAACGCTCGATCTCACTGCTGATCTTCGGAAACAACGCCGCCAGGCGCAGCTGTTCGTTCAGATACTGCTCATGAAACTGCCGGCTTGCCTGGGCCCAGGCGTCATAGGCCGGGCTGACCGTCCCGGTGAAACCCTGGGCCAGTTGCCGCAAGTCATCCAGGTTACGCACCGGCGGGCAGAAGGCGGCACCTTCACAGTCCTGGCTGGCGCTGTGGTAACTGCTGAGCAGGCGTATCCAGAAACGATCGCGCACTTGCTCGACCGAATGATGGTCCAGCGCCTTGACGCCCAGGCGCTGCTTGAGGCTGACATCGTCCAGCGCCTCGCTGGCCAGCAGGGCCTTGCCGAACATCAGGATTTCCGCGCGCGAGGCGGTATCGAAACCCGCTTGCGTGGCCAGCGAACCCGGCCAGGTGCTGCGGTCGATAGTGGCGAACACCATCGGGCCGGCAGCCTGGGCAACGGCCGTCCACAGGGACAACATCAAAGCAACAACCAGAACCCGCATAACAACCTCCATAAATGCATAACGCGCCGTGGGACGGCGCGTTATGGGGGTCAGATCAACACCCGTGAATCAACGGTTTTGCACACGCTCGATGGCTTTGTCGTACACCGGGTTGGCCTTCTGCTGCTTGGCCAACTGATAGTGACGCAGGGCATCGGCGAACTGACCGGCCGCTTCGTAGATCCGCGCGATGTTGTAGTAGGAACTGGCGCGCACGGTGGCCGCCGAGTTGCCGCTGGCCAGGGCGATGGCCTTGCGGTTGGCCCAGATCGACTCAGCAGTGTTGCCGGCTTTCTGATAGGCCAGGCCGAGGTTGCTGTAGGCCTGACCGTAGCCGTTGTTCAGCTCGATGGCCTGACGGTAGAAGTCGATGGCTTGCTGCAGGTTACCGGCGTGGTAAGCCTCTTCGCCCTTGCGGTTCAGGGTTTTCGCATCGGCTTGCGCGCTGCTGCTGACGGCGACAGCGGCCACTTCCACTTTGTCGTCGAGCAGCGGCGATACTTCGTTCAGCACGTCCTGCGCGTCGACGGTCACGCCGCTGAGGGTGTTGATGTCCTGGAAGTCGCCATTGCCGGTCATGCGGAACACGGTCCACAGGTTACCGCTGCGGTCCTGCGGCACGTAGTAAGTGCGCACCAGCGACTGGCCCATGTACACGAACACCTTGGCCTGGCTGGCAGAGAGCTGGCGGGACGCCGGGCGGCTCTGGTTGCTGTAGTCATGCACCGCGTACACATAGCTTTCGCCGTAGTGTTTCTTTTCCAGGGTGATGGTTTCCGGGCCGTAGCTGTCGACATCGTCGACGTCCAGGTGGGCGTCATCGCCTTGCTGGTTGCGGAAGTAGATGTTGTTGCCCGGGAAGATCATGTGCGAGTCGAGATCGCTGGGGTTCGCGCCCCAGGTCAGCACCACGCGCAGACCGTCGAGGTTCTGCATCACCGGGCTGATGGCATAGGTCATGCCGCTGCACGGGCACTTGACCACCAGGTTGGAATAGCCGGGTTTCTTGATGATCAGCAGGTTGCTGGGGTCATCGGCGAAGTCGGTGGTCAGGGTCACCTGGCCTTGAGCATTGGTACGACCAACCACGCTCTGCGCGCCATTGCGCTGCACCAGCACTTCGGCGTCGGCGATCTTCTGGTCCTTGACCACCGCACTCAGCACCTCGACCGGCAGCTGCTGCGCCGTCACCGAAAACGCCAATGCCCACAACGAAAAAATCGAAGTCACGCGAAACAATCGCATACCTAATTCCCTTTAAGTGTATGAAGTCGGCACCCAAAGGTACCCGGCAGATTTCGCGCGCACGATACACATTTTTCGGCGCGCGTGCTGAGTATTCGACGATTTGAAGAGCCAGCCTACAGGACTCCCTGTCCCGGACTATCCTGCCTCAGGGGCCAAGCGCTACGACCGCCCCGGTGCGGGCAAAGACGGACAGACCGAGTTGCGGTATGAACTCACGATGCCGGAAGAGGTTGGCCGTGACGGACTGCGACCGATGTGCAATCCGGACGACGACTGAAAACCTGAATTTACCTGGGGCGTATAACAACCCATTTTTTAAAAGAAGGATCTACTGGCTGCTCTGCTTCAATCGCTGCTGGGGTCTGGCTGATTTCCATGCCGTTACCGCAGAACGCAGTAAAAAAATCTCCATTGAAACGATAGAGATCAACGCTACTCACTGTCTCACAGGCATCGCTTGCAACTACTTTTAACGCTAGTTTGACGCGCAATGACTGATAGGTGTCGTACCAATCCTTGTAATACTCACGGGAGCGGGCGGCGGATGCGCCTGGTTTCAGGACAGTGCTTGCCACTCTTGCATCGAGAGGGCTCGATTCAAAATCCGCGTAGGGTTTGATCTCCTCGGGAGCAACAGTATAGATGCGCGCATCTCCGTGTTTCAGGTTGATTCGGACAACCTTAAGCTCTGCCTCTTCTGGATAAACCTTATAGACGACAGCCAGTGGTCCTAGCGAAGGGCTTGGCTTAACTCTACCTGTGTAAATGAATTTTTCGTCCATCTTCAGGTTGAAGCGCCTTGCTATCGAGTCGAGTCGATCCAGCCGCTTCTTTTCCTCGACACCGCTCTGTACAACCGTAACAGGTTTCAGGTTTTTCAGATCCTCAGGCAATGGCGAGCCCTGAATTTGTATATCTGCTTGAGCTGCACCGACAGCTGTCACCAAGGTCAATGGAATAACTATTTTCAACATTACATCCGGCTCCCTGGAGAGAAATCTTTCCTGTATTGCGCTGTGAGCAGCTCACAAATCGTTAAGTTGCCACCGCAATGACAAAAGCGGTTACTGGATTACTACGTTTATATGCTTCGTGTGAGTCGTCAGCAGGGGGCTCGGGGAAAAATCAGATCGAAATCTATCCGCCTGACGATGCCAGATAGAGATCCAGCCCTTCAGGAAACCTCACTGAACACAATTGCTCAATTTCAACAATCTGAGCAGCTGTTAATCGAAAATCGACACCAATACCGTCGCTGATTTCTGTCCACCCCATGACTGGAACCAGTTCGTCAGCAGACGCATTAATAGATACCTCAAACGCCAACTCGTCCTTTCCTGGCTCAAAGCCCATCACTGAAAACATCATGGCTCTATTCTCCTGCCTTTATCCGCGTCTTTTGTTTGCTTGCCTGTGACGTAATCAAACTCGCCTTGATGCCTTCCACGTTTGTTGTATTTCTCAAGAGCGCCATGCTGACGATCCCATTCATAAATATTACCCGCCCTATCAACCCAACGCGGACGTAGTCCACCACCTCCGGTTACAGGCGTCTTGGATCTGCCTCGCACAGCATCAGGGAAAGCCGGGAGCAAACCTTGAGGGGTGGGGTGATATTTATGATCAGAAACACTCAACACCACATACAGCGGCTGAACTCCTGACCCCGGCGGAAACACCAAAATAAAATCCCGATACTCCGGCGGATAAATCGGGCTGACGATGATCCGTTCCGCCGCTTCCGTCGGCGGGAAAATCCAGATCGGTGGTGTCTGTGGCGCCGCTTCCAGCGGTGGTATCCCTGCGGTGCTCGAGGGGTCCACCGCTGGAGTCCAGATAAGGGTGATGCCATCACCCAGATCGGCCACTTGCTGCTCATCACGAGCCTCAAACTCAGCCACCGGAATCATTTCCCACTCGCGGCGACCCTGGGTGTTGAAACCGTAGCCCTTGAGACTGCCGTCGGCCTGCTGTTCAACCCGCAGGCGCAAGCGGGTGCGGGCTTGCTTGAGGTTGCGTAGCTGCTCTTCGCTGTACAGCGCGCCGTCACCCAAACTCGATGGAGCGAGCAAGGCCACCAGCCCCAGCAACGCACCGGCCGCCACGCCCGAGGAGATCAGCCCCAAGCCACTGCCGGTGGTACCAGAACCCACGGAGACACCACCCAGGGTCAAGGCACCGAGATTGGCCGGCAGCGCGCCGCTGATACGCTTGAGGGGCACTCGCCCACCCGCCTCGACCTCACGGCCGCCCAACAGCGTCAACGCGCCGTAATTCGCCACCGAATCAGTGGGTATGAAGCCCGTCGGGGTGACGTAGTCGATGATTGCGTTCGGCAGCTTGCAAGACTTGGCAAATACGCAACCGACGGACGTTGGTTGCGATTCCACCTGTATGGTCGGCAGCCGCTCTTCATAGACCTGCTGACGAGCGAGCATCTGCTCGTAACCCTGCTGCGCCTCATCACGCTCGGCCAATTCGCTCGCAGTCATATCGCGCAGGCGACGATAACCACCGCCGTCAGCGTCGTAGTGCTGCCATACCTGGGGCACATCCTTGTTGCGGGCCATAGTCCTTTGCTCGGTCGCCTGGGAAACCCCGGCCTTCAACCGGGGGATCTCACGTTAACCAGTGCGAGGGGACCTTGGCTGTCAGGCAAATCCGAGCTGGTCGAGCGACTTTTCTTTTTCGTTCATGCCCTGCGATTGGCCCTAAACGGTCTACGACAGGACACAAGGATTTACCTTACAAATCGCATCGAATCTGGCTTATTGAACCGCTCGGACAAGCCGCCTAGTGTTTGAACAGGACTGAATGACGCCCACAAAAAAGCCGCCCCGAAGGGCGGCTTCTTGAACCACTTGCCCGATGCTTACAGCTTCGGACCGGCAGCCTTGATGGCGTCGCTCACGTCGAACTTCTTGAAGTTCTCGATGAACAGGCCGGCCAGGGCCTTGGCGGCCTCGTCGTAGGCGGCTTTGTCAGCCCAGGTGTTGCGTGGGTTGAGCAAACCGGTTTCGACGCCTGGAACGGCCAGTGGCACGTCCAGGTTGATGGTGCCCAGGTGCTCGGTCTCGGCACCGACCAGCGCGCCGCTCTGGATGGCGGCGATCACGCCACGGGTGGTCGGGATGTTGAAGCGCTTGCCAACGCCATAGCCACCGCCGGTCCAGCCGGTGTTGACCAGGTAGACCTTGGAACCGAAGCCGCGGATGCGCTTGATCAGCAGCTCTGCGTATTCGCCTGCCGGACGCGGGAAGAACGGTGCGCCGAAGCAGGTGGAGAAGGTCGACTTGATGCCGGCGCCCGAGCCCATTTCGGTCGACCCCACCAGAGCGGTGTAGCCGGACAGGAAGTGGTAGGCAGCTTGTTCTTCGCTGAGGATCGAGACTGGCGGCAGTACGCCGGTCAGGTCGCAGGTCAGGAAGATCACGGCATTCGGCTCGCCACCGAGGTTTTTCTCGGAACGCTTCTCGACGTGCTCCAGCGGGTAGGCGGCGCGGCTGTTCTGGGTCAGGCTGCCATCGGCGTAGTCCGCCTTCTTGGCGTCGTCCAGCACAACGTTTTCCAGCACGGCGCCATGCTTGATGGCTTTCCAGATGACCGGCTCGTTCTTCTCGGACAGGTCGATGCACTTGGCATAGCAACCGCCTTCGATGTTGAACACCACGCCCTCGCCCCAGCCGTGCTCGTCGTCACCGATCAGGTAACGGCTTTCATCGGCGGACAGGGTGGTCTTGCCAGTGCCGGACAGACCGAAGAACAGGGTCACGTCGCCTTCTTCGCCAATGTTGGCGGCGCAGTGCATCGGCAGCACGTCGGCGGCCGGCAGCAGGAAGTTCTGTACCGAGAACATGGCTTTCTTCATTTCACCGGCGTAGCGCATGCCGGCGATCAGCACTTTTTTCTGAGCGAAGTTGAGGATCACGCAACCGTCGGAGTTGGTGCCGTCACGCTCAGGAACGCATTCGAAGTTGGCCACGTTGAGCACCTGCCACTCGTCACGGCCAGCCGGGTTGTACTGGGCCGGATTGATGAACAGGCAACGACCGAACAGGTTCTGCCAGGCAGTCTGGGTGGTCATCTTCACGGCCAGGTAGTGCTCGTCGGAAGCACCTACATGCACATGGGAAACAAAATGCTCTTGCGCGTTGTTGAACGCCTCGACGCGAGCCCACAGGGCATCGAACTTGTCGGCCGGGAACTTGCGGTTGATCGGGCCCCAGGCGATAGCGTCCTGGGTGCTCGGCTCTTCAACGATGAAACGATCGACTGGCGAACGGCCGGTACGGTGACCGGTACGAACAACCAGCGCGCCGGTATCGGCAAGCTCGCCTTCACCGCGCTTCAGGGCTTCTTTGACCAGATCATCAACACTCAGATCGGTGTACACGGCGTTATTGGCTTGCGTCATGAGGTTCCCCGTCGGCCAGTGGCCGAGTGCTCCAAACGTTTTGTAGTAGAAAGTCGTGCACTACTACCGCGAAAAAAGTGCGCCGGATTATGCCAGAAAAGCCCAAAAAGAGTAGGGCCCTCCCGTCAGAACGGCGTTAATCCGGCGCTTGCCAGGTGATTTACCTGCGCTGAACCGTTTTAGTGACGAGTATCTGACGGCGACTCGACACCCGCTCCGGCGAACAATTGGCTGATATCGGCCGCATCGAACAGGTAGCGCTCGTTGCAGAACTGGCAATCGATCTCGATGCTGCCGCCGTGTTCGACCACCAGCTTCTGCGCATCTTCCAGACCCAGACTGACCAGCGCATTGCCCGAGCGTTCCCGCGAGCAGCTGCAACGGAAGCGCAACGGCTGCACATCGAACAGGCGCACGGCTTCTTCATGGTAGAGGCGATGGAGCACGGTTTCGTTGTCCAGGCTCAGCAGTTCGTCGGCGGTCAGGGTGCTGCCCAGCGCGGTGATGTGCTGCCAGCTGGCGGCGCGCTCTTCTTCATCCTTGAGGCGGTCGGCCGGCAGTTGCTGCAGCAGCAGGCCACGGGCGCGACGACCGTCGGCGTGCAGCCAGAAACGGGTACCGACCTGCTGGGACATGACGAAATAGTTGGTGAAGCATTCCGACAGGGTGGCGCCATCCAGGTCGACGATGCCCTGATAGCGCTGGCCGTGGGTCGGGTCGACGGTCAGGGCCAGCACGCCATTGGGCATCAGGTCGGCCAGGGTCGCATCCGGGGCGATCTGCTCCGCGTCGTAGCGGGCCAGACCACGGATCTCGCGCTCGCTGGAGCACTCGATCATCAGCAATGGCACCGGGCCTTCGGAACGGGCCTGGAGGATCAGCAAGCCATCGAACTTCAGCGTGCCGACCAGCAGCGCGGCCGCCGCCATCAGCTCGCCGAGCAGTTGCGCGACCGGCTCCGGGTAAGCGTGTTTGGCGAGCACTTCGGCATAGCTGCGCTCCAACGCCACCAGCTCGCCGCGGGCGTCGCTGTCATCGAAGATGAAGCGTTGGGTGAAGTCGGTATCCGGCAAATGAGTCATAGGTTTGGGTATCTGAAGTGATGACAAAATGGTTACAAGATATGAAAATTGCGTTTTTTGCACTGTTACGGTGCGCGATTTTCTGCCATTGGAGGCATTTTATGAACAATCCGGGTTTGTTCCAAGCAAGGTGGAACCTCGGCAAGCTGGTGTTGTGCAATTTGCTCCCTCTGGCACTGCTGGGTTTCTGGTTATGGCCAAGCGGGCACATGCTTTGTGTGATGTTCGACGAATGGCTGTTCCGCCTGCTGAATGCTCCCCTTGCGAGCAACTCCACCTGGCTGCATATCTGGGCCGTGGCCAGCCTGCGGCCTTTCGACGCGATAGTCGGGCTGATCCTGCTGACCCTTTTGATCCGCGGTGACTGGGTGTTCAAGGCCGTGGACATACGCCGGGCCTTTTTCGGCTTCCTGTCGATCCTGGTCTTGATGCTGATTATCCGCTTGTGGTTCTCCAGGCTCGCCGACGCCATGGACTGGCAGCACGACAGCCCGTCGATGATGCTCCAGGATGCCGTGCACATGAGCGACTATTTCCCGCACTGGGAAAAAACCTGGGAGCTCAAGGACCGTTCCAGCCAGAGCTTCCCCGGTGACCACGCCTCGGTGCTGCTGATCTGGGCGCTGTTCATGAGTGTGTTCAGCCGCGGCGTCGGCCAATTCCTGGTGATCTGGGGCCTGACCCTGCTGTTCATGATGCCGCGCCTGGTGGCCGGCGCGCACTGGGGCCAGGACGACTATATCGGTGGCGTGCTGCTGGCGGTCTGGGCACTCGGCTGGGGCTACTACACCCCGTACGCGGCCAAGGCCTCGGACTTCCTGCTGCGGGCGACCAACCCGCTGTTCAACCTGCTGGGCAAGCTACCGCTGCTGTCGCGCCTGAGCGTGGTGCGGGCGGCCTGACTCTTCGGATTTGCTGCTTGTCGCGGCTTTGCCGCGGATCGCGAGCAAGCTCGCTCCTACAGGGGGTTGAGCGGTGCGCCGGCTGTGTAGGAGCCAGCTTGCTGGCGATTGAACCCGCAGGGTTCAGAAGGCCAAGGGTCTATTCGCTGCTGCGGAATTTGAACAGGTCACGCCGCTGTTTCTTGGTCGGCTTGCCATCGGTGCTCACACCCAGGGCGCCGGCCTTGCGCAGGGCCGCGGCGTTTTCCCGCTTGGCGATGCTGGCTGCGGTTTCCGTATAGAGAGCCTGCGCCTCCGGCGCCCCACGGCGCACGATCGACAGGGCCTGGACCACCACGGTGCGCTCGTCGAAGCCGGTGCGTATCTCATACTCGTCGCCGATCCTCGGCTCCTTGCCCGGTTTGCAGCGCTCGCCACGGTGGTGCACCTTGCCGCTTTCGATGGCGGCCTTGGCCAGCGCACGGGTCTTGTAGAAGCGCGCCGCCCACAGCCATTTGTCCAGACGGACCTTGTCGTCGTCTTCGGCTTTTTGTGCCATGGCATGTCCTCATTCTGAAATATTTTCGAACTGTACTACCGTTTCTCTCGTGCCATGAATTGCGATGGCTCGGTTTAGAATGCGAGGCTCTGCAGCAGCCCGTCCGGGCGCTGTGGATCCGGGCCTAGATATCTGTCGCCTTTTACCCATTATTCTGCGTGAATACCGCGAATTCGGCCGCTTGACGGTACGAGCGGGTTCCTCAGCGGTTGAGCACATTTGAAGACATTTGACCATTTGACCGTCGTGGGTCTGCGCGAGTGGGTGGCGCTTCCGGATTTGGGAGTCGCCGGCCTGCGCGCCAAGATCGATACCGGCGCCAGCACCTCCAGCCTGCATGCCACCGAGATCGAGCCGTTCGAGCGCGACGGTGAGCAGTGGGTGCGCTTCAACGCGCACCTGGGCAGCGTGGTGCAGTTGCGTCACCGGCGTTGCGAAGCACCGCTGGTGGCGATGAAAACCATCAAGAGCTCCAACGGCCAGGCACAGGTGCGCTACGTGATCAGCACCACCCTGGCGCTCGGCGATCGGGTCTGGCGGGTGGAGTTCACCCTCGCCTGCCGCAAGGCCATGCGCTATCGCCTGTTGCTCGGTTCCAAAGCCCTGATCGATGGCCAGTTGGTGGTCAATCCAGGGATCAAATACGTTCAAGACAAACCGGTGTTCCCGGTGTCCACTACCTCTGCCACAGGTGTTGCATGAAGATCGCTGTGCTGTCGCGTAACCCGCGTCTGTATTCCACTCGTCGCCTGGTCGAAGCCGGCACCGAGCGTGGCCATGAAATGGTGGTGGTCGACACCCTGCGCGCCTATATGAACATTGCCAGTCACAAACCGCAGATCCACTACCGCGGCAAGCCGCTGGAAGGTTTCGATGCGGTGATTCCACGGATCGGCGCCTCGGTGACCTTCTACGGCTGCGCGGTGCTGCGCCAGTTTGAAATGATGGGTGTGTTCCCGCTCAACGAGTCGGTGGCCATCGCCCGCTCGCGGGACAAGCTACGCTCGTTGCAACTGCTGTCCCGGCGCGGTATCGGCCTGCCGGTGACCGGCTTCGCCCACTCGCCGGACGACATTCCCGACCTGATCGAGATGGTCAACGGCGCCCCCCTGGTGATCAAGGTGCTGGAAGGCACCCAGGGCATAGGCGTGGTGCTGTGCGAAACCGCCACGGCGGCCGAGTCGGTGATCGAAGCCTTCATGGGCCTGAAGCAGAACATCATGGTCCAGGAGTACATCAAGGAAGCCGGCGGCGCCGACATCCGCTGCTTCGTGGTCGGCGACAAGGTGATTGCGGCGATGAAGCGCCAGGCCAAGCCCGGCGAGTTCCGCTCCAACCTGCACCGTGGCGGCAGCGCCAGCCTGATCAAGATCACCCCGGAAGAACGCATGACCGCCCTGCGCGCGGCCAAGGTCATGGGCCTGAGCGTGGCGGGCGTGGATATCCTGCGCTCGAACCACGGGCCACTGGTGATGGAGGTGAATTCCTCGCCAGGCCTGGAAGGCATCGAGACCACCACGGGCAAGAACGTGGCGGGGATCATCATCGAGCACATCGAGAAAAACGGTGGCCCGAACATGACCCGGACCAAGGGCAAGGGTTAAGGGCAGCGGCAAGCTTTTAGCTGCAAGCTGCAAGCTGCAAGAGAAAAGCGACTCCTCACTTGCCGCTTGTAGCTTGTAGCTTGCCGCTGCCTTCAAACCGCATCCCTGGGCAGCAACAACCCCAACGGCAAGCGCACTCGCGCTTCCAGGCCGCCATCGGCGCGGTTGCGCAATTCGACATTGCCCCCGTGCATCGAGGCGATCCGCTTGACGATGGCCAGGCCCAGGCCGGTGCCCTTGCCACCCCGGGCACGGTCGCCTCGGGTGAAGGGGTTGAAGATCGCCTCCAGCTCCGACGGGTCGATGCCCGCGCCACGGTCCATCACACTCAGCACTACATAAGGCGCGCTGGTGTCGCCCGACACATAGGCCGCCACTTCGACTTCGGTACCAGCGTGGTTCAACGCGTTGCCGATCAGGTTGTTCAACAGGCGCTTCATCGACACCCGACGCAGCGGGAACGGCGGGATCGGCTCCAGGCGCAAACGCACCTTTTCATCGTTCTGGTTGTAGGGCGCCGCCACTTCGCGCACCAGATCGCTGAGATCGACCTCCTCCACCGATTCGTCGCGGCCGTCGCGGATAAAGGCCAGGAACTGGTCGAGAATCGCGTCCATGTCTTCGATGTCGCGGACCATGTCGTCGGTCAGGTCGTTGTGGCTGCCCATCAACTCCAGCGACAGGCGCAGGCGGGTCAGCGGCGTGCGCAGGTCGTGGGACACCCCCGCCAGCATCAGCTCGCGTTCGCGCCCGGCCTGTTCCACGTCCTCGGCCATCTGATTGAAGGCGCGGTACACCTCGGTCATCTCGCTCGGCGTATCGCTGATCGGCAGGCGCACGCTGCGCCCCTGCCCCAGTTGCCGGGCGGCATAGACCAGGCGCTTGAGCGGCTGGTTGAGCTGGCTGACGAAGATCCACGCCGACGCCGTGGACAACAGGCCGATCGCCAGGAACCAGCCGAGCACGCTCCAGATCTTCTGCCCCCGCAGCGGGTGCGGATACAGCGGCACTTTCAGCCAGCCGTCGCCCAGGCTCGGCGCGCGCACCCAGAGCGCAGGCGGCGCATGCATGCGCAGGCGCACTTCAGTGTCGGCGCCCAGTTCGGCCTGCATCTGCCGCTGATAGATCTCGCTGTAGGGCCAATGCTGCTCGCCCGCCGGCACACCGCTGCCGATCACCTTGATCAGCCCGGCGGCCTCGGCGATCTGGTCGCGGTTGGATTCGTCGGCGGCCCAGTAGGCGCGCAGGGTCAGGGCCACGCCGTGGCTGTACTGGCGGTCCACCAGCACGTCCTCGTTCATCAGCAGATAAACCAGGGTCAGCGCCTTGGAGAACAGCACCACGATCAGCACCAGCCAGAGGGTGCGGGAGAAGAAGCTTTGCGGGAACCACAGCGGGGTTTTCATAAACAGCCATTACACGCTTTGCAGGAGCGAGCCGCGCTCGCAGAGTTGCGGAATGTGAGCGCCCGGGTCGTGTGCCGGCCCGGGCGCTCGCTCCTACAAATCATCGGTCACTTGGTGGTGGTGCCATCCGGCACGAACACATAACCCACGCCCCAGACCGTCTGGATATAACGCGGCTTGGACGGATCGGGTTCGATCATCCGGCGCAGGCGGGAGATCTGCACGTCGATGGAGCGCTCCAGGGCATCCCATTCGCGGCCACGGGCCAGGTTCATCAGTTTGTCGCGGGTCAGCGGCTGGCGAGCGTTCATCACCAGGGCCTTGAGCACCGCGAACTCACCGGTGGTGAGCATGTGCACTTCGGCGCCGCGCTTGAGTTCGCGGGTGGCCAGGGACAGCTCGTAGTCGCCGAAGGTGACGTTTTCGTCTTCGCTGCCCGGCGCGCCCGGCACCGGAGCCGACTGGCGACGCAGCACGGCCTTGACCCGCGCCATCAGCTCGTCGGGGTTGAACGGCTTGGCCAGGTAATCGTCGGCGCCCAGTTCCAGGCCCTTGATGCGGCTCAGCTCGTCGCCCTTGGCGGTGAGCATGATGATCGGGATCTGGTTGTTCGCACTGCGCAGGCGGCGGCATGCGGTCAGGCCGTCTTCGCCAGGCAGCATCAGGTCGAGGACGACCAGGTTGAAGACTTCGCGACCCAGCAGACGGTCCATCTGCTCGGTGTTGGGAACCGCGCGGGCACGGTAGCCCTTGCTGACGAAGAAGCGCTCCAGCAGGCTGCTCAGCCCGGGGTCATCGTCAACGATAAGAATTTTTTCGCCTTCGGCAGTTTGTGCAGTGCTGCTCATCAGATGCTCCTTTTATCTCGGTGCGCATTATGGCGTAGCTGCCGTTATACGCACCGTGTGCATTGTTAGCAGATTTTTCCTCTACCGCCAGAAAACCCGCCGTCGGCCGCCAGTGGGCCGATACCCCCGAAGACTGGAACGCTGGTTATAATGCGCCGCCTTTTGTGTCAGGCAACGTCTGATCGTTACCGCCCGTGGCCATTTTTTATTTTTCCCGGCCAGGCAGTAATTGTTCGATTTCACGGGTCAACAGGCAGCCTTTTGATCCAGGCAGCGGCGCACGCCAGGCCGCTCAACCAGACTCGCCAAGGCCAATTTTCCGTGCCGGCGAGCCTGCTTCACAATTTGTCAGGTGGTTTTATGGACAGCATCAACAGCCGCATTGCCGAGGAACTCGGCGTACGCCCACAACAGGTCGAAGCGGCCGTCGCTCTATTGGATGAAGGCTCCACCGTGCCCTTCATCGCCCGCTACCGTAAGGAAGTGACCGGCAGCCTCGATGACACCCAGTTGCGTCATCTGGAAGAGCGCCTGCGCTACCTGCGAGAACTCGACGAACGGCGCATCAGCATCCTCGCCAGCATCGAGGAGCAAGGCAAACTGACCCCGGAGCTGGCCCGCGACATCAAGCTCGCCGACACCAAGACCCGCCTCGAAGACCTCTACCTGCCGTACAAGCAGAAGCGCCGCACCAAGGGCCAGATCGCCCTGGAAGCCGGCCTCGGCGAACTGGCGGACGGCCTGTTCAACGACCCGAGCCTGACCCCGGAAAGCGAAGCCGCGCGCTTCGTCGACGCGGAAAAAGGCGTGGCCGATGTGAAGGCCGCCCTCGAAGGCGCCAAGTACATCCTCATGGAGCGCTTCGCCGAAGACGCCAGCCTGCTGGACAAGCTGCGCAACTACCTCAAGCAGGAAGCCACCCTCAGTGCCCGCGTGATCGCCGGCAAGGAAGAGGAAGGCGCCAAGTTCCGCGATTACTTCGAACACGACGAACCGCTCAAGAGCATGCCATCGCACCGCGCCCTGGCGATTTTCCGTGGCCGCAACGAAGGCATCCTCAGCTCCGCGCTGAAAGTCGGCGACGAACTGCCGGGCACCATGCACCCGTGCGAAGGCATGATCGGCCAGCAGGTCGGCATCCAGAACCAGAACCGCCCGGCCGACAAGTGGCTCGGCGAAGTGGTGCGCTGGACCTGGAAGGTCAAGCTCTACACCCACCTGGAAACCGACCTGCTGGGCGAGCTGCGCGATAGCGCGGAAACCGAGGCGATCAACGTCTTCGCCCACAACCTGCACGACCTGCTGCTGGCCGCTCCGGCCGGCCCGCGCGCGACCCTGGGCCTCGACCCGGGCCTGCGCACCGGCTGCAAGGTGGCGGTAGTGGATGCCACCGGCAAGCTGCTGGACCACGCCACCGTTTACCCGCACGTACCGCACAACAAGTGGGACCAGACCATCGCCGTGCTGGCCGCGCTGTGCGCCAAGCACTCGGTGGACCTGATCGCCATCGGCAACGGCACCGCCAGCCGGGAAACCGACAAGCTGGCCGCCGAGCTGATCAAGAAATACCCGGCCATGCGCATGACCAAGGTCATGGTCTCCGAGGCCGGCGCTTCGGTGTATTCGGCGTCGGAACTGGCCGCCAAGGAATTCCCCGACCTCGACGTGTCGATCCGTGGCGCGGTGTCCATCGCCCGCCGCCTGCAGGACCCGCTGGCCGAGCTGGTGAAGATCGATCCGAAATCCATCGGCGTCGGCCAGTACCAGCACGACGTGTCGCAGCTGAAGCTGGCCCGTGGCCTGGATGCGGTGGTCGAGGACTGCGTGAACGCCGTCGGCGTGGACGTCAACACCGCGTCCGTGGCCCTGCTGGCGCGGATCTCCGGCCTCAACACCACCCTGGCGCAGAACATCGTCAGCCACCGCGATGAAAACGGTGCGTTCAAGACCCGCGCCGCGCTGAAGAAGGTTGCCCGCCTTGGTGAAAAGACCTTCGAACAGGCCGCCGGCTTCCTCCGCGTGATGAACGGCGACAACCCGCTGGACGCGTCCGCGGTACACCCGGAAGCCTACCCGCTGGTGCAGCGCATCGCCGCCGAGACCGACCGCGACATCCGCTCGCTGATCGGCGACAGCGGTTTCCTCAAGCGCCTGGATCCGAAGAAGTTCACCGACGAGACCTTCGGCCTGCCGACCGTCACCGACATCCTCCAGGAACTGGACAAGCCGGGCCGCGACCCGCGTCCCGAGTTCAAGACCGCCGAGTTCCAGGAAGGCGTCGAAGACCTCAAGGACCTGCAACTGGGGATGATCCTCGAAGGCGTGGTGACCAACGTCACCAACTTCGGTGCCTTCGTCGACATCGGCGTGCACCAGGACGGCCTGGTGCACATCTCGGCGCTGTCGGAGAAGTTCATCAAGGACCCGCGTGAGGCGGTGAAGGCCGGCGACGTGGTCAAGGTCAAGGTCATGGAAGTCGACATCCCGCGCAAACGCGTCGGTCTGTCGATGCGCATGAGCGACACCCCGGGCGAGAAGATCGACGGCGCTCGTGGTTCGCGCCCAGGCTCGGCGCCACGCTCGTCGGGCAATAGCGCCCCGCGCAAGGAAACCGTGACCGCGGCCCCGACCAACAACGCCATGGCGTCGCTGTTCGCCAACGCCAAGCAGTTGAAGAAACGCTGATGGAGATCCCGGCCGGCTTGACCGAAAGCGCGTTCAGCCAACTGCTCGGCTGCCGTCTGCAGCGCCTGGAGGTCGGGGCAGCCGACGTCGCCCTGACACTGACGCCGCAGCTGCGCAATCGCGGCCAGAAGCTGCACGGCGGGGCGATCTTCAGCCTGGTCGACATCGCCATGGGGCTGGCCTGTTCCAGCTCCCACGGCTTCGACCAGCAGAGCGCGACCATCGAGTGCAAGATCAACTACATCCGCGCCGTCGCCGAGGGCGACGTGGTCTGCCACGCCCGGGTGCTCCACCCGGGCCGCCGCACCCTGGTGGTCGAGGCCGATGTGATGCAAGGCGACAAACTGGTCGCTAAAGCACAAGGCACGTTCGCTGTTCTATAGCCCCTCAACCTCGATTTGAGTTAATTTCGGCGCTGCACACACGGCGCCGGAGTTTTTTTGCGCGTGCAAGAGCCAGATCAAGGATGAAGCAATGGCGTTGCAAAGCGGGCCGGCAAGGCTCAACGACCAGGCGAAAACGCCAGTTTCAACTTCACCCTTGTAGACCGTCCTGCCCACCCCCATATTGGGGCGACTGACGCGTGAAGGAATCCAACTTGAGCGAACTTCTCAACCGCCGCCTGGCTCTGCTCGGCGAGCGCGCTAACCTCTCTCTGCTCGAGCAGTGCCTGCACGGTATCGAGCGCGAATGCCTGCGCGTGACCGGCGAAGCGCGCCTGGCACAGACCCCGCACCCGGAAGAACTGGGTTCCGCGCTGACCAACGAACAGATCACCACCGATTATTCCGAGTCGCTGCTGGAGTTCATCACTCCGGCCCTGGCCGATCCGGCTGACACCCTGGCCAGCCTCGACAAGATTCACCGTTTCGCCTACAGCAAGCTCGGCAACGAGTACCTGTGGAGTCCATCGATGCCGTGCCCGCTGCCGGCCGAGGAAGACATCCCGATCGCCTATTACGGCACCTCCAACATCGGTCAGCTCAAGTATGTGTACCGCAGGGGCCTGGCCCTGCGTTACGGCAAGACCATGCAGTGCATCGCCGGGATCCACTACAACTTCTCCCTGCCGGAGCAGCTCTGGCCGCTGCTCAAGCAGGCCGAAGGTTTCGTCGGCAGCGATCGCGACTATCAGTCGTCGGCGTACATCGCGCTGATCCGTAACTTCCGCCGCTACAGCTGGCTGCTGATGTACCTGTTCGGCGCCTCGCCGGCGCTGGACGCGGGCTTCTTGCGCGGGCGCTCGCACCAGCTGGAACAACTGGACGCCGAGACCCTGTACCTGCCGTATGCCACCAGCCTGCGCATGAGCGACCTGGGCTACCAGAGCAACGCCCAGGCCGGCCTGACCCCTTGCTACAACGACCTGAACAGCTACACCGACAGCCTGCGCAAGGCCGTCGCCACGCCGTACGCGCCTTATGTGGAGATCGGCACCCATCAGGACGGCGAGTGGGTCCAGCTCAACACCAACATCCTGCAGATCGAAAACGAGTACTACTCCAACATCCGCCCGAAACGCGTGACCTACACCGGCGAGCGGCCGATCCAGGCGTTGATGGCCCGCGGCATCCAGTACGTCGAAGTGCGCTGCCTGGACATCAACCCGTTCCTGCCGATGGGCATCGACGTGCAGGAAGCCCGCTTCCTCGACGCTTTCCTGCTGTATTGCGCGCTCAACGAGAGCCCGCTGCTGGAAAACAACGAGTGCGGCAACGCCACCTCGAACTTCCTCAAGGTGGTCAAGGAAGGTCGTCGTCCGGGCCTGCACCTGCTGCGCCAGGGACAACTGGTGGAGCTCAAGGAATGGGCCGGCGAGCTGCTGGAAAAGATCGCGCCGCTGGCCGCCCTGCTCGATCGCAGCCACGGCAGCGACGCCCACGGCAAGGCGCTGGACGCCCAGTTGGCCAAGGTCAAGGATTCATCCCTGACGCCTTCGGCCCAGGTCCTGGCCGCCATGCAGGAGCACAAGGAAAGCTTCAGCCAGTTCTCCCTGCGCCAGAGCCTGGCCCACGCCGAGTTCTTCCGCAGCGAGCCCCTGAGCAAGGAAGACCAGGCGCGTTTCGAAGAAGCCGCGCGCAGCTCCCTGCTGCAACAGGCCGAGCTGGAACGCAACGAGGTCGGTGATTTCGACGTGTTTGTCGGTTCGTACCAGGCGAGTATCCTGGCGATCAGTAACTGAGCTAAGCGCCTGCGGCGCTTTTCGCGGGCAAGCCTCGCTCCTACGGGAGCGAGCTTGCTTGACGCTCCCCTCCCCGAAAGTGCTCTCTTTAGAAGATTCCTCTTTTAAGCTAATTCTAAAAAGTTATTTATTTTTAGATTCTTAGATCATTTAGTCTCCTCCCACGTCCACACTTGGCCGCCTGTCGAGGAGCTTCATGATGAAAATGCACTTTCCCCTTCGCCTTCTGGCGGCCGTATCCCTGGCTACCGCGAGCTTGTTCGCCCAGGCAGCCGACGTCACCGTCGCCTACCAGACCACCGTCGATCCGGCGAAAGTCGCCCAGGCCGACGGCACCTACGAAAAGGCCACCCAGGCCAGGATCGACTGGCGCAAGTTCGACAACGGCGCCGACATCATCGCCGCCATCGCCTCGGGTGACGTGCAGATCGGCTACCTCGGCTCCAGCCCGCTGACCGCCGCGATCACCCGCAAGGTGCCGGTGGAAACCTTCCTCATCGCCACCCAGATCGGCGCCGCCGAGGCCCTGGTGGCCCGCGACGGATCCGGGATCAACACGCCCCAGGACCTGGTCGGCAAGAAAGTCGCCGTGCCCTTCGTTTCCACCGGTCACTACAGCCTGCTGGCCGCGCTCAAGCACTGGAAAATCGACCCGGCGAAAGTACAGATTCTCAACCTCGCGCCACCGGCGATCATCGCCGCCTGGAAGCGCGGCGACATCGACGCCACCTACGTCTGGGACCCGGCGCTGGGCGTGGCCAAGGAAAACGGCAAGGTGCTGATCACCTCCGGTGAACTGGCCCGGTTCGGCGCGCCGACCTTCGATGCCTGGATCGTGCGCAAGGACTTCGCCGAGAAGCACCCGCAAATCGTTACCGCCTTCGCCAAGGTGACCCTCGACGCCTACGCCGATTACCGCAAAGACCCAAAAGCCTGGCTGGCCGAGCAGAGCAACGTCGACAAGCTGGTGAAACTCTCCGGCGCCAAGGCCAGCGACATTCCGCTGCTGTTGCAGGGCAACGTCTACCCACTGGCGGCCGACCAGGTCATCAGCCTTGGCGCGCCGACCACCAAGGCCATCACCGACACCGCGGTGTTCCTCAAGGAACAGGGCAAGGTCGAGGCGGTTCTGCCGGACTACGCGCCATACGTCAGCGCCAAGTACATCACCCACTGAAGGTCAGCCGCAGAGGTCGCCGGGCCCAGGCCCGGCGCTTCTCGTACAGCGTCTCACCTCGACAAAGGCTGCATTTGAACAAGGAGCGCGCCGTCATGGCTTTGCTACAACTGGAGCGCATCAGCGCACAGTACCCCGGCGCCGCCGAACCGGTGCTGGCGGATATTTCCCTGACGCTCGGGCCCCAGCAGCTGCTGGTCGCCCTCGGCCCTTCCGGCAGTGGCAAGACTTCGCTGTTGAACCTGATCGCCGGTTTCGTCGAACCCAGCGCCGGGCGCATCACCCTGGACGGCGTGCCAGTCGCCGGTCCGAGCGCCGAACGCGGCGTGGTGTTCCAGGACGATGCCCTGCTGCCCTGGCAGGACGTGCTGGCCAATGTCGGCTTCGGCCTCGAACTGGCCGGCATTGCCCGCGACCCGCGCGAAGCCCGCGCCCGGGAAATGCTCGCGCTGGTGGACCTGGCCGGCTTCGACAAGCGACGCATCTGGCAGCTCTCCGGCGGACAACGCCAGCGTGTGGGCCTGGCCCGCGCCCTGGCCGCCGACCCACGAGTATTGCTGATGGACGAACCCTTCGGCGCCCTCGATGCCTTCACCCGCGAGCAGATGCAGGAGCTGTTGCTGCAGGTCTGGCAACGCACCGCCAAGCCGGTGTTCCTGATTACCCACGACATCGAGGAAGCGGTGTTCCTCGCCACCGACCTGATCCTGCTGGCCCCCAACCCGGGGCAAATCGTCGAGCGCTTGAGCCTGGACTTCGGCCGGCGTTACGCGGCCGGCGAATCGGCCCGGGCAATCAAGTCCGATCCACGCTTTATTGAAACCCGCGAACACGTGCTGGCCCGGGTGTTCTCCCAACGCAGTGCCGTCTTGCGGCAGGAGCGCGCATGAACAGCTACGACCTCCCGGCCACCACGACCAAAGCCGCTAACCCGCACACCGCGGTGCCCCTGCGCCGCAGCCTGAGCACTCGCTGGATCAGCGTGCTGACCCTGGTCGTGCTGCTCGCCCTATGGTGGGCGGTGACAGCCAGCGGCCTGATCGAACCGCTGTTCCTGCCGCCACCTTCCGCCGTGCTGCAAAAGGGCTGGCTGCTGGTGACCAGCGGCTATATGGATTCCACCCTGTGGCAGCACCTGGGCGCGAGCCTCGGACGCATCGGCCTGGCCCTGGGTTTTGCCGTGCTGACCGCGATCCCGGTGGGCATCGCCATCGGCCACAACCGTATCGCCCGTGGTGTGCTGGACCCGCTGATCGAGTTCTACCGGCCGATTCCACCCCTGGCCTACCTGCCGCTGATCGTCATCTGGTGCGGCATCGGCGAGCTGTCCAAGGTGCTGCTGATCTACCTGGCGATCTTCGCCCCGATCGCCATCGCCACCGCCACCGGCGTACGCACCGTGGACCCGACCCGGCTGCGTGCCGCACAGTCCCTGGGCGCGACCCGGGCCCAGCTGATTCGCCATGTGATCCTGCCCAGCGCCCTGCCGGACATCCTCACCGGCGTGCGCATCGGCCTCGGGGTGGGCTGGTCGACCCTGGTCGCCGCCGAACTGATCGCCGCCACCAGCGGCCTGGGGTTCATGGTGCAGTCCGCCGCGCAGTTCCTGGTCACCGATGTGGTGGTACTCGGGATCCTGGTCATCGCCCTGATCGCCTTCGCCATGGAAATGGGCCTGCGCGCCCTGCAGCGCAAGCTGGTGCCCTGGCATGGCCAGGCCCATTGAAACCCCGGTAACCCTGTAGCGGGCAAGACTTCTTACAGACAGAACTGACCACGCCGGCAAATCGGCGCTCCATTCGAGAACGACATGAGCCTGACCATCACCCCTTTAAGCTCCGCCCTGGGCGCCCAGATCAGCGGCGTCGATATCAGCCAACCGCTGGCCAGCGAACAGCGCGACATCATCGAGCAGGCGCTGCTCCAGCATCAGGTGCTGTTCTTCCGCGACCAGCCGATCGACCCGCAGCAACAGGCGTGCTTCGCGGCGAGCTTTGGCGACCTGCATATCCATCCGATCTACCCCAACGTGCCGGAACAGCCGCAAGTACTGATCCTCGACACCGCGCAAACCGACGTACGCGACAACGCCATCTGGCACACCGACGTGACCTTCCTGCCGACCCCGGCCCTGGGCGCGGTGCTCAGCGCCAAGCTGTTGCCGACATACGGCGGCGATACCCTGTGGGCCAGCGGCATCGCGGCCTATGAGGCGCTCTCGGAGCCAATGAAAAACCTGCTGCAAGGCCTGACCGCGACTCACGAGTTCATCAAGTCCTTCCCCCTGGAACGCTTCGGCAATACTCCGCAGGACCTGGCGCGCTGGGAAGAAGCCAAGCGGAAAAACCCGCCGCTGTCGCACCCGGTGATCCGCACCCATCCGGTCAGCGGGCGCAAGTCGCTGTTCGTCAACGAAGGCTTCACCACCAGGATCAACGAGCTGTCGGACAGCGAAAGCGAAGTCATCCTGAAACTGCTGTTCGCCCACGCCACCCGCCCGGAATTCACCATCCGCTGGCGCTGGCAGGCCAACGACGTGGCCTTCTGGGACAACCGCGTGACCCAGCACTACGCGGTCGACGACTACCGCCCGCAACGCCGCGTGATGCACCGCGCGACGATTCTCGGGGATGTGCCGTTTTTCCGATAACCGATACTCGCCAGCTTGCTTATGACGCAGGACTGGCGGGTGATTGCGGCGTCACCAAACGATAAGTGGTTGCCCACCCTCGATGACGCGCGGCTATGCTATCAATGATTGCATTGATTTCATTCGGAGGAACCCATGGCCAGCCTGACAATCCGAAACCTGGACGACCACATCAAAGAGCGCCTGCGCATCGAAGCCGCCCACAACGGCCACTCCATGGAAGAAGAAGCCCGCTTGATTTTGCGCCGCGCCCTGAACAGAACAACCGACAGCCAAGGCCTGGCCAGTCGTATCCGGGCACGCTTTGCCGAGGCCGGCGGAGTGAAGCTTGAGCTGCCCGAACGTACCGAGCCGGCACGCGTGGTGGATCTGGGCGAATGATCGTGCTCGACACTAATGTGCTGTCGGAACTGATGCGTCCCCAACCGGACGCATCGGTATTGCTGTGGATCGAAGCGCAACCTGTCGAAGACCTCTACATCAGCGCCATGACCATGGCCGAGATTCTTCACGGCATCGCGCGCCTGCCCCACGGCAAGCGCAAACAGATGCTCCATGCGTCGGCGCTGGCGATGTTCGAGGAAGACTTCATCGACCGCATCGTGCCCTTCGGGACCCAGGCGGCTCTTTACTACGCCCATCTGATTTCGCACCGGGAAAGCCTGGGGCGTCCGATCAGCCTGGTGGATGCGCAAATTGCGGCCATATGCCGCGTCCACGACGCGGCGATCGCCACCCGTAACGCCAAGGACTTCAGCGACACCGGGTTGATCGTTATCAACCCCTGGCTGCCACTCGAGGTGTGAACCCGGCTCTGTAGGAGCGCAGCTTGCTCGCGATAGCGGTATGCCTGACACAGCACACTGCCGCGATCGCCGGCAAGCCTGGCTCCTACAGAAGCCGCGGCAGCCTTGCAACATGACGGCAGGTTCTATTCCGCGGTTGAAGGCTTCTCCCACAGATTGATCCCGCCTTCACGGGCAAAACGATCGATCTCTGCCAGTTCTTCGGCGCTGAAGTTCAGGTTCTGCAATGCACCGACGTTCTCGACGATCTGCTCCGGCCGGCTGGCGCCGATCAGGGCCGAGGTCACCCGTGGGTCGCGCAGGGTCCAGGCCAGGGCCAGTTGCGCCAGGCTCTGGCCCCGACGCTGGGCGATTTCATTGAGGGCGCGCACATGGGCGAGGTTGGCCTCGGACAGGTGCGCGGCTTGCAACGAACCACCGCCCGGACGATTGACCCGCGCATCCTCGGGGATGCCATTGAGGTACTTGTCGGTCAGCAGGCCCTGGGCCAACGGTGTGAAGGCAATCACCCCGGCGCCGAGTTCTTCGGTGGTGTCCAACAGGTCCTTTTCCACCCAGCGGTTGAGCAGGTTATAGGCCGGCTGGTGGATCAGCAGCGGCACTTTCCATTCCTTGAGCAGGGCCGCGATCTCGCGGGTTTTCACCCCGGAATAGGACGAGATGCCGATGTACAGCGCCTTGCCCTGCTGCACCGCGGTGGCCAGGGCGCTGGCGGTTTCTTCCAGCGGGGTGTCCGGGTCGAAGCGGTGGGAATAGAAGATATCCACATAGTCGAGGCCCAGGCGCTGCAGGCTCTGGTCGAGGCTGGCCAGCACGTATTTGCGCGAGCCACCGCCCTGGCCATACGGACCGGGCCACATATCCCAACCGGCCTTGCTGGAGATGATCAGCTCGTCGCGATACCGCTTGAAGTCTTCACGCAACAAACGACCGAAATTGATCTCGGCGCTGCCATAGGGCGGGCCGTAGTTGTTGGCCAGGTCGAAGTGGTTGATGCCCAGGTCGAAGGCGGTGCGCAGCAACGAACGCTGGGTGTCGATCGGCGTGCTGTCGCCGAAGTTGTGCCACAGGCCTAGGGACAGCGCCGGCAGCACCAGGCCGCTGCGTCCGACGCGGCGGTAGGGGATGGAGTCGTA
Source organism: Pseudomonas sp. 09C 129 (assembly GCF_002843625.1). NCBI lineage: Bacteria > Pseudomonadati > Pseudomonadota > Gammaproteobacteria > Pseudomonadales > Pseudomonadaceae > Pseudomonas > Pseudomonas sp. 09C 129. Next base: position 776,934 of record NZ_CP025261.1, on the reverse strand, counting down.
GCGGTTTTCGGCAGCAAGGTAAGTCATCGAATCCTCTCTTGGTCCTGAACGCCCAGGTTTAAGCGAATGCACATGGGTGTGGGGCAGCGCCCTTGCAACATATGAATCAGCCAAACGCCAGAAAGTTGCCCAGCATACGCCCAGGCGCGCTCGCGGCCACTGCAGGAGTGGTCAATGACAGAAACGATCTGACACCCGCTGGCGGAACGCTCGAACGTGGCATTGGCACCGCGCTATTGCCCAAATCGGATGTTCGAAAACAGGGAATAAATATTGCTGTCGAAATATTTAATTACGTACCACGTACCACAGTACGAAATCGTAGCTGGAGGGGAAGCTCAGCCGATGAAAACCCCGGCTAAGTGACGCCGTCGACCGGAAGCCGGATCAGCGGACAAAACCCAGGAAACACAGGGCCCTAGCGGTGCTGCACCGCCTGGAAAACCAGGAATGACGGCATCGAACAAGGCGCTGTACCCGTTGTTTATAGACGCTAAAACGCCACCCTGCCGGGCCGAAACAAAGGGTTCCAAAGCCTGAGTGGTAGAGGAAAATATCGAGGGACAGAGGCCAGGCATGCCCCCATGGGAACCATGGGGGCGGGCAATGCCTAGGCGGAGAGTTCGCGTAAAGCGGCAGCCGCGAGAAAGCCCGAACGCGAGCGGTAACGCTGGTCGCGCTTCACCGTCTGGTCGATGCGTTCCAGCAATTGCTCCGGCAGGGTGGCGTTGAAGCGCACCGCCTTGCCGAAGTAAGGCGTGATGTCGAACTCGATCATGCCCCACACGCCACCGGCGTAATCGGGGTTGTCGATATGCACGTCGACCTCATGCACCTGGGGCAGCGGTTCACCATCGGCGACCAAGCCTTCGTAATGCAGCGACAGGGCCTCTTTCACATTCTCGAAGGCTTCTGCCGCGGTATGGCCGGCGGAAAAACAGCCCGGCACATCGGGGACGATCACGCCATATCCGGAGTCGGCATCCTTGTGCAGCACGACCGGGAATTTCATCTCGTTGACCTCTTCGTTCAAGGCCGGCCTCATTTCAGGCCCGCCTGTTTCAAGATGCTGTGGATCGTGCCCTTGGGCAGATCCGCATCCGGGTGGGGAATAGTGACCCGCCCCGGCTTGTGCAGATGCTTGTATTGGTGATGACTGCCTTTGACCGCGATCAAATACCACCCGTCCTCCTCGATCATCCTGATCAGTTCCCGACTGCGCATTGCCGTGTCCTTTCGATACGTCCCGAAAAGCCACCGTACACAGTCAAAGGCGAACAATACACACTATACACATCCAGACAATCAATACAGAAAGCAGCGATGACCGGCGCTGCCCTGCTCAGACCGCCTTGGCGAAAACCTCCGCCAGCCAGTCGACGAACACCCGCACCCGTGGCGACATCTGACGGTTGTGCGGGTACAGCACGGAAACCGGCATGGGTGGTGGCGGCGTGTCGGTGAGGATTTCCTGCACCAGCCCCTGGGAAATCTGCTGTGCCATGCGGTAGCGCGGGCATTGGATGATGCCCAGCCCGGCCACGGCCGAAGCAGCATAGATTTCCGCGCCGAACACCGACAGCGCACCCTCGATGGCGACTTCCCGCAGCTCGCCATCGACCATGAATTCGAAGGGAAACAGCTTGGCGGTGGTGCGCGAGACATAGTTCACCGCCCGGTGCCGCGACAACTCGTCGAGGCTCTTCGGCTCGCCGTATTTGCGCAGGTACGCCGGGCTGGCGCAGGTGATCTGCTGCAGGCCGGCCACGCGCCGGCCGATCAGCGACGAATCGCCCAGGGTGCCGGCGCGCAACACGCAGTCCACCCCTTCGGCGATCAGGTCGACAAAACGATCGGCCTCGCTGATGGACAGCTCGATCTCCGGATAGCGCGCCATGAATTCGGGCAGGGCCGGAATCACGAAGTACTTGGCCAGGGTGCCATGCAGGTCGACCCGCAAACGCCCCTTCGGCGCCACCGTGCGAAACGCCAGTTCGGCCTCTTCCAGCTCCGCCAGCAGCTGTACGCAGCGCTGGTAATAGGCCTCGCCGTCGAGAGTCGGGCGCACGCGGCGGGTGCTGCGTTCCAGCAGGCGGGTACCGAGCCAGGCCTCGAACTGGTTGAGGGTATGGGTCAGGGTGGCGCGCGGCAGGTTCAGGTCCTCGGCGGCCAGGGTGAAGCTGCTGCGCTCGTAGATCCGCACGAACACCTTCATCGCTTTGACTTGATCCACGACGGGCTCCAGGGCTCATTGATTGTTGGCGATTATTGAACAGTCAAGCCAACTCTGGCGCATTTATCACCCTGGGTAAACATGTGAATCTGCTTCCACACCACAGCCAATCACTCGTTACCCAGAAGGAAATTCGCCATGACTACCCAGACTTCGAAAGTTGCCATCGTGACCGGCGCCTCCCGCGGCATCGGCGCGGTGATCGCCCGGCAACTGGCCAGCGAAGGCTTCGCCGTCGCCATCAACTACGCCAACAGCGCCAGCGAAGCCTCAGCCCTGGTGGTGGAGCTGCGCCAGGCCGGCCACCGGGCCATAGCGATCAAGGCCGACGTGGCCAACGCCGATGACGTGCGCCGCCTGTTCGACGAGACCGAAACCCAACTGGGCAAGGTCGACGTGTTGATCAACAACGCCGGCATCCTCAAGGTCCTGCCGCTGGCGCAACACACGGACGAACTGTTCGACCAGAACTTCAACATCCACGCTCGCGGCACCTTCAACACCCTGCGTGAAGCCGCGACTCGCCTGAACGCCGGCGGGCGCATCGTCAATTTCTCCAGCAGCACCGTCGGCATGAACCTGCCGGGTTACGCGGTGTACATCGCCAGCAAAGCGGCGGTGGAGTCCCTGACCCAGGTGTTCGCCAAGGAAATGCGCGGTCGCAATATCACCGTCAATGCAGTGGCACCTGGCCCGGTGGCCACCGACCTGTTCCTGCACGGCAAGAGCGAAGAGCAGATCCAGGGTTTCGCCAAGATGGCCCCGCTGGAGCGCCTGGCTCAACCCGAAGATATTTCCCGCGTCGTGTCCTTCCTGGTCAGCCCTGATTCGGCCTGGGTCAACGGGCAGGTCCTGCGCGCCAACGGCGGGCTCGTCTGAGCCACCTCACCCACAGTCGAAGGAGCCACGCTCATGAATCACTCCACCGCGACACCCGCCCGTGGCGGGCAGACGAAACCGATGTTCATCCTGTTCACCGCGGTGGCCGCCGCCACCGCCGCGCTGGCGGCGGGCTCCAGTCTGCTGCTGAGCCTGCCGGTCTGGGCCATGTTCGTTGGCTGGGTGGCGTTCTTCAGCCGCGGCCTGACCCTGCGCGACGGCCTGGTCAACCTGGGCTGCGTGCTGATGGGCCTCGCCGTCGGCATGGGCGCGGCGCTGAGCATTGGCGCACTGAGCCCAAGCCTCGGCCCCTGGGCCCTGCCGCTGGTGGTGTTCGTGGTGGCGATGCTCGTGGTGTCGCTGCGCAGCCTGCGGGTGATGAATAACATCGTCGCCTACTTCCTCGGCCTGATCGCCTGGTTCGCCGCGCACCTGGAACCCTCCCTGGAAAGCTTCGCCGAACTCGGCGGTGCTGGAACCCTGGGCACCTTCGCCGGCTGGCTGTCCCACGCCGTACAACAACGCCTGCCCCGGCGTGCCTGAAACCACCCTCACCTGAAGAGACCAATGCCATGCAATCCGTCATCCTGATTACCGGCGCCTCCAGTGGTTTTGGCGCCCTGACCGCCCGCGCCCTCGCCGACGTCGGCCACATTGTCTACGCCAGCATGCGTGAAACCCTGGGCCGCAATGCGCCTCAGGTGGCCGAGGTGCGGCGCTACGCCGACGAGCACCGGGTCGATTTGCGCAGCGTCGAACTGGACGTCGCCTCCAGCGCCTCGGTCGAGGCCGGTGTCGCCCGGATAGTCGCCGACTGCGGCCGGCTGGACGTGATCATCCACAACGCCGGGCACATGGCCTTCGGCCCCGCCGAAGCCTTCACCCCCGAACAGTTCGCCCAGCTCTACGACATCAACGTACTGAGCACCCAGCGGGTCAACCGCGCGGCCCTGCCGCAACTGCGCAAGCAGGGCCGGGGACTGGTGCTGTGGGTATCCTCCAGCAGCGCCCGCGGCGGCACCCCGCCCTACCTGGCGCCGTACTTCGCGGCCAAGGCGGCGATGGACTCCCTGGCGGTGTCCTATGCCGGGGAGCTGGCGCGCTGGGGCGTGGAGACCTCGATCATCGTGCCGGGCGCCTTCACCCAGGGCACCAACCACTTCGCGCACTCCGGCGCCCCGGCCGACCAGGCCCGCGCCGCCGAGTACAACCAGGGCCCCTATGCCGGCGTGCCGGAGCAGGCACTCAACGGCCTGGCCGCCCTGGAGCCGGCTGACGCCGATGTCACCGAGGTCGCGAAGGCCATCGTCGAGATCGTCGGCCTGCCCTTCGGCTCCCGGCCGTTGCGCCGGCATATCGACCCGTCCCAGGACGGTGCCGAGATCGTTAATGCCATGGCCGACCGGGTGCGCGCCGAGATGTTTCGCCGCATCGGCCTGGAAGACCTGCTCAAGCCCGCCGTTCGCTGAAACAACGGCACCGATGGCCCGGGCACTCCCCGGGCCATCGCTGCTTTCCACCGGCTTATTCGCGGAGACACTCATGCCCCCGACCACCGACTCGCCCGTTTCGTCCAACACCCTGCTGTTCCCGGCCTTCGCTTTTCGCGGAGCAGGACGCTACTCCCTGGACCACACTCTAGGTCGGGAGCCTTGAACCGCCATCGACCCTGGGCTCACCCCTGAATTCCGCCCGCGAGGACTTCATCATGCACACCGCGATCATCACTTGCTTCGGCCTGATTCTCCTGGCGCTGATGCTGTTTATCGGCGAAAAGCTCGGCCTCGGCCGCCAGACCCTGGCCTACAGTTTCGTCGTACTCTGGCTGGCGCTGACGGTGATCAACGGCGCGGTGGGGATGGTCCACGCCGGCCAGCCCCTGAGCACGGAGCTGGCGGTCGGCAGTGTGGTGTTCGGCGTGCCGGTGGCGGCGCTGGTGTTGTTCACGGTATTGGGCCGGGCCTGAGGCCCCTGACCGCGGGCAAGCCTCGCTCCTACAGAAGCACGAGGTCTTCTGTAGGAGCAGGGGGGACGCCCAGTCCTTGCCCGCGATGACGGTGGCACAAACGCCACCGCCCCGCGATCAACGCACCAGGTGCAGGAACTGCATATGGCGTTCGTACTGGTCGAGGATGTCGTTGATGATCTGCTCCTTGGTGTAGCCCATCAGGTCATAGTCCTGGCTACCCTCGGCCAGGTGCACCTCGGCCCGGTAGTAACGCCGGTTGCGCATCTCCTTGGGCCCCATGCCGCCACGGGCGAAGGACGGGGTGAAGTAGCCGCGCATCTGCACCTGGTAGACGAACGGATGCTGGTCGCCATGGCCGATTTCCAGGCTGACGTTGTCGTTGGCCGGGTCCGGTTGGGTGATCACGTTCAGGCCTTTCTCGACGAACACCGCGGTCACTTCTTCGATGGCCGGGCGCACCGTCTGATCGAGGAAGCGATACACCTCGTCGCGCGACGGGAAATGCACCGCCTGGCTCAGGCGCTGGCGCCAGCCGCCCTTGCCGCGCCGCGAGGACGACGACACCGGCGCCAGCGAATGCAGCTGGGCGATCTGCTTCTGCGACTCGAGGTAGAAGGCCTTGTGCAGCCCCCACATCATCAGCAGCAGGATCATCGAGAACGGCAGCGAGGTCAGCACCACCGCCGACTTCAGCGAGTCGATGCTGCCGGCGAACAGCAGCGCGCTGGTGACCAGTGCGGTCATCGCGCCCCAGAACACCCGCAGCCATTTCGGCCCGTCTTCATCGGCATTGCCGCCCTTGGCCGACAGGGTAGAGAGCACCACGGTGCCGGAGTCGGCCGAGGTGACGAAGAACACGAAGCTGATGAACACCGTCACGGCGATGACAGTCTTGCTCCAGGGGTAGGTTTCCAGCAGCAGGTAGAGGGTCATCGAAGGGTTCTCGATGGCCGACATGCCCAGCGCGCTCATGCCATGGTTGAGCACCTGGTCGATGGCGCTGTTACCGAAGATCGACATCCAGGCCAGGGTGAAGCCCAGGGGAATCAGCAACACGCCGAACACGAATTCACGGATGGTCCGGCCACGGGAAATCCGCGCGATGAACAGGCCCACGAACGGCGACCATGCGATCCACCAGGCCCAGTAGAAGACGGTCCAGCCGCCCAGCCAGTCGCTGGGCTCGTCATAGGCGTAGAGGTCGAAACTCTTGGTCGGCAAGGCGCCGAGGTAATCGCCGAGGTTCTGGATCAGGGTGTTGAGCAGGTGCTGGGTGGGGCCGGCGAACAACACGAACAGCAGCAGCGCACAGGCCAGCAGCATGTTGATGTCGGACATCACCCGCACGCCCTTGTCGACGCCGGACACCGCGACAATGATCGCCGCGCCCATCATCAGGGTGATCAGGCCCACCTGGACCCACTGGGTGTGGGCGATGCCGAACAGATAATCCAGGCCGGAGTTGAGGTGCAGCACGCCAAAGCCCATGTCGGCGCCGAGGCCGAACACCGTGGCGATGATGCCGAAGCCATCCACCGCGTAGCCGATGGGGCCGTTGATGCGCTTGCCGATCAGCGGGTACAGCGCCGAACGCAGGGCCAGCGGCAGGTTATGCCGGTAGGCGAAATACGCCAGGGCCATGCCGACGAAGGCGAACACGCCCCAGCCGTGCAGGCCCCAGTGCAGGAAGAGAATCTGCATGGCCTGGCGCGCCGCATCCGCGGTCCCGGCCTCGCCCTGGGGCGGTTGCAGCATGTGGGTCAGGGGTTCCGACACGCAGAAGAAGAACAGCGTGATGCTGATCCCGGCGGCGAACAGCATGCCGGCCCAGGACAGGTAACTGAATTCCGGTTCGTCGTGGTCGGCACCGAGCTTGATCTTGCCGTAGCCGGACAAGGCGGTGACCACCACGAAGATCAGGTACAGGGTCATGGCCAGCATGTAGTACCAGCCGACCGTATTGGCCGCCCAGTTTTGCGCGGCCAGCAGCCAGGCGCCGGCTTGTTCCGGCAGGGCAATGACCACCAGGCCGAAGGCCAGGATAAAGCTCGCGGCGAAGTAGAACACCGGCGGATTCATGCGGATCAGGCCGCTGGCGGGAATGGACGATGCACTCATCAAGCGTGCACCTCGAGGGGGTAAAACGCGGCTGAAAAGATCGGACTCAGCAAAGGTAAGCCTCCTGTTGTGAGCGGGCAGCGAGCTGCCGGTTTAACTTGAACAAGCGTTCAAGTTAAACACGGATAGGCGCGCAAGGACTAATCGCCGGGCTCGGCGGTCGCCTGATTTCGCAGGTTTTAAGAAAGGTCTGATGTGTGGCGGAGGGAATCGTTCAGCGTTAAATAAGCCGATTTCTGTAGCCGCTGCCGAAGGCTGCGCCAAGGCCCGCAGGGCCTGCAAAAGACCCAAGAGCGGCGCCCCTCTCGGGGCGATCGCAGCCCGCGGCAGCGGCTACATGATGCAAGCACCTCGGCTTATTTTTGCGACCCATCGTCATGCTGCAGGTTGGCCTGGGTCAGGTTGCACCCGGCCGGCACGCTGCGGGTCAGCCAGACATTGCCGCCGATGGTCGAGCCCTTGCCGATGGTGATGCGCCCGAGGATGGTCGCGCCGGCGTAGATCACCACGTCGTCCTCGACGATCGGGTGGCGCGGGTGGCCCTTCTGCAACTGGCCGTCCTCGTCCGCCGGGAAGCGCTTGGCACCCAGGGTCACGGCCTGGTAGATGCGCACACGCTCGCCGATGATCGCGGTCTCGCCGATCACCACACCGGTGCCGTGGTCGATGAAGAAACTGCGGCCGATCTGCGCCCCCGGGTGAATGTCGATTCCGGTGGCCGAGTGGGCGATTTCCGCGCTGATCCGCGCCAGCAGCGGCAGGCCGGCGCGGTACAGATGGTGGGCCAGGCGATGGTGGATCACCGCCAGGATGCCCGGGTAGCACAGCAGCACTTCATCGACGCTGCGCGCCGCCGGGTCGCCATGGTAGGCGGCCAGCACATCGGTATCGAGCAACACTCGCAGCCCCGGCAGGGCCAGGGCGAAATCCTGGATGATGCGGATGGCCCTGGCGTTGACGTCTTCGTCCGCCTCGCCGCTCTGGCGCGCGGCATAACGCAGCTCCAGGCGAGCCTGGGCGAGCAGCGCATTGAGGGCCGCGTCCAGGGTGTGGCCGACGTAGAAGTCCTCGCTTTCTTCGCGCAGGTCCACCGGGCCCAGGCGCATCGGGAACAAGGCCCCACACAGCGCCTCGAGAATCTCGGCCATGGCCGCGCGCGACGGCAGTTCCCGACCACCCTGCTCACCACTGACCCGCCCGTTGCGGGTACGCCACTGGTCGCGGGCATCACGCAGTTGACCGACTATGGTCTGCAATTGCCAATGGCTGGAACGCTCGCTCACGATAAGACTCCTCACTCAGGCGGCCGGACGGTCTGGCCGCGTAAACGACGTCACTTTACGGTATGCGTCCCAGGCCAAATTAAGAACTAATTGTGCTGGCCTAAGTACCTTTTGGCATAAGCGATTGACGGTTGCCCCGGTAAATATCGCTGCCTATAGTCCCTGACACCTCTGACAACCTGTGCGGCCTCATGATCAAACGACAGCTCGACCGTTTTAACCGTCTCGACCTGCTGGGCGGCGCCACCGCCCTGGAAAAACTCGAACGCCTGTCCACCTGGCTGGGCCGCGATGTCTACGTCAAGCGCGACGACACCACGCCGCTGGCCATGGGCGGCAACAAGCTGCGCAAACTCGAATACCTGGCCGCCGATGCGCTGGCCCAGGGCGCGGACACCCTGATCACCGCGGGCGCCATCCAGTCCAACCACGTACGCCAGACCGCGGCCCTGGCCGCCAGGCTCGGCCTGGGTTGCGTCGCCTTGCTGGAAAACCCCATCGGCACCGATGACAGCAATTACCTGGGCAACGGCAACCGCCTGCTGCTCGACCTGTTCGACGCCAAGGTCGAGCTGGTGGAGAACCTGGACAACGCCGACGAGCAGTTGCAGGCCCTGGCCGAGCGCCTGCGCAGCAGCGGCAAGCAGCCGTACCTGGTGCCGATTGGCGGCTCCAATGCCCTCGGCGCGCTGGGTTACGTGCGCGCCGGCCTGGAGCTGGCGGAGCAGATCAACAACAGCGGGCTCGACTTCGCCGCCGTGGTGCTGGCCTCGGGCAGCGCCGGCACCCACAGCGGCCTGGCCCTGGCCTTGAGCGAAGTGTTGCCGCAGTTGCCGGTGATCGGCGTCACCGTGTCGCGCACCGACGAAGCGCAACGGCCGAAGGTCCAGGGCCTGGCCGAGCGCACCGCCGAATTGCTCGGGGTGACGTTGCCGGAGAGCTTCAAGGTGGAGTTGTGGGACGAATATTTCGCCCCGCGTTATGGCGAACCGAATGCCGGCACCCTGGCCGCGGTGAAACTGCTGGCAAGCCAGGAAGGCCTGCTGCTGGACCCGGTCTACACCGGCAAGGCCATGGCCGGCCTGCTCGACGGCATCGGCCGCCAGCGCTTCGACGACGGCCCGATCATCTTCCTGCATACCGGCGGCGCGCCGGCGCTGTTCGCTTATGCCGGTTCGTTTGCCTGAATACTGACCTGTAGCCGCTGCCGCAGGCTGCGATCGGCGGCGCAGCCGTCGTAAAACCTGCGCATGCGGCGCATCAGAAAAGACGCGTTCGCCGGATTTGCGCCTGCTACGTCGGAATGCCGCCCAAAACGATCGCAGCCTGCGGCAGCGGCTACAGAGGGTTGAGAACGTATATTTAAAAAAAGCATAACAATGTGAATTTATATTATTTTTACATCTATAAGCAGCCACTTATAGTCGCGCCGCAGGCGAATTTGCCGCGAGACGCATACGCTGCATTTAGTGCAGGATAAGGCGCTCGTTCCCGCTCACCGATTGACCTGCATCTCCCAACCGCATCTGCATAAGAAAACACAGGGGCTTGTCATGATTTTTTCCGCACTACGTCGAAATATCCTCATTGGCTCGCTGGGTCTGGCCCTCGGTGCCGGGTTGCTGGGGCAAGCGGTTGCCGGTGAGCAACTGCAGAAGATCAAGGACGCCGGCACCATCAACGTCGGCCTGGAAGGTACTTATCCACCGTTCAGCTACGTCGACGAAAGCGGCAAGCTGGCCGGCTTCGAAGTCGAGTTCTCCGAAGCCCTGGCGCAGAAGCTGGGCGTGAAGGTCAAACTGCAGCCGACCAAGTGGGACGGCATCCTCGCCGCCCTGGAGTCCAAGCGCCTGGACGCGGTGATCAACCAGGTGACCATCTCCGATGAGCGCAAGAAAAAATACGACTTCTCCACCCCCTACACCGTTTCCGGCATCCAGGCCCTGACCCAGAAGAAGAACGAAGGCAAGTTCAAGACCGCCGCCGATCTGGCCGGGCACAAGGTCGGTGTCGGCCTGGGCACCAACTACGAACAATGGCTCAAGGACAACGTGCCGCAAGCCATCATCAAGACCTACGACGACGATCCGACCAAGTACCAGGACCTGCGCGTAGGCCGTATCGACGCGATCCTGGTGGACCGCCTGGCCGCCTTCGAGCTGATCAAGAAAACCAACGACACCCTGGCCGTTTCCGGCGAGCCCTTCTCCCGCCAGGAAGCCGGCGTGGCCCTGCGCAAAGGCGAACCCGAACTGCTGGCCGCGGTGAACAAGGCGATCGAGGAACTGCGCGCCGACGGCACGCTGAAAAAGCTCTCGGAAAAATACTTCAACGCTGACGTCACTCAATAATGGAAGCAGGTTTTCAGTTCGAACTGTCTTTCCCGCAGTTGAGCCAGCAAATCGCCGAAACCACGCAGCTGTTGCTGAACTCCGCGCCCTTCCTGCTCAAGGGCGCGTATTTCACGGTCATCCTCAGCCTCGGCGGCATGTTCTTCGGATTGGCGCTGGGGTTCGCCCTGGCGCTGATGCGCCTGTCGCGCTTCAAGCTGCTGAGCTGGATCGCCCGCGTCTATGTGTCGTTCTTTCGCGGCACGCCGTTGCTGGTGCAACTGTTCGTGATCTATTACGGCCTGCCGCAGCTGGGTATCGAGCTTGACCCATTGCCGGCGGCGCTGATCGGTTTCTCGTTGAACATGGCGGCCTACGCCTGCGAGATCCTGCGCGCGGCCATCGGCTCCATCGAGCGCGGGCAGTGGGAAGCGGCGGCCAGCATTGGCATGACCCGGGCCCAGACCCTGCGCCGGGCGATCCTGCCGCAAGCCATGCGCACGGCCCTGCCGCCCCTGGGCAACAGCTTTATCTCGCTGGTCAAGGACACGGCCCTGGCCGCCACCATCCAGGTCCCAGAACTGTTCCGCCAGGCACAGCTGATCACCGCCCGGACCTTCGAAGTCTTCACCATGTATCTTGCCGCCGCACTGATCTACTGGGTTCTGGCCAGCGTGCTGGCGCACCTGCAGAACCGACTGGAAGAGCGGGTCAATCGGCACGACCAGGAGTCCTGAACCCATGATTGTGGTTGAAAAACTGACGAAGCAGTTCAAGGGTCAGACCGTCCTCAATGGCATCGACCTGACGGTGGCGGAAGGCGAGGTGGTCGCCATCATCGGCCCCAGCGGCTCGGGCAAGACCACCTTTTTGCGCTGCCTGAATTTCCTCGAAGAACCTACCAGCGGCCGGATCAAGGTCGGCAACATCGAGATCGATGGCAGCCGCCCGCTGACCCAGCAGCAGGGCCTGGTGCGGCAACTGCGCCAGCAGGTGGGTTTCGTGTTCCAGAACTTCAACCTGTTCCCCCATCGCACCGCGTTGGAAAACGTCATCGAAGGCCCGCTGGTGGTGAAGAAGACGCCCCGCGAGCAGGCACTGGCCCTGGGCCGCGGACTATTGGCCAAGGTCGGCCTGGCGGGCAAGGAAGACGCCTATCCGCGGCGCCTCTCCGGCGGCCAGCAACAGCGCGTGGCGATTGCCCGGGCGCTGGCGATGGAGCCGGAGGTGATCCTGTTCGACGAACCGACCTCGGCCCTCGACCCGGAGCTGGTGGGCGAAGTGCTGGCGACCATCCGCGGCCTGGCCGAAGAAAAGCGCACCATGGTCATCGTCACCCACGAAATGGGCTTCGCCCGCGACGTGGCCAACCGGGTGATCTTCTTCGACAAGGGGGTGATCGTCGAACAGGGCGAAGCCAAGGCGCTGTTCGCCAACCCCAGGGAAGAACGCACCCGGCAATTCCTCAGCAAGTTCCTCACCTCGGGCCATCCCCAGGCCTGACCTGTACCCTCGCTGCCGAGCCCAGGATGGGCTGTGCAGCGAACGCAAACCCGCCGTCACATTCCGCCAGACACATCGCATACGCCGGTTTACGACGGCTGCGCCGCCGAGCGCAGGCTACGCCAGCGGCTACAGAAACCGCGTTCCCCTGTAACCACGTCCCCCTGTAACCGCTGCCGAGCAACGCGAGGCTGCGATCGGTCTGGGCGGCATTCCGACACAGCGGCCGCCAGGCCCGCCACTGCATTGCGCCCGGAAAACCGTATGCCCCGGTTTTACGACGGCTACGTCGCCGCGCGTAGGCTGCGCCAGCGGCTACAGGCCTCAGATCTATCTCCCATTACCCTTCGCCTTTTCCTACCTGCCGTATACGTAAACCCCTTCTATACATATTCCTAAAAGTTAGTTTATTTAATTTTTATACGCGCATAGGGTATATGCACCGGACCACCGGACATTCTTGAACCCGATTTCGCCGCCACGGCGCGGCACTTCCAAAGATGTGAGGTAGGTATGGTCCGGAACACAATCACCCCAGTGCAGATCGCCAGGGCATTGCGTGCAGCCAAGGAGTGGCACTGATGTCCAATCTGGCCGATGCAAATGTCCAGAGCGATCTGGATGTCGCCCCCCTGTTGTTGCCCGCACGGGTTCTGCTGAACGACGCAGAAGCCCTTCAAGCCGCCCATGAACTGGCCACCGTCGCCCGCCAGCAGGCGGCCCGGCGCGACCAGCAGCGCAAGCTGCCGTGGGCACAAATCGAACATTTCACCCGCAGTGGCCTGGGCAGTATTGCCATCCCCCGTGAATACGGCGGCCCGCAGGTTTCCTTCGTCACCCTGGCCGAAGTCTTCGCGATCATTTCCGCGGCCGACCCGGCCCTGGGACAGATCCCGCAGAACCAGTTCGGCATTCTCAACCTGATCCTCGGTAGCGCCACCGAACGGCAGAAAAAGCAGCTGTTCCAGAGCGTGCTGGAAGGCTGGCGCATCGGAAACGCCGGCCCGGAACGCGGGACCAAAAACACCCTGGAACTCAAGGCACGGATCAGCGCCGACGGCGACGGTTATCTGCTCAATGGCCAGAAGTTCTATTCCACCGGCGCCCTGTTCGCCCACTGGGTGGCGGTCAAGGCGTTGAACGACGACGGCAGGCAGGTCCTGGCCTTCGTCCGGCGCGGCACGCCAGGGCTGCGCATCGTCGACGACTGGTCGGGCTTCGGCCAGCGCACCACCGCCAGCGGCACCATTTTGCTCAACAACGTGCGGGTCGATGCCGACCTGGTGGTGGACAACTGGCGCATCAACGAGTCGCCGAATATCCAGGGCGCGGTCTCGCAGCTGATCCAGGCGGCCATCGACGCCGGCATCGCCCGCGCCGCCATCGACGACGCCATCAGCTTCGTGCGTGAACGCTCGCGGCCGTGGGTCGACGCCAACGTCGAACGGGCCAGCGACGACCTCTATGTGATCGCCGACATCGGCAAGCTGAAAATCGAACTGCACGCCGCCGAGGCCCTGCTGCGCAAGGCCGGCCAGGTGCTGGACCAGGTCAATGCCGCGCCGATCAGCGCCGAATCCGCCGCCCGCGCCTCGATCGCCGTGGCCGAAGCCAAGGTGCTGACCACCGAGATCTCCCTGCTGGCCAGCGAGAAACTCTTCGAGCTGGCCGGCAGCCGCGCCACCCTCGCCGAGTTCAACCTCGACCGGCACTGGCGCAACGCCCGGGTCCACACCCTGCACGATCCGGTGCGCTGGAAATACCACGCCGTCGGCGCCTATCACCTGAACGGCACCCTGCCGGCTCGCCATTCCTGGATTTAAGCGACCAGATCTCTGGAGAAGTACATGACTCTTTCTCAACACGTCGCGGTCATAACCAGCGATGAGCAAGCCCTGATCGTCGCCAGCGACCTGGCCGAGGATTTCAAGCGCGACAGCGCCCTGCGCGACCGCGAACGCCGCCTGCCCCACCCCGAACTCGAAGCCTTTTCCCGCTCCGGCCTGTGGGGCATCAGCGTGCCCAGGGAATACGGCGGCGCCGGTGTGTCCAACGTCACCCTGGCCAAGGTCATCGCCCTGATCGCCCAGGCCGACGGCTCCCTGGGGCAGATCCCGCAGAACCATTTCTACGCCCTCGAAGTGCTGCGGGTGAACGGCAGCGAGGCGCAGAAAAAACGCCTGTACGCCGAGGTCCTGGCCGGCCAGCGCTTCGGCAATGCCCTGGCCGAACTGGGCACCAAGACCGCCCATGACCGCACCACTCGCCTGACCCGGGATGTGCAGGACGGACGCGACGGCTATCGCATCAACGGTCGCAAGTTCTATTCCACCGGCGCCCTCTACGCCCAGCGCATCCCCACGTCGGTGGTGGACGAAAACGGCGTGCAGCAACTGGCCTTTGTCCCCGCGGGCAGCCAGGGCCTGAACGTGATCGACGACTGGAGCGGCTTCGGCCAGCGCACCACCGGCAGCGGCTCGGTGGTATTCGAGGACGTGTTCGTCGCCGCCGAGGACGTGATTCCCTTTCAGAGCGCCTTCGAGCGCCCGACCACCGTCGGCCCGCTGGCGCAGATTCTCCACGCCGCCATCGACACCGGTATCGCCCGCGCCGCCTATGAGGACGCCCTGCATTTCGTGCGCACCAAGACCCGGCCGTGGATCGATTCCGGCAACGACAAGGCCAGCGAAGACCCGCTGACCCTCAAGAGCTTCGGCCACCTGAGCGTTCGCCTGCACGCCACCGAGGCGTTGCTGGAGCGCTCCGGGGAGTTCCTCGACGCGGCCCAGGCCGAGCCCGACGCCGAGACGGTGGCCGCCGCTTCCATCGCGGTCGCCGAGGCTCGCGCCATCAGCACCGAAATCTCCCTGGCCGCCGGCAGCACCCTGTTCGAGCTGGCCGGCAGCCAGGCGACCCTGGCCGAACACGGCCTGGACCGTCACTGGCGCAACGCCCGGGTGCACACCCTGCACGACCCCGTGCGCTGGAAGTACCACGCGGTGGGCAACTACTACCTCAACCAGACGAACCCGCCACTGCGGGGGACGATCTGATGAGCGCTCTGGAGAAAGGCAAAAAAAAGATCCTGCTCAATGCCTTCAACATGAACTGCATCGGGCACATCAACCACGGCCTGTGGACCCATCCACGGGACACCTCGACCCAGTACAAGACTATCGAGTACTGGACCGAGCTGGCGCAGCTGCTGGAGCGCGGACTGTTCGACGGGCTGTTCATCGCCGACATCGTCGGGGTCTACGACGTCTACCAGAACTCGGTGGACGTGACGCTCAAGGAGTCGATCCAGCTGCCGGTCAACGATCCACTGCTGCTGGTTTCGGCCATGGCCGCGGTGACCCGCAACCTCGGCTTCGGCCTCACCGCCAACCTCACCTACGAGCCGCCGTACCTGTTCGCCCGGCGCATGTCGACGCTGGACCACCTGAGCCGCGGCCGGGTCGGCTGGAACATCGTCACCGGCTACCTCGACAGCGCCGCCAAGGCCATGGGCCTGAGCGAACAGGCCGAGCACGACCGGCGCTACGACCAGGCCGATGAATACCTGGAAGTGCTCTACAAGCTCTGGGAAGGCAGCTGGGAAAACGACGCGGTGATCAACGACCGCGAACAACGGATCTACGCCCGGCCGGAGAAGGTGCACAAGGTCGAGCACAAGGGCGAGTTCTATCAGGTCGAGGGCTATCACCTGTGCGAACCCTCGCCGCAGCGCACGCCGGTGCTGTTCCAGGCCGGCAGTTCCGATCGCGGCCTGCTGTTCGCCGGGCGCCACGCCGAATGCGTGTTCATCAGCGGGCAGAACAAGCCCTCGACCAGGGCCCAGGTGGACAAGGTCCGTGCCAGCGCCGTGGCGGCCGGGCGCAATCCCGAGGACATCAAGGTGTTCATGGGGCTCAACGTGATAGTCGCCGAGACCGAGGAACTGGCCTGGAAGAAGCACGCCGAGTACCGCAGCCATGCCAGCGCCGAGGCCGGGGTGGCGCATTTCTCGGCGTCCACCGCCATCGATTTTTCCCAGTACGAGATCGACGAACCGATCCAGTACGTGAAGAGCAACGCCATCCAGTCGGCCACCAAGAACCTGCAGAACAACGACTGGACCCGGCGCAAGCTGCTCGACCAGCACGCCCTGGGCGGGCGCTACATCACCGTGGTCGGTTCGCCGCAGCAGGTGGCCGACGACCTCGAATCCTGGATCGCCGAGACTGGCCTGGACGGCTTCAACCTGACCCGCATCGTCACCCCGGAAAGTTATGCCGACTTCATCGACCTGGTGATCCCCGAGCTGCAACGCCGCGGCTCGTACAAGACCGCCTACGACAACGGCACCCTGCGCGAAAAGCTGTTTCGGCAGGACGCGCAATTACCGGAGCAACACAGCGGATCCACCTATCGCCACTAACCCTGTAGCCGCTGCCGCAGGCTGCGATAAGGCCCGAAGGGCCTTCCAACGATCTCAAGAGCACGTCCTCTTCGAGGCCGATCGCAGCCTTCGGCAGCGGCTACAGGTCACCTGAACATCCCATGCACTGACTGGAAACCTGACCATGACAACCAAGCTCTTAAGCCACCCAGTCAAAGCACTGGCCCTCGCCCTCGGACTGTTCGCCAGCGCGGTATTCGCCGCCGACGCGCCGCTGAAAGTCGGCACCACCGCCGCCTTCGCCATCCCCCTGGAAGCCGCCGTCGAAGAGGCCGGCAAACAGGGCCTGAAAGTCGAGCTGGTGGAGTTCAGCGACTGGATCGCGCCGAACGTCAGCCTGGCCGCCGGCGATATCGACGTGAACTACTTCCAGCACATCCCGTTCCTGGAAAACGCCAAGGCCGCCGCCGGCTTCGACCTGGTGCCGTTCGCCCCGGGGATCATCAACAACGTCGGCCTGTACTCGAAGCGATACAAAAGCTTCGACGAACTGCCCGAAGGCGCCACCGTGGCCATCGCCAACGACCCGATCAACAGCGGCCGCGGCTTGCAGCTGCTGGCCAAGGCCGGCCTGATCAGCCTCAAGCCGGGGGTCGGCTACAAGGCCACCGAGGACGACATAGTCGCCAACCCAAAGAAACTGAAGATCCTCCAGGTCGAGGCCGTGCAACTGGTACGCGCCTATGACGACGCCGACCTGGTGCAGGGCTACCCGGCCTATATCCGCCTGGCCAAGACCTTCGATGCCGGTTCGGCGCTGCTGTTCGACGGCCTCGACCACAAGGAATACGTGATCCAGTTCGTGATCCAGCCCAAGAGCAAGACCGACCCGCGGCTGATCAAGTTCGTCGATATCTACCAGCATTCGCCGGCTGTGCGCGCCGCCCTGGACAAAGCCCACGGCAAGCTCTACCAAGCCGGCTGGGAAGGTTGAGATGAGCGTCGCCTACCTTGCGCACAAGTCGCCGAACCAGCCGCCCGAACAGCGGCAAGACGCGCAGCAGACCGAGCTGCATCCAGAACTGAACCAGGCCCACGTGCGCTTCATCGGCCTGACCAAGACCTACCAGGGCCAGCAAGGCCCGGTGCAGGCCCTGCACGGGATCGACCTGGCGATCCAGCGCGGCGAGGTGTTCGGCATCATCGGCCGCAGCGGCGCCGGCAAGTCGTCGCTGATCCGTACCATCAACCGCCTGGAACAGCCTTCGGGCGGCCGGGTGCTGATCGATCAGGTGGACATCGGCGACTTCGACGAAGACCGCCTGGTGGAGCTGCGCCGGCGCATCGGCATGATCTTCCAGCACTTCAACCTGATGTCGGCCAAGACCGTGTGGCAGAACGTCGAGCTGCCACTGAAGGTGGCCGGCGTGCCCAAGGAACAGCGCGAGCGCAAGGTCCGCGAACTGCTGGAGCTGGTGGGCCTGAAGGACAAGCACAAGGCCTACCCGGCGCAGCTCTCGGGCGGGCAGAAACAGCGGGTGGGCATCGCCCGGGCGCTGGTCCACGACCCGGCGATCCTGCTGTGCGACGAGGCCACCTCGGCGCTGGACCCGGAGACCACCCAGTCGATCCTCGGCCTGCTCAAACAGATCAACCAGCGCCTGGGCCTGACCATCGTCCTGATCACCCACGAGATGGCGGTGATCCGCGATATCTGCGACCGCGTGGTGGTGCTGGAGCATGGGCATATCGTCGAGCAGGGGCCGGTCTGGGAAGTGTTCGGCAACCCGCAGCACGAGGTCAGCAAGACCCTGCTGGCGCCCTTGCAGCACGGCTTGCCGGAAGAGCTGCAAAACCGCCTGCAAAGCCAGCCGAAGTCTTCGGACGCGGCGGTGGTATTGCGCGTGCAGTTCACCGGCAGGAGCAGCGACGAGCCGGACCTGGCCGCGCTGTTCAGCACCCTGGGCGGGCGCGTGCGGCTGCTGCACGGCGGCGTGGAACGGATCCAGGGGCATGCCCTGGGGCAATTGCTGCTGGCGGTCAGCGGCTCGTCCCTGGGCGCCGAGGAGCAACGTTTGCGCGCGCAGCACTTTTTGCACAAGCAATGGACACAACAGGTAGAGGTGCTGGGTTATGTGGTTTGATCGCTTGCTCCAGGGCGTTATCGATACCTTCCTGATGGTCGGCGTGTCGTCGCTGATCGCGCTGCTGGCGGGCATTCCGCTGGCGGTGATCCTGGTCACCAGCGGCAAGGGCGGGATCTATGAAGCGCCCAGGCTGAACAGCGTGCTGGGGGCCTTCGTCAACCTGTTCCGCTCGATCCCGTTCCTGATCCTGATGGTGGCGCTGATCCCCTTCACCCGGCTGATCGTCGGCACTACCTACGGCGTCTGGGCCGCCGTGGTGCCACTGACCATCGCCGCCACGCCGTTCTTCGCGCGGATCGCCGAGGTCAGCCTGCGCGAGGTCGACCACGGCCTGATCGAAGCCGCCCAGGCCATGGGCTGCCGGCGCTGGCACATTGTCTGGCATGTGCTGTTGCCGGAGGCGCTGCCGGGCATCGTCGGCGGCTTCACCATCACCCTGGTGACCATGATCAACTCCTCGGCCATGGCCGGGGCCATCGGCGCCGGTGGCCTGGGGGACATCGCCTATCGCTACGGTTACCAGCGTTTCGACAGCCAGATCATGCTCACGGTGATTGTGCTGCTGGTGATCCTCGTCGCAGCGATCCAGCTCGGCGGCGACCGCCTGGCGCGGGTGCTCAACAAACGTTGAGAAACACCACCTTGCTGCGCGGCCCTGTAGCCGCTGCCGAAGGCTGCGATAAGGCCCGAAGGGCCTTCGGCGCTCTCAAGAGCTCGGCCGCTTCGCAGCCGATCGCAGCCTTCGGCAGCGGCTACAGAGGGCCGAGGGGACGGGCATGGGGTATATTCGGCACATCACTCCAGCCAACGCAGCCCGCCATGAAACTCGCTCCCGACGACCTCGACCAGATCACCTCCACCACCCTGGGTCACTACAACCAGGTGGCCGAAGATTTCCGCGAAGGCACCCGCGACCACGATGTCAGCCAGAACATCGACGCGCTGCTTCGACATATCCAGGGCACAGCGCCCTTCACCCTGCTGGACTTCGGCTGCGGCCCCGGGCGCGACCTGCAGACCTTTACCCGCCTGGGTCATATCGCGGTCGGCCTCGATGGCTCCGAACGCTTTGCCCAGATGGCCCGGGACGACAGCGGCTGCGAGGTCTGGCAGCAGGATTTCCTCAAGCTCGACCTGCCCGTCGAGCGCTTCGACGGCATCTTCGCCAACGCCGTGCTGTTTCATATCCCCTCGCAGGAGTTGCCGCGGGTGCTGCGCCAACTGCATGCCACGCTGAAACCCGGCGGCGTGCTGTTCAGCTCCAACCCGCGCGGCGACAACCGCGAAGGCTGGAACGGCGCACGTTATGGCGCCTACCACGACCTGGCGGCCTGGCAGCAATTGCTCACCGCGGCGGGGTTTGTCGAGCTGGAGCATTACTACCGACCCGCCGGCCTGCCGCGGGAGCAGCAGCCGTGGCTGGCGAGTGTGTGGCGCAAGGTTTGAGCGGTTTGCCAGATAGGCCGTAGCGCCTGGTTCGCGGGCAAGCCTCGCTCCTACGTAGGAGCGAGGCTTGCCCGCGATGGCGTCCTCTCGAACGAGCACAATCTCAAGCCGTGGTTTTCTTCGGCTCCTGGATCTTGTACCAGGCCACATACAGCGCCGGCAGGAACAGCAGCGTCAGCAGGGTGGCGACGATGATGCCGCCGATCATGGCGTAGGCCATCGGCCCCCAGAACACTTCCCGGGCGATGGGGATCATGCCCAGGCTGGCCGCCGCGGCGGTCAGCAGGATCGGCCGGCGCCGGTGCTCGGTGGCTTGCACCACCGCGTCCCAGGATGAATGACCGGCGCGCTCGAATTCGTCGATCTGGGTCACCAGGATCACCGAGTTGCGGATGATGATGCCGATCAGCGCGAGAATCCCGAGGATCGCTACAAAGCCCATGGGCGTGCCCGACGGCACCAGCGCCAGGACCACGCCGATCAGCCCCAGGGGCGCAACGCTGGCCACCAGGAACAGCTTCTGCACGCTGTGCAGCTGGATCATCAGGAAGGTCGCCATGAGGAACAGCATCAACGGCACCACCTTGGCGATCGGCCCCTGGGCCTTGCCGCTCTCCTCCACCGTGCCGCCGGTGGCCACCGAATACCCCACCGGCAGGCCGGCGGCGAACGTGTCGATGTCGGGCTTGAGCAACCTGACCAGGTCGGTCGGCTGGATCTCATCACGCACCGAGGCCTTGATGGTGATGGTCGGCTTGCGGTCACGGCGCCAGACCAGCGGCTGCTCCAGTTCGTAACGCACGGTGGCGAAGGCCAGCAGCGGAATCGAGGTGCCGTTGGGGTTGACGATCTGCAGGTTCTGCAGGGTTTCCGGGGAACCGCGCTCGCTGTCGTCGGCCCGGCCGACCACGTTGATCAGGTAGATGTCGTCATGCACCTGGGTCACGGTGGAGCCACTGAC
Source organism: Pseudomonas sp. 09C 129 (assembly GCF_002843625.1). Taxonomy (NCBI): domain Bacteria; kingdom Pseudomonadati; phylum Pseudomonadota; class Gammaproteobacteria; order Pseudomonadales; family Pseudomonadaceae; genus Pseudomonas; species Pseudomonas sp. 09C 129. The sequence continues at coordinate 755,684 of NZ_CP025261.1, read as the reverse complement.
GATGCTGTTCATCAACTGCGCCACGTCCTCCGAAGACAGCCCCAACTGGCGGGCCTTGTCCTGGGCGATGTCGATGCGCAGCACTTTGCCCGGCTCGTTCCAGTCGTAGATGATCTCGCCGATGTGCGCGTTCTTGTCCAGTTCGGTGGCCAGCTCGATGGCGTGCTTGCGCACCTGGTCGATGTCCTTGCCGCTGACCCGGTACTGGATCGGCCGCCCCACCGGCGGGCCCATTTCCAGGGCCTGGACGTAGCTGCCGATGCCGACGAAGTCGTCGCGCAGGCGTTTTTTCAGGCGTTCGGTCAGCGCCGTGCGCGACTCCAGGCCCTTGCTGACGATCACCAGCTGCGCGTAGTAGGGGTTCTGCAGTTGCTGGTCCAGCGGCAGGTAGAAACGGATCGCGCCTTCGCCGATGTAAGTGCTCCAGCGCACGATGTCCGGATCGTCCTTGAGGGTCGCCTCCAGGCGATCCACCGCCATGCGGGTCTCGGCGATCGAGGCGTTCTGCGGCAGGTTGAGGTCGACGAGAATCTCCGGCCGGTCCGAGGACGGGAAGAACTGGTTCTGCACGAAGCGCATGCCGACCACCGACAGCACGAACGCCAGGACGGTAATACCGATGGCCCACCAGCGGTTGCGCATGGCCCACAGCAGGCCGCCGTTGAAGGCGCGGCCGATGCGGCCCGGCTCCTCGGAGTGGGGCTTCACATGGGTGCTGAGGATATGCACGCCGATCACCGGGGCGAACAGCACGGCGACTATCCACGACACCAGCATGGCCACGGCGATCACCGCGAACAGGGTGAAGGTGTACTCGCCGGCGGAACTGGCGTTGAGGCCGATGGGCACGAAGCCGGCGACCGTCACCAGGGTCCCGGTGAGCATCGGGAAGGCCGTGGAGGTGTAGGCGAAGGTCGCCGCCTGCTCCTTGCTCTCGCCCATCTCCAGGCGCGTGACCATCATCTCCACGGTGATCATCGCGTCGTCCACCAGAAGGCCCAGGGCGATGATCAGCGCACCGAGGGAAATCCGCTGCATGGTGATGCCGCTGTATTCCATGAAGACGAAGACCATCGCCAGCACCAGCGGAATCGAGCATGCCACCACCAGCCCGGCGCGCACGCCCAGGCTGACGAAACTCACCACCAGCACGATCACCACCGCCTCGAACAGCGCGCTGGTAAAGCCGCCGACGGCTTTTTCCACCACCTCGGCCTGGTCCGACACCGTGTGCACGCCCACGCCCACCGGCAGCTCGGCGGTGAGCTGGTCCATCTTGAGGTGCAGGGCCTTGCCGAAGTCCTGGATGTTGCCGCCCTTCTTCATGGCGATCGCCAGGCCGATGGCCGGCTGGCCGTTGAAGCGGAACTGCGGCGTCGAAGGGTCGACGTAGCCGCGGCTGATCTCGGCGATATCCGCCAGGCGATAGAAGCGCTCGTTGAGCCGCAGGTTGACCGTGGCCAGGTCTTTCTCGGAAGCGAACTGCCCCGAGGTGCGCACGGAAATCCGCTCCGGCCCGGCCTCGATCACCCCGGCCGGGGTCACCGCGTTCTGCGACTGCAGGCTTTGCAGAACCTGGCGCTGGTCGATGCCCAGCGCCGCCAGCTTGCGTGTGGAGAAGTTCAGGTAGATGACTTCGTCCTGCTCGCCGACCATCTCCACCTTGCCCAGGTTCGGCACCTCGCGGATCTCGGCGCGCACCTGCTCCACGTAGTCGCGCAACTGACGCATGCTCAGGCCGTCGGCGGTAAAGGCGTAGACCGAGCCGAACACATCACCGAATTCGTCGTTGAACCCCGGCCCTTGCAGACCCTGGGGGAAGTCGCCGCGAATGTCGTTGATCTTCTTGCGCACCTGGTACCAGATCTCGGGGATGTCCTTGGCGCTGGTGGTGTCACGCAGGTTGACGAACACCGTCGATTCGCCGGGGCGGGTGTAGCTTTTCACGTAGTCGAGGGAGTCCAGCTCTTCGAGCTTTTTCTCGATGCGGTCGGTGACCTGCTTGAGGGTTTCCTCCTGGGTCGCGCCCGGCCAGCGGGTCTGGATGACCATGGTCTTGATGGTGAAGGACGGGTCTTCCTCGCGCCCCAGGTTCATGTAGGAGAACACGCCCATCAGCAGGGCGACGAACATCAGGTACCAGATGAACGACTGATGCTTGATGGCCCACTCGGATAAATTGAAGCTCCCTTTCGTGGCCGGCGTCATCGTGGGCTGTCCTCGTCGATTTTGACTTTCTGCCCCGGTTTGAGGCTGTTCACACCGGCGCTCACCACCCGCTCGCCGATTTTGATCCCGCTGCCGATCAATGCCGAATCATGGTCCCGGCTGAGCACCGTGACCTCCCGCGGCGCCACGGTCTGCGCCTGCGGGTCGACGATCCAGACCCGGGTCTGGCCGTCCACTTCCTGCAGGGCCGACAGCGGCACCTCGGTGCGCGGGACGATGGCGGAGCTGAGGGTCACGCTGATGGCCGTGCCGAGGCGGAACGCTTCGGGGGTTTCGGTCAGGGTCAGGCGCGAGCGCCGGGTACGGGTGGCGCTCTGCGCCTGGGGTTCGATTTCACGCACGATGGCGCTGGTGTTGATGCTCGGGTCCAGCTGCAAGGCGACCTTGAACACCACGTCGGCCGGCAACTGATCCACCAGCGTCGCCGGCAGGTCGATCACCGCTTCCTTGATGTCCGGGCGGGCCAGGGTCACCACCTGCTGGCCGGCGCTGACCACCTGGCCGGCCTCGGCATTCCAGGCGGTGACCACGCCGCCATGATCGGTGCGCAGCTCGCTGTAGGCGAGTTGGTCGCGGGCCTGGCTGACCGCGGCCCTGGCCTGGTCCAGGGAGGCGCGAGTGGTCTTCAGGTCGGTCTGGGCGATATCCAGCTGCGCCTGGGCGCCGACGCCACGGTCGAACAATTGCTGCTGGCGCCGGGCGTTGGCCTGGGCATTGATCCATTGCGCCTCGATCCGGGCCAGGTCGCCCTGGGCGGAACGCAACTGGTTCTGCTGGTCGGTGGGGTCGAGGGTGGCGAGCAAGGCGCCCTTGCCCACCTCGGCGCCGACGTCGACATTGCGATTGGCGATACGCCCCGGCACCCGGAAACCGAGGTTGGTTTCATAGCGGGCCTGGATGCTCCCGGCGAACCGCCCGAGGCTTTCCTCGGACTCGGCGCGCACCTCGAACGACAGCACCGGGCGCACCGGCTCGGGCGCCGGTTCTTCCTTGGAGCAGGCGCCCAGCGTCAGGCCGGCGCACAACAGCAGGGACAGGCGCTTCATGGCTGGGCTCCTTGGGTGCCGGTCTCGGCAACGATCTCGACGAGCATCCCCGGGTGCAACAACTGGCCACCGGCGATCACCACTTTTTCGCCGCCCTTGAGGCCGTCGCTGATGATCACCTTGCCGGTCTGGTAACGCCCCACCGTGACGGTGTGCAGGGTAGCCTTGCCGTCCTCGCCCACCAGCCATACGGCCGGCTCGTTGAGGTTCTTGGTCAGCGCCGCCCAGGGCAGCTCGACACTGGCCTGGCCGGCCGCATGGGCGCTGGCGCTGACCACCGAGCCCAGGTCCATGCCCGCCGGCAGGCCGTCGAGGGCCACCTTGACCTGCACCGTGCCGCTCTGCGCCGACACCACCGGGGTGACTTCACGCACCTTGCCGGTGGTCTTGATGTTCGGGTTGTCCAGCAGGCTGACGGTGATCGCGCCTTGCTTCGGCGGGGCCACCAGCAGCGATTCGTAGACGTTGAACACGGCGTCGCGCTCGCCGTCGCGGGCCAGGCTGTAGATCGGCACCGTGGCCTGCACCACCTGGCCGACTTCGGCCTGGCGCGCGGTGATCACCCCCGGCGCGTCGGCGATCAGCGCGGTGTAGCTCAGTTGCTCGCGGGCGTTGGCCAACTGCGCCTGGGCCGCGCTCAGGGCGCTCTGGCTGCTGTGCAGCGCCGCCTGGGCGGCATCGTATTCGCTCTGGCTGGTATAGCCCTTGGGCAGGAGTTTCTGCTGGCGGACGAAGGCCGCGCTGGTCTGCTTGACCCGTGCCTGTTCGGCGAACACCGAGGCGGCGGCGGAATCGACATTGGTCTGCAGGTCTTTCGGGTCGAGCCGGGCCAGGACCTGTCTGGCCGTGACCCGGTCGCCGACGTCGACCAGGCGCTGGATGATCTTGCCGCCGACGCGGAACGACAACTCGGTCTGCACCCGCGCCTGCACATCGCCGGTCAGGGTCACCTGCGCGGCGAAATCGCGGGTCTGCACTGGCTGCACGCGCACCCGCGGCCGCTCCTTTTCGCTCGGTTTTTCCGCGCCACAACCGCTCAGTAGAGCAGCCAGCATCAAACCCACTATCCACTTCGATTCGAGACCAGCCATGCAGGCTCCTTGGCGCGACGCCATCGTACAGGTGACGATACGACTGTGAGCTTAGAACAGGGTTCCACTGCTGCACGCAAGGGGATCACAAACCCTGTAGCCGCTGCCGCAGGCTGCGATCGAGCGCAACGCGGGCGCTGCTTTGGCAAACGCAGGAAGTCCTGGGGAGCTGTCGCGGCGGCTACACAATCGGCACCAATCAGGCACACTGCGCCTCCATGCACAAGGAGCCCCGGCATGCTCAAGACCCTGGCAGTGGCCAATTACCGCTCGATCAACAAACTGGTGATTCCGCTGCAGCGGCTGAACCTGATCACCGGCCCCAACGGCAGCGGCAAGTCCAACCTGTACAAGGCCCTGCGCCTGCTGGCGGAAACCGCCCAGGGCGGGGTGGTCAACGCGCTGGCCCACGAAGGCGGCCTGGACTCGACGTTCTGGGCCGGGCCGGAGCAGATCAGCCGACGCATGCGCAATGGCGAGGTGCCCATCGAGTCCAGCGTGCGTCAGACCAGCAAGCGCCTGCGCCTGGGTTTTTCCGGCGAGGACTTCAGCTATGCCATCGCCCTGGGCCTGCCCATGCCACTGCCCGAACACGTGTCCTACTTCTCCCTGGACCCGGAAATCAAACGCGAATGCATCTGGGCCGGGCCGCTGTATCGCCCGGCCAGCCTGCTGGTCAACCGGGCCGGGCCGATGATCCGCACCCGCGAGGGTCGCGACTGGGACGTGCTGGCCCAGCACACGCCGACCTTCGACAGCCTGTTCGACCAGGTGGGCAACCTGCGCTCTTCACCGGAAGTGTTGTTGCTGCGCGAGAACATTCGCGGCTGGCGCTTCTACGATCACTTTCGCAGCGACGCCGAGGCGCCGGCGCGGCAACCGCAACTGGGCACCCGCACCCCGGTGCTGCATCACGATGGCCGCGACCTGGCGGCGGCCCTGCAAACCATCCGTGAGATCGGTGACCCCGAGGCCCTGCAAAGGGCGGTCAGCGACGCCTTCCCCGGTGCCCGCCTGAACATCGCCCCGCTGCAGGGCGGGCGCTTCGCCATCGAGTTCCATCAGGACGGTCTGCTGCGGCCGCTGTCGGCGGCGGAGCTGTCGGACGGCACCCTGCGCTACCTGCTGCTGGTCGCCGCCCTGCTGACGCCGCGGCCACCGACGCTGATGGTGCTCAACGAACCGGAAACCAGCCTGCACCCGGACCTGCTGCCGGCCTTGGCGCGCCTGATCATTCGCGCCTCGCAGCAGTGCCAGGTGTGGGTGGTGTCCCATGCCAGCCGGTTGATCGCGGCGTTGCAGCAACACCCGGAGTGCAACTGCATCGTGCTGGAGAAAAATTTCGGCCAGACCGAAATCGTCGGCCAGGGGATGCTCGATGAACCGGCGTGGTATTGGCCGGATTGAGCGGCCTCAAAAATATCGCGGGCAAGAACCAGACGTCCCCCCCTGCTCCTACGGGGTGCAATGCTTGCCGGTATGGTCGCATGCAATCCCTGTAGCCACTGCCGCAGGCTTCGATCGACCCGGGCCGCGTTCGGAGAACGGTCGCAGCGGCTTCAAGGTCGCCGAGGTCCTTCGGACCTATCGCAGCCTGCGGCAGCGGCTACAGGGGCTCAGGCACAGACTGTCACCCCTGCCACTTGCCGCCTTCGACAATCACGCTTTCAGGCTTGGTGTCGTCGCTCAGTTCCTTGCGCACGTACTGGTCGTAGAGCTTGAGCAGGTACTTGTCCTCGCCCAGCTTGGCCAGCTCGGCGTTGACCCAGTCACGCAGTTCGATATTGCCCTTCTTCACCGCCGGCGCGATTGGCGCCTGCTCCCCCAGGGTCTGCGGCAGTACGCGGTAACCCGGGTTCTGCTTGGACCAGCTGAACAGGATCAGGTTGTCCTGGGCATAGGCATCGCCGCGGCCGTTGGCCAGGGCTTGCAGGGACTCGGAGTTCTTCTCGAACTTCAGCAGTTTCCAGTCCGGGTGGTTCTTGGTCAGCCAGATATCGGCAGTGGTGCCGGTGGTGACGATAGTGGTGCGGCTCGCCAGGTCATCCAGGCTCTTCACTTCGCTGCCATCCGGCACCAGGGCCTGTACCGCGACCTTGAGGTTGGGGTTGGTGAACTCCACCGCTTCCTTGCGCTCCGGGGTGACGGTCATGTTGGCCAGGATCAGGTCGACCTTGTCGCTCTGCAGGAACGGAATACGGCTGGCCGGCTCCACCGCGACGAACTCCACCTTGTTCTCGTCGCCCAGCAGGTCCTTGGCGAATTGCCGCCCGATATCGGTATCGAAGCCCACGTAGCGGCCGGTCTCGTCGACGAAACCGAACGGCGGCTTGTCGGTGAATACGCCGACGATCAGCTTGTCGCGGGCCTTGATCTTGTCCAGGTAGCCGGCCGCCGGGGCAGCGCTGGCGCTGGCCGCAGGCTTGGGCGGCTCGGCGGATTTATCGCAGCCGGCTAGCAGGGCGAGGCCGAACAGCGGGAGTAGCAGTAGCGAAGACTTGGCAGTTTTCATAAGAGCTCCAGTTCCTTTGCAGGGATCTTTTTTGGCAGTGTTTCAACGAAGGAGAATTTCTCCAGGAACTGCTGCGCTCGTGCGCTCCGCGGGTTCGTAAAGAAGATCTCGGGAGGGTGCTGTTCGAGGATGCGCCCGGCATCCATGAACACGATGCGGTCGGCCACCGCGCGGGCGAAGGCCATTTCGTGGGTGACGATCAACAGGGTCATGCCGTCCCGGGCCAGGCCCTGGATCACTTGCAGCACCTCCTTGACCATCTCCGGGTCCAGCGCCGCGGTGACCTCGTCGAACAGCATCACCTGCGGGTTCATGCACAGCGAACGGACGATGGCGATGCGTTGCTGCTGGCCGCCGGAGAGCTGGCGCGGGAAGGCATCGCGCTTGTCCGAAAGGCCCACCCGTTCCAGCAGCGCCTCGGCCTGGGCGCGGGCTTCGCGGCGGTCGCGTTTCTGCACCTTGAGCGGGCCGAGCAGGATGTTGTCGAGCACGCTCATGTGCGGGAACAGGTGGTAACTCTGGAACACCATGCCGATGTCCTGGCGCACCTGGCGCCAGTCGGTGGCCGGGTCCAGCAGCTCTTGGCCGGCGAATCTCAGGTGGCCGCCGTGGGCTTTTTCCAGGCCGTTGAGGCAGCGCAGCAAGGTGGACTTGCCGCAGCCGCTGGGGCCGAGAATCACCACCACTTCGCCCTGGGCGACCTTGAGGTCGATGTCCTTGAGCACCTGCTGCTCGCCGAAAAACTTGTTGAAACCCTGGAACTCGATCAGTGCGCTCATGCTTGCGTCCAGCGCCGCTCCAGCACGCGCGAGGCGGCCGACAGCGGGTAGCAGATAAAGAAGAAAAACAGGAACAGGGCGCCGTAGATCAGCACCGACTCGTAGGTGCGCTCGATGATCTGCTGGCCGACCTTGATCACGTCCACCACGCCGATCAGCACCGCCAGCGAGCTGGTCTTGATGATCCGCGTGTAGACGTTGATGGTCGGCGGCGTCATGCGTTTCAGCGCCTGGGGCAGCAGCACGTAGCCGTACAGCTGCGGGTCGGACAGGCCGATCGACAGCCCCGCCTCGCGCTGGCCGCGGGGCAGCGAATGCAGGGCGCCGCGCACCACCTCGCCGACTTCGCTGGCGCCCCACAGCGACAGTACCAGCACCGCGCAGGTGAAGCTGGGGATGCTGATGCCGAAGAAGATCGGGAATCCGAAGAACAGCAGGTACAGCCAGACCAGCACCGGGATCGCCCGGAACAGCTCCAGGTAGATGCGCAACACGGCGTTCAGCCATTTGCGGTCGAGGGTCCGCAGCACGCCATAGAGCACACCGCCGACGGTGCTGAAGGCGATGCTCAGCAGGGAGATCGATAACGTCTGCGCGGCGCCCTTGCCCAGTTGCGGCAAGGACACCCAGAGCAGTTCAAGACCCGAACTGGCCATGCTGCAACCTCCTTTCCAGACGGCTGAGCAACAGCGACAGCGGCAAGAACAGCAGCACGCAGATCAGCGTGAGCACGGCGAGCATTTCGTAGGTCTTGTAGTAGAGGGCGATGTAGCTCTTGGTGGTGTAGAGAATCTCCGGCACCGCCACCGCCGAGACCACGGTGGTTTCCTTGAGCAGGAAAATGAAATTGGCGAACAGCGACGGCAGGCTGAGGATCCCGGCCTGCGGCAGGATCACGTAGCGCAGCAGTTGCCAGCGCGACAGGCCGATGGAGCGGCCCGACTCCAGCTGGGCCGTCGGCACCGCTTCGACGCCGGCGCGCAGCACCTCGGTGAGGTAGGCGCCGCCGAGAAAGGTCATGGTGATGATCGCCGCGGCGAACCCGGAAATCTTCAGCCCCAATGCCGGCAGGGCGAAGTAGACGAAGAACAGCTGGATCAGCAGCGGGGTGTTGCGCGCCAGCTCCACGTACAACCCGATCAGGCGCTGCAGGTAGGGGGGGCGGAACACCAGGATGGTGGCGTTGATCAGGGCCACCAGAAGGGAGGTGGCGATGGCGATCAGGCCGACCTGCAAGGTCACGCCCACGGCCTTGAGGAAGGCCGGCAGCGTACTGAGGATAAAAGCGTAGTCGAGGGTCATGGCAATCCTGGACGCCGCTGGGGTACAGCGGCGGTGGTGCAGTCCATTGGGTGGTGGGTAACCACCCGGCAGGCATCGACTTTAAAGCTATAAAAACAATAATTTAAATACCGTTAAAGCATATTGATATCACTCAAAAAACTAACCTGCGGGGTTTGCCATGCGCGCCTGAGCCGGCTACTTTTCTGACGCCGTAAGGGATCTTTCCGATTCCAAGGAACGGACAAGCGGCCCCCGACTTCAACGGGCCAGACACGTACATGGACGATAAGAACAATGACCGACCTCAATACCCCGCAACCTCTCGATCCGCAGGACATCGTCAAATGGCTGAAGGCGCTGTGCCGGGCCATGAAGCCTTCCTGAGCAAAATCCCTTCATCGTTGATTGCCCGTAGTTGCGTCCTTGCCGATACACCGCGGCGCCTGGATCGCGAGCACGCTTGGCTCCTACAGAAGCAAGGTGAAGCCGTTCTTGCGGGCAATAAAAAACGCCGACGCTGTAGAAGCCATCGGCGTTTAAACCTTGAAGGGGTTTGTACGACTTAAGCGTAGCCCATCAGAAGGCAGGCAATACCGCGCCGCTGTATTTCTTCGCGATGAATTCTTTCACTTGCGGGCTGGTCAGGGCCTTGGCCAGTTTCTGGATGGCGGCGCTGTCCTTGTTGTCCGGGCGGGCCACCAGGAAGTTCACGTAAGGCGAATCGGCCCCCTCGATCACCAGCGCATCCTTGGCCGGGTTCAGGCCGGCTTCCAGGGCGTAGTTGGTGTTGATCATGTCCAGGTCGACCTGGTCCAGCACGCGCGGCAGCAGGGCCGACTCCAGTTCCTTGAACTTGAAGTTGTGCGGGTTCTTGGCGATGTCTTTCGGGGTCGCCAGGGCGTTTTTCGGGTCCTTGAGTTCGATCAGGCCGGCCTTCTGCAGCAGGATCAGGGCCCGGCCGCTGTTGCTGCCTTCGTTCGGAATAGCGATGGTCGCGCCGTTTTTCAGCTCGGCCAGGGTTTTGACTTTCTTCGAGTAGCCGCCGAACGGTTCGACGTGCACGCCAACCACGGTCACCAGGTTAGTGCCCTTGCCTTCGTTGAAGCTCTTCAGGTACGGCAGGGTCTGGAAGTAGTTGGCGTCCAGACGCTTCTGATCGACCTGCACGTTCGGCTGCACGTAGTCGGTGAAGACTTTGATTTCCAGGTCCACGCCTTCCTTGGCCAGGGTTGGCTTGATCAGTTCGAGGATCTCGGCGTGCGGCACAGGGGTGGCCGCCACTACCAGCTTCTCGCCAGCCTGGGCCAGACCGGCAGTCAGGGCAGCCGCCAGTGCGGTGAACAACAGAACCTTTTTCATGCAGTGTCCTTATGAGTCGTCAGTGACGACGGCTTTTGTAATGAAGGTGCCAGCGAAGTGCTATCTCTGGCGTGGAGCGGACAATACCGGGATTTTTTATTCCTTAACAATATCTTTTATTCACGTTGATATTCCATTTTGTTCATACACAATCGGACCGCTCTAGCCCGCATCTGAGGCGCTGTGCATGCCCCTGTAGCCGCTGCCGCAGGCTGCGATCGAGCGCGCAGCGCTCGTCAGGTTTTCAGGCTGCCTTCAAAGGGATTGCGCAGTCGTATGGGCGGCCGCTGCGCGGCCGATCGCAGCCTGCGGCAGCAGCTACAGAAAGCAGCCCGCTGCACGAATCAGGAATGGGAGAGGACTTCAGATCACCCCGTGTTGCTTGAGCAGATGCTTCAGCGCCTGCAACTCGGCGGCGGAACCGTCGGCGATCAGGCCCTTCAACTGTTGATCCACCAGCTCCAGCCGCGACAGCTGCGACGGCAGGTTCAGGTGCTCCGGCAGGATCTCCTCGCCACTGCTGACCAGCAGGGCAAAGTGAATGACGTTCTCCAGCTCGCGGGTGTTGCCCGGCCAGCTGTGCTGCTCCAGCACCTGCTGGGCGGATTCGCTGATCAGCGGCACCGGCAGGTCGAGGCGCTGGCTGTAGATGCCGAGGAAGTATTCGGCCAACGACAGGATGTCGCCGACCCGCTCGCGCAGCGCCGGCAGTTCCAGATGGCCCTCGCCGAGGTAGTGATACAGCCGCTCATGGAACTTGCCCGCCGCCACCGCCTGGGCCAGGTCGATGCTGGTGGCCGCCACCAGGCGCACGTCCACCGGGCTCGGCTGATGGGCGCCGACCCGGGTCACCTCATGGTTTTCCAGGGCCGACAACAGCTTGATCTGGATCGGCAACGGCAAGTCGCCGATCTCGTCCAGGTACAGGGTGCCGCCGTTGGCCGAGCCGAACCAGCCGGCGCGGCTGCTGGCCGAGCCGCTGAAGGTGCCGGCGGCGTAGCCGAACAGTTCGGCGTCGGCGTAGGTAGGGCTGATGGCTCCGCAGTTGACCGACACGAACAGGCCGCTGCGGTCGCTGGCGCGGTGGATGTGCCGGGCCAGCAGCTCCTTGCCACTGCCGGTTTCACCGCGGATCAACACCGAGATCGCCCGCGGCGCCAGCTGTTCCAGCTCCTGGCGCAACTGCCGCGAACGGGGATCGACGAACACCAGCGCCTTGGCGCGGATGCTCAGCGGGCTTTTTTCAGCATCGGGAAAGGTCAGCAGCGGCTGGCCGAAAGACTCATGCAGACTCATGGCAGACTCCCGCCCAAATCCGCTGGCAGGCGGGGGCGTTTAACAAAAAGAAAAAATCAGGCGCGGCGCAGGGAATGCTGTTCCATGCGGTTTTGCAGGCGATAGAGATACGCGAAACCCTGCTCCCAGCGCTGGTGCCCGGACTTGACGTTGATATGCCCGGCACCGGACAGGATCCCCGCCTCGGCGCCCCAGTGGCGGGCCAGCTCCAGGGCACGCGGCGCACTGATGGCGCTGTCGTTGTCGGAGCTGACTATCTGGCTCGGGAACGGCAACAGGTCGCTGGGGATCGGCGCGAAATTGCGCAGCGCCGGCGCGCAGGCCGGACGCTCGACATCCGCCGGCGCCACCAGCAACGCACCACGCACCTGGCGCAAGGCACTGGCCGGCGCATGGGCGGCCCAGTGTGCGACGGTGATGCAGCCCAGGCTGTGGGCGATCAGGATCACCGGGGTGCTGTCGGCGGCAATCGCCTCAGCCAGCGCCGCGACCCAGTCTTCGCGCCGGGGCGTCAGCCAGTCGGCCTGCTCCACCCGCGCACTGTTCGGCAGGCTGTTCTGCCAGTGGCTTTGCCAATGATCTTCTGGCGATCCTTGCCAGCCCGGCACAATCAGGTAGCGAATTGATTCGTTGCGCATGGGGAGCTCTCCTGCGTGTCTGTTCCCGATCGAGTATAGGGACGAGAGTTATATTCGTTAAGGAATAAGAAGCTATTTATTAAGATCCATAAAGAATATAAAATGTCACCTGTACCGATCCTGTACGAACGCTGGCGTTCAGGCCGGCAAACCGCAGTGTCTGCATCGCGAGCAAGCTCGCTCCTACAGGTTTGTGGCGCCCGCCGGCTTTTGTAGGAGCGAGCTTGCTCGCGATGGCGTCCGTCCAGGCCGGCGCCCTGGGCCAAATCGCAGGCAAAAAAAAAGGCCGCACCCTGCCAAGGAGACGGCCTGAAAAGTCGTGGCTTACAACACTGGGTCAGCGGGCGGTGATCACCGAAAGCTTGGTGATACCGGCACGCTCGATGGAGGCCATGGCACGGGCCACTTCGCCGTAGTTGACGCCGTCGTCCGCCTGCAACTGCACGCGAACTTCCGGGTCCTTGGCCTTGGCCGCCTGAAGATTGGTTTCCAAAAGGTCCGGCTGGATCTCGTCCTTGTTGATAAAAAGTTTGCCGGTGCCGTCGATGCTCACCACCAGCGGGTCCTTCTGCTCCACCGGGGCCACCGCCTCGGTCTTGGGCAGGTTGATCGGAATCGCGTTGGTCAACAGTGGCGCGGTGACGATGAACACCACCAGCAGTACCAGCATCACGTCCACCAGCGGCGTGACGTTGATCTCGCTCAGTACCTCATCGCTGTCCTGGGTCGAGAAGGCCATGTCAGGACGCCTCCTTCACTTTCTGCGCGCTGCCCTGGGCCGCGGCCTTGTGCGCGGTCGGGTGGATCAGCACGCGGAACGAACTCTTCTGCGCCAGGCTGTAGAAGTCATGGGCGAAGTCATCGAGGTCGGCGGCGGTCAACTTCAAGCGCCGCAGGAAGTAGTTGTAAACCAGCACCGCCGGCACCGCGACGGCGATCCCCACGCCGGTGGCGACCAGCGCCGCGCCGATCGGCCCGGCCACGGTTTCCAGGCTCGCCGAGCCCGCCGCGCTGATGCCTTTCAGGGCTTCCATGATCCCCCACACGGTGCCGAACAGACCGATGAAGGGCGAAGTGCTGCCGATACTGGCGACCACCGCCAGGCCGGTTTCCAGGGAACGCCGCTCACGGACGATCTGCTGGCGCAGGGCGCGCTCCAGGCGGTCCTGATGATTGATGGCCTGGCTCAGGTCCGCCGCGTGCGCTGTGTCGCCGACCTGGATCGCCGCGTAGCCGGCCTGGGCCACACGAGCGGCGGCGCCGGGCTGGGTTTCGCTGAGCTCGGCCGCCGAGTCGAGGCTGGAGGCGGCCCAGAACTGTTTGTGAAACTTGCGATCCTGGGCCTTGAGGCGGGCGAACTGCGCGCCCTTGAGCAGGGCCAGGCCCCAAGTGGCCACGGAAAAGACCACCAGCAGCCAGATCACCGCGCTTTCGATGGATTCGAGTGGAGATGCCAATAACGTCATGTTCTTTTCCCTCTGTATAACCTTGTAGGAGCGAGCTTGCTCGCGATAGCGACCGACCAGGCACAGCACCTGGCGCAGGCTCAATGAATCTTGAAATCGATGGGTACGCTGACCCAGCCGTCCTGGGCGACATCACCCTGCTTGGCCGGCACGAAGCTCCAGCGTTTGACGGCCGATAACGCCGCGTCGTCGAGCTGCTGGCGACCGCTGCTTTTCTGAATCTGGATCTCGCCGGGCTTGCCGCTGGCCAGTACATGCACCCGCAACAGCACCGTGCCTTCCCAACCGCGACGCTGGGCCAGCGACGGATATTCCGGCGCCGGGTTCTTCAAGTACGCGGCATTCGCCGAAGCCGGGGTCACGGGCGCCGGGGCCGGTGGCGCGGGCGGAGCCGGCGCGGCGACAGGCGCGGCCGGTTGTGGCGGCGCGGGCTGTTGCTGGACCGGTTTCGGCGCGGGCTTGGGCTCAGGCTTGGCCACCGGTTTTGGTTTAGGTTTGGGGACCGGTTTGGGCGGTGGCGGCTTGACCGCCAGTTCGTCTTCCACTGGCGGTGGCGGCTCCACCACCGGTTGTACCGGCTGCGGTGGCGGCGGTTCGACCACCGGCGGCGCGGGCCGGGAAAACTCGATGGTCATCGGCGGAATTTCCGGCGGCACGATCGGCAATACCGGCGTCGGCTGCTGGTTGATCCAGTAGATCACCGCACCGTGCAACAGCAGGGCGATCACCCCGAGCGCAATCGCCTCGCGCCGCCGCAGCCCGGCCTTGGGAGCCTTCTGCAAACGCAATTGGCCCAACGGCAAACGATGCGGCCGGCCGAGATCGACCAGATCGCCGCTCGGTGCCTGACGCCACAGCACCTCATGTGCACTGGCGGCGGTCTGGACATTGCCCATTGATTAACTCCCTACAGTCTTTTGCGAATAACCCGACCCGCACCTGCGAACTCCCCCGGAGCAGCGTCGAGGGCTGAATGATTGGCGCCAGACACTTATCTCCGAAAGTAATCTTTGAAGTTATGGATAGATCAAAAACGCATATTCAAACCCGTCATCTCGCGCCAGGCCGCGCGGATCAAGGGCCGCAGGGAAGGAATCAAAAAGCCATGCTTTACAAGCATTGAAAATATTCGCCAAAGGCATCGCATCGCCGCGGCAAAACCGCAGCGAAGCGACAGCCGTGGCGAAATAAAAGAGACCGACCGAACGTCGATCAAAGGAATCAGGGCGCACCCGATAAAGCGGATCTCAAGCGCCCCTGAACAGGGAAGTTCAGACGCTCAGTACCTGGCTCTCGCACAGCGCCAGCAGCTGGCTTTCCAGGGCCTTGCCGGCCCGGCTCAAGCCGCTGCTGCCGTATAACGCCAGGCGCACGCCCTGGATGTCCGGCAAGCCGCTGGCGGCATCGAGCACGCGGTGCCCGGCGCTCACCACTCGCACCGGCAGCAGGCTGATGCCCAGGCCTGCCGCCACCGCCGAGCAGACGCTGGCCAGGCTGGCGCTGGAGTAACCGATGCGCCAGCGCCAGCCGCCAACCTCGAGGTGGTGCAACATTTCATGGCGATACAGACCGCCCACCGGGAACGCCACCAACGGCAACGGATCGCGGCCAAAGGCCGGGGTGGCGTGGCTGTCGACCCAGCACAGGGGTTCCGGCCACGACGCCAGGCAGTCGTCGCTGGCGCCCATCTGCTTGACCAGCAAGAGGTCGAATTCGCCGCGTCGATAGAGCCGGGTCAATTCCGGGCCCAGCCCGCTGGTGACTTCCAGGCGCACGCCGGGATGGTCCTGGCCGAAGCGCGACAACAACGGCATCAGCCGCTCGGCGGCGAAGTCTTCCGGCACCCCGAGGCGCAACACGCCCTCGCTCTGTTGATGCAGCAAGACATCGCTGGCTTCTTCGTTGAGGGCCAGGATCCGTCGCGCGTAGCCCAGCAGACGCTCGCCCTCGGCGGTGGCCACCACCCGGCGCTGGTCGCGGTCGAGCAACTGGCAGTCCAGGCTCTCCTCCAGCCGCCGCACCTGCTGGCTGACGGTGGACTGGGTCAGGTGCAGGCGCTCGGCGGCGCGGGTGAAGTTGGCGCAGTCGACGACGGCGACAAAACTGCGCAGCAGCACAGGATCGAACATGGCGACACCATTCTGAATGCCACTGATTGGCATGGTTATATTTAATTTCAGAATACATCAGGGCCTGAGCATACTCGGCGCTCATTTACCGCACAGGGAGCCTGATGCCATGCGTTACCTGTCTTGCAAACACGCGGTCCTGGCGATCTGTCTGTTCGTGGTGGGGGTGGTGATGGCAAAGGATAACGAGCTGCTCGAAGCGGTCCGCGACGGGCAGTTGCCCAAGGTCCAGGCGCTGCTTCGCCAAGGCGTGGACGTCAACGTGCGCGGCCTGGACGGCAGCAGCCCGCTGCTGCTGGCCACCGCCGCCAACCAGGTCGAGATCGCCCGGGCGCTGATCGAGGCCGGCGCCGACGTCAACCAGAAGAACCTGATCCACGACAGCCCTTACCTGCTGGCCGGCGCCAGCGGACGCAATGCGATCCTGCAGCTGACCCTGGCCCACGGCGCCGACCTGAAAAGCACTAACCGCTACGGCGGCACCGCGCTGATCCCGGCTTGCGAGCGTGGGCATGTCGACACCGTGCGCCTGCTGATCGAGGCCGGTGTCGACCTCGATCATGTCAATCGCCTGGGCTGGACCTGCCTGATGGAAGCCATAGTGCTGGCCGACGGCGGCCCGGCGCACCAGCAGATAGTCGCCCAGTTGATCGCCGCCGGCGCCAACCTGAACCTGCCGGACAACGATGGCCTGAGCCCCCTGCAACAGGCGGAAAAACGCGGCCAGAGCGCCATCGCCAAACTGCTGCGGGACGCTGGCGCGTCCTGATGTGTGCCTTAAGGAGCCCCCATGAAAGACGATCAGGAGTACCTGCAACGCGCCGTCGAACTGGCCCGGCAAAACGTCGCAGCCGGCGGCCGGCCGTTCGGCGCGGTGCTGGTGCGCGACGGCCAGGTGCTGGCCGAGACGGTCAACCAGATCCACCTGACCCAGGACCCCACCGCCCACGCCGAGCTGTTGGCCATCCGGGTTGCCAGCCAGCGGCTCGGGCCGCGCCTGGACGGCTGCGTGATCTATGCCAGCGGCCAGCCCTGCCCCATGTGTTTGAGCGCCATGTACCTGTGCGGTGTGGCGCGCGCGGTATTCGCCGCGGACAACGCCAGCGCCGCACCCTTCGGCCTGTCCACGGCGACGGTCTACGAACAACTGGCCCAGCCCCTGGCGGCCCAGCGCTTGCCGGTGCAGCACGTGCCGCAGGCGGCGATGCACGAGATCTACCGCGACTGGCAGGCCCGCCATGCCGCTCGCTGAGTCGCGTCTGCGCCGCCTCGGCGGCTGGGCCCTGCTGATCGTCCTGGGGCTCAACCTGCGGCCGATCATCAGCTCCATCAGCCCGCTGCTGATGGAGATTCGTGGCGCCACCGGCATGAGCTTCCAGAGCAGCGCCTGGCTCACCAGCCTGCCGGTGGTCTGCATGGGCCTGGTGGCCTTGCTCGGGGTGCGCCTGGAAGCCCGCCTGGGAGAACGGCGCGGCGTCGCCCTCGGTCTGTTGATGATCCTCTGCGCCTGCCTGGCGCGGTTGCTCTGCGACCAGGCCGGCGCCCTGCTCGCTACGGCCCTGCTCGGCGGTGCCGGCGTGGCCTTGATCCAGGCACTGGTGCCAGCGCTGATCAAGCGCCAGTTCCAGCAACGGGTGGCTTTGGCCATGGGCATTTATTCGGCTTCGTTGATGGGCGGTGGCGGCCTCGCGGCGCTGCTCAGCCCGCAGGTCGCCACACATTTCACCCATTGGCAGGCCGGGCTCGGCGTGTGGCTGTTGCCGGCGCTGGCGGCGCTGCTGCTGTGGTGGCTGCTGCCTTTCGCCGGGCCGGGGCAGCGCCTCGACGCCCCCGCCATCAGCCTATGGCGCAACCGTCGGGCCTGGTTGCTGGCGCTGTACTTCGGCCTGGTCAATTGCGGCTACATGAGCATGGTCGCCTGGCTGCCGGCCTATTACCTGCAATTGGGCTGGAGCGCGACCCAGAGCGGTTCGCTGCTGGCGTTCATGACCCTCTTCCAGGTCACCGCCGCACTGTTGATGCCCGCCCTGGCGCAGCGCCAGAACGACCGGCGGCCATTGCTCGCCATCAGCCTGAGCGCCCAGGCCCTGGGCTTCAGCGGCCTGGTGTTGTGGCCGCTGCAGGCCCCGCAGCTGTGGGTGGCGCTGATCGGCTTCGGCCTCGGCGCCTGTTTCGCCCTGAGCTTGATCCTCACCCTCGACCACCGTCGCGATCCCCGGGAAGCCGGACAGCTGGCGGCCTTCGTGCAAGGGGTGGGGTTCCTGATCAATGCCGTGTCGCCGTGGATGACCGGCTGGCTGCGGCAGCTCACCGGCAGCTTCATCAGCGCCTGGTGGGTACTGGTCCTGAGCGTGCTGGCCATGCTGGTGCTGACCCGGGTATTCAGCCCCTCCAGCTACCGGGAGCCACAGATGGCGACCACGGCAGCGCAGCCGGCATCTGCGACGCCTTAAAGATCAAGGCCCATGGCCACTATGCGCAACTTCTTGCGCACCCCTCTGTGGATAACTTTGTGAATAGTTATCCAAGGGCTCGATAAACCGGGACCTGCAGCCAAGTGCGCAACTTCTTGCACAGCACTGCGCAAGAAGTTGCGCACTTTCAAGCGCTTTCGAGCTGGAAATACCGTCAACGATGCCAGAAAACGCCGGAAGCCCTTGTTCCATAAGGCGCTTTCAACTCCTGGCATGCTCCTTGATATCAACTTGGCACCCAACCGGGCGATCCGTCCCACCGGGCACCTTTATTTTTTAGCAAGGAGAGCATCCATGGCTACACCAGCGTATATGTCCATCACCGGCACCAAACAAGGCCTGATCACCGCCGGTGCCTTCACCGCTGACTCCGTTGGCAACACCTATCAGGAAGGCCACGAAGACCAGGTCATGGTTCAGGGCTTCCAGCACGAAGTGATCATCCCGCGTGACCCGCAGTCCGGCCAGCCAACCGGCCAGCGCGTGCACAAACCCGTAGTCATCACCAAGGTTTTCGACAAGGCTTCGCCACTGCTGCTGGCTGCCCTGACCTCCGGTGAGCGTCTGACCAAGATCGAAATCCAGTGGTACCGCACCTCCGCTGCCGGCACCCAGGAGCACTACTACACCACCACCCTGGAAGACGCGATCATCGTCGACATCAAAGACTACATGCACAACTGCCAGGACCCGGCGAACTCGCACTTCACCCACCTGGAAGACGTGCACTTCACCTACCGCAAAATCACCTGGACCCACGAAGTCTCCGGTACTTCCGGTTCCGACGACTGGCGTTCCCCGGTCGCGGGCTAAGTCCGGCCGACCGTTACACCAACATCGGCCAGCTCTGCTGGTCGATGTTGTTTACGCCATAAGGGATTTCTTGCGTTCGTCGGCGCCCGGCCCCGGGGTCGACCCACGCGGCAGTACTGCACGAGGAACAAGGGATGTTCGCGCCGGCCAATCAGACCCACTTCAGCCTGACCGTCGAAGGTCTGGAGAACGACCTCCAGGTATTGTCCTTCACCGGACGGGAAGCCATCAGCCAGCCCTTCTCCTTCGAGGTCGAGCTGGTCAGCGCCCAGGCCGCCCTGGACCTGGAAAGCCTGCTGCACAAACCGGCCTTCCTGCAGTTGGCGCAGAACGGCACCGGCATCCACGGGCAGATCTACCGCGTCGCCCAGGGCGATTCCGGCAAGCGCCTGACCCGCTACTCGGTGACCATCCGCCCGCACCTGGCCTACCTCGCGCACCGCATCAACCAACGCATCTTCCAGAACCTCACGGTGCCGAAAATCATCGGCCAGGTCCTCGAAGAGCACGGCATCCAAAGCAACGCCTACCAGTTCCAGCTGGGTTCGATCTATCCCGAGCGCAACTACTGCGTGCAGTACGACGAATCGGACCTGCATTTCATCCAGCGCCTGTGCGAGGAAGAAGGTATCCACTACCACTTCCAGCACAGCGCTGACAGCCACAAGATCGTCTTCGGCGATGACCAGACGGTGTTCCCGAAACTGGCGCCAGTGGCCTACCAGCAAGACTCCGGCATGGTCGCCAACGACCCGGTGATCAAGCGTTTCGACCTGCGCCTGGAAGCCCGCACCAGCCGCACCACGCGCCGCGACTACGACTTCGAGAAACCGCGCCTGACCCTGGAGAGCGACGCCAAGAGCGAGCTCAAGCCGGACCTCGAGGATTACGACTACCCCGGGCGCTTCGTCGATCGCGAACGCGGCAAGCACCTGGCCAAGCGTGCCCTGGAACGCCACCGCAGCGACTACCGCCTGGCCGAGGGCAAGAGCGATCAGCCGCTGCTGGTCAGCGGCCACTTCCTGGCCCTGAGCGAACACCCGAAAGCGCAATGGAACGACCTCTGGCTGCTCACCGAGATCGTCCACGAAGGCAAGCAGCCGCAGGTCCTGGAAGAGTCGGTGACCAGCGACACCACGGCGCTGAAGGACGACTTCCACCAGGGTTACCGCAACCGCTTCCAGGCCACGCCCTGGGACGTGCCCAACCGGCCGCCGCTGCTGCACCCCAAGCCGCGCATCCTCGGCAGCCAGAGCGCGGTGGTCACCGGGCCCAAGGGCGAAGAGATCCACTGCGACCAATACGGCCGGGTCAAGGTGCAGTTCCACTGGGACCGCGAAGGCCAGTCGGACGACAAGACCAGCTGCTGGCTGCGCGTGTCCTCGGCCTGGGCCGGCGCCCAGTACGGCGGCATCGCCATCCCGCGGATCGGCATGGAAGTGCTGGTGACCTTCCTCGAGGGCGACCCCGACCAGCCGCTGATCAGCGGCTGCCTGTACCACAAGGAAAACGTCGTCCCCTACGAGTTGCCGGCGAACAAGACCCGCAGCACCTTCAAGACCCTCAGCTCCCCGGGTGGCGGCGGCTACAACGAGCTGCGCATCGAGGACAAGAAGGGCCAGGAACAGATCTTCCTCCATGCCCAGCGCGACTGGGACGAAAACGTCGAGCACGACCAGAAGATCCGCGTCGGCAACGAACGCCACGACACGGTCGAGGCCAACAGCTACAGCGAATTCAAGGCTGAGGAACACCACACCGTGCACGCCGACCGCAAGGTCGAAGCCCGCGCCAGCGACCACCTCACCGTCGGCGTGAACCAGCACATCAAGATCGGCACCGGGCAGTTCATCGAAGCCGGCCAGGAGATCCACCTCAATGCCGGGGTGAAGGTCGTCATGGAAGCCGGCAGCGAGCTGACCCTCAAGGGCGGCGGCAGCTTTATCAAGCTCGACGCCGGCGGCGTGACCATCAGCGGCCCGCAGGTCAAGGTCAACTCCGGCGGCGGCCCGGGCAGCGGCTCCGGCGCCGCGCCACTGATGCCCGGCGTGCTGAAGCAAGCCGACGCCGACAAGGCCGGCGCCCTGCTGACCCCGGCGCAAATCAACACCCTCAAACGCAACGCGCCTTTCTGCGAAGAGTGCGAAAAGTGCAAGGACGGTGCCTGTGCCATCTGATCGCCTGACACCCCAGGCCTGGCTCGCCCGCCAGCCCCTGCAAACCGACGAGCGCCTGTACCTGGTGATCAGCAACGCCAGCGACGCCAACCCGCTCAAGGACTTCTACCAGACCCAGGGCGCCAGCGGCCTGACCGCCCTCTGGAGCGGCACGCCCTACGCCGACTGGCAGCCGGTGATGCCCTACCTCGCCGAACTCAAACCGACCTCCCCCTTCCTTGACTGGATCGCCGAAACCGACGCCGACGACTGGGGCTGGCTCGCCGTCTCCAACTGCGAACCAGCGGTGGTATTCGAACACCTGCGCAGCCTGACCCAGGTGAAGATGCCGGGCGGTGCCGAGGTGTTTTTTAGGTTTTGGGATGGGCGGCATATTTATCCGATTTTGGAAGGGTTGGGCGAAGACGCTGGTGAAGTGCTGCCGGTCTTCAACCGATACTGGATCAACGGCCAAACCCTGGAAACCGGCATACGCCCGGTGCCGAAGGTCAAAGAGTGGCCGTGGTGGGAAGTACCGCAGCCCCTGCTCGATCAACTGGTCAAGAAAGACCCGACCACCCTGATCGACAACCTGATGCAATGGCTGAGCGAGGAACGCCCAGACCTGTACGACGCTTTCCCGGAGGCTGTGCTGCGCCACAAGGTCGCGCATTTCATTCGTCAGCCAGACACCCCGAAAGCCCTTAATGAAGCACTGCTTAACCACCTGACTCTGGAGCAAGGATGATGGGTCGCGTTGCCGATATCGAAAAACAACTGAACTCGTTCAAGAGCAGTCTGACGCTGTACCGCGAGCAGATCGGACAGTGGTACCTGGCCCCCCTCGATGCGGCTAGCAGAGCGACTGATAAGCCCTCCTTGCTGGGCATGGAGCGGATTATCAAGGCGGGTAATTCCAGCAAAGCGGTCAGCATGGACGACGATGACTTCTCATTCGTCGCCCGTTGCCCGGCGGGTGGCCCGCTGCTGATCGAGAGCAAATTCGAGTCGGTGTATGACATTCCCATCGGCGGTATCAAGGTCGACATCATTGCTGTCGAGGACGGTACCAAATCCACGATAACCCTGAATGAACAAGGTAAAGGCAGCTTTCAGGGAAAAGAAGGCAAGCTCTATAAAATCCATGTGCATGACCAGGTAACCAAAGATCAAATCGATGCCCTGTTCAAGTCCTACGACGGCCTGAGCGCTGACCTTGAAGGTTTCCTGCGCAAGGAATGGGCAGGCTTCAAACCCCAATGGTCCAATCAGAGCGCATCGGCCCAGGCCATGGCGATTGGTAGCGGCATTCTGGAAGGCGGCTGGGAAGCTATCAAAGGCGTCTGGGACGGCATCACCAAAGCGCTGGATATCCTGCAGAACCCCAAGAAGTTTGCAGAGGACCTGGGAGCCGGCGCCGAAGAACTGATCAAGCTGGCCAAGGAAGCGCCGGACGTCATGAAAAAGGCCATGTTGCTCGCCAGCGACGAGGCCGCCCTTTTTCTGATGGTGCGTTGCGCCTCCATCTGGGTAGCGGGATTGCCCCCCACCCAGGCCGCGGGCCAAGCAGCAAAAATGACCTCGGCGGCTGTTGTCGGGATCCTGATCGATATCGTCATCGCGATCGTATTGACTGTGGCTGCCGAGGGCGCAGGGCTGTTTTATCTTGCCGCGCGCCTGGCCAAATACGGCCAGATCATCGTCAAGGCGGTCACCGGTTTCGTGAAGGCCGTGTTCAACATCATCAAGAGCTTCATGGGTTATGTGGGCAAGTACGTCGCCGTAGCCGCTCGCGGCGTGGCCTCGCGGGTGGAAAAAGGCGTGGCGCAGCTGCGTTTTGATGGCAAGAAGAACAGCACGGTAGGAAGCAGCGGGCATCATGACGACGCGGCCCATCAGTCTAGGAACCACGACGGTAAGAGCGCCGACAGTGCAGGTGGAACCTGCACCAATGGCTGCCCCGTCTCGATGGTGACCGGCGAAGAACTGTTGACCCTGACCGATGGCCAACTCGATGGCCTGCTGCCCTTTGAATGGACCCGTCTCTATCGCACCAGCGCAGTGGAAGTCGACAGCCGCCTGGGTTATGGCTGGAGCCACTCGCTGTCCCATCGTTTGCAACTGGACGATGACGAGGTGCTGTGGACCGACAGTGAAAACCGTCAGACCCGCTTCCCGATGCCGACCGAGCAACGTCCGGCCATTACCAACAGCCTGGCCAAGGCCGCCATCTATCTGGGCGATGCGCCGGGTGAGCTGATCTTGACCCAGGCCGGTCAACAGACGCGTTTTTTCCACTTCCGCGGCGGCCGCCTGACCACCATCAGCGATGCCTACGACAACCAGTTACATATCAGCTACGACCTGGTCGAGCGCGTCCAGCGCATCGACAACGGCGCCGGGCGCTCCTTATTCCTGCGCTATGAAGACAGCCTTATCGTCGCCGTGGACTATCAGCAACGCCGCGCCGAATACGACGAGCGCGGTGAGCGTCAAGAGCCGTGGGTCACCGTACAGACCCTGGTGACCTATCAGTACAACCAGCGGGGCCAACTCACCAGCGCCATCAATGCCGCGGGCGAAAGCGAACGCTATCGCTACAACGAACAGCACGTGATCCTGGAGCGCCAACTGGCCGGTGGCGCTAGCTTTTTCTGGGAGTGGGAGAACACGGGTAAATCGTCTCGCTGTATCCATCACTGGGCGAATCTCTCGCAGATGGATGCGCGTTATGTGTGGGACGACAAAGGCACCGTTACCGTCATCAACGCCGACGGTAGCGAGCAAATATACGTGCACGACGAGAATGCACGCCTGGTCAGCCAGACCGACCCGGATGGCGCCGAAACACAAAAAGCCTACGACGAAAAAGGCCGCCTGATCGCAGAGAAAGACCCGCTCGGCGCAGTCACCGAATATCGCTACAACGAAGCCGGATCGCTGACCGCGGTTATTCCGCCAGAAGACGAGCCTACGTCCTACGAATATTTCCGCGGTTTTGTCAGCGATGTTCACCGGGGCAAAGCCAGCTGGAGATACCAGCGCAACCGTCAGGGCGACATCACCTGCCAGACCGATCCCGACGGCAACGAAACCCACTACCGCTACGACCGCCAGGGCCGCCTGCTGGAAATCACCCATCCCGACGGCAGCCGCCATCAACTGGGCTGGAACGGCCTCGGCCAATTGCTGGAAGAACGCCTGCCCGACGGCGGCCAGCACAAGTACCGCTACGACGCCCTGGGCCGGCAAATCACCCGCCAGGACGAAAGCGGCGCCATCACCCAGTACCAATGGGACGCCGCCAACCGCCTGGTGCAGATCACCCTGCCCGGCGGCGCGACCCGCGCCTTCAGCTACAACGCCTACGGCAAAGTCACCGCCGAGCGCGACGAGCTGGGCCGCGTCACCCGCTACGAATACGCCGACAACCTGCACTTGGTCAGCCGCCGCATCAATCCGGACGGCAGCCAGCTGCGCTATCGCTACGACAACGCACGCCTGCTGCTCACCGATATCGAGAACGAGCGCGGCGAGCAGTACCACCTGGATTACTACCCCAACGGCCTGATCCAGCAGGAAACCGGCTTCGACGGGCGCAGCACCGCCTATGCCTACGACCTCAACGGCAACCTGCTGAAGAAAACCGAACTCGGCGACGACGGCAGCGAGCTGGTCACCGAGTACCAGCGCGACGCAGCGGGTCGACTACTGGTGAAAACCCTGGCCGACGGCGAAGAAATCCACTACAGCTACGACGCCCTCGGGCGCCTGGTGAATGTCGACGACGGCCACTGGCCGCTGGCCTACGAATACGATCTGCAAGACCGCCTGATCACCGAACACCAAGGCTGGGGCACCCTGCGCTACGAGTACGACAAACTCGGCCAACTCAGCCATTGCCGCCTGCCCGATGGCAGCAAGCTCGACTACCGCCATGCACCGGGCGGGCAACTGAGCAGCATCGACCTCAACGGCTCGCGCCTGACCAGCCACCAGTTCAACGCCGGCCGCGAACAGCAACGCCAACAGGGCCTGCTGCTCAGCCAGTACCAGTACGACGAACAAGGCCGCCTGCAGGCCCACAGCGTCAGCCAGCAACGACAGGGCCAGCACCAAAACCTATACCGCCGTGCCTATGCCTACGACGCCAACGGCAACCTTGCCGGCATCGACGACAGCCGCAAGGGCAACCTGCGTTATCACTACGACCCACTGGATCGGCTGATCAATGTGCGTGGTGCAACACCGGAGAGCTTTGCCCACGACCCAGCGGGCAATCTGTTGGGCCAGGGCGACCAACCCGCCGCCAACCTGGCCAACGTCAAAGGCAACCGCCTGCTGATGCAAGGCGACCGCCACTACGACTACGACGCCTTCGGCAACCTCAGCCGCGAACGCCGCGGCGCCGGCCAGAAGCTGGTCACCGAATACCAGTACGACTGCCAGCACCGGCTGATCGGCGTCAGCCTGCCGGGTGGCAGCACCGCCACTTACAAGTACGATGCCTTCGGCCGCCGTATCGCCAAGACCGTCGACGGCCGCACCACCGAGTTCCTGTGGCAAGGCGAACGGCTGATCGCCGAAAGCGGTGAAAACCGCTATCGCAGCTACATCTACGAACCCGGCACCTTCCGCCCCTTGGCCATGCTCGATGGCGAAGGCCCGGCCCAGGCCACACCGTTCTACTACCAGCTCGACCACCTCGGCACGCCGCAGGAATTGACCGCCTACAGCGGCGAAATCATGTGGTCGGCGAAGTACCGGGCGTATGGCAATCTGGCTGCGCTGGACGTTTCCGAAATCGACAACCCGCTGCGCTTCCAGGGGCAGTACTTCGATACGGAAACCGGGCTGCACTACAACCGCCATCGCTACTACAATCCGAGCTCTGGACGGTTCTTGACCCCGGACCCGATCAAGCTGGCGGGGGGGCTGAACAACTACCAGTACGTGCCTAACCCTACGGGGTGGGTGGACCCGTTGGGGTTGAATAGGAAATGTCCGGAAAAAGAATCAAACCCCTCAAGTGACGTTGAAGCGCCAACAGATAAAGCAAAAGTTAACCAAGGCGAACCAAGCGCCCCTGCTCCCGTAACACACACCGAGAAAAAAGTCCGGGTCCGACATTACACCAACAGAAAAGGCTCAACAGGCATCGAAAATGATGGTGTGATTCAGGCTCAAGACAATAATAGAGTTTATGTCGAAGCTGCCAACAAGAAGCCACTAAGTCAACTCGAGGCTGAAGAAAAATATCAAATTGGAAGGGGGCGCGGCAGAGATTACATTGAAACAGACGTACCTGAATCTCAACTGGAACTGGTCAAAAACCCTAGATACGGCACTATGGAGTTGACAATCAAGGGAAATCTAAAACTCGACAACCCAAAATTTACGCGGAGAAGATAATGCTAGAGAACAACAAGAAAATTGTACTATCAGGAGAAGCTGTACTTGAGGCGCTAGCTGAGATTGAATTCATTCTGATATCGTTGCATAAGATGGGCAGCTATTATAGTGACAAAAAAACTGAAGAGTACCAACGCGCTACCACCGAGTTTATCGACAATGAAAAAGTAACTCAAAAACTTGCAAAAGTTAGAAGAATACTTAGCGAGAACTTCGATACCTCCTTAGGTGAAGACGACATGGACGACATAGAGCGGTACATGGAGAACATCGAATTTTGGAAACCTCAAAACTAAAAATTCAAGTTCTTACGCCTTTCATATTGTATTCCGAGAGGTCTTAATTTTCCAAAATGGAATTTTCCTACAAGATTAATCGATTTTTGCCATCTTATATGAACCCAATCCAATAGATAGGATCTTCAAGTCGCTGCAAGATCAGCGACAAGGGTGTGGAAGCCCTTTGAGATCCAAGTAAAAGAACCTCCATTGAGCATGCTTTTTACATACTGTTAAATTATGGCGGTTGTACGCGGGGCACTTTCGAGTGCGCCGGGTTCCTGGATCCTCGGTCTTCCACACCCGCGTACGACTGCCACCCTCATGTGGAAGTGATGCAGGCAGTTTCTGAAGCTGACCCAGGAAGATCATCTATGTCTCGCTACATGCCCATCACAGGAATCGATAACAACTTTCCTTCGCTGCTGATCGACACGCAAGCCCCTATCGATGTGCTGCATGACACCGCCGCATACCGCATCCGATGTGTCACTCAACTACTTGAAACAATTTCTCTAACCGAAAACTTCAACAGTGACCCACTACTGCTACAAGATTTGTCGCGAGTGATCGTCATCCCACTCCGAGATGGCTGCGACCTAATGGATGTTATCGGTCGTAAGTTGCGGGATCAGGTTCTAAGCGCTTAAACCCGTTCTTTAAAAAATCAGCAATGACCTGTCAGCGCAGCGTGACGACCTGCGCTGATATTTTCTTATCCGGATTACTAAAATGAACAAAAAAACTGACCTCAATATATTTCGCAGCTTGCTTTTTATTTTCGACATAGATAATCCTGACAATGACTCCAAAATCAGACAAGACATAATAGCTTCAAAAAACATAAATGACATCCGAGAACTTTCAGAGCTTTTCGACACAATACTAAAACCAGAGTTTCTTGCATACACTCCAGAAGCACGCGAGCGCTGCATAAAAACATTGAAATATTTTTTAAACACTGATGAAAACTTCGACTTCCTATTTGATAAAATAACCACCCACTTTAATGATGACATCGAAGACCAACGGCACTTTATGCGAACACTTCATCATTGCTTAAACCGCTATAACACAAAAGTTCAACACCGCGCTCAAAACACACACTCTCTTAAGAAAGCAAATTAAAATGAAAATCGCACTTGATATAGAGGAAGCATTTGGCGCTATAGACTACGATAACGCTGGAGGACTTATAAGCTATATGGATATAGCGTTAACTGAAAAATTCTACGAGACGCCAAGAATAAAAATAATAAACTTCATCCTCAACACAATTGACGAGCCAATAATAGAGCAATTAACAAATCAAGCTTCTTCAGTAATCCCTGAAAGAATTATAAGTGACGGCTTCATCCTGGTGAAAAGCGCGCTTATTGAATTTGAAGAGCTAGACAGACTGGAATCGGAGTTCTCAATACAAACCGGAGACGGCAAGCATACAACGCAAAGTAGTTGGGGAAGAAAACTCCAAAACAATGACAAAATATATGATCTAGGCGGAAGGCTTTTATTCAACCCAAACATCAGCATAAAACTATGCCTCATAACCTCTAAGAAGATAAAATTAACGTACTCTACCAACGACACAATACTTATTGACTCCTACACAGACCTTACCCACGAAATAGAAAAAGCCAATCAAGAAATGAAAAATAAAACTTCATCAACACCTGCAACGCTTTTTGACATAGAGGTGATAAAAAACCATACTAAATCCGATTCAGACAAAGGTTACAACATTTATTTCGAATCATAACCCATAAAAACAATTCTTCTTGTACTTGCCATTATTTAAAAGCCAAAATTAAAGTTAAGATAACCAATGCATCACGATCGAACTCCGAGCACAGGAACTGACGGTCGACAGTAGCGAGATCATGTGGTCAGCCAAAGTATCGGGCTTACAACATTCTGGAAGCTCTGGATGTCGAGGAAATCGACAAGCCGCCGCGATTCCAGGGTCAGTACGTCGATAGTGAAACCAGGCTGCATTACAACCGGCAGCACTATTACAATCCAAGTTTTTGACGAGTTTGGTTCCAGGCTCGATCACGTTGGCGGGGGATTGAAAAACTACCAGTACATGCCAAACCCTATGGGATGGATCCACTAGAAGGAAATTGAAAAGTTGCAAGCGAACGCCGACTCTCAAATTTTTCATTAACCCAGGAAGGTAGCATGAGTACCGAAACCTATAGAAAGTTCGCAAATATCAGTTTAACCCCTATCGGTTCATTGGAAAATACGGCCACTGTTCTCGGAGATATTCTTGGTATTACCTTCAAGAAAGATAATGAAGGCACATATGACGAATACCCTGCCTTTCTGGCAAGCACACCAACCCTGAAATATGCACTTCTAGGGGTTCCACACCCCGAAGATGATTTGCGCGAAGAACCATCTAACGAGTTCAATTTGCTAGTTAGCTCTATAGACGATGACTCAGATCTTCCAGAAATTGACATATCAGAGGAATTAATCAGTCAGCTGATAAAAAGTAGCGTCGTACAATGCTGGAGACTTAATTAAATCCCCCCGAAGTTGAGCCTCGACCATCAAAAGGCGCTCCCCCTCAAAAAACCAGTAAAAGCCTACTCTTCAGGAAAATCAATTTAAATCCATGTACATAAATAAAACCCCAAAAACCGAGTCCGCTTCATACATTGGAGGGAAACCAGTCATCCCCCAAGGAATGAGCATGCCCAAAAGCCCAAACGGCAGTTTGATGAGCTTTTACTTCACGCTGCAATTTCCAGAGGCTCACTCACTACATGGCCACACGCTAAGTATTTTTGCCGCGACTGACGATTTCAACGAAGACTATACGATTCCTGAAATGCTCAAAGTCCCGCTATTGGGGGCAACCATTCCAGATAACTTTTTAAGCGATTACCAAAAATACTTTGCGGCCTTTCTTTTCAAGAATGAAGAAAAAACCTATGCAAGTGACTACCCGATACGGATCGCAATGACTCCCTTAGCATTTAGCCACAGTAAAGGCAACGATGTATTCGGTTGGGCTGGCGATAAGCCCAAGTGGCTCATGGGTGATGAGACGCCGGCCCAGTACAAGGGAGCAGCCTTGGACTTTTTATTGCAAGTACATGGAGAGCAGTCATTTCCGATTGTTGATAGCGCCCCTTCACAACAGGAAATGGATATTTTTGGCAAAAGCAAGCCTAGAACAAAAAGAAACTACACTTTATTTAACCAGAACGAAATATACTTCTTTGGAAGTAGAACATCAGACGTTGATGACCGCGTCTACATAGTCACGCAATGCGACTGACATAAAGCTCAGCCAGTAGTACAAACAAATGAATACACTGACGCTCAGACAAGAAAGCATCATCCACAACTGCCTACTCGACCTCAAAGACTCTTCTTCCCTGATCATCCAAAGTTTTCTACCTGTAGCGCTAGACAAGCTCGCAACTTCGGAGGGTTTTGGCATTGACATGTCGGGAATTTATCTCAGTACTGATGAGGACTTTGAAAACATCCCCGAATACCTGAAAGAAGGAATAGCATTCGAGTTCATGGGCGAGCACGTAGTGCTTTCATTTTCTGACGGAGCCTCCGTCATCAGCAACTGGTGCGACAATAACGCCATATCAGATCGTGAAAGCATTTTGCTAAAATGCAAAATATTGAAAGCAAAATTCTCAACGGAAGATTAGTCAGTAACAAACATCAAGCTCGCATCGATAATCGCGATGCGATCAGGCAAAAGCTGGTCGCAGAGACTGACAGGAACACTACCGTAGCTGCCTCTGCAAACGGCTCATGCTTCGCCCGTAGACCATGCTCGACGGGAGTCCCGCTCACAAGCCAAGCCGTCCTTCAATACGCCCCCTGTCGGGCCTACTGCTCCACCTACCCCATTTGTTTATTCCCCCGCTCATCCGTCTAATCCCTATCCCATCCACCGCAACACAACGAAGCCCTCATGACTCGATACATGCTTTACCCGCTATTCCTGTTTTCCCTTCTGCTCACCGGCTGCGCCACCAAGTTCGACGTCGCGCTCAATGGCACGCCGGATCCGGACTATCAATTTGATCGGCAAGCGCTGGTGCTGGTGACGGCCACGACGGGGAATGACGAGAATTCGCTGAATGCCCGTTATTACCTGCTCGATATGGTCAATGCGTTGAAGGACCAGGGGTTCCGCGAGGTGTTTACCGAGGCGTCGCTGCCCAAGAAGCATGCGCCGATCAAGATGACGGTCAGCCTTGATATCCATAGCAAGCAAGTCACTTACCGCTACACCGCCACCGACTACGGCCGGGTGCAGAACAGCACTTCCACGGTGTGCAAGGATGGCAAGAAAAAGAAGGAAAAGCTGGTCTGCACCAGCACGCCCAATACGTCTTATGGTCCGGTAGGCACCTCGGAACGCACCGGCTACACCACCCTGTCGACCTTTACCGCGACGGCCCGGGACGAAACCACTCGGCGTGCGGTGTATCTGCTGCGGGTGTCCTCTTATAACGAGGATTGCCAGAACGGCAAGGTCGAGGCCTTCCTGGTGGAACAAGGCCTGCAGAACCTGGATTTCCGCGACCGCGTACAGCGCAATTACACGGTCACCATGCCTGAAAATTACAGCTGCAAATAAGCCTGTAGAGACCTCGCGATGCGCCGTCTGAACCGGCGCTATCGCGAGCAAGCCTTTACAGGTAACCCAGAGCACGCAGCAGCCGGATCAACGGCTGGCATTAGTCGGTTGCAAAGCCGCCGTCGGCGCAATCACCGCTGCTTCCGAACGTGGCGTGCCTTGTGGCACCCAGTCATAGCTCACCGGCAACGCGCGGTACACCCAGTTGCTGATGGCGTCGCTGCCCGGGGCCTTGCCGAGGAACGGGCTGACGTATTCCCAGACGTTTTCGCCGCTTGCCGTGACCTGGAAGAAGCGGCCGTTCATGCCTTCATCGATCAGGGTATTGCCGTTGGGCAGGCGTCGGGCGCTGCTGATGAACGAGCTGTAGAAGGCCCAGCCCGGCTGCCTGGAACTGGCGGCGCTGTACTGCCAGACGATCTGTTGGGTCACGGGGTCGATCTCCAGCACCCGCGAGCCGGAAATCAGCCCCAATGGCACCGAGGGGTAGCCGGCCGTGCCCTGGTTGTCGAACACCAGCAAGTTGCCCGCGCCCGGCAGGCCGGCGGGGATGATGTGGGCGTCGTGCTGGCCGACGAACTGGTCCACCGGGCGCGGCAAGGTCGCCGGCGCTCGCCGGTTGAGGGTCGGCAGGTTGGGGCCGAGGCGCCAGACCACCTTGCCGCTCTGCTTGTCGATGATGGCGATGAAGTTGGCGTTGCGGGAGTCGAACAGCAGGTTGTCCGGGGCGAAGCGTTTGTCGCCGGCGTCGAACCACTTGTTCGGGCCGACCACGCTGAGGTTGTTGATGTGCAGGTAGTCCGGGTCCTTGGTGGCCCGCACCAGCTTCAACTGCTCCGGGGTGAAGCCGAATTCCTTGAGGTGTTCGGAGGCCAGCCACTGCCATTTCACCTCGCCCTGGGGGCTGACTTCGTAGATCACGTCATCGATGACTTGCGGCACCTTGAAGCCCGCCACCGCATGTACCTTGTTGGCCAGCACCAGGGTGTTGCCATTGCTCAGGCGGCGCTGGTCATGATGCTGCTGGGCCGCGCCGCCAGGCGCCTGGTCGCCCCATTGCCAGACCACCTTGCCGTCCCAGTCCAGCTCGCCGATGCTCTGGTTGCCCAGGCCATTGCCGGCCGAGCCGAGTTTGCCGGGGTCCTTTTCGCTCAGTTGCAACAGCACCCGGCCACGCGCGCCGCCCACCAGCTGCGGGTCGATGATCGCCGAAGGAAAGCCGGCCTGGGGCCAGTTTTTCACCTCGTTGCCATTCATGTCGATCAGGTGGGTTTTCTTGTCCGCGCCACTGAAGATCACGTACTGATTGAAGGCCTTGGCCGGGTCGTAACGGGTCACGCCGGTGGGGTAGACGCTGGGGGCGGCGAAGGCCCCGGCACTGAATGACAGCAGCAGGGGCAACACGGGCTTGAGGTTCAACATGGTGGAACTCCTGTTCAGGTCGAACCGCGCCGCGGAACCCGGCGCGGGTTGCAAATGAGGGTGTTCAGAAGTCGTAGCGGCCGGTCACGCCAAGGGTCCGCGGCGTGCCGAGCAAACCTTCGTAGCCGCCATTCCCCCCCGACCACAGCGTGGTGTAGTAGGTCTTGTCGAAGGCGTTTTTCAGCCACAGCGACACGTCCCACTGCCCTTGCTCATAGTTGCCACGCAGGCCGGTGGAGAGGTTGACCACCGCGTAGCTGGGGATCTGGCCGTAGTCGGAATCCTCGACGGTGCCGACGGCCTTGGAGCGGAAGGCGTAGCTGCCGGTGACGTAGGGTTCGAGGCCGTTGTCCAGGTTCCATTTGTACTCGCCGTTGGCGTTGCCGATCCATTTCGAGGCGCCGACCACCTGGTGGCCGCTGAGGTCGCAGGAGGCCGGGGCGCCCGGGCGCAGGCTGACTTCAGGCGGGCATGGCGCATCCTTGTAGGACAGGTAGCGCACGTCGTTGTAGGAGCCGTTGAGGTTGAGGGTCAGGCCACGGATGGGGATCAGCGTGCTTTCGACTTCCACGCCTCGTGAGCGCACCGATCCGGCGTTGGTCAGGTACTGCACGCGGTTGTTGGCGTCGTAGGCATTGGTCTGGTAGCCGTTGACCTGGGTCCAGAACAGGTTGGCGTTGAGTTGCAGGCGCTTGTCCCACAGGGTGCTCTTGAAACCCAGTTCGGCGTTGTTGGCGCGCTCGGTGCCGATCAGCAGCGAGTCGGCGCCAGCAGTGGGCGCCGAGCCGACCGCGAGGTTGACCCCGCCGGACTTCTCGCCGTGGGACAGGGTGGCGTAGCCCAGCAGGTCGTCGGTGAAGCGGTAGCTGAGGTTGAGCAGGCCCGAGGGGCTGGTGCTGTACTGGTTGAGGTCGCCGGAGTCGTAGGCCCCGGCCCGTCCGCGCCGCGCGGTGGCCGCGGCACCGGTCACCGCGGCGCCCCCCACTGGCGCGTTGCGAGTCACCCAGGCGCTTTTCTCTTCATAGGTGCCACGCAGGCCGGCGGTGAAATCCAGGCGCTCGGTGAGGTGCCAGGTGCCCTGGGCGAACAGCGCGAAGCTGTCGGTGCGGATATGCCCGTTGCCGATGCTGGTGACGTTGTTCAGGGCGCCGTTGGGCGTGCCGTTCCAGATGTCCGCCTTGGGGCCGTAATAGGCGAAGGACTTGTTGTCCAGGTCGGAGCCGAAGTAGTAGGCGCCGAGCACGTAGTCGAAGAAGCCGCCGGTGGGCGAGGCCAGGCGGAACTCCTGGGACCACTGTTTATCCTCCACCGAGACCCCGGCGTTATAGCTGGCCGGCACGTTGAGCCCGTCGTCGTTGCGCGGGGTGAAGTCCCACCAGCGGTAAGCGCTGACCGACGTCAGGGTGAAGTCGCTGGGCAGGGTCCAGTTGGCCTCCAGGGAGGTGCCGCCCTGGAACACCGTGACGTGCTGATCGTTGTCCAGGTTGACCTTGCGGTGCGTGCCGTCGACCAGGGTGGCGCCGGCCGCAGTGGCCCGCGACTGGTACTGGTTGACGCCATTGATGGTCGGCCCGGTGCTGTACAGCACCCGGGTGCCGGCACTGGAGTCCTCTTCGTTGTAATCGCCGATCCAGCGCAGGTTGAAGTTCTCGTTGGGCTTGAACAGCAGTTGGCCACGGAAGCCCTGGCGCGAGCCGCCGTTGAGGTCATGGCCATCGTGTTCGTTCTTGATATCGCCGTCGCTGCGGGTGCGATAGGCCGAGAAACGCCCGGCCAGCTCGTCGGTCAACGGCCCGGAAATAGTGCCCTTGGTCTGGAAGTAGCCGTCCTCGCCCACCGAGGTCTCGATGCTGCGTTCGGGGGTGAAGCTCGGCGCGCGGGTGCTGATGTTGATCACCCCGGCGGTGGTGTTCTTGCCGAACAGCGTGCCCTGGGGACCGCGCAGCACTTCCAACTGCTCGATGTCCATCAGGTCGAACACCGCCATGCCCGGCCGCCCCAGGTAGACGTTGTCGATGTACAGCCCGACGCTGCCTTCCAGGCCGTCGCTGGCCGGGTTGTTGCCCAGGCCGCGGATCGACACGCTGGACTGGCGCGCGTGCATGTAGGCGACGTTGACGCTCGGCACCAACTGCTGCAGATCCTGGATGCGATAGACCCGCTGGCTCTCCAGGGCCTGGCCACCGATCACGCTCATCGGCGTCGGCACGTCCTGGGCGCTCTCCTCGCGGCGCCGCGCGGTCACGGTCACGGTTTCCAACTGGCCGCTGGCGGCGGGCCGGGCGGCATCGGCCTTGGCCGGGGCTTCGGCGGGCGTTTCGGCTTGCGCGGCATAGCCGTGGGACCAGCCGGCGCTACCGGCCAGCAGCAGGGCCAGCGGCAAGCGCTTGAGCCGTCGGGGCGAAGTGGGGGAGACAAGGTTCAACGGGCTCATGGGCGGCTCCTGGGCAAAAAACAGACTGATCCGTATATTCTTTTAGGTTATTTATTTATGTTTTTAATAAGATTTACGGAATAAGAGATTGCCTTTATAAAGAGTCGACCTAATGCATAGCCAATGCATTTCCCCGATATTTTCAATGTGAAAAATGCATATCGATCTGCGCCAGCTCCGTCACTTCATCGCCCTCGCCGAACAGCGCAGCTTTGTCGCGGCCGCCTTGGCGGTGAACCTGTCGCAATCGGCCTTCAGCCGCAGCATCCAGGCCCTGGAGCACAGCGTCGGCTGTCAGCTGGTGGATCGCGGGCGCAAGGACCTGGCACCGACCAAACAGGGGCTGGTGCTGCTCGAACATGCACGGCGGCTGGTCAGCGGCGCGCAGCAACTGGCCAACGAGATCAGCCAGTTCAACGGCCTGGAGGCCGGCGAACTGCGCTTCGGTTGCGGGCCGGCGCCAGCGGCAGGCTTGATCCCCCGGGCCATCGGCAGCTTTATCGGGCGCTACCCCAAGGCCCGGGTGCAGTTCCAGGTGGATGACTGGCAAACCCTGAGCAAACGCCTGCTCAGCGAAGAGTTCGAATTTTTCGTCGCCGACACCCGGCAGTTCGAAGCCAACCCGGATTACCTGACCCAGCGCCTGCGCCCGCGCAAATGGCATTTCTGCTGCCGCGCCGGGCACCCGCTGGCCGAGCAGGAAAGCGTCACCGCCGTCGAGCTGATGAGTTACCCGCTGGCCGCGACCATCCGCCCGCCGAACCTGCGCAAGGTGGTGGTCGATCTCAGCGGCCGGCCGGATTTCGTCCCGAATGTGGAATGCGAGAACAGCTACAGCCTGCTCGGCGTGGTGATGCGCTCGGATGCGATCGGTATCATCGGCGCCTACAGCGATGCGCTGCACAATGCCCGGGGCGAGCTGGTGTGCCTGAAGGTCGAAGGCCTGGCCGACGACCTGGAGGAGCTGTACACCCGCTACGGCATCGTCAGCCGCGCCGGCTATCGGCTGTCGCCGCTGGCCGAGGCGATGATCGAGGAGATCAAGCGCACCGACGCGCTGGATGAGGATCTGTGTTCGCTGGAGAATTTCGCGGTCTGAAACACCGCACCTGTAGCCGCTGCCGCAGGCTGCGATCGCCCCGAAGGGGCGCGGCGATTTCAATATCGCTGAAGGCCTGCGGCCTTATCGCAGCCTTCGGCAGCGGCTACAGGGGTCGCCTTCGCCCATGCATATCACGCATGAAAAGCATGCGCCAAATGCGCTTGTCGGAACGCCCCGCGACAGCGAAAACCCTCACCTGTCTTTCGATCGGTGAACGCCATGTCCAACCCCGTCCAACCCGTGCGCAACGTGCTGTACATCATGTGCGACCAGCTGCGTCGCGATTACCTGTCGTGCTACGGCCATCCCCATCTGCACACGCCGAACATCGACCGCCTGGCCGCCGCCGGCGTGCGCTTCAGCCGCGCCTACACCCAGGGCACCATCTGCGGGCCGTCGCGGATGTCGGCCTACACCGGGCGTTATGTCAGCAGCCACCAGGTGGCGTGGAACGCCGTGCCGCTGCCCCTGGAAGAGCTGACCATCGGCGACTACCTGAGCCCCCACGGCATCCGCACCGCGCTGGTGGGCAAGACCCACGCCACGCCCAATCTCGATGCCTTGCAGCGCCTGGCGATCGACCCCGAAAGCCAGCAGGCCGAGGCCCTCAACGAGGTCGGTTTCGAACCCTATCTGCGCCACGACGGGATCTTCCCCGACAGCCCACTGTTCGACGACAAACGCGAGTCGGCGCCCTACACCCATTACTTGCGCGAACAGGGCTACCAGGGGCGCAACCCCTGGCACGACTGGGCCAACGCCGCCGCAGGTGAACAGGGTGAAATCCTCAGCGGCTGGAAAATGCGCAACGCCCACCTGCCGGCCCGCATCCCCGAGCAGCATTCGGAGACCGTCTACACCACCGACCGCGCCCTCGACTTCATCCAAGAGCAGGGCGAGCAGCCCTGGTGCCTGCACCTGTCCTATATCAAGCCGCACTGGCCCTATATCGCGCCGGCGCCCTACCACGCGCTGTACACGGCCGAGCAGGTGATCGCCCCGGTGCGCGCCGCCGCCGACGAGGCCAGCGACCACCCGGTGTATGCCGCCTTTCGCCAGCATCAGGAGAGCCAGAACTTCTCCCGCGACAAAGTGCGCCTGAACGTGGTGCCGACTTACATGGGCCTGATCAAGCAGGTGGACGATCAGCTCGGCCGCCTGTTCGATTTCCTGCAAAGCAGCGGGCGCTGGGACGACACCCTGATCGTGTTCACCAGCGACCACGGCGACTTTCTCGGCGATCACTGGCTGGGGGAAAAGGAGTTTTTACTGGAGCCGGCCGTGGGCGTGCCACTGATCGTGCGCGACCCACGGGCCGCGGCGGATATCAGCCGCGGCACGCTGGACGAGCGCCTGGTGGAAACCATCGATGCCCTGCCGACCTTTCTCGACGCCCTGGGGCTGCCCGGCGCCGAACACCGGCTGGAAGGCCGCTCGCTGATCCCGCTGTTGCACGGCACGGCGGGCGACTGGCGCCGCTATGCCATCAGCGAATACGACTACGCGTTCCAGGCCCCGGCCCGCGAACGCCTGGCCCAGCCCATCGACCGCTGCCGCATGACCATGGTGCGCAGCGAGCGCTGGAAATACCTGGCCTACGACGGCTTCCGCCCGCAGCTGTTCGACCTCTACAACGACCCCCAGGAACTGCGCGACCTCGGCGCCGACCCGGCCTATGCGGCGGTGCGCGAGGAGCACCTGGGGTATCTGTTCGACTGGCTGCGCGGGCTGAAGCGGCGGACCACCATCAGCCACGAAGAGATCGACCTGCGCGGGCAACGCTTTCGCTATGGCGAGCCGGAGGCAGAAAAGGTGGTGCAGATCGGGGTGTGGTGAGGGCGCCGCTGCGCGGCTGATCGCGAGCAAGCTCGCTCCTACAGGGGCACGGCATTGCGCCTTTCTGTAGGAGCGAGCTTGCTCGCGAAAAGTGAGGCGGCGGCTTCGCGGGCTCGATTGCCGGCGAAAAATTTCAAACCCACCGCGCACTCCTGTAGCCGCTGCCGCAGGCTGCGATAAGGCCGAAGGCCTTTGGCGATCTTGAAACCGCCGCGCCCCTTCGGGTCGATCGCAGCCTGCGGCAGCGGCTACAGAGAGCCTTGGGACGCCTCTGTCACAGCCCCTTGATGGTCTGGCTACGTTGCCCATGCACACCCACCGGCACGTCGCCCTTGAGGGTCACGCGGCGGACCACGCGGTCCTGGGTGCCGTAGTCGTCGACCGCGTAATGCTGGGTCGAACGGTTGTCCCAGATCGCCACGTCACCGGCGGTCCAGCGCCAGCGCACGGTGTTTTCCAGACGCGTGACATGGCTTTGCAACAGGTTGAACAGGTGCGCCGAATCGGCCTGGGTGTAGCCCTTGATGCGTTTGACGAAATGCCCGAGCACCAGGCTCTTCTCGCCGCTCACCGGGTGCACGCGCACCAGCGGGTGCTCGGTCTCATAGACGGTGGAGGTGAACACCTTGCGATAGCGCTCCAGCTTCTCCGCCGACACGTCGGGCTTGGCCCCGGCGTAGTCGTATTCGTTGCTGTGCACCGCCCAGAGCTTGTCCGCCAGCTCGCGCAGCTCCGCCGGCAGTTCGTTGTAGGCCGCGGCGGTGTTGGCCCAGACCGTGTCGCCACCGGAGGCCGGCGCCACCACCGAACGCAGGATCGAGGCCTTCGGGTAGGCATCGACGAAGGTCACGTCGGTGTGCCAGGAATTGGCGCGCTGGCCCTCGGCGCCGTCCAGTTCGAGCAGGTAACGGGTGCCGTCGCGCACCGGTACGGTGGGGTGCGCCACCGGCTCGCCGAGCAGGTGGGAGAAGGCTTCCTGGCTCTGGTCGTCGAGGTGAGCCTGGCCACGGAAGAAGATCACCTTGTAGTCCACCAGCGCCTGCTGGATGGCTTCGACCGTGGCGGCGTCCAGCTCGCCGGAGAGTTGCACGCCACGGATCTCGGCGCCGATACGGCCGGCCACCGGGTGGATCTCAAGCGCATGAACAGCGGGTTTAACGGCTAGTGCGGCATTGCTCATCGGGTAGACCCTCGTCTGACTGCTTACGGTTGAGCGGCAGCGAAACAACGCTCTATCTATATTCACTTTAGATCTAATAGATATTCACATGCTTCGTTGACGGAATAAGAGCTTGCATTTAAAACCTCATTCCTCACTCGTCGCAAATGCCTTCGGGCTATTTTTCGGATGCCGGGAAAGCATATGGATCTTCGCCAATTGCGTTACTTCATCGCCCTCAACGAACACCGCAGTTTTGTCCGCGCGGCGGACGCCATGGGCATCACCCAGCCGGCCTTCAGCCGCAGCATCCAGGGCCTGGAGCAGGAGTTCGGCTGCGTGCTGGTGGACCGTGGCAACAAGGATTTGCGTCCCACCCCGGAAGGCCAGGTGGTGTTGCAGCACGCCCTGAGCCTGGTGCAGGGCGCAGCCTTGCTGAGCAGCGAAGTGACGCAGATGACCAAGCTCGACGCCGGCGAGCTGCGCTTCGGTTGCGGCCCGGCGCCGGCGGTGAAACTGGTGCCCGACGCGGTGGCGCAATTCACCGGCATCCACCCCAAGGTGCGTA
The DNA here is from genome assembly GCF_002843625.1 of Pseudomonas sp. 09C 129. NCBI lineage: Bacteria > Pseudomonadati > Pseudomonadota > Gammaproteobacteria > Pseudomonadales > Pseudomonadaceae > Pseudomonas > Pseudomonas sp. 09C 129. The sequence goes on along the minus strand of NZ_CP025261.1, from coordinate 715,577 downwards.
TCTGCCTGGAGGTGGATAACTGGGAAAAACTCAGCCGCAGCCTGAGCCGCGAAGAGATCGAATTCTTTATCGCCGACATCCGCCATTTCGAAGCCGACCCGAACTTCCAGACCCAGCCCCTGACGCCCAAGCGCGGGGTGTTTTTCTGCCGCCCGGGGCACCCGCTGCTGGCCAAGGAAAGCCTGTCGACCAACGACATGTTCGACTACCCGCTGGCCAGCACGCTGATCCCGCCGGGGATCCGCAAGCTGCTGGCCAACCTCAGCGGGCGCATCGATTTTTCCCCGACCATCCAGACCGAGCATTTCCCGGCGCTGGTGAAGATCGTGCGCCAGTCCAATGCGATTGGCGTGGGCACCGAAGAAGCCTTCGTCGAGGACATCGAACAGGGTTCCCTGGCGCTGCTGCACTGGCGCAACCTGCCGCAGAACATCGAGAGCATGAACGCCCGCTGCGGCATCGTCAGCCGCACGGGATTTCGCCTGTCGCCGGCGGCCCGCAAGATGATCGAAGTGCTGGTGGCGGTGGATCGGCAGCAGGTCAGCATGGCGTCCTAGGACGCCATCGCGGGCAAGCTCGCGCCTGCAGAAGACGCAATCTGTAGCCGCTGCCGAGCCCGCGAGGCTGCGATCGACGACGCAGTCGTCGCAACAAGGCCCACCCGGTTCGTCCAGGCAGACCGCGTTGTCGGGTTTTGCGGCCCCTGCGGGACCGATCGCAGCCTCGCAGGCTCGGCAGCGGCTACGGGACGTAAGCGGATTGCCAGGTGGCCTTACAGACCGGCGGCCGCCAACTGCGGCGCCACCCATTCGCTGACCTTGAACGGCTTGCGGATCAACCGCTGCTGCGCAGCCAGGTCCACCGCGTCCTGCAGTTTGCCGAGGAACACCGGGTCCAGGGTCGAGGGGAAGATTTCGCTGAAGCGCTGATCCTTGAGGTCCTGCTGCAGCACCGCCGGCGGGTAGCTGGCCAGCCCCGACACCAGCTCGATATAGGCGTCCTTGTTGCTGTCCTGGGTCAGCCACTGCACCGCCTGCTGTTGGGCCTTGAGCAGCTTCTCCACCACCTCGGGATGGGCATCGACGAAGGTGCCGCTGCCCACCAGCACCGCCTGCACGCTACCCGCGCCGCCCAGGTCCTTGGTGTTCAGCGGCACCTCGGCCAGGCCCTTGGCCTGCAAGGCGTTCAAGTTGGAACCGCCCCAGGTAGCATCGATCTGCTTCGCCGCCAGCGCCGCGACCGCCGCGTTGAAATCCAGGTTGATGATCTTCAGGTCCTTCTCGCTCAGACCCTGGCTGGCCAGCGCGGCATCCAGCGACAACTGCGTGGCCGTGCCGCGGAACACCGCGACCCGCTTGCCCTTGAGGTCCTGCAAGGTCTTGATCCCCGAGCCCGGCACCACTCCCAGGTACTGCTTGACCCCACGGGCAGTGGCGCTCAGCAGGCGGGTGTCCAGGCCGTTGGACTTGCCGATGATTGCCGCCAGGTCCCCCAGGTAGGCCAGGTCCACCTGACCGTTGGCGAAGGCCTCGTTGATCACCGGGCCGGCGCCCTTGAAGTAGTTCCACTGGATGCTGATGCCCTGGTCGGCGAAGGCCTTTTCGAAGATCTGCTGCTGGCGCAGCACGTCCGTCACCCCGCCGCCGCTGTGCTGGGTGCCGGCGCTGAGGTCCGGCACGGCGATGCGGATCTGCTTGAGCTCATCCGCCTGGGCCAGCAGCGGCAGGTACCCCAGGAACCCCGCCAGGGCCGGCGCGGCGAACAGACTGAGGACGCGTTTGAAGGGAAGGTTCATAAGGTGTGGCTCCTGGCTGCGACGGGCATTGAGGAGCAGAAGGTAGGCTCAAGGCGATCAAAGCTTTAAATACTATAAATTCACATTTTAATAACCTGTTCGAATAAACCAGCCAGGACGCGGCTCTGCGCGGCGTATGCATGGTCAGCATCGAAAATATTCTCCAAATGCATTGGATGCGGCGTGCCTGGAGGCCTTAAATGGCCTCTCTTATCTCCCAATAGCATCGATATAACTTTTTATATAACCAAAATCCACTCCGTAGGAGCGAGGCTTGCCCGCGATTCGCGTTGTATCTGACCCACCGCCATCGCGGGCAAGCCTCGCTCCTACAGAAGAAAGAAGCAGAAGAAAAAAGATGCCGCACAACCCGACAACGGAGGTCATCCATGGCCCGTGTTTCCCTTCTCAGCTTGCCGTTGGCCGCGCCCGCCGATAAGCCGCTGTCCTGGCCGCGCATCCACCGGCGGCTGTTGCCCTGGCTGCTGCCCCTGGGCCTGTTCGCCCTGTGGTGGCTGGCCAGCCGCAATGCCTGGATGAGCGAGCAGATCCTGCCGGCACCGGCATTGGTCTGGAGCAGCGCGCTCGAGCTGGCCGGCGGCGAGCTGTGGAGCCATCTGGCGATCAGCCTGCAACGGTTGGCCTGGGGCCTGCTGGCGGGCATCGGCGCCGGCGCCGTGCTGGGCGCGGCGCTGGGTTCCAGCCGGCGCCTGGAACGCCTGGTGTTCCCCACCTTCGCCGCCCTGTCCCAGGTTCCGACCCTGGCCTGGATTCCGCTGTTCATGGTGTTTTTCGGCATCGGCGAACTGCTCAAGCTGGTGGTGCTGGTCAAGGCCATCGTGGTGCCGGTGACCCTGCATACCCTGGTCGGCGTGCGCGACGCCCAGCCCAGATTGCGCGAAGCCGCCGCCGTGCTGCGCCTGCCGCCGCACCTGCTGATCCGCCGGCTGGTACTGCCCGCCGCCCTGCCCGCCTTCATGGCCGGCGTGCGCCTGGCCCTGGCCGCCGGCTGGACCTCGCTGCTGGCGGTGGAGCTGCTGGCCTCCAGCGAAGGCATCGGCTACCTGATGGTCTGGGCGCGCCAGCTGTTCATGCTGGATATCGTCTTCGTCTGCATCGTGGTGATCGGGGTGATGGGCGTGGCCATGGACCGCGGCATCGGCCTGCTGGACAAGGCCCTGGTGCACTGGCCGCACCCGGCCATCGCGCAGATCCGCCGCGGCCCGCGCTACCAGGGCTGGCAACGCCTGCAGCCGTGGCTGCTACCGCTGTTCCTGCTGGCGCTGTGGCAAGTGGCGAACCAGCTGGAATGGGTCGACGCCAATATCCTGGTGAGCCCGCTGACGGTGCTGCAAACCACCTGGAACGGCCTGCTCGACGGCAGCCTGTCGGGCGGCCTGGGCCTGAGCCTGCGGCGCACCCTCGGCGGCCTGTTGCTGGGCGGCGGCCTGGGGTTTGCCCTGGGCCTGCTGCTGGGCCTGTCGCCTCTGAGCGAACGTCTTCTGGGGCCGACCCTGGCGGCGCTGCGGCAGATCGCCATTTTCGCCTGGGTGCCGCTGCTCACCGCCTGGTTCGGCCTCGGGGAGCTGGCGAAATGGGTATTTGTCGCGCTGGCCGCGTTCTTCCCGCTGTTTATCGCCACCCAGCGCAGCGTCGCCAACCTGTCGCCGCAACTGACCGAGGCGGCGCAAGTGCTGCGCCTGAACCTCTGGCAACGCCTGCGCCGCCTGGTGCTGCCGGGCGCCGCGCCGGGGATCTTCGCCGGCCTGCGCCTGAGCCTGATCTACGCCTGGCTGGGGACCATCGGCGCGGAATATTTCATGCCGTCCAACGGCGGCATCGGCAGCCAGATGATCGGCGCCCAGCAGCTGCTGCGCATGGACCTGATCATGGCCGGCATGCTCCTGGTGGGGCTCGCCGGCGCCCTGCTCAACCTTATTGGCCAACAGCTCGAAACCCGCGCCACACGCTGGAGACACGCATGAACGCACTCGTACCTTCCCCCATCGTCAGCTTCAGCCATGTGGGCAAGACCTTCGAGGTCGCCGGCGGCGAGCTGGAGGCGATCCGCGAATTCAACCTGGAGATTGCCGAGGGCGAATTCGTCGCCATCGTCGGCGCAAGCGGCTGCGGCAAATCCACCCTGCTGCGCCTGCTGATCGGCCTGGATACGCAGTTTCGCGGCGAGATCCGCGTCGACGGCAAGGCCGTCAGCGGCATCGGCGGCGAACGCGGCATCGTGTTCCAGGAACATCGCCTGTTCCCCTGGCTGACGGTCGCGGAAAACATCGGCCTGGGCCTGGTCAACGAAGCCCTGAGCGCCGCCGAACGGCAAACCCGCATCGCCGATTTCATCGAACTGGTGGGCCTCACCGATTTCACCCGCGCCTACCCGCACCAGCTGTCCGGCGGCATGGCGCAACGAGTAGCCATCGCCCGCGGCCTGGTAGCCAGCCCGCGCATCCTGCTGCTGGACGAACCCTTCGGCGCCCTCGACGCGCTGACCCGCCAGCAGATGCAGGACGAGCTGCTGGCGATCCGCGAGCGGGCCAGGATCACCACGGTGCTGGTCACCCATGACGTCGAGGAAGCAATCTTCCTCGCCGACCGCGTGGTGGTGATGGAACCACGCCCGGGCCGGATCAAGCGGGTGGTGGACATCGCCCTGCCTCATCCGCGCCAGCGCAGCAGTTTCGACTTCCACCAGCTGCGCGAAGAACTGCTCCACGAACTGACCCGTGACTATCACTACCAGGTGCCTTTGCCCGCCCAGATCCGTGACCTGCCACTGGCCTTTATTGCTTGCTGACAAGGAGTGAACAGATGCCGCAACGTCCCAACTTTTTGGTGATCCTGGCCGACGACCTGGGCTTTTCCGATCTCGGTGCCTTCGGCGGCGAAATCGCCACGCCGAACCTCGATGCCCTGGCCGAAGGCGGCCTGCGCCTGACCGACTTCCACACCGCGCCGACCTGCTCGCCGACCCGCTCCATGCTGCTCACCGGCACCGACCACCATATCGCCGGCATCGGCACCATGGCCGAGGCCCTGACCCCGGAACTGATCGGCAAGCCGGGCTACGAGGGCCACCTCAACGACCGCGTGGTGGCCCTGCCCGAGCTGCTGCGCGACGCCGGCTACCAGACCCTGATGAGCGGCAAATGGCACCTGGGCCTGACCGCCGAACTGGCGCCCCATGCCCGGGGTTTCGAGCGTTCGTTCTCGCTGCTGCCCGGCGCCGCCAACCACTACGGTTTCGAGCCGACCTACGACGAACACACCCCAGGGCTGCTCAAATCCACCCCGGCGCTGTACATCGAGGACGACCGCTTCATCGAGCAATTGCCCAAGGATTTCTATTCCTCCGACGCCTTCGGCGACAAGCTGCTGCAGTACCTCAAGGAGCGCGACCAGACCCGGCCGTTCTTCGCCTACCTGCCGTTTTCCGCGCCGCACTGGCCGTTGCAGGCGCCCGAGGAGGTGGTCGCCAAGTACCGTGGCCGCTATGACGCCGGCCCCGAAGTGCTGCGCCTGGAGCGCCTGGAAAAGCTCAAGCAACTGGGGCTGATCGAGGCCGATGTGGAGCCGCACCCGCTGCTGGGCCTGAGCGCCGAATGGGCGGCCTTGAGCGAGCAGCAGCGGCAGGTTTCCGCGCGGGCCATGGAGGTCTACGCGGCGATGGTCGAGCGCATGGACTGGAACATCGGCCGGGTGGTGGACTACCTGCGCCAGCAGGGCCAGCTGGACAACACCTTTATCCTGTTCATGTCCGACAACGGTGCCGAAGGCGCGCTGCTGGAAGCCTTCCCCAAGTTCGGCCCGCAGCTGTTGACCTACCTCAACCGGCACTACGACAACAGCCTGGACAACATCGGCCGCGCCAACTCCTACGTCTGGTACGGCCCGGCCTGGGCCCAGGTCGCCACCGCGCCGTCACGCCTGTTCAAGGCCTTCACCACCGAAGGCGGGATCCGCGTGCCGGCGCTGGTGCATTACCCGCAGTTGGCGCTCAAGGGGCGGATCAGCCATGGCTTCGGCACGGTGATGGACATCACCCCGACCATTCTCGACCTGGCCGGCGTGCGTCATCCCGGCAAGCGCTGGCGCGGCAAGGAGGTGGCGCCATTGCGCGGCAAGTCGTGGCTGGGTTTCCTGTCCGGCGAGACCGCGCAGGTGCATGACGAACACACGGTCACCGGCTGGGAACTGTTCGGCCGCCGGGCGATTCGCCAGGGCCAGTGGAAAGCGGTGTACATCCCCGGCCCGGTGGGCCCGGCGACCTGGCAGCTGTACGACCTGAGCCAGGACCCGGGGGAGATCCACGACCTGGCCCAAAGCGAGCCGGGCAAGCTCGACGCGCTGATCGGCCACTGGCAGCAGTACGTGGACGAAACCGGAGTGATCCTCAGCGCCTCGCCGTTCCAGCCGGATTGACCCCGTAGCCGCTGCCGCAGGCTGCGATGGTCCGGGCCACGCTGGTCGCAGGACCTCCTAGAGCCTTGAGATCGCCACGGCCGTTCCGGCCGATCGCAGCCTGCGGCAGCGGCTACAGGTGGGGGAAAACGCCGAAGGTTGCGCGTCTGCGGAATCGCCATCGCGAGCAAGCTCGCTCCTACAGGTTATCCATGTACTTGTAGGAGCGAGCTTGCTCGCGATTGGCCCTCAAACGCGATACATCACGCCCCGACACCCCGCACCGCCTGCGCCGCCACCTGTTCCTTGCGGATAAAGCGGTTGGCCCGGCCGAAGGTGCCGAAATCGTTGAAGCGCACGCCCATCTCGGCCATCACCTTGTGCGCCACCGGCGCGGTCAGCTGGCGGATGTAGAAGGGTTCCTTGACCACGAAATGATGGATGCCGTGGGTGCTGCCGAAGTTGCAGCAGAACGCCTGCAACGGCCACAGCCACCAGGGGTTGAGCACCTGGGTCTGCTGGATCACGTTGCCCGCTTCGATGTCGCCGTAGTAGTGCATGTTCGAGCTGACAAAATGCAGGCAGAAGGTGCGCAGCACGTTGGGGCCGACGATCACCACCACGGCGATATCGAGCACCTGCATCACCGCCAGGGTGCTGGCCGACCAGTCGATGGGCGAACCCAGCAGCGCGGCGACGCCATTGGCGGCGTGGAAGCCGAGGAACACATACCAAGCCCCCCAGTGCAACAGCGCCAGCGGCGCGTACACCTTCAGGGTGCGCTTGAGGATGCTGCGCTTGTGCGCCCAGGTCCTGGCGCGCAGGGTGCGGATCAATGACGACATGACATTGTCGCCAACCATCAGCAGGCGGGCGATGCCCCAGGGCTCGCCGTTGGTGATGGCGCGCTCCTCCATATCGGCCTCGGTGCCGGACACCTTGTGGTGATTGAGGTGCAGATGGCGGCGGATCCACGGGTTGATGGTGCTCGGCCGCGCCAGCCAGACCAGCGCCAGCATCAGGTTGTGGGGGACGCGCTGCTTGCGGAAATACATGCTGTGGATCAGGTCGTGCTCCAGCTCGTGGGTCAAGGAGGCGAAAAACGCGTTGAGCAGCAGGCAGGCCCACCAGGCCATGTACCCGCCGATATAGAGCGCCGCCGTGCCGATCATCCCGGCCAGGGCCAAGGCCAGGATGCCTGCGCCCAGCGCGTCCTGATGCTTGAGCAGCGGGTAGCGCTCGCGCAACTCGACACCCCTGGCCAGCACCACCTCGCGAATACGCGCCGATCGTTGCTGTGCATTCAGCCGGTCGGGACTTGCAGAAGTACCGTACATGCTTCCATCCTCTGGTTATTGATGTTCGCATCCTGCCCTGCGCCCACGCGCCGGGCGCTAGCCGCGGACGCCAACCTGTTGACCGGACGCGCCAACCGCCATGACCGAACCCACTTCCCTCGCCAGCTGGACCCGCGCCCTGCGCAAGCAGCTCGATGCCCTGGGCCTCGACAGCACCGCCTTGTGCCACCAGGCCGGCCTCGACCCACAACTGATGGACGATCCCAACGCGCGTTACCCGCTGTCGGCCACCACCCGCCTGTGGCAGCTGGCGGTGCAGGCCAGCGGCGACCCGGCCATAGGTTTGCGGGTCTCGCGCTTCGTCAGCCCGACCACCTTCCATGCCCTGGGTTATGCGCTGGTGGCCAGCGGCAGCCTGCGGGAAGTGTTCGAGCGCATCGTGCGTTATCACCAAGTGGTCAGCGACGCCCTGGAGCTGGAGCTGACCCGCACCGAGGACCGCTATCGCTTTCGCCTGAAGGTCCCCGAGGGCAATCCGGAGCCGGCGGTCGAGGCCATCGATGCCTTTGTCGCGATCTACGTCCGCACCTGCCGCAACCGCCTGGGCCGCGACTACGCGCCGCTGGCGGTGTACCTGCGGCGCTCCGAGCCGGCGGACCCCAGGCAATGGCACACGGTGTTTCGCGCCCCGGTGTTTTTCGGCGCCGACGAGGATCGCCTGGAGTTCGGCCTGCACGATTTCGACAGCCACCTGGACGACGCCAACCCGGAACTGGCCGAACACAACGAGGCGGTGCTCAAGCGCACCCTGATGCAACTGCAACCCTTGACCTGGGAGCGCAAGGTGCGCGGGGTGATCGAGGCCCAGCTGCCGGAGGGCGAACCTTCGGCGGAACGGGTGGCCCAGGCCCTGCACCTGAGCCTGCGCAGCCTGCAACGCCACCTGGCGGACGAGGGTTGTCGCTTCGACACCCTGCTCAACGAATGCCGGGAGAACCTCGCCCTGCTGCACCTGCGCGACCCGCAGTGCTCCCTGAGCGAGATCAGCTACCTGCTGGGGTTCGCCGACGCCAGCAGCTTCAGCCGCGCGTTCAAACGCTGGACCGGGATGACCCCGGGGCAGTTTCGCGATGGGTTGCGTTAGCCGTGGATTGGCGGTGTCGGTACGGGCCTCATCGCGGGCAAGCCTCGCTCCTACAGATCGGCGTCGTTCGTAAATGGCACGAATGACACAACCCTGTAGGAGCGAGCGGGCGGCGATCCGACTTGCCCGCGATAGCGATCTAAGGGTCAAACTCCGGCCAATACCCGCAACCGCGCTTCGTCGAGGATCTCGATCTCGCCGTAACCCAGCTTGAGAATGCCTTGCCCCTGCAAGTCCTTGAGGATCTGGTTGGTGGTCTGGCGCGACAGCGACAGCAGCAGCGCCAGTTGCTCCTGGGGCAGGTGCAGGACCCGCCGCGTGGTGTCGGTTTCGCCGTAGCCGCGGGCGATCATCAACAGGCGGTTGGCCACCCGCGCCGGGGCCGGCATCAGGCTCAGCTGTTCGAGGTTGATAAAGGTCAGGCGCAGCTTGTGGCTCATCAGCAGCGCCAGCTGCCGCCAGTATTGCGGGTGTTCGTCCAGCAGTTCGAGCAGCGCCGCCTGGGGCACATTGAGCAGGCTGCACGGGCCCACGGCATAGGCGTCATGGGTGCGCGGCTGGCCGTCGAACAGGCTGATCTCGCCGAACCAGTGCGGCGCCTCCACCAGGCTCAGCAGCGCCTCCTTGCCCTCCTCGCTGACCGCGCCGATGCGCACCGTGCCTTCCAGTACCGCGTACAGGCCGCAGGGCGGATCGCCGCGCTGGAACAGCCGTTGGCCCGGCGCCAGCGAGCGCAAACGGGCATTGACCAACAAACTATTCTGTAATTGAGCGGGCAAGCGGCTGAACCACTGGCCGCTCATCAGGCGCTCGCGCCAGACCTGCATCTTCATCGATAGTTTTATCCACGGGGGCAGCGAGCCGATTGTCGCCTAGCCGACAGAACCGGCGACCGGCGCAGGGCATGATTCGATCACCCTACAGGAGGAACAACAATGAAAAGCCTCGTCGACCATCTCAGTCAATACGCCGCCTACCACCGTGATCCGCGCAACATCGCCAGCCACTTTATCGGCATTCCGCTGATTGTGCTGGCCGTCGCCGTACTGCTGTCGCGCCCCGCCTGGCCGGTCGCCGGGCTGTGGCTGTCGCCGGCGCTGCTGCTGGCGCTGGCGTCCTGCGCGTTCTACCTGCGCCTGGAACTGCGCCTGGGCCTGCTGATGACGCTGTTGATGGGGCTGTCGGTGTGGGCCGGCCATGGGCTGGCGCAGCAAAGCACCCTGGTCTGGCTGGCCAGCGGGGTGGGCATGTTCGTGATCGGCTGGGTGATCCAGTTCGTCGGCCATTACTACGAAGGACGCAAGCCGGCCTTTGTCGATGACGTCTCGGGGCTGATCGTCGGGCCGTTGTTCGTGGTGGCGGAGCTGGCGTTTCTGCTGGGGCTGCGCCAGGCGCTCAAGCATGAAATCGAGGCGCGGGCGGGAGGGGTGCGGGTCAATCCGAAGCGCGCGGCGGTGTAGATCGCAATCGCGGGCAAGCCTCGCTCCTGTTTCTTCTGTAGGAGCGAGGCTTGCCCGCGATGCCTTTGCCTTTTAGATATTGGCGACCTTCTGCCAGACCTTGGGCTTGAAGAACAGCGTCTCGCCCTTGGCCAGCCCGACCAGGCTGTCATGGTCCTTCACCACTTCGGCCTCGATCAGTTCGCTCTGCCCTTCGACCTTCAAGGTCACCCGGGTGGTGGCGCCCAGCGGACGGATATCGCGCACTTCGGCGGCGTGGTGATCGGCCAGTTCGGAGCGTGACAGCGACACTTCGTGCGGGCGGAACAGCACATGGTGGTCCTCGCCCAAGTGCAGGCGGTTGGAGTCGCCGAGGAAGTGGTAGACGAAGTCACTGGCCGGGTTCTCGTACACCTCGCCCGGCGAGCCGATCTGCTCGATCACGCCCTTGTTCATCACCACGATACGGTCCGCCACTTCCATGGCTTCTTCCTGGTCGTGGGTGACGAATACCGAGGTCAGGTTGATGTCTTCGTGCAGCCGCGCCAGCCAGCGCCGCAGCTCCTTGCGCACCTTGGCATCCAGGGCGCCGAAGGGTTCGTCCAGCAGCAGCACTTTCGGCTCCACCGCCAGGGCGCGGGCCAGGGCGATCCGCTGGCGCTGGCCACCGGACAGCTGCTCCGGGTAGCGGTCGGCGAGCCAGTCCAGCTGCACCATGTTCAACAGCTCATGGACCTTCTCGGCGATCTTGCTTTCGCTCGGGCGCTGGTTCTTCGGCTTCATGCGCAGGCCGAAGGCGACGTTGTCGAACACGCTCATATGGCGGAACAGCGCGTAGTGCTGGAACACGAAACCGACGTTGCGATCGCGCACGTCGTGGCCGGAGACGTCCTCGCCGTGAAACACGATGCTGCCGGCGTCCGGGGTTTCCAGGCCGGCGATGATCCGCAGCAGGGTGGTCTTGCCGCAGCCGGACGGGCCCAGCAGCGCCACCAGCTCGCCGCTCTGGATGTCCAGGTTGATGCTGTTCAGGGCCTTGAAGGCGTTGAAGTTCTTGCTGACGTTACGGACTTCGATCGACATGATTCATTCCTCCGCGGCGCTGGCGCGCAGGCGGTTGATACGGTTTTCGCTCCACTGCTTGAGCAGCAGGATGAAGAGCGCCAGGATCAGCAACAGGCTCGCGACGGCGAACGCGGCGACGTGGTTGTATTCGTTGTAGAGGATCTCGACGTGCAGCGGCAGGGTGTTGGTCACCCCGCGAATGTGCCCGGAAACCACCGACACCGCGCCGAATTCACCCATGGCCCGCGCGGTGCAGAGCACCACGCCGTAGATCAGGCCCCACTTGATGTTCGGCACGGTCACATGCCAGAACATCTGCCAGCCGTTGGCCCCCAGCAGCCGCGCGGCTTCCTCTTCCTGGGTGCCCTGTTCCTGCATCAGCGGGATCAGCTCACGGGCGACGAAGGGCACGGTGACGAAGATGGTCGCCAGGACGATGCCCGGCAGGGCGAACACGATCTGGATATCGTGATCCTGCAGCCACGGCCCGAACAGGCCCTGGGCGCCGAACATCAGCACATAGACCAGGCCGGCGATCACCGGCGAGACCGAGAACGGCAAATCGATCAGGGTCACCAGGATGCTCTTGCCGCGGAAGGTGTATTTGCTCACGCACCAGGCGGCGCTGACGCCGAACACCAGGTTCAGCGGCACCGAGATCAGCACGGCGATCACCGTCAGCTTCAGGGCCGACAGCGCGTCCGGCTCGAAGATCGCGGCGAAGAACGCGCCGAGGCCGAGCTTGAGCCCCTGGGACACCACGATAAACAGCGGCAGCAGCAGGAACAGGGCGAAGATCAGCCAGCCAAGGCCGATCAGGATGCGCCGCGAGGTGGCGCTGCCACGACGGTCGGCGTTGGCCGAAGAGGCTGCGGAAATGGACGATTGGGACATGGTTCGCGCCTCCTTAAGGTCGTTCGATGCGCCGCTGCAGCAGGTTGATCAGCAGCAACAGGACAAAGGAAACCACCAGCATCAACACGCCGATGGAGGTCGCGCCGGTGTAATCGTACTGGTCGAGCTTGACCATGATCAGCAGCGGCAGGATTTCTGTTTTCATCGGCATGTTGCCGGCGATGAAGATCACCGAACCGTACTCGCCGACACCCCGGGCAAAGGCCAGGGCGAAGCCAGTCAGCCAGGCCGGCAGCAGCGCCGGTACCAGGATGTGGCGGAACACCTGCCAGGGCTTGGCGCCGAGGCAGGCGGCGGCTTCTTCGACCTCACGGGGAATGTCGGCCAGCACCGGCTGTACGGTGCGCACCACGAACGGCAGGGTGACGAAGGTCAGCGCCAGGGTGATGCCCAGGGGGGTATAGGCAATCTTGAAACCCAGGTCGGTGGCAAACTGGCCGACCAGGCCGGTCGGCGCGTACAGCGCGGTCAGCGCGATACCGGCCACCGCGGTGGGCAAGGCGAACGGCAGGTCGATCATCGCATCGATGATCTTGCGTCCGGGAAAGCTGTAGCGCACCAACACCCAGGCCAGCAGCGTGCCGATCACGCCATTGATGATCGCCGCGTACAGCGCCGTGCCGAAGCTCAGCTTGAGCGCGGCGAGCACCCGCGGCGCCGAGACGATGGCCCAGAACTGATCCCAGGTGAGTTGGGCGGCATGCACGAACATCGCCGCCAGGGGTATGAGCACAATCAGGCTGAGGTACACCAAGGTGTAGCCCAGCGTCAGCCCGAAGCCGGGTATGACGGGGGAGATACGACGCGACATAAAAGTCCTTGGTTGACACGCAAAGCCCGGAAACGAATCCGGGCCTATTGCTCTGGCGGTTCGGCGAGCCCTGGATGTCTTGCCGCCCGGGGCTCGCCACTGAAGATTACTGCGCCTGGTAGATCTGGTCGAACACCCCGCCATCGTTGAAGAATTTCGGTTGGGCAGTTTTCCAGCCGCCGAAGTCCTTGTCGATGGTCACCAGGTCCAGTTTGGGGAACTGCTGGGCGTATTTGGCCGCCACATCCTTGTCCCGCGGACGATAGAAGTTCTTCGCCGCGATTTCCTGGCCAGCCGGGCTGTACAGGTGCTTGAGGTAGGCCTCGGCGATCTCGGTGTTGCCCTTTTTCTCGGCGTTCTTGTCCACCACCGCCACGGGCGGCTCGGCGAGGATCGACAGCGAAGGCACCACGATGTCGAACTTGTCGGCGCCGCCGTCTTCCTTCAATGCCAGGAAGGCTTCGTTTTCCCAGGCCAGCAACACGTCGCCCTGACCGTTGTTGACGAAGGTGATGGTCGAGCCGCGGGCGCCGGTATCCAGCACCGGTACGTGCTTGAACAGCTCCTTCACGTATTCCTGGGCACGGGCTTCGCTGCCACCGGCTTTCAGGCCATAGGCCCAGGCGGCGAGGAAGTTCCAGCGGGCGCCGCCGGAGGTTTTCGGGTTCGGCGTGATCACCGACACGTCTTTCTTGATCAGGTCGCCCCAGTCCTTGATGCCCTTGGGGTTGCCCTTGCGCACCAGGAACACGATGGTCGAGGTGTAGGGCGTGCTCGCATCCGGCAGGCGTGTTTGCCAGTCGGCCGGCAGGGTCTTGCCGAGCTTGGCGATTTCATCGATGTCGCCGGCCAGGGCCAGGGTCACCACGTCGGCGCGCAGGCCGTCGATCACCGCGCGGCCCTGCTTGCCCGAGCCACCGTGGGATTGCTGGATCTTGACGTTGTCGCCCGGGTGTTCCTTTTTCCAGAAGCTTGTGAATTCGCTGTTGTAGTCCTGGTACAGCTCGCGGGTCGGGTCGTACGACACGTTGAGCAACTCGTAATCCTTGGCAACGGCGGAACCGGCAAAAACGGCGCTGGCGAGGGCGGCCAGGGCATAACGGCGAATCGACGACATGATGGAGCTCCCGAAATTTTTTAATGTGCTGGCATTTTTCTTATGGCGAATCAGGCCCGCATTCGTGGGCGAACGCTGGGGTTCAGGCTGGGGGTCATGGATGACGCCCTCCGGTTGTCCAGTCGGGCCTCTCGTGGCGAGAGGTGGTGCGGCGTTCAGCTTGGTTTGTTGCCAGGGTGTTGCAGGCGGAATTTTTCCTTGCGTTCGATCTGCACGACCTGGGCGTTGTGCACGGTGATTTCCACCGCGCCGAAACGCAGGTCGCGCAATGCGCTTTGAATCTCGCGCAAGATGGTTTGTTCGTCCTGGCCGTCAACGCTACGAAGAGATGCGCTCATGGTGTTGCTCCTGAATGAGATGTGCCTGGCAGTGGCGGCACTGCTTGCGGCGTGAGGGCAATAGTAGATAGGCGCAGATATTCTTAAAAATACTATTTAAGAATGTTTATATAACCAGAAGAAATTATTTGAATTGACGCGGGGTTGCGTCTCTTCGGGCGGCAGAAAACCCTGTAGCCGCTGCCGCAGGCTGCGACAGGACCGCAGGTCCTCCTGCGTCCTTGCGAGCGCCACGGCCGTTCCGGCCGATCGCAGCCTGCGGCAGCGGCTACAGGGTGGAATCTATGCAAGCCTGGCAATCAGTGGATCTGCGGCGCCCGGTTCCATTGCAGTTGCGCCGCCGGCACCGGGCGGCCGAACCAGTAGCCCTGGCCCAGGTCGCAGCCCTGGTCGAGGAGGAAGCGCGCCTGTTCCACCTGTTCGATGCCTTCGGCGTGCACCTGCATGCCCATGCTCTGGGCCAGGGCGATGATCACCCGGGAGATCGCCGCGTCGTCTTCGTCCCCCGGCAGGCCGGCGACAAAACCCTGGTCGATCTTCAGCTTCTGCACCGGCAGGCGCTTGAGCCGCAGCAGCGAGGAATAACCGGTGCCGAAGTCGTCGATGGCCAGGCGCAGCCCCAGTTCGCGCAGGCGATGCATCTGCTCCAGGGCGACTTCCGGGTCTTCCATCACCGCGCTTTCGGTGACTTCCAGCTCCAGGTAGGCCGGGTCCAGGCCGGTGTCGTGCAGCACCTGGGCCACCTGCTGGTACAGCTCGCGGCGGGCGAACAGGCGGCTGGAGACATTCACCGCGACGAACGACAACGCCATGCCCTCCGCCTGCCATTGGCACATCTGCCGGCAGGCCTGCTGCATGACCCAGGCATCGATCTCGGCGATCAGCCCGGCGCGCTCGGCAATCGGAATGAACTCCCCAGGCGGCACCAGGCCACGCTGCGGATGCTCCCAGCGCACCAGCGCCTCGACCCCGACCAGGCGGCTGCTGGCGAGGTCGTGCACCGGCTGGTAGAACACCCGCAGCTCCTGCTGCTCCAGGGCGCGGCGCAATTCGAAGGCAATTTCCACCCGTTGCTGGGCGTGGGCCGTCAGTTCCTCGGTGTACAGCGCGTAACTGTCGCGCCCGGCGCTCTTGGCCTTGAACAGCGCCGTGTCGGCATTGCGCAACAGTTGCTCGGCGCTCAGGGCATCGCTGGGAAACAGGCTGATGCCGATGCTGGCATTGATGAACAGCTGGTTCTCGTCCATCAGGAAAGGTTGCTTCACCCCGTCGATGATGCGCTGCGCCAGCACCGCGGCCTGCCCCGGCTGCGCGCAGCTCTCGACCAGCACCGCGAACTCGTCGCCGCCCAGCCGCGCCAGGGTGATGCCCGGGCCGAACATGCCTTGCAGGCGCTGGGCCACGGCCTTGAGCAGGCGGTCGCCGACAGTGTGTCCGAGGCTGTCGTTGATCATCTTGAAGTGATCCAGGTCGACCATCAGCAGCGCACAGCCGCGCTTGTGGATCTGCGCCGACGCCAGGGCCTGCTCGGCGCGGTCGGTGAACAGCAGGCGATTGGGCAGGTCGGTCAGCGGATCGTGGTGCGCCAGGTGGGCCAGTTCGTGCTCGGAATCCTTGATCGCGCTGATGTCGGAAAACACCGCGACATAGTGGCTGAGCTGGCCGTCGTCATCGCGGATGGCGCGGATGGTCTGCCACTGCGGGTAGATCTCGCCGCATTTGCGTCGGTTCCAGATCTCGCCGCTCCACTCGCCCGTGGCGTTCAGCGAATCGAACATGGCCTGGTAGAAATCCGCCGTGTGGTGCCCGGACTTGAACAGGCTCGGCTGGCGGCCCAGCACCTCGTCGCGCTGATAGCCGGTGATCTCGATGAACGCGCGGTTCACGTGGACGATCTGGCCCCGGCGGTCGCTGACCAGCACCCCTTCGCGGGTGCAATCGAACACGGCGGCCGCCTGGCGCAGACGCTCGCGGTCCTCGCGCTGGTGATGCCGCCAGGAGTCGGCACCCAGCAAACGCAGCAGACGGCCCCGCGCGATGAAGATCAGGACCGCGCTGACCAGGGCCCAGAGATACCCGTTGATCAGTTGCCAGCGCGCCAGATCGTTCGACTCATCGAAGAAACTGCTCAATAAATGACCACTGAGCTGCAACCACACCACAGACAACAAGAGATAGAGCAAGGCTGCGCGCAAAGCGTCGCGGGAAGAAACCGACATAAGGTCGTCAATGTCCTTACGGAAAGCTTGGGATTATAGAGGAAGAAACATCTCGCCACTCTTATCTGAAAGGGCGACTGGTTTTCTCTGTGGGCTCGGTGATAATGCGACTGCTGTTTTTTCTTTATCGAGGGCCCTACAGCCTATGTGGTACGAAGGTTTTCTTGGCTTGTCGGCCTGGCAACTGGTGGCAGTCACCCTGTTAATGACTCACGTGACCATCGTTGGCGTCACGGTTTACCTGCATCGCTATTCAGCCCACCGCTCCCTGGAGCTCAATGCCGGCCTGAAACATTTCTTCCGCTTCTGGCTGTGGCTGACCACGGCGCAGAACACCCGCGAGTGGACCGCCATCCACCGCAAGCACCACGCCAAATGCGAAACCGAGGATGACCCCCACAGCCCGGTGATCAAGGGCCTGTCCACGGTGCTGCGCAAAGGCGCCGAGCTGTACCGCGAAGAGGCGAAAAACCCGGAAACCCTGCGCATCTACGGCAAGAACTGCCCGGACGACTGGATCGAACGCAACCTCTACTCGCGCTACAAGCTGGGCGGCGTGGCGCTGATGGCGGTGATCGACCTGCTGCTGTTCGGCACCATCGGCATCACCATCTGGGCGATCCAGATGATGTGGATCCCGGTCTGGGCCGCCGGGGTGATCAACGGTCTGGGCCATGCGGTCGGCTATCGCAACTTCGAATGCCGCGACGCGGCCACCAACCTGGTGCCCTGGGGCATCCTGGTCGGCGGCGAAGAGCTGCACAACAACCATCACACCTACCCCAACTCGGCCAAGCTGTCGGTGAAGAAGTGGGAGTTCGACCTGGGCTGGGCCTGGATCAAGGTGTTCAGCTTCCTGCGCCTGGCCAAGGTGCAGCGGGTCGCGCCGATCGCCCACCGGGTCGAAGGCAAGGGCCACCTGGACATGGACACGGCGATGGCGATCCTCAACAACCGTTTCCAGATCATGGCCCAGTACCGCAAGCTGGTGATCGCGCCGCTGGTCAAGCAGGAGCTGGACAAGGTCGATCACTCGGTGCGCCACCAGTTCCATCGCGCCAAGCGCCTGCTGTCGCGGGAGACCAGCCTGCTGGAAGAGCGCCACCATGCGCGTATCCAGAACATGCTGGAGCACAGCCAGGCCCTGAAAGTGATCTACGAAAAGCGCCTGGCGCTGCAGCAGATCTGGGCCAAGACCAGCTCCAACGGCCACGACATGCTGGCGGCGATCAAGGACTGGGTCCACGAAGCCGAGGCCAGCGGGATCCAATCGCTGCGCGACTTCGCCAGCCAGTTGAAAACCTACTCGCTGCGTCCCGCCAGCCTCTGACGCTGGCCCGTTCACCTGCCATGGCAAGCCCGGCTGCCGTGGCGGGTGGGCTTCGCTGCCCTCCCCGCCCCATGAGTTCCAGCCCGTCATCCGTGCCACCGTGACCGCCCAGCGGCTGTCGGCTCCCAGACCGCGGCAAACGGGAACTTCGCCGCCAATCCCCTATCTCAAGCAACACTTCGCCATCCAGGCGGGCTTTCCGTGGCCGCTTCGTTTCCCGAGCGGCGAGCGCTTTGAGATCGGTGCCGATGGCCAACAAGAACCCACAACTCCCATCCGCTTTTCCCCAGTGGCCCGAGGCCGCGCAAACCCTGATGGCGCTGATGCATGCCCAGGGCGAGGTCGCCCGGCTGACAGAACGCGAACAGCTGTTCAGCTCGTTGCTGGTCAGCGTCAATGCCGTGCTCTGGGCCTTCGACTGGGAAGCCCGCCAGGTGCTGTATGTCAGCCCGGCGTATGAACGTATTTTCGGCCGCTCCGCCGGCCTGCTGCTGGCCGACGCCAACGAATGGCGCGACAGCGTCTACCCCGACGACCTCGAATACGCCGAGCGGACCCTGGCCCAGGTGCTGGAGAAAGGCGCGGTGGAAGACCGCGAATACCGCATCATCGATGCCCAGGGCCAGGTCCGCTGGCTCAGCGACAAATGCTTCATCAATCGCAATGCCGCCCCCGGGGACCGGGTGATCATCGTCGGCCTGGCCGAGGACATCACCGAGAAAAAGCACCTGGAAACCGAGCTGCAACGCCTGGCCACCACCGACGTGCTGACCCAGAGCAGCAACCGCCGGCACTTCTTCGAATGCGCCAACCGCGAATTCGAGCAGGCGCGCCAGCAAGGCACGCCGCTGGCCTTCCTGTTGCTGGATATCGATGACTTCAAGGTGGTCAACGACACCTACGGCCACCCCGAGGGCGATAACGTCCTGCAACGCATCGCCGAGACCGGCCGCGCGACCCTGCGCCGTGGCGATCTGTTCGGGCGTATCGGTGGCGAGGAGTTCGCCGCCCTATTCCCCGGTTGCGCCCCGGACATGGCGCGCCAGGTTGCCGAACGCCTGCAGCGGGAAATCCAGCGCCTGACCTTCAGCCATGGCGAGGAGCAGTTCAGCATCACCGTCAGCCAGGGCCTGACCAGCCTCACCGCCGACGACGAAAAACTCGACAGCCTCTTCGCCCGCGCCGACGCGGCGATGTACGAAGCCAAGCGCCAGGGCAAGAACCGGATCGTTTCGGGGTAGGTCGCAACTGCAACCCACCGTAGCCGCTGCCGAGCCCGCGAGGCTGCGATCGGCTGCGCAGCAGTCGTAACACCCGGCAACTTGATCTTCCTGGCGAACCGCGTGCCCAGGTTTGGCGAGGACTTTGTCCTCGAACGCAGCCTCGCGGGGCTCGGCAGCGGCTACAGGATTGCGCGGCGTCCTCACGCTTCTCGCGTATCGGTTTTACGCAGGCGAACCAGCTCCGGCAGGCCGATCTTGAGCAGGCGCGCGGTCTTGCTGTCGGCCAGCTCTTCGAGGCCCTCGGAGGGCCGCAGGCGGGCGAGCTGGGCAGAGAGGTTCATCACCAGAGCCTCGCGGGAATAAACCCCGCCACCGAGCTGGTAGGCCGAAGCAATCAGCTCGCGCAGCTCCAGCGGCAGGCGCCAGCGGGTGCGCAAGGCCGAACCATAGGCCGCGCCGAACTGTGCCAGGGCATCGCCGATCTCTTCCATGTCGTCCAGCGCGCCACCGGCTTGCTTCCACTCTTGCAGGCAGCGCAGCAGCGCCAGGTCCCCCAGGCGATGCAGCATGCCGGCGCAATAGCAGCGCTCCTGGTCCAGGTCCAGCAAGCGGGCCAGGGTCCGGCCGTATTCCGCGGTGTGCAGCGACAGTTCCCAGTAACGCTCGGCGTAATCGCCCAGGGCCGGGTCGCTCAGGCGCGCGCTACGCTTGAGCGCCAGGCCGAGAATCAGGTTCATGCTCTGCCCGGTACCCAGCCGGTGGAGGGCCTGGGCCAGGGTCTGCACCGCGCTGCCATGGTGCTGGGCGGCGCTGTTGGCCGCGGCAATCAGCACCGCGTTGATCTGCGGGTCGGTACGCACCTCTTCTTCCAGCAGCTTGAGGTCGAGACCGTCGGGGTTGAGGCTGCGCTTCACCGCCAGTTGCACATCGGCGAGCAACGGCGCGCCGTCGGCCAGCTCGCGGCGGCGCTCGAGAAAGGTCCACAGGGTCATGCCCGGCGCCAGGGTCGGCACCTCGCACGACACTTCCTGGCCGGGGTCCAGCAGCAGGTCCTGCAGGCGCTGGGTCAGGCCTTCCATGTTCAGCGGCTTGGTCAGGTAGGCCGTCGGCGCCAGCGGCAAGGCTTCGCGCACGCTGGCGCTGTCGTTGCGGGTGCTCATGAGGATAAAAGGCAGCACCGGGTTGCGCTTGCGCTGGCGCACGCTGCGCAGCAGGCCCAGGCCGTCGACGCCGGGCAACTCCCAGTCGGCGATCACCAGGTCATAGGGGTTTTCGGCCAGCAGTTGCAGGGCTTCCTGACCGTCGGCGCACACGTCCAGCCGCGCGTCGCAACGTACATTCAACAACACCTGCTTGAGCAAATCGCGCGACCAAGGGTCCGCCTCGGCAATCAACACTCGCGGTACAGCGGGTAAATCCACAGCAGTCATGCAGCACGCTCCCTGGGCAATCCTTTGCACCTTAGTCAATGCCGAGGCTTCCATACAGCGCAAATGCACTGCGCAGCCTCTATCGGCACAAAAAAACCCGCCGAGGCGGGTCTTTTTGTCAATCAGGTCACAGGCGGGATCAGAGTTCGGAGAAGCACTCTTCGATGATCGCCAGGCCCTTGTCCAGCTGCTCGTCCGGCGAGGTCAGCGGAACCAGCACGCGCAGGACGTTACCGTAGGTGCCGCAGGACAGCAGGATCAGGCCCTTGTCGCGCGCCTTGGCAACAACCTGTGCCACGGCGGCCGCGTTCGGCTTGTGGCTGTCGCCGTTCTCGAACAGCTCGACCGCGATCATCGCGCCCAGGGCACGCACGTCGCCGATCACCGGGTACTTGGCCTGGATGGCCTTGAGGCCGGTCACCAGACGCTCGCCGACCGCCTTGCAACGGTCCAGCAGGTGCTCTTCCTCGAACACTTCCATCACGGCCAGGGCCGCGGCGCAGGCGATCGGGCTACCGGCGTAGGTGCCGCCCAGGCCGCCTGGCGCGATGGCGTCCATGTATTCGGCCTTGCCGCAGACACCGGCCAGCGGGAAGCCGCCAGCGATGGACTTGGCGAAGGTGGTCAGGTCGGCGGCAACGCCCATCTGCTCCATGGCGAAGAAGGTGCCGGTACGGCCAGCGCCGGTCTGCACTTCGTCGGCGATCAGCAGGATGCCGTGCTGGTCGCACAGGGCGCGCAGACGCTTCATGAACTCTTTAGGCGCGACGTAGAAACCGCCTTCACCCTGCACCGGCTCGATGATGATCGCGGCGATGTCACGTGGCTCGGCATCGTTCTTGAAGATGCGCTCGATGCTGGCGATCGAATCGTCGATGCTCACACCGTGCAGCTCGTTCGGGTACAGCGCGCGGAAGATGCCGCCTGGCATCAGGCCCATGCCGGCCGAGTAAGGCACGACCTTGCCGGTCAGGCCCAGGGTCATCATGGTGCGACCGTGGTAGGCGCCGGTGAAGGCGATCACGCCGGCGCGGCCAGTGGCGGCACGGGCGATCTTCACCGAGTTTTCCACGGCTTCGGAACCGGTGGTCACCAGCAGGGTTTTCTTGGCGAAATCGCCCGGCACCTTGGCGTTCACTTTTTCACACAGTTCCACGTAAGGCTCGTAGGCCAGGACCTGGAAGCAGGTGTGGGTCAGCTTGTTCAGCTGCTCGGTCACCGCGGCGACGATTTTCGGGTGCAGGTGGCCGGTGTTGAGTACGGCGATACCGCCGGCGAAGTCGATGAACTCGCGACCTTCAACGTCGGTTACCGTGGCGTTCTTCGCGGAGTCGGCGAAGATCGGGTGAATCTGGCCAACACCGCGCGGTACGGCGGCTTCACGGCGTTTCATCAGGGATGCGTTGGTCTTGCTCATAGTGTCCTCATTCGCCGCTCATCGGTCGGCGTGGTTCAAGGATGACGTGGCGGGAAGGCAACCGCGGCAGCATGCGATGATCGACTGCCCCGGCTATCCCGGCCACTAACTGAAAGATCGTTTACAGCACGCCAGGGGACAGCGCTCTCGTGCCCCTGGCGCTTAAAACCATGCCTTGGCGCGGGTATCAGATGCCCAGGCAGAGGTATTTGATTTCCAGGTAATCCTCGATACCGTACTTGGAACCTTCACGGCCCAGGCCCGAGGCCTTGATACCGCCGAACGGCGCGACTTCGTTGGAGATCAACCCGGTGTTGACGCCGACCATGCCGTATTCCAGGGCTTCGGCCACACGGAACACACGGCCCAGGTCGCGAGCGTAGAAGTACGAGGCCAGGCCGAACTCGGTGTCGTTGGACATCGCGATCACTTCGGCTTCGTCCTTGAAACGGAACAGTGGCGCCAGCGGACCGAAGGTTTCTTCCTTGGCCACGGCCGCGTCTTTCGACACGTTGACCAGGATGGTCGGCTCGAAGAAGTTGCCTTCCATCGGCTTGCCGCCGGCCAGCAGGGTCGCGCCTTTGCCCAGGGCGTCGGCGATGTGTTCCTGGACCTTGGCCACGGCTTTTTCGTCGATCAGCGGGCCGGTGGTGGTGCCTTCTTCCAGACCGTTGCCGATCTTCAGCTTGGCCACCGCGGCCTTGAGCTTCTCGGCGAAGGCGTCGTAGACCGAGTCCTGGATGTACAGGCGGTTGGCGCAGACGCAGGTCTGACCGTTGTTGCGGTACTTGGAGATGATCGCGCCTTCGACGGCCTTATCCAGGTCCGCGTCGTCGAACACGATGAACGGAGCGTTACCGCCCAGCTCCAGGGAAACCTTCTTGATGTCCTTGGCGCATTCGGCCATCAGCTGGCGACCGATTTCGGTCGAGCCGGTGAAGGACAGCTTGCGCACGATCGGGTTGCTGGTCAGCTCGCCGCCAATATCGCCGGCGCTGCCGGTGACTACGCTCAGCACGCCTTTCGGAATGCCCGCGCGGTGCGCCAGCTCGACCAGGGCCAGGGCCGAGAACGGCGTCTGCGACGCCGGCTTGATCACCATGGTGCAACCAGCGGCCAGGGCCGGGCCGGCTTTACGGGTGATCATCGCCGCCGGGAAGTTCCACGGGGTGATGGCCGCGGTCACGCCGATCGGCTGCTTGATCACGATCAGGCGCTTGTCCGGCTGGTGGCCGGGAATCACGTCGCCGTAGATGCGCTTGGCTTCCTCGGCGAACCATTCGATGAAGGAGGCGGCGTAGGCGATTTCGCCCTTGGCTTCGGCCAGTGGCTTGCCCTGCTCCAGGGTCATCAGGCGACCGAGGTCGTCCTGGTTTTCGATCAGCAGCTCATACCAGCGACGCAGCTTGGTCGCCCGCTCCTTGGCGGTCAGCGCGCGCCAGGCAGGCAGGGCCTTGTCGGCGGCTTCGATGGCACGACGGGTTTCGGCAGCGCCCATCTTCGGCACGGTGCCGAGGATTTCGCCCGTGGCCGGGTTGTTCACTTTGATGGTCTGGCCGTTATCCGCGTCGACCCAAGCCCCATCGATGAAGGCTTGCTGGCGGAACAACTGGGCGTCTTTAAGCTGCATGTCGGTTTCCTTAACAGCACCGCGCGGGGCGGAGCGAATTGTGATTGTTGAAAGGCGCCTTGACAGGCTGCCGTCAGGAAAAACTGTTACCGGGCTCAAGCACAGAAATAGCGCCTGTCAGAATAGACGAGCGGATCGGCTCTTTGACAAGAGCGTTTGAAATCTCAAACGAATCCTAGGGTCAACCAGGGGACAGGGCAATAGGCTGTTCGAAAAAAAGAACGAAAACGCCGCTTTGGCAGAATCTTTCGGATCAACGACACCGTCCCTGCGATTGGGAGCAGACGCGCCTACAGGGGGGTGGGCGTGCCAAACGCAAAAAACCCCGCAACCGGAAGGCTGCGGGGTTGTTCCAGGGCCAGGCCTTAGGTGAACGACTTGAGGATCGTCAGCAGGCTGGCGAGGTTGTCGCCGACACCGCCCTGGGCCATTTTTTCGGTGGCCGCCGCGCCTGCGGTGGTGTTGACGCTGTAGATCTGCATCACGCCCTGGTTGGTCGCCGCCTGGGCCAGGGTGTTTTGCTGTTGCTGGGCCGAGACCGAGTTCTGGAACAGGATCGCTACGGATTGCCCCAGGGACTGGTAGATGGTGCCCATCGACATGGCCGGCGCTTCGGCCACGACCTTGACGTTGGTCTGGGTCACGGCGTCGGTGATTTGCGGACTGACTGTACTCATAGGTGAAACTCCTTAATTAAGAAAGAACAACTTCCGTTAGCGCTCGCCCGATCAAGGGTTGAACGATTTGAGGACTGTCAGCAGGCTGGTCAGGTTGTCGGCCACGCCGCCCTGGGCGACTTTTTCGGTCGCCGCCGCGCCGGCGGTGGTATCGACGCTGTAGATCTGCATCACGCCCTGGTTGGTGGCGGCCTGGGCCAGGGTATTTTGCTGCTGCTGGGCGGAAACAGCGTTCTGGAACAGAATCGCCGTCGCCTGGCCCATGGACTGGTAGATGGTGCTCATCGCCATCGCTGGGGATTCGGCCACCACTTTGACGTTGGTCTGGGTGACCGCGTCGGTAATTTGCTCGTTGACTAATGGCATGGTTCAACTTCCTTTGTTTAGTACACGGCGGGTTCCGTGTTAACCAATGAACGTGGCAAAACACAGGCTGTGAACGAGCAAATGCTCAATGGTCCTCCGGCGCGTCGCCTGCCTGGTCGATACGGGAAAGCACCGCCTCGACCTGCTGCACCAGCCCCAGCATCCGCGCTTGCACGGCTTCCTCGACGGTCTGGCGGATCAGCTGGTTCTGCGCGCTGCTGAGCATCCGCACAGGCTCCTCCGGCGCATCGATAACCGTCGCCTGTCGCTTGGCCGCCAACCACTGGCGGATCACCGCCTCACGCTGCTGGGGACTGCCCAGCAGGCTGCTTTCGCTGACCCTGGCCTGCTCCATCAAGTCGCGGGTGCGCTGTCTCTCGTTCTCGATCAAATGCTGGGTCTGGTTGAGCACCCGCTCCATGACACCCGTGCGCGGCTCGCTGCGCATCCAGGCTTCGAGAATCTGCTTTTCGCCCGCGGACAGGCTCAGGTTGAGCGCATCGGCCAATTGATAAAGACTCGCTAGCGAGTCGGAATTTTCCTGGGGCATCTCGGCCTCCTCCTTGCTCATTAAAGAACGTGCTGCTGCCCGGTCCCGGAGGGCTCCGGGACCGGGTGCTCATGACGCCAGGACGGCGTGAATCAGGACGGCGGCGCGCCGCGATTGGCCAGGGTGTTGCTGTACTTGGCGATGCTCTCGTCGATCTTGTCGATGGCAATACCCGCCGCTGTCGCCTCCAGGGCGCCGGCGGCCGCGGCAACGGCGGCGGCCGCCCCCACCAGCAGATCGGTGGCCAGGGCGCCCAAGGCGTCCTCGGCGGCTTTTTCGGGATGGTTCTCGACGATGTTTTTCGTCATCTGCTCGAGCAATACCGCCTGGGCCGCCAGCGCCAGCTTGCTGACCCCGTCGAAATAGCCCGCCGCCGATTGCGCGACCAGGCCGGCGGCCTGGCTGATCATCATGTCCGGAGCAATGGCGATCTGCGCCGGGGCATAGCTGAAGGTCTGCGCGTTGGTGAACTGCACCGCCTCGACGATCTGGCTGTTCAGCGCATCGGTGCTGCCGGTCGGCGGCGCCGCGACCTGGACCATCATGTAGTCGTTCATGCGGTCCATCACCGTGCGCGGCGACTTGCTGGGAGCACTCGGTGGCGGGGAGTCGCCCGCTGGGGTGGGATCGGCAACCTGGGGCCCCGCAGCCGTAGGCTCGGCGGCTTCGGGATTGCTCGGCCTGGGATTGCGCGGCTCGGTATCGCTTGGCTTGGGATCGGCCGCCTCGGGGTCGGTCGCCGACGTGGCGTCAGTCTCCGGCTCGGCGGCGGCAGCAGGTTTTTTCTTGAACCAGAACATGAGGCATCTCCCCAGGCGTCAAGGCTTCTCGCCGATCTGCATGATCAGCGACACCGCCTTGGAGATCACCGCATTGGAGATCTGATTCAACGCCTGCTGGCTGTTGACCGCGTTCTGCAGGGACAGCCCCGCCGAATGACTGGCCACCTGGTACAGCGAGGCAATGGCCTGGGCCGGCGCCTCGGCCACCACCTTGACGTTGGTTTGCGTTACAGCGTCGGTAATCTGGCTGTTGACCTCTGGCATACATCTCTCCTTGATGGAAGGCGCCAGCGCAGGCGCGCTGACGGTGAACTCGTCGACGGTTTCAGGTGCTCATGACACAAGAACGCCCGGCATCCACGGCTGTGAACGCAAAGGCGCTGTCAACGCAGCGCCGCCCGCAGCAACTGCACGCGCTTGCGCACCAGGGGCTGGGCGATGCCCAGCTCGGCGGCGATCTGCGGGTACGGCAATTCCTCGACAAAACGCATTTCAAACAACCGCCGCTGGAGCAATGGCAGTTGTTCCACGCGATTGCCCAACTGCACCAGTCGTTCGAACCGCTCGGTGTACTCGAACACCGACAGGCAAGGCGCGGCGAGAAGGGCCTGGTGATCGTGCTCAAGGTCGATCGAATGATCGAACAGCTGCCCTTCACGCTTGCTGCGCCGCAGGCTGTCGAGAAACACATGGTCCAGCACCAGAAACAGAAAACCCTGCGGCTCTCGTATGCGTTCCGGGGAACGCCTGAAGAACAGCAGGGCTTTCACGGCCGTGTTGGACAGCCACTCCTGGGCCAGGGCCAGGTTGCCCCTGGCTCGCCGGTTGGCCCGGCGCATCAGCTCGGGGTACACCGCTCGCCAGCTTGCCTCGAACAACCGATCGACCGCCGCCACTTCACGAAAAGATCCCATCGCCAGCACTCCCTGTGCATTCCTTGATGAGCCGACAGTCTCTGATCGCACAGCAGGCGTTCGCTGTTACCTGGGGAACAGTTGGACAATTAATTCAGCGAGCAGGCCTTGCGCCGCAGATGCTCGACATCGTTGATCACCAGGCGGCCGCTCTGGCAGCTGATCACCCCCGAACGCCGCCACAGCTGCAACTGCACATTGAGCTTCGGCCGGCTGGTGTTGAGCATCGAGGCCAGGATGCCCTGGTTGCGCGGCACCGCCGCACAGGTCGCCGGGGCCAGCTCGAAGTCATCGATATTGGCCAGCAGGAACCGCGCCAGACGCGACTCCAGGCGATGCAGGCAAACCAGTTCGAGCAACTCCAGGATCTTCATCAGGCGGGTCATCAGCAGCATCAACACGCGCTGCCAGAACAGCGGCTCGTCGTACAGCGCCCGGAAATGCCGCCGCCCCAACAGCAGCACCCGGGTCGGGCCGCAGGCGAAGGCCGAGGTTTCCCGGGCGTGGCCCTCGATCAGCGCCGACTCGCCCACCACCTGGCCGACGCCGGCGCTGCCGACAATCTGCTCGCGCCCGTCCGGGCCATGAATCACCGAATACACCTGCCCTTCGGCGACCAGCGCGATGAAGTCCAGCGCCTCGCTCTTGAGGTAGAGCACCTCCCGGTCACTCAACGAGCGCTCCACGGCATGGGTGGCCACATAACGGATCAATGTGTCCGGCAGCCCCCTGAACAGGTCGGAGCGTGCCAGCAGAGTCTGACGCAACGAAAAATCGAGCATTACCGCGCCTTTTGAATGCATGCGTTCGCCTTGACTGGTAGGAAATCGCTGCGCGAGCACGCAGCGGTTAGAGCGCTTGAAGCCATAGAGCAAAGCAAACAAAGGGACGTCCGAGGGGAGGACTTGTGAATGGAGCGAGGGGGCTTGCGGGTATCGCGAAGGACAAGATAAACAACGAGGCGACGACCAATCATCACGCGAAAAAAAACCGCATGGACGCCCCAAGCCGACATGGGTATGATGTCGCCCGCACTGCACTCGTAGCTCAGCTGGATAGAGTACTGCCCTCCGAAGGCAGGGGTCGTGGGTTCGAATCCCGCCGAGTGCGCCAGCCAGAAACGCAAAAGCCCCAGGTCGCATGGCCTGGGGCTTTTTCGTTTCCAATCGTTGAGTCGATCGAAGAATCACCGAGGCGTGTGCCGCCCCACGCCTCGCGGACAGGAGGTCCCGATGCTGCGCCATCCTTTACTCGACCAGCCCTACCAGCCGGACCTGCGCGCCTGGATCGGCGGTTTCATCGGCTATGACATGCCCCCGGCCCTGGATGCCGAGCTGAGCCGCTACGACCCCAACGACCCTGATGATCGCGAACACCTGATCCGTCATTACTGCCTGGCGCGCTTCAACGCCCGGGAGAACTTCCGTCACCGGCAGCGGTTGGTGGAGGTCCTGCAAGCGGCGCTGGACGATCCGGATTTCGACTTCCAGGAAGTGTGGGAACCCATTGAAGACGATTACGAATACGATCAATGGCCCGCCGGCTGGCCGGCGCAGATCGACGACAGCCGGGACTTCTTCCAGCGCCTGCTCCTGGCGGCCCGGCAGCTGTGGCACGACGACCTGACCCGCGCCCGGTTGCCGTCCCTGGCCGAATGCCGGGCGATCCCGGAGCGAGATCGCGGTTCCCGCGACTGGCTGTTCAGCGTCGATAATCCCCAAGCCTGGAAAGCCGTATTCGACGTAGCGGCCACGCCCTACGACCTGCATACCCCGGGACCACAGTTCCAGGGCGAGCAACTGAGCCTGCAGTTGGCGGGCGCATTGCATCGCCAGTCCCTGCCGTCCACCTGGCCGGCCGGCCAGGCGCTGACCCACTGCCGCCTGGACCTGAAGATCCAGGGCATCAGCGAATTGCACGTCAGCGGCACGCGTTTCGACGGGCCTATGCGCACCCAGCTCACGCGCTTGCAGCCTGGTTATTACCTGCGCCTGGACATCGGCTTCGACTGCGTCATCGAATGCGTGGCGCAGTCCGTCGGCATCGCCAACGTCCAGGGCTCACGAGAGGAAGAGCAGCATGAGCAGCAACTTTGAACGGGCCCTGGCGCGCCAGGAAATACCGCAGTTCTTTCGCGGCCAGGGTGAGTACCTGACCCGGGACGGCGATTGGGACGAGCACCTGTTCTGCATCAACTGGCCGGGGATATTCGCCTACCTGCGCGATAACGCCGACGGCGAGCAGCAGTTTAGCGCCAGCTTCGAGCTGTATGTGTACAGCATCGAGGAAAGCTTCGAGGACTGCTTCGGCCTGCGGGAAAACCTGTTCGGCTATTACTCGACCCGGGCTCGCTGGGCGCCCGCCAGCACCGATCTGCTGGCGCAGCTGCCGGCCCCTTGCCGACGGCGGATAGTCCAGCGCCTGAGCTGGTATCGCTGGCAGCTGGAAAACCACGCCCGGCTGCTGCCGGAGCGGGCCCGGCGCATGGCCGAGGACGGTGCCGCCACCGAGTTCATCGACCTGCCCGCTTTCCCCTACGCCTGAACGCGCCTGCCACCGGCCGGTGGCAGGGCTACCGCCAGATATTCCACTGCCGCCCACCCAACCTGCGTTTTTTCTACCTTGAGCTCTCCCCCCACAATCAGCCCCGCCCCGAAAGCCCTTTAGGTGTCTCCAATCTTTTTTGCGATGATGCCTCCCCTGATGCCATTCACGCGCCCGGCCCACTGCCGAGCGCATACACAGCGTTTCTCGCCAGACTCATGGAAGACCCCAAACGATGAATATCCCGAACCTTTCCGGCAACACCGCGCCGTCGCACCAGGCACGTTACTACTACGGGCCCAACTACAAGAAAATGACCCTGGCGGGCCTGGTCTTCGGTGGGTTTTCGCTGTTCGCGGTGTTCGGCACACCCAGCGAGAACAACAGCGTGATCCGGCTGATAGAGGCCCTGGGGCTCAATGGTCATCTGGTCATGCAACTGCTCGGCGTCCTGGGCGTGGCCATGACCGTCGCCGCCGCGGGGGCGCTGATCTTCCTGCGCGGTGCCGGCAATCGTTATGTGGTGCTGACGGACAAGAAGCTGGTGGCCCCGGTCAGCAATTTCAGTTCGAAGATCCGCGAGATTCGCCTGATCAATATCTCGGACGTCGAACTGGTGGAAGTCTTCAACCAGCGCTTCATCCGCGTCCAGCACAGCGACGGCAAGATGGAACTGGTGGAGAACATGTTCAAGAACCAGGAGCTGTTCTACGACTGCTACAAGGCGATTGCCCTGGCCATCGAGGCCAAGGGCCAGAACGTGAAACGCGCGCCCGCCCGCAAGTAACCGCGCCGGGTTTCAATCTGGCGTCTGCCGCTGCGGCGCCGCTTCATCCTGATCCGCGGCAGGTTGGGCCTGTTGCGGGTCTTCATCTTCTTCACCGGCCTCGAGCAGAAAGTCCTTGCGACTCTCCTTGATGGCCTGGCGGATATCCGCGCCCTTGGTCGGGCAATTCAGCAGTGCAGCGATACGGTCGATGCGTGGCGCCATGGCCAGCCTCTCACTTTCAGGAAACTGGCTCGATAGTGCGCGTTTTCGTGGTGCCAGGCCATTACTTGCGCGCGTTTTGCCCTCAGGGTTGCTGCAAGGCCTCCAGGCGTTCGGCAATTTCCTCGTCGGGGAAGCGCTGCTTCAGGGCGATGATGTACTGGTCGGCGATCTTGTCCTGGCCGGTCTTGCGCAGCCGCAACACCTCGCGCAGGGCGTCGTCGAGGATCGACGCCGGCGCCTCGCGCTCGTCCTGCTCCTTGCCCTGCTCCTTACCCGGGAATGACGCCAGGTGCCCCAGAGACTCATAAGGCTTGGCGGTGAAGGCTTGCGTGTCATGGATCAGCGGCAGGCCCGCCCCGGGTGCCGCGGGAGCAGGTGCCGACAAGGCGCCAGCGGCCGCGTCCGGCGTCGCGGCCAGTTCGAAGCGGTTCGATTCCTCCATGGTTGATTCCGCACGGGCGGATTCCACAGGAGCAGCGCCAGCGGGCGCGGACTCGGCCTGGCGCCGTGCAAGCTGCGGGGCCGCGGCCTTTGCCACGGGTGCCGGCGCGGGAGCGAATGCCTGGCTCGGTGCCGGCTCTGGAGAGCGCTGCAACACGCCCAGTAGCAGGGTCACGCCGAACAGACCGGCGAACGCCACTTGCCAGCGCGGCTGGCGGCACAGATCGAACCAGCGTTGCCACAGGGAAGGCCGGGGCGCCGGGACTTCGCGGCGGGCCGTGGCCATGATCAGGGCGTCGAGGCTGGCCGGCGGCTCGCCATGGCTGTGCTGGCGAATGTGCTCGAGCATGCGCTCTTCTTCGGTAGGGGGAAGCTGTCGGGCGTCAGTCATGTCAGTACCTCCTCGGCCAGGAGCCGACGCAGTTTTTTCAGCGCATAACGGAAGCGGCTTTTCACCGTTTCCAGCGGCGTATCGGTAAGGCTGGCGATCTGCGGCAATTCCAGTTCGCCGTGGGCGCGCAGCAGGAACACCTCGCGCTGGTCGGCGGGCAGATCCTGCAAGGCGGCGTCGATGCGTTGCCGTTCACGGCTCAGGCTCAGGTGTTGTTCCGGACCGCTGGCGTCATCGGCCAAATCGTGCAGTTGCTCGTCGTAGCTGTCGTGCAGCGGGTTGCGCAGGCCGTGCTTGCGCCAGTGGTCGATCAAGCGGTTGCGGGCGATCTGGTACAGCCAGGTGCGAAAGCTGGCCCGGCCCTGTGGCGCACTGGTGGTGCGGATCAGGCTGAGCCAGGTGTCCTGATAGACCTCGTCGGCCAGCTCGGCCTTGTCGCACAGGCTCAGCAGGAACCGGTACAACCCCTGGCGATGCCGCTGGTAGAGCACTTCGAAGGCAGCGCTGTCGCCCGCGCGATAACGCGCCAGCAGCGTTTCGTCGCTGCTGGCGGGCTCTGGTCGATTCGCCGCAGGCATAGTCGTACTGAACTCCTTCTGGTGGCTCGTCATGACGTTACTCACGGCGGCTCAACGCCTCCCCGGAACGGCCCGGCTGATTCGCCGGAGCGGCAGTCTGCAGGCTCTGCGCCAGTTCCACCAGTTGCACGAACTCGCCGCGCAGGCCGAAACGGTCTTCGCCCTTGGCGCCGCGGGCCAGAGCAACGGTGTCCTTGAGGCCGAAGTCGCCAGTGTAACGAGCATCCTTGAGCTGCTGGGCGAACGCCGCCACGGCTGCGGCAAATCTTAGATCATCGCTGGCCTGGATGAGTTTGCCGTGCTGTTGCGACGCCAGGATCGGCCGCTCGATCAGCCGGCTGCTGCCGCCTTGCGGCGCCTGGTAGCGCACCCGCAGCATGGCCAGTTCGTCGCTCTTGATGCTCGATTGCGGCTGCGTGGGGGCTGGGCCGTAACGCAACGGCTCCAGCCAGCCCTGCTCGCCCTTGGGCACGATTTCATACAGCGCGGTGACCGTATGCCCAGCGCCGATCTCGCCGGCATCGACCTTGTCGTTGTTGAAGTCCTCGCGTTTCAGCGCGCGGTTCTCATAACCCAGCAGGCGGTATTCGCTGACCTGGGCCGGGTTGAATTCCACCTGCAGCTTCACGTCCTTGGCCACCACCGCCAGGGTCGAGCCGAGCTGGTCCACCAGGACCTTGCGCGCCTCGCGCAGGTTGTCGATGTAGGCATAGTTGCCATCGCCGGCGTCAGCCAGTTGCTCCATCAGGTGCTCGTTGTAGTTGTCCACGCCAAAGCCGAGGGTGGTCAGCGACACGCCGCTTTTACGCTGCTCGACGGCCATCAGCTTGAGGCGGTCGAAGTCGCTGATGCCGACGTTGAAGTCGCCATCGGTGGCCAGCAGGATGCGGTTGATGCCGTTCTTGATGAAGCCTTGCCGGGCCATCTGGTACGCCAACTGGATGCCCGACGCGCCGGCGGTGGAGCCGCCCGCCGTCAGTTGCTCGATGGCATTGCGGATCTTCGCCTTGTCGCGCCCGGAAGTGGGCTCCAGCACCACCCGCGATTCACCGGCATACACCACCAGCGACACCCGGTCCTGTTCGCGCAACTGGTCCACCAGCAGCTTGAGGGTGCTTTGCACCAGCGGCAGGCCCTCACGGCGATCCATGGAGCCGGACACGTCCACCAGGAACACCAGGTTGGCCGGCGCCAGTTCGGCGACGGTGCGATCCGAAGCCTTGATGCCGATGCGCAGCAGGCGGGTGTGGGGGTTCCAGGGCGACGGCGCGATCTCGGTGGTCACGCCAAACGGCGAGCCGTCGCCGGGCAGGGCATAATCGTAGGGGAAGTAATTGACCAGTTCTTCCAGGCGCACCGCGCCTTGCGGCGGCAGGCTGCCCTGGTTGAGCAGGCGCCGGACATTGGCGTAGGCACCGGTATCGACATCGACGCTGAAGGTCGAGACCGGAGCCTGCGCCACGCTGTGGATCGGGTTGTCCGGCAGGTTCTGGTACTGCTCCCGCGGCTCGGCGCGATAGCCGGCGGGCAGCGATTCGCGCGTCATCATCGAGGCTTGCATGGGGGCCGGGGCGAGCGCCTTGGCGTTGTTGTATCCGGCCAGGATCACATCGGCGCGCGGGGCCTCGCTCGGCGAGGGCACGGCGGCCTGCGGCTCTACCGCCTCCGGGGCGGGCAAGGCAGCGCCCCGGGTCTCAGGCGAGGACGGGCCGCAACCGGCCATGGCCAACAGCAACCCGGCGGCGCACCCCTGAACGGCGGGGCGAAGGAAATACGGAGGAAGGAACATGGGGGCTGACCTCGGGGAAATTGATCCATTCCCCCCTTCAGACGAAGCCCCTCGGCGATTCGGGTTAAGCCCCCGGAAAAAAATTCTGCTTAGCGCAGATAGCGCCGCACCACGCTGCTGTTGCGCAGCACGTGGCCGTTGATCTTTTCCAGCAACTGGGCGCGGGTCAGGCCGGCCGGCAAGGCATCGGGCGCCAGCTCCAGGGCGTAGATCTGGATGATGTAGTGGTGCGCGCTGTCGCCCATCGGCGGGCAAGGACCGACGTAGCCGGTGGTGCCTTTGCTGTTGGTGCCGCCCAGCCCTTCCAGGGTGCCCTTGGCCCCCGCGCCCGCGGCGATCTGCCGGGTCGTGGGCTTGATCCCGTAATGCACCCAGTGATCGATCCCCTGGCCTTTGGCGCCGTCCGGGTCGTGCATCACGATGGCGTAGCTGCGGGTGCCTTCCGGGCCGGCGGTCCAGGCCAGGGCCGGCGACAGGTTATGCCCGCCGCAGCCCTTGGCATCGCTGGCGCTGGCCGGGGTGAACAGGCGATTGTCCGAGACACCGGGCACGTTCAGGGTGAAACGCTCCTGGGCCTGGGCCGGCAACTGCAGGCACAGCAGGACGGCGCCGGCGGCCAGCCAGGTATTGAGAGAGGCAAAACGGGACATACGCGAGCACCTTCTGCGAATGGGTTCATCGGGGCCTGGAGACTATAGCTGCGCAGCGTTGCGCT
Source organism: Pseudomonas sp. 09C 129 (assembly GCF_002843625.1). Lineage (NCBI taxonomy): Bacteria > Pseudomonadati > Pseudomonadota > Gammaproteobacteria > Pseudomonadales > Pseudomonadaceae > Pseudomonas > Pseudomonas sp. 09C 129. The sequence continues at coordinate 681,255 of NZ_CP025261.1, read as the reverse complement.
TGAAGCTTGAAGCTTGAAGCTTGAAGCTTGAAGCTTGAAGCTTGAAGCTTGAAGCTTGAAGCTTGAAGGCTGATTGAGCTTGAGCCGCCGCCGCTTGTAAACGAAAAAACCCCGGTTTTTTTTCAGCTCCGGGGCTTTTTTCGACGAGCACCGGGATTTTTACCCGGCCGCCCTGACCCAGCCACCTTCAACCAGCAGCCGAATCAGCGCTCCACGGAATCCGCCAGCAACGGCGGATGCGGCTGGCGCTCGGGGCTCAGGCGCAAGAAACCGGTGGTGACGCCCTCCTCGTCGTTATGCACCGTCATGGTTCCGGGCTGGCGCATGCGCGCAAAATTGGCGGCGCTGAGCTTGAAGCTTTCGCTCAGGCGCTGGTCGTCCAGCGCCGGCGACGGCAGGCGGCGCCGGGCAAAACTTTTGCTCTTGCGCTGCTGATAACGCGCCCAGAGGATCAGCACGGCGGCGTTGAGCAGGGCCACCCATAGGTAGGTCTGCAAGGTGCCCAGCGCTTCCAGCACGCCGACCTCGATACGCGGGCCGTCGTGGGTGTCGATCAGCGGCCACAGGCCGCGTACCAGCAGGTACAGCAGGCCGATCCAGGCCAGCACGGTGAACGCCGCATCGACGATCACCAGCAATGGGCGTTGACGGGTTCTGATGATTTTCATCAGCGAGCCTCCTCTTCATCATCTATCGGCTTGATGCCACGGTCGGGGCTGACCCAGCGCGCACGCTTCTGGTGTTGGCTGAACAGCACCTTGGGGAAACTGACAAGCGTGGTGAACAGGCTGACGAGCCAGAACACCAGGGGGTACCAGACCACCCAGAACATGGTCTTGCCCAAACCCTTTTCATACCGGCGATCGATCAGGATGCTGACCGCGAACTGCAGCAGGCAGACCATCGCCAGCACCAGCCCGGTGAAGGCCGGCGGCATCAGGCGGTCGACGGCGATGGCCTCGGGCATGACGATGAAATGGCCGACGCCCCAGAAGATCACCGACAGCAGGAAGGTGAAGGCCCAGCCGGTGGACAGGCAGTATTCGAACAACAGCGGCCACAGGTAGCGGTGGCGCCATTGCCAGATCCCGCGGATGTTCTTGAACAGCACCTCGGCGCCCCCCTGGGCCCAGCGCAGGCGCTGCTTCCACAGGCCGCGCAGGGTTTCCGGCATGAGGATCCAGCACAGCGCCCGTGGCTCGTAGAAGATGCTCCAGTGATCGAGCTGCAGCTTCCAGCTGATGTCGATGTCTTCGGTGATCATGTCCGGGCTCCAGTAGCCGACCCGGTGCAGGGCCGAGCGGCGGAAGGCGACAATCACCCCGGAGACCGTGAAGATCCGCCCGAACACCCGCTGGGTACGCTTGATCAGGCCGATGATCGAGGAGAACTCGCCTACCTGGACCCGGCCCACCAGGGTCGAGCGGGTGCGAATCCGCGGGTTGCCGGTCACCGCGCCCAGGCGCGCATTCTCCAGCAGCGGCGCCACCAGGTAGGCCGCGGTGTTCGGCGCCAGCAGCGCGTCACCGTCGATACACACCAGGTATTCGCTGCGCGCCGCCACGGCGCCCATGCGCAGGGCCACGGCCTTGCCCTGGTTTTGTGCCAGGTGCACCACCCGCAGCCGCGGATCCTCCAGCGCCAGGGCGTCCAGCACTTGCGCGGTGTTGTCCTTGGAGCCGTCGTTGATCGCGATGACCTCGATATTCGGATAGTGCTGGGCCAGCGCCGCGTGGATGGTGTCGGCCGCGTTGTCGCCCTCGTTGTAGCAAGGGATCAGGATGCTGATCAGCGGCTCGCCCGCCAGCACCGGCGGCAGGGTGTCGTCCTTCCAGGGCCAGTGGCGTTCCCAGTGCAGCCAGAAGTACAGGCCGCCGGCGATCCACAGGCCGGACATGAACAGCGGGTAGAAGAACACGAAGTCCATCAGGAACTGGCCGGTCACCAGGAAGATCAGGCCCAGCGGCACACCGAGGACAATCGCCAGGACGAGCAGGGCTAGCAGTCGATCCAACATGATTTAGGGATTCCACTTGGTGGAGAGCGCGGGACGGATGGTCTTCAAGTCCGGCGAGTTCTCGAGAAAGTTATCCGGGTAATAGCCGAAGCTGGTCGCGCCCTGGCGCTTGAGCCGGCCCATCCAATCGGCCATCTGCGCGGCGTCGATATCGCTCGCCGGTTTTTGCGCCCAGTCCCGGGCCTGCAGTTCGAAGACGGTACGGTTGAGCGCGCCGGGGCGTGCCTTGACCGTGGCCACCAGTTGCTCCAGCCAGGCGCCGGAAGCCTTGCGCGGCTGGCCCTCCATCAACGGCATGGCCATCGGCGCGGTCCAGTCGTAATGGGCGAGGAAGTCGTCGAGGTTCTGGGCGAACCAGGCTTCGCTCTGCGGGTTGAGCATCGGTTCGGCGAACAGGTTGCGCGCGGTCAGCACCTGCGGCCCGCGGATCGCCTTGACCTTGGCGGTCAGCTCATGGGTGAAGTCGATCAGGTAGCGGCTCTTGAAGCGGGTCCAGCGCTGCAGGGTCGCCGGATCGGCGCGCAAGGCGGCGATCGAACCGGGCAGGCCGTTGGCGGCATAGGTACGTAGGGCTGCGGGGCTGGCGTCTTCGAAGTCGGAGAACACCGCGTCGTCGTGGTAGAGGATGCCGTCCACCGAGGTCAGGCGCGCCACGTCTTCGTAGATCTCACCGATGATGCGCCGCACCTGCGGGTCGAACGGCGACAGGCGCCGGTACTGGTCCGGGTCGACCGCGACCTGGCCGGTTTCCGGGTCCCAGCGGGTCACGCGCGGCAGGCTCGGGTCGAGGGCGAAACTCAGCACCGGCATCCAGGCGAACACCTTGACGTTGGCCCGGGTACGCAGTTGCCAGGCGACCCGGTCGAAGATATCGGCGCGCACCGGCAGGTGGCGGTTGGCGAAGTACAGCGAGTGCACCAGGCCATCGCCCTTGGGGTCGGCGAAGGCTTGCAGGAACACGGTGTTGACGCCCAGGTCGGCCATGCGCTGGACCAGCTTGCCGAGGTTGATTTCCTGCTGCTGCGGGTCCGGGTCGTAGACGTTGTCCAGGTCGACATGGGCCACGCGCATCGGGTTGCTGGCCTCGACGCCGACGATGCTGTTGGAGAAGTGGATGGCGTCCGGGTCCGAGGACACCAGGAAGCGCGGGCTGCTCATCAGGTTGTCGAGGGCATCGAGGCCGTCGTCGAGGGTCAGGGCCATGTCGTAGCCCTCCTCGCCCACCACCCGCAGCGCGGTGCCGTCGGCGGCGCCATAAGGCCAGACCCAGACCCGTGGACTGTAGCCGGTGGCGGCGCGGATTTTCTTCGAGATGGCGGCCACGTCGCTGCGCAGGCGCGCCTCGAATTCGGCTTCGCTTTCATAGCGCCCGGTGCTGGCGTCATAGCGCCGGGTGGCGGCGGCCGGTTGCAGGTTGCCCTGGGGGTTGGCCAGCACGCCCTTGTGGTTGGCATCGGTGTGGGCGGCGATTTCCACCAGGCCGGAACGGGAGATCTCGCGGACCTGCTCCCAGGTCAGGAAGTCCGAGCGCTGGCGCGGGGTGCCGGCAAAATCCACCGGCTGGTTCAGCGGGGTATCGACCCACGCCCCCACCGGCGCCAGCAGGGCATGCCAGTTGTAGCTGCGCAGCACCGGCAACACGCGGGTGTAGAAACTCGCATAACCGTCGTCGAAGCTCAGCAGCACGGCCTTGGCCGGCAGCTCGGGGCCGCCTTTGCGCGCCGCCATGATCTGGTCCACGGTGACCGGCTGGTAGCCGTTCTCGCGCAGCCAGGCCAGCTGTTCGATCAGGCGTTCGGTGCGCACGGCCACCACCGCCTGGTCGGGGTCGCGGTCTTCGACGTCGTGGTAGGCAATGCCCAGCACGTGGTTTTTCGGCCACGGGGTTTCGCTGGCGAGCACCGGGCGTTGCGCCGGCGCCAGGAAATCCGCGGCGGGCTGGGCGCAGGCGCTGAGAATCAGGGCTCCCAGCAGGAGGATGCAACGGGTCATCGGAGGCATCTTCGGACTCTTCTAGAAGCGGTAGGTAAGGTCGAGGAGCAGGCGCAGGTCGGTTTCCCGGTCGCCGTCGTAAGGCCGGTTGAGCACGCTCAGGGCGGCCCCGGCTTCGAACACGTCGTTCCAGGTCACGCGCTGGCCATAGCTGAGCAGGCCGATCGCCCCGGTGGAGTAATCGCGCTGGCTGTAGGTACCGGCGCCTACCTGGAACTGCTGGCTCCAGGAGGTTTCGTAGCGGTGATAGAGCACGTGGTTGACGTTCACCGTCGGCAGGACCGTGAAGTCCGACTTGGGGTTGAAGTACGGCGTGTCTTCCTTGCTGTTGCGGCTGGCGCCGACTTCCAGGCCCAGGTCGACCTGCACGTGAGGCGTGGCATAGACGCCCTCGCGACCGGTGAGCAGCGCTTCGAAACGGTTGTTGCCATCGCTGAAATGCGAAGGACTCAGGGCCAGTCGCCATTCCCGGCTCTCGTTGGCCCGCCAGCGCACGAAGCCGCTGCCGCCATTGGCGTAGATGTTGCTGTTCAGCGCCCGCAGCGGCGTGTTGGCCGACAGGTATTCCAGGCTGGCGCCGTACTGCCAGTGATCGTCGATGTCGCGGGCCAGGGACAGCCGCGCGCCCTGCTTGTCGTCGAAGCCGTAGGAGTGGTTGGAGACTTCCGCTTCCAGGGTCATGTCGCGGGTCCGGCGCTCCACGCCGATACGCTGCCAGCGGTGATGCCCGGTGCCTTCCTGGAAGTCGCCGGTGGCATAGCCGAGGCCGCCGAACAGGCGCCAGTCTTCATTGATTGGCGGGCTGTAGAGCACCGTCTCGATGCCGAAGTCCTTGCTCCCGGAAACCGCGCCGGCGCCGTTGTTGCCGCCGCCGTAGCTCTTGCCGCCATAGGTCTCGACCCGCAGCTCGGCCATGTCGTGCACTTGGCGCTGGCGGGCCAGGCGCTGCACCTGACGGTTGTCGGGATAACGCTGCACCACGTCGTCGGTCAGGGCATCGAGCTGACGCCACTCCTGCAGGTCCTGGGCGGTGTGGCCCTGGGCAACCTCGAGGCCGACATCGCGCGGCGCCATGCTCTCGGTTTCCTTGAGCAGGCCCTCGGCGCGCCGCGGCCAGTCCCGGGCCTGGTACAGGTTGGCCTGGGCCACGCGCAGGCCGATATTGCCCGGCGCCTGGTCCACCAGGCTGGCCAGGCGCTGCTCGCTGCCCGGCAGGTCGGCGCTGTAGGTGCCGGACTGCGCGGCGAGCTGCTGGGCGTCCATCCATTCATCGTTGGGGTTGCCCACCGGCAAGCCCTTGAGCTCGACCCGCGGCTTCTGGTTCCTGGCCAGGTCGTCGGCGACCTGTTGCGCTTCCTGCGGGCGATCGCTTTCCAGCAAGGCGTAATACAGCGCGGTGCTGTCTTCGACGCGGTCGCTGACATCGGCATCCGGCGCCGCCAGCACCTGGCGATAGAGGTCGCTGGCGATCTCTGGCTGGCGCTGGTCCAGATAGGCGGCCGCCACCCAACGCCGGGCGTAGGTGGGGATGGCCACGTCTTCGGCGCTCAGCTTGTGGTACTCGTCGATTACCTGGGCGGTGCGCGCCCGGGCCTTGAGCGCGCCCATGCGGTCGATGCGCCAGCGAGTCACGTCGTCCCTGGCCTCCGGGTCCGGGGTCCAGGTGGCGAGCAACTGGTCGTAATCGGCCAGGGCACGGTCGGCGATGACATAGCGCTCTTTCTCACTGCGGGTCGCCAGTTCGGCCAGGCGCACGCGCTCGGCGGCCAGGTCGCCTTGCAGACGACGTTCTATGACGGGATCGATCAGCCCCGGGCGCTGGCGGGCCAGGCGCAGGGCCGGCTCCGGCAGGCGGGCCCGTTGCAGGGCGAACACGTATTCGCGGGCGACTTCCGGCCGGGTGCCGGCGCGGACGAACGCCTGGTCGAACTCGAACAGCGCGTCATACGGCGAACCGGCGCGAGTCAGGGCGTAGCCCAGGGCCAGGCGGCGGGTGGCGTCGTCGGGCTTGGCCGCCACCAGCTCGCGGGCACGGCGCACGGCCTCCTCCGGCTTGCCGGCGTCGGCCTGGGTCAGGGCCAGGCCCAGTTGCAGGTCGGGGTTACGCGGGTCGCGTTCGAGGGCCAGGCGGTACACCTGGATCGCCGCGTCCCAGCGCTGCAGGTTGCGGTAGGCCCGGGCGGTGGCAGTCAGCGCCTGGATCGGCAGCACCCGGCCACGGGCCTGGGTTTCATAGACATTCACGACTTCGGCATCGAGGCCGGCCCAGCTGGCGATCTGCAGGTGATCGCTGACCAGCCCGGTGCTCAGCCGTTCGGCCGGCACCTGGCGCAAATGGCTCAGGGCTGGTGCATAGCTGCCAGCGCGGGCGTCGAGAATCAGGCGGTCGTACGCCGGGTCGGCGAGGGCCAGGGTCGGCCACAGCAATTGGCTGCATAACGTCAGGCGCAGCAGCGGTCGCAAACCATAAAGGCGAACAGGATGAACAATGAACCGCATTTCTTCAGCATCCTTACATGGCTAGCCGGGGTCTTGTGTCCCCCCGCCTGATACGTGCCAGGAAGCCGAATCAGATGACTCGGCCAGATTGGGGCGGAGTCTTCCATGCAAGGCTGATGCGGATGCGCAAATGCAATATTTCTTCAGATTCGTTTCTGCGCGAATCCGCGAACGACGTGGCCTGTAGCCATGTTCAAGGAGGCTCTGGGGGGGAACTCTCCAGCCAGCTACAGGCAAAAAAACGCCCGGCGACTCCGTGGTACGGAGGCCGGGCGTTTCTGGCTGAAAACCCCGTGGAGGGGTTTTGCGCGGTTTACTGGATGGTGACCGGACCCAGTTTGCTCATGACAAAACCGACGAACTGCTCAGGCGTCATTTTCTGGCCGTTGAAGTCCACTTCGTTGTTGGCATAACGCAGCTTGGAGACGATGTCGTTACCTTCCAGCTTGGCCAGCTGGGTGCCCAGCGCCATGCCGCTGACCATGTCGGCGGCCATGCTGCCCTGGTCGGCGATCGCCTTGGCGTCGGTCACGCCGTCCAGCTGCGCCTGCACCGATGCCATGTCGGCGATCATCGGCTTGGACAGCAGCAGGTTCAGGTCCAGCTGGGTGAGCAGTTGCTTGCTCAGTTCGGCCGGCGGCAGCTCCATGGATTGCGGCTTGTTCAGGTCCACCACCAGGCTCAGGCGGCTTTCGCCATTGGTGGTCTTGAACGAGAGGTTTTCCAGGGCGATATGCGGCTGGGCAGCCAGCAGCTTGTCCAGGTCAGCCTTGACCTGGGCCTGCTCGGCCTCGCTCAGGTTCAACTCGGGCGCTGGCTCGCCGGCGGCTTCGGCCGCGGCGACGGCGTCTTCGTAGGGTTGCAGCTTGTTCTGGTAGACCTGCATCAGCGACATGCCGGAGGCGATGTCGAGGTTCTTCATGCTCCAGGTCATTTGCGCCGAACCGACGGCTTTGCCGTTGAGGGCGACTTCGCCGATCTTGTAGTCGGCACGACCGGCCAGGTGGGCGCCGGTCTCGTCGGTGGCGCTCTTGATCTCAGAGTTCTTGAAGCTGAGCACCGACTGTTTCTCGCCGAACGTGGCCTTGGTGCTGGTCAGCTCCAGGGTGTTTTCGCCGACGTAGAAGCCATAGTTGCTCTTGGTCAGGTTGCTGGCCAGGGTCAGGCCGTTGAGCTCGACCTGCACCGGCGTCTGGTCTTCGGCGACGCTGTTGAGCTTGAGGCTGTCCATGTAGCCTTCGGCCTTGACCTTCTGCGCTTGGGCGCTGGTCGAGAGGTCCAGCTTCAGGCCGGAGAACTTGAGGGTCGACTTGTCGTCCAGGGCCGTCTCCAGCGGCAGCAACTCCAGGTTGCCGGTGGCGGAGCGGTCGTAACCCAGGTTGACCACGCCCTTGAGCGGGGAAACATCCTTGGTGGCGGCGAACCATTTCTCGGTCAGGGTGTTCTTTTCCAGCTCGTAGTGACTGGTGGCCATGACCGGCAGCCATTTCAGGGTCATCAGGCGCGAGAACGGCAGCGGGCCATGTTCGATGCGGTCGACGAACACCAGTTCGACGCCCTCGGCGCTGTCGCCGAACATCTCGCCCTGGCCCTTGAGGCGGTAGCGCGCGGTGCTGCTGAACAGGTTGCGCTCCAGCGATACCAGCTCCAGGCTGGCGGTACCGTTGGAACCGACCATGGCGGCCTGGAGTTCCTTGTTGGCGTCGGCGATAGAGGTTTGCAGCACCCCTTCCAGCTTGGTCCCGGTATACCAGGCGCCGCCGGCACTGATAGCGCCCACCGCGACGACGATTCCTAACAGTACGCCTGCTGATTTATTCATTATTTGACCCGATCGATCCGTTGTTGAAATGTGTGGTCGTCTTCCCTGAACCCGGCACGGGTTGTGGCTCGACTGTGCGTAAAACTGCCGAAGATTAGCACCGGCCAGGCCAGGCGGCCCAACCTTTCCATGTGAAAAGTAGTGAATGCGCAGGGCAGAAAGCTATAGCGCGTTTAGCCAGGTAAATCGCGGAGTCAGGATTTGCGGTTGCTCTGCAACCGGTCGCAGCCTCGCGGGCTCGGCAGCGGCTACGTAGGCGCCGCGTTCCTGTAGCCGCTGGCGCAGCCTGCGATCGGCGGCGCAGCCGTCGCTGGGCCAGACGGTGCGTTTCTTCAGGCAGATCGCGGACTCAGGGTTTGCGGTTGCTCTGCAACCGGTCGCAGCCTCGCGGGCTCGGCAGCGGCTACGTAGACGCCGCGTTCCTGTAGCCGCTGGCGCAGCCTGCGATCGGCGGCGCAGCCGTCGCTGGGCCAGACGGTGCGTTTCTTCAGGCAGATCGCGGACTCAGGGTTTGCGGTTGCTCTGCAACCGATCGCAGCCTCGCGGGCTCGGCAGCGGCTACGTAGGCGCCGCGTTCCTGTAGCCGCTGGCGCAGCCTGCGATCGGCGGCGCAGCCGTCGCTGGGCCAGACGGCGCGTTTCTTCAGGCAGATCGTGGATTCAGGGTTTACGGTTGCTCTGCAACCGGTCGCAGCCTCGCGGGCTCGGCAGCGGCTACGTAGGCGCCGCGTTCCTGTAGCCGCTGGCGCAGCCTGCGATCGGCGGCGCAGCCGTCGCTGGGCCAGACGGTGCGTTTCTTCAGGCAGATCGCGGACTCAGGGTTTGCGGTTGCTCTGCAACCGATCGCAGCCTCGCGGGCTCGGCAGCGGCTACGTAGACGCCGCGTTCCTGTAGCCGCTGGCGCAGCCTGCGATCGGCGGCGCAGCCGTCGCTGGGCCAGACGGTGCGTTTCTTCAGGCAGATCGCGGACTCAGGGTTTGCGGTTGCTCTGCAACCGATCGCAGCCTCGCGGGCTCGGCAGCGGCTACATGGCGACATGGCTACGTGGCGTGTTCGGAGTATTCGACCTCCAGCGCGTCGAGCTGGTGATCGAAGCTTTTCAGGCGCGCGGTCCAGGTGTAGACCAGCACTTCGAAATCGCGGTTGATCACCGCGCCGCCCGGGGTTTCCGAACGCGGGTCGCAGAAATCCAGTTGATAGCGTTCGCGGGCCATGGCGGCGGCGACATCGGACAGTTCGCGGGCATTGTTCAGCCAGTGGCGACCGTCGGCGGCCTGTTTATCCAGTAATACGCACTGTTTTTTCAGGGCTTCGAGGCTTTTTTCCAGGGGGGTACCGGTCAACTCGCCCATGACTTCCTGGAAGGTCCGCCCCGGCTGCCAGTAACTGCCCCAAAAGTAACGGTCGAACACCGTCTCGACCCGGCGCAGGGCGACTTTGGTGTCCCAGATCGCGACCAGGGTCTTGCCCTGCTCGAGCTGCCTTTTCTTGATTTTCTGGGTCTGGAACGACGTCCAGGCCACGAAGACGATGGCGCTCACCGCAATCAGCGCGCTGGCGCTGTCGAGAAAGATCATGGCCTTGTCGATCTGGTGCGCCAGCATGACACCGTAGAAATAAGTCGCAGAAAGCAGCACCAGTGCGACGATGGCGCACCAGAAGCCGAGAGCATAAGGGTTTTTCATTATTGGAATCCCCATGACCATCACGTGCCTGACCGCTGGCCGAGCACTGGACGCAAGGTGCTCAGCCAACTGTTCAAAGCATAGCAACGGCCTCAGGGTTTGGCGGGGTTCGAGGCTTGCGTTCGTCCGCTTTCCCAGCCACCGCCCAGGGCCAGGAACAGGTCGATCTGACTCATCGCCACCTGGGTGTTGGCCGCGGCCAGCTGGGCCCGTACGTCGGTATAGGTGCGGGTCGCCTGCAGGTCGGCGAGGAACGACTCGCGGCCGGCCTGGAAGAAGCGATGGGTCTGGTCGGCGGCCTGGCGCGCCGACTGCTCGGCCTCGGCCAGGGCGTCGCGACGCTGCAACTGGGCACTGTATTGGGCCAGGCCGGTCTGGGTTTCGCGGATGGCGTTGAGCACCACCCCGTCGAAATGCGCCAAGGCGCCCTGGCTGGCGGCTTCGGCCTGGTGAATGCGTTCGCGGGCGCCGTTGGCCGGTACCGTCCAGCTGATCAGCGGGCCGAAGCCCCAGCGGTTGGTGGAGGGTTTGCCGAGGTTGTCGACGATGCCCACGGTGCCGACGGTCGCGCCAATGCTGATGTCCGGGTACAGCGCGCCAGTGGCGATGCCGATATCGGCGGTGGCCGCGGCCAGGCGACGTTCGGCCTGGCGCACGTCGGGGCGGCGCTTGAGCAGGGTCGCGCCGTCACCCACCGGCAACAATTGCGCAATATGCGGCAGCTCGGCACAGCTGTCGGTGCCGGCCGGCAACTGGTTCAGCGGCTTGGCCAGGAGCATCGACAAGCGGAACAGGCCGGTCTGGCGCGCCGCTTCATAGCGCGGCAGTTCGGCGCGCAGGGACTTGAACTGGGTCTGGGAACGGGTGACCTGGGTTTCGTCGCCACGCCCGGCGTCGCGCAGGCGCTGGATCAGCGCGGTGCTCTGGGCCTGCAGGTCCAGGGAGTGCTCGGCGATCTCGCGCTCTTCATTGGCCGCGCAAACCTGGGTGTAAGCCCGCACTACGTCGGCCACCAGGGTGATGCGCGCGGTGTCGGCCGCGGCCTGGGTGGCATCGGCGTTGGCCTGGGCCGCCTCGATGCCGCGCTGCAGGGTGCCGAACAAATCGAACTGATAAGAGGTGCTGACGGACAGGTTACCGACGTTGGCCACCGGTACTTTCTCCGGCAGCAGGAAGGCTTCGCCGGACTCCTGCAGGCGCTCGACCCCGGCCTTGACCCCGCCGCTCCAGCCGCCGGCCGCCTGGGCCTCGTCGACCTGGGCGCGGGCCCGCGCCAGGTTGGCCGCCGCGACCCGCAGATCGGTGTTGGAGGCCATGGCCTGCTGCACCAGCTGGTCCAGGCGCGGGTCCTGGTACAAGCGCCACCAGTCTGCCGGGACCGGCGCCGAGACCACCTTGTCGCTCGATCCGGCCAGCTCGCCCTGTAAATCGCTGCGGTGCAACGCCGCGTCGTCCGGCAGGTGGTAGTCCGGGCCGACCATCTGGCAGGCCGACAGCAGCAGACCGAGCCCAGCCGTGGCCACACGCAGGGCGCTGTTCATTGCGCCGGCTCCGAGCGGATTGGCGCCTGATCGTCGATGATCGACACGGTGGCGGTGCGCCCGGCGATCATGCGGAAGTCTTCCGGCACCTCGTCGAAGGCAATGCGCACCGGAATCCGCTGGGCCAGGCGCACCCAGCTGAAGGCCGGGTTGACGTTGGGCAGCAGGTTGGAGCCGCTGCTGCGATCGCGGTCCTCGATGCCGGCGACGATGCTTTCGACATGCCCGCGCAGCCGCGCGCGATCGCCGACCACGCGGATATCGACGCTCTGGCCGATGTGAATGCCGTCGAGCTTGGTTTCCTCGAAATAACCGTCGATGTGGAAGGAGTTGCTGTCCACCACCGACAACACCGGACGCCCGGCGGTGACGAATTCCTGGGTCCGTGGTGCGCGGTCGTTGACGTAGCCGTCCACCGGGCTGCGGATCACCGAACGGTCGAGGTTCAGCTGGGCGCTGTCCACCGCCACCTGGGCCTCGGCCAGGGCCGACTGGGCACGGGCCACACGGGACTGGCTTTCTTCCAGTTGCTCGCGCGGCACCAGGTTGCCCAGGCCGAGGTTGCGCCTGGCCTCGCGCTGGGCCTGGGCCAGGGTTTCCTGGCGGTCGGCCAGGGACGCCTTGGCCTGGCGCAGGGCCAGGCTGAAACGGTCCTGGTCGATGCTGAACAGCACCTGGCCGCGCTTGACCAGCTGGTTGTCACGCACCTGCACCTGCTGGATCAGCCCGGAGACGTCCGGGGCGATCTGCACGATGTCGGCACGGATATGCCCGTCCCGGGTCCAGGGCGCGAACATGTAGTACATCACCATGCGCCAGACCACCACGACCGCGAAGCTCACCACCAGCAAGGTCAGGACCACACGGCCAATGGTCAATAAAGGTTTTTTCATGTCATCAGGTATCGACTGAGTGAGTCCACGGCGCCGAGCAGCAAAGCGTACAGACCAACGTTGAACAAAGCCCGGTGCCAGACCAGGCGATAAAAATGCAGGCGCGTCAGCAGCCCGTGGACCACCAGGTACAAGCCATAGGTAAGGCCCATCAGCACCAGCAGCGTGGGCAGGAACACCCCGCTGATATCCAGGTCACCGATCATAAAGGCGCTCCATCGATGCCATGGGGCAGCGGTTCCTCAAGCTCGCCACCGCCGACGAACTCCACACCGGGCAGCAGGGCCAGGCGCAGGCCGCTGAGGGCATGCAGCAGGTGCAAACGGGTTTCGCGGTCGTCCTGGCTGTGGGCATCCAGGGTGCGACGGGCGCGGTCCAGGGTCATCAGCAGGCCGCTCGGCGCCGGCAGGCGTTCGCCGGCCTTGAGGCAAGCCTTGAAGTAGGCGCCGACCTCGGCCACCACCTGGCGCAACAGCACCTGCGCGTTACCCTGGGCCCGCGGCGCATAGGCCAGCAGGTCCAGCAGGTTCAGGCCGACGCGCACTTCGCGCAGGGCGCCGCCGGTGTCCTGGCCGGTCATGGCCAGGCGCGGCAGGTGCTGCATCAGGCGGTCGAGCATCTGCACCCCCAGATGGCGGTGTTCGGCCAGGTTGGCGGGCTCGGTCATGCCGACGATGTCCTGCCAGCTGAAGCGGGTCATGCGCTTGGCCGCCAGTTCCGAGCCGAACGGCCGGGCGACCAGGGTCCAGACAAAGGCGAACAGCAGGCCCATGGGCCCGGCCAGGTTGGAGTTGGCGAAGCTCAGGAAGTCGGCGTCGTAGGCGCCCTGGATGCTGATGAAGGACGAGGTGTTGACGATGGTCAGCAGCATGCCCAGGTAAAAGCGCGGCTGCACCGTGAGGGTGCCGACGCAGATGAATGGCACGGCGAAGGCCAGCACCAGCATCGGGAAATCGTGCAGGTTGGGCAGGATCAGGAACAGGTAGAGGCTGGCGAACAGCACCGACATCGCGGTCCAGAAAAAGAACCGGTAGATCTGCGGCGCCGGGTCGTCCATCGAGGCGAAGAAGCTGCAGGCCACCGCCGCGAGGATCACCGCGCTGCCGCCGTCGGTCCAGCCCAGGAGAATCCACAGCACCGAGGCGACGATGATCGCCAGGACGGTGGAAGCCACCGAGTACAGCATCAGCCCACGGTCGAGGAATGGCGTCAGGCGGCCCAGGCGCCAGTGGCGATAGACCGCGCGCCAGATGTCCTGGCTTTCGCACTGGATGGCGTGTTGCAGGCTGCGGCAGTCCTGCCATAGGTCGATCCACTCGCCGAGGCGGTACAGGGCGTTGGAAAACAGCAGTTGGCGGCGGTCGTCGAGGGCTTCGGCGTCCGGTTGCAGCGCTTCGAGCTCACTGCGCAGGGCCTGCCAGCGCTCGACCGAGGCACCCTGGGCGGTGCTTTCCAGCCATTGCCCGGCCTGGGCCAGCAGCGGCGCGAACTGCTCCACCAGCTCCGGGGTGCGTCGCTCCAGGGCGTACAGCGCATCGTCCAGGGCGTCCACCACGGGCAGCAGGTGGATCATGCGCCCGCGCAACTCCTTGGTATTGCGCACGGTCTGCGGGCGCGCGCCCTCATGGGGCAACTGGCCGATCATCAGCTCCAGGCTGTTGAAGGTGGCGACCATGGACGCACGCAAGGCGCTGACTTCTTCGGGCTGCACGTTGCGGCTGAGAAAGCGCTGGCTGTAGGTGGAGGCATCGGCGAACCATTTGCCCGCCGAATCGACGAACACCGGCGCCAGCCGCCGTGGCCAGAACATACTGCCGATCACGGCCGCGCAGACGATGCCGAGGAAGATCTCCTCGGTGCGGGCCTCCGCCACGTCCCACACCCCCAGCGGGTTATCCACCACCGGCAGGGCGATCAGCGGCAGGCTGTAGCCGGCCAGCATCAGCGCATAGCTGTTGGCGGTGCGCAGGTGCAGGGAGAGGAACAGCAGGATCCCGGTCCACAGGGCGATGATCACCACCAGCAGATAGGGGCTTTGCACGAACATCGGCACGAACAGCACCGCCGCCGAGGCGCCGAGCAAGGTGCCGATTGCACGGTACAGCGCCTTGGAACTGGTGGGCCCGACGAACGGGCTGGAGACGATGTACACCGTGGCCATCGCCCAGTACGGACGCGGCATCTGCATGAGCATGGCGATGTACAGCGCGATCATCGACGCGGCAAAGGTGCGCACGCCGTAGAACCAGTCGCGCGCCGGCGGCACGCCGGTAAAGAATCCGCTCAAGAAGGCACCGCCGACGGCTGGGCAGCCGACTCGAAGGCGCGGATCACCTTCAGCGCCGTCTCAAGGTCCGCTGGTGTGATGCCTTCCAGCACCTCGCGACGCAGGCGCACCAGCTCGGCTTCCACCGACTGCACCAGCTCGCGGCCGGTGTCGGTCAGGCTCAGGCATTTGGCCCGGCGATCGTGGGGGTCCTCGGTACGGCAGGCGTAGCCGGCGCTGCACAGCTGGTCCAGCAGGCGCACCAGGGACGGGCTTTCCATCCCCGCCGCCTGCGCCACCGTCACCTGGCGCACGCCCTCGCCCAGGCGCCCGATCATCAGCAGGGGCACGGCGCAGGCTTCGGAGATTCCATAGTTGACCAGCGTGCTCTGGCAGATCCGCCGCCAATGTCGGGCGGCGACCACCATGCCACTACTGATATTCATCTGGAGTGATTCGAGAGAGTCGGGCAAAAGAAGGTTCGCACACTGTTAGTTTGCTAACTATCAATGGTGCATGGGGGGATAATCTCAGTCAAGTTTTGAAACAATTGAATGACCATTAACCGGAAAATACCTCAGCGCTTTCGTGCCCGCTCATACACGGCGCTGCGTTCACGTTTGCCCACGGCCACCACCGAAACCACCACCTGATCCTCGATCACTTGGTAAACCAGGCGATAGCCAGAGGCCTTGAGCTTGATCTTGTAGCAGTCCGCCATGCAGTGAAGGGCATCCGCGGGCACCCGTGGCATTTCCAGGCGCTCGGCCAGCTTCTTCTTGAATTGCTCGCGCAGGGTATGACCGAGCTTGTCCCATTCCTTACGTGCCGAAGGCAGAAACTGGAGCTTATAAGTCATCCAGATTTACCGGGACTGGGGTCTCGTGCCGACGGGCACGGACAATCTCCGCCAGTTCAAGATCGTCAAGACGCTCCATCATGGCTTCAAACACGTCGGCCGGGACCATATAGCCCATGACCCGATTGTGATTGAGCACCGCAACCGGACCACCGTGTGCGCCGCTCAGGACAGCCGAGGGGTTTTTTTTCAGTTCAGACACGCTGACAGCTTTATCAGCCAATACGCTTTGCATGATTAAGACCTCTAATTTGGTCTTAATTCTGGTCTATTTCCATGGCAACATCAATTCGCGCCTCAGACACCCCGCCCCTTCCTCAACAACACATCCAGCTGATCCACCACTTCCGCCCAGTCGGCGTCGTCGAGGATCTCGTTGCGCAGGAAATCCGCCTGGCTGCTGGTCCAGAAGAAGGCATCCGCCAGGTGCAGTTCCGGCTTGAGCGGCGAATGGGTGGCGATGAAACGGTCGATGCCCTCGGGGTCGTCGGGCAGGCCGAGTTGTTTGAACAGGGCGGGCAGGCTGTGGGATGGGGATTCCATGGGGGCTCCTGAACGGGTTGGGTGTTGGTTGAACCACTGCTGCGCAGTCGATCGCAAACAAGCTCGCTTCTACAGAAAACAAGCATTTTTGTAGGAGCGAGCTTGCTCGTGAAAGGTGGTTACATACGCCGACGGCGCTAGTAACTGACCTCGCACACCTCGGCATGAGGCACCATTTTCAGGTACTCGTCCATGCTCAGATGCACCAGGTTGTTGTGGTTGCCGGCTTCCAGGTAGATGTCTTTCTGCCGGGTCAGCAGCGGATCGATCACCACGTCCAGCCCATAGGATTCGCCCAGGGCCGGTACCGCGCCGCGTTCGCAATCGTTGAACAGATGCGCCAGGGTGCTTTCCCGGGTGATCTGCCATTCGTTGCTGCCGCGCACCTTGCTCAGGTCCAGGTGGCGGCTGGCCGGCAGCACGGCCATCAGGTAGTGGCCGTGACTGTCGTCGAGGATCACCGACTTGGCCACGCGCTCGGCGGGAACTCCCGCCACCCGGGCGGTCTCCAGGCTGCTCGACGAATGTGGATGAGCCACCACGTCAAAATCGCAATGCGCCTGTTCCAGGCTGCGTTGCACGGTTCTTGCCATACGCATGATGCACCTCGGTGTCCTGAACGGCTTTGCAGGACTATGGGTTAACGACTGTCACTCCCTTCACAAAGTCTAGGCCGCGCCGCCCTCGCCCACCGACGAACTTCCGAACGGCACGCGGGCGTGAGACTGCTCAAAATTTGCTCAATCCCACGCTCTACTAGACTCAAGGACAAGGCCAGCGAACGGCTGGCAACCGAGGCACATGACTCTCCAGGAGGGTCGGATGAACGAGCGTGGGTGGCGGGCGACACTGAAGGGGCTGCTGCTGGCTGTGCTGATCGGCCTGCCGACCGGGCACGCCCAGGCCGTGAAGCCAGTGGTGGTGCTCACCGTCAACGATGTGATCAGCCCCGCCAGCGCCGACTACGTGGTGCGCGGCCTGGACAAGGCCGCCGACGAGCACGCCCAACTGGTGGTGCTGGGCATCGACACCCCGGGCGGCCTCGACACCTCGATGCGCTCGATCATCAAGGCGATCCTCGCCAGCCCGGTGCCGGTGGCCAGTTTCGTCGCCCCCAGTGGCGCCCGCGCCGCCAGCGCCGGCACCTACATCCTGTATGCCAGCCACATCGCCGCCATGGCCCCGGGCACCAACCTCGGGGCCGCCACCCCGGTGCGGGTCGGCATGCCGGGGCAGCCCGACCCGGGCGGCAACCCGCCCGCCGCGCCACGCTCGGACAAGAACCCGGAACCGGACACCGACACCCTCAGCCACAAACAGATCAACGACGCCGCGGCCTATATCCGTGGCCTGGCGCAATTGCGCGGACGCAATGCCGAATGGGCGGAACAGGCCGTGCGCGAGGCCGTCAGCCTGCCGGCCCAGGAAGCCTTGAAGCTGAAGGTGGTCGACTATGTCGCCGATGACCTGAACGGCCTGCTCAGGCAACTCGACGGCAAGTTCCTCATCGCCGCCGGCCAGGCGGTGCAACTGCATACCCTGGGGGCGGCGGTGATCCATCACGACCCGGACTGGCGCACGCAGCTGCTGTCGGTCATCACCCACCCCAGTGTGGCGCTGATCCTGATGATGATCGGCATCTACGGGCTGTTCTTCGAGTTCGTCAACCCGGGCACCGCGGTGCCCGGCGTACTCGGCGGCATCTGCCTGCTGCTCGGTTTGTACGCCTTGCAACTGCTGCCGGTGAACTACGCCGGCGTGGCCCTGATCCTGCTGGGCATCGCCTTCATGGTCGCCGAAGCCTTTCTACCGACCTTCGGCGTCATCGGTTTCGGCGGCATCGTCTCCTTTGTCGTCGGCGCGGTGATCCTGATGGACACCGATGTCCCGGGCTATGGCATTCCCCTGCCGCTCATCATCGGCCTGGCGGTGGTCAGCGCGCTGCTCCTGGCGACGCTGGCGAGCATGGCGCTGCGCGCGCGACAGCGCCAGCAGGTGGCCGGCGACGCGGGGCTGGTGGGCAGTGTCACGGCGATCACCGCGGTGCAAGCGGGCAACCCTTACAACGGCTGGGTGCTGTTGCAGGGCGAACACTGGCAGGTCCTGAGCGCAACGCCGCTGCAAACCGGACAACAGGTACGGGTGGTGGCGCGCAAGGGGCTGCTTCTGGAAGTGACGACGGCCGAGGCCGCGCCGCGAGGAGGATGAAATGGGTCTGGAATTGGGTTTTGGCGCGCTGCTGGCGCTGCTGTTGGCGCTGGCGGTCTCGACGTTTCGCATCCTGCGCGAATACGAGCGCGGGGTGGTGTTCCAGCTCGGGCGCTTCTGGAGGGTCAAGGGGCCGGGGCTGGTCCTGCTGATTCCGGTCGTCCAGCAGATGGTCCGCGTCGACCTGCGCACCGTGGTACTCGACGTGCCGCCGCAGGATGTGATCACCCGCGACAACGTCTCGGTCAAGGTCAACGCCGTGCTGTATTTCCGCGTGCTGGACTCGCAGAAGGCGATCATCCAGGTCGAGGATTTCCTCATGGCCACCAGCCAACTGGCCCAGACCACCCTGCGCGCGGTGCTGGGCAAGCATGAGCTGGACGAACTGCTGGCCGAGCGCGAACGCCTGAACGCCGATATCCAGCAGGTGCTGGACGCCCAGACCGATGCCTGGGGCATCAAGGTGGCGAACGTCGAGATCAAGCATGTCGACCTCAACGAATCGATGATCCGCGCCATCGCCAAACAGGCCGAAGCCGAGCGGGAACGCCGGGCCAAGGTGATCCACGCCGAAGGCGAATTGCAGGCCTCGGAGAAACTCATGCAGGCCGCCGAAATGCTCGGCCGCCAGCCCGGCGCCATGCAACTGCGCTACATGCAGACCCTGGGCGCGATTGCCGGCGACAAGAGCTCGACCATCGTTTTCCCGCTACCCATCGAATTCCTCAAGGGCATGGCGGACTTGTCGCCGAAGAGCTGAGACGCGTTTGCGGGACTGCGCTGACCGCCCTGCTGCGCCACTGTTCCAGCGCCGCGTAAGGCGCCTGCGCCCATTGCTCCAGCTGCTCCCGCAGCCACGCTGAAGCCTGTTGCTGCTTGTCCTGGCGATCATCGACAAAGGCCTGCGCCGGCTGCTTGGCATGCTGGCCGATACGGGCGAAGGCCGCCCTGCGTTGCTCGGCGCCCAGGCCGAGAAAATCGCCCAGGTGGCCGTCCATGGCGGCGGGCAGCTGGCTGTAGTTCAGTGCCAGGCCATGGTGTTCGCGGCAGTGTTCCAGCCCCAGCTGCAACAAGCGCCCCAGGCGCCGGGCGACCCAACTTTCCCGGTCCTGGAAAGGCTCGCCGTCGTCCAGCGCGCTGGGCCCGATCAGGCCCGGCGTCATGTGCATGCCGGCCCGGCGCAGATGCGACACGGCGATTTCCAGCGGGTCGCGATACACAAACAGCCACGGCGTATCGGCGAAGCACTGGCGCAACAACGGCAGCTCGCCGATGTTCCAGGCATCGAGCTTGATCACCAGCCGCTGCTCAGTACCACGACGTACCTGCCCATAGGCCGACAGCAGGCCCACAAGCGCGGCAGCCTGCTCCTGTGGCGCCAGCGAGCCGCGCAGCAGGGCATCCAGCGGCGGCGGTTCGGACACCACGATATGGTCGTCCAGGCAGGCCAGCATCTGGCTGAGCAGGGTCGAGCCGCAGCGCGAGGCATGAAAGATAAAGGCGCTGGGAGCCAGGCCCGGGCTGCGTTGGCGCCATTCGGTCAGGGCAGACAAAGGCGTCTGGCGGCGGAACGCCTGATTGAACGGCAGGCGCAGGGCCTCTTCGACCGCCTCGCGGAAAAACGGCTGCGACAGCGGCCTGTCGCCGAACCAGCACCAGTCGACCCGCCACTCGTCACCCGGCTGCCAGAGGCGGATCGGCAACCAGCCGTGCAGGTTCAGGCCATCCATTGTTCATTCCACAGACGCCGCCCCTGGCGCATGGCCGAACGCAGGTCTTCGCGGGTGAACGCCAGGCCACGCTCGGCCGCCAGGGCCAGGGTGCGCTCGATAAAGGCTTCGCTGTCGGTCGGCGCCTGCAAGGCCTGGCACAGCGCGGTGTCCTCTTCAAGCAGTCGGCAAAACCGCGCGAAGTCCAGGGCCGCGCGGCCCAGGCCAGGCGCCGGGGTGGTCGGCAGGCCCTCGGCAATCGCCTGCTCCAGCCAAGGGTCGGGGCGACAGTCGAGTACCAGATGAATACGTGCCTGAGTGTCGTAGTTATCCACCCGATGCGGGCGCGACAGGTCGAGAAACCAGCACTCTCCCGCCAGCATCGGCATGCGCTGCCCGTCGAGCAGGAAATCCACCCGCGGCGGGCTGAGCAGGGGGATATGCAGGCGCAGGTCGGCGTCCGGGCCGCCCAGGTCGTAGTCGTGGTGTTCATGGATGCGCGCCCCCGGCCCCAACCGCAGCAGGCGCGCCGAGACGATCCGCAAGGGCAGCTGCCGCAATGCCTGTTGCCAGTCCGGGTCCTGCCGCCAGGGCTCGCGCTGCACCGGCAGGCCCTTGCCCGGCGCCAGCTCGGAGGGCGCGTCAAGCGCCGAGATCAAGGCCACGCCGCTCCAGTCGCCCTCGTAATAATCGCCGTTGAAGTGGCCCTGCCAGGCGCTCGCGTCGATTCGCGCCAGGGCGCGCAACAGCCGCGGCAGGTCCACGCTGACGGGCAGGCGGGCGAACGCCGGACGGCTCATGAGGCCGGCAGCACCTGGCGTTCGACCAGCCAGCCGAACAATTGCCCCAGGCAGTCCTCGACCGACTGAGCGCCGGTGTCCAGTTCCAGCGCCGCCCGTGGCGGCTCGTAGGGCGCCGAGATACCGGTGAACCCCGGCAACTCGCCGCTGCGGGCGCGGGCGTAATGGCCCTTGGGGTCGCGCTGCTCGCAGACCGCCAGCGAGGCGCTGCACCAGACTTCCAGGTAGTCCTCGCCCAGGCGCCGGGCGAACAGCTCACGCTGCTCGATCAGCGGGGCGATCATCGCCAGGATCACGATCTGCCCGTTGTCCACCAGCAGGGCTGCCAGCTCGCTGGCGCGACGGATATTTTCCCGGCGGTCGACCTCGGCGAACCCCAGGTCGCGGTTCAGGCCGCCGCGCAAGGCATCGCCGTCCAGCACCAGGCTCTGCCGACCGTGCTGGAACAGCCCGGCCTGCAGCGCCTGGGCCAGGGTCGACTTGCCCGCCGCCGGCAGGCCGGTCAACAGGATCGCCACACCGCGATGGCCATTGCGCGCCTCGCGCTGGGCCCGGCTGACGCTGGCCTGGGGGGCCTGCAGGTTATTGTCTTTGGGCATGGGCCACCGGCGTGCTGATGTTGCCCGCCGCCCAGTCGGCCTCGCGGCTGGCCAGCGCCGTGGCGATGGACTGCACCTGGGTCGATTGCACCTCGTCGGGCAGCGGGTCGAGGCCGGCGCTGGCGAAGATCTGCCCGTAGGCGTTGCGCAGGTCGGCATAGGCCAGGTCGCGCCGCAGGTCCGCCTGCAAGGTGTTCAGCTCGCCCTGGATCAGGTCCAGTTCGCCGATGCCGTTGGCCTGGTAGCGGTTGCGCAGCTGGCCGACGATCTGCCCGTCGATATCCGCCAGCTCCTGGCTGGTCTTGAACTGGCGCAAGGCGTCGCGGTAGTTGGCGTTGGCCACGTAGACCTGGGCCAGCACGGCAATCGACATGGCCTGGCGACGGGCCGCGGCGACGTCTTCACCGGCCTTGGCGGTGTCGATGGCCGCCGGCGCGGAGAGCACATTGAACAGGTTCCAGGTGACCTTCACCCCGTAGTCGGCCCACTTGTCGTTGACCAGGAACGAGTTGCTGTCGTAATGCCCGCCGGCGGAGAACTCCAGGCCCGGCAGCAGGCGCAGCATGGCCTTGCGGGTTTCCGCGGCGCTGATGCGGCTCTGGTAATCCTGCTCGCGCAGTTCCGGGCGGCTGGTCAGGGCCTCGTGCTCGAGGCGGGCCATATCGACCTTGAGTTCCGGCACCGGGTAATCGTCGCTGGTCGCCAGGGTCAGGTGGGTGGTCATCGGCAGGTTGATCAGGGTCGCCAGCTCGGTCTTGGCCAGGGACAACGCCCGGCGCTGCTCCTCCAACTGGCGCGTGGCCTCGATCAGCGAGCGCTGGTAGGCCAGGGCCTGCACCGGGTCGCCGATGCGTTGCTGGCTCATGCTCTGGCTGTTGTCGCGGGCCTGCTCGACCCGGCCCATCAGGCTGTCGATCTGCTTGAGCAGGCGTTCGGCCGCCACCGCCCGCCAATAGGCCGAGCGCACGTCCTGGACGATGGTGTTGATCACCTTGCGCCGACGCTCCTGGACGATCAGTCGCTGGTCGCCCTGCTGCTTGGCGTTGATGTAGCTGACGCCGAAGTCCAGCACATTCCAGACCATGGTCAGGTCGGCCACCCTGCGGTCCCGGTCCTGGGAGGTCGAAGGTTCCAGGGACTGGGTGCCGGTCTCCACGCTCTGGCTGCTGGAGGCGCTGACGTTGTTGCGCCCCACATAGCCGGCGGAGAGGGCCATGCGCGGCAGCATGTCGAAACTGGCGAGGTCCAGCTGGCGCTTGGCCAGGGCCTCTTCCATGATTTTCAAGCGGCCCTCGAGGTTGTACTTCACCGCCCGGGCCATGGCCTGGTGCAGGGTCAGCGGGCCGCTCAGCGGTTCCTGGTCCTTGTACATGCTCTGCAGGTCGCTCCTGGCGCGCTGCTCACTGGCACTGCGTTCGATCGGTTTACTGCTGACGGCACAACCGCTGACCATCAGCGCCAACAAGCTGACCCCGAACAACTTCTGACTTTTATTCATCCTTGTCTCGCCCCTGGGTGCCGCATCGTATTTATGTAGTGTTTCAGGCCTGCATTGCGCTGACGCCGGCCTGTTCGAACGCCTTGGCCAGATCGCGGATCGGCCGTTGTTCTGTGTCTTGCATCACTTGCAATTGCTGGGTCAGCGACGGTGCCCCGAACACCCCGCGCCCGCCCTGGGAAAGATCGCCAGTCTTGGCCTTGTCGCCGAAAGACTTCAGCGAACCGCCATCCTCGGCGGAGTCCTGGTCGAACAGCAGCGACAGCGTGCTTTGGCTGAACACCCCGCCATCGCCGCCACCGAAGCCGAGGAAGCCATGGCCATTGCCATCGCCCCCGGCATCGCTGCTGCCGAACACCTGGGCAATGAAGCTCGGCGCCAGGGCCCCGCGATTGATGAAAATATCCCCCAGCGGCCGGATGCCATCGCCCAGCACCCGCTGCTCGAACAACGGCGCGAAGGCCAGTGGCGAGCCCAGGTCGCCAACGGGTGGCGTGGTGACCGTGGGTTGCAACGGCACATAAGGCGGCAGCGGCGGAACCACCGGGTCGCTCGAACGGAATTCCGGATCGCCCACCGGCAGCTCCGTGGGTGGGTTGGCCGCCGGCACGGTGTTGATCGCGTAGTTGTTGGAGTCGGTGCTGCCAGCGCCGGTATTGCCGAAGGAGTCGCTCACCCCGCTGTTGTTCAGGGTGATCAGGTTGCTGGTGTCGCTGATATTGGCGGTTGGCGTCAGGGTCGCGGTCCAGGTCCGGCCGCCGTCGCTGCTGCCCAGGGCGCTCAGGGTGCCGTTGGCCACCGTCAGGTCCGAGTTGGTGAAGCCGCTCACCGCTTCGCTGAAGGTGATGGTCACGCTGCTGGTCTGGCCCACGCCGAGGCTGCTGTTGGCGACCACGATGGTCGCGGTCGGCCGCTGGGTATCGATCAGGTAATTGTTCGAATCCGTGCTGCCCAGCCCGGTATTGCCCGAGGCGTCGCTGACCCCGCTGTTGTTCAGGGTGATCAGGTTGCTCGTATCGCTGAGGTTGGTGTTCGGGGTGAAGGTCGCGGTCCAGGTGATGCCGCCATCGCTGCTGCTCAGCGCGCTCAAAGTGCCGTTGGCCACCGTCAGATCGCTGTTGTCGAAGCCGCTCACCGCCTTGCTGAAAGTGATGGTCACCAGGGACGTGTCGCCCACGGCCAGCATCGGGTTGGCGACCACCACGGTAGCGGTGGGGCGCACGGTATCGATGACGTAGTTGGCCGAGTCGGTGGTGCCGCTGCCGGTGTTGCCGACGGCGTCTATCACTCCGGCATTGTTCAGGGTGATCTGATTGCTGCTGTCGCTGATGTTGATGGCCGGGGTAAAGGTGGCGGTCCAGGTCACCCCGCCATCGCTGCTGCTCAGGGCCCCCAGGGTACCGTTGGCCACTGTCAGGTCCGAGTTGGTGAAGCCGCTGATCGCCTCGCTGAAGGTGATGGTGACCGTGGTGGTTTCACCCGCTTTCAGGGCCGTGTCGGCCAGCACGATGGTGGCGGTCGGCCGCCCGGTGTCGATGATGAAATTGTTCGAGTCGGTGCTGCCGCTGCCGGCGTTGCCCGCCGCGTCACTGACCCCGCTGTTGTTGAGGCTGATCAGGTTGGTCGCATCGCTGACGTTGACGTTCGGGGTGAAGGTCGCGGTCCAGGTGATACCACCGTCGCTGCTGCTGACCGCGCTCAGGGTGCCGTTGCTCACCGTCAGGTCGCTGTTGTCGAAACCATTGACCGCCTCGCTGAAGGTGATGGTCACCAGGCTGGTTTCGCCAATCGGCAGGATCGGGTTGGCCACCACTATGGTGGCGGTTGGGCGAGCCGTGTCGATGACATAGTTGTTCGAATCGGTGGTGCCGCTGCCCGTATTACCCGAGACATTGATCACGCCGCTGTTGTTCAGGGTGATGACGTTGCTGGTATCGCCGACACCCACAGTCGGCGTGAAGGTAGCGCTCCAGGTGACCCCACCATCGCTGCTGCTCACCGCGCTCAAGGTACCGTTGGCCACCGTCAGGTCGCTGTTGTCGAAACCACTGACCGCCTCACTGAAGGTGATGGTCACCAGCGAGGTTTCGCCAGCCTTCAGGGCCGTGTCGGCGATCACGAGGGTGGCCGTCGGCACTACGGTTTCGATGCTGTAGTTGGCTGAGCTGGTGGTCCCGGTACCGCTGTTGCCGGCCACGTCGGTGAAACCGGTGTTGTTCAGGGTGATCAGGTTGCTCAGGTCGGTGATGCCCGCCGTCGGGGTGAAGGTGGCGGTCCAGGTGATACCGCCGTTGCTGCTGCTCACTGCGCTCAAGGTCCCGTTGGCCACCGTCAGGTCGCTGTTGTCGAAACCGCTCACTGCTTCACTGAAGGTGATGGTCACCAGCGAGGTTTCGCCGGCCTTGAGGGTCGAGTCGGAGAGGACGATGGTGGCGGTCGGACGCAGGCTGTCGATGGCGTAGTTGTTGGAGTCGGTGGTGCCGCTGCCGGCGTTGCCCGCCCCATCCGTAATACCGGTGTTATCCAGGGTAATCAGGTTGCTGCTGTCGCTGATACTGGCAGTCGGGGTGAGGGTCGCCGTGTAGGTGATGTTGTCGCTGGTGCTCAAGCCGCTCAGCGTACCGTTGGCCACGGTCAGGTCAGCCAGGGTGAAGCCGGTCACCGCCTCGCTGAAGGTGATGGTCACGGTACTGGTCTGGCCCACGCCCAGGGCGCTGTCGGCGACCACTATGGTCGCGGTCGGGCGGACGGTGTCGATCGCATAGTTGTTGGAATCGGTGGTGCCGCTGCCGGCGTTGCCCGAGGCGTTGGTCACCCCGCTGTTATCCAGGGTGATGACGTTGCTGGTGTCAGTGATGCTCGACGTCGGGGTGAAGGTGGCGGTCCAGGTGATGCCGCCATCGCTGCTGCTGACCGCGCTCAAAGTGCCGTTGGCGACGGTCAGGTCGGCGTTGCTGAAGCCGCTCACTGCCTCGCTGAAGGTGATGGTCACCAGCGAGGTTTCACCGATCTTCAGGTTGTTATCCGCCACCACGATGGTCGCGGTCGGCAGGACGGTGTCGATGCTGTAGTTGTTGGAGTTGGTGGTGCCACTGCCGGTGTTGCCGGCCAGGTCGGCGATACCGGTGTTGTTCAGGGTGATCAGGTTGCTGGCATCGTTGATACCAACGGTCGGGGTGAAGGTGGCGGTCCAGGTGATGCCCCCGTCGCTGCTGCTCACCGCGCTCAAAGTGCCGTTGGCGATGCTCAGGTCGGCGTTGGTAAAACCGCTGACTGCTTCGCTGAAGGTGATGGTCACCAACGAGGTTTCACCGGCGCTGAGAGTACTGTCGGCGACCACGATGGTCGCGGTCGGGCGCACCGTATCGATGGCGTAGTTATTGGAATCGGTGGTGCCGCTGCCGGCGTTGCCGGCCAGGTCGGCGATGCCGGTGTTATCCAGGGTGATCAGGTTGCTGGTGTCGCTGATGCTGGCGCTCGGAGTGAAGGTCGCGGTCCAGGTGATGCCGCCATCGCTGCTGCTCACCGCGCTCAAAGTGCCGTTGGCGATGCTCAGGTCGGCGTTGGTGAAGCCGCTCACCGCTTCGCTGAAGGTGATGGTCACCAGCGAAGTTTCACCGATTCTCAGCGCGGTATCGGCAACCACTATGGTCGCGGTCGGCCGCACCGTATCGATCGCGTAGTTGTTGGAGTCGGTGGTGCCGCTACCGGCGTTGCCGGAGGCGTTGGTGACGCCGGTGTTGTCCAGGGTGATCAGGTTGGTGGCATCGGTGATGCTGGTGCTCGGGGTGAAGGTGGCGGTCCAGGTAATGCCGCCGTCGCTGCTGCTCACCGCGCTCAGGGTGCCGTTGGCGACGGTCAGGTCGGCGTTGCTGAAGCCGGTCACCGCCTCGCTGAAGGTGATGGTCACCAGTGAGGTTTCACCGATCTTCAGGTTGTTATCCGCCACCACGATGGTCGCGGTCGGCAGGACGGTGTCGATGCTGTAGTTGTTGGAGTTGGTGGTGCCACTGCCGGTGTTGCCGGCCAGGTCGGCGATACCGGTGTTGTTCAGGGTGATCAGGTTGCTGGCATCGTTGATACCAACGGTCGGGGTGAAGGTGGCGGTCCAGGTGATGCCGCCATCACTGCTGCTCACCGCGCTCAAAGTGCCGTTGGCAATACTCAGGTCGGCATTGGTGAAGCCGCTCACCGCTTCGCTGAAGGTGATGGTCACCAGGGAAGTTTCGCCCGCCGTGAGGGTGCTGTCGGCGACCACGATGGTCGCGGTCGGGCGCACCGTATCGATCGCATAGTTGTTGGAATCGGTGGTGCCGCTGCCGGCGTTGCCGGCCAGGTCGGCGATGCCGGTGTTGTCCAGGGTGATCAGGTTGGTCGTATCGGTGATGCTGGCGCTTGGGGTGAAAGTGCCGGTCCAGGTGATGCCGCCGTCGCTGCTGCTCACCGCGGTCAAGGTGCCGTTGGCGATGCTCAGGTCGGCGTTGGTGAAGCCGCTGACCGCCTCGCTGAAGGTGATGGTCACCAGCGAGGTTTCACCGACCCTCAAGGCGTTGTCCGCGACCACGATGGTCGCGGTCGGCCGTACGGTATCGATCGCATAGTTATTGGAGTCGGTGGTGCCGACCCCGGCGGTGCCCAGGCCATTGATGACCCCGGTGTTATCCAGGGTGATGACGTTGCTGGTATCGGTGATGCTCGAAGTCGGGGTGAAGGTGGCGGTCCAGGTAATGCCGCCGTCGCTGCTGCTCACCGCGGTCAGGGTGCCGTTGGCGATGGTCAGGTCGGCGTTGGTGAAGCCGGTCACCGCCTCGCTGAAGGTGATGGTCACCAGCGAGGTCTCGCCGATTTTCAGCGCGGTGTCCGCGACCACTATGGTCGCGGTGGGCGGTGGTGCATAGGCGGTATTGAGGATGCCGCCGTCGTTGTAGATGGTCGCCACCGACGTCGGCGAAGTACCGGTGCTGCCACCGCCCAGCGCTACGCCACCGGCGCCGCTGGCCGCCGCGTTGCCGCTCAGGGCGGCGAAGTTGGCGGCGGTGATCAGGAAGGTGCCCTTGTTCCAGACCGCGCCGACGCCGCGGCCGCCAATCCCGCCATTGCTGGCGTTGCTGCCTTGGCCGCCACCACCGCCACCGCCGCCGCCCGCGCCGATGTTGTTGCTGATGGTCGAGGTGCCGATCACCGTGAGGGTGCCGCTGGAGGCGTTGTAGATCCCGCCGGCGGCATTGCCGCCCGCGCCGCCGACCTTGTCCCAACCCGCGCCGCCGCCACCGCCGCCGATGGAAATCGTGCCGTTGGTGGCCGTGGCACCGTTGCCGCCGTTGCTGTAATAAGACACGCCCACGCCGCCGGCGCCGCCGGTGCTGGTACCGCCGCGACCGCCCATGTGGGTGGCGTCGTAGCCACCGCCATAACCGCCCACGCCACCGCTGCCAGCCTGGCCGCCCAGTGTGCCGGTGCCGGGGCCGGCGGAACCGCCGTGGCCGCCACCCTGGCCGCCCAGCCCGCCGCCACCACCACCGCCACCGCCGTAGAACGCGCCGGTGACACCACCCCCGCCACCGCCGCCCGAGGCCGCGTTGGAGGTCACGGTGACGTTGTTGAGGGTGAGGTTGCCGGCGTTGAAAATCCCCCCGGCCATGGCGCCGGTCGCGCCATACCCGCCGTTGCCGCCGTTACCCGAGACCAGGCCCCGGGTGATCACCAGGCCATCGAGGGTCACGGTACTGCCCGCGGTCACTTCAATGACCCGGGTGCGGTACTGGCCGTCGAGGATCACGTCCGCCGCGCCGTCGTTGTTCAGGTCGCCGTCGATGGTCACGTTCTTGTTGACCAGCAGTTCGGAGGTCAGCTGCACCGTCATGCCGCTGCTGAAGGTGACGATGTCGCCGTTCTGCGCCGACGCCAGTGCCGCCCGCAACGAACCCACGCCGGTGTTGGCGTTGTTGGTGGCGGTCCAGGTCGCCAGCCCCCACTGATAATCCTGCATGGCCTGGGTGGACAGCACGTTGGCGCTTTCGATGGTGCCGGTGGCGATCTCCAGTTCCCAGTCGCCCCCCAGGCCGGTGCGGTCGCTGGAGGCGGCCACGTCGCGACCGGTGAGTTGCGCCAGCGAGTCGACGAAACTCAGGCCGCGTTCGCCCTCGGCGGTGTAGCAGCCGTAGATCAGGATATCGCCGCCGGCGTTCATGTCCTGGCCGATGTCCGCCAGCACCGCGCTGCGCGCCTGGACGTTGTCGGCCGAGAGGTAGCTGTTGCCCAGCCACAGGTCGCCGGCATTGCCGTGGGCGATGATCTGCACCGAACTGACGCCCTGATGCTGGTCCAGGTAATCGGCGATCTGCTGCAGGCCATCCTGGTTCACCCCCAGTTGCACCACCTGGGTGCCGGGCGCCAGGCCCTGGAGCAGACTGTCGGCGTCCTTGACCCGCGAATCGACGAACACCACCGTCAGCCCCGGTACCGCGGTCGGGGTCGCGGCAGGCGCGGCATCGGCCTGGCCATGGGTGTCGTTGCTGACGCTCGGCTGATCGGCGGCGGTCGGCGTCTTGGCCACGTCCGTGGTGGTGTGGCTGTCCGGCTGGGCGACATCGGTCACCGTCGCCGCCACCGCACCGTCGAACAGCATGCGCGGCTCCAGCGGCATGATCATCGGAGAGGCCAGGGCATTCGCCCGCCCGGTGGCCCGCTGATTGACCTGCGACTTGCCTTTGCTCCACCACATGATGCTCACCCGGACTCGAACGTGCTGAAAGGTGCAAATGAAAACCGCGGTCAACGGACCGCGGCGTCGGATTTCATGCGAATGACATTGGCGGCGCTGGATGCCCCGTCTTTCCAGAAGGACAGCTCCGCATACTTCTCGAACAGGTCCGGCGGCAGGATGGTGCGCCGCGACTGCAGCGCCACCCGCGCCTTGACCTTGTGCAGGCCCGCGACCCCCAGCGCCTGGTCGAACTCGGGCGCGTCGTAGGCCAGGCGGTCGAAATCGTGTTCGAACCAGGGTTCGTCGATAAAGTCGTAGATCAGCCGCATCACCCGCTCCGGGGCCTGGCTCAGCAGGTCGTAGTCGACGATCAGCAGCGAATCGGCGTTTTCGCCGTAATAGGCCTCTTTCAAGGCGGTCCAGGCATACCCCACCAGACGGTTGTGCTGGGCCAGGGTTTCGCAGCGGCTGTAGACCGAATTACGCTCGACCGCATCGCCGAACAGCTTGGTGTTTTCGAAAGGGTTGGCCCGGTACAGCCGTTCCAGGCTGTCCATGACCCAGGCGACATTGCGCACACAGGCGATGGTCCTGGCCTTGGGAAACAGGTCCTTCAAGGCCGGCAGGCGCGCGCACCATTGGCGATTGGTGTCGAAGACAACAGGTTTATCGGCCTTGTCGGCGTAGTAGGAGTCGAACAGCCCGCGCAGCAGGCGGCGGCGCATATCGATGTCGATGACCGCGCCGAATTCGCTGCCGGCGCTGCATTGTTCGAGGATGCCGCTGAACAGCGCCCCCACCGGGCTGGTCATGCCGGCGTGAAAGCGCGGGTTCTGCAGCAGGATGGCCGACAGCAGGGTCGACCCTGAGCGCGGTAAACCGGAGATAAAGTGGAACTGCGGCAATCCCTTCACCCTAGCTATAAGTCCATTTGTAGGAAAAAGCGTAGTGCAAGGTCAGAAAACCAACTAGTGGTGCTTTGATATCAATTCGAAGCAAAAACCATAAAAAACGTGTGCTTTAAAAGCACTCGCTGCTCTGGGACTGGACGTGAACCGATTAAGCCACTACCGGCTCTGAATTCTGCCTTTCGTCATCGGCCGGTTCACAGGCCGATTTTTTGCGCAAAACCGCCCAAGGCCGCTATCCAGCAGGTTTCCCAGCCTGGGCGCACAGTGCTTGCACCGACGCCTGGCCCTGCGCCACGCCGCATATAACCAGCAACCGCGCCGTGACCCCGCCGGCGGTGAATTCGCCGGCTTTTCGCCATTGCACCGGCAGCGGGGCGAATTCGTCGGGTTGGTCGGCCGTGCCGATCAGCCAGACGCGACCACTGCCCACCGGCAACGCCGACAGCCGGTCGAGGTAAAGCCTGTCAGCCTGCTGCTCGACCAGGGTGCCGAAACCATAGGCGTTGGGCCGAGTGGAGACGCCGGCGGGCGTGGGCGGGGTGTAGAGCAGCGGCTGGGCGCCGGTACGGTTGTAGTAGACGTAGCTCAGGTACCACAGCAGGTCGCTGGTGACGATCCGGTCGCCGGCCACGTAGCGCTGGTTCACGTAGTCCACCAGCACGCTGATCTGATCGTTGCTATCCACCGTGGCGTTGTTGTTCAGGCCGACCCCCTCGGCCCCGGCGAACAGCAGCAGGACCGCCAGCGCCAGCGCGCGGGCATGCACCTGGGCATGCTCCAGCAGCCGGTCGATCGCCATCGCGAAAAGCAGCGGCAGGCCCAGGGCATAGGCCGTCAGGTAGCGCTCGATGAACACCGGCGTAACGAATGACACCGCAAACACCAGCAACAGCGGCAGCACGCTGTAGATCGCCAGCAGCCAGCTCCAGCGCCAGGGCGTGCGGTCGCGCCAGGCGAGCATTGCGACAACGCTCAGCACCAGCAGCGGCAGGCCCGCGAACAGCAGCGGGGAACGGCTTTCGCCATCGTCCTGGGTCAGCAATTGCCAGACCATCGAGGGCAATGAAAAAAACTCCACCGATGGCTCCCAGCCCACGTCGCCGCTGGCTTTCAGCTGGTCGATATGCTGCAGCAGGTCCACCAGCCCCGGCAGCCAGGGGGCGAACAGCATGACGATGGCGAGGTTGGCCAGCCACCAGCCCGGCTGGTTGATCGCCCGGCTCGCAGGCGTCGCTTGCAGGCGCAGCAGCAACAGGTACGCCCAGTGGGCGAGCACGCAGAGCGCGGTGAAATAGTGGGTGTAGAACGCCGCGCTCATCAGCAGCGTGTAATACACCAGGTAGCGCTGGCGTCGGGGCTGCCTGAGCCAGTACACCAGGGCCAGGGTGGCGCCGAGCAGCCACACCCCCAACAAGGCATACATGCGCACTTCCTGGCTGTAGCGCACGGCGGTGGGCAGCAGGGCCAGCAGGAACCCGGCGAGGATCGCCGCACGGCGGCTGGCGATCTGCGCCACCAGCCACACCCCCAGGCCGACACAGACGATCCCCGGCCAGGCGCTGAAACTGCGAATGGCAAAGATGCCGTCGCCAAACAGCGCGATCCAGCCGCGCAGCAGCATGAAGTACAGCGGCGGATGCACATCGTGGGCGGCATGCACCCAGAGTTCGCTCAGGCCGTAGCGGCTGAGCAGCAGGCTGGAGCCTTCATCGCCCCAGATGGCCGCGGCGGTCAGGTCGTAGAAACGGGTGGCCGCCGCCAGCAGCAAAATCGGCAGCAGCCAGTACGCCCGCAGCACCGCGACCAGGCGCTGTCCGTCGCTCGCCAGCCGATGGGCGATGCCCGGCCCGGCCGTATCCAGCAATTGCGGCTCTCTGCGAAACGCCATGAATGTCCCCTGCACCAACGTTTTACCAGCACAGCATCGCTGTTTATCCGGCCAGACATAAGGCACCCCATCACCCCAGGCGACTGGCGGAGCAGCGTCTACGCTAACCATTGCTGTCAACGAGCCCGCTTGGCGTTCTGACCGTATCGGTCAAGCTGTCAGGCCAGACACCAGGGATCGGCTCAGGGAGTTCCACTGATTAACCTGAAGGATAAAAAACTATGGAAGTGTTCATGGGCACCATTCAAGCTTTTTCCTTTAACTTCCCTCCCAACGGCTGGGCCTCGTGTTATGGCCAGACCCTGGGAATCTCGCAATACCAGGCGCTGTTTTCGCTGCTGGGCACCTACTACGGCGGCAACGGCACCACCAACTTCCAGCTGCCGAACCTGCAAGGGCGGCTGCCCATCGGCCAGGGTAACGGGCTGGGCCTGACGCCACGGGTGATCGGCGAGGTTTCCGGTACCGAAAACGTCACCCCGACCCTCAACAACCTGCCGTCCCACACCCATACCCTCGCCAGCGTGAGCGCCGCCACCACGCTGCAATTGGCCAATCCCGCCAGCAGCCCGGTCAGCGTGCCGACGGCCACCAACTCGTTCATCGGCACCTCCGGCGGCGGGCCGGGCACCGCGACCATCTATTCCGACGGGCTGGGCGCCACGCCGGTGCCCCTCCAGGGGGTCAGCACCACGATCTCCGGCACCATCTCGCCCGCCGGCAACGGCCTGCCGCTGGAAGTCATGAACCCGTTCCTGGTGATCAACTTCAGCGTGGCCTTGAACGGTCTGTTCCCATCGCGCAATTGAAGTTCGCGCCGGGGGACATTCCCCCGGCCCTTTTTCCAGCCAGGAGTGGCGCCATGCTGCATCTGCTGCAAAGTGAGCATTTCCAGCCTTTGCTGGGGCAAACCTGCAATCTGTTGCTACCGGACGGCAGCGTGTTGCCGGTCCATATCGAGTCCATCAAGGACACTCCCCAGGCCCGCATGCCGAACAGCCCGCGCATGCCCTTCTGCGTCGAGCTCAACAGCCTGGCGCCGACAGCGTTCGTCGACGGCCTGTGCGACCTGGAACTGCCCGGCGTCGGCCACCTGCAGGGCATGTTCGTGTCACGGGTGCCGGCCCTGGGCCGCGATCCGACGCTGGGCTATTTCTATATCGCCTTCAACTGAACCGAGCGTGCCTGGCGGCAGCGCCCCGGGCACCGGCTCGAACCCGCCGAATTACGCCGCTCAGCCGCGCGGGCCGGGGTACCACACCAGCCGCTCGGCCGCCGGGTTGGCTTCCTCGACCTGAAACCCCAGCGCCAGGTAATGCCGGCGCGCATGGGGGTTGCTGGCCCAGACCACCGTGGCCACCGGGCAGCGCACCTGCTCGGCGGCTTTCTGCACGCCCTGCAGCACCGTGCGCCCATAACCGCGACCGCGGGCGGCGGGAATGAACGCCAGGTACAGCACACGAATTTCATTGGCGCCGAAATCGGTGGTCAGGGCACCGATGGCGCTGCCGAGCTTTTCGATCACGTAGTGCATGGCGCCGGGGAAGTTCTCCCCCGCCCCCAGCTCCTGGACCTGGAACTGCTGGGCGATCACCTGCTCGATCTGCTCCTGTTCGCCATCGATCCATTGCAGATCGCTGCGCGCCGAACGGTAAAGGCTTTGCAGGAACGGTCCGTCGGTGGGCCGCGACGGACGTACCACCAGGCCATCGGACATGGCCGAATCCTTATGCAACATATGCGTTCTCCCTGAAAATTCCTTGTTTCAGAACCCGCTTTCCCTCACGCCCAGCGCCGCCAGGCGCCGCCAGGCCGTACCGAGCAGCGACTCGCCACGCCCCTGCAACACCACCACGCCGCGCAGCGGCTGGCTCGGGGTGACGCTGGCATCGAGCACCTTGAGCCGCGCGCCGTACTGCGCCTGGACCGGTTCGGCGCGGCGGCTTTCATCGCGGCGCACCGCAATCGGCCCATGGTGATCGGAGGTCAGCGCCTCCTGATCGATATACGCCACACCGTTGGTATCGACTTCGGTCAATTGCACCTCGAGCGCCGGGTGCATCGGGTCGTCGGCGATAAAGCGCCCCGTGGCGCCCGGCGCGACCCGCCACAGGTCGGCCTCGGCGAGAAAACCACGCAAGCGCGCCCCCGGCTCGACCACCCGGGCCAGCGGCTCCTTGGGCGAAACCCAGCGGCCCACCTGCAGTTGCGGCAGCAAGTCGCGCAGTTGGCCGGCCTCGGGTGCGCGCAGCAGCAGGCGCTCGCGTTGCGCCGACAGGCCGCGGTATTCGGCCACGGCCTCGGCCAGCTGCTGCTCGACGATCCCGGCATCGGCGGCGGTCTCGCTGCGCCCGGCGCGGCGGCGCATCTGCAATTGCTGGATCTCGATTTCCCGCCGGGCGATGGCCTGGCGCGAGGCCAGGTCCGGGGATTCGAGCTCAACCAAAACCTGGTCCTTGCTCACCGCCTGGCCGTCGCTGACATTGACCTGCCGGACCCGCGCCGCCACCGGCGCATGCAAGGCGCTGGCGCGTCCGGCTTCGAGCATCGCCGGCACCTCCACCGAGCCGCGCCAGGGCACCGCCACCAGCAGCAGCGCCGCCAACAACCCCAGGCCGCTGAGCAATACCCGTGGCGCGTGGGCCTGTTCGCGGTGCGTCCACCATTCGCGCCATTCCCGCACGATGGGCAAAAAGATGAACCAGACCAGTTCCACCAGCATCAGGAAGATGCCCAGCAGCTTGAAAAACAGGTGGTACACCGCCAGCGCAATCCCGAAAAACAGCACCGCGCGCCACAGCCACGAGCCATAACCCCACCACAGCAGACGCCGCTGCATGGCCGGCGACCAGGGCTCCGGCGCCGGCTGCCGGTAGCCGAACAAGGCCTCGCGCAGACGCCAGCGACAGAGGGCGAAGGCCCGCCCTTGCAGGTTGTCCACCTCCCAGAAATCGCTCAGCAGAAAATAGCCGTCGAAGCGCATGAAGGGGTTCAGGTTGATCACCAGGGTGGTGATCCAGGTGGCGCTGGCGAGCATGAAGGCCGCGGTGCGCGCCGGGCCGTCCGGCAGCAGCGACCAGGCCAGCAGGGCGATGCTGGCCAGCAGCAGCTCGGCCAGCACGCCGCCGGCGCCGATCAGCAAGCGCGCGCGACGGTCATTGACCCGCCAGGCATCACTGACGTCGGTGTAGAACATCGGCAGCAGCACCATGAACGCCACCCCCATGCTCTGCACCCGGCAACCGGCGCACTTGGCCATGAACGCGTGGCCGAACTCATGGCACAGCTTGGCGAAGAACAGCGCCACGCCGAACGCCAGGGCGCCACCGAGGCTGAACAGGTGGGGAAAGGTCGCCAGGAAGCGCTGCCAGTCCCGCGACACCAGAAACACTCCCAGCCCCAGGGTCAGGGGCAAGCCGTAGCGCAGCAGCCCCGGGCCGAACCGCGCCAGCCACGGCCAGGCACGATTGAGAAAGGCGTCCGGGCGCCACAGCGGAATACGAAAGAACAGGTATTGGTGCAGCAGCACCTGCCACAGGCTCTGGTGCTGCGCGGCGGCCTTGAGCTCATAGCTGGCGCGCTGCTGCGGATCGAGGGCGGTGATCAGGTCATGGCTGCGCAAGAAGCCCAGCAACTCTTCCAGTTCCGCGCCGCCCAGGGGCAGCCCCGGCTCGCGGTTGGCGGCGCGCAGCACCTGCCCGGCGTCCCCCAGGGACCAGTGCCTGAGCAAGCGCATCGCCGCTGCGCCGAGCTTGAAATAGCGGCCGCGCACCGGGTCGGCCAGGGTCCAGCGCGGCGAACCGTCCAGCGCCGGCGCCGCCGGCGACAGCTGCAAGTCCGCGCGCAGGCCCGGCAGGTTCATTACAGGCCCACGCTCTGCCGCAGACCGGCCAGCGGGCGGCGCAGCAGGTACAGCGCCAGCGGCGCGCGCTCACCGAAGAGCTTGGCCGTGCCGCGCAGGCCGATCCGCGGCGGCGGGTCGCGAAAACGTGCATCGAGGCGGTAGGCCAATTGCCCGCCCGGCGTCGGCTGCGCCTCGTAGGCCGCCCGTTCGAGGCTGGCCAGATGGCGCTGCAACGGGTCGCTGTCGAGAAACAGCGCCACCTGCGCGCCGGGCTCCAGGGCAATGGCATCGCCCACGGCCAGTTCGATGCGCAACTCGGCCTGGTTGGGGTCGGCGATTTCCATCAGGCGCTCGCCGGTCTGCACCGGTTTGCCGGTCCAGCGCTCGGCGTCGGCGAACACCGCGATGCCATCGCGTTCGGCCCGTACTTCGCTGCGCTTGAGCAATTCGCGGGCGTAATCGCGTTCGGCGCGTTTCTGTTCGACCCGGGCCGCCAGCAGGTCGATCTTCGAGCTGGATTCGGCATCGGCGAAGGCCCGCTGGGAATTGGCCTTCAGTTCCGCCTCGGCCACGCCCAAGGCGCGGGCGGCGACATCGGCCTGGGCATTGAGGGTGGTGTTTTCGAAACGCAGCAGCAGGTCGCCGGTCTTCACCGTCTGGTTAGGCTTGACCAGAAACTCGGCGATCACCCCGTCCAGCGGCGCCGCCACCACACGCCCGCCCAGCGGCACCACTTCGGCCGGCGCCAGCACCGACTGCCGCACCGGAATCAGCAAGCCCAGCAACACCACCGCCAACAGCGCCAGCCGGCGTTTGCGGTTCCAGCGCAGGCGCCACGGCTTGCGCGGTTGCAGCGCCAGCCAGGCGTGGCTGTAGGTGTCGCCCAGTTGTGCCAGCAATACTTGTTCGGAAGGGTTCCACGGATTGTCGCGGGCCAGCCACAGGCCACCAAAGAGCGCGCCCTGACGATCGATCAGCGGCAACCAGAACACCTGCGCCGCCGACAGGCTCTGCCAGTCGGCCCGTACCGGGGCGCTCAGTTGCTCGGCCGCGACCACTCGCGCCTGCTGCGCGAGTTCGAGCTTGAACAGTCGGGCCACCGCCTGCTCGACGAAAGCCACGAAGGGCGCATTCGGATCGAGCGCGCTGACGCCAGTCACCGCGCGGACCTTGCCGGCGATCACCAGCGCCGCGTGGCGATAGCCGAACAGTGCCTGGCTGTCGTTGACCAGGCTGTAGGCCAGTTGCTCGACCGTGCGCGCGGCGCGGGTCTGGCGCTCCAGGTCGAGGAACCGGGCGAAAACCTGCTCGGCGGCGCCCGCTACCGGCGCGTTCATTTGAGCTCCGCGAACCGCGCCGTGCCGCTCATGCCCGCCAACAGGCCCTCGGCGTTGGGTACGGCCGCCACCAGCAGCAGCGTCTGGCTGCCTTCGTCGATCCGCGCGCCGAGGCGCTTGACCGTGGCGGCCAGCGGCTTGCCAGTTTCATCGGGGACGAAGCTGAAGGTCTGCCCGGCCTTGAGCTTGCCCATCCAGCTCGACGGCACCAGCAGGTGGATTTCCAGGGAACGGTTGTCGACGATTTCCAGCAAGGGCGAGCCGGCCGTCACGCTTTCGTAGCGCTGTACCTTGCGCGCCACCACCTGCCCGTCGAACGGCGCGATCACGCTGCAACGCTTGACCTGCACCTGGTAGACCTGGGATTGCGCCTGGGTCTCGGAGACCTTGGCCGCGGCTCGCGCCACTTCGAAGCGGCCGACCGAGTTGAGCGAAGCCAGTTGGCGGTTGTGCGCCAGCTCTTCGTTGGCGCCACGGCTGGCGGCCTGGGCGGCATTGAGCTGGGCCTGGTAGGCCGAGCAATCGAAGCGCGCCAGCACCTCGCCTTTCTTGAAGGACTCGCCTTCGCTGTAGGGTAACTCGACAATGCGCCCGGACAGTTCGCCGGCCAGTACCGCCTGATCCTTGGCCCGCAACACACCGCGCGCTTCGCTGCCGCTGGCCACCGCGGCGCCGGCAGCGCTGTCACTGAGCAGCGGATCGTCTGGCGCAGGTGTCTGCGCCTGTGCAAGGCACGCCAGACAGGTCAATCCGAATCCCAATCCCAATCCATGAAATCGCCGCATAACCGTAACTCCCTGACGGATGGGCGGAGTCTAAGACAGCAAGCGCAAGCGTCAAGCAAGTGGCCACTATCTTTATCGATCCCGACAACGGCATCGAGCACCCGCCTGACAGCATAGATGCCTTGTCCGGCGCGGCGTGTATCGGGTCGTGTGGGTATTTTAGATGCCAGCGAATGCCTTCTGTATGATTTGCACCACACTTGGACCTTCGGCTCCCATAGTTTCGGATTAAGGACAATTCATGCGTATCGGTCTTTTGTCGTCTTTGACACTGGCGCTCGGCGCCCTCCTCTGCAATCAGGCCCAGGCCAGCTCCGACGATTCCTGTTACCCGCACTGGACCCTGCTCAAAAAAAACCTCGAAAGCTGTAGCAGCCTGCCGTTTCTCAACCCGGGCAACGACAGCCGAGTGAACCTGCGCCTGTTGCTGGCCGACAGTGGTGCCTTGCCCCTGGCGCCGAAAGCGCTGGACGCCGACGACCTGGCCGAAGGGTATGGGCCGGTGCCGTTTTCGGTGTCTCGCCTGAACCCGGCGCCCGACCCCGAAGCGGCGGATGCACCGGCAGCCAGCGCCGACACTGACCTCAACGGCCGCCTGGAAGCCTTGCAGGTGGTGCGCGAAGCTCCTCAGGCGGCCGGCGATGCCTTCCTGTCCGGCGAAGGCAGCCGCTGCCGCAGCAACTCGGACGCCAGCGCCCAGGTATTTGTCGACCAACTGATCGCCGCCGACCTGCCGGCCAGCGAACGCCAGGCACTGGCGCAGAGCCGGGTCAAGCTGCTCGCCGCCTGCAACTGGGACAGCCCGCAACTGGCCAGCCTGCTGCCGACCGATCTGCAGACACCGCTGGGCAAGGGTTTCGCCACTTATCTACAGGCCGCCGGCAACTTCTACAGCGGCCGCTTCAGCGAGGCTGGCGTGGCGTTCGCCACGCTCAAGGACAACCCGAATGCCTGGCTGAAAGAGACCGCGCTGTACATGAACGCCCGTACGCTCCTCAACAGCGCCCAGCAGAACGCCTTCGACGAATACGGCATGCCGGCGCTCGAGCATGTGGATAAGTCCACCCTGCAACAGGCCGAGGCCGGCTTCGACGCCTACCTGCAAACTTATCCACAGGGTGCCTACGTCGCCTCGGCCAAGGGCCTGCTGCGCCGGGTGCACTGGCTGGACGGCAATCCCGACAAACTCGCCGCCGACTACGCCTGGCAAATGACCCAGGCCAAGGACGAGCAGCGCAACCTGTCGCTGGACGATCTGGTGGAAGAAGTCGACACCAAGCTGCTGATGGTCAACCGCAACCCGGTCAGCACGCCCCTGCTGCTGGCGGTCAACGACCTGATGTGGATGCGCGAGCAAGCCGAAGGCCGGCTGACCCGCGCCGCCTTGCAGCAACAGAAGGCGGTCTTCGCCGGGCAACCGGCGCTGTACGACTACCTGCAAGCGGCCTTCGCCCTGTACGTCGACAACGACCCCGACGCCGCGCTGAAACTTCTGCCCGCCGAGCCTGCGGCCAAGCTCGACTACCTCGCCTTCAGCCAGCAGACCCTGCGCGGCCTGGCCCTGGAAGCGAAAAACGACGCCTCGGGCGCACAGGCCCTGTGGCTGCAACTGCTGCCCCTGGCCAAGCAACCGTTGCAACGGGAACAGCTGGAGCTGGCCCTGGCGATGAACTACGAGCGCAACCAGCAACTGGCCAAGGTGTTCGCCGCCGACTCGCCGATCCAAAGCCCGCAGGTGCGCTTCACCCTGCTGCGCCATGTGGCCGACGCCGGGTTGCTGCGCCAGCAGATCGGCCAGGCCGCCGACCCGGTGGAACGTAATACCGCGCAGTTCGTGCTGCTCTACAAGGACCTGCTGCGCGGCCAGTACGCGGCCTTTGCCAGCGACCTTGCGCAGCTTCCCGCCAGCGCCCCTGAAGACAAGCTTGGCTACAGCCTGGGTTACGTCTACAGCAACGGCCAGTCGCTCAAGCTGTTCCAGTGGAACGGCAAAGAGGCCGAGTCCGGCTACGTCTGCCCGAGCATCGCAGAAACCGCGGCGGCATTGGAGAAGGATGGGAAAAGCCCGCAAGGCTTGAACTGCCTCGGTGAGTTCATCCTGCGCAACGGCCTGGACGGCATGCCGCTGGACAGCCAGCCCGACAAGCAGTCCCTGGGCGGTACGCCGTCGGCCTTCAAGGGCGAACCGTTCTCCCGCCTCGAGGGCTACAAACAGGTGATCGCCAACAGCAAGGCGCCACGCGACGACCGTGCCTACGCCCTGTACCGCGCGATCAATTGCTTTGCGTCCTCGGGCAACAACCGCTGTGGCGGCAAAGATGTGGAGCCCGCGGTGCGCAAGGCCTGGTTCCGCCAGCTCAAAGGCACCTTCGCCGACACCCAGTGGGGCAAGTCGCTGCAGTACTACTGGTAAGCATGAGCCGCTTCTGGCGATGCCTGCTGCCGGTCTGGCTGTTGCTGGCCGGCGGTGCCCAGGCGGCGGTCGACGCCCGCGATCACGATGCCTTCTGGCTGTGGAGCGGCGTCGCTCCGCAGCCGGTGCTGAACCAGGCCAAGACCCTGTACATCCTGCAAGGGCAGATCAGCCGTTCGCGTCGCGACCCGAGCGGCAATGTGCACTTCATCGCCCAGGGCATGGCCGTTCCGCGCCTGCGCCAGGGCGAGGTCTGGGTGGTCTATCGCGCCCACACCCTGCACTGGCCGGAACCGGTCTACCGCCAGTTGCTGGGCCAGGTGCAGCGCTGGCAGCAGGCCGGCAACCCGGTGGTCGGCATCCAGATCGATTTCGACGCCCGCACCCGCTACCTCGACGAGTACGCCAGCTTCCTGCGCGACCTGCGCCAGCGCCTGCCTGCGCAGTACCGCCTGAGCATCACCGGCCTGATGGACTGGAGCAGCAACGCCAACCCCGAGGCCATCGCCGGGCTCAAGGGCGTCGTCGACGAAGTGGTGGTGCAGACCTACCAGGGCCGCCACAGCATCCCCAACTACGCCGCCTACCTGCCCCGCCTCGACCGCATGGGCCTGCCGTTCAAGGTGGGGTTGATCCAGGGCGGCGAATGGCAGGAGCCGGGCTATCTGCGAGACAGCCCGTGGTTCAGGGGGTATGTGGTGTTTTTGCAGAATCCGCGCTGAGGCGCCTTACCAGTCGTAGCTCAGGCTCGAAACCATGGTCCGGCCTTCGCCGTAATAGCAGTCGAATGTGCCGG
Source organism: Pseudomonas sp. 09C 129 (assembly GCF_002843625.1). NCBI lineage: Bacteria > Pseudomonadati > Pseudomonadota > Gammaproteobacteria > Pseudomonadales > Pseudomonadaceae > Pseudomonas > Pseudomonas sp. 09C 129. The sequence goes on along the minus strand of NZ_CP025261.1, from coordinate 639,645 downwards.
CGCAACGGTCGACGTAGGTCTTGTTCTCCAGGTTCTTCACGTTGAGCGCCAGCTTCACGCCCTTCCATTGCAGCGGCGACATGCTCAAGTCGTAGGTGAGAGCGGCGTCGTACACGGTGTAGGAAGGAATCTGGAACGCCCCGGCGTAATAGTCGCCATAGCTGCCGCGCACATAACGCGCGCCCACACCCGCGCCAAGACCAGCCAGAGGCGTATCGCCCAGCAGCCTGTAGTTGACCCACAACGCCGCGGTCAGCGGTGGGTTGCCCGCCGGATGCCGGCCTTTGCGCCCATCGTTGTCCTTGGTGTACTTGATGTCGTTGCGCGACATCGAGGCAATCACGTCCAGCGCTTCAGTGAGGCTGGCCTTGCCTTCCAGCTCGATGCCCCGGGAACGCAGCGCGCCGCTCTGGGTGCTGAAACCCGGGTTGCCCAGGTCGCTCGTCAGCAGGTTTTCCTGCTCCAGCTCATAGGCCGAGATCTGCACGAAACTGCTCTGCCCCGGCGGCTGGTATTTCACCCCCACTTCATATTGCTTGCCGGTGGAAGGATCGAAGGGCTGGCCGCCGACGTTGGTGCCGCTTTGCGGCAGGAAGGATTCCGAATAGCTGACAAAAGGCGCCAGGCCATTTTCGAACAGGTAGACGATGCCCGCGCGCCCGGTGAACGCCTGGTCCTTGCTGTTGGTGTGGCCGCCATTCAACGGGGTCTTGTTGTCGACCTCGGCCCAGTCGTAGCGACCGCCGAGCACGAAGATCCACTGATCGAGCTTGATCTGGTCCTGCAGGTACAGGCCGGTCTGGGTGATGGTGTTGTCCCAGCGATAAGGGTTGCCGAAATTCAGCGACTGGCCGTAGGTCGGGGTGAACAGGTCGATGATCGGCGGGTTGAAGTCGTACTTGCCGTCGAACTTGGAGTTGAAGTGGTAGTAGTCGAGCCCGACGATCAGGGTGTGGTTGAAGGCCCCGGTGTCGAACTCGGCCTGGGCGATGTTATCCACGCCCAGCACCTTGTTGTGCTGCTTCCAGTCCACGCCGTAACGGGTGCTGTAGCGCTGGTCGTTGAGCCCGGTCTTGGGGTTGGTGACGAAGCGATAGCCGTGCAGCGGCGCGCGGTAACGGTCGTCGACATCCGCGTAGCGGGTGTTCTGCTTCAGGGTCCAGGTGTCGTTCAGGCGATGGGAAAACTCATAGCCCAGCACGAACTGCTCACGGTCATAGGCGTTGACCCCCGGCTCGCCGAGGAACAGGTCGCGATCGATCTTGCCGTTGGGGTTGGCGAACACCGTGCCCACGCTCGGCAGGCCCTGGGCCTCGGGCACATCGTTGTCTTTCTGGAATTGGGCGAAGAGCGTCAGGCTGGTGTCTTCGCTGGGCCGCCAGGTCAGGCTCGGGGCGATGAACTGACGCTTCTGCTCGACATAGTCGATCTCCGACTGGCTGTCGTTGACCACCCCGGTGAGGCGATAAAGAAACTGGCCTTGCTCATCCAGCGGGCCGCCCAGGTCGATGGCGGCGCTTTTGTAGTCGTAGTTGCCGGCCCGCAGCACGACTTTATGCAACGGCGTCTCGGTCGGGCGCTTGCTGACCATGTTGACGATGCCGCCCGGCTGATTCTGCCCGTACAACACCGACGCCGGGCCCTTGAGCACCTCGATGCGCTCCAGGGAAAAGGGTTCGATCTGCAGGGCGCCGCCGGTGCTGCCGCCGCCATAGGGCAGGTGCAAGCCGTCCAGGTACAGCGGGGTGGGCGAGAAGCCACGGGATGTCGGCTCATCGAAAATCTTCACTCGGTCGGCGAAGCCGCCGCCGGTCATGCCCGGCGTGTAGCGCAGGGCTTCGGTGACGCTCTGGGCCCCGCGAGCGCTGACTTCCGCGGCGGTGATCACGTTGATGGTCTGGGGGATCTCCACCAGCGCCGAGTCAGTCTTGCTCCCCGTGGCGCTGCGCTTGGCGACGATGCCCTGCACCGGCCCCCAGGCACTTTCCTCGACCTGTGCGGCACTGACCTGGGTCGCCCCCAGTTGCAGCGGGCCGTCCTGACTCACCGGCACCAGCAGCCAGCCACCACCCGCCTGCTGTGCCTGCAACCCGCTGCCGGCCAGCAAGCGCTGCAAGCCTTCGGCCACCGGATAACGCCCCTGCAAGCCAGGGCTGCGCTTGCCCGCGGTCATCTGGGCATCCACCGACAACAGAATGCCCGCCGCGCTGGCAAAGCGGTTCAGGGCCTGGTCGAGGTTGCCGGCCGCGATGTTGTACTGGCGCGACTCGCTCTGGCTGGCGGTTTCGGCCTGGGCCATGCCGGGCAGCACCGGCGCCACGGCCAGCAGGCCGGCGAACAGGCCACGGCGCACGGCGCTGGCCAGGGTTTGAGTGGTTGGTGTCGGTTGGTAAGGCATTCCGGAACTCCCCATGAGAATGCGTCTTGATCGGCTTTCAAGAGGTATCCCGAACGGGCTGAAAAAAACGACAAGGGGAAATCCGGATTATTTCAAACGCGAGCTTTCAGGCCCTTGGCTTGAGCGTCACCCAATAACGGGTGACCGCCTGCGCCCGTACCGGCAGCGAGCGCTCCAGCGCAGCGAGAATCGCGTCGCTGTCATCGAGGGGGAAGACCCCGGTCAACAGCAGGTCGGCGACCTCGGCGTCACAGCGCAGGACGCCCGGCCGATAGCGCGACAGCTCTTTGATGAACTGCCCCAGCGGCTGACGCTCGGCGATCAATCGCCCCTGGCTCCAGCTGCTGGCATTCGGCTCAGCCACCTGCAGCGCCGACACCGAGCCGGCGTCGAACCACAGGCTGTTGCCGGCCTGCAGGTGCAGCGCCGGCGCCTGTCGCGGGCTGATCCGCAACTCGCCCTCGTACAGGCTGACCCGAGTGCCGCCGTCGACTTCCCGCACGGTGAAACGGGTGCCCAGGGCCTGGATATCGCCGGCCGGGGTTTCCACGATCAACGGCCGCGAGCGGTCGCGGCCGCTGCTCAGCTGGATTTCCCCACTGATCAGACGGATGCGTCGCTCCCGGTCGCTGTACAGCAGATCGACGGCCGTGCCGCTGTTGAGGTCCAGCCGGGTGCCGTCGCTGAGGGTCAGGTGGCGGATCTCGCCGGTTGCCGTGCGCTGGCCGGCCCACGCGTTGCGCCAGGGCTGGCTGCCTTGCACCAGGTAGGCGCCGCCGCCGGCGACCAGCAGCAAGCCCAGCAGCTTCAGCGCCGAACGTCGTTGTGGATCGGGGATCTCGCGCAACACCGCGCGCGCACTGTCGGCCGGCACGCCACCCAGGGTCTGTTGCAGCTGCTGCAAACGCTGCCAGGCACGCTGGTGCTCGGGGTCGGCGGTTTGCCAGCGGGCAAAGGCCTGGCGCTGTTCGGCATCCAGCTCACCGCCCCAGTGCAGCATCAGCCATTCGCTGGCCTGCTCGACAATGGCCGGGGCGATGGGTGCGTCGCGGTGCCGGCTCATTCTTCGTAGACCACCTGATAACAGGCCTGGATGGCGCGGATCATGTACTTCTGCACCGAGCTGACGGTGACCCCGAGGCGCTCGGCGATCTGCGCGTAGGTCAGGCCCTCGAACTGCGACAGCACAAAGGCCTGGCGCACCTTGTCCGGCATGCGGTCGAGCATGGCGTCGACCTGCATCAGGGTTTCGAGAATCAACGCCCGGGTCTCCAGCGAAGGCGATTGCGGCTCGGGCAGATGGGCGATGCTTTCCAGATAAGCGCGCTCGATGCGCAGGCGCCGCCACTGGTCGATCACCAGGTTGCGGGCGATCTGCGCCAGGTAACTGCGGCTCTCCAGGTGCCCGGGAAAACGCCCCGATACCAGCAAGCGCAGGAACGTATCCTGCGCCACGTCCGCCGCATGCTCGCGATCGCCCAGGCGCTTGCGCAACCAGCCTTGCAGCCAGCCGTGATGGTCGCGATAGAGACGATGAAGCTGCACCTTGCCGTCAGTCGTTGCTTCCATGAATGGAACCGCACGTGATTGAGAGCAATTATCATTACACTTTTGCTGCCTTCCAGGCAAAGCGCATCTTCAGTGGGTGACGGCGGACTTGCGCGGATCGTGCCCGCCCAAGCGTAATCGGCAACAAGCGCTCATAGTCTTCCCCCGCCACGCCTTGCCCCCTTCGCTACGCCGGTGCAAAACGTTCAGTGCGGGAAATGGCGCAATGCCGAGCCAGGGCACAGAAACACTTTTGTTGCAGCCCGACATTGACGTCGATATCAGCCCGGCATAGATCAGCCGTACTCAACCCCGTACGCAGCGATTAAGTTCGCTGGCCGTTGGGGTGAAAAAACCGGCCATCAAGCCGGGGTACTGGTGAGGCGGCTCAAGGCTGTGCAGCCGCCAACGGATACACCGACTCCCAGCCTCCGCCCAGCGCCTTGTACAGGCCAACCATGGCCAGGGAAACGCCGGTCGAGCTTTCCACCAGTTGTTCCTGGGTGGCGAGCAAGGCGCCCTGGACGGTGAGGACGTTGACGAAGTCCACCACGCCTTCGACGTATTGCTGTTGCGCGGTGCGCAGGGCGATCTGGTTCTGCCGCACGGCTTCGGCGAGGCTGTCGCGGCGCAGCTGGCTGCTGTTGTAGCGGGTCAGCTGGTCGTCGATTTCATGCCAGGCGCGCAGCACGGTCTGCTGGTAGGCGACGGCCGCTTCCTGCTGCTGGGCTTCGCGCAGATGCAGCATGCCGCGCAGGCGGCCGCCGTCGAACAGCGGCAGGCTGAACTGCGGGCCGATGCCAAACTGGCGCGAGCCCCAGGAGCCGAAGTCCGACAGCTGCATGGCCTGGGAGCCGAAGTTGCCCGACAGGGTGATGCGCGGATAAAAGTCGCCCTGGGCCACGCCGATGCTGGCGGTGGCGGCATGCAGGCGGGCTTCGGCCTGGCGAATGTCCGGGCGGCGTTCGGCCAGTTGCGACGGCAGGCCGATGGCGACCTGGCGCGGGGTTTGCGGCACCGGCGCATCCGCCGCCAGCTGCGCATGCAGGGCCTGGGGCGGCTCGCCCATCAGCAGGCTCAGGGCGTTGATCAGTTGCGCCTGGCGCTGCTGCAAGGCCGGCAGTTGCGACTCGATAGTCGCCACCTGCGCGGCGGCTTCGGCCACGTCCAGGTCGGTGGCCACACCGTCGGCCAGCCGCAGCTGCGAGAGCTTGAGGCTGTGGCGGGCGACGTCGAGGTTCTGCTCGGTCACTGCCCGGGTGCTCTGCACGCCGCGCAGCTGGATGTAGTCCTGGGCGGTCTCGGCCAGCACCGCCAGCAGCACCCCGCGCCGGTCGTTCTCCGCGACTTCCAGGGTCGCGTCGGCGGCCTCGGTTTCGCGCCGCACGCGGCCCCAGAAATCCAGCTCCCAGGACGCCGAGAAGCCGGCGTCCCACAGGTTGAAGGCGGACTTGCCCGCGTGCCCCGACGGGTCGTTCAGGCCTTCGCCGCTGTTACGTTTGCGTGCGTAACCGCCGCTGGCGCTGCTGGTCGGATAACGCTCGGCGGTGACCACCTGGCGCGCCGCGCGGCTCTGTTGCAGGCGGCTGGTGGCCAGTTGCAGGTCGAGGTTGTCGGTCAGCACGCGCCGGCTCAACGCCGACAGCTGCGGATCGTTGAAGACCTCCCACCAGCGCTCGTCCAGGGGGCTGCTCACCACCTGGCTCGGCGCAGCCTTTTGCGGGGTGGCCCAGGCCTCGACCCGCGGCCCTTCGGGACGCTGGAAATCCGGGCCGACACTGCAGGCGGCCAGGGACAACAGGCTCAGGGCGAATACCGGCTGGAGCAGACGACTCATCGCTTCACCACCTCACGCGCGGAGCTGGCCTTGCCCAGGGTATCGACGCTCGCTTCCACCGACATCCCGACCCGCAGACGCTCGGCCATCGGCTGGCCGGGCTCCAGCAGGATCTTCACCGGAATGCGCTGCACCACCTTGGTGAAGTTGCCGGTGGCGTTGTCCGGCTTGACCGCGGCGAAGGTCACCCCGGTGGCCGGCGCCAGGCTCTCGACCCGGCCGTGCAGGGTTTCGCCGTCCAGGCTGTCGACCCGCACCTGCACCGGTTGCCCGGGGTGCATGTGGGCCAGCTGGGTTTCCTGGAAGTTGGCCACCACATAGGCCTGCTCCAGCGGCACCACGGCGAGGATCTTGCTGCCCGGCGTGACGTAGGCGCCGACCCGCACCGCGCGTTCGCCGACCATGCCGTCCACCGGCGCGACGATGCGCGTGTAGGACAGCTCGTAGCTGGCCATTTCCAGGGACGCCTGGGCGCGCTTCAGCCCGCCCTCGGCGGCATCGCGCTGGGCGGTGAGGATCTCCACCTGCTTGCGTTCCGCCGCCAGCGCCGCGGTGGCCGTGGCCAGCCGCGCGCTGGCCTGGTCGATGCGGGTCCGGGCCTGCTGGGCATTCTGCACCGTGCCGGCGCCGACCCCGGCCAGGTGGTTGTAGCGGTTCAGTTCATGTTCGGCGAAGGCCATTTCCGCCCGCGCGGCCACCACCGAGGCCTGGGCCTGGGCGATCACCGAGCTTTGCCGGTCGAGGGTGGCGCGGGCGTTCTGCAACTGCGCCTTGGCCACCAGGGTTTCGGCGTCCGCCGCCTGGGCCGCGGCGCGCAGGTCGCGATCGTCGATCAACGCCAGCAACTGGCCGGCCTTGACCCGCTGGTTGTCTTCCACCAGCACTTCCTTGATGAAACCCGCCACGCGCGGGGCCACCAGGGTGTAGTCGGCGCTCACGAAAGCGTCGTTGGTGGTCTGCTCGGTGGCCTTGCCGGTGACCAGGTACACCAGCACGCCCAGGACCGCGACCGCCGCCACGCTGACGGCGATTTTGTGTTTGATGTGGATCGTCATAAAAACCTTCTGTCTCAGTGAACGTTCAAGTCGGCGCGCGTGGCGGATAGATCCGCGTCGGCAGCCAGAAAATCAGCAGGATCAGGGCCGCCGCCACGCCAGCCATGACGTAGTAGAGGTCGGCGGAGGTCAGCACCACGGCCTGTCGGTGCAGGCGCTGGGCGAGGTTGCTGGCGTCGACGGCGCTCAGCGGCGAGTTGCCGAGGCTGTCCACCAGCATGGTCGAGTGAAAGTGCAGGCGGTGAGTGGTCAGGGCATCCAGCACGCCGGTGGCGATCACCGCCGCCAGGCCTTTCACGGTGTTGAACCAGGAGGACGCGAACGGCCCCTCGATCGGCTGGATACTGCCGGTGGAAAGCATCAGCAACGGCAGCACCGCCATCGGCTGGCCGAAGATCTGCAGCAATTGCAGCACGTAGAAATCGTCGCGAATCCACGCCGAGGTCAGCCGCGCGCCGCCCAGGCACGACAGCACCAGCATCATCAGGCCAATGCCCAGCACCCAGCGGCAGTCGACCCAGCGCAGGTTGCACAGGGCCGCCACCAGGGGCAACGCGAGTAGCTGCGGCAGGGCCATCACCAGCATCACCGGGGCGGTCTGCAACGGCCGGTAGCCCTGGACCTGGGCCAGGAAACTGGACGGAATGATGATCACCGCGGTCAGCACCACCAACACCCCGGCCAGGGTCAGCAGGGCGAACGACAGGTTGCGGATGCCGAGCATCTGCAACTTGAAGAACGGAATCGGCTGCGACCATTCGTTGATCAGAAACAGCACCAGCAACAACGCGCCCCCGCCCAGCAGCAGGCAGATCAGCGGCGAGCCGAACCAGTCCAGGCGATTGCCCTGGAGGATGCCGATCACCAGCATGCAGATCGCCGGGAACCCCAGCAGCAGGCCGCGCCAGTTGAAAGCCTTGAGGCGTTCCAGGCGCAGCGGGTCCTGGGGCAGGCCGTAGGCCACCGCGAGCATCGCCAGCAAGCACGGCGCCACCACCTGCCAGAACGCCCATTGCCAGCCGACGTATTCGGTCCACAGGGCGGCCAGCGGCGTGCCCAGGCTCGGGCCGAAGGTAGCGGTCAGGGCGTAGCCGGCCAGGCCGTAGAGCTTGACGTTGGCCGGCAGGAACCGCAGCGCCACGGTCATCAGCATCGGCGGCAACGCGCCGCCGGCCAGGCCCTGCACGGTGCGCAGCAGCAATAGGCTGTGGTAGTTCGGGGCGAACGGACAGAGCACGCCCAGCACGGTGAACAGGGCGATGGCGCAAAGGGTGAAACGGCGCAGCGAGAAGGTCACCGAGCACCAGGGGGCGAAGGCCATGGCCGCCACCGAGGTGGCGGTGTAACTGGCCACCAGCCAGGTGCCTTCGTCATAGCCGATGGCCAGGGCGCCACGGATGTCGGCCAGGGCGATCTTGGTCACCATTTCGTTGAGGCCCGACACCAGCACCGCCAGCAATACGCCGAGCAGGCCGATGATGATTCGCGGGCCGAAGACCGCGGGGCTGGCAGCTGCCGGTTTGCTGGCCACTTCAGCGGGTGCCGGCACAGCCACGGCGAGGGAACTCATGAAGGGAACGACTCCGATAGAAATACCGAAGCAGTGTAAAAAGCCCGACAGCTGACGAAAACTGACTTATCGGCAGCTTATAAGTGCATCAAACGCAACGATTGGATGACCTGTAGCCGCTGCCGAGCCCGCGAGGCTGCGATCGGCGGCGCAGCCGTCGCAAAACCAGGCAACCTGATCCAACAGGTCAATCGCGGGCACTGCCTGGAGAGGGCTAAGTCGGATGCCGCCGACCTCGTTCGCAGCCTCGCGTTGCTCGGCAGCGGCTACAGGGGGTGTGGATTCAAGGCTGGGCGGTGCGCCAGGTTTCGTTGCAGGAGGCGCGCAGGGTTTCGCGGAACCATTTGTGCGCCGGGTCCTTGTCGTAGCGCGGGTGCCAGGCCTGGGTCAGCACCAGGGTCGGCAGGGGAATCGGCAAGGCGAAGGAACGCAGGTGCAGGCCCAGGCGCGACACGCTGAGCAGGGTTTCCTTGGGCACCGGCAGGATCAGGTCCGAGTCCGGCAGCATGAACATCGCGGCATGGAAGCTCGGCGCGATCAGCGGCACCCGGCGCTGCAGGCCCAGGTCGCCGAGCGCCACATCGATCGGCCCGCGGGCGATGCCGCGCCGGGACATGCTGATGTGCGGGAAGGCGGCAAAACGCTCGGCGGTGATCTCCTCGTCGAGCAACGGATGATGCTCGCGCACCAGGCCGACAAAGGTGGTGGAGAACAGGTTCTGCACCTTCACTTCCGGGGTCAGCGGCCGGGTGTTGCTGATGCGCAGGTCGATCCGCCCTTCGCGCAGGGCCTCGTCGTCGCCATCGCCTTCCGGGACGAAACGCAGTTCGCAATGGGGCGCCTGGCGCTCCAGGGTGTCGATCAGGCGGCCGCCATAGACGCCGACGAAAAAGTCGTTGGCGCGCACATTGAAGCGTCGACGCAGGGTGCCGAGGTCGACCTGGTCGCCGGAACGGAACACCAGCGCCGCCTGTTCCACCAGGTCGCGGACCTGGCCGCGCAGCTCCAGGGCCTTGGGCGTGGGCACCAGGCCGCGGCCGGCGCGCACCAGGATCGGGTCGCCCAGCGCCTCGCGGATCCGCGTGAGGGTCCGGCTCATGGCCGCCGGGCTGAGGTTCATGCGCCGGGCCGCGCCGACCACGCTGCCCTCGTCGAGCAGGGCGTCGAGGGCGACCAGAAGGTTCATGTCCGGGAGTTGCATGCTGAGCACTCGTGGCTGATTGGGAATGAGTCAGGCGCAATGCTAGCAGGGTCATTTCAGCCAGGGACACCACTCTGTGTAGCCGCTGCCGCAGGCTGCGATCGAGGACGAAGTCCTCGCCAGACCTGCGCACGCGGTGTGCCAGACAGAACGCGCTGTCAGGTTTTGCGCCGGCTGCGCCGTCGATCGCAGCCTCGCAGGCTCGGCAGCGGCTACAGGATCGTGGAGGGCAGTTCAACCATGGACACCACGCTGTGTAGCCGCTGCCGCAGGCTGCGATCGAGGACGAAGTCCTCGCCAGACCTGCGCACGCGGTGTGCCAGACAGAACGCGCTGTCAGGTTTTGCGCCGGCTGCGCCGTCGATCGCAGCCTCGCGAGCTCGGCAGCGGCTACAGGATCGTGGAGGGCAGTTCAACCATGGACACCACTCTGTGTAGCCGCTGCCGCAGGCTGCGATCGAGGACGAAGTCCTCGCCAGATCTGCGCATGCGGTGTGCCAGACAAAATGTGCTGTCAGGTTTTGCGCCGGCTGCGCCGTCGATCGCAGCCTCGCAGGCTCGGCAGCGGCTACAGGTTCAGCGTTGCATGCCCCAGCGTTTCACGGTGACCCGCTCCAAGGTGTCGAACACCAGGTTCTCCACCAGCAGGCCGATCAGGATCACCACCGCCAGGCCGGCAAAGACTTTGTCGGTGTACAGCTCGTTGCGGTTCTGGAAGATGTACCAGCCCAGGCCGCCCTTGCCGCTGGTGGCGCCGAACACCAGTTCGGCGGCGATCAGGGTGCGCCAGGCGAAGGCCCAGCCGATTTTCAGGCCGGCGAGGATCGACGGCAGCGCCGCCGGGATCAGGATGAACAGCACGAAGCGCATGCCCTTGAGCCCGTAGTTGCGCCCGGCCATGCGCAGGGTTTCCGAGACCCCGAGAAAGCCGGCGTAGGTATTCAAGGCCAGGGCCCAGAGCACCGAATGCACCAGCACGAAGATCAGGCTGTTCTCCCCCAGGCCGAACCACAGCAGGGCCAGCGGCAACAGGGCGATGGCCGGCAACGGGTTGAACATCGAGGTCAGGGTGCTCAGCAGGTCGCGGCCCACCTGGGTCGACACCGCCAGGGTGGTCAGGGCAAAGGCCAGGGCGATGCCGATCAGGTACCCCTTGAGCAGCACGACCAGGGAGATGCCGACCTTGCCCAGCAGCTCGCCGCTGAGCAGGCCGTCGTACAGCGCGCTGGCGGTCTGCAAAAAGCTCGGTAGCAGCAGGTCGTTGTTCTGGTAGCGGGCCACGGCCTCCCAGAGCAGCGCCAGCACGATCAGGATCAGGCTCTTGCGCAGCCAGCCTTGTTGCCACAGGCGCTGGCCCAGCGGCAACTCACGCTCCAGCGGCACCGCCAGCAAGGGTTCGAGGGCAACTTCGTATTCCTGGCGAACAGGTGATGAATGGCTCATCGGGCGTTCCTCTTAAAGGCTCAATAAGCGATACGGATATCGGTGAAATCCAGCTCGCGCTCGGTTTCCGGCGACTGGCCTTCGTCGAACAGCAGCCGGTGGATACGCCGCGCCGTCTGCTGGAACGCCACGCCGCCGAGGCTTTGCAGGTCGTACTGATGGCTGTGGACTTCCGCCCGCACCCGCCCCGGGTGGGGCGACAGCAGCAGGATGCGATTGCCCACCACCAGCGCTTCCTCGATGGAGTGGGTGACGAACAGCAGGGTGAAGCGCACCTCCTCCCAGAGCAGCAGCAACTCCTCCTGCATCTTGCGCCGGGTCAAGGCATCGAGGGCGGCGAAGGGTTCGTCCATCAACAGGATCTTCGGCTGCATCGCCAGAGCGCGCGCAATAGCCACCCGCGCCTTCATGCCGCCGGACAGGGTGTGCGGGTAGGCGTCGGCAAACGCCGCCAGGCCGACCTTGTCCAGGTAGTGCAGCGCGCGCTCCTCGGCCTCGCGGCGGTTGAGGGTGTTCGACGCCAGCAGCGGGAACATCACGTTCTGTTTCACGGTTTTCCACGGCGGCAGTTGGTCGAACTCCTGGAACACCACAATCCGGTCCGGCCCCGGCTGGCTGACCCGCTGTCCTTGAAGGCGAATCTCGCCCTCGCAGGGCTGGATGAAGCCGGCGACCGCCTTGAGCAGGGTCGACTTGCCGCAGCCCGAGGGCCCGAGCAGGACGAAACGGTCGGCGGGATCGATTTCGAAACTGACCTGGTGGGTGGCCCGCACCACGCGCTGCGGGGTGCGATATTCCAGGCTGACCTGGTCGACCGCGAGCAGCGCCTGGGCCGCCGTGGTCGGGTTGCTGGCCGTGTGGCCTTGCAAGGGGGCGTTCATGGCGATCAGCTCCCTTGCAGCGGCGTGGTGTCCTGGAAGAAGTAGTCCTTCCACGATTGCGGCTTGTTCTTGATCGCGCCCACGCGGTAGAGGAATTCAGCCAGCGGGTAGGTGTTTTTCGGGGTGACGGTGAATTCGAACTGCGGGTTGTCGATGATCTTCAGCAAGGCTTCGCGGTCGATCTTGGCCTTGGTCACGCGGATGTAGGTATCCGCCGCCGCGCCCTTGTCCTTCTGGGCGAAGTCGGCGGCCTCGGCCAGCGCCTCGACGAAGGCCTTGTAGGTTTTCGGGTTTTCGGTACGAAATTTCTCGGTGGCGAACAGCACGGTCGGCGAGTTCGGGCCCAGCAGGTCGTAGGTGTTGAGCACCACGTGCACATTCGGGTTGGCCAGCGCCTGGTCCTGGAACGGCGGGTTGGAGAAGTGCCCGGTCAGCTCGGTGCCGCCGGCGATCAGCGCCGCCGTGGCGTCCGGGTGCGGAACGGCGATGGTGTACTTGTCCAGGCGATTGAATTCCTTGTCGCCCCATTGCTTGGCCGCCGCGTACTGCAGGAACCGCGACTGCACGGAAACCCCCACCGCCGGCACCGCGATGCGGTCCTTCTCGGTGAAGTCGGCGATGGTCTTGACCTTGGGATTGTTGCTCACCAGGTAGTAAGGGAAGTTGCCCAGCGACGCCACCGCCTTGACGTTCTGCTTGCCGTGGGTGCGGTCCCAGATGGTCAGCAGCGGGCCGACGCCGGCCCCGGCAATGTCGATGGAGCCGGAGAGCAAGGCGTCGTTGACCGCCGCGCCACCGGACAGCTGGGTCCAGTCGACCTTGATGTCGATGCCTTCTTCCTTGCCGTGTTTTTCGATCAGGTTCTGGTCGCGCACCACATTGAGCAGCAGATAGACGATGCCGAACTGTTCGGCGATGCGAATCTCGCCTTCGGCATGGGCCGCCGTCGGCGCGACCAGGCCAGCGGCCAGCAGGCTGAAGCCCAGGCCGATGGCGGCCGCCAGTTTGCCCAGGCGCGGGAGGCGTTGAGTAGGTTGGGACATGGTGTTTCTCCTGCCGTGGGTGGCCGATCAGTAAGGGGCGTCGCCCTGGATGGTGGTGCGATACAGCTTGCGGCGCAGGTGGCTGGGGCAACCGGCGGCCAGGTGGATCAGCGAGCGGTTGTCCCAGAACACCAGGTCATGGGGCTGCCATGGGTGGCGGTAGATGTTTTCCGGCAGCACGCTGTGGGCGTAGAGCTCGGCGAGCAGCTGGCGGCTCTCGTCTTCCGGCAGGCCGACGATGCGGGTGGTGAAGCCTTCGCTGACGAACAGCGCCTTGCGACCGTTTTCCGGATGGGTGCGCACGACCGGGTGCACCACTTCCCGGACCTGGGCCAGTTGCTCCGGGGTCAGGGTCGGGCGCCAGTTGCCCTCGAACTTGGTCTCGCTGTAGCGCGCGGTGTAGGAGTGCGCGGCAGAGCGGCCATCGACCGCCTTGCGCAACGCTTCGGGCAGGCTGTCCCAGGCTTTGTGCATGTCGGCGAACAAGGTGTCGCCGCCCTCGGCTGGCAGCTCCTGGGCGTGCAGCATCGAGCCCAGGCTCGGCAGTTCCTTGTAGGAGAGGTCGGAATGCCAGAACTTGCCAGCGTCCCCCAGGCCGATGGACTGGCCGTTTTCGATGATGTTGGAAACGATGAGGATTTCCGGGTGCCCGGCCAGCAGGAACTGCTTGAGCACATGGATTTGCAGCACGCCGAAACGGCGGCTGAAGGCGATCTGTTGTTCGGGGGTGATGCGCTGGTCGCGGAATACCACGACGTGATGATCCAGGTGCGCGCGGTGAATGCGCGCGAAGTCCTGGTCGTTGACCGGCCGGGCCAGGTCCAGGCCGACGATCTCGGCACCGACGGCGCCGCGGAACGGGCGGATATCAAAAGCTTGTGCGGCGATGGGCGCGGCACTTGGAGAGGGTACGGACATAAATCACTCCCACGCAGAGCACGCCCGGTGGCGCGCGCGTCGATCAGAAACTCACGGAGGTCCCGTGTGGGTTCATTTCGTGCGGCGCGCCGATTGGTCGGCAGGTACGCAGGGAGTCGACTTTATAGATATAAGAACTGAATTTTAAATACCGTTAACGAATAACGATATGGCGATTCGGCCGCAAGCCCCAAGGCCGGCACAAGCGCCTGTAGCCGCTGCCGCCAGGCTGCGATCGGCCCCGAAGGGGACGTGACGATTTCAATATCGCTGAAGGCCCTTCGGGCCTTATCGCAGCCTGGCGGCAGCGGCTACAAATGGCTCAACGCTCGTGCAGCGCCTCGGCACGGGCGCGGATGATCGGCTTGAGCAGGTAGCTGAGCACGCTCTTCTTGCCGGTGATGATGTCCACCGAGGCGACCATGCCGGGGATGATCAGCAAGGGCTTTTCATCGGTGCCCAGGTGGCTGCGGTCGGTGCGCAGCTTGATCACGTAGTAGGTGGTCTTCTTGTCTTCGTCGGTGATGGTGTCGGCGCCGATCTGTTCCAGCTTGGCCTTCAGGCCGCCGTAGATGGTGTAGTCATAGGCGGTGAACTTGACCACCGCTTCCTGCCCCGGGTGCAGGAAGGCGATGTCCTGCGGACGGATCTTCGCTTCCACCAGCAGGGTGTCGTCCAGCGGCACGATCTCCACCATGTCGCTGCCCGGCTGGATCACGCCGCCGATGGTGTTGACCATCAGTTGCTTGACGATGCCGCGCACCGGCGAGGTGACCAGGGTCCGGCTGACCCGGTCTTCCAGAGCCTTGCCGGTGGCGCTGGCCTTGTTCAGTTCGGTGCGCGCCTCGTTGAGCTGGGTCAGGGCTTCGCTGCGGAACTTGCCGCGGGTTTCGTCGACCTTGCGCTGGACTTCCTTGATCGCCGATTCGGCACGGGGAATCGCCAGGGTGGTGGCGTCCAGTTGCCCACGGGTCTCGACTTCGGCGCGCTTGAGCCGCAGCACTTCCACCGGCGACACCGCGCCCTGGGCCACCAGCGGCTCGGACATGGCGATTTCCTGGCGCTGCAGGCTCAGTTGCTGGCGGTACTGCGCCTGCTTGGAGGTGAACTCGCGCAGTTCCTGCTGCTTCTGGATCAGTTGTTCCTGCAGGCCGCCGACTTCGTCGTGCAACTGCTGGCGACGGCTTTCATACAGCGACTTTTCGCTGGCCGCCTGGCCAGGCACGGCGGCCATGGCATCGGCCGGGAAATTCAGTTCGCGGTTGTCGATCTCCGCGCTCAGGCGCTCGACCCGCAGCAGCATCGACAGGCGATCGGCCTCGGTCTCGCCGACGTTGGACTTGAAGCGCGTGTCGTCCAGGCGGATCAGCGGGGCGCCGGCTTCGACGATCTGCCCTTCCTTGACGAACAGTTCGGAGACGATACCGCCTTCCAGGTTCTGGATTTTCTGCACCTTGGACGACGGGATCGCCTTGCCCTCGCCCTTGGTCACTTCGTCGATCACCGCGAAGTTGGCCCACAGCAGCAGGAACAGGAAGAAGCCGATGATGCCCCAGATGGTCAGGCGGATAACCCGCGGCGCATCCTCGATCAGCGCCTTGTTGACCTCGGGCAGGGGTTGGTCGTGCAGCGATTCGGTGCCTTTGAAGTAGCGCAGGATCGAGTCTTTGAAACCGGATTTAAGCAACACTGATCTGCCCCTTCTTCAACGCTTCCATCACGACTGCTTTCGGCCCGTCGGCGAGGATCTGCCCGCGGTCGATCACCAGCAGGCGATCCACCAGCGACAGCAGCGAGGCACGGTGGGTGACCAGCACCACGGTCTTGGCTTCCACCACGGCTTGCAGGCGTTGTTTCAAGCGTTCTTCACCCGTGTTGTCCATGGCGCTGGTCGGTTCGTCGAGCAGCAGGATCGGCGGGTTGAGCAGCAGGGCCCGGGCCAGGGCGACGTTCTGCCGTTGGCCGCCGGAGAGGTTCTGCCCGCGCTCGCCGACCTGCAGTTCGTAACCCTGCGGGTGCAAGCGGGCGAACTCGTGGACGCCGGCCAGTTCGGCGGCCTGCAGCACCAGTTCGTCTTCGACGTAACGGGCGCCGGAGGTCAGGTTGTCACGCAGGGTGCCGGCCAGCAGCTGGATGTCCTGGGCCACATAACCGATGTTGTGGCGCAATTCGCTGACGTCGATCTGCCGGATGTCCACGCCGTCCACCAGCAAGGCGCCGGAGTCCGGGGCATACAGGCCCACCAGCAGCTTGGCCAGGGAGCTCTTGCCCGAGCCGCTGCGGCCGATGATGCCGATCTTCTCGCCCGGCTTGACCACCAGGTTGATGTTCTTCAACGCCGGGTTCTGCTGCCCCGGGTAGGTGAAATTCAGCTGCCGGCATTCGATGGCGCCCTGCAGCACGTTGCGGCTCAGGGGGCGCTCGTCGAAGTTGCGCTCCTGGGGCAGCTCCATCATCTGGTCGACCGAGGTCATGGTCACCCGCGCCTGCTGGTAGCGGGTCAGCAGGCCGGACAACGAGGCCAGCGGGCTGAGGGCGCGGCCGCTGAGCATGTAGCAGGCGATCAGCCCGCCCATGCTCAGGTTGCCGTCGATGATCTGGTACACGCCGAAGACGATCATGATCACCCCGGCCAGCTGCTGGATCAGCAGGGTGATGTTCATCGCCAGGCTGGAGAGCATCTTCACCCGCAGCTCGAGACGGCCCAGGGTGCCAATGGTCTGTTCCCACTGGTACTGGCGTTCGCTTTCAGCGTTGTTGACCTTCACCGCGTCCAGCCCGGCCAGGGTCTCGATCAGGCTCGACTGGCGCTCGGCGCCCAAGGCCATGGTTTTTTCCATGGTGGCGATCAGCGGTTTCTGCAGGGCATAGCCGATGCCCAGGGCAATCGGGAAGGCCAGCACCGGAATCCACACCAGGTGCCCGCCGAGGATCGCGATCACCAGGAAGATCAGCAGGGTGAACGGCAGGTCGATCAGGCTGGTTAGGGTCAGCGAGGCGAGGAAGTCGCGCAGGCTCTGGAACTCGTGGATGTTCTGGGCAAAGCTGCCGACCCGCGCCGGCCGGTACTTCATGGCCATGCCGACGATGCGCTCGAACAGCGTGGCCGAGATGATCAGGTCGGTCTTCTTGCCGGCCAGGTCCAGGCACAGGCTGCGCAGACTCTTGAGAATCAGGTCGAACAGGTAGGCGCCAGTGATGCCGATGGCCAGCACCCACAGGGTGGCGGCGGCCTGGTTGGGGACCACGCGGTCGTAGACGTTCATCACGAACAGCGGCGCGGCCATGGCAATGACGTTGATCAGCAGGCTGGCGGCGATGGCGTCGGCGTACAGCCAGCGCGAACGCTTCAAGGTGTCGCGGAACCAGGAGCGGGCGCGAGGAATCAGCGAGCCGTGGTTGACGTCGAATTTGTGTTGGGGCTGGGCGAAGAACACTTGCCCGCTGTAGTCGTCGGCCAGCATCTGGCGACTGACGCTGACCTCGCCGCCGTCGCTCTCGCTGAGCAGCAGGCGGGCCTTGTCCTCGCCCTGCCAGCCGAGCAGGACGGCGCTGCGGCCGTCCTTGAGCAAGAGCATGGCCGGCATGGCGATGGCAGGAATCTGCTCCAGCTTGCGCCGCAGCAAACGCCCCTGCAGGCCGGCGCGAGCGGCGGCGCGCGGCAGCAACTCGGCGCTCAGGCGCTGGGAGGGTAAAGGCAGGCCGGTGGTCAGCATGGCCGCGCTGGCCGGCTTCTGATGCAAGGAGCACAGGGTTAGCAGGGCATCCAGCAGCGGGTCGTCATGCATGCCGCGTGGATCATGGCTAAGTTGCACTCGACTGACTTCTGATTCCACGCTCGGCACTCTTTAACTGTCTATTGGATGAAAAGTACTCAATTCATCCCAGGCAGTTGGACCTTGGGCTTCACATCGTTCTGCACGACGGAAGCCATGGGTGCGACCACTCCCTGGCTCTTGAGCAATTCGCCCATGGTCGCCTTGATTCGATATTGAGTAAATAACTGAATGTTCTTGATTTCCGCCAAACGACGCGAGGCGGTGAACAGTTCATTCTCGCTATCGAGCAAGTCGAGCAAAGTGCGCTCGCCCAAACTGAATTGCTTCTGATACGCCTCACGCACGCTGGCGCTGCGATCGACATATTGCTGGGCGATCGGCACTTGCGCATTGGCGTTGTTCAAGGCGTTCCACGCCAAGCCTAGCTCTTCATTCAGAACACGCAGGGCGTTGTTACGAATATCCAGCGCCTGGGTGGACTGATAGGCCTTGGATTCCAAGTCGGCCTTGTTGCTGCCGCCGGCGAACAGGTTGAAGCGCATACGCAGCATGGCCTGCCATTCGTTGTTGTGGCCGTCGATGCCGTCCAGGTTGTTGTCGGCAGTACGCCCAAGCTCGGCATCGAAGCGCGGGTAGAAGGTCGACTTGGCGGCTTCGTACTGCTTCTCGGCGGCGACGATGTCGGATTCGGCCGAGCGCAGGATCGGGCTGTTTTCCAGCATCTGGCGCTGGGCTTCGTCGAGGCTGGCCGGCAGCAGGGCCATGAAGCCGACCGGGCGCTCCAGCTGATCCGGCATCTGGCCGACGGCGCTGAGGTAGTTGGTCTGGGCATCGGCCAGGTTGGTCTGTTCGGTGATCAGGTTGTTGCGCGCCTGGGCCATGCGCGCTTCCGCCTGGTCGAGGTCGGCGCGGCTGCCGACGCCGCGCTGGGTGCGCAGCTGGATCTGATCGTAGATGCGCTCGTGATTGCGCATGTTGTCTTCGGCCAGGCGCACGAACTCGCGCCGGGTCAGCACATCCAGGTACACCTGGGCCACGGTCAGCGCGGTGCGCTCGGAAGTGCCCAGCAACGAGTACGCCCGGGAATTGACGGTGGCTTGTTGACGCCCCACCTCGCTGGAGGTGGCAAAACCGTCAAAAACCATTTGCTGGAGACGTAAACTTGACTCGCTACGGTTCAGCGTCTCCCAGTGATTGCTCGATCCTGCACGGGTGGTCGGGCTGTCGGTGCCTTCACGACCATAACCGCCCAGCAAATCGACCCGCGGCAAATAGCCGCCCTTGGCCGCTTTGAGCTGGTAATCGGCTGCCAGGCGGCTATTCACCGCGGCCTGGATTTCCGGATGGACATCCAGCGCTTTCTGCATGGCTTCGGGCAGGGTTTGTGCTTGGGCGAAACTGGCGGCGAGTACGAAGGGTAAGGCTTTGAACAACTGCGGACGCATAGAGGGGTTCCCAGGACTTCTTGTCCCAAATCACAGCAAAACGAGGCGCTGCATCGGATGATGGCAACCGGAATGACCGTATATCGGAAAGTTCAAACCATGAACTGGGTCACACACTTTTAGACAGGTCGCCGCATGAATATCAATGTGACATTACCTTGACGATTGTTTAGGATGACACTCAGAAGGTCAATAGTTTGGCATATGGTTAATAGCAAAAAAATATAGCCAATTTATTGACAAATATTCGCGTCAAAATCACGTGTTTCTACACTCTGAAGAACGTCCAGACTGCGTCGGCGTATGCCCGTCAGGAACATGGAAGTCTACTGAACGGTACCCCCCGGAGAATCCTCAATGAGCAGTGTTGTTGCTACCGTCAAAAGCATTGTTGGCCAAGTTTTCGTCGTATCCCCGGAAGGGGTTCGCCGCGTACTCGTTGAGGGTGATCGCCTGTACGTAGGCGACCAGGTCGATACCGGCCTGGCGGGCGCCGTCAGCCTGGAACTGGCCGATGGCCGGACCCTGGACCTGGGTCGCGAAACGCAATGGAGCGGCAGTGCTCCGGACTCCAGCACCGACCTGGCCGAGGCCGCCGAGCAAGCTGCGCCGTCAGTCGCTGAGCTGCAGCAGGCAATCGTCGCCGGCGCGGACCCGACTACCGAGCTGGAAGCCACCGCGGCCGGCCCGACCGCCGCGGGTACCGGCGGCGCTGCGGGCGGCGGCCACAGCTTCGTGATGCTCGACGCCACGGCAGGCCGAGTCGACCCGACCATCGGCTTCCCGACCGTGGGCCTCGGCGCGGCGGGCACCGCGGCGCAAGACACCACCGGTGCGCTGACCACCAATGACAGCAGCACTACCACCGAGATCCTGCGCGACTCGACCCTGAGCCTGAGCGCAACCCCGACCATTACCGAAGCCGGCGGCGTACTGGTGTACACCGCCACGCTGACCCAGGCACCGCTGACGGGCCTGACCATCACCCTGTCCAACGGTTCGGTGATCGTGATTCCGGCCGGGCAACTGACCGGCACCGTCAACGTGCCGCTGGCACCGAACGACACCGTCTACAACGACCCGAAAGAGATCAGCGTGGGCGTCACCGGCACCACCGGCGGCGGAGGCCTGGTCGTGACCGTAGACCCGACGCCAGCCGTCACCCAGGTCACGGACACCGTGGACACCACCACCGTGACCCTGACCGCGGGCTCCAGCGTGACCGAGGGTGGCCAGATCACCTACACCGCGACCCTGACCAACCCGGCGCAGACCCCGGTCACCGTGACCCTGTCCAATGGCTCGACCATCACCATCGACGCCGGCCAGACTGTCGGCACCGTAGTGGTCGACACCCCGCCGAACGACGTCTACAACAATGGCAGCACCGTCAGCACCAGCATTACCGGGACTACCGGCGGCAACTTCGAGAACCTGGTGCCGAACCCGACGCCGGCGGTGACCACCATCACCGACTCGCCGGACACCACCGGCCTGACCCTGACCGCCAACGGCACCGTCGTCGAAGGCGGCCAGATCACCTACACCGCGACCCTGACCAACCCGGCACAGACGCCGGTCACCGTGACCCTGTCCAACGGCTCGATCATCACCATCGACGCCGGCCGGACCGTCGGCACCGTGGTGGTCGATACCCCGGCCAATGACGTCTACAACAACGGCAGCACGGTCAGCACCAGCATTACCGGCACCACTGGCGGCAACTTCGAGAACCTGGTGCCAAGCACCACGCCGGCGGTGACCACCATCACCGACTCGCCGGATGCCACCGGCCTGACCCTGTCGGCCACCGGCAGCGTGGTGGAGGGTGCCCAGATCACCTACACCGCGACCCTGACCAACCCCGCGCAGACGCCGGTCACCGTGACCCTGTCCAACGGTTCGACCATCACCATCGACGCCGGTAAAACCACCGGCACCGTGGTGGTCGATACCCCGGCCAACGACGTCTACAACAACGGCAGCACGGTCAGCACCAGCATTACCGGGGCCACCGGCGGCAACTTCGAGAACCTGGTGCCGAGCACCACGCCGGCACAGACCACCGTGACCGATTCGGTGGACAACACCGGCCTGAGCCTGACCTCCACCGGCACCGTCGTCGAAGGTGGCCAGATCACCTACACCGCGACCCTGACCAACCCGGCGCAAACCCCGGTTACCGTGACCCTGTCCAATGGCTCGACCATCGTGATCGAGGCCGGCAAAACCGTCGGCACCGTGGTGGTCGATACCCCGGCCAATGACGTCTACAACAACGGCAGCACAGTCAGCACCAGCATTACCGGCGCCACCGGTGGCAACTTCGAACAACTGACGCCCGACACCACGCCGGCGCAAACCACCATCACCGACTCCGTGGACGACACCGGCCTGAACCTGTCGGCCAGTGGTTCGGTCGCCGAAGGCGGCTCGATCGTCTACACCGCCACCCTGACCAACCCGGCCGGCACGCCGGTCACCGTGACCCTGAGCAACGGCGCCGTGATTACTATTGCCGCCGGTGCAACTACGGGTTCGGTGAGCGTTGCCGCGCCCGCCGACGACGTCTACAAGGACGCCGGCAAGGTCGAAGCGACTATCCAGGACGCCACTGGCGGCAACTTCGAAAACCTGGTGCCAAGCACCACGCCGGCGGTGACGGACATCACCGACACCATCGACACCTCTACTGTTTCGCTGACCGCGACGCCGTCCGTGGCCGAAGGCGGCACCGTGGTTTACACCGCCTCCGTGACCGCCCCAGTGACTGGTTCGCCTGTTGTGGTGACCCTGTCCAACGGCCAGACCATCACCATTCCAGTGGGTGAATCCTCCGGTACCGTCAATATCACGGCACCGAACGATGCCCTGGCCGGCGGCAGCTCCCTGAGCGCGACCATCACTGGCGCCACCGGTGGCAACTACGAGAAGTTGGATGTCGACGGCAAGCCTGCCGAGACCTCGGTTACTGATACTCCGGATACCACCAACCTGAGCCTGACAGCGACTGACACCGTCGCTGAAGGCGGTTCGATCGTTTACACCGCTACCCTGACTAACGCTGCCGGTACTCCGGTGACCGTAACCCTGTCGAACGGCGCGGTGATTACTATCGCTGCCGGCGCTACTACTGGTTCCGTCACCGTCGCAGCGCCTGCTGACGATGTGTACAAGGATGCTGGCAAGGTTGAAGTCAGTATCAAAGAAACTACTGGCGGTAATTTCGAGAACCTGGTTCCGAGCACTACCCCGGCCGTGACTGATATCACTGACACCATCGATACCTCGACCGTCAGCCTGACCGCGACGCCTAGCGTTGCTGAAGGTGGAGCTGTCGTTTACACCGCTTCCGTAACGGCTCCAGTGACCGGCTCGCCAGTAGTCGTAACCCTGTCCAACGGACAAACCATCACCATCCCGGTCGGCGAATCGTCCGGCACCGTGAACTTCACGGCACCAAACGATGCCCTGGCCGGCGGTAGCTCCCTGAGCACCACCATCACCGGCGCTACCGGCGGGAACTATGAAAAACTCGATGTCGACAGCAAACCTGCCGACACCTCGGTTACCGATACTCCGGATACCACTACCCTCAGCCTGACTGCGACCGACACTGTTGCTGAAGGCGGTTCGATCGTTTATACGGCCACCTTGACCAACGCCGCGGGCACACCTGTGACTGTGACCTTGAGCAACGGTGCCGTGATTACTATCGCTGCCGGTGCTACTACCGGTTCCGTCACCGTCGCAGCACCTGCTGACGATGTGTATAAGGACGCTGGCAAGGTTGAAGTCAGTATCAAAGAAACTACTGGCGGCAACTTCGAGAACCTGGTTCCGAGCACTACCCCAGCTGTGACTGATGTCACCGATACCATCGACACCAGTACCGTTTCGCTGACTGCTACTCCGTCCGTAGCCGAAGGCGGCACCGTGGTTTACACCGCGTCCGTGACCGCCCCAGTGACCGGTTCGCCGGTAGTGGTAACCCTGTCGAATGGCCAGACCATCACCATTCCGGTCGGCGAGTCGTCGGGCACCGTGAACTTCACCGCACCAAACGACGCCCTGGCGGGCGGTAGCTCCCTGAGCACTACCATCACCGGTGCCACCGGTGGCAACTACGAGAAGCTGGACGTCGACGGTAAGCCTGCCGAGACCTCGGTGACCGATACCCCGGACACTACCAACCTGACCCTCAGCGCCACAGATACCGTGGCCGAGGGTGGTTCGATCGTTTACACCGCGACTCTGACCAATGCGGCCGGCACGCCTGTAACCGTGACCTTGAGCAACGGCGCGGTGATCACCATCGCCGCCGGCGCAACCACGGGCTCCGTGACCGTGGCCGCACCGGCCGATGACGTCTACAAGGACGCCGGCAAAGTCGAAGTCAGCATCAAAGATGCTGCAGGCGGCAACTTCGAGAACCTGGTTCCGAGCACCATCCCAGCGGTCACCGATGTCACTGACACCATCGACACCAGCACTGTTTCACTGACCGCTACGCCGTCTGTGGCTGAAGGCGGCACCGTGGTTTACACCGCGTCCGTGACCGCCCCAGTGACCGGTTCGCCAGTCGTGGTGACCCTGTCCAACGGCCAGACCATCACCATTCCGGTCGGCGAGTCCTCCGGCACCGTCAATATCACGGCACCTAACGATGCCATCGCGGGCGGCAGTTCCCTGAGCGCGACCATTACCGGTGCAACGGGCGGTAACTACGAGAAGCTGGACGTTGACGGCAAGCCTGCCGAGACTTCGGTTACCGATACCCCGGACACTACCAACCTGACCCTCAGCGCCACCGACACCGTCGCTGAAGGCGGTTCGATCGTTTACACCGCGACGCTGACCAATGCGGCCGGCACGCCGGTAACCGTGACCTTGAGCAACGGTGCGGTGATCACTATCGCTGCCGGTGCGACCACCGGCTCTGTGACCGCCGCCGCCCCTGCGGATGACGTTTACAAAGATGCCGGTAAAGTCGAAGTCAGCATCAAAGAGACTGCTGGCGGCAACTTCGAGAGCCTGGTGCCGAGCACCACCCCAGCGGTCACCGATGTCACTGACACCATCGACACCAGCACTGTTTCGCTGACAGCCACTCCATCTGTGGCAGAAGGCGGCACCGTGGTTTATACCGCCTCCGTGACCGCTCCAGTAACCGGCTCTCCGGTCGTGGTCACTCTGTCCAACGGCCAGACCATCACCATCCCTGTAGGCGAATCGTCCGGCACCGTGAACTTCACCGCGCCAAACGATGCCCTGGCAGGCGGTAGTTCCCTGAGCACCACGATCACCGGTGCAACGGGTGGCAACTACGAGAAGCTCGATGTCGACAGCAAACCTGCCGACACCTCGGTTACCGATACTCCGGATACCACTACCCTCAGCCTGACTGCGACCGACACCGTCGCCGAGGGTGGTTCGATCGTTTATACGGCCACCCTGACCAACGCCGCAGGCACACCTGTGACTGTGACCTTGAGCAACGGTGCGGTGATCACTATCGCTGCCGGTGCGACCACCGGCTCTGTGACCGTCGCCGCCCCTGCTGACGATGTGTATAAGGACGCTGGCAAGGTTGAAGTCACCATCAAGGACGCCGCTGGCGGCAACTTCGAGAACCTTGTTCCGAGCACCACGCCTGCGGTCACCGACGTGACTGACACCATCGATACGTCGACCGTCAGCCTGACCGCTACGCCTAGCGTTGCTGAAGGCGGCATCGTGGTTTACACCGCCTCCGTAACGGCTCCGGTCACTGGTTCGCCTGTCGTTGTCACTCTGTCGAATGGCCAGACCATTACCATTCCTGTGGGCGAGTCCTCCGGCACCGTAAACTTCGTCGCCCCGAACGACGCCCTGGCTGGCGGCAGCTCTTTGAGCACCACCATCACCGGCGCAACGGGCGGTAATTATGAAAAACTCGATGTGGATAGCAAACCAGCTGACACCTCGGTGACCGATACCCCAGATACCACCAATCTGACCCTCAGCGCGACAGACACTGTGGCTGAAGGCGGTTCGATCGTTTACACCGCGACCCTGACCAATGCCGCTGGCACTCCGGTGACCGTGACCCTGTCGAACGGCGCAGTAATCACCATTGCTGCCGGCGCCACCACTGGCTCCGTCACCGTCGCGGCTCCAGCTGATGATGTGTACAAGGATGCGGGCAAAGTCGAAGTCAGTATCAAAGAGACCGCTGGCGGTAATTTCGAGAACCTGGTGCCAAGCACCACTCCGGCGGTGACCGATGTCACCGACACTATCGACACCAGCACCGTTTCGCTGACCGCTACTCCGTCTGTTGCTGAAGGTGGCATTGTCGTTTACACCGCCTCCGTGACCGCGCCGGTTACTGGTTCGCCTGTAGTCGTCACTTTGTCCAACGGCCAGACCATCACTATTCCTGTAGGTGAATCGTCCGGCACCGTGAACTTCACCGCTCCAAACGATGCCCTGGCGGGCGGTAGCTCCCTGAGCACCACCATCACCGGCGCTACCGGCGGCAACTACGAGAAGCTGGATGTTGATAGCAAGCCAGCGGACACCTCGGTTACCGATACCCCGGACACCACCACTCTGAGCCTGACAGCGACTGATACCGTCGCCGAAGGTGGTTCGATCGTTTATACGGCCACCTTGACCAATGCCGCCGGCACGCCGGTAACCGTGACTCTGTCGAACGGTGCAATCATCACCATCGCAGCCGGTGCGACCATGGGCTCTGTGACCGTCGCGGCTCCAGCCGATGACGTCTACAAAGATGCCGGTAAAGTCGAAGTCAGCATCAAGGATGCTGCAGGCGGTAACTTCGAAAACCTGGTACCAAGCACTACCCCAGCTGTGACTGATGTCACCGATACCATCGACACCAGTACCGTTTCGCTGACTGCTACTCCGTCCGTGGCAGAAGGCGGCACCGTGGTTTACACCGCGTCCGTGACCGCCCCAGTGACCGGTTCGCCGGTAGTGGTAACCCTGTCGAATGGCCAGACCATCACCATTCCGGTCGGCGAGTCGTCGGGCACCGTGAACTTCACCGCACCAAACGACGCCCTGGCGGGCGGTAGCTCCCTGAGCACTACCATCACCGGTGCCACCGGTGGCAACTACGAGAAGCTGGACGTCGACGGTAAGCCTGCCGAGACCTCGGTGACCGATACCCCGGACACTACCAACCTGACCCTCAGCGCCACAGATACCGTGGCCGAGGGTGGTTCGATCGTTTACACCGCGACTCTGACCAATGCGGCCGGCACGCCTGTGACCGTGACCTTGAGCAACGGTGCGGTGATCACCATCGCCGCCGGCGCAACCACGGGCTCCGTGACCGTGGCCGCACCGGCCGATGACGTCTACAAGGACGCCGGCAAGGTCGAAGTCAGCATCAAAGATGCTGCAGGCGGCAACTTCGAGAACCTGGTGCCGAGCACCACCCCAGCCGTTACTGACGTCACCGACACCATCGATACGTCGACCGTCAGCCTGACTGCCACTCCTAGCGTCGCCGAGGGTGGCACCGTGGTTTACACCGCGTCGGTCACCGCTCCAGTGACTGACTCGCCTGTTGTGGTGACCTTGTCCAATGGACAGACCATCACTATTCCAGTGGGTGAGTCTTCCGGCACCGTGAACTTCACCGCACCAAACGACGCCCTGGCCGGTGGCAGCTCTCTGAGCACCACCATCACCGGTGCCACCGGTGGCAACTACGAAAAACTCGACGTTGATAGCAAACCAGCTGAAACCTCGGTTACCGACACCCCTGACACCACCAATCTGAGCCTGACAGCGACTGACACTGTCGCTGAAGGGGGTTCGATCGTTTACACCGCTACCCTGACCAATGCCGCGGGCACTCCGGTGACCGTGACCCTGAGCAACGGCGCGGTGATCACCATCGCCGCCGGCGCAACCACGGGCTCCGTGACCGTGGCCGCACCGGCCGATGACGTCTATAAAGACGCTGGCAAGGTTGAAGTCACCATCAAGGACGCCGCTGGCGGTAATTTCGAGAACCTGGTGCCAAGCACTACTCCGGCTGTGACTGACGTCACCGACACCATCGATACGTCGACCGTCAGCCTGACCGCGACGCCTAGCGTTGCTGAAGGTGGAGTTGTCGTTTACACCGCCTCCGTAACCGCGCCGGTTACTGGCTCGCCAGTTGTGGTCACTCTGTCCAACGGCCAGACCATCACCATTCCGGTGGGTGAATCGTCCGCTACCGTGAACTTCACGGCACCAAACGATGCCCTGGCTGGCGGCAGCTCTCTGAGCACCACCATCACCGGCGCTACTGGCGGCAACTACGAGAAGCTGGACGTTGACGGCAAGCCTGCTGACACCTCGGTTACCGATACCCCGGACACTACCAACCTGACCCTCAGCGCCACAGATACCGTGGCCGAGGGTGGTTCGATCGTTTACACCGCTACCCTGACTAACGCTGCCGGTACTCCGGTGACCGTAACCCTGTCGAACGGCGCGGTGATTACTATCGCTGCCGGCGCCACTACTGGTTCCGTGACCGTCGCAGCGCCTGCTGACGATGTGTACAAGGATGCGGGCAAGGTTGAAGTCACCATCAAGGACGCCGCTGGCGGCAACTTCGAGAACCTCGTTCCGAGCACTGCCCCGGCCGTGACTGATGTCACTGACACCATCGATACCTCGACCGTCAGCCTGACCGCGACGCCTAGCGTTGCTGAAGGGGGCGTTGTCGTTTACACCGCGTCCGTGACTGCGCCAGTGACTGGCTCGCCAGTCGTGGTAACCCTGTCGAATGGCCAGACCATCACCATCCCGGTCGGCGCCAGCAGCGGTACCGTGAATTTCGTCGCGCCTAACGACGCACTGGCGGGCGGCAGCTCTCTGAGCACCACCATCAAGGAAGCTACCGGTGGTAATTACGAGAAGCTGGACGTTGATAGCAAACCTGCCGAAACCTCGGTGACCGACACCCCGGACACTACTACTCTGAGCCTGACGGCGACTGACACCGTCGCCGAAGGTGGATCGATCGTTTACACCGCAACCCTGACCAATGCAGCCGGCACGCCGGTAACCGTGACCTTGTCGAACGGTGCCGTAATCAACATTGCCGCCGGTGCAACCACAGGCTCCGTCACCGTCGCTGCTCCAGCTGATGATGTGTACAAGGATGCCGGCAAGGTCGAAGTGACCATCCAGACCGCCACTGGCGGCAACTTCGAAAACCTGGTGCCGAGCACTACGCCGGCGGTGACCGACGTCACCGATACCATCGATACCTCAACTGTCAGCCTGACCGCCACGCCGTCCGTGGCTGAAGGTGGCGTGGTGGTGTACACCGCCTCCGTGACCGCTCCAGTAACCGGTTCGCCGGTTGTAGTGACCCTGTCCAACGGCCAGACCATCACCATCCCGGTGGGTGAGTCGTCCGGCACCGTGAACTTCACTGCGCCGAACGATGCCCTGGCCGGCGGTAGCTCCTTGAGCACCACCATCACTGGTGCCACCGGTGGCAACTACGAAAAACTCGACGTTGATAGCAAACCAGCTGAAACCTCGGTTACCGACACCCCTGACACCACCAATCTGAGCCTGACAGCGACCGACACTGTCGCTGAAGGTGGTTCGATCGTTTACACCGCTACCCTGACCAATGCCGCGGGCACTCCGGTGACCGTGACCCTGAGCAATGGCGCGGTGATCACCATCGCCGCCGGCGCAACCACGGGCTCCGTGACCGTCGCAGCGCCTGCTGACGATGTATACAAGGATGCCGGCAAGGTCGAAGCGACCATTCAGGACGCCACCGGTGGCAACTTTGAAAACCTGGTGCCGAGCACCACGCCGGCAGTGACTGACGTCACTGATACTATCGATACCTCGACCGTCAGCCTGACCGCTACTCCTAGCGTCGCCGAAGGCGGCACCGTGGTTTACACCGCCTCCGTGACTGCTCCGGTCACCGGCTCGCCGGTCGTCGTCACCCTTTCCAACGGCCAGACCATCACCATTCCGGTCGGCGCCAGCAGTGGTACTGTGAACTTCGTCGCACCTAACGATGCCTTGGCCGGCGGCAGCTCTCTGAGCACCACCATCAAGGACGCTACGGGTGGCAACTACGAGAAGCTGGCTATCGACAGCAAGCCGGCTGATACCTCGGTCATCGATACTCCGGATACCACCACCCTCAGCCTGGCTGCGACCGATACCGTGGCAGAAGGCGGTTCGATCGTTTATACGGCCACCCTGACCAATGCCGCTGGTACGCCAGTGACCGTCACTCTGAGCAACGGCGCGGTGATTACTATTGCCGCCGGTGCAACTACGGGTTCCGTGACCGTGGCCGCTCCAGCCGATGACGTCTATAAAGACGCCGGCACCGTGCAAGCCACGATCCAGACCGCCACCGGCGGTAACTTCGAAAACCTGGTACCAAGCACTACCCCAGCTGTGACTGATGTCACCGATACCATCGACACCAGTACCGTTTCGCTGACCGCTACTCCGTCCGTGGCAGAAGGCGGCACCGTGGTTTACACCGCGTCCGTGACCGCTCCAGTAACCGGTTCGCCGGTTGTGGTGACCCTGTCCAACGGCCAGACCATCACCATCCCGGTGGGTGAGTCGTCCGGCACCGTGAACTTCACTGCGCCAAATGACGCACTGGTCGGCGGCAGTTCCCTGAGCACCGCCATCACTGGCGCAACGGGCGGCAACTACGAAAAACTCGATGTCGACAGCAAGCCTGCTGACACCTCGGTTACCGATACCCCGGACACCACCAACCTGACCCTCAGCGCCACCAACACCGTGGCCGAGGGCGGATCGATCGTCTACACCGCCACCCTGACCAACGCCGCGGGCACTCCGGTGACCGTGACCCTGAGCAACGGCGCGGTGATCAACATCGCCGCCGGTGCCACCACCGGCACCGTGACCGTGGCCGCTCCAGCGGACGATGTGTACAAAGACGCCGGCACCGTGCAAGCCACCATCCAGACCGCCACCGGCGGCAACTTCGAGAATCTGGTACCTAGCACTGCACCGGCGGTGACCAACGTCACCGACACCATCGACACCTCGACCGTCAGCCTCACCGCGACTTCGAATGTGGCCGAAGGCGGCACCGTGGTTTACACCGCGTCGGTCACCGCTCCAGTAACCGGTTCGCCGGTCGTGATCACTCTGTCCAATGGCCAGACCATCACCATTCCGGTCGGCGCCAGCAGCGGTACCGTGAATTTCGTGGCGCCTAACGATGCCTTGGCGGGTGGCAGCTCCCTGAGCACCACCATCACCAACGCCACCGGCGGCAACTACGAAAAACTGGCGGTCGACAGCAATCCGGCCAACACCACGGTCACCGATACGCCGGACACCACGTCCCTGACCCTCAGCGCCACCAACACCGTGGCCGAGGGCGGATCGATCGTCTACACCGCCACCCTGACCAACGCCGCGGGCACTCCGGTGACCGTGACCCTGAGCAACGGCGCGGTGATCAACATCGCCGCCGGCGCCACCACTGGCACCGTGACCGTGGCCGCTCCAGCGGACGATGTGTACAAAGACGCCGGCACCGTGCAAGCCACCATCCAGACCGCCACCGGCGGCAACTTCGAGAATCTGGTACCTAGCACTGCACCGGCTGTGACCAACGTCACCGACACCATCGACACCTCGACCGTCAGCCTGAAGGCGACGCCGTCGGCGGTCGAAGGCGGCGCCGTGACCTACACCGCCACCGTGACCTCGCCGGTCACCGGCAGCCCGGTCGTGGTGACCCTGGCCAATGGCGAGAAGATCACCATCGCGGTCGGCCAGACCACCGGGTCGGTGAGCATCACCGCGCCTAACGATGTCCTGGTTGGCCACACGCCACTGAGCAACTCGATCAGCACCGTCAGCGGCGGCAACTTCGAGAACCTGGTGGCCGACAAGACGCCGGTCAGCACCACCGTGACCGACACCCCGGACACCACCAACCTGTCGCTCAGCGCCACCAGCACCGTGGCCGAAGGCGGTTCGATCGTCTACACCGCGACCCTGACCAACGCCACCGGCACGGCCATGACCGTGACCCTGAGCAACGGCGCGGTGATCAACATCGCCGCCGGCGCCACCAGCGGCAGCGTGACCGTGGCCGCGCCGAGCGACGATGTGTACATCGACGCCGGCAACGTCAGCGCCAGCATCGCCAGCACCACCGGCGGCAACTTCGAGAACCTGGTGCCAAGCACCACGCCGGCCGTGACCAGCGTCACCGACACCATCAATACCACCACTGTGAGCATCAACGGCAGCACCTCGGTCACCGAAGGCCAGGCCGCGACCTACACCGTCAGCCTGACCAGCCCGGCGCAAACCGAGGTCACCCTGAAGATCAGCTACAGCGGCACCGCCGCCGACGGCTCGGACTTCACCGGCGTGTACACCGTGAAGATCCCGGCGGGTTCCAGCAGCGCCAGCTTCAACGTCGCCACCCTCGACGACAAGATCACCGAGAGTACGGAAAACTTCGTGGTCAAGATCGACTCGGCCACTGGCGGCAACTTCGAGAACCTGGTGGTCAGCGGCACCAATGGCAGCGTCACCACCTCGATCATCGACAACGATGCGCCACCGGTCCTCGACCTGGATGCCAACAACTCCAGCGGCGCCACCGGGGCCGACTACAAGGTGACCTTCACCGAAGGCACCAGCGGCCCAGGCGTGTCCATTGGCGATACCGACCTGTCGATCACCGACCCGGACAGCACGATGCTGACCGGCGCCACCATCGTGCTGACCAACCGTCAGCCGGGCGACTCGCTGAACCTGGGTAACAGCGTCAACGGCATCACCATCAATGCCAACAGCCAGGCGGGCACCATCACCCTGACCCTGTCCGGCAATGCGACGCTGGCCGACTACATGCAGCAGATCAAGAACATCACCTTCACCAACAACAGTGAGGACCCGAGCACCACGCCGCGGACCATCACCGTGACGGTGACCGATGGCAGCAACTACTCCAACGTCGCTACCACCACGGTCAACGTGGTGGCGGTGAACGACGCGCCAGTGGCCACCGGCGGCGCCGTGACCGGCACCGAAGACACCGCCCTGACCCTGACCTGGGCCACCTTCGGCGTCAGCGACGTGGACAGCCCTGCGGCCAGCCTCGGGGTGAAAATCACCCAGCTGCCGGGCGACGGCAAGCTGCAGTACCTCGACGGCTCGACCTGGAAGGACGTGGCCAGCAACCAGACCTTCAGCAAGGCCGATATCGACGCCGGCAAGCTGCGCTTCACCCCGGATGCCAACGAGTCGGGTGTCGACGGCTACAACGGCAGCGGCGTGGGCAACCAGCAGGCCGACTACGCGCAGATCAAGTTCCAGCCAACCGACGGCCAGGCCCTGGGTACCACCGGCACCGTGAAGATCGACATCACTCCGGTGGCCGATGCGCCGACCCTGGGCGTGGCGAGCAACAGCGTGAACTCCATCGGCCTGCTCAAGGAGTCCTGGAGCAGCCTCAGCGGCCTGGGCACCAACGGCAACGGCATCACCGGCGATGCGCTGAAAAACGTCTTCAACAACTCCGGCAACCCGACCAGCAGCACGACGGTGACCAATGCCCAGTCCGACGCCAGCGTGGCCGGCGGCAGCGGCTCGAAAACCTCCGGCCTGATCTACCTCGAAGCCGGCAAGACCTACAGCTTCAGCGGTGTCGGCGACGACAGCCTGCTGATCACCATCGGCGGCAAGAACGTGGCCACCGCGACCTGGGGGGCCGGTGGCAGCATCAGCGGTTCGTTCACCCCGACCACCAGCGGCTACTACACCCTGGACATCTACCACGCCAACCAGAGCGGCCCGGGCAGCTATGACGTCAACCTGTCAGTCAATGGCAGCACACCGGTCGACCTGAGCAACGCCAACATCCCGATGTACCCGAGCGAAACCGCGCTGAACAATGCCGGCGTAACCCTTTCCGAGCTGCACGGCAGCAACGGCGAGGGCTACTACGACGGCTACAAGCTCAACGAGGGTGCCGAAGGTGGCAGCGTCAAGCTGTCGAAGATCACCACCGCCCTGACCGATACCGACGGCTCGGAAAGCCTGAGCGTGAAGATCGGCGGCATTCCGGCCGGTTCGGTGCTCAGCGATGGCGCCGGTCATACCTTCACCGCGGGCGGCAGCGTCAGCGAAGTCAATGTCACCGGCTGGAACCTGGGTACGCTGACCCTTACCCCGCCGTCGCACTACAGCGGCTCGTTCAACCTGACCGTGACCTCGACCTCCACCGAGTCCCTGGGCGGCTCGGCCAGCAGCACCGCGCAGATCCCGGTCACGGTGTACCCGGCAACCTACAGCGCCAGCGTCGCCACGGCGGGCGACGACAACTTCGTCGGCACCGAGGGCAACGACATCATGGTCGCCGACGTCGCCGGCCTGAACGTGGTGCAAGGCAAGAACTACAACATCGCGTTCATGGTCGACAGCTCCGGCAGCATGAGCGATACCTCGCTCAACGCCGCCAAGAACTCGCTGACCACGGTGTTCAACACCCTGAAAAACAGCCTGGGCAGCAGCACCTCGGGCACCGTGAATATCTTCCTGGCGGACTTCGATACCCAGGTCAACAAGCAGGTTTCGGTAAACCTCAACGATCCGAACGCCCTGACCCAGCTCAAGGCGATTCTGGACAGCATGGCGTCCGGCGGCGGCACCAACTACGAGGACGTGTTCAAGACCACGGCCAACTTCTTCCTGAGCAGCGCGGCCACCAGCAATACCAACGCCACCAACCTGACGTACTTCATCACCGACGGCAAACCGACGTACTACCAGTCCGGCGAGCAGACCAACCCGATCCTGTACGGCAGCGTCAGGCTCGATAACGTGATCACTACCAGCAACTATCAGCTGGGCGATACCGTCCGGCTGCAACCGGACAGCACGCACCTGATCGATATCAACAGCAGCGGCAGCGTCACGGTATGGACGCAGGCCTGGGGCAGCTGGTCCAGTTACAACGCTGGCACCCTGCATGCCCAGGGCGATGGCACCTATGAACTGTCCAGCCTGGGCGGCGCGGGCAGCTACACCAACAACGCCACCACCACCAACTCCACCAGCGGCTTCGCCCTGCTGAGCAACCTGTCGCAGGTGGAAGCGATCGGCCTGAACAACGACGTCAGCCTCAACGACCTGCGGCCGTACGACACCGACAGCACCCCACAGACCAATATCGACCCGTCGAACCTGGCCGACGCTATCCTCGGCCATACCGAAGCGACCATGCCGGGAGCCGACACGGTCAACGGCGGCAACGGCAACGACATCATCTTCGGCGACCTGGTGAGCTTCAACGGCATCGCCGGCGAGGGCTACCAGGCCATGCAGGCCTTCGTGGCGCAGAAGACCGGCGTGGCCGCGAGCAGCGTCACCACCAGCAACGTGCACCAGTACATCACCGAGCACTACACCGACTTCGATGTGTCCGGGGCCCATGACGGCAATGACACGCTGCTGGGCGGCGCCGGCAACGACATCATCTTCGGCCAGGGTGGCAACGACCTGCTCGACGGTGGCAAGGGCAACGACATCCTGTTGGGCGGTACCGGCAACGACACGCTGATCGGTGGCGCGGGCAATGACATCCTGATCGGCGGCTCGGGTGCCGACACCTTCGTCTGGAAGGCCGGCGACACCGGCAATGACGTGATCAAGGACTTCAAGGCCAGCGAAGGCGACCGTATCGACCTGCGGGACCTGTTGCAGGGCGAGAGCGCCAGTACCATCGACAACTTCCTGAAGATCACCACAGTGGACGGTACCTCGACCCTGCAGGTCAGTTCCGAAGGCAAGCTCAACGCGGCCGGCGGCATTGCCAACGCGGACGTGACGATCAAGCTGGAGGGCAACAACTGGTCCAACACCAACATCAACTCGCTGATCGCCGGTAGCGACCCGACCATCAAGATCGATCACAACAACAGCTGATCCACGGTCGACCGGCCACCCGTCCTGGGTGGCCGGTTCTTCCCACCGTGACGATTGTGCCGCCACGTCGCATACTCGCGACCAAAGCGCGCCGGTGGCCTATGCTGCTGACAGCATGATGCCGGACCATATCTAGAGGGATTCCCCATGTTCTACGTGCAACGCGATGCACAGGGCCAACTGGTTCGCGTGGAGGCCACACCTTACGCCGAGGCCACGGAAACACTGGCGGCCGACCACAATGAGATCCAGCAGTGGTTCGCCAACGAGGTGGTGGAAGTCAGCCTGAAACAACTCAAGCAGAGCGACCTGGAAATGATCCGGGTACTCGACGACTTGATTCAGGTGCTGACCAGCAAGGGCGTGATCCGCGTCACCGACCTGCCACCGGCGGCCCAGGCCAAGCTGATGGACCGGACCCAGGCGCGTGAGGCGCTGGGTGGCCTGAGCCACCTGATCAACGACGACGAAACCGGCCTGATCTGATAATCGCCGGCCAGCGGTTCCCGCACCTGCGCGGGTGCCGCTGACCGGCGATCTTCGTTCAGCGCCTCAGCGCCAGGGCGCGGGCTCGCCGACCAGGCGGCCCTGGACGCCGTACAGGCCCATCTCGCCAATCACCTGCAACTCCCCTTCGGTTTCCACGCGCTCGGCGATCAGCGGCAGGTCGATGCTGTGGGCGGCGCGCTGGATGGCTTCGATAAACAGGCGCTTGTCGCTTTCCTGGTCGATGTCGCGGATGTAGCTGCCGTCGATCTTCAGGTAGGCCAGGCCCAGGCGCGCCAGGTTGCCGATCATGCTGAAGCGCCCGCCGAAACGCTGCAGGCTCAGGGAGAAACCCAGCTCGCGCAGGCGGCGGGTCAGTTGTTCCAGCAGCGCTTGTTCAGGCAACTGCTCTTCGCCGATCTCCAGGGTCAGGCGCGGCCCCAGGCTGGAGTGCTGGCGCAGGATCTCGAACACCTTGTTCAAGGCCTGCGGGTCGGCCAGGGTCGCGGCCGACAGGTTCAATGCCAGCGAGTCCTGGTGCCCGGCCATCTGCTTGAGCACCTGTTCGAGCATCAGCAGGTCCAGGCGCGAGGTCCAGCCAAAGCGCTCCAGCCACGGCAGGAAGCGCCCGGCGGCGATGGTCTGGCCCTGCTCGTCGAGCAAGCGCGACAGCACCTTGTAGTGCAGCACCAGCGCGGTATCGCGGGTCGCGACCACCGGCTGGAAATACAGCTCGAACCGCTGCTGGCTCAAGGCCCCGTCCAGCAGGGTGTGCCAGGCGTGATGGTCGTCGCCGACGCTGGCCGCAGCGTCGTGGTCCAGGCAGGCCCAGCTCGTGTCGCCCTGGGCCTCGGCCTGGGCCAAGGCCTGGTCGCCCAGGCCGAGCACCGCCTGCGGTGAGTCGCCATGGACGAAAGGCGCCAGGCCGATGGAGGCCACGGACGCCACGTCAGTGGCGCCGGTGGCGTGCAGGCTGGCCAAGGCGTTTTCCAGGTTCTGCGCCAGCTGCAGCGCCTCTTCGCGCACCAGCCCCGGCGCCAGCACGGCAAATTCGCCACCGCGGATGCGGGTCACCAGGTTGTGG
Organism: Pseudomonas sp. 09C 129; assembly: GCF_002843625.1. Lineage (NCBI taxonomy): Bacteria > Pseudomonadati > Pseudomonadota > Gammaproteobacteria > Pseudomonadales > Pseudomonadaceae > Pseudomonas > Pseudomonas sp. 09C 129. Next base: position 602,958 of record NZ_CP025261.1, on the reverse strand, counting down.
GTTTCCGGGTAGCGCGCGCATTCACGCTGCAATTGTTCGCCCACCGCCTGCAGCAGCTGGTCGGTGCGCTGCCCGCCCAGGCGCTGGTTCAGGCCGGCCAGGTCCTTGACCCGCAGCAACAGCAGGTAGCCGGAGCTGGCCTGTTCCGGGTTGCTCACCCGGGCATTGAGCTGCATCTCGAAGTAACGACGGTTGGCCAGGCCGGTCAGGTTGTCCTGGTAGGACTCGACCCGCAACCTTTCGCTGCGCTCGGCCTGTTCCTGGAACAGCGCCTTGAGTTTCTCGACCATCTGGTTCATCGCCTGCACCACGCGGCGCAGTTCCGGCGTGCGCGGCAACTCGGGCAGGCTGAGGAATTCGCGGCGGGCAATGGCGTGGGATTGCTGCACCATGTAGTCCAGCGGCTTGAGCTGGCGGCGCAGCAGCAAGGCCCCCAGCACCGCGCTCACGGCACCGCACAGCAGCAGCCAGCCGAGGCTGCCCAGGGCGCTTTGCCAGAGCTTGGCGACGGCGAACATCGGATGGCTGACCACCTCGACCCGCGCCGCCTGTTGCCAGCCACGGCTGACCAGGGCGTCGCCGCCGGCCGGCTCCAGGCCGATCAGCTTGACGAACCAGTCCGGTACGTCGCTGACCTCGGGGGTGCCGCTGCGCTCGACCATGACCTCTTCGGTGACCTGGTTGATCACGCGGATGCTCGAGTAGTAGCCGCTGTCGAAAATCGAGCTGACCAGTAGCTCGACCATCGCCGGGTCGTCGATGTTCGGGGTCAGGGACAAGGCCAGCGCCGTGGCCGCGTCCTGGGCATGGGAACGCAGCTGGTTGACGTACTGGGTGCGCGAACTTTCCAGGCTGACCATGAAGCTGCCGCTGAAGGCGACCACCAGGAACAGACAGATTGCGATCAACAGTTGTTTGAACAAAGACATCTGAGCTCGTGCTCCTAGTGAGTCGTCTCGACCGGAAAACCTTCGGCCTGCATTTTCTTCAACACGTCCTGCCACCGGGACAGGCGCTTGGTGTCACCGACTTTCTTGCTGCCCTTGCCGGGCAGCCACAGGCCCTCGGCATTGAAGGCGTACACCGGCAGCAGGTCGGTACGCTGGCTGGCCGGCTGGATGGCGTCGATCAGGCTGTCGAGGACCAACGGCATGGCCTCCGGGCTTGAATAGTAGGTCAACACCATGTGCGCGCGGTTCTGGCGCAGGGCCTTGACGTAGGTGATGCGCAGCTTGTCACTGGAAACACCGAGGTGGCGCAGGCTGAAATACTTGGCGATCGCATAGTCCTCGCAATCGCCGGCGCCCTTCCACAGGGCCTCGACCGGGGTTTCCCAATAATCCACCTGATGCCACAGGTCGATGTCTTCCACGTAGCGCATGTTCTTGTTGAAGAACAGGTTGACCACCTTGAGCTGTTCCATCTCGCTGGCCTGGTTCTGGGTCGCCAGCAGCTGCTGCCAGGCGTCGATGCGCTTCTGCCCTTCGCCCAGCGGCCCGTACAGTGCGGTGGCGCGGCGGCTGATCTGCGAAAAGTCCCAATCGGCCTGCAGGCCACCCAGCAGCAAGCCGGCCAGCAGCAGCGCCGAAAACAGCCAGCGCAGGGTCCGAGAAAGAGCTAAACGTGCCGCCAATGCGAAGAGTCCATGGGAGCTGTCGTGGGTCGAAGGATGGTGCAGGTTGGTCCGCCAAAAGACAATGGCACCTTACAATCACAGCCCCTCTGGAGACGCTAAGCTGAAAGCAGGGACCTGTTCGTTTATCGGCCAGTGCTTGAGCCTCAGGAGGGCTGCCCCGAGAATCAGCGCCGGCAAAATCCATGACAGGGCCCAGACGGCTGGTTTGACAAGCTGCAGGGGGCTATCTAGCGTCCATTGGATCCAAACCTCAGAAACAGGATAGCGTTAACGTGACAGAAAAACCGAGGCCCTTGAGCAAGATCGCAGTCAGCGGGCCGATCCCCGCCCACCTCGCGCGCTCGGTGATCGAGGAAACCCTGCGCGCGGCGATTCTCGACGGCCGCCTGCCCAGCGGCACGGCGCTGCGCCAGCAGGATCTGGCCGACCTCTTCGGCGTCAGCCGCATGCCGGTGCGCGAGGCCTTGCGCCAGCTCGAAGCGCAATCGCTGTTGCATGTGGTGCCGCACAAAGGCGCGGTGGTCGCCGAGCTGATCGGCTATGACGCGGTGGAAACCTACGGCCTGCGCCTGCTGTTGGAACTGGAGGCGCTGCGCCTGTCGATCCCGCTGCTCGACGCCGAGGACATCGCCCAGGCCCGTGGCTACATCGCGCAGCTGGAAAACGAAACCGACCACGCCGAAATCGGCCGTCTCAACCGCTTGTTCCACATGGCGCTGTACCACCGGGCGCCGAACCAGAAGCTACTGCGCCTGATCGAGCTCGAGTTGAACGAGGAAGAACGCTTCTTGCGCTTCCATCTGTCCTCCATGGGCCTGGGCAAGTTGACCCAGGACGACCACAACGCCATGACCGACGCCGCCGAGGCTAAGGACGTCGAGCGGGCGGTGGAGGTGCTGCGCGGCCATCTGGAAAAGGCCGCGAAGACCATTCGCGACTACCTCGAACGGACCGCCGAGGGCTGACAGCGGTAACGGCGGCATGACGCGGCCACGATGCAACACTCAATGACCGGCACACCGGCTTAAGGAAAAGCAGTGCACGCGCGCAATGACAAATGGCTGATGGTGCTCAACTCCGGCGAGCCGACGAAAACCCGGCTCATCTGCTTTGCGCAGACCGGCGCGGACCCGGAACAACTGCGTAACTGGTCCACCGGGCTGGGCGGACACATCGAGCTGGTGCTGGTGCGACTGCCCGGCCACGGCAGCCGCCAGGCCGAAACCCCGCTCGATGACTGGCCGCGGCTGCTGGCCGACACCTTCCCTGTACTGCGCCCTCTGCTGGCCAAGCCCCATGCCCTGTTCGGCCATGGCCTGGGCGGGATGCTGGCCTACGAAGCCGCCAAGCACGCCCAGGCGCACTACCCCGGCCAGACCCGCCACCTGTTCATTTCCGCCTGCCGCAGCCCCGACTACCCATCGCCCCGGCCGTTGCTGCACATGTTGCCCGCGGCGCCCTTCCAGGAAGCCATGCTGTCGCTGGGCGCCACGCCGATCGAAATCCCCCGCGACCAGGCCAGCCGGAAGCAGTACGAAACGCTGCTGCGCGCCGACCTGAAGCTGTTCGAATCCTGGCGCGATCTGTCGAGCGGCAACCTCGATATTCCCCTCACCGCCTTCTATGGCAGCGAGGACCCGCTGGCCCCCGCCAGCAACATGGCCAACTGGCGCGAATTCACCCGCCGTGAGTTCGAGCTGATCGAGGTGGCCGGCAATCACTTCTTCATCAAGTCCCAGCGCCAGCGCCTGCTGCAGATCATCAATATCCACCTGGGCCTGCTCGGCGAATAATCCGCCGTCTTCCTCCCCCGCTCCTGCCCTCACAGGCCCGCCGACGATGGCTCAGCCGGCGATTTGGGCTCACTCTTGCTGTCGCCGACTGAAAAAGGGACGTGAGCGGCGCGCAGGCTTGCCCGCACACGTCGATCTGCAGACCCACGCAAGGAGCCCAGCGACTGGAGGGCATGACCGGGATCGGCTCCCGCATGCCTTCTCCCAGATATTCAACGACTTCAACTCAGCGCTTCGAAGTTTGCTTCGAGTGAGGCATTCACTCAGCGTTAAAAATTCTGACTTATATAAGTCGGAAGGGGCAACTTCATCTCAACAAAACTTGAACCAGAAGTTTTGCAGCAACTTGTCGCACGACAAAAATAAAAGTTTGAAAAGCATTATAAAAACAACTTGCCCGACACTTTCTCCTGTATTAGTTTTTTCTCCGCCGACATTAAACAACGTCGAGCAGCCGTTCATGAGCACCTGGCAAGCCTCGGCTTTATTGGCTCTCTAAAGCCCATAACGCCAAGACGACGGTTCTTTAACGGATAGACCGGCCAGCACTATAAAACTTTCCAGATTATCAATCTCAGGTTTGAGGCCCCTGCTCGCCCGCAACAAATAAGCACTGGTTAAAACACCTATACGAGCCGCAACTAATCGGCCAATCAAACACACTTGAACATCTCAGACAGGCAGCCCAGATGAACGCCAACAAAGAACTTCTCGACGCCAAGAAAGCCACACTCAGCACTCATCCCATTTTTGCCGAAATCAACACACTCGCGGTTCTTCAACGCTTCATGCAGGCCCATGTTTTCGCCGTGTGGGACTTCATGTCGCTGACCAAGCGCCTGCAACAGGAACTGACCTGCGTGCGCCTGCCCTGGCTGCCACCGCGGGACCCTCGCGCCGCGCGGCTGATCAACGAGATCGTGCTCGGCGAAGAGTCCGACGATCGCCCCGGGCAAGGCCATTACAGCCATTTCGAGCTGTACCTGGATGCCATGCGCGAAGTCGGCGCCACCACCGGGGTCGTGGAACGCTTCGTCGCGCTGCAACAGGAGGGCGTGAGTTTCGACACCGCCCTGCACAGCGTCGACGCCGACCCGGCTGCCAGCGCCTTTGTCCGCCAGACCGTGCACACCGCCGTGCAGGCGCCGGCCCATTGCGTGGCGGCAGCCTTTCTCCATGGCCGGGAAAGCGTCATCCCGCGGATGTTCCAGCGCATCCTCGACGACTGGGGCATTGGTATCGAGCAGGCGCCGACCTTTCGCTACTACCTGCAACGCCATATCGAGGTCGACTCCGACGACCACGGCCCGGCCGCGGAACAGCTGCTGCAGCGGCTGGTGGCTGGCGACCCGCAACGCCAGCAGGAGGTGTACGCGGCGGCCATCGCCGCGGTGGACAGCCGCATCGCCCTGTGGGACGGGCTGCGCCTGAGCATGGCCGAATCGGCGATCGGGGTGAACGCATGAACGCCCTCGACTACCAATCCTTCGCCGACACCTGGGAAGAGCGCGCGACCATCCGCACCCGGCCGCGGCGCATGCTCGAGGACGACGACAAGCTGATCTATCCCCTGAGTCGCCAGCCTCTGGTGCACAGCCAGGGCTTCCTCGACCACTGCGCCCATCTGCGGGATTTCGTGCTGGTGCAAAGCCTCTACAAGTTCATCAACGACGTGGTGATCTTCGAGACCGAGCTGGTGGACAAGACCGCCCGCAACATCGCCAAGAATCGCTTCGCCATTGCCTTCCCCTTTGCCTGTCGCTACGACGCCATGACCGTGGTGGTGGACGAGGACTACCACGCGCTGGTGGCGATGGACTTCATGCAGCAGACCATCGCCATGAGCGGCATCGAGCCCATCGAGCTGCCCAGGGAAATCGAACTCAGCCGGGCCATCCCCGCCGCCCTGCGGCTGGCCCCCGACCACCTGCGCGACGCGATGGAGCTGGTCTGCGTGGCCATCGCCGAAAACACCGTGACCAACGATGTCGCCGCCTTCGCCAAGGACGACACGGTCAAGCAGTCGATCAAGGGCCTGATGGCCGACCACCTGCAGGACGAAGGCCGGCATTCGGGCTTCTGGTCGCGGCTGGTGCGCATCTATTGGCACGGCGCCAGCGATGCCGACCGCGCAGAGATCGCCCGGGTGCTGCCGGTGTTCATCGCCCAGTACCTGACCAATGACATTCAGAAGGACTTCGACTTGCGGCTGATCGAGCAACTGCCCGTCGCCGCCCCGATCAAGCAGGCGCTGCGCGAGGAGGCAGCCGCCCTGGCCTACCCGATCAACCGCCATCACCCGCTGATCGCCAACATCCTGCGCTTCTTGCGCAGCAGTTCGATGCTGGATTCGGCCTGCGTCCAGGACGCACTGGCCGACTACCTGCCCTAACGGAGGGACCCGAGCATGAGACGCCTCGATATTGTGTTGACGGGCCGCAGCCAGGCCCTGAACGAACTGGCCATGGAGCTGGAGCGCCACGGCCATCTGGTGCGGTGGCTGGACTCGCCGCAGGCGATCGCCAACGCCGAGGGGCTGCGGCCCCATCTGCTGATCGACGACGGCAGCCTGAGTGATTCACCGCCCCTCGCAGCGGACACCGCGCGCCTGGAATTGCGCATCGCCCTGATCGCCCAAGCGGCGCCCGGGTTGCCGCAGGTGCGTCTGTTCCACCACCACGGCACCCGGCTGATCGAGCAGGCGAGCCTGCCGCCGGAGGCCAGCGGCAATGGCCAGGCCCTGCGCGGCAGCGCGGTGGCCAGGCTGGTCGCCAGCACCGCGCGGCTGGTCAGTGGTTTTTCCCGCGGCGCGGCGTTTTTCCAGCAGCTCGCGGCCCTGGACGAACCCAGCGAACCGCTGCTGGGCCTGGAGCGCCTGGACTCGCTGGCCTTCGAGCACCGGCACAACCCACAGCCGGCACCGACCTTGCTGCGCAGGATGCAGGTGCCGATCGCCCAGCGCCTCGACCAGAGCCTGCTGGCCTTCGCCCAGCGTCCGGCCTTGAATATCCAGGGCATCGACTACAGCTACCAGACCCTGCATCGGCTGAGCCGCAACTTGCAGCGGCAGATGCTGCGACACCTGCCTCCAGCCTCTGACCGACCACCGGTGATCGGCCTGTGCCTGCCCAAGTCGGCGGCGCTGTATGCCGCGATTCTCGCGACCTTCGGCTGTGGCGCGGTGTACCTGCCGCTGGACCCGGAGCACCCGGCGCAACGGCGGCGCTACATCCTCGACAACGCCGGCGCCGCCCTGCTGCTGCACGACGGCTGCGAAGACCTGGCCGACCTCGAGATGGCGCAACTCGATGTACGCCCCCTGTTGCATGACGCCGCCGAGGACTGCCTCCCGCTGCTGCGCCAGGCACCGCCGCCAGAGGCGCCCTGCGTGGCGATCTACACCTCGGGCACCACCGGCCAACCCAAAGGCGTGTTGCTCAGCCAGGGCAATCTCAGTCACTTCTGCGCCTGGTACAGGCGCCATGTCGAGCTGGACCCAGACAGCCGGGTGCTGCAGTTCTCCACCATCAACTTCGACGCCTCGCTGCTGGATATCCTGCCCACCTTCCTCTGTGGCGCACTGCTGGTGGTCCCCGACCAGGACCAGCGGCGCGACCCGCGGCAACTGCTGGCCCTGCTCCAGCGGCAGAAGGTCAGCCACGCCTTCCTGCCGCCGGCGCTGCTGAGCATCCTGCCCCTGGAGCAGCCGCTGGGCCTGGAGCATCTGGTGACCGGCGGCGACGTCTGCGAACCCTTCGTCATCCAGCGCCTGGCCGACCAGTGCGCGCTGCACAACATCTACGGCCCGACCGAAACCACGGTGCTGGCCACCACCCGCCGCCTGCGCGTCGACGACAACCCGCGCAACCTCGGCCTGCCGATCGCCAACAGCCAGGTGCTGATCCTCGACGAACAGCTGCAACCGCTGCCCGACCGCACTCCCGGCGAGCTGTACCTGGCCGGGCCCGGAGTCGGCCTCGGCTACCTGAACAACCCGGCGCTGAGCGCCGAACGCTACCTGACCCTGGACCTGCCGGACGGGCGCCGGCTGCGGGTCTATCGCACCGGGGACATCGGCCAGTGGACCGACAACGGCATCGAGATCTGCGGGCGGCGGGACAACCAGGTGAAGATCCGCGGGTTCCGGGTCGAACCCGAGGAGATCGAGCATTGCCTGCGCGACGGCCAGCTGTTCCGCCAGGTGGCGGTGGTGATCGACGATCAGCGGCGGATCCTCGCCTACCTGGCCCAGCCGAACGCCGCCGGCAACGCACTGCAAACCCTGCGCGAAAAGGTGCGCCAGCGCTTGCCGGACTACATGCAGCCCAGCGCCTACATCGAGCTGCCGAGCATGCCCTGCACCGCCAACGGCAAGGTCGACCGCCGCGCCCTGCTGGCCCTGCCGCGTACATCCGGCAGCAGCCGCCAGCGACGCCTGCCACGGAACGCCACTGAACGGCGCCTGCTGGAATTGTGGGCCGAGCTGCTGGAGCTGCCGGCCGAAGACATCGGCACCGACGACAGCTTCTTCAACCTCGGCGGCCACTCGATTTTGCTGTCGCGCCTGCTGCTGACGATTCGCGAACAGTTCGGCCGCGGCCTGTCGATCAACCGCTTTATCGAGGCGCCGACCCTGAGCAACCTGGCGACCCTGATCGACGGCGCCGCCCACGACGGCCCGGACGCGTCCCTCGACCCGGTGTTCGCCGATGCCAACGCCGAACTCGACCTGCAGGTGCTGCCCATCAGCCAACTGGGCGATGTGCACAAGGTGCTGGTCACCGGCGCCAACAGTTTCCTCGGCGTGCACGTCGTCCAGGCGCTGCTGGAATGGGGCGCCAGCGAGGTGGCGTGCCTGGTGCGGGAAACGCCCACGCAATCGGCCGCCGCACGTTTCACCCAGGCCCTGCGCGACAACCACCTGGAGCATCTGGACCTGAGCCGGGTGCGGGTGCATGCCGCCGATATCAGCCAGCCACGGCTGGGGCTGGCGGCGGATGTGTACGAACGCATCGACCGCGAATACGGCGCGCTGGTGCACAACGCCGCCAACGTCAATCACGTGCTCGATTACCCGGCGCTGGCGCGCGACAACGTCGAGCCGCTGTTCGAGTGCCTGCGCCTGTGCGAAGGGCGCAGCAAGAAGGTCTTCAACTTCGTCTCGACCCTGTCCGCCTCCAGCAACATCGACGCCCAGGGCCGGGTGCTCGAACAGCCGCCCGCGGCCACCCCGCCGATCTACATCCGCAACGGCTACAACCTGTCCAAGTGGGTCGGCGAGCGGATCCTGCAACGGGCCCGCGAACAGGGGGTGTGGGTCAATCTCTATCGCCCGGGCAACATCAGTTTCAACAGCCAGACCGGGGTCTGCCAGCCCCACCGCAACCGCCTGATGCTGATGCTCAAGGGCTCGCTGCAACTGGGCCAGGTGCCGCAGCTGGCGATGAACTTCGACTTGATGCCGGTGGACTTCCTCGCCCGCTTCATCGCCTTCCACGCCAGCCGTTATCAGCCGGCCCACGCGGTGTTCAACCTGCACAACCCGCAGCCTTTGAGCTGGGAGGCCTATGTCGCCTCGTTCCGCGAGGCCGGGCGCGAGTTCCGCATGGTCAGCGTCGCCGACTGGCAGCGCCAGCTGGGCCGGGTCGACCGCGACAACGCGCTGTTCGGCGTCCTCGGCTTCTACCTCAACGGCTTCGAGGAAGACATCGGCGACATCTCGCTGATCGGCCACGCCAACGCCGAGGCCGGGGTACGGCGCATGGGCGCCGACTACCCGCCCAAGGACCCGGCGCTGCTGCGCAAGGGCTGCCAATACCTGAAAGACATCCGTTTTATCTGAACCCACCCACGCTGGAGAACACCATGAAAAACCTGCAACCCGACACCCTGATCAAGAACCCGAACGCCTGCCAGGTCCTGTCCACCGTGGATATCGGCGCCGATGCCCGAAGCGTCTGGAATATCGTCGGCAACTTCGCCGGCTTTCCGGCCTTCATTCCCGCGCTGTCGCACATCGAAATGACCGGCGAAGGCGTGCGCTCGGTGCGCAAGAAGTTCTTCCACGACGGCAACATCGTGATCGAGCAACTCAACTCACGGGACGACCAGGCGCGGTACATGACCTGGAGCCTGATCTACGACACCCTGGGCATTGGCAATCTGTGGGCGGCCATGAGCGTCGAGGCCTTGCCCGGCGAACGAGCGCGCGCCACCTGGCGCATCGTCGCCGACCCGGCCGAAGGCGGTGCCGAGGTGGCGGCCTTCCAGGGGTTCCTGCAAGGGTTTGCCGATGAGGCAATGGGCAATGTGCAAAGGATGTTCGAGTAACGCTGAAAATGCCCCTGTAGCCGCTGCCGCAGGCTGCGATCGACGCCGAAGGCGGCGCAAGATTTGGGGATCGCTGGAAGGCCTTCGGCCTTTTCGCAGCCTGCGGCAGCGGCTACAGGGGTTCGGAGACCGGTAGATAGGGAGGCGGTCCGAAGTACGGCAAGGGGTGCCGATGGGCTGGTCGGACAGGTAAAAAAAACGCGATGAGCCATACCGGCCTCATCGCGTTTTTCAGGGCAGTGCGGGTCAGATCTTGAAGCTGTCCACCAGTTGCTTCAGGCGGTTGGCCTGCAGCGACAGGGCGTCGCAATCCTTCAGGGTTTCGTTGAGGTTGGCCACGCCCTGCTGGTTCAGCAGGTTGATCTGGCTGATGTCGACGTTGAGGGTTTCCACCACGGCGGTCTGCTCTTCGGTGGCGGCAGCCACCGACTGGTTCATGCCATCGATCTCGGTGATGCGCTGGGTCACGCTGACCAGCCGCGCACCGGCCTGGTTGGCCACTTCGACGCTCTCTTCGCTGGACGCCTGGCTGGCGTTCATGGTCGATACCGCTTCGCGAGAGCCGATCTGCAGCGAGGTGATCATCTTGTGGATCTCCTCGGCCGATTCCTGGGTGCGATGGGCCAGGTTGCGGACCTCGTCGGCCACCACCGCGAAACCGCGACCGGCTTCACCGGCGCGCGCCGCTTCGATGGCCGCGTTGAGCGCCAGCAGGTTGGTCTGCTGGGAGATGCCTTTGATCACATCGAGGATGTGGCCGATGTTGTCGGTGCTGGCGTTCAGGGTTTCGATCTGGGTGCAGGACAGGCTGATCTTCTGCGACAGCTCGGTCATGGCCAGGATGGTTTGTTCCACCACCTGGCGACCATCGTCGGCCTGCTCGCTGGCGCCGCTGGCATGCTGCGAGGCATCGGCGGCGTTGCGGGCGATTTCCTGGGTGGCGGCGCCCAGCTGGTTGATCGCCGCGGCCACGCTGTTGGTACGCGCGCTTTGCTCGTCGGAACCGATGATCGACGCGTTGGACGAGGCCATCACGCGCTGGGACAGATCGTGCACCTGGCGGGTGGCCGAGGACACTTCGGAAATCGACGCATGGATACGTTCCACGAACTGGTTGAACGAGCCGCCCAGTACGCCGAATTCGTCCTTGCTCTCCACCACCAGGCGGCGGGTCAGGTCGCCCTCGCCCTGGGCGATGTCCTGCATCGCGCGGCCCATGGTGGTCAGCGGACGCATCAGTACCTGGATCAGCAGGCTCAGCAGCACGGCAATCGCGGCCACGGCGATGAACATCGCCAGCAGCGCCGAGGTGCGGAACTTGCTCAGCGGGGCGAACGCCTTGTCACGGTCGATGGACAGGCCGATGTACCACTCGGCATTCGGCAGGCCGGTCACCGGGGTGAACGACAGGATGCGTTCCTGGCCGTTGAGCAGCACTTCCTGGGTGCCTTTCTGGATATGCACGTTGGCGCCCGGATAGACATCCTTGAGGTTCTTCATCACCTGGTCCTTGTCCGGACTGACGATCACCTGCCCGTCCGCGCTGACCAGGAAGGCATGGCCCAGGCCGCCGAAGTCCACCGAGTTGATGATCTTCACCAGGGTTTCCAGGCTCAGGTCGCCCCCCACCACACCCAGCAGCTGACCGTCCTTTTTCACCGGCATGGCGATGGTCACCACCAGCCCGCCAACGGCCGCCATGTAGGGCGGGGTCAGCATGGTCTTGTCGGCCGCCACGGCCTGCTTGTACCAGGGACGCTGACGCGGGTCGTAGCCGTCCGGCATCTTCGCGTCAGGCCGCTGGGTAAACACACCGTTGACCTGGCCCACGTAGGTGAACTGGAAGTTCGTGGTGAACGCCGGCTGGTCCACCAGCCCCGGGAAGTCAGCGTTGGCGCCCTGGTGGGCGACGTTCTGCGAGAGGTTCTCGAGCACCAGGATGCGTCCGCTCATCCAGTTCTGGACGCTGCTGGAAGTGAGGTCACCCGCCTGCTCGATGGACGATTCGAGGTTCTGGCGAATGGTGTTTCGCTGCAGATAGTCGTTGTACAAAGTGAACAACGCGAATGCCAGAACCACTACACCGGAGGCGGCCAAAAGGATTTTATGGCTGAACTTGAGATTCATGTCATGGGACTTCTTATGCCGAAAGTGGGGATGCGTACGGGATGCAACTTTCCATGTAACAGCGCAGGCGGCGTTCTACGACCGCTCTACTTTGGTGCACGCATGGGTCTCACTGTCTGTCGGCACGAGACGGATAAATCTTAGCGATTTGTCAGAAATGTACCTGTTATCTGCAAAAAACCGCTGAACGGCAGGCTAGAGCGGTCGCATCGGACTTTTCCGTAGCCGGTCGCCCTGCGGCTGTTGCAAAATCCCAAACCCTTGATGACAATGCGACTAATTATCATTTGTGACAGCCGGGCAGTCGCATCCATGTCATCACCTGAGTTCGCGGTACAGGCGCTTTACAGCCATCACCATGGCTGGCTCAACACATGGTTACGCAGCCGGCTGGGCAACGCCGCCGATGCCGCCGACCTGGCGCAGGACACCTTCGTGCGCCTGTTGCAGCGCACCGAACGCCTGGAACTCAAGGCCCCGCGCGCCTTCCTGCGGACCGTCGCCCGCGGCCTGGTGATCGACCACTGGCGCCGCGAGGAAATCGAGCGCGCCTACCTGGAAACCATCGCCCATCTGCCGCAAGCCCAAGCCCCCAGCGAGGAAGCCCGCGCCCTGGTGCTGGAGCTGCTGGAAAGCATCGCGCGCATGCTCGAAGGCCTGAAGCCGAAAGTGCGCAAAGCGTTCCTGCTGGCCCAGTGCGAAGGCCTGACCCACAAGCAGATCGCCGAACAGATGGGGCTGTCCCTGCGTTCGGTGGAGCGTTACGTGGCCGACGCGCTGTTCCACTGCTACCTGCTGCGCTATGAGGCGTGAGCGCTGTGGATAACCCCTCGATCAATCTGCGCCGGCCCGTGGACCCCAGGCACCTGGTGGTCAAGCAGGCCATCAACTGGATGCTGCGCCTGCGCAACAATGCCGGTAACCCCCGGCTGCTGCAGCAATGCGATACCTGGCGCGCGGCCCATCACGAGCACGAGCTGGCCTGGCAACGGGTGCAATCGCTGCAGCAGGAATTGCATAGCAACCTGCGGGCCGTGCCCGGTGCCCAGGTGGCCTTCGATACCCTGGAAAACAGCGCCCAGCGCCTCGGCCGACGCCAGGCCCTGAAGCTGCTCGGCGGCGTCATGCTGGTGGGCTCCGCCGCGTGGCTGGGCAAGGAGCAACTGGCCTGGCAGCAATGGAACGCCGACTTCGCCACCGCCACCGGCGAACGCCGCGGCTTCCAGTTGCCGGACGGCTCGCGCCTGGAGCTCAACACCGACAGCGCCGCCGACATGGACTTCAGTGCCCGGCAGCGGCTGATCCGGCTCAGCCGTGGGGAAATCATGCTGACCTGCGGCCCGGACTCGCAGGCGAGCCCTTCCAGGCCGCTGCTGGTACGGACCCGCCATGGTCTGTTCGAAGGGGTCGACGCCAGTTTCGTGGTGCGCATGGAAGGCGACTGCACGCGCCTGAGTGTCACCGCCGGCAGCGTCGCCATTCATTCGCCGCACACCGCCGATGGCACCCCGGCCCGGGTACAGGCCGGGCAAAGCTATCGGGTCAGTGCGTCCCAGGCGGTGCCGGTGCCGCCGCTGGACATGGACGTGGGCGCCTGGGCCGATGGCCTGATTGTCACCCGCAACATGCGGCTGGCGGACTTCATCCACGAGGTCGGGCGTTATCGCCACGGTTACCTGGGCTGTGCCGACGAGATCGGCGACCTGCGCCTGTCCGGCGTGTTCCGCCTGGAGGACACCGACAAACTGCTGGCGATCCTCCCGCAAACCCTGCCCGTGCGCCTGCGTTATCGCACCCGCTGGTGGGTCACCCTGGAACGTCTGGCCTGAGGCGCTTCAACCCGTTGAAATTTTTTGGCGGCTTTTTCCCGTGAGTCCGGCTTAGACAGTAAGCACTTCCATCTGCCTTCAGCGACTCAACGGAACCCTTCCATGATTGTGCACTTCCACCACTCCTCTTCTGCACGGCCCACCCTCGGCCTGCGCCATGCCGTGCGCGTGGCCCTGCTTTCCTCGGCGCTGGGTGTCGCCGCCTTGCCTTGCCTGGCACAGGCGGCCGAGACGGGCGCGGCCAGCCTCAGCCACAGCTACAACATCCCCGGCGGCGCCCTGAGCGAGGTACTCAACCGCTTCGCACGCGAGGCCGGCATCACCCTGTCGATGACCCCGGCGCAGCTCCAGGGGCGCCAGTCCGCCGGCCTGAAGGGCGAGTACTCCACCGACCAGGCCCTGGGCCAGTTGCTCAATGGCTCCGGCCTGGAAGCGCTGAGCCAGGACGGCAGCAGCTATGTGCTGCGGGCCTTGCCCGAGACCGGCGCCCTGGCGTTGCCGACCACCGATATCAAGGGTTTCGCCCTGGGCAATGCCTTGGGCAGCATGGAAGGCTACAACGCCACCCACAGCCAGATCGCCACCAAGACCAGTACCGCGCTGCTGGAAACCTCGCAAAGCGTCTCCGTGGTGACCCGCGAACAAATGGACGACCAGGGTTCGCAAACCGTGTCCCAGGCCATGCGCTACACCCCCGGCGTGCTGACCAACCCCTACGGCGCGACCCACAGGTACGACTACGTGGCCATGCGCGGCTTCAACGACGGCTCGGTGGACAACATCTACCTCGACGGCCTCAAGTCCATGGGCGACAGCGGCACCTACAGCACCATGCAGGTCGACCCGTACTTCCTGGAGCGGGTGGACATCCTCAAGGGGCCTTCGTCGGTGCTTTACGGCCGCAGCTCCCCGGGCGGCCTGGTGGCACTGACCAGCAAGAAGCCACTGTTCGAGCCCTACCATCAGATCCAGGCCACGGTCGGCACCCAGGGCCAGCGCGGCATGGGTTTCGACTTCAGCGGCCCGGTGGACGACGGCAAGCGCATCGCCTATCGCCTGACCGGGCTGGCGGACCGCTCCGATACCCAGTTCGACCACAACAAGGAAAAACGCTACGCCCTGGCACCGACCCTGAGCATCGACTTCACCGATGACACCTCGCTGACCCTGCAGGCGTACCTGCAACACGATCCGGACGGCGGCTACCACAGCGGCATGCCGGCCGATGGCGCGTTGCACCCGCGCAACGGCCGGCGGATTTCCGAGAACTTCTTCGAAGGCGAACCGGGCATCGATCGCTACAAGCGCGATCAGCAGTCGTTCGGTTATCAGTTCGAACATCGCTTCAACGATGTCTTCACCGCGCGGCAGAACTTCCGCTACCTGGACTCCAAGGTGAAGCTGGACCAGGTCTACGGCTACGGCTGGACCACCCCGACCAGCAACGAGCTGAACCGCTACTACACCGGCGGCGACGAGAAGCTGCATGCGTTCATCGTCGACAACATGCTGCAGGCCGAATTTCTCACCGGCGCGACCAAGCACACGGTGCTGATGGGCGCGGATTACCAGCGGCGCAAGACGGTGGTGGACTGGACCAGCGGCTCGGTGGCGCCGATCAATGCGTTCGATCCGGTCTATGGCAACTCGGCCATCAGTTACTACGACCCGGTCAGCTATCTGCGTCGCCTCGAGCAGACCGGCGTCTACCTGCAAGACCTGATCGAGATGGACCAGTGGCGCTTCTCCCTGGGCCTGCGCCAGGACTGGGTAGAAACCTCGGACGAGAACCGCCTGGCCGAAGCCTCGCGCCCGGTGGGCACCGAGATCAATGACAAGCGCACCAAGCTGACGGGCCGCGCCGGGGCGCTGTACCTGTTCGATAACGGGTTGGCGCCTTACATCAGCTATTCCGAATCCTTCAATCCCAACTCTTACGCGGACAGCGCCGGTAACCCGCTGGCCCCCACCGATGGCACCCAATGGGAACTGGGCCTGAAGTACCAGCCACCGGGCACGGATGACCTGTACACCGCGTCGCTGTTCCGCATCGACCAGGAAAACCTGGCCACCAAGCTGCCCCAGGAAAACTTCTATCGCGCGGTCGGCGCCGTACGCTCCCAGGGCCTGGAACTGGAAGCGCACCTGCAGTTGAACGACAACCTCAAGCTGCTCGGCAGCTACACCTTCACCGATATCGAGTACTCGAAGTCGATGATCAGCACCTTGAGCACCGCCACCGACATCATCGAGAACAAGGGCAACTCGCCGACCCAGGCGCCGCGGCACATGGCTTCGCTCTGGGCCGACTACAAGTTCGACAGCGGCTCGCTCGACGGCCTGCGCCTGGGTGGTGGCGTGCGGTACGTCGGCTACAGCTGGGCGGATGCGGAGAACACCATGAAGGTGCCGTCCTACACCCTGTTCGATGCCTCCGTCGGCTATGACCTGGGCAAGGTCGGCCTGAAGGGCGTGGATGTCCGGCTCAATGCCAACAACCTGACCAACGAATCCTACATCGCCTCCTGTGCCAGCCTGAGCTTCTGCTATATGGGCGAGGAGCGAAACGTCGCGGCCACGGTCAGCTACCAGTTCTAATCATTTGTCATTCCCCCGAAGCCAGCGCATGCGCTGGCTTTGTCGTCTCTACGGGAAAATTCCATGCGCGCAATTCTGGTTCTACTGCATCGTTATATCGGCCTGGCCACCGCGGTGTTTCTGCTGCTGGCGGGGCTGACCGGCAGCCTGCTGGCCTTCCATCACGAGCTGGACGAGTGGCTCAACCCGGAGTTCTACGAGACCCCCGCCGAGGGTCAGGCACTGCCGCCTGGAAGCCTGGTCGACCGGGTGCAGACGCAGTATCCGCGCCTGCAGGTCTGGTACATGGAGTACCCCAACGAGCCCGGACATACCGCGCTGCTCGCGGCGGTTCCCCGTAACGATCCGGCCACGGGCAAACCCTTCGACGACCCCAACCAGGTGTTCTATCTGGACCCGGTCAGTGGCGAGCAGACCGGCAAGCGGTTCTGGGGTGCCTGCTGTTTTCAGCGGGAGAATCTCATCCCCTTCATTCTCGAGTTCCACTACAACCTGACGCTGCCGGGTAACTGGGGACTGGTGTTGATGGGGCTGGTGGCGATCTTCTGGGTCGTCGATTGCTTCATCGCTTTGTTCCTCACCCTGCCCCGTGGCCGGCCGTTCTGGAAGAAGTGGTCGACCGCCTGGAAGATCAAGGGCGGGCACGCTTATCGTCTCAACATGGATCTGCATCGGGCGGGCGGGTTATGGCTGTGGTTACTGCTGCTGCCGATAGCGATCAGCAGCGTGGCGATGAACCTGCCGAGCCAGGTGTTCAAGCCGGTGGTTTCCTTACTCTCACCGATCGAACCGAGCGTCTATGAAGCTCGTGGGCGCATGCCCAGCGATCAGTTGGGGATTACCCGGCTCACCTATCAGCAGGCTTATGAACGCGCCCAGGAAGAAGGCAAACGGCTGGGCCTGACGGCGGCGATCGGCGAGCTTTATTACAGCTTCGAATACAACTTCTATGGCGCCGGTTTCGGTCAGCACGATACCGAGGCCCACGGTAAGTCGTGGTTGTTCTTTCATGGCACCGATGGACACCTGCTGGGGCAGGAGATCGCCGGGCAAGGCACCTTGGGCGAACGTTTTTATCGGCTGCAACTGCCGATCCATGGTGGCCGGATCATCGGCTTTACCGGGCAGGTACTTATTGCGGTGTTGGGATTGGTGATTGCGATGTTGTCCGTCACCGGGATCTACATCTGGTGGCGTAAATGGCTGGCCCGCAGAAGCAGCAAGATGCGTCAGCGGTGAGGTGAGGGACAGAGCGGAGGTGCTTCGCTCTGTTCTGATGCTGTGGAGCATAGGTTGGGGGGCTGGAGGGGGATTCAGCTCACCTGCTAGGTGACCTGGAGACCTGGCTCGGATGTAAGCCTCAAGGCTTTCAGACGTACAAAAACAAAACCCCTGTCTGCGTCGGCAGACAGGGGTTTCGGAATTCAATCTTGACGATGACCTACTCTCACATGGGGAAACCCCACACTACCATCGGCGATGCATCGTTTCACTGCTGAGTTCGGGATGGGATCAGGTGGTTCCAATGCTCTATGGTCGTCAAGAAATTCTGTGGCCGGACCGTTGGCTCAAGGGCCGAACGTGCCAGCAAAATCGGGAACTTCTACAAAAACAAAACCCCAATTGCTTTCGCAATTGGGGTTTTGGAATTTAATCTTGACGATGACCTACTCTCACATGGGGAAACCCCACACTACCATCGGCGATGCATCGTTTCACTGCTGAGTTCGGGATGGGATCAGGTGGTTCCAATGCTCTATGGTCGTCAAGAAATTCGGTGTGCCGAGTCGTCTTTCGACGCTTCAGCAAATTGGGTATGCGATAGTTTGTGTGTTTTCTCGAACTTTCGGTTCGTTTCGTCTTCACACACCGCAATCTGGCTGTTAAGCGCAAATTGCTTGGGTGTTATATGGTCAAGCCTCACGGGCAATTAGTATTGGTTAGCTCAACGCCTCACAGCGCTTACACACCCAACCTATCAACGTCGTAGTCTTCGACGGCCCTTCAGGGGACTCAAGGTCCCAGTGAGATCTCATCTTGAGGCAAGTTTCCCGCTTAGATGCTTTCAGCGGTTATCTTTTCCGAACATAGCTACCCGGCAATGCCACTGGCGTGACAACCGGAACACCAGAGGTTCGTCCACTCCGGTCCTCTCGTACTAGGAGCAGCCCCTCTCAAATCTCAAACGTCCACGGCAGATAGGGACCGAACTGTCTCACGACGTTCTAAACCCAGCTCGCGTACCACTTTAAATGGCGAACAGCCATACCCTTGGGACCGGCTTCAGCCCCAGGATGTGATGAGCCGACATCGAGGTGCCAAACACCGCCGTCGATATGAACTCTTGGGCGGTATCAGCCTGTTATCCCCGGAGTACCTTTTATCCGTTGAGCGATGGCCCTTCCATACAGAACCACCGGATCACTAAGACCTACTTTCGTACCTGCTCGACGTGTCTGTCTCGCAGTCAAGCGCGCTTTTGCCTTTATACTCTACGACCGATTTCCGACCGGTCTGAGCGCACCTTCGTACTCCTCCGTTACTCTTTAGGAGGAGACCGCCCCAGTCAAACTACCCACCATACACTGTCCTCGATCCGGATAACGGACCTGAGTTAGAACCTCAAAGTTGCCAGGGTGGTATTTCAAGGATGGCTCCACGCGAACTGGCGTCCACGCTTCAAAGCCTCCCACCTATCCTACACAAGCAAATTCAAAGTCCAGTGCAAAGCTATAGTAAAGGTTCACGGGGTCTTTCCGTCTAGCCGCGGATACACTGCATCTTCACAGCGATTTCAATTTCACTGAGTCTCGGGTGGAGACAGCGCCGCCATCGTTACGCCATTCGTGCAGGTCGGAACTTACCCGACAAGGAATTTCGCTACCTTAGGACCGTTATAGTTACGGCCGCCGTTTACCGGGGCTTCGATCAAGAGCTTCGCGTTAGCTAACCCCATCAATTAACCTTCCGGCACCGGGCAGGCGTCACACCCTATACGTCCACTTTCGTGTTTGCAGAGTGCTGTGTTTTTAATAAACAGTCGCAGCGGCCTGGTATCTTCGACCGGCATGGGCTTACGGAGCAAGTCCTTCACCCTCACCGGCGCACCTTCTCCCGAAGTTACGGTGCCATTTTGCCTAGTTCCTTCACCCGAGTTCTCTCAAGCGCCTTGGTATTCTCTACCCAACCACCTGTGTCGGTTTGGGGTACGGTTCCTAGTTATCTGAAGCTTAGAAGCTTTTCTTGGAAGCATGGCATCAACCACTTCGTCACCTGAAAGGTAACTCGTCATCAGCTCTCGGCCTTAGAACCCCGGATTTACCTAAGATTCCAGCCTACCACCTTAAACTTGGACAACCAACGCCAAGCTGGCCTAGCCTTCTCCGTCCCTCCATCGCAATAACTAGAAGTACAGGAATATTAACCTGTTTTCCATCGACTACGCTTTTCAGCCTCGCCTTAGGGACCGACTAACCCTGCGTCGATTAACGTTGCGCAGGAAACCTTGGTCTTTCGGCGTGGGTGTTTTTCACACCCATTGTCGTTACTCATGTCAGCATTCGCACTTCTGATACCTCCAGCAAGCTTCTCAACTCACCTTCACAGGCTTACAGAACGCTCCTCTACCGCATCACTTACGTGATACCCGTAGCTTCGGTGTATGGTTTGAGCCCCGTTACATCTTCCGCGCAGGCCGACTCGACTAGTGAGCTATTACGCTTTCTTTAAAGGGTGGCTGCTTCTAAGCCAACCTCCTAGCTGTCTAAGCCTTCCCACATCGTTTCCCACTTAACCATAACTTTGGGACCTTAGCTGACGGTCTGGGTTGTTTCCCTTTTCACGACGGACGTTAGCACCCGCCGTGTGTCTCCCATGCTCGGCACTTGTAGGTATTCGGAGTTTGCATCGGTTTGGTAAGTCGGGATGACCCCCTAGCCGAAACAGTGCTCTACCCCCTACAGTGATACATGAGGCGCTACCTAAATAGCTTTCGAGGAGAACCAGCTATCTCCGAGCTTGATTAGCCTTTCACTCCGATCCACAGGTCATCCGCTAACTTTTCAACGGTAGTCGGTTCGGTCCTCCAGTCAGTGTTACCTAACCTTCAACCTGCCCATGGATAGATCGCCCGGTTTCGGGTCTATACCCAGCGACTAAACGCCCTATTAAGACTCGCTTTCGCTACGCCTCCCCTATTCGGTTAAGCTCGCCACTGAATATAAGTCGCTGACCCATTATACAAAAGGTACGCAGTCACAGAACAAAGTCTGCTCCCACTGCTTGTACGCATACGGTTTCAGGATCTATTTCACTCCCCTCTCCGGGGTTCTTTTCGCCTTTCCCTCACGGTACTAGTTCACTATCGGTCAGTCAGTAGTATTTAGCCTTGGAGGATGGTCCCCCCATATTCAGACAAAGTTTCTCGTGCTCCGTCCTACTCGATTTCATGACTAAGAGATTTTCGCGTACAGGGCTATCACCCACTATGGCCGCACTTTCCAGAGCGTTCCGCTAATCTCAAAGCCACTTAAGGGCTAGTCCCCGTTCGCTCGCCACTACTAAGGGAATCTCGGTTGATTTCTTTTCCTCAGGGTACTTAGATGTTTCAGTTCCCCTGGTTCGCCTCTTGCACCTATGTATTCAGTACAAGATAACCATCTTATGATGGCTGGGTTCCCCCATTCAGACATCTCCGGATCAAAGTCTGTTTGCCGACTCCCCGAAGCTTTTCGCAGGCTACCACGTCTTTCATCGCCTCTGACTGCCAAGGCATCCACCGTATGCGCTTCTTCACTTGACCATATAACCCCAAGCAATCTGGTTATACTGTGAAGACGACATTCGCCGAAAATTCGCGATTAAACTCACAAATTTTACCTTAGCCTGAACAACACCAGTGAAAGTGCTATCCAGTCTATCTTTCTATCACATACCCAAATTTTTAAAGAACGATTCTGATAAAGATCAGAAATCAACATTCACCATCAACTTGATGGAATGCTCATTTCTAAGCTTTAAACGATGGACACCAATCTGTAATGGTGGAGCCAAGCGGGATCGAACCGCTGACCTCCTGCGTGCAAGGCAGGCGCTCTCCCAGCTGAGCTATGGCCCCGTATCGCTACAGGGTGCACCAGTAATTGGTGGGTCTGGGCAGATTCGAACTGCCGACCTCACCCTTATCAGGGGTGCGCTCTAACCAACTGAGCTACAGACCCAATCGTCTTCTTCAATGAATCAAGCAATTCGTGTGGGAGCTTATGAAGCAGCTGATGTCGTCGATTAAGGAGGTGATCCAGCCGCAGGTTCCCCTACGGCTACCTTGTTACGACTTCACCCCAGTCATGAATCACACCGTGGTAACCGTCCTCCCGAAGGTTAGACTAGCTACTTCTGGTGCAACCCACTCCCATGGTGTGACGGGCGGTGTGTACAAGGCCCGGGAACGTATTCACCGCGACATTCTGATTCGCGATTACTAGCGATTCCGACTTCACGCAGTCGAGTTGCAGACTGCGATCCGGACTACGATCGGTTTTGTGGGATTAGCTCCACCTCGCGGCTTGGCAACCCTCTGTACCGACCATTGTAGCACGTGTGTAGCCCAGGCCGTAAGGGCCATGATGACTTGACGTCATCCCCACCTTCCTCCGGTTTGTCACCGGCAGTCTCCTTAGAGTGCCCACCATAACGTGCTGGTAACTAAGGACAAGGGTTGCGCTCGTTACGGGACTTAACCCAACATCTCACGACACGAGCTGACGACAGCCATGCAGCACCTGTCTCAATGTTCCCGAAGGCACCAATCCATCTCTGGAAAGTTCATTGGATGTCAAGGCCTGGTAAGGTTCTTCGCGTTGCTTCGAATTAAACCACATGCTCCACCGCTTGTGCGGGCCCCCGTCAATTCATTTGAGTTTTAACCTTGCGGCCGTACTCCCCAGGCGGTCAACTTAATGCGTTAGCTGCGCCACTAAGAGCTCAAGGCTCCCAACGGCTAGTTGACATCGTTTACGGCGTGGACTACCAGGGTATCTAATCCTGTTTGCTCCCCACGCTTTCGCACCTCAGTGTCAGTATCAGTCCAGGTGGTCGCCTTCGCCACTGGTGTTCCTTCCTATATCTACGCATTTCACCGCTACACAGGAAATTCCACCACCCTCTACCATACTCTAGCTCGCCAGTTTTGGATGCAGTTCCCAGGTTGAGCCCGGGGATTTCACATCCAACTTAACGAACCACCTACGCGCGCTTTACGCCCAGTAATTCCGATTAACGCTTGCACCCTCTGTATTACCGCGGCTGCTGGCACAGAGTTAGCCGGTGCTTATTCTGTCGGTAACGTCAAAATACTCACGTATTAGGTAAGTACCCTTCCTCCCAACTTAAAGTGCTTTACAATCCGAAGACCTTCTTCACACACGCGGCATGGCTGGATCAGGCTTTCGCCCATTGTCCAATATTCCCCACTGCTGCCTCCCGTAGGAGTCTGGACCGTGTCTCAGTTCCAGTGTGACTGATCATCCTCTCAGACCAGTTACGGATCGTCGCCTTGGTGAGCCATTACCTCACCAACTAGCTAATCCGACCTAGGCTCATCTGATAGCGCAAGGCCCGAAGGTCCCCTGCTTTCTCCCGTAGGACGTATGCGGTATTAGCGTCCGTTTCCGAACGTTATCCCCCACTACCAGGCAGATTCCTAGGCATTACTCACCCGTCCGCCGCTCTCAAGAGGTGCAAGCACCTCTCTACCGCTCGACTTGCATGTGTTAGGCCTGCCGCCAGCGTTCAATCTGAGCCATGATCAAACTCTTCAGTTCAAACATCTTTGGGTTTTGAGAAAACCCTAAACTTGGCTCAGCAATCGTTGGTTACATCTTTGATTTCTCGCGGAGTAACTTGTGATGCTGATAATCTTTCTGACTATCAGTCTGACTCCACAAGCACCCACACGAATTGCTTGATTCAGTTGTTAAAGAGCGGTTGGTTAAGTCTTTCGTCTCAACCGAGGCGCGCATTCTACAGCAGCCTCTGCATCTGTCAAGCGGTTATTTTAAGAAGTTTTCAAAGTTTCCTTTGCAACTTCAACCACTTGCGCTTCCGATCTCTCGTCAGCGGGAGGCGAATTCTACAGCGTTACACGCTGCTGTCAACACCTCTTTTTCTCCGCTTTCGACCGAGAAGATCGAATCGTTAACTCGGCGAAAACTTACTGCCGAACCAACTCCTTCGGGCTTCGATGAACTGAAGCGCAACCACTGCCGAAAACCGTGTAACTCGTTGAATCTCAAGGAGTTTTCCGTTTCGACTGCGCCGGAAGTGGGGCGAATTATAGACTTCCAGAATCTGCCGTCAACCCCTAATTTGCTTTTACTATGAATAAACCTGAAAACACCCCAAAAGGGGTGTTTTCAGGCCTCTTATATAGAAGGGATCAGATGTTCTCTATTATAGAAGAGCGCATTCACACCACGCCCGAGGCTCGCAAGGCATCCACGGACTCAAGCTCAAGCCCCAGCACTCGCTGCAGAACCTGGGCGGTATGCTCTCCTAATAGAGGAGGCGCATAACGGTACTCGACCGGCGTCTCGGAGAGACGGATCGGACTCGCTACCTGAGGCACCAACCCCGCCAACGCATGAGGCAGCTCGATCGCCAACCCGCGCGCTTTGACCTGCGGGTCCTCGAACATCTGCGCCAGGTCGTTGATAGGGCCGCAAGGCACCCCCGCCTGCTCCAACTGGGCGACCCACTCAGCGGTGGTCTTGAACACCGTGGCCTGACGGATCAATGGAATCAGCACCGCCCGATTGGCAACCCGCAGCTTATTAGTCGCAAAGCGCGGATCGTCCGCCCACTGCGGTTGGCCCGCCACCTCGGCAAACTTGCGGAACTGCCCGTCATTTCCCACGGTAAGGATGAAATCGCCATCCGCCGTGGGAAAGTCCTGATAAGGCACGATATTCGGGTGAGCATTACCCAGGCGCTTGGGAGCGACTCCGGTGGTCAGGTAGTTCATCGCCTGGTTGGCCAGACACGCAACCTGTACATCCAGCAACGCCATATCAATGTGCTGCCCACCGCCGTCATGCTGCCGGTGCGCCAATGCGGCAAGAATCGCCACAGTCGAGTACAACCCCGTCAGGATATCCGTCAATGCCACGCCGACCTTCACCGGCCCGGCGCCCTCATCCCCCTCGGGACGCCCGGTCAGGCTCATCAGCCCGCCCAGCCCCTGGATCATGAAGTCGTAGCCGGCACGCTTGGCATAAGGCCCCGTCTGGCCAAAGCCGGTAATGGAGCAATAGATCAGGTTAGGGTTGAGCGCCTTCAGCGACTGATAGTCCAACCCATAGGCCGCCAGACCGCCAACCTTGAAATTCTCGATCAGAATGTCGGACTTGGCCGCCAACTCGCGCACCAGGCGCTGACCTTCCGGCCGAGTGAAGTCGATAGTCACCGATTGCTTGTTTCGGTTGGCCGACAGGTAATAGGCAGCCTCCGTAGTATTCTCGCCATAAGCGTCCTTGAGGAAAGGCGGCCCCCAGGCGCGCGTATCGTCACCATTACCCGGACGCTCGACCTTGATCACCTCGGCCCCCAGGTCCGCCAGGATCTGACCGGCCCAAGGCCCGGCCAGCACTCGCGACAAGTCCAGCACCCGCAAATGAGATAACGCGCCCATGGTCGTTCTCCTATCAGTAGAACGCCTGGATGCCGGTCTGCGCGCGCCCCAGGATCAGCGCATGGACGTCATGGGTCCCTTCGTAGGTGTTCACCACCTCCAGGTTGACCAGGTGACGGGCGATGCCGAACTCGTCGGAGATGCCGTTACCGCCCAGCATGTCGCGGGCCATGCGAGCGATGTCCAGCGACTTGCCGCAAGAGTTGCGCTTCATGATCGAGGTGATTTCCACCGCAGCCGTACCTTCATCCTTCATC
Organism: Pseudomonas sp. 09C 129; assembly: GCF_002843625.1. Classification (NCBI taxonomy): domain Bacteria; kingdom Pseudomonadati; phylum Pseudomonadota; class Gammaproteobacteria; order Pseudomonadales; family Pseudomonadaceae; genus Pseudomonas; species Pseudomonas sp. 09C 129. The sequence continues at coordinate 577,702 of NZ_CP025261.1, read as the reverse complement.
CGGCCCAAACGCAGGCAGCCTTGAAGGGCGAGGGTGATCTCGGTCTGCATGTCCGCCAGTTTTTTCTGGATCAGTTGGGTAGCCGCCAGCGGGCGGCCGAATTGCTGACGGTCCAACGTATATTGGCGAGCGGTGTGCCAGCAGAACTCGGCCGCACCCAGGGCACCCCAGGAAATACCGTAGCGGGCAGAGTTCAGGCAGGTGAACGGACCTTTCAGACCCCGTACATCCGGGAAGATGTTCTCTTCCGGCACAAAGACGTTGTCCATGACGATTTCGCCGGTGATGGAAGCGCGCAGGCCGACCTTACCGTGAATCGCCGGAGCACTCAGACCTTTCCAACCTTTCTCCAGTACGAAGCCGCGGATATCCCCAGCATCGTCCTTGGCCCAGACCACGAACACGTCAGCAATCGGGCTGTTGGTGATCCACATCTTGCTACCAGTCAGGCTGTAACCGCCATCGACCTTACGGGCACGGGAAATCATCGCGCCCGGGTCGGAGCCATGGTTAGGCTCGGTCAGACCAAAGCAGCCGATCCACTCGCCAGAGGCCAGCTTCGGCAAATACTTCTGCTTCTGGGCTTCGGTACCAAATTCATTGATCGGCACCATCACCAGGGAGGACTGCACGCTCATCATCGAGCGGTAGCCGGAGTCAACACGCTCCACTTCGCGGGCAATCAGGCCGTAGCAGACATAGTTCAGACCGCTGCCGCCGTACTGTTCGGGAATGGTGGCACCCAGCAGGCCGACTTCGCCCATTTCGCGGAAGATCGCCGGGTCGGTCTTTTCATGACGGAAAGCTTCGAGCACACGCGGCGCCAGCTTGCCTTGAGCGAATTGCTCGGCACTGTCACGCACCATGCGCTCCTCTTCAGAGAGCTGTTGATCCAGCAGAAGGGGATCGATCCAGTTGAAGCTTGCTTTACCGCCCATGAGTGAGTCCTCGTGAAGTAGGTCAACGTTCGTGGACTGATCCTAGGCCGGCTTTGCGGGCGCGGCAAACGAGGATTTCGCATACTGTTGTGCTAATTTCTCACTCCTTAACAGCCGAAAGCGGCTTTTAGCGATTCCATTAGTGAGATTGCCGTACATGCGCAGAAAGATCCCCAGCACTACCGCCCTCATCAGCTTCGAAGCCGCCGCCCGTCACGAGAGCTTTACCAAGGCGGCGCAGGAGCTTTCGCTGACCCAAGGTGCAATTTGCCGACAGATCGCCAGCCTGGAAGAGTTTCTCGGGGTCGAACTGTTCCGCCGGTCCCGACGCGGTGTCAAGCTGACCGAGGCGGGGCTCTCCTACAGCCGCCGCGTGGCAACTCAACTGGACGCAGTGGAACGCGACACGCTGTCCGTCATGGGCCAGCAGGGCGCCAATGTCATCGAGCTGGCAGTGGTCCCGACCTTTGGCACCCAATGGCTGTTGCCCCGACTCAAGGATTTTCAGCAGCGACACCCGGAAGTCACGGTCAACCTGACCAACCGCACCCGGCCTTTCCTGTTCGCCGATACCGACTTCGACGCCGCGATTTACTTTGGCGATGCCGACTGGTCGGGTACCCAATCCCATCGCCTGATGGGAGAAAACCCGATGCCGGTATGCAGCCCCGAAACCCTGGGCAACCGCACCCGGCTAAGCGCCGAAGAAATCGCCGAGTTGCCGCTGCTGCAGCAGACCACGCGCCCCTATGCCTGGCGGCAATGGTTCAACTCACAGCACCTGAATATCCCGCGAGACATGACAGGCCCGCGTTACGAACTATTCTCCATGCTGGCGCAAGCCGCCATGCACGACATGGGTATCGCCCTGATCCCGCCATTCCTTATTCAACGGGAGTTGAGGGAAAAGCGCCTGGTGATCGCCAACCCCGAAGCACTGGCGAGCATCAAGGCGTATTACCTGATGATTCCCGAGCGCAAGGTGGAATCAGCGTCCTTACGGGCTTTTCGTGATTGGCTGGTGGAACAGGCACAAGGCTACAGCCTTGAGAAATAGCAGGGCAGGGCGACAAGCTGACTTCGTAGTCAGAAAAAACAAAACACTACAGATATAACTAAATGTCGCATTTAGACAGACTGTATCGATAAGCGGAACAACCGTCCTATAAGTGCCTAACCACGCGGCTTGTAGGGCTTTTTTAGGGCCATGAACGCCCATTCACATGAGCAATGTGAAAAATGTTTTATTTTCCGTCGAGATCCTTACAAGGCACGGCTTACAAGGGATTGAGCCCTATCCTTGCGACATTCGGTCACGGGGTGACTTGTAGTTAATTTTCCGTCACCCCTCATAATCCCTTGAAGGGCGTAATGTTCGCCTGCAAAATGCCGCGCCCCGCCTTGATTCTGGCGGGATCGTGCTGATCGGCCGCCCCAGCTGCACCATCCGTAGTGCGCTGGCCTTCTAAAAAAGATCGAAAGCAATAAGATCACGCAGGAGATTTGACGTGCACATTGGTGTTCCTCTCGAGACCCAAACGGGTGAAACACGGGTTGCTGCAACCCCGGAAACCATCAAGAAACTGATCGGCCAGGGTCATAAAGTCACTGTGCAGAGCGGCGCCGGTATCAACGCCAGTGTTGTCGACAGTGCCTATGAAGCGGCAGGTGCAACCATTGGCAGCGCCAACGATGCATTCGGCGCGGAGCTGATTCTCAAGGTCGTGGCTCCCAGCGACAGCGAACTGGCCCTGATCAAGAGCGGCACCGTCCTGGTGGGCATGCTCAATCCGTTCAGCAATGAAACCATTGCCAAGATGGCCGAGCGCGGCATCACCGCCTTCGCTCTGGAAGCAGCGCCGCGTACCTCGCGGGCTCAGAGCCTGGATGTGCTGTCCTCGCAAGCCAACATCGCCGGTTACAAGGCGGTGCTGCTGGCTGCCCACTATTACCCGCGCTTCATGCCGATGCTGATGACCGCCGCGGGCACCGTGAAAGCCGCTCGCGTGCTGATTCTCGGTGCCGGCGTTGCCGGCCTGCAGGCCATCGCCACCGCCAAGCGCCTGGGCGCCGTGATCGAGGCCTCGGACGTACGTCCGGCGGTCAAGGAACAGATCGAATCCCTGGGGGCCAAGTTCGTCGACGTGCCTTACGAGACCGATGAGGAGCGTGAGTGCGCCGTCGGTGTCGGTGGCTACGCACGCCCGATGCCTGCCAGCTGGATGCAGCGCCAGGCCCAGGCCGTGCACGAACGCGCCAAGCAGGCCGACATCGTGATCACCACCGCCCTGATTCCAGGCCGCAAGGCGCCAGTACTGCTGAGCGCCGAAACCGTGGCCCAGATGAAGCCGGGATCGGTGGTCGTCGACCTCGCCGCGGCCCAGGGCGGCAACTGCCCGCTGACCGTGGCGGATCAGGTGGTGGTCGAGAATGGCGTGACCATCGTCGGTCCGACCAACCTGGCCGGCGCTGTCGCTGCCGACGCCTCGGCGCTGTACGCCCGCAACCTGCTGGACTTCCTGAAGCTCGTCTTCACCAAAGAAGGTCAGTTCGAGGTCAACCTAGAAGACGACATCGTCGCCGCGTGCCTGATGTGCCGCGACGGCCAAGTCATCCGTAAAAACGCCTAAGCAGGGATTCAGACGATGGAAGAGCTTATCTCCCCCGGTATCTACAACCTGATCATCTTCGTGCTGGCGATTTATGTCGGTTATCACGTGGTCTGGAACGTTACACCCGCACTGCACACGCCGCTGATGGCGGTGACCAACGCCATTTCGGCGATCGTGATCGTCGGCGCCATGCTGGCCGCCGCCCTGACCGTGACGCCGCTGGGCAAGACCATGGGCACGCTGGCCGTGGCCCTGGCCGCGGTCAACGTGTTCGGCGGCTTCCTGGTAACCCGCCGCATGCTTGAGATGTTCAAGAAAAAAGCCCCGAAAGCCGTAAAAGAAGAGGCGCCCAAGTAATGAGCATGAATCTGGTAACGACGCTCTACCTGATCGCGTCGATCTGCTTTATCCAGGCCCTCAAAGGCCTGTCGCACCCGACCTCCTCGCGCCGCGGCAACCTGTTCGGCATGCTCGGCATGGCCCTGGCGATCGTCACGACCGTCGGCCTGGTGTTCAAGCTCGGCGCGGAGCTGGCGACCGTTGGCATCGGCTACGTGATTGTCGGCCTGCTGATCGGTGGCACCGCCGGTTCGATCATGGCCAAGCGCGTGGAAATGACCAAGATGCCGGAGCTGGTGGCCTTCATGCACAGCATGATCGGTCTGGCAGCGGTGTTCATTGCCATTGCCGCCGTGGTGGAGCCGCAGTCCCTAGGCATCGTCAAGCAGCTGGGTGATGCGATTCCGGCCGGTAACCGCCTGGAGCTGTTCCTCGGTGCGGCCATCGGTGCCATCACCTTCTCCGGTTCGGTGATCGCCTTCGGCAAGCTGTCGGGCAAGTACAAGTTCCGCCTGTTCCAGGGCGCACCGGTACAGTTCGGCGGCCAACACAAGCTGAACCTGATTCTCGGCCTGGCAACCCTGGGCCTGGGCGTGACCTTCATGCTCACCGGCAACCTCGGCACCTTCGCCCTGATGCTGGTCCTGGCCTTCGTGCTGGGCGTGCTGATCATCATCCCGATCGGCGGTGCCGACATGCCGGTGGTGGTGTCGATGCTCAACAGCTACTCGGGCTGGGCGGCGGCGGGGATCGGCTTCTCGCTGAACAACTCGATGCTGATCATCGCCGGCTCCCTGGTGGGTTCGTCCGGTGCGATCCTGTCGTACATCATGTGCAAGGCGATGAACCGTTCGTTCTTCAACGTACTGCTTGGCGGCTTCGGCAACACTGCAGACGCTGGCGGCCCGGCGGGCGCGCAAGAAGCCCGCCCGGTGAAGTCCGGCTCGGCCGACGACGCGACCTTCCTGCTGACCAACGCCGACACCGTGATCATCGTTCCGGGTTACGGCCTGGCAGTCGCGCGGGCACAGCACGCACTGAAGGAGCTGACCGAGAAACTGGTACACCGTGGCGTGACCGTGAAGTACGCGATCCACCCGGTAGCAGGTCGCATGCCCGGCCACATGAACGTGCTGCTGGCCGAGGCCGAAGTACCGTACGACCAGGTGTTCGAGATGGAAGACATCAACTCCGAGTTCGGCCAGGCCGACGTGGTGCTGGTGCTCGGCGCCAACGACGTGGTCAACCCGGCGGCGAAGAACGATCCGAAATCGCCGATCGCCGGCATGCCGATTCTCGAGGCGTTCAAGGCCAAGACCATCATCGTCAACAAGCGTTCGATGGCCAGCGGCTATGCCGGCCTGGACAACGAACTGTTCTACCTGGACAAGACCATGATGGTGTTCGGCGACGCCAAGAAAGTCATCGAAGACATGGTCAAAGCCGTCGAGTAAACCTGCTCCAGCGCAACACCCAAGACCTCAGCCTTTAGTAGGCTGGGGTTTTTTATTTCCCGCACAAACCCGACAAAAGGCTCTAAATCGCGGCCTTTCATTCGACCTTGGTAGCGGGACGAATTTTTTTGAAATCACTAGACTGCGCATCTTGCTTCCGCTGCCCGAGATAACAATCCATGTACCGTGATCGTATCCGCTTGCCTTCGTTGTTGGATAAGGTGATGAGCGCCGCCGACGCTGCCGCTCTGATTCAGGACGGCATGACCGTCGGCATGAGCGGTTTCACCCGCGCCGGCGAAGCCAAGGCCGTGCCCCATGCGTTGGCCGAGCGCGCCAAGGTAACCCCACTGAAAATCAGCCTGATGACCGGCGCCAGCCTGGGCAATGACCTCGACAAGCAACTCACCGAGGCCGGTGTCCTGGCTCGACGCATGCCGTTCCAGGTCGACAGCACCCTGCGCAAGGCGATCAATGCCGGCGAGGTGATGTTCATCGACCAGCACCTGTCGGAAACCGTGGAACAGTTGCGCAACCAGCAGCTCAAGCTGCCGGACATAGCCGTCATCGAAGCCGTGGCGATCACCGAGCAGGGCCATATCGTGCCGACCACCTCGGTGGGCAACTCCGCCAGTTTCGCAATCTTCGCCAAGCACGTGATCGTCGAGATCAACCTGGCGCACAACCCGAACCTGGAAGGTCTGCACGACATCTATATCCCGACCTACCGGCCGACCCGCACGCCCATCCCGCTGGTGAAGGTCGACGACCGTATCGGCAGCACCGCCATCCCGATCCCGGCGGAGAAGATCGTCGCGATCGTCATCACCAACCAGGCGGACTCGCCATCCACCGTTTCGCCCCCTGACAGCGAAACCCAGGGTATCGCCAATCATCTGATCAACTTCTTCAAGCAGGAAGTGGACGCTGGCCGCATGAGCAACAAGCTCGGCCCGCTGCAGGCAGGCATCGGCAATATCGCCAACGCGGTGATGTGCGGCCTGATCGAGTCGCCGTTCGAAGACCTGACCATGTACTCCGAAGTGCTGCAGGACTCGACTTTCGACCTGATCGACGCCGGCAAGCTGAGCTTCGCCTCAGGCAGCTCGATCACCCTGTCGAGCCGCCGCAACGCCGATGTGTTCGGCAACCTGGAGCGTTACAAGGACAAGCTGGTACTGCGCCCGCAGGAGATCTCCAACCACCCGGAAGTGGTGCGTCGCCTGGGCATCATCGGCATCAACACCGCCCTGGAGTTCGACATCTACGGCAACGTCAACTCCACCCACGTCTGCGGCACGCGGATGATGAACGGCATCGGTGGTTCGGGTGACTTCGCGCGCAACGCGCACCTGGCGATCTTCGTCACCAAGTCCATTGCCAAAGGCGGGGCGATTTCCAGCGTGGTGCCGATGGTCAGTCACGTCGACCACACCGAGCACGACGTCGACATCCTGGTGACCGAGATCGGCCTGGCCGACCTGCGTGGTCTGGCGCCACGGGAGCGGGCACGGGTAATCATCGACAACTGTGTACACCCGGACTATCGCCAGTCCCTGAATGACTACTTCACCGCCGCCTGCGCCCTGGGCGGTCACACGCCGCACATCCTGCGCGATGCCCTGCGCTGGCACATGAACCTGGAAGAAACCGGGCGCATGCTCGCTGTGTGATGGGTACAGTCGATGGCTGACGCAAGCACAGTTGCGTCAGCTCATCGACAACCCTTAAACACTTGTCAAAAACTGTACTGCTGTACCGGTCTTTTACCCCCTCAAAACCCTACCTTTTTCAAGAAAACATCCGGAAGCGCACCTAAATGGTGCCGACAGGTACAGTTGCATCATTTCCGAACAGTACAGCACCTATAAACAGTTAACTGGTCCCTCACAATACAGATGAACTGTATCTAGAGAGACTGGCGCGAGAGGAGGATCATGGGCACCAGTTAAACCACTACCTAATCCCGCCACAAGCGGAAGGATGCACACCATGGAACGTACACTCAGTTCCGAACTGTTCTTCGAAGACAAAGCTGCAAAAACCCAGGCTTCCCTGCCTCTGCGCGTTCTCGCCAACCTGATGCTGTGGCAGCGCCGCATCTCCAGCCGCCACCAACTGGCTCGCCTGGATTCGCGTCTGCTGGCTGACGCAGGTATCAGCGAAGCTCAACGCTACGAAGAGCTGAGCAAGCCGTTCTGGCGCTAAGTTAGCGTCGCTGGCTCTGACCCACCGGGTCCACCGCCAGCACCCCGAATTGAAAAAACGAAACCCGTCGCGGGCAACCGCGACGGGTTTTGTCGTTTAAGGCCTGGCAATGCCGGAAGCCGCCGGTACAGAAAGGGTATGGCTCGACAGATACAGTTTAAATATAAATAGAACTGAACCAGTACAATTTTATACCGTTGTATCTGTATGCATGCCTGCGTGAATAGCAATATGGTGTCCCAAGTCCCTGACTTCGGCCTGCCGAAAGGACCGCACCATGAACCACATACCAGGACGTATCGCACCTCTCAGCTTTTCCCATCCTCAGATAAGCGTGTGGAAACGCTTGTACCGCGCCTTGTGCCAGATGCAGCAGAACGCCCGAACACGTCGTGTGCTGGCAGGGCTCAACGATCAGCAATTATCCGATGTAGGTATCAGCCACAGCGATCGCATGGCCGAACTGGATAAGCCCTTCTGGCGCTAGTTCGCACCAGGACAGCAGAAGAGGGCTATTCGAACAGATGGGGTGGGCCTAATATCCGGTAGCGTGTAGCGATTTTCCTGAAGGGGCGTCTGATTCATCTGCCCCACAGTGACTACCTGGTGCCCACTCAGCACCACCCTATCTGTTATCAAGGAGTTTTACCTATGTCCCGTCTTCGCCTGCTCAGCGCTGCTGCCTTGCTGGCCTTGGCCTCCAACGCCCACGCCTCCAGCTTTATCGTTACCACCGATGCGGTAGTCGGCGCACTCAAGGCCACTTCCGATGCGACTTCCGACGTCACATCCTCGTTCCGTGACAACAAAATCGTGCGCGCCGCTCGTGACGACGCCGCCAGTTTTGTCGCTACCGAAGGCGCCATTCGCGGTGTGAAGCTGGAAAGCGCGTTTGACCACATCCGCCAGCAGTTGCCACAACTGAGCGCTACTGACGCCCAACTCGCTCAGGCCATCCTGACGATCTGACCCCCGGTCCGGTGACGGGTGCGCCAACGCACCCGAAACCCTGGGCGCTGGCTCTCGCCCGGGCATTGCGCTAGCCTTGCCGCTGGTTTTTCAGCTGTCGAGACTCATGCGTTTTTCCACCTTGCTTACCGTCCCTTCGTTGATTGTCCTGTGTTGGACTGGCTCAGCCGCTGCTTTTGACCTGAGCACGCAAGGCCTGGTCATCACTGGCTACGCCACTAGCAAAGTGACCTCCGCGCCTTTCGACAACAAACGCGTACTGGCGGCCCAGGATGATGCCGCGGCGTTCATTGCCACTGACGGCCACCTGCGCGGAGCCCGGCTGGAATCAGCCCTGAAATACCTGCGTAAAACCCAGCCACAACTTCATGTCGGCGACCTTGAACTGGCGCAGGCAATTCTCGTCCAATAACTATCCCTGTCATCCCGGAGTCGTTCCATGCGTAGCCCGCTGATTGCTGCCACCCTTGGCCTGTTGCTGTTGGCTGATGTGGCCCAGGCACAAACCCTGGTAGCCACCAGTAACATCATCGTTCGAGCCTTTGGTCGTACCATCGACTTCACCTCGGACACCACCACCTCCATCCGCGACTCGAAAATCGTACGTGCCGCCCATGACGACGCCGCCAGCTTCGTCGCCAGCGACGGCGATATTCGTGGCGCCCAACTGGAAGCCGCCTTCGATACCTTGCGTAACCGTGTGCCGCAAGCCCGCGGCGCCAGTGATCAGGTGCTCGCCGAAGCCATCCTCGCACTGTGAGGCCGCTCGCCGCCTGGCTGCTGGGCGCAGCGCTGTTACTCCTGGGCAACAGCGCTCAGGCCGGCCTGCAACTGCGGCTCAAGACCGAAGGCTTGAGCCCGGAGCAGCAGCACGCCAGCCAGGCGCTGCTGGATGAAGCGATGCAAGCGCTGCCGCCGCGCTTCATCGAACAACTGGACCGTCGCATCGATGTCGGCTGGACCGACGACATGCCTCACAACGCCTACGGCCAGGCATCGCTGGTCGACGAACTCGACCTGAATCGCAAACTGCTGGCCAGCCTCACCGACGGCAGCGCGGCCACCCAGAAAACCCATCGCCCCCATGGCACCGTGCGCCGGGAAATGCTCGCCACCGTGCTGCACGAACTCACCCATATTTATGACCGTTCGCGCCTGTGGTCGGGTGCCGAACGCACGCTGATCCAGCGCTGCAGCCGCCAGAACAGTGCCTCGGGCCTGATCGGGCTGCCGGACCAGTGCCGTGGCCAGACCGCGCGCCGCTTCACCCTCAGCGACGACCCGCGCCTGCTCGACCTCGCCGGCTGGCCGCAATACGTTGGCCGCCGCGGCGAACGCGAGCAGTACAACCGCCAGGTCGCCCGCAGCCCGGATATCTACGAAACGACCAACCCCAAAGAGTTCGTCGCGGTGAACATGGAGTACTTCCTCCTGGACCCGAGCTACGCCTGCCGCCGACCGGCGCTCTACCGTTATTACCAGGAACACTTCGGCTGGGCACCGAAGGCCAAGGACACCTGCGCCCAGTCCTTCGCCTTCCTCAACGCCGGTAACGACTTCGCCAAGCAGCCGCTGGGCAAGGTCGACCCGGAGCGGGTCTATGCCGTGGATTACCTGCTGGCCGAGGCCAACCAGAACTGGGTCAGCCGCTGGGGGCACAGTATGTTGCGCCTGGTGATCTGCGCGCCTGGCCGGCCGCGCGGGCCGGATTGCCGGCTGGATCTCGAGCAGCACCTGGTGCTGTCCTACCGCGCCTTTGTCGGTGACGTGCAGCTGTCGAGCTGGGACGGCCTGGTCGGCAAATACCCGTCCCGCCTGTTTATCCTGCCATTGGCCCAGGTCATCGATGAATACACCAAGACCGAGCTGCGCAGCCTGGCTTCGGTGCCGCTGAACCTGTCGCGCAACGAGATCGAAGAAGTGGTCGAGCGTGCCGCCGAGATGCACTGGAGCTACGACGGCAACTATTACTTCCTGTCCAACAACTGCGCCGTGGAAAGCCTGAAGCTGCTGCGCAGCGGCAGCAACAATGCCCAGCTCACCGGGCTCGACAGCATCATGCCCAACGGCCTGCTGGAAGTGCTCAAGGGCCGCGGCCTGGCCGACACCAGCGTATTGGACGATCCTCGCGAAGCCTTGCGCCTGGGGTATCGCTTCGACTCCTTCCGCGACCGCTACCAGGCGATGTTCGAGGTGTTGAAAAAGCACCTGCCAATCAAACAGAACAGCGTCGAAGACTGGCTGTCCCTGAGTGCCGCGCAGCGGCGCCAGTGGTTCGACCAGGCGGACCTGCGCACCAGCGCCGCCTTGCTGCTGCTCGAACAGGCGAGCTTCCGGCGCCAGCTGCTGCTGGCCCAGGATGAGGTCAAGCAGCGTTATCTGGGGGCTCGCGAGCTGCAGAACGGCGGCATGGACAAGGCCAACAAGACTCTGCAGGAAATCCTCGCCAACAGTGGCTTCCTCAGTCGCCCGGCCGAATTGCTCGGTAGCAGCGGTTATGGCTTGCCGCAGCCGAGCGAATGGCAACGCCTGGAAGCGGAAAGCAGCCTGCGCCAGAAACAGCTGCAAGCCCTGACCGGCGATCTGGACAAGGAAGTGCGCGCGTTGCTGGAGCCGAGCCGCGCTGCCGAAATCGCCGCCAACGAGGCCAACCTGAAACAGGTCGGCGAACATCTGCGGGCCCTGCACAAAGCCGCGGGTGGGCTGGAACTGCCCTGACGTCAAAAGCTTCGCGGGCAAGCCTCGCTCCTACGAGAATGCGCAGGAACGAGGCTTGCCCGCGAAGCGATCCCACAACCTTACAACGTCTCCTCGGCCTCTCCCGGCAACTGCTCATCCAGGTGCAGCCAGGGCAAACGGCTGTCGGTCCAGATATGCCGCTCGGCCGGCGCCAGCTCCGGATGGTCCAGGGTGGCGATGGTCACATCGATGCTGTCCGGGCTCAATTGGGTGACCAGCGCCAGATGCGCTCCGCAGTTCGGGCAGAAATACCGCGCACAACCGGGCGAAGAGTCGTAGCGGGCCGGCGTCCCGGCCAGCCACTGGAAAGCCTGGCGGGGCAGGGTGATCCAGGTAGTCACCAGGCCGCCGCTGACCCGCCGGCAGATCGAACAATGGCAATGGGCGATATCGCACAATGGCCCGCTGAACTGATAACGCAGCTGGCCGCAGTGGCAACCGCCAGTGTGCAACAGGCTCATACAAAGACCTCCCAGCGACTGTTCCGGAAAACTCGGCCAACGGGCCGATCTGGTTGTTTTTTGACCGCACGTCGGCTCGCGACGCATCCACTCATTGCTTTCTACAACGAAAGGTAGCTGAAAGCTTCCGCGATTAGGATCGCCTCCACTGCCGGCAACAGACCGGTTGGCCAATGGGCGTTTTTGCGCCTCCAGGCCCAATTAACAACAACAATGGTGATTCTGATGTCCGTTCGTACCCGCCTTTTCGTCCCGCTTCCTCCAGCCCGTCCCGCGCTTCCCGTTCTGCGCTGACCCCATCCGGTTCGCCATTCCCTAGCCGCGCTACGCCTGGAGTATTCCCATGCTGACTTTCCTTGGCTTCGCCATGGTCATCACCTTCATGTTCCTGATCATGACCAAGCGCCTGTCCGCGCTGATCGCCCTGATCATCGTTCCTATCCTGTTCGCGCTGTTCGGCGGCTTCGCTCCGAAGATCGGCCCGATGATGCTCGAAGGCATCACCAAGCTGGCGCCGACCGGCGTGATGCTGATGTTCGCCATCCTGTATTTCGCCCTGATGATCGACTCCGGCCTGTTCGACCCGGCCGTGCGCAAGATCCTCAAACTGGTCAAGGGTGACCCGCTCAAAGTCTCGGTTGGTACCGCCGTGCTCGCGCTGGTGGTGTCCCTGGACGGTGACGGCGCCACCACCTACATGATCTGCGTGGCGGCCATGCTGCCGCTGTACAGCCGCATCGGCATGAGCCCGCGGATCATGGCCGGCCTGATCATCCTGGCCGGCGGCGTGATGAACATGACCCCCTGGGGTGGCCCGACCGCCCGTGCCGCCAGTGCGCTGCATGTCGACCCGTCGGACATCTTCGTACCGATGATCCCGGCGATGCTGGCCGGTGTGGTGGCAATCCTGGCGATCGCCTACATGTACGGTAAGCGCGAACGGGCGCGCCTGGGCGAACTGCACCTGCAGGGCGACGAGATCGACCACAGCGAAATCAGCGTTTCGCAGTTCCCGGATGCTCGTCGTCCGAAGCTGATCTGGTTCAACGGCGCCCTGACCTTCGCCCTGATGTGCGCACTGATCGCCGGCCTGTTGCCGCTGCCTGTGCTGTTCATGGTGGCCTTCAGTATCGCGATGATCGTCAACTACCCGTGCCTGCAACAGCAGAAGGATCGCGTCGCGGCCCATGCCGGCAGCGTGCTGGCGGTGGTCGGGCTGATCTTCGCCGCCGGCATCTTCACCGGCATCCTGTCCGGTACTGGCATGGTCGATGCCATGTCCAAGAGCCTGCTGGCGGTGATTCCGGATGCACTGGGCCCGTACCTGGCGGTGATCACCGCGCTGGTGAGCATGCCGTTCACCTTCTTCATGTCCAACGACGCCTTCTATTACGGTGTGTTGCCAGTCCTCGCCGAGGCCGCCAGTCACTACGGCATCACCGCGGTGGAAATGGCACGTGCCTCGATCGTCGGCCAGCCCGTGCACTTGCTGAGCCCGCTGGTACCATCCACCTACCTGCTGGTAGCCCTGGCCGGTATCGAGTTCGGCGATCACCAGCGCTTCACCCTCAAGTGGGCAGTGCTGGTTTGCCTGTGCATAATGTTCGCCGCCTTGCTGATGGGGATTTTTCCGCTGTTCAGCACTCTATAAAAAGCAATTGACTCACCGCGCCGGCCGCTAGACTTCGTTCTCGGAAATCTCGACTGGCGCGGTACAACACTCGCTCAAAGGAATACACATGGAATGGCTGACCAACCCGGAAATCTGGGTTGCCTTCTTTACCCTGACCGCCCTGGAAATCGTCCTGGGTATCGATAACATCATCATGATCTCGATCCTGGTCAGCCGCATGCCCAAGCACATGCAGGCACGGACCCGGATTTTCGGTCTGGCGCTGGCCATGATCACGCGGATCCTCCTGCTGCTGTCGATCACCTGGGTCATGCGCCTGACCGCCGACCTGTTCGTGGTCTTCGGCCAGGGTATTTCCGGGCGTGACCTGATCCTGTTCTTCGGTGGCCTGTTCCTGCTCTGGAAGAGCTCCCAGGAGATGTACCACTCCCTGGAAGGCGAGGACGAAACCGCGGAAGAGCCAGGCGGCAAGGGCGGCAACTTCCTCTACACCATCATCCAGATCGCGATCATCGACATCGTGTTCTCCCTGGACTCGGTGATCACCGCCGTCGGCATGGTCTCCCACGTACCGGTCATGGTCGCGGCGATCATCGTCGCGGTGCTGGTGATGATGCTGGCTTCGGGCACCATCAGCGAGTTCATCGACAAGCACCCGTCGCTGAAGATGCTGGCGCTGTCGTTCCTGCTGGTGGTCGGTACCGTACTGATCGCCGAGGCGTTCGAAGTGCACGTGCCAAAAGGCTACGTCTACTTCGCCATGGCCTTCTCGCTGGCGGTGGAGGCGATCAACATCAAGATGCGCACCGCTATCGCGAAAAAGAAAAAGCAGCAGGACCCGGTGAAACTGCGCAAGGACATCCCGGGTCAATAACCCGAGAGCGCAGCAGGAAAAGGGGCTTTCGAGCCCCTTTTTCACGCCTGCAGAAAGTCGTTTTCCTTATGACAGTTTTGTTTCAATCGCCGCATCAGCTATGCGATGCTGGCGCACAGACCGTTAGCCAACTACAGCTTAAGTACAGAACGTAGAACAACGCGCGGCACCGTTAACTTGCCCCTCTGGGGCGCTATTCACCACAGGGGGCCGTTATGCTCACCCTGCTCAATTTGCTGTCCGCCGTGGCCTTGCTGATCTGGGGCACGCATATCGTCCGCACCGGCATCCTGCGGGTCTATGGCTCGAACCTGCGCCACCTGATCGGCCAGAACATGGCCAAGCGTCCGTTGGCTTTCATCGCCGGGATCCTGGTCACCGCCATGGTCCAGAGCAGCAACGCCACGGCGATGCTGGTCACCTCGTTCGTCGGCCAGGGGCTGATGGCCCTGACACCCGCCCTGGCGACCATGCTCGGCGCCGACGTCGGCACCGCGCTGATGGCCCGGGTACTGACCTTCGACCTGTCCTGGCTGTCGCCGCTGCTGATCTTTCTCGGGGTGATCTTCTTCCTGTCGCGCAAACAGACCCGCGCCGGCCAGCTCGGGCGGGTAGGGATCGGCCTGGGGCTGATTATCCTGGCGCTGCAATTGATCGTCGAAGCCGCCGCGCCCATCACCCATGCCCAGGGCGTGAAAGTCCTGTTCGCCTCGCTGACCGGCGACATCCTGCTCGACGCCCTGATGGGCGCGCTGTTCGCCATGATTTCCTACTCCAGCCTGGCGGCCGTGCTGCTCACCGCGACCCTGGCCGGCGCCGGCGTGATCAGCCTGCCGGTGGCCATCGGCCTGGTGATCGGCGCCAACATCGGCAGCGGGGTGCTGGCTTTCCTCAGCACCAACATGCAGAACGCCGCCGGCCGCCAGGTGGCGCTGGGCAGCCTGCTGTACAAGCTGATCGGCCTGGTGCTGATCATTCCGGTGCTCGACCCGCTCGCCCACTGGATGGACAGCCTGGACTTCAGCCCGCAAGAAGTGGTGATCGGTTTCCACTTGCTCTACAACACCCTGCGTTGCCTAGTGCTGCTGCCGACGGTCGGGCCGATGGCCAAGGTCTGCACCTGGTTGCTGCCGGAACGCCCGGAAACCAATGGCCGGGCCAAGCCTCGCCACCTCGATCCGACCGCCCTGGCCACTCCCAGCCTGGCCCTGGCCAACGCGGCGCGGGAAACCCTGCGCATCGGCGACCTGGTCGAAACCATGCTCGAAGCCGTGCGCGATGTGCTGCACGGCAAGCAGACCGCGGTCACCCAGGAAATGCGCAA
The DNA here is from genome assembly GCF_002843625.1 of Pseudomonas sp. 09C 129. NCBI lineage: Bacteria > Pseudomonadati > Pseudomonadota > Gammaproteobacteria > Pseudomonadales > Pseudomonadaceae > Pseudomonas > Pseudomonas sp. 09C 129. The sequence goes on along the minus strand of NZ_CP025261.1, from coordinate 562,151 downwards.
CCTCAACGACGATGTCGAAGTGCTCTATAACGCGATCAAACTCTACCTGGCGCAGATGCCCCGGGAAGACCTGGGCGAGCAGGACAGCCGGCGCTGGGCCGAGATCATCGAACTGGCGATCAACCTGAAACTGGCCAGCGACCTGATCGAACGCATGCTGCGCAAGGTCCAGCAGCAGAAGACCGCGCAGCGTCGCTCCTTTTCCGAAGTCGGCCTGGAAGAACTGGCCGGCCTGCATGAACAGCTGATCGCCAACCTGCGCCTGGGGCTTTCGGTGTTTCTCAGCGCCGATCCGGAAAGCGCGCGCCAGCTGCTGCGGGAAAAACGCCGCTTTCGCGCACAGGAACGTCGCCTGGCCCATGCCCATGTCAGCCGCCTGCAACGTAAAATCGTCCAGAGCATCGAGACCAGCTCGCTGCATCTGGAACTGATCGCCGATATGAAGCGCCTGAATTCGCTGTTCTGCGGCAGCGCCTATGTGGTGCTGGGTTCCTCCGAAACCGGCGCGCTTGCCGTGGACGATATGGCTGACATCACCCATTCACCCTGAACGTCCACAGTTACCCGAAGTCTGTAGAACTTACGCCCGTCGTAAGGAAGCCCGTTATGCGTTGCCTGTTATTCGCCTGTCTGCTGCTCGGATCAGCCCACTCGTTTGCCCTGGATCGCTTCCAGGTCGAGGGCTACATGCTGCCCAACGGCCTGCAGTTGCTGCTCAAGCCGGGCAACGTGCGCGGCCACGTGGCGATTCGCCTGGTGGTCGGGGTAGGGCTGGACGACTTCGGCTGCGCCGACAAGGAACTGCCGCATGTGCTCGAACACCTGCTGTTCAGCGGCATCGACGCCAGCGGCGAGGGCGGGCTGGAGGAACGCATGCAAGCCCTGGGCGGCGAGTGGAATGCCTACACCAGCAATGCCGACACCACCTTCGTCATCGAGGCCCCGGCGAAAAACCAGCGCAAGGTGCTGGACCTGCTGCTGGCCCTCTTGACCCGCACCGAACTCGACGACACTGCCTTGCAAACGGCGAAACGGGTGGTCGAGCGCGAGGACGGCGGGCACTACTCGCACCTGCAACGCTGGCTGGACCGCCAGGACCTGGGCCATACCGCCAGTAACCAGCTGGCGGTGGAGCTGGGCCTGAAGTGCGCCGAACGGGCCGAGGTCGATCAATTGACCCTGGAACAGCTGGAGCAGCTGCGCAAGGACTGGTACGCGCCGAACAACATGACCCTGATCGTCGTCGGCGACCTTGACCGCCTGTTGCCGGCCTACCTGGAACGCAGCTACGGCGCGCTGGAACCGGTGGAGCCCAGCGAGCACCAGGGCCTGCCGGACATTCAACAAACGGCCGCCGCCGAGCGCAGCCTGATCCACGGCTGGGTCGGCGACAGCGCCAAGCTGCACTGGCTGTTCCCCGAGCCGACCCTCGACCGGCAGCACGATGAAACCTTCGATCTGCTCAAGGATTACCTGGACTGGGCGCTGTACCAGAGACTGCGCCTGCAGCATGAGCTGTCCTACGGGCCGAACAGCGAACGCGAGGTGTTCGGCGGCGTCGGCTTTCTCAGCCTGAATGCCGACCTGGAGCGCGCGGACGTCCCCGAGGCCCGGCAAGCGATCGACGAGCTCAAGGCACAACTGCTCAAGGACGGCCTGGAGCCGGCCACCTTCGCCCGTCTGCAACAGGCCGCCATTGCTCGCCAGGCCTGGGCGGTACAGGGCAATAGCGCCCTGGCGGACTACTACTGGGGCGCCTTGAGCGACTATGCGGACGGGCGTTTCAGCGACCCGGCCAAGCGCCTGCAAGCCGTCAGCCTGAAGCAGGCCAACCAGGCCATGCGCCAACTGCTGGAACAGCCCGGCTACCTGCGGATCGAAAAACCGCTGCTGAGCTATACGGCCTTGAGCGGGCTGATCCTCGGCGTACTGTTATTGATTGTTCTGGCGCTGTTCGGCGGGCGGGCTTATCGCAAACGAATCCGTGCCTGATGCGTCTTTTGTCATGCTAAACCGTTATTCTGTCGGGGATTTTTTCTAGTGTGATCGCCGAATGCCAAACCTGACTCATTACATGCAGCGCATCCTGGAACTGATGAAGCGCTACCCAGGGGTCATTGCGCTCGGCGGTTTCATTTCCGGTGTCGGCAGTTTCATCCTGGTGGACCGCCAACAGGGCCTGGCCACCTGGATCGCCGTGATCATGCTGGTGAGCTGGATCTGGCTGATGCTGGAAAACAGCCTGACCCAGCTGTTCACCAAGATCTTCAAGCGGGAAATCCCCCAGCCGCTGCTGCGTTACGCAACGCAGATGATTCACCAGGAAAGCCTGTTTTTCGTCCTGCCGTTCTTCTTCATCACCACCGCCTGGAACAGCGGGCAGCTGGTATTCACCGGCCTGCTGGGCGCCTCGGCGCTGGTCTCGATCATCGACCCGCTGTACTACAAATGGCTGGCCCCACGCCGCTGGCTGTTCCTCGCCCTGCACACCCTGACGCTGTTCGCCGCGTTGCTGACCGCGCTGCCGATCATCCTGCACCTGACCACCGCGCAGAGCTTCAAGCTGGCCCTGGGCATCGCCATGCTGCTGTCGTTCCCCAGCCTTGCGTCGATCTTCCCGATCCGCAACCTGCGCGGCGCGCTGATGCTGCTGGGCATGACCCTGGCCATCGGCGGCACTGGCTGGCTGCTGCGCTCCTGGGTTCCGCCGGCGACCTTGTGGATCGCCGAGGAAGCCATCAGCACCCAGTTGCAGGACCGCACCCCCGGCGCCAGCCTCAAGGAGGTCAGCGCCAACGACGTGCGCAGCGCCGGGCTGTATGCCTACACCGCGATCAATGCGCCGCGCGGGCTGGACGAGCGCATTTATCACGTCTGGCAATTCAACGGTAAAGAGGTCGACCGAGTGGCCCTGGACATCCACGGCGGGCGCAAGGAGGGCTACCGCGCCTGGTCGCACAAGCAGAACTTCCCCGGCGATCCGACCGGCAGCTGGCAGGTCCGGGTGCTGACCGAAGACGGGCAGGTGATCGGCGTGCTGCGCTTCAAGATCACCGGCACCAACGGGCAAGACTCAGCACCTTAGTACAAGGCAAAGTCGTCTCGATCGTGGTATTACGTAGCACTGCGTAAAAACCATACAAGCACGGAGCTTATGACCCAGAGCACGACGGCCGGCAGTGCCCAACTGGATACGTCGAGTTCCCCCTCGCGGTTGCGAGTCGCGGGGGACTGGACGCTCGTCCATTACACCGAGCTCAAGCACCTCTGCGAAAAGCTCACCGGACAGTACGACGCCAGCACCCACATCGACCTCAACGGCCTCAGCGCCCTGGATACCGCGGGCGCCTCGCTGCTGGTCGAACTGCTGGGCTCCGAGCGTCTCGGCCAGTCCACCGAACACCCCGACTGCACCTTGTCTTCGGCCGACCGCGCGCTGCTGCAGACCGTCTACTGCTCGCTGAGCGACTTCTGCGTACCGCTCAAGGAACCGGAAATATCAGTCGGTATCCAGTTGCTGACCCGGATCGGCAAGGCGGTCGACGCCATCTGGCAGGACAGCCTGAAGCTGCTGGGTTTCGTCGGCCTGATCCTCGAAACCCTGGCCCGCGGCCTGCTGCGCCCCAAGCGCTGGCGCATCACGCCGATGGTCGCGCATATCGAGCAGACCGGCCTCGACGCCGCGCCCATCGTCGCCTTGCTGACCTTTCTGGTGGGCGCCGTGGTGGCCTTCCTCGGCGCCACGGTGCTGCAGAGTTTCGGCGCCAGCATCTTTACCGTGGACCTGGTGGCGTTCTCCTTCCTGCGTGAGTTCGGTGTGCTGCTCACCGCGATCCTCATGGCCGGGCGGACCGCGAGCGCCTTCACCGCGCAAATCGGCTCGATGAAGGCCAACGAGGAAATCGACGCCATCCGCACCCTGGGCCTGGACCCGATGGAGCTGCTGGTGCTGCCCCGGGTCCTGGCGCTGCTGGTGGCGCTGCCGATGCTGACCTTCCTGGCGATGCTCTCGGGGATTGTCGGGGGCGGGGTGGTCTGTGCGCTGTCGCTGGATATCTCGCCGGCGATGTTCCTCGCCTTGCTGCAATCGGACATCGGCGTGCAGCACTTCCTGGTGGGCATGGTCAAGGCGCCGATCTTCGCCTTCCTGATCGCCGCCATCGGCTGCCTGGAAGGCTTCAAGGTCAGCGGCAGCGCCGAATCCGTAGGCGCCCACACCACCTCCAGCGTGGTGCAATCGATCTTCGTGGTGATCGTCCTCGATGCCGTCGCCGCGCTGTTCTTCATGGAGATGGGCTGGTGAACCGTTCAACCCGTCCGCCCGCCGAGGCGGTGATCGAAGTCCGTGGCCTGTGCAATCGCTTCGGCCCGCAGAGCGTGCACGAAAACCTCGACCTGGACCTGTACAAGGGCGAGATCCTCGCGGTGGTCGGCGGTTCGGGCAGCGGCAAGTCGGTGCTGCTGCGCAGCATCATCGGCCTGCGCCAGCCCAGCGCAGGTTCGGTACGGGTCTTCGGCCAGAACCTGCCGAGCCTGGCGGAACATGAGCGCTCGCTGATCGAACGGCGCTTCGGCGTGCTGTTCCAGAAGGGCGCGCTGTTTTCGTCGCTGACCGTGACCGAAAACGTCGCCCTGCCGCTGATCGAGCATGCCGGCCTGAGCCGCGCCGACGCCGAGCACCTGGCGGCGGTGAAACTGGCGCTGGCCGGGCTGCCGCTGTCGGCGGCCGACAAATACCCGGCCTCGCTGTCCGGCGGCATGATCAAGCGCGCCGCCCTGGCCCGGGCGCTGGCCCTGGACCCGGACATCCTGTTTCTCGACGAACCCACCGCCGGCCTCGACCCGATCGGTGCCGCGGCGTTCGACCAATTGATCCTGACCCTGCGTGACGCCCTGGGCCTGAGCGTGTTCCTGGTTACCCATGACCTGGACACGCTGTACACCATCACCGACCGGGTGGCGGTGCTGGCACAGAAAAAGGTGCTGGTGGCGGATGCCATCGACCAGGTCGCCGAGACCGACGACGCCTGGATTCACGAATACTTCCATGGCCCTCGCGGCCGCGCGGCGTATCAGGCCGCTACACAGCTCAACGAGGTATGACATGGAAACCCGAGCCCATCATGTCCTGATCGGCCTGTTCACCGTGATTGTGGTGGTCGGCGCCCTGCTGTTCGGCCTGTGGCTGGCCAAGTCCAGCGTCGACACGGAGTTCAAGGACTACGAGATCATCTTCAACGAGGCCGTCAGCGGCCTGTCCAAAGGCAGCGCCGTGCAGTACAGCGGGATCAAGGTCGGCGATGTGGTCAGCCTGCGCCTGGACCCGAACGACCCGCGCCGGGTCCTGGCGCGGATCCGCCTGAGTGGCGAAACCCCGATCAAGGAAGATACCCAGGCCAAGCTGACCCTGACCGGCATCACCGGGACCTCGATCATCCAGCTCAGTGGCGGTACTCCACAAAGCCAGCCGCTTCTGGGCAAGGACGGCAAACTGCCGGTGATCGTCGCGTCGCCTTCGCCAATCGCCCGCCTGCTGAACAACAGCGAAGACCTGATGACCAGCGTCAACCTGCTGCTGCACAACGCCAACAGCATGTTCTCGCCAGAGAACGTCGAGCGCATCGGCAACACCCTCGAACACCTGGAGCAGACCACCGGAGCCATCGCCGAACAGCGCGGCGACGTACGCCTGGCCATGCAGCAACTGGCGTCCATCGGCAAGCAGGCCAGCGCCACCCTGGAACAGACCACCGCGCTGATGCGCAACGCCAACGGCCTGCTCAACGAGCAGGGCAAGCAGATATTCGGCAGCGCCGGGCTGGCCATGCAATCGCTGGAACAGAGCAGCGCCACCATCAACAAACTGCTGACCGACAACCAGGACTCGCTGAACAATGGCATCCAGGGCCTCAATGGCCTGGCGCCGGCCGTGCGCGAGCTGCGCGATACCCTGAGCTCGCTGCGGGCCATTTCGCGTCGCCTGGAAGCCAACCCCAGCGGCTACCTGCTGGGCAGTGACAAGAACAAGGAGTTCACGCCATGAAGCGTGCCTATCGCCCATTCGGCCGGCTGGCCCTGGCCGCCGGATTCGCCTTGAGCGGCGCCTGCTCGATCCTGCCCCAGGCCGACCCGGTGGATATCTATCGCCTGCCCACGGCTCAGAGCGCCACAGCCCGGCCTCAGGGCCACGCGCAGCCCTGGTCCCTGCGCCTGACCAAACCCCTGGCGAGCGACGCCTTGAACAGCGCGAGAATCGCTGTGATCCCCCAAGGCGATGTGATCAGCAGCTACAAAGATGCGCGCTGGAGCGATCCGGCGCCGGTGCTGCTGCGCAATCGGCTGCTGGATGGGTTCCTCGCCGATGGCCGGGTGCAGTTGCTGGGCACCGACGACAGCGATGTGCAGACCGACCTCGAACTGGGCGGCAACCTGCAGGCATTCCAGAGCGAATACCAGGGCAAGGCGGTGGCGGTGGTGATCCGCCTGGATGCGCGCCTGGTGCGCGGCTACGACCAGAAGATCCTGGCCAGCCAGCGCTTCGAAGTGCGCCAGCCGCTGAACGATACCAAGGTGCCGGCGGTGGTTGCCGGGTTTGGCCAGGCCGGAGACGCCTTGAACCGGCAGGTGGTGGAGTGGACGGTGAAGCAGGGCAGTCAGCTGGTCAGGCGCTGATGGCCTCATCGCGGGCAAGCCTCGCGCCTACAGGATGGTCCTGGTAGGCGCGAGGCTTGCCCGCGAATCGTTCCGAGCCTTAACCGAAGAACCAGTAGCACACCGCAATCGCCGCCACCACGCCGGCCAGCTCGGCCAGCAGGGCGCAGCCGACGGCATGGCGCGCCCGCTGGATGCCGACCGAGCCGAAGTACACCGCCAGCACATAGAAAGTGGTCTCGGTACTGCCCTGGATCGTCGCCGCGGCCAACGCCGGGAAACTGTCCACACCCTGGGTCTGCATGGTTTCGATCAACATGGCCCGTGCGGCGCTGCCAGAGAAGGGTTTGACCAGGGCCGTCGGCAGGGCATCGACGAAGCGTGTGTCCCAGCCAGCCCATTCCACCAGATACCGGATGCCGTCCAGGCCGAAGTCCAGGGCGCCGGAGGCGCGCAGCACGCCCACCGCGCAGAGCATGGCCACCAGATACGGCAGCAGGTTCTTGGCGACGTCGAAACCTTCCTTGGCGCCCTCGACGAAGGCCTCGTAGACCTTGACCTTGCGCAGCGCGCCAATCACCAGGAACAACATGATCAGGCCGAACAGGGTCAGGTTGCCCAGGATCGACGACAGCGACGCCAGCGCGGTGGCCGACAGCGTGGCGAGCAAGGCCATGAAGCCACCCAGGACCAGGGCGCCGGGAATCAGGTAGGCCAGCACCACTGGGTCCCACAGGCGCAAGCGCTGCATCACCGCGACCGACAGCAGGCCGACCAGGGTCGAGGCGCTGGTGGCCAGCAGGATCGGCAGGAACACCAGGGTCGGGTCGGCGGCGCCTTGCTGGGCGCGGTACATGAAGATGGTCACCGGCAGCAGGGTCAGGGACGAGGCGTTCAGCACCAGGAACAGGATCTGCGCGTTGCTCGCCGTGGTCGCGCTGGGGTTCAGGTCCTGCAAGGCGCGCATGGCCTTGAGGCCGATCGGCGTGGCGGCGTTGTCCAGCCCCAGGCCATTGGCCGCGAAGTTCAGGGTGATCAGGCCGATGGCCGGGTGGCCGGGCGGCACTTCCGGCATCAGACGGGTGAACAGCGGGCCCAGGGCCTTGGCCAGCCAGTCGACGATCCCGGCCTTTTCGGCGATCCGCAAAAAGCCCAGCCACAGGGTCAGGGTGCCGAACAGCAGCACCATCACTTCCACCGACAGCTTGGCCATGGCGAAGATGCTTTCCACCATCGCCGCGAAGATCCCGGCGTTACCGCCGACCAGCCACTGCGCCAGCGCTGAAACGGCCGCCACGATGAAGAAGCCAAGCCACAGGCCATTGAGCATCAGTTATTCCCCCAGAAGATGCGGCGAATGATAGCGGTGCGGACAGAAACGACAAACCCCGGATTGACCGGGGTTTGTCGATGATGACGGCTACAGCTGTCAGCCTTTGGTGACTTCACCGGCCGGCAGCGGCTCCTTGCTGCGCCAGTGCGGCAGGGAATTCCAGTAGCGCTGGCCCTTGGCGTCGTCGTACATGCCTTCCCAACGCGCGATGACCAGGACCGCCAGGGCGTTGCCGATCACGTTCAGCGCGGTACGGGCCATGTCCATGATGCGGTCGACACCGGCGATGAAGGCCAGGCCTTCCAGCGGAATGCCCACGCTGCCCAGGGTCGCCAGCAGCACCACGAAGGACACGCCCGGCACGCCGGCGATGCCTTTGGAGGTGACCATCAGGGTCAGGACCAGCAGCAGTTGCTGGCTGATCGACAGGTCGATGCCGTACAGCTGGGCGATGAAGATCGCCGCGATGCTCTGGTACAGGGTCGAACCGTCGAGGTTGAACGAGTAACCGGTCGGTACCACGAAGCTGCAGATGGCTTTCGGCGCACCGTAGGCTTCCATCTTCTCGATCACCCGCGGCAGCACGGTTTCCGAACTGGCGGTGGAGTAGGCCAGCACCAGCTCATCCTTGAAGATGCGCATCAGCTTGATCACCGAGAAGCCGAACAGGCGAGCGATCAGGCCCAGAACCACGAAGGCGAAGAAGGCGATGGCCACATAAACCAGGATCACCAGCTTGGCCAGCGGCAGCAGGGAGGCGAAACCGAAGTTGGCCACGGTCACCGCGATCAGGGCGAATACGCCGATCGGGGCGTAGTTCATGATCATGTGGGTGACTTTGAACATGCTTTCCGAGACGCCCTGGAACATCTTCACCAGCGGCTCGCGCAGGTCGGCCTGCAGGCTCGACAGACCGAGGCCGAACAGCACCGAGAAGAAGATGATCGGCAGCATCTCGCCGCGGGCCATGGCCGCGAAGATGTTCGATGGGATCAGGTTGAGGATGGTTTCGATGAACGCGTGTTCATGCTGTACCTCGGCGGCGGTCGCCTGGTACTTGGAAATATCCACGGTACCCAGGGTGCTCATGTCGATGCCGGCGCCCGGGTGGAACACGTTGGCCAGCACCAGGCCGACCAGGATCGCGATGGTGGTGACGATTTCGAAGTAGATGATGGTCTTCAGGCCGATACGCCCGAGTTTCTTCGCGTCGCCCACGCCGGCGATACCGACGATCAGCGAGGAGATCACGATCGGGATCACGATCATCTTGATCAAGCGGATAAAGATATCGCCCGCAGGTTGCAGGACGTTGCTGATCCACCAGGCTTTTTCGGCACTGAAATGGTTGAGCAGCGCACCAATTGCAATCCCCAGCACCAGACCGATGAGGATCTGCCAGGCGAGGCTTAGTTTTGCCTTCTTCATATCATTACCCTTACTTCAGTTGGACTCGGGCTAATGCGCGAACTGGAACGCTCAATGGCGGAAAAGTCTGTGCATCGGCCCCCGTATAAGGTCACCCCGAGCGAGCATTTACGGCTCTCTGCAGGCGAAAAAAGGCGCAACTATTCCGACGCAAGGGGGGCGCGTCTAATGCCGTAAACGCCTACCCTATGCCGAATCGGCATGAGTTTTTCTAAACGAAACGGGCGTCCCAACCGGTTCGAAGACGACATTTCGGCCCGACCATCTGCCGTGAAACGGCCATTTCAGGCGGTATTCAGCGTTTTTGAGTGGGTTCGAAATGACCTTCGAAAGAAGGGAAAGTTCTTACGTTAGAACCAGAAATCTCATCTGGAAAAAGCCAAAAGTTTCTCGATGTACGGTCGCAAGGAAACACCGTGAAACGGTTAGACCAGGCAACTCGGAATATTTGTCGCGAACCCCTGCCTGAAAAAGCAGGCCACCGCTCTGCCACAAAGGTTTGTGGCATTCAAACACGACGCAAGTCGTCAAGCCTGAGCGGCTGGCGAACTTGCGCCGCAGTTTTTCCTGACCCGGCCCTCGCGGAGGCACTCCCTGTACCCCTAGGTCACTCCGATCCGGTTGCGATCAGAACGTCCCGGCCCCCTGGTCATGCGCGGCCCCTCCTCGGGGCGGTGCAACAGAAAGCAAGGCTCGGATGGGCGCTTGCTTTCCATGGTCGAACCTTCGAACAGTCAACTCAGTACCAGTTCGGGTCCTTTTTCAGCTGTTCCTTGAGCAAGCCCTGCATGCCAGCGTCCGGCTTGCCGAGAAAGCGGTATTCGGCATGGCGGGTCGGCGACTTGTCCGCGGGCAGGCCCGCCGGCACTTCGACCAACATGGCGTAGGCGTCTTTCTTGTCGAAACTGAACGCCACGATCAGGCGCTGGTTGCGACAGGTATCGCGGGTTTCGCAAAGCGGACCGACCAGGTACTTGTCGCCGTCTTCTTCCACCGCATTCATCTGCTGCGCGTCACCGGACAGGTTCATCACCCATTCCGGCAGGCGTTCTTCCTTTTCGACGACTTCCTGCCAGGTTTCACGGTATTGCGGGTCACTGTTCAACAACTCGTTGACCCGGGTCTGACCGTCGTTGGCCGCCATCGCCGTGGCCGCGCCGCCCAGCAACAGGGCGGCGGCCAATGTTTTCAAAGAAACGCTCATGTTCAACCTCGACCACGACGGCCAAAGAAGAAGGAAGCGATGAACATCACCAGGAAAACGACAAAGAGAATCTTGGCGATACCCGTGGCGGTGCCCGCGATACCACCAAAGCCCAGTACCGCGGCGATGATGGCAATGATCAGGAATGTGATTGCCCAGCTCAACATGGTCATTCTCCTTACGCTTCTATTTAGAGGTACTGCCTAGCCGGCCCGCCGTTGCGCACCGACTGTCCTGCCTAGAACACCCAGCGCTCCTGATAAGCCGTGTCGGTGGCAGGCTGAGCCTGGTCGACGTCCATCAGAAGCATCGGGGCGGAATCGGCAAACCGAGTGCTGACTGCACTGAAGTGGGTTTGAGTGGGATGAGAAACCGGCAACCTCACAGCTTCTTGCTGCTGGCTTTGCTCCCAACGTGAAAACTGCTGACCGCCAATCAAGGTCACCAGCAATGCCAGGCTGGCGAACAATCCCTGCTGCAGATGCAGGGACGAAACAGACAATGGGGCGAGACGTTGGCGTTTCATCCGGAAGCTCCTCCCATGGGGGTCATTGTTCTCAACGCTTGTTGCTGTGCCTGCGGCTTGTTCAACCGAGCCTGATCAGGTTGTTGCAGCCTGCATGCCAGCTTTCACGATTAGAACAAACTCAATAAAAACAACGACTTGCATTCATATTGAGAGGTTTGCCATACGCCATCCTGCACGATGCCGCCCTGGATACCGTGCGAATTGCACGATCGGCCCGGTACTTGAGGAAAAAAGCGCAGTTGAAAATGCATGGAGTACAGTGGCGAAATCGGGAAAGGACTGCGGGCAAGACCTGAAATCAATAAAAAACCTATTGTTTTCAATCTATTAGCAATAGACCCCGGAGATAACTAATCTGCACGCTTGGAAATCGATCAGAATTAACCATGCAACTTGCCCGATTTTTCCGGGACTAAATAAGATCACTCACTTCAGGAGCCTCGGACATGGAATCAGCACCGGAAAATCAAGGCCGCATTCTTCTGGTAGATGATGAGTCCGCGATCCTTCGTACCTTCCGTTACTGCCTGGAAGACGAGGGCTACACCGTCGCCACGGCCAATAGCGCCGCTCAGGCCGATGCCTTGCTGCAACGCCAGGTGTTCGACCTGTGTTTCCTCGACCTGCGCCTGGGCGAGGACAACGGCCTGGACGTACTGGCCCAGATGCGCATCCAGGCCCCCTGGATGCGGGTGGTCATCGTCACCGCCCATTCGGCCGTCGATACCGCGGTGGACGCCATCCAGGCCGGTGCCGCCGACTATCTGGTCAAGCCCTGCAGCCCCGATCAACTGCGCCTGGCGACCGCCAAGCAGCTGGAAGTCCGCCAGCTCTCGGCACGCCTGGAGGCCCTCGAAGGCGAAGTGCGCAAACCCAAGGACGGCCTGGACTCGCACAGTCCGGCGATGAAAGTGGTGCTGGAAACCGCCCGCCAGGTCGCCGGTACCGACGCCAACATCCTGATCCTCGGCGAGTCCGGCACCGGCAAGGGCGAGCTGGCCCGGGCCATTCATGGCTGGAGCAAGCGCGCCAGGAAATCCTGCGTCACCATCAACTGCCCGTCGCTGAACGCCGAGCTGATGGAGAGCGAGCTGTTCGGTCACAGCCGCGGGGCCTTTACCGGCGCCAGCGAAAGCACCCTTGGCCGGGTCAACCAGGCTGACGGCGGCACGCTGTTCCTCGACGAGATCGGCGACTTCCCGCTGACCCTGCAACCCAAGTTGCTGCGGTTCATCCAGGACAAGGAATACGAGCGGGTCGGCGACCCGGTGACCCGCCGCGCCGACGTGCGCATCCTCGCCGCGACCAACCTCAACCTCGAGGACATGGTGCGCGACGGACGCTTCCGTGAAGACCTGCTGTACCGTCTGAACGTGATCACCCTGCACCTGCCGCCGCTGCGCGAACGCAGCGAAGACATCCTGACCCTGGCCGACCGTTTCCTGGCGCGCTTCGTCAAGGAATACGCCCGTCCCGCCCGTGGCTTCAGCGACGAGGCCCGCGAAGCGCTGCTCAACTACCGCTGGCCGGGCAATATCCGCGAGCTGCGCAACGTGGTGGAACGCGCCAGCATCATCTGTCCCCAGGAAAAGGTAGAGATCAGCCACCTGGGCATGGCCGAGCAACCGACCAACAACACCCCGCGCATCGGCGCTGCCTTGAGCCTGGACGAGCTGGAGAAAGCCCATATCGGCGCCGTGCTGGCCACCAGCGATACCCTCGACCAGGCCGCCAAGACGCTCGGCATCGACGCCTCGACGCTGTACCGCAAACGCAAACAGTACAACCTGTGAGCCGCCCCTCATGAAGTTAGCGATGAAACTGCGCACGAGACTGTTTCTGAGCATCTCGGCGCTGATCACCGTGGCGCTGCTCGGCCTGCTGCTCGGGCTGGTCAGCGTGATGCAGATGGCCAAGACCCAGGAAGCGCTGATCCGCAACAACTTCATTACCCTGGACCTGGGGCTCAAGCTGCGACAGACCCTGGGCGACCAACTGCTCATCATGCTCAACCACAACCCTGACCGGACGGCGCTGGACGACTCCAGGCAGGAATACCTGGCCCTGCTCGAGCAGGGCATCGAGCATGAACGGCAAAACAATGTGCGTAACGGCTTCACCCAGGCACGCGACGACTACCAGCGTTTCTTCGAAGCCTTCGAGCGCGCCGACGGGAGCTCGGCAGGGGTCAATGGCAATACCGAACTGACCCACCGCTTCAATACCCTGCGCAATGGCTTGATCGGCGAGCACAAGCAGGCCCTGGACAACATCAATGACATCGAACACCAGGCCCGCAATCGCGCCTTGCTGATCGCCGGCCTGCTCGGTTTGGTCGGGCTGGCCGTGCTGATCATCGGCTTCATCACCGCCCACGGCATCGCCCGGCGCTTTGGCGGCCCCATCGAAGCGCTGGCCAAGGCCGCCGACAATATCGGCCAGGGCAACTTCGACGTGACCCTGCCCCTGTCTTCGGCTGCCGAGATGAACTTGCTGACCCGGCGCTTCGGAATCATGGCCCAAGCCCTGCGCGAGCATCAGGCCACCAATGTCGACGAACTGCTTGCCGGCCAGCAGCGCCTGCAATCGGTGCTCGACAGCATCGACGACGGTTTGCTGATGATCGACCGCCAGGGTCACCTGGAACACCTCAACCCGGTAGCCCAACGTCAGCTGGGCTGGGACGAGGAACGCCTCGGACAAGGGCTGGGCAGTGCCCTGCAGCGACCGGAACTGGACGAGCAGCTGCAACTGGTATTGCGCGGCGGCACCCTGGAACGGGCGCCGGAAGACCTCAGCGTCGAGGTCGATGGCGAATCGCGCCTGCTGACGTACAGCCTGACCCCGGTCAGCCATCCCCAGGGGCATATCCTCGGCGCGGTGATGGTGCTGCACGACGTCACCGAGCAGCGAGCCTTCGAGCGTGTGCGCAGCGAGTTCGTATTGCGTGCCTCCCATGAATTGCGCACCCCGGTCACCGGCATGCACATGGCGTTCGGCCTGTTGCAGGAACGCCTGCGCTTCCCTGAGGAGTCCCGCGAAGCCGACCTGCTGAACACCGTCAACGAAGAAATGCAGCGCCTGATGCAACTGATCAACGACCTGCTGAACTTCTCGCGTTATCAAAACGGCCTGCAGAAACTCACCCTGGCGCCTTGCACCCTGGAAGAGCTGCTGGAGCAGGCGCGCAACCGCTTCATCGGCGCAGCCACAGCGCAGGACATCGAGCTGCGGGTGGAGCTCCAGGCGCCGTTGCCGCGGCTGCACGCCGACCGCATGCAACTGGAGCGGGTGCTGGACAACCTGATCGACAATGCCCTGCGGCATACCGCCAAGGGTGGCTTGATCCGCTTGCAGGCCCGTAGGCATGGCGAGCGGGTCATCATCAGCGTCGAAGACAACGGCGAAGGCATCGCCTACGGGCAACAGGGGCGGATTTTCGAACCCTTCGTCCAGGTCGGACGCAAGAAAGGCGGGGCCGGCCTGGGCCTGGCGCTGTGCAAGGAAATCGTGCAACTGCACGGCGGGCGCATGGGCGTCTATTCACGGCCCGGACAGGGAACCCAGTTCTATCTGGCCTTGCCCCTCTAGGGGCTAGGCCCCGTCATCCAGGCGCCGCGGCCCCAGGCGGCGCCCGCGGGTAATCAGGTCGATGAACTGCACCGCGCTCAGCGCATGGGCGAACAGCCAGCCCTGGCCAAAACGCACGCCCTCGCTGCTCAGCAGCAACGCCTGATCCTCGAACTCGATGCCCTCGGCAATCACCTTGAGCTGCAGGGCATGGGCCATGCGAATGATGTGCGGGGCGACGCCGCTGCTGGCGGCGTCATGCCCCAGGGCATCGATGAATGCCTTGTCGATCTTCAGGTAATCCACCGGCAGGGTCTGCAGGTACGCCAGGCTGCAATAACCCGTGCCGAAATCGTCGATCAGCACCTGATGGCCAACGTCCCGCAAGGCTTGCAGGTTATGCCGGGCGACCACCACATCGATCAGCCCGCGCTCGGTGACTTCGAAGGCGATCTGCCGCGCCGCCACCCGATGCAGCGCCAACAGGCGCGCCATCACTTTGCCGATCCGCGGCACCATGACATCGCAGGCCGCCAGGTTGACCGAGATGTACAGCTGCGGGTTGGCCCGCAACAGATGCCCCAATTGTTCGAGCAGGCGTTGCAGGACAAAATCGGTGATCGGGCGGATCTGCCCGGTATTCTCCGCCATGGGAATGAACAGGTCCGGGCTGGTCAGGGTGCCGTCCGGACGGCGCCAGCGCAGCAGGGCCTCGGCGCCGACACACTGGCGCGTGCGCAGATCGAAGATGGGTTGATACAGCACCTGCAGCTCACCGCGGCGCAGCGCCCCCTGCAATTCGGCGCCCAGGGATTGGCGCTGCCCGGCCAGCTGAAAGGCCAGGCCACCGATGAAGACCGCCAGCACCAGGCTGCTGGGCAGCAGCCACCACCACCCCTCGAAGATTTCTCGGCGCATGTTGGTGCGGGGGGTGACGAGCACCATCTGATACTCCGGATTGCTGGTGGGCATCCGGTAGATCAATTGGTCCTGGGTCACCAGCAACGGGCTGCGTCCCGTGGGCGGCCACGGTTCGGTCGGCGGCCACTCCAGCGCCGGCCCCAGCACCGGGATGGCCCGCGAGCCATGGTCGAGAACCACCATCAGGCTGCTGTTGGCAGGCAGGTCGACCATATCGGTCAGGTGCCCGCGAGACGTCGCCACGCGGAAGTTACCGCGCCCGAGCATCAGCGCCGCGCGGTTTTCATTGGGTTCGGTAGAAGTGTTCAGCCAGTAGCTGTAGGTCGGGCCGCGGATATCCGGCGGTCGCATCACGGCCAGGTTGTCCTGGAGCGGCCAGTTGGTGCAGGCCTGGGCTGAATCGATATAGGCCGCTTCATAAATGAAGCGGTAACTGAAGCTGATCTGCTGCAGGGTCACGACCATCTCGGGGCTGCATCCGCGCAGGGGCTGCGCCTCGAGTACGTCCAGGCCTTCACGCAACTGACCGAACAGTTGCTCCAGGCGTTCGAGAAAACGTTGGCCCTGGGCATTCATCTGCTCGCTTTCGCGCAGTTGCGCCTCGTGCATCGCAATGCCCAGGCTCGCCGCCAGCAGCAGGGCCGCACTCAACACAGCCGCACACATCGCCAACAGCCAGGGGCGATAGAACCAACTGCGTAGGGGTTCGCGAGCGGCCGGCATCATTGGATATCCGAGGGTTACCAATGAGTTATAGCTACTGATTGAGAAAAAACCCTGACCGTCGGGCGGGCGTCATTATTTTGTCTGGTTGAGCACCTGCAGGATCGCAGCGCTTTCTGCATCCGGCTGGCCGTCGAAACGCGACGGCCGGTAATGCATCTGGAACGCGGCCAGCACGTGACGGGTCGCCACATCCAGTTCGCCGGTCTGCGGCGTCTCATAACCCAGACGCGCCAGGCCTTGCTGGAACCAGGCGATGCTCGGCAACTGCGCGGCAAAGAACGCCTGCTGGCGCGCCACCGCCTGGGCGTTCGGCCACCGGCCCAACCCGGCTTCGGCCAGACGCTTCCAGGGGAACAGCGGGCCCGGGTCGAGCTTGCGCAGGGGAGCGATATCACTGTGGCCAATGATGTGCTGCGGCGCGATGTTGTTGCGCTTGCTGATGTCCTTGAGCAGCACGATCAGGCTCTGGACCTGCGCTTCGCTGTAGGGATACCAGACACGCCCGGTGGGCAGGTCGCGAAAGCCCGGGTTGACGATCTCGATCCCGATGGAGCTGGAGTTCAGCCAGGTACGGCCTTGCCACTGGCTCTCGCCGGCGTGCCAGGCGCGGTATTGCTCGTCCACCAGTTTGTAGATGGTCGCCGCCTTGTCGTCGCCGATCAGGTAGTGGCTGCTGACCTGGCCATGGGTCAGCAGTTGCAGGGAGCGCTCCATCGAGGCCGAGGTGTAATGCACCACCACGAATTGCACCCGCTCATCGAAGTTGACCGAAGGGTGGCTGGTATCGAAACGCGGACCGCTGGCGCAACCGGCCAGCAATAGAAGGGACAAAGCGAGGACAAGAACTTTCATGGCAGAAGGCAGTACGCTGGAGAAAATAATGCAACAGTGTAACGTACTGCCTTGGCAGAAAACCGGCGAACACACCGGTTTATACAAAATGGAACAAATTATGCGTCAGCCCAGTTCCACCCGGTTGCGCCCCGCCTCCTTGGCCCGATAGAGCGCCTGATCGGCTCTCTTGAGCACCAGGTCGCTGCGTTCTCCCGGTTTGAACGCACTCATACCGATGGACATGGTGATGGTCACCCGCTCGCCCTTGAAGTGAAACGGACAGGCTTCGATGGCCGCCCGCAAGGTTTCCGCCAGGCGCGCCCCGACCGGCCAGGTGGTATCGGGTATCAGCAGGACGAACTCTTCACCGCCGAAACGGGCGATGAAATCATTGCCGCGCAGGCGCTTGCGCAGCACGCCGGCGATGATCTTCAGCACCTTGTCGCCGGCCAGGTGACCGTAGTTGTCGTTGATCCGCTTGAAGTGGTCGAGGTCGAGCATCGCCAGCAACAAGGTGTTGCCGTGCTGCTGCCACTGCGCCACTTCATGCTCCAGACGCTCGCTCCAGGCCGCTCGATTGGGCAGGCCGGTGAGGGGATCGATCAGCGCTTTCTGCCGCTGCTCTTCCAGGTGCTCGCGGTAGCCCTGGGCTTCCTGCTCCATGCTCGACACCCGCTCGGCCAGGCTTTGCAGGCGCGCAGCCACTTCCTTTTCGCGTTCGTCACGCTGCTTCTGGTGATGGTCCATGGTGCCAAGCAGGCCTTCCAGATGGCTTTCCAGCACCTGCTTGAGATCGTCCAGATCCGCCGCTTCCTGAACGCTGCTTTGCAGGCCATCGACCTGCTCGCGAATCTGCGTGTCCATCTCCCGCGCCGCCGAACTGCTGTCGGCATGGCCCTCGCTGGCGGCCTGCAGGTTGCTCTGGAAGGATTCCAAGCGCTCGTTGAGTCGCTTGAGATACGCCTCGAACTCATGCTGGCCGCTGTCGGTGATCGCCAGCATCAATACTGCCAGATCGTCGAGGATCGGCAGCAATTCGTACCAGTTCAACCCATGTTGCAAGCGATCGCGCATGGACTCGGCTTGCGGCCGATGACGTTCTGGCAAGCTCAGGTCATCCAGAAGGCCGAGCAGGGTATGTTCGATGTGCTTGGCCACCGAACTGTAGGAGGGCTCCGGCGTGTCGGGCAGGGCATACAGCACATCCTGCTCGGCCTGCTGCGGGTCGATCGCCGCCAGCGCCTCGGCCATGGCCGCCGGCAACGGCAAGCGATCGAGCAGCACAGGCGCCGGGGCCGCCTCGGCGGGTGCGGCAACGATCAATTCATCCGGGTTGGAAAGAGCAACCGCAGCGTCGACAGTCGAAGGCTGCACGGCCGGCGGCACTTCAATGGGTTCAGGCGCGGCTGGCGACGGCGATTCCTGTGAATCCAGCATCGGCGGGGCCGGCTCGACGGCGATGGGTTTCTCCGACTCCAGCACCGGCGGTACAAAGGCTTCGACCTGGGCAGCCGTGGTTATCTCGGGCAGTGCTTGCGGTTGTGGCTCGGGCGGCTGGCTGACAGCAGCGAGCTCCTCGACCACAGGCGCAGGGGCTTCGGACGGCCGTGCGGGCGCGACTTCGACACGAGACGGTGGCGTTTCAACCGCAGCGCTTTCAGCCGTTGCCAGTGGCTGTACCGCAACCGGGCTCGCCACCACCGCAGGCATTTCGGCCGCGGACAGGACAGGCGCTTCGTCAGCGTCACGGCCACCAAACAGACGCTGCAGCAAACCTGGGCGGGGCGGCTCCGCGGGGTTCTCCAGCTGGCTCAGCGCCTTGCCTTGCAGGCCGCTCAGCTCACCCAGCAACAGTGGAATTTCCCGGGCTTGGCCGACACGACCATCCAGTTGCTTGGCGAAGTTTTTCAGCGGACGACTCACCTCGCGAGGCAACGGCAGCTTCTGCAACTGGCTGACCAGCGAGGTCAGGGCCGTGCTCATTTGCTCGATGCGGGTCTCGCGGCGCTGCTCGGAGTCCAGCACGGCTTTTTCCAGGCGCGGCAACAGGGCCGCCAAGGCCGCGTCCATATCGTCGGTGCGCACCACCTCGCGCATTTCCTTCATGCACTGATCGACAGCGCGATCAGTACCTTCGGCCGCCAGCGTGCTGCGCACCAGGCCACGGCGAAGCAGGTCGAGGCGGGCATTCCAGCGTCGCTCGAGTTTTTCCTGTTGTTCGATACTTTTGAGGTACTTCTCTTTCCAGCGCTGGGCGTCGTCGCTCATTCATGGGTTCCGCGAGGGGCAGGACTCA
Source organism: Pseudomonas sp. 09C 129 (assembly GCF_002843625.1). NCBI lineage: Bacteria > Pseudomonadati > Pseudomonadota > Gammaproteobacteria > Pseudomonadales > Pseudomonadaceae > Pseudomonas > Pseudomonas sp. 09C 129. The sequence continues at coordinate 542,659 of NZ_CP025261.1, read as the reverse complement.
GCGCGGGCAATGCATCGGCCGTGAGCGAACCCGGCAGACGAATCTCTACCGCGACCGGCAGGTGATCGGAAATCGGTTGGGCCAGGACTTCGACCCGCTCCAGCGTCAGGCTGGGGCTGAGCAAAATATGATCAAGACAGCGTTGCGGGCGCCAGCTGGGGAACGTCGCTTCCAATTGCGGCGCCAGCAGACCGAGGTCGCGCAACGGCGAATGCTCCAGCAGATCGCTGGCATGGGTATTCATGTCGCCCATCAGCACCTGATGCTTGTAGCCGCCGATCATCTCGCGGATATAGGCCAGTTGCCGGGTACGCGTGCGGGCGCCCAGGGCCAGGTGCATCATCACCACCACCAACGCCTCGGAACCATCGCCGAAGCGCACGAGGATCGCACCACGCCCCTTGGGGCCGGGCAGCGGATGATCTTCGATCGCCCAGGGACGCAGGCGGCTGAGCACGCCATTGCTGTGCTGGGCCAGGCGGCCAAGGTTGCGATTGAGCTGTTGGTACCAGTAGGGGAAGGCGCCGAGTTGGGCCAGGTGCTCGACCTGATTGACGTAGCCCGAGCGCAGACTGCCGCCATCGGCTTCCTGCAGGGCGACCAGATCGAAGTCGCCCAGCAGATCGCCGATCTTTTGCAGGTTGTCGGCGCGCCCGTTGTGCGGCAGCAGGTGCTGCCAGCCACGGGTCAGGTAATGCCGATAACGTTCGGTACTGATACCGACCTGGATATTAAAACTGAGCAGCCGCAGACGGCTGTCTGCCGGCAGGCCGGAGGACGCCACATGGTGCTCGTTGACCCGCGGATCATGCAGGCCAACGATGCGTTCCGTACCCCAACGTCGCATGGCAGGGACTCGCTTACTTGGCCGCCCGCTCTTTGGCGATCAGCTGGTCGGCGACGCTCAGGGCACCTTCAGGGCCACCGGCGGTGCCCAGGTCGAAGCGGTACTTGCCGTTGACGACCATGGTCGGTACGCCAGAGATCTGATAGGCCTGGGCCTTCTTCTTCGCGTCCTCGACCTTGCCTTTGACGGCGAACGAGTTGTAGGTGCTCAGGAATTTGTCCTTGTCGACGCCTTCGCCAGCCAGGAACTCGGCCATTTCCTCTGGGGATGCGAGTTTCTTGCCGCCATGGATGGCTTCGAATACCGCTTTGTGGACCTTGTGCTCGACACCCATGGCTTCCAGGGTGATGAACAGTTGACCGTGAACGTTCCAGATACCGCCGAACATGGCAGGGATGCGCACGAAGTTGACGTCGGCCGGCAGTTTTTCAGCCCATGGGTTGATGGTCGGCTCGAAGGCGTAGCAGTGCGGACAGCCATACCAGAACAGCTCGACCACTTCGATCTTGCCAGGCACCGCAACCGGAACGGCGCTGCTCAGCTCTACATATTGTTTACCGGCTTCAAGGGGCTCGGCGGCTTGAGCAGTCATGCCAAACAGGCTGGCGGTGACGAGAGCGGCGCTGAGAATCAGATTACGCATGCTTTACTCCTGAACAAGTAAGGTCGCCTCACGCGGCCTGTTCGCAGACAGGTCATGGCAGGGCTTGAGTTCGCTAGTGTAGCGGCAGACGCCATAAAAAAGGGCGGCCTGAGCCACCCTTTATGCTTTCATCGACAGATTAATCGATCATTAACGTTGCGCAAGATAGACCCTTTCGCAACATGATCGCCGGCCTCAGTGCAGGCCCTGGATGTAGCTGGATACCGCTTCGATGTCCTTGTTGCTCAGCTTGGCGGCGATGCTGCGCATGATCATGGTGTCGCCGTCGTTGGTGCGGTTGCCTTCGCGGAAGTCGGTCAACTGCTTGGCTACGTACTGAGCATGCTGGCCACCCAGGTGCGGGAAGCCGGCAGCGGCGTTACCCGTGCCATTTGGCGAGTGGCAACCGGTGCAGGAAGGCATGCCTTGATCCAGCTTGCCGCCACGGAACAACTCTTCACCGCGAGCCACGACTTTCGGGTCTGCCGCGCCGACGCTGCCTTTCTGGCTGGCGAAGTAGGCGGAGAGGTCGGCCAGGTCCTGATCGCTCAGGTTGGTCAGCAGGCCGGTCATTTCCAACACCTGGCGCTTGCCGGACTTGATGTCGTGCAACTGCTTGTTCAGGTAACGCTCACCCTGACCCGCCAGCTTTGGAAAGTTAGGCGCCATGCTGTTCCCATCCGGACCATGGCAAGCACCACATACAGCGGCTTTCGCCTGACCGGCAGCAGCGTCGCCTGCAGCATGGGCGACACCTGTGATGCCCAAGGTCAACAGCAGACTCACGAGTAATTTGTTCATCAGCTAATCCAACTACGGCTAAGGGTTAAGAGTTATGGACCGGGATCACTCGCTCATCCAAAGGATGATGGCTCGGTAATCCTCGGCACTGCAGTCCATGCACAAACCACGCGGCGGCATCGCCTTGAAACCCTGGGTCACGTGTTGCACCAGCGTCTCCATACCTTGCGCCAGCCTCGGCGCCCAAGCTCCCTGGTCCCCCTTGCGGGGAGCCGTTGGTAGTTGGCCGGAATGACAAGCCCCACAAACACGGTTGTACACAGCTTCCGGATCCTGTGTAGCCTGAGCGCTGTAAAGCGGTATCAGGACGCCGGCAGCCAGCAGCCATTTCGTCATAAAACGACCTTTTCAGGGTTGAGAGCGTGCTGCGTTCTAATGCGCAATCAAGGTCTATCGCTCTCGTGAACTTCATCCTACGCTGGGACAAAGCGCACACAAAATCTGCGGCATTATATACTGGCGCTACTGAAACGGAAACGACACCGCTCGCCGCGTCCATTCTCGGCACCGCCCCTATCGGAAATCCCATGCAACTCAAAAATCCCATTCTTGGTCTGTGCCAACAGTCCACTTTCATGCTCAGCGCCGCCAAAGTCGATCAATGCCCCGACGACGAAGGCTTCGAAGTGGCCTTCGCCGGGCGTTCCAACGCTGGCAAATCCAGCGCCCTGAATACCCTGACCCATGCCAGCCTGGCACGCACCTCGAAAACTCCGGGCCGTACGCAGCTGTTGAACTTCTTCAAGCTAGACGACGATCGCCGTCTGGTCGACCTGCCGGGTTACGGTTACGCGAAAGTACCGATCCCGCTCAAGCAACACTGGCAGCGTCACCTGGAAGCCTACCTGGGCAGCCGCGAGAGTCTGAAAGGGTTGATTCTGATGATGGACATCCGCCATCCGATGACCGACTTCGACCTGCTGATGCTCGACTGGGCCGTCGCCAGCGGCATGCCGATGCACATCCTGCTGACCAAGGCCGACAAACTGACCTACGGCGCGGCCAAGAACACCCTGCTCAAGGTGCAGTCGCAAATCCGTAAGGGCTGGGGCGATAACGTCACCATCCAACTGTTTTCGGCACCAAAACGCATGGGCCTGGAAGAGGCCTACACTGTACTGGCGGGCTGGATGGAACTGGCGGACAAAGGCGCCGAAACCGAGGCCTGAAAGACATACGCAAAACTGCCTGTGGTGTGATCAGGCAAGGCAAAAACTGGCGGAAACGGCTGGGGTCGCATTCGACTTTAGGGGCCTAAATGAGCATTTCCCGCCAGTTTTTAACGCAGCATGATCGCGCCACAGGCAGTTTTTGGGCAAAAAAAACCCCGGACTTCGTATGGGGAGGGGAAGTTCGGGGTCCAAGTTCCGGACCGCTAGGGCGGGGTCCAGATATCTGCCAACACTTAACACAACATAGGAGCATCGAAGGGCTTCACCAGCCATTCAGTTACTCTGAGTGGGCTTTCACTGATTAAGTTCCGGGAGGTTTCAAAAACTATTGGCAATAGTCGATGAAATTTTCCGCACTAATAGCTCTTCGCTAGCCTTCGCCGCGGCACTATGCCGCGGCCAAAGTACTGCCTTCTCGCCTCAGTGCGCCTCATCCCAGTTACTGCCCACCCCGACTTCGACCAGCAGCGGCACATCCAGGGTCGCGGCATTGCTCATGTAGCCGCGAATCTCCTCGCTCACCTTGTCCACCAGGTCTTCGCGCACTTCCAGCACCAGTTCGTCGTGCACTTGCAGGATGACCTTGGCATCCAGGCCTGAGGCCGTCAGCCAGTTGTCTACCGCCACCATGGCCTTCTTGATGATGTCGGCCGCCGTGCCCTGCATCGGTGCGTTGATCGCCGTACGTTCGGCGCCGGCGCGTTCCTGCGGCTTGTTGGAGTTGATCTCCGGAAGGTACAGGCGGCGGCCGAACAGGGTTTCCACATAACCCTGTTCCGCGGCCTGGGCGCGGGTGCGGTCCATGTATTCGCGCACGCCGGGGTAGCGGGCGAAGTAGGTGTCGATATAGGCCTTGGCAGTCTTGGTATCGACGCCGATGTCCTTGCCGAGCTTCTGCGCGCCCATGCCATAGATCAGGCCGAAGTTGATCGCCTTGGCGCTGCGGCGCTGATCGGAACTGACGTCCTTGAGTTCGACCTTGAACACTTCGGCCGCGGTGGCCGTGTGCACGTCGAGGTTATTGCGGAAGGCATTCATCAGCCCTTCGTCGCGGGACAGGTGCGCCATGATCCGCAGTTCGATCTGCGAATAGTCCGCCGCCAGCAGCTTGTAGCCAGGCGGCGCGATGAAGGCCTGGCGGATGCGCCGGCCTTCGGCGGTACGCACCGGGATGTTCTGCAGGTTCGGATCGCTGGAAGACAAACGCCCGGTAGACGCGACTGCCTGGTGATAGGAGGTGTGGATTCGCCCGGTACGCGGGTTGATCTGCTCCGGCAGGCGGTCGGTGTAGGTGCTCTTGAGCTTGCTCATGGAGCGGTACTGCATCAGCACCTTGGGCAGCGGGTAGTCGTCCTCGGCCAACTTGGCCAGCACTTCTTCAGCGGTGGACGGCTGGCCTTTGGCAGTCTTCTTCAGCACCGGCAGGCCGAGCTTGTCGTAGAGGATGACTCCCAGTTGCTTGGGCGAACCCAGGTTGAATTCTTCACCGGCGATCTCGAAGGCTTCACGCTCCAGCGCCACCATCTTGTCGCCCAGTTCGATGCTCTGCACGCCCAGCAGGTCGGCGTCCACCAAGGCACCCTGGCGCTCGATCCGCGCCAGCACCGGCACCACGGGCATTTCAATATCGCTGAGCACGCTGGCCAGGCTCGGGATCGCGGCCAGTTTTTCATGCAAGACCTGATGCAGACGCAGGGTCACATCGGCGTCTTCCGCCGCATAAGGTCCGGCCTGCTCAAGAGCAATCTGGTCGAAGGTCAGCTGCTTGGCGCCCTTACCGGCGATGTCCTGGAAACTCACGGTGGTATGGCCCAGGTATTTCTCCGCCAGGCTGTCCATGTCATGCCGGGTGGCGGTGGAGTTGAGCACGTAGGACTCGAGCATGGTGTCGAAGGCGACCCCGCGCACCGTGATGCCGTTGGCCTGATCGCCGCCGATGGCGCAGTTGGCCAGGATGTTCATGTCGAACTTGGCGTGCTGGCCGACCTTGAGCTTGTTCGGGTCTTCGAGAATCGGCTTAAGGGCGCGCAGGACGGTGTCGCGATCCAACTGCTCCGGCGCGCCGATATAAGAGTGGGTCAGCGGAATATAAGCCGCTTCGTTGGCCTGCACGGCGAAGGACAACCCCACGAGCTGCGCCTGCTGGGCATCGATACCGGTGGTTTCGGTATCGAAGGCGAACAGCTTGGCGTTCTTCAGCTTTTCCAGCCAGACATCGAAACGCGCCTGATCGAGGATGGTTTCGTACTGAGCTTCGACAACCACCGGCACTTCGATCTCGGCCTGAGTCAACAAGTCGGCCACCGGCTCAGAGGCGGCGACACTCAGCTCCAGGCGCTTGGCATCGCGCTGCAGCTCGTCGAGCCAGCTCTTGAACTCCAGCAGGCTGTACAGCTCGACCAGTTTGTCGCGGTCCGGTTCGCCCAGGTGCAGGTCGTCCAGGCCGACATCCAGCGGCACATCGACCTTGATCGTTGCCAGCTGATAGGAGAGGAAAGCCATCTCTTTGTGCTCTTCGAGCTTGGCCGGCAGGGTCTTGGCCCCGCGAATCGGCAGGCTCGGGACGATATCGAGCTGTGCATACAGCTCGTTCAGGCCACCGTTCACCCCCACCAGCAGGCCGGAAGCAGTCTTCGGGCCGATGCCCGGCACACCCGGGATGTTGTCGGAGGAGTCGCCCATCAGCGCCAGGTAGTCGATGATCTGCTCGGGAGCGACGCCGAATTTCTCCTTCACGCCCTCCACGTCCATGCTGCTACCGGACATGGTGTTGACCAGCGTAATGTGCCCGTCCACCAGTTGCGCCATGTCCTTGTCGCCGGTGGAGATCACCACCGGCCGGTCGGCCGCCGCGCTGCTGCGGGCCAGGGTGCCGATCACGTCGTCCGCCTCGACGCCCTCGACGCACAGCAGCGGAAAGCCCAGGGCGATCACGCTGGCGTGCAGCGGTTCGATCTGCACCCGCATGTCGTCGGGCATGCTCGGGCGATTGGCCTTGTACTCGGCGTACATGTCATCGCGGAAGGTCCCGCCCTTGGCGTCGAACACCACGGCGAACGGGCTGTCCGGGTACTGCTTGCGCAGACTCTTGAGCATGTTCAGCACGCCCTTGACCGCACCGGTCGGCATGCCTTTGGAAGTGGTCAGCGGGGGCAGCGCGTGGAAGGCGCGGTACAGGTAGGACGAACCGTCCACCAGGACGAGGGGGGCTTGGCTCATGAGCAGGATCAACCTTTTCGGCGGGTCCGGCGCTAGAATAGCGGGACCGTTGACGACAAAGGGACAAGGTTATCATGCGCACACTAAATCGCTTGCTGCTGGCCAGCCTGATTGCAATCGCGCCGATGGCCGTGATTGCGGCGGAGGATGCGCCATCGGCGGATCCGGAAGTAACCATTCGCACGGAAGGCGACAAGACCATCCAGGAGTACCGCCAGAACGGTTTCCTGTACGCCATCAAGGTCACACCGAAGGTCGGCAAACCCTACTTTCTGGTGCGCGCCGACGGTTCCGATGGCAACTTCATTCGTTCTGACCAGCCGGATATGCTGATTCCGGCGTGGAAAATTTTCGAGTGGTAAACCACTCCTAACTTCAACCGGCGCTGGCTCGACAGCGGCGCCCGTACTGGCAGTTTTTAACCATGTCTGTGTTCACTCCCCTGGCTCGGCCCGAGCTGGAAACCTTTCTCGCCCCTTACGGGCTCGGCCGCCTGCTTGACTTCCAGGGGATTGCCGCTGGTAGCGAAAACACCAACTTCTTCATCAGCCTGGAACAGGGCGAGTTCGTCCTGACCCTGGTCGAGCGCGGCCCGGTCCAGGAAATGCCGTTCTTCATCGAACTGCTGGACGTGCTGCACGACGCCGACCTGCCGGTGCCTTACGCCCTGCGCACCACCGACGGCGTGGCCCTGCGCGAGCTTGCCGGCAAGCCGGCGCTGCTGCAGCCGCGCCTAGCCGGCAAGCACATCAAGCAAGCCAATGCCCAGCATTGCGCGCAGGTCGGCGAGCTGCTGGCTCATCTGCACCTGGCGACCAGGGACAACATGATCAAGCGCAAGACCGATCGTGGCCTGGACTGGATGCAGGAAGAAGGCTCGCAGATGCTGTCCCATCTCGACCCGCAGGCGCGGGACCTGCTGCAGCGGGCCCTGGATGAAATCGACGAGCAGAAGGTGAAGATCCTCGCGCTGCCTCGGGCCAATATCCACGCCGACCTGTTCCGCGACAACGCGATGTTCGAAGGCACGCACCTGACCGGGCTGATCGACTTCTACAACGCCTGCTCCGGGCCGATGCTGTATGACGTGGCGATTGCCCTGAACGACTGGTGTTCCGACGCCGACGGCCTGCTCGACGGCTCGCGTGCCCGGGCCCTGCTGGGCGCCTACGCGGCCCTGCGCCCGTTCACCACCGCCGAGGCCGAACTGTGGCCAACCCTGTTGCGGGTGGCCTGCGTGCGCTTCTGGCTGTCACGCCTGATCGCCGCCGAGTCCTTCGCCGGACAGGACGTGCTGATTCACGACCCGATGGAGTTCCAGCTGCGCCTGGCCCAGCGCCAGCAGGTCAGCACGCCATTGCCATTCGCCATCTGAAAGCATCGCGGGCAAGCCCGCCCCTACGGTCTCTTGTAGGAGCGCGGCTTGCCCGCAATAGCGCCAGCAGTCTTTACAGCGATTCCAGGCAGCCTGCCAGATCGTTGCCCAGCTTCTCCAGCACCTGCTCGTACCCCTGCGCGGTCGCCGGGGTGTAGCCGCCCAGCGCATCGAGTTCCGCCAGCTTCACCGGCAAACCCGCCACCAGGGTTTCGGCCAGGCGCGGGCGCAATGGCGGCTCGCTGAACACACAGGTCTTGCCGACCTGCTGCAAGCGCGCGCGCATTGCCGCTACGTGCTGCGCGCCCGGCTGCACTTCGGCCGCCACGCTGAACACGCCCGCATGCTTGAGCCCATAAGCGTCTTCGAAGTAATCGAAGGCTTCATGGAAGACGAAATAAGGCTTGCCGGAGATCGGGGCCAGTCGAGCTTTCAAACGGGCATCCAGGGCATCCAGGCGTGCGTCGAAAGCCTTGGCGTTGCTCTGGTAACGCACGGCGTTGGCCGGGTCCGCGGCGCTCAGGTCGGCCGCCATGCGGTCGGCGATGACCCGCGCGTTGACCGGCGACAGCCACAAGTGCGCATCGAGGCTGCCCGGACGATGATCGTGATCATGTTCGTCGGCTTCTTCAGCGTGCGAGTGGTTATCTTCGGCGAAATGACGGAGTTTCAGACCTGGCAGATCCTGCACCGCCAGCGCTGGCAGCGTGCGGCCCTTGAGGACCCGCGGCAAGAAGCTCTCCATGTCCGGGCCGATCCAGTACAGCAAATCCACCGACTGCACCTTGCGCACGTCGGAAGGACGCAGCGCATAGTTGTGCGGCGATGCCCCCGGCGGCAGCAGGACCTCGGGCACGGCGATGCCGTCCTGGACGGCGGCGGCGATCAATTGCAGGGGTTTGATGCTGGTCAGGACCCGGACTTCGGCCTGGGCCGAGCTGATCACGAACAAACTGGCGGTAAAAGCGACAAAAAGGGCAAAAAGTCGGGACACAATGACCACTCGAAGAGGCGAGAACGGGTAACATAATAACGTCTCTCACCATTATCGTCGCCGCTCATGCCTAAAACCCCCCTTGCCAGTCGCCCCCACGACCACTCTCACTGCGTACACAGCGCACTGTCCGAGGCCGATGCCCTGTGCGCCCGCCAAGGCCTGCGCCTGACCGCCCTGCGTCGGCGGGTGCTGGAGCTGGTCTGGCAAAGCCACAAGCCGCTGGGTGCCTACGACATCCTCGCCGTGCTCAGCGAACAGGACGGTCGCCGCGCCGCGCCGCCAACCGTGTACCGCGCCCTGGATTTCCTCCTGGAAAACGGCTTGGTACACCGCATCGCCTCGCTCAACGCCTTCGTCGGCTGCAATCACCCGGAACACGCGCACCAAGGCCAGTTCCTGATCTGCCGCGTCTGCCACGCCGCCATCGAGCTTGAACAGAAATCCATCAGCGACGCGATCATCAGCAGCGCGCGCGATGTCGGCTTCGTCGTCGAAGGCCAGACCGTCGAAGTGGTCGGCCTCTGCTCGGGTTGCCAGGGGGCTTGATGAGCAATGCCTTGATCCGCCTCGATCAGGTTGCGGTGACCTTTGCCGGGCAGACCGTGCTGGACAACATCCAGCTCAGTGTCGAGCCTGGGCAGATCGTCACCCTGATCGGTCCCAACGGCGCCGGCAAGACCACCCTGGTGCGCGCCGTGCTCGGCCTGCTCAAGCCCGACAGCGGCAGCGTCTGGCGCAAGCCGAAGCTGCGGGTCGGCTATATGCCGCAGAAGCTGCACGTCGACCCGACATTGCCGCTGTCGGTGCTGCGCTTCCTGCGCCTGGTGCCGGGCGTGGACCGCGCGACAGCCCTGGCAGCGTTGAACGAGGTCGGTGCCGAACAGGTGATCGATAGCCCGGTGCAGAGCATTTCCGGCGGCGAGATGCAGCGCGTGCTGCTGGCCCGCGCCCTGCTGCGCGAACCGGAATTGCTGGTACTGGACGAGCCGGTACAAGGCGTGGATGTCGCCGGCCAGGCCGAGCTGTACAGCCTGATCACCCGTTTGCGCGACCGCCACGGTTGCGGCGTGCTGATGGTCTCCCACGACCTGCACCTGGTGATGAGCACCACCGACCAGGTGGTCTGCCTCAATCGCCACGTGTGCTGCTCCGGCCACCCGGAGCAGGTCAGCGGCGACCCGGCCTTCGTCGAGCTGTTCGGCCAGAACGCGCCAAGCCTGGCGATCTATCACCACCATCACGACCACGCCCACGACCTGCACGGTTCGGTGGTCACCGGGGCCGCGGCCGGCCACGTTCATGTTCACGGAGATAGCTGCAAGCATGGCTGATTTTCTGTTGTACGCCCTGCTCGCAGGCCTGGCGCTGGCGCTGGTGGCAGGCCCCCTCGGATCGTTCGTGGTCTGGCGGCGCATGGCCTATTTCGGCGACACCCTGTCCCATGCCGCTTTGCTCGGCGTGGCCCTGGGCTTTCTGCTGGATGTCAGCCCGGCGGTGGCGGTGACCGTCGGCTGCCTGTTGCTGGCGGTGCTGCTGGTCACCCTGCAACAGCGCCAGCCGCTGGCTTCCGATACGTTGCTGGGGATTCTCGCTCCCAGCACCCTCTCCCTCGGGCTGGTGGTACTAAGCTTCATGCATGACGTGCGGATCGACCTGATGGCCTATCTGTTCGGCGATCTGCTGGCGATCAGCCCCGGCGACCTGGCGTGGATTCTTGGCGGCAGCGCCGCGGTCCTGCTGCTATTGGTAGCCCTGTGGCGGCCGTTGCTGGCGATCACCGTGCACGAGGAGCTGGCCAGGGTCGAAGGCTTGCCGGTGGCGTCGCTGCGCCTGGCACTGATGCTGTTGATCGCGGTGGTGATCGCGGTGGCGATGAAGATAGTCGGGGTGCTGCTGATCACTTCGCTGCTGATCATCCCGGCGGCTGCGGCCCAACGTCACGCCCGCTCCCCGGAGCAGATGGCGCTGGGCGCGAGCCTGCTGGGCATACTCGCGGTCTGTGGCGGGCTGGCGTTGTCGTGGTTCAAGGACACCCCTGCGGGGCCGTCGATCGTGGTCACGGCGGCCGCATTGTTTCTGCTGAGTTTTGTCCTGCCCCGTCGAGGGGTGTAGACTTGCTCGCTTTTTGCGCAATTAGAGAGTCGCAGGAATGAAGCCGTTCGCCTCCCGTTATCTGCTCCTTGTCGCATTTTCCCTGCTGCTGGGTGCCTGCCAGAGTACGCCGCCGGCTGAAGTGCCCGACGCCCGGGCCACGGCCATCGCACAGCTGCAGCAAAATATCGCCAGCAGCGAACTGGCCACCGCCGAAGACCAGTTGAGCGCCTTGCAGGCCCAGTCGCCCAACGACCCGCAGCTCGAGCAATACCAGCGTCAGCTGGCCGAAGCCTACCTGCAGCGCAGCCAGATCGTGTTGCAAAAGGGTGATGTCAACGCCGCCGCCACGGCCCTGAGCCGCGCCCGCGCGCTGATGCCCAAGGCACCGGCCCTGACCGGCGGCGTCGATGGCGCCATCACCCAGGCCCGTAAAGCCGAGCTGGAAAAAGCCGAAGCCGCACTCAAGGCAGCTGAAGCCCGGCCGCCAGCCAAGCTGATCGACCCGGCCGCCGAGAGCACCACCATTGCGCTGAACCTCAGTGATATCAAGCAACTGCGTCGGCAACTCGATGCGATCGCCGCCGATGTGGTGAATTACCAGTGCGACGTGAGCATCCAGGCGCCACGCACCGAAGATTACCCCTGGCTGAAGACCCTGCTGAGCAAGCGGGTGAAAAAGCTCGACGGCGAGTTCGACCTGCAGGTCAAGCGGCAGATCCTGCGCCACATCCCGGCACAGATGGTGCTGACGCCACGCAAAGCCCAATAACGCCACCTCTGTAGGAGCGAGCGGGCGGCGATCCGACTTGCCCGCGATGCGTGATAAACGCTAACGCGGTGCCAAACCCTTTCGCACGCAAGCTGTGCTCCTACAGAAGCGTCAGCAACATCAGGCCGGAATCGCCTTGGCCTTCGGCTCCCGCTCCCAGACCCGATGATGGGCAATCGCGTTGAAGAAGGCCTTCAACGCCTTGGCATCCCCGCCGACGATCAACCCCGCATCCACTTCCAGCTTGAGCACATCCAGCAATTGCTTGGCCTCGCCCTGCAAGGCAATTGCCTTGAGGTGCTTGTAGGCTTCGAGCAGGTAATGCAGGGCCACGCCATCGCCGCTCAAGGCCTGTATCGACTTGGCACCGCCCGGCACGAACACCGCGTCGAACGCCACTGACGGCAGCCCTTCCATGGAAGCGTCCACCGGCAGGGTCTTGCCATCCACCGTGGTCACGGGCGCCGAGGTCGGGCCCAGCAACCTGGCGTGGGCGCCTTCGGCTTGCAGGGCCTTTTTCAAGGCGTCGATCGCCTTGCCGTCGACCCCGTTCGCCGCCAGGATCGCCACTTTGCGGGTCTTGATATCCCCCGACAGCAGGTTGGCCTGGCTCAGGGCTGGCGAGTGATCGGGGGTCAGTTCAGGCACCTCGACAGTGCCCGCCTTGGGCACCGGCAAGCCCAGGTTCTGTGCGACCCGCCTGGCCAGCTCGAGATCGATATTGGCCAGGATCTCGTTGACCTGCCGCGCGCGGATCCACTCGCGCTCGACCTTGCCCAGCTCGAAGCTGTAGGCGGCGATGATGTGTTCCTGCTCATGCGTGCTCATGCTCTTGAAGAACAGTCGCGCCTGGGAGAAGTGGTCGCTGAAGGACGGGCTGCGCTGGCGGATCTTGTGCGCGTCGATGCGCTCGCTGTAGCTCTCGAAACCGCCATCCTCGGCCGCGGGCGGCGTCTCTTTCGGCCAGCCGCCATCGATGGAGTTGGGTTCGTAGGACGCCCGCCCCTTGTCGATGGTGGTGCGGTGCATGGCATCGCGCTGGCCGTTGTGGAAGGGCGCCAGCGGGCGGTTGATCGGCAGTTCATGGAAGTTCGGCCCGCCGAGGCGGCTGATCTGCGTATCGGTGTAGGAGAACAGCCGGCCCTGCAGCAGCGGGTCATTGGAGAAGTCGATGCCCGGCACGATATGCCCCGGGCAGAAGGCAACCTGCTCGGTCTCGGCGAAGAAGTTGTCCGGGTTGCGGTTGAGCACCATCTTGCCCAAGGGCGTGATCGGCACCAGCTCCTCGGGTATCAACTTGGTCGGGTCGAGGATGTCGAAATCGAACTTGTGCTCGTTTTCCTCGACTATCACCTGCACACCCAGTTCCCACTCCGGGTAATCGCCGCTCTCGATCGACTCCCACAGGTCGCGGCGATGGAAGTCGGTGTCCTTGCCCGCCAGCTTTTGCGCCTCGTCCCAGACCAGGGAACAGGTGCCCACTGTCGGCCGCCAGTGGAATTTGACGAAGCTGGAGGTGCCTTCGGCATTGATGAAACGAAAGGTGTGCACGCCAAAGCCCTGCATGCTGCGCAGGCTTTTCGGAATCGCCCGGTCGGACATGGCCCAGATCACCATGTGCGCCGATTCCGGCTGCAGCGACACGAAGTCCCAGAAGGTGTCGTGGGCCGAGCCACCGGTGGGGATCTCGTTGTGCGGCTCGGGTTTGACCGCATGGACGAAGTCGGGAAACTTGATCGCGTCCTGGATGAAGAACACCGGCATGTTGTTGCCCACCAGGTCGAAGTTGCCTTCGTCGGTGAAGAACTTCACGGCAAAACCGCGCACGTCGCGCACGGTGTCGCCAGAGCCGCGCGGCCCCTGCACCGTGGAGAAACGCACGAACACCGGGGTCTTCTTGCCCGGATCACGCAGGAAGCCGGCCTTGGTCAGGGCCGAATGATTCTCGTAGGCCTGGAAGTAACCATGGGCGCCGACACCACGGGCATGGACGATACGCTCCGGGATCCGCTCATGGTCGAAGTGCGTGATCTTCTCCCGCATGATGAAGTCTTCCAGCAGCGAGGGCCCGCGGGCGCCGGCCTTCAGGGTGTTCTGGTTATCGGCGACCTTGACCCCCTGGTTCGTGCGCAACGCCTGTTCGGTGGCGTCGGAGTGGAAGGTCTCCAGGCTGTGCAGCTTGCTGTTGGTGTTGCCGCGATCCAGGGTATCGGTCCCGGCCAGCTGGCTTTTCGGTGCGCTTGGCTTCTTGCTGCTCATCAGGCAAAACTCCTCGTTGGCGAAGTCCCGGCGGGGCGGGGCTTCATCGGGCAAAATCGCCAGGCACGGCACCTGGCTTTTTTCGAGTGGCTTATTGAGTGACTGATGAGGTTTGGCGCCGTTCCTTTTTTATGACCTTTGATCGCGTTATTGCCAAATCGAAGGATGAATACAAAATAAATGCTAAGAACCTCTATACGGACAGGCTAAAATGCGCGCCCGGCTAACCGCTGATCCTTTTCTAACGCGCCCCACAAGGTTCGCTACGTGATCGAGTTTCAAAACGTCCATAAAACCTACCGGGTCGCCGGTAAGGATATTCCCGCCCTGCATCCGACCAGCCTGAAGGTCGAGAACGGCCAGGTATTCGGCCTGATCGGCCATTCCGGCGCGGGCAAAAGTACCCTGCTGCGCCTGATCAACCGCCTGGAAAACCCCAGCGGCGGCAAGATCGTCGTCGACGACGAGGAAGTCACCGCCCTGGACGCCAACGGCCTGCGTCGCTTCCGCCAGCAGGTCGGGATGATCTTCCAGCACTTCAACCTGCTGGCCTCCAAGACCGTGGCCGACAACGTCGCGCTGCCGCTGACCCTGGCCGGCGAGCTGTCGCGCAGCGCAATCGACCAGCGCGTGGCCGAGTTGCTGGCCCGCGTCGGCCTGTCCGATCACGCCAAGAAATACCCAGCCCAGTTGTCCGGCGGGCAGAAGCAGCGCGTCGGCATCGCCCGCGCCCTGGCGACCAAGCCGAAGATCCTGCTGTGCGACGAAGCCACCAGCGCCCTGGACCCGCAGACCACCGCGTCGGTCCTGCAACTGCTGGCCGAGATCAACCGTGAACTAAAGCTGACCATCGTGCTGATCACCCATGAGATGGACGTGATCCGTCGCGTCTGTGACCAAGTGGCGGTAATGGATGCCGGGGTGATCGTCGAGCAGGGGTCGGTGGCCGAAGTGTTCCTGCATCCCAAGCACCCGACCACCAAGCGTTTCGTCCAGGAAGACGAGCAGATCGACGAAAGCGAACAGCGCGACGACTTCGCCCACGTGCCAGGGCGCATCGTGCGCCTGACCTTCCAGGGCGATGCCACCTACGCGCCGCTGCTGGGCACCGTGGCCCGCGAAACCGGGGTGGACTACAGCATCCTCGCCGGCCGCATCGACCGCATCAAAGACGTCCCTTACGGGCAACTGACCCTGGCTATCACCGGCGGTGACATGGAGGCGGCCTTCGCCCACTTCACCGCGGCGGATGTCCACATGGAGGTGCTGCGCTAATGGAACTGCTGACAAGTTTCTTCGCCAATATCGACTGGTACGAAATCTGGCTGGCCACCGGCGACACCCTGCTGATGCTCGGTGGCTCGCTGCTGTTCACCGTGCTGCTGGGCCTGCCCCTGGGCGTGCTGCTGTTCCTCTGCAGCCCGCGCCAGCTGCTGGAGCAGAAGAGCCTCTACGCCCTGCTGTCGCTGCTGGTGAACATCCTGCGCTCGCTGCCGTTCATCATCCTGCTGATCGTGATGATCCCGTTCACCGTGCTGATCACCGGTACTTCCCTGGGTGTCGCCGGCGCGATCCCGCCCCTGGTGGTCGGCGCCACGCCGTTCTTCGCCCGCCTGGTGGAGACCGCCCTGCGCGAAGTGGACCGCGGCATCATCGAAGCCACCCAGTCGATGGGCGCGACCACCCGGCAGATCATCACCAACGCCCTGCTGCCGGAAGCCCGCCCAGGTATTTTCGCGGCAATTACCGTGACAGCGATTACCCTTGTTTCCTACACCGCCATGGCGGGCGTGGTAGGCGCGGGCGGTCTCGGCGACCTGGCGATCCGCTTCGGTTACCAGCGCTTCCAGACCGATGTGATGGTGGTCACCGTGGTGCTGTTGCTGGTGCTGGTTCAAGTTCTGCAAACCGTCGGCGACAAGCTGGTGGTGCACTTTTCCCGAAAATAAGTCGGCCCTGGCCGGCAGGCGTCCGGCACCGGGCGCCTCACAAGGAGCTAGCTGGATGAAAAAACTACTCGTCGCTTTCGCCGCCGTTGCCGCGTTCTCCGCGCACGCCGCTGACACCCTGACCGTGGCCGCCACTCCGGTGCCTCACGCCGAGATCCTCGAATTCGTGAAGCCGGCGCTGGCCAAGGAAGGCCTGGACCTGAAGGTCAAGGTCTTCACCGACTACATCCAGCCGAACGTGCAGGTCGCGGAAAAGCGCCTGGACGCCAACTTCTTCCAGCACCAGCCGTACCTGGATGAGTTCAACAAGGCCAAGGGCACCCACCTGGTAAGCGTTGCCGGCGTGCACCTGGAGCCGCTGGGCGCCTACTCCAACAAGTTCAAGAAGCTCGAAGAGCTGCCGGGCGGCGCCAACGTGGTGATCCCCAACGACGCCACCAACGGCGGCCGTGCCTTGCTGCTGCTGGCCAAGGCCGGCCTGATCAAGCTCAAGGATTCCAACAACATCCTGTCTACGGTCAAAGACATCACCGAGAACAGCAAGGACCTGAAATTCCGTGAGCTGGAAGCCGCGACCATCCCGCGCGTGCTGACCCAGGTCGACCTGGCGCTGATCAACACCAACTACGCCCTGGAAGCCAAGCTGGACCCGTCCAAGGACGCCCTGGTGATCGAAGGCAAGGACTCGCCTTACGTGAACATCCTGGTGGCCCGTCCTGACGACAAGGACTCGGACGCCATGAAGAAACTGGTTGCCGCCCTGCACAGCCCCGAAGTGAAGCAATTCATTCTCGAGAAGTACAAAGGCGCTGTGGTACCGGCGTTCTGATCGGTTGCAGAAACACAAACGGGGCGCCTTGAGGCGCCCCGTTTCGTTTCAGTTGCCTGCCGAGTTCCCTGTAGCCGCTGCCGCAGGCTGCGATCGGCTCCACAGGAGACGTGCTCTTGAGGCCCTCGGAAGGCGCTACGCGCCTTATCGCAGCCTGCGGCAGCGGCTACAGGATTCAGGCGTCCCGGGTTACTTGCGCTGCAACATCACCGGCAGCTGGGCCACCAGTTTCTGGTTGTTCAGCGGCGCGCGGATGAAGCCGCGCTGGGTGCCGTCCGGGCCGATCACCGCGAGGTTGCCGCTGTGGTCGACGGTATAATTGGGCTTGCTGGTGTCGGCGGGAATGAACGGGATGCTCACCGCGTTAGCGAGCTTCTGCACGTCCGCCACCGAGGTCGCGGTCAGGCCCTTGAAGTCCTTGTCGAAGTAGCCCAGGTACTGTTTCAGCTGCTGCGGCGTGTCGCGGTTCGGGTCGACGCTGACCAGCACCACCTGCAGGTTATCCACCGCCTCCTTGGGCAGCTCGCTCTTGATCTGGCGCAGCTGGGCGAGGGTAGTCGGGCAGATATCCGGGCAGAAGGTGTAGCCGAAGAACAGCAGGCTCCACTTGCCCTTGAGCTCATTGAGCACCACCGGCTGGCCTTCCTGGTCGGTCATCTTCACATCCGGCAGGTTGCGGCTCTGGGGCAGCAGGATGATCCCGGCGTCGATCAACGCGGTCGGATCCCCCTGGTTCTTGCCGGTCAGCACTTTGTTGACGGTGAGCCCCAGCACCAGGGCCACCAGCGCCACGAGAATAAAGACGGTTTTCTGAGTTCGAGTCATAGGTTCAACAATAGGTAGTGGTCTACGAGCAGCGCGATAAACAGCAGGAACAAGTAATAAATAGAGTACTTGAAGGTGTTGATCGCCGCGTGCGGCCGACTGCCACGGTACAGCACCCAGGCCCATTGCAGAAAGCGCGCGCCCAGGCCCAGGGCACAAATCAGGTAGAGCATGCCGCTCATGTGGATCGCATAAGGCAGCAGGCTGACCGCCAGCAAGGCGCAGGTGTAGAGCAGGATATGCACCTTGGTGTAGTGCTCGCCGTGGGTCACTGGCAGCATCGGGATGTCGGCCTTGGCGTATTCCTCCTTGCGGTGAATGGCCAGCGCCCAGAAATGCGGCGGGGTCCAGGCGAAGATGATCAGCACCAGCAGCAGCGGTTCGGCGGTCACATGGCCGGTGGCCGCGACCCAGCCCAACAGCGGCGGCGCGGCCCCGGCCAGGCCGCCGATCACGATGTTCTGCGGGGTCGCCCGCTTGAGGAAGCCGGTGTAGATCACCGCATAACCGAGCAACGACGCCAGGGTCAGCCAGGCGGTCAGCGGGTTGGTGAACGCCAGCAGCAAGGCTTGCCCGGCGATGGCCAGCAGCAGGGCGAAACCCAGCGCCGCCGCCGGCGACACCCGGCCTTCGGCCAGCGGCCGTTTGTGGGTGCGCGCCATGACTGCATCGATCCGCCGGTCCACCACATGGTTCACCGCTGCCGCCGCGCCAGCGCACAGGGCGATGCCCAGGTTGCCGAACACCAGCACCGTCCACGGCACCCCGGCGCGAGTGGCGAGGAACATGCCCACCAGCGAGGTGATGAGCATCAGCACCACCACCTTGGGTTTGGTCAGCTCCAGGTAGTCACGCCAGATCGCCTGGCTGTGACGCTCGCCGATCAGAGTCGCCATGGCATCTCTCCTTTTATGGTTATGGGCCCGGCGGCGTGTTTGCGCGGGCTCAGGCGCCAGCCCAGCGGCAGGTGCGAGCGGGAGCGGACCAGGCTGGTGCGGGCGTGATAATTGACCAGCACCAGGGTCAGCAGCAGCGCAGCGCCGCCGGCGTTATGCGCCACGGCCACCGGCAGCGGCAGGTGGAACAGCACATTGCTGATGCCAAGGCCGATCTGCGCCGCCAGCGCCACCAGCACCAGCCCGGCGAGGCGGGTCATGCCCACATGCTTGAGTTGCCAGGCCAGGCCGAGCAACACCAGGGTCACCAGCAACGCGCCGATGCGATGGGTCAGATGGATGGCGGTGCGCGCGTCGCTGTCGAGCTGCCCGCCCAGGTAGTTGGGGCCGATGTGCTGGGTCAGGTGAAAGCCATTGGCGAAATCCGCCGCCGGCCACCACTGGCCGTGACAGGTCGGCAGGTCGATGCAGGCCACCGCCGCGTAGTTGGAGCTGACCCAGCCGCCCAGGGCGATCTGCCCGATCACCAGCACCAGCCCGGCCGTGGCCCAATATTGCAGGCGCCGCGGCACGATCAGCGCCGGCAGCACCCCGGACAGCCGTAGCGTCAGCAAGAACAGCAGGCTCAAGGTGGCGAAGCCGCCCAGCAGGTGCGCGGTGACGACTTGCGGCCACAGCTTGAGGGTCACCGTCCACATGCCGAACAAGGCCTGGGCGAACACCACCGAAAGCAGGAACAGCGGCAGTTTCAGCGGTTGCCCGGGATGATGCCGGTGGGTCCAGGAGCGTGCCGCCAGCAGCACGATCAACAGGCCCAGGGTGCCGGCGAAATAGCGGTGGATCATCTCGTTCCAGCCCTTGTGGGCTTCCACCGGAGTGTCGGGAAAATGCAGTTCGGCATGGGCCAGCTGGGCTTCGCTTTTCGGCACGCTGATGAAACCGTAGCAACCCGGCCAGTCCGGGCAGCCGAGGCCGGCGTGGGTCAGCCGGGTGTAGGCGCCGAGCAGCACCACGATCAGCGCCAGCAAGGTGGCAAACAAGGCGAGGCGAAATCCAGGTTTGGCCATGACGATGCCCTTATCCGATGTTCGACAGTTTCAGCAGATGACGCAGGTCGTTGAGCAGGTCCTTGCCCTTGACCCGGGCGTCGTAGCGCAGGACCAGGTTGCCGTGCGGGTCGACGATCCACAGCAGCGGTGCGCCCTGGTCGCTGGCGCCCTTGGTGAAGGTCGGCAGGTCCAGTGGATAGCGTTGTAGTTGCGGGTATTCGCGTTGCAGCTTGGCCTGGTAGTCGGCGTCCAGCGGCTGGGCGGCGGCCAGGGCGTGGCTGGCCCGGGAGGCGTCGCGGCCGAGGGAGATCTGGATCTGCCGCGCCAGGTACACCAGTTGCTGGCAATCCACGGCGCAGTCCCTGGGCGCGGTGACCAGGATCTGCCAGCGCGTCTCGTCGGCCTGGACCCCGATGTCGGCGCGGCTCTGGCCGTTGCCGATCAACTCGCCGTGGTAGCTGCGGCTTTCCGGCACCCAGAACTGCAACTTGTACATGCCGGTGGCGAGGATCATCGGACCGATCACCATGGCCACGATCAGCAGCAGCTGCCAGCGTCCGCGACGCCGGTTATGCGGCGCCTGGGCCTCAGAAATGTTGGGTGGATTCATGGCCGCTCCCATGGTGTTTCTCCCTTGCGTTATGCCATCCGAGATAGAGGTACAAAGCGCACAGGGCCAGCGCCATGGCGAACCACTGCACGGCGTAGCCCAGGTGTTTTTCCGGCCCCATGGCCACCACCGGCCATTCGGTCATGTAGGCGCCCGGGCCAGCCTCCTGGCGCAGCTCGTAGGCAAAACCGCTGCGTCCCAGTTCGCTCCAGAGCCTGGCCGGATCGATCGTCGTCACCAGCCGCGGCCACTGGGCATTCAGTGGGTCGGCGTGCAGTTGAAAGGTCGCGCCGGAGGCGACATAGACCCAGGCATCGAGGCTCAACGACTGTTCCGGGGTGTTGAATGCGGGTGGCGTGCGCCGGTCCGGCCAGGGCAGCCAGCCACGGTTGAGCAGCAGCCATTGGCCGCTGGCCTGGTCGAGAAAGGGTTGCAGCAGCTCGACCCCGACCTTGCCTTCATGCATGCGGTTATCCAGCAACAGGCTGTGGGCCGCATCGAAGCGGCCATGCAATTGCACCCGACGGAAAGCCGGATCGCTGGCAGCCTGCAGTTCATCCACGGTCAAAGGCTCGGCCACCCGCCGTTCGGCGTAGCTGGCCAGCAGCTCGCGCTTCTGTTCGCCCCGCCCCAGTTGCCAGAACCCGAGCGTCACCAGCACCGGCAGCAACGCCAACACCACCAGGGTCGGCAGCACGCCCGGACGAAAACCGTTCATGGCAGCGCCCGAAAGTGGCGAGATCGACTGGCTATACTCAAGCGCATCGCGTTTCTCCCGGAGCCCACCATGCTTAAAGCGGCCATCGTCCTGTTGCTGATCGCCACGCTCATCAGCCTGTTCAGCGGCCTGTTCTTTCTGGTCAAGGACGACAGCAGCTCCCATCGCCTGCTCAGGTCGCTGACCGTTCGTGTGTGCCTGGCCGCGCTCACCGTCGGCTTGATCGCCTGGGGTTTCTTCAGCGGCCAGCTGGTGTCGCACGCGCCCTGGTAACGCCGCGCTCAGAGCACGTAGACGAAGACAAACAAGCCGATCCACACCACATCGACGAAGTGCCAATACCAACTGGCCGCCTCGAAACCGAACTGATGCTCGGCGTCGAAGTGCCCCTTCATGATGCGCATCAGCATCACGAACAAAATCAGCGTGCCGATGGTCACGTGGGCGCCGTGAAAGCCGGTGAGCATGAAGAACGTGGCGCCGTAGATGCCCGAACCCAGGGTCAGCCCCAGCTCGTGGTAGGCGTGCAGGTATTCCTCGGCCTGGAAGCCGAGAAACGCACAGCCCAGCAGCACGGTGATCGCCAGCCAGATTTTCAGCGCGCCGCGGTGGCCGTTCTTCAGGGCGTGGTGGGCGATGGTCACGGTGACGCTGGAACTCACCAGCAGCACGGTGTTGAGCAGCGGCAGGCCCCAGGGGCTGATGACTTCCTTGGGCGGCGGGAACAGCTTGGAATCGGGGTTTTCGAGCAATGGCCAGACGAACTCGAAGTTCGGCCAGAGCATGTGCGCGATGCCCTTGCTGCCTTCGCCGCCCAGGGCCGGGCCAGCGATATGGCGCACGTAGAACAGCGCGCCGAAGAAGGCGATGAAGAACATCACTTCGGAAAAGATGAACCAGCTCATGCCCCAGCGGAACGAGCGATCCAGCTGGGCGCTGTACAGGCCGGCGCGACTTTCCTTGATCACCGCGCCGAACCAGCCGAACAGCATGTAGGCCAGCAGCAGGCTCCCGACGAAGAAAATCAGCGGGCCATGGGATTCCGGGCGCGCGGCCTTGAGGTCGTTGAACCAGGTGGCCAGGCCGAACACCGTAACGAACATGCCCACCGTGGCGATGATCGGCCACTTGCTCTGGGCGGGAACGTAATAATGCTCATGAGTTGCCATTTATTGTTCTCCTTATCGGGCACCGTCTTAACCGCCGGTGTTGGTGCTCACGGCCACCGGTGGATGACGCGCGGTGATATCGAACAGCGTGTAAGCCAGCGTCAGGTGCTTCACATCCTTGGGCATGTCGCGGTCAACGATGAAACGTACCGGCATCTCGATCTGCTGACCGGGTTGCAGCACTTGCTGGGTGAAACAGAAGCATTCGGTCTTGTGGAAATACATCGCGGCGCTGCTCGGCGAAATGCTCGGGATCGCCTGGGCGCTCATCGGCCGGTCGCTGGGGTTGCGGGCAATGAAGATCATCTCGTTCACTGCGCCGGGATGAACCACGATGTCGTCGGCCTTGGGATAGAAGTCCCAGACCATGTCGATCGCGTTGGTCGACAGGAACTGCACGCGCACCTGGCGCGAGACATCCACTTGCTGCTCGCCGGAATACTGCCCGCCGGTCTTGCCGTTGATGCCCAGCGCCTTGCACATCACGTCGTAGATCGGCACCAGGGCAAAACCGAAGACGAACATCGCCGCCACCACCAGCAACAGGCGGGTGACCAGCTTCTTCATCGAAACCTCGGCCATCAGCGACCTCCTGCTGTTTCAGAGGCGAGCGGGCATCGCACCAGGCTGTTCATTTCACTTCCGGCGGCGTGGTGAAGGTGTGGTACGGCGCCGGCGACGGCACGCTCCACTCCAGCCCTTCGGCACCGTCCCAGGGCTTGGCCGGTGCGGGTTGGCCGCCACGGATGCACTTGATGACGATGAACAGGAAGAAGATCTGCGTCGCGCCGAAGGTGAACGCGCCGATGGACGACACCATGTTGAAATCGGCGAACTGCAGGTTGTAGTCCGGGATCCGCCGCGGCATCCCCGCCAGGCCGACGAAGTGCATCGGGAAGAACGCCATGTTCATACCGATGAAGGACAGCCAGAAGTGCAGCTTGCCCAGGGTTTCGTCGTACATGTGCCCGGTCCACTTCGGCAGCCAGTAATAGGCCGAGGCGAAGATGCCGAAGATCGCGCCCGGCACCAGCACATAGTGGAAGTGCGCAACCACGAAATAGGTGTCCTGGTACTGGAAGTCCGCCGGGGCGATGGCCAGCATCAGCCCGGAGAAGCCGCCGATGGTGAACAGGATCACGAAGGCCACGGCGAACAGCATCGGCGTCTCGAAGGTCAGCGAGCCCTGCCACATGGTGCTGACCCAGTTGAAGACCTTGACCCCGGTCGGCACCGCGATAAGCATCGTGGCGTACATGAAGAACAGCTCGCCCACCAGCGGAATGCCGACCACGAACATGTGGTGCGCCCAGACGATGAACGACAGGAAGGCGATACTCGCCGTGGCGTAGACCATCGAGGTGTAGCCGAACAGCGGCTTGCGCGAGAAGGCCGGGATGATCGCGCTGACGGCGCCGAAGGCCGGCAGGATCATGATGTACACCTCGGGGTGACCGAAGAACCAGAACACATGCTGGAACAGCACCGGATCACCGCCGCCGGCGGCGCTGAAGAAGCTGGTGCCGAAGTGGATGTCCATCAGCATCATGGTCACGCAGCCGGCCAGCACCGGCATCACCGCGATCAGCAGGAACGCGGTGATCAGCCAGGTCCAGACGAACAGTGGCATCTTCATCAGGGTCATGCCGGGAGCACGCAGGTTGAGGATGGTGGCGATCACGTTGATCGCGCCCATGATCGAGCTGATGCCCATCAGGTGGATGGCGAAGATGAAGAAGGTCACGCTTTCCGGCGCGTAGGTGGTGGACAGCGGGGCGTAGAAGGTCCAGCCGAAGTTGGGTCCGCCACCGGGCATGAACAGGGTCGAGACCAGCAGCAGGAACGCCGCCGGCAGCAACCAGAAACTGAAGTTGTTCATCCGTGGCAGAGCCATGTCCGGCGCGCCGACCATCAGCGGGATCATCCAGTTGGCCAGGCCGACAAAGGCCGGCATCACCGCGCCGAAGACCATCACCAGGCCATGCATGGTGGTCATCTGGTTGAAGAATTCCGGCTGCACGATCTGCAGGCCGGGCTGGAACAGCTCGGCGCGGATCACCATGGCGAACGAGCCGCCGAGCAGGAACATGGAGAAGGCGAACCACAGGTACAGGGTGCCGATGTCCTTGTGGTTGGTGGTCAGCACCCAGCGCATCAGGCCCTTGGCGGGGCCGTGGGTGTGGTCATGATCGCCAACGATTGCATGACCGTGCTCATCGCTCACAGCGTTCATGGCCTGTCTCCTGTAAACGGTTGGGCTGGACGATCGAGGGCGACACGCCCCGAGCGGCTGCGGGAACACGCAATGGACCGGGTCATTTGCTTTGCGCCTGTTTCAGAGCCAGGACATCCTTGGGCGTCACCATGTCGCCTTTGTTGTTGCCCCAGGCGTTACGTTCGTAGGTGATCACCGCTGCCAGATCGACTTCCGACAACTGCTTGCCGAACGCCGCCATGGCGGTGCCGGGCTTGCCGTGGAAGACGATGTTCAAGTGATCCGCCACCGGCCCGGTGGCGATCTTCGAGCCCTTGAGCGCCGGGAACATCGGCGGCAGGCCCTGGCCTTCGGCCTGGTGACAGGCCACGCAGGTGGTGTGGTAGACCTTGTCGCCACGGGCCACCAGCTCTTCGAGGGTCCATTCCTTGCTGGTCAGTTCCTTGAGCTTGAGGGCTTCGGCCTTGCGTTCGCCCAGCCAGGTGTCGTAGTCGGCCTGGGTCTTCACGTCGACCACGATCGGCATGAAACCGTGGTCCTTGCCGCACAGCTCGGCGCACTGGCCGCGATACAGGCCGGGCTTGTCGACCCGGGTCCAAGCTTCGTTGACGAAACCGGGGATCGCATCGCGCTTGACCGCGAAGGCCGGAACCCACCAGGAATGGATGACGTCGGCGGAGGTCACCAGAAAACGCACCTTGGCGCCGATCGGCAGCACCAGTGGCTGATCGACTTCCAGCAGATAGTGCTCGCCCTTGGCGCTCTGGTTATGAATCTGTTCGGCGGGAGTGGTCAGGTTGCTGAAGAACTCGACGTCCTGGCCCAGGTATTTGTAGTGCCACTTCCACTGATAACCGGTGATCTGGATGTCCACATCCGGTTCGCTGGCGTCGTACATCTTGATCAGGGTCGCGGTGGCGGGAACGGCCATGGCCACCAGGATCAGCAGCGGCACCACGGTCCAGAGGATTTCCACCGTCGTGCTTTCGTGAAACTTGGCGGCCACCTGGCCGGTGGAGCGGCGGTGCAGGATCATCGACCAGAACATGGCGCCAAAGACAATGACGCCGATCACCACACAGATCCAGAAGATGGTCATGTGCAGGTCGAATACCGCGTGACTTATATCAGTCGCTCCAGGCGCCATATTCACGGTCCAGGCGCCATGCGCCTGGCTGAATACCGACCACAACAGGAGGCCCATCCAGACTTGTGGATGTCGCATCATTGCGGGTTCCCCTTATCGTTCTTGTTATCCCGCCGGCTTACACCTGCGGCCAAGGGAGCGGCTGCCTAGACTACGAACTTAAACCGCCGAGCCTTCGCTGCGCATGCAGTCGGGCGTCATCAGCTAACTTCATTCAGACCCGAGTATAGACAGCGACTTCGACCTCGCAATGCGGTGCCGTAAATCCACTGAAACAGTTTGCCGCTGCCTTATAGGCCACGGTTGGAAAGGGATAGGGGATCAATGATGGCGAAGCGATATAACCCAGACGACTAACCATGAAATAATTATGAAAAATACGTCTTAAGCGATTTCGTGAGCAGGCTAACTTATGTCTTCCCTAATTAATTGCCCTTGTTTCCTGGAGTATTCATGAACACCGCCGCATTGCGCGAGCAGATCCAACGAGCCCATCAACATGAGTCCAGCACCGGGCAATTGCGCCGTCAGCTGGAAACCCAATTGCCACACCTGCACCCCGCCATCCAGCTCCCCGAAGTGGACGCCCAGGGGGTGATGACCCGTTTTGTCGCTGCTTATATCGATCAGGTTCCCGACCTGCTGGACGCCGCCAACGAAGTCGCGCGCGAAGCCGGTATCGAGTCGCAGATCAAGCCGGTGCTGAAGATCGCCGAGCAGTTCTTCCTCCAGCCGCCCGCCATCATGGCCGGCCACGAAGGCCTGGACAGCCTGCTGGACGAAGCCTATCTGGCCCATCGCCTGGTGGAGGAGGTCAACGACCTGTACATCACGCATTTCGGCCAGCCGCTGATTCCCCTGGACACCACGGTGGCCAACCTGATCGCCCACCAGTTGATCGGCGAAACCTTCGCCAACCAGCTGGACGAAGCGGTGCACCATGCGGTCGACGCGATGCTCGACGAAGAGAGCTTCGCCCTGGAGTCGGTCGAGGCCTACCGGGAAAAGCTCAACAGCCCCGACACCGATGCCGCCTGGAAACGCTGGCCGTGCCTGTCGCGCCAACTGGGCGTGGAGCTGGAACTCGACCAGCCGGCTGCCTGATGATTGCAGGTAGCGGCCCTCTAGCCGCTGCCGCAGGCTGCGATCGACCGGCACGGTCTCGGCGATATCACTGGCGCTGAAGGCCCTTCGGACCTTATCGCAGCCTTCGGCAGCGGCTACAGGGCTACAGACTTACGCCCGGCTCAGGCCTTTGGGCCCCCAGCTTCGAGGCCGGGCTCACGCCCACATTGGTGTGCAAGCGCCCCTCCAGCCGGCGCTTCAACCCGCGCGACTCGATCACCAGCTTCGAGCCCTTGGCCGCATTGGCTCGTCCCCACTCCTCGAGCAGCTCCAGGCAGGCATGGTCGATGTAGCCCAGGTTATTGAGCGGCACATGCACCGTGGTGCCCGGCGGGATGCTGCCCAGCGCCTGGGTCAGGGCCGGCACCTTGAGGAAGGTCGCGGCGCCCACCAGGCGCAGTTCCATTTCGCCTTCGGCGGGCAGGTCCACCAGGCTGATCTTCAGCCGCGAAGCGCCCCAGGCCAGCTTCACCAGGGTCAGGCCGAAACCGATCAGCACACCGGTCAGCAGGTCGGTGAAGACAATCGCCAGCGCGGTCACGCCGTAGATCAGCATCGGCATCGGCCCATAACGACCCAGCTTGCGGAACGACTTGAGGTCCACCAGCTTGAATCCGGTGTACACCAGCACACCCGCCAGGCTGGCCACCGGAATGCTTTGCAGCACGCTGGACAGCAACAGCACGAACGCCAGCAGCCACAAACCGTGGAAGATCGCCGACAGCCGCGTGGTCGCGCCCGCCTGGACGTTGGCCGAGCTGCGCACGATCACCCCGGTCATCGGCAGGGCGCCGAGCAACCCGCAGAGCATGTTGCCGATCCCTTGCGCCGACAGTTCACGGTCGAAATCCGAGCGCGTACCGCTGTGCATGCGATCCACCGCGGCCGCGGACAGCAGGGTTTCGGCGCTGGCGATAAAGGCCACGGCAAAGGCCGCGATCAGCAGCGTCGGGTCCGCCAGGTTGAGCAGGTCGGCCGGCCGCAGCCAGTCGATCGCCTCGGCAAGGTTTTCCGGCACCTCGACCCGCTTGACCTGCAGCGCCAGGGCCAGGCTGGCAAAGGTCGCCAGGCCGACGCCCAGCAGGGCGCCGGGGATGAAGCGCAGCGAATGCGGGCGCAGTTTTTCCCACAGGAACATCACCGCCATGGTCGACAGGCCCAGCAGCCCGGCCTGCCAGCCAAAGCCGCCGCCCAGGCTGGGCAAGGCCTGGGCCACCGCCTCGGGGAAGCCCGCGAGGTTATCCAGGCCGGACGCCTGGGGCTGGGCGTCGAGCATCACGTGCACCTGGGAGAGCACGATCAACACCCCGATCCCGGCAAGCATGCCGTAGACCACCGCCGGCGCCGTGACCCGAAACCAGCAACCCAGGCGCAGGCGCCCGGCCACCAGTTGCAGGAAACCCGCCAGTAGCAGGATCGGCCCGAGCATGGCGATACCGTGCTGGCGTACCAGCTCGAACACCAGGACCGCCAACCCTGCGGCCGGACCGCTGACCTGCAAGGGCGAGCCGGCCAGCCAGCCCACCACCAGGCCACCGATGATTCCGGTGATCAACCCCTTGGCCGGCGGCATGCCGGAAGCGATGGCGATACCCATGCACAAGGGCAGGGCCACCAGAAACACCACCACGGAAGCGAGCAGCTCCCGTGGCAAAACAGCTTTCAATTGTGCTGCACGCATGATGATTCTCCCGAAGCTTTCTTCAGGCGTGGCAAAGCCTGACCGCGCGGACGGCAGTCATGGCTGAACCCCACTGGGATTTAGGAGGATTTAGAAGCGCGCTTTAGGCGTCGCAACCGGGATCGGATGGCGTCCGTCCAACGGCAGGAAACACCCTTGATCCGCGTCGTAGGCTTTGATTTCGCTGGTTTCGATGTTGTACACCCAGCCATGGATGAACAACTGGCCGTTGGCCATGCGCGAAGCCACCGAAGGGTGGGTGCGCAAATGCTGCAACTGGGCGATGACATTCTCTTCGGTCAGCACATGCATGCTGGCGTTCTCGTCGGCGCAGTCGCAGTTCTCCTGGACCATGGTCTTGGCGACTTCGGCGTGGCGCAGCCAGGCTTTGACCGTCGGCATCTTTTCCAGGCTCTGCGGGTTGAGCACCGCGCGCATGGCGCCGCAGTCGGAATGGCCGCAAACGATGATGTGGTGCACACCCAGGGCCATGACCGCGTATTCGATGGCCGTGGACACACCGCCGTTCATCTGCCCGTATGGCGGTACCACGTTACCGACGTTGCGGGTCACGAACAGGTCGCCCGGGGCGCTCTGGGTAATCAGTTCGGGGACGATGCGCGAATCCGCGCAGGCAATGAACATCGCCCGCGGCCGCTGGGCCGTGGCGAGTTTCTTGAACAGTTCTTCCTGCTGTGGGAAGACCTCGTGATGAAAATGCAAAAAGCCGTCAACGATTATCTGCAGCGCTGCATCGGCGCTTTCGGCGACCTCCGGGGACGCTGAAGCCGACGCAGCCAACGGCTGTTTATCCTTGTCACTCATGATTCATCCTCTTTTGACGGATTAGGTGAATTTTCCAGTTTTATCCGGCACGACGCCAGCGATTGATTAAAAAACAACCAGCCCGCTGACAGCGACCCATCGGTCACTTGGTGAACAAGGTAGCCTTCCAAACTTAACTCAAACTGAACCGGCCGCTCTAAAACGCCACTATTGGCGATGCAAAAAGGTGACCAGCGTATAGACGACGGTGCACCGGCTCTACTCCACCATAGGCCAATACGTCCTAGAGCAACGACATCTGCCCACCCGGCGGACAGAACGCCGTGCAATCGAGGTTGTAGCCTTCGCGCCGATCGAGCCCCAGGCGTTTGCTGGCCTTGGCGAAACGCTGCGCCAGCAGGGCCGCGAAGGGGCCTTCGCCGCGCATCCGTGCACCAAAACGGCTGTCGTACAGCTCGCCGCCGCGACACTGGCGGATCAGGCTCAGGACATGGGCCGCCCGCTGCGGATAGTGGGCGTTGAGCCATTCCTCGAACAGCGGCGCCACTTCCAGGGGCAGGCGCAGCATCATGTAGGCGGCGCTTTGCGCGCCCGCGGCATGGGCCTCGGCGAGCAGGCTTTCCAGCTCGCTGTCGTTGATCATCGGAATCATCGGCGAGCACAGCACGCCCACGGGAATTCCCGCCTCGCGCATCACCCGGATCGCCCGCAACCGCGCCTTGGGCGCCGCCGCCCGGGGTTCGAGGATGCGCTTGAGCTCGTCGTCCAGGGTGGTCAGGCTGATCATCACCGCCACCAGCCGCTGCTCGGCCAGTTCGACCAACAGGTCGAGGTCGCGCAGGATCAGCGAGCCCTTGGTGACGATGGTCACCGGATGCCGGTAGCGCAGCAGCACCTCCAGGGTCCGCCGGGTCAGCTGGTGCTCGCGTTCGATGGGCTGGTAGGGGTCGGTGTTAGAACCCAGGTTGATCGGCGCGCACTGGTAGCCGGGCTTGGACAGCTGTTGTTCGAGCATCGCCGCGGCATTGGTCTTGGCGATCAGCTTGGTCTCGAAGTCCAGCCCCGGCGACAGGTCCCAATAGGCGTGGCTGGGCCGCGCATAACAATAGATGCAGCCGTGCTCGCAACCGCGATAGGGGTTGATGGAGCGGTCGAAGGGCAGGTCCGGCGAGCTGTTGCGGGTGATGATGGATTTCGCCGTCTCAAGGCGCACCTCCGTGCCCTGGGTCAGCGGGGCTTCCTGGTACCAGCCGTCGTCGAAGGCCACCGAGCGCTGCGGCGCAAAACGGTTGTGCGGGTTGGTCGCGGTGCCACGGCCGCGTGGGGGCAGGGGGCTGGACATGGGGAGGCGCTCCATTACTGTATCTATATACAGTAATGGAGGTTTGAGCTGTTGCAAAGCGCCGTCGGGCGGAGCACGCCGTTGGCGCTGATCGCGGTCGATCAGCCGCCGCTGTGCTTCGTCACCTGCCCCAGGTCGTCGTTCGAGGTGCTTTGCAGGTCACCCTTGCGCAGTCCCGCCACATCCGCGGCCTTCACCTCGGAACCCTGGTTGCCCCAACTGGTGCGGATGAAGTTGACCACATCGGCCACCTCCTGGTCCGACAGGCGCCAGGCGAAGGCCGGCATGGTGAAGGTCGATGGCGCGGTATGGGTCGCCGGCAAGGTACCGCCCTTGAGCACGATGTGGATCAACGACGTGGCATCGGCGCTTTGCAGCACCGGGTTGCCCGCCAGCGCCGGGAACACCCGGGTATAGCCATGGCCGTCGGTACGGTGGCACGCCGCGCAGTTGTCGATATACACCGCCGCCCCCGGCTTGCTGTCGTCACCTTTCCACAACGCCTCGGCCACCGCCTTGTCGTACTGGTGCGGCTGGTCGTTGGCGTCCACCGCCGGCAGCGACTTGAGGTAACGGGCGATGGCCGTCAGGTCGTCCGCGGACATGTACTGCATGCTGTGCACCACCACGTCGCTCATGCCGCCGAACACCGCGCCGCGGTCGCTGCGACCGGTCTTGAGGAACTGCACCAACTGCTCTTCGCTCCAGCTGCCGAGGCCGTCCTTGTGGTCACCGCGCAGGCTCTTGGCAATCCAGCCTTCCAGCGGCGCGCTGCCAGCCAGGAAGTCGCTGCCTTCGCTGGCGCTCAGGGCTTTCTCCTGCATGGTCAGGGCGCGCGGCGTGTGGCAGGCGCCACAGTGGCCGAGGCCTTCCACCAGATAAGCACCGCGGCTGACCACCGGGTCTTGCGCAGCCTGCGCCTGGCCACTGCCTTGCGCGCCCGCCACGCTTGGCGCGAACATCCAGCGCCAGCCGGCCAGCGGCCAGCGCATGCTCAGCGGCCAGGGGATGTCGCTGTCGCGGTTCTCCTGGACCACCGGCGCCACGCCTTGCATGAAGTAGGCATACAGCGCCTGCATGTCGGCGTCGCTGACCCGCGCATAGGACGGGTAGGGCATGGCCGGGTACAGGCTGCTGCCGCTCTTGGCCACGCCATGGCGCACGGCCTTGTCGAAGTCGTCGAAGCTGTACTCGCTGATGCCGGTCTTGTCCGGGGTGATGTTGGTGGAGTAGATCGTGCCGATCGGGGTTTCCATCGGCAGGCCGCCGGCGAACGGCTTGCCGTCCTTGGCGGTGTGGCAAGCCACGCAGTCACCGGCGCGGGCCAGGTATTCGCCCTGTTTGATCAAGGCTTGCCGATCGGTTTCGGCGGCGCAGAGGGAAGCGCTGCCGAGCAGCGCCAGGGTCGCGATAACGAGGGTTTTCATGGTCATCGCTCCTTATGCCTGGACCAGCGGGCCGGGGTTCTTCAGGTACCGCTCGCGGATCGCGCGGGCCGACCAGTAGGTCAACGCGGCCACCAGGCCGGTCGGGTTGTAGCCCAGGCCCTGGGGGAAGGCCGAAGCGCCCGGGACGAACACGTTGTGCACGTCCCAGCTCTGCAGGTAACGGTTCAGGGCACTGGTTTTCGGATCGGTGCCCATGATCGCGCCACCGTTGAGGTGGGTGGTCTGGTAGGACGCGGTGTTGAAATGCTCGCCGACCTTCTTGCCCAGCACCGCGATGGCCTTGGGGTTCATCGCCTCGGCGATCTTGCCCATCTTCTCGACCATGAAGCGGTTCATCTTGATGTCGTTTTCCTGCCAGTCGAAGGTCATGCGCAGCAGCGGCAGGCCGTAGGCGTCGCGGTACACCGGGTCAAGATCGAGGTAGTTGCCACGATAGGACTGGTGGGCACCGTGGGCGTCCATCGACACCTGGTGGGTGTAATAGTCGGCGGTGGCCTTCTTCCAGGCGCTGCCCCAGGCCGGGGTGCCCGGCGGGTTGGAGGTGCCGGCGATCGGCCGGCTGCCGGCCTGGTTGACCCAGAACGGCGAGCCACCGACGAAGCCGTGGGGGCCGTGGTCGAAGTTGTCGGCGTTGAAGTCGTCCACCGCCACGCCATTGCCGCCGGCACCGATGAAGTTGTTGGTGTGCACGTCCTTGTCGAAGTAGGCCTTGATGGTGGCCATGTTCTGGTAGGCGAAGTTCTTGCCCACCACGCCTTCGCCAGTGATCGGGTCGTAGGGCTTGCCGATGCCGGACAGCAGCATCAGGCGCACGTTATGGAACTGGAAGGCACCGAGGATCACCAGGTCCGCCGGCTGCTCGATCTCCCGGCCCTGGCCGTCGACGTAAGTGACGCCGGTCGCGCGGGTCTTGGTGCTGTCGAGGTTGACCTTGAGCACGTGGGAGTTGGGGCGCAGCTCGAAATTCGGCAGCGGCTTGAGGGCCGGCAGAATATTCACGTTCGGCGAAGCCTTGGAGTACATGTAGCAGACGTAGCCGCTGCAGAACCCGCAGAAATTGCACGGCCCCATTTGCGCGCCATAGGGGTTGGTGTACGGCCCGGAAGTGTTGGCCGACGGTAGGTTGTAGGGCTTGTAGCCGACTTCGCCGGCGGCTTTCTGGAACAGCTGGGCGGAGTAGGTGTTCTTCTGCGACTCCAGCGGGAAATGCTCCGAACGGTCCGGCGCGTAAGGGTTGCCACCCTTGCCTTCACCGACCAGCTGGCCTTTCACGGTCCAGGCCTGACCCGAGGTACCGAAGACTTTTTCCGCGTAGTCGAAGAACGGCTCCAGCTCTTCGTAGGTGACGCCGAAGTCCTGGATGGTCATGTCCTTGGGGATGAAGTGCTTGCCGTAGCGTTCTTCATAGTGGCTGCGCATGCGCAGCTCGATCGGATCGGCGCGAAAATGCACGCCGGACCAGTGCAGGCCGGCACCGCCGACGCCGTTGCCCGGCAGAAACGCGCCCAGCTGGCGGTTCGGCAGGGCCACGTCGTTGACGCTGTGGCGAATGGTCACCGTCTCCCGGGAGATGTCCTGGAAGAGCTTCTTGCGCACGCTGTAGGTGAGTTCGTCGATCACCTGCGGGTAATTGCCGTCCGGGTAGGTGTCCTGCATCGGCCCGCGCTCCAGCGCCAGCACGTTGAGCCCGGCCTCGGTCAGCTCCTTGGCCATGATCGCGCCGGTCCAGCCAAACCCGACGATCACCGCGTCGACCTTCTTCATTACCGTTGCCATGCTCAAGCCCTCTCGCCGCGAATCGACACTGCCGGGAAAGGGTATTGCTCGTTGCGTTCCACCCAGTCCATGAAATCGGCGCGCGCGCCGGGGAAGCCGATCAAGGTCCAGCCGACCATGCCTTTATTGCCCCCGTGGATCGGGTCACAGAAGAACCCTTCCTTGGTGTTTTGCAGCAAAAGGTTGAAGAAAATCTTCGGCGGAACGCTGTCGAATGGGGGTTTCCCCGCTTCGAGTTGCTTGAGCAAATCGTCTCGGGTAGCGCTGTCTTGCGCGGCAAATGTTTTACCGTTGAAGGCTTTCGACCATGCATCCGTCGCGGCAATGCCCAGGCGATAGATCTCCTTGGGTACCAGCTTGCTCTGCCAGCCCATCTCCGGTGCGGCGTCGGCGTTGAACGGGCCTTGCATGTACCACAGGGCGCCGGCGGCGTAAGGGGTATTCATCTGCCGGTCGATGTATTCCGGCACGCCGGCTTCCAGGGCGCCAGGGCCTTGTTCGTCGGCCGGGATCAGGCGCTCTACCGCGGCCTGGACAAAGGCCCACTCTTCGGCGGTGAAATAGGTCGGCTGGTAAGCCTCGGTGCTGACCGGGGTTCGGGCCGGCTCCACCGGCTTGGGCGCTTCGGGGGCGGCCATCAGCATCGAGCTGCCAAGACCGGTACTGGCGACCGTGACCACCGGGATCAAGGTCAGGGATTTGCGCAGAAACTCACGCCGCGGGTTGTCTTGATCGTGATCAGACATGGGGGGTGCACCTCACACTAGGCATTCACGGATTGGGCAGCCGCGTCATGGCGTGGCTTGTCGTTCTGGCGGCGATTGGGAGCGCCGGGGAAACACAGTTCAGCAAACTTTGGTTACAAATGGTAGCAGGCTAAGCATTCGAATAAATCGTTTGCGTGGGAAAAAAGTCGCGATTGCCGAGAAAAAACCTCTATCGCAGCGGCTTCACGTTTCTTTGACGAGCACCTCACAGGGCGTTGACCGGCCCGGATGGAAGCTAGGCTCCATCTACCCCCCATTTCCGGTCATGGCCTTCTGCATGCACAACTTTCGTAACCTTCCCGCCCTCTGCCTGTCCCTGCTGACGCTGCTTGCCTGGCCCCAGGCCCAGGCCGCCGAAACCGGCGCGACCCGCCCGGCCCAGTGGGCCCAGCCGGTGGAAACCCACTACAACCTGTACCAGATGTCGCCGACGCTCTACCGCAGCGCCTTGCCGGACGGCGGCGCCGTGCCTTTGCTGGAAAAGCTCAAGGTGGGCACGGTAATCAACTTTCTGCCGGAGTCCGACGCCAGCTGGCTGCAGGCCCCGGCAATCAAGCAGGTGCAATTGCCTTACCGGACCAATCACGTGGATGACGCCGATGTACTGGCGGCCTTGCGCGCGATCCAGAACGCCGAAAGCGAGGGCCCGGTGCTGATGCACTGCAAGCACGGCTCGGACCGCACCGGGCTGATGTCGGCGATGTATCGGGTGGTGGTCCAGGGCTGGAGCAAGGAGGAGGCGCTGAATGAAATGACCGGAGGCGGGTTTGGCGACAGTTCCCACTTCAAGGACGGCATTCGCTACATGATGCAGGCCGATGTCGACAAGTTGCGCACCGCCCTGGCCAATGGCGATTGCAGCACCAGCGTGTTCGCCACCTGTTCGGTGAAAAGCTGGTTCGAGACGGTGAGCGCCAGCAAGCCGGCGAATTGACCGGCTGCGTGGGGCTGCAGAATTGAGCTTTGACCGCATCCCGATAGGAGCCAAGCTTGCTGGCGATCAAAGCACCGCGGTGTATCTGATACACCGCTATCGCGCGCAAGCTGCGCTCCTACAGGGGATTTGCAGTTACTTGGGCTCGTCGGTCTTTTTCTTCAACTTGGGGTTGGGGAAAAACTGCACCGACTGGACCTTGGCATCCGGCGCCTTCAGGGCCGTGGTGTTGACTCGCGTGCCCAGTTCCTTGGGCACCGACAGCCCCTGTTCATTCAGGGTGTCGGAATAACCGCAGGCCACGCACTCGCGATGGGGAACGTCGTCTTCGCTCCACATCATCAACTTGTCCTGCTCGCTGCACGCCGGGCAGACCGCCCCGGCGATAAAGCGTTTTTTCGTCTTCACTGGCCCCTCGCTCATGCCGCTGCGTCCTCGGTGAGGCCGCTGTGGCGCAAGAGTGCGTCAATCGACGGTGCGCGTCCGCGGAAGTCGACGAACAGCACCATCGGCTCCTGGGAACCGCCACGGGCCAGGATCGCCTCGCGGAACGCGCGACCGGTCTCGGCATTCAGCACGCCTTCTTCCTCGAACTTCGAGAAGGCATCGGCCGACAGCACTTCGGCCCACTTGTAGCTGTAGTAACCCGCCGCGTAACCGCCGGCGAAGATGTGCGCGAAGCTGTTGGGGAAGCGGTTGTAGGCCGGCGGACGCATCACCGAGACCTCATCGCGCACGCCTTCGAGCACCTGCAGCACGCTACGGCCGTCACCATGGGTGGCATGCAGTTCGAAGTCGAACAGCGAGAATTCCAGCTGGCGCACCATCATCAGGCCGGACTGGAAGTTCTTCGCCGCGAGCATTTTTTCCAGCAGGTCCTGGGGCAGCGGCTCGCCGGTCTCATAGTGACCGGAGATCAGCGCCAGGCCTTCCGGCTCCCAGCACCAGTTCTCCATGAACTGGCTCGGCAGCTCCACCGCGTCCCAGGCCACACCGTTGATGCCGGAAACACCGGCATGCTCGACGCGGGTCAACAGGTGGTGCAGGCCGTGGCCGAATTCGTGGAACAGGGTGGTGACTTCATCGTGGGTCAGCAGGGCAGGCTTGCCGCTGTCGGCCGGTGTGAAGTTGCACACCAGGTTGGCCACCGGGCTTTGCAGTACACCGTCAACGGTGCGGCGACGGTCGCGGGCGCCGTCCATCCAGGCACCGCCACGCTTGTTGGCGCGGGCATACAGGTCGAAGAAGAAACGCCCCACGTGCTGGCCGTTTTCCTTGATCTCGAACAGGCGCACGTCCGGGTGCCAGCTGTCGAAGCCTTTCAGTTCGGCGATCTCGATGCCGTACAGGCGCTGGACGATGGCGAACAGGCCGCCGAGCACCTTGTCGATCGGGAAGTAGGCGCGCAGGGTTTCCTGGGCCACGCTGTAGCGCTGCTCGCGCAGCTTCTCGCCGTAGAAACCGCTGTCCCAGCTTTGCAGGTCCGGGCAGCCCTGTTCGGCGGCGTAGGCCTTGAGCTGTTGCAGGTCCTGGGCAGCGAACGGTTTGCTGCGCTTGGCCAGGTCCCGCAGGAAGCTCAGCACCTGGTCGCTGGACTCGGCCATCTTGGTAGCCAGGCTCAGCTCGGCGAAGTTGGCGTAACCCAGCAGTTGGGCCAGTTCCTGGCGCAGGTCGAGGATTTCCTGCATGACCGGGCCGTTGTCGTTCTGGCCGGCATTCGGGCCCTGGTCCGACGCGCGGGTGCAGTAGGCGGCGTAGACTTCTTCGCGCAACGCGCGGTCTTCGGCGTAGGTCATCACCGCGTAATAGCTGGGGAATTCCAGGGTGATCAGCCAGCCTTGCAGGTCCTTGGCCTGGGCCGCGGCAGCCATCTGCGCCTTGGCCGACGCGGTCAAGCCGGCCAGGGCCGCTTCGTCGGTGACGTGCTTGGTCCAGGCCTGGGTGGCGTCGAGCAGCTGGTTGGAGAAGCGGCTGCCCAGCTCGGAAAGCTTGCTCTGCACTTCGGCGTAACGCTTCTGCTGCTCTGGCGGCAGGTCGATACCCGACAGGCGGAAGTCACGCAGGGAATGTTCCAGAATGGTTTTCTGCGCCACGTCGAAACCGGCGGCTTGCGGGCTGCTCGCCAGGGCTTCGAAGGCCTGGAACAGCTCACGGTTCTGCCCCAGCTCGGTGGCGTAGGCGCTCAGGGCCGGCAAGCAGGACTCATAGGCTTCGCGTAGTTCGGCGCTGTTGCACACGGCGTTGAGGTGGCTGACCGGACTCCAGGCCGCGCCCAGGCGGTCGTTGAGTTCGTCCATGGCCAGAACCAGGCCGGCCCAGGTCGGTTGCGCGCCCTGGTTCTTGAGGATTTCAGCGATGGCGGCGCGGTTGTCAGCCAGGATCTGTTCGATGGCCGGCTGTACGTGCTCGGCGCGGATCGCCGAAAACGGCGGCAGGTCGTAGGGCTGCAGAAGAGGGTTGTTCACACTCACGGTTGGCACCTTGGCTGGAAGAAACATTGGGCCATCTTAATTACAATCGACGCACACCGCAGCTATCGACCCCATTAATAAATGTCAGAGCAGGTATCCAACTTGGCCATTCGCAGCTATCAGCACCACACGCCCATCCTTGGCCCGCAGGCCTTCGTCGACAGCTCGGCGGTGGTGATCGGCGACGTCGAAATCGGTGCCGACAGTTCGGTCTGGCCACTCACGGTGATCCGCGGCGACATGCACCGCATCCGCATCGGCGCCCGCACCAGCGTGCAGGACGGCAGCGTGCTGCACATCACCCACGCCGGCCCCTTCAACCCGGACGGCTTCCCGCTGCTGATCGGCGACGACGTGACCATCGCCCACAAGGTGATGCTGCACGGTTGCAGCGTCGGCAGCCGGGTGCTGATCGGCATGGGCAGCATCGTCATGGACGGCGCGGTGGTGGAAGACGATGTGATCGTCGGCGCCGGCAGCCTGGTACCGCCTGGAAAACGCCTGGAAAGCGGCTTCCTCTATGTGGGCAGCCCGGTGAAACAGGCCCGCCCGCTGACCGACAAGGAACGCGCCTTCTTCACCTACAGCGCCGCCAACTACGTGAAGCTCAAGGACCTGCACCTGGCCGAAGGCTACGACCAGGCTTGAGCCCCGACCCACTGCCCAGGAATTCCCATGCATTACCAAACCGTTCTGTTCGACCTCGATGGCACCCTGACCGACCCGCGCGAAGGCATCACCCGCTCGATCCAGTTCGCCCTCGGCAAGCTGGGCATCGACGAACCCGACCTGAGCAAGCTGGAACACTTCATCGGTCCGCCGCTGCTGCAGGCATTCATGCAGTTCTACGGCTTCGACGAAGCCAGGGCCTGGGAGGCGGTGAATTTCTACCGTGAGCGTTTCAAGGTTACCGGCCTGTATGAGAACCGTGTGTTCGACGGCGTCACGCCCCTGCTGGAAACCCTCAGTGGGCAGGGCCGCCAGCTGTACATCGCGACGTCCAAGCCATGGCTGTTCGCCCGCGAGATCGCCCGGCACTTCGACTTCGCCCGGCACTTCAAGGTGATCTACGGCAGCGAACTGGACGGCACCCGCACCGACAAGGTCGAGCTGATCCGCCATCTGATCAGCGAAGAAGGCCTGGACCCGAGCGACACCCTGATGATCGGCGACCGCAAACACGACCTGATCGGTGCCCGCCGTAACGGGCTGGATGCGGCGGCGGTGGGTTATGGCTTCGGCAGCCACGAAGAACTGAGCGCCGAGGCCCCGGCCTACCACTTCCAGACCCTGGATGAGCTGCATCAGGCATTCCTGCAGCGCTGAGCCACCGGCCATCGCGGGCTTCTCCTCCCACAGGAGCGAGGCTTGCCCGCGAAGGCTTGCTTTCAGGCGCCGCCCATCAAGGCTTGCAACGCCGCCTTGCGCTTTTCAGCCGGCAGCGCGCCGAGCTTCTCCACGGCCAGGTAAAAGGCCGGCCAATCCCCGTTCACCTGCTTGAACAAGGCGGCGAATGCCGGTACCCACTGGTCGTACAGGCCAAAAGGCAGCAGCCTGGCATTGTTCAGCGGGGTGTTGATCCAGAAGTCGTAGCGCGCGTCGCCATGCCATTGGCTGTCCTTCAGCTGCCGGTAATCCCGGCGCAGCTGTTCGAATTCGGCGGCCTTGCGCTGGCGCATCTGCTCGGTTGGCAGTGGCAGGGCATACAGGCGTTCCAGGCGCTGGCGGGTATCGAGGATCAGCTGGATGAACTGGTCCTTCTGCTTCACCAGGGCATCGCTGGCCGGCGCCAGGCCGCGGGCCGCGCGCCATTGCCGGGTGCCTTCCTGCTCGACGAAGGTGGCGAAGGATTCGTTGAACTCGGTGTCGTCCTTCACATAAAAGCGCTGATGGGCCAGCTCATGGAAGATCAGGGTCGCCAGGCGCTCGTCGCCCCAATGCAGCATCGAACTGAGGATCGGGTCATTGAACCAGCCCAGGGTCGAGTAGGCCTCCACCCCACCGATGGCCACATCCATGCCCTGCTGTTTCTGCAAGGCCGCCTCGCCCCGGGCCGCGCCCTGGCTGTAGTAGCCGCGATAGGCCACGCAGCCGGCAATCGGGAAGCAGTGGGTCTTGGGGCTCAGGGAAAACTCAGGGGTGCTGAATACATTCCACACCACGTAGGGCCGGCCGATGTCGGCGTAGAGGCGATAGCTCTGGTTGTCCGGCAGGTGCAGGTGCTGACTGGCAAAAAGCCGGGCTTTCTGCGACTGGGCCAGATGGGCGCGCAATAACGGGTCGCGAGTCGGGTCGGCGATGACCTGCTCGACCGGCGTGCGGGCCTGCAACAGCTGCCATTGGCCACTGGCCAGCTGGCCGTAGTAACCCACGCTGGAACAACCGTTGAGCGACAAAAGCAGCAAGCCCGGAAACAAAAAGCGCAAAAGATGATCAAGTAACCCATGGCTTGAACGCGGCCTAATCAAATCGAATCATCCTTCGAGAGTCTGCCCCCAAGACTATCTCGCCTGCCTGGAGTTTCGCTATGCGCGTGTTGCTGCTGACCACCGGACTCTTGACCTTGAGCGGCTGTGCCGGATTGCCCGCCCCCGATCCGACGCAAGCCTGGATCGACCTCGACACCCACCAGGACACCGCCCTGCAGGCGCTGGAGGTCGACGAAAAGGCCTGGGTGGACCGCCGATATTTCGAGGTCCAGCCCGGCAACCATGAGCTGAAGGTGCGCTACCAGTTCGCCGTGGAGCCCACCAACATCGGCCCGGACAGCGAACCGCTGTGGCGCGACTGCCAGCTGAATGTGAAATACAAGGACTTCAACGCCGGCCAGCGCTATCAGTTGCAGACCGGCAATATCGGCTTCCGGCCCTGGGCCAAGCTCTATGACCAGCAGCGCAATCTGGTGGGTACCGGCCAACCGGCGGGCTGCCAGCGCACCTGATCGGCGCTATGCTTGAGGCCTTTCCCCGGACGGCCCGACCTCATGCGCCAACCCTTGCTGCTGCTTGCCCTGACCGGCCTCGTTGCCTGCTCCAGCCCCCTGCCGGCGGTGGACCCGCAACAGGCCTGGGTCGATTTCGCCACCCCGACGCCGGGCGGCAAGCTGCTGATGGCCGAGCGCCTGGACAACCAGCGCCTGACCGACGGCCGCTATTTCCAGGTCACCCCGGGCAGTCATGAGTTGATGGTGCGTTTCGATTTCGAGGTGTTCAGCGGGCGCCTCGGCATGATGAACGATCCGGCCGAGCGCCTGTGCTACCTGAGCGTGCGCTACGACCATTTCGAAGCCGGCCAGCGTTACCTGCTGGAAGCCCGCTCGCTGGGTTTCACTCCCAGTGCCCGGCTGTACAACGCCAAGCGTGAGCTGTTGGCCGAAGACCATAGGGTCAACTGCGTGATCTGAACGATCAGCTGTCGTTGCGCTGATAGATGATTGCCTTGGTGCCGTTTTCACAGGTACCGACCACCATGGCCACGTCGTGCTTTTCGGCCTCCTCCTTGCTGACAATCTCCAAGGTGTAGGAGGGCACGGCGTTGGCCTGGATCTTGATTTCAATCTCTTTCTTGAGTTCTTCGCAATCCTTCGGAGCCGCCAGGGCCGAGGTGGCCAGCGCGCAACAAACAACTGCCAGGGCAAAACGTTTCATGATGTGGAGCTCCCTTTGATGCAGCGCCCATGGTCATGGGCTGAGCCTGCAGTCGTGCATTCGACCACATTTTCATGAAGCGAGTTCTGACGCCGCGCATATCGGGTGCGGGAGTTTCGGCAGGAGTGCAATCGAGAGCCAGTTCGCGCCTATGGGTTCGAAGGCATGAGCGAGCTGGCTCGCGAAGCGATAGAGCAGGTTAAAACACCGTCAGCTGAGCAGCGTCGCATCCAGGCTGATCCTGGCATTCAGCACCTTGGACACCGGGCAACCTTCCTTGGCCTTCTTGCTCAGCTCATCGAACTGCTGCTGGCTGGCGCCGGGAATCTTCGCCTTGAGGATCAGGTGCACCGCGGTGATCGCAAAACCGCCATCGACCTGGTCCAGCGTCACTTCGGCATTAGTGTCGATACTGTCAGCCTTGAGCCCGGCCTCGCCGAGAATCATCGAGAAGGCCATGGAAAAACACCCCGCGTGCGCGGCGCCGATCAGTTCTTCCGGGTTGGTGCCCTTGCCGCCCTCGAAACGCGCCTTGAAGCCGTAAGGTGCATCGCGCAGTACCCCGGTTTCCGTGGAAATCGAGCCAATGCCGGTTTTCAGGTCGCCTTCCCAGTGAGCCGATGCTTTCTTGATGATGCTCATGTCTGTCTCCTCGAGAACGGGCGCGAAAGGCCGCGCCCTTGTGGTTTTCTGCTACTCAGGGTTCTAGAGGATAGAAGGCCCGGCGAAGTTCATCCTGTCTGAATCCGCCGTTTATCCGGACAGCGAATTCAGCCTGGCTATTGAAACTCGGGTATATGCCCACATTGCATGAAACAGGCTTACAGCATTCGGCAGGTTTTGGCTCATGACAAAGGCCTGCACACCACTGGAGAAGCAGGCTTATGAAACCACTGTCCGACGTTAAGTTTTCCACCCTCGACCTGGTCCCCGTGCGCGAGGACGGCAGCCCGGCGCAATCGCTGCGCAATTCCCTGGACCTGGCCCGCCATGTAGAGAAGTTCGGCTACACCCGCTTCTGGGTCGCCGAACACCACAACATGGACGGTATCGCCAGCTCCGCGACCTCGGTGCTGCTGGGCTACCTGGCCGGCGGCACCTCGAGCATTCGCGTCGGCTCCGGCGGCGTGATGCTGCCCAACCATGCGCCGCTGGTGATCGCCGAACAGTTCGGCACCCTGGAAAGCCTGTATCCGGGGCGTATCGACCTGGGCCTGGGCCGCGCGCCGGGGTCGGACCAGATGACCGCCCGCGCCCTGCGCCGCGAACGTTCCGGCAGCGCCGACGACTTCCCTGAAGACGTGGCCGAACTGATGGCCTACCTCGGCCCACGCACCCCGGAACAACGGGTGATCGCGGTGCCAGGAACAGGTACCCAGGTGCCGGTGTGGTTGCTGGGCTCGAGCCTGTTCAGTGCGCAACTGGCCGGCGAGCGCGGCTTGCCTTACGCCTTCGCCTCACATTTCGCACCGCGCTACATGCACGAGGCGATTCGCGTGTACCGCCATCACTTCAAGCCTTCGGCCGTGCTCGACAAGCCTTACGTGATGCTCGGCGTGCCGCTGGTGGCGGCCGATACCGACGAACAGGCCGACTATCTGGCGACCTCGGTGTACCAGCGGATCCTCGCGCTGATGCGCGGCCAGAGCCTGGTGCAGCGCAAACCGGTGAAGAGCATGGACGGCCTGTGGCTGCCCCATGAAAAAGAGGCCGTGGGTAGCTTCCTCGGCCTGGCCATGATCGGCAGCCCGGCGAAGATCCGCGCCAAGCTCGAAGTGCTGATCGAACAGACCGGCGCCGACGAGCTGATCTTCACCTGCGACCTGTACGAGCACGCCGACCGCCTGCATTCCTACGAATTGCTGGCGCAAGTGATGAAGGGTTGAGTCTGCAATCGGGCCGAAGGGACTGGGTGATCCAGAGGCCTTGCGCGCCCTTAGGTCGCGATCTCAGCCTGCGGCAACGGCTACAGGTGCACGACTGGCCTGGCTAAACGCCGGGCACAAAAAAGCCGACGCAGCGCGTCGGCTTTGTTCATTGCTACAAGGGCTCAGCCACGCTTGTAGACGATTTCCTTGGTACCGCCTTCGCAGGTACCGACCACTTTGCCGTCAGTCGCGCTGCCTTTTTCGACAATTTCCAGCGAATAACCCGACGCGCCTTTGGCGTCGATCTTCGCGGCGATTTCGCTTTTCAGCTCTTCGCATGGCTTGCCGGCAGCAAGGGCTGTTCCCGCGACACTCAACAACACTAAAGCCATTACCTGTTTTTTCATCGGTCACATTCCCTGGTCGAATCAAAATAAGCGTCAAGCCCCGGCCTGCTCGGCATCGAGGCAGATATAGCGCTTTGCCATTCCCTATGGCAATCGGCCAGCGCACAAGTTCAACAGCCTAGCCCAGGTTCAGCTGTTGGCAATGCGGAAACCGACTTTGAGCGTGACCTGGAAATGC
The DNA here is from genome assembly GCF_002843625.1 of Pseudomonas sp. 09C 129. Lineage (NCBI taxonomy): Bacteria > Pseudomonadati > Pseudomonadota > Gammaproteobacteria > Pseudomonadales > Pseudomonadaceae > Pseudomonas > Pseudomonas sp. 09C 129. Next base: position 498,646 of record NZ_CP025261.1, on the reverse strand, counting down.
GCGGCCTTGCCATCCTTGATATGCCCACGGGTTTCCGTGACCTCGAACCACTCCAGGTGCTTGATGCTTTTGCTGGCTTCGGCCAGCGCATTGTTGATGGCGTCTTCGATGCTGCTAGGGGACGAACCGACCAGTTCGACTTTCTTGTAGGTGTGATGATCAGACATGGCGCGCTCTCCTTATGAGGTAGATCAAAGCCTAGCAGCGATTACCAGCAACACTGGAATAAGCCCCGGCCCATCGTCATGCAGATTTAATGCACTTTCGCCAGGCCGCGCAGTCGGACCCTACAGACCCTCAATCAACAATGCAGGAGAGCCACCATGGCCAACACTTCGTTACGCAAAGCCTCATTGGAAAGCATGGAAGCCGAGATCGAAAGTCTGCTCAAGTCCCTGGAGAGCCTCAAGGACGACGCTTCGGACGAATCGCGCAAAACCCTCAAGGCGCTGAAAAGCAACGCCGAGAGCGCGCTGAGACATTCGCGCAGCCTGCTCAGCGATGCCTATGAAGAAGTCAAAGTGAAAACCCGTGAAACCGGGATCGCCACCCGCGACTACGCCCAGCAGCACCCCTGGACCACCGCCGGCGTCGCCGTGGGCGCGCTGGGCCTGCTGGCTGCCTACCTGCTGTGCAAGCGCGGCAATTAAGGCGTCTGGCGCAGCTCGTTGCTGAGCCACTGCGCCAGTTGCCGGGCACGCCCGTCCGCGGCGCGCTTGGGTAGCCACAACGCCAGTTGCCCCGGGGTTTCACAGAAGCCCCATGGGGCAACCAGGCGTCCGGCACGCAGGTCCTCGGCCACCAGCGGCTGCGGTGCGATCGCCACGCCCAGCCCGGCCACCGCGGCCTCCAGCAAATAATACAAATGCTCGAAACCCTGGCCGAACTTCAGCGCCCCGGCGTCGATGCCGTTCTGCCGTGCCCAGCTGGGCCAGGCCTGCGGGCGCGAGGTGGTCTGTAGCAACGTCTCGTTGAGCAGCGCACTGGCCGGCGCCTCGCGCAGTTGCTCGTAACGGCTGTAGCGCGGGCTGAGCACCGGGCCGATGCGCTCGCTGGCCAGCTCAAAGACCTGCATGTCCGCCGGCCACGGCGGCTCGGCGAATACCAGCAAGGCGTCCAGCCCCGGACGGCGCGGGTCGAGATCGCCTTCGCCGGCCGACAGGTGCAGGCGCAGGTCCGGCAGGTCGGCATTCAACCGCCCCAGGCGCGGAATGAACCAGCGCGCCAGCAGGCTGCCGGAACAGCCGAGCACGAAGGGCGCATCGGCGGTGCTCTGGCTCAGCTCGGCGCAGACCGTGCGCAGGCGCTCGAAGGCATCGCTGCTGGCATCGCGCAGGCGCACACCGGCATCTGTGAGTTTAAGGCCGCGCCCTTCCTTGACGAACAGGCTCACCCCAAGATGCTCTTCGAGCACCTTCAACTGGCGGCTGACCGCGCCATGGGTGACGTGCAGCTGTTCGGCCGCCTGACTGACGCTGTTCAGGCGGGCGGTGGCTTCGAAGGCCCGGAGGGCGTTCAGAGGGGGCAGGTCGTGGCTCATTGGATATGTGAGTTTTCCTGACAGGTTGTGGCGATCTTATCGGTTTTCAGCCTGGGACGTCAGGGGTAGAGTGAACGCCATTGTCTTTCCAGCATTCACCCTTTTGACGAATCACCGGGAGCGCCCCATGAACCAGACCAACCTGCGCAACGGTCCTGATGCCAACGGCCTGTTCGGCGCGTTCGGCGGCCGTTACGTCGCCGAAACCCTGATGCCGCTGATCCTCGACCTGGCCCGCGAATACGAAGCGGCCAAGGAAGATCCGGAGTTCCTCAAGGAACTGGCCTACTTCCAGCGCGACTACGTCGGCCGTCCCAGCCCGCTGTATTTCGCCGAACGCCTGACCGAGCACTGCGGCGGCGCCAAGATCTACCTCAAGCGCGAAGAGCTGAACCACACCGGCGCGCACAAGATCAATAACTGCATCGGCCAGATCCTCTTGGCGCGGCGCATGGGCAAGAAACGCATCATCGCCGAGACCGGCGCCGGCATGCACGGCGTGGCCACCGCCACCGTGGCGGCCCGTTTCGGCCTGGACTGCGTGATCTACATGGGCACCACCGACATCGAGCGCCAGCAGGCCAACGTGTTCCGCATGAAGCTGCTGGGCGCCGAAGTGATCCCGGTGGTCGCCGGCACCGGCACCCTGAAGGACGCGATGAACGAAGCCCTGCGTGACTGGGTGACCAACGTCGACAGCACCTTCTACCTGATCGGCACCGTGGCCGGTCCGCACCCTTATCCCGCCATGGTCCGCGACTTCCAGGCGGTGATCGGCAAGGAAACCCGCGAACAGCTGCAAGCCCAGGAAGGCCGCCTGCCGGACAGCCTGGTGGCGTGCATCGGCGGCGGCTCCAACGCCATGGGCCTGTTCCATCCGTTCCTCGACGACAAGAGCGTGCAGATCATCGGCGTCGAAGCCGCCGGCTACGGCATCGAGACCGGCAAGCACGCGGCCAGCCTGAACGGCGGCCTGCCAGGCGTGCTGCATGGCAACCGGACCTTCCTGCTGCAGGACGAGGATGGCCAGATCATCGACGCCCACTCGATTTCCGCCGGCCTCGACTACCCGGGCATCGGCCCTGAACACGCCTGGCTGCACGATATCGGCCGCGTCGAATACACCTCGGTGACCGACGATGAAGCCCTGGCCGCGTTCCACCAGTGCTGCCGCCTGGAAGGCATCATCCCGGCCCTGGAAAGCGCCCACGCCCTGGCCGAAGTGTTCAAGCGCGCGCCAAACCTGCCCAAGGATCACCTGATGGTGGTCAACCTCTCGGGCCGCGGCGACAAAGACATGCAAACCGTGATGCACCACATGGAACACTCTCAACAAGAGCAATCCCAGCAGGAGAAACACTGATGAGCCGCCTGCAAACGCGCTTTGCCGAGCTTAAGCAACAGAACCGCGCCGCCCTGGTGACCTTCGTCACCGCCGGCGACCCGGGTTACGACGCTTCCCTGGCGATCCTCAAGGGCTTGCCGGCCGCCGGCGCCGACGTGATCGAACTGGGCATGCCCTTCACCGATCCGATGGCCGACGGCCCGGCGATCCAGCTGGCCAACATCCGCGCCCTGGAGGCCAAGCAGAACCTGGCGAAAACCCTGCAAATGGTTCGCGAATTCCGCGCCGGCAACAACGACACGCCCCTGGTGCTGATGGGGTACTTCAACCCGATCCACCACTACGGCGTGCCGCGTTTCATCGCCGAAGCCAAGGAAGCCGGGGTCGACGGCCTGATCGTGGTCGACATGCCGCCCGAGCACAACGCCGAGCTGTGCGACCCGTCCCAGGCCGCCGGCATCGACTTCATCCGCCTGACCACGCCGACCACCGACGACGCGCGCCTGCCGAAAGTACTGAATGGCAGCTCGGGCTTCGTCTACTACGTCTCCGTGGCCGGCGTGACCGGTGCCGGTTCCGCCACCCTGGAGCACGTGGAAGAGGCGGTGACCCGCCTGCGTCGCCACACCGACCTGCCGATCAGTATCGGTTTCGGCATCCGCACCCCGGAGCAGGCCGCGGCCATCGCCCGCCTGGCTGACGGTGTGGTGGTGGGTTCGGCGCTGATCGACCAGATCGCCAATGCCAGCAGTTCCGAGCAGGCCGTGGATGGTGTGGTGAGCCTCTGCGCCTCCCTCGCCGAAGGGGTGCGTCAAGCCCGTGTCAACCAAGGGTAAAGTTCCTGATACAGAGGAATTCGCCTCAGAGTCCACAGACTAACCAGCAAGACCAAGGGGTTCAGAACCAGGTTCTGAGCCCCTTTTTGTTGTTCGTGCTCTGAGGAAGACCCGATGAAAATGCCCAAACGCCTGATTGCCGGTCTCGGCGTGCTGATGCTCAGCGCCAGCCCGCTGCTGCACGCGGTCGCGGACCCACGTGACGACCACGACCGCGGCGGCCCGCAACCGGGTCGCTACGACAATCGAGGAGACAATCGCGGGGATAATCGGGGCGATGAACATCGCGGCCCGCAGGCCGACCGCCGTGGTGGCCCGCCTCGGGATTTCGGCCCGGTGCGCGAGACCATTCGCGACAACCACGCCTACTTCGTACGCGGCGCGCCACCGCCCCACGGCATCCATCTGGTGCGCGGCCAGCCGCTGCCCCGCGGCTACTACGGCGAACGCCTGGACAACCGCGCCCTGGCGCACCTGCCGTACTACCCGGGTTATGAATGGCGGCGCATGGGCGCCGATATCGTGCTGATCGCGGTGGGCACGGGGATCGTCTACGAGATCCTCGACGGCGTGTTGTATTGACCGCCCGCTCCCGTAAGAGCACAGCTTGCGTGCGAAGGAGACGATGCAGCCCCCCCGCCGGACCGCATCAGCGTTCATCGCGGGCAAGTCGGATCGCCGCCCGCTCGCTCCTACGGGAAACGAGCGTGCTCGCGAAAAACCTCAAAAAATCGACAGGTCCAGCGGCCGGATCGCCCCCATCCAGACCGCATGCTCCGTGTGATCCTTCAGGTCGTCCCCGGTATCGGGGTGCAGGAATACCACCAGCCCGTTGCGATTGAGCGCCAGCCACGGCAACACCTCGCCCAGGTATTGCGGCTCGAACGCCAGCTGGCAGCTCCAGTCCGGGTGCGGGCCGACCGGCCGTTCATGCACCCGCCCCATCTTCAACGGAAACAATTGCGCCGCCTGCTCGCACAGGGCCCGCGCCTGGTCGATGGTGCTGGCGTCGAAATAGACATGGGCGTGATAGCCCTTGATGCGTTGCATGGAACCTCTCATGACAAAGTCGAACCCTGGCGACAGCCCACAGGTCATAACCTTACCAGTGTAAAGAAACGGGCCGCGCCATGAAAAATGCCGAAACCCCGGTGGTCAAACTGGTGCTCTACGGTGCCATGAGCAGCCTGGGTAGCGCGCTGATGGCGGAATTCCTGCGGCGCCAGCATGAAGTCATCGCCATTCTCGACGACCTGACGGCCCTCGCCCCCCTTCCCGGTTTGCGCACCAAATGCGGTGACCTGTTCGATGCCGAGCGGGTCAGGCAAAGCGTGGCCGGAGGCGACGTGGTGGCCTGCCTGCTGGATGCTCCGGGGCTGCCCATGGGCCTTGAACAGCAGGAAAACCTGTTGCTCGAACCCCGGGAGCAACTTCGCGCGGTCGAAGCGCTGATCGCTGGCATGCAGGTCGCGGGCGTCCGGCGCCTGTTCCTGGTGGGGCATTTCGAGGTGCTGGACCAGCCGGAGGTGGAAGGCTACCCACACCGCCAGACGGCCGAAGCCATCCTCGACGCGCTGCAAGGCAGCACCTTGCGCTGGACCCTGGTGAATGCACCGCAGAGCCCCCCCGGGCTGACCCTGGAGCATTTCAGCCAGCCCGCCGGCAGCCTCCCGCCGAAGCTGGACGAGCCAGTGCAGCGACTCGCCCGGGTGGCTGCCGGCATTGCCGATGAACAGCAGCTGAACCTGCACGTGGGCGAACATGTGAACTTCGTATGTTGAATCCTTATCGCGAGCAAGCTCGCTCCTACAGAAGGTTATGCGATCCCATGTAAGAGCGAGCTTGCTCGCGATGGCTTCCACGCCAACCCCAAACCTCAGATGGCAATCGACGGCAGGCCCAGCCCGGTCAAAGATTGCGCACTGTCGGCCTGCTCGGCCATCAGCCAGTCGAAAAACCGCTGGATCAGCGCCCCGCGACGTTTGCGCTGGGGCAGGACCACGTAATAGCCGTAGCGGGAGATCAGCGTTTCGCTGATCGGCCGGCACAACAGGCCTTGCGCCAGCAAGTTATCCACAAGGTGGCGCCAGCCAATGCCCACGCCCTGGCCACCGATCGCCGCCTGGATCAGCAGGGTGTAGTTGTCGAAACGCAGCTGCCCCGGCGCCGGCGGGGTGGCGATCCCCAGTTCGCGGAACACGCCGCTCCAGTCGAACCAGTGGCTGCTGTTTTCCCCCTTCAAATGCAGCAACGGAAACTCCAGCAGCGACTGGGCACCGAGGGGCAGCGGCCGCTCCTTGAGCAGCAACGGGCTGCACACCGGAAACACTTCCTCGTTGAACAGCCAGTGACTTTCACCCTGCTTGAAACGGCCATCGCCAAACAGCACCGCCACGTCGATATCGGTGCGCAGCATGTTGTGGCTGCGCTCGCTGGTGACCAGGCTCACGTCCACCTGTGGATTGGCGGCATGAAAGCGGTGCAGGCGCGGCATCAGCCAATAGGCGGCGAAGGCGAAGTCGGTGGCCACCTGCAGCACCTCGTGCTGATGCTGGGCGGTGATGGCGCTCAGGCCGCTGTCGATGCTCTGCAAGCCGGCCTGCACCTGTTCGAACAACTGGCTGCCGGCCTCGGTCAGTTCGATGCCCCGGTAGATGCGGTCGAACAGCCGGGTGCCGAGCTGCTCCTCCAGCCGCTTGATCTGCTGGCTGATGGCCGGCTGGGTAGTGCCCAGCTCCACTGCCGCCGCGGTAAAGCTGCGCTGGCGTGCCGCCGCCTCGAATACGCGAAACAGGTCCAGGGACAGGTCGCCAAGCGCTTCATACATAAGCTGTGCTTATCCTAGTCATTGCCGTACAGGGGCTTTACCGCGAAAGCCACGGGTTACATCCTCGATCGCAGCACTTTCGCATAACTGTCCACTATGGAATGCCGCGAATACATGAAGCGCAAGAACATTCTTTTCATCATGGCCGATCAGATGGCCGCGCCAATGTTGCCGTTCTACGGTCCATCGCCCATCAAGCTGCCGCATCTGAGCCGTCTCGCCGCGCAAAGCGTGGTATTCGACGCCGCCTACTGCAACAGCCCGTTGTGCGCGCCCTCGCGTTTCACCCTGGTCAGCGGCCAGTTGCCGAGCAAGATCGGCGCCTATGACAACGCCGCCGACTTCCCCGCCGACGTCCCGACCTACGCCCATTACCTGCGCCGCCTGGGCTACCGCACCGCGCTGTCGGGCAAGATGCATTTCTGCGGCCCGGACCAACTGCACGGCTACGAAGAACGCCTGACCAGCGATATCTACCCGGCCGACTATGGCTGGGCGGTGAACTGGGACGAGCCGGACGTGCGCCCAAGCTGGTACCACAACATGTCTTCGGTGCTGCAGGCCGGGCCATGCGTGCGCACCAACCAGCTGGATTTCGACGAAGAGGTGGTGTTCAAGGCCCGCCAGTACCTGTTCGATCACGTTCGCGAAGACGGCGACCAACCGTTCTGCCTGACCGTGTCGATGACCCACCCGCACGACCCGTACACCATTCCCAAGGCCTTCTGGGATCTGTACCGCGACGAAGATATTCCGCTGCCGCAGACCCCGGCCCAGGACGCGCTCGACCCGCACTCCCAGCGCCTGCTCAAGGTTTATGACCTGTGGGACAAGCCGCTGCCTGTGGATAAGATCCGCGATGCGCGTCGTGCCTATTTCGGTGCGTGCAGCTATATCGACAGCAACGTCGGCAAACTCCTGGAAACCCTGGAGGAAACCGGGCTGAGCGACGACACCATCATTGTCTTCTCCGGCGACCACGGCGACATGCTCGGAGAGCGCGGCCTCTGGTACAAAATGCATTGGTTCGAAATGGCCGCGCGGGTGCCGCTGCTGGTCAGCGCGCCGGGGCAGTTCGCCGCCGGCCGGGTAAGCCAGGCGGTCTCGACCGCCGACCTGCTGCCGACCCTGGTGGAACTGGCCGGAGGCCAACTGCAACCTGGCCTGGCGCTGGATGGCCGCTCCCTGGTGCCGCACCTGCAAGGGCAGGGCGGGCATGACGAAGTCTTCGGCGAGTACATGGCCGAAGGCACCATCAGCCCGCTGATGATGATTCGCCGCGGCCGCTACAAGTTCATCTACAGCGAAGACGACCCGTGCCTGCTGTTCGATGTGGCCAACGACCCGCGCGAGCAGGAAGAACTCAGCCAATCGCCGCAACATCGCCCGCTATTCGAGGATTTTCTCCGCGAGGCGCGGGCCAAGTGGGATATCCCGGCCATCCATCAACAGGTACTCGCCAGCCAGCGCCGCCGTCGCTTCGTCGCGGGCGCCTTGAGCCTCGGCAAACTGAAGAGCTGGGACCACCAGCCACTGGTCGACGCCAGTGCGCAATACATGCGCAACCACATCGACCTCGACGATCTGGAGCGCAAGGCTCGTTATCCACAACCCTGCCAAAACCAATAACGTAAGGGGAAGAGCATGCAAAGGTTATCCACAGCAGTGACGACCGCGCTTCTGGCGCTGGGCAGTGTTTCGGTCCCGGCCCTGGCCTGGGCCGAACAGGGTTGCGAGACGGTGAAGATGGCCGACCCGGGCTGGAGCGACATCGCCGCCACCAACGCCATCGCCGGTTTCCTGCTGGACGGCATGGGCTACAAGGCCAAGATCGACACCCTGGCGGTACCGATCACCTTCGGCGGGCTCAAGGACGGCCAGGTGGATGTGTTCCTGGGCAACTGGATGCCGGCGCAGCAGGGCTTCTACGACAAGTTCGTGGCCAATGGCGATGTCACCCAGCTGGCGAAGAACCTGGACGGCACCGAGTTCACCCTGGCGGTGCCGGATTATGTCTGGGACGCCGGCGTGCATGACTTCAACGACCTGAATAAGTACGCAGACAAGTTCGACAAGAAGCTCTACGGCATTGGCTCCGGGGCCCCGGCCAACCTGTCGTTGCAGGAGATCATCAAGAAGAACGACTTCGACCTTGGCCAGTGGAAACTGATCGAGTCCAGCGAACAGGCGATGCTCGCCGAAGTCTCGCGGGCGGTGAAACGGCAGAAGTTCGTCACCTTCCTCGGCTGGACCCCGCACCCGATGAACGTGCAGCTGAAAATGCATTACCTCAAGGGCGGCGAGAAGTACTTCGGCGACACCGGCAGCGTCTACACCCTGACCCGCAAGGGGTATGCACAGGCCTGCCCGAATGTCGGCAAGCTGCTGGGCAACCTGAGCTTCACCCAGGAAATGGAGAACAGCATCATGGCCGAGGTGGCCAACAAGAAGGTCAGCAACTTTGACGCAGCCAAGGCCTGGATCAAGGCCAACCCGGCGGTGCTGGGCAAGTGGCTGGACGGGGTGAAGACCCTCGACGGCAAGGAGGCGCTGCCGGCGGTACAGGCCAAGCTGTAATCCACCTGTAGCCGCTGCCGCAGGCCGCGATCGACCCGCAGGGGCGTAGGGTTTTCGAGCCCGTTGAGGTCCTGCCGGACCTATCGCAGCCTGCGGCAGCGGCTACAACCGTCACTGACGGGCCTTGCACGCTCCGATCTGACACTCCACCCTGACGCCTTTCGCCCCATCCCGACCGCGAGGACCCATGGCCTGGCCCAATCGCCATTCACTCTTGCCCTTCCTGAGCTGGCTGCCCCGGCAGACCCGCGCCAGCGTCGGGCGCGACCTGCTGGTGGGCCTGAGCGGCGCCATCCTCGCGCTGCCGCAATCGATCGCCTATGCCCTGATCGCCGGCCTGCCACCAGAATACGGCCTGTATGCCGCCGTCGTCCCGGTGCTGATCGCTTGCCTGTGGGGTTCTTCCTGGCACCTGATCTGTGGCCCGACCGCGGCGATTTCCATCGTCCTCTACGCCAGCGTCAGCCCCCTGGCGGTGCCGGCGTCCCAGGACTACATCACCCTGATTCTGCTGCTGACCTTGCTCGCCGGCCTGTTCCAGTGGCTGCTGGGGTTGTTGCGCTTCGGTGCGCTGGTGAACTTCGTGTCCCATTCGGTGGTGCTCGGCTTCACCCTCGGCGCCGCGGTGGTGATCGCCCTGGGGCAGTTGCCCAACCTGCTGGGCCTGGACTTGCCGAGCGAAGCCACCGCGCTGAACAGCCTGACCTCGCTGTTCGCCCATCTCGATGCCGTGGATAAACCCTCGCTGATCCTCGGCCTGGGCACGCTGGTCGTCGGCCTGGCCCTGAAGCTGCTGGTGCCGCGCTGGCCCTCGCTGCTGATCAGCCTGATCCTCAGTGCTCTGGTGGTGTGGCTGTGGCCGGCGCTGTTCGGCCAGGTAAAACTGGTCAGCGCCTTTACCGGCCGGCTGCCGCCGTTCAGCCCGCTGCCGCTGGACCTGGACATGATCCTGCGCCTGCTGCCCAGCGCCGTGGCGGTGGGCATGCTGGGGCTGGTGACCAGCCTGTCGATCGCCCGCTCGCTGTCGGCACGCTCCGAACAGTTGCTCGATGCCAACCAGGAAGTCCGCGCCCAGGGCCTGTCGAATATCGTCGGCGCGTTTTTCTCCGGCTATCTGTCGTCCGGCTCTTTTACCCGCTCCGGCCTGAGCTACGAGGCCGGCGCCTGTTCGCCGCTGGCCGGAGTGTTCTCAGCATTGTGGGTGGCCCTGTTCGCCGTGGCCGGCGCGGCGCTGATCGCGCATATCCCGATCCCGGCCATGGCCGGGAGCATCCTGCTGATCTGCTGGGGCCTGGTGGACCACCGCGGCATTCGCGCGCTGTTCCGGGTCAGCCGCGCCGAGTTCGTGGTGATGGGCCTGACCTGTGTCGCCACCTTGCTCCTGGAGTTGCAGACGGCGATCTACGCCGGGGTCCTGGCGTCGCTGTTCTTCTACCTCAAGCGCACCTCGCAACCGCGCGTGCAGCATGGGCGCGAAGGCGACGAGGACATCCTGCGGGTCGGCGGCTCGATCTTTTTCGGCGCCAGCCATTACCTGCAAGTGCGCATGCAACGCTGCCATGCGCCGCGCCTGGTGATCGACGCCCGGCAGATCAACTTCATCGACTATTCCGGGGTGGCCATGCTGCACCAGGAAGCCCGCCGCCTGTTGCGGCAGAACCGCAGCCTGACCCTGCGTCGCGCGCGGGCCTCGGTGATCGAAGAGTTGAGAAAGCTCGAAGGCGCGGAGCAATGCCCGATCCGGTTTGAGGATTGATTGCCGGTTGCAGCGCGGTTATAGCGGCGAAGCGTTCGCGGGCAAGCCTCGCTCCTACAGAAACGCTTGCTTCCGTAGGAGCGAGGCTTGCCCGCGATCAACGATGACGCGATCTGTCAGAGCGCCAGCTGGCGCCGCAGCTCCGCCAGCACCGGCGCGGTGTCCGGACGCACGCCGCGCCACAGGAAGAAGGCTTCCGCCGCCTGCTCGGCGAGCATGCCCAGGCCATCCATGGAAATCGCCGCACCGTATTGGCTGGCCCAGCGACAGAAGGCGGTCGGCTCCTTGCCATACATCATGTCGTAGCACACCGTCTGGCCCGGCTCGATCAGGCTGGCGGCGATCGGCGGCACGTCGCCGGTGAGGCTGGCCGAGGTGGCGTTGATGATCAGGTCCACCGGCTCGCGCAACCAGTCGAAACCACTGGCCGACACCGGCCCGAGGTCGCTGAACAGCTCGGCCAGCAGTTCGGCCTTTTCCACCGTGCGGTTGGCGATGATCACCGACGCCGGCTGTTCCGCCAGCAGCGGCTCCAGCGCGCCACGCACCGCGCCGCCGGCCCCCAGCAGCAGAATGCGTTTGCCCTTGAGGCTGAAGCCGGCGTTGACCGTCAGGTCGCGCACCAGGCCGGCGCCGTCGGTGTTGTCGCCCAACAGGCTGCCATCGGCGAGCTTGCTCAAGGTATTCACCGCGCCGGCGCGCTGGGCGCGTGCGGTCAGGCTGTCGGCCAGGCGGTAGGCCTCCTCCTTGAACGGCACCGTGACATTGGCGCCACGCCCGTCAACGAAGAACCCGCGGGTACAGCCGGCGAAATCGTCGAGGGGCGCCAGCAGGGTGGTGTAGACCAGCCGCTGCGCCGTCTGCTCGGCGAACAGCCGATGAATCAGCGGCGATTTGCTGTGGCCGATCGGGTTACCAAAAACGACGTACTGATCCATCCAATAAAACCCTCATGCACATCCCTGTAAGGAACCAGCTTGCTGGCGACAGGGACGCTGCGCTGTTCTGTTCAATCGCATTATCGTCCAGCGCCGGCCAGCCTGCTGCAACGCTTTACGCAGAGCCCGCCAGCCAGTCGCGGTCTTGCAGGAAGTATTCGGTCAGGCGCGCTTCTTCGCTGCCCGGCTCGGCTTTCCAGTCGTAGCCCCAGCGCACCTGCGGCGGCAGGGACATGAGGATCGACTCGGTACGCCCGCCCGATTGCAAGCCGAACAGGGTGCCTCGATCGTAGACCAGATTGAACTCGACATAACGGCCGCGACGGTATTCCTGGAACTCGCGCTGCTTCTCGGTATAGCCCAGGGCCTTGCGGCGCTGGACGATCGGCAGGTAGGCCTCGAGGTAGGCGTCGCCGATGGCGCGCATGAAGGCGAAGCTGGTGTCGAAGTCCCACTCGTTGAGGTCGTCGAAGAACAGGCCGCCGATGCCGCGCGGTTCATTGCGATGCTTGATGTGGAAGTAGCTGTCGCACCAGGCCTTGTAGCGCGGGTAGACGTCCGGGCCGAAGGGCGCGCAGGCCTTTTGTGCGACGCGGTGCCAGTGCACGCAGTCTTCCTCGTTGGCGTAGTAGGGGGTCAGGTCGAAACCGCCGCCGAACCACCAGACCGGCTCTTCTCCTGCCTTTTCGGCGATGAAGAACCGTACGTTGGCGTGGGAAGTCGGCACATGCGGGTTGTGCGGGTGGATCACCAGCGACACGCCCAGCGCCTCGAAGCCACGGCCGGCCAGTTCCGGCCGGTGGGCGCTGGCGGACGGCGGCAAGCCGCTGCCGAACACGTGGGAAAAGTTGACGCCGCCTTTCTCGATCACTGTACCGTCGGCAATCACCCGGGTGCGCCCGCCACCGCCGGCCGGTCGGGTCCAGGCGTCTTCGACGAAGCGCGTACCGCCGTCTTCGGCTTCCAGGGCGGCGCAAATACGGTCTTGCAGGTCGAGCAGGTAGGCTTTTACGGCCTCGGTGCGGGTAGTCATGGCATCACCTTGAATCGGGCAAAGCTACGCGGCGCCAGGGATACAGCGGGGGCCTGCGCAAATGGGCGCGTAGCATAACACCGCACAGGGGCCGGTCGCAGTTGACGGCGGTCAAGCATAGGAGTCCGATAAGGCACTTTCGCGACACGACCGAGGAGAGAGTGCAGATGGCCAAACGTATCCAGTTCCGGGCCCATGGCGGCCCGGAAGTGCTTGAGTATGTGGATTACCAACCCGCCGAACCGGGCCCGCAACAGGTCCGCGTGAGTAACAAGGCCATCGGCCTGAACTTCATCGACACCTACTACCGCAGCGGCCTCTACGCGCCACCGGCCTTGCCATCGGGCCTGGGCGCCGAAGGGGCCGGGGTGGTCGAGGCGGTGGGCAGCGCCGTGACCCGCTTCAAGGTCGGCGATCGCGTGGCCTATGGCAGCGGCCCGCTCGGTGCCTACAGCGAAGTGCATGTACTGCCCGCAGACAACCTGGTGCACCTGCCGGACAGCATCAGCTTCGAACAGGCGGCCGGGGTGATGCTCAAGGGCCTGACCGTACAGTACCTGCTGCGCCAGACCTACGAGCTCAAGGGCGGCGAGACCGTGCTGTTCCACGCCGCCGCCGGCGGGGTCGGGCTGCTCGCCTGCCAGTGGGCCAAGGCCCTGGGGGTGAAGCTGATCGGTACCGTCAGCTCGCCGCAGAAAGCCGCGCTGGCGAAATCCCTCGGTGCCTGGGAAACCATCGACTACAGCCATGAAGACGTGGCCAAGCGCGTGCTGGAGCTGACCGACGGCAAGAAATGCCCGGTGGTCTACGACGGCGTGGGCAAGGACACCTGGCTGACTTCGCTGGACTGCCTGCAGCCACGGGGCCTGATGGTCAGCTTCGGCAATGCCTCGGGAGCAGTAGAGGGGGTCAACCTGGGCATCCTGGCGGCCAAGGGCTCGCTGTACGTCACCCGTCCGACCCTGGGCACCTACGCCAACAACGCCGAGAACCTGCAGGCCATGGCCGACGACCTGTTCGCCATGATCGCCAGCGGCAAGCTGAAGATCGAGATCGGCCAGCGTTATCCGCTGGCGGAAGCGGCGAAGGCGCAGACCGAGCTGTCGGCGCGACGCACCACGGGTTCGACCATTCTGTTGCCTTGAAATGCATCGCGGGCAAGCCTCGCTCCTACGGATGTGGGTCGTAGGAGCGAGGCTTGCCCGCGATAAACGACGACGCGGTGTCAGGCCGGACGCACGATCTTACCGGTCACCAGGTCGCGGATCAGGCTCGGGTTCTTGCGCCCGCCCAGGCTGCCGCCCAGGACCATGTCCAGCTCCCCGCGGAAATACTGCTCGACGCGAATCCGCGTGCGGGCCGCAGGGCGCCCCTGGGGGTTGGCCGAGGTGGAAATCAGCGGCCCCACCAAGGCGCACAACTCACGCACCAGTGGATGATCGCTGACTCGCAGGGCCACGGTGTCGTGGACCCCGGTGACCCATTCCGGCAACAGATTCTGATGGGGTACCAGCCAGGTGTTCGGGCCCGGCCAGGTGCTGGCCATGCGATCGAGCCATTCCTGGGGAAAATCCTCGAAGAGAAAATCGAACTGGCGGATGTTGTCGGCGATCAGGATCAGGCCCTTGTCCACAGAGCGCGACTTGATGGCCAGCAACCGGTCCACCGCCTCTTCGTTCCACGGGTCGCAACCCAACCCCCAGACTGCTTCGGTTGGATAGGCAATCACCGCCCCTGCGCGAATTTCTCGTGCGGCTTGTTGCACACGCCAACTGCTGACCATTGCTGACTCTCCGGATTAAGGCTGTGCGCAGTTTACCGATCCTGCCTATAAAGCCTAGCCTTTTGCCCGGGCAAACCAGCAGCCGCCTTCGCACGTCGCCTGACCCTCCAGCTCCAGTTCGGTGAGCGCCGCCAGCACCCTGGGCAGGCTCCAGCCACTGGCCTGCACCAGGCCCTCGCTGGTCTGCGGCGCGGCATGCAACAGCGCCAGCAACGGGTGAGCGGGCGCGGCTGTTGGCGGGGCCGTGGATAACGGCAGTCGTTGCCAGCCACGCAGGGCTTCGAGGATATGTTCGATGGTTTCCACCAGCACCGCGCCATCGCGAATCAGCTGATGACAACCCCGGGCTCCCGGATGATGGATCGACCCGGGTATCGCATACACCTCGCGGCCTTGCTCGGCGGCGAGCCGGGCGGTGATCAGCGAACCGCTGGCGACGCTGGCCTCCACCACCAGCACGCCAAGGGACAGGCCGCTGATGATCCGGTTGCGCCGGGGAAAGTGGCTGGCGTGGGGCCCGGTCTCCAGCGGGAACTCGGAAACCAGCGCGCTGCCCTGGGCGATCATGGCATCGGCCAGGCGCCGGTTGCGCTGTGGATAAAATTTTTCCAGGCCGGTGCCGAGCACGCCGACGGTCTGCCCGCCGACCTCCAGGGCGGCCTGGTGCGCCGCGCCATCGATCCCCAGTGCCAGGCCGCTGGTGATGACAAAACCGGCCGCGGCCAGGCTGCGGGAAAAGGCCGCGGCGGTGTCCATCCCGGGCCGCGAAGCGCGACGGCTGCCGACCACCGCCAACTGCGGTTTTTCCAGGATGCGTGGGTCGCCGGCAACAAACAGCAGCGGCGGCGCATCGGCGATTTCATTCAACAGCGGCGGGTAGTCCGGCTGGTCCCACATCAGTAAATGCTGGCCCGGACGCTCCAGCCAGGCCAATGCATGGCTGGCGCCATCACGCACTTCGGCGTTGCGCCGAGCCTCGGCCGCGCCCGCCGGCAGGCCCAGCGCGCGCCAGGCACTGGCCGGTGCGCTGATGGCCTTGGAGGCCGAACCGAAGGCTTCGAGCAGCAGCTGAAAACGCTTCGGGCCGAGGTCCGGCAAGCGGTGCAAACGTAGGCGGGCTTCCAGTTCCGCGGGGGAAACCGGAGCCTGGGCAGACAGTGACATGGGATCATCCTTGATCGTTATAAGCCCGGTCGTAGCAGGAATAAGCTGTGGATAACTCTGTTGGTAACTTGTTGAGGGTTTTTACGGGTTACGGACTTTGTCCATGATCGCCAGGGAACGGGAAGCGTTGAGCACCAGGCCGTAACTGAGCTTGTCGTAGGTGCGGAAAACCATCAGCAGACCGGCCCGCTCATCCGGCATTTTCACCTGTCCACCGGCCACCCGGTCGCGTACGGTTTCGCCGGTTTTCATTACCGCCAGCACGTTGCCTTCAGCCAGACCATCGCGCCGTCCCTTGTTCAACGTCACCACATCCAGCGCGCCGATCTGGGTGACACCCCGTGGCACGTCGATGATCAGGCCCTCGACCGCCCAGCTCGGCGCGCTGGGGACAAAGGTCGAGTTGATGGTCCGTGGCTCGCCGCCGAACAGGCGGTCGCCCAGGCGCACTTCCTGGGTGGTGCGCTGCAATTGCAGGGTGGCGATATCGCCCTCGACCGCGACCACCTCGCCGCCGCCGATTTCGTCGGCGTTGACTCCCAGCACTTCGCCGCTCTGCGGGTCGGTGTAGGTCTTGCCCTGGCGGAAGATGCCGAAGACCGATTGCTCCGGGTCGAAGCGGCCGCGCGCGAAGATCCGGTCGCCGGTGCCGCTGAGTACCCGTTCGGCATCGCCGGCGACTATGTAGGGCGCACTGTCGAAGGCGTCCGCCCGGTCGAGGATGCGGTTGCTCAGCAGAAAGCTGTCGATGGCCTGCAGTGGAATGCTCGGGATCGCCTCGACCAGTGGCGTGCGGCGTACCTGGGGCGAGAGCTTGACGGTGCCCCGGGAAGCGCCGCGCTCCAGGGTCAGGCGTGGTTCGCCATCGACCCGGACCAGCGTCAGGGAGTCGCCGGGGTAGATCAAATCGGGGTCGGCGAGGCTGGAATTGGCCTGCCAGAGCGCCGGCCATTGCCAGGGATCGCGCAGGAAGCGATTGGCGATGCTCCACAAGGTATCGCCCGCCACTACGGTGTAGCGCTGTGGATAACCCTCCCGGAGCGGCACCTGCGCCTGGCCGAAACCGGCCCAGCCCACGAGCAGCAAGGCGAGTAGTGATTTCCTCATGCGGTGAATCCCTTTATTATGTGTATTCGCGTGAAACGCTAGCGCCTGTGCGCTCCCTGCTCCTGACCGAGCACGTTTTACAACGGTTGCCCTTCCAGAACCCGCAAGGCCTCCGACTCCGAATTTACTTCACACGTGTAGCAATTACGCTTATGGCCATTTTAAACATCCTCGAATTCCCCGACTCGCGCCTGCGCACTATCGCCAAACCAGTGGCCGTAGTGGACGACGAAGTGCGTCAGTTGGTCGACGACATGTTTGAAACAATGTATGAGGCGCCCGGCATCGGCCTGGCCGCTACCCAGGTCAACGTGCACAAGCGCATCGTGGTCATGGACCTGTCCGAAGACCGCAGCGAGCCACGGGTGTTCATCAACCCCGAGTTCGAAGCGCTCACCGACGAAATGGGCCAGTACCAGGAAGGCTGCCTGTCGGTACCGGGCTTCTACGAGAACGTCGATCGTCCGCAACGCGTGAAAATCAAGGCCCTGGACCGTGACGGCCAACCTTACGAACTGATCGCCGAAGGCCTGCTCGCGGTGTGCATCCAGCACGAATGCGACCACCTCAACGGCAAATTGTTCGTCGATTACCTGTCCACGCTCAAACGCGACCGGATCAAGAAGAAGCTGGAAAAGCAGCATCGTCAGCAAGCTTGATTCCCTTCTTCCAAAGGCTTGCAGCGGCAAGCCTTTTTCTTTTCCGCGTGTTTATTACCGAGAACTCCCATGACTGAGCCACTGCGCATCGTCTTTGCCGGCACCCCGGAATTCGCCGCCGAACACCTCAAGGCCCTGCTCGACAGCCCTTACGAGATCGTCGCGGTCTACACCCAGCCGGACCGCCCGGCCGGGCGCGGGCAAAAGCTGATGCCGAGCCCGGTCAAGCAGCTGGCGCTGGAGCACCACATCCCCGTGCTGCAACCGCCGACCCTGCGCGACCCGCAGGCCCAGGCCGAACTGGCGGCCCTCGCGCCGGACCTGATGGTGGTGGTCGCCTACGGCCTGATCCTGCCGCAGGCGGTACTGGATATTCCGCGCCTGGGCTGCATCAACAGCCACGCCTCGCTGCTGCCACGCTGGCGCGGGGCGGCGCCGATCCAGCGCGCCGTGGAAGCCGGCGACGCGCTGAGCGGCGTGACCGTGATGCGCATGGAAGCCGGCCTGGACACCGGGCCGATGCTGCTCAAGGTCAGCACCCCGATCAGCGCTACCGACACCGGCGGCAGCCTGCATGACCGTCTCGCCGAAATGGGCCCGCCGGCCGTGGTGCAGGCCATCGCCGGCCTCGCCGCCGCAACCCTGCAAGGCGAAGTGCAGGACGACAGCCTGGCCACCTACGCCCATAAATTGAACAAGGACGAAGCGCGGATCGACTGGAGCCGCCCTGCGCTGGAGCTGGAGCGCCTGGTACGAGCCTTCAACCCCTGGCCGATCTGCCACAGCACGCTGAACGGTGAAGCGCTGAAGGTGCTGGCCGCCAGCCTCGCCGAAGGCAAGGGCGTGCCGGGCACCATCCTCGGCGCCAGCAAGGACGGCCTGCTCGTCGCCTGCGGTGAGCAGGCGCTGTGCCTGACCCGCCTGCAATTGCCCGGCGGCAAGGCGCTGAACTTCAGCGACCTGTTCAACAGCCGTCGCGAGAAATTCACCACCGGCACCGTGCTCGGACAAGCGGCGGACGCCCAATGAACCCGCGTCTGGCCGCCGCCAAGGCCCTGACCTCGGTCCTCAACGGCAAAGCCTCGCTCAACAGCTCGCTGCCAATCCTGCTGGACAAGGTCGAAGCGCGCGATCGCGGCTTCACCCAGGACCTGGCTTTCGGCACCGCGCGCTGGCAGCCACGGCTGGCGGCGCTGGCCGCCAAACTGTTGCAGAAGCCGTTCAAGGCGGCCGATGCCGACGTCGAGGCGCTGCTGCTGGTAGGCCTTTATCAATTGCTCTACACCCGCGTCCCGGCGCACGCCGCCATCGGCGAAACCGTGGGCTGCGCCGACAAGCTGAAAAAGCCCTGGGCCAAGGCACTGATCAATGCCGTGCTGCGCCGCGCCCAACGCGAGAGCGAAGCACTGTTCGCCGAGCTGGAACGCGACCCGGTGGTGCGTACCGCCCATCCGCGCTGGCTGCAAAAGTCCCTCAAGGCGTTCTGGCCCGAGCAGTGGGAAGCCATCTGCGCCGCCAACAACGCCCACCCGCCGATGATCTTGCGGGTCAACCGCCGCCATCATTCCCGCGCCGCCTATCTCCAGCTGCTGAGCGAGGCCGGCGTTGCCGCCAAGCCTTGCGTCTACAGCCAGGACGGCATCGTGCTCGATGAAGCCGCCGACGTGCGCGCCCTGCCGGGCTTCGCCGAAGGCTGGATCAGCGTGCAGGACGAAGCCGCGCAACTGGCCGCCGAGTTGCTGGAACTGGCGCCGGGACAGCGGGTGCTGGACGCCTGCTGCGCGCCCGGCGGCAAGACCTGCCACATCCTCGAAGTCGAGCCCGCGCTGGCCGGCGTGGTCGCGGTGGACCTGGAAGCCAAGCGCCTGGTGCGTGTCCAGGAGAACCTCGACCGCCTGAACCTTCGCGCCGAGCTGATCGCCGCCGACGGCCGCGACACCGCCGCCTGGTGGGACGGCAAGCCGTTCCAGCGCATCCTGCTGGACGCGCCATGCTCGGCCACCGGGGTGATCCGCCGCCACCCGGATATCAAGCTCACCCGTCAGGCCGACGACATCGCCGCCCTGGCCAGCCTGCAAGGCGAACTGCTGGACGCCATGTGGTCGACCCTGGAAGTCGGCGGCATCCTGCTGTACGCCACCTGCTCGACCTTGCCGACCGAAAACACCGAGGTCATCGAGGCTTTCCTGGCCCGTACCCCGGGTGCTCGCGAACTGGACATCGCCGGGCAACTGGGTCAGCCTCCGGCCGGCCTGAAGCAGCCCCACGGTCGCCAGCTGCTGGCGCAAGAGGGCGGCCACGACGGGTTCTACTACGCCAAGCTGATCAAGATTGCCGCCGCGCGCGGTTAAGAAAGGTTCTAAGGGAGTGACTGGATGAAGATCATCATCCTCGGAGCAGGGCAGGTGGGCGGCACGCTGGCAGAGCATCTGGCCAGCGAAGCCAACGACATCACGGTGGTCGACACCGACGGCGAACGCCTGCGCGATCTCGGCGACCGCCTGGACATCCGCACCGTACAGGGCCGCGGTTCGTTCCCCACGGTACTGCGCCAGGCCGGCGCCGACGATGCCGACATGCTGGTCGCGGTGACCAACAGCGACGAAACCAATATGGTCGCCTGCCAGGTCGCCCACACCCTGTTCCACACCCCGACCAAGATCGCCCGGGTCCGCGAAGCGGCCTACCTGACCCGCGCCGGCCTGTTCGACAACGAGGCGATTCCGGTCGACGTGCTGATCAGCCCGGAACAGGTGGTGACCAACTACATCAAGCGCCTGATCGAACACCCCGGCGCCCTGCAGGTGATCGACTTCGCCGAAGGCAAGGCCCAACTGGTGGCGGTCAGGGCCTATTACGGCGGGCCGCTGGTGGGGCAGCAACTGCGCCAGCTGCGCGAGCACATGCCCAACGTCGACACCCGCGTGGCGGCGATCTTCCGCCGTGACCGGCCGATCCTGCCCCAGGGCGATACGGTGATCGAGGCCGACGACGAAGTGTTCTTCATCGCCGCCAAGGCCAACATCCGTGCGGTGATGAGCGAGATGCGTCGCCTCGACGAGTCCTACAAGCGCATCGTCATCGCCGGCGGCGGGCAGATCGGCGAACGCCTGGCCGAAGCCATCGAAAGCCGTTACCAAGTGAAGATCATCGAGATGAATCCGGCGCGTTGCCGCTACCTCTCGGATAACCTCGACAGCACCGTGGTCCTGCAAGGCAGCGCCTCGGACCGCGACCTGCTGATGGAGGAAAACATCGCCGACGCCGATATCTTCCTGGCCCTGACCAACGATGACGAGGCCAACATCATGTCCTCGCTCCTGGCCAAGCGCCTGGGGGCGAAGAAGGTGATGACCATCATCAACAACCCGGCCTATGTCGACCTGATCCAGGGCGGCGATATCGACATCGCCATCAGCCCGCAGCTGGCCACCATCGGTACCCTGCTGGCCCACGTGCGCCGTGGCGATATCGTCAGCGTGCACTCGCTGCGCCGTGGCGCGGCGGAAGCCATCGAGGCGATCGCCCATGGCGATGCCAAATCGAGCAAGGTGATCGGCCGCTCCATCGAGGACATCGCGCTGCCGCCAGGCACCACCATCGGCGCGATCATCCGCGACGAGGAAGTGCTGATCGCCCACGACGACACGGTGATCGAAGCCGGCGACCATGTGATTCTGTTCCTGGTGGATAAAAAACATATCCGCGATGTGGAGAAGCTGTTCCACGTGGGCTTGAGCTTTTTCTGATCCAACGCCGTCCTGTAGCCGCTGCCGCAGGCTGCGAACGCCCCGCAGGGGCGCGGCGATCTCCGGCCCGCAGGAGGTCCTTCGGACCTATCGCAGCCTGCGGCAGCGGCTACAAGAGTCCACAGGAGTGACAACGATGCTCGAATCCCTGGAAAAAATGCTCGCCAAGGGCATGGATAACTCGCTGCTGCGCTTCGGCCTGGGCAAGGGTTATCTGGATCTGCACGAATACGCCAAGGCCGCCGAGCACCTGCAACGCTGCGTCGGTTTCGACCCCAAGTATTCGGCGGCGTGGAAGCTGCTGGGCAAGGCCTATCAAGGCCTGGAGGACTATGCGGCGGCGCGCCAGGCCTGGGAGCAGGGCCTGGAAGCAGCCCGCGGACATGGCGACAAGCAGGCGGAAAAGGAAATGACGGTGTTCCTCAAGAAGCTCGAGCGCCAGGGCAAAGGCGCACTGTAGCCGCTGCCGAGTGAGCGAGGCTGCGTACGAGGACGTAGTCCTCGCTAAACCTGAACACCGGGATTGTCAGGAGAATCGCAGCACCTGGTCTTGCGACCGCTTCGCAGCCTCGCAAGCTCGGCAGCGGCTACAGAGGCGATGTCCGGACGCTTCACAGGTAACGCAGGCCGATGCCCTCGGCGTCCACCAGCACCACCTCCATCTTCACCCGTGGCGCGTTCATCGGCAGGCCTTGCACCTGGCCGTAGACCACCGCGCCCTTGGGCAGCGCCGCCAATGCCGGGTGCTTGACGTACACCCCGCTGGCAGACAGGTTGCGCGTCTGGCCCAGGCACTCGCCGAAGCTTTCGTGCTGGATCTTGATCCTCAGGGATTTGCGCGAATCGGGCATATGCTGTGCTCTGCTTCAGCCTTTGTGGATAACCTTGGGCGAAAGGTTATCCACAGATCGTGCCAGGCGGTCAGTACCAGCGTTCTTCGCCGGGCGGACGTTTCTTGAAACGCTTCATGCTCCACATGTACTGGCTCGGATAAGCCCGCACATAGCGCTCGACCACCTGGCTCATCGCCGCGCAGGAGGTTTCGGTGTCGGTGCTGTACATCGCGTCCGGCGCGGCTTCGAGGATCACCTTGTAGCCCGAACCGTCGGGCAGGCGCAGCGCGTGCAGGAACACCCCGACCGCCTTGCCGCCGGCGAGCATGTTCGGCACGAACTTGCTGGTCAGCGCCCGGGTGGCGAAGAAGGGCACGAAGATCCCGGCGGATTCGGCCGGTTCCGGGTCGGCGGGAATGCCCACCGCACCACCTTTGCGCACCTCCTTGATAACGCTGAGGATGCCTTCCTTGGTCGAAGCCGCCACCCGGTTGCCCAGCTGGACCCGCTGCTTGCGCAGCAGTTCGTCCACCGCCTTGAGCTTCGGCGGGCGGTAGAAAATGATCGGTTTGCACTGGCTGCAATAGAAGTGGTTGAGCACTTCCCAGTTGCCCAGGTGGCTGGTGATGCCGACCACGCCCTTGCCCGACGCCAGCGCTTCTTGCAGCACCTCGAGGCCCTCGACTTCACGCACCAGGGCGATCGAGCGCTCGGCCGGCCAGATCCAGGCGCAGGCGCTTTCAGTCAGGGACTTGCCGATGTCTTTCAGGCTCTGCCCCACTAAACGCTCGCGTTCGGCGGCGTCCATCTGCGGAAAGCACTTGGCCAGGTTGATCCGTACCACATCGCGGGAACGGTTGGGGGTCTTCCACATGATCCAGCCGATGGCCGAACCGACCGCCTGCACCGCGCGCCAGGGCAGCAGGGCAAACAATCGCAGAGCGCCTACCAGCAGGGCGCCTTTAAACTTATCCACAGGTGACTCCTGATATCCGGGTCATGAACCTTGTCGCAAGCGGGCTATTCTAACCGGCCGTTTGTCAGGATGGCGTAGCGATCGCAGTCGCGGGTGTGATCCATCACCATGCCCGAAGCCTGCATCAGCGCATAACAGATGGTCGGCCCGACAAAGGTGAAGCCGGCCTTTTTCAAGCCGCGGCTCATCGCTTCGGCCTCTGGGGTAACCGCCGGGACTTCGCTGCGATCCTTGAAATGATTGATTTTCGACACCCCGCCGACGAACGACCAGAGGAATTCCACCGGGTCTTCCAGCGCCATCCAGGCCTGGGCGTTGCGCCGGGCGGCAGCGAGTTTCAGGCGGTTGCGGATGATCCCGGGATCGAGCATCAACTCATCGATTTGTGCATCGCTCATCTGCGCCACGCGCTGCACATCGAAGCCGAACAGCACCTGGCGATAACGCTCGCGCTTCTTCAGGACGGTGATCCAGGACAGGCCGGCCTGGAACCCTTCGAGCAATAACAACTCGAACAAACGCTGCGCGTCGCGTAGCGGCACGCCCCACTCCTGATCGTGGTACGCCATGTACAGGGGATCTTCGTTGCACCAAAAGCAGCGTGGCATAAGGCTCCAGTGGGCGTGCGCACAACTGAATCGGGTATACTCCCGCTCTTTAAATCGCAGCCCAAGTAACAGGTGAATTTCGTGAGCCAGCCTACGCCAGCCGTGCGTACCTTCCAAGACTTGATCCTCGCCCTCCAGCAATACTGGGCCGAGCAAGGTTGTGTGGTACTTCAGCCCTACGATATGGAAGTAGGCGCCGGCACTTTCCATACCGCCACGTTCCTGCGCGCCATCGGCCCGGAAACCTGGAACGCCGCTTATGTGCAGCCCAGTCGTCGCCCGACTGACGGCCGCTACGGCGAAAACCCGAACCGTCTGCAGCACTACTACCAGTTCCAGGTGGTCTTGAAGCCGAACCCGGAAAACTTCCAGGAGCTGTACCTGGGCTCGCTCAAACACGTCGGCCTCGACCCGCTGGTGCACGACATCCGTTTCGTCGAAGACAACTGGGAATCACCAACCCTCGGCGCCTGGGGCCTGGGCTGGGAAGTCTGGCTCAACGGCATGGAAGTGACTCAGTTCACCTACTTCCAGCAAGCCGGTGGCATCGAGTGCTACCCGGTGACCGGCGAGATCACCTACGGCCTGGAACGCCTGGCCATGTACCTGCAGGGCGTGGATTCGGTCTACGACCTGGTCTGGGCCGACGGTCCGTTCGGCAAGGTGACCTACGGCGACGTGTTCCACCAGAACGAAGTGGAGCAGTCGACCTACAACTTCGAACACGCCAACGTCGAGAAGCTGTTCGAACTGTTCGATTTCTACGAAAGCGAAGCCAAGCGCCTGATCGAGCTGGATCAGCCGCTGCCGTTGCCGAGCTATGAAATGGTCCTCAAGGCCTCGCACACCTTCAACCTGCTGGATGCCCGTCGCGCGATCTCCGTGACCGCACGCCAGCAGTACATCCTGCGTGTGCGCACCCTGGCGCGTACCGTCGCGCAAGCCTACCTGCTGGCCCGCGCCAAGCTGGGCTTCCCGATGGCGACTCCGGACCTGCGTGATGAAGTGTTGGCTAAGTTGGAGGCGGCACAATGAGTGCGCAAGATTTTCTGGTTGAACTGGGCACTGAAGAACTGCCACCCAAAGCCCTGAACACCCTGGCCGAAGCCTTCCTGGGCGGTATCGAAAAAGGCCTGCAGGCCGCCGGCCTGAACTTCGAAACCAAACATGTCTACGCCGCACCACGCCGCCTGGCGGTGCTGATCAGCGGCCTGGCCACCCAGCAGCCGGATCGCAGCATCAACCTCGACGGCCCACCGCGCCAGGCCGCCTTCGACGCCGAAGGCAACCCGACCCAGGCCGCCCTGGGCTTCGCCAAGAAATGTGGCGTGGACCTGAGCGAAATCGACCAGAGCGGGCCGAAGCTGCGCTACAGCCAGAGCATCAAGGGCAAGCCGACCGCCAGCCTGCTGCCGACCATCGTCGAAGACTCGCTGAACGACCTGCCGATTCCGAAACGCATGCGTTGGGCCGCGCGCAAGGAAGAATTCGTGCGTCCGACCCAATGGCTGGTGATGCTGCTGGGTGACCAGGTCATCGACTGCACCATCCTCGCCCAGAAAGCCGGTCGCGACTCCCGTGGCCACCGCTTCCATCATCCGCAAAGCGTGCGCATCACCTCGCCGGCCAACTACCTGGACGACCTGCGTGCCGCCTATGTGCTGGCCGATGCCAACGAGCGTCGCGAGCTGATCAGCAAGCGCACCGAAGAACTGGCGCGCCTGCAGGAAGGCACCGCCATCGTTCCAGCCGATTTGCTGGACGAAGTGACCGCCCTGGTGGAATGGCCGGTGCCGCTGGTGTGCTCGTTCGAGGAGCGTTTCCTCGAAGTGCCGCAGGAAGCCCTGATCACCACCATGCAGGACAACCAGAAGTACTTCTGCCTGCTGGACGTCGACGGCAAGCTGCTGCCGCGTTTCATTACCGTGGCCAACATCGAAAGCAAGGACCCGCGCCAGATCATCGAGGGCAACGAGAAAGTCGTTCGCCCACGCCTGACCGACGCCGAGTTCTTCTTCAAGCAGGACAAGAAACAGAAGCTCGAAGACTTCAACCAGCGCCTGCAGAACGTGGTGTTCCAGGAGAAGCTGGGCAGCGTCTACGACAAGGCCGAGCGCGTCTCGAAACTGGCCGCGTTCATCGCCCCGCGCATCGGCGGCGACGCCCAGCGTGCCGCGCGTGCGGGCCTGCTGTCGAAGTGCGACCTGGCCACCGAAATGGTCGGCGAGTTCCCGGAAATGCAAGGCATCGCCGGTTACTACTACGCCCTCAATGACGGCGAGCCGGAAGACGTCGCCCTGGCGCTGAACGAGCAATACATGCCGCGTGGCGCCGGCGCCGAGCTGCCAAGCACCGTCACCGGTGCCGCCGTGGCCATCGCCGACAAGCTCGACACCCTGGTCGGCATCTTCGGCATCGGCATGCTGCCAACCGGCAGCAAGGACCCGTACGCGCTGCGTCGTGCCGCGCTGGGCGTGCTGCGCATCCTGATCGACAAGAAGCTCGACCTGGACCTGACCGAAGCCGTGGCGTTCGCCGTCAGCGCGTTCGGCAGCAAGGTCAAGAGCGCCGGCCTGGCCGATCAGGTCCTGGAGTTCATCTTCGACCGTCTGCGTGCCCGTTACGAAGACGAAGGCGTGGATGTCGCCACCTACCTGTCGGTCCGTGCCCTGAAGCCGGGTTCGGCCCTGGACTTCGACCAGCGCGTGCAGGCCGTGCAGGCCTTCCGCAAGCTGCCGGAAGCCGCCGCATTGGCCGCGGTGAACAAGCGCGTCTCGAACCTGCTGAGCAAGGTCGAAGGCAGCGTGCCGACCACTGTGGAAGCCAAGTACTTCGACAACGCCAACGAGTTCTCCCTGTACTCGGCGATCCAGCAAGCGGACCAGGCCGTGCAGCCAATGGCCGCGGCGCGTCAGTACAGCGAGACCCTGGCCCGCCTGGCCGCCCTGCGCGAGCCGGTCGACGCCTTCTTCGAGAAGGTGATGGTCAACGCCGAAGACGCCAACGTGCGGGCCAACCGCTACGCGCTGCTGGCACGTCTGCGGGGTCTGTTCCTCGGTGTCGCCGACATCTCGTTGCTGGGGTAAGGCGTACCGTGAAGCTGCTGATTCTCGATCGGGACGGAGTGATCAATTACGACTCCGATGCATACATCAAATCGGTGGAGGAGTGGATTCCGCTCCCCGGCTCGGTCGAAGCCATCGCGCAGTTGAGCAAGGCCGGCTGGACGGTAGCAGTCGCTACCAACCAGTCGGGCATCGCTCGCGGTTACTACGATGTCGCCACCCTCGACGCCATGCACGAGCGCCTGCGCGCTCTGGTGGCCGAGCAGGGCGGCGAACTCGGTCTCATCGTGTACTGCCCCCATGGCCCGGACGAAGGTTGCGCCTGCCGCAAACCCAAGCCCGGCATGTTGCAGACCATTGCCCGGCACTACGCAGTGGATCTGGCTGGTCTATGGTTTGTGGGCGACAGTCTCGGTGACCTGGAAGCCGCAAAAGCCGTCGACTCTCAGCCAGTTTTGGTAAAGACCGGGAAAGGCGAAAAGACCCTGGGGAAAACCCTACCGGTAGGCACCTTGATTTTTGACGACCTGGCGGCAGTTGCCGCTGAACTTATCCACAATTAGAGTCCTTCTGAGATCCTGACCAAGGATTGTTCAGGAGTGCGCTTTTTTAGAGGCGGGCAATGCCCGCAACGGTAAACGCCGCTATGTCGATCCTGCAGGCAATCAGAACCTTCTTCTTTTACCTGCTGCTGGGCACCAGTTCGTTGCTGTGGTGCTCCCTGAGCTTTTTTATCGCGCCCTTCCTGCCGTTCAAGGCGCGCTATCGCTTTATCAACGTCTATTGGTGCCGCTGCGCGTTGTGGCTGACCAAGGTGTTTCTCAAGATCAACGTGGAAGTGAAGGGCGCGGAAAATATCCCCGAGCGTCCTTGCGTGATTGTCTCGAACCACCAGAGCACCTGGGAGACGTTCTTTCTCTCGGCCTATTTCGAACCGCTGAGCCAGGTGCTCAAGCGTGAACTGCTGTATGTGCCGTTCTTCGGCTGGGCCATGGCCATGCTGCGTCCGATCGCCATCGACCGCGACAATCCCAAGGCCGCGCTCAAGCAGGTCGCCAGCAAGGGCGACGAGCTGCTCAAGGACAATGTCTGGGTGTTGATCTTCCCGGAAGGCACCAGGGTGCCTTACGGCCAGATGGGCAAGTTCTCCCGCAGCGGCAGCGCCCTGGCGGTCAATGCCGACTTGCCGGTGCTGCCGGTAGCGCACAACGCCGGCAAATACTGGCCGAAGACCGGCTGGCTCAGGCACCCCGGCACCATCACCGTGGTGATTGGTGCGCCGATGTACGCCGAAGGCTCCGGCCCACGGGCCATCGCCGAGCTCAACGACCGGGTCGCAGCCTGGAATGAGCAGGCGCAGCGGGACATGGGTTCGCTGCCTCCGGTAGCCGCGGCGCCGGACAAAATGGCCATTTGAGTTTCTGTGGATAACCTGTGTACCGTTTTATTGGAAATCGCTATATAAAATCCATAACTAGATGATTTATATACATATTTCCTAAACCCATAAAATACCGGAAAAGGTGCATAAGTTTTCTGGATACGAAAAAACCGGCCTGGAGCCGGTTTTTTTTCGCCTGTTGATATTCAGTCCGTGAGCAGAGGTAATTGCAGGCTGAAGGTCGTCCCCTCGCCAACCACGCTACGGCAGACAATCCGCCCTTCATGCCGGTCGACCACCGCCTTGACCATCGACAACCCAAGCCCCAGACCTTCGCTGCCTTGGGCCGAGGCGAAGCGCTGGTACTGCACGAACAGCTGCGGCAATTCATCGGCCGCAATGCCTTTGCCCTGATCGGTGATATCGCAGGTCAGCCAGCCCTCCGTACACGCGACTTGCACCCGGACAGTCGAGCCCGACGGGCTGTACTTGATGGCGTTTTCCAGCAGGTTGAACAAGGCCCGGGTCAGCAGGGACTGATCGGCCAGCACCATGCCTTCGGCATCGTCGTCGAGGTCATGCACCAGCTGGATGTTTTTCAGCTGGGCGATGGTCATGGCCTGGTCGAACGCGTCCAGCACCAGCATGGCGAACATGCTCGGCTGGAACTGATAGGCCTCGGACTCGGCCTTCGCCAGTTGCACAAAGGCTTCGGTGAGCCCCAGGGCGCGACGCACCTGGAGTTCGATCTGACTGTAGATCCGCGTGTCGCCCGAGCCCTGGTGCCGCTGTACATCGAGCAAGGCCAGGATCGCCGAATGAGGCGCGCGCAGGTCATGGGACAGGAAGCGCAACAGGGTTGCCCGCTGCTGTTCGGCGTCCCGTTCCAGGCTCAGGTCAGTGAGGCTCAGCAGCCAGCCGATCGGCGTATCGCTGTCGATCGGCAGCAGGGGTGCCAGGTCCACGCGCAGGCTGCGCTGCTCGATATCGCGAAATTCCACAGGCTGCAGTTGCGACAGGGCAGGGCGTTGCTCGTCCTGCAAACCGGGATAACCCAGGCCGGCCAACTGCCGGACCAGGTCCTCGCCGATCAGCGCGTTGCCGAACACTTCGCGAGCATTGCGGTTGGCCAGCAGCACGCGACCGTCCGGATCGCTGATCAGGGTGGCCACCGGCAGGTATTCCAGGCCATCGGCAATGAAGCGGCGGGTGTCGCGGGTGCGGCTCAAGGCCTGTTCCAACGCCACGATCTGCCCCTGCAGTACATCCCCGGCAGGGGTCTGGGTGCGTCGGCGCTCGGGCAGCACCTTAGGCTCGCTGTCCAGGCGTGCCAGCTCCCAGCCGAAGTAGGCCAGGATCACGCTCAGGCGGCGCCAGTTCCAGATCAGGTACGCCAGCAACATCCCCAACAGGCTGGCCACCGGCGGCCACCACAGCCCCAGGCGCAGCAGCCCGGCCGAACCGAGCAGGGCAGCCGCCATGCAGGCCAGGGTCAGCCACAACGCATGTCGTGGCCGCACCAGCAGCAATCCCAGCAAGGCCGCCACCAGCAGCACCGACAGCGCCGCGACCGGCCATTGCCCGAGGGCGACGATGGTGCGCTGCTGCAACAAGCCATTGAGCAGGTTGGCCTGGATCTCGATACCTGGGGTGGTGCCGACACTGGCCGACTGCGGGGTGACATAGCGGTCACCCAGCCCGGGCGCGGTAGTGCCGATCAGGATCAGCTTGTCGCGCAACAGTTCCGGCGGGACTTCGCCGCGCAATACGCTGACATAGGGAACACTGGGGAAACCGGCATGGGGACTGATGAAGGGGATGCGTACTGGGTTGCTGCGCAGCCAGCCCTGGGCGATCTGCGCGGTGTCCGAACCGGGCATCGACAGGGCCGTGCCCGGGTATGCCTGTTGATAAAGCAGCCAGGCCAGTTGCGCCTTCGGTGCCTGCGGTGGGCCTTCGCGCAGATAGACGCTGCGAACCGTGCCGTCGGCGTCGGCCTCGGCATTGATATGGCCGACCGCCTTGGCGCACTGACTCAACGGCGGCACCGGTTCGATCTCACCCAGCGGCTGGCCGTAGCGGGCCACGCTCTCGCGCAGCAGGGGCAGGAATACCTTGCCCTCGCGGCAGACCGCCTGGGCCAGTCGTTGATCGTTTTCGGGAACGCTGTCGGGTTCGCTGAAGATCACGTCGAACAACACACCCTGGACCTTGGCCGCCGTCAGCCGATCCAGCAGGTCGGCGTGCAGGGTACGCGGCCAGGGCCACTGGCCCAGCTGCTGCAGGCTGTAGTCGTCGATGGTGATCAGCAGCAACCGCGAATCGACCGGCAGCGGGCTGAGCCGCCGCAGGTTGTCATACAGCAGGTTATTCAGCGCCAGCCCGTGGCTCAACGACAGCAGGGCGGTCAAGGGCAACAGGATCAGGCTGACCCATGCCCATTCCCGCACCAGACCGCCAAACAGTCGCTGGGCTTGCGTCGGCTCCCGGCCCTCGGGTCGGCGCCAGCGCCTCACCGACAAACCGCCGCGCACTTACTGAACACGCGTGGTCCTGGGGTAATAGAAGATGTCATAGACGCCCGTCTCTCCTTCGAGTCCGTGCTCATCGAAAGCAGAAAGGCGGACATGATAAAAAAACGCTTCCAGGCCGCTGAAGTTGACTTCCGGCGTGCTGGAGAACTGTTCCTGCTTGATATTGAGGAAACTTTTGTCGGTCGCCACCTGGGCCCGGTAACGCTTGGCGCCCGGCAAGGGCTTCATGATCAGCTGCCAGACCGGCAGATCGCCCGTCTGGCCCGCCTGGCCCATCAGTTGCGGTGCGGGCAACAGATCGACCGGCTTCAACGGGCCTTCTTTCTGGATGCGCAAACCTTGGCGAGCCATGACCTGGACTTCACCGGGAACCGGTCCGACCGGTTTATCCACAGGGCGTTTCTTGCCCTTGGTCTTTTTCGGCGCTTCGTCGTCTTCGCGGTTGACCGCTACCTGGCCGTTGAGCACTTCCACCAGCGACAGCTGATCGTCGTTACGCACCCGGAAGTGCGTGCCGCGTACGCCCAACACGCCGATCGGCGTGACGATCTGGAAACGGTCGTAATCGCTCGGGCGCTTGATGACATAGGATTCGATCTGCCCCTGCTCGAGCGCGACCTGGGGGATCGCATGTTCTTCGTTCAGGTGCAGGGTGATCTGGGAACTGGAGGGCAGTACCACCAGCGAACCATCGCCCAGGGACAGGCTGACGAATGCCGAAGGCGAGGTCTTCACCCCTTCGAGTTCATCGACGCTCATGCCTTCTTCCAGGGGCACCTGGTTGCCCTTGGCATCCAGCTTCCAGGCTTCGCCCGTGAGGTGCTCGACCGTCGCCGGCAACGGCTGGCCACGGCATTGCTGGTTTTCATCGATATAGGGAGGGCGCTTGGGTGCTGCAACGGCAGCCTGCACCGTGGAAAAGGCCAGTGCGCTACCGAGAAGAAACGACACGAGCATGGCCCGGTGGCGGATGTGCAAGGAGGTCATGGGTTCATAGGTCCGTAGTCGCGCTCTTCTGAAGTCCGTGCCATTAGAACTGCATTGTTAGCGTTCTGACCATACCTCTCGAACCAAGGCCGGCCAGGGTCATTCCCTTACGGGACAAACAGCACAACCGCTGGAGAGCGGCTGCGCTGTTCGGCTCCATGCCGGCCGGATGCGAATCGGCGCATCCGGCCGCACAGGTCAGTCCCGCTCGATGGAGATCAACCGATAGGCCAGGGCTCCCAGCCCTGCGCCCAACAGAGGTGCTACCCAGAACAGCCACAGCTGGGACACTGCCCACTCACCGGCGAAGAAAGCTACCGCGGTGCTGCGGGCCGGGTTGACCGAGGTATTGGTGACCGGAATGCTGATCAGGTGGATCAGGGTCAGCGTCAGGCCAATGGCAATCGGCGCAAAACCGGCTGGAGCACGCTTGGCGGTGGCACCCAGGATGATCAGGAGGAACATCGCCGTGAGCACAACTTCGGTCAACAGCGCAGCAAACATCGAGTAGCCACCAGGCGAGTGCTCACCATAGCCATTGGCCGCGAAGCCCGCCGACGCGTCGAAACCGACCTTGCCGGAAGCGATCAGGAACAGCACGCCACCCGCGGCGAGTCCACCGAGAACCTGGGCGACGATATAAGGCAGCAACCGGCTACCCGGGAAACGCCCACTCAACCACAGGCCGACCGAGACCGCGGGGTTTAGGTGAGCCCCGGAAATCGGACCCAATGCGTAAGCCATGGTCAGGACGCTCAGGCCAAAGGCCAGGGCTACCCCCAGATAACCGATCCCGAACTGCGGAACGCCGGCCGCCAGCACGGCGCTCCCGCACCCGCCCAGGACCAACCAGAACGTACCGAAAAACTCAGCGCCGAATGTCTTCATCAGAGGCCTTCACAGATAAAAAATGAGGAGTTGTTTGTTGGCTGGCGGCGTCGTGGGGCCGCGCGGGAGAGGAGGGATGACACATCCCTGTGTCGAAGCATTACGTCCTGAGGAGGCACTCCCTGTATTCCCCTGTACTGCAAATCGAGGCCAAGCCTCGGTCTGACGCCCGCCAATCCGGCGGTTGACACTCCCTGTGTCGGAGCACTTCCGAATGCCCCTGTGTGCCACTCAGCGACTACGAATGTACCGGCATGGTGTGGAGGCCGGGCCGGTTTGCAATATTTGTTCAGAATTGTCTGATCTAGAACACCCAACGCTGCTGCTCCTGATAGACCATAGGCTGGGTCATCTGTGGCGCGCTGATCGGGGCGAATCCCTGGGAATCGCTGAACCCGATAGTGGTTACGGATGGGCTGAAATAGCGCTGCACCGGCAAGGTGTAGTCCGAAGACGGCAGCGCAGGCTGCTCCGCAGTCGAACCCAGGCTCAGGCAAGCCGCGAGCATCAGTGTGGTAAATCGAGCCAGGTCCGCTGCCCGCGCAATGCCTGCGTAGAGCAACCGCCCCTTCCCCAGGATGTTCCCCATAGTCCTTTTCCTTGCACGTTCGAGCCGGTATCGTTCTGCAATGAATGCAGGCCGGATGGACAGTGCTCCTGTCGGCTACCGGCTATATGACATCAGCGTACCGAGCAAAGGTATGAACCAGAGCAATTCGCCACAATTGTTCAGATTCGTCTGATCAGCCTAAACTCAGCGCCAGGTAAGGCCTCAAATAAAGCCATCAGCATTCTCTCGCGATAAAAGGAACTGCCCCGCATGCGTGTCGCAATACTGGATGACGAACCCGCCGAACTGGCGCGGGTGGAACAGACACTGCGACAGATCCCCGGCCCCGGGGAACAGCCATGGACGCTGCACAGCTTCGAGCGTGGCGAGGATCTGCTGCGGCAGCTGCGGCGCGAAACCTTCGACCTGCTGATTCTCGACTGGCAGCTGCCGGACCTCAGCGGGCTGTCGTTGCTGCGCTGGACCCGTGAACACATGGAGGCGCCACCGGCGGCCATCATGCTCACCAGCCGCGATGCCGAGAGCGATATCGTCCAGGCCCTGAACACCGGTGCCGACGACTATGTGAGCAAACCTTTCCGCCCCAACGAACTCAAGGCACGGGTAACCGCCGTCCTGCGGCGTCATGGCTTGCAGCGATCGGCAGCCGTCGAGGTGCAAACCTTCAACGACCTGGCCTTCGATGACGCCGAGCTGACCGTGACCCGAGCTGGCAACCCGATCAGCCTCACCGAACGCGAGTACCGCCTGGCCCGCTGCCTGTTCGCCAACCTGGGTCGGCCGTTATCCCGGGAATACCTCTACGAACGTTTCTGGACCCACGAGGAAATCGTCTCCTCCCGTCCCCTGGACACTCACATCTACCGCTTGCGCAACAAGCTGGGGTTGACCGCGGATCGTGGCTGGCAGTTGCTGACCATCTATGGTTATGGCTATCGCCTGGAAAGTGTTTCAGCGGCCGAGTAGGGCGCCCCTTTTAACCGGGCAATAAAAAAGGCCAACGCTGAGCGTTGGCCTTTTTCATTTCGGCGATGCAACCCGGATCAGAAGTCCAGGTTGGATACCGCCAGGGCGTTGCTTTCGATGAAGTCACGACGAGGCTCGACCGCATCACCCATCAGGGTGTTGAAGATCTGGTCGGCGCCGATGGCGTCTTCGATGGTGACCTTGAGCATGCGGCGCACGCTTGGGTCCATGGTGGTTTCCCACAACTGATCCGGGTTCATCTCGCCCAGACCTTTGTATCGCTGGATGGTGTGGCGCTTGGTACTTTCGGTCATCAGCCAGTCCAGGGCTTCCTTGAACTCGGTCACCGCCTTCTTGCGCTCGCCGCGCTGAATATAAGCGCCTTCGTCCAGCAGGGAGCTCAGTTGAGCGCCGAGGGTGACGACGGTCTTGTAGTCATTGCTGCCGAAGAAGTCGCGGTTGAAGGTGACGTAGTTCGACAGACCGTGGGAGATCAGTTCGACCTCTGGCAGCCACACATTACGTTCACGGTCTTCACGAAGGCTGGCCTTGTAGACCAGGCCGGACTTCTCGACGGTGCGCAGGCGGACTTCATATTGGGCCAGCCAATCCTGCATCGCCGCGTGATCGGAGAGTTGCTCCAGGCTCACGGCCGGCAGGTAGATGAAGTGCTCGGTCAGCTCTTGAGGGTACAGGCGCGACAGACGCTTGAGGGTCTTCATGACCATGCGGAAGTCGTTCACCAGGCGCTCCAGCGCCTCGCCGGAAATACCCGGTGCTTCTTCGTTCAGGTGCAGGCTCGCATCTTCCAGGGCCGACTGCGTCATGTACTCTTCCATGGCGTCGTCGTCTTTGATGTATTGCTCTTGCTTGCCTTTCTTGACCTTGTACAGCGGCGGTTGAGCGATGTAGATGTAGCCACGCTCGATCAGCTCCGGCAACTGACGGAAGAAGAAGGTCAGCAGCAGGGTGCGGATGTGCGAACCGTCGACGTCGGCGTCGGTCATGATGATGATGTTGTGATAACGCAGCTTGTCGATGTTGTACTCTTCGCGGCCGATGCCGCAACCGAGTGCAGTGATCAAGGTGCCGACCTCTTGCGAGGAAATCATCTTGTCGAAGCGCGCTTTCTCGACGTTGAGGATCTTGCCCTTGAGCGGCAGGATCGCCTGGGTCTTACGGTTGCGTCCCTGCTTGGCGGAGCCGCCAGCAGAGTCACCTTCCACCAGGTAGAGTTCGGAAAGAGCAGGGTCTTTTTCCTGGCAGTCCGCCAGTTTGCCCGGCAGGCCGGCGATATCCAGCGCGCCTTTACGACGGGTCATCTCACGGGCTTTACGCGCCGCTTCACGGGCACGGGCGGCGTCGAGCATCTTGCCGACCACCAGCTTGGCTTCGTTCGGGTTTTCCAGCAGGAAGTCGGAGAAGTACTTGCCCATTTCCTGTTCGACCGCGGTCTTCACTTCGGAAGACACCAGCTTGTCTTTGGTCTGGGAGCTGAACTTCGGATCCGGCACCTTGACCGAAATGATCGCGGTCAGGCCTTCGCGGGCATCGTCACCGGTGGTGGCGACCTTGTGCTTCTTCGCCAGGCCTTCCTGTTCGATGTAGTTGTTCAGGTTACGCGTCAGCGCCGAACGGAAGCCCACCAGGTGGGTACCACCGTCGCGCTGCGGAATGTTGTTGGTGAAGCACTGCAGGTTCTCGTTGAAGCTGTCGTTCCACTGCAGGGCGATTTCCACGCCGATGCCGTCTTCACGCTGCACATTGAAGTGGAACACCTGGTTGACCGCAGTCTTGTTGGTGTTCAGGTATTCAACGAACGCACGCAAGCCGCCTTCGTACTTGAACAGTTCTTCCTTGCCGCTGCGCTCGTCCTTCAGAACGATACCGACACCGGAGTTGAGGAAGGACAGTTCACGAATCCGCTTGGCCAGGATGTCCCAGCTAAAGTGGATGTTCTTGAAGGTCTCGCTGGAAGCCTTGAAGTGAATCTGGGTACCGGTGGTTTCGCTGTCACCGACGATAGCCATAGGCGCCTGAGGCACACCGTGAACGTAGGTCTGTTCCCAGATCTTGCCACTGCGGCGAACGGTCAGGACCAGTTCTTCGGACAGGGCGTTCACTACCGACACACCCACACCGTGCAGACCGCCGGATACTTTGTAGGAGTTATCGTCGAACTTACCGCCGGCGTGCAGCACGGTCATGATGACCTCGGCTGCGGAAACGCCTTCTTCTTTATGCACGTCTACCGGGATGCCGCGACCGTTGTCGCGCACGGTAATGGATTCGTCCGGGTGGATGATGATGCTGATGTCGTCGCAATGGCCGGCCAGAGCTTCGTCGATCGAGTTATCGACCACCTCGAACACCATATGGTGCAGACCGCTGCCATCGTCGGTGTCACCAATGTACATACCGGGACGTTTGCGTACGGCATCCAAACCTTTCAGCACTTTAATGCTGCTCGAGTCGTACGTGTTTTCTTCGCTCATGCCTTCACTCCCGATGGTCGTGGGTCTGGGTGATACGGCCCTGTTCCACGTGGAACAGGGCAACTGGCGTTTCCGTCTGCCAGCCTTCCCTCAATAATTCGTGGTCTACACAGGTGATGAACACCTGGCAGCGTAAGTCTTCCAACAAGCGACAAAGTGCGCGGCGATGCTGCTCGTCCAGTTCGGACGGCAAGTCATCCACCAGATAAATACACTGACCGCGCCGGGCCTGGCTGACCAGGTGCCCCTGGGCGATCCGCAAGGCACAGACCACCAACTTCTGCTGACCGCGGGACAATATGTCCGCAGCGTTGTGTGCGCCCAATCTGAGACGCAAATCAGCACGTTGGGGGCCGGCCTGGGTATGACCCATTTGCTGATCACGATGGAGGGATGTCGCGAGCACTGCACTGAGCTCTCGCTCTTTATCCCAACCACGGTAATAGCTAAGCGTTAAGCCCTCGAGCTCTACCAGCTCGCTCAAGGTCCGCTCAAAGACTGGTTTCAAGGCTTTGATATAAGCGCGGCGGTATTCATCAATTTCAGCGCTGGCCTGACACAGTTCCCTATCCCAGGCTGCTTGCGAAGCGGCGTCAAGTGTACCATGCCGCAGCCATGAGTTCCGCTGCCGCAGGGCCTTCTGCAAGCGCTGCCAGGTTGACATGAAGCGGGGTTCCACGTGGAACACGCCCCAATCAAGGAACTGGCGCCTGATTTTCGGAGCACCTTCCAGCAGGCGGAAACTGTCCGGGTTGATCAACTGCAGGGGCAGGATCTCCGCCAGCTGTGCCGCGCTGCGGGCGTTCTGCCCGTCGATACGGATCTGGAATTCGCCCTGCCGGTCGCGAGATATCCCCAGGCTGCTATGCCCACCTTCTGCCAATTCGACCTGACCGAACACCGTACAAGCGAGTTGCTCGTACTGGATCACCGGCAATAAACGGGCACTGCGAAACGAGCGAGCAAGCCCCAGCAAATGGATGGCTTCCAGCACGCTGGTTTTGCCACTGCCGTTGGCGCCGTAGAGGAGATTGATGCGGGGGGAGGGGGAGAAGGTCACCGGGTGCAGATTGCGCACCGCGGTGACCGAGACGCGACTGAGGGACATCTAGCTTCTGCTGAGCATGATTACAGGCGCATCGGCATGACAACGTAGGCCGAGTCGTCGTTGTCGGATTCCTGCACCAGCGCACTGCTGTTGGAATCGGACAGGATCAGGCGTACCTGTTCGGTGGTCATCACGCCCAACACGTCGAGCAGGTAGCTCACGTTGAAGCCGATCTCCAGCGAACCGCCGTTGTATTCCACGCCTACTTCTTCTTCCGCCTCTTCCTGCTCCGGGTTGTTCGCCTGGATTTTCAGCTGACCATTGGCCAGTTGCAGACGGATACCGCGGTACTTCTCGTTGGACAGAATAGCGGTACGGCTGAAGGCCTCACGCAGCGCCTGACGGTCGCCCAGTACCAGCTTGTCACCGCCCTTCGGCAGCACGCGCTCATAGTCCGGGAACTTGCCGTCGACCAGCTTGGAGGTGAAGGTGAACTCGCCGGTGGTAGCACGAATGTGGTGCTGACCCAGCACGATGCTGACGATGCCATCCGGCTCGGTGAGCAGGCGGGCGAGTTCCAGGATACCTTTGCGCGGCACGATCACCTGGTGGCGATCCGGCTGACCGATATCGGCCTGCATCGAGCACATGGCCAGGCGGTGACCGTCGGTGGCCACGGCGCGGATGATGCCGGCGGAGACCTCCAGCAACATGCCGTTGAGGTAATAACGCACGTCCTGCTGGGCCATGGCGAAGCTGGTGCGCTCGATCAGGCGACGCAGCTTGCTCTGCTCCAGCTGGCAGGTCAGCGAGCCCGGGCCTTCTTCCACGGTCGGGAAGTCGTTGGCCGGCAAGGTGGACAGGGTAAAGCGGCTACGGCCAGCCTTGACCACCAGCTTCTGCTCGTCGACCTTGATGTCGATCAGCGCATCGTTCGGCAGGCTCTTGCAGATGTCCATCAGCTTACGCGCCGGGACAGTGATTTCGCCTGGCTCCGCCGGCTCTTCCAACTGCACGCGACCGACCAGCTCGACTTCCAGGTCGGTACCGGTCAGCGACAGTTGCTGGCCTTCGACAACCAACAGCACGTTGGAAAGTACCGGCAAGGTCTGACGACGTTCGACGACGCCGGCGACCAGTTGCAGGGGTTTCAACAGGGCTTCGCGTTGAATGGTGAAATGCATGGTCTAGTCCCTTGCCTTAATAAGCTGCGCTGGAGTCATCAAGTGGTCAGAGTACGCAGCAGGTTCTTGTAGTCCTCGCGGATGTCCGCGTCGGATTCCTTAAGTTCATTGATCTTGCGGCATGCGTGCAAGACCGTGGTGTGATCGCGGCCGCCGAACACATCGCCGATTTCCGGAAGGCTGTGGTTGGTCAGTTCCTTGGACAAGGCCATGGCTACCTGCCGCGGGCGCGCGACAGAACGCGAGCGACGCTTGGACAGCAGATCGGAGATCTTGATCTTGTAGTACTCGGCGACAGTGCGCTGAATGTTATCCACAGAGACCAGCTTGTCCTGCAGGGCCAGCAAGTCTTTCAGCGATTCGCGAATCAGCTCGATGGTGATATCGCGCCCCATGAAGTGCGAGTGGGCGATGACACGCTTGAGCGCACCCTCCAGCTCACGCACGTTGGAGCGAATCCGCTGGGCAATGAAGAACGCCGCATCGTGAGGCAGTTCGACTTTGGCCTGGTCGGCTTTCTTCATCAGGATCGCGACGCGGGTTTCCAGCTCCGGTGGCTCTACCGCTACCGTCAGGCCCCAGCCGAAGCGAGATTTCAGGCGTTCTTCCAGGCCTTCGATCTCCTTCGGATAGCGGTCACTGGTGAGAATCACCTGTTGGCCGCCTTCGAGCAGGGCGTTGAAGGTGTGGAAAAACTCTTCCTGGGAACGCTCCTTACGGGCGAAGAACTGGATATCGTCGATCAGCAACGCATCCACCGAACGGTAGAAACGCTTGAATTCGTTGATCGCGTTGAGTTGCAACGCCTTGACCATGTCCGCCACGAAGCGCTCGGAATGCAGGTACACGACCTTGGCATTCGGGTTCTTCTTTAATAAGTGGTTACCCACAGCGTGCATCAAGTGGGTCTTACCCAAACCTACGCCCCCATAAAGGAAGAGCGGGTTGTAACCATGCTTGGGGTTGTCGGCTACCTGCCAGGCCGCGGCGCGGGCCAGCTGGTTGGACTTGCCTTCCACAAAGTTTTCGAAGGTAAAGGTGCGGTTCAGGTAACTGGTGTGCTTGAGCGCACCTTCCACCTGAACGGTGCGCTGTTCGGCGCGTACTGGAGCCTGCTGCGAGCTGGCCCCCGCCATCGGGTCGAAGCTGTCACGAGAGGGTTCTTCGCTGACTTCGGCGGCTTTCTGGGTCGCCGGTTTGGTCGGTGCGGCCGGAGCCGGCGCAGCGACTGGGGCGGCAGCTGCTGCCTGCTGAACCTGAGAGGCAACCGCGGCGGCCAGCGGAGCGTTGGGTGCCGCACGAGGAGCGGAACTGCGTTTGCTGCCTATTAATAAGGAAAGCGCCGGCGCCATGCCATTGCCATGCTCATCCAGCAGCTCGAGCACGCGGCCCAGGTACTTTTCGTTGACCCAATCGAGAACAAAACGATTCGGTGCGTATACACGCAACTCGTCGCCTTCGGCTTCGACCTGTAGCGGACGGATCCAAGTGTTGAATTGCTGGGCAGGCAGCTCATCACGCAGAAGCTCCACGCACTGCTGCCAAAGTTCCACTGACACGGATATCCCCTAAGTTGAAAGCCGGTGAGGCAAAAACAAGCCGCCATTGTAGCGACCAGACGCACACTTATCCACATGTAGGTTGATCACAGGGCACTATGAATCAACGCTTTATCCCGAAAAAACACGACCAATGGTATGTGCATAAGCTCTGTGGATAACCATGCCTGAGGGCATTGCACAACTGGGGGCGAAAATCGGTGGATAACCCGCTTGTGGATAACTCACCTTTCCACACACAGCTTTTCCGATAGCGCAGCACAGGCAGAGCACCGTTTCTCGACAGTGTTGTCATTCTTTGTACAACACGGTCTACAAGGGCTGAATGTAGTTATCCACAGATAGAGGCATCCCTAGCCTTTATAAGCTTTACAGAAAAGCTTTAAATAATTCCCTTCTTTATTTTTATATCTGGCTGACCGGGTTCTTCAGTCTTCGATGTGGACATACCCAGACAAAGGAAAAGCTGGTTGGAAATTGACCTAGAGGCTTGCTTTCTCTAGAATCGCCGATCTCTTAAAACGGGGGCCATTCCGGCCCGTTGTGGACGAACCAGGTAACACGACAATGAAACGTACTTTCCAACCAAGCACTATCAAACGCGCTCGTACCCACGGTTTCCGTGCTCGCATGGCTACCAAGAACGGTCGTGCCGTCCTGTCGCGTCGTCGCGCCAAAGGTCGTGCGCGTCTGGCAGTTTGATACTCCGGCACTGGAGGTGAGTCAGGACTTCAGTCGGGAAAAGCGTCTGCTTACCCCCCGGCATTTCAAGGCAGTCTTTGACTCCCCTACCGGCAAGGTTCCGGGGAAAAATCTCCTGCTCCTTGCGCGCAACAACGATCTGGATCATCCCCGTCTGGGGCTGGTTATCGGAAAAAAGAGCGTCAAGCTCTCCGTTGAGCGCAATCGCCTCAAACGTCTGATGCGCGAATCGTTTCGCCTGCACCAGGATGCTCTGGTCGGTTGGGACATCGTTATCGTCGCGCGCAAAGGTTTGGGCGATGTAGAAAACCCCGAATTGATTCAGCATTTCGACAAGCTCTGGAAGCGTCTGGCCCGTAACAAGCCGGCACCAGCAGCCAAACCCGAAACTGTAGGGGTAGACAGCCCGAATGCGTAAACTGGCACTCGTTCCGATCCAGTTTTATCGCTATGCCATTAGTCCTCTGATGGCCAGTCACTGTCGTTTCTACCCCAGCTGTTCCTGCTACGCGTATGAAGCCATCGAAAATCATGGCCTTCTGCGCGGTGGCTGGCTGACCTTTCGTCGTTTAGGTCGCTGTCATCCGTGGAATCCCGGTGGTTATGACCCGGTTCCACCTATCCCTACCTCCCGTTCTTCTTCGATGGCCGAGTAATCATGGATATTAAACGCACGATCCTGATCGTCGCCCTGGCAATCGTGTCCTACGTCATGGTTCTTAAGTGGAACCAGGATTATGGCCAGGCTGCCCTGCCGACTCAGAATGT
The DNA here is from genome assembly GCF_002843625.1 of Pseudomonas sp. 09C 129. Classification (NCBI taxonomy): domain Bacteria; kingdom Pseudomonadati; phylum Pseudomonadota; class Gammaproteobacteria; order Pseudomonadales; family Pseudomonadaceae; genus Pseudomonas; species Pseudomonas sp. 09C 129. The sequence goes on along the minus strand of NZ_CP025261.1, from coordinate 456,767 downwards.
TGCTGCCAACACCGCCACCCCGGCTCTACCGGATACGCCTGTTGGTAACAATGCTTCCGCCAGTGCCGATGTACCCAGCGCGAATACCGATACCAGCACCCCTACCGAAACTCCGGTAGCGGCAAGCAAAGACCTCATCCAGGTAAAAACGGATGTGCTCGATCTGGCTATCGATCCTCAAGGTGGTGATATCGCCCAGCTGAAGCTGCCGCTGTATCCACGTCGCCAGGATCATCCGGAAATTCCGTTCCAGCTGTTCGATAACGGTGGCGAACGTACTTATCTGGCGCAAAGCGGCCTGACCGGTACCAACGGCCCGGATGCCCGTCCTGCCGGACGCCCGGTTTACTCGGCCGAAAAAAAGACTTATCAACTGGCTGACGGCCAGAACCAGCTGAATGTCGACCTGAAATTCAGCGACGCCGGCGTCAACTACATCAAGCGTTTCACCTTTACCCGCGGTCTGTACGATCTGAAAGTCACCTATCTGATCGACAACACCAGCGACAAGGCCTGGACTGGCAACCTGTTTGCCCAGCTCAAACGCGACGCCAGCTCCGATCCTTCTTCCAGCACCGCCACCGGTACCGCGACTTACCTGGGCGCCGCCCTGTGGACAAGTTCCGAGCCGTACAAAAAAGTGTCGATGAAAGATATCGACAAGGGCTCGCTGAAAGAAACCGTGCAAGGTGGCTGGGTTGCCTGGCTGCAACACTACTTCGTGACCGCCTGGATCCCGGCGAAGAACGAAAGCAACGTGGTGCAGACCCGCAAAGACAACCAAGGCAACTACATCATAGGTTTCACCGGCCCGGCGCTGACCGTTGCACCAGGTGCCAAGGCTGAAACCACCGCCACTCTGTACGCCGGTCCGAAAAGCCAGGCCGTGCTGAAAGAGTTGTCCCCAGGCCTGGAACTGACTGTCGACTACGGCATTCTGTGGTTCATTGCCCAGCCGATCTTCTGGCTGCTGCAACATATCCACAGCATTGTGGGTAACTGGGGTTGGTCGATCATCTTCCTGACCATGCTGATCAAGGGGATCTTCTTCCCACTGTCAGCGGCCAGCTACAAATCCATGGCGCGCATGCGTGCAGTGGCGCCGAAACTGGCGGCTCTGAAAGAGCAACATGGCGACGACCGGCAGAAAATGTCGCAAGCCATGATGGAGCTGTACAAGAAAGAGAAGATCAATCCGCTGGGTGGTTGCTTGCCAATCCTCGTGCAGATGCCCGTGTTCCTGTCCTTGTACTGGGTACTCCTGGAAAGCGTGGAAATGCGCCAGGCACCGTTCATGCTGTGGATTACCGACCTGTCGATCAAGGATCCGTTCTTCATCCTGCCGATCATCATGGGCGCCACCATGTTCATCCAGCAGCAACTGAACCCGACTCCTCCGGATCCGATGCAGGCCAAGGTGATGAAAATGATGCCAATCATCTTCACCTTCTTCTTCCTGTGGTTCCCGGCGGGTCTGGTGCTGTACTGGGTGGTGAACAACTGCCTGTCGATCGCCCAACAGTGGTACATCACACGTAAGATCGAAGCGGCTACCAAGAAAGCAGCTGCCTGACCTACTCTGTGGATAACCACTCAAAACGCCCCCTAGTGGGGCGTTTTGCTATCTGTCACTTTTGTCTGCCTCTTTATGTCTGGAGCGGGTTATGAATGTCCCTCGTGAAACCATCGCAGCCGTAGCCACCGCCCAGGGGCGCGGTGGTGTGGGCATCGTGCGTATTTCCGGACCGTTGGCCAGTGTCGCCGCCAAGGCCATCAGCGGCCGCGAGCTGAAACCGCGTTACGCCCATTACGGGCCGTTTTTCAGCGATCGGAACGAGGTCCTGGATGAGGGGATCGCCTTGTATTTTCCGGGGCCGAACTCCTTTACCGGCGAAGACGTGCTGGAACTTCAGGGCCACGGCGGCCCGATCGTCCTGGATATGTTGTTGCAGCGTTGCCTGCAGCTGGGATGCCGCCTGGCCCGGCCGGGGGAATTCAGCGAGCGCGCGTTCCTCAACGACAAGCTCGACCTGGCCCAGGCCGAAGCCATCGCCGACCTGATCGAAGCCAGTTCCGCACAGGCCGCGCGCAATGCCTTGCGCTCTTTGCAGGGGGCATTCTCCAAGCGTGTGCATAACCTGACCGAGCAATTGATCGCGCTGCGCATCTACGTCGAGGCGGCCATCGATTTTCCCGAGGAAGAAATCGACTTCCTGGCCGATGGCCATGTCCTGCAGATGCTAGACGCGGTGCGCGACGAGTTATCCACCGTGGTCCGCGAAGCCGGGCAGGGCGCCTTGCTGCGTGACGGCATGACCGTGGTCATCGCTGGCCGGCCGAATGCCGGCAAGTCCAGCCTGCTCAATGCCCTGGCCGGACGCGAAGCGGCGATTGTCACCGAGATCGCCGGTACCACCCGGGATGTGCTGCGTGAACATATCCACATCGACGGTATGCCGTTGCACGTTGTGGATACCGCAGGGTTGCGCAATACCGAAGACCAGGTGGAAAAGATCGGTGTGGAACGTGCTCTCAAGGCCATTGGCGAGGCCGATCGCGTATTGCTGGTGGTCGACGCCACGGCCCCGGAAGCGCTGGACCCCTTTGCCTTGTGGCCCGAGTTCCTGGAACAGCGGCCGGATCCGGCGAAAGTCACGCTGATCCGCAACAAGGCCGATCTGACCAGCGAAGCGATCGCCCTGGAGGTCAGCGACGATGGCCACGTGACTATCAGCCTCAGTGCCAAGGCCGGCGGCGAGGGCCTGGAACTGCTACGTGAGCACCTCAAGGCCTGCATGGGTTACGAACAGACTTCCGAAAGCAGCTTCAGTGCACGCAGACGTCACCTGGAAGCCCTGCACCACGCCAGCGACTCGCTTGAACATGGCCGTTCGCAACTGACCCTGGCCGGCGCCGGCGAGCTGCTGGCTGAAGACCTGCGCCAGGCCCAGCAATCCCTGGGAGAAATTACCGGCGCTTTCAGCTCGGACGACCTGCTGGGCCGGATCTTCTCCAGCTTCTGCATCGGTAAGTAACCCCATCTCCCCATAGGAGCAGCCGTTCGACGGCTTGGTTGCTCGTGATGCTCATGACGGTGTTCCGCCGGCATCACGGGCAAACCCGCTTCTGCAATCTCTCGTACTCCCCATCATTTCCGAGTTTGTCGGGCGCACTTGGGCGCTCCGGCGGATTTCTTGTGGCCGCCGTTTGGTCGGATGAGCTTTTTTCTGTGGATTAAGCCCTGTGAATAACTGCCCTTAGGCTCAGTTGATAACAGGGCGTCAAAACTGAGGAAAACCCGCTCTGTGGATAAGCATCACTTTAATCCACAGGCTTACACCGGTTATCCAAGGGCCTCCCTGCTACCTAACCACAGACTTTTGAATCTCTGTACACATTGAAAACAAAGGGCTGTATGAATCTATCCACAGATAGGTCGGTGCCTAAGAATAAACATAAAAACAAAGATTTAATAAATTTCTTTCTTTTTAATTTCTATTGTCCGTGAATCATCCACAGCTGGTTAAATTTTGTGCAAAGGGTTCTTTAGGAAGGGCGAAGACCCTATACTTGTCCGTTATCCCAAGAACCCATCCTTTTTTACCCATATAAGCAGGCACGAGGTGCGTGGTGGATTTCCCTTCCCGTTTTGAAGTGATCGTCATCGGCGGCGGTCATGCCGGTACCGAGGCAGCACTTGCATCAGCACGCATGGGGGCAAAAACCCTGTTGCTGACGCACAACGTGGAAACCCTCGGAGCAATGAGCTGCAATCCCGCGATTGGCGGGATCGGTAAAAGTCATCTGGTCAAAGAAATCGACGCCCTCGGCGGCGCGATGGCCATGGCTACCGATAAAGGTGGTATTCAGTTTCGGGTGTTGAACAGCCGTAAAGGCCCAGCCGTGCGTGCTACCCGCGCCCAGGCCGACCGTATTCTGTACAAGGCTGCTGTCCGCGAAATCCTGGAAAACCAGCCGAACCTGTGGATATTTCAACAGGCAGCGGATGACCTGATTGTCGAACAGGACCAGGTCCGCGGCGTAGTGACCCAAATGGGCCTGCGTTTCTTCGCCGAATCCGTGGTGTTGACCACCGGTACCTTCCTCGGCGGACTTATCCACATCGGGTTGCAGAATTATTCCGGCGGTCGTGCCGGTGATCCGCCGTCGATCGCTCTGGCTCGCCGTCTGCGCGAATTGCCTCTGCGTGTGGGCCGCCTGAAAACCGGTACGCCACCGCGCATCGATGGCCGGTCTGTGGATTTCTCGGTGATGACCGAGCAACCGGGCGATACGCCGATCCCGGTCATGTCTTTCCTGGGCAACAAGGAACAGCATCCGCGGCAGGTCAGTTGCTGGATTACTCATACCAATGCGCGGACTCACGAAATCATCGCTGCAAACCTCGACCGTTCGCCGATGTATTCCGATGCCGGCTCGATCGAGGGCATCGGCCCGCGCTACTGCCCGTCGATCGAAGACAAGATCCATCGCTTTGCCGACAAGGAAAGCCATCAGGTCTTCATCGAGCCGGAAGGCCTGACCACTCACGAGCTGTACCCGAACGGGATATCCACAAGCCTGCCGTTCGATGTGCAGTTGCAGATCGTGCAATCGATCCGCGGCATGGAGAACGCGCACATCGTGCGTCCCGGCTATGCCATCGAGTACGACTACTTCGATCCGCGCGACCTGAAGTACAGCCTGGAAACCAAAGTGATCGGCGGCCTGTTCTTTGCCGGCCAGATCAATGGCACCACCGGTTACGAAGAAGCCGGCGCCCAGGGTTTGCTCGCCGGTGCCAACGCCGCATTGCGCGCACAGGGCAAAGACAGCTGGTGCCCGCGTCGCGATGAAGCCTATATCGGTGTGTTGGTCGACGACCTGATTACCCTGGGAACCCAGGAACCGTATCGGATGTTCACATCCCGTGCCGAATACCGCCTGATCCTGCGCGAAGACAATGCCGACCTGCGCCTGACCGAAAAAGGTCGGGAACTGGGCCTGGTGGACGATGTCCGTTGGGCCGCGTTCTGCAAAAAACGCGAAGGTATAGCCCTGGAAGAGCAGCGCCTGAAAAGCACTTGGGTTCGTCCGGGTACCGAGCAGGGTGATGCGATCGCCGAAAAGTTCGGCACACCGCTGACCCATGAGTACAACTTGCTGAATCTGCTGAGCCGTCCGGAAATCGACTACGCTGGTCTGGTCGAAGTGACCGGGCAGGGCGCAGAAGATCCACAGGTCGCCGAGCAGGTCGAGATCAAGACCAAGTACGCCGGCTACATCGATCGCCAGCAGGACGAAATCGCTCGTCTGCGGGCCAGCGAAGACACCAAGCTGCCTGTGGATATCGACTACAGCAACATTTCCGGCCTCTCGAAAGAGATCCAGAGCAAGCTCGGCGCCACGCGTCCTGAAACCCTGGGCCAGGCTTCGCGGATTCCGGGCGTGACCCCGGCAGCGATTTCGCTGTTGATGATTCACTTGAAAAAACGCGGCGCGGGCCGTCAGTTGGAGCAAAGCGCTTGAGTTCGCAGGTCACCTCGCAACATGCAGAAGAGTTATCCACAGGTGCTCGCCAACTCGGTGTCAACCTGACAGAAGCCCAGCACGAGTTGCTGCTGGGTTATCTGGCCCTGCTGATCAAATGGAACAAGGCTTACAACCTGACCGCAGTACGCGATCCGGATGAAATGGTCTCGCGTCATCTGCTCGATAGCCTGAGCGTGATGTCGTTCATCGAAAACGGCCGCTGGCTGGACGTTGGCAGCGGCGGCGGGATGCCGGGCATTCCATTGGCTATCCTGTTTCCGGATTCGCAAGTGACCTGTCTGGACAGCAATGGCAAGAAAACCCGCTTCCTGACCCAGGTCAAACTGGAACTGAAGCTGGATAACCTGCAAGTTATCCACAGTCGTGTCGAAGCTTTCCAGCCGCAGCAGCCATTCAACGGGATCATTTCCCGGGCATTCAGCAGCATGGAGAACTTCACCAACTGGACTCGCCACCTCGGCGACCGCGATACACGTTGGCTGGCAATGAAGGGCGTTCATCCCGCCGATGAGCTGGTAGCATTGCCGGCGGACTTCCACCTCGATAGCGAACACGCCCTGGCCGTACCCGGTTGCCAAGGCCAACGCCATCTGCTGATACTGCGCCGCACGGCATGATTGGGAACACAAGCAAGAATGGCTAAGGTATTCGCGATAGCGAACCAGAAAGGTGGCGTGGGCAAGACCACCACCTGCATCAACCTCGCAGCATCGCTGGTTGCTACCAAGCGCCGGGTGCTGTTGATCGATCTCGATCCACAGGGCAACGCCACCATGGGTAGCGGTGTGGATAAACATGGCCTGGAAAATTCGGTCTACGACCTGCTGATCGGCGAGTGCGATCTGGCCCAGGCCATGCATTACTCCGAGCACGGCGGTTATCAACTGCTGCCGGCGAACCGCGACCTGACCGCCGCGGAAGTGGTTCTGCTGGAAATGCAGATGAAGGAAAGCCGTCTGCGCAGTGCCCTGGCGCCGATCCGGGAAAACTACGATTACATTCTGATCGACTGCCCGCCGTCGCTGTCGATGCTCACGCTCAACGCCCTGGTTGCCGCCGATGGGGTCATTATCCCCATGCAGTGCGAGTACTTCGCTCTCGAAGGGCTGAGCGACCTTGTGGATAACATCAAGCGCATCTCCGAATTGCTCAATCCGAACCTCAAGGTCGAAGGCCTGCTGCGGACCATGTACGACCCGCGGCTGAGCCTGATGAACGATGTTTCCGCGCAGCTCAAGGAACACTTCGGTGATCAGCTGTACGACACGGTGATCCCCCGCAACATCCGTCTGGCGGAAGCCCCCAGTTATGGCATGCCGGCGTTGGTCTACGACAAACAGTCGCGCGGTGCCATCGCCTATCTGGCCCTCGCTGGCGAGATGGTTCGTCGGCAACGGAAAAATTCACGCGCAGCCGCTGCCCAGCCAACTTAAGGAATCCCCATGGCCGTCAAGAAACGAGGTCTCGGACGTGGACTGGATGCACTGTTGAGTGGTCCGACTGTCAGCTCGCTGGAAGAACAAGCGGTTCAAGCCGATGTGCGTGAGCTGCAACATTTGCCCCTGGACCTGATCCAGCGCGGCAAGTATCAGCCGCGTCGGGACATGGACCCTCAGGCACTGGAAGAATTGGCGAGCTCGATCAAGACTCAGGGCGTGATGCAGCCAATCGTGGTGCGTCCGATCGGTTCCGGCCGTTTTGAAATCATCGCCGGCGAGCGCCGCTGGCGCGCCAGCCAGCAGGCGGGTCAGGAAACCATTCCGGCGATGGTCCGCGATGTGCCCGACGAAACCGCCATCGCCATGGCGCTGATCGAGAATATCCAGCGCGAAGATCTCAATCCCATCGAGGAAGCGGTTGCCCTGCAGCGCCTGCAGCAGGAATTCCAGCTGACTCAGCAGCAGGTTGCCGAGGCTGTGGGTAAGTCCCGCGTCACCGTAGCCAACTTGCTGCGCCTGATCGCTTTGCCTGAAGTGATCAAGACCATGCTGTCCCACGGCGACCTGGAAATGGGTCATGCCCGTGCCTTGCTGGGTTTGCCGGAAAATCAACAGGTTGAAGGGGCGCGACACGTTGTCGCACGTGGCCTCACCGTACGCCAGACCGAAGCCCTGGTTCGCCAGTGGTTGAGTGGCAAACAGCAGCCTGCCGAACCTGTCAAACCCGACCCGGATATCGCGCGCCTGGAGCAACGCCTGGCCGAGCGCCTAGGCTCTGCGGTGCAGATTCGTCACGGAAAGAAAGGGAAAGGTCAGTTGGTGATCGGGTATAACTCCCTCGATGAGCTTCAAGGCGTCCTTGCACACATCCGCTGAAACATTTCCTCATGTAGCGTGCAGTCGGAAATCACTACCCGGCAGTTGAATAGGGGCTGAACCGCCCCTATACTCTGCGCGCATTTTGTCGGCACAAATTATGCCAAGTTATTGAATTCTGGCAGCCGACCCATGAGGAGCAAGAGTGATGGAAACCCGCACGCCAAACCGCTTGCCGTTCCATCGCTTAGCGGTTTTCCCGGTTTTATTGGCTCAGTTGGTCGTTTTATTGCTGGCCGCCCTGGCGCTCTGGCATTGGCATGGAGTCGTAGCCGGATACTCAGGCCTTTGTGGGGGACTGATAGCCTTGCTCCCCAATGTGTATTTCGCTCATAGGGCATTTCGGTTTTCCGGCGCCCGAGCAGCTCAAGCCATCGTCCGGTCTTTTTATGCCGGCGAGGCGGGCAAACTGATTTTGACGGCAGTGCTCTTTGCATTGACGTTCGCAGGTGTGAAGCCATTGGCGCCGCTAGCTGTATTCGGCGTCTTCGTGCTGACCCAACTGGTCAGCTGGTTCGCTCCCCTGCTTATGAGAACAAGACTTTCGAGACCTTAGGGCGTTTGAGGCAACCATGGCAGAAACAACCGCTTCGGGCTATATCCAGCACCACTTGCAGAACCTGACCTTCGGTCAGCTACCTAATGGCGGCTGGGGCTTTGCCCACACCGCAGCAGAAGCCAAAGAAATGGGCTTCTGGGCATTCCACGTCGATACTCTCGGCTGGTCTGTGGCGTTGGGTCTGATCTTCGTTCTTCTTTTCCGCATGGCGGCCAAGAAGGCAACTTCCGGTCAGCCAGGTGCTTTGCAGAACTTCGTTGAAGTATTGGTCCAGTTCGTCGATGGCAGCGTGAAAGACAGCTTCCATGGCCGTAGCCCAGTGATTGCACCGCTGGCACTGACCATCTTCGTCTGGGTGTTCCTGATGAACGCCATCGACCTGATCCCGGTCGACTGGATTCCTCAGCTGGCCATCCTGATCTCCGGCGATGCGCACATTCCTTTCCGTGCCGTGTCGACTACCGACCCGAACGCCACGCTGGCCATGGCCTTCTCGGTGTTCGCACTGATCATTTTCTACAGCATCAAGATCAAGGGCATCGGCGGCTTCATCGGCGAACTGACCCTGCACCCGTTCGGCAGCAAGAACATCTTTGTTCAAGCGCTGCTGATTCCGGTGAACTTCCTGCTTGAATTCGTGACGCTGATCGCCAAGCCAATCTCTCTGGCACTTCGTCTGTTCGGCAACATGTACGCTGGCGAACTGGTGTTCATCCTGATCGCCGTGATGTTCGGCAGCGGCCTGCTCTGGCTCAGCGGCCTGGGCGTGGTGCTGCAATGGGCGTGGGCTGTGTTCCACATCCTGATCATCACCCTGCAAGCGTTTATCTTCATGATGCTGACCATCGTCTACCTGTCGATGGCGCACGAAGAGAACCATTAAGACCGGTCTCGACCAGTCTGATGTCCCTCCCGGTCAAACGGGAGGGGGCCCGTCTAGGGCACGATGAAACGATTTGTTTTACCGCTTTAATCTAAAAAACCTAAACCATACGACGTAAAAGTCGGGAGGAAAGATGGAAACTGTAGTTGGTCTAACCGCTATCGCTGTTGCACTGTTGATCGGCCTGGGCGCACTGGGTACCGCAATTGGTTTCGGCCTGTTGGGCGGCAAGTTCCTGGAAGGCGCTGCGCGTCAGCCAGAAATGGTTCCAATGCTGCAAGTTAAAATGTTCATCGTTGCCGGCCTGCTCGACGCCGTAACCATGATCGGCGTTGGTATCGCTCTGTTCTTCACCTTCGCGAACCCCTTCGTTGGTCAACTCGCTGGCTAATCACTCGAATTTTCGAGTTGATTGGTGTGATGGACAACGAACGAGCGAGGTGTTGGCGTGAACATTAATGCAACCCTGATTGGCCAGTCCGTTGCGTTCTTCATTTTTGTACTGTTTTGCATGAAGTTCGTGTGGCCTCCGGTCATCGCGGCTTTGCACGAACGTCAGAAGAAGATCGCGGATGGACTGGACGCTGCCAGCCGAGCAGCTCGCGACCTGGAACTGGCCCAAGAGAAAGCGGGTCAGCAACTGCGCGAAGCAAAAGCTCAGGCAGCCGAAATCATTGAGCAAGCCAAGAAACGCGGTAACCAGATCGTCGAAGAGGCTGTTGAAAAAGCCCGTGTCGACGCTGACCGTGTGAAGGTTCAGGCTCAGGCCGAGATCGAGCAGGAACTGAACAGTGTCAAAGACGCGCTGCGTGCCCAACTGGGTGTGCTGGCCGTTGGCGGCGCCGAGAAGATCCTGGGTGCCACAATCGATCAAAACGCGCACGCGGAGCTGGTTAACAAACTGGCTGCTGAAATTTAAGCGAGGGCGATCATGGCAGAACTGACCACGTTGGCCCGACCTTACGCTAAGGCGGCCTTCGAGCACGCTCAGGCCCACCAGCAGCTGGCCTCTTGGTCAGCCATGCTCGGCCTGGCTGCAGCAGTGTCGCAAGACGACACCATGCGGCGCGTGCTCAAGGCCCCGCGACTGACGAGCGCAGACAAGGCCGCCACGTTTATCGACGTGTGCGGCGACAAGTTCGATGCCAAGGCACAGAATTTCATCCACGTCGTTGCCGAAAACGACCGTCTCCTGCTTCTGCCGGAGATCGCCGCTCTGTTCGACCTGTACAAGGCCGAGCAAGAGAAGTCGGTAGATGTGGAAGTCACCAGTGCTTTTGCGTTGAACCAAGAACAGCAAGACAAACTCGCCAAGGTTCTCAGTGCACGACTCGACCGGGAAGTGCGCCTGCAAGTTGCGGAGGACGCTGCCCTGATTGGTGGTGTCGTCATCCGCGCCGGCGACCTGGTTATCGATGGCTCGATTCGCGGCAAAATCGCGAAACTTGCCGAAGCATTGAAATCTTGAGTTTGAAGGGGCAGCAGAGCAATGCAGCAACTCAATCCTTCCGAAATAAGTGAAATTATCAAGGGCCGCATCGAAAAGCTCGATGTGACCTCCCAAGCCCGTAACGAAGGCACTGTCGTCAGCGTTTCTGACGGTATCGTGCGGATTCACGGTCTGGCCGACGTCATGTACGGCGAGATGATCGAGTTTCCGGGCGGTGTCTACGGTATGGCACTCAACCTCGAGCAAGACTCCGTAGGTGCCGTTGTACTGGGCGCATACACGACTCTGGCTGAAGGCATGAGCGCCAAGTGCACCGGCCGCATCCTCGAAGTTCCGGTTGGTAAGGAACTGCTGGGTCGCGTAGTCGACGCACTGGGTAACCCAGTTGACGGCAAAGGTCCGCTGAACAACACCGAGACCGACGCGGTCGAGAAAGTTGCTCCAGGCGTGATCTGGCGTAAGTCGGTAGACCAGCCTGTACAGACTGGCTACAAGGCTGTCGATGCCATGATCCCTGTCGGCCGTGGCCAGCGTGAGCTGATCATCGGTGACCGTCAGATCGGTAAGACCGCTCTGGCGATCGACGCGATCATCAACCAGAAAGACAGCGGCATCTTCTGCGTATACGTGGCTATCGGTCAGAAACAATCGACCATCGCCAACGTTGTTCGCAAGCTGGAAGAAAACGGCGCTCTGGCCAACACCATCATCGTGGCTGCCAGTGCTTCCGAATCCGCTGCCCTGCAATTCCTGGCACCGTACTCCGGTTGCACCATGGGCGAATTCTTCCGTGACCGCGGTGAAGACGCGCTGATCGTTTATGACGATCTGTCCAAGCAAGCAGTGGCTTACCGCCAGATTTCCCTGCTGCTGCGCCGTCCACCAGGCCGTGAAGCTTACCCAGGCGACGTGTTCTATCTCCACTCCCGTCTGCTGGAGCGCGCATCCCGCGTTTCGGAAGAGTACGTAGAGAAGTTCACCAACGGCGCGGTAACTGGCAAGACCGGTTCCCTGACCGCACTGCCGATCATCGAAACCCAGGCTGGCGACGTTTCCGCGTTCGTTCCGACCAACGTGATTTCCATCACCGACGGTCAGATCTTCCTGGAATCGGCCATGTTCAACTCCGGCATCCGCCCGGCAGTGAACGCCGGTGTTTCGGTATCCCGTGTAGGTGGTGCCGCTCAGACCAAGATCATCAAGAAGCTGTCCGGTGGTATCCGTACCGCTCTGGCTCAGTACCGTGAACTGGCGGCATTCGCCCAGTTCGCTTCTGACCTGGACGAAGCGACCCGTAAGCAACTTGAACACGGTCAGCGCGTTACCGAGCTGATGAAGCAGAAGCAATACGCGCCTATGTCCATCGCTGACATGTCGCTGTCGCTGTATGCCGCTGAACGTGGGTTCCTGACTGACGTCGAAATCGCCAAGATCGGTAGCTTCGAACAAGCGCTGATTGCTTACTTCAACCGCGATCACGCCGATTTGATGGCGAAGATCAACGTGAAGGGTGACTTCAATGACGAAATCGACGCTGGCCTGAAAGCCGGTATCGAGAAGTTCAAGGCCACCCAAACCTGGTAAGCCGCAGCGGGGGCCGCGAGGCTCCCGCTTGCTAACCTGATAGGTGTTACATGGCAGGCGCAAAAGAGATTCGCAGTAAGATTGCGAGCATCAAAAGCACGCAAAAGATTACCAGCGCCATGGAAAAAGTGGCGGTCAGCAAAATGCGCAAGGCACAAATGCGCATGGCTGCTAGCCGTCCTTACGCGGAGCGCATCCGCCAGGTTATTGGTCATCTGGCCAACGCCAACCCGGAATATCGCCACCCGTTCATGATCGACCGCGCAATCAAGCGCGTCGGTTATATCGTGGTGAGCAGTGACCGTGGTCTGTGCGGTGGTTTGAATACCAACCTGTTCAAGGCTTTGGTCAAGGACATGGCGGTAAACCGCGAAAATGGCGTCGAGATCGATCTGTGCGTGGTAGGCAGCAAAGGTGCGGCTTTCTTCCGTAACTTCGGCGGTAACGTCGTCGCTGCAATCAGCCACCTGGGTGAAGAGCCGTCGATCAATGATCTGATCGGCAGCGTTAAGGTGATGCTGGATGCCTACCTGGACGGCCGGATTGACCGCCTGTCCGTGGTGTCCAACAAGTTCATCAACACCATGACGCAACAGCCTACGGTGGAGCAGTTGATTCCGCTGGTGGCAACCCCGGATCAAGAACTCAAGCACCACTGGGACTATCTCTACGAACCGGACGCCAAAGAGCTGCTTGACGGCTTGATGGTTCGCTACGTGGAGTCGCAGGTCTACCAGGCGGTGGTCGAGAACAACGCGGCTGAACAAGCTGCGCGGATGATCGCGATGAAGAACGCTACCGACAACGCCGGTGATTTGATCAGCGATTTGCAGCTGATCTACAACAAGGCGCGTCAGGCTGCGATCACCCAAGAGATCTCGGAAATCGTCGGCGGCGCTGCCGCGGTTTAACGGTTCAAATATTCAGAGGATCCAGCTATGAGTAGCGGACGTATCGTTCAAATCATCGGCGCCGTTATCGACGTGGAATTTCCACGCGACAGCGTACCGAGCATCTACGACGCCTTGAAGGTTCAAGGCGCCGAAACCACTCTGGAAGTTCAGCAGCAGCTGGGCGACGGCGTGGTACGTACCATTGCGATGGGCTCCACCGAGGGCTTGAAGCGCGGTCTGGACGTCAACAACACTGGCGCAGCCATCTCCGTACCCGTCGGTAAAGCGACCCTGGGCCGGATCATGGACGTACTGGGCAACCCGATCGACGAAGCTGGCCCGATCGGCGAAGAAGAGCGTTGGGGCATTCACCGTCCTGCGCCGTCCTTCGCTGAACAAGCTGGCGGCAACGACCTCCTGGAAACCGGCATCAAGGTTATCGACCTGGTTTGCCCGTTCGCCAAGGGCGGTAAAGTCGGTCTGTTCGGTGGTGCCGGTGTGGGCAAGACCGTAAACATGATGGAACTGATCCGTAACATCGCCATCGAGCACAGCGGTTATTCCGTGTTCGCCGGTGTGGGTGAGCGTACTCGTGAGGGTAACGACTTCTACCACGAGATGAAGGATTCCAACGTTCTGGACAAAGTGGCACTGGTATACGGCCAGATGAACGAGCCGCCGGGAAACCGTCTGCGCGTAGCTCTGACCGGCCTGACCATGGCCGAGAAGTTCCGTGACGAAGGTAACGACGTTCTGCTGTTCGTCGACAACATCTATCGTTACACCCTGGCCGGTACCGAAGTATCCGCACTGCTGGGCCGTATGCCTTCCGCAGTAGGTTACCAGCCGACCCTGGCTGAAGAGATGGGCGTTCTGCAAGAACGTATCACTTCGACCAAGCAAGGCTCGATCACCTCGATCCAAGCGGTATACGTACCTGCGGACGACTTGACCGACCCGTCGCCAGCGACCACCTTCGCCCACTTGGACGCCACCGTCGTACTGTCTCGTGACATCGCTTCCCTGGGTATCTACCCAGCGGTAGATCCACTGGACTCGACTTCCCGTCAGCTGGACCCGAACGTGATCGGCAACGAGCACTACGAAACCGCTCGCGGCGTTCAGTACGTGCTGCAGCGCTACAAAGAGCTGAAGGACATCATTGCGATCCTGGGTATGGACGAACTGTCCGAAGCCGACAAGCAACTGGTATCCCGCGCTCGTAAGATCCAGCGCTTCCTGTCGCAGCCGTTCTTCGTGGCTGAAGTCTTCACTGGTTCTCCAGGCAAATACGTTTCCCTGAAAGACACCATCGCTGGCTTCAAAGGCATCCTCAACGGTGACTACGACCACCTGCCAGAACAAGCGTTCTACATGGTCGGCGGCATCGAAGAAGCGATCGAGAAAGCCAAGAAACTGTAATCCCGGCGCCCGGCAACGGGCGCTAATTTAGGTTGAGGCAAGCAGATGGCTATGACAGTCCATTGCGATATCGTCAGCGCGGAAGGGGAAATCTTCTCCGGTCTGGTCGAGATGGTGATCGCACACGGCGAGCTGGGGGATCTTGGTATCGCCCTGGGTCACGCTCCGCTGATCACTAATCTGAAACCAGGTCCGATCCGCTTGATCAAGCAGGGCGGGGAAACCGAGGTGTTCTACATCTCCGGTGGTTTCCTCGAGGTTCAGCCGAACATGGTCAAGGTTCTTGCCGACACCGTGCAGCGTGCTGCCGACCTGGACGAAGCCTCCGCTCAGGAAGCCGTCAAGGCTGCTGAGAAGGCCCTGAATGAAAAAGGCGCAGATTTCGACTACGGTTCTGCTGCTGCACGTCTGGCCGAGGCCGCAGCCCAGCTGCGCACCGTCCAGCAGATCCGCAAGAAGTTCGGCGGCTAAGCCGCGGGATTTCCGCGTGATTGATTAAAAAGGGTAGCCTCGGCTACCCTTTTTCTTTTTTTGCAATTCACCTCATGGTCGCAGTCGCTGACCACCCAGGATTGGTAGCCAGTCATGTCTCTCGAAATAGTTATTCTCGCTGCCGGTCAAGGCACTCGCATGCGTTCGTCGTTGCCAAAGGTGCTGCACCCGGTGGCGGGCAACTCCATGCTGGGGCATGTTATCCACAGCGCCCGGCAACTCGATCCACAGCGTATCCATGTCGTCATCGGTCACGGTGCCGATGCGGTGCGTGAACGCCTGGCGGCGGACGACCTGAATTTTGTGCTGCAGGACAAGCAATTGGGTACCGGTCACGCCACCGCCCAGGCGGTGCCGTTCATTACCGCCGATACCGTGCTGATTCTCTACGGTGACGTGCCGCTGATCGAAGTCGAAACCCTGCAGCGCTTGCTCAAGCACGTGGTTCCCGGGCAAATGGGATTGCTGACCGTGGAGCTGGACGACCCGACCGGGTATGGCCGAATCGTTCGCGATGCTGACGGCAGGGTCGTAGCCATCGTCGAGCACAAGGACGCCAGTGAAGCACAACGCGCTATCACCGAAGGCAACACCGGCATCCTTGCCGTGCCGGCCAATCGCCTTGCCGACTGGATGAGTCGTCTGTCGAATAACAACGCCCAGGGCGAGTATTACCTGACTGATGTGATCGAGATGGCGGTCAGTGATGGTTTGTTGGTGGCCACCGAGCAACCGCACGATCCGATGGAAGTGCAGGGCGCCAACGATCGCAAGCAGCTGTCCGAACTGGAGCGTCATTACCAGTTGCGCGAAGGTCGGCGCCTGATGGCTCAGGGTGTGACCCTGCGCGATCCGGCACGTTTCGATGTGCGCGGTGAAGTGACGGTGGGCCGTGACGTGCTGATCGACATCAACGTGATTCTCGAAGGCCGCGTGGTCATCGAGGACGACGTGGTGATCGGCCCGAACTGCGTGATCAAGGACAGCACCCTGCGCAAGGGCGTGGTGATCAAGGCCAACAGTCATATCGAAGGTGCTGTACTGGGTGAAGGCAGCGATGCCGGTCCGTTCGCCCGCCTGCGCCAGGGTACTGTTCTCGAAGCCCGTGCCCATGTGGGTAACTTTGTCGAGTTGAAGAACGCACGCATGGGCGAGGGCGCCAAGGCCGGGCACCTGGCCTACCTGGGCGATGCCGAGATCGGTGCGCGCAGCAACATCGGCGCCGGCACCATTACCTGCAACTACGATGGCGCCAACAAGCATCGTACGGTGCTGGGCGAAGACGTCTTCATCGGTTCCAACAACTCGTTGGTGGCACCTGTGGATATCCAGGATGGCGCGACCACGGCGGCCGGTTCCACCATCAACCAGACTGTGGAAAAAGCCCAGCTGGCCGTGGCCCGTGCCCGACAGAAGAACATCGACGGCTGGAAACGCCCGGTGAAAATCAAGAAGAGCTGAGTTATCCACAACGCAGTGGCCGGTACTCTCGAGATTGCTTTCGCGGGCAAGCCTCGCTCCTACAGACAGTGATATCTGTAGGAGCGAGGCTTGCCCGCGATGCTTTTATCCACAGATTTTTTTCTTGCGCTGGCTTGACGAATTTCCGGCAATAGGTTTTGATTGCTTCCGTTATCTTTCGAATCGAAACTTAAGTGCTCATGTCGAAACGCAATACGCCCCAGCGCCGTCACAACATTCTGGCCTTGCTCAATGAACAGGGCGAGGTGAGCGTGGATGAGCTGGCTAAACGCTTCGAAACTTCGGAAGTTACGATCCGCAAGGACCTGGCGGCCCTGGAGAGCAACGGCCTGTTGCTGCGACGCTACGGCGGCGCGATCACCATGCCGCAGGAACTGGTCGGCGATATCGGCCAGCCGGTGTCCCGGTACAAACAAGCCATCGCTCGCGCGGCGGTTGCGCGGATTCGCGAACACGCCCGCATCATCATCGACAGTGGCAGTACCACCGCGGCCATGATTCCCGAACTCGGTCAGCAGCCGGGCCTGGTGGTCATGACCAACTCGCTGCATGTGGCCAATGCTCTGAGCGAACTGGAGCACGAGCCGGTGCTGTTGATGACCGGCGGTACATGGGACCCTCACTCCGAGTCGTTCCAGGGGCAGGTCGCCGAGCAGGTATTGCGTTCCTACGACTTCGACCAGCTGTTTATCGGTGCCGACGGCATCGACCTGGTGCGCGGGACCACCACCTTCAACGAGTTGCTCGGCCTGAGCCGGGTAATGGCCGAGGTGGCGCGGGAAGTCGTGGTGATGGTCGAGGCCGACAAGATCGGCCGCAAGATTCCCAACCTGGAGCTGCCCTGGAGCAGCGTCCATACCCTTATTACCGATGATCGCCTGCCTGCAGAGGCCCGCGACCAGATTCAAGCCCGCGGCATCACGCTGATTTGCGCGGCAGTCATCTAGGAGAGAAACCATGTGTGGAATTGTTGGCGCCGTTGCTGAACGGAATATCACGGCCATCCTGCTCGAAGGCCTCAAGCGTCTCGAATACCGCGGCTACGACAGCGCCGGGGTGGCGGTCCTGACCAACGATGGCAAGCTCGAGCGTATGCGTCGTCCGGGCAAGGTCAGCGAGCTGGAACAGGCCCTGGCCGGCGAGCCGCTGGTCGGTCGCCTGGGCATCGCCCACACCCGCTGGGCCACTCACGGCGCGCCATGCGAGCGTAACGCCCACCCGCATTTCTCCGGCGACCTGGCGGTGGTGCACAACGGCATCATCGAGAACCATGAAGTCCTGCGCGAGCAACTCAAGGGCCTGGGTTACGTCTTCACTTCGGACACCGACACCGAGGTCATCGCCCACCTGCTGGAGCACAAACTCAAGGACCTGGGCGACCTGACCGTGGCCCTGAAAGCCACCGTCAAGGAACTGCATGGCGCCTATGGCCTGGCCGTGATCAGCGCCAGCCAGCCGGACCGCCTGGTCGCGGCCCGCAGTGGCAGCCCATTGGTGATCGGCCTGGGCCTGGGGGAAAACTTCCTGGCTTCCGACCAACTGGCCCTGCGTCAGGTAACCGATCGCTTCATGTACCTGGAAGAGGGCGATATCGCCGAGATTCGCCGCGACAGCGTGCAGATCTGGGATGTCGACGGCAAAGCGGTCGAGCGTGAAGCCGTGCAATACCGTGATGGCGCCGAGGCCGCTGAGAAAGGCGAGTTCCGCCACTTCATGCTCAAGGAAATCCACGAGCAGCCAGCCGTGGTGCAACGCACCCTCGAAGGCCGCCTGAGCCCGAACCAGGTGCTGGTCCAGGCCTTCGGTCCACAGGCCGCCGAGCTGTTCGCCAAGGTGCGCAACGTGCAGATCGTTGCCTGCGGCACCAGCTACCACGCCGGCATGGTTGCCCGTTACTGGCTGGAAGAGCTGGCCGGGATTCCGTGCCAGGTCGAAGTGGCCAGCGAGTTCCGCTACCGCAAGGTGGTGGTGCAGCCGGATACCCTGTTCGTGACCATTTCCCAGTCCGGCGAAACCGCCGACACCCTGGCCGCGCTGCGGAATGCCAAGGAGCTGGGTTTCCTCGCCAGCCTGGCGATCTGCAACGTCGGTATCAGCTCGCTGGTGCGTGAGTCCGATCTGACCCTGCTGACTCAGGCCGGTCGCGAAATCGGCGTGGCATCGACCAAAGCCTTTACCACCCAGCTGGTGGGCCTGCTGTTGCTGACCCTGTCCCTGGGTCAGGTCCGCGGCACCCTGGGCGAAGGCGTCGAAGCCACCCTGGTGGAAGAACTGCGGCGCTTGCCGACCCGCCTGGGCGAAGCCCTGGCGATGGACAGCACGGTGGAAAAAATCGCCGAGCTGTTCGCCGAGAAGCACCACACCCTGTTCCTCGGTCGTGGCGCACAGTTCCCGGTGGCGATGGAAGGGGCACTCAAGCTCAAGGAAATCTCCTACATCCACGCCGAAGCCTACCCGGCCGGCGAGCTCAAGCACGGTCCGCTGGCCCTTGTGGATAACGACATGCCCGTCGTCACCGTGGCGCCGAACAACGAGTTGCTGGAGAAGCTCAAGTCCAACCTGCAGGAAGTCCGCGCCCGTGGCGGCGAACTGATCGTCTTTGCCGACGAGCAGGCCGGCATGACCAACGGCGAGGGCACGCATGTTATCCACATGCCGCATATCCACGACATCCTGTCGCCGATCCTCTACACCATCCCCCTGCAATTGCTGTCGTATTACGTGGCGGTGCTCAAGGGTACGGATGTCGACCAGCCGCGCAACCTGGCCAAGTCCGTCACGGTGGAGTGAGTTATCCACAAGCCGGCTGCATGGCTGGCTACCGGCGTCCGACATCGCTCCGACGCCGGTCTGCCGTGGTTCAGGCGGCAAGTCCAACATAGAGATGTGAGGCACGTTGAGCGGCCAGTCTGGCCGCTCGATGCCAGCGGGCGTTACCAGAGAATAAAAGCGGACGCCGTTGTCTGATTCAGGTTGATGTCGCCGACTTCCAGCACTTCATATTCGGCGCGAAGACCGATGTTGCGAAACACATCAAACTCGACGCCGGCACCGTAGGTCATATTCATCCCGGTATCATCGTCGCTGGCATTCCCGTCGGCATCCCAGGCATGGGCACCGACACTGCCGAAGACGCGCACCCGCTCTCCCAGCGGAAAGCCGAGGTGGGCACTAGCCTGAACGGATTTACCATCGAAATCGAGGTCCTCGTCCTTGAATTGGCCGAGATCGACGAATGCGCCCTCAAAGGCCAGATAACTGTTGACGCGATAACCTGCAAAAACCTTGTAGCTGTAGTCCTCATCGCTCAGATGGGTTTTGTCGGTTTCGATGCTGCTCACGCCTGCGCCAAGATACAGGCCTCTGTCATCGGCCAGTGCCTGAAAAGACAGCAACGAAAGCAGTGAAACGAAGCCAATTTTTCGCAATAGCATGTGAAATAAAATCCTCTACAGGTTTATCGATTGGGTTATCTGAATTCGATTGATCGCGAGGCCGATAACGACATTGATTGATTTTGATGCGTGACATCGCCCAAAAAGAAACGCGGGAGTTATTGATAGAAACAACTAACTACTGCTGCAGCGAAGTTTTCAAAGCAAGAGTATTAGTAACAATCAATCAACCAGGCCAATGCGACTCCACATAAATAGGCGGCGAGGCAATAGAAGATCTTCTGTTTGAGCGACAGTGCATTTAATCGATAGCGCATGCTTATTCGTCCCTTGAGTTGGAAATAATCAATATTGGCCATTGGGCTTGGCGGATGAAAACTATTGATTGTCATTTCTTGGGCTTGGTGCCGCTGCAGGGAGCTGCGAAGCCATCAGTTCGTGGCGTTGCGCCTGGCTGTCTCTGACGGAGGCTCCCCATAGGCGTCCTGATAGGCCTTGGAAAACCGGCCCAGGTGGTGGAAGTTCCAATACATCGCGGTTTCGGTAACCGTTGGCCAGGTGTTGCGGATCAAGTCTCGACGAACATTGGCGAGCCGCAGGTTCTTAATATAGGCGATCGGCGAAATTCCGAAAGTTTCGGAAAAGCCGTGGTGCAAACTGCGCGAGGTGGTTTCAAACTGCATGACCAGCGCGGTGATATTGAGCGATTTCTTGGTGTTCTGGTGAATGTAATCCATGACTTCTGTCGCGACTTTCCTTCTTCTCGGAGGGTAAAGTTCGGAGCGATTAGCAGGCGTCAGGGCCCGTAATAGAGAAGCCAGCAGAACACTTTCAATGGCGGCGCGGCGGCGCTGTTTGGCGTCGATAAAATAAGTGCCAATTTTCTGCAGGGCAGCTTGAATCAGCTTGAAGTTCGCAGCCTGAAAGCGCTGCTCCTTTCGATGTGCAAATACATCAATCACCGAATGTTCTTTGAGGCACTGTGCATAATGTTCCAGCGTCGTGCTCAGGATGAAAATGGTTTCATTCGGTTCGCAAATGTAATGCACGGGCTCGCGGCTATAGAGCACGACGATTTCGTTAGGCCGCAGTGCGTGGTTGTTCACCAGCGGACGGCCGACGGAAGTCTGTGAAATGACAAAGGTCACAAAGCCATGGGGAACCGAACCGGTCAGGGTGACGGTTGAATCGAACTCCAGCCTGCTGCATTGGAACCTGGAGCTGTGAATGAGCCTGTGTTGTCGAATGCTTGCTTTGCGCTCTGATGGAATGAGGTTCATCCCCCACGACCCAATCGTTCTCTTGGGAGTGCCCGCGGGACTTGACGTTACATGAAAGACGTCATCAGGGATGTTGCGCATGGAATTGAATACTCTTCAGCCAATGGATAGTGCTAAACGGTTTTTTCAGGCGTCGATGGCTCTGGGGTAAGCTCCAGTGCTGCTGAAAAAACGTACGTATCGCTTGTTGGCAAATTCAGGTTTTGAAGTTTGCACAACGCTGTTTTCGAACCGAAGATCGCTGTTTTCTGAGCTGTTGGGTCGATGGTCGCTGCATCAAAGGCAAAGTAATCGCTGGCTGGATAGTCGCTGCGAATCCTGTAGTTGGACTGTTCATCGGCCAATGTCTTTTTGCGGTTTTCAATAGTGGTCAGGTCAGGCCGGTAGACTTCCTCATCCTTGATCATGGCCTTGAGCGAAAGCACGACACCCAAAGAGACGGTTACGAGATTTTTCAGCAGCATTGATGTGCGTTCCCCTATTAATGATTTTCAGGCAGAACACAGCGTCAGCCGTGGCCTGTGAATAGTCTTGCGATGCGTATTAAGGTCAGAACTCAGGTGGTCGATGATCAAATAGCGGATTGCGTTTTTTCAAAGTCCGGCCAGCCCGCTAAGGAGCCATGATCAAATGGAAATTAATGAAGATTCTTGAACTTCATTAATCGTGTCCGGTGGCGGGAAAGGAACAGGAAGATCCATCGTACCTTCGTCGTTATGCTGTTCATTTTCAAAGTAGATTTTCAACTGCGACAGTTTCAGTTTTTCGTTCGGGCTCAACTCGATCTGGTAGAACTCGATCTCGGTGCTGGCGCTGGAGTGCTCGTTTTGCGCCGCCGAGTAAAAGGGCAGTGCAACCAAAGAGAGCACTGCCAGGATCCTGGTTATCATCGATTTGACGACTCGCAAAAAAAGGTACGTTTGCATCGGGCACCCGCAAGAGTGTTTGAATGAGGGCCGCGGAGCCGGTTTTCTGCCGGGGGCAACAGGCAGGGCTCCGAACGCGACAATGGCGAGATCTTGAGGGGGAGGGAGCGTCTGATTCAAATCAGTGATTATTATTTTTCTGTTTGAATCGGCATTGGCGGACAACGGGCATCAAGCCCCTGTCGCCTGGTCAAGCTCGGGTGGGGTGTGGCAGTGACTAGTGGTTCATGCAGCGCAGGCGACTCAGTTCATGCACATAAACGCACATGGTGTTTTTATCGGTAGTAGGGATCAGTTCGTAATTTAGAACAGCGCCTTCTTGCAGGACGTATTGGCGTTTGAAAAAAAGATCCGGCGTCTTTTCGATGGCGAACAGTTCGTTATCCTGGCTTAACTTGACGGTCCTGATTTTAATTTGAACGTGATGATTACTCTCACGGATAACGTCCGCCGAAATAGTAGAGTTACGAATTTTTCCGTTCAGGCTTTCCAGCGTGGTTTGGGTAAGTCGACCGTGCCCGATGGTCATGTACTCTTCCGTATTGAGTTGGTTCGAATCTTCCAGCCATTGTTGGGTGATGGTTTGATAACTGATGTTTTCCATGTAGTGAGTGGGCGAGTAAGTCAGCGAGAAAATACACGCGGCGTTAATGGCTCCCAGCACTAGCCAATGGGCGGTCGACGATACTGTTGGCTTCATAGGGTGGCTTCCAAACATTGCCGGATCATCAGTGCGAGATCTTTCTGTTCGCTGTGCGATTGCAGGTTTGCAGTGCTTAGATCCGGGCGGACGCACGAAACGGAATAGTTTGATTTAGCGAGATTCAACCAGACCTGGCCTTTCAACTCGGGTGACTGTTGAACCTGTTTCGCCGAAAGATCCCTCAGCGATTGGGCTTCGGCGACCGTGTTGGCCACTGCATGAATGACCAGATCGTTCTGTTTTATGCTGGAAACTTCAATTTTCGGCGTGTCGAAGCCGGAGCGGAAACCGGTAAAGGCACACACGCCCAAGGTCAGGATGTAACCGATCAACTGGGCTTTGGTGATGCGAGTCGATGGCCTGGCTTTTTCCGAAGGCAACGGCAGGGCTTCTTTCGGGTTGGCCTCCAGCACTTCCATGACCGGCTCGACAGGTTGTGCGGCGGTATCTGGCGGCATCGGCAAGTCGGCGGGTGCATTGACTACATACTGGCGATTGAAGCAATAACCTCTTCGCGGAACCGTCATCAAGATCTCGTGATCTCGACTGTCGTTGAGAATGTTGCGAAGGGAAAAAACGGCTTGATTCAAACTGCCGGAGGCGACGACACGGTCATTCCAAGTGTAGTCGATGATCTCTTCGCGGCTTTTAGTCTGACCCGGTTCCATCAGCAGCAGATTCAGTAGACGCGATTCAGCCCTGCCTATCGTGGAGTTTTGCACCTCTCCAAGAGGTGTAGTGATAGAGAGCAAGGCGGTATCCGGGTCGAAAACAACCATGGCGTCGTTTTTCAACTTGAAGGCGTAGCGCATGGGAATCCTTCGTTCAGGTGGTTCTGGCTGAGTATAGAGACGGCGTCGATGGCGCGTGGATGGGCGCGCGAAGTGCAGGGAGAATCACTGGACACTGCTGGAACAGCCCATCAAAAGTCTCATTGGAATCAAGCAAGGAAGTCCACGGGAGTTAATCGCAGGCAGCGATGATGCTCAGTGCGAGTCATCTGCGCCATCCGAAAAGTGCAAGGCAGTGTATCGGACGGCCTGTTATTCAAGCACAAGCTTGCGGCCAGTCATATCCGTCGTGTCGTATTGCCGTGAACCGCTGGACAAGGATTGCAGGCAGAGGGAGAAGGAAAGATGGGGCAGGAGGGAGGGGCGAACGTGCAGGCATTCCAGTGCAGCATGCGAAATTGATTTTCCAATCTGCATCAAGAATGCCTGCGCTGTGTAAAAGTCCGGCGGCTCAAGGCAGGACGTTGTAGCCACGCTGTTGCAGGCAACTGGTGTACACCGAGTTATTGGCGGTGATGTTCTGTTCGCTGGTTTTCAGGTCCTGCCTGCGTTCCTGGCGCTGTCTCGACGCGCCGATCATTGCCCCGGCCGTCGCGGCGCTGCGTGCACGGTTCTGGCGATAGTCCTGCTTGATATCGTCGTCGATCTGGTCGTAGACGTTTTCATGTTGCCGACCCCGGACCTCCGCGGCAGTGGCCCCGGCGATGGCCGCGGTGGTGGCGCCTTTTACCCGGCCACCGGCCGGCACGGTGTTCTGTGTCGGGAACTGCGCGTTGGCCTGCGACTGGCAGGCGCTGGTGTCTTGCTGGATCGTCTGGGAAGTCTGGCCCTTTAATGGAACCACCGTCGCCGCCATCGCACCGAAGCTGGCGAGCAATACAAAGGCCGATAAGGCAAAGCTGAAAATTTTCATCAAGTCGGACTCTCATTGGCCGTCGTTACCCGGCCTGGCGGTTTGTCTTTGTTGCAGACGCAGCGCGACTGCCGTTCCTGAAACCCTGAACCTTTTCGATGCAATGCAACGTTTGCACCCGGGCCTGCGCGCTGGTTACTGCTTGGAAAGCAACGTCTGCATGTCGTTTGTCATGCTTTTGAATGCAGCCTTGAAGTCATTGGCGACTATCGGCTGGCTGGCATTTTCCAAGGTCTCGCCGAACACCTTGCGAACCATCTTGGCGACCGGCAAACCGGTTTTAGCATCGATCAAATCGGCTTCGAGATACAGCTCCGCCGTCTGATCGCGATGACCGGTAGCGGCCTGTGTTGCGCCGACGATTGCAGCGATGGGGACGACCTCATACCAATGCATGCCTTCGTTGCTGGCGCTGACCTGGGTGATTGCCGCCTGCAGGATCAAGGTCCGCGAATGGGGCGCTGCCTGGCGCACACTCGAGACGACCGTGTAGGACGGTGCGAATGCGTTCCTTACGCTGTTGCTGGCGTTGACCTGCAGGTCCCTGAGGGTTTGCAGGTTGACCCGCTCGGTCGCTTTCGGCGAGGGATACAGCATCACTTCCTTGAACACGACGGTGGAATAGGCGTGAGGATCAAACCCTGGCGCTACCCAGCGCAGCACTGTCTGCTCACTGGGCGTGGTGTGTTCTTCCAGGCCCTCATAGTTAGGCAAGAAGCCCGAATATTGCTCTTGCTGCGCCACCTTCGAGACACAGCCGGCCTGGAATACGCAACTCAGGACAACTCCTACGAGCCATTTGTTCGACATGCACATATGTTCTGTTTCCCAGTGTTGAAAGTTGACATTGCGGTTTCCTGAGCTTGCCCCCGATACACGCTTGAGCTGACGCGAGGCGATGCCTGCCTGTCGCTCAAGGCGTAGCGCAATGCTGCCCGTAGGGGCTGGATAATCCGAATCAATAATCCTCAACAATGATCAAACTTCAGCGCCAGGCCCGTGCGGCCTCAGGTCGTGAGATTGCGCAACCCGCTATGCCCGGTCGTCGCGACGCTTGCGCAAAAGACGCAATGGATGGCGCGGGTCAATTTGGCCGCGGGTTCAACGACGCCGGCTCCGGGCCTATATGGCCCGTTGCCTTATGTCCGGATTATTCAAAACAATATGATGAAACGATATAGCAACTGATTTGCGCTCCGAAAAAGGCTGATCTATACCTCCAAGCCACACATTGATGAGGTGTGTGCAAAGCAAGGGCTCACGGAACCGGAGCTCCTGCATAACAAGGGATAGAAACAGCGCTTCAAGGATGATTCAGCCATGCATGCGTATCGGCATTTCGGTCGTTGTTCCGTTTTTAAACGAAGCCACAATTCTTCGATCCAGGTTTTCGGCCAGGTAGCTCATTGCCACCGGCGTTCGATTCGACCTGGTTCCCCTCCTTCCTATTGCCTTCGCGGCGCTATCCCTTCTGTCTATCACGCTTCTATGACTCCTCGGCATCAGCCGGGTGTCGGCGTGTGGCGAGAAACATCCGAGTGTTCCACCCGGGTGACCCTGGGCAACAGCCCGAACGGACTCTGTAAAGGTGATCCGTTGTTCTGAGGCAATCCTGCCTCGATTGAAGCGAATGTCGGACCGGATCGGCTCACCCCGCAGGTGACCCGAGGCGGATCCCGTGTAGTCGTTCGTCCAACCTTTTCATGACGCAGTACCCACTTTTCCAGGATGGAGATGGTTATGACTGTACTCAGAGTTGGCATCGTCGGTCTCGGCGCGCAGATGCAAGAAAACCTGCTGCCCACGCTTCTGCAAATGCCGGATATTCGCATCGTCGCCGTGTGCGACAGCGACCTGACCCGCGCCGGACAGATTCACCGTTTCATTTCCGAGGTCGCGATCACCGACGACTTCGATGAGATGCTCGATACCGCTGCGCTGGATGCGGTGGTCATGGCGTGCCCGCCCCAGGCGCACCGGGACCTGGCGATCAAGGCAATGGCCAAAGGCGTGCATGTCTTCGTCGAGAAGCCGCCGTGCTTCACCCTCGCCGAGCTCGAATACCTGATCGGCGCGGCGCGCCAGGCCCAGGTCGTCACCGGCGTGGGCATGAACTTCAAATATGCCAAGCCCATGCGCCAGCTGCGCGATATGACGCGCACCGAGCAGTTCGGCAAGGTCGTGCACATCCAGCTCAACCACTATGCGAGCAAACCCACCGCGCCGCTGTGGGGGCTGGATTCCACGCTGCGTTCGTTCCTGCTGGCCCAGGCGATTCACACCATCGACCTTGGCGTGACCTTCGGCGGCGGCGAATTGCGCGATATCGAATCCCGGGTCCAGCGCCACGAGGACTCGCTGCTGGTGAGCCTGGAGCTCGGTTTCAGCTCCGGCGCGACGGTCAGCCTGCTGAGCGGGACGATGTTCCCGTACTTCGAATTCGACATGAAGATCGTCAGCTCCAATTCGATGATGGTCGAGCTCAACAACCTCTGGAACATCACCCTGCACGAGCCGGTGCATGGCACCGGGGCAACCGGCACCGCCAAGCGCTGGCGCGGCGCGTGGCAGCCAGGGCCGCTGGATTCGGGTTATGAGCGCAGCGGTTATTTCGGCGAACTGGAGAAGTTCTTCGACGCGGTGCGCAACCGTACGCCTTACGAGGCCAGCTTCGAGAGCCTGCTGCCGACCTTCCGGGTGATCGAGCAGATCTGTCATGCCGACAGCGCCCGCGCCGATGTCGCCCCCGTGCTTGCCCTCCATTCCACCCATGCCGCCAAGTCCCCAGCCTTTCTCGGAGCCCAGACCAATGTCCTCTAATCTCTCCAGCGCCGCCCGCATCTCTGTTTCCGACAAATACCGTCCGGTGTACGCCGACGATCTGCTGACCTTGCAGAACACCCTGGAACGGCCGCTGTCCGGCACCAGCGATGTGGTGGGCGAATACGAGGCCAAGCTGGCAGCCTGGTTCGAGGCGCGGCATGCGATCGCGGTCTCCTCGGGTGGTGCGGCCCTGAGCGTGGCGATCTACGCCGCCGGCGTCGGTCCCGGCGATGACGTGCTGCTGACGCCGAGCTGCCCGCTGTGCACCATCTATCCGATCATCGCCGCGGGCGCCAACCCGATCTTCGTCGACACCCGCCGTCATGGTTTCGGCGCCGACCCGGAATCGATCAAGGCCCGCATCACCCCGCGGACCCGGGCGATCATCGATATTCCGATGTGGGGCTACCCCACCGAAGTCGATGAGCTGCAAGGCCTGACCCGCGAGCTGGGGATCAAGCTGATTCTCGACCTGGCGCATTCCCATGGCAGCACCCTCAATGGCCGGCCGCTGTCGGCCTACGGCGACCTGTCGTGCTTCAGCACCCACGAACGCAAGCCGCTGGCCACAGGTGAGGGCGGATTCATCCTCACCGACGACGACCAACTGGCCCAGCGTTGCCGCGACTACAGCCGCTTCGGTAACCTCAACGGCAAGGACTTCGGCCTCAACTACAAGCTGGCCGCGCTGCCTGCCGCCCTGGGCGCCAACCGCCTGGACTCGCTGGCCGCGCAGATCGAGCAGCGCCGCGCCAATGCCACCTACTTCCTGCAGCAGCTCGACCACAGCAAGGTGCGGGAAAAGGTCATCATCGAGGGCGGACGGACCAACTACTACTTCCTCAACCTGGAGCTGCATTTCGCCGACAACCGGGCCTTCATCGATTATCTGGACGAGGCGGGCATCCCGTCGGACATCAAGCGCTACGGCTGCAAGGCGCTCTACGAGTTCCCGGCGTTGGCCCAGTACCGCAACGACTGCCCCAACGCCGAGGCGCTGCTGGCCAGCATGACCACCATCCCGGTCCATCCGGACATCACCCGCGCCGAACTGGACTACATGGCCGAACGGATCAACCAGTACGGGGCCGCATGATGACGGACGTTCTTGATCGTTCGACCCTGGACCGGCATTTCACGGCCTCGGCGTTCGTGTTGAACCCCGACCGCAAGATGCTCCTGCTGCACCACCGCAAGCTGGGGGTCTGGCTGTATCCGGGCGGCCATATCGAGCAGGGGGAAACCCCTGATGTGGCGGTGCTGCGCGAGATCTACGAAGAAACCGGGATTCACGCCGCCCTGCTGGGCGAGCGTGACCTGGAACTGGCCGATGCCGAGACCGATGTCACTGTGTTGCACCAGCCTTACCGGATCCTCTGCGAATACATCGATGACAAGCGCGGGCCGCATTACCACCTGGACCTGATCTACCTCACCGCCACCGACCTGCGGGCTTGCCCGCCGGAGCGCGAGGTGGAAAACGCGCGCTTCTTCAGCCGCCAGGAAACCGCCGAGCTGAAGATGTTCCCCAACTTCCGGCGCATGGTGGACCGGGTGTTCGCCGATGCCGAGGTGTGGGACATGGTCGGCCGGAAGGTGGCGCCATGAACCAGGCCCTTGCTCAACAGGCCCGGGTCATCGCGGACAAGTGTGGCCACGATACCGCCGACGATGTGCCCGAGCTGCAACGCGCCCTGGCGACAGGGCTGACCGGTACCTCGCAGATCGTCGAGGACTACGAGACCGCGCTTGCCGTGTTGTACGGCGTGCGTCATGTGATCGCCGTGTCGTCGGGGGCCGCTTCGGTCACCGCGGCGCTGGCCGGCGTGCGGTTCCAGCCAGGGGACGAAGTGATAGTCGCGCCCACGTGCCCGATCTGCACCGTCCTGCCGATCCTGTCCCTGGGCCTGGTCCCGGTGTTCTGCGATGTGGCGCCGGACAACTTCGGGCTCGACCCGGATGACCTGCAACGCTGCATCGGCCCGCGGACCTGTGCGGTGATCGAGGTGCCGATGTGGGGCTATCCGATTGCCTCGCACACCACCTGGGCCACCACGCGCCAGGCCGGCATCCCGCTGATCCAGGACCTGGCCCATGCGCACCTGACGCGCCTGAACGGCAGTTGGCTGGCGCAGCATGGCGACATCAGCTGCTTCAGCACCCACGACTGCAAGTTCATGTCCACCGGCGAGGGCGGTTTTGTCATGACCGATGACGACGAGCGTGCCAGCCGTATCCGCGCCTACACCCGCTTCGGCAACCTCACCGGCGAAACCCTGGGCATCAACCTCAAGCTTGGCGGCCTGCAGGCCGCCCTCGGGTTGGCGCGTTCGCGGCAGCTGGAAAGCCGCTTGCACCAGCGCCAGGCCAACCGCCGGCAGCTGCTGGAGCAACTGGACAACCCGGCGATCCGCGAACTGCCGCTGACCCCCGGTGGAGAGGCCAACGCCTATGCCTTGCTGTTGCAGGCGGTGGGGCACGACGGGCGTGAGCTGGTGCACTACCAGCAGCGTCACGGCATCCCTTCGGACATCGGCAAGTACGACAACCAGCCGCTGTACCAGTTGCCGCTGCTGGCGCAGTACCGCCGCGATTGCCCCAACGCCGCCCGGTTGCTGCGTTCGCTGACCACGGTGCCGCTGCACCCGGGCCTGGCGGGCGACGACCTGGCTTACATTGCAAAGGTGCTCAATGACTACTCCCCAGCCTGATACCGCCACGGGCGTTCGCCATGCCGTGGTCATCGGCGGCAGCGTGACGGGCTGCCTGACGGCCGCGGTCCTGGCCCGGCGTTTCCAGCGGGTCACGGTGATCGAGAAGAGCGATTTCTTCGACGAGACCGGCCCGCGCCAGAGCCTGCCCCAGGAGCATCACGTCCACCTGTTGCTGCTGCGCGGCAAGCAGATTATCGAAGGCATCTTCCCCGGCACCCTGAGC
Organism: Pseudomonas sp. 09C 129; assembly: GCF_002843625.1. NCBI lineage: Bacteria > Pseudomonadati > Pseudomonadota > Gammaproteobacteria > Pseudomonadales > Pseudomonadaceae > Pseudomonas > Pseudomonas sp. 09C 129. The sequence goes on along the minus strand of NZ_CP025261.1, from coordinate 426,366 downwards.
GCCCTGGAGCAGGGCGGCGCGCAAGTGGCCGACCTGGGTCACGACGTGAAGTGGTACCAGGGCGGGCGTTGGAAAAACCGCTACCGCAGTGGCATTTATGCCCATTACTGCAGCCGGCGCCTGATCGACAACCAGCTGCGCCGGGCCTTGCTCGGCGTGCTGAACGTCGAGGTGCTGTCGAGCACCCGGGTCACGCAGATCGAGTTCACCGGGGTCGATCCTTCCCGGAGGGTCGAGGCGGTGACCGTCGACGACGGCCACGGCGAGCGGACGCTGCGCTGCGACCTGCTGGTCGACGCCAGCGGGCGTGGCACGCGCTTGCCGACGTGGCTGAAAGAGGCCGGTTTCGGCGAGGTCGAGACCAGCGTGGTCAAGACCGAGCTGGGTTATGCGTCGCGCATCTACCGGCGTCTTCCGGCCTATGCCGAGCAGTGGCAGGTCCTGCTGGTGCTGCCCAAGGCGCCGCTGCAGCGTTCCATGGGGGTGATCAGCCCGATCGAAGGCGACCGCTGGATGGTCACCACCGGTGGCTGGTTCGGTCACTTTCCCGGCAACGATCCGCAGGAGTTCCTGCAGGCGCTGGCGGCGCTTCCGGTGCCGGATATCCATGAGGTGATCCGCGACGCCGAGCCGCTGTCGCCGGTCTACACCTTCAAGATGCCCGGCAGTCGCCGCACGCACTTCGATCGGGTCGAGCACTGGCCGGCCGGGCTGCTGGTGGTCGGCGATGCCTTGAGCAGCATGAACCCGCTGTACAGCCAGGGCATGACCATCGGCGCGCTGGAGGCCGATTGCATCGACCGCCACATCGACCAGGTATTGCAGGGCGCCCAGGGCTTTCGCCAGTTGCAGGGCCGCCTGTGCGAAGTGGTCGATGGCGCCTGGAGCATGGCCACCACCGAAGACTTCCGCTTCCCCGAAACCGTGGGCCAGCGCAGTTGGCGCACGCGTTTCCATCATTGGTACGGCGCCGGCCTGGGCCAGGTCTCGGCGAACAATCGGCGGGCCCTGGAAACCCAGATTGGCGTGACCAACCTGGTGATGGAGCCGAGCAAACTCTACACACCGGCGATCGCCTCGCGTATCGCCCTCAACGCCCTTCTTGCGGAGAAAACCCGACCATGATCGATGATCGACTGCACTTCTCGGGGATCGAACACCTGGTCTTCGACTGGAACGGCACCCTGATCGACGACATCGCCCTGGCGGTCAGCGCGGTCAATCGCTGTGGCGAGCGCTATGCGGTGCCGCCCATCGATGCCGTGCGCTACCGTGCGCTGTTCGACTTTCCGATTGCCGACTTCTACGCCTCCCTGGGGTTCGACCTGCAGCGCACGCCCTTCGCGCGAATCGTCGAGCACTACCTGGAGCATTTCGATACGAATGTCGCGCAGTGCCCGCTGCACGATGGGGTATTCGAGGTGCTGGAGGCGGCGCGCAATGCCGGGATCGGCGTCTCCATCGTGTCCGCCTCGCATTGCGACGTGCTGCGCAAGACCCTGGAAGCCAAGGGCCTGCTCGGGCATTTCGAGCATGTCGTGGGGCTGAGCCACAACCAGGCCACCAGCAAGACCGCCGAGGCCCTGATGCTGCAGGAGAAGCTCGGCACACCGGCCGGGCGCACCCTGTTCATCGGCGACACCCTGCACGACTACGACGTGGCGCGGGCCGTCGGCTGGCAGCCGCTGCTGGTCAGCACCGGCCATCAGGACCTCAACCGCCTGCGGCAGGCCGACGCCCCGGTCTTCGGTGGGTTGGGCGAACTGCTGGGCCATTACGCCAGTGACGAGCGGTGCGCCGTCGTTCACGAGGGAGCCTGATCATGGACACCGAGCACATTGTCCTGTTGGGCCTGATCGCTGCTTCGCTGCTGTTGCGCGCGCTGGTGGCGTTCTATTACCGGGATGCGCAGCGGGTGCTGCGCCTGCTCAAGCTGATACCGCGCCTGGAGGGACGGCGGGAGCAGTACTACCGCCCGCTGGATACCTGGTTCGCGCCGCTGCCCTTTGTCTGGACGTGGCTGGATATAGTCGCCGCGGTGCAGGCGGCGTCGATCTACTCGTCGCCGCTGGCCTGGCTGGCCGTGCTGCTGTGGAGCGGCGGGCGCATGCGCGCGTTGCAGGAGTTCGGACACAACGCGGTGCACTTTGCCCTGTGTCGCCACCATGCCTGGCAGTGGTGGCTGAGCAACGTGTTCTACCAGTTCCCGATGTTCAAGCGCGACATGCGCAGCCGGCACCAGACCCACACCCTGGAACACCATCGCCACCCCAACCATCCGCAACTCGATCCCAACCGCGCCCGGGTGCATGCCGGCGGCTATGTGGCGGGCCTGTCGCCCAGCGGTTTCTATGCGCTGTTGCTGTACCCGCTGACCCCCCGCGGGGCCTGGGTCAATCTCACCACCCTGGTGCGCAGCAGCCTGCTCAACCACTCCCGCCTGACCACCCTGGCGCGCTGCCTGAGTGTGGCGGTGGTGGCGGCGTTGCTGTATGCCTTCGGCGGCTGGAAAGGCGTGTTGTTCGGCTGGTTGCTGCCGTTGCTGACGTCCTATCCGGTGTTTGCCTGGATCTCGCTGCTGACCGAGCACCGCTGGTTCATCGAGGGCACCGCGCGCAATCGCCGCGAGCTGGAATACCTGGCGGGCCGGCCCACCGATTACTTCGGGGTTTCCGGCTGGCTGGTGCGGGTATTCATCGCCCCGACGTCCGACGCCTATCACCTGGCGCATTCCCTGTACCCCGGCGTGCGCTGGAACTACCTGCCGGCGATCGACCGGCACCTGAAAATCCACGAACCGCGCTACAGCAGCAACGCCAGCGAAGGGCTGCTGTTGCCTCGCGGCAATGCGCCCACGGCCCTGTCCGAACTCTATGAGCGCCTGGTGTGCACCGAACACGAACCGTCCCCCCTGAAGTCGAGAGGTAGCCTGTGACCCATTCCACTCCAACCCAGCACGTTCAACGTATCGGCATCATCGGCGGCAGCGGCCTGCAACAGCTGCCTGGCCTGCAGGACATTCAGCAAGTGGAATGCACGACGGCCTTCGGCACGCCGTCGTCGCCGCTCACCCTGGGCACGCTCAATGGCGTGCCCGTGGCCTTTGTGCAACGGCATGGCGTGGGGCATGTGATTCCGCCGGCCTCGATCAATGCCCGGGCCAACATCGCCGCGCTGCGCAGCGTCGGTTGCACGCAATTGCTGTCGGTCAGCGCGGTGGGCAGCCTGACCCACGACGCGCCTCCCGGCAGCTTTGTGCTGATCGACCAGTACATCGACCGCACCATCCAGCGGGAAAAAACCTTTTTCGGCCCCGGGCTGGTCGGCCATGTGCCCTTTGGCGAGCCGGTCTGCGCGCGTATGCGTGGCGTGCTCGCCGAGAGTGCCGAGGCCACTGATATCCAGGCGCGCAACGGCGGCACCTACGTGGTCATGGAAGGCCCGCAGTTCTCCACCCGCGCCGAGTCCCACCTGTACCGCCAGTGGGGCGGCACGGTGATCGGCATGACCGCGATGCCCGAAGCCAAGCTGGCCCGCGAGGCCGAGCTTTGCTACGCGATGATTGCCATTCCGACCGATTTCGACTGCTGGCACGAATCCCACGAGCCGGTGAACGCCACCCTGGTGGCGCAACGCATGGCGGACACCTTCAACCTGACCCGGCGCCTGGTGACCGAAGCCGTGACGCGCCTGGGCCAGCATGCCGGTGCCTGCCCCTGCGGTTGCGACCGCGCCCTGGACACCGCGGTGATGACCGCGCCCGAGCACCGGGACCCGCGCATGGTCGAGCGTCTGTTGAGCGTTGCGCCCCATGCCACTCATCTCTCTGCGAGCAAGGAATGAAGCGATGAACCAGGCCATCTCCACCAAGGACCGGGTGCGGATCCATCAGGTCGAAGTGCTTTCGGACAATTGGTACGTGCTGCGCAAGACCACCTACGACTTCCAGGGCCGCGACGGGGTCTGGCGCACCCTGGACCGGGAAACCTACGACCGCGGCAATGGCGCCACCATCCTGTTGTACAGCAGGGCCAAGCAGACGGTGGTGCTGACCCGGCAGTTTCGCTTCCCGGCCTTCGTCAACGAACACGACGGCATGCTGATCGAAACCTGCGCCGGACTGCTGGACAAGGACGATGCACGGACCTGCATCCACAAGGAGACGGAGGAGGAAACCGGCTATCGCATCCGTGAGGTGCGCAAGGTGTTCGAAGCCTTCATGAGCCCGGGGTCGGTCACCGAGCGCCTGCACTTTTTCGTCGGCGAATATTTCGATGAGGACAAGCAAAGCGAGGGTGGCGGCCTGGAACACGAGGGCGAAGAGATCGAAGTGCTGGAGCTGCCGATCGACCGGGCCCTGGCGATGATCGACAGCGGCGAGATCTGCGACGGCAAGACCATCATGCTGCTGCAGTACGCCAAGCTGCATCGGCTGCTGGAGGTCGCCGCCGATGACTGAACTCAACGCCATCAGCTCGATGGAAAACGCCGAGCTGGCCGAATTCATCGCCGGCATCAGCCAGCACATCGGCATGCCGGTGCGCCTGACCCGTTGTTCCACCTCGGAGCTGATCGAGCGCCTGCACAGTGGCAGCGCCGGGGCCTGGGACCTGTTGCTGGGCACGGCGGCCACCGCCTTGCTCGACCCGGCCCTGGCCTGGCAACTGATGCCGCTGACGGACATCGAATTCGCCGGCCTGCCGGACGCCGCGGTGGCCACGGATCGCCGCTGGTTCGCGGCATCGGGTTTTGTCCCGGCCTTCTGTTATGACCCCAAGGTCCTGGCCCGCGAGGGCCTGTCGGTGCCGACCCGCTGGCAGGACCTGACAGGCCCCGAATGGGCCGGGCGCATCGCCTTGCCCGATCCCGCGCGCTCCGGTGCCGGTTACCTGCACCTCAGCGCGTTGCTCGAACATTACGGCGAACCCGCCTGGGCGCTGCTGGCCCAGGTGGCCGGGCATGGCCCTGCGATCAGCGGCTCCTCCACGGCGCCGATCGAGGCCGTCGTGCAGGGGCAGGCCTGGCTGGGGGTGACGGTGTCGACCGCGGCCACCCGCGCTGCCGAACAGCACCCGCAACTGCGCTGGTGCGTGCCCGAAGATGCACGCTGTTATGAGGACGAGGTGTTCGCCTGCCGGGCCGGCTCGCCCAACGCCGCCTATGCGCAGCAGGCGTTGCAATGGATGCTCACCCCGGCCGCGGCGCAGATCAGCCAGCGTTATGGCAAGGTCGTGCCGGGCCAGGCTCACCCGGTCGGCGTGCTGCAACCGCTGGCGGCCTTGCAGGCCAGTCGCGACAAGGCGGCGCGCTGTCGGCATTGGCAGGCGCTGTTTAGCCGGGAGACGGCTCATGGCTGAAGCCGCGCGAGATTCCAGTCAAGCGCTCAGCCGCCAGGAGCAGGTCCGCGAGGCACGCCCGTGGTTTCTTTACCTGCTGTTCGGGCTGTTCGGCGCCCAGCAAGGGTTGCTCGGGCCGATCATGCCGTTCCTGCGCGACACCCTGGCCCTCGACCTCGGTTGGGCCGGCCTGCATTTCGCCGCCTATGCCGCCGGCCTGGCGCTGGTCGGCTGGCCCTATCGCTGGCTGGAACGACGGCTGCGCTCGACGAGCATGAGCACCATTGCCTGCCTTTCGGTGGTTATTGCCAGCAGCCTGTTCGCCCTTGCCGGACACTGGTCGCTGAGCTTGCTCGCCGCCGGGGCGATGGGCCTGTCGGGCGGATTTGTACTGGCGGTGGGGCAGGCGGCCCTGGGCGAGCGTTATCGCGAACAGGCCGCGCCGAGGCTGGTAGAGGCGCACATCGTCGCCGGGTTGTGCGTGCTTGGCGGCGCCCTGCTGGTGGGTGGCATGACCAGCCTGGGCCTGTCCTGGCGCCTGGTGCCAAGCAGCATCGCCGCCGTCGCGCTGCTGGTGACCTTGCTCTCGCTGAGTACCTGGAACGCCCCGGCGACACTCGTCGCCACCGATCAAGCCGGCGAGGGCGGGCAACCGCCGATGAACCGGCGGGTGCAACTGAGCCTGTGGGCCTTGGTACTGCTGGGTATTTCCGCGGAATGGGGCGTCGGTTTCTGGGGCGCGGAATACCTGGCCGTGCATGTCCAGGTCAGCGCCTCGGCCGCGGCCACGCTGATGAGCCTGTATTTTGCCGGCACGGTGTGCGGGCGCCTGGCCAGCCGTTATGCGTTGATCCGCATCAGCCCGTTGCCGCTGCTGGTCGGCGTGATGCTCGGGGCCATCGCCACCCTGGTGCTGCTGTACTTCAGCCAGACCCGGCTGCCGACGGCCTTGTTCATCTTTGTCCTGGGCGCCTGCCTGGGCAATTTCTTCCCGCTGATCCTCGGTTCGGCGATGCGCATCGCGCCCCAGGCCAGCTCGGCCATCAGCGCCCAGGCCTCGCAGGCGGTGGGTGTGGCGCTGTTGCTGGCGCCTTTCCTGCTGGGCCTGCTGTCCTCGCGGATCGGTGTCGAAGCGGCTTTCAGCCTGTTGATCGTCTACCCCTTTCTCATGCTGCCGATCGCCCGCGGTCTGCATTTTTCCGGAGCACGCCCTTGAAGCTTTCTGCCCTGTTGTTCGATCTCGACGGCACCCTCATCGACACCGATGACCTGCACCTCAACGCCTACAACCAGTTGCTGTCGCGCTGGGGAAAATCCATGAGCCTGGATTACTACAAGGCCCACGTGATGGGCTTTCCCGACGACATGATTTTCTCCGGCCTGTTTCCCCATGCCCCTGCGGCGCAGTACCCGGAGCTGGCGGCGCAGAAGGAGGCCATGTTCCGCGCCCAGCTGCGCGAGACCATTCCGGTTCCTGGCGTGCTGCGTACCCTGGATTATGCCCAGGCGGCCGGTATCCCCATGGCGGTGGTGACCAACGCGCCTAGGGAAAACGCCGAAGCCATGCTCCAGGGCCTGGGGATTGCCGAGCGCTTCGATGCGCTGGTGATCGGCGGTGAGCTGGCGCGCGGCAAGCCCGACCCGCTGCCTTACCTGACGGCCTTGCGCTTGCTGGATGCGAGCGCCGATCAGGCGCTGGCCTTCGAGGACTCGCTGGCCGGCGTGCGTTCCGCGGCAGCGGCGGGCATCCACACCTTTGGCATGCTCTCGGGGCTGGAGGAAACTCAGCTTCGCGAGGCGGGTGCGCGGAGTATCATCCGGGACTTCAACGATGAGGCCTTGTGGCAGCGACTCCAGGTCCCTGCCTGAGCCCGGGCGGTCCATGCGGGACGGTGCCGGGGCAGGGCGCCGTACTGCGAGGACCGTCATGGACCGATTCCAGGAAATGCAGGTGTTCATCAGCGTCGCCCAGGAGCAGGGCTTCGCTGCCGCGGCCCGGCGCCTGGGGCTGTCCGCGCCCAGCGTGACCCGCGCGGTGGCGGCGCTGGAGCAGCGTATCGGCACCCAACTGCTGACCCGCACCACGCGCAATGTGCTGCTGACGGAAGCCGGCCAGCGTTACCTGGAAGACAGCCGGCGCATCCTCGCCGAGTTGCAGGACGCCGAGGCCTCGGCCGCCGGCATCCATGCCCTCCCGCGCGGACAACTGACGATCACCGCTCCGGTGCTGTTCGGCGAGCTGTTCGTGACCCCGCTGATGGTGGATTACCTGGAACGCTTTCCCGAGGTCAGCATCAATGCCCTGCTGGTCGATCGGGTGGTGAGCATGGTCGAGGAAGGCATGGACGTCGCGGTGCGCATCGGTGAGTTGCCCGACAGCGGCCAGCACGCGATGCGCGTCGGCGAGGTGCGGCGGGTCATCTGTGCTTCCCCGGCTTTTCTGGCGCGGCATGGGCGGCCGCGGCATCCCCAGGAACTGCGCCAGGCGCCGGTGATTGCGCCGTCGTCCATCGGCCAGTCCAGAAGCTGGCTGTTCGACGCTAACGGAACACCCTTGAATATTCGTCCGGAGCCGCGGCTGGTGGTCACCGCCAACCAGGCGGCGATCAGTGCCGCGTGCCTGGGGCTTGGCCTGACCCGGGTGCTGTCGTACCAGGTCGCGGGCAAGGTGGCGGCCGGCGAGCTGGAGATTATCCTGGCGGAGTTCGAACTGGCGCCGCTGCCGATCCATGTGGTGTATCAGGGCGGGCGCAAGGCCCCGGCGCGGGTGCGCAGCTTCGTCGACTTCGCAGTGCAGGCGCTGCGCGAACATCCGGCGTTGCAGTCGTAGCGCGGATCATTGCGCTGACTGAAATGATGGATTGTGTTTTCTGGTGATTCTGTTGTTTTGACCCGAGAGGGAAGATGGCGTCCGTCAGTGCCGCTCTTGTGAGCCGCACCCCTGCCCAGCGGAGTCTGCCATGCACGCCATCAAGCTCTACAACTTCCCCCGTTCCGGTCATGCCCATCGCGTCGAACTGATGTTGTCGCTGCTGGGGCTGCCTTTCGAGCTGGTCTTCGTCGACCTGGCGAAAGGCGAGCACAAGCAGGCGGACTTCCTGGCGCTGAACGCCTTTGGCCAGGTGCCGGTGATCGACGACCAGGGCGTGGTGCTGGCCGACTCCAACGCGATCCTGGTGTACCTGGCGCGCAAATATGGCCAGGGCCGTTGGCTGCCGAGCGATCCGGTTGGCGCGGCACGGGTCCAGCGCTGGTTGTCGGTGGCGGCGGGGCCGATTGCGTTCGGCCCGGCGGTGGCGCGGCTGATCACCGTATTCGGCGCCCAGCGCAACGCCGAGGAGGCCATTACCCGCTCCCATGCGTTGCTCAAGGTGGTCGAGCAGGAACTGACAGCCAGCCCTTACCTGGCGGGCAGCGAACCGACCATCGCCGATATCGCCGGCTACAGCTACATCGCCCACGCCCCCGAGGGCAATGTGTCGCTGGCGGATTATCCACAGGTCCGCGCCTGGCTGGCGCGCATCGAAGCCTTGCCTGGCTTCGTCGGCATGCCGCGCACCGCGGTGGGTCTGCAAAGCGCCTGAACCTGGCGGCCCGGCACTCTCCGGGCCCGCTGACTGCTGCGTCATCGACGCAGGGGAGCCCCATCATGAACATCGAATCCCCCTGGCATGCAGGCGAAACCCGCCTGCAAGCCCAGGCTGGCGTTGCCGAGCGCATGGACGTCGTCGGGCGCAAGGTGATCCGCAGCGAGATGCCCGACCAGCACCGGCTGTTTTATCAACAGCTGCCGTTCATGCTGCTCGGGGCTGTGGATAACCAGGGCAACCCCTGGGCCAGCGTGCTCGAAGGGGCTGTCGGTTTCGCCCAATCGCCAACCCCCGGGCGGCTAAGGCTCGACAGCCTGCCAGCCGCCGAAGACCCCGCCCAACTGGCGCCGGGCGCGGCCATCGGCCTGCTGGGCATCGAGCTGCACACCCGGCGGCGCAACCGCCTCAACGGGCGGATCGTCGAGCTGGACGACAGCGGTTTTGCCCTGGGGGTCGAGCAGTCCTTCGGCAATTGCCCGCGCTACATTCAGTTGCGTCAGTTCGAGTCGGTGCCGCTGGCCGCGCACCGGCCGGTGCAGCGCCTGAACGCGCTGGATGAAGCGGCGAGGGCGATGATCCGGGGCGCCGATACGTTTTTCGTCGCCAGTTACGTGGAGCTCGAGGGACGGCTCTGGGTCGATGTGTCCCACCGCGGCGGCCCGGCCGGTTTCGTGCGGGTCGAGGGCAACCGCCTGAGCATTCCGGATTTCGCCGGCAACCTGCACTTCAACACCCTGGGCAACCTGCTGCTCAACCCCCGCGCCGGCCTGCTGTTCATCGACTTCAGCCGTGGCGACCTGCTGCAGCTCAGCGGGCGCACTGAAGTCGTGCTCGACGATCCGCAGATCGCCGCCTTCCCGGGCGCCGAGCGCCTGTGGCGCTTCGAGGTCGAGCAACTGGTGCGCCGGCCCGCGGCGCTGGCCTTGCGCTGGCGTCCGACGTAAAAAATCGTAGGAGCGAGGCTTGCCCGCGATAGGGCCGTGGCTGACCCGACACGGTGTTTGCATCGCGAGCAAGCTTCGCTCCTACGGATCAGGCGTAGGACAGGGCTTTTTCCTCCAGCAACTCCTGGTACAGCTCGCTCCACCTTTGGCCCATCTGGTCGGCGGTGAACAGCTGCCGGTAACGGGCCTCGGCCTTGAGGCCCATCCGAGCGGCCTGTTCCGGGTTGTCCCAGAGCTGGCGCATGGCGGCGCGGAAGGCCAGGGGATCGCTGGGCGGCACCACCAGGCCGGTTTCGCCATGGATATTGATGTAGCTGGTGCCGGTGCCGATCTCGCTGGAGATCATCGGTTTGCCGTACATCGCGCCTTCGAGCAACGAGATGCCGAACGCCTCGGAGCGCAGGTGCGAGGGGAAGACGATGGCATAGCTCAGTTGCAGCAGGGCCACCTTGTCTTCATCCCCCAGGCGGCCGAGGAAATGCAGGTTGCGCAGGCCCAGCGCCGCGGCCTGGGCATGCAGTTCGGCCTCCAGCGGGCCGGCGCCGACGATCACCACCGGGTAGTCCACGTCCTTGAGGGCATCGAGCAGGATGTGCAGGCCCTTGTAGTAACGCATCACCCCGACGAACAGGAAAAAACGCTCGCCCAGGCGCTGGCGCCACTGGGCCATGCGTTCGGCGTCGGGCTGTGGATAACCAGCCTTGTTCAGGCCGTAGGGGATGACCCGGGTCTTGTCCGGGAACTGTTGCAGCACATCGCTGGTGTGCAGGTAGTTCGGCGACGCGGCGACGATCCGGTCGACGCTGTGCAGGAAGCGGTTCATCAATGGCCGGTACAGCTTGAGCAGGTGGCGCTGGCGGATGATGTCGGAGTGATAGGTGGCCACGCAGGGCTTGTTCATGCCACTCATGAAATGCACCAGGTCCATGAACGGCCAGGGGAAGTGATAGTTGACCACGTCGGCTTCGGCGGCCATTTCGCGAAACTGCTTGAACACGCTGTAGGAAAAGCCGGTGGAGGCGAACTGGAAATCCAGCTTCGCCTGATGCACCTCATGCTGGCCCACCTTCAGTGCGCCGGAGGAGGGAGTGGGGCTCAGCGTCAGGACCTGGCCGTCGATGCCATAGTGGGCACCGCTTTCGCAGAGCTGGAAGATGACCTGCTCAGTGCCGCCGACCGAGTCAGGCAGGTATGTTTTGTAGAAGTGTAAGACCCGCATTCAGCCTCCCATGGCCTGACGGTAGGCACGCGCGGTGATCCGCGCGCAGCGCCCCCAGGAAAAAAGTCTTGCCTGTTCCAATCCCGCTTCGCGGCACGCCTGCCAATGGCCGTCGTCTTCGATCAGGCGCAGCAGGGCGTGGCGCAAGCCGTCCACATCGTCGGGGTCGACATAGTTGCCGGCCGCACCCGCGACTTCCGGCATCGCCGAACATCGCGTCAGTACCACCGGCGTACCACTGGCCATGGCTTCCAGGACCGGAAGACCAAAGCCCTCGTAACGCGAAGGAAAAACCAGGGCCCTGGCCCCGGCGACCAGCTGTGCCAGCTGTTCGTCCGGCAGGTAGCCCAGCAGGCGCACATGGCCGCTGGCCAGGGCGCTGTACAGCGTTTCGCTGAATTGCCCCTGTTCCCAGCCCGCCATGCCGACGATCAGCAAGGGATAACGCTGGCGCAGGGTTTCCGGCAGCCGGGCATGCGCCAGCAAAGCCAGGGACAGGTTCTTGCGCGGTTCCAGGGTGCCCACGCAGAGCAGATAGCCGTGGGCTTGCAGCCCGTAGGTCGCGAGGCAGGGCTCCAGCTCGGCCGGAGCCCGGGGATGAAAGCGTGGAGCCGCCCCCAGCGGGGCCACGACAAAACGCTCGCGCGGCAGGCCGAAGTAGGCCTGGGCTTCATCGGCGACGAACTGCGAATCGGTCAGGATCACCCGCGCCTGCTCCATGCCCGCGCCCAGGCGTCGCTCGATTTCCTTCAGCCGTGCCGGTGGCTGGGTGGCCGGGTAATGCACATGGGTCAGGTCGTGCAGGGTCATCACGGTCGGCCCCTCGAACGACATCGGCCACAGGCTGGGTTCGTGGTAGAGGTCGATGGTGGCGTGCCGGCCCTGGTCGAAGCGCCGCTGTTCCAGCCAGCGCCGCGCCTGGTAGGCCCCGGGAACCTGGCGCAGCCAGGGGCTGAGCCAGGAATAACCGGGCATCGCGGCAGCCGGCAGTTCACTGCTCCAACCCCAGCCATGGAACAGCGCCAGTTCGAGGCCCGGTTCGCCAGCCAGGGCCGGGGCCAGCTCCGCGACGTAGTGGCCGATGCCGGTACGTGGCGCCTGGAGAATGCGCGCGTTAAGGGCTACACGCATCGTTCATCTCCAGGGCCGCAGGGGCGTTCCGGTGCTGGCGGACAATGCGTTCGATCAACTGGTTGCTGGCGTCGCGCCAAGTCAGCCAACGCCACTCATCCACATCACGGGCTGCGGGGAACACCCCTGTGCGCTCCTGCTGGGTGACCAGCTCGGCCAGGCTCTGCGGATCGTTCAGGTCGAAATAGGCCATGAACTCGCCGCCGATTTCGCGAAATACCGGGATGTCGCTGCCCATGGCGGGCAGGCCACGCTGCATGGCTTCCACCAGGGGCAGGCCGAACCCTTCGACATAGGAGGGGAACACCAGCGCCGTCGCCTTGGAATAGGCGTACTCCAGGCTGTTGTCGTCCAGTGAATTGAACATGAACAGGCGCCGGTTCAACTCCGGGTGCCGGCGAATCCGTTCGATCAGCGCCTCGCATTTCCAGCCGATACGCCCGGCGATGCACAGGCGGGCCTGGGAGCCACTGGCCCAGACACGCTCGAAGGCGTCGAGCAGGAAACCATGGTTCTTGCGTGGTTCGATGGTGCTGACCATCAGGAACACCGGCGCCCGATGCTTGAACAGCTGCGTCAGGTCCGGGTCTATCCGCGAGTTCTCGCTGCACTGATCCAGTTCCGAACCCAGGTGGAAATAGTCGAACCAGCGCTGCGCGACCTGCTCGCGGCCAACCCGGCGGAGCATTTCCGCGTGCACCTGATCGCGGATGGTCGCGGAGATCGCCACGTAGCCGTCGGCGGTGCGGGCTATCCAGTCGAACCAGTGGTTGAACACCCGGACCAGCCCGGCGTCGCAGAACTGCGGATGGGTCAGGGGGATCAGGTCGTAGATCACCGAAACTATTCCCACGCCGTCACGCTTGAGCTGTTCGGCCAAGGGGAAAAAGTCGGCGTGCCACGACGAGTCCAACAGCACCAGTTGATCGCCCGGTTGATGTTGCAGCGGCACACAACGCTGGGGAATTTCCTCCACGTTCACCAAGCGGTTGCACAGGCGCAGGGGGATGCTGAGAAAGGCAAAGGCCGTCAGGCGGCACGCGATGTAGAGCAAGCGCCGGGCGATGTATGAATCGGCAAAGGGTTTGCGGCGTTCCAGAGTCCGGTGGCGCAGCCAGAAAACGTTAGCGATCTGCTCCAGGCGTACCCGCAGGCTCATCAGGTCCCAGCGCCGGGTCGGCAGTGGCTTGAGGCTCAGAACCCGATACAGCTTGCCGCCGAGCATCGCCACCGGAATGCATTCCACCGCGCTGCTGGCCGCGGGCAACTCGCGGATGACGTTGCGCACCACGCGCTGGATGCCTGAGTTGGTTTCGGGGTGTTCGAACACATAGGTGCATTCGATCAACAGGCGGCTCATGGTTCCACCTGCTGGCTGATTGGCTGGACGGGCTCCACGGAGCCCGGGAGGGTGCGCTCGATACTGGTCCGCGCCTGCAACCAGGAGCAGCCGACAAAGTCTTCCTGGCGGTTATTGATGACGTGGAAGACCAGGCCGTAGTCGCGCCATTCGAAGTTGCGATCCAGGTGCGAATCCAGCCGCGACAGGCTCAGGGCCACCGAGTAGTTGCCCTTGCCCAGGCCCATGGTGAAGGCGAAGCGGAAGGTGACCTTTTCGCCGGCGCTCAAGTCGGTCAGGGCCTGGTCCAGGCGATGGGTGTTGATGCCATACATGGGCTGGCCGAGACGGTCCTTGATCATGAAGCCCAGCACCAGCCGTTCGATGTCCTGGCGCACCTCGACCTGTACTTCCAGCACCACCGGCTGGCCGACTTCGGCCATCTCGATCGAACGCTCGCGTTCGTCGCGCAGGTGCACGCTGAGGATCGCGGCTTCGCCGGTGCCGGAAATGGTCCGTACCTGGCCGTTGGCGAGCATTTCCTGGCGCACCGTCTGGCCTTCGCGTTCGGCGAGCATGGCGTTGTAGTAGTCCATCACCTCTTCCGGCTTGCCGTGCATGGCTACGCGGCCCTGCTCGAGCAGGATCGCGGTGTCGCAGATCGACTGGATCGCCGAGCGGTCGTGGGACACGATCAGCAGGGTGGTGCCGGCGCGGCGGAAGCTGCGGATGCGCTCGAAACTCTTGTGCTGGAAGTAGGCGTCGCCCACCGACAGCGCTTCGTCGACGATCAGGATGTCCGGGCGCCGGGCCGTGGCCACGCTGAACGCCAGGCGCATCTGCATGCCGCTCGAATAGGTGCGTACCGGATGATCGATGGCCTCGCCGATCTCGGCGAAGGCTTCGATTTCCGCCATCAGGGCCTGGATTTCCTCGACCTGCATGCCCAGCAGCTGGCCGGCCATGACCGCGTTCTGGCGCCCGGTGAAGTCCGGGTGAAAGCCCATGCCCAGCTCCAGCAACGCCGCTACCCGACCCCGCAGGTGGATCTCGCCGCAGGTCGGCTGGGTGGTGCCGGTGATCATTTTCAGCAAGGTGCTTTTGCCGGCGCCGTTGACCCCGACTATGCCCACGGCCTGGCCCGGCTCGATCTCGAAGTCGACGCCCTGCAGCACCCAGTGCAGGTGATGGCGCGGCCTGGAAAACGGAATCATCCATTCGAACAGCCGGCTCCAGCGGTTCGGGTACTGCTTATAGGCCTTGCCCAGGCCGGTGACGCGTATATGTCCCATCAGAGCTCATCCACCATTTCACCGACGCGCTGGCGGAAAAGCCGCAGCCCCATGCCACAGAACAGCAGGCTGATCACCAGCATCGGGGTCAGCGAACTCCATTGCGGCCACTGGTCGTACAGGAACAGGTTCTGGTAGCTGTGCATCAGCGCGGTCAGCGGGTTGAGCGCCAGCAGGCGCTGGATCGACTCGGGCAGGATGCTGATGGGGTAGACGATGGGGGTCAGCCAGAACCAGAACTGCAGGAAGATGCCGAAGAACTGCGCTACATCGCGGAAGAATACGTTCAGCACCCCGAGGATCATCCCCAGGCCGGTGCAGAACAGCACTTGCAACAGCAGCAGCGGGATCAGCGCCAGCAGCGCCAGGCCCGGCAGGCGCCCGGTGATCAGCAGGAAGCCGAGGAACAGGCCGAGGATGATCGCGAAGTTGATGCCGGCGTTGAGCAGCACGATCACCGGCAGGCAGATGCGCGGGAAGCTGATCTTCTTCAGCAGGTTGGCGTTTTCCAGGAACATGCTCTGGCTACGCAGGGTCAGCTCGGAAAACAGGCCCCAGGTCAGCAGCCCGGCACAGAGGTAGACGCTGTAGGCCAGGCCGTCCTCGACCCCCGGCAGGCGGGCGCGCATCACTTGGGAAAAGATCACCGTGTAGACGACGATCATCGACAGCGGGTTGAGCACGGTCCACAAGGCGCCGAACAGCGAGTTGCGATAACGCGCCTGGAACTCCCGTTGCACGCTGCCGAGGATGAAGCCCCGGTAGCTGCGCAGCGAGCGGTACAGATTGAGCAGCATCAGGCTGTCCTGCCGTATTGGTCTTCGAAACGGACGATGTCGTCCTCGCCCAAGTATTCGCCGCTCTGCACTTCGATGATGACCAGGTCGATCACCCCCGGGTTCGCCAAGCGGTGCTTGTGCCCGGCGGCGATGAAGGTGGATTCGTTGCTGTTGACCAGATGCGAGCCGTCGCCGTTGTTGGTGACCATGGCCGTGCCCTGGACCACCACCCAATGCTCACTGCGGTGGTGATGCATCTGCAGCGACAGCGTGGCGCCCGGCTTGACCACGATCTTCTTGATCTTGAAGCCCGGGCCTTCCTCCAGCACGGTGTAGCTGCCCCAGGGGCGACTGACCGTGCGGTGCAGGCGATAGGATTCGTGGTTGCGATCCTTGAGCTGCCTGGCCACCTGGCGCACGTCCTGGGCGCGGTCGGCGTGGGCCACCAGAATGGCGTCGGCGGTCTCGACCACGATCAGGTTGTCGACGCCCACCGTGGCAATCATCCGGCCTTCGCTCTGCACGAAGTTGCCGTGGCTGTCGATGAACAGGGCTTCGCCGGTGGCGCGGTTGTCCTGGGCATCGGCGTCGACCAGGGCGCTGATCGCGCCCCAGGAGCCGATGTCGCTCCAGTCGAACCGGGCGGGCACGACCGCGACCTGGTCCGAGACTTCCATCAGCGCATAGTCGATGGAGATGTCCGGCATCCTGGCGAAATGCTCCGTGGACAATTCATGCTGGATGATGTTGCCGGTCTCCACCGGCGTGCTCGCGGCCAGGCAGGCGCGGCCCTGTTCCAGCAGCTCGGGGGCGTGCTGTTGCAGCTGCTCCAGCAGCGTGGCGACGGTGAAACAGAACAGGCCCGAATTCCACAGGAACCGGCCGCTTTCCAGGTAGCCCAGGGCAGTCTTCAGGTCGGGTTTTTCCACGAAACGCAGCACCCTGGCGGCACCGTTATCGTCGAGGGCGTCGCCTGACTCGATATAACCGAAGCCGGTTTCCGGGGCGTTCGGCGTGACGCCGAAGGTGACCAGGTGCCCGGTTTCAGCCAGTTGCGCGGCGTGGGCGACCGCGCTTTTGAAGGCTTCTTCGTTGCGGATCAGGTGGTCGGCCGGCATTACCATCATGGTCACCTGGTCGCCGTGCCGAGCCTGCAGGGCCAGGGCCGCGGCGGCGATGGCCGGAGCGGTGTTGCGGCCCGAGGGTTCGAGGATGAAATGCCCGTGATGCCGATCCAGCCTGGCGGCCAGGAAGTGATCCTTGCTTTGAAAGAAGTGGTCGCGGTTGGTCACCGTGACGATATCGCCGCTACCGGCCAGCAACCCGGCGGCGCGGCGGTAGGTCTTGCCCAGCAGGCTCTGGCCGTCGGGCAGGAGCATGAAGGGCTTGGGATGGCCTTCGCGCGAAACCGGCCACAACCGGGTCCCGGCACCGCCGGAAAGAATCACTGGAATCAGCATGCCTTACTCCTTGGCGACGCGTTTCATGTCCGCATCCATCATCATGCGGATCAGGGTTTCCAGATGGGTCTTGGGTTTCCAGCCGAGCACCCGTTGGGCCTTGGCCGGGTTGCCCAACAGCACGTCGACTTCCGCGGGGCGGAAGAACGCCGGGTCGATTTTCACGTAGTCACGGTAGTTCAGGCCGACGTGTTCGAAGGCGATCTGGCACATCTCGCGCACGGTGGTGGTGACGCCGGTGGCCACCACGTAATCATCGGCCTTGCCCTGTTGCAGCATCAGCCACATGGCTTCGACATAGTCGCCGGCGAATCCCCAGTCGCGCTTGGCGTCGATGTTGCCCAGGCGCAGCTCCTGCTGCTTGCCCTGCTTGATCCGGGCGGCGGCATCGGTGACCTTGCGGGTCACGAACTCGATGCCACGCAGGGGCGATTCGTGGTTGAACAGGATGCCGCTGCTGGCATGCAGGCCGAAGCTCTCGCGGTAGTTCACGGTGATCCAGTGCCCGTAGAGCTTGGCCACGCCGTAGGGGCTGCGCGGGTAGAACGGGGTATTTTCGTCCTGCTGCTCGGCCTGGATCAGGCCGAACATTTCGCTGGTGGAGGCCTGGTAAAAGCGGGTGTGCGGGCTGAACTGGCGGATCGCCTCGAGCAGGTGTGTCACGCCCAGCCCGTCGACGATACCGGTGGTCACCGGCTGGTCCCAGGAGGCGGCGACAAAGCTTTGCGCCGCCAGGTTGTAGAGTTCGTCGGGCGCCGCCTTGATCACCGCCCGTTGCACGGAGCAGGCGTCGGCCATGTCGCCATCCAGGTAGCGGATCTCGCCCTCGATGCCCATCTCACGCAAGCGCCAGCGCGAGTCGCTGCTGCGTCGCGCCACCAGTCCGTGAACCTGATAGCCCTTGTCCAGCAGCAACTTGGCCAGATAGGCGCCGTCCTGCCCCGTAATCCCTGTGATCAGTGCACTTTTTGTCATTCTTGTAGTACCCGTGACTCCCAGTCGGACAGGATCGCCCGCAGGGATTGTTGTATAGGTGTTTCAGGCGCCCATCCGCTGTTCAGCCGCTCGCCATGGCCACCATGGACGCAACGCGATGCTGTCCGCCATGGACGGGCAGGGGGCTGGAGCGCGATGGTGGAGGCCGGGGCAAGCGGGGTCAGAGGCTCGAGCAGGGGGCGGATGTTGTTGCGCTGGCCAGTCAGGTGGATCGCCGAGTCGGGTGACCGGGGTAACGGGCGCTGGAAGTTTTGCTGGGCGCTCGGGCCATGGGAGGAGGCAGGCAGCGACCTCCGGCCTGAGCCGATGCTGCTCAAGCGGGATTGGGTGTGACGACCCATGAATCCATTCAGGCCCGTTACAAACAGACGCTTCTTCAAGCGGCAGTCCCCTCATCACGAACTTGCGCGAAATCCCGGGCTTAAATGCGGGAAAATTCAGGAACTTCCGAAAAGTATCGAGAATGGCCTGCCACGCGAAGTTATTGTTGTAGTTATTTGGCAATCAATCTGTGCCAATTGCGCGGCAATTTCAATAAGTCCTATCGTGACCGGTAAGTTCTCCTTTTTGAGCATAGGAAAAATCTCTCCGGTAGGTTCCCGAACATTCGATGGATGTGTTTAGAATGCCTTTCGTCTCGACCCAAACGATCAGAAGCGGCTGTCTTTAGCCGCTGGAAACTGACCAATAGAACAAGAACGTAGACGGGCATGAGAACGATGGATGCACGCCCACAACACAGGCGTGGCGCCATGGCTCTACCGTCATTGTGTGAAGGTGCCAGGACGGCGGCTTCATCGTGAGATGCCATGAATTTCATTCTTTATTCGGATGTTAACGACGGCTCCATCAGCCAGAGCCTCGGGCGTCCGGAATACAGCTATTACTTCGTGCTCAAGGCCTACCGCCCGGTGCTGGAAAGCCTTGGGCGCGTGCATGTGGTACAGACGCCGGCCGAGGTTGACCGGCTGTATCACGAACTGCGGCTCAAGGGCGAAGACTGCCTGTTTCTTTCGTTCACCCCACCCCAGAAAACCCCGGTCGACCTGGACTGCCCGACCCTGTGCGTGGTGGCCTGGGAGTTCGATTCGATCCCCCACGAATACTGGGATAACGACCCGCACCAGGACTGGAGCCGCACCCTTGGCCGCCATGGCCGGGTGATCACCCTGTCCAGCCATACGGCCCGTGCGGTGCGTCGGGTGCTGGGTGAGCATTTTCCGGTGCTGGTGCTGCCTACCCCGTTGTGGGAGCGCTTCGATGGCGTCCGCGGGCAATACCCCAATGTGCCGGTCAACGCCGGCACCACCCTGCAGATCAAGGGCTGCATCATCGACAGCCGGACGCTGGGGCTTTGCGCCGATGGCCTGATCGCGCCGGTACTGGAAGAGGTGCCACCGCCTCCTGCTCCAGTCGAAGTCGAGGCCGAAATCGTCGAAGCCCCGCCACTGACCGCCAGGCGCCGGCTGTTCATCGCCAAGCACTATCTGCGCGAATGGTATCGGGCGCTGGCCGGCGGCGAATGGCGCCGGCCGCTGTTCATCAGCAAGCACTATGTTCGCGAATGCTACCGCGAGGGGTTGCGCGACCGGGTCCCCGCGCGCCTGCGGGCGCTGATGGCGAAATCGAGACCGGAGCACGCGGCAGCGCTGCCCGTCGTCCTGCCGGCACCCGCGCCTGAGCCGGAACACCCCCAGGCCGTCCTCCCGGCCACCGACCAGCAGGTGGAGTTCCAGGTCGATGGCGTGGTCTATGTCAGCGTGTTCAACCCCGACGACGGCCGCAAGAACTGGCATCAACTGATTACCGCGTTCTGCTGGGCGATGCGCGACACCGAAGACGCCACCCTGGTGTTGAAGATGACCCAGAACGACCTGTCGACCTATTACGTCGAAATGCTGACCCTGCTGTCGCAGCTGTCACCGTTCAGCTGCCGGGTGGTGGCCATGCACGGCTATCTGGACGACGAGCAATTCGCAAGGCTGTACGGCGCGGCCAGTTTCTACGTCAACGCCTCGCGGTGCGAAGGCCTGTGCCTGCCGCTGATGGAGTTCATGGCCTGCGGCAAGCCGGTGATCGCGCCGCTGCACACGGCCATGCTCGATTACATCGACGAGGACGTGGCCTTCATCGTCAAGTCCAGCCAGGAGCCGGCGATCTGGCCGCAGGACTCGCGCATCCTGTTTCGCACCCTGCGTCACCGCCCGGATTGGGGCTCGTTGAAAACCGCTTACCAGGACAGTTACCGCATGGCCAAGGAAAACCCCGCGGGGTACCAGTCGATGTCCCTGGCCGCGGCCCGGCGCATGCAGGAGTACAGCAGCTTCGCCAGCGTCCAGGGGCGCCTGCGGGAGTTCTTCGCCCTGACCCCGCTGACCGAGGCCGGTGGCGCGTCCTCCCTGGCCGTGGCGGGTAACGCCTGATGCTGATCCTCATCCATTCGGAAACCAACAAGAGCAACATTCAGCAGAACCTGGGCCGTCCCGAATACAGCTACTACTTTGTGCTCAAGGAGTTCCGGCCGGTACTGGAACGCCTGGGCCAGGTGCTGGAGGTCAGCAACCCCGACGAGCTGGTGGACCGCCTGTATTTCGACTGCCAGAGCCGCGGCGAGGCGTGCATCTTCCTGTCGTTCTCGCCGCCCCATCGCACGCCCAACCATTACGCTTGCCCGACCATCCCGGTGTTCGCCTGGGAGTTCAGCACCATTCCCACCGAAAGCTGGCAGGGCGAGCCGCGCCATGACTGGCGGCTGGTCCTGGGCACCGCGGGCGCGGCGATCACCCATTCCAGCTTTACCGTGCGAGCGGTGCGCGAGGTGATGGGCGAGGACTACCCGATCTGCGCGATCCCGGCCCCGGTCTGGGATCGCTTCGCCCGCCGTGGCGAGCAACTGGGCAAGCAGCCACGGGCGGCCCGGGTGACCCTCAACCTGCACGGGCTGCTGCTCGACAGCCGGACCCTGGACCTGAGTGCCTACGGCCCTGGCATGCTGCACGAAGGCATGCCGCTGGCGCTCGATGCCACGGCCCGCGACTGCCAGCTGCTGCTCGACGGGGTGGTCTACACCTCGGTGTTCAACCCCTACGACGGGCGCAAGAACTGGCAGGACATGATCAGTGCGTTCTGCACCACCTTTCGCGACTGTGCCGACGCCACCCTGGTGCTGAAACTGACCCACCACGATATCGGCAACGCGCTGGCCGACATGCTGCACCACCTCTACAAGAACCAGTCCTACCAGTGCCGGATCGTGCTGATCCACGGCTTTTTGTCCGACCCGGACTACGAGCGGCTGGTGGAGGCCACCCGCTATGTGGTCAATTCCTCGTTCGGCGAAGGGCAGTGCCTGCCGCTGATGGAGTTCATGTCCTGCGGCAAGCCGGCGGTGGCGCCGTGCAACACCGCAATGGCCGACTACATCGACCCCGACAACACCTTCATCGTCGACTCCACCGACGAGTTGACCGCCTGGCCCCACGA
Organism: Pseudomonas sp. 09C 129; assembly: GCF_002843625.1. Lineage (NCBI taxonomy): Bacteria > Pseudomonadati > Pseudomonadota > Gammaproteobacteria > Pseudomonadales > Pseudomonadaceae > Pseudomonas > Pseudomonas sp. 09C 129. The sequence goes on along the minus strand of NZ_CP025261.1, from coordinate 404,797 downwards.
TCCGCGGGCCGCCTACCGGACCCTGCGCTACATCACCAATTGGGATTCATTGTGCTCGGCCTATCGCGCCAGCTACGACGTTGCCCTGCAGGACCCCGAGCGTTATGCGCGCATGTCGAGCCATGCGGTCGAAAGCCTGCGGCGCTTCTGTAGCCAGGCCACGGCCGAACAGCGCCTGGGCGAGTTCTTCCAGCAGGTGCTGGAGCGGCGCAAGGCGTCTGCGACCCCCGGGCTTCCCGCGTGATGCGGGCGTTTCTGCGGCGTTTGCGCAGGGGCGCGCCGTTGCCTGCGCCGCTGCTGGCCGAAGCGCCCAGGCCTGCGGTTTCTCCCCGCGATTGCGGCTTGCGCGACGCCATGCTCGATGGCTGGTTCCGTTCCGCAACCGGCGAGCTGCTCAAGGGCTTTGCCATCAGCGCCGACGACACCCTGCTCGATGTCGGTTGCGGCGAAGGCGTGGCGACGCTGTTCGCCATGCGCCAGGGCGCTTCGGTGATTTTCACCGACAGCGAGTTCGACAAGGTGAGCGACCTGGCCCGGCAAGTCGCCGAGCAATCGGACGTGCCCGCCCTGGGGCTGGTCAGCAACAGCCTGCCGTTGCCGCTGGCCCAGGGCTGCGCGAGCAAAGTGGTGTGCATGGAAGTGTTGGAGCACATCGAACAGCCCGAGCCGTTCCTCGCCGAGCTGGTGCGCATGGGCCGTCCCGGCGCGCAGTACCTGATCAGCGTTCCGGACCCGGTGGGCGAGCATTTGCAGAAGGGCATCGCGCCGCCCGGCTACTACCGCGCGCCGAACCATGTGCAGGTGTTTTCCCGCGAAGGCTTTGGCCAGATGATCGAGGACGCCGGGCTGGTCATCGAACATCGGCAGGCCACGGGCTTTTTCTGGGTCATGGGCATGATCTTTTTCTGGGCCAGCGAACGGGCCGCCGGACGCGAGCCGCCGGGCGCCGTGCGCGACCGCATCCAGGCGCCGTACCCGGCGCTGATGGAAGGCTGGGCGCGGACCTGGGAGGAGCTGCTGGCGCAACCCGACGGGCTGGCGATCAAGCAGGTGCTCGATGGCTTCATGCCGAAAAGCCAGGTCATCATTGCCCGCAAGCCGCTGTCCGGCGCCGTGGCTGAGCCGTCTTGAACGACAAGCGGATCATGGACATCGAGCTGCTGCGGGGCATCGCGGTGCTGGGCGTGGTGTTCCATCATCTGCAAGGCAATCTGTTTCCAGGCGGGCTCGCCTGGTTGGGCAGCGTCGCCGCCTACGGCCAGTTCTGGTGGGGCGTGGACCTGTTTTTCGCCATCTCCGGTTTTGTCATCGCCCGTAGCCTGATCCCGCAGCTGCGCGCCTGCACCAGCGCCGCGCAGTGTTGGCAACGGACCCGCGACTTCTGGATTCGCCGCGCCTTCCGCCTGCTGCCCTCGGCCTGGTTGTGGCTGCTGCTGATGTTGCTGGCGAGCCTGTTCCTCAATCGTTCGGGGGCCTTCGGTAGTCTGCACGCCAACCTGTGGGCGACGGTTGCCGGCCTGTTGCAGTTCGCCAATTTCCGTTTCGCCGACAGTTTTTTCCACTACGAGTACGGCGCCAGTTTCGTCTACTGGAGCCTGTCGCTGGAGGAGCAGTTCTACCTGTTGCTGCCGCTGCTGGTGCTGTTGTGTCGCAGGTACCTGGCCTGGGTGTTGCTGGCGCTGGTGGTCGTGCAACTGGTGAGCTTGCGCTCGGTGCTGTTGATGTTCATCCGCACCGACGCCATGGCCCTCGGCGTGCTGTTGGCGCTGTGGACAGCCCGATCCAGCTACTGGCACTGGGAGCCGGAGTGGCTGGGGCGGCATCCCGGGCTCGGCCCGTTGCTGCTGATCCTCTCCTGCCTGGGCATGGGCTGGCTGGCCACCGATGGGTTCCATGCGACTTTTTATCGGGTCGGCGCCCTGGCGCTGCTCTGCGCGCTGCTGGTGTGGATCGCTTCCTACGACCGCGACTACCTGTTACCCCGCGGCCCGCTGAAAAACCTGCTGGCCTGGGTCGGCAGTCGTTCCTACGGGATCTACCTGATCCATATCCCGGTGTTTCTGCTGGTCCGCGAAGCCTGGTTCCGCCTGGCGCCCCTGGGCACGACCGGGCTGAACGACCAGCCGCTGCTGGCGCTGGCCTGCGCCCTGGGCCTGCTGCTGTTGCTGAGCGAACTCAACTACCGTGTCATCGAGTTGCCCCTGCGCAATCGGGGCGCCGAGCTGGTGCAACGCCTGGGCACATCCCGTTCTCCCGTTCCTTCCACTGGAGTCACTTCATGCTGAGCCTTCTGAAAAAACTCACGGCGAGCGCTCCTGCGGCCGTAGCGCCCGACGCACCGCCGCCGGCCAAGGTCGATCCGTACATGCTGGGCCTGCAGGACGCCATGCTCAGCGGCTGGTTCAACCAGGAAAACGGCGAGCTGTTCACCGGCTTTCCGGTGACGGCCGAGGACACCCTGCTGGACGTTGGCTGTGGTGACGGCGGCAACGTGCATTACTGCGCGATGCGCGGGGCGAAGATCATCATTGCCGACATCGACGCGGCCAAGGTCGAGGCGACGCGCCAGCGCCTGAGCGATACGCCGGCCCGCGGCGTGGAATGCCATGTCACCGACTGCAACCCGCTGCCGATTGCCGACGGTACCGCCAGCCGGGTGGTGTCCACCGAGGTCATCGAGCATGTGGACGATCCGGCGCAGTTTCTCTGCGAGCTGGTGCGGGTCGGCCAGCCGGGCGCGCTGTACCTGTTGAGCGTGCCGCACCCGAGCTCCGAGGACCTGCAAAAGGACATCGCCGCGCCGGAGTATTTCCAGAAGCCCAACCATATCCGCATCATCAGCGAAGAGCAGTTCAAGCAGATGGTCGGCGACGCCGGGCTGGAGGTGCTGAGCCATAGCCAGTACGGCTTCTACTGGTCGATGTGGATGCTGCTGTTCTGGGAAGCCAAGGTCGAATTCAGCAACCCCGACCACCCGTTGCTCGACCAATGGGCCAGCACCTGGCAGACCATCCTCAACTCGCCGCGCGGGGTGCAGATCAAGCACGCGCTGGACGCCGTGGTCGCCAAGAGCCAGGTCATCATCGCCCGCAAGCCGGCCTGAACCGGTTCCTGTAGCCGCTGCCGCAGGCTGCGATAAGGCCGCAGGCCTTCGGCGATCTTGTGGCCTTGCGCGCCCTTCGGTCGCGATCGTCCGAACGCGGCCCGAGCCTGCGGCAGCGGCTACAGAGCTTCAGGCCTGTTGCACGAAAGTCAGGCGCAGGGCGAAACCGATCAGCAGGCTGCCGAACAGCCATTGCTGGACCCGCTGGGCGGCGCGGTTGTGCGCCAGCCAGCGGCCGATCCAGGCGCCGGCCAGGGCGTAGGCGCTGTCGAACAGCAACCCCACCAATACCAGCAGCAGACCGAGGCTGGCGAACTGCGCGGCCACGGGGCCGGCCTGCGGGTCGATGAACTGTGGCAGCAGCACCGAGCAGAACAGCAGCGCCTTGGGGTTGAGCAGGTTGGTCAGCAGGCCGCGGCGGATCGCTTCGCGCCAGCGCAGGGCGCTCGCGGCCTCGCCATCCCGCAGGCTGGGCAGCAGGTTGGCCCGCAGGCATTGCACGCCGAGCCACAACAGGTACGCGGCCCCGCCCAGGCGCACCACCTCGAAGGTCCAGGGCGCGGCCTTGAACAGGGCGGCCAGGCCCAGTGCCGCCAGTGCCACATGAGAGCCCCGGGCAATCGCCAGGCCCACCGCGGTGGCCAGCGCCAGGCCCTTGCCTTGGCGGGCGCCGGTTTGCAGCAGGAGGATCATGTCGGGGCCGGGCAGCAGATAGACCACCGCCAATGCCAGGAAAAACATCCACAGTTGCGCCACCTTGCCACCCCCTTTCGTTGTCGATTCGGTAGGTAGAGTCTAGGGCCGAAGGGCAGGGCAGGTGCTTGCGTAGTCAGCCAGCAAGGAGGTGGAAATTGGCATAATCTTCCACCTGGACATGGAGTGACTATCGGAAAATGCCAAAAATGAAACTGGACGCCTACGACCGCAAGATTCTCGCCGCCCTGCAGCGCGACGGCCGCCTGAGCAACGTGCAACTGGCGGAGGAGATCGGCCTGTCTCCTTCACCCTGCCTGCGTCGGGTACGGATGCTGGAAGAAGCCGGGGTGATTCGCGGCTACCAGGCCAACCTCGATCGCGATGAAGTGGGCCTGGGGCTGACGGTGTTCGTCGGGGTCAAGGTCGAGCGGCACACCGATGAGCATTCCGAAGCCTTCCACAAGGCGGTGACGGCGCTGCCGGAGGTGCTTTCGGCGTTCCTGGTGTCCGGCGAGTCGGACTTCCTGCTGCAGGTGGTGGTGCCGGACCTGCGCGCCTACGACCGTTTTCTTACCGGCAGCCTGCTGAAACTGCCGGGCGTCAGCGATATCCGCAGCAACTTCGCGATCCACACGGTGAAAACCCCAGGCGCGCTGCCGCTGGGGCATTTGCCGACCTGACGCGATCATCTGTAGCCGCTGCCGAAGGCTGCGATCGCGACCGAAGGGCGCGCAAGTCTCAAGATCGCCGAGGCCCTTCGGGCCTTACGCAGCCTGCGGCAGCGGCTACAGGTTCTACATCTGCGTCGCCATCCCTTCCACATCCATCGCTGCCTGGCGCAACGCCTCGGAGCGGGTCGGGTGCGGGTGGCAGGTCAGGGCAATGTCTTCGGCCGAGGCGGAAAACTCCATGGCCACGCAGTATTCGCCGATCATTTCGCTGACGCTCGGTCCTACCAGATGCACGCCGAGGATTTCATCGGTCTGCGCGTCCGCCAGGACCTTGGCGAAACCTTCGGTCTCGTGGTTGATCTTGGCCCGGCTGTTGGCCGTGAAAGGGAACTTGCCGACCTTGTAGGCCCGGCCCTCGGCCTTGAGCTGCTCTTCGGTCTTGCCGACGCTGGCCAGCTCCGGCTTGGTGTAGATCACACTGGGAATCAGGTCGTAATTCACTTCGCCGGCCTTGCCGACGATCTGCTCGATGCAGGCCATGGCCTCGTCCTCGGCCTTGTGGGCGAGCATCGGCCCTGAGGTGACGTCGCCAATCACCCACACGCCGGGAGCCTCGGTGCGGTGCCGCTGGTTGGCGAGCATGCCGCGCGAGTCGGTGCCCAGGCCGACGTTCTCCAGGCCCAGGCCCTGGGTATAAGGCCGGCGCCCGATGGCCACCAGCACATAGTCGGCTTCCAGCAGCTCCGCCGTGCCGCCCGCGGCGGGTTCGATACTCAACTGCACGCCATTGGCCGAGGTGCTGGCGCTGCTGACCTTGGTGCCGAGCCTGAAGGCGATTCCCTGCTTGGCCAGGGCCCGTTGCAGGGTCTTGCCGGCTTCGCCATCGACCCCGGGGCAGATGCGGTCCAGGTACTCGACCACCGTCACCTGGGCCCCCAGGCGCCGCCAGACCGAACCCAGCTCCAGGCCGATCACCCCGGCGCCGATCACCACCAGGTGCCGGGGCACCTCGCTGAGGGACAGCGCGCCGGTGGAGTCGAGGATGCGCCGGTTGTCGATCTCCACCCCGGGCAGTGGCGTCGGCTCGGAGCCGGTGGCGATCACGATGTCCTTGGCCTGCAACCGGGTCTTGGCCCCGGCGCTGTCGGTCACCGTGACCTGGCCCGGGCCGTCGATATAGCCCCAGCCCTTGATCCAGTCGACTTTGTTCTTGCGAAACAGGAACTCGATGCCCTTGGTCAGGCCGGCCACGCTGTCGTCCTTCTGCTTCATCATCTGGGCGAGGTTGAGGCTGGGCTTGACCTCGATGCCCAGTTCGGCGAATTCCTTGCCCATGGCCGCGTCATACAGCTCCGAGGCGTGCAGCAAGGCCTTGGACGGCATGCAGCCGACGTTCAGGCAGGTGCCGCCGAGGGTGGCGCGACCTTCGACGCAGGCGGCCTTGAGGCCCAGCTGGCCGGCGCGAATGGCGGCGTTGTAGCCACCGGGACCCCCACCGAGGATGACGACGTCGTAGCTGCTCATGGCTGTTCTCCTGCAATCGGAAAAGAAGGCTTTCAAAGGTAGTCGAGCGAAAAATTATGACCGTAATATGAGCGCGCAAAGCAACCCTGGTCAAGCACGCAATTGCGTCTTCCTTGTAGGAGCGAAGCTTGCTCGCGAAAGCCGCGAAGCGGCGTGCCGTCAACCGGCACGCGTTATCGTTGGCGATCTTTTCGCGAGCAAGCTTCGCTCCTACAGAAGAAGGGGATGAGTGTTCAGGTCCACCAGTAGCGCACGAGATGGAAGAAGATCGGCGCGGCGAAACACACCGAGTCCAGGCGGTCGAGCATGCCGCCGTGGCCTTCGATCATGTGACCCCAGTCCTTCACCCCGCGGTCGCGCTTGATCGCCGACATGACGATGCCGCCGGCGAAGCCCAGCAGGTTGATCAGCAGGGCGATCAGGAACGACTGCCAAATGGTGAAGGGGGTAATCCACCACAGCGCGCCGCCGATCAGCGAGGCCAGGAGGATGCCGCCGACAAAACCTTCCACGGTCTTGGATGGCGACAGCCGCGGGGCGATCTTGCGTTTGCCGAAGAGCTTTCCACAGACGTACTGCAACACGTCCGACATCTGCACCACGATCACCAGGTAGGCGATCAGCAGCAGGTTGCGCCCTTCGTAGCCGGCGATGTCCAGGGTCAGCAGCGCCGGGACGAACGACACGCAGAACACCGCGATCATCAGCCCCCACTGGACCTTGGAGGCGCGTTCCAGGAAGTGCGTGCTGTCGCCGCCCAGGGACGCGAGGATCGGCAGCAGCAGGAACACATAGACCGGGATGAAGATCGAGAACAGCCCGTACCAGTCGAAGTAGATCAGCAGGTATTGCACCGGCAGGGCCAGGTAGAACGCCGCCACCAGCGCCGGGTAGTCGCTGCGCCGGGTCGGCATCAGGGTCAGGAACTCGCGCAGGGCGTAGAAGGACACCGCGTAGAACAGCAGGATCACCGCGCTGGTGCCGAGCCAGAAGGCGATACCGATCACCAGCACCATCACCCACCAGGCGTTGATGCGCGCATTGAGGTTGTCGATCACCGAGCTCGGCGCGCCACGACTGCGCAGCTTGAGCAGAAAACCGATCAGCGAGGCCAGCACCAGTACCGCGCCGATCCCGCCGAACAACATCAGGGTTTGCCTATCCATCTCAAGAATGCTCCGGGGCCATGGCCAGCAGCGCTGCGCGGCTGCGTTCGAGGAAGTGTTCTTTGCTTTCGCCGTCCTCGAGGGACAGCGGCGCGCCGAAGCTGGTGGTGCATAGAAGCGGCAGGGGCAGGAAACGGCCCTTGGGCATCACGCGGTTGAGGTTGGCGATCCACACCGGAATCACCTGGGCCTGTGGGTAACTTTTCGCCAGATGGTAGAGGCCGCTCTTGAACGGCAGCAGGCCTTCCTCCTCCAGGTTGCGCGTGCCTTCGGGGAAGATGATCAGCGAATCGCCGTTGGCCAGGGCATCGAGCATTGGCTGCAAGGGGTTATCCACAGGCTCCTTGCGCTCGCGGTCGATCAGCACGCCATTGAACACCCGGTTGATGAGGTAGCGGCGCAGCGGGCGGGTCTGCCAGTAATCGGCGCCGGCCACTGGCCGCGTCACCTTGCGCAGCGCGGGCGGCAGCGAGGCCCAGAGCAGAACGAAGTCGCCGTGGCTGCTGTGGTTGGCGAAATAGATGCGTTGCACCGCCTGCGGCCCGCAGCCGAGCCACAGGCTGCGCGCCCCGGTGATGGTGCGGGCGGCGGAGGTGATGAGGGTGGCGACCAGGGGTTCGAGCATGAGAATTCCTTATCCGGCGACGGCCAGCCAGGGGCTGGCCAGGATGAAGCCCAGTGTCAGCAGTACTTGCGCCGCCAGCAGCCAGGCCTGGCGACGCAACAGGTTGAGGGCGCCGTGGCTGCGTTGTTGCCACGGGCGGCCGCCGGCATTCGCCGGTTGCAGGCCGAGGGCGCTCAGCGCCTGGTCCAGGGCAGCGCTGCGTTCGGCCAGCGGCAGCGGGCTGTCCACCACCCGCTGGAACAGCTCGGCATCGAAGGCCACCCGCAACGCCCAGTACTTTTGCAGCAAGCCCAGCACCAGCAGGGCGACGCTCAGGACGATGGCCCAGGGGGCGGACACGCCGAGCAGCCACTGGCCGAGGCCGAGCAGGGCGCCGAGCAGGCTCAGGCCTGTGGATAACAGGTCCAGCGAATGCCCGCGGCGCAACAGGCTGGCCACCGCATGCAGTTCCATATCAGTGGCCATGGGCGCTCCCCTGGGCTGTGGATAAAGGCTCCAGGGCCTTGCGGTGCGCGGGTTGCAGGACGATCTGCGGGCGCGCGCGGCGGATCTGCACGATCGCCGCATCGACGCTGGCGGCGCGGCCTGTGTACAACAGCCAGGCGGCCACGGCGGTGGCGCTGCGCGAATAACCCAGGGCGCAGCAGACCAGCAGCGGCGCGTGCTCGCGCAGGCTTTCGATGGCTTGCGCGGCCTCGCGGCATTGCTCGGTGGTGGGGGCGGTCAAGTCGAGCACCGGCACGCAGCGATAGGCCAGGTGGCGACCGTCCACGGACAGTTCGGCACACAGGTCGAGCACCGCGCTGAACGGGCTGTCCTGTAGTTCGCCCGGGGTCGGGATGCGCCCCAGCCAGACGTTATCCACAACCTCGTCGGGCTGTGGATGCTGGCGTGTCCATAGCCGGGAATTGATCCAGGCCGCCGCCAGATAAGGCGCCAGCAGCCAGCGCGTGGCGTTGCCCAGGCGGCCGTCCGCGCCCTTCTGGAAACCCTTGGCGTCGAACAGCCCATAGTTCAGCGCCACCAGCAGCAGGGCCAGTGCCGGCCACAACAGCCACAGCCAGGCACCGGAAAAGGCCAAGGCCGGGATGGCAAGCACCGCGGCGCCCACGGTATAGAACGACGCTAGGCGCCAGCGCTGGCGGTCGCGGGCCAGGCGCAGGTTGTGCAGCATCCCTGGGCGGTCCAGCGGCCACAGCCAGACGCACAGCCAGCCGGCCAGGGCGCCTGTGGGCACGTCGATAAAGTGGTGTTGATAAGTGGTCAGCACCGACACGCCGATCAGCGCGAACCAGCCGTGCACCAGCCAGCGCCAGGCGCCCTGGACATGCCGCGCGTAGCAGACCCACAGCACCACCAGCAGCGCGATGTGCAGCGACGGCGCCTGATTGAATGGCTTGTCGAAGCCGGCCAGCACGTCGAACAGCCAGCCGAACAGGCCATCCAGTTCCGGGCGCTGGAAGGTGAAACGCAGCGGCCAGAGCAGGAAGCAACTGACGGCGATGACTTGCGCGGTCAGCAGGCGCAAGGCGTGGCGCTTGAGCTCTTCGCGGCTGGTGGGCAACAGCAGGGAAAAACCGTACAGCAGGTCGATCGACCAGTAGGGCACGATGCTCCAGGCCCAGAACGGCATCTGCCGCTCCCAGTCGAACACCAGGCTGCCGACCTCGGCCCGTTGCGCGGTGACCCAGGTGGCGAAGCCGTAGGTGCCGAAAAACAGTGGCGCCAGCAGCAACAGCCAGAGCACCGCGGGTTTCAGCAGGCCGGGCTCGCGGGTGTATGTCGCGGCGACCGTCATCATTGCACCCGCTGCGCCAGCGACACGCTGAAAATGCCCCACTGATCGACGCGCAGGGTGATCCGGCGGAACCCCGCGGCTTCCACCAGTTGGTCCATCTCGGCCTGGGTCCGGCGACGCATGACCCAGGCCTGGCCCGCGCGGTGGCTGGTCAGGGCGCGGGCGATCAGCTCCAGCTGCGGGTGCCACGGTTGCCCGGTGTAGACCAGGTAACCGCCAGGCTCCACGGCGGCGGCCAGGCCCGCCAGGGAATCGCTGACCATCGGGTTGTCGGCGAACAGCTCGTACAGGCCGGAGACCACCGCCAGCGTCGGTTTGGGCGCCAGGGCCGCGAGGTCGTCGCGGTCGAAGGCGTCGGCTTTGACGAAGCGGGCAATCTCGCCCAGGCCTTTCTCGGCGATCAGCGCGTTGCCGTCGCGCACGTTGATGTCGCTGTAGTCGCGCAGCAGGATCGACTCCGGCAGCGGGCTGACCCCCTGCAAGGCTTCGAGAATGTAGCGCCCGTGGCCGGCGGCGATGTCGACGATGCGCACTTCGCGCTGCTCGGCGCGCAGTTTTTCCATGGCCAGGCGCAGCAGTTCTTCCACATGCAGCTTGCGTTGGCGAATGCCGCGCCAGCCGATGGAGTCCAGGTAGTTGCGGTCGATCATCCGGCCCAGGGCCGAGGTGCCGGTGGCTTGGTTGCGGTAGACGTAGTCCAGGGTGCTGCCGGAGTCGAAACCGGTGTCGAAACCCAGCTTGACCCCGGCCGAGAGCTGGCTGCCCAGGCGCATGCTGGCGCGGGTCATGCGCCAGTACAGGTCACGCAGGGAGTTGTGCGGCAGGGGCGCCGCCAGCGCCTCGGACTCGGCGCAGGTCAGGCCCAGGCGGTCGGCGTCGAGCAGGGCAGGGCGGTTCAGCGGTCGCGCGAAGTTCTGCAGGATGAAGCGCCGGGCGCTGGCGACGGCCGGGGCCCGGGCCTTCTCGCCGAGGGTGTCGTGGAAGAAGCCCGGCAGGATGTGTTTTTCCTTGTGCAGGCTGCCCAGGCGCTCGAAGAACTGTTCCTGGGGCCGGCGGTGGACAACGAAGTCGGCGCCGGAGATCAGCAGCTGGGTCGGCACCTGGATCGCCTGGGCATCGGCCACCACCCGTTCGGCGGCTTCGTACAGGCCCAGCAGCACGTTCACCGAGATCGCCTTGGTGATCAGCGGGTCGCTGTCATAGGAGGCCACGCGCGCCGGGTCGTGGCTGAGGAAGCGCGCCTTGACGTAGCTGTTGACGAAAAAGTTGCCGCGAAAACGCCGCATCAGCGCCAGGCCCGGACGGGCGAAAGGCACGTAGAGCTTGACCTTGAACGCCGGCGACGCCAGCACCAGGGCGCGGATGCGCGGCGCGTAATCGTGGACCCAGGTGGTGGCAATCACCGCGCCGACGCTTTGGGCCACCACGGCCATGTGTTCTTCGTCGATGCCGTGGCTGGCCCGCAGGTGATCGCAGAAGGTCTGCACGTCGCGCACGCTGGTGGCGAAGCTCGGGCTGTCGCCACGGGCGCCGGGCGACTGACCATGGCCGCGGGCATCCCAGGCGAAGAAATCGAAGGCTGGCAGGTCCAGTTCGTCCACCAGGTGGGCGATGCGCGCGGAGTGTTCATGGCCGCGGTGGAACAACAGCACCGCCTGGCGCGGGGCGTCCGAGGGGGCGGCGGTGGCCGGCCAGTGGCGGTAGAACAGCTCGACGCCGTCGTGGGTGGTGAAGGTCTGGTGGAGAGCTTCGCGCATGGCAACTTCCTTATTCCGAGGGGGCGTTTTGCTGCACTTCTTGTCGTTGGGTGTCTTGCAGTTGTACGTCGAGCAGGCCTTGGCGAACCCGGTTGATCAAGGTGTAGACCAACAGTGCGGCGACCAGCGCCAGCACGCCGTTGATCCAGGCGGCGCTCAGCCAGCCCAGGGCGATGCCGGTGGCCAGCACGCCGAGCACGAACGCCCGGTCGCTCTTGCCCATGGGCCCGTCGTAGCGGCGCGAGGCGCCGATCATCGGCCCCAGCACGCCGGCGTATTCGCTGAACAGCGCCAGCAGCGTGACCAGCAGGACCAGCGGCAGGCTGACGCCGGCAATCAGCGCGAAAGGCAGGATCAGCGCGCTGTCGGCAATCACGTCGCACAATTCGTTGAGGTAGGCGCCCAGGCGCGATTGCTGGCCGAATTCCCGGGCCAGCATGCCGTCGATGGCGTTCAGCGCCATGCGCAGGATCATCCACAGCGGGATCAGGATGAACAGCCAGAGGTGGCTGGCGAAGCTGGCGATCAGGGCGCCCACCAGCACCGAAATCACTCCCGCCAGCACGGTGATCTGGTTGGCCGTGGTGCCGTTCTCGTACAGGCGCTGGACCCATGGCCGCAACAGGCTCTGGAAGCGCGGTTTGAGCTGGTAGATGGAGAGCATGGCTGGACGTTTCCTTGTCACAAAGTGGGCCACGGATTATGGCCACAGATCTCGCGGGCTGGCATCAGCACAGCAGCGGTTTTCCCTGGGTTTGTGACGCGCCCACGGCAAATAAAGGCATAGGTAAGGGACGAAAATTTCACTACTATCGTTATATCGTAACGATTTGTGACAAATACAGCGGCCTGCCGGAGAGTTATCCACAGGCCGGAATGGGTTAACGACCAGCGTTGGGGTGCTATGCAAGTCGATCTTGAGACTGAAGAGGCGGGGGTCGAAGCCTTGCCGAGGTTTCAGCGGGCGGCCTTTCACGAACGCCGTCTGAAGCGTTGGGGCATCGGGCTGGCGGGGCTGGCCGGGGTGGGGCTGGTGTTGGCGTTTTTCGTCGGCCTGTTTGCCCCGCAATCCTTATGGCCGGCGTTGCTGGTCAATCTGGCCGCGGCCTTGCTGGTGCTGGTCGGCGGCCTGCAGGCGGCGGGCTGGGTCAGTGCCTGGCGCGCGGGTGCGTTGCGGGCGCCGGAGGTGGCGCCGAGCCCGGAGCCGGTTGCGGATGAACCGCTACCCGACGACGGCTGGTACGAGCGGCTGCTGGAGGGCATCAGCCGGCGTTGGTCCAGTTTGTTGGCGCAGATCGGCGCGCCGACCTTGTGGCTGGGCGGTTGGGCCTTGCTGGTGCTGTTGGTGATCGAGCAGGCGTGGAACCTCGGCCTGCCCGCCGCGACCCTGGGCCTGGCGGGCAATGTCGGCGCGGTGCTGGCGCTGTTGCTGGCCTTCGGCTTGCTGGTGTTCGAGCGCCAGCTGAGCCAGGAACACCCCGGCGAATGGCCGGAAGCCGCGGCGCTGGCGCAGCTGGCGCGAGTGGCGATCATCAGCCTGGTGCTGGCGGCGCTGTGCCTGTTGTTCAGCAGCGACACGGCGCTCTGGCCCGTGCGCCTGGGCGTGCTGCTCGGCGTGTTGCCGGCGCTGGTGGCCCTGGAGTTCCTGCTGCGCGCGGTCTTGTCGTTATTCAGCCCGCGTCGCGCGCAACTGGAGCCGCGCATGCTGGCCCACAGCGTGGTAGCCGATCTGCTGCGCTGGCCGCCGCAACCCTTGCTGGCCTTGCAGCACGAATTGCACAACCGTTTCGGCATCGACCTGCGGCAGATCTGGGCCTTCACTTATATGCGCCGCGCGTTCCTGCCGGTGCTGCTGGTGGTGCTCGGGGTGGGCTGGCTGCTCACCGGCCTGCATGAAGTGCCGTTGCAGGGGCGGGGCATTTATGAGCGTTTCGGCAAGCCGGTGGCGGTCTTTGGCCCGGGTTTGCATGCGGGCCTGCCGTGGCCGCTGGGCCGGGTGCTGAGTGTCGAGAACGGCGTGGTGCACGAACTGGCCACCAGCGTCGGCGAAGCGCCCGGCGTGATCGAACCGGCCTCCGCCGAAGGGCCGCCCCCACTGGTAGCCAACCGCTTGTGGGATGCCAGCCATGTCAACGACAAGTCCCAGGTGATTGCCAGCGGCGCCGCCGACAAGCAGAGCTTCCAGATCGTCAACATGGACGTGCGCTTCGTCTATCGCATCGGCCTGAGCGATCAGGCGGCGCTGGCGGCGACTTACAACAGCGCCGATATTCCGATGCTGATCCGCAGCACCGCCAGCCGCATCCTGGTCCACGACTTCGCCTCGCGTACCCTCGACGGCCTGCTGGGCGAAGACCGTACCAACCTGGCCGAGGATATCGGCCGCGCGGTGCAGGCCGACCTGGAGAAACTCGACAGCGGGGTGGAGATCCTCGCCACCGTGGTCGAGGCCATTCACCCGCCGGCCGGCGCCGCCAATGCCTATCACGGCGTCCAGGCTGCGCAGATCGGCGCCCAGGCGCTGATCTCCCGCGAGCGCGGCGCGGCCAGCGAGCAGACCAACCAGGCACAGTTGCAGGCCAGCATCGCCCGCGATCAGGCCCAGGCCACGGCCCATGAAGTGCAGGCCACGGCGCAAGCGGCCGACCTGCGGTTCAGCGCCGAGCAAAAGGCCTATGCCAGCGCCGGCCAGGCATTCGTGCTGGAGCAGTATTTGAGCCAGCTGAGCCAGGGCCTGCGCAACGCCAAGTTGCTGGTGCTCGATCATCGCCTGGGCGGCGCCAACGCACCGACCCTCGACCTGCGTACATTCACTTTGCCGACCGAGCCTTCGGTACCGGGTAACACCGCTCAGCCAGGAGCCGTCCATTGAGCCAGTCCCATTCCCACGATCATCAGGATCACGCCGGCCACGATCACGGCCACGGCGGCCATCACGGACACCATCATCACCACCACGGCGCGCCGGAAGAGGCGGGGCCCTTTCCCTGGCGGCGCATGGCCTGGGCGCTGTTGCTGGTGTTGTTCGCCGTCGCCGCGGCAAGCCTGGTGCAAGTGCGCTCCGGCGAAGCCACGGTGATTACCCGTTTCGGCAACCCGGCGCGGGTGCTGCTGGAGCCGGGCCTCGGCTGGCGCTGGCCGGCACCGTTCGAGGCGGCGATCCCGGTGGACCTGCGCCTGCGCACCACCTCCAGCGGTTTGCAGGATGTCGGCACCCGCGACGGTCTGCGCATCATCGTCCAGGCCTATGTGGCGTGGCAGGTGCAGGGCGATACGGACAACGTGAAACGCTTTATGCGCGCGGTGCAGAACCAGCCGGATGAAGCGGCGCGGCAGATCCGCACCTTTGTCGGCTCGGCCCTGGAAACCACCGCCAGCAGTTTTGACCTGGCCAATCTGGTGAACACCGATGCCAGCAAGGTGCGCATCGCCGACTTCGAAGCCCAGTTGCGTAAACAGATCGAGCAACAGTTGCTGAGCACTTACGGCGTGCGGGTGCTGCAAGTCGGTGTCGAGCGCCTGACCCTACCCTCGGTGACCCTGACCGCCACCGTCGACCGCATGCGCGCCGAGCGTGAAACCATCGCCACCGAACGCACGGCCATCGGCAAGCGCGAAGCGGCGCAAATCCGTTCCGCCGCCGAGCGCGATGCGCGCATCGTTCAGGCCGATGCCACGGTGAAAGCCGCGGACATCGAAGCGCAATCGCGGGTGCAGGCGGCGGAGATTTACGGTCGCGCCTACGCCGGTTCGCCGCAGCTGTACAACCTGCTGCGTTCGCTAGACACCTTGGGCACTGTGGTGACCCCAGGCACCAAGCTGATTCTGCGCACCGATGCCGCGCCGTTCCGGGTGCTGGTGGACGGGCCGCCGACACTCGGCAATAAAGCCGCCGGGTCGCAACCATGAGTTTGGTTCCACGTGGAACACATGAACTTGGCAGCCCATGGATTCAGGCCGGTCGCCTGGCGTTTCTCGCCCTGTATGCGGTGACCGTGCTGGCAGCCCTGGCCTGGGCGTTTTCCAATGTGCGGCAGATCGATCCGCAAAATCGCGCGGTGGTCCTGCATTTCGGCGCCCTGGATCGCATCCAGAACGCCGGCTTGTTACTGGCCTGGCCGCAGCCGTTCGAACAGGTGGTGCTGTTGCCCGCCGCAGACCGGGTGATCGAACGCCGGGTGGAAAGCCTGCTGCGTTCCGATGCGGCCTTAAAGGGTGACAAGGTGGCCAGTTTCGCCGTGCCCCTGAGCGATGCCCTGGCCGGTTCCGGTTATCTGCTGACCGGCGACGCCGGGGTGGTGCAGCTGGATGTGCGGGTGTTCTACAAGGTCACCGAGCCTTATGCCTTTGTATTGCAGGATGAGCATGTGTTGCCGGCGCTGGATCGACTGGTGACCCGCAGTGCCCTGGCCCTGACCGCCGCCCGCGATCTGGACACCATTCTGGTGGCGCGTCCGGAACTGATCGGGGCCGACAACCAGGCCGCCGAGCGTCGCGAACGGCTGCGTGGTGATCTGGTGCAAGGCATCAACCAGCGGCTGGCGGATCTGGCGGCGACCGGGCAGGGGATCGGTATCGAAGTGACCCGGGTCGACGTCCAGTCCAGTTTGCCGGGGCCCGCGGTCAGCGCTTTCAACGCGGTGCTGACCGCCAGCCAGCAAGCCGACAAGGCGGTGGCCAACGCCCGCACCGAAGCCGAAAAACTCACGCAAACCGCCAACGAACAGGCCGACCGCACCTTGCAGGTGGCGCACGCCCAGGCCGGTGAGCGCCTGGCCAAGGCCCAGGCCGATACCGCGACCATCCAGAGCCTGGCCCAGGCGCAACGCAACGGCACCGACCCGGAAATGCTCTTGCGTATCTACCGTGAGCGCTTGCCGAAGATCCTTGGGCAGGCCGGCTCGGTGACCACGATCAATCCCCAAGACGATTCCCGCCTGATCATTCAGGGAGCCCAACCATGACTGTTCACACCCATGCCGCCGCGCCGGCGAGCATGCTCACCTCTGCCGAACAACGTAGCGCCGCGCGTCAGCTGACCCTGGCCATGCTCGCGTTGGGGCTGCTCGGCCTGGGCCTGGTCTGGCGCTGGCTGGCCCCGGAGCAGACCGGCGTCAGCCAGTTGCTGCTGGGGTTCGCTTCGTTGCTGGTGGCGCTGCCGGTGATGCGTTCGGCCTGGTACAGCCTGCGTTACCCGAGCCTGCATGGCATCACCGACCAGTTGATCGCCCTGGCCATGCTCGGCGCCTGGGCCACCGGCGACCTGCTGACCGCGGCGCTGTTGCCGATCATCATGATCTTCGGCCACGTGCTGGAAGAGCGCAGCGTGATCGGCTCCCAGGAAGCCATTCATGCCCTGGGCCGCTTGACCCGCAGCCATGCGCGACGGGTGCAGGCCGACGGCAGCATTCTGGAAGTGGACAACGCCACGCTCAAGGCTGGCGATGTCGTCGAAGTGCGCGCCGGCGATCGGGTGCCCGCCGATGGTTTGGTGCTCTCCGGACAGGCCAGCCTCGACACCGCACCGATCACTGGCGAGTCGGTGCCGCTGGAGGCCGATGTCGGCATGCAGGTGTTCGGCGGGGCGATCAACCTCGACGGCCTGTTGCGCCTGGAAGTGACCCGCACCGGCCACGAATCGACCCTGGGCAAGGTCATCGCGCTGATGCAAAGCGCCGAGCGTTCCAAGCCGCCGATCACCCGTTTGCTCGAACGTTACGCCGGCAGTTACATGGTGCTGGTATTGCTGCTGGCGGCGGTGACCTGGTTCATCACCCACGATGCCCAGGCGATGCTCGCGGTGCTGGTGGCGGCCTGCCCCTGTGCCCTGGTGCTGTCCGCGCCGGCCACGGCGATTGCCGGGATCGCCGTGGCGGCGCGGCACGGCATCCTGATTCGCAGTTCGGCGTTCCTCGAGGAGCTCGCGGACCTGACCTCGCTGGTGGTGGACAAGACCGGCACCCTGACCTTCGGCACCTTGCGCCTGCAATCGATCGACAGCCCGCGGGAAGATCGCCAGGCCTTGCTGAACCTGGCGGCCAGCCTCGGTTCGGCCAGCAGCCACCCGGTCAGCCGCGCGCTGGCCGGCCTGGTGGCCCAGGAGCATTTCCTGGTGCTGTCGGATATTCGCGAGCGCCAGGGGCTGGGAGTGGTGGCGCAGACCGAACAGGGCGAGGCCGCCCTGGGGCGTCCCGAGTTGTTCGGCCAGCTCGGCATCGCCACCACGGCAGTGCCCGAACATGACGGACCGATTGCCGGGCTGGCGCTGAACGGCGAATTTCTCGCCTGGCTGTTGCTGGCCGACAGCGTCAAGCCGGAAGCGCGGTTTGCCCTCGACGAGCTGCGAGAACTGGGGCTGGGCCGCCAGTTGTTGCTGACCGGCGACCGCCAGAGCGTGGCCGACAGCCTGGCGCGGGATGTCGGCATCGGCGATGTCGAAGCCCAGGCGCTACCAGAAGACAAGCTCAAGCGCGTGCTGGGGGAAATCGACAGCGGTTTCCGGCCGATGGTGGTGGGCGACGGGATCAACGATTCCCTGGCGCTCAAGGCTGGCGTGGTCGGTGTGGCCATGGGCGCGGGTGGGGCGGACATTGCCCTGGCGTCGGCCGATATCGTGCTGATCGGCAGCGACCTGCGGCGTCTCGGTACCTGTGTGCGCCTGAGTCGCCAGTGCCGCCAGACCCTGCAGGTCAATGTGATCATCGGCCTGGGCTGGACCCTGGCCATCGTCGCCTTTGCCGCGTTCGGCTGGCTCGGCGCGGCGGGGGCGATGATCGCGGCGGTACTGCATAACCTCAGCACCTTGCTGGTGCTGGGCAATGCCGGGCGCTTGCTGCGTTTCCAGGAGCCATTGCTCAAGTTGTAGGGGCGTGGGCCGGGGCGGAAAAGCGCGGGTTTGAGCGTCTGGAGCTAGAATTAAACCAGGTCGAACTGTGCGCCCGTCTGGCGGTCATCTGTGAAGAGGGCCCAGCTTCCGGGACGGTCGGCTGGCTGTTCAGCAGGGATTGTTGCACTGCCGGCACTGATGAATTTCAGCTATCAGATCGATAGCCTGCTAATTTTTCAGTATGGTCTAACCTCACTCAGACGTCTGAAACAAGGGGGATAATCCATGCTCGCGCAACTTCCACCGGCCTTACAGAATCTGCAACTACCACTACGCCTGCGACTCTGGGATGGCCATGAGTTCAACCTGGGGCCGGCGCCCAGCGTCACTATTGTGGTCAAGGACCCGCAACTGGTCACCCAGCTCGCCCATCCCACTCTCAACTCGCTGGGAGCGGCGTTCGTCGAGGGCAAACTTGAGCTGGAAGGCTCTATCAGCGAAGTCATCCGGGTTTGCGACGAGCTGAGCCAAGCGCTGCTGGACGGCGAGGAAGAAGTGCTGCCAGTACGTTCCCTGCACGACAAGGCCACCGATGCGGCCGCCATCTCCTACCACTACGACCTTTCCAACGACTTCTACCAGCTGTGGCTCGACAGCGACATGGCCTATTCCTGCGCCTATTTCGAGACCGGCAGTGAGAGCCTGGAACAGGCCCAACAGGCCAAATTTCGCCACCTGTGCCGCAAGCTGCGCTTGCAGCCTGGTGAATATCTGCTGGATGTCGGTTGCGGCTGGGGCGGGCTGGCGCGGTACGCGGCGCGAGAATTCGGGGCCAAGGTCTTCGGTATCACCCTGAGCAAGGAACAACTGGCGCTGGCCAGGGAGCGGGTGATCGCCGAAGGCTTGCAGGACCTGGTGGAACTGCAATTGCTGGACTACCGCGACCTGCCCCAGGACGGCCGCTTCGACAAGGTGGTGAGCGTCGGCATGTTCGAGCACGTGGGCCACGCCAACCTGGCGCAGTACTGCAAGACACTGTTCGGCGCGGTGCGCGAAGGCGGCCTGGTGATGAACCACGGAATCACCGCCAAGCACACCGATGGACGTCCCGTGGGCCGTGGAGCCGGCGACTTTATCGAGAAGTATGTGTTCCCCAATGGCGAGCTGCCGCACCTGGCGATGATCTCGGCCGAGATCAGCGAAGCGGGGCTGGAGATCGTCGACGTGGAAAGCCTGCGCCTGCATTACGCCCGCACCCTGGACCACTGGAGTGAGCGTCTGGAAGACAACCTGGAAGCCGCCTCCCGGCTGGTGCCGGAACAGGTCTTGCGCATCTGGCGCCTGTACCTGGCCGGCTGTGCCTACGCCTTCGCCCGCGGCTGGATCAACCTGCACCAGATTCTCGCGGTCAAGGCTCACGCCGATGGCAGTCATGAGCTGCCCTGGACCCGCGACGACCTGTATTACTCGTGAAGCGCCGACGCTAGAGAATCGGTGAAATAAGCCGGGCGACCCGCATACCAAGCTGTTGCAGGCGGTGGGTTTCCCGGCTTTCTTCTTTGGCGATTTCGCGGGAACGCTCGAAGTCGAGGTTGAGCATATGTTCCACCTCCCTGGCGAAGGCTTCGTCCACGGTCAGCAACATCACCTCGAAATTCAGGCGGAACGAGCGGTTGTCCAGGTTGGCGCTGCCGATCGCGCTGATTTCGCTGTCGATCAGCACCACTTTCTGGTGCAGGAAACCCGGCTGATAACGGAACACCCGCACCCCGGCGCGTACGGCTTCGAAGGCGTACAGGCTGGACGCCGCGTAGACGATCCGGTGGTCCGCGCGCGACGGCAGGAGGATTCGCACATCCACCCCGCGCAGGGCAGCCAGGCGCAAGGCGGCGAACACGGCCTCGTCGGGAACGAAATAGGGGCTGGTGATCCACACCCGTTCGGTCGCCGCGTGGATGGCTTCGACGAAGAACAGCGAGCAGGTTTCATAAGGGTCCGCCGGGCCGCTGGCCAGCACCTGGCACAGCACGCCGTCATCGGGGTAGGTGTCCGGCAGGATCAACGGCGGCAATTGCCGCGAGGCCCAGAACCAGTCTTCGGCGAAGGATTCCTGCAGGCAGGCCACCACCGGACCGCTGACCGAAACATGGGTATCGCGCCAAGGCGCCAACGGCGGTTTTTTCCCCAGGTATTCGTCGCCCACGTTATGCCCGCCGACAAACCCCAGCAGGCCATCCACCACCACTATCTTGCGGTGATTGCGAAAGTTGATCTGGAAGCGGTTGAGCCAGCCGCTGCGGGTGGCGAAGGCATGCACCTGGATGCCGGCATCGCGCAGTGACTGCACATAGGCGTGGGGCAGGGAATGGCTGCCGATGCGGTCGTAGAGCAGGTGGATCGCCACGCCTTCGCCAGCCTTTTTCAGCAGCAGCGCTTGCAGGCGTCGGCCAAGGTCGTCGTCGTGGATGATGAAGAACTGGATCAGCACCGCCGTGCGGGCACGTTCGATGGCCTGGAAAATCGCGGCGAAGGTGGCATCGCCGTTGACCAGCAGTTGTACATGGTTGCTGGCCAGGCAGGGCATGCGACCCAGCTTGGGCATGGCCCGCAGCGAGGTGTAGGCGGCGGAGGCGCGGGCGCTCAGGGCCTCCTCGATCCAGGGGCGCCAGTTCAGCTCGTTGATCGCCTTGCGCATCTCCAGGTTGGCCTGGCGCCGGGCCTTGATATAGGCATCGAAGGTGCTGCGGCCGAACACCAGATAAGGGATAAGGGTCAGGTACGGCATGAACAACAGCGACAGGGCCCAGGCGATGGAGCCTTGGGCGGTCCTGACGGTCAGCACGGCGTGGATGGCGGCGATCAGGCCGAGAAAGTGCAGGGTGGCAATCAGATAGCCAAAAATATGTGGGCCAAAATAATCCATGGGGACAGCCTTGCTCCTGAAGATTCAATGCTGGGGTCCGTATGAAAAGCGGCGTGCCGGGCGCCTTCGGCGCTACGTGCAAACAGGCGCGACCTTGCTCGCCAACTCTTCGTTGCAGACCCTAACAGACCATGTTCGAGCATGATTGTCGCTAATTAATTCGCCATGCAACGCCGCTGCATTTTTGGCGTCTAACGGCCACTACTGTCTAGGAGTCATTCGATGAAGCTTCGTCTACTGGGTTTGGCCATGGCCGCCGTTGTCTCGCTTCCGCTGGCCGCGCAGGCCCAGATGCTGCAACCGGGCCTGTGGGAACTGACCACCAGCAACATGAAAGTCGATGACCAGAGCCTGCCGGACCTGTCGTTGATTCTCGGTCAGTTGCAACAACAGCTGACGCCCGAGCAACGGGCGCAGTTGGAGAAGCAGGGCGTGACCATGGGCGGCAAGGGCATCCGCGTGTGCCTGACGCCGGAGCAGGTGAAGTCCGACACCATCCCGCTGCAGGACCCGCAATCGGGTTGCCGCCAGGAGGTCACCGACCGCACCTCCAACCAGTGGAAGTTCCGCTTCAGCTGCCCGAAAGCCCAGGGCTCGGGCGTGGCGAAATTCCTCAGCGATCGTGAGTTCACCACCAACGTCATCGGTACCTTCAATGCCACCGGCTTCCAGCAGAAGGGCAGCATGGACACCCGTGCGGTGTGGCTGGGGCAGGATTGCGGGACGGTCAAGCCAAGAGCCTAAGAGCATCGCGAGCAAGCTCGCTCCTACAGGGGATCGTATTAAACCTGTAGGAGCGAGCTTGCTCGCGATGGCGTCTGTCGCTACAACTCTATCCGCAAGCGCTCCACCACCTCGCTCACCGCCCACCGCCCCAGGTCCTCGCCATGGCGGCTGCGCAAGCTGACAAATCCCCCGTCCTTTTCCTTGTCGCCCACCACCAGCAGGTACGGCACCTTTTGCAGGCTGTGCTCGCGGATCTTGTAGCTGATCTTCTCGTTGCGCAGGTCGGCGCTGGCTCGCAGGCCCTGGCGTGACAGGCTGTCGGCCACCGACCGGGCATAGTCCGCCTGACCTTCGCTGATGTTGATCACCACCGCCTGCCGCGGCGCCAGCCAGCAGGGCAGGGCGCCGCTGTAATGCTCGATGAGGATGCCGATAAAACGCTCCAGGGAACCGAACAGCGCGCGATGCAGCATCACCGGGCGCTGGCGTTCGCCGTGCTCGTCGATGTAGCTGATATCGAAACGTTCCGGCAGGTTGAGATCGACCTGCAGGGTGCCGCATTGCCAGTCGCGGCCGATGGCGTCGCGCAGCACGAACTCCAGTTTCGGGCCGTAGAACGCGCCTTCGCCAGGGTTGATCCGGTAGTCGATCGCCATCGTTTCCAGGGCGCCGGACAAGGCGCCTTCCAGCTGGTCCCACAGCGCGTCGCTGCCGATGCGATGGGCCGGCCGGGTGGAGAGCTTGACCGCGACGTCGTGGAAGCCGAAGTCGCGATAGATGTCGAACACCAGGGCGATGGTGCTCGCGCATTCCGCCTGCATCTGCGCCGGGGTGCAGAAGATGTGCGCGTCGTCCTGGGTGAAGTGGCGCACCCGCAGCAACCCGTGCAACGCACCGGAGGGCTCGTAGCGATGCACCTTGCCGAACTCGGCGATGCGCAGCGGCAGGTCGCGGTAGCTTTTCAGGCCACGACTGAAGATCGACACCGCGCCGGGGCAGTTCATCGGCTTGAGGGCGAACACCCGCTGGTCTTCGGTGGTGGTGCTGAACATGTGGTCGCGGTAGTTCTGCCAGTGCCCGGAGGTTTCCCAGAGGCTGCGGTCCATCACGTCCGGGGTGTTCACTTCCTGATAGCCGGCCTGGTCCTGGCGCCGGCGCATGTAGCCGATCAGTTGCTGGAACAGGGTCCAGCCCTTGGCGTGCCAGAACACCGAGCCCGGCGCGCAGTCGTCGAAGTGGAACAGGTCCAGTTGCTGTCCGAGCTTGCGGTGGTCGCGCTTGCCGGCTTCTTCCAGGCGGGTCAGGTAGTCCTTGAGGTCTTTCTGGGTGGCCCAGCAGGTGCCGTAGATCCGTTGCAGCGGGGCGTTCCTGGCATCGCCGCGCCAGTAGGCGCCAGCGACCTTGGTCAGCTTGAACGCCTGGAGGATGCCGGTGAACGGCACGTGGGGGCCACGGCACAGGTCTTCGAAATCGCCCTGGCGGTACAGCGACAGCACCTGGTCCTGCGGGATGTCGCGGATCAGCTCGGCCTTGTAGTACTCGCCCAGGCTGGCGAAGTATTCCTGGGCGTCGTCACGGCTCAGCTCGCGCCGGCGTACCGCGTGGTTGGTCGCGGCCAGGCGGGTCATGCGCGCTTCGATGCGCTGCAGGTCGTCGGGGGTAAAGGGCCGTTCATAGGCGAAGTCGTAAAAGAAGCCGTCCTCGATCACCGGGCCGATGGTGACCTGGGCCGAGGGGTACAACTCCTTCACCGCCATGGCCAAAAGGTGCGCGCAGGAGTGGCGCAGGATCTCCAGGCCCTCGGGCTCGCGGGCGGTGACGATGCTGACCCGGGCATCGCCCTCGAGCATAAAGGAGCAATCCACCAGTCGATCGTTCACCCGGCCGGCGACCGCCGCCCTGGCCAGGCCGAGGCCGATGCTCGCGGCCACCTCGTACACGGAAAGCGGCTGGTCGTACTCACGTTGTGAGCCGTCGGGCAGGGTGATGTGAATCATCGGGTGTTCCTTGGTGTTCCAGGGGAGGGTTCAGGGGAAGGGATCAGCGGGTAAAACGCAGCGGTAAACCCTGGCAGTTGTCGTACAGGCGCCCGGCGTGCCAGGCCAGCTGCCCCGATACCAGGGTGGTAGCAACGCTGTGCCGGAAACGCTGTTCGGCGAAGGGCGTCCAGCCGCACTGGGCGAGGATCGGCTGCCGGGCCACGGCGAGGCCCTCGGGCTCGGGCCTGATCAGCACCAGGTCGGCCCAGTAGCCTTCGCGCAGGTAGCCGCGATCGGGAATGGCGAACAGGTCGGCGACCCGGTGGCTGGTTTTCTCCACCAGGGTGGTGATGGGCAGCACGCCATCGGCCACCAGTTCCAGCAGGGCGGGCAGGGCGTGTTGCACCAGCGGCAGCCCGGAAGGCGCCTGGCGGTAGGGCAGCTGTTTCTGTGCCCAGGTGTGCGGCGCGTGATCGCTGCCGATCACATCCAGGCGGTTGCCGAGCAAGGCCTGGCGCAGGGCGTCGCGGTCGGCGCGGGTCTTGATCGCCGGGTTGCATTTGATCAGGTGCCTGAGGCGCGCGTAATCACGGTCGTCGAACAGCAGGTGGTGCAGGCAGACTTCGGCGGTGATGCGCTTTTGCGCCAGGGGCTGGTCTTCGAACAGTTCCAGTTCGCGGGCAGTGGTCAGGTGCAAGACATGCAGGCGAGTGCCGTGACGCCTGGCCAGATCCACGGCCAGCGACGAGGAGCGATAGCAGGCTTCGGCATCGCGGATCAGCGGGTGGGCCACGGCGGGAATCGCTTCGCCGAAACGCTCCTGCATGCGCCGCTCGTTGGCCTGGATGCTGGGCGTGTGTTCGCAGTGCGCCAGGAGAATGGTCGGCACCTCGGCGAACAACCGCTCCAGGACCTGCGGATCGTCCACCAGCATGTTGCCGGTGGAGGCGCCCATGAACACTTTGACCCCGGCCACCCGACACGGATCGAGGGCGGCGACGGTGTCGAGGTTGTCGCGGCTGACGCCGAAGTGAAAGCCATAGTTGGCCACCGAGTGGATCGCCGCCCGGCGTTTCTTGTCCTCCAGCGCGGCCAGGGTCAGGGTTGCGGGCTGGGTGTTGGGCATGTCCATGAAACTGGTGATGCCACCCGCCACGGCCGCCCGCGACTCGCTGTGGAAGCTGCCTTTCTCCGGCGCGCCGGGATCGCGGAAATGCACCTGGTCGTCGATCATGCCCGGCAGCAGCCACTGGCCCTGGGCGTCGATCTCGGTGCGGGCATTCTCGCCTTCGATGCTGCTGGCGATCTTGACGATGCGCCCATGGTCCACCAGCAGGTCGGCGTCGAACTCGCGTCCTTCATTGACCAGTCGGGCGTTGTGAATCAGCACGCTGTTCATGTTCAGAACTCGTTCTGCAGGGCTTTGTAACCGCGCACCAGATCGACGTTGGTGCGCGCCACGTCTTCGGAAAACTCCGAGGCGCTGACGCTGACCGGCGGGAACTGCGAGAGGTCGGTATTGGGCCCGATACGGGTGGTGGAGGGCACGTAGAAGCCTTGCGGCAGGTCGCGGCCATCGACCACCGAGTTGTGTCGCACCACGCTGCCATTGCCGACCGCGCAGTTGAACAGCACGCTGTTGAAGCCGATGAAGACCCGGTCGCCGACCGTGCACGGGCCATGGACGATCGAGCGGTGGGCGATGGAGGTGAACTCGCCGATGGTCACCGCCGCGCCGGATTTGGAGTGGATCACCACGCCGTCCTGGATGTTCGAATTGGCGCCGATGACGATCGGGTCCATGGCGCCTTGCTCGTTGACTTCGTCGGCGCGGATCACCGCGTAGGGGCCGACGAATACGTTCTCGCCGATCACCACCTTGCCGCAGATGATGGCGGTCTTGTCGACATAGGCCGACTCGGCGATGACCGGCAGATCGCCGGAGGGGTTCTTGCGAATCATGCTGGGGTTTCCTGTAGCGGCGCGCTGATGACCTGCACCGCGCCGTCGCGAATGGCGTTGTAGAAACAGTTGGGGCGCCCGGTGTGGCAGGCCGGACCTTGCTGGTCCACCAGCAGCAGGACGGCGTCGCCGTCGCAGTCCAGGCGCGCTTCGAGCAGGCGCTGGCGGTGCCCCGAGCTTTCGCCCTTGCGCCACAGTTGCCGGCGCGAGCGCGACCAGTAGCAGACCTGCCCGCTGGCCAGGGTCTCGGCCAGCGCCTTGCGGTTCATCCAGGCCAGCATCAGCACCTCGCCGCTGTCGTGCTGTTGGGCGATGGCGGCGATCAGGCCGTCGGCATTCCATGGCAGCGCATCGAGCACTCCGGTGAGCGGCCAAACGCTGCCCAGGGGCGCGCTTTCCAGATCGAGCATCGACAGTGGAGGGCGCTTGTTCATGGCTGGCTCAGGGCGTCGTACAGGGTGTTCAGGTTGTATTCGAACAACCCGGTGAAAGTGCTGGCTGGCCCCTTGGCGGCGAGGGCGTCGGAGTACAGGGTGCCGCCGATGTGGGCGCCGCTTTCGTCGGCGATCTGCTTGAGCAGGCGCGCGTCCTTGATGTTTTCCATGAACACCGCCTTGACCTTGGCGTTGCGGATCTGGGTGATCAGCGCCGCGACTTCGGCGGCCGAGGGTTCGCGCTCGGTGGACAGACCCTGCGGGGCCATGAAGTCGATGCCGTAGGCCTGCCCCAGGTAACCGAAGGCGTCGTGGGAGGTGACGATCTTGCGATTGCCCGGCGGCAGCGCGCCGAACTTGGCCTTGGCTTCGGCCAGCAGCGCGTAGATTCGTTTCAGGTAGGCCTGACTGTTGCGCTGGTAGTCGGCCTGGTTCGCCGGGTCGGCGGCCACCAGCGCCTTGGTGATGTTGCCCACATAGAGTTCGGCGTTCGCCAGGTTGTGCCAGGCGTGCGGGTCGGGCACGGTCTCGCCATCCTCATCCAGCGAGCGCGGAATCACCCCGCGACTGGCGGTGATCACCGTGGCCCGGGTGCCGGTGCTGGCCACCAGGCGATCCAGCCAGGGTTCGAAACCCAGGCCATTCTTGATGATCAACCGGGCCTTGAGCAGGGCCTTGGCATCGTCCGGTGTCGGTTCGTAGGTGTGGGCGTCGGCGTCCGGGCCGACCATGTCGGTGATCTGGATGTGCTCGCCGCCGACCTGGCGGGTGATGTCGGCGAGGATGCTGAAGCTGGTGACCACGGCGAGTTTGTCCGCGGCCTGGGCGGGCGACAACGACAACGGCAGCAACAGACTGAAGAGCACGAGTAGGGCGCGCATCGGGGAACACCTCATGGGGATGTGAGCAAAGGCGGGCGGCGCAGCAGACCGTGCACCGGACCGAACACCACGGACAGCAGGTACAGACCGCCCGCCACCAGGACGATGGCCGGACCGCTGGGCAGCGAGTAGTGGAACGACAGCAACAGGCCGAGCCATACCGAGAGGCAACCGAGCAGCGCGGCAATGCCGATCAGCACCGGCAGGCGCCGACTCCAGAAGCGCGAGGCGGCGGCCGGCAGCATCATCAGGCCGACCACCATCAAGGCGCCGATGGCCTGGAAACCGATCACCAGGTTCAGCACCACCAGGGTCAGGAACAGGCCGTGGGCGAGGGGGCCAAGGCGGCTGACGCTGTTGAGGAACAGTGGGTCGAGGGTGTCCAGCAGCAACGCTTTGTAGATCAGCGCCATGGCCAGCAGGCTGAATCCGGAGACCCAGAGCATGCCCTCCAGGGTCGGTCCATCCACCGCCAGGGCCGAGCCGAACAGCAGGTGCAGCAGGTCCAGGCGTTTGCCGGCGAGGCCGAGAATCAGCACGCCGCTGGCCAGGGAAATCGGGTAGATCGCGGCCAGGCTGGCGTCCTCGCGCAAGCCGGTGCGCCGGGTAATCCAGGCGGCCAGGCCGGCCATGCCGAGTCCGGCGCCAAGGCCGCCGAGCGTCAGTGCCGGCAGGCTCAGCCCGGCGAACCAGAAGCCCAGCGCCGCGCCGGGGAGGATGCCGTGGGCCACGGCGTCGCCGATCAGGCTCATGCGCCGCAGGATCAGGAACACCCCCAACGGTGCGGTGCTGCATGCCAGCGCCAGGCCGCCGAGCAATGCCCGGCGCATGAACACGAACTCGTGGAAGGGCTGCCAGAGCTGGGCGGCGGCGAGCATCAGGCCACCTGCATCTGAATGGGCTGGACGATCAGTTCATCGCTGCTGCCGAACCGGCAACCGCTGGCCTTGATCAGCAGGGTCTGGGGGATGTGCTGGCGCACGGCGGCGAGGTCATGGCAGACCACGATTTGCGTGCGACCTTGCTGCTGCCAGGTGTGGATGTGTTTCCACAGCAGGGCCTGGCCCAGTTCGTCCAGGGCGGCGTGGGGTTCGTCCAGCAGCAACAGCGGGGCATCGGCGAGGTTCAGGCGGGCGAGCAGGGCACGCTGCAATTCGCCGCCGGACAAGGCCATCAACGGGCGTTGTTCCAGGCCACTCAGGCACCAGTCTGCGAGCACCTGCTGCAAACGTCCGGCACGCTGTTGCGCGCTTTGCCGATCGCCCCAGAAACCGGCGGCTACCAATTCCTGCAGGGTGATGGGGAACTGCCGGTCGAGGTACTGCTGCTGCGGCAGAAAGGACAGGCCGCCACGGCGAGGGACCTGCAACTTGATCTTCCCGGCCAAGGGCTTTTGCAGGCCGGCGATGACTTTCAGCAGGCTGCTTTTGCCCGAGCCGTTGGCGCCGATGATGGCGGTCAGGCTGCCGGGCTCCAGCTCAAGGTCGAGTGCTGGCGTCAGCGGTTGGCCGGGCGCGCCCCAACGTAGCGATTGCAGGCTGATCATGCGAGCTCCCACTTCCAGCGGCTCTCGGCCACGGCGTCATGGGCGTGCAGGCTTTCGGCGTGCACCACGCGCACCTGGAAGGCGCGGATGCCTGGCGAACGTTGCAAGGCGAGGTTCAGGCGGCGCGCGGCGTCTTCGCAGAACATCAGGTTTTGCCCGTTGGCCAGGGCGAAGGCTTGTTCGTCGGCGCGTTTCACCGCGGTTTGCACGGCGGTGCCGAGGGCGGCTTCGGCGTCGTTGATCGCCGCCATCAACGGCAACTCGTCGAGAAAGTCATCCAGGCGCAAGTGCAATTGCGCGGTGCTGCGCTGGCTGTGGGGCGTGGCGACTATGCCTTTCGAGGAACCGAGCCAGGTCAGGATGTCTTCATGGTGCAGCGCCCGGTTGGCGAAATCATCGATGAATTGCTGCTGAATCAGCTGCCTGGAAAGTGCGGCTGAACAGGGGCACGTCGAGGAATAATGCACTTCGATTTTTAGTTCCACGTGGAACATTGCGTTTTTCAGGTGCGCTTCGATGCTCACCGGATAGGTTTTCCAGCCGGCCAACGGACTGATCAAGGCCGGGCGTTTCAGCAGCAGATCGGCATGAATTCGCAGGTAGGCACTGCTGGACAGACCGTCGTGGCTGTCGAGAAAACGTTGCAGTACCTGGCGCATCAGGGCTGGGGTGAGGTTTTCCTGTTCGAGCATTTCCAGTGCCAGATACAGGCGCGACATATGAATGCCGCGGGCTTCGCCGTCGTCGAGGCTGACGCCGGCATCCGCTGTTGCGCCAATCCGCTGGCCATCAAACAACACAGGTAAGGCAATGCCACACATGCCCACCCACTCAAGGGGCAGGGCCTGGCGTGCGGCCTGCGCGGCGATATCCGGCAGAGTCAGCGCATTCATGAGCAGGTCCATCGTTGGAAACAATTCGCCATGTTATATTATAACAATGCAGTCGATGAAACCTTTTTCCTGAACGTTTTTTCACCAAGCCTTTCGAGTACGGATGCTCCTCAATCTGCGGTGTAAGTCATGCACAGACGTCAGTTGCTCAACCTGCTGTTGGCCAGCGCGGCCTTGGTTCTGCCTTTGGGGGTATCCGCCACCCAGATTCGCAACCTGCGTTTATGGAACTCGGCCGACAAGCTGCGCCTGGTGCTCGATCTGAGTGGGCCGGTGCACTACAAGACCTTCTCTCTCAGCGCGCCGGAACGGCTGATCATCGACCTTCGCGGCGCGCAGTTCAGTGGCGATTTCAGCCAACTGGCCCTGGACAACACGCCGATTCGCTCGATCCGTTCCGGGCACTTTGGCCAGGGCGATACGCGGATCGTCCTCGACCTGGCCGAGCCGCTGCGGCTCGACAGCTTTTTGCTGCCACCCCAGGACGGTCAGGGCCACCGCCTGGTGCTCGATCTGAGCAACGCCAGCCGCGTCCCGCAGCAGATCGCGGCGGTCGCCGCTCCCGCTTTGCCGCGTGAAACACCGGCGGACCGGGCGCATCCCAAGCGCGACATCATCGTTGTGGTCGACCCGGGTCACGGCGGCAAGGACCCGGGGGCGGTCGGCGCCCGTGGCGAACGGGAGAAGGATGTGGTGCTGGCGATCGCCCAGCTGCTGGCCAAGCGGCTGAAGCGTGAGAAGGGCTTCGATGTGAAGCTGGTGCGCAACGACGATTTCTTCGTGCCGCTGCGCAAGCGGGTGGAGATCGCTCGCAAGCACAAGGCCGACATGTTTATCTCGGTGCATGCCGATGCGGCGCCACGCCTGACGGCGTCCGGGGCTTCGGTTTACGCGCTGTCGGAAGGTGGTGCGACCTCGGCCACCGCACGCTTCATGGCGCAGCGGGAGAACGGCGCCGACCTGCTGGGCGCCACCAGCCTGCTCAACCTGAAAGACAAGGACCCGATGCTCGCCGGGGTGATTCTCGACATGTCGATGAACGCGACCATCGCCGCCAGCCTGCAGTTGGGCGGTACCGTATTGGGCAGCCTGGCGGGCATCACCACCCTGCACCAGAAGCGCGTGGAACAGGCCGGTTTCGCGGTGCTCAAGTCCCCCGACGTGCCCTCGATCCTGGTGGAGACGGGTTTCATCTCCAACAGCCGCGACAGCCAGCGCCTGGTCACCGCGCGGCACCAGCAGGCGATTGCCGATGGGCTGTTCGCGGGCTTGCAGAGCTACTTCCAGAAGAACCCGCCGGTGAACAGCTACATGGCCTGGTTGCAGGAACAGAAAAAAGCCCAGGCCTGACGCGGCTCAGCCTGCTTCTGTAGGAGCACAGCTTGCGTGCGATGAAGACGCTGCGGTGTATCAGCTATACCGCGTAAGCGTCCATCGCGGGCAAGCCTCGCTCCTACAAAATGCTTTGCTCAGCAGCCGCTGATCCGGCTGCAAGTGAACTTGCCGCTGCTGCCGCCGGAGCTGGAAAAACGGTTGCGGGTGGTCCAGCCGACGCGCTGGCTGTAGCCGACCCAGGCCTCGCCGTCGGAGGCCAGGCCGGTAAAGAAGGTCAGTTGGCCGTAACGGCTGTTGGTCTGCGCCCAATAACGTTTGCCGGCGACTTCGAAACCCCGCAGATAGGTAGTACTGCCCGCGGCCGCGACGCTGTAGGCGTTGCCTTCGGCATCCACGCAGGCCAGCAGGTTGGCGCTACGGGTGCAGGTGGCCAGGGCGCTGGGCACTTGCGCGATGGCGGTGTCCGCGACCAGCAGGGACAGGCTCAGCAGCGTGTATTTCAAGGCGTGGCGCATGGGGTTTCTCGGCTGGGGAGGCTCAAGCATCCCGCCCTTCGTCGCGGGCGGCAAGAGAGGGTTGGCTTATTTGTATTGTTATACTATAACATTAAATAAAGCCTGACCCGTGACCCACCATGACTGAACGCCCGATGACCGAAGCGCAACTTCTCGCCCAGCCCGAGGCGGACTACATGAACGACGTCCAGCAGGCCTATTTCCGTGAGCTGCTGCTGGCGCAGCGCGTCGAGCTGCAAGAACGCATCGATGGCGAGTTCGAGGTGCTGCGCGAGCAGGAGCCCCACAGCGACCTCGCCGATATCGGCAGCGCCGAAGAGCAGCGTCAGTGGCAACTGCGCCTGCTGGAGCGGGAAAAGAAGCTGCTGGACAAGATCGACGAAGCCCTCGAACGCCTGGCCCGTGGCGAGTACGGCTGGTGCCGCGAAACCGGCGAGGCCATTGGCCTCAGGCGCCTGCTGCTGCGCCCCACCGCCACCCTGTGTATCGAAGCCAAAGAACGCCAAGAGCTGCGCGAACGCCATCAACGGGCGATCTGACCCAGCCACCCAGCCCCGATGAGGATCACCTGATGACCGACCGTCTTCCCGTTACCGTGCTGTCCGGCTTTCTCGGCGCCGGCAAAAGCACGCTGCTCAACTACGTTCTGCGCAACCGCGACAACCTGCGGGTGGCGGTGATCGTCAACGACATGAGCGAAATCAACATCGACGGCAGCGAAGTGCAGCGCGATGTCAGCCTCAACCGCGCCGAAGAAAAACTGGTCGAAATGAGCAACGGCTGCATCTGCTGCACCCTGCGCGAAGACCTGCTGGAAGAGGTTGGCAAACTGGCCAGGGACGGGCGTTTCGATTACCTGCTGATCGAGTCCACCGGCATTTCCGAGCCGCTGCCGGTGGCCGAGACCTTCACCTTTCGCGACGAAGCGGGGCAGAGCCTGGCCGACATCGCGCGGCTGGATACCATGGTCACCGTGGTCGACGGCATGAACTTCCTGCTCGATTACCAGGCCGCGGAAAGCCTGGCGTCCCGCGGCGAAACCCTGGGCGAGGAAGACGAGCGCTCGATCACCGATCTGTTGATCGAACAGATCGAGTTCGCCGACGTGATCCTGATCAGCAAGATCGACCTGATCGGCAGCGACGAGCGCCAGGAACTGATCGCCATCCTCGAACGCCTCAATTCCCAGGCGGAAATCATCCCCATGGTGATGGGCGAAGTGCCGCTGGCGAAGATCCTCAACACCGGTCGTTTCGACTTCGAGCGCGCTGCCCAGGCGCCGGGCTGGCTGCAAGAGCTGCGCGGCGAGCACGTGCCGGAAACCGAAGAATATGGCATCGCCTCCAGCGCCTATCGGGCGCGCCGACCTTTCCATCCACAGCGCTTTTTCGACTTCATCAACCGCCCCTGGAGCAACGGCAAGTTGCTGCGTTCCAAGGGCTTTTTCTGGCTCGCCAGCAAGCACCAGGAGGCCGGCAGCTGGTCCCAGGCGGGGGGGCTGATGCGTCATGGTTTCGCCGGACGCTGGTGGCGTTTCGTGCCGAAGCAACACTGGCCGCAGGATGCGGAAAGCACCGCGGCGATCATGCAGAACTGGACCGCCGCCACCGGCGACTGCCGCCAGGAACTGGTGTTCATCGGCCAGAACATCGACTTCGCCCGGCTCACCGCCGAGCTCGACGATTGCCTGCTGACGGACGACGAAATGGCCCTGGGCACGGAAGGCTGGCGCCTGATGCGCGACCCGTTCGGCCCCTGGCATGAAGAGGCCGCCGCCTGATGCTCTACCAACCACTGTCCCCTGTGGGAGCGCACCTGCTTGCGAAGCCGCTCCTGCGGCCAACCCTGCAAAAACCGATACGCCGCGAGGCTTGCGGCCCGGCCCCTATCGTCCTCGCCGAGGTGCTGGACGACGAGGTCAACCTGGCCCTGTGGCAGCGCCAGTTGCCGGCGCATATCGCCGATTTCGGTGCCTTGCTGCTGTCGCTGAACGAGCCGCTGGCCGAGTCGCTGTCGCTGGAACTCGACACCGAGGACGCCGAGCCGAACCTGCGCGGCCTGGCTTCTGGCTTCAGCGATCTGCAGGGCTACGATGGCTTTATCGCCGATGTCGCCTGGCTGGTCAGCGCCTTTGCCTGCCTGCTGGGCGCCAAGCGCGTCGGCCTGCGCCTGCGGGTGCTGGATAAGGCCATGTGCCCGCGTTTTCATGTCGACCATGTGCCGGTACGGCTGATCACCACCTATGCCGGCGCCGGTAGCCAATGGCTGCGCGAGGGCGCGATGGATCGTCGGCAACTGGGCCAGGCCGAGGCCGAACCCACGGATGCCGCGCTGATCCAGCAGATGGCCAGCGGCGAGGTGGCCCTGTTCAAGGGTGAGAAATGGCTGGGCAACGAGGGTTTCGGCCTGATCCACCGCTCGCCGCAACCGGCCCCCGGCGAGCGCCGGCTGATCCTCACCCTGGACTGGCTCGGCTGACCCTGTAGCTGCCGCAGGCTGCGATCGGCTCCGCAGGAGACGTGCTCTTGAGGCCCTCGGAAGGCGCTGCGCGCCTTATCGCAGCCTGCGGCAGCGGCTACGGGAATTTCGCTGCCGCGGGTTAGCGCGTAGGATCAATCACCTCCTTTCCGAGCGTTCCCCCCCATGCTGCACAACATCCCCACCCACGTCATCGCCGGTCCCCTCGGCGCGGGCAAGACCAGCCTGATCCAGCACCTGTTGGCGCAGCGTCCGGCCAATGAGCGCTGGGCGGTGCTGATCAACGAGTTCGGCCAGATCGGCCTGGACGCGGCGCTGCTGGCCCGGGACGAGGACGGTATCGCCCTGGGCGAAGTGGCCGGCGGCTGCCTGTGCTGTGTCAACGGCGCGCCGTTCCAGGTGGGCCTGGGGCGCCTGCTGCGCAAGGCCCGGC
This sequence comes from Pseudomonas sp. 09C 129, assembly GCF_002843625.1. Lineage (NCBI taxonomy): Bacteria > Pseudomonadati > Pseudomonadota > Gammaproteobacteria > Pseudomonadales > Pseudomonadaceae > Pseudomonas > Pseudomonas sp. 09C 129. Next base: position 370,526 of record NZ_CP025261.1, on the reverse strand, counting down.
CCGACCGTCTGTTTATCGAACCTTCCGGCCTGGGGCACCCGGCGCAACTGCTCCAGCAATTGCGCGAGGCGCCCTGGCAAAAGGTCCTGGCCGTGCAACCTTGCGTGCTGGTCCTCGATGCCCAGGCGCTGGCGGCCGGCAAGCCGCTGCCGCAGGCCCAACAGGAGGCGCTGCCCAGTGCCGGCCTGTTGCTGCTGAACAAGGACGAAGGGCTCGACGCGGCGCAGCGTCAGGGCATTCTCGAGCAGTTGCCGGCCTGTCCGCTGCTCTGGACTACCCGCGGGACCTTGGCGCTGGAGCGCTTGCCTGGCGTGGAGGCTCGCGCGGGGGCTGCCATTGAGGCCTTCGAAGTACCCAAGGGATTGGCGCAGCTGCCGGCGATCTGGACCGATCCGGCCCGGCCCATCTGCCTGAGCCAGGCCCAGGAGGGCGGCTGGAGCATCGGTTGGCGCTGGCACCCGAGCCGGGTGTTCGAGGTCGGGCACGTCGAGCAATGGCTGGCGAGCCTTGATTGGCGCCGGGCCAAGCTGGTGATCCACGGTGCGCAGGGCTGGGTCTCGGGCAACGCCCTGGATAACGCCGCGCTGGACTGGCAAGCCAGCGAGTGGCGCCGCGATTCACGTATCGAGTTGATCTTCAGCGAGCCGCAGGACGTGGCCACCCTGCAACAGTCCCTGGCCCAGTGCTGCCAATAATCCAACCCCTGCTTCTGTAGGAGCGGCCGGTCGACGCTCGATTGCCCGCGAAAAAATCGTCAACGATGACGCGTTTTGCCAGGAAAAATCGCCGCTTCGCGGCTATCACGGGCAAGCCTCGCTCCTACAGGAGTGCATAGGCGGTTGGCCTTACTTGCTGCGTCCTTCGCGCCATTGGCTCAGTTCGATCACTTCGGCGCTGTGTGTCGGCACGGGTGGCGGCGCGGGCGTTGCAATCGGGTAGGGCGCCAGCTCGATCTGCGCGCTGTGGGCGCCGAACTGGGTGATGGTCCCTGCATGGCGGGTTTCGCCGGTGACGGTGAATTCGAAGGTGTAGATCCGGGCCAGGCGCCGGCGACCACTGGCGTCCCTGACGAAACCGATGCGCTTCAACGCCACGTTGCCATCCAGCAGCTCGATATCGAGCCGCGCGCAATGCTGCTTGACCCTCTCCAGCGCCCGCTCGCGCAGGCCGTGGTTGTGCCATAGCCAGGCGGCGCCGGTCGCCAGCAGCATCAGCACGAAAATGTTTCCAAGGGTCAGCATGAGGTGCGCTCCAACGAAGTCGCACCAGCTTAACTGCGTCTTCGGTCTGTCGTACAGGTTGCGTTTAGTCGCATACTGCGCGGCTCGAATTTCAATCGTTTTACGGAATGACCCGAATGAAACGTACGCCTCATCTGCTTGCGATCCAGTCCCATGTGGTCTTCGGCCATGCCGGCAACAGCGCCGCGGTGTTTCCCATGCAGCGGGTCGGGGTGAATGTCTGGCCGCTCAATACGGTGCAGTTCTCCAACCACACGCAATACGGCCAGTGGGCCGGCGAGGTGCTGTCGCCGCACCAGATCCCGGAGCTGGTGGAAGGCATTGCCGCCATCGGCGAACTGGGTAACTGCGACGCGGTGCTGTCCGGCTACCTGGGCAGCGCGGCGCAGGGGCGGGCGATCCTCGGTGGCGTGGCGCGGATCAAGGCGACCAACCCCAAGGCCCTGTACCTGTGCGACCCGGTGATGGGCCACCCGGAAAAGGGTTGCAGCGTGCCCCAGGAGGTCAGCGACTTCCTGTTGGAAGAGGCGGCGGCCGTGGCGGATTTCCTCTGCCCCAACCAACTGGAGCTGGACAGTTTCGCCGGGCGCAAGCCGCAGTCGCTGTTCGACTGCCTGGCCATGGCCCGGGCGCTGCTGGCGCGTGGTCCGAAAGCGGTGCTGGTCAAGCATCTGGATTACCCGGGCAAGCTGCCGGACGGCTTCGAGATGTTGCTGGTGACCGCCGAAGGCAGCTGGCACCTGCGTCGTCCGCTGCTGGCATTCCCGCGTCAGCCGGTGGGTGTGGGCGACCTGACTTCGGGCCTGTTCCTGGCCCGGGTGCTGCTGGGCGACAGCCTGGTGGCGGCGTTCGAGTTCACCGCCGCGGCGGTCCATGAAGTGCTGCTGGAAACCCAGGCCTGCGCCAGTTACGAACTGCAACTGATACGGGCCCAGGACCGGATCACCCATCCACGGGTGCGGTTCGAGGCGGTACCGATCGAGCTGTAACTAACGGGTTGCGCGGGGGCTTATCGCCAACAGGCTCGCTCGGCAGAAGCGAGCCTGTCTCGGACGATCAGGCGTCGGCCTTGATTTCCTGATAGCGCTTTTCCAGCTCCTGGCGGATCTGCCGGCGTTGCTGGGCCTGCATGAAGCGGCGCTTGTCTTCGCTGGTTTGCGGTTGCAGTGGCGGCACGGCGGCGGGTTTGCGCTGGTCGTCCACGGCCACCATGGTGAAGAAGCAACTGTTGGTGTGGCGCACCGAGCGCTCGCGGATGTTCTCGGTGACCACCTTGATACCGACCTCCATCGAGGTGTTGCCGGTGTAGTTGACCGAGGCCAGGAAGGTCACCAGTTCGCCGACGTGGATCGGCTCGCGGAAGATCACCTGGTCCACCGACAGGGTCACCACATAACGGCCGGCATAACGGCTGGCGCAGGCGTAGGCGACTTCATCGAGGTACTTGAGCAGGGTGCCGCCGTGGACATTGCCTGAGAAGTTGGCCATGTCAGGGGTCATCAATACCGTCATCGACAGCTGGGCGTTTCCGGGTTCCATAGCACACTCACGGGTTAAGGCAGGGGTTGCGGGGCGCACCTCTGCGGGTGCTTGGTCAGCGTTTCAAACCATCGATAACGGGACGCTGCGCCCGCGATCGCCGTCACGCGGCGATCTATCTGTTTCCATATATTGCACCGCCTTTCTGGCACAAGTCGCGATGTTAACCTTCAAAAGCCCGTCCCAAGGGCTTTTCCCGCTGGCCGGCAGGCTGCGCAACGCCCCCGCGCCGCCCGCAAGAACACGACCCCAAGGAGCCCCACGCCATGCATGCCATCAGCTTTATTCAGGACCTGGCAGTGATCATGCTGGTCGCAGGCGTGGTGACCATTCTCTTCCACCGGCTCAAGCAGCCGGTGGTCCTCGGCTATATCGTCGCCGGCTTCATCATCGGCCCGCACACCCCGCCGTTCGGCCTGATCCACGACGAAGACACGATCAAGACCCTGGCCGAGCTGGGGGTGATTTTCCTGATGTTCTGCCTGGGCCTGGAGTTCAGCCTGCGCAAGCTGTTCAAGGTCGGCGCCACGGCCTTTATCGCGGCGTTCATGGAAATCGTGCTGATGATCTGGATCGGCTACGAGATCGGCCGCTGGTTCGGCTGGAACACCATGGACTCGCTGTTCCTCGGCGCGATCCTGGCGATTTCCTCGACCACCATCATCGTCAAGGCGCTCAACGACCTGAAGATGAAGAACCAGCGCTTCGCCCAGCTGATCTTCGGTGTGCTGATCGTCGAAGACATCCTCGGCATCGGTATCATCGCCTTGCTCTCGAGCATCGCGGTCAGCGGCACCGTCAGTTCCGGGGAAGTGTTCTCCACCGTCGGCAAGCTCTCGCTGTTCATGATCGTCGCCCTGGTCATCGGCATCCTGCTGGTCCCGCGGCTGCTGGCCTACGTGGCCAGGTTCGAAAGCAACGAGATGCTGCTGATTACCGTGCTGGGGCTGTGCTTCGGCTTCTGCCTGCTGGTGGTCAAGCTGGAGTACAGCATGGTGCTCGGCGCCTTCCTGATTGGCGCGATCATGGCCGAGTCGCGGCAATTGCTGAAGATCGAGCGCCTGATCGAGCCGGTACGCGACATGTTCAGCGCCATCTTCTTCGTCGCCATCGGCCTGATGATCGACCCGCAGATCCTCCTGCAATACGCCTGGCCGATCGCGGTGATCACCGTCGCCGTGGTGCTGGGCAAGATGCTGTCCTGCGGCCTGGGCGCCTTTATCGCCGGCAACGATGGCCGCACCTCGCTGCGGGTCGGCATGGGCCTGTCACAGATCGGCGAGTTCTCCTTCATCATCGCGGCGCTGGGCATGACCCTGCAGGTCACCAGCGACTTTCTCTACCCGGTGGCGGTCGCCGTATCGGCCATTACCACCTTGCTCACGCCTTACCTGATCCGCGCCGCCGACCCGCTGTCGCTGAAGCTCGCCGCCGTGATGCCGACCCGCCTGAGCCGGGTGCTGGGCATGTACGGCGAATGGTTGCGCAGTATCCAGCCCCATGGCGAGGGGGCGCTGCTGGCGTCGATGATCCGGCGGATCCTGTTGCAGGTCGGGGTCAATCTGGCGCTGGTGGTGGCGATCTTCTTCTCCGGCGGTTATTTCGCCGCGCGCATTGGCGAATACCTGCAGGACTGGATCAGTGATCCGAGCTGGCAGAAGGCATTGATCTGGGGCGGGGCGCTGCTGCTGTCGCTGCCGTTCCTGATCGCCGCCTATCGCAAGCTCAAGGCCCTGTCGATGCTGCTGGCGGAGATGGGGGTGAAGCCGGAAATGGCCGGGCGTCACACCCAGCGCGTGCGCCGGGTGATCGCCGAGGTGATTCCGGTGCTGTCGCTGCTGGTGATCTTCCTGCTGCTGGCGGCGCTGTCTTCGAGCATCCTGCCGACCACCGAGTTGCTGGTGCTGATTGCGGTGGTGACGGCGGCGGTGGCCGCGCTGCTGTGGCGCTGGTTCATCCGCGTGCACACCCGCATGCAGGTGGCCTTGCTGGATACCCTGGATAACCACAAGGAAGACAATGGGCACTAATTGCCCGGTGATGCACAACTCAGCGGTTGGTCGCGCCAGTGTCGCCAGGCTTCGACCCAGCCCTGGTCGTGGGTGACCCCGGGCAGGCTGACGGATTGTACGCAGAAGGCTTTCGTCCCCAGCGCCTGTCGGTAGGCGGGGTAGAGGCTGGCAGGCACGCTGCGGTCGGCCTGGCCGAGCAGATGCCGTTGCGCTACCAGGGCCAGCTTGGGAGCCTGGTCCAGCGGCTCGAGGGCGCCGTGCAACGGGCTCAGCCCCAGCGTACTGACCCATAGCCGAGGGCTCAGGTTGCCGGCCAGGGTTTGCACCTGGGCAATATCGTCTCGCCGCGCGGCCAGCAACAGGGCCAGTGCCGCGCCACCTGAATAGCCGATCAGCTCGAAATCCTGATTGCCATAACGCAGCTTGAGGCGGTCGAGGGCCTGGTCGAGGCTGCGCAGTACCGCTGGGGAAAAGCGCTGGTCGGTCCAGATGGCCGCCGTGCAGTCGGCCGCGCTGACGAATTGGCAGGGGCGGGCCAGATAGACGCTGGGACGGGGATCGCTCAGCGCCAGTTGCACCATCAGCAGGTGCTGCGGACTGGGGTCGAGGCTGGGTTGGCGGGCTGTCGCCCAGGCATGGCCGTCGCCTTCAAGGTAGATGCGCAGGCGGGGTTGTTTGAATAAGTGCAGGGGCAGGCTGCTGGCGAGCGGGAAGGGTGAAGTGGGCAGGACTTCGACCTGATGGGCGTACTGCGTGCTCAGGTTTTGCAACTGAGCCATGGGCGACTGACAACCCGCCAGCAGGCTGCTGGCGAGTAGTGTCAATGCAGCGATCGACCGGGTGGCGCGACCGCTTGTGAACGTCATGCAACGGGTGGCAGTCGATCCATGCGCCTGCGCCCGCGGGGCGAAACCGCGCAAGGCCGATCAGCTTTCCAGCCAGACGTCCCGCGCCCAGTGCCATACCGATTCCCAGGATTCTTCGGTGATCAGCTCTTCTTCGCCGGACCACAGCACCACGGTGCCGTCTTCCTCGACGCAGTAGTAGTCGTCACCGTCCTGGCAGATCGGGATCAGCTCGCGCGGCACCCCCATGTCCCAGGCGGTGGCGGCCACTTCCGGCAGGTAGGTGTGGGACTGCGGGTCGGTCACGGTGACCGGCTCCAGGCTGCCGTAGACGACATCGCTCACGGTCAACAGGAACTCTTTGAAGACGAACGGGATATTGATGAACAGCTGTTCTTCGATTTCCACCAGCAGGTCTTCATCCGGCAGTTCCAGGGGAACGGGTACCGGTTCGTTTGCTTCACGGAGTTGCTCGATGACTTCTTCCACGGCCTGGGTCCTCTTAGCTCTATGGCGCGGTTTAATAGACGGCGGTTTATACAGTAGCTCGCTATAAGTGCAATCGTGAAATGCAAAACCCCGACCTGAGCCGGGGTTTTGCGATTACCGATGTGACACTGGAGAGAATCAGCCGTTCTGGCGGATACCTGCAACCAGCCAAGGCTGATTTTCGCCCTGGGCGCGCTCCATGTTCCAGCTTTCGCTGAACACTTCGCCCTGGTCGAAACGCGAGGTCTTCGACACGCCGGTGAAGGTCAGGGTTGCGATGGTCTTGTCGGCGCGGTCGTCGACGCCTTCCAGTTGCACATTGAGGTTGTCAATGTAGGTCGACTGGAAGCCGTCGCCCAGATCGGCACGTTCCTGCTTCAGGAATTGCAGCATCTGCGGGGTCACGAACTCGGCGATCTTGTCCATTTCGTTGGCGTCCCAGTGTTGCTGCAGGGACTGGAAGTGGTTGCGCGCGGCTTCGACGAAACGCTCTTCGTTGAACCAGGCTGGCGCGTTGATTACCGGACGGGCCGCGGCGGCAGGTGCAGCCGAACCACCGAAGATCGAACCGGAGGCAGGTTTTGGCTCGAAGGCTTCACGCTGCATCGGTGCGTGACCGGCTGGAGCGTACTGCTCCTGCTGCTTGCGACGACGGGCGGCGATAAAGCGGAAGACCAGGAAGGCGATGACCGCCATGATCAGGATGTCGAAGATCTGCATGCCCTGGAAGCCGTCGCCCATGAACATGGAGGCCAGCAAGCCGCCTGCGGCGATACCGGCCAATGGGCCGAGCCAGCGCGAAGCGCCGCTGGCCTTGGTGGCAGCGCCCGCGGCACCGGCAGCGCCGGCGGTCGCGGCAGTGGAACCCATGCCGGAAGAGGACGGAGCCATCTGGCTGGTCTGGTGGGTCGGCGCGGCGCCAGCGCTTTTGCCGCCACCGAAGCGCTTGGCGTTGGCGTCGAGGCTCATCGTCAGGCCGATGCACAACGCCATGGCGATGCTAAGAAAACGTTTCATAAAGGGAATTCCCATTTGTGGATGGCACGCGCGCCATGTTGCACAGGTGAAGTGTCACTGGCTAGCGGCAGAGTGTTTCGGGCTTTTGCCTGACAGCCACGGTTCAGCTTGGGTCGAGGCAAGTGGGCCCTGTACAGGTTTGTCCGTTGGGCGGATGCAACGGCTCAGTGGCCGGTCAGCCCGATTTCGCCCCATGCCGCGGGGCATGCTTCTGGTTCAGAAGCATCGCCCCGGCATGGCGAAGGAGGTCAAGGCGTCAGATGGCTTCGAGCTTGGCGTAGCCGAGCATCAGCCACTTGCTGCCTTCGCTGAAGTTCACCTGGACCCGGGCCTGGGCGCCGGCGCCTTCGAAGTTGAGGATCACGCCGTCGCCGAATACCGAGTGGCGTACCGCCTGGCCGAGGCTGAGGCCGGTGTCCGGGATCTCGCTGCCGCCGAACAGGCTGCTGGTGCTCTGCGACTGGCCACCGCCGAACGGACGGCTGACGCTGTTGGACAGGCGCACTTCCTGGATCAGCCCCTTCGGTACCTCCCGTACGAAACGCGACACCTTGTTGTAGGTCTCGCTCCCATACAGGCGTCGGGTTTCGGCGTAGGTCATCACCAGGTTCTGCATCGCCCGGGTGATGCCGACGTAGGCCAGGCGACGTTCCTCTTCAAGGCGGCCGGGCTCTTCCAGGCTCATCTTGTGCGGGAACAGGCCTTCTTCCATGCCCACCAGGAACACGTAAGGGAATTCCAGGCCCTTGGCGCTGTGCAGGGTCATCAGCTGGATGCTGTCTTCGTGCTCGTCGGCCTGGGTGTCGCCGGCTTCCAGCGAAGCGTGGCCGAGGAAGGCCGCCAGCGGCGTCAGTTCCTGGTCTTCTTCGGTGTGCTCGAAGTTGCGCGCGGCGCTGACCAGTTCCTCGAGGTTTTCTACCCGGGCCTGGCCTTTCTCGCCTTTTTCCGCTTCGTGGTAGGCGATCAGGCCGGACTGCTCGATAACGGTCTGGGTCATCAGGTGCAACGGCATCTCGGCGGTTTTCGCCGCCAGGTGCTCGATCAGCTCCATGAAGGCGCCCAGGGCACCGGCGGCGCGCCCGGTCACGCCTTTATTGGCCACCAGCTGGCGCATCGCTTCCCACATCGACACATGGCTGTGGCGCGCGTGTTCGCGAATCGCTTCGACGGTCTTTTCGCCAATGCCGCGGGTCGGCACGTTGATCACCCGCTCCAGGGCCGCATCGTTGCCGCGACCTTCGAGCAGGCGCATGTAGGCCATGGCGTTCTTGATTTCGGCGCGTTCGAAGAAGCGCTGGCCGCCGTAGATGCGGTACGGAATGCGCTCGCGCAGCAGCGCTTCTTCCAGCACCCGCGACTGGGCGTTGGAGCGATAGAGGATGGCGATATCGCTGCGGGCCAGGCCGGTTTTCAGGGCGCTTTCGATGGTTTCCACCACGTAGCGCGCTTCATCGTGTTCGTTGAAGGCGGCGTACAGGTTGATCGCTTCGCCTTCGCCGCCGTCGGTCCACAGCTCCTTGCCCAAGCGCCCGGTGTTATTGGCGATCAGGGCGTTGGCGGCCTTGAGGATGCCGGCGGTGGAGCGGTAGTTCTGCTCCAGGCGGATCACTTCGGTGTCCGGGAAGTCTTCGGAGTACTGGTGAATGTTCTCGATCTTCGCGCCGCGCCAGCCGTAGATCGACTGGTCGTCGTCGCCCACCACCATCAGGCTGTCGCCGCCCTTGGCCAGCAGGCGCAACCAGGCGTACTGCACGGCGTTGGTGTCCTGGAATTCGTCCACCAGCACGTGGCGGAAACGCTTCTGGTAGTGCGCCAGCAGGCCCGGGTGGTCGCGCCACAGGTCCAGGGCACGCAGCAGCAGCTCGGAGAAGTCGATGACCCCGGCGCGCTGGCAGGCGGCCTCGTAGGCTTCGTAGATGCCGCGCATGGTGGCCAGAAACAGGTCGCCGCTGGCTTGAATGTGTTGCGGACGCAGGCCTTCGTCCTTCTGCCCGTTGATGAACCACTGGGCCTGCCGGGCCGGCCAGCGCTGCTCGTCCAGGCCGAGGTCGCGGATCACGCGCTTGACCAGGCGTTGCTGGTCGTCGCTGTCGAGGATCTGGAAGGTCTGGCTCAGGCCGGCTTCTTGCCAGTGCGCCCGCAGCAGGCGGTGCGCCAGGCCGTGGAAGGTACCGACCCACATGCCGGCCGGGTTGATACCCATCAACTGCTCGATGCGCTGGCGCATCTCGGCAGCGGCCTTGTTGGTGAAGGTCACCGACAGGATGGAGTGGGGCGAGGCGTTCTCGACCTGGATCAACCAGGCGATACGGTGCACCAGCACTCGGGTTTTACCGGAGCCAGCACCGGCCAGGACCAACTGACGACCCAAGGAGGCGGCTACGGCCTGGCGTTGGGCATCGTTGAGGGAGTTCAGCAGAAGGGAGAGATCATCGCGCATCGGGGCATTCTAGGGGGCTGGCGCACACCGGGCAAACCAAGCTTTGGTTTAGCCGATAAAAGAACGCCGGGGACGACCGGTCGGTCACGGGCTGCAGCCGTTGGCCGGGCTTGGCTGGAGGAATTTCGCAGGGATCGGCGCTCGCGCGGATTTGCCGATTTTATGATTCCAGGCAGTTTGGTCCGGGCGGTTGCTTGTGTATGCTCCGGCGACGTTTCGGGCTCAATCATTATAAGAACACTGCCTATGACACTCAGCACTGGCCCGTCCGGACCCTCCGTGGAGCCTCGGGTTGTTCGCAAGCAATACGCCATGGAGATGGCGGTAGAGCGCACGCGCCTGCTTTATCAGGGCTCCCTGTTGCCCACCCTGTTCATGCTGCTCAACGGCCTGGTCTGCGCCTGGCTGCTGTGGAGCCCCGAGCGTTATTGGCTGGTCAGCGTGTGGATGGTCTGGTTGCTGGCCCTGGTCGCCCTGCGGGTGATCCAGGTGGCGGCGTTCGACTCGGCGATTCCCAGCCGCCAGGCGCAACCGGTCTGGCGCCGCATGTTCCTGCTCGGCTCCGCCGTCAGCGGCCTGACCCTGGCCTGCGCCGGCATCGCCCTGATGCCCACCGACAATTTCCTGCAGCAGGCCTGGGTCTTCGGCCTGATCGGCGCGGCGATCCTCTCGGCCAGCGTGGCCTACGCGGTCAGCCTGCCGGCCTTCCTGTCCTTTACCTTGCCCTGCCTGTTGCCGGCGATCGGCTACCTGTTCTGGGGCGGCGACGAGCAGCAGCGCGGCTGGGGCTGGCTGGGGTTGATCCTGCTGGTGTCGCTGAGCGTGGTGGCCTGGCAGGTCAACCGCCTGATCCAGATGGGCTTGCTGCGGCGTTTCCAGAACCAGGCCCTGATCGAACATCTGCAGCAGGCGCAGAGCCGCAGCGAACAGCTCAACAGCGAGCTGCTGCGGGAGGTCGAGCAGCGTCGCCGCGCCGAAGAGCAATTGCGCGAAGCCCAGGTCGGCCTGGAAAGCCGGGTGGCCCAGCGCAGCCTCGAGCTGGATGCGGCCAACCAGGCCCTGAGCAAGAGCGAAGCGCGCCTGGCCCTGGCCCTCAAGGCCAGCCAGCTGGGGCTGTGGGACTGGAACTTGCAGACCGACGAGGTCCATCACAGCCATATCAAGGAGCTGTTCGGCCTGGAGCCGGAGTTCGTGCGGGCGATGCTCAGCCACCTCAAGCCGCTGCTGCATCCCGAAGACCTGCCGCTGCTCAAGCGCGCGCTGGTGGAGCACCTGAAGGGGCGCACCGAGGATTACCTGGTGGAATATCGCGTGCGGCATGCCGATGGCCACTGGGTCTGGATCGAGGACCGTGGCCGCGCCGTGGAGCGCGGCCCAGGCGGGCGGGTGTTGCGCATGGTCGGCACCCGGCGCGATATCAGCGCCAGCAAGCAACAGGAAGAGCAGCGTCGCCTGGCGGCGATGGTGTTCGAGGCGGCCAGCGAGGGCATCGTGATCCTCGACCCCGATTACGTGCTGCTGGCGGTCAATCAGGCGTTCAGCCGGGTTACCGGTTACCAGATCGAGGACATGCTCGGGCGCAATGTGGTCGACCTGCCGTGCAGCCGCGACGCACGGCGGCACTTTCCGGTGATTCATCAAGCCCTCGAACAGCACGGCAGCTGGCAGGGCGAACTGGTGGAGGCGCGCAAGAACGGCGAGCTGTACCCGCAGTGGCTGCAATTGAACGTGGTGCGCGATACGCGGGGAAAGGTCAGCCATATTGTGGGCTTCTTCGCCGATCTGTCGGCGCGGCGCGAATCCGAAGAGCGCATGCGCTACCTGACCCATTACGACGAGCTCACCGGCCTGGCCAACCGTTCGCTGTTTCGCGAACGCTTGCGCGAAGCCCATCAACGGATGCGCCAGGGCGGCCGCAGCCTGGCCCTGGTGCATATCAACCTGGACCGTTTCAAGCTGCTCAACGACAGCCTGGGCCACGACATCGCCGACCAGCTGTTGCAGAAAATGGCGCGGCGGCTGGTCAACGCGCTGCCGGAAGCCGACACCATTGCCCGCTTGTCCGGCGATGAGTTCGCGGTGCTGTTCGATGCCTATGGCAGCCTGTCGAGCCTGACCCGGGTGGCCACCCGCTTGTCGGCGAAGCTGCGTTTGCCGATCACCGTGGAAGGCCATGAGCTGGTGGTCAGCGCTTCCATGGGCATCAGCATGTTGCCCGACAGCGCGCGGGAAATTCCGGCGCTGATCAGCCAGTCGAACATCGCCATGCAACACGCCAAGCACCTGGGCGGCAACAACTTCCAGTTCTACACCGCCAGCCTGCAAGCCAGCACCCTGGAGCGCCTGCAACTGGAGAACCAGCTGCGCAAGGCGGTCGAGGAGCATCAGCTGAAGGTGTTCTACCAGCCGAAACTGTGCCTCGCCACCGGCCGCCTGAACGCCGCCGAAGCCCTGGTGCGCTGGGACCATCCCGACCTGGGCCGGGTGCCGCCGGGGGACTTTATCGGCCTGGCGGAAGAGATCGGGCTGATCGGCCCGATCGGCGAATTCGTCTTGCGCCAGGCCTGCTGGCAAGCCTGCGAGTGGCAGCGCCAGGGGCTGCCGGCGATTCGGGTCTCGGTGAACCTGTCGGTGCATCAACTGCGCCAGGGCAAGCTGGTCAGCCAGGTGCGCAGCGTGCTGGAAGAGACCGGGCTGGCGCCGCACTTCCTCGAGCTGGAGCTGACCGAAAGCCATCTGCTCGACAGCGTCGAACACATCGTTTCCACCTTCCAGCAGCTGCGTGACCTGGGGGTGAAGCTGGCCATCGACGACTTCGGCACCGGTTATTCCTCGCTGAGCTACCTCAAGCGGATTCCGGTGGACTACGTGAAGATCGACCAGGCATTCATCCGCGGCCTGAGCGAAGGCAGCGCCGACGCGGCGATCACCCGGGCGATCATCGCCATGGCCCACGGGCTGTCGCTGAAGGTGGTGGCCGAAGGGGTGGAGCATCCGGAGCAGCTGGCATTTCTCAAGGAGCAGAAATGCGATGAGGTGCAGGGCTACCTGATCAGTCGGCCGGTGGAAGCCGAGGGGCTTGCGGCGCTGTTGCGGGCCGAGACCCTGTAGCCGCTGCCGCAGGCTGCGATCGGCTGCGCAGCGGCCACAAAAGGCCAGGAGTATCTGAAGTTTTTACGAATACCGGCTGCCCGGCTCCAGCAGCTACAAAGAGCAGGCAAGGCTAAAACAGTGGGGCGCAAAGGTGATTCAGTTACGCATTGAGCAGGCAAAAAGCGAATTCATGTAGTATAACTACAAAATTGCTACATCCTTGGGCGTCTGCCCCATAACAATGAGTCCAGCCCTTTGAATCTGTTGCAGCACATTGCCCAATCACGCCATCTCTTGCGCAAGTCGGAGCTCAAGGTCGCCGATCATGTGCTGCTCGACCCTGCGGCTGTGATGCACAGTTCCATGGCCGACCTGGCCCACAGCGTGGGTATCAGCGAGCCGACCATCGTGCGCTTCTGCCGCGCCATCGGTTGCTCGGGGTTCCAGGACCTGAAGCTCAAGCTGGCCCAGAGCCTGGCCGCCGGGGCGAGCTTCGGCCAGTTCGCGATTCATGAAGACGACTCGGTCGCCGACTACAGCCTGAAAATCTTCGACACCACCCTGCACACCCTGATGGAGGTTCGCGAGAAGCTCGATCCGGTGGAGTTGCAACGGGCTGTGACCCTCATGTCCCAGGCCCAGCGCGTGGAATTCTACGGCTTCGGCGCCTCGGGTGCGGTGGCGGCGGACGCCCAGCACAAATTCTTCCGCCTGCTGCTGACCGCGGCGGCCTATTCCGACCCGCATATGCAGGCGATGTCGGCGGTGACCCTCAAGCCCACCGACGTGGCGATCTGCATTTCCCAGTCCGGGCGTTCCAAGGACCTGCTGATCACCGCCAACCTGGTGCGTGAAAGCGGCGCCTCGCTGATCACCCTGTGCCCGAGCCAGACGCCGCTGGCCGAGCTGTCGACCGTCAACCTGGCGATCGACGTGCACGAAGACACCGAAATCTACACCCCGCTGACCTCGCGCATCGCCCACCTGGTGGTGATCGACGTGCTGGCGATGGGCGTGGCCATGGCCCGCGGCCCGAGCCTGGTCAACCACCTCAAGAGCGTCAAGCGCAGCCTTCGCAGCCTGCGCCTGTCGCCCAAGTCGGTAAAAGCCCTGGACGACTGAGCTGCCGGCAGCGCCTGGGTGATCATCCGGGCTAGGGCAGCGCGGCGTCGTCCTGATCCTGGTCATCGAGGTCGTCCGGCTTCACTTCCATCAGGGTGCCCGCCGCGTTTTCGCTGAGGCAGCGCGCCCGGCTCAGGGCCGCGTTGTCCGGCTTGAAATCCAGCAGCCTTTCCGCGGCCAGCAATTGCTCGTCGGCCTCCTCGAGCCGTACCAGTTCCTCGCCATAACCTTCGTAGCAAGTGTCGTCGTCCGACAGATCGTCGATGCGCCGCTGCTTGGCGCTCAGGTTGGCGTGGATCCTTTCCAGCAGATCCTGGTGCTCGGCGATCTCATCGATGATTTCATCGACTTCATCGGGGTCGGCCGCCGCGTCAGGTGCCGGCTCCTGGCTTTGACTGGCAGCGAGGGTGTCCTCCTTGTCTGGGCTGAAGACCGTGGGTTGCCCGGCAGGTGCTTCGCCGGGGAATTTTTCGTGTTCGGGTGTGGCCATGGTGACGCTCTCCAAAAGGAAACAGGAATGGGTTTGTCCAGCTGAGTGTTGCGAGGGCGATAATAGAGAGCGGGCATTTTCCGGTTGACCGGAAATCCGAGGAGGCGGTGTCCATTTTTCAAGGAGCGACAGTCGATGGTCAGGATTCCAGCGTATTTTGAAGTCTTCGAGGTGTTGTGCTGGGGAGCAGGACTGGTGACTTCCACTGCTGATGGCTTTTCCGGGCTCAGGTCCTATGAGGCTAAGCAGAAGCTGTACTTCAGGAAAAACAATGAAGTGGAGCAGGGGCTGCTGCCGGACCTGCTCAGGTACCTGGTGCAGGATGACAAGGCGCTGGCCAGTACGCTCCAGCACTATCTGAGTCAGTACGAGCATATCTTCTCGATATTGAGGTCACGCCCGATCATCACTTACCAGGATTACGCAACGGGAATAGCCCGGTTTCTGGATATCTGGGTACTGCCGCAGCTGGCCGTGCTTCTGCATCGGTTGAGCGGCAAGCTTTCTCCTCAAACGACGCTCCATCATTTCCACGCACTGCTGGTCAGCCACGGTGCCAGCGGTATACGAGCGGCTGCGGTAAAGGCCTATATAAAAAGCCTGGTTCCAGCCACGGTAGAAGCTCCGGATTTTTTCTATGCCCTGGACAAGGTCAGCGATAAATCCCATAAGAAAATCTCCACGATCAACGCTGAAGTCGAAGGCCTGAGGGCAGAGATTTCATCCAGCAAGCTGACCGCAGCAGAGCAGCAGGAGCTGCTGGACACCGTTCGTTGCGCCTATACGGCGGCGACCGCGCTGAGTCGTTTTTCCGAGATGTATGGCTCTGCCCGAATGGACTCGAAGGTCACCCTGGTAGAACGTTTTCGTTACCACTACGAAGCATTCTGCGGGCACCGCGAGCCCGATCGATTGGCTACTTCGCATATCGGGCTGTTCGATGGCTTCATTGCTTCCGGATTGCCGGATGCCAGTGGAAATGGCCATCTTGAGCGCCAGTTCGCTATCTTTTCCCAGCAAGTCGGCGCACGGTCAGTGGAGGCGTTCGAACCCTTGTACCAGCTTGTTCTGGCCACTGAAGAGGAGTACAGGGACCCCGTGGCGATCGAGCAGGCATTCTCGAAGCTGGAGCAGCATCCGGATTACCGGCTGTTCGAGGCCTTTGCGTGGCAGGCGCGTGCCGTCTTGGCATTGGAGAATGGCGAGACTGCCCGGTCCCTGGCGTTTTATCGAAACGTCTTGCCGTACTCGGACAAACAGCAGTTGGGGCATTTGGGGTTCTATGCTGCGTCTTATGTTATTGCGCTCGAGATTTCGCAGGAAAAAACCTTGCCCCACGGATGCCTGAACCCCTTGATCAACAAAAGAATTGAATCTGAACGACAACTCAGTGAGCTGCATGTGGCCCTGCCTACGGTTTTCACTCCATTCAGTGAGCCGCCTGAATGGTCGGCCCCGGTGCAAGCGGTGTTTTCCTCGATCAGGGAGTTCAACAACGATATGTTGGAGCTGACGCGAACTCCCCTGGAGAACCTGTGCAATCCCCTGAAAAAGCTCAACGAGTTCATGGGAGAGTTCTTCAGTTTGCTGGCGTCGGGAAGCGATGAGGCCCAGTTCGGCAAGCTGATCTGCAAGGCCATCAAGGGCAAGGACCGGGGGCGCTCGGTGCTGAGTATGCATACCGCGACGCCTTATGAAGTCTTGCGGGATGAAATCCTGTACGCGCAAACACTGTTCGGTGGCCTCAAGCTGTACTTTCGGCTGAACCCGCACTTGCGTTCCTATCATGAGTTGTCGGATGCCCAGAAGAAAGTCATCTTGAAGGCCTTGAGCCCGGATCGTTACCGGCATGACTCGCAGCAGGTCCGTTGATCATTGCCGGGCAGCCGCAAGCTTCATCGTTCTGTTACCCCAGTGACGTACAACTGTCATCGAGGTGGCGCATCTTGTACTCCCGTACTCGCATTGGGAGACTCGAAATGGCCCGGCCTTACGAAGAGAGCAACAGCGCAGTCAAGACCCGTCGTCAACAGGAAGACCAGCGCCGCATGGAATTTCGCCGCGCGATCGAACATCGCTGTGAGCTGCGCCGTCTGCAGCAGGAAATCAACGACTACCCCGAGCTGGACGCCGTCAATTACTGGCAGGCAGCCTCGGCAGCTTCCCGTCAAAACGTTCAACAAGCCCGCTGATCTGCACCCGTTCGCTGCGGATAAACCCCAGGAACGCATGCGCTACCGGTGACAGGCGTTTAGCCTTGGCCTGCACCAGGCACCAGCTGCGATACAACGGCAGCTCTTCGACCGGCAACTCGACGAGTCCCCCGGTCGCCAACTCAAGGTTCAGGGCGTGGCGCGTCAACAGCGCCACGCCCAGACCCGCCAGCACACACTCGCGCTGAGCCTCGGCCGACGACACTTCCAGGGTCTGGGTGAAGTGCACGCGCTTTTCCTTGAAATATTCCTCGCAGGCCAGGCGCGTGCCCGAACCCTGTTCGCGCACCAGCAGGTTGTAGGGTTCCAGGTCCTGCAGGCGCAGCGGCCCGAGGTGGCACAGCGGATGGTCGGGCGGCGCCACGGCGACGATCGGGTTATTGAGGAACGGCAGGAATTCCAGGCCCATGTCCTGCGGGACCATGGACATGATCACCAGGTCGTCGCGGTTGTCCGAGAGGCGGCGGATCACTTGGCCCCGATTGACCACCGTCAGTTGCAGGTTGACCTCCGGGTGCTGGCGCTTGAAGGCGGCGAACAGGTGCGGCACGAAGTACTTGGCGCTGGATTCCACCGCCAGTTTCAGCTGGCCCTGCAAGGAGCCCTGCATGTCCGACAGTTGCATGTCGAGGTTTTCCAGGCGCCCGAAGATGTCGCGGCTGGCCCGCTGCAGCGCCTCGGCGGCTTCGGTCATATAGAGCTTCTTGCCGACGTAATCGAACAGGGGCTGGCCGATCAGCTCTTCCAGCTGGCGAATCTGCAGGCTGACGGCGGGCTGGGTCAGGGACATTTCGTCGGCCGCCCGGCTGTAGGAGCGCAGATCGCAGACCTCATTGAAAATCTGCAATTGGCGTAATGTCATACGCATCAAGGACTTACGCATTATCTAAGGTCTCGCGCCGAGGGCTGTCGGATCAACTATAAGTCTTTGCTTATGAGCGACCCAATAATTATTGATTTTTGTTAATTCATCGACAGGAATAGTGTGGGCCTGCGACTGGCTTGAAACATTTGGTCACGCGCCGACCCGGTCGAGGGTCTGTACGAAAAGTAGGCGAGCGAAGGTCAGGCAAGGCAAAAACAGGCGAGGAAGCGGAGTTTAGGGACCTAAATGAGCATTCCGAGCCTGTTTTTAACGCAGCATGGCCGAGCGCAGCCACTTTTCGTACAGACCCAGCGGGTTGTTTGTTCCAACGGCTCAAGGGTACCTCCAAGTGATAAAAAAGATCCTGATCGCCAACCGTGGTGAGATTGCCGTACGAATCGTGCGTGCCTGCGCCGAGATGGGCATTCGCTCGGTCGCGATCTTCTCCGACGCCGATCGCCATGCCCTGCATGTGAAGCGCGCGGATGAAGCCCACAGCATCGGTGCCGAACCCCTGGCCGGCTACCTGAACCCGCGCAAGCTGGTGAACCTGGCCGTGGAAACCGGCTGCGACGCGCTGCACCCCGGCTACGGCTTCCTTTCGGAAAACGCCGAGCTGGCGGAGATCTGCGCCGAACGTGGGATCAAATTCATCGGTCCATCGGCTGAAGTGATTCGCCGCATGGGCGACAAGACCGAAGCCCGCCGCAGCATGATCAAGGCAGGCGTGCCGGTCACCCCGGGCACCGAAGGCAACGTCGCCGATATCCATGAAGCCCTGAGCGAAGGCGACCGCATCGGTTACCCGGTGATGCTCAAGGCCACTTCCGGCGGCGGCGGCCGCGGCATTCGCCGCTGCAACAGCCGCGACGAACTGGAACAGGCGTTTCCACGGGTGATTTCCGAGGCGACCAAGGCGTTCGGTTCCGCCGAAGTGTTCCTGGAAAAGTGCATCGTCAATCCCAAGCACATCGAGGCGCAGATCCTCGGCGACAGCTTTGGCAACGTGGTGCACCTGTTCGAGCGCGACTGCTCGATTCAGCGCCGCAACCAGAAGCTGATCGAGATCGCCCCCAGCCCGCAACTGACCCCGGAACAGCGCGCCTACATCGGCGACCTGTCGGTGCGCGCGGCCAAGGCCGTGGGCTACGAGAACGCCGGTACCGTGGAGTTCCTGCTCGCCGACGGCGAGGTGTACTTCATGGAGATGAACACCCGGGTGCAGGTGGAACACACCATCACCGAAGAAATCACCGGCATCGACATCGTTCGCGAGCAGATCCGCATCGCTTCCGGCCTGCCGCTGTCGGTGAAGCAGGAAGACATCCACCACCGTGGTTTCGCCCTGCAGTTCCGGATCAACGCCGAAGACCCGAAGAACAACTTCCTGCCGAGCTTCGGCAAGATCACCCGTTACTACGCGCCCGGCGGCCCCGGCGTGCGGACCGACACGGCGATCTACACCGGCTACACCATTCCGCCGTTCTACGACTCCATGTGCCTGAAGCTGGTGGTCTGGGCCCTGACCTGGGAAGAAGCGATGGACCGTGGCTTGCGCGCCCTGGACGACATGCGTCTGCAAGGGGTCAAGACCACCGCCGCCTATTACCAGGAAATCCTGCGTAACCCGGAATTCCGTAGCGGCCAGTTCAACACCAGTTTTGTGGAAAGCCACCCTGAGCTGACCAACTACTCGATCAAGCGCAAACCCGAAGAGCTGGCCCTGGCCATCGCCGCCGCCATCGCCGCCCACGCAGGCCTTTGAATGCAGCGGCAAGCTGTGAGCGGCAAGCTGCAAGTAGAAGCAGATCGGCTTTTTCTTGCGGCTTGTAGCTTGAAGCTTGTCGCTATGAGGAGATAAGAATGTCCAAGAAGATCTTTGTTACTGACACCATCCTGCGCGACGCCCACCAATCGCTGCTGGCGACCCGCATGCGCACCGAAGACATGCTGCCGATCTGCGACAAGCTCGACAAAGTCGGCTACTGGTCGCTGGAAGTCTGGGGCGGCGCGACCTTCGACGCCTGCGTGCGCTTCCTCAAGGAAGACCCGTGGGAGCGCCTGCGCAAACTGCGCGCCGCGCTGCCCAACACCCGCCTGCAAATGCTCCTGCGCGGGCAGAACCTGCTGGGCTACCGCCATTACAGCGACGACGTGGTCAAGGCCTTCGTCGCCAAGGCGGCGGTCAACGGCATCGACGTGTTCCGCATCTTCGACGCCATGAACGACGTGCGTAACCTGCGGGTGGCCATCGAAGCGGTGAAAGCCGCCGGCAAGCACGCCCAGGGCACCATCGCCTACACCACCAGCCCGGTGCACACCATCGAGGCGTTCGTGGCCCAGGCCAAGCAGATGGAATCCATGGGTTGCGACTCCGTGGCGATCAAGGACATGGCCGGCCTGCTGACCCCTTACGCCACTGGCGAACTGGTCAAGGCGCTGAAGGCCGAGCAATCGCTGCCGGTGTTCGTCCACTCCCATGACACCGCCGGCCTGGCCGCGATGTGCCAGCTCAAGGCTATCGAGAACGGCGCCGACCATATCGACACCGCGATCTCCAGCTTCGCCTGGGGCACCAGCCACCCGGGCACCGAGTCGATGGTCGCCGCCCTCAAAGGCAGCGAATTCGACACTGGCCTGGACCTGGAACTGCTGCAGGAGATCGGCCTGTACTTCTATGCTGTGCGCAAGAAGTACCACCAGTTCGAAAGCGAATTCACCGCGGTCGACACCCGGGTGCAGGTCAACCAGGTACCGGGCGGGATGATTTCCAACCTGGCCAACCAGCTCAAGGAGCAGGGCGCCCTGAACCGCATGAACGAAGTGCTGGCGGAGATCCCGCGGGTGCGTCACGACCTCGGCTACCCGCCGCTGGTGACCCCGACTTCGCAGATCGTCGGCACCCAGGCGTTCTTCAACGTGCTGGCCGGCGAGCGCTACAAGACCATCACCAACGAAGTGAAGCTGTACCTGCAAGGCGGCTACGGCAAGGCACCGGGCGAGGTGGACGAGAAGCTGCGGCGCCAGGCCATCGGCAGCGAAGAAGTGATCGACGTGCGCCCGGCCGACCTGCTGAAGCCGGAAATGACCAAGCTGCGCAATGACATCGGCGCCCTGGCCAAATCCGAAGAAGACGTGCTGACCTACGCCATGTTCCCGGACATCGGGCGCAAGTTCCTCGAAGAACGCGAAGCCGGCACCCTGACCCCGGAAGTGCTGCTGCCGATTCCGGAGGCGGGCGGCGTGACCTCGGCCGGCGGCGAAGGCGTACCGACCGAGTTCGTCATCGACGTGCACGGCGAGACCTACCGCGTCGACATCACCGGTGTCGGCGTGAAGGCCGAAGGCAAGCGCCACTTCTACTTGTCCATCGACGGCATGCCGGAAGAAGTGGTGTTCGAGCCGCTCAACGAGTTCGTCGGCGGTGGCAGCAGCAAGCGCAAGCAGGCCAGCGCGCCGGGCCACGTCAGCACCACCATGCCGGGCAACATCGTCGACGTGCTGGTCAAGGAAGGCGACACCGTCAAGGCTGGCCAGGCGGTGCTGATCACCGAAGCCATGAAGATGGAAACCGAAGTCCAGGCGGCCATCGCCGGCAAGGTCACCGCCATCCACGTGGCCAAGGGCGACCGGGTCAATCCGGGCGAAATCCTGATCGAGATCGAAGGCTGATTTTCAATCCTTCATCGGTAACTGTTTACCTCGGGGGGGCTACGGCCTCCCTTTTTTTTGCCTGTTGCCGGGGCGGCGGGGGGCAATGCGCGTGCCGCTACAGGCGGCTTGAGGGATATTTCCAGGCTGGAACGAGCATCATGTGAATGTATTTTAATGCACTTATTTCGTTCTGGATTTTGTATATCTGCATTACAATACACTTAACTGGCTTATGGCTCATTAAAAGTGCACTAAAATGCAGGTAATAAAGTGCTTCGGCTGACGTTGCAGCTCTACTGCGCAGGGGCATGGAACGACGCCATGACCCTGACCTTCGACAGGCCCGAAGAGGGCTTCGCCAGCCCCTGCCGTTTTGGTTATGTCCAGCAGTACCTGGTGGATAACCTGGAGGCTGTCGCCAGCCCGCTGGCCAGGTCGGTCAGTGCGCAGATCCCATTGGGCTGGGAATCGTGGCGGGAAGAACGAGCCCCGGCCTTTCTCTATGACCTTGCCCCGGCGGCAGCGACCGGGCGCTTCCTGCTGCGCCAGATTGGCCACGAGCGGCCGGACGGCATGGGCGTCGAGTTGTTCCTCTTGAGTCGGTCCACTGCGGCGCCCATCGGCAACCTGCGGATCAAGGAGTCGCTGGCGGGCTTGCGCAGGCGTCCGGCGCTGGGGTTTTCCCGGGACCAGGTGATCGCCCTCGATAATCGCTTTCTCGAGTACGCCCACGAGCAGGGCGCGGCGTTCGGCGGTACTGCGAGCATCGGCGGTGAGGCGCCCAAGCTGCTGCTGAGTCAAAACCGCGAGGGCCTGCTGTACCCCGATGCGCTGCTCGACGACGCCTCGGCGGCGTGCCACTGGTGGGTGAAGTTTCCCCGCAACCCGGCCACGCAGAATGACGGCGACATCCTCAGGAGCGAATTCCACTATTACCGGGCGCTGCAACAGTTGGGCATCGATACGCTGCCGGCCGAGGGCCTGGCCCTGGAAGAAGGACCCAGGCCCAGCCTGTGGATGCAGCGCTTCGACCGTCGGGTAACGCCGGCGGGGGTGGAGCGCCTGGCGGTGGAGTCGATCTATTCCCTGGCGGGGCTGGTGGGCCATGGCCAGGGCATGCGGCACACCGAGGTGCTGGGGATCCTCGCCGAACTGTGGCGAGCCACGGGCCAGGAATCGGCGATCCCCGAGCTGGTGGCGGATTACCTGCGCCGGGACCTGCTCAACAAGATCCTCGGCAACTCGGACAATCATGGACGCAACCTCTCGATCATCCGCACCGACAGTCGGGTGCAGCTGGCGCCGATCTACGATCTGGCACCCACGGTCATGGACGATGAGGGCATTACCCGGACCATCAAATGGCCCGGGCGCATGGAAGTGGCGGGTGACGTGGACTGGCGCCTGGTATGCGCGAGCCTGAAGCCGCTGCTCGACCCTGAAGCCGCCCTGACACGCCTGCGGGAGGATGCCGAACGGCTACGGGCCTTGCCGGACCTGTTGCACGCCAGCGGCTTGCCCGACGCCACCCTGAATCATCCGCGCATTCACTTGCGCCACTTGGACCGACGCCTGCAGGAGTGGGGACTGCGATGAGTACAACCCTGGAAGAACGCGGCGCGCTGATCGACAACATCCAGCAGGAGCTGGCGGCCGGCCGCTTGCCGCTTGGCGATGCGGTCAGGCGCCTGCGCAGCGAAGTCACGGGGCTGCATCAGAGCCAGTTCGCCAGGATGTGCCGGATCTCCCTGCGCACCCTGATCCACATCGAACACGGTGACGGCAACCCGACCCTCAAGTCGTTGAACGCGGTGTTCAAGCCCTTCGGTTTGCAGATGGGGGTGCTGGCCGTGCAGAAAACCAGTCGCGCCCGCTCGCTGCTCAGTGATCTCGAGCGCCTGGAAAAGGGGCCGGGTACGCCCGAACCCTCGGCACCTCACTGAGCCTCAGTCGCGCTGGGCGTAAGCCTTGCCGTAATGCCTTTCCATCCGCGCCTGGATCAGTTCCAGGCCGATCGACAGCAACCAGTAGATGATCGCCGCGGTGCTGAGCATTTCGATGTAGCGGTAGCTGGAGCGGCCGTAGGACTGGGCCAGGAACATCACTTCCCAGACGCCCATCACCGAGATCAGCGACGAGTCCTTGAGCATCGAGATGAACTGGTTGGTGGCCGGCGGGATGATGGTGCGCATGGCCTGGGGCAGGGTCACCTGCCAGAAGATCACGCTGTCACTCATGCCCAGGGCCAGGGCCGCCTGGCGTTGGCCGTGGGGCACGCCGAGGATGCCGGCGCGGAAGATTTCGCTGAGGTAGGCGCCGTAGTTCAGCGACAGGGCGATGATCCCCGCGGCGATGGCGCCCGGCACCACGCCCAGTTGCGGCAGGCCGAGGTAGATCAGCAGGATCTGGATCAGCAGCGGCGTGCCGCGAAAGAACGAGGCGTAGAAGCTGGCGATGCCAAAGGCCACGGCGCTTTTCGACAACCGGGCCAGCGCGGTGACGAAGCCCAGCAGCGACGACAGCACGATCGAGCAGAGGCAGAGGAACAGGGTCAGCGCCGCGCCTTGCAGAAACCCGCTGGGGGCCAGGGTCAGGCCGAGCAGGTTGGGCAGCTTGTCGAGGATGATCGAGAACTTCAGGTCGAAGCTCAGGAAGAAACTGGCGAACAGGCCGAACAGCACCGCCCAGGTCAGGTATAGGCGGGCGCGGAAACCGAAGAGGCGTTTGACCCGTGGCCCGGCCAGCGCTTGCGGTGGCCGGGGCGGTTGCGAAAGAGAAGTCATTGGCTGATGTCGGCGCCGATCCATTTCTGCGAGAGCTTGCTCAGGGTGCCGTCCTGCTTCAGCTGGGCGAACACTTCACGGACCTTGGCATGCCACTGGGCGTCGCCTTTTTCGATGGCCACCGAGTTGGGTTCGGCGTACAGCGGCTCGCCGGCGAGCTTGAAACGCGGGTCCTGGGCCAGGCGCGGCTGGGCCGTTACCAGGTTGGTGAGGATCGCGTCCAGGCGCACGCCAGCGCCCAGGCCGAGGTCCTGGAAGGCCACGTTGTCGGTGTCGTACGGGGCGATCTGCACGTTGTCGAACGGGTACTGCAACCGGGTGTCCTCGGCACCCTCGATCACCAGGTTCTTGTTCAGGTAGCTCTCGTAGCTGGAAGCGCTGGTCAGGCCGACCTTCTTGTCGCTCAGGTCCTTGGCGCCGTGGATACGATCGTCCTTGGCGTTGACTACGATCACCGCTGGCGAGGTGTAGTACTGCACCGGAAAGTCGAAGACTTCGGCGCGGGCCTTGCTCGGGGTCATGGAGCAGATGCAGATGTCGTAGCGGCCGCTCCAGCGGCCGGCGGCGATCACGTCCCAGGACGGCGTTTCCAGGCGCAGCTTCACCCCCAGTTTGTCGGCCACGGCCTTGGCCACGTCGACGTCGAAGCCATCGAGCTGGTTCTGATCGTTGAGGAAGGAGAAGGGCGGGTAGCTTTCCATCAGCACGCCGACCAACTCTTTTTTCTGTTCGATACGGTCCAGCGTGGCACCGGCAAAAGCCTGGCTGGAGGCAGCGAGAATCGTCAGGCCCAGGGCCAGCAGCGGTTTGAATTTCATTGGAATCCCGGGCAGAAAAAAGGTTGTTATTAACTGAATGGTGCGTATTAAATAGTTATAAGAGCGACTCAGATAGTGAGTTATTTTCATAAGCATATGAGTAAAGAGCATATGGGCACAGGCAGCAGGGTAATTCTGGATGGCGGCATGGGTCGTGAACTGCAACGCCGCGGGGCGCCGTTCAGGCAGCCCGAGTGGTCGGCGCTGGCCCTGAGCGAAGCGCCGCAGGCAGTGGAAGCGGTGCATGCGGCTTATATCGAGAGCGGTGCCAACGTCATCACCAGCAACAGCTACGCGGTGGTGCCGTTCCACATCGGCGAAGCGCGTTTTGCCGCCGAAGGCCAGGCGCTGGCGGCCTTGGCCGGTGAACTGGCGCGGCGCGCGGTCCAGGCTTCCGGCAAGCCGGTGCGGGTAGCCGGTTCGCTGCCGCCGCTGTTCGGCTCCTATCGCCCGGACCTGTTCGAGGCCGATCGCGCCGCCGAGTTGCTGGCGCCGCTGGTCAACGGCCTGGCTCCGCATGTCGACCTGTGGCTGGCGGAAACCCAGAGCTCCACGGTCGAGGCACGGGCGATCCATGCCGGCCTGCCCAAGGACGGCAAACCCTTCTGGCTATCGTTCACCTTGCACGATGAGAACCCTGACCAGGTGCCACGCCTGCGCTCCGGCGAGCCGGTGGCGGACGCGGCGGCGGTGGCCGCCGAGCTGGGGGTGGAAACCCTGCTGTTCAATTGCAGCCAGCCGGAAGTGATAGGCGCGGCGATCGACGCGGCGCGGGTAACCTTCGAGCGGCTGGGGGTGAAGATCCATATCGGCGCCTATGCCAACGCCTTCCCGCCGCAACCGAAAGAAGCCACGGCCAACGATGGCCTCGACCCGCTGCGCGACGACCTCGACCCGCCGGGTTACCTGCAATGGGCGGCCGACTGGCGGCAACGCGGCGCCAGCCACCTGGGCGGTTGCTGCGGTATCGGGCCGGAGCACATTGCGGTGCTGGCGCAGCAGCTGGCCTAAACCGTGCGACTCCTATATCCCGACCACGCTCGATGCTCTATGTAGCCGCTGCCGAAGGCTGCGATCGAGCGGCACGCTCGCGGGGATCCTGCAACCGCCAAAGACCCTGCGGGTCTATCGCAGGCTGCGCCAGCGGCTACAAGGGCAATGCCGGGCACGATAATGCAGCCGTGCTCATGCTTTGTGTAGCCGTTGCCGAAGGCTGCGATCGAGCGGCACGCTCGGCGGGGATCTTGCTGGCGCCAAAGACCCTGCGGGTCTATCGCAGGCTGCGCCAGCGGCTACAGGGGCAGTGCCGGGCACGATAATGGAGCCGTGTTCCATGCTTTGTGTAGCCGCTGCCGAAGGCTGCGATCGAGCGGCACGCTCGCGGGGATCCTGCAACCGCCAAAGACCCTGCGGGTCTATTGCAGGCTGCGCCAGCGGCTACAGCGGTTTACCCCCGGCACTCCGCCAACCCCTTCAACTGCCCCGAGCCGCTCTGGTTGTCCTCGCTCAACCAGCGCTCGAACCCGGCGCCGACCTTCGGCCACTCGGAATCGAGGATCGAATACCAGGCGGTATCGCGGTTCTGGCCCTTGACCACCATGTGCTGGCGGAACACCCCTTCGAAACTGAAACCCAGGCGCTCGGCCGCATAACGCGAGCGGGCGTTGGCGTTGTTGCACTTCCACTCCAGGCGGCGATAACCGAGGGCGAAGGCTTCCTTGGCCAGCAGGTACACCGCTTCGGTGCTCTTGGGCGAGCGTTGCATGGGCGCGCCGAAGGTGACGTGGCCGATCTCGATGCGGCCCTGGGCCGGGACGATCGACATCAGGCTGAGCAGGCCCTGCACCTGGCCGCTGGCCCGGTCGACCACGCTGAAGAAATACGGGTCGCTGTTGGCCGCATGGTTGTTCAGCCAGTCATTGAAGGCGCTGCGCTCGGTAAAGGGCCCGTAGGGCAGGTAGTCCCACAGCTTGGGGTCGGCGCCCGGGCCCTGGAAGGCGTGCCACAGGTCGTCGGCGTGGCGCGCCGGGTCGAGTTTTTCCAGGCGGATAAAGCGCCCTTCGAGCAGGGTGGTGGACGGCGGCGGTACGCCTTTCCAATCGGCGAGTGAGGTCGGCATGGGTTCTCCTTGAACGCTTAAAGGGCTTTGCGAAATTGAATGAAACCCGGGCGTTCAGCGATCCGCTCGTAGAGCTGGATGGCAGTGGCGTTGGTTTCGTGGGTCAGCCAGTGGACCTTGCAGCAGCCGTCGGCCTTGGCGGTGGCGTAGACGAATTCGATCAGTTGGCGACCGACGCCGGTGCCGCGTTGCTCCGGGACCACCAGCAAGTCCTGCAGGTAGCAGGAGTTCTCGATGCTCCAGTTGGAGCGATGGTAGATGAAATGCACCATGCCCACCGCCTGCTCGCCGTCCCAGGCCAGGGCGGCATGGGTCGGCTCGGCGGGATCGAGGAAGCGCTGCCAGGTGCTGCGGGTGACCGCGTCGGCCAGCTCGGTCTCGTAGAAACGCAGGTAGGCCTGCCACAGCGGCAGCCAGGCTGCGTGGTCAGCGGCGGTGACGGGACGAATCTGGATCTGGCTCATGGCTGCTCCTGGCGCATCAGTTGGGAAATGCTCTGGTCATGGGGATCGGCGCTGGCGGCCAACCCTTCGCGCACGCCGGCGATGTCGGTGGCGGTGCGGTTCTGGCTGAGTTTGCGCTTGCCCTCCAGGCGCTGGATCGGCAGGGCGAAGCCGACGATGGCGCGCAGCATGCTGTCCATGAACTCGGCGGGGGCGTCCTCGAATTTCCAGGGGCTGGCGCGGCCGGCTTCATGCTGGTCGGTCAGGGCGCTGACCACTTCGCGGATGCGCTGCGGATCGTGGAACACCTCGGCCACGCCGTAGGCATGCACGCTCACGTAGTTCCAGGTCGGCACCACTTTGCCGTGCTCGGCCTTGCTCGGGTACAGCGACGGGCTGACGTAGGCTTCGGCGCCCTGGAAGATCAGCAGCGCCTCGGCGCCGCTGGCCAGTTCCTGCCATTGCGGGTTGGCCCTGGCCAGGTGGCCGTAGAGGGTGCCGTACGGGCCCTGGTCCGGGGTGAACGACAGCGGCAGGTGATTGGCCTGCAGGCCGCGCTCCCCGTAGGTCACCAGGGTGGCAAGGCGGGTTTCCCCGATCAGCTGGTGCAGGGTAGGCAGGTCTTCTTCGGCGAAAGCGCGGGGTAGGTACATGGAAAAATATCCTTGGCGAATGGCTGCATCCTAGGCAGGCTATTGGTCTGTTGTAAGAGCCATCTTCAGTCATTTTCATAGGTCCATTGGCGGGTCCATTCAGCCGGCCGGGGGGAGTCCATGAACAGCCCGACATTGCCGCTTTCCTTCAACCCCGCCGGTATCGAGCTGGACCGCGGCCAGGGGCTCAGCCGCCAGCTGTACCAGGCGCTGCGCCAGCGGGTGCTGGACGGCCGGCTGGCCAGCGGCACGCGCCTGCCGGCCAGCCGCGACCTGGCGGCGGCCCTGGAGATTTCCCGCAACAGCGTGGTGCGCGCCTATGACCAGCTGTACGCCGAAGGTTTTATCGAAGGCCGGGTGGGCGATGGCACCTACGTGGCGCAATTGCCCGAGAGCCGGCTACCGATCAAAAAGTCGGCGAGAAATTTATCCACAAAAGTATCCACAGGGTTATCACCAGGCTTACCCACAGGGTTATCCACAAAATGCCTGGATTTGCCTGGGATTACATCCAGTAAAGTTATCCACAGCGAGGCGTTGGAGCGGGTCGAACAGCACCATTTGGCGACTCCGCAAAGCGGTCCGCCACGGGCTTTTCGGGTGGGGATTCCGGCCTTCGATCTGTTTCCGTTCGAGGTCTGGGCCAAGCTGAATGCGGCTTTCTGGCGCAAACCGGATCTGGGCCAGCTGTGTTATGGCGATTCGGCCGGTGAGGAGCGCCTGCGCGGATTGATCGCCGCCTACTTGCGCAGTTCGCGCGGCATGCAATGCAGCGCTGAACAAATTGTGATCACCAGTGGTGCACAACAGGGCATAAGCCTTTGTGCACAGTTGCTGGTGAACCCTGGCGACGGGGTGGCGGTGGAAAACCCCGGCTATCGGGCGGCGGGGCATGCCTTCGCGATTGCCGGCGCGCGCCTGCACGGGGTGGCGGTGGATAACGAGGGCTTCGACTGCGGGGCGCTGGCAGCCCTGAGCGATTGCCGACTGGTCTACGTTACGCCGTCCCATCAGTACCCCACCGGGGTCACCCTGAGCCTGGCCCGGCGCCTGGAACTGCTGGCCTGGGCCGAGCGCAGCAACGGCTGGATCGTCGAGGACGACTATGACGGCGAGTACCGCTACAGCGGCGCGCCGCTGGCCCCCCTGGCGGCGCTCGACCGGCAGGGCCGGGTGCTGTACGTCGGCACTTTCGGCAAGGTCGCGTTCCCGGCCTTGCGCCTGGGTTACCTGGTGCTGCCGCCGGCGCTGGTGCAACCCTTCGCTCAGCGCCGGGCGCTGGATGTGCGCCATTCCGAGGTCAGCACCCAGGCGGTGATGGCCGAGTTCATGGCCGCCGGGCATTTCCAGCGGCATATCCGGCGCATGCGCCGCGCCGCCCTGAGTCGGCGCAATGCCTTGCTGGCCGGCTGGCCTGTGGATATCCCCGGGGTGGGCAAGGTGCCGAACGTGGCGGCGGGCCTGCACCTGACGATCCCGGTGCAGAGCCTGGCGCGGGAGCGCGAACTGGTGGAAAAGGCCGCCGCCGTGGATGTCGAGATCAACGGCCTGAGCAACTACTGGCTGCCGGACTCGCCCCAGCCGGCGGACCAGCGCGCTGGCCTGGTGCTGGGCTTCGCCGCGGTGCCCGAGGCCGATATCGCCTGTGCCCTGGAGCGTCTGCGCCGGGCCTGGGGCGTGTGACGGCTATACTCGCGGCCATTGTCTTTGTCGAGAACCCTTATGAGCCTGACTCTTTCCGCGACGCCCGAACGCAAGTTCGGCGCGCCCTTGTTCGCTTTGATCGTGCTGCTGGCCGGCGCTGTATTCCTGCAGGCCCAGGTCGGCTCGCGCCAGGTGTGGCTGTTGCTGCTGGGCGCGGCCCTGGGCCTGACTCTGTATCACGCCGCCTTCGGTTTCACTTCGGCCTGGCGGGTGTTTATCCGCGATCGTCGCGGCGCCGGCCTGCGGGCGCAGATGGTCATGCTGGCGCTGGCGGTGCTGCTGTTCTTCCCGGCCCTGGGCGCGGGCAGCCTGTTCGGTTCGCCGGTCACGGGGCTGGTGGCGCCGGCCGGGGTCTCGGTGATTGTCGGTGCGTTCATCTTCGGCATCGGCATGCAGCTGGGCGGCGGTTGCGCGTCCGGCACGCTGTTTACCGTGGGCGGCGGTAACGCGCGGATGCTGGTGACCCTGCTGTTTTTCATCTGCGGTTCGCTGATCGCCACCCACCATGTGGACTGGTGGTTCGCCTTGCCGTCGCTGCCGCCGGTGTCCATCGTGCAGCGCTTCGGCGTGGCGCCGGCATTGGGGCTCAGCCTCGGTCTGTTCGCCCTGATCGCCCTGGTTACGGTACGCCTTGAGAAGAGCCGCCACGGCACGCTGGAAGCGCCGGTCGACAGCGCGCACCAGGGCTGGCGCCGCCTGCTGCGCGGGCCCTGGCCGCTGGTGTGGGGCGCGGTCGCCCTGGCCCTGTTGAACTTCGCCACCCTGGCCCTGGCCGGACGGCCCTGGGGCATCACCTCGGCGTTTGCCCTGTGGGGCGCCAAGGTCGCCAGCGGGCTGGGGGTGGATGTCGGCAGCTGGGTGTTCTGGCAGGGCGCGGCGAACGCCAAGGCCCTGGCCGCGCCGGTGTGGCAGGACATCACCAGCGTGATGGATATCGGCATCGTCTTCGGCGCCTTGCTGGCGGCGGGCCTGGCCGGGCGTTTCGCGCCAAGCCTGAAGATTCCCGCGCGCTCGCTGGTGGCGGCGGTGATTGGTGGTTTGCTGCTGGGATACGGTGCGCGCCTGGCCTACGGCTGCAACATCGGCGCCTACTTCAGCGGTATCGCCTCCGGCAGCCTGCACGGCTGGCTGTGGCTGGTAGCGGCCTTTATCGGCAACGGCGTGGGCGTGCGCCTGCGGCCGTGGTTCTTTGCCGAGGAGCGTCAGTCGCAAGGGCTGACGGGCTGCTGAGCTTCCGTAGGCGCGAGGCTTGCCCGCGATGAACGATAACGCGGTGTAGCCGATACACTGCGGCGCCCCTGTCGCGGGCAAGCCTCGCTCCTACGGACGCCGGGTAATCAGGTCCCGGCCTTGATCTTGGTCCAGGCCCGGGTCCGCGCCCGTTCCGCGTCCCGTGGCAGCGGCCGCAAGGTGTACAGCGTGCTCATCGCCGCGTCGGTCGGGTACAGGTTGGGGTTGTTGCGGATCGACGGATCGACCTGCTCGGTGGCGTCCCTGTTCGGGTTCGGGTAGCCGACGAAGTCGCTGACCGGGGCGATCACCTTGGGTTGCAGCAGGTAGTTGATGAAGCGGTAGGCATCGTCCGGGTTCTTCGCGCCTTTGGGGATCGCCAGCATGTCGAACCAGATCGGCGCCCCTTCCTTGGGCAGGCGCATGTCTACTACCACGCCGTTCTTGGCTTCCTTGGCGCGGTTGGCGGCCTGGGAGAAGCTGCCGGAATACCCCACCGCCACGCAGATGTCGCCATTGGCGATGTCGGCCATGTACTTGGACGAGTGGAAGTAGGTGACGTAGGGGCGGATCTTCAGCAGCAGCGCTTCGGCCTTGGCGTAGTCCGCCGGCTGCTTGCTGTTGGGGTCCAGGCCCAGGTGCTGCAGGGCCAGCGGCAGGATCTCCGACGGCGAGTCGAGCAGGGCCACGCCGCACTGCTTGAGCTTGCTGATGTTCTCTTCCTTGAAGATCAGGTCCCAGCTGTCCACCGGCGCGTTCTCGCCGAGGGCGGCCTTGACCTTGGCTGGGTTGAAGCCGATCAGGATGGTGCCGTACATGTAGGGCACGGCGAACTTATTGCCCGGGTCGTTGGCCTCGATCAGCTGCATCAGCTTGGGATCGAGGTGGTTCCAGTTCGGTAGCTTGCTGCGGTCCAGCGGTTGGAACACCCCGGCCTCGATCTGCTTGGCGAGGAACACGTTGGACGGCACCACCACGTCGTAGCCGGAGTTGCCGGTCAGCAGCTTGGCTTCCAGCGCCTCGTTGGTGTCGAAGATGTCGTAGATCAGCTTGACCTGGCTGTTCTCGGCCTTGAAGTCTTCCAGGGCCTTGGGGGTGATGTAGTCGAACCAGTTGTAGACGCGCAGGGTGCGTTCTTCTGCCTGTGCGGCACCGCCCAGCAGCGCCGCGCAGAGCGCGGGCGCAATGTAGCTTTTGAGCCTGTTCATGTGGCGGGTTTCCTTCACTGGGCGCTTTGAAAGCCTTCGAGAACGTTGACGGCGTTGATGCCGATTTCCTCCACCGCGTAGCCGCCTTCCATGACGAACAGCGTCGGCGTGCCCAGGGCGGCGATGCGTTGCCCCATGGCCAGGTAGTCCGGGCTGTCGAGCTTGAACTGCGAGATCGGGTCGTCCTTGAAGGTGTCCACGCCCAGCGATACGACCACTATGTCGGCGCCATAACGGCGGATTTCCTCGCAGGCCTGTTCCAGCGCCGCGCTCCAGCTGTCCCAGCCGCTGCCGGCGGGCAGCGGGTAGTTGAAGTTGAAGCCAACGCCTGCGCCTTCGCCCAGCTCGTCCGCGTAACCCAGGAAGAACGGGAATTCGGCTTCCGGGTGGCCGTGGATCGAGGTGAACAGCACGTCGTTGCGTTCGTAGAAAATCGACTGGGTGCCGTTGCCGTGGTGGTAGTCGACGTCGAGGATCGCGACCTTCTTGTGGCCCTGGTCAAGGAAGGCCTGGGCGGCGATGGCCGCGTTGTTCAGGTAGCAGTAGCCGCCCATCAGGTCGCCGGCGGCATGGTGTCCCGGTGGCCGGCACAGGGCGAAGGCACTGCGCGCGCCGCGCTGGATCACCGCCTGGGCGGTCAGGGCGACTTGCGCGGCGCTGTAGGCCGCCTGCCAGGTGCCGGCGGTGATCGGCGCGCCGCCGTCGAAGCTGTAGTAGCCAAGCTGGCCGTGCAGGCTGGTGGGGATCACGCTGCGCAGGGTGCGCGCCGGCCAGGTGTAGGGCAGCAGGTCGCCGTCGATGCCCTGGGCCGCCCAGCGCTCCCAGGCGCCCTTGAAGAAGTCCAGGTAGGCGCGGCTGTGGATGCGTTCGATGGGCCCCAGGCCGAAGTCCCTGGGCGCCTCGACCGGGCCCAGGTTGCGATACTTCACGCGGTCCAGCACGTGGTCGGCGCGCGACGGCATTTCGAAGCAGGGCATCAGTTGCCCGTCGATCAGTTCGCAGCGGCCGTGGTGCAGGTGGTGATCGTCCGAGTAGATCGTCAGCATTTGTTGTTCTCCGCAGGCTGGTTCGGTGCTCACAGTCTTGCGGCGCCGGGGCTTTTGGAGAACGGCAGGAGCGGCCAAAAGGGGATCGATATGGCCAAAACCTGTGTCCGCAATTCGCCCCTTGAAACAGCACGGCGCCCCATTGCGGGGCGCCAGCGGGGTCAGCTTGCGGGCGGCGCTTGATCGAAGCGCTGCAGCACCTGGAGCATGTCCTCGCGTTTTTTCCGGGTGAGGATACCCAGCAGCAGGGCGCGGCCGTTTTTCTCGCAGCGCTGGCCGGCATTCGGATCGGCGCCTTTCTCCAGCAGCAGGGTGAACATGTCCAGGGTCTCCTGCTGGCTGACAGTGGGGGACTTGTCGTCGGCGGAGGTCTTGTCGGCGACGAACGTCAGCAGGCTCTGGCCGCCGGGTTGCTGGTTGGAGCAGGTGCCGCGACCGTAGTTCAGGTTGAGATTGGCACCGGCTTCGATCAGTTGCCTCATTGCCGCGTAGTTGTTGCCCCAGAACGCCCGGTACAGTGCGGTTTCGTTGTCATCCACGGTCCGCAGTTCGAGGTTCTGCGGGTGTTGCAGCAGCCAGGTGAAGCCTTCGAGGTTGCGCTTCTGCTCGGCCAGTTGCATCAGCGGGGTGTAGCCCCGGCTGTTTTGCTCGTCGATGGCGACGCCGGCTTCCAGCAGGAACTTCAGGCGCCCGCCCTGGTTCAGGTCAGGGCTGTCCTTGAGGTCGCGCTCCATGGCCTGCAGGCCCAGGGTGGTCCATTTGTACTGGCCGCTGGTATGGGCGCCGTGGGCCAGCAGCAGTCGGGCGATCTCCAGGTTTGGCGCGTCCAGGGCGTGCAGCAGGGCACTGCGCCCGTCGTCGGCCATGACTTCGCCACTGACGCCACCGGCCAGCAAGCGCCGGACCTCGGCCGCGTCGCCGGCATCCACGGCGGCCACCAGCGGCCAGAAGCCCTGGCACGCCTGCGGGTTGGCGGACTTCAGGCCCAGGCGCTGCAATACGCGCGGCGGCACGCTCAACTGGCGTTGCAGGCGCAGGCCGCAATACAGCCGATAGCGTTCGATGGCGCGGCCCTGGTGGATGTTGTCCAGCGGCCGTTGTTCGAACTGGGCCCAGTCCAGGTCGGCCAGGTTGAGGTAGGTCGGCATGCGCCCGGGTTCCCGGCGCAACACCTCCAACAGCCAGGGGCGGGCGGTTTTCAGCTGGCCGGCCTCGCTGGTCCAGTAGGCGATGTCGTTGAGCAGGCCCGGGTATTCGCTGCGGTCCTGGGCCATGGTGCGAAAGTCATGGGCGGCGAAGAAGTCTTCCACCTGGCGGATGCCCGGCCCCTTGTCCTTGGCTTTGCGCAGTTGCTCGTGGAGTTCGCGGAACTGGGTCCAGACGTCGTCCGCCGTGGCCGCTGGCGCATAGGCATTGAAGGTGATCGGGCCCGTGCCGCTGCTGAAGGGCCGGAACCACGCAGGAAAGCGCTGCAGGGCGTACAACCACTGTTGCTCGATCTCGCTACCGATCGGTTGCAGCGGCGTGAAGTCCATCTGGGTCAGGTCGCGGCGGTGACTGATGGCCAGCATCGGCTGCTGCGGATAGCGCTGGTCGATCAGCAGATAACGCTGGCTGAGCTGCCAGTCCGGGCTGATGCAATTGAAGCTCAAGGGCGTCAGGCTCAGCCCGACTTCGAGCTGATTGCTCGGCGGCCAGTTGTCCGAGACCTGGATCGGGTCGTCCGGCGAGACGCAGGCTCGCAGTTCCTCGGGGCTGAACAGCGGCAAGGGCGGCGACTTGTAGATGCGCTGCTGGTACTGCGCGTCCTGGTAGGCGTTGAGATAAAACAGCCCGCGGTACTGGCTGAGCACGATCCGCGCCGGCAACTGCTCAAGGCCTGGCAGGGGGAACGGCTTGATCTGCAGGGTGGCGGTTTCCGGTTCGTCCAGGACGATGCCGCGGGAGACTTGCCACCATTTGATCTTGGCCAGGTCCAGGTCGAATGCCTGGACGGCGGGGGCGATGGCGAGCATCAGCAGCGCCAGGCCGCTCGCGCAAAAGCGGATGTGCCTGGCAACGATGCCTGTAAAGAAGTTCACGTTTGCAGTCCCTTGCCGGTATGAAAGGCCGGCAATGTAATGCAATCGGCGGTTTTATGCCGGGGTTTGTGTCAGGGCCGGAACTGGCTCGGGGCGACGCCGCTCCAGCGCACGAAGGCATGGCGGAAGCTCGCGGTTTCGCTGAAGCCCAGGGCTTCGGCGATGCGGTAGATCGGCAGGTCGTCCTCGCAGAGCATCTGCTTGGCTCGCTCGAAGCGCAGCTCGTCGAGCAGTTCCTGATAGCTGCACCCCAGGTCCTTGAGGTGCCGGCGCAGGGTGCGGGCCGAGCAGTTCATCTGTTCGGCCAGGCCTTCCAGGCCCGGCGCGGCGTCCAGTTGCGCCGCCAGCAGCTGGCGGATACGCCCCAGCCACGCCTGGCGCCCGGTGAATTCGGTGTTCTGCTTGCGGCAGCGTTCGGCCATGGCCTGGTGGGTGATGGCGTCCGCCAGGGGCAGCGGCTGTTCGAGCCAGCGCCGGTCGAAGGCGAAGGCATTGCAGGTTGCATCGAATTGCAGCGGGCAGTCGAAGCGCTCGGCATAGCGGCGCTGGTAATCGGGGGCGGGGTAGTCGAAGCGGGCACCGCGCAAGGGCAGCGGATGGCCCAGCAGGTCGTCGCAGATGACCTTCATCGACACCAGGCAGAACTCGATATTGAAGGTCGCCAGCGCCGGGTTCTCGCGGTAATCCGCGGCGGTCAGCCAGATCAGCTCGCCGTCCGCTTCCAGGCTCAGCTCGAAAAGTGTTCCCAACAGCGCCGGATAACGCAGCGCCAGGCGCAAAGCGTCACCTAAGGTGGCACTGGTGAGCAGGGCATAACCGAGCATGCCGTAGCTGGAGACGTGCATGCGCCGGCCCAGCTCCAGGCCGATATCCCGTTGCAGGGCCACGGCGTTGGCGCACACCAGCATTTCCTGGTTGGTGGTGATGCGGGTGTCGGCGCGGCTCAGGTCGGCGGCGTTGATGCCGCTGCCGGCCAGCAGCGCGTCGCTGGGCAGCCCTTGGTCCTTGAAGGTGTTGAGCACCAGCGAGACGGCGTTGAGGGTGGTGAGGTGGGAATGCAGCATGTCCGTTTCCAGCTCGGGGGATGCTGAAAACGGAGCAATTTGTATGCCGCGCTACGTTTCTGCAGGAGCGGCCGGTCGACGTTCGATTGCTCGCGATAGCCGCGCAGCGGCGGTCTATCAGCTACACCGCATCATCGTTGACGTCCTTCGCGGGCAAGCCTCGCTCCTACAGGGGAATTCGGCAGGAGCGAGGGGAGGGATCAGCTCAGCTCGCCGCACAGGTCCAGTTCCACCAGGCGCCGCACTTCGGCGCTGTCCAGGCCGGCGCCCAGCAGGGCGTTGAGCTTGCCGAAGGCCGCTTCGCGGGTCATGCCGCCACCTGACAGTACGCCGACGCCGCGCAGGCGGCTGCCGGCCTCGTAGATGTCCAGCTCCACGCCGCCTTCATGGCATTGGGTGATGGCCACGATCACGATGCCCTGTTCCCGGGCGCGTTGCAGGCTGGCCAGGAACTGCGGGTTATCGCTCGGCCCGGTGCCGCTGCCGAAGCACTCCAGCACCAGCGCCTGGATGCCGCTGCCCAGCAGGGCGTCGAGTTGTTCGGCGGCGATCCCCGGCACCAGCGGCAATACGCCGACCCTGGCCAGTTGCTTGGCCTGGCGGTAATCCAGCTGCGCTGGAATCGACGTCGCCTTGGCTGCGCCGCCCTGGCGCTGCAACGCCGCGAACGGATGACGGCCGAAGCTGCGGATTTTCGCGCAGCGGGTCGGCGCCAGCAGTTCACCGTGGAAGTACAGATGCACGCCCGGCGCCAGGCCCTGGCCGAGGGCGACCAGGGCGCCGCCGAGGTTTTCCCAGGCATCGCTGTCGGTCACCCCGGCCGGCAGCATCGAGCCGGTGAACACCACGCGGGCGGGCAGGCCCAGCAGCTGGAAGCTCATGGCCGCGGCGCTGTAGGCCAGGGTGTCGGTGCCGTGCAGGATCAGCACGCTGTCGCAGCCTTGCACGTCGACCGCATCGACCACGGCTTCGCGCAGGCGCTGCCAGTAGGCGGGGGTCATGTTGGCGCTGTCGATCAGTGGCGCCATCTCGCGAAAGCGCCAGTCGGGCACCACCAGCTCGGGCTGGCTGTGCAGGTAGTCGCGCATCCGCGCCTCGAAACCCGAGGCCGGGGCCAGGCCGTGGGCGCTGGCCTGCATGCCGATGGTGCCGCCGGTGTAGAGCACCATGACGTTCTGCGCGGCAGGATAGGTGTTGGCATTCATTGGGGAGTCTCCGGAACGATGACAGCGTGCGGTCGAGCATGAAGCTGACCGCCGCTTGTGTCACGCCGGGCGCAAGACATGCGCCCGGTTTTTACCCGATCAGCGTTGCGCTGCGGGAATACCTTGCGGCTGAACGTCGGCCTCGGCAGCAACCGACGGGCTGGTCGGCCAGGCCTTCAGGTCCAGGTCCAGATCGGTAAATTTGCTGGAGTCGAACACTGGCTGGCTGACGCCGGCGCGGCGCTGCTCGTCGTAGTCGCGCATCACGCGCAGGCCGACCTTGAACAGCATGGCCAGGGCCACCAGGTTGACGAAGGCCAGGCAGGTCATGGTGATGTCGGCGAAGGCGAACACGGTCGACAGGTCCTGCATCGAACCCCAGACCACCAGCGCCAGCACCAGGCCGCGGAAAGTCATCAGCGCAGTGCGGTTGCGGGTGAGGAACTGCAGGCTGTTCTCGCCCAGGTAGTAGTTGTAGAGGATGCAGGTGAAGACGAACAGCGACAGCGCGACGCTGACGAACATGCGGCCCCAGTCACCGACCACGGCGGCCAGCGAGTTCTGGGTCAGGACGATGCCGTCACCTTCGAAGCCCGGGGTGTAGAAGCCCGACAGCAGGATCAGCAGCGCGGTGCAGGTGCAGATCACGAAGGTGTCGAGGAACACGCTGAAAGCCTGGACCACGCCTTGGGCGCCCGGGTGCTTCACGGCGGCCACGGCGGCGACGTTCGGCGCACTGCCCAGGCCCGCTTCGTTGGCGAATACGCCACGCTTCACGCCCATGACGATGGCGCTGCCGAGCAAGCCGCCGAAGGCCGGGTCGAGACCGAAGGCGCTCTTGAAGATGGTTTCCAGCATGGCTGGGACCTGTTCGATCTGGGTGCCGATCACGTACAGGGTCACGCCGATATAGGCCAGAGTCTTGATCGGTACCAGCAGGTCGGACACCGAGGCGATGCGCTTGATACCGCCGATGAAGGTGATGGCCAGCAGCACCGCCAGGACGATACCGGTGTGTTGTGGGTCGAAGGCAAAGGCGTTCTGCAGCGAGTGGGTCACGGTGTAGGACTGCAGGCCGATGAAGGCGAAGCCGTAGGTGACCAGCAGCAGGATCGAGAACACCACCGCCATGCCTTTGAGCTTCAGGCCGTGCTGGATGTAGTAAGCCGGACCTCCACGGTACAGGCCGTCGCCATCGGCGCGCTTGTAGACCTGGGCCAGGGTACATTCGAAGAAGCTGCTGGACATGCCGACCAGTGCGGTCACCCACATCCAGAACACCGCACCCGGACCACCGAGGGTCACGGCGATGCCGACACCGGCGATGTTGCCTGCACCGACACGGCCGGCAAGGCTGAGCATCAGGGCCTGGAACGAGCTGAGTTGCCCGGCGCTGCCTTTGAGGCTGTCGCGGAACACCGCGAACATGTGGAAGAAATGGCGCAATTGAACGAAACGCGAGCGGATCGTGAAGTAGCTACCGAGCCCGACAATGAGCACGATCAGTACTTTCCCTGAGAGGAAGTCGTTGATGACTTCGAGCATGGAGTATTCCTCGCTGTTTTTTGTAAAGGCAGAAGCTGGGCGGTCCGAAACATCGAGTTACACACCGTCGCGCGGGCAGCACGACAGGTGGGGCGAGTGTTCGTCCCGGTTCCAATTCGCGGGTTGTTATTAGTTCGGGTTTCCCATGGGGTTGAGCCTCGTTACCGACGGCTGTCCATGTGAAGAGGGGGCGCACTATACCGGTGCGCGCGCCCGCCGTCTGCATATAGCGCGTCGAGCCGAGGAACGGCAGGCGGGGAAAGGGGCTGAATCGGTTCTTGCGCAAGCGCCTCGGCACGCTTTATCGCCTCCGTAGGAGCGAAGCTGGCTCGCGATGAACGTCAACGAAAATGCGGTGTGGCTGGCAGAGCGCCGCTTTGCG
The DNA here is from genome assembly GCF_002843625.1 of Pseudomonas sp. 09C 129. NCBI lineage: Bacteria > Pseudomonadati > Pseudomonadota > Gammaproteobacteria > Pseudomonadales > Pseudomonadaceae > Pseudomonas > Pseudomonas sp. 09C 129. The sequence continues at coordinate 331,225 of NZ_CP025261.1, read as the reverse complement.
GCTATCGCGAGCGATCGAGCGTCGACCGGCCGCTCCTACAGAAGATTCCCGTCGCAGACGATACCGGCGACAGCTTTGCGTTTTCGTAGGAGCGAGCCGGTCGACGATCGATTGCCCGCGATGGGGGGCGGCGCGGCCCGGCAGGCCTCAGAAGTAGTAGCCGATATTGACGTTGGTCCGGTAGTACCACTGGTTGCTGCCCACCGAGCTGGTGCTGGTGAAGCCGCTGCCGTTCTCCGCGCCGCCGTAGGGGTTGGCGTTCCGGGCCCAGGTCAGGTCGACCCAGGCCATGATCGGCATGGCCAGGAACTGCGCGCCCACGGTGTACATCTGCGAGTCGTCCCAACCGCTCCGGTCTTTCATCATCCGGCTGTAGTCGTTGTACAGCTTGATCTTCTTCAATTGCCCGAGCTTGGGCGTGTAGATGTCGTAGCCGACGTTGAACGAGGCGATGGTGGCCTTGGAGGCGATCAGGTACGCCGGGGTCAGGCCGTTGCCGCCCATCAGCACCGAATCCTGGCTGACGCCGGTCGGGTTCTGGGGATCGAACTCGTAGCGGATGCCCTGGGTGGTGACGGTCCACGGCCCCTTGCTGATGACCGCGTGCACGCCCGCGGCCCAGTAGTCGCCATCGTCCCTGGTGGTGGCGTTGTAGAGCTGGGCGGTGGCCAGCGAGGCGCCGATCTCGGTCTTCCAGCCATCGCTGTTGAAGGTCCGCGCCACGCGGGCGTTGAATTGGTTGCGCTTCTCGTTGTCCTGGCGCGACTGGGTGAAGGCAATGGCGTTGTTATCGAGGTCGGCGTAACGCCCGACTTCCGGCGAGTAGCGAATATCCGTGGGCAACATGCGCGGGAAGTAGCCGAGCTGCACGTCCCAGTCCTGATCCTTGTAGGTGTATTTGAGGCCCGAGCCTGCGCTCACGCCGTAGCCCATGAAAAACGGGATGTGATAACTCCAGCCGAACTGCGGATAGGGCTCCAGGCCGAAGGGCTTGAACGGCGCCCCCAGTTGCAGGTTGGCGTTGGCGTTGAGCCGGTAGCCGACGAAGCCGCGGTCGATGGAGCGCTTGCCGTCGTCCTGGAACCAGTAGCCGATATCGCTGTAGAGGTTCTTGTAGGTGGCTTGCACATCCAGGCGGAAGGTGTCGAACAGGAACCGGCCGTTATTCTCGGTGGTGTCCCAATGTTCGTCGCGGTAATTGGTGCGCAGCGCGCCGCCGATATCCAGGCTGCTGTCGCCGTCGTCACTGCGCCAGGAAATATGCGGAAAAGGCTTGTTGGCGGCGTTGGCCCGCACGGGGGCGGAAGGAATGGGTTCGACGGCGAAACTTGCGCAACTGACTACCATCAATCCTGCACATAAGACATGACGTTTCATTTTTGACCTCACCTTTAATGCTCGGCGCTACTTGACGATCGGCAACACTTACCCGCTTGCCTGATAAGGCAACTGTGGCGGGAGTGGGTCTTGCCGGATTAAGTGCTGGTTATTGTTGTTTTATCGGTGGAACGCCGTTTGGCCCGTGGATTTACAGGGGGTAGAGCAGGAACTGTGCCAGGCATCCTGCATCTTGGATGTTTATGAAAAGGTTATTGAAAACAATTGTTTATATGGGAAACACAGGCTTCTGTGCAGCCTGTGAAACAGCGGGGAAAGTGGGTAACAAAGTTGCGCGTTATGGGTGCGTCTTTATTGCACGCTGTTAAATAAGCGGGCAGGAAGTTTGTTTTACTGGTGAACAATCAGATGCCTGTCGGTTACAGCGAAAGTTCATTTTTCGCCATAAACCGCGAGCCTAAAAAAGGCCGACATCACTGCCTGTAGCCGCTGCCGAGCCCGCGAGGCGGCGAACGGCACCGCAGGGGCCGCCATCCGGGCGCTGCGGTGTATCAATGGAAGCGCGGTTGGCAGGTTTTGCGGCTGCTGCGCAACCGATCGCAGCCTCGCCGGGCTCGGCAGCGGCTACAGCGGCCGTTTTGCAGTCTTTCAGCGGGTTTGGCGGTACGTAACGGTCGTACAGCCTTTGCCTGGCAACGATTACGTAGCAATTACGTAACCGTTACGTAGCAATTACATAGCGTGCTAGAGGTCCAGCACCAGGCGCCGGCTCTTGCAGCCGGAAACGCAGACCATCATCGATCGGTTGGCCGCCCGTTCGGCCTTGGTCAGCACGCCGTCGCGGTGGTCGATCTCGCCTTCCACCACCCGCGTTTCACAGGAGCCGCAGACCCCTTCGCGACAGCTGTGGTCGATGTCGCAGCCGGCTTCGAGCAGCACATCCAGCAGGCTCAGGCCGGGCTCCACGGACAGGGTCTTGCCGGACTTTTTCAGCTCGACGCTGTAACTGCTCTGGGCGTCTGCGCTGGGCGGCAACTCGGCGGCGGCGAAGCGCTCGATATGGGCATGGGGATAACCCAGGCGCTCGCAGGTGGCTTCGAAGGCATCGAGCATCGGCGTCGGGCCGCAGCAGTAGAAGTGCGTGTCCGCCGGCTGGCCGGCGAGGTAGGCGGCGAGGTCCGGCGGTGCGCCTTTCTCGTCGTTGAAGTGGTAGATCACCCGGGCCTTGAGCCCGCTCAGCTCTTCCACCAGCGCGGCCTCCTGGCGCGAGCGCGCGCAGTAGATCAGCTCGGCGGATTTTCCCAGGGCCAGCAGTTGGCGGAACATGCAGTAGATCGGCGTGATGCCGATGCCACCGGCCACCAGCACGCTGTGGCTGGCGCTCGGTTCCAGTTCGAAGTTGTTGCGCGGCGCGGCGATCGACAGGTGCATGCCGACCCGCAGCTGGCTGTGCACGTATTCCGAGCCGCCGCGGCTGTTGCGGTCGCGCAGGATGCCGACCACATAACGGCCCTGGTCGCTGGGCGAGTTGAGCAGCGAGTAACTGCGCACCAGGCCGTTGGCCAGGTGCAGGTCGATGTGCGAGCCGGCGTCGAACGGCGGGAACACCGTATCGCCCAGGGGCCGCAGCTCGACGCTGATGATGCCTTCGGCTTCGTAGCGCAGGGTGTGGACGCGGGCGGTGAGGAGGGAGGGTTTAGACATCGTTCACCTCTATGACGGTACGCAGGTCGACATCGAGCCGGGCGTCGGCCTCGATCTCGACCCGTAATTCGGGAAACACCAACGCACTGACCGCCACCAGGGTGGAGGTCGGGAACAGCGCCTGCCCGGCAAAGAAATCGCGCCGGGCGCGGCCCACCTGCTCCTTGTCGGCGATGTCGGTGAGGTACACCGTCAGCCGGCAGATATTGCCGATGTGGCCGCCGGCGGCTTCCACCAATGCCTGGATCTTGCCCAGCACCAGCAGGGTCTGGGCGTAGCCATCCAGCGCCGCGCCGGCTTGCGCGGCCTCGCGGCTGGCGGGGTGCGCGGTCATGCCGGACAGCAGCACCTCGCGGCCAATCACCAGGGCATTGGACCAACTGGCGCCGGCCGGCTCGGCCACGGCTGCGCTGCGCACCCGGTGCACGGCCCGGTTCATGGCAACTGCTTCGCTTCGATCAGTTCGAGCTGGGCCTTGGCAGCGTTCTTCAGGTAGCGCCGCAGCCGCACCACGCCCAGGTCGTGCTGGTAGAGGTTTTCGCGCTGGTTGGCGTCCGGCTCCATGAACTCCAGCAGCACCCGGTCCTGCTCCAGCACCGCCCAGTGCCGCGCTTCCAGGCGGTTCTTGTAGAGGAAGCGCCAGGTGTCGCGCTGCCAGCCGGTCAGCGGACGGCAGCGCCAGTGGAACACCGCCGCCAGCGAGCGGCTGCTCGGGGTGTAGCTGCCGATGATGGTGAAGTTGCCGCCCGGGCCGCCGGTTTTCGGGTAGGGAATTTCCAGGCGCAGCCAGTGGCAGCCGTTGTCCATGAACTCGGTCCAGTCGAAGTTCACCCCGCGCTGGCCTTCCTTCTCGAAGAAGAAGCCGTTGTCGGTATCGCGGGTGACGAACTTGGCGGTGGCTTCGCCTTCGCTCATCGAGTGCGACATCTTGTGCAGGTAGGTGCCGTGCATCGGGTCCATGACGTTGTCGAGCACGTAGCGGTAGTCGCCTTTCCACTCGGTGTAGCAGACGAAGCTGCTCCACTCGGGGGACCTCAGCTGCTCCGGCAGCACCAGTTCCGGCGGGGTTTCCAAGTGCGGGTCGGTGGCGTTGAACAGGAAGATCGCGCCGGCGGCTTCGCGGGTGTGGAACATCCGCGTCGGCCGGCTGCCTTCGAGCTTGCAGCCGGGGCTGCCGGGCACCTTGGTCACGGTGCCGTCGCAGCGCACTTCGACCCCGTGGTAAGGGCATTGCAGGCGATCACCCAGCACCGGCCCCTGGGACAGCGGCGCGCCGCGATGCGGGCAATGGTCTTCCAGGGCATGGACGCTGCCATCGTTGTCGCGCCACAGGGCGATCTTGTAGCCCAGGCGGCGCACCGATACCGGCTTCTCGCCCAGCAGGTCCGAGGGCAATACCGGGAACCAGAGGTCCTTGAGGCCATTGGCCAGGTGATTTTCAACAGGGTCGACGGTCAGTTGCGTATTCATCTTGTTATTCCTTCTGCCGGGTCATTCGCCCAGCCGGGCCATCAGGGTTTTATAGGCATCCTCGGTCCACTCGCCGCTGGTCAGCGGGCAGGGCGGCCCGGCCAGGTTGAGGTGGGCGAGCAGCGCCGGCAGCTCGCTCACGCCATTGCCGAAAGCGCGCTCGATGGAATCGCCCAGCAGCTCTTCGAACTGGGTGTTGGGCCGCTTGCGCGCCTGATGGGGTTCGAGGAATCGTTCGTGGGTGTTCATGTCATTGACCTCCGTTGCGTACCCGTTCGCGGATCGTTTCGCGCACCGGGATAAAGTCGTATGTCGGGAAAACCTCAGTGCCGAACACTCCCCAGGCCGAGCGTTCGAGCTCGACGTTGAGGGTCGGCAGCAGGCTCGGCGGCAAGCGCAGGGTGACGATCTGGCCCAGGCCCATGGCCACGGTCCACGACACCAGCTCGACGCCTTGCGGGGGGAAGCGCTCCCACCAGTCCTGCTGCTTCATGTGGCGCTGGATGTCTTCCAGGTTCTTCGATTGGTCGTGCTTGAGCAGCACGGTCACCAGCAATGTCTCGCTCATGTTCAGGCCGCGCTGTCGGTGGGCACGGCCCAGGCGTCATAGCCGTAGACCCAGTCGGCGTTGCCGCCGTCCTTGAGCCACTGGTTGCCCCGCGAGCCGATCTGGATCTGGCTGGTGCGCGCCAGGCGCGCCTGCTGGTAGGCCTGCAAGGCCGCGGCGACCGACGCCGGGCTGTCGAGGTCGTGCAGGTAGCGGGCGAGCACCACCGCGTCCTCGATGGCCTGGCCGGCGCCCTGGGCCATGAACGGCATCATCGGGTGGCAGGCGTCGCCCAGCAGGGTGATCGCGCCCCTGGACCAGAACGGCAGCGGATCGCGTTCGTACAGCGCGGTCTTGAGCACATCGGTGCAGGCGTCGAGCAGGGCGCGGGCGTCCGGGTGGAACGCCCGGTAGTGGCTGCGCAGCTCCTCGGCGTCGCCGGCACTGGTCCAGGACTCCTCGTGCCAGCTGTCCTGGGCGGTAGTGGCGAAGATGAAGATGTCCTTACCCTGGTTCAGCGGGAAGGTGACGATCTGGCTCTGCGGGTTGGGGCCCCACCATTTGGTGAAGGCCTGGATGTTCGGCACCTGGGCCACGCGCTCGGCTGGCACCACCGCGCGGTAGGCCACCACCCCGGTGAAGCGCGGATGTTCTTCGCCGAACAGCGCGTTGCGCACCACCGAGTGGATGCCGTCGGCGCCGATCAAGACATCGCAGCGGTGCTGGCTGCCGTCCTTGAAGTGCAGCGCGATGCCGTCGTCGTCTTGGATCACCCGTTCGGCGCGCTTGGCGAATTGCACCTGCTCCAGCGGGAACACTTCGGCCAGGGCCGCCAGCAGGTCGGCGCGGTGGATGGTCAGTTGCGGCGCGCCGTATTTACGCTCGGCGGCGTCGGCCATTTCCAGGCGCGAGGTTTCTTCGCCGCTGTCCCACATCCGGCTGATGCGATGGGTCGGCCGGGCGGCCGGCAGGCGCACCGCGGCGCCTATGCCCAGGCCGTCCAGCGCGCGCACCGCGTTGGGTGTGAGGTTGATGTCGGCGCCGACCCGCAGGAAGGCTTTCGACTGTTCGAACACGGTGACCCGGTGGCCGGCGCGGTGCAGGGCGATGGCGGCAGTCAGGCCGCCGATACCGGCGCCGGCGATGGCAATGTTCAGGGAAGACATGGACGACTCCTGCTCAGGGTTTCGGTTTGTCGGTGAGGAATTTGCCTTGCGGCGCCTCGACGTTCTGCTGGCGCCGGGTGTGGCCGTCGATGCCGCCGGCGATGGCCCATTCGGCGAACACCGTGGGCCCCGGTTCGAAGGTGCGCGGCTGCCATTCGCCGGTCAGCTGGTCTTCGTCGGCGTAGTACTCCACCAGCGCACCGGCGGGGTTCTTGAAGTACCAGAAGAACGCCGAAGACACCGGGTGCCGCCCCGGGCCGATCTCGGTGGTCCAGCCGCTGCGGGAGATGTGCATGCCGCCGCCGAACACTTCGTGCACGTCGCGCACGGTGAACGCCACGTGGTTGAGCCCGGCCCGCGGCGCCGGCAGTTGCAGCATGAACAGGTCGTGGTGGCCGCCTTCCTCGGCGGTGCGCAAGAACGCCCCGCGGTCCGGATAACGGTCCGAGGCCTGGAAGCCGAAACGCTCGTGGTAGAAGGCTTCGCAGGCGTTCACGTCCTTGACGAAAAACACCACGTGGCCGACTTCGATCGGCGTCGCGCGTTCATAGACCGGCGCCGCCTTGTTGATCCGGCCCTTGGTCTGCCAGGTGTTGTGGCCGCTGCACTCGATGTCGATCTCGCGCTTGCGGGTCACTTGCAGGCGGATCGCCAGGCCGTTGGGATCGGTGCAGCCGATGCGCTCGTCGGTCTCGACAAACCCTGGGTCATGGGCGATGCGCTGGCGGTACAGCGCCAGGTCCGCCGTACTGGCCACGCCCCAGACCACTTCGCGCACGGTGGAGCCGGCCTCGATGGCGGGCGGCAGGCCCGGCTTGTCCAGGTCGGCGAGCACCACACGGCAGCCGTTGAGGGTTTCGAAGATCACCTCGTCGGGCTGCGCGCTGACCTGCTTGAGGCCCCAGTCGCTGAAAAACCGCACGCAGGTGTCCAGATCCTCGACGCCATAGGTGACTTCATCGATGCCTAACACGCTCATAGCGCTACCTCTCGTGGCACACCGGCCCAGGCCAGTGGCTGTTCGTTCATGCCCCAATAGAGGCTCTTCTGTTCCATGTACTGCAGGATGCCCAGGCGGCCTTTTTCGCGGCCCAGGCCGCTGTCGCGCCAGCCGCCGAAGGGCGTGGAGATCGAGAACTGCTTGTAGGTGTTGATCCACACCGTGCCGGCCTGCAGGCGCCGGCCCAGGGCCCAGGCGCGCTTGTAGTCGCGGCTCCAGATCCCGGCCGCGAGGGCGTACAGGCTGTCGTTGGCCTGCTCCAGCAGCTGCGCTTCGTCATCGAAGGGCATGGCCACCAGCACCGGGCCGAAGATTTCTTCCTGGCAGGTCTGCTGGCTGTTGCTCAGGCCTTCGAGGATGGTCGGCGGGTAGAAGTAGCCTTGATCGTAGATGCCGCCGGTTGGGCGCTGGCCGCCGAGCAGCAGGCGGCCGCCCTCGGCCAGCCCGAGGGCCACGTAGCGCTCCACCGATTCGCGATGGCCGGCGCTGATCAGCGGGCCCATCTGGGTGTTTTCGTTGGCCGGGTCGCCGACCCGCAGGTTGGCCGCGGCCGCCACCAGGCGCTGCATGAACGGCTCGTACAAGGCGCGGGCGACGAACAGCCGGGAGCCGGCGATGCAGGCTTCACCCGAGGAACTGAAGATGCCGTACAGCACCCCGGCCACGGCGTGGTCGAGGTCGGCGTCGTCGAGGACGATGGTCGGCGACTTGCCGCCCAGTTCCAGGGACACCGGCATCATCTTGTCGGCGGCGATATGGGCGATGTGCTTGCCGGTGCGGGTGCCGCCGGTGAACGACACGCGCTTGACCAGCGGATGCCGGGTCAGGGCATCGCCGAGCAGCGAACCCTTGCCGGGCAGCACGCTGACCAGGCCCTTGGGCAGGCCGGCTTCTTCGCACAGGCGGGCCAGGCGCAGGGCCAGCAGCGGGGTGATTTCCGCCGGCTTGATCACCACCGCGTTGCCCGCCGCCAGGGCCGGCGCGACCTTCTGCGCCTCGCTGGCGATCGGCGAGTTCCACGGGGTGATCGCAGCGACCACGCCCATTGGCTCATACACGCTCATGCTGACGAAATCGCCGCGCGACGGGGTGATGGTTTCTTCCAGGGTTTCGCAGGCCGCGGCGAAGAACTGGAAGGTGCCGGCGGCGCTGGCCACCAGGGCGCGGGTCTCGTTGATCGGCTTGCCGTTGTCCTGGCGCTGCAATTGCGCAAGCTCTTCGCCGTGCTGGCGGATCAGTTCGGCGATGCGGTAGAGCACGCCGGCCCGCTCGTGGGGTTTGCGCTGGGCCCAGCCGCTGTGCAGGAACGCCTGGTGCGCGCCCTGGATGGCGTCTTCGACATCCTGCAGATCGGCGGCATTGAGCCAGGCCACGGCTTCACCGGTGGCCGGGTAGCGGCTGGCGTAACGCTCGCCGCGGCCCAGGCGCCACTCGCCGGCGATGCAGATGGGTAAAGTCTGTTCGAGAGTCATGGAAGAACCTCAGGTATGGGGGCCAGCGGCAAGCTGCAAGCTTCAAGCTGCAAGAAGAAGCAAGAGCGGTGCGCTTTTACTTGTGGCTTGCCGCTTGAAGCTTGCCGCTGCCCATTCATATCGAAATCGCGTGGGCGTGGTTGCCCAGGGCACGGACCACGCTGTACACGGTCAGCGCCGAGGTCTTGGGGTTGGCCAGCAGCGGCTTGCCGCGCAGGCTCAACTCGAAACCGCCGAAGGCGCCCCGGGCTTCGAAGTGGTGGACGTTTTCCTCGCTGTGGGGGTCGGCGATCAGCGTCACCTGGGTGCGATCCAGGCCGATGCCGGCCAGCGACAGGGTGGCGGCGACGTTGGCGTTCTTCGGGTACAGCCGCGCCGCTTCGCGGGCGCTGCCCTGGAAGATCACCGTGGCCTCGCTGATGCTGTCGAGGTCGCAGGCCTGCTCGCCGGGGGTGTTCTTCCAGGCGCGGGCCGGCTTGCGTCCGGTGTAGTTGACCGAGTCCAGCCCGCCGACCTTGGCCGCCGACAGCGCATCGATGCCGCCGATGGCGCCGGGCAGCAGTTCGATGCGGGTCTGGCCACGTTCGGCGGCGGCTTCCAGGCGCTCCACCAGGCCGACTTCGGACAGCGCGCCGACCGAGACGATCAGGCAGGCGATGCCGCGCTCCAGGGCCGGCAGCACGTGCTCTTCAATGGCCCGGTGGCCGGCGCATTCCACCAGCAGGTCCGGACGGGCGTCGGCCGGCAGCGCGGTGAGTACCTGCGGCGGCTGCTTGAAGCTGGCCAGGCGTTGGCGCACCAGGGTTTCGGAACCCTGGGAGGCGATGACGTAGTCCACGCACAACTGCGGGTCCTGCTCCAGCAGTTCGAGCACGCCGACGCCAATGGCGCCGCAGCCGATCATGGTGATATGCAACATGGCGCGATCCTCAGGCGGTGGCCTTCTGGGCTTTGGTTTCGCTGTTGGGCGGGCCGGCGAACTGGGTGGCGAAGTTGCCGACGCTGAGCATGTCGACTTCCAGCAGGAACGGGCCGGGCTGGCTCAGGGCGCTGTCCACCACCTTGCCGAAGTCCTTGAGGTCGGTGACCAGGCCGTGGCGCAGCCCCAGGGACTCGGCGAGCTTGGTGTAGTCCGGGGTGTGCAGGTCGACGTAGCAATGGCGGCTGCCGTAGACCGCGTCCTGGATATTGCGGATCACCCCGTAGCGCTGGTCGTTCATCAGCAGGATCACCAGGTTGGCGCGCTCCTGGACCAGGGTCGCCAGCTCACCGAGGTTGAGGATGAAACCGCCGTCGCCGGCCAGGGCGAAGACCTTGCGCCCGGGCGCGGTTTCGGCGGCGGCTACGGCCGCGCCGATGCCCATCGCCAGGCCCTGGCCGATGCCGCCACCGAGGGCGTGGACCCCGGCGCGCGGGTGGTAGAGGGTCAGCAGGCGGTTGCCCCAGATGCTGTTGGACAGGGTCACGTCGCGCACCCAGGAGAAGTTGCGGCCGGTGCTGGCCTGCAACTGTTCGACCATCGCCGAGTACGGCCCCAGGTCGGCCACCAGCTGGCTGCGCGATTGCTCGCGGACCGCCTTGAGTTCGGCGAGGAAGTCCGGGTCGGTCTGCAAGCGGCCTTCGAGGCGGTCGGCCAGGCCCTCCAGGGCCAGCGCGGCGTCGCCGCAGATAAACAGTTCGCTGGCGTAGCTGCGGCCTTCGATGGCCGGGTTGGCGTCGATGCGCAGGGTGTTCTGCGGCAACTTCAGGGCGTACTTGAAGGTCTCGTTGCTGCGCAGCCGCGAGCCGGCGATCAGCAGCGCGTCGCAGGTTTGCAGGAACTGCTCGACCCGCTTGTTCTGCGAGAAGGCCCCGAGGCAACGCTCGTCGTCTTCGTTGACCACGCCGCGGCCCTGGGTCGAGGTGATGACGCCCACGCCCATGGCCAGCAGGCGCTTGACCTGCGCCCCGGCATGCCGGGCGCCACCGCCGAGCCAGAGCAGCGGACGCTTGGCCCCGGCCAGGCGTTCGGCGACCAGGTCGAGGGCTTCCGGCGCCGGCACCGCGACCGGGATCGGCAACGGCGACAGGTCGGAGGGCATCGGGATAAAGGTCGACTGGATGTCGATCGGGATTTCCACGCTCACCGGCCCGGTCGGCGCGGTCAGGGCGGTCTGCACCGCCAGCTTCAGGGTGCTGATGGCGGTCTCGACGCTGCGCACGCGGAACGCCGCCTTGGACACCGCCTTGAGCATGTTCAACTGGTCGCGGGCTTCGTGGATGTAGGCCAGTTCCTGGTCGAGGTACGGCGTTTCGATCTGCCCGGTGATGTGCAGCAGCGGCGTGCCGGCGGTCTGCGCTTCGACCATGGCGCCGGCGGCGTTGCCGGCCGCGGTGCCGGTGGAGGTCAGGCACACGCCGAGGCCGCCGGTGGTGCGGGCATAGGCGTCGGCCATGTTGGCGGCGCCGGCTTCGCCGCGGGCCATGACGAAGCGGATATTGCCGCGCACGGCAAAGGCATCGAGGATCGGCATGTTGTGGATCGAGATCACGCCGAACGCGGCCTTGACCTCGCATTGTTCGAGAAAGGCGGTGATGGCAGCGCCCACGGTGACAGTGTTTTCGTTACGCATGGCGGGACAGGCCTCCGGATACATCGATATGGCTGCCTGTGGTGTAAGCCGACAGAGGCGAGGCCAGGAACAGGATCGCGCGGGCCGCTTCCAGCGGCAGGCCCAGGCGCCCCAAGGGAATGTGTTTGCGTTGCGCCAGCTGGGCGGTCCATTGCGCCCAGTCGAGGTCGCGTTCTTCGCGGGCCTCGAAGCGCCGGCGCCATTGCCCGGACTCCACCAGGCCAATGAGGATGCCGTTGACCCGGATGCCCTGCGGGGCGAATTCGGTGGCCATCGAGCGCACCAGGTTCATCACCCCGGCGCGGGCGGCCGAGGTGGCGACCATGTGCGGTTCCGGCTGGCAGGCCAGCAGCGAGTTGACGCAGACGATGGCGGCCTCGCGCTGGCTTTCCAGCTGGGCCTTGAAGGCGCGGACCGGGTTGATCACCGAGAAGAATTTCAGGTTCAGCTCTTCGCTCCAGGCGGCGTCGCTGGTGTCGGCGAAGGTCGAGACCCGGCCTTGCCCGGCGTTGTTGATCAGCACGCTGGCCTCGCCGAGCGCGGCCTGGCTGGCATGGGCGAAGGCGCTGACCGACTCGGCGTCGAGCACGTTGCACACCTGGGCCAGCATCCGGGCCTGGGGGAAGCGCTGGCGCAGGTCGGCTTCGGTGCTGCGCAGGCGCTCGCCGTCGCGTCCGCAGAAGGCCACGGCGGCACCGGCTTCCAGCAGCAGTTCGACGCAGGCCAGGCCGATGCCCGAGGAGCCGCCGGTGACGATCGCGGTGCGACCTTGCAGTTGATAAAGGCTCATCTCAATCCCTCATCAAGGCGGTCACGCGCTGTTGCCCGTCGTGGGCCACGCCGTTGTAGTTGAGCAGGCGCGACAGCTCGTCGGCGCTGCGGCGGACCTGCGACAGCAGTTCCTCGAAATTGACATGGCCGATCTGCGTGGTGGGGATGGTCACGCCCAGGGCGGCGGCGATGCGCCCGCTCTGGTCGCGCACTGGCGCGGCCACCGTGGAGATCGCCGATTCGAAGAAACCTTCGCCGCTGATAAAGCCGCGCTGGCGGTCGGCCTGGACCATGTCGAACAGCTCCAGCACGGTTTTCGGCGTGCTGTGGGAGTACTGCTCCAGATGTTCTTCGGGGTACAGCTCGCGCAGTTCGGCCAGGGACAGGTCTTCCAGGAGGATGCGCCCCAGCACCGTGGCGTGGGCCGGCAGGCGGGTGCCGACGTTGACCGCGTTGGAGAACACCGAGGGCGGCGAGACCTTGGCCACGTAGACGATCGAGCGGCCGTCGCGCACCACCAGGTTGCTCGGGTAGTTGAGGCGGTCGCACAGGCGCGCCAGCAGCGGCTGGCCGAGCTCGGTCAGCTCCAGCGACGCCAGGTATTCGAAGCCCAGGCGCAGCACCGACATGCCGAGGCGGTATTCGTTGCCGCTGCGGGTGACGAAACCCATGGTTTCCAGGGTGGTGAGCAGGCGGAAGATGGTCGAGCGCGGCAGGGCCAGGCGGCGGGCCAGTTCCGGCGCGGTCAGGGTGCGGTTGCGCCGGCTGAACTCGCAGAGCAGCAACAGGCCACGCTCCAGGCCCGGCACTATGTATTTGTCCTGAGCGTCCTTCAGCGGATCGGAGTCGTTCATAGGGTTCTACCTGTCAGGGATTCTTTGATGGCAAAGGCCAGGCGGCCCGCGACCACCAGCGGTTGTTCGATGGGGCTGGCATGGCCCGCGTCGGCGATCAGGTTGAAGCTGGCGCCCAGCGCCTTGGCCAGGATCAGGCAGGTCTCGGCCGGGGTGATGCGGTCGGCTTCGCCGCAATGCACTTCGCAGGGCATGCCGGGTTGGTCGTGGCGCAGCAGGTCGTCGCCGCACAGCAGCTCGATGGCCTGGCGATAACCCGCGGGGTTGAGCCGCGCCATGTTCCAGCGCACCCAGGCCAGGGCCTGCGGCGCGGCGTTGGGCGAGACCATGTGGGCACTGCGTTGTTCGGCCAGGCCGGCGATCCCCAGATGCTCCAGGTTCTCCAGGCGCTGGCGGCGCACCAGCTGGCGCTGCTCGCCGCGTTCCGGGGCGCCATAACCCCGGGCCGGGCTGATCAGTACCAGGCGACTCACCCGGCTCGCCTGTGAACTGCGAGCGAAGGCCAGGGCCGGCAGCGCGCCGAGGGAATGCCCCACCAGCACGCATTCCTCGACGTCCAGGGCATCGAGCATCTGCACCAGGCGGGCGGCGTAGTGCTCGGCCTTGGGCGCGGGGGATTCCAGGGGGCTGGAATCGCCGTAGCCGGGCGCGTCCCAGGCGATGACCCGGGCCTGGGGCGCCAGCTGTCGGGCCACCTCTAGCCAGGACGCCGCCCCGGAACCGATGCCGTGCAGCAGCACGATCGCCGGGCCCGCGCCGCATTCGCGCAGGGCCTGCCGGCCGCCGGCCACGGGCACCAGGCGCTGGGCAAAGTCGCGGGCCAGTCGGGCCTGGAGGTCCGCCGTCGATACGGGTTGAGAGAGGCCTGGCAACATGGGCTTATCCGCGCTTGATCGAGGCCAGAGGGTGCTCTGGCGGATAGGTCGGGGTGATCGGCTTTTTCGCGCCGAGCATCACGCACATCAGCGCGTCTTCGTCGCCGATGTTGATCTCTTCGCGGTACACGCCCGGCGGCACGGAAATCACGTCGCGGTCGGTGAGGATGGTCTCGAAGCGCTCGCCATCCTTTTCCAGCACCACCTTGAGCTTGCCGCGCAGCACGAAAAACACTTCCTCGACGTCGATGTGCAGGTGCGGCGGGCCTTCGTGGCCGGCCGGGATGACCATGGTGGAGAAGGTGAAGTGCTCCGACGCAATGGTGTTCATGTCACTGCTGACGCCGGTGCCGCCGGTGCCGATGTAGCGCATTTGCGCACGGCGGAATTTCGGGTCGTAGTCGGCCTGGAACTTCAGCGCGTCCCAGTCGTACTTGCGCGTCTGGTAGCGGGCGATGCGCGTGTTCATCCAGCTTTCCAGGCTGGCGCCGGCAGGGCGGTCCCAGCTTTTCGGGGTGGCGTTTTGGGCAGATAGATCGGTCATGACAGTCTCCAGATCAAGGCATGACGAACCCGCCGTTGACCGGCAGGGTTTGTCCAGTGATGAAGCGGGCAAGGTCGGACAGCGCGAACAGCACGGCGCCGCTGACGTCTTCGGGCAGTTGCGGGCGCTGGATGGCCCGCTGGTCGTTGTACAAACGGTGGCGTGCCTCGGGCACGTAGGCGGTGGCCTCCACCAGCACCAGGCCGGGGGCGATGGCGTTGACCGTGATGTTGTCGGCGCCCAGCTCGCGGGCCAGGCTGCGGGTCATGGCGATGATCGCGCCCTTGCTGGCGACGTAGGCCAGCAGGTTCGGCGCGCCCCACAGCGGGGTGTCGGAGGCCAGGTTGACGATGGCGCCGTGGCCGCTGGCGCGCAGGGCCGGCAGGCAGGCGGTGGTCATCAGCCAGGTGCCGCGCACGTTGACCTGCATCACCTGGTCCCAGGTGTCGATGCTCAGCTCTTCGCAGCCTTTGCCGCCGGAGTTGGTGATCGAGGCGTTGTTCACCAGGCCGTCGAGGCCGCCGAGCAGGTCCAGGGTGGCGGCGATGCAGGCGTCGATGGAGGCCGGTTGGGCCAGGTCGAGGGTCACGGCCTGGACGTCCAGGCCCTGGGCCCGCAGTTCGCTGGCGGCTTGCTGCACGCGCTCTTGCAGCACGTCGGCGATCACCACCCGGGCACCGGCCCGGCCGATGGCCTGGGCGAAGGCGTAGCCCAGGCCACGGGCGCCGCCGGTGACCAGCACCCGGCGCCCTTCAAGCAGAAGATTCTGGCTGTTCATTATTGGGTGCTCAGCATGGCTTTGGGCATGTAGTGCAGGACGCGTTTTTCCGCCCAGACCACGGCGCCGTAGGCGATCACCCCGATCAGGGTGAGCATGACAATGGCGACGAACACCCCGGCGGTGTTGCCCTGGCCCTCGGCGTCCACCAGCAAGAAGCCCAGGCCCTGGTTGCCGCCGACCAGCTCGCCGACGGTGACGCCGATCACCGCCAGGGTCGAGGCGATGCGCAGGCCGGAGAACAGCGCGGCCATGGCCGAGGGGAACTCCACCAGGCGGAAGATCTGCCAGCGGCTGGCGTTCATGGTGCGCACCAGGTTGATCATGTCCGGATCGACGGTGCGGATCGCCGAGAGCACGTTGATCATCACCGGGAAGAACACGATCAGGATGGCGATCAGGATCTTCGGGTAGATGGTGTAGCCCAGCCACATCACGAACAGCGGCGCGAAGGCGACTTTCGGGGCGATCTGCAGGGCCAGGATGTAGGGCGACAACATGGCTTCGGCGGCGGGCGACAGGCCCAGGGACACGCCGATCACCACCCCCAGCAGGGCGCCGAGGCCGAAGCCGACGATGATCTCCAGCGCGGTGATCAGGGTGTGTTGCAGCAGGCCGCCGCTGTGCCACATCACCAGGCTTTCCTGGGCCACGCGGCTCAGTTGCGGCATGACGAATTCGGGCATGCCGAGCAGGCCCGGGCCCCATTGCCAGAGCACCAGGAACAGGACCAGCAGCGCGGCGCTGCCGAGCATGGAGTTATTCAGGCTTTTCATCGTGTGCGTACCTTGTTGTCCCGGTGGCTCATTGCGCGGCGACCGGGCTGTCGACGAATTGGTTGGTGAACAGGTCCTCGAGCTTGGGCTCCTGGCTGACGATGCCTTCGCTGACGTAGAACTGGCGGACCTTGTCCAGGCGCTGCGGATCGATGTGGCCGAGCACGCGCTGGTTGGCGTAGACATGCTCGACGTAGAGCTTGAAAACCTTCTCCAGCGAGTCTTCCTTGCCGGCGTAGGCCGGCACGGCCTTGGCGAAGGTCACGGCGGCGGCGCGCGGGTCCTGGATAATGTCGCGCATGCCTTGCAGGGTGGCCTGGACCACGCCGCGCACGACCTTGGGCTGGTTCTTGATGGCGTCGTCGGAGGCGAGGATCGCCTGGGCCATGCTTTCGAAAATCTGCGCCTGGGGAATCAGCTTGATCCGCACCCCGGCCTCTTCGGCGTTGACCACCCAGTCCGGCACGCCCGCCATGGCCTGGGCCTTGTCGGCCGAGAACAGCTGCCAGACCCCGGCCGGCCCGGCGGCCTGGATATTCACGTCGGTCTTGCTCAGGCCGGCTTTGCGCAGCGAGGCGAGCAGGGCGTAGTAGGTGGTGTCGGAGTAGGACATCACCGTCATGGTCTTGCCCTTGAGGTCGGTGATGGACTCGATATTTTCCTTGGCGTTGGTGGCGATCATGGTCACCCCGCCGGAGCCCAGCACCGCCACGGCGCGCACCGGAATACCATTGGCCCGGACCACGATCGGCGTGTCGCCGATGGCGCCGCCGAGCAAGGCATTACCGGCACCGATCTGCTTGGCCACGTCGACCCCGCCCTTGGCGGCGATAAAGGTCAGGTTGAGGTCCTGGGCGGCGTAGTAACCCTTCTCCTTGGCGATGATCCAGGGCGCGAAGGCCGGCGAGTTGGGCGGTGCCGGCAGCAGGTAGGTGACGTCGGTCCGGGCCTGGGCCTGGGCCTGGGCCGTGCAGGCCAGGCCGAGGCCCAGGCTGAATGCGCAAAGACGTTGAAACAGAGACTTGAGCATGGGGACTCCTGAATCGGTTGGGGGCCGCGAGGGCGGTGATCAGTGCAGTTCGGTGTCCGCGCCGACTTGCAGCAACTCCATCAGGCGGCCCACCAGCGGGCCGATTTCCGGCAGCTTGCGGCGCTCCAGCGGGTTGTCGCGAAACGGCAGGTCGATGCTGATTTCTTCGATGATGGTGCCGGGGCGGGCGCTCATGACCAGCAACCGGTCGGACATGGCGATGCCTTCGATCAGGTCGTGGGTGATGAACAGGGCGGTCTTCTTTTCGTCGTAGAGCATCCGCGCCATGTCCTGTTGCAGGATCATCTTGGTCTGGGCGTCGAGGGCGGAAAACGGCTCGTCGAGGAACAGCACCTGCGGGTCGATGGCCAGGGTCCGGGCCAGGGCCGCGCGCTGGCGCATGCCGCCGGACAGCTGGAACGGGTAGTGATCGGCGAAGCCCTTGAGGTGGCAACGTTCGAGCAGGTCGTTGGCCACGGTCTGCCGGGTCGCGGCGGGCACGCCCTGGATCTCCAGGCCCAGCTCGACGTTGCGGCGGATGCTGCGCCAGGGCATCAGCAGGTCTTTCTGCAACATGAAGGCGACCTGGCGTACCGGGCCGGTGACCGGTTCGCCGCTGACGAACACTTCGCCTTCGCTGGGGCGATACAGGCCGGAACCCATATTGAGGATGGTGCTCTTGCCACAACCGGAAGGGCCGATGATCGATACCACTTCACCCCGGCGAATCTTGAAGTTCACCTCGCGAATAGCGAATGGCGCTGCGGATTGGCCCTTGGCCGGGAAACATTTGCCGACATTGCGAAATTCAATTTCAGTCGGCTCCAGATCTTCCTTGGGAGCGGGCTTATTCCATTGAGGGGCGACGGCGTACATCTCTTTCACAGCCATTGGGAAGGTACTCTGGTCTGTTTTATAGGTGATACGCCGTTTAGTGCATGAACAATGCCAGTGCTTTATAGCGCGGTGTTTTAGTTTAAAAGTCCTTGTTTATTAATGAGTTGTAGTTATTTAGTTGAAAATGAAACGTTCCATATATGAAACATGGTTTCTTATTTGGCACGAAATTGCACACTGCCCGGGCAAAGCCTGGGAAGTTGCAAGAAGTCGGTGCTTGTTCGGGTAACGCAAAAAGTGGGATAAATCGCTTACTTGTTTTGTATATGAAACAGAGCAAGTAAAAGTTGTCGCTTTATCAGTGGAAGAAAGAGGCCTTGAGGGCGTTTGTGGTCCTCAAGAAAAGTATCTGCAAGCGGGATCAGGCCGGCTCGGGGGTTACCGGGCATGTGCTCAAGAACGGTTGCAGTCCTTGTCGATACTCCTGGGGCGGCATGAGGTCACTGTGTTTGGCGATGCGGCAGGCCAGGCCCTTATGTCAGGTAACGCCCCGGCCATTCGCCGCTCAGGCTGGAAACTGCTGTATATGCTGTTCCACCCACTCGAACAGGCGCTCGTCGAGCAGCGCTCGGTAGCGGTTGTAGGCGCCCTGATGGCTGTTGAAGAGCGGGTCCTGATTGATCCGCGCGGCCAACGCGCTGGGACTGTCGCTCCCGGCATGGCTCGCCCTCAGGTGTTTCTGTCGCTGATCGGCCTGTTCCAGGGTGTCCGCCAGGGCGTCCAGTTGCAGGTGCCTGAATTGGGCGATGACCTGGGGCAGGTGAAAGTGCAGGGCACTGTCAAAGCCTTCCCAGTCCTCAAAGGCCAGCCACTCGTGGAGCACCATGAAGCAGCGCGGCGTCGGTGCCAGTTGTTCCAGTGGCGCGAAGGCCAGCCAGTACTGGCGCGGCAGTTGCTCCTCGGTTTCGATGGCCTGGGCGATCAGGTCCAGGGCCCGGCCCTTGTCTCGGTGATGTTTGCGCAGGATGCGCTGGGTCAGGGTGAAGCGTGCTTCTTCTATAGCGTGCAGGGCAAGGTTCAGGTCGTAGCCGGCGTTGTGCAGGTGTTCGCGGGCTTGCTCGGGAGGCAGGCCGGACTTGTCCACCAGTAACTGCAACAGCTCGGACTTGTAGAGCTCGGCGGCTTGCTGGGGATTGCCCGCGCAGCGGGCCAGCAGGGTTTGGGCGTGGCGCAGGCCGATGGGGATCAGGTTGCGCAGTTGTTGAAGGGCCTGGATGTGCGTCGGGTCCATCGACGGGATGCCTTGGTATTCGTTGCCGGTCGCGGCGGGAGGTCGATTATCTACCCTGATGGCCGGTTGTGCCTGGCCAAAGCCTGGGCGAAGTATCGCGAAGGCCTGGATCTGTAGCCGCTGCCGCAGGCTGCGATCGACCGCGAAGCGGGCGCGGCGGTTTCAAGGGCAGGTAAAGGAACAGGCAAAAAAAAGGGCTTGGAGAAGAATCTCCAAGCCCTCAAAAGGTGAGAGGTGTCTAGTCCCTCGACCTGGTGAGCGGTGCCCTGTGGCCAGGGCGGGCGTTGGTCAGGCTTTGAGCGGGACCAGACGCGGGGCAATCATGTTTTCCGGGCGCAGGATGTCGGCGAGCATGGCGTCGTCGAGCAAGCCTTCTTCGCGCACCAGTTCCAGTACGCCGCGGCCGCTTTCCAGGGCGATGCGGGCGATACGGGTGGCGTTTTCATAGCCGATGTACGGGTTCAGCGCGGTGACCAGGCCGATCGAGTGCTCGACCAGTTCGCGGCAGCGCTGCTCGTTGGCGGTGATGCCGGTGATGCAGTGCTCGCGCAGCATGTCCATGGCGCGTTGCAGCAGGCGGATCGAGTCGAAGATCTTGAACGCGATCAGCGGCTCCATCACGTTCAGTTGCAGCTGGCCGCCTTCGGCCGCGATGGTCAGGGCCAGGTCGTTGCCGATGATCTGGAACGCCACCTGGTTGACCGCTTCCGGGATCACCGGGTTGACCTTGCCGGGCATGATCGAGCTGCCTGGCTGACGCGCTGGCAGGTTGATCTCGTTGATCCCGGTACGCGGGCCGCTGGACAGCAGGCGCAGGTCGTTGCAGATCTTCGACAGCTTGACCGCGGTGCGCTTGAGCATGCCGGAGAACAGCACGAAGGCGCCCATGTCGGAGGTGGCTTCGATCAGGTCGGCGGCCGGTACCAGCGGCTGGCCGCTGATGGTGGCCAGGCGCTGGACGGCCAGGGCCTGGTAACGCGGGTCGGCGTTGATGCCGGTACCGATGGCGGTACCGCCCAGGTTCACTTCGGTCAGCACTTCCGGCGCCAGGGTCTTCAGGCGGGCCAGGTCTTCGCTCAGGGTGGTGGCGAAGGCGCGGAACTCCTGGCCCAGGGTCATCGGCACGGCGTCTTGCAGCTGGGTACGGCCCATCTTCAGGACGTGGCTGAATTCTTCACCCTTGGCGGCGAACGACTGGATCAGGCTGTCGAGGCTGGCCAGCAGCGCGTCGTGGCCCAGCAGCAGACCCAGGCGGATCGCGGTCGGGTAGGCGTCGTTGGTCGACTGCGCCATGTTCACGTCGTTGTTCGGGTGCAGGTACTGGTATTCGCCCTTGCTGTGGCCCATGGCCTCCAGCGCGATGTTGGCGATGACTTCGTTGGCATTCATGTTGGTCGAAGTGCCAGCGCCGCCTTGAATCATGTCCACCACGAACTCTTCGTGGAAGTCGCCGCGGATCAGACGGGCACAGGCTTCGCTGATGGCAGCGTGCTTGGCTTCGCTCAGGTGACCCAGCTCGCGGTTGGCGTCAGCAGCTGCCTGCTTGACCATTGCCAGGGCCACGACCAGTTTTGGGTAGTGCGAAATCGGAACGCCGGAGAGGCGGAAGTTGTTCACCGCTCGCAGGGTCTGGATGCCGTAATACGCTTGAGCAGGTACTTCGAGTACGCCAAGCAGGTCTTTTTCTGTGCGGAAAGATGCAGCGGAGGACATGATAGAAATCATCTCGATATGGACCCGGTCTGTGCCGGAACGCTGCGAATCCTAGGCCTGCGGGAAAATTTGGGCCAATGCTGTTAAACACTGGCCTATGCATAAACGGCATAATGCCCGTGTGACGCCGCTTGCGCGGCAAGCGTGTGACCTAAAATGGTGCGTTCCCCGGGAGGACGTGATGAATCTGGAAAGCAAATGGCTCGAGGACTTCAGTGCCCTGGCCGCCACCCGCAGCTTCTCGCAGGCCGCCGAACGGCGCTTCGTGACCCAGCCGGCTTTCAGCCGGCGGATCCGCAGCCTGGAAGCGGCGCTGGGGCTGACCCTGGTCAACCGCTCGCGCACGCCGATCGAACTGACGGCGGCGGGGCAGCTGTTCCTGGTGACCGCGCGCACGGTGGTCGAGCAACTGGGCGAAGTGCTGCGGCACTTGCATCACCTCGAAGGCGGGCAGGGCGAAGTGATGCAGGTCGCCGCGGCGCACTCCCTGGCCCTGGGTTTCTTCCCGCGCTGGATCGCCCAGTTGCGTAACGAAGGCCTGAACATCGCCACGCGGCTGGTGGCGACCAACGTCGGCGACGCCGTGCATGCCCTGCGCGAAGGCGGCTGCGACCTGATGCTGGCCTTCTATGACCCGGACTCGGCCATGCAGATGGACCCGGAAATCTTTCCTTCACTGCACCTGGGCCAGACCGAGATGCTGCCAGTGTGCGCGGCGGATGCCGCCGGCAAGCCGCTGTTCGACCTGGAAGGCGAGGCCAGCGTGCCGCTGCTGGCGTACAGCGCCGGGGCGTTTCTCGGGCGTTCGGTGAACCAGCTGCTGCGCCAGCGCAACCTGCGGTTCACCACGGTCTATGAAACCGCCATGGCCGACAGCCTCAAGAGCATGGCCCTGGAAGGCCTGGGGATTGCCTGGGTGCCGCACCTGAGCGTGCGCGCCGAACTGGCCCGCGGCGAACTGGTGGTCTGCGGCGGCGCGCAATGGCATGTGCCGCTGGAGATCCGCCTGTACCGCTGCGCCCTGGTGCGCAAGGCCAACGTCCGGCTGCTGTGGCGCAAGCTCGAAGGTGGCGCGGCGCAGGGCACAGGCAACACCTGACCTGTAGCCGCTGCCGAAGGCTGCGCTCGCTCTGGGCGGCACTCCGTCGCAGGGGCCGCAAAACCTGGCGACGCGGTCTGTCTGAAGGAGTGGGAATACCCCCTTTGCGCCGGCTTCGCCGTCGATCGCAGCCTGTGGCAGCGGCTACAGGAATTTGGCAACGATCCTGGCCCATGCTGACTGACCCAAAAGTCAATAAAACCGCCGCTTTGCGCCTGAAACATGGTGTATGACAGATGGTCGGCAAAAGTGCGTTTAATGCACCTTTTTCGGTATACTGCGCGGCCTTCGGCCGGTTCGTCCGGCCATAATTCGCACATTCAAGCCACGCACTCCGCGTGGCTTGTTGTTTTTGACGCGCCCGCGGGCGCCCAGAGAGAAGAGGCACGACGATGAGTGCATTGGTTGGCGTGATCATGGGCTCCAAGTCCGATTGGTCCACCCTTAGCCACACCGCCGATATGCTGGAAAAGCTCGGCATCCCTTACGAGGTGAAAGTGGTCTCTGCCCACCGCACCCCGGACCTGCTGTTCCAGTACGCCACCGATGCCGAAGCGCGTGGCATCGAGGTGATCATCGCCGGTGCCGGTGGCGCGGCCCACCTGCCAGGCATGTGCGCGGCCAAGACCCACCTGCCGGTGCTGGGCGTTCCGGTGCAGTCGTCGATGCTCTCGGGCGTCGACTCGCTGCTCTCCATCGTGCAGATGCCCGCGGGCATTCCGGTCGCCACCCTGGCCATCGGCAAGGCCGGCGCGATCAACGCCGCGCTGCTGTCGGCGAGCATCCTTGGCGCCAAGCATCCGCAATTTCATACTGTGCTGAAAAAATTCCGCGCTGAGCAGACAGACAGCGTCCTGGACAATCCAGACCCACGCATCGCCTGAGGTTTTTGACGATGAAGATCGGTGTAATCGGTGGCGGCCAACTGGGTCGCATGTTGGCTCTGGCGGGCACTCCGCTGGGGATGAACTTCGCTTTCCTCGACCCGGCTCCGGACGCCTGTGCCGCTGCCCTGGGCGAACACCTGCGAGCCGATTACGGCGATCAGGATCACCTGCGCCAGCTGGCTGACGAAGTGGACCTGGTGACCTTCGAGTTCGAAAGCGTGCCGGCGGAAACCGTGGCCTTCCTGTCGCAGTTCGTCCCGGTCTACCCGAGCGCCGAAGCCCTGCGCATCGCCCGAGATCGCTGGTTCGAGAAGAGCATGTTCAAGGACCTGGGGATTCCGACCCCGGCGTTCGCCGACATCCAGTCGCAAGCCGACCTGGAGGCCGCCGTGGCCAGCATCGGCCTGCCGGCCGTGCTGAAAACCCGCACCCTGGGTTACGACGGCAAGGGCCAGAAAGTCCTGCGCAGCCCTGAAGACGTGGTCGGCACTTTCGCCGAGCTGGGCAGCGTGGGGTGCCTGCTGGAGGGCTTCGTGCCGTTCACCGGCGAAGTCTCGCTGATCGCCGTGCGCGCCCGCGATGGTGAAACCCGCTTCTACCCGCTGGTGCACAACACTCACCACAGCGGCATCCTCAAGCTGTCCGTGGCCAGTAGCGATCACCCGCTGCAGGCCCTGGCCGAAGACTATTCCAGCCGCGTGCTCAAGCAGCTGGACTACGTCGGCGTGATGGCGTTCGAGTTCTTTGAAGTCGACGGTGGCCTCAAGGCCAACGAGATCGCGCCACGGGTGCACAACTCCGGGCACTGGACCACCGAAGGCGCCGAGTGCAGCCAGTTCGAGAACCACCTGCGGGCTGTCGCCGGCCTGCCGCTGGGTTCGACCGCCAAGGTCGGCGAGAGCGCGATGATCAACTTCATCGGCGAAGTGCCGGCGGTGGAGAAAGTCATCGCCATCGACGATTGCCATCTGCATCACTACGGCAAGGCCTTCAAGGTCGGGCGCAAGGTCGGTCACGCCAACCTGCGCTGCAAGGACAAGGCAACCCTCGAGGCGCAGATCCTCAAGGTCGAAGCGCTGATCGCCGAATAACTTCCTGAGGCTGCGGTGGAACCAATCGGGGCCGCCGTTCTCTGATGGCAGGATGCCAATGCGCTAACTAGGCTTTGGCATACCTAACTCATACAGAGGGAAATGCCATGGGAATTATTGGAACCATCTTTATCGGCTTGATCGTTGGCCTGCTGGCTCGCTTCCTGAAACCGGGCGATGACAGCATGGGCTGGATCATGACCATCCTGCTCGGTATCGGCGGTTCGCTGGCAGCCACCTACGGCGGCCAGGCCCTGGGCATCTACCAGGCGGGCCAGGGCGCGGGCTTCATCGGCGCGCTGGTTGGCGCGGTCGTGCTGCTGGTGATCTACGGCCTGGTCAAAAAGAACTGATTTAGCGACAAAGCCCTCTCTGCTGCGCAGGTAGAGAGGGCTAGAATGCCCGGCGTTGTCTTGTCCCTTTCTTGCCGAGCTCCTCCATGCGCCGTCTTCTGTTGACTCTTGTTCTGCTGGGCCCGGGCCTGGCCCATGCCGGCGAACTGCCGGAAACCGACTGGCTCGAACTGATGCCCAAGTCGGACCAGAAAGCCCTCGAGCAAATGCCGGAAATCGATCACAACTCCCCCGAAGCCAATGGCACCTTTACCGAAAAGGGCGGCCTGAAGCAGAGCAAGGGGTTGCCGGCGGTGATGTATTCGACCAAGACCGTGCCGGCCATGAACGGCAAGGACATCCGCATCGGCGGTTATCCGGTGCCGCTGGAGTCCGATGCCAAGGGGCGCAGCACGCTGTTTTTCCTCGTGCCTTACCCGGGCGCCTGTATCCATGTGCCGCCACCGCCGCCCAATCAACTGGTGCTGGTGCGTTTCCCCAAGGGCGTGAAGCTGGACGATATCTACACGCCGCTGTGGGTGACCGGCCACCTGAAGGTCGAGACGGTCAGCAACGACCTGGCCGACGCGGCCTATGCGCTGGATGCGCAGAAGGTGCGGGTGGTGCAGGAGTCGGATCTGTAGGACGGCGTTACAGCGCTACGCTGGTAACGCTCACGCCCAGGGTATGACTGGCGCCCGGCGCCAGGGTCACCACGTCATCCATCACGTTGGCGGTCTCGATGCACAGCATGCGTTGCCAGCCATCGTCGGCCATGTCGCTGAACTGCTCGGCGCGAGCGATCCACGGGTTCCAGATCACCGCCGAGCGCGAGCCGTTGCTGGTCAGCTGGATGCGCCGCTCCCAGGCCGGGTCGACGATGCTCAGCTGTGGCGGAGGGTCGAGGTAGATACGGTCGGTTTCGCCGGTGAAATGCAGGTCGCCGGACTGCTGTGCAGTCTTCCAGTCATCCAGGGTCTCGATGTAATTCAGGCCGTCCAACCCTTCGACATGCACCTTGCGCACATCGCTGACCGCGAAGTAGCTGTGCAGCGCCTGGCTGATGGTGACCGTGTCGTCGCCCAGGTTGTGGCTGGTGAGGTTGATGTGCAGTTGCTCATCGAGGCGGATGCTCAGCTTCAGCTCGACCTGGTGCGGCCAGCCTGGCAGCCCGGCTTCGGGGATCGGCAGTTGCAGCTCCACCAGCAGGCTTTCGCCTTCGGCCTGGATGCCCAGCAGTTCCCAGTCGGTGGCGCGGACCAGGCCATGGGCCCCGGCCGGCTCGCTGCCCTGGCGCATGGCCTGGACGCTTTGCGGGTTGCGCGCGAAGTTGCCGAACCACGGCCAGCACACCGGAACGCCGGCGCGGATGCTTTTGCCGGTCTTGAACACGGCCTCGTCGTTGAGCCAGATCAGCGGCGGTTGCCCGGCCAATTGATAGCTGAGGATGTGCGCGCCTTGCTGGGCCACCAGCAGTTCGGCCTGACCGTGGCGGATGCGCCAGCAGTTCAGTTCATCCAGTTTCACCGTTTCAACGTGAGGGGTAGGCATGGTGCTGTTCTCGTTCAAAAGCAGGGCTGCTATGGACCACGTAACAGCCGCCGGGTTTAACCCACGCCGAATTTAACGGGCCCTGGGTGGAACCGAGCGGGTGCGGCCACTGCCGTCGATGGCAACGAACACGAACACCGCCTCGGTGACCTTGCGCCATTCGCTGGACAGCGGATCGTCGCTCCAGACCTCGACCATCATCTGGATCGAGCTGCGACCGATTTCCAGGGTCTGGGTATAAAAGGAAAGCTGCGCGCCGACCGCGACCGGCACCAGGAATGCCATGCGGTCGATGGCGACCGTGGCGACACGCCCGCCGGCCACGCGACTGGCCATGGCGGTCCCCGCCAGGTCCATCTGGGCCACCAGCCAGCCGCCGAAAATATCGCCAAAGCCGTTGGTTTCGCGGGGAAGCGCGGTGATTTGCAAGGCCAGGTCGCCTTGCGGGATCGGATCTTCTTGTTCGAGCTCTATCATGCCGGGGGTGCCTCTGACCCGTGACTCTTCATTGGTACTTCAGGTGAATAGCCGTCTTGAGGAAAAACGATTCAGCCCGAACATACTACGTTCGTCACGTTCTTCGTAAGGCGTACTAAAGGGAAACTCTGCGAAACCGGCTGGCCCAGTCGGCGCCTGGGGCGCCCAGCGGCGTTTTCGCACAGCAACCCTTGCCGGGGCGGCGTTGCTCCAATGCCTGCGAGTATATCGGTCGACAGGCTCGGCGACGACCATCCGGTTCTGATTTTGATTGTCAATTGTGCCCGTCTATGTGCTTTTTCGAACAATTTGCTATCGTGCCGAACCTGCCAGGCCACAACCAGCGCTGTTGCGGCTTCCAGAACCGACTATAAGAGAAGCCCTTGCCATGACCACTGTGCCTTCGAGCGTCGCGCAGCCCGCGCAACCTGCTCGTCCGTTGACCCGCAATGACTACAAGACCCTGTCGCTGTCCGCCCTGGGCGGCGCGCTGGAGTTCTACGACTTCATCATTTTCGTGTTCTTCGCCACGGTGGTCGGCAAGCTGTTCTTCCCCGCGGACATGCCCGAGTGGCTGCGCCTGATGCAGACCTTCGGCATCTTCGCCGCCGGCTATCTGGCCCGGCCCCTGGGCGGGATCGTCATGGCGCACTTCGGCGACCTGCTCGGGCGCAAGAAGATGTTCACCCTGAGCATTTTCATGATGGCGGTGCCGACCCTGATCATGGGCCTGCTGCCGACCTACGCGCAGATCGGCATGTGGGCGCCGATCCTGTTGCTGCTGATGCGGGTGATCCAGGGCGCGGCCATCGGCGGTGAAGTGCCGGGCGCCTGGGTGTTCGTTTCCGAGCATGTGCCGCAGCGGCATATCGGCTACGCCTGCGGCACCCTGACCTCGGGCCTGACGGCCGGCATTCTCCTGGGGTCGCTGGTGGCCACCGCGATCAACAGCATCTATACCCCGGGCGAAGTCGCCGATTACGCCTGGCGGATTCCGTTCCTGCTCGGCGGCGTGTTCGGTCTGTTCTCGGTGTACCTGCGCCGCTGGCTGCACGAAACCCCGGTGTTCGCCGAGCTGCAGCTGCGCAAGGCCCTGGCCGAGGAAGTGCCGCTGCGCGCGGTGCTGCGCGACCACCGCAGCGCGATCATTCTCTCGATGCTGCTGACCTGGCTGCTGTCCGCCGGGATCATCGTGGTGATCCTGATGACCCCGACCGTGCTGCAGACGGTCTATCACTTCACCCCGACCACCGCGTTGCAGGCCAATAGCCTGGCGATCGTGTTCCTGAGCCTGGGGTGCGTGATGTCCGGCGCGCTGGCCGATCGTTTTGGCGCCGGCCGGGTATTCGTGTTCGGCAGCGCGCTGCTGCTGGCGACTTCCTGGACCTTCTACCACAGCCTGCTGGATCACCCGGACTGGCTGTTCCCGCTGTACGCGCTGACCGGCCTGCTGGTGGGCACCATCGGCGCGGTGCCGTATGTGATGGTCAAGGCCTTCCCGGCGGTGGTGCGCTTCAGCGGCCTGTCGTTCTCCTACAACCTGGCCTACGCGATCTTCGGTGGCCTGACGCCGATGGTGGTGACCGCGCTGCTCAAGGAGAGCCCGATGGGCCCGGCCTATTATGTTGCAATTATTTGCAGCATCGGGATCCTGGTCGGCCTGTACCTGTGGAAAAAGGATCGCTGATCCTGTGACCCTGTAGCCGCTGCCGAAGGCTGCGATCGACCCGAAGGGGCGCGAAGGGCCTGCGGCCCTATCGCAGCCTTCGGCAGCGGCTACAAAACGCTCTATAAAGAAAGGCCAGCCTTCCATCGCGAATGCTGGCCTTTCATCTAATTGTCATATTTCAGCCATAGAGTGTTCACACGGCCTACAGATACTTGGCCCGACTTAACACACCCTATCTGCTAGGAGTAAGGCATGAAACTGAAGCGTTTGATGGCGGCAATGACTTTTGTCGCTGCTGGCGTTGCGACTGCCCACGCGGTTGCCGCTGTTGACCCTGCTATCCCGAGCTACACCAAGACCACTGGTGTGTCGGGCAACCTGTCCAGCGTCGGCTCCGATACCCTGGCCAACCTCATGACCCTGTGGGCCGAGCACTACAAAAAAGAATACCCGAACGTAAACATCCAGATTCAGGCCGCTGGCTCCGCCACCGCGCCACCTGCGCTGACCGAAGGCACCTCCAACCTGGGCCCGATGAGCCGCAAGATGAAGGACACCGAACTGGCTGCCTTCGAGCAGAAGTACGGCTACAAGCCAACCGCCATCCCGGTTGCCGTGGACGCCCTGGCCGTGTTCGTGCACAAGGACAACCCGATCCAGCACCTGACCATGGAACAGGTTGATGCGATCTTCTCGTCGACCCGCCTGTGCGGCGCCAAGGCCGACGTCAAGACCTGGGGCGACCTGGGCGTGACCGGCGACCTGGCCAACAAGCCGGTCCAGCTGTTCGGTCGTAACTCGGTATCCGGCACCTACGGCTACTTCAAGGAAGAAGCCCTGTGCAAAGGCGACTACAAGCCTAACGTCAACGAACAGCCTGGTTCGGCTTCGGTGGTCCAGTCCATCAGCTCCTCGCTGAACGGCATCGGCTACTCGGGCATCGGTTACAAGACCGCTAGCGTGAAGACCGTGGCCCTGGCCAAGAAAGGCAGCAGCGACTTCATCGAAGACACCGAAGAAAACGCCCTGAACGGCAAGTACCCGCTGTCCCGCTTCCTGTACGTGTACATCAACAAGGCCCCGAACAAGCCTCTGGCTCCGCTGGAAGCCGAGTTCGTGAAACTGGTTCTGTCGAAACAGGGCCAGGAAGTGGTAGTGAAAGACGGCTACATCCCACTGCCAGCCAAAGTCGCCGCCAAGGCACTGGCTGACCTGGGCCTGCAGGAAGGCGCTGCAGTCGTAAAGAAGTAACACCCTAGGTCCGGGCCTGTCCCGGACCTTGTAGGAGCGAGCTTGCTCGCGACATGATGGCGAGGCCAACGCAGCATCTGTGTCTGGCGGCTCCCATCGCGAGCAAGCTCGCTCCTACACCCCTCAATTTTCGATCCGCTGCCAGCTCTGCTCCGCGGCGGATTTGTTGCGTCACTGCATTGTCATCTTTCTGTCATACAGGATCGCTAGGGTGTGCGCATGAATGATCTGGCCAACTCCACCATGACTCCGACTTCTCCCCCCAAGCGCATTGACTTCAATACGCCTGAGCTGCAACGCAAGCGCCGCATCCGCGCGCTGAAAGATCGCCTGACCCGCTGGTACGTCCTCGTTGGCGGTCTGGCCGTGCTGGCCGCGATCACCCTGATCTTCTTCTTCCTCGCCTATGTCGTGCTGCCCCTGTTCCAGGGCGCCGACCTGACCGCCAAGGACCCGCTGACGCCAGCCTGGATGCAGGACGCCGGCAAGCCGCTGATGTTCTCCCTGGAAGAGCAGAATCAGGTCGGCATGCGGGTTTCCGACAAGGGCCAGGCGCTGTTCTTCGACATCGACAACGGTGCTGAGCTGCGCCGCGTCGACCTGCCGATTCCGGCCGGCACCACTGTGACCGCCATCGGCAAGGATCAGCCGGGCAGCCCGCTGGTGGTGGTTGGCCTGTCCAACGGCCAGGCGCTGGTGTTCCGCCACACCTATAAGGTCAGCTACCCGGAAGGCAAGAAAACCATCTCGCCAGCCATCGAATACCCCTACGGCGAAACCCCGATCGTGCTGAACGAGCAGGGCGGTGCCCTGGAGCACGTCAACCTCAACGCCACCGATTCGGCGCTGGTGGTGGCCGGTTCCAGCGGCGCGCAACTGCACGTGCTGCAGCTGACCCGCGAAGAAAACATGATGACCGGCGAGGTCACCAGCGAGCAGAACCGCATCGAGCTGCCGCAGATGACCGAACCGGTCAAGGCCATGTACATCGACCCGCGCCAGCAGTGGCTGTACGTGATCAACGGGCGTGCCCAGGCCGACGTGTTCAGCCTGCGCGACAAGAGCCTCAACGGTCGCTACAAACTGCTGGAGGATGCCGATGCCGAAGTGACGGCCAGCACCCAGCTGGTGGGCGGTATCTCGCTGATCATCGGCACTTCCAAGGGCGGCCTGGCCCAGTGGTTCATGGCCCGCGACCCGGACGGCGAACTGCGCCTGAAGCAGATCCGCACCTTCCAGATGGGCACCACGCCGATCATCGAAATTACTGCTGAAGAGCGCCGCAAAGGCTTCGTCGCCCTGGACGCCTCGGGCAAGCTCGGCGTGTTCCACAGCACCGCGCACCGCACCCTGCTGGTGGACCAGGTGGTCGAGGGCGAAGGCCTGTTCGGCCTGTCGCCACGGGCCAACCGGGTGATCGTCGAAGCCGGCGGCAAGCTGCAACCGCTGGTGCTCGACAACCCGCACCCGGAAGTGTCCTGGAGCGCGCTGTGGAGCAAGGTCTGGTACGAGAACTACGACGAGCCTAAATACGTCTGGCAATCGACCGCGGCCAACACCGACTTCGAACCCAAGCTGAGCCTTTCGCCACTGACCTTCGGTACGTTGAAGGCAGCGTTCTACGCGATGCTGCTGGCAGCCCCACTGGCGGTGGCCGCGGCGATCTACACCGCTTACTTCATGGCTCCGGGCATGCGCCGCAAGGTCAAACCGGTGATCGAGCTGATGGAAGCGATGCCGACGGTGATCCTCGGCTTCTTCGCCGGCCTGTTCCTCGCGCCTTACGTCGAAGGCCATCTGCCGGGCATCTTCAGCCTGCTGATGCTGCTGCCGATCGGCATCCTGGTGGCCGGTTTCGTCTTCAGCCGCCTGCCTGAGTCGGTGCGCCTCAAGGTGCCGGATGGCTGGGAAAGCGCGATCCTGATCCCGGTGATCATCCTGGTGGGCTGGTTCTCGCTGTACATGAGCCCGTTCATGGAGAACTGGTTCTTCGGCGGCGACATGCGTATGTGGATCTCCCATGACCTGGGCATCACCTACGACCAGCGCAACGCCCTGGTGGTCGGCCTGGCCATGGGGTTTGCGGTGATCCCGAACATCTACTCGATCGCCGAAGACGCCGTGTTCAGCGTGCCGCGCGGCCTGACCCTGGGTTCCCTGGCCCTGGGCGCCACGCCGTGGCAGACCATGACCCGCGTGGTGATCCTCACCGCCAGCCCGGGCATCTTCTCGGCGCTGATGATCGGCATGGGCCGCGCGGTCGGCGAAACCATGATCGTGCTGATGGCCACCGGCAACACCCCAGTCATGGAAATGAACCTGTTCGAAGGCCTGCGCACCCTGGCGGCCAACGTCGCGGTGGAAATGCCGGAGTCGGAAGTCGGCGGCAGCCACTACCGCGTGCTGTTCCTCTCGGCGTTGGTGCTGCTGCTGTTCACCTTCGTCATGAACACCCTCGCCGAGCTGATCCGTCAGCGTCTGCGCAAGAAATACTCGTCGCTTTAAGAAAGGTAGAAGTCTGTGAAACAGAACTCCCTGAATGGATGGTTCAAGAGCGGCGCCCCGGGCGTCTGGATCAGCGGTGGCGCGGTGTCCATCGCGGTCATCATGACTATCGGCCTGTTGGCGGTGATCGCCGTGCGCGGCCTGGGCCACTTCTGGCCGGCGGACCTGGTGCATGCCCACTACGACGTGCCGGGCCAGGCCAACCACCTGGTCATCGGCGAAGTGGTGCAGAAAGAAGAAGTGCCGCGGGCACGCCTCAAGAGCGCCGGCCTGCCGGTGCCGGACGAAGGCCCCGAGTTCATGACCCGCGAGCTGATCAAGGTCGGCAACCGTGACCTGAACGGCAACGACTTCACCTGGATCGTCGGCGACTGGCTGACCAACCAGACCACGCCGCCGGAGCTGATGGCCATCGAGCGGCGCGAGTGGGGCAACTTCTACGGCTACCTGGTCAACGTCAAGCAGGATGGCAAGGTCATCGCCGAAGGCGAAGCGGCCTGGCCGGAACTGCAGGCGCGGATCGAGCGAGTGAACAAGCTGGCGGCCCAGCTCAAGACCCTGGAGAAAGTCGACATCGGCGCGATCAACGCCGGCCTCGAGCGCATCCGCCTGCACGGTCGCAAGCTGGAACTGGACGGCAAGCTCGATGCCGCCGCCCAGGCCGACATGGAAAGCGAACGCGCCGAGCTGAACGCCCGTTACCAG
Source organism: Pseudomonas sp. 09C 129 (assembly GCF_002843625.1). Taxonomy (NCBI): domain Bacteria; kingdom Pseudomonadati; phylum Pseudomonadota; class Gammaproteobacteria; order Pseudomonadales; family Pseudomonadaceae; genus Pseudomonas; species Pseudomonas sp. 09C 129. The sequence goes on along the minus strand of NZ_CP025261.1, from coordinate 298,880 downwards.
GACGTCGAGGCCCGCCTGAGCGACCTGCACGCGCAGTTCAACCGTGACAGCCTCACCGCCCGCGACGCCAACGGCAAAGAGATCGAGATCAGCCTGGGCAAGGTGGTGCACGCCTACCAGCCGAACGCCATGGGCACCTTCACCAAGCTGGGTTTCTACTTCAGCAAGGTCTGGGAATTCCTCAGCGACGACCCGCGTGAAGCCAACACCGAGGGCGGTATCTTCCCGGCGATCTTCGGTACCGTGATGATGACCCTGATCATGGCGATGATCGTCACCCCGTTCGGCGTGCTGGCGGCGGTGTACCTGCGCGAATACGCCAAGCAGAACACCCTGACCCGGGTGATCCGCATCGCGGTGAACAACCTGGCGGGCGTGCCGGCCATCGTCTACGGCGTGTTCGGCCTGGGCTTCTTCGTCTATGTGCTGGGCGGTTCCCTCGATCGCTTGTTCTTCCCCGAAGCGCTGCCGGCGCCGACCTTCGGTACCCCGGGCCTGCTCTGGGCCTCCCTGACCCTGGCGCTGCTGGCGGTGCCGGTGGTGATCGTGGCCACCGAGGAAGGCCTGGCGCGGATTCCCCGCACCGTGCGTGAAGGTTCCCTGGCCCTGGGCGCGACCAAGGCGGAAACCCTGTGGAAGATCGTGCTGCCAATGGCCAGCCCGGCGATGATGACCGGCATGATCCTCGCGGTGGCCCGCGCCGCCGGTGAAGTGGCGCCGCTGATGCTGGTGGGTGTGGTGAAACTGGCGCCGTCGCTGCCGGTGGACGGCAACTACCCGTACCTGCACCTGGACCAGAAGATCATGCACCTGGGCTTCCATATCTATGACGTCGGCTTCCAGAGCCCCAACGTCGAGGCCGCGCGGCCGCTGGTGTACGCCACGGCGCTGCTGCTGGTGCTGGTGATCGCGACGCTCAACCTGTCGGCAGTGTGGATTCGTAACCACCTGCGCGAGAAATACAAGGCGCTGGATAGCTAAAGCCATTAGCCACAAGCGGCAAGCCACAAGCCGCTTTTGCTCAAACTTGCAGCTTGCAGCTAGAAGCTTGCAGCTACGAACGGAGTGAGATCATGCAACAAGAAGCACATACCCACGGCATCAACATGTCGGCCCTGGGCCGCGACAAGCAGAGCCTGAACCTGGACCAGGAAACCGTGGCCATCGAAGTCCCGGGCCTGAGCCTGTTCTACGGTGAGAAGCAGGCGCTGTTCGACGTCAGCATGAACATTCCGAAGCAGCGCGTGACCGCCTTCATCGGCCCGTCCGGCTGCGGCAAGTCGACCCTGCTGCGTACCTTCAACCGGATGAACGATCTGGTGGACGGCTGCCGCGTGGAAGGCGAGATCAACCTCTACGGCAACAACATCTACCGCAAGGGCGAAGACGTGGCCGAGCTGCGCCGCCGCGTGGGCATGGTGTTCCAGAAGCCCAACCCGTTCCCGAAAACCATCTACGAGAACGTGGTCTACGGCCTGCGCATCCAGGGCATTAACAAGAAGCGCATCCTCGACGAAGCCGTCGAGTGGGCCCTCAAGGGCGCGGCGCTGTGGGACGAGGTCAAGGACCGTCTGCATGAATCGGCACTCGGCCTGTCCGGTGGTCAGCAGCAGCGTCTGGTGATCGCTCGCACCATCGCTGTGGAACCGGAAGTGCTGCTGCTCGACGAACCCTGCTCGGCGCTCGACCCGATCTCCACCTTGAAGGTCGAAGAGCTGATCTACGAACTGAAATCGAAGTTCACCATCGTGATCGTGACCCACAACATGCAACAGGCCGCGCGTGTCTCCGACTACACGGCGTTCATGTACATGGGCAAACTGGTGGAATTCGGCGACACCGATACGCTGTTCACCAATCCGGCGAAGAAGCAGACCGAAGACTACATCACCGGTCGGTATGGCTAGCAGCAGCCGCGAGCCGCAAGCTTCAAGCGGCAAGTGAGAGCGGTTCGAGTACGACACAACATGGCTTGCAGCTTGTAGCTTGCAGCTCACAGCTTTTGCGGAGCACACACATGATTTCTAAGGAAGGCTTGACCCATCACATCTCCCAGCAGTTCAACGCCGAGCTCGAGGAGGTGCGCAGCCACCTCCTGGCGATGGGCGGGCTGGTCGAGAAACAAGTCAACGACGCCGTCACCGCGCTGATCGAAGCCGACTCGGGGCTCGCCCAGCAGGTGCGCGAGATCGACGACCAGATCAACCAGATGGAACGCAACATCGACGAAGAATGCCTGCGCATTCTCGCCCGTCGCCAGCCGGCGGCTTCCGACCTGCGTCTGATCATCAGCATCTCCAAGTCGGTGATCGACCTGGAGCGCATCGGCGACGAATCGACCAAGATCGCCCGTCGCGCCATCCAGCTGTGCGAAGAAGGCGAAGCCCCGCGCGGCTACGTGGAAGTGCGGCATATCGGCGACCAGGTGCGCAACATGGTCCGCGACGCGCTGGATGCCTTTGCCCGCTTCGACGCCGACCTGGCGCTGTCGGTGGCCCAGTACGACAAGATCATCGACCGCGAGTACAAGACCGCGTTGCGCGAGCTGGCCACCTACATGATGGAAGATCCGCGCTCGATCTCGCGCGTTCTGAGCATCATCTGGGTCCTGCGCTCCCTGGAGCGGATCGGCGACCACGCGCGCAACATCTCGGAGCTGGTGATTTACCTGGTGCGCGGCACCGATGTGCGCCATCTGGGCCTGAAGCGGATGAAGGAAGAAGTTGAAGGCACCAGTGCCGAAAGCGCTAATGTTCCGGGTGAAGCTGACGATAAGTAAGGTTGCCCGAGAGAAGCGCCCGGCCCTTTGGCCGGGCGTTTTCGTTTATGGGGATTTAACTTGAAAAGCAGCGCCCGCGAACGAAAAGTCCCGGCGTGACTGAAGAGTTTTGGCAAAGTGCCATCAGTAAAGCGTTATGCTAGCCGGGATTTTTAAAGGGGTGGTCGATGAGTAAGGTAAGTGTGTTGGTGGTGGATGACGCTTCGTTCATTCGTGACCTGGTGAAGAAATGTCTGCGCAACTACTTCCCTGGCATCAAGATCGAGGACGCCATCAACGGTCGTAAAGCCCAGGCCCTGCTGGCCCGTGAAGCCTTCGACCTGGTCCTGTGCGACTGGGAAATGCCGGAAATGTCCGGCCTGGAGCTGCTGACCTGGTGCCGCGGCCAGGAGGCGATGAAGGCCATGCCGTTCATCATGGTCACCAGTCGCGGCGACAAGGAGAACGTGGTGCAGGCGATCCAGGCCGGCGTCTCCGGCTACGTCAGCAAGCCGTTCACCAACGAGCAACTGCTGACCAAGGTCAAGCAGGCGCTGAACAAGGTCGGCAAGCTCGACACCCTGATGAACAGCGCGCCGACCAAGATGAACTCGGCGTTCGGCAATGACTCCCTGAGTGCCCTGACCGGCGGCAAGGCCGAAGTCATCGGCGCCGCGCCGGCGGCTGCGGCGGTCAATCCGTTTGCCAAACCTGCCGTGGTGTCCGCTCCTGCTCCCGCTGCAGCCCCGTCTCGTGGGTTGCTCAACAGTCCTCCGGTGAAGGCGCCGGCTCCTGCCGCCGCTGCGTCTGCTGGTGGTCGTGGCCAGGGGCAGTTACGCCTGCCCAGCGGTACTCAGCAATGCGTGATCAAGGCGCTGAGCATCAAGGAGGCGCTGTTGGTGGTGAAGCGCACCGATACGCTGCCGCAGGTGCTCGACAGCGCCGTGCTGGACCTGGAGCAGGGCGACAATGCCGAAGTGGCGCGCCTGAACGGCTACCTGCATGCGGTGGTGGCCTATGAGCCGAAGCCGGACAGCGAGTGGTTGCAACTGACCTTCCGCTTCGTCGACCAGGATGCGCAGAAACTCGACTACATCTCCCGCCTGATCGCCCGCGGCACGGCGCAGAAGCACTTCGTCCCCGGCGCCTGAGGGGTTCCTGCCCCCCTGTTTCACGGGCAGCCACGCTTGCGTAGGAGCGAGGCTTGCCCGCGATAGCGTCCGCTCTGACGCTGCATTCTCCGGACCGCTGGCCCCCGACCTTTCACATCCCCACACAATCCCTCGATTGCTTCCTTCTGGGCTCAAACCTAGGCTCTGGTTTGTCGCGGCCAATTCCGCGACCGGGTTTGGCGACTCGTGTTAATAGGCGTAACAGCGCCATGTATCATGTCGGGCATTTCGTGTTCGCCGTGTTATGGCGGCTGTGCGTGGGAGACCTTCGGGTCTGCCGGTTTTCCTATTTACCCGGTTCGCCAACCTGCGTACAGCTGCCACCCTATCGTTTGGCGACGATGGCTGACAGCTCCCAAAATAGGAGCGTTATCGATGTCCAAGCCAATTCCCCTCAAGTCCAACACCGGCGACTCCCCCGTTCTACTGATCAACCCGGATGCGTCGCTGGTCGATCTGCAGGCCAGTGCCAGTCTGCGTTTGAATGCGGCGCGAAACCTGCTGCAAACACTTTCCTGTACCACGCTTTTGCATGCTGACGAGGGTGATCTGGGGCGTGTCACTCAGGCGCTGTATCTGTTGCTGGATGATGGTTGTGATGTGTTGCAGGCTGCGCAGAGCAAGGCGTTGGGGGAAAGGGCAGTGGTTTGATGCCGTGTGTCCGATTCTCGGTTTTTTAGGTTGATTTATATCTGTACTGATATAGGTTGTGGTCTGTGCTTTTGGCTTTTCTTGTGCCTGGCCACGCTTTGAAACAACCCGGTCGCGCGCTGTGGCGGTCGGGTTGTTTAACCTCTCTGGGGTCAGTAACGGGAGAGGTTCGATGCCTAGGCACAAGGATGTGGTGTTTGTCGGGAGCGCGCTCCGGGACCTCCGGGCTTTTCCGCTGGATGCGCGAAGGGCCGCGGGTTTTCAGCTGGATCTGTTGCAGCAGGGCGAGCCGCCCTATGACTGTCGGTCGATGAAAACCGTGGGGCCGGGGGTGTTCGAGATCAGGATCAGTGAGGATTCAGGAGCGTTTCGGGTGTTTTACGTGGCCAACCGGCCCGCGGCCATTTATGTGCTGCACGCCATGCGCAAGACCACCCGCAAGACCGAAGCGCGGGACATCGAGCTGGCTCGGGCCAGACTTCAGGAGATAAGTGCACGCCATGACCGATCACATGCATACCGAGCGTTTCGCCAGTGTCTGGGACGCGCTCGAAGGTTCGCCTCAGGAAGCCGCCAATATGCGCCTGCGCTCCAAGCTCATGCTGGAGCTGGGCAAGACCATCAAGGCCTGGGGTGTTTCGCAGAAGGAGGCCGCCAGGCGGCTCAATATCACCCAGCCGCGGCTCAACGACGTGCTCAGCGGCAAGATCAACAAGTTTTCCCTGGATGCGCTGGTCAACCTCTCCGACGCCGCGCACCTGGGGGTCGATATCAGTTTCAGTCCGTCGGCAATGGAACCTCTGGTGCAGGGTTGATTCATACAAAGTCCACGTCGGGCTGCTAGCCTGACTTCAGGCTTTCCTCAGAATCTTGCCCATGTTCATGCACCTGCTGTTTTCCTGCGGTCTGTTGCTGGCTGCCACCTCGGCCATGGCCATGACCATCTACAAGTCCACCGACGCCAACGGCGTGGTGTCCTACAGCGACCGTCCGTCGCCGGGCGCCCAGGTGTTCGTGTTTCGCGATCGCATGGTCGAGCACCTGGAACGCCAGGTGCGTCTGGACGTCGAGAAGAGCTGGGGCGTGGACAGCGTCTTTGTGCGTAACGACCTGTATGCGCCGGTGGAGATCGAGCTGGGGTTTACCGGCCTGAAGAACATCCGCAGTGCCCCCAGGCAGCCGATTCGCCGGGTACTGCCGGCCCGCAGCCGACAGCGCCTGGCACAGCTCACGGCCATGCAGGCGGGCAAGCCGCTGATCTATGTCCCGCAGTTTCGTTACTCCCTGGGCGACCCTGCGGGCGCCGCCCAGGCCTATCGTTACCCGCTGCCCTGGCGTGGCGGCCCCTTTCGCCTGACCCAGGGCGCCAACGGCCGGTACAGCCATTTCGGCCCCAAGAGCCGCTATGCCATGGACATCGCCATGCCCGAGGGCACGCCGATCATCGCGGCGCGTGGCGGGGTGGTGGTGAAGACCGAGAACCGCCAGAGCGGGCGCGGCACCGACCCTTCCGGTAATTTCGTGCGGGTGTTGCACAACGACGGCACCATGGGGGTGTACCTGCACCTCAAGCGCGGCTCGGTAAGCGTGCGTGAAGGCCAGCGGGTCGTGGTGGGCAGCCCGCTGGCGTTGTCGGGCAACACCGGCAACAGCAGTGGCCCGCACCTGCACTTCGTGGTGCAGCGCAATACGGGGCTGGGGCTGGTGTCGATTCCCTATCAGTTCAACCAGCCCATCGGCAGCCTGCCGAATTTCGCGCTGGGCAAAAAGTAGCCGTGTAGCCGCTGCCGAAGGCTGCGATAAGGCCGAAGGCCTTCAGCGATCTCAAGAGCCTGCGCCCGCTTCGTCGGAGTGCCGCCCAGGTCGATCGCAGCCTTCGGCAGCGGCTACAGGGTGATCGGCGGAACAGGTGATAATCGGGGAGGGGATCGCGAGCAATCGAGCCTCGACCGGCTGCTCCTACAGATGAACGCGGTTCATTGTAGGAGTGAGCTTGCTCGCGATGAGGTGTCAGACCGTGCTCAATCGAGCATCAACACCTTGGCCAGGACGATTTTCGGGCCTTTCATCTTCTTGATGATGATGCGCAGGCCTTCGACCTCCATGACCTCTTCTTCTTCCGGTACCCGTTTCAGGGTCTCGTAGACCAGGCCGGCGAGGGTTTCGGCCTCGATATGGTCCAGGTCGATGCCCAGCAGGCGTTCCACCTTGAACAGCGGGGTATCGCCGCGCACCAGCAACTTGCCGGGCTGGTAGGCGAGGATGCCGCGCTCGGCCTTGCGGTGTTCGTCCTGGATATCGCCGACCAGCACTTCCAGCACGTCTTCCATGGTCAGGTAGCCGATGATCTTGCCGTCGGCTTCTTCCACCAGGGCGAAGTGCGAACCGCCTTTACGGAACTGTTCCAGCAGCTGCGACAGCGGCATGTGCCGGGAAACGCGCTCCAGCGGGCGGGTCAGCTCGGCCAGGTTGAACGACTCGGGGATGTGGTCCAGCGCCGCCAGTTCCAGCAGCAGGTCCTTGATGTGCAGCAGGCCGACGAACTCGTTGCGCTCGCTGTCGTAGACCGGGTAGCGGCTGAACTTGTGGCGGCGGAACAGGGCGAGGATCTGCTTCAGCGGCGCGTTGAATTCCACGCTGATCAGGTCTTCCCGGGAGTTGGCCCAGTCCACCACTTCCAGCTCGCCCATTTCCACGGCCGAGGCCAGTACGCGCATGCCCTGGTCGCTGGGGTCCTGGCCCCGGCTGGAGTGCAGGATCAGCTTCAGTTCTTCGCGGCTGTAGTGGTGCTCGTGATGCGGGCCGGGCTCGCCCTGGCCGGCGATGCGCAGGATGGTGTTGGCGCTGGCGTTGAGCAGGTAGATCGCCGGGTACATCAGCCAGTAGAACAGGTACAGCGGCACCGCCGTCCACAGCGACAGCAGCTCGGGCTTGCGGATGGCCCAGGACTTGGGCGCCAGTTCGCCGACCACGATGTGCAGGTAGGAAATGATGAAGAAGGCGGTAAAGAACGACACGCCCTTGACCACTTCCGCCGAATCCACGCCCACGGCGCTGAGCAGCGGCGCCAGCAAATGCGCGAAGGCCGGCTCACCGACCCAGCCCAGGCCAAGGGAGGCCAGGGTGATCCCCAGCTGGCACGCGGAAAGGTAGGCATCCAGCTGGCTGTGTACGGTGCGCAGGATCTGCCCGCGCCAGCCGTTCTTGTGGGCGATGGCCTCGACCCGGGTCGAGCGCAGTTTGACCATGGCGAACTCGGCGGCTACGAAAAAGCCGTTGAGCAGAACCAGGAGCAGTGCAAAAAGAATCATGCCGAAGTCGGCGAAAAGAGACGCGAGGGTAAAACCAGGGGAAGGGTCCATGATGGAGTTTTGCGGGTTCCGTGTATTCGAAAAAGAGAGAAATGCGCGGCGCAATGGCCGGCGCAAGCCAGCCAATGTAGCGGCTGGCAGGGCGATTGCCTAGTGGCGCGTGGCTGTCACCGCTGGTCGGTCAGGGTGTCGGCACGCAATCTTTTCACCTGGGCCGGGGCGAAATGGCAGGTAAAAGTGCTGCCGTGGCCCGGTACGCTGCTGATCTCCAGGCGCGCCCGATGGCGCAGCAGCACATGCTTGACGATGGCCAGGCCCAGGCCAGTGCCGCCGGTGTTGGAGTTGCGGCTGGAGTCGACCCGGTAGAAGCGTTCGGTCAGGCGCGGCAAGTGCTTGCTGTCGATGCCGATCCCCGAATCCTGCACGCTCAGGTGCGCGCCTTGCTCGTCGCCCCACCAGCGGATGCGGATGTTGCCCTCGGCCGGGGTGTATTTCACGGCGTTGAACACCAGGTTGGAAAAGGCGCTGCGCAGTTCCGCTTCGCTGCCCTTGAGCAGGACCTGCGCGTCGGCTTCCAGGGTGATGCGCTGGTTGCGTTCACCGGACAGCGCCTGGGCATCGCTCTTGATCGACTGCAGCAGCACGTCGATCGGCACCGGCTGGTTGTCCGACGGGTAGTCGGTGGCTTCCAGCTTGGCCAACAGCAGCAGGTCGTTGAGCAGGGTCTGCATGCGCCCGCCTTGCTGCTGCATCTGCTGCAGGGCGCGGTTCCAGCGCGGGTTCACTTCCTCGACGTTGTCGAGCAGGGTTTCCAGGTAGCCGCAGATCACCGTCAGCGGCGTGCGCAGCTCGTGGGAGACGTTGGCGATGAAGTCTTTGCGCATCTGTTCCAGCTGGTGGATGCGGGTCACGTCGCGCACCAGCATCAGGTGTTCGTTGTTGCCGTAGCGGGTGATGTACAGCTGGATACGGACCCGGTCATTGGTCGGCGAGGGGATTTCCAGCGGCTCGTTGTAATTGTCCTGCTCGAAATACTCCTTGAAGCGTGGATGGCGCACCAGGTTGGTCACCGGCTGGCCGCTGTCCTGCGGGGTCTTCAGGCCCAGCAGGGTTTCCGCCGCGCGGTTCCACCATTCCAGGTTGCCGTCGCTGTCGAGCATGATCACCGCGTCTTTCAGCGCCGCGGTGGACTCCTGGACCCGGTCGATCACCGCTTGCAGGCGCCCGCGCACCCGTTGGTCGCGGCGTTGCAGGTGGTAGATGCTGTCGAACACCTCGCCCCACAGGCCGTAGCCATCGGGCGGTGCTTCATCGGGTTGGTGCAGGCGCAGCCATTCGTGCAGGCGCAGCAGTTGCTTGAGGGTCCAGGCCAGGTAGATCCCCAGGCCGATGGCCAGGCTCCAGCCGTAGTAACCGCTGATCAGGCCCACCAGCAGGCAGCCGGTGACCAACAGCAGCATGTGGCGAATCAGGGTGCCATGCCAGTTCTGGTTCACTTAACACGCGTCCATGGGAAGTGGAGCAGCTCCAAGCTGCAAGCTTCAAGCTGCAAGTTTTAAAGTGGTCGGCTTCAGCTTGCCGCTTGTGGCTTATGACTTGCCGCTGCTGTTAAGCCTTGGTGGAAAAACGGTAGCCGGTGCCGCGCACGGTTTGTACCAGATTCTCGTAGGCATCGCCCAAGGCTTTGCGCAGGCGGCGGATATGCACGTCGACGGTACGCTCTTCGACATAGACGTTGCCGCCCCAGACCTGGTCCAGCAACTGGCCACGGGTGTAGGCGCGTTCCTGGTGGGTCATGAAAAATTGCAGCAGGCGGTATTCGGTCGGGCCCATCTCGGCCGGTTTGCCGTCGATGGTCACGCGGTGGCTGATCGGGTCCAGCAGCAGGCCGCCGACTTCGATCGGTGCCTCGCCGTCGGTCGGGCCAGCGCGGCGCAGCACGGCCTTGAGGCGCGCGACCAGCTCGCGAGGGGAGAATGGCTTGGTGATGTAGTCGTCGGCGCCGACTTCCAGGCCCTGGATCTTGTTGTCCTCTTCGCCCTTGGCGGTGAGCATGATGATCGGGATGTCACCGGTCAGCTCATCGCGTTTCAGGCGCCGCGCCAGCTCGATGCCGGAGGTGCCGGGCAGCATCCAGTCGAGCAGGATCAGGTCGGGCTTGCGGTCGACGATGATGGCATGGGCCTGCTGGGAGTTCTCCGCCTCCAGGCAGTCGTAGCCGGCCATTTCCAACGCAACGGCGATCATTTCGCGAATGGGCGCTTCGTCGTCAACGATCAGAATGCTCCTGCCAACCATGCTTAATCCTCTTGTCATTTAACTGTCTTGCGCCGCATTAGATAACGGAATTATTGCAGTCGTGTGACAGTATTTTAGGTGCTGGTGCGAGGGCTGCATTCGTGGACTAAGCTTTGGGTCCGAATCCTGACAACCACCAAAGAAGGTTTCCATGACTCAACACACGCAATCCTGGAAAGCCCTGTTGCTGAGCGCTGCGCTGGCCCTGCCGGGGCTGGCGTTCGCTGCGGAACCGGCGATGACCAAAGACGGTATGTTCGTCGACCACAAGGGCATGACCTTGTACACCTTTGCCAAGGACAGTGGCGGCAAGTCCATGTGCAACGACAAGTGCGCCGCCAACTGGCCGCCGCTGATGGCCGCCAGCGGTGACAAGGCGATGGGCGAGTGGACCGTCATCAAGCGTGACGACGGCTCCATGCAGTGGGCCTACGACGGCAAGCCGCTGTACACCTTCGTGATGGACAAGAAAGCCGGTGACATGACCGGCGACGGCAAGATGGATGGCGCCTGGAAAGTGGCCAAGCCTGATTGATCGTAGTGTTTCTTCGCGGGCCAGCCTCGCTCCTACAGAAGCGGTAGGAGTGAGGCTGGCCCGCGATCACGATCTTCAGCGCACCGCGTAATCCACGACTATCCCCAGGAAAATCGCCAACCCCGCCCAGTGGTTATGCAGGAAGGCCTTGAAGCACTTCATCCGGTCGCGATCGCGGGTGTACCAGAACTCCCAGGCAAAACACCCGGCCGCCACCAGCAGGCCCAGGTGGAACCAGATACCCAACTCGAAACGCGCACCCGCCAGCAGCAGGCACACCAGCGCCAGGCCCTGTAGGGTCAGGATGATTACCCGGTCGGCTTCGCCGAACAGGATCGCGGTGGATTTCACCCCGATCTTCAGGTCGTCGTCGCGGTCAGTCATTGCGTAATAGGTGTCATAACCCACGGTCCACAGCAGGTTGGCGATGTACAGCAGCCAGGCGGTGGCCGGCAGCTCGCCGGTCTCGGCGGTAAAGGCCATCGGGATGCCCCAGGAGAACGCTGCGCCCAGCACCACTTGCGGGTAATAGGTGTAACGCTTCATGAAGGGGTAGCTGGCCGCCAGGGCCAGGCCGCCCAGCGACAGCCAGATGGTCGTCGCGTTGGTGCACAGCACCAGCAGGAAGCTGATGAACATCAGCACGGCGAAGAACACCAGGGCTTCCCTGGAGCTGATCTTGCCGCTGACCAGCGGGCGCTGTTCGGTGCGCTTCACATGGCCGTCGACCTTGCGGTCGGCCCAGTCGTTGATCACGCAGCCGCCGGCCCGGGTGAGGGTTACACCAAGGACGAAAATCACGATATTGGCCAGCGATGGCGAGCCTTCGCCGGCAATCCACAGGGCCCAGAGGGTCGGCCAGAGCAGCAGGTAGATGCCGATCGGCTTGTCCATGCGGGTCAGCTGGATAAAGTCCCAGGCGCGTGGATTCAGGTGGTTGAGGGATTTGAGCAGGCTCTGATACATCAGCGGTTCTCCGGCTGGGCGCCGACGGCGCTCCACAGGGACGGCAGGAAGATTTCGGCGACCAGCACGCTCAGGGCTGCGCGATCGAAGCGCGAACGGCGGGCCCAGAGGTCATCGGCCTGCACCTCGTCGGGCAGCCACGGGCGTGGGTAATGGCAGACCTCGATGGGGCGGCGCTGAAAGGCCTGGTCACAGAACAGCAGCTCGCCCAGGGAGCGGCTGCCCAACTCGTCCATGTTCAGCCCGCCATCTTGCAGGGCACTGCGGGCCGCCACGCTGCGGGCGAATACCCAGGCCTGGCCGTGACCGCGCAGATACACCTCGCGTACCCAGCCCTGGCTGCCTGGCTGCAGGTCCAGCGCGGCGCATTCGTCGGCGCGCAGGGGCTGCCAGCCCTCGACCAGCGGCGTCACGCTGAAGCCGTCGTTGGAGAGACGGGTCAGGCGCCGGGTCAGCGAACCTTCATCGAACAGCCAGTCGAGGGTCTGTGCGTCGGGGAGGGGCGTCAGCCGGCTTTGCGAGAGCCAGTCCGGGGTGGAAAATGCAGAGATTGAGTGCGGCACAGTGGGTCATTATTGGCAGCAAATGAGGCCGCGAGCTTAGCATGGTGCCAGGCGATTTTTCCGCAATGGAGCGGCCGCCTGCAGCGAACGTGCTTGCATCCGTCGGTGCTCATCAGTACAAAACGCGCTGGGCCGGACGCGCCCCCTGGCGTCATCCAGAGTCGAGTCATCGACCATCCCGCCGGCAACAGCCTGAGAACCTGAGGAAACGCGTAAATGAAAAAGTGGCAATGTGTGGTCTGCGGCCTGATCTACAACGAAGCCGATGGCTGGCCGGACGACGGAATCTTGCCCGGTACCCGCTGGGAAGACGTGCCTGAAGACTGGCTCTGCCCGGATTGCGGCGTCGGCAAAATGGATTTCGAAATGATCGAAATCGGCTGATCACACCCTGTGATCCCCTGAACCTGAAGGAGTAAGGAATGAACGCACCTGTCGTCATCGTGGGCACCGGGCTGGCCGGCTACAACCTGGCCCGGGAGTTTCGCAAGCTCGATAGCGAAACGCCGCTGCTGCTGATCACCGCCGATGACGGGCGTTCCTATTCCAAGCCGATGCTGTCCACCGGCTTCGGCAAGAACAAGGAAGCCGACGGCCTGAGCATGGCCGAGCCCGGCGCCATGGCCGAGCAATTGAAGGCCGAGGTGCGCACCCATACCCGCATCAGCGGCATCGACCCTGGCCACAAGCGCCTGTGGATGGGTGAAGAGGCGGTGAACTACCGCGACCTGATCCTGGCCTGGGGCGCGGAAACCGTGCGCGTACCGGTGGAGGGCGATGCTGGCGACCTGATCTTCCCGATCAACGACCTGGAAGACTACGCGCGTTTTCGCGCGGCTGCGGCCGGCAAGCGCCGGGTGCTGCTGCTGGGCGCCGGCCTGATCGGCTGCGAGTTCGCCAACGACCTGATCCTCGGCGGTTATGCAGTGGACCTGGTGGCGCCTTGCGAGCAGGTCATGCCGACGTTGCTGCACCCTGCGGCCGCCGCCGCGGTGCAGGCCGGGCTGGAAAGCCTGGGCGCGCGCTTCCATCTGGGGCCGGTACTCAATCGCTTGCAGCGCACGGCGGATGGCCTCGAGGCACATCTGTCCGACGGTGAAGTGATTGCCTGCGATCTGGTGGTGTCGGCGATCGGCCTGCGTCCGCGCATCGACCTGGCCGCCGCCGCGGGGGTGATGGTCAACCGTGGGGTGGTGGTCGACCGGCATCTCAAGACCTCCCACACCAACATTTATGCCTTGGGCGACTGCGCCGAGGTCGATGGGCTGAATCTGTTGTACGTCATGCCCCTCATGAGCTGTGCGCGAGCGCTGGCGCAGACCCTGGCGGGTAACCCGACGGCAGTCAGCTACGGCCCGATGCCGATCACCGTGAAAACCCCGGTCTGCCCGCTGGTGGTTTCGCCACCGCCACGCGGCTTGGAGGGCGTGTGGACAGTCGAAGGGCAGGGCGCCGACATCAAGGCGCTGTGCCGCGATGCAAGCGGCAAACTGCTGGGCTATGCGCTGACCGGGGCCGCGGTCATGGACAAACTGGCCCTGAACAAGGAGCTTCCCGGCTTGTTGGCCTAAATACCGGTCGTTCTGTCGGAATAATCATGTGTTTGCCACTACAAAGGTCGCGCAGAGACTGGCGCCACTCCTAACTGCGTGCCATCCTCACACCCGTCTGCCGCAGAGTAGAGCCTGCGGCGCCTTGGGCGCTGTTCCGGAAGAACAGCACGGACATAACAACAAAAAACCGTCAAAGAGGCTTCACTATGCGTAAACCAGAACTCGCCGCTGCAATTGCTGAAAAAGCGGATCTGACCAAAGAACAAGCCAACCGCGTTCTCAATGCCGTTCTCGAAGAAATCACTGGCGCCCTGCATCGCAAAGACAGCGTCACCCTGGTAGGTTTTGGAACCTTCCTGCAGCGTCACCGTGGCGCCCGTACCGGCAAGAACCCGCAAACCGGTGAGCCGGTGAAGATCAAGGCCAGCAACACCGTAGCCTTCAAGCCAGGCAAATCGCTGAAAGACAGCGTCAATCCATAACTGTTGCGAACTCCCTCGATAGCAGGGAGAACCGTATTGAAAAATGGGCAAGCCGATAATTCGGATGCCCATTTTTTATGGATGGTTGTTCGGCATATAAAGAACGGGAATGCATGCAGCAAGTTTCGCGAGGAACTACATCTGTATTGCTCAAAAAACATACAGACTGTTTGATGGCAAACTATCGTCTTGAGTGCCATCATATTGGTGGCACTTTACAAAGTTAGAGGCGTCCGTGACTGCACTCTTTCATAAAAGTTCAGAATTAGGATTTATTTCCGTACCCGGCACTTTCGATTCTGCCTGGCATTACCCCTTAATCATTGAATCGCTCTCTGGTTTATATCGCGCAAGGCTCTGGCCCGCGGCTTCTGGCGTTGCTGGTTGGAATAGGGATTCAACTGGCTGCCTAGGGGGAAACCCTGCCATATATAAGGCAATCTCTTACGAACAACCGATGACAGTTCGTCTTGTTGTTTGAGGGGATGCTTGCTAGTGGCCATCATACTGATTACGATGCGCGCTCTTGAAAGAGCAGGCTCAATTGGATGAGTACGCTCTTTGATACTGTCAAGCACGCGAAAAATGTCTCGCGGGCGTATAGACCGTAATCTCGAAAAAGGCCATGGATGTCCTACTCAAGTAAACTTTCTGCCCATTACCTCGAACTCGCCAAAGCCTCTGTTTCCAAAGAGAGTTTTGCGGGCGAGGACGTTCGCTTCTCCAGCGAATACGAGGCACTGGAAAGTGAGCTGGGCAAAGCCCAATCCATGCACGAAAGCGGTCAGATCGACTGGCTGAAAATCCTCGAGAACAGTGAAGCGCTGCTGCGTACCCAGTCCAAGGATCTGCGGGTGGCCGCCTGGCTCACCTGGGCCTTGTATCAGCGTGAATCCTTCCCCGGCCTGCTGGCCGGCCTTGGTCTTCTGCAGCACCTGTGCGAACAGCATTGGGCGCAGATCCACCCCGCCAAGCTGCGTACCCGGGCTGCCGCCGTCGGCTGGCTGGTGCCGCGTCTCGAGCAGGTGTTGGGCGAAAACGTCGCGATCAAGGAGCAACTGCCGCTGTTCCGCCGTCTGGTGGAACACCTGGAAGGGCTCGATGCCGCGCTCACCGAGCATCTGGGTGACAACGCGCCCTTGCTGCTGCCGATCTGCCGACGGCTGTCGACCATGGTCCAGCGCGCCGCCGACAATCAGCCAGAACCCGGCGCCGTGGGCGCGGTGGTGGCCCAGGTCAAGCAGGCCGCGACCCAGCTGTTCACGCCTGGCGCTCCGATCGACAACGAGAAGGAAGCGCAGAAGGCCCTGCGTGCGATGCAGGAAAACGCCCGTCCACTGAGCGCCTGGTGGCTCAAGCAGAAGGCCACTGACGTACGCGCCCTACGCCTGAACCGCACCATGCTGTGGTTGCCCATCGATGCCGTCCCGGAGCGCAACGCCGAGCAGATCACTGCGTTGCGCGGGCTGCCGGCCGACAAGCTGAAGACCTACCAGGAGCGTTTTGCCAATGGGCAATACGCCGACCTGTTGGTGGAGCTCGAAGCCAGCCTGGCCAGGGCGCCGTTCTGGTTCGACGGCCAGCGCATGGTCTGGGAATGCCTGCAGGGGCTGAACGCCGACCAGGCGATGCGCGAAGTGGAGTTTCACTTCGCGCTCCTGTTGCAGCGCCTGCCGGGGGTGGTCGAGTTGCGTTTCCACGACGGCGCACCTTTCGCCGACCCGGCCACCCGCGGCTGGATCAGCGCCCACGTCATGCCCCATCTGCAAAGCGCCAGCGCGCCGCGCAAGGTCGAAGCGACCGCCAGCCAGCCAGCCTGGGAAGAAGCCCTCGAAGAGGTCTTGCCGATCCTGCGCAAGGACGGCCTCAAGGCCGCCGTGCAGATCCTCAAGCAAGGCCTGCAGAACGCCCATGGCGGGCGGGTGAGGTTTTTCTGGCAGTTCAGCCTGGCGCGGCTGTGCTTCATGGCCAAGAAATACGAGCTGGCCAAGACCCAGCTCGAAACCCTCGATCAAGAATTACTGAGCTCGGGCCTGCATGCCTGGGAGCCGGATCTTGCGTTGGAAGTGCTGCACCTCCTGCATAGCTGCTGTGAGTTGTTGCCGCAGAACCACGCAGTGCGAGAACGCAAGGAAGAGATTTATCGCAGGCTGTGCCACCTCGACCTCGAAGTGGTACTCGAATAGGCCCCAGGGCCAACAACCGCAAGGAGAAAAGCCATGGCCAAAGAAGGCTCGGTAGCCCCCAAGGAACGCATCAACGTCACCTTCAAACCCGCCACCGGCGGTGCTCAGGAAGAGATTGAACTGCCGTTGAAGCTACTGGCAATCGGTGATTACACCCAGCGCGTGGACGAGCGCAAAGTGGAAGACCGCAAGCCGATCAGCATCGACAAAATGACGTTCGACGAAGTGCTGGCCAAGCAGGAGCTGAGCCTGACGCTGAGCGTGCCTAACCGTCTTCAGGAAGAGGGCGACACCGAAGAGCTGGCGGTCAAGCTGCGCGTCAACTCGATGAAGGACTTCAACCCGGCCAGCCTGGTCGAGCAAGTGCCTGAGCTGAAAAAACTGATGGAACTGCGCGACGCGCTGGTGGCCCTCAAGGGTCCGCTGGGTAACGCCCCTGCATTCCGTAAAGCCATCGAAGGCGTACTCGCCGACGACGAATCGCGCGGTCGTGTACTCGGTGAGCTGGGCCTGAACGCCGCAGCCACCGAAGCCTGAGTCTCTATCAGTCAAGGAAGCCAAACACTATGAGCACTAGTGCAGCACAACAGAAAAGCAACGAGAACGGCGAGTACAGCATTCTCGACAGCATCATCGCCGAAACCCGCCTGACTCCGGACGACGAAGCCTACGACATCGCCAAGCGCGGCGTGTCGGCCTTCATCGAAGAGCTGCTCAAGCCTCAGAACAATGGCGAGCCAGTCAAGAAGGCCATGGTTGACCGCATGATCGCCGAGATCGATGCCAAGCTCAGCCGCCAGATGGACGAAATCCTGCACCACGAAGACTTCCAGTCCCTGGAATCGGCCTGGCGTGGCCTGCAGTTGCTGGTCGACCGCACCAACTTCCGCGAAAACATCAAGATCGAAATCCTCAACGTCTCCAAGCAGGACCTGCTGGACGACTTCGAAGATTCGCCGGAAGTGATGCAGGCCGGCCTGTACAAGCACATCTACACCGCTGAATACGGCCAGTTCGGTGGCCAGCCGGTGGGCGCGATTATCGCCAACTACTTCATGTCGCCAAGCTCGCCAGACGTGAAGCTGATGCAATACGTGTCCAGCGTTGCCTGCATGTCCCACGCGCCGTTCATCGCCGCGGCCGGTCCGAAATTCTTCGGTCTGGAAAGCTTCACCGGCCTGCCGGACCTCAAGGATCTGAAAGATCACTTCGAAGGCCCGCAATTCGCCAAATGGCAGAGCTTCCGCCAGTCGGAAGACTCGCGCTACATCGGCCTGACCGTACCGCGCTTCCTGCTGCGCAACCCGTACGATCCGGAAGAGAACCCGGTCAAATCCTTCGTCTACAAGGAAACCGTTGCCAACAGCCACGAGCATTACCTGTGGGGCAACACCGCGTACGCGTTCGGTACCAAGCTGACCGACAGCTTCGCCAAGTTCCGCTGGTGCCCGAACATCATCGGCCCGCAGAGCGGTGGCGCGGTAGAAGACCTGCCGCTGCACCACTTCGAAAGCATGGGCGAAATCGAAACCAAGATCCCGACCGAGGTTCTGGTCAGCGACCGTCGTGAATACGAACTGGCCGAGGAAGGCTTCATCTCCCTGACCATGCGCAAAGGCAGCGACAACGCGGCGTTCTTCTCCGCAAGCTCGGTGCAGAAGCCGAAGTTCTTCGGCATCAGCGCCGAAGGCAAGGCCGCGGAGCTGAACTACAAGCTCGGCACCCAGCTGCCGTACATGATGATCGTCAACCGCCTGGCTCACTACCTCAAAGTGCTGCAGCGCGAGCAACTCGGTTCGTGGAAAGAACGTACCGACCTCGAGCTGGAACTCAACAAGTGGATCCGCCAGTACGTCGCCGACCAGGAAAACCCGAGCGCCGAAGTGCGTGGCCGTCGTCCGCTGCGCGCCGCGCAGATCATCGTCAGTGATGTGGAAGGTGAGCCGGGCTGGTACCGCGTCAGCCTGAACGTGCGTCCGCACTTCAAGTACATGGGGGCCGATTTCACCCTGTCGCTGGTTGGCAAGCTGGACAAAGAGTAACCAGGAGCTAGGTCATGACCGGATACGGCAGCCTTTTCGAACGCCTGAGTGGCGAGGCCGACAAACGTGTCGGCTGGAGCCGCGAGGTTTCCGCCATGGCGTCGGTGGCTGCCCATCTGGGCAAGATGCTCAGCACCCGTGCGGGCAGCGTGCAGACGCTGTCCGATTACGGGTTGCCCGATCTCAACGACATGCGCCTGAGCCTGCACGACGCCCTGAGCCAGGCCCGCCTGGCCATCGAAAGCTTCATCGAAGCCTACGAGCCGCGTCTGAGCAACGTGCGTGTCGTTTCCCTGCCGCGTGATCACGACCAGCTCAAGCTGGCTTTCAGTATCGAAGGCCTGCTTGAGGTGGACGGGTTCAAGCGCCAGGTCAGTTTTTCCGCGCGCCTGGATGGCAGCGGTCAGGTCAAGGTCAGTTAAGGAGACGAGGATGTCAGGTAAACCCGCAGCACGCGTCAGCGACCCCACCGCCTGCCCGCTCCCCGGCCACGCAACCAACCCGATCGCCGCCGGTTCCGGCGATGTGTTCTTCGATGGCCTCGCGGCCGCCCGCCAGGGCGATGCCTCGGCCTGTGGCGGAGCGATGTCCGGCGGCCTGGCGACCACGGTGCTGATCAACGGCAAGCCGGCGGCCACGGTTGATTCGGTCGGGACTCATGGAAATATCGTTATCGGTGGGTCGGGGACGGTGATTATCGGGAATTCCCACTCGGCGGCGTCGTTTGCTCCTCCATTACCGCTGACTATTCCTGGATTTGATGAGCAGTTTGCGCTGACAGATGAGGCGGGAGCTCCGATTGCCAATCGCCGATATCTGCTTGTTCGCGAAGATGGCTCGCAGGAAGAAGGGATTACCAACGATGCAGGGCTTACTCATCGGCTTGCTCGACATGAGCGAGCAGAGAAAGTCGAAGTCTACGTAGCCGCGGGAAGCTGATGAATGGCCACTGATACCATCAACACTTCAAGTGGTACTTTCAAAAAAGTCGCTACGGTGCAGAGTTCCCCTACCAAAGAACTTGTGCCCAAGCCGGTTGTAGTTGAGCAAGGGCTGACCGTATTTTTGGGTGGCGCTGGGATGATTGGTGGTTATAACGCCGATATGATCAACGCATTTACCGAGACCGGCATTGCTAACGTTGTCTACGGAAACTATTCATCCCTGATCACTGGGGCCGATGAGTATGTCCATCCAATGATTGATATGCTCGCCGACGCATCGTCGGTTATTTTTTATAATCAGGACAGTAGTCGGCCGGCAGAGTTTGAATATGATCAGGTGGGCGTTGTAAAAGAAAGAACCGATTTGTATGGTTTGGTCGCTGTTAAAAGCACTATGCCGGTTATAGAAAGCCAACCTGCGGATTTTTCCCTTGCTGCCATTGGCATATCAAAGAAGATTCCGACTTCCGGGCAGTTCAATATTGTCGGGTACTCATGGGGGGCGGTAATTGCGGCGCGTAGCGCTATGTATCATGCGCGCAAGGATATTATCGTCGATCACTTGGTTCTGATCGGTGCACCGATCAATCAGGACTTGAAGGATGCGGTAACCGGGCATCCGAAAATAATCAAGACAATAATTATTGACCTGGCGGATAAGGGCGATCCGATTTATGCCGGGATGACGGATGCCGAATTGGTTGGCGTTGCACCCGAGCTTGCGGGGCAGATGTCAGGGACTAACCAAGGACACTTTTACTATTCAGGGGATGATGCAGACGGTCAATTAAGGCATCGGGAACTTGCAAAGCGGCTTTATGACGAAGGGCTTCGATAAAGTGATGCGATATTTCGTTATCTTCATTTCTCTTGTCATGCTGTCTTTGAGCTTTATCGATCCCAAAGCCCCGTGGGGGGTTAGTGTCGACTTTATGGGCTTATCGCTCCCTCAGGCGGGGTATACATTTTTTTTCGTGGTTTGTATTTTTCTTTATCTTCCGATGATAGTTGTCGGTCTTTATTATTTTGTAAAAAGTGCAGTTCGTTTGGTCAGGTTTCGAGATCTCAGGGGTGGGTTCGAGCCGTTTATTTTGTTTGCGCTCATTGTGGTGAGTTTGAGCCGGTTCGGCGATTGGGTTGTTTATGAAATTTTCTAAATTCCAACCTTGTCGCTGCAATCAATGGGTGTCCCGTGAATTGTTCTAACGGGCCAATGCCAGCCATTGCTGCACCCTCGATGAAGGGTAAGGCGTTCAGGTTGCTCAACGCATTCCTTTGCTCAGTCGGCTTGCTGGCGATTCTGCTGCTGTTTGCGCTGCTGTTTACCTGGCAGCGGGATACCCCGCCAAAACTGTTCGCTCATCCCAATGCGCTGTGGGTTGGCGCGGAGGATGGTGGTGTGTTCGTCGAAATCGCCAAGGCCGAGGCGCCGGATTATTACGTTGAGATCCGGCATGAGAATGGGGACATCTGGGGTGAAGGCTGGATTCGGTACGACGGCAAAGATGGCTTTCCGCTGAGTGCCGCGGCCATCACCGGGTTTGATGGCGAGGCGCTTTATCTACAGACCAGCGTTGCGATTACCTCTGAAAAAGCGGGGGCGCAGTAATCATGGGAGAGAGGGGTCGCATGCTCAGTGCAGGCCGCCGTCGCTTGCTTGTCACAGCCCTCTGGATTCCGCTGGCCGTTCTCCTGCTCATGCTGCTGGACGAGTGTCTGAGAGGCACCCCCTTGACCGTCGAGTTGTTCGAGACCTACGCGTCGACCATGGGCATTGTGGCGTACATCGCCTTTGCCCTTCTGGAAATGCGCCTGCTGCGTGGCAAGAGCGAGCAACAAATACTCGCGCGGGTCTGGCTCGGGCCGTTGCTGTTCATCCCTTTTTACGCCGCTTCGTGGGTGCTTTTCCGGTTGGCAAAAATGCTTGGCGGTGATGCCAGTGACGTTGCACCGATGTTGGGTTGGCTGGTTTTCATTCCGTGTGTCCTCATCGTGGGCTACGTGGTTTCCGGGCTGACGGTTGCGCTCTACAGGACGGTTTATTCATGAGATTCAATACCAGGCAGGTAACCCGTGTCCTTTAACCACTACTACCAAAGCGAACTCACCGCGCTGCGCCAGCTGGGTCGCCGTTTCGCCGAGCGTAGTCCGGCCCTGGCGCCGTTCCTGGGCCAGGCCGGGCGGGATCCGGATGTGGAGCGCCTGCTCGAAGGTTTCGCCTTTCTCACTGGTCGCCTGCGACAGAAGCTCGATGACGAGCTGCCGGAACTCAGCCACTCGCTGATGCACTTGCTGTGGCCGAACTACATGCGGCCGTTGCCGGCGTTCAGCATTCTGCAGTTCGACCCGCTGAAGCAGTCCGGGCCGGCCCTGCGCGTGGAGCGTGATACGCCGGTGGAGAGCAAGCCCATCGATGACGTGCGCTGCCGCTTCCGCACCTGCTACCCGACCGAAGTCCTGCCGCTGGACCTGACGGCGCTGAACTACTCGGTGAAAGGCGACGGCGCGCTGCTCAGCCTGCGCCTGGAGATGAGCTGCGACGGCCACCTCGGCGAGTTGAACCTGAGCCGTCTGCGCCTGCACCTGGCGGGCGAGCGCTACATCAGCCAGATGCTCTACCTGAGCCTGCTGCGCAACCTCGAAGGCATCGAGCTGGTGCCGCTGGGCATGGACGGCAAGCCGTTCCCGGGTGTCAGCGGCAATGCCATGTCGTTCAAGATGCCCGGCAACCGCGTGCAGCCGGTGGGCTTCGCCGAGGAAGAGGCGTTGATCCCGTATCCGCTGAATACCTTCCGCGGCTATCGCTACCTGCAGGAGTATTTCGCCTTCCAGGACAAGTTCCTGTTCGTCGACCTGGACGGCCTGGACCTGCTCAAATCGCTGCCGGAGGACACCCTCAAGCAGCTGCACGGCCTGGAAGTGCGCTTCGACATCCGCAAGAGCGGCATCCAGCGCCTGCGGCCGACCCTGGACAACGTGAAGCTGTATTGCACGCCGATCGCCAACCTGTTCAAGCACGACGCCCTGCCGATCCGCCTCGACGGCAAGCAGGACGAGTACCTGCTGCTGCCGGCCGAATACGACCTGGAAAACTGCGGCGTGTTCTCGGTGGAAACCGTGACCGGCTGGAAGCCCGGCGGCCTGGGTTACCAGGAATACGTGCCGTTCGAATCCTTCGAGCACGACCCGAGTTTCGACGTCCCGCAAAGCCGCCCGCACTACAGCATCCGCCAGCGTTCCTCGCTGCTGCACGACGGCCTGGACACTTACCTGAGCTTCGGCATCCGCCACACCGAAGCCCACGAAACCCTGTCCATCGAGCTGACCTGCACCAACCAGAACCTGCCGCGCCGGCTCAAGCTCGGCGAGATCAACCAGGCGTGCGAGGAAACCCCGGAGTTCCTCAGTTTCCGCAATATCACCCCGGCCACCTCGAGCTACGCGCCACCGCTGAACCGCGACTTCCTGTGGAAGCTGATCAGCAACATGTCGCTCAACTATCTGTCGCTGGCCAACGTCGATGCGCTCAAGGTGATTCTCGAAACCTACGACTTGCCGCGCTACTACGACCAGCACCTGGAAAAGGTCAGCAAGCGCCTGCTGGGCGGGCTCAAGTCGATCCGCCACGAGCATGTCGACCGGCTGCATCGGGGCCTGCCGCTGCGCGGTTTGCGCACCGAGCTGACCATCGACCCGGAAGGCTATATCGGTGAAGGCGACATGTTCGTCTTCGCCTCGGTTCTCAACGAGTTTTTCGCTCTTTACGCCAGTCTCAACTCGTACCACGAGCTGCGGGTAAAAAGTACACAGGGAGAGGTGTACCAATGGACACCACGTATGGGTCTACAGCCCCTGCTTTAAGCGGGCTGACCCGGGTCATTCGCGAGTACTCGCTGTTTCAGGCCGTGCTGCTGGTGGTGGACCGGCTGCGCGATTCCCACCCGGGCCTGAGCGAAGAGGATCTCTACGACCAGCTGGAATTCCAGGCCAATCCGAGCCTGGGTTTCCCTGGCAGCGACGTCGATCGCGTGGAGTTTTTCGAAGAGCACGGGCAGATGCGCGCGCGCCTGCGGTTCAACCTGATCGGGCTGTTCGGCTCCGGCTCGCCGCTGCCGGCGTTCTACGGTGAACAAGCCTTGGGCGACAGCGAAGACGGCAACCCGACCCGCAACTTCCTCGACCTGTTCCACCATCGCCTGCAACGGCTGATGCTGCCGATCTGGCGCAAGTACCGTTACCGCGCCAGCTTCAAGAGCGGCGCGCTCGACCCGTTTTCCGCCCAGCTGTTCGCCCTGATCGGCCTCGGCGGCGAAGACATCCGCAAGGCCAAGGAACTGAACTGGAAGCGCCTGCTGCCGTACCTCGGCCTGCTCAGCCTGCGGGCCCACTCGGCGGCATTGATCGAGGCCGTGCTGCGCTACTACTTCAAGCATGCGGACCTGGTGATCGAGCAGTGCATCGAGCGCCGGGTGGAGATTCTCGAAGAGCAGCGCAACCGCCTCGGCCGCGCCAACAGCCAGCTCGGCGAAGACCTGGTGCTGGGCGAACGGGTGCGCGACCGCAGCGGCAAGTTCCGCATCCATATCCGCCAGCTCGACTGGCAACGCTTCCACGAATTCCTGCCGATCGGTTTCGGCTACCAGCCGCTGTGCGCGCTGGTGCGGTTCACCCTGCGTGACCCGCTGGACTACGACATTCGCCTGGTCCTGCGCCAGGAAGAAATCCGCGAACTGCGCATCGGTGAGCAGAACGCCTGTCGCCTGGGGTGGACCAGTTGGCTCGGCCGCGAACGCGCGGACGGCGTGGTGACCCTGGGCAGCAAAATTCATTAAGGACAGATGACATGATCAACGTAGACCTGCAGCAACTGATCCAGGCGCTGGACGCCGAAACCCGCCGTGACCTGGAAAGCTCCGCCGAACGTTGTGTTGCCCGGGGCGGCAGCAAGATCCTGGTCGAAGACCTGCTGCTGGGCTTGCTGGAGCGTCCGCAAGGCTTGCTCGCACGCGCGTTGCAGGACGCCGAAGTGGATGCCGGCGAGCTGAGCGCGGCGCTGCAATCGCGGGTCGAACACAGTGCCTCGCGCAACCCGGTGTTCGCCCCGGAGCTGGTGCAGTGGCTGCAGGACGCCTTGCTGGTGGCCAACCTCGAACTGGGCCAGAGCCAGGTCGAGCAGGCGGCGCTGATCCTCGCGCTGCTGCGCAACCCGATGCGTTATGCCGGTAGCCGTTACCAGCCGCTGCTGGCCAAGCTGAACATCGAGCGCCTGAAGGATTTCGCCCTGTCACAGAAGGAAGAGCCGGCCAGCGGCAAGCCGGCAGCGCCGGGCGAATCGCTGTTGCAGCGCTTCACCCACAACCTGACCCAGCAGGCGCGCGAGGGCAAGCTTGACCCGGTGCTGTGCCGCGATGGCGCGATCCGCCAGATGGTCGACATCCTTGCCCGTCGCCGCAAGAACAACCCGATCGTGGTCGGCGAAGCCGGTGTCGGTAAGACCGCGGTGGTCGAAGGCCTGGCCTCGCGCATCGCCGCCGGTGAAGTGCCGCAAGTGCTCAAGGGCGTCGAGCTGCTGTCGCTGGACATGGGCCTGCTGCAAGCGGGCGCCAGTGTGAAGGGCGAGTTCGAGCGCCGCCTCAAGGGCGTGATCGACGAGGTCAAGGCTTCGCCTAAGCCGATCATTCTGTTTATCGACGAAGCCCACACCCTGATCGGCGCCGGTGGCAACGCCGGCGGCTCCGACGCGGCCAACCTGCTCAAGCCAGCCCTGGCCCGTGGCGAGCTGCGCACCATCGCCGCCACCACCTGGGCCGAGTACAAGAAGTACTTCGAGAAAGACCCGGCCCTGGCCCGTCGCTTCCAGCCGGTGCAGTTGCACGAGCCGACCGTCAGCGAGGCGGTGACCATCCTGCGTGGCCTGGCCCAGGTCTACGAGAAAAGCCACGGTATCTACCTGCGCGACGACGCGGTGGTGGCCGCGGCCGAACTGTCGGCCCGCTACCTGGCCGGCCGCCAACTGCCGGACAAGGCGGTGGACGTGCTCGACACCGCCTGTGCCCGGGTGCGCATCAGCCTGGCGGCGGCGCCGGAGAGCCTGGAGCGCCTGCGTGGCGAGCTGGCCGAAGGTGGCCGTCAGCGTCAGGCGCTGCGCCGCGACGCCGAGGCCGGCCTGGTGATCGACCAGGAAGCCCTGGACGCGCTGGAGGCCCGCCTGGCCGAGGCCGAGGCCGAGCAGCAAGCCCTGGAAACCCTGTGGAGCGAACAGCGCACCTTGGCCGAGCGCCTGCTCGAACTGCGCCAGCAACTGGCCAAGGCCCGCGAGGCCGCGGCGGTCGAGCCGACCGTCAGCGTTGAAGAAGATGCCGAAGGCACGGTGATCGAGACCCTCGCCGCCGAAGTGGAAGAGGGGCAGAGCGTCGAGGCGCTGGAAGCCGCCCTCAACGAAACCCATCGCGCCCTGAGCGATGCCCAGAGCCAGGAGCGCCTGGTCAGCTTCGAAGTCTGCCCGCGCCTGGTGGCCGAAGTGATCAGTGCCTGGACCGGCGTGCCGCTGACGCAACTGGCCCGCGAGCACAACGCCAAGGTCGCGAGTTTCGCCACCGACCTGCGCGCGCGCATTCGTGGTCAGGAGCAGGCGGTGCACGCCCTGGATCGTTCGATGCGCGCCACCGCCGCTGGCCTGAACAAGCCGGACGCGCCAGTGGGCGTGTTCCTGCTGGTGGGCCCGAGCGGCGTCGGCAAGACCGAAACCGCCCTGGCCCTGGCCGACCTGCTGTACGGCGGCGACCGCTTTATCACCACCATCAACATGTCCGAGTTCCAAGAGAAGCACACCGTGTCGCGCCTGATCGGCGCGCCTCCAGGCTACGTCGGCTACGGCGAGGGCGGGATGCTCACCGAGGCGGTGCGGCAGAAACCCTATTCGGTGATTCTGCTCGACGAGGTCGAGAAAGCCGACCCGGACGTGCTCAACCTGTTCTATCAGATCTTCGATAAAGGCGTGGCCAACGACGGCGAAGGGCGCGAGATCGACTTCCGCAACACGCTGATCCTGATGACCTCGAACCTGGCCAGCGACCGCATCAGCGCGCTGTGCGAGAACGGCGAGCGGCCGAGCGCCGAGACCCTGGAAGAGACCATTCGCCCGGTGCTCAGCAAGCACTTCAAGCCGGCGCTGCTGGCGCGCATGCGCGTGGTGCCGTACTACCCGGTGGGCGGCCCGGTGCTGCGCGAACTGATCGAAATCAAGCTGGGCCGTTTAGGTGAACGCCTGAACCGTCGCCAGCTGGATTTCACTCACTGCCAGAACCTGGTCGACCATCTGGCCGAGCGCTGCACCCAGAGCGAAAGCGGCGCGCGCCTGATCGATCATTTGCTCGATCTGCACGTACTGCCGCTGGTGGCCGACCGCCTGTTGGACGCCATGGCCACCGGCGAGAACCTCAAGCGCGTGCACGCGACGCTCGACAGCAGCGGCGGCGTGACCTGCGAGTTCGCCTGAGGTGGGTGTGATGTTCACTCGTGTACCGCAACCGCTGATCTACGCCGAGGCGCTGCTGGCGCAGTTCGCCAGCCTGTCGCGGGCGGCCGACGGTGGCGCGCTGCTGGGCGATTTCGTGCGCGGTGTGGCCGGGCTCAGCGGTTGCGAGCTGAGCCAGCTGTACCTGCTCGATGCCACTCATACCCGGCTCGGCCTCAGCGCCGAATGCCTGGGCGGCATCCTGCAACCGCGGGAAGCGGCAAGCCTGCCGGCGGACTACAACGGTGAGCAGTTGCTGCAGTTCGCCCTGTGCCAGAACCGCGTGGTGAGCCTGGTGGGGTTGAGCGGCAGCCTGCACGAAACCAGTTTTCTGCCGGCCCGGGACACGCCCTGGCAGTCGCTGTTGTGCGTGCCGCTGGTGAACACGCAAAAGGCCGTCGAGGGCCTGCTGCTGTGCGCCAGTCGCGAACATGTCGACCTGCAGGGCTTCGCCGATTCCATGGGCCAGCTGGGCTCGTTCGTGCTCGGGCAATTGCACCTGCTGCAACGCCTGCGGCGTCCGGTGGGCGACGCGGCGCCGGTGGCCAGCACCCCGGTCAGCGCCAGCGGCTACGGGCTGATCGGCAACAGCACGGCCATGCGCCAGACCTACCAGTTGATCAGCAAGGTGCTGCACAGCCCCTACACCGTATTGCTGCGCGGCGAGACCGGCACCGGCAAGGAAGTGGTGGCGCGGGCCATCCACGACTACGGCCCGCGACGCTCCCAGGCGTTCATCGTGCAGAACTGCGCGGCGTTCCCGGAGAACCTGCTGGAGAGCGAGCTGTTCGGCTACCGCAAGGGCGCCTTCACCGGCGCCGATCGCGACCGTCCGGGGCTGTTCGACGCGGCCAATGGCGGCACCCTGTTACTGGACGAAATCGGCGACATGCCGCTGTCCCTGCAGGCCAAGCTGCTGCGCGTGCTGCAGGAGGGCGAGATCCGTCCGCTGGGTTCCAACGACACCCACAAGATCGACGTGCGCATCATCGCCGCGACCCACCGCGACCTGGCGGTGCTGGTCAGCGAGGGCAAGTTCCGCGAGGACCTGTACTACCGCCTGGCGCAGTTCCCGATCGAGCTGCCGGCCCTGCGCCAGCGCGAAGGCGACATCCTCGACCTGGCCCGGCACTTCGCCGACAAGGCCTGCGCCTTCCTCCAGCGCGACCCGGTGAGCTGGTCGGAAACCGCCCTCAATCACCTCTCGGGCTACACCTTTCCGGGCAACGTGCGCGAGCTCAAGGGCCTGGTGGAGCGGGCGGTGCTGCTGTGCGAAGGCGGCGAGCTGCTGGCCGAGCATTTCTCCCTGAGCATCGAAGCGTTGCCGGAGGAACCCGGGCTGAACCTGCGCGAACGCCTGGAGAAGGTCGAGCGTCATCTGCTGCTCGATTGCCTGCGCAAGAACGACGGCAACCAGACCCTGGCGGCCCGCGAGCTGGGGTTGCCCAGGCGCACGCTGCTGTACCGCCTCGGGCGGCTGAACATCAATCTTGGCGACTTCGAGGGTTAGCGCGACATGACTTTCCCCAGCGCCTTTTTCGTTTCGCCAGGCGTCGCCCGCAAGGGTCGGCGCTTTGTGCATTGTCTACCCATGGAGACCCTCTGATGTCTGTTCGTCACTGGCAAGCCGCCCTGCTGGCTCTGATCGTTCTCAGCGGCCTCGGCGGCTGTAGCGGTAATTACAAATTCAACGACAACACCTATCGCCCATTGGGTGATCCGCAGGCGGTCAATCGCGGCAAGTGACCGCAAGGAGCATCATCATGGAACTGGTTTTCGAAATGCTGAACACCAAGCAGTTCGTGCCCACGGAGTTGAGCAGCAAAACCTTCAAGCAGGCCGGCGGGGTGATCGGGCGGGGCGAGGATTGCGACTGGATCATTCCGGACCGCAAGCGTCACCTGTCCAATCACCACGCGATCGTCAGCTACCGCGACGGTACGTTCTTCCTCACCGATACCAGCAGCAATGGTATCCAGGCCAGCGACAGCGGCGCGCGCCTGCGCAAGGGCGAGCCGCAGCGTATCGAGCACGGCAGCGTCTATGTGCTGGGGGATTTCGAGATCCGCGCGCGCCTGGTGCGCGATCCGGCGACCTTCGACACCGAAGTCGGGCGTCCGCAGGCCGCTGGCAGCATCATTCCCGATGACGCATTCCTCGACCTCGACCCGCTCAACGCGCTGGATCAGCAGGAGCGGGTGTATTCGGAAATCGACGAGCTGACCGCGCTCAACACGCCGCGCCAGGAACCACGCCAGCGCGCGGACTATGCGCGCATCGACATGGAAAGCCTGCTGGTGCCGGAACTGGTGGCGCAGCCCGAGGCACCGGTCGCCGTCGAGCCGGCCCCGGTGGAACGCCAGAGCGAAGGCTTCTGGGAGCATTTCGGCGCGGCGCTGGGGGTGGACCTCAAAGGCCTCGATCACGACGCCCGCGAAGCCCTGGCAATCGATGCCGCGCGCCTGCTCAAGCAAAGCATCGGCGGCCTGCAGCAGAGCCTGCGCACCCGCAGCGAGCTGAAAAACGAACTGCGCCTGGCCCTGACCACCGCCCAGGGCGGCAGCAAGAACCCACTGAAGTTCGCCGTGGACGCCAGCGAAGCGCTGGGCATCCTGCTGCAAGGCAACAAACCCGGCCAGTTGCCGGCCGAGCAGGCGATCTCCCGTGCCTTCCGCGATCTGCAGGCGCATCAGGTGGCGCTGCTGACCGCCAGCCGCGCGGCCGTGCGCGGCACCCTCGAGCATTTCTCGCCGCAGCAGCTGACCCTGCGTTTCGAGCGCGACAACAAGCCGTTGCTGGCCACCTCCGGCAGCCGCTGGAGAGCCTACAACCGCTATCACCAGGCCCTGCGTCAGGACGATGACTGGAGCGAACGCCTGCTGGCCCGTGACTTCGCCCAGGCCTACGAAGAACAGATCCGCCTGATCTCCACCCTTCACACCGAACACCAAGGATGATGCGCATGTCTCGCTGCTCGACCCTGTTACTCAAGACGCTGGCCATGCTGACCGCCCTGGCGTTGCTGGCCGGCTGCTCGTCGCTGTCGCCGTACTCGACCATGACCAAGCTCAACCTCAAACTGACCGCCAGCGACCAGCTCAACCCGGACCTCAACGGTCGCCCGTCGCCGATCGTGGTGCGGCTGATCGAGCTCAAGCATCCGGTGGCCTTCGAGAACGCCGATTTCTTCAGCCTCTACGAGCGCGCCAAGGAGTCCCTGGCGCCGGACATGGTGGCCAGCGAAGAACTGGAACTGCGCCCGGGTGAAACCGTGGAACTCAAGCTCAGCGTCGAAGAAGGCAGCCGCTACGTCGGCGTGCTGGCGGCCTACCGCGATATCTCCGAAGCCCAGTGGCGCTATGTGGTGCAGCTCACTCCGGTGGAGCTGACCGAAGCCGATCTGACCCTCGACCAGGCCGGTATCCGCACCAGCAACGCAACGCTCGCCAAGGCGGACAAGTAATCATGAACGTGCATAAAGTCATTTGGCAGGAAGGCATGTTGCTGCGCCCGCAGCACTTCCAGCACAACGATCGCTACTACGACTACCAGATGAAAACCCGCACCCAGTTGCTGGGCAGTTATTCCTGGGGATTCCTGAGCCTGGAGATCGACCTGCAGTTCCTCAACATGGGCAAGCTGGTGATCAGCCAGGCCTCCGGCATCCTGCCTGACGGCAGCCTGTTCGAGCTGGGCGGCAACACCGAACCGCTGGCCCTCGACGTGCCGCCGAACACCGGTAACACCCCGGTCTACCTGGCCTTGCCGCTGGTGACCGGCAACCACATCGAGTCGCGCCGTCCGGAGCAGTCCGATGTGCTGGCGCGCTACACCGCCTACGAGGCGGAAGTGGCCGACTCCAACGCCGGCGACGATTCCAGCAGCCAGGTCAGTTGCGCCCGGCCGGACTTCCGCCTGTTGCTGGGCGAGCAACAGAGCGACCAGGCCTATGTGAAGCTCAAGCTCTGCGAAGTCCTCGACACCACGCCCGACGGGGTGATCAGCCTCGACCCGGACTTCGTGCCGACCTTCATCCACGCCCATGCCTCGAGCTACCTGCTGTCGTGCCTGAAAGAAGTGATCAGCATGCTCAGCCACCGCGGCGACACCATCGCCGACCGGATCCGCTCCAACGGCAAGGTCGGCGGCGCCGAAGTCGGCGACTTCATGATGCTGCAACTGATCAACCGCACCGAACTGCTGCTGCGCCACTACCTGGGCCTGGAGCAGGTGCACCCGGAAGAGCTGTACCGCACGCTGCTGACCATGCTCGGCGATCTGGCGACCTTCGCCAGCGACAGCAAGCGCCCGCGCCTGGACAGCCGCTACCAGCACAGCGACCAGGGCGCGAGCTTTCGCAAGTTGATGGACGCGATCCGCCAGGTACTGTCGATGGTGCTCGAACAGCACGCCATCGAGCTGGTGCTGCAGGCGCGTCAGTACGGGATCATCGTGTCGCCGTTGCACGACCACAAGCTGCTGGGGTCGGCCTCGTTCGTCCTGGCCGCCAGTGCCAACTGCGACTCCGAAGAACTGCGCCATCGCTTGCCGGCGCACCTCAAGGTCGGCCCGGTGGAGCGGATTCGCCAGCTGGTCAACCTGCACCTGCCGGGGATCAAGGTCAAACCCTTGCCGGTGGCGCCACGGCAGATCGCGTTCCACTCCAACAAAACCTATTTCATCCTCGAACTCAGTTCCGAAGACCTGGCGCAACTGGAGCGTTCCGGCGGTTTCGCCTTCCACGTGTCCGGCGAATTCGCCGAGCTTGAACTGAAATTCTGGGCCATCAGGAACTGACCGACATGATCAAGGACATGGAACACAACCAGGACGACAAGACCGTCCTGCTCGATCGCCAGGGCCATGGCCCGGCGCAGAGTCCGCTGACCGATTTCGCCGCGCCGCCGCGCTTCGAGCAACTGGAAGAGCGGATGATCTACGCCGCGCGCCTGCGCCCGGCCGAGGCCTTCAACATCAGCCTGAACGCGCTGGTGGCGGCGGCCTCGGACCTGTTGTCGGAAGTGGTGCGCCTCAAGCACAGCGACACCCGCGAAGACCTGTACGCGCTCAACGAGCGCCTGACCTCGGCCCTGAAGCTGTTCGAGGTGCGCGCCCTGCACAACGGCGCCGAAAGCAGCCAGGTCATGGCCGCCCGCTACGTGCTGTGCACCGTGGTCGACGAGGCGGTGGTCACCACCCCGTGGGGCAATGAAAGCGAGTGGTCGCAGATGAGCCTGCTCAGCAGCTTCCACAACGAGACCTTCGGTGGCGAGAAGTTCTTCCAGCTGCTGGACCGGCTGTCGAAGAACCCGGTCAAGCACCTGCCGATGCTGGAGCTGATGTACCTGTGCCTGTCGCTGGGCTTCGAGGGCAAGTACCGGGTCATGGCCCGCGGCATGCTCGAACTCGAAGGCATTCGCGATGCGCTGTACCGGCAGATCCGCCAGCTGCGTGGCGACGTGCCGCGCGAGCTGTCGCCACACTGGGAAGGCTTGCACGACAAGCGCCGCAGCCTGGTGCGCATCGTGCCGTGGTGGATGGTCGCGCTGTTCACGGTGGTCTGCCTGGTGGTGATGTATTCGGGGTTCGCCTGGGTTCTGGGCGAGCAGCGCGAGACCGTTCTGCAACCTTATCAGCAGCTTGACCCGGCCGTGGTCCAGCCCCAGCCGTAATACAGGGACGTGTGATGAAAAACTTCTTCAAGAAAGTCGGCGCCTTCCTGCGCAAGACGTGGGTCTGGACGCTGTTGCTGGTGCTGTTCGTGGCACTGCTGGTGTGGTTCGTCGGGCCGCTGCTGGCGGTCAACGACTACAAGTTCTGGGAAAGCGCGACCTCGCGCCTGCTGACCATCAGCGTGCTGTTCCTGATCTGGGGCCTGACCATGGTCTTCGTCAGCTGGCGCGCCGGGGTCCGTAAGAAAGAAATGGAAGACAGCGAAGACGGCCAGGAACGCCTGCGCCGCGAAGAGCTGATCGACGAGGAACAGAAAGAGCTGCGCAGCCGCTTCAAGGAAGCCATGCGCACCCTCAAGACCTCCAGCCTGTACCGCGGGCGCAGCGAGCGCTGGCGCAACGACCTGCCCTGGTACCTGCTGATCGGTCCGCAGAGCAGCGGCAAGACCAGCCTGCTGGACTTCTCGGGCCTTGAGTTCCCGATCAACAAGATCGACCGCAAGCTGACCCGCGACACCGTCGGCACCCGGCATTGCGACTGGTACTTCGCCGACCACGGCGTGCTGATCGACACCGCCGGCCGCTACCTGACCCAGCCCGACGCGGAAGTCGACGCCAGCGCCTGGAGCACCTTGCTCAACCTGCTGCGCAAGCGCCGTCGCGGGCGTCCGCTCAATGGCGTGTTGGTGACCATTCCGGTGGAGCTGCTGCTGAGCGGCAACGAGCAGGATCTCGAGACCCTGGCGCGCCAGGTCCGCGCGCGCCTGCAGGACGTGCACCAGAAACTGCATGTCGATGTGCCGGTGTACCTGGTGCTGAGCAAGGCCGACCAGTTGCTGGGCTTCGACGAGTTCTTCGACCAGCTGAGCCGCGAGGAAAGCGACCAGGTGCTCGGCACCAGCTTCCGCAAGGAACAGAACGGCACCGACGTCGCCGTGCTGCGCCAGGAGTTCGAAGAGCTGCTGCGGCGCCTGAACAGCCAGGTGATCATGCGCATGCACCAGGAGCGCGACACCCAGCGCCGTGGCCGCATCCTCGACTTCCCGCACCAGTTGGGCCAGATCGGCGAGCGCCTGTGCCTGTTCGTCGACATGGCGTTCACCGGCAACCGCTACCAGCGGGCCAGCCAGCTGCGCGGTTTCTACCTGACCAGCGCGCCGCACCTGACCGAAAAGCTCGACCCCGACACCGCCAGCATCGGCGCCAGCCTGGGCATGGCGGCCGGCGTGCTGCCGACCCTGCGCAGCGGCCGTTCGCGCTTCATTCACCACCTACTGAGCCGGGTGATTTTCCCCGAGGCCGACCTGGCTGGCCTGGACAAGCGCGAGCGTAATCGCATCCATTGGGGCCAGCGTGCGCTGTACGTTGGCGCGCTGGTGGCCCTGGCCTTGTTCGGCCTGCTCTGGGCCGGCGGTTTCTCCGCCAACTACGAGCGCCTGGAAAACCTGCGCTCCCTGGCGCAGAACTGGAACCAGCAGCGCACCGCGCTGACCGCCCGCGACGACGCGATGGCGGCGCTCAAGACCCTGGACACCAGCTTCGAAGCCACCAAGGTGTTCCCGGCCAAGGGCGACGTCTCGCTGCACGAGCGGGTCGGCCTGTACCAGGGCGAGGAAAGCAACCCGGTGGTGCTCAGCGCCTACGAGCGTGAGCTGCAAGCGCAGCTGTTGCCACGGGTGGCGCAGATGCTCGAAGGGCAGATCCGCAGCAACATGCGCGACCGCGACCGCCTGCTCAACAGCCTGCGGGCGTACCTGATGCTGAACATGCAGGATCGCCGCGATCCGTCCTGGCTCAAGGATTGGGTGGCCACTGATTGGTCGACGCGCTACGCCGGCAACACCGCGGTGCAGAACGGCCTGGGCGCGCACTTCGAACGCCTGCTCAAGCTGCCGTTCAGCTACCCGCTCAACGACACGCTGGTGGCCCAGGCGCGCCAGGTGCTGCGCAGCGAGTCGCTGGCCAACGTGGTCTATCGCGTGCTGCGCGAACAGGCGCGGAGCCTGCCGGAGTACCGCCTGAGCCAGCACCTGGGGCCGCAGGGTAGCCTGTTCGTCGGCACCGACTACGCGATCCCGGGCTTCTACACCCAGCAGGGTTACCAGCAGTATTTCTCGGTCCAGGGCACGGCGCTGGTCACCGATATCCTGCGTGACAACTGGGTGCTGGGCGAAGGCAGCGGCATCAGCGGCATGGACCTGCGCCGCCTGATGGTGGAGCTGGAGCAGCTGTACTTCCGCGACTACGCCAACTTCTGGAGCGAAGCAGTGGGCCAGGTCGGCCTGCAGCCGTTCAACGATGCCGGCGAAGGCGCCGATCAGGTCGCTGGCCTGACCTCGGCCAACTCGCCGGTGCTGCAACTGTTGGTGGAAGTGCGTGAGAACACCCGCTTCCAGGCCATCGCCGAAAGCGCCGAAGACGTGACCGCCGCGGCGGATAAAACCGCCGAGAAGGGCGGGGCGCTGGGCAAGGTCGCGGCGGCTGCCGCGGGCAAGGCCCAGGAAGCTTTGGCCAAGAACCTGCCGGACACCGCGAAGAAGTCGCTGCAACGTCGCTTCGAACCGCTGCACCGCCTGCTGGATGACAACAACGGCCCGGCGGCGGACCTGACGCCAGCGCTGCAAGCGTTGAACGACCTGCAACTGCAACTGGCCGGCCTGGCCCGTGCCAGCGCGCCCGAGCAGGCGGCGTTCGAAATGGCCAAGACCCGCATGAGCGGCCAGCGCGATGCCCTGAGCAACCTGCGCAACGCCTCGGTGCGCCTGCCGCGTCCGGTGAGCGTGTGGTTCAACGTGCTGGCGGAAGACACCTGGCGCCTGGTGCTCAACGACTCCTACCAGTACCTGAACCAGCGCTACCAGAGCGAGCTGTACAGCTTCTATGGCAAGGCCATCAGCAAGCGTTATCCGTTCAGCGCCCACAGCACCAGCGATGTCGCGATCAGCGACTTCCGCGAGTTCTTCAAGGCCCAGGGCATCGCCGATCGCTTCTTTGAAACCTACATGCGGCCTTTCGTCAGCGGCGATCCAGGCAACTACCGCCTGCGCAGCATCGACGGCCATAGCCTGCCGATGTCCAAGGTCTACCTCGACCAGATGGCCGCGGCCCAGGTGATCCGCCAGAGCTTCTTCTCGGAGAACCCGGCGGAGCCGCAGGTGCAGTTCAAGCTGGAGCCCTACACCCTGGACCCGGCGGTGAGCCGTTCCGAGTTCCGTTTCGGCGACAAGACCATGGAATACCGCCACGGCCCGATCGTGCCGGTGTCCTTCAAGTGGCCGACCGATGCCGAAGACGGCCGCACCAGCCTGGTGCTGGACAAGATGGCCGGGCGCCCGGTGGGTATCGAAAAGAACACCGGCCCCTGGTCGCTGTTCCGTCTGTTCGACCTGATGCAGACCGAGTACCTGACCGGCCGTGACGTGCTGGTGCTCAAGGCCGACCTGGGCGGCCTGCGCGCCAACTACCTGCTGATGAGCCAGCGCACGCCGAACCCGTTCGACATGGGTGTGCTGCGTACCTTCCGCATGCCGGTGCAGCTCTGATGCTGGTTGCCAGTACCTGGCGCAGCGCTGCGCGCACCGACCCGGGCAAGGTTCGGGCGCGCAACGAAGATGCCTTCCTCGACTGTCCGGAGCAGGGGCTCTGGGTGGTCGCGGACGGCATGGGCGGGCATCAGGGTGGCGACATCGCCAGCCAGTTGATCGTCGCCAGCCTGGCCGAGTTGCCGGCGCAAGACAGCTTCGACGAGCGGCTCAAGGGCCTGCGCCAGTGCCTGCACTGGCTGAACCGGCGCCTGGGCCAGGAGTTGACCGTCACCGCCGAGCGCCACGACAGCATCATGGGCAGCACCGTGGTCGCGCTGTTGCTGGAAGGCGACCGCGCGGCGTGCATCTGGGCCGGCGACAGCCGTTGTTACCTGTGGCGCGGGCAGCGTCTGTACCAGCTGTCCAAGGACCATTCGCTGCAGCAGCAACTGATCGACGAGCAACAGATGAGCGTCGAGCAGGCGCGGGCCCATCCGGCGGCCAATGCCCTGACCCGGGCGGTGGGCGCCAGCGAGCAGCTGACCCTGGATGTGCTGGAGCTGCAGGTCTACCCCGGCGATGCCTTCCTGCTGTGCAGCGACGGCCTGTACCAGGGGTTGACCAGCGATGCGCTGGGTAATGCCCTGAGCCTGGCTTCGCCGCAGGTGGCGCTGGAGCGTCTGTTCGACGGCGCCCTGCGTGGTTCGGCGCGGGACAATCTGACAGCCGTGGTGATCCGCCAATGAGTGATCTCAAATCCGGTCTGGATAACATCCTGATGAGCGAGGAAGAGGCCAGCAACCTGACCTATTTCGCCTTCGCCAAGGCCAATGAGGCGCCGCGTCCCGTGGCGCCCAAGGCCAAGGGCAAAGGCCGCAACCGCTCCAGGAACCGCCCCCGTTCCAAGGCCCAGGCCGTGGCGCCGGTGGGCGGGTTGCCGGACGTATTGGCCGGACGTTACCGCCTCGAGCGCCTGCTCGGGGCCGGTGGCATGGGCGCGGTCTACCGCGCGCGGGACCTGCTGCATGAGCAGTTCGGCGATCCCGACCCTTACATAGCGCTCAAAGTTATGAGCGAAGAATTTTCCGAGACGCCGGATGCCAGCGCCTTGCTCTACAGCGAGTTCGCCCTGACCCGACGCCTGCGCCACCCGAACGTCGTGCGCCTGCACAGCTTCGAGGTGGACACCCAGTGCCAGCGCGCCTTCATCACCATGGAGCTGATGCGCGGCCTGACCCTGGACAAACTGCTCTGCGAGCGGCCATTGGGCCTGCCGTGGGAAGAGCTGCGCGATGTGGTGCGGCCACTGCTCGATGCCCTGGCGTACAGCCACGCTCGCGGTGTGCTGCACGGCGACCTGAAGCCGAGCAACGTGATGCTCTGCGAAGACGGCGTGCGGCTGTTCGACTTCGGCCTGAGCCAGGCCGAGGAGGGCATCCTTCCCGGCCTGCCGCAACTGAGCCGCAGCCGCTTCAACGCCTGGACGCCTGGCTATGCCGCCCCCGAATTGCTGGAGGGCGGCACCTTGTCGGCCAGCGCCGACCTGTACGCGGTGGCCTGTGTGATCTATGAACTGGCCTGCGGCAAGCACCCGTATCGACGGTTGCCGTCGACCCAGGCCCGCGACGAACGCCTGGACCGCTCGCTACAGGCGCCCAGGCATCTACCCAGACACTGTTGGCCAGCCCTGCGCGCGGCGCTGGCCTTCGACGTGGCGCAGCGCACCATCTCCGCCCAAGCATTGCGCGACACCATGCGCGCGGATTCGTCCTGGCTGCAACGCTGGTTCCATCGGCGTAACGGATGACCATCGAACAGGGAGCAAGCTATGTTCAATCCTTCCAATGAAACCCACTTCAGCCTGACGGTCGACGACTTCCAGGGTGACCTGCAGGTGCTGTCTTTCGAGGGGATCGAAGGTATCAGCCAGCCGTTCCGTTTCGATCTGGAGCTGGTCAGCGAGAACCCCGACCTGGACTTGGAAAGCCTGCTGCACAAGCAGGCTTTTCTAGCGTTTGATCCGCAAGGCAGTGGCATCCACGGGCAGATCTACCGCGTGGCCCAGGGCGATGCCGGCAAGCGCCTGACCCGCTACCAGGTGTCGCTGGTGCCGCAACTGGCTTATCTCGAACACCGCACCAACCAGCGCATCTACCAGCAGCTGTCGGCGCCGAAGATCATCGCGCTGATCCTCGAAGAGCACGGCATCCAGGGCAACGCCTACCGGTTCCAGCTCGGCACCCCGTGCCCGGAGCGTGACTACTGCGTGCAGTACGACGAGACCGACCTGCACTTCATCCAGCGCCTGTGCGAAGAGGAAGGCCTGCATTACCACTTCCAGCACAGCCCGCAGGGCCATCTGCTGGTGTTCGGCGACGACCAGACGGTGTTCCCCAAACTCGGCCAGCCCACCGCCTATATCCAGGGCAGTGGCATGGTCGCCGACGAGCCGGTGATCAAGGGTTTCAACCTGCGCCTGGAAACTCGCACCCGCCGCACCACCCGCCGCGACTACGACTTCGAGAAGCCGCGTCTGCAACTGGAGGCCGCCTATAAACCCGAGGCTGAAAGCGAAGAACCGGACCTGGAAGACTACGACTACCCGGGCCGTTTCACCGACCGCGCGCGCGGCAAGTTCCTCAGCCAGCGCGCCCTCGAACGCCACCGCGCCGACTACCAGCAGGCCGAAGGCTGGGGCGACCAGACACGCTTGGTCAGCGGCCACTTCCTGGAACTGTCCGAGCACCCGCGCAGCGAGTGGAACGACCTCTGGCTGCTGACCCATATCGTCCACGAAGGCAAGCAGCCGCAGGTGCTGGAAGAGTCGGTGACCAGCGACACCACCGACAACAAGGATGACTTCCACCAGGGCTACCGCAACCGCTTTCTCGCCACACCCTGGCAGGTGTTCTACCGTCCGGCCCTGAACCACCCGAAACCGCGTGTCCTCGGTAGCCAGACCGCCGTAGTCACCGGGCCCAAGGGTGAAGAAATCCACTGCGACCAGTACGGCCGGGTCAAGGTGCAATTCCACTGGGACCGCGAAGGCAAAGCCGACGATAAGACCAGCTGCTGGCTGCGCGTGTCCTCCAGCTGGGCCGGCGACCGCTACGGCGCCCTCGTCATCCCGCGCATCGGCATGGAAGTGCTGGTGACCTTCCTCGAAGGCGACCCCGACCAGCCGCTGATCACTGGTTGCCTGTACCACAAGGAACACCCGGTGCCGTACGCCCTGCCGGCGAACAAGACCCGCACCGTGTTCAAGTCCATGAGCTCACCAGGCGGCGGTGGCTACAACGAACTGCGTATCGAAGACAAAAAAGGCGCCGAGCAGATCTTCATCCACGCCCAGCGCGACTGGGATGAAAACATCGAGCACGACCAGAAAATCCGCATCGGCCATGAACGCCACGACACCGTGGTCAAGAACACCTACACCGAGCTCAAGGCCGAAGAACACCGCATCACCCACGCCGACCGCAAGACCGAAACCAAGGTCGACGACCACCTGACCGTGGGCGAAAACCAGCACATCAAACTCGGCACCGCGCAACTGACCAAAGCCGGCCAGGAAATCCACCTCAAGGCTGGCGCCAAGATGGTGATCGAGGCCGGCAGCGAACTGACGATCAAGGCCGGAGGCAGTTTTATCAAACTCGATGCCGGCGGCGTCACGGTGGTGGGGCCGGTGGTGAAAATCAATGCGGGGGGAGCGCCGGGGAGTGGGACCGGGATCGGCATTCTGATGCCGGGCCTGCCGGGGGCGGCCGATGCGGACAAGGCTGGCAGCCTGATGGAGGAAGCATTGGCCAACCCGGCGAAAGAAACCGTGCCGGGTCAGCTGTGCATTCGTATTTCCCCGTTGCCCAACATGCCGGGGTATCCGGATGAGCCCTATCAGCTCTACGCCGATGGCGCACTGATCGACAAAGGCTTCAGCGACGAGAAGGGCAATGTGCTTTTCCAGCATATTCCCGGTACCCGCAACTATTCGGTGGAAACGGTGAACGGACACCGTTTCAACCTGGACATGAGCGAAACCTCGACCGAACAGACGCGCCAACGCAGTGAGCGCCTGGGGCGTGAGGGATATCGCGACTTCCCGGGTGCGGCTGCCTCTCTGGAGGCGTTGAGCAGCAGTGAGGCGTTCCGCCAATTGTGGGCGGATCAAAGCGAGCAGGAAGAGTAAAGGAAGCACTCCATGACATACCTCGATCAGAAACTGTCGATCTCGCTTGAAGAAAGCGCCGCAACCCTGACTTCGGATTGGTTCGCCCACAAGAACAATCCGCTAAGCCCGCCACGTCCGGCAGGCAACGTGGTGACGCCGCTGGTGTGTGGCGAGGAAGCCTTCAAGAAGGTCTATGAATGCATCCAGGCAGCTACGAAAAGCATTGACCTTATCAGTTGGGGCTTCGACCCGGGATTGCGTCTCGACCGGGCCTCGACCGACAGCCCCAGTCTGGGAAAACTGCTCAGGCAGAAGGCCGAAAGTGGTGTCGAGGTACGGGTACTGATCTGGAACAACCGGCTGGCCCAGCTCGGTGAAAACTCGGTGATCGGCGAGGGCTGGAGCGGCGCCGGCGGAACATCGATGGGTTCCGGAATGACCGCGGGCAAGCCGGCTGACACCAGCGCCCTGGGTGAAAAACGGAAAAAGCTCCTGGAAAAACAGCAGCAGGAGCAGGCACGCCTGGAAAAACTTCCGGCAAACGACGAGGCCGGCCGACGAGCCACGCGCGACCGTCTGATCGACATCCAGCAAAGCCTGGATGCCCTGGACAGCGGTTACACCAAGGGCCGTGATTCGGGAGGGACGGTTCAAGCCCCGAACGAACAGGTCGAGACCCGAGATTGGTATCGCTGGGTACACAGCCGCGAAGCCCGCAATATCGAGTTTCGTACGCGGGACTTCAAACTCGTAGGAGAGTTGACCTACGACGATCAAAATGGCCTGCGCATGCATTGGGGGCGTCTTGCCATCCTGTGGCGACTGCTCAAGGACGAGTCTCACGATGTGCCCTTCATGCAGATGCTGGCCCTGAGCCTATTTCCCAGCCATCACCAGAAAACCCTGGTGGTCGACTACATGGACCCGCAAAAAGCGAAAGGTCTTGTGATGGGCCACAATCTGCAGCGCAACTACTGGGACACCACCGCCCACGCCTACGACGATGCAGCCGGCAAGCGCGATCTGGGCTTCGGCCCCTGGCAGGACCTTTCCCTATTTGTACGCGGTCCGGTGCTGTTCGATCTCAATCACAATTTCTGCAATGCCTGGGACAAGAGCAGCAGTTGGATACGCCGTGTCTTCAAGGGGACCCTGAATCACGAGCGGTCGTCGGTCAAACC
This sequence comes from Pseudomonas sp. 09C 129, assembly GCF_002843625.1. Classification (NCBI taxonomy): domain Bacteria; kingdom Pseudomonadati; phylum Pseudomonadota; class Gammaproteobacteria; order Pseudomonadales; family Pseudomonadaceae; genus Pseudomonas; species Pseudomonas sp. 09C 129. The sequence continues at coordinate 257,355 of NZ_CP025261.1, read as the reverse complement.
ACTGAGCCTGATCCTCGATGGTGGAGAGCCCGCGCAGATTTGCCGGACTCAACCGGAAGAAGGCCCGGAAAAAACCATTCTCGAGGTATATGAAAAGGCCCTGGGCAATGTGCATCAGTACGCCTATATCGAGAACCAATACTTCCGCTACAAACCGCTGGCCGAACGCCTGAAGAAAGTTGCCGCCGACTATGTCGCTGCCGGCAAACAACAGGACTTGCACCTGTTCGTGGTCACCAACAACCCGGAGAGCGGGCATTTCTCCAGTTCCACCTACGAGATGCTCGACACCCTTGGCCAGGGCGAACTGATGCCCCTGGCCCACCGCGACCTGCTCTACGATCAACGCCAGCTTGCCTATCGCCAGCGCGAACTGAAGGCCCGCGACGAATCGCCGACACGCGATCAGGAGCTGGCCAAGGTACAGACGCAAATGCATGAGCAGGGTATCGATCCGAGTCGCGCCGATGAACTCCTGGCCATGGACCCCAACAAACACTACAACCAGGCCGCGGCTCGCGAACTGGAGCCGGAGATGCTGCCGCCCAAGGGGTTGAAAATCATTGTCGCGACTCTGGTCAGTTGCAAGGACGGCGGCGAAACCGCTACTGCCAAGACGCGCGAGCAGCGCCAGACCGAACGCGATATCACCGAACATCTCGGCCCGGAACAAGGAATGGCGCAGTACAAGTCCATCTATGTACACAGCAAGCTGCTGCTGGTGGACGACCTCTTCTTCACCCTGGGCTCCGCCAACATCAACGAACGCAGCCTGAACTCCGACTCCGAACTGAATATCGCCATGCCAAGCCCGCAAACCACCCGGACCTGGCGGGAGCGGTTGTGGGGGATGCATTCGGGGAAAACAGTTAAAAGCAATAAGCCTACCTTGAGTGAGAATGTTGCAGATGATTATGAAATATGGGATCGAGTAATAACGGACAATTGGGAGAAACAGAAGAAAAAACTTCCGTTGGTTGGAACAGTAGTTCGATTCTGGGATGTGGTGACACCTTATGCAAAAGCTGTTGATTAATACAATATTCGCCATATTTTTTTGTTTGACTGGAGTAGAGGCCATGGCTGACGAATTTAAGTGTGTCCATGAAACAGATGTTGCACCCCCTTTAGATAAACAGGCAGATCAATTTTTTGAACAGGCTCGTACTATTAGCAAAGAACGGCTGCCGGACTGGGTGAAGGTTGCTGATTTGTATCAAAAGGCTGTAGAAAAAAACCACTGGAAAGCCATGCATAATTTGGCGGAATTATATTTGCGTGGAGATGGTGTGCCGAAAAATACAAATAAAGCTATCGATCTTTATATGCGAATGGTCGAGCTTGAGGTTCCGTTGGGCTATTACGATATGAGTGTGATGGTACAACGAGGCGTAGGAGTTGTTCAGTCCGATAAGAGTGCAATGCAGTATTTAATTAAGGCCGCAAATTTAGGTAATCCTCAGGCTTTAACCCATATTGGGTACATATATATATATGAAAAAAATAATGATCAGTTGGGGTTGAAGCTTCTTAAATGTGCTGATAGGCAACATTATGCAGATGCTAGCTATAAAATTGCATCTTATAACAGTAATGTTGATAAGAACTATCCAGTTGCAATGTATTATTATCAGCGGGCTACTGCGTTGGGCATGCGGAAGGCAGCATTGGTCATTGAAAGCACTTTTTCGGATGGCGACTTTGGTTATAAAAAAGATGCAAAAATAGCACTTGCGTACAGTAATATTTCCAGTCAGCTGTACAAAAAGCCCGACCTTCGCTTTCCTGATTTAGCCAAAGAACATCCACTTCCACCCCACCCTATTCAGGGCTATCACGCCGACAAAGACATTAATTGGAAACCTACCGGACGTGATGATGACTATTAAAGCACTGCTGGCTGTTGTGCTATTGGGCAGCAGTGGTTTTTCCATGGCATATGATTTCAAGTGCGTTCATGAAAAAGACACTGCTCCGCCCTTGGACCAGCAAGCAGATCAATGGTTTAAACAAGCTCGGGTGCTTAGTAAAGAACGTCCGGCCGACTGGAGCAAAGTGGTCAGCCTGTATCAGCAGGCAGTAGAAAAGAACCATTGGAAAGCGATGCACAATCTTGCAGAGCTGTATTTGCGTGGTGACGGGGTAAACAAAGACACCAACAAGGCCATCGACCTATATATGCAGATGGTTAAACTGGAAGTGCCGCTGGGATACTACGATATGAGTATGATGGCGCAGCGGGGTATAGGCGTAGTTCAATCCGACAAAGATGCCATGATGTTCCTGCTTAGGTCAGGAGATCTAGGTAGCCCTCTTGCTCAGACCAAGCTAGGAAACATATATATATATGAGATAAAGAAAACCAAGCCTGGAGTAGATTATTTGCGCTGTGCCGCTCACCAAGATGATGCAAAAGCAAACTACGAACTAGCCGCCTATTACAAAATAGTAGACAAGAACTTTCCTGTCGCCATGCACTACTACCAGCGATCGGCAGCCCTTGGCGATATCAAAGGAGCATTGTTTTTCGAGAACACTTTCACAAAAGGTGATCTTGGCTACCCTAAAAACATGAAGATCGCAGCTGACTATAGCCATATATATGATCAGCTTTCTGAAAATCCAGAACTCCGCTTTCCAAAAATAGCTAAAGACTACCCGCTTCCACCCCACCCTATTCAGGGCTATCACGCCGACAAAGACATCAACTGGAAGCCGACCGGACGTGATGACGACTATTAAGAGAAAGCCAATAGCGAGAAACATCCCGAAAAAATAGCTTCAACGAGCCTATGCGAATCATCAAAACGCAACTTATGGGCCGTCCCGATAAAGGAGCCGCACAATGCATAAGATATTCACGGTACTGGCGATCTTACTGCTAGCGATCTCGATACTCAGCGCGTTACTTGGGCTGGCTGGCATTGCTGGTGGGGCAAGCGGCAGTGGGAGGATCTCCGATTCCGTTGACGTTGCGTTCCTGATTGCCAAAGTACTGCTCGCCTTGAGCCTGTTGTCTGGAGTGCTGGCTATTGCCTGGCCGAGGAGTGGATGAGGATCAGGTTTCAGGATTCACAGGGCTATAAGCGGACCGCTTCTCGCCCGATTTGTAAGGTTGCTGGTAAATGAGTGTGACTTGGTAGTCATAATCCCCAATAACGCACTCATCTTCCCTTAACATTGCATAACGGTGGCGTTCCCCTCCGAAGCCGCTACACTGCGCCAGCCGTTCATTTTTCCTTTGGGGCTTTGCGCATGAAATTTCGTTTTCTTCTGTGGATGCTGGGGCTGTTGATGGGCAAGGCCAGTCGGACCAATCCGGCGTTCCAGCAGCAGTTGGGTGACAAGGAACTGGTGTTCCAGCTGCAGACGCTGGATGGCAAGGTGGCGCGGCATTTCCGGGTGAAGGATCAGCGGATTACCAGCAAGGCGGGTGTGTATCCCGAGCCAGCATTCGCCATTGCCTTCAAGGATGCGGCCTATGGTTTTGCCACGATGCAGGCGAAGAACAAGCAACTGGCCTTTATGACCGGGATCCAGGACAAGTCGATCCAGATCAAGGGCAACCCGGCGCTGGTGATCTGGTTCCAGGGGCTGACCAAGTACCTGAAGCCGAAGAAGGCCAAGCCGAAGGCTTGAAGGCGAGCGGTATACACGCCGCAAGATGATCGCGGGCAAGCCTCGCTCCTACGGGAGCGGGGCTTTTTTCTGGGTGTCAGTGCTGGCTGAACTGCGAGGCCAGTTCGCGCAGCAGCACTTCGGCTTCGAGGACTTTGCTGACCACGTCTTCGGCTTTGTCGCGGGACAGGCCGAGGCGTTCGAGCAGGGCTTCAGGGATGTCTTCGACAGGGCCGGAGCCAATGCCGCGGCTGCGCAGCAGGCGCACGGCCAGGCACACCAGGTTCGGGTATTCGGCGTAGGCGCCGTCGTAGCTTGGGTCGTGCTGGAAGCGCAGGGCGGTGGACAACTCGTCCGGCATGTCCCAGTAGCGCATCAGCCAGGCGCCGATCTGTTCGCGGCTGATGCCCAGCAGGTGCTGTTCGACGTAGCTGTGACACAGGTGCGGGTTGACCTCCAGGTGGCGGCAGATCAGCGAGAAGTGCGGCGGGAAGACGTGGGCCAGCAGCAGGTAGCCGAAGTTGTGCAGCAGGCCGGCGAGGTAGGTCAGGCCGGCTTCCGGGCGCTGGGCGCGCGGCATGGCGCGAGTCAGGCCTTCGATGACGGCGGCGGTATAGATCGACTGCTGCCAGTACGGTGTGCTGTGTTGCGGGTGGTCCTTGGGCAGGCTCAGGGTCTTGCCCAGGGCCAGGCCCAGCGCCAGGTTGATCACCAGGTCGAAGCCCAGCACGCGGACGATGGCGTCTTCCACCGAGCGGATCTTGCCCGGCGAGGCGTAGTAGGGCGAAGCCGCCCAGCTCACCACTTGCGCGGCCAGGGCCGGGTCGGTTTCCACCACGCCGGTGATGTCGTCGATGGTGGCGTTGGGGTCGACCCGCAGCTTGATGATCTTCTGCGCGGTTTCGGCGAGCGGCGGAATCTCGATGGTCGCTTCCAGGCGTTGCTGGATGCGCCGGGCGGTGAAGGCCTGCATCGCCTGGGTGATTTCCTCGCGGTCGTCGTCCGGACGGTCGAGGTTCGGGCGGATGCTGCTCAGGGCCTCGCCGAAGTTGCCGGCGCTGGCCTTGCTCAGCATGCCCTTGAAGGCGTCGCTGGTGATTTCCAGCAGTAGGCCCGGCTCGCCGGAGTTGATCAGCAGGGTCGGCTCGCGCAGCAGGCTTTCGTCATACAGGCAGGGCGAGCTGGTGAGCGCCGGCAGGCCGGGCAGCAGGCTCAGGTTGTGTTTGCCGAGCATGCGCTCCAGGCGTTCCGTGGAGACGGCGGTCAGGCGGCGGCCGGTCAGTTCGGCGAGGCGGTTGAGGTCCAGCAACTGGCTCTGTGGGAACAGCACCATCAGCGCGCCGACGGCGTCGTCCAGCAGGACCGCCTGTACCTTGCGCGCGGCCGGCAGGCCAGGATGGTCGAGGACTTCCGTGAAGCCGATGTCCAGCTTGCCGAGCAGCAGCCGGATTACAGACGGAGCGTGCGGGGCTGCGGTGGCGAGGGCAACTTCTGTCATGGTCTGTATCCGTTTTCAAACAATTTCAGGAGTATAACCAGCTTGATCGGGGCATTCGCCCCTTAACTGAGACGCTGCTCACACTTGGCCGTATTGCTGCCCGTGGCGCAGCCAGCGCTCCAGCAGCGGGCTGACGTGGTGCGGCCAGCGCTCGAGCAAGGCCTGGGCGGCATCGCGCACGGCCGGCAGCAGGTCGGCATCGCGCATCAGGTCGGCGACCTTGAATTGCAGCAGGCCGGTCTGGCGGGTGCCGAGCATCTCGCCGGGGCCGCGCAGTTCCAGGTCCTTTTCGGCGATGACAAAACCGTCGTTGGTTTCGCGCATGATGCCCAGGCGCTGGCGGCCGATCTGCGACAAGGGAGGATGGTAGAGCATGACGCAATGGCTGGCGGCGCTGCCGCGACCAACGCGACCACGCAACTGGTGCAGTTGGGCCAGGCCCAGGCGCTCGGGGTTCTCGATGATCATCAGGCTGGCGTTGGGCACATCGACGCCGACTTCGATCACGGTGGTGGCCACCAGCAGCTGCAATTCACCGGCTTTGAACCGGCCCATGACCTCGGCCTTTTCCGTCGGCTTCATGCGCCCGTGGATCAGGCCGACCCGCAGTTCGCCCAGGGCGCTGCTCAGGTCTTCGTAAGTGGTTTGCGCGGCCTGGCAGGTCAGCTCTTCGGATTCCTCGATCAGCGTGCACACCCAATAGGCCTGGCGCCCTTCGGCGCAGGCGGCGCGCACCCGCTCGATGACTTCGACCCGCCGCGAGTCGGTCACCAGCACGGTGTTCACCGGCGTACGGCCAGGGGGCAGCTCGTCGAGGATCGAAGTGTCGAGGTCGGCGTAGGCGCTCATGGCCAGGGTCCGTGGGATCGGCGTGGCGGTCATGATCAGCTGGTGCGGGCACAGGCGTCCGCCCACGCCTTTCTGGCGCAGGGCCAGGCGCTGCTGCACGCCGAAGCGGTGTTGTTCGTCGATGATCACCAGCGCCAGGTTCTTGAACTGCACTTCGTCCTGGAACAGCGCATGGGTGCCGACCACCATCGGCGCGCCGGCGGCGATCTGTTCCAGGGCCGCTGTGCGGTTCTTGCCCTTGAGCTTGCCGGCCAGCCAGGCGACTTCCAGCCCCAGCGGTTCGAGCCAGCGCTTGAAGGTGATGAAGTGCTGCTCGGCGAGGATCTCGGTCGGTGCCATCAGCGCCACCTGATAGCCAGCCTCCAGCGCCTGCAGGGCGGCGAGGGCGGCGACCACGGTCTTGCCGGCCCCCACGTCGCCCTGGATCAGCCGCAGCATCGGCTCGGGCTGGCTGAGGTCATAGGCGATCTCGTTGCCGACCCGTTGCTGCGCGCCGGTGGGTGGAAAGCCGAGGTTCTTCAGGTACAGCGCCGGCAGCCGGGTGGCCTTGGGCAGCGCCGGGGCGAGTTGCGAGCGCAGGCTTTCGCGCAGGCGCTGCTGGGACAGCTGATGGGTCAGCAGCTCTTCGAACGCCAGGCGATGCTGGGCCCAATGGTGACCCAGGGCCAGTTCGTCGACATCGGCGTCGGCCGGCGGGTGGTGCAGGTAGCGAATCGCATCGTCCAGCGGCGCCAGCTGGTAATCCCGCGCCAGCTCTTGCGGCAGCCAGTCCGGCAGGCTGCGCGGGCCGAGCAGGGCCAGGCTCTGCTGGCACAGCATGCGCAGGCGCTGCTGGGTCAGGCCTTCGGTGAGCGGGTAGATGGGGGTCAGGGTCTGGTCCACGGGCGGCGGTTCATCACCGCTGATGGCGCGGTATTCCGGGTGGTAGATTTCCAGCCCCGAGGCGCCGGGACGGGCTTCGCCATAACAGCGCACGCGGGTGCCGCGCTTGAGGCCTTCTTTCTGCGCGTTGCTGAAATGGTAGAAGCGCAGGCTGAGCCCGCCGGTGCCGTCCTGCAGGCGCACCAGCAGGCTGCGGCGCTTGCCCATTACCACGTCGGCGCCGCTGACGGTGCCTTCGATCACCGCGTCCTGCCCGGGGCGCAGCGCGCCGATCGGTACCACGCGGGTACGGTCCTGATAACGCAGGGGCAGGTGGAACAGTACGTCCTGCAGGTTCTCCAGGCCGACCTTGGCCAGCTTCTCGGCCATGGCTTCGCCGACGCCCTTGAGTGCCGTGACCGGCACGTTCGACAGCTCAGTCATCGCGACGGCTTAGCTCGCGGCAGGCGGCTTGGCCACCGAACACAGGCGGATCGAGTCGGCGAGGATCTCGATGGCTTTCGGCCGCGGGAAGCTGGCGCGCCAGGCGATCGCCACGGTGCGGAACGGCACGGGCGCGGTCAGCGGCCGCACTTCGATCACGCCCGGAGCGTAGTGATGGCTGTCCACCGCCGAGAGCGGCAGGATCGAGACGCCAAGGCCGGAAGCGACCATATGGCGGATGGTTTCCAGGGAGCTGGATTCCACCGTGGTGTGCTTGGCGCCGTCGTTGCCCTTGGTCAGGGTCGGGCAGGCTTCCAGGACCTGGTCGCGGAAACAGTGGCCTTCGCCCAGCAGCAACAGGCTCTTGTCGTTGAGCAGGTTGGCGTCGATGCTCTCTTTCTGGGTCCAGGGGTGGGTGCTTGGCATCAGCACGTAGAAGGGTTCGTCGTACAGCGGCAGGGTCAGCACGTCGGCTTCGTTGAACGGCAGGGCGATGATGATCGCATCCAGTTCGCCGTTGCGCAGCTTGTCGCGCAGCACGTGGGTGAAGTTCTCTTCGATGTACAACGGCATCTGCGGGGCAACCCGGTGCAGTTGCGGGATCAGGTGCGGGAACAGGTACGGGCCGACGGTGTAGATTGCGCCGACCTTCAGCGGGGCGGTCAGCTGGTTCTTGCCGGCCTGGGCCAGTTCGCGAATGCCCTGGGCCTGTTCGAGGACCTTTTGCGCCTGGGCGACAATGCCTTCGCCGACCGGCGTCAGACGTACCGCACTCTTGCTGCGCTCGAAAATCAGCACACCGAGTTCGTCTTCAAGCTTCTTCACGCCCACCGACAGGGTCGGCTGGCTGACATGGCAACGCTCGGCCGCGTGGCCGAAGTGCTGCTCTTGGGCGAGGGTAACGATGTAGCGTAATTCAGTAAGAGTCATAGCGGACGTCCATGAGGTTGCGGGCCAAGCATACCGGCTGCAATCGATAGACGCACGTTATCAGACTCAATGCTCGCTGTGACACCGGGCAATGCATGCCGGTCATGCCTGGAAAAGCAAAAAGGCACCTTTGGGTGCCTTTTTGCTGGGGATTGCCTGGGCGTCATGCTCAGCGGCGACGTTTCTCCAGAGAGTAAACGAAGGGCGCGACGATCTCGATCGAGCCGTTGTTGAGCATGTCCGCCGGCGGCTTGGGCAGCGGCTGGGCGCGGCGGATCATTTCCAGGGTGGCCCGGTCCAGATCGGCGTTGCCCGAGCGTCCTACCAGTTCATAGGACAGCACGTTGCCTTGCGCGTCGACCACGAAGCGCAGCCGGTTCAGGCCTTCCTTGCCGCGCGCCTGGGCACCCGGCGGGTACTTCTTGTACTTGGCCAGGTGCGCCAGCAGCGTGCCTTGCCAGCTTTCCTTGGCGGCGATCTGGGCCGGCGACGGGCCCGGAGCAGGTGCCGAGGACGGTGCCGCGGTGGGCGTCGGCGGAGCGTCGCTAGGCTTCTCTTCGCTCGGCTTTTCCTTCGGCGGTTCCGGCTTTTTCTCCACCGGTTTGGGCGGTTGCGGCTTGGGCTTGGGTTTGACCGGCTTGGGCACGGAAATCGTCGGTTTCGGCGCTTCCGCGAGTTTGGGCAGCGGCAGCTCTTCGACCGGAGCCGGCGGCTGCGGTGGCGTCACGACCTTGGGCGGCGCGGGAGGAGGCGGTGCCGGAAGCGGCGCCAGCTCGACCATCATCGCCTGCGGTGGCAGCTCGACCGGCATGGGGGAGCTCCAGTTGAGCGCGAGCAGGATCGCGACCGCATGGACCCCCAGTACGATGGCCAGGCTACCGCTGTAACGCGTCAGTTTTTGGCGCGTCGTGATCATTTCTTGGTAGCCGTCTCAAGTCCGACCAGGCCGACCTTCAGGTATCCGGCGGCCCGCAGGGCATCCATCACGCTCATCAGGTCGCCGTAATCCACGCCTTTGTCGGCCTGGAAGAAGATCGTCGTGTCTTTCTTGCCCTGGGTCTTGGCGTCGAGGGTGGCGCCGAGGGCTTCGGCCTTCACTTCGTCGTCGCCGAGATACAGGCGTTGGTCGGCCTTGACGCTGAGAAACACCGGTTTCTCGGGGCGTGGTGCCGGTTTGGCCGTCGAGGCCGGGAGATCGACCTTGATGTCCACGGTCGCCAGCGGCGCGGCGACCATGAAGATGATCAGCAGCACCAGCATCACGTCGATGAACGGCGTGACGTTGATTTCGTGGTTTTCGGCGAGATCGTCTTCTGCGCCTTCTTTCAAATGCAGGCCCATGGCGGATTACCCTACTTTGGCCACATGAGGTTGCGCAGAGCGCTCGGCGGTCGGCAGGTGATCGAGATCACGGCTGACCAGCAGCAGGACTTCCGCGGAGGCGTCAGAGACCTGGGCCTTGTAGCCGGCGATGGAGCGGGCGAAGACGTTGTAGATGACCACCGCCGGAATGGCCGCGACCAGACCCAGGGCGGTTGCCAGCAGAGCTTCGGCGATGCCGGGGGCGACGACGGCGAGGTTGGTGGTCTGGGTTTTGGCGATGCCGATGAAGCTGTTCATGATGCCCCACACGGTACCGAACAGGCCGACGAAGGGCGCGGTGGAACCGATGGTGGCGAGCACGCCGGTGCCGCTGCTCATGTTGCGGCCGCAGGCGGCTACCAGGCGCTCGAGGCGGAAGCTGACGCGTTCCTTGATGCCTTCTTTCTCGCGGCTGTTGGCCGACAGGCGCATTTCTTCCAGGGCGTCGTGGACCAGCAGGTTGGCCAGGGTGCCTTCTTTGGCGGCGGTGACGCTGGCTTCCTTGAGGGTGGTGGCCTTTTTCAGGTTGAGGATTTCACCGCGCAGACGACGCTTGGCGCCCATCAGCTCGAAGCCTTTGGCGATCCAGATGGTCCAGGTGATGATCGAGGCGATGGCCAGGCCGATCATCACGAGCTTCACGATGATGTCGGCGTTCTGGTACATGCCCCAAGGAGACAGGTCGTGGGCCATGCCCAGGGAGTTGTCCGCTTCGAGGACTTCAGGTGCATCGACGGCTGCTTCGCCTTCGGCAGGTGTCGGTGCTGCAGCGACCGGGGTGGCTACCGGCGCCGTGGCGTCGGCCGGCGCGTGGGCTGCCGCAGGTGTCGCGGCGCCAGCCGGGGCCTGCTCATCGGCGAAGGCCGCGGTCGGTGCCAGCAGCAGGCTGAACAGCAACGCTGCGGCCGCGCTCATGGCGCGCAGCGGGCTTGGGCGTTGGGTTGGCGAAGCGGAGAATTGATTGCGTGTCATGCTGGCCGGACCTGAGAGGGAAAAAGGTAAGTGTCCTTCTAGGCCTCGCAGGGCCGAGAACAAATGGGCCGTCATTATTGCAACTAATTCTTGTTAACAGAAGTAATAGAGTATCTTTTTTTCTTTGATTGCTAGCCGCTCGTCCATTGCCGACGCTAGTCTGTGCCTTTCTGATAGGAGTTTTCTGATGTCCGCCCCTTCTGTTCTGATCGCTGGCTGCGGTGATGTCGGCAGCCGTCTGGCGAAGCAACTGCTGGCTGAAAACTGGCAGGTCTACGGCCTGCGGCGCACGGTTTCGCAATTGCCGGAAGGGGTGATCGGCGTGGCGGGCGATCTTTTCAGTGAGCAGTGTCCGCCAGCCTGGCCCACCACACCGCTGGATTACCTGGTGTACAGCGCGGCCGCCACCGAGCATGACGAGGCGGGCTATCGTGCGGCCTATGTCGAGGGGCTGACCCATGTCCTGGGCTGGCTCAAGCAGAACGGGCAGTCGCCGAAACGCTTGCTGTTCGTTTCCAGCAGCAGCGTATACGGGCAGAAAAATGGCGAGTGGATCGACGAGACCTCGCCGGCCCAGGCCGACGGCTATTCCGGGCGGCTGATGCTCGAGGCCGAGCAAGTGGCCTTGCAGAGTGGCATTCCAGCCAGCCTGGTGCGGTTGACCGGGATTTACGGCCCGGGGCGGGAATGGCTGTTGAATCAGGTGCGTCAGGGTTATCGCGTCGCCATCGATCCACCGCTGTATGGCAACCGCATTCATGCCGACGATGCCGCGGGGTTGCTGGCCTTCCTGTTGCAGGCCGATCGGCGCGGCGTGGTGCTTGAGGATTGCTATATCGGGGTCGACGATGCACCGGTGCCTTTGGCCGAGGTGGTGGGCTGGCTGCGGGAGTACCTGGGCGTGACCGAGTGGGCGGACAGCTCGAGCGTGCGGCGTTCCGGCAGCAAGCGCTGCAGCAATGCCCGCGCCAGGGCCCTGGGCTGGGCGCCGCGTTATCCGAGTTTTCGCGAGGGGTATGCGCAGATTATCGAAGGGCAGGGCTGAGCCGCATCATGAATAAAGAAAAAGGAGCCTTTCGGCTCCTTTTTGCTGGATCACTGTTTTTCCAGTAGCCACTGGCGCGTACCCGGGGTGAGGGAAGGTACCTCGTTCGCCTGGGAGGCGTTGATGGGCTGGAAGATCTCCAGTTGCTTGCCGTTGCGCGCAAAGATCCACGGGTTGCCCTGGCCGTTGAGCTGCAGCCACAGGTTGTCGTAGCCGCCGCTCATCGAGGCGCAGTCGCCGGCGAGGCACAGTGCGTAGCGATCGGCGCCCGGCAGGCCCATGACCTGGCCGTTGGACTGGAACAGCACGGTGCCGCCTTCGCCCGGGCCGTTGACGATTTTCCATTCGCCGCCCAGGTAAGCCGAGTACAGGGCGCGCTCGAAGTTGGCGCCCAGTGGCGCGCCTTCCGGGGCCGGGTCCTTGGGACGATCGAAGACCTGCTCCGGCTCGTTGTCGTTGGCTTCTTGCAGCAGCTGTTTGCCGTCGCGTTTCAATTCGCTGGCGGAGCTGCCGTAGAAATCGATTTTCCAGGCGCCGGACTCTTCAGCCAGCACCTTGCCTTCGACGTTTTCGAAGCCATTGGTGTAGCGCGCCTGGCTGGCCTTGGTGTTGACGTCCCATTCCAGGTTCGGGCCGTAGCCTTGCAGGGCTTCGCGCAGCGGTCCGCCTTTGGCGGCGGCGTCGATGGCGACCTGGTTGATCCAGGTACCACTGATGTCACGGTCGGCGGGATCGCTGGCGCAGCCACCGAGGAACAGGGCGCACAACGAGAGGGCTAGCGCTTTGCGCATGAGAAAATCCTTTCAGAACGGAGACGGCACGGCCTGGGTAGCCGCGCCGGACGTGTTACTCGATGACCAGGATGGCATCCATTTCAACCTGCGCGCCTTTTGGCAGGGCGGCAACGCCGATGGCGGCACGGGCAGGGTAAGGCTGCTGGAAGTACTTGCCCATGATCTCGTTGACCTTGGCGAAGTGGCTCAGGTCGGTGAGAAAGATGTTCAGTTTGACGATGTCCTTGAACGAACCACCGGCGGCCTCGGCCACGGACTTGAGGTTCTCGAATACCTGGACGGTCTGGGCTTCGAAGCCTTCCACCAGTTCCATGGTCTTTGGATCGAGCGGGATCTGGCCGGACATGTAGACGGTGTTGCCTGCCTTGATCGCCTGGGAATAGGTGCCGATCGCGGCGGGTGCCTTGTCGCTGGTGATAACGGTCTTGGTCATGAATGACTCCTTGTAATGGGCGGGCTATATAGCGAGCTATGCACGCATGCGAGTGATGCGAATGACGCCGGTCAGGGCGCGCAGTTTCTTGATCACGCGGGCCAGGTGCACGCGGTCGTGCACGCTGACCACCAGTTGGACCACGCTGATGCGACCATCCCGTTCGTCCATGCTGATTTTCTCGATATTGCCGTCGGCCGCGTTGACGCTGCTGGCCAGCAGGGCGATCAGGCCGCGCTGGTGCTCCAGCTCGACGCGCAGCTCGACGTTGAATTCGCCGGTGACATCCTTGGCCCACGAAAGCTGGATGCATTTTTCCGGGTTGTGGCGGATTTCGCTGATGTTGCGGCAGTTGTCCAGGTGCACCACCATCCCTTTGCCCGCGGACAGATGGCCGACAATCGGGTCGCCCGGGATCGGCGTACAGCACTTGGCATAGCTCAGGACCAGGCCTTCGGTGCCGCGAATGGCCAGCGGACCTTCCGGGCTTGGCAGCTGTTCGCCTTCGCCGAGCAGACGGCGGGCGACCACATAAGCCATGCGATTGCCCAGGCCGATGTCTTCCAGCAGGTCTTCGATCAGCTCCAGGCGATACTCGGTGAGCATCGCTTGCACGCGTTCGGCCGGGATCTTTTCCAGGGCGCTGTCAAAACCGTTGAGCACCTTGTTCAGCAGGCGTTCGCCCAGGCTGATGGACTCGGAGCGGCGTTGCAGTTTCAGTGCGTGGCGGATGTGGGTGCGAGCCTTGCCGGTGACCACGAAGTTGAGCCAGGCCGGGTTGGGGCGTGCGCCCGGGGCGCTGACGATTTCCACGGTGGAGCCGCTTTGCAGCGGTTCGGACAGCGGCGCGAGGCGGCGATTGATTCGGCAGGCGATGCAGCTGTTGCCGACGTCGGTATGTACCGCATAGGCGAAGTCCACCGCCGTGGAGCCTTTGGGCAGCTCCATGATCCGGCCTTTCGGCGTGAACACGTAGACCTCGTCCGGGAACAGGTCGATCTTCACGCTTTCGATGAATTCCAGGGAGTTGCCGGCGCGTTGCTGCATCTCCAGCACGCCCTTGACCCATTGGCGAGCCCGGGCGTGGGTGCCCTTGGGCTGCTCGTCGCCGCTGGATTTGTACAGCCAGTGGGCGGCAATGCCGTTGTTGGCCATCTCTTCCATTTCGCGGGTGCGGATCTGGATCTCGATCGGCACGCCGTGCATGCCGAACAGCGTGGTATGCAGCGACTGGTAGCCGTTGGCCTTGGGGATCGCGATGTAATCCTTGAAGCGACCCGGCAGCGGCTTGTACAGGTTGTGTACGGCGCCGAGCACGCGGTAGCAGGTGTCGACCTTGTCGACGATGATCCGGAACGCGTAGACGTCCATGATCTCGTTGAAGGCCCGGCGTTTGCCGCGCATCTTTTTATAGATGCCATACAAGTGCTTCTGGCGGCCGCTGACCTCGCCCTGGATACCGTCGATGGCCAGGCAGTGGCTCAGGGATTCTTCGATCTTGTTGACGATTTCCTTGCGGTTGCCCCGGGCGCGCTTGACCGCCTGGTAGATCCGCGCGGAACGCATCGGATGCATGGCCTTGAAACCGAGGTCTTCGAATTCGATGCGGATGCTGTGCATGCCCAGGCGGTTGGCGATGGGTGCATAGATCTCCAGGGTTTCCTTGGCGATCCGCCGGCGTTTTTCGCCGGACAGCACTTCCAGGGTGCGCATGTTGTGCAGGCGGTCGGCCAGCTTGACCAGGATCACGCGAATGTCGCGCGCCATGGCCATGGCCATCTTCTGGAAGTTTTCCGCTTGGGCTTCGGCCTTGGTCTCGAAATTCATCTGGGTCAGTTTGCTGACCCCGTCGACCAGTTCGGCCACGGTTTCACCGAACTGCGCTTGCAGCGCTTCTTTGGCGATACCGGTGTCTTCGATCACGTCATGCAGCATGGCCGCCATCAGGCTCTGATGGTCCATATGCATGTCGGCGAGAATGTTTGCGACCGCTAACGGGTGCGTGACGTACGCCTCGCCGCTGCGACGGCGCTGACCGTCATGGGCTTGTTCGGCGTAGAAGTACGCTCGGCGGACCAGATTGACCTGGTCCGTGCCGAGATAGGTCGATAAGCGATCGGCGAGGGCGTCTATGCTCGGCATGATGACTCCTGCCGTAAGCTGTGATCCCGCGCCGTGCTACGTCGACCAGGCATAGGCTTAGACGGCCTCGTTGGACTCGTCCTCGAATGCAGCAAAAAGCGGTTCATCTTCAACGATTTCGGCTTCGGCGATAGCTGCGTAGTCGATCAGGCCTTCAGCGATTTCGCGCAGGGCGACGACGGTAGGCTTGTCGTTTTCCCATGCTACTTTCGGCTCTTTGCCGCCGGTTGCCAGTTGACGGGCACGCTTGGTAGAGAGCATGACCAGCTCAAAGCGGTTATCCACGTGTTCTAGACAGTCTTCAACGGTTACGCGGGCCATGGTCTTCCTCGTAGCAAATGCAATATGCGCGCTGCCCGGATGGGCGAGCGGACTCAACAGTTTAAAAAATCACCAGCGATTAGGGAAGCGCTGATTTTTTAACCAAGCTTTCCGACCCGCTACAAGTGCCAATGTAAAGCCCTTGCAGCGGGTTTGGGAAGTGCTATTCAGCCCAGCAATTCGGCGAGCAATTTGCCGAAACGCTGTTGCTGGCGCTTCTGATGCAGCTGGTTGGTGCGGAAAATCGCCTTCAGATCGTCCAGCGCATGGGCGAAATCGTCGTTGATGATCAGGTAGTCGTAGTCGACGTAGTGGCTCATCTCGCTGACCGCTTCGCGCATCCGGCCTTCGATGATCTCGTCGCTGTCCTGGCCGCGGTTGGTCAGGCGCTGGCGCAAGGCCTGCTGGGACGGCGGCAGGATGAAGATCGAACGAGCCTGGGGCATCAACTTGCGCACCTGCTCGGCGCCTTGCCAGTCGATTTCCAGGATCAGGTCGTGACCTTCGTCCAGGGTCTGCTGCAAGTGGCTTTGGGAGGTGCCATAGAGATTGCCGAAGACTTCGGCGCGCTCGAGGAAGTCGCCGTGCTCGCCCATCTTCACGAACGCTTCGCGCGAGACGAAGTGGTAGTTCACGCCGTCCACTTCGCCCGGGCGCATGGCGCGGGTGGTGTGGGACACGGAAACGCGGATCGACGGATCGGCGTCGATCAGGGCCTTGACCAGGCTGGTCTTGCCCGCGCCCGAAGGGGCGGAAATGATGTAGAGGGTGCCGGTGCTGTGGTTCATGTCGGGGTAGCCTTACTCAATATTCTGTACTTGTTCGCGCATCTGCTCGATCAACACCTTGAGGTTGACCGCAGCCTGGGTGCTGCGCGGGTCGAAGGCCTTGGAGCCCAGTGTGTTGGCTTCGCGGTTGAGTTCCTGCATCAGGAAGTCCAGGCGCCGGCCGGCGGCGCCGCCGGACTTGAGCACGCGGCGCACTTCGATGATGTGGGTGCTCAGGCGGTCCAGTTCTTCGGCGACGTCGCTCTTCTGGGCGAGCAGCACCATTTCCTGTTCCAGGCGCGTGGGGTCCAGCTCGGCCTGCATGTCGGCGAAGCGGTCGAGAACCTTCTGGCGCTGGGTGGCGAGCATCTGCGGGACCAGTTCGCGCAGGGTCACGACGTCTTCCTCGATGGAGGTCAGGCGTTCGTTGATCAGGCGGGCCAGCTCCGCGCCTTCGCGCTCGCGGCCGCTCTTCAACTCTTTCAGCCCCTGGTTGAACAGGCTCAGGGCTTCGTTGTTCAGCGCCTGCGGGTCGCTGGCATCGGCCACCAGGACGCCGGGCCAGGCCAGCACTTCCAGTGGGTTCAGCGCCGCTGGCTGCTTGATCAGGCTGGCAACGGACTCGGCTGCCGCCACCAGTTGCGCGGCGCGCTCCCGGTCGACCTGCAATGGTTTGCCGGTGGTTTCTTCGGTGAAGCGCAAGGTGCATTCGAGCTTGCCGCGCGACAGTCCCTGGCGCAGCGCCTCACGGACCGCGCCTTCCAGGTCGCGAAAGGATTCCGGCAAGCGCAGGTGCGGTTCCAGGTAACGGCTGTTGACCGAGCGCAGTTCCCAGCTCAGGGTGCCCTGAGTGCCGGCCCGTTCTACCCGGGCGAAGGCGGTCATGCTGTGCACCATGGAGGTACCTCCGATACAGGTCCGCCGCCAACCGCGGAGGGTTGCACGGGCCCGATATGAATGAATTGAAGCCGACAGGCTGCGAAGGCGCAGGATTGTAGCGCAGTGCGGTGGATGCTCCCAAACTGCGGGTGTGACAAAGCGCTGCGGGGCGACCGGAGGGCCGTTCCAGAGGCGTCGCCGACGGGCCGGGGTTTTTAGAACTGCCCAGGCAGGGCCGCGGGCTCTATAATGATCGGCAGTTTTCCGTCCCCGTACAGGTATTTCCCTATGAAACGTCCAAGTGGTCGCGCTGCCGATCAGCTCCGCTCGATCCGCATCACCCGCAACTACACCAAACACGCCGAGGGATCTGTACTGGTCGAGTTCGGTGATACCAAAGTGATCTGCACGGTCAGCGTCGAGAACGGCGTGCCCCGCTTCCTCAAGGGTCAGGGCCAGGGTTGGTTGACCGCCGAATACGGCATGCTGCCGCGCGCCACCGGCGAGCGTAACCAGCGTGAAGCCAGTCGCGGCAAGCAAGGCGGCCGCACCCTGGAGATCCAGCGTCTGATCGGCCGTTCCCTGCGCGCTGCGCTGGACATGAGCAAGCTGGGCGACGTCACCCTGTATGTCGACTGCGATGTGATCCAGGCCGATGGCGGTACCCGTACCGCGTCGATCACCGGTGCCATGGTGGCCCTGGTGGATGCGCTGAAAGTGATCAAGAAGCGGGGCGGCCTGAAGGGCGGCGACCCGATCAAGCAAATGATCGCAGCGGTGTCCGTGGGCATGTACCAGGGCGAGCCGGTGCTGGATCTGGATTATCTGGAAGACTCGGCGGCCGAGACTGACCTCAACGTGGTCATGACCAGTACTGGCGGTTTCATCGAAGTCCAGGGCACTGCCGAAGGCGCGCCGTTCCAGCCGGAAGAACTGAACGCCATGCTGGCGCTGGCCAAGAAAGGCATGAGCGAGATCTTTGAATTGCAACAGGCAGCCCTGGCTGACTGATTGCCCGGTAGCTTTCAGCAAGGAGAGCCGCATGAACGACGACCAGCTTCCGCAACCTGTCCCGAGCCATGAGGTGCGTCAGTGGGCGATGTTCTGTCACCTGTCGGCGTTGCTGGGCATCTGGATTCCGTTCGGCACCCTGATCGGTCCGTTAGTACTCTGGCAGATGAAGCGCGAGACCGATCCGTTCATCGATGCCCAGGGCAAGGAAGCGCTGAACTTTCAGATCACCGTGGCCCTGGCCTCGCTGGTCTGCTTCCTGCTGATGGTGGTGCTGGTGGGTTTCCTGCTTTTCGGTCTGCTGGCGATCGGCGCCCTGGTGCTGACCATCATCGCCGGGGTCAAGGCCAATGAAGGGGTGGCGTACCGTTACCCGTTCACCTGGCGATTGATCAAATAGGCCGAGCGCCCACAAAAAAGCCGACACTGATGTCGGCTTTTTTGTGGCTGCGAAAAGGCGCTTAGATGGTCAGCGTCCAGTCGTAGTCCACGATCAGCGGCGCGTGCTGCGAGAAGCGCGGCTGGCGTGGCAGGCGTGCACTGCGCACGAAGCGACGCAGGCCTGGGGTCAGCAGCTGATAGTCGAAGCGCCAGCCCAGGTTGAGCATCTCGGCCTGTTCGTTGTCCGGCCACCAGCTGTATTGATCGCCTTCGCGGCTGACTTCGCGCAGGGCGTCGACATAACCCATGTTGCCGACAATCTCGTCCATCCAGGCACGCTCAGGCGCCAGGAAACCCGGAGATTGTTGGCTGTCACGCCAGTTCTTGATATCCAGCTTCTGTTGCGCCACGTACAGCGAGCCACAATAAATGTACTCGCGACGTTTGCGCCGCTGTTTATCCAGGTAGCGGGCGAAGTCGTCCATAAGCTTGAACTTCTGGTTCAAGTCTTCATCGCCGTTCTGCCCGGAAGGAAGCAGCAAGGTCGCGATGCTGACCTTGTCAAAATCGGCTTGCAGGTAGCGCCCGTAGCGGTCGGCCGTCTCGAAGCCGAGACCGCTGATGACAGCCTTCGGTTGCAACCGCGAATACAAAGCCACACCGCCTTGGGCGGGAACTTCGGCATCGCAGGCATAAAGGAAGTAGCCATCCAGTTGGAAGGCTGGATCGTCCAGTTCAAAGGCGGAGGCGCGGGTGTCCTGCAGGCAGATGACGTCGGCATTCTGTGCTTGCAGCCAACTGAGCAAACCTCGCTCCACTGCAGCCTGAATACCATTGACGTTCACACTGATGATCCGCATAAATGGCCCCAAAAATCACGTGCGTGTATGATACCCGAGGTCTACCTAATTAGCTAAATCCGTGGTATTTGGGGCTTTTTCATGCAGGCGTATCAGCGCGATTTCATTCGTTTTGCCATCGATCGCGGGGTTTTGCGCTTCGGTGAGTTCACCCTGAAGTCCGGGCGTACCAGTCCTTACTTCTTCAATGCCGGCCTGTTCAACAGCGGCTCGGCCCTGGCGCAGCTGGGGCGTTTTTATGCCGCGGCGATCGTCGACAGCGGCATTTCTTTCGATGTGCTTTTCGGTCCTGCGTACAAAGGCATTCCTTTGGCGGCGGCGACGGCCGTGGCCCTGGCCGAGCATCATCAGCGCGATCTGCCATGGTGTTTCAACCGCAAGGAAGCCAAGGCTCACGGCGAAGGCGGCAGCCTGGTCGGCGCGCCATTGACTGGCGACGTGCTGATCATCGACGACGTGATCACCGCGGGCACCGCGATCCGCGAAGTGATGCAGATCATCGAATCCCAGGAGGGCGCCAAGGCCGCGGGTGTGCTGATCGCCCTGAACCGCCAGGAGCGTGGCAATGGTGAGTTGTCGGCGATCCAGGAAGTCGAGCGCGACTTCGGCATTCCGGTGGTGAGCATCGTTTCCCTGACCCAGGTCCTGCAGTTCCTGGCGGACGATCCGGCGCTCAAGCAGCATCTGCCGGCGGTGGAAGCCTACCGCGCGCAATTCGGCGTCTGAGTATTGTAGGAGCGAGGCTTGCCCGCGATAGCGGTCTGACCTGATACACCGCTATCGCGGGCAAGCTCCGCTCCTACGGAAGGCGCAATAAAAAGCCCCCGCCTGGCTTGCCAGACGGGGGCTTTTTATTTGCAGCGCTTAAGGACGCTTGCGATTGCTGATCAGGGTACCGACACCGGTATCGGTGAAGATCTCCAGCAGAATCGCATTGGGTACCCGACCGTCGATGATCAGCGAGCTGCCCACGCCTCCCTGTACCGCTTCCAGCGCGCAGCGAATCTTCGGCAGCATGCCGCCGTAGATGGTGCCGTCTTCGATCAGGGCATCGACCTGCTGGGTGGTCAGGCCGGTCAGGACCTTGCCCGACTTGTCCATCAGGCCGGCGATGTTGGTCAGCAGCATCAGCTTCTCGGCTTTCAGCGCCTCGGCCACCTTGCCGGCCACCAGGTCGGCGTTGATGTTGTACGACTCGCCGTTGGCGCCGACGCCGATCGGCGCGATCACCGGGATGAAGTCACCTTTGACCAGCAGGTTCAGCAGGTCGGTGTTGATGCCGACCACTTCGCCTACGTGGCCGATGTCGATGATTTCCGGGGTGGTCATTTCCGGCGTCTTGCGGGTGACGGTGAGCTTCTTCGCGCGAATCAGCTCCGCGTCCTTGCCGGTCAGGCCGATGGCGCTGCCGCCATGGCGGTTGATCAGGTTGACGATGTCCTTGTTCACCTGGCCGCCGAGGACCATCTCCACCACGTCCATGGTCGCCGCGTCGGTGACGCGCATGCCATCGATGAAGTGGCTTTCGATGGACAGGCGCTTGAGCAGGTCACCGATTTGCGGGCCGCCGCCATGCACGACCACCGGGTTGATCCCGACAGCCTTCATCAGCACGATGTCGCGGGCGAAGCCGGTCTTCAGCTCCTCGCTTTCCATCGCGTTGCCGCCGTATTTGATCACCAGGGTCTTGCCGACATAGCGGCGAATATAAGGCAGCGCTTCGGACAGGACCTTGGCGGTATTGGCGGCGGCATCGCGTTCGAGGGTCATTCAGGGCTCCGGCACTTCAATAAAGGCGCTTGAAGAAAATCAAAACGGTAGTTGGAGGTCAGGTGCAACACGTTTCAGCTGGGTGTGGAACACATCCTTGATGCGCTGCAGTTCGGCTTCGTCATCGGCTTCGAAGCGCAGTACCAGCACCGGTGTGGTGTTGGAGGCGCGAACCAGGCCCCAGCCTTTGGGGTAGTCGACTCGTACGCCGTCGATGGTGGTCAGGTCGGCGCCTTCGCCCCATTGCGCGTCGTGCAGCGCATCAATGATGCTGAATTTGCTCTCTTCGGTCACATGGATATTGATTTCCGGCGTAGAAATATCGTTCGGGAAGGTGGCGAACAGCTCTTCCGCGTTGGATTTTTCCTTGCTGAGGATCTCCAGCAGCCGCGCGGCGCTGTAGATACCGTCGTCGAAACCGAACCAGCGTTCCTTGAAGAACACATGCCCGCTCATTTCACCGGCCAGCAACGCACCGGTCTGCTTCATTTTCTTTTTGATCAGCGAGTGACCGGTCTTCCACATGAGTGGGCGACCGCCGTATTCCTTGATCAGCGGGATCAGGCGGCGGGTGCATTTGACGTCGAAGATGATCTCCGCGCCCGGGTTGCGCGCTACGACATCTTTGGCGAACAGCATCAACAGGCGATCGGGGAAGACGATGCTGCCGGTGTTGGTCACGACGCCAACGCGGTCGCCGTCACCGTCGAAGGCCAGGCCGATATCGGCGTTGGTCTCGGCGACCTTGGCGATCAGGTCTTCCAGGTTCTCGGGCTTGCCCGGGTCCGGGTGGTGGTTGGGGAAGTTGCCGTCCACTTCGCAGAACAGCGGGATGACTTCGCAATTCAGCGCTTCGATCAACTGAGGCGCGATGACGCCGGCCGCGCCGTTGCCGCAATCGACCACCACTTTCAGGCGACGGGCGAGTTTGACGTCGGCAGTGATTTCCTTGCCGTAGCGATCGAGGATGTCGACCTTGGTGATGCTGCCCTGGCCGCTGCTCAGGTTGTTGGTCTTGAGGCGATCGTGCAGGGCCTGGATCTGTTCGTTGGCCAGGGTGTCGCCGGCAATGACGATCTTGAAGCCGTTGTAGTTCGACGGGTTGTGGCTACCGGTCAGCATCACCCCGGATTTGCCAGCCAGCACATTGGCCGCGTAATACAGCGCCGGTGTCGGTACCAGGCCGACATCGCTGACGTGGCAACCACTGTCGTGCAGGCCCTGGATCAGTTGCGCCACCAGCTCGGGGCCGGACAGGCGACCGTCACGGCCTACGCAAACATTGGGTTCGCCCTGGGCCAGGCTCTCGGAGCCAATGGCGCGACCGATCCAGTAGGCGGTTTCAGCGTTCAGGGTTTCCGGAACGGTTCCGCGAATGTCGTAAGCGCGAAAGATGCTTTCAGGGAACTTGGGTACGACTTGGGCTGCATTGCTCATCACTGGGGGTGCTCCGTCTAAAAGGGGGCAGGACAGGCCGGAATACTGACCGGAAGGCTCAAACTGAAGGGTATGACGGCGTTTTTGCCCTTGGGTTCATGGTGCAAAAATGCCATCTGATGAGCGTCAGCTCTTTTTCGATCACCTTGTGCCGTGATTCCGGGTGGTCAAGTCCGCGAATAAACTTGCTGAGTGTTCGTGCTGAAACGCAGCCTACCAATCTTAGGCGAGCCGCTGGCGCGGCCCGGATTTTTTGTTCAATGGCTGCCGGAGTGACCGAAACCGCCCGCGCCGCGCTGGCTTTCGTCGAAGGCTTCGACCACTTCGAAGTGCGCCTGGACCACGGGTACCAGAACCAACTGGGCAATGCGTTCGCCCACCGCGATGTTGAAGGCGGTCTGGCCACGGTTCCAGCAGGAGACCATGAGTTCGCCCTGGTAATCGGAGTCGATCAGGCCGACCAGGTTGCCCAGGACGATGCCGTGCTTGTGACCCAGGCCGGAGCGCGGCAGGATCAGCGCGGCGAGGCCTGGGTCGCCGATGTAGACGGACAGGCCGGTAGGAATCAGCAGGGTCTGGCCCGGTTCCAGGAGGGTGTCCTGCTTGAGCATGGCCCGCAGGTCGAGGCCGGCGGAGCCTGGCGTGGCGTACTGCGGCAGGGGGAATTCGTTGCCGATGCGTGGGTCGAGGATCTTGGCTTGTAAAGCGTGCATGCGAGTTAAACCTGGTTCAGCCGTTCGGCGATGAAAGAGATCAGTTGGCGGGCAATCTTGCCCTTGCTGGTCTGGGCGAAGAGAGTTGCGTGCAACTCCCGGTCAATCACGCTGCAGGCGTTTTCCTCGCTGTTGAAGCCAATGCTCGGGTTGGCCACGTCGTTGGCGACGATCAGGTCGAGGTTCTTGTCTTTGAGTTTGCGTGCAGCGTAGTCGAGCAAGTGTTCGGTTTCAGCGGCGAAGCCGACGCTGAACGGACGGTCGGGGCGGGTGGCGATGGTGGCCAGGATGTCCGGGTTGCGCACCATCTGCAGCAGCAGGCCGTCGCCGTTCGTAGGGTCTTTCTTCAATTTCTGTGGGGCGACGACTTCCGGGCGGTAGTCCGCGACCGCCGCCGAGGCGATGAACAGGTCGCATGGGATGGCGGCCTCGCAGGCGGCGAGCATGTCGCGGGCACTGACCACGTCGATCCGGGTCACGCGATCCGGGGTCGGCAGGTGCACGGGACCGGTGATCAGGGTGACCCGGGCACCGGCTTCGACCGCGGCTTCGGCCAGGGCAAAGCCCATTTTTCCGGAGCTGTGGTTGGTGATGTAGCGCACCGGGTCAATGTTTTCCTGGGTCGGGCCGGCGGTAATCAGCACGTGTTTGCCGGTCAGCGCCAGATGCTGGAAGCAGTCGGCGGCGCACAGCGCCAGATCGTTGGCCTCGAGCATGCGGCCCAGGCCGACGTCGCCACAGGCCTGGCTGCCGGAAGCCGGGCCGAAGACCTTCAGGCCACGGCTTTGCAGCAGTTGGGTGTTGGCCTGGGTGGCAGGGTCGCGCCACATGGCCTGGTTCATGGCCGGGGCGATGGCGACGGTGGCGTCGGTGGCCAGGACCAGGGTGGTCAGCAGGTCGTCGGCGATGCCTTGGGCCAGGCGGGCGATCAGGTCGGCGGTGGCCGGGGCGATCAGCACCAGGTCGGCCCATTTGGCCAGTTCGATATGGCCCATGGCGGCTTCGGCCGCGGGGTCGAGCAGGTCCAGGTGGACCGGGTGCCCGGACAGGGCCTGCATGGTCAGCGGGGTGATGAATTCACTGCCGCCACGGGTCATGACCACACGTACTTCCGCGCCGTGGTCGAGGAGTCGGCGAACCAGCTCGGCGCTCTTATAGGCAGCGATGCCGCCGCCGACGCCGAGAACGATGCGTTTCCGATACAGCCGCTGCATAGGCCTGCCTTTCAGTTCAATGATTGCTGCGTGTAACACCCCCTCCCCAGGGGAAATTCCACGCAAAAAGATGGGCTAAGATAGCACAGCGACCGCTATGGAACAGCGGCGCCCACACACATGGAGGTGCTATGAGCATTCGCGACTGGCCTGCGGCGGAGCGCCCGCGGGAGAAGCTTCTCGAGCAGGGCGCGCTGGCCCTTTCCGACGCCGAATTGCTGGCGATTTTCCTGCGCACCGGGGTCGCCGGAAAAAGCGCGGTCGACCTGGCGCGACACCTGTTGCATCAGTTCGGCAGCCTGCGTGGCCTGCTCGAGGCGGACCAATTGACCTTCAGTCGGCAGCTTGGCCTGGGCCCGGCCAAGTTCGCGCAATTGCAGGCGGTGCTGGAAATGGCGCGCCGGCATCTGGCGGAAAAACTCAGTCGCAATTCGGTGCTGGAAAGCCCGGTGGCGGTCCGCGACTACCTCAAGGCGATGTTGCGCCATGAACCGCATGAGGTCTTCGGTTGCCTGTTTCTCGACTCCAAGCACCGGGTGCTGGCGTTCGAGGCGTTGTTCCAGGGCTCCATCAACACCACCAGCGTCTATCCGCGGCAAGTGGTCAAGCGTGCCCTGGCGCACAACGCGGCCG
This sequence comes from Pseudomonas sp. 09C 129, assembly GCF_002843625.1. Classification (NCBI taxonomy): domain Bacteria; kingdom Pseudomonadati; phylum Pseudomonadota; class Gammaproteobacteria; order Pseudomonadales; family Pseudomonadaceae; genus Pseudomonas; species Pseudomonas sp. 09C 129. The sequence continues at coordinate 232,421 of NZ_CP025261.1, read as the reverse complement.
CGCTGATCCTGTGTCACAACCATCCTTCGGGCGTTTCCGAGCCGAGCCAGGCGGATCGGGTGCTGACCCGCAGGCTCACGGAGGCGCTGGACCTGGTGGATGTGCGCGTACTCGACCATTTCATCGTCGGCGAGGGCGAGCCGCTGTCGATGGCCGAGTACGGCTGGATGTAGAGAAGCAGCGACAAGCTTCAAGCTACAAGCTGCAAGTTAAAGCGGTACGAGGACTGCTCTGAACTTGCAGCTTGTAGCTCGCCGCTTGCCGCTGCTTATCTGAAGCTGACCTTCGAGTAGTCCTGGCGACCGAACGGGCTGACCTGATACCCATGGACATCCTTGCGCGTCAGGGCGAAGGCGGTCGGGTGGGCAAGCGGTAGCCACAGGGCCTGCTGCTGGATCTGGGTTTGCGCCTGCTGGTAAAGCTTGCTGCGCACGCCCTGCTCGGTGGTGGTCTTGCCGGCGGTGATCAACTTGTCCAGGCCGGGGTCGCAGTAGCGGGCGAAGTTGGTCCCGGACTTCACCGCCGCGCAGGTGAACTGCGGGGTGAGGAAGTTATCCGGATCGCCGTTGTCGCCGGCCCAGCCCATGAACAGCAGGTCGTGCTCGCCGGCCTTGGCCCGACGGATCAGTTCGCCCCATTCGATCACGCGGATCTCCGCCTGGATCCCGACTTGTGCCAAGTCTGCTTGCAGCTGTTGCGCGCCCAGGCTCGGGTTGGGGTTCAGCAAGCTACCGGAAGGGCGGGTCCAGATCGTGGTCTGGAAGCCGTCTTTCAGGCCGGCCTTGGCCAGCAATTGGCGGGCCTTCGCCGGATCATGGGCGTAACCCGGCAGCTCCTTGGCGTAGCTCCAGGTGTTGGGCGGGAAGGGGCCGTTGGCGGGTTCGGCGGTATTTTCGAAGACCGCTTTCAGGTAGTTGGCCTTGTCGAAGGCGAGGTTGATGGCCTGGCGTACTTCGGGTTTGTCCAGCGGTGGGTGCTGGCTGTTGATGGCGACGAACGCGGTCATGAAGGCTGCGGTTTTCTCGACCTTGAGCGCAGGCTCCTCAAGCGCGGCGGTCACGTCCAGCGGCTTGGGCGACAGGGCGATCTGGCATTCGTTGCGGCGCAGCTTCTGCAGGCGCACGTTGGCGTCCGGGGTGATGGCGAAGATCAGCGAATCCACCGCCGGCTTGCCGGCAAAATAGTCGGGGTTGGCCTTGTAGCGGATTGATGCGTCCTTCTGGAAGCGGCCGAACACGAAGGGGCCGGTGCCGATCGGCTGGCTGTTGAGCTTGTCCTGGGTGCCGGCTTTGAGCAACTGGTCGGCGTATTCGGCGGAGTAGATCGACGCAAACCCCATGCTCAGGGTGGCGAGGAAGGTCGAATCGGCGTGGTCGAGGGTGAAGCGCAGGGTCAGCGGATCCAGGGCGTCGATCTTCTTGATCAGCGCCGGCAGCTGCAGCGACTGGGCATGGGGATAGCCGCTCTGCGCCACTTTATGCCAGGGGTTGGCCGGGTCGAGCATGCGGTCGAAGCTGAACTTCACGTCTTCGGCGGTCAGCTCGCGGCTCGGATTGAAATACGCGGTGCGATGAAACTTCACTTTCGGGTGCAGCTTGAACACATAGGTCAGGCCGTCGGCCGAGACTTCCCAGCTGTCGGCCAGGCTCGGTACCACCTTGCCGCTGCTGGCGTCGAACTCCACCAGGCGATTCATCAGCACGTCGGCCGAGGCGTTGGTGGTGGTCAGCGAGTTGTACTGCACTACGTCGAAACCTTCCGGGCTGGCCTCGGTGCACACGCTTAATGCGGCGGCGTGGGCCAGCGGGCTCAGAAGAAGAGGGGCGAACAGGAGCGGGAGGGCAGCGAGGCGCATGTTTGGCTTCCTTTGCAGATCGAAGGCCCATCTGCGAGTGCAGTCTGGAAAAAGGCTTACCCTAGTGGCCCCGTTGAAAAATGACTATCCCCTTTTTTCGCTCGTGGGCCGGATACGTTGGCATTTATTGCAGCGTCGAGCCTGTTGGCGGCCGGCAGTCATGGCCACATTAGGCATAAATTGACAGAGGTTTTTTCCATATATTGACGTGGAACGAGCGGTGCGGTGGCTGTGCATGGTGATTCTGCCGCCTGTTTCACCCACGCAGAATTTATTCTGCGACGAGCGGTCAGCCATGGCGCCAGCCTTTGGTGCAGGCATCCGGAGCAAGAAAACAGGGACTTTTCGAAATCCAAAGCACACCGGCTGTTGTTGCTACGGGGTCTTTCTGGTATAAAGCAGCGCTCTTTTCTAGGGGCCCGGTTCCTTCGCTTGTAGGTGTAGCCGGTAAGACCCTAAAGAAACGCGGCGCCTGGCGCCAAATGACTGAGAGATTAAGCGGCCAACCCATGCCGGGTTGGGCATGTGGTTTTAGAGGGCTGAGGCATGTCGAGAGTCTGTCAAGTTACCGGTAAGGGTCCGGTGACTGGGAATAACATTTCCCACGCAAACAACAAAACCCGTCGTCGTTTCCTGCCGAACCTGCAGCATCACCGCTTCTGGGTTGAGTCCGAGAAACGTTTTGTGCGTCTGCGCGTATCTGCCAAAGGCATGCGTATCATCGACAAGCGTGGCATTGATGTCGTGCTGGCCGAACTTCGTCGCGATGGCAAGGTTTAAGGGAGCTAATCATGCGTGAATTGATTCGTTTGATTTCGAGCGCCGGTACTGGTCACTTCTACACTACCGACAAGAACAAGCGCACTACTCCGGACAAAATCGAGATCAAGAAATATGATCCGGTTGTTCGTAAGCACGTGATCTACAAGGAAGGCAAAATCAAGTAATTGATTTTTCTTCTGACAAAAAAACCCGCCTTCAAGCGGGTTTTTTTGTGCCTGCGATTCAGGCTTTCGGTTCGAAGATCACATAGATCTTGCGGCACGGTTCCAGCACCTCCCAGGTGCCGCGAAAGCCTGCGGGAATGACGAAGCGATCGCCGGCGCGCAAGGTCTTGGCATTGCCTTCGCCGTCACGCAGGACCGAAACCCCCTGCACGATCTCGCAGTACTCGTGCTCGGTGTAGTTCACCGTCCACTGGCCGATCGCGCCTTCCCACACCCCGGCGTTCATCTGGCCGCACGGACTGTTGTAGTGGTTGAAGACGGTTTGCTCAGGGTCGCCCTTGAGGACTTTTTCCTGGGCGGGGCGATACCGCTCGGCCGCAGTGTTGGCCTGATTGAAGTCGACGATGTCCTGGATGCTCATGCTGGTATTCCCCCCTGATTGCGCTGCGAATGGCTGGAAAGCCCAAAGTCTATGTTTATTAAAATGAACATAGCAATGGCGTTTTCCTGGCCGCTGTCAAATATATTGAAACTTCGGGTGCCGCTGGTTTAGGGTGGCGAATGCCATGGGCCGAAGCAGGCTGGCCGGGCAGAATTCCTGAAGGTGCCGGCATCGATCGCGTGGCGCCTGTATCCAACAAGAGGAGGACACTCGCATGACCACCCTGACTCGAGCCGATTGGGAGCAACGCGCCCGCGAGCTGAAAATCGAAGGCCGCGCCTACATCAATGGCGAATACACCGCCGCCGTTTCCAACGAAACCTTCGAATGCATCAGCCCGGTCGATGGCCGTCTGCTGGCCAGTATTGCCAGCTGTGACGCCGCCGACGCACAACGTGCCGTGGAAAACGCCCGCGCCACTTTCAATTCCGGTGTCTGGTCGCGCCTGGCGCCGGCCAAGCGCAAGGCCGCCATGATTCGTTTTGCCGGCCTGCTGAAGAAGCATGCCGAAGAACTGGCCCTGCTCGAAACCCTGGACATGGGCAAGCCGATCAGCGACTCGCTGAGTATCGACGTTCCCGGCGCGGCGCAAGCGCTGAGCTGGAGCGGCGAAGCCATCGACAAGATCTACGACGAAGTCGCCGCCACGCCCCACGACCAACTGGGCCTGGTGACTCGCGAGCCGGTGGGCGTGGTCGGCGCCATCGTGCCGTGGAACTTCCCGTTGATGATGGCCTGCTGGAAGCTCGGGCCGGCGCTGTCCACCGGTAACTCGGTGATCCTCAAGCCGTCGGAAAAATCGCCGCTGACCGCTATCCGCATCGCCGCGCTGGCTGTCGAGGCCGGGATCCCGGCCGGCGTGCTCAACGTGCTGCCAGGTTATGGCCACACCGTGGGTAAGGCCCTGGCCCTGCACATGGATGTCGATACCCTGGTGTTCACCGGTTCGACCAAGATCGCCAAGCAACTGATGGTCTACTCCGGCGAGTCGAACATGAAACGCGTCTGGCTGGAGGCGGGCGGCAAGAGCCCGAACATTGTGTTCGCCGATGCCCCGGACCTGCAGGCCGCGGCCGAATCCGCGGCCAGCGCCATTGCCTTCAACCAGGGCGAAGTCTGCACCGCCGGTTCGCGCCTGCTGGTGGAGCGTTCGATCAAGGATAAATTCCTGCCGCTGGTGATCGAGGCCCTCAAGGCCTGGAAACCGGGCAACCCGCTGGACCCGGCCACCAACGTCGGCGCGCTGGTGGATACCCAGCAGATGAACACCGTGCTGTCGTACATCGAGTCCGGTCATGCCGACGGCGCCAAGCTGGTGGTGGGCGGCAAGCGCACCCTGCAGGAAACCGGCGGGACCTACGTTGAGCCGACCATCTTCGACGGTGTCAGCAACGCAATGAAGATCGCCCAGGAAGAGATCTTCGGCCCGGTGCTCTCGGTCATCGCCTTCGACACCGTGGAAGAAGCCATCCAGATTGCCAACGACACGCCTTATGGCCTGGCCGCGGCGGTATGGACGGCCAATATCTCCAAGGCTCACCTGACCGCCAAGGCTCTGCGGGCCGGCAGTGTCTGGGTCAACCAGTATGACGGCGGCGACATGACCGCGCCCTTCGGCGGCTTCAAGCAGTCGGGCAACGGTCGTGACAAGTCGTTGCACGCGTTCGACAAGTACACCGAACTGAAGGCGACCTGGATCAAGCTGTAATTCAAGGGGCGCGGATATCGGGCGTCTGAACAGACGCCACCCCGCGCACCCTTACCCGATCCATATCGCAGCCGGACTTTCCGCAGGGGAGGTCCGGCTGCGTTGTCTCTGTATTAAAAAAACCATCCACAGGAGCGTGGAAATGCGCTGGGCAACTTATTTCGCCGTTTTGGCGGCTGTCCTGAGTGTGGGGCTGGCCTTGGGCGTGAGCATGCCGCTGGTGTCGTTCCGCCTGGAGAGCTGGGGATATGGGCCCTTTGCAATCGGCGTGATGGCCTCGATGCCGGCGATTGGCGTCTTGCTCGGGGCGAAGGTGTCCAGCCGCCTGGCGGCACGCTTCGGCACGGCGGGGCTGATGCGCCTGTGCCTGTGGGGCGGGGCGATCTCCATTGGCCTGCTGGCGCTGTTGCCGAGTTATCCCTTATGGCTGGTGCTGCGGCTGATGATCGGCGTGGTGCTGACCATCGTCTTCATCCTCGGCGAAAGCTGGATCAACCAGTTGGTGGTGGAGCAGTGGCGCGGTCGCCTGGTGGCGCTGTATGGCAGTAGCTATGCCTTGAGCCAATTGGCTGGCCCGCTGCTGCTGGGCGCCTTGGGCACCGAGCATGACTACGGTTTCTGGGTGGGCGTCGTGCTGCTGGTGGTGTCGCCTCTGTTGCTGATGGGCCGCAGCGGCGCGCCGAGCAGCGAGTCTTGCAGCGTGACCTTCGGTGATCTGTGGCGCTTCTGTCGTGGCCTGCCGGCCATTGGCTGGGCGGTGGCGCTGTTCGCCGCGTTCGAGGCGATGATCCTGACCCTGTTGCCGGTCTATTGCCTGCGCCAGGGGTTTACCGAGGACATTGCCCTGGCGATGGTCAGCACCGTTGTAGTGGGCGATGCCTTGTTGCAACTGCCCATCGGTGCCCTGGCCGATCGCGTATCGCGGCGCGCCTTGTTTGCCGGCTGCGCGGTGATCCTGCTGCTGTCGAGCCTGGCCATTCCATTGCTGCTCGACACCCTGCTGATCTGGCCGCTGTGGGTGCTGTTCGGCGCCAGCGCCGGGGGCCTGTTCACCTTGTCGCTGATTCTGATCGGCGAGCGCTACCGCGACGATGCGCTGGTGCGTGCCAATGCCCACGTCGCCCAGCTGTGGGGCATCGGCTGCCTGATCGGGCCGCTGGTGGCGGGGGCGGGCAGCCAGTGGGTCAGCGGGCATGCCTTGCTGTTGCTGATGGCGGCCGGGGCCCTGGGGCTGATTGTGCTGTTGTTGCGCGAAGGCGCGTTTGGCGCGGCCCAGCCACAAACCCTGTAGGAGTGAGGCTTGCCCGCGATAAGGGGCTGACAGTCAACATCTTGATTGAATGTAGTTCCGCTATCGCGGGCAAGCCTCGCTCCTGCAAGGGCTGGGCTCAGAGCATCCGTTCGAGGCCGATGGTATTGCTCATCCAGGCATTGAAGCGCCGCCACCAGCTGCCAGGCTCGCGGGTCAGAGTGTGCAGTTGCTGGTTGTCTTCGGTGACCCAGACCAGCTTGCCGTTCTGCAGCTTCGCCTCGTAGCTCAGGGCCGGCGCCATGCCTTGCAGCGCCAGGCCGCGAACGCGCTCGGCCAGCTCGGGGCTGTCCACCAGCACCCCGACTTCGGTGTTCCACAGCACCGAGCGCGGGTCGAAATTGAAGGAGCCGATAAAGGACTTCTGGCGGTCGAAAATCATCGCCTTGCTGTGCAGGCTGGAGTCCGAGCCAGGATACGACGCGCTATGGAACAGATGAGGGCCGCTGCCGCCGCCGTTACCGGGTTGGCGTCTCAGTTCATAGAGTTTCACGCCGTGTTGCAGCAGCGCCTTGCGATACGGCGCGTAGCCGCCGTGGACCGCCGGCACGTCGGTGGCTTCCAGGGAGTTGGTCAGCAGGCTCACCGCAACCCCGGCGTCGGCACGTCCGGTGAGGTAGACCAGGCCTGGCTGGCCGGGGACGAAATAGGCCGAAACCATCATCAACTCTTTACTGACGCTCTGTAGCTCCGGCGCCAGCTGGGTGGTCAACAGCAGGTGCGGGTCGGGCTCGCCGTTGGACAGGACCTTGCTCGGGGCATCCCACAGCGCCTGGTTCCAGGCCCAGATCAGTTCTTTGCGCCAGACGTCCATGCGTGGCTGGGTCCGATAGGCCTTGAGTTCCTGGAACAGGGCATGCTCCTGCTGCTGGGCGTCGTCCAGCGATTGCTGCAGGCGCAGCCGGGTGTTGGCCAGTTCCTTGGCCGATGGCAGGCGCGACAGAAACTCGCCGATGGGTTTGCTCAGGGCGCTGTTCCAGTACTGGTCGAAGCTGTGCCCGAGCTGTTCGGCCACCGGGCCGAAACCGAGGATGTCGATGTCGGTGAAGTTCAGGTTGGGTTCGGCGTCGAAGTACTCGTCCCCCAGGTTGCGCCCGCCAACGATGGCCGCGCTGTTGTCCGCCAGCCACAGCTTGTTGTGCATGCGTCGATGTTGCAGCGACAGGTTGAACAGACGACCCATGGTACGGGTCACGCCAGTGCTGCGCCCCAGGTGCAGGGGGTTGAACAGGCGGATCTGTATCCGCGGATGGGCGGCGAGGGTGGCCATGATCTGGTCCAGGCCGTCGCTGGTGGTGTCGTCCAGCAGAATGCGGATGCGCACGCCGCGGTCGGCGGCCTTGAGCAGTTCGTCCACCAGCATCCGGGTGCTGATGCCGTCATGGACGATGTAGTACTGCAGGTCGAGGCTGCTTTGGGCGTTGCGGATCAGCTCGGCGCGGGCCATGAAGGCTTCGCTGCTGTCGGACAGCAGGCGAAAGCCCGAGCGTCCCTGATAGGGGGCGGCCTGGGCCTGGATCGAGCGACCGAAGGCCGAGTCGGTGGCCGGCAGTGCCTGGCTGGGCTCGTGAGGCACATCGAGGCTGACGCAGCCGCTCAGGCACAGCGCGATCAGCATAAGGAAGGCCAGGGCCTGTCTGGATCTCAAGTCAGCTCATCTCGAATCGCTGCGATGGTCTAGCTGTGACGCCGGTTTCACAGGAAAAGGTCAGTCCGTTGCGCAATCTTCAGCCAGCAGCTTGATGGCGGCTGCGCCGACTTTGCGCACGGCTTCCTCGATCTGTGCCGTTGGCTTGGCAGCGTAGTTCATCCGCAGGCAGTTGCGGTACTTGCCCGAGGCCGAAAAGATGCTGCCCACGGCAATCTGCACGCCCTGGCCGAGCAGCGCGCGGTTCAGGCGCAGGGTATCGAAACCTTCCGGCAGTTCGACCCACAGCATGAACCCGCCTTGCGGCCGGCTGGCGCGGGTACCCGTGGGGAAATAGCGGCTGACCCAGTCGATCATCAGGTCGCGATTGCGCTGGTACTGGGTGCGCATGCGCCGCAGGTGCGGCTCGAAATTGCCGCTCTTGAGGAACTCGGCGATGGCGATCTGCGGCTGCGGCGCGGTGGAGCCGGTGCTGATGTATTTCATGTGCAGCACTCGTTCCAGATAGCGCCCGGGGGCGACCCAGCCGATGCGCAGGCCCGGCGCCAGGGTCTTGGAGAAGGAGCTGCACAGCAGCACCCGGCCATCGTCGTCGAACGACTTGATGGTCCGCGGGCGCGGGTAGGTGTAGGACAGCTCGCCATACACATCGTCTTCGATGATCGCCACATCGAAGCGCTGGGCCAGGGTCAGCAGGGCCCGCTTGCGCGACTCCGGCATGATATAGCCCAGCGGGTTGTTGCAGTTGGGGGTCAACTGTATGGCCTTGATCGGCCATTGCTCCAGGGCCAGTTCCAGGGCGTCGAGGCTGATGCCGGTGAGTGGGTCGGTGGGGATTTCCAGGGCCTTCATGCCCAGGCCCTTGAGGGTCTGCATGGCGCCGTGGAAGCTCGGCGAGTCGACGGCGACGATATCCCCGGGCTCGCAGGTGGCACGGATGCTGGTGGACAAGGCTTCATGGCAGCCGGTGGTGATCACCAGGTCGTTGGCGCCGAGCTGGCAGCCGGAATCGAGCATCAGCCGCGCCAGCTGTTCACGCAGTTCGTGCACGCCGTAGATGGTGTCGTAATACAGACCGGGCATGTCCTGGCGCCGGCTGATGCGGGCGAGCCCGCGCAGCAGGGGCTTGAGGGTCGGGCTAGTGACGTCGGGCATGCCGCGGCCCAGCTGGACGATGTCCTTGCGCGGCACGCTGCGGATCAGTTCCAGCACCTGGTCCCACTGCGAAATCTCCACCGGCCGCTGCGCCGGGCGACCCACTGCGGGCAGTGCCGGCAGCTCGCGGCTGACCGGCACGAAGTAGCCGGACTTGGGCTTGGGCGTCGCCAGGCCGCTGTCTTCCAGCACCCGATAAGCCTGCTGCACGGTACTCAGGCTGACCCCGTGTTCGACACTCAAGGCCCGTACCGAGGGCAGTCGGTCGCCGGGGCGATAGAAGCCTTGTTCGATACGTGTGCCCAGCAGTTCGGCGAGATTGACATACAGGGTCATGGCGCAGCCTCGGGGTGATTGAATCGGGTAACCAGTACAGATGGCGCAAAATTACAGGATTCAGCCCGGATAGGGGAAATTCTGTATGGAGATAATAGCGGTACTTTGAATCTGTAATGGTTTTTGGCTCCCGTGCATGATGTCTGCTCATAGCGACCCAAGTAAACAGGAGCAGCAAAAATGAACGGCTTGAGCGATGTGCGTCTGTCGTTACACAGTCAGGAACTGGCGGCTGGGCAGGAGCGGGCAGCAGGGGCGACGTCCGTCCACAATGCGCCGTCCGGCCTCGGTCTCTGGGGCCTGTACTGGCATCGACTGCGTACACGCAAGGCACTGCTTGAGCTGACCACCGAACAGTTGCGCGATATCGGCCTGAGTCGCGAACAGGCGCGGCAGGAAGGGCTCAAGCCGTTCTGGCGGCTTTGAAAGCCCTCGCGATCGGTAGCCGCTGGCGCAGCCTGCGATCGGTTGCGCAGCGACCGCAAAAGGCCGCATCCGATTTCCCCGGATGCGGCCTTTTTCATACCTGTCGTGTGGCGGCTATAGATGCCTTCAGACCAGTTCTTTCAACCGATGCCAGAGCATCCCCAGCGCCAGCAGCGGCGAACGCAGGTGCTTGCCGCCCGGGAAAGTGATGTGCGGGACCTGGGCGAACAGATCGAAACCACCGCCCTGCTGGCCGCTGATGGCTTCGGCCAGCAACTTGCCGGCCAGGTGCGTGGCATTCACGCCGTGGCCCGAGTAGGCCTGGGCGTAATACACATTGGGCTGGTCTTTTAGACGGCCGATCTGTGGCAGGCGGTTGGCGCCGATGCCGATCATGCCGCCCCATTGATAGTCGATCTTCACCGCTGCCAGTTGCGGGAACACCTGCAGCATTTTCGGCCGCATGTAAGCGGCAATATCCCGCGGGTCGCGGCCGGAATAGTGGCAGGCGCCGCCGAACAGCAAGCGCCGGTCGGCCGAAAGGCGGTAATAGTCCAGGGCCACCCGCTGGTCGCAGACCGCCATGTTCTGCGGCAACAGGGCGTGGGCCAGCTCTTCGCTCAAGGGTTCGGTGGCGATGATGTAACTGCCGGCGGGCAGCACCTTGCCACCCAGTTGCGGGTTGAGATCGTTGAGGTAGGCGTTGCAGCCCAGCACCAGAGTGCTGGCGCGCACTGAGCCCTGGGCGGTATGGACTTTGACCTGCGGCCCGTAATCGATGCGGGTCACGGCCGAGTGTTCGAACAGGCGCACGCCCAGTTGCTGCGCGACCGCGGCTTCGCCCAGGGCCAGGTTCAGCGGGTGCAGGTGCCCCGAGCCCATGTCGATCAGGCCGCCGACGTAACGGTCGGAACCCACCACGCTGTGCATCTCATGGGCTTGCAGCAGGCGGGTTGCATGGCGATAGCCCAGGTCGCGCAACTCCTGGGCATCTTCGGCGAAACCTTCGAGGTCGCGCGGTTTATTGGCCAGGTCGCAATAACCCCAGGTCAGGTCGCAAGGGATCTGGAAGCGTTCGATACGCTGGCGGACGATTTCTACTGCTTCCAGGCCCATCAGTTTCATCTGGCGTACGCCGTCTTCGCCGATTATTGAGGCGAACTGCTCGAGGCCGTGACCCACTCCGCGAATCAGTTGCCCACCGTTGCGCCCGCTGGCGCCCCAGCCGATCTTGCGCGCTTCCAGCAGAATGACGCTGAGCCCGCGCTCGGCCAGCTCGATCGCGGTGTTGAGCCCGGAGAAGCCGCCGCCGACCACGCATACGTCCGCCTGATGCTCGCCGGCCAGCGCCGGATAATCGGGCTGGGGCAGGCTGCTGGCGGCGTAGTAGGAGGCGGGGTGCGAATGGCCTGGCCCCGACGGCTGAACACGGGTGTTCATGTGGATCATCCTGATTCGTGTGTTTGGAAAATTTGACGGAGCATAAGCCGGACCTTTCCGGCGCGGCAACATTGGTCGGCCAGTGCTGTCTGCTACAAGGCTTTTAGGGCAAAATCGCGGCCTCTCCAGACTCCCGGTAAACGCTTCGATGAGCTGCAACAGCCAGAAAATCCGCACGCTCCGACAGCAGATCCCCTCGTTCGAGTGCGTGCCCGGCTGTCACGACTGCTGTGGTCCGGTCACCACTTCGACCGAAGAGATGTCGCGCCTGCCGCGCAAGACCCGGGCCGAGCAGGACGCGGCGATGGAAGAGCTGAATTGTGTGCACCTGGGGCCCAATGGCTGCACGGTGTATGACGAGCGGCCGCTGATCTGTCGCCTGTTCGGCACCACGCCGAGCCTGCCATGCCCCAATGGCCGGCGCCCGGTGGAGCTGATCCACCCGCGGGTGGAGAAGCAGATCCATGAATACATGGCGAGCACCCGGCAGGTGTTGGTCTGACCCAAAGCAATCGCGGGCAAGCCTCGCTCCTACAGGTTGCACCGGTCCCGTAGGAGCGGCCGGTCCACGCTCGATTGCCCGCGATAGCGATTACCCTGACAACACTGGTCTCGGCTCGTTGCAATCAATCCGGAATCGGCAGGCTCAGGCTCTCTTTCACCTCTTCCATCACGATATAGCTCTTGGATTCGCGCACGTGGGGCAGCTTGAGCAGGATGTCGCCCAGCAGTTTGCGGTACGAGGCCATTTCGGAAATCCGCGCCTTCACCAGATAGTCGAAGTCCCCCGACACCAGGTGGCATTCCAGTACGTGCGGCAGTTTCAGCACGGCGCGGCGGAACTCCTCGAAGGTGTCGCCGGACTTGTAGTCCAGGCTGATTTCGACGAACACCAGCAGGCTACCCTTGAGGTGCTGCGGGTTGAGCCGGGCGTTGTAGCCCATGATGATGCCTTCGCGCTCCAGGCGGCGGACCCGCTCGGTGCACGGCGTGGTCGATAGCCCGACCTTTTCCCCCAGCTCGGTAAAGGAGATGCGCCCATCGGCCTGCAGGATGCGCAGGATATTGCGATCTATCTTGTCCAGCTCACGCTTTGTCTGATGGTTGGTACGCATAGGGGATGCGCCTCCGTGAAAAGGGTTTTTGCCGAGAATTCTCGCCAAATATAGGTGTTTATATAGTGAAAAGCACTGGTCATTGCTTTTTATACTGCGCGCATCTTCGCTCTGAATAACAAACGTCAGCGGTTATCCGCGATGAGGGATATGAAAATGCGCGTTCTGGTCTTGGGTAGCGGCGTGATCGGTACCACCAGTGCCTACTATCTGGCCCGTGCCGGTTTCGAAGTGACCGTTGTCGACCGCCAACCGGCCGTTGCCATGGAAACCAGCTTCGCCAACGCCGGCCAGGTTTCGCCGGGTTATGCCTCGCCCTGGGCCGCGCCGGGCGTACCGCTCAAGGCCATCAAGTGGCTGCTGCAGCGCCACGCGCCGCTGGCGATCAAGGCCACCGCCGACATCGATCAATACCTGTGGATGGCGCAGATGCTGCGCAACTGCACCGCTGCCCGCTACGCGGTGAACAAGGAGCGCATGGTCCGCCTGTCCGAGTACAGCCGCGACTGCCTCGACGAACTGCGCGCGGAAACCGGCATTGCCTATGAAGGCCGCAGCCTGGGGACCACCCAGCTGTTCCGCACCCAGGCGCAACTGGATGGTGCGGCCAAGGATATCGCCGTGCTCAAGGAATCCGGCGTGCCTTTCGAGCTGCTGGACCGCGAGGGCATCGCCCGCGTCGAGCCGGCCCTGGCCAGCGTGACCGACATCCTGGCCGGCGCCCTGCGCCTGCCGAACGACCAGACTGGCGACTGCCAGATGTTCACCACGCGCCTGGCGCAAATGTGCACCAAGCTGGGTGTGGAATTCCGCTTCGACCAGGACATCCAGCGCCTGGACTTCGCCGGTGACCGCATCAACGGCGTCTGGATCGACGGCAAGCTGGAAACCGCCGACCGCTACGTGCTGGCCCTGGGCAGCTACTCGCCACAACTGCTCAAGCCACTGGGCATCAAGGCCCCGGTGTATCCGCTCAAGGGGTACTCGCTGACCGTGCCGATCACCAACCCGGCCATGGCCCCGACTTCGACCATTCTCGACGAAACCTACAAGGTGGCGATCACCCGTTTCGACAACCGTATTCGCGTTGGCGGCATGGCGGAAATCGCCGGTTTTGACCTCTCGCTCAACCCGCGTCGGCGCGAAACGCTGGAGATGATCGTCAACGATCTTTATCCTCAGGGCGGTGATCTGTCCCAGGCCAGTTTCTGGACCGGCCTGCGTCCCACCACCCCGGACGGCACGCCGATCGTTGGCGCCACGCCCATGCGCAACCTGTTCTTGAACACCGGCCATGGCACGCTTGGCTGGACCATGGCCTGTGGTTCCGGTCGTCTGCTGGCCGATCTGATGGCGAAGAAAAAGCCGCAGATCAGCGCCGAAGGTCTCGATATTTCTCGTTACGGTAATCCTCAGGAGCCTGCAAAACATGTCAATCCAGCGCCAGCTCACCAATGAGCGCATGAGCCAGATCGTCGTCCACAGCGGTACTGTGTATCTGGCTGGGCAAGTCGGCGACGACCTGAACGCGGGGATTGAGCAGCAGACCCGTGAAACCCTCGCCAACATCGAGCGTTTGCTGGACCTGGCCGGCACCGACAAGTCGCGCCTGCTGTCGGTGACCATCTACCTGAAGGACATCGATGCGCACTTCGCCGGGATGAACAGCGTATGGGACCAGTGGCTGCCGAAAGGCGTCGCCCCGGCCCGCGCAACCGTCGAAGCCAAGCTCTGCGAACCGGAAATCCTGGTCGAGTTGTCCGTCGTGGCCGCTCTGCCTTAAGCAAGATCCCTCTCCCGGTGCTGTTAATGGATGGCTCACGCCATCCGCCAGCGCCGGTTTTTTCTTCCCACATGACCGCCTAGAAGTCTGCCGCCATGCGTCCTGCCCGTGCCCTGATCGATCTTCAAGCCCTGCGTCACAACTACCAACTGGCCCGCGAAGCCTCGCCGGGCGCCCGTGCGCTCGCGGTGATCAAGGCCGATGCCTATGGCCATGGCGCGGTGCGCTGTGCCCAGGCACTGGAAGCCGAGGCCGACGGCTTTGCCGTGGCCTGTATTGAAGAAGCCCTGGAGCTGCGTGCGGCGGGGATTCGCGCGCCGATATTGCTGCTTGAAGGTTTTTTCGAGGCCGATGAGCTGGACCTGATCGTCGAACATGATTTCTGGTGCGTGGTGCATTCGCTGTGGCAGCTGGAGGCCATCGAGCAGGCCACCGTCGCCAAGCCGCTGACGGTATGGCTCAAGCTGGATTCGGGCATGCACCGCGTCGGCCTGCATCCCAAGGATTACCAGCCGGCCTATCAGCGGCTGCTGGCCAGCGGCAAGGTGGCGAAGATCGTATTGATGAGCCATTTCGCCCGCGCCGACGAGCTCAGTTGCAGCAGCAGCGACGAGCAGGTCGCGGTGTTCGAGGCGGCGCGCCAGGGCTTGTCCGCCGAGATCAGCCTGCGCAACTCGCCGGCCGTGCTCGGCTGGCCGCACATCCCCAGCGACTGGGTGCGCCCCGGCATCATGCTGTATGGCTCGACCCCGTTCGAAGAGCCGCATCCATTGGCCGCGCGCCTGCAACCGGTGATGACCCTGGAGTCGAAGGTGATCTGCGTGCGTGAACTGCCGGCCGGCGAGCCGGTGGGGTACGGCGCCAAATTCGTCACACCACGGCCGATGCGGATCGGCGTGGTGGCCATGGGGTACGCCGACGGTTATCCGCGGCATGCGCCGACCGGTGCGCCAGTGCTGGTGGCGGGGCAGCGTACCCAGCTGCTCGGCCGGGTTTCCATGGACATGCTGTGCATCGACCTGACCGAGGTGCCAGAGGCCGGGCTGGGTTCTACCGTCGAGCTGTGGGGCAAGAACATCCTCGCCAGCGAGCTGGCGGCCGCGGCCGACACCATCCCTTATCAGCTGTTCTGCAACCTGCGCCGGGTGCCACGCGTCTATTCCGGGGACTGAGCGGCACAGCGCATTGCCGAAAGTCGCCTTGCCCCCTGGGATTGGGGCCCAAGTGTTGTAAATACTGAACGCTATCGCCATGATAACGCTCAACTACAACAACGCCTGATCCCTAGGAGGCTGCCGCATTGGACGTCGGTGAACGACTGCAATCCATCCGTAAACTCAAAGGCCTTTCCCAGCGTGAACTCGCCAAGCGCGCGGGCGTCACCAACAGCACCATTTCGATGATCGAGAAGAACAGCGTCAGCCCCTCGATCAGTTCGCTGAGAAAGGTTCTTGGCGGCATTCCCATGTCGATGGTCGAGTTTTTCTCGGAAGAAATCCTCCAGGAAAAACCCACCCAGATCGTCTACAAAGCCAACGAGTTGATCGATATTTCCGATGGCGCGGTGACCATGAAGCTGGTGGGCCGGGCGCATCCTAGCCGGGCGATCGCTTTTCTCAACGAGATCTATCCGCCGGGCGCCGATACCGGCGAAGAGATGCTCACCCATGAAGGCGAGGAAACCGGGATTCTCGTGGAAGGACGCCTGGAGCTGGTGGTGGGTCTTGAGACATTCGTGCTCGAAGCCGGTGACAGCTACTATTTCGAAAGCACCAAGCCGCACCGTTTCCGTAATCCTTTCGATGCACCCGCGCGACTAATCAGCGCAGCCACGCCCGCGAACTTCTAATAGAAGAGGCGTCCTGCAAGGATTGCAGCGGTGCCCGAAGCAGCATTTCGCCTCTCTCTAATCCCCCTTTGAATCTAGGGTTGTTTCGGAGTGGCGGGCTAACCGCTATACTTGCGCCCGCCCGCGAAACCGTGGCCGTGGGCGTGACTAGCCACCATTGAGGGTGTACGCGTGAACCTAATTATGAAAATGCTGGCTGCACCAGCAACCGTATTGGCCCTCTGGGCTGTCAGCGCTCAAGCTGCGACCAACGACGACATTGCCAAGCGCCTTGAGCCGGTTGGCCAGGTCTGCGTCCAGGGTCAGGAATGCAAGGGTATGGAAGTCGCTGTTGCCGCCGGTGGCGGTGGTGCGAAGACTCCAGACGAAGTGATTGCCAAGCATTGCAATGCTTGCCACGGCTCCGGCCTGTTGGGCGCGCCGAAAATCGGCGACGCCGCTGCCTGGAAAGAGCGCGCGGATCACCAGGGTGGCCTCGACGGCATCCTGGCCAAGGCCATTACCGGTATCAACGCGATGCCGCCTAAAGGCACCTGCGCCGACTGCTCCGATGAAGAGCTCAAAGGCGCCATCCAGAAGATGTCCGGTTTGAAATAAGCACGGATCTTGCGCAAAAAAGCCGCTCACGAGCGGCTTTTTTCATGCCTGCGATTCGGCCGCTACTGTTCATTGCAGCAAAGACCCGGCAAGCTCGGTCCAACCTCAAATTCATGGAAGGTTCTGGAGGATCGGATGGTGCAGTCATGTTCTATCGAGCTGGCGGTCGATGAGGTCCTAGCACGCTTGCCGGCGCATATTCACCTGGGCATGCCCCTGGGGCTGGGCAAACCCAACCGCTTCGCCAATGCCCTGTATCGTCGCATCGCGCAACTGCCCGAGCGCCAACTGACCATTTACACCGCCCTGAGCCTGGGCCGCCCGCCGCTGGGCGATGGCCTGCAACGGCGCTTCCTCGAGCCTTTCATCGAGCAGGTCTTCGGCGACTACCCCGAGCTGGACTTTCTCGCCGACCTGCACCGCAACCAGGTGCCGGCCAATATCCATATCGAACAGTTCTTCATGCAGCCCGGCAGCCTGCTCAACAGCCCGGCGGCGCAGCAGGATTATGTCTGCAGCAACTACAGCCACGCCGCGCGCGACATCAATGCCGCCGGCCTGAACCTGGTCGCGCAACTGGTGGCCCGGGACCCGCAGCAAGCCGACCGCCTGAGCCTGAGTTGCAACCCGGACATCACCCTCGACCTGTTGCCAATGATCGCCGAGCGACGTGCCGCCGGCGAAACCATCCTGCTGCTGGGCCAGGTGCATCGCGACCTGCCTTACATGCCGGGCGACGCCGAAATCGACGCCGCGACCTTCGACCTGCTGATCGACGAAGAGGAGGGCAGCACGCTGTTTTCCACGCCGAACATGCCGGTGGGGTTCCAGGATCACTTTATCGGCCTGCACGCCAGCACCCTGGTGCGCGACGGCGGCACCCTGCAGATCGGCATCGGCTCCATGGGCGATGCATTGACGGCGGCGTTGCTGGCACGCCAGGCGGACAACGACGGTTATCGGGCGCTGCTGGCGGACCTGGAGATCCAGGGCTGGAAGCCGCTGATCGAGCGCGAAGGCGGGGTGGAGCCTTTCGCCAAGGGCCTGTATGGCTGCAGCGAGATGTTCGTCAACGGCCTGCTGGCCCTGGCCGATGCCGGCATCGTACGGCGCAAGGTCTACCCTTCGGTGGCCCTGCAGCAACAGGCCAACGCCGGGACGCTGGATGAAAACCAGGCGCTGGGCGGAGTGTCGGTACATGGCGGCTTTTTCCTCGGGCCACGAAGCTTCTACCAGCGCCTCAGGGATCTGCCCAAGAGCAAGCTCGGCGAGTTCAACATGACCGCCATCAGCTACATCAACGAGCTGTACGGCCACGAAGAACTCAAGCGCCTGCAGCGCCAGAATGCGCGGTTCATCAACAGTTCGATCATGGTCACCCTGCTGGGCGCCGGGGTGGCGGATCAGTTGGAAGACGGCCGGGTGCTCAGTGGCGTCGGCGGGCAATACAACTTTGTCGCCCAGGGCCATGCGCTGCGAGGCGCGCGCTCGATCCTGATCCTGCGCAGCTGGCGCGAATCCGCGGGCCTGGTCAGTTCCAACATCGTCTGGGAATACGGCCATTGCACCATCCCGCGGCACCTGCGGGACATTGTGGTCACCGAGTACGGCATCGCCGATCTGCGCGGCAAGACCGATGTGAAGGTCATCGAAGCGCTGCTCAATATCAGCGACTCGCGTTTCCAGCCGGGCCTGATCGAACAAGCGCAGAAGGCCGGCAAGCTGCCCAGGGATTTCCGCCTCGATCCGCGTTTTACCGACAACCACCCGCAACGCCTGCTGGCGATCCAGGCGCGGCACCGGCACCTGTTCCCGGAATATCCGTTGGGCAGCGACTTCAGCGCAGAGGAGCGGGATTTGCTGCGGGCGCTGAACTGGCTGAAGAGCAAGTTCAAGCTCAGCGAGATTCTCGAATTGGGCAAGGCGGCGCTGGATGCCCCACCGCCCGAGGCGTTTCCGGCGCATCTGCAGCGGATGCAGCTGGTGAAGCCCGATGGTTGGCGCGAGGAGATCTATCAGCGTTTGTTGCTGGCGGCGCTGCGGGAGACGGCGCAGGCATGAGGTAGACGCCTGGCGGCGTCATCGCGGGCAATCGAGTGTCGACCGGCTGCTCCTACAGAAGCGGGTGGTCTCTGTAGGAGCGAGGCTTGCCCGCGATCAAGAGGCGAAGCCTCTTAGATAAAGGTCACCACGCCATCGGCCAGGGACTTGACCCGGGCCAGGGATTCCACGCGGTAGCCTTGCGCGTCCAGTTCGGCGCGGCCGCCCTGGAACGACTTCTCGATCACGATGCCCAGGCCGGCCACGGTGGCGCCCGCCTGCTTGATGATCGAGATCAGCGCCTGGGACGCCTTACCGTTGGCCAGGAAGTCATCGATGATCAGCACGCGGTCGCTGCTGGTCAGGTGGCGCGGGGAAATCGCCACGGTGCTTTCGGTCTGCTTGGTGAACGAGTACACGGTCGCCGACAGCAGGTTCTCGGTCAGGGTCAGGGACTGGTGCTTGCGCGCGAAGATCACCGGTACGCCCAGGTTCAGGCCGGTCATGATCGCCGGCGCGATGCCCGAGGCTTCGATGGTGACGATCTTGGTGATGCCCGAGTCCTTGAACAGCGTGGCGAATTCGTCGCCGATCAGCTTCATCAAGGCCGGGTCGATCTGGTGGTTCAGAAAGGCGTCGACTTTCAGGACCTGGTCGGAAAGCACGATGCCTTCTTCGCGGATTTTCTTGTGCAGTGCTTCCATGAAGCTTTCCTCTGTTGACGCCTTGTGCGCCTGAGCTCTGATAAAAGGTGTTCGGTTAAAAATGCTTGGGTTGAAAATGCTGCGGCTAAAAAGTGTTCAATTCTAGCGTTTTAACATCGCCCGTATATCCGCCAGTGCGTTGTTGCCGCGCACGGCTTTGACTTCGGTCGGGGTGTCATCGTTGCCTTCCCACGCCAGGTCGTCCGGCGGCAGTTCGTCGAGGAAGCGGCTGGGCGCGCAGTCGATGACTTCACCGTACTGCTTGCGCTTGGCGGCGAAGGTGAAGGCCAGGGTCTGGCGCGCGCGGGTGATGCCCACGTAGGCCAGGCGGCGTTCTTCCTCGATGGTGTCGGCTTCGATACTGGAACGGTGGGGGAGGATTTCCTCCTCCATGCCCATGATGAACACATAGGGGAATTCCAGGCCCTTGGAGGCATGCAGGGTCATCATCTGCACGCCTTCGGCGCCGTCTTCCTCTTCCTGCTGACGCTCCAGCATGTCGCGCAACACCAGTTTGCCGATGGCGTCTTCGACGGTCATTTCGCCGTCTTCGTCTTTTTCCAGGGTGTTCTTCAGCGCCTCGATCAGGAACCACACGTTACCCATGCGGTAGTCGGCGGCCTTGTCGCTGGAGCTGTTGGTGCGCAGCCAGTTCTCGTAGTCGATGTCCATGACCATGCTGCGCAGGGCGGAAATCGGGTCTTCGCCGGCGCACTGCTCGCGCACCTTGTCCATGAAGCGCTTGAAGCGCGCCAGGCGGTCGGTGAAGCGGCTGTCCAGGTGCTCGCCCAGGCCGATTTCGTCGGTGGCGGCGTACATCGAGATCTTGCGTTCGGTGGCGTAGTTGCCGAGTTTTTCCAGGGTGGTGGAGCCGATTTCCCGGCGCGGCACGTTGATCACCCGCAGGAAGGCGTTGTCGTCGTCCGGGTTCACGATCAGGCGGAAGTAGGCCATCAGATCCTTCACTTCCTGGCGCCCGAAGAAGCTGTTGCCGCCCGACAGGCGATAGGGGATCTGGTGATGCTGCAGCTTCAGCTCGATCAGCTTGGCCTGGTAGTTGCCGCGATAGAGGATCGCGAAATCGCTGTAGGGCCGGTCGGTGCGCAGGTGCAGGCTGAGGATTTCCATGGCCACCCGCTCGGCCTCGGCGTCCTCGTTGCGGCAGCGGATCACGCGGATCTCGTCGCCATGGCCCATCTCGCTCCACAGCTGTTTCTCGAACTCGTGGGGGTTGTTGGAGATCAGCACGTTGGCGCAGCGCAGGATGCGGCTGGTGGAGCGGTAGTTCTGCTCGAGCATCACCACCTTCAAGGACGGGTAGTCTTCCTTGAGCAGCATCAGGTTTTCCGGGCGGGCGCCGCGCCAGGCGTAGATCGACTGGTCGTCGTCGCCCACCACGGTGAACTGGTTGCGCTTGCCGATGAGCATTTTCACCAGCAGGTACTGGCTGGCGTTGGTGTCCTGGTATTCGTCCACCAGCAGGTAGCGCACCTTGTTCTGCCACTTCTCCAGGATGTCGGCGTGTTCCTCGAACAGCTTCACCGGCAGCAGGATCAGGTCATCGAAGTCCACCGCGTTGAACGCCTTGAGCGTGCGCTGGTAGTGGGTGTAGACGATGGCAGCGGTCTGTTCCTTGGGGTTGCGCGCGTTTTCCAGGGCCTGGGCCGGCAGGATCAGGTCGTTCTTCCAGGCGCCGATCATGTTCTTGATCTCGTCGACGCCGTCGTCGCCCGAGTATTCCTTTTGCATGATGTCGGTCATCAGGGCCTTGACGTCGGTCTCGTCGAAGATCGAGAAGCCCGGTTTGTAGCCCAGCCGCACATGCTCCTTGCGGATGATGTTCAGCCCCAGGTTGTGGAAGGTCGACACGGTCAGGCCGCGGCCCTCGCCACTGCGCAGCAGGGTGCCGACCCGTTCCTTCATCTCCCGCGCGGCCTTGTTGGTGAAGGTCATGGCGACGATGTACTGCGCGCGAATGCCGCAGTTCTGGATCAGGTGGGCGATCTTGCGCGTGATTACACTGGTCTTGCCGGAGCCAGCACCGGCGAGCACCAAAAGAGGGCCGCCGACGTAGTTCACGGCTTCTTGCTGCCGGGGATTGAGTCGGGACATGACGAAAAAAGGGGTCTGTAGCGAAATGGGCGGGCATTTTAACAGGCTGGACGGATTCTGCTGCTCTCTCCGACTTGTGACGCAGCACGCTATCTAAATTTGCCGGTTTTGATACTTTCCCTCAGGATGCGCGCTGAATATGCGTCTAATGTTCGAGTTAGAGCGGTACAAGAAATTGCGTTTGATAATCAATATCATTTGTCATTGTTTATCTACGCGTCATAATGCCCGCCGCCAACTTCTATTACAGAGTCTAGGGAGCTAGCTTGTCCAAGCCTGTCGAACCCTTGCGCTTGCTGCTGCTGGCCGAAGAGCCGGCGTGGGCAGCGTTGTTGCGTGAGTGTCTCGCTCCGTTGGGAGACTCGGTGGTGCTGATCAGTGCGCCGACCTGGGAATCTGTCAGCCGTCTGTTCGATGAAGACCGCTCCGCGATTCTGTTAACCGTTCCCCAACTGCAACCGGCTCCCGGTCGTTGCAGCCTGCCCACGGTATTGCTGCTGGAACAGGAGCCGCTGAACACGCCCGCCGGCGCCAGCGACTGGCTGGTGAATAAAAACCTCACTGCCGATACGGTGCGCCGTTGTCTGCGCCATGTGCGCGAGCGCGGGGTGCTGGAAAACACCCTGTTGCGCCTGGCCGAGCAGGACCCGCTGACCGGCATCGCCAACCGCCAGGGCTTCCAGACCCTGCTGGCGGCGCGCCTGGCGGAAAACGAAGGACGCGGGCTGGCGCTGGGGCACCTGGACCTGGACAACTTCCGCCATGCCAACGATGCGCTGGGCCACCAGGCCGGCGACCGGTTGATCCTGCAAGTGGTCTCGCGGCTCAAGAGCCAGCTTGAGGCCGGCGACCAGCTGGCGCGCCTGGGCAGCGACGAATTCGCCCTGCTGATCGATACCCGCCGGGCGCCGCAACGCGCCGAGTGGATGGCCGAACGCATCGCCGAAGTCATGGCCGAGCCGTACTGGATCGATGGCGAAAGCCTGCTGATCGGCTGCAGCCTGGGCATTGCCCACGCGAGGGCGAATGCCGGTGCCGACCCGCTGATGTGGCACGCGCACATCGCCATGCAGCAGGCCAAAAGTACCCAGGGCTGTACCTTTCACATCTTCAATGAACGCATCAATCGCAATGCCCGCAGCCTCGCCGACCTGGAAAGCGAACTGCGCCGGGCCTTGCGCCGTGACGAGCTGGAGTTGCACTACCAGCCGCGCCTGAACCTGCATGACGGGCAGATCGTCGGTCTGGAGGCCCTGGTGCGCTGGCGCCACGGCGAGCGCGGGCTGTTGCCGCCGAGCGAGTTCGTGCCCCTGGCCGAGCAGAGCGGCCTGATCGTGCCGCTGGGCTACTGGGTGATTTCCCGGGCGCTGCGCGACATGCAGGCCCTGCGCGAACGCGGCCTGGCGCCGCTGCACATGGCGGTCAACCTGTCGTTCCGCCAGTTCCAGGACAGCCAGCTGCTGTCGACCCTCAGCCGGCTGATTGCCGAGCGTGGTGTCGAGGCGCAATGGCTGGAATTCGAGCTGACCGAAACCGCGGTGATGCGCCGCAGCGACCTGGTCAAGCAGACCATGGACGCGCTGGGGCGGCTGGGGGTGCGGTTTTCCCTGGACGATTTCGGCACCGGGTTCTCGTCCTTCGTGCACCTCAACAGCCTGCCGATTGCCTTGTTGAAGATCGACAAGAGCTTCGTCGGCGGCATGGAGCAGCGCGAAGAGAACCGCAAGCTGGTGCACGCCATGATCAACCTGGCCCACAACCTCCATCTCGAGGTGGTGGCCGAAGGCGTGGAAACCCCCGAGCAACTGGCCTTGCTGCGCAGCTTCGGCTGCGACCAGGCGCAGGGCTACCTGATCAGCAAGCCGCTGCCGCTGACGGAACTGGTGGAGTACCTGACCTTCGGCAGGAGTCAGCAGGTCCTGGTCGGCGAGGTCATCTGACGGCACTCTGCCGTAGTGGCAGGAGAACCTGCCGCTACAGGGAATCCCGGGCGGTTTGGAAGTTATCCCGCGCGGCAGGCTCCGCGCTTTCCCGGCGAATCATCCGGCGCATCTTCCATTCGAAAGCCAGGGTCAGGCTGATGGCGGCACACGCCAGCCCCGATGCCAGGCCCCACCACACACCAGTCGCGCCCCAGCCCAGGGTGAATGCCATCAGCCAGGCCGCCGGCGCACCGATCAGCCAATAGCAGCCCAGGCCCACGAGGAAGGTGGTCTTGGCGTCCTTGAGCCCGCGAATCGCGCCCATGGCGATGGTCTGCGTGCCATCGAACAGCTCGAACCAGGCCGCGACCGCCAGCAGGCTGACCGCGAGGTTGATCACGTCGCGAAAGGCTGGGTCGTTATGGTCGAGGAACAGCCCGATCAACTGGTTCGGCAGCAGCCAGAAGACCATGGCGAAACCCAGCATGGCCGCGCCGCCAAAGGCGATCCCGACCCGGCCGGCCATGCGCGCGTGCAACAGCTGCCCGGCGCCGTAGTGCTGGCCGATGCGCATGGTGATCGCGTAGGAGATCCCGGCCGGCACCATGAAGGCCACGGAAACGATCTGCAGGGCGATCTGGTGCGCCGCCAGTTGGGTGCTGCCCATGGTGCCCATGCACAGCGCGGCGAAGGCGAACAGCCCGACTTCCACCGCGTAGGTGCCGCCGATGGGCAGGCCCAGGCGCCAGAGTTCCCGCAGGTAGTGGCGATTGGGCCGCGCCAGGCCCTGGCGCAGCGGGTAGGCGGCATAGGCCGGGTGGTGCTTGATGTGCCAGGCCAGCGCCAGGGCCATGCAGTTGGCGACGATCGCGGTGACCAGGCCGATCCCCACCAGGCCCAGCTTCGGCAGGCCGAACATGCCGGTGATCAAGGCGTAGTTGAGCAGGAAGTTGGCCACGGTGCCGGCCAGGCTGATGACCATCACCGGCGTGGCGCGGCCGATGGCGCTGGTGAAGCCGCGCAGGGCCATGAAGCTCAGGTAGCCGGGCAGGGCGAACGGCAGGATCAGCAGGAACTGGCCGGCGGACTGCACGTTGGTTTCGGTCTGGCCGAACAGCAGCAACACCGGCTTGAGGTTCCACAGCAGCAGGCCGGCGACCAGCGCCATCAGCCACGCCAGCCAGAGCCCGGCCTGGGTCAGGCGCGCGGCGCCTTCGATGTCGCCGGCGCCCTGGCGAATCGCGACCAGGGTGCCGACCGCTGCGATCACGCCGATGCAGAAGATCGACACGAACGAATAGGTGGCCGCGCCCAGGCCACCGCCGGCCAGGGCTTCCGGGCTGAGGCGGGCCATCATCAGGGTGTCGGTCAGCACCATCAGCATATGCGCCAACTGTGAGGCGATCAGCGGCCCGGCCAGCCGCAGGATGGCCCAGAGTTCGGTGCGTGCTGGATGCTGCATGGTCATCGGTCTCGATAGGGGGGAGGGAGTTGAGAGGGTTGATTCTCGGCGCTCTGGGCAACTTTCACAAAGGGATAAAAACGATTGGTGGCATGATTAAAACTCATGCTTGCGGATTCTGGTAAGTTGGCGCCATTGCGCCTGTGGAGTGCTGCCATGCCCCGTCGTCTTCCGCCCCTGTATGCCTTGCGCGCCTTTGAAGCCGCGGCGCGATACAGCTCGTTCACCCGCGCGGCCGAAGAGCTGTCGATCACCCAGAGTGCGGTCAGCCGGCATATCCGCACCCTGGAAGACCACTTCGCCTGCCGGCTGTTCCAGCGCAGCGGGCGCAACCTGCAACTGACCGAAGCCGCGCGCCTGCTGCTGCCAGGCATCCGCGAAGGCTTCACCGCCCTCGAGCGCGCCTGCGATACCTTGCGCGCCGAAGACGGCATTCTGCGCATGAAGGCGCCCTCGACCCTGACCATGCGCTGGCTGCTGGCGCGCCTGAGCCGGTTCCGCCATCTGCAACCGGGCAACGAAGTGCAACTGACCAGCGCCTGGATGGACGTCGATTCGGTGGACTTCAACCAGGAGCCCTTCGACTGCGCGGTGCTGCTGAGCAACGGCCACTTTCCGCCGGACTGGGAGGCCAGCTACCTGTTTCCGGAACTGCTGATCCCGGTGGGCGCGCCGAACCTGCTCAACGACCAGCCGTGGGATGTAGCGCGGCTGGCGGCCACCGAGCTGCTGCACCCGACCCCGGATCGCCGCGACTGGCGCAACTGGCTGGAGCGCATGGGCCTGTCCGAGCAGGTTTCGCTCAAGGGCGGACAGGTGTTCGACACCCTGGAACTGGGCATGATCGCCGCGGCCCGCGGCTACGGGGTTTCCATGGGCGACCTGCTGATGGTGGCCGAGGATGTGGCCCAGGGACGCCTGAGCCTGCCCTGGCCGACGGCGGTGGCCAGTGGCGAGAATTACTACCTGGTCTGGCCCAAGACCCGGCCTGGAGGTGAACGTTTGCGCCGCCTCAGCGACTTTCTCCAGAACGAGGTCCGCGCCATGCAATTGCCCGACGTAGAGCGTCTCGGCTGAAACGATGAAGGCCCCGTGACCAGGGGCCTGCGCGATACCCGTCCAGCGCGCTCAAGTATTGATCGGCGCCGCCGAATCCTTGGAAGTGGAGCCTTCGCTCTGAAAGGTTCCGACACCTCATTCTTATTAGAACCATTGCCGAGCGTGTGACGCGATCAGGACGATCCGGTCTCTCGGCCAGGAGCTGTCATGCCTCAACCTCGTGCCCGGATCGCCTCGCAGCTTGGTCTCGCACTCGCCGTGGTACTGGCGATCGTGATCAGCGGCAGTACTGTCTTCGCCCTGCGCTCGCTGGACGCCGCCAACCTCGCCACCCGGGAAGAACACCTGGCCAGTGAGGCACGGCTACTGGCCGACCAGCTCAATACTTTCCACGGCACCCTGCGCGAAAGTACCCAGCGCCTGAGCGGGCTGTTCGAAAAGCGTTTCAGCGGCGGCCTGAGCCTGCACCCGGACCAGCCGGTGACCGTGGCCGGTACCCAGACCCCGGGCCTGCACCTGGGTGATGTTGTGCTGAACAACAATTTCGAGGAGGTCGACGAGTTCAAGCAGATGACCGCCGGCGTGGCGACGGTGTTCGTGCGCAGCGGCGACGACTTCATCCGCGTCAGCACCTCGCTGAGCAAGCAGGACGGCAGCCGCGCCATCGGCACCCTGCTGGACCATGGGCACCCGGCTTACCAGAAACTCATGGCGGGGCAGAGCTATGTCGGCCGTGCGCTGCTCTTCGAGCGCCTGTACATGACCCAATACACGCCGGTGCGGGACAGCGCCGGCGAGGTGATTGCGGTGCTGTTCGTCGGCTTCGACTACACCGACGCGCAGAACGCCCAGTTCGACAACCTCAAGCGCTTCCGCATCGGCCAGACCGGTTCCCTGGCGTTGCTCGACGAACAGCAAAAGTGGCTGGTGCCGCCGGCCGGCGTGCAGGCCCTGGAACCGGCGGGGGCGACCATCGCTGAACTGGCCAGGCAGCCGGGCAAGGGCAACTTCTGGAGCGACAAGAACGAGGACTTCTACAGTGTCGCCGTCCCTTTCGAAGGCGGGCCCTGGTCGGTGGTGGCGAGCATGCCGAAGGCCGAAATCCGTGCGGTGACCTGGAGCGTCGGTCTGCGGCTGGTCATCGGCAGCCTGTTGGCAATGCTGCTGGCGGTGGGCGCCACGGTCTGGCTGCTGCGCAGCAAGCTTGCGCCCCTGGGCGACCTGGTGCGCCAGGCCGATGCCTTGGGTAAAGGCGACCTGAGTGCGCGCCTGAATATCTCCAGTCAGGATGAGATCGGCCAGTTGGCAGGCAGCTTCAACCAGATGGGCCAGGCCCTGTCGACCATGGTCGAGCACATCCGCAAGGCCGCCGCGGAGGTCAATGGCCGGGCCCAGGCGTTGTCCGGGTTGTCGGGCGGGGCGTACGAGGGCATGGAACAGCAGTCGGGCGAGATCAGCAGCATGGCCGGGGCGGTGGAGGAGTTCAGCGCCACCTCGCTGAATATCGCCGACAACATGGGCAACACCGAGCGCCTGGCCCAGGAAAATGCCCAGCAGACCCGGATCGGCCGCACCTCGATGGAGGAAGCCTCGGCGTCGCTGGAGCAGATCGCCGGCGCCTTGAACAGCACGGCCACGGTGATCAATACCCTGGGCCAGCGCTCCGAGGAAATCGGCGGCATCGTTGGGGTGATCACCGCGATTGCCGACCAGACCAACCTGCTGGCGCTGAACGCCGCCATTGAGGCCGCGCGCGCCGGCGAGCAAGGCCGCGGCTTTGCCGTGGTCGCCGACGAGGTACGCAACCTGGCCTCGCGCACCCGCGAAGCCACCGACGAAATCTCGGGGATGATCAACAGCATCCAGCAGGAAACCGGCAACGCCATCGCCACCATGGAGCAGGGCAATGTGCTGATGCAGGAAGGCCTGTCACGCAACGCCAATGTCGCCTCAGCCCTGGCGCGCATCGACGAACAGAGCCGCTCGGCCGGCCAGCAGTTCGCCGCGATCACCACCGCGACCCAGGAGCAGAGCAGCACGGCGACCCTGCTCAGCAGCAACCTTCAGAGCATTGCCCTGGCCAACAGCGAACAGCGCGAAGTGGTGTCGAACCTGGCGATCACCGCCAAGGAGCTGGAGAAGCTGGCGGCGGACTTGCGCCA
The DNA here is from genome assembly GCF_002843625.1 of Pseudomonas sp. 09C 129. Lineage (NCBI taxonomy): Bacteria > Pseudomonadati > Pseudomonadota > Gammaproteobacteria > Pseudomonadales > Pseudomonadaceae > Pseudomonas > Pseudomonas sp. 09C 129. The sequence goes on along the minus strand of NZ_CP025261.1, from coordinate 204,350 downwards.
GGAGGTCGACCGCTTCCGTTGATAGCGGTTGCGTGGCCGTTGGCCACGGCTGGGGAGGCAGATTGCAAATGCGCGGGGCTGGGCTAAACCATAGGGGCGATTTCCCTACAGGATGCCTTCCCGGCAGGAGCTGACATGTCCCGTCTCACTGGTTTTGCCCTCCGTACCGCCGTGCTGCCCCTGGCACTGGCCAGCCAGATGGCGTCCAGCCAGGAGGCCGTGGGATTCATTTCCCCGGCGTCCTGGTACACCGCCTTCAACGCTATCGCCCAGGTGGCATGCCATAACTGCTACGAAAAACAGTACGCCGGCACCTTCACCAGTGTGCTCGATAGCGTGCGCACCCTGGAGCTGGACTTCTGGGACCAACGCGATGCGGTCACCGGAGGTTCGCCCCGCCACTGGTTCGTGCGGCACAACCCCGGCAGCCTGTTCCAGTCCGGCAATGACAACAATTGCACCGGCGACGGCAACGGCACCAACGATCTCGAAGCCTGCCTCAACGACATCAAGCTCTGGAGCGACAGCCATCCCGGGCACTTCCCGATTACCCTGATCCTCGACAAGAAGCAGGGCTGGTCGAAGGAAAGCTCCGGGCGTACGCCGAAAGACTTCGATGACCTGGTCAGCCGGATTTTCCAGGGCAAGCTCTACACCCCGGGCGACCTGGCCCAGCATCTGGGTGTCAGCAGCAGTGCCTTGCAGGGCTCGCTCAAGGGCAAGTCCTGGCCGACCGCCAGCCAACTGCAGGGCAAGGTGCTGCTGGTGCTCAACCACTCGGAGAACCAGAAGCTCTCGCAATACGCCGAGGCCCGCACCACCAGCGCCAAGGTGTTCATTTCCCCGGTCACCAACGGCCAGAACGATGTCAGTGGCGAGGTCAGCGGCATGTCGAGGACGTCGTCCGGCTACGTGGCCATGAACAACATGGGCAAGGGCGACAAGCAGTGGGCCGCGCAAGCCTTTGTCTACAGCCACATCGGTCGGGTGTGGGGTGATGACGGCGTGTCATTCACCCAGCACATCACCGAGAAGGTCAATCTGTCGGCGTATTACAAATTCGCCGAGGCCAAGGATGGCAACGGCTATCGCATCCGACCGTTCTGAGGTTTCAGCGGGGCTCGGCCGGTTCGGCGAGCCCCGGGTCCACCCGCTTGCCGATATCCCGCAGGCGCGCCAGTTGGTCGACCATGGTCGGCGCTTCATCCAGGCTGCTGACAAAGGTCCACAGGTAGGTCATCACCGCGTACACATGCCCGGCCTTGACCCCCTCGGTCAGGGCCAGCTGGCTGATGGCGATCACGAACAGCAGCGCGGCCGCCGAGCCAAGCAGCAGATAGGCCGCCGCCTCGCGGTCCGACAGCCAGATCCGCAGCCGCGACAGTACCCGGTAGTGCCGTTGCAGGGACGTGGCGCCGACCTTGGCCACCAGGCCGATTTCCTTTTCCAGCCGGTCGTTCAGGCGCTCATGCAGCTCCTGATTGCGCCGGGCGAAGCGCGGCAGCAGGGTGACGCACAGCAGCAAGGCCACCAGGCAGGCCAGGCCGACCCAGGGTTCGATCACCAGCAGCATCACCGCCGCGCCGACAATCGAGACCAGCGCGGTGGCGATGGTCGGAACGTGTTTCTCGAAGAAGTCGACGAACTCCCGGGCCAGCACCACCCGCGCCGCGGCGGTGGAGGTGCTCTGGTTCTGCAGGCGCTGGTTGAGGATCACCGGCACCGCGAGGTCGGCGTAGATCCGCGTGAAGGTGCGGGTATCCACCGCCCGCCGCGCGGCCCCGACCACCCAGAATGCCAGCACCACCAGGGCATAGACCAACGCGCTGCCGGCGTCGCCGCGAATGATCGAGTCCACGGCGAACCCGGCAAACAATGGGTAGGCCAGCAGCAACGCGTTCTCCAGCGCCACCAGCGACAAGGTGCAGAACAGCTTGCCGGGGTAGGCGCGGGCGATGGCTTTCAGGGTCTGGCTGGCGGATTGCTGGCCGATTTTCTTGCTTTCATCGATCAGGATTTGTGGGGTAACGGCTGGCATGAGTGCACCGGAGGGAAGATAAGCGCTATTATTGAGCGACTGCTCAATAGTATTTGAGCGATCGCTCAAAACGCAAGCGCCGTCCATCTACCGGCGCCCAGAGGTAATGCCCGCATGTCCCGTACCGACCGCAAAGACCAGATCATCGCCGCTGCCCTGGAGCTGTTCCACAGCAAGGGTTTCGCCGATGTTTCCACCCGCGACCTGGCGGACCACGCCGGCTTGTCCCGCAGCCACATCTATCACTACTTCAGCGACTGGAAGGAGCTGCGCCGCGAAGCCTTCCTGAGCTTTGCCAACGAGCAGCTTGACGAAGTGCGCGGCTCCCTGGGTGATGCGCCGCCGCTACAGGCCCTGCAGGAGTTCCTGCGTTATTGCCTGCCGGACTCTGCCGACGACGGCTGGGCGCTATGGCTGGATGCCTGGGATGAAGCCATGCATGACAGTGCCATGGCCGAGACCTACCTGGCGGTGAACATGCAGTGGCAGGCCTTGCTCGGCGGCATCATCGAGGCCGGGGTGCAGGCGCAGGTGTTCCATTGCGCGTCGTCCGCTCGCGCGGCCCGGCAGATCTTCGCCCAGACCATGGGGTATGGCGACGACCTGCTGCTGCAACCTTCGGCCGAGGCCGCCGCAGCGGCACTGGATGAGGTGCTGGAAGTGGCGGGGCTATTGCTGAAGATTCGCTGAGTCCCTGAGTGGCGTTGTCCCGGCGTAGGTACGGAAATTAAGTTGCTGAAACGATTCATCAGCGCTATAAAAATCCCACAAATCCAATAAAGGCACACGCCCATGACTCCGCTCCGACTGCTGGTCGCTCTTTCCGCGTTCACCGCTGCTTCCCACGCCATGGCCTGGGACTATGTCCTGCTCGATACCGACAAGGCCGCCCAGGATTTCCATATCACCAGCGCGCAGCTGGGAGTAAAAACCGCCAAGCCTTTTTCCGTGACCCTGCGCACCCTGCATGGCGGGCGGCAGGAGGGGGTGAGCATCGTCGATATCGACAACGGTGCGATGAAGCTCTCGGTAGTGCCGACCCGCGGAATGAATGTGCTGCAGGCCTCCGTCGGCAAGGTGCGCATGGGCTGGGACTCGCCGGTCAAGGAAGTGGTCAACCCGGCGTTCATCGAGCTCAACGGTCGCGGCGGCCTGGGCTGGCTGGAAGGTTTCAACGAACTGGTGACCCGCTGCGGCTATGAGTGGGTCGGGCATCCGGGGATGGATAACGGTGAGCTGCTGACCCTCCACGGTCGCGCGGCGAACATCCCGGCGAACAAGGTCACCCTGCATATCGACGAGAAGCCGCCGTACGCCATCAGTCTGCGCGGCGAGCTCAAGGAACAGGCGTTCAAGAAGGTCGATTTCTCGGTGGCCACCGAGCTGGTGACCGAGCCGGGCAGCGTCAGTTTCGCCCTCAACGACACCCTGACCAACAACGGCGACTATCCGAAGGAATACCAGGCGCTGTATCACAGCAACTTCAGCACGCCGTTCCTCGAAGAGGGGGCGAAGTTCGCCGCTGCGGTGAAGCAGGTGTCGCCGTTCAATGACAAGGCCAAGGCCGACCTTGCCGATTGGCAGACCTACCGCGGCCCGACCCGGGATTACGACGAGACCGTCTACAACGTGGTGCCGTACGCCGATGCCCAGGGCGACACCCTGACGGTGCTGCACAACAAGGCCGGCAGCCTCGGTGTGGCGGTGGGCTTCAATACCCGGCAGTTGCCGGTGTTCTCCCTGTGGAAAAACACCGATACCCAGGGCCAGGGCTACGTGACCGGCCTGGAGCCGGGCACCAGTTTCTCCTACAACCGTCGCTACCAGCGCCCGCTGGGCCTGGTGCCGACCATCGAGGCCGGGCAGAGCAAGCAATTCCAGATCCGCTACAGCCTGCTGGCCGACAAGGCGGCTGTGGATAAGTCCCTGGCCGAGATCAGCCAGATCCAGAACGGTCGGCAGACCGAAGTACGGCCGACGCCACTGGTGGACCTGAGCAAGGAGTGATTCTTCTCAACTCGCGGCCGGCCGGTATTGCAGCGCTTCGGCCAGGTGCTCGCGGCTGATCTGCTCGGCCTGCTCGAGGTCGGCCAGGGTACGGGCGACCTTGAGCAGGCGGTGGGCGGCGCGCAGGGACAGGGTCAGGCGTTCGCAGGCGGTTTCCAGCCAGCGCTCGTCGGTTGTGGATAACTGGCAATGTCGGCGCAGGCCCGGCAGGTCGAGAAAAGCATTGGCGCAACCCTGGCGCCGTTGTTGCCGCTCCCTGGCGCGGGCCACCAGGGCCGCGGCTTGCGCGGTGTTATCCCCAGCCTGGGGCTTGGGGTTGAGGGCGGTGCTTTCCCGGGCCACGGTCAGGTGCAGGTCGATGCGGTCGAGCAGCGGCCCCGAGAGTTTGTTGCGATAACGCTGGATCTGCTCCGGGGTGCAGCGGCAGCGGCCACTGGGCTCGCCAAGATATCCACAGGGGCAAGGGTTCATCGCCGCCACCAGCTGGAAACGCGCCGGAAAATGCACCCGGTCGCGAGCCCGGGCGATGACGATCTGCCCAGACTCCAGCGGCTCGCGCAGCACCTCCAATACCTTGCGATCGAATTCCGGCAACTCATCGAGAAACAGCACACCGTGGTGGGCCAGGGTAATTTCCCCGGGTTGTGGTTTCGGGCCTCCGCCCACCAGGGCTGGCCCTGACGCAGAGTGGTGCGGCTGGCGAAACGGCCGCTGCGGCCAATGGCTCAGCGGAGTGTGGCTGGTGACCGACTGGATGGCGGCCACTTCCAGGGCTTCCTGCTCCTCCAGCGGCGGCAACAGGCCGGGCAGGCGGCTGGCCAGCAAGGTCTTGCCGGTGCCCGGCGGACCACTGAACAGCAGGTTGTGCGCGCCGGCCGCGGCTACCAGCAGCGCGCGTTTGGCGGCCAGCTGGCCCTGTACTTCATTCAGGTCGGGGTAGGGCCGGTTCTGGTAGAGCAGGCCATCCGAAACATAGGGTTCGATCGGTGTATGGCCGTTGAAATGCGCAACGGCTTGCAGCAAGTGCTCGACCGCGATCACCTTCAGTCCCGACGCCAGGCAGGCTTCCTCGGCATTCGCGCGCGGCACCATCAGCGTACGTCCGGCCTGGCGCGCGGCCAGGGCTGCCGGCAGCACACCGCGCACCGGACGAACCGCGCCGGAAAGCGCCAGCTCGCCCAGGCATTCGACTTCCTCCAGGGCCAGGGTCGGCACCTGCACGCTGGCGGCGAGAATGCCCAGGGCAATGGCCAAATCGAAGCGCCCGCCGTCCTTGGGCAGGTCAGCCGGGGCGAGGTTGAGGGTGATGCGCCGGGCCGGAAAATCGAAGCCGGCATTGAGAATGGCGCTGCGCACCCGGTCCTTGCTTTCCTTGACCGCCGCTTCGGGCAGGCCCACCAGGGTCAGGGCCGGCAGGCCGTTGGCCAGATGGACTTCGACCGACACAGCCGGCGCTTGCACGCCGGTCTGGGCACGACTGTGGACAATGGCCAGAGACATGACTCGTTCCTTGAGGCTGGGAAACCGCGTCCTGCGGTTGTGCAAGCCTAGCCCCGGCCGGAGCATCATCGCGCCGGAAAATCGGCTCAGGATGTTGCGGCGGGTGGCTCAGCCGCGCCAGTCGTGGGACCAGCCTGGTTGGGCGATGCGCTGTTCGTACAGGGCGATGTCCGACTGATTGTCGACTTCCACCCAGCCGCCGCGAATGGCCACGGTGGCGATGGCGGTGCCGGCCTGGAGCAGGGCGCGCAGCAGGCTGGTCATGTCCAGTTTGTCGATCTGCTGTTCGCTCATGCCGGCCAGCAGCGCCTGGACCTGGCTCCAGCCTGCGGGGGTGAATTTCAGCAGGCCCATGTACTGGCCTTCGATTTCCTCGTGGCTAGTGACCCTTTCACCGATATCCAGCAGTTGGCCGGCCTGTTGGCGGAAGCTTTCGGCATCGCTGAGGGGGTCGTCGAAGCGTGTCGACCACAAGTCCCACCAGTCGAGGTCGTAGGTGATGCTCAGGGGCGCCTGGGAGGCCATCAGGTCACGGACGATGTCCGGGCGATAGACGATGTCGCCGTAGCACACCAGGGTCGGTTCGCTGGATAGCAGGGCGTCGGCGCGTATCAGGCTGCGCACCATGTTGCTGCTGGCCCAATGCGGGTTGTACAGCTGGCTCTGGCCGTAGCCTTCAAGGGCTTCGCTGCAATAGCCGCTGACCAGATGCACCTCGTCGACCCCGGCGTTTTCCAGGGCTTGCAGCTGCCATTCGAGCAGCGGCTTGCCTGCCAGGCAGGCCAGGGGCTTGGGTTGCGCGGCGGTCAGGTGTTTCAGGCGGGAGCCGCGGCCGGCGGCGAGAATTACGGCTTTCATGTCAGGTCACTCAAAGAGCCATTGGCACAGTTGTCGATCGGCTTCGTCCAGCGCTGCTTCGCGCTCGGGATGCCACATGATGCCGGCCACCTTGAGGTGGGTATGCACCAGGGCCTCGCAAGTCCCGGCAGCGTCCACGGCCCAGGGGCGCAGGGCGGCGGGCAACGGGTCGAGCAACTGTTTGCCGTGGAAGGAATTGACCGAGCGCGAAGCGGCCTGGCCCTGTAGCCAGGGCAGCTCGGCGGCGGCCAGCACGTTGATGAGGTGGCGTTGCGCGACGTGCACGTCGTGATCGGCATCGGCCAGCCGGCCGCCGAAAAAGCTGTGGATCAGTTGCAACCCGCGGCAGACCCCCAGCACCGGCAGTCGCTCGGCCACGCAGTGGGCCAGCAGCGCCTGTTCGCTCTGATCGCGCAACGGGTCGCTGCCGAGATCGTCGCCGCCGCTGAAGATCACGCCTTGCACGCCCTGGGCCCGGGCATAGGCCACGGTGTCTTCGCCCAGGTTGGGCAGCAGCAGCCATTGGTGGCCGCAGCCGAGCTCGGCGAAAAAGCGGTACCAGTCCCTGGCCAGGCCATCGCGCGGTTCGTGGTAGGCCTGCGGGTTGCAGGTTCTCAGGGTGATGCCGAGACGTTTCATGGCTGCACCGGGTTCAGGGTCTTGTCGCGACAATTGAGGGCGATGCGCGGGCTGCGCAGGATCCGCTTGAACAGCTGTTCGCCGCAGCCGATGGCCGCCGGAATACCGAACTCGGCGCAGCGGATGGCCATGTGCGAGTTGGCCCCGCCGTACTGGGTGACCAGCCCGGCGATACCACGGGTGAAGACCCAGTCGTAGCCGGGGTCGGCATTTTCGATGCAGACGATCTTGCCCTTGAGCGGCGCCGAGGCCGGGGTGTCCTGGCGCAGTTCCATGCCGATGGCTTCGACATTCTGCCGGGTGATGAAGTTGGGCAGGCTGCGATGCAGCGGCGCGACGAACACATCGTCGACCGCGCTGATCAGGTGCCCGAGCTTCAGCGAGATGCCCTGTTCATAGCTGCGCCGCGCCTGGCTGGCCGACTCCAGCAGGACCCGGTCGGTGTCGTCCATCAGTGGCGCAGTGAGACTGTCGAGCAGCGGGTGGATATCGAGAAAGGACAGGTCTTCCCTGGCCAGGCCGACGTCGGCGCCCCAGCTCACCAGCAATTGCAGGGCATCGGACAGGTCCCGGGTGAACACCAGCTTGGCGTATTCCCGGGCCTGGATGGCCTGGCTGGCGTAGTCCAGCAGGTGTTCGGTCGACAGCGGCCAGCCCTGCTCGTCGATCAGCCGTTGCAGGGCCTGGCGTTCTTCGGGTTGCAGCTGGAATGCCGTCTGCGGGCTCTCGCCGTGACCCAGTTCGACGGTCGCGGCAGCGAACAGGTCGTGGCGCTCGTCGTAGCGCAGTGAGGTGATGTCGTAGGTGCCGGGGCGCAGATGGCCGAACTTGGCGACGAACGCCGGCAGGGTACGGGCGTTGGCGCAGACCTGGGCGTATTCGCGCGTCAATTCGGTGGTGACGGTGTGGATCGACTGCTTCCAGGCCAGCAGGCGCTCGTTGCTCAGGGCGCCCCGGCGGCAGGCCGAGCGCAACAGGGCTTCGGCGATGAACGCGTGCCGGGCGAGCATGGCGAACGGCAGCGTGCCTTGCTCGCGACAGTCCAGCAGCAGGCGGTGGATGCTGTCGAGGTCGGCTGGCAGGACGTCGAGGCGCCGGCTTTGCTGCTGGCGCTCGTGGGCGCGTACCCGATCGAGCAAGGGCGGCAGCGCGCCGGCTCCCTCACCGCTCAGTGCCCGCAGCGTCAGTTGGTCGAGGGCCGTGCGATAGGCCCGTTGTTCGACGGCGCTGAGGCTGTCGCCATAACGCTCGGCGAAGTCGGCGTCGAAGGTGAAGTCCAGGCAAGTCTGGACGACTTCGAACTCGACCTTGTCGTGCCATTGCGGGTGGGACTGCAGGCGCTGCAGCCAGGCGTTGACCAGGCGAGTGCACAACCCCGGTTCCAGGCCCGCCGGCAGGAATGAGTTGAAGCTGCAGCGCACGTCGATATACGGGTGATGGCCGAGCATCACCATCAGGGCCTGGTGTCGCGGGTGGTGGTAACCCATCAGGGCGCGGGCTTCGCGCCAGGTCGAATCCGTCACCAGGCGCCGATACAGTGAGGCCGCCAGCGGGCGCGGGGTGGTGCCGATGATTTCCGCGGGGTTCCAGTCGGGCATCACCCCCAGCAGGGTGCTGTCGCCATACAGACCGGCCTGGGGCGCCAGGCGTTTGCCCAGGAAGCGCTGGATGTGCTCCAGCTGGCGCGCCACCCGTCGCTCAGTGACCGGGTGCCAAGTGTTACACAGGGTGATGCGCCGCACCTGCAACACATACACCTGCTGGTGGCGGTCGACGGCGAACTCGATGTCCAGCGGCACGTTACCGCAGAGCGTTTCCAGCTCCCGGCAGGCATCGATCACCGCCTGCAGGCGTGGGGAGCGTAGCTGGGCGCTCTCGGTGTCGCGGTAGACCAGCACGGTTTTCTGGATACCCTGGCCGCCGGTGATGGTATCGGTCAGGCCGCTCTCGTCGTCGTAGTTCACCACGTAATAAGGGGCGCCATGCTCCAGGTCGTGGGTCATCACCACGCCGCTCATCTGGATCGAGGTCAGCATCGGCTGGATCAGGATCTGGTTGTCCTCGCAACGGTGTTCGGCAAAGGACGCGATCACCTGTTCGATGGCCGCGTTTAGGGCCCGTGGATCCGTGGCGCTGACGTTCAGGCAACTGGTGAACAGGCCGGCCATGGAACTGTTGACGCTGTCTTCGTTCTGCGCGCTGCTGCGCACGATCACGAAAAAGCCGTCAGGCTCCAGTCGGGCAATGTTCTGCAGCACTTCAGCCGGATCGTCCAGCCACTGCCGGGCGGTGAAAAAGTACAGCGGCAGGATCTGCGAACGGGTGACCCGCGGCTGCAGGCGCTCCAGGGTTTCGGACTTGGTCCCGAAACGAACGATATTTTCGGCGACCGGGTTCATGGCGCGTCCTTGTGCTTGTCCACCGCCAGCAGGGCCAGGTGTTTGAGCAACGGGTGAATGATGAAGTAAGGCGGCTTTTCGGCTTCGGCCGGCAGGGGCCGCAGGGCTCGCTCGCCTTCGCGTCGCCAGTGGCCGAGGACTTCCACCAGCAGGTCGGCGCGGATCGCATTGTCATACAGGTAGTCGACATCCATGCCTGGCGGGGGCAGGGGATAGGCCTTGCGCGCCAGCACCGGGCCGGTGTCGATCTGCTCGTCGAGCAGCAGGGCGCTGGCGGCGCATTCACGCTGCTCGATGATCTGGTAGTACAGGGTGGTACTGCCGCGATAGTCCGGCAGCCAGCCGGAGTGGATATGCAGCACCGGGTAGCGACTCAGCAGGGCCGCCGGCACCAGTTGCCCGCCGTAGCCGGAGTAGACGACCAGGTCCGGCGCCTGGCGGGTGATGAGCGTGAGCAGTTGCGGATCGTCGAGAGCCTGGGCCGGGGACACCTCGTGGGGCCAGTCCAGGGCCGCCAGGCAGGTGTCGAGGTCCTGGCTCAGGTCCGGGCAGAACAGCCCCGCCAGTGACTGCACCTGTAACTCGCGGGTGGTTTGCAACGGGCCGCCGCCCTGGCCGTAGACAATTACCGCTTCAGGTTCGATCCCGGCCGCCGCCAAGCCTTGCAAGTAGGCGACCGAGCGCGCGGTGCGGGCGCAGAGGATCAGCAGGCGGGCGCGACTCATAGGCCGGCCTCCCGGGCGACTGTGGCCAGCAGCTGTTGTTCCTGGGTCAGCAGCCAGGCCAGGTAGGCGCCCTGGTCCGGGGCGAGGCGGCCCTGCTGCGACACCAGGGTATCCGTCAGCTTGAGCAGGCCGCTGAGGTAGTAGGCCGCGCCGCTCGCCTGCCAGCCGTGCAGCATGCACTCGGCCAGCAACAGGTAAGGCTGTGTGGACCCATAGCTGCTATGGGGCAGCGGACGGTGCGGAGCCACGGCTTCATAGCCGGCATACAGGCGTTTGCTCACTTCGAATTTTTTCAACAGGAGCGGCAGCCAGTAGCTCGCCAGCGGGCCGGAGACGCCAGCGCCCGCGCGCATTTCCAGGCACAGGTGGCTCAGCAGCGCCGTGCTGTCCCCGGCGTGCGCCAGGCCTTGCGGATGCAGCGCAGGCAAGGCCGGTGCCGGCAGGTGGGCGCATGCGCTCAGGCGCGAGGTGCGCCAGGCGTCGACGAAGGCTTCACCCTGGAAGCTGCTGTAGCGGTAGGTCTGCGGGGTTTCCAGCAGGTCCCCGTCGCTGTAGGCGTAGTTCAGCATGATGGTGGATACCCACAAAGCTGGCGAATGCGTTCCACATAGCCCGGGATGTCGTCGGGCTCGTGACGGTTATGCAGCACCAGGTCCGGGCGTTGCGGCGGCGGATACTCGATATCCACGCCCACCACGTTGCTCTGTTCGCCCCTCAGGGCGGACTGGTAAAGCCCCTTGTTGTCACGGCTGATCAGGGTGCTCAGCGGCACATCGACGAACACTTCACGGTAGCTGGAGAAACGCTGGCGGTTGTCGTCGCTGATGTCCTGGAACATCGACAGGATGCAGCAGACCACATCGATGCCCTGGCTATCGAGCCAGCCGCACAGGGCCTGGATCCGCTCGGCGTTGACCCGGCGTCCGGCGACGCTGTAGGCGTCCGCCCGCTGGTCATGGCGGAACAGCGCGCGAATCTCGTCGCCGTCGACGAACACGGTCTGTGGCCGTTGCGCTTTCAGGCTGGCATACAGGGCCCGGCCAATCGTGGTTTTGCCCGCGCCCGACATGCCGACCAGCCAGATCACCATGCTTTCACCCCTGCTTGAGTATGTTTTCGATGTTGCGCAGCGCCAGTACCGCCAGCTCCGCCGAGAAACCATAGCTGGGGGCGAAGTAATGGCGACGCAGGCGCTGACGGACCGCGGCCTGCCGTTGCCAGAGGTTCTCGTCCCCCAGCAGGTCGGGCAGTTGCCAGCGCGCCTCGGGGTCGAGGTTGACGATGTCGTTGCGCAGCAGCACATCGGGCGATTCCTCGCCGGTCAGTGCGTCCTGCTCGGCGTCCGGGACGTTCAACAGCAGCAGGTTCTTGTCCAGGTACAGGGCGCCGAACGCGGTTCCGCCGTAGTCCGAAACCACATAGTCGGCGCAACGGAACAGGCTGAGGTTGTCGTAGACGCGGGTAATCACCGCGGTGAACGGGTATTGCTCGAGCAGTTTCAGCGCTTCGGGATCGGCCTCGACCGACAGCGGGTGGGTCTTCACGATGACGTTGTAGCGATCGCACAACCCGGCCATGGCGTCGGCGAAGCGGCTGATCGACGACAGCTCCATCCAGGTCGGCAGCCACAGCACGGTCTTTTTCGTCGGGTCCAGGCCCAGGTCCGCCGGATGCTGGCCTTGCAGCGAGGTTTCGCGGAAGTAGGCGTCGTAGCGCGGGTAGCCCATCTGGAAGGTCACGGCGTCGCAGCATTCGCGCAGGCGCTCGGCCTGCCAGGGGCCGAAGCACAGGATCAGGTCGTAATGCCGGTTCCAGCTGGAGAAGTTGTGTTTGTACTTGCCCAGGGCGTACATGAAGCGCACCTGCCGATGGCCCAGCGCCTTGATCATCGGCTGCGAGCCGTGGTCGTACATGCTGTGGTTGGAGACCACCACGTCATAGCGGTGATTGGCTTTGATCACATCCAGGCTGCCGTGACAGCTGTAGCCCAGGCCGCCAATCAGTTCGCGGCTTTGCGCGCGCTCTTCATGGGTGCCGTGCAGGACCACATCGAAAGCATCGGCCCCCAACAGGCTCCAGACCGCCTGATAGTGATTGAGCATCTCGGCGGTATGAACGAAGAAGGCCAAGCGGCTGAAGGGTTTTGGCGCGGTCATAGGGCTACCTGGTGCACAACAAAAATAAGTCGAGGCAAGCGTTGGCGTTGCTTGGCGGTGTCGTGGGGCATGGCTCGCCCCGAGGGTGGCCAGGATCGCAAACGCTGGACATGTTATCGGCGAAGCAGGCGGGAAATGAACGGGCAGGGCGGAAAATCTTTGCTGGCGGGGTCCGGCTCGACCGGCGGCAGGCACTGCATGGTCGAGCCTATGCGCAGGGGCGCGGTCGAGGTGGTTATTGCTCGCTCGGGTTGAGCTTGGCTTCCAGCTCGGCGACCTTCGCCTCCAGGCTTTCCAGGCGGGCCCGGGTGCGGGCCAGGACGACCATCTGGCTGTCGAATTCTTCCCGGCTGACCAGGTCCAGTTTGCTGAAGCCGCTTTGCAGCAGGGCCTTGAACTGGCTTTCGATTTCGGCGCGGGGCAGTGGGGTATCGCCGCTGAACAGGCGGGCGGCATGGCCGCTCAGGGCATCGAGGAGGTCTTTGGGCGCGAGCATGGGAAGTGTCCTGAAAACAATGGCGGGCAGTGTATCACGCACTGTCTATAGTCAATCGGCAGGCGGGGATGCACGCTTTTCGCGCATCGCGCCGGGCAGTGGCGCACTGTTGTTGTGCGTATCCGTGGCGATGATGGCGAAGTGGTTTCTGTCGTGGCGGCCAAGGGACTGAAATCAGTGGGTTTTCGCGAGATGGCAAGGTTTCTGCTTAGTCCCCGATGACCCATGCACTGATGCAGTCGCTGTGACGAATGCAGTGCGGCAGGCGGAGCGGGGAAGTGTTTCGTCAGGAGCGGTTAGCTGGCGTCGGTCTGGTCGAGGAAGGCCGACGATGCGTTACAAAGCCAGGCACTGCGCTTAGACTTGAGTCGGGTTTGTTTTCCTGGGGCAAGTCCACCAATTCGGGAGAAAGTTTCATGAAGCTAGTCACTGCCATCATCAAGCCGTTCAAGTTGGACGACGTGCGCGAGTCGCTGTCCGAGATCGGCGTGCAGGGCATTACCGTTACTGAGGTCAAAGGCTTCGGCCGGCAGAAGGGGCACACCGAGCTGTATCGCGGCGCGGAGTACGTAGTCGACTTCCTGCCCAAGGTGAAGATCGACGTCGCCATCGATGACAAGGATCTTGATCGGGTCATCGAGGCGATAACCAAGGCCGCCAACACCGGCAAGATCGGTGACGGCAAGATCTTCGTGGTCAATCTGGAACAGGCTATTCGCATCCGTACCGGCGAAACCGATACCGACGCCATCTAAGCCGCCCCAAACCCAACGCCCCAGGAGAAAACAATATGACTCTGCGTAAAATCGCAGGGCTAGGAGCCCTGTTGTCCCTCGTAATGCCTGGCCTGGCCATGGCGGCGGACGAAGTGGCAGCCCCAGTCCTCAACTCCGGCGACACCGCCTGGATGCTGACCTCGACCGCCCTGGTGCTGTTCATGACCATTCCCGGCCTGGCGCTGTTCTACGGCGGCATGGTGCGTTCGAAAAACATTCTTTCCGTGATGATGCAGTGCTTCGCCATTACCGGTCTGATCAGCATCCTGTGGGTCATTTATGGCTACAGCATTGCGTTCGACACCACCGGCATGGAGCAGGGCGTCGTCAACTTCAACTCCTTCGTCGGCGGCCTGGGCAAGGCCTTCCTGGCCGGCGTCACCCCGGCGAGCCTGACCGGCCCGGCGGCGCTGTTCCCCGAGGCGGTGTTCATCACCTTCCAGATGACCTTCGCCATCATCACCCCGGCGCTGATCGTCGGTGCCTTCGCCGAGCGGATGAAGTTCTCCGCCATGCTGATCTTCATGGCCATCTGGTTCACCCTGGTCTACGCGCCGATCGCGCACATGGTCTGGTCCGGCAACGGCGGCCTGATGTGGGACTGGGGCGTGCTGGACTTCGCCGGCGGCACCGTGGTGCATATCAACGCCGGTATCGCCGGCCTGGTGGCCTGCCTGGTGCTGGGCAAGCGTAAAGGCTTCCCGACCACCCCGATGGCGCCGCACAACCTGGGTTACACCCTGATGGGCGCGGCCATGCTGTGGATCGGCTGGTTCGGCTTCAACGCCGGTTCCGCCGCCGCCGCCAACGGCACCGCCGGCATGGCGATGCTGGTAACCCAGATTGCCACCGCCGCTGCGGCGCTGGGCTGGATGTTCGCCGAATGGCTGACCCACGGTAAGCCAAGCGCCCTGGGCATCGCCTCGGGTGTGGTTGCCGGCCTGGTGGCGATCACGCCTGCCGCTGGCACCGTAGGCCCGATGGGCGCCCTGGTGATTGGCCTGGCAGCGGGCGTGGTGTGCTTCTTCTGCGCCACCACCCTGAAACGCAAGCTGGGCTACGACGACTCCCTGGACGCCTTCGGCGTGCACGGTATCGGCGGTATCCTCGGCGCGATCCTCACCGGCGTGTTCGCCGCGCCATCGCTGGGCGGCTTCGGCACCGTGACCGACATCGCCGCGCAGGTGTGGATCCAGTGCAAAGGCGTGGGCTTCACGGTGATCTACACCGCGATCGTGACCTTCATCATCCTCAAGGTGCTGGATGTGGTCATCGGGCTGCGTGTCACCGAGGAAGAAGAGTCGGTCGGCCTCGACCTGGCGCAACACAACGAGCGCGGTTACAACCTGTAATCCCGCCAGAAAAAATGCCCGGCTTGCCGGGCATTTTTTTGTCTGCGTTTTGTCATTGAGAGACGGCTGAAAGGTTTTTTCCAGAGCGTGTCAGCCAGTTTGATGACTGCTTTTTTTTCGGGTCAATGACTTACAGCATTGGAGGAATATTCGGCACTTTGTTTTTTCCCAGAGCGCGCTAGAATGCGCGCCGAATGTGCGGAGAACTGTATGTGGCAACAGACTCTGATTACCCTGCGGGCAAGGCCCCGGGGCTTTCATCTGGTAACGGACGAGTTGCTCGCCGGCCTGCCTGAACTGAAGGCATGTCGGGTCGGTCTGTTGCATTTGTGGCTGCAGCATACCTCGGCCTCGTTGACCATCAACGAGAATGCCGACCCTGCGGTTCGTCGTGACTTCGAGCGTTTCTTCAACTCCCTGGTGCCTCAAGGCATGGCCGGGTATGAACATGACGACGAAGGGCCCGATGATCTGCCGGCGCACTTCAAGGCCAGTTTGCTAGGCTGTCAATTGAGCTTGCCGGTATCGGCGGGTCGCTTGGCGTTAGGCAGCTGGCAAGGCGTTTATCTGGGCGAGCATCGCGATCATGGCGGTGCCCGCAAAGTCCTTGCCACCTTGCACGGTGATAAGGCATAAGCCGCTGGTTATCAGTGGATGTTGATTTTTTTCCAGCAGCCTTCGACAGTCGGCTCAGCTGGGCTATAACTAATCTGCTTTTCGCAAGTCATGAGGTAGAACATGAGCGACGATGATCTGGAAAACGACGACCTCGAAGTAGGCGACGAAGACGAAACCGAAGAAGGTCTTGAAGCGGCCGCCGACGATGTGGCGGAAGACGATGGCAGTGAT
The DNA here is from genome assembly GCF_002843625.1 of Pseudomonas sp. 09C 129. Taxonomy (NCBI): domain Bacteria; kingdom Pseudomonadati; phylum Pseudomonadota; class Gammaproteobacteria; order Pseudomonadales; family Pseudomonadaceae; genus Pseudomonas; species Pseudomonas sp. 09C 129. Next base: position 188,555 of record NZ_CP025261.1, on the reverse strand, counting down.
GTTCCTGCCCCGACCGCCAAAGGCAAGGCCAAGGCTGCCGTCTCGGTAGACGAGCTGCCGAGTGTCGAAGCCAAGAACAAAGAGCGTGATGCACTGGCGCGCGCCATGGAGGAGTTCCTGGCCCGTGGCGGTAAAGTGCAGGAAGTCGAGGCCAATGTGGTTGCCGATCCGCCCAAGAAGCCTGATAACAAGTACGGTAGCCGGCCTATCTGAGCGCCTGCCACTTGCTTGCTGAAAAAGCCCGCCGTCGCTGCGGGCTTTTTCATGGGCGCTTGTTGGCGAGAGTGCGGTGTTGCAGTGATTGCGACAGCGTCCGATCAGGCACCGTTGTGCCAGCGCGCCAGCAGTTTCGGCAGCTCGGTCAGGCTGCGGATTTCCGCATCCGGCAACCGATCCGCCTCCCAGGCCTTGCCGGCCGGGTTGAACCAGATGGCCCGCAAGCCGGCTTGCTGGGCCCCGGCGATGTCGTCGCCCGGGTGGTCGCCGATGTGCACGGCGGTGTCCGGTGTCGCCTCGCCCCGTTGCAGGGCTTCGTGAAACAACCGTGAATCGGGCTTGGCGATGCCGATGTCTTCGGCGCACAGGGCGAACTTGAAGTAATCCGCCAGCCCCAGGCGGCGCACGTCGGCGTTGCCATTGGTGACCACGCCCAGCGCGAAGTGGTTGGCCAGCGCTTCCAGGGTCGGCTGCACCTCGGGAAAGATATCCAGCTGGTGCCGCGCATGCAGGAACACTTCAAAACTCTGGTCGGCCAGGGCATTGGCCTGGCCCTGGTCGTAGCCGGCTTCCTCCAGTGCATGAAACAGCACCCGTCGGCGCAGCGCGCTGATGCGGTACTTGAGCCCGGGCTCGTGGTTCAGCACCCGCTCACGGATGGTCCAGAGATGCTCCACCGGTACGCCGCCCAGTTGCGGAGCGTGGTCGGTCAGCCACTGGCGCAGCACGGCTTCGGCGCTGACGATCACGGGCGCGGTATCCCACAGCGTGTCGTCGAGGTCGAAGGTGATCAGCTTGATCGTCATTACTCACCGCCTTTGTTGCGTTTGGCCCGTGGGTGGGCGCTGTCGTAGACCGCTGCCAGGTGCTGGAAGTCCAGATGGGTATAGATCTGGGTGGTCTTGATATCCGAGTGCCCCAGCAGTTCCTGTACCGCGCGCAGGTCCTGGGAGGATTCCAGCATGTGGCTGGCGAAGGAGTGTCGCAGCATATGCGGATGCAGGTTCTGTCCCAGCTCGCGCTCGCCGGCGGCCTTGACCCGCAGCTGGATCGCCCGGGGGCCCAGGCGCCGGCCCTGCTGGCTGACGAACACCGCGTCGTCCGGCGGATTGCTCAGCGCCCGCAGCGGTAGCCACAGCTGCAGCGCCTCGCGGGCCTTCTTGCCAATCGGCAGGACCCGGGTCTTGCTGCCTTTGCCGTGCACCTGCACCAGGCCATCGGCCAGGTCCAGTTGTTCGAGGTCGAGGCTGGTCAGCTCCGACAGGCGCAGCCCGGAGGAATAGAACAGCTCGAGAATCGCCTGGTCGCGGTGCGCGAGGAAATCATCCTCCACCGCGCCATCGAGCAATTGCAGCGCGCGATCGGTGTCCAGGGTCTTGGGCAGGCGGCGCTCGCCCTTGGGCGGCGCCAGGCCGTTGGCCGGGTCGTGATTGCACAGGCCTTCGCGGTTCAGGTAGTGATACAGGCCGCGCACGGCGGAGAGCAGGCGCGCCAGGCTGCGAGAGGATTGGCCCTGCTGGTGCAGGCGCGCAATCATGCTGCGCAGGCCCTGGATGTCCAGGTCGGACCAGCTGCAAACCTGCTGCTTGGCGCAGAAGGCCAGCACTTTTTCCAGATCGCGGCGGTAGGCTTGCAGCGTATGGGGCGACACTTGGCGCTCACTGCGCAGGTGCTCGCAGTAGGCGTCCAGTTGTCGTTCCATGGTCAGCGAACCGAGCGTAGCGAGTGAGTGAAGCGCGGCAGCACGCGGCCCATGACTTCGGCGATATAGCTGAGGAACAGCGTCCCCACCGAGCTTTTGTAGTGCTGCGGGTCGCGGCTGGCGATGGCCAGCACGCCGTGAATGCCCTGATGGGCGATGGCGACCACGGCGCTCGAGCCGATCTGCTGGCGCTGTTCTTCGCCGAACAGGAAGTCCAGCTCATGCTCGCGCAGGCTGCCGCTGATGCTCTTGCCTTCGGTCAGCAAGCCACCGATGGCGGTCTGGGCCTCGGCCGCGGTGACCCAGCGGCCCACTGGCATGGCACTGTCGCTGAACAGGATCAAGCCCACGAAAGGCACCTGGAAGTCCTGGCGCAAGCTGTCTTCGACGCTCATCACCACGTCTTCCAGGCTGTTGGCATCCATCAGCGCGAGAATCAGGCGTCGGGTCTTCTCGAAGAGCCGGTCGTTGTCCCGGGCCACGTCCATCAACTGCGAAAGCCGGTGGCGCATCTCGATGTTGCGCTCGCGCAGGATCTTCATCTGCCGCTCCACCAGCGAGATGGTGTCACCGCGCTGATGGGGAATGCGCAACGCCGGGAGCAGTTCTTCATGCTCGACGAAGAAGTCCGGATGCGCCTCCAGGTACGCGGCGATCGCCGCCGCCTCGAGGTTTTCGGCAGGAGATTCGTCGGGCTGTTCGGCTGGAACCTGAGGCTGATCAGTCATGGTTTTCGCTCATTCAAAGACGCACCTGTCCTTCGTATACGCGCACTGCCGGGCCGGTCATCTTCACCGGTTGGCCAGGGCCTGCCCATTCGATGGACAGGCGCCCGCCCGGCAGGTCGATCAATAGCGGCGAATCCATCCACCCCTGGCTGATCGCGGCCACTGCGGCGGCGCAGGCGCCGGTACCGCAGGCCTGGGTTTCCCCGGCGCCACGTTCCCAGACCCGCAGCTGCGCGCGCTGACGGTCGATGACCTGGATGAAGCCGACATTGACCCGGGCCGGGAAGCGCGGGTGATGTTCGATCTTCGGTCCCAGCTCATGCACCGGCGCGCTGTTGATGTCGTTGACCCGCAGCACCGCATGGGGGTTGCCCATGGACACCGCGGCCAATTCGACGGTCTGGCCATCGACTTCGACCTGGTAACTCAGAGCCTGGGCCGGTGCCACGAACGGAATCTGCTCGGGCACCAGGCGCGGCGCGCCCATGTCGACGCTGATCTGACCGTCGTTGCGCACATCCAGTTCGATGATGCCGCTTTTGGTCTCGACACGGATCTGGCGCTTGGTGGTCAGGCGCTTGTCCAGCACGAAACGGGCGAAACAGCGCGCACCGTTGCCGCATTGCTCCACTTCGGAGCCGTCGGAATTGAAGATCCGGTAGCGGAAATCCACATCCGGGTTGCTCGGCGCCTCGACGATCAGCAACTGGTCGAAACCGACTCCGGTGTTGCGATCGCCCCATTGCTTGGCATGTTTGGGCAGGATGTGCGCGTGCTGGCTGACCAGGTCGAGGACCATGAAGTCATTGCCCAGGCCGTGCATCTTGGTAAAACGCAGCAGCATGGTTTTACTCCGGCAGCAGGCTTTCGCCAGCAAACAACTCGGCTACCGTCTCGCGGCGACGCACTTCAACAGCCTGTTCACCATCGACCAGCACTTCAGCAGCGCGACCGCGGGTGTTGTAGTTGGAGCTCATGACGAAACCGTAGGCACCGGCCGAATGCACGGCGAGCAGGTCGCCCTCTTCCAGCGCCAGCTGACGTTCCTTGGCCAGGAAGTCGCCGGTTTCGCAGATCGGGCCGACGATGTCGTAGGTACGTGCCTGGCCATCGCGCGGGCGCACGGCGCTGACGTCCATCCAGGCCTGGTACAGGGCCGGGCGGATCAGGTCGTTCATGGCAGCGTCGACGATGGCGAAGTCCTTGTGTTCGGTGTGCTTGAGGTACTCGACCCGGGTCAGCAGTACCCCGGCGTTGGCGACGATGAAACGGCCGGGTTCGAAGACCAGTTCCAGGTCGCGGCCGTCGAGGCGTTCGCGCACGGCCTTGACGTAGTCGGCGGCCAGCGGTGGCTCTTCATCGCGATAACGCACGCCCAGGCCGCCACCGAGGTCGATGTGGCGCAGGTAGATGCCGCACTCGCCCAGGCGGTCGACCAGGTCCAGCAGACGGTCGAGGGCATCGATGAAGGGGGCCAGGGTGGTCAGTTGCGAGCCGATATGGCAATCGACGCCGACCACTTCCAGGTTCGGCAGCTGTGCCGCGCGGATGTACACGTCTTCGGCATCGGCGATGGCGATACCGAACTTGTTTTCCTTCAGGCCGGTGGAAATGTACGGGTGGGTGCCAGCATCGACATCCGGGTTGACCCGCAGTGAAACCGGCGCGCGAACCTTGAGTTCGGCGGCGACCTGTTGCAGGCGTTCCAGCTCGTCGCTGGACTCGACGTTGAAGCAGTGCACACCGACTTCCAGGGCGCGACGCATGTCGTCACGGGTCTTGCCGACACCGGAGAAGACAATCTTGTCGGCCGCGCCGCCAGCGGCCAGGACGCGTTCCAGCTCGCCCCGGGAGACGATGTCGAAACCGGCGCCCAGACGCGCCAGGACATTCAGTACACCCAGGTTGGAGTTGGCCTTTACCGCGAAGCAGACCAGGTGCGGCATGCCGGCGAGGGCATCGGCGTACGCGCGGTACTGCGCTTCGATATGCGCTCGGGAATAGACGTAGGTCGGCGTGCCAAAGCGCTCGGCAATGGCGGACAACGCTACACCTTCCGCGAACAGCTGCCCGTCGCGGTAGTTAAAAGCGTCCATGGGGTTCCCTTAGTTGGTGTCGTGCTTGTGCGACTGCGAGTGACCTTGGTCTTCAGGGGATTTGCTGTCATCGGGAAGATACAGCGGGCCTTTTTGACCGCAGGCAGTGACAAGGCAGGCAACCGCGACGAGCGCAGCAAGGGAAGAGATCAGGCGCTTCATGGCGAAATCCTTGAGAATGCGTTAATTGCGCCCGAGTATACCGGCCACCCGACGGCTTGCCTATGCGCTGGAACACCCGTCCGGCGGGCCTTTGCCCCGGGCCCGGGCGCTGGGCGCGGCGGTTGCGGGGATATTTTCTCTGCCGCCCGCGCCCTTGATCGGTATCCTTTGCATTCGCCCGGATGCGCCCGTATCTTGCGGCGCTTGAGCGTGAGTAGACACTTTTCGAGGTTCCCGCAATGAGTTTGACTGAAGCCCGTTTCCACGACCTGGTCGATGCCACCCAGCAGACACTGGAGGACATTTTCGAGGAGAGTGACCTGGATATCGATCTGGAGAGCTCCGCCGGTGTGCTCACCGTCAAGTTCGAAAACGGCAGCCAGGTGATCTTCAGCCGCCAGGAGCCGCTGCGTCAGCTGTGGCTGGCCGCGCGCTCCGGTGGTTTCCACTTCGACTACGACGAAGAAAGCGAGCGCTGGATGTGCGACAAGAGCGAAGAGCAGCTGGGCGAAATGCTCGAGCGCATCGTCCTCGAGCAGGCCGATATCAAGCTTGAGTTCGAAGGGCTCTGAGACCGTGACGCCAGCCGCCCCGGCGCGCCCGTCCAAGCCGCTGTACAGCAATGTCAGCCCGGCCGTGGCCTCGCCCTGCATCAGCCTGTGCCGGCTGGATGAGGAAAAAGTCTGCAAGGGCTGTTTCCGGCATGTGGAAGACATTCGCGAATGGCGCTCGGCGGACGATGAGCGACGGCGAGTCATCTGTCGCCAGGCGCTGGAGCGCAAGCGGGCTGCGGCGCCTGGTATGGGCTAGCCCGGGCACAAAAGCCCGGCGGCTTGTTTATTTGTGCTGCTGTGGTAGTGTCCGGTTACGCCTCGCCACATCGAGGCCAGTGAAAACCCCGTCTTATCTGGACGGGGTTTTGCTTTTTTGTGCCGAAAAAAGGAGTCTGCCTGGATCATGAGCACCGCACCTTCCATCATTCTCACCCGCCTCGACGTGCAGCGTCTGGAGCGCCTGATCGACAGCCTGGACGACACGCTGCCTGGCGTCATTGCGTTGCAGACCGAGCTGGATCGCGCCGAAACCCTGGTGGGCCACGATGAAGTCCCGCCTGGTGTCGTGACCATGAATTCGCGTGTGCATTGTCGCGAAGAGGGCAGCGGCAAGGACTATCACCTGACCCTGGTGTATCCGCAGGACGCCAACGCCGACGAGGGCCGGATCTCTATCCTGGCGCCGGTGGGCAGCGCCTTGCTCGGTTTGCAGGTCGGGCAGTACATCGACTGGCCGGCGCCCGGCGGCAAGACCCTGAAGCTGACCCTGCTGGAAGTGGAATACCAACCCGAAGCGGCTGGCGACTTTCACCTCTGAAGGGCGCCGCTGACCGGCTAGACCTGCTCGAGCGCGTCGTTCAAGGCGCGCTCCAGGTCGGCCTTGTAGCGTAGGTAGAGATTGCTTGAGCCGTGGTGGTCACCGAGCAGGCCGGACAGGTCCAGGTCGGTGATATAGCAGCGATAGCGCTCGGTTTCGCGACGCTGGCCGACAATCTCCTGGGCGACCGCGGCGAACAACTGGTCGCCATGCTCCAGCTCGGAAAACTCCCGTTGATTGCAATACAGAGTGACCTGCACCTGCCCCGGTGCGGCTTTGCCGATGATGCCCTGCACGTCATAAAAGGCTTTGTTCGCTGGTGTCTGGGGGGCCGGGCGTGGCTCGATTCGACGGGCTCTTGTGCTGCCTGAGGGCAATATCTGGTAATACAAAATATCCAGTGGCACCAGAGCCTGGGAGGCCTCCATCGGCAGTTGGGCATCGCGCCGGTAGAGGATCGACTGCAGGAAGCGTTGCAGGGGGACCAACAGGCTCTGTTCGTCGTGGTAGGGCAGGCGTTGCTGCCAGAGCGCATTGAATTCATCCAGCACATACAGCTCGGCCTGAGCCTCGACGACACGGTAGAACACCTGGATGCAATCAGGCTGGCCCATCGGCAGGATCAGCGCCAGGTCGTGTTCTTCCAGGGCCATCGGGTCCAGGTGCAGCGGGCTGTAGCTCGACTGCTCTTCGCCGAGGTAGTCGATCAGCGCCGGCAGGCTTGCCAGCGCCACATGATTGACCTGGCCCGGCACCAACTCCAGCACGTGGTAATGCTGCTGGACCTGGATCAGGTAGCGGTGGTTGAGCTGGCTGAGCAACAGGTTCTGCGCCGTGTCGAACAGCTCTTCGACCCGTTGGGCGATGAACTGCGCGCGGTTGTGGCAGAAGCAGCGCACTCGCAGCTTCGGTTGCTCAGGGCCGCGCGGCAGATTGTTGAGGTAGTCGCGCAGGCAGTCGAGCAGGGCATGGGCGCCGTCGTAACGGCCGACTAATACCTCGTTCCAGCTGTTGAGCGTCACCTGGTCGAGAGTCAGCACGAGGTTCTCCCGCACCCCGGCGTAGCTCAAAGAATCGGTGCGCTCGGTAGTCATCAGGATGTTCAGGTCGCGGTGATGCTTGAGCGGGTCGCGGCCGACATTCACCAGGATCAGCACTTCGCTGGGCACGCTGCTGTGCAGCAGGCGTTCTTCGCTGACGGTGCCCAGGGGCAGGGCGATGGTCTGTTGCAGGCTGCCCAGCAGATTGAACAGCTCGAACTCGCTCAAGTCGCTGCTGCCCGGGTGCAGCGCCAGGCGCGTGCTGCTGTCGATCACGCCGTTGCGATGGCACCAGGTCAGTAGCTCCAGCAGTTCGCGGCTGCGCTTGATCGGCGCGAAGTGTTCCCACTCCAGGGCATTCAGGCTGCCGTTGTACAGGCCCCAGTGGGTTTGCCCCGGTTCTTTCTTGTTGGGCGACTGCACCAGGGTCAGGGTGTCTTCGGCCAGGTCCGGGGCGATGCCGGGGTTGATGAATTCGATCTTGCCGGCCTTGCGTTCAAAGGCCGCGTACAGGCGGCGGCCGAGGATATTCAGGTCGCGCTTGTTGACCAGGCCGAGGGTCTGCTCGGTACGGGCGAACTGGGTCAGGAAGCGGTAGCTGTAGTTCAGCTCATTGACCAGGGCCCGGCGTTCGGCGCTGACCTGGCGGACTTTCCACTGGCTGCGGCTGTCGAGCATTGCCAGCTGGCGTTGATCCCAGCCCCATTCGTGGGCCAGCCGTTCGAGCAGCGAGCGCTGCCAGCTCGGGTTGCGCGCGCCGTTGTTGCCGGTGAGCTTGCGGTTGACCTTCAGGTACAGGCTGCGCCGTACCAGCTCCAGGCGCTCCGGTTCGCCACGGGCCTTGAGGTATTCCTCGATGCGCCGGTAGACCACGATGTACGGATCCAGCTCGTCGAGGTCCAGGCGATTGGCGAACACCGCCTGCTTGAAGCGCAGGCTCAGGCATTCCACCCGCGGGTGTTCGCTGGCGTAGACCTCGGTCAGCAGCAGCTTGAGCACCGACTTGTACGGCGACTCGATGCCCTTGAACAACTGCCAGAGCCCGGCGCCGATGAATTCGCCCGGCGGAATATGAGCCAGATGGCCAAGGTCGAGGTTTTCGTCGGCAGGGATGAAGCGCTTGGACAGCAGCGTATGGGTGTACTGCTGGTAGCGGGCTTCTTCGTACACCGGCACCAGCCACCACAGTGGCGTACGCCCGGCCAGCCAGATGGCCGTGCGATAGAACTCGTCCAGCAGCAGATAGTGCTGAGTGGTGCCGCAATCGTCCGAGCTCAGCTGGGTGTCGCGATCGCCACGGACAAAGCGGCTCGGGTCGATCAGGAAGAAGTGCGCCTCGGCGCCCTGGCCGGCGGCCCAGGCTTCCAGCAGCAGGCATTTCTTGCGCAGTTCGGCGAGTTCGTTTTCGCCGAGATCGGGCGCATGGCAGACCCACACATCCATATCGCTCTGGTCAGCCTGGGCCAGGGTGCCCAGGCTGCCCATCAGGAACAGGCCATGGATAGGTCGGGGTGCATTGCCGGGCCGGACCTTGTAGGAAAACGAGCGGGTCAGGCGCTGGGCTTCGTTGAGCGTTGAGGTGTCGGGTTCGTAGTTCGACAGCCCGGCGGGTGTGCTGCCCGACACATAACCCGGCAATAACGGGTGGTTGACGTGAAAGAACAGCGGCAACAGGTTGAGCACCAGTTGCTGGCGCGGCGATAACCCCTCCATGGCCCGATCCAGACGCCCTTCGTTGAGCTTCAGAAAGCGCGCACGCAGCTGGCTGAGAACCTTGCGATCGATTCCCTCGTCCAGATCTGGGCGGATTTCATGGGTGCGGGTCATTCAAACAGGCTCGCGAAGCTTGAACGTGGGAGGTCTTATAGGTGGAGGAGTTTACAGCCAGTCGAGGGCGAGCTTTAAGCTGAATTTTATTTTTGACGTCAGATTTCCAGCGGACAACTGGAGCTTGCCCGCGGAATCCGACAGGCGGGGATTCCGAGGGCCGTAGGGGGGGAGCGTTCAGGCGGCTTCTTTGACCGTCAGAATGGTCAGCAGGCCTTGGGCATGCTCGGCGGCATCGCGGCCCAGGCTGGTCAGGTAACCACCATCGGGCTGGGTAATGAGCTCTTTTTCGAACAGGCGTCGTGCGGCGGCGATAGCTTGGGGGGCAGCGGTCTGATGGATTTTCAGGCCTTCCTGGGAACTGTCCAGGTTGAAGAGTGCAAGGATTTCCAGTTCGGCAACCAACTCAGGGGTATACGACATAAGGACTCCAGACTTTCTAGGAATTAGACGACAGCGTCCTTAAGGTGACCGCAGTTGGGCAGCCTGTCCAGTGTCCGCTGCGGACTTTTACGCCCCTGGGCGGCGGTATTTGGCCGCAGGGCGCGTACCAGTGTAGTCAAGGCTCGCCATCGCGCCGGCCAGGGGCGGACGCGAGGCGTGGCGGGCTTATTTCTTCTCGGGCGGCAGCTCGGGCAGGGCGCGCAGCGCGGCTTCGTACCATTGGGTGTCGAACGCGCGGTCTTCTTCGAGGATCGCGTCGATTTCCACTGCCAGGACGTGAGCCATGAGGTTGAGGATTTCGTCACGCTCATAGCCGACCAGGGTCAGCTTGTTGAAGGTGGCCTTGGCCGCGGGCGGGTTGTCGCTTTCGATCTGGTTTTCGATCGCTTCGATCAGGGTGTTTTCGGCGAACGCTTCTTCGTCGCTGTCGTCGTTGCTGGTACCGGGGGTTGGCTCGCTCATGGCAGGCTCCTCAAGGAAAGGTCGCCAGTTTACCCGTATTCAGGAGCCTGATGCTGCTGGCCAGTCGGCTGTCGAGGATCTATAAGAGTGGCTGCCAACCCCGCACCCGGCCTGGAGGCTATGTGATGCTCAAGCTTTATGGATTCGCCGTCAGCAATTACTACAACATGGTGAAACTGGCATTGCTGGAAAAAGATCTGCCTTTCGAAGAAGTGCCGTTCTACGCCGGGCAAAGCCCTGAGGCGTTGGCCATCAGCCCGCGCGGCAAGGTGCCGGTGCTAAGGGTGGAGCAGGGCTTTATCAATGAAACCAGCGTGATCCTCGAATACCTTGAAAGCCAGCCTGGGCCGGCGCTGCTGCCCAGTGACCCGTTCGCGCGTGCCCAGGTGCTGGCGCTGGCCAAGGAGATCGAGCTTTACATCGAGTTGCCGGCGCGGGCCTGTTATGGCGAGGCGTTCTTCGGGATGGCGGTCCCCGAGGCTATCAAGGAGAAGTCCCGCAACGAGCTGGTGCAGGGGTTCGCCTCGCTGGCCAGGCACGGCAAGTTCGCCCCTTATGTGGCGGGCAGCAGCCTGAGCGTGGCGGACCTGTATTTCCTGTACAGCGTGAGCCTGGCCTGCGCGGTAGGGCAGAAGCTGTTCGATGTGGATTATCTGGCCGAGATACCGGCAGCCAAGGCCTTGATGGCGCGTTTGGAGCAGATGCCCAATGTGCAGCGGGTCGCGGCGGACAAGGACGCGGCGATGCCGCAGTTCCTGGCGATGATCGCCAGCAAGAAGTAGGAAGGTTTCAGGTCGCTGACTGCGGGCAAGCCGCGCTCTTAAGCTGGAGCGTGGCTTGCCCGCGCTAGCTTTTAGCGGCTGCTCAGCAACGCCTGGCCGCGAACCACCGCCGCCTTGACTTGAGCCGGGGCCGTGCCGCCGATGTGGTCACGGGCGTTGACCGAGCCTTCCAGGGTCAGCACGGCAAACACGTCCTGGTCGATCTGGTCGCTGAACTTGCGCAGTTCCTCCAGGCTCATTTCCGCCAGGTCCTTGCCGGTCTCCACGCCATACTTCACGGCGTGGCCGACGATCTCGTGGCAATCGCGGAATGGCAGGCCGCGGCGCACCAGGTAGTCCGCCAGGTCGGTGGCGGTGGAGAAACCGCGCAGTGCCGCTTCGCGCATCATCGCGTGCTTGGGCTTGATTGCCGGGATCATGTCGGCGAAGGCCCGCAGCGAGTCGCGCAGGGTGTCGGCGGCGTCGAACAGCGGTTCCTTGTCTTCCTGGTTGTCCTTGTTGTAGGCCAGGGGCTGGCCCTTCATCAGGGTCAGCAGGCCCATCAGGGCGCCGAACACGCGGCCGCTCTTGCCACGAACCAGCTCCGGAACGTCCGGGTTTTTCTTTTGCGGCATGATCGAGCTGCCGGTGCAGAAACGGTCGGGCAGATCGATGAACTGGAACTGCGCGCTGGTCCACAGCACCAGCTCTTCGGAGACGCGCGACAGGTGCATCATGGCCACGCTGGCGGCGGCGCAGAACTCAATGGCGAAATCGCGATCAGACACATTGTCCAGCGAGTTGCCGCCGACGGCGTCGAATCCCAGCAGCTGGCAGGTCAGCTCGCGGTCGATCGGGTAGGTGGTGCCGGCCAGCGCGGCGCTACCCAGCGGCATGCGGTTGGTGCGCTTGCGGCAATCGACCAGGCGCTCGTAGTCGCGGCTGAGCATCTCGAACCAGGCCAGCATGTGATGACCGAAGGTCACAGGCTGCGCGGTTTGCAGGTGAGTGAAGCCCGGCATGATGGTGCCGGCTTCGCGCTCGGCCTGTTCCAGCAGGCCTTTTTGCAAGCGGGTGATTTCCGCCAGGATCAGATCGATTTCGTCGCGCAGCCACAGACGGATATCGGTGGCCACCTGGTCGTTGCGGCTGCGGCCGGTGTGCAGCTTCTTGCCGGTGACGCCGATGCGGTCGGTCAGGCGTGCTTCGATGTTCATGTGCACGTCTTCCAGATCGACGCGCCAGTCGAAGGTGCCGGCCTCGATTTCGCCCTGGATGGTTTTCAGGCCGTCGATGATGCTGTCGCGTTCGGCATCGGTCAGTACGCCGACCTTGGCCAGCATGGTGGCGTGGGCGATCGAGCCCATGATGTCGTGACGATAGAGGCGCTGGTCGAAAGTGACGGAGGCGGTGAAGCGGGCGACGAAGGCGTCGACGGGCTCACTGAAGCGGCCGCCCCAGGACTGATTGGTCTTGTCAGTGCTCATGAATTCGCTCGTGATCGGCTGGAAGGGAAATGAGGTGAAAAGCTGCCGCGGATAATAACAGGGTTGCCAATCCTGTAGCTGGCACCGGTCGGCAGGTTTTTATTTCTGCCATGGGGGCCGCGGGCGCTTGTCGCCGACCTCGGGCGCGCAGAGACTAGGCGAGCGACGGCGGGGTGCGAGGAGTGATGTAACGATATTTATCGATAGAGCAATATCGTCTTGGCAACCGTCTACAGTTGGACTGAAGGAACAGCGCAATCCCGGATGTTTCATCGAGTCTGGTCGCTGATCACGCAACCGTTGTCGCATGCGCTCCGGTCCCGCCGCCACCTCGCGATTCGCGAGGGAGGCGGTCGGGGTGGAAGCCGACTATATAGAGAGGGGGTGTTTGTGTCCTGTATCAGCAGTCCCCATGACCATGTCGTGCAGTGGCGGGCCTTGAACGGTATCGAGCAGGCCCGGGTAAATAATGGTGCCCGTCGTGGGGCACTTTTTGGCCCTCGCACTAGTCTTAGCGTGGATCGCCGTGACGGACGTCACTTCACCTGTCTACGCTATCCTTGTGCGAGACTCACGCAGGAATCCAGCGCAATATGAATGTCCTGATCGTTGATGACGAACCCCTAGCCCGCGAGCGACTGAGCCGCATGGTCAGTGAGCTTGAGGGATACAGTGTCCTGGAGCCCAGCGCCACCAATGGCGAAGAGGCATTGGCCCTGATCGACAGCCTGAAGCCGGATATCGTGCTTCTCGACATCCGCATGCCGGGTCTCGATGGCCTGCAGGTTGCCGCCCGTTTATGCGAGCGCGAAGCGCCGCCAGCCGTGGTGTTTTGTGCCGCCCCTGATGAATTCGCCCTCGAGGCTTTTGATGTCAGCGAGGTAGGTCACCTGCTCAAACCGGTGCGTTCCGAGCATCTGCTCGAGGCGCTGAAAAAGGCCGACCGCCCCAACCGGATCCAGCTGGCGGCCTTGACCCGGCCCGCCGCGGAAAGCGGCAGCGGCCCTCGCAGCCATATCAGTGCGCGGACCCGCAAAGGCATCGAGCTGATCCCGCTGGATCAGGTCGTCTATTTCATTGCCGACCACAAATACGTGACCTTGCGCCATGAAAGCGGCGAAGTCCTGCTGGACGAACCCCTGAAGGCGCTGGAGGACGAGTTTGGCGAGCGCTTCGTGCGCATCCATCGCAACGCCTTGGTGGCCCGTGAACGCATCGAACGTCTGCAGCGTACGCCGCTGGGGCATTTCCAGCTGTTCCTCAAGGGTCTCAATGGTGATGCGTTGATCGTCAGCCGACGGCATGTGGCCGGTGTGCGCAAGATGATGCAGCAGCTCTAGATCCGGGCGGCCGGGCGGGTCATGCGCCCCGCCCGCAATGTTCCTGCAGCCAGGGAGGGGCTGTAGTTCCTGATACAAGTCAAAGCTGATTTGGCTGAGCTGTTATCATCTGCCGTATTTTCATCAGTACGGATTGATCCATGTCCTCTCGCGAAATCCGCATCGCTACCCGCAAAAGTGCCTTGGCCTTGTGGCAAGCCGAATACGTCAAAGCTCGTCTGGAAGCCGCTCACCCAGGGTTGATCGTGACGCTGGTGCCCATGGTCAGTCGCGGCGACAAGCTGCTCGACTCGCCGTTGTCGAAAATCGGCGGCAAGGGACTGTTCGTCAAGGAGCTGGAAACCGCGCTGCTGGAAAACGAAGCGGATATCGCTGTGCATTCGATGAAAGACGTGCCCATGGACTTCCCTGAAGGCCTGGGCCTGTTCTGCATCTGCGAGCGTGAAGACCCGCGCGATGCCTTTGTCTCCAATACCTATTCCAGTCTCGACGACCTGCCCGTGGGCAGCGTGGTGGGCACCTCCAGCCTGCGTCGCCAGGCGCAGTTGCTGGCTCGTCGTCCGGACCTGCAGATCCGCTTCCTGCGCGGCAACGTCAATACTCGCCTGGCCAAGCTCGACGCCGGCGAGTACGACGCCATCATCCTGGCCGCTGCGGGCTTGATCCGTCTTGGCTTCGAAGATCGCATCAGCTCTTCGATCAGCGTCGACGACAGCCTTCCGGCTGGCGGCCAGGGCGCGGTGGGCATCGAATGCCGCACGGCCGACAGCGAGATCCATAAGCTGCTGGCGCCTCTGCATCATGTCGATACCGCGGATCGAGTCACCGCCGAGCGGGCCCTCAACAAGCATCTGAATGGCGGCTGCCAGGTACCGATCGCCTGCTATGCGGTACTCGAAGGCGATCAGCTGTGGCTGCGTGGCCTGGTCGGCGAACCGAGCGGCGGTGTGCTGCTCAGCGCCGAGGCCCGTGCTCCACGTAGCGCGGCGGCGGCGCTCGGTGTGCAGGTCGCGGAGGATCTGCTGGCCCAGGGCGCCGACGATATTCTGCGCGCGGTCTATGGCGAGGCTGGCGAAGAGTGAGCGACTGGCGTGTGCTGCTGACCCGGCCCACGGACGAGTCGGCGCTGCTGGCTGAGGTTCTGGGCGAAGCGGGGGTGTTCAGCAGCAGCCTGCCATTGCTGGAAATCCAAGCCCTGCCTGTTGGCGATACCCAGCGCGCCAAAGTGCTTGATCTGCACTTGTACTGTGCGGTGATCGTGGTCAGCAAGCCGGCCGCGCGCATAGCCGTGCAACTGCTCGAGCAGTTCTGGCCGCAGCCGCCGAGCCAGCGTTGGTTCAGTGTGGGCGCCGGCACGGCGCAGGTTCTGGCCGATCACGGCCTGGATGTTTTTTTCCCCGAGCAAGGCGATGACAGCGAAGCCTTGCTTGAACTTCCCCAGTTGCGCGAGGCTATTGCCCGGCCCGGCCCGCGGGTGCTGATCGTGCGCGGGGAGGGTGGCCGCGAGCTGCTGGCTGAGCGTTTGCGCGGCCAAGGTGCTAGTGTCGATTATCTAGAGTTGTACCGCCGCGACCTGCCGCGCTATGCCGACGGGGTCCTGATGCAACGCATCCGAGCTGAACGCTTGAATGGGCTGGTGGTCAGCAGTGGGCAGGGTTTCGAGCACTTGCAGCAGTTGGCCGGCGAGGCCTGGCCACAGGTGGCGCGGCTGCCGTTGTTTGTACCGAGCCCCCGGGTCGCCGAGATGGCGCGTGCCGCCGGGGCCGAGAAAGTTGTGGATTGTCGTGGCGCCAGCGCCGCGGCCTTGCTAACGGCGTTACGGGAGCAACCCGTGCCCGTTCTCTAAACGCAAAGGATGGATACGTGAGCGAAACAGCCTTGCCTAAAGATGATGTCCAGCCGGTAATCGATGCACCGGCTGAACCCGCAACCCCTGCTCCGCAGCGCCGTGGCAACGGGTTGGCGATCCTCGCCCTGCTGCTGGGGGCGGCCGGCGTCGCTGCCGGCGGCTGGGGTGTCTGGCAGGTGCGCAGCCTGCAGGCCAACAATCAACAGCAGTTGGGGCAGTTGCAGGCCCTGGGTGATGAGGCGCAGAGCCTGAAGCTCAACGAGCAGCGCCTGACGGCGCGTCTGGAGCAGTTGCCGGCGGCCGATGAGCTGGAAGAGCGCCGCCGTCTGGTCGCGCAGTTGCAGGGTGACCAGCAGCGACTCAATCAGAAGCTCGAGAGCGTGCTGGGAGCCAGCCGCAAGGACTGGCGTCTGGCCGAGGCGGAACATCTGTTGCGTCTGGCCAGCCTGCGTCTTTCGGCCTTGCAGGACATCAGCAGCGCCCGGGCCCTGGTGCAGGGGGCCGACGAGATCCTGCGCGAGCAGAACGATCCCGGTTCTTTCGCCGCGCGTGAACAGCTGGCCAAGAGCCTCGCGGCCCTGCGCAGTACCGAACAACCGGATCGCACCGGGCTGTTCCTGCAACTGGGCGCACTGCGCGACCAGGTGACCGAGCTCACCGAGCTGGCCCCCGAGTACCGCGACCGTGGCGATTCGTTGCTGGGCCTGACCGCCGACGGTGACGGCGCCAGCCGCTGGGCGCAATGGTGGGACCAGATCTCGCGTTACATTCGTATCGACTTCAACGCGGACAAGAATGTGCGGCCGCTGCTCGCCGGGCAAAGCCTGACGCAGGTGCGCCTGGCCTTGAGCCTGGCCCTGGAGCAGGCGCAATGGGCGGCCCTGAACGGCCAGGCTCCGGTGTACACCCAGGCCCTGGCGGAAGCTCGCGACGTGTTGAAGGGCAACTTCAATCAGGACAATCCGCAGAGCAAACTCATGCTCGAGCGCGTGTCCGAACTGAGCAAACAGCCGGTCACCGTGCAGACGCCGGACCTGGCCAAGACCCTGAGCGCCGTTCAGGCCTACCTGGAGCGACGCAACCTGAGCGCTGAAGAGTCGGTGAAACCACTGGCCAAACCTGCTGCGAATGCCCCGCAGGAGACCAGCCCATGAAGCGCCTGTACGTGATTCTGTTCCTGGTGATCGCCGCCTCGGGATTGCTGGGGTTGGCGATCGCCGAGCATTCCGGGTACATCCTGATTGCCTACGACAGCTTCCGTTATGAGTCGAGCCTGTGGGCGACCCTGGCGCTGGTCGCGGTGATCTGGCTGGTGATCTGGGGTATCAAGGCACTGATCGAACTGGTGATGACCTCCAGCGGCGTGGTCAATCCCTGGTCGCGGCGCAACCGCAGCCGTCGCGTGCAGATTGCCATCGAACAAGGCCAGATGGATCTTGCCGAGGGCCGCTGGGCCAGCGCCCAGAAGCACTTGCATCGTGCCGCGGAAGCCGAGCGCCAGCCTCTTTTGTACTACCTCGGCGCGGCGCGGGCGGCGAACGAGCAGGGAAACTACGAGCAGTGCGACAGCCTGCTGGAGCGTGCCCTCGAGCGCCAGCCCCAGGCTGAGTTGGCGGTGGCCTTGAGTCATGCCCAACTGCAGACCGATCGCGGTGATACCGAAGGCGCTCTGAGTACCCTGCAAGCCATGCACGAGCGTCATCCGCACAGTGTCCAGGTGCTGCGGCAGTTGCAGCGTCTGCACCAGCAGCGGGGCGATTGGTCGGCGGTGATCCGCCTGCTGCCCGAGCTGCGCAAGGACAAGGTCCTGCCCGCCAACGAGCTGGCCGAGCTGGAACGTCGGGCCTGGGGCGAGAACCTGACCCTCGCGGCACATCGCGAAGAGGACGGTACGGTCGGTCTGCAATCGCTCAACCGCGCTTGGCAGCAACTGACCGCGGCTCAGCGTCAGGAACCGCAACTGGTGCTGGCCTACGCCGAGCAACTGCGGCAATTGGGCGCCGGGGCCGAGGCCGAAGAAGTGCTGCGCGTCGCTCTCAAGCGCAAGTACGACAGCCATCTGGCGCGGCTTTACGGCTTGCTGCGGGGCAGTGATCCGGCGCGGCAACTGCAGTTCGCCGAGCAGTGCCTCAAAGACCACCCGAACGACCCGAGCCTGCTGCTGACCCTGGGCCGCCTGTGCCTGCAAACCAGTCTCTGGGGCAAGGCGCGGGACTACCTGGAAAGCAGCCTGCGCCTGCAGCGCAACCCTGAAGCCTGTGCCGAGCTGGCCCGGTTGCTGGCGCAGCTGGGCGATACCGAGCGCAGCAACCAGCTGTTCCAGGAAGGTCTGGGGTTGTTGGACGAGCGCCTCCTGGCATCGCCGCTGCCGGTGCCCGCCAGGGTATAAAACCGCAAGGCTGGGCCGTCCCCGGAGGGGCGGCCCGTCCTGCGACTCCCCCCCGATCTGGCCTTTGTGCCGGTTTGCCGCGCTCGATCTTGTCATGGCGCGCCTTGAAAGGGCCGAGCGCTTTCTCTACCGTGGCAGCCTGTTTCTTCCGTTGTGGATACACCATGTCGCTGGCCGGCTCACGCTTGCTGTTCTCCCTTGTGTTTTTTACCGGTGCCTTGGCCCTGTGGGCTTCGTTTCACCTGGAGTTCGGGGTTGGGCTCGAGCCTTGCCTGTTGTGGGTGGCGCAACGTTTCTTTGCGTTGCTGTTGACCTCGATCAGCCTGGTCGCGGCCCTGCAGGGGCCACAATACCCGGCGAGTGCCCTGTATTGGCTGCTGGAACTGTTCTGCAGCCTGGCGGGTGTCGTTACGGCAGGGCGCCATGTGTTATTGCAGAACATTCCTTCGGATCAGTTGCTGGCGTGCTTGCCGGACATGCCGTTCATGCTCGGCAACCTGTCCTGGGGGCGTGCCTTGCAGCTGGTTTTCACCGGGACCGCGCAGTGCGCGGAGGTCACCTGGACGTTGCTGGACATGAGTGCCGCGGAGTGGAGCCTGCTGTTTTTCATCGCTGTGATGATTTTGAGCGCCTATCGTCTGGCGCGGCTTCTACCATGGGGCCGGCGCAGGGCGGCCGCGACCTGAGTCGTCGATTGGCGATGGGGCGCAAGATTAAACACTTGTATGAACTTTATCTCCTGCGTACCTTGAAGCGGCTGTCGAGCGGGCATAATCTGGCCCGCACGTATCACCGCAATTACGTTGCTCGATGCTGTTCTGCCTGGCCGGATGCTGATGTTCAGTCCAGTGGCGGATTCAGAGCGGCATGACCCATAAGGGAAGAGAGATCGCCATGCTCGAAAGTTGTCAGAATGCTCAGGAACGCTGGGGTGGAGTGCATCTGCTGATCGATCGCTGGTTGCAGGAGCGTCACGAACTGGTTCGGGCCTATGATGCTCTCGGCGCGGAGCCTGAGACGCTGGCTGAAAATCGACAACCGCTGCAGGAGTTCTGCGCAATCCTGGTGGACTACGTCTCCGCCGGCCACTTTGAAATCTACGAGCAGTTGACTGGCGAGGCCAAGGCCTTCAATGATCAGCGCGGGCTCGAACTGGCCGAAACCATTTATCCACGGATCGATGTCATCACTGAAAAGCTGCTGGCGTTCAACGATCTGTGCGACGAAGGAAAATGCGTGGCGGAGAAGTTCAAGGAGCTGGGTGGTCTGCTGCATGAACGCTTCGAGCTGGAAGATTGCCTGATCGAAGTGCTGCACAACGCTCACAAGGAAGAGGCCGCCGTTCAGGCCTGACTTGCCGCGAAAGCTTTACCGAAACGGTGCGCATTGCGCACCGTTTTTCGTTTCTGCGCCCCCTAACCGGTGGCCCCCAGCAGCTCGATTTCAAACACCAGTGGCGTGTAAGGTGCGATCAGGTCGCCCGCGCCATCGGCGCCGTAAGCCTGGGCCGAAGGAATCACCAGGCGCCACTTCGCCCCCGTCGGCATCTGCTGTAAGGCGCTGCGCCATCCGGCAATCACACTGTCCAGGCGAAACCACTGTGGCTGCTGATTCTGATCGAACACCGTGCCATCAGGCAGGCGTCCGGTGTAGCGAACCTGTACCGAACCATTGGCTCCCGGCCGTACTCCGTCGCCGGGTGCCAGCTCGGTCAGCAGGATGCCGTTCTCCAGTTCGCGTACGCCCGGCTTGGCCTTTTCGGCCGAGAGAAAACGCTGTTCGTTTTCCAGCGCCACTTCGATTCGCGGCTTGTCCGCTTGCTCGCCGACCTGTGCTTCATGCTGGGCGAGGATCTGTTCGATACGCTCGTCCTTGAGTGCCAGGGGCTTGCCTTGGTAGGCCTGTTTCAAGCCCTCCACCAATGCCTGGATCTGCAGGTCCGGCACCTCCTGGCGCAGGCGTTCACCGAGGCTGGCGCCCAGGCTGTAGGCGAGATCGTGAGCATCGTTTTTCTGCGAATCTTCGGCGGCCTGAGCCAGTGGCAACAACACACACAAGGATAAAAAAAGGTAACGCGACATGGGCGTTCTCCGGCCTGAGACGAGGGGGATTATGCCAGCGTGGATGTGGCGGCTGGTGAGTAACTTTCTTGTGCGCGAAGAACATTTTCGATCCTCTGCAACGCATGGCATTCGATACTGTCAACATGCCCTAGCGGCGGTAGCAGCAGAGGTCTAGTATGAGCCGCAACTCACGTCAGCCAGGAGGTAAACCATGTCGGCCAATAAGAAGCCTGTAAATACTCCGTTGCATTTGCTCCAACAGCTTTCGAGCAGCCTGCTCGAACATTTGGAAAACGCTTGTTCCCAAGCCTTGGCTGATGCTGAAAAACTGCTCGCCAAACTGGAAAAGCAACGCGGTAAGGCACAGGAAAAACTGCACAAATCGCGCACCAAATTGCAGGACGCCGCGGCGGCCGGCAAGGCCAAGGCACAAGCCAAAGCCAAGGACGCAGTGAAAGAACTTGAAGACCTGCTCGATGCACTCAAGGCACGCCAATCCGAAACCCGCGCCTACATTCTGCAACTCAAGCGCGACGCTCAGGAAAGCCTGAAACTGGCCCAGGGCGTCGGTCGTGTGAAAGAAGCCGCAGCCAAGGTGCTGAGCACTCGCTCCGCCAAACCGGCCGCCGCTCCAGCACAGAAAGCCGCAGCCAAGCCGGCGGCAAAAGCCCCAGCCAAACCTGCCGCTAAAGCACCGGCAAAAGCTGCCAGCAAACCGGCTGCCAAACCTGCCGCCAAGCCAGTGGCAAAAACCGCCGCAGCCAAACCTGCAGCTGCCAAGCCAGCGGCTAAACCGGCTGCTGCAAAAGCACCTGCAAAACCTGCTGCCAAACCCGTTGCGAAAACGGCGGCTGCCAAACCGGCTGCAGCGAAACCCGCTGCCAAGCCAGCAGCAAAACCAGCGGCCAAACCAGCGGCCAAACCCGCCGCCAAGCCAGCGGCTAAAACCGCAGCGGCCAAGCCTGCTGCTGCCAAGCCAGCGGCTAAACCGGTAGCGGCAAAAACGGCTGCGAAGCCGGCCGCCAAACCGGCTGCGGCCAAAGCTCCGGTGAAGGCAGCAGCGAAACCCGCGGCCAAACCGGCAGCTAAACCTGCAGCAGCCAAGCCAGCGGCTTCCACTGCCGCCAAGCCAGCAGCCGCTAAACCGGCTGCAGCCAAACCAGCAGCCAAGCCTGCGGTGAAACCTGCTGCCAAGCCGGCTGCAAAACCAGCCGCGAAGAAGCCAGTCGCCGCCAAGCCTGCTGCTGCCAAACCGGCCACCGCTCCAGCGGCCGCCAAACCAGCCACCCCGGCAACTCCGGCAACCAAGCCGGCGGCACCGGTCTCTTCGCCAGCTCCAGCGGCGACTGCTGCGCCAGCTCCGACTGCCGCTCCCGCCAGCACCACGCCAACCAGCGCTTCCTAAGCGCCGGTCACCGCGACGCGCAGCACCTGCAGCGCGTCGCGGTTGAGGTTGGCGGCTTCGGCCGCCAGTCCTTCCAGCCAGTCCGTCAGATCCTGCGTTTCACCCTTCGACCATTCTCCCGCCAGCGCCTCCAGGCGCAGCAGCAGTTGCCGCTCGGCCTCCAGTTCCAATGCCTTGACCTGTTCGCGCAAGACCGTCAGTTCCGGATCCGCGCTCGCGGCCGGGCGCCATTGCGTGCGCAGTTGGCGTAGCGGCCTGACGACTTCGTCGTGCCAGGGCTGGCCCAGGGTTCGCAGCTGTTGCAGGCGCTGCGAAGTGCAGGTCACTCCGCGCGCGCCGAGCCAGGCCGCGCAGAGTAGAAGGCAGACATTGGCCCCGGCCGCCTGAAGGTTCAGGCAGGCTTCTTCGACGCCCGGGCGGGCGTAGGTCTTGAGGGTGAAGCTCCACAGGTCAGAGGACATAGTGCTACTCGCGCCAGTTGCGAACGAAGCTGGTAGACTCCGCCGCCATTATGATTCGACTTCAGAACCTGACTTTACAGCGTGGTCCGCAACGTCTGCTAGAAGACGCCGAGCTGACCCTGCACGCCGGCCAGAAAGCCGGCCTGATCGGTGCCAACGGCGCCGGCAAATCCAGCCTGTTCGCCTTGCTGCGTGGCGAGTTGCACCCGGATTCGGGCGACTGCTTCCTGCCCGCCGACTGGCGCATCGCCCATATGCGCCAGGAGGTCGATACCCTCGAGCGGCTGGCGGTCGACTACGTGCTCGATGGCGACCTGCGCCTGCGCCAGGTGCAGCGTGAGCTGGCCGCCGCCGAAGCGGCCCATGACGGTGCGGCCCTGGCGCGCCTGCATGCCGAGCTGGACAGCGCCGACGGTTATACCGCCGACGCGCGGGCGCGCAAGCTGCTGGCCGGCCTGGGTTTCAGCAACGAGCAGATGGACCGCCAGGTCGGCGACTTCTCCGGTGGCTGGCGGATGCGCCTGAACCTGGCGCAGGCGCTGATGTGCCCGTCGGATCTGCTGTTGCTCGACGAACCGACCAACCACTTGGACCTCGATGCGATCCTCTGGCTGGAGGACTGGCTCAAGGGCTACCCCGGCACTTTGCTGCTGATTTCCCACGACCGCGATTTCCTCGATGCCGTGGTCGACCATGTGGCTCATGTCGATCAGCGCAAGATCACCCTTTATCGCGGTGGCTACAGCGCCTTCGAGCGCGCCCGTGCCGAACGCCTGGCGCAACAGCAGCAAGCCTACGAGAAGCAGCAGGCGCAGCGTGCGCATATGGAAAAGTACATTGCGCGCTTCAAGGCCCAGGCCACCAAGGCCCGCCAGGCCCAGAGCCGGATCAAGGCCCTGGAGCGAATGGAAGAGCTGTCCGCCGCCCACGTCGACTCGCCGTTCGACTTCGTTTTCCGCGAGTCGGAAAAGATCTCCAGCCCTCTGCTCGACCTGTCCGATGCCCGTCTGGGTTACGGCGAGAAGACCGTGCTGGAGAAGGTCAAGCTGCAACTGACCCCGGGTGCGCGCATCGGTCTGCTCGGCCCCAACGGTGCGGGCAAGTCGACCCTGATCAAGAACCTCTCCGGCGAGCTGTCGCCGCTGGGCGGTCGCCTGACCCGCGGCGAGAACACCGTGGTCGGTTATTTCGCCCAGCACCAGCTGGACTCGCTCGATGCCAAGGCCAGCCCGTTGCTGCATTTGCAGCGCCTGGCGCCGACCGAGCGCGAGCAGCCCCTGCGCGACTTCCTCGGTGGTTTCGACTTTCGCGGCGCGCGTATCGACGAGCCGGTGCTGAATTTCTCCGGTGGCGAAAAGGCGCGCCTGGCCCTGGCTCTGATTGCCTGGGACCGCCCGAACCTGCTGCTGCTCGACGAACCGACCAACCACCTGGACCTGGAGATGCGCCTGGCCCTGACCATGGCCCTGCAAGAGTTCAGCGGCGCGGTGCTGGTGGTCTCCCACGACCGTCACCTGCTGAAAAGCACCACCGACAACTTCTACCTGGTGGCCGACGGCAAGGTCGAAGAGTTCGACGGCGACCTGGACGACTACGCGCGCTGGCTGGTGGACTACCGCCAGCGCAACGCGCCGGTCAGCACGACCACGGTCAACCCGGACAAAACCGACAAGAAGGCCCAGCGCCAGGCTGCCGCGGCCCTGCGCCAGCAGCTGGCCCCGCACAAGCGCGAAGCCGACAAGCTGGAAACCGAGCTGGGCAAGGTCCACGAGCGGCTGGCGAAAATCGAAGCCAGCCTCGGCGACAGTGGTATCTACGAAGCCGCGCGCAAGGATGAGTTGCGTGATCTGCTGGCCGAGCAGGCCAAGCTGAAGGTGCGCGAAGGCGAACTGGAAGAGGTCTGGATGGAAGCCCTGGAACTGCTGGAAAGCATGCAGGCGGAACTGGAAGCCTTGTCCTGATGGAAGCGTTCAAGCTGCCTGTGCCTATCACGTGGGTCGAGCCGCTGTGGGTCACCGTGCAAATCCTGCTGATCCTGCTGGCTGGCTACGTCACCCAGCGGTTTGTCGCGCGCTGCCTGACCCGCCTGGGTGAACGTTACCCGTTCCCGCCGCAGTTGCTGATGCCGCTGCGCGGCGGCTTGCGCTGGCTGATCATGGGCAGCGCGCTGATCTTCGTCCTGGAGCGGCTCGGGGTGTCGGCGACGGTGCTCTGGACTGCCCTGTCCGGTTTTGTCGCCGTGGCTGCGGTGGCCTTCTTCGCCATGTGGAGCGTGCTGTCCAACCTGCTCTGCGCCATCCTGATCTTCACCGTGGGCCCGTTCCGCATCGGCGATGTGGTCGAACTGGTGGATACCCTCGACAAGCCGGGCGTCAAGGGCCGGGTGGTGGCAATCAACCTGCTGTACACCTCGTTGATCGAGGCCGAGGAAGCCGGCACCGGCGGCGTCATGGTGCAAGTGCCCAACAGTCTGTTCTTCCAGCGTTCGGTGCGCCGCTGGCGCGGTAGCGATGCGCTGTCGATAGGCTCCGGCGAGAAATAGTCCTCCTGCGCCGTCTCTGTAGCCGCTGCCGAGCATCGCAAGGCTGCGATCGGCTGCGATGCAGACGTGCTCTTGAGATCGCAGGAAGCTCCTGCATGTCGAGCGCGACCCCGGCCTATCGCAGCCTTCGGCAGTGGCTACAGTTGGCCGGCGATGCCTGTCCGACAAAAATCTATGGTCATCCGCCCGCCGGCGCATTAGCTTAGGCGTCTACGACGAATTCGAGCCGAGGTGTGCGATGGTTCTTGAGACATGGCTGGCGTTTTTTGCCGCCTGCTGGGTGATCAGCCTTTCCCCGGGGGCCGGCGCGATTGCGTCGATGTCCTGCGGTCTGCAATACGGTTTCTGGCGCGGTTACTGGAACGCCCTGGGCCTGCAACTGGGCCTGGCCATGCAGATTGCGATTGTCGCCGCCGGCGTGGGGGCGATTCTCGCGGCATCCTCGACCGCCTTTTACGCGATCAAATGGTTCGGCGTGGCTTACCTGGTCTACCTCGCGGTCAAACAGTGGCGCGCGCTGCCCAGCGACCTGAGCGACGACGCCGCGATCCGGCCGATCGGCAAACCCCTGGCGCTGGTGTTCCGCGGGTTCCTGGTCAACATCAGCAACCCCAAGGCTCTGGTGTTCATGCTGGCGGTCCTGCCGCAGTTCATCGATCCCCACGCACCGCTGGTGAAGCAGTACCTGATCCTCGGCGCGACCATGATTGCCGTCGACCTGATCGTCATGGCCGGCTACACCGGCCTGGCCTCCAAGGTCCTGCGCCTGCTGCGCACGCCGACCCAGCAACGGCGCATGAACCGCACCTTCGCCGGCCTGTTCCTCGGCGCCGCCGGGTTGCTGGCGACCATTCGCAAAGCGCCGGTCTAAGAGGCTGGTCACATAAAAAAGGCGCCCATCGAGGGCGCCTTTTTTGTGCGTGTGCCTCAGGGAAACCGCGAGCATGAACCCGTCCCGGCCGCGCCCGGATTTATTTCATCTTTGTTCAGGAAGCCCCGGACCCCAGGTGATTCAAGGCTTTGGCCCGGCATCAGGAACCACGGCGCCTGGGTGTCTGTATGACAGAGCTTGAGTGAAACTCATTGGAAGTGAACAATGTGTTACTTCGTATTTCCATTTGAGATTCGTTCATGACTGCCCCCTCCCGTTTCCTGGCGTGGCTCGTGCTGCCGGTATTGGCCCTGTGCAGCGCCAACCTGCTGGCGGACACCGTAGAAGGCGCGCCCAAGGCGCTGCACCTGCTCGACTACATTGGCGCGGACTACCCTCCGACGGTCGAGGCGGGCAAGGTCATTGACGACTCCGAGTACCGTGAACAGGTCGAGTTTCTCGGCGTGTTGCAGGGGCTGGTCGCCGATTTGCCGGCCAAGCCGGAGAAGGCCGAGCTGGAGCAGGGCATCGCCAGCCTGAACGATGCGGTCAAGGCCAAGGCGGACGGCGCCCTCGTCGCCCGTCAGGCGCGGCAGCTGGGCGCCAAGCTGGCGGTGGCCTATGAGGTCAGCCAGGCCCCGATCATCACTCCGGACCCGAGCCGTGGCGCGCCTTTGTATGCCCAGCATTGCTCGGTGTGTCACGGCGACACCGGTGCCGGCGATGGCCCGGCTGGGGTCGGCCTGACGCCGCCACCGGCCAACCTGCGGGATGCGGCGCGCACGGATCACCTGAGCCTCTACGCGATCTACAACACCCTCGGCCTGGGCGTCGAAGGCACCGACATGCCGTCTTTCGCCGATCAGCTGGATGACCGCCAGCGCTGGGACTTGGCGACCTATATCGCCGGCTTCACTGCCGACCCGGCCGCGGCGAAGGGTGACAAGAGCTACAACCTCGCCGACCTGGCCCGCCAGACCCCAAGCGAAGTGCAGGCCGCCGAAGGGCCGCAGGCCGCGGCCACCTTCCGTGCCCAGCGCGCCCAGCCGCCACAGGTCAAGCGCGGCCCGGCGCAACTGCTCGACTACACTGCCTCGACCCTGGACAAGAGCCTGGCCGCCTACCGCGCCGGTGACCGCGAACAGGCCTACGACCTGTCGGTGGCGGCGTATCTGGAAGGCTTCGAGCTGGTGGAAAGCTCCCTCGACAACGTCGATGCCAATGTGCGCAAGGACACCGAGAAAGCCCTGATGGCCTACCGTCAGGCGCTGCAGGACGGCTTGCCGGCAGAGCAGGCCGGGCAGCGCCTGGATGCCGCCAAGGCCAAGCTGAAAGAGTCGGCGGGCCTGCTGGGCAGCGATGGCCTGAGCTGGTCCCTGAGCTACATTTCCGGCCTGCTGATCTTGCTGCGCGAAGGCCTGGAAGCGATCCTGGTGCTGGCGGCGATCCTGGCCTTCCTGCGCAATACCGGCCAGCAATCGGCGGTGCGCAGCGTCAACGTCGGTTGGGGGCTGGCGTTGCTGGCCGGCCTGGCGACCTGGGCGCTGGCGGCGTATGTGATCGATGTCAGCGGCTCCCAGCGCGAGTTGCTGGAAGGCGCCACGGCCTTGTTCGCCAGTGTCATGGTGCTGTGGCTCGGCGTGTGGATGCACGACCGCCGGCACGCAGCGGCCTGGCAGGACTACATCAAGAGCAGCCTGGTGGGCGGTGGCGGCCGTTTTGGTTTTGCGGTGCTGGCGTTCTTCTCGGTCTATCGCGAGCTGTTCGAAGTGATCCTGTTCTACGAAACCCTGTGGCTGCAGGCCGGCCCGGCGGGCCATAACGCAGTGCTGGCCGGCGGCGCCACGGCGCTGGTGCTGCTGGTCGGCCTGGCCTGGGTGATCCTGCGCGGTTCGGCCAAGCTGCCGCTGGCGCTGTTCTTCGGCATCAACGCGGCGTTGCTGTGCGCCTTGTCGGTGGTGTTTGCCGGGCATGGCGTCAAGGCGCTGCAGGAGGCTGGAATCTTCGGTACGCGGCCGGTGGCGTTCTTCGACTTCGACTGGCTGGGCATTCACGCCGATGCCTACTCGCTGACGGCGCAGGCGGTGGCGATCGTGGCGATCATCGTGCTCTACAGTCGCAGCCGCATCGCCGAGAAACGGCGGACCCAGGTTTCCTGAGGCATCCGTTTCGCTCATTATCGCGGGCAAACCGCGCGCCCACAGTTCATCGAGATCTGTAGGCGCGCGGCTTGCCCGCGATGCTTTCAGAGGAATAACCCAATGCGTGTCTGGATCGATGCCGACGCCTGCCCCAAGGCGGCGAAGGATCAGGTGGTGAGGTTTGCCCTCAAGCGCCAGTTCGAGCTGGTGCTGGTGGCAGGGCAGCCGCAGATCAAGCCGGCCTTTGCCTGCGTCAAGCTGATCGTGGTGCCCAGCGGCCCGGATGCGGCTGACGATTATCTGGTGGAACACGCAGTGCCGGGCGAACTGGTGATCTGCAGCGATGTGCCCCTGGCCGACCGGCTGGTGAAGAAGGGCGTCGCCGCCCTCGACCCGCGGGGCAAGGAGTTCGATGCGCAGAACATGGGCGAACGGCTGGCGGTGCGTAACCTGTTTACCGATCTGCGCGAGCAGGGGCAGGTCGGTGGCGGGCAAGGCCCTTATGGGGATCGCGAGAAGCAGGCCTTCGCCAATGGCCTGGACCGGATTCTGACGCGGCTGGCGCGTCAGGCCTGACAATTGCCGCGAGGCGAGGGCGCTTGCCGCTCGCCACGGCTTTTGGGTTATTCGTCGTTTTCGTGGGTCAGTTCCAGCACTCGATCCACCAGCTTATTGATGCCGGCCGCGGCTTCGCTGATGGACTGCGCGAGCATGTAGGCCGGGGTGCTGACCAGCTTGCGCGCCTTGTCCTCGATGATATCGCCAACGGTGCACTCGGCATGGGTCGCGCCCATCTTGCTGACGGCGGCCGCGGTGTCGGCGTCGTTGCCGATGGTGCAGGTGACGCCCGGGCCGTAGATCTTCGCCGCCAATGCCGGCGAGATGCAGATCAGGCCCACCGGCTTGCCGGCTTCGGCGAAGGCTTCGGTCAGTGCCAGGACATCCGGCTGGACCGTGCAGCCGGCCCCTTCCACGGCGAAGTTGGAAAGGTTTTTCGCCGCGCCAAAGCCGCCAGGCACGATCAGCGCGTCGAAGTCTTCGGCGTTGGCCTCGCGGATGTCTTTGACCTGGCCGCGGGCGATGCGCGCCGATTCCACCAGAACATTGCGCGATTCGGGCATCTCTTCGCCGGTCAGGTGGTTGATCACATGCAGCTGGGCGATGTTCGGGGCGAAGCACTGCACCTGGGCGCCACGCTGGTCCAGGCGCAGCAGGGTGATGACGCTTTCATGGATCTCGGCACCGTCATAGACGCCACAGCCGGAAAGGATCACTGCAACTTTTTTGCTCATGGTTTTTTCTCCAGATTCATGGCGTTAAATGTCCACTAATTTGTTGCCCGTTGCCATAGGGTTATCCCGCCGCCCGACCTAATCTTCGATCAGGATTGCGATCAGGTCGTGTGATGAATTTCATTCTGTATGCGGTGCCGTTCTTCTTCGTGCTGATAGTCCTCGAGCTGCTGGCCGACCGCTGGCGGGGGGAACAACTATCGGGTCGCGGACGCTCTCTACATGGATCGCAACTACGGCGGCGTGTTCATTATTTGGGACCGGCTGTTCGGCACCTTTCAGGAGGAGGACGACAACGAGCCGGTGGTCTTCGGCGTCACCACGCCCCCTGGCCAGCTGGGACCCGGTGTGGGCCAATCTGCAGTTCTATGCCCGGTTGCTGATGATGCGCGGTGTATGCGGCTCTTGGCAGCTACCTGATGAACCTGGGCGACAGCCTGCCGGTCGCGGCCCCGATGCTGGGCTGGAGCGCCATGGCCTTTGGTCTGTTCGTATTGGGGGTGGCGCTGGAGAATCGCCCGTGGGCGCTGAAGATGGAGCTGCTGCGGCTGGCGTCGGACCTGCCGCTGGTGTGGCTGGCGCCTCTGGTCGGGCTGTGGCCGGCCAGTGCCTTGGGTTGGGCCGGCCTGATCAGTTACAGCCTGCTCAGTGGCATTGCGCTTTACTGCTGCCGGGGTCGTCTTACTCGACTGGCGTCTTAGACTTGCAGCAATCGCTCTGCTCGTTCTGCTTGACCTGTTCGGCTTCGTAGATCGCCTTGGCCAATCGCGCATTCTTGAAGCGGCGGCGCAGCCACAGGGCAAAACCCAGGACCAGCAAGGCGCCGAGCACCCACAGTTCGTACTTCTTGATGCTGCCCAGCATGCCTTCGAGCACAGCGCCGAAGTGATAGGCCGCGGCGGCCAGGGCGGCGGCCCAGATCGCCGCGCCAATGCCGTTGAGCAACAGATAACGTCCCGGCGGATATCCCGACAGGCCGATGGCCACCGGCATCACGGTGCGCAGGCCGTAGACGAAGCGGAAACTCAGCACCCAGATGTCCGGATGCTTGCGGATATGCTCCAGCGCCCGATCGCCCATCAATTGCCAGCGCGGTTTGCGCGCCAGCAGCTTACGCCCGTGCTTGCGTCCCAGGAAGTACCACAGCTGGTCGCCGGCATAGCTGCCGAAGAACGCCACGACCACCACCAGGTTGATGTCCATGTATCCGCGAAACGCGAGGAAGCCGGCCAGGACCAGGATGGTCTCGCCTTCGAAGAATGTGCCGAGAAAGAGGGCGAAGTAGCCGAATTCCTGAAGAAATTGTTGGAGCATTGTCTGGATGCTGGCGAAATGAACGCGCAGCCTAACCCTTCGGGCCCATGGAGGAAAGTATCCAAATGTGTCTCGACGTGAACAAATGCTGGCTGGACAATAGCTGCGACTACCGGTCACAGGGTTAAGCACAACTGTCATCCGTTCGTCATAATGGGCGCTTATAACTGTCACGCTCGCCCGCCTGTGCGGGCTCAGGAGTCTGTCGTGAGCTTTACCCCAGCCAACCGTTTGTTTCCCGCCACTCGCCTGCGTCGCAATCGCCGTGATGATTTTTCTCGTCGCCTGGTGCGTGAAAACGTCCTGACCACCGATGACCTGATCCTGCCGGTATTCGTGCTCGACGGTGAGAATCGTCGGGAAGCGGTGGCCTCGATGCCGGGCGTCGAACGCCTGACCATCGACCTGCTGCTGGAGGAAGCGGCGCAGTGGGTCGAGCTGGGGATTCCCGCGCTGGCGCTGTTCCCGGTGACCCCGGCGGATCTCAAGTCGCTGGACGCCGCCGAAGCCTGGAACCCGGAAGGCATTGCCCAGCGCGCCACCCGCGCGCTGCGTGAGCGTTTCCCTGAACTGGGGGTGATCACCGACGTGGCGCTCGACCCGTTCACCACCCACGGTCAGGACGGCATCCTCGACGAAGAAGGCTATGTGCAGAACGACATCACCGTCGATGCACTGGTCAAGCAAGCCCTGTCCCATGCCGAAGCCGGCGCCCAGGTGGTCGCGCCTTCGGACATGATGGACGGCCGCATCCAGGCGATCCGCGAAGCCCTGGAGCTGGCTGGCCACGTCAACGTGCGGATCATGGCCTATTCGGCCAAGTACGCCAGCGCCTATTACGGTCCGTTCCGCGATGCGGTCGGCTCGGCGCTGAACCTGGGCAAGGCCAACAAGGCCTCCTACCAGATGGACCCGGCCAACAGCCACGAAGCCCTGCATGAAGTGGCCGCCGACCTCGCCGAAGGCGCGGACATGGTCATGGTCAAGCCGGGCATGCCGTACCTGGACATCCTTTTGCGGGTCAAGGATGAATTCAAGGTGCCGACCTTTGTCTATCAGGTCAGCGGCGAATACGCCATGCACATGGCGGCGATCCAGAATGGCTGGTTGAGCGAAGGGGTTATTCTCGAATCCTTGACCGCCTTTAAACGCGCGGGTGCCGATGGCATCCTGACTTACTTTGCCGTTCGTGCTGCTCAATTGTTACGAGAGCAAAAATAGCCCTCCCAGGAACACGCGATGAATACCGAAGGACTCACTGAAGTTGCCGTAAAAGAAGCTCAACCCGTGGTCGAGCAGGTCGTTGAAACACCACCGGAGCTGGAAGCCCCGCCGGTGCAAGCGGACGCACCGCATGTGGCGATGCCGACCCTGGTCATCCCGAGCCTGGATGACAGCAGCCTGTATATCCATCGCGAGCTGTCGCAACTGCAGTTCAACATCCGCGTGCTGGAGCAGGCGCTGGATGAGTCCTATCCGCTGCTGGAGCGCCTGAAGTTCCTGCTGATCTTCTCCAGTAACCTGGACGAGTTCTTCGAGATCCGCGTCGCCGGCCTGAAGAAGCAGATCACCTTCGCCCGTGAACAGGCCGGTGCCGATGGCCTGCAGCCGCACCAGGCCCTGGCGCGCATCAGCGACCTGGTGCACGGTCACGTCGACCGCCAGTACGCGATCCTCAACGACATTCTGTTGCCGGAGCTGGAGAAACATCAGGTCCGCTTCATCCGTCGCCGTTACTGGACCACCAAGCTCAAGACCTGGGTCCGTCGCTATTTCCGCGACGAGATCGCGCCGATCATCACTCCGATCGGTCTCGACCCGACCCACCCGTTCCCGCTGCTGGTGAACAAGAGTCTGAACTTCATCGTCGAACTCGAAGGGGTCGACGCCTTCGGTCGCGATTCCGGCCTGGCGATCATCCCGGCGCCGCGCCTGCTGCCGCGGATCATCAAGGTGCCGGAAGAAGTCGGCGGCCCTGGCGACAACTATGTGTTCCTCTCGTCGATGATCCACGCCCACGCCGATGACCTGTTCCAGGGCATGAAGGTAAAGGGCTGCTATCAGTTCCGCCTGACCCGCAACGCCGACCTGGCGGTGGACACCGAGGACGTCGAAGACCTGGCCCGCGCCCTGCGCGGCGAGCTGTTCTCCCGTCGTTACGGCGATGCGGTGCGTCTGGAAGTGGCCGACACCTGCCCGAAACACCTGTCCGACTACCTGCTCAAGCAGTTCAACCTGAGCGAGACCGAGCTGTACCAGGTCAACGGTCCGGTGAACCTGACGCGCCTGTTCAGCATCACCGGCCTGGACAGCCACCCGGAGCTGCAATACACGCCGTTCACCCCGCAGATTCCCAAGCTGTTGCAGAACAGCGAGAACATCTTCAGCGTCATCAGCAAGCAGGACATCCTGCTGCTGCACCCGTTCGAGTCCTTCACCCCGGTGGTCGACCTGCTGCGTCAGGCGGCCAAGGATCCGCACGTGCTGGCGGTGCGCCAGACCCTGTACCGCTCCGGCGCCAACTCGGAAATCGTCGATGCGCTGGTGGATGCGGCGCGTAACGGCAAGGAAGTCACCGCGGTGATCGAGCTGCGCGCGCGCTTCGACGAAGAGTCCAACCTGCAACTGGCCAGCCGCCTGCAAGCGGCCGGCGCGGTGGTGATCTACGGCGTGGTCGGCTTCAAGACCCACGCCAAGATGATGTTGATCCTGCGGCGCGAAGCCGGCGAGATCGTGCGCTACGCCCACCTGGGCACCGGCAACTACCACGCTGGCAACGCCCGCCTGTACACCGACTACAGCCTGCTGACCTCCGACGACGCTTTGTGCGAAGACGTCGGCAAGCTCTTCAGCCAGTTGATCGGCATGGGCAAGACCCTGCGCATGAAGAAGCTGCTGCACGCGCCCTTCACCCTGAAGAAGGGCATGCTCGACATGATTGCCCGGGAGACCCAGTTCGCCCTGGACGGCAAGCCGGCGCACATCATCGCCAAGTTCAACTCGCTGACCGATCCGAAGATCATCCGCGCGCTGTACAAGGCCAGCCAGTCGGGTGTGCGCATCGACCTGGTGGTACGTGGCATGTGCTGCCTGCGTCCGGGGATCGCCGGTGTGTCGCACAACATCCATGTGCGCTCGATCATCGGCCGCTTCCTGGAGCACACCCGGGTGTTCTACTTCCTCAATGGCGGCGAGGAGCAGATGTTCCTCTCCAGCGCCGACTGGATGGAGCGCAACCTCGACAAGCGCGTCGAGACTTGCTTCCCGGTCGAGGGCAAGAAGCTGATCCTGCGGGTCAAGAAGGAGCTGGAAAGTTATCTCACCGATAACACCCACAGCTGGAGCCTGCAGTCGGACGGTCGCTACATCCGCAACACCCCGACCGGCAACCAGAACCCGCGCAGCGCCCAGGCCACCCTGCTGGAGCGCCTGAGCAACCCGGTGCTGGCGGTGCGCTGAGCCCGGGGCCTATTCAGCCCATGAAAAAGCCGGCTTGCCGGCGATGGTGCCCTTTGGAAGGAGCCCATCGCCGGCA
Organism: Pseudomonas sp. 09C 129; assembly: GCF_002843625.1. Lineage (NCBI taxonomy): Bacteria > Pseudomonadati > Pseudomonadota > Gammaproteobacteria > Pseudomonadales > Pseudomonadaceae > Pseudomonas > Pseudomonas sp. 09C 129. The sequence continues at coordinate 155,057 of NZ_CP025261.1, read as the reverse complement.
AGCCGGCTTTTTTGTGCGGGGCGTTTCAGTGCACGTTGAGGGTGATCCCGACCCGGGTCAGCCATTCCGCTTCCAGGGCGAAGTCGGCCTGGGTCAGCTGGTTCTCGTCGAGCCAGTTTGCCGGGAACATCACCTCCAGGCTGTCGCCGGCGGCGTGCAGCTTCACCTGGGGCATTTCCTGGGTGCCGCGGATGTGGTGGAACAGGATGGCGAAACGCAGCAGCACGCACAGGCGGATCAGCTTGCTGCCTTCCTCGCCGAATTCGGCGAACTTGTCCTTGGGAATGTTGCGGCGGTGACCGCGTACCAGTAGCGCGAGCATTTGCTGGTCTTCGCGGGAGAAGCCGGCGAGGTCGGAGTGCTCGATCAGGTAGGCGCCGTGCTTGTGGTAATGGTAGTGGGCGATATCCAGGCCCACTTCATGGACCTTGGCGGCCCAGCCCAGCAGTTCGCGCCAGACGCCGTCCTCCAGGTCCCAGTCCTCGGCCACCTGGTCGAAGGCGTGGAGCGCCTTGCGCTCGACCCGGGCGGCCTGTTCCAGGTCGACGTGATAACGCTCCATCAACGAACCCAGGGTGCGCTCGCGCACGTCTTCGTGGTGATGACGGCCCAGCAGGTCGTAGAGCACGCCTTCACGCAGGGCGCCTTCGCAATGGTCCATGCGCTGCAGTTCGAGGGCGTCGAAGATGGCTTCGAGAATCGCCAGGCCGGCGGGGAAGATCGCCCGGCGATCCGGCTTGATGCCTTCGAAGTCGATTTTCTCGGCATCGCCCAGCTTGAACAGCCGACGCTTGAGCCAGGCCAGGCCTTCGGCGTTGACTTCGCCACTGCCGTGGCCGCCGGCCTTGAGCGCCAGGCCAATGGCGCGGATGGTGCCCGAGGAGCCGATGGCTTCATCCCAGGTCAAGCGATGCAGGGCGTGTTCGATGCTCATGATTTCCAGGCGCGCCGCGGTGTAGGCCTGGGCGTAGCGCGCCGGGGTGATCTTGCCGTCGCGGAAATAGCGCTGGGTGAAGCTGACGCAGCCCATCTGCAGGCTTTCGCGCAGCAGCGGCTCGAAGCGCTGGCCGATGATGAATTCGGTACTGCCGCCGCCGATGTCGGCGACCAGGCGCTTGCCCGGGGTATCGGCGAGGGTATGGGACACGCCCAGGTAGATGAGGCGGGCCTCTTCACGACCGGAGATGACTTCCACCGGGTGGCCGAGGATTTCCTCGGCGCGGCGGATGAATTCGCCGCGGTTGCGGGCTTCGCGCAGGGCGTTGGTGCCGACGATGCGCACCGCGCCTAGGGGCATGCCGTTGATCAGTTGGGCGAAGCGCTTCAGGCAATCGAGCCCGCGTTGCATGGATTCTTCGTTGAGCTGACGGTCTTCGTCGATCCCGGCGGCCAGCTGAACCTTTTCACCGAGCCGCTCGAGAATGCGGATTTCATTATGGTGAGCCTTGGCCACGACCATGTGAAAGCTGTTGGAGCCCAGGTCGATGGCGGCGATCAGGGACAGATTCTTGGCTTGGGATTGCGGCATGGTTTGGGGGTCTCGGTCGATAACCTTGCCATCCTGCCACGATCAATCGCTCGCGCCAACGCGCAGTGTCCAATGCGTTGATTCAACGCATGAATCCTTGCGCCACAGCTCCTGTAGCCGCTGCCGCAGGCGCTGTTCTTGAGGGCCCGGGAAGGCCCTGCGACCAGCGTGGCCCGGACCATCGCAGCCTGCGGCAGTGGCTACGGGTAGCATCAAGCGCTTTCGTTGGTCCCGATGAAATTCGCCAGTTCCGGCGTCTGCGGGTTGGCGAACAGCACTTTCGGGTCGCCCACTTCATGCACCTTGCCCTGGTGCATGAACACCAGCTTGTCGCCCACTTCCCGGGCGAAACGCATCTCGTGGGTCACCATGATCAGGGTCATGCCGTCCTTGGCCAGCTGGCGCACCACGCTCAGGACTTCGTTGACCAGTTCCGGGTCCAGGGCCGACGTGATCTCGTCACACAGCAGCACCTTGGGCGACATGGCCAGCGCCCGGGCAATCGCCACCCGCTGTTGCTGGCCGCCGGACAGGCGGTCGGGGAAGGCGTCGAACTTCTCCTCCAGGCCGACCCGCTTCAGCATCTTGCGCGCCAGCTCGGCGGCCCTGGCCTTGGGCACCTTCTGTACCACCTGCGGGGCGAGCATGACGTTCTCGCCGACGGTCAGGTGCGGGAACAGGTTGAACTGCTGGAACACCATGCCGACCTTCTGCCGCAGGCTGCGCAGGTCGGCGCGGGCGGCATCGAGGTATTCGCCGTCGACTTCGATGACCCCGTCGTTGATCGATTCCAGGCCGTTGAGGGTGCGCAGCAAGGTGCTCTTGCCCGAGCCGCTGCGGCCGATGATCGCCACCACCTGGCCTTCCTCGATACTGAGGTCGATGCCCTTGAGCACATGATGGTCGCCGTAATATTTATGCAGGGCGGAAATTCTAAGCAGAGGCATGCAGTCTCCTTTCCAGGTAGCGCGCACTGAGGGACAGGGGGTAGCACAGCAGGAAGTAACCGAGCGCCACCAGGCCGTAGACCATGAAGGGCTCGAAGGTGGCATTGGCGAGCATGCCGCCGGTCTTGGTCAGCTCGGTGAAGCCGATGATCGAGGTCACCGCGGTGCCTTTGACCACCTGCACCGAGAAGCCCACGGTAGGCGCCACGGCAATCCGCAGCGCCTGCGGCAGGATCACATGGCGCAGCTGTTCATAAGGGTTGAGCGCCAGGCTGGAGGAGGCTTCCCACTGGCCGTTGGGGATCGAGTCGACGCAGCCGCGCCAGATCTCCGCCAGGTAGGCGCTGGTGAACAGCGTCAGGGCGATGGCCGCCGCCAGCCAGGGCGAGATATCCACCCCCAGCAGGGCGATGCCGAAGAACACCAGGAACAGCTGCATCAACAGCGGCGTGCCCTGGAACAGCTCGATATACAGGCGGGCGAAACCGCTGGGGAAAGCCTTCTTGGAAATGCGCAGGGTCATGATCAGCAAACCGATCAGCCCGCCGCCGACAAAGGCCACCAGCGACAGCAGCAGGGTCCATTGCAGGCCGGTCAGCAGGTTGCGCACGATGTCCCAGAAGCTGAAATCACTCATTGGCTGCTCCTCGCGATATAGCGGCGCCCGACCCAGTTCAGCAGCTGCCGGATCAGCAGGGCCATGCACAGGTAGATCAGCGTGGTCAGGGCGTAGGTTTCAAAGGCGCGGAAGTTGCGCGACTGAATGAAGTTGGCGGCGAAGCTCAGCTCCTCGGTGGCGATCTGCGAACACACCGCCGAACCGAGCATGACGATGATGATCTGGCTGCTCAGGGCCGGCCACACCTTGCCCAGCGCCGGCAGCAACACCACATGGCGGAAGGCCTCCAGGCGCGTCATGGCCAGGGCCGCCGCGGCCTCCAGCTGGCCGCGGGGGATGGCCTGGATGCCGGCGCGGATGATTTCCGTGGAGTAGGCCCCCAGGTTGATCACCATCGCCAGCACCGCCGCCTGCCACTCGGAGATCTGCAGCCCCAGGGACGGCAGGCCGAAGAAGATGAAGAACAGCTGCACCAGGAACGGGGTGTTGCGGATCAGCTCGACGTAGACGCCGAAGAGGGCCGAGAAGGGCTGGATCTTCCAGGCCCGCACCACCGCGCCGACTATGCCCAGGCCGACCCCGAGCAATGCGCCGATGGCGGTCAGCTCAAGGGTGAACAGGGCGCCGCGCAGCAGCAGGCTGGTGTTTTCCAGCACCGGTAGAAAGTCGAACTGATAAGCCATGGATAACCTCCGCGACCGTGATCAGAGGCCAGCCGGCAATGGCTGCTTGAGCCACAGCTGGGCGTTCTTTTCCAGGCTGCCGTCAGCCTTGGCGGTGGTGAGGATCTGGTTGACCTTGTCCAGCAGCTCCGGCTGGTTCTTGTTCACGCCGACATAGACCGGGGAATCCTTGAGCTTGACCTTCATCGCCGGGATGCGTTTCGGGTTGCGTTCGCTGATGGCGACCATCACCACGTTGCCGCTGGCGATCAGGTCGACCTGGCCGGCCAGGTAGGCGGCGATGGTCGAGTTGTTGTCCTCGAAGCGCTTGATGGTCACGCCTTGCGGGGCCACGGCGGTCAGTTCGATGTCTTCGATGGCGCCACGGGTGACGCTGATGGTCTTGCCCTTGAGGTCGTCGAGGCTGGCGACTGGCGCTTCGGGTGGGCCGAATACTGCCAGGTAGAAGGGCGCGTAGGCCTGGGAGAAGTCGATGACCTTCTCGCGCTCCGGGTTCTTGCCGAGGCTGGAGATCACCAGGTCGACCTTGCCGGTGGTCAGGAACGGAATGCGGTTGGTGCTGTTGACCGGGGTCAGTTCGAGCTTGACCTTGAGCTGGTCGGCCAGCAGTTTCGCGGTGTCGATATCCAGGCCGCGGGGTTTCATGTCCGGACCGACCGAGCCGAAGGGTGGGAAGTCCTGGGGCACGGCCACCTTGAGGGTGCCGCGGGCGACGACATCGTCCAGGCCGCTGGCGTGGGCGGGCGTCTGACTCAGCAGCAGGCTGGCAAACAGGGCAGAGAGCAGGGCGCTGAAACGCTTGGTCATGGCAAATCTCCGGATTCACGGGAAGTGATTTCTGCGCAGCGACACAGCACAGCCCGTGCCAAACGCCGGAAAAAGCCCTGGAGCGCCGGGTTTTGCTGGCGTCCTTCGGTCTTACTGGTCTGAACAGTTGATGGCGTTTCTGCCCCCTTATCGAGCGTCCGGAGATACGCCCGAACCCCCTTGGGGCACGACTTGCCGGGCTCGGCGAATAGCTTTACAACTAGCCTTTTCCTGGACCGGCCAGCCTGCATTCTATGAACTCGATCTCCCGCGCCGTACCCGAGGTGGCGCTGCAAGCCATCCGCCAATTGATCAACGAGCGCGGCTTCGGCCCGGGCGATGCGCTGCCGTCGCAGCGCGATCTGGCCGTGCAACTGGGGGTCAGCCGGGCTTCATTGCGCGAGGCGCTGTCGTCCTTGAGCGCCTTGGGCGTGATCAGCGTGCAGCCTGGCAAAGGCGTGTTCGTGCAGGCCGCGCAATCGCCGGTCAATGGCGCGGGGCTGAGCTGGCCGTTCGCGGCCCAGGCGTCGCCGACGGATATCTTCCAATTGCGCTACGCCCTGGAAGGCTTCGCCGCGGGGCTGGCGGCCGTGACGCTGACCGCCGATGAGCTGGATGCGTTGCAGGATAATGTCGAGGCCATGCGCAACGAGCTGCGGGCGGCGGATTTCGAGGCGGCGGCGCGGCTGGATTTCGAGTTTCACCAGAAGATCCTGCAAGCCAGCGGCAATCAGGCAATGGTGAGCATTCTCAGTACCAGCGCCGAGATCTTCCTGGAGAGCCAGAAACTACCGTTCATCCGGCCCGAGCGGGCCATGGAAACCTGGCAGGAGCATCGCAAGATCCTCCGCGGGCTGGCCCGGCATGCCTCTGGGGCGGCGCAGAAGGCCATGCAGGAGCATGTGCGCGGCGCGGCCCTGCGCACCGGAATCGCCTTCGTCACCCCCGCATAGTTTCCAGTTGAGCTATACCCAAATTCATCGGGCACCATAGCGAGAGTCAATCAACTCCGGCTTCCTGAACGCGGGAAGGGCGGCTATGATGGGCCACGTTTTTTTGCTTACAACCTGGAGACTTCCATGAGCAGCGATCTTATCAAACACGTTAGCGACGCTAGCTTCGAGGCTGACGTACTCAAGGCCGAAGGCGCTGTACTGGTCGACTACTGGGCTGAGTGGTGCGGCCCATGCAAAATGATCGCTCCGGTCCTGGACGAAATCGCTGAAACCTACAAAGGCAAGCTGACCGTTGCCAAGCTGAACATCGACGAAAACCAGGAAACCCCGGCCAAGCATGGCGTGCGTGGTATCCCGACGCTGATGCTGTTCAAGAACGGCAACGTCGAAGCCACCAAGGTCGGCGCACTGTCCAAGTCGCAACTGGCTGCTTTCCTCGACGCCAACATCTAAGCATCGTTGTAAATCGCATCAAAAAAGCCCCGTAAATAGCGGGGCTTTTTCATTATTCAGGGCTAGACGCTCAGAAACTCAGGTGTTACATTCGGCCCCGCACTGGTTTCTCCTCTGCCCCCTGCAAGCCGTCGCCGACGCTCTCCTTTTCGAATAAGTACGCGATCCTGTCGCCTTCTCCGCGGCGCGGCATCATTAAGCCAAAAGCTTAATTTCCCCCCCTCCATAAATGATTACGTCATTCCTATATGAATCTGACTGAACTCAAGCAAAAGCCGATTACCGAACTGCTCGAATTGGCCGAACAGATGGGCATAGAAAATATGGCCCGTTCGCGCAAGCAGGACGTGATTTTCTCCCTGCTGAAAAAGCACGCTAAAAGCGGCGAGGAAATCTCCGGTGATGGCGTGCTGGAGATCCTCCAGGACGGCTTCGGCTTTCTTCGCTCCTCCGACGCCTCCTATCTGGCCGGCCCAGACGATATCTACGTCTCCCCGAGCCAGATCCGTCGTTTCAACTTGCGCACCGGTGACACCATCGTTGGCAAGATCCGCCCTCCAAAGGAAGGCGAGCGTTACTTCGCACTGCTGAAGGTCGACACGATCAACTACGATCGTCCCGAGAACGCGAAGAACAAGATCCTGTTCGAAAACCTGACGCCGCTGTTCCCGACCGTGCGCATGAAGATGGAAGCCGGCAACGGTTCCACCGAAGACCTGACCGGTCGTGTCATCGACCTGTGCGCCCCGATCGGTAAAGGCCAGCGCGGTCTGATCGTTGCTCCGCCGAAAGCGGGCAAGACCATCATGCTGCAGAACATCGCGTCGAACATCACCCGTAACAACCCTGAAGTTCATCTGATCGTGCTGCTGATCGACGAACGTCCGGAAGAAGTGACCGAGATGCAGCGCACCGTGCGCGGCGAAGTGGTCGCCTCCACCTTCGACGAACCGCCAACCCGCCACGTGCAGGTTGCCGAGATGGTGATCGAGAAGGCCAAGCGCCTGGTCGAACACAAGAAGGACGTGGTGATCCTGCTCGACTCCATCACCCGTCTGGCCCGTGCCTACAACACCGTGATCCCGAGCTCCGGCAAGGTGCTGACCGGTGGTGTCGATGCCCACGCCCTGGAAAAACCGAAGCGTTTCTTCGGTGCCGCGCGGAACATCGAAGAAGGCGGCTCGCTGACCATCATCGCCACCGCGCTGGTCGAGACTGGCTCGAAGATGGACGAAGTGATCTACGAAGAGTTCAAGGGTACCGGCAACATGGAGCTGCCCCTGGACCGCAAGATCGCCGAGAAGCGCGTATTCCCGGCCATCAACATCAACCGTTCCGGCACCCGCCGCGAAGAGTTGCTGACCGCCGACGACGAGCTGCAGCGCATGTGGATCCTGCGCAAGCTGCTGCATCCGATGGATGAAGTCGCCGCCATCGAGTTCCTGGTCGACAAGCTGAAACAGACCAAGACCAACGATGAGTTCTTCCTGTCGATGAAACGCAAGTAAGTCGAGCGGGACCGCAAAAGCCGGGGAAACCCGGCTTTTTGCTATCTGATTATTGATGAACGGCAGTTCACTGTTCTGAACAGTCGGGTTCGGCGCTAAACTGCCAGCCCCGAACGCCACGGCCAAAACGAGGCTCACGCATGCAGTATCGCGACTTGCGCGACTTTATCAGCGGTCTGGAACAGCGCGGCGAACTCAAGCGCATCCAGGTTCCGGTGTCCCCAGTGCTGGAAATGACCGAGGTCTGCGATCGCACCTTGCGTGCCAAAGGCCCGGCCCTGCTGTTTGAAAAGCCCACCGGCTACGACATTCCGGTGCTGGGCAACCTGTTCGGCACCCCGGAGCGCGTGGCGCTGGGCATGGGCGCCGAGGCGGTCAGCGAACTGCGGGAAATCGGCAAGCTGCTGGCGTTCCTCAAGGAGCCCGAGCCGCCCAAGGGGCTCAAGGATGCCTGGTCCAAGCTGCCGATCTTTCGCAAGATCATTTCCATGGCGCCAAAAGTCGTCAAGGATGCCATCTGCCAGGAAGTGGTCATCGAAGGCGATGACGTCGACCTGGCGATGCTGCCGGTACAGACCTGCTGGCCGGGCGATGTCGGCCCGCTGATCACCTGGGGCCTGACCGTCACCAAGGGGCCGAACAAGGACCGGCAGAACCTCGGTATCTATCGCCAGCAGGTGATCGGCCGCAACAAGGTGATCATGCGCTGGTTGAGCCACCGTGGCGGCGCGCTGGATTACCGCGAATGGTGCGAGAAGCACCCGGGCCAGCCGTTCCCGGTGTCCGTGGCCCTGGGCGCCGATCCGGCGACCATCCTCGGCGCCGTGACGCCGGTGCCGGACAGCCTCTCCGAATACGCCTTCGCCGGCCTGCTACGGGGCAACCGCACCGAGCTGGTGAAATGCCGCGGCAACGACCTGCAAGTGCCAGCCACCGCGGAAATCATCCTGGAAGGGGTGATCCATCCGGGCGAGATGGCCGACGAAGGCCCGTATGGCGATCACACTGGCTACTACAACGAAGTCGACAGCTTCCCGGTGTTCACCGTCGAGCGCATCACCCACCGGATCAAGCCGATCTACCACAGCACCTACACCGGTCGTCCGCCGGATGAGCCGGCGATTCTCGGCGTGGCGCTGAACGAAGTATTCGTGCCTATCCTGCAGAAACAATTCCCGGAAATCACCGACTTCTACCTGCCGCCCGAAGGCTGCTCGTACCGCATGGCGGTGGTGACCATGAAGAAGCAGTACCCCGGCCACGCCAAGCGGGTAATGCTCGGTGTCTGGTCGTTTTTGCGACAGTTCATGTACACCAAGTTCGTTATCGTCACTGACGACGATATCAACGCGCGCGACTGGAACGACGTGATCTGGGCCATTACCACGCGCATGGACCCCAAGCGCGATACGGTGATGATCGATAACACGCCGATCGACTACCTCGACTTCGCCTCGCCGGTCTCCGGCCTGGGCTCGAAGATGGGGCTCGATGCCACGCATAAGTGGCCCGGTGAAACCACCCGCGAGTGGGGCCGGGTGATCGTCAAGGATGAGGCAGTGACCCGCCGGATCGATGCCATCTGGAATCAGTTAGGAATAGATTGATGCGTGTAACCTTGCAGCCCTCCGGAGCGGTGCTTGAGACGCTGCCCGGCGAGCGGATTCTCGATGCGGCGCGGCGCCTGGGCTATGAATGCCCGCAAAGCTGCCGCAATGGCAACTGTCATGTGTGCTGCGCCCTGCTGGTGGAGGGCCGTGTCCTGCAGGCCGGCGATGTGCGCGATCATGGCGAGTTCTACACTTGCATTGCAGAGCCGCTGGAAGACTGCATCGTGCTGTGGGATGGCGTCCTTGCGCTGGGAGAACTGCCGGTGCGCAGTCTGTCGTGTCAGGTCACCGAGTGTCTGGAGGTCGGCGGCGATGTCTGGCGGGTCCGCCTGCGGGCGCCCGCCGGCAAGCCACCGCGTTATCACGCTGGCCAGTACCTGATGCTCGAGCGGGAGAATGGCGAGAAGTCGGCATTCTCCCTGGCCTCGGCGCCGCACGCCGGGCGCGAGCTGGAGCTGCACGTACTGGTGCGCGAAAGCAGTGCACAAAGCCTGATCGAACAGTTGCAGCGCAACGGTAACGTGCGCGTCGAGCTGCCGTTTGGCGATACCCACCTGGCCGAGCTGCCGGACGGGCCGCTGGTGCTGATCGCCGCCGGTACCGGCATGGCGCAAATGCACAGCCTGATCGAGCATTGCCGGGCCAAGGGCTTCAAATACCCGGTGCACCTGTACTGGGGCGTGCGCCGGCCGGACGACTTCTATCAGATCGAACACTGGGACGAATGGAAGAAGCTGCCCAACCTGTTCCTGCACAAGGTGGTCAGCGACCTCTGTGGCTGGGAAGGGCGCTGCGGCATGCTGCACGAGGCGGTGAGCGAGGACATTGCCGACCTGTCGGCGGTGCATGTCTACGCCAGCGGCTCGCCAGCGATGATCTACGCGACCCTCGACGCGCTGGTCGAAGCGGGCATGGATGCGCACCAGATGCGCGCCGATGTATTTGCCTACGCTCCTCGGTCCTGAGTTCTCGGGGCTGTCCCTCGTTATAACTTCCTATATAGCCCATCGGTATTTATTTAATTAGATAAATACCGGTAGGTTATATGTCACGCATTATTGAAAGTTAAAACTCTTCGATGGCACTTAACTTGCCTTGAAACATATGTGTCTTGGAGTTACAGCCGTGCGTTCTATTAAGTAATTCTTTATACGCGGGGAGCCGAACGCTATTCGCCATGACAGCCATAGAATCCAGTTTTTTGAATCTGGCTTACCCTCCGCGGCTCGACCTGGGGCCGCAGCTCACCCACGAACAGCTTCTCAGCTCGATGCAGTCCACCATGGCGCGCCACAAGGGCGGACCGGTCTGGCTGTTTGCCTACGGTTCGCTGATCTGGCGCCCTGAATGTTCGGCGGTCGAGCGCATGCGCGGGCGGGTGCATGGCTACCATCGCGGTCTGTACCTGTGGTCCCATGAACACCGTGGCACGCCGGAGAAGCCGGGGCTGGTCTTTGGCCTGGATCGTGGCGGTTCCTGCAGCGGCTTCGCCTACCGCTTGCCGCAAGAGCAGCTGGAAACCTCGCTGTATGCGCTGTGGCAGCGCGAGATGCCATACCCGTCCTATCGCCCGCACTGGCTCAACTGCCGCCTCGAAGACGGTAGCCGGGTTCAGGCCCTGGGGTTCGTTCTGGAGCGACACCTGCCCAGCTATGCCGGCAACCTGCCGGACCATGTGCTGAGCCAGGTATTTGAAAACGCCTGCGGGCGCTACGGCACCACTCGCGATTATGTCGAGCAGACCGTGCACGCCCTGCGTAGCCACGCCATGCCAGACCGTAATCTGGAGGCGCGGCTCAAGCGCTGTAAGTCAGCCACCCATTAGGCAATGGCTTCGCGACTCTGGCTGGCGACCTGTTTGTGCCACAGGGTTGGGGCCAGGAAGGCCATCGACAGCAGGCAGGCGCCTACCAGCAAGACAAAACCGCCGTCCCAGCCGAAGTGGTCCACGGTGTAGCCCATCGCCGCGCTGGCCGCGACCGAACCACCCAAATAACCGAACAGACCGGTGAAGCCCGCGGCGGTGCCAGCGGCTTTCTTCGGCGCCAGTTCCAGGGCCTGCAGGCCGATCAGCATTACCGGGCCATAGATCAGGAAGCCGATGGAGAACAGCGCGATCATGTCGATGGTCGGGTTGCCGGCCGGGTTCAGCCAGTACACCAGGGTCGCCACGGTCACCAGGGCCATGAACACCATGCCGGTCAGGCCACGGTTGCCACGGAAGATCTTGTCCGACATCCAGCCGCACAGCAGCGTGCCCGGGATCCCCGCCCACTCGTAGAAGAAGTACGCCCACGAGGTTTTATCCACGGTGAAGTGCTTGGCTTCCTTGAGGTAGGTCGGCGCCCAGTCCAGTACGCCGTAGCGCAGCAGGTAGACGAAGACGTTGGCCATGGCGATGTACCAGAGCATTTTGTTGCGCAGCACGTATTTGACGAAGATTTCCTTGGCGCTGAATTCTTCTTCGTGGCTGGCGTCGTAGCCTTCCGGGTAGTCGTTCTTGTACTTCTCGATCGGCGGCAGGCCGACCGATTGCGGGGTGTCGCGCATGGTGACGAAGGCGAACAGCGCCACCATCAGGGCCACGGCGGCCGGGACGTAGAACGCCGCGTGCCAGTCGTTGAACCAGCCCATGCCGAGCAGGAACAGCGGGCCGATCAGGCCGCCGCCAACGTTGTGCGCCACGTTCCATACCGAAACCACGCCGCCGCGTTCCTTCTGCGACCACCAGTGCACCATGGTCCGTCCGCTTGGCGGCCAGCCCATGCCCTGGGCCCAGCCGTTGATGAACAGCAGGATGAACATCATGGTCACGCTGGACGTGGCCCAGGGTGCGAAACCGAAAATGAACATCACCCCGGCCGACACCAGCAGGCCGAAGGGCAGGAAGTAGCGCGGGTTGGAGCGGTCGGACACCAGGCCCATGAGGAACTTGGACAGGCCGTAGGCGATGGCGATCGCCGACATGGCCAGGCCCAGCTGACCGCGGGTGTAACCCTCTTCGATCAGGTACGGCATGGCCAGGGAGAAGTTCTTGCGCAGCAGGTAGTAGCCGGCGTAGCCGATGAAGATCCCGGCGAAGATCTGCCAGCGCAGGCGGCGGTAAGTACTGTCTATTTTTTCGTCAGGCAGGGGCGCCTGATGTGCGGCAGGTCGAAAGAAAGCAAACATTCAAGAGCTCCAAATTTCTTGTTTTGACTGCGGATGCGAATGTTACAGTTTCGTTACCGAAAATAGCACTGCATCTTATCTGGGAGCACGCAACGCAGGAGCATTTGCATGTTCTTTTACGAACATGTCGCTTAAAGACAAGTAGGGGGCGTTTCTGGTGCCGGCGGCTGCGGCTGGGGGAGAAGAGCGCTTGCTCGCGAGTCGCCGTTGCGGCTGACGGTCAGCCCGTTATCGCGAGCAAGCTTCTATAAAACGAAAGGGATTCAGCGAACCTGGACCACCACCTTGCCCACCGCCTTGCGCTGGCCAAGATCGTTGATGGCGCTGGCGGCGTTGCTCAGCGGGTAGACCTGCGAGACCAGCGGTTTCAACTTGCCTTCGGCGAACCAGCCGAACAGCTGCTGGAAGTTCGCCGCGTTGTCCTGGGGCTGGCGCTGGGCAAACGAACCCCAGAACACGCCGATCACCGCGGCGCCCTTGAGCAGCGCCAGGTTGACCGGCAGCTCGGGAATGCGCCCGCTGGCGAAACCCACCACCAGCAGCCGGCCGTTCCAGGCGATGGCGCGGATGGCCTGGTCGAACAGGTCGCCGCCGACCGGGTCGTAGATCACATCGGCGCCCTGGCCGTCGGTCAGGCGCTTGATCTCGTCCTTCAGGCTGGTTTCGCTGTAGTTGATCAATTCGTCGGCGCCGGCGGCCTTGGCCACCGCGAGTTTCTCGGCGCTGCTGGCGGCGGCGATGACCCGGGCGCCCATGGCCTTGCCGATTTCCACCGCCGCCAGGCCGACACCGCCGGAAGCGCCGAGCACCAGCAGGGTTTCACCCGGCTGCAGGTTGCCGCGCTGCTTGAGGGCATGCATCGAGGTGCCGTAGGTCATGCTGAAGGCGGCGGCGGTGTTGAAGTCCATCGACGCTGGAATCGGCAGCACGTTGTAGCCTGGTACCGCCACTTCCTCGGCGAAGCTACCCCAGCCGGTCAGCGCCATGACCCGGTCGCCGACCTTGAGGTGGCCGACCTTCTCGCCGACGGCGCCGACCACCCCCGCGGCTTCGCCACCGGGCGAGAACGGAAAGGGCGGCTTGAACTGGTATTTGCCCTCGATGATCAGCGTGTCCGGGAAGTTCACCCCGGCCGCGTGCACCTGCAGCAGGATCTCGTTCTTCTTCGGCACAGGACTCGCGACGTCTTCCAGCACCAGCGTTTCGGCGGGGCCGAAGGCTTTGCACAGCACGGCTTTCATCAGGGCTATTCCTTTGGGAGTGATGGCCGATAAGTGTAGGTGGGTGAATAACGCGGTCAACGAGCATGCCCCGGCCTGATAGCCAGCCATAAGCTTTGTGCTTGGGCACAGGCGCAGGGGCCTTTATGCTAGACCGCCTACCGGATAAGGAGCGAATTGTGAAAGCGTGGATCATGTTGATGCTGGCCCTGTCTCTGCCGATGGCAGCCATGGCCGAGGAAGCCAAAGAGGGCGAAGCACCGAAAGTCAGTTACATCAGCCTGAACCCGCCGTTCGTGGGCAACTACGGTCTGGATGGTGGCCCGAAGCTCAAGGTGTACAAGGCCGACGTCGCCCTGCGGGTGACCGGCGATGCCGCCGCTCAGGCGGTGAAGGCCAACGAGCCGTTGATCCGCAACCAACTGGTGGCGCTGTTCGCCCAGCAGACCACGGAAACCATGAACAACGTCGAAGCCAAGGAAAAACTGCGTCAGGAAGCCCTGAAGCAGACCCAGCAGGTGATGAACGACGAAACCGGCAAGCCGGTGGTGGAAGACCTGCTGTTCAACAACCTGATCATCCAGTAATGCTGGATCTGTAGGAGCGAGGTTTGCCCGCGATAGCAATAGGGCGAGCCCCGCCCAGTTCCAGCCTGGCGGCTGATCGCGAGCAAGCTTCGCTCCTACAAGAAGTCATCGAGATCACCTCAGGACGCCAGGCTCTTGCGGAATCGCGCCAAGGCGATGCCGAAGAACAGCAGGCCGATCACCGCCAGGGCTAGCAGGTCTGGCCAGACCACTTCAATGCCGGCGTCGCGAAACAGAATCGCGGCGCTGAGGCTGACGAAGTGGGTCGACGGCGAGCCCTGCATCACCCATTGCAGCCACTGGGGCATGCTGTCCAGCGGGGTACTGCCGCCCGATAGCAGCAACATCGGGATGATCACCGGAATCGCCAGCAAGCCGAATTGCGGGGTCGAGCGCGCCAGCGTGGCGAGAAAGATCCCCAGCGCGGTGCTGGCGAACAGGTAAAGCCCGGTCACCGCGAGGAACAGCGCCAGCGAGCCGGCCAGCGGCACGCCCAGCACACCCTTGACGATCACCTCCAGCGACACCCAGGTGCAGAGCACCACCACCAGCATGTTGCTCCAGATCTTCGCCAGCATGATTTCCAGGGCGGTCAGCGGCAACACCAGCAGATGGTCGAGGGTGCCGTGCTCGCGCTCGCGCAGCAGCGCCGTGCCGGTCAGGACAATGGCCAGGATGGTGATGTTGTTGACGATCTGAATCACCGCGAGAAACCAGCCGCCCTGCAGATTGGTGTTGAACAGCGCGCGACTGGTCAACAGTGCGGGCATCCGGCTCGCCGGGTCGGCCTGGCTGTAGTTGAGCAGTTCGCGCTGGAAAATCCGCCCGATATAACCGGCGCCCATGAAGGCCTGGCTCATGGCCGTGGCGTCGACATTCACTTGCACGCTGGGTTGGCGCCCGGCCAGCAGATCGCTCTGGAAGTTGGCCGGCACATTGATGACGAAGGTGAATTGGCCGCTGTCCAGGACCTGGTCCAACTGGTCGTAGGGCAACTGCACCGGGCTCTGGAATTCCGGTGGTTGCAGGGCCTCGGCCAGCTGGCGCGAGAGCTGGCTGTGGTCTTCGTCCACCAGCGCCACGCTGGCGTTGTGCACGCCGATCACCGAACCGGCCGCCGGCATGTAGATGGCCACGGTGAAGGCGTACAGCAGAAACAGCAGCAACACGCTGTCGTGTCGCAGGCTGGTGAGCTCCTTGAGGCCCAGGCGCAGGATGTGGCTGAACCGGTGCATCAGGCCTCCTGTTTTTTCAGCATCGCCAGGCTCAGCCCGGTGAACCCGAGGAAGAACCCGAACAGCGCCAGGCACTGCGGCCACAGCTGGCGCAGGTCCAGGGCCTTGGTGAAGGTGCCGACGGCAATGTCGAGGAAGTAACCGGCGGGGAACAGCTGCCCCATCAGCGCCGCGGCGCCGTCCAGCGACGAGCGCGGCACGATCAGCCCGGAGAACTGGATGGTCGGCAGGCTGGTGATGATCATGGTGCCGAGGATCGCCGCGATCTGGGTACGGGTGAACGCGGAAATCAGCAGGCCCAGGCTGGTAGTGGCCAGCACATACAGCAGGCCGCCGAAGGCCAGGGTCAGGCCGCTGCCCTTGAAGGGCACGCCGAACAGCCAGCGGTTCATGGCCACCAGCAGCGCCAGGTTGATCAGGCTCAGGCCCAGGTAGGGCGCCTGCTTACCCAGGAGAAACTCCAGGCGCTTGAGTGGCGTGGCGTAGAAGTTGGTGATCGAGCCCAGCTCCTTCTCGCGCACGATGCCCAGCGCCGTGAGCATCGCCGGGATGAACGCCAGGATCAGCGCCATCACGCCAGGGCCGATGGCATTCACGCTGACCACGTCCTGGTTGTAGCGAAAGCGGGTTTCCAGGCGGGCCGCGGGTGCTCGCCCCAGGGCTGGGCTGCTGTGTTCGGCGAGCGATTCGATATTGGCCTGATGCACCGCCTCGACATAGTTGCGGCTGGTCTCGGCGCGAAACGGCATGCCGCCGTCGAGCCAGGCGGCCACCGCAGGCTGGCGCCCGGCGTACAGGTCGCGACCGAAACCGGGGGGAATCTCCAGGGCCAGCTTGATCTCCGAGCGTTGCAGGCGCCGATGCAGTTCGGCGGCGTCGCGGATCGGCTGCTGCTCCTTGAAGTAGCGGGAGCTGCGGAAGGCTTCCAGGTAAGCGCGGCTTTGCGGGGTCTGGTCCTGGTCGTAGACGGCGAAGGCGAGGTTTTCCACGTCCAGGGAAATGCCGTAGCCAAAGATCACCATCATGAACAGCGCCCCGAGCAGGGCGAACCCCAGGCGCACCCGGTCGCGCAACAGCTCCTTGCCTTCGCGGGTGGCCACGGCGATCAGGCGCGACAGGCGCAAGCGCCGACTGTCGCTGTGAATGGCGCTGCTGACTTCGGGCTGGGCGGTCGCCGGGGGAGCAGGTTCCGGCGCGCCCTGGGCGTCTTCCAGGCAGCGGACAAAAGCGGCTTCCAGGGTTTCGCCGGCGAACTGTTGCTGCAGGGCGACCGGTGTATCGCAGGCCAATACCTTGCCGGCGTGCATCAGCGAGATGCGGTCGCAGCGCTGGGCTTCGTTCATGAAGTGGGTGGACAGGAAGATCGTTACCCCCTGTTCCCGCGACAGCTCGATCAACAGCCGCCAGAAGTCGTCGCGGGCCGCCGGGTCCACGCCCGAGGTCGGCTCGTCGAGAATCAACACTTCCGGGCGGTGCAGCACCGCCACCGCCAGGGACAGGCGTTGGCGCAAGCCCAGGGGCAGGGCGCCGGAGGGTTGATCGGCGATCTCCTGGAGAGTGAAGCGGCGGATCAGCTCTTCGATCCGCGGGCCGCTCTCGGCCTTGGGCAGGTCGAACAGCCGGGCGTGCAGCACCAGGTTCTGGCGCACGCTGAGTTCGCCGTACAGTGAAAAGCTCTGGGACATGAAACCCACGCGCTTGCGGGTGGCCAGGTCCCTGGCGTCCACCGGATTGCCCAGCAGCCTGGCGCTGCCTTCGGTGGCCGGCATCAACCCGGTCAGGACCTTCATGGTGGTGGTCTTGCCGCAGCCGTTGGAGCCGAGAAAGCCGAAAATCTCGCCCCGGCCAATGGCGAAGCTGACCTTGTTCACGGCCGTGAAATCGCCGAAACGCAGGGTCAGCTCATGGGCTTCGATAGCAATTTGCTGGTTGTCCGTGGTTCTTGGCGGGATCACCAGCGGCTGGTTGCCGTGCCCGCTGTCGCCTTGAAAGTGGGTGAAGGCATCGTCGAGCTTGCCGCTGGGCGTGGCGATGGCCAGTTCCCGGCTCAAGCCCTGGGCAATCAGCCGGCCGCGGTCGAGCATCAGGCAGTGCTCGAACTGCTCGGCTTCCTCCATATAGGCGGTGGCCACCAGCAGTGTCAGTTGCGGGCGCTGGCGGCGAACCTCGTCCACCAGTTCCCAGAAGCGCCGGCGGGACAGCGGATCGACGCCCGTGGTGGGTTCGTCGAGGATCAGCAGGTCCGGCTCATGGATCAATGCGCAGCACAGCCCGAGCTTCTGCTTCATCCCGCCGGACAGCTTGCCCGCGGGCCGTTCGGCGAAACGCAGCAGGTCGGTGGCCAGCAACAGGTTGTGCATGCGCTGTTCGCATTCGGTTTTCGACAGGCCGAACAGGGTGGCGAAGAAGCGAATGTTTTCCTCGATCGACAGCTCGGGATACAGGTTGCCACCCAGGCCCTGGGGCATGAAGGCGATCCGCGCGTACAGGCTGTTGCGATGGCGGCGTTGTTCGATGGCGCCGCCGAGCACCTGCAGTTGGCCCTGCTGCAGCTTCTTCACCCCGGCGATCAAGCCCAGTAGGCTCGACTTGCCTGCGCCATCCGGGCCGATCAATCCGCAGCGGGTGCCGCCGGGCAGGCTGAAGGCAAGGTCGACCAGGGCCTGTTGCGAGCCATAACGGTGGTTGATGCCCGTGGCCTGCAGCGCCGGTTCGTTCATTGCAGGTTGGCCGGCCAGTCCACGGTCGCGGTGCGCACGTAACCGGCGCCGGGCATGCCCGGCTTGGCCTGCGGTACGGCGCTGGGTTGGGTCAGCCGCAGCTTGACGCGGAACACCAGTTTTTGGCGTTCATCGCGGGTTTCCACTTCCTTGGGGGTGAACTGGGACTTGGCCGCGACAAAGCTGATCTTCGCCGGCAGCGGCTGATCGGGCAGGGCGTCGAGCAGGATCCGCGCCTCGCTGCCGACAGCCAGGCGGCCGGTCACCGAGGCGGACAGGTAGAGGTTCATGTACTGGTCGCTCGGGTCGATCAGCAGCAACACCCGGCCGCCGGCGCCCAGCACCTCGCCCGGTTCGGCCAGGCGCAACTGGATGATGCCGTCGATGGGCGCGCGCAGGCTGCTGTCGTCGATCTCGCTGGTCAGCTGGGCGACCATGGCCTTGGCCGAGCCAATGGCGGCGCGCACCGCGGCGACCTGGGCCTGGGCTGCCTGGACGGCGGCGTTGCCGGTGTTCAGGCGCGCCTGCTGCTGGTCGATGATCTGCTGGCTGGCGTAACCACGGTTGAACAGTTCCCGGGAACGCTTGAGTTCCTGGTTGGCCAGCAGCAGTTCGCTCTGGCGCAGCTGCACATTGGCTTCGGCCGCCGCGAGGTTTTCCCGGGTGCGCACCACGTCGGCCTCGGCCTGGGCGCGCTGGGCCTCCAGGGTGCGGGTGTCCATGCGGGCCAGCAGCTGGTCCTTGGACACTCTGTCGCCTTCGTCGACGAGCACTTCGGCCAGGCGTCCGGGCGTCTTGCTGGCGATCTGCACCTCTGTGGCTTCAAGCCGGCCGTTGCCCATGCTCAGGCCCTCGGGCAGGCGGTCCAGGGTGGACTTCCAGTAACCAAAGCCGCCCGCGATCAGCAGCAATGCCAGCAAGGCGAAGGCAAAAAGGCGGGAGGAACGGTGATTCGTCGGCATTGGGGACATCCCTGCGGCAGTAGCGTCCTAGTCTGGCGGTTCAAGCCGTTGGGCGACTTGATGTCCGTCAAATGAACGGGCAAGCCTAGTACGTTGTGCGCGGGATGCCTGCTTGAGTATCGCTTGCGGCCTGTTCAGCGCAGCGCGAGCACCGCCGCCCACTGTTCGGCGGTCACTGGCATCACGGACAGCCGGCTGCCTTTCTGCACCAGGGGCAGTTCGGCGAGGGCGGTTTGCTGCTTCAGATAATCCAGGCGCAGCACCTTGGGGAAGGTTTCGACATGGGCGACGTCGACGGCGCTCCAGGCATTTTTCTCGGCGCTGGCCTTGGGATCGAAATGCGGGTTTTCCGGTTCCAGGGCGGTCGGGTCGGGGTAGGCGGCCTCGATGATTTGGCCGATCCCGGCAATGCCCGGTTCGGGACAGCTGGAGTGATAAAAGAAGAATTGGTCACCCACCGCCATGCTGCGCAGGAAGTTTCGCGCCTGGTAGTTGCGTACGCCGTCCCAGCGCGCCTGTTTCTTGAGCGCCAGGCCCTCGATCGAGAGTTCTTCCGGTTCGGATTTCATCAGCCAATAGGCCATTTTCTGTGCTCTCCAGAGGGACGTGGGCAAGTTGTCGGGCAATTTTATGACAAACCGACAGTCGGTTGACGCCAGCATTTGCGTGTCGGTTCACGTTATCGCAGAATGCCGGGATTTTAAGCTTGACGCTGCTGCACGGCCTGTTATGGAAACCGTCGCTGTCATCGTGTGGGATTTGCCTGAGGGGGGCAATCGATGCAACGCAAACCGGATTTACTATGGATTTTGGTTATTTTGTTCGGTTTGGGCGTAGTGACAACCGGTTATGCGCAGAGCCTGTGGGCCAACAAGACCGACGCACCGGTCGAGCTCGCGCAACAGCAGCAGCCTTACAAGCGTTGATTCCTTCCAAGGCGCCGCTCTCTCCTGGTGGCGCCTATTTCGCGAAATACCATTTCTTGTCAGTCACCGTTCCTTGCAGCGGTACATCCCAGCTCGCCTGATCCAGTTTCGCGACTTTCTGACATTCGTGGGCCAGCCCCAGTAGCGTCGGCTTGCGCCAGCTTTTGCGCCGCGCCAGATAGGCCAGGCTGCGATCATAGAAACCACCGCCCATTCCCAGGCGTCCGCCCGCCTCATCGAAGCCGACCAGCGGCAACAGCACCAGATCCAGGGCCCAGACCTTGCGTTGCCGGGCCAGACTCACCTGTGGCTCGGGAATGCGGAAGCGGTTGGGGCGCAGCTTTTCGCCGGGGCGAACGCGCTGAAACACCATCTTGGTCCGTGGCCAGGCGCTGAGCACCGGCAGATAAGTCGCCTTGCCCCGGCGTTGCGCGGCCAGCAGCAGCGGGCGCGGGTCGATTTCACCGTCCATGGGCAGGTAAAGGGAGATGTGTTTGGCTCGGCGGAACAACGGATGCTGCGCCAGTTGCCGATACAGCCCACGAGAGGCCTGGCGTTGTTCGCTGGCGGTGAGGGCGCGGCGGGCTTTGCGCAGTATGCGTCGAAGTTGCGGGCGGGAAAGCGGCGCCGGTTCGGTCATGGTCGCTCGGGTCCGGGAGGAGTACGGCAGGACAGCGTACCAAATAACCCCTGATCGAAAAAAACGGAGCCGAAAAAAACGGAACTGAAAAAACGGAGCCCCAAAAAAACAATGCCAGCTATTTGCATAGCTGGCATTGGCATGGAATTCAGGCTCCCCGGATGAACCGCTGTCGACTTAGCCCTTGAACCCGAAAGTTCAAGGCGGAAGATGCAGTAGGCGTTAAGGCTTTCCGTCTAGCGGACATGCACACCGGCCCAACGTGCAACTTCCAGGGTAGTGCGAATCGGCTCAGGGACATCGCCAACTGGCAAGCACCCCAGGGAGTGGTGGGGATTATACCGCAACCACCCTCAGGAATCAGCCTTGGTTGTATCGGTGTCGGTGGCGAGCACCAGATCCACGCGCTCGAGCAGGTCGCGCACCTGTTCGCGGGTCGAACCGCTGGCTTGCACGTCAGGGCGGTCCTGCTTGTGCAGCAGATCGTGGGTGATATTGAGGGCGGCCATCACCGCGATACGATCGGCGCCAATGACTTTGCCGCTGCTGCGGATCTCGCGCATCTTGCCATCCAGGTACCGGGCGGCGCTCACCAGATTGCTACGCTCTTCCTGGGGGCAGATGATCGAATACTCTTTGTCGAGGATCTGCACGGTAACGCTATTGCTTGAACTCATGAGTCTTGCTCCAGGGCCTTGAGGCGCGAAATCATCGATTCGACCTTACGCCGGGCGATTTCGTTTTTTTCAATGAGGTGCGCGCGTTCCTCGCGCCAAGTCTTTTCCTGAGCTAATAAGAGTGCGTTTTGACTCTTTAGTTGCTCGACCCGGCCAATTAGCAGTTCGAGTCTAGCCATCAGCGCTTGCAGATCGGTGTCTTCCATTGGATCCCACTGGATTTGTCTGATGAGTGGCAACTGCCTGGGCAAACGAGTTGACGGCCTCGATGGTCTTGGCGCGTCTGCCGATGCTAGGATACAAGGCCTCCATTCTAGACATTGCGCCGCTTGGCGCCTAGCTGCCCATGCCCATTCAGAATTCCCCGTACAACGCCTTCGCCACCCTGCTCAGCAGCAGCGGTCACCCTGTCTCGCCCGCCGAATTGCATGGCCTGTTGCTGGGTCGCAGCTGTGCCGGCGCCGGCTTCGAAGTCGACGGCTGGCTGATCGACGCCGCCGAACTGCTCGAAGGCGAGCCGCAGGACAATGTTCGCAACGCCTTGATCGGCCTGCAGGAAATGGTCAAGGGCGAGCTGACCAGCGACGACATGACCGTCGTCCTGCTGCTGCCCACCGACGACGCCCCGCTGGCCGAGCGCGCCGCGGCCCTGGGGCAGTGGTGCCAGGGTTTCCTCACCGGCTTTGGCCTGAACTCCCGCGACAGCAGTGCCCTGAGCACCGAGGCCACGGAAGTGCTGCAGGACCTGGCGGCGATCGCCCAGGTACAGGACGCGCTGGAAGAGTCCGACGACGGCGAAAGCGACTACATGGAAGTGATGGAATACCTGCGGGTCGCCCCGCTGCTGCTGTTCACCGAGACCAACAAGACGGTTGAACCGGCCGCCAAGCCTTCTCTGCACTGATCGCTCGATAGGGAAATCCGTCTGCCCATGATCCATATCCCGAAATCGGAATACACCCGCCGCCGCAAGGCGCTCATGGCGCAGATGGAACCCAACAGCATCGCGATCCTGCCGGCTGCCGCGGTGGCGATCCGCAACCGCGACGTCGAGCATGTCTACCGCCAGGACAGCGATTTCCAGTACCTAAGCGGTTTCCCAGAACCCCAGGCGGTGATCGTGCTGATGCCCGGTCGCGAGCATGGCGAGTACATCCTGTTCTGCCGTGAGCGTAATGCCGAGCGCGAACTCTGGGATGGCCTGCGGGCTGGCCAGGAGGGCGCGATCCGCGATTACGGCGCCGACGATGCCTTCCCCATTACCGACATCGACGACATCCTGCCGGGCCTTATCGAAGGCCGCGACCGGGTGTATTCGGCCATGGGCAGCAACCCCGAGTTCGATCGCCACCTGATGGAATGGATCAACGTGATTCGCTCCAAGGCGCACCTGGGCGCTCAGCCGCCGAACGAATTCGTTGCCCTGGATCATCTGCTGCACGACATGCGTCTGTATAAATCGGCGGCGGAAGTGAAGGTGATGCGCGAGGCCGCGCGGATTTCCGCCCAGGCCCATATCCGGGCCATGCAGGCCAGCCGCGCCGGTCTGTACGAGTTCAGCCTGGAAGCCGAGCTGGACTACGAGTTCCGCCGGGGCGGGGCGAAGATGCCGGCCTACGGTTCGATCGTCGCCGCCGGGCGCAACAGCTGCATCCTGCATTACCAGCAGAACGACGCGTTGCTCAAGGACGGCGACCTGGTGCTGATCGACGCCGGTTGCGAGATCGATTGTTATGCCAGCGATATCACTCGCACCTGGCCGGTGAACGGCAAGTTTTCCGCCGAGCAGAAGGCGATCTACGAGCTGGTGCTGGCCTCCCAGGAAGCCGCCTTTGCCGAGATCGCGCCGAACAAGCACTGGAACCAGGCCCATGAAGCGACCGTCAGGGTGATCACCACCGGGCTGGTCAAGCTGGGTCTGCTCGAAGGCGAGGTGGACGAGTTGATCGCCAGCGAAGCCTACAAGGCGTTTTACATGCACCGCGCCGGCCACTGGCTGGGCATGGATGTGCATGACGTCGGCGAGTACAAGGTCGGCGGCGAATGGCGGGTGCTGGAAGTCGGCATGGCCCTGACGGTCGAGCCGGGCATCTACATTGCGCCGGACAATCAGAACGTGGCGAAGAAATGGCGCGGCATTGGCGTGCGCATCGAGGATGACGTGGTGGTAACCAAGCAAGGCTGTGAAATTCTCACCGGTGGCGTGCCCAAGACCGTGGCCGAGATCGAGGCCCTGATGGCCGCCGCACGGAGCTGCGCAGCATGAACCGGGTCAATCTGGCGATCATCGGCGGTGGTCTGGTCGGTGCCAGCCTGGCCCTGGCCTTGCAGGCCGGCGCCAAGGAGCGCGGCTGGAAGATCGTGCTGATCGAGCCGTTCGCTCCGGGCGATACCTATCAGCCCAGCTACGATGCGCGCTCTTCGGCGCTGTCGTTCGGCGCGCGGCAGATCTATCAACGGCTGGGTGTGTGGCAGGAAATCTCCCGCCGCGCCGAGCCGATCAAACAGATCCATGTCTCCGACCGTGGGCGGTTTTCCACCGCGCGGCTGTCGGCCATGGAGGAGGGTGTTCCCGCCCTGGGTTATGTGGTGGAAAACGCCTGGCTCGGCCAATGCCTGTGGCAGGGGCTGGACAAGGACGTGGTGAGCTGGCGCTGCCCGGCCGAAGTCACGCGCATGGAGCCGCTGGAAGATGGCTACCGCCTGACTCTCAACGATGAAACCAGCCTGGATTGCGAACTGGCGGTGCTGGCCGATGGCGGTCGCTCGGGGCTGCGCGAGCAACTGGGGATCGGGGTGAAAAAGCGCCCCTACAACCAGAGCGCGCTGATCGCCAATATCACCCCGAGCGAAGCCCATAACGGCATGGCCTTCGAGCGCTTCACCGACGACGGCCCGATGGCCCTGCTGCCGCTGCCGGACAACCGCTGCGCACTGGTCTGGACCCGCCTGGGCATGGACGCGCAGCGCCTGGCCGCGCTGGACGAACGCAGCTTCCTCAGCGAACTGCAGGGGGTATTCGGTTATCGCCTGGGCACCCTGAAACAGGTCGGCGCGCGGCATCTTTACCCGCTGGCGCTGGTGGAGGCCGAGGAGCAGGTGCGTCCTCACCTGGTGGTGCTGGGCAACGCCGCCCATAGCCTGCACCCGATTGCCGGGCAGGGTTTCAACCTGTCGTTGCGCGACGCCCAGGCGCTGGCCGATGCCTTGCTGGTCAGCCCGACGCCGCCGGGCGATTTCAGTATCTTGCAGGCCTACCGCGAGCGGCAGCGCCTGGACCAGGACCTGACCGTGGGCTTCTCCGACCAGGTCACCCGGCTGTTCGGCAGCAAGCTGCCGCTGGTGTCTCTGGGGCGCAATATCGGGCTGCTGGGCCTGGACCTGCTGCCACCGGCCAAACGCTGGTTCGCGCGGCAAGCCATGGGCCTGGGTACCCGTCCCGATGCGTGAGTGGCTGAGCCCGCGACCGGGCATGGAAATCCAGCACAGTGTCGGCAGCCAGGTAGCGCGGTTCGACAAAACCCTTTACGTGCGGCTCAAGCCGCAAGCGAGACAGGCTTAAAGCATGGAAATGCGTGCAGATCTGCTGATTGTCGGGGCCGGAATGGTCGGGAGCGCCCTGGCGCTGGCGTTGCAGGACAGTGGCCTGGAAGTGCTGCTGCTCGATGGCAGCCCGCTGAAGGTCAAGCCCTTCGACGACGAAGCACCGTTCGAGCCGCGGGTGAGCGCATTGTCGGCGGCCAGCCAGCGGATTCTCGAGCGCCTGGGTGTCTGGAAAGGGGTGACCCGGCGGCGCAGCAGCCCGTATGCCGAGATGCAGGTCTGGGATGGCAGCGGCACCGGGCAGATTCACTTCTCGGCCGCCAGCGTGCATGCCGAGGCGCTGGGCCACATCGTGGAAAACCGCGTGGTCCAGGACGCGCTGCTGGAGCGCCTGCACAACTGCGACATCGGCCTGCTGGCCAACGCCCGCCTGGAGCAGATGCGCCGTTCCGGCGACGACTGGCTGCTGACCCTGGCCGATGGCCGCAGCCTGCGCGCCCCGCTGGTAATCGCCGCCGACGGCGCCAATTCGGCGGTGCGGCGCCTGACCGGCTGCGCTACCCGCGAATGGGATTACCTGCATCACGCCATCGTCACCAGCGTGCGTTGCGCCGAGCCGCACCAGAGGACCGCCTGGCAGCGTTTCACCGACAACGGCCCGCTGGCGTTCCTGCCGCTGGAGCGCGACGGGCTGCACGATTGGTGTTCGATCGTCTGGTCGACCACGCCCAGCGAGGCCGAACGCCTGATGGCGCTGGACGACAGCGACTTCTGCCGTGAGCTGGAACGCGCCTTCGAAGGCCGTCTGGGCGCGGTGTTGAGCGCCGATCCGCGACTCTGCGTGCCTTTGCGTCAGCGTCATGCCAAGCGTTACGTGGCGCAAGGCCTGGCCCTGATCGGCGACGCGGCCCATACCATCCATCCACTGGCCGGGCAGGGGGTCAACCTGGGTTTCCTCGATGCCGCGGTGCTGGCCGAGGTGCTGCTGCAGGCGGCCAGCCGCGGCGAGCGCCTGGCCGACACCAAGGTGCTCAGCCGTTACGAGCGGCGGCGCATGCCGCACAACCTGGCGTTGATGGCGGCGATGGAAGGCTTCGAACGGCTGTTCCAGGCCGATCCGCTGCCGCTGCGCTGGTTGCGTAATACCGGGTTGAAAATGGTCGACCAGATGCCCGAGGCCAAGGCGCTGTTCGTGCGCCAGGCGTTGGGCCTCAGCGGGGATCTGCCGGAACTGGCCAAGGCCTGACCGTTATCGCGAGTGGTCGAACCGCTCAACCGGCGGCTCCCGCAGGGGCCGCGCGGACATGTGTGGGCGCGCGTCTGCTCTGAACCCACGCTGGCGATGCATCAGCAACATCTCGTAACGCCTCGCCCTCCGGTTCAGTTTGAGAAGCTAAATAGTAGTCCTTATCATTTACTCCCCTTTGATTTCGAGAGACCGCTCCCATGTTGGCACCGAAGCGTCTACTGACCGCCCTGGCCCTCACCCTCATTGGCGGCACTGTCCAGGCAGCCGACGAAGTGGTGGTCTACTCCTCGCGTATCGACGAACTGATCAAGCCGGTCTTCGATCTCTACACCCAGAAAACCGGGGTCCAGGTGAAGTTCATCACCGACAAGGAAGCGCCGCTGATGCAGCGGATCAAGGCCGAGGGCGAGAACGCCACCGCCGACCTGCTGCTCACCGTCGATGCCGGCAACCTGTGGCAAGCCGAGCAGATGGGCATCCTGCAGCCGTTCACCTCCAAGGTGATCGACACCAACATCCCCCTGCAATACCGCGCCGCCTCGCACGCCTGGACCGGCCTGAGCCTGCGGGCGCGGACCATCGCCTACTCCACCGCGCGGGTGAAACCGTCCGAACTGACCACCTACGAAGCCCTGGCTGACAAGCAGTGGGAAGGCCGCCTGTGCCTGCGTACGGCGAAGAAGGTCTACAACCAGTCGCTGACCGCGACCCTGATCGAAACCCACGGCGCGGCGAAAACCGAAGAAATCGTCAAGGGCTGGGTCAACAACCTGTCCACCGACGTGTTCTCCGACGACGTCGCGGTGCTCGAGGCGATCAGCGCCGGCCAGTGCGACGTGGGCATCGTCAACACCTACTACTACGGCCGCCTGCACAAGCAGAAGCCGGATCTGCCGGTCAAACTGTTCTGGCCGAACCAGGGTGACCGTGGTGTGCACGTCAACCTGTCGGGCATTGGCCTGACCAAGCACGCACCGCACCCGGAAGCCGCCAAGGCCCTGGTGGAGTGGATGACCACCGAGGAAGCGCAGAAAATCTTCGCCGACGTGAACCAGGAATTCCCGGCCAACCCGAGCGTGCCGCCGTCCGCCGAAGTGGCCGCCTGGGGCAAGTTCGTGGCCGACACCCTACCGGTGGAAGTCGCCGGCAAGCGCCAGGCCGAGGCCATTCGCCTGATGGACCGTGCTGGCTGGAACTGATCCGCTGGTTATACTGCGCCCCGCCTTTGCGGGGCGTTTTGTTTAACCGGTTCGAAATTGCCTTTTATTGATCCATCTCGTTCGAGAGTCTTTCGTGGCCCATCCCGCCCAACGTCGCTGGTACCCGCTGGTTTTTGCCGTCGCCGCCCTGGTGCTGCTGCCGCTGAGCGTGCTGCTGCTGTCGTGGCAGGTGATCGACCAGCAGATCTGGTCGCACCTGTGGGAGACCCAGATGCCGCGCCTGCTGGGCAACACCCTGACCCTGGTGCTGGGCGTCGGTGTCGGCGTGACGCTGCTGGGGGTGAGCCTGGCTTGGCTGACCAGCCTCTGCGAGTTTCCCGGAAGGCGCTGGCTGGACTGGGCGCTGATGCTGCCCTTTGCGATTCCGGCCTACGTGCTGGCCTTTGTCTTCGTCGGTCTGCTGGACTTTTCCGGCCCGGTGCAGACCCTGCTGCGCGAATGGTTCGGCACGGGCCTGCGCCTGCCGCGGGTGCGCTCCACCGGCGGGGTGATCCTGGTCCTGGTGCTGGTGTTCTATCCCTATGTGTACCTGCTGGCGCGCACCGCGTTCCTGGCCCAGGGCAAAGGCCTGATGGAAGCCGCGCGGGTGCTTGGGCAGACGCCCTGGCAGGCGTTCTGGCGCGTGGCCCTGCCCATGGCGCGGCCGGCCATCGGTGCCGGCGTGGCCCTGGCGCTGATGGAAACCCTGGCCGATTTCGGCGCGGTGGCGGTGTTCAACTTCGACACCTTCACCACCGCCATCTACAAGACCTGGTATGGCTTCTTCAGCCTGTCCAGCGCCGCGCAACTGGCCAGCCTGTTGCTGCTGGCGGTGATGCTGGTGCTGTACGGCGAGCGTCGCGCCCGTGGCGCCAGTCGCTCCGGCAACGAGCGGCCGCGGGGCAAGGCGCTGTACCACCTGCATGGCATCAAGGCCCTGGCGGCCACCAGTTGGTGCGCGCTGGTGTTTGCCTGCGCCTTTGTCATCCCAGTGCTGCAGCTGGTGGTGTGGTTCTGGCAGCGTGGCCGTTTCGACCTCGACGAGCGTTATGCCGGGCTGATCCTGCACACCCTGTACCTGGGCGCCATGGCGGCCCTGATCACGGTCAGCGTGGCCCTGCTGCTGGCGTTCGCCCGACGGCTGGCACCGACCCGGGCGATCCGCTCCGGCGTCAGCTTGGCTAACCTGGGTTACGCCTTGCCGGGTTCGGTGCTGGCGGTGTCGATCATGCTGGCTTTCAGTTATCTGGACCGCGAGCTGGTGATCCCGCTGTCGGGCTGGCTGGGTGGGGCGGGCAAGCCGTTGCTGCTGGGCAGCCTGGCGGCGTTGCTGCTGGCCTATCTGGTACGGTTTATCGCGGTGGCCTACGGGCCGCTGGAAAGCAGCCTGGCGCGGATCCGCCCCTCGTTACCGGAAGCGGCGCGCAGCCTGGGGGTCAGCGGACCGCGACTGTTTTTCAAAGTGTATCTGCCGCTGTTGCTGCCCGGCACCCTGAGCGCGGCGTTGCTGGTGTTCGTCGATGTGCTCAAGGAAATGCCCGCCACCTTGCTGATGCGCCCGTTCGGCTGGGACACGCTGGCGGTGCGGATCTTCGAGATGACCAGCGAGGGCGAGTGGGCGCGTGCCGCGTTGCCGGCCCTGACCCTGGTCCTGGTGGGATTGCTGCCGGTGATCGGACTGATCCGACGCTCCGCTCATCGAATCGGTTAGGTGCCAGTGTCACACCTTGCGGCTACAATGCGCGGCATTCGGTGTGGTCGATCTTTCTGATCGGGTCTTTTGAATTATCTGAGAGCCTTCTATTTCACGGCTTCCAGCTCATACAGCGACCGCCCGCACCTTCGCCACGCCCGGAAGGAGAAACCCATGGGACAGCGCACGCCTCTGTATGACCTTCATCTCGCCCTGGGCGCGAAGATGGTCGATTTTGGCGGTTGGGATATGCCTCTGCATTACGGCTCGCAGGTCGAGGAACACCATCAGGTGCGACGCGATTGCGGGGTTTTCGATGTATCCCACATGACCGTGATCGATGTCGACGGCCCCCAGGCCAAGGCCTGGCTCCAGCACTTGCTGGCCAACGATGTCGAACGCCTGCAAAGCCCCGGCAGGGCCTTGTACAGCGCCATGCTCAACGAGCACGGCGGTATCGTCGACGACATGATCGTCTACCGCACCGAAGCCGGTTACCGGCTGGTGGTCAACGCCGCCACCCGTGACCAGGACATGGCCTGGATGCAGGCGCAGCTGGGGGCTTTCCAGGTGCAACTGCACGAACGCTCCGAGCTGGCGATGCTGGCGATCCAGGGGCCTCACGCCCGCCACAAGATCGCCGAGCTGGTGACCCAGTCGCGCGGCACGCTGATCCAGCAACTCAAGCCCTTCGAAGGCCAGGCCGATGGCGACTGGTTCATCGCGCGCACCGGTTACACCGGCGAGGATGGCCTGGAAATCGTCCTGCCGGCTGACCAGGCCCCGGCGTTCTTCAACGATCTGGTGGGCGCGGGTATCTCGCCGATCGGCCTCGGCGCCCGGGACACTCTGCGCCTGGAGGCCGGCATGAACCTGTACGGCCAGGACATTCACCAGGAGGTTTCACCGCTGGTGGCCAACATGGCCTGGAGCATTGCCTGGGAGCCGGCGTCGCGTAAGTTCATCGGGCGCACCGCGCTGGAGGCCGAGCGCGCGGGTGGAGTGAAGCACAAATTGGTCGGCCTGGTGCTGGAAGAACGCGGCGTGCTGCGTGCCCATCAGGTGGTTCGCATCGCCGATGTTGGCGAAGGAGAGATCACCAGTGGTAGTTTCTCTCCTACGCTTAGCAAATCGATCGCCCTGGCGCGGGTGCCCATGGCTACCGCCGACCGCGCAGAAGTGGAAATCCGTGGCAAGTGGTACCCGGTCCGGGTGGTAAAACCGACCTTCGTGCGTCATGGCAAAACCTTGATCTAACTTATTTCCGGCGGGATCTACCGCTGACATTTCTTCTTGAGGACACAGAACATGAGCGATATCCCTGCTGACCTGCGTTTTGCCGAAAGTCACGAATGGGCCCGTCTGGAAGCCGATGGCACCGTGACCGTGGGCATCAGCGACCACGCTCAGGAAGCCCTGGGCGACGTGGTGTTCGTCGAGCTGACCGAAGTCGGCAACGTCTTCGGCGCTGGCGACCAGGCCGGTGTGGTGGAATCGGTGAAGGCCGCTTCCGACATCTACGCGCCAGTGGCCGGCGAAGTGATTGCGGTCAACGAAGACCTGAGCGGCAGCCCGGAACTGCTCAACAGCGACCCGTACGGCGCCTGGATCTTCAAGCTCAAGCCGGCCAACGCTGCTGATCTTGAGAAGCTGCTCGACGCAGCCGGTTATAAGGCCGCTATCGGCGAATAACCGCTACCGCAAGCCAAGCTGTTACAAGAGCGCCGTGTTCCCTTATCGGATATGCGGCGTTTTTCGTTTAAGACAATGCGACAACTCAAGTCACTGGCCTAGCGACGGAGCGATCTGGCCAGCAGCACGGCTTTGCTTACCCTGACATGAAGTTCGGCTATTTCTTCTGTTGTCAGGCTCCGTGCCGGTTCGCCGCTGACCCAGGCGCCCTGGTTGTTGTAGGTGACGGTTTTGGTTTCTCCGTCGTTCACGCTGATGGTGTAAGGATTGGACAGAGTACTGGGGATTAACGAGCCCGCTGTCTGGCCTGGGCCGAACCATAATTGAAACTCGTTCTTGGGTGTCATGGTAGCGACACCTATATTCATGCCGCCTGAACAGTTCACCCAGAGATTGAGTCCGGTAGAGTCCAATAATATTTCGCTGGGGTTGGCCGAAAGTTCGTTATTTATTGAAACATCTCCTGGCGTGCCACCGTTCTTTGCAGGGCTGAATACACCGTACTTAGTCAGGGTGGTTATCTGGCCGGTGTTGATGGGCAGGTTCTTTCCGCCTGAAGTAAAGTTGACATCTCCCTCTTGCACGGGCGTGTTTGTAAAGTTGACCATGTAAGAGTCATTGGTGATATTGAAGACGTTCTTATATTGATAGGACGGCTGGTTGGGTGCGGCGAAGGGGGGCTTTGCAAACCAGATGACGGTGAAAGTACTGTTTACTTTCTTCGCCAGATAGAGGCTGTAGTTGTTTACCTTTTGGGCAACAAGTTGATCTTCTTCGATATAGACGATGATGGTCTGTTTGCTCATGGCTAATCTCACGTTCATCCCGTGGATGATTTCGGTGCAGAGTCTCGAGTCCTGCTGGCCGGGTTCGACGCCATCAACAAAAAACCCTGTAGATCGGCGATATACAGGGTTTTCTTGTTTGAGCGGCGTTTGCGAGCGAAAGACTGCCAAGGGTATCGCGTGGTGCTCTGCGTCCTTCGCGCAACCGATGCTCGAGCCCGTCCCGCGGACTATGCCGCGATCCCGGCCCTGGCGTGAAGTGCCTTGATTTCAGCAGCGCTCAGGCGTTTGGCCGGTTCGCCGGTCACCCAGGTTCCACTGTCGGTGTAGGTAATGGTGATGCTGCCGCCATCCTGCAGGGTCACCACATAGGGGTTGGACAGGTTGGTGGCGATCAACGAACCGGTTTCCTGAATGTTGCCGAACCAGACTTGGTATTGGCTTTTTGGTGTCAGCGTCGCAGTACCGATGTTCATGCCGCTCTGGCGATTCACCCAGATGTTATTGCCGTTGGAGTCCAGGAGGATTTGATGTGGATTGCCTTGCAGCAGGTTGTTGATCAGCACGTCCGAGGGTACGCCGCCATTCTTGGCCGGGGTGAACACACCATTGGCATCGAGGGTGGTGATCTGGCCGGTACTGATCGGCAGGTTCTTGCCGCCGGAGGTGAAGGTGACATCGCCACTGCTGACCGGGTCATTGGTGTAGTTGACCATGAACGACGGGGTGGTGACATCGAAAGTGTTTCTATATTGGTAACTAGGGTTGTTGACGGTGGCAATAGGTCCTTTTGATTGCCAGATGACAGTGAAGTCATTGTTTACTTTCTTGGCCAGATAAAGGCTGTAGTTGTTGTTTTTTTGTGCAATCAACTGCTGTTCTTCGATGTATAGAATTATTTGTTGGCTGCTCATTTCTTGAACTCCATTTCGAATAGATTGAAGCATGGATTTTGTAACGGTCTTTGCAACTACGTAGTGGCCTTTTGTCTCAACTGCGCAGTCATCAGTAAACATAGCATGCAAAAAATTGAACTATAGAACTATTGGCTATTGTCTTTGGTGCTGTCTGTATTGCGGAAATTCAATGTTTTGAATCGTGCTGGCTTATCATGTGTTTATGTGCGCAGTTAGACAAAGTTCTGTCGGGAGTCTGGTTTTTGGCACAAGAAAGTTGGCCGGTGGCGCTGATATATAGCGATTGGCAACTATCTTTATCGCTGAAATAAAAACGCCCAATGCAGGGCATTGAGCGTCTTGAATAGTGCAAGGGCTGGCCGTTCAGGGGCCGGTATCTGTTTATGCCTCTTGCAAGACCGCCTTCACCGCCGCTACCGAGCGTTCGACATCACCCTTGCTCATGGCCGTGAACATCGGCAACGAGACGATCAGGCGTCCCACCCGTTCCGCCACCGGGAACATCCCCTCCTTGAAACCGCGCTCGCGGTACAGGCTCAGCAGGTGAATCGGCGGGTAGTGATAGCCGATGCCGATCCCGCGCTCCTGCATCTGCTCCATAAAGGTCGCCCGCGCCGGTTTGCCGTCATGCCGCTCCGGCAGTACCAGCTGGAACAGGTGCCAGTTGCTGTTGCCGAAGTCCGCCGGGGGCAGCTGGGCGCCGTAGCGGGTTTCGAAGTCGCTGCCCAGGCATTCGAAGTAATGCCGGGCCAGTTCGCGGCGATGAGCGGTGAGGGTTTCGAGGTGGGCGAACTGGCCCAGGCCGATGGCGGCCGCGACGTCGGTCATGTTGAATTTGCCGCCCAGCACGTCCACGTCCAGGCCGTCGAAGCCGTGGCGGGTCACGCCCTGCAGTCGATACTTCTCCGCCAGGCGAGCCTCTTCGGCGGTGTTCAGCACCAGGGCGCCGCCTTCGCTGCAGGTGACGTTCTTGTTGGCCTGGAAACTGAAAGAGACCAGGTCGCCGCCAGCGCCGATGCGTTCGCCATTCCAGCTTGAGCCCAGTGCCTGGGCGGCGTCTTCCACGACCCGCAGGCCGTGCTTGCGCGCCAGGGCGTAGAGGCGTGCCATATCGACCGGCAGGCCGGCGAGAAACACCGGGATGATGGCCTTGGTCCGGGGCGTGATGGCGGCTTCCACCTGGGCCAGGTCGATGTTGCGGGTGATCGGGTCGATGTCGGCGAACACCGGGGTGGCGCCGACTTCGAGAATCACGTTGGCCGTGGCCACCCAGGAGATCGGCGTGGTGATGACTTCATCGCCAGGGCCGATGCCGGCGATACGCAGGGCGATCTCCATGGTGCAGGTGCCGGAATTGAAGGTGCGCACCGGGCGCCCGCCGCAGTACTGCGAGAGTTGCGCCTCGAAGGCCTGGACCTTGGGCCCGCTGGTGATCCAGCCCGAACGCAGCACTTCGCCGACGCTGGCGATGGTGGCTTCATCGATGGTGGGTTTGGAAAACGGCAGGAAAGGCAGCTGGCTCATGACGATGGGATACCCGATAAACAGTGGTCGAGGCAGGGCGGCGGGCCGCGCCGGAGTCGAGCATCATGCTACCGGTTCGCCCGGGGTGCCATACCGTCGGCGTGCGGGATCGGCTGCTATGCTGCTTTGACCGTGTTCCATCGACGCCGAGCGCCGCCTGAGAGAGAGCCCGTCATGTCCCAGTTGCCGTCCTTGAGTCAGTTACGCGATCCCAATGCCTTTCTGCGGCGTCACCTCGGGCCCGACGCCGCCGAGCAGCAAGCGATGCTCGACAGCCTGGGCCTGGGCAGCCGGGTCGAGCTGATCGAACAGACCGTGCCGCCGGGCATCCGTTTCAACCGTCCGCTGGACCTGCCGCCAGCGCTGGACGAGCAGGCCGCCCTGGCCAAATTGCACGGTTACGCCGAGCAGAACCAGGTCTGGACCAGCCTGATCGGCATGGGTTATCACGGCACCCTGACCCCCACGGTGATCCTGCGCAACGTGCTGGAAAACCCCGGCTGGTACACCGCCTACACGCCCTACCAACCGGAAATCGCCCAAGGCCGGCTCGAAGCCCTGCTCAATTTCCAGCAACTGACCATCGACCTCACCGGCCTGGAACTGGCCAACGCCTCGCTGCTGGACGAAGCCACGGCCGCCGCCGAAGCCATGGCCCTGGCCAAGCGCGTGGCCAAGTCGAAAAGCAATCTGTTCTTCGTCGACCAGAACTGCCATCCGCAGACCCTCTCGGTGGTGCAGACCCGCGCCGAAGGGTTCGGCTTCGAACTGGTGGTCGACAGCCTGGACAACCTCAAGCGGCACCAGGTGTTCGGCGCCTTGTTGCAATACCCGGACACCCACGGCGAGATTCGCGACCTGCGGCCGCTGATCGATCACCTGCACGCGCAGCAGGCGCTGGCCTGCGTGGCGGCCGATCTGTTGAGCCTGTTGCTGCTGACGCCGCCGGGCGAGCTGGGGGCCGACGTGGTGTTCGGTTCGTCCCAGCGCTTTGGCGTGCCCATGGGCTACGGCGGGCCCCACGCAGCGTTCTTCGCCAGCCGCGAGGAGTACAAGCGGGCGATTCCGGGACGGATCATCGGCGTGTCCAAGGATGCCCGGGGCAACGTGGCGCTGCGCATGGCCCTGCAGACCCGGGAGCAGCATATCCGCCGCGAGAAGGCCAACTCGAACATCTGCACCGCCCAGGTGCTGCTGGCCAATATCGCCAGTTTCTACGCGGTCTATCACGGCCCGGAAGGCTTGCGGCGCATCGCCCAGCGCGTCCATCGCCTGACCTGCATCCTCGCCGCCGGCCTTGAGCGCAAGGGCATCGAGCGGCTGAACCGGCAGTTCTTCGACACCCTGACGCTGGAGGTCGGCGGTAGCCAGACGGCCATCATCGAGAGCGCCAAGGCCGCGCAGATCAATCTGCGGATCCTCGGACGCGGGCACCTGGGCCTGAGCCTGGATGAAACCTGCGACGAGAGCACCGTCGCCCGGCTGTTCGATGTGTTCCTCGGCGCCGACCACGGGCTGGACGTCGCGCAACTGGATGCTGAAACCCTGGTCCCGGGCATCCCCCAGGACCTGCTGCGCAGCACGTCTTACCTGAGCCATCCGGTGTTCAACAGCCATCACAGCGAAACCGAGATGCTGCGCTATCTCAAGCAACTGGAGAACAAGGACCTGGCGCTGAACCAGTCGATGATCCCGCTGGGCTCCTGCACCATGAAGCTCAATGCCAGCAGCGAGATGATCCCCATCACCTGGCCCGGCTTCGCCAACCTGCATCCCTTTGTCCCGCCGGAACAGGCCCTCGGCTATTCGCTGATGATCGAGGAGCTGGAGCGTTGGTTATGCGCCATTACCGGCTTCGATGCGATCTGCATGCAGCCCAACTCCGGGGCCCAGGGCGAGTACGCCGGGTTGCTGGCGATCCGCAAATACCACGAGAGCCGCCAGCAGGGAGAACGCAATATCTGCCTGATTCCCGCCTCGGCCCACGGCACCAACCCGGCCTCGGCGCAGATGGCCGGCATGCAGGTGGTGATCGTCGATTGCGACGCCGCCGGCAACGTCGACCTGCAAGACCTCAAGGACAAGGCGCAGATTGCGGGCGGACACCTGGCGTGCCTGATGGCCACTTATCCTTCGACCCACGGGGTGTACGAAGAGGGCATCAGTGAGATCTGTGAGGTGATCCACAGTCACGGCGGCCAGGTGTACATGGACGGCGCCAACCTCAATGCCCAGGTCGGGCTGACGCGGCCGGCCGATATCGGCGCCGACGTTTCCCACATGAATCTGCACAAGACCTTCTGCATTCCCCACGGCGGCGGTGGCCCGGGCATGGGGCCGATCGGCGTGCGGGCGCACCTGGCGCCGTTCGTGGCCAACCACCCGGTGGTGGCCATCGACGGGCCGCTGCCGCAGAACGGCGCGGTCAGCGCGGCGCCCTGGGGCAGCGCCAGCATCCTGCCGATCAGTTGGATGTACATCGCCCTGATGGGCCCGCAACTGGCGGATGCCAGCGAGGTGGCGATCCTCTCGGCGAACTACCTGGCCGAACACCTGAGCGGGGCCTTTGCGGTGCTCTACAGCGGGCGCAACGGCCGGGTCGCCCACGAATGCATTCTCGACCTGCGGCCGCTCAAGGCGCAGACCGGCATCAGCGAAGAGGATGTGGCCAAGCGCCTGATGGACTACGGTTTCCACGCGCCGACCATGTCGTTCCCGGTGCCGGGCACGCTGATGGTGGAGCCCACCGAAAGCGAGTCCAAGGCCGAGCTGGACCGTTTTATCGAGGCCATGCTGAGCATTCGCGCCGAAATCGCCCAGGTCCAGGAAGGCAACTGGCCGGCCGAAGACAACCCGCTAAAGCGCTCGCCCCATACCCTGGCGGACATCGCCGGGGTCTGGGAGCGGCCCTACAGCATCGAGCAGGCAGTGATCCCCAGCCCCCACGCCAGGGCGCACAAGTACTGGCCGACGGTGAACCGGGTCGACAATGTCTACGGCGACCGCAACCTGTTCTGCGCCTGCGTACCGGTGGATGCCTATCGCTGAGCTCGAACGACGGGCAAAAAAATGCCGCTCTCGTGAGCGGCATTTTTCGTTGCGTAAGCCTGGCTACAGGCTGGCGGTCACTGGGCGACGGCGTTTTTCGCCAGGATCGCGTTGGCCAGCTCCATGTCGGTGGCCTGCAGGCCCGGGTTGTCGGCACGGACTTTCTGCATCGCGGCTTCCAGGTACGGACCGCGGATGTTGCCTTCGCTGGCGACGAAGCTGCTGGCGTCGTCCTGGGCGGCGCCGATCAGCTTGTGATCCTTGGAAGTCAGGTAGGTCGACGCGGTGGTGGCGCCGGTGGAAAGGATGTTACGCCAGAAGCTGTCGGCCATTGCCGAACCTACAGGCAGGGAAAGCAGGGCCAGGGTGGCGACAGCTGTTTTGAGACGCATGGTGGGTGACTCCAACTAGGGGGGAAAACTGAGCCCTTTGATAGGCGTTGGCCCGATTGAGTTCCCTGCTGCTCCAACAAGCTTTCGCCTGTGTGGACGGGGGCTGAGCGGTACTTCGGCGTTGAGTCGGCGCACTGGAACGCAGCAGTCGCATTTGTCACCATGGGCGACTTTCTCGACTGCACGGATGCTTGCCTTGATTTTTGGCGCGATGATGTATGGAACCCTGCTGAACCTGGTGTTGCTGTCCTTTATCGGACTTCCCTTGCTGTTGATTGCCTTGCTCATTCCGGCCTGCCGACACCGGATGCGTCGTCAGCCCCTGCACTTCGGTGTGCTTGCAGGGGTATGCGTAATTATCGTGGTTTGCGTACTGTGGAAAATCCACCGGGACAATCAACTGAATGAGGCGCACCACCCGCAACTTGAGCAGGGCGTACAGCTTGATGGCCTGCAATTGCCCGCAGGTGCCAAGCTGAATCTGGGAACGCTTGAACCTCTGGATGCGCAAGGCCGGCCGCAACCCTATGGACTGCGCAGCCTTGTTTACGCCGAGTTCGCTGCACCACACAGGATCAACGGCGTAGAGGTTACAGAGTTGCAGATGTACGGCAGCGGCCCTCTCTCAAAGATGCTGCTGAGCCGTGACCAGGTCGTTGCGGGCTGGCCCTGCGCCGGTGGCACCTGGGTAACGCTGGACATTGCCGACGCGGACCGCTTGCAGCCCAGCCGCTGGCGCTTCTCTGACTGCACCCTGGTGACCGGAGCCGATGTGGCCGGGGTGAAGTGGCCGGACTCCAGCGAGGTCAGGCAGTACGACGGCAGGTTCAGCATCGACACCATCGGTCTGGCTTCACCGGCGGTGGTTATCCAGGGGATAGCGCTGTCGGACCTGAGCCTGGACCTCGACGAGCAGCGGCAACCTGGACGTTGGCGTGGGCAACTGGCGCAAGACCTGACCCTGGGCGATTGGCACTACCCCCGCGGCATGAGGGTTCGCCAGGACACGCCGGGGACCCTGATGTTCAGCCCGAGCAAGTCGGACTGCGCGCAGAACCTGCGTACGGGGGAAACGCTCGACGCCGGGCGCTCGATACAGCAACGCCGTGATAACGGAGCGGTGCTGTGGATCAAGCCCAATGCCGGATTGGGTGTCGCCGACTGGTAGCGGGCCGCTGCGGGCTGTCATCGGCGGTATCTTTTCACGGGTGGCCCGGGCCCTTCTTACAACTGAAAACGCGTCACCGAGGTCTGCAGGGTGGCGACGGAGCGCTCCATGTGTTCGACCGTCGTCGCCAGTTCATGCATGGCCTGGCTGTTGCGTTGCGCAACCTGATTGATCATCTCCACCTGTTGCGCCACTTCGCTGCTGGCCTTGGACTGCTCGCCGATGGTGTGGGAAATCTCCTCGACCATCAGCGCCGAGCGTTGCGCGCCTTCGCGGATTTCGTTGATCGAGGTGCCGGCCTGCTGGGCCATGCTCACCCCGTCGTTCACCCGACTGACCCCGGTTTGCATGCTGCGCACCGCCTGGCTGGTGGTTTCGCGGATGCGCTCGATCATGCCGGTGATTTCCCGGGTCGATTGCGCCGTGCGCCCGGCCAGGCTGCGCACTTCGTCGGCGACCACGGCGAACCCGCGCCCGGCCTCGCCGGCGCGGGCTGCCTCGATCGCGGCGTTCAGGGCCAGCAGGTTGGTCTGCTCGGCGATGCTGTTGATCACCTGGATGATCGAGTGGATTTCCTCCGAGGATTGGCCAAGGGCGGTGATGCTTTGCGACGACTGATTGACCGCCTCGGCAATGTGGGCCATGCCATCGACCACCCCAAGGATGACCTGGCCGCCGCTGCCGGCGAGGGATTCCGACTGTGCCGAGATGTCCTGAGCGTTACGCGCATGCTCGGCCACCTGGGCGATATTGCTGATCATCTGCTCCATGGCCGCGGCCATGCTGTTCGCGCCCTGGGCTTGCTCGCTGGCCCCGCTGGCAATGCCCTGGGAGGTCTGGCTCAGGTTGTGGGAGGTGCCTTGCAGGCCTTCGCTTTCGCGGCGAATGGTGGTGATCATGTCCCGCAGGTTGCTCTGCATCTCGCCCAGGGCTTTTTGCAACTGCCCGGCCTCGTCGTCGCTGTCGACGCTGATCGGCAGGCTGAGGTTGCCCTGGGCGATGGCCCGGGCCGTGGCGACCGATTTTTCCAGGGGGCGCAGTACCGAGTGCAATAACCGGCGAGTCAGCAGGCAGAGCGCCAATACGGCCAGCAGGCTGCCGCCAACCAGCCACCAGCCGGCCTGGCGCACGGCTTTTTCGCTGGCTTCGCGAGCCTGCGCGGTACTGGTTTCGATCT
This sequence comes from Pseudomonas sp. 09C 129, assembly GCF_002843625.1. Taxonomy (NCBI): domain Bacteria; kingdom Pseudomonadati; phylum Pseudomonadota; class Gammaproteobacteria; order Pseudomonadales; family Pseudomonadaceae; genus Pseudomonas; species Pseudomonas sp. 09C 129. The sequence goes on along the minus strand of NZ_CP025261.1, from coordinate 115,421 downwards.
TGCTGCTCAGGGCCTCGTTGCGGCTTTCCACCTCGCTGAAGCTCTTGGCGAACGCCGGCATTGCCGCGCGGGCGGCGACAGGGTCGCGCAGCGCCTGTTCGGCAATCTGTTGCGCGGCGCCAATGTAGTTTTCCAGCACCGGCTGCAGCTCGCCGATGGCCTGGCGAATGTCCGGCGCCAGGGGCAGCCCGGCATTTTCCGCGAGGGCCTTGCGGAACCATTCGCCATGTTCGCGCAGGTCGCTTCTGATCTGCTCGCCCTCGCTGGCCGCGCCGGGCGGGCTGGCGAAGGCGGCCAGCACATCGGCCCGCAGCGCGTCGTGCATCATGTCGGCTTCCAGGTGATTGCGCAGCGCGCTGGCATTGAGCTGGCTGTCCGCCAGCGCTTGCGCCAGTCGCACCTGGCCCCACCAGCCGATGCTGGAGACGAGTGCGATGGCCAGTACACTGACCGCTCCGGAGACGATCATTTTCTGACGGATGTTCATGCCCGTTCCCTGCTCGCTTGGACGTGTGGCTAAGCGTAGTCCAGAGGCACGGGAAGCCACTGACGAGGGGCCTTATCGCTGCTCGCTTTGTGGGGTGACCCGCAATATTTCCTCGAGGGTGGTCAGCCCGGCCGCGACTTTCTGCGCCCCGGACAGGCGCAGGCTGCGCATGCCTTCCAAGAAGGCCTGGCGGCGTATGGCGAGCAGGTCGGCGTCGGCGCTGATCAGGGCTTTGAGGCTGTCGCTCAACTGCATGATTTCATATACCCCGGCGCGGCCCCGGTAGCCGGTATCGCGGCATTCCAGGCAGCCGGTGGCGCCGTGGGCATGGCTGGGCAGCGGTGCCTGCCAGGGCCGGGTCAGGCTTTGCCAGTCGCCTTCGTCCAGGGTCAGCGGGGTCTTGCAGTGCGGGCACAGGGTGCGCACCAGGCGCTGGGCCATGACTCCCAGCAGCGTGGCCTTGATCAGGTAAGGCGCGACGCCCAGTTCCAGCAGGCGGCTGATGGCGCCGGGCGCGTCGTTGGTGTGCAGGGTCGACAGCACCAGGTGGCCGGTGAGCGCGGCCTGGATCGCCATCTCCGCGGTTTCCAGGTCGCGGATCTCGCCGATCATGATGATGTCCGGGTCCTGGCGCATCAGCGCACGCACGCCGCTGGCGAAGGTCAGCTCGATGTTGTGCTGGACCTGCATCTGGTTGAACGCCGGCTCGACCATCTCGATCGGGTCCTCGATGGTGCAGAGGTTGACCTCCGGCGTCGCCAGTTTCTTCAGGGTGGTGTACAGGGTGGTGGTCTTGCCCGAACCGGTGGGGCCGGTGACCAGGATGATGCCGTTGGGCTGGCGGGTCATTTCCTGCCAGCGCCGCAGGTCGTCGCTGGAGAACCCCAACTGGTCGAAGTCCTTGAGCAGCACCTCGGGGTCGAAGATGCGCATGACCATTTTTTCGCCGAAGGCGGTGGGCAGGGTCGACAGGCGCAATTCCACTTCGCCGCCTTCCGGGGTCTTGGTCTTGACCCGGCCGTCCTGGGGTTTGCGTTTTTCCGCGACGTTCATCCGGCCCAGGCTTTTCAGGCGGCTGACCACGGCCATGGTGACCTGGGGCGGGAACTGATAGACGTTGTGCAGCACCCCGTCGATGCGAAAGCGCACGCTGCCTTGTTCGCGGCGCGGCTCGATGTGGATATCGCTGGCCCGTTGCTGGAACGCGTACTGGAACAGCCAGTCGACGATGTTGACGATGTGCGCGTCGTTGGCGTCGGGCTCCTGATCGCTGGCGCCGAGGTTGAGCAGTTGTTCGAAGTTGCCCGGGGCGTGGCTTTTCTGGTCCGCGCTGGCGCCGGTGACCGACTTGGCCAGGCGGAAGAACTCCACGGTCAGGCGCTGGATTTCCACCGGGTTGGCCACCACCCGCTTGATCGGCAGTTTCAACACGTGGGTCAGGTCGGCTTCCCAGGCACTGACATAAGGCTGGGCGCTGGCCACCGTGATCGCCTCGGCGTCGATCGACACCGCGAGGATCTTGTGGCGCTGGGCGAAGGCGTAGGACATCAGCGGAGTGACGGCGGCGACGTCGATTTTCAGCGGGTCGATGCGCAGGTACGGCTGGCCGGCCTGTTGCGCCAGCCACAGGGTCAGGCTTTCCAGGTCCAGGCGCCTGCCGGGCCGGCTGAGGTCGTCCAGGTGCTGGCTGGCGAGAAACTCCAGCGGATGCAGCTGGCTGTTGGCGGCATTACGGCGGGTGGTCAGGGCGTGTTCGGCCGAGTCCTGGCTGATGAAACCCTGGGCGACCAGGTCGCGCAGCAGATCGTTGAGATCCAGCCAGTGGTCCTGGGTAACGAGAGGAACGGACATGCGGGCTCCTTGTGAACAATCCGGCAGCAGGCGGGTTAGATGCGCCTCTGACCACGCAATGCCAAGAATAGTCCCGGGATGGCGACCGCCAGTCGCCCAAGCGTTGCAGGGTTTTGCCTGGCGCCCTCAGCCGGCGGCCTGCAGCGGCTCGCGCTCGGCCAGTTGCAGCTGTACCGAACACACGCTGATCAGGTTGCGCAGTTTTTCCGCGATGACCTGGGCGCGGTGCCAGCTCAGGCCGTCGAGCAGCACTTCCATCAGCAGCGAACCGTCCTGCTGTTGCACCTGGACCTGCTGCGGCAGCAGGGACTGCAGGGCGAAATGATTGAGCACCCGGCACAGCACATCGGCTTCGGCGTCGGTGACCAGTTGGTAATGCACCCGGCAATGGGTGTTGGCGACATTCCACACATCGGCGCGGGAACTGACGGCTTCGAGAGAGGGCATGGGGTTCTCCAGATCAATGGAGAAATTTTTACATTCGGTTGCGGGTATTTCTTATCTAAGATGAACGTATTTTCCGGATTATCGAATTGGATGATTCGTCCTTAAAGATTATTGAGGGTTTTCTATGCATAGCGAGCTGGACGCTTACGACCGCCGCATTCTGGCGCTGCTGCAAGAGGATGCTTCGCTGTCCAGCGCGCAGATCGCCGAGCAGGTGGGGCTGTCGCAGTCACCGTGCTGGCGGCGGATCCAGCGGCTCAAGGAGGAGGGGGTGATCCGTGGCCAGGTGACCTTGCTCGACCGCAAGAAGATCGGCCTCAACACGCAGATCTTCGCCGAGGTCAAACTCAACGCCCACGGCCGTTCCAACTTCACCGAATTCACCGAGGCGATCCGCGGTTTTCCGGAGGTGCTGGAGTGTTATGTGCTGATGGGGGCGGTGGATTTCCTGTTGCGCATCGTCACGGCGGACATCGAGGCGTACGAGCGTTTCTTCTTCGAGAAACTGTCGATGGTGCCGGGGATCCAGGAAGTGAATTCGATCGTGGCGCTGTCGGAGATCAAGTCCACGACCAGCCTGCCCGTCCTGCGTTGATGCAGTTGGCGCTATCGCGAGCAAGCTCGCTCCTACAAGGGGTTACCGCCAACCTGTAGGAGCGAGCTTGCTCGCGATCAGGCCGTTACATGCGCAGCAAGGTCTTCCACGCGCGGTTCTGGAACACCGTGATCGCCTGTTGCTTGCGGGCATCCAGGGTTTCGTCGGTGATCGGCTCGTTGGCCAGTTGCGCCAGCTTATTCAACTCGCCGTACAGGCGATCCAGCTCCGGGATTTCCAGCACGTTGCGCGCGTGATGCAACCAGGACTGGATGCGTTCGATGCGCGGCAGTTGCTCGGCCAGGTCTTCTGGCTGTTGCTGGTAGCGTGGCAGTTGCAGGGCGCTGGCTTCGTCGGCCAGCAGGCGCGGCAACCAGCTGCCCAGTTGCGCCGCACCCTGACGGTTGCCACGGGTATTGCGCTCGGCGGTCCAACTGCGGGCCAGCAACCAGCGCGAGGTGTTCAGCGAGAACAGGCCCCAGCGCACGTCCTGCAGCTCTTCGATGAACTGTTCGGGCGCGGCCTTGCGCACGTCTTCGTCGTCCAGGCCGGCTTGCACCAGCGGACGCCAGTCTTCCAGCAGGCCGTCCAGCGACGCGCGCAACTCGGCGGTCGCCTGGCGCGGCGCAGCCTGGCCCAGGCTGCTGACCAGGGCGCGCAGTTCCGCCAGGTTCTCGACCCAGTCCTGCAGCAGACGCCAGTGACCGTTGAAGCGATATTGCTCGGCCAGGCGCTGGCTGCTGCCCAGCAGGTGCCAGGTCAGCGCGGCGAAGGCGTCGTCCAGCGGCGTTTGCGCGCTCAGCTCCAGAGCGGGCAGGCTCAGGGAGTAGCTGTTGGCGTCGAACAGGCGGTAGCCGCGCTCGGCCTTGCTGATATCGCAGGGCATCAGTGGCAGGGTGGCGGCCAGTTCGGCGGCCAGTTCCAGCAGGGCGGCCGGTTCGCCTTCGCGCAGTTCCAGTTCCAGCTCGCAGATCTCTTCCTTCTGCTTGCCGGCGATCACGTGGCCCAGGTCCAGGGCGGCTTCGATCACCACCTTGGCCTTGCCGCGGCCCCAGGCGATTTCCGCGCGTTCGCGGACGAAGTCGGTGGTGAAGATCGGCTTGAGGGTTTTCTTGTCCAGCTCGGCCAGTTGCTCGGGCCAGCATTCGCCGTCGAGTTTCTTCAGGTCGAGCTTGGCTTTGGCCAGGTGCCAGTCGTACTCGTTGCGTTCCGACAGGCCGGCGACGCTCTGGCCGCGGGTCTTGAGGGTCTGGATCACTTCTTCGCCGTCGCGGCGCAGGCGCAGGGCGACCTTGGCGTGGGCCAGGTCGCGCTCGGGCGTGTCGAAGTACTGGTTCATCAGTTCGCGGTGTTCCCAGCCACTTTTGTTGCGTTTTTTCAGGAGCGGGTGCTCACGCAGGGCGGCGAGGGTTTCGCGGCTGACGCGGAGTTTGATTTCGGTTTCTTTCTGCATGGCCGGAAAATCCAGGATCGGGAGCGCAGCCGGGGGAAATGTGTGGCTGCCAAGGCCGTGCAGTGTACAGGACTCGCCGCGTCGAGGTGCCGTGGCGGTTTATTCCTGTCGCAGGATGGCTCTATGATGGACTTCATCTTGGAGCCCGGGAGCCAGCGCATGCCATTGCCGTCCATGAAAGAGCAGTTCGCTGCGCTGATTGCCACACCTTCGGTCAGCTGTACCCAGCCGGCGCTGGATCAGTCCAATCGTGCGGTCATAGACCTGTTGGCGAGCTGGCTCGGCGACCTGGGTTTTGCCTGCGACATCCAGCAGGTCAGCCCCGGCAAGTTCAATCTGCTCGCCAGCTTCGGCAGCGGCCCCGGCGGCCTGGTGCTGGCCGGACACAGCGACACCGTGCCCTACGACGGCGCGTTGTGGCAGACCGACCCGCTGAAGCTCACCGAGGTCGACGGACGCTGGGTCGGCCTCGGCAGCTGCGACATGAAAGGCTTTTTCGCCCTGGTCATCGAGGCGGTCCGGCCGCTGCTGGACCAGCCTTTCAAGCAGCCATTGCTGATCCTCGCCACCTGTGACGAGGAAAGCTCCATGGCCGGCGCCCGGGCCCTGGCCGAAGCCGGCCGGCCACTGGGGCGCGCCGCGGTGATTGGCGAGCCGACCGGGCTGCGGCCGATCCGCATGCACAAAGGCGTGATGATGGAGCGCATCGATATTCTCGGGCGCAGCGGCCATTCCTCCGACCCGAGCCTGGGCCATAGCGCCCTGGAAGCCATGCACGATGCCATCGGCGAACTGCGCGGCCTGCGCCTGGCGTGGCAGCGCGAATTCCGCAATCCGCAGTTCAGCGTGCCGCAGCCGACCCTGAACCTTGGGTGTATCCACGGTGGCGACAACCCGAACCGGATCTGCGGTCAGTGCTCGCTGGAGTTCGACCTGCGGCCGTTGCCGGGCATGGACCCGCAGGCGCTGCGCGCGGCCATTCGGCAGAAGCTGGTGCCCGTGGCCGAGCGGCATCAGGTGAAGATCGACTATGCGCCGCTGTTCCCCGAAGCACCGGCCTTCGAGCAGGCCGAAGACTGCGAACTGGTGCGGGTGGCCGAACGCCTGACCGGCCATCGCGCCGAAGCAGTGGCGTTCGGCACCGAAGCGCCTTATCTTCAGCGCCTTGGCTGCGAGACAGTGGTGCTGGGCCCGGGCGACATCGCCTGTGCTCACCAGCCGGGGGAATACCTCGAAATGTCACGCTTGCAGCCTACCGTGCATCTACTACGTGAACTGATTAACCATTACTGCCTGACGCCGGCCTGATTTCTACTAAATCATCGACGGCCAAGCCCGTACCTCAAGGAGAGCGAGCGTGTCGCCAAGCCTGTTCCGACGATAACCACCAGCCCGCTGTGCGTTTTCCCGTTTCGTCCTTTTATAGGCTGCTTCTTATTTACAGGCTCAGGTTATGCCCGATTACGTCAATTGGCTTCGTCACGCTTCTCCTTATATCAATGCCCACCGCGACTGCACCTTCGTGGTCATGCTGCCCGGCGACGGCGTAGAACATCCGAACTTCGGCAACATCGTCCACGACCTGGTGCTGCTGCACAGCATGGGTGTGCGCCTGGTGCTGGTGCACGGCTCGCGTCCACAGATCGAAGCCCGCCTGGCCGCCCGTGGCCTGACCCCGCATTACCACCACGGCATGCGCATCACCGATGCGGCGACCCTGGAGTGCGTGATCGACGCCGTCGGCCAGTTGCGCATCGCCATCGAAGCGCGGCTGTCCATGGACATGGCGTCCTCGCCGATGCAGGGTTCGCGGCTGCGGGTCGCCAGCGGCAACCTGGTGACCGCCCGGCCGATCGGCGTGCTCGAAGGTGTCGACTATCACCACACCGGCGAAGTGCGCCGGGTCGATCGCAAGGGCATCAACCGCCTGCTGGACGAGCGCTCGATCGTACTGCTGTCGCCCTTGGGCTACTCGCCGACCGGGGAAATCTTCAACCTCGCCTGCGAAGACGTCGCCACCCGCGCGGCCATCGACCTGGCTGCCGACAAACTGCTGCTGTTCGGCGCCGAGCGTGGCCTGCTGGATGAAAGCGGCAACCTGGTGCGCGAACTGCGTCCGCAGCAGGTGCCGGCGCATTTGCAGCGTCTGGGCGGCAACTATCAGGCGGAACTGCTGGATGCCGCGGCCGAAGCCTGTCGGGGCGGAGTAGGGCGCAGCCATATCGTCAGCTACGCCGAAGACGGCGCGCTGCTGACCGAGCTGTTCACCCGTGACGGTGGCGGTACGCTGGTGGCCCAGGAGCAGTTCGAACTGGTCCGCGAGGCGGCCATCGAGGACGTCGGCGGTCTGCTGGATCTGATCAGCCCGCTGGAAGAGCAGGGGATTCTGGTGCGGCGTTCCCGCGAGGTGCTGGAGCGTGAAATCGAGCAGTTCAGCGTGGTTGAGCGCGAGGGGATGATCATCGCCTGTGCCGCGCTCTACCAGATCGCCGACTCCGACGCCGGGGAGCTGGCCTGCCTGGCGGTGAACCCGGAATACCGCCACGGCGGTCGCGGCGACGAACTGTTGGAAAGGATCGAAACCCGGGCCCGGGCCCAGGGCCTGAAAACCCTGTTTGTCCTCACCACCCGTACCGCCCACTGGTTCCGCGAACGCGGTTTCGCACCTAGCAGTGTCGAGCGCCTGCCTTCTGCGCGGGCCTCGCTGTACAACTACCAGCGCAACTCGAAGATCTTCGAAAAAGCCCTCTGAGCATTACTCCCTTCGGCAACCCGCTCTTGACAGGAGCGGGTTTTTGCTGCACCCGCTGCAAGCGATTTGTGTTTCAGAAAAATAAATTCGCGTGACACAAAAACTGTAACAAATTGACGCGACCATCGGCGCGAAGCCATTATTGCGTCGCCTTTTTGATACTGGTTGACGTATCTGGCTTATGTTTTAACTGATCGATCTAAAGATCAGCGGGGAAATACCATTCAGGAATCAGACGGTACGCCGATACCTTGTGCCACGGCTCAAGCAGGCATATCTACTGATATTCCAGAACGGTATGAAAAAGAATGAAATAATTCTTTTTGGGATTATGGAAAACTCATTACCCTGCAAGGAGCAAATCATCGCGATTAGACCTTGGTCGTAGACACAGTTGGTTACGATTGACTTATGAGTCACGGTCTGGCGCTAATCGCCCACCGATGGACCCGGGGCATCAGACCCTGGGCCTGAGTACACAAGAATTAGAAACGAGAGGAGCGAAACATGAACAAGTCCACCTTGGCCCTGGCTGTGGCTGTTGGGGTTCTGGCGCAGCAGGCAGGCGCCGCCGGTTTCATCGAAGACAGCAAGGCCACTCTGGGTCTGCGTAACTTCTATATCAATACTGACAACCGCGATGCCGATACCAAGGCGTCCGGCGCGCAGAGCAAGCAGGAAGAGTGGGGCCAAGGCTTTCAGCTCAACTTCATTTCCGGTTACACCGAAGGCACCGTTGGTTTCGGTCTCGACGCCATCGGCCTGCTGGGTATCAAGCTGGACTCGGGCGGCGGCACCAACGGCGCCTCTGCTACTTCTTACGGCGGCACCGTCTTCCCGAGCGAGTCCAACGGCAAAGCAGTCGATAACTACTCCAGCCTGGGCCTGACTGCCAAAGCCAAGATCTCTCAGACTGAGCTGAAGCTCGGTACCCTGCAGCCAAAACTGCCCGTCATCGTGACCAACGATGGCCGTATGCTGCCGCAAACCTTCCAGGGCGGTCAGATCACCTCGAACGACATCAAGGACCTGACACTGGTTGGCGGTCAGATCGAGCATGCCAAGGGTCGTAACTCCAGCAACAACGAAGAACTGTCGATTGCCGGCGCCAACGCGCACACCGCTGCTGGTCGCGACAGCAACAAGTTCATCTACGGTGGTGGTGACTACAAGATCACTAAAGATCTGACCGCTCAGTACTACTACGGCAACCTGAAAGACTTCTACAAGCAGCACTTCGTTGGCCTGCTGCACAACTGGGCTATCGGCCCGGGCGTATTGAAGTCTGACCTGCGCTACTTCAACAGCCGCGACGACGGTGCCAACGGCCATGACTCGGCCTACTACACCACCGGTGACTACGGTACCGGCATCACCAAGGGCAAGGTTGATAACAACCTGATCAGCGGCCTGTTCCTGTACTCGGTTGCCGGTCATACCTTCGGTGGTGGCTACCAGGTCAGTAACGGTGACAGCGATTTCCCTTGGCTGAACCAGGGTGACGGTTCGTCGGCTTACCTGACTACCGACATGCAGATCGCCAAGTTCGCCCGTGCTGGCGAACGTACCTGGCAAGCTCGCTACTCCTACGATTTCGCCAAGGTAGGCGTGCCTGGCCTGACCGCCGGCGTGATCTATCTGCGTGGCGACAACATCGATACGACTGGCCGAGAGGGTTCCGTTACCCCTCAGCGTTCCGTTTCGGTTACCAACGCCAGCGAGTGGGAACGCGACCTGACCGTGGCCTACGTGATTCCGGAAGGTCCACTGAAAAACCTCGGCCTGACCTGGAAAAACGCCATGTGGCGTAACGACATTCCGGGCCAGCGCTCGCAGGACGAAAACCGCTTGATCGTCAGCTACTCGATCCCGCTGTTGTAATCCGACGTTAAAACCTCGCCCGGCGCAATGCCGGGCGAGGTGTTGTCATCCAGGTCGGACCCACCCCCGTAGGTCCTCCCCGAAACCCCTCTTTACAGCTACTCAAGGCCTTCTCGAACCTTGTCGAGGATGGTGTGCCCTGGGCGTGCGCGAATCCAGTGAAGAGATTTTTAATATTCCTTTACAGTCTAAATAAATCGATATTTATTCTTTTTAAATATTCCCAGGCGCAGGCACAGTAGGGTTCATAACGCACTCACAGGAGCAGCAACATGAGCCTCAGACTTGGCGACATCGCCCCCGACTTCGAACAGGATTCCAGTGCCGGCAAGATTCGCTTCCATGAGTGGCTCGGCGACAGTTGGGGCGTGCTGTTTTCCCATCCGGCGGACTTCACCCCGGTGTGCACCACCGAACTGGGATTCACCGCCAAGCTCAAGGAGCAGTTCGCCCAGCGCGGCGTGAAAGCCATTGCCCTGTCGGTGGACCCGGTGGACTCGCACCACAAGTGGATCGAGGACATCAACGAAACCCAGAACACCCTCGTCAACTTCCCGATCCTGGCTGACGCCGACCGCAAGGTCTCGGACCTGTACGACCTGATCCACCCGAATGCCAACGACACCCTGACCGTGCGTTCGCTGTTCGTCATCGACCCGAACAAGAAGGTGCGCCTGACCATCACTTATCCGGCCAGCACTGGGCGCAACTTCCACGAGATCCTGCGGGTGATCGACTCGCTGCAACTCACCGACAACTACAAGGTGGCCACCCCGGCCAACTGGCAGGACGGTGATGAAGTGGTGATCGTGCCGTCGCTCAAGGACGAAGAGGAAATCAAGAAACGCTTCCCCAAAGGTTATCGCGCGGTCAAACCCTACCTGCGCCTGACTCCACAGCCGAATCGCTGACCCAAGACCGTATTCACAAAGCAGGGGTTTTAAGGCCGTTTCGACGGCCTATTTTTTTGCCTGGAAAATGGCTTTTCTTATATTCATTTAAAGAATAAACAAATGAAAAAATAAGATTTATGGATATATAAATAGGCTGTTAAGGTCTGCTCAGCTCAGCGAGATCGCAAACCGCGAATCGCCCATTACCGCTAAAGGAAACCTCTGCATGCTGGTCGTCTCACTCGGTGGCAGTCCCAGCCAACGCTCCCGCTCCGGGGTGCTGCTGGAACACGCCAAACGCTGGTTGCAGCAACAAGGTGTGGAAGTGGTCGACTATCAGGTGCGGGATTTCCCGGCCGAGGACCTGCTCCATGCGCGCTTCGACAGCCCGATGGTGATCGACCTGTTGCAACAGATCGAACAGGCCGATGGCCTGCTGATCGCCACCCCGGTCTACAAGGCATCGTTTTCCGGTGCGCTGAAAACCGTGCTCGACCTGCTGCCGGAACGCGCCCTGAACCACAAGGTGGTGCTGCCGATGGCCACGGGCGGCAGCATCGCCCACATGCTGGCGGTGGACTACGCACTCAAGCCGGTGCTGTCGGCCCTGAAGGCCCAGGAGATGCTCCAGGGCATCTTCGCCGAAGACAGCCAGATCGCCTACGGCGAAGGCAGCGCCCAGGCGCAGCTGGCACCGGCGCTGGAGCAGCGTTTGCGCGAAGCCCTGGAACAGTTCCACAGCGCCATGGCGCGGCGTCCCAAGCCGCTGGACCCGAATCTGTTGAATGACCGTTTGTTGAGTGCTCGCTGGAGCATTTGAGTCCTACCCGATTCTGAAGTACTGGCCTTACTTAGCCGCCAACGGCCTAGCAGGTGCAGCCAAAACCCAACAGCAAAAAGGAGAGCGCCATGCGCCCTGTGATTTTGCGTCGTGGTCTGGTCGCTCTGTTTGCTGCGGCTGTGTCCTTCGGCGCCATCGTTCAAGCCCAAGCGGCCGAAACCCTGCGTATCGGCTATCAGAAATACGGCACCCTGGTGCTGCTCAAGGCCAAGGGCTCGCTGGAGAAGCGCCTGGCGGAGCAGGGCGTGCAGGTGCAATGGACTGAGTTCCCCGGTGGCCCGCAGTTGCTGGAAGGGCTGAACGTCGGCTCCATCGACTTCGGCGTCACCGGCGAGACCCCGCCCGTATTCGCCCAGGCCGCCGGTGCCGACCTGTTGTACGTGGCCTACGAGCCACCGGCGCCGACCAGCGAAGCGATCCTGGTCCCCAAGGATTCGCCGATCAAGTCGGTGGCGGAGCTCAAGGGCAAGAAGGTGGTCCTCAACAAGGGCTCCAACGTGCACTACCTGCTGGTCCGCGCCCTCGAAGACGCCGGCCTCAAGTACAGCGACATCCAGACCGTATTCCTGCCGCCCGCCGATGCCCGCGCCGCCTTCGAGCGTGGCAGCGTCGATGCCTGGGTGATCTGGGACCCCTATCAGGCGGCGGCCGAGCAGCAGCTGCAAGCCCGCACCCTGCGTGACGGCAGCGGCATCGTCGACAACCACCAGTTCTACCTGGCAACCAGACCCTACGCGCAACAGCACCCCGAGGTGATCAAGACCCTGGTGGAAGAAGTGCGCGCGGTGGGCGAATGGTCCAAGGCCAACCCGGACGAGGTGACCCAGCAGGTGGCGCCACTGCTCGGCCTGCCGGCGGACATCACCCTGACCTCGGTGAAACGCCAGGGCTATGGCGCGCACTTCCTGACCCCGGACGTGGTGGCGGCCCAGCAGAAAATCGCCGACAGCTTCCACCAGCTCAAGCTGATTCCCAAACCCCTGAGCATCAAAGACGTGATCTGGACGCCTCCAGCCGCCGTTGCCAAAGCGCCGTAACTCGATCCCATTAGGAGACAACTCCATGAGCCTCAATATTTTCTGGTTCCTGCCTACCCACGGCGACGGCCATTACCTTGGCACCGCCGAAGGCGCTCGCGCCGTCGACCACGGCTATCTGCAGCAGATCGCCCAGGCGGCCGACCGCCTCGGTTTCGGCGGCGTGCTGATTCCCACCGGACGTTCCTGCGAGGATTCCTGGCTGGTGGCGGCCTCGCTGATCCCGGTGACCCAGCGCCTGAAGTTCCTGGTCGCCCTGCGCCCCGGGATCATTTCCCCGACGGTGGCGGCACGCCAGGCGGCAACCCTGGATCGCCTGTCTGGTGGCCGGGCGCTGTTCAACCTGGTGACCGGCGGCGATCCGGACGAACTGGCCGGCGACGGCCTGTTCCTCAGCCATGAAGAGCGCTACCAGGCTTCGGTGGAGTTCACCCGCATCTGGCGCCGGGTGCTGGAAGGCGAGACCGTCGATTACGACGGCCAACACATCAGCGTGAAGGGCGCCAAGCTGCTCTATCCGCCGATCCAGCAACCGCGTCCACCGCTGTACTTCGGCGGCTCTTCGGAAGCCGCGCAGGACCTGGCCGCCGAGCAGGTGGACATGGTCCTGACCTGGGGCGAACCACCGGCCGCGGTGGCCGAGAAGATCGAGCAGGTCCGGGCCAAGGCCGCCAAGCAGGGGCGCAGCGTGCGCTTCGGCATTCGCCTGCATGTGATCGTGCGTGAAACCAACGCCGAGGCCTGGCAGGCGGCCGAGCGCCTGATCTACCATCTGGACGACGACACCATCGCCCGCGCCCAGGCGTCACTGGCGCGTTTCGACTCGGTCGGCCAGCAACGCATGGCGGCCCTGCACGGCGGGCGTCGCGACAAGCTGGAAGTCAGCCCCAACCTCTGGGCCGGCGTCGGCCTGGTACGGGGCGGCGCGGGCACCGCGCTGGTCGGCGATGGCCCGACCGTGGCGGCGCGGATGCAGGAGTACGCGGACCTCGGTATCGATACCTTTATCTTCTCCGGTTACCCCCATCTGGAAGAGTCGTACCGGGTGGCCGAGCTGCTGTTCCCGCACCTGGATATCGAACGTCCCGAGCTGCCCAAGGGCGCCGGCTACGTCAGCCCGTTCGGCGAAATGGTCGCCAACGACATCATCCCCAAAGCTGCGTCCCAGAGCTGAGGCGCGGCCATGAACAGACAAACCTTGTTCCATCGCCTGGCACCCTGGGCCCTGCCGCTGCTGTTACTGGCGGTGTGGCAGTTGTCGGTCTCGGCCGGCTGGCTGTCGACGCGAATCCTGCCGGCACCCAGCGCGGTGATCGAAGCCGGGGTCGGCCTGGTGCGCAGCGGCGAAATCTGGACCCACCTGGCTATCAGCGGCTGGCGCGCGGCGATCGGTTTCCTGATCGGCGGCGGCATCGGCCTGGCCCTGGGCTTTATCACCGGCCTGTCGAAGTGGGGCGAGCGCCTGCTGGACAGCTCGGTGCAGATGATCCGCAACGTGCCGCACCTGGCGCTGATTCCCCTGGTGATCCTGTGGTTCGGCATCGATGAGTCGGCGAAGATTTTCCTGGTGGCCCTGGGCACCCTGTTCCCGATCTACCTGAACACCTACCACGGCATCCGCAACGTCGATCCGGCGCTGGTGGAAATGGCGCGCAGCTATGGCCTGTCCGGCTTCGCCCTGTTCCGTCAGGTGATCCTGCCGGGCGCCTTGCCTTCGATCCTGGTAGGCGTGCGGTTTGCCCTGGGCTTTATGTGGCTGACGCTGATCGTCGCGGAAACCATCTCCGCCAGCTCCGGCATCGGTTATCTGGCGATGAACGCCCGGGAGTTCCTGCAGACCGACGTGGTGGTGCTGGCCATCGTCCTGTATGCCGTGCTCGGCAAACTGGCGGACCTCGCCGCGCGCGGCCTGGAGCGTGCCTGGCTGCGTTGGCATCCGGCCTATCAAGTGGCCAGGGGAGGTGCGCAATGACGGCTCAACAACCTCCACGCCTGCTGCGCGGTATTCCGCTGGCGGTGCGCAAGCTGCAAAAGACCTTCGGTTCGCGCCAGGTGTTGCGTGAGATCGACCTGCATATTCCGGCCGGGCAATTCGTCGCGGTGGTCGGCCGTAGCGGTTGCGGCAAGAGCACCTTGCTGCGCTTGCTGGCCGGCCTCGACAAACCCACCGGCGGTGAACTGCTGGCCGGTGCCGCGCCGCTGAGCCAGGCCATCGAGGACACCCGCCTGATGTTCCAGGAGGCGCGCCTGCTGCCCTGGAAGAAAGTCATCGACAACGTCGGCCTGGGCCTCAAGGGCGATTGGCGCCCCCAGGCCCTGGAAGCCCTGGAGGCGGTGGGCCTGGCCGATCGCGCCAATGAGTGGCCGGCCGCCTTGTCCGGTGGCCAGAAGCAGCGGGTGGCCCTGGCCCGGGCGCTGATTCACCAGCCACGCCTGTTGCTGCTGGACGAGCCTCTGGGCGCGCTGGATGCCCTGACCCGGATCGAGATGCAGCAACTGATCGAGCGCCTGTGGCAGCAGCATGGCTTCACTGTCCTGCTGGTGACCCACGACGTCAGTGAAGCGGTGGCGGTGGCCGACCGGGTGATCCTGATCGAAGAAGGCGAGGTCGGTCTCGACCTGCTGGTGGAGCTGCCGCGCCCACGGGTGCGTGGCTCCCATCGATTGGCGGCGCTGGAAGCCGAAGTACTCAACCGCGTGTTGTCGCTGCCCGGGTCGCCGCCCGAGCCGGAACCCGTTTCACCCTTGCCCACGCAGTTGCGTTGGGCGCAATAAAAAGCAGCGGCAAGCTTTGAGCTGCAAGCTGCAAGAAGGAGTCGAGTGCTTTGACTTGCAGCTTGCCGCTTGAAACTTGCCGCTTATTTCGACCCGAGGAGAAATCGTATGACTATCAAGGCCATCAACGTTCGCAACCAGTTCAAAGGCACCATCAAGGAAATCGTCGAAGGCGACGTGCTCTCGGAAATCGACGTGCAGACCGCCTCCGGTATCGTCACGTCGGTGATTACCACCCGTTCGGTGCGGGAGCTGGAGCTGGCGATTGGCAGCGAAGTGATCGCGTTCGTGAAATCCACCGAGGTATCGATCGCCAAGTTGTGATCGGTGCGCGACAACCGGCCCCGGACGGCGTGAGCCCTTCGGGGCTTTTTTGTGGGCGCTGACGGCTACAGGGCAGGGCGCTTGGGCAGGTAAGGCGGCAGGTACAGCCCCAGGTAGGCATCGAACACCCGCATGCCTTCCTCGGCCATGCGCTCAGTGATCTGCCCATGCTGCTGGACCGAGCGCGCGTAGACGCGGTCGCCCAGCTCCATGGCCAGGGCGAACACATCGACGTCCGCGGGCAGTACCGGCAGCTGGAAGTGCTGGTCGAACAGCTTGTGCATCAGGTCGCCCAGTTCGATGTCGTGCTGGCGGTCGGCCTGGGTGACCTCGGTGAGGCCATGCTGGGCCAGGATCAACTGGCGGGCCGCGGCGTCGGCGCTGTAGATGGCGAGCATGCGCTGTTCGACCAGGCGCGACAGGTCGTGCCAGCTGCTCAGGGCGGCGTGGTCGATGGGCTCTTGCAGGCAGGCGCGGAACGCGGCGTGGACGTCGGCGGTCAGGGCTTCGAGCAGGGCGGGAACGCTGGCGAAGAAGTGGTAGACCGAGGAGGGAGGAATCTCCGCGCGCTCGGCCACGCTGTAGATCGACAGGCTGGCCACGCCCTCGGCGGCAAGCAGGGTGCGGGCGGCATCGAGTATCGAGTCGATCCGGGCCTGGCTGCGTGCGCGGGGTTTGCGGGGGGTGGCTACGCGTGTCATGGGAGTCTCCTGCGGGGCAGCGGGCATTGTACGAGGCGTGTCGGGTGTTGTCTGCCAGGACGCCTTCGCGGGCAAGCCTCGCTCCTGCAAGATGGAAATGGCATACGCTCCGATCCTGTAGGAGCGAGGCTTGCCCGCGATCCGCCGCAAGGCGGCCATAAAAAAACGCCACGGGCCTTTGCGGCCGGTGGCGTTTTTTTGCTGCAGCCGCTTACACGGTGTGCAGGTACCAGTTGTACTCGAGGTCGGAGATTGAGTGCTCGAACTCCTCCAGCTCGCTTTCTTTACAGGCCACGAAGATATCGATGTATTTCGGATCGATGTACTTGGCCATGACTTCGCTGTCGTCCAGCTCGCGCAATGCATCGCGCAGGTTGTTCGGCAGGCTCTGCTCGTTCTGCTCGTAGGAGTTGCCTTCGGTTGGCGCGCCCGGTTCGACCTTGTTGACCAGACCGTGGTGCACGCCCGCCAGCACCGAAGCCATCAGCAGGTACGGGTTGGCATCGGCACCGGCGACACGGTGTTCGATGCGCACGGCATCGGAAGAACCGGTCGGTACGCGGATGGCCACGGTACGGTTGTCCAGGCCCCAGCTCGGCGAGTTCGGCACGTAGAACTGCGCGCCGAAACGACGGTAGGAGTTGACGTTCGGGCAGAGGAAAGCCATCTGCGCCGGTAGGGTCTCGAGCACACCGCCGATCGCGTGACGCAGTGCGGCGTTCTGCTCGGGATCCTCGCTGGCAAAAATATTCTTGCCGTCCTTGTCCAGGACCGAAATGTGGACGTGCAGACCATTACCCGCCTGGCCTGGGTAAGGCTTGGCCATGAAGGTGGTGTCCATCTCATGGTCGTAGGCGATGTTCTTGATCAGACGCTTGAGCAGTACCGCATAGTCGCAAGCCTTGATCGGGTCGGCGACGTGGTGCAGGTTCACTTCGAACTGCGCCGGAGCACTTTCCTTGACGATGGCGTCGGCCGGGATGCCTTGTTCTTTCGCGCCTTCGAGAATGTCCTGCAGGCAGTCGACGTACTCGTCGAGGTCGTCGATCAGGTAGACCTGGGTCGAATGCGGGCGCTTGCCGGAGATTGGCGAGCGTGGCGGCTGTGGCCGGCCATTCACGTTCTCCTGGTCGATCAGGTAGAACTCCAGCTCGAAAGCCGCGCAGATGGTCAGGCCCAGCTCGTCGAACTTGGCAACGACTTGACGCAGCACTTCGCGCGGGTCGGCGAAGAAAGGGTCGCCTTCGAGTTCGTGCATGGTCATCAGCAGTTGCGCGGTGGGGCGCTTCTGCCAGGGTTCATTGCACAGGGTATCGGGGATTGGATAGCAGATTCGATCGGCGTCGCCGATGTCCAGGCCCAGGCCGGTGCTTTCCACCGTCGAGCCATTGATATCCAGAGCAAATAAAGAGGCCGGCAGGTTGATGCCTTTCTCGTAAACCTTGTGGAGGCTGGTGCGTTCGATGCGCTTGCCGCGCACCACACCATTCATATCCGCAATCAGAAGGTCAACGTACAGAACCTCAGGATGTTCCTTAAGGAACGCGTTCGCTTCGTTAAGCTGAACGGCACGCGGGGGTACCGACATGATGCAACACCTTTGTTGTTAAAAATATCAATCATTGATCTTTTCAGGTTTCAGTCAACCCGAACGGCATGCCGAAGTCAAGCGAGGCCTTTTTTGCCCTAAAAAAGCGCTTGCGGGGCATTTTTGGGGCGCTTTTCTGGCTTCGGAGGGCTTGGCCGCCACGGCCTTGAGCGGGCCGTGTTGTATTTTTTACGGGGGTGTTGTGTAAAAAAATGAACAAGGCTAAGCTCGATTTAAACCCATAACAGCAATAATACCGGGGTGTTTCATGTCTCGCCTGCCGTTAATCGGCGTCACCGCCTGCTCCAGGCAGATCGGTCTGCATGCTTATCACATCAGTGGCGACAAATACGTCCGCGCAGTGGCAGTAGCAGCCAAGGGCGTGCCCATGATCCTCCCGTCCCTGGCCGATATTCTGAGCCCGTCCGATATTCTGGACGGTCTGGATGGCATCCTCTTTACCGGTTCACCCTCCAATATCGAACCTTTTCACTATAGCGGTCCCGCCAGCGCGCCGGGAACCGCGCACGATCCTGCCCGTGATGCCAGCACCCTGCCGCTGATCCGCGCCGCGGTGGCGGCCGGGGTTCCGGTACTGGGGATCTGCCGCGGTTTTCAGGAAATGAACGTGGCCTTCGGTGGCAGCCTGCATCAGCGGGTCCACGAGGCCGGCCCGTTCATGGACCACCGCGAGGACGATAGCCAGCCGGTGGAAGTGCAATACGCTCCGGCCCATGCGCTGCATGTACAGCCGGGCGGGGTGCTGGCCGGCCTCGGCCTGCCGGCGCAGATTGAAGTCAATTCGATTCATGGCCAAGGCGTTGAACGTCTGGCGCCGGGCCTGAAGATAGAGGCCCTGGCACCCGACGGGTTGATCGAAGCCTTCTCTGTCGAGGGGGCGCCGATCGAGGGAGGCAAGGCTTTTGCTTTGGGGGTGCAATGGCACCCCGAATGGCAGGTAAGCTCTAACCCTCACTACCTCGCCATCTTCCAGGCATTTGGCGATGCCTGTCGCAAGCGGGTAATGCAACGCGACGCCAATGCGTCACAAAAACCTGGCTTATAAGAGCCAGGAAACTCACGCCTAGAGGCATTTATGAGTAACAACCTCGACCAGCTCACCGATTGGTTGAAAGACCACAAGATCACAGAAGTCGAATGCATGATTGGCGACCTGACCGGGATTACCCGGGGCAAGATCTCGCCGACCAACAAGTTCATCGCCGAAAAAGGCATGCGCCTGCCCGAGAGCGTGCTGTTGCAGACGGTGACCGGCGACTATGTCGAAGACGACATCTATTACGAACTGCTGGACCCGGCCGACATCGACATGGTCTGCCGTCCGGACCAGAACGCGGTATTCCTCGTGCCCTGGGCCATCGAGCCGACCGCCCAGGTGATCCACGACACCTACGACAAGCAGGGCAACCCGATCGAGCTGTCGCCGCGCAACGTGCTCAAGAAGGTCCTGAAACTCTACGCCGACCACGGCTGGCAGCCGATCGTGGCGCCGGAGATGGAGTTCTACCTGACCAAGCGCAGCGACGACCCGGACTACCCGTTGCAGCCACCGGTCGGTCGTTCCGGGCGCCCGGAAACCGGTCGCCAGTCGTTCTCCATCGAAGCCGCCAACGAATTCGACCCGCTGTTCGAGGACGTCTACGACTGGTGCGAACTGCAGGAGCTGGACCTCGACACGCTGATCCACGAAGACGGCACGGCGCAGATGGAGATCAACTTCCGTCACGGCGACGCCCTGTCCCTGGCCGACCAGATCCTGGTGTTCAAGCGCACCATGCGCGAAGCCGCGCTCAAGCACGAGGTGGCCGCCACCTTCATGGCCAAGCCGATGACCGGCGAGCCGGGCAGCGCCATGCACCTGCACCAGAGCATCATCGACATCGAGACCGGCAAGAACGTCTTCTCCAATGAAGACGGGACCATGAGCCAGCTGTTCCTCAATCACATCGGCGGCCTGCAGAAGTTCATCCCCGAGCTGCTGCCGCTGTTCGCGCCCAACGTCAACTCGTTCCGCCGCTTCCTGCCGGACACCTCGGCACCGGTGAACGTGGAGTGGGGCGAAGAGAACCGCACCGTGGGCCTGCGCGTGCCGGATGCCGGGCCGCAGAACCGTCGGGTGGAAAACCGCCTGCCGGGCGCCGACGCCAACCCTTACCTGGCCATCGCCGCCAGCCTGCTGTGCGGGTTCATCGGCATGGTCGAAGGCCACAACCCGAGCGCTCCGGTGGTCGGCCGCGGTTACGAGCGCCGCAACCTGCGCCTGCCGTTGACCATCGAGGACGCCCTGGAGCGCATGGAAAACAGCAAGACCATCGAGAAGTACCTGGGCAAGAAATTCATCACTGGCTACGTCGCGGTCAAGCGGGCCGAGCATGAAAACTTCAAGCGCGTCATCAGTTCGTGGGAGCGGGAATTCCTGCTCTTCGCCGTCTGATGCGCGGGGCGCCGCCGTCACCGGCGGCGCCCTCACCGGAAAATCAGGAGAGTTCCAATGACCAGCAACAACCCGCAAACCCGTGAGTGGCAAACCCTCAGCAGCGAGCACCACCTGGCCCCGTTCAGCGACTTCAAGCAATTGAAGGAGAAGGGCCCGCGGATCATCACCAACGCCGAGGGCGTTTATCTCTGGGACAGCGAGGGCAACAAGATCCTCGACGGCATGGCCGGGCTGTGGTGCGTGGCCATCGGTTATGGCCGCGAAGAACTGGCCGACGCCGCCAGCAAGCAGATGCGCGAGCTGCCGTACTACAACCTGTTCTTCCAGACCGCCCACCCGCCGGCGCTGGAACTGGCCAAGGCAATCTCCGATGTGGCCCCCAAGGGCATGAACCATGTGTTCTTCACCGGTTCCGGTTCCGAAGGCAACGACACCATGCTGCGCATGGTTCGCCACTACTGGGCGATCAAGGGCCAGCCGAAGAAGAAAACCATCATCAGCCGGGTCAACGGCTATCACGGCTCCACCGTGGCCGGCGCGAGCCTGGGCGGCATGACCTATATGCACGAACAGGGCGACTTGCCGATCCCGGGCATCGTGCATATCCCGCAGCCTTACTGGTTCGGCGAAGGCGGCGACATGACCCCGGACGAGTTCGGGATCTGGGCGGCCAACCAGCTGGAAGAGAAGATTCTCGAAGTCGGCGTCGATAACGTCGGTGCCTTCATCGCCGAGCCGATCCAGGGCGCGGGCGGCGTGATCGTGCCGCCAGAAAGCTACTGGCCGCGGATTAAGGAAATCCTCGCCAAGTACGACATCCTGTTCGTCGCCGACGAGGTGATCTGTGGGTTCGGGCGGACCGGTGAGTGGTTCGGTAGCGATTTCTACGACCTCAAGCCGGACATGATGACCATCGCCAAGGGCCTGACCTCCGGCTACATCCCCATGGGTGGCCTGATCGTGCGCGACGAAGTGGTGGCGGTGCTCAACGAGGGCGGCGATTTCAACCACGGTTTCACCTATTCCGGGCACCCGGTGGCCGCCGCCGTGGCCCTGGAAAACATCCGCATCATGCGCGACGAAAAAATTATCGAGCGCGTCAAGGCAGAAACGGCACCTTATTTGCAGAAACGCCTGCGGGAACTGAACGATCACCCGCTGGTGGGTGAGGTTCGCGGAGTCGGCCTGTTGGGCGCCATCGAGCTGGTTCAGGACAAGGCCACCCGTGCGCGGTATGTCGGAAGAGGCGTCGGCATGATCTGCCGGCAGTTCTGCTTCGACAATGGCCTGATCATGCGCGCCGTGGGCGACACCATGATCATCGCTCCGCCCCTGGTGATCACCAAGGAGGAGATCGATGAGCTGGTGAGCAAGGCCCGCAAGTGCCTGGACCTGACCTTGAGTGCGTTACAGGGCTAAGTGCTAGGCTCTGAGCGGAGTACCCCACGGTACTTCGCTCGGGGCGGCCATAAAGGATGGGGTCTTCTGTTGAAAGCCCGCCTTGGAACTTGCCAGACTACCGCCTGTTTTTAGTTGCCTGGCAACCGGTCGCTGAACACAAGGTTAAAAAGAATAATTGGAGCATGACGCATGAAGGCAATAGGTATGAAGAAAGCTGGCAAGACCCTCCTCGCCATGTCCCTGATGGGCGCGATGGCGGCAGTGGCCCAGGCAGACGACAAAGTGCTGCACGTTTACAACTGGTCCGACTACATCGCACCTGACACCATCGCGAACTTCGAGAAAGAGTCCGGGATCAAGGTGGTCTACGACGTTTTCGATAGCAACGAGACCCTGGAAGCGAAACTGCTGGCAGGCAAGTCCGGTTACGACGTGGTCGTGCCGTCGAACAACTTCCTGGCCAAACAGATCAAGGCCGGTGTTTATCAGGAGCTGGACGTCTCCAAGTTGCCCAACTGGAAAAACCTGAACCAGGATCTGCTCAAGGCGGTTTCGGTCAGTGACCCGGGCAACAAGCACGCTTTCCCATACATGTGGGGTTCCATCGGCATCGGCTATAACCCGGAGAAGGTCAAGGCTGCGCTGGGCGTCGACAAGATCGATTCCTGGGACACCCTGCTCAAGCCCGAGAACATCGCCAAGCTCAAGGGCTGCGGCGTGAGCTTCCTCGACTCGCCAACCGAAATGATCCCGGTCGCCCTGCATTACCTGGGCCTGCCGACCGACAGCCAGAAGAAAGACGACATCAAGAAAGCCGAAGAGCTGTTCCTCAAGATCCGTCCTTCGATCACCTACTTCCACTCCTCCAAGTACATCTCGGACCTGGCCAACGGCAACATCTGCGTAGCGGTCGGTTACTCGGGTGACGTGCAGCAGGCCAAGTCCCGCGCCGCCGAAGCCGGCGACAAGGTAAAAGTCAGCTACGTCATTCCGAAAGAAGGCGCCGGCACCTTCTACGACATGGTCGCTATCCCCAAGGATGCGGAAAACGTCGAGGGCGCCTACAAGTTCATGACCTTCCTGCAGAAGCCTGAAGTCATGGCCGGCATCACCAACGCCGTGCGTTTCCCGAACGGCAACGCCGCCGCAACGGCACTGGTAGAAAAAGACATCACCAGCGATCCGGGCATCTACCCGCCAGCCGACGTGCAGGCCAAGCTGTATGCGATCGCCGATCTGCCGGCCGCTACCCAGCGTGAGCTGACCCGCAGCTGGACCAAGATCAAATCCGGCAAATAAACCGGTTTGAGGCAGCAACCGCTGGCCGTCGTCCCCGCGAGGGCGGTCAGCGGTGCAATTAAATGACAGAAAGTTTTGCTGGATCGGTTTATCGAAGGTAAGTTGCGCGCCGGTTTTGTTGCTGGGCAGCTCTTGGCTGTCATGTAGTGCGGGCAACTCAGGCCCAACTGTTGAGAGGACCTCCACTTGCCTATTTCTTTATTTCGCAAAGCCATGCTGGTGGGCGCCGGGCTGACGCTGGCCGTCAGCGCTTATGCCGCGCCGACCGTGCATATTTATAACTGGTCTGACTATATCGGTCAGAGCACATTGGCGGACTTCGAAAAGGCCACCGGCATCAAGCCGCTGTACGACGTGTTCGATTCCAACGAAACCCTGGAAGGCAAGTTGCTCGCCGGTCGTACCGGTTATGACGTGGTCGTGCCGTCCAACCACTTCCTGGGCAAGCAGATCAAGGCCGGGGCGTTCCAGAAGCTCGACAAGGCACAGCTGCCCAACTATTCCAATCTCGATCCGGTGCTGCTCAAGCGCCTGGAAAAGAACGATCCGGGCAACCAGTACGCCGTGCCTTACCTGTGGGGCACCAACGGCATCGGCTACAACGTCGAGAAGGTCAAGGCCGCGCTGGGCGTGGACAAGATCGACTCCTGGGCCATGCTGTTCGAGCCGGAAAACATCAAGAAGCTGTCGAGCTGCGGCGTGGCCTTCCTCGACTCCGCCGATGAAATGCTCCCGGCGGTGCTCAACTACATGGGCCTGGACCCCAACAGCCAGAACCCCGACGACTACAAGAAGGCCGAAGCCAAGTTGCTGGCGGTGCGGCCTTACGTGACCTACTTCAACTCCTCGAAATACATCTCCGACCTGGCCAATGGCGAAATCTGCGTGGCCGCGGGTTTCTCCGGCGATGTGTTCCAGGCCAAGGCGCGCGCCGCCGAAGCCGGCAAGGGCATCGAAATCGCCTATGTGATTCCCAAGGAAGGCGGCAACCTCTGGTTCGACATGCTGGCCATTCCCAAGGACGCCGGTAACGTCAAGCAGGCCCATGCCTTCATCAATTACCTGCTCAAGCCTGAGGTGATCGCCCAGGTCAGCGATTCCGTCGGTTATGCCAACCCGAACCCCAAGGCGGGCGAGCTGATGGACCAGTCGGTCCGCAAGGACGAAGCCGTTTACCCGGCGCAGGAGATTGTCGACAAGCTGTACGTCAACTCAGAGTTGCCGCCCAAGATCCAACGACTCATGACCCGCAGCTGGACCAAGGTCAAGTCGGGCAAATAGCGTCAATCGCTCAAACTATCCAGAGTTCGCCCGCATGGGGCGAACTGCAAATTCTGTTGGGAGTTTCGTAAATGGCAGTTGCCTCCGGCGCCTACAAGAAAGCCCTCGAGGGCGACCAGACACCGAAGCAGGTGTTGGTCAAGATCGACCGGGTCACGAAGAAGTTCGACGAGACGATTGCCGTGGACGATGTGTCCCTGGAAATCAAGAAAGGCGAGATATTCGCCCTGCTCGGCGGTTCTGGCTCGGGTAAGTCCACCCTGCTGCGGATGCTCGCGGGGTTCGAACGGCCCACGGAGGGGCGCATCTACCTGGACGGTGTGGACATCACCGACATGCCGCCCTACGAGCGGCCGATCAACATGATGTTCCAGTCCTATGCCTTGTTCCCGCACATGACCGTGGCGCAGAACATCGCTTTCGGCCTGCAGCAGGACAAGATTCCCAAGGCCGAGATCGATGCCCGCGTGGCCGAGATGCTCAAGCTGGTGCAGATGAGCCAGTACGCCAAGCGCAAGCCGCACCAGCTGTCCGGCGGCCAGCGCCAGCGCGTGGCCCTGGCCCGTTCCCTGGCCAAGCGGCCGAAACTGCTGCTGCTCGACGAACCCATGGGCGCCCTGGATAAAAAGCTGCGCTCGCAGATGCAGCTGGAACTGGTGGAGATCATCGAGCGCGTCGGCGTGACCTGCGTGATGGTGACCCACGACCAGGAAGAAGCCATGACCATGGCCGAGCGTATTGCGATCATGCACCTGGGCTGGATCGCCCAGATCGGCAGCCCGATCGACATCTACGAAACCCCGACCAGCCGCCTGGTCTGCGAGTTCATCGGCAACGTCAACATCTTCGAAGGTGAAGTGATCGACGACGCCGAAGGCCACGCGACCATCACCTGCAAGGACCTGGACCGCAACATCTACGTGGGCCACGGCATCAGCACCTCGGTGCAGGACAAGTCGGTGACCTACGCCATCCGCCCGGAAAAACTCCTGGTGACCCCGGACATGCCGACCTGCGAATACAACTGGTCGAGCGGCAAGGTGCACGACATCGCCTACCTGGGCGGCCACTCGGTGTTCTACGTCGAGCTGCCGAGCGGCAAGCTGGTGCAGTCGTTCGTGGCCAACGCCGAGCGTCGCGGCGCGCGTCCGACCTGGGGCGACCAGGTGTACGTCTGGTGGGAAGACGACAGCGGCGTGGTACTGCGCTCATGAACATGCGAAAGCTCAAGCGCCGCCTCAATCGAATAATTCCCGGTGGCCGCCAGATGGTCATCGGGGTTCCGTTCCTCTGGCTGTTCCTGTTCTTCATGCTGCCGTTCTTCATCGTCCTGAAGATCAGCTTCGCCGAAGCGGATGTAGCCATTCCGCCGTACACCGAGATCTACAGCTTTATCGACCAGAAGCTGCAGGTGCTGCTCAACCTGGGCAACTACGCGATGCTCGGCGACGACGAACTGTATATCGCCGCCTACCTTGGCTCGCTGAAGATGGCGTTCTTCAGTACCCTGCTGTGCCTGCTGATCGGCTACCCGATGGCCTATGCCATCGCCAGCGCCCGCAAAGAGCTGCAGACCGTGCTGGTGCTGCTGATCATGATGCCGACCTGGACCGCGATCCTGATCCGCGTCTATGCCTGGATGGGCATCCTCAGCAACAACGGCCTGCTCAACGGCTTCCTGATGAGCATGGGCTTGATCGACGAGCCGCTGCAGATCCTCAACACCAACCTGGCGGTGTATATCGGCGTGGTCTATTCGTACCTGCCGTTCATGATCCTGCCGCTCTATGCCAACCTGGTGAAGCACGATACCAGCCTGCTGGAAGCCGCTTCGGACCTGGGTTCGAGCACCTTCAACAGCTTCTGGAAAATCACCGTGCCGCTGTCGAAGAACGGCATCATCGCCGGCTGCATGCTGGTGTTCATCCCGGTGGTGGGCGAGTTCGTGATCCCGGAGCTGCTCGGCGGTCCGGAAACCCTGATGATCGGTAAAGTGCTCTGGCAAGAGTTCTTCAACAACCGTGACTGGCCGGTGGCATCGGCCCTGGCAGTGGTGATGCTGGCGATCCTGATTGTGCCGATCATCCTCTTCAACCGCAGTCAGGCCAAAGAAATGGAGGGCAAGGAATGAAGCGCTTCAGTTTCTCGAACCTGATGCTAGTGGTGGGTCTGCTGTTCATCTACCTGCCGATGCTGATCCTGGTGATCTACTCGTTCAACGCCTCCAAACTGGTGACGGTCTGGGGCGGCTGGTCGGTGAAGTGGTACGTCGGCCTGCTGGACAACTCGCAACTGATGGGCTCGGTGGTGCGTTCCCTGGAGATCGCCTGTTACACCGCGATCGCCGCGGTGGCCCTGGGTACCCTGGCGGCCTTCGTCCTGACCCGTATCACCCACTTCAAGGGCCGCACGCTGTTCGGCGGCCTGGTCACCGCGCCGCTGGTAATGCCGGAAGTGATTACCGGCCTGTCGCTGTTGTTGCTGTTCGTGGCCATGGCGCAGATGATCGGTTGGCCGCAGGAGCGTGGCATCGTCACCATCTGGATCGCCCACACCACGTTCTGCGCGGCCTATGTGGCGGTGGTGGTGTCGGCGCGTCTGCGCGAGCTGGACTTGTCCATCGAGGAGGCGGCCATGGACCTGGGTGCGCGGCCGTGGAAGGTGTTCTTCCTGATCACCATCCCGATGATCGCGCCGTCGCTGGCGGCGGGCGGCATGATGTCCTTCGCCCTGTCCCTGGACGACCTGGTGCTGGCGAGCTTCGTCTCCGGCCCGGGCTCCACCACCTTGCCAATGGAAGTGTTCTCGGCGGTGCGCCTGGGGGTGAAACCGGAGATCAACGCCGTGGCCAGCCTGATCCTGCTGGCGGTGTCGCTGGTGACCTTCCTGGTCTGGTACTTCAGCCGCCAGGCCGAAGAGCGGCGCAAGCGCGCCATCCAGCAAGCCATCGAAGAGGCCGCGGCCGACTCCTGGAAGCAGCCGGACGTGCGCCGCGCACAGGCCCCGGAAGCGGCCTGATACGCGACAGTCGCAAGGCGTTGACCGCGACAAGACATCGCCCCTGTTCAGGGGCGATGTCGTTTTCGGGGGTGGCCGCTGCCGCAGGCTGCGATCGACCGGAACGGTCGCAGCGGTCTCAAGGTCGCCGAGGTCCTTCGGACCTATCGCAGCCTGCGGCAGCGGCTACAGCAGAAAACGCCTCGGCTCTTCAGCGAGTCGTATGCCGCCAGGGCGTGCAGTGAATAGACATAGGCCGTTCCGGCATTCAGTGAGATGGCGGTGGCCAGGGTGGCGGCAATCTCTTCACGGGTGGCCCCGGCCTTGAGTGCCGCGTCGACTGGATCGCCAGCCAAGCTGGCTGCTGCGGGTCAGGCGTCGTTCACCAGAGGGGTTACTGCGCCGTTCGCGCCGGCAACAGCTTCAGGGTGCTGTGGGTATTGGCCGTGACCTCTTCTTCGTTGAAGTGCGCCTGCTGGTACACCCCTTCGATATAGGCCTCGGCCTGATCCTGATAATGCTTGTCGAACAGCACGCCGCTTTGCCCGACCGGGTTGATGCTCAGGCTGTGGGCCGGATCGGCGAAGTCGATCAGGCGCCGGGTGGACGGACCATAGGTCACCGGCCAGGGCGCGGGGCCGATCTTGGCCGATTGATTGTTCGGCACTTCGTGGGTGCCGGGCGCGGCGAACGGGCCGACGTTGAACACCCGGTCCAGGGGCTTCTGCAGGCCCAGCGGATGACCGTGGGTCAGGGTATGCGCCTGGCCCCACAGCCACTTCGTCGAGTCGTCGCCAAAGGTCGCCTTGAGATGAGCGAGGCTGGCGCGCCAGGCGACCCTGACGGTGTCGGCGCGGCTTTCCTGGCCCAGGGTGTTGCGGTTGTCCCACCACGGCGAGTCGGCGGAGGCGGCCAGGCGTGGCAGCGCGGCGTCGATCACCCGGGTGGACAGCAGGGTGTCGAAGAAGGCGTCGCCCAGCTCGTCATGGAAAGCGGCATCGGTGAGGTTGAACAGGAACTGGTTGAACAGGGTGGCGCTGGTGGAGTCCAGCGGGTAGTCGCCTTTCCACTGCGCCAGTTGCTCCACCAGCTTGAGCTCCTGCGGGTCGCTCACTACTTCGCGCAGGACTGGCAGCAGCGGCGCCAGCAGGCGCGGGCCATAGGCGGTGGTGGTGCCCAGCTGGAGTTTCTGGCTGGCGTCGATATCCCATTTCACGCTCTTGTCGCTGAGCTGGCGGTCCAGTTGCTGGCCACGGTCGGCGAGGTTGTAGTAGCCGGGAATCTCCATGCCGGTGGGTGAGACCGGCTGGAAGTTGGCCGAAACGATATAGCCGCGCGCCGGGTTTTCTTCCTGGGGGTTGGCGCTGAATGGGTGGAAGCCCTCTTTGTCCGCCAGCGAAGTGCTGCCGTCGAGGATGAACGTGCCCTTGGCGCCGATCGGGCGTTTCGGCAACAGCGCCGCGGCCCACCAGCCGATGTCGCCCTTGGCGTTGGCCCAGACGATGTTCAAGCCCGGCGCCTGGACCTTGGACGCGGCACTGCGGGCCTTGGCCAGGGTGTCGGCGCGGTTGAGCTGGTAGAAGCCGTCGAGGATCGGGTTCGGCGTCTCGAGGAAGGCCCACCACATGGCGATCGGCGTCTTGCCGGCATTGGCCCCGAGCACGTCGTTGACGATCGGTCCGTGGGGCGACTGGCGCAGGATCTGGGTGACCGGCGGCTGGCCCTTCACCGCGATCCGCTGCTCGCTGTTGACCAGGTCGACCCACTTGCCGCGGTACCAGACCTGGTTGGCGTTGTTCGGGTTGACCTTCTCGGCGATCAGGTCCAGATCGTCGTTCTGGAACATGGTCAGGCTCCAGCCGAAGTCCAGGTTGTGGCCGAGAAAGGCGAAGGGCACCAGCGCCTGGTGATGACCGTAGAGTTCGAAGCCCGGTGCCGACAGCTGGGCCTCGTACCACACCGACGGCACCGCGAAGCGGATGTGCGGGTCACCGGCCAGCAACGGCTTGCCGCTCTTGGTGCGGGTGCCGGACACCGCCCAGGCGTTGCTGCCCTCGAATTGCGGCAGGCCGGCGTCGGCCAGGGCCTGCTCGCTCAGCCGGGCGATGGCGCCCAGGTCCTGCCAGTCGCTGGCGGCCAGGCTTGGCGCCAGCGGGCCACGGCCCTTGGCCAGGGCGCCCTTGGGCTGCCAGTCGAGGTCGAAGACTTTCAGGTAGTCGCTGCCGAGCTGGTCGCGCACGTAGGTCAGCAGCGGCTCGGTGCGGAAGGCCGCGGCGAAGCTGTAGGCCATGTAGCCGGCAACGCTGATGCTGTCTTCGGCGGTGAAGGAACGCTTGGGAATCCCCAGGACATCAAATTCGATCGGTTGCGGATGGCTGTTCTGATACTGGTTGACCCCGTCCAGGTAGGCTTGCAGGCCCTTCCAGGCAGGGGACTGGCGATCCAGCCCGGCGACGTAGCTGTCGGCGCGCTCGCGGATGCGCAGGCTGCGGAACAGTTTGTCGGTGTCGAGCAGTTTGGGGCCGAGTATCTCGGCCAGCTCGCCGCGGGCCAGGCGCCGCATGACCTCCATCTGGAACAGCCGGTCCTGGGCGTGGACATAACCCAGCGCGCGGTACAGGTCGGTTTCGTTTTCCGCGCGGATATGCGGCACACCGCGTTCGTCGTAGCGCACCGTGACCGAGCCCTGCAGGCGCTCCAGCTCGACCTGGCCCTGGCGCGACGGCTGCTTGCTGTACAGGTACCAGCCCCCTCCCGCGGCAAGGGCAAGGATCAGGACGACGAGTACGGTCAGGCTGCGTTTCATGGCGACTCCTTGTTCTTTCTGCGATTTGCCTGCCGTGGGGAAGGCAAACATTTAGCACAGGCCTTCTGTGCCGGGCATCCGTTGTCTGCGAAAAGTCAGGAATGCCTTAATCCGTCTGTTTCGGCCATGGACAATAACAGCCCACCGCCAAGGTGTGGGTGGCGCTGACCGCGCGGCCTTCGTGCAGGGCCTGGAGGATAGGTTCGATAAAGCTGTTGCTGGAATTGCAGGTCAGGCCTTCGCTGTAGGGGCCGAAATAGGCCAGGGTGCCATTGCGGTCCCAGATCGCCACGGCCGGGCTGGCGGGGATCTGCTCCGAGCCGGGCAAGCCGTCGAGGATTTTCAGACGGCTCAGGGTGGCGGGCAACTGGCCGTGGCTGCCGGCCTTCTGTACCGAGTAGAACTCCACGCCCTGCGGGCCGTAGTGTTCGATCAGCTCGGCCAGATGCTGCTGGTTGCCGACATTGCACGGGCAGGCCGGGTCCCAGAAATGCACCAGGCGGATGGCGCCTTTGCCGGCCAGCCCGGGCGGCAGTTGCAGCGGGTCGCCGGAAAACACCGCGGTGTGTTCGCTGAAGGTGCGCAGAAAACGTCCCTGGAACCAGTCGTAGGCGACCCACAGCACCCCGGCGCACAGGAGGGCGAGCAGGCTGGCAAGCAGGGTCGTGCGGTAGGGCAGACGCATACGGATCATTCCTCGAAGGTCGCGTAGCTTGCCATGCTTGCCCCGACAGATGAATATCGCAGGCCGATAAAGCCTGTTTCGCGTTCCGCGCCACCCTGGGAAACCCTTATGTCTGCGACCTTCGACCCCGACCCTCTGCGCGCCAGCCTGCGGCCCTTGGCCGAGGCGCAGCCGCTCTCGGCCCAGGCGCAGGCCTATCAGCGTTTCTATGGGCTGGATCTGCCGGTCAAGCGTGGGCTGGGGCGTTTCGCGGTCGGCGGTTTTGAGGTGGTCGGCCAGGTCTGGTGGCCCGAGCAGCCGGTGGCGACCTTGTTTCTGTTGCACGGTTTCTACGATCACATGGGCTTGTACCGGCATGTGATCGAGTGGGCGCTGCAGCGGCAGTGGGTGGTGATTGCCTGCGACCTGCCGGGTCATGGCCTGTCCAGCGGCGAGCGCGCCAGCATCGATGATTTCGCGGTGTACCAGGCGGTGCTGCAAGGCTTGTTCGACGAAGCCCGGTCCCTCGATCTGCCCCAGCCCTGGCACCTGTGCGGGCAAAGCACGGGCGGGGCGATCGTGATCGATCACTTGCTCAACCAGGGCGCGCAGAGCCCGGCCCAGGGCCAGGTGATCCTGCTCTCGCCGCTGGTGCGCCCGCGTGCCTGGGGCTGGTCGAAGCTCAGCTATTACATGCTCCGGCCTTTCGTCAAAGGCATCGCCCGGCGCTTCAGCGAGAACTCCACCGACCCCGATTTCCTGCCGTTCCTGCAGCGCGACCCGTTGCAACCCCTGCGCCTGCCGACCGCCTGGGTCGGCGCGTTGGCGCAGTGGATCAAGCGAATCGAACTGGCCCCGCGCAGTAGCCGGCAGCCGCTGATCGTTCAGGGGCAGGCGGACATGACAGTGGATTGGCAGCACAACCTGCAGGTGATCCGGCAGAAGTTCCAGCAGCCCCAGGTGCTGATGCTGCCCGAGGCGCGGCATCACCTGGCGAACGAGGCGGCGTGCATTCGCCAGGAATACTTCGCCTTCCTGAACCAGCATCTTTGAATGGATTTACGCGCCTGTAGCCGCTGCCGAAGGCTGCGACAGGTCCGCAGGACCTCAGTGGTCGCAAGATCGGCGCGACCGTACCGGTGATCGTCCGAACGCGGCCCGAGCCTGCGGCAGCGGCTACAAGGGGCGCCTAGGGCGCGAGGCTGGAAGTGCTCTGGCCGACGGCCAGCCCGGCGCGGATCGCGGCCAGGGCGGCTTGATAGTAGGCCTTGCCTTCGGCGGACTCGGCGAAGTTGGCGAACTCTTCCAGCTCGGGGTCGGACAGGTCGCGATAGACGTACAGCAGGGTGTTGTTCAGGTCATTGCCGATCTGCACCATCAGCCGCTGGCGCTGGCCGTTGAGCATGTTCTGCGCCTGGCCGGCCCCCAGCAGGCCGGGGATCATCTGGCTCAGGCTGTCGGCAGCCACGCCGGCGATGGCCAGGCTGACTTCCGCGCCGGCTTCACGGGCCGGCAGCGCCTGGGCCAGGTGGCCGATAATCAATTGACGGGTATCGCTGGCCTGCATCTTCGGCAGGCCCTGGGCATTCTTCGCCAGTTGGTCGCGGCGGGTCGCCAGCAGTTCGGCGGCAACGATCTTGCGCCCCAGCGGCGACTGGAAAAACGCCAGGGCCGGTTTCGGATCGGCGAGGTTCTGCCGCAGCTGCGCCTGGGCGCGGCGGTCCATGGCCTGCGGCGCGAAGCGCTGGTTGCTGTTATTGACCAGGGCCTGATAGACCGCTGGCGGCAGGCTATTCTGGTAACGCTGCTGGGCGGCGGTGAGGGCATCGTTGAAATGCGCGCGTTGTTCCGGCCAGCCGGCGACCTTGTACAACTGGTCGTGGCCGTCTGCCCAGGCGGGCAACACACAGAACATCAACAGTGAAAAAAGCAAACGGCGCATAAGGACTCCTGTCGGCAGCCCACTATTCTCCGGGGCGAGGCGATGGTTGTCGAGAATTCGTATCAGGTTCAGTACGCAAACTGTCCGATCGAACGACGAACAGAGGCAGCGCCAGGCTGCTTGGTCAGAATTATCTCGCGGATCTGTCGGATTCATCTGGGTGTGGATACTATGCGCGCCATGCAAATACCCTCTGATCACCCCCTGCTGTTACGCATTGTCGATGACCTGGCCACCCGTGGCTGGTCGCAGCAGAACATCTTCCTGCCAGAAGCCCTGACCCTGGAGCTGGCGGCCGAGTGCCGCAAGCGCGCGGCCGAAGGCGAACTGGCGCCAGCGGCGGTTGGCCGTGGCCCGGCGCAGGAGATTCGCGAGGGGATCCGTGGCGATCATATCCAGTGGCTCGAGCCCGGCCAGGCCGACTGCTGCGATACCTACCTGGGCTTGATGGACAGCCTGCGCGAGGCGCTGAACCGCGGGCTGTTCCTCGGCCTGGAAGACTTCGAAAGCCATTTCGCGCTGTACCCGCCAGGGGCGTTCTACCTCAAGCACGTCGACCGTTTCCGCGACGATGACCGGCGCATGGTGTCGGCGGTGATCTACCTCAATCAGGACTGGCTGCCGGAGCAGGGCGGGCAACTGCGCATGTACTTCGATGGCGAGACCGAATACGACGTCGATCCCGCCGGCGGCCGGCTGGTGGTGTTCCTCTCCGGCGAGGTGCCCCACGAAGTCCTGCCCGCGACCCGGGAGCGCCTGTCCTTGACGGGCTGGTTCCGCCGGCGCGGCAACGAGCCGTTCTGATCATGCACAAGATCCTGGTCAGTCGCTGCCTGTTGGGCCACCGCGTGCGTTACGACGGTGGCGCCAGCGGGCCGTTCGATCAATTGGCGCGCTGGCAGGTCGAGGGCCGGGTGGTCGCACTGTGTCCGGAAGTCGCCGGCGGCTTGCCGACGCCACGGGCGGCCGCGGAAATACCCGGCGGACAGGGCGGTGAAGTGCTCGATGGCCTGGCGCGGGTCATCACCACCGAGGGCGAGGATGTCAGCGCCGAGTTCCTCAGCGGCGCCCGGCAGGCGCTGGAGCTGGTACGCGAGCATGGGATTCGCATCGCCGTGCTCAAGGCCAACAGCCCGTCCTGCGGCAACCTGCTGACCTACGAT
Source organism: Pseudomonas sp. 09C 129 (assembly GCF_002843625.1). Lineage (NCBI taxonomy): Bacteria > Pseudomonadati > Pseudomonadota > Gammaproteobacteria > Pseudomonadales > Pseudomonadaceae > Pseudomonas > Pseudomonas sp. 09C 129. The sequence goes on along the minus strand of NZ_CP025261.1, from coordinate 81,785 downwards.
GGCAGCTTCAGCGGGGTCAAGGTCAGCGGCGAGGGCGTCACCGCCGCCTTGCTCAAGCGCGCCGGGGTGCAAGTGTTCAGCGAGCTGGAACTGGCCGAGGCCGCCGCAGCCCTGGCGGCGCTCTAGCCCCTGTAGCCGCTGCCGCAGGCTGCGAAAGCTCCGCAGGAGCTCAGCGATATCAAGTTTTCCGCGGCTGCAGCCTGCGGCAGCGACTACCACATCAAGGCTTGGGCGGCTTGCTCGCATCCATGCCGAACCATTTCTCCGACAACGCCATCAACCGGCCATCGGCCTTGATGCGCTGCAGCGCGCCATCGAGGCTCGCCTGGAACGCCGGGTTACCTTTCTGGAACGGGATCGCCAGGCTCAGGGTTGGCCCGACCTTGGCGCCTTCCTTCACCGGCAAGCGGCTGTCGCGAATGGCGTAGGGGATCAGCAGGCGGTCGCTGATGGCCGCGTCGAGCTGCTTGTCGGCCACATCCTTGATGGGTTGCTGGGCGTTCGGGTAGCTGCGCAGGTCGATGCCTTCAACGGTGCGTGCCTGCTCGGCGAACTGGCTGCCCTGGGCCACGCCGAGGGCTTGGCCCTGGAGCGCTTGCAGGCTGCCCAGCGTGCGCTCTTCTTCCTTGCGTACGATCAATTGTGCGCTGGAATAACTGTAAGGCTCGCTGAAGTCGAAACGATCCTTGAGTTCCGGGGTCATTGCTACGTGATTGATGGCGATGTCGTAGCGGCCGCTTTCGACGCCAGGTAGCAGGTCGGCAGCGTCGGCGACCACGAAGTCCGCCCGCACATCCAGTTCCCGGGCGAGCAGTTGGCCCAGCTCGACTTCGAAACCGGTGAGTTTGCCGTCGTCCTTGAAGTTGAAGGGCGGGGTATTGGCCTCCAGCGCGATACGCAGTTCCCCGCGATCGTTCACATCGTCGATCAGTTCGGCTTGAGCGTAAGTGCTCACAAGAGGTAGCAAAAGTATCAGGCCAGGCAGGAAACGCATGGTCACTCCTTGAATTTATATGTGCGATGCGCTGTTCAGGCTCGCTTTGCTATGGTGTTGATTGCCCTTCGACAACGATATGCCACGAAGTTGTCATAACCGTACCGATTTTGCGGAAAAACTGGAGAATAGAATGAAAACCTTTATATCTCGTGCTGCGTTGACCGGCCTGCTGCTGGGGGCCTCGATGCTGGCTTCTGCGGATATGCCTCGCACCAAGGCGCCGGAAGGTGCTTCTGTATTTATCGTCACCCCGGTCAATGGCGATACCGTGGCCAAGACCTTCAAGGTCAAGTTCGGCGTCAGCGACATTTCCCTGGCTCCCGCCGGCGACCAGACTCCGCACACCGGGCACCACCACCTGCTGGTCGACGTCGACAAGCTGCCAGCCGAAAACATGCCGATCCCGGCCGACGCCCAGCATATCCACTTCGGTAAGGCCCAGACCGAAACCGAGCTGACCCTGGCCCCGGGCAAGCACACCCTGCAGCTGGAGCTGGGCGACAAGAACCACGTGCCGTTCGACCCGCCAATCGTTTCGGAAAAGATCACCATCACCGTCAAGTAAGCGCGGACGGTAAAAACTGCCTGTAAACAAAAAGGGAGGCCCCAGGGCCTCCCTTTTTATTGCCAGCGAGTGCTTAGAACAGCACGCGGCTGCGGATGGTGCCGTTGACGTGTTGCAGCTTCTCTTGCGCCAGCTCCGAGTATTCGGCGTCGACGTCGATCACCACGTAGCCCACCTTCTCGTTGGTCTGCAGGAACTGACCGGAGATGTTGATGCCGTTTTCGGCGAAGACCTTGTTGATCTCGCTCATCACACCCGGGATGTTCTCGTGGATGTGCAGCAGACGGTGCTTGCCAGGGTGAGCCGGCAGGGCCACTTCCGGGAAGTTCACGGACGATACCGAAGTACCGTTGTCGCTGTACTTGACCAGCTTCTCCGCTACTTCCAGGCCGATGTTGGCCTGGGCTTCGGCGGTCGAACCGCCGATGTGCGGGGTCAGGATCACGTTGTCCAGGCCGCGCAGCGGGCTTTCGAACTCTTCGTCGTTGGAGCGTGGCTCCACCGGGAACACGTCGATGGCGGCGCCGATCAGGTGCTTGTCCTTGATCGCTGCGGCCAGGTGGTCCAGCTCGACCACGGTGCCGCGGGCGGCGTTGATCAGGATGCCGCCTTTCTTGATGGCGCGGATTTCCTTCTCGCCAATCATCCACTGGGTGGCAGCGGTTTCCGGAACGTGCAGGGTGACGATGTCAGACATGCCCAGCAGCTCGTGCAGGTTGCCGACCTGGGTGGCGTTACCCAGTGGCAGCTTGGTCACGGTGTCGTAGAAGAACACCTGCATGCCCAGGCCTTCGGCCAGGACCGACAGTTGGGTGCCGATCGAGCCGTAGCCGACGATGCCCAGCTTCTTGCCACGGATCTCGAAGGAGTTGGCCGCGCTCTTGATCCAGCCGCCACGGTGGCAGGAGGCGTTCTTCTCTGGGATACCGCGCAGCAGCAGGATCGCTTCGGCCAGCACCAGTTCGGCTACGGAACGGGTGTTGGAGTACGGTGCGTTGAACACCGCGATGCCGCGCTCGCGAGCCGCGTCGAGGTCGACCTGGTTGGTGCCGATGCAGAAGCAGCCAACAGCGACGAGCTTCTTCGCGTGATCGAAGATTTCTTCAGTCAGCTGGGTGCGGGAGCGAATGCCGATGAAGTGCGCATCGGCGATCTTTTCCTTCAGTTGGGCTTCCGGCAGAGAACCGGTGAGGTACTCGATACTGGTGTAGCCCGCGGCCTTGAGGACGTCGACAGCCGATTGGTGGACGCCTTCGAGAAGAAGGAACTTGATCTTGCTCTTATCGAGAGAAGTCTTGCTCATCTGCGTAAACCTGTGTCCCGGAGAAAAATGGCAGGAAATGGTCAACAGATGCTGACCCGGACGGCAGGAAAGCCGTCGCCGCAGAACGCCCTTCGGCACTATTCTGCGGGGGGTCGTATGCTAGCATACGGACCCCGCGAAACACTCGTTCCTGCGACGTGAAGCGTTCTCAGGATGACCATGAATTGTTCGAGAGTTCTGTCGATGACCAATCCTGCGCTGATTGATGAGCTGAAGACCCTGGTCGAGGCTGGCAAGGTCCTGACCGATGCCGACTCCCTGAATGCTTACGGCAAGGATTGGACCAAACACTTCGCCCCGGCGCCGAGCGCCATCGTCTTTCCCAAGAGCATCGAGCAGGTCCAGGCCATCGTGCGCTGGGCCAACCGGCACCGGGTCGCGCTGGTGCCGTCCGGCGGCCGTACCGGCCTGTCGGCTGCCGCCGTGGCGGCCAGTGGCGAAGTGGTGGTGTCTTTCGACTACATGAACCAGATCCTCGACCTGAACCTGACCGACCGCACCGCGGTCTGCCAGCCGGGTGTGGTGACCGAGCAGTTGCAGAACCGCGCCGAAGAAAGCGGCCTGTATTACCCGGTGGACTTCGCTTCCGCCGGTTCCAGCCAGATTGGCGGAAATATCGCCACCAATGCCGGCGGGATCAAGGTGATTCGCTACGGCATGACCCGCAACTGGGTGGCCGGTCTGAAAGTGGTCACCGGCAAGGGCGACCTGCTGGAGCTGAACAAGGACCTGGTCAAGAACGCCACCGGCTATGACCTGCGCCAGCTGTTCATCGGTGCCGAGGGCACCCTGGGCTTCGTGGTCGAGGCCACCATGCGCCTGGAACGCGCGCCGAACAACCTCACGGCGATGGTGCTCGGTACGCCGGATTTCGACTCGATCATGCCGGTGCTGCATGCCTTCCAGGGCAAGCTCGACCTGACCGCCTTCGAATTTTTCTCCGACAAGGCCCTGGCCAAGATCCTCGGCCGCGGTGACGTCCCGACGCCGTTCGAGACCGACTGCCCGTTCTATGTGCTGCTGGAGTTCGAAGCCAGCAACGAGGACGTGGCCAACGACGCCCTGGCCACCTTCGAGCATTGCGTGGAGCAGGGCTGGGTGCTGGACGGCGTGATGAGCCAGAGCGAGCAGCAACTGCAGAACCTGTGGAAATTGCGCGAGTACATCTCCGAGACCATCTCGCACTGGACCCCGTACAAGAACGACATTTCGGTCACGGTATCGAAGGTGCCGGCTTTCCTGAAGGATATTGACGCGATCGTCGCGAAAAACTACCCGGACTTCGAAGTGGTCTGGTATGGCCACATCGGCGACGGCAACCTGCACCTGAACATCCTCAAGCCGGACGACCTGAGCAAGGACGAGTTCTTCGCCAAGTGCGCCACCGTCAACAAGTGGGTGTTCGAGACTGTCGAGAAGTACAACGGCTCGATTTCCGCCGAGCACGGGGTGGGCATGACCAAGCGCGATTACCTGACCTACAGCCGTTCGCCGGTGGAAATCGACTACATGAAGGCGGTCAAGGCGGTGTTCGACCCGAACGGCATCATGAACCCGGGCAAGATTTTCGCTGTTTGACCTAAGGGTCACTCAAGCAGCGGTACCTGATGAACCAAACGAGCAGGAGTCGGTAATGAGCTATCAGCACCAGTATGTCGATGGTACCCGTATTCATTTCCCGGTCGGCAAGATCGTGTGCATCGGGCGCAACTATGCCGAGCACGCCAAGGAACTGGACAATCCGGTGCCGAGCGAGCCGCTGCTGTTTATCAAGCCGGGCAGTTGCGTGGTGCCGCTGGAAGGCGGTTTTGCCATCCCCACCGAGCGTGGCTCCGTGCATTACGAGGCGGAAATCGCGGTATTGATCGGCAAGCCACTGTCGACCCAGCCCAGCCGCGAAGAAGTGCTGGATGCCATCTCCGGTTTCGCCCCGGCCCTGGACCTGACCCTGCGCGACAAGCAGGCCGAGCTCAAGGCCAAGGGCCTGCCGTGGGAAATCTCCAAGTGCTTCGACGGCGCCTGCGTGCTGGCGCCCTTTGTGGTCGGCAGTACGTTCCCGGACCTGACCGACATCAATATTCGCCTGACCATCAACGGCGAGGTCCGTCAGGACGGCAACAGCAGCATCATGCTCAACCCGATCGTACCGATGATCCAGTACATGGCCGGCTGCTTCTCCCTGCAGGCGGGCGACGTGATCCTGACCGGTACGCCGGTGGGCGTCGGTCCGCTGAACGTGGGCGACGAGCTGGTGCTGGAGCTGCCGGGCGTCAGCCGCTTCGAAAGTCGCGTTAGCTGATCCAGCGGTTTTCGACGCGAGGCTCGCCTGCAATGGGCGGGCCTCTTCAGCGAAAGTGCCGGCGCCTGGGGCATTTCCGACCTTTTGCCGTTTTTTTCACATCCGTTCTGGATAATTTTCCGATTACAGACGTCTGAGTCTGCCCCGATGTGCTATTACCCATAGCTGGTTTTCTGGAACGCGCTCCCATGTCCGTGCCTCACACCCCCGAGCTTCAAACTGTTCGCCGCCGCGGATTGTTCGCCATGCGCTGGTATTCCTGGCTGTTGCTGGCGGGCATCGTGAGCTATGGCATCGCGATCGCCATGCACTGGGACGACCGTGGCCTGCTCTGGGTGCTGGAGCGTTTCGAAACCCCGGCCGAGCGCCAGGAAAGTGTCTGGCTGCCGGATTACCGCGCGGTCATCGACGCCAAGGTACTGCCGGGCATGGAGAAGGACGAGGCCTCCGACCTGGCCTACAACCCGCAGACCAAGACCCTGTTTGCGGTGATGGGCAAGAACCCGTTCCTGGTCGAGCTGAACCTGCAGGGCGATGTGCTGCGCAAGATGCCGCTGGTGGGCTGGAGCAACCCGGAAGGGGTGACGGTCATGGGGAACGGCCTGCTGGGGATTGTCGACGAGCGCGATCACCTGCTGACCATCGTCAAGGTGGATGCCAATACCCGCGAGCTGAATATTTCCGACTTCCCGAAATACGACCTGGGGCCTTCGCAGGACCAGAACAAGGCGTTCGAAGCCGTGGCCTGGGATGCGCGCAAGCAGCAGTTGCTGCTGGGCGAGGAGCGTCCGCCGGCGCTGTTCACCTGGAACAGCGACGGCAGCCAGACCCTCAAGGGTGACAAGCAGAAACTGGAAAGCGATGAGCTGGACCTGCGCAACCTGTCCGCCCTGAGCATCGACCCTCGCACCGGTCATACCCTGGTGCTGTCCGCCGATTCGCACATGTTGCTGGAACTGGACGAAACCGGCGAGCAAGTCAGCTTCATGACCTTGCTGGGCGGTTTCAATGGCCTCAAAGACACCATTCCGCGGGCCGAGGGCGTGGCCATGGATGAGCAGGGCAACCTGTACATGGTCAGCGAACCCAATCTGTTCTATCGCTTTGAGAAGCACTGATTCAGAGGTTTCTGGCGGCAAAAGGCCATAATCCGGCATACGCCCGCTGCGATTAAGTTTAAATTCATCCGGCTGTGATATTTCATCCGCCTGATTTGTATTTGAGCTTGCCAGCATGCGTCGACTCGCCTATCCCAAACCGCTGTTCCTCCTCCTGTGTTTTATCGTGCTGGTGCTGCTGGGCATTGCCGGGCAGCACCACCGCTACTTCGAGCGCCTGTGGTTCAACTGGCGGGTCATGTCGCAGCCGGCCAACACCGATGCCATTGGCCTTGATGGCTATCGGGTGACTCTCGAAGCACAGAAGATCGAAGGCCTGGATGACGTCTCGGCGCTGACCTACGATCCGGTGCGCAAAAGCCTGTTCACCGTGACCAACAAGAATGCCGAGCTGATCGAGCTGTCGCTCGACGGGCGCATCCTGCGGCGCATTGCCCTGACCGGGTTTGGCGACCCGGAAGCGGTCGAGTTCATCAGCGCCGACACCTATGTGATCACCGACGAGCGCCAGCAGCGGCTGATCAAGATCCATCTGGAGGAGGACACGGTGTTCCTCGACGCGGCGGACGCCGAGCAGATGACCCTGGGTGTGCACATGAGCGGCAACAAGGGCTTCGAGGGCCTGGCCTACGATTCGGTGGGCAAGCGCCTGTTCGTCGCCAAGGAACGCGACCCGATGCTGATCTACGAGGTCAAGGGGTTCCCGCATTACGACCCGGAGAAGTCCTACGCGGTGCATGTGGTCAACAACCCCAAGCGCGATGCCGGGTTGTTCGTGCGTGACCTGTCCAGCCTGCAATACGACGAGCGCACCGGGCATCTGCTGGCGCTGTCGGATGAGTCGTGGCTGGTGCTGGAACTGGACGTGGATGGTCGGCCCCTGAGCACCATGTCGCTGCGCAAGGGCCGGCAAGGCTTGCAGGCCACGGTGCCGCAGGCCGAAGGCATTGCCATGGACGACGACGGTACCCTGTACCTGGTCAGTGAGCCGAACCTGTTCTACGTCTTCAAGAAGCCCGCCCCGTAACCCCGTAGCCCTGTAGCCGCTGCCGAGCCCGCGAGGCTGCGCCCGGGCGCGCAGCGGCCGTAAAACCAGGCGACCTTTCTGTTCCGGCAATTCGTATACCCCCGAACCTGCGAGGACCGCGTCGCAATACCGCCCACCTCGTACGCGGCCTCGCAGGCTCGCCAGCGGCTACCAAAGCGCGTTCAAAACTGCCACTGCACGCCGAGGGAGTAGCCGGTCTGGCTGCCTTCGGCGTGGCCGATCCGGCCGTTGACCTCGGCGTACAGCCCCAGCTGCGGGGTGATCGCCAGCTGGCTGCCGAGTTGGGCGCGGCCGAAGCTCTTGTCCACGCCGCCCAGGCGAGCCACGCGCACTTGACCATCGGCGCGGCTGGTCAGGTCCAGGTCGTCCAGGCGGCCATCCGCCAACTCCTTGACCCAGGCCAGGTCGCCATAAGGCAGCAGGTTCATGCCGTAAGGCAGGGCCATGGCGCCGCGAATGCGCCAGCCGAGGCTGGCTTCCAGCGAATCGAATGACTGCTCCTCATAACTCAGCGCTGTGCGCAGGTCCTGCTTCTCGTGGAAGCGGTCGATGCGGTAGTGGGTGTAATCCAGGCCGGCGAAGGGGCCGCTCTTGATCGCACCGAAGTCCAGGTCGTAACCGCCGAGCACGCGGGCGCCCAGGGTCAGGGCGTCGGTATCGCCCGTCAGTTTCTGGTTCAGCAGCACCGGGCCGCCGTTGGCCTGGATCACCAGGTTGCGCTTGGATTCGAAGCGGGTGCGACCGACGCTCAGGTCGCCGGCCAGCCATTGCGGGCCGCCATCATTGAGCAAGGCGTAGACCGCCGCCTGCCAGGTATCGCTGTCGAGCTTGCCGCGGTGCTCGAGTTTGTCGCGACCGTTCTGGTAGCTGAGGCTGGCGCCGACATTCAGGCTCGAATTGAGCTGGTAGTCGCCCAAGGCATGCACCCCCAGCCGACGCGCCTCGGGATTGGGCGCGCTGTCGAAACCGCTGTCGGGGCTGTATTCGCCGTCGATGCCGATCTCGCCATCGAAACTGCCGACTTCCCGGCCCATCGCCTGCAAGGTCAGCCAGCGCCGGTCGTGCAGCCGGACCATGGCCTGATGCTGGCGTTGCAGATGATCCTGCTGGTTGCGCGCCACAGCGCCGCCGGAAGCGGTGGAGGCCAGCAGGTCGGCGTTGGTCAGCTCCAGGACCAGGCGGCTGAGCAGGCGCGAGTAATCGCGCAGGCGCTGGTCGATGCGTTCCTGGCCGAAGGCGTTGGTCAGCACCGCCTTATTGTCCTCGGCGGGATCGTGCCAGGTGGAGCCGCCGGGGATGGCCGGGTTGGTGGTCTGGGTGTAGCCGTCCAGGTCGCCGATTTCCCAGTTGGTGGCCTCGATGTAGAGAATCGGGATGTTCAGCCCTTCGAAGGCTTCGCCGTCGCTGCAGCAGCCGGTGCCCGCGGGGTATGCCGGGTCGAGGCCGGGGTTGGTGAACAGATTGATCTGCAGTTCCCTGGCGATCTGCAGGGTATGTTCGCGCAACGAGGCCAGGGCCGGGTTGGCGCTGCTGTTCTGTCCGGCGTGGGCATACATCATGTCGCCAGTGATCAGGCTGTCGAGGTTGATCATGGCCAGCATGTTGGCGCGCTGGCTGGCGCTGAGGGAATCGACGAACGCCCTGGAGCCGCGCAGGCCTTCCTCCTCGGCGCCGAAGCCGACCACCTGCAAGCCGTTTTCCAGCGGCAGCCCGCCGAGGTTGCGGGCGATTTCGGTCAGCACGCTGGCGCCGGAGCCGTTGTCGTCCAGGCCTTGCAGGGTCGGGCGGCCGAAATAGGTATCGAAGTGCGCGCCGACCACCACGTATTGCGGCTTGGTCCCGGCGGCGTAGGCCACCACGTTTTGCGAGCTGCGGCTGTTGCCGCCGGCGGTCCAGGAAAAGTCCTGGCGGCTGATGCCGTAGGCGCTGCCCATCTGGCTCTGCATCCAGTCGGCGGCACCGGCGAAGTTGGCGGTGCCACGGTAGCGGCCGGGGTAGTCGTTGATCAGTTTGTCGAGGGTGGTGGCGGCGTGTTCGCCGTATTCATAGGCGAAGGCCTGGGTGGACAGCAGAACGCTGGCGAGACTGACGGCAAGCGTGAGGGGCTTGAGCACGGTGATCTTCCTTGAGGGATGAAAAAACGGGGGCAGTTGCACAATGCGCGCCTCATTCCTTGGGCGACCTTGTATTGGCGCATTGCTTAAACCGAACGTCGCCTGGCGTTAATTTGTAACGGATTTGATACCGGAAGTCGTGGGCCGCACTGAGACCTGGTGCGCGAATCCGGATATTTCTGCGGCTAAATGCAGCGAAAAGTAGCAGTAGTGGCGAGGTTGGTGCGGGAGGGCAGGGCGGGGCTGGATGGGAGAGCTTTCGCCCCCGCCATTGCGGCAGGGGCGAAATCGGCGGCATCAGGCGGTGAGGGTCTTCACGCCGTCGCTGGTGCCCAGCAGCAGCACGTCGGCCGGGCGGGCGGCGAACAGGCCGTTGGTGACCACGCCGACAATCGCGTTGATCTGCGCTTCCAGCTCCACCGGATTGGTGATCTGCATGTTGTGCACGTCAAGAATGATGTTGCCGTTGTCGGTGATCACGCCTTCGCGGTAGACCGGGTCGCCACTGAGCTTCACCAGCTCGCGGGCCACGTGGCTGCGGGCCATGGGGATCACTTCCACTGGCAGGGGGAAGGCGCCCAGCACCGGCACCAGCTTGCTGGCGTCGGCGATGCAGATAAAGGTCTTGGCTACCGCCGCGACGATTTTCTCGCGGGTCAGGGCCGCGCCGCCGCCCTTGATCAGGTTCAGGTGTTCGTCGCTTTCGTCGGCGCCGTCGATGTAGAACTCCAGATCGCTGACGGTGTTCAGTTCGTACACCGGGATGCCGTGGCCCTTGAGGCGCGCCGCGGTGGCTTCGGAGCTGGCGACCGCGCCGTCGAAGGCGGCCTTGTGCTGGGCCAGGGCGTCGATGAAGCAGTTGGCGGTGGAGCCGGTGCCGACCCCGACGATGCTCTTGTCATCGAGTTTCGGCAGGATGAGGTCGACGGCAGCCTGGGCCACGGCCTGTTTGAGTTGATCCTGGGTCATGCGGGCTCCGGAAGCGGGCAAGGGGGAACGGAAAGGCCGGCATTATAGGCCGGTGTCCTGAGCAGGTCATTGCCCGTTTGGCGAACCGCTCTTTGTAGCCGCTGCCGAAGGCTGCGATCGACCGTCAGGTCGTGACAGACGAGAGTGGCCGGAGGACCTGCAGACCTATCGCAGCCACCGGCAGGGGCTAGGGGGCTTTTAAAACCTCTGGATTCGTGTGGTCGCCCGGGTAAACGCTGGGTTAGACTCGCTGGCCCTGCCCAACCCGCTCAGTGATGCTTTCCGATGCTCGAACAGTACGTCAAAAAGATCCTCACCTCGCGCGTTTACGACGTTGCCGTAGAAACCCCGTTGCAGACTGCCCGCCAGCTCTCCGAGCGGCTGGGCAATCAGATCTGGCTCAAGCGCGAAGACTTGCAGCCGGTGTTCTCGTTCAAGATTCGCGGCGCCTACAACAAGCTGACCCAGCTCAGCGATGCCGAGCGCGCCCGTGGCGTGGTCACCGCCTCGGCCGGCAACCATGCCCAGGGCCTGGCCCTGGCGGCCAAGGTGCTGGGGGTGAAGGCGACCATCGTGATGCCCAAGACCACCCCGGAGATCAAGGTTGAAGGCGTGCGTTCGCGCGGCGGCAAAGTGGTGCTGCACGGTGATACTTTCCCGGAAGCCCTGGCCTACTCGCTGAAGCTGGTGGACGAAAAAGGCTACGTCTATATCCACCCGTACGACGATCCACACACCATTGCCGGGCAGGGCACCGTGGCGATGGAAATTTTGCGCCAGCATCCGGGGCGCCTGGACGCGATCTTCGTGCCGGTCGGCGGTGGCGGCCTGATTGCCGGAATCGCGGCCTACGTCAAATACCTGCGGCCGGAAATCAAGATCATCGGCGTCGAGCCGGACGACTCCAACTGCCTGCAAGCGGCCATGGCCGCCGGCGAACGCGTGGTACTGCCGACTGTGGGCATCTTCGCCGACGGTGTCGCGGTGGCGCAGATCGGCCAGCACACCTTCGATATCTGCAAGGACTACGTGGATGAAGTGATCACCGTCAGCACCGACGAGATCTGCGCGGCGATCAAGGACATCTACGACGACACCCGCTCCATCACCGAGCCGGCTGGCGCCCTGGGCGTGGCCGGGATCAAGAAATACGTCGAGCAGCGTGGCGTCAGCGGGCAGACCCTGGTGGCCATCGATTCCGGCGCCAACGTCAACTTCGACCGCCTGCGCCATGTCGCCGAGCGCGCCGAGCTGGGCGAGGGCCGCGAAGCCATCATCGCCGTGACCATTCCGGAGAAGCCGGGCAGCTTCAAGGCCTTCTGCGAAGCGATCGGCAAGCGCCAGATCACCGAATTCAACTACCGCTACAACACCGGCAGCGAAGCGCACATCTTCGTGGGCGTGCAGACCCACCCGGAAAACGATCCACGCAGCGCGCTGATCGCCAGCCTGTCCGAACAGGGCTTCCCGGTGACCGACCTGACCGACAACGAACTGGCCAAGCTGCATATCCGTCACATGGTCGGTGGCCATGCCGCGCGGGTCAGCGATGAAGTGGTGTTGCGCTTCGAGTTCCCGGAACGCCCGGGCGCGCTGTTCAACTTCCTCAACAAGCTCGGCGGGCGCTGGAACATCTCGATGTTCCACTACCGCAACCATGGCGCGGCCGATGGCCGGGTAGTCGCCGGCCTGCAAGTACCGGCGAGCGAACGCCATCTGGTACCGGCGGCGCTGGCGCAGATCGGTTACCCGTACTGGGACGAGAGTGATAACCCGGCGTACCAGCTGTTCCTCGGCTGAACGGCTACGCTGGTGGGCAAGGCCTCAAGGAGTTAATGACATGGAAACGCTGACCGTCCTCAAAACCGTCCATATCCTGGCCACCGTGTTGCTGCTGGGCAGCGCGCTGGGGCTGGCGATCTGGGTCTGGCGCGCTCGTAGCAAGGGTGACGCAAGCATCTACAGCCGGCTGTTGCGCCGGCCGCTGGTGTTCGTCTGGCTGTTGCTGGTGATCTGCCTGGCCAGCCTGCCGTTCAGTGGCTGGTGGCTGGTGCATCTGCTGGGCTGGTCGCTGGGGCAGACCTGGATCCTGGCCTCCAGCCTGATCTACACCGTGGGTGCCCTGAGCTGTTTCTGGCTGTTGGCGCGGCTCAACCGCGTGCGGATCGCCTCGGGAGTAGGAAGTCCGAAGTTCACCCTGGCGCTGGCGGTGTTCAGCTTCGTGTGTTTCTTCGCCATTGCCGGGTTGATGGGCGCCAAGCCTGTTTGACGGCCTGATCGCGAGCTCGCTTCTATAGGGCGAGCTCGCGCTAGCTTTCTCAGTCGCGCAGGCTGATCACCGGCCAGCCACGCTGCTGGGCCAGGGCCCGCAGATTCGGGTCCGGGTCCACGGCGATCGGGTTCGCCACCAGATCCAGCAACGGCAAGTCATTCATCGAATCGCTATAGAAGTAGCTGTCTTCCAGGCTATGGCCGGTTTCCTCGAGCCAGCGCGTCAGGCGGGTGACCTTGCCTTCGCGAAAGCACGGGACGTCGGTGCTGCGACCGGTGTAGCGGCCATCCTGCATCTCGCACTCGGTGGCGATCAGGGTTTCCACGCCCAGGCGTTCGGCGATCGGCGCGGTGACGAAGCGGTTGGTGGCGGTGATGATCACCAGCTTGTCGCCGGCGGCCTTGTGCTTGGCCAGCAGTTGCGCGGCCTTGGGCAGCAGCAGCGGCTCGATGCAGTCGCGCATGTAGTCGCGGTGCCATTGGTCGAGCACGTCCATCTCGGTGCGGCCGAGAACCTCCAGGCAGAAGTTCAGGTAGGCGGCATTGTCGAGCTTGCCGGCCAGGTAGTCCTGGTAGAACTCGTCGTTGCGGGCCTTGTAGGTGACGGCGTCGAGGAAGCCCCGTTCGCACAGGTAATCGCCCCAGGCGTGGTCACTGTCGCCGCCCAGAAGGGTGTTGTCCAAGTCGAATAAAGCCAGGCGCATCACGGTTACTCGCTGATAAGTCTGAAAAAAGGCGATCAGAATACGGTCTTTTCACAAGAGTGCACATAAGGTAGGAAGCCTCGTTGCTGCTTTCACAACCTTTGTGGAACAATGCGGCGACATGCGTTTGCGAGGTTGTTGCCGTGATCGACCCCGATGGTTTCCGCCCCAATGTCGGGATCATTCTGACGAATGATGCCGGCCAGGTGCTATGGGCTCGCCGTATCAATCAAGATGCCTGGCAGTTTCCGCAAGGGGGGATCAACCCCGAAGAGACGCCGGAAGACGCTTTGTACCGCGAGTTGAACGAAGAAGTAGGCCTGGAACGCGAAGATGTGCAAATTCTCGCCTGCACCCGGGGCTGGTTGCGCTATCGTTTGCCGCAACGCCTGGTCCGTACCCACAGCCAACCGCTGTGCATCGGCCAGAAACAGAAATGGTTTCTCCTGCGCCTGATCTCCAACGAGCAGCGGGTGCGGATGGATTTGACCGGTAAACCGGAGTTCGATGGCTGGCGCTGGGTCAGTTATTGGTATCCGTTGGGCCAGGTGGTGACATTCAAGCGCGAGGTTTACCGCCGCGCTCTCAAAGAGCTTGCCCCGCGCCTTCTAGCGCGCGACTGACGACGGAGTTCGACCCCGAGCCATGCTCAATACGCTGCGCAAGATCGTCCAGGAAGTTAACTCCGCCAAGGATCTCAAGGCGGCGTTGGGGATTATTGTGTTGCGCGTCAAAGAGGCCATGGGCAGCCAGGTCTGCTCGGTCTATCTGCTGGATCCGGAGACCAACCGTTTTGTCCTGATGGCCACCGAGGGCTTGAACAAGCGCTCGATCGGCAAGGTCAGCATGGCACCCAACGAAGGTCTGGTCGGCCTGGTCGGTACGCGCGAAGAACCGCTGAACCTCGAAAACGCCGCCGATCACCCGCGTTATCGCTACTTCGCCGAGACCGGCGAGGAGCGTTATGCCTCCTTCCTCGGTGCACCGATCATTCACCACCGCCGGGTCGTCGGCGTCCTGGTCATCCAGCAAAAGGAGCGTCGTCAGTTCGACGAGGGCGAAGAAGCCTTCCTGGTGACCATGAGCGCGCAGCTGGCGGGCGTTATCGCCCATGCCGAAGCCACCGGCTCGATCCGTGGCCTGGGCCGCCAGGGCAAGGGCATCCAGGAAGCCAAGTTCGTCGGCGTGCCCGGCTCGCCTGGCGCGGCGGTCGGTACCGCGGTGGTCATGCTGCCGCCCGCCGACCTGGACGTGGTGCCTGACAAGAGCATTACCGACATCGACGCCGAGCTGGCGTTGTTCAAGACCGCCATCGAAGGCGTGCGCGCCGACATGCGCACCCTCTCGGAAAAACTCGCCACCCAGCTGCGTCCCGAAGAGCGGGCGCTGTTCGACGTCTACCTGATGATGCTCGACGATGCCTCCCTGGGCAGCGAAGTGACCACCGTGATCAAGACCGGCCAATGGGCCCAGGGCGCGTTGCGCCAGGTGGTCACCGATCACGTCAACCGTTTCGAACTGATGGACGATGCCTACCTGCGCGAGCGGGCGTCGGACGTCAAGGACCTGGGCCGCCGCCTGCTGGCCTACCTGCAGGAAGAACGCCAGCAGACCCTGGTCTACCCCGACAACACCATCCTGGTCAGCGAAGAACTGACGCCGGCCATGCTCGGCGAGGTGCCCGAAGGCAAGCTGGTCGGTCTGGTCTCGGTATTGGGTTCGGGCAACTCCCACGTGGCGATCCTGGCCCGGGCCATGGGCATTCCGACAGTGATGGGCCTGGTCGATCTGCCGTACTCGAAAGTCGACGGCATCCAGATGATCGTCGACGGCTACCACGGCGAGGTCTACACCAACCCCAGCGACGTGCTGCGCAAGCAGTTCGCCGATGTGGTCGAGGAAGAGCGGCAACTGGCCCAGGGCCTGGATGCACTGCGCGACCTGCCATGCGTGACCCTGGACGGCCACCGCATGCCACTGTGGGTCAACACCGGCCTGCTGGCGGACGTGGCGCGGGCGCAGAAGCGTGGCGCGGAGGGCGTGGGCCTGTACCGCACCGAAGTGCCGTTCATGATCAACCAACGCTTCCCGAGCGAAAAGGAGCAGCTGGCGATCTATCGCGAGCAACTTTCCGCCTTCCACCCGCAACCGGTGACGATGCGCAGCCTGGACATCGGCGGCGACAAGTCACTGTCGTATTTCCCGATCAAGGAAGACAACCCCTTCCTCGGCTGGCGCGGCATTCGCGTCACCCTCGACCATCCCGAGATTTTCCTCGTCCAGACCCGCGCCATGCTCAAGGCCAGCGAAGGCCTGAACAACCTGCGCATCCTCCTGCCGATGATTTCCGGCACCCATGAGCTGGAAGAAGCATTGCACCTGATCCACCGCGCCTGGGGCGAAGTGCGCGACGAAGGCACCGACGTGCCGATGCCGCCGATCGGGGTGATGATCGAGATCCCGGCCGCGGTGTACCAGACCAAGGAGCTGGCGCGCCAGGTGGACTTCCTGTCGGTCGGCTCCAACGACCTGACCCAGTACCTGCTGGCCGTGGACCGCAACAACCCGCGGGTGGCGGACCTCTACGACTACCTGCATCCGGCGGTGCTGCAAGCCTTGCAGACCGTGGTGCGCGACGCCCATGCCGAAGGCAAGCCGGTGAGTATCTGCGGCGAGATGGCCGGCGATCCGGCGGCGGCGGTGCTGCTGATGGCGATGGGCTTCGACAGCCTGTCGATGAACGCCACCAACCTGCCGAAAGTGAAGTGGATGCTGCGTCAGATCAATCTCAGCAAGGCCAGGGAACTGCTGGCCGAACTGATGACCATCGACAACCCGCAAGTTATCCACAGCTCGCTGCAACTGGCGCTGAAGAACCTGGGACTGGCGCGGATGATCAATCCGGCGTCGGCCAAGACCCTTTAAAGGCGATCGCGAGCAAGCTCGCTCCTACAGAGACGCTGCCAAACCCTGTAGGAGCAGCCGGTCGACGCCCGATTGCTCGCGATAGCGTACTTTCAGACGCCGCTAAACCCTCAGCTCCACTTCCCCCAGATGCCCGCCATAGGGCCCGAAGCTGCGCTCGACTATGTGCCTGGAACCATCGGCCTGGACGATCAGCGCCGTGCTGGCCCGCGTGCCGTAGCTGGGGCTGGCGATAAACACGCTCGACAGCAGGCTCTCGGTGGCCAGGCCGACCCCGGTATCGGGAAGGTCGGCAAACGGCGCGGTCTGCGTATCGCTGAGCAGGGCGAGCAGAGCCTGGGGCTGCGGGTCATGCAGTACTTCCTGTAATGCTGCCTTGGCCTTGAGCAGCTTGGGCCAGGGCGTGTCGAGGCCGGCATTCGACAGGCCATACACGCCGCTGCCCAGTTGCTGCGGCTCACGGGCCTGGGCGTTGTAGTGCCAGAGCTGATCGGGGGTACCCACCAGCAGATTGAAGCCGGCATATTCCAGCGATCGGCCGACAACGTCGCTGAAATAGTCGTTTATCGACATCCTGCTGCTGAGAAAACGCGCCACCAGTTCGCCTCGGGAGCGGCGCGCGGGGGGCTGATGGGGATTGCGGATATTGGTCAGGGCGGCGAAGCGTCCGTCGGCGCCCAGGCCGAGCCAGGTACCGCCCGCTTCCAGGTCGCGTCCGGCATAGATATCGGGGGCTTCGGGCCATTGCGCCAACGGCAGGCTGGGGCGGGCGTAGAACTCGTCACGGTTGGCCGCGACGATCAGGGGCAGGGCGTGGCCCGGCCGCCAGGCGAATACGATCAAGCACATCAGGTTGTCCCTTTTGTGTTTTTTGCTCACTTTACGCACAGAACGACTGGGTATCCATCGCCATCCAGTGGAGCCAAGGGCCGTGCATCCGTTACCATGCCGCTCTCTTTTCGGGGTGCCTCCATGGAATTTCTGCTCTATCTGCTGCTGGGGGCCTGCGCGGGCATATTGGCCGGTCTGTTTGGCGTAGGTGGCGGCATCATCATCGTTCCCGTGCTGGTATTCAGCTTCACCCTGCAAGGTTTCGATCCGTCGATCCTGACCCACCTGGCCGTTGGCACGTCGCTGGCGACCATCATTTTTACCTCGGTCAACGCGGTTCGCGAACACCAGCGCAGGGGCGCGGTGCGCTGGCCGATCTTTGCCTGGATGACCCTGGGCATCCTGCTCGGCGCCGGAGTCGGGGCGCTGACGGCCGAAGCGATTTCCGGGCCGAACCTGCAGAAAATCATCGGCATCTTCGCCCTGGTGGTCGCCCTGCAGATGACCCTGGACCTGCGGCCCAAGGCCAGCCGCGACGTTCCCGGCAAGCTGGGGCTGACCCTGGCCGGCAGTGTGATCGGCTGGGCCTCGGCGATTTTCGGCATCGGCGGCGGCTCGCTGACCGTGCCGTTCCTGACCTGGCGCAGCGTGCCGATGCAGCAGGCGGTGGCCACGTCTTCGGCCTGCGGTTTGCCGATTGCCGTGGCCAGTGCAATAAGTTTCATGATTCTGGGCTGGCATGATCCGTTGCTGCCGGCTCATAGTCTGGGTTTTGTGTATTTGCCGGCGCTGCTGGGCATCGCCCTGACCAGCATGGTCTTTGCCCGGTTCGGCGCGCGCCTGGCCCATCGGCTGTCGGCGCGCCTGTTGAAGCGCCTGTTCGCCGGCCTGCTGTTTGTGGTCGGGCTGACGTTCCTGCTCTGACAGGTTCCGCAATCCTGGCTTAATCCGCGCGTGACATGGTCGCGGCGCAATCGAGTTTCACTCTAACGAGGAGTCGCAATGCTGCCTTACCCGCAGATCGACCCGGTGGCCCTGGCCATCGGCCCGCTGAAAATTCACTGGTACGGCCTGATGTACCTGATCGGCATCGGTGGCGCCTGGCTGCTGGCGTCGCGCCGGTTGAACCGCTTCGACCCGACCTGGACCAAGGAGAAGCTCTCCGACATGGTGTTCTGGATGTCGATGGGGGTCATTGTCGGCGGGCGCCTGGGCTATGTGCTGTTCTATGACCTGAGCGCCTACCTGGCCAACCCGACGCTGATCTTCGAGGTCTGGAAAGGCGGCATGTCGTTCCACGGCGGTTTCATCGGGGTGATGCTCGCGGCCTTGTGGTTCGGCAAGAAGAACGGCAAGTCGTTCTTCCAGCTGATGGACTTCGTCGCGCCGATGGTGCCGATCGGCCTGGGCGCCGGGCGCATCGGCAACTTCATCAACGCCGAGCTGTGGGGCAAGCCGACCGACCTGCCGTGGGCGATGATCTTCCCGCCGTTCAGCGACCCGGCCCAGCTGCCACGCCACCCTTCGCAGCTGTATCAGTTCGCCCTGGAAGGCGTGGCGCTGTTCCTCATCCTCTGGCTGTTCTCGCGCAAACCCCGTCCAACCATGGCGGTTTCCGGGATGTTCGCCCTGTTTTACGGTATTTTCCGTTTTATCGTCGAGTTCGTCCGGGTCCCGGATGCGCAACTGGGTTATCTGGCGTGGAACTGGCTGACCATGGGCCAGGTGCTGTGCCTGCCGATGATCATTGGCGGCCTGTTCCTGATCTGGCTGGCCTATCACCGCGCTCCAGCGGCACCGGCGGCGAAAGACGCCGCGCTCTAATTCGGATCGCAGGGCGCGAGCCCTGCCTTCAAGGACACAGGTAATACATGAAGCAATATCTCGATCTGGTCGCCCACGTCATCAAGAACGGCACCAAGCAGGCCAACCGCACAGGCGTGAACACCATCAGCTTCCCCGGCGCGATGCTGCGTTACGACCTGAAAGACGGTTTCCCGGCGATCACCACCCGCAAGATGGCCTTCAAGTCGGCCATCGGCGAGATGTGCGGTTTCCTTCGTGGGGTGAACAACGCCGCCGAATTCCGTGCCCTGGGCTGCAAGGTCTGGGACCAGAACGCCAATGAAAACGCCCAGTGGCTGGCCAACCCCTTCCGCCAGGGCGAGGACGACCTGGGTGAGATCTACGGCGTGCAATGGCGCAAGTGGCCGGCGTACAAGCAGATCCCCCTGAGCAACCCGGCCGCCATCGAGCAGACCCTGGCCCAGGGCTACCGGCAGATCGCCGAAGGCGAGGAAAACGGCCAGGCCTATGTGGTGCTGTACAAGGCCATCGACCAGGTGCGCCAGTGCGTGGACACCATCATCAAGGACCCGGGCAGCCGCCGTATCCTGTTCCACGGCTGGAACTGCGCCCAGCTGGATGAAATGGCCCTGCCGCCGTGCCACCTGCTGTACCAGTTCCACCCGAATGTCGAGACCCGGGAGATTTCCCTGACCCTCTACATCCGCTCCAACGACCTGGGCCTGGGCACACCGTTCAACCTCACCGAAGGCGCCGCGCTGCTGAGCCTGATCGGGCGCCTGACCGGCTACACCCCGCGCTGGTTCACCTATTTCATCGGTGATGCCCACGTCTACGAAAATCACCTGGACATGCTCAACGAGCAGCTCAAGCGCGAGCCGTTCCCGATGCCGAAGCTGGTGATTTCCGAGCGTGTACCGGAGTTCGCCAAGACCGGCGTGTACCAGCCGGAGTGGCTGGAAAAGGTCGAACCGAGCGACTTCTCGCTGGAAGGCTACGAGCACCACGCGCCGATGACCGCGCCGATGGCGGTCTGATCGATACACCCGGCGGCGGCTCCTGTAGCCGCTGCCGCAGGCTGCGATAAGGCCCGCAGGGCCTTCTAGCAATCCCGGAGACCACGCCTACACGTGGTCGATACGGGGCATCTGCCTCTCTGTAGGAGGTTGATGGTTTCAATGCCCGTGGCTACGGCCCACATGAGAGTCTTCGGCTTCGCTGGGGGCCACCGAGCCGCTGACTTCCAGGCGCTGCAAAATCCCGCACTGATCCAGATCCGGCCCTTCGCTGCAGCGTTGGCGCAGGTCGAGCAGCTGTGTCTGCAAGGCCAAGAGTCCGTCGATCCGCGCCTTGACGTGGTGGATGTGTTCGTCGATCAGCGCGTTCACGTTCTGGCACTGGTCCTGGGGGCTGTCGCGCAGGTTCAGCAGGCTGCGGATCTCCTCGAGGGTCATGTCCAGGCTGCGGCAGTTGCGGATGAAGGTCAGGCGTTCGGTGTGGGCCTGGGTATACAGGCGGTAATTGCCCTCGCTGCGGGCCGGTTCCGGCAGCAGGCCTTCGCGCTCGTAGTAACGGATGGTTTCGACCTGACAGTCGGTCAGTTTCGCCAGCTCGCCAATTTTCATCGCGACAATCTCCGAAAGGGGGCTTGACCCTATAGTGGCTACAGGGTGTTCACTTGGCAACAGGCACCTTTTCGGACGCGACCTTATGAGCGATTCCCTGCACACCCACGGCAAGCCCGGCGCTGACTCCAAGCATGCTGGCCACGATCACGATCACGATCACGATCACGATCATGGCCATGGCGCAAAACTGCATCCGCTGAAAAAACACGACCATGCTGGCCACGGCGCTTCCTGCTGCTCGTCGCCGTCGCTGGTCCAGTTGAGCGAGCCCCAGGCTGCCAGTCACGGCGATTCCTGCTGTTCGTCGGCCGCCGCGCCGTCGCGGGTTGTGCTCGGCGCGGCGTCGAGCGCCAATGCGCGCCTGAGCAGCTTTCGCATCGAGGCCATGGACTGCCCGACCGAGCAGACGCTGATCCAGAACAAGCTGGGCAAGCTGGCGGGTGTGCAGCAACTGGAGTTCAACCTGATCAACCGGGTGCTGGGCGTGACCCACGACCTGCAGGACGTCGCCCCGATCATCGCCGCCATCAAGTCCCTGGGCATGGAAGCCGAGCCCATCGGCCTGGGCGGCGAATCCGATGCCCCGGCCGCGGCCCCGGTGAAAAAGCACTGGTGGCCGCTGGCGCTGTCCGGCATCGGCGCGCTGGCCGCGGAGGTGATCCACTTCACCAGCGCCGCGCCGACCTGGGTGGTGGCGGTGATCGCCCTGGTATCGATCCTCAGTGGTGGCCTGGGCACTTACAAGAAGGGCTGGATCGCCCTGAAGAACCGCAACCTCAACATCAACGCCTTGATGAGCATCGCCGTGACCGGCGCCGTGCTGATCGGCCAATGGCCGGAAGCGGCGATGGTGATGTTCCTGTTCACCGTGGCCGAGTTGATCGAGGCCCGGTCCCTGGACCGCGCGCGCAATGCCATCAGTGGCCTGATGCAGATGACCCCGGAACGGGTCACGGTGCGGGAGGTGGACGGCAGTTGGGTCGAACGGGAAGCGAAAAGCATCGAGCTGGGCGCGCTGGTACGGGTACGTCCGGGTGAACGCATCGGCCTCGACGGCGAGGTGGTGGCCGGCAGCTCGACCATCGACCAGGCACCGATCACCGGCGAAAGCCTGCCGGTGGAAAAGACCCTGGGCGACAAGGTCTTCGCCGGCACCATCAACCAGGCCGGCTCGCTGGAGTACAAGGTGACCGCGGCGGCCAACAACTCGACCCTGGCGCGGATCATCCATGCCGTGGAACAAGCTCAGGGCGCGCGCGCGCCGACTCAGCGCTTCGTCGACAGCTTCTCGAAAATCTACACCCCCGCAGTGTTTGCCTTTGCCCTGGCCGTGGCGGTGATTCCGCCGCTGTTCATGGGCGCCGCCTGGTTCGACTGGATCTACCGTGCCCTGGTGCTGTTGGTGGTGGCGTGCCCGTGCGCGCTGGTGATTTCCACCCCGGTGACCATCGTCAGCGGCCTGGCCGCGGCAGCGCGCAAAGGCATCCTGATCAAGGGCGGGGTCTATCTGGAGGGCGGCTACAAGCTCGACTACCTGGCGCTGGACAAGACCGGCACCATCACCCATGGCAAGCCGGTACAGACCGATTTCCTGTCCCTCGACCCGCTGGCGGACAGCAGCGCCCCGGCCATCGCCGCCAGCCTGGCGTCCCGCTCCGACCACCCGGTGTCTTTGGCCATTGCCAATGCGGCTGTGGATAAACAGCTGAGCCTGCACCTTGTGGATAACTTCGAAGCCCTGGCCGGCCGCGGTGTACGTGGCGAAATCAACGGCCAGCTCTACCACCTGGGCAATCACCGCCTGGTGGAGGAGCTGGGGCTGTGCTCGCCGGAGCTGGAAGAGAAGCTGTTCGCCCTGGAGAAACAAGGCAAGACTGTGGTGCTGTTGCTCGACAGCGCCGGCCCCCTGGCCCTGTTCGCCGTGGCGGACACGGTCAAGGAGTCCAGCCGCGAAGCGATCCAGCAGTTGCACGAACTGGGCATCAAGACCCTGATGCTGACTGGCGACAACCCGCACACCGCCGAAGCCATCGCCGCCCAGGTGGGCATCGATCAGGCCCGCGGCGACCTGCTGCCCACCGATAAACTGCAAGCTATCGAAGACCTGTACGCCCAAGGGCACCGGGTCGGCATGGTCGGCGACGGCATCAACGACGCCCCGGCCCTGGCCCGCGCGGAGATCGGTTTCGCCATGGCCGCGGCAGGCACCGACACCGCCATCGAGACCGCCGATGTCGCCCTGATGGACGACGATCTGCGCAAGATTCCGGCCTTTGTCCGGCTGTCCCGGCAGACCTCGAACATCCTCGTACAAAATATCGCCCTGGCCCTGGTCATCAAGGCGATCTTTCTTGGGGTAACCTTCTTCGGGTTGGCCACCATGTGGATGGCCGTGTTCGCCGACATGGGCGTCAGCCTGTTGGTGGTCTTCAACGGTTTGCGCCTGTTGCGCAAATAAAGGGATAACGAGAGCGTGCAGTGCTGAGTGCCGAGCTGAAGGCGTTTTACCTGGTGGCCCGCCTGGGCAGCATCACCCTGGCGGCGAAAAAGCTCGGCCTGAGCCAGCCCACGGTGACCACCCAGATCCGTCATCTGGAAAGCCAGTATGCGGTCGAGCTGTTCTATCGCGGCGGCCGCCGCCTCAGCGTCAGCGAAGAGGGTGCCCGGCTGTTGCCGATGGTCAAGGCGCTGTTGCAGCAGGAAGCCGATATCGAGTTTTTCCTGCGCAATAGCGGCCAGCTGCAAGGCACCCTGCGGATTGCCGCCACGGCGCCGTATTACATCCTCGATCTGGTGAAGACCTTCCGGGAGCGCCTGCCCCAGGTGGAAGTGTCGGTGGAAATCGGCAACTCGCAGCAGGTCCTGGAATCGCTGGAGGAATACCGGGTCGACATCGCCGCGTCGTCGCAGCTGCTGGAAGATTCGCGCTTGATCCGCCGGGTGCTCGGCAGCGACCCGCTGGTGCTGGCGGTGCACCGCAATCATCCGTTGGCGGCCCTCGACCACGTGCCCTTGAACGCCCTGGCCGGGCATACCCTGCTGATGCGCGAGCCGGGCTCCACCACCCGGCGCCTGACCGAAGAGCTGCTCGACGGCGCCCGGGTCAGCTTCGGGCCGCTGCTGGAGATCGGCAGCCGCGAGTCGATCCGCGAGGCGGTGCTGCGCAATATCGGCATCAGCATCATTGCCCGTCAGGAAGTCCCCCACGATCCGCAGTTGCGGGTGCTGACCATCGAGAACGCGCCGCAGATCGCCGAGTACCTGTACTGCCTCAAGGAGCGCAAGGGTGCGCGCCTGCCGGCGGCCTTCCTCGGGCTGGCGCAGGAAATGGCGCCGGCCTGATCCGCCCACACCTCATCCGTAGCCGCTTCCGAGCGCAGCGCCCGCAAAAGGCGCCCTGCGGTTGCTGCGCAACCGTTCGCAGCCTCGCGGGCTCGGCAGCGGCTACAAGGCTCTGCGTTCTCTTGAACCCAAATCCGCCAATACCACTATCGGCAGCTTTTGCCTCACTGCCACAGTAACTACGCATTCGTTCCCTAGGATGGCCTGCATCTGCTTGATGAGGTCCGTCCATGAACAACCCGATCGCAACTGCCCTGAGCAACCCCGGCGCGCCGATGAAAGTGCGCGGCATGCAGAAACGCTTTGGCGCTTTCACCGCCCTGGATAACGTCTCCCTGGACGTGGCGGCCGGCGAGCTGGTGTGCCTGCTCGGTCCGTCGGGCTGCGGCAAGACCACCTTGCTGCGCTGCATCGCCGGCCTCGAGCGCCAGGACCGGGGCGAGTTGTACCTGGGCAGCCGCGACGTCTCGCACCTGGCGCCCCAGGCCCGGGACTACGGCATTCTGTTCCAGTCCTATGCGCTGTTCCCCAACCTCAGCGTCGAAGCCAACATCGCCTATGGCCTGGCCGGCAGCGGTCGCGACGAAGTGCGCAAGCGCGTGGCGCAGATGCTGGAACTGGTGGGCCTGACCGGCAGCGAAAAGAAATACCCCGGCCAGCTGTCGGGCGGCCAGCAGCAGCGGGTGGCCCTGGCGCGCGCCCTGGCCCCGGCGCCTTCGTTGTTGTTGCTGGATGAACCGATGTCGGCGCTGGATGCGCGGGTGCGCGAGCACCTGTGCACCGAGCTGCGCCAGCTGCAGCGGCGCCTGGGCATCACCACCCTGATGGTCACCCACAACCAGGACGAGGCCATGTTGATGGCCGACCGCATCGCGGTGATGAACAACGGCAAGGTCGAGCAGTACGCCACGCCGCAGGAAGTCTATGATCGCCCGGCCACCCCGTTCGTCGCCGAATTCGTCGGCCAGGGCAACTGGCTGCCGTTCCGCCGCAGCAGCGACAGCCACGCCCAGGTCGGCGGGATGAACGTGCGGTTGGCGGCCGACTCCGGCAAGGCCGCCTCGGGTCGGTTGTTCTGCCGCCCGGAGGCGATCAGCGTCAACCCGCCGGTGCACGAGGAAAACCTGTTCCCGGCCAAGGTCCGGGAGATCACCTTCCTCGGCAACCGCTGCCGCATGAGTTTCGAACTCAACCAATTGCCCGGCCATCCGCTGCTGGCCGAGCTGGCCCCGGAAGCCATGCCGCGCCTCGGTGCCCAGGACATCTGGGTCGCCTTGCCACCGCGCAGCCTGCAGGTGTTTGCCTGAGATGGCCGTTGAACTGACCCTGCCGCTACCCGAAAAACGGGCGCGCCAGGCGGCCCGTGCGCAAATCGGCGACCGCCTCTTCGTGCTCGGCGGCAAGCTGGTCCTGCTGGTGCTGCTGGGCCTGGCGGTGCTGCTGCCGTTGCTGGCGATCTTCTGGCGCGGTTTCAGCGGCGAAGCCGGGCAGGGCGGTGGCCTGGTTGCGGCCCGTGAGCTGGTGACCAGCGCCAACTTCCACTGGCTGTTGGGCAACAGCCTGAAAGTCTCCCTCAGCGTGGCCGCCATCGTGGTGCCGCTGGCCTACCTGTTCGCCTATGCCCTGCAACGCACGCTGATTCCCGGCAAGGCGATCTGGCGCGGCCTGTCGCTGCTGCCGCTGATGGCGCCGTCGATGCTGCCGGGGATCGCCCTGGTCTATCTGTTCGGCAACCAGGGCCTGCTCCGTGGCCTGCTCTCGGACAATATCTACGGTTTCTGGGGCATCGTTCTCGGCGAGGTGATCTACACCTTTCCCCACGCCCTGATGATCCTGCTGTCGGCCCTGTCCCTGGCCGATGCGCGGCTGTTCGATGCCGCGTCGAGCATGGGCGCCAGCCCGGCCAAGGCCTTTCGCAGCATCACCTGGCCGGCCACCCGGCAGGCGGTGTTCGCCGCGTTCTGCCTGGTGTTCACCCTGACCATCACCGATTTCGGCGTGCCGGTGGTGGTCGGTGGCGACTATCAGGTGCTGGCGCTGGAAGCCTACAAGGCGGTGGTCGGCCAGCAACAGTTCGGCCGTGGCGCCTTGATCGGCATGGTGCTGTTGCTGCCGGCGCTGTTCAGCTTCGGTGTTGATGCCTGGCTGCGCCGTCGTCATGGCGATTCCATGAGCGGCCGGGCTCAGGTGTTCCAGCCGGCGCCTTCCCGGCTGCGGGACGGTTGCTACCTGGCGATCGTCCTGCTGATCTGCGCGGCGCTGCTGCTGGTGTTCGGCATGGCGGTGTTCTCGTCGCTAGTGAAGTTCTGGCCCTATAACCTTTCGCTGTCGCTCAGCCACTACCAGTTCAACGACACCGCCGGCGGCGGCTGGCTGGCCTACCGCAACAGCCTGACCATGGCCCTGTGCACGGCGCTGATCGGCAGCGCGCTGATCTTCACCGGCGCCTACCTGATGGAGAAGACCCACACCCAGCGCGGCCTCAACCTGGCGCTGCGCATGCTCAGCTTCGTGCCGATGGCGGTGCCGGGCCTGGTGCTGGGCCTGGGCTACGTCTTCTTCTTCAACCTCAGCGGCAACCCGCTGCATGTGTTCTACGGCAGCATGACCCTGCTGGTGGTGTGCACCATTGCTCACTACCTGACCACCGCGCAGATGACCGCCACCACCGCGCTGCGCCAGCTCGATGCCGAATTCGAGGCTGCGGCGCTGTCGCTCAAGGCCCCGCTGTACCGCCATTACCTGCGGGTCACCGTGCCGATCTGCCTGCCGGCGCTGCTGGATATCCTGCGCTACCTGTTCGTCTCGGCCATGACCACTGTCTCGGCGGCGATCTTCCTCTACAGCCCCGACACCATCCTCGCGGCGGTGGCGGTGCTGAACATGGACGACGCCGGCAACGTCGGCGGCGCGGCCGCCATGTCGACCCTGATCCTCTTTACCTCGGCGGGCGTGTCCCTGCTCCTGGCCTGGGCTTCGCGCGGTTTGCTGCGCCGCTCCCAGGCCTGGCGGCAGACCGCGCCCGGCCATTGAATCTGCCCAACCCCCACTAACAAGCCCCCACCCCAGAAAGGAACCGCACCATGTTCAAGCCCCTGGCTGTTGCCGCTGCTGTCCTCACTGCCTTCAGCATGAACGCCTTTGCCGCGAAGACCGAACTGACGGTCTATACCGCCCTCGAAGCCGAACAGCTCAAGAGCTACAAGCAAGCCTTCGAAGCCGCCAACCCGGATGTGGAAATCAAATGGGTGCGTGATTCCACCGGGATCATCACCGCCAAGCTGCTGGCGGAAAAAGCCCGGCCGCAGGCGGACGCAGTGTGGGGCCTGGCCGCTTCCAGCCTGGCGATCCTCGATCAGCAGGGCATGCTGCAAAGCTATGCACCGAAGGATCTGGGCAAGATCGGCGGCAACTACCGTGACGCCGCCAACCCGCCGGCCTGGGTCGGCATGGACGTCTGGGCCGCGACCATCTGCTTCAACACCGTCGAGGCACAAAAGCAGGGCCTGACCAAGCCAGTGAGCTGGCAGGACCTGACCAAGCCTGAGTACAAGGGCAAGATCGTCATGCCCAACCCGGCCTCGTCCGGCACCGGCTTCCTCGACGTCAGCGCCTGGTTGCAGACCTTTGGCGAGAAGCAGGGCTGGCAGTACATGGACGACCTGCACCAGAACATCGGCCAGTACGTTCACTCCGGTTCCAAGCCGTGCAAGCTGGCGGCGGCCGGCGAATTCCCGATCGGCATCTCCTTCGAATACCCGGCCGTGCAGCTCAAGCGCCAGGGCGCGCCGCTGGACATCGTGCTGCCCAAGGAAGGCCTGGGCTGGGAAATCGAAGCCACCGCGGTGATCAAGGGCACCCCTCATGAAGAAGCCGCGAAGAAGCTCGCCGACTTCTCCGCCAGCCCCGCGGCCATGGAGCTGTACAAGGAAAACTTCGCCGTGCTGGCCCAGCCGGGGATCGCCAAGCCGCAGACCGAACTGCCGGCCGACTACGAGCAGCGCCTGATCAAGAACGACTTCGCCTGGGCCTCGAAGAACCGCGACGAGATCCTCGCCGAGTGGCGCAAGCGTTATGACGGCAAGTCCGAGAAGGTCGCCGCCCAGTAACCAATAGACCGCTATCGCGAGCAATCGAGCGTCGACCGGCTGCTCCTACAGGGTTGGCCTTTGTAGGAGCGAGCTTGCTCGCGATTGACCTCGTAGGGTCATTTCCCAAGGACCACACCCATGAGCAACCACAACGACCTGCTGATCGTCGGCGCCGGCATCCTCGGGCTGTCCCATGCCTATGCCGCGGCCAAGCGCGGTTTGCGGGTCAAGGTTTTCGAGCGCAGCGCCACGCCCCTGGGCGCGTCGGTGCGCAATTTCGGCCAGGCCCTGGTGACCGGCCAGCCGCCGGGCGTGATGCTCGACCTGGCCAGGGCCAGCCGCGGCATCTGGGGCGACTGGGCACAATTGGCCGGCCTGCCGCTCAAGCGCAACGGCTCTTACCTGTTCGCCCGCACCGAGGCCGAGGAGCAATTGCTGCAGGCCTTCTGCGCCGGACGTGCGCAGGAACACGGCTACCGGGTCGAACTGCTGCGCGGCGCGGCGTTGAACGATCTGTACGGCGGCCGCTTCCGTCATCATCGCGCGGCGCTGCATGGCCTGGATGACCAGCAGCTGTATTCCCGGGAAGCCATCCCGATGCTGATCGACTACCTGCGCCGCGACCTCGGGGTGGAGTTTCATTTTTCCACCCTGGTGCGCGACATCGAGCCCGGCCAACTGCACAGCACCGCCGGCAGCTTTCGCGCGGGGCAGATCCTGGTCTGTTCCGGGCATGACTACCAGACCCTGCTGGCCGAGCCGATTGCCGCGCTGGCGCCGCAGGTCTGCCGCCTGCAAATGCTCTGCGCCCGGCCCGAGGTGTCACTGAACCTGCAACACGCGTTGCTCACCGGCCTGAGCTGCGTGCATTACGGCGCCTTTGCCGACCTGCCCGAAGCGGCGGCGGTACAGGCGCAGATCCTGCGGGACGCGCCGTACCTGCACGAAAACGGCATCCATCTGCTGATCAGCCCGACGCCCTATGGCGAGCTGATCATCGGCGACTCCCATCATTACGGCAGCGACCCGTCGCCGTTCAATGCCGAGCAGGTGGACACCTGGATGCTCGAACTGGCCGAGCACACCCTGGGCTGCAAGGTGCGGGTGATCGAGCGCTGGCAGGGTGTCTATGGCGCCCGCGGCCCGGGGCCGTTTTCGTTCCTGCGCCCGGCCGCCGGGGTCAGCGTGGCGCTGATGCATACCGGCGTGGGCATGAGCGTCGGCCCGGCCATGGCCGAGGGCAATATCGTCCGTTTGCTGGAGGAAGCCTGATGGGGCCTGAGCAGCGGATCGCCCAGTTGTTCGGCCTGTACGAGCGCTTTGGCGACAGCGACTACATCGGCGAGCCGGTGTCGCAGATCGAACACATGTCCCAGGCCGCACAGCTGGCCATGGCCGAGGGCTTCGACGACGAAGTGGTGCTGGCGGCGTTCTTCCACGATATCGGGCATATCTGTGGGCAGGATGCCGAGAACATGGGCGGTTTCGGCGTGGCCGGCCATGAGCGGCTGGGCGCCGACTACCTGCGCCGCGCCGGTTTCAGCGAGCGCCTGGCGCGGCTGGTGGAGTACCACGTGCAGGCCAAGCGTTACCTGACCTGCAAGGAGCCGGGTTACTACGAGCGGCTCAGCCAAGCCAGCCGGCGCACCCTGGAATACCAGGGCGGGGTGATGAGCACCGAAGAGGCTCGGGCCTTCGAGCAGGACCCGCTATGCGCGGTCAGCCTGCGCCTGCGCCATTGGGACGAACAGGCCAAGGAGCTGTGGGTGCCGGTGATGGATTTGCAGGTGCTCAAGGACAAGGCGGCGCGGTTGTTGACTGCCTGACCCTGTGCTGTCTGGACGATAGCTATCGCGGGCAAGCCTCGCTCCTACAGAAGACTGGCGTCTGTAGGAGCGAGGCTTGC
The DNA here is from genome assembly GCF_002843625.1 of Pseudomonas sp. 09C 129. Lineage (NCBI taxonomy): Bacteria > Pseudomonadati > Pseudomonadota > Gammaproteobacteria > Pseudomonadales > Pseudomonadaceae > Pseudomonas > Pseudomonas sp. 09C 129. The sequence continues at coordinate 51,847 of NZ_CP025261.1, read as the reverse complement.
CCGCGATGGCGTCCGCGAGAACAGCGCCGACCTAATCCTCGACCACCAGCTTCTGCGCCAATACCTCGATCTGCTCCTGGCGCTCTGCCTGGCTCAGGCGCGGCGCCGGGTTCAGCGACGACCACTGCGGGTGGGCACGGGCCTTGTTCAGCGCCTCTGGCAGCTTGCCCTCGCGCCAGCTCTGGTCCTGGGGCGTGGCCAGCTGGATGCTGCCCAGCGCCGCATGCCCGCGCACATTCAACGCCTGCACCAGTTGCCGTTGGCGCAGGGCCAAGAGGCGCAGCACGCTGTCGTCCACGGTCAGTTCGCGCTGGCCCTTGAGCTTGCCCAGCAGGCGGCCGCCGTAGCTGCGGGCGGTTTGCAGCGCGCCACCGGCAATCGCCCCGGCCAGGGCCGCCGCGCCCAGGGTCAGGCCGCCCACCAGCAGATCGACGCCAGCCCCGGCCGCCGCGCCGGCGGCGATCCCGCCACCGACCCGCACGCCCAGTTGCTTGAGGGTTTCCGGGTTGAACAGGTCATCGCCCCAGCGTCCGTCGAGCAGCGGCACATCGCTGGCGGCGGCATCCTGCGGGCGGAAGGCGTAGAGCTTGAGCAGCGCCTCGACGCAGCGTTGTTCGCGCTGACGCACGGCCTTGCGCAGCTCGCCGATGGCCTGTTGTTCCTGCTCGACCTCGCTGACCACACTGCGCCGGCAGGCGGCGCAATCGATCAGCAGTTCGGCGATCAGTCGCGCGGCGCTTTGCTGGCGAGCCGCGCGCTGCGCCTGCTGGTCGGCGATCAGGCGTTCCAGTTGCGGCCGCGAGCTTTCCAAAAGCAACGCCAGGCTTTCATACAACCGCCGCTCGCCATCCTCCGGCGGCGCCACGCTGTCGAAGCGCACCAGCGCGTGCAGGCCCAGGCGGGCCAGGGCTTCGCGCCAGTCCGGCTCGCGGTGGCTGGCGCTGCTGACGAAATTCAGCACCGGCAGCAGCGGCTTGCCGCAGCTGGCGAGGACTTCCAGCTCGTCGCGGTACTTGGCCAGTACCGGCTCGCGAGCGTCGATCACATACAGCCCGGCGTCGGAGTCCAGCAGTTGGCGCAGTACCTTGGCTTCCTGTTCGAAACGCTGGCGCGCCTCGCTGCCTTCGAGAAACCGCGCCAGGCGGGCCGGGCCGTCCAGGCGCTCGCCGGGGTGCTCCAGGCGTTCCAGGTAGTCGAGCAGGGCGATGGCGTCTTCCAGGCCGGGGGTGTCGTACAGGTCGAGCAGCGGTTCGCCGTCGACCGACAGCCGCGCGCCCTCGACATGGCGGGTGGTGCTGGGGCGATGGGAGACCTCGCCGAAGCCCACATCCCGGGTCAGGGTGCGCAGCAGGGAGGTCTTGCCGACGTTGGTGTGGCCGACCACCGCCAGCTTCAACGGTGGTTTGCGAGGATCAGTCATGCCCGGTCTCCAGCCAGTTCAGCGGTGTGCAATCGGCGAATGGCAGCTCCAGCTGTTGCAGCGCCACGTGCCAGTCGCCCAGGCGTTCGGCGTCCAGCGCTTCGCCGGGCGGCGCCTGCAACAGCCAGACCCGGGTGGCGGTGGCGCTGCGGGCCAGCTCGGCGATCAGCGCCAGGCTGCCACGGTCCGGCGAGCGCCGTGGATCGCAGGCGATGGCCAGGCGCGCCGGCGGAAAGCGGCTCATCTGTTCCAGCAGCTTGTGCCGGGATTCGCGGCTGTCGAGGATGCCGGCGTCCTTCACCGAGGCCGGCAATTGCGGTGGCCAGGGGCGCTGGTCGTCCAGTTCGATGGCCACCAGCAGGGCGCCATCGCTGTCCTGCGCGCTGACGCCGCCTTCGATGCGGTGCAGCAGTTCGGGGGCGGCATCGTTGATCCCCAGGCGTTCGCTGCTGGGCATCAGCGCTTCGCGCAGCTGGCTGTAGCCGGGGAGGTTGAGGTCCAGTCGCAGGCGCGCCTGCCCGTGCCTCCAGCGCCAGCGACAGAACAGCATCAACAGCAGGCGCGGCAGCACGCCGTAAATGATCAGCGAGGCCACCAGCCAGACGGCCCACATCTGGCGCACCAGTTCAGTGTTGTAAACATCCCGGGTGCTGGCGTGAATCATCTCTACGGTCGGTACCCCGAAACCTATGGCCCGGGGTATGGCGCTGAGGGCGTTGGTGATCGCCACGAAGGCATCCGCGCCGAGCAGGGTGCTTTCCCAGTAGAACCCGTAGCGCTTGGTGATCAGCAGCATCAGCAGGATCGCCACGGCGCTGAGCAGGGCCAGCAGCCACAGGCCGTTGACCAGGGTGCCGATGGCCCAGCGATTGAGTTTGCGCCGTTGCAGCAACAGCAGCAGGGCGGGCGCCAGCTGCGCGGCCTTGGCGTCGCGGGCGAGCTTGGCGCTGAGCCACAGCCACAGGCGGCCGAGGCTGGCGCCGTGTTCGCCGGCGAACAGCAGGCCGGTGGCCCAGCTCAGCAGCAGAAGCAGGTTGAGGCCGAGCAGGCTGCCCAGGGCCCAGAACACGTTGACCGGCGCCTGCCCGTTACCCAGGGCGGCGAAGGCCAGGCCGGCACCGCTGACCATGGCCAACACGGCCATCAGCAACAGCGCCAGGCGCGCGCCCTGGACCCAGTGGCGCAGGGCAGCGGCCAGGCCGTCGCGTTCGGCCAGCCACAGCGCGCGGTATTGGAGGCGGCTCGCCAGGTCGCCGCCCGCGGTGCGCGCCAGGCGATTGGCTTCCTGGTCCTCCAGGGCGCCGGCGTGTTCCTCGCGCAGGCGTACGGCTTCGGTGAGCCAGAGTTTTTCCAGTGGGGTCAGTGCTGTCACGCGTCATTCCGTTGCTCAAATGAGCGGTGAGCATAACCGCTGTCACGCTGATCGGGGTACGTTGCGGGGCACCGAGCCTCTGGTATCCTCGCCGGCATGAAAAAATCTCTCCCTCTCAGCCTGATCGCGGCCCTCGGTGAAAACCGCGTGATCGGCGTCGACAACAGCATGCCCTGGCACTTGCCGGGGGATTTCAAATACTTCAAGGCCACCACCCTGGGCAAGCCGATCATCATGGGTCGCAAGACCTGGGATTCGCTGGGGCGTCCGCTGCCGGGGCGGCTGAATATCGTGGTCAGTCGCCAGGCCGACCTGCGGCTCGAAGGCGCCGAGGTGTACCCGTCGCTGGAAGCCGCGGTGGCGCGTGCCGAGGAGTGGGCGCTGGAACAGGGCGTTACCGAGCTGATGCTGATCGGCGGTGCGCAGCTGTATGCCCAGGGCCTGGAGCAGGCCGATCGCCTGTACCTGACACGCGTGGCGCTGAGCCCGGAGGGCGATGCATGGTTTCCGGAGTTCGACCTGAACCAGTGGCAACTGGTGTCGAACGTGCCGAATCCAGCGGAAGGGGACAAGCCGGCCTACAGCTTCGAAGTCTGGGAAAGGGTTTAACCCCGTAGCCCTGTAGCCGCTGCCGAGCCTGCGAGGCTGCGATCGAGGACGAAGTCCTCGCAAAACCCGAGCACGGGGTGTTTCAGGAAGAACAGGTTGTCTGGTTTTACGACTGCTTCGCAGTCGATCGCAGTCCCGTTCCAGGCGTGAACCCGGAACGGGGCTGGAAGGATCAAGCCTGCGCCAGCTCCGCATGCTCATCGGCATCGAGCTTTTCTTTATCGGTCTGCTGCATGATCTGGCTGGTGATCGCCCCGGCGGTCATCGAACCGCTGACGTTCAGCGCGGTGCGGCCCATGTCGATCAGCGGCTCCACGGAAATCAGCAGCGCCACCAGGGACACCGGCAAGCCCATGGCCGGCAGCACGATCAGCGCGGCGAACGTCGCGCCACCGCCTACTCCGGCCACACCGGCCGAACTCAAGGTCACTATCGCCACCAGGGTCGCAATCCACAGCGGGTCCAGCGGGTTGATGCCCACGGTCGGGGCCACCATGACCGCCAGCATGGCCGGGTACAGGCCGGCGCAGCCGTTCTGGCCGATGGTCGCGCCGAACGAGGCGGCGAAGCTGGCGATGGACTGCGGAATGCCCAGGCGGCTGGTCTGCGCCTCGATGCTCAACGGGATGCTCGCGGCGCTGGAGCGGCTGGTGAAGGCGAAGGTCAGCACCGGCCAGACCTTGCGGAAGAAGCGCAGCGGGTTGATCCCGGCCAGCGAAACGAGCAGGCCGTGGACCACGAACATCAGGCCCAGGCCGATGTACGACACCACCACGAAACTGCCGAGCTTGATGATGTCCTGCAGGTTGGAGCTGGCGACCACCTTGGTCATCAGCGCCAGCACGCCGTAAGGGGTCAGCTTCATCACCAGGCGTACCAGGCGGGTGACCCAGGCTTGCAGGGTGTCGATGGCGTTGACCACTTTCTGGCCCTTGTCGGCGTCGTCCTTGAGCAACTGCAGGGCGGCGACGCCGAGGAAGGCGGCGAAGATCACCACGCTGATGATCGAGGTCGGCTTGGCCCGGGCCAGGTCGGCGAAGGGGTTCTGCGGAATGAACGACAGCAGCAGTTGCGGGATATTCAGGTCGGCGACCTTGCCCGCGTAATCGCTCTGGATCACCTGCAGGCGGGCCATTTCCTGGGTCCCGGCCACCAGCCCTTCGGCGGTCAGGCCGAACAGGTTGGTCAGGGCGATGCCGATCAGCGCGGCGATGGCGGTGGTGAACAGCAGGGTGCCGATGGTCAGGAAGCTGATCCGGCCCAGGGACGAGGCGTTGTGCAGGCGCGCCACGGCACTGAGGATCGAGGCGAACACCAGCGGGATCACGATCATCTGCAACAGTTGCACATAACCGTTGCCCACCAGGTCGAACCAGCCGATGGAGGTTTTCAGGACAGGGTTGCCGGCACCGTAGATGCCGTGCAGGGCAACACCGAAAACCACGCCCAGCACCAGCGCCAACAGGACCTTCTTGGCCAGGCTCCAGGTGGTGTGACGGGTTTGTGCCAGGCCCAGCAGCAAGGCGAGGAACACCAGCAGGTTGAGGATCAGCGGCAGGTTCATTAAGGCTCCATAAGACTTGTGCCAATCGCTTATGACTGCGATTGCGAACCGGCAAGCCTAACAGCTTGATATCTAATGAATTAATATCAAAAACGCATTGGGACTGTCGTTTTTGGAATAAGCCGCTGACGTTCAGGCACATGCCGATGACGGGATCAGGACGCGGGCGGTCGCCCACAGGCGAGGATTGTCACAGCGATTTGTTAGCGTCGATCTCTTTAAATCAGGGAGAAAACGCCGATGAAACTCGCTCCGAAATTTCTGGTTGCCGCACTCTGCCTGGGCCTTGCCGGCCAGGTTCTCGCCACCGACTTGAAGCACTGGCCCGCGGACCAGGCCAAGCAACTGGACGCGATGATCGCGGCCAACGCCAACAAGGGTAACTACGCGGTGTTCGACATGGACAACACCAGTTACCGCTACGACCTGGAAGAGTCGCTGCTGCCGTTCATGGAGAACAAGGGCCTGATCACCCGCGAGACCCTCGACCCCTCCCTGAAGCTGATGCCGTTCAAGGACACCGCCGAGCACAAGGAAAGCCTGTTCAGCTATTACTACCGCCTCTGTGAAATCGACGACATGGTCTGCTACCCCTGGGTGGCGCAGGTGTTCTCCGGCTTCACCCTCAAGGAACTCAAGGGCTATGTCGACGAATTGATGGCCTCGGGCAAGCCGGTGCCGGCCACCTATTTCGAAGGCGACGTGGTCAAGAACACCGAGATCAATCCGCCGAAAATCTTCACCGGCCAGAAAGAGCTGTACAACAAGCTGATGGAGAACGGCATCGAGGTCTACGTGATGACCGCCGCCTCCGAGGAACTGGTGCGCATGGTCGCGTCCGATCCGAAGTACGGCTACAACGTCAAGCCGCAGAACGTCATCGGCGTGACCACCTTGCTCAAGGACCGCAAGACCGGCGAGCTGACCACCGCGCGCAAGCAGATCACCGCCGGCAAGTATGACGAGAAGGCCAACCTCGGCCTGGAACTGACCCCTTACCTGTGGACCCCGGCGACCTGGATGGCCGGCAAGCACGCGGCGATCCTGACTTACATCGACGAGTGGAAAAAACCGGTGCTGGTGGGCGGCGACACCCCGACCAGCGATGGCTACATGCTGTTCCACGGTGTCGACGTGGCCAAGGGCGGCATCCACCTGTGGGTCAACCGCAAGGACAAGTACATGGCCCAGATCAACGGCATGATGGCCAAGCACGCCGCGGCCCAGGCCAAGGAAGGGCTGCCGGTGACGGCGGACAAGAACTGGGTGATCGTCAAGCCGGAGGACATTCAGTAAGAACGGGTTGAATCCATCGCGGGCAAGCCTCGCTCCTACAGGATCAGTGCCGCCTGTAGGAGCGAGCGGGCGGCGATCCGACTTACCCGCGACAGGCCTCGCAGAGGCCGATCTCCAGACAAAAAAATGCCCCGCACTTGGCGGGGCATTTTCATTCAGTGGCTGGCAATCACAGACCGTCGAGCATCGCCTTGTTGCGCACCGCGCCCTTGTCGGCGCTGGTGGCCAGCAGGGCGTAGGCCTTCAGGGCAGTGGTCACCTTGCGTGGGCGTTTTTCCACCGGCTTCCAGCCTTTCTTGTCCTGCTCGACACGGCGCGCGGCCAGTTCTTCGTCGCTGACCAACAGGTTGATCGAGCGGTTCGGAATGTCGATCAGCACCTTGTCGCCGTCCTGAACCAGGCCGATGGCGCCGCCCGCCGCTGCCTCTGGCGAAGCGTGGCCGATGGACAGACCCGAAGTACCGCCGGAGAAGCGGCCGTCGGTCAGCAGGGCGCAGGCTTTGCCCAGGCCCTTGGACTTCAGGTAGGAGGTCGGGTAGAGCATTTCCTGCATGCCCGGGCCGCCTTTCGGACCTTCGTAGCGAATGATGACGATGTCGCCTTCCTTCACTTCGTCGGCGAGGATGCCGCGCACCGCGCTGTCCTGGCTTTCGAAGATCTTCGCGTTGCCTTCGAAGACGTGGATCGACTCATCGACGCCGGCGGTCTTCACCACGCAGCCGTCCAGGGCGATGTTGCCGTACAGCACGGCCAGGCCGCCTTCTTTCGAGTAGGCGTGCTCGACACTGCGGATGCAGCCGTTTTCACGGTCGTCGTCGAGGCTCGGCCAGCGGGTCGACTGGCTGAATGCGGTCTGGGTCGGGATACCGGCCGGGCCCGCCTTGAAGAAGTGATGCACCGCTTCGTCGTTGGTCTGGGTGATGTCCCACTTGGCGATGGCTTCTTCCATGCTACGGCTGTGCACGGTCGGCAGGTCGGTGTGCAGCAGACCGCCGCGGGCCAGGGAGCCGAGGATGCTGAAGATGCCGCCGGCACGGTGCACATCTTCCATGTGGTACTTCTGGATGTTCGGCGCCACCTTGCACAGTTGCGGCACGCTGCGGGACAGGCGGTCGATGTCGCGCAGGTCGAAATCGATCTCGGCTTCCTGGGCGGCGGCCAGCAGGTGCAGGATGGTGTTGGTCGAACCGCCCATGGCGATGTCGAGCATCATGGCGTTCTCGAACGCCTTGAAGTTGGCGATGTTGCGCGGCAGCACCGACTCGTCGTTGTCGCCGTAGTAGCGCTTGCACAGCTCGACGATAGTGCGGCCGGCCTGCAGGAACAGCTGTTCGCGGTCGCTGTGGGTGGCCAGGGTCGAACCGTTGCCCGGCAGGGCCAGGCCCAGGGCCTCGGTCAGGCAGTTCATCGAGTTGGCGGTGAACATGCCGGAGCAGGAACCGCAGGTCGGGCAGGCGCTGCGCTCGTACTCGGCGACCTTCTCGTCAGAAGCGCTGGAGTCGGCGGCGATCACCATGGCGTCGACCAGGTCGAGGCCGTGGGCGGCGAGCTTGGTCTTGCCGGCTTCCATCGGGCCGCCGGAGACGAAGATCACCGGGATGTTCAGGCGCAGGGCGGCCATCAGCATGCCGGGGGTGATCTTGTCGCAGTTGGAGATGCAGACGATGGCGTCGGCGCAGTGGGCGTTGACCATGTACTCCACGGAGTCGGCGATGATCTCGCGGCTCGGCAGCGAATACAGCATGCCGTCGTGGCCCATGGCGATGCCGTCATCCACGGCGATGGTGTTGAATTCCTTGGCCACGCCGCCGGCGCGTTCGATTTCGCGGGCGACCAGCTGGCCCAGGTCCTTGAGGTGCACGTGGCCCGGGACGAACTGGGTGAAGGAGTTGGCAATGGCGATGATCGGCTTCTTGAAGTCGTCATCTTTCATCCCCGTGGCGCGCCACAGTGCGCGGGCGCCGGCCATGTTGCGGCCGTGGGTGGATGTTTTCGAGCGGTAATCAGGCATGGAGCACTCCGGGCGGCTAATCAGGTAACAAATGGGGAGTGAGCTTCTATTGACCCCTGGAACACTCAGAAATGGCCGTGTGTCCTGAAGCTGCCGATGACGCCGCGGGATCGCCGCGCGCCTCAGCCTGAGCTCATAAACCCGCCGGGGGATGACTGGCGATGAATCTCGCGATTCTACACCGCTGGCGCCAGGAAGGAATGCCGTGGCCGCTCTACGGCGTCGAATGCCTGGATATGGAAATGGGCAGCCGGCGATCAGGGACTGGTTTAGACTCGCCGGCCTTCGATCACCTTCCAATGGAGCTGGAATGTCCGCGACGCTGCGATCCCTGAGGTTCTACCTTGCCATCGGCCTGGCGCAGGGCCTGCTGCTGATGTGGACCGTCCTCTGCAGCGACTTGTCCGGTGTCGCCATGGCTGCGCTGGCGGCTGCCCTGTTGGCGGGCGGCGGGCTGCTGCAGCTGCTGGCCGAGCAGCGACGCCAGCCGCGGATCTGGATCGCGATGCTGCTGGTGGCGCTGGGTGCGGCGGGGCTGGTGTGGGCCTGTCGTGGCCTGCCCTTCACCCTTGGCGTGGGGTTGGGTGTGATGGCCAGCCTGCTGCTGATGACCCTGCTCAGTGCCACGCTGCTGCGGGGGCGTGCTGACCTGTGGCGGCGCCTGCTGGCTAACGGTGCCTGGGTGCTGCTGGCTTTGCCGATGCCCTGGCTGGTGCAGTGGCTGTTCAAGCTATGGATCCAGCACCGCCACCTCGACCCGTTCAAGAGCGGGTTGCTGTCCCTGGCGTTTTTTGCCGCACCGACCCTCGCGTTCTCCGGCGCCATGTTCCTCGGCAATTTATGGTGCGCGCGCCGTCGGGCGCAGGTCGCCTGAGCGCTGAGTCTTGGGTGAGGAGGGGGCACTCGGCTTGGGCGCCCCTTGCCGCGAGGGGCAAGGGGCGTCCAGTCAGGCTCAGCTGTTAGGCAGCAGGCGGCAGGTGATGCTCTTGATGTAGCGGGTTTCCGGGATGGCCGGGTGCACCGGGTGGTCCGGGCCTTGGCCGCCGCGTTCCAGCAGTTGGATATTGCGGTCCAGGTGGCGGGCGCTGGTGAGCAGGATGTTCTGCAGGTCGTCTTCGGGCAGGTGCATCGAGCACGACGCGCTGACCAGGATGCCGTCCTTGCTGAGCAGGCGCATGGCCTGTTCGTTCAGGCGGCGGTAGGCGCCTTCGCCGTTCTTCAGGTCTTTCTTGCGTTTGATGAAGGCAGGCGGGTCGGCGACGATCACGTCGAAACGCTCTTCGGCGGCCTTGAGTTCTTTCAGGGCTTCGAACACGTCGCCTTCGATGCAGGTGACTTTCTCGGCGATGCCGTTGAGCGCGGCGTTGCGCTCGACACCGTCAAGGGCGAAACCCGAGGCATCGACGCAGAACACTTCGCTGGCACCGAAGGCACCGGCCTGTACACCCCAGCCGCCGATGTAGCTGAACAGGTCCAGTACGCGCTTGCCCTTGGCGTAAGGCGCCAGGCGGGCGCGGTTCATGCGGTGGTCGTAGAACCAGCCGGTCTTCTGGCCTTCCATCACCGGGGCCTCGAACTTCACGCCGTTCTCTTCCAGGGCGACCCACTCCGGCACCAGGCCGAACACGGTTTCCACGTAGCGGTTGAGGCCTTCGGCATCACGCGCGGCGGAGTCGTTCTTGAACAGGATGCCGCTTGGCTTGAGGACCTGGACCAGGGCGGCGATCACGTCGTCCTTGTGCTGTTCCATGGTCGCCGAAGCCAACTGCACGACGAGGATGTCGCCGAAACGGTCGACCACCAGGCCCGGCAGCAGGTCGGAGTCGCCGTAGACCAGGCGGTAGAACGGCTTGTCGAACAGGCGCTCGCGCAGCGACAGGGCCACGTTCAGACGGTGCACCAGCAGCGACTTGTCCAGCGCCAGCTTGGCGTCGCGCGACAGCAGGCGGGCGCAGATCAGGTTGTTCGGGCTCATGGCGACGACGCCCAGCGGCTTGCCGCCGGCGGCTTCCAGCACTGCCTGGTCGCCTGCCTTGAAGCCGTGGAGTGGGGTGGCGGCTACATCGATTTCGTTGCTGTAGACCCACAGGTGGCCGGCGCGCAGGCGGCGATCGGCGTTGGCTTTGAGGCGCAGGCTTGGCAGGGACATGACGTCGCTCCGGAAAAAAGAGCGGGAGTATAACGTGTTGCGCTCGCCGAGAGGCTGGCGAGTGGATATGCGGTGACATGGCAAACTCGCCGTGGATATCCCGCGCCGGCCCGGCATTGCCCCGAGGCGCCCGTTGTAAAGTTCCTTTCGGCTGGCCATGGGCGCCATCTAAAGGGTTAGAATCGCCGCCTAGCCCAGAGTGCGTACCTATGTCCCAAGCGATGTCCCAAGAGCTTTCCGCCGAACAGATTCAACAGGCCCTGCAAGGCATCAGTGTGCCGCCCCAACCGCAGATCATGGTGGATTTGCAGATGGAGCAGTACATGCCCGACCCTGACCTGGAAGTGATCGCGCGGCTGATCTCCCAGGACCCGGGCCTTTCCGGCGCCCTGCTGAAAATCGTCAACTCGCCGTATTACGGGCTGAGCAACAAGATCGCCTCGATCCAGCGCGCGGTGAACCTGCTGGGCAGCCGTTCGATCATCAACCTGATCAACGCGCAGTCGATCAAGGGCGAGATGAGCGACGAAACCATCGTCACCCTCAACCGCTTCTGGGACACCGCCCAGGATGTGGCGATGACCTGCCTGACCCTGGCCAAGCGCACCGGCTCGCAAGCGGTCGACGAGGCTTATGCCCTGGGCCTGTTCCACGATTGCGGCGTGCCGCTGATGCTCAAGCGCTTCCCCGACTACATGACGGTGCTGGAAGAGGCCTACGCCAGCGCGGGCCCCGAGAACCGCGTGGTGGATACGGAAAACCGTGCGTTCAATACCAACCACGCGGTGGTCGGTTACTACACGGCCAAGTCCTGGCGCCTGCCGGAGCACGTGACCAACGCCATCGCCAATCACCACAACGCCCTGGCGATCTTCAGCGACGAGTCGTCGCGCAACAGCCAGCTGAAGAACCTGCTGGCGATCCTGAAAATGGCCGAGCATATCTGCGCGTCCTACCGGGTGCTGGGCAATCAGGTCGATGATCATGAATGGAACAGCATCGGCCATCTGATCCTCGATTACGTCGGTCTGTCCGACTACGACTTCGAGAACCTCAAGGAAACTGTGCGCGAACTGGGCGCGCACTGATTCCCGACCACGTTATAGAGAACACGAGGCGCACATGCCTGAATTACCGGAAGTCGAAACCACCCGGCGCGGTATCGCGCCGCACCTGGAAGGGCAGCGCGTCAGCCGCGTGATCGTGCGCGAGCGGCGCCTGCGCTGGCCGATTCCGGAGGACCTCGATGTGCGCCTGTCCGGCCAGCAGATCGTCAAGGTCGAGCGCCGCGCCAAGTACCTGCTGATCAATGCCGAAGTCGGCACCCTGATCAGTCACCTGGGCATGTCGGGCAACCTGCGCCTGGTGGAGGTCGGCTTGCCGGCGGCCAAGCACGAGCACGTCGACATCGAGCTGGAGTCCGGCCTGGCCCTGCGCTACACCGACCCGCGGCGCTTTGGCGCGATGCTCTGGAGCCTGGACCCGCTCAACCACGAGCTGCTGATCCGCCTGGGGCCGGAGCCGCTGACCGACCTGTTCGACGGCGAGCGCCTGTATCAGCTGTCGCGGGGACGTTCGATGGCGGTCAAGCCGTTCATCATGGACAACGCGGTGGTGGTGGGGGTGGGCAATATCTACGCGACCGAAGCGCTGTTCGCCGCCGGCATCGACCCGCGTCGCGAAGCCAAGGGGATTTCCCGGGCGCGCTACCTGAAGCTGGCGATCGAGATCAAGCGCATCCTGGCCGCGGCCATCGAGCGCGGCGGCACCACCCTGCGCGACTTTATCGGCGGCGACGGGCAGCCGGGTTATTTCCAGCAGGAACTGTTCGTCTACGGGCGCGGCGGGGAACACTGCAAGGTCTGTGGCACGGGGCTGCGAGAGATCAAGCTGGGGCAGCGTGCGAGCGTGTTCTGCCCTAAATGCCAGAGCTGATCGCCTGTAGCCGCTGCCGAAGGCTGCGATAGGTCCGTAGGACCTGTGGCGATCTTACTGGCGTCGCGGCCGTTTCGGCCGATCGCAGCCTTCGGCAGCGGCTACGGTCGCAAGTCTCGATGGCTGTGTTATGCCTTGCCGGTGATCTTCCGGTACTTGGCCATCAACTCTTCTTCGGTTTCCGGGTGGGCCTCGTCCAGCGGGATGCAATCCACCGGGCAGACCTGCTGGCATTGCGGCTCGTCATAGTGGCCGACGCATTGGGTGCACAGGTTCGGGTCGATCACGTAGATCTCTTCGCCTTGAGAGATCGCGGCGTTCGGGCACTCGGGTTCGCAGACGTCGCAGTTGATGCAATCGTCGGTGATGATCAGGGACATGGGGCACTCCGGCCGGGGCGGCGGGCCCAGGCATTTGAAAAACCAATGGCGCAATTGTGCCGCATTGGCGAGCGCAGTGCACGCGGGCGCGATGGGAGGGGCGTTTGCAGGTCGACTGCGCGGGAGCTGGCGCGGGCTGCGCCAGCTCCCGCGGGGGTTATTTCTTGAAGCGCAGAGTCAGGGCGTCGGCCACGGCCGGATGCACGAACTTGCTGATATCGCCGCCCAATGCCGCGATTTCTCGGACCAGGGTCGAGGAAATGAACGAATAACGCTCCGACGGTGTGAGGAACAGGCTTTCCACGTCCGGCGCCAGTTGGCGGTTCATGTTGGCCAGCTGGAATTCGTATTCGAAGTCCGAAACCGCCCGCAGCCCCCGCAGGAAGACATTGGCGTTCTGCTCCTTGGCGAAATGCGCCAGCAGCGTGGAAAAACCGACGACTTCAACGTTCGGCAGATGCTTGGTGACCTCGCGAGCCAGTTCCACACGCTGTTCCAGGGGAAAAAGCGGGTTTTTCTTCGGGCTGGCGGCGACGGCGATGATCACATGATCGAACAGGCGCGAGGCGCGTTCGACCAGATCGCCATGGCCCTTGGTAATAGGGTCGAAGGTACCTGGGTACAACACTCGGTTCATCGCGTCGTCCTGGCGGGAGTCCGTTGGGGAGTCGGATGGTATCGCAGCCTTTCCGGTCGGCCAAGTCGCCTGTAACGGAAGAAAGCACTATAGACGACGAAAATAAGCGGCGTTTTCACCCGCTTTTCAGCCGTTCGGCCAGGGCCGTGGCCAGTTGCGCGGTCAGGCCGTAGACCGACAGTTGCGGATTGGCGCCGATGCTGGTGGGGAACAGCGAACCGTCGTGGATCGACAGATTGGCCAGCTGGTGATGCCGGCCCAGGCTGTCGGCGACGGCGTTTTTCGGGTCTTCGCCCATGGCGCAGCCGCCCATCACATGGGCGCTGCCCAGGCGGGTGCGGTACAGCGCAAGGTTCAGGCCGTCGATCAGTGTCTTGGCCTCGGCCAGGGTCTTCACGTAGCGGGCATCGCTGTGCATCGGCATGACTGCCTTGGCGCCGCCGGCGAACTGGATCTGCGCCATGCTATGAAAGGCCCGGCGCACGCCATCCCAGGCGTAGTCCGAGACCTGATAGTCGAGCACCGGCGAGCCATCGCCGCGCAGTTCCACACTGCCGCCGCTGCTGTCCGGGTGAAAACCGTCGCGCAGCAGCGCGAGCATGGCGTGGGTATGGGGCAACTGCTGCATGTTCAGGGCGCTCTGCGGGCCGAAACCGCCGAGCAGGGTGGCGGCCAGCGCCGGTTGCAGCGGCGGCACCTCGAGTTTGTAGGACATTTTGCCGGTGGTGCCGTCCAGCCACTGGAAATGGTCGGAGTAGATCGACTGCGGCGCCCCGTAAAAGGGGTTGATCACCTGGTCGAACTGCCCGGCGGAAAAATTCACCAGGTGCAGGAAGGTGCGTTTGCCCAGGCGCTTGTGCGGGTCGGCAGCATCGGAGCGCAGCAGCAGGGCCGGGCTGTTGATCCCGCCACCGGCCAGCACATAGTGCCGGGCCTTGACCTTGATGGTGCGCCCGGTGGGCGCCACGCAGCGCTCGTCCATGGCCAGGCAGAGCAGGCTTTCGACCTGGTCACCCTTGATCTGCAGGCGCTCGGCGCGGGCCAGGTACAGCAGCTCGCCGCCTTTCTCCAGGGTCGCGGGAATGGTGGTGACCATCATCGACTGCTTGGCGTTGGTCGGGCAGCCCATGCCGCAATAGCCGAGGTTCCAGCAGCCGCGCACGTTGCGCGGGATCACGTGCCAGCTGTAGCCGAGTTTCTCGCAGCCGATCCTGATCACGTCGTTGTTGGCGTTGGGCGGCATGATCCACGGGGCGATCCCCAGGCGTTGCTCCATCTTCGCGAACCAGGGGGCCATCTCGGCCGGGCTGTGGCCCTTGACGTCGTGCTCCTTGGCCCAGTGCTCCAGGGTCGGCTCGGGGGTACGGAAGCTGGACGTCCAGTTGATCAGGGTGGTGCCGCCGACCGCCCGGCCTTGCAGGATGGTGATGGCGCCATCCTTGCTCATACGGCCGATGCCTTCCTGATAGAGGCTGGCGTAGGCCTGGTCCTCGAGCATCTTGAAGTCGTCGCTGGTCTTGAGCGGCCCTTCCTCGATCAGCAGCACCTTGTAGCCGGCGGCGCTGAGAATCTCGGCGGTGGTGCCGCCGCCCGCGCCGCTGCCGATGATGGCGACGTCCGCTTCGAGGGTCAGGTCCTCCTGCAATTGCGCGCCGTTGTAGGTTTTCCAGCCGCGGGCCAGGCCTTCGCGAAACAGATCGGGTACAGGCATATCAGGCACTCTCTAGTTGTTCTGGGGCTTCTGGGTGCTTGTGTAGCCGCTGCCGAAGGCTGCGACAAGGTCCGTAGGACCTTCCGAGGGCTTCAGGAGCGCGTCTCCTGCGGAGCCGAGCGCAGCCTTCGGCAGCGGCTACAGAGCGAGCAGTCTTCAGATCCTGGGCGGCCCGGGATAACCGCAATGGGCCCAGGATTCGGGGCGGCTGTACCAGGCCATCATCACCAGTTGCAGCAGGGACGCGTGGCCCATGCGCAGCAGGCTGAGGGAGCTGGTTTCCCAGCGCTTGAGAAACTGGCGGATGTCTTCGGCGCTGGCGTTTTCCCAACTGCCCCAGATGCCGGTCAGGGGGCCGCGCGTGATGCCCATGCCCAGCACGTCGAACAGCTGCTGGGTGAGCTTGAGCATTTCCGGCGACAGGTGGTCGAGGCTGTAATCCAGGCTTTTCAGGGTGGCGTCGAGCGCCGCCGGCAACTTCTCGGCGGCCACGGCGCCGTCGAGCATGACCGGGAGCAGCGCCCGCAGAATCGGCAGGTCGCTGCTGCGCAATGCGGCAAAGCCGCTGGCAGGGGTGCCGGACGAGCAACCGCTGAGGCTGGCGCCGAGGCCGGCGGTGGTCAGGAACGCGCTGGCGCACAGGCCGATTTTCAACAGGCCACGGCGCGACAGTACGGGTGCGGCAGGCAGGCTGGGAGTCATTATTGTTATTCCCCGCAATGGTCTGGTTAACGGATGAACAGCTTCTGGATCAGCTTCTGGATCGGTTTGCCATAGGGCGGGTAGATCAGCCGAGCGGCATTCAGGCGCTGCTTGCTCAGCACCCCCTTGGCCTTGCTGAAGGTCAGGAAGCCCTCGTGACCGTGGTAATGGCCCATGCCCGAGTGGCCGATGCCGCCGAACGGCATGTCGTCCTGGGCGACGTGCAGCAGGGTGTCGTTGAGGCAGACCCCGCCCGAGTGGGTTTCGTTGAGTACCCGGTCCTGCTCGGCCTTGTCGTAGCCGAAGTAATAGAGCGCCAGCGGGCGAGGGCGCTGGTTGATGTAGGCGAAGGCCTGGTCCAGGCCGGTGTAGGGCACGATCGGCAGGATCGGGCCGAAGATCTCATCCTGCATCACCGTCATGTCGTCGCTGACATTCAGCATCAGGCTGTGGCCCATGCGCCGTTCCTGGTTCTCTTCGAACAGCGGGATCAGCAGCGCGCCCTTGCTGGTGGCGTCGCTGATGTAGCTGTTCAGGCGCGCCAGCTGCCGCGGGTTGATGATCGCGGTGTAGTCGGGGTTGTCGACCAGGGTCGGGAAGAAACCACGGACCACCTGGCGATAGGCGTCGACGAAGGCGCCGACGCGGTGTTCCGGGACCAGCACGTAGTCCGGGGCGACGCAGGTCTGGCCGGCGTTCATGGTCTTGCCGAAGGCGATGCGTTCGGCGGCGTCCTTGAGCGGTACGTCGTCGGACACGATGGCCGGAGACTTGCCGCCCAGCTCCAGGGTCACCGGGGTCAGGTTTTCCGCCGCGGCGCGCATCACATGCTTGCCGATGCTGGTGGCGCCGGTGAACAGCAGGTGATCGAAGGGCAGCCGGGAGAAGGCCACGCCCACGTCGGCTTCGCCCAGCACCACGGCGACCAGGTCCTCGGGGAACGCCTTGGCCAGCAGGCGCTTGAGCAGCAGGCCGGTGGCGGGGGTCGACTCGCTGAGCTTGAGCAGCACCCGGTTGCCGGCGGCGAGCGCGCCCACCAGCGGGCCGATGGCCAGGTACAGGGGGTAGTTCCACGGCACGATCACCCCGACCACGCCCAATGGCTGGTAGACGACCTTGGCCGAGGCCGGCTGGAAGGCCACGCCGACCTTGCGCCGCGAAGGTTTCATCCAGCCCTTGAGGTGTTTGCTGGCGTAGTGGATGCCATGCAGGCTGGGCATGATTTCGGCGAGCAGGGTTTCGTCGGCGCTGCGATGGCTGAAATCTTCGCTGATGGCATCGATCAGGGCCTGACGTTCGCTGTCGAGCAGTTCGCGCAGGCTCTTGAGCCATTGCTGGCGCTGGGCGGCGGGCGGCATGGGGTTGGCCGCGAAGGCCTGGCGCTGGGCGGCGAACAGACGGTGGAGCTCATCCAGCTGCTGGTGGGCTTCCGGCAAGTAGGCGATTTCGGCAGACATGGGCGGCTCCGGTTTTTGTGGGTGGGAGATTTTTAGAGTTTATGCTCTAAAATGTCAAATGACATCCCGGGCCGGCTTTGATTTATCCCGTTGGGGATAGGTCGTAAGATGCCGGGCAACGCCTTCTCGATTAAAGCCCACGCTCATGGCCCCACGCATAAAAACCCGCGAACGTATCGTCCAGAACAGCCTGGAGCTGTTCAACCAGCAAGGCGAACGCAGTGTCAGCACCAATCACATTGCGGCCCACATGGAGATTTCGCCGGGCAACCTGTATTACCACTTCCCCAACAAGCAGGCGATCATCGCCGTGCTGTTCTGCGAGTACGAAGCCCTGGTCGACAGCTTCCTGCGCCTGCCCCAGGGCCGTACCGTGACCGTCGAGGACAAGCGCTATTACCTGCAGGAGCTGCTGGCCGCCATGTGGCGCTATCGCTTCTTGCACCGTGACCTGGAACACCTGCTCGACAGCGACGCCGAACTGGCCGCCCGTTATCGGCGCTTCTCCCAGCGCTGCCTGATCCACGGCACGGCGATCTACGAAGGTTTCGTCGAGGCCGGCATCCTGCGGATGGACAAGGTGCAGATCGAGTCCCTGACCCTCAATGCCTGGATCATCCTTACCTCCTGGGTGCGTTTTTTGTGCACCACCCGGGAAAACTCCGCGCACCTGAGCGAAGAAGCCATCAAGCGCGGTGTGTACCAGGTGCTGGTGCTGGAGGCCGGATTTGTCACCGACCAGGCCCGGGGGGAGGTCAACGCGCTGTTCGGCGAGTTTTACGTGCCCCTGGGGCAAGCCCTGGAAGAAGTGCAGTAGGATCTGGATCAAGTCATCGTTCAATTACTGGAGCCCGTCATGCCCATCGCGCAACTGATCAGTCCACAGCAATTGGCCGCTCGCCTGGAGCAGCCCGGGCTGGTGATTCTCGATTGTCGTTTTTCTCTGGAAGACCCGGATTACGGCCAGCGCAGTTATGCCGGGGGGCATCTGGCCGGCGCGCATTTTGCCGATCTGGAACGCGACCTCAGTGGCCGGGTGGTCAAGGGCGTGACCGGGCGCCATCCGTTGCCCGAACCGGCGACGTTGATCGCGCGCCTGCAAGCCTGGGGCATCGACGCCGACAGTGACATCGTGCTTTACGACGACGGCCCCGGTGCCTATGCCGCCCGCGCCTGGTGGCTGCTGGCCTGGCTGGGCAAGCGCGACGGCGTATTCATTCTCGACGGCGGCTTGAAAGCCTGGCACGCCGCGGGCCTGCCATTGAGCCTGGATCCACCGACCAATGTCCTTGGCCACTTCACGGGCCTGCCCGACAAAACCCTGTTGTTGAGTGCCGAGCAACTGCAAAAGCGCCTCGGCCAGCCGACCCTGACCCTGCTCGACGCCCGCGGCCAGCCACGTTTTCGCGGCGAGGTGGAGCCGATCGACCCGGTGGCCGGGCATATCCCCGGTGCGCAATGCGCGGCTTTCACCGACAACCTGGACAGCGATGGCCGTTTTCTGCCGGCCGATCAGCTCAAGAAGCGCTTTGCCGCGAAGCTGGGCGAGCGTTCGCCGAGCGAGCTGGTGGCGTACTGCGGCTCGGGCGTGACCGCCTGTCACAACCTGTTCGCCCTGTGCCTGGCCGGTTATCCCCTGGGCAGGCTGTATGCCGGCTCCTGGAGCGAATGGATCACCGATCCGCAGCGCGCGGTCGCCACGGGCGACTGAGGCCCCTCACCGTAGGAGCGAAGCTTGCTCGCGATCCAGGCGCTGCGTTGTTTCTGCAGGGCCACGTCGCCTGAGATATTTTTCGCGAGCAAGCTTCGCTCCTACAGGGGCAGGCGCTGTTTCAGAGGGACTGGCGGGCGCTGCGATAGGCCGCCGGCCCCACGCCGTAGACCTGCTTGAACTGCCGGCTCAGATGGCTCTGGTCGGCGAACCCCAATTGTGTCGCCACTTCCAGCGGCAGGCAGCCGTCGCGCAGCAGTGCCCGGGCCTGGGCGATGCGCTGTTGCATCAGCCAGGTGTGCGGCGGCATGCCGGTGGCGCGGCGGAACACCCGGGCGAAATGGAACGGCGAGAGATTCACCGCCGCGGCCAGTTCCTCCAGGGAGGGCGGGGCGGCCAGCTGCGCTTGCAGCAACTCCTTGGCCTGGACGATCGCCCGGTGTTCCCGCCCGGGTTTGCCCGGCGCCTTGACTCCGGCGTGACGCCGCAGCAGCAAGAGCATCATTTCCCGCCACAGGGTCTGTTGTTGCAGGGCGGTGGCCGGGCTTTCCAGCAGTTGATGCAACTGGCAGAAACCGCTGACCAGATCGGGGTCGCGATACAGCGTGGCACCGAAGGCCGGCAGGCTGTCGGTGGGTAGTTCCAGCTCGCCGAGCATGGCGAGGATCTGCGCGTTGTCCGGATAAAACGCCCGGTACAGCCAGCCGTCCTCGGTGCCTTTGTGGCCGGTGTGCAGCTCGTCCGGGTTGATCAGCACCAGGGTGCCACGCCCCGCCAGATGCTCGGCGCCGCGATAACGGTAGCGCTGGGCGCCGTCCATGATCATGCCGATCACATAGCCGTCATGCACATGGGGCACGAAGCGATGCTCGATGTAGCGCGCGGCCAGCAACTCCACGCCGGCCAGGGGCGCGGTCTGCCAGAAACGGATCGACTCGCCCTGGCCGCCGTTCATCGCAACTCGCCCCCCAGGTTGGACAGCCACTGGGGAATGCGCCGTTCCAGGTAATAACCCGGCGTCTTCACCGAACCCTCGACAAAACCGACGTGCCCACCCTTGGCCTGCAGCTCGAGGTGGGTGCTGTCGGACAGCTCACCGGCTTCCGGCAGGCTGTGGGGGAATACGAAAGGATCGTCCGCGGCCTGGATGATCAGGGTTTGTGTGCGGATTTCCCCGAGGAAATACCGGCTGGAGGCACGCCGGTAATAATCCTGGGCGTCGGCAAAGCCATTCAGCGGCGCGGTGACCCGGCCGTCGAAGTCCCAGAAGGTGCGCATCTTCTCCAGTGGCCCCAGCCGCTCCAGCACGGCCAGGCCCTCATGGCGCCCGTCGTGCTGGAACTGGCGTTGCTTGTCCTTGATGTAGGCCAACATCTCGCGCATGAAATGCGCCTGGTAGACCTTGGAAAACCCCTGGCCGATGCGGTCGGCGCACTGGTCCAGGCGAAACGGCACCGATACCGCGACGGCGCCTTGCAGCTGGCTGGCGCTGCCGCTTTCCCCCAGGTGCTTGAGCAATACATTGCCGCCCAGCGAGTAGCCCACCGCGAACAGCGGGGCCTGCGGGCGTTTGCTGCGCAGGTGGTCGATGGCGGCGGCCAGGTCTTCGCTGGCCCCCGAGTGATAGCTGCGCGGCAGCAGGTTGGGTTCGCCCGAGCAGCCGCGCCAGTTCAACGCCGCGCTGGCCCAGCCCTGGCCCGCCAGGGCCTTTTGCAGGCCGGCCACGTAAGGCGAGTTGGAAGAGCCGGTCAGGCCGTGCAGCACCAGCACCAGGGGCGCGGTAGCGGAGTGCGGGCCGTGCCAGTCGAGATCGAGAAAGTCGCCGTCGTCGAGCCACAGGCGTTCGCGCTGGCGCTCGAGGTGAGTGGTCTTGCGCCATAGCGGGCCCCACAGGGTCTGCAGGTGCGGGTTGCCGAGGCCGAAGGCGGGAATGAAACGATCTGACGGAATAGGCACGGTGATTCTCGTAGCAGCGGTGCGCGGCCCCGGCGGGGCTGCGCACCTTTTCAGGCCAGTGGTTTAACCGGCGATCCCTGCCGTACGTTGCCACAAGGCGTAGTACACCTGCCCGGATTTTTGCTCGCGGTGCAGGCGCCAGTTCGCCGGGAGGGCGAGGGTCGAAGGCGCGGTTTCACTTTCGGTATAGACCCAGGCGTCGTCGGCCAGCCAGTCGCGTTCTTCCAGCAGGGCACAGGCGGCCGGCAGCAGGTTCTGATGGAACGGCGGGTCGAGGAACACCAGGTCGAAACGGCTGGCCGGCTGGGTTTCCAGATAACGCAGGGCGTCGGCGGTCTGCACCTGGCCGACGGTGCAGCGCAGGGTGCCCAGGTGTTCGCGCAGGCGCGACACGGCCAGGTTGCTGGCATCCAGCGCCTGGCCCATGGCGGCGCCACGGGACAGGGCTTCGAGAAACAGCGCGCCGCTGCCGGCGAACAGGTCGAGCACCTTGGCCCCGGCGACATAGGGCGCCAGCCAGTTGAACAGGGTTTCGCGCACCCGGTCCGGAGTCGGGCGCAGGCCCGGCACATCGGGGAAGCTCAGGCGGCGGCTGCGCCACTCGCCGCCGATGATGCGCAGTTGGCCCACACCGTTGTGCTGGTTATGGACGGGTTTCTTGCTGGGACGCGATGGGCTGGCCATTAATGCTCCGGAACCCCGAGCGGCTGCTCGGCGGGTTTGTCAGTTGGGGCCGGCAACGGCTTTTGCGGCACGGTCGGGCCGGCGGTGACGATGACCATCTTGTCGGCGCCCAGGTGCTTGTTCAGCACGTCCCGGACCTGCTCCACGGTCAGGCTCTGGGACTGCTGCATGAAGTCTTCAAGATAGCTCAGCGGCAGGTTGTAGAAGCCGATGGCGCCCAGTTGGCCGACGATGTCGGCGTTGCTGGCGGTGGACAGCGGGAAGCTGCCGGCCAGTTCGCGCTTGGCGTCGTCGAGTTCCTTCTGGGTCGGGCCGGTCTTGAGGTAGTCGGCGAGCACGTCCTGCACCAGCTTGAGGGTGCCCTCGCTCATTTCGGCACGGGTCTGCAGGTTGATCATGAACGGGCCACGGGCCTGCATCGGGCTGAAGCCGGAATAGACGCCGTAGGTCAGGCCGCGCTTCTCGCGCACCTCGCTCATCAGTCGGGTGCCAAAACCGCCACCGCCAAGGATCTGGTTGCCCAGGGACAACGCGGCGTAGTCCGGGTCGTCACGATCGATGCCCAGTTGCGCCAGCAGCAGGCTGGTCTGGCTGGAGGGGTATTCGATATGGCCGATGCTGGCCTGTGGCTCGCTCGGTTGCGGGATTTTCGCCAGCGCCGGGCCTTTGGGCAGGGCGGCGGAGATCTGCGCGGCAATCGCCTCGGCATCGCTGCGCGACAGGTCGCCCACCAATGCGATCACCACGTTGCCGGCGGCATAGGCCTTGGCGTGGAACGCCCGCAGTTGGGCCAGGCTGATCGGCGGCACGCTCTGCGCGGTGCCATCGCTGGAATGGGCATACGGATGGCTGCCGTACAGGCGGTTCATCAGTTCCAGGCTCGCCAGCTTGCCGGGGTTCTGCTTCTGGTACTCGAAGCCGGCGAGCATCTGGTTCTTGATGCGCGCCAGGGAGTCGGCCGGGAAGGTCGGCTTGCCGACGACATCGGCGAACAGCTGCAGGGCCGGCGTGCGTTTGTCCGGTGCGCTGAGGCTGCGCAGGGACGCTATGGCCATGTCCTTGTAGGCACCGTTGCCGAAATCGGCACCCAGGCCCTCGAAACCTTCGGCGATCGCGCCGACATCCTTGCCGGCCACGCCTTCGTTGAGCATGGCGTTGGTCAGCATCGCCAGGCCTGGCGCGTCGCCATCCTGGCTGCTGCCGGCGGCGAAGGTCAGGCGCATGTCGAACATCGGCAACTCATGGGCTTCGACGAACAGCACCTTGGCGCCTTCGGCGGTGCTCCAGGTCTTGATGTCGAGGCTGCGGCGGCTTGGGGCCTTGCCGTCGAGCTCGGTCAAGGATTGCAGCTTCTGGCTGCTCTTGGCCTTGTCCAGCGCCTGGCTGGCGTCGGATTGGTCCGCGCGCAGCAGATAAAGGCCGGCGGCGGTGATCAGGGCCACGAGTGCCAGGCCGAGCAGGACCGGGCTGGCGCTTTTGCGCTTACTCATGAGCGGACTCCTCAGGCAATACGTGGGCAACGCTCAGGCGTTCGCGGGTGAAATAGGTACGGGCGGCCTTCTGAATGTCTTCAGGGGTCACGCTTTGCAGTTCGGCCAGTTCGGTGTCCATAAGCTTCCAGGACAGGCCGACGGTTTCCAGCTGGCCGATGGCGGTGGCCTGGCTGGTGATGGAGTCACGCTCGTAGACCAGGCCGGCGATCACCTGGGCGCGCACGCGTTCCAGTTCTTCAGCGGTCGGCGGGGTGGTTTTCAGCTCTTCGAGCAGGCGCCACAGCCCGGCTTCGGCCTGGGCGATGGTTTTCTTCTTCTGGCTGTTGGGCATGGCCGAAAGCAGGAACAGGCTGTCGCCGCGGGTGTAGGCGTCGAAGCTCGACGAGCCGCCGGACACCAGCTCTTCGCCGCGCTCCAGGCGCGTCGGGATGCGGGCGCTGTAGCCGCCGTCGAGCAGCGCGGCGATCAGGCGCAGGGCGTGCACCGAATGCTTGTCTTCGGCAGTGGCGATGCTTGGCACGTTGAAGGCCAGCATCACGCTCGGCAGCTGGGTCTTCACCCGCAGGGTGATCTGCCGCTCGCCGGGCTCGGCCAGTTCCAGGGGAATCTTCGCCGCGGGCACGGCGCGCTTGGGAATGGCGCCGAAATAACGTTGGGCCAGGGTTTTGACTTCGTCCGGGGTCACGTCGCCGACCACCACCAGGGTGGCGTTGTTCGGCACGTACCAGGATTCATACCAGTGGCGCAATTCCTCGACCTTCATCCGGTTGAGGTCGGCCATCCAGCCGATGGTCGGCGTGTGGTAGCCGCTGGCCGGGTAGGCCATCGCCTTGAAGCGCTCGAAGGCCTTGGACATCGGCTTGTCGTCGGTGCGCAGGCGGCGCTCTTCCTTGATCACTTCGATTTCGCGGCTGAACTCGTCGGGCGGCAGGCGCAGGCTGGCCATGCGATCGGCTTCCAGCTCGAAGGCCACGCCCAGGCGGTCACGGGCCAGCACCTGGTAATAGGCGGTGAAATCGTCGCTGGTGAAGGCGTTCTCTTCGGCGCCCAGGTCGCGCAGGATCAGCGAGGCTTCGCCGGGGCCGACCTTTTCGCTGCCTTTGAACATCATGTGTTCCAGGGCGTGGGACAAACCGGTCTGGCCCGGGGTTTCGTAGCTGGAGCCGACTTTGTACCAGACCTGGGAGACCACGACCGGAGCCCGATGGTCTTCGCGGACCACGACCTTGAGACCGTTGTCGAGGGTGAATTCGTGGGTGGGTTGTGGATCGGCAGCCAAGGCTGAAAGGGGCAGACAAACCGTACTGAGCAGCAGGCCTGCGGCGCGGCGGGCTAGAGCATTCATTCGTTTTTTAAACCTGTTGGACTGCCCGCTTGGTCTTAGCCTACGGGCGAGGAGGTGCTAGGATACTGATCCGTTTTACTGGCGGCCACGCCTATCAGGCCTTCACAGATCAGAGTGTGCTTGATCAGGTTGTATGGGTTTCCGGCAAGAAGTCTGGATTTACCAGCTAAACTTCGACTTTTCGCCGATTTTGCCGTTTCAGTCCTTTAGTAAAATCGATCCTTGAGATGCCATTGGGCACCTCGACAAAATGTTGCGCGTGAACAAGCCGGCGGAAACGCAGTCTGTTCTGCATCGAATATTTATTTGCCGGTGCGCCTTGATGGCGCGTCGCTACCTTGAGATAGCCGTCCTCCATGTTTGGTTCCAACGACGACAAGAAGACCCCAGCCGCGGCTGGCGAGAAGAAAGGCCTGTTCGGATGGCTGCGCAAAAAGCCGCAGGAAACCGTCGTCGAACAGCCACAAGTCCCTACCGAGCCTGCCCCGGCTCCTGCTCCCGTGATAGAACAAGCCCCGGTTGCCGAAGTCGCCGCTCCTGTGGTGTCGCCGATCGCCGAGCCGATCCGGCAGCCTGAACAGCCCGCACCAGCGGCCGAGCCCGCTCCCGCGCCGGAACTGCCGCTGACCCCCGATCCCGAGCACAAGCCCTGGCTGACCCTGCCGGTGGCGGAAGAACCGGTGGCGTTGGTGGAAGACGAGCAGGCGCCGCACATCACCCCACCGATTCCGGCCGCGACCGATCTGCAGCAAGCCGCCGAGCTGTTGGTGGCCGAGTTGGCACACAGCAGCGAGCCAGCTGAAGCCCAGGCGCAGATTGAAGAAGAGGATGTGCCACAACCGGTGATCGCGGCTTTCGTGAAGCCCGAACCTGTACCAGAACCGGAGCCTGCCCCGGTTGTCGTTGCTCCAGTTGCTCCAGTTGCTCCAGTTGCTCCAGTTGCGGCGGTCGAAGCGCCCGCTGTCGCTGAGCCGCCCCGTGCCGAGGAAAACAAGGTCGGCTTCTTCGCCCGCCTCAAGCAGGGCCTGTCCAAGACCAGCGCCAGCATCGGCGAAGGCATGGCCAGCCTGTTCCTGGGCAAGAAGACCATCGACGACGAACTGCTGGAAGATATCGAAACCCGCCTGCTGACCGCCGACGTGGGCGTGGAAGCCACCGCGGTGATCATTCAGAACCTGACCCAGAAGGTCGCGCGCAAACAACTGACCGACGTCGATGCGCTGTACAAGTCGCTGCAGGCCGAACTGGCGAGCATGCTCAAGCCGGTGGAGCAGCCGCTGCGGATCGCTTCGCAAACCAAGCCGTTCGTGATTCTGGTGGTGGGCGTCAACGGCGCCGGCAAGACCACCACCATCGGCAAGCTGGCCAAGAAGCTGCAGCTCGAAGGCAAGAAGGTCATGCTCGCCGCGGGCGATACCTTCCGCGCCGCGGCGGTGGAACAGCTGCAGGTCTGGGGCGAGCGCAACAAGATCCCGGTCATCGCCCAGCACACTGGCGCCGATTCGGCTTCGGTGATCTTCGACGCCGTGCAGGCTGCCAAGGCTCGTGGCATCGATGTGCTGATCGCCGACACGGCTGGTCGCCTGCACACCAAAGACAACCTGATGGAAGAGCTGAAGAAGGTTCGCCGGGTAATCGGCAAGCTGGACGCCGACGCGCCGCACGAAGTGCTGCTGGTGCTCGACGCCGGTACTGGCCAGAACGCCATCAACCAGGCCAAGCAGTTCAACCAGACGGTCGAGCTGACCGGCCTGGCCCTGACCAAGCTCGATGGCACCGCCAAGGGCGGGGTGATCTTCGCCCTGGCCAAGCAGTTCGGCCTGCCGATCCGCTACATCGGCGTCGGTGAGGGCATCGACGACCTGCGTACCTTTGAAGCCGAACCCTTTGTCCAGGCACTGTTTGCCGAGCGGGAGCGTTCATGATTCGTTTCGAACAGGTCGGTAAGCGTTACTCGAATGGCCATGTCGGCCTGCACGAGCTGAGTTTCCGGGTTCGTCGCGGCGAGTTTCTGTTCGTCACCGGCCACTCCGGCGCCGGCAAGTCCACGCTGCTGCGGTTGCTGCTGGCCATGGAGCGCCCAACCAGCGGCAAGCTGCTGTTGGCCGGTCAGGACCTGAGCACCATCAGCAATGCGCAGATTCCGTTCCTGCGGCGGCAGATCGGCGTGGTGTTCCAGAACCACCAACTGCTGTTCGATCGCACCGTTTTCAACAACGTCGCCTTGCCGCTGCAGATCCTCGGCCTGTCCAAGGCTGAAATCGCCAAGCGCGTGGACTCGGCCCTGGAGCGCGTGGCGCTCTCGGACAAGACCGATCTCTACCCGGGCGACCTGTCCACCGGTCAGCAGCAGCGCGTCGGCATTGCCCGCGCCATCGTGCACCGCCCGGCCTTGCTGCTGGCGGACGAACCCACAGGTAACCTCGACCCGCGTCTGGCGGCGGAAATCATGGGCGTATTCGAAGATATCAACCGTCTGGGCACCAGCGTGCTGATCGCCAGTCACGACCTGGCGCTGATCGCGCGCATGCGTCACCGCATGTTGACCCTGCAACGCGGCCGATTGATCGGCGACGGGGAGGCTGGCGTATGAGTGCGACCCGCAGCCCCAAAGTGGCCGAACGCGTGGCTCCGAAAGCCTCGGACCAGCCGCCGCAGAAGAAAAAGCGCGACGAAGACGACGGTCCGGATTTCGGCACCCTGCTGCACGCCTGGATCGAAAGTCATCGCGCCAGCCTGCTGGACAGCCTGCGTCGCCTGGGCAAGCAACCGATCGGCAGCTTCTTCACCTGCCTGGTGATGGCCGTGGCCCTGAGCCTGCCGATGGGCTTGTCGTTGTTGCTCAACAACGTCGAGCGCCTGGGCGGTTCCTGGCAGCGCGCGGCGCAGATTTCCCTGTACCTGGAGCTCGACGCCAGCGCCACCGAGGGCGAAAGCCTGAGTGAGCAGATCAAGGCCATGCCGGGCGTGGCGGATGCCGAGTTCATCAGCAAGGACAAGGCCCTGGACGAGTTCCAGCAGCAGTCCGGGCTGGGCGAGGCGCTCAAGGAGTTGCCGCAGAACCCGCTGCCGGGCGTGGTTCTGGTCACGCCGAACGAAGTGGACAAGGCAACCCTGGAAGCCTTGCGTCAGCGCCTGGCAGAAATGCCCAAGGTGCAACAGGCGCAACTGGACCTGGTGTGGGTCGAGCGGCTGGCGGCGATCCTCAAGCTGGGCGACCGGTTTGTCTTCGGTCTGACGGTGTTGCTGGTTTCTGCATTACTTTTGGTGATAGGCAATACCATTCGTCTTCATATTGAAAACCGCCGCACCGAGATAGAAGTGATTAAACTCGTCGGCGGCACGGACAGTTATGTGCGGCGTCCCTTCCTTTATATGGGCGCCCTGTATGGCTTCGGTGCGGGGATTCTGTCCTGGGGTGTTCTGGCGTTCGGCCTCGACTGGCTGAACGACGCGGTGGTGGGGCTGGCCGGTTTGTACGGCAGTGATTTTGCCTTGGCTGGCGTGCCGGTCGCCGATGGTCTATCACTCTTGCTTGGCGCGGTGTTGTTGGGGTATATCGGTGCGTGGATTGCGGTCGCCCGCCACTTGCGGGAGCTGGCGCCGAAATAGTGTCTTTTTGCTTGTATTGACCTTTTAGAATTTTTGGGAACTTGTTTTGCGGTTTCCGGTCAATTTTCAGCAGTGCTGAATAAGCACGAGTTATGTGAGTCGGAGGTTTTTTCGTATGACCACTTCTTTGCAACCTGCTTATGCCTTGGTCCCGGGTGCGAACCTGGAGGCCTATGTGCACACGGTGAACAGCATTCCATTGCTGACGCCCGAGCAGGAGCGTGAACTGGCCGAGAGTCTCTACTATGAGCAGGATCTTGAGGCGGCTCGGCAGATGGTGCTCGCCCACCTGCGTTTTGTCGTACATATCGCCCGTAGCTATTCCGGCTACGGTCTGGCCCAGGCCGACCTGATTCAGGAAGGCAATGTCGGGCTGATGAAGGCTGTAAAACGCTTCAACCCGGAAATGGGTGTGCGTCTGGTTTCGTTCGCCGTGCACTGGATCAAGGCGGAAATCCACGAGTTCATCCTGCGCAACTGGCGCATCGTGAAAGTCGCGACCACCAAGGCCCAGCGCAAGCTGTTCTTCAACCTGCGCAGCCAGAAGAAGCGTCTGGCCTGGTTGAACAACGAAGAAGTCCATCGTGTGGCGGAAAGCCTCGGTGTGGAGCCGCGCGAAGTGCGCGAGATGGAAAGCCGCCTGACCGGCCATGACATGGCCTTCGACCCAGCCGCCGAAGCGGATGACGACAGCGCCTTCCAATCGCCGGCCAACTACCTGGAAGACCACCGGTACGATCCGGCCCGTCAGCTGGAAGACGCCGACTGGACCGACAACTCCACCAGCAACCTGCACGAGGCGCTGGAAGTGCTGGACGACCGCAGCCGCGACATCCTCTACCAGCGCTGGCTGGCGGAAGAGAAAGCCACGCTGCACGACCTGGCGCAGAAGTACAACGTGTCGGCCGAGCGTATCCGTCAGCTCGAGAAGAGCGCGATGAACAAGCTCAAGCTATCGATTGCCGCGTAATACACCACGCAATAAAAAACGCCCCGATTCGATCGGGGCGTTTTTGTTTGTGGCGTTGGCGCGGTGGTGTCTGTGGGGACGTTATCGCGAGCAAGCTTCGCTCCTACAGAGGAAGACGCGGGCCTGTGGCGCGATCAGATCCTGGGCGTCACTGCGCCCACAGCGCCTTGCGCGAATCGTTCAGGCCCAGCAGGTAGCTGTCGCCACCCAACTGGCTCATCTGTCGGCGGATCCAACCGGCCCGTTGTGCCACGTAGCCGCTCGGATGGCTGGCGCTCCATACCCGAGGGTTGGGCAGGACCGCAGCCAGCAGGCTGGCCTGTTGCCGCGACAGCGAGCCCGCGCTGACACCGAAGTGGTGCCGCGCCGCGGCCTCGGCGCCAAATACGCCTTCGTCCCACTCGACGCTGTTGAGGTAGACCTCGAGAATCCGTTGCTTGGGCCAGAAGATCTCGATCAGCCCGGTGAACCAGGCTTCCAGCCCTTTGCGCAGCCAACTGCGCCCGGACCACAGGAACAGGTTCTTCGCCACCTGCTGGCTCAGGGTGCTGGCGCCGCGAATCGAGCCGCCGCGCTCGTTGTGGGCGAAGGCGGCCTGGATCGCGCCAATGTCGAACCCCCAGTGTTCAGGGAACTTCTGGTCTTCGCCGGCGATCACCGCCACCTTCAGGTCGTCGGAGATTTCGTCCCAGGGTTTCCAGCTGCGTTGCAGGTCGATGGGCTCACCATCGATCCAGGATTCGATCTTGCGTTCGACCATCAAGGCCGTGCCCGGAGGCGGCACGACGCGGAACACCAGCACCAGCAAAACGCTGCCGACGGCGAACCAGAACAGGGCTTTAGATAAACGACGGAAAAATAAACGCAGCATAGAGATGGCTTGGCCGAACCCGTTGAGCGCGCCATTATACAGGCCCGACCGACGATTCTGACTGGAGTTCCTCATGCTGCGTGGCTTCCTGATGCTGGCCGCCTTTTTCGGCTTTACCGGCGTTGCCCTGGGCGCATTTGCCGCCCACGGCCTGAAAAATCGCCTGAGCGCGGAATACCTGGCGATTTTCCATACCGGCGTCACCTACCAGCTGGTGCACACTCTGGCGCTGCTGGGGGTGGCGCTGCTGGCCACGCAGATTCCCGGCCGCCTGGCGACCTGGGCCGGCGCTTCGTTCGCCATCGGCATCCTGCTGTTTTCCGGCAGCCTCTACCTGCTGACCCTGACCGGTTTCAGCAAGCTGGGCATAGTCACTCCCTTCGGTGGTCTGGCCTTCCTGGTCGGATGGTTGTGCCTGGGTCTTGCCGCCTGGCGGTTGAGCTGACCGGCAGGTCCATTTCGAGACGAATGGCTTGGGTCGGCCAGACTGATCGGGCTAGAATGCTGGCCCCTAAAAATGATGGCGGCATTCGGCATGCGCATTCAGTTGAACGGCGAATCCTTTGAACTGCCCGACGGCGAAACCGTTGCGGCCCTGCTGACCCGTCTGGACCTGACCGGACGCCGGATCGCGGTCGAACTCAACCTGGATATCGTCCCGCGCAGCCAGCACGCCGAGACCACCCTCAACGAGGGCGATCAGGTCGAAGTGGTACACGCCATCGGCGGCGGCTAGCCACCCGGGCCAGGGCTGGCCCCACCCACGCATTCTGCAAGAACCTCACCCCAACAGAGGATTTCCGATGAGCAACGTTCGTAGCGACAAGCCTTTCGTCCTGGCCGGTCGTACTTACCAGTCGCGTTTGCTGGTAGGCACCGGCAAGTACCGTGACATGGAAGAAACCCGCCTGGCCATCGAAGCCTCGGGGGCCGAGATCGTCACCGTCGCCGTGCGCCGGACCAATATCGGGCAGAACCCGGGCGAACCGAACCTGCTGGATATCCTGCCGCCGGATCGCTACACCATCCTGCCGAACACCGCTGGCTGCTATGACGCGGTCGAGGCCGTGCGCACCTGCCGCCTGGCCCGTGAGCTGCTCGACGGTCACAATCTGGTGAAGCTGGAAGTGCTGGCCGACCAGAAAACCCTGTTTCCCAACGTGCTGGAAACCCTCAAGGCCGCCGAAGTGCTGGTCAAGGAAGGTTTCGACGTGATGGTGTACACCAGCGATGACCCGATCATCGCTCGCCAACTGGCGGAAATGGGCTGCATCGCGGTCATGCCGCTGGCCGGCCTGATCGGTACCGGCCTGGGGATCTGCAACCCGTACAACCTGCAGATCATCCTCGAAGAAGCCAAGGTCCCGGTGCTGGTGGATGCCGGTGTCGGCACTGCCTCCGACGCTACCATCGCCATGGAACTGGGTTGCGAAGCGGTGCTGATGAACTCGGCCATCGCCCATGCGCAACAACCGGTGCTGATGGCCGAAGCCATGAAGCACGCCATTGTGGCAGGCCGCCTGGCGTACCTCGCCGGCCGCATGCCGAAGAAACTCTATGCCAGCGCCTCCTCGCCGCTGGATGGTCTGATCAAGTAAGAGCCATTGATGACTGAATCAAACGACACGCCAATCCAGCCGGAAGCCGGCGACGAGCGCCAACACCGCCGCATCAAGAGTTTCGTGATGCGCGCCGGGCGCATGACCGAAGGCCAGCAGCGCGGCCTGGAGCAGGGCGCGCCGCTGTATGTGCTGCCGCTGGCCGACGCGCCGGTGGATTTCGATCAGGTGTTTGGCCGCTCGGCGCCACGCTCCCTGGAAATCGGCTTCGGCATGGGCCACTCGCTGCTGGAAATGGCCGCGGCCGCGCCGGAGCAGGATTTCATTGGTGTGGAAGTGCACCGTCCGGGTGTCGGCGCGTTGCTCAACGGCGTACTGACCCAGGGCCTGACCAACCTGCGGGTCTACGATTGCGATGCGATCGAGGTGCTCAACCGCTGCATCGCCGATAACAGCCTGGATCGCCTGATGCTGTTTTTCCCCGATCCGTGGCACAAGAGCCGTCACCACAAGCGGCGTATCGTCCAGGCGTCCTTCGCCGAGCTGGTGCGCAGCAAGCTGAAGGTCGGCGGCATCCTGCATATGGCCACCGACTGGGAGCCTTACGCCGAGTACATGCTGGAAGTGATGAATGTCGCACCGGGTTACCGCAACCTGGCCGAAGACGGCAAGTGCGTGCCACGCCCGGCCGAACGCCCGATCACCAAGTTCGAGCGCCGCGGCGAGCGCCTGGGCCATGGGGTGTGGGATCTGAAGTTCGAAAAGCTGGCGTAAGCCCTGCTGTGTAGGAGCATCCGTTCGATGCTCGATTGCTCGCAATCAGCTGCCAGGCTGAAAGATAGCGGCGCTGCGAAGTCCGCTATCGCGAGCAAGCTTCGCTCCTACGGGGCGTGGTTTATCGGCGGTCGGCGACGACGCCGATCAACACCAGCACCACCAGCAGCACCGGCGCCAGGCTGTAGTTGTTGAACTGGCTCAGGCCGCGGACGATCCATGGCGTGGCGTAGATCAGCGCGGCACCGCTGCCGATCATGCACAGCAGCGCCATCATCGGTACGCGCAGGGCGCCGGCGAGGCCGCCCAGGCGTGCTTCGACCCAGCCCTTGATATCGGCGCCGAACAGCACCAACAGGCAGCCGACGAGGGCCAGGGAGATTTCTGAAAGGTTGCTGCGACTCCAGCGGGACACGGTAGCGAGCAGGTCGAGTATCAAATCCATTCGTTTTCCCTTAGGGCTGAAATCAGCTCAGAAATTTCTGCAGCAAGTCATTGAGGAACAGCTGGCCGCGCGGGGTGGCGGCCAGGCGTGACGGTTCGACCTGTAACAGGCCGCTTTGTTCGGCGTCGCGGCGACCTTCGGCGAGGCTTTCCAGGGGCAGCCCGGTACGCTCCGGATACAGCCGCGCCTCGACGCCTTCGGTCAGGCGCAGGGCGTTCATCAGGAACTCGAACGGCAGCTCTTCGTTGCTCAGGTCCTTTTCGCCGGCCTTGAAGTGTTTCGCCGGGTTGAGGTAGTCCTTGGGCAGGCGGGTCTTCCAGGTGCGCACGATGCGCCCGTCCGGATGGCTGAGCTTGCCGTGTGCCCCGGCGCCGATGCCGATGAAGTCGCCGAAGCTCCAGTAATTGAGGTTGTGCCGGGCCGCCCGACCGGGCTGGGCATAGGCCGAGACTTCGTACTGGGCGTAGCCGTGCTCGGCCAAAAGCGCCTGACCGGCTTCCTGGATGTCCCACAGGGTGTCGTCTTCCGGCAGCGTCGGCGGCTGGTTCCAGAACACCGTATTGGGTTCCAGGGTCAACTGGTACCAGGACAGGTGGGTCGGCTTCATGGCGATGGCCTGGCGCAGGTCGCCCAGGGCGTCGTCCAGGGACTGGTCGGGCAGGCCGTGCATCAGGTCCAGGTTGAAGTTGTCGAACCCGGCCTGGCGCGCCATGCCGGCGGCGCGCACGGCTTCGTCGCCATTGTGGATGCGGCCCAGGGCCTTGAGCTTGTCTTCCTGGAAACTCTGGATGCCGATCGACAGGCGATTGATGCCCAGGGCGCGATAGGCGGTGAACTTCTCCTGTTCGAAGGTCCCGGGGTTGGCTTCCAGAGTGATCTCGATGTCGCGGGCGAACGGGATGCGTTGCTCCACGCCTTTGAGCAACCGGCCCAGGACCTGGGCGCTGAACAGGCTCGGTGTACCGCCGCCGAAGAAGATCGAACTCAGCTCGCGGCCGTAGACGGCGGCCAGGTCCTGGTCGAGGTCGGCCAGCAGGGCGTCGACGTACTCTTCTTCCGGCAGCACCGGGCTGGCGGCGTGGGAGTTGAAGTCGCAGTAAGGGCATTTGCGTACACACCACGGGATGTGGATGTACAGCGCCAGGGGCGGCAGCTGGGGCAGGGCCGCCCGGGGCGTTTGCGCACCGCCGAGAATCAGCGGTGGCGCGGACGAATCAATGGTCATTGCAGGCTCAGGCGTTGCCGCAGAATGGCCATGGCGCGGGCGCGATGGCTGAGTTGGTTCTTTTGGATCGGGTCCAGCTCGGCGCTGGAGCAGTTGCGCTCCGGCACCCAGAACAGCGGGTCGTAGCCGAAACCGTGTTCGCCGCTGGCGGCCGTGAGGATGCGCCCGTGCCACAGGCCTTCGCAGAGGATCGGCAGCGGATCCTCGGCATGTCGCACCAGCGCCAGGACGCAGACGAACTGCGCGCCGCGCTCGGCCTCGGGAACGTCCTTCAGGGCGTCCAGCAGCTTGGCGTTGTTCGCCGCGTCGCCCTGGCCGTCGGCGTAGCGCGCCGAGTAGATGCCCGGCGCGCCGCCGAGGAAGTCCACCGCCAGGCCGGAATCGTCCGCCAGCGCCGGCAGGCCGGAAATGCGCGAAGCGTTGCGGGCCTTGAGGATGGCGTTCTCGATGAACGACAGGCCGGTTTCTTCCGGTTCGACGCTGCTGAACTCGCCGATCGAGCGCAGGTGCACCGAGTCGCCGAGCATGGCCTGGAGTTCCTTGAGCTTGCCGGCGTTATGGCTGGCCAGTACGAGTTGGGTAAAAGTCATCATTCGCCGGGGAAAAGCTCTTGGTTGAAGTTGATGGTGTTGATCGCGTCACCGGTCTGCACCTTGATTTCGAAGGTGCGGGTTTCCTGCTGTTCCACCGGGTACTGGGCGATGTAGTAGATCGCGCCCTGTTCGGTGACCTGCTTGAATTTCAGCGGCACCGACTGGCTGGTCAGGTCCTTGACAGTCCCGGTGACCTGGGCGACCAGCGGTTTGCCGGCCTTGAGCACGGAAACGTTGATCACGCCCTGGTTCTTGCTGCGCACCAGCTCCGCAGCCTTGGCGATATCCGGTTGCAGGAAGGTGGAGTTGAAGGTGTTGTAGTGCACGGTCACGTCACCGAACACTTCCTGGCGCTCGCCCTTGATGGGCTCGGCGGCCATCGCCGATGCGCTCAGGCACGCTGCCAATAGAAAAGTAACCAAGCGACCCATGATCGTTCTCCTTTTGAACCTGGTTTATACCGCGATCTGGTGATCCTGCAGGCCGGGGCTGCTGACGCGGTAGATGCCGATCTCACCTAACAGATTAGGCCATAGCTTACTGGCCCACCCGTGCCGGTGCTGTTGATCCACCGCAAGGCGATCGATGACCTTGGCTTCACGTTCGCGGCAAAGCTCTTCAAAGTCCTCGAACGTGCAGAAGTGGATGTTCGGCGTGTTGTACCAGGTGTACGGCAGGAATTCGGAGACCGGCATCCGTCCCTTGCTGGCCAGGTACCAGCGGCAGCGCCAGTGGCCGAAGTTGGGGAAGGTGATGATGCACTGGCGGCCGACCCGCAGCATTTCGTCGAGGATCCGATCCGGGTAGTGCACGGCCTGCAGGGCCTGGGTCATGACCACGATATCGAAGCTGTTGCTGGCGAAGTTGCCCAGGCCCTTGTCCAGGTCCTGCTCGATGACGTTGATGCCCTTGGCCACGCACTCGGCGATGTTGTCCGGGTCGTTTTCCAGGCCATAGCCGGTGACTTGCTTGTGATCGCGCAGCCAGCTCAGCAGTTCGCCATTGCCGCAACCGAGGTCGAGCACGCGGCTGCCGGCGGGGATCCATTCTTGGATGATTTCCAGATCGGCTCTCATGGCGTCCTCACAGCGTTATACGGTTCATGTAGTTGCCGAACGCCTGCAGGTAACGCGGGATCGGAATCAGAAAGGCGTCGTGGCCCTGTGGGGCATCGATTTCCAGGTAGCTGACGTCCTTGCGCGCGGCCATCAGGGCATCCACCAGCTCCCGCGAGCGGGCCGGGGAGAAGCGCCAGTCGGTGGTGAAGGACATCACGCAGAACTTGGCCTTGGCGCCTTCGAAGGTTTTCGCCAGGTTATCGTCGAAGTTCGCCGCCGGATCGAAGTAATCCAGGGCCTTGGTCATCAGCAGGTAGGTGTTGGCGTCGAACCGCCCGGAGAACTCCTCGCCCTGATAACGCAGATAGCTTTCGACCTGGAACTCGACGCTGTGGAAGTCGTAGTTGAGCTTTTCGCTCTTCAGGCCACGGCCGAATTTCTCGCCCATGGAGTCGTCGGACAGGTAGGTGATGTGCCCGACCATCCGCGCCAGCATCAGCCCGCGCTTGGGGATCACGCCCTGTTCCTGGAACGAACCGCCGTGGAATTCGGGGTCGGTGAGGATGGCCTGGCGCGCCACTTCGTTGAAGGCGATGTTCTGCGCCGACAGCTTGGGTGCCGAGGCGATGGCCAGGCAATGGCGCACACGGTCCGGGTAGGTGATGGTCCATTGCAGGGCCTGCATGCCGCCCAGGCTGCCGCCGATCACGGCGGCCCACTGGTGGATGCCGATGCGGTCGGCCAGGCGCGCCTGGCTGTGCACCCAGTCTTCCACGGTCAGCACCGGGAAATCGGCGCCGAACGGCTTGCCGGTGTCCGGATTGACGCTACTTGGGCCGGTGGAACCGTTGCAGCCGCCGAGGTTGTTCAGGCTGACGACGAAGAACTTGTTGGTGTCGATCGGCTTGCCCGGGCCGATGCAGCTGTCCCACCAGCCCGGCTTGCGGTCGTCGGGGCTGTGGTAGCCAGCGGCGTGGTGATGGCCGGACAGGGCGTGGCAGATCAGCACGGCATTGCTCGCCGTGGCGTTCAGCTGGCCGTAGGTCTCGTAGATCAGATCATAGGCTGGCAGGGAGCGGCCGCAGGCCAGGGCCAGGGGCTCGCTGAAATGCGCCACTTGCGGCGTCACCAGACCAACGGAATCGGCGGGAAAGGCAGTTGGCATCGACCCTGCTCTCGTTTAAATGAGGCGTAAGTCTAAAGACCGCTGCCCCCAGCGGCAAGCAAAGGCCGGGGCTGATTCTCCCGCGACCTGTGACGAACCTTGTAGCCGCTGCCGCAGGCTGCGATCGGCTCCGCAGGAGACGTGCTCTTGAGGGCCTCGAAGGGCCTTCGGCCCTTATCGCAGCCTACGGCAGTGGCTACAGAGAGTGATCAGGATGGACGCTGTAATTCCGGCAGGTCCGGGAGTTTTTTCGGTGCGTTGATCCGCACCCGTTTCTGCCGGTTCAGCTCGCCGCTGATCAGGCTGACCTGGCTCTTGGACACGCCGAAGGCCTTGGCCAGGAACGCCATCAAATAAGCGTTGGCCTTGCCCTCCACCGGTGGCGCGGTGAGGCGGATCTTCAGGCGCTCACCATGTAGCCCGGCGAAATCATCGCTACGGGCCGCAGGTTGCAGGTGGCACTCCAGGATCAGGTCGTCGCCGTCCCAGCGAAAGTAACTCATCACAGAGGCCGGGTCAGATCAGCAGACGCAGGATTTCCGGCATCATGGTCATGGCCGCCAGGTTGTTGATCACCAGCATGTCGATCAGCTTGAGCACCATGAACGCCAGGATTGGCGAGATATCCAGGCCGCCCATGCTCGGCAGGATGCGGCGGAACGGCGCCAGGGCCGGCTCGCAGATCTGGTTGACCAACTCGGCGCCCGGGTTATGGCTGCCCGGGGCGACCCAGGAAAGGATCACGCTGATGATCAGGGCGAAGAAGAAAATCTTCATGAACAGCGCGGTCACGCCAATGATCGACCAGATCAGCAGTTGCAGCGGGTTGCCGGTGGTGCCGTAGGTCAGCAGCAGGGTCAGGGCCATCAGCAGCAGTTGCACGACGATCGCCAGGATCAGCGACGACATGTCCAGGCCGAACAGGCTCGGGATGACCCGGCGCATCGGCTTGAGCAGCGGCTGGGTGGCGCGCACGGCGAACTGGCACAGCGGGTTGTAGAAGTCGGCGCGTACCAGTTGCAGCACGAAGCGCAGCAGCACGATCAGCAGGTACAGGCTGCCCAGGGTTTGCAGCACGTACACCGCCGCAGTGTTCAATCCAATCATCATTGCCTCCTTATTGGCCCAGTTGTTCGGCCATCTCGGCCGAGCGGTGCGCGGCGGCACCCAATGCTTTTTCCACCAGGGCTTCGAAGCCACTGGCCTGGAACGACTTGATCGCGGCTTCCGTGGTCCCGGCCGGCGAGGTCACGCGGCGGCGCAGTTCAGCCGCGTCCACGTCGCTGGAGGCCGCCATGTGCGCCGCGCCCAGCGCGGTCTGCAGGGTCAGTTGGCGGGCGGTTTCCCGTGGCAGGCCGAGTTTCTCGCCGGCGGCGGTCATGGCTTCGATCAGCAGGAAGAAATACGCCGGACCGCTGCCGGACACGGCGGTCACCGCGTCCAGTTGCTGCTCCTGTTCCAGCCACAGGACGATGCCCACGGCCGACAGCAGTTCTTCGGCCTGCTGGCGTTGCGCCGCGCTCACCGCAGCGGTGGCGTACAGGCCGCTGGCACCCTGGCGCAGCAGGGCCGGGGTATTGGGCATGCAACGCACGATCGGCTGCTCGCCGAGCCACTTGTTCATGCTGGCGCAGGTGATGCCGGCGGCGATGGACACGATCAACTGGTGCGGTTTCAGGCTGGGGCGCAGGGCTTCGCACACGGCCTTCATGGCCTGTGGCTTGACCGCCAGCACCACCACGTCGACGCCGGCGATAGCCTCGGCATTGTCGGCGAACAGTTCAATGCCGTGCTCGGCCTGGACCTTGGCGCGGGTTTCGGCGCCCGGGTCGCTGGCGCGGATCTGGCTGGCGTCCAGGCCCTTGGCGCGCAGGCCGCCGATCAAGCTGGCAGCCATGTTGCCGGCGCCGATAAAGGCGATACGAGTCTTGCTCATGACAGGTCCTTATTCAGAGGTGAGGCCGCCACAGTCATGGCTGGCCATAATCGCGTGCGCCAAACAAAGCGGTACCGATACGTACCCAGGTGGCGCCCTGGGCAATGGCCGCTTCGAGGTCGTGGCTCATGCCCATGGAAAGTGTGTCGGTTGGCAGGTCCAGGCTTTCGCGCAGGTTGTCGTTCAGGCTGCGCACGGCCGCGAAGGCGGCGTCCTGGGCGGCACGATCTTCGGTCGGCTCGGGAATCGCCATCAGCCCGCGCAGTTGCAGGCGCGGCAAGGCGCTGATGGCGCTGGCCAGGGCCGGCAGGTCGGCCGGTGTGCAGCCAGATTTGCTGGCCTCGCCACTGACATTGACCTGAATGCAGATGTTCAGCGGCGGCAAGTCGGCCGGGCGTTGCTCGGACAGGCGTTGAGCGATTTTCAAGCGATCCACGGAATGCACCCAGGCGAAGTTCTCGGCGATAGCTCGCGTCTTGTTCGACTGAATGGGGCCGATGAAGTGCCAACTCAAGGGCAGGTCGCCAAGTTCCGCCTGTTTGCCCAGGGCTTCTTGCAGGTAGTTCTCGCCGAAGTCGCGCAGACCGGCCGCGTAGGCTTCACGCAGCGCCGCGGCGGGCTTGGTCTTGCTCACGGCCAGCAGATGGATGCTGCTTTCGTCACGTTGCGAGGCCTGCGCCGCGGCACGGATCCGTGCGCTAACCAGGGCGATGTTGTCTGCTATCGTGGACATTCGATGTACGCCAGCGGGTCTTGGGTTCGCGGCATTCTACTGGAATTGGGGAACGCTATGGATATCACTGAGTTGCTGGCCTTCAGCGTCAAACAGGGCGCTTCGGACCTGCACCTCTCGGCCGGTTTGCCGCCGATGATTCGCATCGACGGCGATATTCGCCGGATAAACCTGCCGGTGCTGGAGGCGCAACAGGTGCATGAGCTGATCCTGGCCAGCATGACTGATCCGCAACGGGCCGAGTTCAAGGCCGCGCTGGAAATCGACTTTTCCTTCGCGGTGCCGGGCCTGGCGCGCTTTCGGGTCAATGCCTTCAACCATCAGCGCGGCGGTGGCGCGGTCTTTCGCAGCATTGCGGCCAAGGTGCCGGGCCTGGACGAACTGGGCATGGGTGAGGTCTTTCGCCGCATCAGCGAAGTGCCCCGCGGCCTGGTGCTGGTGACCGGGCCGACCGGCTCGGGCAAGTCGACCACCCTGGCGGCGATGATCGATCACCTGAATCAGCACCGGCACCAGCACATCCTCACCATCGAGGACCCCATCGAGTTCATCCACGAATCGAAGAAGTGCCTGATCAACCAGCGCGAGGTGCATCGCGACACCCGCAGCTTCTCCACGGCCTTGCGCTCGCCTTGCGCGAAGACCCGGATGTGATTCTGGTAGGGGAAATGCGCGATCTGGAAACCATTCGCCTGGCGCTGACCGCCGCGGAGACCGGGCATCTGGTGTTCGGCACCCTGCACACCACGTCGGCGGCGAAAACCGTGGATCGGGTGGTGGACGTGTTCCCGGCCGAGGAGAAGGCGATGGTTCGCTCCATGCTCTCGGAATCGCTGCAGGCGGTGATTTCCCAGACGCTGGTGAAGCGTATCGGTGGAGGCCGGGTAGC
The DNA here is from genome assembly GCF_002843625.1 of Pseudomonas sp. 09C 129. Taxonomy (NCBI): domain Bacteria; kingdom Pseudomonadati; phylum Pseudomonadota; class Gammaproteobacteria; order Pseudomonadales; family Pseudomonadaceae; genus Pseudomonas; species Pseudomonas sp. 09C 129. Next base: position 11,585 of record NZ_CP025261.1, on the reverse strand, counting down.
GGCTCACGAGATCATGCTGGGCAGCGCGGCGATCCGTAACCTGATCCGCGAGGACAAGGTGGCGCAGATGTACTCGGCGATCCAGACCGGCGGGGCGCTGGGGATGCAGACCCTGGACATGAGCCTGAAGGCACTGGTGGATGCGGGGCTGGTCAGCCGGGAGCACGCCCGGGAAAAGGCGCGGGCGCCGGACAGTATTTGAAGAGGTATCGGGGCGGCCAATGCAATCGCGAGCCATCGAGCGTGGTGGCTCGATGATTCGCGATCAGGGAGGGCGATCAGCGCTGAACGATGCGCAGGGTGTTCTGCTCTTTTGGCAGGACCCGCTTGGCCACTACGTAGTTCTTGTCCCAGTACGGCTTCTTCAGGGTATCGATGGTCACCGACTTGCCGCGACGCGGCGCGTGGATGAAGCGATCGTTGCCCAGGTAGATGGCGACGTGGTTGACCCGACGGCTCTTGAGGTTGAAGAACAGCAGGTCGCCAGGCTTGAGGTCCTTGCGCTCGACTTTCTGCCCGTGACCGCTGGCCATGGCGTTCGAGGTGCGCGGCAGATCGACGGCGGCGACGTCGTTGAAGGCGTATTTCACCAGGCCGCTGCAGTCGAAGCCTTTACTTGGGCTGCTGCCGCCCCAACGGTAAGGAGTACCCAGTACGTTGACGGCACGGCTGAGCACGGTGCTGCTCTGCTTGGCCGCCATCTGCGGTACCGGCTTGCTGCTGACGCTGCTCAGGTGAGTCGGGCGTTTGACCGACAGCTTGTTCTTGGAGCTGTTCTTGCTGATTTGGGTGACGTGGGCTTTTGGAGTGAAGCCGTTCACGTTGGGAAGACGTTGCTCACGATTGGTGGCGTGGGCAGCCAGTGGCATCAATAGGCAAATGGTTAGCCATGTCTTGAAAAATGGACGCATTAGGCAAGGCTCATATGGGTTAGCGCGCAACTTTATAACAGCTTTTTTGTCACTTCTCAGGCCGTTGGTCGATTCAACCTGGAGGTCAAATTCGCTGAAGAGGCGGCAAATTGACGCAATTGTCCGACAGAAGTCAGGCAGTACAAGGGTTTCATGGCAGCGACCTTAACATTTGCCACACGTCGGCTGCCTGTAAAAAAGTCACAAAGAATTAAAGAAAATTTATCTATTGCGTGGAACGAGGTACTCAATGAACACCTATCGCCCGGACGGTTCGACCCATGACACCCACAGCAAGGTGATCGGTTACCTGTTGTGGATTTTCGGTTTTACCGGCTCCCACCGCTTCTATTACGGCAAGCCGGTTACCGGAACCATCTGGTTTTTCACCCTGGGCTTGCTGGGCATCGCTGGCTGATCGACCTGTTCCTGATCCCGGCCATGGACCGCGAGGCCGACCTGCGTTTTACCCCGGGACCCATCGAATACAGCGTCGCCTGGATCCTCCTGACCTTTCTCGGGATCTTCGGTGTGCACCGCATGTATCAGGGCAAATGGATCAGCGGCCTGCTGTACCTGCTGACTGGCGGGGTGTTCTTTCTGGGGGTCTTGTATGACTTCTGGACGCTGAACGACCAGGTGTCGTTGCGTAACGCGCAGCGGCGTTTGAATACAGGAGCGCCATCGCGAGCAAGCTCGCTCCTACCGAAGAAGTGCGGCGCCAATGGGTCTGCGCCGTACCTGTAGGAGCGAGCTTGCTCGCGATCATGGCCGTCAGCCCTTGTGGCTGATCCGTCCATCCACCAGGGTGTAGCGCACCACGCCCGGCAGCTATGGCCGAGGAACGGGCAGTTCTCGCCTTTCGACAACCAGTGTTCGCCAGCCACCGTGGACGTGCTCGGGTCGAACAGCACCAGGTCCGCCGGAGCGCCCACCGCCAGCTTGCCGGCTGGCAGGCGCAGGCGTCGGCCGGGCCGCTGCTCAGGCGGGCCAGCAGGGTCGGCAAGTCGAGCAGACCGTCTTCCACCAGGGTCATGGCCAGTGGCAGCAGCAGCTCGACGCTGCTGATGCCCGGCTCGGTGGCGCCGAAAGGCGCCAGCTTGGCGTCGCGTTCGTGGGGCTGGTGATGGCTGGAGATGGCCTGGACCACCCCGGACTTCACGGCCTCGCGCAGGCCTTCGCGGTCGGCGCGCGAGCGCAGCGGCGGCTGGACGTGATAGAGGCTGGAGAAGTCGATCAGCGCGTCGTCGGTGAGGATCAGCTGGTACAGCGCCACGTCGGCGGTCACCGGCAGGCCGCGGGCCTGGGCTGGGCGATCAGGGCCACGCCCCGGGCGCTGGTCAGCTGGCTGAAGTGGGCGCGCACGCCGCTTTGCTCCACCAGCAGCAGGTCACGGGCCAGGCCACGGTTTCCGCGGTTTCCGGAATGCCCGGCAGGCCGAGGAAGCTGGCGGTGGCGCCTTCGTGGGCCAGGCCGCCTTCGGCCAGGTCGCGGTCCTGGGAGTGGAAAATCACCGTCAGGTCGAAGGTCGCCGCGTATTCCAGCGCCCGGCACAGGGTGCGGGTGCTGCGAAAGCCCTCCAGGCCGTTGCCGAAGGCCACGCAACCGGCGTCGCGCAGGGCGATCAACTCGGCCAGCTGTTCGCCGTCCAGGCCTTTGCTCAGGGCGCGATTGGGAACACCTTGGTGTTGCGGCCTCGCGGGCGCGATCGAGGATCAGCTCGGCCACCGCCGAGGTGTCCAGCACCGGCTTGGTGCGCGCGGGCAGCACAGGCTGGTGACGCCACGGCCGGCGCGGCGGCGCGGGTTTCGCTGGCGATGGTGCCTTTGCGGCTGTAGCCCGGCTCGCGCACGTTCAGGTCCACCAGCCCGGGCGCGGCCACCAGGCCCTTGGCGTCGAGGCTTTCAACGCTGAAAACCGCCGGGCGCGGCGCGCCGATGGCGGCCGGGATGACTTCCGCTGGCCGATGACACGGGCGCCGAGAATGCTGAGCTTCACTGGGCGTTCTCCTGCTCGAATTGTCGCTGGGCGGTCTGCCCGCTCATGGCCATGGACAGTACGGCCATGCGTACCGCGATGCCGTAGGTCACCTGGTTGAGGATCACCGAGTGCGGACCGTCGGCCACCGCCGATTCGATCTCCACGCCGCGGTTGATCGGGCCCGGGTGCATGACGATGGCGTCCGGCTTGGCGCCGGCCAGGCGCGCGGTGGTCAGGCCGAACAGGCGGTAGAACTCGCCCTCGCTCGGCAGCAGGCCGCCCTGCATGCGCTCGCGCTGGCGCAGCATGATCACCACGTCGACATCTTTCAGACCTTCGGCCATGTCGGTGTAGACCTTCACCCCGTATTGCTCGATGCCGATCGGCAGCAGGGTCTTGGCGCGATCACGCGGATGTCCGGGCAACCCAGGGTTTTCAGGGCCAGCATGTTCGAGCGCGCCACCCGTGAGTGCAGGATGTCGCCGACGATGGCCACCGAGAGGTTTTCGAAACCGCCCTTGTGCCGACGGATGGTGAGCATGTCGAGCATGCCCTGGGTCGGGTGGGCGTGGCGGCCGTCGCCTTGATGATCGCCACCTGCGGGCACACATGCTCGGCGATGAAGTGCGCGCCCGGAGTCGCCGTGGCGCACGACGAACATGTCGGCGGCCATGGCTTCGAGGTTGCGCAGGGTGTCGAGCAGGGTTTCACCCTTGCTGGCCGAGGAGGTGGACACGTTGAGCGTGATCACGTCCGCCGACAGGCGCTGGGCCGCCAGTTCGAAGGTGGTGCGGGTACGGGTGGAGTTCTCGAAGAACACGTTGCACAGCAAAGGGACTTTCTTCACCGCCCGGGCGCCGACTTCGAGGAAGGAGTCGGCGGTGTCGAGGATTTCCGTCAGCAGCTCGCGACGCAGACCGTCGAGCGAGAGAGAGCTGGCCCTGATCGTTGAGCTGCAGCGGGCGCTTGGCGTCTAGAGGCGTCAATGGACTCTTTAGGGCGAATTAAAGGAAGCTCGAGTTGAAGCGGCGCAGGACCGGACAATTTTACCCGCTCGTGGGCGGCCAGCGACAGGGTGGCGCCGACCACGTTCGGACGAATCGGCAGCTCGGGCGTCCAGGTCCAGCAGGCAGACCAGGGTCACGCTGGCCGGAGTCGAACAGTCGTTGAGGCAGCGCGGTGATCAGCACGTCGTCGATCAGGATCAAGCCCTCGAAACGGCAGCTCGTTGCTTCTGGCTGAAGTCGTCGCGGTATCCCAGCGGCGCGTCGCTGGCCAGTTCGGATGCGAGAACCGGCGGATGCCGCGCGATGGGAGGGTGGGCGGTGAGACGCACGGCTCTGGCTGATCTTCGGCGGGATTGGCAGGCTCATGATTGCTTCGTGGGCCCGCGCCTGGTTGCATGCAGCAAGGCGCAGGTCTTACGGCTGGTGTTGTGGCCAGGAGGCCCGGGGGTGACGCATCTTTTCGGCGTTTCAGTTGCACAGCGCTGCGTTTTCGTCGAGCCAGCAGGGCGCGCACCGGGTTTCGCAACTGCCTTGTTTTTTGGCCGAGATTCGTCATGGGTTCAGATCTGCGACGTCGCCATACCGTGATCCGGCTTCCATTCCTTGATCAGGGCTTCGACCTGATTCCAGTCCGGCACGCCGTTCTGCGCCTTAAGGGTGCACAACTCGCGGGCCTGGCCGGTGATGGCCTGGCCGACCGCCACGCCGATCTGCTTGGTGCCGTAGTCGAACCCGAGGATCAGTCGCAGGGCCATCAGGCGTGGCCCGCCTGGCTGGTCAGCAGGGCGAGGTTGATGCCCAGGTGCCTGGCCGCTGCTTCCAGGCGCAGTTCGCTGCTGGTGTTGAACAGGATGTCGGCGTCGAACGGGCAGGTCAGCCAGGCGTTGTCCGCCAGCTCGGCTTCCAGCTGCCCGGCTTCCCAGCCGGCATAACCGAGGGCGATCAGGCTTTTGGCCGGGCCGACGCCATCGGCGATGGCGAACAGCACGTCCTGGGACGTCGACAGCGACAGGCCGTCCAGCTCGACCGTGGCCTGGAAGGTCGGGCCGCTGGGGTGCAGGACAAAACCGCGATCGGTCTGCACCGGGCCGCCGATGAAGATCGGCACATGCTGGCAGAGCGCTGGCGGGTCGATCTCGGGGCGCAATTGCTCGAGGATATCGGCGAGGTTCAGGTCCTGCGGACGGTTGACCACCAACCCCATGGCGCCATTGGCATTGTGCTCGACGATGTAGGTCAAGGTGTGCGCAAAGTTCGGGTCGGCCATGTGCGGCATGGCGATCAGGAAGTGATGCTTGAGGTAGCTGGGGCTGACGTTTTTCATGAGCGCTAGTGTGGCGGTGGAGGGGCGAACTGACAAGCTGGGGATGCTCTCATTCCCCACGAATCCTGTAGCCGCTGCCGAGCCTGCGAGGCTGCGTACGACTGCGCGGCAGGCGCAAATCTGCCTGCACGTTTTGCCTGGCACACCGCATGGACATTTTTTGCGGCCGCTACGCGCCCGTACGCAGCCTCGCAGGCTCGGCAGCGGCTACAAGAGGCAGGGAATCAGTTGCTGGACAGCCGGTCGCCGCGGGCGAACTTCCAGGTGCGGATGATCTCCAGGCGGTCGATATCCGACAGGTCGCCGGTAAAGGGCGCGAACGGTGCCGCCAGGCGTACGATGCGTTGCGCCGCCTGGTCCAGCAGCGGCTGGCCGGAGGACTCCAGCACCAGCACCTCGTACAGAGAACCGTCGCGGTTGATCGAGACCATCAGCCGCAGGTTGCCGTAGATCTGCTTGCGCCGGGCTTCTTCCGGGTAGTTGAGGTTGCCGATGCGCTCGACCTTCTTGCGCCACTCATCCTTGTACCAGGCGCCCTTGTCGCGCATGGTCGAGGCCGCGCTCAGGCGGTGGATGCGCGGGCGCTTGGCGTACAGCTGCTGCTCCTGGGCCAGTTCGGCCTCCAGGCTGGCGATGTCGCTGGACAGCTGCTCGCTGTCGAACGTCGGCACGGGAACCTTGGGTTTGGCCTCGGTCTTGACCTCTTCACGCTTGGTGACGGTCTTTTTCGGCTTCGGCGCGGTAGTGGCGACCGCGGCCTTGGGCGCGGCTTCCTTGACCTCGGTCTTCGCCGGAGGCGGCGGGGTGACCTTATTGACCTTGTTTTCCTGGAACGGCGCCACTTCGGTGGTCTTCGGGATCGCTTTCTTGTCCAGGGTGCCACTGCCTTGCTGGTTTTCCTGGGCGAGGAAATCGGCCTTCTTCGGCTTGGTCTCGCTCTTGAAGGTGGCCAGGGTGATTTCCAGGGTCTTGCTGATCTGCTTGGGTTCGGCGAAGGAGAAACCCAGGCCGAGAATCAGCGCGATATGCAGCAGGGCAGCCAGGAACAGGGTAAACCCCAGGCGATCGGCCGGCGCACGCCGCTGTGAGCCAGCTCGGGGGGCAGATCGGAAGGGAGAGCCATCAGCGTTTACAAAAGTCATCAGCGGTTTACAAAAGTCATCAGCGGTTCACAAAAGTCATCAGCGGTTCAACATCACAAAAAGCATCACAAGACCAACATCGCGCGTTTCACAGGCGGCGCATGATAGCGCAATGTTGGTTTCAAGCCGTAAGCCTCAAGCTTCAAGCGACAAGCTGCATGTGACGCCGATCAAGCTTGTGGCTTGCGGCTTGCGGCTTGCAGCTTCTTCTCGATGGCATCCATCAGCATTGCGCCGATGTTGGTGCCAAAGGCGTTGTCGATCTCGCGGATGCAGGTCGGGCTGGTGACGTTGATTTCGGTCAGGTGCTCGCCGATCACGTCGAGCCCCGAACAGCAGGCCTTTCTCGCGCAGGGTCGGGCCGACCTGTGCGGCGATCCAGCGATCTTTCTCGGTCAGCGGCCGGGCTTCGCCACGGCCACCGGCGGCGAGGTTGCCACGGGTTTCACCTTGGGCGGGAATCCGTGCCAGGCAGTAATCCACAGGTTCGCCGTCGATCATCAGGATGCGTTTGTCGCCATCGACGATGGCCGGCAGGTACTCCTGGATCATGATCTGCTGCTTGCCGTGCTGGGTCAGGGTTTCGAGGATCACCGAGAGGTTCGGGTGGCCGGCGGTGTGGCGGAAGATCGACGAGCCGCCCATGCCGTCCAGCGGTTTGAGGATCACGTCGCCGTGATGGTCGGCGAATTCGCGCAACACGTCCGGACGACGGCTGACGATGGTCGGCGGCGTGCACTGCGGGAACAGGGTGGCGAACAGCTTTTCATTGCAGTCACGCAGGCTCTGCGGCTTGTTGACCACCAGCACGCCGTCGCGCTCGGCCTGCTCCAGCAGGTAGGTGGAGTAGACGAACTCCATGTCGAACGGTGGGTCCTTGCGCATCAGGATCACGTCCAGCTCGCTCAGGGCGCTGTCGGTCTCGGCTTCCAGTTCGAACCACTTGTGCGGGTCGGCGAACACCTTCAGCGGGCGCATCCGCGCCCGGGCCACGCCACCGGTCGCCTGGTACAGGTCGCGCTGTTCCATATAGAACAGGGTCCAGCCGCGCTCCTGGGCGGCCAGCAGCATGGCCAGCGAGCTGTCCTTCTTATAGGAGATGCTGGCGATAGGGTCCATGACAATCCCGACGCGAACGCTCATGGGCGGTTTCCTCGAAAATTAGTGGGCGCAATGGCTTGCAAAATTGGCGTCAGAGTGGCGTCCGGGCGGTTCCCGGTCAAGGAAAAACCACCGCGCCGGTCGCCGATAGATTGCATGGGGAGAGTATGCTAAAAAGGCTCGCATGCCGTGCTCAGGCCTTGAACATCAAGGGCTTGAGGCATTGGCCACCAGTACGGGCAGAAAATCGATTCGCTGTGGCGATGGTAGAGCAGATATGGAACAGCAATCCAGCGCCCTCAAGGTGATGGTGATCGATGATTCGAAGACGATTCGCCGCACGGCCGAAACGCTGCTGAAGAATGTGGGCTGTGAAGTCATCACCGCGGTCGACGGTTTCGAGGCCCTGGCCAAGATCGCCGACAACCACCCGGGCATCATTTTCGTCGACATCATGATGCCGCGGCTCGATGGCTATCAGACCTGCGCGTTGATCAAGAACAACAGCGCGTTCAAGTCCACGCCGGTGATTATGCTGTCCTCCAAGGACGGTCTGTTCGACAAGGCCAAGGGTCGCATCGTCGGCTCTGACCAGTTTTTGACCAAGCCTTTCAGCAAGGAAGAGCTGCTGAGCGCGATCAAGGCCCATGTGCCGGGGTTCGCCGCAGTAGAACAAGCACATTGAGGTTCGGCCGGCGGGCCGCACGCCTATTCGTATGGGGAAGACCATGGCTCGTATTCTGATCGTCGATGACTCGCCGACTGAAATGTACAAACTGACTGGCATGCTGGAAAAGCATGGCCATGAAGTCCTGAAGGCCGAAAACGGCGCCGACGGCGTGGCCCTGGCGCGCCAGGAAAAGCCCGACGCGGTCCTGATGGACATCGTCATGCCCGGCCTCAATGGTTTCCAGGCGACCCGTCAGTTGACCAAGGACGCGGAAACCAGCCATATCCCGGTGATCATCATCACCACCAAGGATCAGGAAACCGACAAGGTCTGGGGTACTCGCCAGGGTGCCAAGGATTACCTGACCAAGCCGGTCGACGAAGACACCCTGATCAAGACCCTGAACAGCGTCCTGGCCGGCTGACCGCCTGCGCCATGGCCGAGTCGCAAACCGCCTTCGAACTGCTGCTCGAGATCGACCAGCGCTGCCGCCTGCTGGCAGCCGACCTGCCTTCCCAGGAAACCCGCCAGCACGGCTGGAGCGGTATCGGCTTTCGCATCGGCGAGCATTGGTATGTGGCGCCGATGGGCGAAGTCAGCGAAGTCCTGCACGAGCCCCGTTACACCCTGCTGCCCGGGTCAAGCCCTGGGTGAAAGGCGTGGCCAACCTGCGCGGACGGCTGCTGCCGATCATGGACCTGTGCGGGTTCTTCGGCCATGAGCTGTCGGCCCTGCGCAAGCAGCGGCGGGTGCTGGTGGTCGAGCACAAAGAGGTGTTCGCCGGCTTGATGGTGGACGAGGTGGCCGGCATGCAGCACTTCGAGCAGAGCAGCCTGGAAACCGCGGCCAGCGCTAGCGGACAGGGCGCCATCACGCCGTACCTGCGGGGGTATTTCCCGTGTGAGCAGGTCTGGTGGGTATTCAGTCCCTTCGCCCTGGCGCAGTCGCCGGGGTTCCTGGATGTGGCGCTAGGCGCGAGACCTGCTCGCGATGAATATTGCGCGATGAACCTGCAGGACCGCGCCGTCCATGGCGCGGGCAACAGAACAACCGGAGTTCAGGTGTGCAGATGCTAAAAGCCAACCCAGGCAAGCCAATGGAAGGATCGCGCAGCCGCTCGCAGATCATCGTGCTGTTCATCGCCCTGATCGTGTTCATCATGCTGCTGTTCGCCAACTTCGCTTATCTCAACACCCAGGCCACGTACGACAAGCAGTACATCGGCCACGCCGGCGAGTTGCGGGTGCTGTCCCAGCGCATCGCCAAGAACGCCACGGAAGCCGCGGCGGGCAAGGCCGCGGCATTCAAGCTGCTGGGCGATGCGCGCAACGATTTCGCCCAGCGCTGGGGCTACCTGAAAAAAGGCGACCCGGCCACCGGGCTGCCCGCCGCGCCGGTGGCGGTGCGTCAGGAAATGCGCGCGGTGCAGCAGGACTGGGACAAGCTGCTGCACAACGCCGACGCGATCCTGGCCAGCGAACAGACCGTATTGTCCCTGCATCAGGTGGCCGCGACCCTGGCGGAAACCGTGCCGCAGTTGCAGGTCGAGTATGAAAAGGTCGTGGAAATCCTCCTGCAGCGCGGCGCTCCGGCGGCCCAGGTGGCCATGGCGCAACGCCAGTCGTTGCTCGCCGAGCGCATTCTCGGCGCGTGAATACTGTGCTGGCCGGCGACGAAAACGCGGTGCAGGCCGCGGATGTCTTCGGCCGTGACGCGGCGCGTTTCGGCCAGGTGCTCAGCGGCATGCTCCAGGGCAACCCGACCCTGAAGATCAGCCAGGTCGAGGACCGCGATGCGCGGGCGCGCCTGACCGAGATCAGCGAGCTGTTCCAGTTCGTCTCCGGCTCAGTGGACGAAATTCTCGAAACCTCCCCTGAGCTGTTCCAGGTTCGCGAATCGGCGAGCAATATCTTCAGCCTGTCGCAGACCCTGCTCGACGAGGCCTCGCACCTGGCCATCGGCTTCGAGAACCTGGCCGGCGGGCGTTCGCTGGACACCATCGGCGGTTATGTCCTGGGCCTGGCTGCGCTGGCCTCGATCATCCTCATTGGCCTGGTGATGGTCCGTGAAACCAATCGCCAGTTGCACGAGACTGCGGAGAAGAACGAGCGCAACCAGAACGCGATCATGCGTTTGCCTGACGAGATCGAAGACCTGGCCGACGGCGACCTCACCGTGACCGCCTCGGTGACCGAGGACTTCACCGGCACCATCGCCGACTCGATCAACTATTCCGTGGACCAGCTGCGCGACCTGGTGGCGACCATCAACCTCACCGCCGGCCAGGTCGCCGGCGCGGTGCAGGAAACCCAGGCCACCGCGATGCAACTGGCCGAAGCCTCGGAGCATCAGGCCCAGCAGATTTCCGAAGCCTCCACCGCGATCAACGAAATGGCCCAGTCGATCGATCAGGTGTCGGCCAACGCCGCCGAGTCCTCGGCGGTAGCCGAGCGTTCGGTGGAGATCGCCAACAAGGGCAACGAGGTGGTGCACAACACCATCCACGGCATGGACAACATCCGCGAGCAGATCCAGGACACTGCCAAGCGCATCAAGCGCCTGGGCGAGTCGTCCCAGGAAATTGGCGACATTGTCAGCCTGATCGATGACATTGCCGACCAGACCAATATCCTCGCCCTCAACGCGGCGATCCAGGCCTCCATGGCCGGGGATGCCGGGGGCGCGGCTTCGCGGTGGTGGCCGATGAGCTGCAGCGCCTGGCGGAACGTTCTTCGGCGGCGACCCGGCAGATCGAGACCCTGGTGCGGGCGATCAGACCGACACCAACGAGGCGGTGATCTCCATGGAGCAGACCACCTCGGAAGTGGTGCGCGGCGCTCGGCTGGCGCAGGATGCCGGGGTGGCCCTGGAAGAAATCGAAGGCGTCTCCAAGACCCTGGCGGCGCTGATCCAGAGCATCTCCAACGCCGCCCAGCAGCAGACGTCGTCGGCCGGACAGATATCCTTGACCATGAACGTGATCCAGCAGATCACTTCACAGACTTCGTCCGGCTCGACCGCGACGGCCGAGAGCATCGGCAACCTGGCGAAAATGGCCAGCCAGCTGCGGCGCTCGGTGTCCGGTTTCACCTTGCGGCCGGTCGCGAGCAGACGCCGCGGGACAACCGCTGAGGCCGGAGCACGACTTTGATGGGAATGGTAATGGGTGATCGGCACGACTATGTGGCCCTGGAATGGGTCAAGGGCGAAATTGCCGAAACGCTGAAGCAGGCCCACCAGGCGCTCGATCATCTGGTCGACGAGCCGCAGGCGGTGGAAGCGCTCGAGCAGTGCCTGGACTGCATCCATCAGGTCCACGGCAGCCTGCAGATGGTCGAGTTCTATGGTGCGGCGCTGCTCGCCGAAGAAATGGAAGCCCTGACCCTGGCCCTGCGCGAGTACCGCGTGGCCGGCGGGACGAGGCGATCTATCTGCTGCGCCAAGCCATCA